>NZ_AJYD02000056.1 GCF_000286835.2 Enterovibrio norvegicus FF-33 | reverse complement strand
TGGCCGCCATCGGTGATGGTGGCAGTGCCGATAACCGCGCTGGCTTGATTGTCTGTCTTGGCTGACACAGTAAAGGTTTCATCGCCTTCGTAGGTGTCATCCGTCGTGGTGTTAACGACCACATTGAATGCGGTGTCGCCAGCAGCAACAGCGACGGTGAAGCTGCCGTCAGCGGCGACGGAGATCTCGGTGCCGTTGACGGTCACGGTTGTGCCCGTGAAGTCGACGTTCTTGTCGGCGGAATCACCCGCCAACGTCAAGGTAACCTCGGTGTTGGTGGTGCTGTCGTTGGTCAGAGTGACCGTAAAGGTGGCATCGTC
>NZ_AJYD02000055.1 GCF_000286835.2 Enterovibrio norvegicus FF-33 | reverse complement strand
ACAAACACCTCGCGTGTGTGATAGCCATTTTTCTGAGTTCGGCAGGCACGGTGAAAGTGATCATAAAATAGTGTGTCGGCAATAACTTCGCCTCTTGCCGAGCCAGCCATTGCATGGTGTTGGTGTGTTGACACTGCGGACAATGACGGTGCCCACAAGATAGCGGCGTTCGGTCATCATGGTGACACCCCTGACAACCCCATTGCACGTGACCTAATGCCCCTGTTCGGCAGCGAGACATGGCCATGATGGCACGAGAGATATCTGGGTTAAGGCGCCTTGGCTCGAGTTCAGCGCCATGATGATTGAGCAAGGAAAGAAAGGTGCTCATGCGTCCTCCCACA
>NZ_AJYD02000054.1 GCF_000286835.2 Enterovibrio norvegicus FF-33 | reverse complement strand
CGTCAGATTTACAGTCTGATCCCTTTGGCCACTCGGGAATCCCACCTAATTGTCTTTTTTTGTCTTATTGGTGCCGGCTGCCGGAATCGAACTGGCGACCTACTGATTACAAGTCAGTTGCTCTACCAACTGAGCTAAGCCGGCGACAAGTGCTGCGCATTCTATGCAATGATTTTTTTCGTTGCAATAGCTAATTTAACTTTTTCTATCAATTCTTTCCTTACAGTGCATTAAATCGCCAATTCACGCTTTTTTTTAGCGGGATAGCATCAGCTAAACTCGGCATCCTGCTTTCACTATCATTGGGTATAATGTATTGTCGCTGTCCTTAGTCGAAACAGATTCATTTTTAATATGAGCGATCTATTAACGCCTTATCTGTCTTTTAATCGCCAACAATGGTCAGAGCTTCGTGATGCTGTGCCTATGACGCTGGATGAGACTGACCTCGAAAAGCTTCGAGGCATTAACGAACACCTCACCATGAATGAAGTGCGGGACATTTACCTGCCGCTTTCTCGTCTTCTGAATCTGTACGTTAAAGCTCGTAAAGGGCGCACTCAGGTGTTGGAGCATTTTCTCGCTCAAAAGGGCAACACAGTGCCTTACGTTATCGGGATTGCTGGTAGTGTCGCCGTGGGGAAAAGCACGACAGCCCGTTTACTAAAAGCTTTACTAGAACGCTGGCCAGAACACCCAAAAGTCGAACTCATTACCACAGATGGTTTTCTTCATCCCAATAACGTGCTTAACGAACGTGGTTTGATGAAGAAAAAGGGATTTCCTCCGTCTTACGACATTCGTAAACTGGTGCAGTTTGTGTCAGATGTGAAATCGGGTAAGCCTCGGGTTGAAGCGCCCATTTATTCTCATCTGGTGTATGACGTGACAGATGACATAAAAGTTGTCGAGCAGCCTGATATTCTGATCGTAGAAGGTTTAAACGTGCTGCAAAGCGGCATGGACTACCCACACGACCCTCACCGCGTGTTTATCTCGGATTTTCTCGATTTTTCGATTTATGTCGATGCCGATAGTTCGTTGCTAAGAACATGGTACATCGAACGATTCATGGCATTCAGACAAGGGGCCTTTAAAGACCCATCGTCTTATTTCCACCATTACACGCGGCTAACGCAAGACGAAGCAAGACGCACTGCTTCTAGTATTTGGGAGGAGATAAACGGAAAGAACTTGGTTGAAAATATTTTGCCCACACGAGAGCGTGCGGGCCTTGTCTTACAAAAGGGAACAAACCACGCGGTTCAAACTGTCATGGTACGCAAGTAATATAAATTATTCGTCAGCGCGGAGACTAATTTCTCCGCCAAGGTAAGGGGTGATGCCAGCCTCGGTTTCGAGCAAAAGCGCCCCTTGCTCATTAATACCTCGCGCGATCCCCTTAACCACACGCTCACCCAGCAATAACTTAACGGCGCGTCCGTTAAAGTTGTCGTATCGATCCCAACGTTCAACAAAACCAGTCATACCGGTTTCTTCATATTGCTTAAGTGCGTCGGTAACACCATTTATCAATGCGGCGGCAAGCTTGTTTTTATCGGGCAACGTGTGACAAGTATCTTTCAAGTTGGCCCAATCCTGATCAACGGCATCAGTATCTGGCATAGCAACGTTAAGACCCATACCGATGACAAGGTGTGCAGCTTCCCCTGCTTGTCCTGTCATTTCGACCAAGATGCCTGCTAATTTCCTGTCGTTCCAATACAAATCGTTAGGCCATTTCACTTTGACGTTTTCTGCGCCAAGTTGAGCCAGTGTTTCAGCCATGGAGACACCAACAACAAGACTCAGTCCCATTGCAGCGGCCATTCCAGCATCAAGTCGCCAATACATTGAGAGGTATAAATTTGCGCCGAATGGTGAGAACCATGTACGTCCTCGACGACCTCGGCCCGTTTGTTGGTATTCTGCTAGGCAGGCGGTACCGGACGCGAGTTGACCTACACGATCCAGCAAGTACTGATTGGTGGAACCAATAACAGGGATCAATGAAAAATCAGTAGTATTCAACTTCGCACGCAATGGTTGCTCTTCCAAGAGATCTAACGCGCTCGGCAAGCAATAGCCTTTTCCTTGCACTCGAAATACGTCAAGTCCCCATTGCTGAAGCACTTTTATATGCTTACTAATTGCTGCACGACTCATTCCAAGCTCTTGACCGAGTTTTTCTCCCGAATGGAACTGTCCATCCGCTAGGATCTTGATTAGCGCTAAGCGGGGTGTATGGTCTATGGAAGGCATATCGCCTCCAGGTTTGTTTCAGCTGTCCGCCCCATAAAGCGTACTTCATGCTCGAGGGTTACCCCGAAACGATCATATACAGTTTCAACAACATTTTTAGCGAGCTTAAGAACGTCTTTCGCAGTCGCCTTACCTGTATTGGTGAGAACAAGCGCTTGTTGACTATGTACCGCAGCACCGCCAACGCAACTGCCTTTGAGGCCACACTGATCGATTAACCATCCCGCGGCTAATTTAACTTCAGCGTCGCTCACGCCAAAATGAGGCATCGTCGGATGGGTTAGTAAAAGCCTATCCGCCAAGGATTTTGCTACGACTGGATTTTTGAAAAAGCTTCCTGCATTACCAATCTCTTTCGGATCGGGTAATTTTGCACATCGTATCTCACAGACTTTGTTATAGACATCTTTGGCAGTGAGATCATCGCATTCACCTAATTCACTAAGTGCACCATAGCCAACAACAGGCTTCCAGCATTTCGGTAGCTTAAAACCCACCGCTGTCACGATCGCTTTGTCTTTTAGTCCATGCTTAAACACAGAGTCACGATAGCCAAACTCACATTCTTGAGCTGTTAAGCGGGTAATTTCCCCACTATCGAGCATCAGCACATCGACATAATCACAATTCGATTTGAACTCCACACCATAGGCACCAATATTCTGAATGGGCGCAGACCCAACCAAACCAGGGATCAGTGCTAAGTTTTCTAAACCAGGCATGCCTCTATCGACGGTATTCGTCACCAATTCATGCCAACTTTCACCACCTGCGACATGCAGTAACCATTCATTAGTGGTTTCTTGCACCTCAATCCCTTTCAAGCAATTGAGAACAATAACACCTGCAAAATCTTCACAAAAAAGTAGATTACTACCTTCACCTACAACCAGCTTTGGTTCATCTGGTCTCTGTTTCCAGATCTGCAGGAAATCATCCGATTTTTGCGCTTTAATGATTTCATTCGCGTTCAGTTCTAAACCGAAAGTATGGTATGGCTTGAGCGATGTATTAGTGAGGATCTTCATTCGGCTCGCGGTTTCATTTTCAATGGTTGTTAGCCGTGTATACTACCCCATCCGCCTTGAATTCACAGTGATTAGATAACCATGGCCGACTATCGATTTTTCCCGCTAGACACCTTACGCTTCCCTATTGTGGCGCGCTTTTACAAAGATCACTATCCCGCGGGCAAACCTAAGAAAGATGAAGTTATTTGGACAATGGAACGTGAAAAGCGTTTAGCTGGAGCTGTGCGTTTTCGCCAATTCAATGAATTTCAGCTTCTTACTGGTATGCTCATTGACCCTGAATTCAGAGGGGAAAAGCTAGGTGCGACTTTTCTCAAATCGATTCAAGAACAAACCCAAAGCAAAATATGTTACTGCCTCGCCTACCGTTATTTAGTCTCTCTTTATGAAGGTGCTGGATTTTACATCATTGATGATCATGCACTCCCAGATGAACTTCAAGGCAGGTATGCTAGCTATTGCAACAGTGGTAAAGATCTCGTCCCAATGCAGTATTTACCAAAGTGATAGTGCCAAATCGAGATAACAGGCACATCCAGAATACTGGAAATAACGTATTTTCTGGTACAATGCAGGGTTTGATTTGCGTAAACACGACTATCAGTCGAACTTAATGAGGCAACAATGGATTCAGCTACTGCAAATAAGCAGTTGATCGATCAGCTCCCAAAAATTGCACATCGTCCAGATCAGCTAGAAACGCTTCTCGACGCAGCATCTTTTAGAGAGCGCTTGCTGCATGAAATTGCACAAGCCAAATCTCGCATTTATCTGGTCGCTCTATATCTGCAAGACGATGAAGCAGGACGATCGATCCTTGATGCGCTCTACGAGGCAAAACAAAAGAACCCGGTACTCGATATCAAAGTATTGGTGGATTGGCACCGTGCCCAACGCGGTTTAATTGGTGCAGAGAAATCCGACGGCAATGCTGCGCTTTATCGAGAATACTCGGAGAAGTACACCTACAAGGTCGACGTTTTGGGCGTGCCCGTTAGAAACCGAGAAGTGTTTGGTGTCCTTCACCTAAAAGGCTTCATCATTGACGATACCGTTATCTATAGTGGCGCAAGCCTCAATGATGTATATCTTGCTCAACATGACCGCTATCGTTATGACCGTTATCATGTCATCAAAAGCAAGGCACTCGCCGACTGTATGGCTAACTTCATTGGAACCAAGTTGGTTTCCAGCGATGCAGTTACTTGCCTGTCTCAGCCTAGTCGCCCAAATACCAAAGTGCTTAAACCGGCTATTCGTGATCTTCGTGCTCGCCTACAAAGCGCCAGTTATAGCTTTATTTCTCAGCATATTAATGCCGATCAAGTCGGGTTAACACCGATGGTAGGCTTAGGAAAACGCAAGAACTTCCTCAACACACAAATTTGTCGACTGATTGCTTGTGCGCATGAAGATCTGACCATTTGTACGCCGTATTTCAACCCTCCACGAAGTGTTATGCGAGAGATTAGACGTGCTCTACGACGCGGTGTGAACGTCACAATTATCGTCGGTGATAAAACAGCGAACGACTTCTATATTCCACCTGATGAGCCATTTCGAACAATTTCTGGTCTTCCATACCTTTATGAGATCAACTTACGTAACTTTGCCCGTCGCAACGAAGCCGCTATTGCTAAACGTCAGTTGAGAATTCATTTATGGAAGCATGACGACAACAGCTTCCACCTTAAAGGTATATGGGTAGACCGCAGTTACATGCTTCTAACGGGGAACAACCTTAATCCTCGCGCATGGAAATTGGACCTTGAGAACGCCATATTGCTTCACGATAAAAACCGACTACTTGAAGATGAAATGCAGCGAGAGATTGATACAATTCTTAGCCATACTCAACTTATTGGTAGCTACAAACAGATTGAGAAACTCGAAGTTTACCCTGCTCAAGTGAGAAAATTACTAAAGCGGATCAAGCGGATCCGTGCAGATCATCTGCTCAATCAAATATTGTAAGGTAGTCAGCGTGATCGCATCCATAGACGTCGACCCTCAAAAGACCTTCACACCTCTTTGCCCAGATGAGTTGCCTGTGACTGAAGGCCATATGATTGGAAAAGCGTTAAACATGCAGGCAGAGAAAGCCAGTCTTCGTATTTTGACCAAGGACGCGCACCCTGCCAATGCTGTTTGGGTAGTAGAAAGTCACGATAAGATGCTGATTCCACTTAAACATGCCAATGCAGATCTCACTTGGGTTTCTCACGCAGTTCCAGGGACAGAAGGCTTCGAAATAATTGCGGATCTTCCTGCAGTCACTGAATATGATCATGTGATATGGAAAGGTGTAGAACCAGATTTGCATCCCTACGGTGCCTGCTTTCATGATATTCAAGAGAAACTCAGCACGGGTCTGATTGAATGGCTTGCTTCCAAAGAAGTGAAAACTGTCATCGTAGGTGGGCTAGCTACAGACTATTGCGTTAAAACGACCGCTCTGCAGCTGAGAAAACATGGCGGTTTCGATGTATGGGTCAACTTAGAGGCGTGCCGCGGTATTGCCGATGACACAACGAAAAGTGCCTGTATTGAAATGCGTAATGCAGGGATAAAAGTGATTAACCTCTTAGTTGAGTTCAGCGTCTGAAACTAAGCTAACATACTGTTTTAAAGAAAAAGCACTACTCATGTCATGAGTGGTGCTTTTTTGTTTCCAAATACAGACGTCATACATGTACGGCACATCTCCATTTCTTATTCCAAATACCATATGACTAAACAACAGATACTAACCATTAATGATATGTAGCTCAACATAGCTCTCTGGCGCAGCGAACGGCAATAATTTACCAAATCTTGCTACTGTCTAATTAACATAGTGTTCTTGCACTTGTTTGTAGGTCAGCTCGCCTTTTTCTACCTGAGACACCACCGCCAGTTTGAAGGCTAAGGAATAATCACGTTGGGTACGTTTGGATGTTGTCTCTTTTGGTGTGCGCATAGATAAGTCTCCAATGTGTCAACTTATCTCAGGACAGGACACGGTATAAACGCAAAAAGGCCACCCGATAGGGTGGCCTTTTTGTTTTTCTTTTTGCCTTCATCTTTTTCTTAAAAAGATGAAAACGAATTTGAAGCCTGGCGATGTCCTACTCTCACATGGGGAGACCCCACACTACCATCGGCGCTATTACGTTTCACTACTGAGTTCGGCATGGGATCAGGTGGGTCCATAATGCTATGGTCGCCAAGCAAATTTTGTACTGTTCCCCGCCATGAGGCGAAAAACAAAAATCTGGGAAATTCTGACTAGCTATATGCTCTCAATACACATTCAACGTTCTTATCTGAGTCCGCTAAAACCCCTTGGGTGTTGTATGGTTAAGCCTCACGGGCAATTAGTACAGGTTAGCTCAATGCCTCGCAGCACTTACACACCCTGCCTATCTACGTCGTAGTCTCCAACAACCCTTTAGGACACTTATAGTGTCAGGGATGACTCATCTCGAGGCTCGCTTCGCGCTTAGATGCTTTCAGCGCTTATCAATTCCGAACTTAGCTACCGGGCAATGCCACTGGCGTGACAACCCGAACACCAGAGGTTCGTCCACTCCGGTCCTCTCGTACTAGGAGCAGCCGCTCTCAATCATCCAACGCCCACGGCAGATAGGGACCGAACTGTCTCACGACGTTCTAAACCCAGCTCGCGTACCACTTTAAATGGCGAACAGCCATACCCTTGGGACCGACTTCAGCCCCAGGATGTGATGAGCCGACATCGAGGTGCCAAACACCGCCGTCGATATGAACTCTTGGGCGGTATCAGCCTGTTATCCCCGGAGTACCTTTTATCCGTTGAGCGATGGCCCTTCCATTCAGAACCACCGGATCACTATGACCTACTTTCGTACCTGCTCGAATTGTCATTCTCGCAGTCAAGCGGGCTTATGCCATTGCACTAACCTCACGATGTCCGACCGTGATTAGCCCACCTTCGTGCTCCTCCGTTACTCTTTGGGAGGAGACCGCCCCAGTCAAACTACCCACCAGGCACTGTCCGCAACCCCGATAAGGGGCCAACGTTGAACATCAAGCATACAAGGGTGGTATTTCAAGATTGCCTCCACACCATCTAGCGACGATGCTTCAAAGGATCCCACCTATCCTACACATGTAGGGTCAATGTTCAGTGCCAAGCTGTAGTAAAGGTTCACGGGGTCTTTCCGTCTAGCCGCGGGTACACAGCATCTTCACTGCGATTTCAATTTCACTGAGTCTCGGGTGGAGACAGCGTGGCCATCATTACGCCATTCGTGCAGGTCGGAACTTACCCGACAAGGAATTTCGCTACCTTAGGACCGTTATAGTTACGGCCGCCGTTTACCGGGGCTTCGATCAAGAGCTTCTCCGAAGATAACCCCATCAATTAACCTTCCGGCACCGGGCAGGCGTCACACCGTATACGTCATCTTTCGATTTTGCACAGTGCTATGTTTTTAATAAACAGTTGCAGCCACCTGGTATCTGCGACTGCCTCTAGCTCCATCCGCGAGGGACTTCACCGGAGGCAGCGTACCTTCTCCCGAAGTTACGGTACCATTTTGCCTAGTTCCTTCACCCGAGTTCTCTCAAGCGCCTTGGTATTCTCTACCCGACCACCTGTGTCGGTTTGGGGTACGATTCCTTATAACCTGAAGCTTAGAGGCTTTTCCCGGAAGCATGGCATCAATGACTTCATCACCGTAGTGACTCGACATCGTGTCTCAGTGTTAATAGCGTCCCGGATTTACCTAAGACACCCACCTACGCACTTGAACTTGGACAACCGTCGCCAAGCTCACCTAGCCTTCTCCGTCCCCCCATCGCAGTTATAAGCAGTACGGGAATATTAACCCGTTTCCCATCGACTACGCCTTTCGGCCTCGCCTTAGGGGTCGACTTACCCTGCCCCGATTAACGTTGGACAGGAACCCTTGGTCTTCCGGCGAGGAGGTTTTTCACCCGCTTTATCGTTACTCATGTCAGCATTCGCACTTCTGATACCTCCAGCAAACCTTACAGTTCACCTTCAACGGCTTACAGAACGCTCCCCTACCCAACAACTCCGAAGAGTTGATGCCGCAGCTTCGGTGTATCGCTTAGCCCCGTTACATCTTCCGCGCAGGCCGACTCGACCAGTGAGCTATTACGCTTTCTTTAAATGATGGCTGCTTCTAAGCCAACATCCTGGCTGTCTGAGCCTTCCCACATCGTTTCCCACTTAGCGATAACTTTGGGACCTTAGCTGGCGGTCTGGGTTGTTTCCCTCTCCACGACGGACGTTAGCACCCGCCGTGTGTCTCCCGGATAGTACTCTCTGGTATTCGGAGTTTGCAAAGGGTTGGTAAGTCGGGATGACCCCCTAGCCTTAACAGTGCTCTACCCCCAGTAGTATTCGTCCGAGGCGCTACCTAAATAGCTTTCGGGGAGAACCAGCTATCTCCGAGTTTGATTGGCCTTTCACCCCTAGCCACAAGTCATCCGCTAATTTTTCAACATTAGTCGGTTCGGTCCTCCAATTGATGTTACTCAATCTTCAACCTGCCCATGGCTAGATCACTCGGTTTCGGGTCTACTCCTAGCAACTTATTCGCCCAGTTAAGACTCGGTTTCCCTACGGCTCCCCTATTCGGTTAACCTTGCTACTAAAAGTAAGTCGCTGACCCATTATACAAAAGGTACGCAGTCACCCCACGAAGAGGCTCCCACTGCTTGTACGTACACGGTTTCAGGTTCTATTTCACTCCCCTCACAGGGGTTCTTTTCGCCTTTCCCTCACGGTACTGGTTCACTATCGGTCAGTCAGGAGTATTTAGCCTTGGAGGATGGTCCCCCCATGTTCAGACAGGATACCACGTGTCCCGTCCTACTCGTTTTCACAATAAAAGCATTGTCGTGTACGGGGCTATCACCCTGTATCGCGCCACTTTCCAGAGGCTTCCACTAACACTTAAACTGCTTAAGGGCTAATCCGGGGTCGCTCGCCGCTACTGCCGGAATCTCAATTGATTTCTTTTCCTTCGGGTACTTAGATGTTTCAGTTCCCCGAGTTCGCCTCATACAGCTATGTATTCACTGCATGATACGTGCTTATGCACGTGGGTTTCCCCATTCGGAAATCGTAGACTCAAGTGGCTTTTACTGCCTTATCTACGCTTATCGCAAGTTAATACGTCCTTCATCGCCTCTGACTGCCAAGGCATCCACCGTGTACGCTTAGTCACTTAACCATACAACCCCAAGAGGTCTTTATGTATGGCAAACAACCAAGGTGACTCTCGTTAAAGAGTCGGTTCAGCTTTCGCTGAACGGTTTTTCGCCGGACTCAAATATGTTCATCTTTCGATGAAACCAAGAACACTTGAATGTGTTTGGTGTTAATCCAATCAGGATTAACGTTTTGAGAACTTTTGTTTCATTACCTCTCGGGTAGAGAGATAAGAAACAGATTTCAATTTATTCCTAAGAATAAATCTACTAGTCAGCTTTCCAGATTTTTAAAGAGCATTTCTCT
>NZ_AJYD02000053.1 GCF_000286835.2 Enterovibrio norvegicus FF-33 | reverse complement strand
CGCTCGAAGAGCACGGGGGTGAGGGCATGACAACGTATCACAATACCTTTTCGGTCATTCCCGCTCACCGCCCGTGGCGTCCCGCGCCACAAGCCAAACCCTGTGTGCATGGCCCACAAATGGCGATTGTCACTGGGCCTGCGGGGGAAGAAATCTTCTGTGATGAGCACGGGCGCGTGAAAGTGCAGTTTCCGTGGGACCGATACGGCAACAGCGATGAAGCCTCAAGTTGTTGGGTACGTGTCTCCCAAGGCTGGGCAGGCGGGCAATACGGCATGATGGCGATACCGCGCATTGGTCATGAAGTGATTGTGTCGTTTTTAGAAGGCGACCCGGACCAACCGATTATCACGGGCAGAACTTATCACGCGACCAATGTGCCGCCCTA
>NZ_AJYD02000052.1 GCF_000286835.2 Enterovibrio norvegicus FF-33 | reverse complement strand
AATCCATCTCTGTACCGGGATGGTCATGCAAAAAGCCATAAGCCGGCTTTTTAAAGCTGTAGTCTTTAAGCTGCGCAGAGGAAGGTCGGGTTTTCGCTGAGCGTTGCCACCCTTTGATAAAGGCTGAACTGGCCGTGCCGCCAACGGTGGCGTTATAAGGGAGTGTCAGCGAAGAGTGAGACAGCGTCTGAGTGTCATCCGAAAACAACACCGTGTGTTTGTCTTTGCTGTGCAAGAAGGTATAGAACAAGCCTTCTTCGGCCGCGATACGCGCTAAGAATTCCAGGTCCGATTCACGGTACTGCACACAGTATTCGCGTACTTGCGGCGAGCCAGACACCGAAAACGCATACTCATCAATGCCCATTTCTTGCAGCAAGATACTGATGATTTCAGGGACAGACTGTTGTTGGAAAATGCGGCTGTTATGGCGAAGGGACAAACGCGAAAGGGCAGGCACCATTTCAAGGGCATAACGAGTATGACTGAAACCCGTGTCACCGCGGGTAAAGCTGCGCACAACCCCATGAAAGCGTTGAACCAACTCCCCGTCTTTCCACAGCATCAAAGAGACATTGCGGTCAACAACGTCATGGTCAGTCAAAGTGTCAGTGCGGCTGGCGAGTTTCACCTGATACAGGAACGGGGCAGACAAGGCTGATGCCCCCGAGAATTCGACCACCGCCAAGGCGTCGTCAGGTAAGCCTTCAACATGAAGAGTAAATTGCAGACCGCTTTCCGTAGCCATAAACCATCCCAGCTTAAAACGAGGTATCGTCAGGCGTCATTGCTTGACGACAAAACCCGCCCAAGGGCGGGTCAGTGGCAAAAGGTGTTAATGAGCAAGCGTTACAATACTGTGTTAACGCGTGCCCCACCTTTTGCTAAGAAGCCTTAGGCTTCAACAGGCGCACGCCAGTCATCGGCACCTGACGTCCCTGCTACTGTGTGTTCCCAATCAATTTTGCGGTATGCGACAGAGACAGTCACCAGCTGAGTGAACTCTTTCTTGTTCGCGTCTTGGCAATGGGGCATTTGGCAATCGATATCGATGATGGTGCTGTCCGTCAGGATGGTCGAGAAGAAATGCTCTTGCTTGCCTTCCACCGAGGTGCGGTACCATTTGAGTTCAATTTTCGGCAGCATCTCGCCTGAGGCCAGAGAGTTGTACATCAGCGGCACGGCTTTGTTCAGTGCCACGGTGAACTTGAAGGGCTTGTGAACACGTTGACCAGAAGGCTGGCCGCTCTGTGGGTCAGTGGGTACGGTGACGATGTGGTCAAACGCTTGCACCAGCATTTGGTCTTCGTGGCCTTCCACATAGATGTTGCCGACAGAATCCGCGGTGAAAGCGCCCGCGGTAATGTTGCCCTGAGTTTTGCCTTCGATAGCGATATAACATGGAGTTGGCATTGCGATGTCCTTATTCAATGGTTGCCCGCCAATCATGGCCGACAGAGAAATGAGTGATACAACGCAAGAGATAACGCAAAGGGTGTGCCAGCTATGTGGTGCAATAAAAACAAGGGGTTACAATGAAGTGGCATTAAAGAGAGCAAAGAATTGCTTGGGGGTCGGGCGAAAAGTTGCTCAGCGAGCAAGATTTGGCCGGAATGGAGGGTGACTAGAATTAGACTAACGCTTAATGACTGGGACGACACCAAAGGCGTGATTGTAGAAGAATGCGTTGCTTTTCAGGCGTGGTATCGAGTTTTCAGAAATACAAAGAACCTGTCGGATCTTAAATTTAGGTAAACGAATAAAGGACTTTGTGTTTTGCTCGTCAATAAAACGCAAGGTGGACTTGCCAGTGGCTGTGACTGCAACCACATCTCCCCCTTTTGATGCCACGATCTCTTCAATTTTCACCTGTGGCGTCAGTGGCATAACGAGGCACTCTGAATCCTGAAGGTCATCTGCTCCCCAAGCGAGATAAGACGCAAATTCAGATCTTTCTACTTTATCCATATAGGCTGCTGCATACAGTTCGCCTCTGCGCTCTAAGATTATTTTGTCGTCTAATTCCGTAACAGAAAACACGATGTTGGAAAGACTGTCTGGCGGTGTTGAGTAGCTGCCAGAGAGTGAAGCCCAAGCGTTCAAAGAGGTAACTAACAAAACGAAGGGCACAATGTACTTCATATGCTGATCCATATTGCAGCATCACCTGCTTTATTAACCGGATCACCGCTTAGGCGTTCACCCATGTTCGCTTTAAGTGCCTCATTGCTGACATTGGAAACCCACTCAGCTGTCACTGGTGCCTCATCGCCCGGCAATGCGATATGGTGAAAAGGTAGTTTTTCATGGCTGAATAAAGCACCAAAATTCTGTTCGCGAGCAAAGTCTACCCAATCTTTTGGGTAATAAAGCGATTTGCGGTATTCACTGTCGTCAAGATCAAAAAGGATGGTGGCAGCTCCCGACTCCAGTGACCAATAGCCAAAATGAGTCGCGTGTCTGCCTTTATGGCGATTATGCCAATAGCAATTTTTCATGCCCTTGTACCAGCCCTTAAGATAGGCATTTAGCGCCGCTTGGCGTTCGGATTTTGTCGGAGAAACGCCGTCGCCTTTAATGGCATCATAAAAATCGCTGTAGGGCTTTTCGAAAACAAGTGAATCTTGTCTTGGTAGACCTTGCAGGCCAACACGGGTGTATAATTGGACGATGCATTTGTCGTCGCCACCTTGTGGGTTTTTCCCAGTCATTCTAGCGATGGTGAGCAAAGCATCTTTGTTGCCAGTTAGCACTGCAAGACTGACCAGCCAAAGAAGAAATTGATAACCGTCTGGCTCCCAGTATTTTATTATTTCAAAGGTAAATTTGTCTTTGTGGCGATTAAGATCTTGGAAAGCGACATCAACGAGCAGCTGTACTGCTTCAATACTCGCTCCTCCGGAGTATTCAAGAAGTGCGTGCTCTACTTTATTTAAAAATAGAGACCAACTAATACTTGAGCGATGAAATATGTCTTTATTTTCATCGGTTACATGTGTGTAGCGCCGAGAGTTATCTTTGCTGAAGTAGGTGTTTTGTTCGTCATAAACATGTTCGTCCAGAAAAGCATCCCTTCTCATTTGATTAAATGTTAGTGCTTGTCCTGTCATCTCATCACCTCTTCACCTCTTCAATGCTTCTTGCATTGGCGTCCAATTTTGTAATGTTGACCACTTCTCCCGATTCATCAACAATCATTAACCATCGGGCATATCCTTCGTCCATGATATCGTCAGCGGCATCTCGTCCAACTTCATCGGCCAATCTTGGCTGGATCCAAGCGTCACTCATTTGTTTTGCACTCACATACCCATTTGAACCACGGGTTGTAGGCAAAATGTTATCTCTTGCTATCCCGTCCGAGTCAATATATTTACCAGAGTCAGTTCGGTATTTAGTCTCTGTCACTATATACGGAGGAGGCGGATTACTATTTTCATAAATACCATCAATGCCACGGCCTCTAGGAGTATCTTCTAAAGAGCGAACTTGCCGAGCGTCCGGCAACATGTTTCGATGACCTTGGTTAAGCATATAGTTGTCACTGATAATTTCGCCATACAGACCTTTCTGTGTGCGAGTCAGAATGCGTGGATTTATTGCAGCGACTGTTGGGTCAAGTTCGTGAACGGTGCGTGTATTTACATCAGCTCGATAGCTGGGTGAGTATTCATCAGCTTGTTTGCCTAATGCTTCTTCAATATCGCTCAGAATACGTTGCACTGGCGCGATGGCGGGTTCCAACATTCTATCTGCGGATTCTTGAACGGCGCGTACCAACCGAACAGATTCATCGAGCCAAACCTTTACGCTAGCAGGAGCGAGGTATCGAATTTGTGAGACTAAATCTGTTAGCGCATCTGCAATGTTATCAAGATAGCCTTTGAGTGCAGTTGCAGTCACCTCACCACGAATACTTTTGATCGCTTCTGCGATTTTTCTTAGTGCGATATCGATTCTGGGGATGTCGAACAACTTACGTATTTTTTCGTTTTGAAGAAACGAAATAATAGGTGCCATTGCAGGGCGAATCGCTGCAGCAACATTCCCCCCGCTTTTCTGACAAAAAGAAAGAGAATCTTCAATACCCCCTTTGCCACAGAGCCTAGCGAGGGAATGAGGCCAATTAGGGTGAAGCAAAGAGCGACCCAAGCCGTTACATCACTTCTGTTTTTATGTATATGGCGACAGTTTGCGATTAAGTCGCGGCAATCTAATATTTGATCAACGATTTGGCTTTGTTCAGCGCCACGGTGAACTTGAACGGCTTGTGAACACGTTGGCCAGAAGGCTGACCGCTTTGCGGGTCAGTTGGTATAGTCACGATGTGATCAAACGCTTGCACCAGTATTTGGTCTTCGTGGCCTTCAACATAGATGTTACCGCAGAGTCTGCGGTGAAAGCGCCAGCTAGCCTAATGGCTCCTCTGTTCATTGTTGCGTTAGTTCTGTTCGGAATGCATGATATCTGCTATTTGATCATTGAAATGTTTGCGGCATTTTTAGGGAAAACTGTTTTGGTGGGAAGTGTTGATGAATTAATCGAAGCTCAGAAAAGTGGACTCATGCCGAAGTTCTTGTTTTTTTGGGGTCACACATCTAAAGGTGACGGTACAGTTGGAAAGGAGTGCCTTAGTCAGTGGTATGAGTCTGAATTTTATTTCCAAGGTCGAACCTTTCCTACATCTGAACATTTTATGATGTTCGAAAAAGCGCTTATGTTTGAAGATACAATATCAGCTGAAAAGATCCTTAGTGCGCGGTCACCTAAACAAGCAAAATGGCTAGGGCGGCGTGTAAAAAACTACGATGATTACCTCTGGTGTAACAAGAGGTTTGAGGTTGTTGTAGAGGCTAATTTGCTGAAGTTCTCAAAAAATAAGTGTTTGCGCGATTTTTTGCAGAACACAGGCGATAACACCATTGTGGAAGCAAGCCCAGTTGATAAAGTTTGGGGTATTGGACTGGCGGAAGATCACCAAGATGTCTATAAGCCAGATAAATGGCAGGGTCAGAATTTGCTAGGTTTTGCACTTATGGAAGTGAGGCGCCGCATAAGGGCAAATCATTTCAAAATCTAGACTCCATAAATTCAGACCAGTCAGGAGGAAGTGAAATGGCCTGCTTTTCTTCAGTCGTCATTGAATTCCAATATACTGCCCAGAAGTGTGTAAACCACAAATCTAAGTTGCCTTGCAGGCTGCCATAGCTGTTGGGATCTACTCTTGGAAATGATTGATGAGGAAGAGGAGGAGCAAGCTTTAGTTGCGTAATTTTCTTTACAGTATCTTCGTTATTGCAGGTGAAACTGACGACATATCCGGTGAAGTCTTCATACAGTGACAAATTAAGAATTAGTCCTTGTTCTGGAGTTGAATCACCAGATTGGGAAGATAATGCGGACATGAACCTTCCTAGTTCAGGCTTTGACAGCAAAAAAAACAGATAATAGGCTTGGCTTTTGTGTTCTTGGGATAGTTTAACCTGAGGGTAAGTGTTCTTGTTGAAGTTTAGAGGTAACGGGTTAGTATGCTCGATATCTACTGAGCTTTTTTTTGATAATCCAAATTTGCTAAAAAAGTTAGTTTTCATAAATAAAATCCGCTACCCAATCCGCGCCAAAGTAACCTGCTGCACCAAAAATTATGCCCCCGACGAGACCGGTGACAATGGCTCCTGGGCCAGTTTCAATGCCAACTGCTGCTCCAGCAACCGCCCCTATTTTCATACCTGCGACGGCAGAACCCCAACCGCCAACTTGACGAATAGTTTCAGCACTAATAGGTTTCATGCTACCAGTTTTAATCGATTCTTGAGTAGCGACGGTTAAGTCGTAAGCCGTGAGAGCAAACCCAAAGACCTGAACGGTTCTTCCAACTCGACCAACCTGTTTTACAAGGGCATAAGAGTCTGGAGTGAAAACCGCTTTTGCGGGGACTTTATTGGCAAGCAGTACTTCCTTATCGATGTCTCTTACGTAGCTGATAATTTGCTCTATGCGTTTAACTCTTTTTGGGGCGGTCTTTTTATATTCTTCTAAAGCTGCAATTATTTCTTCAGTAGAGACGAGCGTAGCTCCGCCCTGGATAGCCTTTTTTACATCAATGTAGACGGTTTTTCCATTAAATCTGGGTGATCCGTCAGGAAAGACTGAGCTTGTTGATGAAAACTGAGTTTGATTTTTAACACCCATAACATGTTCAGCGACGGTTGCATTTGCATTAATGTCTCTGCCGGAGATGCCAAACTGTTCAGGAAACACCTCTTTTAATGCTTGGGAATCTGGGAGCTGCATCGCCTTCAAAAACTGGTCGTCGAGCGTCGCATAAACTTTTCTTACGAGAATACCATCACTTCCGATTTCATCGACTACGGCAAAGAAAAATGCCCTTGCTGGCATGTCACCACTCAATACGTCAGTTGTTGAACCGACATTTGCGTTTGTTGTGACGTCAGTTTCAATCAATGTGTCACTCATTTTCTGGCCACCTTTCAAGTGCTTTGACACCCGTTAGTACTTTCATAAAGTCGGGCTTATCCGTTTGGATTCTTGGCAATAAACCTTGTGCATCCGAAACACCAAAGAAGGTTCTGCCGTCGTTCACGTCAACAAAATAAGGCGTATTTTTCATAATTCTACCTTCAGAATTTACCAACCTTACTTGTTCATCAAATATGGGAGGTTCAGCAACAAAGTTCGGAGGATAAGGAAGTTGGCCACCAAACCCACTGCCACTTCCCGCGCTTCCACCAGAATTAAGGTTCACCACCGCACCTGAAAAATGTACGCCTGCAGGGTCTAGCTTCACAAAGCCTGCGGCAGTTTTAATGGTAATTTCCGTGCCTGCTTCGATGATGACTTTATCGCCGGCTTTGTGGTGTATTTCTGAGCCAGCTTCAACCAGCTGCTTTTTGCCCTGTTTGATATGTAGGGACTGATCAACGATCAGGCTCTTATCGCCTTTCACGTGCACATGCGATTGACCGTCAACAGTGAGGTGTTCGTTTTGGTGAACACGTTGTAAGCGCTCATTCTCCACATCCAGATGCAAGTCATGCTTGATGTTGTCTTTGCGGTCGTTCTCGACCAACAAGTTCATGTCCTTTTGGGCATGAACGTAAATTTCCTCTTTGTCCGCTTGGTCTTCAAAGCGCAGTTCGTTAAAGCCTTCGCCCTGATGGGTTTCGGTGCGTATCACGGTGCGGGTTTTGTTGGCTGGCAGCGGGTAGGGCGGCACATTGGTCGCGTGATAAGTTCTGCCCGTGATAATCGGTTGGTCCGGGTCGCCTTCTAAAAACGACACAATCACTTCATGACCAATGCGCGGTATCGCCATCATGCCGTATTGCCCGCCTGCCCAGCCTTGAGACACACGTACCCAACAACTTGAGGCGTCGTCGCTGTTGCCATATCGGTCCCACGGAAACTGCACTTTCACACGCCCGTGTTCATCACAGAAGATTTCTTCCCCCGCAGGCCCAGTGACAATCGCCATTTGTGGACCATGCACACAGGGCTTGGCTTGTGGCGCGGGACGCCAGGGGCGGTGAGCGGGAATGACCGAAAACGTATTGTGATACGTTGTCATGCCCTCACCCCCGTGCTCTTCGAGCG
>NZ_AJYD02000051.1 GCF_000286835.2 Enterovibrio norvegicus FF-33 | reverse complement strand
CGAGCAAGGTTACTGACCGCGATTCACGCACACCCCTTGTTGTCGTTACCGCCTTCCATACCCCAGACGTGGGTCGTCGATTGCCGGGCGGTCGGTCGTGGTTTATCTGCGCTGAAATACCTCTCTCGCTACTTGTATCGCGGGGTATTACCCGATAAAGATATTATCGATATCAGTGACCATCAGGTGACCTTCCGTTACACCGACAGCCAGACCCTGCAATCGGCGACACGCTCTTTGCCTGCCCGACAGTTCCTAATGTTGATACTTCAGCATGTATTACCCAAAGGGCTACAACGGGTGCGGGACTATGGCTTGTTGCATGGCAGTGCAAAGCGAAAACGATACAGCATTCAGCTCATGCTGCTTCAAATGGCACGTCTGATGTTGCCTGTGCCACCGCCGTTAAATAAGCCAGTAACAAGACGTTGCCCACACTGTG
>NZ_AJYD02000050.1 GCF_000286835.2 Enterovibrio norvegicus FF-33 | reverse complement strand
AAGACCTCTTGGGGTTGTATGGTTAAGTGACTAAGCGTACACGGTGGATGCCTTGGCAGTCAGAGGCGATGAAGGACGTATTAACTTGCGATAAGCGTAGATAAGGCAGTAAAAGCCACTTGAGTCTACGATTTCCGAATGGGGAAACCCACGTGCATAAGCACGTATCATGCAGTGAATACATAGCTGTATGAGGCGAACTCGGGGAACTGAAACATCTAAGTACCCGAAGGAAAAGAAATCAATTGAGATTCCGGCAGTAGCGGCGAGCGACCCCGGATTAGCCCTTAAGCAGTTTAAGTGTTAGTGGAAGCCTCTGGAAAGTGGCGCGATACAGGG
>NZ_AJYD02000049.1 GCF_000286835.2 Enterovibrio norvegicus FF-33 | reverse complement strand
GCGATCCGCCTTAGTAACATCGAATTGACGCCGCTCTCGGGCGCAGGCTTGTCGGCCGATGCAGATAACGATGGCGTGACCAACGATGTCGATCTCGACTCGGATAACGACACCATCCCAGATGTGATTGAAGCCGGTCTGGCAGACAGCGATGGCGATCTCAAGGTCGATAGCATTGACCTGCAAGCCAGCGTTGATCCCGCCCCCGATTCTGACGGTGACGGCATTCCTGATTACCTCGACTTGGAAAGCCAAAACGCAGAGAACGACGGCACGGCCTTTGACATGGCCGCCAGTGACTTTGCGGCGTTTGATTCCAATGGCGATGGCATGCTCGATGGCAATGACGAACTCGGCGGT
>NZ_AJYD02000048.1 GCF_000286835.2 Enterovibrio norvegicus FF-33 | reverse complement strand
CGCAATGGCTTGCAGTTCTTCTATCGCTACACCCTTAATAAGCAATGGCAATGGCTCGATATCGTTAAGCCGCCTCAGGTCAAACGCTTGCCCGATATCTTAACCCCTAGAGAGGTCGGCTTACTCATCACCTTCACCCAACAACCTCGCTACCAACGCTTCTTCTATACCTTGTATTGTCTGGGGTTACGCCTGGGGGAAGGACTTCGATTGTCAGTGCCAGATATCGACAGTGACCAACATCAGGTGCATGTGCGCAATGCCAAGGGCGGCAAAGACCGCTTAGTGCCGCTGCCCGATAAGACACTCGCGGTCTTACGCCTGCACTGGTCTACCCATCGCCATCCCACCTTGCTCTTTCCGGGTGTCGGCAATGATGCCCACATGGACCGCGGTGGGGTGCAAAAAGCCATGAAGCAAGTCTGTCGTGACGCGAAGATCAACAAGGCCATTAGCCCACACTCATTACGCCATTGTTATGCCACCCATCTGCTCGAGCGTGGGTTGGATTTACGATCATTACAACACCTGCTGGGTCACGCCAGTCTGAATACCACCGCACGCTACACACAACTCACTGAGATGAAACAAGCTGAGGTGCATCAGGCTGTCAATCAACT
>NZ_AJYD02000047.1 GCF_000286835.2 Enterovibrio norvegicus FF-33 | reverse complement strand
ATTTCTGCGAGGCTTTCGAATGGTTGGTCGGTGAAGAGGGATTCGATTGGTTCGGCATTCCGAGGACCTGCCATCAAGCGGGGCGGCCTTCCACGCCCGACCCTCTGGTCCGCTTTTATTCAGAAGCAGAGATGCGCTACCAAACTACGCTATTCACGTGCAGCGTTTCACTCTACGTCAGATGCAAAAAAGCCTCGCATTTCTGCGAGGCTTTCGAATGGTTGGTCGGTGAAGAGGGATTCGA
>NZ_AJYD02000046.1 GCF_000286835.2 Enterovibrio norvegicus FF-33 | reverse complement strand
ATGGCAACCCTGGCGGTGATGATGACCGCCCCACGCTGACCGTGGATAACGCAGGGAAAGTGAGTGAAGGTGATAACGCATCATTCAACGTCACACTCAGCAACCCGGTTGACCGCGACGTCGAATACACCCTGACGATCAACCCGCGCTCTGCGGAGGCAGCAGATCTGACGCTTAACCCTGACGGCACCCTGACCGTGCTTGTCGAGGGTACGCCAGTGATCCTCACCCAACACAATGGTAAATTCACTGGCACCGTGTCGCTGCCTGGCGGCACCACCGACTTCTCAGTCTCCGTGCCGACGTTCGACGACAATGAGAACCCGGTCTATGAAGGCAATGAGCGCTTCACCCTCACCGTCAACGCCGACATTCTGGCCCCCACTGGCAATGACAACGTGGGCGCGGCCACCATCACCGACAATGGGAAAAATCAGGGCGAC
>NZ_AJYD02000045.1 GCF_000286835.2 Enterovibrio norvegicus FF-33 | reverse complement strand
CACGGGGATTTTCAATCCCCTGCTCTACCGACTGAGCTATCGAGGCTTTGATTAAAGAGTGAATCACTCAATATCAAAATAATGGTGCCGGCTACCGGAGTCGAACTGGTGACCTACTGATTACAAGTCAGTTGCTCTACCAACTGAGCTAAGCCGGCACACAAACCTTGGAAACGTTGCGTACTTAACACCATCTCACTAAATATGGTGCCTCGAGGCGGAATCGAACCACCGACACGGGGATTTTCAATCCCCTGCTCTACCGACTGAGCTATCGAGGCAACGAGGTGCATTAAACGGATTTTGATGGTTTCCGTCAACATCTTTTTGAAAAAAAAACGCCAAATAGGACTGTTTGATGGCTTTTTCATCGTTTTGATTTAAAAGCGCTCTGCTTTTCGGATGTTTACTACGGTTTTACTGCATTGCGCGAAACTCTTTTTGGTAATTAGTCACTTTCTGTAAGTAGCGTCGCGACTCCGAAGATGGGTGTTTATTGGTCAAAGCCCAATAAACTTGGTTCGGTTGCAGTCGATTGAGATCATTCATTGCCCGTTTTCGGTCGGACTTATGGAAGGTTTTGAGCACATTGCCTGCGCCACCATTGTACGCTGAGATCATGCTGTAGTGTTTCGACAGTGGGTCGTTCACGTCTTTCAGGTAACGTGTTTTTAAAATATAGAAATACGCCGCACCGGTATCAATGTTCTTGGCGGGATCAAATAAATATTCAGGAGAAGGCTCACCGCTGCGCTTCTTAACAAGCTTGAATACATCACGCCCGGCTGTTTTCGGCACGACTTGCATCAGACCATAAGCATTGGCCCAGCTGACTGCGTATGGGTTGAAGCTGCTTTC
This sequence comes from Enterovibrio norvegicus FF-33, assembly GCF_000286835.2. Taxonomy (GTDB): domain Bacteria; phylum Pseudomonadota; class Gammaproteobacteria; order Enterobacterales; family Vibrionaceae; genus Enterovibrio; species Enterovibrio norvegicus_A. Next base: position 20,618 of record NZ_AJYD02000045.1, on the reverse strand, counting down.
TGTTTTGATGATGGAGTAAATTAACTCTTCAGAGATACCGTAGCGTTTTGCGGCATCACGGATCAGGTCGGCATACTGGTAGCGCCGCTTACTGGAGTGATCAGATACCATAGGGATCTGCACATAAAACACTTTCTGGAAGCGCAGTGATTTGGTTTTAACCTGTTTTTCAATCAGGTAGTCAGCATAGCGGTTAGCGCGCCATTCCCATGCGATCTCTTTGCCGTCCTGATCGAGGATCTGGCCTTGCAAAAATGGACGCCCCTCAAGTTGCACGTCGGCAGCAGAATACAAATCAACTGAAGCTGGATCATTCGGCGTCAGCAAAGTGGTGATGATGGCCTGCTTTAGGTGCTGCGTTGGCTGCGTGGTCGCGACGGTTTCAATGGTGACCAGACCATTGGTGAAATCAACACGGGCACGACTGAGGTAGTTATCCGTGTATTTCACATAATCACTTTTACCGGACACGTAGATTTCGTTTTGTCCCCAACGAACTTCGATATCTCCGGTGAAATTGTTGATCAGCTTGTCTAGGGAGGCGAAGTCTTTCTCAAATTGTCCCGGCAAAGGCGCCAGATTCTTCGCAAAACGGTTAGTCGTACCGTAATCGACCTGGTAAACAGATTCGATCATTTCGCGGCTACAACCAGAAAGAGAAAGAACAATCAGCAATGAAATTAGCAAGCGAAGAGTTTTCATGATGTCCATACATTGAAAAAGCATCCATGATTAGCGTAATCAGGATGCTTTTATTTACAAAGTGTTGAAGCGAAATTGTGAGCTAGCGTCTTACTCGGATGGCGGGGTGTAGCCCTCGATCACAGTATCGTGCCCTTCAAACAGGTATTTCACCATTTCTTCTTCAAGCAGTTTGCGGTGGTCTGCATCCATCATGTTGAGCTTTTTCTCGTTGATCAACATGGTTTGTTTACTTTGCCACTGCGCCCACGCTTCTTTCGAAATATTGTCAAAAATACGTTTGCCAAGGTCGCCCGGATAAAATTGGAAATCTAATCCCTCTGCGTCTTTTTTCAAACGCAGGCAAAAAACAGTACGGCTCATCATTAAGCTCCAATATTATAATTTTCCGGCATTTGCCGAAGTCTGAAATTCTCTGGTTAGGCTTTCTAGCAACTTCTGCACGGGGGCAGCAAGCCCAACTTTTGCTGGTTGAGATAAGTTATACCAAAGGCCGCCTTTCCCTTCCATGATCCCGTTTTCCCCAATATTTTCGGGTTTACTATGAATTTTGACGCGAAAAGGGACGATATCAAGGTGAAAATGGCTAAACGTGTGACGAAAAGCGGTGAGTTGCTCAGGCTTGTCAAATTCATTACTCGGTAATTTACCTTGAATGAAATGGGGGGCGTCGCTTTCTTGGGTTTCTGGTAAGCACCATAAGCCTCCCCATAACCCTGTGGGTGGACGCTGCTCGAGCCACACTTGGTCTTCATACTGGAAAAGCACAAAGCAGGTTTCTTTTTCAGGAATGGTCTTTTTCGGCTTTTTACCGGGGAAATCCGCCTGACGGCCAAGGGAGTTAGCTTCACAGCTATAATTGACTGGGCAAATTTCACACTTTGGTTTGCTACGGGTACAAATCATCGCGCCCATGTCCATCATGGCTTGATTGTAGCGTTGCACACCCTCTGCAGGAGTATTCTCTTCTGCCAGTATCCAAAGGCGGTTCTCGACAGGCTTTTTACCTGGCCAGCCTTCAACAGCAAAATGGCGCGACAGGGTACGTTTTACATTGCCGTCCAAAATTGGGTGATGTTGACCCAGTGACAGCGAAAGTACTGCGCCGGCGGTTGAGCGGCCAATGCCGGGCAGAGCCAACACTTCGTCAATATGGGTTGGGAATTCGCCCTGGTAGGTCTGAGCAATCTGCTGTGCTGCTTTATGGAGATTGCGCGCCCTTGCGTAGTAGCCAAGGCCTGTCCAAAGGTGAAGTACTTCATCGAGTTCAGCGTCAGCCAGATCGGTGACCGAAGGGAAGCGCGCCATGAAACGCTCGAAATAAGGGATCACGGTGGCGACTTGGGTTTGCTGCAACATGATCTCTGAAAGCCAAACTTTGTAAGGCGTTTTCTCTTGCTGCCATGGCAGAGTTTTACGGCCGTATTTGTCATACCATGTCAAAATGGCATCGGAAAAAGACTGACTCACTATGAATGCTCTTTTGTTATCTTTATGGGTGATAGGTTATCGTCGCGCATTCTATCAATGAATGGCTGGGATTGCTGAAAAAGACAGCGATCTTGACGCGACAGAGAGAAAGATCTCAGTAGGCGGCGCACAAGGCTTGCACCGAGGCGTTATCTTTGGATAATGCGCGATCCGCTTAACTTTTCTTCATTATTGATTGCAGGCAAAAGACCATGACTGAAGTCACCAAAACCGAACTGACCGAAGAAGGTAAAATTCTTCGTAGAATCAGAAGCTTTGTACGTCGAGAAGGACGTCTGACCAAAGGTCAGGAGCAAGCAATGAACGAATGCTGGCCAACCATGGGTATCGACTTCGAAGAAAAGAAGCTGAACTGGGTTGAGGTATTCGGTAATGACAATCCGGTGGTACTTGAAATCGGTTTTGGTATGGGTGCATCGCTGGTTGAAATGGCGAAAAATGCCCCAGAAAAAAACTTCATCGGTATAGAAGTACACAGCCCAGGCGTGGGCGCTTGCCTAATGGCTGCACGCGATGCAGGTATCACTAACCTGCGTGTGATGTGTCATGACGCAGTGGAAGTGTTCGAGCACATGTTGCCTGAACTGAGCCTAGATACCGTTCAACTGTTTTTCCCAGACCCATGGCACAAAACGCGTCACCACAAACGCCGTATCGTGCAGGCTGATTTTGCTCAAATGCTACGTAGCAAGCTGAAAATTGGCGGTATTTTCCATATGGCAACAGATTGGGAAAACTACGCAGAGCATATGGTTGAAGTGATGGACGTAGCGCCAGGGTACAAGAATACCGCAACGGATGGTTCTTACATTCCTCGCCCTGATGAACGTCCACTGACCAAGTTTGAAGCACGTGGCCATCGTCTAGGTCATGGCGTGTGGGATATGAAATACGCACGTAGCGAATAAGACAAAACTCATACCCTTCTTGCGACGCTACATTGTAATGTAGCGTCGCATGTTTAAAGCCAACCTTGTGTTGGCTTTTTTTGACCGTTGGAGAACGCCATGAAACCCACCCCACAGCTGTTGAACGACATTCTGGAAGAGGTCCGCCCATTGATTGGGCAAGGACGTGTTGCGGACTATATTCCTGCTTTGAAGGAAGTCTCAGCCAATAAACTCGGGGTGGCGGTGTGCTATAACGACGGCGAAATTATTACGGCAGGTGATGCTGACGAGCCGTTTTCTATTCAGTCTATTTCAAAGGTGTTGAGCCTGACTTTAGCGCTGCAAAATTACAGCCCTGAAGAGATTTGGCAGCGGGTAGGAAAAGAGCCGTCAGGTCAGGCGTTTAATTCGATGATCCAGCTTGAAATGGAACAAGGGATCCCTCGAAATCCCTTCATCAATGCTGGTGCACTGGTGGTCTGTGACATGCTGTATAGCCGCCAATCAGCACCACGTCAGCGGATGCTGGAATTTGTTCGTCAGTTGTCGGGTAACGACCATATTTGTTACGACAAAGTGGTGGCAACATCTGAAATGGATCATAGCGACCGCAATGCGGCTATTGCGTATTTGATGCGTGCTTTTGGCAATTTTGATAACGCGGTGATGCCGGTGTTGGCCAATTATTTTCACTATTGTTCACTGCGCATGAGCTGTGTGGATTTGGCAAAAACGTTTAACTATTTGGCAAACAAAGGACTTCCTTTAGGCGCAGAAAAAACAATTGTCAGCCAGACTCAGAGTAAGCAGGTTAATGCCCTATTGGCGACCTGTGGTCTTTACGATGGTGCGGGTGAGTTTGCTTATCGTGTGGGTATGCCGGGGAAATCGGGTGTTGGCGGCGGGATCGTTGCTATCGTGCCGGGTGAAATGTCCATCACGGTATGGTCGCCAGAGCTTGATCAATCAGGTAACTCGCTGGCAGGAACGGCAGTATTAGAGCTGCTTGCCGAGCGCATCGGACGTTCAATTTTCTAAGACTTGGATGGGTTATTGCGATGGGATGTCGTGGTCGTTTCATCCAGTGACACGGAGAATGATTATGGGTAGTGGAAGTCTGTCTTACGCATTGCGCGTTTCTTGTTTTGTTATGGCATTTTTGCCGTTTTATGTTGCCGCTGAGAACTGTCGTCCTGAACTGCATGGTGACATTGCAATTAAAGCCGACAATGTGTTGATTGAGAGTAATAACAACAAATTTCGCATCGATCCTAAGGGGAATCTTTTTTTTGATGTTCATCGCGTGGCGTTGAGCGAAGCACAACGAGCCTCGTTAACCGAGTACAACAAAACGATACGCAATGATTTGCCATTTATTGGGCGATCGTTGTCTGAGGAGCTACATACGTCCTGGCTGGCTCTCGATGGTGTGCTCTCGGCAGAACTTGGCGAAAGAAGTGCATTACGTGGTGAAGTGGGACAATTTCACCAACACTTGCAAAATCAGGTCAGCACTTCTCTTTATGATCTCGACCGATCTCCTCAGCTCAAGCATCAGGCGTTAACCACGGCTGTGCGTGAACTTGAAGCCAGCGTCCCTCAGTTGATTGCTACGGTTTCCAGCCGAGGTTTGATGGACATAGCGATGTTGAGTGAAGGCAAAAGCAATAAGATGCAGTTCATTTCGCAAAAGATGGCGGCATTACAGAACAAGCTCGCGGACGAAGTGAGGTTGCAACGTGACCGAACCTTAGACGTTCAGCAGGAAGTGTGTCAACGCTTCGCGCAGTGGCAGGTTCAGGAAGCTGAAATCGCCTCGTTGATCCCCGCTCTTTCAAGCTGGAAGACGGTTACTGTACGCAAATAGTCTGTGGGTTGGCGTGAAGCATGTGCTGATCTCTGAGACCTAACATTAAAAAGCGCGGTGAGTTGTCTCACCGCGTTTTTTTGTGTCCGCCGTTCTGTCGGATTAACTATTAACACCAACACCAACACCAGCACCAACACCAACACTAAGGCTGATAGCTAAACTCATAATCCACGCTTTGCCATGCTTCATCGATATGTCGCATGTATTGACGCAGTTCGCTCGCATCAACATGGCGTTTTTTGGCGCGATAATAATAGTCCGCTTCGGCATAGGTTTTATCGAGCAGCACGTCGCCGGGGCCTGAAACTGCTTTTAGCGAGCTATTAAACTCAAAATAGGGGCTGTTGATCGCATGATCTGATGGATCAATGCTCCACGTTTCGGGCAGGCTGAGCGTGATTTTTTGACGAACGGCCCCTTCAGAGCCGAACCGAAATGGCGTTTTACGACGGATAAGATCCGGTTTGGTGAGATAGTCATCGACGATGTCACCCGAGATAACAAACGAGTAGAGATCGTCAGTTTTCGACCAGAGATCTTCAATCACATAGGCTTCATTGACCGTGACTTCGTTGTTGTTCTTGTCGTCCTCGACGCTGAGTGGGCGCAGAAAATCTAACCCACCGAAAAATCCCGCATAGTAATTCGCATACTCTTCGCCTAGCTCTCTTAGCGGCTTGGACTCGAGATAACGACGCCAGCGCTCAGCTTCAAACCCACGATAGATGGTTTTTACCGTGAGGTAACTTGGCTGACTCGCATGGTTCACCACGTAGCGCTGTTCAATGTCTTGTGACACGGGGGCGGCAGGTGGCAACATGGCCACCAAATCGTCCGCACCCGGCTTTAATACCAGTGCGTAACCAAGGCGTGATTGCGCCAGTGTTTCAAGCTGATCACCCTGATGAGTGCGAGTGGCATCAATCCACCAAGATTGGTCTTTGTATTCCATCTGCACAATGACGTGATTAAAGCTGAAAGGCGCAGCAGGCTGCTGTGGCAGTTCATCTCGCCAAAAGGTATCCACTAATGCAGGGTGGGCATTGACGCCCATAGCGCCAAGCAAAGAAATCAGCAGCAAGGCTTTGTCTTTGCAATCACCGTAGCCTTGGGACAGGATTTGGCGCGGTGGGCGTGGTTGGTGAGAGCCGATGCCATTTTCTATGCCTAAGTAGCGAATATTGTTTTGCACAAAGTGAATGGCTGCGACCACTTGCTGATCAAGATCTTCAGGGTGTGTTTGCTTGATCTTGTTCGCTAATGTTTGAACGTCACGATCACTTGGGGATGCTTGATACAAAGGCAGTGCCCAGTTCACCACGTCTTTCCAATTGTTGTAGCTAGAGACATGCAAATACGGGTAGGGGTTGTACCAGCGTGGCTGCTCAGGCTCATCAAAATCATACAAGCCGTTTTGTTCTTGATATCGGTATTCACGCACCGTTTTTTGCGTGGTTTCTGTGAGCGTACCTTTGCCTTTATTGTCCAAATTAGTGACGGTGATAGGGCTGTCTTCCGGGACTAAAATGCGAGCATTGACCAGTGCGACAGTGGATGCCCACCCTGTTTTGACATACCACTCTCGGTTGTCGCCAAACACCGGATTAAAGCCCGTAAGGGTGTAGCTAAAATCAATAATGTCGCCCACCTGTATATCATTGAGCACAATATGCAGCGTTTCATCACCGTTGTAGAGCAAGGAATCTAGGTCGACTTCGCGTTTGAATTGGGCGGTTTTTGCTGTGTTTTTTCGGTCAAAGGTTTGGCCATCACGCACGACTTCCAAACGGTGTAGTTCCACGCTTTGGTAGCTGGGATCAAAATCGATAGAGATTTGTGAGCCAGATTCCACCCCTTCAATGGAGACGACTTTGCTGGTGTAGCGTTTGTATTCAACAGGGAATTGGGAGACCAGATTAAGCTGTCTATCGACCAGCAGAAACTGCTGATCATAGTGATGGCCTGCGGGATCAAACGCAGGAATGTCGACGATGGGTTTAATCCAACCAGGGAGCGGCGCAAACCGCCCCTTTTGAGCAAGGGCGGTTTGCGGCAATAACATCAACACAAATAGGGCAAACAGATACTTCTTCATCTACAACGCTGTCCTTAGCTTTACCTGAGCGTTAGCGCCTCAGGGACAAGGCAGCGTTCGTGCTGCCTTTACTCGTTGATGAAGACGGAAAGAAGATCGTTCAGGAACAGGCGGCCTTTGGCAGTCACTTGCCAGTGGGTCTCGGTTTCGCTCAGCAACCCTTGCTCGATGGCTTTTTCAATGGGGGTCGCAACCACATCCAGTGATAAGCCTGTACGTGCAGAGAAGTCTGCTTTTGGACAGGGCTCAACCAAGCGGAATCTGTTCATGAAAAACTCAAACGGCATTTCATCAGCTTCCACTATATGCAATTCGCTGAGGTATTCTTTCTCAGTATCGAGATATCCGCGCGGGTGTTTCACTTTTACTGTGCGCTGTATGGTATTGGTGCCAGAGGTAATTTTGCCATGCGCCCCACAACCAATGCCCAAATAGTCACCAAAACGCCAGTAGTTAAGATTGTGCTGACACTGGTAACCCGGCTTGCTGTAACCCGAGGTCTCGTATTGCACATAACCTGCATCAGTGAGCAGTTGATGGCCTTGCTCGAAGATGTCCCACAGGTCGTCATCGTCAGGCAAAACCGGCGGTTTCGAATAGTACTGAGTATTGGGTTCAATGGTGAGCTGATACCAAGACAGGTGCGGAGGGTCGAGCTCAATCGCTTGCTTGAGATCGCTCAAGGCGCTTTGCAAGGTTTGGTCGGGCAACCCGTGCATCAAATCTAAGTTAAAGCTGTTCAATCCCGCTTCATGAGCCAGTTTGGCCGCACGCTTGGCTTCTTCTGATCCATGAATTCGACCCAAGCGTTCAAGCTTCGCGTTGTCAAAGCTTTGAACGCCCACCGAGATGCGGTTGACGCCAACGCTCTGGTAAGCAATGAACTTGTCAGCTTCCACTGTGCCGGGGTTGGCCTCCATGGTGATCTCAATGCCTTCTTTGAACGGGATCAGTGCGTCGATACCGTTTAAAAGACGTGAGATCTCTTGTGGTGACATCAAGCTCGGTGTACCACCGCCAATGAAGATCGAATGCAGATGACGGCCACTTACGCCATCAAAACGGACTAAGTCTCGTTGCAAATCGTCCAGCAGAGCAGAGATATAATCTTGCTCTGGGATCTCGCCTTTTAGTGTGTGCGAGTTGAAATCGCAGTAGGGGCATTTCTGCACGCACCAAGGGATATGCACGTAAAGACTTAATGGGATTTGAACAGCCATGATGAATTACTTCTTCTCTTGACGCATCGCGGCGAACAGTTTCTTCAGTGCCTGACCGCGGTGCGATATTTGTTTTTTCATTGCAGGCTCAAGGTTCGCCAAGGTGCAATCGTGTTCTTTGACATAGAAAACCGGATCGTAGCCAAAGCCATGTGAACCTGACGCTTCACGTGCGATAGAGCCTTCGAAGACACCATGACACACCAGTGGTGTTGGATCGTTAGCGTGACGCATGTAAACCAGTACGCAATGGAAGCGAGCAGAACGTTGATCATCTGGTGCATCAGCCATGCATTCTAGTAGCTTTTCTAGATTGGCTTGGTCGCCTTTGCCTTCACCCGCATAACGTGCGCTGTATACGCCGGGTGCGCCATTTAAATAATCCACTTCCAAGCCCGAGTCATCAGCAATCGCTGGCAAGCCAGTTTCTTTGGCGGCATGACGTGCTTTGATGATGGCATTTTCGATAAAGGTGGTGCCGGTTTCTTCAGCATCAACCACGGCAAACTCGCTTTGCGCCATGACATCCAGACCAAAATCTTGCAGCAAATCGGCCATTTCTCTTACTTTGCCTGCGTTACCTGTCGCCAGAACCACTTTCATCATTTTCGTCTCCTCTTGGGTGGTCGCCGATAAAAAATGGCGCCACGAATGGGCGCCATAATACCGGATTGCCACGTGGTGTCATCTTTCGATCTTAGCAAGACGTACCCACATGTGCTGTTGCTCAGTTTTCGTAAAAAATTTGCTGGAACGTCAGCTTGCCACTGCGATTCCCCTCGGCATTGATATCAATATTGAAGGTGACGTTTTCTTCATTAGCAATGCGAACTTCCGCCAGATAATAAATGGCATTCCCTTCGCGGACTTCACGAAATTCTAAGGGTTTGGTGGTGCCTAGCAAATTACGCGCATTACCGGAAATGTTAGCGGTCAGTGCAGGCTTGCCTGATTGATTCTTATCTAAGATAGCGATGTTGATCAGTGCGTTGGCACTGCTGCGTTTAATGCCATAAGCCTTCGCAACCGCAGGAGGAATAAAGGTGGCGTTGAGCGCAGAGTAGTGCACTTCCAATGACCCCATGTCTTTCGACTGTTCCGCTTGTGATAGCGGCGATATCAGCAGCAACAAGGCGCTGACGATAGAGAGTAACAGAGGTTTCATGACAGAGTTCCTTGTCTGGTGGAGTAAGCGCACGGTGAAGTTAACGGTGCACTTACTGATTTACTGTTTGGAGGAGGGGATCAGATTGCTGATAGCCTCAGGGTAAATGACCGGATTTTTCACCCTTACTTGCTTGTGTCTTCCTAACTCGCCTTTTTCGATCGCGATGTGGCCTTTTGCGACTTTGAATTGTTTGGAGAGAAACTTGGTGAGATGGGCATTGGCTTTGCCATCAACCGGTGGAGCAGTAATGGCGAGTTTGATTTCCTCGCCATGTATTCCCATCCACTGGTCACGGCTTGCTTTAGGCTGGATATACAATCTTAGGATTAAATCCTCGTTATCCAGCCATGCAGTGCGTGTGGTACTCATTAATTATAGTACGAACCACAGGTTGCCAAAGTAAGGGCTGAGCAGGTCACCGATGAAGAAGTTCAAGAACTGCAATACGATAAACAGAACCAGTACACTCAAATCCAAACCGCCCATCGATGGTAGTACGCGACGAATAGGGGCCACTAGAGGCTCCGTCAACTGAACCATAACAAACTCAATCGGGCTTTTACCTTGGCTGACCCAGCTCAGGATTGCTCGCAGGATCAATACCCAAAACAGCAAACCACCCGCGGCTTTCACCAATGCAATCAATCCTATTAGCAGGTAGGAAAAATCAAACGGTGGCATGCCACCTGAAGCGATCATTTGCAGAACAAAAAACTTGGCGACACACAACACGAACGCAAACAGCACCGTGGCAAAATCAAAGTTACCAATTGATGGAACGACTCGGCGTAATGGTGCAACGATAGGTTGCGTCGCTTTAACGACAAACTGACTGAATGGGTTGTAAAAATCTGCGCGTGCCCATTGCAGCCAAACTCGAAGCAACACCACCATAATGTAGAGGTCGAACAGTGTTGAAACGAGGAAGTTCATTGAGTTCATAAATTAGCCCTAAAATAGCGATTCCATTTCTTCAGCACGACGAACAGCGGCTTGCATGGCCTCTGATACAGTCTCTGAAAGTTGGTTGTTATTAAATACACTCAGTGCCTGAGCGGTGGTGCCGCCTTTTGACGTTACCTGTTCTCTTAAGGTTGCCAGTTCAATATTGGGGTTGGCAACCACCATTTTAGCTGCGCCGAGCGCGGATTGCTGTACCAACGCGCGTGCAGTTTGTTTATCAAAGCCTTGGCGCTCAGCTTCTGCCTGCATTGCTTCCATAAACAAGAAGAAATAGGCAGGTGCGCTGCCAGCGGCAGCGATAATAGCATTGATGCCAGATTCTTCGCTGACCCAACAAATTTTGCCGACCGCTTGCAGCAGATCTCCAGCAAACTGACGATCAAGTTCTGTTACTGATTCTGGAGCATAAAGCCCACTCATACCTTCTCCAACCAGTGAAGGTGTGTTTGGCATCACACGAACAAGGTTAAGTGGCGCGCTTGCCATGTCTGACAAGCGTGCGACAGAAATCCCTGCGGCGATCGATATAGCCAGTTTCTTGCTCCAATCAATCTCCGTCATGCTCGCCAGCAATTCTTCCATGCCTTGCGGTTTCACGCCCAGCACCACGACATCCGCTTGCTTTGCACTGGCAATGGCATCTTCATTGGCGTTGATGCCGAAGCTATCGCGAAAAGCGGCGCTTTTCTCTGGCGTGCGGTTAACCGCTGTCAGCAGTGAGGCGGGGTAGCCCGATTGAATCAAACCCGCAATGATTGAGCGAGCCATGTTGCCCGCGCCGATAAAGGCAATGGTGCGTTGTTCCATCAAATGATTCCTTGTGTCTGGCAAGCGGTGATTGGCTTACCTGATGTATTCATATGGCGAGGATGCTTCACTCGCCACGGTTGCTGTAATCGCGCGCGCCAAAAAGGGCGGTGCCGATACGAACCATGGTGCTGCCCGAGGCAATTGCGGCGTCCATGTCGCCACTCATTCCCATCGAAAGGGTATCAAAGTGTGGGCGCGTCGCTTTCATCTCTTCAAACAATGCCACTAATGGCGCAAAGGCGACCATTTGTGCATCGTGATCACTTTCGGGCTGAGGGATACACATCAGGCCGCGCAGTGTGAGATGAGGAAGTTGGTCGATTTCATCAGCCAGCGCTTTCACTTCTTCAAAACCAGTGCCTGATTTTGACGCTTCGCCGCTGGTATTGATTTGGATAAGTACTTGCAGCGGGGGCATGTCATCTGGGCGCTGTTCACTCAATCGCCTTGCAACTTTGCTGCGATCAACGGAATGCACCCAATCGAAATGTTCGGCAATTAGGCGTGTTTTATTGGATTGAATCGGGCCAATAAAATGCCATTCCAAATCAGAATGAAGCGGGCGGAAGTGAAGGATTTTATCCACCCCTTCTTGTACATAGTTTTCGCCAAACTGGCGATGCCCAGCGGCTGTCGCATGTGCGATAGCTTCAATGGGTTTGGTTTTGCTTACCGCCAACAGTTGCACGCCAGCGGCGTCTCTCCCGCATTTTTGTGCGGCATTGTCTATTTGGCGGGTGACCTGCTCTAGGTTTTGTTTGATACTACACATGGCTAATTCTGCGAGGAAACGGATTAATGGATATTACTGAATTATTGGACTTTAGTGTAAAGCATAATGCCTCAGATCTACATCTTTCTGCGGGAGTGCCTCCGATGGTCCGCGTTGATGGTGATGTCCGAAAGCTTAGCCTGCCTGCACTCGAGCACAATGACGTGCACCGCCTCATCTTCGATATTATGAACGACGCCCAGCAACGGGAGTTTGAGCAAAACCTTGAAGTGGATTTCTCGTTTGAACTGGCATCTGTTGGCCGTTTCCGTGTTAATGCATTCCACCAATCACGCGGCTGCGCAGCGGTGTTTCGAAACATCCCATCAAAGATCCCAACGCTAGAGGCCATCAATGCGCCTTCGGTGTTTGAGCAGTTTGTTAACTATCAAAAAGGACTCGTGCTCGTTACTGGGCCAACGGGGTCAGGTAAATCCACGACGTTGGCTGCGCTGGTAGATAAGATTAACCGTGAACAACATCGTCATGTGTTGACGATTGAAGACCCGATTGAATTTGTCCATGAGCAAAAAAGTTGCTTGATCAACCAGCGTGAAGTTCACCGAGATACGCATTCATTTAATAACGCGCTTCGTTCCGCATTGCGTGAAGACCCAGATGTCATTTTGGTGGGTGAGTTGCGCGACAGAGAAACCATCAGCCTTGCGTTGACTGCCGCTGAAACGGGTCACTTAGTGTTTGGCACCTTGCACACGTCGAGTGCCGCGAAGACGGTTGACCGGATTATTGATGTGTTTCCTGGTGCGGATAAACCGATGGTGCGATCCATGTTGTCAGAATCGCTACGCGCGGTGGTATCGCAAAAACTGATTAAACAGGTCACTGGCGGGCGAGTGGCTGCCCATGAAGTGATGATTGCGACGCCTGCCATTCGAAATCTGATTCGTGAAGACAAAGTGGCGCAGATGTATTCGATGATCCAGACAGGCTCTGGTATGGGCATGCAAACCATGGAGCAATCACTGCGCAACTTGATGATGCAGGGTGTGATTGATAGCAGCGAAGCCAACAAGGCGTTAGATAGCTCAGGGACAGGTTTTTAACGATGACAGATCAGACGCCCCTTTTTCAATTGCTTGATGCCATGCTCAATCAACGTGCATCAGATTGCTATATCACTGTGGGTGCGCCTTGCATGCTGCGTGTTGATGGCAGCTTAACGCCCAACGGTGAAACGTTAGATCTGAGTGGGGTGAAGGCATTGATATCGCAAGCGATGGATACCGACACACATCGAAAATTCATGGAAGAGCGTGAGGCCAACTTTGCCTTGGTCACCGAATCAGGCCGTTTTCGTGTCAGTGCGTTTTGGCAGCGAGATTTGCCTGGCATGGTGATGCGACGTATTGAAACCAAGATCCCAGAGATCCAAACGCTAGGCTTGCCAGATGTGATTCAGGATTTGTCGATTGCCAAACGTGGGCTGGTATTGATTGTGGGCGCAACGGGGTCGGGGAAATCGACATCTATGGCGGCCATGCTAGGGTTTCGCAATACTCATCGCAGCGGCCATATTCTGACGGTAGAAGATCCGATTGAGTTCATCCATCCGCATAAAAAATGCATTGTGACACAGCGTGAGATAGGTATTGATACCGAGAGTTATGAAGTGGCGCTAAAGAACTCGCTGCGTCAAGCGCCGGACATGATCATGATTGGCGAGATCCGCACGAGAGAGACCATGGAATATGCCATGCAGTTTGCGGAGACGGGTCACTTGTGTATCGCCACCCTTCACGCAAATAACGCCAATCAGGCACTCGAACGTGTATTGCATTTGGTGGCAAAAGAGCGTCGTGAACAATTCCTGTTTGATTTATCACTTAATCTCAGGGGCATTCTAGCGCAGCAGTTGGTGCCTGATATCAGCGGTATTGGTCGTCATGGCGCGTATGAGTTATTGCTCAATACTTCCCATGTTTCTGATTTGATACGTCGTGGTGAATTGCACGAGCTTAAAGCGTGTATCAGCAAGGGCGAAACAGCGGGTATGTGCACCTTTGACCAATCCCTGTTTACGCTTTATCAGGCAGGAAAAATCTCGAAGGAAGAAGCGTTACATCACGCTGATTCTCGCAATGAACTGAAGCTGATGATGAAAATGGCAGAGCAATCCTCGAGTTCGCTGTCACTTGCCGATGTTAGTATCGAAGGCTCGTAAGTAAACGAAAAAAAAGCGCCATCAGGCGCTTATTTAACTGTACTGATTTTCAAGCCAGCTTTCGACAATGATAACCGCGGATTGGCAGTCAATGTTTCCCTTGCCCAATGCGCGATACCCGCCGTGTTCAAAAAGTGAAGAACGCGCCTCTGTTGTGGTAAGACGCTCATCATGCAACTCGACATCAACGCCAAAACGCCCCTTTAGGCGATTGGCAAATTTGCGTGCGCGAGGTGTGATGCTTTCTAGTTCACCGCCTTGTAAATCAAGCGGTAAACCCACCACCACTAAATCGGGTTTCCATTCTTTTAAGATCGCTTCAATGGCGTCCCAGCTTGGGATGCCATCTTTTGCTTTCAGTGCCTTAAGCGGTTGAGCGGTGCCAGTAATGGTTTGGCCAATCGCGATGCCAATACTTTTTGTGCCGTAATCAAAGCCCAGCACAGTTTGAATGTTACTCATTGGATGTCTCTTATGCGTGTCCGATATCGGACGAAAGATTGAGCGCAGTGATGCCCAATTGCTTGAGTGCTTTTTCCCAACGCTCATTGATTGGGGTATCGAAAATAACGGTAGGGTCAGCTTCAATGGTGAGCCAACTGTTTTCTGCCAGCTCCTGTTCGAGTTGCCCCGCGTCCCAGCCTGAATAACCCAGCGCGACAATAAACTGCTCAGGTTCATCGTTAGTGCCTAAGATACTCAGAATATCTTTCGAGGTGGTCACTGTCAGTGCATCAGACAGTTGAATGCTAGAGCCGAACTCTTGCCTGTTTTTGTGTAGAACAAATCCGCGATCTTCTGATACAGGGCCGCCAAATAAGACAGGCTGATCGAGGCTCACTGGGTGGGTGACATGGCTCTCGCGCTCTACCTCGATTTGTTCAAGCATGTTGGCGACCGAGATATCGATGGGCTGGTTAATCACCAGTCCCATTGCACCGTCCTCATTGTGCTCGCACACATAGATAACACTGTGCTTGAAACGGTCATCTAACATACTGGGCATTGCGACAAGGAAATGATTTTTAAAGTTCATGATGCCCTTCCACTGCTGAGATGCGTCGGCGTAAAGCGACTGATATAAAGGTGCTGTGAAATAATGATGCTTAGTTCAGTATGAGCGGTAAGTCAGAGAAAGTCAGCCTCGCGCAGCCGAAACTACGCGAGGTTGTGTGCGATTATTTTTGTAGACGCGCTTCAATCGCGTCCATCAACTTACCGCTGATATTAATATCAAAGGCCGCTTCAATTTCACGGATACAGGTTGGGCTGGTCACGTTAATTTCAGTCAGCTTGTCACCGATAATATCCAAACCTACAAATACGAGGCCTTTCTCTTTTAGCGTTGGCGCAACGGCGCGTGCGATTGCCCAATCGGTATCGCTCAGAGGACGGGCTTCACCACGACCACCAGCAGCCAGATTACCGCGGGTTTCGCCTTTGGCGGGAATACGCGCTAGGCAGTATGGCATTGGCTCGCCGTCCACCACCAGAATGCGTTTATCGCCGTTACTGATATCTGGCACAAAGGTTTGCGCCATGCAGTAGGTGTTACCAAGGTTTGTCAGGGTTTCGATGATCACTGACAAGTTTGGATCGCCCTGCTTAACACGGAAAATCGATGAACCACCCATACCATCTAAGGGCTTGAGAATGATGTCGCCGTGTTTTTCATGGAAAGCTTTGATCTGATCAGCACGACGTGTCACCAAAGTGATCGGCGTATGCTCAGGGAACCACGCAGTGAACAGCTTTTCATTGCAGTCACGCAGACTTTGCGGTTTGTTGACGATAAGACAACCTTCCACTTCAGCGCGCTCAAGAATGTAAGTTGCGTAGATGTATTCGGTATCAAAAGGCGGATCTTTGCGCATCAAAACAGCATCAAGATCAGCAAGAGCGATCTCTTGCTCACTTTTCACTTCAAACCAGTTGTCTGGGTTTTCTTCCAGTGTCACGATTTTAGTGCGTGCCAATGCTTTGCCTTGTTCTAGCGACAAGTCGTGCATCTGCATGTAGTGAATTTCCCAGCCACGCTTTTGCGCTTCTAGCATCATGGCAAAGGAAGAATCTTTTTTGATATTGATGGATTCGATTGGATCCATCACTACGCCCAGTTTGATCATGTATTGTCCTTAATTAGCCGAGATCGCCAAAGCGAACCTGTAGGGCGGTGATCGCCGTTAATGCTGCGGTTTCTGTTCGCAACACGCGCGGCCCTAATAAGGTTTCTTCGAAACCAAATTCGCGCGTTTTTTCAATTTCGTCTGCTGACAACCCACCTTCAGGACCTATGAGCAAACGAACGCGCTTGACCGGTTCTGGCAGTGTATTGATTGAGTATTTTGCACGTGGATGCAGGTTGAGTTTCAGCCCGTCAAAGTCTTCAGTCGTCCACTCTTCCAGCGCCATCACGGGCCGAATCTCTGGCACGATGTTACGACCACTTTGTTCACAGGCCGCAATCGCAATTTTTTGCCATTGCTGCAGTTTTTTATCGAAGCGCTCCGCGTTGAGTTTGACACCACAACGTTCTGAGATCAGCGGCGTGATGACATTGACGCCCAGCTCAACAGATTTCTGAATGGTGAATTCCATTTTGTCACCGCGGCTGATCACCTGACCAAGGTGTAAATCCAGAGGCGATTCGATACTGCGTTCAACACGCTCAACCACATCAACAGCGACAGATTTCTTGCTCGTTTCAGCAATGACGGCGGGGAATTCAGCACCACTGCCATCAAACAGCAGGATTTCCTGACCAATTTGCATTCGCAATACGCGTCCAACATGGTTTGCAGCGTCTTCACTAAGAGAGACGCGGCCATTGTCGGGCAGACGTTCAGGATGGAAAATTCTAGGGATACGCATGATGGTCGTTTCGTTGTTAATAATGAGCAGCAGTGTATCACGCTGCTGCCTCACGATTGTAGTGTTGCTCGCCTTCAGCTAGATCAGAGACCTGCTTTCTCGCACGATGCTTTCACGAAAGGATTGTGGTTACCTTGCGCTTTGGCTATTCGACGGTCACGCTCACATTCCCAATCCGTAACAGGGTAGGTTTTATCCCACGCATTCATGAGCTTTTTCTGTGCTGACGCCAAACGAAAGTCATACTGTTGATTCATGTACTGGTAGATACGTGCAATGGCGCCACGGCTTTGCGCAGGTGGATCGACCGCGCGCTGTTTGAAATCGACCTTCATTTCGCATTGTCCGTAAAATGCGCCTTTGTTTCCGTTCCATTGTGAAAAACGATAGTTAGAGCGGTCGCCGTTCACTTCGCCAATGGCAGGGACCAGATTGTGCAGATCCGCTTCCATTAAACGAAAGGCCATGTCTGTTTTGCCGCAATTCTTGCGTCCGCCGTCTTGCCAGCATTGGCGCTGGTGGCCAAATTGCCAAGCGGGAACGACATGTTCCCATTCAATGCGGCTAGCGCGTTTTAATTGCTTACGCACTTGGTAACCACATTCATCTAATTGCGGCACGCCCTTCTTCCCTTTCCACTCAATGTCACAGCCACAGTAAAAAGAGGTGGGATAGTCCTGATAGATTTTTTGCGCGATGCGTTTGGCTTTCGAAAAGGATTGTGGATGCTCAGGAGCAGACATCGCCAGTGGTGATATCAACAACGCAGAAAGCAGCAAGAGATACTTTTTCATCATGAAACAAAGTCTTTTTGGAATTGAGTACTTTGATTATTGCAGATGTATGCGAGTTAAATCTCACTAAAATAGTGTTAATTGAATAACTTGTTAATTGAGGAAAAAGTGGCAATTAACGCATTCGCGTTAGGATGCTGAAGGTTTCCACATCAGGGGCTGTTTACAACGACGGCACATGTACTGCACTTGCTGGCGCTGTACCTTGTTGTGACGGCGCACAGATAAAGGGATGACGTCACATTGGCATTGATAAGGAAAGGTTTTGCCTTCCACGGATTTGATGTCAAAGCTATGCGTGGTTTTAGGTTGAACATCAAAGACCTGTGACATAACGGCTTGCCACTCTTTGCCGTGCGGGCGAACACGTCCGAATCGCGCAAAGACAATTAAATGACTGACTTCATGGGGAACCACTTCGTTAATAAATGCTTCTGGGTTTTCGGCCAGTAATACGGGATTGAAGCGAAGCTGCCAGCGTTGAAGCAGCGCCATTCCCGCCGTTTTTCCCCGAATATCAAAACGGATCGCAGGCACCGAAAAATCTGCCTTTAAGGTCTGGCTTGCTTGATAAATGCATTCGCTTACGCGTCGGGTAATACGGTAGTGGAGTTCGTTCATCGCTTTGGCAAAGTTAAGTGGTGACAGCGGCTAGGGTAAAGAGAGGCATGAAAAAAAGGAAGCCGAAGCTTCCCTTTTCTTAATCTGTGGTGCTGCGTGGTCGCGATTATTTGATGTTCGCGAAATCGCGTAATGCTGCCACTTTGTCCGTTTTTTCCCATGGGAATTCTTCACGACCGAAGTGACCGTATGCTGCTGTCTTTTTGTAGATAGGTTGTAGCAGGTCAAGCATCTCTTGCAGGCCATATGGGCGCAAGTCGAAGTTTTGGCGAACCGCTTCGATGATGATCTCTTGAGACACTTTTTCTGTGCCGAACGTTTCAACCATGATAGATGTTGGGTCAGCGACACCGATAGCGTAAGACAGTTGGATCTCACAGCGATCAGCCATGCCAGCGGCAACGATATTTTTAGCAACATAACGTGCTGCGTATGCTGCAGAGCGGTCAACCTTCGATGGATCTTTACCAGAGAATGCACCACCGCCGTGACGCGCTGCGCCGCCGTAGGTATCGACGATGATCTTACGACCCGTCAAACCACAGTCACCCATTGGGCCACCGATAACAAAACGACCGGTTGGGTTGATGAAGTATTTGGTGTCTTTGTTCAACCATTCAATCGGTAAAACCGGTTTAATGATTTCTTCCATTACCGCTTCGCGCAAGTATTCAGTCGTGACTGAATCGCAATGCTGAGTTGAAAGAACAACCGCATCAATACCAACAATCTTACCTTGGTCATATTGGAAGGTAACTTGTGATTTCGCGTCTGGACGTAAGAAATCCAGTTTGCCGCTCTTACGCACTTCCGCTTGCTTTTTAACCAGCAGGTGAGAGTAGGTGATTGGCGCAGGCATAAGAATAGGGGTTTCGTTGGTTGCGTAACCAAACATAATGCCTTGGTCGCCAGCGCCTTGATCTTTAGGATCTGCTTTATCAACACCTTGGTTGATGTCTGGCGATTGCTTACCAATGGTATTCAATACAGCACAAGAGTCTGCATCAAAGCCCATGTCAGAATGTACATAACCAATCTCACGCACGGTTTCACGTGTGATTTCTTCGATATCAACCCATGCTGACGTTGTTACTTCACCGCCAACCATCACCATGCCAGTTTTGACGTAGGTTTCACACGCCACACGTGCTTTTGGATCCTGCGCCAAAATTGCATCAAGAACGGCATCAGAAATCTGATCTGCAATTTTGTCTGGGTGGCCTTCTGATACAGATTCAGAAGTGAACAGGTGCTTAGCCATAACGTTTTCCCTAATGAGTAAATACCAATTTCAGCAGTGTGTTAAACCTGTGCTGACTGCCGTTGGTATAAAATTGATATCGAATATACGTTTAAAGGTATAGATGCTTTTCCATCTGGACGTCTATTCTACGTCACGAGATTGATAAATCAACCCCACGGTTTGTCTGCCTAAAAGGGAAACGTTTGCGTCAGTCATCCTGTAATTACAAATAGATGCGGCACAAACACGCTAGATAGGCGCAGTTTCCTATAAAATCAGCCATGTAAAACGTTTGCAGAGGAACGGGAGTCTTGCGACAATACGACCCCGCCGACTTCTGCGATCTGGCCATCTACGAATAAAAGTATTACGCCTGATTGCATATAAAACAAAACGTCTATTGATCTCAGGAGCAGACATGTCTTCCCGCAAGGTTTTAGCAAACGCGATTCGTGCACTAAGCATGGACGGTGTACAACAAGCCAACTCTGGTCACCCGGGCGCCCCAATGGGCATGGCTGATATCGCCGAAGTACTGTGGCGCGACCACATGAACCACAACCCGCAAAACCCTGAATGGGCTGATCGCGACCGTTTCATCTTGTCTAACGGTCACGGCTCAATGCTGATTTACTCTCTGCTTCACCTGACGGGTTACGATCTGTCGATTGATGATCTGAAAAACTTCCGCCAACTGCATTCAAAAACCCCAGGTCACCCTGAATACGGTTATGCACCGGGCATTGAAACCACCACTGGCCCACTAGGCCAAGGCATCACCAACGCTGTTGGTATGGCGATGGCAGAGAAATCACTGGCAGCGCAATTCAATCGCGACGGCCATGCCATCGTTGACCACAACACCTTTGTGTTCTTGGGCGACGGTTGCTTGATGGAAGGTATCTCTCATGAAGCATGTTCACTGG
>NZ_AJYD02000044.1 GCF_000286835.2 Enterovibrio norvegicus FF-33 | reverse complement strand
AATCAGGAAGAAGAATCAACGTCATCGTTTTCCATGGAACTAAGAGCGCAACCGTCGGTAGACGATCAACTTGGGCTTATCTACCAACATTTTGACCATACCCTCGACAGAACCGATTCGTTGACAGGCACTGATGACAATCAAGACGGTATTCGTGACGACATTGAAGCCTTTTTAAACATGCTGGAAGTGGAAGAGCCGGTGAGAAATGCCCTCAAACAAAATGCACGTCATGTTCAAGATAACCTTCACTATGATTTCACCGAAGATACGCCAGAGAATGAAGATCTCGCGTTTGAAATCAGTAAGAACTACGTCAAAGTCATTGCTTGCGAGGGCTTTCTAGGCATGCCTGTGCGTGACATGACCAATACGTCAAAGACGCTCGTCGCACTCACCTACAACACCAAAGCACGCACCATGGCATTTCTGGCCTACAACAGGCTGTTAGATGGAAAC
>NZ_AJYD02000043.1 GCF_000286835.2 Enterovibrio norvegicus FF-33 | reverse complement strand
GTCACGGTTGCCATGGCACTGATGCGACTTGGAAACAGTCCTACACGTTTTTTCTCGCCAGTAGACGGCTTGATGCGATAAAGAATGTTGCTGTTTACATTGCCAGAGACGTTTTGGTTTTTCGCTGCAACCAGCATTTGACCGTTTTGATCCAATGTTGCCGCAGCGACGAAATCGATGAAGTGGAAGCCTTTGAGTGTTTGTGCGCCCGTTGAAGTATCAACGGTAAAGGTGCGACCATTGGTCACAAACAACAACTCGCCGTCTTGGAAGACAAAGTCACCCCAGTTAGTAAAACCACCAAACTTGAGGCTATTCTCGAAATTGCCAAGTTGCGTGATGTCGCCAGTAACAGGGTCAACTTTGAAAATGGTTTGTGCATCAGAAGCAAATAACTCGCCACTGTCTGGATCAAACGCCATGCGTAGAATTTGCTTTTTCACTGTTGGACCCGCGACATGTTCCCCAGTGGCGGGGTCCATATAAGAAAGTTGGTATGCGGCAACGGTTTTTGCGTGCAAATCTAGATTTTTGAACTCTTCAGTTGAAACGTCAGCATCAGGACCTTGAACATGGTAGGACGTAGGCTGAGGGGCGCTGATATAGTACAGACGATCGGTGATACGGTCATAAGACATGCTTGGGGAGCTAAACTGCGCACGAGAATGGTATTCTTCACGCTCACTGGC
>NZ_AJYD02000042.1 GCF_000286835.2 Enterovibrio norvegicus FF-33 | reverse complement strand
CCTGCCGAACTCAGAAAAATGGCTATCACACACGCGAGGTGTTTGTATTCGCTGATGTTCTCTGTTGCTGCGTCCGTGCTCAAGGATTTTGCCCAACGCAAACATGGCGGTGACAGTGGCTTTACGCTGATGCTGCATACCCATAATCGACGACGGGATATCCACCCACACCTGCATGCCATTGTGCCTGCCGGTTTTTATCACCCCCGCCGCAAGCAGTGGCACAACGGCAACAAGCAGTTCCTTTACTCTCACAGGGCATTGGCATC
>NZ_AJYD02000041.1 GCF_000286835.2 Enterovibrio norvegicus FF-33 | reverse complement strand
CTAAAGAAAAATTTGAACGTACGAAACCGCACGTTAACGTTGGTACAATCGGCCACGTTGACCACGGTAAAACCACTCTAACTGCTGCTATCTGTACTGTACTGTCAAAAGTATACGGCGGTTCAGCACGTGACTTCGCATCTATCGATAACGCTCCTGAAGAGCGTGAGCGCGGTATCACTATCTCTACCTCACACGTAGAATACGATACTCCTTCACGTCACTACGCACACGTAGACTGCCCAGGACACGCCGATTATGTTA
>NZ_AJYD02000040.1 GCF_000286835.2 Enterovibrio norvegicus FF-33 | reverse complement strand
TATTTCCATTCAGTTTTGAAGCCGTTTTCGCCGTACTGATTGGGTGTGCAATGCCTTAGTTAGCGCCGCGCTCCGTGTCAGTGAGGCGGCATTATAGGGAGGTTTGAGATCTTGGCAAGGGCTTTATTGCGGTTTTTTATCTAAAACAGGTTGTTCGTTCATTTTTCACACGAAACGCTGTTAAAGCGAACCAAAACGCTTTGAGAATTGCTTCACACGGTCCCAGTTGGTGTATTCCACCTCTTTACTAGAATCCGTTTCGCCGCCAGTCATCTTCATAATGAATTGAATCATGATGCGATCGAACAACCGGTAACGCGGGTAATAGAGTGCACCAGCGAATACATCTATTGTTTCTGGCTGCCACGGCGATAACTTGAGAAACTTCTGTACGTAGACACTTCCTTCTGGCGTGTCCTTTCCTGGCTTTCTCGCCGTGAGGTTTACACAGAAAAATGCAGCGTTAGAAGCTTTCAATGCAGAAAAATTATTATCAATAAAGCGGTAAAGCTTCTTATTAAAGTGCCCGTAGCGAATAGATGCGCCAATAAGTACCTTATCGTAATCCGCCAAATTCACATTTGGTATCTCATGCAAGTCCACCAGCTCACACTGATAGTCACCCGCTAATTCCTTTTCGATAAAGTGCAGGATCTTAACCGTCTGCCCTTCGCGGCTTGAATGAAGAAGAAGTGCCTTTTTCATATAAATTCCTATTAAACGCTAGCTGCGCCAAAATGTAGGGGTAAAGAGGACCAGTAACGTAAATACTTCAAGTCGCCCAAACAGCATCGACACAATCAAGACCCATTTAGCACTGCTATTCACATCACCAAAATGAACAGCTACCTCACCCAGACCCGGCCCCAAGTTATTCAATGTTGCTGCAACCGCGGAGAAAGCGGTTAATTCATCCATCCCCGTCGCAATCAATGCCAACATACAAAGCACAAACACCAATGCATAAGCGGAAAAGAATCCCCAAACAGCATCTACAACTTGTTGCGGCAGAGCCTTGCTTCCCACTTTAATGGTGTAAACCGCGCGAGGGTGAACCAATCGCTTTAATTCTCGAGACCCCTGAAGGGATAAAAGCAGAATACGGATTACCTTCATTCCACCTCCAGTAGAACCGGCGCATCCTCCAATAAAAGAGGAAAACAGAAGTAACACAGGGAGGAATAGTGGCCACTCAGCGAAACTGGTCGTGGTATATCCCGCGGTCGTTGAGATAGACACGGTCTGGAAAATAGCTTGGTTAAACGCCTCAAACTCTGAGTCATAGGTCCCATGATCCATCAACATGCCAAAAACAATCGCCAGTAAGATGATTTGGATAGCAACAAAGACCCTAAATTCAGGGTCTTTAAAGTAGAAGCCAGGATGTAGCTTACCGCTGGCAAACGCCGCAAAGTGCAAAGAGAAATTACATGCAGATATAAAGAGGAAGAAAACAGTAATGAAGTTGATTGCTGAGCTATTGAAGTAGCCCATACTCGCATCGTGCGTTGAGAAACCGCCAATAGCCACCGTCGAGAAACTATGACTAATGGCATCAAACACCGACATGCCAGCCAACCAATAGGCCGCAGCACACGATATCGTGAGCGCCAGATAGATATACCAGAGCGCCTTTGCTGTTTCAGCGATACGCGGCGTCATTTTACTGTCTTTAACTGGCCCAGGAATTTCAGCCCGATAAAGCTGCATGCCACCAATACCCAGCACAGGCAAAATAGCCACTGCCAGCACAATGATACCCATACCACCAAACCATTGCAGAAGCTGACGATAAAAGAGTACAGCTTTTGGCAAATCATCAAGGCCGACAATGACCGTCGCCCCCGTGGTTGTCAGTCCTGAGAAGGATTCAAAGAAAGCATCGGTCACGGACATATTGGGCTGCTCAGAGAGCATAAAGGGAATGGAACCCGCACTACCGATAACTGTCCAGAATAGAACAACAATAAGAAAGCCATCTCGAGCTTTTAGTTCATGCCGATAGCCTCTGTTTGGAAACCACAGCGAACCACCACCAGCAAGAAGTAGGAAGAAAGTGAGAACAAAAGGAAAACCTTCGCCATCACGATAGATAAATGCCACCACTGCTGGCGCCAGCATGGTGATACTAAATAGTGCCAGGAGAAGCCCGACGATTCGGATAATTGAACGAAATTGCATAGCCTAAGAGGGCTCAATCCTTGTATTCAGGTGTAGACCTGAATCATGAGTTATTATTTAGCCCGGCCACACTTACCTGACCACGAGTACGATTTACAATCTCACTCGCCATCTGATCGGCACTCCGTGCATCCACTTCCACTGTCATCAACACATTATGGCTGAATTCAGTACTAACCTGAACCGCGTTATGGGATGCCAATATAGATTCAATCAAGGCAATGTGAGTGTATTCACAGCTTAGTGTGAACTGAACCGTAATTGCCTTTTCATTTGTTGTCAGTATTGCGAGGGCTTGTTGAACCCCTCCGCCGTACGCTTTAACCAGCCCACCAGTACCTAACCTGATCCCACCATAATAGCGCGTAACCACTGCGGTGATCTCGCCAACTCCACTTCCTGTGAGCTGTGCAAGGATAGGTTTCCCCGCCGTTCCAGAGGGTTCACCATCATCACTAAACCCCCAACACATCGAATCTTCAGGACGACTTGCGACAAACGCCCAGCAGTTATGACGCGCATCGCCATGTTTGGCTTTAATTTCTGCCACAAAGGATTTTGCACTTTCAATGCCCGAGGTATGTGCAAGATAAGTGATAAAGCGGCTTTTTTTTATTTCCTCTTCCGACACCACCGCACTCGCAGGGATCAGATAAGGGGTGATATTCATTTCAAAGACCTATCATTGAAAAGGCGCGGGATTTTAACACAGTAACGTCCTTTCATTGCTAACTGCTTTTGTAGGACACCATACCCTCTCACGCGAGATGAGATATAGATCAAACACAAAATTCAAACAATCGTTTAACATTTTATTTGCCTTTTCGATTGGTGCGGCTCAGACTAGTGAAAGCTGGTCTTACCAGATCGAATCCCTACTTAACGGTAAACCAAATACCAGACGCAGAGCTGGCAATACGGAGATAGAACATGATTTACCAAGGTGACACTCTGTCCGTACGCTATCTGGAAGATGGCATCGCGGAACTCAACCTCGACGCACCAGGTTCCGTCAATAAGTTTGATCGTGCGACGCTAAAAAGCCTAGCGGATGCACTAAGCGCACTCGAATCAGAAACAGATGTACGTGGTCTTTTGCTGACATCCGCCAAGTCGACCTTCGTTGTCGGTGCAGACATCACTGAGTTCTTGGACATGTTTTCAAGCCCTGACGAAGATCTAGCACAATGGATTGCTGATGCAAACAGTGTCTTCTCAAGAATCGAAGATCTTCCCTTCCCGACCGTTTCTGTTATCGCCGGTTTTGCACTTGGCGGCGGTTGTGAATGTATCTTGTCGACAGATTTCCGTATCGCCGATACCACGGCGCGTATTGGTCTGCCTGAAACCAAGCTAGGCATCATCCCAGGATTTGGTGGCACCGTTCGTATGCCACGCCTCGTTGGTGCCGATACCGCCATGGAACTCATCACGGCAGGTAAAGAAAGCAAAGCCCCTGCTGCTCTCAAACTAGGCTTGGTTGATGCAGTCACCGCACCTGATGATTTACGTGATGCAGCTATACGACTCATTACACAAGCCATTGACGGCAAGCTCGATTGGGAAAAACGCCGCGAACAGAAAAAAGCGCCGCTTCAGCTTAACAAAATGGAAGCAACCATGAGCTTCACCATGGCGAAAGGTATGGTGGCGCGAGTTGCAGGCGCGCATTATCCCGCCCCAATGGCCGCCGTCCTTGCGATAGAAGAAGCATCCCGCGCAAATCGCGACGAAGCGCTACTGATTGAAAGCAAACACTTCGTCAAACTCGTAAAAGGTCCTGTAACCCAAGCTTTGGTTGGCCTGTTCCTTAACGACCAATTCCTAAAGTCTAAAGCCAAAAAAGCGGCGAAAGAAGGGAAAGAGACTCATCACGCCGCCGTATTGGGCGCGGGCATCATGGGTGGCGGCATTGCTTACCAATCCGCAAGTCGTGGCGTTCCGGTATTGATGAAAGACATTAGTCAATCATCGCTGGAGATGGGCATGAAGGAAGCCTCAAAACTACTCAACAAACAGCTAGAGCGTGGCCGTATTAATGGTTCAAAAATGGCAGACGTTCTTGCTTCTATTACGCCTAGCCTGCATTACGCGGGTATTGAGCAAGCTGACGTCATCGTAGAAGCTGTGGTCGAAAACCCGACAATCAAAGCCGCCGTCTTAAGTGAAGTTGAAAGCTTGATCAGCGAAGATGCCGTACTCACGTCGAACACCTCTACCATTCCTATCGATTTGCTCGCCAAATCGTTAAAGCGTCCAGAGAACTTCTGCGGTATGCACTTCTTCAACCCCGTTCACCACATGCCGTTGGTCGAAGTGATTCGCGGGAAAGACACGTCAGACGAAACCGTTTCTCGCGTTGTTGCTTACGCTGCCAAAATGGGCAAGAGCCCAGTCGTTGTTAACGATTGTCCGGGCTTCTTCGTCAACCGTGTACTGTTTCCGTACTTTGCCGGTTTTAGCTTATTGCTTCGTGATGGCGCTGACTTCACCAAGATAGATAAAGTGATGGAGAAGAAATTCGGTTGGCCAATGGGACCGGCATACCTGTTGGATGTGGTAGGCATTGATACCGCTCACCATGCCCAAGCGGTAATGGCAGAGGGTTTCCCAACGCGTATGGCGAAAGATTATCGCGACGGCGTTGACGTCATGTTCGAGCAACAACGTTTTGGGCAGAAAAACGGATTGGGTTTCTATCAATACTCGATAGATCGAAAAGGTAAACCAAAGAAAGACGTGGACGCGGAAGTATCGCCGTTGCTGTCTACCGTGGTTGGCAAAAACACAGATTATAGCGATGAAGAAATCATCAATCGCATGATGGTGCCCATGATCAATGAAGTCGTTCGCTGCCTAGAAGAAGGTATCATTGCCACTCCACAAGAAGCAGATATGGCACTGGTCTATGGCTTAGGTTTCCCTCCATTCCGTGGTGGTGTTTTCCGCTATCTGGATACGATTGGATTGGCAAATTACGTCGCAATGGCAGACAAACTGGCAGACCTTGGTCCGGCCTATGAAATACCACAAGGCCTTCGCGATAAAGCGACCCAAGGCGAAGGGTATTACGATGCCCAACGACAGTCAGCCTAACCCATACGGATCAAGATTAAGAGGGAAACACCATGAAAAACGTCGTGATTGTCGATTGTATTCGAACCCCAATGGGTCGCTCAAAAGGCGGCGCATACCGTAATGTTCGTGCGGAAGATTTATCTGCGCACCTAATGCAATCTCTTCTAGCCCGAAACCCACAACTCGACCCCACCGAGATTGAAGACATCTATTGGGGTTGTGTGCAACAAACCCTAGAGCAAGGTTTCAACATTGCTCGAAATGCTGCGCTGCTGGCAGGCATTCCGCATTCGGTTGCCGCAACAACCGTCAATCGTCTTTGTGGTTCATCCATGCAAGCCCTGCATGATGCCACACGTGCCATCATGGTCGGTGATGCCAATGTTTGCTTGATTGGTGGTGTTGAACATATGGGTCATGTCCCAATGACCCACGGTGTTGATTTCCATCCAGGGATGTCAAAGTCCGTTGCCAAAGCCGCAGGCATGATGGGTTTGACTGCAGAAATGCTTGGCCGCATTCATGGCATTAGCCGCGAGCAGCAAGATGAGTTCGCCGCACGTTCACATCGACGTGCTTATGCAGCTACACTCGAAGGCCGCTTTAAAAATGAAATCATGCCGACCGAAGGCCATGATGACAAAGGCGGTTTGATTCTGATGGAAAACGACGAAGTTATCCGCCCTGCGACAACGGTTGAAACCCTTTCGGGTCTGCGCCCAGTGTTTGATCCGGTAAATGGTACCGTCACAGCAGGTACATCTTCGGCTCTATCAGACGGCGCTGCCGCCATGTTGGTGATGAGCGAAGAGAGAGCCAAGGCACTCGGTTTGCCAATTCGTGCACGTATTCGCTCAATGGCAGTCGCTGGTTGCGATCCGTCTATCATGGGATACGGTCCTGTTCCTGCTAGCCACAAAGCATTAAAGCGTGCTGGTGTAACCATTGACGATATCGGCATGGTTGAACTAAACGAAGCCTTTGCTGCGCAATCATTGCCATGTGCCAAAGATCTCGGCCTACTCGACAAGGTCGATGAGAAAGTGAACCTCAATGGCGGTGCCATTGCGCTCGGTCACCCGCTCGGCTGCTCTGGGGCGCGGATCTCGACTACGCTTATCAATCTAATGGAACACAATGATGTAGAAATGGGCCTTGCGACCATGTGCATCGGTTTGGGTCAAGGCATCGCGACTGTTTTCGAACGCGTCTAAACGCCACCCTCACCAAACACAAAAAGCCGGGGAAATTTCTCCGGCTTTTCTATTTCTCATTCTGTCTTTTTGTTATATATGCACTGAACGCATAGATAAGATGAGTTAGTTTCATTATTTTCATGGCCTATTTGGTTCTACACTGTAGGCATATTGATAACCTTCTATTTTTCTTCCCCTTTCCGGAGGACTCGCCATGTTTAAGGCACTTGTACTAGAGCAAGCAGACAAAGTTACCACCGCATCGATTCAACAACTTGATGTCAGCCAACTACCTGAAGGCGACGTGCTTATCGACGTCGACTATTCATCGCTGAACTACAAAGATGGCCTTGCGATCACAGGTAAAGGGCGAATCGTCCGCGATTTCCCTATGGTGCCGGGCGTTGATCTAACCGGCACTGTTGCCGAATCATCAGACACTCGCTATACCGTCGGTCAAAAAGTCGTTCTCACCGGATGGGGTGTAGGTGAAGGCCATTGGGGCGGAATGGCGCAGAAAGCGCGTTTAAATGCTGATTGGTTGGTGCCTCTTCCAGAAGCATTGTCTGGCGATCAAGCCATGAAAATTGGTACAGCAGGCCTTACTGCCATGTTGTGTGTTCAAGCCCTTCAAGATGCCGGTATTACACCTGAAAAAGGTGAGATATTGGTAACTGGCGCAAGTGGTGGCGTAGGCTCAGTTGCTGTTACTCTGCTTGGCGTACTTGGTTATCAAGTAGCGGCAGTAACAGGTCGTGCTAGTGAAAACGGTGAGTGGCTGAAATCACTAGGTGCATCACGCATTGCAGAACGCAGTGAGTTTGATGAACCAGCTCGTCCGCTGGAAAAACAACTATGGGCAGGTGCCATTGATACCGTCGGAAGCAAGATGCTGGCAAAAGTATTGGCGCAAACTCACTATGACGGCGCTGTTGCAGCTTGTGGTTTGGCAGGCGGCTTCGATCTCCCTACAACCGTGATGCCATTCATTCTACGTGGTGTAAAACTGTTGGGTGTGGACTCGGTTAACGCACCATATGAGCGTCGCCAAAAAGCATGGAAGCGCATCGCCGAATTGCTTCCAGCAAGTTATTACGACCAAGGCTGCCGCGAAATTTCACTCGAAGAAGTTGCAGAGGCAGCAGAAGCGATCACCCTCGGTCAGATCACCGGACGCGTCGTGATTAAGCTGTAATACCCTTTCCATACAAAAAAACGGAGCCTAGTGCTCCGTTTTTTTTTCTACGTTTACCCCAAGCCCATATCTTTTATCCGACTAGATATCAGCCTGCCGCACTCTTCTTTAATCAAATTCCGCAGCCAGATCTGAGAAGCCGAATGATCCGATCTTGGGTGCCAGATCAACGAATAATCAAAAGGTTTAAATTCAAACGGTAAAGGCTTGATCACCAGATCATGCTTATCCCCCACCAAATAGGCTAGATCAGCGGGCACCGTAATAATCAAAGGAAGGCTATCAAGCATAGCGATAGCCGCTTCAAGATGATAAGCGCGAAGTGCGAGTTTTGGCGCTGGATGA
Source organism: Enterovibrio norvegicus FF-33 (assembly GCF_000286835.2). Lineage (GTDB taxonomy): Bacteria > Pseudomonadota > Gammaproteobacteria > Enterobacterales > Vibrionaceae > Enterovibrio > Enterovibrio norvegicus_A. The sequence goes on along the minus strand of NZ_AJYD02000040.1, from coordinate 33,465 downwards.
CCACGCAATGCAGTATCAATCAGAGCTTTTACACCATCACTGATGGCAATCACTGCATGTGGGTAGGATAAGTAGTCATCCAATGTCAGTGTTTTATCCGCCAATGGATGATGCTTTGCTACTAAGCAAAACACACTCACCAAGCCGAGGGTGTCAGATTGTAATGGGTCTACTCTGCCTGTTGGACGGCAGATAGCCATATCACAGCCATCGGTAGTCAATTGACGCACCAACTGTTCATGGTGAAGCGGTGCAAACTCTAGCGACAAACCCGGCGCTTCTTCGTAAATACGCGGCAAAGCAAATGGCAAGATAGTTTGCATTGCATAATCCGTCGTCGCAATTTTAAATTTTTGCGCGCATTTAGCCGGGTCAAATTCTTCAGGGGATAGCACGGTTCGCAGCGCATCTAATGGCACGGTCAACGATTGATTAAGCTCTAGCGCTTTCTGCGTGGGTATAAGCTGCTGACCGTGTCTTGTAAACAGCGGATCATTCGTTAAGTTTCTTAAGCGCCCCAGTACTCGACTCATCGCAGACTGACTCAAGCTCAAACGAATAGCCGCTTTGCTTACGCTTCCTTCTTCAAGCAGCACGCGAAGCGCGATAAGCAAGTTAAGGTCACGGCGATAGATATCTTCAAGTTCCATAGGCAGCCTAACAAATGGTATGTTTAGCGATTATACCTGACCAACGCGTTGATATCGGTAAATGTGGTGGTAAGCTTTGCCAGAAAACACCATGAAGCGCTGAGTGATACCGAGATTATTTATTGCCTATCGTTTCTGCACGATTGCTAAAGCAAGAGGCAAAAGTAACAGGTAAAAAAATCCCGCATTAAAGCGGGGAAGCCCAAGAAAACTGGGTAGTGAGTGTAGTCGATGAGTGAGTTAGCCAAGCTGCTTCGCTTTGCTCAGTAATATCGAGCACCTTCGTTAACAACTTGTTAATTAATCTACACAGGTTTTTTACAATTCCAAGCCCTGTTGATTATTTGTTCTTCATAAGTATGATCAGGTCGATGTTTTTTGTGTGACGCGAGAAAATGAATTCAGAATTTGGAAGTCCGGATCACCTTTTAGACGCAGAAGGTCTGCGCTGTCCTGAACCTGTCATGATGGTCAGGAAGACAATCCGTAATATGTCTGACGGTGAAACGTTGCTGGTGACCGCAGATGACCCGTCTACCACTCGTGATATCCCAAGCTTTTGTCGCTTTATGGATCACACACTGATTGCACAAGAATCAGATACGCTCCCTTACCGATATCTGATCCGCAAAGGTTTGTAGCAAATATCACGAAACGCCCATAAAAAAGGCAGCCATTGGCTGCCTTTTTTCTGTTTGTCAGTAGGGTGGCGTCTGTTGAACATCGCTGATTTTTTGCCTTAACAAGGCGTTCTCATGTTCGAGCTCTCGAATCGCCTTTTTCAAGGGAAACACATAGCGAACACGTATCATTGCATCAACCGATAAGTAAGTGGTTACTATGGCACCAACAACCATGGGTAGCCACATGTCTGTTAAAACCATACCCAGGATATTCAAGACTAATGCAACGTGAAACAGCCATAACTGGCTTTTGGGGCTGATCACTTGAAACCTGTCCATAACATGCTCCTCAATCACCATTTAACCTGTTTCAAATTACCATTAAACATGCAATTTGATTGTCGAAAGACTCACATATTCCATTACTGTTCTGTGTCTACCCCATTGCGTATGTGGTTATTGCAAGCACAGCAAACAGACCCGCCGTAACATACCGTACGACATTTAGTGGCAATGCATTGGCGGCTTTTTTACCCAGAAGCACGACTGGCACATTAGCCAGTAACATTCCGAGAGTTGTACCAATCACCACCATTGTCAGCGCATCGCTATTTTGTGCCCCTAACACTGTGGTCACCACCTGGGTTTTGTCACCAATTTCAGCGATAAAAAAAGCAATAAAGCTGGCCACAAACGGACCCCTACTGGATGGGTTTTCATCATCATCCAGTTTATCCGGGATCAAAATCCAAAGTGCCATTACCGCAAAACTCGCGATCAGCACCCAACGCAATACGTCCGGCGTTAAATAGTCTGCCACAACAACACCTAACCAAGCGGCTATGGCGTGGTTCAACAAGGTGGCAAACAAAATGGCAAGAATGATAGGTACAGGTTTACGGTAACGGCTTGCTAATAGCAGTGAAAGGAGTTGTGTTTTATCACCAATTTCCGCCAATGCGACAGTGGTGATAGAGATTGCTAGAACGCTCATACTGTCTTCCGGGGCAGGGTTTATTATCGATAACCATGACAGATCTCACGCCCCGCCCGGTTCGTGTGATGTGTCATTGGTCTCGTCAAACCTACGTTGTCGTATGTCGCCATTACCATGAAGATGGGCTTCAAATATGTTGATAATGGCCTCGCTGGCGCGAGAGACTACTCCCCAAGAGCGCGCGCATTCTATCGTCAAATCATTCAAAAACTCAATGCCCTAAATTTCTCCCTTTCGAGTTCCGTCGCTCCTATAACGTTAGACGGACAAAAAACCGCCATCAGCGCTACTTATCCCTCGTTTAGCGCGTTATAATCTCGTGTTATTTTCCATTCATTTACATAACCGCGCGAACCTGACGATGCATAAATTCGACGTTAAAACTTTTCAGGGCATGATCCTCGCGCTGCAGGATTACTGGGCCCAACAAGGTTGTACTATCGTACAACCTCTCGACATGGAGGTAGGTGCTGGCACCTCTCATCCAATGACTTGTCTGCGTGCTATCGGCCCCGAGCCAATTGCAGCAGCCTATGTTCAACCTTCACGTCGTCCGACTGATGGCCGTTACGGTGAAAACCCTAACCGTCTGCAACACTATTATCAGTTCCAAACCATCATGAAGCCGTCTCCTGACAATATTCAGGAGCTGTACTTGGGTTCGTTACGTGTTTTGGGCATTGATCCAGAAGTACATGATATCCGCTTCGTAGAAGACAACTGGGAAAACCCGACATTGGGTGCCTGGGGTCTTGGTTGGGAAGTGTGGCTGAACGGCATGGAAGTGACACAGTTTACTTACTTCCAACAAGTTGGCGGCCTAGAGTGTAAGCCTGTTACAGGTGAAATCACCTACGGCATAGAGCGTTTGGCGATGTACATTCAAGATGTAGATTCTGTCTACGATCTGATTTGGACAGATGGCCCATTTGGCAAAGTCACGTATGGCGACATCTTCCATCAAAATGAAGTTGAACAATCGACGTATAACTTTGAACACGCTGATGTGGACTTCCTGTTCATTTACTTCGACCAGTGCGAAAAAGAATGTAAAACCCTGCTTGAGCTTGAGAAGCCACTGCCGCTTCCTGCCTATGAGCGCATTCTAAAAGCGGGTCATGCATTCAACCTTCTCGACGCACGCAAGGCCATCTCGGTGACTGAGCGTCAGCGTTACATCCTACGAATTCGCAACCTGACTAAAGCTGTTGCTGAAGCGTATTACGCCTCTCGTGAAGCGCTTGGCTTCCCGATGCTGAAAAAGGATGAGGAGAAGTAAAATGGCAAAGAATTTCCTGATTGAGTTAGGTACTGAAGAGTTACCACCAACACAACTTCGTACACTGGCAGAAGCCTTTGCAGCGAATTTTGAGCAAGAGCTTAAAGACGCTGAACTGACGCACGAAGGCGTTACGTGGTTTGCCTCTCCTCGCCGCTTGGCATTGAAAGTGGCAGCGCTGGCTGAGCAACAAGCTGACAAGCAAGTTGAAAAGCGTGGCCCTGCCGTTTCTGCGGCATTCGATGCCGAAGGAAACGCGACCAAAGCCGCTCAAGGCTGGGCGCGTGGTTGTGGAATTACCGCTGACCAAGCCGAACGTCTGAAAACTGACAAAGGCGAATGGCTGCTGTTCAAACAAGACGTGAAAGGCCAAGACACTAAATCTATCGTGGTAGCACTGGCTGATAAGGCACTGGCTAACCTGCCTATCGCCAAGCCAATGCGTTGGGGTGACAAAGACACCCAGTTCATCCGTCCGGTTAAAACCCTAACCATTCTGCTCGACAACGAATTGATCGAAGGCAGCATTATGGGAGTGGCGTCGAGCCGCACTATCCGCGGTCACCGTTTTATGGGTGAAGCGGAGTTCACCATCGACAATGCCGATCAGTACCCAGAGATTTTGGAGACGCGCGGTAAAGTCATGGCGGACTACGACAAACGTAAAGCCATCATCATTGCCGATGCAAAGAAAGCCGCAGAATTAGTGGGTGGTATCGCCGACCTCGAAGATGACTTGGTCGAAGAAGTCACCTCCTTGGTTGAGTGGCCAGTAGTGCTGACTGCAACCTTCGAAGAAGAATTTTTGAAGGTTCCAGCTGAAGCATTGGTTTACACCATGAAAGGCGATCAGAAGTACTTCCCTGTTTATAGCGAAGACAAGCAACTGCTGCCGAACTTTATCTTCGTCTCAAACATCGAATCGAAAGAACCTCGTCATGTTATCGAAGGTAATGAGAAAGTCGTTCGCCCTCGCCTCGCTGACGCAGAATTCTTCTTTAATACTGACCGCAAACGCCCTTTGATTGATCGCCTGCCACAACTGGAAACCGCTATTTTCCAGAAGCAGCTTGGTACCATTAAAGACAAGACTGACCGCATCACTGAGCTTGCTGGCTACATCGCTGACAAGATTGGCGCCGATGTCGAAAAAGCGCAGCGCGCAGGCCTGCTGTCTAAGTGTGACTTGATGACCTCAATGGTCTTTGAGTTTACCGAGACACAAGGCGTGATGGGTATGCACTATGCGCGTCATGACGGTGAAGCTGAAGAAGTTGCAGTTGCGCTGAACGAGCAATACATGCCGCGTTTTGCTGGCGATGATCTGCCAAGCGATGGTGTGTCTGCCGCAGTATCTATGGCAGATAAGCTTGATACCCTTGTTGGTATTTTCGGTATTGGACAAGCGCCTAAAGGATCTGACCCGTTTGCACTTCGCCGTGCTTCACTGGGTGTGCTTCGTATTATCGTTGAGTACGGTTACGGTCTCGATCTGGTCGACCTTGTGGCGAAAGCAAAGTCTCTTTTTGAAAAAGAAGACGGAAGCACCCGCCTGACTAACGACAACGTTGAGTCTGAGGTTATCGACTTCATGCTGGGTCGTTTCCGCGCCTGGTATCAAGATGAAGGTCATAGCGTTGATGTAATTCAAGCTGTTCTTGCTAGACGCCCAACGCAACCGGCTGACTTTGACCAGCGCGTTAAGGCCGTGACTCACTTCCGTTCACTGGAAGCTGCTGAGTCTTTGGCTGCTGCAAACAAGCGTGTTGGTAACATCCTCGCGAAATTTGACGGTGAGCTACCCGCGTCTATCAATGCAAACCTTCTAGTAGAAGATGCAGAGAAGGCATTGGCTGAAAAAGTCACTGCATTGGTTAACGACCTAGCGCCGATGTTTGCTGCTGGTGACTACCAAACGGCGCTGACACAATTGGCTGACCTTCGCGAGCCTGTCGATAACTTCTTTGATAACGTGATGGTAATGGCAGAAGATGAAGCGCTTAAAGCGAACCGTCTTGCTTTGCTAAGTACCTTACGTAGTCAATTTATGAATGTTGCTGACATCTCTTTACTGCAGAAATAGACGAAAAACAGATTAAGTCGCTGCACAAGTTAGTCGATTTAATACGCTAATCTAGCCCCGCTCTCGCGGGGCTTTTTTCTATCTATCGCACATCAACACTTTCGTTTCACATTCAATGTTCCACGTGAAACATTACCACCGAGAAGTCCACGGCCGAATGATACTCATCGCTTCATATCCTCGATAAAACTCAGCCAAATTTGCACGTTCATTTTGTGCACTGATTACTGTATGTTGACTGCTATAACACAAGGATTGAATTGATATAACGAAAGGTCTTACAGGTATGCAGTTTTCAACTTTCGGGACAAAATTTTCCCAACACTCAGGTATAACCCAGTTGATGGATGACCTGAACGACGGCCTAAGAAACCCTGATGCCATTATGCTAGGTGGCGGAAACCCAGCCGCTATTCCTGAGATGATTGAGCATTTCGAACAACTCAGCCAAAAAATGCTAGAAGATGGGTCGCTTGTTGCTGCCCTCTCTAATTATGATGGCCCGCAGGGAAAGACTGAGTTTATCGCAGCGCTGGCTGAGCTTCTCAATAAGACGTTTGGTTGGCAGATAAGCAGCAAAAATATCATGCTCACTAACGGCAGCCAGTGTGCATTTTTCTACTTGTTCAATCTGTTCGGTGGTAAATATGATGATGGTAGCTTTAAGAAGATACTTCTGCCTCTGACACCTGAATATATTGGCTATGCCGATGCTGGTTTAGACCCTGATATTTTTACGAGCCTAAAACCGACTATCGAGTACCTAGACAATCGCCAGTTTAAGTACCATGTCGATTTTTCAGCACTTGAGATCGATGATTCGATCAGTGCGATATGCGCCTCACGTCCAACGAATCCAACAGGAAACGTGCTCACAGACGAAGAAATAGAAGAGCTTGATAAGCTTGCCCGTAAGCACAACATTCCGCTTATCATCGACAATGCTTATGGTGTTCCTTTCCCAAACATCATCTTTGAAGATGTTAAGCCGTTTTGGAATGACAACACCATATTATGCTCAAGCCTATCTAAACTCGGACTGCCCGGTGTGCGTTGTGGCATCATCATCGCGAACGAAGAGACCATCACAGCATTAACCAACATCAATGGTATTGTGAGCCTATCTCCGTGTGGTGTTGGCCCAGCACTCGCACTAGAAATGATCAAGTCTGGTGATCTACTGCGTCTGAGTAAGGATGTAATAAAGCCCTTCTATCATGCAAAAGCATTGAGAAGTATCGAACTACTTCAACAAGCAATACCCGACCCAAGGTTCAAAATTCATAAACCCGAAGGCGCGATTTTCCTATGGCTATGGTTTGAAGGTTTACCAATCACAACCAAAGAATTGTATCGCCGATTAAAGGAACGTGGCTTACTTATTGTACCTGGGGAATACTTCTTTATCGGATCAGAAATTGATTGGAGCCATACTCACGAGTGCTTGCGAATGAACTATGTTCAGGATGATGAGAAGATACAGCGTGGGGTAGAAATCCTAAAAGAAGAGATTGAAAAAGCATATAGCGAATCCTAACCCAAGGTGATGTTTCACGTGGAACAATTAATCTTCAATTGATACCATCAGATGTTCTGAATACATAGCCCGCCAATCGTGCGGGCATTTTATTGTTTCAAACCCTGTCTATCTTTGGCCCTCGCTCAATGAAACATCGATGAACACAGAACCCCCATCAAGTCTCATCAATCATTTAGCCAAAACACGATTAGAATATAAATATCATGAAGTGATAGAAGATGCCTTTCTTACACAATTTCACTCGAATGTAGATGTCCAAACATTCAGAATGAAGTTATATCTATATTTTTCATGTACTTGCATCACCACATAACGCTACGCAAAAAAAACGCCGCATAAGCAGCGTTAGGTACTCAGATTTTACGTAGCTCGACGTGTCTACACGTCCAAATTGGCCACTTTAAGCGCATTGTTTTCAATAAATGCACGACGTGGTTCAACGTGGTCACCCATCAGGGTAGTGAACAATTCATCCGCGGCAACTGCATCTTGAATCGTTACACGCAACATACGGCGTGACTCTGGATCCATCGTGGTTTCCCAAAGCTGATCAGGGTTCATCTCACCCAAACCTTTATAGCGTTGACGAGAAAGACCTCGGTTCGATTCTTTAATAAGCCATGCAAGTGCGTCAGCAAAACTCTTAACCGGCTGCTTACGTTCGCCACGTTGAATGTACGCTGTGTCATCAAGCAGACCATCAAGCGCTTCTGCCAAATCAGCAATACGTCCGTACTCTTTTGAATTGAGTAGGTCATAACTGATCAGATACTCATGAACAACACCATGGGTACGAACGACCAGCTCTGGTTGGTAGGCGTTGCGCTCTTCGTCAAATTTAACCACTGAGCTGTATTGGCTTTCACCCGACGAATTCTTATTCAGTACTGCAGCGATTTTTTCAATCCATGCTTGTACCGCTGACTCGTCTTGCAATGAATCAACAGGTAAACGCGGTTGGTAAACCAACTCATTCAACAAGGCTGATGGGTAACGACGTGACATACGTGCGATTAGTTTCATCACGCCATTGTATTGCTTGATCAGTGACTCAAGAGCGACACCGCCAAGTGCAGGCGCATCTTGGTTAACATACAAAGACGCATTTTCAAGCGCCAGCGCAACTTGATATTGCTCCATCGCCTCATCATCTTTGATGTACTGCTCTTGCTTGCCCTTCTTCACTTTGTAAAGTGGCGGCTGAGCAATATAGATGTAACCACGCTCAATCAGCTCAGGCATCTGGCGATAGAAGAAGGTTAACAGTAGCGTACGGATGTGCGACCCATCGACATCGGCATCGGTCATGATGATGATGCTGTGATAACGCAGCTTATCTGGGTTGTATTCATCGCGACCAATACCACAGCCCATGGCCGTGATGAGTGTGGTCACTTCTTGAGAAGAAAGCATTTTGTCGAAACGTGCTTTCTCAACGTTCAAGATCTTACCTTTCAGAGGCAAGATAGCTTGGTTCTTACGGTTACGTCCCTGCTTGGCTGAACCGCCAGCAGAGTCCCCTTCCACAATATATAGTTCAGAAAGTGCAGGGTCTTTTTCTTGGCAATCAGCAAGCTTACCTGGCAAGCCACCCAGATCTAACGCGCCCTTACGGCGAGTCATTTCACGTGCTTTACGCGCGGCTTCACGAGCACGAGCTGCATCAATGATTTTGCTACAGACAATCTTGGCGTCTTGTGGGCTTTCAATTAGGAATTCACCCAATTTCTCGTTCATTGCCGACTCAACCGCTGACTTCACTTCAGAAGACACCAGTTTGTCTTTGGTCTGGCTAGAGAATTTAGGATCAGGCACTTTTACCGAAACAACCGCAGTCAAACCTTCACGCGCATCGTCTCCAGACGTCGCGGCATTGGCTTTTTTCGAGTAGCCTTCTTTTTCCATGTAGCTATTAAGCGTACGGGTCAGCGCTGCTCGGAAACCGGCAAGGTGAGTACCACCATCACGCTGAGGAATATTATTCGTAAAGCAGTAGATATTCTCTTGGAAGCCATCGTTCCACTGCATTGAAACTTCAACCGTCACACCATCTTCACGCTCATGTTCGAAATGAAACACAGATGGGTGAATTGGCGTCTTGTTGCGGTTCAAGTGCTCTACGAATGCGCGAATACCACCTTCATAGGTAAAGTGATCATGCTTGTCTTCTTCACGCTCATCGTTCAAACGAATTGATACGCCAGAGTTCAAGAATGACAGTTCGCGTAAGCGTTTAGCCAGAATGTCATAATGGAAGAGAAGATCAGTAAAGGTTTGGTCACTTGGCCAGAAACGGATGCGAGTTCCCGTTTCGTCCGTATCACCAATTGGCGCTAATGGTGCTTGTGGCACACCATGAACGTAAATTTGCTGATAAATATGTCCATGACGCCAAATGGTCAACTCAAGCTTTTCAGACAGTGCATTAACCACTGACACGCCCACGCCGTGAAGACCGCCTGATACCTTGTAAGAGTTGTCATCGAACTTACCACCCGCGTGAAGTACCGTCATGATAACTTCAGCCGCTGACACGCCTTCTTCTTCATGGATATCGACAGGAATACCGCGACCATCATCTTTAACGGATACTGAACCATCTTCATGGATAGTTACCGAAATATCGCTACAGTGACCAGCGAGAGCTTCATCGATAGAGTTATCGACGACCTCAAAGACCATGTGGTGCAAACCGGTACCGTCGTCAGTATCACCGATATACATCCCCGGACGCTTTCTTACCGCATCCAGACCCTTGAGTACCTTGATACTCGATGAATCGTAATTGTTGGACATTGAGTTACTCTCGCTTATTTTATTCTGCGGCTATTTTACCGTGTTCCACATGAAACATCTTACTATTTTCGTCGCACATTTCAGCGACCTGATCGGCACTAATGGCACTAACAAATACCTGAGCACCTGTGGCCTTTAACTGCGCGGCCAAGAGCGCCCGACGCTGACTATCCAGCTCCGACGCAAAGTCATCTATCAAATAAATACATTGCTTACCTTTGTCTTCGGTAAGCTGTTGCCCTTGCGCCAGACGCAAGGCGCATACCATCAGTTTTAGCTGCCCTCGAGAGAGCACATCTTCCACTGGCGTATTATTTATACGCAGGCGTAAATCAGACTTATGTGGACCACTGACGGTATAACCGAGTTGTTGATCGCGAAGGAAGTTATCTTTCAGCAATTCAGCATAATCGGTGTCTTTGTCCCAGCCTCGTGTATAACTCAGCTTAATTTCATATTCAGGCAAAAAAGCCTGACACAATGTCGATGCGCGTTCAGCCAACTTACTAATGTACTCGCGTCGCCACTGATCAATTTGATTCGCTAGTGGTGCCAACTCGGCATCCCAATAACTCAGCTCGCGATAGCTTCTTGCTGTTTTTAATAGCGCATTGCGCTGCTTAGTCAACCGTTTAACACGAGACCAAACAGGGTAAAACTGAGGTTCCACATGGAACACGCCCCAATCGATAAACGACCGACGAAACTTAGGGCCACCAGTCAGCAACTCAAACCCTTCAGGGGTGATAAGTTGCATCGGTAGCACTTCAGCCAACTGAACCAGCTTTTGCCCTTTTTCTTCGCCGATTTTCACATCGGTAGAACCGTCACGATATTTTTGAAGCCCTACGGGCAACAAGGCATCGGTATCGGGATTGGTAACACGACCGTGCACGACCAATCTATCTTGCTGATATCGGATAACACGTCCCGTTAACGGACTGCGAAAAGAGCGACCATGACCAAGGTAATACACCGCCTCTAGTACACTGGTTTTTCCGCTGCCATTAGGACCAACAAGAAAATTGAAGCCTGATGACAGGCTAAGGTCACAGGCTTCAATATTTCTCAGATCATGAATAGATAATCTGGACAGTGCCATATTAAAGACGGATCGGCATCACCACGTACATGGCATCATCACGGCTAGCATCTTCAACCAGCGTACTCGCGGTTCCATCTGTCATTGAGAAACGCACTTGCTCGCACTTCAGCGTGTTGAGTACATCAATCACATAACTAACGTTAAAGCCGATCTCGAGATCGTCGCCCTGGTAATTCACATCCACGAACTCTTCCGCTTCTTCCTGCTCAGGGTTATGCGCAGAAATGCGTAGTTGCCCGTTACTTAAATTAAGACGAACACCTCGAAATTTCTCATTCGACAAAATGGCGGCACGAGACAGCGCTTGACGTAGTTCGTCACAATCCGCTTCCATCGTTTTGTTTGATGATTGCGGCAACACGCGTCTGTAATCAGGGAAACGGCCATCAACCAACTTAGAGGTGAAGATAAACTGATTCACCTGAGCACGAATGTTTGCACTACCAATCTGGATGGTAACGGGCGCTTCCGGCTGATCAAGAAGACGCATCAACTCTGTCACCCCTTTACGAGGGACAATAACTTGCTGATTTTCGAGCTCGCTTTCCAGTGCAGTGATACCGACAGCCATACGGTGACCATCTGTCGCGACTGAGCGCAATGTTGTGCCATCCGTTTCCAATAACATGCCGTTTAGGAAGTAACGTACATCCTGATTAGCCATGGAAAACGAGGTGCTTTCAATCAACTGACGCAACTTGCCTTGCTCAACAGTGAATTCGACACTGCTCTGCCAATCTTCAATGTTAGGGAAATCAGAGGCAGGTAGGGTTGATAAAGTAAAACGACTGCGCCCTGAACGGATAACAGCGCGGTCACCTTCCACCAAGAAGTTAATCGGCGCGCTATCTGGTAAGCCGCGACAGATGTCGAGGAACTTACGGGAAGGTACTGTCACTGCACCATCTTCTGATTCGCCATCTAGCGAAATCGCAGCAATCAATTCTACTTCCAAATCAGTACAAGTCATCGACAACTGGCCGGACTGTACTTTCAATAGAATGTTGCCAAGGATCGGCAGCGTTGGACGTCCCCCTAGCGCACCAGAGACCTGTTGCAAGGGTTTCAAAAATTGGTCACGAGTAATAATAAATTTCATATTAAGACGACAGAGTCCGGATCAAGTTTGAGTAATCTTCTTTTATATCGTGGCTTTCTTCGCGCAGCTGTTCAATCTTTCGGCACGCATGAAGTACCGTAGTATGATCTCGGCCACCAAATGCATCACCAATTTCAGGAAGACTGTGGTTTGTCAGCTCTTTCGACAAGGCCATCGCGACCTGACGAGGACGTGCAACAGAGCGACTGCGACGTTTGGATAATAAATCCGCCATCTTGATTTTATAATACTCAGCGACTGTCTTCTGAATATTATCGATGGTAACGAGCTTTTCTTGCAAAGCCAGCAAATCACGTAGGGCTTCACGAACAAAATCAATGGTGATGGCACGACCGGTGAAGTTAGCATTCGCTATCACGCGGTTAAGCGCACCTTCGAGCTCACGAACATTAGACCGCAGACGTTTGGCAATAAAGAACGCCACTTCATCAGGCAGACGAATGTTATGCCCTTCCGCTTTCTTCATCAAAATCGCCACGCGTGTTTCTAATTCTGGCGGCTCAATCGCAACGGTCAAACCCCAACCAAAGCGGGACTTTAACCTGTCTTCTACCCCATTGATCTCTTTAGGGTAACGATCAGACGTCAGAATGATTTGCTGGTTGCCTTCGAGAAGCGCATTAAAGGTGTGGAAAAACTCTTCCTGAGAACGCTCTTTATTGGCAAAAAATTGGATGTCATCAATCAGCAACGCATCAACACTGCGGTAGTAGCGCTTAAATTCTTCAATCTGATTATTTTGTAGTGCTTTCACCATATCTTGAACAAAACGTTCTGAGTGCATGTAAACCACACGTGCATCTGCCTTGCGATCGCTAATGGCATTACCCACCGCGTGCAACAAGTGCGTTTTACCCAAGCCTGTACCGCCATATAGGAAAAGCGGGTTGTACGCAGCGCCAGGGTTATCAGCCACTTGGCGAGCTGCCGCCAGTGCTAATTGGTTAGATTTACCTTCAACAAAGTTGGTGAACTTGTGTTTAGGGTTAACATTTGAGCGATGGTTAGCGTCAGATTGAACCGGTGAAGGCGCAGGCTCCCAAGTACGGCCTACGCTAGGTCTTGCGACGGGTGCAGCTGGCACGGGGGCAACAGGCTGACTCGGTCGTGTCACGGATGCGACAGGTTTACTGCCGACTTCAAAGCGCAGCATGGGCACGTCATTACCGCAAAACTCATTCAATAACTGATTGATACTATTCAGGTATTTATCGCGAACCCAATCTAAAACGAAACGATTTGGCGCGAACAAAGTCAAGGTATTGTCATTTAACTCCGCCTGAAGCGGTCGAACCCACATGCTGAATTCTGTTGCAGGGAGATCCTCTTGAAGGCGCTGAAGGCACTGCAACCAAAGCGAAGATGACACGTCTGACTCCACACTTGATAAAAGAAAAGGGAAGCAATTTTATACTTCTACGACGAGGATCGCTAGCGAGAAGATCCCTTTTGCAGTGAATAAGATCTAAGTTATACACACAGATCGCACATTTAACTCGCCGATCAACACAGTTGACCCCCTACTTACTCACAGAATTATGCAAAAGTGGAATAAATGGGCAAAGATCCTATCTTCTAAATAACGCCGTGTACCACTGTGAATCTCGGTTGATCTCTTCTATATAGATCACGCTAAAAAAGTTATGCCCGAGTTATACCTTTATTACCTCGCGAACATCACAGCTAACACACAGAATAAAGTGGATAAGATCGATAAAGGATCCTTGCGATTAACAGATGACCACGTATAATTGCGCGCCCGGAGTGTTGTAAAACCATTCGTGGTTTTACGATTGACTATAACTCAGTCAATGTTTACAATCCGCCCTCTTTGTTGAGAGGCGTCGGACTTTGTCCCACGTCGGGTTAACAAACCTAAAAACTGATCAGTAATTTAAGGTAGAAACCATGAAACGCACTTTTCAACCTTCAGTTCTAAAGCGTAAGCGCACTCACGGTTTCCGTGCGCGCATGGCAACTAAGAACGGTCGTAAGGTAATCGCCGCTCGCCGTGCGAAAGGCCGTAGCAAGCTTTCAAAATAATCTTTATTGATTAGTGAATAAGCTAGCTTTTTCTCGGGAGTTACGTCTGTTAACTCCCGAACATTTCAACTCTGTCTTCCAGCAACCTCATCGCGCTGGCTCGCCACACTTAACTATACTTGCCCGCAAAAACACTCTTGACCGTCCACGTTTAGGTCAGGCTGTGCCAAAAAAACAAATCAAACTTGCCGTTGACCGTAATCGCTTTAAGCGTCTCGTTCGCGAAAGTTTTCGTCTGCGTCAGCACTCGCTGCCAGCGAAGGATTTTGTTGTGATCGCAAAGAAAAGTGCTAACGAGCTCAGTAACGAAGAATTGAGAATGCTGCTCGATAAGTTATGGCAACGTTTATCTCAACCACCGCGAAAAAAATAGTCGTAGGGCTGTTTCGCGGGTACCAACTCCTCATTAGCCCACTGCTAGGGCCTCGCTGTCGGTTCACGCCGACATGCTCACAATATGCCATAGAAGCGGTCAACCATCACGGTGTTGCAAAAGGGTGTTGGTTAGCGAGCAAACGTTTATTAAAATGCCATCCTCTTAATCATGGTGGGTACGATCCTGTGCCCCCGCGTCATCCTAACAATCGAGACAATTAGCAATGGATTCTCAACGTAATATCCTGTTGATTGCCCTTATGTTTGTTTCATTCATGTTGTATCTCAACTGGAACGAAACTAACAACCCTCAACCACAGGGTCAGGGCGTAACACAGCAAGCACAACACAGTGGTGATGTACCTGCCGGCTCAGATGCGTCTCAGCCTCTGACGCAGGATTCCGTCTCTAACAAGCTTATCACCCTCCATAGTGACGTGCTGACGCTGACCGTTGACACACAAGGCGGTGACATTGTCCGTGCCGAGTTGAACAAGTATGACGCGGAATTTGATTCGAAAGACAAGTTCCTACTACTGAAAAATCAGCCTAATCATGTTTTCGTTGCTCAAAGTGGCCTAATTGGTCCTGACGGTATCGACACCCTTAAAGGTCGCGCTGAATTCACCACAAACGGCACTGATTTCTCTATGGCCAACGGCCAAGATGAATTGCGTGTACCGATGACAGTGGTGAAAGATGGCATTACTTACACCAAAACATTCATCCTGAAACGCGGCAACTACGCAGTTGATGTTGATTACACTATCGACAACAAAAGCGATAAAGCAGCCACGGTTCAAATGTATGCTCAGCTGAAACAAAATCTGATGGATGACGGTGGTAGTTTGACCATGCCGACATACACAGGTGGCGCGTATTCAGCCGATGACACCAAATACAAAAAATACAGCTTCGATGATATGCAGGATAAGAACCTTAACCTGACTATCTCTAAAGACGGCTGGGCCGCCATGATGCAACACTACTTTGTTGCCGCTTGGATACCTCATGCTGACGGTGATGCAAACTTGTATACCCGTACCAGCGATGGTCAAGGCTTTATCGGTGTTCGCTATCCAACCACCACCATTGCACCAGGTACAACAACCACCATGGATGCAACATTGTGGGTAGGTCCTAAACTTCAGGACCAAATGGAAGCCACCGCGCCGAATCTTAATCTTACCGTTGATTATGGTTGGTTATGGTTCATTGCGAGCCCGCTGCATTGGTTACTCGCAACCATCTACGGCTTTGTTGGTAACTGGGGTGTTGCGATCATCATCCTGACGTTTATCGTCCGCGGTGCCATGTACCCGCTGACCAAAGCGCAGTACACCTCAATGGCAAAAATGCGTATGCTGCAGCCAAAATTGGCTGAGATGCGTGAGCGCATTGGTGATGACCGCCAACGCATGAGCCAAGAGATGATGGAGCTGTATAAGAAGGAAAAAGTTAACCCGTTGGGTGGCTGTCTTCCACTTATCCTGCAAATGCCAATCTTCATCGCGCTTTATTGGGCGTTAATGGAATCTGTAGAACTGCGTCATGCTCCGTTCATGCTGTGGATTCAAGATTTGTCGGCGCCAGATCCATACTATGTGCTGCCACTTCTAATGGGTGCATCTATGTTCCTGATTCAGAAGATGAGCCCTAGTACAGTAACGGATCCAATGCAGCAGAAGATAATGACGTTCATGCCTGTCATGTTCACCGTTTTCTTCCTGTGGTTCCCTGCAGGTCTTGTTCTGTACTGGCTGGTGTCGAACGTCGTGACACTTATCCAGCAAACGTTGATCTATCGTGCGCTCGAGAAGAAAGGCCTTCACAGCCGTAAGTAGTGGTAACGAATGATGACAAGGCGGCCATTGGCCGCCTTTCTTCGTTTATGTCCATAGGCCTTTTTTATCTCGATTGGATCTCCACATTTCATCAATGCACTATCAGCGAGATTGATGCTGAAACCTGCATATTGGAGAAGTTTGGGGTTACACTAGCAACATTTTTCATCAGCAGGTTTAGCTACCATGAGTTACACAGACACTATCGTCGCACAAGCTACCCCGCCAGGACGCGGCGGTGTGGGTATCGTTCGCGTTTCAGGACCAAAAGCGAAACAGGTCGCCATGGCCGTGACAGGTCGAGAGCTTCCTGTTCGTCGTGCTGAATATCTGCCGTTCAAAGATGAAGAAGGCACCGCTCTTGATCAAGGCATTGCACTGTACTTCCAATCACCAAACTCATTTACAGGCGAAGATGTGCTAGAACTACAAGGCCATGGAGGCCCTGTGATTATGGACATGCTGATCAAACGAATCGTAACCATTGACGGTGTGCGTACCGCACGCCCTGGTGAGTTCTCTGAACGCGCTTTTTTAAATGACAAGCTCGACCTTGCTCAAGCAGAAGCCATTGCTGATTTGATTGATGCCAGCTCTGAGCAAGCCGCAAAAAGCGCTCTACAAAGTCTACAGGGTGCATTTTCTAACAAAGTTAATCAGCTGGTGGAAGCGCTGATCCACTTGCGTATCTATGTAGAAGCGGCCATCGACTTCCCCGACGAAGAGATCGACTTTCTATCAGACGGCAAAGTCGCTAACGATCTCAATGGCATTATCAACACGCTAAGTGATGTGCGCAAAGAAGCCAACCAAGGCGCTATCATTCGTGAAGGGATGAAAGTCGTGATTGCAGGGCGACCAAATGCAGGTAAGTCCAGTCTTCTTAATGCCTTATCCGGGAAAGAAAGTGCGATTGTCACTGACATCGCTGGCACCACCCGTGACGTCTTGCGTGAGCATATCCACATCGATGGCATGCCATTGCACATTATCGATACAGCAGGCTTACGTGACGCGTCAGATGAAGTAGAGCGTATCGGTATTCAGCGCGCTTGGGATGAAATAGCACAAGCTGATCGCGTGCTATTTATGGTTGATGGCACCACCACAGATGCCACATCACCTGAAGAAATTTGGCCAGAATTTATTGACCGCTTACCGGCTAATATCGGCATGACAGTTATCCGCAACAAAGCGGACATGACTGGCGAAACACTGGGTATTTGTCACGCCAGTCAGCCTACCCTTATCCGCTTGAGTGCCAAAACAGGCACTGGTGTAGATTCGCTTCGCGATCACCTCAAAGCTTGTATGGGCTTCTCAGGAGCCACCGAAGGAGGCTTTATGGCACGCCGTCGTCATTTGGAAGCGCTCGATGCAGCCGCACGCCACCTTGATATAGGAAAAGAGCAGCTTGAAGGCTATATGGCTGGTGAAATTCTGGCTGAAGAGCTGCGCATTGCACAGCAACACCTTGGCGAAATCACGGGTGAATTCAGCTCAGATGATCTTCTTGGACGAATATTCAGTTCATTCTGTATTGGTAAATAAAGACACTTAAAGCTGCCAATCGGCAGCTTTTTTCTCCCCTCACGATTCATCCCTCCTTTGCTACACTTATTGTCAACTACCCGTTATTCAAGCCATTAAATGATCAATAGCCTGAGCCCTATACTCAATTTAGGGATAGAACGTTGCGACAAATTGCAGGTTCACCATTTACGGATGGTGAACCTATTGGCAGGCTTATGTGCAGGCGGGACCTTACTTTTTTCAGCATTATTCTGGTTTGCTTTCGACAATGCATCAGCCGCATTACTCAACGGTCTCTATGCTTTCCTCTATTTTATTGCCTTTGTTTTAACGCGAGAAGGAATGCTATGGCTGGCTAAATACTGGGTGTTTTTCGTCTTCTTCATCCAGCAATTTACACTGCCTTTGTTTGTACTATCAGATAACTTTGAAACTGAACTTCTACTGCTGGTGGTGCCAACGGCGGTAGTATTGGTGTTTGATCCCAGTGAGCGTCTTCCTCGATATGGGTTATCATTGATCGCTATCATTTTGTTGTTTTTAGCAAAAACAATTCCATCATCAGATCCAATCCTTTCACTAACCGATGCTGATGCTCGTGCAGCTTATCTCTGTGTCATTCTTGTTTTAGTCATGGCTTCCGTGGCGCTCACCGATTTTTATCTTGTTGATTTACATACCATTGATGAATCATCACGGAAGCTTGTCCATGAAGATCTTTTGACTGAAACTGCCAATAGCCAAAGCCTCTACACACAAGCTGACGAGCTATTTTTCCGCGCACAACGTAAGAAAAAACCGTTATCAATCATTGCGATAAATCTTGACGGTTTCCGACAAATAAATGAAATGCATGGTAGAAGTACTGGCGACCAAGTGCTCATCCATGTCGCTAACCTATTGAAAGAAAACCTTTCCCCAATAACACCATTGGGCAGAATGCATGCTGATAACTTTGTTGTGCTGCTGAGTGAAACACCAGCAAACGATGCCATGCGTATCGCCGAACAGTTAAAAGCAGCCATCAGTCGTAGCGTCGTTTTGTTGGATAACACAGCCGTTAAACGCACAGCGAGTTTAGGCGTGACTACATCTAATGAAGGCTGTCTTGCGGGCTATCAGTTGATCGATACGGCGTTGGTTGCGATGACAAACGCCAAGAAACGTGGAAAAAATAAAATCCAATCTCTCTCCCCCAAAGGTATCAATCCCCTGTTTCGCGACGAATTTTGTCAACCCAGTTAACTTGACTTGCCCATAGCCTGACTTCAATACTAGCTACCCGTATTTACACTGGTTTAGAGAAGAGTCTATGAGTGAAATAACCCTGATCACCGGAAGCACACTGGGTGGTACCGAATACGTTGGCGACCATTTGGCCGCTCTACTGGAGCAAGAGGGATATACGGTTAAGGTCATTAATGAAGCAGAATTAGTTGATGTAACAAGCAGTAAATGTCTGTTACTGATCACCTCAACACATGGTGCGGGTGACTACCCTGATAATTTATTGCCACTAATGGAAGCCTTAAACACAGATAAACCGGATTTATCAGGCTTAGAATATGCCGTCATTGCGATAGGAGATTCGAGTTATGACACCTTTTGCGGTGCAGGAATCAATGCCGACAAACAGCTGAAAACACTTGGTGCAAAGCGTGTAATTGACCGACTTGATATCGATATATGCACGCATCCATTGCCAGAAGAACCAGCCGAATTGTGGTTATCACAGTACAAAAACCAACTCTGTGAATAAAATTGCCCGCTAAGAGGGTAAATTTTATTCTATTTTGTGACCTGTAAATTGTGGATAACTATGGATCTAAACGGTGATCAACCTATAGTTATCCCAATAACAACTTTGGCACTTTTACCCCCCTGTTGATAAGTACCCATTTTGATCCCAGGAAGTACATAACTTGATCCAAGCTCACACACAGAAAACGATCCGCCTTAAATGAATGATCATATTGATCATTTACCAGTTATCCACAGAGATCGTCTTCCTTAATAATGATCAATACAAAGATCTATATAAAGATCTTTATATATATTTAAGAGCTTCCCGCTCGATCAAAGATCACACTTTTGGTTCTCACCCTTCTGGAAAAGCGGTAGAATGATCCTCTTTTTCGCAATACCCAAATCAACCATTTCCTTTTTGAGGTCACACCATGTTTTACCAGGATAACTTTGATGTCATCGTTGTTGGTGGTGGTCATGCAGGTACGGAAGCTGCACTAGCCGCTGCACGTATGGGTCAACAAACCCTTCTGCTAACGCACAACATCGATACATTGGGGCAAATGTCATGCAACCCGGCTATTGGCGGGATCGGAAAAGGACATCTGGTGAAAGAAGTCGATGCGCTCGGTGGCCTAATGGCCCGTGCAATCGACAAGGGTGGGATCCAATTCAGAACGCTGAACGCTTCAAAAGGTCCTGCAGTGCGCGCTACTCGTGCACAAGCTGACCGCGCGCTCTACAAAGCGGCCGTTCGAGAGACATTGGAAAACCAACCGAACTTAATGCTTTTCCAACAGGCCGTTATTGATCTCATTGTTGAACAAGATCAAGTCACCGGCGTTGTGACTGAAATGGGGCTTAAGTTTCGAGCAAAATCCGTTGTTTTGACGGTGGGTACTTTCCTTGGTGGAAAAATCCATATTGGGTTGGAAAACTACTCCGGTGGCCGAGCAGGCGATCCGCCATCTATCGCATTAGCTGATCGACTGCGTGAATTGCCTTTTCGCGTTGATCGCCTAAAAACCGGTACACCACCTCGCATTGACGCTCGTACTGTCGATTTCAGCGTGATGGATACTCAGCATGGTGACAATCCACGCCCAGTGTTTTCTTTCATGGGTAAGGCGGCAGATCATCCTCGTCAAGTGCCATGTTTCATCACGTATACCAATGAAAATACACATGAACTGATCCGCAATAACTTAGATCGCAGCCCAATGTATTCCGGGGTGATTGAAGGTATTGGCCCACGTTATTGCCCGTCCATTGAAGACAAAGTGATGCGCTTTGCCGACAAAGACAAACACCAAATTTTCGTTGAGCCAGAAGGGTTAACAACCCATGAGTTATACCCAAATGGGATCTCCACCAGCCTGCCATTTGATGTGCAGATGGGGATCATCCATACGATCAAGGGTTTTGAAAATGCTCGAGTGATCCGTCCGGGCTACGCGATCGAGTATGATTTCTTCGATCCACGCGATCTGAAACAAACCTTTGAAACTAAATTTATAAAAGGTTTGTTCTTTGCTGGCCAGATTAACGGTACTACTGGTTATGAAGAAGCGGCGGCACAAGGCTTGCTTGCAGGTGCAAATGCTGCGTTATTTGCACAAGACAAAGAGGGCTGGTGTCCTCGTCGTGATCAAGCCTACATGGGCGTATTGATTGACGACTTGTCGACCATGGGCACGAAAGAACCGTATCGCATGTTCACATCCCGTGCGGAATATCGCTTATTGCTTCGTGAAGATAATGCTGATCTGCGTTTGACCGAAACGGGCCGTCAACTTGGTCTCGTAGACGACGAGCGCTGGGCGCGTTTCAATCAAAAACTTGAAAACATGGAGCTGGAAGCACAGCGTCTTCGCAGTACTTGGATTCGCCCAACCTCTGAGGATGCTCAGGCTCTCAACATGATCCTCAAGGCTCCGTTGTCTCGTGAGGCCAATGGTGAAGAGTTATTACGTCGTCCGGAAATGACATACGATCAACTGGTTTCAATCCCAGCATTTGGTCCTGCGAACGAGGATCAACAAGCACGTGAGCAAGTTGAAACTCAGATCAAATACGAAGGCTATATCAACCGTCAAAAAGACGAGATTGAAAAGTCAGTTCGCCATGAAAACACATCTCTCCCTATTGCATTGGACTACAAACATATCAAAGGGTTGTCTAACGAAGTCGTCGCCAAATTGCAGGATGCACGTCCTGAAACTGTCGGCAAGGCATCACGTATTTCAGGGATCACGCCAGCAGCTATTTCGATTCTGCTGGTACACCTGAAAAAGCAAGGCATGCTCAAAAAGGGAGCCTGATTTTCTGTGAAACAAACACTAGCAAAATTAATTGAACAAGCAGGGATGGATATCCCTGCTTATCAACAAGACCAGCTCATTGGTTACGTTGAAATGCTCCACAAATGGAATAAAGCCTACAATTTGACGTCTGTGCGTGATCCTCAAGAGATGATCATTAAGCATATTATGGACAGTATTGTGGTTAGCCAACATCTGGAAGGATCAACCTTTATCGATGTGGGCACGGGTCCTGGCTTGCCGGGGGTTCCATTGGCGATAATTAATCCTGATAAATCGTTTACTTTGCTTGATAGCCTAGGAAAGCGTATTCGTTTTATTCGTCAGGTGATCCACGAGTTAAAAATTGACAATGTGACGCCGATTCAAAGCCGCGTTGAAGACTTCCAGCCAGATCTGGGTTTTGATGGCGTATTGAGTCGTGCATTTGCCTCTATGAGTGACATGGTTAACTGGTGCCATCACTTGCCATCAGAGCACGGACACTTCCTTGCGCTGAAAGGACAAGTTGATCAGGTCGAGATTGATGAGCTTCCGGCTGATTGTTCTGTGACCGGTATCAAACCTTTGAGTGTTCCCGGATTGGAAGGACAACGTCATCTAGTAATCTTGGCTAGATAGGATCACTCGGCGAGGTCTACTTGTGGGAAAAGTCATAGCAATAGCAAACCAAAAAGGGGGCGTTGGTAAAACAACGACCTGTATTAATTTGGCTGCGTCGTTAGCCGCGACACAGCGTAAGGTGCTAGTTATAGACCTTGATCCTCAAGGCAATGCAACCATGGCTAGTGGTGTGGACAAATACGACGTGCATGCCACCGCCTATGAGTTGCTGGTTGAAGAAACGCCGTTTAACGATGTCGTCGTAACAGAAACAACCGGTGGTTATCACTTGATTGCTGCCAATGGTGACGTGACGGCGGCTGAAATCAAACTCATGGAAGTGTTTGCTCGTGAAGTCAGGTTGCGAAATGCCCTTGCAGACGTTCGTGAAAACTATGATTTCATCTTCATTGATTGTCCCCCTTCTCTTAACCTTCTTACAATCAACGCCATGACGGCGGCAAACTCTGTGTTGGTTCCCATGCAGTGTGAATATTTCGCATTGGAAGGTCTGACTGCGCTGATGGACACCATTAGTAAGCTTGCCAGCGTAGTAAACGCCGACTTGCATGTAGAAGGATTGCTAAGAACCATGTACGATCCGCGGAATCGTCTGGCCACTGAAGTGTCTGATCAAATTAAGAAACACTTTGGTGACAAGGTTTATCGCACCGTGATTCCACGTAATGTTCGTCTTGCAGAATCACCAAGTCATGGTAAACCCGCCATGTACTACGACAAGTATTCCAGTGGCGCCAAATCGTATTTGGCTTTAGCTGGTGAAATACTGCGCCGTGAAGAGCAGGCCAGACAAGCTGCAGATATTGCTAATGCGTCTTAAGGATATTTAATGAACGCGACCAAACGTGGATTGGGCAAAGGGTTAGATGCGCTTCTTGCAACCAGTGCAAAAGCACAGGCACGCGTAGACCTGAATGCTGATACCCGTGAAGCTATTAGTAACAGCGAGTTACAGCATCTACCGCTGACTGCGTTGCGTCCAGGGGTTTATCAACCTCGTCAGGACATGGCGTCAGAAGCGCTAGAAGAGCTGGCTGAATCTATTAAAGCACAAGGTGTTATCCAACCACTGGTCGTGCGTCAAGTTGGCAACCAGCAGTATGAAATCATTGCTGGTGAGCGTCGTTTTCGCGCTTCTAAATTAGCGGGCCTCACCCATGTGCCTTGCTTGGTGCGTGAGTTAAACGATAGAGCCGCCAGTGCCATTGCTCTGATTGAGAATATTCAACGTGAAGATCTCAATGCGATGGAAGAAGCGGAAGCGCTTAACCGACTTATCCAGGATTTTTCCCTCACCCACCAACAGCTTGCCGAGGCACTCGGTAAATCCCGTACTACCATCAGTAATTTACTGCGATTGAATGGCCTGGAAGTTGGCGTGAAAAAATTGTTGTCGGGTAGACAACTTGAAATGGGCCATGCACGCGCATTGCTGGCTTTGGAAGGTGAATCGCAAATTGAAGCAGCACTTGCCTCCGTTAATAAAAAACTCACAGTAAGACAAACCGAAGCGCTGGTGAAAAAGTTACTATCGCCCGTGGTTGAAAAGATAACTGAGCCTCTGTCAGATCAAATTTTGGCTGTACAAGATAGGCTCATGAATAAGCTTGGTACCAAAGTTTCTTTGTCTCAGGGCAAAGGAGGCAGTGGTAAGCTTGTCATCAACTTTGACCAGAACGAAAAACTTATGCAAATTCTTGCAATTCTCGATGAGAAATTGTGACGCAACGCGTTGGGTTTTTGTTACAAATTTTTGCTTACTGTGATCAGGTTACCCTGTTGTAAAATTTAGCCTCTCTTTTTGATGTGATGAGATTGCATTCGAAAGGGTGACCCGTATAATTTTCGCAGTTTTCCCAGCACGACTAAGTGCTAAGAGGAAAGGAATCGAGGAACGAATACATGGTATCGACGCTCACGCGACCAGGTCGCAAGCTTGCGACAAGGTTGCTGCTGTTACAGTTGTGCGTCGTGTTAGCAACGGCAATCTTGATGGTGACCACCATCAATGTCGACTGGGGAATTTCCGCACTCATTGGCGGTGGCATCTTTGTGATAGCCAACGCAGCCTTTGCATTGTGTGCATTCCTGTTTAGTGGGGCGAGAGCCGCAAAACTTATCGTTGCATCTTTTTTCGGCGGTGAAGTGCTCAAAATCCTGTTAACGGTCGTTTTATTTTCCGTTGTTTACCTGTATGCCGAGGTGGAACTTGTTCCCCTCAAACTGGCCTATTTGCTGGTACTTGGAATTAATATCCTTGCACCAGTTTTATTCATTAACAACAACAAATAGGATGAGTTATGGCTGCGTCAGGTGAAGCGCTTACACCATCCAGTTATATCTCTCACCATCTAACCAATCTGTCTACGGACAAATTAGGTTTAGCGGGTGAAGGTAGTTTCTGGTCGGTGCACATTGATAGCCTGTTTTTCTCTGTCCTGATCGGCGTCGGCTTCCTATGGCTGTTCCGTTCTGTGGCAAAGAAAGCAACAACCGGAGTACCAGGCAAGCTTCAGTGTTTTGTGGAAATGTTGGTTGAGTTCGTTGATGAAAACGTTCGTGAAACCTTCCATGGAAAGAATCCACTGATTGCACCTCTGGCTCTGACCATTTTCGTCTGGATTTTCTTGATGAATACGATGGATTTAATTCCAATCGATTTTCTTCCTTATCCAGCGGAGCACTGGCTTGGTATTCCTTATCTAAAAGTGGTACCAACGGCAGATGTAAACATCACCTTAGCAATGGCGCTAGGCGTTTTCTTCTTGATGATTTATTACAGCATTAAGATCAAAGGCTTGGGCGGTTTTGCGAAAGAACTGGCATTTCACCCGTTCAATCACTGGAGTATGATTCCTTTCAACCTGCTTCTCGAAGTGGTATCGCTATTGGCGAAACCGATTTCATTGGGTATGCGTTTGTTCGGTAACATGTTCGCCGGTGAGGTGGTATTTATCCTTATTGCGGCACTTCTGCCGTGGTGGGCGCAATGGTTGGGTTCATTACCGTGGGCAATATTCCACATTTTGGTTATTACCATCCAAGCGTTCGTCTTTATGATGTTGACTATCGTGTACCTGTCTCAGGCGCATGAAGATTCAGATCATTAATAGTTTTAGTAAGCAACTTTGTTAGACCTTCCGGCATATAAGCCGACAACAAGAAACTGGAGATAGTGATGGAAACTTTATTGAGCTTTTCTGCAATTGCCGTTGGCATCATTGTAGGTCTTGCTTCCCTGGGTACCGCGATTGGTTTCGCACTGCTTGGCGGTAAATTCCTTGAAGGTGCAGCGCGTCAACCAGAAATGGCTCCAATGCTGCAAGTTAAGATGTTCATCATTGCAGGTCTGCTAGATGCTGTACCAATGATCGGTATCGTTATTGCGTTGCTGTTCACTTTCGCAAACCCATTTGTAGGTCAACTGGCTGGCTAATTTAGCTGAACGGATCCTGTATAGCTAACTAGTGAGGAGTCGCTGTTGTGAATATAAACGCAACTCTGTTTGGTCAGGCAATCGCGTTTTCGATGTTTGTTTGGTTCTGCATGAAATATGTATGGCCACCAATCATGCAAGCGATTGAAGAGCGTCAGAAGAAAATTGCTGACGGTTTAGCGGCCGCTGAACGTGCCGCAAAAGACCTGAACTTGGCCCAGGCTAATGCTTCCGATCAATTGAAAGAAGCAAAGCGCTCTGCAAGTGAGATCATCGAACAGGCAAACAAGCGTAAAGCACAAATAATCGACCAAGCCCGTGAGGAAGCGAATTCTGAGCGCGAAAATATCCTTCACCAAGGACAGGCTGAACTCGAAGCTGAACGCAACCGTGCCCGTGATGAACTTCGCAAGCAAGTTGCAACTCTGGCCGTGATCGGTGCTGAGAAAATTCTGGAGCGCTCTATTGATGAGTCTGCTCATAAAGATATTCTCGATAAAATCACTGCAGAACTTTAAGAAGGAGGGGCCGCAATGTCTGAACTGACAACTATCGCACGCCCCTACGCTAAAGCAGCCTTCGATCTGGCGGTAGAAAAAAGCGAATTTGACCAATGGTCTGAAATGCTGACATTTGCTGCCGAAGTTGCCCGCAATGAAACCATCGTTGATTACATCGGTGGTATGCATTCAGCTGAAAAGTTGACTGAGATTTTTATCTCTGTGTGTGGCGAACAGCTCAATGAACTTGGCCAAAACCTGATTAAGGTAATGGCTGAAAACGGACGCCTCACAGCGTTGCCGGAAGTATGTATCCAGTTCTTGGCACTGCGCCAAGACTACGAAAAGCAGATTGACGTTGATGTCTTCTCTGCTATCGCGCTTGATCAAGCGCAATTGGATGCTATTACCAGCAAACTTGAAGCCCGTCTTGAGCGCAAAGTGAAGCTGAACTGTAGTGTAGACGAGACCCTGGTTGCCGGGGTTGTGATTCGAGCTGGAGACTTGGTCATCGATAACTCAGTAAGCGGTCGTATCCGCAGACTGAGCGATGCATTGCAGTCTTGATTTGGGGAATTGGAGCATGCAACTTAATTCCACGGAAATAAGCGATCTGATCAAACAACGCATTGAAAAATTCAACGTTGTTAGTGAAGCACGCAACGAAGGTACCATCGTGTCAGTCAGTGACGGTATCATTCGCATCCATGGCCTTGCTGATGCTATGCAAGGGGAAATGATTGAACTACCTGGCAACCGCTTTGCACTCGCGCTCAACCTTGAGCGTGATTCTGTAGGTGCGGTTGTCATGGGTCCTTATGCCGACCTTCAGGAAGGCATGAAAGTGACCGGCACTGGCCGCATTCTTGAAGTGCCAGTGGGTCCTGAGCTGTTGGGTCGTGTCGTGAATACACTTGGCGAACCAATCGACGGCAAAGGTCCAATCGACGCGAAATTGACTTCTCCTGTAGAAGTGATTGCACCGGGTGTAATCGCTCGTCAATCGGTCGATCAACCAGTACAAACTGGTTATAAAGCAGTCGATGCTATGATTCCAATCGGCCGTGGTCAGCGTGAGCTGGTTATCGGTGACCGTCAGACTGGTAAAACAGCACTGGCAATCGATGCGATCATCAACCAGAAAAACTCTGGCATCTTCTCTATCTATGTAGCTATCGGCCAGAAAGCGTCAACCATCGCTAACGTGGTTCGCAAACTGGAAGAGCACGATGCACTGAAAAACACCATCGTTGTTGTGGCATCAGCGTCTGAAGCTGCTGCACTGCAATACCTGGCACCTTATGCAGGTTGTGCGATGGGTGAATACTTCCGTGATCGCGGTGAAGATGCACTGATCGTATATGATGATCTGTCTAAGCAAGCTGTTGCTTACCGCCAGATTTCGTTGCTGCTGCGTCGTCCACCAGGTCGTGAAGCTTACCCAGGTGATGTTTTCTATCTCCACTCGCGTTTGCTAGAGCGTGCAGCACGTGTAAGTGCTGACTACGTTGAAAAATTCACCAACGGTGAAGTGACAGGTAAAACAGGCTCTTTGACTGCGCTACCTATCATTGAAACCCAAGCGGGTGACGTATCTGCATTCGTACCTACCAACGTTATCTCGATCACTGATGGTCAGATCTTCCTGCAGTCTGAACTGTTCAACTCCGGTATTCGTCCGGCGGTTGATCCAGGTATTTCAGTATCGCGTGTAGGTGGTGCTGCTCAGACGAAGATCATTAAGAAACTGTCTGGTGGTATCCGTACGGCATTGGCACAGTACCGTGAATTGGCGGCATTCGCACAATTCTCGTCTGACCTTGATGAAGCAACGAAGAAACAGCTAGATCATGGTCAGAAAGTGACTGAGTTGATGAAGCAGAAGCAATACGCACCAATGTCTGTTTTTGAACAAGGCATGGTGATTTTTGCAGCTGAAAAAGGCTATTTGACAGACGTTGCTCTGGATAAACTGGCTGATTTCGAAGCTGCTCTGCTTGCATATGCTAAGGCACAGTATGCCGAGCTGGTAGCCCTGATCGAAGAGAAGGGTGACTACAACAGCGATATTGAAGCTCAATTGACCAAATTGGTTGAAAACTTCAAGGCAACTCAAACCTGGTAATGCGTAGAAGGCCGCCTTTGCGGCCTTCTAACAACGGAGAGTAACGATGGCCGGCGCAAAAGAAATTCGTAACAAGATCGGAAGTGTTAAAAGCACACAGAAGATCACCAAAGCGATGGAAATGGTTGCCGCTTCTAAAATGCGTCGTTCGCAAGACGCCATGGAAGCCTCCCGTCCATACGCGACTACTATGCGCAAAGTGATCGGTCATGTCGCCCTTGGTAAATTAGAGTATCGTCATCCATATCTGGAAGAGCGAGAAGCCAAGCGCGTCGGTTACATCATCGTATCTTCAGATCGTGGTCTGTGTGGTGGCTTGAACATTAACCTGTTCAAACGTGCTATCAATGGGATGCAGGAGTGGACTCAAAAAGGCGCAGAAGTTGATACTGCCCTGATTGGCTCTAAAGCCTCGGCATTCTTTAACAACTACGGTACACCAGTATCAGCACAAGCTTCAGGTTTGGGCGATAACCCGTCACTTGAAGACTTGATTGGTACTGTCGGTGTCATGCTGAAAAAATATGATGAAGGCCAGCTGGATCGCTTGTATCTAGTTTACAACACGTTTGTAAATACGATGACGCAGGCACCAGTGATCGATCAATTGCTGCCTTTGCCTAAGTCAGAAGACGAAGAAATGAAACGCAGCCACTCTTGGGATTATATTTATGAGCCCGAGCCAAAACCTCTGCTGGATACCTTGTTAGTTCGCTATGTCGAATCTCAAGTTTATCAAGGCGTGGTTGAAAACCTTGCGTGTGAACAAGCTGCGCGAATGGTTGCGATGAAGGCTGCAACAGATAATGCAGGTGACATCATTGATGATCTGCAACTGGTGTATAACAAAGCCCGTCAGACTGCAATTACACAAGAGCTATCGGAGATTGTCTCCGGTGCAGCGGCGGTGTAAGGCAAGGGTCAACGAAATATTTTTAGAGGAATAACGATGGCTACAGGTAAGATCGTTCAGATCATCGGTGCGGTAGTCGACGTAGAGTTTCCACAGGAGTCTGTACCTAAGGTATATGACGCCCTGGACGTGAAACGTGAAGGCGAGCGTCTGGTGCTGGAAGTTCAGCAGCAGCTGGGTGGTGGTATCGTCCGTACCATCGCGATGGGTTCGTCAGATGGTCTGCGTCGTGGACTGGAAGTAGAGAACACAGGCAAGCCAATTGAAGTACCAGTAGGTACAGCAACCTTAGGTCGTATCATGAACGTCCTGGGTGATTCAATCGATGAGCGTGGCGAGATTGGTGAAGAAGAGCGTTACTCTATTCACCGTGAAGCGCCAAGCTACGAAGACCAATCAAACGCGACTGAACTGCTGGAAACCGGCGTTAAAGTTATCGATTTGATGTGTCCGTTCGCTAAGGGCGGTAAAATCGGTCTGTTCGGTGGTGCGGGTGTAGGTAAGACCGTTAACATGATGGAACTTATCAATAACATCGCACTTCAGCATTCTGGTTTGTCAGTATTTGCAGGTGTTGGTGAGCGTACCCGTGAAGGTAACGACTTCTACTTTGAAATGCAGGAAGCAGGTGTTGTAAACATCGAAAATCCGGCTGAATCAAAAGTAGCCATGGTTTACGGTCAAATGAACGAGCCACCAGGTAACCGTCTACGCGTTGCTTTGACTGGCCTGACAATGGCTGAGAAGTTCCGTGACGAAGGTCGTGACGTACTGCTGTTCATTGATAACATCTATCGCTACACCTTGGCCGGTACTGAAGTATCAGCACTGCTAGGTCGTATGCCTTCTGCGGTAGGTTATCAACCTACACTGGCAGAAGAAATGGGTGTGCTTCAAGAGCGTATCACGTCTACCAAGAGTGGTTCTATCACATCTGTTCAGGCCGTTTACGTCCCTGCGGATGACTTGACTGACCCATCTCCTGCAACCACGTTTGCTCACTTGGATGCAACCGTTGTTCTTTCACGTAACATTGCATCTATGGGTATGTACCCTGCGATCGATCCTCTGGATTCAACATCTCGTATGTTGGACCCATTAGTGGTCGGCCAAGAGCACTATGATGTTGCGCGTGGCGTTCAGTCAATTCTTCAGCGTTACAAAGAACTAAAAGACATCATTGCTATCTTGGGTATGGATGAGCTATCAGAAGACGATAAGCTTGCTGTATCTCGTGCACGTAAGATTGAGCGCTTCCTGACTCAGCCTTACCACGTAGCAGAAGTCTTTACTGGTCAACCAGGTGTTTACGTTTCGCTAAAAGACACCATCAATGGCTTCAAAGGCATGATGAGTGGCGAGTATGACGATATCCCAGAACAGGCATTCCTGTACTGTGGTGCTATCGAAGAAGTCCTCGAAAAAGCGAAGAACCTGTAACGGTTGTTAGGAGGCGATATGGCAGCGATGACCTTCCATCTGGATGTAGTAAGCGCAGAAAAACAATTGTTTTCTGGTCGAGCCGAAGCTATTCAGGTAACTGGTAGCGAAGGTGAGCTGGGTATTTTCCCAAGCCACACCCCGCTGCTGACCGCCATTACGCCAGGCATGATCCGTATTACTAAACAGCACGGCCACGAAGAGGTTATTTATCTTTCTGGCGGCATGTTGGAAGTACAGCCAAGCACAGTCACTGTGTTGGCGGACACCGCAATTCGTGGTGCCGATCTGGATCAGGCGAAGGCAGAAGAAGCGAAGCGTCGTGCTGAGGATCGTATCCTCAATAAGCACGGAGACATGGACTTTGCTCAGGCGGCCAGTGATCTGGCCAAAGCGATTGCCCAGCTACGAGTTATCGAGCTGACCAAAAAGGCACGCTAAATAGCCAGGTAACACAGCAAGCTGAAAAGGCGACCGAATGGTCGCCTTTTTTCTATATTAATGGCGAGAATAAGCCTGCTTTTTGCTACAAAGTGACGGAAAATTAAGATTTTATCGTTATCGAGCATGCCGTTTTACACCACGAGTCGTTACAATACGTGCCATTATTGTGATGTGACATTTTTATTCCAAGGATAAGTTTCCCATGAATTTCAGTGCTGTGATTCTTGCGGCGGGCAAGGGAACCCGCATGTATTCCAATTTGCCTAAAGTATTGCATACGCTTGCAGGTAAGCCGATGGTGAAGCACGTCATTGATACGTGTTGCTCATTAGGCGCTCAAGATCTGCATCTTGTTTACGGGCATGGTGGTGATGCGATGATAGCATCATTGTCTCAAGAGCCAGTTAACTGGGTACTTCAGGCTGAGCAGCTTGGCACGGGTCATGCCGTTAATCAGGCGGCATCGGAATTTAGGGATGATGAGCAGATACTTATTCTTTATGGAGACGTGCCATTAATCTCAGAGCAAACCATCGAAAACTTGCTAGAGGCACAACCCGACGGCGGTATTGCTCTTCTCACGGTGGTGCTTGATAACCCTTCAGGCTATGGACGTATTGTGCGTCGCAATGGGCCAGTGGTCGCGATTGTTGAAGACAAAGATGCGTCGCAAGAACAAAAGCTGATCAAAGAGATTAATACTGGCGTAATGGTCGCCACTGGCCGTGATCTGCGTCGCTGGCTGTCCCAGTTGAAAAATGAAAACGCTCAGGGTGAATACTACCTGACTGACGTTATCGCTATTGCTCATAACGAAGGGCGTGCAGTTGAAGCCGTGCACCCTGAAAGTGTCATTGAGGTGGAGGGCGTTAACAACCGTATTCAATTGGCGCGTCTTGAGCGCGCGTTTCAAGCAGCTCAGGCTGAGAAGCTGTTGGAAAGCGGCGTGATGCTTCGTGATCCATCGCGTTTTGACTTACGTGGTCAACTGCAGTGCGGCATTGACGTTGAAATTGACGTGAACGTTGTGATTGAAGGCTTTGTTACCTTGGGCGATAACGTGGTTATCGGTGCTGGCTGTGTACTGAAAGATTGTGAAATTGACGATAACACATTAGTGCGCCCAATGAGTGTCATCGAAGGCGCCTCTGTTGGGGAAGATTGTACTGTTGGTCCTTTTGCTCGTTTGCGTCCCGGGGCTGAGCTAGTGGGTGATTCCCATGTCGGTAATTTTGTTGAAGTGAAGAACGCACGCTTAGGCAAAGGCTCTAAAGCCAACCACCTGACTTATCTCGGTGATGCTGAAATTGGCGATCGTGTGAATATCGGTGCAGGTACGATCACCTGTAATTACGATGGTGCGAATAAGCACAAAACCATTATTGAAGATGATGTGTTTGTCGGTTCAGACAGTCAGTTGGTCGCGCCAGTTACCATCAAAAAAGGCGCAACGATTGGTGCAGGCACGACATTGACCAATAATGTGGAAGAAGGCCAATTGGTAATTACGCGTACCAAAGCCCGTGCGATTGCTGATTGGCAGCGTCCGATCAAGCAAAAATAACTGACTATTTAGCCATAAGAACACCGCATTTGCGGTGTTTTTTTATTTGGTTGGTTAAAACATCAGCAAACGAAAAATAGGGGGTTGACGGCTTTCCTATTCCGCAATATTATACGCGCCTCAGTTGGGATATCGCCAAGCGGTAAGGCAGCGGCTTTTGATGCCGCCATTCCCTGGTTCGAATCCAGGTATCCCAGCCAATGCGCGCGTAGCTCAGCTGGATAGAGTACCTGGCTACGAACCAGGCGGTCGGAGGTTCGAATCCTCCCGCGCGCACCATCTTCTCCCTTAAGGGAAAGGTGAGAGAGAACTAGGTTTGCGGAAGTGGCGAAATTGGTAGACGCACCAGATTTAGGTTCTGGCG
>NZ_AJYD02000039.1 GCF_000286835.2 Enterovibrio norvegicus FF-33 | reverse complement strand
GATGGCACCACCCAAGACATCGTTATCACTATTACAGGCACGGATGATGCGGCGGTAGTGACAGGCGATACGACGGGCAACACCACAGATCAAGGCACCACGGTGTCTGGCTCTATCAACATCAGTGATGTGGATAACGGTGAAAACCCAACCATCAGTAACACCACCATCGAAGGGGAATACGGCTCATTGAGCTTGGTTGATGGCAACTGGACCTACACGGTTGATCCTGACAGCGCACAAACCCTGCCAGACGGGGAGTCTGCGAACGACACCTTCACCTTAACGGCATCTGATGG
>NZ_AJYD02000038.1:3150794-3233652 GCF_000286835.2 Enterovibrio norvegicus FF-33 | reverse complement strand
TTTTAAGAAAAAGATGAAGGCAAAAAGAAAAACAAAAAGGCCACCCTATCGGGTGGCCTTTTTGCGTTTTTAATTTTTTCCCTCGAAGGGAATGATATCCCTTCGTATCTTTGAGATTTTGCTCGTAGACATGAATGTAACGTTTATTACTTCAGCTGGTGTTAATGTCTGACATGTAAAATAAAAGGAGTTAACAGATACAGGGGGCTCAAATGAATAAAACACTATCAATAATCGTATTGCTACTGTCTATCTCTGGCTGCTCAAACGTTATTCTTGAAATGACGGAACAACAAGATTGGGTTGCAGTAGCTCAACATGATGTTGAGTTTGGTAAAAAGCAGAGAACCGATGATAACTTGGAGGAGCTTGGCGCTATTAGTTCTGAGGCAAAAGAAGAGTATGTAGACGCATATCTCGCACATGTGAATTTTTATTGTGAGCCAAGAAAGGGTTATCTCGCTGGTCGTATTGGGAAGCCTAGAAATGATGTGTGCTTTACTACGCCTAATGGGTGGATGTATGAGCAAAGTTGGCTGTCCGGAAGAACATCAGAGCGACTCTAGGTATTGATAAAAGACCAGCTAATGCTGGTCTTTTTAGATGAATTTAATACTTAGTTGTTAGCATGCAACTCTGCATTCAATTCTACTGCCGACTTATTCGTCAGACATTCGATCTTGCCAGTCAGCGAGTTTCGACGGAATAACAAATCTGATTTACCTGCTAAGTCACGTGCTTTCACTGTTTCCACTTCAGCACCGCCTGCATCCAGCATCGATACTTTAGTACCAGCAGTAACATACAAGCCAGATTCGATAGTACAGCGATTCCCAAGAGGGAAGCCTAGACCTGCGTTAGCACCCAGAAGGCTATTCTCGCCAATAGAGATGACTAACTGACCGCCACCACTCAATGTACCCATAATAGAAGCGCCACCACCGATGTCGCTGCCATTTCCTACCATGACACCAGCAGAAATACGGCCTTCAACCATGCTCACACCTTCAGTGCCAGCATTGAAATTGATGAAACCTTCATGCATTACCGTTGTGCCTTCGCCTACATGTGCGCCCAGGCGTACGCGCGCCGTATCGGCAATGCGAACACCCGCTGGAACCACGTAGTCGACCATTTTAGGAAACTTATCGACGCAATCTACGGTCAGTGTTTCACCCGCTAAACGTGCTTCTATTTGGCGTTCAGCCAGTTCAGGTAGATCGATAGGCCCTTGGTTGGTCCATGCAATGTTGTGCAGCAAGCCAAAAATGCCATCCAAAACGATAGTATGAGGCTTTGCCAGTCGCTGAGAGATGAGTTGCAGTTTCAAGAAACCTTCTGCAACACTGGCCGGTTTTTCATCGTTTGCAAGAATAACCAAAACCAATGGTTGGTTAGATGTTGCTGCTTTCGCGGCAAAACTTGCTGCTAGTTGATGGTCTGCTTCGGAAAATGCTGCTGAAATAGCATCACACTGAGACGCTTCTACGTTGAAAAACTGGTTACCTTCTTCGTATTTAACGACGTCAGCCAGAGCAACTATTAACGAATCTGACGGGTTGAGGGTTGGGGTTGGGAAAAATGCTTCAATGATTTTTCCGTCTTTATTTTTAGTTGCGGTGCCAAGCGCCAGAGCAAAACTTGCCATGATGAGAAGGTCTCCTTGTCTCTTTTCTGATCGCTGCATGAAACAGAGATCACTCAATATTGTGAATGCTGGAGACATCTTAAAGTGAAGGGAGACAAGATTGAAGGGCGAAGAATTAGATTCTTTCAGAAAACAGTACTTAGTGGAGGTTTCTCGACAATTAGACCGAAAACAGGTCTCAAAACAAAATAAAAAACGCCCCGATATCGGAGCGTCTTAGAAGATTATGCCGCTTCAGCGTCATCTTCTTTGGCCAGTTCAACTTTCTTCTTTGTCGGCTTTGGTGTTGGCTTGCGCTTTGCTCCCAAAGCACACAAAACGTCTTCGCGGTTTTGTGCCAAAAAGAGAGATAACTCTTCACGTTGCGCTTCATCTGCCGCAGCGCCACTTTTACCTAAAAGTTCGAATAGCTCATCAGCCATGTCGAGCATTTTGTCGTACGCATCAGCTTCCGCTTTAGAGGTAAAAGTCATCTTCTCTTCTCCATTGCGTTCAACCACATATTTGACGATAACGGCCACGGTTAACCCCTCATTAATTGTCTACTGTCTGTTTATACAGTAGAGTAAATGTATGTGTCTAGTTTAACCGTGATTAGTGTGATGACATTAGAAAAATTCTCAGATATTTATTATCGCGCAGCGACAAGAAAAGGCAGCAATAGTGCTTTGGAACAACGCTTGTCGTATCCAAAACCTACTGAGGATTTGTTGAAAATCCCCGATGACCGTTGGTTGGCGATGTTCAGTCAGAAGATTTTCCAATCTGGTATGAACTGGCAAGTAGTGAGAAATAAATGGCCAGGATTTGAGGAGGTTTTCTGGGGGTTCGATATCGAAAAGATGTGTTTGATTCCGCCTGAAATGTGGGAAAAAAAAGCCACGAATCCTGCCATTATTCGCCACCTTGGAAAAGTGATGACGATTCCTCACAACGCCCAGATGATTCAGCATGCCAGCAGAGATCGTGGGAGTTTTTCTCAATTTATTGCTGATTGGCCAAGTGCCGACATTATAGGTCTATGGGCTTATCTGAAAAAACAAGGTAATCGATTAGGGGGAAACACGGGTCCCTATTCCCTTAGACTGATGGGAAAAGACACATTTATTTTATCTGGTGATGTTGAAGCTTACCTGCGAGCGCATAATATCATTGATGGTGGGCGTGATACTCGCAAATCTTTGCAAGCCGCTCAGGATGCGTTTAACTTTTGGCATGCTGAAAGTGGCCGTCCTTTCTGCCAAATAAGCCAAATCATCGCATTCAGTGTGGGCGATAACAGCAACTAACGCTGGTATATTAACCTGAAATCTGCCAGTTGGTACTGAAGGTGATAAATTGGTTGAGTAGGGGAGATAGGTGTTTGTCTTTATGACGGACGAGCCAGTACTGACGTCTGAGGTCTAACGGTATATCAAGTAAGTGTAAACGGTTGTTAGACACAGCATGTCGAGCTGCGAGTTT
Source organism: Enterovibrio norvegicus FF-33 (assembly GCF_000286835.2). Lineage (GTDB taxonomy): Bacteria > Pseudomonadota > Gammaproteobacteria > Enterobacterales > Vibrionaceae > Enterovibrio > Enterovibrio norvegicus_A. The sequence continues at coordinate 3,230,540 of NZ_AJYD02000038.1, read as the reverse complement.
TGATAAATAGGCGAGCCCTAATCCCGCGGCAGCACAGTTAATGATCGCTTCTGTGGTTCTGAGCTCAAAAGCAATGTTCCAATGTTCGAGTCGCGGTGCCATGCGTGAGAGAAAATGCTCCCGCGTCCCTGAACCCGTTTCACGTAGAATCCATGGATGCTCTTCAAGATCAAACAGTGTTAGCGTACTCTCTTGCACCAATGGATGATCCACTGCACAAGCGATACACATCTCATCTGACAGCCATGGTTCCATCAGTAAATCAGTATTATTGAGAAGATGCTTATTCTCTCCCTGCCCTTCAATTAATCCGATATCCAGTTCAAACGCCATCAGTCCATGAATAATTGTCTGACTGTTAGAAATCATTAATTCTTGATCGACATGATTGCTTTGATTGCGAAAGTCTCGTATCAGGAAAGGTACCAATTGATTGCCAATGGTATCGCTAGCACCTATGCGTAAATGACCACTAAGTTCCCCTGTCGTATCCAATACTTTTATGATTTCATCGCTGCGCGTTAGTAACTCATCAGCAAGAGGCAGAAGGCGTTTACCGTGTTCGTTGATCAATAGGCGATTATTGATACGTTCAAAAAGGTTATGCCCGATCTGTTTTTCAAGTTCGGAGATCGCCATGCTCACCGCTGGCTTAGAGAGGTACAGCAGTGCTGATGCAGCAGTAATGGTTTTTTCTTGCGCGACAGCAACGAAAACTTGTAATTGACGTAAAGAAACAGACATAAGGTTAAGCTTAGTTGAAAGTGGGTTTAAATATATTCAGATATACTAAAACACAATGCCGTTCTATCATAATTTATATGTTTTTCTTCTAAAGACGTGATAGAGCGATGCGCAGACATTTAAATCTTCTTCCTACCCCCATGGCCGGTTTGGCGCTGGCAATAGCTAGTCTTGGGTGGAGCTGGGAAAATGCAGGTAACTTTAACGGATCGGCGCAATATATTGGAGCTGCTATTGGCGGCGTCATGCTGTTACTCATCGCATCCAAGTTTCTATTGAGTCCTAAGAACCTCTGGGCAGATCTGCAGCACCCCGTTGTAGGCAGTGTCGTCCCTACTTTTGCCATGGGCGTGATGATTGTCTCAAGTGCATTGGGGAAGTGGTCTCCTATGGCCGGCGACACCTTGTGGGTGTTTGCCGTTGCTATGCACTTGACCTTTCTCACCTCTTTTGTGTATCACCGAGCAAAGAGTTTCTCATTGAGTCACATGGTGCCAAGTTGGTTTGTACCACCGGTAGGTCTTGTTGTTGCCGATGTCGCCTTTTCGGGTAATCCTGCGTTGCGCCCGGTGGCTGATGCAATTTTGATCTTTGGTTTATTATCTTATGCCGTCTTGTTGCCGATGATGATCTACCGTTTGATCTTCTGTGGTGAAGTACCTGATGGAGCAAAACCAACGATTGCCATCATGGCAGCGCCAGCTAGCCTGTCATTAGCGGGTTATCTCACCGTCAGTCAATCACCTTCACCTGTGATTGTTGCAGTGCTACTCGGTATCGCGCTGCTGATGACCGCGGTAATTTATGTGTCATTCGCGTATTTGATGCGATTGCCATTTTCGCCAGGTTTTGCGGCATTTACCTTCCCCATGGTCATCGGTGCGACAGCACTTTATAAAACAGCGACGTGGATGCAATCGATAGGAATGGCACCTGAGTACGTTAACCAGATATCAGTGATTGCACTTATTGAGTTGGTCGTAGCAACCGTTGTTGTCGGCTATGTCTCTTTGCATTATCGCCGCTTTATTTCCTTGCAGTGGAAACAACCTGTTGCTGCATAAAAACTAAGTTCGCAAGATACTGCGTTTGTAAAAACTAAGTCTGCAAAAAAGCTCGCAAATTTGCGGGCTTTTTTCAACTTTCCGCTCACGCTTAACGGCCTGAAATTGCACTCTTGAAAGCATTCCGCCACAATCTCTCCATTCGAGTTCTCAAGAGTTCTGCACTGTGTTTACTGTCTACCATTCCAACCAATTAGATCTATTGAAAAGCTTGCTGGTAGCTATTGTTCAACAAAAACCGTTGGATAATCCTTTCCAGAAAGAAATTATCTTGGTGCAAAGTCCAGGGATGGCACAGTGGCTTAAGTTGGAGATGGCCAAAGAGCAGGGCATCGTGGCAAACGTAGAATTTCCTTTGCCTGCTACTTTCATTTGGCAGATGTTTACCCACATTTTGGATGGCGTTCCTCAGCGAAGCTTTTTTAATAAAGAAGCGATGACGTGGAAGTTAATGAAAGTGCTACCTGCCATGCTCGATGAGCCCGATTTCGCAGAACTCAAACGCTACCTCGAAGACGATATCGACCAACAAAAGCTCTACCAACTTGCTGGTAAGATTGCCGATATCTATGACCAATATCTGGTGTACCGTCCTGAATGGATTAAAGCGTGGGAAAATGAAAAGCCAGTACCAGAGCTCGAAGAAGAAAAAAACTGGCAGCCTTTACTTTGGCAGGCTCTCTACGATTACACGTTGCAGCAAGGCCAATCACCATTTCACCGCGCTAATCTGTATGAGGAGTTCATCGATACACTCGCTTCTCATTCATCCAAACCCGAGGGGCTGGCAGGTATTGAGCGCGTATTTGTATTCGGCATCTCAGCCCTGCCTCCGCGTTATCTGGATGCGCTGAAAGCCTTGGGGCAGCATGTTGATGTGCATTACATGTTTACTAACCCTTGTCGCTATTTCTGGGGGGATATTCGCGATAAACGCTATCTGGCGAAACGAGCCGCGGCAATGGATAGCCGTATTAGCCGCACAAACGGTAACGATGAACCCGCTCAATTCTCATTGCCGTTAGGCGGTGAAGATGATGCTGCAGAAATTGGCAATAGTCTGCTGGCTTCTATGGGTAAGCTCGGTCGTGATAATTTACTGTTGATATCAGAGCTTCAATGTCACGAAGTGGATCAGGGGTTTGTCGACATTCCACGCCACAGCTTATTGCAGCAAATCCAAGCTGATATTCTCGATTTAATTGAGCCGGGTAATGTTCTAGAAACCCTAACCAGTCAGAGCAAGCAGGAGATTTCGCCACACGATCGCTCAGTCACAATAGAAGTTTGCCACAGCCCAATGCGAGAAGTGGAAGTCTTGCACGATCGCTTGCTGGATATGCTGGAATCCGATCCCTCTCTCACTCCTCGCGATATCGTGGTCATGGTTGCCGATATTAATGCCTACAGCCCTGCTATCCAGTCTGTGTTTGGGAATGCACCCGGTGAACGCTACATTCCTTTTTCGATATCGGATCGTAGCGCCGATCAGGAAAGCCCAATTCTCACCACCTTCTTGCGTTTACTGGGCTTGCCAGACAGTCGTTGCAGCGCGGCAGAGTTATTAGAAATCCTCGAGGTTCCATCAGTGCTTCGCCGCTTTGGTTTTGATCACCGACAATTTGAGAAGGTGAAATTCTGGGTTGAAGAGGCGGGGATACGCTGGGGGTTAGATGATCAAACAGCTACACATTTTTCGCTGCCCGATCAGCATCAAAATACGTGGCAGTTTGGGCTCAATCGAATGTTACTGGGTTATGCGATGCCAAGCGAAAAAGGCTTGTATAATGATGTACTTGCCTATGACGAGGTGCAGGGGCTAGAGGCCGATGTCGCGGGTAAACTCGGCGAGTTTTTCCGCGTATTGAATGAGGCGCAAACTGCACTGACGCAAACCAAGATTGGTGAGGACTGGGTTCAGACACTTACGGCTTTGTTTGACGACATGTTTGCTCTTGATACAGATGAAGAATTGGCAGGCCGTCTGATCCGTGATCAACTTGATAACTGGCTCACCCAGCTCGATGATGCCGGTTTTAGCCAGACATTGTCGTTGGCTATTGTGCGAGATTATTTGAAAGAAAAACTCGGTGGTGAGCGAGTTAGTCAGCGCTTTTTGGCAGGTCAGGTTAACTTTTGTACCTTGATGCCTATGCGCTCCATTCCGTTCAACGTTGTGTGTCTATTGGGCATGAATGATGGCGATTATCCTCGTACTATTGCACCAGTCGGATTTGATCTTATGGCAGGCCGCACGCGAGCGGGTGATCGCTCTCGTCGTGATGATGACCGTTACCTGTTTCTGGAAGCACTGCAATCGGCACAGCAGCGTTTATACATAAGCTATGTGGGTCGTTCGGTGCAGGATAATTCTGAGAAAGTGCCTTCAGTGTTGATCAGCGAGCTACTCGACTATTGCCGACAAGGTTACTGCTTACAAGGTGACACTGCTCTTCCTGAGTTTGAGTCAGGGGAAAAGCTGCTTAGTTGCTTGGTTCATAACAATCCACTTGTACCATTTAGTCGTGTGGCGTTTAGCAGTGAAAGACAAAGCTATGCTGCCGAATGGCTGCCTGCAGCCAAAGGCGAAGGAAAGTTGGCAGCTTCTTTTCTTGGCGAACAGGCATTGACTGCAGAAAGCGAAGCGGACTTCGGGATTGTTGAACTGGCCGAATTACAGCGCTTTTGGCGTTTGCCAGTGCAATATTTTTTCAATCGCCGTTTGAAAGTCTTTTTTGAAGCGCCAAGCGGAGCAATGGAAGATGTCGAGCCGTTCGCATTAGACAACCTGCAACGTTATCAACTGCGTGATGCTTTGCTCTCACACGTCATCGAGCATGATGACAGTGAAGAATCACTTAATCGTTTCTTTCAACTGCAAAAAGCCAGTGGTGCCTTGCCACTCAGCCACTTTGGCGAGCTGACGCTTGAAAGTGAGCAAGCAGGCATTCTTGCCATGTACGAAAGGCTGAAGCCGTATTTTTCAGAACGCCGCCAACCGCTTGAAATCAATTTGTCGATACCTACATCGCGAGGCACCGTCTTGTTGCAAGGTTGGCTAGATGAGCGCTATCGCGTAGGACGTGTTTTGTTCCGCAGCGGAAAAGTCCGTGCTCGAGACAGATTGGCAGCGTGGATTGATCATCTGTGCCAATGCGCAGCAGGGGATATGACCGAGACGCGTTTTATTGGTGTTGATGAAGAAGTCATCCTCACGCCAATCCCTGCCGCTGATGCTGTCGCGTATTTGACGTTTTATTTAGAACAATATGATGAAGGCACAGAGCGACCGATGGCGTATTTGCCCAACACTGCGCTGGCCGGATTATTGGCCTGCATCGACAAAAAAGGCAATTGGTCAGACGATGATGTGGTGCGAGATAAAGCCAAGATTAAAATGCGCGCAGCATTTGATGGCGGCTATATGACAACAGGCGAGGGCGAGAACGCCTATGTCAGACGTGTATGGCCTCAGGCCAGTGACCAATTATTGGATGACGTTTTGGCGTGGGGGGAAAACGTGCTGCTACCTGCGCTGAATGCAGAAAAAAAAGAAGACTAACAGCGGTTTTGTCAGTCTTCTCTCAATGCAGCACAGTGATCTGTGCTGCTTGTTTGCAAAGAATGGCTAGGAAGTAATGTTGAACTTTGCGAGTTGATTACGACCAGTCTCACTCAGTGACTTGACCTTGTCGCTCAGCACTAGCGTTTCTTCGCTGGCATCGCGGTTGGTATGTGAAATATCACTAACACTCACCACACTCCGTGCAACTTCCAATGATGCGCTGGCTTGTTGTGAGGTGGAAGTGGCGACAGCGGTATTTAACTGTTCCAAGTCGTTGATAAGATCTGCCAGTGCAGACAATTGCGACTGTGCTTGACGCGCCTGCTCTAGACTCTGCGCAGTTTTGTCTGTACCACTGCTCATGATCTTCGCCGCTATCTGAGCGCGTTCTTGCAACTTCTCAATGATGGCGTTGATTTGCGTGGTCGACTCTTTAGTCGAATGAGCCAACTTTCTTACTTCATCAGCAACCACCGCAAAACCACGGCCTGCGCTGCCTGCTCTAGCGGCTTCAATAGCGGCATTCAAAGCCAACAGATTGGTTTGCTCTGAAATATCATTGATAACAGTGACCACATCGCTGATCTGGTCGCTCGAAGCGGCAAGCTCACGAATGTTACGCTCAGCATCAATCACATCACGGTTAACCTCTTCAAACTTGCCAAGAGACGTTGAGAGTGCCTTTTCCGCTTCACCCACCAGCATTCGTGAATGACGAGTACTGTCTTGTGCCGTCAGCGTGCTGGACTCTACGTCTTTGATGGCAGAAGACATCTCTTCCATGGCACTTGCGACTAAATCTAACTCCTGGCTTTGACTACGGATGCCATCTGTCGATCGAGTAGCCAGTTGCTCCATCGTTTTGCTGTCGCAATCAAGCTCGTGGAGCGTGGTATCCACGTTAGAGAGCAGAGTTTGAAGTTGTTGACAGGCATCGTTTAGGTTTTGCGCCATCTCTCCCAGTTCATCGCCACTATTTACGTCGGCCCTTGCGGTGAGGTCGCCTTTCGCAACAGCCCCTAACGCACGCTGAATTTCACGAATAGCTTTCAACAGCATACGGGAAAGTACTGTCGCCAATAGAATCAATACCATGGTGAAGGACAGCGCGAGTAAGGCAGATTTACTCGCCTCCTTCCAAACTAATGCTTCAAGGTCATCAATATAGATGCCCGTGCCAATCAGAAGGCCCCACGGCGCATGGCGTTTTACGGCGCTGACTTTTTCAATGTCGGTATTGCTGCCAGGTTTGGCAAACCAATAACTGCTAAATCCACCAACTGCAGGTTGAGCCGCTTGCCTCATATCGCGTAACACCGCGGATCTATTGCTGTCGCGGAATGTATTGAAATCACGTCCGATCCAGCTCTTCGCACCAGCTAACATGGTGCCATTGTTATCAACAACGAAATAGTAGCCATCAGTACCAAATCGCAAGGGCTGTAGCGCCGCCATTGCATTGCTTAGCCCTTTTTCTGAGGCATCTTTTTGATAATTGTTGTCGATGATTTGCCAAGCAATATCAATGGTCTGCTTAAGATTGCTCTTTCTCTCCTCGAGTAGGTCATTATGTAGGCTTCGGACTTGGAAAGCGGTGAGAAGGGTAATGCTAATCACTGAAAGGCAGACAATAAGCAGTAACTTATGTTTTACGGAAAGATTCGCAACAAATTTCATACTAGAGATACTCAGCTTTTTAGTGTGCTGTAACAACTTTGAAACAAGAAGGGTCGCCTAATTTGAGGGGGGTATCAATAGCTATTCATACGCTGAAACATGTAATACTGAGAGTCTGGTCGCATACATATTTTTCTTCGCGTTTTATGTCTAAGTTTTAAAGCGTGAAGTGTCAATAAAGTCTGCGTAGGCATTTCAATTACATTCGGTCCCAGACTTGATAAAATCCAGCTATTCATCTCAAGTGAGCCGACATTGCATGGCAATTCAACCTCTTCATCCCATGACCTTTCCGCTTTTTGGTCAGCGACTGATCGAAGCCTCTGCGGGGACCGGTAAAACCTTTACCATCGCGGGCTTGTACCTGCGGTTACTTTTGGGGCATGGCACTGAAGCGTCGGCACATGAGGTGCCACTGACGGTCGAAAAAATTCTGGTGGTGACGTTTACTGAAGCGGCAACGCAGGAGCTAAGAGATCGCATCCGTGTGCGTATTCACGAAGCAAGATTGGCATTCAGTCGGGGTGAAAGTCGCGATCCGGTCATTCAGCCATTGCTTGATGAAGTGAGTGGTCACAAGCACGCTGAGCAGCTACTGCTGCAAGCGGAACGCCAAATGGATGAAGCTGCGATATACACGATTCATGGTTTTTGTCAGCGTATGCTGACGCAAAATGCGTTTGAATCCGGTAGCTTGTTTAGCAATGAATTCATCACCGATGAGTCGGCATTGCGAGAGCGTGCTGTCTCTGATTTCTGGCGTCGTCAGTTTTATCCCTTGCCGAAATCCTTGGCGGGGGTAGTGCGAAGCTATTGGGCGTCTCCACTCTCATTGTTGGGCGATGTTGGTGTGTATTTGTCGGGACCTCTGGTCAGCATTCAAGCGCCCGAGATGCCCGATGATTTAGAACAGTTGCACAAAGATAATCTAGCGCGCATTGAGGGTGTGAAATCGCAGTGGTGCGCTGCTGCGCCTGACTTAGAAGCGTTGATTTCGTCATCGGGCGTTGATAAACGCAGCTATAGCAAACGATCACTGCCAAATTGGCTAGAAGAAGTCGGTATCTGGGCTCAGGTCCCAACGATAAACTACGATTTTCCGACCAATCTACCTCGCTTCGCCGCATCCATCTTGAGTGAAAAAACCAAGAAAGGGGAAGTGCCCACACACACCGTTTTTGATGCCATTGATACGTTGTTGGCTTCTCCGCCGACACTCAAAGATGCGCTAACGGCACATGCCATTCGAGAAGTGCGAATTCTACTCGCGCAGGAAAAACGCCGTTTTGGCTGGTTATCGTTTGATGATTTGCTCTCTCAGTTGTCAGAAGCACTGAGTCAAGACAGTGAACGCGTGCTTGCAGGGCGGATCCGCACTTTGTTCCCTGTCGCTATGATTGATGAATTTCAAGATACGGATCCTCAGCAGTACCATATTTTTAGCGATATTTATGCTGATGCGCCACAGTGCGGTTTGTTTATGATTGGCGATCCGAAACAAGCAATTTATGCATTTCGTGGTGCGGATATCTTTACCTATATTCATGCACGTAGACAGATCACCGAACACTACAATCTTGGCATCAATTGGCGTTCAACGGCTGACATGGTGGCAGCGGTAAATCGTGTTTTCTCCTATGCTGACGCACCGTTTATTTACGAAGGTGATATCCCGTTTACGCCGGTTGATCATGCTCCAGGAGCAGAAGAAAGACATTGGCAATACGATGGCGCACAACAAGCAGCCTTAACCTTCTGGTTGCCGGATGACCGGGAATTGGTCAGCAAGAATGATTATCAATCGACTATGGCGATTGCTACCGCGACCAGTATTCGAGAGATACTGACGGCGGGTAACGAGGAGCGTGCGCATTTTTGTAAAGGTGAGAGTCAAAAAGCCATTCACGCGGGTGACATTGCCATTCTTGTGAGGACAGGTAGCGAAGCGGCGAAAGTTAAGCAAGCGCTGGCGAGACAGGGCATTGCATCGGTCTACTTGTCCAATCGCAACAGTGTGTTTTCTAGCGCCTTAGCGACCGATCTGCAGCGGCTTTTGGCTGGGGTGTTATCACCCGATAATGAGCGTGCACTTCGCGCGGCGCTCGCCAGTGGCTTATTTGCATTAACCGCAGAAGAGCTCGATGCCTTGAATCATGATGAAAAATCGTGGGAGCGGGCCGTTATCGAGTTTGCCACCTACCAGTCAGTGTGGTTTTCACGCGGCATCTTACCTATGTTGCGTCAGGTTATGCAGCGTCGCGGTATCGCAGAGCGTTTATTGCTTGAAGGCGAAGGCGAGCGAGCAGTGACTGACTTATTGCACCTCGGCGAATTACTCCAACAAGCGAGCCAAACCCTAGATAGTCACCATGCGCTGATCCGCTGGCTTGCTGATCATATCGACAATCCCAATGGCAACAGCGAAGAGCAACAGGTGCGTTTGGAATCTGAACGTGATTTGGTTCAAATCGTCACCATCCACAAATCCAAAGGCTTGGAATATGATTTGGTGTATTTGCCCTTTGCGTGCAATTTCAGACCGTCAGACAGGCCGTTTTTCCACGACGAAGACAATACGCCGACCTTGGCATTGTCCAACCCAGAACCTGCGATTGAGCAAGCAGATAAAGAGCGTCTTGCTGAAGATCTGCGTTTGATTTACGTGGCATTGACCCGCGCTGTTTATGGTTGCTTTATTGGGTTAGCACCTCTGAAAGACGGACGTAAATCAACAGGGGATACTGGGCTGCACAACTCTGCGCTGGGGTATTTGATTCAAAAAGGCGAAGCAGGGGATGCTGATGCGCTTCACGCGGCTGTGACTGATCTTGTCAAAGATCAACATCAATGCACCGTTACCTCGCCACCAAGCGATGCCAGTGGAAAATTCGCGGCACAGGACGCGGTTGATGAGGCCATTGCTGCGCGAAAATTCAAAGGGACGATAAGACGCGATTGGCGCTTAACCAGTTATTCCGGTTTGGTTAAGCAAGGGCACAGCTCTGCGCTACCCGATTTACCTGCGTTTGATATTGATGCTGCCGACGAGCAAAGCGATGAGCATGAACCTATTGACCAGTTTGGATCGATCTTCCAATTCCCACGAGGCGCACGCCCCGGTACGTTTTTGCATACTTTATTTGAAAATGTTGACTTCGGCGAAGATATGTACAGCGAAGAAGTGGCGGAGATGATCCGTCATGCGCTGGCGATGGAAAACTACGACGAAGCTTGGGTGCCTGTTTTGCAGCGCTTGCTGACCGATGTTGTAGCGCAATCGCTTGGCGAGCAAGGACTTACGCTGTCGCAAATTGACGCGCCTGCACGGCTAACAGAAATGGAGTTCGTGATGCCCGTTGAGCGTCTTCAATGTGGTCGTGTCAATCGCCTGATCCAAGCGCACGATCCGCTTTCTGCTAAGGCTTCTGAGCTTGGGTTTGATACGGCAAGTGGCATGCTAAAAGGTTTTATCGACTTGGTGTTTTGTTGGCAGGGACGTTATTACGTACTCGATTGGAAATCGAATTACCTTGGTGATACGCCCGCGGATTACACCGAAGCGGCGCTGAGTCAGGCAATGGTTGATCATAGATATGATTTTCAGTACCAGATTTATTCGTTGGCATTACATCGATTCTTGCGTCAGCGGATACCAGATTATGATTTTGAACGCCATTTTGGCGGCGTTTATTACTTATTTGTGCGTGGCATTGAAGCCGATACGCGCCATGGCATTTTCTACACCAAACCTTCTTATTCTCTGATTGACGGATTGGACATGCTTTTTACCGATGGAGAGAGCGCTGATGGCGATGAGTGAGATGCTTCAGGCGCTTTATAAGCGTGGCGTTATTCGGGCGATCGATCGTCAATTTGCGCTGTTCATTGCGGATCAGCTCAATGATACCAATACGAAAATTGCAGGTTGGGCGGCTTTGGTCAGTTTCGAGCTGGGCAAAGGCAATGTGTGCATTGATCTCGCCGCTATCGATCCAACAAGACTGTTTGACTTACCTGCGGCCGATTCTGCTCGCGTTGCTGCACTTCTCGAACCAGAACATGCACTGACATTGGTTGAGCAAAGTCCTGTTGTCGGTAAGGGCGATATTCCTACGCCACTCGTGATGGATGGTTCTAGACTCTACCTTCACCGTTATTGGCTGGCAGAGCAGCGCGTGGTGGCGGAGATCAGCAAACGCGTTAAGACGATTGAATTACCTGACGAAACACGCCAGCTTCTTGATAACTTGTTCGTGCCGGATATTGGCTATTTGAAAGAGCAATTTGCATTGTGGCCTGACGCAGAACAGCCACAAAAGCTGGTGGATTTTTTTGATGTTGTTGAGTCAAATCGCGTTGATACCCAAGCATTGATCACGCTGATTTCATCCGGTGCCAGTCATGAAGCAATATTGTCTGCAGTGCCAGAGTCGGCTCGACTCAATTGGCAAAAGGTCGCAGCTGCCGTAGCACTCAGTTATCGCTTTACTGTGATTTCAGGTGGTCCGGGTACAGGAAAAACCACGACAGTGGCTAAATTGCTCGCTGCCCTGGTTAGCAGTAGTGACAAAGCATCAGGGCTGGATATCAAGCTGGTGGCACCAACAGGAAAAGCGGCAAACCGACTTACAGAGTCAATCGGAAAAGCGGTTGCTGCATTGCCAGTAGATGCGAGTATTCGTGAAAGAATTCCGGTGCAAGCGTCCACCATTCACCGTCTATTGGGGGCCATTCCGAACCGCGTTGAGTTTCGTCATCACGAGGGTAATCGACTCCACCTTGATGTGCTGGTAGTCGATGAAGCATCAATGGTTGATTTACCGCTAATGGCGCGATTACTTTCAGCACTGCCCGATCATGCGCGTGTTATCTTGCTTGGCGATCGCGATCAACTCGCATCGGTCGAGGCCGGAGCGGTATTAGGTGATATTTGTGATGGCGCTGATGCGGGTTACAGTCCATCGCGTGCAAATCAATTATCAGCACTCACTGGATTCGAACTGCAAGGGCATGAGCATGTACCCGCCGTGTCCGATGGGGTTTGTCTGCTCAAGAAAAGCTATCGTTTTCACGCACGATCGGGTGTTGGTCAATTAGCTAATGCGATTAATGCTGGGGATCCGAAGCAATTAGAAAAGGTGCTGATGCAGGGCTTTGCCGATATCGCATTGCATGATTTAGACGGTGATGTATACGGTAATGCGATTACGCAGGCGGTAGAAGGATATAGTGCCTACCTCCGTGCGCTATTAGCAGGAGAAGATCATCGCCAGATACTGCGCTTGTTTTCTGATGTGCGCTTATTGTGCGCGTTGGCGGACGGGCCGTTTGGTGTGAAAGGGCTGAACAGTGCGATTGAGAAAGCATTATCAGCAAAACGCCTAATTGCTCCCGGAGAAGAAGCTTTCTATTCCGGTCGACCGGTTATGGTGATTCAGAATGACCATGGCTTAGGTCTTTATAACGGTGATATTGGCATTGTGGTTAAGCAAGAGGATGGTTTACGAGTGGTGTTTGAAATGTCAGATGGCACCGTGAGAGCTTTCTTACCGAGTCGCTTACCTGAGCATCAAACCGCGTATGCGATGACCATCCACAAATCTCAAGGTTCGGAGTTCAATCATACGCTGTTGGTGTTGCCACCAACGCCAACACCCGTCATGACGCGAGAGCTGGTATATACCGGCGTGACACGGGCAAAGTCGAGGCTAGATGTTTACGCAACCCGCGCCAGTTTGGCGCGGGCAGTAAGAAGGAAAACGCAGCGCTTTAGTGGGTTGGCAGACGCATTACGTGCCCGTTAAGATCTAGGGTTAGTACCTTAGAACGGCGTTGCAGATTGTAAAGCTCCTGCTTGGCATCAGGGAGCGCACTCACATCTGCTTCGGCAAAACCGTGTTCGCGGAACCAGTGAATACTGCGTGTCGTGAGCACGAAAATGGTTTTAAGCCCATCTTGCAATGCTTGTTGCATGATGTATTGCAACAAGCGCGTACCGCGCTCGCTGTCACGATATTCTGGTTGCACGGCAACACAGGCCATCTCAGCACTCTTTGATTCAGGGTAGGCGTAAAGGGCTGCACAACCGATGATACGATCGTCACGTTCAATGACGGTAAAGCGAGGGATTTCTTGTTCGAGTTGCTCCCGTGAGCGCCGAACCAAAATGCCTTGTTCTTCCAGCGGACGAATGAGATCTAAAATACCGCCAATATCATTAATGGTCGCTTGGCGGATTTGCTCGGCACTTTCCGTGACTATCTGGGTGCCAATCCCTTCAATCGAGAATAATTCTTGGATTAAGGACCCATCGACTTTGTAGCTCAGAAGGTGGCTTCTTGGCACGCCAGAGCGACAGGCGGCGACCGCACCACGCAAGAAGCGGACAGTGCCTGACTGAATGTCTCCCGCCTGTTCGCGCAGGTGTAGAATTTCTTCAACCTGATGCGGGAAAAGCTCAGACAATACATTGCCGTTCGGGCCTATCACACCTTGCAATGAACAGAATCCGATTAATTTGTCGGCATTGAGACGAATTGCAAGTTGAGTCGCAATTTCTTCTGAGGTGAGATTAAAGCACTCTCCGGTAACAGAGCTTGCGACGGGGCCGAGTAAGACGATCGCACGCTGATCGAGCTGGCGGTGAATGCCTTCAATGTCGATCCGGCGGATCCGGCCGCTATGACAATAATCAATGCCTTCATCGACGCCTAGAGGCTGTGCGATGACAAAGTTACCGCTCACGACGTTGATTTGTGCACCAGCCATTGGTGTATTATTCAGGCTCATTGAGAGGCGAGCGGTGATGTCTAGCTGCAACTGCCCAGCAGCCTGTTTGACGACTTCCAGCGAAGCGGAGTCTGTCACCCTTACACCATTGTGATAGGGCGTTTCTAGCCCTTGCTTGTCTAAAAGCTGGCTAATTTGAGGGCGCGCGCCATAAACCAGAACAAGGCGCAGACCTAAGCTGTTGAGAAGCGCAATATCGTTGACGATATTACCAAAGTTGTTATCCGCGATCGCTTCACCGCCCAGCATGATGACGATGGTTTTATTTTGGTGTGCATTGACATAAGGCGCAGATTGCCTAAATCCTTTTACAAGTGCTGTACTACGAAGTTTCAACACCTTACTCCATTATTATGATTTTATATGCTTTAATATTGACTAAATATTCCATGTTTGGCAAGGGGGGTGATATACCTTCAAACTATTGATGCCCGCCTTTATCGGCAGTTCGAGAGTTTTTATAATAAAATGGTTAATAAACAAATCCTTTTCTTCTCTCTGGTGAGACTTTATTTGTGAGCATTGTTGGACAATCTATCGCGCTCTTTGTTCTACTGATTGGCGGATTGGTCGGTTTTTTGGTTGCGAATGACGTGCCGATTTTTACCGAAGTTGATCAAACTGTCATTTATGGCGAGTGGGTTGAACAAGGGGTGGCACCCTATGCTGCGGACAAATTTGAAGTTCGTAAAGACGGTATATATACGAAAGGCGCTCGCACCACAAGCCACTATGAATTCACGGGCCGTAAGTTGATTTATACCGTCGGTAACCATACGTATTTGTATGTTATGGAAGATGACAAAACACTACAAAGAGAAAAACCGTATCACTACAGTACACCTTTCATCAAGGTACGCTGATACGGAGACAGAGTTATTGCAACTTAATAATTTGCTGGCAACACGCTGAGTAATTCAGTCACGGGTGTTAATCCCAAAGCGACGCGTCGAATGCGATCGGCGACATCATCATTTCCGCCTAAACAGCGTCGAATACTGGAGTTGATCATTTCTTTGCTGCTGCCGTCACTGGCGAGTGTTCGAATCCACTGATATTCGATCGATTCGGGATCTAGCAGTGTTTTACGACCTATTTTCAATTCCATCTCGTACTCCCTTACGAAATCAATGTTTAATTTTTAAGACACTTTCATTACGGATGATTAGAACCAATTTTGATTACAGTAATGTGACAAAATGTTGCAAGCTGAATGGTGTTGGATATGGATCGCATTCTAAAGGGCACTATCGGTAAGGGTTTTACGGGTTTCATTTGCAGAAAATCTGTGCATCTGTCACCCTCTTTTGATTGTTTTATCTATCAGGATTAACCGTGAATCGCGCACTCTGTGTTGTTGGCATTTCTATACTTTTAGCCGCATGTGCTCGTCCTACTGATCGTGGGCAGCAATATATTGATGGACGCTTTGATGAGGTGCTCAACCCGATTGAGTCAGTCGCGTCTGATCAGCCAAAAGATTACAGTCTGTTTCCTGCTCAACTGGAAAAAGTGGAGTCACTTTCACCTTCATTGTCTAAACCCAATCAGCCGCTTTATGACAGTGTTAAAGCTTGGCTCAATGAAAGTGGTGAACCAACAGCATTGACTGATTATGGTATTCAGCTAGAACAGATGGGCGGTGGCGATGGCTTCGGCAATGTTATGTTCACTGGCTATTTTTCGCCTGTGATTGAGATGCGCCATCAGCCAGATGTTTTATTTCGCTATCCTGTTTATGCCATGCCTACTTGCGGCGAGTCGTGTCCAACGCGCGAAGAAATCTATAATGGTGCTCTTGAGGGTTTAGGACTTGAACTAGGCTACAGTGCATCACTCATTGATAATTTCATTATGGAAGTACAAGGCAGTGGCTTTATCCATTTTGGTGATACCGATCAATTGGAGTACTTCGCCTACGGTGGGAAAAACGGTCATCCCTATGTCAGCATCGGTAAAGTGCTTATCGAGCGTGGAGAAGTATCGCGAGAGAAAATGTCACTGAAAGCCATTAAAGATTGGGTAGAAGCGAACGATGAGGCCAGTGTGACTGAACTTCTCAATCAAAACCCTTCCTATGTGTTTTTCTTGCCAAGAGCGGCTGCCCCCGTCTCTGGTACCGCAGGTATTCCATTGTTAGCGGGTGCGTCTGTTGCGGCTGACCGTGAGTACTTACCAATGGGGAGTGTGCTACTGGCCGAGGTGCCTCAGCTTGATAAAGAAGGCAATTGGAATGGTCAGCATGTGCTGAAGCTTCTGATGGCATTGGATACCGGCGGAGCAGTGAAGAAAAATCACCTCGATCTTTATCATGGTACTGGTGAAGACGCTGGCATTAAAGCTGGGCATCACAAGCATTTTGGTCGTGTTTGGAAGCTAACTAAGCCGCTTACGGTTGAATCGTTATCTGTTAAGTCTCAATAAAACACTTAGTTGAAATGGGGCTGGCGAAAGCAATAAAAAAGGCGAGAGTATCTTATACTCTCGCCTTTTTTGATCGTGTAAGCCGTCTTATTTAAGCAGACCTGCTTCTTTGTAGTACTTTGCTGCGCCAGGGTGAAGAGGTGCAGACAGGCCGTCTGCAATCATTTCTTCTTTTTTCAGGTTTGCGAACGCTGGGTGCAGACGACGGAAATCGTCAAAGTTCTCGAACACAGCTTTCGTTACGTGGTAGATAACTTCTTCAGGTACTTCAGTAGAAGAAACGAAGGTCGCACCTACACCAAAGGTTGCTGTGTCAGCGTCGTTACCGCGGTACATGCCGCCAGGAATAGTCGCCGAACGGTAGTAATCGTTATCGCTAACCAACTTCTGAGCCGCCGCATTGTTTACTTCTACGATGACGCTGTCACATGCAGTGGTAGCTTCTTGGATTGCGCCACTTGGGTGACCCACGGTGTAAACCATGGCATCGATTTTGTTATCACAAAGCGCTTTAGATTGCTCTGCCGCTTTCAACTCGGAAACTTGTTTAAAGTCATCCATTGTCCAACCCATTTCGGTCATCAGCACTTCGATAGTACCGCGCTGACCTGAACCTGGGTTACCGATGTTTACACGTTTGCCCTTCAAGTCATCAAACGTTTTGATGCCTGAGTCAGCGCGTGCAACCACTGTGAACGGTTCTGGGTGAACAGAGAACACGGCACGAAGGTTTTTGTATGGACCTTGTTCAGTGAATTTGCTGCTACCGTTGTATGCATGGAACTGCCAGTCTGATTGGGCGATACCCATGTCAAGCTCGCCAGCGCGAATGGTGTTGATGTTGTAGATTGAACCGCCAGTTGATTCAACTGAACAACGGATGCCGTGCTCTTTTTTCGATTTGTTGACCAGACGACAAATTGCACCACCAGTTGGGTAGTACACACCAGTGACACCGCCAGTCCCGATTGTTACAAACTGGTTAGCCTGTGCAGGCACGGCGGTTAAAGCAGCTGCAAAGCTCATTGCGGCCAGTGTTGGTTTTAACGCTTTCATGCTTTATTTTCCTTGTCTACGATGTGATTGCTATCGCGGTGCGAGTCCGCTTGTTGTAAAACTGTAACTCCGCTGTAAGATTAAATTATCTGACAGTTGCATTTTAGATCGCAAGAGATATACCTCACGATTCAAAGCTACGAAAGATATTTTTCCTTAAATCTTCCACAGAGTTGATATATAAACCCATGTTTTGAGACAAAATCGTGATTTGCTGGACAAGCTCTGCATTGTTATCCGCATACTGTCCTATTAAATTCATTAGATTATTTTCAAATCCGACCCGAACATCGCCACTCAATGACATTGCTGCACTTAAGCATTGATGCTCATTCTGTCCAAATGCACATGTTGCCCATGAAATACCCTCATCAGACAAACGTTTAATGTCAAAATCGAGCAGATCTCGGGGGGCTGACAACATGTCTTTTTTGTACTTTCCTAGTACCAATAGTAGGTGATGTCCGACATTTGGCAAAACCTTGTCATTAACCATCTGAAAGTAAAGGGACAAATCCGCAGCATCATACAAAATGTATTGCACATAGATTTGTCGTTCGGCAAGTTCAAAAAAGAAGCGGCTGGCTTCTTTTTCAAAGCTCGCATTCGGGCGGAGTTCTCGAAGAGCAAGAGAGACAGCTTCGGGATCTGTGCCTCTGACCAATGCCATTTGTTCGCTAGGTTGATACTGGCCTATTGCCTCGGTGGTCTGTTGGATAACTAGCCGGGAATCAAAACGCGTCCGTATTTCTGTTAACCACTCACGGTTCAGCCCTACATCTAATGAATGCTTTCCATGTGCGTCTCGCACGTGCATGTGCGCCATGGCGGCGCCGGCATCAGCGCATTGCGCTAAACATGTGCTCATTTCATCAACAGTTAGGGGGAGTTGGCTGTGTGCATCCTTGCCCCGTCGCGCCCCGTTTGGCGCGACAATAATCGTTCTTCCTGTTTGCACGATATATCCTTATGAGAAGACATTGTCCATGGTGGTGCAGAGTCGGCGTACCAGTTCGTCCATTTCTTGCTCGGAGATAATGAAGGGAGGCGCCAAGAGAATGTGATGTCCGTTAATGCCATCCAGTGTGCCAGCCATGGGATAGCACATTAGTCCTTGTTCCATTGCTATTTTCTTCACCTGCTGGTGGAGAGAACGTTCTGGAGAAAAGGGGCTTTTGCTGACTCTGTCTTGCACCAGTTCTAGACCAAGGAATAAGCCCCGCCCTCGAATATCACCAACAAATGGGTGCGATCCTAATTTTTGCTGTAACTGTTTGACTAAGTATTGACCCTTTTCGGTCACTTCTGCCAGCGTCCCTGATTCTAACGCATCCAAGGTAGCGCAGGCTGCTGCACAGGCCAAAGGATGAGCCATGAAGGTGTGTCCATGTTGAAAGTATCCCGAGCCCTGCGAGATGGCGTCGTAGATTTTGCTGTGGATCATAACGGCACCAATGGGTTGATAACCTGCAGCCAACCCTTTTGCTAGCGTCACGAGATCAGGAATAATATCTTCTTGTTCATATGCATAGTAGGTGCCCGTACGACCACACCCGCACATGACTTCGTCAAGGATCAAAAGTACGCCATATTTGTCGCAGATCTCTCGAATTCGTTTGAAGTAACCTTTTTCAGCGACCAAAGCACCTGCCGTTGCACCGACGACGGGTTCTGCTACAAATGCGATCACGGTTTCTGGCCCGACAGCTAATAACCTTTCCTCGAGTTCGTTGGCGACACGTTGTCCATATTCGAAATGGGTTTCATCCTCTTTTTTATCACGATAGGCGTAACAAGGTGCGATAAGCTCACCGTTTTGTAGCAGTGGTGCGAAGGGCTCTTTTCGCCACATGTTCCCACCTACGCCTAGCGCCCCTAGCGTATTGCCATGATAGCTCTGACGTCTTGCGATAAAACGAGTGCGAGACATCTCGCCTTTTTCAATAAAATATTGTCGCGCCATTTTGAGGGCCGACTCTACCGCCTCCGACCCTCCACTCACGAAGTACACGTGGTTTAGCGGACCAGGCGCTTTGTCAGCTAATCGTTCAGCCAGCTGTTCTGCAACCGGAGAGCTAAAAAATCCAGTATGAGCATATGGAATGGTGTGCAGTTGGTGCTGGATGGCATTTAATACGCCTTGATGGCTGTGCCCGAGGCAAGAGACTGCCGCACCTCCGCAGCCATCGAGATATTGTTTTCCGTTAGCATCAAGAAGAAATACTCCCTCCCCGCCAGATACTAAAGGAGGGTTTGAGTGACAGTGCCGTTGCAGTATGTGAGTCATTGTGTTTATTTCGCCGCATTTTAGATGAAGTTGAGCCGTTTACTCACTTCAGTATTAGCGGGTTGGAAATTGTACGGCAAACGATATAAATTCAGAGGGTATGCTAAAAATTCATAGCTAGGCCGAGAGAAATTAAAATGACGATGCCAATTCCGCCCATGAAAACCTTGCGCACCTTTACAGTGGTTGCACAAACTTTGAGTTTTTCGAAGGCGGCAAAGCGACTTAATCTGACGCAAAGCGCGATCAGTAAGCAGATAAGTCATTTGGAAGAGTTGATGGGGTGCTCATTGTTCGAGCGAAGTGGTGGCCGCGTTGAGCTGACAGAAGCGGGTCGTCGTTATTTACCTTCCGTTGTGGAAGCGTTGGAAAATTTGCAGCATGCTACGTCAACAGTGATGCAATCATCGGAGACCAAAAGCCATGTTGAAATATCCGTACCTCCTTCATTGGCCAGTATGTGGTTAATTCCCAGACTGACGGCTTTTCGCGCACAGAATCCCAACATCGAACTTACCGTAAAAGCAAGTGTGACGTCTGATGCACAGAATCTTTATCAAAGTGATATTGCAATTCATTGTTTACCGCTTTCAACCCAAGAAGAAGATGCTGAGTTGCTCATTCGCGAAAAGTTGAGGTTAGTGATTCATCCTGACCAAATGTCGCAAGATGTAATGGAGATTACTGATCTCTTATCGCTCCCTTCTATCGGTCATATTACTCGCCCTCAAATATGGAATCAGTTCTGGCACCACCATGCTGTTGCGCCAACTGGGCCAATTTATGGTACAGGGTTTGAACATTTCTACATGGCATTGGAAGCAGTCAGATACCAACAGGGAATGGCGTTGATCCCTGGTTTTTTAGTGCGAGATTACTTGAAGCAGGGGGTGGTGATTAATCCATTGTCGTTGCGATTTGATAGCCCCTATGGCTATTTTTTGTTTAGCCATGGGTACAAGCGAAGGCTAGGTCCAGTGAAGCAAGTCATCGATTGGTTTAAGCAAGAAATTATTCGCCCCATTAGCTAATCAACAATAGGGACACGCTCCCAGATAGCATGGACATTTTGGCGTCAAACGCGTATAAACCGCACTCTATTATCACCACCCAAACACTGAGCGATTTAGTATGACCACAACATCACCAGCATCAGAAAGCTACCAGCAACGCTTTGGTGGCACACGCCGTTTATATGGCGTGACCGAGCTTGAGATTTTAAGGCAATCTCACGTTTGTGTGATTGGGATTGGTGGTGTCGGCTCATGGGCGGTGGAAGCGCTGGTGCGCAGTGGCATTGGTGCACTGACGTTGATTGATATGGATGATATCTGTGTGACTAACATCAACCGTCAGATCCATGCCATGGCAGGAACAATCGGACAGAGTAAAATTGAGGTGATGGCAGAGCGTGTTCGTGCCATTAATCCAGATTGTCAGGTTAATCTGATCGATGATTTTATTTCCGAAGAAAACATCCCAGAGTACATCACTAAAGATTTTGATTACGTGCTTGATGCTATTGATAGCATTAAACCAAAAACTGCGCTTCTGGCTTACTGTAAGCGTAATAAAATCAAAATTATCACGGTAGGTGGTGCAGGTGGTCAGATAGATCCGACGCAAATCCAAGTGGCAGATCTGACGAAAACCATACAAGATCCGCTTGCAGCAAAATTGCGAAATAATTTACGTCGTTTCCATAATTTCACGAAGACCAAAGGACGAAAGTTTGGTATTGATTGCGTGTTCTCGACAGAACAGCTTAAGTACCCGCAGCCAGATGGCAGTGTTTGTGAAACTAAAGCGAGTGCTGAAGGGCCAAAGCGAATGGATTGTGCCAGTGGATTTGGCGCAGCAACGATGGTGACAGCGACTTTTGGTTTTGTGGCGGTTTCACGCATTATTGCCAAGCTAACAGCAAAGAAAATGGCTGAATAAATAAGCCTTGAAATACCCTGTGCACCAAAGACAAAAAAGGCCGCATTGCGGCCTTTTGGTTTTAAGCGAGCGTTAGCTTATGCTTCTACTTTGGAGCGCGGCTTTTTGGCTTGAGGCTCGGGTTTCGCTGCGACAGGCAACACCTGCTTCACGTAATCTCCCGGCGCAACAGTTAGAACAGGGAAGTTTTCAGAACCTGCTTGATACGGTTCGACCTTCTCTTTCGGACTGTAAGCTTCTAACCATTTATCCCAATGCAACCACCACGACCCTGTGTTGTGTTTCGCTGAATCAAACCACTCATCAGCTGATTCACACAGTTCATCGTTAACCCAAAAACCATACTTTTCTTTTGCTGGGTGATTCACAATACCTGCAATGTGGCCAGATTCACCGAGTACAAAAGTTTTGTTACCGCTCATGTTTAACGCGCCACGATAAGTGCCTTGCCACAGAGCAATATGGTCTTCTTTTGCCGAGATAAAGTAAGTTGGGATTTTGATTTTACTCAAATCAATCCAGACTCCACCCACTTTGACACCTTTATCTTCAATCAGACGATTGTTGAGATAAAGCTCGCGCAGCAAAAAGTTATGTGTTGTTGCGGCGACATTGGTGCTGTCGCTGTTCCAGTATAGGAGGTCGAAATCGACAGGGCTGTTGCCCTTGAGGTAATTGTCGACATAGTAGTTCCAGTACAGGCTGTTTTCGCGAAGTAAGCTGAAGGTGACACTCAAAGAGCGACCATCCATGTATCCGCGAGAATTGTTTTGTAACTCAATAGCACTGACTAAACTTTCGTTGATGTAAGCGCCGACTTCACCAGGCTGCGCAAAATCGAGCAGTGTAGTGAAAAATGAGGCTGACTTGATGCGAGCCTTCATGCGCTTAGCCGAATAGTAGGCTATGGTCGATGCCAATACTGTACCGCCAATGCAATAACCAGCAGCGTTGATTTGCGACTGACCGGTGATGTCTTCTATCGCGCTAACGGCTTTCACTACACCTTCGGTGATGTAATCTCCGAATTCAACATCACGCTGCTCAATACCTGGGTTGCGCCAAGACATCATAAATACGGTGTGGCCTTGTTCTACCAGCCAGCGCATCATTGAATTCTTCTCACGAAGATCCAAAATGTAGTATTTGTTGATAAAAGGCGGAACGATTAACAGTGGCGTTGCATTCACTGTTTCGGTCATTGGGCGGTACTGAATGAGCTCAAACAATTCATTTTTGTAAACGACATCACCCGGCGTGTTTGCCACATCTTCACCAATGCGGAAGGCATTGGTATTGGTCATGCGTACTTTTAAAATGTCAGAGCTTGATTCGATATCTTCTTGGAGCTGTTGAAGGCCTTTCACCAAGTTCTCACCTTTTTTTTCTAAGGTAAGCTTAAGCAATTCTGGGTTTGTGCCCACGAAGTTGCTAGGTGACATCGCGTTAATCGCTTGGCGAGAGAAAAACGTCAGACGCTCTTTCGCTTTCTCATCTAAGCCTTCAACTGCGTTGATTGTTTCTAAATAGGTGCGGCCAAATAATAGGTATGATTGCTTGATGAAATTGTAGAATTTTTCATCCTGCCAGCTTTCATCTTGGAATCGTTTGTCGTCTTTTTCTGGCGATACAATATTGGTTTGGTTGGCTTCTAGTGCAACGTTTTGCCAAATTTGCATTTGCTGTTCCCACCACTGCATTTGAATTTGCAGCATTGCGGCGGGTTGACTTGAAGCGCCCTCAAGAAGCTTTGCAGTATCTTGCATGCTCTGCTCTTGCATCGCTTTATTTAAGGGGGTATCTACGGCTGCCTTGCCTTGCTCAACATCCTTACACCATTTCTGGTTACTCTCTTGGAGTTTTACAAGGTAGTCCGAGAAGAAGTTCTGATACATGTGTAAACCCTCTTGATCGGAAACAACCCACCCTCGAAAAGAGGATGGGTTGACGACCTAGTTTAAGCTGGAGTAGCTGCTTTCACGTTATCAGCAGTCAGTTGCTCGAGATCCTCTTTGAACTCTTTGGCGATAGATTGCAGCTTGTTGCTGTCATCCATCATTTGCTGAGAGAGTTTCGTCATCGCTGCCATTTGTTGGCCACCAAATGCAGTCATAGACGTTACATCGGTAACGCTGCTAGCGGCTTTAACTTGTGACAAACCCATGTCGCCGTATGTGCGAACAGCAGTCAGCTGAAGCTCGGTTAGGGTTTCAACATTTTTAGCCAGCAGTTTGTTGAATTTCACGTAAGGTGACAGTGCTTTTTCGGTTTGCTCTGAGAATGTTTTGAACATATCTGTGTACATGGTGTATCTCCTGAGTGTATTAATTAGATCCAAGGGGGTTTTGTTTAAACCGTCTTAGCTGTCAGCACGTTTGACGACCACTGCCGTCCCCATGCCGCCACCGATACAGAGCGAAGCAACACCGTATGTGCCTTCGCGTTTTTCCAACTCGTGGATCAGGGAAACCAAAACACGGTTACCTGATGCGCCGAGAGGGTGACCCAATGCAATTGCGCCACCGTTAACGTTTGCCTTTTCCAAAATCGCTTCTGGACTTACGTTATGTGTGTCAGCCAATTGGTGGACAACACCTAGAGCCTGAGCGGCAAAGGCTTCGTTGAGTTCAAACAGATCCATATCGGAAATCGAGAGCTCTGCTTTTTTCAGAGCTTCGGTTACAGCACCCACTGGGCCTAAGCCCATTATTTTAGGATCTAACCCAACTTGCGCGTAGCTGGTAATTTCTGCTAATGGCTTCAATCCCAGACGTTTAACTGCAGCTTCAGAGGCAACAATTACCGCGCTGGCACCATCGTTCAGACCTGATGCATTACCCGCAGTGACAGAACCTTCACGGTTAAATGCCGGGCGCAATTTCGCCAGGCCTTCTTGCGTGCAGTCTGATTTAGGGTATTCATCAGTATCAAAAGAAACAGTTTGACGTCGTTGCTTCACTTCAACCGGTACGATTTCATCTTTGAATCGTCCCGCTTCAATCGCAGCAACCGCTTTTTGTTGGCTTTGTTGAGCGTAAGCATCTTGTTGCTCGCGGCTTAGACCGACGAGTTCTGCAACATTCTCTGCTGTTACACCCATGTGGAATTGGTTGAATACATCAGTCAGACCATCGTTGATAAGAAGATCTTTTAAACCGATGTCACCCATTTTTTGGCCGCCGCGCAAAGAGCCCGATGCAGCAAATGGGATTTGAGACATGTTCTCTACACCAGCAGCGACAACCACTTCGGCATCACCACAACGGATGTGAGCGACAGCATCCATGACAGCTTTCATGCCACTTCCGCATACCATGTTAATGGCGTAAGCGGGAACTGTTTCAGGCAGCCCAGCAAAGATAGCAGCTTGGCGACCAATACCCATGCCTTGACCTGCGCTAACAACGTTGCCAAGGATGACTTCGTTAACAGCATCTGGTGCGATATTACCGGCTGCTAATGCGCCTTTGATAGCAACGGCGGCAAGTTGGCCTGCTGGTGTGTCTTTCAGTGAGCCAGTGAATGCGCCAATCGCCGTGCGTTTGGCGGCAACGATATACACTTTTTCCATGTTAACTCTTTCCTTTTTTAGAGCACGTACAACGAGTGAATACGTGAACCTTAGTGCATGTATAAACCGCCATTGACTGACAGCGTTTCCCCGGTGATGTAGGCACCTGCATCACTAGCAAGATATGCCACTGCTTCCGCAATTTCTTCTGGACGAGCCAGACGTTTCATTGGAATCTCACTTTTGATAGATTCGAGCACTTCTTCTCGCATCGCTTCTACCATTGGGGTTGCTGTGTAGCCAGGGGCCACGACGTTTGCCGTTACGCCATATCTCGCACCTTCCATTGCCAATGCTTTCGTAAAACCAATCATGCCGGCTTTCGCAGCAGAGTAGTTGGTTTGACCAAATTGACCTTTCAGTCCATTAACTGAGGAGATGTTGACGACGCGACAACCGCCTTTTTCACACATTGCAGCAAAAAGAGGTTGAGTAACATTGAACAGGCTGTTCAGGTTGGTATCGATAACTGTGCGCCAGTTTTCGGCTGCCATTTTTTTGAAAAGACCATCTCGGGTGATACCCGCGTTGTTAACCACAACGTCGATAGTGCCTTCTTCAGATAGCAAGAGCGGGAGACGTTCTGCACACTCTTCTGTGTTTGTAACGTCTAGTTCGAAAAGGCGCACTTGGTCAGATGTGAATTTCTTCTCATCGAACCATTGTTCGGCACACTGTAGGTTTCCGGTGAAGTAGGTAGCAATAACACGATAGCCCTGACTTACCAGTTTCTCTGTGATCGCTGAGCCGATACCACCTTTTGATCCGGTGATGAGCGCGAGTTTCTTCATTGATGACTCCATTCTTAACAACAAGCAATTGAAACATGACCCCTGTAACTGCATCTGGAAGTCCAAAAATACAGGCACCGTTAATTATTTAGTATTAGCGCGTAAGGGTTGAAACCAGTGAAACTCAACTAGTTTCAGTAGTACTTTAAATTATTATTATGATGGTTTTGTGACCACTGAGTTCAAAGATATACAATCTTTTGAATAAGGCAAAAGGAATGGAGGGAGAATTGGTAAAACAAGATCTAGATCCACAATAAATGACCAAAGGTTAACGAGGTGTTAATCTTTGGTTTCCGGTTGGATCTTTTTGATTTTAATCTGGGTAAAATGCTTATTTTTTATGAGAGAGACACCTAATTATTTAGATTTTCAATAATGGCGCATACCGAGCAAAGAATAAGCAAACTTAGTAAAGGAATAAAAGCTAAAATACGCAACTTCAATGTCGGAATTATTGACTGAGGTCTCAGCATTAAAAAGTGTAATGTACGGTAAGGTGGTCAGTTATCATTTTGAATTGATGAAGGGATTTGTGTTGATCTTGGGCATTATATTCGCTGAAGTTGCTCTACTATTGCACGAACTCCGTTGTTTCGAGATGGGCTAAGGTGATCTAATAAATTCATTTTTTCGAAGTACGCCTCAAAATTAAATGCCACTAAATCTTCACGGCTTTTTCCTTCAACGGCTGCTATCACTATTGTTAACAAACCTTTTACAATGCGTGCATCAGAATCTGCGGCAAAATGATAAAGGTTGTTTTCAATTCTCCAAACTAGCCAGACTTTGCTTTCACAGCCGGGAATTGGCATGCTTTCTGACTTTAGCTGCTCATCTAAATTAGGTAGTTGCTTACCCAGTTGAATAATTAGACGATATTTGTCTTCCCAGTTACGGCATTTTTCCATTATTTCAGTGATATTTGCAGCAGTAATGTCTGTACCAAAAGGGTGTGCTGGAAATGTAGTCATAGTCATCATTATTTCTTAGAGTAAATCACAAGCTTTTTGAATGGCGGTGATGCAGTGTTTAATATCATCAGAGGTATTGTATAAGGCGATAGAGATTCGTACACACCCGCTGATGCCAAGTGCATCCATTAAGGGATGCGCGCAATGTTGTCCAGAGCGTATGGCGATGCCCTGTTGGTCAAGCAAGGTTGCAATATCAGAGTGATGCACACCATCGATATGGAACGCCACCACGCTCGCTCCTGCTTGGAGGCCAATAATCGACAGATCTTCAATATTTTGAATGCCATCAACCAGTTGCGCTTGAAGTGATGCAATGTGCTTTTCTGCGCCATCACGATCGACGCCATTTAACCACGTAATGGCTTCAGCCAATGCTAGAGCCCCCGCGACGTTTGGCGTACCTGCTTCAAATTTGGCGGGAGAGCTTGTATAGGTCGTCCCTTCAAAAGAGACGTTTTCCACCATCTTCCCACCGCCGTGCCAGGGGGGCATTGCCTCCAACATGGCGGGTTTGCCATAAAGCGCACCAATGCCTGCGGGGGCAAACAATTTGTGGCCGGAAAATACATAGAAATCCGCGTCCATTTCTTTGACGTTGATGCGTTCATGCACGATAGCTTGTGCACCATCTACCACGACGATTGCCCCGAGGCCGTGTGCCTTTTTTATGATGGCTTCTATGGGATTTCGCGTGCCCGTTACGTTGCTGATATGGGCCACTGCGACTAATTTTGTGCGAGGGTTGAGCAGTGAATCGAACACCGACATATCAAGCTGGCAGTGAACGGGTTCTATTGGCCATTTGACGATTTTTGCGCCAGTTTGTTCTGCAACGATTTGCCACGGGACAATATTGGCATGGTGTTCCATTTCACTGATCAGGATCTCATCGCCTTCTTTGAGTATTTGTCTTGCGTAGCTTTGTGCGATGAGATTCAACGCTTCGGTTGCGCCGCGGGTCCAAACCATACCGTCGACAGATGCACCGATGAAATCAGCAACCGTTTGTCTGGCCGATTCAAAGCGCTGTGTCGCCGATGCGGTTAAAGAGTGGGAGCCGCGGTGAACGTTAGCATTAGCGCCAGAGTAATAATCGGTGATGCATTTAATGACAGACAACGGCTTTTGTGAGGTGGCAGCACTGTCAAGATAGACCAGAGGTTGTCCATTAACGCACTGATCCAGCGATGGGAAATCGCAGCGGATGGCTTCAACATTAAAAGGGCGAGTTGTCATTATCTGGGCGTCACGTTATTGAATGGGATACAGGGTGTTGATGATCGCTTTTCTATGTCGTTAACTCAAGAGAAAGTGTTTGATGCTCTCTGCTTGACCAATAAGATGGATTGATTGCCACCAGTGAAATTTGAGCAAAAAAAAGCACCGAGTGAAATGCTCGGTGCGATGAAAAACTATTTCATAGTAAGGTGTAAAAATACGGTATGTATTCAAAGGTAGATGTGACTACCGAGACTCGGCTGAGGCCGAAATATGCAAACACAACATCGCAACCACAATATAAAACGCACGTAGGGAACGCTTATCTCATGGCGCACGCAAACTATAGGTTTTCTCTGGTGACTGAACAATGGACATTTTATAATGTTCTACATTAGAAAAACTTATTCATGAGGGCGAGAAATGGCCAGACGTCTACCACCCCTTAATTCTCTTCGAGTGTTTGAAACAGCAGCGCGGCACTTAAGCTTCACGCGTGCAGCAGAAGAGTTGTTCGTCACCCAAGCTGCGGTGAGTCATCAGATAAAGGCATTAGAAGAGTTTCTTGGTTTAAAGCTATTTAGGCGTCGTAATCGATCCTTGCTACTCACTGAGGAAGGGCAAAGTTACTTCCTCGATATTAAAGATATTTTTGTGTCACTGGCGGATGCTACTGACAGAGTATTGGAGCGCGGGGCGAAAGGGGCATTGACGATCAGTTTACCGCCTAGCTTTGCCATTCAATGGCTAGTGCCGCGTTTATCGGATTTTAATCAGGCTCATCCTGAAATCGATGTGCGGATTAAAGCCGTTGATTTGGAAGAGGGCTCATTGACTGATGATGTCGATGTCGCCATTTATTATGGTCGCGGAAACTGGCCCGGTTTGCGCTGTGATGAGTTATACCCTGAGTTTCTCTTGCCAGTGTGCAGCCCTGCAGTGTTTCATAGCGAAAAGCCGTTGAACACGCTGGAAGATCTCAAATACCACACCTTGCTTCACGACCGTTCACGTAAAGATTGGACAGCTTATGCAAAGTACTATCAGATTACTGATATTAATCTTAACTATGGTCCCATTTTTAGCCATTCAGCAATGGTGTTGCAGGCTGCAGCGCTTGGGCAAGGGATCGCCTTGAGTAATAACGTACTCGCGCAACCTGAGCTTGAATCTGGGCGCTTGGTGTGTCCGTTCGAACATTTTCTGATGAGCAAAAATGCTTTTTATTTAGTCAGTCAGCAAAGAGATGCTGATTCAGGAAGAATTACGGCATTCCGTGATTGGGTGTTAGCAAAAGCCGCGGCAGAACAGGAGAGTATTTCTGCATGAACAATGTCGTCATTAATGGACCAGAGCACGCTGACGTGACCTTTATTTTTGCCCATGGTGCTGGCGCAGATATGAACCACGACTTTATGGCGGATGTGGCGGGAAAAATCGCAGAACATGGCATTCGCGTTGTGAGATTCAACTTCCCGTATATGGTTAAACGTGCAGAGGATGGGAAACGACGTCCTCCAGACAGAGCGCCAAAGCTACTTGAGGCTTTCAATGAAGTCATTGACGTCTTTGGTTCAGGCAAGACTTTCATCGGGGGCAAGTCGATGGGGGGGCGTATGGCAAGCCATTTAGCCGAGCGGGATGACGTTGAAGGTATCGTATGTCTTGGTTTTCCGTTTCACCCACCCGGTAAGCCCGAGAAGGACAAAGGTGAGCATCTCTCGACAATTGCCAAACCCACGCTCATTTTACAGGGGGAACGCGATACGTTTGGTAACCGTGTAGAGCTCGAAAACTATCCGCTATCCGAAAAAGTGACCGTGATCTTCGTGCCTGATGGCGACCATAGCATGAAGCCGCGTAAAGTATCGGGACACACTGAAGCGAGCAACCGCCAATTGGCGGCAGATAAAACTGCCGAATTTGTATTGGGGGGTGGTTGATGAAGGGGAACAAATTTGCGGCTGTTGGCTGTCTTTTCGCTGCGATGGCTGTGGCGTTGGGGGCTTTTGTTGCGCATGGATTGAAATCACAGATCACGCCCTATGCGCTCTCAATTATTGAAAAGGGTGTTCAGTATCAGCTCTGGCATGCGCTGGCACTTATCGTATTGGGTCTTTGGTTGATGGTTGCACCGCAGCGATTACTGGTTATTGCTGGTGGTTTTATCGTGGTGGGCATTCTTTGTTTTAGTGGAAGTTTGTATGGTCTAGCGCTGACGGATTGGCGATGGCTATGGCCTGTCACGCCTATTGGCGGCATGAGTTTATTGATTGGCTGGGGGCTGGCTGCGTGGTCGTTATGGCGACAAACGAGTTAGGTGCGCTGAATCACGTTTTCTGAGGTATAATTGCGCGTTATTTTTACCACGGCATTTAAAGGCATCGTGTGAATCAGATTTTATTGTATTGCCGTCAAGGCTTTGAAAAAGAATGTGCAGGTGAGATTCAAGACAAAGCGACAGCTGCAGGCGTTTACGGCTTTCCTCGCGTAGAGAAAAATGCAGGCTATGTGTTGTTTGAATGCTATCAGCAAGGCGATGCAGAGAAATTGCTTCAAACGCTTCCTCTGAAGTCGCTCATTTTTGCGCGTCAGATGTTTGCGGTTGTTGAGCAACTGTCTGATCTTGATCCAGGTGACCGTATTTCACCGATCTTGGCGTTAGGCGGCGAGTTACCAAAATGCGGTGATCTGCGTGTTGAAACACCGGACACTAACCAAGGTAAAGACTTGCTTAAATTCTGCCGTAAGTTCACGGTTCCGCTTCGTCAAGCATTGCGTAAACGCGGTGTTTTGCTGGCGAAAGAAAACCTTAAGCAACCTGTGCTACATATCTACTTTACTGCGCCAGGTTGTTGCTATGTGGGTTATTCACTGAGCAACAACAACTCGCCACATTTCATGGGAATTCATCGTTTGAAATTCCCTGCTGATGCGCCAAGTCGTTCAACGCTGAAACTAGAAGAAGCATTTCACGCATTTATCCCACGTAATGACTGGGATGAGCGAATTGCTCCGGGGATGTGGGCGGTTGACCTGGGCGCGTGTCCGGGGGGCTGGACGTATCAATTAGTGAAACGTTCAATGTTCGTCCATGCCGTAGACAATGGCGCGATGGCAGAAAGTCTCATGGAAACGGGTCAGGTTAAATACCATGCTGCGGATGGGTTCAAGTTTGAGCCGCCACGTAAAAACGTAACATGGTTGGTTTGTGACATGATCGAAAAGCCGTATCGCGTTGCGCAGTTAATGGGTGAATGGATCATTGAACGTTGGGCCAAAGAGGCCATTTTCAACTTGAAGCTGCCGATGAATCGACGCTACGAGCAAGTGAAAGAAGACATTGATAACTTGAAAAAGTTTTTGATTCAAAACGGCGTGAAGTTTGAAATTCAAGCTAAGCACCTGTATCACGATCGTGAAGAAGTGACGGTACACCTTCGTCGACTAGACTGATACGACGTTGAAAAACGCACATAATGAAACGGCAGCCAAATGGCTGCCGTTTAGTTATTCATGCGCGGTGACACATACTCATGCTTAGCCTGAGTGATGTTAGTTAGATGGCAAACTGTGTTGTGAAAAGCGGATTAAGCGTCAGGCGTGTAGCGAATATCTTGAAGATTAAAGCCGAGCGTAATATCGGTTTTTAACGTCGCTACTTGTTTGCAGCGCTGTGCTAAATCTTCATTTCCGTCCAATTTCTTCTGCCATTTAGGCTCAATATCATCTGCGGTGAACAACTGCTCTAACGTGTTATATCGCTGAAGCAAAGTAGCCGCAGTTTTCGGGCCAATACCTGGTACACCCGACACTCCGCTGGAGCTAATTCCAACCAATCCCCAGTAGTCGACAAGCTGGCGAGGCTGCACGGTGAACTCCTTTTCAATAAAAGGACTGTCTAACCAGCGCTGCTGAAAATAATCGCGAATACGCAGTGTGGGTTGGAGCAACTGGCAATAGCCTTTGTCGGTCGAGACAATTGTGACTTGTCCCTTTCTGCTCGCAACTTTCACCGCGAGTGTGGCAATCATGTCGTCTGCTTCATCGCCAGATGAGAGCAGTGAGTCAATACCCATGTCCCAGAAGGCATCCTGAATTTTGTTTAAGCCATGTTGAAGGGGCTCTGGCATGGGTTTGCGCCCTTGCTTGTACTCAGGGATCAGCTCTGCACGCCAACCTCTGTCTTGCTCTGCATGATCGAATACGGCAACCATGTGCGTAGGCTCGGACGATTTAATGATTTTCTTCAGTGCACGGCAGCAGACCAGCGCAGCGCCGTCGATATCGTTCGGATCCGGTTGGGCGGCATGAACGCGTCGGATAAGATTCATTGCATCAATGATGACGAGATGAATAGACATGAATGGTGTGTCCGCTAAATAAAAATGGCCCAATAGGGCCATTCTAATTGCTTGAGAGATAAATGAAAGGCTAACCGTTTCTATCCGTTACCTTTGCCTTGCACTATCTCATAGCAAGGGACATAAGCAGTTCCGGGCAATTTCATTCGTTGCTGCTCAACAAAACCGCGTAGAAGCTTATCCATTTTCTTCATTAAGACGGCATCACCATTAATTTTAAATGGGCCGTTACGTTCAATTTCACGAATACCCTCTTCTTTCACATTACCCGCGACGATGCCAGAGAAGGCTTGACGCAATGCGGATGCCAGCAATTCAGGACGCTGGTTCATGTGCAGATCGAGGTTCGCCATGTTTTCATGGTTGGGTTCAAAAGGCAGCTGGAATTCCGGTGCAATTTTTAGAGACCAGTTGAACGAGTACGCATCGCCAGTGGATTTACGGTGCTCTTTCACCGCAGGCATACCTTGCTTGATGATGCGAGCTGCTTTAGCTGGGTCGCCGACGACAATTTGATAGTACTTAGTGGCTTCTTCACCAATAACATCACGAACAAATTCATCAATGACACGGAAGTAACTTTCACTTTCTTTTGGTCCTGTTAGTACGACAGGCATAGGCTGATCAACATTGTCAGGATGCATTAAAATACCCAGCAAGTAGAGTAGCTCTTCCGCCGTACCAGCACCGCCGGGGAAAATGACAATTGCATGCCCCACACGAACAAACGCTTCGAGGCGTTTCTCGATATCAGGCATGATGACCAGTTCATTGACGATGGGGTTCGGTGGCTCGGCGGCAATGATCGAAGGCTCGGTTAACCCTAAGAAACGACTGCCTGTGACACGCTGCTTAGCATGGCCAATAGCAGCACCTTTCATTGGACCTTCCATTGCACCAGGGCCGCAGCCAGTACAAATATTGAGTTCGCGTAGGCCAAGCTCGTGGCCAACTTCACGGGTGTATTGATATTCAATCGGGTTGATGGAGTGTCCGCCCCAACAGACCACAAGATTAGGATCGCGCCCCGGAACCATTGCTTTTGCGTTGCGTAGAATATCGAAAATCAGATTGGTAATGTGGTTTGAGTTAGTGAGATTAAATATCTTCGCATGTTCGAGCTGCACGTTGACGTGAATGATATCGCGTAACACCGAAAACATGTGCTCTTGGATACCCCGAATGATTTTCCCATCGACAAAAGCATGATCGGGTGGGTTCACCAATTCAAGCTTCACCCCTCGTTCACGACGCATGACGCGGATGTCGAACGTTTTGTATTGCTCAAGCAATTCTTTCGAGCTATCGGTATGGCTGCCCGAATTGAGTACCGCTAATGAGCAGTTGCGGTAGAGGCGATACAAATCGCTCTTTGCTGTGTCTTTGAGTCTGTCGACCTCAAGTTGAGAGAGTAGATCCATTGCCCCGACTGGGCTGATATGAGTGATCATAGTCACCTCCTGTGCGAAGAAAACACACTGTACAACGTTGAGCGGCGTATTTTTACACCAACTCAATCAAAGAGTTACAATTTCAATACTATAAAAATCAGTGTGTTAATTAACCATACACATAGATATTAAGTTTAGCCAGTTTGGTGCAATAAAAGAAAAATGTATCGAGATATGAGGGGCCGCCAATGCTGGCTGAGGGGATGCTAAATGGAACGAAAAATCGTTAAAGTGGGGATTATGCCCACACCAATTTGTTGCGACCGTTGTGTTTAGCGTTATATAGCGCATTGTCAGCACGCTCAAGCACTTCGACGGTATTATCATTTTCTCTAAACATACTGGCACCAATAGAAACCGTCACCGTCAAGCGGCTGTCTTTGAACTTAAAGGGCAGTTTGGCGACAGTTTCACGTACTTTAGTAAGCAGTGTTTTTCGGGTTTCTTCGTCTGCATCGGGCAGCAACACCACGAACTCTTCGCCACCAAATCGCGCGATAAAGTCGGTGTCACGTAAACACTGATGAATGGTTCGTGCGACAACCTTGAGAACTTTATCACCCACTAGATGTCCGTACTGGTCATTGACACTCTTAAAGTGGTCGATATCAATCATGGCAAGGCAAAATGGTGTTTCGTAGCGAATCCAGCAGCGGTACTCGTGCTCCAAGCGGTCATCCAGAGCCGCTCGGTTATAGACCTTGGTGAGCGGGTCTAACAGCAGTTTACGCTCTTGATCGCCCAGACGACGGCGGTAGTCCATGGTTTGCTGATACAAGGCATCCAGTTTCTGCTCGTTATGCTGAAGCTGTTCTAGCAGTTGCTGCTCGCGTTCTTCAAGTTCTCTGTTACGCGCGACCAATGATTCAAGGTTTACTGATACCTGAGATATTTTAGGGCGCAGAATTTCGAGAGACTCAGCCTCTCTAAGCTGAGATTGAATCGTTTCTACAGATGAAGCGAGCTCATCATTGAGTGAACTTCGTTGTGATGAAATGGCTTGAGAGCTATCAATAGAGCGGCCATTGTGACGCTGAAGAACCGATAAATCTTCGTTGATCTGAGACAAAAATACTTGTGAAGATTTACGCTCGTTTCGGGTGCCATCAAGAATGAGTTGGACAGATTCAAGCGTTAGCTCAAGCAGGGTTTGTGAATCCGGAGTCAGTAGAAGTCGACTTCTAATATCCAGCAGTTTGTCGCCCACTTCACCGTCAAAATCGAGTTCGGTGATGAGATGTTGTAGTTCAGTACAAAGTTGGTGGATGCGATCGATGTTCAGAAGATCTTTGGCAGAAAGCCCATTTGAAGGCAGAGACAGCAATTTGAGTGCACGTTCGTATAGTTGTAGCAGTGCCACAATTTTATGGTGACCATCTTGTTGTTGATTGTCAGGGTTAATCAGTAAGTTACGGAGATCACGTTTTAACTGTGCAGGGAGGCCTGGCAAACACTTGAGCGTTTCACCACTTTGCTGAAATTGGCATTCCAGTGCGTCTTTGGCTTTCTCCGTTGCCTGATTATGTCTGTTGACCATTCGCTCTACCAATGCAAGTTGAGGGATCAATCTACTGACATCATCCTGACTGTCAATATCACGTCGTATCTGAGACAACCGCTCGTTGAGCTGTGGGTCTTCATGCGCTTGAGAGGCGGCGATAAGGCGTGAAATGAGCCTTTTTAAGATCGTCGCTTCGCGCCGGGATTTAAGTGCTAAATCCCGGAATACCAGCTGAGAGTGCTGCAACTTTTCTTTCAGTGTAATGACGTCTTCATCTGACGAGAAGTTGGACATAAATACGACTATATCTCCAAACCCCCGTCTAGAGCGCACTTGCACCGACTATTGGGGCTGATAAATAACAAGCGCTCACGCGCAACGCCTAGCTATAACGGTTTATTGCCTGCTTTATCAATAAATTGGCGTTAGTTTTTGTCAGATTCGTGAACCGTCTGCCAGTTAATCTCGCCATGTGCTGAAGTTTTGACCTTAAGCAACCCCGTACTTATGCCATCTAAACAGGCTTGGCGAACGTTGTTATTCGCGAAACAAGCGGCGGGAGTTGAGTCAATTGCGCTGATATGAACCCATTGGCTAGAGTGCTGGGTTTTGCAGGCCTGACGGGCGGCACTGGTTGCCATTAGCAGGATGTCGATAAGCTCCTTGTCGTTGATTGACGTGAAGGCGCGAGGAAGGAAAGGGTAGTCGGCCATACCAACGCGTAGACGGTTATCAACGTCACTGAGTCCAGATTCTTGGACAAAGCCATCCACCAACATTTGAATTTTGGTGGCCAATTTTTCGGGGGCATTCAGGGTTTCGGCGTTGGGCTCAATATAAATGAACATGGCATCCGAAAAGTGATAGAGACGTGCTGGTTTCTGGAGACGTGATTTTAGGTAATCTCCCATTTTTCGTTCTAACTCTAAACCTTGGTGGTAGCCATGCTGCAGATAAACCACTTTTAGAAACGGCACTTCGAACATGGCAAAGCTGAGTTTATCGCTTAGTGGTTCATGGATCATTTCACCTAAATACCATTGCTCAAAATGTGCACTGCTTTTGGCGAGTGAATTCGACAATCTGTCGTTGAGCATTCGCAAGTTACGTAAGCCACTTCGCGGGTGAGTATAAAGTTCTTTTCGAAGCTCCTGCAATTGCTCTAATCGCATGCCTGCCGCACGGTTTCTCAACACTAATACGAGCAGCAACACGCTCAAGCTGCCCAAAAGAAATAGGTTAATCTTCTTTTGTTCAACAATGGTTTGTGTGTCGTCTGCATGCTTTTTCTGCATGTCATCAAACTGAAGTTGACGCTCAATAACGCGCTGCCGGTGCTTAAACGACTCAACTTCTTGGATCTGGCGTTTTTTCTCATCACGCTTGTTGAGTCGATCATAATGACGTTGGAAGTGCAGTGCGTTGTCGAAGTCGTCTTTTTGCTCATAGGCCTGTGATAAGCGCGCAAGGCTTTCAAGCATTAGAGGACGGTTTTTCAATGTTTCAGCATGACTTAGTGCTTGTTTGAGGGCCTCTATGGCGATGTCAGTCTGTAGGGTAAGAAATGCTTGTTCACCTTTTACAAGAAGCGCTTGGGAAAGCTCCTCGATAAGCGAGGAATGTTCAGCAATCTCTATGGCGTTATTGACGTACTCTTCAGCTTGCGGATAGCTCTGTAATTTGAGGTATGTGTTGGCGATAGCCACGTTGATGTCGGCGATGTTCACGGTGCGAGAGAGCATGGTTTCAAGCTCTAACGCATTGAAATAATGAACCAATGCAAAGTTATAGCGGCCTTGTTGGCTATAAATCGCGGCGAGAAGTGTCTGTGTTTCGGATAAGCCGCGCTTCAAATCGTAGTGCTCGTAGAACTCCGCCGCTTGGTTTGCATGTTGAAGTGCTTTATCAAGCACGCCTTGTTGTTGATACAGTTTGGTTAACGAGATATTCGCACTGGCGATTTGCACCGCGAAATCATTTTCACTGGCTTGCCAGTAAGCGCTAAGTAATTCCGATAATGCACGTTCGTAAGAGTTAATACTGAGGAAATAATTACCCAGTGCGATTTGATAACGCACTTTGTGTTTTAAGTCTGGTGTCTCACCTAACGCTTTGAGCGCAGCATTAAATTGCGCAATGCTCTGTTGCTCGTCTTCTTGTGTGGTGACAATGATGGCATTAAGTAACGAAGCTTCAAATCTCAAACGCTCAATTCGGCAAGATTGCATGTCATCGAGTAGCGATAATTCGGCGAGCAGAGACTTTACAAGGTCTTGTGCGGCGTCAGGGTTATTGTTGAGAGAATACAACAGCGAGGTTTCGGCCAATGTCACTTCTAAAGTGGCTCGCTTTAATTCGTTGCTTTGTGCGACTGATTTTGCCTTTGCCAGTTCTGCCCACGCCGCCTCTCGATGGCCTAGCGCTCCATGCGCCTTTGCGGCGATCAAATGGGCGTGCACGGTATTTAGCGGGGTTCGAATAGAACGATCTGCGTCATTGTTGCTGTGTGGGCGATTCGTGCTGTCAGATAATCGACGTTGCATGAGGTAGCGTTCAGTCACTTGCAAAGCTTGCTCTGGCGAGGTTTGCAGCAAGGCATCTGCTTCCGTCAGGATTGGCGTTGAATTGAGCTTAGCGCTGACTGTAGCGCTCATTAGCAGCGAAAAGAAAAGCAGTGCGGTTGTCAAAAATCGCATGATTGGCTGAGTCTATGGTAGTGAAGATACAGGCCCAGATACGAGATACTGAGCCTGCTTCAGGGTTATTGACGAGCGAGTCGGTTGTTTTCGCTTGGCGTTTTACCCATGTTAGTACGATATGGGTTGATATCCAAACCACCACGACGTGTGTAACGTGCATAGACGGTTAACATCTCAGGCTGGCAGTACGTCATGAGATCGGTAAATATGCGTTCGACACATTGTTCATGAAACTCATTATGACGACGGAACGACACAATATAACGCAGTAGTTTCTCGCGATTAATTCGCGGGCCTTTATACGCAATGCGCACTGACCCCCAATCTGGCTGATTGGTGATCAGACAGTTTGATTTCAATAGATCGCTGTTAAGGGTTTCGCTGACGATAGGTCCTTCAGCTGCATCTTCGAGGATGCTCGAGTCAAAGGCATAGCCAGTAATCTCAATATCTTGATCATCGATGTTCTCACCGCCAAGCGCGACAACGGGCGTATTGCTGAATTCATCGAGAGGTAAGATGGTGACATCGACATCTTCACCCGCACAGGCCGACAAATCTTTAGCCAGTGTATCCACGACTTTTTGCCAGTTTTCAAAACGGGTTTGATTGAAGCTGTTTAAATAGAGTTTGAATGACTTGGATTCAATCAGGTTCGGGCTGGTGGCGGAAAGACGCACTTCACCGATGGCCACCTGAGGCAGTCCTTTAGCATTAAGCCAGGATAATTCGTAGAGCGTCCAAATGTCGTAGCCGGTAAAAGGCAGCGAGTCCCCCAAATTAAGGTCATCGCGGTTAAGGCTACGCGGAACGGGTTGCAGCAGTTCAGGGGCGTAGTGCTCCTGATAGTCCGTTTTCTGTCCTAATGTCAGGCCAGCAAGTTCTTTTGCATCTTGATATTTGCTCATACGGTTTTGCCACGGATCGATTAGAATGCGCAAAGTTTACTGAATCTTGAGGAATCTTGCTAATGAATCACTCTGTCACTAACGCGCTTTGGTCGTTTAGCGAGCGCTTTGTCGATGCTTGGAATGCGCAACATGGCTCTCAGCCACAGAGCGATGCTTATCGTGGGCTCATATCGCCTTGCGTGGTTCAAGAAACCGATGACGTTGTGATCTGGCAGCCTGTTAAGCGCGATGAGCGTGCAGATTTCAGCAATGTTGAAGACGGCATTGGAATTAGTTTGCATGATGATATTAAGGCTTTTTATGCGGGTCTTTATTGTGGCGATATGTCCGCAACGTTGAATGGTCAGCCACTTGAGCTTATTCAGGTATGGAGTGACGAAGACTTGCCGCGCCTGCAAGAAAATATGCTTGGTCACTTGTTGATGCAAAAGCGCCTAAAGCAAAACCCAACCGTGTTCATCGCCTCGACCGATGATGAGCTGGACCTAGTGTCCATTTGCAATGTAAGCGGCGAAGTCATCAAAGAACGAATCGGAACCAAAGAGCGCAGTGTGCTTGCGCCCGATGTCGTTACCTTTCTTAGCTTGTTGACGCCTGAGGTTTAACAATTATGTACGTGGTAGAACTGACATTCGAATGTTTTGATGACACGACGATTTCAGCGGTTGATCGCGCGGTCAATGGGCTGATGGATACCTTGCGCTACAACGGGCAAGTATTAGGTCGAGAGTTTCCGATGGTCATGGGGGATGGGGTGTTTCATGTTCGCGCAGTGTGCCCAGAAAAAGACAGCCTCAATCCAAAACACCACAGCCCACAGGTGGCACTAAAAATTCGTCAGCTGTCTGATGCGGGTTTATTGTCGCCTAAGCTTAAAGTACTTGGGCGTGACATCAATTCTGAAGAAAGTGCGCTAGACGAAGATCGCTCTTGG
Source organism: Enterovibrio norvegicus FF-33 (assembly GCF_000286835.2). Lineage (GTDB taxonomy): Bacteria > Pseudomonadota > Gammaproteobacteria > Enterobacterales > Vibrionaceae > Enterovibrio > Enterovibrio norvegicus_A. The sequence goes on along the minus strand of NZ_AJYD02000038.1, from coordinate 3,190,576 downwards.
CAGGTGCTTTACACCACGTATGTACATACTTGTTCACCGCTTCGCTGTGGTGAAACACTGTTGCCTATTCCCTTATATCGCCTTCCTGCGACCTTCAATGGCGATCATAAAGCGGAAGTGAAATGGCAAACTGAGTGGCAGGCGTGTGATGAAATTCAGATGGCGGGTGCGTTTAAAGCGGAGTATGCGGCACTGGCTGAAATCCAGGACGCGGATAGTCTGCTGTTTCGAAAGGGCTGGGAAATTAGAGGTCGCATCGAGCATTTAACCAAGGTGCCGACATATTATTATCAGTATCGAGTGGGCGGAAAAAGTGCGGAGTCTGAGCTGGGCAGAAAATGCCCAAAATGCGGAGGTGACTGGTTGCTTGAGCAGCCCCTCCATGATGTGTTTCATTTCAAATGCGATACATGTCGAATAGTGTCTAACTTGTCGTGGGACTTTCAATAATCGCCTAAAGAGCTAGCTCTCACTGTTGTTTTTGCTGTGTTGTTCCAATGCATCAAGTCGTTGGGTCAACACTCTCACTTGAGCCTCCAACGCTTCGATTCTTGCATCGGCATCGTTTACTTTCTCGATTATCTCTATCTTCGGTACTTTGCCGTTTTTTTTCCAACGCTGCAGCGCACTGATGATCAGCGGCATAGGCACGGATTGATTCAAGCGGCTTTTGACTAAAGCAACCGTCGGTTCTTTGCCTTCGCGCAAAAGTGCCTCAATGGCTTGCTGCAATGCGGGAGTGAAATCAGTGCTCATGGTGTTTTTCCTTTCCATCAAACCTTTACTGTCCATCAAGAATGTACCAGCGTAACTAGGAATGATGAATACAGGAAGTTTATGCCTTACGCAATAAGGTATCGAGGGTATCAATTTGTTCTACCCAGTCAGCGTCTTGTGATTTTGCTTCTTCTAAAAATTGACGTTGACTGGTTGTCCAGAACGCTGCCGCAGGCAAACTTTCACTGTCAGAAAGTGAATGCTTGTTGATAAAGTCCCGGATAGCAGCGTCGTCTTCGGGCAAGCCAAGCTGCAGAAAAAGGTGTGCTAAGTTGTGATCAAATACTTCCATCGGCAATGCCCTCCTTAAAGTGTTCAGAAAGTATAGAAGCTGGTTTGGCAAGGTGTCCTTACCGCTTGTGAGAGATCTCTTACAAAGGGGTAAGATTATACTGCTTTCTTCAATGTTAATCTCTAAGGTTGATTAATTAATTAGTTTAAAATCAATGCCTTAATTAATCTTGGTCGACGAGTAATTCAAAGTGAGAGATCGATCAGTTAATCATGGCTTGTGTAGAAAATTGATTCGCGTAATCTTTGCGGTGTCGGAAGGATACTGACACACGGAACAGGAACTAACACCACGGACTTGGTAAGCTCAGGATGAGCAGGTAACGCAAGGATTGTGTTACTAGCAAGGAATGCGGCATTAGGGACACGGATGGAACCGTAGCAGTAGATAGGATATTTACTGGTCAGGAAGACACTTAGGACAACCCAGGATGGGGGCTTAAGGAATCACTTCAGGATGAAGTTAAGGACACCCTCAGGATGAGGACGAGAATCGAGACAGGATGACTCGACGGGTCAAGGTAAGACCGAAGGACACCTCCAGGACGGAGAGATAAGGATTGAGCTGAAGGATTCGGCCACTGATCATGGAATGATGCAGGGAGCACATTCGTAGCAGGATAGCTGCAAGTAAGACCTCAGGGCACGACGAAAGTCGTGCCCGTTCTTGTTTATGGCAATTGGCTTTTCTTCACTGTGACTTTCATCCCCAACTTTCTTCTTCGTTTATTCTAAAAGCTTCACGCTACTTCTTGTGGTGAAACCACTCAAAACCATTCAAGTTACCTACAAATTAGCAACAACTCGGATAGATAAACTGATTGGGCTCTACTACACCTGAAAACTCAGCATGTTGATCCTGTGGTGAACGCTCACAACCTTGTGAGATATCTCTTACAAACGCGTGGGATTCTACTGTTTTTAGTGTTGATATAGGAAGTGAGTGAAATTTAAATGTGTTAAAAAACATGTACTTAACCGTTTTACCGTTTTGCCTGTTGTAAAGTGTGAGTTCAATCACCTTGGGGTTGGTTGTTTTGAAATGAAGTTCGCGTAATCTTTGCGGTGTCGGAAGGATGCTGACATACGGAACAGGAACTAACACCACGGACTTGGTAAGCTCAGGATGAGCAGGTAACGCAAGGATTGTGTTACTAGCAAGGAATGCGGCATTAGGGACACGGATGGAACCGTAGCAGTAGATAGGATATTTACTGGTCAGGAAGACACTTAGGACAACCCAGGATGGGGGCTTAAGGAATCACTTCAGGATGAAGTTAAGGACACCCTCAGGATGAGGACGAGAATCGAGACAGGATGACTCGACGGGTCAAGGTAAGACCGAAGGACACCTCCAGGACGGAGAGATAAGGATTGAGCTGAAGGATTCGGCCACTGATCATGGAATGATGCAGGGAGCACATTCGTAGCAGGATAGCTGCAAGTAAGACCTCAGGGCACGACGAAAGTCGTGCCCGTTCTTGTTTTAGAAGAGTAAAAAGTAAAGCAGTTGCGATATATGAGAAGGAAAAAGCGAGAGCTTGATTTTTCACGTGTAGTGGCAAAGCTCTCTCGAAACTCAAACTATCAATTTACTCTTCAACCATTGGATAGGCAGGCATGTACACTTCCTGCAAGCGCATTCCTTGCATTACCGCATAGCCTTGATAGCAATCCAATCCATTAACCGAAAATTCGAAATAGTATCGAGTTTGTACATTTAGTGGGCCTTTAGGCCAGCCGAACGTATGGTTGCCGCGCGCAATGGACAGCAGTTGCACGTTAATTTGCTGACATCGACGTTGGATATATTGCTTTGCTAGTTCGCTTTGACGGCGTTGCTGCCAGAAGAGACTAGCAACAACCGCGATAAGGATGATCCAAAATAAATCTGCAATCATGATGATGCCTTGACGTGTTCTTGCAAGTGTTGAACCGCATTCATTAGCTCAGTTGACGCACTGCCGTGCAATAAAGCCAGTACTTGAGGACGAAGTGATGGGATCATGACGAGATCAGCAACCATTTGTTGGAAAAAAGCCTGATCGCTTTGTTCTGCTACGGCAATAAGGAAGGCGTCTAACAAAGTATCGTTGGCCAGAGACTGCCAGCATCGCCCAGCAATAGCGATTAACATCTCGCGGTGTCGCAGCGCGGGGATGGCAAGCATGCGCTCAATGACCGATTGACATTTTTCTGGAGAGGCCCCCGCTAACGCTCGAACATGCGCGGCAAGCAGAAACAGATCGGCGTTGCCAGCAGCCAAAATCGTATCCATGCATTCTTCAATCCTTTCAGCCAATGCGTCAGGAATATCACAATGTTCTAAACAGCCAAGCAGGGCGTATTTAGGTGTGTCTGGCATATTGCTCATGGCTTTGCGAATGCGCGTCGCGTTGTTATGGCGTTCCATTCTCACGCTAAGATCAGCAAGCCCTTGCAAGCCAACGCCTTGCCATTTATCCCATCCTAACTCGCCTGACATATAGTGCTGGGCATGATCATAATATTGGCTAGCAGGCTGTTGTAACTTGTCCGTTAAGAAAGCATGGAACATCGCTTTCTTGTCATCTTGTGGCTTGAACGTGTAGGGATTGGCCGCCAGTTTTTCTTGCTCTTCTTCTGTCAGCGTTTTATCGAAACTCGCGCCCATTGCTTGCGCAACATACTGGATAAAATTGCCCAGTGCGGCTTGTTGCAGGAGTCCTCGTTCATCTAGTGGCATTTTCAAAAACCAAATCCAAGGTGTTTGATTGGGTTGCCAGAATGCGATACCCATGTGCGCATGCTGCTGAGCAGGAAACGGGTACGCAACGCGATTTTCTTCAATGGCAGTGAAGTCTTTGTTACTGATTTCAGTAACGCGTCGGCTAAGGTCAAAAGCCAAAAATTCACAGTTTGCCTGACTGAAAATGGCGTTGAGAGAAAGCGTATTTTCCATGATAACTTCTAAATAACCTGGCCGTCGTTGGCGGAGAGCGAAAGGCGTTCATTATCCATCCCTGCCTGAATGTTGGTGGGAATGGCTATCGGCCTTTTCACTGCATGTGATGAATGATGATATGCTTGCGCGATATTGAAATTTCAACCCATGTTGCCAAAGAAGAGGGCAATTTTATGAGTAAACACCAAGACGTTGAGGTGCTACTCGCACAGTTGCAGCGAGAACTTGAGCGCAATGGCCACTGGCAAGTTGCTTCTCCCTCTGTCGAAGCGTTGGCGAGCACGGAGCCGTTTGCGATTGATACCCTGACATGTACCGAGTGGTTACAATGGATTTTCATTCCTAAAATGCAGTTTTTTATTGAGCATATGCATCCACTTCCCGTTTCGTTTTCTATCTCTCCTTATGTAGAAGAGGCACTTCAAGGTGCGCAAGGTCACGAGGAAATTACGCGCGTGTCCATCGATATTGATGCCCTTTTTTCTCTTTCTTCGCAGTGATCATTTATGCAAATTGAACTTGAAATTATCTACCGTGATGAATGGCTGATTGCCGTGAATAAACCTTCAGGGATGCTTGTGCATCGCTCTTGGTTGGACAAAGGCGAAACCCGGTTTGTGATGCAAACCCTTCGCGATCAAATTGGGCAACATGTTTATCCACTCCATCGATTAGATCGACCGACATCGGGGGTGCTTTTGTTTGCTTTGTCTTCTGAGATGGCGTCGCAAATGATGCCAAAATTTGCCGGTCGTGATATTCACAAAACGTACCATGCGATTGTGCGTGGTTGGATACAAGAAGGGGCAACCCTGGATTATCCACTCAAAGAAGAGTTGGATAAAATCGCCGATAAAAAAGCAACAAAAGAACCAGAAGCGAAAGAAGCGATTACTGAATATCAGCCCATTGCACACGCGGAGTTACCGATTGCGATGGGACGTTACCAAAGTTGTCGCTATACCTTGGTGGAAATGAAGCCACACACAGGACGCAAACATCAACTTCGTCGTCATATGCATCACTTGAGCCACCATATCGTTGGTGACGTGAATCATGGTGATGGCAGGCACAACAGATTGTTCCGTGACGAATTTGAGTGCCATCAACTCCTGCTTCATGCATCACGCACGCAGTTTGAACATCCAGTGACGGGCGAAGACATTGTCATTGAAGCGTCGATCGATCCGGTTTGGCGCAGAGTGCTAGAAGGTTTGGGGTTAGGCAATAGACTTTAAAAAGAAACTAACGCATGGTTGTTAAACCTAAAAACCGCCTGAAATGGCGGTTTTTTCTAGGTATCTTGCGCGAAACTCGAAACGTCTACAGCTTCTCTAGATCTGATTCGATCTCTGCGATCTTGCTTGCAACGACTTTCTCTAAGTGGCGAAGGTCTCGCAGGATTTTCTTCTTCACATCTTGTTCGCCTTGTTCTTTTCTGACGATTTTATCTAGCTCATCAACCACCAGAGATAAGCTGCGGTTGATCTCGGTGACTTCACGGAAGCGACCGCTGCCGCTGTCTACGACCACATTCTTACGCTGGCGTGGGTATTTAAATTTGACGCTTTTGGCAAAAAGTTCGCCTTTCGTTTTATGAAAGTAGATCTTCAGTGTGTCTGAGTTCGCCTCCTGACGGAGGGTATAGCGCTCGATGTTTTCTGGATGTTCGATACCGATATTCTTTAGATTCTGATACATAACTGCCTCTTTACGTACACACTGAACATGAATTTTTTTGCTCGATTCATACCACTTTAGCAGCAGCGTTTAGGTACACCCAATAGCAGGAATGATCAATGTCTGAGACTTGTGGTCGAGATCGCCTAAAATGCTGAATATGAGAATAAATCCAGTTTCATGTGCGCTTAACTCACATCACTCAGCGCATCAAATAAGGCTTCTCTTAATGCCTGCTGTGTTTCTTCGGTCAATGCTTGTCTTTCACCATCAGTGACGATGAAGAAATCCTCTGCACGTTCGCCAATCGTAGTGATTTTGGCCGCTTGCAATGACACCTTTTGGCGAGCAAATACCGCACCGACACGAGCGAGTAATCCAGGCATATCTAAAGCAACCAATTCAAGTAAGGTGCGTCTACCTGTGCGAGTCGGCAAGAAGGTCACTTGGGTTTTTACATTGAATGCCATCAGTTTGCGCGGTGCGCGACGCACCGGAATAGTAATCGCACCGTCTTGCATTAATGCAAGCGTGACGCCTTCGCGAATTTTTTCGTGACGATCTGCAGAAATCGCGTCGTTGTTAGCGTCGAGTACCATAAAAGTATCGAGCGCGAAGCCATCTTTACTGGTCATGATTTGTGCGTCATGGACACTAAGGTTTTTCTTATCTAGCGATGCCACTACTCGTGCAAAAAGGCTGGGTCTATCTTCGCTATACACAAAAATCTCGGTGCCGCCGCGGGTGGCGTTTTTGCTTACCAGTACCAATGGTTCATTGCTATGGTGATGCAAAATATGTTCACTGTGCCAAGCGATTTGCTTGTGAGTATGGCGTAGAAAATAATCGGCTTTGAAACGCTGCCACAACAGCTCAATCTCTCGTGGCGTGTGACCGTGTTTACGTAGCAGTGCAGACGCGAGATGTTGATTGTGACGGATGCGTTCACGCACATCTGGCGGGTTTTCTAATCCGCGGCGCAGCGCTTTTTGCGTTGAATAGTAAAGTTCGGCCAGCAGGGTACGCTTCCAACTATTCCAAAGCTCTGGATTGGTGGCGTTAATGTCCGCCACGGTAAGGCAGATTAGGTAATCGAGTCGCTCTTCATCCCGTACTTTTTGCGCAAATTCTGTGATGACTTCTGGGTCATAGATATCACGGCGTTGAGCCGTCACTGACATGAGAAGGTGATTCCCCACTAACCAGCTCACTAAATTGGCTTCTGGGCGTGAAAAACCGTGTTCAATACAGAAGCCATACGCTTCTTCTGCACCTATAACAGAATGGTCGCCGCCGCGGCCTTTGCCTATGTCATGAAAAATGGCGGCAAGTAACAAAAGCTCCGGTTTTGCCAAGCGATTATATACATCACAACAAATAGGGTGCTTGTCGCGGTTCTCGTCTTGGCTGTATCCGTTGATGTGCTTTAACAGGCGAACCGTGTGCTCGTCCACGGTATAGGCGTGGAACAGGTCAAATTGCATCTGACCGACAATTTGACTCCATTGCGGTAGGTAAGCAGACAACACCCCATGTTTATGCATGAGTGGGAAAGCTTTGTGCAGGGCATTGGTATGACGGGTCAGCTCAATAAATTTTTCTTTGGCTTCTGGGATGTCACACAAAAAGCGATTCAGACGACGACGTGCGGTACGAAGTTGGCGAAGCGTCGGTGCGGAAATCGACTCGATGGATTTGTCATTCGCAATGTGCAGGAACATATCCATGATGCTCTCTGGTCGAGCTTGAAACAGGGCGGGTTTCCGCGCTTCAATTTGGCGGCCTCGACGCTGAAAGTCATCACTTAATATTTCTATTTTTTTGCTGTTAGGTTCGTCTTCTATCGCTATTTCGAATAAGCGGATTAGCATTTTATTGAGTTCAGACACTCTTCCCAGTGTGCGGTAGAAGTCCTTCATCATGAGTTCAATACCCCGGTTGCCGTCGCCTTGATAACCCAGTGTTTCGGCCACTGAGGGTTGGTGAGAAAACGTGAGGCGGTTATCGTAACGTCGTAGCTCAAGGTGAAGGGCAAAGCGAATGCGCCAGAGCATGGTTTGACACTCGTCAAGCTCACGAAATTCAGCATCAGTCAGAAAGCCGTATTTGCTCATTTCACGTAGACTGGTGGCGCCGAAATGACGGCGAGCAATCCAACTTAGTGTGTGGATGTCACGAAGTCCACCCGGACTGGATTTGATATCAGGTTCGAGGTTATAAGCCGTATCATGATAACGAGCATGACGCTGTTTTTGCTCCATCACTTTCGCATTGAAGAATTTCGCACTTGGCCAAAAGTGTTCGGAATGGATCTGGGTTTTCAGTTCGTGATAAATACGTTCGCTGCCACAAAGTAGACGCGCTTCTTGAAGGTTGGTGGCAACCGTCAGATCATCCAAACCGACGTCGATACATTCTTTGAGTGTTCGCACGGCATGGCCGACTTCGAGCTTGAGATCCCAAAGCAAGGTGATAAATTCGCTAATGCGACCTTGATAATCTTTATCAAGCCCCCCTTCACTTAAGACCAACAAATCAATGTCCGATAGGGGGTGAAGCTCTCGGCGCCCATACCCGCCAACGGCGATAAGGGAAAGGTTTGGATGATGGTCAAAGTTGTAGTGTTGCCAAAGGCGTGACAGCAAGGCGTCAAAATAATCCGAGCGCTGATAAACCAAATCGTTCACCGACCCGCGATTCAAAAACGTGTTTTTTTGGTCTTCACCGAAAAGTACCAATTGGTTTTTAAGTTCAGCGAGGTTGAGTTGCTCCGCTGTCAGGTCTGATGGTTCGCACAACACGTCGTTCATTATCTTCCTTGAATCTTGCCAAAATAAAAAAGTCGGCGCTTAGGCCGACATTTTTGAAGCTTATGCGTTATTCAAAATGCGTGGCAGTTTTTCGTCACTGCGCAGAGTGAGAATTTCACATCCGGTATCCGTGACCAAAATGGTGTGTTCCCATTGTGCCGATTTTTTCTTATCGGCGGTATAGACAGTCCAGCCATCATTGTCGTCCAATTCAGTGTTGAATTTTCCGGCGTTAATCATTGGCTCGATAGTGAAGCACATCCCAGCCTTAATCACTGTGCGATCGCTGTTCTTGTAGTGAACGACCTGCGGCTCTTCATGAAATTCGGCGCCAATACCATGGCCACAGTAATCTTTAACGATAGAGTAACGCTTAGGACGGTTTTTGATGAATTTCTGAATTTCAGTGCCAAGGTCACCAATTCTTGCGCCCGGCTTAACTTTCTTCAGCGCTTGGTAGAGGCTTTCTTGAGCAACGTGACACAGAGCTTTGTCTTCAGCGGTGACGTCACCGACCAAAAACATCTTTGAAGTGTCGCCATGATAACCATCTTTGATAACCGTGATATCAATGTTGATGATGTCGCCATCTTTCAACACATCTGATGGTGTCGGGATACCATGACATACCACATGGTTTATGGACGTGCATATTGATTTAGGAAAGCCATGATAGTTGAGCGGTGCTGGGATCGCGTTTTGCGTTTCCGTGATGTATTTGTGGCAAATGTCGTCCAACTCTTCAGTGGTAACGCCTGCTTTTACATGCGGTTCGATCATCTCTAGCACGTCAGCAGCAAGGCGGCCGGCCTCACGCATTTTTTCGATTTCTTCAGCTGATTTTATAGTGACGCTCATTGCTTTCTCTCAGTTAGCTCCCTTCGATAAAACAAAGGAGGAATGGAATGCTATCGCTACATATTATCAATCGCATCGCCTTGTGGAAACCTTACTCGTTAGACGAGATGTTTTTTTATACTGGATTTGAGGGGCGTTTTTATGGTATAAAGCGCGCCGAAATGCGCCTTCTTGGTTAATCTGAATTTCAGGTTCTATGTTGGTGGTTTCAACAATACAATTAACTTAACTCACACACATATCGACACATGCGCCGGGGTGCCCTTTGCGGGTCGGCTGTATGGGATATGTGGAGGCCTAACCCCGAGAGGATTTTTAAATGGCTACTGTTTCAATGCGCGACATGCTTAAAGCTGGTGTTCACTTTGGTCACCAAACCCGTTACTGGAACCCTAAGATGAAGCCTTTCATCTTTGGTGCACGTAACAAGGTTCATATCATTAACCTAGAAAAAACTGTACCAATGTTCAACAAAGTACTTGGCGAACTGACTAAAGTTGGTGAGCGTAAAGGTAAAGTACTTTTCGTTGGTACTAAGCGTGCCGCTAGCGAATCTGTTAAAACAGCAGCAGAAAGCTGTGACCAGTACTTCGTGAACAACCGCTGGTTAGGCGGTATGTTGACTAACTGGAAAACTGTTCGTCTGTCAATCAAGCGCCTTAAAGAGCTAGAAGTTCAAGCAACTGACGGTACTTTTGAGAAGCTGACTAAGAAAGAAGCCCTGATGCGTACCCGCGAAATGGAGAAACTTGAAAAATCTCTGGGTGGTATCAAAAACATGGGTGGTCTTCCAGACGCACTGTTCGTTATCGATGCTGATCACGAGCACATTGCTATTAAAGAAGCAAACAACCTGGGTATCCCAGTGTACGCGGTAGTTGATACCAACTCTGACCCGGATGGCGTTGATTTGGTTATCCCAGGTAACGACGATGCAATCCGTGCAGTTCAACTGTACCTGAACGCTGCAGCTCAGTCTTACTCTGAAGGCCGTAGCCAGGACATCGTAGCTCAAGCTGAAGACGAGCTAGTTGAAGTCGCTGAGTAATACAATTGCTCCTTGTGAGCGTTCTTAGCCATCAGGCTGTCATGAACGGCACTGTAAGCTAAGTAGGTTAGCAGGGGCCAATATATGGCCCCTGATTTTTACCCAAAAGTTTCGAATCGAGGATTGAACAATGGCAACTGTTACCGCTGCCCTGGTTAAAGAACTGCGTGAGCGTACTGCCGCAGGTATGATGGAATGTAAGAAGGCGCTTGTTGAAAGCAACGGCGACATCGAACTAGCAATCGAAAACATGCGCAAAAGTGGCGCTGCGAAAGCTGCTAAGAAAGCAGGTAACATCGCAGCCGAAGGCACTATCATCATCAAAGATGCTGACGGTGTTGCAGCTCTTGTTGAAGTTAACTGCCAAACTGACTTCGTTGCTAAAGACAGCAGCTTCACTGCATTTGCAAACGAAGTTGCAGACGCGGCTCTAGCTTCTAAAGCGACTGTAGAAGAACTGCAAGCGCAATTTGAAGATGCACGTATCGCTCTAGTAACTAAGATCGGTGAAAACATCTCTATCCGTCGTGTTAACTACGTTGAAGGCGTATCAATCGCTTCTTACCGTCACGGCGAGCGTATTGGTGTTGTTGTTGCTGGTGAAGGCGACGCAGAAGTTCTTAAGCACGTTGCTATGCACGTTGCTGCTTCTAAACCAGAATACGTTAACCCATCTGACGTACCCGCTGACGTAGTAGCGAAAGAACAACAAATCCAAGTTGAAATCGCGATGAATGAAGGCAAGCCTCAAGAAATCGCTGAGAAAATGGTTGTTGGCCGCATGAAGAAATTCACCGGTGAAGTTTCTCTAACGGGTCAACCATTCATCATGGAACCTAAGAAATCTGTTGGCGAATTCTTGAAAGAGAAAGGCGCATCAGTTTCTAACTTCGTTCGCCTAGAAGTAGGTGAAGGTATCGAGAAAGCTCCAGAAATGAGCTTCGCAGATGAAGTAGCTGCAGTTCAAAAAGGTTAATCCTTTTTCAGAACCCAAAAGACCGCAGAATCCTGCGGTCTTTTTACAATCCCATCCGTAGACGCAAGTGCCTAAAGGTAGTGATAATGACTACAAACCCAAAACCAGCTTATCAACGAATTTTGCTTAAATTGAGCGGCGAAGCGCTGCAAGGAAAGGAAGGGTTCGGTATCGATCCCGCTGTGCTTGACCGTATGGCTCAAGAAATCAAAGAACTGGTTGAACTAGGTGTCCAAGTTGGCTTGGTTATCGGCGGTGGCAATCTATTCCGTGGAGCAGGTCTTGCCGAAGCAGGTATGAACCGGGTTGTGGGTGACCACATGGGTATGCTGGCCACTGTGATGAACGGTCTGGCGATGCGTGATGCGTTACACCGTGCCTATGTGAATGCAAGAGTAATGTCAGCAATCCCTCTGCAGGGTGTGTGTGACAGCTACAACTGGGCTGAAGCTATTAGTCAGCTTCGCAATGGTCGCGTGGTAATTTTCTCTGCAGGTACCGGTAATCCATTCTTCACTACTGACTCAGCGGCGTGTTTGCGCGGTATTGAAATCGAGTCAGACATCGTGATCAAAGCCACCAAGGTTGATGGTGTATTTACCGATGATCCAGCGAAAAACCCAGATGCGGAGCTTTACAGCCACCTCACTTACCAAGACGTGCTAGAAAAAGAATTGAAAGTGATGGACTTAGCTGCCTTCACTTTGGCACGTGATCACAAGATGCCGATGCGTGTATTTAACATGAATAAGCCAGGTGCTTTGCGCCGAGTTGTGATGGGTGAGCAAGAAGGCACACTAATTAATAACGGTTAATCAAAATTAGTGGCATAATCCGCTAATTAGAAAAAAGAATCTTCAAGGATAATCTCGTGATCAATGAAATTAACGCAGATGCAAAAGAACGCATGCAAAAAAGCGTTGAAGCGCTGAAGAGTACTCTGTCTAAAATCCGTACAGGTCGTGCGCATCCTGCACTACTTGATGGTCTGTCAGTTGACTATTACGGCGCATCAACACCGTTGAAGCAATTGGCTTCTATTGTTGCTGAAGATGCACGTACATTGGCGATTACTGTTTTTGATAGATCGGTAATTCAAGCTGTTGAAAAAGCAATCATGACATCTAGCCTGGGTTTAAACCCAATGTCAGCTGGTGCGGTTATCCGCGTTCCATTGCCTCCGTTGACAGAAGAGCGTCGTCGTGATCTGGTTAAGATCGTTCGCGCTGAAGCTGAACAAGGCCGTGTGGCTGTACGTAATATTCGTCGTGACGCCAACAGTGACCTTAAAGGCCTGTTGAAAGACAAAGACATCTCAGAAGATGACGAGCGTCGCGGTCAAGACGATATTCAGAAGCTGACAGATGCTGCCGTTAAAGATATTGACGTGATTCTTGAAGCGAAAGAAAAAGAGTTGATGGAAGTCTAATTCCGGCTACACTCTGATTCCATTGCCAAAGCGCTGTGCTAGCAGTACAGCGCTTTTTAATTGCGAAGGATAATGATGAGCTCCCAATCTTCCTATCTAGAGATAGATCCTAGTCTGCTTCCAAAACATATTGCCGTCATTATGGACGGGAATGGCCGTTGGGCAAAAGCACGAGGCAAAGCCCGAATGTTTGGGCACAAAGCCGGTGTTGATGCTGTTCGAAAGACGGTTTCTACTGCCAATAGCCTCGGCATTCAAGTGTTAACCCTGTTTGCATTCAGCAGTGAAAACTGGCGACGTCCAGAAGAAGAAGTCAGCCTATTGATGGAGCTATTTGTCACGGTTCTGGGACGTGAAGTGAAACGCCTTCATAAAAATGGCGTAAGGCTCAAGGTAATCGGCGATACATCGCGATTCAGCAAGTCATTGCAGGATAAGATTGCTGCAGCTGAAGCACTGACGGAAAGCAATTCAGGGCTAACATTGAACATTGCTGCCAATTACGGCGGGCAATGGGATATTTTTCAATCGGTACAAAAGCTGGCTGGTCAGGTTGAGCGAGGAGAAATTCTAGCCGATCAACTGACAGAAGCTGACATCCAAGCACATTTGACAACATCGAGCTTGCCAGATGTGGACTTGATGATTCGAACCAGTGGAGAATGTCGCATCAGTAATTTTATGTTGTGGCAGGCAGCTTATGCAGAGCTGTATTTTACTGAACAATTTTGGCCCGACTTCGATGAGACCAGTCTTACTGAAGCCATTGCTTGGTTTATCAACCGCGAGCGCCGTTTTGGCTGCACCGGTGAGCAAGTTAAGGCCATGTTACAAGTAGAAAAATAGAGGGTTTCGTTTGCTGAAACAACGTGTCTTAACGGCTTCTGTGTTAGCGCCATTAGTTATCGCAGGTATCTTTTTTTTGCCGTTTCAACTTTTCATTATTGCCGTGGCCAGCGTTACCCTGCTTGGTCACTGGGAATGGACTAAATTTGTCGCATCGTCTTCTCGTGTAGGAGCGTTTGCTTTACCTGCTATTGTCCTTCTTGGTTCTGCGTTCTTGTTGCCAGTGACAGGAAACGGGTTGGATATGTCTTCGTTTAATGGTGGCGCAATTGCGTTAGCGGGTGCACTTTGGTGGCTACTCGCAACGGGCATGGTATTGAAATATCCCAAAGGAGCGAGTTGGTGGGCTAACAATGCTGCACTGCAACAAGGCTTTGGCGTATTAACCTTGCTACCATTTTTATGGAGCGTACTGTTACTGCGAGCATACGACTATGAGCTTGAGCCTTATCTTGGTGCCAAACTGGTATTAATCGTGTGTTTGCTCGTGTGGTCTGCAGATACGGGGGCTTACTTTGCAGGAAAGCGCTTCGGTAAGCGCAAGATGGCACCGTCTGTGAGTCCTAACAAAACGGTTGAAGGCCTCATTGGTGGTTTGATTGCTTCTGTTGCTGTCACCATTGGTGCAGCGCAATATTTTTCAATTCCGTTCTCTTCACTTCCCATGCTTGGCCTCGTTGCGCTGGTGACTTCGTTTGCCTCCGTACTTGGCGATTTAGCTGAAAGCATGTTCAAGCGTGTTGCTGGCGTGAAAGACAGCGGGAGTATTCTTCCTGGTCATGGTGGGATACTCGATAGAATTGACAGTCTGACAGCCGCATTTCCAGTTTTCACTGTATTGTATTTCTGGTTGGCTTAAAGGAATCACCGGCCTTGGGCCGGTGATTCGCATTCTGGCTGGGCGAAACAATGATTAGAGTTTTCTATGCATAATTTAACGATTCTTGGTGCAACGGGTTCTATTGGAACCAGTACGTTAGCTGTAGTTGAAAAGAATCCTTCGGCATATTCAGTATTTGCGCTCGCTGCAAACGCGAATGTCAACGAAATGATTGTGCTGTGTCTTAAGTGGAAACCGACGTTTGCCGCTATGGCAGATGAAGTTGCGGCCAAATCATTACGTTTGGCGCTAAAAAATCAAGGCTGCAAAACGGAAGTATTAAGTGGCATTGATGGCTTGTGCGCGATAGCTTCACATGACGATGTTGATACCGTCATGGCGGCTGTTGTTGGTGCGGCGGGTCTAATGCCAACGATGGCAGCCGTAAAAGCTGGAAAACGTATATTACTCGCAAACAAAGAAGCGTTGGTGATGTCAGGGCAGTTTTTTATTGACGCTGTACATCAATATGGTGCTCAGTTGCTACCTGTTGATAGTGAACACAATGCCATTTTTCAATGCTTGCCTACCTCAATTCAAGCTAATCCAGGGATCTGCGATCTTGCCTCTGAAGGTGTAAGTAAAATTTTACTTACAGGCTCTGGCGGCCCTTTTCGCTATACCAATATCAATGCATTACGCGATGTAACACCTGCTCAGGCTATTGCACATCCTAATTGGTCGATGGGGCCAAAAATTTCTGTTGATTCTGCCACTATGATGAACAAGGGATTGGAATACATCGAGGCACGTTGGTTATTCAATGCCAAGCGTGATCAACTCGATGTCATTATTCATCCTCAGTCAGTGATCCATTCTATGGTTCAATACCGTGATGGTTCAGTCATGGCACAGATGGGACTCCCAGATATGTGTACGCCGATTGCCTATGCTATGGCGTATCCTGGACGAATTGATGCTGGTGTGAAGCCTCTCGATTTTAGCGAGATTGGTGAGTTTACCTTTTTAAAACCAGATCTTGACCGCTATCCGTGTCTGAAGCTCGCGATTGATGCTTGCTACGTTGGGCAGGCTGCAACGACAACGCTTAACGCTGCGAATGAAGTGGCTGTGGACGCATTTCTCAATGGTCGCGTAGGTTTTATGCAGATTGCTGAAATCAACGATGCTGTGTTACAACGGGCTGAGCTTCAGGAACCATCAAACATGGAAAGTCTACTCGACATAGATACTAAGGCGCGTTTAATGGCACAAGATTGTATTACGAGGTCGGGACGATGAGCGGCATCCTCTGGAATTTATTCTTCTTTATTATTGCTCTTGGCATTCTGGTTGCCGTGCATGAGTATGGCCATTTCTGGGTAGCGAGACGATGTGGCGTTAAAGTTGAGCGTTTCTCAATTGGCTTTGGTAAAGCACTTTGGCAGCGTGTTGGCAAAGATGGTACTGAATACACCATCGCCATGATCCCGTTAGGTGGCTATGTCAAAATGCTGGATGAGCGCGTTGACGACGTGCCTGCCGATCAAAAAGAAATGGCATTTAACAACCGTCCTCTTTGGCAGCGTAGCGCCATCGTGGCCGCAGGGCCTGCGGCTAATTTTCTGTTTGCTATCGTCGCATATTGGTTAGTGATGATCATAGGCATACCGGCGGTTAAGCCAGTAATTGGTGAGGTAGCTCCCCAATCTATTACGGCACAAGCCGGAATCGAAAGTGGCATGGAACTTACTGCGGTATCTGGTATCAAAACGCCAGATTGGGAGTCGGTTAACTTGCAACTTATCTCGCACATTGGCGATGACGAGATGACGATGTCAGTGCTGCCAAGTGAAAGCGCTGGTTACACTGTCGATAAATCATTGGATTTGTCTTCTTGGTCCTTCGACCCTGAATCCGAATCGGCGCTTCGCACCTTGGGAGTTACCCCGTTTACGCCCGACATCACCAATGTGATCGCACAAGTGGTGGAAGGTAGCGCAGCGGAGCGTGTGGGTTTACGTGAAGGTGACAAATTACTCACGGTCGACGGTCAACCTATTGAGAGCTGGGATGTTGTGGTGAGTGTGATTCGTGCCCACCCAGAGATGTCGCTGCCAATGACTGTTCTGCGAGATGGACGTGAGTTAGAATTAGCGCTGACGCCAGATGCTCGAGAGCACGGTGACACACGCGTAGGTTATGCTGGCTTTGCCCCACAAGTAGGTGAATGGCCAGAGACTTACCGGTTTACGTTGCAGTATGGTCCATTGGATGCCATTCCAGCTGCCATAGATAAAACATGGCAAATTGTGGTACTGACTGCACAAATGATTAAAAAGTTGTTCACGGGCGATGTGGCTGTGAAAAACTTGAGTGGGCCTATCTCAATTGCGAAAGGTGCAGGGATGACCGCAGACTTCGGTCTGGTATACTTTCTCGGTTTTCTCGCGCTGATTAGCGTGAATTTAGGCATTATTAACCTGTTACCGTTACCGGTTCTTGACGGCGGGCACCTGTTGTTTTTTGGCATAGAAGCCGTAACACGCCGCCCTGTTTCTGAACGTGTACAGGATATGGGATATCGGGTTGGTTCAGCCATTATCGTGGTACTGATGGGCGTGGCATTATTTAACGATTTTGCCCGTCTATAAAAATCAGCGTATAGCAAGGAACACTCAGAGCAGCAATGGCGATGAAAAAACTTTTACTGGCCTCTCTTCTATTTTCTAGTTCCGTTACGGCCGATGAGTTCGTAGTGGAAGACATTCGATTTGAGGGGCTTCAACGAGTCAGTCTCGGTGCGGCTTTGCTCGCGATGCCGGTGCGAGTTGGCGATAATATTGATGAAGGCGAAGTGTCAGGGATTATCAAATCCCTATTCTCGTCTGGGAACTTTGAGAACGTACGCGTATTTCGTGACGGTGATGACCTGTTGGTTAAGGTCATTGAGCGCCCCACGGTTGCGAGCATTTCGTTCTCGGGTAATAAAGCCATCGAGGAAGAGCAGCTTTCAGAGAATCTTTCTGCATCGGGTTTGCGTGTCGGTGAAGCGCTAGATCGCACCACCTTGTCAAATATCGAAAAAGGCCTCGAAGATTTCTACTACAGCGTGGGTAAATATAACGCGCTAGTCAAAACGGTTATCACTCCGCTGCCGCGTAATCGTGCTGATGTGAAATTCGTGTTTACCGAAGGGGTTTCGGCCACCATCCAGCAAATTAACTTCATCGGCAACGACGTGTTCGGTGATGAAGAACTTAAAAATAATTTTAAGTTACGAGCGGACGTTCCTTGGTGGAATTTCCTTGCCAATGAACAATACCAAAAGCAAGCGCTCGCAGGGGACTTGGAAAGTCTGCGTTCGTTCTATCTTAATCGTGGTTACCTAAAGTTCCGTGTCGAATCGACCAACGTTTCTATCTCCCCAGATAAGAAAGGCGTCTACATCACCTTGAACATTGATGAGGGTGAACCGTATATCGTGTCCGGCGTGAATGTGCGTGGTGGTAAAGACAGCGCTTCATTTGAATCGCTTGTCCCTTTCAAGGATGGTGAAGTCTACAGCGGTGAGAAAGTCACTCGCCTGGAAGACGAGATAAAGCGCAAGCTTGGAGAGCAAGGTTATGCCTACCCGCAGGTGGCGACGATTCCAGAATTTAATGATGATGAAAACAGCGTCGCATTAAATGTTAACGTTGAACCGGGTAAACGTGTCTATGTCCGTAATATCAAGTTTTCGGGCAACCAAATTACACGTGATGAAGTGTTACGTCGTGAAATGCGTCAAATGGAAGGCTCTTGGTTAAACGCCAAATCGGTTGAAACCAGTAAAGAGCGACTCAATAGACTGGGTTTTTTCGAAACCGTTGATGTGCGTACAACGCGAGTACCAGGTACTGATGATCAGGTCGATGTAGAGTATTTCGTTAAAGAAACCAACTCAGGCAGCGTTAACTTTGGTATTGGTTACGGCACGGAATCAGGTATTAGCTTCCAGGCTGGTCTGCAACAAGACAACTTTGCAGGTACGGGTAATCGCTTTGGTATTAATGCCATGGTGAATGATTATCAGAAAAACCTGACGTTGGATTATCGCGACCCATATTGGACGCTTGATGGTATCAGTCTTGGCGGAAAGATATTCTTTAACGAGTTTGAAGCGTCTGATGCAAACATCGTGGATTATACCGATAAAAGTTATGGCACCAGTCTCACCTGGGGTTTCCCTTTTAATGAGCTGAATTATTTCGACTTTTCTCTTGGCTATACACATCGTCAGATTGAAAACTTGGGTGGTTATTACCAAATCCAGAAGTTCCTCGATTCGATGGAAGACAATGTGACCGATAACGGTGGATTGGAAGTCGATGACTTTGATTGGTCGGTAAGCTGGAGTCGCAATAACCTTAACCGAGGCTTCTTCCCAACGGCTGGTAATTATCAACGTGCATCGTTTCGCATGACAGTACCGGGCTCTGACACCCAGTACTTCAAAACGCAATACGATGTGAGGCAATATATTCCGCTTACTGAATCCCATAGCTTTACGTTGCTTATGCGTGGTCGACTCGGTTACGGCAATGGTTACGGTAAGAACGATGAAAATGATTACTTACTGCCGTTTTATGAAAACTTCTATGCGGGTGGTTACTCGACACTACGTGGATTCCGCTCTAACACGGCTGGCCCGAAAGCTGTATACGATCAAGGTGCAGGGAATAACCCAGCTCTTGTAGGCAGCAACGATTCTGTGGGTGGTAATGCCATTGCGTTGGCGAGTATGGAATTGATCGTACCTACACCGTTTGTGTCCCCAGAGGTGCGAAACTCGATTCGCACCAGCGTTTTTGTTGATGCAGCATCGGTATGGGATACCGAGTACGATCTCGACAACGCGAGAGTGATCAGCGGACAAGAATACATTTACGACTATAGCGATCCGGGCAACTATCGTGCGTCTTACGGTGCGGCACTCCAATGGCGATCACCAATGGGACCATTAGTGTTCTCGCTGTCAAAACCCATTAAGAGTTATGAAGGTGATGACGAGGAGTTCTTCACCTTTACGATTGGCCAAACGTTCTGATTTTCAAGACTAGGAGAAAAGTTTGAAACCTATTATCAAAGCGGCAGGCCTGAGCCTTGCCATCTTCAGTGCTTCTATGTTTGCTACAGCGGCAGAGGCTGCGCAAAAAATTGGTTACGTAGCGACGGGTCCAGTGCTTGCTCAAATGGCCAAACAAAGCAATGTGAGCGAAAAGCTGCGTAAAGAATTTAAAGACCGTATTGCTACCGTTGAACGTTTGGAAGACCAACTGAAAAAAGGCATTGAAAAACTGAAGCGTAATGGCGAGCTAATGAGTGATAGCGAGCGAACTAAGCTTCAGCGTCAACTGCAATCTCTTGATTCTGACTATAAACTTAAGGTCAGCAATCTGAAAGAAGATGAGCGCAAACGCAGCTCAGAAGAACAACGTAAACTGGTAGAAAAACTGCAAAAGACCATCACGAGTCTTGCGAAAAAAGAGGGCTATGACATGGTGCTAGATCGCCAGGCAGTTCTTTATGCAAGCCCGAAAGATGACTTGTCAGAGAAAGTACTGAAAGCAGTCAAATAAGTAAGGTAGAAAATGGCTTCTATTACGCTCGCTGAATTAGCGGAAAAACTGGGTGCAGAACTTCATGGTGACGGCGATGTCATCATTCGTTCAATTTCGGGAATGGATAAAGCGAGTGAAGGACAAATCACGTTTTTATCTAGTAGTAAGTACCGTAAGCACCTCGCACAGTGTCAAGCAAGTGCAGTGATGGTCAAGGAAGCCGACCTCGCTTATTGCAATGGCAATGTGCTGGTAATTAAAGACCCGTATTTGGGCTACGCGCTGACAGCACAATTGCTCGATAGCACCCCTCGCTGTGCGACGGATATCGCGCCGAGTGCCTACGTTTCGCCCACAGCAACGTTGGGCGAGGGCGTGTCAATTGGTCACAACGCTGTGATTGAAGACGGTGTCGAACTGGGTGATCATGTTCAGATCGGTGCAGGCTGTTTTGTGGGTAAGAACACTAAACTGGGTGCGAATACTCGCCTTTGGGCAAATGTCAGCGTTTATCACAATGTTCAGCTAGGTGAATCGTGTTTGGTACAGTCAAGCACTGTGATTGGCTCTGACGGCTTTGGTTATGCCAATGACAACGGGCAATGGGTGAAAATCCCACAAGTTGGACGTGTTGTCATTGGTGATCGTGTCGAAATTGGTGCATGTACTACTATTGACCGTGGTGCACTGGATGACACCGTGATCGCTGATGGTGTGATTATCGACAATCTTTGTCAGATCGCGCATAATGTCGAGATCGGTGAAAATACCGCCATTGCAGGTGCAACCGTCATTGCGGGGAGCACCCAAATTGGCAAGCACTGCATTATTGGCGGTGCCTGCGTAATAAATGGTCACATTGAAATTACAGATGGCGTCACGATCACTGGTATGGGGATGGTGATGAGACCTATCACTGAGCCTGGTATGTATTCTTCGGGCATTCCACTTCAAGCTAACCGCGATTGGCGTAAAACAACTGCGCGCGTTATGAAGATCGAAGACTTGCATAAACGACTAAAAGCCGTTGAAAAACAATTAGAAGATAGCAAGTAAACGCTGTCTTAGATGGCCTACTCTGGTGGCTTGCTGCACATTGAGAAAATGCTCAATTTCGCCGTAGTCTGCAGTGTAGGCCATTTTCCGTTCTCAACGACAAATAATAAGCTTTTCATACGGGAATATTACTTTGATTCGCGAAAACAACGTGCTGACGATTAACGAAATTAGAGAACTGCTGCCGCATCGTTACCCATTTCTTCTTATTGATCGCGTTATTGATTTTGAGGAAGGTAAATACCTTCATGCTATCAAGAATGTATCGGTTAACGAACCTCAATTCACGGGGCATTTCCCTCAACTTCCTATCTTCCCAGGTGTATTGATCCTCGAGGCCATGGCGCAAGCTACGGGTTTGTTGGCGTTCAAAACATTCGGAAACCCAAAGGAAAATGAGCTTTACTACTTTGCTAGTATTGATAATGCCAAGTTCCGTGCACCAGTGACGCCTGGCGATCAAATGGTATTGGAAGTTGAGTTCATTAAAGAGCGTCGTGGCATTGCTGCCTTTACTGGCGTTGCAAAAGTAGATGGTAAGGTTGTCTGCTCTGCAGACCTGAAGTGTGCCAGAAGAGAGTTTTAACAGTGATCCATGAATCTGCACAAATTCATCCAACCGCAGTGGTTGAAGAAGGGGTAACCCTAGGCGCTAATGTTAAAATTGGTGCGTTTTGCTTCATCGGTACTGGCGTGGAAATCGGTGAAGGCACCGAAGTAAAAACTCATGTAGTTATCAAAGGTCCGACAAAAATTGGCCAAGATAATAAGATCTTCCAATTCGCCTCTATCGGTGAAGAGTGTCAAGATCTTAAATACGCAGGTGAGCCGACCACATTGGAAATTGGCGATCGCAACACGATTCGTGAAAGCGTGACCATGCACCGAGGTACCGTTCAAGATGGCGGTCACACCCAAGTGGGTAGCGATAACTTATTCATGATTAACGCACACGTTGCTCACGATTGCGTTATTGGCGATCGCTGTATCTTTGCTAACAATGCAACCCTAGCGGGCCACGTTACTGTGGGTGATTTTGCTATTGTTGGCGGTATGACTGCCATTCATCAGTTTTGCACAATTGGCAGCCACAGTATGCTTGGTGGTGGTTCTATTGTTGTCAAAGACGTCCCTCCTTACGTTATGGCGCAAGGTAACCACTGTGCACCATTTGGTATTAACGTTGAAGGCCTCAAACGTCGTGGCTTTGACAAGAACGCAATAAAAGCGATTCGTGCGGTATACAAAGAAGTTTACCGATCTGGCAAAACGCTGGAAGAAGCGAAAAAGCAAATAGCGGAAATGGCGAAAGACGAAGAAGCACTTCAACTGTTTGTTGAATTCTTTGATAACTCAAGCCGAGGTATCATTCGCTAATGGTTGTTGCAACAAAGCCGTTACGAATTGGAATTGTCGCCGGGGAAATCTCCGGCGATATTTTAGGTGCTGGCTTTATCAAAGCGGTTAAAGCGCAATATCCAGATGCAGAGTTTGTCGGTATCGGTGGGCCTCGGATGAAGGCTTTAGGATGCGAGACATTGTTTGATATGGAAGAGCTGGCGGTAATGGGCATTGTGGAAGTGCTGGGTCGCTTGCCTCGTCTATTGAAAATCAAGCATGCGTTAGTCGACTTCTTCGTTGCGGATCCGCCCGACGTGTTTGTCGGCATTGACGCACCAGACTTCAACCTTCGCCTCGAAAAATCGCTCAAAGATACTGGTATTAAAACCGTCCATTATGTCAGTCCCAGTGTTTGGGCTTGGCGTCAAAAACGTATTTTCAAAATTGCGGCAGCCACTGATTTGGTGTTGGCGCTTCTGCCGTTCGAAAAAGCGTTTTACGATAAATTTGATGTGCCGTGTGATTTCGTTGGTCATACCATGGCGGACGACATTCCCTTAGTTAGTGATAAAGCGGCTGCTAGAGCCTTGCTCGGCCTCGATAATGACAAAACGTATTTGGGCGTCTTGCCTGGAAGTCGTGGTGGTGAAATGAAAATGCTTGCCCCGACGTTTATCAAAACCTGTCAGTTGCTTAAAGCGAAATATCCCCATTTGGGATTTGCCGTTGCCCTGGTAAATGAAACCCGTCGCGCACAGTTTGAACAGGCATGGAAAGAAACCGCGCCTGACCTGGACTTTACTCTGGTCGATGATACTGCTCGTCACGTCATAGCAGCATCAGATGTGGTACTTCTGGCTTCCGGTACGGTCGCACTTGAATGCATGTTGGTTAAGCGGCCCATGGTCGTCGGGTACAAAGTGAATGCTATCACCGCATGGATCGCAAGACGCTTAGTAAAAACCGAATTTGTCTCTTTGCCGAATATTCTCGCGGGACGAGAGTTGGTGCCTGAAAGGTTGTTGGAAGATTGTACGCCTGAGGCATTGGCAACAGAGGTCTCTCGTTACCTTGATCACGATAATGATGCGCTGATGGCTGAGTTCACGCGTTTACATGAAGTTATTCGTTGCGATGCAGACAAAGCTTCAGCTCGTGCCGTACTTAATCTGATAGGGCGTTAATCCATGGATTTCGAACCTTTTGTTTATCCTGAAGCCAAACTCATTGCTGGTGTTGATGAAGTGGGCCGAGGGCCGTTAGTCGGTGCGGTTGTGACTGCGGCTGTTATTCTGGATCCTAACAATCCGATTGAAGGGCTGACGGACTCCAAAAAGCTAACCGAGAAGAAGCGCGAAGCGCTGTTTGAGATCATCAAAGAAAAAGCGTTAGCGTGGTCTTTGGGGCGAGCCGAGGCAGATGAAATTGACGACATCAACATTCTCGCTGCTACCATGTTAGCGATGGAGCGTGCAGTAGCGGGTCTGTCGGTTCAGCCAGACTTTGTATTGGTCGATGGTAATCGCGTGCCTGCTGGATTAACTATGCCAGGTCAAGCCGTCGTCAAAGGGGATTTGCGAGTGGCTGAAATCAGCGCTGCATCGATTCTTGCAAAAGTCGTGCGTGATCGTGAAATGGAAGTGCTGGATGCTCAATATCCGCAATACGGTTTCGCCAAGCACAAAGGTTATCCAACCAAGGCACATTTTGAAGCACTTGATGCGCATGGTGCCATCGCAGAGCACCGTAAGAGCTTTAAACCTGTCAAGAAAGCGTTAGGCATTGCATAATACGTAGAGGGGAGTGTCGCTCCCCTCTACTATCCTATCTAACCATCAATCAGTAACGTACGAGTACTATGTCAGACCCACGTTTTATCCACCTTCGTGTTCACAGTGACTATTCCATGGTTGACGGCCTTGGCAAAGTGCCGCCTTTGGTAAAAAAAGTTGGCGAACTTGGCATGCCCGCGATGGCATTGACTGACTTTACGAACCTATGTGGTCTGGTGAAGTTCTACAACACAGCGCAAAGCAATGGTGTTAAGCCTATTATTGGCGCTGATTTCAAAGTCCAATCTGATGCATTTGGTGATGATCTTTGTCAATTAACGGTGCTTGCAGCAGATAACATTGGCTATAAAAACCTGACCTTACTGATATCAAAAGCCTATCTGCGCGGTCATGTTCAGCATCAGCCAGTCATAGATCTTGAATGGCTGTTGGAGTTAAAAGAAG
Source organism: Enterovibrio norvegicus FF-33 (assembly GCF_000286835.2). GTDB lineage: Bacteria > Pseudomonadota > Gammaproteobacteria > Enterobacterales > Vibrionaceae > Enterovibrio > Enterovibrio norvegicus_A. The sequence goes on along the minus strand of NZ_AJYD02000038.1, from coordinate 3,165,860 downwards.
GGCTGATCTTGTTGTCCGGCGGACGGCGAGGTGATCTGGGTAAAGCATTGCTAAAAGGCAATATGGCGCTAGCTAAACAGTGTGCAGCGTTTTACCAGACTCACTTTCCAGATGCGTATTACATCGAGCTTACCCGAACAGGTCGCCCTGACGAAGAAGCTTACCTGCATTTTGCTTTGGATCTGGCCTCTGAACTCGACCTGCCTGTGGTTGCGACCAACGAAGTCTGCTTCCTTTCGGCTGATCTGTTTGATGCTCATGAGGTTCGCGTTGCGATCCATGATGGCTTTACGCTCGAAGATCCACGTCGCCCAAAAAACTACAGTCCACAGCAATACCTTCGCACTGAAGACGAAATGTGTGAGTTATTCCACGATATTCCGGAAGCACTCGCCAATACTGTCGAAATCGCCAAACGCTGCAATGTGACTGTGCGTTTGAATGAATACTTCCTGCCAAACTTCCCTACCGAAGGCTTGGAGATAGGGGAGTTTCTGGTGAAAAAATCGCAAGAAGGCCTTGAAGAGCGTCTTGAACTTTTGTTCCCTGACCCGCAAGAACGAGCGAAGCTCCGTCCTGAATATGACGAGCGATTAGATATCGAGCTGCAGGTAATCAACCAAATGGGGTTTCCAGGCTACTTCCTTATTGTGATGGAATTCATCCAGTGGTCGAAAGACAATGATATTCCGGTAGGACCTGGGCGAGGGTCGGGTGCAGGTTCACTGGTGGCGTATGCACTAAAAATCACTGATCTCGATCCACTGGAATTTGATTTGCTGTTCGAGCGTTTCCTTAACCCTGAACGAGTATCCATGCCCGATTTCGATATCGACTTTTGCATGGACAAACGAGATAAGGTTATTGACCACGTAGCGGAAATCTATGGTCGAGATGCCGTATCACAGATCATTACTTTCGGTACCATGGCAGCAAAAGCGGTTATCCGTGATGTGGGGCGAGTACTTGGTCATCCTTACGGTTTCGTTGATCGTATTTCAAAAATGGTGCCACCGGATCCTGGCATGACGCTGGCGAAGGCGTTTGATGTCGAGCCACAACTGGGCGATCTTTATGAAGCTGATGAAGAAGTTCGTGAGCTGATTGATACGTGTCGAATCCTTGAAGGTAGTATCCGAAATGCAGGTAAACACGCTGGTGGTGTTGTTATATCACCCACCACGATTACCGATTTTGCGCCGCTATACTGTGATAGTGAAGGTCACTTTCCCGTTACCCAGTTTGATAAAAATGATGTAGAAACCGCTGGCTTAGTCAAATTTGACTTCTTGGGTTTACGTACACTGACCATCATCGATTGGGCGCTTAAAATGGTCAACCCTCGCCTTCAAGCCGAAGGTGAAGAGCCAATACGCATTGAAGCGATCCCAATGGATGACATGGCGTCATTCCGACTTTTACAAAACTCTGAAACCACCGCGGTATTCCAGTTGGAATCTCGCGGCATGAAAGATCTCATTAAACGTCTTCAACCAGATTGCTTTGAAGATATGATCGCACTGGTGGCGCTGTTCCGTCCGGGTCCATTGCAATCAGGCATGGTAGATAACTTTATCGATCGAAAGCGCGGTCGAGAAGTCGTGTCATATCCAGATGAAAAGTGGCAACACGATTCGCTAAAAGAAATTCTTGAGCCAACCTACGGCATTATTTTGTACCAAGAGCAGGTCATGCAAATCGCTCAGGTACTGTCTGGCTATACCCTTGGCGGGGCAGACATGCTTCGTCGTGCTATGGGTAAGAAAAAGCCAGAAGAAATGGCCAAGCAGCGGGCAACGTTTGAAGACGGAGCGATAAAGAACGGCGTCGACGGCGAGTTGGCGATGAAGATCTTCGACTTGGTCGAAAAGTTCGCAGGTTACGGCTTTAACAAATCGCACTCAGCGGCATATGCACTTGTTTCATACCAAACACTATGGCTCAAAACTCACTATCCTGCGGAGTTCATGGCTGCGGTAATGACTGCGGATATGGATAACACCGACAAGATTGTCGGCTTGGTGGAAGAATGTCGCCGCATGAAGTTGACCATGCTGCCACCGGATGTGAATGCTGGATTGTATCGCTTCAATGTAAACGATAAAGGTGAAATTGTTTACGGCATTGGCGCGATTAAAGGTGCAGGTGAAGCGCCTATTGAAAACATCATTGAAGCGCGTGAAAAAGGCGGCTACTTCCGTGACTTATTCGATTTCTGTGCGCGTATAGATACCAAAAAAGTAAACAAACGCGTGATAGAGAAATTGATTCAATCGGGTGCAATGGACCGATTAGGTCCGCATCGCGCAGCGATGATGGCATCACTGAATGACGCGATTAAGTCAGCAAGCCAGCATCACCAAGCAGAATCGTTTGGTCAGGCTGATATGTTTGGTGTGTTGACAGATGAACCCGAGGAAGTCGAACACAAGTATGCGAACGTACCACACTGGCCAGAAAAAGTATGGCTTGAAGGTGAGCGTGAAACGCTAGGGTTGTATTTAACGGGTCACCCAATCAACAGCTATGTGAAAGAGCTAAAACACTATATTACTTGGCGTTTGGAAGATGCTCATGCAACAAAGCGTGATGTTGTTTCTACCGTTGCTGGATTAGTGATAGCCGCCCGAGTGATGACCACAAAGCGTGGATCGCGCATCGGGATCCTAACTTTGGATGATAGGTCGGGACGCATGGAAGTGATGCTGTTCTCAGATGTATTAGAAAAGTACTTAGATTTCATTGAAAAAGACCGAATTTTGGTCATATCCGGACAGGTCAGCTTTGATGACTTCAACGGTGGCCTTAAAATGTCGGCACGAGAAGTGCTTGATCTCTCTCAAGCGCGCGAAAAGTACCTGCGCAGTCTTGCTATCTCTGTGACTGACAGGCAAATTGATAACAAATTTTTTGAACGATTTAGCGAAATCCTAGAACCTTATCGCGCTGGCACCGTGCCTGTGAACCTTTATTATCAGCGTGACGATGCACGTGCGAAGTTAGTCTTAGGTACAGAATGGCGGATTACGCCTGATGACAAGTTGATCGATGATTTAAAAACGCTGCTCGGCGATAAACAGGTCGAGCTGGAATTTGACTGATACGTTTGTCCTGTCGTGTACGACGGGGCAACTTAATTACCTGAACAGGATTCTTTCTCTATGAGTCTTAATTTCCTTGAATTTGAACAGCCAATTGCTGAATTGGAAGCAAAAATTGAAGCCCTGCGTGTAGTGTCCAAACGCGGTGACGATCCTGAGGCTGTCAATCTTGATAAAGAAATCGAGCAATTGGAGACAAAAAGCGCTGAATTGACGAAAAAAATCTTCAGTGACTTAGGTGCTTGGCAAGTCGCGCAATTGGCGCGTCATCCACGTCGTCCATACACCTTGGATTACGCCGATCTGATCTTCACCGAATTTGAAGAATTGGCGGGCGATCGTGCTTATGCCGATGACAAAGCCATTGTTGGTGGCATGGCGCGTATTGATGGTCGTCCAGTGATGATTATTGGTCACCAAAAAGGCCGTGAAACACGTGAGAAAGTCATCCGTAATTTTGGCATGCCAAAGCCTGAAGGCTACCGCAAGGCTTTACGTTTGATGAAGATGGCTGAGCGTTTCAACATGCCAATCATTACCTTTATTGATACCGCAGGTGCATACCCTGGTGTTGGCGCTGAAGAGCGAGGCCAGTCAGAAGCCATTGCCCGCAACCTGAAAGAAATGTCAGGCCTTAGTGTGCCAGTTATCTGTAATGTGGTAGGTGAAGGCGGCTCTGGTGGTGCATTGGCTATCGGCGTGGGCGATTTCGTCAACATGCTGCAATACTCAACCTATTCGGTTATTTCCCCAGAAGGTTGTGCATCGATCTTATGGCGCGATTCAAACAAAGCACCACAAGCAGCAGAAGCGATGGGTATGACAGCACCGCGTCTGAAAGAGCTTGGCTTGATTGATAACATCATTGAAGAGCCAATGGGCGGTGCGCATCGAAATTCAGCGTTTACCGCTGACAACATCAAAGCACTTTTGGTCAAGCAATTAGAAGAGCTTGACCAACTGGACACGGATGCCTTGCGTGAGCGACGTTACCAACGCTTACTAAGCTACGGTTACTGCTGATTGGCAATCGCGAAAGCGAGCGAAAATACGAGAATATCAAAAAAGGGCCTAATGGCCCTTTTTTTCATTCGGATGCTATTATGACGACAATTCAATGTCTTTGAGGCACTTATGCTGTTCTCCCAGTTTGAAAATGTCCTAGATGCTTATGCACTCACGCCTCGCCAAATCGTCTTGGCATTCAGTGGTGGGGTAGATTCGCGTGTCATGCTGGACCTACTCTCTACCTACCGTGATATTCATCCTCAACATCGTTACCTTGTGATTCACGTGCACCACGGACTCAGTGAAAATGCCGATGCTTGGCTGGCACAATGCGAAGGTTGGTCTGTTGAGGTCGGTTTAGATTTCAAGGGCTTGCATGTTGATTTCGATAAGCGTGGTGAAAGCCTAGAAAAAGCAGCCCGAGAGGCTCGATATTCGGCCATTGCATCAGTTGTCGAACCCGAAGCCTTGGTGTTGACAGGGCAGCATGCAGACGATCAAGCTGAAACGTTTTTATTGGCATTGAAACGTGGCAGTGGCCCCGCAGGGCTGGCAGCGATGCCAGAGATTAGGCCGCTCGGTCATGCCCATTTGTTGCGACCACTATTGACCGTAATGCGTCAAGATATCGAAAAGTACGCAAATAAACAGGGATTAGCGTGGATTGAGGATGAAAGTAATCTGGATTGCCGTTTTGATCGTAATTTTATCAGACAAGCATGGCTTCCTCAGGCGAGAGAAAGGTGGCCAGGGTTTGTTCGGGCGATCAACCGAACTGCCAAATTGTGCGCAGCGCAAGAAGCATTGTTGGATGAGTTGCTAGCTGAACATGATGTGCGTCTTCAGCAACCAGATGGCGGGATGTCACTGGCATTGTTAAGCGCTTATTCTTCTCGAATGCAATCGTCGCTGTTGAGGCGATGGCTGAAACAGACGGCAGGTCTCAACTTGTCCCAAGTTCAACTCAGCGAAGTGTTCAATTCCGTTATCAATGCAGGTGAGGATGCAAATCCTTTAGTGCAGCTCGGTAATTGGCAGGTAAGGCGTTTTCAGCAAAGTTTATATTGTGTGATAAACGCTGAAGATGTTTCTGCTTGGCAGCACACGTTAGCACTAAATTGTGCTGCAGCTTTGCCTGACAGTATCGGTGAATTGTCATTGATCGAGCGTGAAGATTTAAATGGCTTAATGCTTCGACTGCCCAGTGAGAGTGAAGCTGTTACGGTCAGTTTTAATCCGGAAGGCTTATTTGCTCATCCATTGGGAAGGCAAGGTAAGCGAAAGCTTAAAAAGCTTTTTCAGGAATATGGTGTGCCCACTTGGCAGCGTAGAAGAACCCCGTTGATATTTTACGGTGAGCAGCTTGCTGCTGTTGCTGATTTGTTTGTCTGTGAAGGGTTCGATGGACAGGAATGTGAGCTTGTCTGGCACAAACACCATCCATACAGTGCGTGAATGGATTCCACGTGCAAGAATTTATGCAAACTGGAAAACAATAAAGCGAGGAAGCGATGAAAAAACTACTACCTTTAGGTCTGGTTACTTTAATGCTAGCGACACCATCATTTGCAGCAGGTGATGCAGCAGCGGGCAAAGCGAAGGCTGCAGTGTGTGCTGCGTGTCATGGTGCAAATGGTATTGCTATGATTCCAGGCTACCCGAATCTAGCTGGTCAGAATGCGCAGTATATTGTCTCAGCCTTGAAAGCTTATAAGAGTGGCGAGCGTAAAGGCGGGCAATCTATGGTGATGGCACCACAGGCCACAATGCTGAGTGACGCGGACATGGAAAACCTTGCAGCGTATTTCTCACAGATGAAATAGGCACACCGGATCCTTATGAAAAGCCACAGCGTTATGTTGTGGCTTTTTTATTTGTCGATATCAGAGGATCTTGCACGTTGATGATGCTCTGGTATCGAGCTTTCTCGCAATTTTTTGTGTGGTCAGTGCGTTTTTTGTTCGATCGAATTTGCTGCTATTGCTATAAAAACTAGAATTTACTATTGTACTAGCTCACTGATACATTGTGCGAGGTTAAAGCAATGGCTGCAGGACGTGAGCATTTCAGCTCAAGAATAGGTTTTGTGCTCGCCGCAGCAGGTGCTGCCGTCGGGTTAGGTAACATTTGGGGCTTTCCTACTCAAGCAGCAAGTAATGGCGGTGGAGCGTTCTTGCTGGTTTATCTTTTTATGATCCTTGTTGTGGCATACCCAATGTTGGTTGTTGAAATGGCAATTGGACGCCATGGTCAAGCAAACCCCATTGACAGCATGCGTAAGCTAGGCCGTTCGCCGCTTTCCAAAACACTCGGTGGCAGTGTTGGCTTGATTGGCCTGATGGTTCCATGCCTCGTGCTTGCATTTTATAGCATTGTTGGTGGGTGGTTAGTGTCGTTCATGCTGGCTGCAGGCGCAGATATCGTCGGTATGCATGAGGCTTCTCTCTGGCTAAAAGGTTTCTCTGTTGAACGAAACTTGTTTGGCGCGGCAATTTTTTATCTCCTCACCATTTTAATTGTTCAAGCAGGTGTGAAAGAGGGCATAGAGAAGTGGTCCACTCGGTTGATGCCTGCGTTGTTTGTCTTGTTTGGCATATTGTTTGTTTATGTCATGACATTGCCGGGAGCAACTCAAGGTCTTGCGCACTATCTGATCCCTGATTTCTCCAAGGTGATGGATCGTGATTTGATACTTGCAGCCATGGGACAAGGTTTCTTCTCACTGACGATTGGCGGTTGCTCAATGCTGATTTATGGCTCTTATTTGAGCCGTAAAGAAAACCTCCCCAAAATGGCACTTAATGTCACGCTAGTGGATACCGCTGTTGCTGTTATTGCTGGCTTAGTTATTCTTCCTGCCATGTTTGCGGCAATGCAGCAAGGCGTCGAAATATATGATGCGAAGGGCGAATTGCTAAGTTCATCCACATTAGTGTTTGATGTATTGCCTATGTTGTTTGAAGGGTTAGGTGCAGGAGGTGCGTTCATCGCATTGATATTTTTTGTGTTGATGACAATAGCAGCGCTCACATCATCGATCTCTATGTTGGAATGCCCTGTATCTCTAATGAATGAACGCTTGGGAACGAAGCGTTCAGTGGCGAGTTGGTTCCTTGGGGGATTGATTGCGCTGTTTAGTGTGGTGATTGTGTTTAACTTCGGCAGCATGTTCGGTTTGGTTGCAAACATTGCCACTCAATATTTTCAGCCTCTTGCCGCGTTACTGTTTTGCCTTTACGGTGGTTGGGTTTGGAAGCGTAGTGAAAAACTTCAAGAATTATGTCAAGGTTATGACAACATTGAAGATGGGATTTTTTGGAAAATCTGGCCAACCTATGTGAAATTTGTCTGCCCTGCACTGGTGATAGCGGTGATTTGGATGTCTTTTGCGTAATTATTAAAAAGATCGAAAACGGAAGCCTAGGCTTCCGTTTTTTTATTGGCTTGTTAATCGTTTAGCGTAAATTAACGAAACTGATTTTGCTCAGGAATGTATTCAAAACCGGCACCGGCGAGTTTTGTTTGCAATGCAACAGTATCGATATCAAAGTACTTTGCCAATTCACTTAGTGATGGAAATTCATCGCGTAGTTTCATATTCACAATGCTCATGAGCATTACAGTGTCCATGGTTTCAAATCGTGTCAGATCCATTACGCATCCTTATGGTCACTGATCAGAAGATTTGCAGCGGCGAATGCGGCTTGCTCGCGAGCTTCTTCTGGAACCGATTCGTCAGATGCGATTGCATTTAATGTTTTCACGGCACAAGCGATAGCGTTAGGAATATAACCTTGATCACCACTACCAATTTCCGCGTAACGTTGGCGGATTAAATCACAACAATCGTAGACTTTCATTGCTACTCCTTGGAAATACTTTGAGTGAAATATACCGTAAAAGGAAGCTAGGATGGAGTCTTAATCATTGAGGGGGCGAAATGATGTTATCGGCGGCGACTTGCTTTATTGCGGTACATACTGCGGTCAGCTCGTTCAAACATAGAGGTGACGTTATCGCCTTGACGATATGCTGAGCAGCCCACAGAGCTGGAGATAGAATGCGCGGTGAGAAGAGTGTCATGGGAAAGTAGCGTTTTAAGGCGGTCGTTAACCAGTTGTGCCGACTCGCGAGTTGCGGGTGTTAGCAAAACTGCAAACTCATCCCCACCTAAGCGATAGCATCGATCAGAGGCTCGTATGGCTTCTTTCAATAACAGTGAAAATCGGCGTAATACTTTGTCACCATCAAGGTGCCCATAGGTGTCATTAACTTGCTTAAAGTTATCCATATCGAAAATCATCAAGATCAAACCGTGATTTTTTCTTTCCGTCAGTGCGACAGATTGGCGGAGATCTTGCTCAAAGCTGGTTCGATTGTTTAGGCCAGTGAGACTATCCAACATCGCGAGATTTCGAACGCGACTATATTCGATTGCATTGCTAAGAGGGCCAGCGAGAAGACGATGATAGGTATGAATCAAACTAATTTCATCGTTGTCTAGTTGATAAGGTGTACTGTATTGAAGCATTCCCAACGGCGATTGAGCAAATTTGATAGAAAAAGTTTGTCGAAAATCAGAAGAGCCGCCACGTCGAACAATATGAGAGATGTCATCGTGTTCCCATATTAAACGATTGATGTCGATTTGCTTTTCCAGTTCCCTGGTAAACACTTCAAACAATTTATCGATTTCAAGCCGACCCTGAAGCTTCTGCAGCACCATTAGACGCTGATCCGCACCAAGAGGTACTCGGCGAGACTGTATTGCTGCTTTTTTGAGTTGTTCCAGTTGCGTACTCATCGAAACTGCCTCAGAAACCAATAACCATGACCGTTCATGCTTTAATCAATAGAAGCAAAAAGCGTTCCAGGTTATTGGTGCGCAACTGCTCGTCCGTTATTTTATCTGGCTATTCACTTGATAGAAAGCTCACTAAATCGGATCGACGATTTTGAGCATCTTGGTAGCCCATGTCAATTAAGTGGTTGATATATTTCGGTTCAAATAACAGATAACTAGTAATTGCTGCATCTTCAGAAGGACTTATGCCCAAAATTCTCATTAGGCTGCGTACTGCTAGAGGCATATGACAATAGTACCGTTCAACTAATGGTTCAAAGGGTGATGAGGGGGAGAGGTGAAGGGCATCAACTTGCCGTAGTGCCAAATTATCGGCTTTACTTTTATCCACGGCCAAGGCGAGGTTGTTCATACGATCCAAGTGCTCAAGGTCTGCCGAAAGGGTGTCGGCGAATATTGCATCCATCAGATGCCCGCCGAGCATAGCCAAACCGGGAGCAGGAGCAATACTGCTGTGAGTGGTGGGTGCTTGAGGGGCAAGATCAATAATAAGCACCTTCTCAGCACCCATTTTAAGCGCGGGACGGAGCGGGGCAATTTGGTGAACGGAACCGTCGCCATAAAAACTGTGACCAATCTTGGATGCGGGAAAAACGATCGGAATCGCGGATGATGCCAGAAGATGCTCGGTATTGATTTGACTTTTTATTCCGATAGCACGAGATCGACGCCAAACCGGTATGTCAGCGTGTCCTTGGTAAAACGTGACGGATTTACTGGTGTGGTAGTTTGATGCGGTGACCGCTAATCCGTGGAGGTTTCCCGCCAGTATCTGGTGTTCTATCTTGCTAAAATTAATGACATTATTAAGCAGGTTACGTAATGGGCGATTATCAAGTAAGCCAAATGGCGGCGCATCATGATAACGTGCTTGCGTGCGGGCAAAAGCCTGTCGACCTAAGTGAAGTAGCATGCCTTGGAAAGAGCTTTGAAATACGTGCTTTGTGTGAAGATTTGACCAAAGCCATGACAGTTTTTTGACGCCGAGTCGAAAACATGACGTATGACAAGCAAGAGAGGTTGCATTGAGCGCCCCAGCTGACGTTCCACAGTATATGGTGAAAGGACTGGCGTGAACGCGCGGGTACCATTCTGAAATTGCTTTCATCACACCCACCTGATAAGCCGCGCGAGCCCCACCTCCGCTCAATAAGAGCGCGATTTTTTTCTGCGGTGCTTTTGAATCAGTCTTTGATGCCATTGTGTTAACACTCTACTTGGACTGTCGTATGGGTCAATTTTAAGTATGACTTAGAAAAGTTGTATTTGAGCCATACTCGATTTTACCTACGCCTATTCAACTAACTTTTTGAATTGATTGTGATCAAGCGCCAAAAGAGACGGCATGGCGTATCAATGCCATCGAAGAAAGAGAACAGTAAATGGTATATTTCTGTTCACTTTTTATTTCTTTGGCGAATTCATGACTCCTCCTTTAACAGCATTAATTGCTGATGATGACAAAGCAACGGCCAAGTTGGTTGAAATGCTGCTGATAAAATGGGGAATCAAAACGGTGGTTGCCTACGACGGTTTGGAAGCGTTGGAGGTGATGATGCAAGCAGATCCGCCTTCACTACTTCTTCTTGATTGGGAGATGCCCAGTTACAGTGGCATTGAGCTTTGCGAGAAAATTCGTCAAATTGATACGGCTAACCCTCCTTATATTATTCTTTGTACGGCTCGAGATAGTGCAGAGCACATTGTGCAAGGTTTGAACAAAGGGGCCAATGATTACATTTCTAAACCCTTCAATACCCAAGTGCTGAAAGCCCGAGTAGAAGTCGGTAAGCGTACACTTGAGCTTCAATCGCGTTTAGTCGATGCCATGACTAGGCTCGATCATCTCGCGAGTTTTGATGAGTTGACGGGGCTCCTTAATCGACGCGTTCTGTTTGAGCGGATACGTGAAGATTTTTCACGAGCTCATCGCGCTAAAGAAAATCTCTGTTTTGCGGTGTGTGATATTGATTGGTTTAAACGTATTAATGACAAATATGGTCACCCAGCGGGAGATGCGATCTTGCGTCAACTCGGTGACTTGCTGACTCAGGAACTACGCCCTTATGATCGGCTTGGGCGAATAGGAGGAGAAGAGTTTCTTCTTTTGTTCTCGGTGAAAGATGATTGTAATGCGGTGAAAGTGCTTGAGCGAATTAGGTCTGCCATTGAGCACCATGACTTTGTTTATGACGAGAAGCTGATTGCAGTGACCATGAGTTTTGGCGCTACATTCATAGAAGCGGGTGCAGAAGTGGCAAGGGTTGAAGCCTATTTCAAGAGAGCAGATGAAGCATTGTATCGTTCGAAAGAAACAGGCAGAAACCACGTGACATTCTCAGAAAACATCGTTTAAAAAAGTGACTTAAACAAAGCTCAAATAAGGATTTAAGATCCTTGTTAAAAAAAACGCCTCCCATAAGGAGGCGCTCTTCGATACGGGGAGAACTTAAGCCAGTTTCGCTTTGATGTACTCAACCATATTTTCAATTTCGACAGGCATTTTTTCGCCATCACGACGGTGTTTGTATTCAAACACACCGTTTTCCATGCTGCGTTCGCCGATAATAATGGTGTGAGGCATGCCCATCAATTCCATATCAGAAAACATCACGCCTGGGCGTTCTTTGCGATCGTCGAACAATACTTCAATACCGGCAGCCGTTAGGTCAGCATATAATTTCTCTGCCGCTTCTTTAACCCGCTCAGATTTGTGCATATTCATTGGAACGATAGCAACGGTAAATGGCGCAATTGCGTGTGGCCAGATGATGCCATTGTCATCGTGGTTTTGCTCGACGGCTGCCGCAACAACACGAGATACACCGATGCCGTAGCAACCCATCTCAAGAATCACATTCTTGCCATCAGTGCCCAATACGCCGCAGTTCATTTTCTCAGAGTAGTTGGTGCCTAATTGGAAAATATGACCGACTTCAATGCCGCGTTTCAGCAAAATGGTACCTTGGCCACAAGGACTTGGGTCGCCTTCAACGACATTGCGAATATCAGCCACTTCGCCAAGTTCTACATCACGACCCCAGTTAATGCCGAAGTAGTGTTTATCATCGATGTTTGCACCTGCGCCAAAATCACTCATCGCTGCCACGCTGCGGTCAACAATGAATGGAACAGTCAGGTTCACTGGACCTAGCGAGCCAGGACCGGCATTGACGACAGCACGAATTTCTTCTTCAGTGGCAAACTCAAGCGGGGCTGCAATTTGAGCCAATTTTTCGGCTTTGAGTTCGTTCAGTTCATGATCACCACGAACGAGCAAGGCTACGATATCTGCGTCAACGGCATCAGAGGCTTTAACAAACAGTGTTTTAACTGTTTTCTCAACCTGCAGATCAAATTGCTCAACCAACTGTGCGATGGTTTTCGCTTCAGGGGTGTCAACCAGCGTCATTTCCTGAGTTGGCGCAGCACGCTCACCAGCAGGAGCAACGGCTTCGGCCATTTCAACGTTGGCTGCATAATCAGATTCCGTTGAGAATGCGATAGTGTCTTCGCCACTGTTTGCCAGTACATGGAACTCGTGTGACGCAGAACCACCAATTGCACCGGTATCGGCCAGCACTGGGCGGTAATCCAAGCCCATGCGATCAAATGCAGCGCAGTAAGCGACATGCATAGCTTCGTAAGATTTTTCTAGACCTTCTTTATCGATGTCGAAGCTGTATGCATCCATCATTGAGAATTCACGTGCACGCATCACACCAAAACGTGGACGAACTTCGTCACGGAATTTGGTCTGAATTTGATACAGGTTCAATGGCAGCTGCTTGTAAGAGTTCACTTCGTTACGAACAAGGCTAGTGACCACTTCTTCCGCCGTCGGGCTCAGAACAAACGGACGCTCGTGACGATCACTGAATCGAAGAAGCTCTGGCCCCATCTTTTCAGAACGACCTGTCTCTTCCCAAAGTTCAAAGGGTTGAACAACAGGCATCAATATTTCAATCGCACCGGCGTTATTGATTTCTTGACGAACGATGTTTTCAACCTTTTGAAGAACGCGCAAGCCGGTTGGTAGCCAGGTATATAGACCTGAAGCCAGTTTGCGGATCATTCCTGCGCGTAGCATCAGCTGGTGGCTGATTACTTCGGCGTCGTTTGGTGTTTCCTTCAACGTAGAAAGAAGGTATTTACTGGTACGCATCTAAGCTATCCGTTTATCTATTTACAGTATGGAAGGTATAAGGGCGCCATATTACCAGTGAGAGCCTTAATCGCCAAAGGCTTCTATGGTACTCACAGTGATTAGCGGTTCATCAACGGTAAACTTGATGTTTAAGTCGAAGAGATGGACGGCGTACTCCTTGTCGTCCGATTTCCCCTTTTTATATGCGGGGCGAGGATCCTGAGCGAGTACTTCTTGAATCACTTGAATTTTGTGCGCGCCGTCGTTTTGTTTTAAAAGTAGATTTCTAGCGTCGTCACTGAAGGTAACTTCGAGCGTGTCAGGTATTTCCGCCGCATATCCGCCTTTTGCCTCAGTGATCGAATCGGAATAGGGAATATAAGGCTTGATGTCGACGACAGGTGTGCCATCCACTAGGTCACAACTGCCAATATCGATAATGACCTGACGTCCTATCTTTCTAATGCCAGTGATGGGGACAACGGACATACCAACACCGTTAGGGCGAAAGGTCGCACGGCTGGCGAAAACGCCAACTCGTTCATTGCCACCAAGACGTGGTGGGCGAACTGTCGGTGTCCAGCCTTTCGCTAAATTTTGGTCGAATAAGAAAAGTAACCATATATGTGAAAATTGCTCGAGCCCACGAACGGCATCATCTTGATTCGCTTCTCCACAAAGTGCGATAGATGCGGTTGCACTAGGTGCAAGACCGGGTTGGCGAGGTACGGCGAACTTTTCTTTGAAAGGGGACTGAATGTGACCCACAGGCGTAAGTGAGTAATTCATAGTATTTATCTCTGATTCTTTTAACACAGACTTTACCATAGTTAGCTTGGGCAGCGGCTAGACAATAGATGATGAGCGAATTGCGTGTCATAATCGCGCACTCAGCATAATAGAGGGCAGAGCATTGGCCAAACCAGCGGTATTTATTGATAGAGACGGCGTAATTAATGTCGATCATGGTTACATTAGCAAGGTCGATGACTTTGAATATATTGAAGGCGTTTTCGATGCATGCCGAGTGTTCAAAGAAATGGGCTATTTGCTCGTATTGGTAACAAACCAATCTGGCATTGCTCGCGGTTACTATAGTGAAGATGATTTTATCTCTCTGACCGAATGGATGGATTGGAATTTTGAAGATCAAGGTGTCGAATTTGACGGCATCTACTACTGTCCACATCATCCTGAGCATGGTGATGATAAGTACAAAAAAGACTGTGATTGCAGAAAACCAAAGCCTGGTATGTTTTTATCCGCGCAAGAGCACCTTGGTATCGATATGACTCATTCAGTAATGATTGGTGATAAAGCGGATGATATGAAAGCTGCAAGTGCTGCGGGGGTGGAAACTAAAATTCTTGTACGCACTGGTAAGTCGCTCACTGAAGATGGTGAAGCATTGGCAACGGTAGTATTAGATAGTATTGCTGATGTGCCAGGGTATTTAAAAACGCGATAGCGGTAACGATAAAAAACTTAAGCGAATACATACGACCCAAATACAGCCCGTCTGGGCTGTTTTTTTATCACTTTGATGATCTTTTGAACGGTTGAGCGATTTTTTAGAGAAAAAGCGTTTTTTTAACTGGAAAGGTATTGCCAATACGAATTCTCTCCCTATAATGCGCTCCCTGTTGGCACGGCAAAGTTCGCAGCTAACGTGAGGAAAGCAAAAGTGCTTGACTCAAAAATGGAGTTGAGTTTAAATCTCTCTCCGCTCAGCAAGCCTGAGCAAGCTCTTTAACAATTTGACCTATACAATCTGTGTGGGCACTCGTACTTGATAGACATAAGATTTATCAATGAACTGAGTGACCCAAGATGGTTGAGCTCTTCGGAGTAACACTGTCAACACAGTCAATGCAGATTTGCCTTAGGGCAAAAAAGTAATTCAGTATTCATTGAGCGTTAGACCTGTTTTTTCGGAAATGGGGATG
>NZ_AJYD02000038.1:3148860-3149070 GCF_000286835.2 Enterovibrio norvegicus FF-33 | reverse complement strand
ACAAGGAGGGGGTCACTGGTTCGAGCCCGGTATCGCCCACCACTTTTCCTTTATATTAAATTGAAGTTTTATTCGTTTGGTATGCTAAACGTCGAAATGCTTCATCTTGTCTAAAGAAAAAGCACACTAGTGACACCATTTCGATGGGGCTATAGCTCAGCTGGGAGAGCGCTTGCATGGCATGCAAGAGGTCGACGGTTCGATCCCGTC
>NZ_AJYD02000038.1:3145641-3145734 GCF_000286835.2 Enterovibrio norvegicus FF-33 | reverse complement strand
TGGGAGCTGGAACGCCAGCCCGGTCGAATCTCTCCACCCCTGCCACTTTCGAAAGCCTCGACAGAAATGTCGGGGCTTTTTTGTATTTTTCGC
>NZ_AJYD02000038.1:2712283-3145631 GCF_000286835.2 Enterovibrio norvegicus FF-33 | reverse complement strand
CCTGTCACGCCGGGGGTCGCGGGTTCGAGTCCCGTCCGCTCCGCCACTTATTTAGACAAAGTTAAGTCTTTAAAACAACTACAGGGGTGTAGCTCCAATTGGCAGAGCAGCGGATTCCAAATCCGCGTGTTGGGAGTTCGAATCTCTCCACCCCTGCCACTTTTGAAAGCCTCGACAGAAATGTCGGGGCTTTTTCGTATTTGTCGCTTTTTCAAAGCGATGTTGGGAGCTGGAACGCCAGCCCGGTCGAATCTCTCCACCCCTGCCACCTTCGAAAGCGTCGACAGCAATGTCGGGGCTTTTTTGTATTTGTCCCTTTTTCAAAGCGATGTTAGGAGCTGGAACATCAGCCCGGTCGAATCTCTACACCCCTGCCAGTTCTATTTGCTCATGCCAAAACTAAAGCCTTACACTGGGCGTCCCTGAAACAATGCTGAGGTTTCATTCGTCTAGTTGAAGCTCAACAAGTCATAGTGGGATGTATAGCGTATTAAAGTGTCAGGCTTTATCAACAAGCTGAAGTGGTGATGAGATTTTGCAATAAGGACAAGCTCTACACTCAGTGTTTGGGCTAAATGATCGATGGCTTTTCCAATTGGGCCATCGACGACGTACACATGCTCTTTTGATAGTTCGGTTCCCAGTAGCAATGCTTCCAGCTTATTTTCGAGCTCTTTTTTCTTGCTATCAACGACCTTGTCGCCATCTGCTTTGCCGAAATAAATCTCGTCATCTGTGTAGTCTTCACCGATGTAGGTAGCATATCCGACGTAAAGTTCCGCGTTGAGTTGCACCGCAATAGCGAGAGCTTTGTGTAAATGGGGTTTAGAGTCCAGATCAAGTGCGTAAAGTATTTTGCTGTACATAGCCTATGCCTTCTTCGGTTTGTTGACCCATGCATACTCTAATCGCGATACAAAACCGTGATAAATCAGAGCAACAATCACGATGACACACGCACCTGCTAGCACAGGGTAAAGCGCAAACGTGAAACTTGTGTGTCCACCCAACATGATAAGCAACGGATTACCGCCGGCAGGAGGATGAGTGACATTAAACAGAATCATAAAGAAAATCCCTGTACCTACAGCTAACCCGAGTGACCAAAATTCAGGAGGAAAGAGATTGGCAAAAATGACGCCGACGATGGCTGTTGTTAGATGGCCTAAGATGACATTGGGAGGTTGTGCTAGGGGGCTTTGGGGTAATCCAAAAACCAGAACCATGGTTGCTCCGAAAGGCGCCATTAAGACATAATCACCTTTCGCACTTTCATCAATTAATGCCAGCAAGGCGATACAAATGGCAGAGCCAATCGCTGCAACGAAGGCAATCATCCAAGGTTTTTGAGCTGGGTGTAAAATACGGTAATAGATGCCTTTAGATTCATTAACCATTTTTTGCTCCTGAATGTGCGAGTCGAGAGAGTATAGGGGCAATTGAATGTTGCACATGTGAATTAGAGCGCTGTGTCCCGCTATTGAAACGACTGTTATGAGTTCATCGACAATATTTATCAGGGGAGAGCGAAATACCCTTGCTCTTAGATAGATCGATCG
This sequence comes from Enterovibrio norvegicus FF-33, assembly GCF_000286835.2. Lineage (GTDB taxonomy): Bacteria > Pseudomonadota > Gammaproteobacteria > Enterobacterales > Vibrionaceae > Enterovibrio > Enterovibrio norvegicus_A. The sequence goes on along the minus strand of NZ_AJYD02000038.1, from coordinate 3,144,072 downwards.
AATGTTAAACTAATAAATAAGGTGCCGCTTTTTATGAGACAACTTAGATCCCGATGGGCAATCCTTGGCGCATTATTATTAATCAGCGGCATTCTAACGGTCTATATGGTTGTTGATGTACCGACGGAGGCGAGCTTGGCATCAGGAGAGGCAAGCGTTCGCTGTCGTGACTATTCAGAGACCGAAACGATTGATGTGACCAAACCACTCAATATCGCGGTATGGAATATCTACAAACAACAATTAGATGGTTGGGAGACTGAGCTTTCGGATCTATCGAAAAAAAACTCACTGATATTACTTCAAGAAGCTCAATCTAAACCTCAGCTTCTCAGCTACATAGAGCGAGAAGGGTGGCACAGTAATCAGGCATACGCATTCGCGATCAATGGTGAAATTGCTGGCGTGATGACTTTGTCTGAAGTGAAGCCATCAAAAGTCTGCGCCTATACCAAAGTTGAGCCATACCTGCGCTTACCGAAAAGTGCTCTTTACAGTGCATTCTCCTTGTCTGATGGAAATACTCTGTCTGTTATTAACCTACACAGTATTAACTTTACTTTTGGAGTGGAAGAATACCGAGAGCAGCTTCAGTCGCTGGTTGATGCGGTGAGCGATATCAGTGGTTCACTCATCATTGCTGGAGACTTTAATACTTGGAGCGATGAACGTCTGAATGTGGTTAAAAAAGAACTTGATGAGCTTGGACTGAAAGAGGCTCAATATAGCAGCGACGATCGACTGACAGTTTTTGGTCATCCACTTGATCATTTGTTCTACCGAGATCTTGAACTTAATGTATCTTTGTCAAAAAAGACAACGGCGTCTGACCACGCATTCATTGAAGCGTCACTGACATTTCTTTCTCAATAACAAAAGGGCAGTATTGCTACTGCCCTTCATGTCTTTAAATGGCTTTTGCTACTTCAACTAACGGCTCGTTTTCATAAAGTGGTCTTAATGCCTGCAGCACATCAGATCTTGAAATCACACCGACTAAGCGGCCATTAGTGATAACCGGCAAAATATGCGGTTTACTTATTTTAGCCTCTTTAACTCGCTCTTTTAGCGATAAATTGGAGAAGCTTGTTGCGATACCCATCGGAGATACAGGGAAAACCTTTTCTTTGTCCATGACTAAGAATTCAGCGACGTCAACTAAGCTTTCTTCTGCATTTAACGCCGTCACATCATCACACATCAACTCGCCAACGACTTGTTTCGCATCAGGTAGATAGTCCTCACACCAAAGATTAACCATCGCATCATGTACTGAGAAAAAACCCACAACCTGCATTTGACTGTCGCAAACTGGCGCACCAGTTATGCCATTAGAAAGCAAGGTGTCAATGGCTTGAGCCGTGCGGTCACTTGCTTTCAAGACGATAGGGTTTGTATTCATTAGATCTTTTACTTTCACGGAGTTAATCATGGCAGAGTCCTTACTGGCTTTAGCGATAGTCACTGGCGTGTTAATGCTCAGCATGTCGGGTTGTTGCATTTGTTTTCGGTAGATCCCCCAGTTAGCTAGACCGACAAGCACGGCGCCGCCAACAATATTGCCTAAGGTAACGGGGATCAGGTTGTTGATGATGAAGTTGTTGAAGGTGAGGTCAGCATAGTTTGCTGCATTAGCGCCAAGTCCAAGCCAAAAGGTATCTGGAGAAAAATTGGCGATGACGATGCCTAATGGCACCATGAACATATTGGCAATACTGTGTTCAAAACCGCTAGATACAAACATTGCGACAGGCAACATTGTCATTACAGCTTTGACAATGGGGTTGGCAGAACAAAAAGTGAGCCAAATAGCAGTACAAACTAAAATGTTACACAAAACGCCTAAAGTGAAGGCTTCGAGCCAAGTGTGGTGAAGTTTATGCTGGGCAATATTAAGCGCATTTAAGCCCCATTGACCGCCATCAAGCTGGTATAAGCCTGCCGCGGTTACCATGATGACAAGGAGTGTTGCCCCTAAGAAATTGCCAAGGTAGACCTTTCCCCAGGTTGAAAGCAGCTTGCTGATGCTTACCTGATTATTGGCCCATGAAATACTCGACAGCACTGTGCTGGTAAATAGCTCGCCTTCAAAAATAACAATCAAGATCAGTCCCATGCTAAAAGCGAAACCGCCGATCAGTCGATTAACGCCCCAGTTTGTGCTGTCATTGCCTGTAGTTACTGTGATGTAAAACAGAAAGGCGAGACCGATAAAGGCACCAGCCAGAATGGCTAAACTGAGTGTGGCACCGCTGCGTTTGCTAATTTTCTTTAGCGCATAACGTTCCGCTTCATTCATCATTTCTGATGCAGAAAAACCTTTGACTGAAACGAATTCGTGATCAGAGTAGGCCGTCGTCATCGCAATGCCTCCCATATGTATTCATGTCATTCTCCTTGTGATTTAGCTTGGCGATTGCCTTGCTTCTTAATCAGCGTAATGGGGAATGGTTGATCAAGTACAATTGATAATTCTTTGAATTATATTCAGATTTATTGATGATTTTTCCGTGGTAGGTACAATGGAGACATGATGTCTTTAGGGTTATTTCAGTGACTCTTTTTAGGGAAGAAAAGCGATGCGATATTCACTCAAACAGTTAGCAGTATTTGACACTGTGGCAGATACTGGCAGTGTTAGTCAGGCCGCTGAAGTGCTGTCTCTGACACAGTCGGCAACCAGTATGTCACTGGCACAGTTAGAAAAAATGCTTGGTAGGCCATTATTTGAACGTAAGGGGAAACGGTTACTCCTTACGCACTGGGGAAGTTGGTTGAGACCTAAAGCCAAACGTCTTTTGAGAGATGCTCAACACATTGAAATGGGGTTTTATGATCAGCACTTACTGAGTGGTGAAATTCGCTTAGGAGCAAGTCAAACCCCCGCAGAGCACCTAGTTCCGGACCTTATCAGTATTATTGATAATGACTTTCCGGAAATTCGCATTTCGCTTGGTGTTCACAGTACCAGTTCAGTTATATCTGGTGTCCTCGATTACCGCTATGATTTGGGTATTATTGAGGGGCGATGCGATGACAATCGCCTTCATCAAGAATCTTTGTGTACAGATCACCTGAAAATCGTCGCCTCTGCTCATCACCCTTTTTCGCGTTACGATCGCGTCAGCATTGCACAGTTGGAGCAAGCGAAATGGGTATTGCGAGAACATGGTTCAGGCACGCGAACCGCGTTTGAAAGTGCGATTTCCAATCACATTGCAGACTTGGATGTTTGGCGGGAATACGAACATGTTCCTGTCATTCGGAGCCTTGTCGCGAATGGCTCATATTTAACCTGCTTGCCGTATCTAGATGTGGAACGTTACATTGAAAACGGTAAATTGGTTGCGCTGAATGTACCTGAACTCGATATTTCACGTTCATTATCGTTTGTTTGGCGAGTCGATATGGCAGAGAACCCGTTAGTCGATTGTTTCAAGCGGGAAGGGATAAGAATGATGAAACGTCACCCTATGGTGATGTGATATAAAAAACGCGTTGTATCAATACAACGCGTTTTTTATATTTTTCAATGTAGATGCCAGACGTGTTATGCGCTGACTTTAGTCACATCGATATGCAGCTTCAGTTTTTGCCCTGGCTTGATATAAGCGCTCTTTTTCAGAGCGTTCCATTTAACAAGGTCCGTCACTGACACGCCATAGCGTGAAGCAATACTGCTCAATGAATCACCTTCGCGGATTTTGTAAAAAATAGTGCGGATACGTGCTCCATCTTCCCCTTTCTTCCAAACCACCAGGTCTTGGCCGATACGTAATGGATCTTTCGGGCTCATGCCATTCCAACGTGCGAGTTCTCCATGAGAGACACCATGCTTACGCGATATGGTCCAAAAGCTGTCACCTCTGGCAACGGTGTGTGTGAGTTTGTAATCTCCGCGTTTTTTACTGGTCATTTTGGCTAGACGTTGCGGTGCGCTTAGGGCGTATTGGCTTTCGTCTTGAAGTGCGACAGGGATTATAAGGTGTTGTCCAACACGAATACTGGTTCCTTTAATGCTGTTGGCACGTTGTATCAATTTTACTGTTGTATTGTGACGCTGTGCGACCAGACCTAAAGAATCACCACTTTTAACTTTGTAACGGGTAACTTTGATACCTTGGTTATTATTCTCTGCTAGCTGAGCATTAAAGCGAGCTATGTTTTCTTTTGGCAACAGAAGATGAGTCACACCATCAGGCGCTGTAGCCCAATGGTTGTATGCAGGGTTTAAGCTCTGAAGTTCAGAAAGAGACAGTCCCGCATAATTCGCAGCAAGGGCTAAATCCATTTGAACGTTAGGCTCTACCAATTCAACCACTGGTTTGTTGGCAACCTCAGGTATAGACAAGCCGTATTTGTCTTTGTTTTTAATCACGTCAGCGACAGCAATCAGCTTAGGAACATACCCTCGGGTTTCTTTCGGTAGCGACAGTGACCAAAAATCAGTCGGCAGGCCTTTGGCTTTATTGTTTCTAATGGCGCGAAATACTCGCCCTTCGCCGGTGTTGTATGCCGCTAGTGCGTGTAGCCAATCACCATCAAATTTTTTGTGAAGATATTCCAATAAATCTAACGCTGCGTCAGTCGATGCGACCACATCTCGACGACCGTCATACCACCAGTTTTGCTCTAGTCCAAATCGACGACCTGTATCCGGCACAAATTGCCATAAACCTGCCGCACGACCATGTGAGTATGCAAACTGATCGAATGAGCTTTCCACGACTGGAAGTAAAGCAATCTCGAGCGGGATTCCGCGCTCTTCGACTTTTTCTGTGATGAGGTGGAGGAAAGGTTCTGCGCGTTTAGCGACTGTTTGTAGATGCAGAGGGTTTTTCAAATACCAGTTGCGGTAATATTGCACCCGCTTGTTTTCTGGTACGGGCATTTCCAACTGCATGGTAATCCGATCCCAGACATCCTCCTGACTTTGCGGGGTGATGACAGGTGTTACGACCACTGCTTCAACCTGAGTGTTTTCAGCTTTCTCGTGGGTCAGCAACGCTTCCTGCTGTTCTGGCGTATTAGTCGTTGTCGCGACGTCATCTTGCCCAGTCAATTGGCATCCTGCGAGGAACATCGATCCCACTAATACATAACGGAACTTCATTAATAACCTAACCTTTCAAAAATTGGCCGATGATAGTAATCGGCCTTCAATGCTGCTTACAAGTGACTTGCGTCAAAATTCATCTTTCCAGCGTCGGAGCGCCGCAAACGTTTCTGTTTCTGAGCTATCCGTTGCACGATGTTGAACTGCCGATTTTATTGAGGCTTGATCAACGCGCAAAAATGGATTGATATTTTTTTCTTTTCCAATCGTTGATGGCAACGTGATCTTGTTGTTAGATCTCAACACATCAACGCTCAAAGAATAATCCTTAAGCGCAGTATTGCTGGGTTCAACGGCTTGAGCAAATTTTAGGTTTGATTGTGTGTATTCGTGCGCGCAGAACACCAATGTATCGTCAGGCAGAGACGACAGGAGTGATAACGACTTGTGCATCTGAGCCGGGCTGCCCTCGAACAATCGGCCACAACCGCCTGAAAAGAGAGTGTCACCGCAAAACAGCATATCCTCTGAATAATAGACAATATGATCAAGGGTATGCCCTGGCACTTCGCGCACAACGAACTCACTACCGAAAAGGGTAAATGTTGATTTGTCCTTCAGGGGGTGAGTAACTTGAGGGAAGCGAGCGGTCGCTGGGCCATAAACCGAGGTGTTCGGGTAATGCGATGTGAGCTCAGGCACACCACCAACATGATCGTCATGGTGGTGGGTAATCAATATTGCGTCTAAGATAAGGCCGTGGTTCTCTAAGAACGCAAAAACGGGCGTGGCATCTCCTGGGTCGACAACAACACAATGATTGTCATCATTTTTTATCAGCCAGATGTAATTGTCATTTAATGCGGGTATGCTTGATACAGATAGCATTTAAACTCTCCAGCTATAACTCAAATACACTATGAAACCAGCACGCAGTCAACGTCCACTGGAATACCCTTATACATGGGATCAATTCGCTCATGGCGAGTGGGCGTGCTCACACATACAGACACGGCTGGATGAATGGCTCCCTCGCTTCTTCGGCTATCACATGCTCAAACTGGGTGGTTTAAGCATCGAATTAACCAGTGGGCATTGTAACATTCATCATCAGGTCTGCATTGATAAGTTAAATCCTCTGCGAAATGTTGAATCTGAAAGTTACGAATTGCCGTTTGTTGATAAAGCTTTCGATGTTTGTATTCTCGCCAATCAACTCGATTATTCGGATGATCCCCACCGGCTTCTACGCGAAATCGATAGGGTAATGATAGATGATGGCTATTTAGTCATATCGGGAGTGAATCCTAGCAGTTTGATGGGGATCGGCCGCATAATACCGTGGCGGAAGAATCAACTGCCGTGGAATGGGCGAATGTTTTCTCCGCTTCGAGTGCGAGATTGGTTAGGGCTGCTGAATTATGAGCTGGTCGAAATGTCCTGTTTCGGGCTTATTCCGGTTACAAAGCATCGTACCTGCGGGGTTTGGTTTGAAAATGCATGCTCTGGGTTGTTGCCAGCGATGGGGTCGCTGTATTTCATCGTGGCGCGAAAACGCACTTACCCTTTAAAACTGATAAAAGCAAAGTTGAAACTAAAGAAGCAACTATCGCCAGTGGGTATCAATTACCGAACTGGCGGCGCGTAAGACGCTATTCGCTAGGTTGATAGCCTGTGTCCGGGCCTGTTGGGTTCTCTGCCCCCGTTCTTGCTAGTTCATCACAACGTTCATTTTCTGGGTGCCCAGTATGGCCTTTCACCCATTGCCAATCAATCGTATGACGTTGTGCTTCCAAGTCCAATTTCTGCCAAAGGTCGGCATTTTTCACTGGTTTTTTATCGGCTGTTTTCCATCCGCGCTTTTTCCAGTTATGTATCCATTGTGTAATGCCCTGACGAACGTATTGGCTGTCGGTGGTGAGTACCACCGTGCAGTGCTCTTTCAGACTGGCTAGCCCCACGATGGCAGCGAGCAACTCCATGCGGTTATTGGTGGTCAGGTCAAAGCCTTCGCTTAGTTCTTTTTCGTGCTGTTTGTAGCGTAAAACGACCCCATAACCACCCGGGCCCGGATTACCGAGACAAGAACCATCCGTGAAAATTTCTACCTGCTTGACCATATTTGTTAGTATCTACTTAAATTAATCAATAAGTCTGACACAAGTGACGTCATGAAAGCCAGTTACGACAGAATAATCGTTCTCGATACAGAAACCACGGGTATGAACCGTGAAGGTGGCCCTGTTTATGAAGGGCACAAAATCATTGAAATTGGCGCCGTGGAAATCGTTAACCGTAAGTTAACGGGGAGACATTTCCACGTCTACATCAAACCCGATCGTCAAATAGATCCTGAGGCAATTTCTGTCCACGGTATTACTGATGAATTTCTGGTTGATAAGCCTGACTATGCAAAGATCCATCAAGACTTTCTAGAGTTCATTAAAGGCGCCGAATTGGTAGCACACAATGCGCCCTTTGATGTCAGCTTTATGGACAATGAATTCCAGACATTAAACCCCAAAATTGGCAAAACCACGGACTACTGTAAGGTCACGGATACCCTTGCCATGGCAAGGAAAATCTTCCCTGGGAAACGCAATAACCTTGATGTGCTTTGTGATCGTTATGGCATAGACAACTCACACCGAACGCTGCACGGCGCATTGTTGGATGCTGAGATCCTTGCTGACGTTTATTTGCTGATGACAGGCGGCCAGACAACCTTGGCATTCAGTGGAAGAGACTCAAATGATCAAGATGCCAATGGCGAATCCATTCGTCGTGTCGAAGCCGGTACGAAAAAGCTAAAGATCATCCATGCATCTGCCGATGAACTAAAAGAACATGAAGCGCAGCTAGACGTTATTGCGAAAAACGGTAGTTGTCTCTGGCGGTGACAGGAGAAGGTATGAAAACTGGGTGGATTGGCGTGCTGCTTGCGCTGTTGACGGTATTTAACGTCGCAGCGGAACAGACATCTGATCGTGATATTCGTTTGCTCAACAACCGTTTTCGGATCGACTCCACCATCACTCAGGTCGCCTTTGTTATCTATCGGCAGAATCCAAGTCAACCTGTTGTGCTGGTTCAGCCTGATGGCACTAAGTTATATGCGTGGAGACATCCAGACAGTGTCTCTTGGCATCAAGAATCAGATATGGATATTGTGTCTGTTCTTAACCCGATGCCCGGCCCTTGGCAGGCCATTGGAAAAGTCACGCCCGAGAACAAGATCCGCATACTTTCCGAACTCAGCATGAAAGTAGACACTTTCCCTAGTAGGCTCTATCAGGGAGAGACCCTCAAATTTACTGCCCGTCTGATGCAAGCAAATGAACCCCTAAATCTGCGGGATTTCCTTGATCGTGTTGAGTTGACGGTCACCTTTACTGAATACATAGAAAGCGTTGATGACATTCCGGTTGACCAACGTCCTCAGGAAATGTCTCTTGGACTATTTGTGGATGACGGATCAGGACTTGATGAAACCGCGGGTGATGGCATTTTCACTGTTGAATTGCCCGTTAACGCCCCTCCAGGGAAATACCGTGCTCGGGTGACATCGGGCAATGGCGTGTTCTTCCGTACCCTTGAACAAGAAGTGCTGGTTTATCCAACACCGCTGATGGCTACTTTTACGCAAAGTCGTAAAAAAGCCCTGCCACATCATTTGCTGGTGGAATCTGACAGCGCCAGCATTGAAACGGGCACCATCGCAGCGCACGCTGAATTTACGGATACCAACGGTAAACTTTCGGTTTATCAAGGCGTATCCAATAAGGATTACACCGCGCTGAATGTTGAGATAGATAACTTTGGCGAACCTGGAAGACACAAATGGTTTGCTTGGCTTTACGGAACGGACAAATTATCAGGGCGTCCTCTTGTCTTCCATTTACCCGAGCAGACTTTTGCGGTAGCGGATTATGAAGCGATAGAGCAGGCGAAGCTTGAGCGCGAAGAGCGTGAGGCTGAACGTGCGCGTATCGAAGAAGAAAAACGCCAAGCCATACAGCGTGAAGAAGACCGCAAGATGGCGATGATCACCATCATTGGCGGCAATATTTTGCTGTTGATACTGGCGATATTGACGTGGTTCATCATTCGTAAGATTAAAGCCAAGAAGCTAGCCGCCGAAACGGAAGAAGAGTTAGAGGCGCCGCCACCTGAAGAGCCTGACAAAGCAGCGTAGTACGATGAGTGTTCTGCGTTAGTCACACAGCTAGCGACAACGGTTAACTGCAGATACGACACGTTGAGGGGAGACAAAAAAAAGGAGAAGCGAGGCTTCTCCTTTTTGGCTTTTGCTTGTGTGGCAGGTTATGCCGCGTGAGTCACTTTATCTAATGCTTTGCTTGCCGCTGCAAGTTCATCAGACTCAAAATCATCGACGTTGATGGTTTCCAATCGACCTTCTTCTGCAATGCGCAGAATGTCAGCTTCTTTTTCAGTGATAACACCTTCACTCAAACCCACATCCGCCACTTTATCCAAGAACATGAACGGTAGTTTTTTACCGGTTGCGTCACAGACCTTTTTATAAACAGGTTCGGCCGCCAAGATATCGAGGAGCGCTTTCTCAATCTTACCGACGGGATTGTGCTCTGAGGCCTCAAGGAACTGACCACGACCGATACGGCTTCGTGTGTCGCATGGTGTTTGCAGGATTTGAGCAACTTTGCCATCGAGCTTGTCACTTGGTTTGGTGCGACGTGTACCAAATGGGAACAACAAGACACGCAGTGGTGCAGCTATCCAACGGCTTGGGAAGTTTGCTAGAAACTCGATGAGCGCTTCTTCGGTTTGGTAGAGAGCGTCTTGCATACCCCAATGAACCAAAGGAAGGTCGGCTTTTTGGTAGCCTTCATCGGCATAACGCTTCATGGTAGACGATGCCATGTAGAGCTGGCTCAATACGTCTCCTAGACGTGCAGAAAGGCGCTCTTTACGTTTGAGGTTTCCGCCCAGCACTGCCATCGAAATATCGGCTAGAAGCGCGAGGTTTGACGCATAGCGGTTCATTTGCTGATAGTAACGAGCCGTTTCATCTTTACGTGGTGCTTTCGAGGTACGACCGTCAGTCAGGCCTAACCATACTGAACGAACTAGATTGCTGATCACAAAGCCCACATGGCCAAACAAAGCTTGGTCAAATGCAGTGAGTGCTTCACGTTCGTTTTCATTGTATGCCGCTTCCATTTCCGTCAAGACGAAAGGATGACAGCGGATTGCACCTTGACCGAAGATGATCATTGAGCGCGTTAGAATATTGGCACCTTCAACGGTAATCGCAATCGGCGAGCCTTGGTAGCCGCGAGCCAAGAAGTTCTTTGGCCCTAAACAGATACCTTTTCCGCCCACAATGTCCATGGCATCAATCACGGCACGTTGGCCGCGGTGAGTACAATGGTATTTCACAATGGCCGAAATGACGGAGGGCTTCTCACCCAAATCAATACCCGTCACGGTTAGCGCACTGGCTGCATCCATGACGTAAGCATTACCGCCGATACGTGCTAAAGGCTCTTCAATCCCTTCCATTTTACCGATAGGTAATTTGAATTGACGACGGATACGTGCATACGCGCCTGTTGCCAATGCAACGGATTTAAGGCCACCTGTCGAGTTTGAAGGCAGCGTAATGCCACGACCCACTGACAGACATTCAACCAGCATGCGCCAGCCTTGTCCTGCCATATCAGGACCACCAATGATGAAGCTCAATGGGACAAAAATGTTGTTACCGCGCGTTGGACCATTTTGGAACGGCAGGTTCAGTGGGAAATGGCGGCGACCAATTTCCACACCGTCAATATCGGTCGGGATGAGCGCACAGGTAATACCTAGATCTTCTTTGTCGCCGAGTAAGCTATCAGGGTCTTTCAGTTTAAATGCCAGACCAAGAACGGTGGCAACAGGTGCAAGGGTGATATAGCGCTTGTTCCAAGTAATTGACATACCCAGAACTTCTTCGCCTTGCCACATGCCTTTAGTGATAAAACCTTCATCAGGAATCGAGCCTGCGTCAGACCCTGCTTCTGGGCTAGTCAGTGCAAAGCACGGGATTTCCAGGCCTTTTGCTAAGCGTGGAAGGTAGTAGTCTTTTTGATCGCCAGTACCGTAGTGTTGCAGCAACTCACCAGGACCGAGGCTGTTTGGTACGCCAACCGTTGAAGACAGTACGCTAGATACGCCAGTCAGCTTTTGCAGCACTAAAGACTGTGCATAGGCGGAGAACTCTAGGCCGCCATATTCTTTTTTGATGATCATGGCGAAGAACTTGTGATCTTTCAGGAATTGCCAAACATCTTCAGGAAGATCAGCAAGCTCGTGTGTCACTTGGTAGTCATTCACCATTCGGCACACTTCGTTCACGGGGCCATCAAGAAAGGCTCGTTCTTCCGCACTCAGACGCGGTGCTGGGATATCGTGTAACTTATTCCAATCAGGGGCGCCTCGGAAAAGATCGGCTTCCCACCATACCGTGCCTGCATCAATCGCTTCTTTTTCGGTTTGTGACATTTCAGGCATCACGCCTTTAAACATCTTAAGTGCAGGTTTGCTTAACCAACTTTCGCGGAAAGAACGCACGTTTAGGGGGATTGCCACGGCAAAGAAAACTAGCCAACTAAGCTGGCCAATATTGCCCATTAGAGATCCAACGATTAACAAACTCGCGGCTGCAGCGGTGAACATCTTCAGTCCTGCGCGGTGATACGCCAAAAGCGCCAGTACTGCTAGGAACGTTGTAAGGTACAGGGTTGTTGCCATGTCAGGTTCTCCTTCTCCATCAACCCAATCTTTAAATGGTAAGAGGTCATACCACTTAATTGTAAGCAGGTTTTTAATGAAATGTAAAATGATGACCAGCAAAAATGTGCACAATGCTTCACACTGAGAGACAATTAAACGCCGTGCAATTATTAGGCATCTGTTTTTATGAAGTAATCAGAAGGTGAGCCTGATTATCGACAGCTTCTGGCTTTTACAGGTACACTGCTTCGATAGGCCGGCGGCTTGCTCCGCAAACAGTCAACAATCAATAAAGAGAATTGCCCATGTACCAAGATCTGATTCGCTCCGAGCTCAATGAAGCAGCTCACGTGCTAAATACGTTTCTTAGTGACGACAAAAATATTGCTGATATTGAAGCGGCGGCAACTTTGCTGGCAGATTCATTCAAAGCCGGCGGAAAAGTGTTGTCATGTGGTAACGGTGGCTCGCACTGTGACGCGATGCACTTTGCTGAAGAGTTGACCGGTCGTTACCGTGAAAATCGTCCAGGCTATCCTGCGATTGCGATTTCTGACCCAAGCCATATTTCTTGTGTGAGTAACGATTTTGGCTACGAATTTGTTTTTTCACGCTACCTAGAAGCTGTTGGTTCGAAGGGTGATGTGTTGTTTGGTCTATCGACGTCTGGTAATTCAGGTAACATCCTGAAAGCGATTGAAGCTGCAAAAACCAAAGGCATGAAAACCATTATGCTAACGGGTAAAGACGGCGGCAAAATGGCGGGTTTGGCGGACATTGAAATCCGCGTCCCTCACTTTGGTTATGCTGATCGTATCCAAGAGGTACATATCAAGATTATTCATATCTTGATCCAGTTAGTTGAAAAAGAAATGGAAAAATAATCCAAGGAAAGCGTGACGGAATATGTGTGAACTTCTTGGTATGAGTGCCAATGTACCCACCGATATATGTTTTAGTTTTACGGGTCTAATTCAGCGAGGGGGCAATACTGGCCCTCATCGTGATGGCTGGGGTATCGTCTTTTATGAAGGCAAAGGCTTTCGTACGTTTAAAGATCCCAACCCAAGCTGTAATTCGAAAATTGCTGAGTTGGTGCAGAGTTATCCGATCAAAAGCTGTGCCGTGATTAGTCATATTCGTCAAGCTAACCGTGGTGATGTGAATTTGGTGAACACTCACCCATTTACTCGCGAAATCTGGGGCAGTTATTGGACCTACGCGCACAATGGGCAGCTGACAGGATATGAAAACTTACCGACAGGCCATTTCAAACCTGTTGGTGAAACGGACAGTGAAAAGGCATTTTGTTGGCTGCTGTGTGAGATCGAAAAGCACTATCCGGACAAGCCTGAAGACATGACGGAAGTATTTCGCTTTATCGCGAGCCGTTGTGACACACTCCGTGAACTGGGGGTATTCAACATGCTGTTCAGTGATGGTGATTATGTCATGGCGTATTGCACCAATAATCTGCACTCGATAACGCGCCGCGCTCCATTTGGCAAAGCCAGTTTAATTGACGAAGAAGTGACGGTGGATTTTCAGCAAGAAACCACGCCGAATGATGTCGTCACAGTGATCGCCACTCAACCACTGACCAACAATGAAACCTGGCATAAAATGCAGCCGGGTGAATATTGTGTGTTTCATTTGGGTGAGGTGATTACCTGTAATCAGGCAGAAATCGCGCAGAAGATGAGTGCAGTACAAAACGCTTAGGGAACTTTGATAGAAAATCTGAGATATAAAAAACGCGCCACTGAATGGGCGCGTTTTTTATTCGCTAATTTTCGCTGAGCACGGCGTCATTGAATAATAAAATAGCTTTAGTTACTCAAACGCATAGCCATGCAGACCGAGCGTTGCACTGTCTAACACTGCATTACCTTCGGTCATTTCTAGCCTACCTTGACAGAACCATTCAATGACAAGAGGGTAGATGCGATGCTCTTGCTCTTGAATACGAGCAAAGACATTGTCTGCATTGTCGTCTTCAAAGATAGGTACACGCGCCTGAAGAATAACAGGGCCACCATCTAGCTCTTCGGTAACAAAGTGTACTGACGTGCCATGTTCGGTATCGCCTGCATCAATCGCGCGCTGGTGGGTATTTAACCCCGGGTATTTGGGTAACAGTGAAGGGTGGATGTTTAACATCTTGCCTTCATAGTGACGAACAAACTCCGGTGTTAAAATACGCATAAAACCCGCAAGTACGATTAAATCAGGCGCGTACTCATCAATGGTCGCCATTAACTGGTTGTCGTATTGACTGCGATCAGTCATGCCTTTACTGGCAACCACGACTGCATCAATACCCGCATCCGTTGCGCGTGTTAGCCCATAGACCTCTTCTTTGTTCGCAATCACCGCCGCGATATGCATGTCATTTCTGTCATGACAGCGATCGATAATTGCTTGAAGGTTAGAACCATTCCCTGAAACCAGAACAACCAGCTTTTTCATGGTTACCCCTTGATCTCTACCTGTTCTTCACCAGCGGCAGCGTTTTCAATGTTGCCTAACAACCACGCGTTTTCGCCTTCTTGATTCAGAATATCGATCGCTTGTTGAGCTTGTTCTGCCGGTAGAGCAACAATCAGGCCTACACCACAGTTGAAGGTGCGGTACATTTCATGATCCGTTACGTTGCCATTTTCTTGTAGCCACGTGAAGATCGCTGGCCATTCCCAGCTGTTGCCGTCGATAACGGCTTTAGTGCCTTGCGGCAATACGCGAGGGATATTTTCCCAGAAACCACCACCGGTGATGTGAGAAATCGCATGCGCATCGCAGGTTTCCAACATCTTCAAAACAGGCTTCACATAAATGCGGGTAGGCTCTAGCAGATGCTCACCTAGCGTTTTACCGTCCAGCTCTGCATTGACATCGGCGTTAGACACTTCGATGATTTTGCGAACCAAGCTGTAACCGTTTGAGTGAGGGCCTGATGAAGCGATAGCAATGATGGCATCGCCAGCGCTGACTTTCGTCCCATCAATAATGTCTTCTTTTTCCACAACGCCGACGCAGAAACCTGCCACGTCGTAATCTTCACCTTCGTACATACCTGGCATTTCAGCGGTTTCACCACCGATCAGTGCACAGCCTGATTGCAAGCAACCTTCACCAATACCCGTAACAACACTTGCTGCGGTATCAATATCCAGCTTACCTGTTGCGTAATAATCAAGGAAAAATAGCGGTTCTGCACCTTGAACAATCAGGTCGTTGACACACATCGCGACCAAATCAATACCAATGGTGTCGTGTTTTTTCAGATCCATCGCTAGGCGAAGTTTGGTGCCTACACCGTCAGTACCTGATACCAGTACCGGATGTTTGTATTTCGTAGGCAGTTCACAAAGTGCGCCGAAGCCACCGATACCACCCATCACTTCAGGACGACGAGTGCGCTTAACTACGCCTTTGATTCTGTCGACCAGGGCGTTGCCTGCATCGATATCTACACCTGCATCTTTGTAGCTTAGAGAAGACTTATTATCGCTCACTGGGGATCCTTACCGAGTTGTGGACTTAAAAGCCGCGCCATTTTAACAGCGACATTCTAAAAAGGAAAACGTTTGCGTAAGGCAAATTGCAGCAAAAAACCGCAACTGGTTGTATGTAACTATTCCACCCATTTTTCTTGTGTATAATGCGGGGAATTTGTTTTTTTCAGGAGTCTGTCATGAAAGTCGTTGAGGTTAAGCACCCACTGGTTAAGCATAAAATCGGTTTGATGCGTGAAGGTGATATCAGCACCAAACGTTTCCGTGAATTAGCGACCGAAGTTGGCAGCCTGCTAACGTACGAAGCAACATCAGATTTCGAAACGGAAAAAGTCACTATTGAAGGCTGGAACGGCCCGGTTGAAGTTGACCAGATCAAAGGTAAGAAAGTGACGGTTGTGCCAATCCTGCGTGCAGGTCTGGGCATGATGGACGGCGTATTGGAGCACATTCCAAGTGCACGCATCAGTGTTGTTGGTATTTACCGCGATGAAGAAACGCTAGAGCCTGTGCCTTACTTCCACAAGCTCGCAAGCAACATCGAAGAGCGTATGGCGCTGGTGGTTGACCCAATGTTAGCAACCGGTGGCTCAATGATCGCGACGATCGATCTGCTGAAAGAAAATGGTTGTGACAACATCAAAGTATTGGTTCTGGTTGCGGCACCTGAAGGTCTTGATGCCTTGGAAAAAGCGCACCCAGACGTTGAACTGTACACCGCTGCAATCGATGAAAAGCTGAATGACAAAGGCTATATCGTTCCTGGCTTGGGTGATGCAGGCGACAAGATTTTCGGTACTAAGTAATCGTGCGGTAATCGAAAGCGGAAACGCGATATGTAAAAAAGGCTTCCCGAGGGAAGCCTTTTTTGTGCTTAGTGAAATGCGCTCAGAGGCTTAGTCTTCCATCTGGGCATTATCAACAACGTGGGTTTCACCCATGTCATGCGGCAGAATAAGGTTCAGCAAGATAGCGACGATACCGCAAAGGCTGATGCCTTGTAGGCTGAATTCACCAATACCAAATGCCATGCCACCGATACCAAATACCAGCGTGACCGCCACAATGGTCAGATTACGGGCTTTGTGCAAATCGACCTGATTTTTGATCAAGGTGTTAAGACCGACAGTGGCAATTGAGCCAAACAGCAAGATCATGATGCCGCCCATGACAGGAACTGGAATAGTTTGCAGCACTGCGCCCAATTTACCGACAAATGCCAAGATAATGGCGGTAACTGCTGCCCACGTCATGATGGCTGGGTTGAATGCACGTGTCAGCATGACCGCGCCAGTCACTTCACTGTAGGTAGTATTTGGTGGAGCGCCAAACATGGATGCGGCGATAGTTGCTACACCATCGCCCGCCATGGTGCGGTGCAGGCCTGGTTTTTTCAGGTAGTCTTTACCGGTGACATTCGATATTGCCAGCATGTCACCCACATGTTCAACGGCAGGGGCAATGGCAACAGGGATCATGAACAGAATCGCGTTAATGTTAAATGCAGGCGCGGTAAAGGCAGGCATGGCGAGCCAAGCGGCGTTCAGTACAGGTGAAAAGTCGACCACGCCAAAGAATAATGCTGTCACATAGCCTGAAATAATACCGGCCAAAATAGGCACTAGCCTGAAGAAGCCTTTGGCGAATACAGACATCGCAATGGTCGTTGCCAGTGAAATACCTGAAATCCAAAGCGCGACTGACCCATCAACTAACTGAAATGCGCCGTCACCTGATTTCCCCAGTGCCATATTGACGGCTGCTGGGGCTAAACCAAGGCCAATGACCATGATCACGGGGCCAACCACTACAGGTGGAAGTAGTTTGTGGATAAAGCCAACACCTCTGACTTTAATGATGCCACCCATGATGACATAAACCACCCCAGCTACCATTAGGCCGCCCATGGTGGCAGGAATACCCCAAGTTTGAACGCCAAACATGATAGGTGCGATGAAAGCAAAAGAGGACGCGAGGAAAATGGGGACGGAGCGTTTTGTCACGAGTTGGAAAAGCAGAGTGCCGACACCAGCACCAAACAACGCGACGTTAGGGTCTAGTCCGGTGAGTAGCGGAACCAGTACTAACGCGCCGAAGGCTACAAATAACATTTGTGCTCCGAGTAAGAATTGCATCATGACGCTCCTTCCTGAAATAAAAAAATCGGCGGATACTATCATGAAGAGTAAGGGCACTGCAGCATCACTCGTCATCTTGTCGACGAGTTGCACCTCTTGTTGCTAACTTTTTGCTCAGTATGCGGTCAATGAATATGTGCGAGGTATTGAGCCCATCGTCGGTGGTTTGGGTATATCACTCAAATTCGGTCTTTTGCCATTGCTGACAGTGTGGCTTCAATTTATGATCAACGTTTAAAAATCGAGTTATCTGGCAAATATATGTTACGGATCTTCTTTTTCGTTTTAGCGTTAGCGTTTGGGCAAACCAGCGCAATGGCCGCGTCTCTATTCAGTACAGAAGTGGTGCTGGATGATAGCGACAGAGCAACGGAGCAAGCGGCAAAACAAAAAGCGTTTGTTGATGTGCTGGTGCGCACGTCGGGCGAATCTGCGTTGGGTGACAATGCTGTTATTCAAAAAGCGCTGCCGTCTGTGAATCAATACATTACTCAGTTGGGTTATGGCGAATCAGAGGGATTGCGCACATTGGTGCTGGCATTTGATGATGCCAAAATTCGTACCTTACTGACACAGGCGCAGGCTCCTTACTGGGGCTTACCGCGTCCAGAAGTCTTGTTCTGGTTGGTGGAAGACAATGCGTCGCAGCGTAACGTGGTGTGGGAACAATCGGGCTCTGCGCTTATTGATACCCTAAAAGCGGAAGGTGAGCGCCGTGGTTTACCTGTGCTTATGCCTGTGGGCGACTTTGATGATGTGGTCGCGGTGTCTATTCCAGATCTGTGGGGTGGCTTTGCGGCGCCTATTTCACAAGCCAGTGCGCGTTATAACCCAACTGGCGTAGCTGTGGTGAAAGTGCGCGATAATCGCCTGAGCTGGCAGTTGTTCCCAAATGCTGCAAGCATTGGCAATGATGCGCCGATAGAAGGTCAGGCTGCGGGTGCACCTGCACAGGCTTTTGCAAAAATGATCGACGATATCTCGGATTATTATGCTGATCGTTTGGCGATTAACTTGGGTGTGGCAGATAGCAGTGCCAAAGCGCTGCGAATCTCAGGCTTAAATGATGCTGAAGATTTCTTCGTGGTTGAACGTACCCTCAAAGGGCTTAATTCTGTTGCAGCGCTCCGTTTGGAGTCAATCGAGGAAGGGACGGCAACGTTCCGTATCAGCTTGTTGGCGAATGAAGAGATCTTTCATAATGAGATGATGACAGATCGTCGCTTACGTCGTGTTGAGGTTTTGCCTGAACCGTCAGTGATTCCTGTACCTGTTCAGCCTGTAAGTATCGAGTCGGGTGAGATGATCGATGGCGTTGTTGTTCCGTCACTGGTTGTTCCTGATGCTGTTGTGCCAGTAACGCCAGCAATTACTTATCAGTGGATTGGCTAGCGGATTCGTTAAACTAAGCGAAAAAAAAGCAGATGATTAGTCATCTGCTTTTTTTATGTCTATTTGATTGCTAAGTACAATTACTTCTCAAATCGCGCCTTTTCCTCGCGTTCAACTTGGGACAGCTTTTTCAGACCCAATCCTAATTCTTGTCCTTTGCGTTTGGCGAAATAGATGTTGCTGACAAATGAAATAGACGTCAGAAGCAACTCCACCAATGCTAGCCAGCGCTCACCTTGATCGACCCAAAGGATCGTTAATGCGTGGATGAAGTAAAACATCAAAATGAAATTTGCCCACGCATGGGTGTAGGGTTTACCCGTGAGAATACCTTTCAATGGCAAAAGCAAAGGCAGTAGCCACGCAATGGTTACACCATAGGGGTTCACGTGCACATGCGGCGATAACACACCGTGCCAAAGGGCAACCCAGACAAACAAACCGAGATAGGAAGAAAGTGCAGTCGCCCTGAGGCGAGAGGTAGAAGAGAACAACGGATAACTCCTTTTATCAATGTTTCAGCTTGGTGGCGATACCGGCTAATCGCTTACCTGCTGCCATGGCGAGTGCTTTTTCATCACTGTCGGGTTGACGACGACCTTCGCCCGTCACGTGAGATGGGCCGTAGGGTGAACCACCGCCTGATGTCGTGTGTAAGGCAGGTTCTGAATGCGGGAGACCCACAATGATCATGCCGTGATGCAGCAATGGCAGCATCATTGATTGCAGTGTGGTTTCTTGTCCACCGTGAAGCATTGAACCTGAACTGAACACGATGGCAGGTTTGCCAATCAAGGTGCCTGCTAGCCATGCTTTGCTGGTGCTGTCGATAAAGTACTTCAGTGGCGCTGCCATATTGCCAAAACGCACGGGGCTCCCCAGTGCCAAACCATCACAAGCCGTCAGATCATCAAGGGTGACAAATGGGTCCTCAGGTTCAGTCAGTATCGGATTTTCACCCGTAATGGCTAGCTCTGGCACGGTGCGTAGTCTAGCGACAGCGCCCGTTGACTCGATGCCTCTGGCAATGAGACGCGCAAGCTTTTTTGTTCCGCCATGGCGGCTATAGTAGAGCACCAATATGTCAGTCATTAGAGTATATCAAGCACGCTTTCAGGTGGACGTCCCATTGCGGCTTTGCCATTAGCAACCACGATTGGGCGCTCAATCAGTTTCGGGTTAGCTGACATCGCAACGATTAACTGCTCGTCGGTCACGGAAGCATCGCCTAAATGGAGTTCTTTATAGATATCGTCCTTGGTGCGCATAATTTGGCGCGGAGAGTCAAAACCTAGCTGAGACAGCAGAGTTTTGATGGTTTCAATTGAAGGTGGTGTATCCAAATACGCCACAATCTCAGGTTCAATGCCTCGCTCGGTAAGAAGTACAAGTGTTTGACGGCTCTTTGAGCAGCGAGAGTTGTGATAAATGGTGACTGACATGAAAGCTCCTTTTTACTGCGTTCGTCGTCGCAATGTTTATTGTTATTATCTTAGTGTTAGCGCTGAAGTGCAGCATATCGCGCTTCTTCAACCCTAAGCTGGTCAATACGTGCATCGTAACGAGCTTGATCAAGACTGCCAAGATCGACGAGCTGGCTAGCTTGTGTGTAATTGTTAATGGCTTTGTGCCAGCGTCCTTGTAACGCGTATAGCTCGCCTTGTGCAGCTAGAGCGCCATGACGTATCCCTTGATTGTCATACGCTTCTTGAAGCAGCGACCAGCCATTGGTGTCATTGGGGTAGCGATGGGTATATTGCATGAGCCCAGACGTGGCTTGTTTATATTTTTCCGCTTTCACCAACACGTAATCCCGATTCAATAACAAAACAGGATTATTGGGTTGGCTTTCCAATGCGGTGTTAAGGCGTTTCAATGCTTGGTCAAAATGTTTCTGGCTAACATCAAGGTCGGTCATTGCATCGAGGAAAAAGCGGTTGTTTGGCTGCGCTTTATAAAGTGGCGTCAGTAGTGCCCCTGCTTTGTCAAATTGGCGGCTATCGATATAGACCAGCGCCTTGCCGTAATTTAATGATTGCGCTTGTGCGGGAGAGGCTTTCTTCAAATCACGATTAAAACCATCTAACGCCGCGCTTGCATCGATACCGGCATACCTTGCAATAACGCGCGATCGTGCCAGTTGATATTCCGGCGAATAAGGGACCGTTTTTTGCGGATACTGTTGCGCCCGTTCACGAGAATCTGTGATACGCGCATCTGGCATTGGGTGCGTGAGCAGAAACTGGGGTGGTTTTGACGCAAAGCGATATTGATCAGACAAACGTGTGAAGAATCGCGGCATGGCATTTACGTCGAACCCAGATCGAGAAAGGGTTTCGATACCGACGCGGTCCGCTTCTTTTTCATTGCTTCGCGTGTAATTGATTCGGCTTTGAATGGATGCTGCTGTCGTGGCTTGTGCTGCCGCGATACCCGCTTGCGGTGCCGCGATCGCGAGCATGAGTGATCCAACGAGGGCTGCCATGGTGAGCGGTGTTTGTCTTGCTTGCTCTTCCATCGCGCGAGCAAGGTGGCGTTGGGTTAAGTGTGCGATTTCGTGAGCGACAACCGAGGCTAATTCACTTTCGCTTTGAGCGTGAAGAAACAGACCTGTATGCAAAGCAACATGACCACCAAAGAATGCGAATGCATTAATGTCACGATTGCGAATTAGAATGAATTCAAACGGTGTTTTCACATCATTCGCATTTGCAACTAATGTCGCACCGAGCGATGAAATATACTCCGAAAGAAGAGGGTCGGTAACGATCGGTTGGCTACCACGCAACATACGCATGTAGGCATTACCGTATTCTATCTCTTTCTCGACCGATAAAGTGCCTGCCGCTACGGTGCCAATATCCGGCAGTTCGCTGTAGCTTGTTGCCATAACAGGTGAAGACAGCGAGAGAGATGCGACAAGCAGGCTAGTCGTCATTTTTTTGAACAGCTGCATAACTGACGTGAGTGCCTCCAGCACGCGGAAAGGTAAGAATGCGATATCTTAGAAGTAGACACCAAACCTATTGAGAGGTTCTGTATTGTTTACCCAAATTACCCCAATGTCACTATTACCCAAACTACTTCTCCGCGCCGTTTGAGTATACAATGCGGTCGATAATAGCGATCAGTGAGAAAGAATGGAAATTCAATCCCTTGATTTGCGTGAGCAACGTTGTCCTATGGCGTGAACAATGGCCAAAAGAGCCTGTGCAACGTTGGGGCAGGGAGAGCAAATAGCGCTATATGTATCGGACAGCGGTGCATTGAAAGACATTCCTCGCTACTTGAACAGTAATGGGTTTGATTTCGAACAGCAGATTGTTCATGGAGTGACGGTGTTTTGCGTCACCAAACTTTAAACGGGAATTTACATGCTAGAAATGCTTAACCGCTGGTACCAAAGACGATTTTCTGACCCCCATGCGGTCAGCCTGATCGCTTTGCTTGTTGTGGGCTTTGTTGTCATTTACTTCTTTGGCAATTTGTTAGCGCCGCTGCTGGTGGCTATTGTATTGGCGTATTTATTGGAATGGCCTGTGTCAAAGATGGTGTCATTTGGCTTGCCTCGTGTTGCCTCTGTCATTCTGGTACTAACAATTTTTGTTGGCTTGATGCTATTGGCCTGTTTCGGTCTGGTGCCTACCATTTGGACGCAGGTGATCAATCTGATTGCCGATATTCCTACCATGTTCAACGATTTACAGAATTACATTTCCCACTTGCCGGAAGCCTACCCAGACGTTATCCAGCCACAGATGGTCAAAGCTTTCATTGATACGTTGCAAAGTCGCGTGCTTGGCTTAGGGGAAACGGCAGTGAAAGGCTCATTGGCATCACTAGTGAGTTTAGCAACGTTGGCGGTATATCTGATTCTGGTGCCATTATTGCTGTTTTTCTTGCTCAAAGACCGAGATCAAATGCTGGCGTCATTCAGCACGGTGCTGCCGCGAAATCGTCGCCTGACTAATCGTGTTGGGACAGAGATGAACGAGCAGATTTCCAATTATATTCGCGGCAAGGTGACAGAAATAATCATTGTTGGCATCGCCAGCTACATTACCTTTTCGCTATTAGATTTGCGTTACGCCGCGTTGCTGAGCGTGGCAACAGGATTGTCAGTGTTGATCCCCTATATCGGTGCTGCAGCGGTTACGCTACCGATTTTCATGGTGGCCTTGTTCCAATGGGGGATCAGCCCCGAACTCGGGTATTTGATGCTTGCCTACGGCATTATTCAAGCCCTTGATGGCAATGTGCTGGTGCCGGTTCTGTTTTCTGAAGCGGTAAACCTGCATCCTGTCGCCATTATTGTGGCTGTTTTGGTGTTCGGTGGTCTTTGGGGGTTCTGGGGGGTGTTTTTTGCGATTCCTCTGGCCACATTGGTTAAGGCTGTATGGAATGCATTGCCATCGAATGATCTTGAAGATGATGCAGTGGAAGAATCTTCCAACTAAAATGATCCGTAATGGTTAGAACAAGGTAATAAGTAGAGACCTTTAAGGGTCTCTTCTTGTTTACGCAGATAAACATTAATAACAATTAAAATGAGAGTTTCGATCTTGATGGGTAATGAGCGTTCAGGGTTGGCGACGACAAAAGCGCCGTTTAAAGTCGGTATTGTCGGAGGCGGCGTTGCAGGTGCGACTGCGGCATTAAAAATGGCAGGGTTGGGCATTGAAACGCTTTTGATTGAAGCGGGAAAGAGCTTGGTCAGTGGTCCGCCGATTTGCCATTTACATGCCGGCGGTAATCTCTATCGTGAGATTTCCGAAGCGCAGTGTATCGCCTTACTGGAGCAATCTATTGCGACAGTACGTGCGTATCCTCACTCTGTGAATCGTCGCCCTACCGTTATTGCTATCCCAACGACAGATGCAGGAGAGCCAGATGCCATTTTGAGCCGTCTTGCACTGCTTACTGAACATTACCGTACGCTTATTGAATGTGACCCAAACAACGCTGTTTTGGGGGAGCCTGACCAATATTTCACGCTCTACGAGAAAGAGGATCTGGTACGTTTGGCGCAGCGCCCACTGCCAGAAACCCCTCAAACGCCTGACGACTGGTTGATCCCTGTGGCGAAGTTTATGCCACATGACAAATTCAAGTTTCCTTTGGTCGTAGTGCAAGAATATGGACTCAGTGTGTTTCGTATGGCTGCGACTGCTGATCTTGGTTTAGCGCAATCGCCCAATTGCCAAGTACACCTCAACCAAAAAGTGACAGGTCTTGATAAGTCGCAAGACAGTTGGACGATTCGAACGCAGGATACTGATGGCAATGCACTGGCTCATCAGGTCGATTTTGTGATTAATGCTTGTGGCTTTCGTACTGGTGTATTGGACGACCTAGTATCGCTTCCGCGCCAGCGCTGGGTGGAATACAAAGCTGCCTATGTGGCGCATTGGCCATCGCAGCCGGGTATGTGGCCAGAGGTCATCGTACACGGCGAACGTGGCACACCGCAGGGTATGGCGCAACTGACACCCTACGCCCAAGGGTTTATTCAATTGCACGGCATGAGCCAAGACATCACGTTGTTTGAAGGTGGTTTGGTGTCGAGCACTGCTGAGTCAGCACAACCGAATTTGCCAGAACATATGGTGGTGAAAGCCGATGGTGGCTGGGAGTGGGGCGACATTCGTCAACGAACAGAACGCGCTATTTCCCATTTCAGTCAATGGTTGCCTGATTTTGAACATGCAGAAGTGGGTGGTAAACCACTTTGTGGCGCTCAGCAGATACCGGGTAACGACCCTAGTTTGCGCGCCGCAGATGCAACATTTGAGGGTGAGCGTTACGCGCGGGTCGAGCTAGTCAAAGCCTCGTCGGCGCTTCAGGCTGCAGACCGTATTATTGCTCATTGTGAAGCTAAGGGCTGGGTTTCATTGCCCGTCGGTTGGCAAACACCGTCTTTGATACTCACAGCCTCGCTGCAACAAGATGCGATTGTAGAGAAAGCTAAATTGATTGCGCGAAATCGCGAGTTTCCTGATGCACTAGCGCTTCCTTTTCCTGCTGAGCAATCAATTTTTCAGCGGTCATGAGAGAGTAAGCGACAAGCTATGATAGAAAAGAGAAAGCCGACAATCGTCGGCTTTCTCTTTTCTATCAGTTGGTAACACCGCGTTTGGTGTTATTCGCCTTTGAGATAACCAATGACGACGTCGTGGTGATCTTTGGTTTTGAATTTGTTGAACACGTGCTCAACGTTACCGTCTTCACCAATCAAGAAACTCAGGCGATGGATGCCATCATATTCACGACCCATGAATTTTTTCGGTCCCCAAACACCAAAGGTATCGGCCACCGCGTGGTCTTCATCACTCAGCAGCGTAAAGTTAAGCGCTTTCTTCTCTTCAAAGCCTTTCAGTTTTTTTACTGGATCAGGGCTAATACCTAAAACAACCGTGTTTAACGCCTCTAACTCACTTTTGCTGTCACGCAGTGAACAGGCCTGAGTGGTGCAACCTGGCGTCATCGCTTTTGGATAGAAATATACCAGCACCTTATTTTTGCCTTTGAACTGGCTTAGCGAAACGGTGTTTCCATTTTGGTCTTGCAGCGAAAAATCCGGTGCAGCTACACCCGCGGTTAACGTTTGCATGTGTCTTCCTTTTTCATTTTTATCATTCGTGGCTCATTGATCGACAATGCCAGTCAATGCCTGATCGTTACGATGCATTTTGGCATGGAAACGCGATGTTTTTTGACCCAATCTCTCATGGTGCAGCAATAGCATTGAGGCAAGAAATTCGTGTTTTCTGCTTCAACTGCACCGAAAATGCGACTATAAGAAAAAACGCATTTAGTCATTTAGAGAAAAGGTATACGTTTCAATGAACAATATCGTTCATTTTCACGGTGATCAACCGCGCAAACACAAGGAATAGGCCTACTCTATACGCTTGTTTTTGCCCTGCGCCAAAAGTACCATGGTCGAAAACGCATTTTTGGAGAAGGAAATGTTTTCAGGAAGTATCGTGGCACTTGCCACGCCGATGGATAGCTCTGGTGAGATTGATTACGCCAGTTTAAAAAATCTCGTTGATTTTCACGTTGATGCTGGAACTGACGCCATTGTTTCTGTGGGAACAACGGGTGAGTCTGCAACTGTCACCGTCGAAGAGCACATCAAGATTGTTCTGAAAACACTGGAGTTTGCAGATGGCCGTATTCCTGTCATTGCAGGGACAGGTGCAAATGCAACGCATGAAGCCATTACTTTTAGCAAAATGTTCGCAGGCTCAGGCATTGCGGGTTGCTTGAGCGTGGTGCCTTATTACAACAAACCTTCACAAGAAGGTTTGTATCAGCATTTTAAAGCCATCTCTGAGTCTAGCGAACTGCCACAGATTCTTTATAACGTGCCAGGTCGTACCGTCGCAGACATGCTGCCTGAAACCGTGGGTCGTCTTTCTGAGTTCAAGAACATCATTGGCATCAAAGATGCGACCGGTGATCTCGATCGTGTGCGTCAACACCGTGAACTTTGTCGTGAAGATTTTCTCTTATTAAGTGGTGATGACTTCACTGGCCTTGATTTCGTCGCAGCGGGCGGTCATGGCGTGATTTCTGTTACGAACAATATTGCTGCCGCGCAAATGGCGAAAATGATGAAGCTAGCGCTGGCAGGTGAAATGGATGAAGCCCGTTCAATCAATGAAAAGCTGATGCCGCTGCACAACGATCTTTTCGTAGAAGCGAACCCAATCCCTGTAAAATGGGCATTGCATGAAATGGGCTTGATTGCTGATGGTACGCTGCGTTTGCCTCTCACTGTTTTGAATGCTGACTTACAGCCTCGAGTGAAACAGGCATTGCTTGATGCAGGCATACTGTAACGCTTCTTTGGAGATTTAATGAAACCTGTTTTTAAACTCGGCTTGAGTGTAGTACTGGTCGCCTCATTGGCGGCTTGTTCAAGTGCCGATAAACGACGCCAAGCGTCGGATGATTTCGAGTATCTCGATACATCTGCATTGTCTCAGTGGGAAACATTGCCAGATCAGCAACCAGAGTTTTCTGGCGCTTATCGTATTCCAGAGCGTGAATTCGATGGCCCAATTGGGCGTGATATTGATATTCGACCACCTCAGCAAATTCTAGAGTTGATCCCTGGCGCACGTTACGAACAAGATGCTGAAGGTGTCACCGTTTGGATGCCGCGCGCTGAGCAAGCACAGCGCTTGTGGCAAACGATTGAAGAAATGGCTTCGTTAACCCAAATTCCGGTTCGCTCTGCATCTGCGGACAGCATCGAAACCGATTGGATTGTGTGGACCATTGAAGATGATGAGGAAGTGATCGAAAGTCGCTATATCCTCACGCCAATTGAAGAGCGTGCTCGTTACGGTTTCCGCATCGAAATGGTGGAATGGAAACGGAACGGCGAAGCGGAGAATCTGCGTTTGGCTTCCCGCGAGCGTTACAACGTTCAAATGACTAACTTGATCACTGCGCGTTATGACAACGACTTGCGTGAAGAAGCCCGTTTGAAAGCACAGGAGCTGGTGAAGAATATTCCGATCAGCTTAGGTAAAGACCGCAGTGGTCTGCCTGTTATCATCGCACGTGCTCCATACGATGTGTTCTGGGAGCGTTTGCCGAATATTCTCAATGAACTTGGCTTTACCATTGAAGATCGTAACCGATCTCAGGGTACCTTGAATGTGGCGCTTAAAGATCAGGATGATGAGTTCTGGCAAGATTTGGGTGTTCAACCGCTTCAGTTAGAGCGTAAGAATTACAGTATTCTGCTCGGTGATTTGGGCAACCGTACGTCAATTAATGTGACAGACAGTGCAGGTAAACCTGTGCCAGAAGAGCAACTGGCAAGCCTTAGCCCTGCACTGGTTGCAGCTGTTGAGCGTTTGAATCGTAACTAGTTTGCTTACTGATTACTGATATGAAAAGAGAGGACGCCTTGGCGTCCTCTCTTTTTTTGTTAGGTCACTCGGCGTAAGTTCAATCAACCAAACCGTAATCCGCTTTCAAGATAGCAACAATTTCTTGCTTAGGATTTTCACTTAAATGGATCGGATGACCGACGATTTTCTCAGCAATACCAATATAGGTGCGAGAAATATCCATCAAGGCTTCTTCAGGCAAGATGTTGTCGCGAGCCAATGCTTCACGCTCAGGCATACGGTTTTTATTCAACAGAATGTCTGGGTCAGGGAAGTACTTGAGCAAGAACTGTCGAAACCCTTCTTTTGAGTTTTCAACAATCTTGCCAGCGTTGTATTCTGCCGTGTCCCAGATGCGTGATGAATCAGGCGTGCCTACTTCGTCCATATAGATCAGCTTCTCCTGACCTGTAGCATCGGTGACGTAACCAAATTCAAACTTGGTATCGACAAACGTTTGCCCCACTTCTTCCAGCGCCTTGCTGATCACGCCAAAGCCTTCTTTCAGCAACGTCTCATAGCGGGCTATATCATCCACGGATGAGAAATTAAACGCGGCGATATTGTTTTCAATGTTTTTGCGGGTGATATTCACGTCATCGGCCTCTGGCACGCCCGGAATCCCTTTCAGAATTCCTTTGGTCGAAGGCGTGATCAAAAGCTCAGGCAGTTTCTTGTCTCTTGCCAAGCCTTCTGGCAATGCGATACCGCAAAATTCACGTTCGCCTTTTTCATACGCACGCCACATAGAGCCCGTGATGTACTGACGGCAAATGGCTTCCACTTTAATGGGTTTGGCTTTTTGCACGATCCAGACAAAAGGATGGGGAATATCGAGAATATGGCTGTCTGCTAAACCATTTTCTTTAAACAGCTTGAACCAATGATTGGAAATCGCATTGAGTGCTGCGCCTTTGCCTGGCACGCCTTTTAAACCACCTTCACCTTGCCAAATGCAATCGAATGCTGAGATACGATCGCTGATCACCATGATGGCGAGCGGCGCATCAGGGGCGACATCGTAGCCTTTCTCTTTGATAAGGCGCTGACTGTCTTCTTCAGTCAGCCAGTAAACAGAACGTACTTTTCCGCTGTGAACAGGCTGGTGGGTACGAATGGGAAGATCGTCGTTAACGGCGAGAACTTGATCCGCAAGGCTCATTGAGACATTCCTATCTAGGGTTATACGGCAAAACACAAAGTGATGAGAGAGCTCACATCACCCATTTGTTGGCATCATACCAGAACTCTTTTGTGCTGTTAGTGAAAAAGCAAACGCTTGCCTAAAAAATCCATGTGCGGAATGTACGTAGAGTGGGGATGAAAAAATGAAAGTAAAAAGGCGACCTTAGGTCGCCTCATTGAACGTGATCATCAGGATGAAGACTTGTTATCAGGATCATGGTTATCGTCGTCAGTTGGTGCGCTTTTCTTTTGTTGTTCTTTGCCAACCATGACGTCTTTTATCTTGTCTTTCTGTCGCATACCAAATTTGGATTTTGCGGTGTACTTTAACGCCATGATATTGCTGACCACCACCGCGACCACGATAAAAATGATGAAGTAGGGGTTAGTGAGAATGTCCATGTCAGGCCTCGCACACATTGGCAATGTACTTTGAATATATCCCTTTGAGTGACAAAAGGATAGCGTCACGCCCACCGATGTCAGACGTTGCGATAACGTCCCGTAAAACCTCTTCCGTTAACGAGTCGAGCAATCCAGAGGTGACGACCTGATGGCTGATATGCCATGGCTCAAAGGCAACGCCGCCTCTGTCTTCACGATAGGGAAAGAAAAAGCCAAAGCTGGCTAGGTTTGCTTCCAGCCATGCAAAAAAAGGAGCTTGATGACCGGATAGATACTCCCAAGGTTCAAGCTGAATGCTCACGCCTTCTGGTAACAAGTTTGCCGCATAGATATCCATGTCTGTGCCCCAATGATGACGGCTAGCACCGGGTAGCGCAGACCAGCGTAAAATGGCCTGCACTTTTTCATCATCGGTCAGCGTGCTTGGTTCAAGAGTATTACCGTTATCATCCAAGATCGGGCGATCACCTGAAAATTTGCTGTTCCAAATCAGTTTCTGACGATCAAAATCGCGAAAGCTGCTGGCAATGACAAGTTCAAAGCCGGCGGCTTTTGCGCTTTCTTGTAGGCGAACAAAATCATCCACAATGTCGCGGTGCAGCAAGCGATCATCCAGCTCTACCAGATGATCGCGTGTTTGGCCTGTCAGAGACGAAATGGTCCAACTCATTTGGCGAAAAGTTTCTCCAGCACTTTTTGGTACATATCGGTCAGCTTCTCAAGATCCGCCACTTTTACGCACTCGTTCACTTTGTGAATGGTGGCATTGACGGGGCCAAGTTCAATCACTTGTGTGCCCATTTGTGCAATAAATCGACCATCAGATGTGCCGCCAGTGGTCAAAAGCTGTGGTTTTTGATGGTTAACTTCATCAACCGCATCGACAACTGCAACAAGCAAAGAGCCCGTGTCTGTCAAAAAGGGATGACCGCTAAAGGTCCAAGCTAGATCGTAGTCTAAGCCGTGCGCATCCAACACGGAATGAACACGCGCTTTGATATCATCAGCGGTTAATTCTGTGCTGAACCTCAGGTTAAACTGCACCTTGAAGTCACCTGGGATCACATTGCTTGCGCCAGTACCTGATGACAGGTTTGGGATCTGAAAACTGGTGGGCGGAAAGTATTCATTGCCTTCGTCCCACTGAATAGCCGCAAGCTCTGTGAGTGCAGGTAGTGCCTGATGGATAGGGTTTCGTGCCAGCTGTGGGTAAGCAACGTGGCCCTGAATCCCTTTAATGGTGACATCGCCTGTAATAGAGCCACGACGGCCATTTTTTACCACATCACCAACGGCGTGTGTGCTTGATGGCTCACCCACTATGCACATGTCGATAATTTCATTGCGCGCCATTAATGTATCAACCACGCGGGTGGTGCCGTTGATAAACGGGCCTTCTTCATCTGACGTGATCAGAAAAGCAATCGAGCCAGTGTGATCAGGGTTATCAGCAATAAAACGCTCCACAGCAACGACCATGGCGGCCAGTGAGCCTTTCATGTCCGCTGCGCCGCGACCATGCAGATAGCCATCAATCAAAGTCGGTTCAAAAGGAGGCGTGTGCCATTGCTCTAAAGGACCCGCGGGTACGACATCTGTGTGGCCTGCAAACGCAAACAGCGGCGATGCGGTGCCACGGCGTGCCCATAGGTTGGTGGTGTCTTCAAACACGAGGCGTTCAATGGTGAAACCGAGTGCTTCAAGACGCTGAATCATCAGCTCCTGACAACCTTCATCGATGGGGGTAACGGAGGGGCGGCCGATTAAATCCTTGGCCAAAGACAATACAGCGCTGTCTGTCATGAGTAGAAGTGTCCTTACTTTCGATTATTCGCTAAAAATGGTGGTGTATTCGTCGGGCTTAAAGCCAAGGTAGTAATTGCCATTGTGCGCCAGAAGTGGGCGTTTGATCATCGCAGGATGCACCAACATCAGTGCAACGGCATTGGTCTCGTCGAGGTTGCTTTTCTGCTCTTCAGACAAGGCACGGAAAGTGGTGCCACGTTTGTTCAACATCGCTTCCCAACCTAGCACTTCGACAAACTGTTTCAGCATGTCTTGGTCGATGCCATCTTTACGGTAGTCGTGAAAGGTGAAAGCTTTATCTTCCGCCTCGAGCCACTTCAACGCTTTCTTGATGGTGTCACAATTTTTTATCCCGTAAACCATGGTGGTCATTGACGGCTTCCTCTTACTTGTCGTCTTTTGCCGTAGATTGACATTCCAACGTTTTGAAAGCAAGGCACTCTCAGTTATCGATTCAGAAACAATCCTTTCGTTAAAACAGCAATATCGAAAGTGCTACATTAGGTTTGACTAATATAGTTAACTTTAGTTAAATCTAATGTAGTGACGTTTTGAGTGAGAAAGAAAATATGGCGCAAGAATTTTTAGATGAAGCAACGGAAGCGGCAAAAGTGCTGCGTATTTTATCGCATCCTGAACGGCTGATGGTGCTTTGCCAATTGCGCGAAGGGGAGCGTAATGTTTCCCACTTATTGCAAAACAGTGCATTGAGCCAGTCAGCATTCTCTCAGCACCTAACCGTGTTACGCCAAGCGGGACTCGTGGCGACGCGTAAATCTTCTCAATCAGTTTTCTACCGCATTGATGACCCAAGAGTAGAGAACTTGATCAATGCCATTCAAGGCGCTTGGTGCGCAGAGCAGGGATCGGTCACTCAAGGTGGTATGAGCACTCAGGGAGTACAAACAATAGCGGTGTAATTTTGTGAGTCGATAACTATTGGTGTTTTGCCCCTTTGCGGGTGGCAGTTTCTGTTTTCTGTTGAGCGGAACGTAGGAGAACGGGTCGGAGTTCTCTAAGTGACGAGTGCGTCCCCGTGAATGCGCATTCATATTGATCAAGCGCAATACGTCAAATGCTATTCATTGAATAATGGGGAAAGTCATATTAGGAGGTCTCAATGGAACTGAATCCGGTTTTTGCAAGAAGACTGTATCTCGCTTTCTTGGTAGAAGAAATGGAACGCCCGAACGTTCCGCGTTTGATAGAAGCGACCGGTTGGCCGCGTCGTACCATTCAAGACGTGATTAAGTCGTTAGCTGGTTTAGGTATCGAGTTGGCATTTATTCAAGACGGACGTCGTCATAACGATGGCTACTATCGTCTGACTGATTGGGGTCCCTTCAAGCGCGAATGGGTAGAAAACCGTAAAAGAGATATTGTTGGCACCCTCGCAGGCTAAAAGAGAAACGCAGTGAACAGACTGCGTTTTTTATGTTTTTAACCGTGATGGCTGTCGTTTTGCCGTAACGCCTTTTGAACGTATTTTGGTAATTTATCAACCACCAAATGCCACGATCGGGTAATGATACTCTCTATCTCCGCATTGGGCAGAGTGCACTCAAGGCCAAACTCAATCCACCCGACTCTCGCTAAATGCGGTGCTGGACGACATCCCGGAATTTCGGCCATCATCAAAAATAAGTCGTCAGGGACTTTGCACGCCATTTTGTTGCCATCATAAAAGATGCATACCATTTTGGTTTGATGCACGCTGTAAACATCGACGCCGCCCCATTTCACGTCATGGCGGATTCCGACCAACGCCTCACAATGGCGACGCAGCGTGATCACGTTCATTTATTGGATGAATCCTTTTTCTTGCAACAAGGTACGAAGCGCTTCCACGCGTTTGCGGTTAACGCCAAAATCGGAATAACCCACACGAGATTCTGAGCGAACGATCAGGTTTTCACTGTCAATTCTTAATTCAACATCATCGACGAATCGCATGATACTGCTGACAAATTCAATACGCGCATAACCCGGTTCTTGGGTACCGACTCGTGCGCCAGGCAAAGTCAGAACTGCGTCGACCAGGCGTGGAATTGAGACCTCATCTGAGACCAGAACAAACGGCGCGACAGCATATTCTTCACGGGGATCGATACTTGATACGCAATTTGGCTTGTCGCCACATGGCGTTCTTGATTTGTCATTCACTGTTCCATCTCCTTGTGCGCAACCTTGCAGGACCAGCAACGCAGCGCCACTTAATAATGCGATAAGTGATTTGTTCATTGTTTACTCCCGATTTTCTATTGCACCATCAATAGGTAGGCAGCAAATCCCACCCAACTTAACACCAGTAACACCCATGGTAGACTATTACGGCCTGACGTAGACTCAGGCGTTGATGACTCTGTCACATCGAGGTCACCCTGGCTTGTATGATGTTCTTTGTGTCGCAGTTGTTTTTTCCTGTCTTTGTCGCGTTCACGGGCTTTTACTTTTTGCTGCTTCTTATAAAGCGCGATACCTTTCTCGATGCCTTGTGCAACCCGCTTAGTTTGTTCTTTTGTTTGATTCGATTTCTGGGTGGCTTTGGCGATTTGCATCGCTTCGTTTTGGGTTTCAGGCGAAGGTGTTGGGTTTGTCATGGTTTATCATTCTTTCGCGATCAGGGCGTTTGGTGCAATTATACCGTTGATAAGGAATTGTCACGAAACCTAAAAGCGGTAAATGTGTCAAAGTTCCAGTAATCCAAATAGAGAGAATAGAAAATGATCTTAACCACGACACCGACAGTACAAGGACGAGACATTACCCACTGTCATGGCGTTGTTGTTGGTGAGGCAATACTCGGCGCGAACATCTTCAAAGATATATTCGCCAGTATCCGCGACATCGTTGGTGGCCGTTCTGCCGCGTATGAGCGCGAGTTAGCAAAAGCGCGGGAAATTGCGTTTGAAGAATGACGGGAGCGAGTAGTGGAAGCTGGCGGGAATGCCGTTGTTGGTATCGATCTCGATTATGAAGTAGTAGGGCCAAACGGTGGCATGTTGATGGTAAGCGTGAGCGGAACAGCGGTAACATTGGGGTAGCGCATGGTGAGGATAAGTGTGAACTCACTAGAATCTCGTCGCGAAATTTACTGAGCTACTCCGCAATTATTCGTGCTTGGGCTTTGCGCCAGCATCGAATACTGAGACATTTCGGCTATGGGTTGTGAACAATGTTTTATTACTCTCAGCCCCTGACAATGATAGATATAGATGAATACGCACTTGTACCAATCACCTGATTATTTCGATAAGCACGGCAATGCAAAGCCAAACCTCCTTTTCTGGCTGAGCTGCGTCTTTTTAGCAAGAGCTTGGCTGGTGTTTGTGATTGCAGGTGTAAGCAGAGAGCAGGGACAAGATCTCCTTGCCTTGTTCTACCCAAGCCACGATGCCCTTTATATAGGCTTAGGTGTTGGATTTCCCGCAGTGGTGTTGATGCTGCTAGCTGGCAACCTTCACCGCTATCCGGCGTTTTTTGATCGGATATGGTTTTGGGGTAAAGCCTTTTTAATCACGGCGTTTTTTGCTGACTTGATACTGCAAATCAAGCACTTGATGATGTTGCATTGGCGTTTCCATTGGAGCAGTGCCGTGACCTTACTGATTGCGCTTTGGCTGGTTATTTACCTTTTTAAAAGTCGCCGCACTCAGTTTTTATTCAAAGCGCCAATCTTAAGAGAAGAAAAATGAACGAGTGGAAGAAAGGACTTGTCCTGTTTAGCGCCATGCTGAGTCCATTGGCGATGGCGGATTGGCAAGTTGATGTGAATTTTGAAATGGATCGCGCAGGCAAACAGCACCGCGCCCAAACCTCGGTATCACTCATTCCCGGTGAAGAAACCATTATATTTGATAACGACACCTCGGGCCGATCTCTTGTCGGCACCGCTCAATTGTTAGAGGTAACGGCAGATGAAGTGAAGATATCATTGGTCGTTCAAGAGCAATGTCCAGATGGCGAATGGCGAACCATTATGGCGCCGACCATATGTGCAGGGCTAAATACACCGGCATCGGTCAATTTAATTAACGAATTTTTGGACGAATCTGCATCACTTCAGGTGGAAATTACGTCGGTTTAATCATCTCTTGGATATCTTTACAGATCTGAGACAAAGTCTGAGTACAATGTTGGCAGTATGCTTAGACTTTTCTTTCTATCAGACATAACAAGCTGATCGATCTGTATTTATCTGGAGGTAACAATGGCGGTTTCACAGCCAGCAATCGTGGCCGATGCTGGGCCGTTTGCAATTTACACTGTGTTGAAAGTCACAGGCTCAACATCAGCGGTACTGAACAAATGTCGCGTAATCCACTCGCTGGTTGACGAGATTAACGCGAACCAACCCGGTGCTAACCTGAAAGCGGCACTGTCGTTTTCAGCGGCTTTTTGCCAAGAAAATGGCATTGTTACTCCTGAAGACTTCATTGATTTTCGCGCTCTAGGTCAGGGTGATACTCAAGCGCCTGCTACCGATTGCGATATCCTGCTGCACGCGCACTCTACCCGTCACGATTTGAATTTCTTCCTACTGCGTAAGTTTCTTTCTGACATCTCGTCTGACGTGAGCGTTGTGGACGAAACCTACGGCTATCGTTACCTCGATTCGCGCGACATGACTGGGTTCATAGATGGCACTGAAAACCCTGACGGTGATGACGCACGTCGTGATGTGGCGATTATTGCTGACGGCGACTGTGCTGGTGGCAGTGTGGTGATGATGCAACGTTATGTGCATGATTTGAATGCATGGGAGCCAATGTCTGTAGCTAAGCAAGAGAAAATCATTGGCCGCACCAAACCCGATTCGATTGAGCTGGAAGATGTGCCTGCAACATCACACGTTGGCCGTGTTGATATTAAAGAAGATGGCAAAGGGCTAAAAATGGTGCGACACAGCCTGCCTTATGGCTCAGTGTCGGGCGATCATGGTTTGCTCTTTTTGGCGTATTGCCATACTCAGCATGTCCACAAGACGATGCTAGAAAGCATGTTCGGTGAGCGCGATGGAAAAACAGACATGATGCTGCGTTTTACCACTGCAGTGACAGGGGCTTACTTCTATGCGCCTTCAATGGCTGAGATGGATAATATCATTTAGTTCAATGATTTAATCAGCACTTGTCACATGAGTGAATTGTAAAGCACCGCAAGTCGGTGCTTTTTAGTTTGTCAGAATGTGATGAGAGTAATGCTCTGTAATTACTAATTTTTGACCCAGATTTCGGTTTTGAAATTTGGCTTTCTTCTTCTATCCAAACTCGCTCGACGGCACGGTTTTTCTGTGTTTTTCTCTCCGACAGATGATACACATTGACGGAGTCGCTGAATGCGCGTGTTATCCAATAACGCTAGCAATACCAATCAAAAAGAACCCTACGCACTCTCTATTTTTGCAATAGGAGAGATGCCATGTCGCAAATAACACTCGATGGTGAATGGACGCTTTCATCGCTGTCAGACCTTTCCATTTCAGTGCCTATTAAGATGCCGGGCGATGTTCATAGCGCCTTATTAGGGGCAGGCGTGATCCCCGATCCTTATCTCGGTTGCAATGAGACCGACATACAATGGGTTGGCGAGCACGACTGGCTGCTTGAAAAGCAGTTTGAGGTCGAAAGTACACTGCTCGAATCAAAAGAAGTCGATTTGATCCTCAACATGGTCGATACCGTGGCAACCATCACCCTCAACGATGAAGTGGTGATGCTTTGTAGCAATATGTTCCGAAACTATCGCTGCAATGTACGCCCATTTTTGAATGCTGGTATCAACACACTTCGCATTACGCTAAAACGCGCCGACCTAGAAGCCAAAGCCAGAGCCGAGCGCTTGCCGTTTCCAGTACCATGGGCTGAAGGCAACAACCAAATCCCGCACATGAATACGCTGCGAAAAACGCAATGCCACAGCGGATGGGATTGGGGAATTTGCCTCATGGCAAGCGGGGTGTATGAGAGCATTCGCTTACAGCCCATCTCTAATGTGCGCTTAAACAGCGTGAGAACCTCACAGCAATGGCACAGTGACGGAAGCTGCGAAGTGATTGTTACGCTCGCCTCAGAGCGATTGACGCCTGATTCTGATGCTATCGCTGAGTGTGTGTTGGAAACACCGAAAGGTGAGCGGATCAGTCACGCGATCGCACTTGATAGCGACAAGCTTGAATGCCGCTTTATGATTTCTCAACCTGATCGCTGGTGGCCCGCAGGTTACGGTGAGCAGCCGCTGTATTCACTCACAGTAATCGTCGACGGACAGCGCGTTGAAAAGCGACTTGGTTTGAGGGAGTTACACCTCGATACGCAAGAAGATGATGCCGGCTCAGCGATGACATTTGTTGTTAATGGCAAACCTATTATGGCAAAGGGCGCAAACTGGATACCGCTTGATGCTATGCCCGGCAAACAAACACCGGAGCGCTACCGCCAATTACTGGAAGATGCGAAAGCCGCGAACATGAACATGATCCGTGTCTGGGGCGGTGGTATGTATGAACGTGGTGTGTTCTATCGCCTCTGTGATGAACTCGGTTTACTGGTATGGCAAGATTTGATGTTTGCTTGCGCGCTATATCCGTCAACGCCAGCGTTTCTAAAAGACGTTTCACAGGAAGTACAAGAGCAAGTCAGGCGTCTCAGCGATCACCCCTCGTTGGCATTATGGTGTGGTGACAATGAAGTTATCGGTGCGATTGGCTGGTATCCCGAATCTCGTGAGAATCGAGAAAAATACGTGGTGAATTATGATCGTTTAAACCGCGTATTGCAGGAAGTGGTAGAGCGAGAAGATCCAACGCGTCGTTTTTGGGCGAGCTCACCGTGTAATGGTGAACTCGACTTTGGCGACGCATGGCATGACGATAACAAAGGCGACATGCATTTTTGGGATGTTTGGCATTCCGGTAAGTCGTTTGATGCTTACCAAAAAGTGAAACCGCGTTTTTGCAGTGAGTTTGGTTACCAGTCATGGCCGTCATTACCTACGGTAAAGACCTTTGCGGCGGAAGAAGAGTGGAACGTCACCTCCCCAACCTTTGAACAACATCAAAAAAATGGGCGAGGAAACAGCATCATCACCGAGATGTTTACCCGCTATTTCCGATTCCCGAAAGACTTCGCGCAAATGCTGTATCTCAGTCAAGTTCAACAGGCACTGGCAATCAAAACTGCCAGTGAATATTGGCGTGCAAATAAACCTTTGTGCCGCGGCATATTGTACTGGCAACTCAACGATTGTTGGCCGGTGAGCTCATGGTCGAGTATTGAATACAATGGTCGATGGAAGCAACTTCACTACCATGCAAAACGCTTTTTTGCACCGCAGCTTGCAGTGTTTGTTGAAGAAGAGAATACGTTAAGTTTACGTTTCATCAATGATGAACACCGACGTGTAGCGGCTACAGGGCAAGTTACATGGTATGACTGGCATGGCGAAGTGATTGATACTTGGCCATTTGAGACCAAACTGTCAGAAGATGATAACCAGCTGGTTTGGCATTGTGATCTGGATATTATCAATGAGCGCAAGCATCAGGGTTTTTTCTACGTTGTGATGGATTGTGAGGGGAAAACCGCAACCAATGTTTGGTTTGATGATGCGTACAAACGTCTACCATTGCGCAAGTCAGATATCTGTACAGAAGTGAAAACGCATGCCGATGGGCGAATTGTCGTTACCTTGTCGAGCAGTGTACCAGCATTCTTTGTGCAGCCAGAGTTTAGCGGGGAAGGGCGGTTTAGCGATGCCAGTTTCACCTTAATGCCTTGTTCTCCGGTCACTGTCGAGTACATTGGCAATGCCACAGCTGATCAGCTAGAAGCGGGATTGACGGTTTATCAATTGGCGGGAACCTATTGATAGAAAAAGGCAGAATGTAACAGAAATAAAAAAGCGCAGCCCTTGGGCTGCGCTTTTTCGACACATCAAAGAGAATTACTTCTTAATGCGCAGTACTGGTGTTTGACCAACAACAACAGAACCAGAAAGCTTGTTCAGCTCTTTGATTTCGTCCATGTTAGAAATAACAACAGGTGTCAGAGTCGATTTCGCTTTTTCTTCTAGCATAGCCAGATCGAATTCGATGATCGTGTCACCCGCTTTAACTTCTTGGCCTTCTTCAGCGATACGCTTGAAGCCTTCACCTTTCAGCTCAACCGTGTCGATACCGAAGTGAACGAACATCTCGATGCCGTCTTCAGATTCGATAGAGAAAGCGTGGTTGGTTTCGAAAATCTTACCAATGGTACCGTTAACTGGTGCAACCATTTTGTCGCCAGTTGGTTTGATTGCGATACCGTCACCAACGATTTTCTCAGCGAAAACAACATCTGGCACATCTTCGATGTTTACGATTTCACCAGAAAGTGGTGCGATGATTTCAATGACACCAGCATCGCTGCTGTCGTCAGAAACCAGCTTCTTCAGTTTGTCAAACAGACCCATAGTGTATGCTCCTAAGCGTTATCAATACTTTGCTGCCGTATTCTAGCAGACAGTTTTCTCAGCAATGAATTTATCTACATGCGCAGTGATTTCATCTGCGGTAGGCATCGCCAGTGCTTCTTCTGCCATCGCTTTAACATCAGCAAAGTTAGCATTGCGGATAATTTTCTTGATGCGTGGAATGGAAATACCACTCATGCTGAATTCATCCAGACCCATACCCATCAGCAGCAGAGTTGCACGCTCGTCACCTGCAAGCTCACCACACATGCCAGTCCATTTGCCTTCTTTGTGAGAAGCGTCAATGACTTGCTTGATAACGGTCAGCACTGCTGGAGACAGTGGGTTGTATAGGTGCGAGATCATCTCATTACCACGGTCAACCGCAAGAGTATACTGGGTTAAGTCGTTTGTACCAATGCTAAAGAATTCGACTTCTTTTGCTAGGTGGTGAGCAATCGCGGCAGCCGCTGGCGTTTCAACCATTACACCGATTTCGATGTTCTCGTCAAACGCTAGGCCTTCAGCACGTAGTTCTGTTTTGTATTCCTCGATGGCTTTTTTCAGCTCACGGATTTCTTCTACGGAGATGATCATTGGGAACATCACACGAAGTTTACCGTGGGCAGAAGCACGCAAAATTGCACGCAGTTGATCGCGTAGAATGTCACGACGATCAAGACTGATGCGAATTGCACGCCAACCCAGGAATGGGTTCATTTCTTTTGGCAGATCCATGTATGGCAGATCTTTGTCACCACCAATATCCATAGTACGGATAATGATTGGGTGACCTTGCATTGCCAATGCAACGTCTTTGTACGCTTTGTACTGCTCTTCTTCAGTAGGCAGTGCGTCACGATCCATGAACAGGAATTCAGTACGGTATAGACCAACACCTTCACCGCCGTTACGGTTGATGCCGTCACAGTCTTTAACAGTACCGATGTTGCCGCAAACTTCTACCTGATGACCATCAAGAGTAATTGCTGGCAAATCTTTCAGTTTTGCCAGTTCTTCTTTCTCAGCAATAAATTCATCACGGATCGCTTTGAATTTGTTCAGCTCGTCTTCGCTAGGGTTGATGACAACCTTGTTGTTGATTGCATCAAGTACCAGCATATCGCCATTGTTCACACGCTTAGTGATGTCGTTGGTGCCAACGATCGCAGGCAGTTCCAAAGAACGCGCCATGATAGAGGTGTGTGAAGTACGGCCGCCGATGTCGGTAATGAAACCTAGAACGTAGTCGAGATTGATTTGCGCAGTTTCAGAAGGAGTTAGGTCGTTAGCAACCAGAATCACTTCTTCATTGATAGCGCTCAAAGACACGATGTTGATACCTAGTGCGTTCTTGATGAAACGTGAGCCAATGTCACGGACGTCAGTAGCACGTTCTTTTAGGTATTCGTCATCCAGAGATTCAAGCGTTGTTGCTTGTTCTTCGATAACGCTGTAAATCGCGTATTCAACAGATGCTTTGTTGTCTTTAATGAAAGCTATGATTTCTTCTTCTAGCTCTTCATCTTCAAGCAGCATGATGTGACCTTCAAAGATCGCTTCTTTCTCTTCACCGAAAGTTACGCGAGCTTTGTCTTTAATCACTTCGAGTTGCTGTTTGGTTTTTTCGCGCGCTTCGAATAGGCGCTCGACTTGCGCGTCTAGCTGGTTAGCTGGAAGCGGATTTTTGTTGATGACGATGTCATCTTCTTGAAGTAGCAGCGCTTTGCCAAAAGCAATACCAGGAGATGCCAGGATACCTGAAATCATAGCCTTACCCTACATTTGATCAATGGAAATAACTAATGGATAGAAAAAGAGCCGGATTATTCCAGCTCGTCCATCAGCTTAACTAGGTGATCAACTGCTTCTTGAGCTTGTGCACCTTCAGCTTTGATAGTAACCACAGTACCCTTGGTCAGACCCAGAGTTTGCAGTTTGAACAGGCTAGTCGCACTAGCTTCTTTACCACTAGATTCCACAGTGATTTTTGCTTCAAAGCTTTTTGCTTCTTTAACAAACTGAGCAGCAGGACGAGTGTGCAGACCGTTTTCAGCAGTGATTTCTACTTGCTTTTGATAC
Source organism: Enterovibrio norvegicus FF-33 (assembly GCF_000286835.2). Taxonomy (GTDB): domain Bacteria; phylum Pseudomonadota; class Gammaproteobacteria; order Enterobacterales; family Vibrionaceae; genus Enterovibrio; species Enterovibrio norvegicus_A. Next base: position 3,102,371 of record NZ_AJYD02000038.1, on the reverse strand, counting down.
ATGTTTTACCCCGATACATTATTTATTTAGGTTTATGTATTAAATCTGTGGATAGCTTAAACTGAATGACCAGTTTTGGCTATCGATGGACGTTAAACTAACCAAGATTTGAGTGCCCTAGCTTAATCCAAGTCAATTTTTTGTGACATTTTCCTCCAAATCGACATATGGCTCATCATCGAGGCGGGGATTAATTTCGAGCTGGAAAATAAAGGGCGGGGAATTTTTACTAGAGCAGGCTGGAAAAATCAAATAAAAAAGCCCAAACAGGGCTTTTTTGTTGTCAATCATGCGATTGTATCTGAGCTGAGAAAGCCTGTTACTGTTGGTTTTCTAGGTCAGTAAAGATGCCTGCAAACAGTGCAGTACTTAGATAACGCTCACCAGAACTTGGCAGAATGGTAACGATGGTTTTGTCGGCAAATTCAGGCAATGCGGCAATTTTGTTAGCAGCCACAACAGCAGCACCTGATGAAATACCAGCCAGAATGCCTTCTTCTTCCATCAAGCGACGCGCCATTTCAATCGATTCTTCAGAAGTCACCAGTACGGTTTTGTCTACCAGCGACAAATCCAAGTTGCCTGGCACGAAACCCGCGCCGATACCTTGAATCTTGTGCGGGGCAGGTTGCACATCGTCACCGTTAACGGTTTGAGTAATGACGGGTGATTCTGCTGGCTCGACGGCAACGGTAGTAATCGCTTTGCCTTTGGTGTTTTTGATGTAACGGCTAACACCGGTCAGTGTTCCACCCGTACCTACACCTGCAACAAACACATCGATTTCGCCATCAGTATCTTCCCAGATTTCTGGACCTGTGGTTTTCTCGTGGATTTCTGGGTTTGCTGGGTTGTTGAACTGTTGTAGCAACAGATATTTACTTGGGTCTGATGCAACGATTTCTTCTGCTTTTGCAATTGCGCCCTTCATGCCTTTTGCAGCTTCGGTCAAAACAAGGTTTGCACCCAGTGCTTTAAGAAGCTTACGACGCTCAAGGCTCATTGACTCAGGCATGGTTAGGGTTAGCTTGTAACCGCGAGCTGCAGCAACGTATGCCAGCGCGATACCTGTGTTACCACTGGTTGGTTCAACCAATTCAACGCCAGGTTTTAGTTTGCCGGTTTTTTCTGCATCCCAAATCATGTTGGCACCGATACGGCATTTCACGCTGAAGCTAGGGTTACGCGCTTCAATTTTCACCAACACTTTTCCATTTGATACGCGGTTTAGGCGCACAAGAGGGGTGTTGCCAATGGTGGTTGTATTGTCTTCGTAAATCTTACCCATCTTCTTCGTTCCTTCGGTTTGTAAGGGAGTACGACTAAGAGAATAACTTTCTTTCGAAAATTGCAAAGGAATCGTTAGTTATATCTTATTGTTATCGATTTGGTTTCAGATGAAGTTCTCAAATTTAGCGTGAGCAATAGCGAAAGCTTCTGTTGCCGTCATGCATTCCGCTATCCGGCAACAGCGCTTGTAAAGCAAAGGGTTAGTAGCGGGCGAGATTATTGCGGTACTTATCCACCCACATGGCGGTTGCACCACACACTGCGGCGGGCATGACGAACAAATTCAGAATGGGCGTCATGGTAAACACCATCACTAATGCGCCAAAGCTCATTGTTGCGCCTTTTTGTTCGCGTAATGTGGCCTTCATGTTGTGGAAAGAAACACGGTGATTATCGAACGGGTAGTCACAATACTGTATGCCCATCATCCATGCGCTAAACAAAAACCACAGCACAGGACCCAATGTTTGACCGATGACAGGGATCCACATCAGCAAAAGCAAACCGAGTGCTTTTGGTAGGTAGTACCAAAGCTTCTGCCATTCGCGTTTAAATACGCGAGGAAGATCTTTAATAATGTCGGCAATACCGTCATCGGGTGGACGTTTTCCGGTGAGTTTTGCTTCTAAATGCTCCGCGAGTAACCCATTAAATGGCGCAGCAATCCAGTTGGCGACCGTGCTAAAAAAGTAGGAGCAGATGACAAGGATGGCGATGGCAAGTAGCGGCCATAGTACATAAGACAGCCAGTTCAACATGTCAGGTAGGAATGCCAGCCAGCCATTGATCCAGTCGCTCAGTTGTGACAATACAACGCCAATCAGTGCACCCATTAGTAGCAGATTTACTATCAACGGAATAACAACGAAGCGACGGATACCTGGCGTCAATGCCAGCGAAAAGCCGCGCAGAAAATAACTCGCGCCAGAAGCGGGTTGTTTAGCTAATTGGTTAGGTGTCATAGTCTCTCCTCGATTTTGCTCGCTCAATGTTAACGGTTTCACGATGAGATTGGCAATTTACGAATGAGATGAATTTTTGGGTGAGCTGAGTGTCAAAAGCTCGAAAGAACAGTGACTTTTTTAGTGTTCTCACGGTATGGACGTTAACTTTCATACGCTTTTTGGTACAGTAGTCAGCAAAATGTATGTGCGACATTGCCAAAGGTTGTACCAAGGTGTTAGATAGGTACGCCATTCGTCGTTAATTGGATAGATGCTGAGATTAAATGATGCAGGAATTGCGCCTTGTTTTAATCATTTTGGGAGCTGTAGCTATTGCAGCATTGTTGTTGCATGGACTATGGACCAGTAGAAAAGAAAAACCTGCTAAGTTCGGTGAGAAGCCTATTGGCAAGTTGACCGATCCTGCTGATGCTGGATTTGATCAGGATGGTATTGGTTCCGTTCGCGTTATTAAAGCTGCCAATGAAGAGAAACCAAAAGCTGATCGTAAAGAGCCTGGTTTGAGTTTTGGTGATAAACCTGATGTTGATCCTCTGTTCGCTACTCATTCTGATGTGGGCTCTAATGTTGAGAAAGAACACGAGATCGACTTGCCGACGTTTTCAGCGTCGGACACCGATGAGGCTGACTCTTCGACGGCAGAAATGACTGAACTTGTGAAAAAGTCGTCGCCCGTGGACTTTTATCAATCTGATGCAGATGATGAAGACGATGCCAATATCAACCATAGTGTTGAAGCGCCAAAGGTTGAGTCAAAAGCAGAAGAAAGACCGCCGTCTGATGACGTGATTGAAGCCGTGGATGAAGAGTCTGCTGCTGCGCCAATTGATGAATCGCCAAAAGCGCCCCAACAGCAGGTGCTAATACTTAATGTTCAGGCGGGTACTAACCAAGAGTTTAATGGTGAAGAACTGATCAATTGCCTTGAGCAACATGGGATGATTTTTGGTGAGATGGAGATTTACCATCGCCATGCGGATCTCGCAGGAACGGGCCAAGTGCTGTTCAGTGCTGCCAATATGTTTAACCCGGGTAGTTTCCCGTTGGCAACGATTCACCAGTTTACGACGCCAGGTATTACGTTGTTTATGACGCTACCGTGTTATGGCGAAGCGGAGCAAAACTTCAAGCTGATGCTGCAAACGGCTCAACAAGTGGCTGATCAGCTTGGGGGGCTAGTGACCGATGATAAGCGCTCGATGATGACGCCTCAGCGTTTAGACAGTTACCGCGAGAAAATCAAGCAGTTTCATGCCCACGCTTAAACCTGACACCTAGGTGTAAACATAAAAACGCCCCAACACATCTGGGGCGTTTTGCTATCTACAGTTTGATTTGTCTGACTTAGATTAGTTTACTTCTGCCCAAGGGCCGCCATTGGATGGTAAGTCCCCTTTCGTCCACCACTTGGCTTTAAAGCTTTTTCCTTTAAATGTGACGATATCGCCGCCCGAATAAGCGAGGCTTTTACTCCAGTTTTGGCTTGCACCGCTTTCTGCTATCCAGGCTGATGATGCGCCTGGCTCTTCGCCTTTGTTCCACCATTGTGCTGTGTAGGTGATACCTAGGTGTAAGACACTGTCTCCTGCCACATAGACCTTGGCTAACTCCCAATCACTATCCCCGATAGGGCCTGAGCCTTTTACGTTTATGGTGATAACAGCTTGTGAGGTGGTTGTTCCATCTGAAGCGATCACTGTGATTTGCTCTATGATATCAGTGGTGGTTTTTGGCGCTAGATAAGAAATGGTGGCTGTATTTCCATTACTTGCGAGCGTACCAGTGCTAGTTGTGAATGAGATCGCGTCATTTTCAGCATCAGTGGCGGATACCGAAACGCTGACTCGCTGTTCGCTATCAACATTGACTGCGCTTGGCGCATTGAGGGTCGGCGCGGTATTGGTGGCTGGTTTCTTCACTTCTAATTGGAAGCTAGCATCTTTGCTTTTCACAAAGACCAAATTGCCATAAAGATCGGCGTTGTCCCACGTGACTGTGCCGTCTTGGTTTTGTTTACCAATTTGCGCAGAGGCTGATGCCGTGTTAACAGCTTCGGCAATTTGCGCTGCCCATACTGACTCAGCCGCGTTGCTTGTATCAATCGAAAGTTTTTCAAATACCGTTTCTGAGCCATTTCCGTTAAACACTCGGAACCAAACGGTATCTCCTGCTAAGGCGTCGTCCGTGGATTTAATGAAGCTGCCAATGCTGGACCACGTCGGTGCAATGACGTCACCGCCAAAGCTGATGTCGCTGCAGTTGTAGAAACCTTCACCTGCTGCATCATCGCGTTGCCAACGTGAATAAAGAACGGCGTTACCGGCGCGGTCGGTCGGAAGCGTGACTTGCATTTGGTAGTACTTTGTATCGTTTATAACAACGACGGGAACATTGTCGAACTCTGCAATGAGTTCTAAATCTGTCCATGCTAGTGCATCTGCGGCTGGACTATAGCCAGGGTTTGACAGGTAGATTTTCCAAAAACTCGGATTGTGTGGTGTGGAAGCGCGGTAGAGTAGGGTGAGTTTACCGTTAGCTGCTGGATCAATGGGGGTGGTTTGCCATTCCGCTGAGGGAATGTCGATACCGGCTTTTTTAGCGTCAGCTGCTGCACACAATGTACCATCAGGAATAGCGGCTTCGACTGCGCCTTGGCTGTTGAAATTGGATACGAGCTTGGCAAATTCAGGCTTTTGAACAAACGGATACCAGCCAGATTCCTGAAACGCAGTGCGACACGCGGCATTGGGAATCGTGGAGCCGCTTGTTGAATCCCAATAGCCACCATCACGGGCACACACTTCTTGACGTGCCGGTGGGTAATCCATGTATCCATGCGCAGATACTATCTGTGGAACCATCACTGATGACACCGCGGATGCAACGGCGACATAGGGTAAAAGTCGAGTTCGTGACATCTTATTTCCTCTTGTTGTTGGTTGTTTTTAGTATTTTTATGTTTGTGCACTAGAGGTTTTGTCATTTTTTTGGCGCTGTTCCATTGGTGTATTGCACAAATGGATGGTCACTCGAAAAAGAAAATGCAGATTTTCAAAGGCGTGAAAAAATGTGAAGCGACAAGGAAGCCAAATCACTAAATGTGGAAGGCGGATAAATCAGAGGAATACGCGAAGGTGCTTGAGTAGAAGAGAGATTTTTAACAAAGAAAGGGAAACATGGCTTCCCTTTCTTTCGATTGTTTTTAGCGCGTGGATGTCAAGGTAACCAAAGGCGCGCTAACAAACCTGGCGGTGTGGTAATCCCCGTCGTGATGGATGTGATTTCCCCATCTTTCACAATGACAATCGTAGGCGTCGATCGGATCCCCCATGCCTGGCCTAAGCGACCTTGCTCATCGTTGACCGTTTCAAAAGAGATGTCATGACTGCGTAGGTAGCCAGCAACACGTTCACGGCTGCCTGATGTCATTGCAACGGAGACGACCTTATAAGAATCAGACAGCCAATCTACTGTGGGTGTGACAAACTTGCACGCAGGGCACCACGTCGCCCAGAAATACAACACCACAGGTTCATCTTTGCTGGCAGTGGCAAGATCAAAGGTGTCACCGGATAAGGTTGTCAAAATGGTATGTGGGACATTGCCGTTTGGCATATCTCGGCTTTGCCACCAATCCAACGCAAATGTGATCACGATAAATAGCACGATGATTGTTGCGATTTCTTTTAGCCACCAGACGGGATTACGCCACTTACTTTTGGTCTTGCTGATTTGTAATTCTGTTTTTGGATCTTCTGGCAACGGTGATTGAGAGGGATCACTCATTCGTCTTTCCTTTCGCTAATTCAATCGCGTTTAAAACCACGTCGCTAGATAAAATGACGGGTAGTGGTATTCCTTGCGGTGCACCGGGGCCATAAACAATGTTAAACGGTACGCCAAATCGGCCATATTTTTGTAAATACTGAGTGACAGATGGGCTGGCCACTGTCCAATTGCCTTGCATCGCGATCATGCCATCGCTGCCCAAGGTACTATAGACAGGGTCTTGTAGTAGAACACCGATTTTGTTGGCTTGACAGGTAATACACCAATCCGCAGTGACATCGATAAAAACCGTTTTTCCTTGTGCCACTTCTTTGGCGATTCGAGGTTCAGATAACCTTTCCCATGCGATATCAGCAGGCAATGGCGTTGCCCAGCGTGAAGCGGTTAAACTAGCTGCAATTAACGCCGTCGCCGAGAACAGGATGCCGATAGCGACCATGACGACGGCGATTTTTTTACCGTAGACAGACGACGTTCGCCGCAGCAACAACATGGCGCCTAACAAGACAAGCGAGACAACCCATCCCGATGATAAATGGTTTGCTAGTAGCGATAACAGCCATGTGGCAGTTGCTAGCATCATGAAACCAAAGGCTATTTTTACCACTTTCATCCAGTGGCCGGGTTTGGGTAACCGCTTGGCAACAGAAGGGAATAGGGCAACAAGTAGCCAAGGTAGTGCCATCCCAATAGCCAATGCAGTGAAAATCACAAAAAGCATGAGGGTGTTGGTGGTTAGTGCAAATGCAACGGCAGTACCGAGAAATGGCGCGGAGCATGGGGTTGCTAGAAGTGTGGCGAACATCCCTTGAATGAAATGACCTGCATAGGAATTGTTGCCTTTGCTTGCCATCCATGTGTTTACATTTGGCGGCAAGCGGATTTCAAACAGACCCAACATGTTGGCAGCAAACAACGCAGTGATAGTGGCCATCAAGCCAATAAAGATAGGACTTTGGAATTGAATACCCCAACCGAAGGCATGCCCAGTTAATTTCAGTACGCTAAGAAACGCTGCGATCAGCCAAAAGGAAAATAAAATACCCAATGCCGACGCGATAAATTGGCGTCTAATTTTCGTTTTTTCTAACCCTTGCGCGGTAACAACACCGCTGAGTTTTATGCCTAATACAGGCAACACACAAGGCATGATGTTAAGGATTAACCCGCCGAGCAGCGCGAAAAGAATCGCGGAGGATAATGACAAGGTTGTTGACGCAGTCACAATGCCACTTTTGGGGACACTACTCTGTTCTGCAAGGAAATTGTCATCAATAAAGGTCACATTGAGAGCGGTATGACTAAGGTTCGGTTTGCCCATCCAACTGCTGGCATCAAACGTTGCCTGAAGCGTATTGCCATTGACGACGACTTGAGGAACCGAGAAAAAAACATCCGCAACAGCCTGTGACTCACCATCAATCAACACGTCTGGCGATGTCCATCCCATCTTTTTTTGCGCAATGACTTCTAACCGCTGTGCGCCTTCATCCCATGTGGTTGATAGGTGCTCAATCAAAGGAGATGGCTGTGGTACTTGGCTCATGCCTTGAGCATAGCGATGTAGGGCTTCAGGATTGATTTCCAGCTCGGAAGGCGTGAAGGTCAAATTTGCTGGGTAGTCGTTCAGTACGCATATCGTTGTGCAAGATGAAAGGGTAAACGTACCGTTGAAAAGCGTGGTTTGGTTGAAATCATCAAGGGTAAAAGTGAGTGGGATCACCACATTATGTTTGTAGCCCAGCGTATCAATGCCTAATAAATCAAAACGTTCCGGTGCAGGCCAATGCCATTCAATGTTTTTGATGTTTTTTGACGCTTGCCAATTGAGACTCGGGGCGACACCGCCTTCACCGGGCGTTCGCCAATACGTTTTCCACTCACCCTCAAGTTGAATCTCTAAAAAACCATTTACCGTGCTGGACGTGGGATCGGCAGCGCCTGTTATCACAACACGCGATGTCAATGGGGGATGATTAGCGTCAGTGAGCCAGCCCGTTGATGGGCTTTCTGATCTGGCTGGCGTAGCAATGAGCAGTGCGAGACAAAGGCTGCTAACTAGCATGAGTGAAAGTCGGTTAATGATTTTTGCTGCGTGCATCAATGATTCCTTGAAAATAAAACTAATCATCAACACGGTTGGCTAAATAACGCTGTTTGATGTGTTTACGATCTAAAGACACATGGTACGACTCAATAGGCAAAGGTGAGTGCTCACTGCGCGTACATTTTTACATTCGTCGCTTGTTCAGCTATGTGCTGAATGTAGCGTACTATGAAGTGAGTTCGAAAGGACAAGTGCAGTTTGGTTCATCTTATTTTTGTAAAAACATCTAAATAGATGAATTCAAAGAGTGATAGAGAGCAGTCGGGTATAAAAATCAGGCCCGAGAGTCGGGCCTGATGAATGAGCAAATTTAGCTAAGTGAACGGCCTATGGCGCATCAGAGATAACGGCAGGCATATAATGCTGCGGGTTTAGCTTGGTCATTTCAGGGATGATGGTTGCGATAGTCATGGTTGACCATGTGCCCGCAACGATACCAATGAGCATGGTGATTGAGAAACCATACAAAGGCTCACCACCAAGCAGCCAAAGAGAGCCGACCGAAATTAAAGTCGTTCCTGAAGTGATCAAGGTTCGCGACAGAGTGGATACGATCGCGCGGTTATTCAGTTCAGCAATGGGCAGAGTCACGTTGGCTTTTAGTAGTTCGCGTATCCTGTCCGAAATAATGATGGAGTCATTGAGCGAATAACCCAAAACTGCCAGCAATGCAGCAAGTACGGTGAGGTTGAACTCCATACCCGTGATGGAGAAGAAGCCCAGTAGCAAAACCACATCGTGGACGAGAGCTAACAGTGCCCCAGATGCCAATCGCCATTCAAAGCGCATGCTCAAGTAACCGAGGATCACGAGCAATGTAATCAGAACGGCCAAGCCACCTTGTTCAGCCAACTCTTGACCAACCTGCGGGCCAACTAAACTCACGTTAATCATTTCAACATGGTTAGAAAAACCCGTGAGTAGGGTTTTGATTTCAGGTTGATCGCTGAGTGTTTCGGGCGCGGCGTAGCGCAGTACCCACTCTCCGGGATCGCCTGCAGCAACCACAGAAACAGGTTGCTTCAGTGCCGCTTCAAGTTTGGATTGAATCTCTGTTGCAGTCAGTGATTGATCGATTTTTACTTCACTTATCATGCCGCCGGTGAAATCTAATCCGAAATTTAGGCCTTTGGTTGAAAGAAAGAAAATGGAAATCAGCATAAATACGCAGGAAAGTAAGCTGCCTGCATGGCGCCATTTGGTCATGTTTTTCATAGTAATCATGGTTAAATCCTCACTCCACGACGAGTATCTTTGCCCCAACATAGGTTAATTACTGCACGAGACGCGAAAATTCCCGTGAACATACTTGTGAGCAAGCCTAAGCCCAGTGTTAATGCAAACCCTTGAATCGGGCCATTACCGATTGCGTACAAAGTGGCGGCTGAAATTAAGGTTGTGATATTGGAGTCGAGAATGGTCCCAAAAGCACTGCTGAAACCTAAATCGATGGATTGGGCCAAGCTTCTTCCTTCGCGCATTTTTTCTTTTATTCGTTCAAAGATAAGCACGTTGGTATCGACGGCCATACCGATGGTGAGCACAAGACCTGCGATACCGGGAAGTGTTAACACTGCCCCTGGTAGTAAGGCGATCAAACCGAGCAACATGACCATATTGATGACCAAAGCAAGGTTTGCAACTAGCCCGAGTTTACGGTACCAAACGGCCATGAATAGCAAAGTTAAACCCATACCGAGTGCGAGTGCCGCAAAGCCGTTTTGGATATTCTCCGCACCTAAAGATGGGCCAATGGTGCGCTCTTCCACGATGGTAACAGGCGCTGTCAGTGAACCTGCACGAAGCAGCAGCGCGAGATCTTGTGCATCCGCCAAAGAGCCAACGCCAGTGATGCGAAAGCGATTCCCTAGTTGGGATTGAATGGTCGCTACGCTGATGATAGATGTGGTTTGTTCTGTTTTCCCTTCCGCATTGCGGCTGTATTCGCTGTAGGCGGTCGCCATTGGTTCGCCGATAGCATTGGCAGAGAAGTCAGACATTGTTTTACCGCCAGTGGCATCCAACGAAATGTTAACTTCTGGCATGCCCATTTCACCCATGCTGCCGCGAGCATCGACTATGTGTTCGCCGGAAAGAACAGGTTTTCGATTGACGTAAACCGATTGCCCGTTGCTGTCTGGGAGTGCTATCGAACCGGGTTTAGCCTCACTCACCACTTCGTAAAATGCCAGGCTTGCGGTTGCACCAATGACATTTTTTGCCGATGCAGGGTCTTGCACACCGGGAAGTTCGATGCGGATACGATGTTCGCCTTGACGCTGTACCGCCGCTTCCGTAATGCCTAGCTCTTCGATTCGGCTGCGCATGGTTTGCAGGTTTTGTTGAACCGTTAAGTTAGTCAGTGTTTGCTTCTCAGAGTCTTTTAGGTGCATGACGAGGGCATTATCCCCGCTGCCTTTTACATCCCATTGTGGATACTGTTCTCGAATATATTGACGAATGTCGCCGTCAGCTTTACCTGAAGGTGTGACGATGCGAAGTGAGTCATCTGCCGTGACCTGCACACGAACGCCGCGAATGCGCAGTTCTCGCGCTTCATCTCGCACTGAATCCGCAGCCTGATTGGCGTGAGCATGGAATACTTGATCCATATCCACGTCCAGCAAGAATTGCACCCCACCGCGTAAATCCAGTCCAAGTTTTATCGGTTTAAATCCCATATCCAACAACCAACCTGGGGCGGCTGGTACCATGGCGAGGGCTACTGTGTCGTCAGGGTTTGATGATTTTTCAAGTATGTTTTTGGCCGCATTTTGCTGCGCGACGTTATCCAATACAACCGTGGTTTTATTACCTGCTTGGTCGATGCGTTTAATCTCAATATCTTTGTTTGAGAGCGCCTTTTGGATGACAACTGCAGAAGGCGTTGTTCCTTTGTGAGAAATCAGAACGGCAGCATTTTCACCAAACCAAGAAGGTAAGGCGCTGAATAGCATAATAATGAGTGTGGTGATGAGCACCACATACTTCCATGCTGGGTAATGGTTCAGCATGGTCGTTCGAGACGTTTTTGGTTTCATAGTCAAACTCTTGGCCACAATGATATGTGGCAAACTAGCGTCAATAACGGCGTCTATTGAACCGCATGACGGTCTAAATTAAGACGTGTTTAATGGCTGAGACTTTGCTCAGATATTTGGCGACGCGTCAGGCGGGAGATTGACTGATGAAACGATAGAGGAGGTTAGATTCTTTCCAGCCAGCAACACGATACGAGGTGCTTGGTGGACTTCTTGTCCAGTCACGCCAATGGGTTAGCGAGACTCGATAATGAGGATGAAATGCAGATGGCAGTGCGCTGGTGAGGTCTATCACCAATTCATATTTGGGCTCAACATTGTTGATGCGATCTGGAAGCCAAGATCCAGTACGAAGTAACTGCGCCAAGTTAGGGGCCAGCGATTTGGCAGGTAAGCGATTTTCGCTATGCAGGGACGTTGGCGTGTCTTCGGATTGTGGATTTTCAACATCAAGGCTAACAGAGTGATCTGTTTGCACTGACGTGTAAGTATTGTTCGGAATAGAAAATGAGGACGTTGAAAAAACGACAAGCACCAGCGCAAGCAATACGCCCATGATACTGGATTGTTTCAACGTTGGGTTTCGCATAAGACCACTCATTTTAATGCTTGGCTGCATCATAATCCTGAGCTGCGATTGCAACAAGTGCTAATTGTCAGTCTGAAGTCATCTTGAGATATACTACTGCCCATTCTTATCCATCAACCACTCTGTCATGAGCGAGTGGTGACGATTGACTAGGCAGCATTGATGACCACGGATATCCAACAAAAACTGCAGGCGCTTAAAGCGCAGCTGAACTACCACGGCCACCTTTATTACGTCGAAGACAAGCCGGAACTCCCTGATGCGGAATATGACCGCATGATGCAAGAGTTATTGGCTATTGAAGCAGAGCACCCTGAATGGATGACGTCTGATTCACCAAGCCAACGTGTCGGCGGTAAACCTTTGAGTGCGTTTGTTCAGGTGCGTCATGAAATTCCCATGCTGTCACTTGATAATGCCTTCGACGATGAAGAACTCATGGCGTTTGAAAAGCGCATGAAAGACAGGCTAAGCAATGCGGCCGACTTCACCTTTAGCTGTGAACCAAAATTGGATGGCCTTGCTGTTAGTTTGATGTATGAAAACGGTGTGTTGCTTCAAGCTGCAACACGCGGTGACGGAAATACCGGTGAAAACATTACGCACAATGCACGAACCATCCGCAATGTTCCGCTTCAGTTGCAAGGTTCGGGTTGGCCTGCGCGTTTAGAAGTGCGCGGCGAAGTGTTCATGCTCAAAGATGGCTTCGATAAACTGAACGAGAAAAACCTAAAAAAAGGTGAAAAGGCCTTCGCCAATCCGCGAAACGCTGCAGCGGGCAGCCTTCGACAGCTTGACCCTAAAATCACAGCCACACGTCCACTTCGCTTTTATGCCTACTCCGTGGGCGTCATGTCTGAAGCATTTGGTGATTCACACATTGGCCGTTTAGAGCAGCTTCGCCAATGGGGTATTCCGCTAAGTCCTGAAGTGAAGAAAGTGGATGGACTGAATAATGTGATTGCTTACTATCAAGACATTATGACCCGCCGAAATGAACTGCCTTATGAAATCGACGGTGTGGTGATTAAAGTCGACAATATTGCGACTCAAGAACAACTGGGATTTGTTGCCCGTGCACCGCGTTGGGCGATTGCTTATAAATTCCCGGCTCAAGAAGAAATTACTACCTTGTTAGATGTGGAATTCCAAGTGGGAAGAACGGGCGCGATTACGCCTGTTGCCAAGCTTGAGCCAGTATTTGTTGGTGGTGTAACCGTATCAAACGCGACGCTCCATAACGCGGATGAAATTGCACGTCTTGGTGTGAGAATTGGCGATACTGTGATTATCCGTCGTGCTGGTGATGTTATCCCGCAAATTGTCAGTGTGGTTGAAAGCCGTCGTCCGGAAGGCGCCAAGGCGGTTGTATTCCCCTCTGAATGCCCTGTTTGCCAATCTCATGTAGAGCGCATCGAAGGCGAAGCCGTTGCCCGTTGCTCGGGTGGATTGATTTGCCGAGCCCAACGTAAAGAAGCGATTAAACATTTCTCATCGCGAAAGGCGATGGATGTTGATGGGCTGGGTGACAAAATCGTCGAGCAGTTGATAGACAAAGAGTTGATTCAAACACCTGCAGATCTCTTCAAATTGACGGCGGGGCAAGCCACCATGCTTGACCGTATGGGGCCCAAATCGGCTCAAAACCTGGTGGATGCATTAGCGGCTTCTAAAGAAACCACCTTGCCACGCTTTATCTATTCTTTGGGGATCCGCGAAGTGGGCGAAGCCACCGCGGCTAACTTAGCGAATCACTTCTTTAATCTTGAAACGATTCGCACTGCGACAGAAGAGCAGTTGATTCAAGTCCAAGACGTGGGGGCGATAGTCGCTAAGCATGTGGTGTCTTTCTTTACCGAACCGCACAACATCGACGTTATTGATGCCTTGTTGCAATGTGGCATTCATTGGCCTGACATTGAACAGCGCGATGAAAGTGCACCACAACCACTAGAAGATAAGGTCGTTGTTCTTACAGGCACCTTGTCAAAACTGTCACGGAGTGATGCAAAAGCTGCACTTCAGGCGCTTGGCGCCAAAGTGACGGGCAGTGTGTCAGCGAAAACAGATTTGTTGATAGCAGGCGAAGCGGCAGGCTCTAAACTCACCAAAGCGCAAGAGTTGGGGATTGAGATTTTAGATGAAGACGGGATGCTGAGACTTTTGTCACGCTAACTAATTTTGCGAACCCCATTTAAAACACCCGCCAAGTGCTGGTGTTTTTTTATGCCTCGAATTCAGGCCTTTTGCGAGTGACTTCAGATAATTCTCTTGTCGAATTTATGGTGAGAAAATGCTTCTTTAACGAAACATTAATAGCATTGTTGAGTGTGTGATAACGATCTCATTACACTTGATTCCCTCAATTCAGGAGTAGTCATTGACATGTAACATTATGATAAATATGAATTTATATTTTTATTTTTAGTGTTTTATATAAATGCGAGATCTGGATCACGAAGATGCAGGGAACTTTGCACCCAGTCATATTTTTTTAATAACAAATAAAGTTCTCATTGATGTTTTTTTACAGGCAAGTAGTCTGGGACACATCGGTTGAGGGAGAGTTCAATCGGTGGTGTAAATATCTAAATCGATGATAAACGTGTCGTTTTAGTCAATCGAATAAACGGCTCATTGCTTTCGGCGGCCAACCTTTAAAGCAATGAACTGGAATTTTGAAACATCCCTTTAGGAGTTATTTTCCATGGAAAAAATGTTTAAGCGTTCAATCGTAGCGACTGCAGTAACTGCTGCAGCACTTGCGTCTACTGTAGCGATGGCTAAGCCTGCTACAGAAACTGTTGATTTATACGGTCAAGTTGCTGTCTCTATGTGGCAGTACGGCGAGCATGCTATCGGTGGCGGTGACCAGCCAATTACTTTTGAAAATGAATCACGTTTTGGTCTTCGTGGCAGCGCTGATTTAGAGCGTGCTCCTAAGTTCATTTGGCAGTTGGAAGGCGGTAACGTCGGTGATGCTGGCGCTGGTAGCGGTTTAGGTGTTCGTGACACATTTGCAGGTTTTGAATTCGAAGACGGCGGCAAAGTACGCGTAGGTCGTATGCTGACTCCTCTTTATCAAATGATTGACTGGCCTTACTCTGGTCAGCGTGCTGGTGCTGTTTTCGACTGGGGCGGTGATGTTTTAGGCGGTGGACGTTATGACCGTCAATCAAACATGATTCGCTATGATTCAGCTAAAATGGGTGGTTTGAACTTCTCTGTTGCTGCTGGTCGTGGTACGGAAAGCGATGATGGTTCTAACTTCTATGGTCTGAGCGCATCTTACAACGTGGGTATTGTTACTTTCCATGCAGGTTATGAAGCCGGTTCTGATCGTTCAAACTCATCTTTAGATAGTTTCTACAATAGCTACTTGAACCAAGTTCCAGGTAATAAGCCTAGTTTCGATAAAATCAAAACAATCGAAGGTTCAACAACTTCTGACACAAATGCAGCGTTGATTGGTTTTGAAGCCTATTTTGATAATGGTTTCGGTGTTTATGCTGCATATAAGATGGAAGCGGCAGACTACGACGATGCGACCATTACCCTTAATGAAGACGTAAAAGATAGCACCAATAAGAAAGAAATTGCTTTGAAAGGCGCATCGATCGACCAAGATAGCATTTCTGTTGGTGTAGTATACGGCGGCGTTGAAAACTGGCAGTTCAAAGCAAACTATGCGGCGAACTTTAATGCCGACGTAGACAACGATGGCTCTAGCTTTGAAGCAACTGGTACTGAAGACAGCATCTTCTCTGTACAAGCTCTGTACTTCCTTGACCCAGCAGCGATTGTGTATGCACGTCCATACGTAATCTCTAAAAACGATTCTGACCACGAGTTTGGTTACGGTCTAGGTCTTGAATACTACTTCTAATCCAAGTAGTCAGATAATATAAAAAATAGCCCGGCTTTTGCCGGGCTTTCTTTTTTGTCGTCGTCAATCATAAAAAAGTAGACTGCTGTTTAGATAGTGGGCACTAAATGACAGTTATGATTTAGAGATGTGAACATAACTACTCCGGTTGCAAGAACGAAAAAAGCAGCGATTTACGCTGCTTTTTAACGTTTGATAATCTGAGTTTTATTTAACGTTTTGGATGGCCCAGCTTAGGAAGGCTTTTTGAGACTCTGAATCAGCTTGTGCGAACCAAAACTTTAGCATTTGTTCAGTATCAACACCTGCATCCGGAGATACTGAGGCTGATGTTACTTTTGATACTTCAGCGTTTGATGTGCTGCTCACTACCGGAATGGTTGCTGCTACCGTTGCAACTGCGCCTGTGGATTGCCAACTGGCAATGTTGTTTGCGCGATTGTATTTTTCAATTTCTTTCACGTAGTCAGGCATAAGCTCAAAACCAATCGATAGTTTGTCTTGCTTGATGTCTATTGGTTTGCCATTTTCACTTAGCGTAAAGCTAGGTTTTTTATCAAACATGCGTCCATCATCGAGCGTATCGATACGTGGTAGTTTCAGTGTCAATGCTGCATCAGCAGCAGTGAATGTGGCAACCAATGGTACTGATTTATACTTGGTTTTCTTACTGCCAGACTCGCGTACGATATGAGACAGCCGGAACAAAATTTGACTTTCACCATTTGGCAATACGACTTTATCTTGATTATCAAAGCCAAGGTTTGAATAGTCAGAATCAATACCATTTTCAACCAAGACTTGAACACCCGATGGAATGTCGATAGTGACATCTGCAAAAGCTACAGAACTTGTAGCTAGTACACCAGCTGCGATTACAGTTCTTTTAAACATCATTAACTCCTTTTTGCCGCTGGCTCCCCAGTCGGTCCTAATATCGTCGACTCGATTCTACGTTTGCGACGTGAAATAAGGTAGGTAATGTCAGTTAAAATGAGGGCTACGGCTAAGAAAATTATTTTTTGTTCCTATCCAAGCTACAATTGTGTGCTTAAACAATGGTGGTACAATGTGTCATTCAAAATTGTAGAATTCCTATTCGGAACGTTGAACTAAATAAGGCAGCAAAATGACGGTCAAAACACGTTTTGCACCAAGCCCAACGGGCTTCTTGCACGTAGGTGGTGCTCGCACCGCACTGTACTCTTGGCTTTACGCTAAACACATGGGTGGTGAGTTTGTGCTTCGTATTGAGGACACGGACATCGAGCGATCTACACAAGAGGCTATTGACGCGATCCTCGAGGGGATGGAGTGGCTTGGTTTAGAGTGGAATGAAGGTCCTTATTATCAAACCAAACGTTTCGACCGTTACAATGAAGTGGTTGACCAACTGCTTGCCCAAGATAAAGCTTATAAGTGTTATGCACCCAAAGCGCTTCTTGATGAGATACGTGAAGAGCAGATGGCTGCTGGCGACAAGCCTCGCTACGACGCTAATCATCCAAAGGTTGTCGCTGCTAATACTGAAGCAACAGAAAGTTCGCCTTTCTGTATTCGTTTCCGCAATCCTAAAGAAGGGACGGTGGTTTTTGACGACAAAATCCGTGGCCACATTGAAATCGCAAACAGCGAGCTGGATGATTTGATCATTCGTCGCACTGATGGCAGCCCAACCTACAATTTTTGTGTTGTTATTGACGACTGGGATATGGGGATTACGCAGGTTGTTCGTGGTGAAGACCACATCAATAACACGCCTCGTCAAATTAACATATACGAAGCTATTGGTGCTCCCGTTCCTGAATTTGCACACTGCTCAATGATTTTGGGCGATGACGGTGCAAAACTGTCTAAACGCCATGGTGCAGTCAGCGTGATGCAATATCGTGATGAAGGTTACTTGCCGCAAGCCTTGTTGAACTATTTGATTCGCCTTGGTTGGTCTCACGGCGACCAAGAGATCTTCTCTATGGATGAGATGATTAAGCTGTTCAGCTTGGAATCAATCAGTAAATCAGCATCTGCATTCAATACAGACAAGCTACTTTGGTTGAATAATCATTATATTAAGACTGCTGAGCCTGAGTACGTTGCCGAGTATCTTCAGTGGCATCTTGACGCTAAATCGATCGATACCAGCAATGGCCCTTCTATTGTAGAGGTGATCAAACTCGTTGGTGAGCGTTGTAACACGCTCATCGAACTTGCAGAGCAAAGCCGATACTTCTACCAAGATTTTGAAGAGTTCGAAGCAGGTGCCGCGAAAAAGCATCTTCGTCCTGTTGCCAAAGAAGCCTTGGAGCTTGCATTGTCTAAAGCTGAATCTTTGCAAGATTGGACAACGGAAAACCTGCATCAATTAATTGCTGATACCTGTTCTGATCTAGAACTTGGTATGGGTAAGGTAGGCATGCCACTTCGAGTTGCGGTCACCGGTCAAGGTCAATCCCCATCTGTCGATGCAGTGATGGCACTGTTGGGTAAAGACAAAGTGGTGACCAGAATTGCGAAAGCGTTGAATTTTATCTCGGCGAGAGAAGCTAACGCATAGTGATTTGACGGACAAATTAAAAAGGCTGCTCAGAAATGGGCAGCCTTTTTTTTGCCCGACGCGATAATCACGTTAGTCGCCGCGTAACATTTCTTGGCTTTGTACACAAACCCAAAAATTATTAGCACCCGCACAGTATTGCATGATGTCTTTTGGAACGACGACTTGCTTGCCTTCAAGAACGTAAGCTGATGCGCCCATACTTACTGAAAACAACAAAGCGGCTAAAGTAGTGTAAATGAATTTCATTATTGACCTCATGATCATCAAGAAAAATTGAAAGTTAGTAAAGACATACAGATATACCTCCACTCTCATAATGTAGATGAGCATCATATTTTTCGTGAATAAATAAGGCTGTTGCATTTTTACTTGGAAGGGGAGTCACCTCCATTGGCGCTAAATTACCGCCTGTTTGATCACTCCGATTGCTGTTGCGATTGCATGAATCTTATGACTCTTCAGCCACTCCCATACTTAATGCCTTTACTCTAAAGACATGTCCCCGATCCCTTATTTTTGTTACGTTAATTTTTCGTAATTGATGCGTCGGGTGGGTGTGTATGTTTTTATTTTGTTAATGATCGATCTCGTTGTTTTTTGTTTATTATTTTCTTTGTGCGAACCAAGTCAAATAAACCTGATCACTTAAATAAAAAAAATAAAAAAAAAGGGGTTGGCTTTTAATTCCAATGTGACTCTCATCATAAAAATGGTTGTAAATATAAATTTTACATTATATTTTTAAGTTTCATTTAGTTTAAGTAACTGATTTTTAGTGGTTAATGTTTTTTTTGTTGTTTACTTTGATCATCTTCAAAGTTCAACTCCAACGATGTTTAATTTGGTGAGAAAAAAATTATCCTTCTCGCCGTTGATAAACATAATCAATCACCGTTCATGTATATCGCAGCTTGGCGGCCAACTTTAAGCAGTGATGACACCATTGAACGAAATAATTTCTATTTAGGAGTTTTCCATGAATAAATTCTTTAAACGTTCTGTAATTGGCTCTGCAGTAGCAGCCGCAGTTTTAGCGTCTTCTGCGGCAAGCGCATATGTGATTGCGCAAACTGACGAAAATTCAGTTGAAATGTATGGTGTTGTTTCTATCTCTGCTGTTGACTACGGCACAACTGATAGCACTTTTGTTCTTGAGAATGAATCACGAATTGGTTTCCGTGCTTCGCAAGTTATGACTGATTCTGTAGAAGCTTTTGTTCAGATGGAATCTGGCTGGATGCTGGATGACGGTGCGAAAGTTGGTAACCGTGATACCTTCGTTGGTATGCGTGGTGATGATTGGGGCCAAGTGCGCTTCGGTCGTATGCTGACTCCAATGTATGAATTGGTTGACTGGCCATACAGTGCTTCAAACATGGGTACGACTTTTGACCGCGGCTGGCGTGCAGGTGAGCGTTTCCATTTTGACCGTAAGAGCCAGCAAATTCGTTTTGACTCAGCGAAAATCGGTGACATGGCTAAATTCTCTGCGTCAGTAGGTAACGGCAGTCAAAACACAGATGATTCTAAGTTCTTCGGTGCGAGCTTCTCTATCAATCCGGTAGAAATGTTGACGTTGCACCTAGCGATGGAAAATACAACTGACACAGATTTTGATGCTAACACTGTGGGTGATACAAACAACCTATTCGCTGGTTTCGAAATTCGTCCAATTGACAACGTTATGCTTGCTGGTGCTTATAAGACGGGTGAGTTTGACAAAGATGCAGCTAGTGCTGGCAACGGTTACAACACCCGTGACATCGATGCATTCTCGCTACAAGCTAACTACTACATGGGTGCAACAAACTTCCGTCTAGGTTACGCATCTCAAGATGGTGAAACTAACGGAACGAAAGACGAGTTCTTGAAGCGTGAAACGATTACTGGTGAAGTAGGCCACAGCTTTAACTCTGTTTACACCTTCCTGCGCGTAGCACAGCAAAGCGATGCTGAAGGCAGCTACAAAGGTGACGACACCATGGTACGTATCGGTACTGAATGGTACTTCTAATCTCCAATTAGTTGTCCTTAAATCTAAACGGGTCTTTATGGCCCGTTTTTTTTCGTTTTGTATTATTGAAAGATTAAAGGCTGTTTGAAATAGCGAGAGGTAAATAAGAAATGGCGCTCCCACAGGGACTCGAACCCCGATCGATCGCTTAGGAGGCGACTGCTCTATCCTGTTGAGCTATGGGAGCGCAAAGCGCCGCGGAGGAATTGAGCGGCGCTAGGTGGTTAGTATACCTAAAAGAATCTTGAGGTTAAGGTTTTCATGACGCTATAACGTGTGTTTGGTTACCATATCACCAATTTGAATGCTTGGTCCGAGCTCAACCGGGGATACGGCGATTTCTGCTGAGTTGTCATAAACACGTGTCACCGTTAATACCATGTCACTTTTCTTGAGTTGCGTGCGGTTGACGCCATATTGGTCGGTAAACGACGCATTGTGCCAGAGTGACAATTCATCACCGTATTTCACACCATGCACACGACCAGCATTGATCTGCCCAGACTGACCATTGATTGATATCACTTCCGGCGTGGTAGCTCGGCATGAAAGGTTACTTTCCAAATCCAACAAAATATTGCGACTGACTCGCTGTGCCATCTCCCCGTAAGCGGAAGTCCAAAACCGTGCGGTCTTGGTGTCGACTTTACTTTGTCGCTCAAACGGCCAAGCTGCGATGTCTCGATAGATGTTTTGGTAAATAACGTCTCCCGATTTTCCATCCAGAACGTCGATGGACAGTGCCAGTTGTCGATTAGTTTTGTCATCCCTCAGCACTTTTTGGTCGATGGTTGCCGACATGTCGGTGATCGAACCAATCATGACATATTGCGCGCCAGCGTCTTCGGCAATCATTGTTGCTATATCAGGTTGCGTTGGAGAAACGTTATGCGGCGTGATTCCTTGAACAACAAAACTTTGAGCCTGAGTTTCAAATTGACGCTGCAGAAGCACCGTGAAGTCATCGCCAAATTGAAATATGCCACCTAGTGCCGCTTGTTGTGGCGAAACAATATCGAACCGACTTAACAGCAGACCTTTTTTGTATTGGTTCTTGTGGCAAGCTTTTGCCGCGGGGTAGATATCAATACGAGCCGTCAATTTCATGACGCCACCACGGTCTTTGGTCTCAAGCACCTGTATGTGGCGGATTTCATTACCGCTGAATTGGTAGTCACTGCGTGACTCTGCCAAGTAGGGGCGAATGTCTGCCAGGCCAGCAATATCCGCACCTGAATATTTGAGCGCTTGATAAACCGCATCTTCTAATGCGCGCTCTCTTGCTTGGTCTTTACTTTCCAGAATGGTACTGGCACCTGTCACTTCATACCATGCAGCGTTTGCTGTGGCACTTGCTAGCGCCATACAGGCGATCAACGGAGTAATAATTTTTTTGCGCATGACCCTGACTTCCAATAGTAGGTACAATAATTGCTAGACCAGATAACATCGCGGGAAAAGCGGCAATGCGGTTAACAATGACAGCGAAAATATAACCCCATTGATGCAAATAATGTTCCTAAAAGTTGAAACAATGAATTTGTCTTTGTTTCTTCTCGGTTGAGCCCAATGCCAACCTTAAAATGTGTCCGGAGCCAGACAACGATGAAAAACTGGATAGTGATATTACTGAGCCTTGCTACGGCTTCATGTGCATACAACCCGATATATAACGGCAAAGAACCGTATGCGGGAAGTGAGTTTCTGTTGCAGCAAACACCAAGGCATACCCTGGATTATTTTCTAGATGGTCTTGCAGAAGAGCTATTGGAAACCAACAACTATCTGACCGCAAGAACACCTTTAGCGATCGTGTCCTTTGTTGATATCGAAGAAATGGATCAAACCAATTGGCTTGGTAATTCAGTCACAGAAGGCATGATTTACCAAATGCAAAGACGTGGCTTTACCCTTATCGACTTTAAGAACACGGGTACAATTCGTGTGACTCAAGATGGTGACTTCTCGCTAAGTCGTGATTGGAAAGAGCTTAATCCTGAACAGCAAATCGATTATGTGTTAACGGGTACCATGCTTCGTCAAGGCGGTGGCGTATTAGTGAACGCACGTATTGTGGGAATGCGATCACGTGTGGTTGTGGCATCAGCGCAAGGTTTTCTGCCTGCAGAACGTATTGGCAGGGATATCGATACATTGCGTAAAGTGCGGATTGAAGATGGCGTGATCATTCGCGGCGATCAACGTAAACATTTACCAGACACCATAATTTTGAAGCCTTAATGGTTCACGGAGACAAGATGAAAACTTGGTTATCTCTGGCGATATTGATGCTGCTCACTGCATGTCAGCCAATTACTCAAATGCGTTCAGACGAACTCCTTTCTGCTGTGGGGACTGCATCTGTCAGTGCACAGCGTGGCGATACGTTAGAAGAAAAACAGTTTCGCGCCATGCGAGCATCAAAGCTAGAAGCTTATAAAGAGCTGTCGGAGCAAGTATATGGGGTTCGTGTGAGTGGCTTGACACAAGTTGATGATCAGCAACTTGGCCACGATCGTACGAGTGGCGCTTCCGATGGGATAATCCGTGCTGCCGAAGTGATAGCCAGTTATCAAGTTGGCGACAGCTACGTGACTGAACTTCAACTTAATCTTCGGAAAATGAACAAAATGAAAGAGTATGGGGAATCCCATCATGTTCCTAGAAACGATGCGATTATCTTCTAACGTAAATTCAACTAACGCTCAATAGTTAGATCCAATATGAATTTGGGTATCAAAAGCTGCTTATGGCAGCTTTTTTTGGTTTTTAGCAGTTTGCGTTACAAAGAGTGAAACCATTACTGTGACAAAGGCATATTGGTTGGTGCGAGCATGGAGTCTTCGAGAGAGGGGGAGTATATGCTTCTGGGATATGAAAGCTGAGGCGGATTTACTTAAGGTTCAGGCTTTAACGTTAGTGCCTAATGTGCGACTACCTGATGCTTTACCGTCACTGTCGTAAGTCATTTCATTCTTACCAGCGGCTTCTTGGAATAGATTGCGAAGCTTATGAATGCTTAGGTGGGCGCGTTGCAAGGCGATGCCGTTGGCTTCATTTAATTGGTGGCATTGTTCCAGAATGGCTTTTATATCAGCAATTTTTTGCGTTGCATCGTTAGAAGGAGATGTTGACTCAGGGCATTTGGAAATTTGAGCGTCGCATAATTGAATTCGCTGGATCAGCGTCAGTTTTTGCTTGGCAGTTGCCGCAATGTCGGGGGATTGTCTTGCTGCAATCGCCGACGTTTCTTGTTTCATGACATCAAGAAGCGCACTGACATTATCTGTCTGCGTTTCTAGGAATTGCTCGAAATCGGACGCTTTCTCATACATCAAGAAGCACTAAATCCCACGAAAGTCATCTTCATGTTTTAAAATGTTTGCTGCGAGCTGATCGGCATCAACTTTGTAAGAGCCATTAGCAATCGCTGTTTTAATGGCGGCTACTTTAGCACTGTCAAAATGACTTTCACTGGCCATCTGCTGATTCAGCGCGCCAATTGCTTTGCTTCCATCACTCATCGAAAATGCGTCGGTGCGTTGAGTTTTCACTTCACTCGCGCCAGATTCCACTGAGTTGCTTTGTGACTTGCCTTGATTGGTTCTGTTCGTATTTATGGGTTGACCAGAACGCAAATGATCGATACTTGCCATAATAAAGCCTTATAAATGTCCGAACCTTCTGTTGCTCACAGTATCGGCCGTGCTTATATGAACTTTAGCACTTAATTGCAACAAACTAGAATTTTACAATTACTTGCCCAACAGAGGTAATTGTACCATCCACAATTCGATTCGATTTGCTGTTGCGAATTTTAATTTGTTCACCGAGAGCGCCATCACTTAATGCTGTTCCTTTTGCAATAAGATTCAGTCCGTTACCACTGGCTGTTATCACGACCACGTCGTTTCGACAGACCATACAAATGTCGTTTCCTTGAATCGGCTCACCCATTCCAACCACACGTTTGATTCTTGAGCCAACGATAGTCGATGCATTCGTATACGTCTGGCCTCGTTGAAAACGTGAATCTACCAATTGCACAATCAAATCATCGTGATTAATGATAACACCGCGATCCATTGGTCGTTTCGCGACCACAATCGGTGTGAGCAGTCGAATTTGAACGGGAACATAAACTTGCCAATTGTCTTCTTTGCAGCTGACCATGACCGTCACGCTTTTGTTTAAAGACTGGCGACCAGGCACGGTAGCTTGAAGTGATGAAGGGCAATCGGACAAACGGAGTCGAGAATCAATATTTCCGGCGCTTACCTCCAATTTGCCATATTCGGGCACCGCGACAAGCGTTTGAACATGCGCCTCTGCAGCTTCTTTCACTGCTTCAAGTTGACTTGTTGGAGCAGCGGCTATAATTGAGCTAAAGCCGCTGAGAAATGTGCCGATAAAGAGCCAGGCTAATCGTTGATAACACATACGTCTCAAATTGGTTAGTATAAAAATTAAATAGCTGCAGTGTACCTTCAAGTTGCGTGCCAACGTGTGCCGTCAACGACGTTGCTTGCTGCAATACGATAACAATAACAGGGCAATATGGAGTTTATCTTATGTCAGGGATTCTTGATACGGTCAATCAGCGCACACAACTTGTGGGTCAAAACCGATTAGAGCTATTGACCTTTCGTTTGATGCGTAAGCAGCGTTACGGCATCAACGTGTTTAAAGTAAAAGAAGTACTCCAGTGCCCCAAGCTGACGCTGATGCCAAACCTTCATCCGCTAGTAAAAGGCGTCGCGCATATTCGAGGACAAACCTTATCTGTCATTGATATGAGTTTGGCGACAGGCGGAATGCCGATTCAAGACCCAGAAAATCGCTTCATTATCATTTCCGAATTTAACCGTTCCACGCAAGCTTTCTTAGTGGGCTCGGTAGAGCGCATTGTGAATATGCATTGGGAATCGATTTTGCCGCCACCTGGAGGTACCGGTAAGTCAAACTATTTGACCGCCGTGACTGAAATTGAGGGTGAGCTTGTTGAAATCCTGGATGTTGAAAAAATCCTGAACGAGATTTCGCCGGTTAACGAAGTGATCAGCGAAGAGGTGTTGGCGCAAAAACCGGTGTTTGAAGAAGGTGGCAGCGCGCCTAACATTGTTTTGGTGGCTGATGATTCGAGTGTTGCACGCCGACAGGTAAAACGTGCAGTAGAAACCATTGGCTATGAAGTCCTTTTGGCGCACGACGGACGTGATGCATTAAACAAACTTCAAGAAATGGCCCAAGAAGGCAATATAACTGACAAATTGGCGTTGGTTATCTCAGATATCGAAATGCCAGAGATGGACGGATACACCTTAACAACTGAAATCAAAAAGGATGCGAGTCTAAAAGATCTTCATGTAGTATTGCACTCCTCGCTCAGCGGTGTATTCAATGAGGCCATGGTTAAGCGAGTTGGTGCTGATGCATTTATTCCGAAGTTTGATCCTGATGAATTAAGTGCTGCAGTAATAAACGCGGTTAAAGGCCGAGAAAAATAATCCATGACGAATATAGCGATCACCGAACAAGAATATCGAGATTTTTGTAAATATCTCGAAGGCAAATGTGGCATCGTTCTCGGTGACAGCAAGCAGTATCTAGTGAGAAGCAGACTTAGCCCTTTAATTAGCCGCTATAAATTGGCTTCAATATCGGAGCTTTTTCAGCTTGTTCTAACAAATAGAAACAGAGATCTTGCTGTTGCAGCCATTGACGCAATGACCACAAATGAGACATTGTGGTTTCGTGACACCTATCCTTTCGAAGTGCTTGCTAACAAACTTCTTCCTGAAGTGGCTGAAAGCAGGCGCCCGATTAAGATATGGTCAGCGGCAAGTTCGTCAGGTCAAGAACCTTACTCGATTGCGATGACAATCCAAGAAGTGCAGGCAAAAAAGCCGGGCTTGCTAAGTAATGTTTCTATTACAGCGACTGACATATCGTCCACCATGTTAGAAAACTGTCGAGCGGGCGTTTATGACAACTTGGCATTAAGCCGAGGGTTGTCACCAGAGCGTAAGCGTCAGTTTTTTGAAGATGCGGGCGAAGGCCGAATGAAGGTTAAAGATCCGCTTAAACGCATGGTGACCTTCAAACCTCAAAACTTGATGGATAGCTACAGCATGCTGGGTAAGTTTGACATTATCTTCTGTCGCAACGTGCTGATCTACTTCTCGCCAGAGATGAAGTCCCAAGTGTTGAATCAAATGGCGGGCAACTTGAACCCAGGTGGTTATCTTTTGCTGGGCGCATCTGAGTCACTGACAGGTCTGACCGATCGCTTTGAGATGATTCGCTGTAACCCAGGCATTATCTATAAGTTGAAGTAACTACACACCTCACTCAATTCACGCCATTGAGCGCGGAAATACATCACTTCACTAGAAAAGCGGCACAAAAGTTGCCGCTTTTTTGTATCTATTGAGCCCTATTGTTCTCGTGGTTGTTAAGCAGTACAGGCCTAAGAGACTGAAAAAAATAAATATTATATCGACCGGAAGAGTTTGCGACAAAGTTGGCATCACTATTGCTTTTATTCAAGTAGGAAAGTTTAGGAGGTTGCCTCATGGCGATATCGTTCGACAAAGCGCTGGGTATACATCAACACACTGTCGGTGTGCGTGGTCAAAGGGCTGAAACCTTGGCAAGTAACCTGGCCAACGCTAATACTCCGGGTTATAAAGCGCAGGATGTAGACTTCGAACGCGCCCTGAAAGCTGCAACCTCTGGGGCAAACATTGGCCTAAGTCGAACGGATGGGCGGCATATTACTGCCTCTACGCAAGTGAGCGGCCAGAAAATGTATCGTATTCCAAACCAGCCTGATACGGGTGATGGCAATACAGTTGATTCGCAAGTAGAGCGAAACCTGTTTATGCAAAACGCATTAGAGTATCAAGCGTCGTTGGATTTCCTTGGGTCAAAGTTTAAAAACATGTCCAAGGCATTGAAAGGGGAATAATGGATGAGTCTATTTAATGTGTTTAATGTAACGGGTTCTGCCATGAGTGCAGAGTCTGTGAGACTTAACACCACATCCAGTAATTTGGCGAACGCGAATTCAGTCAGCAGTTCGGCGGCTGAGACGTATAAAGCCCGCCACCCTGTTTTTGCTGCTGAATTGAACCGATTCAATGGTCAACAAGGCGCGAGTGTTCCTGTTAGTGTCGCTGGCATTGTAGAAAGCCAAAAACCACTTCGCGCGGAATATAACCCCGATCACCCGATGGCGAATGCGGAGGGTTATATTTTTAAACCGAACGTCAACGTAATGGAAGAGATGGCCAATATGATTTCGGCATCCCGTTCTTATCAAACCAATGTAGAAGTCGCAGAAGCCAGCAAACAAATGCTGATGCGTACACTACAGATGGGCAAGTAAGGTAGGAGGACGGCACTATGAATCCGATTGATGGCGCAGGTGGAGCAGGTGGCGGAAGCTACATTGACCAACTCAAGGCGCTACAGGAAAAACAACGTGCGGAACGTGGCGACTCAGGTGAAAAAGTCACCGGTCAGACCGATCTGAAACAAGAAGACTTTCTTTCTCTGTTGACGAAGCAGCTCGCCAACCAAGACCCTTTTAAACCCGTAGATAACGAGCAAATGATCGCCCAGATGGCATCGTTTGCGACGGTAGATGGCATCGGCAAGATGAATGAACAGTTTGGTTCATTGAATGCTGCGATGACATCAAGCCAAGCCCTTCAGGCGTCGTCATTGGTCGGCCAAGACGTATTGGTCCCTGGCAATGATGGCTTTAAAACTGCCGAAGGTGGCATTGCTGCGATGGTAAAACTGCCGCAAGCATTGAACGATGTCATTGTTCGAATTCAGAATGACCGAGGCGAATTGCTAAGAAGCTTTAGCCTGGGAGCAAAATCTCCAGGCGACCATCGCGTTGAATGGGATGGAAAAGATGATACAGGCAACCCATTGCCGGAAGGCAATTACAGCATGAACGTAAGCGGCAACATTGATGGCAAATCACAAGATCTTGAGCTCTCAACGTATGCCAACGTTAACAGTGTCCTACTGGGCAATGGTGACGGCAATGTGATGTTAAACATCGCGGGTTATGCATCTCCGGTCAAACTCACCGAAGTGCTTGAAGTAGGTAAAGCTGGCGTCAGCGGCGCGAGTAAGAGCTAAAAGGACAGAGGAGTTCCAGCAATGGCATTGAACATCGCACTGAGTGGCCTAGCGGCAGCTCAAAAAGACATGAACACCACCAGTAACAACATTGCGAATGCCAACACTTTTGGTTTTAAAGAATCGCGCGCTGAATTTGGTGATGTTTACTCTGCTTCGATTTTCTCGAATGCGAAAACAACGACAGGTAGTGGTGTGCAAACCTCTATCGTGGCGCAACAGTTCCATGAAGGGTCAAGCATCTACACCAATAACCCGCTTGATTTACGTATCAGCGGCAACGGTTACTTCGCCGTGGCGAATGATAACCTCGCGACGCAGAACAATCAGTTGACGCGTAACGGTGCGTTCCACCTCGACAAAAACAACAACATTGTTAACTCTGA
Organism: Enterovibrio norvegicus FF-33; assembly: GCF_000286835.2. Lineage (GTDB taxonomy): Bacteria > Pseudomonadota > Gammaproteobacteria > Enterobacterales > Vibrionaceae > Enterovibrio > Enterovibrio norvegicus_A. The sequence continues at coordinate 3,073,587 of NZ_AJYD02000038.1, read as the reverse complement.
AGGCCAGTTTCTTCTGGGCTACAACGTGGACAACGAAACACTGCAAGTGGGATCGTTTGAGCCTAAAGCGTTGAGTGTTCCTGATCAATTTGGACAGCCTCGTGCGTCTGAGAATGTTGATATTGGTCTAAACCTGCCTGCGGGCGGCGCAGAAAAAGATCCTGCTTTGTTTAATCCAGAAGATCCGGATACGTATAACAAAGCAACATCAGCGACTATCTTTGACTCCCTTGGTCAGCCATATAAATTGACCACCTATTACGTTAAAGACAACGTCACGCCGAACAAGTGGGCGGTGTACTACACGGCGACAGATCCAACGGGTGAAAAACCAGTCAGCCTTACTGCCGGTGAATTTACCAATGCTGCAGGACATGTCGGCCATTCACTCGAATTTAACAGTGATGGTTCGGTAAATAACGTCAATGGCGGTCAACCTATCCAAACTGTTGAGCTTGGTGCTAACGGTGCAGGCCTTGAAATGAATGGTGCTGATGGTGCGCAAGCACTGACCATCAATTTTGAAGACCCGACTCAGTACGCCTCTCCGTTTGAAATGCGTAAGTTTAGTGAAGATGGCGCAACCACGGGTTATCTTGCAAAAGTCGATATCGACCCGAAAGGCACCATTATGGCGACCTACAGTAACGGTGAAAACGTTGCACTTGGTCGTGTAGCCATGGTTCGCGTATCTAACCAGCAAGGTCTTTCTCAAGCGGGCAACACTCAATGGAAGGTAACGCAGCAATCTGGTGAGGCAGTCTGGGGCGAAGCCATGCAAGGTGCCTTTGGTAAAGTGAAAAGCGGTACCATTGAGCAATCAAACATTGATATGACCCAAGAGCTGGTGGACTTAATTACCGCACAGAGAAACTTCCAAGCGAACTCGCGTTCACTCGAAGTGGGCAATTCGATGCAACAAACGATTCTGCAAATTCGATAATTTAGCGTCTTTGTTATTGTTTCTTGATTGCAGTTTTTTTGCCGCTCGACACTCGAGCGGCAATTGTCTTCCTAATATTCTTCTCAATACAGCCACCCACCTAGAGCTCCACTGAACACTTCTTACGCTAACCTATTGTAAAACATTCTAATTACATATTGGCACTCTTCTTGCTTTATACAAGTCATAAGCGACAGGAGAACGTCTAAATGGATCGCGCATTATTCCTTGCCATGAGTGGCGCCAAACAAGATATGCAAGCCTTGCAACTGCGTGCCAATAACTTGGCAAACGTCAGCACCACAGGCTTTCGAGCAGACTTAGAGCAAGCCCGTGCCATGCAAGCTTATGGTGAAGGTTTACCGACGCGTGTGTTCAACATGACGGAGCGCCCTGGGCATAGCTTTGCACAAGGCTCGACCATCACGACTGGGCGTGAACTTGACGTTGCTGTTAAAGGTGACGGTTGGCTGGCGGTACTCGATGGCACTGGTCAAGAAGGCTATACCCGTGTGGGTAACCTGAAAGTTGACCAAACCGGCTTACTTCAGAATGGTCATGGGCACTTGATCCTTGGCGAAGGGGGAGCACCGATTTTCTTGCCACTGCCTGTTTCCAAAATCGAAATTGGCACTGACGGTACTATCTCTGTTTTACCGCAAGGTGCACCACCAGAAGCAATGGAAGAAGTTGACCGCATTAAGCTCGTTCGCCCAGATAACGCAGACATGTTCAAAGACCGGAATGGTGTGTTTAAGCCTGTAAACCCTGGCACAGTGTATAACGCTGATGCTGGCGTTACGCTACTCACTGGTGCGCTGGAAGGCAGTAACGTTAACGCCGTCAGCGAAATGACAGGGCTTATTGACCTTCAGCGTCACTTTGAAATGCAAGTAAAACTAATGAAGACTGCAGAAGAAATGGATCAAGCATCTAATTCTCTGCTGCGCATGGGTTAATTAAGAGGGAATTATCATGCATCCAGCTTTATGGGTAAGTAAAACCGGCCTAGACGCACAACAGACGAATATTTCGACCATTTCCAACAACTTGGCGAATGCTTCAACCGTGGGTTTCAAAAAATCTCGTGCGGTATTTGAAGATTTGTTTTATCAAAACATCAACCAACCAGGTGGTCAGTCTTCGCAAAATACAGAGCTGCCAAGTGGCTTGATGCTGGGTGCGGGCTCAAAAGTGGTCGCGACACAACGTGTCCACACCAACGGCAACGCCCAAACCACGAATAACGCACTCGATCTGATGATCGAAGGCGACGGTTTTTTCCAAGTGCTGCTGCCAGACGGCAACATTGGCTACCAGCGCAATGGTCAATTCACACTGAATGATGAAGGCGTCCTAGTTACAACGGGAGCTGGCTACTCCATTGAGCCAGAAATCGTTGTTCCACCGGATGCGATTCAAGTGACCATCGGCACCGACGGTGAAGTCTCTGCAAGGCTGCGAGGCCAAACGGCGAATGCAGTACTCGGTCAGATCACGACCGTGGATTTCATCAACCCTGGTGGCCTTGAGCCGATTGGTCAAAACCTCTACTTACCGACAGGCGCGAGTGGTGACCCACAAGAAGGTGTGCCAGGCATTGACGGTCTAGGCAGCATTCGACAATCCATGCTGGAAACGTCCAACGTGAATGTGACAGAAGAGCTGGTCAACATGATCGAAGCGCAGCGCGTTTATGAAATGAACTCGAAAGTGATTTCATCGGTCGACCAAATGCTGAGTTACGTTACCCAGCAGCTATAAGCGATAGCTAAGACAGGAGTAAAGCCCGGATGAAGAAGTTACTGATCATAAGCTTGGTGTTAGCCACCGTGTCAGGCTGCGGCTTGATAAACGAACAAGCTTTGTTGGCGCAAAGCGACATTGTGCAAGGCACGACAGACACTGATGCGGTTGAAGGTAACACTGAGCCGAGTGGCGATGGTTTGATTGGTTTACTGCGCGATCGTGAAGATGCGATTGCCGGCGACCCAAACTGGGTGCCACTTCATCCGACACGCCAATCGGAGCACTATGCAACGGCGACAGGCTCTTTATTTAGCTCGGTAAAAGCGCAAGATCTTTACGATGACACTAAACCACGTGGCGTCGGCGATATTGTCACTGTTTTGCTGGAAGAAAAAACACAGGCGAAAAAAAGCGCCAGTAGCGATGCGGCAAAATCGAGTGATTTGAGCATGGATCCGTTAGAAATGGGCGGGCAGGAAGTCACTATTGGTGAATCTAATCTGTCTTACGCAGCCAGTCATGATAATTCAACCAGTGGCTCGACAAGTGCCGATCAGAGTAACAGCATTAGCGGCTCTATTTCAGTCGAAGTGGTTGATGTGCTGTCGAACGGCAATCTCATTATTCGTGGTGAAAAATGGCTTACCTTGAACACGGGTGATGAATACATTCGCTTGAGTGGCACTATTCGTCCTGATGATATCAGCCAAGAAAACACCGTCGCCTCGACCCGTATTTCTAACGCACGTATTCAGTATTCAGGAACGGGTGACAGACAAGATACGCAAGATCAGGGATGGTTGGCACGATTCTTTAATGTCGTTCTTTAACACGTATACGCTGCCGGAGATTTGACGTGAAGTATTGGTTAAAGCTGTTCTTGATTGCCATCTTGGCAAGCCCCGTCGCACAAGCTGCCCGAATTAAAGATGTGTCGGAAGTCGCGGGTGTGCGTAGTAACCAATTAGTGGGTTACGGACTTGTTGTCGGCCTTGCAGGGACGGGCGAGAGCACGCCTTTTACCGATCAAAGCTTTAACGCCATGCTGAAAAACTTCGGCATCCAATTGCCGCCCGGTACTAAACCAAAAACCAAGAATGTTGCAGCCGTAGCGGTAAGTGCAGAGTTACCTCCGTTTTCTAAGCAAGGTCAAAAAATTGACATTACGGTGTCATCTATTGGTTCTGCGAAAAGCCTGCGTGGCGGCACATTGGTCCAAACCTTCCTCAAAGGCCTTGATGGAAAAACGTATGCGGTTGCCCAAGGTAATTTGATTGTGGGTGGATTTAGCGCCGAAGGCGCTGATGGTTCATCGATTGTGGGGAATACTCCTACGGTAGGACGAATTACCAACGGTGCCTCGGTTGAACAAGAAGTGCCGAGCCCATTTGGTCGTGGTGACCATATTACCTTCAATTTGTTTGAATCTGATTTTACGACCGCTCAGCGTATGTCTGATTCCATTAATAGCTTTTTAGGGCCAAACACGGCCTTTGCGATGGATGCGATGTCTGTGCGCGTGCGCGCCCCTCGGGATTTGTCTCAACGTGTTGCTTTTCTCTCTACCGTTGAAAATCTCGAGTTTCAGCCAGCTGATGCGGCAGCAAAAATCATTGTTAACAGTCGCACCGGTACGATTGTGGTGGGCCAAAATGTTCGCTTACGCCCTGCGGCCATTACGCATGGTGGCATGACCGTGACCATCAAGGAAAACCTACAAGTGAGTCAGCCTGGCGCGTTCTCAGGCGGTGAAACGGTGGTAGTACCGGATTCTGGCCTAGAAGTAACAGAAGAAGATGGACGAATGTTCCACTTCAAGCCAGGTGTGACACTTGACGATCTCGTACGCGCAGTGAACGGTGTGGGCGCAGCCCCTTCCGATCTTATGGCCATCTTGCAGGCATTAAAGCAGGCTGGCGCCATTGACGGTCAACTAATAGTGATTTAAGCCATGAAAACACCATTAGATACGGGATTTATCCACGATATTAGCCGACTGGACATACTGCGTCAGAAAGCCGCAAGCGGTGAGCAATCAGACGATGCCATGCGTGCAGCGGCAGAACAATTCGAAGCTTTGTTTACGCAAATGCTATTTAAATCGATGCGTCAGGCGAACGAAGCGTTTGAATCTGATCTTGTCGACGACCGCACTTCCAAGTTCTATCAGCAAATGGCAGATGAACAACTTTCCAGTGCCTTGTCGCGAGAAGGCTCGCTTGGTCTGGCTGATTTGATTGTCCAGCAGTTTAAAGGGTCACAAAGTAGTGAACCAATGGAGACGGGTAGCAATACTGCCAGTGATCGCATTCAGCTTGCGCCTATCTCGCCACTTCCTCCAGCATTGGCAGATGAAGAACAAAAAGCGGCGCAAGAGGGACTGGAAAGGAAGGCTTTCTCATCCCAAGATATGTTTGTGCCAAGTCCACACATATTGGCGCAAAGAAACGCGTTACCTAAAGCAACACAGCCTAAGCCATTTGAAACACCGGATGAATTTGTTTCACGCTTAACGCCTTATGCACAAAAAGCCGCTCGAACTTTGGGCACTGACCCTGCGATTTTGATTGCACAAGCAGCACTTGAAACAGGCTGGGGTAAAAAAGTGATTGCTAATGCGCGAGGCAGTAGCCACAACCTTTTCAATATCAAAGCAGATCCACGTTGGGAAGGGAATAAGGTCGCGACACAAACCCTTGAATTTCATGATGATATCCCCGTACAGGAAATGGCGTCATTTCGTGCCTATGCTTCCTATGAAGACAGTTTCAATGATTATGTGCGTTTTCTAAATAAAAACCCACGCTATTCAACGGCACTGAAAAGTACAGAAGAACCTGAAACGTTTATTCGTGGATTGCATCAGGCAGGGTATGCCACCGATCCGCAATATTCAGACAAAGTACTCAGTGTTTTTGATCGTGTGAAAGGATTAATGGATCAATAAATTCCTTGGTTAATGGGATAACGCTGGTTAACGATCTATCTAGACAAGGTATCCCGATGGTGGAACAATCAGGCAAGCAATCCGATACCGAGCACTTAGGTACCGATCTGACCGGCACTGAAAAGATAACACCAAAACAATCGCTTAATCAGGCTGGCTCTATTCATCGTGACCCTTTCATTCGTGCTTTCCTCGATAAAATCCCCAAAGATGTTGCTTCCACATTCACTGACTCTCAGTTACTGCAACTTAAGATGATGTTTGGTACGCGAGGAAAAGCGAGCCATGCTGTTGATATTCGAACCGTGATGGGGGGATTTGGCTGGAACTATTATTTAGTGTTCCTTTTTGGTCGAAACCGTCGAGATCTTTCACGTACAGAGCAAAAAGTGGCGAATGCATGGCGCGTCGTTTTGTTGCTGGTGGGCAGCTTTGCGCTGTTTTCTATGGTGATTATTTCCTTATATCTGCTTAAATCTTTCGCTGGCATTGATTTGCTCCCTCGATTTTCCTTTGGCTTCTGGACATGGCTTTCCTCCTAACGGCAAGCTCTTGCCTGCCTGCACATCCCCCTTACTTAATGTACTGATAAATTCCGTTATCCCATTGAAATAAATCAATATAATTTCATGGCATGATTCTTGAATTAAAAGTCTAATACACACTTTTGTAGGCTATGCATTTCCGCATACGGGGGCAGAATGGGGTTTGATCTGCTGACGCTTGGTTCTCAGGGCGTTTTGACAGCACAACGGCAACTGAATACAACGGGTCACAACATCTCGAATGTGAACACTGAAGGCTATAGCCGTCAGTCCGTTGAACAGCATGCCAACGATTCTGCCTATTGGTCTGCAAACCAATGGGGCACAGGGGTTCATGCCGCTGCGGTTAGGCGTAACTATGACAAGTTTGCCGTTAACGAATTTAATATCACCACATCCTCGTTAGCTCACGCGGCCACTCGAAATGGCCAGCTCACCATGCTCGACGACATGATGTCGCACTCAGCCAAGAAAATTCCGGAAAACATGAATGAATTTTACGGCGCGGTAAAAGGCTTAACAGATAGCCCGAGTGACATGGGGGCTCGAAAAGTGGTGTTAGAAAAATCGCGTCTTGTTGCTGCAGGCCTTAATGATATCAACAACGCACTTCAGTCCCAAGAGATGGATACCTCGGTAGAAATTGATGCCACGTTGACGCGTATGAATGACATTGGCCGAGAAATTGTGGATATCCACAAAGCCATTGTGAAAAGCCAGACTGTCGACAACGATTTACTGGACCGTCACCAACGATTGATTAACGAGTTGTCGGAATTCACTCAGGTGAGTGTCAACCAGCGTGACGATGGTTTGTATAACGTTATTATCGGCAGCGGACACACCTTGGTGTCGGGTCTGCATTCCAGTGAACTTCAAACTGTACCAGGCGTGCCGGATCATCAAAAACGTCGCTTGGCCTTGGTAGAAGGTAAGGCGCTGAAGCCGATCGATAACGGCGACATCCGCGGCAAGCTTGGCGCGATGTTCGAGTACCGTGATAAGACACTGGGGCAGGCGCGTGATGAACTTGGACGGCTTGCTGCTGGTTTTGCGATGTCTATTAATGATCTTCAAAATCAGGGCTATGATCTGAGTGGCGCTGTTGGCGAAAATATCTTTGTTGATTTTAACAGTGACAACATTGCACGTGATCGCGTGATAAAAAGTCCAGAATCGACAGCTGATATGAAAGTGTACATCGATGATTTAACGAAACTGAAAATCGGTGATTATCAGTTGAAGTATGATGGCAGCCAATACACTGTAGTCGATCCCGAAAAGAATATGATGTCTGTTACCCCAACAGGCACGCCGCCATCGATTAGCGTAGATGGCCTGAAAATTCAGCTCGATGTTGGCTTAAGTGCCGGTGAGCGGGTGGTGATTCGCCCAGTGCGTCAGGCTGCGGGTCAAATTGGTGTGACAATGGAAGACCCCGCCAAAATTGCCGCGCAAAGCTATGTCAGCTCCAAATCTGTGATCACCGGTCAGGGAGATTTGACGGTACTGCAATCGGGCGCTCAACAAGAATTTCAGGTGGCTATTTCTCCTGATGCGTCCCAGTTTGCGGTGCTGGACATGAAAGGCAATATCTTGCTTGCACCTCAAGCGTATCCGCCAGCGTCTCCGGTCAATGTGAATGGCACTGTGTTTGAACTGTCTGAAGGGGCAGCGCCAGAAGATGTATTCTCGGTGAGCTTGATTGCCGCTGATGGTGAAAACGGCAACCTGATCCGCATGCAAAAATTGCAGACTCAAAAAGTCATGGATGGTGGTCGTTCAAGTTTGATCGACGTCTACGAAGGCCTAAATACCGATCTGGGTGTGCAGAAAGCGTCATTTGCGCGCCTTGAAGATATTAGTCGTGTAGAGCACGACGCAGCGGCAGGACGTGTGGCTGAAATATCAGGGGTTAACCTTGATGAAGAAGCAGCCAACATGATGAAGTTCCAGCACGCATATATGGCGTCGTCCCGAATTATGACGGCGGCAAATGAAACCTTTGAAACCCTGCTAAATGCAACCCGATAAGGATGTGAGTGATGATTAGCCGCATTGCCAGTTTTCACAATTATCAATCAGTGTCGAATGACCTGATGCGCCAGCAGGTAAAATTGCAGGATAACCAAGATCAACTTGCGACGGGCAAACGTGTTCTCACGTCGGGTGATGACCCTGTTGCTTCTATTTATATTCAAAATTTCCGTCAGCAAGACAAGCAGCTTGATCAGTATGTTGATTCCATTACGCTGGCGCGAAATCGTCAAACTCGTGCTGAAATTGCCATTGATGACGCAGAGCAATTGACCGACAGCGCAAAACGAAAAACCATGGAAATGATTAACGGTTCTTTGTCTGACGATGATCGAACCGCACACCGTCAAGATTTGAAAGGCCTGTACGACAACTTCATGAACTTGGTGAACGCAAAAGATGAGTCCGGCAACTTTTTGTTTGCAGGCACTCAATCTAGTAAACAGCCGTTTTATCGAGACAGCTCAGGTGATGTTCGTTACGCGGGCGATAGTTATCATCGCACCGCACAAGTTGCCCCTGCGGTAGAAGTTCAAACCAGCGATCCGGGTGATCAGGTCTTCATGGAAATTAAAAATCCATTTGGTGATTATCAGCCTGAATATGAGTTGGAAAGCGGTTCTTTGCTGCTGTTGGCCAGCGCAACGAACACCAATAATGCCGATATTTCTGAGTATGCGGTGAGTTTCAACGTTGACGCTAATGGGCAAACGCAATATGAACTGATGCAAAATGGCAACGTGGTCAGCACGGGTATGTATGATCCTCAAACTGGCGTTGAGTTTGGCACGCTGACCATGCGTTTTGAAGGTGAGATGTTAGATGGCGACACGATAGCGCTAGAACGTCAGGACACGTTCAATGTGTTTGACGCGTTTAAAAAAGGCATCGATTTGTCCCGTGAAAGCATTTTTGATGCGTCTGCGACCGCCGAACTGCATCAGGTCACAGAGCAATTTTCTGCTGCATTTAAGCATTTGAACAAAGCCCGCTCCGAAGTGGGTACGCGCCTGACGACGCTTGATCGTCAGGAAAGCATGCACCAAGATTTCAAATTGGTACTCAACCGCTCGCTGGGTACGATGGAAGATTTGGATTATTCCACGGCAGTGATCGACATGAATGAAAACCTGCTTGCACTGAAAGCATCGCAGCAAGCGTTTTCCAAAACGAAAGATTTGTCGCTGTTTAACTATATCTAATGTGTTTAGTCTTATCGGTAAAAGTAAGGCGCGCAGGAGCGGGTCGCGAGAAGTAGCTATTTCCTATTCCATTATCTAAACAAACGCCGAAATTCAGTCGGCGTCATGTTTTTTGCCGTTTTGAACTGGCGATTAAAGTTCGACAAATTAGTGAATCCTACGCGCTCCGCCACCACTGACACCGACGTATTTGACCGCACCAACCATTCACATGCCTTGCCGAGTCGATAGTTTTTTAAGTGATCAGAAAAGCTCTCCGCAAAGTGTTTTTCAAACATTCGGTAGAGTGAGCTTTCACTCACATGCAGATGCCTACAGATGTCTTCAACAGAAATTTGCGTGTTGTAATGGTCGGCGATAAACTGCTGCGCTTTTTCCAGCTTGTCGATAACGGGCGTTTCTTTTGCGACGTAAAAACACAGCGGGCGAGATGTCACGGCTTGCGCCATTTTATCTTCACTAAGCAGCAGAAGGATTTCGACCACTCGCAAAAATTGTGCGGAGGGTTTGAGCTGCGGCGTGCCATTCATCAAAGGAAACAATGCGTCTGCACAAGCAGCAGACAGTTTTATTCCCTTGTGTGCGCGTACCAATAAATCACTCACGGACGACAGCTCCGGCACCGTTGTTACCAAGGATTGAAGCCAAGCTTGATCAAGCCATAGCACATGGGAGCTACTGGCTCGTTCGGGCGTGGCCGTTGAAGATCGTGTGACCATGTGCGGTAAACCAGGGCCGATAAGGTAGGCGCAACCATGAGTCGCTTCGCCCACATAGTCATCCAGAACGGTTTTTCCGGGAGAGACCTTGTGAGGGTCGTGATAAAGCACGAGTTCAATTTCGCTGTGATAGTGCCAACCGCAATGCGTTCCTGTGATCGCATGATCGCACAGGTAATCGACAAAATGCCAAGAAGGGCTCACGGCTTTATTGATACGCTCGATGGTTGGTCGCACTTCGCCTCTCCACTCTCTGTTATTGAAAAGCCACTTGAGTATATCAGCGCTAGTTCTAGTTAACTTGTCAGCTAGTTGGAAGATTATGAATGAATAGTATCAGTGGTTGCTTGATAGCTATCACATGAAGTGCATATTTATCCTTAAACTTGCTCCAATTGCTTCATAAACAAATCAAGAACCGTAATATTTTATTGCGAGAGACATAAATGAAAAACTATGGTCGTTTTTTAACGCAAAAAGCTCCGCTTAGTTACTTGCTGGTAAGTCTGTTCTCAGGCCTAAGCGGTGGCTTTTTCTATCCGTTATCAGGAATTTATGTCGTAGATGGACTTAACGCGTCGCCATTACAAATGGGGATATTCCTTGCCGTATCAATTTTAAGCGGTGTGTTGGTGTCACAACGTATTGCCAAATTGTCAGATCAGGGCTGGGATCGACGCAAAATCATTATGTGGTCGCAAGTGGCATTCATCATCGTGATGGCGCTGTTTGTGTTTATCCGAAATTACTATCTGGCGCTCTTGGTGATGGTTTTAATTGCTAGCTTTACCGCTGCGGCAATGCCACAAAACTTCACCATGGGACGCCAATATGCTGATGAGTATCTTGGTGATAATGGCACGCTGTTTTTATCATTGATGCGCGCCATGATGTCGCTGTCGTGGGTTATTGGCCCGCCGCTCGCGTTCATCATCAAAGACGCATACGGCTTTAATGGCGCGTTCTTGTTTGCGGGATCAATGATGGCGATATCCGTGCTGATTGTGTGGTTCATGTATCCGACGGTCAAAATTGAAAAACAAGATGCTATCGTTGAGTCGCAGCAGAAGTGGCGCAAAATAGAAGGGGTTCCTCTCTATCTAGGTGCCGTGTTTATGCTGTTCTGGGCGAATAATATGTATGTGACCACGATTCCGCTTTATGTGACAAAAGAGCTGGAAATGGCAGGTTCTATTGCGGGTCAGTTGCTTGGTCTTGCCGCGTTTGTCGAAATTCCCGTGATGGTGTTGGCCGGACTTTGGGCGGCAAAGGTTGCGCCGCAAAGGTTGATGGTATTTGGCGCAGCAGCAGCATGTATTTTCTACACCTTGTTGTTTGGTACACAAGTGTTGTGGCAAATGTATGCTCTTCAGATTCTCAATGGTATCGCAGTGGGTATCAGTGCTGGTCTGGGTATGGTGGTCATTCAAAATAAAATGCCGCGTCAGTTGGGGCTCGCTACGACGCTATTTAACAACGGCATATTATTGGCTAGCCTGATGTCGAGCGTTACTGTGGGTGTTATTGCCGAGTGGCAAGATTATCAATCAGTAATGATTGCGATGATGCTAGCAGGTGTCGCGGCATTAACCTTGCTGTTGTTGTCTGTAAGAGAAAAGCGACCAGCGTGTCCGCCTGATATTGCGTTGGAAGGGCATTAAGTCACGAGTGGTAAAACCCTCGAAATGACAATCAAAAAGAGGCCAGCATTTGCTGGCCTATTTTGTTGGTCTATATCCAGCACATTGAGGTTGCTAGGATATAGACACGATGGATTTTTAAACTCGCTTAAAAACGGGCTTTAATATGTGCCGCCATCGCTTCAATGAGCGGATATTTGTTTTCCATCATCGGTGGATAGAAGTAGCCAAATTCATTGTCACAATACAGTGCTTGTGGCACCGAAAAGTCTGAGTCTTCTTTGCCTGCGAAGAAAACATGACAAGGTGTGCCGACGGCGGTGGTCATTCGATGTACTGCTGTACCTGCGGTGATCACTGCATCCAATCCATCAATCACAGCTGCTGTACCCTCAAAATCGTCGCGTAAGTCCAAACCGTTTAACTGAACAACACGAACGCCCGAGAGCTTTTCAATCTTGTTCAGTTCTTTGGTGCAGTCTCCGTATTGAAGGTTGATAAAGAGAGCATCAGGGAATTGTTTAACCAGATGTGCCACTTCATCGGCAATCAGATAATGCATGTTCCGTGTGGCGGCAGCGAGACCGCTTCGCCAACAAAGCCCGATCAATGGCTTGTTTGGATTTTCAGAGCGAATAGCATCGAGACAATTCTGCCAAATGCCTTTCACGTCGGTATTCAAATTCACATAACCCGCTTGATAAACATGACGGCCAAATTGTTGGTAACACATCGCCGCTAAACTGCCGCCCGCCACCCAGGAGGTGATGCTATCCATCACCTCTTTGGGTACATCGATATCTTGGTGATCGATACGCTTAATCGGCACGATGATCGCTTCTGGAAAAGCGCGACTTAGGATTGGCTCAAGGCGAGGGTCGCATGCCACATAGACTTTTTTGCAGTTATCCAGCACCAGCCTGAGATTGTGAAAGTAGAGAATTTCATCACCCACGCCTTGTTCTGGCATAACTAACACGATGTCATCTTTTGGTCGATCAAGATTCCATTGCGGCAAAGCACCTTGGTAACGTAAACGACGACCGCAGGCCAAGCCCAACTCATTGGTGCGGTAATAGTTATCCCACTCTTCTAAGGTGCGATAGACAAAACAGGCGTTAAAGCCTGCTTCAATATCATCAGGGAAGCGGCTCATGTGTGCTTCCAGTAATTGCTTTGATGCTAATGCTTCGCCTTTGTACCAAAAGATTTCCGCAAGATAGAGTGAAAGTCGCTGCTTATTCTCGTCACTGGCAATGGCTGCTGCCTGTTCGATATGTTTTTGGCAATCAAGAATGGCGGTTGCGGTGAAGTTATGGCGCGAACGTAGTAAATTGAAGCTCGCTGTGGCTAAACGGTATCGCAAGTCAGCATCTTGTGAATGCAGGCGAATACTCTCAAGCGCAACGCGATAAGCCTCTAGCCAATTGCTTTCTTTTTCGTAGCTTTGAACCAATAAACGGCAAAGCAACGCATTATCTGGCCAGTGTTTGAGACCTTGGCGACAAACATCACGCGCGGCTTTGTATTCCCCCAGTTTTATTTCACTGTGGCTGAGTAAGATGAAAAATTCGGTATCAGACTGTTCCGCATCAAATGCACGGCGTAGGGTTTGCCTTGCCAGGGCGAAATTTTCTTCGCCAAGTTGAAGCTTTGCTAACCCTAGTAGCGCCTTTGGCTGCTCGCCAGCGACGCTGACTACGGCTTGATAAAGTTGTTTGGCTTGTTCTTTATTGCCCGACGCGAGCATTTGCTCAGCAAGGGTTAATGTTTCGCCGACTTCGGCATCGATGGCATTTGCCGTTTGTGACCGCACATTGGCGTGATATTTTGCCGTGCGTCGACTCTCTCCTACATTACCGGTCGCGGCGGTAAGCTGTTGCCGCATGGCTAGCAGTTCTTGATGCTCGGGGGCAACCGCCAATAAACTGTCGACGATTTCAAGCGCGTCTTTATTCATGCCTTGTTGCGCTAATACCTGTGCCTTATCAAAAAGCAGAGAGCCCTCTCCCGGTTCTATGTCGAGTGCGGCATCGAGTTTTCGCAGTGCTTCTTGCCAACAGCCTTGTTCGACATCAAGCACAGCAAGCACTTGCAGCGCAGGAACGGCATTCGGCGCTTTCTGCAAAATCTGCTCAAACACCTCTCTGGCTTCCTCTTTTTTCTGATGTTGGTACAAGTTAACACCGTGCTCAAAAGCTTGTTCAAGCGTCAATGTATTACCTTGAGGTTGGGAGGTGTTTGTCATAATGGATCCATTTAGAGTAGGTGCATTTGGTCGCATCAGGCGATTGCAGGAAATGCAGCAAATACCGTGCCTATTGCCTATAACTATAAGTGTGTTTGTTTCATTTTTGAGCGGTTGATTGTTTTTGATTGATAGCGCTCATTAGTGAGGTGATATCTTTTGTTAATCAATCCAACAAGATGGTTGCGTGATGAGATTAACAGGCAGGATTGTGGGGGCGGCGAATTGCCGTTTTTCAATTGATAAAAGATAAAAATCTTGCCGCCCAAGCAACGTGTTTATCAGTGGTCTTTCTTAAGTTATTGAATAATATTACTTTTTAATATTGGCACACTATTTGTATTAGGTTGAGCAAGAAAGTATCACATTGGTTGATGCGTCCCTAATAACGAACTGAAGGCTGGTCCCGCTAAGCAATCGGATTTATTTGTCGCGGGTAGGCTGTTTCGCAAAGTATGCGAAAGTCAAAGGAGAGCAAAATGGGTGTAACAGTTAACACCAACGTGTCTGCGATGACTGCGCAGCGTTACCTGAACAAATCGACAAATGATCTCAATACGTCGATGGAACGCTTGTCGTCTGGTAGTCGAATCAACAGCGCAAAAGATGATGCTGCTGGTCTGCAGATCTCAAACCGACTCATTGCCCAAACCCGTGGCTTAGATGTCGCTATGCGAAACGCTAACGATGGTATTTCCATTGCGCAAACGGCTGAAGGTGCAATGCAGGAATCGACCAATATTCTGCAACGTATGCGTGATTTGTCACTGCAATCCGCTAACGGTGCGAATGGTGGCTCAGAACGAATTGCGATACAAGAAGAAGTATCTGCGCTGCAAGACGAATTGAATCGTATTGCTGAAACCACTGCATTTGGTGGTCGTCGTCTTTTAAATGGCTCGTTTGGTGAGGCGTCATTCCAGATCGGTTCAGATTCGGGTGAAGCAATTATCATGGGGTTGTCCAGTATTCGTGCAGACGATTACCGCATGGGCGGCACTGAATTCACGGGCACCTCTGGTAAATCAGCGGGCTGGGAAGTTTCTGCTGCTGCGGCAACCCTCACCATGGCCTTTACCACGAAATCGGGTAACACCATTAACCTGTCGATTGATACTAAAGCGGGTGATGACATCGAAGAAGTCGCTACCTTTATTAACGGTCAATCGGATGAAATGGTCACTGCGTCTGTCGATGACGATGGTCAGTTGCAAATCTTTGTTGCGGAAGAGAAGCTGCAAGGCAATGTCACCTTTGGTGGTGCGTTAGCGACATCGTTAGGCCTTGTGACAGGTGCGGGCGCAGCTATTACCGCGCAAGATATTGACGTCAGTGATGTCGGTGGCGCTCAGATGTCTGTGGGCATTATCGATTCTGCGATGCAGTATATAGACAGCCAGCGTGCTGATTTAGGTGCGAAGCAGAACCGTTTGAGCCACACCATTAGCAACTTGTCGAATATTCAAGAGAATGTGTCTGCGTCGAACAGCCGTATTCGTGATACCGACTTTGCGAAGGAAACCACTGAGCTCACGAAAGGCCAGATCCTGCAGCAAGCCAGTACATCTATCCTTGCTCAGGCGAAGCAATTGCCGCAAGCGGCACTCAATCTGCTTCAATAGTAGGTTCAAATTTATCGAAAAAGCGGCAATGAATTGCCGCTTTTTTTGTGCGTGTTACTTTATATCTCGCCGTATGCCTTCGTTTTAAATATTCGCAAATCTCCTCTGTATCGCTTTGCCTGTCTGCGTTTGTCTGATGTGAGACTTTTGTCATAACGAAAATTTTCAAATCATCACTAAAGTTTTTCTCTGTGAGGGCGAAAACACTCATAGCACTATGATTCAACGGAAAATCCCAAGCAGTACCAAGAAACATTGGGTGTAAAAATATTAGGAAAAAAGATGTAAAGGTTTTTCTTAATGTGCCGTTACATAGGGTGTGAGAGATTTAGAACTGGTTTTCCCTGGATTGCTGGGCGGAAGCCGGACTTAGTACCGAAGGAGAATAGTTATGGCTATTACAGTAAACACTAACGTGCCCGCAATGACCGCTCAGCGCTACTTGAATAATTCAACTGACTCGCTGAATGCCTCAATGGAACGCCTGTCTTCAGGTTTCCGTATCAACAGTGCGAAAGACGATGCAGCAGGTCTGCAAATCTCTAACCGCCTGATTTCACAAAGCCGTGGCCTTGATGTTGCTGTTCGCAACGCCAACGATGGCATTTCAATGTCACAAACTGCTGAAGGTGCGATGGAAGAAACCACCAACATCCTGCAGCGTATGCGTGATCTGTCACTGCAATCAGCGAATGGTGCCAACGGCTCTGAAGAGCGTAAAGCGATTCAAGAAGAAGTTGTTGCACTGCAAGATGAAATCAACCGTATCGCAGAAACAACCTCTTTTGGTGGTGCGAAACTGTTGAATGGCACATTCGGCACAAAAGCATTCCAAGTGGGTGCAGATGCTGGTGAAGCTGTCATGATGGAGTTCAAAAACACCCGCGCTGATGAAGCGATGATGGGTGGTAGCACCTTCAAAGCAACCGTTGCCGCAAGTGCTGATATGGCTGCGTGGACTGCAACAGGCGGTGCCTCGTTGAACATGGCCATCACGAATGCAGATGGTACAACTTCAACGATTTCTATCTCAGCAAAAGATGGCGATGACGTAGAAGAGATCGCGACTTACATTAACGGTCAAGCAGACAGCAAAATTTCTGCTTCTGTTTCTGAAAATGGTGAGCTACAAGTTGTTTCAGCGTCAGGTTCTGACATTGCCTTTACAGGTGCAATGGCTACGTCATTGGGTATGGCTGGTGCAACCAAAACGGCAGAGACTGTAAAAGACGTTGATGTGAGCACCGTGGGTGGCGCGCAGAAAGCCGTCGGTCTGGTTGATAATGCCATGCAGTATATCGACTCACACCGTGCAGAACTGGGTGCGAAACAGAACCGATTGAGCCACACCATTGCCAACTTGGACAATGTTAACGAAAACGTGAGCGCGTCTAACAGCCGTATCCGTGACGTTGACTTCGCAAAAGAGACGACGCAGTTTACGAAATCTCAGATCCTGCAGCAGTCTGGTACGTCTATACTTGCACAAGCGAAGCAGGCTCCATCAGCTGCTTTGAGCCTGCTAGGATAATAGAGATGTAGCAGAAATGACGGTGAGTGTGCTACTCGCCGTCTATAGCTAACAGGAGGTGAATTAAGATGGACATATCATCCGTTTCGACATCATCCCTGTCTCATGTGACTCCACAGTCCGGCACAAAAGTTGCTAGCAGTAAAGAATCTGTGGGGGGGACTAAACCCGAAATCACAAACCAGCAGCAAATGGCAGAGAGTGCAGAAAAACTGTCCAAACGTCGTGCAGAACAAATTAACAAGTTTGAAAGCACACGTGAGGTACAGCAAGCACAGCTTGAAACGCTGGTTGAGCGACTAGATGAGTTTGTGTCTACCTTTAACAAAGGCTTATCATTCCGACTCGATGACGATTCTGGCAAGAGTATTATCACTGTTTATGAAATGAGTAGTGGGGATATAATTCGACAGATTCCAGAGAAGGAAATGCTAGAGCTAGCACAGCAACTGTCTCTTCATGCGAGGGGACTGGTTGCAGAAAAGGTATAACTGAGGTGAGTAAATAATGGGTTTAAGCGCAACAGGCCTTGGTAGTGGAATGGACATTGGTTCCATGGTCAGCAAAATTGTTGATGCCGAACGCGCGCCCAAACAAGAGCGTATCGTTAAGAACATGAATGATGTTGAAACTAACATCAGTGCTTACGGTAGGCTCAAAACTTCCCTCGATACGATGAAAGATCTGATGTTTGATTTTCGTCGTGATAATACCTTTGCGGCGCGGAGTACGGTTTCAGATAACGCCGAAACCGTCTCCGCTACCGCTGACCACCAAGCCGTGACTGGCGTCTACTCTATCGACGTACAGCAATTAGCCCAATCACACAAACTGGTATCCGATGGATTGGATCCCAAAGCGGATTTTGGCGCTGGAAAACTGACATTAAATCTCGGTGGTCGCGCGACGACCATCGATATTGCGGAAGACAACAGCTCGCTGTTGGATATCGTTCGAACTATCAATAGTCACCCTTCCAATCCAGGTATTAAAGCCTCTGTCATTAATGATGATAGCGGGGCACGTTTGATTCTTGGTGGAGATAAAGCAGGTGCTGACAATCAACTCGCATTGTCAGTTAATGCACCGATAACCAGTCCACTTCAAGCGTTCGCGTTTAATCCTGCCAGTCAAAGCAATGCGATGAATGAGATGCAAGCGGCGAAAGATGCGCGCATTTTAATTGATGGGTTGGCGTCGGTCTCCAGTGACACGAATACCTTTTCTGACGCAATTCGAGGCGTCGACATTGAGGTATCTAAGCTGACAATGCCAGAAGATGGCCCTGTTACCATTACCGTTGATGAAGATCGTGACAAAGTAAAAGCATCATTGGCTGAGTTTGTTGATGCGTATAACGCCTTCTATCAAGTCACGAAAGCTTTATCTAAGTACGACCCTGAAACGCAGCAAGGCGGTCCGCTGGTTGGCGACAGTGTTATTCGCTCTGCGGTCAATCAAATGCGCTCACTTTTCTCAACGCCGATCGAAGGCGCGCCGGATTCTCTTAAAACTTTGAGTGAGTTAGGGATTTCAACCACCATGGACGGCCGACTAGAGATCAATAACTCGATGCTGGACAAGCAGCTGAATCGGAATTTTTCTGCGCTTGAAGGCTTTTTTGGTGGTAACAATGGCTTTGCTCGAAAAGTGGAAGAGACGGTTCAGTCATTTACTGGCTTCACCGGAACGATACGCAACCGAGAGAGCAGCCTTGGTGATCAAAGGATACGTTTGCAAGATGAGCAAGAAACGTTAGATCGTCGTATGCAAGGTCTAGAGGATCGCACGTTGCGACAATTTTCCACCATGGACAATGCCATGGGTGAGATGCAATCGCAGCTATCGGCCATGATGAATATCATGCCGTCAGGGTAAGAAAAGTGACCATGTCCACGATGTTGATGCAATTAGAAACAATAGACGGTTGCCTATTGGCTGCGCTTACAGAAGGGAATGTTGACCCTGATGAAATGGCACGGTTATTGAATGAAAGAAAACAATGTCTGGCAGACATCACTATATTGCCGGATCCACCAGAAAAAGAAGCTTGGTCGGTAGCGATTTCCCGAACCGAGCATATTTACAGTTTGATAAAAAGACATCGCGACAGTGCTGCTGCCGACGCCAGTCGTTATTTAAAAGGGCGTAAGTCAGTACAACTTTATAAAAAATTCGAGTAGGTGAGGGTTGTTATGAGAGGGTCACTTCAGGCCTATAAAAAGGTGTCCGTGGACAGCCAGTTGAGCGCTGCATCGCCACACAAGGTGATTCAGATGCTAATGGCCGGTGCGATTGAACGCCTGATCCAAGGTAAAGCGGCCATGTTACAAGGCGATATTGCCGTTAAGGGTGAGCGCTTAGGCAAAGCATTGGATATCGTTATTAGCTTAAGAACGTGCCTATCTATGGATGAAGGGGGGGAAATTGCCTCCAATCTTGATGCGCTCTATGACTTTATGATCCGTCAAATCTCTGAAGCAAACAGGGACAATCACGATGCCCCGATCGACGACGTGATCGATATTTTGCGCGAAATTAAGTCAGCGTGGGATCAAATACCCGCTGAATATCACAATATCACTCAAGCAGACGCATAAAACCGCCTCATTTTCACTACAATCTAATCTGTCATGGCACAAGAGTCACAGCTTTGTGGTGTCTCTTGTTGCCTTATATCAAGCAATAACTACAATAGCTGGATTATTCTGTCATGGGCGATATTGTGCCCGTCGACGACATTGATGGTTATGAGGCAGATATATCTCACACATGCAAGGTTTAACGAAGATTCTTGTAATCGAAGATGATGAAAAGTTTCGTCACGATGTAGGTGTTATCTTGGAGTTTATTGGTGAGCAATACCTGCTATGTTCAACCACTGAACTCAATGATTCGCATTGGAAACAAGCGGGGGGCGTTTGTTTTCTGGGTAATATTCACTCACCTCAGCGTTTATCCCAGGTGCTCGATAACCTGGCTATCAATAACCACATACCGGTTATTGCGCTTGCTAAACACAAAACAGAATTAGCTGGTTTACCGAATTTTGTGGGTGAACTGGAATTGCCATTGAATTATCCGCAATTGTCTGACGCACTTAGACATTGTCAGGAATTTTCAGGCAAGCACGCATTTAATATCCCGCAACTTAGTCGAAAAAATACACTATTTCGCAGCATGGTTGGGCGCAGTGCGTCTATCAGTGATGTACGCCATTTGATTGAGCAAGTCGCCAGCACTGATGCCAGTGTTTTGATTCTTGGCGAGTCAGGCACGGGCAAAGAAGTGGTTGCGCGTAATATTCACTACCATTCTCCGCGTGGTAAAGGGCCATTTGTCCCTGTGAACTGTGGTGCCATACCGCCAGAGTTGCTTGAGAGCGAACTGTTCGGTCATGAAAAAGGCGCGTTTACTGGTGCTATCTCTGCGCGCAAAGGACGTTTTGAAATGGCAGAAGGTGGGACCCTGTTTCTCGATGAAATAGGTGACATGCCTCAGCCTATGCAAGTGAAACTGCTACGTGTTTTGCAAGAGCGTTGTTTCGAACGTGTCGGTGGCAACAAAACCATTCAATCCAATGTGCGTGTAGTCGCGGCGACTCACCGCAATCTCGATGCTATGATTGAAGAGGGCTCATTCCGCGAAGATCTGTTCTATCGCTTGAATGTGTTTCCTATCGAAATGCCTGCGCTGAGAGAGCGAATTGAAGACATTCCTCTTTTGATTCAAGAGTTAATGACGCGACTTGAGGCTGAAGGCGGAAATCAGGTTCATCTAACACCTCGTGCGGTATCATCATTGGTTGAACATGATTGGCCGGGCAATGTTCGTGAATTGGCGAATCTGATCGAACGCATGGTTATTCTTTATCCGGGCCAGATGGTCGATGTTAATCGTCTACCGAAGAAATATCGTTACAGCGATATTCCAGAGTTTCAGCCCGAGCAATTTGTTCATGTTGAGGACTGTGAAGTGTTGGAACGCGAAGCGCTGCACGCTGTTTTTGCTATGGATGAACATGAAGAAGACATGCCAGGCTTTGCAAGCTCACCAGTTTCAGGTCTTCCACCTGAAGGTGTTGATTTAAAAGCGATGCTTGCGGATCTTGAAGTCGATATGATTCGACAGGCGTTGGAAGCCCAAATGGGTATCGTTGCACGCGCTGCAGATATGCTTGGCATGCGCCGAACGACCTTAGTTGAGAAAATGCGCAAGTACAGCCTCAACAAAGAAGACATTGCCATCTAAAACAGCCGTTTAGATGCTTTGAAAAAGCGAAGTCAAAAAAATGACTTCGCTTTTTTGTTTTCTATTTAAATAAACTATTGATTTAAATCATTTAATTATTGGCACATTATCTGCTTAATGCTATTCAGCGTCAGAAATAAAGAGCTGAAAGTATAAGACCATGGAAGCCAAAAACTCACCATTAGGGACCGTCGATCAGCAGGTTCTTCGATACAAACAAGTTTTAGATGTGATGCCTGCTGGCGTTATTTTACTCGATCCCTTTGGTCGTGTGGCGGAGGCTAATCCCGAAGCACATCGCCTGCTAGGCGCGCCACTTGAACAAGAACGTTGGGTTGATGTGATTAATCGCGCCTTTTCGCCGCGAGAAGATGATGGCCATGAGGTCTCGCTCCGAGACGGTCGTCGCGTAAAGTTGGCGATATCTGCTTCGGCGTCTGGTCAACTGATACTCATCACTGACATGACAGAAACACGATTGTTACAGTCTCGTTTTAGTGATCTTCAACGTTTGTCGTCACTGGGTAAAATGGTGGCATCTTTGGCTCACCAAGTCAGAACTCCCTTGTCGAGCGCATTACTTTATGCTGCCAATCTCGGCGCGAATAATCTCAACGAGCCTACTCGAAAACGCTTTCAAGTGAAGCTGGTGGACAGGCTTCATGATCTTGAAAAACAGGTTAACGACATGCTGTTATTCGCCAAAGGTGGTGACAACAAGGTGGTTGACAATTTTTCACTCGAACAGCTGCTCAATGAATTCGAGCCCATGGTCGAAGCGCTGGTAAACAACCAGAACGTTGACTTTGAAATCAACTGCGATGACGAATCGCTTCAGTTGCTTGGCAACGTGAATGCGCTGGCAAGTGCTCTCTCAAACCTGGTGGTTAATGCCATTCAAGTGGCAGGAAAGAGCTGCAAGGTTGTTGTCGATGCTCGAGAGATGAACGGGCAAGTATTCCTCTCCGTTGCCGATAACGGCCCCGGTATAGAGAAAGCACTGCAAAGTAAAATACTCGAACCGTTTTTCACCACGCGACAGCAGGGCACAGGTCTTGGTCTCGCCGTTGTACAAATGGTCTGCCATGCCCACAAAGGTAGGCTGACGTTGCAATCTCAACCAGGTCAGGGTGCCTGTTTCACACTCTGTCTGCCCATGGCAGAACACTGCGATATCGAGCAGCAAAAGGTATCAGGAGAAGCACAATGAATCAGAGCAAAGTACTTATCGTAGAAGATGATGAAGGATTGCGTGAAGCCTTGGTCGATACGCTGGCGCTCGCGGGCTACCAGTGGCTGGAAGCGGACAGTGCTGAGCAAGCATTGCTTCTGTTGAAGCATGAATCCGTTGATATCGTGGTGTCTGATGTGCAAATGGCCGGCATGGATGGGTTGGGCTTGCTCAGAAACCTCAAGCTGCATCATCCCAAGCTACCTGTTCTGCTGATGACGGCATATGCCAATATTCAGGACGCAGTTGCTGCGATGAAAGAGGGTGCTATTGATTACATGGCAAAACCCTTTGCACCTGAAGTGCTCCTCAATATGGTGAGTCGCTATGCACCAGTGAAAACCGATAATACGGATGCGGTGGTGGCAGACCCAAAAAGCTTGGCGCTCATTGCGTTGGCCGACAAAGTCGCTAAGACAGATGCAAATGTCATGATTTTGGGTCCAAGTGGATCAGGCAAAGAGGTCATGGCGCGTCATATCCATCGCCAATCATTGCGTCCTGATGGTCCTTTTGTTGCCATTAATTGTGCCGCCATTCCAGAGAATATGCTGGAAGCGACGCTGTTTGGTTATGAAAAAGGCGCATTTACGGGCGCAGTTCAAGCTTGTCCGGGGAAATTTGAACAAGCACAAGGCGGGACGATTTTACTTGATGAAATCAGTGAGATGGACTTGTCATTGCAAGCCAAATTACTGCGTGTGCTGCAAGAGCGAGAAGTTGAACGCTTAGGGAGCCGCAAGAGTATCAAGCTTGATGTTCGCGTATTGGCGACAAGTAACCGAGACCTTCGTCAGTACGTTGAAGAAGGGAATTTTCGCGAAGATTTGTACTATCGCCTCAATGTTTTCCCAATTTCATGGCTGCCACTTTGCGAACGCACTGGAGACATTCTGCCACTGGCTAAACATTTACTTCTGCGTCACTGCAGTAAATTGGGTGAGCCAGCACCAAATCTTGAACCTTGTGCGATTCAAAAACTGGGGGTCTATCGTTGGCCGGGCAATGTTCGCGAGCTAGATAATGTTATGCAACGCGCGTTGATTTTATGTCAGAAAGACAGAATCGAAGCGAATGACATTTTACTTGAAGGTATTGATTGGCATGATGCCAGCAGTTTCCAATCACTGGTTTCAGGCAAAGATATTGCGCAACCCAGCATTCAACCTCAAGCGGTACCGACCAAAATAGAGGACATTTCGAGCGCGGCGAATGAAGGTCTGGGCGGTGAACTGAGAGAACAAGAGTTCGCGATTATTCTGGAAACCATCCGCGCGTGTGAAGGGCGTCGGAAAGACGTCGCGGAGCGTTTAGGGATAAGCCCTCGAACCTTACGTTATAAGTTAGCAAAAATGCGAGATGCGGGGATCGACATTCCTCAGTAAAGCGCTGCTTTTTAGTGAGTTAATACGTTATAATTTCTGGCTCGATAGTTGCATAAATATTAGTCAGATTAGCCGTTAACACATATACGGCGCGGATTGCCAAAGTTTTGACAGTGAGGATGGACCATGAAAATCAACCCGATGCAGCACGAAATGCAAACCATGGCATTGGATGCAAAAAACGTGGGTCGTGTCGCCACTGGTCAGCAAGTCTCACAAGACTTTGGCGAGCTTTTATCTACTGCAATCAATCATGTGAACACATTACAAAAATCGTCAGGAGAGCTGGCAACGCGTTTTGACCAAGGTGATCGAAGTGTCAGTTTGGCAGATGTAATGTTAGCGCGAAACAAGTCCAGTGTGGCGTTTGATGCGACGGTTCAAACACGTAATAAACTCGTCGAAGTTTATAAAGAACTGATGAACATGCCTGTTTAAAGTAGGAAGTAACCCGTGGCGGATGATAGTGACAACACGCAACTAGCCGTATCAGGTGGCGCAGCACTGCCAATGGCATCTGATGGTGGCTCGTTAAACGATCCAGATTTAATGGAACGCGATGTTTCGTCGTCCAGTGGTCCACTGGGAGGCATCGACATTGCGCGTCAATTGATCCTGATCGCCTCGGTGGTGATCTGCCTTTCCTTGCTTGTAGTGCTGTTTATTTGGGTGCAAGAGCCAGAAATGCGTCCATTAGGCTCTTATGAAACAGAAGAGTTGATCCCTATCCTGGATCATCTCGACACTCAAAAAACCGACTACCAACTGGAAGGCAATACCATTCGCGTTCCGGTCAAAGAATATTCCTCTATCAAGCTCAACCTCAGTCGTGCCGGTCTTAACTCCGCCCGTGAAGAGGGTGACGATATTTTGATGCAAGACATGGGCTTTGGTGTTTCTCAACAGCTTGAGCGAGAGCGTCTTAAACTCAGTCGTGAACGTCAACTTGCCGCTGCCATCGAAAAAATTCGCTCCGTTAGCAAAGCCCGTGTTCTGTTGGCGATGCCCAAACAAAGTGTCTTTGTTCGTCACAATCAAGATGCGTCTGCGACTGTCTTTTTGACCGTACGCGGAACCACGCAGTTGGGGCAAGAAGAGGTGGATTCCATTGTCGATATGGTGGCGTCTGCGGTTCCAAGCCTGAAACCTACTCGTGTCACGGTGACCGATCAACATGGTCGACTACTGAGTTCGGGCAATGAGAGTTCGATGGCGTCACAGCGCCGTAAAGAATACGAACTCGAGCGTAAACAAGAACAAGCTCTGCGGGGGAAAATTGACTCGATTTTGATCCCTGTGCTTGGGCTGGGTAATTATACGTCTCAGGTCGACGTGACCATGGATTTCAGCGCTGTTGAAGAAACGCGTAAGCGCTTTGACCCTGCTACCTCGTCTACGCGAAGCGAATACACCCGTGAGAATTACAATAACAGTGATTACGTCGCTGGTATCCCCGGTGCTTTGAGTAATCAGCCTCCTGCAGATGCAGCGATCCCTGAAGATGTGAATGATCTGAAAAACGGTGGCGCAGGGGATAAAGGCTCGCTCAGTCGTGAAGCAACGCGTAACTATGAACTGGATACCACCATTAGCCATCGCCGAGCACAAACAGGCACTGTCGCAAGACAAACCGTGTCCGTTGCGGTGGACTATATCTCAAGCACTAACCCTGAATCGGGTGAAATTACGCGAACGCCAGTGGGCGAACCAGAACTTGAAAAAATCCGCCGATTGTTGATTGGTGGGGTTGGCTACTCAGAATTACGTGGTGATGTGTTAGACGTTATTGCTATGCCGTTTGCAATACCAGAAGTGGAAATGCTTGGCGAAGTGCCAATCTGGGAGCATCCGAACTTCAACGATTGGGTTCGTTGGTTGGCTGCAGCGTTGGTTGTTATCGTGGTGGTTTTGGTCCTTGTTCGTCCGGCATTGTCGAAACTCATCAATCCGGCCAGAGATGACGATTCCATGCTTGGGCCTAATGGGGAAATGTTGGGACCAGATGGTTTGCCACTCAGCCCAGATGATGACATCGGCCTGATTGGTGCGGATTTAGATGGCTCCGGTAGCTTCGGTATGAGT
Organism: Enterovibrio norvegicus FF-33; assembly: GCF_000286835.2. Taxonomy (GTDB): domain Bacteria; phylum Pseudomonadota; class Gammaproteobacteria; order Enterobacterales; family Vibrionaceae; genus Enterovibrio; species Enterovibrio norvegicus_A. The sequence goes on along the minus strand of NZ_AJYD02000038.1, from coordinate 3,047,455 downwards.
TCATCAAACCTCAACTTACCTGATTTACATAAAGATGAAGACCTGCTCAAAGCTGTTCGAGCATTGGTTGCCAATGAACCAGATCTTGCAGCGCAGGTCGTGAAAAGCTGGGTGAGTGAAGATGCCTCCTAAAGATGATGATAATGGGTCGGGTAAAGATTTTGACATTACCCAACTGTCCGGTGTCGATAAAGCGGCCATTTTACTGTTGAGTCTGACTGAGCAAGATGCCGCCAGCATTATCCGCCACTTGGAACCTAAGCAGGTGCAAAAAGTGGGCGGTGCCATGACTCAGATGAAAGATCTGAGTCAGGAAATGTTAGCAGCCGTTCATCGTGCGTTTCTAGAAGATATTCAGCGCTTTACTTCCATTGGTATGGGGAGTGAAGACTTCGTGCGTAATGCCTTGATGGCAGCATTGGGTGAAGACAAAGCCAACAACTTGGTTGATCAAATCTTGTTGGGAAGTGGCTCAAAAGGTCTCGACTCGCTCAAATGGATGGACCCACGTCAGGTGGCGACCATTATCCTAAACGAGCACCCCCAAATTCAAACCATCGTGCTTTCTTACCTAGAGCCCGAGCAGTCCGCAGAAATTTTGACGCAATTTGCAGAGCGTGATGCGCTCGACCTTGTGATGCGTATCGCCAACCTTGAAGAAGTTCAACCAGCGGCGTTGCATGAACTGAATGAAATCATGGAGAAACAGTTTGCTGGTCAAGCGGGTGCGCAAGCAGCCAAAATTGGCGGCTTGAAAGCGGCTGCTGACATCATGAACTACATGGACAATGCGCTCGAATCCGCGTTGATGGAGCAAATCGGACAAAACGACGAAGAAATGGCATCGCAGATCCAGGATCTTATGTTTGTGTTCGACAACCTGTCAGACGTCGACGATCGTGGTATCCAAGCCATACTCAAAGACGTTCCTCAAGAAGCGCTGCAAAAAGCGCTCAAAGGTGCAGAAGAAGGGCTACGCGAAAAAATCTTTGCCAATATGTCCAAGCGTGCTGCCGAAATGCTGCAAGACGACTTGGAAGCCATGGGCCCGATTCGTGTTTCCGATGTGGAAGCGGCGCAGAAAGAAATTCTCTCTGTGGCACGTAGACTGTCTGATGCTGGCGAAATCATGCTAAGTGGCGGCGGTGCGGACGAGTTCCTCTAACCATGCCGATGCATGTAGAGAAATGGCATACGCCAGTTGAAACACAGATGAAAAGTAAAGGTGTAGCATGAGCTTAGATCGTCGTCGTGGGTACATTCGTGCCACTGAGGAGCAAGATAACGCCTTAGAACGTTGGTCGATTCCTAGCTATGGAAGTGCGGTTGCTGCGCCGAAAGATACTGCGCTCAACTATGATCCAAGTTGGGAGCCACCAGAGCCCGTTGATGAAGATCAAGAGCCTGAGATTGAACTCACCATGCTCACTGCGGATGCGTTGGAAGGTATCCGACAGTCTGCGGTCGATGAAGGCATGGAAGAGGGGCGATCGGCTGGATTTGAAGAAGGCCGAGAAGCTGGCTTCGAAGAAGGTAAAACAGCAGGATTCGAGCAAGGCAAAGAAGAAGGGTATCAGCAAGGGCTGACAGAAGGGCAGTTACTGATACAAGAGCGTTGTCAGCATCTTGACGCCATGCTCGAAAAACTGGCATTTCCTCTGGTACAAATTGACCACCAAGTGCAGCAACAAGTCGTGGATATGGTCATGCACCTTGCAAAAGCCGTTATTCAAACGGAAGTGGTGACTAATCCCCAAATGATTTTAAACACCTTGCGTGAAGCGGTGAACGCGTTGCCAATGACTGGACGTCAAATCTCCATTTATTTGCATCCAGACGATATGGATGTGGTGACCGCCGCGCACAGCGAAGCGTCTTTGCGCGATCGCGAATGGCGATTGATTGCTGAGCCTGCGTTAAATCGTGGAGATATTCAGGTCGCGTGCGGAGACTCCGTGGTGGATTACCGCATAGAAGATCGTATCAAACAAATTTTGGCGCGTTTTGTTGGCCAAAACCTCTCCCGTGAACCGAATGCGCCGGAAGGCTATGTTGATGTCATGCTCGGTGTGGATAAAGTTGAGCCACCAGAGTCTGAACAAGCCGTTTTCGCTGAACATGATGACGTGACTGAAACAAGCCATGTTGAGCAGAGCAGTGTTGACCAGCATGACGTTGACCCAAATAATGTTGATGATTCAACGCATGAATCGCAAACATCAGAAGAACAAGAAACCACGTTAGACCAAACTACCCCAACAGGTGATGCCGGAGAACATGATGGCCAGCCTGTCTGAAAAGCTCGAAGCCTTAACGCTTGATAACCTGTCTATGCGCCCCGTTGCCTCAGGCAAGTTAGTGCGTGTTGTCGGGTTGACGCTTGAAGCCATTGGTTGCCGCGCGCCAGTCGGCAGCTTGTGTAAAGTGGAAACCCTCAATGGCAACATTGAAGCGGAAGTGGTTGGTTTTTCGGGTGATACACTCTACTTGATGCCCAGTGAACAAATCTTTGGGGTGATGCCGGGAGCACGCGTCACGCCGATGTCAGAAGAGCAGGGCATCCCCGTAGGTTTTGAGCTTCTGGGACGTGTCATTGATGGTGTCGGCAATCCACTTGACAGTCTGGGTGACATTTTTACCGGGCAAACTGCATCGTTTACGCCAGCAACGATAAACCCTCTTGCCAGAAAACCTATCGATACACCTCTAGATGTGGGTATTAAAGCCATTAACGGTCTGTTGACCGTGGGTAAAGGTCAGCGTATCGGCTTGTTTGCCGGTTCTGGTGTAGGTAAATCTGTTACGCTGGGCATGATGACCCGAGGCACGACGGCACAAGTTGTCGTGGTTGGCTTGATTGGCGAACGTGGCCGAGAAGTTAAAGAATTTATTGATGAAATCCTTGGCGTTGAAGGTCGTGCACGTTCTGTCGTGATTGCCGCCCCTGCGGATGCATCCCCACTCATGCGTTTAAAGGGCTGCCAAACTGCACTGACTATCGCTGAATATTTCCGTGATCAAGGGTTAGATGTGTTGCTGCTAATGGACTCCTTGACCCGTTTTGCGCAGGCGCAGCGTGAGATTGCGCTGTCTGTCGGTGAGCCACCTGCCACCAAAGGCTATCCGCCATCTGTGTTTGCTAAATTGCCCGCGCTGGTAGAACGCGCCGGTAATGGTGATGAAGGGCAAGGCTCTATTACCGCATTTTTTACCGTGCTAACCGAAGGTGATGATTTGCAGGATCCCATCGCCGATGCGGCGCGCGCGATTTTGGATGGTCACATCGTGCTGTCTCGAGAAATGGCGGATGCGGGGCATTACCCTGCAATCGATGTCGAACGCTCCGTCAGTCGCGTAATGCCCAATATTGTTAACGACGAGCACATGCTAATGGCGCGTGCCGTGCGGCAAATTCTCTCCGTTTGTCGTAAAAATCAGGATTTGGTTTCTATTGGCGCGTATAAACCAGGTACTGATCAAGGTATTGATCAGGCCTTCACATTGAAACCAAGACTTGATGGCTACCTACAACAAGGCATGAAAGAAGTGGTGCCCTATGACATGTGCGTCAACATGTTACGTTCTTCTTTGCAGTAGGTGATATATGTCTTCTAACGCCATGAATTTGTTACTTGAACAGGCCAAAAACACGGAGCATCAAGCGCATTTGATTTTGGTTGCCGCTCAGCAAGAATTGCAGGGATACTACGTGCAAGTTGAGCAGATTGAACATTACCGCCTAGAATATTTTCGTCAGATGTCCGATCGTGGTCGGCAAGGGCTAAGTGCTAGCAGTTATGGTCACCTCAACCGCTTTATCGTTCAGCTTGATGAGACATTGGCGAAACAACGCCAGGCGGCAAGTGAGTTTGAAGACAATGTTGAGCGCTGTCGTGAACATTGGCAGCAATGTCGACAGAAAACGCGCTCGATAGAATGGTTGATTGAAAAACGCCTCAAGGAAGAAAAAATGCGGGCTGAGCGTCTGGATCAAAAACAGATGGATGAGTTTGCTACCCTTGCTTTTGCCCGCCAAAAAAGCCGTTTCTAGGCACTTGGCCTGATAATTGCTTCAAATCCTGTAACGAATGGTCAGCCTACACAGACTGCCCTTTAACGACAAAGTTTCTGAAGCGGGATCACTATGAGCCAAACCAGTTTCTTACTCTCAGGCGTTTCTAACAATAAAGCAGCCCTAGTCGAAGGCAAAGGCGTTTTGTCTCCCGAAGTCTCTGAAAGTGAAGGTGAAGGATTTTTCGCTCAACTTGCTCAGTTGGTTTCCGGTGATGGCGACGCAACAACTGAACTAGCCAGCGACGCCGCTTTAACTGAAGGTGATGCCGCAAGCGAAGAAGCCATCAGTGATGCCTTGCTAAAATCCATGACGCTTGCCGACGGAGAAGATGCCGAAAACTTGGCGCATAAGGGAGAAAACCTTGACGCTGAAGGCCTATCAGCCAGTGAAGGAAAGCCTTCTCTTTCGACGAGCAAAGACAGTGAAGATGCAGCATTGGCACTTAAAAGTGATGCCAAAAATGCAGAGGGTGGAAAATCCGCCCCGCAACAGCTAGCCAAGCAAGACGGTGAGGCCTTGTTGCAGCGTCTTAACGAATCCAGTCAAGCGCTACAAGGTGAAGCCATAGTGACCGATGATGGCGTAGCCGTTCCGGTCTATGAGCGAGATAAATTAGCGTCTGGCAAAAAGTTGCCGTCTGAGAGTGATACTGAACTTGCCGTCGATTCTGCGTTGCTGACAAAGCAAAGCGTCGTGTTGACAAAAAATGAAAAACTATCTGTTGAAGAAAACCCAGCCTTGTTATCTCAGCAAGCTGCGATGACCGAGGCAGGACAGCCTGTTTTAACCAGAGCGTTGCTGTCAGATGCTGAAAAACCTGCTTTGACTGATAAAACCATCACCGAGAATGGTGCCTCAGGCGCACTTCTTGGTGAGCAACAAGCAGCCCTCGTTTCTGGATTGGGTGGCATGAGCGAGTCAGCCGAAACAGTGGCTCCTGCCATATTAGCAGCGGCAAGTGCTGAAACGTTATCGGACGCTGAACGCGCTGTGTTACTTTCAGCAGAAATGGTGCAGGTGCCATCGCCATTAACGCAGACACAGATTAGCGACACAGCGACACAGGCTGTAGTAGCCGATGCCGAGGGTGAAATCACCCCTGAAATGTTGGCAAAAGCCGGTGTTGCGTTTGAGTCACTGCCTAAAAGTCAGCAAGACGCGATGCTTCGCGCTCAAGCCCTGGCTTCGCAATCTGGACTCGCTTCTCCGCTGGCAGCCGATGGCGAACCCAGTGCTTTGATGAATGAGTTAAACGCCCGAGGCTTGTCCACCCAAGCACAAGCGAACATGACCCAAACTGCGTCAGCGGTGCATGCAGCAGTGAATCCTCCAGCAGCGCAAGCTACTGCAATGTCCGCGTTCGCTGCGATTCCGTGGACACCTGCTGCGGTTAGTGATGGTCAACCGAAATTGAACGCAAGCAGCGCAGCGTTAGAAGCGGCATCGGCAAAAGCGCTGACAGAAACAACCCGACCGGGCACTGATGTAAAAACCGAACAATTGGCCCAGCAGTTAGCATCAAGCTTTGGTAATCAAAGTTCGACCACGGCAGCGCGATTGGACACCACCGTTGCACAGAGCCCGTTGCAGATGAGCCAGAATCAAGGTGATGCAGCCAACGCTTTGTCAGAACGCGTCAACGTCATGTTGTCGAAGAACCTCAAACATGTTGATATTCGTTTAGATCCGCCCGAACTTGGCCGGATGCAGATTAAACTATCAATGAATCAAGATCAGGCATCCGTACAGTTTACGGTTGCCAACCAAGCCGCAAGAGAATTGGTAGAGCAATCCATGCCACGTCTTCGTGAAATGATGCAACAGCAAGGTTTGCAACTTTCACAGTCTTCGGTGCAGCAGCAAGATACAGGCGGGCGTCAATCCTTTGCTGGAAGCCAAACCCAACAAGGTGATGGCCAAGGTGGGCAGGGTAGACAAAGTGAATCATCGGGTTTTGGTCGCGGCGATGGCGATCATGAACTTGACCGCTCCAGTACCAACCATGAGCTGTACGTCAACTCATCAAAAGACAGCATTGACTATTATGCTTAATGTAGCATTTATGATTTGCATGTATTGAGATTGAAATTCGATTAAACCGAAAAATGAGGTGAGTCATGGCAGACGAAGATATCGAAGCAGGCGGTGGTGGTGGTGGTAAAAAGAAACTGATTATTATTATCGTCGCGGTATTGGTGTTGTTAGGCGGTGGTGCTGGTGCTTTTTTATTCCTCATGGGAGGAGATAACAGCGCGGCACAAGAAGATATCGTGATTGAAGAAGCCGAACCGGTGAATCTTCAGGCAATTTATGTCACCTTGCAGCAGCCGTTTGTGTTCAACGTGACAGGAGACATGCAACAGAGATTGGTGCAAGTGAATGTCCAATTGATGGTGCGTGGCGATAGAAATGAAACAATGGCGAAACAGAATTTGCCTCTGGTTGAGCACAGTCTCCTGACGACATTTGGGGCTGCAACCGTGGAACAACTTCGTACGCCGCAAGGACAAGTGGAAGTCCGAAAACAAGCAGTCGACACTGTTCAGGCTGCAATGGAAAAAGTCACCGGCAAAACTGTGGTTGAGCGGGTGTTGTTTACTGGCTTTGTAATGCAATAGGTGCAATGTGACCGATCTACTCAGTCAAGACGAAATTGATGCGCTTCTCCATGGTGTGGACGATGTAGAAGATGATGAACCCGAAGCGAGTGGTGGAGGCGATATTGCTTCTGCTTCCAACTTCGACTTCTCATCGCAAGACCGCATTGTCCGTGGGCGAATGCCCACACTGGAGCTGATTAACGAGCGTTTCGCGCGACATATGCGGATCAGCTTGTTCAACATGCTGCGTAAAAGTGCTGAAGTGTCGATTAACGGCGTTCAGATGGTGAAGTTTGGTGAATACCAAAACACCTTGTTTGTTCCCACCAGTTTGAACATGGTGCGCTTCCGTCCGCTTAAAGGCACGTCGTTAGTGACCATGGAAGCGAGACTGGTGTTTATCTTGGTGGAGAATTTCTTCGGCGGTGATGGTCGATTCCACGCCCGTATCGAAGGCCGTGAGTTTACACCCACGGAGCGTCGAGTGATTCAAATGCTGTTGAAACTGGTATTTGAAGATTACAAAGACGCGTGGGCGCCAGTGATGAAAGTGGAGTTTGAGTATCTCGACTCCGAAGTAAACCCAGCAATGGCGAACATTGTGAGCCCAACAGAAGTGATTGTTGTAAGCTCCTTCCACATTGAATTGGATGGTGGCGGTGGTGATTTCCACGTGGTTATGCCGTATTCCATGGTGGAGCCGATACGTGAATTACTTGATGCAGGTATCCAAAGTGACAAGATGGATACGGACCTTCGTTGGTCAAAAGCATTGCAAGATGAAGTGATGGATGTGGAAGTGGAGTTAACAGCGAAGCTGCTGGAAACCCAACTCTCTTTACGTGATTTGATGGAATTGGAAGTCGGGGATGTCATTCCGGTGAAAATGCCTGATGCCTGCACCGTTTTTGTTGAAGATTTGCCGACGTTCCGCGGGAAAATGGGACAAGCTAACGACAATCTTGCTATCAAAATTAGCGAAAAATTGAAACGCCCTGAAGTGGCGAAAAGCGACATCGTGCTGTTGGAAGAAGACATGTCAGATTTTGAGCATGCTGAAAGCGGCAGAATTAACCACGATGAATAACACTGACAAACACGATGTGGTAGATAATCATGAGTGATGTAGAAGACGATTGGGCTGCGGCGCTTGCCGAACAGGCAGAAGTCGAAGGTGGGGATGACGTTCAAACGGCACCACTGGATGAATTGGTAGATGAAGCTCCGCCAATTAATGCCGATGAAGCCCGTAAGCTTGACGCTATTCTCGACATACCTGTCACCATTTCTATGGAAGTGGGGCGCACCAATATCAATATTCGTAACTTGCTGCAATTGAACCAAGGTTCGGTGGTGGAGCTGGATCGCCTCGCCGGTGAATCGCTGGATGTATTGGTGAATGGCACCTTGATTGCCCACGGCGAAGTGGTTGTGGTCAATGATAAGTTTGGTATTCGATTAACGGATGTGATCAGCCAGACAGAGCGTATCAAGAAACTGCGCTAACCGTTTTTTATTCGAACGGGTAATCGATCGCGATCGTACTGGCACGTCCCCTGAATGCCATAAAAAATGCATAGAAAGAGCACGCCCCTAGTGGCGTGCTTTTTTTTCGGCCTGAATTTTGCTTAAACAGATAAATTGCTCAAAAAACGAATGTGAAGAAGAGAGAAAATGGCACACCTGCGACTGACTATATTGGGTTTACTTTTTACGCCAAGCGCGTTTGCAGCAACCTCAAACAGCCAAAATCTAGCGACAACCTTTGTTGCTCTGCTGGTGGTGATCGGTGTGATTTTTGGTTTGGCATGGGTGCTTAAGCGTATGCAAGTTCCTTCTTTGATGGGTGCTAAGTCAGGGCTCAAGGTCGTTAGCCAAATACCACTTGGACAAAAAGAGCGTGTTGTTGTGCTCGATGTTAACGGTGAACAAGTCTTGGTGGGGGTCACGCCGCATCAAATCACTTTATTGAAAACGTTGGATACGCCCATTGCTGCGCCAGAGCAAGGTCCGTCCTTTTCTTCTCAACTTAATCAAATTCTGAGAAAAAATGATGCGTCTTAAATCTGTCAGTGCCATTTTTCTGGCGCTTTGTTGTTTTATTGTCACACCGTATGCGTTCGCGCAAGAAGAGCCTGCCCCCGCGACTGAAACGGTGACAGAAACCCTGATCAGTGAGGCCGGTGAAGCCTCAATGATGCAAGCCACCAATGGAGGCGGTGGTATTCCAGCGCTGACCATGACGGTCAATCCCGATGGGGGAGAAGACTATTCGGTGACGCTGCAAATTCTGGCGCTCATGACAGCGCTTGGATTCTTACCAGCGATTGTGATTTTGATGACCTCATTTACCCGTATTGTGGTGGTGATGTCGATATTGCGTCAGGCCATGGGCTTGCAACAAACACCGTCGAATCAGGTCATCATTGGTATCGCCATGTTCCTCACCTTTTTTGTGATGTCACCTGTTATCGACCGAATGAATGTCACTGCCGTTCAGCCATACCTCAATGAAGAAATTAGTTCCCGCGAAGCATTTGACCTTGTGCAGATCCCGCTGAGAGAGTTCATGCTCAAGCAAACGCGAGTGAAAGACTTAGAAACCTTTGTGAGTATGTCCGGCTCTGATGCCACAGAGACTGAGCAAGTCCCAATGACAGTGTTGATCCCTGCGTTCATCACGTCAGAGCTGAAAACCGCATTCCAGATCGGGTTTATGTTATTCCTTCCTTTTTTGATCATCGATCTGGTTGTGGCATCTGTGTTGATGGCGATGGGTATGATGATGCTATCACCCATGATTGTGTCCTTGCCGTTTAAGCTCATGCTGTTTGTGCTGGTGGATGGGTGGAACCTCATCTTGTCCACATTAGCCGGCAGTTTTGGGTAGGAGTTCGTTATGGCACCAGAAGCGTTTGTTGAGCTGTTTCAAGATGCGTTGTACCTGATACTTGTCATGGTCTGCGCCATCATTATTCCGGGTCTTATCGTGGGTTTAATCGTGGCTGTGTTCCAAGCCGCCACCTCAATCAATGAGCAAACCTTGAGTTTCCTGCCGCGTCTGATTGCAACGCTAGTTGCTATGATGGTGTTTGGTCACTGGATGACACGAATGCTGATGGAGTATTTCATCCGTTTGGTGGAAGAAATCCCCACGCTGCTTTACTGACTGAGCATTCAGCATGGAATATCCCGCGCACATTATTCTTGAGTGGATGGCCCAGTTCTTTTGGCCGTTGACACGCATCTCCGCCATGATGATGACCATGACGTTCTTTGGTGCGCGTTTTGTTCCGGTGCGCGTACGTTTGTATCTATCACTTGCGATTACTTTTGCTGTGATGCCTGCCATTCCCCGTATTCCAGACACCGTAGAGCTAGTCTCTTTTGGTGGTTTTTTGGTGTTGGCTCAACAACTACTGATTGGCATCGCGATGGGTACGATTACCCAATATGTGATGCAAACCTTTGTGTTGCTTGGTCAGATAATCGGTATGCAGTCGAGTCTTGGCTTCGCTTCAATGGTTGATCCCGCTAACGGCCAAAACACGCCCTTACTGGGGCAGTTTTACCTGTTTATCGCAACCATGCTTTTCCTTTCTACCGATGGGCATTTACAAATGCTGAGTCTGGTGGTGATGAGTTTCAAAAGCTTACCCATTGGCGAAACGTTGCAATCTGCAGATTATCGGGCGCTGACTGATTGGTTTGGCATCATGTTCAGCGTGGCATTGGGCATGGCATTGGCGGGCATTATTGCCCTGCTGACGGTCAACATTTCCTTTGGTGTGATGACCCGTGCCGCGCCTCAGTTAAACATTTTCTCGCTCGGATTTTCCTTTGCCTTGCTGGTTGGTTTGATGATTTGCATGTATTTGCTCAGCGGGATCTTACCGCATTATCTGAACCACTGGGATACGGGTGTGAATGCCATCTGTGACTTGATTCGTCTCGACTGTAATGTGAGTGGAGGTGCCTAATGGCAGAAAACGAAGGCCAAGAACGCACAGAAGACGCCACGCCCCGAAGGCGTGAGCAGGCGCGAGAAAAAGGTCAAGTACCGCGCTCAAGAGAACTGGCATCAGTCGCTGTATTGGTGATAGGTGCCATCGCACTCATGTGGTTTGGCGAAAGCGTAGGTGAAGCGCTGATGGAAACCATGCGTAAGTTTTTTACGCTGTCGCGAGAGGAAATCTTTGACGTCACCCTGTTAGGACGGATCATTTATGGCGCCATATTTCACGTCACTTGGCCATTGGCTCAGGTGTTGCTGATGTTGTTCGTTGCTGGCTTAATTGGCGCATCTGCACTGGGTGGGGTGTCGTTCTCTTGGGAAGCAGCAAGGCCTAAACTCTCCAAAATGAGCCCACTTCAGGGGATAAAACGCATGTTTGGCATGCAGAGTATGGTGGAGTTGCTCAAATCGATTTTGAAAGTCGCGCTGGTGGCTGGGGTGGCGTTTTACCTGATGTGGTCCAGTATTGGTGATTTTTATCAGCTCAACGTTGAAATGTTCCCCACCAATTTGTATCACGCCCTAGATATCTTGCTGAATTTTGTGCTTCTCATCTGCTGTTCTTTACTGGTCGTTGTCGCGATTGATGTGCCGTTCCAGATTTGGCAGCACAACGATCAGCTAAAAATGACGAAACAAGAAATTAAAGATGAATACAAAGATACCGAAGGTAAACCTGAGGTTAAAGGGCGTATTCGTATGCTCCAACGTGAAATGGCACAGCGCCGCATGATGGCGGAAGTCCCGTCTGCTGACGTGGTGATCACCAACCCAGAGCACTATTCGGTCGCCCTTCGCTATGACAGTAAAATAGACCGTGCCCCAGTCGTGGTCGCCAAAGGTTCGGATTTTATGGCGATTAAAATTCGAGAAGTTGCCGCACAGTATGACATTAGCATTGTCCCTGCGCCTCCGTTGGCGCGTGCAGTGTATTACAGCACGGAACTGGAAGACCAAATTCCTGACGGTTTGTTCGCGGCGGTGGCGCAATTGCTGGCTTACGTGTTCCAGCTAAAGCAGTATCAAAAGGGGCGTGGACGTAAACCGACGTCGTTGGCGGACCAACAACTCCCTATACCGACAGAATTACGTCGTTAATTGGTTGAAATGCGCACGATTTTTAGCAGTATGTTGATATTAAAGCCTAAAAAAGATGGTTCGTTTTTTGCTTAGTAGTAATTAGTGATTTAGCCTGAGACAACAAACGACCCATGAAGCTTTCGTTGCCGTACATCAATAAGGTGCAAGAAAAACTCCCGTTCAAGCTTGGCGTCATGCCTGCAGTGGGTGCGCCGATATTGGTGCTCTCAGCGTTGGCGATGGTGATTTTACCCGTTCCCGCTTTCTTGCTCGACATGTTCTTCTCTTTCAATATCGCCTTGTCGCTTGTTGTCCTGCTGGTGACCATTTACACCCGTAGACCTCTCGATTTCGCTGCGTTTCCAACCGTACTTCTTATCGCCACATTGCTGCGCTTGGCGCTGAACGTTGCGTCAACGCGAGTGGTCTTGTTGCACGGTCATGAAGGACCGGGTGCTGCGGGTCAGGTTATTGACGCTTTTGGTTCGGTGGTGATTGGTGGCAACTACGCTGTTGGCCTCGTTGTCTTCCTGATTTTGATGATTATCAACTTCATGGTTGTTACCAAAGGTGCTGGCCGTATTTCCGAAGTGAGCGCCCGCTTTACCTTGGACGCATTGCCAGGTAAACAAATGGCGATTGATGCCGATTTGAATGCTGGATTGATCAACCAAGACCAAGCGCGTACGCGTCGTTCGGAAGTCACAAAAGAAGCTGACTTCTACGGTTCGATGGACGGTGCGTCGAAATTCGTAAAAGGCGATGCTATCGCAGGTATTTTGATTCTGGCGATCAATATCATCGGCGGCTTGTCGATTGGCATGGTTCAGCATAACGTCAGCTTCTCCGATGCCATTGAAATCTATACGCTGCTGACCATCGGTGATGGCCTCGTCGCACAAATCCCATCACTTTTGCTCTCTATTGGCGCCGCTATCATGGTGACGCGTCAAAACACAGACGAAGACATGGGACAACAAGTGGTGTTCCAGCTTGTTGAAAACCCTAAAGCACTGATCATCGCGACGGGAATTTTGACCGTGATGGGCGTGGTGCCAGGTATGCCACATTTTCCTTTCCTGTCGTTGGCACTGGTTTGCGGTGGTTTTGCGTATTGGAAAACGCAGCAGCGTGACAATGCTAAGAAGGCGGCAGAAGAAACGCCTAAACAAGATTTGGTCAAACCTAAACCGAAAGAGTTGTCGTGGGATGACGTACAACCCGTTGATGTTATTGGCTTAGAAGTAGGCTATCGCTTAATTCCTATGGTTGACCGAGACCAAGGTGGTGAGCTACTCGACCGTGTGAAAGGCGTGCGTAAAAAGCTGTCGCAGGATTTTGGTTTTCTCATACCCCCTGTACATATTCGCGATAACCTCGAACTGCCACCTAACAGTTACCGTATTACCTTGATGGGCGTGGCTGTCGGTGAAGCCGATATTCGACCTGACAAAGAGTTGGCGATTAACCCAGGGCAAGTCTTTGGCCCGATTGAAGGCGAACCGACGGTTGACCCTGCATTCAACCTTGAAGCGGTTTGGATTGATAAATCTCAGCGTGAGCATGCGCAAGCGCTGGGTTATACCGTGGTTGATTCCGCCACGGTACTCGCGACACATTTAAGTCAGATGCTGACTAACAACGCAGAGCGTTTGTTGGGTCACGAAGAAGCACAAAATCTTATCGACATGCTGGCCAAGCAGGCGCCTCGTTTGGTTGAAGGGTTGATCCCCGACCTTGTGTCGCTGGGGGCGGTCGTGAAAGTGATGCAGAACTTGCTTAATGAAGCCATTCCTATTCGTGACGTTAGAACCATTATTCAGACACTCTCTGAGTACGCGCCGAAGAGTCAAGATCCTGACATTTTGACGGCCGCAGTGCGCATTTCACTCAAGCGATTAATCGTACAAGAAATCAATGGTATAGAGCCTGAGTTGCCAGTGATTACGTTGGTTCCTGAGTTGGAACAGATATTGCATAAAACTATGCAGGCATCAGGTGGCGAGTCCACAGGTATAGAACCAGGGCTTGCTGAGCGATTGCAGCAAAGCTTGTCAGAGGCAACGCAGCAGCAGGAACTTCAGGGTGAACCCGCAGTTTTGCTAACCTCAGGCGTTCTTCGCTCCACCTTAGCCAAGTTTGTTAAGAACACGATTCCGTCATTGCGCGTTCTGTCTTATCAGGAAGTGCCAGACGAAAAACAAATAAGAATTGTAAGAGCGGTTGGCAACTGATGCCGTGCATCAGTAAATCAGGACAACGATTTTGAAAATTAAACGATTTTTTGCCAAAGACATGCGTACAGCATTAGCCGAAGTGAAAGAAGCACTCGGCGCAGATGCGGTCATCATGTCGAACAAGAAAGTGACCGGCGGTGTCGAAATCGTGGCGGCTGTTGATACTGAAACGCCAACTCGTGATGTGCGCAAAGAAGCCGCAAAAACACAAATGGCACAGAGTATGGATCGCGCTCAACAGCCTCGTCGCGTTGCTGACGACAAAGTCCATCTTCGTCGTGACATCAACAAAGAGGCGTCCAGAAAGCCATTAGGTGGTGCTCTTGGTAGCAAGTTTTCAAGCTTGCTGGACCGCTATCAGTCACAACTGCCAGACAATGAACGCCTTGAAGAGCCTGAACCAGAAGTTGATTCACTCAGTGCATTGCTTGCTCGTCAGAGTGATATACGTCGCCGTGAAACAGAAGCTGCTTACGGTGCGGCGCAGCAGCCACTTCGTCGCCCCAATGGTGTTCAAGGCAACAATGCTCAAAAAGGCAATGCTCAAAATGGCAATGCAGGTGGTCAAGGCTATAGCTCAACAACGGCTCGAAACAAGCAGCAAGCCAAAGGTCAGGAACTCGATCGCCTGTATCGTCAAAAACGTGACGACATGGAGCGCCGTGACCCAAGAACCGGTGCGCGTCAGGAAAATCGTCTTGACGACACTCGCAAAGAATTACGTAAGCCAGCGCCTCGACAACCGGACGAAATGGAATCGATGCGTAAAGAAATGGCAACAATTCGGAGCCTGCTGGAACACCAATTATCAGGCTTAATGTGGCAAGAAGTTGAGCGTAAAGAGCCGCTTCGCGCCATGTTAATCAAACGACTCGAAAAAATGGGGATTTCACCCGTGCTGGCTGACCAGTTAGCAGGGTATATTCCGGAAGATACCGCACCGAATGAAGCGTGGTCAGAGTTGCTAGAACTTGTGGCAGATCAAGTGATTACTTCAAGCGAAAACCTATTGGAAACCGGTGGCGTCATTGCTCTTTTAGGGCCTACAGGCGTAGGGAAAACCACCACGATCGCGAAACTTGCGGCAAGGGCGGCAATGGACTTCGGCCCAGAAGAAATAGCACTGGTGACAACAGATACATTTCGTATCGGCGCACACGAGCAACTTGCGACTTACGGCAGAATTTTAGGCTGTCCGGTAAAAGTTGCTAAAGATGCAGACACACTGGCCGATATTCTGTATCAGTTACGTCATCGTCGACTGATCCTTTTGGATACCGCAGGCATGGGCCAGCGTGATCTGAGGCTCTCAGAACAACTTGATACTCTGATCCAAAGTAGTGGTTCACATATCCGAAGCTTACTTGTCTTACCCGCCACCTCACAGCGTCGCGTGTTACAAGAGACCATTGACCATTTTCGACGTATTCCCCTATCAGGGTGTGTGCTGACAAAATTGGATGAATCTCTCAGCCTAGGGGAGCTACTGAGCGTGACCATCGAAAATGCGCTTCCAGTGACTTATCTTGCTGACGGGCAACGAGTGCCAGAAGACATTCGTCATGCCAGTGGAAGATACCTTGTCAACAGGGCAAGTGAACTAATGGATCAAGATTCAGAGCAGCAAAACCATTTCTGGAGTCATGATGTACCAGAGTCGAATGCGGCGGACTTTTATGATTGAGACAACCATGCATGATCAAGCAAGCGGCCTCCGCCGTATGACAAACCCGACTCGCACCAAAGTGATCACCGTAACGGGTGGCAAGGGTGGCGTGGGCAAAACCAATATTACCTTGGGTATCGGCATGGCAATGGCGAAGCAAGGTAAAAAAGTCATGGTGTTGGATGCTGACTTGGGTTTGGCGAATATTGATGTGCTTTTGGGAATACGTGTTGGTAAAAACCTAAGCCACGTTATGCAAGGTGTCTGTGACCTTAAAGACATTATTGTAGAAGGGCCTCATGGCTTAAAGATTATTCCTGCGTCATCGGGAATGCGAGGCATGACAGAGCTATCAACGGCGCAACACGCTGGCCTTATTCGTGCCTTTGGTACTTTGGATGAAGAGGTGGATGTACTGCTTGTCGATACGGCAGCGGGTATTTCTGACATGGTGCTTAGCTTTTCACGAGCGGCACAAGATGTATTGATTGTGGTGTGTGATGAGCCAACATCCATCACTGATGCCTACGCATTAATCAAGCTGTTAAGCCGTGAACATGGCGTTACTCGCTTCAAAATTGTGGCCAATATGGTGCGCAGTTATCGAGAAGGTCGCGATTTATTTACAAAATTAACGCGTGTAACAGAAAGATTTTTAAATGCTAATCTAGAATTAGTAGCATGTGTTCCATTAGATGAACGGGTGCGACAGTCTGTGAAGAAGCAAAAAGTGGTTGTGGATGCGTTTCCTCAATCGCCTGCAGCCCTCGCTTTGAATGCACTTGCGAACAAAGCGCTGACCTGGCCAGTACCTCGAAACCCAGGTGGGCATTTGGAGTTCTTTGTCGAGAGACTTCTTGTACGCGATGAAGCGGCAGGAGACTATCTCGGTGAATAGAGCGCTCACCTACAGCAGGACAGGAGCCTCAACGGAAACAGTGTTTGAGCAATATTCAACGCTAGTAAAGCGTATTGCTCATCATCTGGTTTCTCGTTTGCCCCCTAATGTGCAGGTTGATGATTTGATTCAGGCGGGCATGATTGGCCTGTTAGAAGCGCAACAAAACTATGACGCCTCAAAAGGGGCGAGTTTTGAAACCTACGCCGGGATCCGAATTCGTGGTGCCATGTTAGATGACATCCGAAAAGGTGACTGGGTTCCACGCTCTGTGCACAGAAACAACCGCCAGATCAGCGAGGTCATTTCGCAACTGGAAGGCGAGTTAGGACGAGATCCTAACGACAAAGAAATTGCGAAACGTTTGGGTATGAGCCTTGACCAGTATTATCAGATCCAAAATGATATCAATGCTGGGCGACTAATTGGTATCGAAGATCTAGGCGTTTCAGAAGATGCTTTCGTGACAGAAAAGCATCGCGAAGAGAACCTTCCCTTTGAGGAAGTCGCAGAAGATAGCTTTAAGGCGCACCTAGCTAAAGCCATCAAAGGACTCCCTGAAAGAGAAGCTTTGGTACTCTCTCTCTATTACGACGAGGAACTTAACCTCAAGGAGATTGGTGCCATTATCGGGGTCAGTGAATCCCGAGTTTGCCAGATTCAAAATCAGGCAATGCAGCGGTTACGGACCAAGCTAACTGCTTGGTCAAAGTAAGTTTTTATAATTATAAGGGACCTCACCGGAGGCAACTTTGGATACAAATATGAAAATCCTCATTGTTGATGATTTCTCAACAATGAGACGTATAGTTAAAAATCTCCTTCGTGATCTGGGTTTCAACAACACCGTTGAAGCAGATGACGGCTTAACAGCACTGCCTATTCTCAAAAAAGGTGGTATTGAATTTGTCGTCACTGACTGGAACATGCCGGGAATGCAGGGCATCGATCTGCTCAAAAATATTCGTGCTGATGCTGATCTTAAGCATTTGCCAGTATTGATGATCACAGCCGAAGCCAAGCGTGAACAAATCGTAGAAGCGGCTCAAGCGGGCGTTAATGGCTATATTGTTAAGCCATTCACTGCAGCCACGCTGAAAGAGAAGCTGGACAAGATTTTCGAACGCATGTGATTTGCTTCTTCGCGCAGTGAAGGATTATTAAAATAATGATAACACTCGACCAAGCTAAAGAATTGGTCAGTTTGCTAGAAGAAGGGAATCAGGAAGGCGCGAACGAGTTGTTGGCCAAATTGACCGGCGACCCGCGTAATCCGCTCTTCAATGAGGTTGGGAAACTGACACGGCAACTGCACGATTCGCTCTCTAATTTTCGCTTGGATCCGCGCGTCAATGATCTCGCTACTAGCGAGATTCCTGATGCAAAAGATCGCCTTAACTTTGTTATGGAAAAAACGGAAATCGCTGCAAACCGAACCATGGATGCAGTGGAAGCGACGTTACCTATCGCCGATAACCTTCAAGATTGTCTCTCTCAGGTTAGACCTCAGTGGAATAATCTCATGGGAGGGCGGATTGACCTCTTAAATTTCAAAGAGTTGTGTCATCAGATCGATGGTTTGCTGACACAGGTCGAAGGCGATACCACCAAATTACACAGTCAACTGACTGAGATTTTGATGGCGCAAGATTTCCAAGATATTACGGGGCAAGTTATTCGTCGCGTTATAGATTTGGTTCAAGAAGTCGAAAAACAACTGGTCGAAATCCTGACAGCATTTGGGTTGGATGATGAACAGGAACAAATAGAACCAGAAACAGTACAACAATCTGGCATCGAGGCTGAAGGTCCCGTCGTCACTGAGGAACAGCGTCAAGAGAAAAATGTGATGCAGAGTCAGGATGATGTGGACGATTTACTTTCAAGTCTTGGCTTTTAGGGGGGCGTTATGAGCTTTGAAATGGATGAAGAAATCCTGCAGGACTTTTTGATCGAAGCAGGGGAAATTCTGGAACTATTGTCTGAACAGCTTGTGGATCTGGAAAAAACGCCAGAAGACCGCAATTTGTTGAACGCAATTTTCCGTGGGTTTCACACGGTTAAAGGTGGTGCAGGCTTTTTGTCACTCACTGAGCTGGTAGATACCTGCCACGGTGCCGAAAACATCTTTGATAACCTCCGCAATGGTGGCCGTGAAATAAACGCAGAAGTGATGGATATCATCCTTCAAGCGCTTGATACTGTTAATGAACAGTTTGCTTGTGTTCAACAAAGTGAGCCAGCACCAGCCGCTAATCCAGAACTGTTGGCTGCATTGCACAAATACAGCAGACCAGCTTCTGAAGACGAAGCGACTGAAGCTGTTGCACCCGAGCCAGAACCCGAGCCAGAACCCGAACCTGAAATCGTCGAAACGCCATCTGGCGGCGATGCGATTGCGGGCGACTCTGTTGATGAAATCACCGACGATGAGTTTGACCGCTTGCTTGATCAGCTTCATGGAAAAGGCCAATCGCCAACGGTGGGTAATGCAGAGCCTGCCGCCCCTTCTGCCTCGTCGGACAGTGGCGACATGACCGATGATGAATTCGATAAATTATTGGATGACTTACACGGTGCAGGTAAAGGCCCAGACCTTGGTAGTGACAATTCACATACTTCTCCGCCGCCTCAAAATTCAGCGGTAGAAAGTCCAAGCAGTGATGAAATCAGTGATGATGAATTCGAAAAACTATTAGACGATTTGCACGGTAAGGGCAAAAGCCCTATCGAAAATGCAGTGTCTAATGACAAACCCGCACCTGCTGCTGCAGCACCAAAAGCAGCACCTGCTCCACCTCCTGCTCCAAAAGCAGAAGCGCCAGCGGCGAAGCCGCCAGCACCAGTAGCAAAGCCACCAGCTAAAGCTGAAGAGAAAAAAACGCCGGTTCCACAGCCAGAGCAAACCGTTCGTGTTAACACGTCAACGCTCGACACCATTATGAACATGGTGGGTGAGTTGGTACTGGTGCGAAACCGTTTGGTGAGTTTGGGCGCTAATAGCGACGACGAGCACATGGCAAAAGCGGTGACAAATCTCGACGTCGTGACGGCTGATTTGCAGGGTGCAGTGATGCAAACCCGCATGCAACCGATTAAAAAGGTGTTTGGTCGTTTCCCCCGCGTTGTTCGCGATTTGGCTCGTACTCTCAAAAAAGACATCGTGCTGGAAATGCGCGGTGAAGAAACTGATCTTGATAAAAACCTGGTTGAAGCACTGGCCGACCCAATGGTCCACTTGGTGCGTAACTCGGTTGATCACGGGATTGAAATGCCCGATGTTCGCGAGCAAAACGGTAAACCTCGAGTAGGTACGGTCACACTGGCGGCATCTCAAGAAGGCGATCATATTCTGCTAACCATCGAAGATGATGGTGGCGGTATGGATGCTGAAAAACTTCGTGAAATCGCAGTTAATCGTGGCGTGTTGGACGCTGACGCGGCAGCACGTTTGACGGATGTCGAAGCGTTCAACCTGATTTTTGCGCCGGGCTTTTCAACCAAAGTCGAGATTTCAGATATCTCCGGCCGAGGCGTGGGCATGGATGTAGTGAAAACCGCCATTACCCAACTTAACGGCACGATCTCCATCGACTCGGCCTTAGGCCGTGGTACTGTCATTTCAATCAAAGTGCCACTCACACTGGCTATTTTGCCAACGTTGATGGTCGGTATTGGTAACAATCCGTTTGCATTCCCGCTTTCTAATGTTAATGAAATCATTGGCTTGGATTTATCGAGAACCAATACGATTGACGGTCAGTTAACCATCATTGTTCGTGAAAAAGCAATTCCATTGTTCTATCTCCAAGATTGGCTATGTAAGACGCGCGCAGAGGTCAGAGACAGCGGTCATGTTGTTGTTGTTCAGATGGGGCATCAGTCGGTTGCGTTCGTTGTCGACTCCTTGATTGGACAAGAAGAAGTGGTTATAAAACCGTTGGATGAATTGTTGCAAGGAACGCCAGGAATGGCAGGTGCAACGATTACCAGTGATGGTCACATTGCATTGATTCTTGATGTGCCTAATCTGCTCAAGCGCTACGCTAGCCGATAATAATTTAAAGGAATAACATGGCAGTGAAAGTACTGGTGGTGGATGACTCGAGCTTTTTCCGCCGCCGAGTGAGTGAAATTATTAACGGGGATCCTCGTCTTGAGGTTATTGACTGTGCAGTCAATGGTAAAGAGGCTGTTGAAAAAGCCGCTAAGCTAAAACCCGATGTAATTACGATGGACATCGAAATGCCGGTGATGGACGGGATTACCGCAGTTCGTGAGATCATGCGGACCAATCCAACGCCAATTTTGATGTTCTCGTCACTGACGCATGATGGCGCCAAAGCAACGCTTGATGCACTGGATGCGGGTGCACTCGACTTCCTGCCGAAAAAATTTGAAGACATCGCGCGCAATAGAGATGAAGCGGTGGGTTTGTTGCAGCAACGTGTGAGCGAAATAGCGCGTAAGCGATCGTTCATGCGTCGTCCAGCGGTAACTTCAACCCCGGTGACATCTTCGACAAGCACGGCCACTTCGCCCAGCTCAATTGCTAGGCCTGCTTCGACTAGACCCTTAGCGGGCTCGACACCTAACACTGCACCCGTTGCGCGCTCAGCGTCAACGGGGGGGCGATTCAAAGCCACGGGTAAGCGGTATCAGCTTACAGCGATTGGCACGTCGACGGGGGGCCCTGTAGCTCTGCAAAAAGTGCTCAGTGCTTTACCCGCGAATTTCCCAATGCCAATTCTTTTGATTCAGCATATGCCATCCACGTTTACTGCGGCCTTTGCGCAGCGTCTAAATGGTCTGTGTGAAATTTCAGTGAAAGAAGCGCAAGATGGCGAGCCGCTTAAAGCCGGTACGGCTTATCTTGCCCCAGGCGGCATGCAGATGATGATTGATGGACGTCCAGGTTCAACGCGTGTCAAAATCATCGATGGTGGCGATCGTATGAATTACAAACCGTGTGTCGATGTGACATTCGGTTCAGCTGCAAACGTGTACGGCGATAAAGTGCTGTCTATGGTACTCACCGGAATGGGTGCTGATGGTCGAGACGGTGCTAGAATGCTGAAACAACAAGGTTCAACCGTTTGGGCACAAGACGAAGACAGCTGTGTTGTCTATGGTATGCCGCAAGCAGTCGCGAAAGCAGGGATTTCAACGGAAGACCTGCCTCTAGATCGCATTGCCGAGCGTATCCTTGTTGAGCTCAATCTGGTTTAAGGAGCGGCTGTGATAGTCTGGAGCATTGCAAACCAGAAGGGTGGCGTAGGAAAAACAACCTCAACCATCACCCTTGCTGGGCTTCTCAGTGAAAGAAATAAACGTGTGTTGTTGATCGACACCGACCCACATGCGTCCCTGACAACGTATCTGAATTACGATTCGGATAAATTGCCACGTACGCTGTTTGATCTATTCCAATTACAGACTATCAATCGAGACACGGTCAAACCGCTCATTCTTAACACTGAATATAAAAACCTAGATCTGTTGCCCTCCCACATGTCTTTGGCGACATTGGACAGAGCAATGGGTAATCGCGGTGGCATGGGGTTGATGCTTAAAAAGACCCTAGCTTGCCTCGAAGAAGATTACGATTACGCACTGATCGATTGCCCGCCTATCTTGGGTGTGATGATGGTTAATGCCTTGGCTGCAAGCAATCGTATTCTAATACCAGTACAGACTGAGTTCTTGGCTATGAAAGGCTTGGAACGCATGATCCGTACCTTGCAGATCATGCAGAAATCTCGAAGCTCAGCCTTCAAAGTGTGCATTGTGCCTACCATGTACGACAAACGTACACGTGCTTCGCTGGAAACGTTGCAAGAGCTTAAAGTGCGTTATCCCGATCAAGTTTGGTCGTCAGCGGTACCGATTGATACTAAATTCCGTGATGCCAGCTTAAAGCACATGCCGCCATCGTATTATGCGAAAAACTGTCGCGGCGTATTTGCTTACAAAACGCTGCTCTCTTATTTGGAGCGACTGGAACAGGATGAAAGATAGCCGTGCCTTGTCCAGTGTTCAGGCGCTGGACGATTATTTTGATGCGCTGTTGGAAGACGATGTTCTGCCACAGTCGCAAGACACGGATGCGACCTCTCAGGTCGTTGACGCCGTAGCTTTGGTGCCTCAGCCTGCGGCGATAGAGCCAACAGACACATTCAGTGGCGCGACACTCACGAAAGAAGAGCGTGATTTGTCGTCAGTGGAAAAACTCCTTAGTCAGCTTCAGCTTGAAGAGGACATGGAAGTTGAAGTCGAATTAGACGCAGACGTAGACGTCGATACACTACTCGACGTTGATGCTGAAATTAGCACTGATACCGAGGTATTGGCTGACACTGACGTTAAGGCTGCAACTGACAACGATGTCGTTACTGACATAGATGTATTGACTAACGTCGACACAGTGCAAGATGTTGACGTGATGACCGATGTTGATGTCGCTATTGATATCTCAATTGAGGTTGAGAGCGTAGTCGAGGCTGACCTTGACGTAGAGATCTCAACGGATGTGGCACTCGACACGGTCACGCTCAGTGCAGAACCCGATGTGGACATTGTCGTTGAAGACATCGTGATGGCACACGTCGAAGAGGTTGTTGCAGACGACATTGCGATTGAAGAGACTGTTGATGTTGAAACCAACGTTGACGTCGAACCGGAAATGCAAGAAGACGAAGATATTGCGCCGCCTTGGCAAAACATTGCGTCTGAGTCTGCTTTCCAGGTTTTATTCTTTGAATCTTTTGGTGTTACCTATGCTGTGCCATTGGCCGAGCTAGGGGGTATTCATCGACTGGAAGACTGCAATCACCTTATCGGTCGGCCGGACTGGTATTTGGGCTTGCAAACAGAGCGAGACCAGCAGCTCGACGTTGTGGATACGGCCATGTGGGTAATGCCGGAAAAAATAACAGATAACAACCATCGCGAAGGCTATAGTTATATAGTGATCTTGGGTGACAGCAAGTGGGGATTGGCTTGCAATACCCTGCTAGGTACAGAGTCACTTAAGGGCGAACAAGTGCGATGGCGTGAACAAGCTGGCAAGCGGCCTTGGTTGGCCGGGTTAGTCAAACAAAAGATGTGCGCATTGATTCACGTCGAAGCGCTGATTGCCATGCTAAATCAAGGTATAGATGCCAACGCGTTGGCGTAATTGACGCAGCACAGCACGTAAAGAGGAAAATAAATGGGTCAGGTAGCTGAAGTTCAAAAAGATAACGTGAATGACGAGGTTCTACAGTGGGTGACCTTCCAGCTGGAAGACGAAACCTATGGCATTAACGTCATGCAGGTTCGAGAAGTTTTACGCTATACCGAAATCGCGCCGGTACCGGGTGCACCAGACTATGTGCTGGGCATCATCAACCTTCGTGGTAACGTGGTTACGGTTATCGACACGCGTTCTCGCTTTGGTTTGATGCAAGGTGATGTCTCTGACAACACTCGCGTCATCGTGATTGAAGCTGAGTCGCAAGTGATTGGTATCATGGTCGATAGCGTGGCTGAGGTGGTCTATCTCAGAACTTCAGAAATCGATACCACGCCAAGCGTGGGTACCGATGAAAGTGCCAAGTTTATCCAAGGTGTTAGCAACCGCAATGGTAGCTTGCTGATCCTGGTTGACTTGAACAAACTGCTCTCTGACGATGAGTGGTCAGACATGGCCATGCTGTAATGCTTGACGTCGTGTTGCATTGGCTACCGCTCGGTGTGTCCATCACCGTCGCGGTGGTTGCATTCTTGCTACTACGTCGAGAGAAAAAAGCCCGATTGAATCTGGATGCCAAATTCCAGGCAATGGAGCTGCTATATAAAAACTCTCGCCAGCAGCATGAGAGCCTTTCAAAGCAATTCAATGAATTGCGTGCAGGCTCGATTGGCATGAGCCAGAAACTCGCCGAACTATCCCAACGATTCGATGACTTGGTTGATAAGCAAAACGAGTTGGAAATGCACGATCCGGATGGTCGACTCTACAGTCGAGCAAGCAAGATGGTGGAGCTAGGTGCCGATATCCATGAGTTGATGGAAGAATGTGATCTTCCAAAAGCTGAGGCGGAACTTTTGCTTAGCATCAGAAAGCAACGGATGGTGAGGTAGTGCAAATGTCCTCTCTAGGATAGCAAACTACGGTCACACTGATTTGTTGACGACAGACCCTTCCCATCCGGGCGGGGTTTTTCCGTCTAAATACCATGCAAACGCGATCAATTCTGCGATCACCAAGTACAATTGCTCTGGTATTTCATCGCCTACTTCCAATGCAGATAGCCAGTTCATCAAGGTTTCGTCGCTGTGCACCAAACCGCCGTTTTTCTCCATTTCCTCGATCAATTTTTCTGCCAACGCTTCATAGCCTTTCGCGCTAACTTGCGGTGCATTAATGCCATCATATCGAAGCGCCACCGCGCTTTTGGGTTTCTTCATACTTGAATGTTAACTCCGGCTTCTAGCGCGACAGGTTCGCAGTATTCGCTCATTTCTATTTTGCATTCAGACATACAAATTTGATGTTTATTCAGTTGTTTCTCTAAAGTTGGCAGGGCATGCTCGAGTTTCTTATGTAACGCTGGGGAATCCGTGGTTAGCGTCAGCGACAACGATTTTTCTTCTAACTCTGCGGTGGCGGTGAGGTGACGGTTTTTTGACAATGTGAGGTTAACTGTCACGCTCCAACGAGATTTTTTCCGTTTACCCAAGGTCTTCTTTTTGGCGGTGATGCGAACCGGTGTTGGTGTTAAATGGCTAAGAGGAAACAACCAGTGGTGCTCATTGGCTTTATTGCCGTCTTGCAAACGTTGCTCGGTTACCAGCATAAGTAGAGCTTTAAGCTTGCCGCTGCTTTCGTCGTCCGCTCCCGACGTGATGAGTCGCAATGCATCAAGAAGCGCTTTGTCCGATTGCCGTTCAGCCAACCATTTTGCTGCAAGCTCTGGTGTGCTTGGCATGACGAGTGCATTTAATAGAGTACTCACAGCGTGCGCACTTGGCGTATTTCCTGGCAAAGAGGAGGCTGGCGAGGAAAGTAAAAGAGGGAATAAATTGATCAGTCTTAGAACTTGAGCAAGTTGCGAAGATAGTGGTTGAGGGGGGGAACTCATGCCCGTTTTGTCTTGTCCCACCTGCAACAGTTTTCCCTGAAGTTTACTTTGGATATTCTCAAGCGTTAATACGTTGATGTTACTGGCGTTATCTATTTTCATATTTACTCACAATTATTAACGTATGGCGGACAAGAGCGGGATCGCGCCGCTAACGGTATTAAAAACCTCTATGTTATTATCGGGCAAATTTTTGAATACTTTATCGGGAACATTGATTTCTCATGTTGGAAGTACGTCAACTCAACAGTATTCGTGATGAACGAGTATTGTTCGAAGACCTTTGCTTTACAGTGTCGCCTGGCGAACTTGTACAGATAGAAGGCCCAAATGGTGCGGGCAAAACCACCTTACTGCGAATTATTGCAGGGTTGGGATTGGCTGAATCAGGCGATGTGCTTTGGCAAGGAAAATCAGTGACCAAAGCACGTGAAGCGTTTTACAGCAATCTATTGTTTTTGGGGCACAGCACGGGCGTAAAGCGTGAACTGACTGCTTTTGAAAATCTGGCGTTTTATCAAAAGATGCATGGTGAAACCGATGAAACAGCGCTTTGGGATGCGTTAGCCCGTGTGGGTTTGGCCGGTCGAGAAGATGTCACTGCTGCGCAGCTCTCCGCGGGACAAAACCGAAGAGTTGCATTGGCGAGGCTGTGGATTAGCAAATCTCCGCTGTGGATACTGGATGAGCCGCTTACCGCGATCGATAAACAAGGCGTAAAAGTGCTGGAAAGTCTCTTTCAAAAACATGTCGATGGCGGAGGGATGGTGTTGTTCACCACCCATCAAGATATGTTTGATGGAAATCCATTACTGCGTCGCATTAAGTTGGGTGCGTAATGGGGGCGGCGATGTACCAAATTATTCGACGTGAACTGCTGATTGCCTATCGACGCCAGTCAGACATGTTAAATCCGTTATGGTTTTTCATCATTGTCATCACGCTTTTTCCATTAGGTATTGGACCTGGGCCAAACCTATTGGCAGAAATCGCGCCCGGCATTATCTGGGTGGCCGCGTTACTTGCTGCTGTGTTGTCACTTGAGCGTTTGTTTCGTGATGACTTTATTGATGGCTCACTAGAGCAAATGTTATTGATGCCAGAACCTTTGTCTGTATTGGCATTTGCTAAAATTGTTGCCCATTGGCTGCTAACAGGCTTGCCTTTGTTGATCATAAGTCCGCTATTGGCAGTATTACTTTCTTTAGATTGGGCGACCTACAAAGCCGTGGTGCTTACATTGTTATTAGGCACACCAACCTTGAGTTTTTTAGGGGCAATTGGTGTTGCGCTAACGGTAGGACTTCGTAAAGGAGGCGTGCTGTTAAGTCTTCTTGTGCTGCCTTTGTTTATCCCAGTTTTGATCTTTGCAACGTCAGCGATTGAGATGGCTTCGAATGGATTTCCGATCAACGGTCAGCTTGCGATTCTAGGCGCAATGCTTGTGGGTTCGGCAACACTGATGCCATTTGCTGTGTCTGCAGCATTGCGTGTGAGCGTTCAATAATCCCATTTTTATGATTAATTAAGAGCGATAAAGTAATGTGGAAATGGCTTCATCCTTATGCCAAGCCTGAGGCAACCTACAAATTGTGTAATACGCTTTTTCCGTGGTTTGCAGTGTTGGCATTGTTGTCTTTGATGACGGGTACTGTTTGGGGTTTGGCATTCGCTCCGGCTGATTATCAGCAAGGCGATAGCTTCCGAATTATTTACATTCATGTGCCTGCGGCCATATGGTCGATGGGTGCCTATATGTCGATGGCCATTGCTGCGTTTATTGGCATGGTTTGGCAAATAAAAACGTCTGATTGGGCGGCGGCGGCGATGGCACCTGTGGGCGCAGTGTTCACCTTTATTGCACTGGTCACAGGCGCAATATGGGGCAAACCGATGTGGGGAGCCTGGTGGGTATGGGATGCACGTCTAACGTCTGAACTTATTCTGTTGTTCTTATATCTGGGTGTTATCGCGCTCTATAACGCGTTCGATGACGATCGCACGGCCGCTCGTGCCGCGGGTATTTTGGCGATGGTTGGTGTGATTAACCTGCCGATTATTCACTTCTCAGTAGAGTGGTGGAATACCCTGCATCAAGGCGCGACAATCACCAAGTTTGCCAAACCATCGATAGCCTCTGAGATGTTGTGGCCGTTGCTGCTTAACATACTTGGCTTTGCATTGTTCTTTGGTGCAGCGACCTTGATGGCGCTGAAAAACCAAATTTTACAACGAGAATCGCACCGTCCATGGGTCCGTGAATTGGTAGAGAGAGCCTAGCCATGCATTTTAGTTCCTTCTCCGCATTTTTAGACATGGGCGGCTATGCCGCTTATGTTTGGAGTTCATTCGCGATTACGTTTTTCGCCATGTTTTGGGTGGTGTTTTCGTCCCATCTCACACGACGTAAATTGTATCGTGAAATAAAGAACAAAGTTGCCCGAGAGCAACGCATTGAGAAAGCCCAAAAGATGGAGAACACATTATGAACCCGAGACGTAAAAAACGACTAGGGCTAGCTCTCGCTCTGGTACTGGGTGTTGGCTCAACCGT
The DNA here is from genome assembly GCF_000286835.2 of Enterovibrio norvegicus FF-33. GTDB lineage: Bacteria > Pseudomonadota > Gammaproteobacteria > Enterobacterales > Vibrionaceae > Enterovibrio > Enterovibrio norvegicus_A. The sequence goes on along the minus strand of NZ_AJYD02000038.1, from coordinate 3,019,206 downwards.
TGGTTTGATGGTCTATGCACTGAATCAGAACATGGATCTCTTCTACACGCCATCAGAGATCGTGCAAGGCAAACCTGACGGTTCTAAACCCTATGTTGGTCAGCGGTTACGCATTGGCGGTATGGTGGTTGAAAACTCAGTGAGTCGTGACCCTGAATCACTAAAAGTAACATTCAAAGTGGCGGACATTGGCCCTGAAGTCACTGTTGTGTTTGAAGGTATTCTTCCGGATTTATTCCGTGAAGGGCAAGGTATCGTTGCGCAGGGTGAACTCATGGATGCAACGACTGTGTATGCGAGCGAAGTGCTTGCAAAGCATGACGAAGAATATATGCCACCGGAAATTGCAGAAGCAATGAACAAGAGCCATACGCCGCTTGAATATACTGAGCAACAACAAGGTAGCTACTAATGATTGCTGAACTGGGCAATTTTGCCCTAATGATTTCACTGGGTTTTTCGGTGTTGCTGAGCATTTACCCGCTATGGGGTGCGCAAATCGGAAACCAAGCCATGATGCGCTCGGCGCGCCCGTTGGCCATCGGCATGTTCCTCATGCTACTCATGTCATTTTTTGCGCTGAGCTGGGCATTTTACGTTAATGACTTTACGGTTACCTATGTAGCCAGTAATTCCAACAGTGCGTTGCCTTGGTATTACCGTCTAACGGCGGTGTGGGGGGCACATGAAGGCTCATTGCTGCTTTGGGTATTGATCCAAGCGGGATGGACACTCGCTGTAGCCATATTTAGCCGCGGTATGCCGCAAGAATCTGTCGCGCGAGTCTTGGCTGTTATGGGCATGATCGGTGTTGGCTTCTTACTGTTTATTATTGTCACGTCGAATCCGTTTGAACGCACATTGCCTTACTTCCCTGTTGACGGCCGAGATCTCAATCCACTGCTGCAAGATCCGGGTTTGATTATTCACCCGCCAATGCTTTACATGGGTTATGTCGGCTTCTCAGTCGCGTTTGCTTTCGCCATTGCATCATTAATGGCCGGACGCCTTGATACCGCATGGGCGCGTTGGTCTCGCCCTTGGACGACGGCCGCGTGGGTTTTCCTAACCATGGGTATCGCACTGGGTTCATGGTGGGCTTATTACGAACTTGGCTGGGGTGGTTGGTGGTTCTGGGATCCTGTCGAAAACGCATCATTCATGCCTTGGCTTGCGGGTACGGCATTGATGCACTCGTTGGCGGTCACAGAAAAGCGTGGCACGTTTAAGGCTTGGACAGTACTTCTGGCAATTTCAGCGTTTTCTCTCAGCTTGTTAGGAACCTTCTTAGTACGTTCTGGTGTTCTGGTTTCCGTTCATGCTTTTGCTTCTGATCCTGCGCGTGGCTTGTTTATTTTGGCATTCCTTGTTGCAGTTATCGGTGGTTCATTATTGCTCTATGCACTGCGCGCGTCAGAAGTGCGCTCACGAGGCAACTTCGAGTTGGTATCGCGTGAGAACGTGCTGCTCGCAAACAATATTTTCCTGATTGCCGCGCTGGTGGTTGTGCTTCTTGGTACGTTGTTGCCGTTGGTACACAAACAGATTGGTTTGGGTTCAGTCTCCATCGGAGAACCTTTCTTTAATCTGCTGTTTACGTGGCTCTCTGTTCCTTTTGTTTTCCTTCTCGGTATTGGACCGCTAATTCGTTGGAAACGTGACAACCTGAAAAACGTGAAAAAGGAAGTCCTTTTCAGCGGTGTGGCATCTGTTGTTATTGGTGTTGGTCTGGTTTGGATTTTTGCTGATACCTTTAAACCATTAGCGGCGCTAGGCGCAGTGATGGGGCTTTGGATTGCTATTCTACTCTCGGTAGAACTGTACCAACGTGCTACGCACCGTCACGATTTGATGACCGGATTAGGCAAGTTAGGTCGCAGTCATTGGGCGATGGTGTTTGGGCATCTTGGTCTTGCGATTTCAATCTTGGGTATTGCGATGGTGCAAAATTACGACATTGAACGAGATGTAAAGATGGCGCCAGGTGAGCGCGTTCAGATGCAAGGCTATGAATTCCACTTTGCGGGTTTGCGAGACAAAGATGGCCCTAACTACGATGGCTATGTTGCAGATTTCGACATTTACCTTGGTGACAAGCGCATCAATACATTGCATGCGGAAAAGCGTTTCTACACCGTGCAGCGCTCAATGATGACCGAAGCAGACATCGATCGCGGTATTACTCGTGATTTGTATATTGCGATGGGAGAGCGTTTGGATGATGGTGCTTGGGCCATTCGTATCTACTACAAGCCGTTCGTACGCTGGATTTGGTTCGGTGCATTGGTCATGTCCATTGGTGGATTACTGGCCATGTCTGACAAGCGTTACCGTTTCCGTAAGAAATCAGATGAGGCAGTCTCTGTCGAATCTGTGAAGGAGGTTTAAGCGTGAAACGTCCTGTACTCTTTATCCCGCTGGGCTTGTTTTTTGTGGTTGTTGTTTTTCTTCTTGGGCAGCTTTTAAATAATGCACAAGGGGATGACCCCACGAAATTGGAGTCTGTGTTGGTGGGTAAACCTGTGCCAGAGTTTCGTCTCGAAGATCTCACCGAAGCGGGCAAGCTTTATGATCAAGACATCTTCAAAGGCCAGCCGTTATTACTGAATGTTTGGGCAACATGGTGTCCAACCTGTTATGCCGAACATACGTATCTCAATGAGTTGGCGGCAAATGGCGTAAAAATCATTGGCCTTAACTACAAAGACGATCGTGTTAAAGCCATCGGCTGGTTGAATCAATTGGGCAACCCTTACTTGGTGAGCCTGTTTGATGGTAACGGCATGCTAGGTCTCGATCTGGGCGTTTATGGCGCACCAGAAACATTCCTCATAGATGCTAACGGTGTGATTCGTTATCGCCATGTTGGTGACGTTAACGAACGTAACTGGCAGGACAAGCTTGGCCCTATGTATGAGAAAATGCTGGCGGAGGCCAAAGGATGATCAAGCGCTTTTGGCTCTTGCTGCTATTGGCAAGCAGTGCTGTATTTTCGGTGTCTGCCGCGATTGAGGTGTATGAATTCGATACGCCGCAACAAGAAGATGCCTTCCATAAACTCGGCAAAGAGCTTCGTTGCCCTAAGTGCCAGAACAACAATATCGCAGATTCGAATGCCGGGTTGGCTCAAGACCTTCGTTTGAAAGTCTATGAGATGCTCAAACAAGGCAAGAATGAAGATGAGATTGTGGAATACATGGTGGCGCGTTATGGCAACTTTGTTACCTATAGTCCACCGGTAACGGCTTCTACGTTGATTTTGTGGGCGGGACCAGCACTGTTTGTGCTTATCGGATTTACTGTGTTGGTCATGCGTAGCCGCAAACCAAAAGCACAGGCAGAGAAAGCACAACTAGACACTGACGAGCAAGCGCGTCTCGCCGCGTTGTTGGGTGGAGACACTGCAAATAACCAATCCGCAAATAAAGATAACAAGGATACAAACGGATGACCGAATTGTGGTTCTGGCTGATCACAGCCTTGATGGTACTTGTCTCTGTTGGACTCTTTGTCGTGCCGATCTATCTGGGTAAAGACCAAGATGAAGCGGCCAGTCGTGATGAATTGAATAAAGCGTTCTTCCGTGACCGCATGGATGAACTGGAAGAAGAAACCGATGAAGGTTTGGTGGACAACCAAAGCGAGTTGGCATTGGAGCTTCAACAATCGCTGCTGGATGATATCCCTGAAGGGGATAAAGCAAAGACACAAAATAAAGTGTCAATGCTGATGCTTTTACCGGGCGTACTTATCCTGGTTGGCTTGAGTTATTCCCTGTACTTTCTCGAAGGCAATCAGCAGCAGGTGGTTGCATGGCAGGAAACGGCAGAACGATTACCTGAGTTATCGCGTCGTCTGATGTCTGACAGCGAAGAGCCAATGACCGATCAAGAAATGGCTGATCTCACTTTGTCGCTTCGTACTAAGCTTTCACAAACGCCAGACGATGCCATGGGCTGGTTGCTGCTAGGTCGCATTGGTTTGGCGAATCGTGATATTCAAACCGCGGAAGGCGCGATGGGTAAAGCGTATCGACTCATGCCAAATGACAACGATGTGAAGCTTGGTTACGCGCAGTCGTTGATGTTGAGTGGTGACGAGACAAACGTTGAAACAGCACGAAATTTGCTGCGTCAGGTTATTAAGAAAGATCATGGCAACCTGCAAGCCTTGTCTCTACTTGCATTCGAAGCGTTCGAGCGCAATGCATATGATGAAGCCATTGCCGCTTGGTCAACCATGAAGCAGCTTCTGCCTGAAAACGACCCTCGTATCTCGATGCTGGATCGCAGTATTGCACGCGCACAAGCACAAGTTGGCGCAGGAAATGGTCAAACGGTTTCTGTGACAATTTCATTGGATGACGCAGTCGGTATTCCTGATGAGGGCGTGCTTATTGTTTCTGTTCACTCTGCCGACGGTGCGCCGATGCCCGTGGCCGCGAAGCGAATCCCTCTCAGCAGTTTCCCGCTGGATGTGGAGCTCACCGATGCAGACAGTATGATCCCAGAGCGTCTGATGTCGTCACTGCCAAATGTGCTGGTCAAAGCTCGCATTGATCGTGATGGCAATGTGATGACTAAAGAAGGCGATTGGTTTGGTGAGAGTGAGCCATTTGCCCTAGGCGGTTCATCACAGATAGTGATTAACCAAAAGAATTAGCCGAATTATCGCCGACCCACTTTGACATGTCGTTCTTATCTGAGCATGCATTTTGACGTTACTCGGGTATAATTGAGGAAAAATGGATAAGGCTGGTGAATAACCAGCCTCTTTTTTAGGGAAAATATTAATAATGTGGAAACGTCTGATATTGGCAGTTGGCGTTATTATTGGATTGAGTGGTTGTGCGCAGGCGCCTGATGAGAGCGCCGTGGATGCGGAAACAAATACTGAATTTGATATCTCGCACCCGAATGACCCTTTTGAAGGATTCAACCGCACCATGTGGGCTTTCAACTACGACATTCTGGATCCGTACGTAGCCCGTCCGGTTTCCCTCGCTTATGTCAACTACGTACCTAGCTTTGCCAGAACAGGGGTTTCAAATTTTATTGATAACCTTGGCGAGCCCGCGAGCATGGTGAACAGTATTGTTATGCTGGAAGGCGAGGCGGCGGTCACTCATTTTAATCGTTTTTGGATTAATACCGTTTTTGGACTGGCAGGCTTGATAGATATCGCCTCGGCAGCAAATATTCAAAAACTGGACGACCGTCAGTTTGGTGATGCGATGGGATACTACGATATCGGACAAGGCCCTTACTTTATGGTGCCAATATATGGTCCGATTACTTTGCGTGAAGGTGCAGGTGACATGGTCGACGATCTCTATCCTCCGCTGTCGCTGTTGACGCTGCCACAATCAATCATCAAGTGGGCGTTGGACGGAATGGAAAGTCGCGCGGCGGTCGTGCCTCAAGAACCATTGCTAGAGAATTCTCCTGATCCGTATGCATTTGCCCGCGATGCTTATTTGCAGCACAAAGCATTTAAAGCGCGTGGTGGCAAAGCGATTGAAGAACCTGAACCGGATGACGAGTACCTTGACGAAGACTTGTTAGACGAAATAGATGATTACTAAAACCAAAAATGGCCACTCAATGAGTGGCCATTTTTTATATCTGCTTACTTAGAAGCGATAGGTCGCTTGAACACCCGCTAACCATACGCTGCCGGTTGTTTGGCCTTCAAACTTACCGCCGAATGCCGCACCAGATGCATCAGAGGCGATGCCTGGGCGAGGTTCAACAACATCTGCGTCTTTTGCGAAGATGTAGGTAAAGCCTGCATCCAACGTCAGATTTTGAGACCACGCATAACCTGCACCTAGGCTCAGCCACAAACGGTCTGTTTCTGGAATAGTGATAGTGCGGTTAGCGTCATCCACAGCAGCCATATCGTATGCAACGCCCGAACGCAATTGCGTTTTATCATTGAGTTGGTAAGTCGCACCCACGGCAAAGCGGTAGTTATCTTTCCAGTTCTCTTGCTTCACGATTTGTGAAGGAACAGACAATGAAGGAATGTTCGCTTCTAGCTTCTCAAACGTGCTCCAGTCAGTCCAGTTCACGCTAGCATGTACCGCAACCTTGTCAGTCAACTGATGGAAGCTAGCAAGCTCGGCAGTGGCGGGCAAGGTTAGTCCCATGCTGCCAGCGTATTGAACCATGTCAGTAAGAGGCGATGTGCCGCCGTTGTATAGGTTGAAAGCTAGGCCTTCTGCATGACCTTCTAGGTTCAGCTCAACTTCTGAACGGTAGTTAAAGCCAATTCGGTTGGTATCATTGATCTGCCAAGCAGCACCAGCCTGCCAACCCCAAGAAGTGTCATCACCTTCCATGAACTTTAGTGTTGTGCCCTTTGGAGCGAATCCACCAGAGCTCTTCGCACCAATGCTGCCTTCACCCATGACAAAGCGAACACCACCACCAATGGAGAATTGGTCGTTGATGCGGTAAGCAATGTTAGGGTTAATTTCCATGGTCATCACAGAGGCTTCATTGCCAAACTGCGTGCCTTTGAAGTTGTCGTCTAGCTTGGTGTGCATACCGAAGTTAGAGCTTAGTGCCAAACCAAGGAACACCTGCTCGTTCACTTGGTGTGACACATAGAAGTTCGGTACGACGGCAGAATCTGCAAAATCTTTAGATGACGTTGGTTGGTTAGTGGTTGTATTCATACCATCTACATCAACGTTCGGGTCAACGTAGATCATACCAGTGGATACTTGTGTACCAGGCAGGTACGTCAGCATCGCTGGGTTACGGAACTGTGCCGCGGCGTTATCCGCCATTGCTGCTTCGCCTGCGTACGCACGACCAAGACCGGTTGCAGAATACTCTGCAAGCTGGAAACCAGCAGCCATTGCTGAGGTGGAAGAAAGAGAGCCAAGTGCTGCGGCAATTGCCAACGGAAGAAGTTTGTTCTTGTTCATTATATATTTCTTGTTTTTGAAGGTCGCTATAGGGTACTGACCAAAGCTTTGGATGCAATTTTAATGAACTAGGTTGAATATTTTTAGATGGAAATTTTGTCATGTATTCCATCTTCCGATAGATCGTCTATATGAAGTGGTGTTTGGCACAGGTGTACGCTGAAACTCAGCGAACACTTGTATAGATAAATACGGACTTGAGCGAACTAATGTACGCTGAAAAATACTGCCAATAGAGTGATGTGGCGGGTGCTGAAGGAAACGAGATAAAGAAAAGGGGAGCCAATGCTCCCCTTGGTGTTCGCTGTTCTTGATTAGAACTGGTAGCTGTATTGAACGCCATACAACCATGCGTTAGCGCGGGTGGTCGCATTGACTTCAGACAGTTGAAGTTCACCGCCACCAGGCAGGTCTGTCACCAACTTGTCATTCACTTCCACATCTTGACCCATTAGGTAAGTCAGACCGAAATCAATGGTCGAGTTTTTGGTTGCCTGATAGGTGAAACCTGCAGATACCCATTGGCGATCTGAATCGGGTACAGAAATTGATTTCTTCTGATCTTGTGCACTGGTGTCATACATGTAACCGGCACGAAGTGTCCAGTCGTTGTTCAGGTAGTAAGTACCACCAATCGAGTAGTGCATGCCATCCTGCCAATTGTACTCATTCAGAACAACGCCATTTGTCGTCGCAAGCTGGTCAAAAGTGCTCCACTCAATCCACTGAACAGAGTAGTGCATAGCAAACTTGTTGGTCAGCAAGTGGTAACCAGAGAACTCAGCGATGTCTGGCAGAGGAAGAACGAGGTCTCCGGTTAGCTGTTCGCCTTTGTAGATCATGGTGTCGCCGTCTGCTTTGATATCTGGACTATGGCGGTAGCTTAGACCAAAGCGGTGCTTCTCATTGACTTCATAAACGGTACCTAGGTTCCAGCCAATGCCGGTACCTTCTGCATCAATGTTAAGCATGTTATCGCCAACACTGTCTGCAAACGATGGAATAGCTTGGCCGACGTACTCTAGGCCAGAGCGCTTGAGCTTACCTGTACCTTGGATGAAGTCGATACCAGCACCAAAGCTCAATTGCTCATTAACTCGGAATGAACCACTCAATGCAAAGTTGACGCTTTTAACGTCAGTCAGGCCGCCTAACTCATTGGCTGCATAATCAGTGTCGAATTCAGTTTTTGTGCCGAAGTTTGAGTAAATACCTGCACCAACAGCAAATTTGTCATTGATCGGGTGTACATAGAAGATGTTTGGTACATACGAAATGTCACCAGCTTGTGCATCGTCCAAAGAACGTTCACCAAGCATGATAGGTGAGTAGGTTGTACCTTTCACTACCACATCGGTATCAATTGCAATCAGACCCACAGACAGTTCAGGCGCATCGAACAATGCCATTGCTGCAGGGTTACGTGCCATGACAGATGCATTATCAGCGATAACAGCGTCACCAGCGAAAGCACGGCCTAGGCCAGTAGCAGATTGACCATTTAATTGGAAACCAGCTGCGAGAGCTGATGTAGAACTTGCCGCTACAGCAATTGCCACTGCTGAACGGATAAACAGACGCTTCTTATTCATGGTGTGAATTAATCCAATGAAATTTATAATAGTTTTATCATTTTATGTGCTTTTTAAATAAGCTGGGCGGATTCTATTGTGAAGCTCATTATTAGGAAATCTGACCAGTTACGGGACGCTGTTTTGAAACAGAAGCAGAGAAGGTGCAGGTGACTGTTCTTTAAAGGAAACAAAAAGGGAGCCAAAGGCTCCCTTTTTAAATGTAATAGATTGTGTGTTTACGCTTTTTGGTTCAAATGAAGTTGAAGCTGCTCTGCAATAGGCAATACATCTGAGCCTTCTTTACCGACTACAATCACACTGCTGTTATTGGCCGGGAGCGAAATGGCTTCCATGTTGCCATCACTGAATTTTTCCATGGCTGGAGAATTCTGAGGCACTACAAACACCGTAAAGTCTTCACCATTGTCTGCTTTCAATACCATGTGCACCGCATGCTTTTTATCAAAGCTGCAATGATTGAGGTAAGAAACTTGGCCTGGCAGAGACCCACTGAAGGCTTCGCCAATTGGGGAAAGCTTAGCGTTTACTTGGTGAAGGCTTACGCCCTCATTAATATCTCGAGTGAAATCTGTCTCATCGTAATAATGCTGAAGCGCAATTTGACCCAAGTTCTGTTGATTGGGTGAAAGCGGAATGGTCTGCCAGTTAAATTGACCCAACATCACACCAAACACAAAAGCAATTGAGGCCGCGATAGCCAAATGGAACTTTGGTTTTCTTTTTTCACGGATCACATGGCTGCTTTGTTTAAACAACACTTTGTCGACCAAATCATCGGGCACATCAACACGCAAAGCTTGATCAATTAATGCATCCAAACTGTCGAGTTCAGAGGCCAACTTTTGATTGGCAGGTGAAGATAACTTCGCCGCTGATAGCTCGGGATCATTATCTTGAGGGTCAGCCAAAAGGCGGCGACGAAATTCAAGCTCGTCCATTCTTCGCTCCTCGTTGAGTTTCGTTTTGACTGTCCATGAACTCTTTCAATTGGTTTCTCGCTCTGAACAAACGTGTCATCACCGTATTCTTGTTGAGATCCATGATCTCAGCGATTTCTTCACCACTGAATCCAGCCATAACTTGCAAAACAAGCGGTTCGCGATATTCCGGTGACAAACGCATTATCTGCTTGTGAAGCCATTGCTGTTCTACCGAGGCTTCTTCACTAGGCTGCGTATTATCTGCCACCTGATGGTCATCAATGTCTACTAATTCGAGTTGTTTACGCTCAAATCGGCGTGCGTTTTCTCGGCGAAGAATGGTGATCAGCCATGCTTTCGCTGCGTTATCATCTTGAAGGCTATCGAGCGATCGCCAAGCACGGAGACACGTCTCCTGTACAAGATCTTCTGCTACATGCTGGTCTTTCGTCAACCAGTAAGCGTAGCGATAAAGATCTCTGTGCCAAGCTCTCACGAGCGCTTCATATCGTCTTTGTTTTTCCATATCAGTAGAGACCTTGGAAGTTGACGATTTCTTTCCAAATATTTTCAAAACCATGGGCTTTCTTCCTGAAAGTTTTGATTTTACAAGTGTGTAGCATTAAAAATAATTGCATTGAGGACCATGTTACCTCGGTAAATGCGTCTAATCATAGGCAGAAAAACGATACGCATTTGAATCGCGCTAATAAGACAATTGCTCTTACAATGTCATTATGGATTGAGTTGCTTATATTTGTGGGGAATTTCGGTGCAACACTCATGGCGAGAAGTGATGGAGGATAATCAGGCGAAAAATTGATCTGGTTCAAAAAGTCGCCGTTTTCTATGGGTATAGTAGGCACTGTCATCTGGGAGCGCGCTGCAGGTTTCGCTGGTTTACCGGACCTTGGCTGTGCGTGACTGAGTTGAGCAAGATGACAACTTCCTTTTTTTGAAGGCTGACTTTACTTTCTCCTCAGGTCTTAGACCTGACTTGCAATTGGCTTTACGTTAATTGAATTTGATACACAATTGCTTTCCAAAAATTTTACCACACCTATTAGGTGTGGTTTTTTTTGCTCAAAATTCAGTTATTTTCTTTTTTGCCAATCTTCGACCGTATCTCATCGCTGACAGCTGAGATAAGGTGGCCACTACGACGGCTAGCCCGATGTTTATCGCAAATTTGCTGTCCCTGTCTATATTTGACATTCCAATTCAATTAAACGCCCGTTTTAATCTGATAACAAATTGGTTACACTCTTCTGGTCTGACCTCTAATGCTAGCAAGGAGCGGCAATGAACTCTCCCCAGAACCTGACTACGCGTCAGGGAGAACGTATCGCAGTTGTGGCGGGTTTACGTACCCCGTTCGCACGACAATCTACCGCATATGCTGATGTGCCCGCTGTCGATCTTGGCAAAATGGTTGTTAGTGAAATGCTAAACCGTACCGCGATTGACCCTAAGCTGATCGAGCAGCTTGTGTTTGGTCAGGTGGTGCAAATGCCAGAAGCGCCAAACATTGCACGTGAGATCGTGCTTGGTACAGGCATGAATATTCATACGGATGCCTACAGCGTCAGCCGAGCGTGTGCCACTAGCTTTCAGTCTGTTGTTAACGTAACAGAAAGTATTATGTCGGGAACCATTGATATTGGTATCGCCGGTGGTGCGGACTCCTCGTCAGTGCTTCCTATTGGCGTGTCAAAGAAACTTGCGGCGACATTACTTGCTTTGAGCAAAGCCAAAACCCTCAGCAAGCGTATGAGTTTATTGAGCAAGCTTTCTTTGAAAGATCTCGCGCCTGTTCCCCCTGCTGTTGCCGAATATTCAACGGGCTTGAGCATGGGCCAGACTGCAGAGCAAATGGCCAAGAGTCATCATATTAGCCGAGCAGATCAGGATGCTTTAGCGCACCGTTCTCATTCACTTGCAGCAAAAGCGTGGGCTGATGGGCTGGTGCGTGATGAAGTAATGACCGCCTTCCCCGAACCTTATCGCGCGTGGATTGATAAAGATAACAACATTCGCGAAGATTCCAGCGTTGAAAGCTACGCCAAGTTGCGTCCCGCGTTTGATCGAAAACATGGCTCTGTGACTGCCGCTAACAGCACACCTTTGACAGATGGCGCTGCCGCGGTGATGCTGATGCGTGAAGGTCGCGCCAAAGAACTGGGTTTGAAGCCTTTGGGCTACATCCGCTCTTATGCGTTTGCCGCTATTCAAGTTGAGCACGACATGCTAATGGGGCCGTCATACGCCACACCAATCGCACTTGATCGTGCGGGCATTACCCTGGCTGATTTGACCTTGATTGACATGCATGAAGCATTTGCTGCCCAAGCATTGTCGAATGTGAAGATGTTTGGCTCTAAGACATTCGCACAGCAAAAGCTCGGGCGAAGCCAAGCGATCGGTGAGATCGACATGGACAAATTTAACGTGCTGGGCGGATCTTTGGCTTACGGTCACCCGTTTGCTGCAACAGGCGCACGCATGATCACTCAAACATTGAACGAACTACGTCGTCGCGGTGGCGGTTTGGCCTTGAATACCGCATGTGCTGCGGGTGGCTTAGGTGCTGCAATGATCTTGGAGGCCGAATAATGAATGAACCAATGACCCCAAATGCCTTTTCGCTGCGTCACGGAGATGATGGCATTGCATGGCTGAGCATTGATGTGCCTGGCGAAAGCATGAACACACTTCAAGCGACCTTTGTTGATGAAATCAGCGGTATCTTGAGCGAGCTTGAAAGCAAAACCGACATCAAAGGCTTGGTACTGTATTCCGCTAAACCGGATAATTTTGTCGCTGGCGCAGACGTTCGTATGTTGGATGCCTGTGAAACAGCAGAAGACGCACAAGCCATTGCAGAGCAAGGGCAAAAGCTGTTTTCTCGTATCGAGAAACTGCCGTTTCATGTCGTCGCTGCGATTCACGGACCATGCTTGGGCGGCGGTCTTGAATTGGCGCTAGCATGCCACAGCCGTGTTGCCACAGACGATGATAAAACGCGTGTTGGATTGCCAGAAGTTCAGCTCGGTTTGCTGCCGGGTTCGGGCGGTACACAACGTTTGCCTCGCTTGATTGGCGTTGCAGGTGCACTGGATATGATCCTGACAGGCAAGCAACTGCGTGCCAAAAAAGCCAAGAAAATGGGTGTCGTCGATGATGTTGTACCCCACTCAGTGTTGCTTCGGGTTGCTGAAGAGTTAGCGCTAAAAGGAAAGCCTAAACGTCAGAACAGCTGGCAAAGCTGGGCCATGGGTGGCAATGCACTAGGCCGCTCAGTGGTGTTCGATCAAGCCGCCAAGAAAACCCGCGCAAAAACCCGTGGCAATTATCCCGCCACCGAAGCCATTCTTGACGTGATCAAACATGGCTTGGACAAAGGGGTTGAGAAAGGGCTAGCGCTCGAAGCGAAACGCTTTGGCGAGCTGGTGATGACGAATGAATCCGCATCACTTCGCAGCATTTTCTTCGCCACGACAGCAATGAAAAAAGAAACTGGCGCTGATGCCGAGCCAGATACGGTAACGGGTGTAGCCGTACTGGGCGGCGGATTGATGGGAGCGGGTATTGCGAATGTGTCAGCGACCAAAGCAAACCTTCCTGTGCGGATCAAAGATGTCAGTAATGATGGCTTGTTGAACGCCATGAACTACAGCTACAAGTTACTGGATAAAAAACGCAAACGTCGCATTATCTCCAAGTCGGAATTGCAATCGCAGATGGCTAGGATCAGTGGCGCAACAGACTACAGCGGCATGGATCGTTGCAATGTGGTGATTGAAGCGGTGTTTGAAGATCTTGATTTGAAACACAAGATGATTGCGGAAGTGGAAGAAGCGTTAAATGAAAATACGCTATTCGCAACCAATACCTCTTCGTTGCCTATCCACCAAATTGCAGCAGGGGCAAAACGGCCTGAAAACATTGTCGGCCTGCATTACTTTAGCCCTGTCGATAAAATGCCGCTGGTGGAAGTGATTCCCCATGCGGGAACGTCTGAGAAGGCGATAGCAACAGTCGTTAAGCTTGCGAAAAAGCAAGGCAAGACCCCGATTGTGGTTGCCGATAAAGCGGGCTTCTATGTGAACCGTATCCTAGCGCCATATATGAATGAAGCGGCCATGACCTTGCTGGCAGGCGAATCTGTCGAGCACATCGACAATGCCTTGTTGGATTTTGGCTTCCCTGTTGGCCCAGTCACACTGCTGGATGAAGTGGGTATTGATATTGGCGCGAAGATCAGCCCAATTCTGCTCAATGAGCTCGGCGAGCGTTTCCGTGCACCAGATGTGTTCGATGTCATGCTTAGTGATGGCCGTAAAGGACGCAAGACGGGCAAAGGCTTCTTCGTCTACAACGGCAAGAAGAAAGAAGTCGATAAGCGTGTTTACGGATTGCTGGGTGTAGAACTGAAGAGTCAGCTTTCTGGCCATGAACTGGCGATGCGCTGCGTATTGATGATGCTAAATGAAGCGGCACGTTGTTTGGATGAAGGCGTGGTGAAATCGGCGCGTGATGGCGACATTGGTGCCGTGTTCGGTATTGGCTTCCCACCATTCCTTGGTGGCCCGTTCCGTTACATGGATCATATCGGCATTAAACGCCTTGTTGAAATGCTTGAACAGCATGAAGCGAAATATGGCGAGCGATTTGCACCGTGTGAAATGCTCAAAGCCATGGCTGCGGAAGAAAACCGTTTCTTTGATTAATCAAATCAAACACGTAAAAAAATCCCCGACCTCTGAGTAGGGGATTTTTTTTAATCTCTTTCTAAACGATGCTGACGAAATGCGGCAATAGAATCGATTTCGTTAGTGTCTTCCGGTATGCACTGATCAGGATGCGCACCGCCGCAGCTATGCATAATTAACCGATCCGCCGTGCGAGGTTTAAGCTGCTCGACAACAAATTTCACCATGTCAGATCGCGCCATGTTTTTGATAGATTTTGCGACATTCTGACGTTGTTCAAATTTCTCGTCTTTATTGCCAATACTCACCCAAAGTCGCTGACCGCGCGCACGTAGGTTTGCATCAGGCTCATCTATTTGTGCGATTAAGCCCTCTTTGCTGGCTTGCCACTGTGCTTCATTAAGCTCTAGTAGCACTAAGAAGAAAGCATTCAGAAAGTCATCAATGGCTTCTATCAGTTTCGTTGGGCCGGCTTGCGGCGATTGCACGTAGAAAATCAAACCCGGATGGCGGTTGAGCGGCATATTGCCGGAACCCACCATATATCCCAGTTGCTGCTTTGTACGCAATTCGTTGAAAAATATGGCAGATAATAAATGTTGGGCGAAAGTGAACAGCGCCACATCTTGCGCCGTTGTGCCATGGCTTTGATAGTAAACCAGTACCGCGGAGTCTTGATTACTGCAATCTAAATGGTATGCCGCGTTGCCGGCACCTTTGAGCATTGCCAATGGGCGAATGGATTCCTGATAACGCTGATCATGAACACGAAGGGCATCTTTGACTGATTCAGCCAATGCCAGCGTTTGATGCTTCTGCCAGTTGCCGTAAACGAACATCTCGACGTGTAACTCAGACATGACTCGATATACAAAATTGGGAAGGGTAGACACGTCTAACGGCTCCAGCGCTTCGATAAGCGCCTCGTATGGCGGGTTGTTTGGCTGCAATATGCCCGTCATTGCATTATACAATCGGCTGATGGGTTTGTTCTGAGTCGCGTTCTTCCAGCTTCTTAACAGTTGCGTTTTAATGATCTCAAAACGTTCTGGTTTAAAGTCACGATTGGCAAATTTATCCAAGACCAAATCAAGCAGGATCGGCAGCTTTTCGTTGAATCCACTGAGTTTTAACGTCACGCCGCCTTGGTGAGCGTAGAGGTTATAACTCAAGCCAGCGACCTCGGCGGGGTAAGCCGCTTCGTTGATAGCCTCAAGCAGCATTTCGACACTGACGCGGGTTTTAACGATGTTCTCAACCGATTTCACCGCATAAGGGCTATCGATAGCGACATACACAACGCCTTTAGGCACGCGAAAATCGGTGTCTTGCAAATGCCAAAGGCAAAATCCTGGTAACTCTTGGATTTTCTCTGGCAAGGTCGTGTTTGGCGATGCCAATTGCGCGGGGTCGAGTTCGTAACTGATAAACGGATTGGGCTCGGGTAAGGCAAGGTCTGGCGAAACATCCGTGATTTGCCATTTTGTACGTTGCGCGTCGGTAAAGGGGGTCACACTGTACGGCGTGTCATACCACTTGGCTTGCTTATCATAGTCGCCGCCTTTGGCAATCAACGTCAGACGAAGGTGCTCCGTTGTTAAATAACTGAGCATCTGGCGGATCAATTCTTCGTCATATTTCGCCATGATGTAATCACCATAAAGCACATCTTCTTCTTCATAGTGCTGAATATTGAGGACCATGTGGCTGACAGTATCAATGGGGCGAGAAGGTTCTTGGTAGCGAAATGCCTTTTCTTGTACCGCGCGTTTTTCTTTGTAACGCCATTCGTTCAAACCTTGCTCACGAATAAGGTGAATCGCTTGAAACAGATAGGCGACAATATCGTCAATGTGGTTCAGGCCAACTTCCGTCAGGCTGACACTGACGGTAAATTCACGAAAGTTCGAGCCGCTGATGCCCCCGCCAGCGGAGAGGTTATTGATGTAGCCTTTGTTTTTTAGCATTGACATAACACTGCCAATGCCTTCATAGCCAAGCAGACTCGCAATGTAAGACAATGGTTTGATGCGATAGTGTTCATCGGTGGCTGGCATTGAGAATGCCAGTGTCAGTTTGCGCACGTCTTTTAATGGCTCGATGCGAATAAACTGTTGCCGCTGAGGGATATCAACAAAAGGTACTTCGGGAATGAAAAGCGGCAAATCGTGGTTTGGGATCAGTTCAAAGGTTTCTTGGGCTAGCTCTTCAAGGGAATCGAGAGTAAAAGGCCCGGTAACGGATGCCGCCATCAGATTGGCGCTGTAGTGGCTGCGATAGAAGGCGATCAACTCATCTCGAATCGAACTGTTTTCGCGATCTGCCAAGGTTTCAGTGCTACCAACGGAAAACTTGGAAAAGGGATGTTCGGGATTGATGGTTTCTTTTTGTACTTGATAGATACGGCGAACGTCGTCTTGAAGCTTTAAACGATACTCTGAATCAACCGCGTTGCGCTCTTTATCTACGGCGTCAGCATTAAACAGTGGCGCAGAAAAAAACTGCCCAAAACGCTCTAACGCTTCTTCAAAGTAATCGTGTTGAATATCAAAGAAATAAGTCGTATTTTCGGTGCCTGTCCAGGCATTATTGCTGCCGCCGTGACGGCTGGTGAAAGATTGAAATTCGCCGACCTTTGGGTACAGTTCTGTGCCCAGAAAGAGCATGTGCTCGAGGAAGTGGGCTAACCCTTCACGATCAGCAGGGTCACAAAAGTGGCCAACATTCACCGTCAGTGCTGCAGCACTGCGCGGCGCTTGTGCGTCTTCGATCAATAAAACACGTAACCCGTTATCGAGTGTAATCTGGCGATAGCCACGGTGATCATTCGGACTGATTTGCACAAAGCACCTTCACTGGTTGAGGCTAGGTCTTAATTATGACCACCTAAGCAAATTGAGGCAAACATCTGTGCGCTTTATCGTTCCAGAAACAACAATTGACTGGTAGCATAATCAGGAATCTAAGAAATCAACAGTAGTGATATGCGAATTTATATTATGCGCCACGGTGAGGCGCAGACATTTGCAGCCAGTGATGAAGAACGACTATTAACTGAACGCGGAGAGCAACAGTCAGTAGAAATGGCTCGTTGGCTTGCAAATGAATTACCAGAAGGGAAGCTAGACTTGGTGCTTGTTAGCCCGTATTTGCGCGCCCAACAAACGTGGAATGCCTGTCAGACCGTGTTGCCAACGGCGCAAAAAGTGCTGACAGAAGATGGTATTACGCCCTATGGTGACAGCGAGCACGTTGCATCGTATCTGCGCGCGTTAGTGACTGTTGATCATCCAGCAAGCATTTTGCTGGTGTCGCATTTGCCGCTGGTGGGTTATCTCACCGCCGAATTCGCCGTCGACATGCAGGCACCTATGTTTCCGACGTCGTCGATTGCTTGTATTGAGCTTGATGCTGTGAGCGAGAAAAGTGATGTACGGTGGTTGAAAAGCCCTTCTCAGTTGATGGGCTACGCATAGCACTGAATGATCAAGAAACGACTCACTACGAAAACGCCTCGTGGGGCGTTTTTTATTGGCGGTTGTTCTTGGTTATCGTTCTGGGATCTCGATAAGCACCAATAACGCGCCAGCACCGCCAAATTCAAGTGGCGCTTGATGAAATGCCAGAACATCTGGGTGCTGTGCCAGCCACAATGGCGTTTTCTGCTTCAATATATGTTTGCCGATGCCATGCATCACGCAGGCACAGCTAATCCCTTCTTTTATGCACTCAGCAATCAACGCACCCATCTCACGCTTCGCTTCTCGTTGTGTCATGCCATGAAGGTCGAGAAACATATCAGGCACGTAAATGCCGCGTCGTAAACGCTTCACTTCATACTTAGACACACCGGTACGCGCATATTGCGTTGGGCCATCCTCTTTCAGCAAGGGTTCAAACTCGTCTGAAAAATAAAAGGTGTGGTCACGTGCTGTCGAGTCAGAGAACTTTTTTCTCGATTGTTCCACTGTCTGGCGTCTTGGCGGGTTTATGGTATCCTGCTGCAGTTTTTTAACGCCTTTTACCGCATCGCGGAACAATGAAAAGTCATCGTCTGAGATCGGGGTTTTCTTACTCATAAGTCAATTCCAAATGCCGATAGGCGCATTGTACCCAAAATAGAAGCAATGTCTCGCTGTCGAATTTGTAATTGTCCAAATCAATAGAGATGAACGCGGTGCGTTGGGGTGAATCAGGCTAGTGGAGGCCATTTTGGATAAAATTATTGTTGATGAAGTTGTCAACGAGTTACGTACGCTGCAGGACATGCTACGTTGGACGGTAAGCCGCTTTAATGCAGCAGGTTTGTTTTACGGTCACGGAACGGATAACGCATGGGATGAAGCGGTACAACTGGTGTTGCCAACCTTGTATCTGCCACTTGATGTGCCAGCAGATACTCGTCACTCCCGCCTGACGACCAGTGAGCGCCATCGTATTGTAGAGCGTGTTATTCGCCGCATTAACGATCGCACGCCAGTGTCCTATTTGACCAACAAAGCCTATTTTTGTGGTCTTGAGTTTTTTGTCGACGAACGTGTATTGGTGCCTCGCTCACCAATTGGTGAGTTGATCGAAAACCGTTTCAGCCCAATGTTGCCTGTTGAACCGACTCGAATCATGGATTTGTGCACGGGTAGCGGTTGCATTGGTATTGCGTGTGCTTACGCCTTCCCTGACGCAGAAGTGGATCTGGTGGATATTTCTACCGATGCGCTAGCAGTGGCGGAAATGAATGTGCAAGATCACGGCATGGAGCAACAAGTGTTCCCAATCCGTTCGGATTTGTTCCGCGATCTGCCACAAGACAAATACGACCTGATTGTTTCTAATCCACCGTATGTGGATGAAGAAGACATGAACAGCCTACCCGATGAATTCCGCCACGAGCCTGAACTGGGTCTGGCTGCGGGCTCTGATGGCTTGAAACTGATGCGCCGCATTATCGCCAATGCGCCCAATTATCTAAGCGAGCAGGGTGTTTTGATCTGTGAAGTGGGTAATTCTATGGTGCATGTGGAAGAACAATATCCAGAGCTTCCGCTAACGTGGCTTGAGTTTGAAAACGGCGGTCACGGCGTATTCATGATGACGTATCAAGATCTGGTGAGCGTCGCGGACGAGTTCTCTATCTACAAAGACTAACCATCATCTATCAAGCTTAATCGCGTGAACCGCGGTTAATTCGCTATCAAAAAGGCTGAAAACATCTGTTTCAGCCTTTTTTTGTTTTCACATCTTGCATTTTGTCGTGTTTCTTGAAATGAGCCCCGTTCTACAGCGGGTTGACTGTTTTGCAGGCAAAAAGCTTTTGCTTCTCGTGCGCGGTTATGTTTCATTAACAAGCATGCAGTTATGCCTTAATAAAGGCAGCCAGTTAAAAGACAGAGGAAGTAATGGCAGGCAATTCTATTGGTCAGGTGTTTCGCGTCACCACCTTTGGTGAAAGTCATGGATTGGCATTAGGGTGTATCGTTGATGGTTGCCCGCCGGGACTCGAAATTTCAGAAGCGGATTTACAGATTGATCTGGACCGTCGTCGTCCGGGTACGTCGAAATACACCACGCAACGTCGTGAAGCAGACGAGGTGAAATTCTTGTCTGGGGTGTTTGAAGGCAAAACAACGGGCACGTCTATTGGTCTGTTGATTGAGAACACCGATCAACGTTCACAAGATTATTCCAAAATCTCAGACCGTTTTCGCCCCGGTCATGCCGATTACACGTATCACCAGAAATACGGTCACCGCGATTATCGCGGCGGCGGTCGTTCGTCTGCGCGTGAAACCGCTATGCGTGTTGCGGCAGGTGCGATCGCCAAGAAATTCCTGAAACAGGAATATGGCATTGAAGTGCGTTGCTACATGTCTGAAATGGGTGATGTGACCATCGACAAAGTGGATTGGGATCAAGTTGAGCAAAACCCCTTTTTCTGCCCCGACGAAACCAAACTTGACGCTTTGGACGAATTGATACGTCAATTGAAAAAAGACGGTGACTCCATCGGCGCTAAGCTGACCGTCGTGGCAAACAATGTCCCTGTCGGTCTTGGCGAACCTGTGTTTGACCGTTTAGATGCTGACATTGCGTTTGCACTGATGGGCATCAATGCGGTGAAAGGCGTTGAAATCGGCGACGGTTTTGATGTGGTGAATCAGCGCGGCAGCCAACATCGTGATGAATTAACGCCGACTGGTTTTAAAACCAATCATGCGGGCGGCATTCTTGGTGGGATTTCGTCAGGGCAAGATATCGTTGCACACTTGGCATTGAAACCGACATCAAGCATTACCGTGCCGGGCGAAACCATTAATGTTGATGGTGAAACGGTTGATGTGATAACACGCGGTCGTCATGACCCTTGTGTGGGTATTCGCGCGGTGCCTATCGCAGAAGCCATGGTGGCTATCGTGCTGATGGATCACTTGCTGCGTCATCGCGCACAGAATGCGGGTGTCACAACGACGACGCCGAAGATTTAACGTCTGGGGTCCTAGGTCTTAGGATCTAGGACCTCGCTCTTAGCCTCCGTTCAACTCACCTTCACTTCTGCGTTATCTTCTGTTTTCTCTTCTTCGGCAAGGCTAAACACTGGTAAGCGCCAATGAAACTTCACTGCGCACATACGAAATGTGAAGCCCAGAATCAGCGTGGAGAGTGTCGCGTAGTTTTCGTTGACGCCAAATTGTCCGCCATAAGTCATCAATCCCCAGTACATCCAGCCCGAGAAAAACGCGATCGACGCGTATAACTCTTTGTGTAATACCATGGGTTGGCGACGACACAGTAAATCACGTAGCAAGCCGCCAAAAACACCAGTAACCACGGCAGAGACAACTGCGATGAGCGGTGACAAGCCCATATCCATGCCAACGCGACAACCGATAATACTAAAGGCTATCAAGCCTAGAGAATCTAGCCAGATAAACAGTTTATGGTTTCGCGCCACCCATGAGGCCATCCATGTGGTCACGATACCCGCAAGACAGACAATCACGAGATAATGCGGATTGGCGACCCAGCCTAAGGGGTAGTGGCCGAGCAAAATGTCTCGAACTGTGCCACCACCAATGGCGGTGCAGCTTGCCACCAGCATGACGCCGAACCAATCCATGTTTCTTCGACCAGCCGCGAGCGCGCCTGTCATGGCTTCGGCAGTAATGCCAACAATGTACAAAGTAGACAACAACATTATTATTCAGTCGGTTGCATTTAATCAGAGAAAGTGGTGCGATTCTAAATGTGATGCCAGTCACAAGCCAATGAAAATAGACGACGTCACCCATGAATCAATTTCATGCTTATCGCGGATAAAATCGTCAAAATGGGCAATTATCACGGCGACAATAGGGCATGTACTAGGTAAAATGCCGCCTGACTGATTTTGGCTGTAACCAGGCATTTACAAATAACGCATGCATCACGATTACAACGACCTTATTTCTGTATTCAATCAGACATTTATTGAATCATTTAACACTGAGTTATTGCTCGGTGGTGATGAACCTATTTATTTCCCCGCCGATGAAACTCACGCGAAGCATCGTATTATCTTTGCTCGTGGCTTTTTTGCATCCGCGATGCATGAAGTGGCGCACTGGTGTATTGCCGGTCCTGAGCGTCGATTGCTGGAAGATTATGGCTACTGGTATCACCCTGATGGACGCGATGAAAAAACGCAGGCGGAATTTGAGAAAGTGGAGATAAAGCCACAAGCGGTAGAGTGGATTCTTTCTGCCAGCTGTGGTTTTCGCTTTCAAGTGAGCTGTGACAATTTGAGTGGCGTCGAGTCTGATCGCGCGGGTTTTACGACCAAAGTGCGTGAGCAAGTGCTGATTTATCTCGATGAAGGTATGCCAGCGCGCGCAAAAACCTATTCAGATGCCCTCCGCGCGTTTTATCATCGTCCGACGTTAACGGCCGCAGATTTTACCTATTGATAACCATCCCGAATGCGTTTGGTATGAGAGAGATTATGATCCAAGACTACGAAGAACAGATCCTTGATTTGATAGACGCCATGGTAGAGACCGCGTCAGACGACGAATTGTTTGCAAGTGGGTATTTGCGTGGCCATATCTCATTGGCTGCCGCTGATTGTGAGCAAGATGGGATTGATGATATCGAAGCACTCAAAGTCTTTGTGGACGGTAGCTTGAAAAACAATGCCAACGAGTTAAGCCCTGCAGATCAAGTGCTGGTGGCAAATTTGTGGTCCTCTTTGCAAGCGAAAGCGAGCTGAAAGCCATCGCAATAGACATCAACATCAACAAATACAAAGAAGGCGCTCAATGAAGCGCCTTCTTTATGCTCGGAATATATCAGTACAGAATATTCACGTTTAACCGCCTAACATCACAGCGCTTTGCCTTTCAGTAACTTTCTTACCCACATGCGTCCCGGATGCAATGCATTGAGTACATCCACGGGTAACGGCAAAGGATCACCACACAGCTGCGAAGCCATCAACTCACCCAGCAATGGCGCCGAAGTTAAGCCGCGCGAACCCAGCCCTAGAAGGCTGTAAAGGTTGGGGTAAACCGGCACATCTTGTGCGGTTTCTTGCGTATCACGTAGGTTGCTATAGCTCGCAACCAGCTCGCTGTAATCACAGACATCACCAACAAATGGCAGGTGATCTCTACTGGCACAACGCACGCCGACACGTCCAGCGCCATGATCTGTGCTGACTGCTTGTGACCATTTGGTCGGAATGCATTTCACCAGACGTTGTTTATTATCAACCTGGTCATCCATGCTAAATGCCAACGAACTGTCATTGCGACTGTAGCTCGCCCCGATACAGTGCGTATCATTTTTTGGATTAACTGGGGTCAGATAGCCATCGTAACAAAGCACCGTTTTGAGCTTTTTCAGCGCCGGGGTGGTGTTGATATGAGTCACTTGCCCGCGTACTGAAAAGGCAGGGATCGGCGCGGTTTGTTTAAACTGCGAGAATTCATGGCCATTGGCAACCACGACTGTCTGGTGAGTAAACGTCGTGTCGTCGGCTTGAAGCGTCCACTTGCTGTCGTGAAGCGTCAACCTTGTTATTTTGGTGTTGTAGAGACAGGTCAATAAACCTGTGGCCTCCGCTTGTGCGATCAAACCTTGTGTCAGTTGCTGAGGGCACAACCAGCCGCCAAGCGGGTAGCTGATACCACTATGTAATGTGTCAATGTCAGTCATGGCTGCCGCTTCGTCAGCAGTGACGGCATGAACCAGTGCCTTGGGATACCCACCCTTGAGTAGTTTCCCTAATTTGTCAGCACTTTTTTCATCCCAGCCTAATTGCGTCACGCCGCACCAGTCATGATCAAAGTTGATGGTTTCAGCCGCTTGCTCAACAAACTGACGTGAGAACAAAAACGCGGGTGCAAAAAAGCGAGAAAGCACATCATCACTGCCATTAAGCAGCGGATACACTGCGCCTTGGCGATTGCCCGATGCGCCAAGTCCCGGCTTGTCATGCTCACAATAGAGTGTCGCGGGTTTTCCGCGACGAACCAAAGACAGCGCGAGTGTGGCACTGGCGACACCGCCGCCAATAATCGCAATGTCATTTGAGGCTTTTGGAGGTAAGCGTTTGTACCAAGGCGCTTGTTGTCGAGGCTGGTTACGTTGATTGATCGTGCCGACAATCATGTCGCGCTTCGTGCCAAAGCCTTGCGTTTTTTTCATGTCAAAGCCAGCGTCGATCAAACCACGGCGGACAAAGCCAGCGGCGGTAAACGTCGCGACGGTGCAGTTTTCTCTCGCCAGACGTGCCATGCCATCGAACAACGATTGGCTCCACATCTCGGGGTTTTTGCTAGGCGCAAAGCCATCAAGGAACCAGCAATCCACAATACCATCATCAGATGTCCACACTTGAGGCATGCAGTCTTTAATGTCACCAAACCACAAATCCAACGTCACCCGGCCATCAGCAAGTATCAGACGATGACAGCCAGATACGGCAGCGGGGTAGTGCTGACGCAGTGCTTTTGCGTAGTCGGCCAGCTCAGGCCAAGACGCATGGGCTTTTTCAAGGTCGATTTGTGTAACGGGGAACTTCTCAAAACTGATAAAATGCAGCTGCTGCGTTTTCGCCTGCGGGTTGTCTGCACGAAACGCATCAAACCACTGCCACGCTGCGAGAAAGTTTAGGCCAGTTCCAAAGCCAGTCTCTGCGATAACAAAGCGGTCTCGCTCGAATTGTTGCCAGCGTGCCGGAAGATGATTTTGATGCAGAAACACATAGCGCGTTTCTTCCAAGCCATTGGCGTTAGAAAAGTACACATCGTCGAAATTATCAGATACCGGTGTTCCAGCATCATTCCAGTGGATTTGGGCATGTTCGATACGGGGTTGGGTCACAAGCCTTGCCTTAATTAACAGTGTATTTGCACTCAGATCGCGGATTCTAACGTCAATCCAGCGGAATTTACAGATTCTAAGGGGCGTCTGTGCGAGTATGGAAAAGAATTTCAGCTTACACGCGTACTCTAGGAAAGCTGACCACTTTAGATGAGCAAAAACGCTATCATCGGTGCGAACTCGAATTGTAGGAACAAAAGATGAAACGAGCCGTAATTACAGGTATGGGAATTGTTTCCAGCATCGGTAACAACGTTAAAGAAGTGCTGGAGTCGTTGAAGACGGGGAAATCCGGGATCAGTTTTTCCCAGCAGTTCGCAGACATGAAACTACGCAGTAATGTTTGGGGTGATTTAAAGCTTATTCCCGCAGAACATATTGATCGTAAGAAATACCGTTTTATGGGCGATGCCGCTGGCTTCGCTTATCTGTCAATGGAACAAGCGATTGAAGATTCATGTCTGACTGAAGACATGGTATCTAACGACCGTACTGGCCTGGTTGCTGGTTCAGGTGGCGCATCTTCTATTAACCAAGTGCTTGCGACAGACACATTGCGCGAGAAAGGCGTAAAACGTGTTGGACCTTACATGGTGCCTCGTACCATGTCGTCAACCGTTTCAGCGTGCTTGGCTACACCATTTAAAATTCGTGGCGTGAACTACACCATGAGTTCAGCGTGTGCAACATCAGCACACTGTATCGGCCACGCGGTAGAGCTTATCCAATTGGGTAAACAAGACGTGGTATTTGCAGGCGGTGGCGAAGAGCTTGATTGGTCATTGACCATGATGTTTGACGCCATGGGCGCATTGTCGACCAAATATAACGACTCACCAGAAAAAGCCTCACGCACCTATGACGCAGACCGCGACGGTTTCGTTATTTCTGGTGGCGGCGGCATGATGGTGATCGAAGAGCTTGAGCATGCGCTTGCGCGTGGTGCGAAAATCTACGGCGAAGTCGTCGGTTATGGCGCAACGTCGGATGGCTATGACATGGTTGCTCCTTCTGGTGAAGGCGCGATCCGTTGTATGAAGATGGCGATGCAAGATGTCGACAGCATTGATTACATCAACACGCACGGCACTTCAACGCCAGTGGGTGATGTGAAAGAACTGGGCGCGATTCAGGAAGTGTTTGGCCACAACAGCCCAGCCATTTCTGCTACTAAAGCAATGACAGGTCACGCATTGGGCGCTGCAGGTGTACACGAAGCGATTTATTCAACACTGATGTTGGAAAATAACTTTGTTGCGCCGAGTATCAATATCGACAACCTTGATCCTGTTGCTGAAGGCCTTGATATCGTGACTGAAATGCGCGAGCAAACGCTGACAACAGTGATGTCAAATAGCTTCGGTTTTGGCGGTACTAACGCCACACTGGTCATTAAAAAATACGAAGGATAAGCGAAACCGCTGTCTCTCGGTATGACGAGCCTGTCACTGGCTTGTTGTTTAAGATTTTCCGGGAAGTTGGCATTGTGCCTACAACAGACGCAGGTATTGACCGTTGAGAGCCGGTCTCTATCTTTCAGATCCTGGATTTTACCCGGCCATTGGTCGGGTTTTTTCGTTTTAAGTCGCAAGGAAAAGCGTCACAATGGCGTCAGTGAGTTTGATTGAAGAGAGCATTGCGTGAATATCCTGATTGATGAAAATATGCCGTACGCCGCAGCACTATTCAGTAAGCTGGGAACGGTGACAGCCAAAGCGGGTCGAACCCTGACGGCAGACGACTTGGTTGATGTGGATGCCTTGATGATCCGCTCTGTGACCAAAGTGGATGAAGATTTACTAGCGAAAGCTAATCGCCTTAAGTTTGTTGGAACGGCAACCGCCGGGACTGACCACGTCGATGCAGAATTGCTGGCTTCGCGAGGTATTCATTTCACTGCCGCACCGGGTTGCAACAAAGTTGGAGTCGCGGAATATGTCATCAGCGCGCTTCTTGTTCTCAGTCAGCAGCATGGCTTTACGCTGACTGATCGCAAAGTCGGCATCATTGGGGCAGGGCAAGTCGGGAGCTATCTTTCAAAATGTCTCAGCGCACTGAATATTGAACATCTGCTTTGTGACCCAATAAAAAAAGCCGAAGGAGATGAGCGCGCGTTTCATTCGCTACAAACCCTGCTTGCGGAGTGCGATGTGATCACGACGCACACACCCATCACTCGGGCAGGCAAATACCCAACACATCATTTGATTGGGGAAAAAGAATTGGCTGCGTTAAAGCCAAACAGTATTTTGATCAATGCCGCTCGTGGACCGGTTGTGGACAATGATGCGCTCAAAGCCGCATTGAAAGCTGAAAAATTGACGGCAGTGTTGGATGTGTTCGAATTCGAACCCGAAGTGGATCTAGAACTCCTGCCGCTATTGGCCTTTGCAACGCCACATATCGCAGGATATGGCCTAGAAGGCAAAGCCCGTGGCACCACCATGATTTACAACGCCTACTGTGATTTTCTCGGAAATAGCGAAGAGCATGTAGCGGCGAGTTCACTGCTACCCGTCGCGCCAATTCCGCATGTTGCATTAAGCCAACCTTGGAATAGCGCAGATCTTATGGCGCTCTGTCAGCTGATATACGACATTCGCCGAGACGATGCCGAGTTTCGCCGCGAGATGGCCGATGTTGCTCAGCAGCGCATAAGCTTTGACCGCTTACGCAAGAATTACTGGGACAGACGTGAGTACAGTGCGATTACAGTAGCGGGCAAGGCCGAGTTTGGGTTAGAGTCGCTCGCTAAATTAGGTTTTACCGTAGAGGAATAAACATGACACAAGAATTCGATGTGGCTTTTGATATCGCTGTATTAGGTGCAACGGGCGCTGTTGGCCGCACCATAATCGAGGTATTGGAAGAGCGTAAATTCCCTGTGCGCAATCTTTACTTGCTGGCAAGTGAGCGCAGTGCCGGTGAAACCATTCGTTTCAATGGCAAAAGCATTCTGGTAAAAGACGTTGAAGACTTCGATTGGAGCCAAGTGCAACTTGCTCTGTTCTCAGCGGGTGCAGAACTGTCAGACCGTTGGGCACCGATTGCCGCTGACGAAGGTGTGGTGGTTATCGATAATACCTCGCGCTTCCGCTATGAGCATGATGTTCCATTGGTCGTGCCAGAAGTTAACCCAGAAGCGATTGCTGATTTTCGCAACCGCAACATCATTGCCAACCCAAATTGTTCAACCATCCAAATGTTGGTGGCACTGAAGCCAATTTATGATGTGGCCGGCATTGAGCGCATCAACGTGGCAACGTATCAGTCAGTGTCAGGTTCGGGCAAGAAAGGCGTTGATGAACTGGCAGGGCAAACCGTAAGGCTGCTGAACAGCCAAGAGGCTGAGCCGAGCCTGTACAAAACACAGATCGCGTTCAACTGCTTGCCGCATATCGATGAGTTCATGGACAACGGCTACACCAAAGAAGAAATGAAAATGGTGTGGGAAACACAGAAAATTTTGGGTGATGACACGGTTGCCGTGAACCCAACGTGTGTGCGTGTTCCTGTGTTCTATGGTCACGCAGAAGCTGTGCACATTGAATGCCGTCAACCTATTGACGCTACCGAAGCGATGGATTTGCTTTCTCGCGCTGAAAGCGTTCAAGTTTTCATGGGTGAAGATTATCCAACGCAAGTCAAAGAAGGCACGGGACAAGACCACGTTATGGTCGGTCGTGTCCGCAATGACATCAGCCATCCAAATGGTTTGAATATGTGGATAGTGGCAGATAATGTCCGCAAAGGGGCGGCAACTAACTCGGTTCAAATCGCAGAAGTCCTCATTCGCGATTACCTGTAATCCCTGAAAACAACCGGCTACGAGTGATCTCGAGCCGGTTGTTTGATCACAAAACACAGTTTTATCTTCTCACACTACAGTTTTCACCCTGGCTTCCGATATAGTTAGGGAAATAACGTAATGCCAACCACAGTAAGTACTTAACCATACGTTGCGACGCAAAATTCATGATTTACTTTGCGCGGATACCGCTATATCGCAGGGCAAATTTCTCATGAGCAGTGATGCTGTTATGCGTTTCCCCGGCAAGGCTGGTTCGATATTTGCAGTGTTTTGGAATAAGCCTATTATTCTGCCATAGGGGAATGCGGGCAGTGTCCGACGCAGATTTATATAACGCCATGAAGCGAACGCTTTCTTTATCAAATGCAAGCCGTCGACTCGGCAAAATTCTTGCAGCCTCAACATTAGTGCTGAGCCTTGCTGCGACCTTTTCTGTGCATTCGGCCATTCGAATTCTTGGGCCTATTGATGAGTCGCCACCACCGAGCGCCGTCACGCCTTTATCCCAATCCACTCAAGCGCCCTCGACCGTTAATCGCCGCCAATCCGTTGGCCCAACGCGAGACAACGATACCCTTTGGTCTATCGCCACACGTTACCAGCCAAGCAATGCAGTGACGGTGTATCAAACCTTAGGTGCGGTTTTCCGCTTAAACCCTAATGCGTTTGAAGACCAAAATATTCACGGGTTAGTGCCGGGTAGTACGCTATTGATGCCGACGCTGACTGAGATCCGTCGTGAGAGCACGGATGATGTCGCCCAGCGTCTGCAAATTGACCAAGCGCGAAAAGACGCTCAGCGCGGCGTGAATCGTCAGCCTCTAAGTCAGCAGGTCGCTGCACCTGTGGCTAAACCAAAACCCACTTCACCGCCTGTTGTTGCGGCTGAAAGCGCACCCGTACCCGCGACTAAGACCGCTGAGCCAGAGATGGCAGAAACTGACACACCATCCAAGCCAGAAATGAAGGCGCAAGAAGGCATGGGTGCGGATATGATTCCGCCTAAGCCAGACATGGGGATGGTGCAAAATCAGATCGACCAATCTGATCTGCAAATGGGCAAGTTGGTTGAAAGTAACCACATACTCAAAATTCGTCTTGCCGAAGTGCAAAACGAGCTAGTCGCGCTGAAAGATCAGATGAATGCCGACGAAGAGCTTACTGAGGAAATTAAATCTTTCTTAGAAGCGCAACGTATGCGACAGGCTCAGATGGAAATGAAAGAGCCATCTTTTGTCGAGTCGCTCATGGCAAGCCCGCTCATGTTGGCGACGGTTGCGATTATTCCTGCACTGTTAGTCATTGGTGCCGCCGCCTTTATTATCATGCGTCGACGTAAAGACGATGATGATGTCGAAGAGCCGGAAGGGCTAGACAGCGCCGACCCAGACATGAATGTCATCATGGTGCCAGACGTCGATGAAGACGACGATGAGCTCGTGCTGGAAGATGATGAACTTGAGGTGACAGACGACACCGATGCTGACGATCTGTTTGGCGACGAAGGCATCTTTGATTCTGAGCTGGACGACATTAATTTGTCTGACACGTTGGAGCTGTCGGATGAGCCTTCGGAGTCAGGGTTAGATATTGATAACGACACGGACTTTGGCGGCGAAACGGATCTGAGTTCATCGATGGACTCAGATTTGGATTCCATGTTGGGTGATGACTTCGACACAGGCTCCGAAATGGGTGTCGAAGCGAGCACAGAAGGTGCCATTGGTTTAGAAGACATGGAACGCGCCCTTGATGAAATGGCGTCTCAGCCTGAAGAAACCGAGCTTAGTCCAGATGAAGCGCTGGCGGCCATGTGGGAGCAATCACTCAGCGAAGGTAATGACAGCGATGTTGATGACATTGATGCCTTGCTAAACGCAACACAGACGACGGATGAACCAGAAGCTTCAGAATCAGAAGTAATAGCGCCTGAACCAGAGGCTGGCGATCTTAATGATACGCTTGATGATTTAGGCGATGAGACGACCAATGAAGCACTGTTTGATAAGGTGCTTGATGACGAGCCAGAAGTGGACTTGTCGCAAGATATCAACCTTTCTGATGATGACTTAGACGATATTTTCAATCAAACGGCGACGGCGTCAGCCACGGATGAAAACGCGGATATAGACGGCGATCTGAGCGAAGACAGCACGGCATTGCTCGATGAATTTTTAGGCGATGATATCGATCTTATTAGCGATTCCTCTCTTGAAGAAACTGACGAAACTGATTTACAGCTCGACAGCACTGATGCGTTGCTTGATGAGCTTTTCGATGAAGAACTGCTGGATGAAGACGGTAACCTGCTGGCACCACAGGACAGCGATGACACGGAATCTCTATCACTGGATAAAGCGTTAGACAACGACGATATTTCTGACAGTGATATTTTACTGGATGAGCTTGTTGATGACGAAGATGTTGATCCGTTAGACGAAAGCGCATTGCTTGATGAAGCCATTGATGACGACGATATGCTGTCAGAATTGATTGGTGAAAAAACCGATGATGAAGACCTCGATCTGGGTGACACCGATGTGTTGTTGGATGAGTTAGTCAGCGAAGATGATGAACTCGACGGTGACAGTGCGCTATTAGGTGACGACGGCGAAGACGATGATCTGCTTGGTGAAGATCTGATCGCTATTGATGACGATGAGTTCAATCTTGATGATCTAGAGAATTCAGTAACAGATGGTGTTGCATTAGACGATATTCAAGAGGCACAACCCGAGCGAACGAAAGAGCCAGAAAGCGTAGATACTGATAGCGACATTACTGAGCTCGAAGAGTTGGTAGACGAAGTCTCTGATGCTCATGACCTTGAACCTGTTGCATCTGATTCTGATCTCGACCTGCTTGATAACTTGCTGGCACAAGACAATGAAACAGAGCAAGAACCAGCGGCAGAGCCAACAAACGATGAAACAGTTGCGTTAGACGCAGAAGAACGTGAAACGCCAGAAGCAACCCAAGACGATATCGACTTGCTTGATAGCCTATTAGGTGAAGAGCACGAAGAAAGCGCTGATACCTCGTCAAGTGACGATGACATTGCCGCGCTTGTTGATGAAACGCCTGTCACACAGACGACTGAGCCTGAAGCTAGCGAAGCAGAAACACGCGAAGCTGCAGAGGAAGTTGCATCAGCCAGTGATGAAGCCGATCTGGACAATGCACTGGCTGCCATAGAGCCAGCTTCGATGGAAGCAACAGACAGTGTTGAGACGAACACTGCCGACGATGAGCCCATCGATCTTTCATCATTGCCAGAATATGACGAAGAAGCCGCACTTGCTGATAGCGATTTTGAAGAAGCGACACCTGAAGAGCCAGTAAAAGCAGAGGTTAATGAGGAATCGTTTGATCTCGATAATCTGCCAGAATACACCGAAGAAGATGCCGCGGTTGATTTCGATGCTGCGCATTTTGACTCACAGAGTACGCCGAGTGACGACGATAACGCAGACGTAGAACGTCCTGTTGAAGAAGACATTGAACCTCAAGAGTTAGAGGAAGAAGTAAAGCCATCTTCTGAAGAAACACCCGCACCGTTTGCGGCAACGGAAAATAACACCCTCGCATTTCCACCCGTCGAGCCTATTAGTTTGGATGATCTGGGGGAGTTTGATGAAGGCGACGCATTGGGCGCGGCGCTTGATGAGCAGCGCGAACTTGATGAAGCGGTGCCTGAAAGTGAGCGCAGCCAATTCTCACAACCTTCAGCACCCGTTTCACAAGCGCCATATCGTGCCGCCGAACTTAATGAAATAGCCGAATTAGATGATGATGAGCATCAAGTCGCAGGGCTTAATATGGAAGCGTTGCTTTCAGAACCCCTAGATGATGATCATAGGGGTCTTGGCGACTTTGAGATGGAAGCGCTTGATACTCACGAGGCCTTGAGTGCCCGTGAAGCCTCAGACATTGAGAGTGCGCTGGATTCTGATGACGAGTTTGATGCGCATGACATGTTGGATGCCTCTGATGAGCAAGACATCCCCGAAGATGAAAGTGGCATTTGGAATGCAGAGCAAACGCCTGAACCCGAACTAGAGAGCGAAGATTGGTCACAGCAACCGGAAATTCTAGGCAATGACATCAAATCCATGGATTTGGATGCTGATCTCGAAGGGTTGTTGGAAGAAGCCGAAAGTGAACTTATTGAAGCGACGTCGTCGAGTGATGGCTTTATCAGCATCGATGAACTCATGAAAGACGACGGTTTACCACAAGACGATCCTGATGCGGCCAAAATGGATTTAAATGTCGGTCTCGAAGATTTCCCTGATGTGTTGAATGACATTCAGCCTGTTGATGTTGATAGCAGCGGTGAAGCGGCTACCAATATGGATTTGGCAAAAGCCTATCTGGAAATGAACGATGTAGATGGAGCGATTCAGCTTCTAGAACAAGTCATGCAAGGTGACGATTCAAACCTCAAAGAAGAAGCGCGAATGATGATTGAAAATCTTCATTAAGCGAGAATCATCGAACTCAAAGACATAAAGAGAACGGCAGGGGAGACCCTGCCGTTTTTTTATCCTTGCGCTCATCGCTGCATTTTAGTTTGAGAAGGGTATAATGCGCAGCTTCACAAAATAATGAACCGCTAAGACAGAGAAAAAACAATGAAAATCGCCCTGGGTGTTGAATATGATGGTGCACAGTATTTTGGCTGGCAGAGACAGCGTGAAGTACCCAGTGTGCAGGAACACCTTGAAAAAGCCCTGTCAAAAATCGCCAATGAACCGATTGAAGTGCTATGCGCGGGTCGCACAGATGCGGGCGTTCATGGAACGGGTCAGGTGGTTCATTTTGAGGTGAACGTTTCTAGACCGCTTCGCGCATGGACGATGGGGGTTAATACTCACCTTCCTGATGCTATAGCCGTGCGTTGGGCTAAAGAAGTACCTGATGAGTTTCATGCGCGTTTCTCAGCCACAGCGCGTCGGTATCGCTATATCATTTACAACAATGCGCTACGTCCGGGTATTCTTCGCCATGGTGTGACACACTGCCATGACGAGCTAGACGAAGCGTTAATGCATCAAGCCGGACAACATTTGTTAGGCGAAAATGATTTCACATCATTTCGTGCTGTTCAATGCCAATCGAAAACGCCATGGCGCAACATTCATCATTTAAATGTGACCCGCCAAGGCCGTTTCGTGATCATAGATATCAAAGCGAACGCGTTTGTGCATCACATGGTGCGAAACATTGCAGGTAGTTTGATCGATGTTGGCCGCAAAGCGAAAGAGCCAGAGTGGGTTCAGTGGCTTTTGGCGGCAAAAGACCGCAACTTGGCGGCAGCGACGGCAAAAGCGAATGGTTTGTATCTGGTTGAAGTGGAGTACCCGGCAATATTTGAATTGCCTGCATCGCCAGTTGGGCCACTCTTTTTACCCGATACCCAGTTAACTACCCAAGCCTCTTGAGACTACTAGGGGATGAGAAATTTTTAACTGCAAGGATAACTAGGCATTCTGGGGTTTGAACGTGCAGTCGTTTTGCAGACAGGTGTGCTAAAGGCTAGGCAAAAAATAGGTAGTACCAGTTTTTTGTCCAAAGTCTTAACAAGTTGTGTTTTAATTCCTTGTTGAATTTGTAAATATCCAGGCCACTTGTCTTCGCTACATAGAGACTGCTCACTAATAACGAGCGGCAAAAGGTCGAAGTGACAGGTGCTCCATTAGAAAAGGTCGTTCATGAGCTGGCTTGAAAAAATACTGACAAAAAGCAATATTGGTTCTTCACGTAAAGTCTCCATTCCAGAAGGCGTATGGACCAAGTGTGGCTCCTGTGAGCAGGTGCTTTATCACGCTGAGCTTGAGCGTAACCTGCATGTGTGTCCAAAGTGTGACCATCACATGCGTATGACGGCGCGTAAGCGCCTAGAAACCTTCTTAGATGAAGGAAAAGGCATTGAGTTGGGTGCGGAGCTAGAGCCAAAAGATCTGCTCAAGTTCCGTGACTCGAAGAAATACAAAGATCGCCTTTCAGCAGCACAAAAAGCCAGTGGCGAGAAAGACGCCATGGTTGTGATGAAAGGTGAAATCCTGGGTATGCCCGTTGTTGCCGCTTCCTTTGAGTTTGCCTTCATGGGCGGTTCAATGGGTGCTGTGGTTGGTGCGCGATTCGTTCGTGCGGTAGAGCAAGCGATGGAAGACAAGTGTGGCTTTGTATGCTTCTCTGCCAGTGGCGGTGCACGTATGCAAGAGGCACTAACGTCACTGATGCAAATGGCGAAAACCAGCGCAGCGCTTGAGCGTCTGTCTGGAAAGGGCTTGCCGTTTATATCGGTACTGACTGACCCAACCTTCGGTGGCGTGACAGCAAGTTTCGCAATGCTGGGTGATATCAATATTGGTGAGCCTAAAGCACTGATTGGCTTTGCGGGTCAACGCGTGATCGAACAAACCGTGCGCGAGAAGCTTCCTGAAGGCTTCCAGCGTAGTGAGTTTCTGTTGGAGCACGGCGCGATTGATATGATTGTTGATCGCCGTGAATTGCGTCAGCGTATCGGTGGTCTGTTGGCGAAAATGACCAACCATGAATCGCCGTTGGTCGTGCCAGTTGATAAACCGCTGGAAGGTGAGGTTATCGAAGCCGAGCCTCTGGACGATACAGAATAAACGTCCCACAAATGAACATCGAAAGAGCGCCTTATGGCGCTCTTTGTCGTTTAACTGATATGATTGAGCTATTGGAAGCTCGAATAGAATACTGATGTCAGAACATATTTCTCCCGGCGCCACTGCGCCATTGTCTGAGTGGTTGCGCTATTTAGAATCACTCCACACCAGTGCCATCGATCTGGGGCTGGATCGCGTCGCGCTTGTCGGTCAAAAAGGCAAGTTGATCAAACCTGCACCAAAAGTCATTACCGTCGCGGGCACGAATGGTAAAGGTTCGACCTGCGCTATCATCGAAGCGATCTTGCAAAAAGCCGGTTATAAAACCGGGGTATATAGCTCACCACACCTCATTCGCTATAACGAACGCGTTCGCATTAATGGTCAAGAGCTTGATGACGAGCGCCACTCCGAAGCCTTCGCTGCGGTAGAATCACTCCGCGGTGACACCAGCTTAAGTCTGTTTGAATTTGGCACGCTGGCTGCGCTTTGGTTATTTATTGATAACCAGATTGATGTGGCAATCATCGAGGTTGGCCTTGGTGGTCGATTAGACGCGACCAACATTGTTGACCATGATGTTTCCGTGATCACCAGCCTTGCTATCGACCATGTTGATTGGCTTGGTGATGATATCGAAGTGATTGGTTTTGAAAAGGCCGGTATTTTCCGTTCTGGGAACCCTGCCGTTTGCGGGCAACCTGAACCGCCAGCGAGTGTGGCGGCTCACGCCGATGATATCGGTGCAGAGCTTCATCAAGTTGGCTATCAGTTTAACTACCAACAACAAGATGATGTTTGGCACTGGCAGTGCGGTGCGTTTGATTTGCGCGATTTGCCTGTTCCGAATCTTCCTTTGCCAAATGCGGCGACGGCGCTCATGGCGTTGGGGCTATCAGAGCTTGATGTAACGGATGAGCAAATAGTTGACGGTTTAAGTTCGGTGACGTTGGCGGGTCGCATGCAAAGAGTGTCTGAGTCCCCGTTGGTATTGCTCGATGTGGCACATAACCCGCACTCTGCGACCTACCTGGCTCAGCAAATAGCCGCGATCAAACTAACATCGGGCGGTAAGGTTCACGCTGTTGTTGCTATGTTGAACGACAAAGATATCACCGCAACACTGGAAGCAATGAAGCCAGTGGTCGATGTGTGGTATCCCGCCTCACTGACTGGCCTAAGAGCCGCTGACTGGACACAACTCGCTTGTTACCTACCTGACTGCATCGACGGTTATGCATCGCCCACAGACGCATTTAACGCAGCACAAGCCGCGTTGACATGGCATGGCGATACCTTGATCGTCTTTGGTTCTTTCCACACCGTCGGCGAAATCGCTGACCACCTCGTTCAAACGGAGTAATTGTGGCAACTCAGTTCCAGAATCGCTTAGTCGGCACGCTCATTTTGGTTTCGTTGGGGGTGATCTTTTTGCCCGATGTATTCGACGGTGAAAAAGCGCATTATCAGGAAAGTTATCAAGCCATTCCTTTGCGTGAAGATTTTGACGAGACGCTTCTTCAAACGCCGATAGAAGCACCTGAAGACGTGGATACATTTCTTCCGCAAGACGAGCCAGTCTCGGTGACGATTGGGGACGATGTTGATAATGGAAATACAGATGATGCGACAGCAGAGGGGCGTATGCCTGTTGCTGACGATAACGCCTTGCCAAAAACAGGCTACGCAGATTCGGCATGGATCATTCGTTTAGGGACATTTCGAAACATCGACAACGCGAAGAATTTGGTGACAACCTTGCGCAGTAAGGGTTATCCCGCACAGTTGATGCCTCGTAATGTGAAAGAAGGCGAGTTGGCGCGTGTTGAAATTGGCCCTGATGTGTCTAAGGACAATTTGTCGGCTATGACAGCAGATTTAGAGTCTTTGACCGGATTGAAAGGTCAACTGCTTAGATTTAACCCACTCAACCCATAAGAAAACGTTTGCGTCGTCATTTTTTCTGTTAAAATGCGCGCGAATCGCTCAGATGATTAAAAGATGAATTGGATAGACTACGTCATTATTGGAGTGATCAGCTTTTCAGCATTGATTAGCTTGGTCCGTGGATTTGTAAAAGAAGCGTTATCGCTGGTTATTTGGTTTGGCGCCTTCTTTGTCGCGAGTAATTTCTACCCGCAATTGGCCGCTTACTTCACGAACATCCATGACGAAATGATTCGAAATGGCGCTGCTATTGCGGCGCTGTTTATTGCCACCTTAATTGTTGGCGCTGTGGTGAACTATGTCATCGGGCAATTAGTTCAAAAAACAGGCCTTTCTGGAACTGATAGAGTGCTAGGCGTGGTTTTTGGCGGTATTCGCGGCGTACTGATAGTCGCTGCGTTATTGTTCTTCCTCGATGCGTTCACTAATTTTTCCAGCGCCAGCGAGTGGAAACAATCACAATTGATCCCTAAGTTTGGGGTAGTGATTGAATGGTTTTTCTCGTATTTGGAGCAGAGCTCCAGCTTTTTGCCCAAGGTGATCTAGCGTCAGCCTGCTTTTAGCAGATAAAGGCAGGAAAACGTAAAACAGTTCCCTGGGCTTACTTTTGCGTTACAAGGAACAGCATACATGTGTGGGATTGTTGGAATCGTGGGTGAAACCCCGGTTAATCAGTCAATTTACGATGCGTTGACAGTACTTCAGCACCGTGGTCAGGATGCCGCCGGCATTGTAACTATTGACAACAACCGCTTTCGCTTAAGAAAAGCGAACGGCTTGGTAAAAGATGTATTCCAACTCAAGCATATGCAACGCTTGCAGGGAACGGTTGGGATAGGGCATGCGCGCTATCCAACAGCCGGCAGTTCTAGTGTGTCTGAGGCACAGCCGTTTTATGTTAACTCACCTTACGGCATTACACTTGCGCACAACGGAAACCTCACTAACGCGAATGAACTGCGTGAGTCGCTTTTCGCTCAAGACCGCCGCCACCTTAACACCACGTCTGATTCTGAAGTTCTCCTCAACGTTCTTGCTCATCAAATCGATGAAGCTGCCGCTTTTCCTCTGACGGAAGAAGATGTGTTTAAAGCTGTTCGCGCAGTGCATAAACAAATTCGCGGTGCTTATGCTGTCGTGGCAATGATCATTGGTCATGGGCTTATCGCATTTCGTGACCCGCATGGTATTCGCCCATTATGTTTGGGCAAACGCACTGTGAACAATCGTGAAGAATACATGGTCGCGTCTGAGTCGGTTGCCCTTGATGCAGTCGGCTTTGATTTCGTGCGTGATGTTGCGCCGGGTGAAGCGGTTTACATTACATTTGATGGACAGTTGTATACACGTCAGTGCTCAGATACTCCGTCACTGTCGCCATGTATCTTTGAGTTTGTCTATTTTGCTCGTCCTGATTCCTTCATTGATAAGATTTCGGTATATGCCGCACGTATCAATATGGGCAAGAAACTCGGTGCGAAAATTCGTCGTGAATGGGATGACCTCGACATTGACGTGGTGATTCCTATCCCAGAAACGTCTTGCGACATCGCGCTGGAAATCGCTCAAGAGCTGAATAAACCGTATCGCCAAGGGTTTGTGAAAAACCGCTATGTTGGTCGTACCTTTATCATGCCTGGTCAGCAGCAGCGTCGTAAATCTGTTCGTCGCAAGCTCAACGCAATTCGCTCTGAGTTCAAAGGTAAATCAGTGCTGCTGGTTGATGACTCTATCGTGCGCGGCACAACCTCTGAGCAGATCATCGAAATGGCACGAGAAGCCGGCGCGAAACGCGTATATATGGCCTCTGCGGCGCCAGAAGTTCGTTTCCCTAACGTTTACGGCATTGATATGCCAAGTGCTAACGAATTGATTGCACACGGCCGTGAAGTGGATGAAATCGGCAGCATCATTGGTGCTGACGGCTTGATTTTCCAAGACTTAGCTGACTTAGAAGATGCGGTACGAGAGGGTAACCCTGACGTGAAGCAATTTGACAGCTCTGTATTTAGCGGTCAATACGTTACCCAGGACATCAATCAAGAATACCTTGAGTATATTGATAGCTTGCGAAACGATGAAACCAAAGAGCTTCGCGAGCAACAGCAAGAACTAGCAAACCTCGAGATTTATAACGAGAGCTAAGAAAAACAGAGACAAATAAAAAGCGCGGTCACTGCAATAGCGACCGCGCTTTTTTGTATCTCGTGTTTTCAGTTGTGAGCTTTGCCAATGACTCATCAGCTTTCAACGGAGAGCATACTCGGTTAGTTCACGAACATGGGGCCAAAGCCGACATTCCACATGATCACAGTACTTGCCAAAATTGCGACAAGCAGAACCAACCCACAGGTGACCACTGAACTGGCATAAATAAATCCACGTTCTTCAGGAATGTGCATGATGATTGGCACACCAGTGTAAAGAAGGTAAATCGAATAGGCGATACCTGCCAACCCGACCAGCATGACGAACCAGACCACAGGAAAGAGCGCGGCTAAACCTACCATAAAGACAGGAGTGGCCGTGTAGGCAGAAAGCTCAAGCGCTTGCGTGTAAGTTGGATCGGAACCAAAAGTACGACTCATCCATAGAGTCAGGTAGGCGAGAGCCATCACACCCGTGATCAGGGCAAAATACATGGCGCCAGCAATAATTAGTGCGCTTTGTTCCGTCAGAAAAATCGGGTCGCCGACACCAATACTCCAACCAATGTGCGCACTCGAGTAATAGGCACAAATTGGTGGTATAAGCGCCATGATGGCAGCGTGACCCAAACTGCTTGATGCGCCTTCATGGCGGTCATCAATATTTTGCCATTCCTCTTTCGGATGGGTATACAAACCTAGCAAGTGTCCCAAAATCATAATCGCTCCTTCCGTTTGCAGAAACCATCGTTAACGTTTGTGCAGAGAAAGATATCGCTGCTTTATGGTTTTACATCCCTATAACATTTAGCGGTCACCGGGCGGCTTAGCAAGTTTTCATTGGCAAAAGTGTGTTGATTTTTTAAGCACTTATCGCTTTTGGGACATTCAGTGAACTAGGTCACGTTTGAGTGTTGTTTGTATGAAAATAGCCAAATGCAAAATCAATAAATGCGCGCAGCTTGGCAGGCAAGTTAGTTTTGCCATGGTACATCAGGAAGATATCGCGGGGGCAGGTTGTCCACTCGGGAAGTACTTGGACGAGTTCATTGGATTCGATGTCTTTTTGTACCAGCACATCAGGTATTAATGCGATACCCAATCCATCTTTAGCGGCTGCGCGCACTAACCGAAGCTCTGATGCTTCAAAACGGCCTTGTTGCGTAATACATAGCTGCTGGCCTTGTTGATTTGTTAGTCGCCAGCGCATCAGAGGCCACCCCTTTAACAAATGATGCTGAGTGAGATCCGCTGCATCGCTTAACGGAGAATGATTTGTGGTGTACTCAGGACTAGCAACGAGAATGTCTTTTACCGTGTGCAGCTTTCGTGCAATCAGAGATGAATCGCGCTGTGGGCCAATGCGGATAAAAGCATGACGATCATCAGAATGCTGCGCGGTTGAATCATTTGACAGCTCAAGGTCGAGCTTGATATCAGGATATTTAGTCAAGAATGCGCTAAACATGGGCTGCAGCAGTTTCATTGCTATATTGGACGGCGCACTGATTTTGAGCGTTCCAGACTCCCCTTTGCAACATTCAGAGAGGCTTTCAGTCGCCTCCATCAATTGTTCGAGCAAAGGGGAGCACTTTTCGTAAAAACCTTGGCCGGCTTCGGTCAACGATAGCTTTCTCGCATCACGATGAAGAAGCTTAATCTTTATGTCTTCCTCAAGCGCTTGTATACGGCGAGTCAATGTAGCGACAGGTATACCTGTTTTCTTTGAAGCTAAGGTGTAGCTGCCGTTTTCGACGATAAGACGAAAGAGATTTAGGTCATCAAGTTTCATGTGTATTCACGATAATGCGATTGCCTTCAATAAAAAGGCAAGGAGTTAGCCATTTGAAATTAACAAGGCGGACTTTTCGTTGTCTCATATCAATAAGCAGCGTCGTAGTTCGCGTAATGTTCATGCGATAGCTAACTTATTGGGCGAGTTTTTTCTTTTCTGTATACATCAGGTTATGTGTACTGGTACGGAGAATTACGTGTATGTTGCAACGTCGTAGCGGATTTCAAACTATCCTAAAGAGATTCGGCGACGTTCGTCAAGCGTAAATTAGCCCCCAATCAGGAGAACAAGACAGTGTTGGAAGGTAAAGAGGTTCTGATTGTTGAAGATGATCCCGTGTTCATTCGGATCATCGGTGGCTTTCTACGTAAAGAAGGGTGCATTATTAGAGAGGCGGGGAATGGTCTTGATGGGCTCAAAGCACTCAGAGAAGGCATTCCCGATCTGCTGCTCAGTGATTTATCTATGCCTGTTATGACAGGTTTGGAATTCGTAGAGGAAGTCAGCCTCGAATATCCCATGCTCCCTGTGATCGTCATCTCTGGCACGGGCGGGATGTCCGATGTCGCACAGGCATTGCGATTTGGCGTCAAAGATTTTCTGATTAAACCCATTGACGACATCATGGTGGTGAAGTCGGCCATCATTTCTGTTTTAGAAGATGCAGACGGTGGTACGAGTAGCGACGCCGATTTTAGCCAGCAGTGGTTTAAGCTCGCACAAGGCGGCGACCAGCCATTAACCGAAGAATTGAAGTGGCATCTCGATGACTTGCTCGATAATCCCGGCAATGCAAGAGATTTACTGATGGGGTTGATGCCAGACCAAGACTCACGCCAAGGAGATTGGAGACTCTCATACCATTCCCTGCAATCAGCAGACTCCAGCCCAGTGGTGCTTGATTATACGTGGATGATGGATGGCCAAATGGCCTTCTACATGGTGGATAGCGGCTCAGCAGGAAAAAACGGCACCGCAACCACGCTGATGATTCGTGCGTTTTTCAACGAATACCTGCGATCTCAAGACGCAGACGAACGTGGCTTTGTGCATCTTGTTCATCAAATAGAACATGCCATTAAAAAATCGACCTACGCCAGCCCCATCAGAGCCATGTTTGGCATACTCAATGCCGCCGATAACGAACTTAGTGTGTTGTCCGCAGGGCTAAACGCCGTGGTTGATGGGACAGGAAACGCTATCATCGTCAACAACGACCATCTGCTAGGTGTAGATGCTGCTAGTGAGCATTTTCAAACGATTGATCTGGCAAGCGGAAATGTGCGCGTTTCACTCAGTGAAGTCGGGCTCACCAGCTTTAGCTTAGATATTCAACGTTTGAGTGCTTAATTCACAAATATAAATCCTCTCAAAACCTGCTCATTAAAGGCCGCACATCAAATGTGGCCTTTTGTTTTTCTGAAAAATGCCACATACAACAATTCAAACTATGAACTAGTGCAGACAAATTGAGCTGTCGGCTGCACAGCCCTTGCTGCTCGATGACCAGCCTAATATACTCTTGAGTCGCGTCGCAGAGACGGTGCAAAATTGGCTAGCTAGGACATCGGCGAGAAATATAATGAATTCATGGTATCTGCTCTATTGTAAACGCAGCGAGCAACAACGCGCAGAGCAGCACCTCAAGCGACAAGGCGTCGACTGTTACTACCCTCAAGTCACGGTTGAAAAAATTCGCCGCGGTAAAAGAACCCCGCAGCTTGAACCTCTCTTTCCAAACTACGTGTTTGCTTCCTTTGACCCCGAAAAAATCGCGTATACCACAGTCCGTTCAACCCGTGGTGTTGTAGATTTTGTGAGGCATGGTGCAGTGCCTTGTACTGTTCCGTTTGAACTGATTTTGAGCCTAATGGCTCATGAGGATTCAGATGAGCAACGTGATCAACTCAATGACATATTGAAGCCAGGTGATGAAGTCGAAGTGTTAGATGGCCAATTTGAAGGCTCTGATGCTATTTACAAAGAAGCGGATGGGGAAATGCGCTCGATCTTGCTGATCAACTTGCTCAGCCGTCAGGTGGAAGTCTCCACTGAAAACAGTGTGTTGAGAAGAAAATAGTACAAACATTCGAGAACGAAAATTCTAGCTATCGCGTGCTTTGGGGACGACACCTAAGGGCGGTAGCGTGTAAATTCGCTAATTTTAGATTTAAAAAAGAGTTTGAACATGAAAATACTCGTCACCGGTGGTGCAGGATTTATTGGTTCGGCGGTTGTGCGCCACATAATCAATAATACTCAAGATAGCGTGGTCAATGTAGACAAGTTGACCTACGCAGGTAACTTAGAATCATTGACTGAAGTCAGTAAAAATGGACGATATGCTTTTGAGCAGGTCGACATTTGTGATCGAGAAGCACTGAATCGAGTTTTCAAAGAACACAAACCTGACACTGTGATGCATTTAGCAGCTGAGTCTCACGTAGACCGCTCAATTGATGGGCCAGCAGCATTTATCGAGACCAACATCGTTGGAACATATGTATTGTTGGAAGCAACAAGAAGTTACTGGAATGAACTTGATTCAGAACGAAAATCAGCATTTCGTTTCCACCATATTTCAACCGATGAAGTTTATGGTGACTTGGTGGGCACGGATGATCTTTTCACCGAAGAGACCTCTTATGAACCATCGAGCCCATATTCCGCGTCAAAAGCATCTAGCGACCACTTAGTGCGAGCTTGGCTACGAACTTATGGCTTACCAACCCTTGTGACAAACTGCTCTAACAACTACGGTCCATACCATTTCCCGGAAAAGTTGATTCCGCTAATGATCCT
Source organism: Enterovibrio norvegicus FF-33 (assembly GCF_000286835.2). Lineage (GTDB taxonomy): Bacteria > Pseudomonadota > Gammaproteobacteria > Enterobacterales > Vibrionaceae > Enterovibrio > Enterovibrio norvegicus_A. Next base: position 2,975,540 of record NZ_AJYD02000038.1, on the reverse strand, counting down.
TAACGCCTTGGAAGGCAAGGCATTGCCTGTCTACGGTGATGGAATGCAGATTCGTGATTGGCTATTTGTCGAAGACCATGCCCGCGCGCTTTACAAAGTCGTCACGGAAGGAAAAGTAGGCGAAACCTACAACATTGGTGGGCACAACGAGAAAGCCAACATCGAAGTTGTGAACACGATTTGCGACTTGCTTGAAGAGCTTCGCACAACCAAGCCAGAGGGTGTCAGACACTATAACGATCTGATTACTTATGTAAAAGACCGCCCTGGTCACGATGTACGTTACGCTATCGACGCATCAAAAATTGAAAGAGAACTCGGCTGGAAACCAGAAGAAACCTTCGAATCCGGCATTAGAAAAACTGTTGAATGGTACCTAAACAACCAAGAATGGTGGTCACGCGTTCTTGACGGTTCATACACTGGCGAACGTTTCGGCTCAAACTAACGGGTCTTTAATTTTTATTATCTGGCTCTAATTCGAGCTTCGAACCTCTTAATCTAGGAACTTAAATCCATGAAAGGTATTGTTCTTGCTGGTGGCTCAGGCACGCGTCTGTACCCATTAACTCGTGGTGTATCAAAGCAACTTCTGCCTATCTACGATAAGCCAATGGTGTTCTATCCAATTTCAACTTTAATGCTTGCAGGCATTAAAGATATTTTAATCATCACTACCCCAGAAGATAATGCTGGCTTTAAGCGCTTGTTGGGAGATGGATCCTATTTTGGTATTAAACTTGAATATGCGATTCAACCTAGCCCGGATGGTTTAGCTCAAGCGTTTATCATCGGTGAAGAATTCATTGGTGACGACAGCGTTTGCTTGGTACTTGGTGATAACATCTTCTATGGCCAGTCTTTTTCAAAAACCCTTAATAAAGCAGCTTCACGAGAATCAGGAGCAACGGTCTTTGGCTATCAAGTTAAAGACCCAGAACGTTTTGGTGTGGTTGAATTCGATGAAGATATGAAAGCTGTATCGATTGAAGAAAAGCCAGAAGAACCAAAATCAAACTATGCAGTAACAGGTCTTTATTTCTACGATAACCGTGTTGTAGAAATGGCAAAGCAAGTTAAGCCATCCCATCGAGGAGAGCTTGAAATCACTACTTTGAACGAAATGTATCTTAATGATGGTTCACTGAACGTAGAATTATTAGGTCGAGGTTTTGCATGGCTAGATACAGGCACACATGAAAGCCTTCATGAAGCGTCTTCTTTTGTTCAAACTATAGAGAATGTTCAAGGCTTAAAAGTCGCGTGTTTAGAAGAAATTGCATGGCGCAATGGTTGGTTGAATGATAAGCAGGTGTTAACACTGGCAAAACCGATGATGAAAAATGAATACGGTCAGTATTTGACTCGTCTAGTAAATGACAGCCAAAAAACGGGTCTGAGATAATGCGTGTACTAATTACGGGTTGTTATGGTCAAGTGGGTTATTGCCTTACTGAGCAATTAACTAACAAAGAAAAAACCACAGTGCTAGCTCTTGATAAAGAACTCCTTGATATAACCAATAAAGATGCGGTGAAAGCCGCTGTTGAAGAGTTCCAGCCAACTATCATTATTAACGCGGCAGCGCATACTGCGGTTGATAAAGCGGAAGAAGAAGTAGAACTCTCTTATGCGATTAACCGCGATGGACCAAAATACCTGGCACAAGCGGCGGAAGGTGTAGGCGCTGCAATACTTCATATATCGACGGATTATGTCTTTGAAGGCAATAAGGAGAGCGAGTATGAAGAAAGCGACATCCCAAATCCGCAAGGGGTTTATGGCGAAAGTAAACTTGCTGGTGAAATCGCTGTAATAGAAGCATGCGCTCAACACATAATTCTTCGAACCGCATGGGTGTTTGGTGAGAGGGGCAATAATTTTGTAAAAACCATGTTGCGCTTGGGTGCCGATAGAGATGCGCTAGGTATTGTTGGAGACCAATTTGGTGGGCCAACGTATGCAGGTGATATTGCAAAGACGTTAATTCAAATAGCCATGCGCATCACCCAAGGTGACGCCTTAGAATATGGGGTATATCACTATTCAGGTTTGCCTCATGTTAGTTGGTATGAATTTGCAGAGGCTATTTTCAATACGGCAGTCGAGCAAGCCGTTATCACGAAAAAGCCAAGCTTAAGCAGTATTACAACAGCCCATTATCCCTCACGGGCAAAGCGGCCAACTAACTCCCGTTTAAGTACTCAAAAAATCACCAGTGCATTATCGATAGATGCGAGTGACTGGAAAGAAGCCTTAAAGAACTTAGAAGAGTACAAGAGTTAATTATGAATATTATCGAGACAGATATTCCAGATGTAAAGATCATCGAGCCTACAGTGTTTGGTGATGAGCGTGGGTTCTTTATGGAAACATGGAATCATAAAAAATTTGAAGAATTGGTGACAGGAAAGCCAATACATTTTGTACAAGATAACCATTCAAAGTCAAAGCAAGGTATTCTTCGTGGCCTTCATTATCAAACAGAAAATACCCAAGGTAAGCTAGTTCGCGTCGTATCAGGTGAAGTGTTTGATGTGGCAGTAGATATACGGAAAAACTCGGCAACCTTTGGCAAGTGGGTTGGAGTTTATCTTTCAGCAGAGAATAAGCGTCAACTATGGGTCCCAGAAGGTTTTGCGCATGGATTTTATGTAACCAGCGAAGAGGCTGAGTTCGTGTACAAATGCACCGATTACTATAACCCGACAGTTGAACAGTCAATTATATGGAATGATGGTGATATTGGGATCAAATGGCCTATTGAAGGTGGCAAGTTACCACAATTATCAGAGAAAGACAAAAAAGCTACCTCATTGATTCAGCATGCTAGGCTAGACTAGGGATTATTGTTTTGAACGTTCTAAAAAATAGAGATTTAATTCAACAGATTTCAAAAAGAAATATACACGTAAGATATAAAGGTTCAATGCTAGGTATATGTTGGAGCCTCCTAAATCCACTCTTTTTATTGACTGTCTATACCTTTGTATTTGGTTTTATATTTAAAGCCAAGTGGGGGGATGGGAGTCTTGCAAGTTACCCTGTTATATTGTTTTCTGGTTTAATATTTCATTTCTTTTTTATAGAAGTGCTATCAACAAGTAGCCAGTTAATTACGTCTAATGGCAACTATGTCAAAAAAGTCGTGTTCCCACTGGAAGTACTTGTTATTTCCAATTTCATCTCACATATATTCAACCTATTAATTGGCTTTTCGTTACTTATAGCTGCGATAATCGTGACAGGAGGGGACGCAATTAATGCATTTTTTGGAATGCTGATTATAGCACCGCCATTTCTAATTCTGACATTGGGGTTATCGTATATATTCAGCTCATTTGGTGTGTACATAAAAGATATTGTGCATGTAGTAGGTTTGGCGTCCACGCTATTTTTATTCGCAAGTCCAATTCTATTTCCGATTGATACATTGCCTGAGGTGGTCCAAAGTGTGGTTTACATTAATCCAATTTCATTTGTAGTAGATGGCTTTAGATCTATGGCATTTGCTACAACTGAATTCTCACTATATGGATATGCGATATATTCAGTTTTATCAGTTATTTTTTACTGTCTAGGAAAGATCGCATTCAGAAGGCTAAGTCGAGGTTTTTCAGATGTTGTGTAATGAAGCTATCAAAATTTCAGGAATTACAAAAGAATTCCACCAATTCAAAACACCAATCCGCAGTGTCTATCGTTTGCTTGCGAATAAAAGCATGGATGGTGCAGACAATTTTATAGCAGTGTCAGATGTTTCCTTTTCAGTGAAGAAAGGAGAGAGAGTTGGTATTGTTGGGGCAAATGGAGCAGGCAAATCAACAATTCTACAAATGATTGCAGGAACAATAAACCCATCTAAGGGCACTGTCGAAGTAAACGGAAAAGTAGCAGCACTGCTTGAATTAGGCGCTGGTTTTAATCTTGAGTTTACTGGCATTGAAAATATTTACCTATATGCTTCTCTATTAGGGATAGATAAAACCACTATAGAGAAACGCATACCTTACATTAAAGCGTTTGCAGATATTGGAGATTTCATCGAGAAACCGGTCAAAACATATTCTAGTGGAATGTTTGTTAGATTGGCTTTTTCCGTCGCAATCAATGTCGATCCCGACATACTGATTGTAGACGAAGCTCTCTCTGTGGGAGATTATTTATTCCAAAGTAAATGTCACAGAGCATTTGAGCAATTTCAGTCTAAAGGCGGTACAGTGCTTTTTGTTTCACATGATCTAACTGCGGTAAGAAATACCTGTGACAGGGCAATTTTAATTGATAAAGGGAAAATGATTTTAGACTCTACACCCGACGTTGTTGTTAACTCGTATCAAGAGCTAATGAAAACAAATGAAATAACTTGGTTGAAAAGCCAAAGTGAAATACGTTCTGAATATAGGTTCGGCGAAGGTGGTGGGATTATAGATGACGTTATTGTATCTTCAAAAGGCAAATATGATGTTTTGGATATTGAAGCGAACAGTGATATTTCATTTAAACTGATATATGAGTTATATGATGATTTTGAACATCCAGTAGTGACCTTAACCTTAAGAAATGCTTCCGGAATTGATGTTTGGGGCGTAAATACTAAGCAAATGGGTCTAAAGTTAAATGGTGCTAAAGGGAAAAAAGAGATTACAATTAGCGTTCCCAACTTCCTGGCTGTAGGTTCTTATACAATTAATGCTGGATTGGTTGATTTTCCTGAAAATATGCCCTTTATTGAACATGACCATCGTTGGGGGATGAAATTGTTGACCATTTCAGGTGATACTAATTGCATGGGTTTCATTAACATGAAGCCATCAGTTCATGTTGATGAAGGGGGTAAGTAATGGCTACCGAAAGGTTATATTTTTCATCTGATTCTCAACTCAATATAGAATCGAATGCTGAAGATTTGGATAATATAGAAAGGCATGAATCCAGATATCAATTCGCAGCAAAACAGTTAACATGTGATTCTTTGGTATTAGACTGTGCCTGTGGTAGTGGATATGGAAGCGATATATTAAAGGCGTACTGCAAAAACATAATAGGCGTAGATATAGATCCCGATGCTATCAGGTTTGCTGAAAACAAATATAAAGCTGATAACTTGAAATTCGTGTGCGGCGACATTCGAGAGTTAGCCCCCAGTTTAGAACCTGTCGATACGGTAGTCTGCCTTGAAACGTTGGAGCATGTAGAAGACCCAAGAATATTACTTGATGGTTTTATGAAAGTTCTTAAACCTGATGGACAACTTGTAATTTCAACACCAGTTCGCGAAACTAGTCGTGAGAACCCGTTGAACAGTTATCATGTACTCGAGTTTACCAATGATGACTTGAAACGTATTTTATCCAACTACTTTCACGAGGTTGAAATACGAATACAGGATCAGGATAGATTCATTCGTATAGATGAAAATATACATTGGGGCTTTGCGCTTGCAATATGTAAGTATCCGAAAAATATGACTATCGGGTTTATTGATACAGTTATCAAAGATAGAGAGCCAAAAGAGATGGAAGGCAAGAAAAATAAATCAATAGTTTCCGATGTTGCCTCTATTGCTGGCTCTGCGATATTTAAACCGAATATCTCACATGGATGCTATGATATCGCAGACGGTGTGGAGATACGGGAAAATGTTGTGATAGAAAATCACAATGGTGGCAAATTTAAAATAGGTAAGAATTCCGTTTTGGGCTACGGCTGTTGGGTTAATGCAACAGGTAACATATTAATCGGCGACAATACACTTATTGGTGCAAATACAATAATTACGAGCTCATCTCACCATATAAAAGAGAATACACCAATAGCTAACCAAGGCATGTCTCTTGCTCAAGTTACTGTTGGTTCAAATGTATGGATAGGTAGCAATGTTTCTATCCTTAAAGGAGTTACAATAGGTGATAATAGTGTAATCGGAGCTAACTGTGTTATAAAAGCGGATGTTGCTTCTGATACAATATTAAAATCGAGTGATGCTATCGTTGAAGAAAGGAAGAAAACAAACAAAGTTGCATTTTATCTTTTACCTTTCAAAATGCGTGAGAGTGCTTTGACATTCGAGTGTATATATGACCGATATAAAAAACTAGCAGAATCATTTAGGCATCAAGATTGGGATGTCGTGTTTATTTCAACCAATGAATTGGCACAAAAAATCTCAAAAGATGGCTGGTCAACTATAAGCCCGTCAACATATAACGTTGACTATGACAATGCAACATGGTTTCAACGTTGGAAACGTATCTTAAATAGCGAATCAGATGAATTGCATGAGCAGTTTTTGTCAAACATGCTAAGTGATCAATTACCAGAAATTGTTTTTTGCTGGAACTTTGACGGTCTATTAAAGCAGCAATGTTATACAAATAAAATAAGTATATATTTTAATGAGTTAGGTATATCAAGAACACCAAATCCGACTATATATTACAGTGACCCAGATGGAGTTAATAACAAGAGCGCTTTTTTAGATTTTTGGAGTGAATTTGGCGATTTTAAACTGTCTGAACACGAAAAAACAATTTCTCGATTGACTTTAGCTAAAGTTAGAAGCAACTACCCTCAACCACGTCACCAAAGGAGGGAATATATATTTGACTCTCTTGATATACCTGAAAGTTGTAGGATCGTATTAGTCGTGCTTCAGGTTGAGGATGATTCAAACATTGTTGCCGGTTCGAAATATGAAACAATGAAAGAGTTTGTTAATGATTGTCTAACGTATGGTGATGAAAACACATGGTTCGTAATCAAAAAACACCCGGGTCAACCAGATTGCGAATTAGATACTTATGAGAGAGCAATTGTTGCTGACAATGAAATATCAACAGAAGAGCTTATTGCCATATCCAACGACGTATTTACAATCAATTCGTCACTCGGTTTTGAAGCCTGCTTAGCTGGGAAGAAAGTGTATACGTTTGGTAAATCGCCGTATACAGAAGATAGAATTATTGTAGATGCGACAAAGTCAAAAACTAACTCGATCTTCCAAGATAGCCCAGAAGCTGACATCGAAGATGATTTACTACTTAAATTCGTATATTTAACGTATCACCAATATTTTCTTTCTGAGAGAAAATTTTTTGACGCTGAAACGCATTTACGTCGCCATAAGCTTAAAAAATTAACTAGTGATGAGTCAAAAGCATACTTTTTCGATCATGGTTCATATTTTAAAGAACGTGAATTGGATGTTAATAGATTTCAAAACAAAGTTTTACAAGATTCAATTCTTGGATATGAAAATTGGATTCAAAGCTTGAAAGAAACTGAAAGTAGTGTACATGAAGTTTCGTCATGGGCCCAATCTTTGGATAAACAATTGGCACATGCAAACCAAGAAATTGACAGGTTGAGTTTTGAAAATGATGAATTGAAACTTGAATATGAACAGGCTTTAAGAATACAGCATTTATTCGATAGGTATCCTTTAAGAATTCTTGCTAAAATAGTGGATAAGATTCGAAAGTAATTCCAAAATATATTGTAAATGTACAGTGTAGGTATGTAATGTTTAAGATTAACGCTAAAAAATTGCTAAGAAGTGCGTATTATAAACTCCCGCCTAAAAGAAGGCACCAATTACTTCATTTATATCAAAAGGCGATAAATGTTGGCGTTGTGACACTTGAGTCAACTGAAAAATTTAATTCGGAATTAACTACAGTAATAAATCCAAAGATTACTGGTGATCTTTCTTGTCTTGGAGTCTTTAGTAAAGAAAATAGGCAATCTAGCATATTAGTTTTCCCTGTTATAGACTGGGACTTTCGCATTCAGCGTCCTCAACATTTGGCCCGTGGGCTAGGTGAATTAGACTACAAAGTTGTATACCTTACAACCACATTTAATGTTTGTCCTGAACCAGGGTTTAAGATCATTAAAAGCCCTGCGTGTAATGTTGTAGTTTGTCAGCTCAATATTAATAGACACGGTGTTAATATTTATAAAGACCATCTAGATGCCGAGCTACTCAAATTCATTACGCATAGTATTTATTGGCTAAGGTTGTCTTTGGGAATGGATGTCACGCAGTCGATAGTTAATTTACCTTTTTGGCGAAGAGTCGTAGAAGCCTTGCCTTCAAATGACATCATCTACGATTGTATGGATCACCATGAGGGATTTGACAACAATGAAGACGAAATGTTGAAAGAGGAGGAGCTCCTTCTTGAATGCTCAGATTTGGTCATTACAACAGCTCAGCGCTTATCTGAAATTGTAGCAGAAAAGAAAGAAAACGTTATTATAAGAAACGGTGCAGAGGTTGAGTATTTTTCTAAACGACCGAACACAATAAACCTTTTAAATAAAAACAGACCGATCGTTGGTTATTATGGAGCAATAGCCGAATGGTTTGATGTTCAATTATTAATTCGATGTGCCAAAGCGTATGAAGATTGGGACTTCATAATGATTGGCAATGTGACCTGCGATGTATCTGAAGCTAAGAAACTCGGGAATGTAAGGTTTCTTGGGGAAATACCCTATGACAAACTAACGGGTTTCCTAGCTGACTTTGATATTTGCTTGATACCGTTTAAGTTAATTGAACTAACGTTATGCACAAACCCCGTTAAGGTCTACGAATATTTAGCAGCAGGAAAACCTGTTGTGTGCACAGCAATGCCTGAAGTGAAGATAATTGATGATATGGTTCATGTGGCAGAGTCATATAAAGACTTCATTAAACTAATGCAAGTAGCCATGGACGAGTCGAAAGATAGTGCTCTGCTTAAAAGTAGAAAAGAATGGGCCATGGGGCATGATTGGAGCAATAGGGCACAAGAAATACACAAACAAATAAAATTGCTTAATAAGAAGCATCCAAAAGTGAGTTTAATTGTTCTAACATACAATAATCTAGAATTGACCAAAGAATGCTTGGAAAGTATCAGAAGAAATACTAAATACAATAATTATGAGGTCATTATTGTGGACAATATGTCTACGGATGGAACTCGAGAATATCTGTCTCGTAATTATCATGGTGTGGATAATTATAAAATTATTTTAAATGATCAGAATTTGGGATTTTCTGGCGGAAATAACGTCGGACTGAGGCGAGCTACAGGTGAGATTCTTGTTTTGTTAAATAACGATACATATGTCAGTCCATTTTGGCTTGGTGCCTTAGTTAATACATTTAATAAAAACTCAGATCTTGGCCTAATTGGCCCTGTAACAAATAACATTGGTAACGAGTCAAAAATAAATTTGGCCTATTCAGATTGGTCAGATATGAATGTGAAAGTTATTGACTATTACTCGAGGAATATTGGTAAATTATATCCTTTAGAGTGTGCGGCTTTTTTCTGTGTTGCTATAACGCGGAACGTTTTTGAATCTGTTGGTGATATGTCACAGGAATATGGTTTAGGTTTTTTTGAAGATGATGATTATTGTATTCGCGTTAAAAACTGTGGATGGAAGATAGCCGCTGTAGAGCAATCATTCGTACATCATCATTTGTCAGCCAGTTTTAATAAACTAAAAGACAATAAAAAACAGGAACTAATGGACAGAAATAAAGCAATCTTTGAATCAAAATGGGGAGAGTGGAAGCCGCATAAATACCGTTCTGGTGTTAAATAAAATGCATTTAGTGTATATATCACCGGTGCCTTGGAATAGCGTCGCACAGCGTCCTCATTTCTTTGCCAAAGCTGCTCTTCGAAGTGGCTTCAGCTCTGTGTTGTGGGTCGAGCCAACGCCATCCAGACTTCCACAACTGAATGACCTTCAAACTAAGTTGTTCTCTGTCGAAGCCGATAGTTTCTATAAGCCGGAAGAAATAGAGCTCTTAAAACTAAGCTGTATTCCGGTTGAACCGCTGGGGAAAGTTTATGATTTTGTTAATCGAAAAATGGTATCCGATGCTTTAAGACGCATTCATGATTATTCTCTGGGTGGTGCAGATACTGTTTTAGTGATTGGTAAACCGAGCCGTTTATCTTTAAAGGTAATGGTTGGGTTGAAGTTTAGGACAGTTATCTTTGACGTTATGGATGATTTCCCTCAGTTCTTTCAAGGGATATCCGCAAGAAGTATGGATAAACTTAATCGTATAGTTATTCAAAGCGCAGATAAGTGCTTTTTCTCATCCCATAATCTTCAAGCAAAATATGGTTCTCTGGCTAAACAGTCTGAACTTGTTTTAAATGCGTGTGATGATGAGTTTCAAAGCCAGTGTCAATCACTGGCACATGAGAGACATTTAAGATCATCAAGTCCCAGAACGTTTGGATATGTAGGGAGTATTGCTGAATGGTTTGACTGGGGTAGCGTGATATCTCTGGCCATAGATAATCCAAAGGATAAAGTTGTAATTGTTGGTCCAAATTACGCAAAAAGCATCCCTAAGTTGCCTTCAAATATAGAATTAAGAAAGGCTGTGCAGCATAGTGAACTACCAAAATTGCTGGCTTCTTTTGATTTTGGCTTAATTCCCTTCAAGATAAATGAACTAACGAATTCAGTCGATCCAGTAAAGTACTACGAATATGTGGCAGCAGGTCTGAATGTAATCTCGACAGAGTTTGGTGAGATGAGATTTAGAATTGATAGTGGGAAAGCAGTCAGTTTCAATCAGTTCAAGGAAGGGCTAACACCACAACAAGGTGGTTCAATTACTTGGGATGACAGGTTTTATAACGTTTTTGGGAAAATGCTTTTTGCCTAAATGTAGCCAACCAATCTGTTGATGTAAATATAAATGGAGGCATCTATTGTTCGGTTGTACCTTCATTAACTTTAGTCTCATCCAGCTTTTCAGTAAAACTTTATGATTATGCTTGCTGTAATTAGTTGTGTTGCATTGAGTGTTTTAAATTTAGATCTGAAATAGTAAGTATGGGAATGTTTCATTTGCATGGACCTAATTAGTTTGTGAGGATTGATTTTTCAGGGGGAAATAGTGAAGATATCTTTAGTTGTTCCAGTCTTCAATGAAGAAGATGCTATCCCAATATTTTATAAGACCGTCAGAAATGATGGTTTCTTGTCAAGAAAAGATGTTGAGTTAATATTTATTAATGATGGAAGTACAGATAATACCGAAAAAATTATAAATGCGCTAATTAGTGATGACCCAAATGTAGTGCTATTGAATTTCTCTAGGAACTTTGGTAAGGAAGCTGCGTTATTTGCGGGGCTAGAAAATGCAGAAGGTGATGTGGTTGTTCCAATTGATGTAGATCTGCAAGATCCTATTCATTTAATCGAAGCTATGTATGAAAGAATGAATGAAGGATATGATGTTGTTCTTGCAAAAAGAAATGATCGTTCGTCTGATGATTTTTTGAAAAGGAAAACTGCTGAAATTTTTTATAAGATACACAATTTGATTTCAGATGTGAAAATTGAACCCAACGTTGGTGATTTTCGGCTAATGAAAAGGGATGTCGTAAATTCGATCAAACAACTACCTGAGACTCAGTTGTTTATGAAAGGTGTTCTTTCTTGGGTTGGATATAAAGCTTCAATTATCACATATAGAAGAGAAGAGCGTGTTGCAGGTGACACAAAGTTTAATGGGTGGAAATTATGGAATTTGGCTGTTGAAGGTATCACATCATTTAGTACTGTGCCTCTAAAGATATGGACATATTTAGGGTTGTTTATTTCATCCGTTTCTATGCTTTATGCTGTTAAGCTTGTAACATCTAAATTTTTTTTTGGAAATACTGTTGCTGGATACCCATCTATTATGGTAGCGATACTGTTTTTGGGTGGTATCCAGTTGATTGGAATAGGTGTTTTGGGCGAATATCTTGGCCGTATTTATATGGAAAGTAAGCATAGGCCGAAGTTTATTATTAGAGAGAAAATTAATAACCCAGGTAAAAATGATGAGTGATTGGAAAAGGGTAAGTTTGATTTTTATCGCTGGTCTAATTATGAGTTTAGGGTTGATAATGAATCCTGGCTATTTTAGCCATGATGAAATTTCATGGGGGATCAAAGCTACATCAGGTAACTCATTGTCAGACATTAGTTTTTATAACATTTTCCACTATAATGAGTTCCACTATAGACCTCTCAACTTTAATTCTTGGTTAATAACATCTTATTATTTATACGAGTTGCCTCAGTTATATCATTTTTTGATCGTTTTATTTGGTTTGACAAACACAGTACTGGTATATTTTTTCTTAAAAAGAGAAGTGGATAGTAAGTTAGCCGTCCTTACTGCTGTGATTTCAACAATTATGCCTACCATAGCCTTTGTTAATGGTTGGATAGGTACAATGGCAGATGTGTTTTGGTTTATGTGTTGTATTGTTTCGTTAATGATACATCAAACAAACCGGCGGTTGGATAGTCTAAATTTTCCTTTAATTGCCTTGTCTCTGTTATTTTTCATATTAGCCTTGATGTTTAAGGAAACGGCGGTGGTGTACCCTGGCGTTCTATTTATATATGTAGTGTATGCTACATACAAAGAACGTAGTGATTTTAGAATATTTATAAATAAATCTGACATTATAATTTTCCTACTGAGTACAATAATCTTCCTGTTCTACATCACAATAAGGTTTAAATTTCTATTTCCTAGTGATGGTGGGGGCTATGGCGCTGCTTTTTCCAATATACCCATTAGAATGCTTGAATATTTCATTTACCCTTTCTTGATTAACAATGTTGAACTTCATGGTTTGTTTTTACAACATTCTTTATCTGAGTTGATTACAGCTTTTTGTATACATTTCTTGCTTGTTTTAATGCTTTGCAAGCAAGATAAACTTAAATACTTCTTATATTTTGGCTGTTACTTTGTCACTGCCGTCCCCATTCTTATTTTAGACATGAGTTTGCCCCACTATATATATGCTTCTGGGTTTGTTACTGCATTTGGTATATCTTTTCTTTTCTTTGAAAATAAACGAAAGAGATTCGCAAGTATGATTTTCTTTGTTCTTCTTGCCATGCATGGCATTAAAGTTCAAGTAAACTACGTTTCTACCGGTTCGTATCAAAATAATTTTGTGGGCACACTTTACTCCGTTATCAAAGGTGGTAATAAGAAGTGTTCTTATGTTATCAAGCCTGAGGCTGGCAGTACTTCCTGGGTTGCGGTTAGGGCCATAGCTTTTCGAGGCTATATTGACGATGTGAAAATTGACAACAACGTGTACTTTGAGGGAGAACTAGACTCGGAATTAGTAGAACGTCCTAAGTGTAATCTATCCTTGGATACTAAAGGACGCGTTTTTTTGATTGAGGGCAATGATGGTGAATATTAGACATAGATTGATGTTGTTTTTCCATAATTCAAGTTTGTCAGATGCTGTGGATAGCAAAAAAGACTTGTTTATAATATTTAGGTTTTTAGCTTCTTTTTTAGTTCTATATGCTCACTCATATCACATATATGGTTTAGGGGCAGACCCATTTACGCAACGGACTGGTGTTTACACCGGAACATTTGCCGTCTATATTTTTTTCACTATTAGTGGATTTTTTATAATAAAAAGTGCAATGGACAGAAGTTTCCCACAATATATACTTGCTAGATTTATCCGTATATACCCTGCATTAATCTTGTGTAATTTTACAACAATTGTTTTCATTATTCCAATAGCAATGGATTTAAACTGGATCTCATTTGTTTTTACTATTGAAGCAAAGGAGTACTTGAAAATAAATTCAATTTTAGACACTCTGAAGTTCACTATCGCCGGCGTGTTTGAAAATAATCCAGACAAAGCTATTAACGGATCTTTGTGGACGCTGCCAGTTGAAGTTAGAGCATATGTTGTAGCGCTTTTAATAGTAATGTTAGGGTTAACAAAAAGGAAGTCTGTGTTTAACTCATTTCTTTTTATTACTGTATTTGTAAACTTCAAGTTCCCTGATTTTTACAGCGTAATTTTCCCTGTACCTGGTTCTGTTTCATTATTGTTTTACTTTCTTTTGGGGTGTTTTTTGTATGTGAACAGAAAGTTTATCCCTGTTTCTCCTATACTTGTTGTTATCACATCTATACTCGTTGTTAAGTATAGGTTTGAGTGGCCATCAATTGTGATTTCAATGTTGCTTTCTTATCTGGTAATTTCTTCTGGCTATGTTTTGAGAAGGTATCTTGATTTTAATTTAAAAAACGATTATTCATATGGTTTTTACCTGTACGCATACCCAGTATCTCAACTATCTTATATATTCTTTTCTGAGCTTGGCTTCTATTACTACCTGTTGTTTGTAGTTTTTCTTACAATGGTGCTGTCTTTTCTTTCTTGGCATTTAGTTGAAAAGACTGTTAGTAGCTTTGCAAGGTCGGCAATATTTCCCAAAATGAATTGTTACACTTTTAACGTGTCCAATTAAACCAGTATTAAAGGTTAATCAGTGAACAAAATAAAAGTATTATCCGTTTTTGGGACTCGCCCAGAAGCAATCAAAATGGCTCCTGTAGTAGAAGCTATAAAAAATGATCCTAGATTTGAAGGGCAGGTATGTGTCACTGGTCAACACAGGCAAATGTTGGATCAAGTATTGGAACTGTTCGACATTGTTCCGGATTATGATCTCAATATAATGAAGCCAGGTCAGGATCTTACCGATGTGACTACTGCTATCTTGCAGGGGCTCCGTGAAGTATTGGCTGAATTCAAGCCTGATTATGTACTTGTGCATGGTGATACAGCTACAACGCTTGCCACCACTCTAGCGGCATATTATCAGCAGATAAAAGTTGGTCACGTAGAGGCTGGTCTTCGAACGAACAATATATATTCGCCTTGGCCGGAAGAAGGCAATCGCAAAGTCACGGGCTGTTTAGCTAGTCTGCATTTTGCGCCGACAGAGACATCTCAAGACAACTTGCTTCGTGAAAGTGTATGTGCAGATGACATAATTGTCACCGGCAACACTGTGATTGATTCTCTATTGATGGTCAAGGAGAAACTTGAAGTTAATCATGATCTTGGTGATGAACTAGAAAGCCAGTTTAATTTCTTGAATCCAGATAACAAGGTAGTACTTATCACTGGCCATAGAAGGGAGAGTTTTGGTGGAGGATTCGAGCGAATTTGTGAATCTATCTCGATTCTCTCTACTAAGTACCCTAACGTTGAGTTTGTCTATCCTGTACATTTGAACCCAAATGTCAGAGAGCCAGTTAATCGCTATTTATCAGGAAAGAATAATGTCCACTTGATAGAACCTTTGGACTATCTTCCATTCGTATATCTGATGAACCGCTCAACCATCATTCTTACTGATTCTGGTGGCATCCAAGAAGAAGCCCCTTCTCTTGGTAAGCCGGTTCTAGTAATGCGAAATACAACTGAACGACCAGAAGCACTAGAGGCCGGAACTGTGAAGTTGGTCGGTACGGATGTTAGCTTGATCGTCGATCAAGTATCTACATTGTTGAATGATGTAGAAGCATATCGGCTGATGAGCTTTGCTCACAATCCTTATGGAGACGGGTTGGCTTCGCAGCGAATAGCAGACGCGATTGCGTCAAAATACTAGCAATCGCTAGCAGTTAAGCAAGAAGCTATATCAGATATAGCTTCTTGCCGTTAGGAAAGAGTTAATGTGCCAATTGATTCTTGAAATGATATCGCCACAAACTACTCGCATACCAAATAAAATGCTTCGACATGAACTTTCTATTCTGATGAGACGCATAATGAACAGCTCTTACAGAAGGAAAATACATAACATTCATCCCAGTCTCATTTGCTCTTCTGCAAATATCCGCATCTTCAAAATACATAAAATACTTTTCATCAAAGCCCTTTAGCTTTTCATACGATTCACTTTTAAAGAGCAAGAACGATCCAGCAGCCCACTCGATAGTAATAGGCTCTTTGATGTCGTCTTTATTATAGATATCCGTTCTTTTGTAGCCTAGAAGCGATTTAATTGGTGACAACAGCTTATGGTAATACCTGATAGAGTTATCATACTCTGTGAATTGGGCATCTTTGTATAGGTTGATAGCAGAGATATCGGACTCGTAGGTTTTTGCCAAGTCAAGTAACTTTTCAATGCTCTCTGGCCAGATATCAACATCAGGGTTCAATACCAAAAAATAATCGTTAGGCTGAATGTTGAGCTTTTCTTTGCAAAATCGATATACCGCATTGTTGTTGGCGCCAAAACCCATTGGCTTTTCGCCAACAATCAGTTCAATTCCAGCATTACTTGTATAAGCGACGAGGCTCTCTGAGGGAAACGTGTTAGAGCGGACAACAACCGTATGGTGCTTTGCTAATGTCTTAAGTGTGTCGCTAGCGCATATCATCTCATCATGTGAGTGATTGATGACTGAAATGAATAGAGCCATTAGCAAACTACCTCATTCGGCTTATACCCAGTAGGGGCTTCCAGCAATATTCGTTTGATACAGTCGGTATCAAAATTATGGCAACAAACGTCTAGTTCACTGATTAGTGCTTCCATTTCCTTCCAGCCTAATTTGGCTTCACAAGCCGTCATGATCTTTTGATGGCTCGTACCTTCCACGTTATCCCCAATCAGCAACTCTTCATAAAGCTTTTCGCCTGGCCTTAACCCTGTAAAACGGATCTCTATGTCGCCATCTGCATCGGTTTCACCGTTATCTGAGAGATAGCTCTTCATCCCCATCAGTTTGATCATGCGCTTCGCAAGGTCAACGATTTTCACTGGATCGCCCATATCTAAAACAAACACCTGTCCGTTGTGTCCCATTGCACCTGCTTGAATAACCAACTGAGCAGCTTCTGGGATGAGCATGAAATAGCGTGTAATTTCTGGGTGGGTAACGGTTACTGGCCCACCTTTACGAATTTGTTTTTTGAAGAGGGGGACAACAGAGCCAGAAGATCCCAATACATTGCCAAAGCGAACCATGGTGAAACTTGTCTCAGTGCCACGATCAGCAAGGGCCTGAAGCACTAATTCAGCCATTCGTTTGCTTGCGCCCATAATGTTGGTAGGGCGTACGGCTTTATCGGTAGAGATCAGCGTGAAGTTTTTAACGCCTGTTGCAATCGCAGCATTCGCACATGCGAGTGTGCCAAAAACGTTATTTCGAATGCCTTCAATCACGTTGTCTTCGACAAGCGGAACGTGCTTATAAGCTGCAGAATGGTATACAGATTCGACTTGGTGCGCTGTCATTAGCTTGGTTAATCGGTTCTCTTTTTGTACTGAGCCTAAAGCGGCAACCAAAACAGTGTTTAACCCGAGGTTGTTTCTTGCCGTTTCGAGTTCTTGATGAATGGCATAAAGGTTGTATTCGTTTAGTTCAAACAGAACTAGCGTTTTTGGGTGCTGAGCAAGAATTTGTCTGCATAGTTCAGAGCCGATAGACCCACCAGCGCCAGTTACCAAAACGCTTTTACCAGCAATGTTTTTTTGCAGTAGCTCCACATCGGGAGAAACAGGTTCTCTTCCGAGAAGGTCGGCAATATCCAAATCTTTAATATCGGTAACACTTGCCTTGCCAGCAGCTATATCTTCAACAGAAGGAACAGATTGCACCTCAATCGGCCAATGAGACAATTCATCAACAAGCCTTAAGCGATCGCCCTTGCTAATGTTGTTGATGGCAAGTAGCAGCTTTACAGGTTGGTACAACGAGAGAAGGTTACCAAATTCCGACGCTGGGTGAATTCTTACACCAGTCAATATTTGCCCTGCTTTTTTGGGGTCATCATCCAAAAATGCCACAGGGTGATATTCGCCGCCTTGTATCAGTGCGTAGGCAAGATCGCGTCCCGTTGAACCAGCACCATAGATAAATACATTGGGTTTTTTTCTACGGTAGTAGTGATAGTAAATGGTACGAATGAAAATGCGTGGCGCACCAAGCGTCAGTATTGCTAGGCCTGCGTATATGAAAGGCACACTCCTTGGCACAAACGCTTGAAAGAAAAAGCCGCTTATAGCCAGAGTGACTGCCGAGATGATGACAGCAATGAAGATATTTCCTATCGCAGGCATCATCATATACCGAAGAATGGCACGATACATGCCCAGTTTGACAAAACTGAAAATCGTCACTGCGCATGTCACCATTAGGCAAAGAAATTCTTCTGTCCCAATGTGGAAAATCAGAGTATCTAGGCGCAGCGCCATGGCGAAGTAGAGCGAAAGAGTCACAGCGAAAATATCGTAGATGACACTGATGATTCGCTTGTTCTTACGATGTGCACTGAGAAGCAGTTGGATCGGCGTAAACATTAGGTTTTTGGTAACTCTCGTAGACGTTGGCAGCAACAATTGGGCGAACTAAAACATGTATTTATTCGTTATGGCCCCATTGTAAGTACCTTTAGTGCGACTCGCCAGTGTTGGGTGGTAGAATATTGGCATGAACACCAATAAATGCAGGAATTAGGGTGAAGTTACTCGTCACAGGCGCAAATGGCTTTGTTGGCCGTCGCGTATCAAGCGCTGCCAAACACGAAAACTGGGGCGTGAAGAAGCAAGTCAGAGATCTAGCATTGAAGACTGACGATACCATTGTCAGCGATATTCAAACCAACACGGATTGGTCTGCGCATCTCCAAGATATCGACTGCATCGTACATTGCGCTGCTCGTGTTCATCAAATGAAAGAGGCAAAAAGTGGTGCCGACGTTCTTCAAGCCTATCGGGAGACAAATAGATTCGGGACGTTGAATCTTGCCCGTCAGGCGGCTGACGCCGGCGTTAAACGTTTTGTTTTTATCAGCTCCATTAAAGTGAATGGCGAACAGACCTCCCCTGAACAAGCGTTCGTTCCTGACGTTTCACAACCGCCAAGTGACTCCTACGGCTTAAGTAAATACGAAGCAGAAATAGGTTTGAAAGCGATCGCCGAACAGACGGGGCTGGAAGTCGTTATTATTCGCCCGCCGCTCGTGTATGGCGAGGGAGTAAAAGCTAATTTTCAATCCATGATGAATATCGTGCGCAGAGGCATCCCGTTGCCACTCGGTGCAATCAACAACCACAGAAGCCTTGTTTATATTGATAACCTAGTATCATTGATAATAACCTGCTGCACACATCCAAACGCCGCAGGAAAGACCTTTCTGGTTTCAGATAACGATGATGTTTCTACCACAAGGCTGCTAAAACAAATCGCCAAGAGCATGAAAAAGCCAAATCGACTACTACCCATACCTGAACGCGCTATCCATTTCGTGGCGAACACACTAGGAAAATCGGATATTGCCAATCGCTTGTGTGGTAACCTTCAGGTGGATATTTCAGATACGATAGAATCGCTAGATTGGATACCGCCTGTTAGTTTTGAACAGGGAATTGCCAATACGGTTGATGCGTATCTAAACGCATTAAACCCCACCAAGTGATAAAACTAGAGAGAACTCCATAGTGATTAGACTCCTCGACTTTCTTTTCGCCTTCTTCGGCCTCTTGTTTTTATGGCCGGTGCTATTATTCGTCACCGTGGTTGGCTACTTCGATACAAAATCCCCCATTTTTTGCCAAACACGCGTGGGCAAAAATCAAAAGCCTTTCACGCTGATTAAGTTTCGCACCATGGCACCCGACACCGCGTCTGTGGCGACGCACCTAGCCAGTGCTTCTTCAGTCACCAAGTTTGGTGCGTTTCTGCGCAAAACCAAGTTGGATGAGTTGCCGCAGTTGATTAATGTTGTGAAGGGGGAGATGAGCTTAGTCGGCCCTCGCCCTTGCTTATTCAACCAAGAAGAATTGATAAAAGCGCGACAAGCTAAAGGCGTGTTTGATGTGCTTCCGGGTGTGACAGGTCTTGCTCAGGTCAATGACATTGACATGTCGACGCCGCAAAAACTCGCTGATTGGGATCAACGAATGATCCAAACCCTGTCCGTGAAGAACTACTTCACCTACATTATCCAAACTGTCACGGGCAGTGGCTCTGGCGACCGCATCAAAAGCTAATAACCTACACGGCAACGTGTGGCGAACGAATCCGTTAGCGATGTCCATCGTTAACTTTGTCGCACCTTCGTTGAAACGGCTGATCGGAGGTGCGTTCAAAACTCGTTTTTATTCCCTTCTAACAAATATTTTTCACATGGTTACTCTTCACTGAGTGACAATATTTCCAGTCTCATCACCTGGGAGTGAATACCATGCAAACTATCTACCCAAACACCTACCACATCACCCATCATGGCGCAAAAACGGGCGTCACTGGCTCATGCCACCAACTCGACACCCATCACGGTAAGCTGCTCATTGATTGCGGGCTATTTCAGGGCGATGAAACCAAACCGCTTAATATCGATTTTCCCGTTAAAGATATCGATGCGTTACTTGTCACTCACACCCATATCGACCACATCGGCAGAATACCTTGGCTATTAGCGGCAGGTTTTCGCGCACCTATATACTGTACGGAAGCCACAGCCAAACTGATGCCGATGATGCTTGATGATGGGCTTCGTTTGCAGTTAGGAATGAAAGCGAGGCAGCGAAAGCGCATTTTGAACCTGATCCGTTGCCTCACACAGCCAATAGAATATGGCACTTGGACGAGCGTCGCTAACGCGTACGGGACAACCGCCGATATTCGCTTTCAACCGGCGGGGCACATTTTGGGTTCTTCCTACATTGAAGTGAAATTACCGGATGAGCAGGTTTTGGTGTTCTCTGGCGACCTTGGACCAAGCAACACCCCGTTACTGCCCGATCCCAAATCACCAGAGCGCGCTGATGTATTGGTCATCGAAAGTACTTACGGAGACAAAACGCACGAATCGATTGCTTCGCGAACCGAACGCTTAAAAACATTAATCAATCGGTCCCTGCTTGACGGTGGTGTGGTTATTATTCCGGCTTTTAGCGTTGGGCGAACACAAGAGCTGCTATTCGATATAGAAAACATGATTGCTAAGTCACTTACCGAAGATGAAAAGCGTGCTTGGTCAACCATCCCCGTGATTCTCGATTCTCCCATGGCAGCGAAAGTGACAGAGCAATACCGTGCCTTCAAAAAATTGTGGAGCCAAGAAGCCAAAACCACGTTGGAATCAGGGCGACACCCGCTCGCTTTTGATCAATGCATTACCATCAATACTCACGGTGATCATATCGGCTTGGTGAACCGCCTAAAACAAACGGGAGAACCTGCAATCGTGATTGCCGCCAGCGGCATGTGTAACGGAGGCCGAATCCTCAATTACCTTCAAGCGCTGCTTCCTGACTCAAGAACCGATGTGATTCTTGCAGGTTATCAGGCGCGAGGCACATTGGGACGAGACATACAGCAGGGAATGAAGAAAGTCGAAATTTCAGGCGAACACATCGAAGTAAACGCTCACATACATACCATGTCAGGCTATTCCGCGCACGCAGACAGAAACGATCTCCTCGCGTTCATTGAAGACATAGAAACCAAACCCAAAGAAATCAGAATTGTTCACGGCGATCAAAAAGCCCAACAGGCGTTAGGCGAATTGATACGGCAGAAGGGATTAGCAGAAAAAGTTACGTTAGCCGTAGACCAATAGAAAATGGCGCTCAATCGAGCGCCATTTTTTTTCTGGTCAGTGTGGTTATTTACGTTAATTACTTGTTCGTAAACTCAGAATTTGGATAACGCGCGTCAGTCATGCTGTACAAGCTGTACTTACGACTCAGCATTTGACCGCCATCGCGAGACAAAGGTGTCCAGCCGATCAAGGCACGGTTGGCACTTGGTTTCACCGTGAAAATGTCAAACGGAATAGAAATATAGAAGCCCTTGTTAAAGCTCCCTTCGCCGAATTGCTCCGCCGACAGGTTGGTTTTCGCCATGTAAGCGCCCGCAATCACACCACTGTCGAATTGCTTCGACACATCCAGTGTTACGCCTTTATCTTCCGCTAAATATTGACCCACACTCGCTTTGATCAGCAAATCATCAAACCAGCTCCACTCAGGGCGGTAATACGTCGTGAAATGCCCCGTTGGCGTACCGGTCTGAACATTGTAGTAACGGCCTGTTGTTGGGTCATAATGGCGCTCTTCCGTGAAAATGCCAAACTCAGAATTCGGGTCGCGCTGCGCCACATAGTTCACATCCATCCCGAATGCCCAGTTGCTCTTCAGTGGGCGATAAAGCACTTCGCCGCCGACACCCGCAAACATGGTTTCAAGATAGCCGCCGTAACCTTGTACATAAACACTGTCGCCGAACTTATCGAACGCCGTTAACTGAAGATTGCTCACACGAACAGGGTTGTCCGAAATATACTGGCGAACCAAAGTACGAACACGTTTTAGATCAGTGCCATCAGGTGGTACGTCATATTTGAATTTGTCGTAGTTATCGTAAAGGTTAACGTAAACGCTGCCACCAACCTCGATGTTGTCCGTCAGCCAATAGCTCGCACCACCACTCACACCAATGTTGAACAGGTAGAAATCTTCTGAACCACCAATCGATTGTTGAAGGTTAGGGGAGAAACTGACAGACCAAGGTTCACTGGTATCAGTCTGTAGCATGCCGCGTGGCGAATTTGGGTTAACCAGCGTTGTCGTGTCTGAGACCTTTGCCCCCACATATTCTTGATTCGCCACCTTGCGATACGCAGCCGCATCAATGGTGGTTTGGGTTGTCGTCTGGTTAGCTTGCTGCTCTACCAAGTTAAACGTCGACGCTGACGTTCCTGTGTTCGCCAGAATCATTGCGCCTTTTTCATGCGCCAACTCGCGGTCACGGTACTTGCCTTGCGACCCAACAACGGTGACAGATTCATTGTCGGCATAGATTTTCGCGTCGCGATAACCCGCTACCGTGTCTAGATCCTGTGCGACGCGCTGCCAATCAATGTCAGCCGCATCTGTCTGAGGCTTTGGCGCATAAGCCGGTGTCGGCGTATCTACCCAGCTTTGCGACAATGAATTAAAGTTGGTTTTCAGCGTGAAGCCAAGTGTCCAAGTATTGCCGCGCTCATAACTGGCGCGAATGTCGCCCCAATCACCAAAGGTGTACACCATGCCGTAGTTGAATGACGAATCTTGCGGCATTGGTTTGTCAGAGCGCGTAACAATGAAATCGCTCTTATAGTTATTGGCGTCGTACTCGACTTTTAAGCGAAGCGGCTGCCATGGGGTTTGGTATTCAACACCACCAAAAACAGATGCGCACCCCGTAAACCAACGGGCGAAATCAACACTGCCACCCTTGCCTTTGTAAGAAGTATCACGCCCACAGTCATAACCTAAGCTAGTATCGCCTTTTAGGTTGGCACTATTACCGATGTAACCCCATCCAATACCCGCTGTGAAATCAAAAGGGCCGACATGCTTGCTGGCTGCAATATACTCACCATCAAACAAGCCAGTACCGCCAATGTCACGCATGCCGATAGAGGTTTCAGGTAGCCAATAGCTTTCTTCCCACAAGCGCAGTTTTACATCAATGCCCTTGTCGGTGTAGTACGTGTCACCACTGAAGCTATCATCACCGCTATACAATAAATCAGGCACTTGGGTGTAGCGAATCGTGGCCTCTAGCCAAGGCATTAACTGAAGAGACGTATGGTAATGACGGTAATCGTCATTCATGGTAACGCCTAGCGAAAATTCCCCTTCCGGCGCGACACGGCCCGTTGGCATTTGCATTAAGCCAACGCCACCAAAATCACTTTGTGTGGGTTTAAATGGCGTGAAATCGAGATCATTCGCAGCTACAGGCAAGGCATGCATCAATGCCAGAGAAAGCGAAGAGAACTTAAAAATACGACGATGCATGGTTACATAACCCGATGTTGAAGAAGACGAGGAATATCGCCATTAAGCGATTTCAGCGCAGAAGGCAAACCTTGATAAGGCACAAAAATAATGGCACCCGGTGCAACGTTCTTCGGAACTTCGTTCCAATAAGCAACCTTGTGCGTTTCTAACACGCCATCAGGCTGAACCACAGAAACGTTATTTATTCCAAAAAGATTGAGCGTGTCTAGCGGTGTCAGATAATCGTCGGTTGCTCGGCTTGGGGAAAAATCAGTATCTGTAGATTGCGCCACGGCGCCGATCACCCAAACATGATTCTGACGAGGGGGAAGCAACAGCGTTAAACCACCCTGAACCAACGGGTTAACCTTGCTGCCCGCAAGATAAAAGTCGTGATCTAATTCAACGTCAATGCGATTTTTGAAGGTGGATGCAGCAAGAAATTCAGAAAGCGACTGCACGGCAGCGCGTTTTTCATCATCACCTTGCCAGTGCTCAGTGAGCGCTGATAACTGGCGAGTTACGCCATCATAAAGTGCACTTGTGCCATCAGACAGCGAGTTGTTAAACAAACCCGCACCTTGCCAGTAAATAACATCCGTGCTGTGCGCCAACATGTTTTGGCCATTTTTAGTAACAAGAGAGCGGCCTTGCTCTACCACTTGAGAAACGCGAGGGGAGCCATTAAATGTCACTGAATAGGTTTTTTTTGCACTGTCGCCAGTCGTCACCGTCAACACGGTTTGCTCTGCGAAAGCACTTTGCGAAAAAACAACCAGAATAATGGTAGCGATAACGGCATGGCTTTGCTTAGCCGCGCGGTTAATGAATGAGGAAATAGTCATATTAGCGTTTCACTCCTGCAAAGGGCTTCAGAATGGTTAACTCAATGCTCGCCATACCGGGTGCAGGGGTTTGTTTACTGGCAATAACGTCGCCAGAAACAGGGTGAAGCCAGTATTCATTTTCAAAGCGTTGATTCAGCTCTGGGGCGTGAACATATTCGATGAAATGGAGGGTAGATACGGGCTTCTCGTTTACCATCACAGTGTTTTCGCCTTGCAATTCAAAGCGAGATTCCAAGGTATAGCCAGAATGATAACCCGGCTGAAAATCCACTTTACGACGCCAGGCATAAGGGGTCGCGTTGTTTAATAACCCAAGCGCTAAAGGGTCGGCATCAAGGGAATAACTTGCGGTTAAATTGCCACCGATGAGGTTCACGGTTTTGACAATGCGCCCAAACTCTGTCACCAGCATTTCATTGTTTGCAGACAGCCATTTCAGCTGAACACTTTGCTCGGGGCGCGGCAAGTTAGAAACACTTGGCGACGCGTAACCCAGCACCATGAAAGATTGGCCACTGGTATCCGTTTTGGCGTAAAGGCTGGCGTAGGGGAGGTCTTCAATCTTTTCTGGCGAGAGAACAACATCGTCATGGCCAAATAAAGCAAGAGACATGGTGTCTTGCACATCTTCAAATTTCTGACTGCAGCCAGAAAGTAGGCTTACTGCACCTATCAGCGCGGCGGCCTTTAGGCTAATTAACTTATTCTTCATAGCACGACAACGCGATCTCAACAGGGAACAGTAGCTATCAGTCGCAATAGCAAAATTATGGGCTTAAAAACAAAGAAAACCGAACAGCATTCACCGTTCGGTTTTTTATTACAACGTGCTGATTAACCTTGAGTGGTTACAGACGTTGAAGTCGTTGTTGCAGTGTCGTTGTTGCCTGCATCAACCGCAACAACAGCAACAGCAACAACAGCTGCACCAATTGCTACAGCAGTAGCAGATACACCGCCAACAGCGGCAGTTGAAGCGGTTGCACCGCCAGCTGAACCGCCAGTAGATGCTGCTTCTTCAGCGGCCATTGCTGGCGCAGCTGCCATCATCATCGCAGCAACAGCTGCAATTACTGATTTTTTCATGAATAACTCCGTTATATAAATGTTACGCCTGCTTTGAAAGTCAGACAGGCTGCTAAAATGCTAAACAGTAATAGAAGTTAAGTAAACAAATAATCAGATTGTTGGGCATTTAAATGAACATTAAATGAGAAATAAATCTCAAATAAAGAGCTTATTAATAGATTTTGAGTCAGTGGCATTAAAATCGTACACTTCTCGCCAGTTTTTATGGTGTTTGGAGTATTACCGTGAACTATCGACATCTCTTTCCCTTCTTTATCAGCATCAGTGTGCTTTCTGCTTGCGCTGTTCCGCAACCTGCGATTCAAGCCAATGGCGTTATCGTGTGGAGTAACGGCGTTGAAGAAAAAGTACGTGTGTCGCCGTCAAACGACCATTTTGTTTTTGTTAGTAACGGCTTTTCAGGTAGTCAAGTGGTTGTTTACAGTAGTATTAACGGCGCGAGTACCCCTGAGTGCGAATACTACGTGAATGAACCTAAGCCTGCTGTTCGTTTAACCGTTTGCGGTGAAGGCGAAGTGGAACTTCTTAATAACGGGGTTGTTCAGAACGTAGGTCAATTGAGTGTTTTTACCTCTTAAATTGTAAATGGATATTTCTTGATTGGATCGATAGCGAGAAGTGAATCGCAATTTAAACAAGGGGTGTCTGGTTAATCACTCGCTAATTGTTCGAAAACTCAGCGAGTTAATATTTATCGCTCAAATAAGAGACACTTGGTCTAAAAATAACAAGTTTTGGATTAATCTCGATATACCTTAAATGATACACTCCTGCCTCATTTTGAAGTCAAAAGGGTCACTGTTGGGTTGTGCGTCTAGGTGTGATGATACCTGTTGCCCAAAAATGGCAACAGCGCGAGTGAAGTGAGTGCGTATATCGCACCTATCACAGAGGTTGAGCCCAGAGGTTGAACCGACCAGAGTTCGGCTCTCTTGGCAGTACATCTAGCAGTACATTTTGAATTTTTGCGTACTTTGGGAACGACACCCAAGGGCGGTAGCGTAAGTGAAACGCGACGGTCAGTGCGTTAATGGCAATAAAGCTGTTGTGTATCACAGCGACATGTTTGAGGTAAGTAAGGTGAACAGAGTTATATTTTCCAACGTAGCAGCCACGATGTTGGCGGTATTCACCGCGCCACAAGCTGTTGCTGATTTATATGCGGGTGCAATGGTGAGCTATGCCAACGTTGAGTCGCGCCCATCAAGCGATGCCGCCATTCAAGAAGCGACGCCCATATTGCTGCAAGCGCAAGCGGGCTACTTTTTCAATGACTACCTTGCGCTAGAAGGCCGATACGGTACATCACTACAGCGCACTGATGGTATGGCCGTAAACAGTGTGGCGTCCGCGTACGTGAAAGGGAACATTCCCGTGACTAACCAAATTGCCATGTATGCATTGGCAGGTTACGTCGCCACCGACATTGATAATGCCATGGCTGGCACAGTAAGTGGCAGTGGCGCCAGCTTTGGCTTGGGTATGCATTACGCCTTAAGCAGTGAAACCGCAGTAACATTTGAATTTATCAATGTGCCGAGCAGCGGATCCAACAACGACAACGTGGGGTTGAGCGCACTTAACCTTGGTTTTCAATATCGCTTCTAATCAATGCCACTCATCAACGCAACTTCCATCACCTTTACCTATTCACGTAACGAGCTTTGAACAATGAATTATCGCAATCACAAACTGGCGTGCTTGGGGGCATTGCTGGTGTCTTCTTTTGTTTCCCTTACTGCTAGCGCCCAAACCCCAACAGCGGCCCAACTGCAAATGTTTAAAAGCCTGCCGGCTGATCAACAGCAAGCATTGGCCAAGCAATATGGCGTTGCTTTGCCAAGTGGCGCAGCGTCTTCTGAAAGCTATCAAACCGCCCCCGTGGTCGAACCCCGCCCAATTGACACCCAAACACAACCAAGCAACCAAAAAGCAAATGCTGACGAAGAAACCCTCACGCGCTTTGGTTTGTCTTTGTTTGCCGGTTCTCCAACCACTTTCGCACCAATGAGCGATGTGCCCGTGCCGTCTGATTATCAGGTTGGCCCAGGTGATGAAATCGTCATTCAGCTTTTTGGTAAAGAAAACAACACCCACCGCTTGCGCGTAAGCCGTGAGGGTGTGGTGAACTTCCCATCCCTTGGCCCCGTGCAAGTCGCAGGCATGAACTTTACCGAAGTGCGTGAATCGCTGACACAACGCGTTAAAGAACAAATGATCGGCGTTCGCAGTGACATTTCCATGGGTGAAATGCGCAGCATGCAAATCTTCGTGATGGGCGATGCGTATAAACCAGGCGCGTATTCCGTCAGTGCATTGACCACCATTTCGCAAGCGATTTACTACAGCGGCGGGTTTAGCGAATCTGGCGCATTGCGTAACGTTCAACTGAAGCGCAATGGCAAGCTGATTCGCACATTAGATATGTATGAACTGTTGCTAAAAGGCGATTCACACAATGATATCCGCCTGCAACCCGGGGATACCGTATTTATTGGCCCCGTTGCGCAAACCGTGTCTATTCAAGGTGAAGTCAACCGCCCTGCCATTTATGAAGTGAAACGTGGCGAAACCTATGCAGACATGTTGCAAATGGCAGGTGGCTTAACGGCCAACGCATTGAGTGAATTTGTTTTGGTAAAACGCCCAGCCGCAGAAGGCATGCGTGATGTGCTGACGTTAGATTTAGCATCACGCGCTGGGCTTTCAACTCGTATTCAACACGGCGACGAAATTGACATTGCCAAACGCAGCAATGCACTCAAACACTTTGTGCAGCTGGAAGGGGATGTACTGCAACCGGGTTACATGCAGTGGGAGAAAAACCTGCGCATCAGTGACTTGTTTAGTTCTGTTGATTCCGCATTTAACGCCACCGCAGATTTGAGCTACGCGCTGGTGGTGCGAGAAATTAATCCACAACGTGACATTCGCGTGATGCAATTCAACTTAGCTAACGCGATTTTGAACCCAGCGAGTGCGGATAACATTAAGCTGCAATCACGTGACCGTGTATTGGTGTTTAACCGTTTTGACGGGCAAGCGCTAAACGCGTTCAACGACAAACAAGAAACAGCAAAAACACTGGAAGAAGCACAAGCGCAAGCGGCGAGCGAGCAGCGCGAAGAGCTACAGGCAATTGAAGGGGAAGAACAGCTTTCAACCCAACAAGCCAAACTGATTTATCAAGGGCAAGAAGTTACTGCAGAGCAAATTGACAAAATCAAAGGGTCAACACGAAATGTACTCTTGGCATCGGTTCTTCTCCAGCTTCAACAGCAATCAGTTTACGGTGCACCTGCGATGATTGCCGAAGTGGTGGGGGAAGTGAAAAACCCAGGCCGCTACCCAATCACAGACAAGAACACAGTGAAAGATTTAGTGACGGCAGCAGGCGGCTTAAACGCAGAAGCTTATGTATTAAATGCAGAACTCGCGAGAACGGTACTCAACCAAGATACCCAACGCGCGACTGTGCAGATCTCGCCGTTGAACCTCGGTTACGCCGTGTTGGGTGACGCAAATGAAAACTTAACCATTGCCCCGCGTGACCGTTTGAACGTATTACAGCAACCGGGTGTAAAAGAACAAACAACCGTAACGCTAAAAGGCGAAGTGCGCTTCCCGGGTAATTATGCGGTAAGCAAAGGCGACACCCTGCAAGACATCATTCAACGCGCTGGTGGGCTAACGGAATTTGCAAATTCGCAAGGTGCAATATTCACGCGTGAGGCACTGCGCCTTCAAGAACAAAAGTTGTTGGAAAACTACGCGGCAGACATTCGTAAAGAAACCGCGAAGAAAACCTTTAACAAAGACAGCAACATGGGCTCGATGATTTCCGACCCAGATAAAACGCTAGCGTTTGTAGAAGAAGCCAGCAAAAGCAAAGCACTCGGCCGCATGGTTGTGCAGCTTGATGAAGTGATCGAGGGCAACCGCGCGGCAGACTTCATGCTGGAAGACGGCGACTTCTTGTTTGTTCCGACCTACCGCAACACAGTCTCTGTAATGGGCGAAGTACAAGTCGCGATTACCTACCTACGAGACAGCAAGCTGGACGTAGATGACTACATCAACAAAGCCGGTGGCTTGAAAAAGCAGGCGGATGAAGATCGCATCTTTGTAGTTCGTGCAGACGGCTCGGTATTCAAACCAAACAGCGGCTACTGGTTCGGCAACCAAAGCGAAGCGCTAAAAGCCGGCGACACAGTTGTCGTTCCATTGGATACCGACTACCGCGATGCACTGAGTGTTTGGACAGCAGCCACGCAGATCCTTTACCAAACAGGTGTAGCGGTGAATGCATTGAAATAGCAGAGCGGGATTACGGAAAAGGTGGATTACGGAATACAGGGAAGAGCGGAAAAAGCAGAATACAGGAAAAGCTGGATTACTGAATACTGAATGAGCGATTTTGTTCTTCTCTGTAATCATGCTTTTTCCCGTAATCCGTAATCCGTAATCCATGCTCACTCTCCGTTTTGGAAAAGGACTTCCATGAGATTTAAGCAGCTAAAGGTATGGCAGCAAGCATGTCGACTTTCTTGCGACATCTACAAGCTAATGAAGGAATGTCGCGACTGGGGCTTCAGAGACCAAATTACACGTTCTGGCTTATCTATACCGTCCAATATTGCTGAAGGTGAAGAGAGAGACTCGCCAAAAGACCAAATTCGATTTCTCAACATCGCTAAATCATCAACCGCAGAACTTATTACGCAAATTTATATAGGAATAGAAGTCGGATATATCGATAAAACGGAAGGATTGAGACAAATCAATGAGGCTGAATCAATCGCCGGAAGCTTAGGAAAGCTCATTAAAACAAAGAAGTCACGAATTGGCGAAGACACACCCGACTACGATAACCAGTAATCAGCAATCCAAGCGATTTGCGCTTACCAGTATCCCGTAATCAGTCTCTTAGCTCTGCCAGTATTCCGTAATCAGGCTCTTAGTTCTACCAGTATTCCGTAATCAGTTTTCATTAATCCAGGCTCTTAGCCCTTCCCAGCAATCAGTAATCCGTACTCAAAAACCACTAACTATGAATAAGAATCTTACAGATACACAAACAGGCTATATTGCTGACGTTAACTTTCCGTCTCCACCTTCCGATGAAATCGACCTCCGCGAACTTTTCTCCGCCCTCTGGAAAGGCAAGTGGATCATCATCGCAACCACATTCCTATTTGCTGCAGCTGGCGTGTTTTACGCTCTGAGCCTACCAAACATTTACAAAGCCGATGCGCTTTTGGCGCCCGCAGAATCAAGCAGTGGTGGTCTTTCAAAAATGGCAGCGCAATTTGGTGGCTTGGCATCTTTGGCTGGTGTGAGTTTGGGTGGCGGAGAAGCCTCACAAACCGATTTAGCAGCAGAAGTGATTAAATCTCGCCAATTTGTGAACGCATTCATCGCAAAACACGAACTGATGGTGCCGCTTATGGCAGCCAAAGGGTGGGACTTAAGCAAGAATGAACTGATTCTTGACGAAGAATTGTATAACGCCGAAACGAATACCTGGTTGCGTGAAGCTAAAGGACTGCGAGGTCCTGAGCCTTCTGAACAAGAAATGTATGAAGCATTTGTGAAAGAAATCCTTTCCGTGGGTTCAGATAAAAAAAGTGGGTTTTATACGCTTTCAATCAAACATTATTCGCCATATTTAGCGAAACAATGGACGGATTGGCTCATTGCAGACATTAACAAAGTCATGCGTGAGCGCACCATAAAAGAAACGACACAAAACCTTGTCTACCTAGAAACCCAGTTGGAAAAAACGGCCATTGCGGACATGCAAAGCACGTTTTACTCACTCATTGAAGAACAAACCAAGAGCTTGATGCTGGCCGAAGTGCAAGATGAATTTGTATTCAAGGTCATTGACCGCCCAGTTGTTCCTGAAATGAAGACAGAGCCGAAGCGCGCTTTGATTTTCATATTGTCAACACTACTTGGTGGGATGATTGGTGTGGGTTTTGTGCTTGTTCGCCATACTTTTAAGCAGGAAGATTAGTCCAACAGTGAAGCCTGTTGACCAAAGAGAAATAAGCTAATTAAAAACAGAAGGTTAAGTGGGCACAGAGTGCTTTCTACTTCGTCTAATTTCTATGACAATAATATGAAAATGGTTTTCTGCCAAGCAACTAAATTGAGCCCATCAATAACAAAACGACGCAAGCGAGTAGAAAAAGGGCGAACGTAACAATATGGTTAATAATAAGTATATAAAAAACACATTGTGGCTAATTGCAGATAAATTTTTCCTTTTAATTGGTGGGTTAATAGTAACTACGATAGTATCAAGATATCTTGGGCCTGAAAAACTAGGACAGTTTAGTTTTGGTATTTTCATCGCAGGTGTATGTAGCGTAGTGTCGCAGTTTGGGGCAAGTCAAATAATTTTCCAGACATCAATAAAAAACAATTCTAGGAGTCTGAAATATATTAGGTCAACAGTATGGTATAGAGTCTCGATATACCTATTGTGCTCAGTCATTTTTTCTATCTGTTATTATCTATTTACAAATGATGAAAGTGTGACGGTTTTTTTGTTTTCACTGGTGGTTTCTAATTTATTTATTGGCTTAGATATAATGCAGTATCACTTCAATGGGAGGTTGAAGTCAAAAGAGAACACCAAAGCTTCGCTTCTTTCTAAAACAGTTTCTATGTCAGTTAGACTTATACTTGTAAATAGTGAGCTCGATGCATTTTACTTTATAATACCGTTTTTTTTAGATGGAATAATACTTTATATATATAAATTTAAAGTCATAAACGAAGAAGAGAAAAAAAAGAAAGACCAAAGTGTATATGTTAAATTCTACTTTAAAGAAGGATTACCTTTCTTTTTTATAAGCGCGTTAGTTGTTATCTATTCTCAGGTTAATATAAGTTCCATTGCATATTGGGAGGGGTTTGAATCACTGGGGATATATTCTGCAATGATGTCGTTAGCTCTTGCGTGGACATTTATACCCAGCTCGATTGGGATATCGATATTGACAAAAGCTTTAGAGGGGAAAGATAATAAAAATATTGGATTTTCTGTATCGCTTTTAATTCCAATACTCGTTTCGCTACCGATAATAATGTTTTCGTTCCTATTTTCAAACGAAATAGTTGAGCATGCATTTGGAATTGCTTATCTAGAAGGTGCCTCAGTACTTCCTATTTTAGTCGTGGCTAATCTGTTTAGCGTGCTTGTATTTTTGTCTAACAGACAAATAGGTCTATTCCAAAATTCTAGGAATAGACTCGTGATCAAGAGTTTTACTGTTTCTATTCTGGCAGTGGCTCTTTCATATGCACTAACAGAAAATTATGGTATTCGTGGCGCGGGTTTTGCTTACCTGATTACTGAGTTGTTGGCTTTTTCGATATTAAATTATATTTTAATCAAGGAAGTTGATTACGTTAAGGTACACATTGGTATGCTAAATATAAAAGAGATAAAGTCATATTTGAAAAAAGAGCTGAAGTGATGATTGAAGCTAAAGAAATATATCGCAGAGTGTTGAAGTATTATAGAAACGGCAGGCTCTATGTAAATAATGCAGGCTTTTACAGTGATGCAGAGTTTGAAGAAAGTATTGGGGATTTAAAGTTCAATGATATTTTAGATTACAACTCTCTTACTGAATACATCTATAAGTGCTATTCTTCTAGGGCAATTATAGGAAACACGAGGATAAAGACAGTTGGTTTAGCTAGTAGAAATGGCAATGATATCGACTCTATTGAGGGCGTGTCTAGATTTCTACCTATAATTTCAAGTTACCTCAATTATATGCATGGCTCTGCAGACGATGAAAAAGAATGCTTCAATGAGATGCTAACCTTTGTAAGGGAATCCATTGTAAATGGTACCACTAAAGGAGATTATTACTGGGGAGACCATTTAGATTATGATCAGCTTATATGCGAGGCATCTGATATAGCTATCAGCCTTTGGATTTCTAAACCTTTCATATGGGACAGACTAAATAATTTTGAGAAAGAAAATGTTTGTAATTGGCTAAAAAGTGCTACTGAAAAAGATGTGTCCCAGAATAACTGGATCATATTTCAGCTAACAATAGAAGCTGTGCTTTATAATTTTGGATTCCTCGATTCCATAGACAAAAATAAATACGAAAAAATTTCCGGATTTCAAGTGGAACCTGGGTGGTTTAAAGATGGGAATGATGGTGGGATTGATTATTATAATGCTTGGGGTTTTAACTACGGATTGTTTTGGTTAAATAGGATTTCGGGAGGTGACCTTGACCCAGGTTTGGAAAGTATGGTGTCTGATACTTTTCAAAAATATCAATATTTCTTTGATAGCAGTGGGCGATTACCATATTTTGGTCGTAGTGTATCATATAGATTGGCTGCCATATGTCCTCTCATAACATATTTTTCTTTGAAAGCATCGAAGCGTGATAAGGATAGGATTTCTTCTCTGTTGCCAAATTTTTTCAAATATCATTTCAAAAATGGCATTTTAAAAAACGGAACAATAACTCAAGGATTTATAACTGATAGTAAACAGGTTGTAGATGATTATAGTGGACCGAACAGTGCTCTATGGTCTCTTAGAGCGCTGGTTTTGATATATACATTGCACTCTGATGGCGACGAGATTATCACTAAGACTTCTGGGGTATTCCACGAGGATCAACTGGGCAAGGTCTCTGTTAGAGTCGGTAGTGAGTTTAGTGTTATAAATGATACTAAAAATAATAGTGTGAAAATTAATTTCACAAAAAAAACAGAAGAAAAAAAGGGTAAGAAAAATTATGTTTCATCCTTCGTAAAGTTTCTAATTTATCGAAGATTTGTGCGTAAGTCTATATACCCAGAGCTAAGTGAACTTACCATCTCAAGTGACAATTACTTTTATAGGAAATTAAAATGAATGAAGACATAAGACCTCTCGTTTCCATTTATGTAACAACACATAATCGAAAGGAAAAACTGGAGAGGGCTTTAAATTCATGTTTCCGCCAAAGCTACGATAATATTGAAATAATAATATCTGACGATGGGTCAAGCGATAACACCAAGACTTTTTGCGAGTCATTGTTGGAAAAAAAAATTAATGTAAAGTACATTCGTAGTGAAAGTCCGAAAGGTGCATGCCATGCTCGAAATGTGGCGATAGAAGCTGCTTCAGGTTATTATATTACAGGTCTTGATGATGATGACTATTTTAAACACGATCGTATTGAAAAGTTCGTTAATAGCATTGATAGGCTAAATGATCATTCATTCTTATATAGCAATTACAATATAGGTAAAAGATCATTAACTCGATCTAATAGAATAAGCCTTAAAGATATAATCTATAAAAATGGCATTGGAAATCAAATCTTCATTGAAAAGTATAAATTGGAACACGTAAAGGGTTTCAATAGTAAGTTGCCAGCATGGCAAGATCATGAGCTATGGATAAGACTCATTACTGAGTATGGTAGTGCTTTAAATGTAGGCGCGTTTTCTTACTTTGTTGAAGAGTCAAGCGATTCGATATCGATTTCGTCAAAAAGGATTGAAGACGCAAGTGAATTTTTTTCTAAACATGAAGAAATCTACCCAGAGTTTCCTATAGAAAAAATAAACTATTTAAACAAGCATCAGTATCCGATGTTTTCATATCCATCTTTTTGTTATATTGTCAAAGACGCAAATTTTAACCTGTTATCTAGGTACTTAGAGATATGTATGGCAAGAATAAAACGAGATATTTTAAGGAAAATAAGGAGTTCTTGAGAGATAGTGAATACTGATATAAATAACAATTTTGCGAAGAATGGCTTATTGCTTACATTAGGTAATGTTATGTTTATATCTTGCCTTTACTTCTATGTTTCTCCTATTCCAAATGGGCTTGACACGCAGCCCTACTCTATATTACTTGCAAGTTTATTTGTATTTTGTGCAATTCTTTCAGGCGAAAGAGTGCCAAGACATTTCATTTTCCTCTTTTTGTTTTTATTTTCAGTTGCAGTTATCTCTATGATTGGAGGTATATTTAAAAGTGGAGGTGTTGAAATTTTAAGAGGTTTTGCAAATTACTATGCCGCTGTGATTTATTTAATCGGCCTTCATGTCTATTTTAAAAAATATGGGTTTCCAAAAAAACTTTTCTTATTATCCATTGCTGTTTATATTGGAGTTGGCATCTTACAGCTGTATAGCCCAGATATAGTATCAATGCTGGTTAGTTCAAGGACAACGCTAGATAGAGGAGTGACTTCCCTAACCCCTGAGCCTACATTTTTTGGGATAATATTGTACCTTATGGTATTGATTGTCTATGTGCTTCCGGATTTCGAACCAAAGAAAACATTAATTTTTTCTATGATTTTGGCTATAATATTTATAGCTAAGTCTTCTATGGCAGTAGTTTTTCTATTATTTTTTCTTCTGTCTGTAATTGAACCAAAGCGTGTGCTGTATCTTTCCTTGGTAATAATTCCTTCATTTTTGGGTCTTGCTTCTGTGAGCCAATCCATGCTGGACGATAGTAGCCGTTTGTTCAAGATTGTTGACCTTCTAATGAGTATGGATATTAGTGCAATACTTATGGATGCTAGTATTAATGATCGGGTTGGGCAGGTGTATTTGTCATTTTACGGGTTTGTCGATAATAATTTATTACCAGGATACTTCAATACTTATTCATATTATACAGGCAACAAAGCTTCTCTTAGTGATGGTTTGTTTTGGTATGGAGCAGTAAGTGATAAAGTCATTTCATACTGGGGTGCACTGTTCTATGAAATAGGGATAATCTCAATTTTATACATTTTTTTCTTGTGCTTTGTAATGATGAGAACAAAATTTAAACGACTAATGTTTATAGGTCTGTTCATACCTTTGTTTGGTGGAGTAACGTTTTCAAATCCTTTTGTTTATATGCTTATATTACTTTTTTCCAATAATTATCGGAGGCCTACGTGGAAGATTTGATTTTTTTTGGAGAACTTCCTCCAGATGTGGTGCATGGTGTAAGTATATCCAATGATATTAATGTTAATATTTTAGAACGGCATTTTAACATAACCAAGATTTGCTATGATTCAGGTTATGGTAAAGAGTCGAACTATAATAAAAAATTCAGGGTATTAATTAATCTAATTGGCAGCATGAGGTACGCATTTAAAAAAAAGAAAGAAATAAATCCCACGTACTTCTATTTCTCGTTGTCTTTGACGAATTTTGGTCTCTTAAGGGATCTAGTAATGATTGTGTGGGTTAAGTTTTTATTTAATAATATGAAAATTGTAACGCATGTACATCGAGGCGACTTTCATGATTTTTTTGTTAAAAGCATGTGTAGATTATTGTTACTGAAAACACTTAGAAAGTTTGTTCAAAATTTCATATTCTTGTCTCACGATAATGAAGTTGGAAAGTTGTTGGGGGATGATTGCGTTCATATACTAGAAAATGTTATTGAAGAGGTTGATGAAAGTGAATTGGAACCATGGGTTAAGTGTGGGGAGAATATTAGATTGCTTTACTTCTCTAATATAATAAGGGAAAAGGGCGTTTTTGAAATCATCTCTGCTTTTCGTATGCTTTCGCGTGATTTCAGTGCACTGGAACTGACGTTTTGCGGACTTCCACAGGATGCCTCTATTTTGAATGAGATTAATGCTGCTTCTGAAGGGCTCAGTATAGAGGTATTAGAACCTCCAGTCAGTTTAGCTTGTAAATATAATACATTTCGTCGTTCTGATATATTCATCCTGCCTTCACATAATGAAGGTCAGCCATTATCTATAATCGAGGCAATGTACAATGGTTTAGCTGTTGTTGCATCGGATGTGGGGTATATACCGGAGATGTTTGATGAAAATTATGCGTTTATTTGTAAGCCTAAAAATGTCTCCTCGCTTTATGATACTTTGAAGCTGTGTATTGAATCAAACTATACGGCTATAGGTTGCGAGAATAGAAATTATTATTTTCAAAGATACTCTAACATTCGTCACGAAGAAAAAATTAAAGAAATATTTGAGGTGTAATAATGACAAAAGTGGCAATAGTAACTGGTATCACAGGACAGGATGGTTCCTATTTGGCGGAACTCCTTGTTGAAAAGGGATATGAAGTGCATGGTATTATTCGTCGTGCATCCTCTTACAATACTGGTCGAATCGATTCAATTTGTAATTCTAACGACAAAATTCACCTGCACTATGGTGATTTGACAGACACATCAAATCTTATTCGATTGGTTAAGGAAATCCAACCCGATGAAATCTATAATCTTGGTGCAATGTCTCATGTTGCGGTGTCATTTGAGTCGCCAGAATACGCTGCAGATGTAGATGCGCTTGGCACGATTCGTTTGCTCGAAGCAATTCGTATCAATGGCCTAGAAAAGAAAACACGTTTCTACCAAGCGTCAACTTCTGAGCTTTATGGTGAGGTTCGAGAAATCCCACAACGCGAAACAACACCTTTTTATCCTCGCTCTCCCTATGCTGTGGCAAAAATGTACGCGTACTGGATTACAGTAAATTACCGCGAGTCATATGGTATGTATGCATGTAACGGTATTTTGTTTAACCACGAATCTCCTCGTCGTGGTGAAACCTTCGTGACACGCAAAATCACGCGATCTATTGCTAATATCTCTCAAGGTTTAGAGTCTTGTTTGCAGCTTGGAAATATGGATGCGTTACGAGATTGGGGCCACGCGAAAGATTACGTTCGTATGCAGTGGATGATGCTTCAGCAAGACGTTGCAGATGATTTTGTCATCGCTACAGGCAAGCAAATATCAGTACGCGAGTTCGTTCGTCTATCTGCAAAAGAAGCAGGCATCACACTTGAGTTTTCTGGCGAAGGTGTGGATGAAATTGCGACTGTGGTAGATGTTGATAGTGCAAAGGTGCCTGCTGTAAATGTTGGTGACATTATTGTTCGTGTTAGTCCTAAATTCTTCCGTCCTGCAGAAGTTGAAACTCTGTTAGGTGATCCATCTAAAGCGAAAGAAAAGCTCGGTTGGGTTCCTGAAATCACAGTTGAAGAAATGTGTGCTGAAATGGTCGCTTCCGATATCGACAAAGCAAAGCAGCATGTTTTGCTGAAAGAGCATGGCTTCGATGTGGCAATTTCTCTAGAGAGTTAAGGGATTGGCTTTGAAAAAGAAAAGAGTATTTGTAGCTGGTCATAAAGGGATGGTCGGCTCTGCTATTATTCGTCAACTATCTTGTCGCAACGACGTAGAGCTTATAGTTAAGGACAGAACTGAACTCGATCTGTTGGATCAGAAAGCTGTTGACACATTTTTTGCTGTACATGATATCGATGAAGTGTATCTGGCGGCAGCAAAAGTTGGTGGTATACACGCAAATAACACGTTTCCTGCAGAATTTATCTATGAAAACTTGATGATGGAATGCAATATTATCCATTCAGCTCATCGTCATGGTGTTCAAAACCTTCTGTTCCTGGGGTCGTCTTGTATCTATCCAAAACTCGCCGACCAACCAATGACTGAAACTGCATTGCTTACAGGTGAGTTGGAATCTACGAACGAGCCATATGCGATCGCTAAGATTGCTGGTATCAAACTTTGTGAGTCTTATAACCGCCAATATGGTCGAAATTACAGAAGCGTTATGCCGACGAACCTGTATGGAATGAATGATAATTTTCATCCTGATAACTCTCATGTCATTCCGGCATTAATGCGTCGTTTTCATGAAGCCAAAGTCAATAAAGACTCCGAAGTCATCGTTTGGGGTACGGGCACACCAATGCGTGAGTTTTTGTATGTGGATGATATGGCGGCAGCTAGTATTCATGTAATGGAACTTTCTGACGACACATATCACTCGTGCACTCAACCCATGCTCTCGCACATCAACGTCGGCACTGGTGTCGATTGTACGATTCGTGAGATGGCCGAAACCATGGCAAAAGTTATTGGTTTCAAAGGAAGTGTTTCTTTTGACTCGACAAAGCCTGATGGAACACCTCGCAAGCTGATGGATGTGTCACGTTTGGCTGACCTTGGTTGGATGTTCACAACAGATTTAGAAGGCGGTTTGACCAAAACCTATCAGTGGTTCTTAGAGAATCAAAACTCCTTCCGTAACTAGTTATTAGACAGCTATGACGCAACGATTAGACATTGAGACATTCAAAACGGTCGTTGCATCTACCCCATTAGTTTCGATTGATCTGATTGTGCGTAACAGCGCCAATCAGGTCTTGCTTGGTTACCGAACCAATCGGCCAGCTCAAGGTTATTGGTTTGTACCTGGTGGGCGTATTTGCAAAGACGAAACCTTTAATGACGCTTTTCAGCGTCTGACTTACATTGAACTTGGTGAAAAGACTGATATTGGCCAGGCAGAATTTATTGGACCTTACCAACATCTTTATCAAGATAACTTCTCCGGGACGACTTTTTCAACGCATTATGTCGTGCTCGGATATCAGCTTAGTATTGACCTCAAATTATCCGAACTACCACAAGATCAGCATAATAACTATAAGTGGTGGGACGTCGAAGAACTATTAAATAGCAATCAAGTGCATCGAAATACTAAGGCCTATTTCTCAGGTTTATACAAATAATAAAAGGTAAAACACATGTTGTTACCCGTCATCATGGCAGGTGGCTCAGGGAGCCGTCTTTGGCCGCTATCTAGAACGCTATATCCGAAACAGTTTTTATCACTTACCAAAGATGCCACCATGCTGCAAGAAACGGTGAATAGATTAGGAGGCTTAACGCATCAACCTGCTATTTTTATTTGTAACGAGGAGCATCGGTTTATTGTCGCTGAACAGTTAAGAAAAGCGAATATAGAAAATAATGGCATTATTCTAGAGCCAATGGGGAAGAATACAGCGCCAGCAATTGCCTTGGCTGCATTAAAGGCTATTGAAAACGGTAATGACCCACTATTACTAGTGCTGGCCGCTGACCATGTGATACAAGATACAGATGCTTTTATTCAATCGATAGAACGTGCAAAGAAAAGTGCTGAAGACGGCAAGCTTGTAACGTTTGGCATCGTACCTACTCACCCAGAAACAGGATATGGCTATATTCGGGGTGGTCAAAGTATTGCTGATGGCATTTACAAGGTTGATGCATTTGTTGAAAAACCTGCTTTAGATGTCGCGAAGACGTATTGTGAGTGCGGGGACTATTACTGGAATAGCGGGATGTTTCTATTTAAAGCATCTAAGTTTCTTGAAGAACTTGAAACTCATTCACCAGAGATTTTAGAAGTCTGTAGAGCTGCTTTGGAAAACGCCGAAAAAGACTTGGACTTTTTCCGCATATCTTCTCAAATTTTCTCTGAATGCCCAAGTGATTCTATTGATTATGCCGTTATGGAAAAAACCAATGACGCCGCAGTGGTGCCTCTCAATGCCAACTGGAGTGATGTAGGGTCTTGGGCTTCTTTGTGGGAAGTGAGCAATAAGGACAATGATGGAAATGCTGCACAGGGTGACGTTCTTCTTGAGAATACAAAGAACAGTTACATTTACTCCCAAAATAAGCTCGTCGCAGCCGTTGGTCTAACTGATTTAGTGATTGTTGAAACTAAAGATGCTGTTCTTGTGGCTCACAAGGACAAAGTTCAAGATGTAAAAAGCATCGTAAATCAGCTCAGCGCGCTAGAACGCTATGAGCATCTTCAACATCGCGAAGTTTATCGCCCTTGGGGTACACATGACGAAATTGCTTCAGGAGATAGGTTTCATGTTAAACATGTAACGGTAAAACCTGGAGAAAAAACGGCCACTCAAATGCATTACCATCGTGCTGAACATTGGATCGTAGTGAAAGGTACAGCAAAAGTCAGAAATGGCGAAGACCATTTTCTTCTCACAGAAAACGAATCGACTTATATCCCAATTGGTGAAGCACATTCGATTGAAAACCCCGGTCAAATTCCCCTTGAACTCATTGAAGTCAGATCGGGCGCGTATCTTTCCGAAGATGATGTGACACGCATCGAAGACTATGGCGTAGGTTATTGATGAAAGTTAGTATTATCACAGCGACTTATAATAGTGCGAAAACCATTACCGACACACTCCGCTCATTGGAATTACAAACATATCCAGACATTGAGTACATCATTGTAGACGGCAATTCTTCTGATGAGACTTTAGAAATAATATCTAAAAATTGCACTCGTATATCTAAAGTGATTTCGGAGCCAGATAATGGTATTTATGATGCGCTTAATAAAGGGATACGAGCGGCCACAGGTGATATTGTAGGTTTCTTGCACTCTGATGATTTATTTGCTTATGAAGATGCTGTTGCTGACATCGTATCTACAATTAAGGAGAGTAATGCGGATGCGGTTTACTCTGATTTGCAATATGTAGACAAGTTAGATACCAATAAGGTACTCCGATATTGGAAGTCTAAAGAATATAAACGAGAGTCGATGAAATATGGATGGATGCCTCCTCATCCAACATTCTATATGAAAAAATCACTTTATGAAGAACATGGCCTTTTTGATTTGTCATACAAAATCGCTGCTGATTACGACTCACTTCTAAGGTATCTCTGGAAAGGTGAAATTACACTGTGCTATGTTCCTACCGTCACAATAAAGATGCGCGTAGGCGGAGCAAGTAACCGTAGTATTTCGAATATTATTCATAAGACCAAAGAAGATATTCGAGCACTTAATAACAGTGAAGTTCCTTGGGCGAAAGCGATTTTGGTCAAAAACCTTTCAAAAATACCCCAATTCTTCAAGAGTGTTTAATATGCTAATGACGTCTAATGTTCTCTCGCGCTCAGGCATACAATTTGGTACTAGCGGTGCCAGAGGCTTGGTTGAGCAATTTACTCCGGAAGCTTGTGCCGCTTTCACCCATGCTTTTATTTGTTCCGTCCGTAATCAGTTTGAGTTCGAATCGGTAGCTATCGCGATAGATAATCGCCCTAGTAGCCCTGATATGGCGAAAGCTATTGTTAGTGCGGTAAAGCAAATGGGGTTAACACCAATTTATTATGGTGTTGTTCCAACGCCAGCTTTGGCTTATGTTGCCATGCAAGATAAAATGCCCTGTATTATGGTCACCGGCAGCCATATTCCGTTTGATCGAAATGGCCTGAAATTTTACCGCCCAGATGGTGAAATCACCAAAGGCGATGAGCAAGCTATTTTGAACGCGAACGTTGAATTTTCACTCTCAGTCAGTGAAGAAGAACTGTTCGTAAGCTCAAAAGCTTCTGAGGCTTACCTTGACCGAAATGTTTCTCTATTGGATAAGCACTTTCTAAAAGGTCGCCGCATTGGTATTTACGAACATTCAAGTGCTGGACGTGATCTATACGGACAACTGTTTGAAAGTATGGGGGCAGAAGTTATTTCGCTTGAGCGGAGCGATGAGTTTGTTCCTATCGACACTGAAGCTGTTTCTGAGGCGGATAAACTAAAGGCAATTGGTTGGTTTCAACAACATGAACTTGATTTCATTTTCTCCACAGATGGTGATGGCGATAGACCATTAGTCTCTGACGAAAAGGGTAATTGGTTGAGAGGGGATGTTCTTGGTCTATTGTGTGCAAAAGAGTTAGGAATAGAAGCGTTAGCATTGCCGGTTAGCTGCAATACTTCTGTCGAGCTATCTAATGTATTCCCACATACCTCTCGCACAAAGATTGGTTCTCCCTATGTGATTGCAGAGTTTGATCATCTTGCAAAAAATCACGAGAGTGTTGCCGGTTTTGAAGCTAATGGCGGTTTTCTTTTAGGATCAGACGTAACGTTTGGTGGACAGATCATTAAAGCTCTACCAACGAGAGATGCTGTGCTTCCCGCATTAATGCTTCTTTCTGCATCCAAGGATATCGCAATTTCTACGTTGGTAGAGCT
The DNA here is from genome assembly GCF_000286835.2 of Enterovibrio norvegicus FF-33. Classification (GTDB taxonomy): domain Bacteria; phylum Pseudomonadota; class Gammaproteobacteria; order Enterobacterales; family Vibrionaceae; genus Enterovibrio; species Enterovibrio norvegicus_A. Next base: position 2,932,051 of record NZ_AJYD02000038.1, on the reverse strand, counting down.
ATTACCTAAACGCTTTACGCACAGTGATCGTATCCAAAATTTTGCTACTGAAAAGAGCGTAGCGATTTTAGCCAGCGCTCAAGCACAGCCGTCGTCATTCTTGAGCGCATTGGGTTTTGAATCCGCTCAGGTTGAATTTGTCGATCAAACAGATGGCTTGCGTATCACTCTCGTGAATGGCGATATCATTCATTTTAGGCCTTCTGGCAATGCCCCCGAGTTGCGTTGTTATGCTGAATCTGACTCCGAGATGAGCGCTCAACGTATTGTAAACCAAGCCCTACAAAACATTCAGACTGTTCACTTTTCTTAATCTTCCGAGAAAACTATGAAAATTGCTATTGCCGGAACAGGCTATGTTGGCCTTTCCAACGCTATGCTATTGGCGCAAAACCATGAAGTTATAGCGGTTGATATTATCCAAGAAAAAGTCCAGTTACTAAATGATCGTATTTCTCCGATCGTTGATACTGAAATTACAGACTTCCTTAAAAATAAAGATCTAAACTTTATAGCGACTTTGGATAAAGAAGAAGCCTACAAGAACGCTGCGTTTGTTGTTATCGCAACGCCAACGGATTATGACGTTAAGAATAACTACTTTAATACATCTTCTGTTGAAGCTGTGATTAAAGATGTTATGACTATTAATCCTGAAGCAGTGATGGTGATTAAATCCACTGTGCCTGTTGGTTATACTCAACGTATTAAGGAAGAATTTGGCTGTGAGAATATTCTTTTCTCGCCGGAGTTTCTGCGTGAAGGTAAAGCGCTTCACGATAACCTCTACCCCTCTCGCATTATTGTGGGTGAGCGAAGTGAACGTGCACGAGTCTTCGCCAGTCTTCTCGTTGAAGGTGCAGTGAAAGAAAAGATTGAAGTACTTTTCACTAATTCAACGGAAGCAGAAGCAGTTAAGTTGTTCTCCAATACTTACCTTGCAATGCGTGTGGCTTACTTTAACGAGTTGGATTCTTACGCTGAATCTCATGGCCTTGATGCACGCCAGATTATCGAAGGTGTTGGTTTAGACCCTCGTATTGGTAACCACTACAACAACCCTTCGTTTGGATACGGTGGCTACTGTCTGCCAAAAGATACCAAGCAGCTACGCGCAAATTACCAAGACGTACCTAACTGCCTGATTAACGCAATAGTAGATGCAAACACCACACGTAAAGACTTCGTCGCGGAATCTATTCTAAAGAAGAATCCTCAAACCGTCGGAATCTATCGCCTGATTATGAAGTCAGGGTCTGATAACTTCCGTGCGTCTTCTATTCAAGGGATCATGAAACGCTTGAAAGCCAAAGGCATTGAAGTTGTTGTGTATGAACCTGTACTTCAAGAAAAAGAGTTCTTCCATTCTGAAGTCATGGCCGACCTTGATGCATTTAAAGCGAAATCTGATGTGATCGTTTCGAACCGCATGGCAGAAGAATTAGCGGATGTAGCCAGCAAGGTTTATACCCGAGATTTGTTTGGAAGTGATTAAAATTCAGGTCCTAGGAAAAGAAGATCCTAGGGCCTAGGAAATATATCGACTTAACTCCATTTATCTTTTCCCCACAAATGATTAGTCGCAAAGGTTCTCCCTAGGACTCTCTTACCTAGGATCTAGGACCTAAAATACTAGGACCTTTACTAAAATGATAAAAAAATGCTTATTTCCCGCTGCTGGCTACGGGACACGCTTTTTGCCAGCCACCAAATCCATGCCAAAAGAAATGATGCCAATCGTCAACAAGCCTTTAATTGAATACGGTGTTGATGAAGCCATTCAAGCAGGCATGACGGACATGTGTATTGTCACTGGCCGTGGTAAACACTCTTTGATGGACCACTTCGATAAGAACTATGAATTGGAACATCAAATATCAGGCACCAGCAAAGAAGCCTTGCTTGATGATATTCGCAGTGTGATTGATTCAGCGAACTTTACCTATATTCGCCAACGTGAAATGAAAGGCCTAGGCCATGCCATTTTAACGGGGCGTGACTTAGTGGGTGATAACCCATTTGCTGTTGTTCTGGCGGATGACCTTTGCATTAACCCCGACCAAGGCGTGCTGGCGCAAATGGTGGCGTTGTATAAGCAGTTCCGTTGCTCAATTGTTGCCGTCGAAGAAGTGCCAGCCGATGAAACCCATAAGTACGGCGTGATTGCGGGTGAACCATTAACCGATAACCTAATGCGTGTGACTGACATGGTCGAAAAACCAGAGCAGGGCACAGCGCCAAGTAATTTGGCGATCATTGGCCGCTACATTTTGACGCCGGATATTTTCGATATTATTGAAAATACACCCCCAGGTAAGGGGGGCGAAATCCAAATAACGGATGCATTACTACAACAGGCCAAGAGCGGTTGTGTATTGGCGTACAAGTTTAAAGGTAAGCGTTTTGATTGCGGCAGCGTCGAAGGGTTTATTGAAGCCACCAATTACTGCTTTGAGAATGTTTATAAGGGGTAAGAGCTAGGAATACGGGGAAGAGCTCGAATACGGGAAGAGCAAGGAATACCGATTACAGGGAAAAGCTTGAAAATCAGTGTGACCTTGGGAAAATCCGTAATCCGTAATCCGTAATCCGTAATCCGTAATCCGTAATCCGTAATCCATAATCCGTAATCCGTAATCCGTAACCTGTCTCTATAACCAAAATAAGAACCCACTATGTCTTTGGCTATCACAACAACATTTCTGTTGTCTTTTGTGCTGCTTTTTGTTTTCCGAAAAGTGGCGAAGAAAATTAATTTGGTTGATAAACCGAATGAGCGTAAACATCACAAGGGTGCGATTCCGCTTGTTGGTGGCGTTTCCATTTATTGTTCGATTTTGCTGTCCTCCCTTTTATATATCGATATGGCGCAAAGCGATTGGTTGTATCTCGCCTGTGGCGCGGTATTGATTGGTATTGGTGTGCTCGACGATAAATTCGATATCAGCTTTAAAGTGCGCCTGTTTGTGCAGGGCGCTATTTCGCTTTCTATGATCATGTTGGCGAACTTGAGCTTAGAGAGTTTGGGCAACATTGCCGGTAATGTGCCTGTGTATTTGCCTGATTGGGTGAGCTACGCCGTGACTATCGTTGCCGTGATCGGCGCGATTAACGCCTTTAACATGGTGGATGGTATCGATGGCTTGCTGGGCGGTTTGGCCTCAGTGTCTTTTGGGGCCTTGGGTATTATGTTTTGGTTGCAAGGGGATGTCGCTCTTGCGCTGAACTGTGCCATGTTGATTGCGGCGATTATTCCGTACGTTTTGCTTAATCTTGGTATTCCGCTTGGCCCCCGCTTTAAGGTGTTTATGGGTGATGCGGGCAGCATGTTGATTGGCTTTACCGTGGTGTGGTTTTTGATCCGCGGCTCTCAGCCCGATCACTCCACCTCGATAAACCCGGTGACTGCGCTTTGGTTTATTGCGTTACCGCTCATGGACATGGCAACCATTATGGTGCGTCGTGTTCGCAAAGGGCATTCACCGTTTAGACCTGATCGTGAGCACTTGCATCACATTTGTCAGCGTATCGGGTTGTCATCTCGTATGACCTTGGTGGCGATTTGTCTGCTTGCTGCTTCGTTCGCCGGTATCGGTATTTGGGGTGAGTTATATCAAGTGAATGAAACCGCTATGTTCATCACCTTCATGGCATTGTTTGCGGTTTACTTTGCCACCATTAGCCACATATTTCGTATCACGTCGAAAATTCGCCAGTGGATGGGTAAAGCACCGTTGGTGGAGATGGCGTAACGAGCAGGGGCGAGGGAGAGCAGTGTCGAGTGGCGAGTAAGAATGGATACGTACTCGCCAACTCGCCTCAGTGCAGTATGCAAGTTCCGTCGAGATCGGTTGATCCTGTTCGATAGTTACCTGACAGGTCATTTTTCTCGAGATAGCTTTTTTGCTTGCTGGTGTAGTGAGCCTGACTCGCGATGATTTCGATGTTTTCGCCATTACCTGCGCAGGGTGAGTAACCGTCTTCATAACGGGGGCTGACATCTCGGGTTTTGGATATCCAGGTATCACCGTATCGGTCTATCACTTTGAGCTTTTTGGTCATGTCCAACGGTGATGAAAGATCGGTAATGTTTGAGAATTCGCCAAACAGGAATGAGCCTTCCTCGGGGATTTTCTGGCAGGTTTCAACATGAATGTTACGCGTTTTCCCTTCCATATCTTCACCGGTTCCTTCTTCTGTTTCTGCGCCATCACCGCCGCCTGAACTTTCCTCTGCGCCATCCTCGTTATTTGTTTCCTCGTCTTGTTCTTCCTTTCTTTCCACAAAAATCAGTGGTTTGACATTTTCAGCGGGTTTTAGCTCGTATATATGAGGATAGGTCGCGCGCTCGGAGGTGCGTGTTAGGTACTCATAACAAAAGAAATCACAGTATTTACGATCTTTCTTGGAATCGATAAAGTCGAATTGCGCTTTTTCATGATGCTGTACAAAGTTTGCTGAGTACTCAAAACTCAGTTGGAACAGGTAATCTTCCATCTCTGGTTTACTCAGGCGAGCAAATGCTTTGCTGATCAGACTTTTTATTTTTGTGCGTGTCTTTGATTGCCCTAAATAACTTTCAATCAACATGTGACCTGATGGGTCAGTGCGGGTGATAGGCAGTAAGGCATTGGGCAATGGCACACTAGTGGGGCCGGTAAACTGTAACCCGTTTATCACGAAGTCGCTGCTTGATAATACATAGTCACCGTTCAAGATAGGCGAAGCAGGGGCGATGTGAACAATGGCGATGTTGCTGCGTGCAAGGGTTGTGATGCTAAAACAATAAACATCATCGTAATGAGGTGTTTATTCACAATACTCCTCCTTGTCGTCAAGCATTTTATAGTAGTTTCCATCTAACAGCCTGTTGTAGGCCAGAAATGCCATGGTGCGTGCTTTGGTGTTGTAGGTGAGTGCGACGAGCGTCTTTGACGTATTGGTCATGTCACGCACAGGCATGCCTAGAAAGCCCTCGCAAGCAATGACTTTGACGTAGTTCTTACTGATTTCAAACGCGAGATCTTCATTCTCTGGCGTATCTTCGGTGAAATCATAGTGAAGGTTATCTTGAACATGACGTGCATTTTGTTTGAGGGCATTTCTCACCGGCTCTTCCACTTCCAGCATGTTTAAAAAGGCTTCAATGTCGTCACGAATACCGTCTTGATTGTCATCAGTGCCTGTCAACGAATCGGTTCTGTCGAGGGTATGGTCAAAATGTTGGTAGATAAGCCCAAGTTGATCGTCTACCGACGGTTGCGCTCTTAGTTCCATGGAAAACGATGACGTTGATTCTTCTTCCTGATTATCAGTATCAGTTTCAGTGTCGGGCTCTGATGACGGCGGCGCATCATTGGAAGGGGGCGTCGAACGGGTATTTGGGTTTGACGTTGAATGATTGCAGCCCATCAAAGATAAAATGATGGCAATGGTGAAGAGCGTTTTGGACATCCGTATCCCCTCTGCATTAATCAATGCGATTAATAGAAATGAATTGCTTATCAGTCTGTTACGAGTGATGTGATAGAGAGGATAGTAATGGGCGATGGCGGGTTGTTTTGTCTTATTGGTGGGAAGGTCGGGTCGAGTAAGAGCCGCTCAGTGTCACGAGATAAGAAACAAGGATAAAAAGAGAAGCGAGAGCATGATTGGCCTGCTAAAAGGGCCAACTCGCTCAGCCTTAACGCCTTTGCACCGATTGGCGCTTAATCAAAATTGGCTGGAACTCGCGCACCGGCGCGGTGGTTTGTTCACCTAGCGATAATCTGGCCGCATTCATGCCCGCGCTCTCAATAGGGCCTCTTATCGTTGTCAGTGCAGGGCTGAAATAGCACGAGGGCAGCACGTCATCAAACCCCACAATCGATAACCGCTCTGGCATGCTCACGCCTTGTTCGCGAAACACCTGCATGGCGGCAGCGGCAAAGAAATCGTTGAAGGCCACCACGGCGGTAACCGGCAAGCCTTTGTTGAGAAGGTTAGTCGCCGCTATTGCACCGCTTTGCTCGCCAAACGGCACCTCTTCAACCCAGTCTGGATTCACCGCAATTCCCACCTCTTGCAACGCACGTTGATACCCCTCAAACCTCGCGGCTTTATCATCTAACGCCATTTCACAAGAAATATACGCAATTTCTCGGTGGCCGTGTTCAATCAGATGCTTGGTAGCCAAGTACGTGCCTTGTGCATTATCGAGCCACACACACTGCGGCGCGATGTCTTTCACACAGCGATTCACCAGCACTAGCCCAGGCAGTTTTTCGCCCATGCGGTGAGCGCGTCATCACTCATGGCTTTGCTATGCATCACAATGTGTTGGCAGCCTTTCCCCACCAGAAACTGAAGCGCATCTTCCTCGCATTGGACCTGATAATCCCCGCTCGCCACCATTAATTTTCGGCCATGTTAACTGCGACGTTCTCACCCTCATCCTGATCTTCAACTAATAGGACTCAAAATTTCGTCATACCGCGATGTGCTTGCTCCTAGAATCAAAGCGCACGAAGGTTGACGGTTATCGCGTGCGGCTGGTCCAAATTGGTAGGCGAGAGTATCTAGATAGTTATCGGAAAACTTGCCGATTGGCGATATAATCATTGCCAGATTTTTAATTAATATTCGTGCTTTCGGTTACTTAAAGACACAGCAGGCGCTTTTGCAGCGGTTGTTATGTTGGTATAAGCTGATATGCAAGCAAAACAGGATTTAAAAATGGACGTTCTCGTTACTGGTGGTGTTGGTTATATTGGTAGCCATACCTGCGTACAAATGATTGAAGCAGGGTTTAATCCGGTATTGGTGGATAACCTGCACAACAGTAAGTTGGCTGTGCTTGATCGTATAGAAAAGCTCACGGGTAAGCGACCTAACTTCTATCAAGGTGATATTCGAGACAAAGCTTTTCTTACTTCTGTTTTTGAAAAAGAAAACAACATCAAAGCAGTCATCCACTTTGCGGGTTTGAAAGCGGTGGGTGAGTCGGTAGAAAAGCCGCTTGAATACTACGACAACAACGTGAACGGTACACTGGTGCTGGTGGATGCCATGCGTGATGCGGGGGTGAAATCAATCATCTTTAGTTCTTCTGCCACGGTATACGGCGACCCGGCCTCTGTGCCTATTCGTGAAGATTTCCCAACGTCTGCCACCAACCCATATGGTCGCAGCAAGCTGATGGTGGAAGAGTGTTTAACGGATTTCCACAAAGCAAATCCTGATTGGAGCATTACGCTGCTTCGTTACTTCAACCCTGTAGGCTCACACAAGTCCGGTGAGATGGGTGAAGACCCACAAGGTATTCCGAATAACTTGATGCCGTTCATTTCACAAGTGGCTGTTGGTCGCCGCGAGTTTTTGTCGGTGTTTGGTGATGATTACCCAACGCCAGATGGCAGTGGCGTGCGTGATTATATTCACGTTGTTGATTTGGCAAATGGCCATTTGGCGGCGCTGGATAAAGTCGGGCCTAAGCCTGGGCTGCATATTTACAACTTGGGGACTGGCGACGGTAAGAGCGTATTGGAAATGGTTGCGGCCTTTAGCCAAGCCAGCGGCAAAGAGATTGCCTATCAAGTGGCGCCACGTCGCGCGGGCGATATCGCTGAGTGCTGGGCTGACCCAATCAAAGCGCAAACTGAACTGGATTGGAAAGCCACCCATACGCTTGATGACATGGTAACGGATACGTGGCGTTGGCAGTCAAACAACCCGAATGGTTATCCTGATAAGTAAGAGCAAGGTTCTAGGGAAAGCAAAGTCCTAGGAAAAGAAGGTCCTAGGTGCTAGGAAAAGCAGAAAGAACAGAGACAAGAGCGAAAGGCTGTGAGTGTTGATGTCGAGCTCTTGCTTTTGCCCCCGCTCTTCCCTCGGCCCTAGGACCTGCTCTTTCCTAGTTACTACTCCTCCCTAGTCCCTACTCCCGTTTCTAAGGAATCTCACTCGTTGAAACAATCGTCGTTATCTCTCGCCCTATATATTTCCGCACTGTGTATTGCGTTTATCGGTGTGGGTTCTCTCTTTACGGGCGTCGGGCTTTCTGCCATTAACGTCGAAAGCAGCCATTTTTTCTTCGGTCATGGTGACTGGCTATTTCATTTCGCGCTTTTCCATCTAAGCAGTTGGCTTGTTTTTACCCTTGATTCAGGAAAAAGACGTTTCGTGTGGTGTTTGCTCATAGCCCTTGGTATTGGCTCCGAGTTAGCCCAAACCTATTGGGTTCAAGGGCGCGATGGGAGCATGAGTGATGCGACTGTGAATGTCCTCGCGGTCCTTTCAGTTTTTCCCCTTCGTTTCCTCCTTTCCTCGCGACGACAACATCATCAAACCTCAAAATAAACATCAGAAAAACGTCATGTTCTATATTTAAGATTAATGGTGTGATGGATATGCAAATGAGCTCATCTAGGTGCGTGCATTTTGTCGTTTCTGCACTTTTCTTTGCAGAGCATGGAGCGTTGAATGAAGATAGCGGTAGCAGGAACGGGCTATGTTGGCCTTTCGAACGCCATGCTCCTTGCACAGCATAATCATGTGGTTGCCGTTGATATTGTGAAAGAGAAAGTCGACATGCTTAACAATGGTGTGTCGCCGATTGTTGATAAAGACATTGAAAACTTTCTAACGCATAAAGGGTTACGTTTTTACGCCACATTGGACAGTCGCGAAGCCTATGCGTGGGCAGACATTGTGATTGTGGCGACACCGACGGACTACGATCCTGTCACCAATTTTTTTAATACGTCTTCCGTTGAGGCGGTCATTCAAGACGTGGTGTGTTGCAATTCTCATGCACTCATTGTGGTGAAATCGACTGTACCGGTTGGGTTTACGGAAAATGCCAAAACCCACTATCAGACAGAAAACCTGCTTTTTTCACCGGAGTTTTTGCGCGAGGGGCGAGCGCTGTATGACAACCTGCATCCTTCTCGTATCATTATCGGTGGGCAAACCGAGTTTGCGGAGTTGTTTGCAAACCTGTTGTTAGAAGGTGCAGAAGACGAGAATATCCCCGTTCTATTTACCCATTCCAGCGAAGCCGAAGCGGTTAAGTTGTTTTCGAATACCTACCTTGCCATGCGTGTTGCTTACTTCAATGAGCTTGATTCTTATGCTGAAGCTTTGGGGTTAGACTCTCGCGAGATCATTGAAGGGGTGTGTTTAGACCCTCGGATTGGAAGCCATTACAACAATCCTTCTTTTGGCTACGGTGGATACTGCTTGCCGAAAGATACTAAGCAGCTGTTGGCGAATTACAATTCGGTACCCAATAACATTATTGGGGCGATTGTTGAGGCGAACCGCACCCGAAAAGACTTCATCGCGGAATCCATACTGAAAAGAAAGCCAAAAGTGGTCGGGATTTATCGTTTGATCATGAAAACAGGATCGGACAATTTTCGTGCTTCTTCGATTCTTGGCGTGATGAAGCGCATCAAAGCGAAGGGCATTGAGATTGTGATTTATGAGCCTGTGTACACGGGGAGAACATTGTTCAACTCAGAAGTGCTCACCGATCTTGATGCCTTTAAACAGTGCACCGATGTGATTGTGTCGAACCGTATGGATGATGCCTTGCTGGATGTTGAAGATAAGGTGTACACAAGAGATTTGTTTGGCGCTGACTAGCGTAGCGACAGATCATTCCAGTGAGTTATGTGAACAATCAAGACTTAGCCTCTGTTTCAAATACTTTGTCTTTTTTGACGAGTCGTCGAATCACTGTCAGTAAACGCCAAACATGAGCAAGTGCCAAATAGTAGGCGCAAAACATGATAATAAATAGCCCAAACATGGCGAGATCTGGCACTTGTAAGTTCTCGCCAATCAATCCTATGCCTGTCATCGACAGCGCAACGGTACAAATTGCTGTAAGGGTTTGGTTCGCATTAAGGCCAGCGCGTTGACAAATATGATGTAAATGCTCGCGGTCGGGTTTAAATGGAGAGTCGCCGCGTTTTACTCTTCGTATCATAATGGCGGCCATATCCATGAGTGGCAGTGCGATGATCCAGAGCGCTGTCACCGGACGCATCACCGGCTCAAAGTTGGGTTGGGTTGCTTTGATCAGTAACCATACAGCGGTAAAGCCAATCAACATGGATCCCGCATCCCCCATAAAGACTTTTCTTGTCTTTCCAATCAGTCCCAAGTTCATGATGATATAAGGCACAAGTGCCACGATCACAATGAGACACAGCAACATCAAATCAGTCGCACCGGACGTGCCAAATAGATAGCCAAGCGCTGAGAATGTCACAATGGATAACCCACCTAGCAAACCATCAATACCATCCACCATGTTGAAGGCGTTAATTGCGCCAATGACAGCCAATAAGGTGATGGGGTAGCTAAGAATACCTAAATGGATTTCGCCGAATCCAAACATGTTTCCTAGGTAAGAAAGTTCAACCTCAACGGTTGATATCATCAGCAGGGCTAACATGATTTGGATGAAAAACCGGACTTTGTAACTCACATCAAACTTATCATCGAGAGCGCCCACAAGCGCTAATAAGCTAATGGACAGAATATAGATCGTCTCAACCGTATCGAGGTGATGATAGAACAAGAAATAGACCATTAGGCAAACATATAACGAGAGCCCGCCCACTAATGGCACGGCACCTGCGTGGTGTTTTCTTTCTGAGGGCCTATCGAGTAAGCCAATACGGAAGGCTAAGAGTCTAAGAAGGTAGAGAGATAAAAACGACAGTCCAAATACCATCACGAGTGGGGTTAACATGTTAGCTCCAACAGTCTTGCTAATGGAGTCAGGCCTATTAGTGAGTTCTGACGTCGTTTGGTGGTTTCATTCTGGTGGTTTCATTTGGTACCCCACTCTAATGCGCAAAATAATGCCCAAACAATGTCTTGATTAATATGCATAGGATTCAAAAATGAGACTGAGTAGTCAATAAATTGACATGAAAGGCTTTGAGTTTTTGCGAGTTTTGATGTCAAAGATGTAGAAAGCGAGCATCTTCAGGTTGATTGGATATAGGTGCTACAAAGTGCGGTTGAGGTTGCCGAGTAGAATGAAATAGCAGTACTGAACAGGGAGAGCTCGTGGTTTTCTTCTATATGCCGACGAGCATGCTGTGGTAGAGAAAGCACGACACGAGGAGTGCCGTGCTTTTTGATATATGGAGAGGTTATGCGATGTATTGGGCTGGCTTACGAATGAAACTGCTCACACGCCAGTAGCGTATTTTCAATCAATGTTGCGACGGTCATTGGGCCAACGCCACCCGGTACTGGCGTGATGTGGCTGGCTTTCGTTTTGGCGACATCGTATTCCACGTCACCCACCAGTTTGCCATCTTCCATGCGGTTAATGCCCACATCAATCACGACTGCGCCAGGTTTGATCCAATCACCAGGAATAAAATTAGGTTTGCCAACCGCTACGACCACAAGATCGGCTTGGCGAATATGCCCTTCGAGATCTTTGGTGAAGCGGTGACATGTGGTGGTGGTGCACCCTGCGAGCAGAAGCTCCATGGTCATCGGACGACCCACAATGTTTGATGCGCCAACCACGACTGCGTGCATACCACGAAGCGGGATGTTGTAGCGATCAAGCAGCGTAATAATGCCTTTCGGTGTGCATGAGCGAAGCTTAGGAATACGCTGACACAGGCGACCTACGTTGTACGGGTGGAAGCCATCCACGTCTTTCTCTGGGTGAATACGCTCAAGTACGTTAGTTGCGTCCATTTGCGCCGGAAGAGGCAATTGAACCAGAATGCCGTCGATTTCGTCGTCTGCATTTAGCGTATCAATCAATGCCAGCAAATCGGCTTCGGGTGTGCTTGATGGGAGATCGTAAGACTTAGAGATAAAACCCACTTCTTCACAAACGCGACGCTTGCTGCCGACATAGACCTGTGACGCGGCATCATCACCGACGAGAACAACAGCCAACCCTGGCGCTCGCAGGCCCGCAGCCTTTCTTGCTTCGACGCGCGCGGCAACTTCTTGTCGAACAGTTTGAGAAATGATTTTTCCATCAATAATTTGAGCGGCCATGATTTTCCTTTGGCAAAGATACAGACGGGAAAGAGGCCGTATTTTGACAAAAAAAATGTGACATGGCTATAGCGCAAACGTTTGCGCTACGCTCACTTTATTTTTCCTGTCCCAGAAGCGTCAATAAGTGGTTCAGATGCGGGTGAGGTTAAGTTTGCGGTGAGCATATCCATGGCTTGACCGTAGTAGTTTTCAATCGCTTCTGCTAGCCACGGTTTGACGTGAAGCGTGGAGACAAACACGCTGGTCCTTTCATTGCCGAGGTCGGTGCCATCAAGCAATTTGAACCCCGAACCTGAAATGCCTGAAATGATGCCGACCAACTCACCTTTGTGATTAAACGCACCACCACCACTCATGCCCGATTGAACCGGCGCGTCGGTGATACTGGCAGGACAGCTAGCAAATAGGCTGCTATCAACGAAGTTGACGTCGATAAAATATTTTCCCTGTCCAACAATCACCTTACCCGTGAGACCCATGCCGACGGTGGTGATGGATTCATTTTGTTTCACGGTGCCCATTGGGGCGGTGTTTTTGCCTGTGTTGTCTTCTTTGATCAATGCGATGTCACAATCAGGGTGATAAGCAACTACCGTACTGTAATCGAGTTTGGCGATATGTTTGGCAGTAAGGCTGAGTTCTGGGGTAATGGGAACGCTGCTGCCATGACCACCAAGCACAAATGGAATGCCGATGGGGAGGTAGTTAACTGCTGGTACATTGGTCTCTTGTGCGTATTCCAAAGGACCGTTAATCAAAAAGCATCCTTGAAGAGAAAAAAGGATAACCAGAGAGACTAAAGCATTGCGTATAACCTGGGCCATTTGAAAACCTCCAGTGCCGTGACGCGCGTCTCAAAAATGAGGCGGCTAATGTGAGCATAGGAAGCAAGTTAGCAATGCACAAAAATCTATTGATTATTCACTCAATTAATAATTAAGTTACTGAATGTAATAGTTTAAATATCTTTAATATTTTTGTTTTTATCAAAAATGGCTGTTTTTGGTCGGATTTATGGCGAGGTCTAATTTTGTATATATTTATTGTCTTCTTAGTCAGTCTTTAAGGGTTCTGGGCTGTATTGAAAATTATACTTTTCACAATATAAGGCATGAAGTGCGGTTTCTTTATTCTCATCGAGAATTAAAAAAGATAAGAAGAAAAAGAGTGCGTTAGGTATGGAGTGATGAAAATGGAACAGCAAAAAAGTGAGTAAGTGCCAAAATTATATCGACAGCAGGTCGGTAAAATCTGGGTTTTGGCTATGTGCCTTAGAGGGTAGACAGCATGAAAAAACAGCATAAAAAAGCAGGTCTATAAATACAGACCTGCTTTTTATTTGATTTGCCAAGCATCAGCCAAATCCTGACGACCCTAGGGCCCTAAAGCCCAATTACAAATCTACCGGCATCACGTCATCGACACCATTCGCACCACGACGGCGGTTGCGCTTGGTGGATACCAGCATGTAAATGAGAGTAGCAGCGAAGCAAATAGCGAAATAGAACATCAAACCGCTTTCTGTATTCATTGCTTTACCTGCCAATACGGGGCCAATCACGGAGCCTACACTGTAGCTGAGTAGCATTAACTCTGCTGCTGCCACAATTTTCGACTCACTCACTTTTCGGCATGCAAGGGTAATGGCGACCGGGTAGAGTGCAAAGGCTGCTGCGCCGAGTAGAAATAATCCCGCCATTAAGCCAGCATCCACGGTCGCGATTTCAATCATCGCGATAGCCAGGAGGCCAGCAAAGCAAAACATGGCCATTAACAGTGCTTTTTCTACGCGTGAATTTAGCCAGCTCACAAGTGGCTGCACTGCCATGCCACCCAAGATCACGATAGCCATCAACATACCCACCTGGTTGTGGCTGTAGTGTTGCTCTAGATCGAGCGGCAATAACCCGTAGATAGAACCCAACACCAAGCCTGACACGATGCAGCCAATGTAGGCAGCTGACGGTAAATCTCGCATTTCACGTAGCTTGATGCTCGAATGTTCAACGATTTTTGGCTGACCTTTTTTGAAAATCAGCGGTGGCAGCATGGCAGCAGAGAACAGGGTGGCAACGACCATTAATGGCATCGCACCTTCAGTGCCAAAGAAACCAATGCCCAGTTGACCTAACGCCGAACCGCCATACAGAGACGCCATATAAAGACCTAGGCGCTTTGCACGTGCTTTTTCAGTATCAGCCATCAATAGCCATGATTCGATCACCACGAAAACGCCGGCAACGGCAACGCCTGCGAGAAATCGTGAGACGAGCCAAACAGCAGGTGAGGCAATAGTGGCCATCATGCCGACTGTCGCCACGATAGCTATTAAGAATGCAACTAGCGCATTGCGGTGCCCAAACTTACCCACGATACGTGCACTAATGAGTGCGCCGCCCAACAGGCCAGCGTAAAACACACTTGCAAGCCAAGAGGCGAGATCGACCGACATCCCTCTTGCACTCAGCGCAAGCGGGATCAAGCTCATCAGGAAACCTGAAGCGACGGCAAATAGGCTCAGGCTGATAACAGGCACGAGTGGGCTGTTACCTTCAGTCCGAATTTCGAGGGTCTGTTGCAATGCGTTTTCTCTATCGTAATGACGTAAAATGAAAAAAACCTGCTCAAAGTGGGCAGGTTTTCTATGTTTGTTGGCGTGATTATTATTTCGCCAGTCTAAAACGTAAAGTGAGATAAACTGTTTGTAATAATCGATATTTTTTATCGAAATGAATATTCAGAATTGTGCATACGCTTAGGCCTGTTGGTCAGGTATTTCCGGCTTCTTACGCGAACTTTCCCACTTTCTATGCACGCCTCGGCGTAACGCAGAAAATGTAGATTCAACTTTATCTAATCCCACCAGAACAAAGAGTACGAATCCGCACAATAAAAGTGCTTGTCGGCCATAGTCAAAAGCGATGATCATACCCAATCCTGCCATTAGCCAAACCACGGCTGCTGACGTGACGCCTTGGATTTGTCCGTCTCGAGACATCATGGACATGATCGGAGCGTGCAACGGTGTGGTTTGAATCGAATTAGCGGTGACTGTGCTTGTTTATTAGGCATTTGATATCAAAGCGTGAGGAAAAGCGTTGACGCAGTGTCTATGACCCTTATAATCCGGCTTGCATTTGCACACTCGTGTGAATCAAGTGCGCCCTTAGCTCAGTTGGATAGAGCAACGGCCTTCTAAGCCGTGGGTCACAGGTTCTTATAAAGTATAAGATGACAGTGCATACGTAAGTTGCAAAAAAATTGAATTTCGTTCTTTGACTGTTATAGTCGTGGAACAAATAATGCGCCCTTAGCTCAGCTGGATAGAGCACGTCCCTTCTAATTCGCTAGTTTTCTAGCATTCAGGTTGGGCCTCTTTTTGGAAACGATAAGAGTGTAAGACGTCAAATTCGGGGAAACCTTACTTTAACGAGTTGGCAATCCCGAGCCAAGCCCAGTAATACTGGGAAGGTGTAGAGACTAGACGGCGTCTACCTAAAGCTTTTAAAGCTATGGTAAAGGGATAGTCCAGCGCACAAAGCCTTTTATAGGTGGTAGCGAAAGCTATAGTGTGATGAAGGATGTGGTCGTAGGTTCGAATCCTACAGGGCGTGCCACATATGAGAGCACAGCAATTAAACTTGCTGTGCTCTTTTTTTTACCCATTAGTTTTCTTGCACGAGATTTACACTTGTATATAGACTACAAAGTATAAATCTGCAGTGCGTGCGTAGGGTAAAATGGAATCAGTTAACTTTCGTCTGGCATCGGGTCAAAAATCATATGCTCTCTACATCAATGGAGAGCCTGTTTATGCTTTTAATCGTTACATAAATGATCTAGCTAGAACCGAAGCTGCTAACACAGTAAAGAGTAAGGCATCCGATCTCAGAATCTTCTTTGCGTACTTGGATGTACTCGATAACCCAGATGAAATTACTGAGCTTGAAGTATGCAAAGATACCGGGACGTCTCTTCTTACAGAGATTGTTTTACAGTTTCCACTCTACCTATCTATGGGGCGTAAGGCTCCAGAAAAATCATTAGCTGCGCTTGTAGCTGGCAAGACAAACCGAAAGCCAACCTCCAATGTTACCAACCAAAGGGTGATCTCTTCAGTAAGAGGGTTCCTTAAACAGTCTGCAAAGTTGCAAGCTGAATTACAAAGCGCCTCTGAAATGGGTGTTGTAGACCTATCTGTAGCACCAGATATCATGTTTGGTGAGTCACTATTTCGCCAAAGCATGCCGAGAAGTCAACGTAAGGCACTATTGAAAAAATCTTTAATTTCAGGGGTTTGTCGCAATGGTGCTAGGTTGGCAAATAGCACCATATTGAAAACAAGAAAAAGCTCTATCGTTAACCAAGAAAGAGGTTCTTCAATCAACAAAGCGCTCCCCCATGAAGATGTAATGCCTGTCTTGTCTGAAGCTAAGACTATGCGTGATCGTCTATTCATCTCACTAGCTTTGGGAACGGGACTGAGGGAAATAGAGGCAGCTAACATCCTTTTGCAAGACATAGATGTTAAGAATAAGTCCATTAGGAGTGTCAACCCGTTAAGTCGGCCATTAGCTTACGGCAACGCGTTCGAATCATTCCATGGTGAGACTGCGCATGATATGGCCTACAAAGGCCGTTCAACCGATGAAACGTTCTTCATAGAACCTTTTCGAACAATCTTCTTTCGGACCTTGAGAGATTACCTTGAGCTAGAGAGAAAGCCTTTAAATGTGGGGCACAGCTTTTTGTTTGTTGTCTTGAGAAAAGGTGAGACTCAAGGTCGTCCGCTATCACTTTGTTCAGATAAAACTAGGCAGCACGCATTCAAACAGGCACTAACACGCGTTTATAAGAAAAGGGGCTTGCCGAAACCGCGAGGTTTAGCCTTACACTCGTTAAGACATTTCTATGGTGTTTATTGCCTGAATTACTTGTGTATTGGTTTCCACAAGGATGGCACTCCAATTATAGGTCTTGATTTAAATGTGGTTCAGCACCTAATGGGCCACGCGAATATCTCTGCTACTGAAGTTTACGCGGTGCCGGATACAAGTCGAGTGATGAGTAAAGTTCTGAAAGCACTTAACATGACTAATAGTGTCGGGCTTGATAAAGAACAAAAAAAATTACTTATGGGTAGTTTCGGGGCGGGTTTTTAACAATGGCCTCTCCTAGTTACACTGATGAATATCTCGAACTAGTCGGTCAATCTTTGGCTGGAGATATTGAATATTTTAGCTCAACAAAGCCTCCGGCTCGAAACATGAATCAGAAGATGTGGACAGTGTGGTGGCTCCGCAATAATGTTACTACGTGGGCGCCTGAAATGGTGGAAACCTTGCTGAATAATGTGTCTGTTGCTTCGAGTTGGGATAATGTCATGGACGAGATATTTCCGTACAATGGGATATCTGCGCCGAGCAAGAAGTTCTTTCGCTCTTCACTTCTATCATTAGTAACTAACTGTGCTAGAAAGAAAGTAGCACCAATCCCGGCTCATTTAAGATGGGATACTGATGTTGTGGAAGAGATCCATGGTTCTAGCCCACTAAGCCTTTGCTACCCAAGGCTTGCTTTGGAAGTGCTAGCTGAAAGTTCGAAGATTCGACAGGAAAAGTACAAAGGGATTATTACTCCGAAGTTAACTGGGTTTGATATCAAACCTAAATCATTAAGTGCGAATGCGAACCAAATTGCACGATATATGCTATGTCGTGGAATCGAGTCATTCAATGAAATGACTGTTGAGAGTTTTGTATCATTTCGAATTGAGCAACTTATCGATAGGCCAACAACAGATATCCCTTGGAAAATCCTTTGTGAAATCTATGAAAGACAGGGCCTCCTTCCAAGTGGATGGGTTGAAAAGGTCATTGAGGAGTACAGTTTTTCTCAACCTGCGGCATTGATGAAAGCGGCAGAAAGAAATGGCTCCGAAGAAATAAAACGTAGCGGTTATATCTCAAATGTATTCGGCGAGTTCAAATTGGACTCCGGAAGTACAAAGAAACAAGTGCTTAGCAGCATCTATTCTAAGGGTGTGGTGCGAGTCTATGTCCCAGAAGGTAGAGAAAATATTGTTTCATTTGGCGAGTTTATGATTAACAGAAAGCTTGACCATTTTGCACACCAGCACCTTTCGGATGAAAATGCTTGGAAAAAGGTTGAGTTATCATGGACAAGCATCACTGATATTGAGCGTTCAACAGAAAAGGTTCGCTCAAATATGCTGCTATATCTCAATGCTTATCTATTTGAATATTTACCGTGGTTCTTTGAAAAGCATCCCAATGTATTATTTGAATATCCTGATACTCCAAGCAAATTTTTGGGGAGTGTCTTTGTAAAGACTGATCCTGTTCTTGATTCTGAATATAAAAAACAAGCTAAAGTACTTGGTAAAGAAGTGATTTATCCGGTTTCGTTGTTATCCTTCGCTGATGGGCTGATTAATTCTTCAAGAATGAAAGTGACGAAAAAAAATATTGGTAATGGCTTGAGGGATGCTTGCTCAGGCCTAAGAAGATTCTTCGATTTCATTCAAGCAAGGTATAGCGATATCGATGGGTTTGCCATAAAGAGCAACCCAATTATACCCTTGAAAAATGTTGGTTATAGGCGTTCAGGTAAGACCGTTAAAGAGACCTTTAATCTAGGGTATTGGATTGCTTTTCGTATATTTATTAAAGAAGTAGCTAAAGGTTTAATGTTTGCGGCTTCAAAAGAAGTGATAAAAGCACTTGCTCCTCATGAAGGAAAGAAACTATTAGAATATAATCGTGAACTTACCAAGATAAAGGGGTTTGAACACCTTGATCTTGTTACTTACTCATCAAATTTCGACCGCATCACTATTCCTAGCGCAATTAAAATAGGCAGCAAAATGCTTGATATAGGTGAGATTTTTTCACCTGAATTTCGGTATATGCGTACTAAGACTAACAATATAGGTCAGAGCGCTAGGAAGGTGACATTGCCTAACTACCAAAGCCTTCTGGTTCTCAATGTATCTGCATATGCTGGACAGCGCTCATCTAACGGTGCTCACTTATGTGCTGATACATTCGACCAAGACTATATTCGAACTGCAGCTGAAAACCCCGTTGACGTTCTTGTACCTCTGCGTATAAGAACTGACAAGATTAAAGCGAATGGCTTAGAAAGCACCATCCAAGAGGATGTGATGATTATGCTGCGTCACGCCAAGGAAATCCGTAAACACTATTCCCATAAGGCTTTCACAGACCCAAGAGCCTATCAAAATAATGATCTTTCTGTTCACGGACATTTTAGGCCATTACTTCAGTCAACTACGGGGCACTCTGACATACACCCCAATATGGGGGCTTATGTCTTTATGTATGAAAAATGGCTTAAAAAGCATGGAATAGAATTCGACTCGAAGCTAGTTTTAACTCCTAACAATCTTACAGTTGAGCAATATGAGACTGTTAGAGAACATGGCTTAGAAGAAATAGCCAAAGTTATGCTGATTGAGTATGAGGATTTAGATGAGCCAATTCCTTTTACTCCGCTAACGCCAAAAACACCTCTGACACCACACAGTTTACGTGCCCAACTGGCCACATTCATAAAAATCACAACAGGTGATAACGAAGCTGTAAGGATGTTCACTGGGCAAACAGATGGCACGATTGGCTATTACACCAAAGCAACGCCTGAAGATGAAGCAAACCTATCTAGGATAGCGAGAAAAATTAAAAATAGCAGTGATGTGGTACCTGTACTAAAAATGAGTATCACCGAGGGTGTTCTTACACAAATGTTTGATGAGATAAATTGGACTAATAACGATATACCTTTTTTCGCAGAATCAGAGATGGCTCTTAAAGTCTTCAGAGACTCAGGTGGTCGTGGTTTGGCAATCAACCATACTCACATTTGCCCTTATGACAATAAGTGCCCAGAAGAGGTTGTCAATTTGCATGGTTACATGAACTGTCATGAATGTAGTCATGCATGTATCACTAGCCACAATAGATTTGCCATCGCGGCTGCAGCCCGCAGAGCACTTGATGAAATGCAGGAATATTCTGGGATGATTCTTGTCTCAAGCAATGAATCCGAAAAGCAGCAGCTAAATGTTAAGTATTTGGAGCAAGTACATATTGCTTCTTGTTGGATTGCCAGGCACAACCACATCAGGAATAACCCAGATAAGTTTGTCATTGCTGGCTTTGATGCCTTGAAGCAGTACAGCTATGTACCGGCGAGCAAAGTTTCAAACGAGTTGTTAGCTAAGATGACAGAGGTAAGTGGTGTACCGTCATTGCAGAGTAATGCGCTGAAGAAAGTAGCTGCTATGATTGCACACAAAATTAACAACAATGTTAGCCAAAAAACAATGCCTGCATTATCTGCTGAAACACAATTCATACTGCGGTATGACCCCGTTAGTTATGTAGTTAACAACCTTAGTATGTTAGCTCAGCTTCATAATACAACGCCTGAATGTTTAATTGAACAAACTACTATGTCTAATCAGGATGTTTCCTTTATTGAGGTGCTCAAACTTGTCTAAAGAAGTCAAAAGCCATGATGAAATGCGCTTAAAACAAATGAAGACTGTTAGCGAGCGAAAAGAGGTCTTAAAAGATATTCTTCATGATATGAATTGTGATTATTACGATTCATTTACTGCTCTTACAGAAGCTGTTGCATCTCGGTATCAAGAGATAACGAACACCCTTATGAGTGGATCAACGATTAGAAGGAAAAATAGTGCATATAGGGCGTTGGTAGAGAGCTACTACAAGACAGAAGCGCGCGTACAAGCAAGATATCAAGATCGTGAATTTCAGTTGGAGCAAGAGTTATTGCTTACTCAGCTTGATTTGGCCAATGCAATTGAAGAGCTTAAAGAAACTCGGCGGGCTCTTCAAGTGGCTCATTCCAAAATGGATAATGTGTGGATTGAAGATATTAATTCTCGAACAGAAGGTGGTGTTAAAGAGGAATACCCTTCCGGAGAGGTAGCGGCCTACAAAGTATTACTTGAACTTGTTAAAGCGTTTGATGAATATGGCGTGTCAATCGATGGTTATAACATATCAAAGCTCGATATGAATTTTAATACCAAGAGTCTAGTTTTGAACGAAAAATGTCCTCAGTTCTTTAAGTGGTACAGGGAGTATAAGTTACAGATTAAGGGCTAATTGGTTGAGCTTGGATACAGACCAACCTAGCGCATTGAGTTTCGATGAAAACCTCGCCTTCCTAGTTAAATTTTACGTGCATTATCATGATTTTAATTTTTCACAACTCAATTTCTTATAGCTGGAAATATAATTAGCTAGGGATTGAATGATAGTGAGGGTAATAAAATTTTTGATTGATAAGCTTAGTGATAAAAATAAGAAAGAACTGATTAATCTGCTCCCCCAATTATATTCAATTCAAACTAATGTGGTAATGAGTTCAACAAGTTACACATTATATCAGCCATTATTCTTCAACGTTCGGCTTAGTGGGTATGGTTACCACATCTATATCTAGCTTTGCAGCATCGATTGCAGCGGTTAACCTTTTTAAGTATCTGTGCTTGGTTCGTTCATCTACAATTAGAACGATACCTGCCTTCCGTCCTGTTTGTGAGCTGTAATAAATCGATTGACCTATGGCTTCTGCCCATTTGTGACCAAAATCATATTCGATAGCGTGATTAGCTGTCAGGCAATCTATCCTCGTTAAGTCAGGCAAGACATACTCAATTTCCCCTTTACAGTAGTGGTTTATATAATCAGCTTCCTTCCATTCTGCCTGGGCCTCTGAAGCAGAGATGAGCGCTAAAAGGGATATCGCTATTTTCTTAATTAATATCAAATTTTTCCCTGGTTAGGTGTAATCGTCTTATACCCCAACTAAAATCGCTTTGATAGCGCATACATAAAATCATGTGAGGAGCAGAACGCATTATTGCCCCAATTCGTGTTAGCGCTCAACTTTAAACAGCTTACCTTTTTCTATGGCAAAATACCTGCTATTCAAGTCATATCCAAACTTGGTGCCTGCTCATTTTTTCACCAAACGGCCGCCACTTTGACCTAATTCAAGTCCGCTATTATATGCTTGGTGGTATATTTTATTAATTATATTAAACACTTGATGGTTAGTTGTTTTCCGGAAGCGTTACGAATTCTCGTGAGTGCTTTGTGGGTGACCCAGATTTCAGGTGACAGGAAATTATATGACTCAAAACCACCAGGACGACCCTCATACAGCGGTTTCAACATGGAGTGGGTTTGTATATCAGGGAAAGCTCGCTCTGTATCATTGTCTTCGGTTAATGACTAATGACTATGAGGCGAATCGCGATCTTAAACTGCAGTTGGAAAGTCAGGATGATTTTGCGATTTTCCGAGCAAACCAGTGCCTATCATTGCACCAAGTCAAAGCGTACAAGGCTACGGTGTTTTCTGGCTATCGCGCAGGTATTAATAGCCAAAAGGAAAATGCCACAGAACGGGGCATCCAAACGGCATATTTTCACGTTGCTCGTGAAATAAGGGATCTACCAGAATCATTCGAACAGGAATACCAACCTGTAGCGTTGTATCGCTACCCATTACAACCAAGTGCGGAGCAGGAGCATACCAAGCTTTATTGTCCACTGGATGAGGTTGATAGGTATATTGAAGCTCAGATCAGGGAAATGATATCAGTTGTAGGTTGTTTGTTTCCTTGGAAAACAATGCTTTGCACTTCAATCCGAGAGACCCTCGAAGCGATAGTGAACACTAAAGTTGTCATGGTACATCACCAGATACACCAATCAAATCGGAACCAGACAGCGATTGCAGCTAATGAGTTTATCGAGTTTTCGGATATCTATGAAATTCTGGAAGCTGACGATTATGAGCAATTTAACAATGAAGAGTATTTCCTTAGCCGCTTGCAAATTGATATTGGAGCTTACTATCAAGAATTCTGCGAGCAGCACGATACGATAACACAAGCAGCATACGACAAGTTAGATGACTGCATAGCAGCAATCACCGACTTGGATAGCCAAGGTATGAAGGCATTTCTTCGCGCAACGATGCCACATCGAAAAGGGCGATTTACCACACTAAGTGAGTTTAAGGACCAAACGCTTGACCGTGACTCGATGAGACAGGGGCTGTTTACGATTTTCCATAAGTTGGTTAAGGCACAGAGACCAGACAGTGAAAGGGTTCATTTCGCATGGCAAGTTGACGGTCGATTCTATTATCCAACAGGGATTCATACTGCAGCAGAACATCAAGACGTGGTCTGCCATGATATTTTGCAACAGGCACTTGAGGAAAATGTTGAGTGCTTATTTGAGTGTGGGGCTTTGATTACCAGCGCTATAGATAGGCCATCTATTACTTATGTGAAAATTGGTGTGGATGCCACGGAAGAAGAAACGTTTATAGGAACTAGTATCGGCAGGTTTCAGCAGGTGGGGCTGGTTTCTTTGAATAATGTACCTGAGAGCTTAAAAGATGCAGAAGTTAATTGAAAAGTTGTTCGAATTGCAGGGGATGGAGCGAAAAGCTCTACCTGAATTGGAGTTGTATGAATACAGCGAGCCGATTAAAACGGGTTACTGGCTGGTGATTCATGGTGAGCCTGATCTTTCTCCTGAACTTCAGGCAAATTGGTTGAGCGACTGCAAGAAAACGACGGTAGACCCTGCACTTGAGAAAAATATTAACTTGTTGATTGCATGGCAAACCGAAAGTTTGAATGAGAAAACCAGTAAAATGGTACATCACGCAGAAGAGGATAGTTACTTCTTTAAAAAGCATGTTTTACCTTATACGTCTGATGAACTGGAAGCTTTACAGCTGATAGTTGAACAGGATGGGCTGGAGTCAGTGTTTCGCAATGTTCTGACTGATACTCAGACATTTACCGCATACAAAGCACAGTACAATCAGGGAGGCTGGCAAAGTTTGCTGTACAGGTTGGCGATAAAGGTATCAGCACTTACGATTCAAGGCTCAAGTAAAGCGGATCTAACCAACCTTGAACAGAATATTCAGGAAAAAGTCTTGAAGTCGCCCAATGCTGAGATTTTGAGAGCGACTGAACTGGCTCTCTCGGCTATAACTGACCAAAATCCCTTACATGAAATCACCCCAGAAAATTTACTAGCACTTATGACTGAAGAATTAGGCAGGAATGGCTATGAACTTGACTGTTAAACGTCTAGTAATCCAGAATTTCAAACTTTTTGAACGTCGTGAAATAGTCATTGATAACGATCGCCTGATTGTTCTCGATGGTCCCAATGGCTTTGGCAAGTCATCGTTTTTTGATGCTTTAGAGTTGCTATTGACTGGGACTATTCGGCGTTACGTCGAGCTAGAAGATCTTACGGTGGATGGGCGCAGCCAGAAACTAGGATGCCCATGGCTATTTAATAAAGCAAAAGCGGGATCGTGGTTATCCATACGTGCGGAAGTGGTAATAGACGAACAAACCAAGTTCTTTGAACGGGCGGCTTGTAAGAATGAACTGGATAAGCATAAGGGACTGAAGGAATTAAAGTTACCGTTATATGAATTAACGGCTCTGGAAGCTGAGCGTAATGTACCGGTTTCCGATGAGGAGGGATATCTTTCTGAGTTACAAGGGGCGGAGTATAAGCGAGACTTTGAATTGTTCCACTATGTGGAGCAGGAAGAAAATACTCGGTTACTGAAACAGAAAGAAAAAGATCGCCAGCTACAGATCGCTCACCTGTTTGAAATTGGGGAGATCCAACAGAAAATCAATAATATCAACCTGTCATTTGGCAAAATCGGTAAGTTATGTGGCACGCAAAAAACGCAGGAGGTTAAAGCACTAAAAGCCAAATGGGAAACGGCTAAACAGCAACTGTTACCGGATGGTGAGCCTGTTAATTATAAACGATTAATCAATGTTACCGATCAACCCTGGGATCGGGAAGTTTTAGAGTGTGAAGTTCAACAGTTTGAGCAATGGCTATCAACGGATGGCGAGTTGTTCCGTATAGGGAGATTTATTAAGAATTTTGTAAATTATGAAAATCATATTTACAACCATGAACTTACAAGAAATCTCCTGCCGCAGAAAGAGTTACAGCAGCGGATGCTTATGTTTGTCCATCGTATCCCTCATAAGCAGACGTGGGAGCTAGAATTACAGCGATATGACGCAGCTATACGGATAACTGATGCGTTTAAAGATATTGTGAAGGCTGTCAAACATGATCAGCTTACTTTTCCTCATGTCCTGACGGATCTACTCCCAGAGAATGTTACGCCGAGCGAGTTCGGTCGTCAGGTCGTACTCCTAAAACAGCATATGACCTCGATTGACAAACTGGATGAGAGCTTGGCTGGTCTGGTGTCGATGCGTGAGCAGTTGGTGAAAGCCTTTAAACAGCACCAGTTACATGGAGAACCCACAGAAGTTTGCCCTATATGTGGTCATAGCTGGGACTCAGTTGAAGCACTGCTTAAAGGGATCGAGAAACAGGGAGAAACACTACAGCTATTGGCTGAGCAGCAAAACGGTCAATTGACTGAGCAGTTAGCTGAATTTAAGCAGACATACCAGTTACCAATTGAGCAAGCACTGGGTATTTACTTACAACAACAGCAAGATAAGGTTGCTTTCAAACGTGAACTTGTTGCACTGAGTCAAGAGCAAATCCATTGGTTGCAGAATTACAGCCAGCAGTTGGGGGTGGCTGGAATTGAATTTCAGGATTTGCTAGTTGAGAGCTTTGATCAGAATGCTCAATTACAATTGTCTGAGTTGGATAAGCGAGTTCGGTCCAAGTTTAAACCAGTAGACGACAGCTGTCTTTATACTGATTTTGACAGCTTATATAGGGTAGTATTTAACAACGATTCGTCGGCGGTAAGGCAGGTAACGCTTAAGCAGATCGAGATGAAAACTAACTACATGCGACAGCAACAGTCTCTTGCGTCTTCAATATATGCAACGACTTGTGAGCAGGCGTATAGGGACGCTGACCAACAGGTGAAAAATGCCAGTAAGGTCAGAGGGCACCTGAAAAAGCTCAAGGAAATATACGAAAACGAAAAAAAACGCTATCTAGAATCCATTGTGAAAGAGATCGAAATCTTGTTTCATATTTATTCAGGCCGACTAATGCAAAGTTATCAACAAGGATTAGGGATCTTCATTGAGAACAATGGTAATTCGATTGCTTTCCATGAAACGCCAGGGCGAGACCATGATGTCGTGTTTTCCATGAGCTCTGGTCAACTTTCCGCTTTGGTTCTGTCTTTTACGTTAGCGCTTAATCAACGGTATGCGAAACACAGTTTATTGCTGATTGATGACCCAGTACAGACATTAGACGAAATTAATGTAGCAGGTTTCATTGAATTGTTGCGTACTGAGTTTGCAAACCGTCAGATTATTATCTCAACGCATGAGGATCGCATGTCTGCTTACTTCCGTTATAAGTACAAAAAATTCGGAATGCCAGTGGGCCGGATTAACTTTATGGAACAGGCACGCTTAGTCGTCGATACGCAATAGAAACAACGTACTACCTCTTCCTCAGTGAGGATGGACAGACTCATATTTGTTAAACAAGCTAATCTGAAGAGCCAAAGCTAGGTTTTGGCTCTAACAAGAAATTGTCCATACTCGTGTTATGCCGTTCTGGGGTGGCATTATTGCTCCCCAAAAGTGTCTGAAACTTTCTTTCTGGGAAAAACTTCGTAGATTGCAGTTTTACGTAAATATCAACAGATGGTTGTATCAACACATCCAATTTCTGCTTGTTCACGGTCGCATAGGCCGATACAAACTAAGACAAAGCTCAAATCACGGACTGTAACATCACAAACAGCCTTTAGCCTGTTTGTTTTAACTTCCAATGAGGATTATAAGCCTCATCACTGCTGCATAGTAGCTGATAAAAAACGAACCACTTTTACACGCGTTCAAGATCAAATCACTGCTGAACAAGCAGATAATTCAAGGAAGCAGGTCCCTTACATCACACTCTAGCACGGCCGAAATTTGGTAAGCCTTTTCGAGTGTGATGTTTACTTCACCTCTCTCAATTCTGCCCACATAACTTCTGTCAATGTCTGCGAGTAAAGCGAGCTTATCTTGAGAAATGCCTTTATCCCGCCGCACGTTCTTCAATCTGATGCCGAAACGCTTTGCTAAGTCTTTCATTTAAAACGGCTCACAAAATGAAAGACTATCCGTTCTTGATGCAAATATTACCACGGATTATAATCCGCAAAATTTTAAAGGTAGTACCGCAGTGACTAACAAAATTCGAATCGACAGTGCTATCTACGACGCACTTTCATCCAACATGTTTCACCAGTTCAAAGTGATTGATATAAGAGATCACATTCAATCAACATCCAACAAATTCGGAACCAAGCAATCGACGCGCCTATTTGTCGCTAGGCAGCTAAACAAGCTAGAAGGTAAAGGGCTTCTTACAAGCAGTGGTAACGGGAGAAGTAAGTACTTTATAAAATCAGAGCTATTCGATAGTGCCAACTTTCGACTGACAGATATACGACGACGAGCAGAAGAAACAGATACTGAATCACATCAAAGAGACATATCAATCCTCCTTGAGTTGGAGCAAGAAAAGAGAGACATCGAGTCTGAACTCACACTGGCGCTTGCTGAGATCAAGGAATACAAGACGTTGATGGGGCGCTCTGGAGAATTAAACAGCTTACTTGGTCCATATTATTCAACCGCCACTCAAAAAGCAGCGTCGCATTTAGCAAAGCTGAATGTTTGGTCAAAAGCGATCGAACTTACTAAACAAAGTAGGCCTGCACCATGCTGAGATCTTGGCAACATACCTGTATCACCAAAGCAATGACCAAATATCGAACAAACCAGCGTCATTTTTTAGTACAAGCAACACCTGGTGCAGGAAAAACGCTAATGGCTGCGCATTTGGCCAAAAAACTTGTCGATGAAAATATGGTCGATTTCATTGTCTGTATCTCCCCTTCAAAGTCAGTTTCAGCAAGCATTCAAGATACGTTCTCCAGTATGCTTTCGTGCCCGTTCAATGGGAAGATTGGTTCAAGAGGCTTTTCAATAACTTATCAGTCATTGAGGCATTTGGGTGACCAATTTTGGTCAACATTGGCCAAGTATCGTGTCTTATGCGTTTTCGATGAGATTCACCATTGTGCTGGCGATAATGAATTCAACACCAACTCTTGGGGCCATGAGATCCTATTCAGAATAGAGAGCGCATCTGCCTATACGCTTGCATTGACAGGCACGCCTTGGCGATCAGACTCAACGCCCGTTGCTCTCGCTTCATACTCTGATGCTGAAGGAAAGATCACATGTGACTATCAATATTCTTTGCATGAAGCCGTGTTAGACAAAGTTTGCCGCCGTCCAACGATCACTCTTATCGACGGTCAAAACTTGGTCTTGACAAAGGGAAACGAACCCACACAGACTTTTGATTCCTTGAGCGCTTTGTTCACTCGCGGAAAGATAAAATACCGAAACGTTCTTTATCATGAAATTGCTCTAGATAACGTTTTGAAGCTCGCGGTAAAGAAGTTGGCGTCGATTCGCCGACATAATCCTAACGCTGGCGGATTGATCGTTGCTGCCTCCGTAGGTCATGCAAAGCATATACAAGAGCTGCTTGTGAATTCATATCGGCAAACCACTGTACTTGTCACTTATAGACATGATAACTCTCAGTTACTTATCGATGAGTTCAGAACAAACGACTTGGAATGGATTGTCAGCGTCGGAATGGTCAGTGAAGGAACCGATATCCCGCGACTTCAGGTGTGTTGTCACCTCAGTAACGTTAAAACCGAGCTACATTTCCGCCAAGTCTTAGGGCGAATACTTCGAACAACAAGTGCTCCTAATCAAGAAGCGTGGCTGTATACATTCGCAGAACCTTCTCTGTTGGAGTTCTCGGAAGAAATCGAAAGAGACATTCCTGAAAGCTGCTTCTATGTAAAATTCAATCACCACACAAATGATACGATTTACGGTTCAAGTTTAAAGACTGCTCCCCTCATATCAGTGACGTCCGCGGACAATGTTAACGACCCAGTGAATATCGATTGGAACGCTACACCGAGCGTTCAAAAATCAAAAAACAGCACAAATAGCGTTTGCATCGATATTCAGCTCAATCAATTCAAAGAACGAGTCATTGAAGCGTTTCGCTACGTGAGTTAGTTGCACCTATTGTTACAACTAAGCCTATGGACAATGGGGGACTGTGTCAGAACTAGAAAACTGACACGGTTCTGCCCCAAAGTGAGTTGATACTTCGAGCATCTGAGCTCTTGAATTATCTCTCTGCGGCCAAATTTTTCTTATGCATTCCCCTGATAAAAGCACACGTCATTGGACATAGTAAAAATGTGCTCGTTCTTAGTACGCGACGCCCGAATTTTCCCATTCAGGTCGCAACCCAAAAAGTTAATCTACTGATTTTATGGAGATATATGGTAAGTTTGGATAACTGTACGCGGACTAATCGGGCGGCCCGTTTTTTGTACTAAACGGGCAAGTTGCCCGCTAATAAGTTGTTAGCTGCTAAGGAGTATGCACATTGATTCTGTATAAATACGTGTCATTTGAAGCAGGGATTAAAATTATAGAGAATAACTCTATAGGTTTTACTCAACCTCAGTTTTTTAATGACCCATTTGAGAGTGAAGCTTCTTATCCACCAGAAGAGTTAAAAGATCCAATTCAAAAAATCCGAAACAATATAAAGAAAGAAGCATGGAAAAATAGTACAGGGATACTTTCTTTGACAAGACAACCTTTGAATCCTTTGATGTGGGCTCATTATGGCAAGGAGCATAAAGGTATGGTTATTGGCTTTGATGTAACTTGTTCTGAATTTTCATGTGAAAGATCAAATCTTATTCCTGTTCAATTTGGAAATGTAATCTATACAGATAAAAGGCCTGTAAATAATTTTATAAGCACTCCAAAAGAAGCGATTGAAGTTGGAGGTACATTCCACTTCCCGTATGGTCAACTAGAACAACTACAACGTTTATTTCTTTATAAGCCAGCTTGTTGGGCATATGAGGAAGAAGTGAGAGTTGCAAAATGCCTAAAAGGATTAGACGAAGAAAGCTCAAATAAAAGTGGTGACTTTTCAGTAATTGAAATCCAAAACAGACCTTTATACCTTTTGAGTTTGAAGCCAGGAACTATCAAAGAGGTATACGTTGGTGCAAGATCTGAATATATGGGGCTAGATAAAGCTCTTGAATTAATAGGTATAGTAGAAGAGCATCAACCAGAAAGTAAATTGTTCGGTTGTGGTTTGAGTAAAGATAGCTGGACACTACAAAGTATCGATCTGGTAGAAGCAGCTAACAAGGCACTTAAACGCAACTAAAACAGTGGCTTAAGTTTTGATTCGCTACACATTATAAACCACTATTTTAGTCCGCTTAGTGCGGCGTTAACTTTGACGCATCTTTTCAACTCTGCTCTATTTAGGAAGAATAAATGCATTACCTAATGCTTGATACTTGTGTATTACTTGATATATCGACAAGAAAAAATGACTTGCCGATTGTTGCGGCTTTGGAAAGTTTAGTAAATTGTGGTCAAGTCACTTTAGTTATCCCAAGCTTAGTCATTGATGAATATGAACGAAATAAAGATGATGTGGCGGATAAGACTAGAAAACGCCTTTCTCAAGAGTTTAAGCAAGTAAAGAGTGTAATTAATGAGTTCGGTGGAGATGACAAAGATAAGGCCATTGAAATATTAAATGATGTGAATACACGCTTACCACTTTTGTCAGAGGCTAATTACGGAACGATTGCTAGAGTTGAAAAATTAATCAAAGAGTCGGTAAATTATCCTGTTTCAGATACTGCTAAACTTTCATCAGTCCAGAGAGCCTTAGATAAAAAAGCCCCTTTTCATATAAGTAAGAACTCTGTAGCAGACGCTATAATCATAGAGCTTTTCTCTGAGTATATTTCTGACAACGATTCAGAAGAGAATGTATTTGTTTTTATAACTCATAATCACAATGATTTTTCTTCAAAAGATCATCGCCAACCGCATGAAGATTTATCGGAAATATTTCAAAAGGATAATGTGCATTACTGCAATAACGTTGCGTCTGCAATTTCTCTAATTGATGATGAATTTCTAGATGAAGTTCAGTTTGAGTATGACTTCACAGAGGAAACTCGTGGCCTAAGTGAAATTCTCAATGCAATGGATGAGTTTGTAGATAAAATTTGGTTTAACCGACATTGTAATCGTGCGTACCATATTGAAAATGGGAATATCGAGATTGCTCCAGATGGTACGGAAAGATATGGTAATGATGTGATATATGAAAGCATCTGGGCTGGAGCGATAAAGTCTGCGCAACGAGTAACCGAAAAATATGATGATACAGGCCCTTGGGATGATTTCGAATGGGGAATGTTAAATGGCAAGCTATCTGCACTTCGCTGGGTCCTAGGTGATGATTGGGATATGCTTGATACGTAGAAAAAGTTAACAAGCGCCTGCAATCTGACCTCCGGCCACTGTCACCTTTTTTGCCAAAACCCCGGAAAAAAAACGCCAGTAGCTTCCGGCAGTTAAGGCGGGCGTTAAGTGCCTAGGTGAGTTTATCGAACCATCAAATAGTAAAAGGAGAATGTGATTGAGACTTGGTCGAGTAAAAGTAGACGATTTGTTCGCAACAATAGATTGGTGTTTGAAAAAAACGTTTCCAACAGATTATGATTCTCGGTGTCTTTATACGGCTTGCGCAATATATTCGATACTGAAAAAAGAAGGTGTTAGTTCCATTATTGTTGGGGGTAATGTTGGCGCATTCACAATGTCAATCGATGGGCGTCAAGCTTCCTTAGAGGGCTTTGCTGGTTCCAATCGTGATCAACCAAGTCATTATTGGGTGGAAGTCAACGATGTGTTACTGGATCCAAATGTTTCTTATCTACCTAAAAGCTCGAAAGTACCAAGAGTCCCAATGCCAATGATTGCTTGGGAGCGAAAAGGTTCATTGCCAAAGAGTCTACAATATAGAGACCAAATTCGTTACGACGAAAATGTAGAGTTTAGGTTTCCAGATGACATAGCCGAGCATATCAGTAGCTTTGTAGATATGTGCCAAAAAAGGTATTCATCGAAAGCAGCAAAGAAGAAAATCTCAGGCTTCATAATTTCTTCACCGGAAAATTTACATCAGTATGCAATTTCGGGTAACAAATGGGCAATGGGAGCTATTCGCTTTCAATCAATGCCGTCAGTGCCAACTATTTAACATTGTAGTAAAGGTACTTAACACATATGAGCCCTTCTCCGGTCAATAGGCAATAGCATTCTTTTGGCTGCATTAGCAGCCAATGCTCTCGAACAACAAAGTCGTCTACTCCGTTTTCCCCTACCTGAATTTATCCGAACTGTGCTGTCGGAAACGCAATTCCTAACTCATAAATGTCCATAAGCGTGTCCGGCAGATCTGTTCTGGCACGTTTATGTCCAAACCCGTGATAAACCGATCGGTTCTGGCACGTTTATGCCCCAAAACAAGTTATAACAAGGTTGGCAAAGTAACTTAGGGTAGCTATTTTCCTTACCTTTTCTAATAGTACTATGTATGAAAATACTACTCAGCCATACCAATAAAGTCATGCAATACAGGTCCTAATTCCTCATCTTCCATGATGCACCAACTTATAAATGCACTGTATGGTGAAGTAGCTTTGAGAAGTAGCTTTATGCGCTCAACAGCACTAGCTTTTTCTTCTGGCAAAGCAACAGGGTCATAGTAATTGCTTAATTGTTTTAAGAGCAGGTTGTATTGATCAAACACTCTCCTTCTTAGGAACGAAGCTGAAACCGCTTTGTTAGGTGTGTGTTCACTGTTAAAAACTTTGTCCAAGAGTTCAGCTGTTAAATTAGTTTTATCATCATCATGTTGAGCTTCAATTTGAAGCCGTTTTGCGTATGGAGTCGATGGTGGTAAATGTTTAACAGCGCGAACAACATCAGTGCCTGGATCACAGCAGTCGAGTAGCTCATCATATTTAGCAAGCTTTATGTTGTTACAACGCCCACATGAGAAGTACAAGTTATTCCAATCGAACTTTAAATCTTCGTCACCCTCATGTGGTATGAAGTGTTCAACATTTATGTCTTGAGGCTCACAAGTTTCACAGATATAGCATTTTTTGTGGAATACTATGTTTAGCGCATTCCATACATCTTCTGAGTCGTACTTTCGTTTACCAGCTAGCGAAGCAGGAGTTGGTACATTTTTTACCACATTGAACATACTACTACCTCTTTGCTTTGTTGATAGCTAGTTTTGCTGAATTAACAAAGTAGAGTGATTCAGAATCCAGTGAATCTTCATCTTGCGGGAGCTTATCTAAAAGTGATTGAACGTCATCAAGGTTAATAGGATTTTTTTCTAACAACTTAGCTAGTGCTTCGATGTTTTGTTGAAGTAAGTTAGAAATTGGAAGTACGCCAAACAAGCCTTCTAAAACAGATTCATAAGAATACATAGATAGATCTTCGACTTGCTCTAGTTTTGATAGGTCGTAAATTACGGCATCATCTACAGATGAAACTACAAACGGTGAATGTGTAGTCACAATAAACTGCACTTTCGGGAATGCGTTTTTAAGGAAAGCTAGAATTTTTTTCTGTAATGATACATGAAGGTGTGCGTCAATCTCGTCAATTAAAATGATTCCTGTTATGTCATCTGGGTCTATTAAACGTAATGACACCTTAGTAATTAAATCAGCATACACTGCCATGATTGAAGAGAATCCAGATGACAAGCTTTGAAAGGTGTAGGGGTCTTTGTGTGGCTGATGAATCTCAAAAGAAAATGAGTCCGATTGGAAAACTAATCTAAGCTCTTCATCTTCAAAGAGGTTCTGTAAATCCGCCTCTAGCTTCTTAAACCATTTATCAATGCGATCCGCTTCTACTGGGTCATTGTTGATTTTCTTGGATTCAGAAAAAGCTTGATTGGCAATACTTGTGACGAGGAACTCTTCAAAGAGGGATGAGGCAGTCTGTTTATTGTGTGGCCTTGTTACAGAATTTCGGTCTTTTTCCTTAAGGCTACTCATTGATGTAACTGATGATGGTTTCAAAATATCTGACTTTCTTCCCGCTTCGAAAGAAAGAAGGAGCGCTTGAAAATCTTTGTGCTTTAAAACAAACCCCTCCAGATCAGATAAAATTATTGGTGGTTGCTTGGCTTCTTTTATTTTCTGAACAGTATTTTGTAACTGTTGAGCCCAAGAGTCATAAGACTTGTTTGCGGGCCCATCACGCTCCAGAGCCTGCTCGTAATTTGCCTTATCTCGTTCTAGTTGCTCTAAACTAGTGTTCTCTTTCTTGACTATATATTGATTTAATTTTTCGTAAAGATAGTTGAGTAGTTGAGTAGTTGAGTCTTGCCGCAACCATTTCCGCCAGTTAAAATCAGTGTTTTTCCATTGACATTGATGTCTACTTCCTTATTTGAATAAGGGATTTTAGTTTTAATTTTAGTCAGATAGCCAGACATAATATTACCTCAAAAGATACTAACTCGATTCTATACCAAAAAAATTAAGAAGTACTTAGCTTCTTAAAGAGGAGGCTACACTACTTTAAGCTAGTAGGATTGTATCTTAATACACTATCAGTATGAACTTTGTACAAAGCAACTTCGCCATACTTGAAATAATTCATGATTTACTAATTTAGAGAAATTACTGACATGTTTCTGTTCACTTGTGAGCTAACCACGATGTGTAGAGGTGAGTCTAATTAGGTGTGTTCAAGTTGAAGGCAGTCAAGTAGTCGACGACGATTTAGCTAATTGTATAAATACTTATAGACATGATAGTGTCAAACTTTCTAGCAGAGCTTGGAATGGTGGTCGGGGGGCAATAGGACACTATAAACTTGGTAGTATTTTGGGTCCGTCTTTTGTATCTAGTTGACAGGAATACCGCGAACGGCTGGCTATAAAGAGGGATCCGTTGGGCTGTTTTACTTCTGGCAGGTTCGCATGCTTGCACTAGGTTGCACTGGCCGAGATATTTACGTTTGCACTCAAGTGCATCTATAAATTATCGCGGATGGGTTGACGGATAGATCTGTATTTCTTTTGTTGAGCGCATACAAAAAGGGCAAGAGCCCTTGTCCTCTCTGTGTTCTGTTAAGTTACGCCGATTGAGAAATATTAATGTGAGACGGCGACATTACCTACTCACCTACCTTGTGGAGATAGGATTTATACCCTATAAGGGATCGAATCCTGTAGGGCGTACCAATTTCCTTCCCCCGAGTTCCTTTGTTCGCTTCACTCTCTTAAACAGTCAAACTCCTTGTTCCCGAATAGAATTTTTTCAGGGAAGAGTAGATCCTAAAACCTAGGCCCCTATTATCTAAGATCTATGCCTTAATACCCTAAAAACCTTCGTTATACCCCTTGAATTCCATTTTCACGCCCCAATCTCACAGAAACACGACGATGGACCCAGCCTGTCTCGACTCGGCAGGGCAGTGTCGCTATAATGGCGCGTCTAAAAAACCACACCTCGTATTTTGAGGTTATTTGATACAAGCGTTTTATCGCTTTGTACGCAAATTCACAGGCGCTATGGCGATCGAATCGCTGTAGCACGAAAGGATGCTACCGGCTGGAGCCGGGCAACATCACTCAGCTAATCTGAGTAAGTTTTGAGGTTAAATATACAATGCAAGTTACCGTTGAAACCACAGAAGGCCTGCAGCGCCACCTGAATATTACTGTTCCAGCAGCAAACATCGAAGATGCAGTGACTGCTGAACTACGCAACATTGCTAAAAATCGTCGTTTCGATGGTTTCCGCAAAGGCAAAGTGCCTTTGAAAATGGTTTCTCGTATGTACGGCTCAGCAGTACGTAACGACGTGATGGGTGAAGTGATGCAGCGTCATTTCATCGAAGCTATCATCAAAGAAAAAATCACCCCAGCAGGCGCACCGACTTTCACTCCAGTTGATGTTGAAGAAGGTAAAGATCTGGTATTCAAAGCGTCTTTTGAAGTTTACCCAGAAATCGCACTGAAAGATCTGGACAAAGTTGAAGTGGTTAAGCCACAAGCTGACGTTAACGAAGACGACGTTGCTGAAATGATCGAGACCCTGCGTAAGCAACAAGCGGGTTGGGCAGACGTTGATGCACCAGCACAAGCTGATAGCCGTGTCACTATCGACTTCATCGGTTCTATCGATGGCGAAGAGTTCGAAGGCGGTAAAGCTGAAGGCTTCGCGCTGGCTATGGGTCAAAACCGTATGATTCCAGGTTTCGAAGACGGCGTTGTTGGTAAGAAAGCAGGCGAAGAATTCACGATTGAAGTGAGCTTCCCAGAAGATTACCACGCTGAAAACTTGAAAGGTAAAGCAGCGAAGTTCGACATCACACTGCACAAAGTTGAAGCACAAGAACTGCCAGAATTGACGGCAGAGTTTGTTGCGCGTTTCGGCGTTGAAGACGGTAGCGTTGACGGCCTGAAAGCAGAAGTGCGTAAAAACATGGAACGCGAACTGAAGCAAGCTGTGAAAAACCGCATCAAAGAGCAAGTGATCGACGGTCTGGTTGAGAAAAACGACATCGACGTTCCTTCTGCTTTGATCGACCAAGAAGTGAATGTTCTGCGTCAACAAGCGGTTCAGCGTTTCGGTGGCAACATGGAAAACGCACCTGAACTTCCACGTGAGCTGTTCGAAGAACAAGCGAAACGTCGCGTTGTTGTTGGCCTGCTACTTGGTGAAGTGATTAAAGCTGAAGAGCTGAAAGCTGACGAAGATCGTGTGAAAGCACTGATTGAAGAAATGGCTTCTGCTTACGAAGATCCATCAGAAGTGGTTTCTTACTACGCGAAAGATCAGCGTCTAATGGAGAACATGCGTAATGTTGCTCTTGAAGAACAAGCTATCGACGCTCTGTTAGCTAAAGCACAAGTTTCTGAAAAAGCACAAAGCTTCTCTGAGCTGATGAACCCAGTTCAAGCATAAGTGCTAGAATTGTAGAGTGGACATTTGACTTAGAATTCACTCTTCTGATAACAATGGTCCGAATGAAGTATATTCATCCGGGCCATTTATTTTAGGGAAATAACACTATGAGCTTTCAAGAAAAAAACGGAATGCCTTCTATTATTGATGCGCTAGTGCCAATGGTGGTTGAGCAAACCTCCCGCGGTGAACGTTCTTACGACATCTACTCACGCCTGCTGAAAGAGCGCGTGATCTTTTTGACCGGTCAGGTTGAAGATCACATGGCGAATCTCGTTGTTGCGCAGTTGCTGTTTCTCGAATCAGAAAACCCAGAAAAAGATATCTTCCTTTACATCAACTCTCCAGGTGGTTCAGTTACCGCGGGTATGTCTATTTATGACACGATGCAGTACATTAAACCTAACGTGAGCACGGTATGTATGGGCCAAGCGTGTTCGATGGGCGCATTTCTACTGGCTGGTGGTGCGAAAGGTAAGCGTTACTGTCTGCCAAACTCACGTGTGATGATCCACCAACCGCTGGGCGGCTTCCAAGGCCAAGCGTCGGACATCCAAATCCATGCGCAAGAAATTCTGACCATCAAGAACAAGCTAAATAGCTTGCTTGCTGAGCACACTGGTCAGCCGCTGGAAGTGATCGAGCGTGATACCGATCGTGACAACTTCATGGCTTCGCAAGATGCGGTAGACTATGGCATAGTTGATTCGATATTAAATAAGCGCGATTAATTTTTTAGTTCTGAGATAGTTAGGGGTTTATCCCCCTTTTATTTTGGAATTGGGTCTTGCGGCTGTCGGAAATTTCCGCCGAGTTGATATAGACTCAGATCATGGCAAACATGGGCGAAAGCCTAAAGAGGTTAGCGAATGACAGACAAGCGAAAAGACGGTGGCAGCGGCAAACTGCTTTACTGCTCTTTCTGCGGCAAAAGCCAGCATGAAGTACGCAAGTTAATTGCTGGACCTTCTGTTTATATCTGCGATGAGTGTGTTGACCTGTGTAACGACATCATTCGTGAAGAAATAAAAGAGGTCATGCCTAAGCGCGACAGCAACGAACTTCCGACACCACAGGATATTCGTTCACACCTTGATGACTATGTCATCGGTCAGGACAGAGCGAAGAAAGTGCTCTCTGTAGCGGTTTATAACCACTACAAGCGTCTGAGAAATGGTGATACGACGGCGGAAGGTGTTGAGCTAGGTAAGAGTAACATCTTGCTGATTGGTCCAACCGGTAGCGGTAAGACTTTGCTTGCTGAAACGCTGGCGCGTTTTCTGGATGTTCCGTTCACAATGGCTGATGCAACCACACTGACCGAAGCGGGTTATGTGGGTGAAGATGTCGAGAACATTATCCAGAAACTGCTTCAGAAATGTGACTATGACGTAGCCAAAGCAGAGCGTGGAATTGTCTATATCGATGAAATCGATAAGATCTCACGCAAGTCTGACAACCCTTCAATTACACGTGACGTGTCGGGTGAAGGTGTACAACAGGCGCTGTTGAAACTGGTTGAAGGCACCATCGCTTCTGTTCCACCGCAAGGTGGCCGTAAGCATCCACAACAAGAGTTCTTGCAGGTTGATACCTCTAAGATTCTGTTTATCTGTGGCGGTGCATTTGCGGGTCTCGACAAAGTGGTTGATCAACGCATCGCAAAAGGTAGCAGTATTGGTTTTGGTGCGGAAGTTCGCTCTAAAGACCAAGAAGCAACCCTGAGTGATTTGTTCAGCAAGGTTGAACCGGAAGATTTGGTGAAATATGGCCTGATCCCTGAGTTCATCGGTCGTCTGCCTGTGACGGCGACGCTGACCGAGTTGGACGAAGATGCGCTAGTACAAATTCTGCGCGAGCCTAAGAACGCACTGACGAAACAGTATGCTGCGTTGTTGGAGCTTGATGGCGTTGAACTAGAGTTCCGTGATGACGCGTTAACGGCGATTGCTAAGAAAGCAATGGATCGTAAAACGGGTGCTCGTGGCCTGCGTTCAATCGTTGAAGCTGTGTTGCTGGACACCATGTACGATTTGCCTTCGAGCAAAGACGTCTCCAAAGTGGTGATCGACGAATCTGTGATTAAAGGCGAATCTGAGCCTTTGCTTATTTATGAAGCAGCAGAGAGTCAAGCAGCGGGTGCGGAATAAGTCCTACTATGCGTGCGGTTAAATAGCTTATTTAACCAACAAATTATAAAAAAAAAGGGAGCGCTCGCTCCCTTTTTTACATTCTGCTTGGTATGCCGTTGAATCCTGACAAACTATCCCCATATACTCATTAGTATCTAAAACGGAAGAGAGAAAAATATGAACTTGGAGCGTTCCGAGCGCATTGAGATTCCGGTCCTGCCTTTGCGTGACGTGGTTGTTTATCCTCATATGGTTATTCCACTATTTGTGGGAAGGGATAAATCTATCCGTTGCCTTGAAGCAGCGATGGACAATGATAAGCAGATTCTATTGGTTGCGCAGAAAGACGCGGCAACTGATGACCCATCCATTGCTGATCTGTATGAAGTCGGTACAGTGGCCTCAATCCTGCAGTTGCTAAAATTGCCTGATGGCACGGTCAAAGTGCTTGTTGAAGGTTTGCAGCGTGCAGAAATTAAAAAATTCCGCGAGGATGATTTCTTCATTGCTGATGCTCAGTACACCGAAACGCCAGAAATGGATGAGCGTGAGCAAGAAGTGTTGGTGCGTACAGCCATCAGCCAGTTCGAAGGCTTTATTAAGCTGAACAAGAAGATCCCGCCGGAAGTCCTCACTTCGCTAAATGGTATTGAAGAAGCCGCACGTTTGGCGGATACCATTGCTGCGCACATGCCATTGAAGTTGCATGACAAACAGCAAGTGCTCGAAATTGTGGACATCGCTGAGCGCCTTGAATTTTTGATGACCATGATGGAATCAGAAATCGATCTGCTACAAGTTGAGAAGCGCATTCGTAGTCGCGTGAAAAAGCAGATGGAAAAGAGCCAGCGCGAGTATTACCTCAATGAGCAAATGAAAGCTATCCAGAAAGAACTGGGTGAGCTGGATGATGCACCAGATGAATTCGAAAGCCTGAAGCTGAAGATTGAAGAATCGAAAATGCCTCAGGAAGCCAAAGAGAAGACAGAGCAAGAGCTGCAAAAGCTCAAGATGATGTCTCCTATGTCGGCGGAAGCGACCGTTGTGCGCAGTTATATCGATTGGATGGTCAGCGTGCCATGGTCGAAGCGCTCGAAAGTGAAAAAGGATTTGGCGAAAGCTGAAGAGATCCTTAACTCTGATCACTATGGTCTGGAGCGCGTCAAAGAACGCATCCTTGAGTATCTCGCGGTACAAAACCGTATCAACAAGCTGAAAGGTCCAATCCTTTGCTTGGTAGGCCCTCCTGGTGTGGGTAAAACCTCTCTGGGTCAGTCGATCGCCAAAGCAACGGGACGTAAATACACCCGCATGGCATTGGGCGGCGTGCGTGACGAAGCGGAAATTCGTGGTCACCGTCGTACTTACATTGGCTCATTGCCGGGCAAGCTGATTCAGAAAATGGCTAAAGTGGGCGTGAAAAACCCATTATTCTTGTTGGATGAAATCGACAAGATGTCTTCAGACATGCGCGGCGACCCATCGTCTGCTTTGTTAGAAGTGCTTGATCCTGAACAAAACAATGCGTTCAATGACCATTACCTGGAAGTCGATTACGATCTGTCAGATGTGATGTTTGTGGCGACGTCGAACTCCATGAATATTCCCGGTCCTTTGCTTGACCGTATGGAAGTGATTCGTCTGTCGGGTTACACCGAAGATGAAAAACTGAATATTGCTAAGCAGCACCTACTTGATAAGCAAGTGCAGCGTAACGGCCTTAAGCCAAGCGAAATCACGATTGAAGATTCCGCCATTGTTGGCATCATTCGTTATTACACGCGTGAAGCGGGTGTGCGTAGCCTTGAGCGTGAGATTTCTAAACTGTGTCGTAAGGCAGTGAAAGAAATTCTGTTAAACAAAGAGCTGAAATCGATCACCATTAATCAGGAAAACCTGAAGAAGTATCTTGGTGTACAGCGTTTCGACTTCGGAAAAGCAGACGAGAGCAACCGTGTGGGTCAGGTAACGGGCCTAGCGTGGACATCAGTGGGCGGCGATCTGCTGACCATCGAGACTGAATCAATGCCGGGTAAAGGTAAGCTCTCACAAACCGGTTCGCTGGGCGATGTGATGCAAGAGTCGATTCAGGCTGCGATGACCGTGGTGCGTACTCGTGCTGAGAAACTGGGCATTAACAACGACTTCTACGAAAAACGTGATATTCACGTACACGTACCAGAAGGCGCAACACCGAAAGATGGGCCAAGTGCGGGTATCGCAATGTGTACTGCGTTGGTTTCTAGCTTGACGGGTAACCCTGTACGCTCTGATGTTGCCATGACAGGTGAGATCACGCTTCGTGGTGAAGTGTTGCCGATTGGTGGTTTGAAAGAAAAACTGCTTGCTGCACACCGTGGTGGTATTAAAACGGTCATCATTCCAAAAGAAAACGAACGCGATCTGGAAGAAATCCCAGATAACGTGAAAGCGGACCTAGATATCCATGCTGTGCGTTGGATCGACGATGTTCTGACCCTTGCATTGCAGAACAATCCGCTCGGAATCGAGCTTGTCACCGCTAAAAAGAGTGACGCGTAGCAAAAATAAGCAACGCAAAGGGCTGACAGTCAGTAAAAGGCTTGTCAGTCTTTTTTTTGAGGGCTAAGTTAAGAGAAACGTTGCAAGCCCTTAATTCATAACAGCTACAGCGTTTTACAGCCTTGTTTTGATAACAAAGGCGATGACTAATTATTCGCCACCGCAAAAAATGGGATTTGTGGTTCGTTTGTAAAGGGGATGAAAAAGTGAACAAGTCGCAGTTAATTGATAAAATCGCAGAAAATGCAGATCTGTCTAAAGCTTCAGCAGGTCGCGCACTAGACGCACTGATCGATGCAGTATCAGGTAGCCTAAAAGATGGCGATCAAGTTGCTCTAGTTGGTTTTGGTACCTTCTCTGTTCGTGAGCGTTCAGCACGTACTGGTCGTAACCCACAAACCGGCGCAGAAATTGATATTCCAGCCGCTAAAGTCCCTGGCTTTAAAGCGGGTAAAGCTCTGAAAGACGCGGTTAACTAATCTTAAATATACCGTTTGCTCTTTGTCGCAGAGAGCCGAGTTTAAGGCTGTAATGTCTGTGACATCAGCGTATAATCAGGCTCAACAGAGTGTAAAGGCGCATCTCGGGATGCGCTTTTTTAGTTTTTAATACTTAAGTTTTAATCTTTATTACTTGGTTTTAATTTTTAAGACGAACGTTTCAATTTAGCAGGAGTAGCGGCACGTTATGATGGAGCGACTACGTGAAGGCGTAAATAGCATCGCGGTTAAGATCATCTTAAGCCTTATTATCTTTTCCTTTGCCTTTGCAGGTGTCGGTGGCTACCTCGCTGGTGGTACTGAGATTCCGGCGGCGAAAGTAGGTGATCTAGAAATTAGCCGTAGCCAATTTGAGCAAGCTTATCAAAATGAGCGCGCGCAGATGCAATCACAGGCTGGAGATTTCTTCTCAACGATGTTGAGCGATCCCAATTATCTGGCTCAATTCCGTCGCAATGTTCTAGACCGTATGGTGAATCAGTCTCTTCTTGACCAAGAAGCTGATCGACTGGGTCTACGAGTAAGTGATGTTCAGGTTAAACAATCAATCCGAGAAATGCCTGCTTTTTCAAACAATGGCATTTTCAATAATGATTTGTACCTTGCGGCACTACGTCGTAACGGTTTAAGTCCGGATCAATTTGCTGAATACGTTCGCCAAGACATGGTTCGTGAGCAGTTGGTTAACGCGCTGGTAAGCAGCGAGTTTGCCCTAGAAGACGAATTAGAGTCGCTGTATAAGCTTGAAGGACAAACGCGCATGGTGCGTACCTTGACGCTGCCATTGTCTGATTTCTCTGATAAAGCGGAAATCACTGACGAGCAGAAGAAAGCGTACTATGAGCAAAATCCGAGTCAATTTGTTCGCCCTGAGCAATTTAAGCTGTCTTATGTTGAGCTTACGGGTTCAGGCGTTGCTGACGTTGCGGATGTGACCGAAGAAGAAGCTGAAGCTTACTACGACGCGAACATAGCCGCTTACGGCACGTCAGAGCAGCGTAAAGTTAGCCACATTATGATCCAAGGTGATGATGATGCAGCCAACGAAAAAGCACAGGCTGTACTTGCTGAGCTTAACGCAGGTGCGGATTTTGCAGAGCTAGCAAAAACGCGTTCAGATGATACCTTTAGCGCAGAACAAGGCGGTCAACTGGATTGGTTTGACAAAGGCGTGATGGACCCAGCGTTTGAAGATGCGTCTTTTGCACTGGTTAACACGGGCGATGTCACTGATGTTGTTCAGTCTGATTTTGGTTTCCACATCATCAAACTTGATGAGATTAAACCGTCTGATGCAAAGCCTTTTGCTGATGTTCGCGATGAAATTATCGCTCAGTTGAAGCTACAACATGCCGCTGAAAAATTCTACGCACTGTCAAACGAACTGGCTGAGAAAGCCTTTGAAATGCCAGACAACCTTGATGATGCCGCTGAAGCAGTGAATGCGACGGTGAATAAAACGGATTTTATTGCCTTA
Source organism: Enterovibrio norvegicus FF-33 (assembly GCF_000286835.2). Classification (GTDB taxonomy): domain Bacteria; phylum Pseudomonadota; class Gammaproteobacteria; order Enterobacterales; family Vibrionaceae; genus Enterovibrio; species Enterovibrio norvegicus_A. Next base: position 2,888,316 of record NZ_AJYD02000038.1, on the reverse strand, counting down.
AACGAACTGTCCGGTGCGCTCGCAAACCCTGCGGTTGTGCAAGCGTTACAAACACCAGAAGTGCGTGAAGATGGCTTGAACTCCGACATCATCGAAATTGCACCAGAACACGTGTTGGTTCTGCGAGTTGATGATGTTCGACCTGAAGCCGTGCGACCATATGAAGACGTGGAAGCGCAGGTGACGGCGATGCTTAAGCGTCAAGATGGCGAAAAAGCAGCGGATGCATTGGCGAATACCTTGCTCACTGAACTCAACGCTGACAATGATGCAGGCGTTAACGCATCAGGTTACGCATTTGGTGCTGAAAGTGAAGTTAGCCGTGTGTCACCAGAGCGTGAAGTGGTTGAATTGGTGTTTACCATGCCTACACCTGCTGCTGATGCGAGTGAGTATGGTCTGACGCGTGCTGTTAACGGTGATGTTCTGATCGTTGCGCTTGATAGCGTGAAAGAACCGGCAACCGAAGAGATTAGCTTACAAAGCCAGATGGCAGAACGTGTGGCACGTACCACCGCCAATGCTGATCTGAATGCTTTGATTGCACAGCTAAAACAAAAAACAGAGGTCACTTATTCTTTAGACACGGCGGAGCAATAATCACTGATATTTTGAAGTGATTGCATCGCAGTTGTAATTGATAAGTCACATCGACGGGGCGCTTTTAGCGCCCCGTCGTTTTTTTGTACATTGTAATGGAGCCGAGGGAAAGGATTCGTATGCTGGTGAGGACAGTCATTCATACAACCTAAGGAACAGGAAATGATAAAAACTCTCTTTTCAGCATTGGTACTGGCGGCAACGCTAATCATCAGCCCTTTTGCGACAGCGCAAGATGGGGCTCAGGGCGCACCAATTGAAGTGAACATCAACACGGCGGAAGCCGATGAGCTTGATAAGTATCTGGATGGGATCGGTAAATCAAAAGCGCAGGCTATTGTCGACTTTCGCAACGAATACGGTGCTTTCGAATCTATAGAAGCACTATCAGGTGTCAAAGGTATTGGTAACGCCATCGTAGAGAAAAATCGCGATCGCATTACGCTGTAATCCCCGCTAGGCTGTGTGTCGGGGAGCACCCTCTCCCCAGTCTCATTTAATTTGCCCCCTGCGTTTTGTAGTCTTCCCTTGCCTTCTGTTATTTGAACCTAACCTTCTGATGCGTGACACTCGAGTGGTTACCGCCTTTATGGGCTGATTTTTCATGTGAAAAGCTTGAGAAAAGATCACTGTGACAACAGAATGGTATCAGTACCCACGCCTCAACTAAGTCAAGGAAGCCATGAGCCAGAAACACAGCCATTTCTTTGCCCATCTCGCGAGAATGAAACTTATCTATCGCTGGCCGTTAATGCGAAATGTGTTCAACGAGAATATCTCTGAACATAGCCTTCAAGTCGCATTTGTTGCCCATGCGCTCGCACTGATTGAAAACAGAAAATTTGGCGGCAATTATTCGCCAGAACGCGTTGCCTTGTTGGCCATGTTTCACGATTGCAGTGAAGTGCTGACGGGGGATTTACCTACGCCAATCAAGTACTTTAATCCTGCTATTGCCGACGAATACAAAAAAATTGAGCGTATTGCGGAAGACAAACTGGTGGCCATGTTACCGGAAGAGTTTCGTGATGATTACCGCCCGTTAATCGACAGCGCGGCGATAGACGCCGAAGACTATCAGTTAGTAAAGCAAGCTGATTCTATCTGTGCCTATTTAAAGTGTTTAGAAGAGCTGTCGGCGGGCAACCACGAATTCGAGCAGGCGAAGCGTCGTCTTGAAACCACCATGGAAGACCGTGGCAGTGAGGCGACGGCGTATTTTATGTCAACGTTTGGCGCGAGCTTTGGGCTAACGCTCGATGAGATCAGCGATGAGTAAGTTTTTGGTGTCATCGACATGGGAAGCACGGCTGGCAGAAGAGAATAAGAAGCGTCGTAACGATAAGCGCACGGTGTTTCAGCGAGACCGCGCCCGTATCCTTCATTCGGCTGCCTTTAGGCGCCTACAAGCTAAGACTCAGGTGCTTGGGGCCGAGCACAGCGATTTTTATCGAACCCGCCTGACGCACTCGCTAGAAGTGTCACAGATTGGCACGGGCATCGTTGCCCAGCTCAAAGAGAAGCAACCAGATTTTAAACCCTTGCTGCCTTCAACCAGCTTAATGGAAAGCTTGTGTTTAGCGCACGATATTGGTCATCCCCCTTATGGGCATGGCGGTGAGATTGCGCTGAACTATATGATGCGCAACGACGATGGTTTTGAAGGTAATGCGCAAACCTTTCGTATCGTGTCATTGCTCGAACCTTATACTGAGCAAGATGGCATGAATTTGGCTCGCCGAACCTTATTGGGGCTGCTGAAATATCCGACGTTGTTGAAGCACACTCGACGGCTTCAATTGCCGGAGGATGTGAAAGAATTTCGCCATCTCAAAGCAGCGTTATGGCATCCCGCCAAGGGCATTTATCAGGATGATACCGATCGCTTTGATTGGGTGTTAGGCGGATTGTCTGACAAAGACGCGAACTTGTTTACGTCTTTAAGACGTGCGCCTGATGATGATCACCACGGCCGATCAAAATATAAATCGCTCGATTGTTCCATCATGGAATTGGCCGATGACATTGCTTATGGCGTGCATGATTTAGAAGATGCCATCGCGATGGGGATTGTTCAGCGAGACCAATGGCAAGAAGCTGTCGCCAGTAAACTGGCCGAATGCGGCGATCCTTGGCTTGAAACCAATATCGGCCATTTGAGTGAGCAGATGTTTGGCCCTCATCATGAGCGCAAAGATGCCATTGGCGCGCTGGTGAATACCTTGCTGACGTCGATTGCCATTGAGCCTGCGGTACAAGACGGTGTCAGCCGATTCGACGATCCGCTTTTGCAGTGGAATGCCAAACTGACCGACGTGATGCACACCGTACTAGGTGTACTCAAAGCTTTTGTTAGCGAATACGTTGTGCAAAAGCCTGAGCTTCAGGTGATTGAATACAAAGGTCAGCAATTAGTGATGGAGTTGTTCGATGCGTTTGATGCCGACCCAAAACGTCTGTTGCCTGTCGCCACGCGTGACCAATGGTTAAAAGATGTGGCTGATGGAAAAACAGGTCGACGCGTGATTGCTGACTACATTTCTGCGATGACAGATGGTTACGCTCAGCGCCTATACGCCACCATGTTTACGGCGGTAAATCAGGGACCCTTGCATCAGATAAGGTAGGAATGGGGGAGTGCAGGTCTTAGGTAAAGAGCAGGTCCTAGGTCCTAGGAAAAGCAGTGCCGTTGAATAATTTACTCGTGCCTGCTTTATTCAACCTCAGAGAATCTCCGCCGAAAGAAGTGATGGACAATTCCTTCTAGGACCCTAGGACCTTAAGCTCTTTTCATTCGCTTTTCTTCCCATAATGCCGCTCATACACCCCGGGCGGCATTTGGCTTATCTGAAACTCGATCATTCCATCAAAGGCATCCAGTAACGGCTGAAAACGCATATCATTGCCGCTCATTGCCGATAGCGCGTGATACCCCGCTTCAACCGTTGATAGTCCACCTTCTTTTGGGGACTTACGAATACGATAATTCCCCTCACTTATTGCATCCAATGTCACCGCAGGCAGCGCGTGAAGGTTGGCAGACAGCTGATACATCTTAAAGGCTTTGCGCCATGTTCCATCTAGCAAGATGATGCCGCGAGTTGTATTGGGCTTTCCCTGCCAGAGAGACGCAGGAATGGCGTTCTCGGCAGGATAAAGTAACGCAAAGTCGATATTGTCTTGAGCCAGCAGGGTATTGAGCTGCGCATGATCGGAAAAGTCTTCACCCACGAACAACACACAATGGGGCAGTGACAAGGACAAAATACGCGCCGTGCCTATGGGTTGGTCGACTTCAGAAGGGTGTTGAAGCACGATGACAGGCACATCGCTGTCAATACGAGAGATGAAGTGGCAGATACAGGCCTTTTTGGCTTTCCCGCAATGTTCGCAATATCGACTGGCTTTCTTATTCATTACCACGGTACGCTATAACTAAATGAAATATCGAGAGTTGGAGACACGATTGTCAGTTTCTCGAATACTGGTTGTTTTGGTGGTTCTCACCCTGCTTGCCCAAGTTCCCACTGTCCATGAGGCGCTGGTTTGGGATCGCCTTGATATACAAGCGGGTCAGTGGTGGCGAATCGTAACAGGAAACCTTACCCATACCAACGCTATCCACATGGCCATGAACTTAGCAGCCTTGCTGGTATTGGCTTTACTGCATCGCAGGTACTATGCGCCTCGCTCGCTGTTAGCCATGCTATGGACCATGATGGCGGCAATTGGTGCAGTGATGTTTATTAGCCCATTCGATTGGTATGCGGGGCTGTCAGGCGTACTGCATGGGTTATTTGTGTTTGGTGTCGTCCGAGATATTCAGAACAAAGTCCCACTGGGATGGGTCATGCTGGTAGGCGTCACGCTCAAATTGGTTCATGAAGCCTATACGGGCGGTGATTCGATGACGGCGGAATTAATTGAAGCTGGGGTCGCGTATCAAGCGCACTGGGCAGGGGCTGTCGTAGGCTTAATTTTCGCGTTAGTGTGGAAACTGAGTGGAAGTGAAAATATTTAGGACCTAGGACCTAGGACCTAGGACCTAGGACCTATAGAGCGACAAGGCCTAGAACCACATTTCCGCAATCCTAGGCCTTCGATACTATCTCTTGCTCTTATTGACTATACGTCGACAGGAAGCGTTCAAAGCGACCAATCGCCAGCTCTAAATCATCGACACGAGGCAAGGTTACGATACGGAAGTGGTCTGGTTTCGGCCAGTTAAAGCCTGTGCCGTGAACCATCAATACTTTTTCCTGCATCAGAAAATCCAGCATCATTTTTTCATCGTCATAGATCTTGTAGCGCTTAGTATCAATTTTCGGGAACAGATACAGTGCGCCTTTGGGCTTCACACAGCTGATGCCAGGAATTTGATTGAGCAGTTCATGGGCTTTGTCACGCTGTTCAAGCAGACGACCACCGGGCAAGATCAGCTCGTTAATGCTTTGATATCCGCCTAACGCCGTCTGAATGGCGTGCTGCATCGGTACGTTGGCACACAAGCGCATTGAAGACAGCATTTCCAGTCCCGCAATGTAGCTTGTCGCTTTGTGGAGTGGCCCAGACAGGATCATCCAGCCAGAGCGAAAACCACATACGCGATAGGATTTAGACAGGCCACTAAAGGTGACACAGAAGACATCCGGTGCCAGTGGCGCAATCGAGTGATGCTGAGCGCCGTCGTACAAGATCTTGTCGTAGATCTCGTCAGAGAAAATAATCAGGTTGTGCTGACGTGCGATCTCAGCGATTTCTAACAAGAAATCTCTGCTATATACGGCACCCGTCGGATTGTTCGGGTTGATCAACACAATCCCTTTGGTTTTTGGTGTGATCTTGGCTTTGATATCGGCCAGATCGGGATACCAATCCGATTCTTCATCACACATATAGTGCACTGGATTACCGCCAGACAGCGACACTGCCGCCGTCCACAGTGGGTAATCAGGTGATGGAACCAGCAATTCGTCACCGCTATTGAGCAGTGCCTGCATTGACATCACGATCAATTCGGACACGCCGTTACCCAAGTAAACGTCTTCAACGTCTAAATCGAGCATGCCGCGTTTTTGGTAATGCTGAACCACGGCTTTGCGGGCGGAATAAATGCCTTTGGAATCACAATATCCCTGAGAAGTTGGCAGGTTGCGGATCACATCGACCAGAATTTCATCTGGTGCATCAAAGCCAAATGGGGCGGGGTTGCCGATGTTCAGTTTTAGAATTTTGTGGCCTTCTTCTTCAAGGCGCTTTGCCTGCTTCATCACTGGCCCGCGAATGTCGTAACAGACATTATCCAGCTTGGTCGACATCCCGATATCTTGCATCATGATTCCTGAGCTTAAATTTTGGTGTTTGCAGTAAATTACACTAACGAAAAGGCTTATATAAGTAGCTAATAGTAATAAATAACGAAAAAGAGAGAAATCAGTGATTTAATGCCAGTAAACCCATACGTTATGCTAGAACATTCGGTTTTCATCACAATCAATAAGGTTGTAGAATGCGTTTCCAACAGGAAATATTATCGAGTTTGTCGCGAAATGACGTCTGTTGGTGCAAAAAAAGCCACTTTGGTGATATTTTGCCCATAAATCATACTGCATGTTTGGAACATGGTGTGAGCAGAGGTTGAATCGGGGTCTTTTACCCGTGAGTTTCAGCAAACAGCAATACCCAAGGAATCGGGCACTTTGTGAGTATTCAGTGAGGTTAGTTTGACCGATTTAAGCCAAGCGATAGCCCAGCTTGTTGATTCCTTGTCGACACTGTCCCCGATCCCCCATCAGCTTTCGGTGTGTTTTTCATGGCCTGAAGAGGTCGACCCGATTGAATGGCTGGATGCCCAACCTATTTATCCCAAATTCTACTGGCAAACTCGTGACGGTCGCGAAGAAGTGATGGCGCTCGGTCAAGTGAAAACCTTTACCGATCCCGCTGCTGCGGAAAACGTGTTATCGACTAATCAACGTATTTGGGGTGGCCGTTCATTTGACGGTAGAACCGCGCGCAATCAGCGTTGTTTGCAGTCTTTCTTTTTCTTGCCGCAAATTGAAGTTGCGCGTCAGGACGACACGTGGACACTGACGGTTAATTTGGGTGGTGACTTGCTGAAGACACAGGCTGCATTGTCAAAAGTGACCATGGCGCACCCCACATTGTCTCCGCCAGAGTGCCATATACTGTCTACTGAGCATTCGCCGTCGTTCCCTGATTGGTCTGCCATGATTGATCGTGCTCTGACCCACATCGAACAAACCGATCTGCAAAAAGTGGTCTTGGCGAGAAAAACCTCATTATCGCTCGATCGCCCCGTGTCTGCCGCCCAACTGCTTAAAGCCAGCCGCGACCAGAACCGCGCAAATTTCCATTTCATGTTAGCGCTGGACGAGAAACACTGCTTTGTGGGATCAACGCCAGAGCGTCTGTTCAACCGCCATGGGCAAGATCTCTCGACGGAAGCTTTAGCGGGAACGATTGGTCGTGGCAAGAGTGCGGAAGACGATCTTGCGCTGGCCAAATGGCTGCTTAATGACAGCAAAAATGTGTATGAAAACCGTTTGGTGGTGGATGACATTTCATCGCGTCTGGCCTCGCATTGCCAGACGTTAACCATTGAAAAAACACCTCATCTGGTGCGCTTGCGCAAAGTGCAGCACCTAAAGCGCGCGATTGATGCATCGCTCAATAAAGGTGTGTCGAGCGCAACCTTGCTCGATACGTTGCAGCCGACCGCTGCAATCGCAGGATTGCCGAGAGAAGACGCGGTGGCGTTTATTGTGGAGAACGAACCGTTTGCTCGTGGTTGGTATAGCGGGTCTGTGGGGTATTTGAGTGCAGAATGCAGCGAATTTTGCGTCGCCATTCGAAGCGCTTTGATGATGGGGGATTCTTTGCAGCTTTTCGCAGGCGCGGGCATTGTTCCAGGCTCTGTGGCTGAGAGCGAGTGGAAAGAGTTGGACCGCAAAATGTCGACACTTTTAAGCCTGCTCACACCTATCCCTGATTCCACCTTGGAGAAACGAGCAGGATGAATTCAGCTTCTGCAAACATGGCCTCTGAAAACACGGCTTCTTCGAACACAACGGCGTTAAACCAGGTCACGTTAAACCGGATCTGGTCTCGTCTTATTCTGACAGCCCTGCATCGCGCTGGCGTCGTTGATATTTGTATTGCGCCGGGTTCTCGCTCGACGCCACTGACCCTTGAAGCTGAACAATTACGCCAAGATGGCAAGAGCGTTACCTTACATACGCATTTTGATGAACGAGGCTTGGGCTTTCTTGCGCTCGGCCTTGCTAAAGCATCGAGCCGTCCTGTTGCGGTGATTGTCACCTCAGGCACCGCCGTGGCTAACTTGTTACCCGCCGTGGCTGAAAGTCGTCTTACTCGCGAAAAACTCATTTTATTGACAGCAGATCGCCCCGCAGAACTGATCCAGTGCGGTGCGAATCAAGCTATCAGCCAGAAAGCGATCTTCGGTGAACATGCCGATGGCTTTGCTGATTTGCCCAGCCCCACTGAAAGCATCGCGCCGGGCTGGCTGCTTTCGCTGGTAAGTGAAAAATTACATCATCAGGCCGTGAATGGCGGCAGTTTGCATATCAACTGTCCGTTTCCTGAGCCGCTTTATGGCAATGTCGATGATGCAGGTCGTTATCTTGCGCCGATACAAACCTGGCTAACGGGTGATAAGCCTTATCTGACGTTTTCTAAGACATCCACCTCGCTTGATACCGCGCTAACGCAATGGCAAACCTTGCAACACAAAAAAGGCGTGTTGATTGCGGGTCGGATGACGCAAGCCGATCGCCACGCCATACAAAGGTTGGCCGAACAATTAGGCTGGCCGTTATTGTGTGATCCCCAAGCGGGGCAAGGCTCCGAGTTTGCGGGCTTTGACGTTTGGCTGCAAAACCCAGACTGCGTATCCGTACTCAATCAGGCGGAATGCGTGGTGCAGTTTGGCGCTCGCTTGGTATCAAAACGCCTTGGCCAATTCATCTCATCTTTTGCTGGGGAATACTGGCTGGTGGATGAGCACCCCGGCAGACTCGACCCGTCGCACAAGCCGGCATATCGTATTGTCGCTAGGTCCTTGCAAGTTGCGGATGCGCTCGCACAAGATCTGGTCGCTTTAGATGCCAACGTGGCGGGAAAAAACTGGGCGAAATCACTGGCCGTCGCGAGCAATAAATACCTCGCACTGCTTCGCCAGCAATGTGAAGCGTCCAATACGCTTTCTGAAAAAACGTTTGCTACCGATTTTGCTCATTGGTTGACGTCAGAGACCGATCTTTTTGTTGGCAACAGCATGGCAATCCGTCTTCTGGATATGTGCTGCTGCTTGCCGGATGTCACTGTGTTTGCCAATCGTGGCGCATCAGGCATTGATGGTTTGATTGCTACGGCAGCGGGAGTTCAGCGAACGCGTCAACGTCCGATGCTGTGTGTGCTTGGTGATACGTCCGCGTTATACGATCTGAACAGCTTGGCCTTGCTGGCGCGTAATCCTCTGCCGCTGGTGATAGTGGTTGTCAACAACAACGGCGGCGGAATTTTCGATATGTTGCCCGTGCCGGATGCTAAAAAAGACGCCTATTATCGTATGCCCCATGGCGTCGAATTTTCTCATGCTGCAGCCATGTTTGGTCTTAACTACCTCCGTCCGACTTCGTTGCTTGAAGCGCGTTATGCGTGCCTTGAAGCTTTAACGCAAAACGGCACCACGGTAATGGAATTAACCGTGCCCGAAGGTGAGTGCGGACGTGATGTGAAAGCCCTTTTTGATGTCATTGCACATGCCCATCTTTTCTGAGGATTCGTCTTTACCTTCAATTGGAGCACAACCCGTTTCTGCGTCTGTATTGTCTGCTCGCTTGTTGTCTTCACCGTCAGGCAATGCGAAAGACAAGCATGCGTTAGTGTTTCTTCACGGTCTGCTGGGTAACGGGAAAGATTGGCAAGACGTGATCGACGCGCTCGGCAATGATTTCACCTGCCTAACCATTGACCTCCCCGGCCATGGAGAGAGCCAGCACATTGATGTTGCCGGCTTTGACGATACCTGCGTGTTGATTGCGACAACCATTCAATATCATCTTCATCAACCGTTTTGGCTGATTGGCTATTCTCTTGGCGCGCGCCTTGCCATGTATTTGTCTGCCGTACAGCGAGAGAGCGTTGGCGAAGGTGATGCAAGGTTGGCGGGACTCATCATTGAAAGCGGCCATACAGGGTTGCCCATTCAAGAGCGGGCAGCAAGAAAAGACCATGATGCGCGATGGGCCGCGCGATTTGAGCAGGAGCCCATTGTTGATGTGCTTCAGGATTGGTATCAACAAGCTGTCTTTTCCTCACTAAATCATGAGCAAAAACAAAGTTTGGTGGCTATTCGCAGTGATAACCTCGGAGTCAAAGTGGCCAGTATGTTGCGTGCTACATCGTTAGCTAAGCAGCCGATATTATCGCAAGCACTGAAAAACAGCGGGTTGCCGCTTTATTATTTGTGTGGCGAGAACGACCACAAGTTTGCTGCACTGGCGAAGTATTCGGGATTCGCATTTTTTACCATCCCAAACGCTGGACACAATATTCATACTGAACAGCCAGCGCTGTTTAGCCAGCACGTAAAAAGGCTGATTTGACATTTAATTGATGAATTAATGGAAGCATTATGGCGATAACAACAGGTTTAACCGAACAAGAACTCTATGCATCGGTAGAGTGGAATGACTGCTCTGAAGGCTATGAAGATATTCTGTTTCATAAGTCTGTTGACGGTATTGCGCGCATTACCATCAACCGTCCGGAAGTGCGTAATGCGTTTCGTCCTCAAACTGTCAACGAAATGATCAAAGCGTTAGCGGATGCGCGTTATGACGAGAAAGTGGGCGTCATTGTGCTGACAGGCCAAGGTGAGCATGCGTTTTGTTCAGGCGGCGATCAGAAAATTCGTGGCGACTACGGCGGCTACCGTGATGACCAAGGCACCCACCACTTAAACGTGTTGGATTTCCAACGTCAAATCCGCACCTGCCCGAAACCGGTTATCGCCGCTGTCGCCGGTTATGCGGTTGGCGGCGGTCATGTGCTTCACATGATGTGTGACCTGACTATAGCAGCAGACAACGCGCAGTTTGGCCAAACTGGCCCGAAAGTGGGGTCGTTTGACGGTGGCTGGGGGGCGTCTTACATGGCTCGCATTGTGGGCCAGAAAAAAGCGCGTGAAATTTGGTTCCTGTGCCGCTTCTATGATGCGCAAGAAGCGTTGGATATGGGGCTGGTTAACCATGTCGTGCCCTATGCAGAGCTTGAGCGTGAAACCGTTCGCTGGTGTCGTGAAGTGTTACAACACAGCCCAATGGCGCTGCGCTGCTTGAAAGCCGCGCTGAATGCGGACTGTGATGGCCAAGCTGGTCTACAAGAATTGGCGGGCAATGCGACCATGATGTTCTATATGACTGAAGAAGGTCAGGAAGGACGCAACGCGTTTAACGAAAAGCGTCGCCCTGATTTCGATAAATTCCCGCGCAACCCATAATGGTAGCGGCAATGAAACACGCGAAAATATATCGCTATTCGCTGCCGATGGACAGTGGTGTGATTTTACGTCACACCCGTCTGGCAACGCGTGAGGGGTTGATCCTTGAGCTGAGTGATAATGGGCGACTAGGGCGTGGTGAAATCGCGCCTTTGCCAGAGTTCAGTCAAGAAACCGTGGACGATGCCGCGAAGCAAATTGAGCAGGTGTTGTCTGATTGGCTTGCCAACAAATCGATTGATTGGAATGCGCTATATCCGTCTGTCGCCTTTGGCTTTTCAGTGGCACTGGCAGAGCTTGATGGTCAGCTTCCTGAGCAGGGCAACTTTCTAACAGCCCCTTTGTGCAGCGGCGATCCGGATGAGTTGGTACAAAAGCTTGCTGACATGCCGGGGCAGAAAGTGGCGAAAATCAAAGTGGGCATGTACGAGGCGATTCGCGATGGCATGGTGGTTAACATGTTCCTTGAAGCGATCCCCGATCTCATGCTGCGCCTTGATGCGAACCGTCAGTGGACACCCACAAAAGCTCGGCAGTTTGCCAAGTATGTGAGTCCTGTTTTTCGTTCCCGCATCGCTTTTTTGGAAGAGCCTTGTCAAACACCGGAAGAAAGTTTGGTGTTTGCGCAAGAAACCGGGATTGCACTGGCATGGGATGAAACCGTGCGTGATGACGGCTTTGCGCTGGCAGCAGCAGAGGGGCTTCGCGCCGTTGTCATCAAACCGACATTGGTTGGTAGCCTGCACACAGTTAAAAGTCTTGTTTCGCAAGCTCACGCATTGGGCATGGATGCGGTGATAAGTTCAAGTCTTGAATCAAGCTTTGGTTTGAATCAACTGGCACGCATTGCGCATTGGCTGACACCGGACACGCTTCCCGGTTTAGATACGGTGGATTTGTTTGGTGCACAACTCGATACCCCTTGGCCGGGCTGCGCGTTGCCTCTGACTTCCCTGACCGATTGCAGCTTTGTATGGCAGCAAACAGCCTGATCCGTTTCGAGCAGTGGCCGTGGCAGCATTGGATGACAACGTATCCTGATGTGACGGCCATTGTGCGCGATGATGTTGAAATAAGCTGGCGACAGCTTTGCGCCGACGTTGCGAGCGTTCACTTCGACGTCTCGTTGCAAGCTGGCGTGTCTATCGCCATCCCTAGCGATAATCATTACGATACCCTCGTACTGATGCTTGCCGCATGGCAGCGCGGTTTGACGACGCTTATGCTCAATCCTGCTTTTCCAGAACGTGAGGGCAACGATCTGCTAATCCATATTGGTATTGATTCCTTAGTAACGACACCAAGTGGAATGATGCTGAACACCTCGGTTAACACGCCAGTGTTTGACTATGACGCGCAGCGTTGTCTGACGTTAACCCTGACTTCCGGCTCCAGTGGCAGACCCAAAGCGGTTGCTCATACGGCAGAAAATCACCTTGCCAGTGCAACAGGCCTGTTTTCGCTCATGCCGTTTGAATCTGCTGACTGCTGGTTACTGTCTCTTCCACTTTTTCATATCTCAGGCCTTGCCATTGTCTGGCGTTGGCTAGCGCAAGGCGCAACGCTAAAAATTGCTGATACGCGCGGTGAAAAGCTTATGACGGCGTTAAATGGTGCGACCCACGCATCGCTAGTGCCGACACAACTTGAACGCCTTGTCATGGCTGGCAAGCCTGCAAGCTTGCATTCTGTCTTGCTTGGCGGCGCAGTGATCCCTCAATACTGGGTTGATCTGGCCGAGAAACAAGGCATTCGCTGTTGGTGTGGCTACGGCATGACAGAGATGGCATCGACGATCACGGCAAAGCGCGCCGATGGGCATTTCTCTGTCGGATCGCCGCTGCCATACCGAGCGTTGAGTGTGTCACCAAACGGCGAAGTGTGCGTAAAAGGGAAAACATTGTCACCGGGCTACATGATTCATGGCGAATTGGTCCCGTTAACCGAGGATTGGTTTCAGACCAAAGACAAAGCTAGTTGGCGTGTTGAAGGGCGTCGGCGACCAGATCTTCAAATCATAGGCCGCTTAGACAATATGTTTATATGCGGTGGCGAAAACGTTCAGCCAGAAACGGTGGAACGAATACTCAGTGCTTTTAATGGGGTGACTCAGCTTTTTATCCTACCGGTTGCACACAAAGCGTGGGGGCAAGTGCCTGTGGTGCTGATCGAAGGGGAGTGCGACGCGCAGGATTTTTTGACATGGGCGAAAATGCAGGTGCCACCGTATCAGTGCCCGCAACGTGTTTTTGTGCTGCCAACACATCTCTTGGCGTCGGGCATTAAAGTGTCTCGTAAAGCACTGTCAGATTGGCTGAACCAGCAGTTGATGGATTAAGCTTGCTTAGGCAAGTTAGCCTTAACAGATATCTCCTCGCAACGCTTTCACGTCATTGAACAACCGTTCTGATGACGCCTCTGAAGGTGAAACAGGCGAGCCCGCCACAACCTCCACGTTAGATCGACAAAGTCTTGGAAACTTCAATAAAGCGCGTCCACCTTCACGGCTGAAATAGCTACCCCAAAGGCCTTTTAGGGCAATAGGGATGACGGGAACGGGCGTTTGCTTGAGGATCAAATCAATCCCTCGTTTAAAGGGCTGCATGTCACCGTCAGAGGTGAGTTGCCCTTCAGGGAAAATGCACACAAGTTCACCGGCTTCCAATTGCTGTTTGACTTGATTAAGCGCACAGCGAATAGAGCCGCTGGTGAGTTTGATAGGGATCACGCGCGTGGTGCGAAAGAAATAGTGCAACACAGGGAGGTGGTAATAATCTTCATCCATCACAAAGCGGATAGGGCGAGGACAGGCTCCGGCGAGTAGCAGTGCATCGACATAACTGACGTGATTACTGACCAGCAATGCGCCTCCTTGTTCGGGAATATGCTGCAAGTTTTTGTGTTGGACACGGTAAACGCTGTGGCTGAGCACCCAAATGATAAAGCGAAGTGCAAATACGGGGACCTGTTTACCAACGTACAACGCCACTGCAAGGTTCATCATGGCTAACGTGAAGAAGAACGCGGGAATACTGAGTTCAATCACACCCAATAACACTATGGCGAGAATCGCACTCACCACCATGAACAGTGAATTGTAGATATTATTGGCAGCAATGACTTGTGAGCGCTCCGTTTCTTCGGCGCGACTTTGCATCATGGCGTACAGCGGAACAATGAAAATCCCACCAAAAACACCAATAAACAATAAATCTATAAACACCCACCACAGAGACGGCTCTGAGATGAAACCGAGAAAAGTGTCAGTGTGCGGCGCAACATCCGGCGTCGAAAACATCAGGTGCGCCCCAAAAACAGTCAGCCCTAGTGCGCCAATTGGCACGATACCCGGTTCGATTCGGTGCCCTGATAATTTGTCGCAAAGCAATGAGCCGAGTGCAATACCAATGGAAAACAAGGTCAGTAAGAAGGAGACGGATGCTTCATTGCCACCGAGATACAGCTTGGCGTAGTTAGGAAACTGGGTGAGGTAGCTGGCGCCTAAGAACCAAAACCAGCTGATCCCTAAAATGGATTGCAGCACCACTTTGTCTTTGTGCGCGATACTCATGGTGGTTTTCATTTGGCGCACAGGGGCAAAGCGAATCTTGAGTGATGGGTTACCAGCACTGGCCTTAGGAATATAACGCGCACTGAGATACCCAAGTGCAGCAAACAGTATCACCGAGAATGCGGCAAGGTATTTGGCATCGGATTGGTTGGCGATGACCCCCGCGACAATCGTGCCAAGCAAAATGGCCAGAAAGGTGCCGGTTTCGACCAAGGCGTTACCCGAGACGAGTTCATTGGATTTGAGCGTTTGAGGCAGCAAAGCATATTTCACGGGCCCGAAGAAAGCTGATTGTGTGCCCATCAAAAAGAGAAGAAAAAGCAAGAGCATGTAGCTTTCGAAGATAAAAGCGACCGCTGCCAAGCTCATGATGGCGATTTCAACCAACTTAACAATGCGGATAAATTGCGATTTTTCGTATTTGTCAGCCAGCTCTCCTGCAAACGCGGAAAAAAGGAAAAAAGGCAGAATAAACAAGCCAGCAGCGAGATTAATGAATAGATTGGTGCTTACACCAAGTGCGCCTGGTGCAGCAAAGGCGACCAATATCAGCAGTACATTCTTGTACACATTATCATTAAATGCGCCAAACGCTTGGGTGACGAAATACGGAAGAAAGCGTCGCTGTGTTAACAGTGCTGATTGCTTCGACATTGCCCTTTTCCTTGCAGTTAGCTTGCTACCCAGCTGGATAAATACCCTGTGAGCAGGTTATCAATCAACTTACCGCCGTCAACGGGGGCATCAGTAAACAATTTGTCATCAACACTCAACAAGGTAATACCATGAACACCAGACCACAGGACACGACTGGCTTGTACAATGTCATCGTCGCTTTTGTTTGGTGAAAGCTGTCGGAGCAGCGTTTCGAGCATTCCTGTCATATTTTGGATTCGGTCACTGTGCCATTCAGGCATTTTGTCGCCTTGCATGGTGTGTTCGAACACTAATCGCCAGCGATAAGGATTGGCCGCTGCAAAATCTAAATAAAGGTGCGCAAGTGCAAAGAGGGCGGCATTTGGGGTATCGGTATCGGCGAGTCTATTTTTTGCCTGATACTGAAGATCGTCCAAGGTGCGGGTAACAACGTGGAGAAGCAAAATATTATAGCTGCCAAAAACATTGACCAAGGTGCTGGGGACGTAGCCGATCATGGCGGCGATTTTGCGGAGGCTTAGCGATTGATAGGGTTCTGACTTCAAAAAATCTTCAACGCAATTTAGCGTCATTTCTACCAATTCTTCGCGGCTATGGTCGTTTCTGCGTGCCATTACATCAATGCTACAAAATAGTGAACAATGTTCGATATTCTAGGAGTGGCGGATCTAAAGGGCAAGTTACGTGCCTCTCAGTTTGAAGATATAGAGCAAACAGAGAGGCTTATGTGAGCGGCGTGTGCTTTTACGAGAAGCGCTGAGAGTTTTTAATGGACACTTGGTCGTTTAGTGTCCAGAAATCGTAGATGAGTCCGATAAGGAAAAATCCGCCTGTAAAGAGGTAAAGAATACCGGTGATCCATTTGCCCATGTACATACGATGAACACCAAATAAACCAAGAAATGTCAGCAAAATCCAAGCAACAGAATAGTCATACTGCCCGCTGTTAAAACGAAGATCGGCTTCGCGATCCATGGAAGGGATCAAAAAGAGATCGATTAACCAGCCGATACCGAACAATCCGAGCGTGAATAACCAAATCGTTCCCGTCACTGGTTTGCCGTAATAGAAACGGTGCGCGCCAAGAAAACCAAAAATCCAGAGTATATAACCGACTGTTTTACTGTGTGTATCGTTCATGGAATTTCCCCCTAAAGCATTTAACGCGAGAGTGTAAAACAACTTAAGCGCAAAGTGACTGATGTAAATCGTATTGAGTGCGTTTTTTTTGTCAAAGTCGCTAAAAGAAGAAGCCTGATCGCAAAAGGCATGAGAGAGCATGAAGGTGGAAATAAACGCTTAGTAACATTTTCAACGGGTGCATAGATTGACTTTATTTGCGATGGGCTTAGCATGAATGCATGTTACGCTTTTTGCGTAGTCTTGAAACTGAACGTAAAGGTTTGCAATGAAACGTTTTTTTGGATTGTTCGCGCTAATGTTTGTGATGGTGGTTTCTGCCCCACATGCTGAAGCGAAAAAATTTGGTGGCGGGAAATCTTTCGGCAAAAGCTTTAAGACTGCTCCAGCACCTAAATCTCAACCAACCAACACGAATTCTCTCAACAAGCAAAATGACCCTGCTTCTGCGGCGAAATCTTCGTCTAGAAAAGGCATGTTGGGTGGCTTGATGGGCGGCCTTCTTGCTGGTGGTTTGATCGCTGCTATGTTTGGGGGCGCGTTTGATGGCTTCCAGATGATGGATTTTCTGATCATCGCTGTGATTGCCTTTGTGCTGTTTAAGATCTTCAAGAGCTTAATGGCCGCGAAAAATGGTGCAATAAGCCAGCCGAATCGACAAGCGTATGCCGGTAATAGCCAGCAAAAAAGTAACGGCTATTATCATGAGCAGCCTCAGTCTCGCGAGTCGACAGCAACGTCTTCAACGGGTGGTTTTGGTGCGGTAAACAACGACGTACCTTTTAACTTTCCCCCTAATTTTGACATGGCGGGATTTGTAAACGGTTCGCGTGAGCATTACCGTATTTTGCAAGGCGCATGGAATCACAACCAACTCGAAACCATCCAAGAGTATGTGACCCCTGAGCTTTACAATGACCTGTCAGAAGAGCGCAGTAAGCTTTCTGGCGAGCAGCAAACTGAAGTGATGTATGTTGATGCGGAAATTGTTCGTGCGGATTACGACAATCAACGCGCGCAGCTGAGCTTGCAGTTCAGCGGTCGTTACCGTGATGGTCAGGAAGGTGTCGAAGAAGACATTACTGACATCTGGCACTTGGAACGCGATATGACACAAGCTAACTCACCATGGTTAATTGTGGGTATCCAAGCGTAATATCAAGCTCGCTAGCGATATTGAAAAAGCAGCTGCCAGTCAGCTGCTTTTTTGTTGCCATTCACGTCTTACATACTTTAGCTTAACGTCGCCGTTACCGATTAACTCCTACCCTCCTGCTCTCCTGCTTAACGTTTAACCCCCTTCTTTCTTCAATCATCTTCAAACGATAAGCAACATGACTTCAATGATTCTTATGTTTGACCTAAACCATTCTCGTTAGCTTATTTGATACAACGCAGTTACAGTGTGGAAAAACCTGCTGGGAGCGTCTGCGTGAATGCACTGAAAACACCAACGAACTTATTGATCGCGATGGCTTTCATCATGGCGATGACATTTTCTGTTTGGAATGTTTTGCTTAACAACTTTGTGGTAGAGAAAGCGGCATTTACGGGGAAAGAAATCGGGATATTACAAAGCTTGCGCGAAGTCCCTGGCTTTCTGGCATTTACTGCTATCTATTTGCTGCTTTGGATACGCGAGCAGAGCTTTGCAATTTTGTTTCTCGCCCTGATGTGCATCGGGGTGGCTGTGACGGGGTGGTTTCCTAGCGAATGGGGGCTTTATCTCACCACCGTGGTGATGTCGATTGGGTTTCACTATTTCGAAACGGTGAATCAGTCGTTGACTCTACAGTGGGTGGATAAAGACAAAAGTGCGCAGTTTTTGGGGCGAGTATTGGCGTGGAAAGGCGCCGCGAGTCTCATCGCTTATGCCACTGTGTGGTTTGTCATGGAATGGCTAGGTGCGGACTACAATGCGGTATACATGTTATTCGGCTTTTTTGGCTTGGGCGCCGTGCTGTTTCTGTGGCTTAGCTTCCCCTCGTTTGATTCGCCCCACGTACAAACACGTCAGTTAATTCTTCGTCAACGATACTGGCTTTATTACGGCTTGACGTTTTTAAGCGGCGCACGCCGACAAATCTTCATCGTATTTGCGGGATTTATGATGGTGGAGAAGTTCGGTTACTCAGTGGGTGAGGTCAGTCTACTGTTCATCGTTAATTATGCCTTCAACATGTTGTTTGCCACTAAAATTGGCGCGTGGATTGGCAGGGTGGGAGAGCGACGGGCGCTGACCGTTGAATACATGGGTCTCGCCATTGTCTTTACGAGTTATGCTTTTGTTGAGAACGCGCAAATGGCGGGTGCCTTGTATGTGATTGACCACCTGTTTTTTGCTATGGCGATTGCCATTAAAACCTATTTTCAAAAGATTGCCGATCCACAAGATATTGCGTCAACGGCAGGTGTCAGTTTCACCATCAATCACATTGCGGCAGTTATCATTCCTGCGGCGTTAGGGTTGGTATGGTTGTATTCTCCAACGGTTGTATTTTTGTTCGGGACAGCGTTGGCGTTGAGTTCGTTGGTGTTATCTCGCTTTATTCCTTCAGTACCAGAGCCTGGAAATGAAGTGCGATTTTTCAGAACGAAGCACACCCAAGATGTGGCATAAATCAAATTTCTGAGGTTTTACTGGAAATTGAATAAATTGATCGACCAGTTCTTGATCTCGGCACAGTTTACCGCACGTTTGAAGGTCTATATTGACTCAACTGTTTGATTGTAAATGATTGCGGAGCCCTTATGCTTTTTACCTCAGAACTGCTTGAAGAAATGAATGTACTGGTGAAATTTACACTTTCAACAGACATGGCGGGATTAAAGGTTCGCAGCGATGCTGATCCTATTCTGGTTGCTGCCACAGAACGTTTGTATGATAAAAAACTGGTCACAGCGAAAGACGGTGGGTATTTGACATCTATTGGTCGTGATGCGGTTGAGCACGCCAAAGAAGCTTTGCGCATTCTAAGATCCGAGCCTTAGTCGACACCGACCAACCAATGATTTTATTGATGCACAAAAGGGAGCCCGAAGGCTCCCTTTTTTAATGACCGCTGACTTAATTCGATTGGTATAAGCCGAGGCTTATTGCCAAACGTCCTTGTCGATTTCTTTGTCCAGTTTCGGGAACTTCTTGCGGTCGAAGGTTGGCGTTTTACCAGCCTTGCGTTGTGCCTCGTAGTCTTTCAACAAAGCGAACGCGACGCCAGAAAGGCCCAGAATGGCGACTAAGTTAATCATCGCCATCATACCCATCGACAAATCAGCGAATGCCCACACGGTTGGCAAATCGACCACTGCACCAATCACTACCATAGCCAGTACGGCTACACGGTAGATGTTGATTGCTAACTTGCTTTTGAATATGTACTCGATGTTTGATTCGCCATACGAGTAGTTGGCAATCAACGACGTGAATGCAAACAACAAAATAGCGATAGCAACGAAACCTGCGCCCCATGGGCCTACTTCGGTAACCAGTGCTGCTTGAGTCAGTGCAATACCTGTTAGGCCACTTTCCGTATCCAACATGCCTGAAAGCAGGATGATGGACGCTGTTGCTGTACAGATAACGATGGTGTCGATAAACACACCCAGCATCTGAACGTAACCTTGGGCGGCAGGGTGGTTTGGACGTGTTGTCGCAGTTGCAGCTGCGTTTGGCGCCGAACCCATACCCGCTTCATTCGAAAATAGACCGCGTTTGATACCTTGCATCATTGCAGCGCCAATCGCACCGCCGGCAGCTTGTTCAAAGCCCAGCGCGCTTTTAACGATGGTGGCAAAAATTTCAGGCAATACACCGATGTTAATAGCAATAACGTAAACGGCCACAATCAGATAGCCAATGGCCATGAATGGCACAACCAGTTCAGCAACACGCGCGACGGAGCGCATTCCACCGAAGATAATTGGCGCGACGCCTATGGCCAGAATGATACCTACCCAGGTGTTATCAGTGCCAAATGCGGTGTTCATCGCTGCGGCAATCGAGTTTGATTGGACGCCGTTAAATGCCAAGCCAAATGCAACAATCAAACAAATTGCAAAGGCGATGCCTAACCAGCGCTGTCCTAGACCTTTTTCGATATAGTACGCAGGGCCGCCGCGGAAGGTGTTGTCTTTGTGATTAACTTTGTATGCCTGAGCCAGTGTTGACTCCACAAAGCTAGTCGACATGCCGACCAATGCAGTGACCCACATCCAGAATACGGCGCCAGGACCACCCAGATAGATAGCGACAGCTACGCCTGCCATGTTACCGGTGCCAACGCGAGCCGCGAGGCTGGTGCTGAATGCTTGGAAAGAGGAAATACCACCATCAGCGCCTTCTCGGCTGACTTTGATAAGTGAGAACATGTGCCCGAAAGAGCGAAATTGGAGGAAACCAGTGCGAATAGTGAAGTACAGACCCGCGCCGATCAAAAGGTAAATAAGCACGCTTCCCCATAGCAAGCCATTCCCGGCATCGACAAAGGATACGAATAATTCTTTTAGTTCCGTCATAACAAACTCTACTGTCGTCAAAAATAAAAAGGCAGCGGAGCGATAAGGAGGAGACAAGGGATCTGAAACTTCCTTTTCAGCTCTCTGCCCCGGGTAACAAAAATCACCCTGGCGACGCTTCCTTGCAGAGATTCATGGCCTGTAGCGTTGCGCGTCTATTGCGCTATCTCCAAATCCGTTTGAGCATGTCCCTACGGCCAGTCTTAATTCATGAGCTTTTAGCGCCATGAGATTTAAAACGGCGCGATAATACTTCAAATTGGTGATCTGAGCATCTGAAAGTTTTGCTAATTGTACGTTCTGTAATCATATGGGTGGGTTTTGATGGGTAATTCCAACATAAACACTGAAATTGGTTAACATTGAAGGGGTGGATTCGACTGGGATAGATGTAGCAGTAGGGGGCGAAGAAATGAAACGAGCCCTGCTTAGTAAAGCGTTGGGCTGTGCCCTGAAGAATCAGTTTTCTTGACGTTGTACTTTGTTTTCAAAATCCGCTTTTACGATCTCTAACGCTTTCAATACGGTTTCTGGCGTCACATTATTGTTCTCCAATAAATAGATAAGATCGACGGCAAGTTTTACGTCGTCAGGTGCTTGCTCTAATCCAGATTGATTCATTGTTTTCATATCTCGGTATGTGGGTAGTAGGTGTTCAATGCCGCGCGAACAAGTTCTGCATGGAGCGGAACCAGTGCCGTCTGTTCCGTACGATAACCGCCACCGATCACTGCAGCAACAGGAATTTGGTGTGCTTTACACGCTTCAAATACTGCGTTGTCTCTTTGCGCAATACCACTCTGGCAGACAGACATATAGCCAAGTTCATCGTCGGTATGAATATCAACGCCTGCATCATAGATCACCATGTCGGGTTGATGCTGCGCGAGGGCGAGTGTCAGACACGGTATAAACTCACGAAGATACTTGTCGCTGTCTGTACCGATGGGCATGGGTAAGTCGATGTCAGATTCAGGTTTGCGCGATGGGAAGTTCTTGTCGCAATGCACCGAGAGCGTCACGATGTCAGATCGGTCTTGTGCCAGTGTTGCGGTGCCATCACCTTGATGAACATCACAATCCACAATGAGTACTTTTTCAATTTCCGGGTAAGACAGTGCATGGTTAGCGGCAAGAATAAGATCGTTAAACAAGCAAAATCCGCTACCAAAATCAAAGTGTGCGTGGTGGTAGCCGCCAGTAAGGTGAATCGCCACACCGTGCTCAATTGCTTTGTCGACTGTGAGTGTTGTACCGCCTAAAGATGTCAGTGATCGCTGAATCAGCGCTGGGGTCCAAGGAAAACCAATTCGTCGCATTTTGACCAAAGGGAGGTTGCCAGAGATGAGCGCATCGACATAGTCGACATGATGAATGGCCTTTAGTTTGTCGCTGCACAAGACAGTAGGTTCAAACGATTGAACGGGCCACTGCTGTTGCTCGATAAATGTTTTGAGCAATTGATATTTTTGAAGCGGGTAGCGATGTCCGTCAGGTAACGGGAAATTAGAATAAATATCATGATAAACAAGGGGCAACATATTTTCTTATCACCCTTTCTTTTCTCGAAATGCAATCTGAGCTTCAATTTTCTTTTTGGACTCTCGACAACGTGCCAGTCGGTTTTCCGCGACCAACAAATTTTTCTGTGCGCCTTGTTGTTCCGCGATAGTATTGCCATGCGCGATGTTCAATTCCGCATCGCGTACCATATCGGCTAAACGCCGCTCCCACTCCTGATGTTGAGCAAGCTCTTGGTATAGTTGCCCTGTGGAGGTGCCGAACCTCGGTGCAAAACTACGCTCTTTCTGTCGAATCGATACCGTCGCCATTTCGCGTTGCAACGCGCTAATTTGATTGATGAGTTTTTCACACAGATGTTCAGCGCGTTGAGGTGATAGCCGGCCACTGGATTGTTCTCGTTCTAGTGTGTCCACCACGCTTTTTGCTTCTGCCACGCAAGGCGTGAGGAAACGAGAAAGGGTACGAAACAAGCGCTCATCAAACAGTGGCTTGATGCCTTCGCCGCGTCGCCTATCTATCTCAGCGGCTTGAATTGCCAATGCATTGAGCTGTTCTTTTAGCGAGGATAAATCCATGTTATTTCTCAAATTGACGGTGAAAAATCATACCAATCGGATAAACCAGCAAGAATGACTGAATATTTACGCTGATTGGTATTAGAACCACGCATCGATGGCGAGCTTCACCGACAGTATCACGACAACGGTGATGAACACAGGGCGAATAAAAGCGCTGCCAAAACGAATCGCAGAGTGTGCGCCAATGAAAGCGCCCATCATCAGAAAAACGCCCATGGTGAGGCCAATTGCCCAGTTAACGTGACCAAGAATGATAAAGGTGATGAGCGAAGTAATGTTACTGGTGAAATTCATCGCCTTTGCGAGACCGGATGATAACAACATATTCATCTTGTACATCGACATCGACGAAACGACCCAAAACGCGCCCGTTCCAGGCCCGACGACGCCATCGTAAAACCCAAGCGTGAGTCCTTGGCCCCATTGTTTTGTTTTTAATTTTGGGTCATCTTTTGGCAATGCATGCCCATCGACTTTCGGCTGTGGATGCCAGATGGTGTAAACCGCTATCGCCAATATGATAAGAGGCAGTGCTTTCTCAAGCCATGCGGTACTGATGTAGTTCACCAGTAAAGTACCTAATATTGCCCCCACTAACGTGGCAAAAAACGCCTGACGCCAAAATGTCGGAGAGAAAAGCTTTTTACGGTAATAGGTTAACGCTGCTGTTGAGGAGGCAAACGTGGCAGCGAGTTTATTGGTACCCAAAACAATGTGCGGCGGTAGGCCAATTGACAAGAGGGCGGGCACGGTGAGCATGCCACCTCCGCCTGCGACAGCATCAATAAAGCCAGCCAAAAATGCAACCACGGCGAGAATGGCAATAGTGGATGGGTCAAAAAGTTCTAGCATTTAAGGTGGCTCGTCAAGTTGTGTGTCATAACGGCTATAAGTGATCTATGACACGTTTAAACGGTGGCAATGCATCCAACAGTGCCTTGCCATAGCGGCGGGTAACGACGCGTCGATCTAACAAGACCACTCGACCTGAGTCGTCTTCTTTGCGCAGCAGTCTACCTGCTGATTGTATAAGCTTTTTACTTGCCTCTGGAACTGAAATTTGCAGGAAAGGATTCCCACCTTTCCGTTCAATGTACTCTGCATGGGCTTCTTCAACGGGCGAGGTGGGCACCGCAAACGGGATCTTTGTGATAATAAGATTTGTCAGTTGATTACCGGGCAGATCCAGGCCTTCTGAAAAGCTGCCTGTACCAAACAGTACGCTCACCTTTCCTTCTTTGCAGCAACGCCGGTGCGCGTCAAGAATGGCCGTGCGTGAAGCTTCTCCCTGAATATGAAGATGCCATCCATTCTTTTTGATCTGGGCGCGCATTTTGTCTGCCACTTGATTCATTTGCCAATAGGAGGAAAACAGCACGAGACTAGATGTTTGCCCTTCAAGGTATTCCATCAATACGTCAGGAAGCATGTTGGTAAACCCATCCTGCTGTGGCTCATAAGGTAACGATGGAACAACGAGCAATGCGTTTTCTTGGTAGTCGAACGGCGATGGCAGGGCTAAGAAACGTGTGCCATCGTTTTCATCCAACCCGACTTGGCGGCAAAAATAGCTAAACGAATTGAGCGCGCGAAGTGTTGCAGACATTAAGCTCACACCTGCTGCGCGCGACCACAACAGTTGGTCGAGTCGCCAACCGATCTCGAGCGGGGAAACATGCACGACAAGATCATTTTCACGTTCAGGACATTGTTGGATCCAGCGAGCCAGAGGCGCACCTTTGGTGGCGTTGGGTTGTGCCATCAGTGTCCAAACCTTTTCTAGGTTTTCCATCCGTTGCAGGAAGAACGCGGATTCAGCTAGTAGGGGATCGGCAAGTCGGGCGCTGATCTCGCCGTCTTTCACTCGCTCGGACACAAGGTCATGCATTTTTGCTTGAGATTGATGAGCTTTTTTGACTGCCTTTTGCAGCTCCTTGGCTTCGTTAACCAGAGATTCAGGCAACTCGCCATCTTCAAAGCGATAGATGCCATCGGCATTAAGTGGCAGCGATTTGAGCATTTCGCGCACTGCACGAAGCCCGGGAATAAGAACTTGGATGCCCGTTTGAAGTGCATCAAGGAATCGGCTGCTACGTTTGATGTCGCCTGCGTTAGCGAGTTTTGATGCGGATTGATTGAGTTTCTCTAACCACGAAGCCGCACCAATTAAACTTGCCGATGCTGCCGAAAAGTCGCGTGCCACAATAGGAAGATGGTGCGCTTCATCTATCATATATAGCGCTTGTTCAGGTTCTGGGAGTATCACGCCACCGCCAAGCTCCAAATCCGCCATAAGAAGGCTGTGATTGGCAACGACCACGTCTGCTTTGTCGAGAAATTCACGCGCCTTTGCAAATGGACAGCCTCGGTGTGCGTGTAAACCGGAGTGGCAAGTGTGCTTGTCTGAGATAATGCTCATCCAGACCGAGTCGGGAATGGTTTTCGGCCATGCGTCTCTATCCCCGTCCCACTTCCCCTTTTTATATGCCTCATACATGTCGTTGACGAGGTCGATATCAGACTTTTTAGGTTTCTTTTCAAAAAGTGCCTGTTGACCATGACCTTCGGCGCTCGCTGCACCGGCGAGTTTTTCTCCACAACAATATCGTTGACGGCCTTTGGCTAAGACGAAGCTGAATTCTTTCGGAATGATCCGTCTGAACAACGGCAAGTCTTTTTCGATGAGCTGCTCTTGCAGGGCAACCGTGGCGGTAGAGATAACGACCTTTTTATTGTTGTTCAATGCAAAAGGAATAGAACCCATCAGGTAAGCCATTGACTTCCCGATGCCCGTGCCAGCCTCTGCAACCAGAATTCGACGCTTGGGGTTGTACTCCCCAGCAAGTGTTTTTGCTAACTCTGCAACAAGGTAGTTTTGCGCCTTTCTTGGAACAAAATTCTGCAATTGCGCTTTTAAATTCTCGTAGCTGCAACGTATGTCTTTTTTAACTGATGGACTAAGCATTGAGGGCACATAAAGGTAACGGGAACCGCATTATATCACGGCTGGAGAATGTGAATGAGTTCAAGTATTCGGTCATTTGTTTTTTGTTTTGGGATTCAGATCACGAATATGAGTTGAACTAATATTAGCTATCGCTATGAAAACCATAGTGAATGCCATTCACTGAATAGTGGAGTGGTTTGCAGCATGTTATGCTAAAAATCTTTGTTTTTTTGCTGTTTTTCGGATTTATATATCGTGATGATATTGCGAGTAACTTTGCAGATTTTTTACATTTTGACATTAATATTGTGATCTCGCTCGAGGCTGCCTGTCTATATTGCTGTATTTAAATGGTTTTTTGTTTTTTTGATATTGATTTTTGTGGATTTGACAGATTTTAGATTTCTCTGCACTCTAAGTTTCGAAGTTAAAGCGTATTTGTTGCTCGTTCTTTGTGACGCTGTGACAAGTACAAACTATAAAAGGGATCCTGGAACAGGAATTCCATTCTAATAAAGAAAAGGCAGTGGATTAACATGAAAAAGACAATTCTAGCTATGGCAGTTCCAGCTCTGTTGGCAGCAGGCGCGGCACAAGCAAGCGTTAACTTGTACGATGCAGACGGCGTTTCTGTTGATCTGTCAGGCGCAGCTGAAATCCAATACTACAAAGGCTACAGCGAATCAGAAGATGCAAACCTTCGTATTGACGATGCAGACCTGTTTTTGAGCACGGCTATTGCTGTGTCTGATACTTTGGATGCCGTTGCAGGTATGGGTTTCAAGTACGAAGACCAATTCAATGGCACCCTTTCTAATGACAATGGCGCTGTTAAAAATGATGAATTGTGGGTAGGTTTTGCGAGCAGTGAATTTGGTTCACTGACTTTTGGTCGCCAATTGCTGCTATCTGATGATGCAGGCAACCAGAAAGATTACGAGTTAGGTACCGAGCAAATTGATTTTGTTGTAACTCAAGGCTCACAAGTTATCAAGTGGGTATACGATAATGGTACTTTCTATGCGGGTGCTAACGTAGATCTAGACCAAGATAAGGCTGATTCTACAGACGGTCGTCAGATTCTTGGTGGTCGTATCGGTGCGCGTTATGAAGGTCTTGATGGTCGCGTGTATCTGTACGATGCTGAAGATATCTCAGGCGAAGATGTATCAGGCTTTAATGCAGAATTGAACTGGGTTATTACCGATGCATTTGATGTTGCATTGAGCTACGGTCAAGTTGACTACAAAATTCACACAAATACTTCTGACAAAACAGAAGTAGATGTGTTTGGTATTTCTGGTGGGTACCAAGCGGATGAAAAAACATATTTCGCTGTAGGTTATGACATTATTGATACCAGCCCATCGGCGAATGGTTCTTATGCCAAAAAAGAAACCAACAGCCTTTACGCAAACGCTACTTACAAGGTAGCTACCAATGCTAAGGTTTATGCTGAAGTTGGTGTAACTGACCAAGAAGTAAACAACGCAGATGTTAACACTGACACTGGTTATGTTTTGGGCATGGAAGTTAAATTCTAATTATTGCTTAAACGTAATATGTTAAAGCCGCCTTTCAGGCGGCTTTTTGTTTGAATGGAGAGAATAGATGTTTAGAGTGCTTTTGGCGGTGTTTGTTATTGTTTCGGGTAGCGTAAATGCGGCGCAGATTGAAGCGAGCCATGGTCTTGAGTTTCTCGTTATCAATGGTAAGGGCGCTAAAGAATTTGGGCCAGAAGCCAATAAGCGATTAGACCTTATTTCGGGGAATCACCAAATTGTTGCTCGATTTGATGGAGAAGTGAAGCGTGGTTCTAAAACAACAATCTTCACATCCAAGCCCTACGTGTTTGATGTTGAGATTGAGAATGAAGATCTTGTTTTAGTTGTTCCGAAATTTAGATCTGAGAGCCAAGCGAAAGCTTTCTTTAGAAATCCTGAGTGGGGAATTGAAACTGTCTCTACGGGTAAAACTGCAATCATTTTAGGTGTTTTGATGAAGGGCAGTGGTTTTGGTTCTTACAGCAATATGGAAGAGGCTGTCGCAAACTATAATCGCCAGAACGGTATCATCATCGAAGGCGGCGAAGCGAAAGATCTAGAAGATGTTTTGGTCAATATTGATGATAAAGGCAACGTTGATATCACTGGCGATGCCGCAACACAGCTAAAACTTTGGTATACAAAAGCAACCAACGAAGAGAAGAAAGCATTTAAACGTTGGATGATTGATCAAGACTTTTGATTAACCAAACTCAGCACGAGTAAAAGCCTCTATAAAGAGGCTCTTACATGATGGTAGTGATTGTGATTACGACACTCTTCACAACGTAACTCTGCTGGGTCACGTTGTAAATCGTCTAAAGCAATTTCTTCTTCGCAGTCTGCACAGAGCCCATAGAGACCTGTGTGGATTGCACAAAGTGCCGCATCAATTTTTTCTAAGCGTAAGCCATCAGCATGCAAGGTACTACTTTCTCTCCTGCAAAGTTTAATCAGATGTGCCGTCGGTACGTTGGATACATCTAATCCTGTCAGTTCAATCAGCGCATCTTCCAATCTGCTACGAACGGTTTCTTTCTCATTTACGAGGTTTTTTTGTAGCTGTGCTACGATTTCTATATCAAGCATGGTGATATCTCAGTGCGCGTCATATCCGAAGTAGTCTAGCGAATCACGGTATTCGTGCTCTGATATATATCAAGACAACGCGGATAAACCCTGATGTTTGTCGGTATTTAGCGCGGTGGTAAACGGTTATATTGTCAGCCCAATCAATAGATGTTGAAGTAGAAGGAAGTGAATGATGGATGCTAACTACAAAGACCCGTTTAATGCCGTATATTTTTTGGGAATGGTGGCAGTGGTGTTGATCCCAACATTGCCGGCAACCCTAACGTGGATCGGCATGTTGAGCAGATAATCTGCAAGCAAGGGGGGAGCGTGCAGTTTTCTTTAAAACGATTTCTATTTATCATCCTCGGATGGATATCGGTTGTTTTAGGCGTTATCGGTATATTCCTCCCGCTGTTGCCCACAACCCCTTTTATGTTGTTAGCCAGTGCGTGTTTTATGCGTGGCTCTCCCCGTATTGCAGCTTGGCTGCATCAACATCCCACATTTGGTCCCATCATTTGTAATTGGAATGAGCATCGTGCGATTGATCGAAAAATCAAACGTCGCGCCAATGTCTTCATCGTCCTGAGCTTTTCCCTTTCTGTTGCTGTTGTCCCTGAGCTTTGGCACAAATGTATGCTGATTGTGATGGCGTGCGTACTTTTAACTTGGTTTAATCGTTTGCGCGAAATTGAACCTGTTGCTCACGCCCCTGAAAATACATAACATGGCGGTTTGGTCCCCATTGTCGGGCGGGCGTTAATGCCCAATGTAAAGCACTCACGCAATGGGACACACACACTTCCTGAGTATTACGGAAGCCACTTCTCGTGGTGAGCTATTATGAGCCAAGACAAAATCGCATTTATTAAAGACAGCATCAAAAGCATTCCTGACTATCCAAAAGCAGGTATCATTTTCCGTGACATCACTAGCTTGATGGAAAATGCGCAAGCCTACCAAACCACCATCGCGCTATTGGTTGAGAAATATCGTGACCAAGGCTTCACTAAAATTGTGGGTACAGAGGCGCGCGGTTTTCTTTTCGGCGCACCGCTGGCGCTCGAGTTGGGCGTTGGCTTTGTGCCTGTTCGTAAGCCGGGTAAACTGCCACGTGAAGTGATCAGTGAAAGCTACGAGTTGGAGTATGGCGTCGACACGTTAGAAATTCATGTCGATGCGATCCAAGAAGGTGACAAGGTCTTAATGGTCGACGATCTGCTGGCGACTGGCGGCACAATCGAAGCGACCACTAAGCTGATTCGTCGTTTAGGTGGCGAAGTCGCTCACGCCGCTTTCATTATTAACTTGCCAGAGATTGGCGGTGAAACGCGCCTTGAAGCACTCGGCCTTGATGTTTACAGCCTGTGTGAATTCGACGGTCACTAATTGCCCAATTGAACGGTTATTGATGGAAGAGCGTGATCGTCAGGATCGCGCTCTTTTTGTGTCTGTGCTACGATTGCCGAAGATTATCACCAGAATTTATAACGCATGAGTTATCAGGTATTAGCCCGAAAATGGCGCCCGCATCAGTTTCGCGATGTGGTCGGCCAGTCACACGTTCTGACCGCGTTAGCTAACGCGTTAGATCACAACCGATTGCATCACGCCTACTTGTTCAGTGGTACCCGAGGCGTGGGTAAAACAACCATTGCTCGTATCTTTGCCAAGGGCTTGAACTGCGAACAAGGTGTCACATCAACGCCGTGTGGTGTGTGTTCAACGTGTCAGGAAATCGATCAAGGTCGATTCGTTGATCTGATGGAGATCGATGCCGCGTCCCGTACTAAGGTTGAAGATACCCGTGACTTGCTTGATAACGTGCAATACAAGCCGGCACGTGGGCGATACAAAGTCTACTTGATTGATGAAGTGCATATGCTGTCAAGACACAGCTTTAATGCCTTACTCAAAACGCTGGAAGAGCCGCCCGAATACGTTAAATTCCTGTTGGCGACCACCGATCCTCAAAAGCTGCCTGTCACGATACTTTCTCGCTGTCTTCAGTTTCACCTGAAGCACCTAGATGCGACCCAAATTAAAGATCAGCTCACGTATGTACTTGAGCAAGAAGCAGTCCCTTCTGAGATTCGTGCATTATCCCTGATCGCGCGTGCGGCTGAAGGCAGTATGCGTGATGCGCTGTCGCTGACCGATCAAGCCATAGCGCTTGGCAATGGTTCAGTCTCTGAACTGCAAGTCACCGAAATGCTCGGTACGTTGAGCACAGACCAAGCGATTTTGTTGCTAGAAGCACTGGCTGAAGGCCATGCCGATCATGTCATGCAGTGTTTGACCCATCTTGCTGAAGTCGGCGTTGAATGGGACGGATTGTTAAAAGAAATCGCGTCGCAGCTTCATCGTGTCGCCATGGCGCAGGCATTGCCTGAATCGGTTGATGCTTCTTCGCCTGATGCTGAACGCGTTTTGTCTTTGGCGCGCACATTGTCGCCACAAGACGTTCAGCTGTTTTATCAAATTACGCTTCAAGGGCGTCAAGATTTGCCGTATGCACCGGACGGTCGTGCTGGATTGGAAATGGTGTTACTTCGTCTGTTGGCCTTTAGACCTGTGACGTCGTCTCAATTCGAACCTGCATCGATTGCCGTTCCATCGGTAGAACCCGCTTCAATAACAGCCGAGAGCTCACCTGCGCAAGCTGCAAGCTCGGTCGCGCAAGACAGACTCGCCTCGTTGAAAGCGCAAGTGGCTTATAGCCGAGTGCCTCAGCCACATGTGGAAGTGCCTCCTGCACCTCAGGCCGCCTCACCAACCATTGCTCCTGCGGCGATGCCATCGACGGCTGTGCCTGCGGTAGCACCTTCTCAGGCTGCACCGCAAAAGTCTGTGCCTGTTGCGCAGCCGCAATATGATGAAGACCCACAGTTGTCTTCACACATGGCGGCCATGGAGCAAGATGCGCAGCGTGAATATGAGCAAGATGGGCATATTGAACCTGAATCATCAGCGCCCCAAATGCCTGTTCAGACGGGAAGCACGAATACAGCGACGTCGACTTCTGGATCACAAGGTGGTTCATCCGCGGAAAGCTTATTAGCTGCACGTAATATGCTGAGAAGCAGAGTACGTCAGCAAGAGGGCCAATCGCCAAAAAAGGGTAAAACGGTATCGGCTGGCAGCGAATCGCTGTCAGTGATGGAGAGGATCGCGGCAAAGCATAAACCTGCCGATCCGGCAAAATTCCAAGCGGCGTCGATGCCGACAGCTGAAGTGAATATTGGTGATGACGCTTATCGTTGGAAGCCAACATTCGCAGCGCCCGCGCCTCAAATAGCCGTGATTACACCAGAGAAAATAAAGAAAGCGTTAGCGCATGAACGTACGCCAGAAATGCGTGAAAAGCTTGAGGTGGAATCCATAGAACAAGATCCGTGGAGTCAAATAGCCAGTGCGTTGAACATTCCGCGTCTTGTTAAGCAAATGGCACTCAATGCTGCGATGGAGCAAGACGGACAGCAGATCCACTTGTTTCTTCGCGCGGAACAAGGCCATCTAAACACAGAACCCGCGCAGGCGGTGCTTGTTGAAGCATTGAGCCAACAGCTTGGCTTTGCCGTCACTCTCTCTGTCGAGTTGAGTGAAAAGGGCACGACACCACTGGAATGGCGAGACAAGCTTTACACAGAAAAACTGGCTCAAGCGAGTCAAAACCTGAGTGATGATCCAAATGTTCGCTTTATTTGTCAGCGGTTTTCTGCAGAAATAGATGAAGAGAGCATTCGACCTATATAAACCACCTAAGAGGCTATTTACTTTTCGAAATTGAATTTTTAGCGGTATACGCTTTATGATTGGCCACAATGAACTAAGTTGAGGCCACATTGAGTGTCGACCTCAAGGTAAATAGCTCCATCAAAAAGAGAGAAAATTATGTTTGGTAAAGGCGGAATGGGCAACCTGATGAAGCAAGCGCAGCAGATGCAAGAGCGCATGCAGAAGATGCAGGAAGAAATCGCAAACATGGAAGTGACCGGTGAAGCAGGTGCAGGCCTAGTGAAAATCACCATCACGGGCAGCCATAGTGTTCGTCGTGTCGAAATCGATGAAAGTTTGATGGAAGACGACAAAGACATGCTGGAAGATTTGATTGCTGCGGCATTCAACGATGCGGCGCGTCGTGTTGAAGAAGCACAAAAAGATAAAATGGGCGATGTGACTGGCGGTATGCAGATGCCACCAGGCTTTAAAATGCCATTCTAACGGAATTCGTTAATTAATTATGCGTACAAGCCAACTGCTTGAACAATTGATGGAAGCGTTACGTTGTCTGCCGGGTGTAGGCCCGAAGTCGGCACAGCGTATGGCTTTTCATCTTCTTCAACGCAATCGTCAAGGTGGCATTAGGCTATCTGAAGCGCTGCAATCGGCAATGATAGATATTGGTCATTGCGTTAAATGCCGAACCTTCACTGAGGAAGAGGAATGTGCGATTTGTGCCAATCCTCGTCGTCAGGAAAATGGGCAGATTTGCGTGGTAGAAAGCCCCGCAGATATTGCAGCCATTGAAGCGACGGGGCAATATTCTGGTCGCTACTTTGTGCTGATGGGTCACCTATCACCTCTCGATGGGATTGGGCCGACAGACATTGGTTTGGATGTGTTGGAACGACGCCTTGCCACTGAGTCTATTTCTGAGCTGATTTTGGCGACGAATCCGACGGTTGAAGGCGAAGCTACTGCGCATTACATCAGCGAATTATGCGTTGAACATAGTGTGATAGCGAGTCGTATTGCCCATGGCGTTCCCATGGGAGGTGAGCTAGAACTGGTGGACGGTACAACCTTGTCCCATTCCATCATTGGCCGGCACCGATTAGGTTAATGATTTGTTTGAATAGATAAAGGCCGAGAGATCGGCCTTTATTTTTTTACGCTAATGATGACTTTATTGATGTGAAATAAACGCTTTTGTTGAAACGGTTTCACCATCAAGGGTTATCGCAGTGAATTTAACGGACTTCGGTCGTTGGCTGTCCACGGAAACAAACACTCGACCACGATCGTTAGTGACAAATTGATTATTGATGCTTGCACCAACGATAGGCTCACCAGCTTGTGTCAGCTTAACCCAGGCGCCATCGTTTATTGGTGTGACGTCAATATCTAACTGATGTGATGGCATTGCCATTGCGATAGAAGAGCTGAAAATCATACTCAAAGCAAGAATTGTGGTTTTCATAATAATATCTCCTGTCAAAATTGCTGTATCAGCAATGTCTACACAATAAGAACAATCAGAAAGGATCACAACAGAGTTATTTGCTCTAATCGGTCTAAAAATTGGTGCAAGATTCTTTTGTTTTTCCGGTCAAACCTGATGGTTTCTGAGTAACTTTCAATAAAGCGAAAAACAAAAAAAAACGCCAGCAATGCTGACGTTTTTATAAACTGGATTCGAAAAAGAAACAGAGAGGGTAAGGCTAACTTTGATTGTATAAAATCATCGAACCATGATTCAAACTCGTCAGAAGTAATGAACCGTCGCCCAAGACATCGATACGTCGAACTTTCTCCGCACCGAGTCGATAGAAGGTGCGCACCAGTGCAAGGTCTTCTTCAGACAACTCTGTGGTGTCGCCTGTTGTTACGTCTTTGATTTGACCCAGTTTCAGTTTTAAATAGCCGCCGCTGACTTCCCACTCGCCCGATTCGGAAACAGACATCACTATCTGAATATTTTCGGTTTCATTTTTCAGTATGATCTGCGTATCGCGAGAGTAGGTATTGTCCGGCAAGAACACCATATTGCTATGTTGTTCTGTGGTTGTTAGGCCAGTGACATCTCTGTACGCTGACTCTTCAATATAGTTAATGGTTTTAGAGTTCCAATGCTTGGTAAGCAACAGATTAGCGATACGGAAATCTTCACCCAGGTATACCCAGCCGCTGCCAACAATCGAGAGCAGTAGCAAAACAAAAGGGCCGAAGCGCTTAAGTTGATCCCTTCTGCGCGGTGCGTTCATTAACGGCATAGCGTATGACTCTCCTCATGGCTCGTCAGCAGAACATAGGTGAGGTTTTCATCTGCATCTTTTTCGCTGTGAATGTAATTCAATGATATTTGGCTATCTTGCCCACCAGTCACAATCACTTCTTCTAATTCGCGATCCTGACCATAGTAACTAATGTACTTAGCGACACATCGTTCAACCATAGGTTGCCACTGACTAATACGCGCATTGGTCACTGGGATATAGACGGGTATGTTTTGTACGGTGAGTATTTCACGAAATGCTTCAGACTTTGGCGTCGAGTAAACGTGAAATGCGATGGGTACCAGTAGCGCCAAAATAAAGGCAGTCCAAGAACTCAGGGGAGTTTTGACTTTTTTAACAACGTTTGGCTGGGCGAATACGTCAGCAACTATGGGCTCTGGCGCCACAGACACGTCGTGTTGCTCGCTGACTTTAATGTCGTCTTCTTGAATCTCTGTAATCTCACCGGATGTCACTTCTGGCTCGGATTCTTGATTTGTCGCCTCAACGGTATGCGGCAGATCTACTGCTTGGTCGTTATACGCTTCGACAGAGCAAATAACTTGGTAGCCGCGTTTAGGCACGGTTTTGACCACTAGTGGGTGCTTTGTCGAATCTTTTAACGCTTTTCGCAGTGTGGAAATAGATTGGGTTAGGCTGGAGTCGTCGACTTCAAAACCTTGTTTACGCCAAACATAGTCATGAATGCGATTACGCGTAACGATAGCGTGAGGTTCCTCGATAAGAACCATCAGTACCCGGCACTCGTTACTGCCCAGCCTGACGAGGTCATCATTTTCATGGAGATCGACCAACGAGCTTTCGCTAGGAGAAAAGACAAAACGCTCTCCCAGAAGGTAACGGTTCGATTTAATTAACATCCGATATATTAACCTGCGCGTATTTTGAGCGATTTTAGATAAAAACCACTGAATTTGGACGGGATTGAGAAGGATTATACTCGAATTGCGAAAAAGACCTCAAGAAATCAAAAAATGAAATTTAGACCTTGAAAAGCAACATTACGGCCTTATCTAAAGAGGGTACTTAACTGAACCACATTTGTTTGGAGTTATAATGAGCGATCAAGCCACTCTACATAATAAGGAAACACGAGGTTTCCAATCTGAAGTGAAGCAGCTGCTACACCTCATGATTCACTCTCTTTATTCCAACAAAGAGATCTTTTTACGTGAATTGATCTCAAACGCGTCTGATGCGGCAGATAAATTACGCTTTAAAGCGCTGTCTGATTCTGCACTGTATGAAAATGAAGGCGACTTACGTGTGCGCCTGAGTGTTGATAAAGAAGCAGGAACCCTGACCATTGATGACAATGGTATCGGCATGACTCGTGAAGAAGTGATCGAGAACTTGGGGACGATTGCAAAATCAGGTACCGCCGATTTCTTCAAACAACTTTCAGATGATCAAACCAAAGATAGCCAACTTATCGGCCAATTTGGTGTGGGTTTCTATTCTGCGTTCATCGTGGCGGACAAAGTGACTGTCACTACCCGCGCTGCTGGCACTGACCATGCGAATGCGACCCTTTGGGAATCTGCTGGCGAAGGTGACTACACCATTGAGGGCATTGAGAAAACAACCCGTGGTACGTCAATCACCCTGCACCTTCGTGAAGATGACAAAGAATACTTAGATGAATGGCGTCTTCGTGAAGTGATTGGTAAATATTCTGATCACATTGGTATTTCGGTTGAAATGTGGACCAAAGAACGCGACGAAGAAGGCAACGAAAAAGACGAAGGTAAGTGGGAGCAAATTAACAAAGCGCAGGCGCTTTGGACCCGCTCAAAATCTGATATCAGTGACGAAGAATATCAAGAATTCTATAAACACCTCTCCCACGATTTTGCGGATCCACTGCTTTGGAGCCACAACCGTGTAGAAGGTAAGAATGATTACACTAGCTTGCTGTATGTGCCTTCAAAAGCACCATGGGACATGTTCAACCGTGATCACAAACACGGCCTGAAATTATATGTCCAGCGCGTGTTCATTATGGATGATGCCGCGCAGTTTATGCCGAACTACCTGCGTTTCATTCGTGGTCTGATTGATTCAAATGATCTGCCTTTGAACGTGTCACGTGAAATTCTGCAAGATAACAAAGTGACGCAAACGCTGCGCAATGCCTGTACCAAGCGTGTTTTAACCATGCTGGAGCGTATGGCAAATAACGACGCTGAAAAATATCAAAGCTTCTGGAAAGAGTTTGGCTTGGTATTAAAAGAAGGCCCTGCGGAAGACTTCTCAAACCGTGAGAAAATTGCGGGTCTGCTGCGTGTCGCATCAACGCACACTGACAGCAGTGAGCAAACCGTGTCACTGGCTGACTACGTTTCACGCATGAAAGAAGAACAAGACAAAATCTACTTCTTGACGGCAGATAGCTATCAAGCGGCTAAAAACAGCCCGCACCTTGAGCAGTTCAAAGCGAAAGGTATTGAAGTGGTTCTGATGTATGACCGTATCGACGAATGGCTAATGAGTTATTTGCCAGAGTTTGACGGTAAGCAGTTCCAGGCCATCACGAAAGCGGACCTGGATCTGAGCAAGTTTGACGATGATGCCGAGAAAGAAAAACGTGAAGAAACCCAAAAAGCGTTTGAATCTGTGGTCGAGCGTGCGAAAGCTTACTTGGGTGATCGAGTGAAAGAAGTACGCACGACCTTCAAGCTGTCAGGAACACCAGCAGTGGTGGTGACGGATGAGTTTGAAATGGGCACACAGATGGCAAAACTACTGGCAGCAGCGGGTCAGCAAGCGCCAGAAGTAAAGTACATCTTCGAATTGAACCCTGAGCATGCATTAATCAAACAAATGGCTGATGAAGCCGACGAGGCGGTATTTGGTCGTTGGGTGGAAATGCTGTTGGGGCAAGCCATGCTCGCAGAGCGCGGTTCAATGGAAGATCCGTCACAGTTCTTGACTGCAGTTAACCAACTCTTGACTAAAGGCTAATTGCATTCAGGTAACGAATAGATAAACATCAATATACGCCCAGCATGAAAAGCTGGGCTTATTTATGTCATATACCTAAACGCCCTCATTGAGACATGAAAATCGAATTTTTTATCGGGCAAGTCAGCACGAATTTTAGTGCAAAGAACGTTTAACGGGAAACCGTTCGAAACGTGCTCTAGCGTGCTAAAACTCAGGACGTGAGGTTGTTTAGGTATCAATAACCGTGTATGTTTCAGGTTTTTGCGAAACTCCAAAGTAAAGAAAGGGGATAACTATGCGCATCATTCTTCTGGGCGCTCCAGGTGCAGGTAAAGGTACTCAAGCGCAATTCATCATGGAAAAATATGGTATTCCACAAATTTCCACTGGTGACATGCTGCGTGCTGCAATAAAAGCAGGCACTGAAATGGGCAAACAGGCGAAAGCGGTTATCGACGCAGGTCAATTGGTATCTGACGATATCATTCTGGGTCTGGTAAAAGAGCGCATCGCACAGGAAGATTGTGCGAAAGGCTTCCTGTTGGATGGCTTCCCACGCACGATTCCTCAGGCGGATGGCCTGAAAGAAGTCGGTGTAAATGTGGATTACGTTTTGGAGTTCGACGTTGCTGATAGCGTTATCGTTGAACGCATGAGCGGTCGTCGTGCCCACCTAGCTTCTGGTCGTACTTACCATGTCGTTTACAATCCATCAAAAGTGGAAGGTAAGGATGACATCACGGGTGAAGATCTGGTTGTTCGCGATGACGACAAAGAAGAAACCGTTCTGGCACGTCTTGGCGTATACCATGAGCAAACTTCTCCACTGATTGCTTATTACCAAAAAGAAGCTGAAGCAGGTAACACTCAATACCTGAAGTTCGATGGAACACTGCAAGTTTCTGACGTGAGCGAAGCGATCGAAAAAGCACTAGGTTAATTCCTTTTTTCGATGCAAAAAGGGCAATCTTATGATTGCCCTTTTTTGATCGCTTTAATGAATGAAGCAGTATTGGACTCATGCTCTGTGTTCCTCTATTCCCAAACTTCTCAAGGTTACTGGATACAAAAAGAGTATGTAGTTAACGCTTTGCCTTTAAGACGAAACCCGCTAATCTCGATGAGATGAATCTTGGGTCAGTGTATTGATAACGCTCTGTTTAAGCAGGTTGAAATGGAAAATAACGAAAACAATGTAGGGGTTCTGCTGGTTAATCTTGGAACGCCAGAAGCGCCAACCGCCAAAGCAGTTAGCGCATTTTTAAGTGAGTTTTTGCACGATCAGCGAGTGGTTGATATGACTCGCTGGCTCTGGTGCCCGTTGTTACACGGTATTATCCTTCCTGTGCGCTCGCCGAAAGTGGCAAAGCTGTATCAAAGCGTATGGATGGATGAGGGCTCACCGTTAATGGTGCACTCAAAGCGTCAGCAAGCGGCGCTAGAGCAAATTCTGGATATCCCCGTTGAGATTGGCATGACATACGGGTCGCCAAGCATAGCGTCTGCAGTGAGCGCGTTGAAGGACAGAGGTTGTAACAAGATTTTGGTGCTACCTTTGTACCCTCAATATTCACGCACTACCACGGCGGCGGTGTTTGATAAGCTGGCCAAATCGTTAAAAGACCAACCTGTCTTGCCTGAGTTTCGGTTTATTAATCACTATTACAGTGAGGACAGCTACATTGATGCCTTGGCTCAATCGGTCGAAGCGCAGTGGGCTGCGAATGGAAAGCCTGACATGTTGGTGTGTTCTTATCATGGTATTCCTAAACGTTATGCGGATAACGGTGACCCGTATCGCGAGCATTGCCTAGCGACCACGGAAAAGCTAATTGCACGTCTCGATACCGATGTCGCGATAAAAACCACGTTCCAATCACGTTTTGGTCGGGAAGAGTGGCTACAGCCATATACCGACAAAACATTGGAGCAATTGCCAAAGGAAGGGGTTAAACGCCTTGACATCATTTCTCCTGCATTTTCGGTCGATTGCCTAGAGACGTTGGAAGAAATCTCTGATCAATGCCACGAGACGTTTATGGAAGCGGGCGGGGAAGTCTTTAACTTTATTCCTTGCCTAAATGATTCTCCCGCGCATATTGCCATGATGAAACAGTTGGTTGAGCGTCATACCCAAAATTGGTAGCCCCAGTTCCCACCTGATTGCGTTTTGATGTTATACCCGAGCATATGATCTGTGCTCGGGTATATTTGTAATTGGGATATTCCACCCTCAAAAATCTGTGATAGAATTCTCATTTTCGCCCCTACTACGACGCATTGAATCATGAAATTCCCAGGCCAACGCAAGTCTAAGCATTATTTTCCGGTACATGCCCGCGATCCATTGATTGTTCAAGCGAGTGAACAACGTAAGCTGAAACGTCCTCATGTTATCGGTATTGACCAAACGCTGGTTGATATTGAAGCGAAGGTGAGCGATGAATTTGTGGAAAAGTATGGGCTAAGTAAGGGCCATTCTTTGGTGATTGATGACAAGCGAGCAGAAGCGCTGTATCAAGAGCTAAAAGAAAACAACATGATCAGCCATGAGTTTGCGGGTGGCACGATTGGGAATACGCTACATAACTATTCCACGCTGGCAGATGATAAGTCGATCCTTCTGGGTGTGATGAGCCGCGATATCACCATTGGTAGCTATTCTTACCGCTACTTGTGCAACACGTCTAGCCGTATGGATCTGAATTATCTCGAAGCAGTGCAAGGCCCAATTGGTCGTTGCTATGCGCTTATCAGTGAAGAAGGCGAGCGTACCTTTGCTATTAGCGAAGGGCTGATGAATCAGCTGACACCGCAATCTATTCCTGAGCACATTTTTAAAAATGCGTCGGCACTGGTGCTAACTGCCTATTTGGTGCGTTGCAAGGAAGGCGATCCGATGCCTGAAGCGACAATGAAAGCCATTGAATACGCGAAAAAATATGATGTGCCAGTTGTAATGACCATGGGTACTAAGTACGTCATTCAAAATAACCCGCAATGGTGGCGTGAGTTCTTGGCAGAGCACGTGTCCGTGGTTGCCATGAACGAAGAAGAAGCAGAAGCACTAACCGGTGAATCTGATCCGTTAGTGGCTGCAGACAAAACGTTGGATTGGGTCGACATGGTGCTTTGCACCGCGGGCCCAATTGGCCTTTACATGGCAGGTTACACCGATGATGATGCAAAACGTGAGACCACATTGCCATTGCTGCCAGGTTCGATTGCTGAGTTCAACCGCTATGAATTCAGCCGTCCGATGATGAAAGATCAGTGCGTTAACCCAGTGAAGGTGTATTCACATATTGCGCCTTACATGGGCGGTCCAGAGCGTATCAAAAACACCAATGGTGCGGGCGATGGCGCGTTGTCAGCGGTACTGCACGATATGTCTGCAAACCGTTACCATCGCGATAACGTGCCAAACTCAAGCAAGCATGTGCATCAGTTCTTGACCTACAGTTCGTTTTCACAGGTGTGTAAGTACGCAAACCGAGTGAGTTATGAAGTGTTGGCGCAGCATTCTCCGCGCCTTTCTCGCGGCTTGCCAGAGAGAGAAGATTCTCTGGAAGAAGCTTACTGGGAGCGCTAAATCTCTGCCTTATTGGGCACTGATGCTGCGTTGATTTTATGAATGCTGTTAGTCACTGAGTGAACTAAGCTACTAAGCAGTCACCATTTCATCGCCTTGCCTTGGTGTCAAATGCGTTGAGATAACGGGTCTTTGCTAGAGACGAAAAATAAAAAACCGCCGTGATGGCGGTTTTTTTATTGGTGGATGCTGGTGTTTATGCTTTTGAGTAGGCTTCGTTGTGAACTGCTGCAATTGCGCGACCTGAAGGGTCTGCTGCGTTTTTGAAGCTTTCATCCCACTCAATGGCCTTCGCACTTGAACATGCGATTGATGGACCACCTGGTACACACTCTACTGCTGATGGCAGTGGGAACAACTCTTCAAAGATCTCACGGTAAACGTAAGCTTCTTTTGTCGTTGGCGTGTTGTAAGGGAAACGGTAGCTGGCGGTTTCCATTTGCTGATCAGAGATTTTCTCGTTAGCAACAGCTTTCAATGTATCAATCCAGCCATAACCTACGCCATCAGAGAACTGCTCTTTCTGGCGCCATGCAATCGCTTCTGGCAAGTAGTGCTCGAAACACTCACGAAGAATGTGCTTCTCCATTTTGCCGTTGCCACACATCTTGTCTGCAGGGTTCAGGCGCATTGCTACGTCGATGAACTCTTTATCGAGGAAAGGTACACGACCTTCAACACCCCATGCAGCCAGTGATTTGTTGGCGCGTGCACAGTCAAACATGTTCAGCGCAAGCAGTTTACGCACGGTTTCTTCGTGGAACTCTTTGGCATTTGGTGCTTTGTGGAAGTATAAGTAACCGCCGAAGATTTCGTCTGCACCTTCACCAGACAGGACCATTTTGATGCCCATCGCCTTGATTTTACGTCCTAGCAGATACATAGGCGTCGAAGCGCGGATGGTCGTCACGTCATAGGTTTCAATGTGATAAATCACATCACGAATCGCGTCTAAACCTTCTTGGATGGTGTACGTCATTTCATGGTGAACAGTACCAATTTGCTCAGCCACTTCACGTGCGGCTTTGAGATCGGGTGCGTCTTCAAGACCAATGGCAAAAGAGTGAAGCTGAGGCCACCATGCGGCTGATTGTCCATCATCTTCAATGCGCATTGCCGCGTAGCGTTTCGCAACTGCAGAGGTGATTGACGAGTCTAGACCGCCTGATAGCAATACACCGTAAGGTACGTCAGTCATCAACTGGCGCTTTACAGCAGCTTCCAGTGCTTCAGTCAGCTCTTCTTTGCTGGTAGAGTTGTTTTGTACGGCTGCGTACTCATTCCAATCACGAATGTAGTAGCGCTGTGGCTCTGCATCTTGAGAGCGGTAGTACGAACCTGGAGGGAATTCGCTGATGGTTTTACACACAGGCACGAGTGCTTTCATTTCTGATGCAACAAAGTAGTTGCCGTACTCATCGTAGCCTTGGTATAGCGGGATAATACCAATGTGGTCACGACCAACCAGATATTCGTCTTTATCTTCGTCATAAAGAACAAAGGCGAAAATACCATTTAGCTCTTCTAGCAGATCTGCACCCATGTCTTGGTATAACGCCAAGATGACTTCACAATCTGAATCGGTTTGAAAATCGTATTTGTCTTCGTAACGCGCACGAATTTCTTTGTGGTTGTAGATCTCACCGTTAACCGCAAGGATAAGCTTGCCATCAGGGCTATAAAGAGGTTGTGCGCCGCTGTTCAAACCAACAATAGCGAGACGTTCGTGCGCGAGAATTGCACGCTCTGATGAATAGATGCCAGACCAGTCCGGTCCACGGTGACGTAACTTCTTGGACATTTCCAAGGCAGATTCGCGTAACACTGACGCATCTGATTTAATATCTAAAATGCCAAATACAGAACACATAATTCCCTCTCAAACTTCCCTAATGCACGCATCATAAACGCGTTTCAATTTTGTATTGTCTTC
Source organism: Enterovibrio norvegicus FF-33 (assembly GCF_000286835.2). Classification (GTDB taxonomy): domain Bacteria; phylum Pseudomonadota; class Gammaproteobacteria; order Enterobacterales; family Vibrionaceae; genus Enterovibrio; species Enterovibrio norvegicus_A. Next base: position 2,845,126 of record NZ_AJYD02000038.1, on the reverse strand, counting down.
AATTTGCCAATTTGATAGAAAAAAGCAACCTGTTATGAAGATAAAAATAATAAACCCGAGGTGAAGTTTAATTTCATTCACCAATATGCGGTTTTTAGTGAATGAAACATTGGTGCTGATGATTTTGTGACCGCTTTTGTGCTTGGGAGCACAAGAGTGGTCACGGATTTCAGAATGAGGCTTAAAGCAGTTGGTCTTTTACATGGCGAGCAAAACCCGCACCTGCTTCGTTGTAGATGTTATAGGCTTCGTTAACGCCAAGCGCTTTGAGTTGTTCAAGTTCATCGACGTACTTAGCAATAGCGGCGACTTTGCCGTCGAATCCTAATTGATTGATCTGCTCCATGGCCAAGGTGTTAGCTTGACTATTAGGCATCGCAAGAAGGATCAGTTCGATATGGTGAGAGGAGGTGACACGAGACCAGAAATCAGGATCTGTGGCATCACCATGAATCACATTTCTGTTGCATTCTTGATGGCTAGCGACTGAATCTTCACGCGCTTCAATGCCTAGTACTTTTGACGGAAACTCTATTGCGAGTTCATCATACGCACCACTGCCTATGCGGCCCATACCGATGATAACCACGGAAGCATCACCGAGATCGATAAGCTGATCGTTATGATGGATTCGCTCTGGTGACGGGTCGTTGAAGCGTGATGATACAGCACCGTAAATTTTATGACTGAACGTATTTAGTGGTGCAGCTAACATGAAGGACAAAGACACTGCAATGGCGATGGCGACCAAAATACTGCCGGGCATGATGCCCATTTGGTAGGCAATACCACCGACAATTAAGCCAAATTCACTGTAGTTAAACAGGGTGAGCGTGGCGAAAAGTGAGGTCCGGACACGGAATTTGAAGCCATTGAATATGACATAGTAAAGCAGGCCTTTTAATGGCAACAGTAGCAACAGCAATAGCGCAATCATCAATCCTTGCAACGTTGGCTGCTCTGACAAGCCAATATTAAGGAAAAAGCACACCAGAAAGAGTTCTTTCAAGTTGAACAGTGATTTGGCCATCTCTGATGCACGGGGATGTGCTGCCATCATCATGCCCAGAAGCAGAGCACCTAGGTCTGCTTTCATGCCAACAGCATCAAAGAACCCCGCCCCTGCGACCAACGCAAGGAAAACACCATAAAGCACTAAGACTTCACCATGACCGACGCGATCCAGTAATTTAAAGAACAACGGACGGGCCAATGGCAATGCAAATAACAGTAGAGCTTCTATACCGGGCACTTTTCCTGAGGCGATGGTCAGGAAAATAACGGCAAAGATATCCTGCATGATGAGAACGCCGATAGCTAACGTGCCGTAGGTGGCGTTCATTTCGCCTTTCTCTTGCAGGGCTTTGATGGCGAAAACGGTACTGGAAAAAGAGAGAGCAAAAGCAACAAGTACAATGTCGTTTAACGCGAGGCTTGAAAATGCGGAAAAGCCAAGTGACTTAAAGCCCATCAAGCAAAGTGAGAACAGTGCAGTTGTCATCACGTTATGGAGTGTGGCACCGAACCAAATCTCTTTATTGAGCAGAGACTTTACGTCGAGTTTGAGACCAATAGTAAACAGCAGCAAGGTAACACCCAAATCGGCTAACGTTTGGATAACGGGCGTGGAGGTGAATCCTGCTGCATGTAAGCCAAATCCAGCAATCAAGAAGCCGACGAGTGGGGGCATGTGGCAGCGCAGCATTAAAAAACCGCTGAGAAATGCGACGGCAATGATAACGAGATCCATGGTTTTGATTGTTTCCTTGCGAAAAAATAACGCGTTTAAGCCTAAGCCGGTCAAACAGGGGGCCTAACAACAGAAAATGATAAGATAAAACAAAGGCAACACGGTAAACCTGTGTTGCCTATGAAGCTAAACATAAATTAGCTTAAGCTGTGCCTAATTTGTGTAACAGAATTTTAGTCTTCGAGCAGTTTTTGAAGCAATATTCCGTTAAGCATCGCGCGTTTAACCAGCGCAAATGCGCCGAGTGTCGGTGTAGTAGAAGACAAGCTGGCTGCGACAACAGGAAGATTCTGGTGGAAGGCTCTTAGTGATTGGTTTTCTACGCAGCGTTGAATGGCTGGGAACACCACGCTTTTTGCTTCGGTAATTTCACCAGAGATCACCACTTGTTGTGGATTGAACAAGTTAATTGTCATCGCGATGGCTTTGCCTAAGTGATTACCTACCTTTACCAATACCTGACGCGCGAGTTCATCACCGGCAACAGCAGCACGACAGATGTCGGATACGTTGAGGTCTTTTTTGCCTTGCAGCATGCTTTCATGGCCTTGTGCCAAAAGCTGCTGTGCGTGCTCGATAATAGCTGGATTAGAAGCAACCGTTTCAAGACAGCCAAAATTACCACACTGACACTTCTTGCCGAGCGGGTCTATTTGAATGTGTCCGATCTCGCCAACGTTGCGGTTGTAGCCTAAAAACACTTGGCCATTAACGATGATACCTGCACCAGCACCATTGTGAACACTGACGAGTAGGGTGTCGTAGTAGTTTTTACTCACCCCGAAATAATGTTCTGCCAGTGCCTGACCCCGGGTGTCGTTTCCGATGTAACACTGCACACCAAATTCATCGCGAATTAAGTCACTTAACGGTAATTTGTCGATCGTAATATGTGGCATGTATTCGACGATACCTGTTTCGGCATCAACGAGACCGGGAAGCGAAATCGCCACGGCAATCAGTTCTTTTACAATGTCTTGTTGGCTAGCGAGGAAACTGTGAAGGTGAAAAAGAAGACCTTCAATCAGGGTTTCCTGATTGGGATAGTGAAACGCTTCGTCATGCTCGGCGAGAGGTTTGCCCGACAAGTCGAACAGTGTTAGTTCGATGCGGTCACGGCCGAGTCGTACAGCAAGAGAGTGAAAAGGGGCGCATTCGGTGGTCAACGAGATGGCTCGTCGACCTCCTGTGGACGCTTGTTGCGCGACCTCTTTAATCAGGCCGCGCTCAAGCAACTGGCGGGTAATTTTGGTAACACTTGCTGGAGCAAGACTGCTCACGTCAGCAATTTGGATTCGAGATATCGGCCCTTGTTGGTCGATAAGTCGATAAACGGCGGCACCGTTTAGCTGTTTAACCAGATCTACGTTACCAATTTGTCCGCCTGTCATAAATGTCCTAATTCAATGTATATTCGCCGTTAACTACAGTCGCTTTGACATTGAAATCGCGATCAAACACGGTCAGGTTAGCGACATATCCATTCTTGATAGCCCCTAGCTTGTCATCCATGCCGATTGCACGTGCAGGATACAAGGTTGCCATGCGGATCACTTCATCCAAAGCGATGCCTACGTGTTCGACAGAGTTTTGTACTGCTTCAATCATGGTCAATGCCGAACCGCCAAGTGTGCCATTCTCATCAACACACTTACCATCACGGTAATATACTTTCTTACCTACAAAAATAAAGTGATCCATGTCTGCTCCTGCAGGCGCTGCTGCATCAGTAACAAGAACCAGTTTCTCACCTTTCAATTTGTGGGCAATGCGAATGTTTGCATAATCTACGTGGAAACCATCTGCAATCACGCCCGTATAAACCTCCGGGGTGTCGTAGATAGCGCCAACCATACCAGGCTCGCGACCCGCAATTGGCGTCATCGCATTGAACAGGTGGGTGGCAAACGTGATACCCGCTTTAAAGCCTAGACGCGCTTCAACGTAGCTTGCGTTGGTGTGACCTGCCGATACAACGATACCTGCATCAGCCAACTGACGGATATGATCCGCTGGCGTTAATTCTGGTGCCAGCGTCACTTTCGTGACGACATCGGCATTAGCAGTGATGAAATCGATCATTGCGTCATCTGAACGACGAATGAAATCAACACTGTGAATGCCTTTTTTTGCAACATTCAGGTATGGACCTTCAAGGTGCAAACCGAGTGCTTGATGCTCGTATTGTGCTTGGTAATCACGAATCGCACTGACTGATGCCTTCATATCTTCATCAGAAGACGTGATCAGTGTTGGCAAGAAGCTGGTGCAACCAGACTTCAGGTTAGCCAGATGCATCGTGTGGATAGTGTCCGCGGTCACTTCATCGTTGAACATCACACCACCACAACCGTTGAGTTGTAGATCGATGAAGCCAGGGCTGAGATATGCGCCATCAAGTGAACGAGTTTCAATGCCTTCTGGCAATTCACTTTCAGGACAAACGTTCTGGATCAGGCCACCATCGACGATGACAGCATGATTATCCAGCACTTCGCTACCAGTAAAAATTCGGCAGTTAGTCAGTGCGTACATGAATACTTCCTTACCTTACAGGTTTTTGATGTTTTCAGCTTCTAGCTCATGGAAGTACTTAACTGTCTTCACTTTAAGCTCAGCTGTTGATGGTTCGTCACAAATCATCAGTGCTTTAGGGTGCAATTGAAGTGCAGAGACAGTCCATAGGTGGTTCACTGAACCTTCTACCGCTGCTTGCAGAGCAAGTGCTTTGTTGTGACCTGTAACCAGAATCATCACTTCTTTTGCGTCAAGCAAGGTACCTACGCCAATGGTCAGTGCGTGTTTAGGTACTTGGTTGATGTCATTATCAAAGAAACGAGAGTTAGCAATACGCGTATCTTCCGTCAAGGTTTTGATACGAGTACGTGATGAAAGTGACGATGCTGGCTCGTTAAATGCGATGTGACCGTCGTTGCCAATGCCGCCCATGAACAGATTGATTCGACCGTAAGATTTAATCTTGTCTTCGTAACGCTGACATTCTTCTTCGTGATTGTCAGTGTTTCCGTTCAATAGATTGATATTTTCTTGTTTAATATCAATGTGATTGAAGAAATTATTGAACATGAAGCTCCGGTAAGATTCTGGATGATCTGCTGGGATGCCGCAGTACTCGTCCATGTTGAACGTAACCACATCTTTAAAGCTTACTTCGCCTTGCTTATGAAGATTAATCAGTTGCTTATACGTGTTCAGTGGAGTGCCACCAGTTGGCAAACCCAGAACAAACGGACGATCTTCAGTTGGAGCAAATTTGTTAATTGCATCAACAATATAGCGTGCTGACCAAAAGCCTACTTCATGTGCGGTTTGTAAAGGGATAAGTCTCACGGTACACCTCTTAATTAATTCAAATTCAGACTATACAGCATAGTGGATTTGTATCTTAGTTTTCATCATAAAATAAGTTTTATGATGGTGCTAGCAAAAAACAGGATCTCGTATCGTTTTGAGTGACAAAAATCACAATTGCACCTGTTTTAATTTGCGGGGCGAAATTAATGGAATAAACTCCACCTGACCCACATTGGATAGTAAAAAAAGTCCCATGTTGTCATTACATCTCTGAGAAAGAACCACTATAGGGGGAACACAGGTGAATATTCTCGGTTATTTCCAAAAAGTAGGTAAAGCGTTAATGGTACCCGTTGCCACGCTTCCTGCAGCTGCAATCTTAATGGGTATCGGCTACTTTATCGATCCGACCGGTTGGGGCGCGAACAGCGTTCTGGCGGCATTCTTGATTAAAGCAGGCGCTGCAATTATCGATAACATGTCTTGGCTGTTTGCTGTAGGTGTTGCCTACGGTATGTCTAAAGACAAAGACGGCGCTGCTGCACTAGCAGGTCTGGTTGGTATGTACGTTGTTACGACGCTACTGTCGCCAGGTGCTGTTGCTCAAATTCAAAATATTGACCCAAGTGCTGTTCCAGCGGCTTTCGGTAAGATCCAGAACCAATTCGTTGGTATCTTGGTCGGTATCATGTCAGCGGAACTGTACAACCGTTTCTCAACAGTAGAACTGCACAAAGCGTTGTCGTTCTTCTCGGGCAAGCGTTTGGTTCCAATTGTTACTTCTTTTGCTGCAATCATTGTTTCTTTCATCCTGATGTACGTATGGCCAACTGTTTACGGTGGTCTGGTTAACTTCGGTGAAGGTATTCAGGGCATGGGCGAACTGGGTGCAGGTATCTATGCATTCTTTAACCGTCTTTTGATCCCAGTGGGTCTGCACCACGCTCTGAACTCAGTATTCTGGTTCGATGTTGCTGGCATTAACGATATTCCTAACTTCCTGGGTGGCGCTAAGTCTCTGGCTGAAGGTACTGCAACTGTTGGTGTAACAGGTATGTACCAAGCGGGCTTCTTCCCAATCATGATGTTTGGTCTGCCAGGTGCAGCGCTAGCTATCTACCACACGGCTAAGCCTGAGAACAAAGAAAAAGTAGCATCTATCATGATCGCTGCTGGTTTCGCATCGTTCTTTACCGGTGTAACAGAACCTCTTGAATTCTCATTCATGTTCTTGGCTCCTGGTCTGTATGTGCTTCACGCACTTCTGACTGGTATCTCTGTATACATCGCTGCATCTATGCAGTGGATTGCAGGTTTCGGTTTCTCTGCAGGTCTTGTTGACATGTTCTTGTCTACACGTAACCCGCTGGCTGTTAACTGGTACATGCTTATCGTTCAAGGTCTGGTTTTCTTCGGTGTTTACTATGCCGTGTTCCGCACCGCGATTGTTAAGTTCAACCTGAAAACGCCTGGTCGTGAAGACCTAGATGACGACGCTGAATCAAATGGTGTTGAAGCATCTAAAGAAACCAGCATCCTGGCTCGCCAGTATCTTAAAGCGTTGGGCGGTCACGACAACCTGACGACTATCGATGCATGTATTACTCGTCTACGTCTGACTGTTAAAGATGGCGCTCAGATCGACGAGAAAACACTGAAAGCACTAGGTGCGATGGGTGTTGTTAAATTGGGCACCAATAACCTGCAGGTTATCTTGGGTCCTTTGGCAGAAATCGTTGCTGGCGAAATGAAAAAAGTCGGCACAACTGAAGACTTGACGGAAATCAAACTGCCTTAATTAAATTATACTGACTAAACAGTCAATATAGCCGGCCCTTAGCGGGGTCGGCTTTTTTTGGGCCGAATTCGGCTAAATCGTAGGGAAAAATACAAATGAATAAGACATTTAAGATGGGAATCTTATCTGCAGCGGTTGCTGCAGGTCTGGCTGGTTGTGGCGTTCTGCCTTCTGGCTCTGCACAACAAGCAACGGTAGATGCATTGGCTTCTCAGCTGAACATTAGCTACGACGTTCAAACCAACCATGGTGCGCAAGAAGGTCTAGCATGTCAGGACATGGGCGCTGAGTGGGCATCTTGTAACAAAGTAAACATGACGGTTGTTAATGAAGGCGATGCCGTTGCTAGCAACGATTGGACAATCTATCTGCACAGCATTCGTGTGTTCCTAGATGTCGCAAGTGACGACTTCACGATTGAACACCTAACGGGTGATCTTTACGCGCTGACGCCAACACAATCTTTCGATGGTTTCGCGGCTGGCGAAAAAATCGAAATTCCCCTGATTGCGGAATACTGGCAGTTGTTTGAAACTGACTTTATGCCACGTGCGTATGTTGTTGCTGGTGATGCAACACCAAAAACCATCGCTTCAATGGACACTGAAAACGTTGATGCATTTGTTGCTGAAATCGATGGGAACAAGTGGAAACGCACGCCTGAAGACAACAATATCTTGGCAACCGCGGCATCGCGCTTTGCAAAAAACAGCGATGTAGCGCAACTGTCGGATGGTGCGATTGAAGCATCTATTATCCCAACACCACTGAAAACTAAGCAAATGCGTGGCGCTCTGCATGTTACGTCTGGCTTTGCCGTGACGAACAATGCCCTTGATGCTGACCAATTGGCGGCATTTGAAGATCGTGCAGCGCTTTTGGGTGTCAACGTAGACGGTGATATCGCACTTAACATCAATGTTGATGCGACAGCATTTAGCGGCGAAGAAGCGGTATCGGGTGCATACAAGCTAGCAGTGAATGCAGCTGGTGTTGATGTTCTTGGTTTTGACCGTGTAGGTGCATTCTACGGTTTGCAATCACTGATGGCATTGATGGACAAAGACGACAGCGGCATGCTGCCATGGGTTGCGATTGAAGATGCCCCTCGCTTTGAATACCGCGGTGTGATGGTTGACGTTGCGCGTAACTTCCACTCAAAAGAAGCCATGCTGCGCACGATTGATCAGATGGCGGCGTACAAGCTGAACAAACTGCACCTTCACCTGACTGATGACGAGGGCTGGCGACTAGAGATCCCAGGCCTGCCAGAACTGACAGAAGTCGGCGCGGATCGTTGTCATGATTTGTCTGAAACCTCATGTCTTCTGCCACAACTGGGTTCAGGTCCAACAACTGAAAACTTCGGTTCAGGTTTCTTCTCTAAAGCGGATTACATGGAAATCCTGCGCCATGCGAAGGCACGCGGTATTGAAGTGATCCCTGAAATCGATATGCCAGCTCACTCTCGTGCAGCCGTTGTTTCTATGGAAGCACGCTACAGCAAGTATGCAGAGCAAGGCGATCTGGCTAAAGCAGAAGAGTTCCGTCTGATGGATCCGTTGGATACATCAAATGTGACGACGGTTCAGCTTTATGACAAGCGCAGCTTCATCAACCCATGCATGGATTCATCAGTGAACTTCGTGGACAAAGTGATCACCGAAGTTAAAGCCATGCACGCGGAAGCAGGTATGCCTCTGACGACGTGGCATTTTGGTGGTGACGAAGCGAAGAACATCAAGCTAAACGCAGGTTTCCAAGACGTGAATGCAGCAGAGCCTGTTTCTTGGAAAGGTAACATTGATCTGAGCAAGGAAGACAAGCCTTTCGCTAAGTCGCCAGTGTGTCAAAAAGCGATTGCAGAAGGTGTGGCAGAAGATTTCGGTCACCTGCCAAGCTACTTTGCTGAGCGCGTAAGCAAGGTGGTTGCGGCGCATGATATTCCTAACTTCCAAGCGTGGCAGGATGGCCTGAAGTATTCGAAAGATGCATCAGCATTTGACACTGACAACGTTCGCGTTAACTTCTGGGACGTTCTGTACTGGGGCGGAGACGCATCGGCTTACGAGTGGGCGAATAAGGGTTATGACGTGATCGTGTCAAACCCAGACTACGTTTACATGGATATGCCTTACGAGGTTGATCCAAAAGAACGTGGTTACTATTGGGCAACCCGTGCTACTGATACGCGTAAAATGTTTGGCTTTGCACCAGAAAACTTGCCACAGAACGCTGAAACATCAGTAGACCGTGATGGTAATGGCTTTAACGGCAAAGGCACTGTGGAATCGAAAGGCTTCCACGGTTTGTCTGCGCAGCTATGGAGCGAAACCGTTCGTACTGACGAGCAGTATGAATTCATGGTGTTCCCGCGTGTCATTGCTGCTGCAGAACGCGCATGGCATAAAGCAGATTGGGAATTGGACTACCAAGCGGGTAAAGCCTTTAACCTTGATACCGACCACGTAAACAAAGACGCTCAGTTGCAAGATTGGACACGCTTTGCAAACGTAATGGGTCAACGTGAAATGGCGAAACTGGACGCGGCGGGTATTCAATACCGTATCCCAGTTCCTGGCGCTATGATTGAAGCAGGTAAACTGCACATGAACATCAGCATGCCTGGCCTGCCACTTCAGTACTCTGTAGACGGCGGTGAAACGTGGGCTGATTACGCTGCACCTGTTACCGTGTCCGACGCAAGCAATGTAAAAGTACGTGCATTGAGTGCTGACAAACAACGTGAAGGCCGTGTAGTGTCACTATAACGACACCTTATGACTCAGAAGCCCGCTATATGCGGGCTTTTTTTCGTCTCGACGTTCTGTAGAGGTTGAGTAAAACCTCGTGATCGTGGATCATTGACTTAATTTCATGTAGTTCTTCCTACGAGGTATTTTTTGATGAGTGAGTCTGAGGCTCGTCCAAGCAACTTTATCCGTCAAATCATCGATAAAGATTTGGCTGGTGGTGTTCATACAACAGTTCATACGCGTTTCCCTCCGGAGCCGAATGGGTATCTTCACATTGGTCACGCGAAGTCGATCTGTTTGAACTTTGGTATTGCTAAAGACTATCAAGGTCAATGTAACCTGCGTTTTGACGATACGAACCCAGAAAAAGAAGACATCGAATTTGTTGAATCAATCAAAAGCGATGTGAACTGGCTGGGTTTCCAATGGAGCGGCGAAGTGTGTTATTCGTCTGGCTACTTTGACCGTTTGCACGGTTATGCCGTCGAATTGATCGAGAAAGGCTTGGCGTATGTGGAAGAGCTGAGTGCAGATGAAATCCGTGAATATCGCGGAACATTGACTGCACCGGGTAAGCACAGCCCATACCGTGAACGTAGCGTTGAAGAGAACTTGGCACTGTTCGACAAAATGAAGAACGGTGAATTCGCAGAAGGTAAAGCTTGCCTACGCGCGAAAATCGATATGGCGTCGCCGTTCATGGTGATGCGCGATCCTGTATTGTACCGAGTGCGTTTTGCCCACCATCACCAAACCGGTGATAAGTGGTGCATCTACCCAATGTATGACTTTACACATTGTATCTCTGATGCGCTTGAAGGCATTACACACAGCTTGTGTACGTTGGAATTCCAAGATAACCGTCGTCTGTACGATTGGGTATTGGAAAATATCACCATTGAGTGTCAACCGCGCCAGTATGAGTTCAGCCGCCTGAATCTTGAATACACCGTGATGTCTAAGCGTAAACTTAGCCAATTGGTGAGTGAAAATCTGGTCCATGGCTGGGATGACCCGCGTATGCCAACGATCTCAGGTCTACGTCGTCGTGGTTACACGCCAACGTCTATTCGTGAGTTCTGTAAGCGCATTGGTGTCACCAAGCAAGAGAACACGATTGAGATCGGCTCTCTTGAGTCTTGTATTCGTGATGACTTGAACGACAATGCACCGCGTGCCATGGCCGTTCTCGATCCTATTAAGCTGGTGATTGAAAACTTCGATGGTGAGATTGAAACCTTGTCAGCGCCGAATCACCCGAACAAACCAGAAATGGGTGAGCGCCATGTGCCGTTCAGTCGTGAAATCTGGATTGAAGCTGAAGATTTCCGCGAAGAAGCGAATAAGAAATACAAGCGACTGGTACTAGGTAAAGAAGTGCGTCTGCGTAATGCATACGTGGTGAAAGCTGAGCGTTGTGATAAAGACGCAGATGGCAAGATCACGACGGTTTACTGTACTTACGATCCAGAAACCTTGGGTAAAGATCCAGCGGATGGCCGTAAAGTTAAAGGCGTAATTCACTGGGTATCTGCAGATGCAGGTTTACCAGCTGAAATCCGTCTTTATGATCGCTTGTTCACTGTGCCAAATCCTGGTGCTGCTGATGATTTCGCTGCAACAATCAACCCTGAGTCACTGACTGTGGTTCATGGCTTTGTTGAGCCTAGCCTAAAAGCAGCGGCTGCTGAGCAAGGTTATCAGTTTGAGCGCATGGGCTATTTCTGCACAGATCGTAAAGACAGCTCGGAAGATGCACTGGTCTTTAACCGCACCGTGGGTCTTCGTGACACTTGGGCGAAAATTGACGGCTAATACCAACCAGAAGCAGTACTCAGTCATTCTTGCCAATTATTACTGCGCAAATTTATGACCGCTTACTTAATCCGATTGGTGTATCACCCGTAGTAAACAAAAAAACCGGAGCATAAGCTCCGGTTTTTTATGCTTGTTATTTTAGTGACTAAAACAGACAGAGGCTGAATTACAAAGGTGACTTAAGAGCGTGCATCGTGCAGCGTTTCATCAGTCTTACAGTCGCCTTCGATGCAGTGACCATAGAGATATAAGCTATGGTTTGTCAGACGTACATTGAAGCGAGTCGCAATTTCTCTTTGACGTTGTTCAATGACTTCATCTGTGAATTCAATCACTTTTCCGCAATCTAAACACACCAAATGGTCGTGATGCTGCTGCGTTGCGAGCTCAAATACTGATTTACCACCTTCAAAGTGGTGACGGGTGACAATCCCAGCATCGTCAAACTGGTTTAGAACACGATAAACGGTAGCAAGGCCAATCTCCTCGCCAATATCAATCAATTTCTTATAGAGATCTTCGGCGCTGATATGCTGACAGTCCGGTTGTTGCAGGACTTCTAGGATTTTTAATCGTGGCAACGTGACTTTCAGTCCTGCGTCTTTCAGTGCCTTGTTATTATCTGACATCCGGTTCTTCCTACGTAATTGCTTTTTTCCCTGTAATTGTGAGAACGGGAAAAGTTGTGTGTTAGCGTAACAAATGTGATAAGTCGCCGCCAGTGTCACGCGATAAATAACTGACCTAATTGGTTGGTTTTGCGGCTTGTTGTTGTTAAGCAAAAATGGCACGATAAACTGGTTAGACCAGAAAGGGAGTTACTGTGTATAAATACTACAAACCAGGGATAGTGAAATTTGCGCTTAACTGCTGGCCACCATTTTGGGGGGCTGGCATTAAAATTCTAGAGATCAGCGATGATTTTCGTTTTGTTAAAATGCGTTTAAAGCTTCGCTGGTGGAATAAAAATGCCAACCGTACTCAGTATGGTGGCAGTATTTTTTCAATGACAGATCCAACTTATGCCCTGATGTTGATGGGGATTTTGGGTGAAAAATACTTTGTTTGGGACAAAGAAGCGGACATTAACTTCATCAAACCAGGTTCGTCGGATTTGTTTGCAGAATTTGTTATCTCGGAAGAAACAATTACTTCCATTCAGCACGCAACGGCCAGCGGCGACAAGGTGTTTCCCGAATTTGTTGTCAATGTTGTTGATGAGGGTGGCGAAGTCGTCAGTCGTGTCAGGCGGGTGCTGTATGTGCGAAAAAAGCCGAAGTACCGTCAAGAGCCTTAAGCATTTATCCAAACATCACGAATTTGCGAGGCTACACAAATAGCAGGCATAAAAAAACGCGCTCGGGGCGCGTTTTTTTGCCGCCGGAGGAGGGAATTAACCTTCCAATTCCGACAAGCACATTTCTTCGTGGATTTGTTTAACCCAAGTTTCAACGCGCTGTGTAGTTAGCTCTGGTTGGCGGTCTTCATCAACACATAGGCCAACAAAGTGGCTATCATCTACCAAGGCTTTCGATGCTTCAAACTCGTAGCCTTCAGTCGGCCAATGGCCAATGATAGTGCCACCTTTAGTCTCAACGATGTCACGAACGGTGCCCATCGCATCACAGAAATACTCTGCGTAGTCTTCTTGATCACCACAACCAAAAATCGCAACGAGTTTGGTTGAGAAATCAACTTGCTCAAGCTCTGGGAAAAAGTCGTCCCAGTCACACTGCGCTTCACCGTAATACCACGTTGGGATACCCAGTAACAGCAGGTCGAAGTTGTTGATGTCTTCTTTGCTGCTCTTAGCAATATCCTGAACGTGTACCAGTTGTTTACCCAGTTGTTTTTGAATCATCTTGGCGATAGCTTCAGTGTTACCTGTATCGCTGCCAAAGAAGAGACCTACGCTCGCCATAATAGAGAATACCTGTTTTCTGTTAGTCGAGATGCAATATACACATCCCAAATTCTAAAGTGTAGAAGAAGGGCAAGCCTTCTTGCTGTTTTGGGTAAGATGCTGACAATCAGCCGATGCCTGCGCCTTCCCAGAAAAACTGAATCACGCCTTTGGTAATGAAACCTGCGCAACCTAAGAAAAGTACCAGCCAAACAATACGTCGGCCAAAAGGCGGTACGTTCCCTTCCTTTAAAACGTCCTTGATTGCCATGCCGATGAAGAAGAAGATTGCTGCAAACAGCAGATCAAGTCCTATCGTTTCGAGCAATTCAAAATGCTCGTACAGCATTTCCCTCTCCTTTCGGAACCTATTTCGTCGCGCACTATATCACAACTCAGACCGGTCTGTTAACGCCCTGACTTTGTTAAAAAGCGAGTGATCACACGGGCAACTGTGTCGGGTTTTTCAGCGTGCAACCAATGTCCGGTATTCGCAATCACGTGCGCTTTTGCTTGAGGAAATTGGCGCTCGATGTCATCACGATGTTGCGCTGAAATGTAATCCGAATCCGCACCTTTCATAAATAACGTGTCACCGTCGAACTTGCCACTCGCGGGCCAGCCAGTAATGTCACTGTAGTTCACTTCCAATGCGTTAACGTTGAAGCGCCACCCAAACTCTCCGTTCTCTTGCTTTGCCAGTGACTTAAGTAAGAATTGGCGGACGCCGGGCTCTTGAATATGCTCTGCTAAACGCGCTTCCGCCTCTTTTCTATTTGAGATGGGGGATTGCACAGAAGCATTTAAACCCGAAAAAACGGCATCGTGTCGACGGACTTGGTAAGCGACGGGCGCAATATCCATGACCACCAATTGATCAACAAGATCGGGGCAGGTGATGGCAAGCATCATCGCGACTTTACCCCCCATGGAGTGACCGACGACGGAGACGCGATCAAGGCCTTGTTGAAACAAGAACTCTTTCACTGCATTAGCTTGTGAAAGGTAGTCTACCTGTTCAGAGCGTGGCGACTGTCCATGGTTCGGCAGATCAATTTGATAGACCTTATAATGCTCAGCCAATACGCGTGCGAGTCCCCCTAGGTTGTCCAGACTGCCAAAAAGTCCGTGGATCAACAGCAAAGGGTGTCCTTCTCCTTGGATCTTGTAGTTCAAAAACACCGTTCTTTTCTCTCAATATGAATCGTTTGCCGTAGAGTATACCTGTCTAACTCTGTATAATCGCCCCGTTGAATTGTAATTAGGACACGATGATCAAACGATGAAGACAATTGAGGTTGATGAAGAGCTATACCGGTACATTGCCAGCCAAACGCATCACATTGGCGAAAGTGCATCGGACATCCTGCGCCGCCTGTTAATGGCACCGCAGATGGAGCAAGAACCCGTTGCGACATTGACTCCCGCTAATAAGCCAAAGGGAATTGTTGTCAGCAAAGATGCGGGAAAACACGATTCTGTGGATCGCGTTAAAGAAATGCGCTCATTGTTGATCTCTGACGAATTTGCAGCGCAAGAAAGAGCGATCGGACGTTTTATGCTTGTTCTGTCAACACTTTATCGTATTGATGGTCCAGCGTTTTCAGAGGTTACTGCGTTGAAAGGCCGTACTCGCGTTTACTTCGCTGATAACGAGCAAACCTTGCTAGAAAGTGGCAAAACAACGAAACCTAAGCACATTCCGAGCACCCCGTTTTGGGTGATCACCAATACGAATACCGGTCGTAAGCGCCAGATGGTTGAGCAGCTGATGACTAAAATGGGTTTTGCTAGCGACATTACTGAAAAAGTTGTTGGCGAAATCTAAGTATATCGCAATAAATCACATCGAAATGCTTACTGCGAATACATAAGATCGAATAGAGGCTCTGTCATTGACGAGCCTCTTTGTATTTTTATGAATTAGATTTCCTGAAAGGATGCGAACTCATGGCTAGTTTTGATCGCGCGGGGCAACGTGCTCAGCAACAAGATCTTCATAACATTCCTCTATTGGTGTCGAACTATTTTCAGCTGACGCCGGATCCAAGCAACCCTGCTCATAAAGTCGAGTTTGGCACCTCGGGTCACCGTGGTAGTGCAGATAAATATACCTTCAATCAGGATCATATTCTGGCGATAGCACAAGCGATTGCAGATGTGCGCGCTGAGAAAGGGTTCACTGGCCCACTCTTCGTAGGTAAAGACACGCACGCATTGTCTGAGCCAGCATTTTGCTCTGTGGTAGAAGTGCTGGTCGCAAACGGCGTGAAAGTGATTGCGCAGGCAGACGGTGGTTACACGCCGACGCCGGGTATCTCTTATGCCATTTTGACACACAACAAAACCAACGAGATGCAAGCAGATGGCATTGTTATTACGCCTTCTCACAACCCGCCTCAAGATGGTGGTATCAAATACAACCCGCCGCATGGTGGTCCTGCGGAAGGTGAGCTAACGAAGGCCATTGAGCAACGCGCGAATGCGTTGATTGCAGCTGGCCTCAATGGCGTACGTCGCATCAGTTTTGCGCAAGCGACGGAGAGCGATCTGTTTATTGAAACGGATCTGGTCATGCCTTATGTGCGTGAGTTAGGTCAGGTTGTTGATATCGAAGCCATCAAAAAAGCCAAACTGCACATCGGTGTTGATCCGCTGGGCGGCTCTGGTATTGATTACTGGAAAGCCATCGCGATACATTTCGACCTAGATATTACGCTAGTGAATGACGATATCGATCCGTCATTCCGCTTTATGTCATTGGATAAAGATGGCGTGATCCGCATGGATTGTTCGTCGCCTTCAGCAATGGCAGGACTGCTGGCATACAAAGATCAATATGATCTCGCGTTTGGTAACGACCCCGATTTTGATCGCCATGGCATTGTGACACCTGCGGGTTTGATGAACCCAAATCACTACCTCGCTGTGTGCATTGATTACCTTTATCAGCATCGCCCACAATGGGGCAGTGAAGTGGGGGTTGGGAAAACACTGGTATCAAGTGCGATCATCGACAAAGTGGTTGAGAATCTCGGCCGAAAACTGTGCGAAGTGCCTGTCGGTTTTAAATGGTTTGTTGATGGACTGTATAGCGGTGAATTAGGCTTTGGCGGGGAAGAAAGCGCAGGTGCATCATTCCTTCGTATGGATGGTACGCCATGGTCAACGGACAAAGATGGTATTTTACTTTGTTTGTTAGCCGCAGAAATCACTGCCGTCACCGGCAAAAACCCACAGCAGTACTATGACGAGCTAGCGGCAAAGTTTGGCGCGTCTTGTTATGCGCGTATCCAAGCGCCTGCCAACGGTGAGCAAAAAGCGGTACTGAGTAAGCTCTCCGCTGAGATGGTGACGGCTGAAACCTTAGCGGGTGATGCAATCACAGCCAAACTTACGCATGCGTCAGGCAATGGCCAAGCGATTGGCGGTTTGAAAGTCGCCACTGAATTTGGTTGGTTTGCGGCACGTCCGTCTGGCACGGAAGACATCTACAAGATTTACTGTGAGAGCTTCAAAGGCGACGAGCACCTTCGTGAGATCCAAGAAGAAGCGAAGAAAATCGTCAGCGAAGTGTTCAAAAGCGCAGGCCTGTAAACGTAGCCGCTAATGTTGTGTATAAAGCCACCGAAAATCGGTGGCTTTTTTAGTGGGGCTCAGGCCAAGTCTCGGGTACAACGAACCAGCGCACTCCCTGTTCATCGATAACATGCTGTGCACGTAACAATGGCAGCTTCAGTGTAAATTTATCAAGCTCATGAACTGATGGCGCTTCCATCCATTGATGACGGTGAAGATGATAAAAACGTCTATCACTGGGTAATTGAGAAGGCCAGCACCAATGCCCGCAAACCGCATCTGATGTCACTGACGGCGTAGTGACTTTATGTTTAGGAAGAAAAGGATTGGTATATAGCCTGCCTGGCATCAAGAGTTTTCGCTGGCTAATGGGATATTGCGGAAATTGCGAGAGGAATTCCTCGGTATTAGAAAGTAACAGTTGTTGGGTTGTCATCTTTTGATATTTCTTAGCCAGTGTATCTTTGCCGTTTGGGCCATGCCAGTCGGTGTTAAATGCCAAATAAAATTTAACGGCCACTTCCCAATGTTCTAATTGGCCTTGCGGGTTTTCGACAATAAAATCGACAGCGCCAAGAGTACGTCCATCCTTCATGACCTGTATTTCTTCTGTCACTAGCTGATAGCTTGGATGTGAATGAATACATTGCTTAACCAGCCATTGATAATAAAAACCGATACGTTGACCGCCCTCATAGCCTGGCCAGTTCATCTTTGGCACACCTTGCCAGAATTGATGATCAAACTGATACCGTGAAGGTAGCTGCACAATAGTTTGCGTATTGGCTATCCAATTCATGTCTCGGGCAACTTGTGCTTTATCTGCAAACATGCGTAATGTCCATAACGTATTGACTGATTGAGAATTAACAGCTTATCGGAATGTGAGTTCACCTGCACGTCAATGCTGGGTAGAATGATTGAAAGTCATCGCCTGATCTAGGATCATAAATGAACAATTTTGAGCTCGAAACCCTCCTGAATGGTTTTTTAAAACCTCATTTGATTAAAGACTACTGTCCTAATGGTATGCAGGTAGAAGGTAAACCTGACGTGATGAAAGTCGTGACAGGTGTGACTGCTTCACAAGCATTGATTGATGCTGCGATTACCCATGGTGCTGATGCTGTGTTGGTTCACCACGGTTATTTTTGGCGTGGCGAGCCAGAGCCGATTAAAGGAATGAAGTTTCGTCGCATCAAGGCCTTGATTGAGCATGGGATCAACCTGTATGCGTATCATTTGCCACTTGATGTACATCCAGAAGTAGGCAACAACGCACAACTTGCTAGCCTACTGGGTATTGAACAACGCGGAGGATTGGAAGATGGAAATCCTAATTCTGTTGCGGTGTGGGGGGAGTTGCCCGATGCAATTACCGGTGATGCATTTTCTGCTTTGATTGAAAGTCGACTCAACAGAAAACCGCTGTTTATTAATGGTGGCAGTCATCGAAACATTAAACGTGTTGGTTGGTGTACTGGCGGCGGACAGGATTATATTGATTTGGCGGCAAGTAAAGGGATGGATGCGTTCATTTCAGGCGAGGTGTCAGAAAGAACAACTTTTTCTGCGAGAGAGCAGGGTATACATTATTTTGGTGCAGGTCATCACGCGACAGAGCGTTATGGTATTCAATCTTTGGGTGAGTGGTTGGCAGAAAATCATAAGATGGACGTCACCTTTATCGATATTGACAATCCAGTATAGGGTTCGCTAAATCTAATATTCTGGCGTAGATACTCATATTTAAAATAAAAAACGCCGCATTAAGCGGCGTTTTATTTAGCGATAAAACCTGGCTAGCTACGAAATTTAATCGCGATCTTTCAATGGTTTGAAATCACGTTGATCGTAACCAGTATATAGCTGACGTGGTCGGCCAATACGGTTTTGCGGATCGCTGTGCATTTCGTTCCAATGAGCAATCCAACCAATAGTCCGAGACATCGCAAAAATCACGGTGAACATGGACGCTGGAATACCGATTGCTTTCAGGATGATACCTGAGTAGAAATCGACGTTTGGATACAGTTTTTTCTCAACGAAGTACGGGTCAGAAAGCGCGATTCGTTCAAGCTCCATCGCTACATCCAACAATGGATCATTGATGTTGAGCTCATCAAGAACTTCGTGACATGCTTCATTCATTACTGTTGCACGAGGGTCGTAGTTTTTGTAAACACGGTGACCGAAGCCCATCAGGCGGAATGGGTCTTCTTTATCTTTCGCGCGCTCAATATACTCAGGAATATTGTCGACAGAGCCGATTTCTTCCAGCATCTTTAAGCATGCTTCGTTTGCCCCACCGTGTGCAGGACCCCAAAGGGATGCGATACCCGCAGCAATACATGCAAATGGGTTAGCACCAGAAGAGCCTGCCAAACGAACCGTTGAAGTTGATGCGTTTTGCTCATGGTCAGCGTGTAAGGTAAAGATCTTATCCATGGCTTTGGCAACGACTGGGTTGACGTCGTACTCTTCACACGGCGTAGCAAACATCATGTGTAGGAAGTTTTCGGCGTAGTCCAAATCATTGCGCGGATAAATGAACGGTTGGCCGATTGAGTACTTGTAACACATTGCCGCCAGCGTAGGCATTTTAGATAGCAGGCGGTACGCTGTAATTTCACGGTGTTCGTCGTTATTGATGTCGAGCGAATCGTGATAGAACGCTGCAAGAGCACCGACAACACCCACCATGACAGCCATAGGGTGTGCATCACGACGGAAGCCGTGGAAGAAGCTCGCAATTTGCTCGTGCACCATAGTGTGACGAGTAACAATCTTGCGGAACTCTTCGTATTGCTTACGGGTTGGGACTTCCCCATACAGAAGGATATAACAGACTTCTAAATAATCAGCGTTATTGGCTAATTGATCAATTGGAAAGCCTCGGTGCAATAAAACGCCAGCGTCACCATCAATATACGTAATTTGTGACTCACACGACGCTGTTGCAACAAAACCTGGGTCAAACGTAAAATAGCCATTTGCGCCCAACGCACGAACATCGATCACTTCCGGACCGACTGTGCCCCTTTTGATCGGCAGTTCGATAGGTGCTTTCCCTTCTATTTGTAGGGTAGCTTTCTTCTCTGCCATAACATTCTCCTTTGTTTTTATATAATCCTATCCCGGATACGGACCCCGTTGTTGTACCGATCGCTTCATAAGATGTCAATTTGCAGAAGTGATCTTTGTCGGGTGTACGCAAGTATCAAAAATATGTGCGTATTAAGTTAATGCTCTGTTTCGGGATTTCCGTCAATTTTATTGGTTTGTGTTTAAATGTTACGGGGCATATACTCTGCGGCAGGTCTCTGGATATTACATAATGCCGGGGCGTTTCGGGGCTCAAATCGATATTTTCTCTGCGTAAAACGGGGCTTGATCTGCAGTTAATAGCAGAAGACACCGTAAAACGTAATTAAAGATGTTGCAGGTCTGGCGCGATCGCGAAATGTATATGCAGAGAGTGTTATAACAATAATTGCTCAATGGAGCTGAGTGGGCCATATCGTGAAAGTAACAAAGCCAAGACCGGTAAACCTCGACCTTCAGACCATACGCTTTCCCATTACAGCGATAGCGTCTATCGTGCACCGCGTTTCGGGTGTCATCACCTTCTTCTCGGTTGCCATCCTTCTCTGGCTACTAAGCCTGTCATTATCTTCTCCAAGCGGTTTCGAAGCTGCAGCGGACATCGTTGATAGCTTTTTTGCCAAGTTCATACTTTGGGGCATCTTAACGGCGCTCGCTTATCACATTGTGGGTGGTATTCGCCACTTACTGATGGATATGAAGTATTTCGAAGAACTTGAGTCAGGAAACATGAGCGCGAAAGTGGCATTCGGCATTACTGCCGTGCTGTCTGTTTTAGCTTGGGGGTTAGTATGGTAGGACATGTATCTTCATTTGGTAGAAACGGTGTTCATGATTTTATCTTGATCCGTGCCACTGCCATCATCATGACACTTTACACATTATATATGGTGGGCTTTTTTGCATTTGGTCCAGACCTGACTTATCAAAGTTGGATTGAGTTTTGGGGCCAGACAAGCAACAAAGTATTCACCATGCTAGCGCTGGTTTGTGTGCTTATCCATGCGTGGATTGGCATGTGGCAAGTGCTGACGGACTACATCAAGCCGACATTGGTTCGCGCTCTGATGCAGTTTGGCATAGTAGCACTGCTTTTTGTCTACCTGTTGACTGGCTTTTTCGTATTGTGGGGTGTGTAAGTGAGTATTCCAGTAAGAGAATTTGACGCAATTGTCATTGGTGCTGGCGGCGCAGGTATGCGTGCTGCACTACAAATTTCAGAGCAAGGCCTTTCTTGTGCGTTGCTTTCAAAAGTATTTCCAACCCGTTCACATACTGTTTCTGCGCAAGGCGGTATTACGGTAGCACTAGGTAATTCCCATGAAGATAACTGGGAATGGCATATGTATGACACCGTTAAAGGCTCCGATTATATTGGTGACCAAAACGCAATTGAATACATGTGTAAAACCGGCCCTCAGTCAATTATCGAATTAGAAAAAATGGGCCTTCCATTTTCTCGCTTCGAAGATGGCAGTATTTACCAACGCCCATTTGGTGGTCAGTCAAAAGCCTTTGGTGGCGAGCAAGCGGCTCGTACTGCCGCTGCTGCTGACCGAACCGGCCACGCACTGCTGCACACTCTTTACCAACAGAACATCAAAAATAAAACAATGATCTTTTCTGAGTGGTATGCACTGGATTTGGTGAAAAACCAAGACGGCGCGGTAGTTGGTGCAACAGCAATGTGTATGGAAAGTGGTGAGATTTGCTACTTCAAAGCAAAAGCAACCGTCATGGCAACAGGCGGCGCAGGTCGTATTTATCAATCCACTACGAATGCTCACATCAATACTGGTGATGGTGTTGGTATGGCGTTGCGTGCTGGCGTTCCAATGCAAGACATGGAAATGTGGCAGTTCCACCCAACAGGTATCGCTGGTGCGGGGGTATTGGTTACAGAAGGTTGTCGTGGTGAAGGTGGTTACCTTCTCAATAAAGACGGCGAGCGCTTCATGGAACGTTATGCACCAAACGCGAAAGACCTTGCAGGTCGCGACGTTGTTGCACGTTCAATGATGGTTGAAATTCGTGAAGGCCGTGGCTGTGACGGCCCTTGGGGTCCGCACCTTAAGTTGAAATTGGACCACTTGGGTAAAGACGTTCTCGAAGCACGCCTACCAGGTATTCTTGAGTTGTCTCGCACCTTTGCACACATTGATCCCATTAAAGAACCGATTCCAGTCATTCCAACCTGTCACTACATGATGGGCGGTATACCGACTCAGATTTCTGGTCAAGCTATCAAGCAAGATCCGAACGGCAACGATGTTGAAATTCAAGGTCTGTTTGCTTGCGGAGAAATCGCGAGCGTTTCTGTTCACGGTGCGAACCGTCTTGGCGGCAACTCGCTACTTGATTTGGTTGTCTTCGGCCGTGCGACGGGTCTTCACCTTGGTGAAACGCTGGCAGCACAAGTTGAAGCGCGTGATGCATCAGAATCTGACATTGAAGCGTCTCTAACTCGAGTGAATCGTTGGAATTCAACGCCGAAGGGTGAAGACCCAGTTCAAATTCGTAAAGATCTTCAGTCTTGCATGCAAAACAACTTCTCGGTCTTCCGTGAAGGTGAAGCCATGGCAAAAGGTCTGGAAGAGCTTAAAGTTATTCGCGAGCGCCTTAAAGAAGCGCGTCTTGATGACAATTCAAGTGAATTCAACACTCAGCGTATCGAGTGTTTGGAGCTTGATAATCTGATGGAAACTGCGTTGTCTACGGCAGTTGCAGCGAATTACCGCACCGAGAGTCGTGGCGCACATGCTCGCTTTGACTACCAAGAGCGAGATGATGAAAACTGGCTATGCCACACCATCTACAACCCAGAAACTGAAGCGATGACGAAACGTGATGTCAATATGACACCGATTCATCGTGATACGTTTGTGCCTAAAGCGCGTACATACTAAGGGAGGTAGTTAATCATGAAACTGAATTTTTCTGTATACCGTTACAACCCAGATGTTGATGATGCGCCGCACATGAAAGGGTACGCCCTTGAAGTGCCTGAAGGCTCGGATATGATGGTTCTCGATGCGCTTATTTTGCTTAAAGAGCAAGATCCGACGCTTTCGTTTCGCCGCTCTTGCCGCGAAGGGGTATGTGGTTCCGACGGCATTAACATGAATGGTAAAAATGGCTTGGCATGTATCACGCCGTTATCAGCATTGACTGATAAATCGAGCATTGTGATTCGTCCACTGCCAGGTTTGCCTGTCGTACGTGACCTTATTGTTGACTTGACTCAGTTCTATCAAAACTATGAACGCGTTAAGCCGTACCTAATTAATGACAGTATTCCACCCGCGCGTGAAAACTTGCAATCGCCTGAAGATCGCGCACATCTTGATGGGCTGTACGAATGTATCATGTGTGCATGTTGTAGTACGTCATGCCCATCATTTTGGTGGAACCCAGACAAATTTGTCGGCCCGGCAGGCCTGTTGGCTGCGTATCGCTGGTTAATTGACAGTCGTGATACTGCGACCGAAGAACGTTTATCAGATCTGGACGACGCTTTTAGTGTTTTCCGTTGCCATAGCATCATGAACTGTGTAAATGTTTGTCCTAAAGGACTAAACCCGACAAAAGCTATAGGCCATATTCGCTCCATGCTGCTTAAGCGCGCGGTGTAATATCGGGTTCTGTACCTACATGATTTAAGATTTAGGCTCCTCGCGAGAGGAGCTTAAAAGGAACGCCGGTTAACCTCCGGTTGTGGTAATACATATAACTAAGTGGTTAAGGGATAACAATGCAAAATGGCGTGATGAAGGCTTGGTTAGAGTCTTCTCATTTGGCTGGCGCCAATGCAACTTACGTAGAAGACCTCTACGAACTGTACCTCAGTGACCCCGAGTCTGTAGATAGCGAATGGCAAGCAGTGTTTAATGAGCTGCCTGTCGTGAATGGCAACGCACCCGAGCAACCCCACTCAAGAGTTCGTGAATACTTCCGTAGGCTCGCCACCGAGACAGCGCATTTTAGTGCCTCAGTCAGTGATCCGGATGTCGATGCGAAACAGGTCAAAGTATTGCAGTTAATCAATGCTTACCGTTTCCGTGGACACCAACAAGCAACATTGGACCCATTAGGTATTTGGCAACGTGAACGCGTTCCAGATCTGGATCCATCTTTTCACTCTCTCAACGAAGAAGACTTCGAAGAGACCTTCAACGTAGGTTCTTTTGCCATTGGGCAAGAGAGCATGAAACTTGCCGACCTTTATGATGCTCTGAACAAAACCTATTGTGGTTCTGTCGGCGCAGAATATATGCACATTACTGACACAGATGAAAAACGTTGGATCCAACAGCGCTTAGAATCGGTTGTTGGCCAGCCTAAATTTTCAACCGACGAGAAAATGGCGTTGCTTGAAGAGTTAACAGCTGCAGAAGGCTTGGAGCGCTACTTAGGTGCGAAATTCCCTGGTGCAAAACGATTCTCTCTTGAAGGTGGCGATGCACTGATCCCAATGGTGAAGGAAATTATTCGCCAAGCCGGTACAAACGGTGTGCGTGAAGTCGTTGTTGGTATGGCTCACCGTGGTCGTCTGAACATGCTGGTCAACGTTCTGGGGAAAAAGCCTTCAGAGCTATTTGATGAGTTTGCGGGCAAACATGGTGAATCTTGGGGTACGGGCGACGTTAAGTACCACCAAGGCTTCTCTTGTGACTTTGCAACACCTGGTGGCGATGTTCACTTGGTGATGGCATTTAACCCTTCACACCTAGAAATTGTTAATCCAGTGGTTATCGGCTCTGTCCGAGCTCGTCAAGATCGCTTGGGCGATAAAGACGGTTCAACCGTATTGCCGATCACTATTCATGGTGACTCTGCGATTGCTGGTCAGGGTGTGGTGCAAGAAACGTTCAACATGTCACAGGCCCGAGGCTTTCGTGTTGGCGGTACCATTCGCATCGTTGTGAATAATCAAATTGGTTTTACGACGTCTAATCCGCACGACATGCGCTCTACGCAATATTGTACAGATATAGCGAAGATGGTTCAGGCTCCAATTCTGCATGTAAACGCAGATGATCCTGAAGCTGTCGCGTTTGTTTCTCGTTTAGCGTTGGATTATCGCAATACCTTTAAGCGTGATGTTGTTATTGATTTGGTGTGCTATCGCCGCCATGGTCACAACGAAGCCGATGAGCCAAATGCAACTCAGCCGCTGATGTACCAAAAAATCAAAAAACACCCAACACCGCGTAAAATCTACGCCGATGTTTTGGCCGATCAAAAGGTTGCCGATCTAGAGAAAGCGACGTACCTCATCAACGAATACCGTGATGCGCTTGATCGCGGTGAGCATGTTACGAAAGAATACCGCCCTATGGCGCTTCATTCGGTTGATTGGTCTCCGTATTTGGGTCATGACTGGACTATCGAGTGGGCGAATACCTTCGATATGAAACGATTGGTCGAGATTGGTCAGCGTCTCACGCAATATCCTGAAAGCCATAAGCTTCACAGCCGTGTCGAAAAGCTAAATAACGATCGTATTGCGATGGTTAACGGTGAAAAAGCACTGGACTGGGGCATGGCAGAAACACTGGCTTACGCGACTATTGTTGATGATGGAAAACGTATTCGTATCAGTGGGCAAGACGCAGGACGTGGAACTTTCTTCCACCGTCATTCTGTGTTGCACAATCAAACTGATGCAAGTACCTATATTCCACTTGCTAACGTTCATGATAAACAAGGTCCGTTCCAAGTGTTTGACTCGGTATTGTCTGAAGAGGCAGTGCTGGCATTTGAATACGGCTATGCAACGGCAGAACCGGGTGGCTTAACCTTGTGGGAAGCTCAGTTTGGTGACTTTGCAAACGGCGCCCAAGTGGTGATTGACCAATTTATTAGCTCTGGTGAGCAAAAGTGGGGCCGTATGTGTGGTCTGACTATGCTTCTGCCGCACGGCTACGAAGGTCAAGGCCCTGAGCACTCATCTGCACGTTTGGAACGCTACCTTCAGCTTTGTGCTGAACAAAACATGCAAGTGTGTGTGCCATCAACACCAGCGCAAATCTATCACATGATTCGTCGTCAAGTGTTTCGTCCAATGCGTCGTCCGCTGGTGGTCATGTCTCCTAAGTCGTTGCTGCGTCATCCGCTGTGTACATCATCCTTGGATGAACTCGCGAATGGTAATTTCCAAGCAGCAATTGGTGAAGTGGATGATTTGGATGCCAATGCCGTGAAACGTGTCGTTATGTGTTCGGGTAAGGTCTACTACGACTTGCTTGAAACAAGACGCAAAGAAGAAATTAAAGACATCGCCATTGTGCGTATTGAGCAACTGTATCCGTTCCCGAAAGAGGACCTACAAGCGGTTATCAGTCAATATGTCAATGCCAAAGACTTTGTGTGGTGCCAAGAAGAGCCTCAAAACCAGGGCGCTTGGTATAGCAGTCAGCACAATTTCCGAATGGCAATTCCGGCGAATTCAACGCTGAGCTATGCGGGACGCGCTGCGTCTGCATCTCCTGCTGTTGGCTACATGTCTGTGCATTTAAAACAACAAAAAGCGTTGATTGAAGACGCTCTTACCCTGAATTAAGAACTAGAAAGCTAAGGAAATAAACGATATGACAATCGAAATTCTGGTTCCCGACCTACCCGAGTCTGTCGCAGATGCGACAGTGGCTACTTGGCACAAGAAGCCGGGCGACGTCGTAACACGCGACGAGGTTCTGGTGGATATTGAGACCGATAAAGTGGTTCTCGAAGTGCCAGCACCTGAAGATGGTGTGTTGGAGGCGATTATCGAAGTGGAAGGTGCGACGGTACTTTCTAAGCAACTGCTTGCAAAAATCAAAGCAGGTGCAGTTGCGGGTGAACCAACTCAAGATGTTCCTGTAGCTTCTGAGTCATCACCAGATAAACGCCATACCGCGTCTCTTACCGAAGAGCAGAACGATGCACTTAGCCCTGCAGTTCGTCGTCTTCTTGCAGAGAACAACGTTAACCCTGACCAAATCAAGGGTTCAGGTGTAGGCGGGCGTATTACGCGTGAAGACATCGATGCTTTCTTGAAAAATGGTGGCGCTAAACCGGCTCCAGCAGCACCTGCACAAGCGAAAGAAGAAACGCCAGCTCTAGGTCATCGCAGTGAAAAGCGTGTGCCTATGACGCGTCTTCGTAAGCGTGTTGCTGAACGTTTGCTTGAAGCAAAAAACAGCACCGCCATGCTGACAACCTTCAACGAAGTGAACATGAAACCTATCATGGACATTCGTAAGCAATACAAAGATGTGTTCGAAGAGCGTCATGGTATCCGCCTCGGTTTCATGTCTTTCTATGTAAAAGCCGTGGTTGAAGCGTTGAAACGCTACCCAGAAGTGAATGCATCAATTGACGGTGAAGAGATTGTTTACCACAACTTCTTTGATGTCAGCATGGCTGTTTCTACGCCACGCGGCTTGGTGACACCAGTACTGCGTGACTGCGATCGTCTTGGCTTGGCTGATGTTGAAAAAGGCATTAAAGAGCTAGCGCTTAAAGGTCGTGATGGCAAATTGACCGTTGATGATCTGACTGGCGGTAACTTCACTATCACCAACGGTGGTGTGTTTGGCTCGCTGATGTCGACACCGATCATCAATCCGCCTCAGGCTGCTATCCTTGGTATGCACAAGATCCAAGAACGCCCAATGGCGATTAACGGCAAAGTTGAAATCCTGCCAATGATGTACCTTGCTCTTTCTTATGACCACCGCCTGATTGACGGACGCGAGTCTGTTGGTTTCTTGGTGACGATTAAAGAGCTTTTAGAAGACCCAACGCGTTTGCTGCTTGACGTATAAGCAGTCCCGGCTTTAGTCGGTTTACAGGGGGCATGGTAGCCCCCTGTTTGGAAAGCAATTAGACCTATAATATGGAATTGACACGGATAGAACATCATGAATCTGCACGAATATCAGTCAAAACAGCTATTTGCTGAATATGGGCTGCCTGTTTCCGAAGGGTACGCCTGTGACACTCCTCAAGAAGCAGCCGAAGCGGCTGACAAGATTGGCGGCGACAAATGGGTCGTTAAATGCCAAGTACATGCTGGTGGCCGCGGTAAAGCGGGCGGTGTGAAGCTTGTTAGCAACAAAGAAGAAATCAAAGCGTTTGCACATAACTGGCTGGGTAAAAACCTAGTGACTTATCAAACAGATGCTAACGGTCAACCTGTCAGCAAAATTTTGGTTGAAGAGTGCACAGATATTGCTAAAGAGCTGTATCTGGGTGCGGTTGTAGACCGTGGCACACGTCGCGTTGTTTTCATGGCATCTACTGAAGGTGGTGTGGAAATAGAAAAAGTGGCTGAAGAAACGCCAGAACTGATCCACAAAGCAGCTATTGATCCATTGGTTGGCCCTCAGCCATACCAAGGTCGTCAATTGGCCTTTAAGTTGGGTCTTCAAGGCGAGCAAATTAAGCAGTTCACCAAAATTTTCATGGGTATTGCTAAGCTGTTCATCGAGCGTGATGTTGCACTGGTAGAAGTTAACCCACTGGTCATTACAGACAAAGGCAACTTGCATTGTTTGGATGCCAAACTGACCATCGACAGCAACGCTGTTTATCGTCAGCCTAAAGTGCGTGAAATGCACGATCCAAGTCAAGACGATGCGCGTGAAGCGCATGCCGCTCAGTGGGAACTGAACTATGTCGCATTGGATGGCAGTATCGGCTGTATGGTTAATGGTGCAGGCCTAGCAATGGGCACGATGGACATCGTGAACTTGCACGGCGGTAGCCCAGCAAACTTCTTGGATGTTGGCGGCGGCGCGACCAAAGAGCGTGTTACTGAAGCATTCAAAATCATCTTGTCTGACGACAACGTGAAAGCCGTTCTGGTTAACATCTTCGGCGGTATTGTTCGCTGTGACCTGATTGCAGACGGCATCATTGGTGCAGTGGAAGAAGTGGGTGTCAAAGTCCCAGTTGTTGTTCGCCTTGAAGGTAACAATGCGGAACTTGGAACTCAAAAACTGGCCGATAGCGGCCTGAACATTATTGCTGCGACCTCACTGACTGAAGCAGCTGATAAAGTTGTTGCTGCAGCGGAGGGCAAATAATGTCTGTTTTGATCAATAAAGATACCAAAGTTATTTGCCAAGGTTTTACCGGTGGCCAAGGTACGTTCCACTCTGAGCAAGCGCTTGAGTACGGTACGCAAATGGTTGGTGGTGTATCTCCAGGTAAAGGTGGCACGACTCACCTAGGTTTACCTGTGTTCAACACGGTTGCAGAAGCAGTAGAAGCGACAGGCGCAACAGCGTCAGTTATCTACGTACCTGCACCATTTTGTAAAGATGCAATCCTTGAAGCGATTGATGCTGGTGTTGAGCTTATCGTGACCATCACAGAAGGCATTCCTACACTGGATATGCTGGAAGTCAAAGTGAAGTTAGACGAAGCTGGCGTTCGCATGATCGGTCCAAACTGCCCAGGCGTTATCACACCGGGTGAGTGTAAGATTGGCATCATGCCTGGTCATATTCATAAGCCAGGTAAAGTGGGTATTGTTTCACGTTCAGGTACGCTGACTTATGAAGCGGTTAAGCAAACCACTGACGAAGGTTTCGGCCAATCTACTTGTGTAGGTATTGGTGGTGACCCAATCCCAGGTTCAAACTTTATCGATATCCTTGAGATGTTTGAGAAAGATCCAGCGACGGAAGCGATTGTGATGATCGGTGAAATCGGTGGGACAGCGGAAGAAGAAGCAGCAGCTTACATTAAAGCTAACGTGACTAAACCCGTTGTTTCTTACATCGCAGGTGTGACCGCACCTCCGGGTAAACGTATGGGTCATGCCGGTGCGATTATTTCTGGCGGTAAAGGTACAGCAGAAGACAAGTTTGCTGCACTGGAAGCGGCAGGTGTTAAGACTGTTAAGAGTCTTGCTGACATCGGTAAAGCGCTACGTGAAACCACGGGCTGGTAATACGCCAAGTATTAGTTAATAAAAAGCCGCTCTCGTTGTAGAGCGGCTTTTTTTCGTCTGCATAGAATCAGTCGAGGAATGGTTTGGCGCTATTCTGCTTGTTTGCGGAACTGGCTGATAAAAAACAATAGGCCCGCAACAACCACGACAGAGGGGCCTGCTGGTGTGTCTTGAAACCATGAAAGGGCAATACCACCCATCACTGCAATGACCCCGATTAGGCTTGCCAGAAATGCCATTTGTTCAGGGCTAACGGCGAATCGTCTTGCTGTCGCGGCAGGAATAATCATTAACGATGTAATAATCAGCGCACCAACAAACTTCATCGCGATAGCGATAACCAGACCTACCATTAACATCAAAATCAGTTTTAGGCGATCAACGTTGTAGCCATCGACGCGCGCCATGTCTTCATCTACGGTAATGGCCAGCAATGGACGCCAAAGCGAATATAGTGCGATAGAAACAAGGGTACAGCCACCTGCGATAAGCCCGAGATCGGCATAGGTGACAGAAAGCAGATCGCCGAATAGGTATGACATTAAATCAACCCGCAAGTCGTCGACAAAACTGATTGAGACTAAGCCCAACGACAAAGAAGTATGCGCAATGATGCCAAGCAGGGTATCCGTGGATACACTGCTTTTTCTTTGCAATGCCACCAACAGAATAGCTATGGTTAAGCAACTTGCTATTAAGGCGAGATTTAGGCTCACTTGCAGCATAAAACCTAAGGCAAGGCCAAACAAAGAGGCATGAGCCAAGGTATCGCCGAAATAGGCCATCTTTCGCCAAACAACAAATGAGCCCAAAGGCCCAACGGCCGCTGCAATACACATGCCCGCCAACAGAGGGATGGCAAGAAATTCCAACATCTTAATGGTCTCCGTGCTTGCAAGGTCCGACAGGGTTGCCAGATAGGTCGTGGTCGTGGTTGTGATGGTGATGATAGAGCGCCAACTGTTCACTCTCTTGTCGACCAAAAAGCGCCACGTATTCAGGGTGAGTTGAAATGGCATCAGGCTCACCTGAGCAACATATGTGGTGTTGAAGGCAGATGACTTCATCTGTTTTTGCCATCACCAAATGCAAATCATGAGAGACCATTAAAATACCGCAGTGAAGGGTTTCTTTTAACTTGGCAATTAGGCTATACAGCTCGAGTTGTCCCGCTACGTCAACACCTTGGACAGGTTCATCAAGCACTAATAGGTCAGGTTTTTTCAACACAGCGCTTGCCAAAAGAACACGCTGCATTTCCCCTCCTGAAAGGGTATGCATATTGGCGTGCAGTAACTTCATAGCACCGACTAGGCTAAGTGCATCTTGAATCGATGCACTGGTTGCTTTAGGACAAAGCTTGAGGAAGCGATCAACACGCAAAGGCAAACTTTCGTTTAGCCGAAGCTTTTGCGGAACATATCCGATTTTTAGGTGAGGCAGACGCTCAATCGTTCCTTCCGTTGGCGCATTGAGTCCAATCACGGTTTTGACCAGCGTAGACTTACCTGCCCCATTTGGGCCAATTAGGGTAGTGATCTTATCGCGATAAAGAGAGAGCGAAATGCGATCTAGCACGCTCCTACCATCAAAGATGACCGAAACGTTATTTAGCGTAACCAAGGATGCGGACATAAATTGGACATGATGTTTAAATTGAAATGTTATAATATAACATTTCCTATCGTATTAAAATGTTGGCCCCAAAACTCATGATAATCACCCGTTGCTTCCAAATTCTGACGATGTTATTTCTCATCATTTCAATGTCAGCATATGCATCACAGCCTTCTATCGTGACGACGATTAAGCCTCTCGGTTTGATTGCTCATGATATTGCAGGCGATCTAGCAACGGTTGATGTCCTGTTACCGGACAATGCTTCACCGCATGACTATGCATTGAAACCATCTGATATTAGAAAACTTCGCAGCGCTGATCTTGTGGTTTGGGTAGGTCCCGAGGTAGAGCTATTTTTAGAAAAAGTGCTGAGTGGTCAGCCCAATACACTCAGGTTAACCACTTACGAAGGTATGCCTGTTCGCCATTATGGGGAGGACAGCCATGAGAAGCATGATGATCACGGGCATAGTCATGACGGGATTGATGGACATATTTGGCTTGGTCCAGACCAAAGCAAAGTGATTGCGAAAGCCATTAAAAACGCGCTTTCACAACGAGACCCCGCCCATGCGGCGGACTATCAGGCAAACTACGATAAATTCTTAGCGGAAGTGACTCAGGCGCAAACGAGCATTGCGAAAAGTCTTGATGCAAGTTCTTCCAAAGGCTATTTCTTGTTTCACGATGCTTATGGGTACTTTGAAAGTGCGTTTGGGCTTAAACCTACTGGGCACCTGACCATTAACCCGGATAGAAAACCGGGTGCACGAACCTTGGTTTCCATTCGAAGTGCATTGATGGAAGATCAAGCACAGTGTGTGTTTTCAGAACCCCAGTTTAATCCGGGCTTGGTGAAGAGTGTGGTGAAAGGAACACAAGCAAAAATCGTATTGCTTGACCCGATGGCACAAGATATGTCGCTCATTGATAACCACTATGTTGATTTCCTGAACGCCCTTGGTAAAAGCTACGCTGATTGTTTTTCGCTGTAAGCAATTTTCAGTAAGATAATTGCAGTGAAGCGGCAATTTTGTTTGCGAATTTAGGCGCTTGGACGCAAGGTCTGCGATTAGTTGCGAGAGTGATATGCATCGCATTGATGTTCTCGATCAACTTAAATGTCACTAAAAGCTGACAAGATGTGGCGAGATCAGAATAACGCTAAGTAAACGATGTTCTCACAATATCAACGCTTTCTAACCAAATCGCTTATTATCTCCATTGTGTTGGTGATGCTTGCAATAGCACCAATCCGAGCTGTTGCATCGGCTGTTTTTTATGCATTTCCTTTAACTGGCGCGGCCCAATCCAACAATGTGGTTGATGTAGAGTACACACAAAATCACGGAGTATGGCTGCTTGATAGCCATGGAAACGTCAGTTTTTATGATGGTGTTCATTACCATTCTCTTTCTCAGTTTGTACCGCTTCCGTCTTCTCCCATCTCGCGTATTTCGGCGTTTGATGACTCGCTTTGGTTTATCGCCAATAGCGCTTTGTTTCGCTATGACATTGAATCGAATGCGTTAGAGATAATCCCCTTAGGGGAGTCTGAGTCAGTCACAGATATCGCGTCAGACCCACGCTATTTGTGGGTTTCTACCTCATCAAACTTGTTTCGAATTCCTTTCGCGACATCTTCAGCAGAAAATCTAGGACACATGCCTTTGGCGAGGTTATTTGAAAGCCAAAACAAGGTGATTGGTCTGAGTGAATCCGCATTAATCGATATTCATACCGGTAAAAAGGTGTTTGCGTTAGCTGATAATGTTTCGGTGAAATCCGCCTATGAAAGTGAGGGTGCACTGTGGCTGGGTTCTCAACAAGGCCTTTTTCACGTTGTCGATGGGACAATATCGTCTCACTTTTTGAAAGATATCTCAGTGAATGTGGTAGAGGAAACCAGCGAAGGTCTGTGGGTCGGGACAGATAGCGGTCTTTATTTAGGTACATCGAGAAGCAATAACGCCATCCAGTTTGAGCACATTGATGGGGAGATTGATGATGAATACAGCTTATCGGGCGAACAGATCTTTGATATTGAGACTGGCCGATCAGGAGACATTTGGTTATCGACAGAAAATGCGCTTAATTATCGTTCGCCAGCGGCACAAAGCGTTCATCGTTTCCCGTTACACGTAATGATGCCGGACTGGGGAGATGCAAGCATTTCGTCAATGGTGACCTTAGGTGATAAATACTATTTAAGTGCCAGAAACAAACTTGTTGCGCTAGATAAAGATCTCAAACCCACTAAGTCCACCAAACTCAACCTTGTGATTGAAAGCATGAGTGCTTTAGATGAACGCCTATGGATAGCTTCTGCCTCTGGGTTAAGTGCGTTGGATCCTGACACCTTGCAACCTCTAGAAAGCATGTCTCCTCCACGATTAGATAACGTATCGATTGACCATGTGATTGCAGACACTCACTCGTTATGGCTTGTTTCTGGCAAGCAGGTTTTTCGCTATTGGCCAGAAAGTAAAACGCTCATCGATTTTGGCTCCGATTGGTCGGATACGCCTAACACTCAACTGAATGCCGTACTAGACCTCGATAAACAGGGGACATGGTTGGGAACCAGTGAAGGTTTACATTTCTATTTCGATGGTCAGTTTCAAACTAAATTAACGCGAGAAAAAATCGGTATCATAAAGTCTATCAGTATTGATGGCAGTGATAACCTTTGGATGCTGACGGAGCGCGGCGTATTTAGATACAGGATGGATGGCACAGTTGCACCACAGCTCATATTCAACAGTGATATTGAGGCAAGGGCTAAATGTTTTGTATTGTCTGAGCATGCCGCCTTTATTGTGACCACAAAAGGCATTAACCGCATTGATTTAGCATCGTATCAACAGCACTACATCCAGGGAGGCAACCAGACCACTTCAGCGGCTTCGCTGCGCCATCTGTGTCAGATCGAGAATAAAGCGATGTTAATCGCAGGAGACTATGGCGTGTTTTCACTTTCTTTTGAGATGTTAGAAGCTCTATTTGAAGCGCCACTTCGGACTTCGTCTATTGGTTCGATATCGGTGAATGGCAGACCATGGAGGCTTGGTGGCACGAATCTGGACAATATCTCTTTGCCAAGCAAAGCTTCGCTGATGATAGACATTGGCAAGATGCCGTTCGGCAAGCACGAAAGCATTGAGTATCGGCTCGATGGCGTTAGCGATGATAATTGGCACACGACCAAAGACCAGCAACTTCTCTTTAGTGCGCTTGAGTCGGGCCGCTATACACTGATGATTAAAGAGCCCATCCAAGGGGGTCAGTCTTCTGAACGAACGTTGATTACGTTAAACGTGGCAGCCCCTTGGTATGAAAGACTTGGGTATGTATTGATCTTAATAATGGGTATGGGAATGCTTGCTATTTGGTATTTCCGAAGAAAAACCGCCATTGTCAAAGCCCACAATGTTCAGCTTCGCCACACTGTTCACCAAAAAGTGATAGAGATAGATAGGCGTCAAATGCTTGCTAAAGGTTCTGATGGTCAAGGTGATGACACAGCGGATGATATTGTTAAAGCCCCATATATGCCCTCTAATGACGTCACTTTGGACACATCTCTGACCGGGGAGATATTCTCTGAAGAAGCAAGACAGACGGCGGAAGAGTCGAAGCAATGGAAAGAAAGGGCGTTAAGTGAAATTGCTATACATTTTCACAACCCTGATTACTCGCCTACCGTATTGGCTAAAGCGCTCTTTATCTCAGAGCGAAGCTTGCAACGACGGTTTAAGACAGAGTTAGGTTATACCTTTAAAGAAGCATTAATCAGTGCAAGACTAGCCAATGCTAAGCGCATGTTGTCTCAAGGCGATAAGATCACAAATGTAGCAGTAGCATGTGGGTTTAACGAACCGTCTTACTTTACCAAATCTTTCAAAGCAAAGTACGGATGTACGCCATCGCAGTTTCGGGAATTATGTGAGAGTGAGGAGGGGTAGGTAAACAAGGTAGAAAAAAAAGAGCGTGGTATAGCCGACTGACTATACCACGGGCGTCAAAGACACCTTCGCTTGCTGCCGGAGGTGTGTGGGAGTCCCTCACACCATCTGGAATTAACTTGAGTTCATTTAAACGGTTCTCCCTCCCTCGCACATAGTAATTTCCCGCCATTATTTCATTCCGATTAAAAAGCCATGTTTTTTTTGCACTGAGTCGAAGATTTCAAAGGGCTAAAAAAGCCATTTGGTGATTTTTTGACGAAATTAACAATCTTCTGCCAACGTGGCTGAAGCGAATTTTGTTTGATTAGTCGGGAATGGACGCGTGAAACGGGATGGAATTTCACGTAGTTGACGTTATTTTTGACGGAATTAACGAGTTCGAGAAAGTGCGTTGCGTCTCTTAGCGAGCAAAGCGCCAATTTTGTTGATCAAAAACAACTTTATTTCTGCAACATTTTGCAATACTTTACCGCAAACGTTTATGATTCTCATTTAGGTTGTGATTATGAAGCTGTCGGAGCTAAAGCCGGGTTTAACAGGGCAGGTGGTGTCGTTATCAAACGTACCTTCTATCCCCCGAAAGAAATTGATGGCGATGGGATTGCTACCAGACACAGAGGTACGCATTATCCGCCTAGCGCCGATGGGTGACCCTATTCAAGTCCGCGTCCGTGGATGTGATATTGCGCTTCGAAAGAGTTTAGCCAGCCAGATTGAGGTAATAAGTCATGACAAGTAAGCAGTTACTTACTGTCGGTAACCCGAATTCCGGAAAAACGACGCTTTTTAACCGATTAACCGGTGGTCGACAGGAGATCGGTAACTGGGCGGGTGTCACCGTGGACAAAAAAACCGGCGCTGCATTGCTTGGTGATGAAAGCTGCGCACTCACCGATCTTCCGGGTATCTATACCCTAGATAATGCTGACGGTGAAAACAGCCTTGATGAGTCGATTGCCATCACGGCACTTTTCTCTCTTCCAAGCGATTTGATTGTCAATGTACTGGACGCCAGTTGTTTAGAGCGAAGCCTTTACCTCACGCTTCAGTTGCGTGAGCTAGGGCGACCGATGGTTGTCGTTTTGAATAAAATGGATGTGGTGGAGCAGCATGGTTTTCGTCTTGATACCGACGAGCTTGCTAGACTGCTTGGCTGTCAGGTCTTCACGGTTACCGCAACGAATCCGTCATCAGTCGACGCATTAAAGTGCTCTCTGGCTGAAAGCATTCGAACGCCATACGATAGCTCAGCACTGACTCTGGATTACGGCAATGACGTTGAATCTGCAATCGCTAAACTGTCTGGAGGATTAAAGCAAGAAGCCGCAAACTACGAACGCGCAAAGTCTATTCGTCTGCTGGCAGGTGATCGCGTCTTGCTGAGTCAACTCTCTGCCGAGACCAAGATATTGCTTGATGAGGTTTCTCATCAACAACTAGATCAGACTGATGTTGATCTCGCTATTGCCAATGTGCGTTACTCGCGCGTGGCGCAGATTTGTCGTCTGTGTAAAAAGCAGGTCGTTCCACTTAAAGCTCGAATTACCGATGCTATCGATAATGTGGTGTTGAGCCGCTACTTTGGTTTACCCATCTTTTTTCTCATCATGTATCTGATGTTTATGTTTTCGATAAACATCGGTAGTGCATTTATCGATTTCTTTGACATCAGTACCGGCGCGATACTGGTCGACGGCGGGCACTACTTGCTTGACGAGCACCTTCCTGTTTGGCTTGTGACAATTCTTACTGATGGGGTTGGTGGGGGCATTCAAACTGTGGCCACCTTTATCCCCGTCATTGCCTGTCTCTATCTGTTTATGTCTTTGCTTGAAAGCTCTGGCTATATGGCTCGTGCCGCGTTTGTGCTAGATAAAGCGATGCAGAAAATTGGCTTGCCGGGCAAAGCATTTGTGCCGTTGGTCTTAGGATTTGGCTGTAATGTGCCTGCGATCATGGCGACCCGTACTCTTGATCAAGAACGAGAACGCCGATTAGCAGCAGCAATGGCGCCATTTATGTCATGTGGCGCACGTCTACCTGTTTATGCGCTGTTTGCCGCCGCCTTTTTCCCAGAAAACGGACAAAACGTGGTGTTCTTGTTATACCTGCTAGGCATTGCTATCGCCGTATTTACGGGCGTTGTACTGAGAAATACGCTATATCCCGGGGACAGTGATTCCTTCATGATGGAAATGCCGCGCTACGAATGGCCTCGTATCAAAGACGTGGTGTTGAAAACATGGCACAAACTCAAACGTTTTGTGTTGGGCGCGGGTAAAACCATAGTCGTCGTTGTGACGGTGTTGAGCTTTTTGAACTCGGTGGGGACAGACGGCTCATTTGGTCATCAAGATTCTGAACATTCTGTTTTATCAAAAGTTGCACAAGTCATCACACCTGTCTTTGCGCCTATTGGTATTCAAGAAGATAATTGGCCGGCGACGGTTGGTATTATCACTGGGATCTTTGCAAAAGAAGCGGTTGTCGGTACGCTCAATAATCTTTATTCGACACCAAGCGAAGCGGATACGTCAGACTATGATTTGCTAGCGAGTTTGCAAGAAGCGTTGGAAACCATTCCAGAGAATTTACTGGGGTTAAACTTTGCTGATCCGCTCGGAATAGACGTTGGTGATTTGCCCGATCAGCACGCGGTTGCCGAAGAACAAGAAGTCGATTTGAGTATCTTTGCTAACTTGAGTGTTCACTTTACAGCTGCCAGCGCATTTGCCTATTTGGTGTTTATCTTGCTCTATACACCTTGTGTGGCAGCCATGGGCGCCTATGTCCGTGAATTTGGTCGTCCGTTTGCGGTGTTTATTGCCAGTTGGACCATGCTACTTGCTGTGGTGTGTGCAACTATCGTTTATCAAGCCGCGATGTTAACGGAAACAGCTGTCAAAAGTGGTATTTCCATTCTTGGCAGTGTGACCGTGATGGCAGTCGTAATTCATTTACTTCATCGCCATGCAAAACGAAATGCGGCAATGAATGCGGTGGCCTTGTGATACTGACTGAATTGCGTGACTATGTGATTGCTTACCCCCAATGCAGTTTGACGGAATTGTCGGTACACTTTGGATTGTCGGAAGATGGTATCGACGCAATGTTGAGTGTGTGGGTCAAAAAAGGCCAGCTCAAAACCACGGTTTCCGATTCACGAAATGGCGTTGTTCGCCGGTATCAGTGGGTGTCGGATAAAGAGCTAGGCATTACTGTCATACAGTAAGTGGCTATCAGCTAGAGCGGGTAATCCGCTTATCAGATACACGTAGATACTAAAAAAGCGCGGTGATATTCACACCGCGCTTTTTGTATATTTTGACTGGCTATTTCGCGTTATCTATCAAGATAGATATTGGGCAGATGCTGGTTTCGATACAGACGGTTACGCTGCGATGAAATCGCTGATTTCACTTAAGTGTTGTCGCCATTGAAATGCCATCGCATCTTGATCATCTTTGGTTCGAGCGATACCGGGTGTATTTCCCCATATAGGACCAGGCCAAGCAATGTCAGATTGAAAGCGGGCGATATGGTGAATATGAAGTTGTGGCACCATATTTCCGAGTGCGCCCATATTCAGCTTGTCTGGGCGAGTAAGAAATTCCAGCTTTGCAGCAAGCAAGGATGATTCACGCATAAACTGTTGCTGATCAGCTTCACTCAGGTGATGCAGTTCGGTAACGCCTACCACTTTGGGTACCAAAATAAACCAAGGCCCAATATCTTCTTTACTCAATAAAACACGACACAGCAAAAAATCCCCCAGCCATGTGGTATCTGCTTCCAAACGCGGATGTAACTCAAACGCCATTTTATTTTCTCTTTTTTCAAAAACTCATTCAAAGCTACTGGCAATTTTGAAAAATGTAAACCAATGACAGAGATTAAACTCTGTGATGATTAGATGAAATGGGTTTGCCTAATTGTCATGGAAAAATCACAAAACCCACTACAACTTGACCAATAGCGCGCCCTTTTTCTGATAAGGGTTTAGGCTAAAGAGAGAGTCAAAATCAGAGCCAACATCGTGGGAGCGAGCATGGACTATATAGAAGTGCTGGACTTTTGGTTTGAGGATGCCGAGGCACCACAAACGCATGATTTGATAAAAGCGATGTGGTTTCATGGTGACGAGTGTTCCGACCGTGTTATTCGTGAACGTTTTTTGCCTTACGTTAGCATGGCAGGGGAGGGTAAATTGTCACAGTGGCTAGAAACGCCTTTTGGCGCATTAGCGCAGATTATTTTGCTCGATCAATTCAGTCGCCGTATCTATCGAGGCTTAAGTGCTGCGTTTCGCTATGATGAGTTTGCGTTAGCACTTTGCAAGCGTGGGTTGGCGATTGGTCAGGACCAACAATTGTTGCCGATCCAGCGCGCGTTTTTCTATACGCCACTTCAGCACTCCGAGCACGCAGAAGATCAAGAAGAGGCGCTGTTTAGATTTAGTCAGCTATGTGAATCAGCAGACCAATCAGAGGCGGGCATGTTTGAGAACTTTTATCGACAAGCGCGGAATCATTTTGACATTATTCAGCGCTTTGGACGCTTCCCTCAACGCAATGCCTCTTTAGGTCGGCTATCGACTGAAAATGAGATGTTGTGGTTGGTTGAAGGAGGGGCGAAGTTGAATCAATAGCCTCTGACCTGCGTTATCGCACCAAAGGCATCACTCTATTTCTACCGCGATTTTTTGCATCGTAAAGTGCTTCGTCAGCGCGAGAGACAAACTGCGCACCTTGCTCACCAATAGCAAATTCGGCGATACCGAAAGAGGCGGTGATCGAGTTGATTTTCTGCCCCGAACGTTTGTCGGTAACAGAAAGTCGCTCTAGTGATTTTCGCGTTTTCTCCGCAATTTGATAGGCGCCCCGTAGAGACATTTTGGGGAGTAGTATTGAAAATTCCTCACCACCATAACGAAAAATCATTCCGTTGGTTTCGACGCTTTGCTCAAGCCTCTGAGCCACTATCTTAAGGACTTTGTCGCCCATTTGATGACCAAATTCATCGTTAAACGACTTAAAGTGGTCGATATCGACCATCACTAAGCACATTTCGCATTTTTGCTTAAGGTGCTCATCAAGTTCTTGTTCAAAGGCACGTCGGTTGAATGCGCCCGTTAGAGCATCATGAGTGGCTTGCTTTTGGTATTCTTTGAGCTGCAGTTTGAGTGAGTCGATTTCTGATTTTTGCGATGATACCTGCAATTGGTATTGAGAGGTTGCTTGCAGTAAATGCTGTGATCCTTTGAGCACATCTTGAAGCACAACTTGGCTTTCACCGCTGATGTCGGATTGACTTTTCACATCTTCAAGCCGGCTAACCGAAGAGTTAAGAATGTTCTGGAACGCTTGAGTGTCTTGCACCGTATCGTCAATAGAATGGCCTAAGTCAGCGGCAAGGCTTTCCAACTTCTTCCGAAAGCTGTCGACTTCTCGTTTTGCATCATCAAGCAGGTAGGATTCGATCAGGGTATCGCAGTGCCCTTTGGAGCATTGACCAAAGCGTTCGACCGTCTCATCAACCGCTCGGTTAAGTTGTGGATGAGTTCCAGCACAGTAGGTATACCAAAGCGAAAAATAGTGCGGGGTAGTAGGTACTTTGTACTTCACCATCAATGGCACGGCACGCTTGAAAATCTTTGTTGCTTCGAAAAAAACGTAATCGCTCATGCACCATCCCTTAGTACAACCTGTGTCACTTATGATACAAGAAACGCAGTGAGTTTGATGCATTCACGCAAAAAAAAGCCCCATTCATTTATGAATGAGGCTCAAACTTTTCACACGCAATTAGTTGGTAATGATTACATGCGTTCTAGCGTGTTAATACCAAGAAGATCAAGACCTTGTTTGATAGTTTTTGCAGTCAGTGCTGCAAGTTTCAAGCGGCTTTGTTTTGTGTCACCGTCTGCATTGAGGATCGGGCAGGCTTCATAGAAGCTAGAGAATGTCCCGGCCAGTTCAAACAGATAGCCACACATGATGTGAGGCTGACCTTCACGCGCGACAGATTGAACAGCTTCTTCAAATTGCAGCAACTTAGACACGAGTGCTTTCTCTTTGTCGTCAGCAATGATGATATCGCCTTGCACTGAGTCAGCTTCGATGCCTGCTTTGTTAAAGATAGAAGCAACGCGTGTGTAGGCATACTGCATATAAGGTGCAGTATTGCCCTCAAATGCAAGCATGTTGTCCCAATCGAAGATGTAGTCAGTGGTGCGGTGCTTAGACAGCTCTGAATACTTCACGGCAGCCATGGCAACGGTGTTGGCGATGTTCGCTTTTTCGTCTGCTGGCATTTCAGGATTTTTTTCTTCAATCAGTTTGGCTGCACGCACTTCTGCTTCGTCAAGTAGATCCGCTAGACGAACGGTGCCACCAGCACGGGTCTTAAACGGACGACCATCTTTCCCTAGCATCATGCCAAATGCGTGGTGCTCTAGGCTCATTGATTCAGGGATATAGCCCGCTTTACGCACAATCGCCCACGCTTGCATCAAGTGCTGGTGTTGACGAGAATCGATGAAATACAGAACACGATCTGCATTAAACGTTTCGTAACGGTATTTCGCACAGGCAATATCGGTTGTGGTGTACAAGAAACCGCCGTCACGCTTTTGGATGATCACACCCATAGGTTCGCCGTCTTTGTTCTTGTACTCATTCAAGAACACAACCATTGCGCCATCGCTTTCTACCGCCAGACCTTTCTCTTTAAGATCTGCCACGATACCTGCCAACATGCTGTTGTACATGCTTTCACCCATTACGTCTTTGTTAGTCAAAGATACGTTCAGGCGATCGTAGTTACGCTGGTTTTGTTCAAGGGTGATTTTGACCAGTGTCTGCCATTTTTCTTTGCAGTATTCGTCACCGCTTTGAAGGCGAACTACGTAGTTACGTGCGGTTTTTGCAAATTCTTCGTCTTCGTCGTAAAGCGTTTTTGATTCACGGTAGAAGCTTTCGATGTCGCTCAAATCCATTGAGATGTCGCCACCTTGTGCTTCATGGCGCTCAAGGTTTGCGATCAACATGCCGAACTGCGTACCCCAATCACCCAGGTGGTTGGCACGAATGACGTTGTGACCCAAAAATTCAAGCGTACGAACAACCGCATCACCGATAATGGTTGAGCGAAGGTGACCAACGTGCATTTCTTTTGCGACGTTAGGCGCTGAGTAATCTACAACGATGTTCTGTTTGTTATCTTCAGCCACACCAAGGCGGCTATCTGCCAGCGCGAGGCCTGCTTGTTCACCGAGCCACTCTGGGCTAAGGAATATATTGATAAAGCCTGGGCCTGCGATTTCGGTTTTTGATGCAATGCCGTCAAGGTCTAAAGCATCTAACACTTTCTGTGCGAAATCACGTGGGTTTCCACCCAGCTTTTTAGCAACGCCCATGATGCCGTTTGCTTGATAGTCACCAAATTGTGGCTTCGCCGACTGGCGAACTGCAGCTGGGCTGCCTTCTGGTGCACCTGCTGCGACCATAGCAGCCGATACTTTTTCATTGAGAAGGGCTTGAATATTCACGTGCTTACCTTAATTTTGATACCCGATTGACAGTGCGTGATAGTTGACCACGATCACGACGATGGGCTTACTTGCTTTGGTACTAAAGCAAAAATCCGTCAACGATACCCAATGATAAATGCTCATTGCGGGGCATGGTTGACGCCTTTAATACCGCGCTTTCGACACCAAAAACGAGTGCAGATTGATAGGCGTAATAATACCCACAAATAGGCGTGGTTTGAAACCAAAATCCCGTTAAATGCCTTCAATTCATTGTCGCTGGGTTGTGTTCATTTCCTTGCAGCGTATTTCTGGAGAAATTTCACTCATTCAATAACGTATTGGTAATCGTTTTGTGGGGATGGGATACTTTGCATGATTTCCACGACTAACACAGAGATTTCCATGTCTGCACTTACCGTTGATCAGCTTTTCTCCTCACTTGACTCTTTTAGCCTTCGTATAGACGTATTATTGGAAATGCTGGGTATCGATCTCGCTTCTTATGAAGCTGACCATATTGCACTTCGTGTCAATGATGTTGATCTTGCTCTGCAACTGCACCAAGCGTGGTTGGCATATGGCGATGAAATCTCTGTGAACACCATTAATGGCCGCCCTATTGTGGTAATCAAGGTGCATGACAGTGTGTCTTTCGGGCAGTGGAAAACGCATTGTGTTGAGCTTCCGTATCCGAGTGAAAAAACCTATCCAGAAGAAGGATGGGAGCATGCAGAATGGGTGATACCTTCCGATGCAGTCACCCCAGAAGCGCTATTGGATGACGTATTTTGTTTGTTTCCTGAATTGAAAGCACGTTGGGAAACACTGAGCGAGATGGGCGTAAAGGTGAAGCTCAGTTCACCATCAGGGGAGGGTGAACGCCTTGCTAATCCGACCGTTGCATTTAAAGCCAATGGCGTTTGTGTGAAGTTACATCCTGTTTCGCTTGAGCAAGTGATTGAAAGCGAAAAGTAGCATTGAGAATCTACTGAAACAGATGTGAAAAAGGGGCATATCATGCCCCTTAATTGTTATATATGGGTGTTTCTTGAAACTACAGAATCACAGTCTTATTACCGTAGACAAAGACTTTGTCTTCTAGCACTTGACTCAGTGCGGTACTGAGTACCGTCTTTTCCACATCACGTCCTGCTTTCACCATGTCTTCCGCGCTGAAAGTGTGGTCAACATGCCTGATGTTCTGCTCAATGATTGGCCCTTCATCAAGATCGTTCGTGACGAAATGCGCGGTTGCGCCGATGATCTTTACACCACGGTGGTAAGCCTGATGATAAGGGCGTGCACCAATGAATGCGGGTAAGAAGCTGTGGTGGATATTGATGATCTGACGGTGATAGTGCGCAACAAAACTTGGCGTGAGTACGCGCATGAATTTCGCCAAAACGACGTAATCGGGTGTATAGGCGTCGACGATCTCAATCACTTTATTTTCATGTTCTTCACGTTCCATGCCTTCGTGGCTGACGAAATGGAACGGAATATCGAATTTCGTTGTCAGTGCTGCAAGCGTCTCGTGATTGCCCACGACTGCTGAAATTTCAACATCTAACGAGCCGTCATAGGCTTTCATTAGAATATCACCCAGACAATGGGATTCTTTGGTGACCAGAATAACGATGCGTTTGCGACGTTTGCTATCAACCAAACTGCGATGGCTACCTGCTGGTAGTGCTTGATCAATATCCATCAAGAAGGTTTCATCATTAAAGATGCCCTCTAGCTCGGTGCGCATAAAGAA
This sequence comes from Enterovibrio norvegicus FF-33, assembly GCF_000286835.2. Classification (GTDB taxonomy): domain Bacteria; phylum Pseudomonadota; class Gammaproteobacteria; order Enterobacterales; family Vibrionaceae; genus Enterovibrio; species Enterovibrio norvegicus_A. Next base: position 2,800,278 of record NZ_AJYD02000038.1, on the reverse strand, counting down.
CTGCCCCGTGCTGTGGTCAACATACTCATTGTTATGAATAATATTGAGCTGATGTTTGTAACAGATGTTGGTGATTTTGGCGATAAGGCCTTGTGCGTCGGGACAATCCGTCAGCAGAGTTTTTCTTTCCATAGAAGTGTGGATCTCGCGAAATAGTGATTTTTGCTATTCATCACGTTTTACGCTGATTTTGTTTCAAGGTCAAAACCTCACGTGACGCTCTTTTGATGTATCGCAATTTGGCGGATAAAGGTTGAACGCTCGCTTTGCGTTTTCACCCGTAGCAGACGCGAGCGATTGTTGGCATAATGCGATGCTTTCAACCACTGTATAAATGACCAATGATTTCGAAGGTTTTCTCCACAGACGGCGCCCTTGCTCGCGCGATAAAGGGTTTTCAACCGCGCCAGCCCCAGACAGACATGGCACTGTCGGTCGAACGCGCCATTAAAGACGGCACGCAATTGGTCGTCGAGGCGGGGACAGGTACGGGTAAAACCTATGCGTATTTGGTGCCAGCCTTATTAAGCGGCAAGAAAACCATCGTCAGCACGGGTTCCAAAAACCTTCAAGAGCAATTGTTTCACCGTGACTTGCCATTAATGGTGGATACGCTCGGCTTTACGGGTCGTGTCGCGCTACTGAAAGGGCGGGCGAATTACCTGTGCCCTGAAAGACTCAGTCGTCAAATGATTGAAAGTCACGATGGACAGTCAGATCCTAAATTGCTCACCCAGTTGGTCAAAGTACGGGGTTGGTCATCGGAAACTAAAACCGGTGATTTGGGTGAATGTGATGATCTTGCTGAAGACAGCCCGATTATTCCTACCATCACGTCAACGAACGACAATTGCTTGGGGAAAGAATGCCCAAGCTACCAAGATTGCTTTGTGGTCAAGGCGCGTAAGCGGGCTTTGGATGCAGATTTGGTGGTGGTAAACCACCATCTTTTTCTTGCGGATTTAGCCATTAAAGAAACAGGCTTTGGTGAGTTAATTCCTGAAGCCGAAGTGTTCATCTTCGATGAAGCCCACCAAATCCCCGACATAGCCAGTCAGTACTTTGGGCAAAGTTTGTCGAGCCGACAAATTCAAGAGCTAGCAAAAGACATTCATATTGCGTATCGCACCGAACTTCGTGATACCAAACAGTTAGATAAAGTGGCGGACAGGTTGTCTCATGCAGGCTCAGATCTTCGTATTGTGCTGGGCGAGCCAGGCTTTCGTGGAAACTGGCGCGAGATAAGCGCTTCACCTGCGGTGGCACGTGAGTTAGTGAGATTAGCCGATGCACTGACTCTCGCCTATGACGTGATTAAATTGTCCTTAGGTCGCAGCCAATTGCTCGATGCCGCGTTTGAGCGCACAACGATGCTAAAATCCAGACTTGAACGATTAAGCGACACCACCATTCCGGGCTATTCCTATTGGTATGAGTGCAGCCGCAATCACTTCAGCTTAAATATCACGCCGTTATCCGTGGCGGAAAAATTTCGCGAACAAATACAACAACAGCAAGGTGCGTGGATATTCACATCCGCCACGCTGGCAGTGAATGACGATTTTAGCCACTTCAGTCATCGCCTTGGCATTGAGCCCACCGAGCAGTTTACGCTGCCGAGTCCATTTGACTATGAAACGCAGGCCATTTTATGTGTCCCGCGTTTCTTGCCTGAACCCAATAGCTATGGTTTGGCGGATAAGCTGGTGGAAATGCTCCTTCCCTTGATTGAACAGAATGAAGGGCGCTGCTTTTTCTTGTGTACCTCTCACCAAATGGTACGGGATTTGTCAGAGCGTTTTCGCGAACAACTCTCTTTACCTGTGCTGGTGCAAGGTGAAACGTCGAAGCAAAAGTTATTGGCCGAATTCTTGGAAATGGGCAATGCGCTCTTGGTCGCAACAGGCGCATTCTGGGAAGGTATTGACGTTAGAGGGCAGGCACTGAGCTGTGTTATTATTGACAAATTGCCTTTTACAGCGCCGGATGACCCGCTGCTGAAAGCACGAATTGAAGACTGTCGACTGCAAGGTGGGGATCCATTCTCCCAGGTTCAGATACCGGATGCGGTGATCACGCTAAAGCAAGGGGTAGGGCGACTTATCCGAGACAGAAGCGATCACGGCGCGCTGATTATTTGTGATAACCGCTTGGTGAGTAGACAATACGGCGAGACGTTTTTGCGCAGTTTGCCGCCTATCCCGAGAACGCGGGATCTGGCAAAAGTCGGCGAGTTTCTCGCGGCCATTGAATCGAACGAATAAGGGCGCTGCTATAAAGCAGTGCTTGCTAATAACAGACCAAATAACAACGATGTTGCTGGTATTGCAGCAACACCCGAGGCGTAAATGACATCTATAATTCTTGCCGTGGATACGGCGACTGAAAACTGCTCTGTAGCATTGAAAGTAGGTAACGAGACGATTTCTCGCTGTGAAATCGCCCCGCGTGAGCATACAACCAAGATTCTCCCTATGGTTGATAGTGTGCTTGCAGAAGCAGGCTTGAAACTTAATCAGCTGGATGCGTTAGCATTTGGTCGTGGCCCGGGTAGCTTCACCGGTGTGCGTATCGGGATTGGTATTGCGCAAGGTTTGGCATTCGGTGCTAATTTGCCGATGGTGGGTGTTTCTACGTTGGCTGCAATGGCGCAGCAGGCTTATCGTCGCAATCAAGCGAACAATGTTCTTGCGACCATTGATGCTCGCATGAATGAAATCTATGTGGGTGGCTATCAGCGCTTAGAAAACGGCGACTGGAAACGTGTGGTTGAAGAGGCTGTTTTACCGCCAGATCATTTTAGACCTACACTGTCAGAAGATAAGTGGTTTACGGCAGGAACTGGGTGGCAAGCTTACCCAGATCTGGCAAGCCAGCTACACTTAGAAACAACAGATAGCGGCGTCTTGTACCCTGAAGCGGAAGACATGCTTATTCTTGCGCATCATGCGCTTGAGCGTGGTGAGGCGGTGGATGCAGAGCATGCAAGCCCTGTTTATCTGCGTGACACGGTAGCGTGGAAAAAGCTGCCAGGTCGCGAATAACCTCTGCATTTCTGTTTGCAGAACGGATAGGACGAGCCGAGAAGAGCAGCGATGGTTTCAATTCATGGATTACCGCAACCGATACAACGTCCTAGCAATGCTGGACGTAAGAAATCACAAAAAGCATCCAATAGTGCTGAGGTTACTCAGCCGTCTGTGGTTGCTAAAGCGGTAAGTCAGGGGATTCGTCATCCTGAGCTGGCACAAGATGCCCATCAACAGATCCATTATGATGTTCCCGATGGTCGAAGCCGACATGCACTCCTTTCTTATATGGAAGTGAAAAATCAGGCTCGACGAGAAGAGATTATGGCTTTGTTTGGTGTGGATGTTTTCGTATGAAATCGTGCTAACTTCAACTCCTCGTACCACTTAACTAACCCCGACTGTGATAGGCTTCGCGCCCTCTGAAAGAGGTGCGGAGCCTATACGGCATTCAGCAGCTCATCATGGTATTACAAGAAAAACAATTTGCAGTGAGGTTTGGCAATCTCGCGGCACAGGTTTGTCTCACTGACAGTCCAAAACCCATCTTGCTCATGTTGCATGGATGGCAGGACAACAGTGGAAGCTTCGAACCTCTCGCACCACTTCTTACCGAACATGTCGACCTTGTGATGCCAGATTGGCCTGGCCATGGTTTATCCGATCACAAAGGCGCGGACAGCTTCTACCCTTTTTTTGACTATGTGGATGATCTTCATCAGCTGATTTTACAGCTGAGTGATAAACCTATCTTTCTGGTTGGGCATTCCTTAGGGGCATTAGTGGCTTCTTGTTGGAGTGCTGCGTTCCCAGAACGTGCAAAAGGGTTGGTGATGATTGAGGCATTAGGCCCAATGTCAGAGCGTGATGACAAGGTGGTAGATCGCCTTCGTCATGGCGTTGAAAGCCGATTGAAGATGAAAGCACCAAGAACTTTACCGTCACTGGATGCCGCGCTGAAACTCCGCCGGAGTATCAACAAAGTATCGATTGAAGATTTAACGCCGTTGGTGACACGTGGAATACAGCAATTGGGTGAGGAATGGCGCTGGAGACACGACGCCAAACTGAAAACAGACTCGATTTATCGTATGTCTACTCACCATGCAGAGCACCTGATCAAAGGAATACAATGTCCGGTTCTCGCTATTATTGGCGAAGACGGATACCCAGAACTACGCAGCCCACTTGCTGAACAGCGCAAAGAGTGGTTTAAGAACCTGACGGTTGAGATGGTAGAAGGTACGCACCACTGCCATCTTCAAAGTCAGCAGAAAACAGCTGCACTGATTATTGATTTTGTGACCAAGCTACATCTCACAATGCGTGATGATGTTAATTGATTGTTACTCATGGTCTAATTGGGCGTTAAAACGCTCGTTTGAATTTTTGCTTCTGACGTGGGCCAAGACTCACGATACAAAATAGGAGAGATCACGTGGAAAAGGTTTGGCATCACCGCTACCCATCAGATGTACCAGCGGAAATTTCACCTAATATGTACCCATCCTTGGTGGAAATGTTCGAAAAATCGGTGCAAAAATATGCCGACCAAACTGCCTTTATCAACATGGGGCAGGTGATGACATTTCGTAAGCTGGAAGAGCGCAGCCGTGCGTTTGCAGCTTATTTGCAAAATGATCTTGGTCTGAAAAAAGGTGATCGTGTCGCCGTAATGATGCCGAACTTGCTGCAGTACCCTATTGCATTGTTTGGTATTTTGCGCGCAGGTTGTGTGGTGGTGAACGTGAACCCACTGTATACCCCGCGCGAGCTTGAGCATCAATTAAATGACTCTGGCGCTGCTGCTATCGTTATCGTGTCGAACTTCGCCCACACGTTGGAAAAAGTCGTTGATAACACCAGCGTTCGTCACGTTATTTTGACCAGCCTTGGCGATCAATTGCCACGAGCAAAAGGTACCTTGGTGAACTTCGTGGTGAAATACATCAAGAAGATGGTGCCCAAGTACAGCCTTCCACATGCGACGTCTATGCGCCTCGCGCTGAAAAAAGGCCGTCGTATGCAATATGTTAAACCCTTTATGACGGGGGATGACATCGCATTCTTGCAATATACCGGCGGTACTACAGGGGTGGCGAAGGGCGCGGTACTAACGCACAAGAATATGCTGGCCAACGTCGACCAAGCGAAAGCAATGTACGCGCCAGTATTGGTAGAAGGACGCGAATTGGTGGTAACGGCACTGCCGCTTTATCACGTGTTTGCGTTAACCGTAAACTGTTTGTTGTTCATTGAAATGGGCGGTCAAAACCTGCTAATCACTAACCCTCGTGATATTCCTGCGTTTGTGAAAGAGCTGAAGCAGCATCCATTCACCGCCATCACAGGTGTGAATACGCTGTTCAATGCCATGCTCAACAATGAAGATTTCCACGAGTTAGACTTCTCTAAACTGAGTCTCACCGTCGGCGGCGGCATGGCGGTTCAGCGCGCGGTCGCTGAGCAATGGAAGAAGCTGACGGGTAAGCATTTGTTGGAAGGTTACGGCCTGACCGAATGTTCACCGCTAGTGGCCGCTTATCCTTACGATCTGAAAGAGTACAATGGCTCGATTGGTTTGCCTGTGCCATCTACTGATGTCCGCATCGTCGATGACGAAGGCAATGTCGTGGCGAACGATCAAGTTGGTGAGTTGCAAGTGAAAGGCCCGCAAGTGATGCAGGGTTATTGGCAGCGCCCAGAAGCGACCAAAGAAGTACTGACTGATGATGGTTGGTTGTCGACTGGCGATGTGGTGAAGTTTGATGACGATGGCTTCTTGCACATTGTTGATCGCAAGAAAGACATGATTTTGGTCTCAGGTTTTAACGTGTACCCCAACGAGATCGAAGATGTTGTGGCACTACATGGCAAAGTGTTGGAGGTGGCAGCCATTGGTCAGCCTCATGAAACCTCCGGTGAAATCGTTAAAATCTGCGTTGTTAAGCGTGATCCAAGCCTGACCAAAGAAGAGTTGTTAGCGCATTGTCGCGAATACCTCACTGGCTACAAAGTCCCTAAAATTATTGAATTTCGTGATGATTTGCCGAAAACCAATGTGGGTAAAATCTTGCGTCGTGCACTGCGCGAAGAGCAGGAAGCCAAGCAGGAAGCAAATAAAGCGGAAGCATAACGCGCCCGTGCGCTTTGAAGTTGAAGCGCGTACAATGAGGCATATGCCTTTGAAAACATGCTGGCTTACGCCAGCATGTTCGTTTTTGGTCTTCGCAACATTAGGTAAGGCTTTCGGGCGCCAAACAAAATACGGATGACAGTGTGAACTTTGAAATTGTAACTGAGCTATCCCATCTCGAACGAGTATGCGAACAGGCGAGAAAAGTGCCAGCTGTAATGCTGGATACTGAATTTGTGCGCACACGAACCCTTTATCCAAGATTGGGTCTTATCCAGCTTTATGATGGAGAAACCTTGTCACTGATCGACCCGATAAAACTGGACGATATGTCACCGTTATGGGCGCTGCTTACTGATGAATCAGTGATCAAAGTCCTGCACGCATGCAGTGAAGATTTGGAAGTGTTTCACCATTATTCTGGTGTGATGCCGACGCCGATGGTCGATACACAAATCATGGCGGCTTTTTTAGGGCATGGTCTTTCAACGGGCTTTGCTGCGTTGGTGGACGAGTATTTACAAGTATCGTTGGATAAAGGTGAAGCTCGTACCGATTGGTGCGCACGTCCTCTGTCTGACAAACAGCTTGAATATGCTGCTGCTGATGTTTTCTACCTGTGGCCGCTGTATCATTTGTTGGCTGAACGCGTTGCTGACGCAGGTTGGAATGAAGCGGTTAACCAAGAGTGTAACTTGCTGGTGAGTAAGCGCGGTAAAACGCCGGATCCAGAAAAAGCCTACCTCGATATTAAAAACGCTTGGCAGCTTCGCCCTCAGCAATTGGCTGTGTTGAAAAAGCTGGCAAGTTGGCGTTTACGTGAAGCGCGCCGTCGCGATTTAGCACTGAATTTCGTGGTGAAAGAGCTGCACCTTTGGAAGATGGCGCGGTTTGATATTCGTTCGCTGGATAAAATGGTGGATGAAGGCTTTGATCGTTTTGAAGTTGAACGCCATGGCAGCCGTCTACTTCGCATGGTCAGCGAGCTTGATACATTGCCGGAAGAACATTACCCAGAGGCGATTGTTCGTTTAGTCGACATGCCTGGCTACAAGCAAATGGTTAAAGAGATCAAAGATCAGACCAATGCAGTGGCAGAACAATTGGGGGTTGTACCTGAATTTGTTGGGTCAAAAAAGCAAATTCATCAGGTCTTAAAATGGGCATGGGTTAACGACAGAAACCCTGAAAAAATGCCCGATCTGTTGTCTGGTTGGCGTAAAGCTTACGTGGAAGACAGAGTATTACCCTTGTTGAAATAAGCATAAAAAAACCGGCGAAAGCCGGTTTTTTTGTTTCTGAAGATATTTACTTGTCTTCATCAGGCAAGGTGACATTCAATTCCAAAACGGATAAATCGTCATCTCGTTGCTCCAGCGCAACAGAGACTTGTTCTGGCGAGATATCCACGTACTTTCGGATAACCTCAAGAATATCTTGTTTTAACTGGGGCAAGTAAGTCGGTTCAGAGCACCCTGCGCGGCGGCGCTCAGCGACAATGATCTGCAAACGCTCTTTTGCCATAGATGCAGATGCTTTCTTTTTCGGACGGAAAAACTCCAGCAGTGCCATGTGTTACCCTCCAAAAATGCGTTTCAGGAACCCTTTCTTCTCTTCTTCCAAGAAGCGGTATGGGCACTCATTGCCTAGTAGGCGACTAATCGCATCGGCGTAAGCCTGACCCGCATCAGATTCTTCATCCAAGATAACAGGTTCACCTTTGTTTGATGCATGCAACACCGACGGGCTTTCAGGGATCACGCTCAGCAACGGTATACGCAAAATATCTTCGACATCCGAAACGCTCAGCATTTCACCACGATTTACACGGGCTGGGTTATAGCGTGTCAGCAGAAGGTGCGTCTTCACAGGTTCTTCACCATTTTCTGCGCGGCGAGACTTGGAATCGAGAATGCCCAAAATACGGTCTGAATCGCGTACAGACGAGACTTCCGGGTTAGTTGTCACGATGGCCTCATCAGCAAAGTATAACGCCATCAGTGCGCCTGCTTCGATGCCTGCTGGCGAGTCGCAGATAATGAAATCAAAATCCATGGCTTTAAGGTCATCTAAAACGCGACCGACGCCTTCTTTGGTTAGCGCATCTTTGTCGCGCGTCTGAGAAGCAGGCAAAACAAATAGATTATCAATGCGCTTATCTTTGATCATTGCTTGGTGAAGATTCGCTTCACCATTGATGACGTTCACAAAGTCGTACACGACGCGGCGTTCACAGCCCATGATGAGGTCAAGGTTACGCAGACCAATATCAAAATCGATAACGGCTGTTTTCTTTCCAGCTTGCGCAAGGCCCGTAGCAATGGCTGCACTTGACGTGGTTTTCCCCACGCCGCCTTTGCCAGAAGTGATTACGATAATTCGAGTCATTCCTCAATCCTTTGGATAATTAGAGTGTGAGGTGTTCAATGTTTAAAGAGTCTTCTTGTAGCGAAACTTTCACCGGGCGAGCAGCATACTGCTCAGGGATGGATTCGCTAAGCCAATATGTTCCTGCAATTGAAAGCAATTCAGATTGCAGGTTTTGGCAGAAAATACTGGCTTCTTTTTGGCCACTAGCACCCGCGATAGCGCGTCCACGAAGCACGCCATAAATGTGAATACTGCCATCAGCGATGATCTCCGCACCAGCGCTAACGTGATTAAGCACGACCAAGTCGGCATTTTTTGCATAGACCTGCTGCCCAGAACGAATAGGTGTCGTGACGACTTTCGTTGGGGTTTGGATAGGATCATTCACACGGGTTTGTTTCGCCGGGTTCATGACCGCAAGTCCCGCGAGTTTTGCCGCTTCACGACAAGTATTTTGTTTGCACCCTGTGACACCAACGACCAGCATACCGGTCTGTTCAATGGTGGCTTTTAACGTGATGAAGTCCGGTTGTTGATGCAATCTTGAAATATCAACAACCACAGGTGCACCGTCAAAAAATGCGGGGGCCTGCAGGACTTTATCGGACAGCACTTGTAATGCACCATCTAAGTCATCATCCATTAGATGAAGCACAGAAAGCGTAAATGAACTGCCTTTTAGTTCGGCGTTTTTTGTCATGAGATTTTGTCCAGATGGCAGTTGTTTGATCTGATGTGCGCGCTTCAACGTTTCTCATGAATAAAATTGGCTCAAACATGAGGGCTGGCGGGACAGAAATATCAATGTGCAAAAGAGGCGAATACAATTTCCGCTTCATCCCAAGAAATATCAGGGTCACGCGCATTATCAGACAGTGTTCAGCATGGTATATTCATGGATACTTTGCGGCAAGAGCCAACGCCGATTGTGGTGTTTTTATCGCCGAATTTGTTACATTTTTCTAAGCGGTTTCTCTTTATTGGGAAATCGCAACTCTGTGAGGTACAAGGTGTATTGCGCAATCTATAAAAGCAGTAAAAAAGATTCGACCTATCTTTATGTTAATCGTAAGGATGATTTAGGGGATGTGCCTCAACAATTGTTACAAACTTTTGGGAAACCTCATTTCGTTATGATGGTCAACTTAGATAAGAGAGAGAAACTGGCTATTGCCGATCTTGATAAAGTAAAAGAGAGTTTGCAACGCGACGGTTTTTATTTGCAGCTACCACCTCCAATTGATCAAGTGCTGCAACACATTAGAGCAAACAACACCAAGTTATAAAGGAGCGCTATGCGTAAAGGATTGATAGGGATCCTCATTGGGGCTGCGTTGTCTTTGTCAGCACCCGTGATGGCCGAGAAGCCAAGTTTTGACAACTATGTCATTGGCCTAAAAGAAGAGGGCGCAACGAAGGGAATTGATTCGTTACTGCTTGAGCAAGCATTTGATGGTATTCGCTATCGAGAAAGGGCGGTTAAAGCAGATCGTAACCAACCTGAAAAGCGTTTAACGTTAGATGAATATATTCCGCGTGCCGTGCCAGATTGGAAAGTGAAGAAAGCACGTCGTTTATATGACGAGCATTACACTGATCTTCAACGTATCGGCGAAGAATATGGCGTGCAGCCACGCTTTCTTGTCGCGCTTTGGGGAGTGGAAAGTAACTTCGGTGCGTTAACCGGAAATTATAATGTCGTTGAAGCACTGACCACATTGGCTTATGACGGTAGGCGAGAAGCTTTCTTTCGCAAAGAAGTATTTGCGGCATTAACCATTCTGCAAGAAGGCCATATTGCACCAAGCGATATGAAAGGTTCGTGGGCAGGAGCAATGGGGCAATGCCAGTTTATGCCTAGCTCATTTATTTCATTTGCCGCCGATGGAAATAACGATGGAAAGAAAGATATTTGGACGTCAAAACCCGACGTATTTGCATCGTCTGCGAATTATTTAAAAAATGCTGGTTGGGATAGCGAATACACTTGGGGACGTCAAGTAAAAGTGCCAGAAGGCATTGAGAGAGAATTGTCAGGATTAGGTCAAGATAAAGCCAAAACATTAGCAGAATGGGAAGGGTTAGGTATACGTCGTATGAATAATACCTCGTTGCCTGATGTCGATATTAACGCCTGGTTGATTCAGCCTGATGACGAATATGGACGAAGCTATTTGGTTTATGGTAATTACCAAAGCTTGATGAAATGGAACCGTTCGCACTATTTTGCCATTGCCGTAAGCCACTTGGCCGATAGGATTAAGTCTGGCTAGCTGATTAGATTAGCCTGCAATGATTGCGTTAATTTCCTTAAAATTATCTGTGGTATTTTTATTGATGGTCGCATGATAAATGCGACCATAACGCGAGCTTAGACCAACGAATTAATCACTATTGTAATCGTACCCAGACCCAGACCCAGACCATTAGGGTTGGGATAAAAAAAAGGGGCGAAAGCCCCTTTTTTTTGTTCAGCTTGACGCTATTTCATCACAAGCCGATAACAACTAATGTGCTATTACAGCAGGAAGTCTTCGATCTTCTTGCCGCTTTCAAGCGCTTCTTTAATTGTTTTTGGCGTACGACCTTGGCCAGTCCACGTTTTTTCTGAACCGTCTACGTCAATGTACTTATATTTTGCTGGACGAGCAGCACGCTTAGATTTTGGTTTAGCACCACCAAGAGTCGCCAGCAATTCTTCTGGGTCAATACCGTCTTTGATCAACATCTCACGGTATTTCTCAAGTTTTTCCAGACGCTCTTTTTCTGCTTCGTTAGCTTCTGCTTCAGATTCTTCACGCTCTGCAACGACAGCTTGCAGTTTTTCCAGAGCTTCTTGTAGTTGTTCCAGAGTAAGTTCACGCGCCACGGCACGAAGGCTGCGCAGGTTTAACAATACTTTCAGTGCATCAGACATTATGCCTATCCTATTCTCTCGTTTATAATAATTAATTACCGTACTAAGAGTAGCAAGAATAATTAATTCTTTGCAATGTTTGCTTAATTAAATTCTTTAATATTAGATATCGAATTTAAGAAAAGTGCAAACTTAAATAAACCTTATTGGCTTTTTCTTGAAAAAAATCGAATGGGTTATCCGTGGGGTGTACAATAAAGCCGTCATGCGTGTTTGACTTTGCATGCGTTGAGAGAAGAAGAAGTTGACGGTTGTGGGTGATTTGTAAATACCATGCACTTAATGTGTAAAATCATTTAGATGGTTATTGCAATGTCCTCGATGTCACATACAATACGCAGGCTTTATGCACGTAGAGGTGCGCTATTTATCAGTAACACATTTTAGGGTGATGCCGTTGAGAATGTGAGAAAGGAAATAGCGCCGAAGTAGAATCTTGCCAATCAAGCTATTCTGCTGGGGTTGTGCTCTAACAGACACAACACTGCCATAGTATTGGGATTTAACTATGGAGCGCTACTGTGGTTTAAGAATGCGTTTAACCATTGTCATTTATTAATTGGTTTCCATTTCTGCAGTAGATCTCCAACCTTACAGGTTGATATAGAGATCATGAACTTAGTCGATTTTTCCGCGTCTTCTTTATCGGTATTGCCCGCGATTCTTGCGCTGGGCCTCGCCATTGTTACACGTCGTGTTTTGTTATCATTAGGGCTGGGTATTCTCTCCGGCGCATTGCTACTCAATGACTTTTCTTTGTCGGCGACCACGTATTATCTTACCGGGCTTGTAAAAGGCCTTTTTATTGATGATGGCAGCATTAATAGCTGGAACATGAGCATTGTGGCTTTCTTAGTCTTGCTGGGTTCCCTTACTGCACTTATCACACTTTCCGGTGGCACACGTGCATTTGCTGAATGGGCGCAAACTCGCATTAAAAGTAAGCGCGGTGCAAAACTTCTGGCAGCATTTCTAGGCGTATTCATTTTTGTTGATGACTATTTTAATAGCCTAGCGGTTGGCGCCATTAGTCGTCCTGTGACTGACCGTTTTCATGTGTCGCGTGCGAAACTCGCTTATATTCTCGATTCAACTGCAGCGCCAATGTGCGTGATCATGCCAGCGTCAAGCTGGGGTGCATATATCATTACGGTGGTTGGCGGCATTCTTGTCAGCCATGGCGTGACTGATTACAGCCCACTCAGCGCATTCGCGCACATGATCCCAATGAACTTCTATGCCATTTTTGCTTTGCTGATGGTGTTCGCGGTTGCTTGGTTCCAGATGGATGTGGGCCCAATGCGTCGTTTTGAATACGAGGCATCGACGGGCAGTCGTTTAGGCGATGATGAAAATAGCGGACCATCATTAGATGACGAGCTAGGCATAGAAGAAAGCGAAAAAGGTAGCGTGGCCGATCTAGTGGTGCCAATTGTTGTACTTATCGTGGCGACCATGTCTTGGATGGTGTATTCGGGCGCTCAAGCGTTAGAAGTCAATGGTAAAGCCTTCTCTATTCTCGGTGCATTTGAAAACACCGATGTGGGTATGTCACTGTTGTATGGCAGTGCAATGGGTCTGCTGTCAGCATTGATCACTGTATTCAAACAGCGTATTCCAGTACCAGAAGTTGGCCAAACCGTTTGGATTGGTGCCAAATCTATGTTTGGCGCTATCTTGATCTTGCTGTTTGCGTGGACGATAGGCAGCGTGATTGGTGATATGGCGACGGGTAAGTTTTTGTCGACCTTGATCCAAGGTAACTTGTCGCCACAACTTCTACCTGTATTGCTGTTCTTGTTGTCTGCTGCAATGGCCTTTTCAACCGGTACCTCATGGGGTACGTTCGGTATCATGCTGCCAATCGCAGGTGACCTTTCTGCTGCAACTGATATTGCGTTAATGCTGCCGATGTTGTCCGCTGTACTTGCTGGTGCCGTGTTCGGCGATCACTGCTCGCCAATTTCAGATACCACCATCTTGTCAGCAACCGGTGCACGTTGTGGACACATTGACCACGTTTCTACGCAGTTACCGTATGCGCTGGCTGTGGCGCTGGTGGCCGGTATCTCTTACTTGGTGTTGGGCTTCACGGATTCGTTGTCGATTTCGCTGTTGGCAGGCTTCTGTGCCTTTACTCTTGTCTGTGTGTTCTTTGGTTGGTTATCACGCCGCCCAGGCAAACTGGCTTAATCTATTTTTCAATAACCTCTCTTCGGGGAGGTTTTTTTATGTCATTTCGCGGCCTGCAACGCTTTTACCCATTCGCTTTTTTCGGTAGCATGCCTGCGTCTTTTTTCGGGAGAATCCAATGGCCCAGTTGTATTTCTATTACTCTGCAATGAATGCAGGTAAGTCGACAACGCTCTTGCAATCGTCGTTTAACTACCAAGAACGTGGAATGAACCCACTGATCTTTACGGCTGCAATTGATGATCGTTACGGTGTGGGCAAAGTGAGTTCTCGTATTGGGCTTCAAGCGGAAGCGCAATTGTATTCCCCAAATGATGATATCTTTGCCGCTGTTAGCGATATTAACGTTAACAACAAAGTGGACTGTTTATTGGTTGATGAATGCCAGTTCTTGACCAAAGAGCAGGTTTATCAAATCACTGAAGTGGTTGATAAGTTGAATATCCCGGCGCTTTGCTATGGTCTTCGTACCGATTTTCGCGGTGAGTTGTTTGCTGGTGCACAATACCTATTGGCGTGGGCAGACAAATTGGTTGAGCTGAAAACTATTTGCCATTGCGGACGTAAGGCCAACATGGTGATCCGCACTGATGCCGACGGCAATGCAATTGCAGATGGCGATCAGGTTGTGATTGGCGGCAACGACAGATACGAGTCGGTATGTCGAGTGCACTACAAAGAAGCGCTTGGAAAATAGCGTATTCTTAGGAAAAAATGAAACATAAAAAAAGCGTCTGATGAACAGGCCGCTTTTTTGTTTTTCTTTCTGACTTATCCACGATTATTCAGTGAAATACTCCGCTACCGAGCGTGTGCTGGTTTACAGCCGAGAAGCGAGGGGAATCACCGTGACTCTGTCTCCGACTTCAGCACATTCAACTTCGGGTGACACTTCAATCAAGCAGTTCGCCTCGCTCATTGAGCGCAGAATCCCCGAGCCTTGTGAGCCGGTTGAACGCACTTCCATTTGCCCATTGGCGCCAACGCTGTAAATCCCACGTGTATATTCGCTTCGACCTAAACGAGAACGAATACGCTCTTGGCTGATGGCGCTCAAACGTTCAGGTTGCCAGAACTTATCACCCTGCATTTTGCGGATGGCAGGTTCGACAAACTGCAAGAAGGTCACCATCACAGCCACCGGATTCCCGGGGAGGCCGAAGAACGGCACATCACGCAATTTGCCGAAAGCGAGAGGTCGGCCTGGGCGCATATTCACGCGCCAAAAATTGATGTCGCCCATTTGGCTTAATACGGTTTTGATGTAATCCGCATCGCCCACGGATACGCCGCCTGATGAAATCACCAAGTCAGCGTTTTTGATCGCATTCGTTAGTGTGGATGTCAGCGCTTCTTCGCTGTCTTCAATAATTCCCAAGTCCAGCAATTCACAGCCTAACTGGGTTAGCATCGCACGCAACGTATAGCGATTTGCATCATAAATACAGTGAGCATTGGGTGCAGAGCCGGGCGCTTGGACTTCATCGCCAGTTGAGAAAATAGCCACGCGCAGAGGGCGATAACATTCGGCTTTGGCTAACCCGAGCGATGCCAACATGCCAAGTTCAGCCGCGCCGATGCGCGTGCCTTTATCAAATACCACGGAGCCCTTGCGCAGGTCTTCTCCGGCTTGACGCACATTTTGACCCGGTCTGATTGCCCCTTTGCGGGTATCGAAGGTGATGGTGCCATTCACATCTTGCGCTTGCTCGCGCATGATCACGGTATCTGCGAGTTCGGGTACGGGTGCGCCTGTCATAATCCGCACGCATTCCCCCGCTTTGATTGATTTGTCATAGCCGTGTCCGGCAAACACCTCAGCAATCAGTTGATAACTGTCTCTGCTTGTGTCGTCACTTCGGATCGCGTATCCGTCCATCGCAGAGTTGGTGGATGACGGTACATTGACGGGCGCAATGACAGGCTCTGCAAGTACGCAGTGATGCAACGATTCAAGGCTAAGGGATTGCGCGATACTCGGCTCAGAAATCGCGTTGAGTATTTTTTCGCGTCCTGCGTCGACCGAGAGCATGGTCGGGGAAAGGGAATCACACGTGGCAGTTTGCGCTTTGTGTCCTTCCATCCAGCGAATAATAAACGCCGTTATCGCAGAAACATCATTGATATCCAACACAGGAAGCGCGGTCTCTGGCGCACTGTCACACGCAATCGCGATGATGTTTTTGTCTTCATGGTGAAGCCAAGGTTTTTCTAGGGCGTGACGGTTTAACTCGATTTTCGGAAATGCTTCGCGCTTAAAGCCTTCCACCAAAACGAGGTCGGCACGGGTTTGATCAAGACGGCCAAGTAATTGGTTGAGGCTGGTTTCTTCTTCGGGGGTTTCTGTCATCAAGGCATGGCGATTACGAGAGCTGATGAGCATTTGTGATGCGCCCGCTTTGCGAAGACGGTAACTATCTTTACCGGGCTTATCGACATCAAACTCATGGTGTGCGTGTTTCACCATGGCGATACGTACGCCCGCTCCAACGAGCTTTGGGATCAGCACTTCTAACAATGTTGTCTTGCCCGTACCACTGAATGCTGCAAACCCTAATAGAGGTAGTGAGCAATTGGACAGGTTCATGAAAGGGCTCCGAACTTCTCCAATTCATCAGGGGTATTGAGGTTAATAAATGCATCGTGTTCGTCGCTGAAATCCACGTAACGGGTGGTACAAAGGTCGTAAAGCATCACAATTTTCCGGTCGCCATTAGCAAGGAAGCGATCGAGGCGTTCGAAAACATCGCGCTTCATCATGGTGACCACGGGCTGAACGGATTCACCATCATGTGCGACCACAATCTCAGTATCGGCTTCAATAGCTTTAACTAACTTCTCGATCAAATTGTGTGGCAGGTTCGGACAATCACAAGGTACAAACCCTATCCACTCGCTGTCGAGGTGCGACATTGCGGCGTGCATACCGCCAAGTGGGCCAGGAAAACCCTCAAGTACGTCGCCAAAAACGGGACCGTATTGTTGATAGGTTTCTTGATTGCGGTTGGCGTTTATCGCGATGTTGGCTCCTTGCTCCGTCAACCGTTGATGGACGTAATCAATCAAGGGTTTCTGATTTAGAGTGACGAGTCCTTTGTCTTGGCCACCCATGCGTCGGGCTTGTCCTCCGGCGAGAATGACCCAGGTAGTTTTAGGATGCGAAGGCATGGTTATCCTTGTCGATAATATTCAGTTTGGGTTTATGGATCAGGCGTTGGTTTTCAATCAGCCATTGCTGGTTACAGCATTCTGTTAATTTGTTGGGATGGTGGCTGGTTATCACCAAGCTTGCCCCGCGATCGAGCAAATCATCAATCATCTGTTTTTGTGCGTCGATGGCGTCGGCATCAAGGTTAGCGCAAGATTCATCCATCAGAAGAATTGACGGGTTGAGTGCCCAAGCACGTGCCATGGCAACCTTTTGCTTTTCGCCGCCAGAGAGCACTGAAATATGCTCGTGACTCAGGGTTTCTAACCCGATTTTACGCAGGGCCTGCATTGTAAGCTGGCGTTGGGTTCTTTGACAGAAATGCTTGCCTTTCAGGCCATAAGCGACATTTTCGGAAACCGTACCGTCAAACAGGTAAGGGGTTTGGTGCATGTAAATTACCCCGCTTTGTCCTGTAAACCCCGCTAGACGTTGCAACCAAGATGGACGTTGAAGATTCAAAGAACCCTTGGTGGGTTTTTGAATGCCGGCCATGACTTTCAGTAAGCTGGTTTTACCGATGCCGTTTTGCCCCGACAAATAGATAGCGTCACCCGGGCAAACTTTTAGCGAAGGGATGTGAAACAGTAACCTGTGTTTGTATTTCACAGAAAGGTCAATTGCTTCCAGTATTATCTGACTCATCATTGCCCCTGCTTATGTCCGTAAATAGCCATTGCCACGAGCAAAACTAATGAAAAAATTCATCGTCAATGCCAGCACTAGCAACACCATGCCGAGTGCAACGCCTTGTGCAAAAGCGCCCTTTGATGTTTCAAGTGCAATCGCTGTAGGGATGTTGCGGGTATAGTTCAGTATGTTGCCGCCAACCATCATGGAACAGCCAACTTCCGTAATTATTCGGCTAAATGCCGTGATAACCGCAGCCAGAAGCGGGAATCGAATTTCCCACATTAGCGTCGCCATGGCGCGTGGAATGGATGCGCCCAAAGTGTAGGCTGTTTCCCATGCTCGGCGATCACTGTTTTGAAATGCGGCATGCATCATTGAGACCAGTATGGGCAAGCTGATCAGAATTTGCCCCAATATCATGGCCCGTTGTGTGAATAGCATCTTCCAATCACCCATTGGGCCTGCACGTGATAGAAGCATGTAAAGCAAAAGCCCGATCACAACGGTAGGGACAGATTGGAGCGTGTTAACAAGCGACAGCACAATCCATTTGCCGGGGATCTCCCAGTAAGCAAGTGCGAAACTGACTAAAAGAGCAGGCAGAATCACCAGCCCAATAGCAACCAAT
This sequence comes from Enterovibrio norvegicus FF-33, assembly GCF_000286835.2. Lineage (GTDB taxonomy): Bacteria > Pseudomonadota > Gammaproteobacteria > Enterobacterales > Vibrionaceae > Enterovibrio > Enterovibrio norvegicus_A. The sequence continues at coordinate 2,782,164 of NZ_AJYD02000038.1, read as the reverse complement.
GACACCGAAAACGACACCCCAACAATACCCCATAGCGTGGTATCACCGCTAAACAGCAAAGCAACCGCTTGTCGGGTAGTTTCCAGTATGTCCATTAGCTTGCGTCTGCCACAAACAGTTGCTGACCGTTAACCTTGAAGGTATCGATCATTGCCTGCGCTTTGGGATTCACCAACCAATCGCTCAGGACTTTTGCACCTTGGTAGTTCAGATCCGGATAACGGCTTGGGTTAATCAAAATCACTTGATACGGGTTGAACAGACGCGCATCGCCTTGGACAAGTACATCTAGGTCCATTTTGCTTTGATAAGCCAACCATGTGCCTCGGTCGGTGAGGGCATAGCCTTGAAGTTCATTGGCCATAGTGAGCGTAGGCCCCATGCCTTGTCCTACCGCTTTGTATGCGGAAAAATCAGGATGAATACCTGCGGCCTTCCAAAGGAGCAACTCTTTCTTGTGTGTGCCTGAATCATCACCGCGAGAAATAAAGTGCGCGTCGGCACTCGCCACTTTTACCAGTGCGGCTGTCACATCTTTGCTGGCTTTGATTTTTGCAGGATCGTTTTTTGGCCCAACAAGAACGAAGTCGTTGTACATTAAGCCACGAGGGAGCACCCCAAAACCTTGGTCAACAAAGCTTGCTTCCGCTTTTGGCGCATGGGTCATCACAAGGTCAACATCACCATTTTCGCCCATTTTTAGTGCTTTACCTGTACCTGCAGCCAGCACCTGTACGTCATATCCCGTGTCTTTTTTGAATTCTGGCAGGAGAAAATCCAGTAAGCCTGAATGGTAAGTACTCGTTGTCGTCGCCAACCGAACGATCTCTGCTGCACTCACCGTGGCAGAGAATGAAACAAGGACTGAAAGTAGTACAAACGCTTTTGTTTTTTTTATTAAGCTCATTATGTCTTCCTGACAATGGATGATTTTTTAATATCGCTACTGCGATAGCCTCATTAAACCGATGAGGTTAAATGTGGACAAAGCAACAAAAATGCCAAATTTATATTTCAGATAGAAATTGTCATAACTAACTAAAAATAAACAATAATATTTTCCTCTTCTTAAGCGAATGACCAGATTTGCATGCATGCCAACATGGCGGTTGTATTGGACTGAGTCAAAATGTCGCATGTATGATGTAAGCCACTGAGAGAATATGGACTTTCACCCGATGAAGGATGCACTGCAGCAATTTGGTTTCTCCGCCTTGGTGGTCGATGACGAGCCGGGTATGCGCGCTATCTTGAACAAAGCGTTATCGAAGAAGCTGACCCAGGTTGAAACCGCGTCTTCTTTAGAAGAAGCGGAAGCCCTTCGAAAGCGAAATCACTTCGATTTGCTGATTGTAGATATCAACTTGCCAGGAAGATCGGGTATTGATTGGCATGAGGCGTTTAACGACGACGAGCGGCGCAGCGACATCATTTTCATGACAGGCTATGCGGAGCTGGAAACTGCGATCAAAGCGCTGCGGGCGGGCGCATCTGACTTTATTCTCAAGCCTTTTAATCTCGAACAAATGTTGCAATCTGTGCAGCGTTGTCTCGATAAACGCATGATAGAAAGACAAAATGTCGCGCTTCAACGTGATGTTGCTCGTTCTTTCCCTGTCGATATCATCGGTGAAGCCCCCAAAACGCTAGCGATGCGAGAAGTCATTTCTCGTCTTGCCCCTTCTCCCGCCGCCGTGTTGATCGAAGGCGAGTCGGGAACGGGTAAGGAACTGGTTGCACGTGCCCTTCATGCTTTGAGCCGTCGTAGTGGTCCTTTTGTTCCACTCAACTGCGGTGCCATTGCCCCTGAATTGCTCGAAAGCGAATTGTTTGGCCACATTTCGGGCGCGTTTACTGGTGCACGAAAAAACAAAGATGGCCTGTTTCGAGTTGCTGATAAAGGCACGTTGTTTTTGGATGAGATTGGCGAGATGCCGCTTTCGATGCAGGCTTCGTTGCTCCGGACTTTGGAGCAAAAAACCATACGTCCGGTGGGCGCTGAGCGTGAAGTCAGTGTCGATGTTCGTATCGTCGCAGCGACTAACCGAAACTTGCATGATGAAGTGGAAGCAGGGCGCTTTCGCAAAGATCTTTTTTATCGACTCAATGTATTGTCTGTAGAGCTTCCGCCACTGAGAGAGCGCGTCGAAGACATTGGGTTACTGCTCAGTCATTTTTCTGATGTGCTTGCCCGCGATCTGGGCTTAAAACCGGTGGTGTGGTCGGAAGAAGAACTTGCTGCCATGAAACACTACGACTGGCCGGGAAATATTCGAGAGCTGAAAAATACCGTTGAACGTGCGATTTTACTAGGCAAACCTGACCTTCGCCATTGGCAGGGAAACTCTGTCCCCGCCAGCGATAGTGTGGAGCATGATGTTTGCTTGATATCCGAAGGTTCAGAAACTGGCTATCCACTTTGCTGGCCGCTTAAAGACGTTGAAAGAGCTCACATTGAGAAAGTGGTTGATGTACACGAGGGCAACAAGTCTGCTGCGGCAAGACAACTCGGTGTGGCAAGAAAAACACTAGAGCGAAAATTCAAAGACTGGCTTGATGAGTAAAGCCTGCAACATGCATAAAACAACGCTTGTGAAGGAGTGTGGGTGATGAGGGTATTTAAGAAGTGGCGACAGCGTTTTCGTACCATGGTGCGTTATCGTCTGCTGGTACTGACCTCTGTACCTATTATCATTACCTTGCTCGCGTTGATTGCGTTAACGCTTTACTGGACAGTGGCGTATTCGTGGAAAAATGCCTTGTCGGGTGTGAAGGCAGACCTTGCCGTCGCCAGCAACAGTATGGAGGTGCTGCAACGCGAGCAACGAAGCCAACTTCACGCGATCGCCGATTCCTACGACTTTCAAACCCAGATCGCCGCCGATCCAGCGAAAATTCTTGGCTGGGCGCAATCTCGCGCCGACAAATATGGCGTTGATTTTCTTGCTGTTTACCCTGTTAGTGATATCGAACGATTGCCACTAAGCTTGCGGCAACCTTTATTGCACGGCCAAGAGCGAACCTTCTTTCAGGTGATGTCAGCCATTGAATTGGCGTCTATTTCCCCAAACCTGTCTGCGAAAGCTGAAATTCCGCTGCTGCAAGAAAACACCAAAGAATCGCGAGGCTTAATAAGTCGAAGTTTGCTCCCGCTATATAACGAAAATGATCAGTTGGAATGGATCATTGATGGTGGGATTTTGCTTAACAATAGTACAGATTTGGTCGATAAAATTCGCGATCTGGTGTTTCCCGTTGGCAAGCTTCCAGAATCCAGTGTTGGCACGGTGACGCTGTTTATGGACGATGTACGCGTCAGTACCAATGTGCCTTTAGACAGCGAAAACCGATTTGGACGAGCGATAGGCACGCGTGTTTCTGATGAAGTTCGCGATACTGTTTTGATTGAGGGCGATGAATGGGTTGATCGGGCTTATGTTTACGACGCGTGGTATATCTCGGCGTATAAACCGATTCGTGATTTCAATAACAAGGTGATTGGTATGTTGTATACCGGTTACCTAGAATGGCCGCTGATCAGTCGCTACCTCACCAATTTGATTGAGTTGGGGATTGGGGTGCTACTGACCTTATTGATTTCGGGACTGTTGGTTTACCGTGGTGCCAAAGATTTGTTTCGCCCTATTGAACGTATTCACCGTGTTGTGCACTTAATTCGGTTTGATCAGGATGCGCGGATAGGCAAGCTGGGTTTAGACCCGCAACATGAACTGGCGATTCTGGCTCGTCAGTTTGACAGCATGTTGGATCAGCTCAAAAAACAGAACGAGGAAATTCGTCAAAACGCGCTCGAATTAGAAGACAAGGTCAAAGAGCGCACGGCGAGCCTGCATGAAAAAACCGAAGAGTTAAAACAGAACATTACCTTGCTTGAGCAAACCCGAAACAAACTGCTGCTGAGTGAGAAGCTGGCCGCACTGGGCGAACTCACTGCTGGCATTGCGCACGAAATCAATAATCCTACCGCGGTTATCTTGGGCAACATTGAGTTAATGGAATACGAGTTGGGGCAACATGCCGACTTGGTGTCCGAGGAGATGAGCACTGTCTTGGCGCAAATTGACCGTATTCGTAATATCACCCGAAGCTTGTTGCAATACAGCCGACAAGGCGGGGTGCAAGATACAGTGACGTGGCAGCATGTGAACCCTGTGATTGAGGAAAGTGTCACCTTGGTGCGTTCTGGCACCAAAAGACAAGACGTGGAAGTGGTCACTGAGCTTAACGCGAAATGCTGCGTGGAAATCAATCGTCATCAATTGCTGCAAGTGTTGGTCAACCTGCAAATGAATGGCATTCATGCCATGAACGACAAAGGTAAGTTGATAGTGCGTTCTGAAGATTGGATGGATGGCAGTGGTATGACTATAGGCGCCAAAATTTCCGTGCAAGATTTTGGTTGCGGTATTGCTAATGAAAACCTCACTAAAATATTTGACCCATTTTTCACCACTCGTCATACCGGTACAGGGTTAGGACTTGCTGTAACACAAGGGATTGTAAGTGGGCTGGGTGGCGAAATAAAAGTAGAATCCGATGTGGGCGAAGGCAGTGTCTTTACGCTTTATCTTCGAGAGAAAATCCAACAGGATGACGAAATAACTTCATTTCGTGTTGTTGAGTAACCCCTGATAGGTGGGTTACTCTGACGCCCACATTTGTTTTCCCGTATTACCAAAATGATAGCCGCCAAACTGCTCGCTTTGTTTGAGAATCGACTCCTCATCCAAATGGTGAACCAGTTGCTGAACCAGCGCGCGAAAATAGATGTTCTTTGGGATCACCAGCTCAAACGCTTCATTGGCAATCGGGTGAAAAGCCAGACCAAATTCGCCCGCACCGCTTTGGCTACCAAAACCGATGTCAGCTGCGCCACGCGCAATGGCAGAGCTTAGCTCCCGCTCGCTTAAACACGCTTCGACTGTATTGAGTTGATCGCGGGTTGTTCCGTTTCTAAACAGCCATTCATCTAGGGCACGTGCACTGCCCGCGCCATCTTGCCGGCCCGCCCAACGCCAACGTTTATCAATAAAATGATGCGGGTCTTGGAGTTTTTCAGCAAGTTCAGGGCGGGCGATGAGGCCTTGTTGGCGCTCAAAGGCATGGAGCAATACCCAATTTCTGTGTCCTGAATATTGCTGAATAAGGGCGGGATGACGCAGTTTGGCTTCTTCTGCGTTTCCCCAATGAATGGCGCAAATATCTACGTGGCCTTTCTCTAGCATCGCTAGACCTTGTTTGGTTCCTGTTGCGGTGTATCCCACCAAGGCGGTGCTGCCGAGTGCCGCTGCCATCTTGCTTACAATGTGCTGAAGCAAAGGGTCATCAGAGCCTGCAATGAGTAGACGATCGTTGAACACACCATTGTGGCTTGATTCAATCAACCATCGATCGAGCAGGTTTTTAGGAAACAGCCATTTGCCTGTGACTTTGGTGGCGGGCAATACCCCTTCATTGGCGAGGCTGTAGACTTTCTTTTCGTTCAGATCGAGGTATTCCGCAACCTGACGAGCATTCATAAATTGCGGAAACTCACTCATCACGACCGCCTTTTACATCAAACTCAATGTTTTCTGCACCGTTAAAGACCTGAAAGCGATGACCTTTTGCCCGCGCGATCATGGTAATGCCGAGTTGCTTGGCAAGGTCGAGACCCATTTGCGTGACGCCAGATCGTGACAGTAATACGGGGATGCCCATCTGCGCGACTTTGATGACCATTTCCGAGGTGAGTCGGCCTGTGGTGTAAAATACTTTATCGTCGCCGATTTCCCCATCCAGCCACATTTCACCTGTGAGGGTATCAACGGCGTTATGGCGACCGATATCCTCAACAAAAGAGAGAATCTCAGTGCCTTTGCACACGGCACAACCATGTACGGCGCCAGCGGCTTTGTAGGTGTCGTTGTGGTGGGTTAACGCTTCTAGCAACCCATAGAGCATGGATTGTTTGATGTGTGGACGAGGAAGTTGCAGGTTCTCTAGCTTCTTCATTACGTTGCCAAACATGGTGCCTTGACCGCAGCCAGAGGTGACCGTTTTCTTCGACAAGGTTTCTTCGATATCCGCCTTTTTCTCACGTGTGACGACCGCGGCTGATTGGGTTTGCCAATCAATGATGACGGAATCGAGCGCGTCAGCGTCTTCAATCAACCCCTGATTTTTTAAATACCCCAACACCAACATGTCCGGTCGCGCGCCCAGTGTCATCAAAGTCACGATCTCTCGCCAGTTGAGATAAACAGTGAGTGCCCGCTCACAAGCGATCTGCTTGGTCATGGTTTCGCCGTACTCATCATGGACGGTGACATCGATGGTCTGAGGAATATCTGTTTGCGTGGTAATAATTTTGGGCTGAGACATCGAACCGCTTTCCTTTTGCCTGAATGCTGGAGGATAGGTAGCAAATCCTGTTCCAACCCTTCACGACTGGTATGTGTTTTGCTTTGTTGGGTGAATAAAACCGCATTTTTCGCCCAGCATGGCTTTTGGCTATGGTTGGTTGAGATAAGCGTCGTTGGAATGCTCTGTGGGGGAATAACTCGGCGGAGATAACTCTGTGGATACAACAAGGAGTGATGTGTGACGGAAGTGATAAAAGACCCACAATACTGGTTGACGCAGTTTGACCTTGAATCAACAGATGTTGATATCGGTCGTTGGAAAACAAAGCGTTGGTCTGTGGTCAATCTCCATCTTCCTCGGGAAGAAAGTGAACGCAAAGACGACATGATTTCTTTACCGCTCGAGCTATTTAAAGACGAGCGAACAGACTACCGATTTAACCTCAGTTCTCGCGATCCGCACGTGTTTTTTATCTTCGAAGTGAACGAAGACGAATCCCTCAAACCCTTAAAAGTAACCGCCTCACAAACCAGTGCCGCCAGCTTCATGGATGGTGACTACCTGGTGTTATCTGAGCCGATGCCATTACCTATTCAAGCCTGGATGGAAGCCTTCATTGGGCGCCACGGAGAGCTATTGGAAGTGCGTAAGAAAAAGCGTAAAGGCGCGGGGAGGGCGAGTGGCAACTGATTCTTTTTTAACGCGCTGGTCAAAGCGAAAGCAGGCGATGACTGACGAGGAATCGTGTGATCACGTTGAGGAGGTGACGTTCGATGGCGGCGAACTGACTGACGGCGGTGAACTTGCCTTTGCCGACGCTGAACATCACGCGCCGACGCTATCAATGGATGAATCCGTCGATGATCCTGCCGATGAAACCATCGATCACACGGATGCCCCCCCTCCGCCAGACATGCAGGATGTGGCGCGTTTGAAGCAAGGGGATTCTGCAGCGTCTTTTCTTGCCAAAGGGGTTTCGGCGGAAATCAAAAAAGCGGCATTGAGGAAGCTGTTTCACAGCGATGCTTACAACGTACTGGATGGCATGAATGACTACGATCTTGATTACTCCAATAAGGCCTCTCTAACTGCTGAAGTCGCGGCTAGCCTGCGCCAGTGGACCAAAGAGAAAATTGAAGATGTTCAAGAGGAGCGTCAAACACAGGATGTATCCGACGATGAGACCGTTTTAGACCAAACGGTTGAGCAGGATGGCGAAAGTACACCTCCAGAAAGTGAGACAAAAAGTACCCATGAAGAAAAAGGGGACAATTTGTCTTACGGTGTGAGACAAAATGTCCCAGATATGAATGTGGACAATAATTCGGACGGATCCTGACTCCGTATTCGTCATTTTATTTCCTTCAAAACTGGTTCACTACTTGCTGTATCAATAGGGTCACAGGCAAAGGATGTGTGAAACCCTTGTCTGACAACGCCTTACTACATTGGCAATGGCCTTGAGCTATTCGGGAACGCATTGATTATTAGCGCCGATGTAGGGAATCAGTCCACGAGGTAACCCGCCGGGACGGCTGGTTACCATGGCTTCAGAGACGATGGCAAAGAAGACAATGTCGACAATAAATAAAATAACAACGCTTAATCAATTGGTTGAACAGACCACGGATGTCAATGGACAAGCAAGACAACACGCGCTGCGAGCGACGGTAACGCTTGGAAATTTGATACCACCAACTGTCACGTTTGAAAGCCGCGGCTTTGCCTTGGTGGTAGGACGTGGCGAAACAGTTGCTGCATTTGCTTCTCAGATCCCTGCATCGCTGCGTGATCGAGCCGTGTTGGTGAGTACGGACGAATCCTCAAACGCGATCCCACTTCCTGAGGGCATGGCATTTTTTTTCGCGCGCGACGTACAAATTAATGGTTTTCTTGGGGCATTTGACGTGTTCATTACGCACACCCTGACTAAGCAAAATTTGGCGAAAATCACGCATGGACGAGAACACTTCGATGTGATCATAGACCTGTCTGATGATGGATTTCATCAAGCACAACTACCGCCCCTGGGTTATTACGCAGTGGGACGATCGCTCGTCACAACAGACGATGCGCTTGATGCGTTATCTGATATGACCGGCACATTCGATAAACCCAAATTTTTCCGTCTCGATACCAATAGTTGTGCCCACTCGGCGCGCGGTATTGAAGGCTGCACCCGCTGTATTGATGCCTGCCCAGCCGACGCGCTGAGCTCGGTAGACAGCGCCATCACAATCAACCCTTATCTTTGTCAGGGCATGGGTTCTTGTGCGACGGCTTGCCCAACGGAAGCCATTAGCTACGCGCTACCCGATCCCGACAATACCCAACACTTTGTTTTCCAACTGCTCGCGCATTATCGCGAACAGGGGGGGCAATCGCCCATTGTGCTGTTTTATGCCGAAGCTTCTGAAACGGAGTTGGCTGAGCAGTTAGCGCAGCTTCCTAGTCGCGTTATCCCCGTGCGGTTGGAAGAGCTCGCGTCGGTCGGGATTGACAGCTGGTTCAGTGCGCTAGCCTATGGTGCATCTCAGGTTGTGCTTGCGGCTTCTTCGTCAATGCCGGTTAAAACACGCAAAGTACTCGAGCAAGAGCTTGCCGTCGCATCGTCGTTTCTCTCTTCACTCGGGCACAGTGCAGATCGTATTGCGCTCTCTTCGGTCACATCGCTGAGCACGCAAAACCTGTACAGCAACGCCTTGCTTGACCAAAGCAAAAAACTCGAAGGCAGTAAGCGCGAAAAATTGGCGCTAGCCCTCGACCTTCTTGCGTCAAACGCCGTGCTGGTTTCGACCGTCAGCACCGTGCCTGACGGTGCGCCTTATGGGCGCATTGATGTGGCGACTTCGGATTGCACCCTTTGCATGGGGTGTGTCGCGGTGTGTCCCACCGATGCGTTGCAATCCATTGGTAGCAGCCCCGGTATGACATTTAGAGAACAAGATTGCGTGCAGTGTGGACTGTGTGAACAAGCGTGTCCTGAGTCTGTTATCACTTTGGTGCCTCGTTATCACTGGGACGCCGCCGCTCGCCAACAACGCGACATTGTTCATGAAGAGCCTGCCGCGGAATGCATTAGCTGCGGTAAACCTTTCGCGCCGGTTTCTATGGTCAACATGCTGATCGAGAAACTGAGCAAACATAGCCATTTCCAAGATGACGCCATCAAACGTTTGTCGATGTGCGAAGACTGCCGTGTCCGCGACATTGTCTCCGACATGATGGATAACCCAGACAAACAGTTGAAGGTATAGGAGGCGGATATGGCAATGCAAGAAATCACCATTGATGATGTAACAAATGAAGAAAACCAGATCCGCCAGAGCATTTACAGCTTGTTGGCGCATTTATTTCGTCAAGCGCCTGATGAAGCCTCATTGGCTTGGCTTGCCACGCTGGAAACAGAAGGCGACGAGCAAACAGCGGGCATGGCAGCCGCGTGGTCGGTGCTGAAATTAACCGCCAGCAAAACCTCGCCTTCGCAGGCGGCTGATGAATACCAACTGATGTTTATTGGCGTAGGCCGTGGCGAAGTAGTGCCATTTGGTTCTTGGTATTTAACAGGGTCACTGATGGAGTTGCCGTTGGCACTGCTTCGTCAAGATCTGCGTCGTTTAGGTTATGAACGCCAAGAAGACACCAAAGAGCCAGAAGATCATATCGCCGCATTGCTGGAAGTGATGGCCATGCTGGTGGAAGAAGAAAGTGATATTGAACAAGCGGCCTTTTTTAACCGTCATATCGCCGCTTGGTGTGAACGGTTATGTGAGGACGTGAAACGGGCGGAACCTGCAGTGTTTTATGCTGCCGTTGCAGAGCTTGCCCAACGATTTTTAACCATAGAAAAAACGCGATTTACCCAACGTCCTTGGTGATGAACCTCAACCTGACGTGGAATAAAAAGAACAAGGAGCAAGTAATGTCTGAAAACAAAAAAGATACCGATATGCAAAACCCAAATCGGCGCCAGTTTTTGACAGGCCTCGGAGTGGCAGCTGCAGCAGGGGCTGTCGCGACGGTTGCAACAGGAAGCGTTCAGGCTGAGACCGTGGTGAAAACGCCAGAGGACAAAAAAGCGTCGGGATATCGCGAAACGCAACACATTCGTGATTACTACGATTCCCTATAACCCAGCGTGAAGATGGAGTTTAACAATGAAACTAACGAAACGCTCTGATTCGGTCAGCAAGGACGAAAAGCAGCTGGGTGTGTCTCGCCGTACGTTCATGCGAAATACCTCTCTGGCAACAGCAGGGGGCATCGCGGCGGCAGGTATGTTGGCACCTGGCATGATGAAAAAAGCGGCGGCGAAAGACGCCGATCCCAATAAGCCTGTCGAACAAAAGCGCACTATTTGTTCACACTGCTCAGTGGGCTGTGGCGTGTATGCGGAAGTACAAGACGGGGTATGGACAGGCCAAGAGCCAGCGTTCGATCACCCGTTCAACCTTGGCGGACATTGCGCCAAAGGTGCGGCTCTGCGTGAGCACGGTCATGGTGAACGTCGCCTGAAATATCCGATGAAGCTGGTTGACGGCAAATGGCAGAAAATCAGCTGGGACACTGCGCTGAATGAAATTGGCGATCAAGTGCTAGAAATCCGTGAGCAATCTGGCCCTGATGCGGTTTACTTCCTTGGCTCGGCCAAACACAGCAATGAACAAGCGTATCTGTTCCGCAAAATGGCGTCGCTTTGGGGTACCAACAACGTTGACCACCAAGCACGTATCTGTCACTCCACTACCGTAGCGGGCGTCGCCAATACGTGGGGTTACGGAGCCATGACCAACTCTTTTAACGACATGCATAACTGTAAGTCGATGCTTTTTGTTGGCTCGAACCCTGCGGAGGCACACCCCGTTGCGATGCAGCATATCCTTATCGCCAAAGAGAAAAATGGCTGTAAGATCGTCGTCGCTGATCCTCGTCGCACACGTACTGCAGCGAAAAGTGATCATTTCGTTTCATTGCGTCCAGGGACAGACATTGCCTTTATTTGGGGCTTGCTGTGGCACATTTTCGATAACAACTGGGAAGACAAAGAATTCATCCATCAGCGCGTTTTTGGTCTCGAAGAAATTCGTGAAGAAGTTGCCAAGTGGCCGCCTGAAGAAGTGGAGCGTGTGTCGGGCGTTGGCCGTGATGACATGTACCAAGCAGCGAAAATTTTGGCTGAAAACCGTCCAGGCTGTGTGGTTTGGTGTATGGGTGGAACCCAGCACACCACAGGTAACAACAACACTCGCGCCTACTGTGTGTTAGAACTGGCGCTGGGTAACATTGGTAAATCCGGCGGCGGCGCTAACATTTTTCGCGGTCACGACAATGTTCAAGGCGCGACGGACTTAGGCGTATTGTCACACACCCTACCGGGTTACTACGGCCTGTCTGATGGTGCGTGGAAACATTGGTCGAAAGTGTGGGAGGTTGATCAGAAGTGGATTCAAGACCGTTTTGACCCCGCTGAATACAACGGTTCAAAACCTATCAATAGCAACGGTATTCCGGTTTCTCGCTGGATTGATGGCGTGCTGGAAGACAAAGACAAAATCGCGCAGAAATCAAACATTCGCGCCATGTTCTACTGGGGCCATGCGGTGAACTCGCAAACTCGTGGGCCAGAAATGCGCAAAGCAATGGAAAAACTGGATTTGATGGTCATTGTTGACCCGTATCCGACCGTTGCTGCTGTCATGAACAACCGAAAAAATGGCGTGTATCTACTACCGACCACAACGCAATTTGAAACTTATGGTTCAGTCACGGCGTCAAACCGTTCGCTACAGTGGCGTGACAAGGTTATCGAGCCGTTATTCGATTCCAAACCTGACCATACCATCATGTATCTGCTGTCGAACAAACTCGGTTTCTCCGATCAGCTTTTCAAAAATATTGCGGTGAAAAACGACGAACCTGTGGTTGAAGACATCACCCGCGAGTTCAATCGCGGCATGTGGACGATCGGTTATACCGGTCAAAGCCCAGAGCGTATTAAAGAGCACCAGAAAAACTGGCATACCTTCAATACCACGACACTCGAAGCGCAGGGTGGCCCTGTCAATGGTGAAACCTATGGCCTGCCTTGGCCATGTTGGGGAACGCCAGAAATGAAGCACCCCGGCACCCACATTCTTTATGACACATCCAAAGAAGTCGCGCGTGGCGGCGGTAATTTCCGTGCACGATTCGGGGTGGAATTTGAAGGGCAAAGCTTATTGGCCGTGGACAGCTATTCAAAAGGGTGTGAACTGGAAGATGGCTATCCTGAGTTTACTGACAAGATGCTCAAGCAACTTGGCTGGTGGGATGACCTGAATGCAGAAGAAAAAGCATCTGCTGAAGGCAAAAACTGGAAGACTGACTTATCGGGTGGCATCCAACGCGTCGCGATTAATCACGGTTGTATTCCTTTCGGTAATGCCAAAGCGCGCGCGATTGTGTGGACCTTCCCAGATCGCGTGCCACTTCACCGTGAACCGCTTTATACGCCACGTCGGGATTTGCTCCCCGAGTATGCGACATGGGATGACAAAGCCGATATCTACCGTCTTCCTACGCTATACAAGTCGATTCAAGACATTGATGCCGCGAAGGATTACCCGATCATTCTGACGTCCGGTCGCTTGGTGGAATATGAAGGGGGGGGCGAGGAAACACGCTCTAACCCTTGGCTAGCCGTTTTGCAGCAAGAGATGTTTGTCGAAATCAACATTGTTGATGCGAACAATATCGGGATTGTTGATGGACAAGATGTGTGGGTCGAAGGCGCAGATAAAGGTCGTGTGAAGGTGAAAGCCATGATCACACCGCGTGTGTATGCAGGGCTGGCATTTATGCCGTTCCACTTCGGCGGGGTCTTCCAAGGACAAAGCTTGCTTGATAGGTATCCAGAAGGTGCGGATCCGTACGTGATTGGTGAGTCTGCTAACACCGCGACCACTTATGGTTATGACCCGGTTACTGTGATGCAGGAAACCAAAGTCACCCTTTGTAAGATCATTCCAGCGTAGTAGGGAGCATACATTATGGCCGATATGAAATTTTTGTGTGATACCAAACGCTGCATTGAGTGCAACGGTTGTGTCACTGCGTGCAGTAACGCGAACTCAGAAGTGGTGACTTGGGGCATCCAACGCCGCCGAGTCGTCACATTAAACGACGGTGAAGCGGGTGAGAACTCGATCTCTGTTGCCTGTATGCACTGTGCGGATGCGCCTTGCATGGCCGTTTGCCCAGCAGATTGCTTCTATCGTACTGAAGATGGCATTGTGCTTCACAACAAGGAAACGTGCATAGGGTGTGGTTACTGCCTGTTTGCTTGTCCGTTTGGTGCACCTCAGTTTCCGAAAACGGCAGCGTTTGGCGAGCGTGGCAAGATGGATAAATGTACCTTCTGTGCGGGCGGTCCTGAGCCTGATGGTTCTGCCAAAGAGCGTGAGCTTTACGGTGCGAACAGAATTGCAGAGGGCAAATTGCCATTGTGCGCCGAAATGTGCTCAACCAAAGCGCTGCTTGCGGGTGATGCGGAGAAAATCTCTGCGGTCTTCCGTCAGCGCGTGGTAGAGCGTGGCGCGAAAGGTGCTGGCTGGACGAACGGGAATGATCTTGCCTATGACGCCACAAAAAGCTGATGAGCATGGAGAGCTGCTGGGTTCGTCTCAGCAGCATTAGGAGGAGATATGTTTAGAACATTGCTCGCCATGCTGATGGTGATCGCCAGCTTTGCCGTGCCCACTTCGTTTGCGGAACAGGCTGAAACAGCCGATCCGCAAAGAGAGATGGTGCAATTGGCAGGACCTGAGTATTGGCGAGAAGTGAAATCCGGCGAGTCGGGATTCACTGTCGCCACTGGCGCTGAAGCGGGTCAGTTAATTAATGTTGATGGACAGCGATGGCGTGAGGTTCGCAACCAATGGATTAGCCCGCTGGGGCTTATCTTTATGGGCGCATCTGCGGCAAGCCTACTGCTTTTCTATCTGTGGGCAGGTCGCATCAAACTAACGAATGAACGCACAGGAAAAAAGGTGCACCGCTGGTCGCCATTTGAACGCGCAATGCATTGGTTTACCGCGATCAACTTCCTCATTTTGGGGCTGTCAGGTGTCGTGCTGCTGTACGGTAGACATTTTATTAAACCGGTTGCACCAGAGGCCTTGTGGGGAAGTATTATCTACGCCGCGAAACTGTCGCATAACTACTTAGGCCCTTTGTTCGTCCTTGGTCTGCTTTGCATGTTAGTGAAGTGGTTTAAGAACAACATGATCAACAAGGTCGACATTGAATGGTTTAAGCAAGGCGGTGGTATTTTACCTAACGGTAAACACCCTGATGCTGGCTTTTGTAACGGCGGCGAGAAGATATGGTTCTGGTTGTTAGCAACCGTGGGTGTGGTGGTGTGTATTACGGGTTTAGTGATGGATTTTCCGATCTTCGGTCAAACCCGCACAGACATGCAAATCGCTAACGTTATCCACGGTATTGCATCTTTGGGCTTACTGGCTGCCGCGTTCGGGCACATCTATATCGGTACCGCGGGTACAGAAGGTGCGTTTGAAGGCATGGCGACAGGCTATGTCGATGAAGCATGGGCTAAACAACACCACAAGCTGTGGTTGGAAGAAGTGCAAAATCAACCCGCACAAGAAGGCAAGCAGCCCTCGACGGATGAACAAAAAGTTTAGTCAGTCAGAGTGATGATGAATTATCGACAAAGCCAGCGAATTCTCGCTGGCTTTTTGTTTTTAGCTACTTGGTGACCATGTCCCATCGAAGTGCGGTACCAAAGGCAATGTCTGCACTCGCCGTTTTTCCTATCACATCGTCATAATATTTTGGCGCTAAGCCAAAGCCAGGTCTGACGCTGCGAACGTTCTGCGCAGTGAATTTGTCACCTGCTTTGATATCGTCACTGATATACAAAGATCGACGAAATTGCACATTGGCTTTTTCTGCGTCTTTGAGTTGATAATCTGCCTGGCCGAGTGCCTGCCATGCGATGCCCGTGTCACGGCATAGCGCCTCAAGCTCATGAGGCTCGAGCGAAAAGGTGGAATCTGGCCCTGGATCGTTGCGACTGAGCGTAACGTGCTTTTCAATCACAGACGCGCCAAGCGCCACAGCTGCAATGGACACGGTAGTGCCGAGGGTATGATCAGACAGGCCGCCAATGGTGTGAAAACGCGAAGACAAATCGGAAATGGTGCGCAGATGACTTTGCGATGCAGGCGCCGGATAAGCACTGATGCAATGGAGCAAAACCAACTCTTTGCAGCCACTGTCTCGCGCCATCGCAACCGCTTCTGCGATTTCGTCGTTGTTAGCCATGCCGGTAGAAATGATCATCGGCTTGCCTGTTTGAGCAACGTAACGGATCAGGGGCAAATCAATCGCTTCAAATGAGGCAATTTTATACGCGGGTGCGTTGAGATCTTCGAGTAAATCAACGGCAGAAAAATCAAATGGGGTACTGAAGAGCGTGATACCCACATCGCGCGCTTTATCAAACAACGGTTTGTGCCAATCAAATGGCGTGTGAGCTTCTTGGTAGAGGTCATAGAGTGTTCTGCCATCCCACAAGCCGCCCTTAATTTGAAACTCTGCAGAAGCACAATTCAGGGTGATGGTATCGGCGGTGTAGCTTTGCATTTTGACAGCGTCAGCACCCGCGCGTTTTGCCATTTCGATGGTCTGAAAAGCACGTTCTAGGGAACCATTATGATTCGCCGACATTTCCGCGATGACATAGGGCTTATGCTCTGGGCCTATTTTTCGACGATCTATCGTGATGCATTGCGTCATAGCTAGATTCAATACTCTGTTAAGTGGTTAGCGCTGCGTGTCCACTGCTCTCGTGATAAATGAAATACGCAGTAAGGAATAGCGTCACCACAGTCATTTTGTAACACCGCGACGCTCTCGTCTTTGCGAAAACTAAGTTTGTGGTGGAGGTGCAGCACCTTAGAATTGGTGCAAAGTACACGGCTATCAATTTGTCTCAGCGCTAAATCAGTAAAGCCATAAACCAGCGCAGCTTGAAGTAGGCGAATCCCCGTACCGATCGGCGAACATGGATCTTTGTAAAAGCCCCACTCGGCTGAGCCAGAGGTGGCGTCAATGTTGGTGAAAGAGACCATACCAATAGGTGTTTCATCAATCAGAGCGATCAGACATCGCTTGGTCTGATCATCAGCAATGCCAGTAAACCAGCATCGGTGTTCCTCGGCATTGATGTCGTGTTGGGTGAACATGAACTGGCGAACCGCGGGGTCGTTGCGCCACTCTCTCACCATCGCTAAATCTGCTTCTGTCATTGGGCGCAGCGTTGTTTTGGTGTTGTCGCAGGGCGTCATCTCGCTCATTGGCAATTCTCCATTGCGCGAACGACACGTTCTGCGCCTAGCCCGTCAATGTCTGATTCAGGCAAACGAAGCGGCAAAGCATCCCAATGTTCGGCGAGCCAAGTCAACTCTTGTGCATAGCGAGAGGCTGTTGTGATATTACTCAAACCGAGATAACGATACTGTCCAGATTTGGCAAGGTGCTCTGCCATGTCACGCTGATTTTCAGCAACTGACACCAAGGTGCTGGGCAAGCGTAAACAGGTACGTTCGATCGCGCTAACACCCGCAGCCCCAAATGCATAGCGCGAGCAAGCCAGTTCTGTTTCGAAGTCAGGAAGGCTTTCAACTAATTCGATAAACTCAGGCACGGCTTCCATTAACAGTGCTTCTTTTCGCGGATTTGCCATGCCATAGACAATGACAACGTTAAAGGGCAGCGTAGAAAATTGCTGACAGGCGTGAAGAAGTTTGAGCGTTTCACCTGTTGGGTCTGTGCCACTGAAGAAGGCCACAATTTGGTTTTTTATTACGCTCAAATCGTGATCTCGAAGCGCTGAAAATGAGTCGCGCAACAACGCAAAGCGAGGGCCGAGCAGTTGTTGGCATCCAGTGGGCACCCATGAGTGGTAGCGGTTTTCAACGTCAGGCCAAGGATTGTGGTCAAGCAAGATATCGCAGGCATGCCTACGATTGGCGAGATCATCAATGGCGAGCACCTTGGCACCTGATGTTTTCATTAGCGATTGCCATTTTTCATCAATCGCATAATGATCAAAAACAACCCAGTCGAGGGTAATGTCCTCCAACATCGCGAGACACTGATGCGCATCTTCTTCCTGCGTTACGCCTAACCAGTGCGCGTAATCGCCAGTCTCCGGCAAAAAGGTTTCTTCAATGGCAGGTAGGGGAATCACATGGATGTTTTGTTGGTGGCAATACGCAAGCAAATTCCCCGTTAGTTCTCGGCTAAGCATGCGCACATGGTGTCCGTGCTCGATCAGCTTTTTGGCAAGAACGAGGCAACGCATCACGTGTCCTGTGCCTATTTGACTCGACGCATCCACGCGAATGGCGACGTTCACAACTCGCCTCGTTTTGAGAGAATTTCATACAGCATTTCAGCACGTAGCCAGTCATCGGGTTCATCGATATCTTGCACGCGAAAATGGGGAATTTGTACCGATTTTGAATGGGGTGCAAAGATAGGCAAACCTGATACAAAAGCGGTGGGCGTACCCCAGTAGAACATGCCTGCATCGTGATAAGCCGGTTCTAAATCTTGGGAGCGCGTTGAGAAGTGCTCAGGCCAGAACATTTCGACATTACCTTCTTCGGTCATGCGGATGCTGCGCTGGATCGGGAATGAAAAACGCGTGCTGGCGAAGGTGTATTTGGTGCCTTCACTTTGCAGCAATGCAAGGCCTTCTTCGAGATCTGAAGTGCGTGTAAATGGCACGGTGGCATACAGGCAACAGACCGCCTCGATACGGCTTTGGTCATGATCGTTCAACCATTCGATGGCGTGCTTAATCACATCCAGCGTGGTGGCGTGATCGTTGGCGATGTCTGATGGACGAATAAAGGGAACCTCTGCGCCATATTCTGTGGCAACGGCAGCGATTTCTTCGCTGTCGGTGGACACGATAATGCGATCAAATAGACCTGACTGCTTCGCCACGTTGATGGCATAGGCGATGATAGGCTGACCAATGAAGGGTTTAAGGTTTTTACCTGGAATGCGCTTGCTGCCGCCTCGGGCAGGGATAATACAGACTTTCATTGTGTCCTTTAATTGGCGTTAAGCGCCTCAGCAAGTGCTGCCACAACCTGATCTTGTTCGTCTTCCGTCATGTCAAAAAACAGCGGCAGACTTAGCGCAGCATGGTAATAATTTTCAGCAATAGGGAATTGGCCCCAATCGAAACCAAGTTCCCGATAATAGGGCTGCGTGTGCACAGGAATATAGTGAACATGCACGCCAATCCCTTTTGCCCGCAGCGTATCGAAGACGTGGCGGCGGCAATCCGGTTCCGCTAACTGAATGACATACAAATGCCATGCCGACTCGCACGATTCGAGTAGTGTCGGCGTAGCCAGTGGTAGGTTCTCGAGTAAGCGGTTGTAGCGACGTGCAAGCGCATTTCGGCGTTTGACAAACGCATCGAGACGAGTCAATTGAGATACGCCTAGAGCCGCTTGAAGATCTGTCATGCGGTAGTTGTAACCCAGGCCTTGCTGTTCGTAATACCAAGCGCCTTGTCCAGCATCGACAAGCTCGGCGGGGTCTCGAGTCACGCCATGACTGCGCAAGCTTTCTAATGCCTTGGCAAGTGCTGGGTCATTGGTTATCGCCATGCCACCTTCGGCGGTGGTGATGATTTTCACCGGATGAAAGCTAAACACCGTGATGTCGCTGTAACGACAACTACCAATATAGTCCCCCTGATAGCGCCCACCAATGGCATGGGAAGCATCTTCAATCACCTTGAAACCGTATTGCTTTGATAAGCGATGGATCGCTTCCATGTCGCAGCTTTGTCCGCACATGTGTACGGCAACCAAGATGTGCGGCAAGGTATTTTCTTGTGCCGCTAGCGCAAGTTTTTCAGCCAGCTTTTCAGGGCAAAGGTTATAGGAGACAGGGTCGATATCGACAAAGTCGACCTCTGCGCCACAGTAAAGCCCACAGTTCGCCGAGGCAACAAAGGTATTTGGCGATGTCCAAAGGCGCAGACCTTTTCTTAAGCCTAACGCTAAACAGGCAAGGTGAAGGCTGGAGGTCGCGCTGTTCGACGCGATGGCATAACTCGCCCCAACTTTGGATGCAATGGCGTGTTCAAACTCACCCACCTTTGGACCTTGGGTAATGAAATCAGAGCTAAGCACATCGACGACCGCATCAATGTCAGCTGGGCTGATAGTTTGTTTGCCGTAGGGGATCATGACTGCTGCTCAAATTCCAATATTTGTTTAACGTCCAAGAACTCAGGATTGCTGCCAGAGTGATACTCGAATCCTTCAGGAACAGGTGTGCCTGTTTCACCGAGAGGATTGTGTGAATAGTCATAATCTGCTGAATAGAACTTGATGGTTGGACGCATGACGTAATGGTCATCAAACTCTAGCGTGAGGTGGGAGTCATCGCTGGGGCACATAATTTCATGCATTTTTTCGCCCGGTCGAATGCCGACTTCTTTGATCGGTAAGCCATTTCCATACGCATTGGCCAAATCGATGAGGCGAACAGATGGAATTTTGGGCACGAAGATTTCGCCACCTTGCATGCGAGCAAAATTCTTGAGAACGAAATCGACACCTTGTTGCAAGGTTATCCAAAAACGGGTCATGTTTGGATGGGTCACTGGCAGCGACTCAGCCCCTTCTGCGGCGAGCTTTTTGAAGAAGGGCACAACTGAACCGCGGGAGCCAACCACGTTGCCATAACGCACAACCGCAAACTGAGTTTGGCTTTCGCCTCTCATGTTGTTAGCCGCGACAAAAAGTTTGTCGGAGCAAAGTTTGGTAGCGCCATATAGGTTGTTGGGACTTGCGGCTTTGTCTGTCGACAGGGCAATGACTTTTTCGACGTTGTTAGCGATGGCGGCGCGAATGATGTTTTCAGCGCCATGCACGTTCGTTTTAATGCACTCCATCGGATTGTATTCGGCGGCAGGCACTTGCTTGAGTGCTGCAGCATGAATGACATAGTCCACACCATTCATCGCTTGCATCATGCGGTCAGCATCACGCACATCACCAATGAAATAGCGCATGGAAGGATGATTAAAATCTTGCTGCATTTCGAACTGCTTCAGTTCATCGCGAGACAGAATGATGAGTCGCTTAGGCTTATAACGCGCAAGGATAGTTTGGGTGTATTTTTTTCCGAAGGATCCGGTACCGCCGGTGATTAAAATCGACTTGCCGTTAAACATTTCAACCCTTAAGCATTTGTCTCAGTAGTTAAATGAAATTTTAACGTATCGATGCCAATTTGATCGCAGAAAAATGCCTACAGCGTGATTAGGTGTCGAAAAAAAAGGCAACTTCTCATGAAGTTGCCTCATTGTGCGGACGTTATCAGGGATTATGATGACTTATGGCGCTCTTTCAGTTTGTTCGCCACATCTTGTAAGGAGAAATCTTGATCTTGCAGCAATACCATAAGGTGGTACATCAGGTCGGCGGATTCGTTAATCAACTCTTCCTTATCGCCCGACGTCGCTGCAAGCGCGACTTCGACGCCTTCTTCGCCAACTTTCTGCGAAATACGCTTGGTACCCTTAGCGTAAAGGGACGCGGTGTAAGACGTAGAAGGATCGGATCCTCGACGGGAAGCCAACACTTGCTCCAATTGATGAAGGAACACCAGAGCAGGCTTGCTTTCATTGTCTTCGCCAAAGCAGCTTTCGGTGCCAAGGTGGCAGGTTGGGCCGATAGGGTCGACTTGTACCAGCAGGGTGTCTTTGTCGCAATCCAAGTCGATGTGTTTAAGCTGCAACACGTTACCGGAGGTTTCGCCTTTGGTCCAAAGACGCTCCTTGGTGCGAGACCAGAATGTCACTTGCTCGGTTTCGAGTGTTTTCGCTAGCGCATCTTGGTTCATGTAGCCCAGCATCAATACCTGACCGCTGGTGGCATTTTGCACCACGGCAGGCACGAGACCGTCAATCTTTTCCCAATCAATGCGTTCAGCCAGTGCGGCGGTTCCATCTGTCTGGCTCATAAGCGGATCTCCACGTCTTGTTGTTTTAGGTATTGTTTTAGCTCACCAATATTAATGATTTGCTTGTGGAATACGGAGGCTGCGAGTGCACCGTCAACGTTGGATTTGTTGAATGCCTCGGCAAAGTGCACCATTTCACCCGCACCACCGGATGCAATCAAAGGCACGTGGCACACTTCGCGCACCATGTTGAGTTGCTCCAGATCGTAGCCATTGCGCACGCCATCTTGGTTCATCATGTTTAACACGATTTCACCTGCGCCGCGCTTTTGCACTTCCTGCACCCAATCGCGGGTTTCCCACTTGGTGGCCTTGGTACGCGATTCGTCACCTGTAAATTGGTAAACCTGATACTTACCCGTGTCTTTGTCGTAGTAAGAATCAATGCCGACAACAATGCACTGCACGCCGAACTTTTCGGCAAGCGTAGTGATCAGTTCTGGGTTCGCTAGGGCCGGGGAGTTGATGGAGATTTTGTCTGCACCAAACTCCAAAATCCGCTGTGCGTCTTCTGCGGTTTTGATGCCGCCTGCCACGCAGAAAGGAATATCAATCACTTCGGCAACACGTGCTACCCAACTTTTGTCTACGACGCGACCATCGCTTGATGCAGTAATATCGTAAAACACCAATTCGTCAGCGCCTTCAGCCGCATAACGTGCAGCAAGTGGGACGATGTCACCAATGATTTCGTGGTTACGAAACTGAACGCCTTTGACGACTTGACCATCACGAACGTCTAGGCAGGGAATTATTCTTCTTGCCAACATGCGAATGCCTCCTCTGCGGTGAATTTGCCGTCTAGCAGGGCACGACCCACGATGACACCCGCAACGCCAGTATCTTTGAGCGCGTCAATGTCTGCCAGAGAACCAATGCCACCTGAAGATTGGAATTGAACTTGCGGGTAGGCTGCGCAAAGATCTTTGTAGAGCTCAACGTTGGAACCTGCCAATGTGCCGTCACGGGAAATGTCGGTACACAGAACATGTTTTAAGCCCACAGTAAGGAAATTTTCCAGCAGTGCTTCAATAGTCACGCCGGAATCTTCTTGCCAGCCTGATACCGCAACCATGCGATTGCCGTTTTCATCGATATTGATGTCCAGTGCTAAGACGATATGTTCCGCGCCGTATTTTTGCATCCAGCCCTTCACAATTTCTGGCTGCTTCACGGCAGTTGAACCAATCACTACGCGTTTTGCGCCTGCGCGAAGCAGTTCTACAACATCGCTTTCTTTACGAACGCCTCCGCCAATTTGAATATTCGCGGGAGTGCTTTCAATCAAGGATTCGATGATAGAAAGCTGGCGAGCAGTGGTGTCTTTTGCGCCGGTTAAGTCGACCAAATGTAGCCAGTTTGCGCCTGCATTGTGGTACAGCGCGAATTGCTCACGAGGGTCAACTTTGTATTCGGTGACTTGGCCGTAATCGCCTTGATAAAGGCGGACGACTTGTCCATCAATCAAATCTAAAGCAGGAATTATCATCCTTATAACTCCAAAAAGTTTTTGATCAGCTGCGCTCCAACTTTGCTCGAGCGCTCTGGGTGAAACTGAACGCCGTAATAGTTGCCGTTTTGTACCGCAGCGCTAAAAGGCTTGTCGTAGTCACATTGGCCAATGGTGTAATCGCCCACTGGCATGGCGTAGCTGTGCACGAAATAGAAGTAGCTGTTCTCTGGGATATCTTTGAACAGGGGATGGTTATTCACGGGAGTGACCGTATTCCAACCCATGTGTGGAAGCGGTAAGTTGCCTGTTTCCATCAGTGTGGTGTCAGCATCAACATGGCCAAGGCAGTTAACAGCTGCTTTACCTTCTTGTGATGACTTGCCCAACAACTGCATGCCCAAACAGATGCCAAGTAATGGCTGTTTGACGTCACGAACGAGCGAGATCAAATCGCGTTCTTCAAGGTTTTTCATTGCCTCGGTCGCCGTGCCAACACCAGGAAGAAACAGTTTGTCAGCGGCCAGTACTACGGCAGGGTCACGACTAATCGTGACGTCGTAACCTAAGCGCTCAATGGCAAAACGCACAGAGCTGACGTTGGCGCATCCGGTATCAATAATGACAATGTTTGCGTCGCTCATACTATCTCTCCTTAGAGTACGCCTTTGCTGCTTGGCAGCTCGTTGCCTTCAACGCGGATCGCTTGGCGCAATGTACGGCCATAAGCCTTAAACAGGCTTTCAACGATGTGGTGCGTGTTATCACCATCCGAGGAAAGGTGCAGCGTACAGGCCATGGTGTCCGTCAATGAGCGGAAGAAGTGCTCGACCATTTCGGTTGATAGATCGCCGACTTTGTCTTGCGAGAACGTCGCGTCGAATTTCAGGTAAGGGCGACCAGACAAATCCAAGGCACATTGTGCAAGGCATTCGTCCATCGGCAGGCTAAAGCCAAAACGGCCGATGCCGCGTTTGTTGCCAAGGGCTTCTTTCAGTGCTTGGCCCAGCGCTAGCGCGGTGTCTTCTACCGTGTGGTGGTCGTCGATGTGCAAGTCACCTTCTACTGCGACTACCATGCGGAAACCACCGTGTGTGGCGATTTGATCTAGCATGTGATCAAAAAAGCCAAGGCCTGTGCTGATGCTGTTGCCGCCGCTTTCATCCAAGTTTACCGTGATACAAATATCGGTTTCTTTGGTGGTGCGAACCACTGAAGCAACGCGTGGGGACGTCGTCAAATCTTTGAGGATCTGTTTCCAGTTCATGGTTTCTGGGTGGTATTGAATACCACGGATCGCCATGTTCTCAGCCAATTGCAGATCGGTTTGACGATCGCCAATCACGGCGGAGGTTTTGAAATCCACTCGGCCTTGTTGGAGGTAGTCTTTCACCAAACCCAGCTTGGGTTTGCGGCAGCTACATCCTTCGTTGTCGAAGTGCGGGCAAATCAAAACGTCAGCAAACTTAACGCCTTGAGATTCGAAAATCGCCATCATCATATTATGTGGCGCATCGAAATCAGCTTGTGGGTAGCTGTCGGTACCCAAACCGTCTTGGTTGGTGACCATCACCAGCTTGTAACCTGCATCCTGAAGCGCAAGCAGAGCAGGAATGACATCAGGCTCTAGCTTCAGTTTGTCGAGGCGGTCGACTTGAAAATCGACAGGCGGCTCAACAATCAATGTGCCATCGCGGTCAATAAAGAGGATTTTTTCTTTCACTACAAATTCCTTTTCGTTTCGCTCTTTATGCCAGTTGCTGGCGGATAAAGGTCAGAGTTTTTTCACATTCTTCACGGTTGCCGATGCTGATACGAATGCAGCCTTCAATCGGAGAGCGGCGAAGAATAATGCCGTTGTCCCAAAGGGCGGTAAACAGCAGTTCCGCGTCGTCGAATTTCACCAGAAGGTAGTTAGCATAGCCATCAAACACTTGCACACCCGGTAACATGGAAAGACCTGCTTGCAAATAAGCACGGTTAGCACTCAGATCCAACACTTGATACTTCATGCGGGCAAGACCGGCTTCAGACAGTGCCTGACAAGCAATTTCCGTCACGGGCACAGGCACAGGATAAGGCGCGATCACTTTTTGCATCAGCTGGATAACTTGTTGATTGGCAATGGTGAAGCCACAACGCAGTCCCGCGAGAGCAAAGGCCTTCGACATGGTGCGCAAAATCGCAAGGTTTGGATAACGAACCAAAAGGTCAACGGTCGACGCTTCAGGGCAGAAATCAATATAGGCTTCATCCATCACAACCAGTGCGCGACCTGCGGTCATTTCTAACAGTGCTTCAATGTCCTTGCGCTCAATCAGGTTGCCCGTTGGGTTATTTGGGCTACAGACGAAAACCAGTTTCACACCGTCGAGATTGTTTTCGATCTCAGCGATGTTTAGCTGCCACTCTGGCGTCAGTGGAACGATTTTTCGCTCAACACCTGCGGTTTCCGCACTGATGGCATACATGCCATAGGTCGGCGGGCAGAAAAGAATGCTGTCTTCGCCTGCTTCGCAGAAGGTACGAATAAGAAGCTCAATGCTCTCATCCGCGCCACGAGAGGTGAGCACCTGTTCTGGACGCACGCCCGCATAGTCTGCATACGCACGGATGAGTTCATCTGGCTGACATTCGCTATAGCGATTAAGACCAGCTCCATTAATGGTGTATTCGTTGTTAAAGGGTGATTCATTGGCATTTAGCCAGACATCACCTTGACCACCTAAGCGGCGGGCAGACATGTAAGGGGTCAACGCCTGAACATCCTTACGAGCTAATTTTTCAATATCCATCACTCACCCCAAAATTACTGCAATTTATTAAGCTTGTTGACGCGAATAGTGACCGCATTGCGGTGCGCGTCTAAACCTTCTGCATTTGCCATTGCTACCACGGTGGGTGCGAGCGCTTGCAGGCCATCTGCGGATAGCTCTTGAACCGTCATACGCTTACTAAAATCCGCAAGCCCGAGGCTTGAGTAAGTGCGTGTATAACCATAGGTTGGCAGTACGTGGTTGGTACCAGACGCGTAATCACCCACAGATTCTGGCGACCAAGCGCCCAAGAAGATAGAACCTGCATTATCCAGCAGCGGTAATAGTTCGCGCGGTTTTTTGGTCTGAACAATCAAGTGCTCAGGACCATAATTGTTTGAGATGGCGATACATTGGGTCAGGCTTTCAGCGATGATGATAATGCTTGAACCCAAGGCTTTGCTGGCAATGTCCGCGCGACTTAGTACCGAAAGTTGTTGCTGCACGGCATCGGCGACTCTGTCTGCCAATACGGGAGACGGCGTGACTAGCACAACTTGTGAGTCTGGGCCGTGCTCGGCTTGACTGAGTAAGTCTGCGGCAACGAAATCGGCATCTGCCTCTTCATCTGCAATGACTAGCACCTCAGACGGGCCAGCAGGCATATCAATCGCTGCGCCTTGGTGATCGTTGCTGACTTGACGTTTAGCTTCGGTCACAAACGCATTGCCTGGGCCGAAAATTTTGTCCACTTTGCTGACAGTTTCAGTGCCATAAGCCATGGCGGCAACCGCTTGTGCGCCACCAAGGTTATACACTTGATCAATGCCACACAGTTTCGCAACGTAGAGGATTTCGTCTGCAATAGGTGGTGGCGAGCAAAGTACCACTTTACGGCAACCTGCAATTTGCGAGGGAACGCCAAGCATTAACACGGTAGACGGCAAAGGTGCGCTGCCACCGGGAATATACAAACCCACACGATTGATCGGACGGGTGACAAGCTCACACACAACACCCGGCATGGTTTCCACAGTCAGCGGCTGTGCTTTTTGTGCTTGATGGAAACAAGCGATGTTGTCATAGGCTTGCTTGAGCGCGACTTTAATCTCCTCACCCAAACGTGACTCA
This sequence comes from Enterovibrio norvegicus FF-33, assembly GCF_000286835.2. Classification (GTDB taxonomy): domain Bacteria; phylum Pseudomonadota; class Gammaproteobacteria; order Enterobacterales; family Vibrionaceae; genus Enterovibrio; species Enterovibrio norvegicus_A. The sequence goes on along the minus strand of NZ_AJYD02000038.1, from coordinate 2,755,392 downwards.
GCGGCATCGATTTCTTCCTGTTTAACACGAATGTTTTCAGGGACGACTTTATCGAATTTCTCGGTCAGTGCTTTTAGTGCGGCGTCACCACCTTGGCGTACATCACTGATCACGCTTTGAACGGCTTCCGTAATCGAAGCACTGTCTGAGATAGCAGGGCGTTCTAATGAACTTTCCTTCTGCTGGTCACTGAGCGATTTCCAAACCACTGTTTTCATGGCTTACTCCATCATCTTCTCTATTGGCAGCACCAGAATAGAGCTTGCGCCTAGTGCTTTCAGTTTTTCCATGGTTTCCCAGAACAGATTTTCAGTGCTCACAAGATGAACGGCAACGCGTTGTTTGTCATGCGCCAATGGCAGGATGGTTGGATCTTCTGCACCTGGCAGTAACTCAACGATTTTCTCAAGCGTTTCACTTGGCGCATGAAGCATGATGTATTTGGATTCTTTGGCTTTAATAACGCCGTTGATGCGGGTAAGAAGGCGATCGATAAGCTCAGCTTTGTCGACAGCAAACTCGCCAGTACGTTGGATAAGCACGGCTTTTGAACGGAAGATAACTTCTGCTTCTTTCAGGCCATTAGCTTCGAGGGTCGCGCCAGTAGAAACGAGATCACAAATCGCGTCAGCAAGGCCTGCGCGCGGCGCAACTTCAACCGAACCATTCAACATACAGGTGCTGAATTTAACATCTTGCTGGTCGAGGTAGGCTTTCAGAATGTTAGGGTAGGTGGTCGCAATGCGCTTGCCCGCTAGATCTTGTGGGCCGTTGTAGTCTTGGTCTTTTTCAACGGCGACAGACAGGCGGCAACCACCAAAATCAAGACGACGAAGTTTATTGTATTCGCTTGGTTCGCCAACCTTGACTCGCTCTAAACGCACTTCTTCAAGTTCGTTTTCACCGATCACACCCAGATCGACAACACCATCCATGATGAGGCCCGGGATATCATCATCGCGCACCAGCAATAGGTCGAGAGGCATATTTTCTGCGTGGGCGACCAAACGATCACCGGAGACATTGATTTTCACACCGCAGCGCTTAAGCAGTTCAAAACACTCTTTTGCGAGACGGCCTTTTTTCTGTATTGCGATTCTTAGACGTTCTGTTTGCATGATCTAATCCCTGTATCTTTGGTATCAACGCTTCCTTCTAGAAGACGTTGCCACAATTTTTAATCCTAAAATGTAAAAACCCCCGGAAGGTTCGCTTCCGGGGGTCTGAATCTTGTATTCACTATAATGACCGTTGGAAGAACCTAAATCCCTGTCTTCCAGTCGAAACCAATCTACCCGAAAGACTACTCAGGGTGATGGTGGTGGTGAATGGTCATTAGTGTTTTTTGCATTTGTGTCTTCTCTCAATATGTAAACGAGTAAACGTTTGCTTGGGCTCAACACTAACAAACTCATTAAATATTGCAACAAGTAATTTGTGTGTTTAACGAATTAGCGACTATGAGAAAGGGCAATGGCTTAAAAGGAGATGAGCGGGAGTGCAAACGGGTCAATTTCGCGAAGGTTTTATGACACTTTTCTTCTGCTTACTTTGCGATGGAGCAAGGGGTAGGGAATGAAAGACCGGAAATAAGACGAAGGTTTTTTCGATCAGACATAAACATCTAACAACCCATCGTTTTTCTTATCTGTCGATGCGGGCTGCTGTTCGTTTTCAGCGTTGTCGTGCTCTTCTTCATCAACAAGCTTTTGTTTTTGCTGCTCTGTTTTATTTTGCTTCGAGACGTTATTCACTTTTTGTGGTGAATAGTCTGAGATTTTGGGGAACCAAGCCATCATATGTCCTCATGAGTTGCTCCCCCTATATATCGACCAAAAATCAATCAGCTTGAGTGTTTTCTAACCGCAGCATTTTTTATGCTTTTTACCGCTTCCACAAGGACAAGGATCGTTTCGGCCCACTTTCTCGATTTTTGGGTATTCCCCATCAATGTAAAACCAAAGGGTTTCACCGTTTTTCTCTTCAGTGACAAAACGCGATTTTTCATGCAGGCAGTAAGGCGTGCCGTCTTCTGCATAGTGGGCTTTGAATTCGACGAAACCCTGCTTGCCACCGTCATCAACAGAGCTTGATAGGACTTGCAGCATTTGCCATCGGCTCTTCACTGATTTGGCAATGGCCTCGCGGTGTTCTTCTGCGTGGCAAGAGGCGTGATAGGTGGCAACAACAAAGTCCACTAATCCAACAACATGTGCGCTGTAACGTGCGCGCATCAGTTTTTCTGGGTGATCCGCATTGCTGTGTTGATGATGAATAGGTTCGCAGCATTGGTTATAAGGCTGCTGGCTGCCGCATGGGCAAAGTGTTTGTGTTGAAGCTTTAGAAGGCTGAGCAGTCATGAAAATGAACCGAATGAATAAAATCCGGTTCATTTTCGAAGGCTAGCCACAAAGAGTCAATATATCGATGTCATTGTGGGAGGAAGAAAGCTGACATCGGTATATCGTCACTAGAATGCGTGAAGGTACCAGTCGTACTCTAAGTTAGTGATGTGTTGCTCAAACTCTTCCTGTTCTTTCTCTTTGCAGGTGACGAACACGTCGACAAAATCAGTACCGAGATATTGTCGCAAGACATCTGACGACGACAGCAACCTTAACGCGTCACGAAGGTTGGTGGGCAATGGCGTGGTGTCCATGTCATAAGCATTACCGACGATGGGATCACAGGGTTCAATTTTGTTATCGATGCCATGCATGATCGAAGCGAGGAAGGCGCTCATCATCAAATAGGGGTTGGCATCAGTCCCTGCCACACGGTGTTCAATTCGTGTTGCCTCTGGTAAATCGCCGGGAATACGAAGTGCTGTGGTGCGGTTTTCCAGACCCCAAGTCGCTGCGTTTGGCACATAGAAATCTGGGCTGAATCGGCGATACGAATTGATGTTCGGACACAAGATTGAAAAATACTGTGGCATCAGCTCAAGCAAACCACCCAGTGCATAGCGCATGGTGTCGGTGACCTGGCCGTCTTCCTCAGGTTGAAAGACGTTTCTTCCCTCTTCATCAAGTAAGCTGATATGCAGATGCATGCCATTGCCGGCCTGGTCGGCGTAGGGCTTTGCCATAAAGGTGATGTCGAGATCATGATCATGGGCGACTTGCTTGATCACGCGTTTAAGCAGTATTGAATGGTCACATGCGGCGAGCGCATCATCGGTATGTTTGAGGTTAATCTCAAATTGACCGGGCGCAGATTCGGCAACGATGGTATCAGCAGGTAGGCCTTGCTCACGGGCTGCTTCGATAATATCGGTAAGCAGGTCGGCATACTCGTCAAGGTCATCCAACGAATAGACTTGTGTATTCTCAGGTCGTTTTCCTGTCACAGGAGAGATTGGCGGCAATGGCGCTTTACCCGGCGTTTTACTGTCAATGAGGTAAAACTCAAGCTCAAAGGCCGAAACGGGGTTCAAGCCGCGCTCTTGCATTTGACGTAATACCCGACGAAGGATCATTCGTGGGTCGCCAAAGAAGGGCATTTCACTCTTTTCATACATCTCGAGCATGACCTGAGCAATGGGACGCTTTTGCCAAGGCTGGCGTGTCAGTGATCCTGAAACCGGGAAACAGATCGCATCGGATTCGCCAATCTCCAATCCCAATCCGGTTTCCTCGACTGGGTTGCCTTTAATGTTCATGCCATAAATAGAGATAGGTAATGCTATGCCCTGTTCATAAGCCTTGGGCAGTTTATCCTTCTCGACGCGTTTGCCCCGCACGATGCCATTCATATCAAGTAACAGCAGATCGACAAATTCAATATCCGGATTTTGTTCGAGAAACTGAATCGCTTCTTGTGCATCCGGTAAATTTGTATCTTCAGGCGTAAACATTTCCTTGTCTGTTTGATATCGCATTAAACACCTACCTGAGTGTAAATTATATTGGCCACCTCGATGTGTACCTCTGAGTGAATAGTAAACACGCAATAATGTCAACCGCGCTCCACGTCACAAATTCCTTATTTTTGCTGCAAATCAATGCGATAAGCGCGGATAAATCAGGCAATTAACAATGTTAAGAAATTGATAAACAATTAGGTTGATTTTGTTGAGTTGGTCACTTGCGTAATTTATTTTTAACGTGTAGCGTGTGAAAAAACGAACGCGTTAAGTGGTGATAACGGTTTTTAACTTATCCCATCACATGGAATTAACGACAAAGTAGAGGACGGTATGCAGTGTTCAACAACGCCATTAGTCGGCGTGACAGGTTGCAGTGCTCAGCTGGGATTGCATCCCTTCCATATTGCTGGCGACAAATACGTTAAAGGTGTTGTTGATGGCTCGGGTTGTTGCCCGTTGATTATTCCTGCATTGGGCGATGCGCTTCCTATGAAGCAATTGCTCGCCTCGTTTGATGGCCTTTTGTTCACCGGCTCTCCTTCCAACATTGAACCTCATCACTATCAAGGCATGCCAAGCGGTACAGATGCTCATCACGACCCAGAACGCGATGCCACCACATTGCCCTTAATGAAAGCCGCTATTGAAATGGGTGTCCCCGTTTTGGCGATTTGCCGTGGTTTTCAAGAAATGAACGTCGTGATGGGCGGCTCTTTACACCAAAAGCTGCATGAAGTTGGTGGCTTTATTGAACATCGAGAAGATAAAACCGCATCCGTGGGTGTTCAATATGGCCTTTCTCACACAGTGACAATCGAACCTGGAGGCCTTCTCTACGAGGCGTGGGGTCGCACTTTTGCGGAGGTCAATTCTGTTCATACACAGGGCATTGACCGATTAGGCAAGGGTTTGCGACCAGAAGCGTATGCGCCAGATGGGTTGATAGAGGCAGTCTCTGTTATCGATGCAAAACGTTTCGCGTTAGGGGTTCAGTGGCATCCTGAGTGGGAAGTCACAAAAAATCCCTTTTATTCAGCTATCTTCGAAGTATTCGGGAATGCCTGCAGACTAAGAGCGAAATCACGTGAGAAAGAATATGAATAAGCTTAAGAAATGGTTGAAGGACAACGAAATTACGGAAGTCGAATGTGTGGTTGGCGACTTATCAGGTATTGCGCGCGGTAAAATTGCACCCGTGGATAAATTTATCCACGAAGGTGAGATGCGATTGCCTGAAAGCGTTCTGCTTCAAACGGTGACCGGTGATTATGTGGATGACGATATCTACTACTCATTGCTCGATGAAGCGGATATCGACTTCATTTGTAAACCTGATGAAGACGCCGTTTATCTGTTGCCGTGGACAATAGAGAAAACAGCACAGATCATTCATGACACGTTCGACAAAATGGGTAATCCCATCGAGTTGACGCCACGAAATTTGCTCAAGAAAGTGCTGAAACTCTATGAGGAGCGTAACTGGAAACCGGTTGTTGCGCCTGAAATGGAGTTTTACCTCACCGCTCGCAGTGAAAACCCCGATTTACCCTTGAAGCCACCTATTGGCCGTTCAGGTCGAATGGAAACAGGACGCCAATCATTCTCGATCGATGCCGCTAACGAATTCGACCCCTTGTTTGAAGATATGTATGAGTGGTGTGAAAAGCAGGGCTTAGCCATTGATACCTTAATTCATGAAGAAGGGGTTGCACAGATGGAAATTAACTTCCGTCACGGTGACCCTCTGGTTCTGGCCGATCAAGTGTTTTTGTTTAAGCGCACATTGCGAGAAGCCGCGCTGAAACACGAAGTGGTGGCAACATTTATGTCTAAGCCGGTCACCGATGAGCCGGGCAGTGCAATGCATTTACACCAGAGTATTTTAGATACCCAAACGGGCAAAAACATATTTACCAATGAAGATGGCACCAGTTCGTCGTTGTTCTACGGACACATTGCCGGTCTTCAACAATTTATTCCCGAAATGCTGCCGATGTTCGCACCCAACGTGAACTCGTTCCGTCGCTTCCTTCCTGATACCTCCGCACCTGTCAATGTCGAATGGGGCGAAGAAAACCGAACCTGTGGCTTACGTGTGCCGAGTTGCTCTCCGCAAAATCGACGTGTGGAAAACCGTTTGCCGGGCGCTGATGCAAACTGCTATCTCGCCATCGCAGCGAGCTTATTGTGTGGCTATATCGGCATGGTGAGAGAGCTAAAACCGACGCCGCCGGCACAAGGACGTGGTTATGAAATCAGAAGCCCTGCATTGCCGTATACCTTGGAAGGAGCATTGGAACGCATGGAGAAATGCGATGAAGTTGCTGAATATTTCGGCGAGTCATTTGCCAAAGGCTATATCGCGGTGAAGCGTAAAGAGCAGGAAAACTTCAAACGTGTGATCAGTTCGTGGGAGCGAGAGTTCTTATTGCTGACAGTGTAAAAAGGGAGACAACCTAATAGGTTGCCATTGAGTCAAACTATATGGATGTGGAGGTCTAAATGACACACGTCGCACAACACCCAGATACCGAAACACTGCAAGCGCTAGATAACGCGCACTATTTACACCCATTCAGCGACCACAAAACGCTGAGAGAGACGGGCGCTCGCATGATTGTGCGTGCTCAGGGTGTGTACATCTGGGACAGCAATGGAAATCGCATTCTGGATGGCATGGCAGGTCTTTGGTGCACCAATATCGGTTACGGCGAGAAAAGATTGGCCGACGCCGCGCATCGACAGATGCTTGAACTCCCTTACTACAACAGTTTCTTCCAATGTGCTCACCCACCGGTGGTGGAACTCGCGAAGGAAATTGCAGACCTTGCTCCTGACCACATGAATCAGGTGTTCTTCACCGGCTCTGGTTCTGAATCAAACGACACTGTGCTGCGCATGGTTCGTCATTATTGGACGTTGAAAGGCCAGCCTGAAAAATTCAACATCATTGGTCGTCATAACGGTTATCACGGCTCCACCGTTGCAGGTGCGAGCTTAGGTGGCATGAAAGGTATGCACAAGCAAGGTGGGCTGCCGATCCCTGGCATTCACCATATTCCACAACCTTATTGGTTTGGGGAAGGCGGCGACCTGACACCCGAAGAGTTTGGAATCAAAACGGCGCAAGAATTGGAAAAAGCCATTCTTGAGATTGGCGAAGATAAAGTCGCTGCGTTTATTGCAGAACCGTTTCAAGGCGCGGGTGGCGTGATCATTCCACCTTCGACGTACTGGCCTGAAATCAACCGCATCTTGGCAAAATACGACATTCTCATGATTACTGATGAAGTCATCTCAGGCTTTGGCCGAACCGGTGAATGGTTTGGCTGCCAACACTTTGGTATCACGCCTGATTTTATGCCTATCGCAAAAGGCATGACATCTGGCTATATCCCGATGGGCGGTGTGATTGTTAGTGATCGTGTGGCGAATGCGTTTCAAGAAAAAGGCGGCGATTTCAACCACGGCTTTACCTATTCCGGTCACCCTGTGGCCGCGGCTGTGGCGTTGGAAAATCTGCGCGTGATGAAAGACAAGAACCTTGTTCAGTATGTCAAAGAAGACATCGGCCCTTATCTGCAAACGCAGTGGCAAACACTGTTAGATCATCCGTTAGTGGGTGAAGCACGAGGCTTAGGGCTGGTGGCTGCGATCGAATTGGTCAAAGACAAAGCCTCGCGATCTCGATTCGCTGAATCTGTTGGCATTGGTGGTATTTGCCGTGACTTGAGTGTTGAAAATGGCCTTGTAATGCGGGCTTGTGGCGACACGATGATCATCAGTCCCCCGCTGGTGATCACGAGAGCTGAGGTCGATGAACTTATCCATAAAGCGAAATTGTCGCTGGATTTGACGTTACAACATTTGCAGGAAAATGGCGTGATTTAACGCCCACGAGATCTCACTGATTGGCATCAAAGCGATGCCAATCAACCATCAAAGCCAGCTTAAAAAACTGGCTTGGACATTGGAATGTAGTAATGCCTTTCTTTTGAAAAGGAGAGGGCTAAAAGGAGAAAACATGAAGATGGTAATCCGCAACAAGGTCACCGCAGTTATGCTTGCGGGACTGGTGGTTTCAACTGGGCTACACGCAGAAGAAGTGCTACGAATTTACAACTGGAGTGACTATATCGCGGAAGACACGATAGAAAACTTCGAGAAAGAGACGGGTATTAAGATTACCTATGATGTCTACGACAGCAACGACATACTCGAGGCGAAGTTGCTTTCCGGGAACTCGGGCTACGATCTGGTTGTGCCATCAAATAACTTCTTAGCCAAACAAATCACGGCGGGCGCATTCCAGCCATTGGATAAAAGTCAGCTGACCAACATGAAAAATTTGGACCCGGTATTAATGAAGCGTTTGGAAATGGCTGATCCAGGTAATAAGTACGCCATTCCTTACCTTTGGGGTACCAATGGTGTTGGTTACAACACCGAAAAGGTGACAGCGATTTTGGGTGATAACTTGCCCGAGAATAAGCTAGACCTTTTGATGGACCCTCAGTACGTGTCCAAATTAAAAGAGTGCGGTGTTGCCATGCTGGATTCCGCCGATGAGGTGATGCCGCAGGTGCTGCAATATCTCGGTTTGAATCCAAACTCCACCAATAAAGAAGACTACAAAAAAGCAGGGGTAGCACTGGCTAAAATTCGCCCTTACATTACCTACTTCCATTCGTCGCGCTACATCACCGATTTGGCGAATGGTGATGTTTGTCTGGCCTTTGGTTTCTCGGGGGATATCTTTCAAGCGGCAGATCGCGCGGAAGAAGCTGACAATGGTCAGGTTATCGAATACGCCATTCCAAGTGACGGCGCCAATATTTGGTTCGACATGATGGCAATCCCTGCGGGGGCGAAGAATGCCAAAAACGCTCACACCTTTATCAACTACATTATGCGTCCAGAAGTGATTGCCCCAATCACGGATTATGTTGTGTATGCCAACCCTAACACTGCCTCGAACACACTGATTGATCAGGACGTGTTGAACAACCCTTCTATTTATCCGACTCCTGAGGTGATGGAGAAGTTGTTCGTGTCTGAAGTGTTACCTCTGAAAATAAGCCGTCTCAAGACTCGTAACTGGACGCGAATGAAAACTGGCCAGTAACGGTTAATCAGAGAGCCGCATTGTTTGTGGCTCTCTCGCTGTTTTCAGGATTTACGTTTTCTGAGCGGTAACAGGGAGGATCAGAGTGTGACGAATAAACCGCAACCTATCGAAAGTCAGCAGAAGAAACAGGATCTGCTAAAAATTGACCGTGTTAGCAAAGTGTTCGGCGATGTTCGTGCCGTCGATGATGTGTCCCTCACGATTGAGAAAGGAGAGATTTTTTCGCTATTGGGTGGGTCAGGGTCCGGTAAATCTACCTTATTGCGCATACTGGCGGGATTCGAAAAACCGTCAAGCGGTCGAATTTATCTTGATGGTGAAGACATCACCGACATGCCTCCTTACGAACGCCCTATCAATATGATGTTTCAGTCTTATGCCTTGTTTCCGCACATGACGGTGGCGCAAAACATCGCCTTTGGTTTGAAGCAAGACAAAATGAAGAAGGCTGAAATTGATCTCCACGTTGCCGAGATGCTTCGTTTAGTGCGAATGGAAGAGTATGCCAAAAGAAAGCCACATCAACTTTCGGGCGGTCAGCGCCAACGGGTTGCTTTGGCGCGATCATTGGCAAAGCGACCAAAACTTTTGTTGCTCGATGAACCCATGGGGGCATTGGACAAAAAGCTGCGCACACAAATGCAGTTAGAAGTGGTGGAAATTCTTGAACGTGTTGGTGTGACCTGTGTGATGGTAACTCACGACCAAGAAGAAGCCATGACCATGGCAGGTCGTATCTCCGTGATGCACGAAGGATGGATCGCCCAAACAGGCTCACCAACGGACATCTACGAAAGCCCCAACAGTCGCATGATTGCCGAATTCATTGGTTCGGTGAACACGTTTGAAGGCGATATCGTGGTGGATGAAACTGACCATTGCGTGATTGATTCACACGAAATCTCACAGCCCATCTATGTTGGTCACGGCGTTGCTACGAATGTCGAAGACAAAAAAGTATGGCTGGCGGTCAGGCCAGAGAAAGCCTTGATCAGCAAAGAGCCACCTGAAGGCGAGTACAACTGGACCAAAGGTGTGGTGGATGATATTGCCTACCTCGGTGGAATGTCCGTTTACTACGTCAAATTACCTAGCAGCAAAATCGTGATGTGTAGCATGGCGAATATCTCTCGACGCCAAGACAGACCGACTTGGGATGACGAAGTGTTCATCAGTTGGGAGGCCACCAGCGGTGTGGTATTACGCGTATGACGATGCCCTCTAACCCTAATACTGACGTGAAAAAGCCGCCGACTAAGACACACATTCTGTTTCCAAAGGGTCGGCATTTGACCTTAGGGATCCCCTATCTTTGGCTATTGCTCTTTTTTGCGATGCCCTTTGCGATAGTGTTTAAGATCAGCCTCTCCACGGCTGCCATTGCAATACCGCCTTATGAAGCGATTATGCAATATGTGGATGAAGTGGTTGAGATCACGCTGAATCTTGAAAACTATCTGCGAATACTCGATGACGATCTTTATGTTCTCGCGTATCTCAGTTCGGTCAAAATTGCTTTTTTCTCGACGATTGGTTGTCTGCTATTGGGATACCCGATGGCCTATGCGATTGCCCGTGCACCTGCACGGATGCAGACCGTGCTGCTGTTGCTTATCATGTTGCCATCTTGGACTTCTTTTTTGATCCGTGTTTATGCCTGGATGGGGCTATTGAGTAACTCGGGGATCATCAATAATTCTTTACTCTGGCTCGGTGTGATTTCAGACCCTATCCAGATCCTCAACACCAATGTCGCGGTGTACATCGGTATTATTTATACCTATTTGCCATTCATGGTGCTGCCCCTTTACGCCAACCTCGTCAAGCTCGATGGCAGCTTGCTCGAAGCGGCAGCTGATTTAGGCTCACGTAACTTTAATACTTTCTGGAAAGTGACATTGCCCTTATCGAAAGGCGGTGTGATTGCAGGTTCCATGTTGGTGTTTATTCCTGTGGTGGGTGAAGTCGTGATACCAGAGCTGCTTGGCGGTCCTGAAACCCTGATGATTGGTAAGGTGTTGTGGCAAGAATTCTTTAACAACCGTGATTGGCCTGTTGCCTCGGCATTGGCGATTGTGATGTTGGCGCTGTTGATCATTCCGATCACCTTGTTCCATCACTATCAATCTAAGGACATGGAGGCTAGCCGATGAAACGTTGGCAATTTTCAACCGTCATGTTGTGGGTAGGGTTAGTGTTTCTCTATTTGCCGATGTTGATCTTGGTGATCTACTCATTTAATGCCTCAAAGCTGGTGACGGTGTGGGGCGGATTCTCCACCAAGTGGTATATCGAACTGTTCAAAGATGAACAGATCCTGCAAGCCGTCTGGACCAGCCTACGCATCGCGTTTTATAGCTCCACCATGGCGGTGATCATAGGCACGCTTGCAGCGTTTGTAATGACACGGTTTAGACGTTCATGGGGGAGGCTCACGCTATCAAACATGATCACGGCGCCACTGGTCATGCCTGATGTGATTATCGGTCTTTCGCTGTTGCTGTTGTTTGTTCAAATGGGCGAGCTGTTTGGTTGGCCAGCTGAGCGCGGGATGACAACGGTGTGGATTGCACACTCGACATTCTGCGCCGCGTATGTGGCGGTGGTGGTGTCATCGCGCTTGCGAGAATTGGATTTCTCGATTGAAGAAGCCGGCATGGATTTGGGGGCAACCCCGCTGAAAGTCTTCTTCGTGATCACTGTCCCTATGATTGCGCCTGCGCTGGTGGCGGGTTGGTTATTGAGCTTCAGTTTGTCTCTTGATGATCTGGTTATCGCAAGCTTCGTGTCGGGGCCGGGGTCAACCACGCTACCTATGGTGGTGTTCTCTTCTGTGCGCCTGGGCGTGTCACCGAAGATCAATGCCCTTGCCACATTAATCATTCTGGTTGTGTCGTTGTTTGCGTTTATTTCTTGGTATATCGCTCGTCGCTCTGAGCGTAAGTCCAAGGAAGAAATGAAACGGCTCAACCAAGAATTAGAACAACAGTAGGAACGTCACATGCAGCAGCAAGCAGGTTCAATGGAATCGAAGCAACGCACCCAAAACCCTCAGTTAGAGCATGCCTCGTCGTATTATGCGGCGTCTGCCAATCCCTCGCCGTTGCGTGAGACACTGAAAGAAGATGTCACCACGGATGTATGCATTATCGGCGCGGGTTATACCGGATTGTCGTCAGCGCTGCATCTGCTGGAAGCGGGGTTTAATGTTGTTGTGCTTGAGGCTGCGCGAGTGGGCTGGGGCGCGTCAGGTCGCAATGGCGGCCAGATCGTCAACAGCTACAGCCGTGATATTGATGTGATTGAGAAAACGGTGGGTAAAGAGAAAGCCCGCCTTTTCGGTGAGATGGCGTTTGAGGGCGGTAAAATCATTCGCGAGCGTGTTGAGAAATACAACATTGAATGCGATTTGAAAAACGGCGGCGTGTTTGCGGCGCTGAATGCCAAACAGATGCACGAGCTTGAACATCAAAAAGCGCTTTGGGAGCGCCATGGTAACGACCAACTTGAAATGCTCAATCAGAATGACATTCGTAGTATGGTCGATACCGAACGCTACGTGGGGGGATTGCTCGATAAGTCTGGTGGGCATATTCACCCGCTAAACCTTGCATTGGGCGAAGCGGCTGCTGTCGAAAGCTTAGGCGGCAAAATCTATGAGCATTCTGCGGCTATTCGCATTGAGCGAGGCGAGCCCGTTAAAGTGTTCACTGAGCAAGGCTCTGTCACCGCATCATTTCTGATTGTGGCTGGCAATGCGTATCTGGGCGGATTGATGCCTGAGCTACGCGCAAAATCGATGCCTTGTGGCACACAGGTGATCACGACCGAACCGCTAACGGACGAACAAGCCAAAAGCTTATTGCCTCAAGATTACTGTGTGGAAGATTGTAATTACTTGTTGGATTACTTTCGGTTATCTGGCGACAAACGGCTGATTTATGGCGGAGGGGTAGTTTATGGCGCTCGCGATCCCGCGGATATTGACGCGATTATTATCCCGAAAATGCTCAAAACGTTTCCTCAGCTCAGCAATGTCAAAATTGACTATCGCTGGACAGGAAATTTCTTGATGACGTTATCTCGTCTGCCCCAGGTGGGACGGGTAGGCAGTAATATCTACTACTCGCAGGGTTGTAGCGGTCATGGCGTCACTTATACCCATTTGGCGGGGCGCTTGTTGTCGGAAGTGTTGCGCGGGCAAGCAGAGCGGTATGATGCGTTCGCGAGCTTACCGCATTTACCTTTCCCTGGTGGACATGTACTGAGTGTGCCTTTTTCAGCACTGGGTGCGTGGTATTACACGATGCGCGACAAATTCGGGATTTGATGTCACAGCTAGCCCCGCACAAATGGCTTTATCAACAAGAAGCGCCCGAGATTGAGGGCGCTTTATTACGAGGAGATTCTTTTTAGAAGTTAGCAGGCGTGGTCGCGCTGAAAATACGGCATTCATCATCAAACGGATTGGCAAATCGGTGGGGGCGATTACTGTCAAAGTAATAGCTGTCACCCACCTCTAGAACATAAATGTCATCGCCGACGGTAAGCTCCAATTTCCCCTCAATAACCAGTCCAGCTTCTTCGCCTTCATGCTGAAGCATATCGTCACCTGAGTGCGAGCCTGGCGGGTAGATCTCCGAGAGTACAGACAGCGCACGATTCGGATAGTCTTTACCAACTACCTTCATGGAAACCGCGTCATCGCCAATTTCCAATAAGTCAGTTTGGCGATAAATCACCGGTGCCGACTCACTTTGACCGATATCCGCAGAGAAAAACTCCACGAGGGAAAGGGGAATACCTGACAACACTTTTTTGAGCGAACTGACAGAAGGGCTAACACTGTTCTTCTCAATCATTGAGATAGTGCTGTTTGTCACACCGGCGCGTTTTGCCAATTCACGCTGAGATAATCCACGACTTTTTCTTACGGCCTTTAGGTTGGCACCAATATCCAATGTCCGACTCTCCTCGTTTCGAATGTATCAGTCACTAATGTAATAGATTTTGAACAAGCAATCCTACTTCTTAGCCCGAGGTAATCAAGTGTTTTGTGAGGGCACAGCCATAATGTAAAAAATATTTACCGTTTCATGATCGCTTTATTTGATATGAAAACGGAATGTAATGTGTGGTGATGACAGATTAGCCTTTGTAACCAGAGGGAGATAAGAGTCAGGCTGGTGGGCGGCGGAATATTAATCGACGTCTCACTGTGTGTATTTTTCACTTCACCTTCATGTAGAGAATACGTTAATCTTTGTTGATTATATTTTACAGAGAGTGTTTGTCATGGCTTCTACGTCGTCAAAACTAGCGCATACACAGTCTTACTACGCGGCGACCGCGAAGTATCCGCAACGCTATCCCGAACTCACTGAATCGATAACGGCCGATATCTGTATTGTCGGTGGTGGATTCAGTGGCGTGAACAGTGCCATAGAGCTCGCGCTACGTGGCTACTCTGTTGTGGTGTTGGAAGCGAATAAGATTGGGTGGGGAGCGTCAGGACGGAATGGCGGCGAACTGATCCGTGGTATTGGTCATGGCATTGAGCAATTCACGAATCAGATAGGCAAAGACGGCGTTGAAGCTATCAATCAAATGGGTGTGGAAGCAGTTGAGATCGTTAAAGATCGCGTCGGGGCGTTCAACATTGATTGCGATCTCACCATGGGATACTGCGATCTAGCGTTGAAACCCGCGCACATGAAAGAACTCGAAGACGATTTCAATGGCCTAAAACAAAGTGGCTATGCCCATGAAATCCGCATGCTAGATAAAGAGGCGATGCCTGAGGTTATCGGCTCTGAACGCTATATTGGCGGTATGCTTGATATGGGAAGCGGCCATTTGCATCCATTAAATCTCGTGACGGGTGAAGCGGCGGCGGCGGCTAGTTTGGGTGTGCAGATGTTTGAAGACAGCGCCGCGATTGAAATCATCAAAGGCAATAGGCCCTTAGTGAAAACCAACAAGGGGCAGGTGACGTGTCAGTATTTGCTTTTGGCAGGCAATGCCTATATCGGCAACAAGCTTGAGTCTTACATTGGCGGGAAAGTCTTGCCTGCGGGGAGCTACATCGTTGCGACCGAGCCGCTGACGGATGAGCAGGTACAAAGTACGATCCCTAAGAACATGGCGTTTGCCGATCTCAGTATCGCGCTGGATTACTATCATCTATCCGGCGATAACCGATTGCTGTTTGGTGGGTTGTGTACGTATTCTGGCAAAGATCCAAAAGACATTACAGGCGCGTTGTTGCCAAACCTTGAGCGTGTGTTCCCGCAGCTAAAAGGGACGAATATTGATTTCGAGTGGGGCGGCATGATTGGTATTGGTGCGAATCGATTGCCTCAAATTGGGCGCTTACCGGATGCACCGAACATTTTCTATGCGCAGGCCTATTCTGGTCACGGTGTGAATGCTACGCACATGGCGGGCAAGGTGATTGCTGAAGCTATCTCAGGCACAGCCGAACGCTTTGATGTGTTTGCCCGAGTGAAACACATGACGTTCCCTGGTGGCCCGATACTGCGCTCTCCATTGCTTGCAATTGGTATGACGTACCACAAGATCAAAGAAATCCTGCAATAACACACCAGCCAACTTTCCATCTATTCACGTCTCTCGCCTAAATGAGAGACGTGTTGTCATACTTTTTCCGTCATTCCGGTCTCTTCAGTTAGTGATAGGATTGTTAGTGCTCGTTCACTCACAATGCGAACGTATCCGTGAACTTATCTGGAGAGCTAAATGGCTGGAAAACGAAGTAAAGTCACTTTTGTCAGTGGAAACAACATACTTGCTGGCATGTTGGAAACCCCGGAACATACTGCACGTGGCTACGCGCTTTTTGCCCACTGCTTTACTTGCGGAAAAGATGTCGCGGCGGCATCTCGTATCTCTCGGGCATTGGTGAATATTGGTTTCGCTGTATTGCGCTTCGACTTCACGGGTCTTGGTGGCAGTGACGGTGATTTTTCCAACACAAATTTCTCATCCAATGTGAACGATTTAGTGGCCGCTGGCGATTTTCTTCGTGAGCACTATCAAGCGCCTTTGTTATTGATTGGTCATAGCCTTGGCGGACGCGCCGTGTTATCTGCGGCGCAACGTATTCCTGAGGTGTCCGCTGTGGCAACCATTGGCGCACCAGCGGATGCAGAACATGTCGTAAAGCAATTTTCTGCTGATGTGGGAAAAATTGATGCAGATGGCGAGGCTGAAGTGAGCTTGGCGGGTCGTCCATTTACCATCAAAAAGCAGTTTCTCGACGACATTCGCACCGAAAATGACGATATTGAATCCCTTCGAGTGCCATTGCTTGTGATGCACTCGCCAATCGACAGCGTCGTTTCGATTAAAGAAGCTGAGAAAATTTACCTTCGCGCCAAGCATCCGAAAAGCTTTGTGACGCTCGACACTGCTGATCATCTGCTGACCAACAAGGATGACGCCCAGTATGTCGCTGAACTGATTGCCGCGTGGTCACATCGCTACATTGATTTGGCGTCGCCGATCAAAGAAAGCAGCACCTCTATCAAACGTGGTGAGGTGCGAGTGACTGAGCACAACAAGCAATTTACCCGCACTATTCAAACCGATCATCACCAATGGTTTGCGGACGAACCTGTGGATTTCGGCGGTGACAATTTAGGGCCCGATCCCTATGAGCATTTGCTTGCGGGGCTAGGTGCATGTACTTCCATGACGCTTCGTATGTATGCGAACCGCAAAAACCTGCCACTTGATGATGTCAAAGTCACGCTGTCACATAGCCGCCAATATGGCGACGACTGTGAGCACTGCGATGATGAGCATTCTAAAGTGGAAGTGCTTGCGCGTGAAATTGCGTTGTTTGGCAACTTGACGGACGATGAACGACAACGCTTGTTGGAAATAGCGGACAAATGCCCGGTTCATAAAACCCTAGAAAGCAAAATCGTGATCACCACGGCGTTGAAAGCGTAACGCTAAAAAAGTGGCTGACGCAAAGGGAATAGACCCAGCTGTGCTGGGTCTTTTTGTATTGATTACTTATCGATTGCTATCGCCCATAAGCGTGGGTTTTGGCTGATCAGAACGCAATCCACGTGGCTTTGACTTCGGTGTATTTTTCAAACGCGTGAAGCGATTTATCGCGACCGTTGCCTGATTGCTTATAACCCCCAAACGGTGCCGTCATGTCGCCGCCATCGTAGTGATTAATCCACACCATGCCAGTACGTAGTGCCTTCGCGGTTTTGTGGGCTTTGGAAATGTCCGATGTCCACACCGCCGACGCGAGGCCATAATCCGTATCATTGGCAATTGCTACAGCCTGCTCTTGCGTTTCAAACGTAATGACAGAGAGCACGGGGCCAAAGATCTCTTCGCGCGCGATAGACATGTCATTGTTCACGTTATCGAACACAGTAGGCTCAATGAATAATCCACCGGTTTCTGGCATAACACGACTCCCACCACAAACCATGGTTGCACCGCCTTGTGTGCCTTTTTCGATATAGCTCAATACCGTATCAAGTTGCTGCTGATCGACGACAGCGCCGACTTGCGTTTCTGGGTCAAGCGGGTGACCCGGCTGCCAGCTTTTTAGTTGATCAACCACCTTCGCCACAAAGGCATCTTTGATGGAGGCTTCTACCAACAATCGAGAGCCTGCAGTGCACACTTCGCCTTGGTTAAAAGCGATCGCAGATGCGGCAGAAGCAGCCGCGGCATCTAAGTCTGGGGCGTCAGCAAAGACAATGTTCGGGCTTTTTCCGCCAGCTTCGAGCCAAACACGCTTCATGTTCGATTCACCCGCATAGATCATCAACTGCTTGGCTATTTTGGTGGAGCCGGTGAACACCAGCGTGTCGACATCCATGTGTAAAGCGAGGGCTTTACCCACGGTGTGACCAAAGCCCGGTAACACGTTAAGTACACCTTTTGGCATACCCGCTTCAAGAGCAAGCTCACCCAATCGAATAGCCGTTAATGGTGACTTCTCTGAGGGTTTTAAAATGACGGAGTTACCAGAAGCCAACGCAGGGCCGAGTTTCCAGCACGCCATTAACATCGGGAAGTTCCAAGGCACAATAGCCGCGACAACACCGATAGGCTCTCGCGTGATCATCCCAATTTCATTGTGAGGCGTTGGGGCGATTTCATCGTAAATTTTGTCAACCGCTTCGCCAGACCAGCGTATTGCCCGCGCTGCACCGTTAACATCCACCGCTTTTGAATAGCGAATAGGTTTACCCATATCGAGGGTTTCAAGTAGCGCTAACTCGTCACCGTTTGCTTCAATAAGCTCAGCAAAACGGATAACCACTTTTTTTCGTTCTGCGGGAGGAAGATGCGCCCACACGCCAGATTCGAATGTTTCACGGGCGTTGGCCACGGCCAGATTGGCATCATCCAGATCGCAACTGGCGACCTGGGCAAGTGTTCGGCCGTCGATAGGACTAAGACAGGGAAACGTGTCGCCAGATACGGCGTCTCGGAGTTCCCCATTGATGAAAGCTTGGCCCTTAATTGTCAGCGTATTTGCCAACGAATCCCAGTCTTGACGAGACGTGCGAGAAGTCATATCTGCCCCTTAATCCATGTTAATTGCCGATTTTTGCCACTGTGCACTATTTCAAAATATTTTACAAATAGTGCGATTAATTGTTTTTATCTTGAACATAACCCATTTACTGTTCGTTATATTTGACATAGTATTGCAAATATTGCTCATTCAGCAACAACTCATTAACAATAATGACGGCATGTAAGGATACTTGACGATGGCAGTGAAAAAACCACAAAGTGAGGGAGTGAATCTGGATAATTTCTGGATGCCTTTCACCGCAAATCGACAATACAAAGCGACCCCTCGCTTACTCGCAAAAGCGAAAGGCATGTATTACGAAGATGTTGAAGGCAATTCAGTGCTTGATGCAACTGCGGGCCTTTGGTGTTGTAACGCGGGTCATAGCCGACGCGAGATTTCTGAAGCGGTGAGCCGTCAGATCTCAGAGTTGGATTACGCGCCAACGTTCCAGATGGGGCATCCTTTGCCGTTTGAGTTGGCTGAGCGTTTGGCTGACATGGCACCCGGCGACCTAAACCGCGTATTTTTCACTAATTCAGGTTCTGAATCGGCCGACACGGCGTTGAAGATTGCGTTGGCTTACCAACGTGCTCGAGGTCACTCCAATCGCACGATGTTGATTGGTCGTGAGTTGGGTTATCACGGTACTGGATTTGGTGGTATTTCTGTCGGTGGCATGGTCAACAACCGTAAAGCGTTTAACGGCCAGCTTTTACCGAGTGTCGCGCATCTTCCTCATACGCTGGATATGCAGAAAAATGCGTTCTCTAAAGGATTACCAGAAAACGGTATAGAGAAAGCGGAGGCGCTTGAGCAATTGGTTGCCCTGCACGGCGCTGAGAACATTGCTGCCGTTATTGTTGAACCTATGTCTGGCTCTGGCGGTGTGGTATTGCCACCCGTTGGCTATTTGAAACGTCTGCGTGAAATTACGACCAAACATGACATTTTGCTGATCTTCGATGAAGTGATCACCGCATTTGGTCGGATGGGTGATGCGTTTGCCGCACAGCGTTGGGATGTGACACCGGACATGATCACCACGGCGAAAGCCTTGACCAATGGCGCGATCCCAATGGGCGCAGTGTTGGTGAGCGAGCGAATTTACGATACGTGTATGAATGCGCCGGAAGACACCATTGAATTCTTTCATGGCTATACCTATTCGGGTCATCCCGTTGCCGCCGCCGCCGCGCTCGCATCACTGAATATCTACCGAGATGAAAAGCTGTTTGAGCATGCCCGCGAAATGGAAACGGAATGGCAAGATGCCGTTCATTCCCTTGCAAGCCATGCCAACGTTATCGATGTCCGGAATGCGGGCATTATCGCAGGTATTCAACTTGCGCCAAGCGAGAAAGGGATTGGAAAACGTGGATACGACGTGTTTACACGAAGCTTTTACGACGGTGTCTTGGTGCGCGCATCCGGCGACATCATCGCCATGTCACCGCCATTGATTTTGGAATCAAAACACATTGATCAGATGGTCAGCACGCTGGAACGCGCCATCAAAAACGCGTTATGAGTTAACTGAGGAATATAGGGATATGTCTGTGACACATTACATTGATGGTAAATACACTGCTGCGAGTGAAAGAAAACAATCGTTGTTTAATCCAGCCACCGGAAAGGTGTGTGGTGACGTTTCTTTGGCGTCGGTGTCTGAAACCGAGTCTGCTATTGCTGCGGCAAAAGCGGCGTTTCCAGCGTGGTCCGAAATGTCACCGCTGCGCCGTGCTCGTGTGATGTTTAAGTTCAAAGCGCTAGTGGAAGAAAACATCGACGAGTTGGCGGCGTTGATCACCAAAGAACATGGCAAAGTGCTCGATGATGCCAAAGGTGAGCTGACCCGCGGCTTGGAGGTGGTGGAATTTGCATGCGGTATTCCACACTTGTTGAAAGGCGAGATGACCGAACAAATTGGTACCGGTATTGATGCTTGGTCGCTTAACCAGCCACTCGGTGTTGTGACGGGAATTTCGCCGTTTAACTTCCCGATCATGGTACCCATGTGGATGTTCCCGATTGCGATTGCTTGTGGCAATACCTTTATTATGAAGCCGTCGGAAAAAGATCCGAGTTCGACGATGCGTATCGCCGAGCTATTAACGGAAGCGGGATTGCCAGATGGCGTATTCAATGTGGTGAACGGTGATAAAGAAGCGGTTGATGTGCTGTTGACTCACCCCGATGTGCAAGCTGTTAGCTTTGTCGGCTCAACACCCATTGCCGAATACATTTACAGCACAGCCTCTGCGCATGGCAAACGTGTTCAGGCATTGGGCGGCGCGAAAAATCACATGGTGGTGATGCCAGATGCCGACCTTGATCAAGCCGTTGCTGCATTAATGGGCGCGGCATATGGTTCGGCAGGCGAACGCTGTATGGCGATTTCCGTTGCGGTAGCCGTCGGCAACGTCGCTGATGCATTGATTGAAAAGTTAACCCCAAAAGTGAAAGCGTTGCGTGTTGGTAATGGCGTGATTGAAGGCATGGAAATGGGGCCTTTGGTCACCGCCGAGCATTTAAAGAAAGTAGAAGGCTATGTGGCCGCGGGTGTTGCCGAAGGGGCAACGCTGGTGGTTGATGGTCGAGGTGTGGTTGCAGAGGGCGGCGGCGACGGTTTCTTCCTCGGTGGTTGTCTGTTTGATAACGTCACCGAGGATATGACTATTTATCGTGATGAGATTTTTGGTCCTGTTCTGGCGGTTGTGCGTGTGCCAGATTATGCCACCGCCGTGAAGCTTATCAATGAACATGAGTTTGGCAATGGAACCGCAATTTTCACGCAAAATGGCGATGCGGCAAGGCAGTTCTGCCATGAAATTCAGGTGGGCATGGTGGGTGTGAATGTGCCCATTCCTGTGCCCATGGCGTTTCATAGCTTTGGTGGCTGGAAACGTTCTTTGTTTGGGCCTCTTCATATGCATGGGCCAGATGGCGTACGTTTTTATACACGTCGAAAAGCCATTACGGCTCGATGGCCCACAGGCATTCGCGCCAACGCAGATTTTGTCATGCCGACAATGAAATAAGCGTGGAACGCGATAAAAACCGAGCGCATTGAAACGACAAAAAGGAGCCTACTGGCTCCTTTTTCTTTGTCATTTGCTATCGCGATTTAACCAAGCTATTTAGCAAAACTAAGCAACAAAGCTAAGTAACAAAGTTAAGCAACAAACGGATAGGGCATGCGTTCAGGTTTACTCAGTTGATAGCCTTGAAAGAGATCGAAACCGAGTTCACGTGCGAAGTGATATTCCTCTTTGGTTTCAATTTTTTCCGCTAACAACTTGAAGCTGAACTTTTCTCGATATTCCTGCACAAAGCGAGTAATTGAATCCAGTGACTGTGCGCGAAAATCAATTTTGATAATGTCGGCAAGGCCAAGAAAAGGGATCCAATCAGTCGACGGGATAAAGTCGTCAAATGCGATGCAGTATCCTTTGGCTCTTAAATCAATCAACTTCTCAAACAGTACCGAGTCTGCCGGACAATCTTCCAACACTTCGACCACAAGATTTTCTGGTGGGTACTGAAGAGCAGTGCCATCAATTAGGCTTTGGTAAGAGAAATTCACGAAGCATGGTAAGCCATCAGAGACAGCTTCCTGAGTGATATTGCCTTCGATAAAGAGGTCATTGAGTATGCTCTGCGTGGCTACGTCAGAAGCAATACCCGGGAACGAGTCTCGAAATCCATCACGAAACAAAAACTCATAAGCGATTACTTGCTTATGAATATCAAAAATCGCTTGTCTTGCAAAGTTCGAACTCATAGAAAGCCACAGTACCTTCAAGCAAATCAATATAAAACTAAGTGTATACTCCGTCTCAAAATCGAGAGTGCCAAATAAGTCTGATATTTCGCGAAGAAAATTAATTAAGTAAATAATACTTTTTTAATCTTGAAATGTCAGATTTAGCTGAAGAAATATGGTTAGTTTTGGAATTTTCGCGCTTCTAGCGTGCAGCCTTCTGGGGTGCAAGCGAGAACAGACCCTTGAGTGTACCAATCGCCAAGAACAATTCGTTGCGCAAGATCAGTCCCGATCGACAAAGTATGAATATTTGGGCGATGGGTGTGACCATGGATCAGTTGTTTGACACCGTAAGCTTGCATCACTCGGGTGACTTCATTCTGATCGACATCCATGATTTCTTGTGGCTTTTCTTGGTTGTTTGACGAGCTGCTTGAGCGGATCTTCTGACCAATCTTCTGTCGTGTTGAAAGCGGCAATCGACGGAATAGCCATTGCGTAAATTTATTGTGAACTTTCTTGCGGTAGCGTTGGTATGCCTCATCCTGGATGCACAGGGTGTCACCATGCATGATGAGCGTTGGCTCGCCAAATAAGTCAATAACATGGTGCTCAGGAAGCAGCGTCATGCCAGCGGATTTCGCGAAGCGCTTTCCAATCATAAAATCGCGGTTGCCGTGGATGAAATAGATTGGCACACCTTTAGCACTCAGCGTTTTAAAGGCGTTGGCGACATCACATTGTAGTGGCGTTTCTTCGTCATCACCTATCCATGATTCAAACAAATCCCCAAGCACATAGAGTGCGCTGGCTGACGGTGCTTCTTGTTCCATAAAACGGAAGAAGCAATCAGTAATGTCTGGATGAGATGGACTGAGATGAAGATCTGCAATAAATAGTATGGTCATAGATAAAAGGGCAGTGGAGGGAGCCACTGCCCGTTGCCACCTTATTCTTCGATGGTCACGTTGTTGATGATCACTTCTTCAACAGGTACATCTTGATGTACATAGCCCCAGTTGCCGGTTGCTACGTCTTTGATCTTGTTAACCACGTCCATGCCTTCAACCACTTCGCCGAATACGCAGTAACCCCAGCCGTCCATAGATTCAGATTTGTGATCTAGGAAGGTGTTGTTGCCAACGTTGATGAAGAACTGTGAACTGGCTGAATGCGGTTCCATGGTACGAGCCATCGCAAGGGTGCCGATTTTGTTGCTCAGACCATTGTTTGCTTCGTTCTTGATTGACGCGCCTGACTCTTTCTCTTCCATGCCAGAAATCATGCCACCGCCCTGGATCATGAAGCCATCAATAACACGGTGGAACAGAGTGCCATTATAGAAACCGTCACGACAGTACTGCAGGAAGTTCGCTGCTGTTACTGGTGCTTTTTCTGCATTAAGTTGGATTTTGATATCACCAAAGTTGGTATGAAGCGTAACCATGTTGAGTTCCTTAAAAGAGCATTAAGCTTTAGACCGATGATTCTATCCCAACGGGCGTGACATTCAACCGATCGCCGCATAAAAAACCGCAGAGTGCAGGTAAGTCATGGCATACGGTATCTTAATTCCCGTACTTTCAAGTCGCTTGGGCATATAGCCTTGCCTTAAACGAAAGGAAAAGGTGTAATATACAGTCATTAAATTACGTTAATTATTGTAATGGGTAACCCGACGGCCATGTTGAAAATCTACAATTCCCTCACCAAGAAAAAAGAAGAATTTACACCTATCCATCCTGGCAAGGTTGGCATGTATGTGTGTGGGGTTACCATCTACGATTTGTGTCACATCGGCCATGGTCGCACCTTTGTTTCTTTCGATGTTGTTTCGCGCTACCTGCGATTTTTGGGTTATGACCTCAATTTTGTTCGCAACATTACAGATATTGACGACAAAATTATCAAACGTGCAGCTGAGAACGGCGAAAGCTGTGACTCACTGACCAATCGACTGATCGGGGAAATGCACGCCGATTTTGATGCATTGAACATGAAGCGCCCAGATGTTGAGCCGCGAGCAACGCAATTTATTGCTGAAATTATTGAATTGGTCGAACGCTTGATCGAACGCGGGTTTGCTTATGTCGCATCCAATGGCGATGTGTTGTTTGAAGTCGCGAAATTTGACGATTACGGCAAGCTATCGCGCCAAGACTTGGATCAACTTCAAGCGGGCGCCCGTGTTGACGTTGAAGAAGCGAAGAAGAGCCCACTTGATTTCGTGCTTTGGAAAATGTCCAAGCCAGGTGAACCGACGTGGGAATCGCCATGGGGACCCGGTCGCCCGGGGTGGCACATCGAATGTTCAGCGATGAACTCAGCAATTTTGGGTAACCATTTTGATATTCATGGCGGCGGCTCAGATTTAACGTTCCCACACCACGAAAACGAAATTGCGCAATCTTGCTGTGCCCATGATACCCAGTATGTGAATACCTGGATGCACAGCGGCATGGTGATGATTGACCGTGAAAAGATGTCAAAATCACTGGACAACTTTTTCACCATCCGTGACGTGCTAGCACATTACGATGCCGAAACGGTTCGCTATTTTCTGATGTCAGGTCACTACCGTAGTCAGCTGAATTACAGCGAAGAAAACCTCAAACAAGCACGTTCAGCGATGGAGCGTTTGTACACCGCACTTCGCGGCTTGGATTCGTCGGTTGAAGCTGAAGGTGGTGAGGCATTTGTTGAGCGCTTTAAAGCGGCAATGAATGATGATTTCAACACACCAGAAGCGTATTCCGTGTTGTTTGATATGGTGCGTGAAATTAACCGCCTGAAAATAGAAGACGTTGTGGCGGCATCAAAACTGGCTGCTCGTATGCGTGAACTCGCTGATGTGTTGGGTCTGCTTGGTCAAGACCCAGAAGCCTTCTTGCAAGGTAACGCGCAGGGCGGCGGCGATGAAGTGGCTGAAATCGAAGCGCTGATCAAGGCGCGTAACGATGCGCGCACAAACAAAGATTGGGCAGCAGCTGATGCTGCACGTGATGCACTGGCAGCACTTAATGTCGTCCTTGAAGACGGTGCTGGTGGCACATCGTGGCGTCGTAAGTAATCAACCCAAATTAGCATTATCTAGAAACTGAAAACGGAGCGCGCGCTCCGTTTTTTTATATCTGTAATTATTATCACGGCTGCATCAATAACCATCCTTCCGAATACTGCATTTATCGGTCTACTTTTTCTTCCATCTCTAATTCTTTGATAGTTTTGAATATATAGAGATTAGTGAAAGCACTGTGCTTGATTTTGTCTGACTTTCTCAACATTAAAACAAGAATAACTCAGTAATATCCCATCATTTCTGTTGGTTACATTGAACCTAGATGGCTGCGATTTATCTTTAGTTGAAGAGAGTCCGAAAGGAGATGCTCGACTCGATATCGGTCATATCAATCACAGGCAATGAAGGACAGCTCATGAATAAACCATTCCTAGTAACAGCGATTCTTAGTTCTTTCCTCTCAACGACATCTTATGCGTACACTGTTTATTCGACTGATGAATCTTCTCTTACAGTGACTGGGCGCATTGAGCCGCGCTTTAATATTTCTGATGCAAACAAAACCGCTGACAATAGCGCTTTTGATGACATCAGTCGTATTCGAGGGAATTTGGACGGAAGCACTAAGGTGACAGAGTCCATCAAAGTCTTTGGCTACTACAGTGGTGAAATCTATTCAGATCGCTCTGACAGCAAAAATCGCTATATGTACGTTGGGGTGGGCACGGATTACGGCGCGCTTTCTTATGGGCAACAAGACTCGTCTCAAGTCGTACTAACCAACGTCACTGATATTATGGAAACTTTTGGTGGGAGCGCGTCAGATATCATTACAGGGAACCAAGATGAGCTAGAGAATAACTTCGTTTATCTTGCTCAATTGCCCTTAGATCTTACCGCTACGCTCAACTATGTGAGAGATGATTCGAAAGGAAATTACACCACAGGGGGCTCCCTTTTCTATAACTCTCCAGTGGGGCTTCAATTTGGTGTTGGCTATGTTTCAGGAGAGCAAACGAGTCTGGATGTCGATCAATACAATATAGCAGCCGCCTACACGGTAGGTGATTTCTACATTGGTGGTGTTTATGTGAACGGTGAAGTCAACAATGTGGATGTGAGTGGGTTTGAAGTCGCGACAGCTTATACCCTCGATGACTTTATCTTCCGCTATGTGTACAACTACAGAACGTCTGATTTTCCAGCAGCACAAAGTGGTGAATACAGCGTGAACTATAATGCGATTGAAGGTGTTTATAACGTGACGAGTGATTTTGTTGCTTATGCGGGGTATGAATTTAATCGTCTTGATGGGCAAATTAATGACAACCAGCTACAAGCTGGCGCACGTTACATGTTCTAAATACGCCATGCTGTTTTTTCATACGCATTAAATAAGAAAGGAGCCGTTCGGCTCCTCTCTTCTTATTTGTTTAATGTTTTTGGTGTTTAGTTTATCCGCCTAATCCGGGAAACAACGCTCTCATCCCGTTGGCAATAAACTCAATGCCCAATGCGCCAAGAATCAAACCCATAATACGCGTGATCACGTTGATGCCGGTTTGGCCCAGAAACTTCACGATGGCTGGCGCAAGACGAAATAAACCCCAGATGCCGGCGGTAAAGACACAAATGGTGACAATCAAACCGATGGTATCGACTGAGTTTGGGTAGCGACTTGAATACACGATGGTAGAACTTATTGCACCAGGGCCAGCAAGAAGAGGCATTGCTAACGGTACAACGCCGATCTGTTCACGACTGATCGACTCAGACTGTTCTTGCTTGTTCTGCTTATCTTCGCCCAACTTACCATTCATCATGGTGAAGGCAATGCTAACAAGTAGCATACCGCCGGCGACTCGAAACGAATCTAGCGAAATGCTAAACACATCCAAAAGCAGCTGCCCAGCGAGCAATGACACAACCAGAATAGCAGCGACAGCAATGCTGGCGGTGTATGCCGTTTTGTTGCGCTCGGCCGGATCTAAGTGAGCGGTTAATGAAACAAAGATAGGCATGATGCCAAGTGGGTTTACCGCAGCAAACAACCCAATGAAAAACTGAAAAAATATTACAAGCTCGATGCTATTCATTTCCAATCACTCGGTCGGTGAAAAATGGACATATGGTATTGATCGCAAAAAAGCAATCGCGGGCGCTAGTATAGCGACGAAATATTAAATGCCAATCAGTAGATAACATGACAATGAACAGAGAAGAGTGGAAAGGCCTAGATGCTGCAAAAATAGGCGCTTTAACCCTGAGTGCTCTAAATGTAATCGAGAGTTTTTGGCTGGAAAGTATGGCAGACACATATGACCAATTTAACATATGTGATGTGTGTCACATTAGAGTGTATTGTAATTTTTTTAAAACAAAAAGTCGTTGTGCAAGTGTGTGAGACACGGTGCGTATGTGTTACATTCTCGTAGTTTTAATGTGGGTTTAAGCTTTCAAAACGTAGATTGTAGAGCATTTTGATTGAAAATTGAGCGGGTGGTGAAAAACTTTATGAAAGTTTATTACACATGATCCGGATCAACTTTCTGCTTCTCTGAAAATCTATAATCAATTTTGAAAGTTATTTACTAAATGCTTGCCAAGGCTCACAGGTAGTGTGAGTTGCTTAGGCCTCTAATCAAATAAGCATGTAGTTACTAAATGATTTTTAAACTTTAGGTATGTAGGAGACAACTATGCCTGTAACTAACGTAGCCGAACTCAATGCAATGGTTGAGCGTGTAAAGAACGCACAGAAAGAGTTCGCCACTTTCTCGCAAGAGCAAGTCGACAAAATTTTCCGCGCGGCCTCTTTGGCGGCGAACAATGCCCGCATCCCATTAGCCCAACAGGCTGTTGCAGAATCTGGCATGGGTATTGTCGAAGACAAAGTTATTAAAAACCACTTTGCTTCTGAATTTATCTACAACAAATACAAAGATGAAAAAACCTGCGGCATCTTGGAAGAGAACGACGAGTTCGGTACTTTCACTATCGCTGAACCAGTAGGCATCATCTGCGGTATCGTCCCTACGACCAACCCAACTTCAACGGCTATCTTCAAATCTCTTATCTCTTTGAAGACCCGTAACGGTATTATCTTCTCGCCACACCCACGTGCTAAAAACTCAACGAATGATGCTGCGAAGCTGGTTCTTGATGCTGCAGTTGCGGCTGGCGCGCCAAAAGACATCATCGGCTGGATTGATGAGCCATCAGTTGAATTGTCAAACCTTCTAATGAAGCACGACGACATCAACCTTATCCTTGCAACTGGCGGTCCAGGCATGGTTAAAGCGGCTTATTCTTCTGGTAAACCAGCCATCGGTGTAGGTGCGGGTAACGTTCCTGTTGTTATCGATGAAACAGCTGACATTAAGCGTGCAGTCGCCTCTATCCTGATGTCTAAAACGTTTGATAACGGCGTAGTATGTGCGTCTGAGCAAGCAGCAATCGTTGTAGATTCTGTTTACGAAGAAGTAAAAGAGCGTTTCGCGTCTCACAAAGCACACGTATTGAACAAAGACGACGCAGCGAAAGTGCGTAAAGTTCTTTTGATTGACGGCGCACTGAATGCAAAAATCGTTGGTCAGCCAGCCGTTAAGATTGCTGAAATGGCAGGTGTTACTGTGCCAGCAGACACCAAAGTACTTATCGGTGAAGGCCTAGGTAAAGTGTCTTATGACGATGAATTCGCTCACGAGAAACTGTCTCCAACACTGGGTCTGTTCCGCGCTGACGATTTCGAAGACGCTGTTGCTCAAGCAGTGACCATGGTTGAAATCGGCGGTATCGGCCACACTTCTGGTCTATACACAAACCAAGACGTCAACCAAGATCGCATCCGTTACTTCGGTGACAAGATGAAAACTGCACGTATTCTTATCAACATCCCAACCACTCACGGTGGTATCGGTGACCTGTACAACTTCAATGTTGCACCATCACTGACCTTGGGTTGTGGTTCTTGGGGCGGTAACTCGATTTCTGAGAACGTTGGTCCTAAGCACCTTATCAACAAGAAGACTGTAGCGAAGCGAGCTGAGAATATGCTGTGGCACAAACTACCTAAATCAATCTACTTCCGTCGTGGTAGCCTGCCAATCGCTCTTGGCGATTTGGAAGGTAAGAAACGCGCAATGATCGTGACTGACCGCTTCCTGTTTAACAACGGTTACTCTGACGAAATCGTTGCGTTGCTGAAAGCACAAGGCATGGAAGTTCAGACGTTCTTCGAAGTTGAAGCTGACCCAACACTGTCTGTTGTAGAGAAAGGTGCTGCAGCAATGCAGAGCTTCCAACCTGACGTAATCATAGCACTTGGCGGCGGTTCACCGATGGACGCAGCGAAAATCATGTGGGTAATGTACGAGCACCCAGAAACGCATTTCGAAGAACTAGCAATGCGCTTTATGGACATCCGTAAACGTATCTACAAGTTCCCTAAAATGGGTAAAAAAGCAGAATTGGTATGTATCACTACCACTTCAGGTACCGGTTCAGAAGTCACACCATTTGCGGTTGTAACTGACGACAAGACTGGCGCGAAATACCCACTGGCTGATTACGAGTTGACGCCACAAATGGCAATCGTAGATGCGAACTTGGTGATGAACATGCCTAAGTCGCTAACCGCATTCGGTGGTTACGATGCAGTGACGCACGCACTAGAAGCTTACGTATCTGTTCTTGCGAACGAATACTCTGATGGCCAAGCGCTTCAAGCTCTGAAGATGCTGAAAGAATATCTGCCATCTAGCTACGCGAACGGCGCAGCTGACCCAATCGCTCGTGAGAAAGTGCACAATGCAGCGACTATCGCAGGTATCGCGTTTGCTAACGCATTCCTGGGTGTATGTCACTCAATGGCGCACAAAATCGGTGCTGAGTTCCACCTGCCACACGGCTTGGCGAACGCATTGCTGATTTCTAACGTGGTTCGTTACAACGCAAACGACAACCCAACGAAGCAAACTGCATTCTCTCAGTACGACCGCCCACAAGCACGTCGTCGCTACGCAGAAGTTGCTGAGCACCTAGGTCTGGCACAGCCAGGCGACCGTACTGCTCAGAAAATTGAGCGTCTGCTAACGTGGCTGGAAGAACTGAAAGTTGACTTGGACATTCCATTGTCTATCCAAGCGGCTGGTGTGTCTGAAGCTGATTTCCACGCGAAGCTTGACGGCCTAGCAGTAGAAGCGTTCGATGACCAATGTACTGGTGCGAACCCACGTTACCCGCTTATCACTGAGCTGAAAGAAGTGCTGGTTTCTTCTTACTACGGCACAGCCTTTGTTGAAGGTGAAACTTTCGAAGGTACAACGGTTATCAAGAAGAAAGAAGACCGTGATGTAGCCGCTAAGCCTGCTGCAAAAGCAAAAAAAGAATCAGCAAAAGCGTAATCCGCTGACCTGATAGAAAAAGCCCGCTTTCGCGGGCTTTTTTATTGGCAGTGGTAAATACCCTTTGAAGCGAATAAGCCCTGACAATGGGCATCGCCAATTGTCGGAATTTAGGTCATTTCAAGGAAAAGGGTACAGAAGCGGCTACGGCAAAGTTCACCAACCGATTAACTTGCAGCTTCTAATATACGGCCGGTGAAACTGTCGTTTTCAACGATGTATGCGGCACCATCAATCATGTCGTAGTTAACCGCAGGGTGATAATGGACTTTGCCATTCTCATAATGACGTTTGCGGGGAAGCACCCCACCTACACGAATATTGGCATGTTCTAATTCTTGCGCCCAGCTACGGGTTAAACCACGAATAACAGCATTTGAACTATCAAGGCTTTGGTCGCGCCCCATCTCAGCTTGCAAGCCAGGGATATTCACGATGACACCTTTGCGGCCTCGATCGAGCATATTGAATGCAGCGCCGCGTCCGAAAAGATAAAGATTAGAAGCAACATCAGCGATGGTTTGGTCAACGGTATCATTGCTTGCCAACAGGCTAGGCAAACAACTCGCTTGCCAATAATTAATCAGTACGTCTACCGCACCCATTTCGCGATTTATTTCCTCAAACAGGAAGGAAATGTTCTCAACGCTTCGACTGGCGAGAGAGAATGAGTAGCAAATGCCCCCCGATCTCATGCACGAATCGTAAGTTGTTTGCAGCTTTTGACGCTCAGTATCGACCAAAGCAACACGTGCGTTCAGCTTGCAGAAATATTCAGCCATTGCACGTCCAGTTGGGGTGCCTGCTGCAGTAATCACAATGACGGATTTTGCGATATCCATTGTCTGACCTTTCTCAATTTGTTCCGACTTATTACATTGTTATACGGCATTAACTAACAACTTATACCCAGCTTTTCAACGGGTGGATAACAATCTTGGACCATGATTTGAGAAAGCGATGTGAAATTGTTCAAAAATGTGTGTGCAAACTGTGTGCAAGGTGATTTTTTTAGTAAGTGATCACAGTTATGTTTTTTGGAGTGGAAGAAGTTGAAGTATTAAATTAGCTATGTTAGTGGGAAGCTATCTGTCCTTAATAATCAAAGGATTAAGCTTGGATGTTAAGCTCTTGATAGCGCTTGGCCGTCACTAATTGATGGTATAGATTTACCGGATCGAGTGCGGTAGTTGTAGGATTTTCAGCCGCAAGCTGTCTTCTCTGATGTCCTGAGAGATTATGGTAAACATCTTCGCCCAAATTGTGCGTTCCAATGGCAGGAAAATGTAATGCTGATGGTGCGACACAGTGATTTAATCGTGCGCTGGCGATACCGGCTTTGTGGAATGCATCGGCTTGCGTTCCGCACAACTCATAATCTTTTTCTTCTGCAATCAGGCGCGTAGGCTCAGGCAAATTCAGCGCTTGACGAAGATCGGCCTCGGTTGCTTTTTCAGGGTATGGAGGGTTGAGAGGGGTTGTTTCTGTTGCGTCAGTAGAAAGTAGTGCAAGCATCAAAGCAAAATCCGAACGACGGTCCTGTGTAACAGCATGACTTAGGTGATCACCTAGCTGTACATCAGTAATAAGTTGGGCTTTGTCGAGCGCGTGGATTTGCATAATTCTCAGCAGTTCTTCTGGGTACCTCCTGTTTATCGACGTCAAAGCCAAAACCTTTAACGACTTTTTGCTTTTTTTCTGTGTGTTAGACGTTTTTCCTTTGTAATAGAAAAAGATAAAGCCCGCCGAAGCGAGCTTTACGTGTCAAATGGTTAGGGCGTGTATGGACTAAGCGTTTAGCGCTTGCTCCAAGTCAGCAATAATATCGTCAATGTGCTCAATACCTACAGACAGTCGAATCATCTCTGGCGAGACGCCCGCCTGTGCTTGCTCTTCTGCACTCAATTGACGATGCGTGGTAGAGGCTGGGGGGCATGCCAATGATTTTGCATCACCAATGTTAACCAATCGTTTAAACAAGCCCAGCGCGTCATAGAAACTCACACCTGCGTCATAACCTTCTTTCAATCCGAAAGAAAGAATCGCTGATGGCTTCCCACCCATGTATTTTTTCGCGAGATCATAAAACGCAGAGTCTGGCAGGCCCGCATAGCTGACCCAGCTCACTTTCTCGTGTCCTTTCAGATATTCAGCGACTTTAAGGGCGTTCTCAACATGGCGTTCCATGCGAAGAGACAAGGTTTCTAGTCCTTGCATCAACATAAAGGCATTCATCGGAGACAAAGCAGCGCCAGTATTGCGAAGTGGAACGGTCCGTGCGCGGCCAATAAAAGCTGCGTCGCCAAAGGCTTCGGTGTAAACCACGCCGTGATAAGAAGGCTCTGGTTGGTTAAACACAGGGAAGCGCGCTTTGTGCTGTGCCCAAGGGAATTTACCTGAATCGACAATAACACCACCAAGCGTTGTACCGTGACCGCCCACATATTTTGTCAATGAGTGAACAACGATGTCCGCACCGTGCTCAATCGGTTTGCAAAGCACAGGTGTTGCGACTGTGTTGTCGACGATGACAGGCACACCTTGTGCATGAGCCAGTTCAGCGATTTTGGCTAAATCGACAATGTTG
The DNA here is from genome assembly GCF_000286835.2 of Enterovibrio norvegicus FF-33. Classification (GTDB taxonomy): domain Bacteria; phylum Pseudomonadota; class Gammaproteobacteria; order Enterobacterales; family Vibrionaceae; genus Enterovibrio; species Enterovibrio norvegicus_A. The sequence goes on along the minus strand of NZ_AJYD02000038.1, from coordinate 2,722,036 downwards.
CCTGCAGGGTTACCAATGCTCTCGCAATAAACGGCTTTTGTTTTTTCATCAATCAATGCCGCGAGGCTTTCTGGTTTGTCGTCTTTTGCAAATCGGACTTCAATACCTTGCTTTGGCAGCATGTGTGCGAACAGGGTATAAGTGCCACCGTACAGCTGTGGGGTAGACACAATGTTATCACCGATTTCCGCCAGTGTTTGGATGGCATAGTTGATGGCAGCGCTACCGGCACTGACCACCAGACCCGCTATACCGCCTTCCAAAGCTGCCATGCGTTGCTCAAGCACATCATTGGTTGGGTTCATAATGCGGGTATAGATATTTCCCGGCACGGCAAGGTTGAACAGATCAGCACCATGTTGAGCGCTGTCAAATTCATAGGCAACGGTTTGATAGATAGGCGTTGCGACAGATTTGGTGGTTGGGTCCGTTTGGTAGCCAGCGTGAATGGAGAGCGTTTCGTCTTTCATGTTTCATCCTTGTGCACATTTCAACCGAAAGGCTCACTATCGCATAAAGCACAGGGGTGTAAATTGCTACTGTTCAAGGATCTTGTATTTGATAAGCCTTAGCGCAGACGAATACTAATCTGGTGCATGTAAATACGATAAATGATTGCAAGTACAACACAGACCATGGCGGGAGCCGCAAAGGAATAAGCGCCTAAAATAGGGAAGATAAGCGCGCTGATTGTACCGCCTAAAATAAACCCGATCGCGATGACTAAAAACAACACTAGCTTACGCCGATTGAGTGGTTGTCCGCGCAGCAGTGCGCCAAACATTAAGCCCAAGTCCGTGATAATCCCGGTGATGTGTGTCGTGCGAACAATCGCGCCGCTGTAGCTTGTCACTAAGCCATTTTGAATACCACAAGCCGCTGCCGCGAGATACAAACCATACACAGCATTGTGTTGCATTGGATAGATGGCACCAAGCAATAAACCAGCTTCGACGATAAGCAGAATGTCGTAACGACGCCCTAGTGACAGGGTGCCATCTTTCAAAATGAAACCAGATAAGAGTGCGCCACCGAAAAAACCGGCAAGAATGCTCGACAAATGGAAGAGCTGGGCAGGATGGCTATTGATCATGTCGGTGCCGATCAGCGTAGCAGTGCCAGACAGGTGAGAGATAGCCTGGTGCTCAAAACCGAGCAAGCCAATGCCATTCACGCAACCTGCGGTGAGGGCCAGAATAAAAGCCCCGTACTCAACCCATTTGGGCAGCTTGGATATCACGCGTAAACCTTTAATGAAATGCTGGCGATAAAGAAGTGCTCGGCATGATGCCGAATAGATGAGGGATTTTACATCAAACCGCGAAAAAGCTCGCGGTTTAGATCAAAGGGACAAATCGAACGTGGTCAAGCGCGATCCGATAGGCATCGAAAGATGCTGGCCAACCAAGCGTTAGTTGATTGGAATAATCGTGATATCACCGTATAGCGTGCACTGACAGGCAAGGCGGCGTTTATCACCGTCCATGTCCAGTGTATCAAGCAGGTCGATCTCATCTTCATTCTTTGGGCTTAGGTTGTTCATACCAGCCGTCACATCAATGGCGCACGTCCCGCATGCCGCCGAACGACAGCCAAACGGCACTTCGCTTTTTCCTGTGTCTTCCAAATCGATCAATGAACTGCCATTGGCAAGTTCAACAGTATTTCCTGTATGACCGAAAGTGACTTTTGGCATGGCGACATTCCTTTTCTATTGATTTAAAAACGCCTTTCTAGAAAGGGTAGTCGCAAGCCACAAATTTTTCATTTGGTCATGCACAAGTATTGCAGCCTAAGTGTAATTACAGGGTAGAAAGTATATTTTCAACATGGAATATTGCCAACACAGACTCCTTGAGCATCCCAACTGTTATCCCATGCTTTGCAGCTTTGAGTGTAAATTATGGTAACAGGAGATTGTGCATGGTGTGCGGCAATAACTGCTGAAATAGTCCCTTCATATATCGGTGACAAACTATCAACAGCAAATCGTCCGGTAGTATTACAACCACCGCTAACATTAGATGTTATTTGAAAGATGATGATTTTTTTGCCGTCATTTGTGTAGGGGATATAGCCCGTGATTTGACCACTCTGTCGCTCGGCAATAGCTGTGGACGAAAATAACAGTAAAAGAAAAAACGACACTTTTTTGTTCATTGAGAAACCTTATTCAACCAAACCAACATAGGTTGGAGCAGGTGTACTTCCATAAATTGGAAGAGACTCGCAGCTATATGCGGATGTTGGGTAGTACGTCAAAATCGGCTTACCTGTAGATTTTGCTGCGAGAAGGATACTTAGCATGCCTCTACAAGCTTCAGGGCTTACATCTTTCCACCTGTTTTCAAGATTACAAAAAACCGTGTAGTCACCTCTATACGAGGTTCGGACATTGACGTCGCCATTACTATATTGAAGTAGCACTTCTATTTGGCCGCTACAGTTGATTGCTGCATAAGAATTCGCACTAAAAGCCGAGATGGTAGTTAGTAACAAAAAATATTTAATCATGGAGAACCTCATTGTTTTGATAGCCATATTCTGTCAATTTTCAAATATCCAGAATGTTCGCCACGCATTTGTATTGTAACTGGTTGGTTTGAAGCTTGAGCCGCTAGAGCTGTGGAATAGAAAAGGTTGGCAAATTCAGGGTTATCATTAATGTATATTGCAGCAGCTTCACCAAAAGAGACGTTAAAGCCAACTGACGATGCGGAATTGATATGTAATGGGGTGTCAAAATATAAAAGTATTATGTTTCCAGAGTTCACATAAATGCTTTTTACCATCCCGTGATATTGACAGTAATTGTGAGGAGTTGAATGGAAAATTGGTGTCGCAGCTCTTATCGGTGTTGATGTTGCTACAGCTAAAAATAGTAAGGACAGAAATAACAGTATTCTTCGTGACATGTTTCCACCTATTGGGATATTTTTAATTCAACAATTTGGCACATACGCCCAGCATATGTATCAACACCCAGCGTTACTAAAGTCACAGTCTTATTGGAAACGTATGCCGCCAATAATGCTGACATCATTCCTTTACTTCCAGGGGCAGCTTCATTTACAAAAGACCACGCAGGGTTTTTGGGGCCATTATGGCAATGCCAAGCTTCGGGGTTATCTGATATAACACGAAAATGAAAATTGGCAGGATGGGCCATGTAGACTTCATTTATCTTAAATGGTCCGGGGTTTTCGGTTGCATGAGCACTGAAGCAAAAAACAAGGAGAAAAAAGATATACTTCATTGTGGTTTCTCTAGGTGTCGTTGTTATAGTGAAAGGAGATGGAAAGTGTGGTGATTACTGCGATCTCTATTTTATCCACACGTTAATGAATTCACATTCCGATAAGCCATGACCAGTAGCTTTAGGGATAGAACTGGTTTTTGAATAATAAAATCCGACGAAGTTGTTTGACGCCTTAGCGGTTAAAAGTAGAGATAATATATCTTTATCTTCTTTAGAAAACATAATTCTAGGCATGTGGTTAAGGTCATACCTGCAATCATTTTCATTTTGAAGCAGGTTTTCTAACTCAACAAAATTCCCTTTGTTTGAATTGAAAGTGCTTACTGCAATCCATCCTATTTTGTTATCATATGATATTTCTGATTTCGCATAGAAAGAGAGTAATGCTAAAAATATAAACAAGAAATAATGTACTTTCATGATTTTAATTCACCATAATTAAATTATTGTTTGTCTGCATGTATTGTATTGATCTTATTTTTCCAACCTAACAGCATCAATCTTACCTAACTTGCTCGAGGTTCCGGCCCACAATTGGTCTTCATACACTTGAAAGCGAACAGATATATTCGCACTGTAAGCAGAGAGCAAGAAAGAGGTTAGTGTCTTATAACTCGGTTGAGCAGGAGAAAGCCATACGCCAGCCGCACATTGTGGCAAACCTGTTGGGAAGAAGACCGCTATATCTGCACCTTCAACGCCGTGTATTGAACCACAATCATCATAAGCATAGATTTTCGTTATTATTCCTGTTGCTGTTGTTTTAATTGATGCTTGTGCTGAAATAGGCACTAATAATAAGAGTGTGGATAAAGTGATTTTTTTAATGCCTTTATATTTATCATGGTATTAAACCCATTGCTAATCTTGTATATAAATCGATGTTATAACAGGTGTTGACCACGCTTCCCAGCAGTGTGTGGATTGGATGGTGATCTTTTTGCTGCTTGCCTTTGCCATTAGCAGGGCAGAGTACATTTCGGCTGCGATTGGATTTTTGTGCTCACCACCGAGCAATAATACGGGAGTCTGGTGTTCACATTGAGCATTAAGTGGAACGCCGTAAATATACAGCCTGGGAGTATCAGTTGATATTACATGTAGTGCATTTCCACTAAGGGATGCTTCAACAGAGTAGACGGTTCCATAACTGGAGCTGGTAAATAATAGTAAAGCGAGTGCTGTTATTCTCATGTCTAACCTTTTAATGACTTTTGGTTTAAGACTTATCCAATTGAATGTGAAGTAACAATGGGAACCCTGAATCGTCGCAACCTCCTGTGTAGTAATTCACTTTTTTATCAGTTGTGAATGCTGATAAAATTAAGGAGTAAATTTCACTCGATAATTTATTGTCTTTTCTTAGTGCGATTAACCAATTTTCAGAACAAGCTGAGGGGTTTATCATGGTCCCAAATGAAAAATATATTGTACCTACACCGTTGTTATTTGAGTGAGGGTATATTTTTCGTATATCAGTAGGCCCGCTCCACTTGGCCGCATTAGCAATGCTGGAGAAAAATAGTGTTATTATAAGTGGCAAAATTTTAATGTGGTTCATTTTTCACATGCCTATTTTTATAAGATTGATTTGGCTAAGGTTATTACTTCTATTTTTGAACTCGAATAGCAGTAATTATGGGGTAGTCATTAGAGGCACAGTCATAGTTTAACCTAACCTTGAATCCGGAAGAAAATGCTGCGAGTAGTAGGGAAAATTGCTGGTTATCAATTTTCGATAATTTATATAGTGATTTTTCTGAACCAGTACATAAATGATCTTCACTTAAATAGATGTCATTTTCCGTTGCCCAAGAGTTCATCTGGATTATGGTGCTGTACGTGTTGTTTCTAAGTGCCATCACTGGATGTGACATAACTAATGACAGCCCAACAAGAGTAAGTTTGATTATCAATTTTTTTCTCATTATTTGTCCTTGCTAGTCTTTAATCTGTTATCAAGTGAGTCGAGAAGGTAGTAGCAATATGGATTTGTGAAGATTGTATTCAAACAACGAAGTAATACCTGATGAAAAGCGTTAGCCGTTCTGATGGCGGACATCGACTGGGCAGGCAGACAACTCAGGGACAACAAACGCGGTTATATTGTCAACACGATACCGCCAATTATTTCCCGAATCGGCTTTGATTCTGTCGACTGGCTCAATGCCTGCACAAAAGCGGAGCAGGGCAGGTCAGTGGGCAGTCATCACGCAATTAAAGCAGCACTTCCTCTCCTAAACCGAAAGCGAGTGTCGGGATTTAGACTGCCCGACGGCTAAATTCTCTTTCCTAGCCCAAACCCCTTCAACCAACAGGCAATCGCCTGTTTTTGTGCTGTCTGAAACGCACTGATTTTGTGTGATTTAATGCGAAATTTGGTTACTTAGCTGTTTTGAGTGATTTTCTGATAAATCTATCGTTATAACAATGGCTTGCTGATAGAAGAGTTACTGACTTTCTCTTAGGGTGTCTGTCCCTGAGGTATCCCCTCAAAAATAAGACAAAAAGCAAATGAATTCATTTTGTTAGAAACATTCATGGTGCTTTGTGATCACAGATTTATCACCACAACAAATCTGTTTTTCACCCTTAACAGGAATAGCGCCATGAATGTAAATAACATCGTATCGCTTTTTCTCTCTTCAATCCTTGGCTCAATGCATAAAACTCGAGCAAATGCCTTTCGAGCCTGCGTCGAGAGCATTTTATCGGGGCATTCACTCTCTGTAACTTCAATGGGGCGAGGCATATCAACGCAAGCTTATGAAAAACATGCCATTAAACGGGCAGATAGGCTGTGCTCCAATGACCATCTGTTCAATGCGAAAATTATTCAATATAAACATATTGTTACCCTGCTTTCCTCTCACCTTAATGAGCCAGTTATTATGTTGATTGGTCTGATTTGAATAAGCAAAAAACGCTATTTTTACTTCGAGCATCGCTCTCTTTTGAGGGGCGCTCCCTGACTCTTTACGAAGAAGTTCATCCAATAGAAACCAAGGAAACGGCAGCCACACATAGCGCATTTTTGGCAACACTCAAGCTGCTATTGCCGCCTTTTAGTCACCCCATAATTGTTACCGATGCTGGATTTAAGCGCCCTTGGTTTAAAGCAGTCAGAGGTCAAGGTTGGCACTTTATGGGTCGAGTACGCGGACGTGTTTGTCTCAGCAATAATGGCGAGAAAGGGTTGCTATGCAAAACGCTCTTTCCACAGGCAACATCTACCGCCAAGTTAATGAAAAACTGGTACATGGGTAACGTAAATCCCTATAAAATCAACATGGTATTGTATAAGGCAAAACCTGTAGGGCGAATAGCCAAAACGGCAAAAGGTCAGCGACAACAGTCTAACTACAGCCGAAAAAATGCGCGCAGAGCTCATGACCCATGGATACTCGTCACTTCTTTACCCGCTCGTAGAGGCCTAGCAAAACGAGCCGTTGGCATTTACGAGAAAAGAATGCAAATTGAAGAAGCTTTTAGAGATTGCAAATCAAAACGCTTTGGCTTGGGAATGACGTTACATGGCACTAAACAGCAACAGAGAATGAGTATCTTGGTGCTGATTGGCACCATTGTGCACACGATCTTGATAACGTTAGGTTTACTCGCCGAACAACAAGGCATTCAGCGTCGTTTCCAAGCAAATTCCATCAAGGATCGGCGAGTATTGAGCTACATGAACCTAGGTTTACGCCTCTATAAAAAGTCGTCTTGGCGATTCTCTGTAGATGTTTGGCGAGACACACTTATATTACTATTAGATAAATTATCGTTAGCTCAAAAGGTTACTGCTTAACTTTGTGGGGATCCCTCAGTGCTGTCCCCGTTGTCTTCGAATTATTTGATCAACAACGCCGTTATTAAGTGCTAATCTTCTCAATTACTCTATGGTGTCTATTATTTCTTGTAGTCTTTGAGGGTCTACTAATGCACCGAACTCGAGTCTTTTTCCTTCATATTCATTTAAGTGCTCGTGGTAAGAGAATATAGAAAGGATGTGAAATTTTCTTGCTAAATTTTCCGCCAATCGATCAGCATCATTAGCGCTACTCACATCTGCAAAAGGACAGCTTTCTTCATCAAGCTCTATTACTATTTTTCTTTTTGTTACGTTGTCAATCATTGTCCTCACTATCCTTTATTTCTTTTTGAAGTGATTATATATAAGTGCATGGATGCTAGGATTTCAAGATTTTTTTGGGTTTTATTCGTTTAAATCAATAGAATCTAATACTTTCTGTAATTCTTCACGATCAACTAATGAGCTGAAATGAAATCGCTCTCCTCCATGTTTTCTTAGGCGGGTAGTGGTGCTGTATATATATATTAAATGAAATTTCTCAGAGAGAATATCATCTAGTTGATCCATGTCGCTATAATTGCTTATTTCAATGACTGGGCAGCTGTTCTCATCTAGCTCTACAGTTACTCTTTGTTTGGTTATGTAATCAATCATCTTCCTGAATACTCATTGTTGTCATTATTTTCGTTTCCTTCCTTCGCTTTAGAGTCTGAAGATTTGTTTTGTTTTGTTTTGTTTTGTTTTCAACAGCTTCTCGAAGTAGATCTAACTCTTTAGGTTGAGCAACTCTCTTCTTACCATCGCTGCTTAAAGCGTGCTTAAAGCGTGCTTAAATCGTACCGGACTTCTACCTGAAGGATTGAACGGGTCGTCCTTTTTCTCTTTCGCACGAGTTTCCTCTACATCAATCTCTGTACCATCTTCTAAAGTAATTGTGATTCCATGCCCATCAGCAGCACCCCCCAATCTATTAGTATGCTTTTTATTTCTGAGCTCAACCGATACTATATCATCATCATCGAATTGTGTTGGTTCGCCATGGTATTTTGTTTCAATTTCATTGTCAGCATCAAGAGGCTCATCTACATCTTCTGGTTTGCTTTGTTGGATGTTGCCAATTTCGTCTTGCAATGAACTCGCAGCCACAGCATGGATAGCTGCCGCAACTGCAGCACCAAATAAGTTTCCAGAAGATCCCATGTTATGTGGTTGTTGTATCTCTATAGTACTGCCATATCGTGAGCCCATATGTTCAGCATAGGAATCCGCACCAGACAATATAGGATCATAGTCTAAACTGCTTTCATAATGAGATCTTGCTACAAACCCAGAAGGATCTCGATACTTCAGCGGATTATTCCAAACATACGCATACCGATTAAAGCTATTGGTCACAAACGGCGCTTGAACAATCGGATCCGCACTAATAAACCGCCCCACCTCCTCATCATAAACCCGCCCATTCATGTGGGTCAGACCGACTTCCTCGATCTGCTCATGGCCGGTATAGCCACGGTTAGTAATGATTTTTAGCTGCACCGATGTCGTGCTGTCTTCCTGCCAGATTACTTTACGCTGTTTACCCCATACATTATAGCTGCGGCGCTCGACCACCACACCATAACCATCCGTGATCATGTCGACGGACTGCAAAGCATCATAGTGCAGGTAGCGCACCTGCTTGTCTTTGAGTTTGTCTTCGCTGTCACGGGTTTGGGTGTTCAGCGCAATTAGCTTGCCGTCGGCATACACAAAGTGTTTGTGTTGTACTTCGCCAGTTGTGGTGTCTTTGACGCGCTCATAGGTTTTATCAAAGTAGAAGGTTTCCACACCGTCACTGTTAGTTTTCAGATAGCGGCTGTGGTTGGCGTAATACTTGAATTCAACGGTTTTACCGTTGCGGGTGATTTTGGTTGGTTTGTTGAACGCGTTCCATTCCAGTTCGCGCTCCATGGCATTGTCAGTGCCTGCCACCGCTTTGGCGCTGACCATGTTACCGACGTCATCATACTGGTAAGTCAGGCCGTTAGCTTGCGTGACAGCATGTGGACCAGCCTGCACACCGCTATAGGTGTAGTCACCGATTTCTGAACGCTGTTTGATATTCCCTAACTTGTCGTATTGCACCGCAAACGGACCATTGAAGTCTGGGTTGCCTGCCAAGTGTTTGTCAGGTGTATCCAAAACCACACTGTTATTAGTGACGCGATCCAGTCCGTCATACTCGAAGGCGTCGCGAATGCCCAAGAACTGGTCATAACGATAGGTGACGTTGTCATGATTATCATATTTGTATTCAATCAAACGAAGGTTTCTGCCCGTCGCGGTATAACCAGACACACCTTTACTAAATAACTGACTCGCTTTGTGCGTAGCAATATAGTCTGGTCGGCCTGTATTGGCATTATGGTGATAGGTATTCACCAAACCATTACCCAGCGTTTCAGACAGGGTATGGTCCCACGCATCGGTTTCGCGACGTTGCCAATAATACAGGTACGTGCTGTCGTCATTGGCTGCGGCTAATTCTGCGTTAGTTAAGAGGGTATTAAGCTGCTCAGCCTGACTGGTTTCTTTGTTGTTTTGGCAATCTGAACGTTGCGCCGTGGTCAGGCTGCCCCCGAGTTGGTTGGCCATTTCACAGTAAACACCGGAAAGCGCTGCGACATCCTCTGATAGG
>NZ_AJYD02000038.1:2585070-2712208 GCF_000286835.2 Enterovibrio norvegicus FF-33 | reverse complement strand
CCCCCCAGCCAGTTCGGTATAAAACTTATAGCGGCTACCCGCAATGGCGGCTGCTTGGTCTAAATCTTCGGCGGTAAACAATAACTCCTCTTGTGTGGCGGTATCGGCTTTTGCAATGTAGATGTCGTTCGTCGACATGAGGTCGAGTTGGCCGTTTTTGTCATAGTCCGTCAAAATAAAGTCGTGCGCTGCATACAGCGCTTGGCTGCCAAATTCAGCGTCAGACACCTTATGAACCGTGGTGGAGTAATTGCGTTTACCTGCGCTGTTACCCACAAGTGTGGACTCAACACGGTAGATGTCGCCATCAAGCGTGACATCGATGGGCGTGACCACGTCATCATGCAACAATACCCACGTGCCAGGGCGTAAATAACATTCTCCTTGGGCATTGCACCATTGCTTGTAGCGATAGCCTCCCGCCAGCATAGCAGCGGAAGAGCCATCTAAGGTGTGAACGTTTACCGTTTTCTGGTTGTATTCGGCGGCTTTGCTTTTAAAAAAGCCTTCTTGAATGGCGTATTTTTCGGCGCGTTCTAAATAGGTATTCGCGAGCTGAATTGCCTGAGTAAGCAGTTGGCGAATTTCATCGCGGAAACTGGCACTGGTGAATACTTCATCGGCATAGTTTTTCGGGCTGCGAACGGCTGACATATAGCCATTGGGGTTATAAACATATTCCAACACCAATCGGTCATCGGGGTTTTCTGTTTTGCTTAAATTGTTCGCACCTGCAAGCCGCGAGGTATCAATGCCGTTTGGACGCACTTCTCGGTTAACACGTTCGTAATCGTCATAAAAGTAGTGCGAACTGAATTTTTCGCCATTGGTTTGCTTCGCAACCTCTTCGAGCAAGCCATTGCCGTTGTAGTAATAGTCTGTGCGTAGTTCATTTCCGATAACCGCTGCCAATGTGCCTGGCTTGCCTCGGGTGTCATACACCCACTTCATTGTGCCGCCCGTGTTATATTGCTCCGCCGTTTTTCGTCCCAATGCATCATAGGCGAGGGTGGTTTTTACGCCATTCGCGTCTTTCTTGACTTTCAATTCACCCAAAGCGTTGTAGGTGTATTCCCAATAGCCCATATCGGGGTCATCAAGGCTGCTACGGTGACCCAGTGAGTCATAGCCAATCTTAGTGACATTACCTGAAGAATCTGTGGTCTCTTTGAGCTTGCCATCTGGGTAGTAAGCATACGTTTGGAAAGCACTGTCTGGTTCGTCTTTACGAAGAATATGCCCCAGCACGTTTTGGGTGGTGCTGTGGTTGAAACCACGCGCATCAGTCAGCGAGGTAACAAACCCTGTATAGGCGGTTTTGAATCTGGCTCTGCCGCCCTTTGCTGCTGGTTCGTCTTTGTGTGTTTCGCGGTGCAGTTCGTCGTATTGGAAATTGACAACAGAAATAGCCGTATCATTGAGGAACCTTGGGCGCGTTGCTGACACTTTGCGGCCACTTCTGTCCCAATTGTTGTCTCTAACGATCCACTCGCCATTAAAACCTTGATGAAGACTACGAATTTCATGACCTGCATAGTCAAAGTGGGTGATGACAGTGCCACGATTAGCCGCGCTGGTTTGTGCGCAGGATGCCGTTCTAGGCGTTGCAGCGAAGCACGCAGTATCAAGCTTGTAGTTGTGGCTGATTGTGTTATTTGAACCAGGTCGGGTCTCGCTGGTTAAGCGTTGGAAGGCATCATAGTTGTAGCTAACGGTTCGGCCAGCGAGAGGACTTTTGGATTGCTTCAATAGCCCGTTATTGTCGTAAGTAAAGGTAGTGGTGTGACCCTTGGCGTTGGTTTGTGTTTTCGGAAACAGGCTATTGGCGTCATAAGTCGATGTGGAAATACGTGCATGGTCAATATTAGAACCTGTCAATTTGGTTTCGATCACATTGCCATACGCGTCGTACTTAAATGCGTTAGTCAGATATTTAGCGGAAGAGATTGAGCTTGATGTTCCGTATTCCGATGCACGCGTTGTGTTCGCTTGAAGTAGACCCTTGCCATCGTAGTTAAAGCTATTTTCTACTGTGCGAATTAAATTGCTATCTTCGTCAGCGATGGTTGTTGTTGAAACGTTGAGTGCGCCAATTTTCCAGAAGTTCTCTGCAGCTTCTGTTACCAATTGTGTGCGAGTCGATTTGGTTGTTGCAAATTCTGATTGCCCATCACCATCATAATCACTGTATGCATAACTGCCGCAAGACGCTGGAGAGGCGGCATTAAACGCTGATGCTGTAATGCCGGTCAATGCACCACTAATGGTGGTTAGACCGTCTAAGTCAGTAGAGGAACCTGTGGTGCTGTAAAGGTAGTAACTGTTGTAGCGTTGCAAAACAATGGGGGTGTCGATTTCACCGTGGATGAGAACAATATGATCATTGGGTTTGAAGTAGATCTTTCCGTCACTGCCGCAATAGCGGCCTAGGCCTGCTTTAAAGCTTGCTAGGGTCGATTCAAAATTGTCGATGTTCTGGATAGAGGTAATGTCGTATATCTGATGATCACTGTTAACGCCGCTAGAGAGGTATTGGTTAATGGTGTTGGTCGTGAAATGTCCGCCTTTAGCTATGCCACTGGTGATGTCGGTTGCTTCATTGACGACATTGCCGAAATGATCAAGGGTTCGTGTGGTTAATTCTTTGCGCTTAACAGCTTGGGTGGCTAAGTCATAGGCGATATTGGTGATGCTATTGGCATAGATTTGGTAATACTGCCCACCATAGCCTTGGCGTGCGACCTTTTTGTAGTTAAAAGTCTGTTCACCCACCTTTTTGCCATTTCGGGTTTCAATAATGGAAAGGGGTTTACCCGCTATAATGCCGTCATTGACTTCATACGTGGTGCTGATGACGGTTTTGATCGCCGCATTTTCAGTACGGGTTATTTTTTGAAAACCCAAAAATCCATAGCCTTTAGCGTGTGAACGCGCACCTTCATAGAAATAGCTGTAGCTGGTTGGTGAGTAGCCTTTGGGGGCTTTGCTGTAATTTGAAACTAGGAAACGGCGAGGGGTGGTGTTGAGGTAAGGGTAGGCGAAATGATGGATCTGTTTATGAACGCTGGCATCTGTGGCGAATTTGTAGTTAATAGTGTAATCGACGCCAGATTCTTGAATCTTGTAAATCTTGTCTTGGATTCCACCTGATGAGATATGTTGAATGGCATTTGGTGTAACAGCGCCAGTTTGATAGTTTGAGCTTTCACGAAATGCAGACGTGATAACCGTATCTGCCCATCCATCACCATTTATGTCAGGAAAATTAACGCTGTAATTCTTATGGCGAGAATTTATATTATCAAGTGGTATGGTTTTAACTATATTAGAGGCGTCAATTGAACCGAAATTGTTTTTATAGAAATTTCCATCTTTAAAGTATTCTGGGTAGCCATCATTGTTAATATCGACAAAATCTAGTTCGCCAGTTTCAAATATGGCATTGTTATGTATGGATAGAGTTTGTGTGTGTAAAAACCCCTTGCCGTTATTGAGGTAAATTCTAAGCTGGTTTGGGTATGGGTTATAGCTTACTACGTCGGGTAGTCCGTCGTTATTAATATCCACCACGTTAATATTTACGTCGTAACCCAGTCCAACCGGGGATGCAACTTCAAGCTTGACATCGTTACCTGCGCCTGATAGTTGGTACACGAAAGCATTTGGAGCACGTTTGTATGCGTAGTCATCAATGCCGTCATTGTTTAAATCAATAGTGAAACTTGGTTTTATAAATGATTGCTTGATCGTTTCTTTGCCATCACCGTTGAAATCTCCAGCTACGTTATTTTTACAATATGCAGATAGGACTCCATCTGATGATGGCGAGTAGTTGCCTTCGACGCAAAGATCTTTTGGTGTGGCTACTGCCGATAGGTGCATTTCACCTTCTTCTTGACAGTGCTGTCTACCCGTTGTTTCCCATTTTTGGATACTTAAAGATGGAGAATCGATTGAACCTATAAGGGTGAAACTATCATCATTGTTTTCTGTCGTGTGGCCACTTGGGTGTTTTACTGTATTGAGATGACTAGGGCCAATGTCATCGCCGCATGTTTCTAACCCTTTCGTCCTTTTAACAATACCGTAGCTAGAGAGCTTTCCATCTCTGTCGGAATCAATATATCTAGGTTGGATGAGGTCGGACGTAGTCTGCGTATAAGAAGCAGTTTTTTGAAACCTCCAATTGAAATCAATTGGTGTTGAACAGCTTTCATTCGTACAATAGTTGAGGCCATTAATAAGGCTACGGCTTGTCCCAGAAGAATATATGTAACTTGGTGAGTAAATACCAATAACTGTGTTGGCACTATCTCTAGTTGTGATGCTTGTCAGTCTTTCATTCCGGATAAGACTACTGCCATTTAGATACGATGTTGTCACGTCGCTTCTTGAGCCATAACCAAATAATATTTCTCCGCCAATGTAATCAATAGAAACGATTTTATGGCTACCAATAGTTTGATTCTCAGCGTAGTAAAAGCTAATGCTGTTATTACCAGTAACATCGGTAATTTTATTCAGCGCCCACTTATAAACATGAGCTTGGCCGGGTAGCTCTGCGCGTGAGTCGCCAGTAACACCATATTCATAAACTGAACCATCTTTGGTCCAAACCTTAAAGTAAGCAGGGCCACTTCCGGCAGTGCCAAATGAAATAATCTTTGAGTAGCCATTTTCTTTCAGGCGATACTCAGTGGTATGACCACCATCTTTTCCTGTAATCGCAATCAGTCTTTTGCCATCAAGGCAGTATCTGTCATCTGTATTGAACTGCACGCCACCCCATCGGCCATCAGTGGCTAGATTTTTCCCGCATCGCGTTATGGCTGACAAACCACCGATTGACCAACCCATGCCCAAGTTTCCGTTGGGGGAATCACTGCGATATTCGAGAGATAGCGATGGTTGATGTCCAGCACGGCCTGGCGATACTGAAATAGGGAGAGAGTAGGTTGCTTCGCCGCCCGAAACAGAAAAGTCTCCCGCTAAAACGGCGGTTTTCCCTGTGCTAGAGGTCAATGCATGCGATGAAATAGGAAAAGTGAAAGCTATCAGGGTACCTAAAAAAACAGCCACCCACTTTATTAATAATGTTGTATTTTTTGGTGCGCCAACGACAGACGAACAGATGTCCATATCTACTACCTGATTATTATTTTTGTGAGAGTGAATGTGCGGCTTTTATGAGGAACACTAGCCTTGCAATATCGGCTATTGCGTATTCGAGATTTTTTTGAGTTTTTGAAGTCGTGCTTTCAACTGAGAAAGCTCTTCAGGAACGTTCTGGGATGATCCAACATTGCTTTGTGCAAAAGTTTCCAAGTCGCCCTGCAAAATGGGAAGGCTTGGGGCTTCTGCATTAATCAAACCGTAAGTCAGCGTTTGCTGAAGCTGAATAACAGGTGTGGGGTACTCGGCATTGTCACTTAGCATGTTTTTGGCTGGCGTATCAGTTTTTAAATCCAGCATTGATGTTTGATTTTTTGCGTGGTTTTCCACAGAAACCAGGCCAACCTTGGAGAGTGGTTTTTGGGTGGGCATAGATACAAAGCCAATAACGCTAACTAAAACAGCAATACCAGTAGCAGTGAGTATGTGTGCTTTTTTCATGGCTACCTGAGCAACATTGATGAGTTTGGGGAGGGCGGTGATAAAAAACGCTACCGCCCTTCGTAGTTAAACGACTAATCGCAACATTAGATGAATTGAACTGGATGTTTTAGGGGAGGGACGAGGCAAATAGGCATATTTGAACAATCGAAACGAAATTTTCTAACTCTTTGCTTTTGATTTGATTCAATGAAGGTTGACTAAATATTTAGATAAATAGTGAGTACTTACACTTTCGTTGCAAAAAAAGTGACAGAAATGGTTTCATTTAGAATACTCTTAAAATTGTCCTATTTCTTTTAATACAAACATCTCAAAGTTGGAACCACCTATGACCTCCAATCTCGCTTTGTCTGACAACAAACCTTCGCTCGACATTTTGATGCGCGATTTGCAACAGCTAAGCCGTCGGCGCGGTCAGTCATTTTCTGATTGGGTCGGAGAATTGCTGAAAGTGGGGGCGAGCCATTTTAATGCCAGTCTCGGGGAGCTTTGCAGAGTCAGTGACCAAGAGATCCATGTTGTGGAACGCTTTTCGGCGGACACTGCCGGGAGTGCAGGGGGCTCTCCTCTCAACGTTTCTGATGTTATGCCGCTAGCGAATTCATTCAGTGGCGTTGCAGCCGGTATGCAAACACCGATACTTGCGCCCGATACTCACGCACATGAAAAACTGAGCGGCCATCCTTTTATTAAACATTTGCCTGGTGCTTACTGGGGCGTCGCTATTCATTTTGGTGGCGTGGTATGGGGAACCCTGAGTTTTAGTTCTGAAGCTTTGTGTGAAAGTCATGCGAATGACGAAAATGCCTTGCTGCTGATGGCGGGTTTGCTTGAACTTAAACTTGAAAATGATGAGTATCGCGAAGAATTGTTTGGCGCGCGCACGTCTTATCAATTGCTTAGTGAGCGTTTGAAAAACATTCAGCACATTGATTTGTTGACCGATTTACCTAATCGTGGCGCTTTGTTTGATTATCTTCACCGCGAAATTAACCAACTGATACGTCGAGACGGAGAAGGCGCGATCGCGCTGGTGGATATCGACTTCTTCCACATGTTCAATGAAAAACACGGCCATGAAGAGGGTGACCGCATACTCAAAGGCGTGGCAGACTCGCTCAGACAAGCCGTGCGTAACTACGATTATGTTGCGCGTTACAGCGGTGAACAATTTTTAGTGTGGTTTCCCGATACTTTACAATCGGAAGTGGTGAAAGTGTGTGAACGGATGGCAGCGCATGTTTCTCACTGCGAAGTCGAAGGAACGCCTGTCACCATTAGTGTCGGCTATTGTGCTTTTCGTAGTGATAGTGAAGAAAAAATCCCATTTTCTAGAGCACTTGATAAGCTAATCAATTTAGCGAATACCGCGTTAAATGAAGCAAAAGCCAAAGGACGAAATTGTGCCGTGTCTGCATCTAAACGTCCTATCACCATCACGTCGCTACCGATTTAAATACATTGTTTTGAATCCTGTCTCGATTATCGATAGAGGTATACAGACAGAAAATAATTGATTTGGTCGTTGATGTATTTGACCGTTATTTGGCGGTCGCTTGTTTCACCGCCTTGTGTGATGTCCCAAGGAATGAATTTGGTGTAACGCGGCAGCGATTTTCCCGACTGCACTGAAGAGGGGGATAGTGCGATCAAAAAGTCCACATTCTGCCCTTGATAAGCCTCTATTGTGCGTAAATGGTCATCCCGACATGCAATGTTGTATTGGCGAAGCGATTGACACGCTGAGGCGATGTTGCAAACCTCGCTAGTGAACGCACACAAGCCTTTGAAATAACTGTCAGCTTTGTGGTTCAAGATAGACTGAGCAACCAGTGAATATCCTTCTTCTCCATCACAAAGAAATAACACGCTGGGCTTGATTTTTTGCCCGTTTGGCTTCGGCGTCTCTGTGTCCTTTTCCAATACCGATAACCCCTCGTTTCTGCTGTTTGCTTTTTCGCTTTCCTTCGCGCATTGACCCATGTTTTTGTCTCTTTGGCTGTTCATCAATGGTGATCCCAGAACATGAGATTCACCCTCTACGTGCCTCCACTACTCGATAGCCACTGCAATGCGTGCGAGAAAAAACGTCGATGAGGTTACTCGTGTATAACCTAGACAAGCAATGTTTCACTCGGGTGACGTATTGATTTCATTAATGTTTCAGCGTGAAAGTGACACTGTCTGTAATCAAATGTTCACATTTTGTTAAGGTTACTGTCATAGGCGGCCTCTAACTTTTACATCAGTTTTGAAGCGAAAACGAAAGCAGTACAGGCTTTTCTGGCTGCTTAAATGAACAAACAATCGACTTGGAGGTTGATGTGAAACTTAAGACTCTGATTGCGGCATCGACAGTATGTCTGTCTACCTTTGCAGCGGGTAACGTTGCTGCTGCGTCACGTGACTACATTAGCATTGTTGGTTCATCAACAGTGTACCCATTTGCCACCGTTGTAGCGGAACGCTTCGGTCGCACGTCAGCATTTGCTGTACCGAAAATCGAATCAACAGGTTCAGGCGGTGGCTTGAAATTGTTCTGCTCAGGTGTAGGCGAAAACACACCGGATATCACTAACGCATCGCGCAAAATCAAAAGCTCAGAAGTTGAGTTGTGTGCGAAAAACGGCGTAAAAGATATCGTTGAAGTGAAAATCGGCTATGACGGCATCGCGTTTGCGAACTCTAAAAAATCTCAGCAGTTTGATATCACGTTGAAAGACCTTTTCACTGCGCTGGCGAAAGTGGTTCCTGATGCAAACGGTAATCTGATTGCCAATCCAAACAAAACCTGGAAAGACGTTAACGCCTCTCTTCCAGCAACCAAAATTGAAGTGCTAGGCCCGCCACCAACGTCGGGTACGCGTGATGCGTTCGTCGAGTTGGCGATGGAAGGCGGTTGTAAGCAATATCCAGAGCTGAAAGCGCTGAAAAAAGCAGACAAGAAAAAATACAAAGCGGTTTGTCACGGTATTCGTGAAGACGGCGCATTTATCGAAGCAGGCGAAAACGACAACCTGATTGTGCAGAAGCTGGCTGCAAATCCAAACGCGTTTGGTATCTTCGGCTATAGCTTCCTTGAGCAAAATGCAGACAAAGTGCAAGGCGCTAAAATCGGCGGCGTAGTGCCTACGTTCGACGCGATTGGTGACGGTTCTTACCCTGTTTCTCGCTCACTGTATTTCTACGTGAAGAAAGCGCACGCAGAAGTGATTCCGGGTCTGCAGCAGTACGTTGCCTCTTTCACGTCTGAAGATGCGATTGGCGATGAGGGCTACTTGACTGACCGTGGTTTGATTCCGCTGTCAGCGCGTGATTTAAAACTGGTTCGCAACAACGCAGTTGACCTCACACCGAATCTGTAACGCGTTACCCCTGAGGTGGTGTGCTGACAACAGCACGCCACCTTTGTTGTACAAGGGATTAAAGGAAAAGGGATGCAAACGTCTACATTGATGGTGATAGTGCTGGCGCTAACGTTGAGCGCGTACTTCCTTGCCAAAAAACGTTCCCGGGATATTGCTACCGTCGCTGGTGGCTTGAACAAACTTCACTCCCGGCCTAATTATTACGGCTCCTATGCGGCTATTTTAGCGGCAGTGCCGAGTGTACTTCTTCTTATCATCTGGCAGGCCTTTGAGCCGAGCACGGTGAAATCGCTGGTGATGGCGCAACTGCCACAGAGCGTACTTGATACCAATGAAAATACGCAGTTGTTGTTTGGCCAGATCGTGCATATTGCTAACGGTCTGCTTCAGACTGATGAGCCTGCTTTGCTAGCGGCCGCGGCCTACTATCATCACCTCGAGAGCATTGGGCGTACTCTTCGTTTCGTCGCCGTGGCTGCATTGTCACTGGTTGGCTTATCGTTCGGTTGGCGTACAGTCAGACCTAAGCTAAAAGCCCGTCATCACGTCGAAAAATGCCTTCAGTTTTTCCTCATGTTTTGTTCGACGCTGGCTATTCTCACCACGCTAGGTATTGTTCTTTCCGTGCTTTTTGAAGCGATTCGCTTCTTCCAAATTATCCCGATCACAGATTTTCTGTTCGGCAAGCAATGGTCCCCACAGATAGCCCTTCGTGCTGATCAACAAGGCGCAACAGGCGCATTTGGTGCTATTCCGCTGTTCACCGGCACTTTGATGATTTCGTTTATCGCCATGTGTATTGCTGCGCCAATTGGCCTAATGAGCGCGATTTATCTCGCTGAGTACGCTTCGCCTACCGTTCGTAATATCGTTAAACCTGTGTTGGAAGTGCTGGCAGGGATACCGACGGTGGTTTACGGCTTCTTTGCCGCTTTGACCGCCGCGCCATTTATTCGAGATCTCGCCCATGCGATTGGCTTTTCGGGGGCCTCTTCTGAGAGTGCGCTGGCAGCAGGCATGGTAATGGGTGTGATGATCATTCCGTTCGTTTCGTCGTTGTCAGACGACGTGATCACTGCGGTTCCTCAATCGCTGCGTGATGGCTCACTTGGCCTAGGCGCGACCCAGTCTGAAACCATCATCAATGTTGTTATTCCCGCCGCGCTTCCCGGTATTGTCGGCGGCTTGCTGCTGGCTGTATCACGCGCCATTGGCGAAACCATGATTGTGGTGATGGCGGCAGGTTTGTCGGCCAAGTTAACCGCTAATCCGTTGGATTCAGTCACCACGGTGACAGTGCAAATCGTGACCTTGTTGGTGGGCGATCAGGAATTCGATAGCCCAAAGACACTGGCTGCATTCGCCTTGGGCTTGACGCTGTTTGTTGTCACGCTGGCACTTAACTTTGTCGCCCTTCGAATCGTGAAGAAATATCGAGAGCAATATGACTGATAGATTATTAAAAATCGCAGAAACCAAGCGAGAAAAAGTGAAGGCAGGTGTGGGTCGTCGTCGCGCCAAAGAAAAGCGTTTTCGCTTCTATGGCGTTGCATCCATCTCCATGGCATTTGCGTTTTTGATTGTGTTGATGACCACCATTGTTTCTGATGGCTATACCGCGTTTTTCACCACTGAAATTAAACTGACGGTTGACTTGTCTGCGGATGAACTGGGACTGGTTGGTCAGGATATTAATAAACAGACCTTGATGAGTGCGAGTTTTCGTAAAGTCATCCGCAAAGCGATTTTGGACGATGTGCCTGTTAATGGTCGTCAGAACAAACGCCAGCTTTATAAATTCTTGTCGAACGGTGCGGAATACGATTTGCGTGACATGGTCATTGCCGATCCATCGCTGATTGGGAAAAGAATCGAGTACTGGGCGCAAGCGGGCGACAACTTCAATCAGTACAACAAAGGCAACATCACGGCAGCCATACCAGAAGATGGGCGACAGTTTAAAAATCTTCAAATCCAATGGTATGACGAACTGGTGAAAGAAGGGAATGTTCGCACTGTCTTCAACACCAACTTCTTCACCAATGGCGACAGCCGTGATGCAGAGTTAGCCGGTATTTGGGGGGCGACGGTTGGGTCGTTCTATACCTTGTTAATCACGCTGGCATTAAGTTTTCCGATTGGTATATCTGCCGCGATTTATCTTGAAGAATTTGCACCGCGTAATCGTGCAACGGAACTGATTGAAATTAACATCAATAACCTTGCTGCGGTGCCATCAATTGTGTTTGGCTTGCTCGGGTTGGCCGTGTTCTTGAATGTGGCAGATCTGCCTCGTTCTGCGCCTGTTGTGGGTGGTCTGGTGCTAACGCTAATGACCTTGCCAACCATTATAATTTCTAGCCGAGCGGCAATTAAAGCCGTCCCGCCATCCGTGCGAGATGCTGCGTTAGGTGTGGGCGCTTCAAAAATGCAGATGGTGATCCACCATGTGCTGCCATTGGCGATGCCGGGCATGCTCACTGGCACCATTATTGGCATGGCACAAGCGTTGGGCGAAACCGCGCCGCTGCTCATGATTGGTATGGTCGCTTTCATTGTTGATGTCCCATCAGGGCCGTTAGATGCAGCAACCGCACTTCCAGTACAAATTTATCTCTGGGCAGAAAACCCGGAAAAAGGCTTTGTCGAGAACACCTCAGGGGCAATCATGGTGCTGCTGGCCTTCTTGGCATTTATGAATGCATGTGCCGTTATCATGCGCAAACGCTTAGAGCGCAGATGGTAGGAGTAGGGAAATGACAACCATAATTACAAACTCAGCTGATTTTTCTTCGAGTAAAAACATGCGCGCTGCAGAGCACACGGCAGCCCCGAAAGAGACCTGCGGCATACCCTTTGTCGATGCCCCGCGTATGACGGCGCGCAATGTTGGCGTGAGCTACGAGAGTGGCGCTAAATCGGCTATCCGCAATATCAACCTCGATATTGGCGAGAAACAAGTGTTGGCGATGATCGGCCCTTCAGGTTGCGGTAAGTCGACGTTTTTACGCTGTTTAAACCGTATGAACGACACGGTTTTTGGTTGCGATGTCACGGGAGAAATCTTGTTGGATGGCCACGACATCTATGCCAAGGAGCAAGAAATCGTCGAGCTCCGTTCACAAGTCGGCATGGTATTCCAGCGTGCAAATCCGTTCCCTAAATCTATTTATGACAACGTGGCATATGGACCACGTATTCATGGTTTGGTGGACAGCAAAGACGAGCTTGATGAAGTGGTGGAGCAATCTTTGCGTCGCGCAGGTCTTTGGGAAGAAGTGAAATCACGTTTAGGGCAGCCTGCAACGGGTTTGTCTGGTGGGCAGCAACAGCGCTTGTGTATCGCACGTACTATTTCGATTGCACCAGAAGTGATCTTGATGGATGAGCCGTGTTCGGCGCTTGACCCGATTGCGACTGGAATCATCGAAGATCTTATCGAAGAGCTCAAAGAGAACTTCAGCATCGTGATTGTCACGCACTCCATGTCTCAGGCTCGACGTGTTTCCGATCGCACGGCGTATTTTCATTTAGGCGATCTGGTTGAAGTGAATGAAACCGTCAACGTGTTTGAGCAACCCGAGCATACACTGACGCGCGATTACATTGGTGGGCGTTTCGGGTAAAACCCAAGTGTTTGGTTTCAGTCAATTAAGATAATGTTATCAAGGCGAACTCAACGTTCGCCTTTTTCGGCAGTGATCTGGTGTTCATTTGCACGAACTGTTTAAAGCCTGTCCAAACGAGCGAATTAGAGTAAATTC
The DNA here is from genome assembly GCF_000286835.2 of Enterovibrio norvegicus FF-33. GTDB lineage: Bacteria > Pseudomonadota > Gammaproteobacteria > Enterobacterales > Vibrionaceae > Enterovibrio > Enterovibrio norvegicus_A. Next base: position 2,699,460 of record NZ_AJYD02000038.1, on the reverse strand, counting down.
GCGCTTTACAAGGTCACGATAGCTTTGTAATATTCGCGGCAACAACGGAGAGATGGCTGAGTGGTTTAAAGCACCGGTCTTGAAAACCGGCGAGGGTTTATAGCCCTCCTAGGGTTCAAATCCCTATTTCTCCGCCAAATTAGATTAAGCCCGCTCAGTGAGCGGGCTTTTTCGTTTCTGGAATAAGCATTTGGAAATAGGGGGGCAGAATCCTAGGCTAGGGTTTAGCCGAGCGAAGCGACCGAGTAAATCCCTATTTCTCCGCCAAATTAAATTAAGCCCGCCCGCTCGTGAATGAAGAGCGGGTGGGCTTTTTCGTTATTGTCTTTTGCGTAAAAATGACGTGATGACTGTCTGGTTTACTCTGACTGGGCGATGGGCTGCGTGCTCATTGGTACTTTTGTTGGGGCATATCCCAGCAATTTGTTATAGGCACGTTTGGGTAGCACCATCATGACCAAGGGCACGAGATACAGCACGGTAAAGAAAGAGGTGGTCATGCAGAACACGATAACCACAGCAATGTTGTATTTCGCGACTGCGCCAAAGTTAAACTGAAACACCAAGGGCAACACCCCGAGGATAAGCGAGAACGAGGTCATAAACACTGCATTAAAACGCTGCGAACACCCTTCGATAATCGCGGTTTTGAGCATTGTGGGGTCGGCATACTGGCGGGCAATTCGAATCACTTCATACACCATGATCACCGCTTGTTTTGACGACAGACCGACCGCAGTTAGAATCGACAATCGGGTATAAATGTTATCTGACAAGCCAAATAAATCGAGGGCGATATATCCCGAGAAGTAAGTGACAGGCACGGTCGATAGCACGATGATGAGCGGCGCGACAACAGAATCAAACAGCACTGTCAGCAGCAAGAAGATCAGAAGCAACGAGAATACCGTAATGTTGATGTGTTCGGTGACCGACGAAGAGATCGAACGGCTAGAACCAATGAACGTGATGTTGTGCTCCGCAATGCCTTTTGAGATCAGAATGTCTTTCAGCGCGTGTATCGCATCGTATTTGTTCACACCAGACAGCGTAATCCCCCGAATTTGCACGCTCGGCAGGCCGTTGGTTTTGTTGATATTCAATGGCTCGAAAGACGGCTCGACGTGCTGAACAGCACTCTTCATGATTTTCCGTGATCCATCGTCATACAGAGCATAGTCATCGATGACCGTGGTGTTTTGTGTGTTGCTAATGCGTTGCTCGGACGGTGAAACGCCAAGGTACACTTTGACATTGTCGTTTGCATGGGGCGTTTTCCCGATGTAATTCGGTTGAGAAAAAGCCGCGATCAGCGAGGCAAAATAGCGGCGTTCCGCACTGCCATACGTCGTGGTGTCGACTAACGTGTCGATATTGAATTGATTCGACACGTATTTCGCATCATGCACCAAAAACTCAAACATCCCCGAGGCGCGCGCTTCTCGCAGTGCGGCTTCTACTTTTTCCAGCACTTCCTCGGTGTCGCTTCCCATGATCGCCATGTCGATAGGGAAGGTGGACGCGCCGGGAATATCCGTCGGTAAAATCACAAAAGAACGGCTCAAGGTTTCTTGTGCCAGCATCGACGCTAACCGCTCAGATTGTTTCACCAATAGGTTATTTTTCTGTGGGTTATCGACGAACTGCTGCGTGGTATGTTGAATAGATTGCGTGATGTGTTGCCACCATCCTGTGTGTGGGGTGTTTTCTTGGTTTTCGCTCCCGTTTTCATTGCCAAATTCAGGTGCTTTCAGGCGCACATAATGGGTGATCATGTTGCTGTCTGGCAGGCCGGTAACGTAGTTGGTGGAATCGACCCAAGGCAGGGCAAGAATACGTTGCGTTAAGGTGCTGGCTTGCTGTTGAACATCTGCCGATGTGGCATTCGGGCTCACTTCACTCAGTACCAACAGTAATCGCTTGTCTTCTGGCGGTGCGACTTCGCTGTCGCTGTTTTGCCATGAAAAGAAACCCGCGACGAGCACACCCATGATCGCCAAGGCAGTAAAGGCACGAATGACACGGCTTTCCGCGAAATAGCACAGCGATTGGTGGTAGGCACGCAGCGCTGGGTTTTGATAGGGCGTTGTCTTCGAGCTTGAAGCGTTGGCATCTGAGCCCTGCGAGTGTGAGTGCAAGTTGTTACGTTGTGTTGGCAATAGCTTGGGGGTGATAAGCACAGACACAAACAAAGAACACAACAGGGCAATGGAAATGGCGATGCCAAACTCCTTGCTCACCACGCTGTAATCTGCGCTTGAGAAAATATACGGTAAATACACCACCACCAGTGTTAGCGTAATCGCGACCAACACCATCAAAATGGCGCGTAATCGCATCAGTTGGTTGCCACTTTGGGTTAATCCTGGTTGAACGAGCTGGTTGTGCCCATTTAAGTAATCTGTCACCACAATGGAGTCATCGACCACCAGACCAATGGCGATGATTAAGGCCGTTATCGTGATCAGGTTGATGGAATCGAGCGACACTGAATAAAAAGCAAAAGCCAACAGCAAAGAAAGGGGGATAGAAAGTGAAATCGCGAAGGCAGAGGCAAGAGAGCGTGTGGTGAAATACACAATTAAACAGGTGACTGCGATGGAAAGCAAAATCGACAATATCGTTTCTTTGATGGATCCATACAGCATGACGGTGCTGTCCATGATTTCCTGCGCGTGAATATCAGGTTCTCCGACCAAGAAATCAGAGATCATCACTTTCACCTCGGTCGAAACCGACAGTGGGTTGGCGCGGCCATCGAAGGTCGCCAGCATTACCACCCCATCTTTGTCATTGAACTTGGCTTTCACGCGGGTGTATTCGTTGGCTACGCGAAACGTTGCGATATCAGACAGGCTGTGAACGCCTTGCGTGCCATCATCTTCAAGGCGCAATGTCGCCATTTTCTGAATGCCGTTGTCGACCGACTTATGGTGATAAATCTCATAGTTTTCACCGTCCACCAAGTAGCTGGCGGGTTGAGAAAAAGCTGATTGCACCGAGTCATACACTTGGTTGAGCGCAAGCCCTGCGGCGTTTAGGCGGTCTTGATCGACATCGATATAAATTGCATCGCTAGGGCCATATAGCGCCACAGATTGAATGCCGGGTAAGCTGCGCAGAATTGGCGTGACTTCGCTTTCCAGCAACCGGCTGATGAGAGAATCAGATCGTGCATTCGACGTGAACACGTACCCCAAGTCTGGTGCAAAGTCGCCTTTGTCTAAGCCTGATGTCAGCTCATCAAGGTTATTTTGCACCATAGGGCGATTGGTGAGCTGGTTACTGATATCACGCGCCACCGCATCAATGTCGACGCTTTTGTCGAACTTACCGGTCACGCGAAGTGAGTTATTACCCACCGTCAGGCGGGTATATTCCAATCCATCTTGCTCCGCGAAAATGTCTTCAATATCGCTAGCAACGTGCGTCGCAATGTACTTGGCAGGCTTATCGTAAAATTGGGCGGAAACAAAAATCGTGCTGCTGCGCGAATAAGGGAATGAGGTCAGTGTCACGAACTTGAGGGCTGCCAAGCCGCAGAGGGTAATGAGCAACATCAAAATAATGTAACCCATACGCGATTCGAAGTAGCGACCGAGCAGTGACGACCCGTTAATTGCGCTTTTCATCGTACCATCCCCACTAATTGTTGTGTGGTGTCCGAAGCCGGCTCAACAGGTGCTGGGTTATTGGTTCGGGGGCGTTTTACGCGAACCAATTCGTTATCCAGCAATTTGAATGAACCCGCCGTGACAATGACATCGCCTGGCGTCACACCGCTTTCAAGTGCGAGCACGCCATCGTCATACCAGCTCACTTGCACATACTGCTTCTTCACGCGACGCCCATCGAGTTTGAACACGTAGAACCCTTTGTAATCCAAGTGTACATACTTGTTTTCAAGGAACATGCCTTGGTCAGCCTGTTGAAGCGGCAAGTTAGATGTGCAGCGTTCGAAGAGGGAATGGTTAACCAAGTCTGCAGGTTGGCCTGTGCTTTCCATCATCACATCATCCGGGCTGAGTGTGCCGTAAAGCTTAACGAACTCGCCGTTGTCTTCGGGCTCGTGACGGCTGTATTGCGCCGTGGCAATCACATCGCCGTTATCGACAGAGCGCAACGCGATTTTGTCTCTCAACGCGATAGACGAGAAGATGTGGAGCGGTATTTTGGACGTGAATTCGAAGGTTTGATTTCCATAAAACGTGAGCACCGAAACACCCGGATTTACGCGGTCATATTGTTTAACGGTAGGTGTTTCGAATACGCCATCTTCCGGTGCGTAGAATTTGAAAGATTCGAATAACGCACGTTGATACGCCACTTCTGCCCGCAAGTTATCGACTTTCAACTGCAGTTCATCGATTTCCTGTTTCGAGTTTTTGACGCGCAGTGAGCGGTAGCGTTGCAGGTTCAGTGCATTCAAACGTAAGTTGTTTTGTGCCACTTGATAGTGATAGCGCACGGATTCGTTTTCGATTTCGAGCAATAACTCGCCCTTCTTCACCTGATGACCGCCTTTACGGACATAAACCACTTCGCCGTCCACCTTGGGGGCGAGATGGTAAATGTTCTGTGGCGTGATCATGCAAGCCGACTGATAGACCTTGTTGCGACGTTCTGTCTGCATCAACAGGCTTTCAACCGTTTTCATTTGAAGGCCCGCCGGAATATCGTTATCCGACGTTGTTTTCTTTACGCCTGCGAAGGAGAAAAGTGAAGCACTCAGTGCCACAGCGAAAATCGGGATAAGAAGCGCGAGTTTATTGTTCATAATGTTTCTGCTAACTGTCTTGGTTGAACATGGGTCAATGAGTCAGGTAACTGCCATTGTGCGAGGTCGCCTTGTTGCAAGCCCTGCTTCAGGCGCTGCTTGTTGTGCTTGCCGTTATCGTTAATTGGAATGTCAGTTAAGCGCTCTACATGCTTTGGCAGGTGAGACGAGAGGGCACAGGTTTTCAATCGGCGTTCGCGAATCATGCCTTCGGTCATGCGTTCGCCTATCTCTTCCACGATGAAAGCGGTGATTTCCAAGGTGTCAGGGTTGACCAAAATGCAGGCGTCGCGAACCTCAGGTTGAGATTTCAACCACTGTTCGTGCTCCTTGCAGGAATACTTCAAGCCATCAATTTTGAACACTTCGTCTTTGCGACCACTGAGGTAGAGATACCCTTCGCTGTCCATGCGGCCAAAATCACCCGTTGCGAGTTTTTTCTGGCGGTCATTTTCATCAAAGAAAAGTGCTTTTCTGGTTGCTTCTGGGTTATCTAAATACTCGGTCATCACATGTGGGCCAGACACCACGATTTGTCCTTCTGTGCCCGCAGGAACCGGCTGGTTGTTCTCATCCAAGATTTCGATGCGCGTGCCCGGAATCGCGATCCCCACACTGTCAGGTTTCTTGGCGTACTCGTCAGGGTGAAGCCATGTGGTGCGCTTGCACTCGGTTAACCCGTACATGGAGAAGAAACGACAGTGAGGAAAAATGTTCTGCATGTATTCCACTTCGCCACGGTGAATCGCTTCGCCTGTGTTGGTGATCGTGGTGACAGACTCAAGCGCCTTGGCCGCACCAAACTGCTTAATCAAACGCGCCATCGACGGCACGATAGGGAAGTGGGTTGCGTTGATTTTCTGCACTTCCATCAAGTTCTTCTGCGGGATCATAAAAGAGTGGGTTAGGAAGGTTTGGCAGCCCGTGAACAGGGGGAACAAGATTTGATAGAAGCCATAATCGAAGTTCAGCGGCAGCGCGTTGTAAATCACGTCATCGGCATCAATTTCCAAGTACTCGATAATGGATTGCGCGGCAAACAGGACATTCGAATGGCTCAGTGCTACGCCTTTTGAACGGCCCGTTGAACCCGAGGTAAAGAACACCAAGCCGATGTCACTGGCGACGGGCTTGCGGCTGCGCTGCTGGGTCGCGACGGCTGTATCACACACGCCTGTTGCGCGGTCATTGCGAAGCCAGCCCGGTGCGCCAAACGCATGACGCTGTTCGGTGTTGCTAGTATCAGCGTTGCTATTATCAGCGTTGCTATTAACGGTGCAGCCTAGCTCGCGGTAATAGCTCAATTGGTACATGGCTTTGCTGGCATGCTCTGGGGCAATCAGCAAAATATCCGCTTCAAACTGATCGATGATGGCTTGGTTCTTGGTTTGGTCAGCACGGGCATCAATGGTGGCAAATAGCACCCCAAGTTTGCTCGCGGCGAGCAGCAGCGGCAGCGTGTTCATGCCACGGCCTGCGATATACAACAAACGGTCGCCAAGGCCGAGACCTTCTTGTGTTAAGGCTTCTGCATGGCGGTTGGTTTTGTCCAGCAGGTCTGAGAACGTCCAATCGTTCTTCGCATCACGCAGACATACCTTGGTTGGGTGTTGCTGTTGAATGTGTAGCAACTGGTCATAAAGTGTCGTTTTCATAGGGGAATATTCCTTTATAGGGTCACAGACTGCATTTTTTGCATCAGGTGGTATTCGTAGCGTGAGCGACCCATTTCAAACAAGATGAAAATGGCAGAAGCAAAAAAGGCCACGGCAAGTAAGGTGTAGAGTTCGGTGCTGGTGGTGCAATATGGGCGAACGATCTCAATCAGCGCGACTTCACAGCCCAGATAGAGAAAGTTGTAGATAAAGGCGCGACGAGAACGGAAGGTTTGTTCCATGTACACCGTCATACCGACATAGGTAGAAAGCACCAGTAGAGCAGGAGAAATAATGCGAAGGTATTGCGCACATTCCGCCGCAATGGTGGGGTCGCTCACCAACCATAACGCAATGTTTTCACTGAAGATAAATACTGCCAACAGCATTGGGATTTGATAGGCGAATGATTGAACCACAAACTGGGTCACGCTGTTTTTAAGCATGCTGTAGTCGTAGTCGGCCGAGTGCTTATTGAAGCGAATGGCTTGGCTGACACCGACCGCAATTGACAACATGATGATGAGGTTCTGAATTCGCGCATAAAGCGGGAAGGCAGACGCTGCCGCTTCACTGTATTGCAGCAAGATGTAAGTGATGTAGAACAACCAGGCAATGAGCAATAAGTAGCTGGAAAAAATAGGCACAATAATGGACAACAGCTGCTTACATTGCGTTTGCATGGCGGAAAAATACGCCAATGCGCGAGGTGCGATTATCTGGCGTAGCGTGGGCGACAATGTCAGTCCCATGGTAATGGCAACCAGTGTTGAACACGCGGCCGCATACGGCATCGCCATTACGCCGTGACCTTGTTTGGCAAACATGTAGATCAGGCTCAGTTGCAGCACATTGGCGACCACCACAATGCTGGTGGCTAGCGCGTTTTTCTCTTTCGCGAACAGACACGTCGTCAACACCGAAGAGACAGTGATAGGCAGGAACACCAAGGTCATGGCGAGCAGCAGATCTGAGAAATCGAGATAGGCGACGATAGGCAAATGAAAATAAGATTGGAGAAGGGGCATCAGCCCCCACGCCATCGCGCCTAACCCACCAAACAACACCAATGCCATACCAAACAAGGTAGCAATGGCGCTGTGAATCTCATGTGATCCCGCATCGTCATGGCTCGATACGATGGGCAATGCGCCCGCTCGTAACGCATCAGACAATGCTGATAGCGTGAAACCAAAGGGCATGAACACCGTAAGGATCAGAAGCGCCCGTTGGTCTTCTTGGCTAATGATCCACACCGCCAGCAACTGCGTGACGAATGTCGACGACGAAGAGGCAAAAATGGACAGCGTCGACGCAACCGAAGAGAAGGTAGAGGCGATATTTTTCATTGTCCGCTCCATGGGCTCACGTAATCGTTCCGCTTCAGGATGTTGACCAAGTTATGCTTCTGAATAACGTGCGTACCTTCCATAAAATCAAAGGCATAGCTATCACGCATAAACTTGCGAACATGGACGAAGTGGTCAGATTGCAGCTTGCTGAAGTGCTGGAATAAGAACGGACGAATTTGTTTCACTAAATCATCCAATTCGATTTTCGCCAGCGAGGAATAGGCCATGTTGTCAGGCTCTTTATCCGCGGTTTTCGCTGCCACCAGATTCACCTCTCGAATGGTGGCGAGAATGGTGTTGAAGTGGCGACAGGTCTCTTGCGGAATGCCCGCGTCTTTGCCGTGTTCCAATAATAGGTCGACAGCGGCTTGTGCATAGCCAATGCTCAACCCCACCACACAAGGGCGCATTTTGTTGAAGGTGCGGATCATTGAAAATAAGCCGCGCTCACAAGGGTGAAGGTGCTCGCCCAGCAACTGCTCTTGCGGGATAGGCAGCGCATCAAATTTCAAATAAGACAAACGCGCGCCACGCAAACAGTGTTGCTTCAATAAACGGCGTTCTATCTGTGGCGAGTCAATCATCTCCTTGGTGAGCAATGCAGCGCGGGTCGCGAGCGGGCTATTGCCTGTTTTGAACAGCACCACACCCATGTCGCCGCGTGTCCCGTTGCCAATCAGCCATTTTTCGCCACTTAACGTGCCATCGGTGTAGCGTGATTCCAACCGTCCGGCATCGCTGCCTTTGCTCGGCTCGGTTACCGCAAAAAAAGTGCGGCAATTGTGTTCCTTCAGGTAATCGTAAAACTGCGCTTTTTGCGCCTCTGAGCCTGCTTCATTCAAGATCACCCCAGACAAACTGGGACCGGGTGAAAATAGCAATGCTCCTGGGTCGCCGTAAGAAAGTTGTTCAAACATGCGAACACGTTCTTCCGTGGTCATGGAAAAGCTGCTCAGCAGCAGCGCATCCAATTGCCCGTTGCGAAAATCCGTGTTGCTGTGAATGTCTTGATAGCTGTCTACCGCCGTGGCGACTTCGCGCAGCCATTCAATGTGCTCCCCGTATTTTTCGCCATACGTCGCGGCATATCGGTCTAAATTAATCATCGCCATTGCTCCAAATCGTTGAGTAAAAGGGCATATTGCAGGTGATGTTCGACACCGCTTCCGGCCAGAATGGAAATGCCGCCTTGCAAGTTCGAGAGAGTATTTGAGGCCAGCAGCACACGCTCAGACAGCGGCGTTAACGTCTCCGGTAGCGTTTGGGACGCCAACTCAACGTGGAACAGAAAACGGTGATAATCCGTGACAGAAAGGGCGACGTTTTCAATGTCGATCAGCGTGTTCTCTCCCACCTTTTTGGTTTTCAGCCGTGCGACGACGTGGCGAAAAAACACCGACATCTCGGCGTGAAAACAAGAAAGTGATTGCTGAACAAACGCCTCCCATGTGGGCAGCGCATCGCTCAATGGCTGCTCGTGAAACCCTGGGGTTGGCAAGGTTTTCCTTGTGCGCGACGACACCTTCACCAAATAGGTATTGGGAAGTGCGATCAGGTTTTCGGCATCTACACGATCAAGGGTGACAGATGGGCCATCTGAGCGGGCTCGGCGGTCTATTATCACAACACTCCTGTCTGCGCCGTGAAAAGCAGAAACTAAGGTGCCTTGTAACTGCTCCTCTTGCGGGTCAGCAATGATGCTGCAATGGTTTTCGAAATCGAGACGATACATTACAACGCCCTCAACAAGCTGATGGTTGTATTTAGCGATTCGGCGTCTTCATCAATGAACACCCAAATGCTGCTGCGGAATGATTCAGGATGGCGTTGATACTCATCCAAGAGTTTCGGCAAGGTATTCACCGAATACTGGGCGGGTAAATAGTGAGCATGGCGTAATAAGTCGGCAGAGATTTCTCCCTTGTCCGACAAATAATCCAATTGCTTAAATGCCGCCGTGTTTCTTTGCAAGAACAGCGTGCAATCGCCAGCGCTTAACTTGTGTTTATCGAGCAACGCTTGCAGCTCTTCTGCCAGTACAAAGTTCGATGCGTAAATCTTGTTTTCATTTAAGAAAAGCGAGTCTTCAAGTTTGAAAAGCGCCCCTTCGCTGTTGGCTTGGCTCACAAACAATGCCGAGCCGCTGGAATGGGTGGGCATCATGTTGTTGTCTGGCAGGTAGCGAGGCACAGAGTTTTGCTCCATGCCGACCAAAATTTTGGTGCGAGGATCTTCAAGGCTGTCAGTATTGAAAAGGATGTGAAGTGCGGTCGTGGTGGCGATAGAGCCCACATCGCACACATCGATAATCTCAGCGTCTACGTCGCTTTTCCAAAGGAAGTAGGTCGCGAACGCCGAGTACTCAGGGTCCCACTCGGGTGTCCAATAGCTAAAAGCCACATCAGAGATATCTGGGTAGGCCGCGAACGGTAAGTTGCCGTCTAACACCGAATCAATGATGTTGGTATAGCTATATTGATCACCTGCCAAAAAGGTTTCGTGCGACAGGTCTTTGTCGGAAATGCGGTATAAGTCCTTGAAGTAGGTGGTATACCGTTCCCGAGGTTCCTGTCGTAGGCTCCTTTCATCCAGTGGGAAATATTGGCAATAATTAATGTACATAATTAGGCTGCCGGCGCGAGTTCGACATTTTCAACAATGTAATCAACCATGGCGCCAATCGAGCTGAAATGGCGCTCTTCGAGGCTTTCAGGGTCAATAGAAAACCCATCAATAGACTCTTCAAGTTCCATCAAGAAAGTCAGAGATCCTAATGAATCCATCCCCAGGTCATCACGCAGGCTGGTGTTCTCGGCCAGTTCCACATCTTCCGGAATCGTGATGGTTGATTTCAGAATGGCCACCATATTTTGATACGCGTTTTCTCTTTGCATAATTAACTCCATTTACTCGGTTAGGTTGTTTGTGTGTTGCTCGAAATCCATGAATACAAACTAAGCCTGAGAAGGAGATTTGATAACCTGACACTTTTGACAGTGCGATTTTTTAAAGAGAGGGCAGAAGAGGTGTGTAGACCTAATTGCTTGATTTTAATTGTGTAAATTTAGGGTTGGTGTTGAGGCATGTATGGCGAGCGAGCAGAGCTGTCACTTGTGACAGGGGAGCTGATGCGTATGGGGGCTAGTGAACGCTGACGGATGCATTGGCTCGTTATTGGACAATTTTGAGCTAGCCATCGTGGCTAACTCAAAAGTGGACAAAAGTAAGTTATGAACAAAAGCATACTCTGACTTTTCGGATTACGTGAGGTATTGCAACCATGCACTCAAGAATAACTAAGTCCTAACCTGACGGGCCTACCTATGCAAACAATGCGTTCGCATTAAACTCTAATCCAGCCTTATGAAATTCTTTAAGTAGCTGATTTTGCCAGTTTGTGTCTGTCGGGATATAGACGACTCCTTGAATGTCGTTTTGAATCTCAACTCCTGGCTTAACCATTGCTGAGACTTTTTTACGCCCTAGTCGCGCAATGAAATACCCATGCTCAAAGACAACATTCTGTCTAGCTCGGCCGTTTAGGTTTTGAGCTCCTTTATTTCTACCCTCATCACACGGTGTATAGAGGACAATCGCATAGTCCACATCCCCGTACTCTTCAATCTTCTCGATGATAGTATTACCACCATTAGCTTGGTTCATGAGCACTATAGGGTCTAAGCCTACAGTTCTAACAAAGAGTTCAACCTGCATTCTCAAGTTGTCATCATGACCATGTACGATAAACACTTTCTGTTTACTGGCTTGGGTTGCTGGATTCATTGGTTGCTCAGTTGGTGCGGGTTGTCGAAATATCGCTTGTACAGCCTGTTGAAAATCTTGCCGCACTGGTGCTTGCATCGGCCGTTGAGTCGTTTGCTGTGTAGAGGGGGGCAATGACGGTTGAATCGTATTTCGTATCGCTTGCTTGATAGGTGCTGTATCACTCTGTTGACTACCAAGTTGAGCTGAGTATGTGCCACGACTTAACTGGTTGGCTATTTTTAAACACTTATCTCGTAGCTCATCACTGTAGCTAGACGCATCAATATAAAAACCAGACGCACGCTTATCATCGTAGTACTCAATCACACCTTTAAGTACACGTCCGACGACCATATCGCTACTTACTTGCCAAAAGCCTCTCATGCGATTAGCTTTCGACCCAGAACCTACTTGATATTGAGCCTCATCAATATCAATGCTGTAGTCTTCAAAAAACTCAGCCAAAGTCCTGTGAGAGAAATCGAGTAAATGACCGCCGCTCATTTGCAAGTACGTCTCTAGTAGCCTGATATCTCTTTTTGCCAGTGTTGCCATAAACTCTCCTTATATTAGAGATATTTTACCACCGTAACGGAACTACACCAGCTAGAAATTCCATCTGATCAGCAAGTTAGAAAAACCACCCTAGGGTGGTTTTTCTTAATCCGTGCTATAACACTTTGTGGTGTTAAGCCCCCCTCGACCCCGAACACACACCCATAGCATGAGAAAAAATATGGTAGGCAACCTCACTGTAATTTATAAAGTAGAACATCGCTGACACGGAATGGGGCAATCCCCATTCCAAAGCCCCCCGCTTCTCAGCAGGGGGGAGTCAAACCATCCCGCTACTGCGTCACCAAGTTCTCATCAAAAAATGCGATCACATCGTTTGCCAGCGCGGTTTGCTTGGGGGCGCGTTCAATCGGTTTCGGGTCTTTGCAATTTTCCATAAAAATGGAAAGCGGCCAAGGGCATGACGGCAGGTAGACATAGTGGCCAGCATCTTCCAATTCTTTATGTGTTTTGATGTAACGGTGCGATTGCGCCAGTGATTCCATGTCGGTTGGGCTGATGTACTCATCCAACTGGCCGTTAGCCAGAAAGATGGGGGGCGCATTTTCTTGGTCTGTCATGTCAATGAGTTGGGTGTAGGCCGGGGCAAACACCGCAATCGCGAAAGCGGGGATCAGGCTTGGTGTAGAAGCCGTCGATTCTTGAGAGAGAATCGCCTGAATGCGTTGCCCAAAGCGCGGGTTACACAGCAAGATGTTTTCACCGCGTGGCTGGGTTTCGCAAAAAGCCGCTTGTTTGTCCAGTTGTGCAGGAAAAGCCGTGCTGGTGAGTGCCGTGTAACCGCCCAGTGAATAGCCCAACATGCCGACAGGTAACGCGCGAAGCGTGTTCTGCGCATCGTTGGCGTAAAGCTGTTCTAGCAGCAGTTGCAAGTGTCGTTGTCTGGCTATCATGGGGTCGTTTTCAACCAACCCACTGCGTAAACCTTTGAGATCATCATGCGTGACGGCGGCAACCACATAACCTGCGCGTGCCAGTTGTGCCGCATAAACACGCATGGTGCCCGCGGTGGCGGAGAACCCGTGTGAAACCAAGATCACGCCTTTGGGCTGTGTTTCGTTCTCAGGCGGTAACTGCCAGACTTTTGCTTCCAGCTGGGTTTGACCGGTTGTGTCTTCCACCATGAACGTTGACACCTGCAAACCTTTCTCTAGCGCGGGGTCTAAGGGTGGGCGTTGTAATAAAAATATCGTCAGCACGATGATGCTCAGCACGACGATTGTGGAAATCAGAAAAATACTCATCTTCTTCCATCGACCTCTCATTCCGTTTCCTTTCCTTTAGATATGCCAAATAGGGTTGCACCAAATGACGCGCCGATCCCTGCTGCAACAGCAAGGCAAGTCACAGATGCTTGGCTATCTAATTCGTTATACACATCGTTGAGATTGACGAAGAGATCACCACCGAAGCAGTGACCATATCGGGCAATGTTCTTGGTGTAAACCTTGTCCATACTGATGCCCAATTTTGTTGTCAATTTCTTCCACGTTTGCACGTTGACGTTGTGCGGTAATATCACATCAATGTCGTCACGCGTGAGGTTAGCGTCTGCTAGGCAGCGCTCGACCACTTTTTCCACGTTGATCTGATAAAACTCGTTGTACTTTTGCTGCATGCCATCGTTGGATTGTAGGTAGATCCCTCCTGAAAATTGTCCGTCAAACAAGGTCGCAACTGAAAGCACCGAGATATCACTCGGCGTGCGAGTGAGCCGTACCATGTTGATGGTGTCTGAACTGAGTGCAACGGGATTAACGCGAAGGTCAACGTTGTCGGCAATGTCTCCTGTGACTAAAAGAACGTTATTCAGTGTGCGGTTGCGTTCGAAGTATTTCATCAGCTGCATGGGGGTGGCGCATTTGGTGGCCGAGGAAGAAAAGGGCAGCCAGTTGTTCTCGTCGGTGTCATTATTTCCGAGCGCGGCGCGGGTGCTTCGCAGCATGACCCGTTCGCCAAACACACCGCATAGCGCCCCGGTGTGATTATGTACCACGGCGTCATAGTGAGCGGGTGCGCTGTTGTCGGCGTCAACAAAGGTTTGTAGCGCTTGCTGATAATATTGAGTGCACGGCGTATTGTCGTAGTAAGGAAGCTCATGAAATCCGTACCATTGACTAAACACTTTGGCGGATGACGCACTCAAGAATAACGCGTCATGATCCTCCATCACATTCAGTACGCGCGGCGCGTCAGCGGTGATGTTGCGACTAATATAGAACATAGTCATCTTTCCTTACTGACAGCGTGGAACGTTTCCCAAGTGTGGGTGACACACTGATTTCACCATCCGGTAAAAAGCGGTCATCTTGCACCAAGAGTTGATAGCACTCTGAAAAGGCATGTTCATCCAGAAAATCTGTGGCGGCGATGCTGTCTAGCGCTTCTAGATGCGGCTTGAACTTTGGCATCACACCTGGTTTTGAATCGGTTAAATAGCCCCATAAGTCAAACACATCAGCTTCGTATCGGCACAGGCTTGCCAAATCAAACAGCATGATTTTTCGCACATACCACAAGCCCATTTGCGCATTTGGCGTTGTGCCACTGAACCATTCAGCACGCAGGGTTTTGTTTCGGATTTTATGCCACGCGCGTGGGCCATTGATGAACTTCTTCGGGTCAACATCGATCGGATTAATCCCCAGGTCTTGATGATCCATTAAGCGAGAACTGCCACGTGGTTCAAGAATTTTCCAACGCCCTTCATCGAAGTATTCCACGACAACATGATCGGCAAGCGCACGCTTGGTGTCGTAATACATGTGCGTAAAACCAAAGCGAAGGCGAGCGGGCACACCTTGGGCGCGAAATTGGCTGCACACCAGCAACGCGAGGTCTCGGCAGCGACCACCTACCGGCGTGACAGGCGCAGAGGATTCAGGGTTAAGTTCGTGGTAGCGAGCAATGATTTCCTTGACCGAACGCAGTTCGAGATCGTCGGCTCGCTCCGGTGCCATTTTGTGAAACTCTGAATGGTTGTAATGGGCCACCAATTCATTGGCGAGATCAATCGCGCTCTGCGGATCAGATAAAATATCGTCGCCGTAAGCGGGGTGGAACTGTTGCCAATCCTCAAACGCGGTGTACGGCGTCGGTGTGGAATAGACATGGGCGATATTCATCATGCTAGATGTGGCGATGTTTGTGCTCATTGTGTTTCTCCTTGAATCAGGTTGCTGAGGATCGCCAAACATTCCTGTTTCACGGCGTGCTCGTGTTGAGATTGGGCAGAGGTGCTGGCGCGGGTTTTTTGTGCTGACTTCTGAATAGATAAAGGCAGATGAATGAAGTCGTAGTGCTCACCGTGAGGGAGCAAGTGAAGCTGCGTGAGTGAGTCACCAAACAGGGTTAAATACCGTAAGGGATCGCCAAAGGTTGGGTGGGTATCTTGCGCGGAATGAATTACATCCACGCCAGAAACGGGGGCGTCAGCCAATAGATCTTCCAGCCCTGAAGTGGCGGACAACCCAGGGGCGATCAGCAACATCTGATGTTGCCACTGCGGACAATTGTTTTCGCTTATCGCACGCAACAAGGGATAGATTCCAGCTGAAAAAGAGAGGTATCGAATCTTTGTTAGCGTATCGGGCGAAACAGGCATGCCGGTGAGCTGCGTGAAGGCCGCCAACACTGAAGGGTAGGTGGCATAAGCCTCTTTCAGCGCGAGGGCGATCTTGTCTGGGTCGGCACTCGGTGTGAGTTCGGGGTTGATATAGCACCCTACAGACATGACCCAATAGCCAGATTTTGCGAGTGTTTCCGCTAGGTGAAACTGATCGAACGGGCCGCCATTGAAACCGGGGAAAATCAGACACAGCTTCTTGAGCTGAATATCTGGCTTTGCGTGAATGTGCCGCGCTTTTACCGCATCGCCCTGGTGCGTAAGGTAATAGCGCATGGGGTTGCGTGCAGTTCCATTGATTGCTCGTGAATCTGTTTCTTGGGTGTCAGCCAAATCCGCCATTGGCGCCCAAATGGCGAGATTGGTGGGCTTACCTTCAATGGGAATAAGACGATTAAACACCGCAATGTCTTGCTTGAATGGCGGCGTATTCTTGGCGTAAAGAAGCGCGTCATAGGGAATATTCGCGTGTTCTGCTGGCGCTTCGCTTCGCGCCAATGTGCTGAAAGGAATACGTTGCTCAAACATGGCAGGCCACCTTTTCCATCAGGGCTTTTTTGTCTAGCTTGCCGTTTCGGTTTCGCGGCAATTCCGACACGTTGATGAAATGAGGCTGCACATAGTTATCGTATTGGTCGCGGAAAATACGCGCCAAGGCAGCTTCTGTGATTTTGGCGTTCACCGTCACCACCAAGAGGCGATCAAACGTGCCTTCGGTGCTATGAGAAAACGGGGTGACAACGACGTCTTCGGCTTCTGATACCTCCTCAACAAAGGTGCGGCAGGCCGCGGTATTGAAACGGTATCCACCAATTTTTATGTCGTCATCTTGGCGGGCGATGAAAACATGGTTACCGTCGTCTTCGATGCGAATGATATCGCCGGTGCGGAACATATAGCCGTGTTCGGGGTGGTACGAAAAGCGAATGGCCGTTTGTTCAGGGTTCTTCCAATAGGCTTTTAATACCTGTGGCCCTGCTATGTAGGCTTCCCCTGTGCCAGTGGCATGAAACGCGCCATCTTTCTCGGTTTGAATAAACAAGCGATGCCCGCCAAAAGGGCGACCGAGCGGCATGTGTTGGGCATATTCTTGGGTGGGGTCATACCGATACGCCATCATTGCCACGGTGCATTCGGTGGGGCCGTAATAGCTGTAAACGGTGCAGTTCGGTGCGGCTAATGACAGGGTATACAGCAATGAAGGATGCACAGGCTCGCCCCCGACAAAGGCCAAACGCAATGCGGGGTATTGGTTTGGGGTTAACTGCCGAGTTTTGTTTAAGTACGCCAAGGTGGAGGGCACCGAAGCCCACACACTCACGGCGTGTCGCAGTAAGTAGCCTGAGAAATTGAATTTGTCGTTTTCTCGCAGTACGGCAATGGCGGCTTGATTAAACAGCGCAATGAAAATTTCGTGAATACTGAAATCAAAACTGAGCGGTGAAATATGGCTCAGAACATCGTCAGCGCAAATGCCAAATTCGTCCCGCGTGGCTTCAAGGTAATTGAGCAGATTGTGGGTTTCCACGCTCACGCCTTTTGGGTTACCCGTGCTGCCAGACGTAAAAATCAAATACAGATCAGGGTTATCTTGGCTGGGCGACGCATGCGATGATGTAGCGGCCACTTGTGTTTTCGTGAAGGAAAAGGCTGATACGGATTGGGTAAACACGCCTTGATGGAGCGAGCCGCCGCATTGTGCCACTAATGTCGGGCAATCAGAGTGTGTCGCCACCGTCAGCAGGCGTGATGTGGAAACATCTGTAAAAAAGAAGGCCACAGGCAGTTCGTTAATCAGCCTTTCAAGTGAGCGATTGTCGATTTCAGCCGTCACCGGCACCAAGGTGTAGCCATACACCACGCTGAACACATACATGACCACACTGGTGTAAGAGCGCTGCGCTGACATCAGAATGTGTGTGCCACTGGGCTTCCCCTCTGCGGCGAGGCTGAGCTTTTCGTGCAGCAAGGCAGCATCATTCAAGACGTCTTGGTAGCGGTAACTTTTATCTTGATCGAGAACAGCAATGCGATCGCCTGCCTCAACCATGATGTTATATAGCGTGTCTCTCATTTCGTAATCCTTCTAGCTGAATAACATCAAGCACACAGGCGCCGAACATTCCGCCCGCGCCCGCCGCCACGGCAAGAAAACGTAAGGGGTTTTCTGCGGTGGGTGGGTTGTCTTTTTGAGTGAATGTGTCCAGTGCATCGCTGAGGTTGATCACCATGTCATTGCAAAAACAGTGGCCTTCACTTTGAATGTTGCGCGAAAACAGGCGTGATTCAGGGACATCGAGCGATTGGCAAAGAAAACGCCACGATTTGATATTGATGTTGTGCGGGAGCAGGTGGTCAATTTGTGACAGGGTGACGCCAGCTTTGTCTAAAGCACGATGGATCACCTGATGCATGTTTTGGCGATAATTGTCTTCGTAGGCTTTGGTTTCGATGTTGTCACCCCAGATGCCACGGGCAAAACGGCGGTCGTAGTGCAAATGCACGCTGCTGACCTGAACCTTTGGCGAATCCGTGTGGCTTAACCGCAAGCTGGTGTTACTGTCACCTTGCACCGACAAGCCTCGGGTAATGCGCATTTCTTTGCTGAATGCCAGTTCACCATTGTGGATGCAATAGTGCCTGAGCGCAGGGGCGGAGCGCGAGATCATATCGAGTTGCTTAAACAAGGAAACACAGCGATTTGCGTTGCTCACGCCTAACGGGATCAGGTTGTGTATTCTCGCCAAAGAACGGTCGATTGATTGACCAAACTGCGCACGCATTGCGCCCGTATTGGCACTGCGTAACTCCACGAGGTGGTCTTCGTCTTCGCCTGAAGACAGCGAGACCAAAGGCATCATCAGTGATTCGTGCGGTTCGCCATCTGGCAACACATTGACGGTTTCTATCCCCATCATTTTTTTCAAGATATGCGCGTTGAACGAGGTGCAATGCACGGCGTCATGGTGGTCCACTAACACCAGTTTTTGCTTGGGCCTGACGACGCGAATGGCATCAATAGACAGCGCGATACTGTCGTTATTTTCTATCCTCATGAGGTTTCTGCCTCCGGGTTCACGTGCGCGTAAAGCTTCTTGTGGTCAATTTTCATGTTCTTGTTCATCGGCAGGGGGCCGATATTGATTTTTAATGGCAAGGCGTAGCTTGGCAGGGTGGCCGCCAAGCGACGGCGAATATCGACCTCTTGCAAGTTCTCACCGCAGATAAACAACACGATGCCGACCGTGGTGCCATTGCGGGAGTTTTTCTCTACCACCGCAAGGTTAGAGCAGGGAATGGTTTGACAAATAAGGTGCAAGATTTCGTTTTTTTGGATCCGATGCCCGCGTATTTGCAGCTGATCGTCGCCGCGCCCCAAATAGTGATTGGGTTTGTTGGGCGAGAGCTCGACGTTGTCACCGGTGCGATAGAGCAATTGCCCCGTTTGCGGTTCTTCAACGAGTTTTTCACGGCACACACGCCCTTCGCGGAAATACCCATCAAAGACTTGCGGCCCGCCAACTAATAACTCCCCTCGGCCTTCCTGGCTGATGTGGCCTTCGTTGAGCACATAGAACTGGGTGTTATCCCAGGCGTTACCAATGGTGAGCACGCCATGACGGACATCCTCCTCTTGCGGGTGTGTGACATCTTTTCCTGACACAGACACCGTGCATTCTGTGGGCCCATAAAGATTGAATATTCGGCTATTGGGGGCGAGTGCTCGCCATGCTTGCTGGATCACCAAGGTCAGCGCTTCACCACAAATCATGGTTTTGCGAATGCGGTTGAAGGTGTGGCTGTTGTATTTGCGTAAATGGTCTAAATGGTTGATGAAAGAAGGGACGCAAGACCAGAATGTGATGCCGTGGCGTTCAACAAATTTGCTGACCGTGGCCGGGCTGAGTAAGTCCGATTTATCCGCGATACATAGGCAGCCGTGATTGTGAATGGGCAAATACAACTCATGGATGTTGAAGTCGAAACACACATCGTGGATCACGGAGAAATGTTCATCGTGTTTAACGTCAAAAAATCCGGTGGCGGCAGATAAGTAAGCGTCGAGATTGTGGCGTTTGATCGGCACGGATTTCGGCACACCGGTCGAGCCAGAAGTAGAAAGTATGTAGACGCATTCATTGAGGGATAAGTGGTTCTCGCCCGCGTTTTCAGGGCGTGAATGGGCACGGTAAGACAAGTCTTCATCCGCAATTAACGTCAGGCTCGCTCGCGTGGAGATGGCGCTAAGGTCAGCCTCGGTTTGGGTGTCTGTCAGCAAAATGAAATGTTGCCATTTACTCGCTTTCGCGATGGCGCGGTCGAACGGCTCATTCAGAGACAGCGGCTCATAGGTGATGCCTTCAATTCCAAGCAGTAAATTGAACAAATTGGCGAACAGGGGGGATCGGGAACAAGTAAGAACGGGCACGTTATCTTGAATGCCGCCTTTGGCTTGTATCAGTTCGCGCAGTTGGCTTGAAAGCACCAACAAGTCGCGATAGCTATAGGTGGTGTCGCGATAGCGCACGGCAGTTTTATCGCCAAACTGGTCGATGTTTGCCGTGATGGTTTGATGGAGTGACGTGGGCGTGAAAATACGCTCACTCAAGGTGGATTTAGTCATAAAACGGGTCCTTCTTCGTGTCGGTTCGTGTCAGCGTCACGCTTGAGAAAAAGCCACCTACGCCCGCAGTGACACAGAGGTAATAGTCGGGCGTTGGGTGGGTGGTTGTCATGGCATCATCAATCGGCTCGGCATGGCGCTGTTCAAGCAATTGAAGATTGATGAAGGCATCGCTGCCGTAGCAGTGCCCGTGGTCAGCCACGCCGTCGGTGAAAAAAGAGAGCTGCGGGTTGTTGAGTTTCTTTTCGATGGCCTTCCAGGTGTAGACATTCACGTTATGGGGCACGATGGCAATGCGGCTGTCTGCATCGAGTTTGTGTTCACGCGCAAGCACCGAGAGCGAGTGCTCGATCAACGCAACAATCCGATCTTTATAGGTTTTCTCATAAATGGCGTGTTGCTCTGCCTCTTCCCACGCGCCGCCAAAATGGGCGGGGTAAACCTGCGACTCATAGCCCACCAACTGATAGTTGCCCGCTGCACTGTTGTCCAAGCAAATGGCACTGCGCGCGTCGCCCGTGACGGTTGAACCGGGGATGTCTTTGAGGATTGGTGTGAAGCCGGTGTCGCACGTGATGATCACATGGCGTTTGGCGCTCAACAGGCGGGTTCGTTCGCGTCGGCGGTAGAGGTCGAGCACTTTGAACGTGGAGGCGCAGTTGCTCGCTGTTGACCCAAACAATACGCCATTGCCGCGGCTTGAGCGGTTTATCGATCGCAAACAAGATTGCCCAAACGGATACACTTCCTGCCCGGTGTGGGTATAGGTGAGCGCGTCTGACGCTTGCAGCTCTGCTTGCTGACAGAACGCATCTTGCAGCAGGTATTGCTGCGGCGACAGCTTGGAAACCGGCGTTTGCTTGATGCGAAATATCTTCTTAATGATGCCGACATAGCCTGCGTCATAGCCGAGGTTAGAAAGGGTCGTCTCAACGGGTTCTCTGTTCTTTGCTGTGTCCGACCAGTAATTCAGTTGGGTCATCGTGTCATTCCACTTGCGAACGTATGACATCCATTGTTGTTGGTTATTTGTGCTGGACACAGCTGTCAGTTCTGACAGTTAGCGGACTTCGCCGTGTGTGACATTGTGTATTACCAAGATGTGTATAAGCACGATGCGCACAACCAAGGAGAAACCATGTTTAGGTCAATGTTCAAAACCGGAATGAAAAAAAGCGGCTTGTTGGCGCTGCTGCTGGTGGCCCCATTTGTCACGGCGAAATCCAGCTTCGACCAAGCCGAAGTGCGCACCATGTTGAATGGTCACGCGCTGTCCGGCAGCCCGTGGGTGTTTGAAGAAAGCGATGAGATCAATTACTTCACATTTTTGCGGGAGGAGCGAAACCAAGAGTATCTGGAGTATTTTGTGTACATGAGTTTACGCGCTGAGAAAGCATGCCATAACGTGTTGAGCCTCATCACGATCAATACCGATAGCGATGAATTGGAGTCGGTAGACATGGTGCATCACGCACCGGCGAAACGCTGCCTGACATACAACGAATTTAAGAATCCATAATGGGGAATTCAACAATGTTAGAGACTTTAATGACAGAGACTTCGATGAAAGAAACGTCAACGCCTGACTTCCCTCATGGTGATGCGCCGAGTCGCTCACTGCCGCCCACGCCGTTTTATGTCTATGACCAAGTGGGCATTCAACAGCAATGTGACCGTTTAAAAGCCGTAGCTTTGCCTCGTGTCGCCACCGTGTTGTATTCACTCAAGGCCAACCCCAATCCGTCTTTGGTCGATACCATCGTAAAACAAGGATTGGGCTGCGATGTGAGCAGTGCATTCGAATTAGACGTGGCACTTTCTAGCGGCGTCGACCCGAAAAACATTGGATGTGTGGGCCCATATAAATCGACACGATTATTGACCGAGTGCGTGCGTAATAACATTGCTTTTGTCGCCGTCGAAAGTACCGACGAGTTGATTGAATTAGGGGCACTCAAACAGCGCTATGACGCCGATACCGCGATCCTTTTACGGCTAAATCCAAACATGGAAATTTCCGGTGGTTCAATGAAAATGGGTGGTGCGGCTTCCCAGTTTGGTATCACAGAAGAGGAACTGCCTTCGCTGCTTGCCCTTGCCGAAATAAATCAGATCGCCATTTCTGGGGTACACATTTATGCCACCACACGCGTGCTCGACCCTGCCAGTTTTATGACTAATTTTTCGACCTTGTGTGACTACTTGATCCAACTTCAAACGCGTTTTGTGTTGCCATTACATTGGCTGAATCTCGGTGGTGGATTTGGTATTCCCTATTACAAAGGCGAAGCCTCTTTGTCGGTGGAATGTATGCAAGAGGCATTACTGGAGTTACAGCAAAACCTGATCGAGAAAACAGGCGCAACACGGCTGTTTTTTGAAAGTGGCCGCTTCATTGTGGGAGAAAACGGCAAAGCGGTAGTACAGGTGAAATCCATCAAGCAATCGGGCGGAAAAACCTTTGTAGTGTGTGATGGCGGCTATAACCTTTTTCACGGCGCAACGGCTTTCGCGAACTTGATGCGAAAACCCTATTTTATTGGAAAAGCGCAAGGACATAGCCTTGAGGTGATTGCTCAATCTGGCTTGCCGGAGCGCATGGAAACGCGTAATGAACGTGCAATAGAGGGTGAATATACGCGATATACCTTGGTTGGCCCGCTATGCACACCCTCAGACATTATTGCTGATAAATTCGAATCTGAACCGTTGGCGGTTGGTGATTATCTGGTTGTGCATCAAGTGGGCGCGTATGCGGTCACCAGTTCTCCAGGTTTGTTTATTGGTCATGGCTTTCCCGCAGAATTCATGGTCACGCCAAGGGGGGTGAAGCAAGTGGGTAGGCAAGATTCTATCGAAGAGATGAAGCGAAGGTATAGGCCGATGGATGAAGGGGTGGCCACAGAATCGCCAGGCGGCACGGAGAGCAATACATTGCGTCGAGCAAGCTAGCGCTTGTGTTTGATTCAAAGAGTGTTTATTGCTGATCGAACAGAGACAACGCTTTTCAACGAAAATGCGGAGCCACCTGGCTCCGCGTTCTATTTTTCGTTTCATGTATTGCGAGTTTATGTTGCGGCTTCGCATGGGCACGAACTGGTGTGCACCAAAAACGTGCCCTTTACAGGTTGGGCTTGAGTAACCCTTTTTTAATCGCCAGTGCTACAGCATGTTGGCGGTTAGAAGCAGAGAGTTTCTTGGTGCAGTTGTTGAGGTGAAACAGCACAGTGCGCTCGGAAACATTAATGATCTTTGAAATCTCCCACGCGGTTTTCCCTTCGCTTGCCCAAAAGAGACAGTCAGTTTCACGTTGAGTGAGCGAGATTTTGTCGTGACCTTTGGCGTTGATCTTCATGGAGAGATAGCACTCAAGAAGATGGGAGGCGAGGGTGTGGGCAAAAGGAATGGCGGCGTTCAATTTTTCGCATTGGTCTTCAACATCCCCAATGGCCATGCTAAGTAACACGAAATCTCCCGAAGCAGATTTGATAGGTACGGTGAAACCATTGCTCAGCCCATACTGCTTGGCGGTTGCCATGAGCTCTTGCTGTTGCGGAGATTGAAATTCTTCACGCTGCACGAGGGAATCCCAGCGAATGGGAGACTGCTGCGTCATGATGTAACTCACCACGGGATCGACGCGTTGTTTGTTTTGCTCGAAATATCTTTCTAACCAAGGCGTTGGGTAATTACTGTAAGCATGAATGATGGGGGAATATAGTGAGTCTTGTTCAATGACGCCGAATAAATAATAAGGAAGCCCGACAAGTTGGCAAAAACTTTCACAAACCTCTTCAAGCTGTTCTCTATTATTTACGTTAGTGAGCTTTCCAACAATGGCAAAAAGCTGGTCGGTATCCATAAGTACAACTTTCATCCTTGGTGTATTAACTAAGGTTAGACAAACTAGGCACAACCGGGATAGGCATGCTGCAAAGTCAGCTATCACTGTTCACATGAAATGATTTTCTGAATGTGTTGCTATGAATGGCTTTGGTGCGTTAGATCTTAGCACCGAGATCAAGAAAGGGTCAAATGCTGAGCGAGAATGATAGGCATGGTGTATTAATTTAACCCCGTTGAATCTAAATCGAGAAAAGAAAGTAAAGCGTTTCATTTTTTAGTGCTGACAACAGGGTTGAATAAAATGTTTTCAGATACTTTTACGTAAAGGTGACAGTGATATTCAATTTTTAATATGTAATATTAGCGAATCATTAAATATGACCGTTTTGTCAATTTTTAGCATGTTTCGGTATGGCATTACATGTTGTTTGAGTCTGCTGTTTTTCTTAAAGAACCTTAAATTTCATGATCAAAGGTTTGGTTTTCACGTCTTATCTGAATGAGCACACCTGACTCGAAACTGTGTGTTGAGGTCACTTTCCACCCAAACAGGTTTGGAACCGCTTGTGTCTTCTGGTTGTTCGATGCGGATAACGGTTTGAAGTGTGGCAAATCCGTCAGCGCGACATACGTTCTGCATTCATCGACCTTGTTGGCGTTCGCCAATTCATAAAAGAAGCCATTGCCACACAGCGTGACCAGTGTGTTTTGACCTCCCTGCGCGAGTTTGGCTTGAAGCTGTGCTAAGGCTTCGGCATTTTCTATCTCTATGGCGCAGCACTTTTCTTTTATGGCCATTAATTGCGGGTCGCTTTGGCTTAACCCTTTCTCAACCGCCACGATGGTGTGTTTAGTCAATGAATGATGAAACGTGCTCTCTGCACCAAATCCCGAGAAGAAATGATCGTACGTCACCGCTTGCCCCTGGCTGTTCATGGAAATAAAGCAAATGGTCCAAGGGCGTTGGTGTTTTTTCAACGTGGCAGGGCCAAAAAACAGCGACTCGTTGCTCTCGCCAATATTGGGCGTATGCAGCGTTAATCCCTGGGTACACAGGTTGTCGGTATTGAGGATTTCGACGGCAAGCGCGTTGCTCATGTCGTCGGAAAGTGTGGGGTAACAAATGGTGTTCAATGACCATTTTTCAGCGATATCGATGAGTTCATCGCTTAGAAAAGAGTATCGATGTGGCGGTGTGGAAAGATAGAGCCGACGCTGTCGATTTGATGGTGGCGGGTATTTCAATGAAGTAAACATCGGATCACCCGCAAGACCACAATAACTCGCAACCCTCTGATTATCTTCAAACAGCAACCATGCGACACCGTTGCGACTAGACAGCGATTTTGCTTTATTCAGCGCCATGACCAATTCGTCAGGTATCCCATTTTCTTCTAATGATGGAGCATATTTTCGCTGCGCTACGGCTTTGTTTTTATATTGGTTAGCCAAAGTGTTCTATGCCCTTAATCGCCATGTTTTTTCCCCTGAATTGCAACGTTCTCTGTGCTTAATAGCCATGTCCCGTCTGCTTAATTGCTGTATGCGTTTAATAGAAAAGTGGTATCCGCTTAATTGCATAGTGCAACAATAGGGAATTGCAGCAGAAACACACCCTGTCATAAGTGATAGGGAAGCCTCTGTATTGCTGTTTTATCTATTTAAATTAGAGGTTTAAAAATTAGATGCTGGACGCTGTAATTTCAGACAGCTTACTGGATTGAAGGGGTTGCAATAGCCTTTAACTCGTTCTCAAGCAATCGCCCTAAACGATGACTACTGACAAGTTGAAGGAATAACCATGAGCCAGCTAATTACCCTGACACCTGAATCTAAGTTTCACAATCCTGCTGTTCTGAATAATATCTTTCGTTTGCGTCACCGCAGTTTTTTGGAGCGTTTAGGGTGGGAAGTAGAATCAACGCAAGATATGGAATCTGATAATTTTGATGAGATGAATGAAACGAGCTATGTGGCACTGACAGAAGACAACCAAGAAGTGATTGGTTGCTGGCGTGCCATGCCAACGCAAGGCGAGTATATGTTGAAAGATGTGTTCCCTCAGCTTCTTCAAGGCGAGGATGCGCCAATGGAAGAAGGCGTATGGGAAATATCTCGCTTCACCACATCAAAAGAAAGCTACGAGAACACCAACGGCTGGTTCGGCAATAATGCGCTCACACTTATCCGCTCGTTCTACGATTTCGCACAAGAAAATGACATTCGCGCTTATGTTCTTGTTACCACTGTCGGCTGCGAAAGAATGCTCCGTTCACTGGGCTTAAATATGCGCCGCATGGGCAATGGGAAGTCTCTGAAAGTGGGTAAAGAACGTTCAGTCGCATTGCGTTTGGAAGTGGATGAGCGTTTGAAGATCAATATCAACTAAGGGTTTTTTGCGGAGTGTGCATGCCAGATCATCAATGAAGATCGCGCGGTTTTTTTCGTCTTTAAATTATGCAGTTCAACACAAGCTGAAAATGCCCCGTGTACTTAAAACCCTCTAATTTTTTCTACTTCTTTGAACACAAGTGTACGCCAAGCCTTTCTTTATCAATAACGGGCATCTTATCAACTTGCTGAGAGCCCCAAACCGCGACTAATAAAACGAAAAGAGGAAGCAGGAGGAAAACGCTTGACCGCAAGTATGCCGTCACCCCAGTTTTAACCACCGTTGGCTTGTATACCTTCATGGCGCGGGGAGGATAACGACCTTCTTTGAGACCTGCTATACCTGTTGGCAGCATAAAGCTTGTTATTAGGAATAATGATACAGGTAGGCCAACAAACAATAAGTGCCAGATAGTATCCGCACCATTAAGCCCAAATAATTCATAACAATGCGGATGTTCATCAAAATCAGTGAGTAAGGGCTGTAGCCATACATTATTCGCAACAACCGCAACTATTCCAAAGAGAGCAAGCAGGGAGAACCTTACGAGTTTCTCTTTCTTTGTGTATTCATTGGCATACTCCATAGGGTGAATCTCACTATCAGCACCAATATCTGTCTACTTGGTCTTTTTATCGTTTAACTGAATCTGAAAGAAATAATAATATGCTGTTTGACTTGGTATTTTTTGTGGGATTGGTTTTCGCTTGTGAAAATGCGAGTTAGCGGGGCTTTTTCGCAAATGGAATACGCAATTGAAAAAGGGGTAGATACCTCAACACTATTCACGATGAAACGTAAACGGCACTTTCTCTAATAGGAAATCAACCAGTGCGCGTGTTTTCGCGCTCATTCATGGATGGATATTGACATCATGAGTGCTTAGTCGCGTGATACATCGTTGCTTCGATTGATATTGATACGTCAGACACTAAATCGAACAAAAAAGGGCAGACAGAAAACTATCCAACGAATTTGCCATTCGATAGTATTAGCGATGGTATATCAGCCTTCATACTTAGTCTGGAACAACAAAACATGAATAGTGCACCTACACATAAACCACGCCCGATGATTGACCTTTTGGTCAGCATCGTCATCCCTGCTTTTGTTCTCATGAAATTAAGTGGTGAAAATGATCTAGGTGCGAGCGGCGGATTGATTGTCGCCTTGAGCTTCCCGCTCGGTTGGGGATTGTTTGAACTCATTAAATACAGAAAATTTAACTTTATTGCCTTGTTGGGCCTCGCCAACGTTCTACTTACGGGCGGTATTGGTTTACTTGAGTTGGACACCAAATGGTTGGCCATTAAAGAAGCCGCTATTCCCGCGGCGATAGGTATTGCTGTTTTGGTCTCTACTTTTACCTCTTCCCCGTTAGTCAAAGCGTTGCTTTTTAACCCAACGGTGATGGATGTTGAGAAGATCAATCAACGCCTGCAAATGCGTAACAGCATGGAAGCCTTTGAAAGCCGATTGATGAAAGCCACCTACCTTGTCGCGGGCTCTTTTGCTTTTTCGGCAACCATGAACTTCATCCTCGCCAAGTGGATTGTCACTAGCCCTGCAGGAACCCCTGAGTTTAATGAACAACTGGGTCAACTCACGCTATACAGCTACCCAATGATTGCACTGCCATCCACCATCATGATGATGGGGGTATTCTATTACCTGTGGCGAACGATTCATGATTTGACGGGGCTGAAGCTAGAAGAGGTGTTGGCGAATAGCTCGTCGAAATAACCAATTTAAAGGCTAGGGGCAGAGTAAAAGCTCTGACCCCCTGCTAATAAGAAATGGGTAAATAGTATTTTCATCACTCCCCCCTCCATCATATTTCACGTAAAACACACACTAAGCAACCATGCTAGAGAGTGGTCCATGCGTCACTGTACATCAGTTCCTATTTTCGACGATTGTTTATTCTATATCTTTCACTTTAAAGCCAATGTGTCGCGTGATGTGGCCGCAATGTAGTCAATAAAAAGATCAGGGCGGTTTTCTGCATTCTCTTTCAATCTGTATTATTCTATTATCTTATGGAAACGTTTACATGCGCTTTAAGATTAATGAGTAACGAAGATGTCGAATGTTGAATTTAACCCTGTTGATCACGCACACCGCCGCTATAACCCGCTGACAGGGCAATGGATCCTTGTGTCTCCTCATCGAGCAAAACGTCCATGGAGCGGTCAAGATGAAAAACCGTCGAATGACACGCTGCCGAGCTATGAAAAAACGTGCTTCCTGTGCCCAACCAATGAGCGCGTGTCTGGTGACAAAAACCCCGATTATACGGGCACGTATGTATTCAATAATGACTTTGCAGCCTTGATGGTGGAATCACCTGACGCGCCCGAATCGGACAATCTATTGTTCAAAACCCAAGGTGTTCGTGGGTTGAGCCGCGTGATTTGTTTCTCGCCCGATCACAGTAAAACGCTGCCTGAGCTTCCGCTTGAGAGCGTTCGCCGCGTGATTGATACGTGGAACGATCAAATCGAAGAACTCGGTAAAGATTACCTGTGGGTGCAAGCGTTTGAGAATAAAGGCGAAACCATGGGCTGCTCTCAGCCCCATCCTCATGGTCAAATCTGGGCAAATAGCTTTTTGCCGAACGAGATCGAACGCAAAGAACACCACTTAAATGCCTACTATCAAGAGCACGGGTCTAACCTGTTGGTGGACTATGTGAACGCTGAGCGGAAAGATCGCTCGCGTGTGGTCGTTGAAACCGAGCATTGGGTTGCACTGGTGCCGTATTGGGCAGCATGGCCTTTTGAAACCATGTTGTTGCCGAAAGCGTCTATTCGTCGCATGAACGAATTGAGTGATGAGCAGCGTGATGATTTAGCGGTGGCGATCAAAAAACTCACCAGCCGTTATGACAACTTGTTTCAATGTTCTTTTCCCTATTCGATGGGGTGGCATTACGCGCCATTCTTTGATGAGGGCACGGATATTGACCATTGGCAATTGCATGCGTTGTTCTATCCGCCCTTGCTGAGAAGTGCATCGGTGCGCAAGTTCATGGTCGGCTACGAGATGCTCGCAGAAAGTCAGCGTGACCTGACGGCAGAGCAAGCAGCGCAGCGTCTTCGTGATGTCAGCGACGTTCACTACAAAGAACAATAATGATTAAAGAACAGTGAAAAAAATGAATTCAGAGGGCTTGCTCGATTTGGTGTGCCTTCACCCAGTTTGAAATTTTATAAGAGCGATAGATATGTCTGATCTGATTCAAAATGTGAAAGCGTCTTTTGAGAAGATTTTTCACTACCTGCCAACCCACATCGTGCAGGCGCCAGGACGTGTCAATTTGATTGGTGAACATACGGATTACAACAATGGTTTTGTGCTGCCCTGCGCGATTAACTATCAAACCATGGTGGCAGCGGCGAAACGTGAAGACAACATCGTTCGCGTGGTGTCGGTTGATTATGACAACGCAGTTGATGAATTTGATATCACACAAGACATTACCTTCCAACAAGACAAGATGTGGGCAAACTACATTCGTGGCGTCGTCAAATGCTTGCTTGAGCGTGGTTTTTCGTTCAACGGTGCAGACATTTCAGTCAGCGGTAACGTGCCGCAGGGGGCGGGGTTAAGCTCGTCAGCCGCGCTGGAAGTGGTGATTGGTCAAACGTTTAAAGAACTGTATCAGCTCGATATCTCTCAAGCTGATATTGCCCTCAATGGTCAGCAAGCCGAAAACGAGTTCGTCGGGTGTAACTGCGGCATCATGGATCAGATGATCTCCGCCGAAGGCCGCGCAAACCATGCCATGTTGTTGGATTGTCGCAGCTTGGAAACCCAAGCGGTATCCATGCCAAAAGGTATGGCGGTGGTGATCATCAACTCCAACAAAAAACGCGGCTTGGTCGACAGCGAATACAACACGCGTCGTGTTCAGTGCGAAGAAGCGGCGCGTATCTTTGGCGTGAAAGCCTTGCGTGACGTGACCATTGAGCAATTCAATGACCGAGTTAGCGATCTGTCAGAGTTAGTCGCCAAACGTGCTCGCCATGTGATCACTGAAAACGACCGCACCCTTGCTGCCGCAGACGCCCTTCGTGCGGGTGACATGAAGCGTATGGGCGAGCTGATGGCCGAATCCCATGCCTCAATGCGTGATGATTTTGAAATCACCGTCAAAGAAGTCAATGCACTGGTAGAAATCGTGCAGGAAGTGATTGGCGATCAAGGCGGCGTGCGTATGACAGGCGGTGGCTTTGGTGGCTGTATCGTTGCCCTTGTGCCTCCTGCATTGGTCGATGAGGTGAAGGCCGCAGTCGAAGTAAACTATAAAGCGCAGACAGGCTTGAAAGAATCCATCTACGTGTGTCAGGTGCATGACGGCGCAGGTCTAGTAGAAACGTTATAAGGGAGTGTAATGACGCATCCTCTGTTTCAATCAATGACGCAACAGTCTGCTTATGATGGCAAGCCGGCACAGCTGGTGGAATTAAGCAATGCGGCGGGAGTCAGCGTTGTGTTGATGGATATTGGCGCAACCTGGCTAAGTTGTCGATTGCCGATAGCTGATGAGGAGCGCCGAGAAATCATACTGGGCGTGGCTAGATTGGCTGATTTTGAGCGTCAGCAAAGTTACATGGGCGTGACGGTTGGCCGCTATGCCAACCGCATCGCCAATGGACGTTTCAACATACACGATCATGCTTATCAGCTGACGACTAATCAAGTGGGCAACACCTTGCATGGCGGCGCATTCGGCTTTGATAAAGTGCGCTGGCGTATTCGCGAGCAGACGTCAGCAAAAGTGGTTTTTTCACATGAGTCTCCAGATGGCGATCAAGGCTTTCCGGGCAACCTTACTGTGATGGTGACGTATCAGCTCACCGAGGATAATTGCATTGAGATCTGCTATTTAGCGAACACAGACAAAGCGACACCCGTTAACCTGACCAATCATGCTTATTTTAATCTCGATGGGGCGGAATCGGGCGCAGATTGTCGTGACCAAAGGTTGCAAGTGAATGCGGACCACTACTTGCCGACGACGGATTTGGGTATTCCTTTGGGGGAGTTGGCATCAGTCGGTGGGACGGGGTTTGATTTCAGGCAGCCTAAAACAATTCGTCAGGATTTCTTCGCGGATAGTCAGCAAGAAGGTGCCAAAGGTTACGATCACAGTTATTGGTTTAACCCTCGCCGAGAGGCTTCGATGGCGGTTGCTGTGCTTGCGAGTCGTGATGAGAAGGTTCAAATGTCGGTGTTTACCGACAAACCGGCGATGCAGTTATATTCGGGGAATTGGTTGGCTGGTACGCCAAATCGCAGCGGTGGTGAATATGCCGACTATGCAGGCGTCGCGCTGGAAACGCAGTTCTTGCCAGATTCTCCTCATCACCCTGAGTGGGATCAGCCAAGTTGTGTGCTTGAACCAGATCAAACGTATCGCTACCACACAGTTTATGCTTTTGATTTTTAATCAGTTCAACGAGAGAGTTGCTGTCCTGCGTGAATGTTAGCGTCGGGCGTAAAAACAAAAAAGAGCACGAATATCAGCATATTCGCGCTCTTTTTTATTTGTCTGATTTGGTGATTTTGGCTTATCTCTCCGACACACGCACTACGGAGTTTCGACGCACAACGGTGGGTGAAAAAACGATGGTCTCATTTTCCACGTGATCCTCACGCGCTAATGCGAGTGCTAACCGCGCGGCTTTGTCGGCCATCATCTCAATTGGATAACGCACTGTGGTGAGGCGAGGGTAGACATAACGGGCGATTAAACCATCATCAAACCCCATCATGGACACTTGCTCAGGCACTTTGATGCTGTTTTCATCCAAAACAGATAACGCGCCTGATGCCATGTAATCGTTGTAGGCCACCACTCCTGTTATCTCAAGTGACTTGTTGAGTAGGTTCGTCATCGCGATTTCACCGCCATCACTATTGGGTTCGGCATACTCGATATGGCTTTTTGACAGCGTAATATTGTTGTCTTTCAGTGCGGCAAGATAACCCTCAACACGCTGAGAAGCATCTTCAATGTTTTGTGACGACGCGATACAGGCAATTTTAGTATGACCGTGATTGATGAGGTATTCGGTCGCTAGATACGCGCCTTTGCGGTTATCAAGCGAGATGCAGCGCTCTGCCAGATCAGGAATGTGACGATTAATGATCACCATGCCTTTCACTTCTTTGGCATAGCCGATCAACTCTTCATCTGACAATCCCTTTGCGTGGATAACCAAGGCATTGCAGCGGTTATTGATTAGAAGCTCAATCGCATTGCGCTCCTCTTCAGGGCGGTGATAGCCATTGCTGATCAATATGTGTTTGCCGTGCTCATGGGCAACGTTGTCCACCGCCTTCACCATGGTGCCAAAAAAGGGGTCAGACACATCACCCACTAGCACGCCAACTGTGTTGGTGCTTTGACTGACTAAGGCTCGCGCTGCCGCGTTGGGACGATAGCCGAGTTTACTCATCGCGTTGGTGACAGATGCGATGGATGATTCACTCGTTTTTGGCGATTTGTTAATCACGCGAGAAACGGTTGCGACAGAGACTCCCGCCTCTTTCGCCACGTCCTTGATCGTTGCCATTTTCTACCTCTCAATTCACTGAGGCTATTAAATACCGATTGTGTAAATGAAGCAATTAAAGTGAGTTTCTCTGTGTGAATTTTTAAGATAACCAATTGTAATCTTGGTGATTAGTGGGAGTGTAAACGTTCTGCTTTTTGGGCTCTTTTTTATTGAATCTTCTATTGTCAGCGCAAATGAAAATGCGTCGAAAAACGAGAAAGCCCGGCCTGTCGTTGAACGAAAGGGCGGGCTTTTATATCCGAAACTATGTCGCTGAAAATCAATCAGCGTGATATTCAGGGTAATCCGTCAAGCCTTTTTCACCGCCACCAAAGAGGGTGTTGGGATCGTGCTGTGCCAGCGGGTAGCTGTTGCGAAGTCTGTTTGGCAGATCGGGGTTGGCAACGAATGGGCGGCCAAAACCAATCATGTCAGCAAGACCGTCTTTGACTGCTTGTTCGGCTTTGTCGCCGTCGTATTTACCCGCGTAAATGATCACGCCTTGGTACACTTCACGCACATTATGTTTGAACACGGTTGGGGTTTCTGGGGCATCGTCCCAATCCACTTCCGCAATGTGCAGGTAAACCACATTCAGTTTGTTTAACAACACAGCAGCAGCGGTGTAGGTTTCTACGGGGGTTTTATCCACGGTGCCGTTCAATGACGTGAACGGCGCGAGACGCACGCCGACGCGATCTGCGCCAATGGCGTCAGTCATAGCTTCAATCACTTCACCGAGGAAACGCAGACGGTTCTCGATAGCGCCGCCGTATTCGTCGGTACGTTTGTTGGCTTCTGAATCAATAAACTGGTTCACCAAGTAGCCATTGGCAGCATGCAGTTCAACGCCGTCGAAACCCGCTTCAATGGCATTCAAAGCCGCTTGACGGTATTCCGCCACCACGTTTTTGATGTCTTCTTTTGTCATTTCACGCGGTTCAACCACGTCGAAAAATCCTGGTTCATCGGTACCGTTATCGATGAATACTTTGACGTTTTCGGCTTTAAGTGCAGACGATGAAATAGGTTGTTCACCGCCTGTGTTAGCCGTATGCGTCACACGACCTACGTGCCAAAGCTGTGCGAAAATCACGCCATCTTTTTCGTGAACAGCGTCGGTCACTTTACGCCAGCCCGTGATTTGCTCTTCGCTATAAATACCCGGTGTCCAAGCATAGCCTTGGCCTAATGCCGAGATCTGCGTGCCTTCAGCCACGATCAAGCCAGCACTGGCTCGTTGTGCATAGTAAGTCGCCATCATATCGTTAGCGCAATTGCCGGGTTGGGTGGCACGAGACCGTGTCATCGGCGGCATGACAATGCGGTTTTGAAGTGAAAGAGAACCCAGTTTAATAGGTTGGAACAATGCGTCTTTCATGTCGATTTCCTCGTATTCGCTTATCTCATTCAGCGCAATCGGTTAGGCGTCAGGGCTATTGATAAGAATGATGTTCTCTTTTACATGCCGCGCTAAACGTTGGCTTTGCTTGGGGTCGAGAATAAGCGCTCATAGTGTGTGCGTAAAATTATCGATTATTATCGAATGAATAATTTTACGTTATGAACATCGCGAGTCTTGTGCACGGACTTACGCGACAGAAAGAGTTAAAGAGGTTAATGAAATAACGGGGGGGCTGAGCGGTGTTTCAGGTGGGATGCAAACAGAAAACATCCCGCCAACACACTGCGAAAAGCGCGGTGTTGGCGGGAAAGGTTAGACATGATTAATTTAACGAAAACTGTCGTTAAACGAAGCCATCATTAACGAAAGCTATATGCGCCATGACCATTAGAGAAGGTCCAATGATTGCCATTTGACCAATACACTTCAGGCTCTTGCACACATTGGCCACCGCTATTCACAAATCCTGCGCCGTAAAAATCACCGCCGCGATTCAAGCTACACAGGTTAGCATCGCCGTTTTCCGTCGCTTTGATACGCTCCCCAATATCTTCTCGGCTAATCAAAGACAGCCATTCAAATTGGTTCAGCGCTGATAAAACAGGGCGTTCGCCTTCTGCATCACGCACTGTGATTTCACTGCCACCTGTGCATTGGAAATCGCCGTTGCCAAGGTTATCCACGTAACCGTGCAGGGTTTTTTCTACGCCGTTGACTGTCATTGGGAAGCGACAGATGTTCGGGTAGTCATTGCCTAGACGCAGGGTAGCAAGGTTTTGACGCTCTTTTTCAGTCAATGCCGCAGGGTCGAAGGTGTCGTTGTGGCTAAACCAGCCTGATGGCAATGCGGAATCCAGTGCTTCATAACCGTGTTCTTGACCAATGATGACAGGGCCAATCAGATCGTTAACCGCAGGGTTGCGTGGCGTTTCAACCGAATCGAGCACACTGTGAGAATCTACGCCTGTAGAACAGCTCAGAGAGATTCGCTCAGGGTGCACATCTGCAGGCAAGTTGATGTGGAACTTGTTACTTTCACCGTTGTTGTAACGACCACCTGCCAGCGCAATGCGCTGCACTGAACCGTCTTCGCCATCAACAACTAGCTCACATTGCTTTTGTGAAGTCAGGCTGTACTGCATGATACCGCCTTGATGGGCTGCATAAGCCCAGTTTGCGCCGTTGACGTGTTTAACACCGTCAAACTGCGTACATTTTCCGTTAGCAAGAAAGCCTGCACCGTCGTGTGATGTGCCTGATTTATCAAGGCTACAAAGGGTTTGCTCACCCAGCGCCGCGGTTGGCGAATAGGTTACTTTGCCCAACAGTTCGCCCTTGCTTGCCAGCAGTTGGTATTCCATCGGCACGGATTCTGGCATTTCGCGTTCGCCATTCACGGCCCAATACATGTCTGATGATGAGCGGCATACGGCGTTTGCTGTATCTTCATAACCGACGAAGTTGGCTTGTTCACCATTCGCATTGGTATAGCTGAACTGACAAAGCGGTAGCCATTCATTGTTTTCTTTGATCGTCTGCCATTGGGTGTTCACGCGATCAGCGCTGGTGATGGAAACGACGTCTTGCCAGCCTTCGAGTTGCAGGTCGATGGCACTTGGCGCAGGAAGATCAAATAGGTTGCCGTAGTTGGAATACACCAAGGGATAAATCTGGCTTGGGTTATTCTCTGAAGGGTCGTAAATACCCAACACAGTAATAACTGGCACGCCTTTCGATGTTGGTTTTGAATAGTTTGAATCAGCTTCAACATATTGCTGTGCATAGTGATCCCACTGCGAGAAGCCCGTGGTGCTATTCATGTCCAAATTGTTCGAACGGTTAAACCAATCTTGTGTAATGCGAGATTGGATAGGGTGCTCCAGTGTGTAATGACTGATAAGGCCAGTCAGCGGATACTCGCCACCCCCCATGGCTTCACGAAGAAAGCGGAATTCACCTGCGAACGGCGGCACAATTTCACCACTGCTAGGGTTTTCCATTGTCTCTGGTGCAGCAGACCAATGGATGTTGCCGATGAAGCGATTGTAGCGTGCATCCCAACCCCAGCCAGATTCCATGTCATGAATCGACGAGTTTTGTGGGTGGTGACCACGACCGAAGTTGTGGCCAAGTTCGTGTGACCACTCGTTGCCACGGGTATCGTCTAGCGTCACAATGCCACCGCCGCCGCTGCCGCCATGCACCACGACGGTAGACGTGACAACGCCTGTCTCCGCGTTTTTCGCCAAATAGCGACCACGGCTGTTGTGTGCCGTGATATGGCTAAATGGGCGAGCCCAGCTAGCATCGCCGCCAGCGGTATCTGTGATGCCGAAGTTGGCGTTATTAATACCAATGGAGAACAAGCGCTTACCGATGAACTCACGCATGTCACCACCGTGCCATCCTGGTGTTTCAAACTCGCTGGCCTTGGTGTACACCTTGCCATTTGGCAGTGTCACTTTTCGTAAATGCACGGGCGTGTAATCTGCCATTACCAGTTTAGATACTGGGATCTTCTGGAAGTAATCGGTCGCCAGATTTGGCATTTGCTTAATCATGTCATAGCGATCACGCGGCTCAACCAACATGCCGATATCAATGTTTTGAATCACCATTTCTGGTGCGCCGCCGAATACCAGCATGTCGCTGTTGAGATCGCCTTCACGGCCTCGATTGTCACTAAAGCGCAGTGATAGACCGGGTTTCATCCATTCCCAGCTCAGGGGGAAACTCCACGCGTGGTGGGAGTACACCACTTTGCTTCGGCCATTGTTTGGCTGATCGGTTTTCGCCAATGCGCTCGGTGGCTGCATTGGGAAACGACCCATGCTGACGCCGTCAAGTTCAACGTCGACCCACAGTTGGTTTACACCACGCTGAGAGGGAGTCACCAACAACTGCGCGTTACGTGACATAACAAGATTAGGGTGACCCAACACCTCGTTGCCATTTGGCATCACACTGGTGTGTGTCTGTGCAAAATTAACGTGGGCACGAAGGTTACCAAGTAAGTGATTTTGCGCATTGCGGCTGTCGTTGTAGCTAAGGCGGGTTGGCAAAGTGGTAAAGCTAAACGTTTCAGTGTCGCAACTTAGTGCATTACAGCCTTTGAGCTCGACTTCATAGGTGGTTTCTGGTTCGAGATCGCCAATATAGAAACTCTTGCCTTTGGCAGAATAGTTATAAGTGATCGGTGATTGACCTTCGTGGCGAGCGGTCAGTGCAATGGAGTAGTCAGCATCATCACTTGTTGCGACCCAAGCCAGCTCTACGCCGATGTCAGACACAGATGCTGCCTGCAGCTCAGTGATCTCTGGCAGAGTCAGCGTGCCGCAGTCAGACGTGACGGTGCGCAATACCATGTCGCTTTGCCAAATATAGCTGCCGTCATCATGTTGTGAGCCACGCGCTGCGGGAATGTATTCTACGTAGCAACCCGTATCATCCGATGTCATGACACCGAATTCGCGATGCATCAAATAGAAGCCGCCATTGTAAGCGACGTATTCCCAATCGGTGTCGACAAACGGGAAGGCCGTACTGTATTCACCATTTTTATCGCTTAGCGGAAACATTGGGTAGTTTTCGTGGTTCACCCAATATTCTTTGCCTTGGTACTGCAAAAAGCGACGACCGTCGCGCTCAACAATGTTGGCGGGGTCTAGTGCGAGTTGCTGCATCTGTTCCAGCGATGCACGAGTTTGTTCACCCATCGCAGTGAGTGTGTTGGTTTCTGCCAGTGTAGGCAGGCTGACAAGTGCGCTTCCAATGAGCAATGGCAACAGCTTTAGTTTCATGGTTTGTCCCAGAAAAATGTTCTTAGAATTATGTGTTTACGGACGGGATTCTGATGGATTTATCAATAATGATGATGGGTGAATATGCAATTCATTGATCTTGGTGCAGAGATTGTTTTTGAAATGTTGATCCTGCTTCAATAATGCGGGTTTTGTCGTGCTACATGCTGGCTGAAAAATAAGCTTTAAATCATTAATTTAGAGTGAAAATATTGAGTTGGTATTGTTCGAGTTAACATGGCGTGCCCACTGATATTGGCGAGATTGAAGGAGCGTTGGAATGTGTGATCATCAACGATGCTTGATTTTGACTATGCGGAATTTACGCGTAGATCATCGCCATTTTGTGTAAAACCCGCATTTTTGAACGTAACAAGGCACAACCGCAGCAGGCCGTGTTGGTAAACTTTTATTATCGACATTGAACGTGTGCTTCACGGAATACACGCTGAAACCCCGAGCCATAGGCGAACCAATACAAGGATGATTTTCTATGCAGCTTCTCACTGGCAACCTGACGCATTTTCGTAACCCTCAATCGCATGTAGAAACGCCATACAGCGATGCCCAACGGGGTATTTTGAGTGTGAAGAATGCAGAACAAGCCATTGCCTCGATTTCGCAATGGCCCGGTTATCAGGTGACACCGCTTCATGCATTGAGCGACATGGCAGCATCGGCTGGGGTGAGTCAGCTTTGGTACAAAGACGAGTCACAACGTTTTGGGCTAAAAAGCTTTAAGGCGTTGGGTGGGGCATATGCCGTTGCGCGTCAGTTGCAGTGGGTGTTGAGTGAGCGCTTTGGCAAAACGCCAGCGATTGCGGACTTATTGGCCGGTAAATGGCAATCAGAGGTCTCTGAGATCGTGGTGAGTTGCGCGACTGATGGAAACCATGGGCGCTCGGTTTCTTGGGGGGCGCAGATGTTTGGTTGTGGCTGCGTCATTTATGTCCACCGTGATGTGTCTGAAGGACGCAAGCAGGCGATGGAAGCCTTTGGTGCGAACGTGATTCGGATCAGCGGAAATTATGATGAATCTGTTCGCATGGCAGATTCTGAAGCTAAAAAACATGATCGCGTGATTGTGTCTGATACCTCGTATGAGGGGTACATGGAAATCCCGAAAGACGTGGCGCTGGGCTACACCGTCATGCTGGCGGAAATCGTTGAGCAGCTTAAAGGTGATATTCCAACCCATGTATTTGTACAAGGTGGTGTGGGCGGCTTGGCATCCGCGGTGTGCGGCTATTTTTGGGACTGGTGGGGTGATGCACGCCCACGATTCATTATTGTTGAACCAGAGCAAGCGAATTGCCTTCAGCAAAGTGCGCAAGCCGGCGAGCCTGTTGTTGTTCATGGTGATCTCGATACCTTAATGGCAGGGTTGGCGTGTGGCGAAGTTTCGAGCCTTGCGTGGTCAATTTTGGCTAATGGTGCCGATGATTTTATGACAATCAGCGAAGGCGCAATACCTGAAACAATGAGATTGCTTGCGGCGGGTTATCAAAACGACCCTGCAATTGAAGCAGGAGAGTCCGGTGTGCCGGGCTTGTCGGCGTTGCTATTGGCGCGAACTCAAGCCGAATTATCGTCAGCGTTGGGGCTAGATGAAACCAGCCGCGTGCTTGTTTTTGGCACCGAAGGTGCCACTGACCCCGAACTCTATCGTGAGCTAGTCGGCTAATCGTCTCGTTTGCTAGCCGACATCATAAATGGGCAGTGTGATAAATACACACACTGCCATTTTTCTTGGCAGACGTTTTATTCCGCCACTTCATCAATAGGCACCGTTAACCCAGTTTTAACCGGATCCATCACCACATTGGTTTGAAAGTTTTTGATGTTCGCATTGTCGAAGAATGTCTCTCGTGTGAACGTGTCATATCCCGCCATATCTGCCGCTGTCACTATTAAAATGAAATCCGAACTCCCTGTCACGTAATAACATTGCTGTACAGAGCGGTTCGTTTTCATTTCCTTTTTGAAATTATGCATCAAATCGACGCGCTCGCGCTCAAGGGTCACTTGCACCACAAACGTCATCGCATTTCCTACCGCTTTAGGGTCAATCACAGACACATCGGCATGAATGATTTTTTGCTCTCGAAGGCGTTTTAAACGTCGCTGTACGGCGGCGGGAGAGAGTCCCACTTGTTCTGCGATTTGATCGGATGTCGTACGATTTGACGCTTGCACGATATTGAGGATCTTGCGATCAAAGTTATCAATAGAAGGTGTTGATGAATTCGGCATACCCGTTCGGTCCTTTGAATGGTGACGTCAAAATAGTGGTGGTGTTTCTGTCCATTTTTGAGACAAAAACAAGGCGAGAAAGCCATGTCAGTGTTTATTTTATCTTGGTACTAAAAACCCACTATAGCGCATAAAAAATGCGGAATTTCTTCATTCCAAAAGATGTTTATTGGGATTTTCTTTAAACCCTTCGGGGGATTATGGATCTTGTGAACGAAATGTAACAACAAGCTTGATGGAATGGTCAGAGATGGAAAAGATAAACAGCGAAACTGTTGCTCTTGGATGCGAACTTGAGCACTTAGCACCAGCAGGACGCATCGGTGTTATCGCATTGGCGACGGATTTCAATATCGAGCACGATTTTAGCCATCTGTATCCCGATGATGTGCGTGCATTTACCAGCCGCGTGCGAAACGTTAACCCGTTGACGGTCGAAAACCTGCGCAGCATGGCACCGGGCATCAGCGCCGCGGCAGATTGCATTTTACCCGGCACGGACTTGGACGTGATTATCTACGCTTGCACCTCTGGCACTGTTGCCATTGGTAGTGACCGTGTCACTGAATTGGTTCAACGCGCACGACCCGGCGCTCAAGTCACTAACCCTGTGACCGCCGCCCTGTGCGCGTTTGAAGCGTTGGGCGCAAAGCGAATCTCCATTTTGACTCCCTATACTGATGCGGTGAACCGAGAGATGGCGGCATTGTTCATCGAGCAAGGTTATGACGTACTCAATATTGCGGGATTTGGCTTCGAAGATGATACGGCGATGACGTACATTTCGAGGGAGGACATTGCGCAAGCGGCCATTTCAACCTGCCACCCTGATGCTGATCTCCTCTTTATTTCTTGTACTGCGTTGCGCGCGTCGAGTGTTGTGTCGCGTTTAGAGTTGGCGCTAGACAAGCCTGTCCTCAGCAGTAATCAGGTATTGGTGTGGCATTCCCTTCGGTTGGTGAACTACCCCCGACCGATCACAGGATTTGGTGTGCTCCTTGAGCAGCATCTCGCGCAATAGTGCATCTGTTTCTATTGTCTGAAGGGACAACGCTTTTTTAATGGCTCGCTACGGAGTGCTCACAATGTCATTGCTTTCTTCACCTTCGGTTTCTTCATTATTGTTATCCGAGCAGCTTGTTGCTGACATGACGACGTGGCGGCAGCACCTTCACCGGTTTCCCGAGTGTGGTTTTGACGTCAATCTCACCGCTGATTTTATTGCAGACAAATTAGACAGCTTTGGCATTGAGGTGGTGCGAAATATTGGTCAAAGCGGGCTGGTGGGCATGTTGCGCAGTGGAAGTAGTACGGCCAGTATCGGGCTCCGCGCAGACATGGATGCGCTGCATATCCATGAACAAAATACCTTTTCACATTGCTCCCAACATGAAGGGAAGATGCATGCCTGTGGGCATGACGGGCACTCCGCCATGCTATTGGGAGCCGCCGCTTATCTTGCTCAGAACCTAATGTTTGATGGCACGGTGTACTTCATTTTTCAGCCTGATGAAGAGCATGGTCGTGGTGCACAAGCCATGATTGATGATGGTCTTTTTGAACGTTTCTCCATTGATGAAGTGTACGGTATTCATAACTTTCCCGGTTTAGCGGAAGGCGAGTTAATGGTGCGTGCAGGCTCGTTAATGGCGAGCGAAAGCAGCTTTGAAATTACGATCCATGGGGTCGGCGGTCATGCCGCTTTGCCACATCAAGGCATTGATCCGATTGTGGTCGGCGCACAAGTGATCATGGGGCTTCAAACCATCGTCTCGCGCAATCTCAGCGCCATTAACGAAACCGCCGTGGTGTCTGCCACCGAGTTCGTGACGGATGGCACGGTCAACGTGATCCCTTCCCAAGTGACTATCAAAGGGGATTGCCGATGTTTTACGGAAGCCACGTTGGCACGCATCGAACAGAGCATGGCGCGTATTGTTGACGGCATTTGTTTGGCGGCAGGTGCGACGTATTCATTTGAGTTCATTAATACCTTTTACCCCACAGTAAATGCACCACAGCAAACTGCTTATGCCGTGAAAGCTGCGCAGAAAGTGTTGGGTGATGACAAGGTCAACGGCGAATGTGAACCGCTGACTATTTCGGAAGATTTCTCAAGCATGCTTCGCGTTAAACCTGGCTGTTATGTATTGCTCGGTAATGGCGTGGAATCGGTCGGTGGGTGTGCGCTGCATAATCCCAAATACGATTTCAATGACCGCATTCTGGCA
Source organism: Enterovibrio norvegicus FF-33 (assembly GCF_000286835.2). Classification (GTDB taxonomy): domain Bacteria; phylum Pseudomonadota; class Gammaproteobacteria; order Enterobacterales; family Vibrionaceae; genus Enterovibrio; species Enterovibrio norvegicus_A. The sequence continues at coordinate 2,656,593 of NZ_AJYD02000038.1, read as the reverse complement.
TTGGGAGCACGATATTGGATCCAACTGGTTAACGATCGTTTAACCCAACTCACGGTCGATTGAATCAGGCAACAGGCTGTGTCTGACACAGTGCAAGTTCACCACCTAAGTACTTGAGTGAATGCCATGACGGCGTCCGGTATTAAGGTGTTTCTCGGATAGCGACATAGAAGGATGGAAGTAATGAAGCGATTTGGCGTAGCACTATTAAGTTTAGGAATGATGTTCGGTGCACAGGCTGAGACATGGAAGTTTGCGTCGGAAGAAGACAAAACTGACGTGCAAGATATCTATGCGCAAAAATTTGCCGAGGTGATGAAAAAAGAGTCGGATGGCGATATCCGCGTGCGTATTTACTATTACGGTCAGCTTGGCACAGAAAACGATATTGTTGAGCTAGCAGCAAAAGGCACTATTCAGTTTGTGTCTGTAGGGTCTGGTCACTTGGGTTCTTACGTGCCCGAAGTGCAGGCGGTAAGCTTGCCATATGTGTTGGGTACAGACGAAAAAGTGACACACAAAGTGCTGACTGAAAGCCCAACGATCTACAACGAATTGGCCCCTAAGTTTGAAAAGGTCAACTTGAAGCTGCTATCGATGATGTCTGAAGGGGAAATGGTCTGGGGGGCTAACAAGGCGATTCGTTCACCCGAAGATTTCTCTGATCAGAAAATCCGAACGTTCACATCGACAATTCCTGTTGAAACCTACAAGACGTTTGGTGCCACCCCGACGCCTTTGTCGTGGGGTGAAGTGTACGGTTCGCTTCAGCTCAAAACCATTGATGGCATGGTTAACCCTATTTACTTCATCTACAACGCCAAATGGCATGAAGTGCAAGATTATTTGATGTTCCCAGGGCAGCAACCTTACGTCAGCACGGTGTCGACAAACAGCAAATGGTTCAGTGAATTGTCTGCTGAAAAACAAGCCATGGTGAGAAAAGCGATTAAGGCCGCCGATCAAGCCGCTTATGAATACCAAATTCGCATCAACAGCGAAAACATGGAAAAAATCCTCAAAGAACGTCCTGAAATGCAAGTGGTGGTGTTGACTGACGAAGAACGTAATCGTTTTAAAGCACTGAGTGAGAATCTGCATGCGACGTACTATGACGTGGTGGCGAATGCGTATCCTGACGATCAAAAAGCCGCCGCGCGCGAAGGTGCGGAGAATATTCTGCAAAGCTTACTGAGCGAAGTGAAAGCAGCGTCAGCAGCGCAATAGTGCCATCTCTCCATCAGACGATGCGGCAGGTTGTTCGCATCGTCTGGTGGGTCAGTCATGTAACTAGCGTTGTTAGTAAAAGGAGCGTTTAGCCTTCACTACAGATTGCTGACAGACTTGCTAACTCGTTTGTAGGACATTCTATGAAAAACCTGTTGAAGAAGATCAGCGAGATGACTGAGAAGCTTGAGCGCTTTTTGATCATGACAGGCATTCTCGCCATGATGGTGAATTCAACGGCGAATGCCATTGGCCGTTATGCATTCAATAAGAGTATCTTCTTTTCTGAAGAACTAAACCAATTCTTGATTGTTGGCGTCACCTTCATTGGTTTTGCCTATGCCGTTCGCAAAGGGCGCAACATCCGGATGACCGCAATTTATGATTCGCTGAGCCGACCGGTACAGAAAGTCCTCACCACAGTGATTGCCTTTTGTACGTCACTGTTGCTTTTCTATCTCGCCTATCTTTCGGTGTTTTATGTCCTCGAATTGAAAAGTATTAACCGGCTGAGTCCCGCGCTTCAAATGCCCGTTTACTATATCTACGCCATTATTCCGGTTGGCTTTGCCATGGCGGGGTTGCAGTATGCGATGAGCTTCGTGATGAACTTGCTCCACAAAGAAATCTATCTTTCCTTTGATGTCACCGAAGATCAAAAAGACCTATCAGGGGTGTTGTGATGAATGATGTGATGCAATTTTTTTCAGACATTATCGCGGGTGAACTCGATATCTATGTGATCACGTTTACCCTCGTTTCCGTGATGATCATTTTGTTATTCCTCAGTTTTCCGATGGTTGTACCTTTGGCGGTCGGTGCCTTGATTGGCTTGATTCATTTCTCTCAAGTCGACCCAGAAGTGCTCATCCAACAAATGGTCACGGGCATTTCCCCCAACGCCTTGATTGCGGTGCCCATGTTTATTTTGGCCGCAGACATCATGACGCGCGGACACACCGCGCATAACCTGCTTGGCTTGATTCAAGCGTTTGTTGGCCACCTGCGCGGCGGCTTACCGATCACGACGTGTATTAGCTGCACCTTGTTTGGTTCGGTGTCTGGTTCCACGCAAGCGACCGTGGTGTCGGTGGGGCAGATCATGCGCCCTAAGCTGTTACAGGCGGGCTATAAAGACAGCTTTGTGATGGCGTTGATCATCAATGCCAGTGACATCGCGTTTTTAATTCCACCGAGCATTGGCTTAATCCTTTATGGCACATTGGCTAACGCGAGTGTCGGTGAATTATTCATTGCGGGGATTGGGCCCGGTGTCGTGTTGACCTGTTTCTTTGCCATCTACAGTTACGTATACAGTGTGAAGCATAGCGACAGCATCAGTTTGGTTGAAGAAACCAATTCCGCAGAAAAAATTGTAGCGATCAAAAAAGCCATATTGCCGCTGGGTTTTCCCGCACTCATCATTGGGGGTATTTACTCAGGCATCGTCACTCCCACTGAAGCGGCCTCTTTTGCCGTGCTTTACGCCATTATTGTGGAATGCGTGTTCTATCGAAAATTGGGCGTGAAAGATATTTGCGATGCCGCGCTGAGCACTGGGCTGATTACTGCGGTGGTGTTTGTGCTGGTGGGTGTTGGTCAAGCGTTCTCTTGGTACATTTCCTTTGAACAAATCCCTCAAGAGCTTTTGGCACCGTTGGATCTAGATAACGCATCGCCGGAGTACATCCTGTTTGTGATTGCGTTGGCCTTCTTCGTCGGTTGCATGTTTGTCGATTCGCTGGTGGTGTTACTGATTTTGACGCCGATCTTTATGCCTATCGTTTATGCGGCAGGGCTTGATCCTATCCTTGTTGGAGTGTTGATCACCTTGCAAATGGCCATTGGCTCGGCAACACCGCCATTTGGCTGTGACATCTTCACCGCCATCGCTATTTTTGAACGACCTTATTTGGACGTGATCAGAGGAGCCTTGCCGTTCTTCGTGATCTTGTTGTTTATGTCAGCGCTGCTGATTTTCTTCCCGGGCATTGCGTTAATGCCAAGAGACATATTATTTCCATGATGGCGTTTTCTTTTAACGGAATCTGATTTGATGAAGCTGTTTTTGACGTGCCATAACCAGTTGGCACCGAGCGTTGATAAAGGATGATTAACATGACCACACTGCCATTGGTTGTGCCTGCACGCGGGTTTGCGTTGGCGGAATACGAATACCGCACGCAGCAATTGCAGCAACATATGCGATTGCAGCAAATAGACGCGGTGTTCTTTACCACTGAGCCGGAGTTTCGCTATTTCAGCGGCTTTAAATCGCAGTTTTGGGAAAGCCCAACCCGCCCGTGGTTTCTTGTCGTGCCAGCCGAGGGCAAACCTATTGCGGTTGTGCCTGAGATAGGCGTGGCAGGGTTTGATTTAACGTGGATTGATGACGTGCGCAGTTGGCCTTCACCAAGACCTGAAGATGATGGAATTTCATTACTTGCTGCGACCTTGGTTGAAGTCAGTACGCGTTATCGCCGTACTGGCGCGATGTTAGGTCCCGAAACATCTCTGCGTATGCCCGCGGCGAATTTCGCGATGTTACAGAAGGTGTTGGCGCATCATGAGTTGGTGGACGCATCCTTAATGGTGCGAGAGATCCGCAGTATCAAATCATTGGCAGAGATAGATAAAATCCGCTTTGCGTGTCAGGTAGCTGCTGCAGGGTTTGACTACTTGCGCCACCATCTTGCCATTGGCATGACGGAGCGGCAGGCGTGCAAAGCCATGCATCTAGAAATGCTGCGTTTGGGCGCTGACAGTTGCCCCTATTTGATTTCGGCATCAGGGCAGGGCGGGTATGACAATATCATCATGGGGCCCACCGATCGCGAGTTGGTCGACGGTGATGTGCTGATCATTGATACGGGCGCAAACTTTGACGGTTACTTCAGTGATTTTGACCGAAACTATGCGTTCGGGGATGCCGCTGAGGATACTGTGCAAGCTTACGATGCGGTGTATGCCGCAACGGAAGCGGGGTTACGTGCCGCTGCGCCAGGGTCGACCACGGGGGATGTGTGGCAAGCCATGTGGTCTGTGCTTGAAAAAGCAGGCGCGCTCGGAAACGATGTTGGACGAATGGGGCACGGTTTGGGCATGCAACTCACTGAATGGCCGTCCCATGTGCCCAATGGTGATGTGGTGCTGAAACCAGGAATGGTACTCACGCTCGAACCGGGCATGGCATTCGCGCCGAACCGAATGATGGTACATGAAGACAATCTTGTGATCACCGAATCAGGCTGTGAATTGCTGCACGAAAGAACATGGCAGCAGATGCCATTAATTACCTGACATGCACGGGGGGTGACAGGCTTCGTCTTCCCCCTTACAGCTTGCTCTGCTGAATAAGCGTACTCAGCCTCAGCACCAAATCAGCGACATTGGAGGCTTCGAATTTTTCATTCCTGCCGAAATCACCCTTTGATTGGTAAGTAGTTGGCTACGCGTATTCCAGTTTTCGTGTCGTAGTAGATTTTTCCTCGAGTAGCTTGAGGAGGCTGCGCCATGGCTTTTTTGGATAACAAAATATCAATACATTGCATTGATTGAGAAATGTCTCTTGGAAAGACACGATATAGAAGATGGTCCTTACCTTCATAAACGACCACATCGGCAGGGTACTTGTGTGTGGGTTTGGCGTCTGGTTGGTAGTCTTTATATACATAAATAGTAGGCGAAGAGACAGGTTCAGCGTCGTCTTTTGCTACTCCAACGGGAGTGACCAATACACCATGACCATTGACTATTGCCCACCATGATGTTCTGTTCATCAGAGGGTAATACTCACTGGTCTTCAATATTATATCTTTCGTTTCACTAGGTGGGGTATCGTTTAAACAAGCGTTTGACACGTCCGCAGCGACCGCCTTTTTGAATATGTTGAATGAAGACTTCTGCAATGGTTGAAGTACAGCAATAATGTCGTTGCTGCTTGAGCCAAAAGGTGTGCCCGCAAAATTAATAAATTGGCCGGTTCTTCGTTTTACTTTTTTGTTCAGATTTTTGTCTTCACTTGATTTAGATGAAGACGCTTTCGCTGCATCTTGCTTCTCCACTTGTTTTTTTCTTGCAGCTAATTCTGTATCGAAAGGTGCAAAGTAATACTGGTTCATGTAGAGGTTTAGGTCATCTTCACTGTTAAACTCAAGCAGTTCGATCCTGCGGTTTTTTGCACGCCCTTGCTTAGTATTGTTCGGGTAGGCTGGAAGATAATCCCCAAATTGATAGTAGTGCTTTAGATTTGGCCCCGCTTGGATAGTCAGTGACGCAATTTCGAATGCTCGTTTTTTGGAAAGCTTGAAATTGGTTTCTGAATTGCCGCTAGAGTCAGTATGTCCTACAACGGTTAGCCATGTAGTTGCAGACCTAGCATTCAGGCCTCTATGGTAGAAAAAGCTCTGTACGCTGTCTTTGTTTTTAAGATCAGTACTGCTTGGCTTGAAGATCGAGTGGGCTGTTGTTCTTGTTCCGACGAAGCGTTTTGTTCCATTTTCTTCTACGTATAATTTTTCCTGCTTTAGATCAAGTGTGTTTTGATAAGCAAAGAAGATCTGTTCGTTAGAATATGATGAACCAGTATTTTTTGACGCTTCTCCTTCGCCTGGTGTCCCTGCACAACCAACGGAGAGGATGGAAAACAAGGCTAGAACTATCGATCTTTTCATTGAAAGCATGTTGAATCCCAAAATGTAGCTTGTGAATTTCTTAGGTAGAGAAAATTAAAGAAGCCTACAGGCGTAGGCTTCTTTGTAGCTATTGAAATTGTGTCAGAAGTAAAGGCTTACCGAAGCCTCTTAGATCAGAATTACTTTCAGAAAAGTAGCCGCTCCAAAATCTTTCGATGGCGTTCATCTTTGTAGAGGAGACATAGCTTTGTCCTCCCGGAAGTAAGCCTGCACCCATGACGTAAACTCGAGCTCCAGCGAAATCGCCCAGCTCACTTCGATCAATAACTTGGTCAATTTCTTTTTTAGGGTCAATTGTTCTAACACTTCCGCGTTGGTAAAAAGATGTTGACGCGGAGTTTTCAAGCATATCGCTAATGAGTAAGACTACTTTGTCTTTTGCGTTAGAGTTTTTGACAATCTGGGTGCTGATGTCTCTAAGTGCAGCAAGCACTTCAGTAAAATCAGTATTTTCTTGCGCTGAAAAAGAATCTTTGAGTGCAAAACCAGTCTTAGCTAGGAAATAACGTTTTTGATCTTTCAAGCACTTGTCAAACTTAGCTAATTGGGATTTTCGGACTTCGTCGCGACTGTCTTTAGACAAAGGCATATCAGTTTTGCCTTTAAGAGCAATACTGGTAAATCCATCTTTGTTGTAGGACGAAAACTGAATAATCTGAATGCTGTCGCCTGGTCGGATAAAACGAGAAATCTGCCCATAGGTTTCTTGCATGATTCGGTCATTCAGACTGGCTGACATCGTTCTATCTATAATCACAAATAACTCACGTTCAGCCGTGGTAGTGACTAGATCATCAGGTAGGCCTTGGCTGCAGCTAGGAATATCATTCCTATCTGTGAAGGCTAAGGCCGCCGATGACATCAAACTTGCAGCAATCAATAGCGTTTTGATTACCATATTACTGTCCTAGCGATGCTTGCAGTCGGGCTAAGCGTTGCTCTGAAGTTTCCTCAGACGCTTGTTCCTTGATTGCTTTCATTGCAGCTACAACGGTTGCGTCATCTAAACCTAAAATATCTCCCTGCTTCACTCGTTGAATGATTTCATCAGTGAGCACTGCAGATGATGTTAATGACTGTGCTTGAATCTGCGAAGAAGCTTGTGGTGTTTGAGTTTTCACTGCAGGCTGGGGTTGAACCTTGGTTTGTTCTGCTTCTAGGCGTAAGAAACTTGTGAAGTTTCTATTGGTAGAATTAGTGGCAGCAGAAAGTACACGTTGTTCCCCTGAGTTTTTCTGGGAAAAATTCGCTATCTTTGCTTGGAGATCTGACAAGACACGTTGAGCCGCTCTTGCTACAGCTTCTTGACGAGCAGCATAGTAATTAATGAAGTTAGTAACATTGTCGAACTCATTAATGTAGTTGTAAGCTTCCTTTGATTCCCTTCCTGAAAATGTCGTTTTGAAACCTAGGTAGATACTGTAGAACTGCATAGCAACGAAAATAACGGCTAGGATGACAAAAGTAGTCCACCCGGCTTTTTTATGTGCATCGCGCTTTTCGTCTTCTGCAATCTTAGATGCTTCTTCATTTGCATCTCTTCCTTCTTTTGGTACTGCAGCAAACGGATTGTCAAACACTGCAATATCTGTGTTCTCAGAAGCACCTTGAACTTCTTCAATAGCAAGCTTCTCGAGAACTTGACCACGAACATAAGTTGCACCAACAGCGACGATAGCGATAAAGGACAACGTGATAATAGTTAATGCCCAAGATTTAGAAAATTGAGCATTTACTTTGTCTAATCGGTTTGCCATTTGTTGCCAGCCTGACTCGTTGTCATCAATATGATTGCGGCGAGATTTAAGGCTTACAGTATTATCTGGTTCGATAATGTTTGTTTTGTTTTCAGAATTTTGCCAGCGTAAACGAACCTTATCGATTTGTTGGTTACGATAAATTTCGCCGCCCATAGTATGGGTGAGAGCAACAAGCAGAGCACTGATGATAAGTGCAATGGCTACAGCAGCTTCTTTTTGAAGAGATTCGCTCGCATCTTGAAGAGTAAACCCTGCTAGTACATAAGCAAAACCTGCAGCTTCGATCAATACGAGTATGGACAGACCCAACCAGTGGTACCATTTTAATGGGTTGACGCCTTTGTCTCCAACTTTATCTAGATAGACACTTGCTTGCTGGTAGTGCTCTTCATCAGCCTCATTTTCAACATAATTCTTTAGAAATGCGCTGCATACTTCAGTTTCTGAATTGAACCAATTCTGGTCATTCAATCCTAGTCGTTTTGATAATCTATTATTTACTCCGATAAGAGGGAGTCTGTACCAAAGAGACTTAAGCCAAAGCGCGAATGCCTCTCTTTTGTAATAAAGAGTGAACAGAGTAACCAACGTAGACAAAGCAATAGCCAGTACGGTTCGGTACTGAATCATTGTTTTTATAATTTCGTTCATTTTATTCTCAAAGAATGTTTAGATGATGTTTCAAGCTTGAATTCTATTAATAGCATAGTAACTAGTCAATAATAATGCTTGTTTTGCGGGGTGTGCAACGTGAATAACGTTTACTCAGTCTGAATTGATTTTTATTAGTCGTCGTTTTTAGTGTGATATTTCAGAGATTTTCTTTATTAACAATATTCTCAATATGGGAGTGGGTTTTCAGGGGAATTGGTTAATACAAATGCCATCCATAGTTTCCTCTCGGTTCGTTCATTTTTATTTACTGGAAAATCTGCCATTAGTGTTGGGAGGAATGACGTGCTTTTTCGACTGATGAACACTAAGCATTGATGATGTTTTGATTGCTTCAGTGAGCGACAATCATTTAGCTGTGGTTACAGCTTGCTCTGCTGAATAAGCGTACTCAGCCTCAGCACCAAATCAGCGACATTGGAGGCTTCGAATTTCTTCATCATGTTGGCGCGGTGAACCTCAATGGTGCGCAGTGAAACGCACAGCGTCTTCGCCATTTGCTGGTTGGTTTGGCCTTTTAGCACCTCTTTCAGCACCTGTTTTTCGCGCTCAGTCAGGCTGTTGTATTTCTTCTCAACGTTAACGTGACCTTCGCGCTTAAACGAGTGTGTCAGCGCCTTGTCGATGGCTTTGGCCAGTTTGTCGCCATCGACGGGTTTTTGAAAGAAATCGACCGCGCCATCTTTGAGTGCATCGACTGCCATCGGTACATCGCCATGTCCCGTTAAGAAGATGATGGAAAGCGGACTTCGTGCCTCGTTCAATAAGGTTTGCAGTTCTTGCCCGCGCATTTCAGGCATGCGGCTGTCCAGCACAATGCAACCGGGCTGATGAATATCAACCTGTTCGAGAAAGGCTTGCCCTGAGCTGAAATCTTGAATCGTTAAGCCGTAAGTTTCCAACATAAAAACCAGCGACTCTCGTACCGCGTTTTCGTCATCCACTACATAAACGGGGCCGGTGTTGGAATTCATCATGCTTGTTCTCTCTTGAGGGGGATGACCACGGTGACTTCGCAGCCATTCGGGCGGGCAGGTTGGATCATCAAATGCCCATGGTGTGATTCAATGACATCACGGCAGATTGCCAGTCCAAGTCCAAGACCGTCCTGCTTGGTGGTGAAGAAGGGTTCTTTTACCGTTTTCTCACAGGCTTCCAGGCCCACGCCATTATCTTCAACGCGAATAACAATGTCATTTTCGCCATAGAGAAGCTCGACGCTGACCATTGGCCGCTGTTCCCAATCCAGATTAGCAAGACACGCTTCTTTGGCATTTCGTAGTACATTGAGCATGACTTGTTGCATGCCAATGTAATCAAATTCGCCTTGTATTGGCGTGCCTTCAACCGTGAACTTCAAGCCAATTTTCAGTGCTTGAAAATCAAACTCGATAAGCTCTAACGATTCACTGATAAAGGCTGCTGGGTCACAGATAACCCGCTCGCTCGGAGTGCGTTTTATTAAGCTTCTTAAGCGCTGAACAATGTCACTGGCCACGCCCACTTGCTGGTGGATCTTGCCCAGAAATGGCGCGAGCTCTTCCGCGGTCATACCTTGATCTAACCGCCGTTGAATGCCTTCGGAATAGTTCTTGATGGTACTTAATGGCTGATTAATTTCGTGTGCAATGCTGCTGCCTAGCTCGCCGACAATCATGGTGCGCTGGGCATGTTCCAGCATGGTGTTCTTTTCTTTGAGATCAAACAATGTGCGTTCCAAGTCCTTCTTGCTGCGGTTGAAATGGTATTCAAGCCAGAAGTGGTACACGTTGAGCAGAACAAGAAAAATCACGATGGCAAAGGTGATGAGTTGGTTTTTGGTCAGCCACTTGAATAGGCCCTGTTGCCAGCTTTCTTGCAGCGGGTGCATGTCAAGGTGTTGAAACACTTTGTCTACGCGCATCGAACTGGCGGGCAGTGTCCAGCCAATGTTACCTGCCGCGGCTGCCGCTTTTGAATATTCAGGGAGTGACAATAAGGCCTGAGTGACTTTTTTACCGATCTCGTTCGATGCGCGTTCCGTTTTGGTCAGTGTCCAGTTTGGATAAAGCGCCGTTGTGACAGCGCATACCGAATCATGAGGGTGTTTACGGTCAAGCACACGAAGTTGATGACGTTTTAGTAAGCCTTCTTTGGCCATACTTTCCAGCGTACAGGCAGGCACAATCGCCACATCCAGTTTCTTATCCAGCACATCGAGCAGCAGTTTGTCTGTTGGTGGCCCCGTAAACGTGATGTTTTTGTAGAAAGCCCGACTGAACAAACCGCTTTTATCCAGCTCATACCGCAGTGCCAAAAATCCGCCAAATGCTTTTTCAGAGACTGCTGCGACTGACGCATGCTCAATATCCCTCAATGTTTTATAAGGCGAGTCGTCGTGCACGACGACCACCGAGGCGATGGAATGGGTTGCATTACTGCTGTAGGCAGTTTTCTGCGTGGCGAGCCAGTTAAGCGGATATTGGCGGGCAATCTTGGTCGCCTGTCCTGGGCTGGTCAGCAGAAAGTCGAGTTGATTGTGTCGAAAAGCATCATCTAACTGGTCGAAATCGTACGTGTGGATATCAAATGTTGTATTTGGAATTTGAGATTCGAGCCATTTCAACGTTGGAAGCCACGCGGCTTTGGCATGGTCGTCTCCACGCAACGCAAGTACGCCAACATCATAATGCTGAATAACATTAGCTCGCACCGGACAGGCGCAAAAACAGCTAAAACTGACGACGAAAAGTAAAACGGCCTTGATGCTAAACAGGGGCATCAGGCGCACTAAATATCCAGACAAAAGGGAGGACCGTTAAAGGGCAAACTCGATTGGCGGGGATGATACCTGAAATAACCGCTTTCTTTATGTTGTTTTAGATCAAATTAGTGTCGATATTGTGGTTTACCACAATATCCGTCAGCCCTTCAAAAACGCACAATCCGTGCTACTGGCTCTTAGCGGCCAACTAAATAATTTATAGCGTGATGCTTTTCAACGTGTGGCACTAAAAAACAATAACTCAGCCTCCCAGTAAAGCTTCATGTCACCGATTTCAATCTGCTCAGTGATGAGCGAAAAAATTTAAACAATATTGGAATGATGTGATGAAGAAATCGACAATTGCAATGGGTGTGCTCGCTACTGCAATGGCAGCAGGCTACGTAGGATATACCTCAATGTTCGGCGCACAAGCCGTCACCGTAAGTGCAGACGTATTGAACGAAAAATTCAATGCGTATGCTAACCCTGAAGCCTTTATTTCTGCGCAAGATCTGAAAAGCATCATGGGCACGGGTGCAGATGTTGTGGTCATTGGTGCACTTAACCCAATGAAACCTGATGCGCCAATCGAAGGCTCTTTCTCTATGTGGCGTAATGACTACTCTGCAGCAGACGGCGCCTATGCATTTGACGGCATGCGCAATTCTGTCGATGAAATGGAAACGCTGCTAAGCCAGTACGGCGCGACGCCTTCTTCAACCATCATTGTTTACGCTGCTAACTCTCACCACGATGCTGCTCGCCTTTTCTGGCAAATCAAAAATCTAGGCCATGACGATGTTCGCTATCTAGACGGTGGTTTGAACGCATGGATTGGCGAAGGCTACCCAACGGGCAATGCTAACCCGACCGTGACGGCAAGCAATTACGAAGCGCCTGCACCGCAAGCAGTAGAGAACGGATTAGCCACACTAGAGATGGTGATCGATGCACAATCTTCTGAAGACTGGGTGATCCTAGATACGCGCGGCGCTCAAGAATTTGATGGTTCTACCACCGTATCGGGTGCATTCGGTCCTGGCACGATTCCTGGCAGTGTTCATATCAACTGGACCAAAGCCCTGAACGAAGACAGCACGCTGAAAAGCGCTGAAGAGCTAACAGCACTTTATGGCGACGTGATCAAAGGCAAAAAAGTCATTGCTTACTGCCAGTCTGGTGTTCGTTCTGCACACACTCAAATGGTACTGGAAGAAGTACTGGGTGCAGAAGGTATCTACAACTACGACGGTTCTTGGATTGAATACAGCTACGCCCACTACGAGCAATCACGCGCTGACGTGCCGGTACAAAACGGCAAAAGCTAATTGCGAATGAGTAAGACGGTGGGTCGGTGTGTTGCTGACCCCTGCGTCATGTAACGGATACAAAAAGAATTCAACTTCTACTGGAAGCATAAAAATAATGAGCAATGTAATCTTTAGCCAAAAACTCTATGACGCGGCACAACGCGTAGTAGATGGCTGTATGGGCGATGCAGATCCAGCATGTCAAACAGCATGTCCAATGCACACTGATGTTAAACAGTATGTGCGTCTGGCCGGTGAAGGTAAGTATCAAGAAGCACTTGATACCATTCGCGGAAAATTGTTTTTGCCACAAACACTGGGCCGCATTTGTGCGCACCCATGTGAAGCGGCATGTCGTCGTAACACAGAATACGGCCAAGCAATCAGCGTGGCGGGCATTAAGCGCTTCGTTGCTGAAAAAATGGATAACAAAGAAAACTGGGATCTTGCCGTTCTTAACCCAACGGGTAAGAAGATCGCGATTATCGGTGCGGGCCCTGCGGGTGCTCAAGCGGCAATCGAGCTGCGTCGTAAAGGTCACAGTGTCACCATTTTTGAAAAACTGAGCGTATACGGCGGCATGATGCGTGTCGGTATCCCAGAATACCGTCTGCCACGTAATGTGATCGATTTCGAATACAGCTACCTAGATATGCTGGGCATTGAAACCAAGTTCGGTGTGGAAATCGGCAAAGACATCACTTTCGAAGAACTGCGCAATACCCATGATGCCGTTGTTCTGGCGCACGGCGCGCACATTGGTTCAATCATTCCTCTGCCGGGTCACAAAGCAGAAGGCGTGTTCTCAGCGGTTGAATACTTGAAAGAAGTCTCTGAAACCCGTGCGTTCCCGCGTGCTGGTAAGCGTGTGATGGTTATTGGTGGCGGCGACGTTGCCATGGACTGTGCACGCTCTTCATGGCGCATCGGTGCAGATGAAGTGCACCAGTGTTCACTGGAAAGCATGGAAAATCTGCCAGCAAGCCACGTTGAAATTGAAGAATCGCTGGAAGAAGGCGTGTCATTCAACGCAGGTTGGGGCCCAATCTCTATCGAAGAGAAAGACGGCAAAGTGTTCTCTATCACACTGAAGCGTGTACTTTCTATTCTCGACGCAAACGGTAATTTTGCACCGAGCTACGCAGACGAAACCCGTGTTATTGACGTCGACACCGTGTTATTCGCAACCGGTCAAATTGTTGCCGACATCACTGATGGTGCGCTTGAGCAAACCCGTGGCGGTCGTTACGTGGTTGATAAGAATACGATGGCAACCTCAGTGGCGGGTGTGTATGTAGCGGGCGATGCCTGTGGCGGTAACATCGTGATTGAAGCGATGGCGCTGGGCCGTAAAGCGGCAATGAGCATTGAGCGCCAATTCGCAGATCGTCCTTTAGAAGAAGGTCGTGATTTCCAAGATGAATACAGCTACGCATCTCGTCTGGACGTTCCACTACCAAAAGGCACGGTTGATGTTCCACGTCTGCATGGCGAACTGCGCGATGCGGAAGAACGCAAACGCGACTTCGCACAAGTTGACTTCGGCTTTACCCAAGAGCAAGTGAAGCAAGAGTCTACGCGTTGTCTGCAATGTAGTTGCAAACTGTGTATGAGCGAGTGCGTCATGATGAACGACTTCGGTGATTGTCCAAAGACGCTGTTCACTGATTTTGTTGGCAAGAAAGAGATGGATCCGCTGCTGGCTTACTCTTGTAACGCTTGCGACCAGTGCACCATCGTCTGCCCGAAAGATTACCCGATGAAGGAAATCTTCCTTGGTGCGCGTGTTGATTTCGTGAATGCGAACAATGGCGAATCACCAATGAAAGGCCACAAGGCGATCAACATGCACCAGAAGCTGGGCTTCTCGAAACTCTTCACTATGGCTAAACGCGCGGTAACGACAAAATGACCAATAAAGTATTTATGCCAGGATGCAGCCTGCCATCCTACTCACCAGAAGGCGTGGCGGCGATTGCTGCCCACCTGAAAAATGTATTCCCAGAAATGGGTGCAGTTCAGAAATGTTGCGGTAAACCTACCGCGGCAATTGGTCAGGCTGACAAATTCAAAGAGCGTTACGGTCAGCTACAGGCTGACTTTGACAAACTTGAAGCAGAACAAGTTATCGTGGCGTGCCAGAGCTGCTACGGCATGATCAAAAAATCGGGTGGCAAGCAAAAGCCGTTGTCGCTTTGGAAACTGCTACCAGAAATCGGCCTTCCACCTGAGTTGGTTGGGAAAGCAAACGACAGTGATGTGGTATTTACCATTCACGACTCTTGCTCTACCCGCTACGAAAGCGAACTTCAAGACGGTATCCGTTGGATCCTGAACGAGCTGGGCTATAAAACTGTTGAACCTGAATTCACTCGCGAAAACACACGTTGCTGTGGTTTCGGTGGCATGGTGGTTCCAGCGAACCCAGGCGTGGCGAACCGCGTTGTTCAGCGCCGTGTTGATGAGTTCCAAAGCGATCACGTTGTGGTTTACTGCGCAGCATGCCGTGCATCCATGATGGGTGTGGGTCAAAACTCATGGCACATTCTGGATCTGATGTTTGGTCCTGTTGTGATGAAAGACTCACCCGCACCGGTCAACGTATTGGCAAGCCCAGTGAAAGCATGGTTCAACCGTTATAAGTCCAAAGCGGCGCTGATCAAGTGCGTGTCACTGTAACTATCAGTCACGTTAATTATTGGCCAATCTAGCGCGTTAACATCATCAATCACTTTGCGTTCCCCCGCGTGTTGATGATGTTGGCGAGAAGCTTGATCTAGCCAAGGTCTTGCCTTCTTTGGCAAGACACTGTCGAATTCGTTTTTATTGGGTAACACATAATGAAATTTGTAAAAATTGGTTTGTTCGCTTTGGCGATCGCAGCGATTGTTTTCGTGGCAAAGCAAACAGGCATTCTTGAAATCATCACTGACATCAAGAGCCTGCAAGATTGGATCGCGGGCTTTGGTGCAATGGGTTACGTCGTGTTTGTCGGTGCATTCGTGTTTGCCTGTGTATTCCTGTTGCCGGGTAGTGCGTTCACCATTGTTGCGGGCATCGTGTTTGGCCCTATCAAGGGTGGCGTTTTGGCGCTGTTCTCTGCCACGCTAGGTGCTGTGGTTGCGTTCTTAGTTGCTCGCTTTTTGTTGCGTAAGACCATCATGAAAAAGTTTGGTGACAACCCAATCTTCAAGAAAATTGATGATGGTGTAGCAACAAACGGTGCAAGCTTTTTGATCCTGACGCGTCTTGTTCCTGTGTTCCCATTCAGTCTGCAAAACTACGCTTATGGCCTAACTAGCTTAAACCTTGGTACTTACGCGCTGGTTTCTCTGATCACCATGGCGCCGGGCGCATTCATTTTCGCTTACATGGCGGGTGACATCGCAACGAACGGCGTATCAGCCATGTTGCTAGTTAAGTTCGCAGGTGCAGGTTTGGTGTTGTTCGGTATGTCACTTATCCCGAAATACATTGCTAAGAAAAAAGGCATCAACATGGAAGAATTAGCGAAATAACTTGCGCTAGTTTCTGAAGTGAATATTGTGTCGTCCCTTGCTACACGTAAGGGACGATTTTTGCATTTATATCCTTCAATAAAATGCAGAAAACCCAATAAGAAAATAAGACCGAATTCGATGAAAAAACTGATTTCTGCCATTGCATTGCTCACTGCCTCTTGTGTCGCTTTCGCCACTGATCTCGATAACTGGCAACAGATCGAAGAAGACGCTGTTGGGCAACACGTCTATTTCCACGCATGGGGTGGAAATCAGGAAATAAACCGTTACCTGCATTGGGCAAAGCAAGAAGTGCAACGCCGTTATGGCGTGACGCTGCATCACGTAAAAGTGGCGGACATTACCGAAACCACGACACGTTTGATCGCCGAAAAAGCGGCGGGAAAAACCCAAGGCGGCAGTGTCGACCTGATGTGGATTAACGGCGAAAACTTTAAATCACTGAAAGACAGCCAATTACTGTTTGGCCCGTTCGTGGACAAGCTGCCGAGTTGGACATTCGTTGACCAGTCTTTGCCTGTGACCGTCGATTTCTCCGAGCCTACCGAAGGATTAGAAGCGCCTTGGGGCATGGGGCAGTTAGTGTTTGTTCACGATGAGGAAGAACTGACTAACCCACCACGTTCATTTACTGAAATGCTCAGTTACGCCCAAGCACACCCGAACCGCATCACGTATCCAAGACCGCCAGAGTTTCACGGCACCAGTTTTTTGAAATCGCTGTTGATTGAATTGACCAGCAGTGATGAACGTTTGCAGCGACCCGTGTCGGAGGCGGATTATGCGTCAGTGACGAAACCGTTGTGGACGTACTTAGACGCGTTACATCAAGTCGCGTGGCGCGGAGGCAAGCAGTTCCCAGCAGGCACAGCCGAAACCTTCCAATTGCTGGATGATGGACAAATCGATCTCGCCATCACCTTTAACCCAAATGCGGTGTACGCTGCGCATGCCTCGGGTAATTTAGCCGAATCGACTCGCGCCTATGCGTTTGATTCTGGCGCCTTGTCGAACATTCATTACCTTGCTGTGCCGTGGAATGCGAATGCCAAAGCAGGTGCGTTAGTAGTGACTAACTTTTTACTTTGCCCTGAAGCGCAATCACGCAAAGGGAACATTGAGATCTGGGGCGATCCCTCAGTATTGAGAACGGAGTACCTGTCTGGCTCTGCCAAAGAGAACACGCCATTTAAATCTATTGCCGAAACCCACCCGAGTTGGCAAAGCGCCATCGAGAAAGAGTGGCTGACACGTTACGGAAGCTAGATTTGATGTTACGCGCGCTCTATTTAGTTATCGTCATTTGTTGCGTGCTGCCGACCGTGTTTGGGTTGGTGGGCGTCTCTTTGTCTTCACTCGGCTATATTCCGCCGCTGGGCATGCATTATCCGTCGTTGGACGGCTTCGCCATGGTGTTTGATTGGCAAGGTGTGTGGCGCTCCATCAGCATGACGGTGTATTCCGCCGTTGCGAGCACCTACCTAGCATGCTTGATCACTTTTGCTGTTTTGCAGGCCAGTTGGGGCACTGCGTTTTGGCGCAAAGTTGAAGTTTCGTTATCGCCATTACTTGCGGTTCCTCATGTGGCGTTTGCGATTGGTTTTGCTTTCTTGTTCGCGCCAACAGGGATGGGCACACGCTTACTGCATGAATGGTTTGCCTATGATTCCGCGGCGCAGGGCGTGGCTGATCTCGCGCTGGTGATCAACGACCCGCATGCGCTCGGCATGATCCTGATGTTGGCGTTTAAAGAAGTGCCGTTTTTATTGTTGATGAGCATTTCGATTTTGCAGCAAGTGAATGTGAGCCAAATTGAAAAAGTGTCAGCATCCCTTGGTTACAGTCGCGCGCAAGCGTGGTGGAAGTGTGTGCTGCCGCAATGGTTGACCAAGCTTCGTTTCCCAATGCTGGCGGTCATGGCATATGGCCTGTCTGTGGTTGATGTGGCGTTGATCATTGGGCCGACCAATCCGCCCACTTTTGCGGTGTTAGTGTGGCAATGGTTTAACGATCCGGATTTAACCTTACTCCCCCGTGCATCCGCCGGTGCTGTCGTGCTGTTCGTGATTTCCCTGATATTGATCGGCCTTGCGCGCTTCATCGAGTGGTCAATCACTAAGGGGTTGAGGTCGTGGCAATACGCAGGGCGATGTGGATTTACCCTGCCGGGTAAAACCGTATTCTTGGGATTACTCGTGATGTCCGTGTCTATGATGCCGCTGATGTTGTTGTGGAGCGTTGCCCAACGCTGGCGCTTCCCTGATTTATTGCCAAGCCGATACAGCCTGCGTTTTTGGGAATTCGAATGGGCGTCCATTGTTGGCACCATTGAGCAGAGTATGCTGATCGCGTTGATTTCAGCCACCACCGCCTTGGTGATGGCATTGCTTGCTCACGAATATCGTCTGCGTTACCGCTTGCAGGTACCGGGCTACATCATCGCTATTCCTATGTTAATCCCTCAGCTTTCCATTTTGTTTGGCATGCAGGTTGTGACCTTGTACGTCAGCGGTGACGCGCATTTATTGTGGGTGTGTTGGGCGCATGTATTTTTCGCTTTCCCGTATGTTTACTTGTCGTTAGATGGCCCGTGGCGCAGTTACAACGAAGGCTTTACGCGTGTTGCTTTGAGTCTGGGTAAATCGCCGCTGCATGTTTGGTTGAATGTGAAACTGCCGATCCTACTTCCTGCGATTGTGTTCGCGTGGGCGATTGGGGTTAGCGTCAGTCTCGCGCAATACCTCCCTACACTGGTACTCGGGGCGGGTAGAATCAGCACCTTGACCACAGAAGCGGTGGCGCTCTCAAGCGGGTTCGATCGACGTGTTACGGCGATCTATGCCATTTGGCAGGCGTTATTGCCGCTGCTATTTTTCTCATTTGCGATATTTGTCAGCCACTTGCAGGTCAAATATCGTCGACTTTCAATCAAAGGGTTATTGCCGAATGAGTATTTGTCTCGAAAACCTCGCCATTCGTAAAGCCTCTGGCGAGACGCTGTTTTCGTCGCTCAATATGTGCGTTGAAAAAGGGGATATCCTTTGTCTGATGGGCCCCAGTGGTTGTGGTAAATCAACCCTGTTGGATGCGGTTGCTGGGCATTTGTCCGATGAATTTCGTTACTCAGGCACCATCACCTTAGACGGCGTGGCGCTAGATAACATGCCAGCGCATAAGCGTGACGTGGGTATTTTATTTCAAGATGACTTGTTGTTTCCCCACTTGAGTGTGTGGGAAAACCTAGCGTTTGCATTGCCTGATGACATTAAAGGCGCTGAGCGAAAAGAACGTGCGATGCAAGCACTGAAAAATATCGCCCTCACCACATTGGCAGATTCATTTCCCGATCAGATCTCGGGCGGTCAGCGAGCACGCATTAGCTTAACGCGTATGTTGTTGGCTAAACCCAAAATAGCGTTGCTGGATGAACCTTTCAGCAAGCTCGACAAAGACCTGCGTACCCAATTTCGTGATTGGGTGGTTGAACAACTCAAAGACGCGAACATTCCTGCATTGATGGTGACACACGATATGGCTGACATTCCTCCGGGCAGTCAGCGTCTCACTTGGCCTTGGAATGCCGCGCAAGAGGAACACGTTTATGCTTGATAGCATCGGAATTAAAGCGGTGCGTTGGCCGTTATCGCGAGCCGCAGAGTGGGCCGATAAGTGGGACATCAGCGCTAATCAAACCACAGTCACGGGTTTTGCAATTGGCGCCATGGCGTTGCCGGCTTTAGCGTTTGAAAACTATGCGTTGGCTTTGCTGTTCATTGTAATTAACCGTGTTATGGATGGGCTAGATGGCGCAATAGCGCGCATTCAAGGGGTGACTGACGCAGGCGGTTTTCTCGATATCAGTCTCGATTTTCTGTTCTATTCGCTGGTACCGTTTGGCTTTGTGCTGGCCAACCCTGATCAAAATGCCATCGCAGGCGCATTTTTGATTTTCTCCTTCATTGGCACAGGAAGTAGCTTCTTAGCGTTTGCCATTATGGCGAACAAACAGGGCATCGACGATCCCGTCTACAAAAACAAATCGCTCTATTACATGACAGGATTAACCGAAGGGTCTGAGACTATTTTGTGCTTTATCCTGATGTGTGTGTTCCCTGCACATTTTATGGAAATTGCCTGTGTGTTTGGTGCCATGTGTTGGTTCACCACGGGGTCACGGATTTTTAATGGCTACCAAACCTTGGCAAAGCAAATCGTCTAGCGCCCTCGAATCAAGCGGTGATTAGAGAGTTACATACCTAAGTAAAACTGTGATAATGCCGCGCTTCAATCTATGACCATGAATCGCCGCTCCGTTCGTTTAAAGAAGGTGCGCCGTTTAACTCATTAGGAACTTCATCTATGCGTGCTTTTGTATTACGAGCCCGATCTACTTCTGTGGATAGTCAGCAAGTGTTGGCATCGGTTGGTCAGGAAGCTCATACCGAGATTTTGGCTCACACCTTAATGAACGCTATCTTTGTGGCGCAATCTCACCGTGAAGATGTCGTCGTGTATCTGGTGCTGGAAAAGACGCAAGATTACTCACGAACAATTCGTTTTAACGCGAATGAACTGACCAACGTTGGCGGATTTCATGAGCAAGCGTTATTGGCCAAAGTCGCCAGAGCGTTAGATGCTTCGAAAGGCATGGGTAAAGAACAAGAACGAGACGTTGAGCCAGGTATCTCTGTTCGTACTGTCAGCTTTGAAAAGCTGGTACAAGAACTATCAGAAGCGTATCAATTGTTCATGATGGACAAAAAAGGCACGCCTATTCGCGAACAAACGTTTCCTGCGAACTGCTGCTTCTTGCTCACCGATCACCTGCCTATGCCGAAGAAAAGCTTCAACAGCTTAAAACGCCTTGGCGCTGAGAAAATCAGCCTTGGGCCAAAAATGATCTTCGCCTCTCAATGTGTGGTATTGATCCATAACGAGTTGGACCTTTCTGAATAATCGCAATCTGCGGTCATGCTCAGTGTTGAAATTGATGAATACGCACCTTCGGGAGCGTATTTTCTTGTCTACTCATTTCAGGAAACTTTTGTCTTATAAATAAAACGTTATGTGCGCATTTGACTATGCTTATCCAGATGGGTAACTAAGGAATCGAGGCACATGGATTTTATCAATTTCAAAGTGGGACAAAAGACCGTCGCACTCAAAATCTTGGACATTCTCCTGACCGAGCAATATGAAGAGAACCTCACACAGCTTCCTAATGACCGCGAGAGCTTTCTTGGTATCAAGGATTTCATGGGTAAACCTGTTCCCATTTTTGACTTGGGTTTGATCCTAAACCGCGTGGCGACCAAAGACACCAACAACGATTTGATTGCGTTACTCTCTGCTCGCGAACAAGACCATGTGGATTGGCTGCGTGATTTGCAACTGACTATCCATGAAGGCGTGCCATTTACCAAAGCTCGAGACCCACACAAATGCGCGTTTGGCCGCTGGTACGATACTTATAAGCCAGAAAATGAAGAGTTCGCGGAGATCTTGGCGAAATTCGATGACCCACATCGCAAGCTCCATGAGTTGGCCGATGAAGTGTTGGACATGCTAAAAGCAGGCAAACAACAAGACGCGAAAGACGCCTACAGACGAGAAGAACGCTCAACGTATGCTCGCCTGATCCGCTTGTTTGAATCTGCACGAGAACAACTAACACTGGACTATAAACCCATCATCGTGTTCACCACTAAAGATGGTACGACGCCGAGCATTGGTTTACTTGTAGATAAAGTGGAAGACAATGTGTCAGTGGTTGAAACCGATATACAACCACTGGAAGAGTTGGTGAAAGTCGGCTTTGACGTGGACGCGCAAACCAAAAAACTGATGCGCGGGCTGATCAAGCACAAACAATCTCATAGCTTGATCCTTGATCCCACCGCTATCTTCTTAGATACCTCCGTAGATGAAGAAACGCCGGCAGTGCAAGATGAACC
Organism: Enterovibrio norvegicus FF-33; assembly: GCF_000286835.2. Taxonomy (GTDB): domain Bacteria; phylum Pseudomonadota; class Gammaproteobacteria; order Enterobacterales; family Vibrionaceae; genus Enterovibrio; species Enterovibrio norvegicus_A. Next base: position 2,634,709 of record NZ_AJYD02000038.1, on the reverse strand, counting down.
ACCACTAGAACAAGCTGGCTAAGGCCGAATTCAGGTAAGGCGTGCTATTTTTCGAACATCGTTGACATAGCGCGCTTATGCATTTATCCAACTGTCATCGTTACGCCATTAGATTATTCGCCATCCAATGGGTAGTTCGCTTTTATCCAGCCAGCCATTCCCCCTTCCAACGACTGCACATGCGTAAAACCCATCGCCTGTAAGGACTGTGTCGCAAGTGCTGAGCGTGCGCCAGAGTGGCAATAGAGCACGACAGCGGTGTGAATAATGTCCTCTTTTCCCATTTTCTGATGAAGATATTTTTGTACGTTCATTTCTAGTACGCCACGAGGAATGTTGTAGGCGTTGGGAATCAAGCCGCTTTTGCATTCCTCTTTCTCACGCACATCAATCACAACGACATCGTTGAGGAGTTTCAGCAGGGTACCTGACGAAATTTCCTTGATGTGTGTTTTGGCACTCTCGACAAGTTGGTCACTCGTTAACAGCATTGTCTGCTCCATTTAGGCCGCCACTGACTGACGATATACTGCAAATAACTTCCACACAGCTTAGCCGTTGTGTCCTTCCTTCGTTGGGATAGTTAGCCTAAAAGCGGGCAATTTTTCATTTTGATGCGGACATGTAATCTTTGTTGACAGTCGACGTTGAAAGGCTGGCGCTGACATTTAGACAATGCAGGCTGCTAACCCAGCCGCAACGATTGATAAGCGCAATGATTGAACTGTGAACCATGCCGGAGTCTTTTTGAAACAGGGTGTTATGAGTGAGGTCGGTATGGTTTATTGGTGTTTGGGTATAATAATGGGTAGGGAAACAACGATGCCAAAGTATCAGTTCTTTTGTAAACCAGAATCAAATCGTAAAGAGTTCACCTATACAGATATGGGCTCTGACACCTTTGTCAGCGAAAAAGATCAGCTCTTACAGATTGGCTTTGAAGTTGAAGATGATGTGATTTATGCAGATTCTCCAGAAGATGCCATCGAAAAGTTTAAGTCAAACTTTTGTGCGCCTTTAGAAGATTATGCAAATTCAACGTCTGCAGGTGGGATAGCGACATTTGTTTATGAATCGGCGAAAGCACTTAAGTTGTACATGGCTAAAAAGTAATCATGAAATCTACAGGAATATTGGCCTATCTTGCTATCTCAACGCAATGGGCATGAAATTTAACCCAGAGAGGCCAATATTCCTGCAAGTGATTGAATCAACCGTTTGATTGAGTGACACGCTGGTAGAGGGAATCTTTCATCACTGATCTTTCATGTTTTAGCTGATGCATCGCATCATCCCCAATTGGGGCGCCTTGCAGTTCGAGAGTGCGGATTTCTTTGTCTAATGCGTTGTATTTTTTGTTGTCGGTGGCAAAGGTAGCATCCGACTCGACAAGTTGGTTTATGCGATCTTCAAGTTCTGGAAAATCATTTAGCAGTGAGTGTTTTTCGCCTAGCATACAAACTCCTTTTGAGTGGGATTTCACTAGCTGAAGTGTAGCAGGCGATGGCGCAGTATTTGTTACTGACACTGCTCAATACTCAACTTTATCAACGATCTTTCGCAGCAAAGAGACTAGTTGCTCGGTTTCGTTAGGGCTTAAATCAGCCAGCATTGCTTGGTTTACCGCTAAAGGCAATGGCGAGATGACCGCTTGTAAATCTCTGCCTTTATCAGTGAGATAGATTCGGTAGTTACGGCGGCTTTCCGGATCGGCACGGCGCTCGACTAACCCCAGCTTTTCAAGCTTATCTAACGTGCGTGTGGTGGTGGAGCTTTCTACTTTGGCCTTTTTCGCGATCTGCCGTTGGGTAACACCTTCTTCTTCCCACAGACACATCAACGTTGGCCACAGTGCCACAGTCAGCCCATGTTCTTTTAAGGCTGCATCTAGCTCCTTTTCAGCTTGTCCCGCTACTACATTTATCAGCCAGCCAAAGCTGTTCTGGCGATTAAATTCGCTCATCGTTATTCTCTTTTAGTGCCATACGTCGACGTTGTTTGCTATGCAAATGCTGGGTACAGAAAAACACTGATCAATCCACCGATACTGGCAAGTAGTATACCAGCACGTATATTGGAACGAAAAAACACACTCAAGGTGTTAGTCAGTGCTGGTTGCTTACCTGTGAGCATCGCTTTCACTAAAGGCTTGCCGCGTAAGTTATAGATGACGATCGCCAAGAGATGAAGTGCGACGCAAGCTAAAAGCAAATAAGCCAAGGTCGCATGGACGGAAATCAGAAGATCCATGTCATATAACAGGCTGTCTTCGTGGATATACGCATCAAAATATCCCCCCATCGATAACCCAACAAAACATTGCGCGAGGAGCAGAGACAACAACGTTATCACCATCCAACCACCTGCTGGGTTATGACCGACACCATGATGAGAGTGACCGCCATTTAGATAATTGATGACGGTTTTTGGCGAGCGCACAAACTGGCGGAATCGACTGGTTTCGCTACCAAAGAACCCCCACAGTACACGCCATGCCAAGAGTGTTGCTAACGCGAGACCAAACAATTCATGCGGTCCATTACCGAAAAAACCGCTGAGGGCGAGAAGGGTAAACAGCAATGCCTGTAGCCAGTGATAAAGGCGGGTAGGCAGATCCCATATCTTCATGTTCTGTATCCGATCATTGTGGATTGACAGTAATTTACACTGCAATTGTTGCTTATGCAATGATTGTGATGTAAATTGTTTTTGTCTTTTAAGTAAGCACGAAGATGATAGGGGGTATGTGTCCAGGCTAGAAGCCTTTTTGCGTATTTAATGCACATTCATCGAGCTTATCAACACTCCAATTGAAACAAGCCATTACGGCCTAAAAAGGATGTAAAGAAATGCGTAAACCAATCACGTCTGTTGCACTGATTTCTGCGAGTCTATTGATGGTGGCAAGTGCAGTGGCAGGTGACTTCTCACAACAAATCGATGAGCGACAAAAAGGTTTTCTGTCATTCGCTGACAATCTCCAAGCGATGAAAGAAATGGAAGACGGTAGTGATTCGGATTGGGCGCAGATAAAAACGTTGGCGCTGAAAAATAGCGAAACGATAGCGACATTGCCTGCGCTGTTTCCTGAAGGAAGTGATGTAGGTAGCCGAAGTCGTACAACGGTTTGGAACAAGTGGGATAAGTTCGAACAAGATCTCTCAACGCTCGATATGCAGTTTGCTGACATGGCTTCAGCGGCTGAAGCACAGGATGTTAAAGCGTTGAAAAAAGCATTTAAGGCCGCAGATCGCAGCTGCAAAAGCTGTCATCGCGGGTTTCGCACTAAACGATAAGAGGACAGTGAGATGAATCGGCAAACATTAGTGTTAATCCACCGCACGGCAGGCGCTTTGGCGTTTTTGACGGTTGCGAGCTTTTTTACATCGACGCTGTTTGCCGAACTCTCTGGTGTGCAGCACCACATAGTGGCAGTAAAGCAGGCGATTTTATGGTGCATCCCTTTGTTGATCCTATCAATGATGTTGACTGGGGTGAGCGGCAATAAGCTTTATCCGTCAAAAGGAAAAGGCGTGATTGGTGCTAAGCAAGGCCGTATGAAAATCGCGGCAGCCAACGGTCTACTTGTGATGCTTCCCTCTGCCGTGTTTTTGTACTTTAAAGCCGTTTCGCTGGAATTTGATGGTTACTTTTGGGCGGTACAAGCCATTGAGTTAGTCGGCGGTGCCATCAACCTGACTATGATTGGTTTGAACATTCGTGACGGACTGTCGCTGAAACGAACTAAGAACCCAAGGACAAAACAATCAGCATGAGAAGACGTTAACTTTCACGCGGCTATTGCTTTTTAGGCAACCCAAAACAGCACCGAATCAGTACTGTTTTTGGGTTGTCTTTGCTACTGTCCGTTGGGTTAGATCGCCTATCAGAGCGCTTCAATCGCGGCTTTCATTCTGCGTACCGCTTCTTCCAACGTTTTGCGCGTGCAGCCGAAATTCAGCCTGACAAATTGTCGATTACCAAAATCTAACCCTGGCGATAAGCCAACGCCGGCTAGTTCAAAGAAACGAAATGGGTTATCGACGGGTAATTGGCTGCAATCAATCCACGCTAAATAGGTGGCTTCAATGTGCTCTAGCTTTAAGCCGGGTAGGGCATTAATTTCTCGCATCAGATAGTCTCGGTGCCCCGCCAAATATGCCAGTTGTGCTTGTAACCATGCTTCTCCATGTTCATAAGCGGCTTCTGCGGCGGTAAAGGCAAGAAGGCTCACGCCCGGTACAATACCGCGTTTTACGTTGTTAAAGCGCGCCCGAATGTCAGCGTTAGGAATGATGGCGATAGACGCTCCCAATCCGGCGATGTTGAAGGTTTTGCTCGGCGCCATTAGCGTCACACTGCGTTGTGCTGCACTGTCACTTAAGCTGGCGAAAGGAATGTGTTTGTGTTCGTTGTCCAAAATTAGGTCGCAGTGAATTTCATCAGAGCAGACGAGCAAGTTATGTTTTTCCGCAAAAGCCAGCGTTGCTTCGAGCTCGTCACGTCGATAAACCGTGCCGCCGGGATTAAGCGGATTACACATTTGCAGCAGTCCGCCTTTGTCTGTTAGCTGATTCGATACGCCCAGCAGGTCTGGTAACCATCTGCCGTTTTCTAATACCACCGGTGCTTTGATCAGCGGACGTTCGGCTAGCTTGGCGGATGAGATAAACGGTGGGTAAATAGGGCTAGGGCTAATGATGGTTTGCCCTTGCTCGGTCAAGGCGCGTGCTGCGATGTTCAGGCCGCAAACTAGACCCGGTAAATACACCACCCATTCAGGCTGAATGTGCCAATCATAGCGTTCAGCCATGCGGGCAACGAAGATCTCGGTGAGCCTTTCTGGCGCATGGGTATAACCAAATACACCATGAGCGATGCGTGCGTGCAGGGCGTCTAAAACGGCAGGTGGTGATTGGAAGTCGCTATCAGCGACCCACATAGGAAGAATATCCTGACCTTTGTATTTGTCCCATTTGTCGCTGCTGGTGGCAGTGCGATCGAGTTCGTTGTCGAAATCAAAAACAGGCTGACTAGCTTCCATTACGCGTCCTTACGTCCTAACGTTTCTGTGCATTTAGAGAGCAATTAGCTTACTTAACGCGATGGTTGAGGGTAAAGGGAAATTAGTTTTAAGATCTTGATGTGTGAATACACAGATATAATTGCGGTGGCTTGGGTATCAGAGAGACTTGGAAAAAAATCGGGCATTTGCCCGATTCACTTATTTCTGTTGGAGTGTGTCACCAAAATGCATTCTGGCATAGTCGACACGCTCTTCTGGCGTGTGCGGTGTGGCTGAGGTGCCAAGGTGTTCAATATGACGCAACCTTGGCAGCAACCCGCAGCCATTGGCAATTTGTATCGCCAAGCCTGGACGTGCATTGAGTTCTAGGACCATTGGGCCTTGTTCTTTATCAAGTACCATATCGGTGCCGATATAACCAAGGCCTGTCATTTCCCATGCACTGGCAGCAAGTACGAGCAGTTGTTCCCAGTGAGGCACTTTAAGCTCACTGAGTGGTCTACCTGTATCAGGGTGGCGCTCAATGGGGCGGTTAAACTGCACCGCGCGCACGGCGTTACCTGTCGCAATGTCAATGCCGACACCCACTGCGCCTTGGTGAAGGTTTGCTTTACCGTCAGACGCTGAAGTGGAAAGGCGCATCATGGCCATCACGGGATAACCTTTGAACACGATGACGCGAATATCCGGCACGCCCTCGAAGCTGAAGCCATCAAATACATTATCGAACTGGATCAGGTTTTCCACTACGGCAACGTCGTTTTTGCCACCCAGCGAGAACAAGCCTGCCAGTGTGTTGGTGATGTGGCGTTCGACTTCGCTTTTGCTCACCTCTGCACCTGACGGTTTCTTGTAAACACCGTCTTTGTTAGAGGTGACGACCAAGATACCTTTACCGCCTGAGCCTTGTGCGGGCTTGATAACAAAGCCCGGCCAGTTTTCGACCATTTTATGAATGGAAGGAACGCTGTGCTGTTCACTAAGCACACCAATTAATTCAGGTACTGTCGCCCCTGATTGCTGGGCGAGGTGCTTGGTTTTGAGTTTGTTATCCACCAAGGGAAAAAGCCTGCGCTGATTATAGCGGCCGATGTAACTGATGTTACGACGGTTCATACCCATAATGCCGGCGCGGTTTAGCTTAAACGGCGAGGTGTATTTTTTTAACAATCCCAACATGCGCTTAGTCCTTCACGAGTGGCTTAAAACGCTTCAATTCGCTGAGGCGATAACCGGTGTAGTTACCCAACATCAAGATAACAGCCAGAATCACGAGCTGAATGCCGATGAAGTTAAACGTAATGTGGCGAACAAAGTCATTGGTCATAGCAAGGTAAACGAGTACCGCGGTCAGTAGTGAACCACCACCTTGCACGAGGACTTCTTTCGGGCCTTCTTCTTCCCAAATGATAGACATTCGCTCGATAGTCCAAGACAGGATAATCATTGGGAAGAAGGTGATGCTGAGACCTTCTACCAACCCAATCTTAAAGGCGACTACCGTGAAGACGGCGATAATCAAAATCACGGTGATGATTACCGCAGATATCCTTGCCACGAGGAGTAAGTTAAGCCGCGACAAATAACTTCGAATGATTAAACCTGTTCCGACAATGAGCAGGAAGCCAACAATACCGGGCACCAATTGGGTTTGCACAAAAGCGACGGCAATCAGCACTGGCATGAAGGTACCCGACGTTTTGAGACCAACAAGTACGCGCAGCAAAACCACGATCAGCGCGCCAATAGGCACGAGCATAATGGTTTTGAACATGGCCTGTTCTTCAATCGGCAGACTGTGAATGGAAAAGTTCAGCAGGCTTTCTGCTTGGATTTTTTCATCTGTCGCTTGTTTAGGGCTAATGTCCTGAGAAATGATGGAGAAGCTGACCTGACTATTCGTACCACCTGTGACTTCGAGCAGTGGCGTGCCTTTTTCATTCCAAAGCAGCAGATTTTTTGTGAAATCTTTTGAGCCGGTTTCAAGGTTAAATAACTGCCAGTGTTCACCGTCCCAAATTTCGACCATCGGGATGATGTTTTGGCGGCGTCGACCATCTTCCAGTTGTAATGCACCCGCCACGCGAGCATGGATGTTTTCGAGTGACAAGATCGCCACGACCGCGTCAGCTTTGCTCATCTCTTTGGTCAGCAGTGCGGCGTTTTGGCTTTCGTTGTCGTTAAATTGCTTGATGAGCTCGCGTGTGAGCGTGCTGTTATCTGCAGAAAGTTGTCGAGCTTCAGTCAAAATAGTGTCAGCTGCGGTTTTTAATGGGCCATCGAGAGCGATAGGGACAACATTGCCAATCGGCGGCTCATTGGGGAATTTGGCATTGTCATCAACCAGCATTTGGTTTTTGAAGTACAAGATTTGCTGGCCTGCTGCTTCGCGCTTGGTCCATTCTGCGCGGCGACCATTCTCGGTATTGACCAGTGCAAAACCATAACCGGGAGAGCTGGTGTTCTCGTTGATCAAAGTAAAGCCGTTTTGGGTATCAGGTGTCGCCAAGGACACTTTAACGGGATCGCCTTTCGCTTCAAATTCAACGCGGGCTTCAACTTCCCAAACTTGGTGTTTTTGCCCGGCAGTCCAAGGCACACCGTAAACATCGTGACGGTACATACTCATGCCGATCCCCACTATAACAAGCAGGCTGACCAACAGATAAAAAGGGACGCGTGAAGTCATGTTTTCCTCTTTCGCTTAACTGATGAAATTACATCAGCGAATTATTTTTTTTCAGCGACGAACTTGGGATGAACGTATGACTGACTGACGTCAACCATCGCAATGTCTTTAAAAAACTCTCGGCCGAGCAAAACCGGAAACTCCATCTGGGAGCGGTCAGCTAGCGTAAATTGTGCTTTTTCATGTAAATCACCAAGACGTACTCGCAATTCAACCACGGGACGACGCTCTAATTCATCGGCAGAGGCTTGACGTATTTTCACCCAGCGTTTGACCTGGGCTTCAATGGCGACGGCGGGCTCTGCGTCATTTGGGTCTGATTTGGTGTGTGCCAGATTGAAACGCACCCACGTTTTGCCATCACGTTCGAATTCTTGAATGTCAGTGGCATTCATGGATGACGTGGTAGCGCCTGTATCGACACGCGCTTTGAAATTGTCACCTGCCGCATCAATCCATACCCATTCTTGTTCGCCCAAAATGGTTTTATCTTGCGCGGTAGCAACCGGCACTTCTTTCTCAACGTACACCACTTGTGGCTCTGGGCGGTTAGCCGCTTCGCGTGCTTGAGTTTGTCTTAGCACTTTGAGTGTGTCAGACATGGTGAGTAGCTGTTGTTCAAGGGTTGCGATTTGTACTTGTTGAGAGGCAACATTTTGATTCAACGTCGTCATATCCGATTGGATATTAGTATCGATGTTGCTGATGGCGTCCAATGTTTGCTGATGCTGCTCTTGAGATGTCAGGCTGCAGCCCGAGAGAACAACAGTGAAAAAAATCAGCAATCCGCTGCGTGTTAGCATGGGTAGCTCCGTGCTGGGTGATGAACAGTATGAATGAATGGCACTTAGTTTACATTGAAAAAAAGGACGCGAGAAGCGTCCATTATCATGACTTAGTCAGGATTTTTTGCTACTAAAATCGCGCGCTTAGGTGCGGGGTAGCCTTCTATTGTTTTCGACGGGTCATTCGCGTCCAAGTATTCTGGCAGTGAATTATGCGTCATCCAATTGGTGGAACGTTGTTCGTCGGTGGTCGTAACACACTCATCAACAATGCGCACATCAACGAAGCCAACTTTCTCTAACCATACCTTCAGCGCTTTTGCTGACGGGAAGAAGTAAACGTTGCGCATTTGCGCGTAGCGATCAATCGGCACTAGTACCGCATTTTCGTCGCCTTCAATCACCAGCGTTTCCAATACCAGTTCACCGTTTTTCACCAGTTGATTCTTAAGCTGGATAAGATGATCAAGCGGCGAGCGGCGATGGTATAGCACACCCATACTGAACACAGTGTCAAAAGCTTTGAGTTCTGGCAGACGTTCAATGCCAAGCGGCAGCAGGTGCGCACGTTGGTCGTTGCCCATCAATCGCCGAATGGCTTCAAACTGCACCAAAAATAGTTCTGATGGGTCGATGCCGACGGTGAGTTCTGCACCCTCACCAAGCATGCGCCACATGTGATAACCATTTCCACACCCTACATCCAGCACATAACGGCCTTTCAGCGGGGAAATATGGGGAAGTACGCGATCCCACTTCCAGTCTGAACGCCATTCAGTATCAATCTGAATCCCGTGCACGTCATAGGGGCCTTTACGCCACGGATGGAAGGTACGCAGTAAGTTTTCGAGCTTTGCACGTTGTCCTTCAGGCAATTCGTTTTCGGTGCCAATGGATACGCAATCTTTAAGCGCCACGGTTGATGGGGTATCGGTTGGGATCTTTTTCAGCACCCGCATCCACTTCGGCATGTCGCCGTGCGGTTGGTCTTGCCACTCAGAAAGCTGCGCGGGTAGTACGTTAAGCCATGATTGCAGGCGGTTTTTAGCGATCAATTGGTAAAAATCAGAAAAATCGAACATGGCTTATTAGTCTGTCAGTTAAGTGTTTATTAAATGTTGTTTGCTAGTCGAGAGAAGCGAGTTTTTTTACCTAGGACCTAGGACCTAGGACCTAGGCTATCAGCTTCCCGCTTACTTGATCGCAAACATCGAGCCGAAGTTAAAGCACTGGAACCACACAGCGGTGCTGCTAAAGCCAATATCGCTTAAGCGTTGCTTGTGGCAATCAATGGTATCGGGCTTCATCACGTTTTCCAATGCACTGCGCTTTTGGCTGATTTCTAGCTCGCTATAGCCATTTGCACGTTTGAAATCATGGTGTAAATCGATGAGCAATTCATGGGCAGTTTCATCAGCGAAGCTGTATTTCTCGGACAAAATTAAAATGCCGCCCGGTTTCAAGCCTGCGTAAATCTTTTTCAGCAGTGTTAGGCGATCATCGGGATTCAAGAATTGCAGCGTGAAGTTTAGGACAACCACAGATGCATTTTTAATATCGACGTTGCGAATATCTTCTTCAATCACTTCAACGTTGGTGTCTGAGCGATAGGCATTCACGTGCAATTTGCAGCGTTCCACCATGGCTGGCGAGTTATCAACGGCCACAATGTTGCAGTTTTCTGCTTTGATATGACGACGCATAGAAAGGGTTGCCGCGCCTAGCGAGCAGCCAAGGTCATACACGGTTGAACCGTCAGACGCGTAGCGCTCAGCCAACATACCAATGGCGGATATGATGTTGCTGTAACCGGGTACAGAACGTTGGATCATATCGGGAAAAACTTCAGCCACGTTTTCATCGAACGTGAAATCGCCCAGTTTTTCAATTGGCGCAGCAAAAATATTATCGCGAATGGCCATCTGAACCTGCCTTGAGGGTAACAACAGCATGTACTTAATGCCCTGACATGCCGTTTAAAAATCATCTTATGCGCGGAATTCCGTCCCGCACCGAGAGGGCGCGTATTGTAGAGAATTTTACCTGAGTTGTCTCTATACGAGGTGTTTTCGTCTTATCACTTCTTATTTCCTCTAGGTAATGGTTCTTGTCTTGTATTCACAAGACACGCTGTTTCCTCTCATTTTTCAATTGTTTGATCCAAATTTGATACACGCTTCTATACTTTAATTCATGCATGTAAGGCCAATTTTTGTCGATTTCGCGGTAGCGAATTTTAAGTTGGCGGACGTTTATTGGAGAGGGATCTAATGGGGAAGTTGAGGGAGGCAGCATATGCCTTTTTTGTTCGAACTGGCATTGCCAGAGCGCTTTCATATTTCCATCGCGATAAGTTGATCATCCTCTGCTTTCATTCGATGTCGATGAAAGATGAACATCAATTCTGGCCAGGTGTTTTCATCTCAAAAGAGAAGCTCATTGCGTTGCTGGACTATCTTCAACACTCTCACTTCAATGTCATCAGTCTCGACGATGCAGAGCGTCATTTGAATGGTGATGCACAATTCACATACCCCGTTGTTATTACAGTAGATGATGGTTGGCGTTCCAGTATTACCGAACTTTTGCCCACATTTCAGGCGTATCAGTTTCCTTCGACCGTCTATGTAACGACCTATTACTGTGACCATCAGATCCCTGTGGTTAATGTCTTGCTTCAATATTGGCTATGGCATAAACCGACAGAAGCGTTTGAGGTGGCATTTCAAGGTCAACACTATGGGTTCACAGGAAATGTGTCTGACATGGTTAAAGCGGTAGAAGCCGCAATGGTGTCTTTTGACGATGACCAAAAAACAGCGTTTTTGTCGGCGGTCGCGAGTGCGTTAGGTGTGAGTGATGATGCGATACACACAAAGCGCTTCCACAACGCCAATTACAATGAGTTGAATGCAGCGATGGCTTCACCACTCACCAACATTCAACTGCACACACATACCCACACACTGCCGACAGATAGCGACGCTATTCATCACGAAATACAAACCAATCGAGAGGTATTAACCGCGCAGATTGCTTCGCCAAAAGCGCTGACGCATTTTTGCTATCCGAGTGGGATTTGGTCACCAGAGCATCTACCGGATTTGAATGCACTTGGTATCAGAACGGCGACAACCTTGGATGAAGGGCTGAACGCAAGAACAGAACACCCGTTGAAGTTGAAGCGTAATTTGGTGATGGACAGTCGTTCGTTGAACCAGTTCATCGTGACCCTTTCAGGTGTGGCGGACACCTTGCGTTGGGTGATGGGAAAAACACGTGCTTAAACGAGGGGCAAGCATTGGTGATTGGTGATTGGGGACAGACATGACTGAAACGACGAACATAAAAATCGCTTACCCCTTGGATGTGGCATTGCTGCAACGTCGTCAAAAGAAGCTCCGTAGAACGTTGAAAGCTTCGCTGACTGCGCCGCCTTTGCGTGTTGCGATCTTGGGCGGGTCCACGACCAGCGAAGTGGCTAACTACATTGAGCTATTTTTGCTGAATAGGGGGGTGAACGTAGAAATCTATCAGTCTGATTACAACCAATTCTATCAAGAAGCCTTATTTGATAACGACGCGCTTGACGCTTTTAACCCTCAAGTTATTTATCTCCATACCAGCAGCGTGAACCTAACAAGATGGCCAGTGCCGACAGACCTTGACGCCGACGTTAGTGTGAAAATCGCGGATACTTTTGATGACTTTCATTCCGTTTGGCAGGCGTTACACGTTAAGTATCAAGCCACCATTATTCAGAACAATTTCGAATTACCCTTTTCCCGTCCGCTCGGAAACATTGATGCGTCTGCCGTGACGGGGAAAACACGTTTCACGAATGCATTGAATGCAAGGTTTGCCGAATACGCCGAGCAAGATGGCAATTTTATTCTGCATGACCTCAATTATCTTTCTGCATGGTTTGGCTTAGAACGTTGGTTTAATAAAACGCAGTGGTTTGCCTATAAATATGCAATGAGCAGCGATGCGTTTCCTGAATTGGGGCACAGTGTGGCTAATCAAATTCTCGCGGTGGTGGGATTGAGCAAGAAAGCCATCGTCTGTGATTTAGATAATACGCTGTGGGGCGGTGTGATTGGTGATGATGGCTTAAAAGGCATTCAAATCGGCCATGAAAGTGCAGAGGCCGAAGCCTACACCGAATTACAACAGTACTTGAAGGCGCTACATCAGCGCGGTGTACTTTTGACGGTATGCAGCAAAAATGACATTGAGAACGCGAAACAAGGGTTCTCGCATCCCGATTCAATACTCACGCTCTCTGACTTCAGCGAATTCAAAGCTAATTGGGAAAACAAAGACCAAAATATTGAGCAGATTGCGGAGTCACTTAATATCGGTTTGGATTCCCTTGTTTTCCTTGATGATAACGCCAGTGAGCGGGCGCTCGTGGCGAGTAATCTTTCATCGGTTGCTGTGCCCAACATTGGGCAAGATGTCACGCAATACATCACGGCTTTGGACAAGGCGGGTTGGTTTGAACTGGTATCTCTTAATCCAGAAGATGTTACGCGAGCGGCCATGTATGCGCACAATCAAGAACGTCAGCAGTTACAATGTGAGTTTGAAAACTATGACGACTACCTGCGATCGTTAGACATGCACGCAATGATCGCGCCATTTGATGAGTTGGCATTGCCTCGCATCACTCAACTCACGAATAAAACCAACCAGTTTAACCTCACGACTCAACGGTATAGCGCGCAGGAAATGACGTCTGTCATGCACTCTCCGCGACACCTTTCATTGTATGGCCGATTGCGTGACAAGTTTGGCGATAACGGCATTGTTTCTGTGATTGTCGGCGCTGAACAAGAAAGCACGCTCACGATCGATTTATGGCTGATGAGCTGTCGTGTGTTCAAACGCAAGATGGAACAGGCAATGTTTGCTGAACTCGTTCGTCATGCGAAAGCGCGCAATCTCCAAAGATTGGTCGGGAGATATGTACCGAGCAAAAAAAATGGCTTAGTGAGTGATCACTATGCATCGCTGGGTTTCCAGCGCTTGTCGGAGAGCGAAGAGGGCAGCAGTCAATGGGAATATGTCATCGACGAGCATCAGGCTGAGCTTGATCTCCCGCTGGTGATAATGCGTGAATGATTGCGTACCAACGAATGCTAAATAAAGAACAAATACTCAACCTTGAAATAGGTTCACTGCGCGGCACGATAAAGGAGCTTGTATGGATATATTAAATGCGATTTCTCAGATCATTTTTGATGTGCTGGATGAAGATGATTTAGTGGTGACACGAGATACGACGGCAGACGATGCGGAAGATTGGGATTCGCTGGCACAGATACAAATCATCGACGCGATTGAAAAAGAGCTGGCGATTAAATTTAGTTTGTCGGAAATCGAACAGCTGAATCAGGCGGGTAATGTGGGTGATACGGTCGATTTAATCACTCGAAAACTTCAAGCAGCATGATCGGGATAAGATGAATGAAGCAATACCGTATTGATGACATTGACGTGGGGTTAAAACACCAATTCTCTGCAGATATTACCGAGGAGAAGCTGAATGCCTTCACTCTGGTGAGCGGTGATGTCAATCCGCTTCATACCAATGCGGAGCATGCCAAACGACGAGGGCACCCTGATGTTGTGGTGTACGGCATGATGACGGCATCGTTATATTCCACATTAGTTGGGGTATATCTACCGGGTGAAAATGCACTGTTGCAGGATATTCAAACCCGTTTCAGTCGCCCCGTTTTTGTTGGCGATGTGCTGACGGTTGAAGGGGAGGTGGTGGATGTTCACACCCTTCTAAAACGTATCGAAATCAAAGCAGTTATCCGAAATCAACACGGACAAGTGGTATCGAAAGCGCGGATCCATTCAGGGATTGATGAAAGCGAGTCATCGGCATGAGTAAAACCAGTTTAATCGTGGGAGCGAGCTCGGACATTGGCAAAGCGGTAATGTCGATGCTCGATAGCGAAGGCAATCGTATTATCGCGCATGGGTGTAACAATCTTGCTGCGCTTGAAAGCATGCAATCAAACATGCAAAGCGAGCTTCATGCACTGCGGGCTGATTTAAGTGACCCTGACAGTTGCGAGGCGTTTATTTCGGACGCAACGGCACTGTGTGCAGATCCCGATCATCTTATTTTTGCGCAAGCCCCGAGACTGAAACTGACGCGTTTTAAAAAGCTCTCGCGCCATCAAGTCATGGAACAGCTCGAAGTGCAAATGATGAGCAGCATGATGATTGCGAAAGCTTTCTTACCGGCAATGGTAAAACGTGGTGATGGACGAATCGTTTTTATTCTAAGTAGCGTCACGTTAGGCATGCCGCCTGCGGCGATGGCTGATTACAACATTGCCAAATACGCACAGTTGGGCTTGATGCGTTCACTGGCAGCGGAATGTGGTGGCAAAGGCATTCGTGTGAATGCAGTATCACCCTCGATGGTCGATACACCATTTTTGCAGGATATTCCCGACAATATGGTGATTCAGAACGCGGCATCTCACCCGATGAAGCGCAATGCAACATCAGTGGAAGTTGCGTCATCTGTGATCTTCTTGCTCTCTGAAGGTGCGGAATACATTAATGGTGTCAACCTTTCGGTCACTGGCGGAGAGTGTGTATGACGTTGCAAACGAAGCTGGATGACCTGCGCGAGATGATTGAAAGTAGGCTCGATAAGCAAGTCGATACGTTATCGACGGTTCGCGAACAATATCTGTCTTTTGTACAAGATGAAATGCCCGGCCGCGCATATTCACATTTCCCTGATGAAATGAATCGTTGGCTTGAGCAGCTATCGAACACACATAGCAAAGACGTAGAGGCAGATATTCATCAACTCGCGCTAGTGGCTTTAATGCAGCGGAGTCTGCGCTCATTGGATTCAAGCGATCAGACTGGCCTAGCTAGTCATGATGTGACGATGCCGACAATGGTGATTGACTCTATCAAAGAGTGGTTTGAGTATTTGGCAGATGACATTGCGACGGGCTGCTATGAGCCCAATGTTCAGAGCGATTTGTTTAGGAAGGACCTGGCTATCAGCGCGTTGAATATGTGGCCAAGTCGCTCGATTTGTCATTATGAACCCAGACCATTACCGCGTCGATTTCTTACCGCGAATGGCATCGCACAATTTGTTAGTGCAGCGGATATGCTGCTGAGAAAACTGAACAACAGACAAAACATGTACGAACTGCATATGGAAGATCGAAGAACTAATCCTGACTTCCTTGAACCAGGATGGCGAGCGTTTTATCTGGAAATTGCACAGCGCCTTGAATCAGAACCACACGTTTCGGGCATATTTGCACAAAGCTGGTTCTGGGACCCTTCCGTGATACAAGCATCGTCGAAAATGGCCTATTTACGTACGCTCCCAGAGTCTGGTGGCGCGTCGTTTTATCTGCTCGAATCGTGTGATGATGCGGGGCATGTTGCTTTGCAGAACAAAAAGCGTCGACGGTTGTTTGATGAAGGGAAGTACACACCTAAAAGCTATCTGATGATTTGGCCGCGAGATGACATCGTTCGTTGGGCCCAAGCACAATAACCTATCAAAACTAGACTCAGTGATTGCAATGAGTCCATCTGTTCAAAGTACGGTTGATGGCTTGATGACATGACTGAGTAATCCGGTTGAATACTCGTTTGTGGGTACTGATTTTCGACAAAAAAACACAATGAGTCATGACTTCTTGCCTGAATCAAAGGTGCTGTTTTGTAGAGAGCGCTAAGCGAGTGACTTCTATTTACGTGGATATTCAATGGAATGAGCACGAGAGTGGTTGATGTGATCGCATTAAAAAGTGAGGACAAGCTGCCAATCTATTTCTTATTTGTGCTATAAAAGTAAGGATCTTTTAAGGGTATTCACAATGTTAGAGCAAGCAGTATCAAATTTAATCAGTGATGACGCGACGTTGAGCCGTAAACAATTGGCAATGCGTGATCGCGAGAGTGAGTTGTTGCTAATAGCATGTAGCATTGTGGAAAGGGAAGGATTTGCACAACTCAACATGGATAAGCTTGCTGCCGCCAGCTCGTATTCCAAAGGTACAATTTACAATCACTTCAACAGCAAGGAAGATTTGTTTGCTGCGCTTGCGATCCAAGCGCTGAGTAAAAAAATTCCTCTGTTCAAAAGCGCACTCGACTTTGAAGGTTCCAGCCGTGAAAAGTTGATTGCCATGCATGCGGGTATGCACCTTTTCTCAAAACTCTCGCCCATTCTCGCGATGTGTGCACTGGTTAGCCGTACGCCTGCGGTCACTGAAAAAAGTGCTCCTGAACGCCTGGAAAAACTGAACACGTTGGAAGACCTCGTGGTGTCATTTGGTGATAAGTTCATCGAGCTAGGTCAGAGCTCTGGAGACATCACTCTCGCACCCGGCATCACGAGCGATAGCATTGTGTTTGCAAATTGGGCGATGGCATTTGGTACCAGTTCATTGGTAAACAATGCGACGCAAAGTAGCTGTGTATCTCGCCAACATGACACCAATATCGTGCTCCAGAACCTCAACTTCCTCCTAGATGGGATGCGCTGGATGCCTTTGTCTTGCGATTTCGACTACCAAAAAACATGGGATCGTGCCGAAAAAGACCTGTTTGGCGAAGAAGTCGCCCTCATAGAAAATCAATCTTAATTGCGACAAGTGACTTATTTTTGACGATTCGTCAAAATGAGCTTTAATTTGTTACTTTATTGTACTATATTGACGTTTCGTCATTAATTGACGAAGCGTCAATTTTTATCTGGCAATGATTTGAATTTCTAACTATGTGAACGTGTAATTTCATTTTGCTTGAACGGGGTGAGTGAGATAACCCTATGTTTAGGAAGTATTAAGCCATATTAATTGGCTTTTTAAAGCAGGGAATTTGACGAATCGTCACAAATGGAGAGTGTGGTGAAAACAGAATTATATCGAATGCCTACGGCACGACCTTGGTTATTTGTAATCCTCAGTGTTTTGTTTGCCGTTGTTGCGGCGATGGGGAGTCAAAACTTGTATTTCCGAGGTGATTACCAAATTTTCTTTGATAAAGGGAATCCGCAGCTACAGTCGTTCAAAGAGCTTGAAGCAACCTTCAATAAAACGGACACGCTTGCCATTGTGGTAGCACCTCATAACAAGAACGTGTTTACCAAAGATAACCTGTCATTAATTCAGCAACTCACAGATGAAGCATGGCTTACACCATATGCGAGTCGAGTGGATTCCGTCACGAATTATCAACATACCTCCGCGGAAGAAGATGACCTGCTTGTTGAAGATCTCGCGCCAGATTATTACGAACTTGATGATGCGCGGATCGACTATATTCGGGAAGTCGCCCTCAATGAACCTCGTTTAGTTAACGCTATTGTTGGTCAAACCGCGCAAGCCGCCATTGTGAATATCACTTTTCAATTGCCGGATGGTGACCAAACGGCGCAAGTGCAGGAAGTGGCCAATTTCACGAAAGATGTTCTGGCCAAAGCGCACGAAACCTATCCTGACGTAGATTTCCATCTGGCGGGCATTATCGCCATGAATAAAGCTTTTGCTGATGCTGCGCAAGCAGACAGCCAAACGCTGGTGCCAATGATGTTTCTTGTTGTACTTGTGTTCCTCGGCATTATGTTGCGGTCTTGGAAGTTTGTCATGGCGACGCTGATCGTGATTGTGCTAACGATTGCCGCCACGATGGGGATGCTGGGTTGGGTAGGCCACTACCTCAATAACGGTACAGTGACAGTCCCGACGCTGGTGATGACACTCGCCGTGGCGGATTGTGTCCATCTGATCACGTCCTATGTGCATGCTCTTCGTGAAGGTAAAGACAAAACTGAGGCCATTAATTATGCGCTTAAGCTTAATTTCCTCGCGCTATTGATCACGTCAGTCACGACGTCGATTGGCTTCTTAATGATGAATGCGTCGGACTCTCCGGTATTGAGAGACATGGGGAATCTCGCTGCATTGGGCGTGATGATCGCGTTTGTCTTGTCTGTCACGTTATTACCTGCATTGCTTCAATTGATGCCGTTCAAGGTGAAGCCTGCCCGGACAAACAGTAACAAAGCGATGGGATGGGTAGCCGATACCGTGATTGCGAATCATAAGAAGATTCTGCCAGTCAGTGTCATTGTCGTGGCACTGAGCGCGGTGTTGTTGATGCAAAACCATGCCAATGACAATGCCGTTGAATACTTCGATTCTAGCAACAACTTCCGCCAAGCGGCTGATTATATGGAAGAAGCTGTCAGCGGAACGACGGCATTCAGTATTTCCATTAAATCGGGTGCGCCACAAGGGATCACTCAGCCTGAATTTTTGACGACGGTTGAAGACTTCACTGAATGGCTACGCACGCAACCAGAAACAGACCATGTCGCGTCAATCTCTGACACGTTCAAACGTTTGAACATGAACATGCACGGTGATGATAAAACGTTTTACACCTTACCTCAGAACCCTGAACTCGCGGCGCAATACTTGCTGTTGTACGAAATGTCATTGCCGTATGGATTAGATTTGAATAATGAAGTCAACATTGATAAGTCTGCGGTCAAGTTGGTACTGACCACTGACAACCTCGGCAGTGTTGATTTGATTGCGCTGGAAAAACGCATGGATGCATGGTTCAAGGCTAATGCCCCTCAGTACGAGATGGCATCGTCTGGCCCGAACCTGATGTTCGCTCATATTGGCGAAACCAACATTGCCAGCATGTTGAAAACCTTACCGATTGCGTTGGTGTTGATTTCTGGGTTGTTGGTATTCGCATTACGTTCATGGCGTCTTGGTGTGATTAGCCTAGTGCCAAATTTGGTGCCAGCCATTTTGGGCTTTGGCTTGTGGGCTGTTGTGTCAGGTGAAATCAACCTGGGGCTTTCAGTTGTTATCACCCTGACCTTGGGTGTGGTGGTGGATGACACCGTACATTTCCTGACGAAATATCGCCATGCGCGTGTGCATGGACGCAATGTTGAAGAGGGCATCCGCTACGCATTTGACTCAGTGGGTCGTGCGTTATGGATCACCACCGTCGTACTTGTTGCGGGTTTCAGCGTGTTGGCAACATCCGGTTTCCGGCTAAACAGTGACATGGGGCTACTCAGTGCCATTGTCATATTCATTGCTCTCATCGTGGACTTTGTTCTATTACCTGCCGTGCTCTTGGTAGCAGACAAGAAAGCCTATGCCGATGAATCTAAAGATTTTAGTAAAGAAGCAACGCAGTAACGAATTCAAGGAGAGAAGAATGAAAACAATAAAAACATTATCAAAAGCCGTTGTGATTGCGTTTAGCATGATGGCGATAGCAGCGCCTGTGGTTGCCGATGAAGTGAAAGGATTAGAAATCGCCAACGAGCGTAAAGTGCGAGATCAAGGCTGGGGTGACAGCGTTGCTGAAATGACCATGCTGCTTGAAAACGCGAATGGTGATACCAGTGACCGTAAACTGCGCATTAAAACACTCGAAGTCGAAAGTGATGGCGATAAAGGGTTAACCATTTTTGATGAACCTCGTGATGTGCGTGGTACTGTTTTTCTTAACTACTCGCACATTACTGGCCCTGACGATCAGTGGCTTTACCTTCCTGCGTTAAAGCGCGTGAAACGTATTGCCTCGCGCAACAAATCCGGCCCGTTCATGGGCAGTGAATTTGCGTACGAAGATTTAAGCTCGTTCGAATTGGAGAAGTACACGTTTAACTTGGTGGGTGAAGAAGCGCTTGATGGACAAAATACGTTTGTGATTGTACAAACGCCAACCGATAAGTATTCAGGTTATACCAGCCAAAAAGTGTGGGTTGATCAAGAGCATTATCGACCACTGAAAACTGAGTTCTACGATCGCCGCAAGTCATTGCTGAAAACACTGACGTTCAGTGACTATAAACAGTACCTTGACCAATACTGGCGCGCTCACACCATGATGATGGTGAACCACCAGACGGGTAAATCGACCAAATTGACCACGACAGATCTCGCGTTCAAAACGGGCTTGGATGAAGGTGATTTTTCTAAATCTAGCTTGAAGCGCGCGCGCTAGGAGTGAGAATGAAACCATGGACTTCATTGGCGGCGCTGCTTGCGTTGCCTCTTTTCCTCTCTCCCGCTTACGCCTTTGAATTCGAAGGTGAGTTGTCATTCCAACAGCGTCAGTTTGGACAGACAGGAGCACAAGGTCAGGACAAAAGCCAAACGTCTATCGCTATTGAGCCTGAGCTTTATTGGGAAAGCGAAGAAGGGAACACGAGCTTTACTTTTTCGCCGTTCTTCCGTTGGGACTCAATGGATGATGAGCGCACGCATGGCGATGTGCGTGAAGCTCTGTTGATGCACTACAAAGATAACTACGAACTGCGCTTTGGCTTGGGTATCGTCTTTTGGGGGGTGACAGAGTCACAACATCTTGTGGATGTTATTAACCAAACCGATGCTGTTGAAGCCGTCGATGGCGAAGTGAAACTCGGTCAACCCATGGTGAGCCTGGGACTAGAACTCGAATCTGGCTTGCTTGATTTGTACTTACTTCCCTATTTTCGCGAACGTACCTTTGCAAGCTACGATGGTCGTTTAGCGTTGCCTGGTGCTGGCGATGCAGATGCACAGTACGAATCCCGTCATGAAGAGTTTTACCCTGATGTTGCTGCGCGTTATGGCACCATGATTGACGAATGGGACGTGGGTTTGAGTGTGTTTCATGGCACTAACAGAGACCCATATTTCTTCAACACCTTATCGCCATACTATGCGCTCATGACGCAAGTCGGCCTCGATGTTCAAGCGATCTATGGTGACTGGCTTTGGAAAGCTGAAGCCATTCGTCGTTACAGCTTAGAATCAAACACGGCGTTTACGGGTGGTTTTGAATATACCTATGTGGGTGTAAACGAAGGCATCACCGATCTGGGTTTTCTGATGGAATACCTTTATGACAGTCGCGATGAAGATGCCCCCGTTGCTGGCCAAAATGACCTGTTTGCAGGACTGCGCTGGGTGCTCAATGATCACGATGGCACTGAGTTCTTGGTCGGGGGTACGGTCGATTTAGACGATACAGATTCGATGACGGTGCGTTTAGAGTCGAGCGGTCGTTTCTCGAATGATTGGAGCTGGACGGTGACAGGTTGGATGTTCAACTCGGACAACGTCACTGATCCTATTTACTTCTTAAAACGCGATGACTTTGTCGAAGCAGAAGTCAGTTGGTATTTTTAGATGTTTGGAAAGAAAGGTCCTAGGAAGAGAAGGTCCTAGGGCCGAGGAAAAGCCCTCGCAGAGGTTGACGTCACTAGCTATTGCTTTCCACGAACTGCCAGTACCCAGTACCCAGTAGCTAGTACCCGTTCTAAAGCAAACTCATTTGACTAGAAATATCTTCCGGTGACAAAGGTGCCAGAGGCGGTAGCGCGATTTGCTGAGTGAGTAAATCATAAAAATGCGCGGCTAATTCTGGCGCTTGATCGTTGTTTGCTGTGTGTATCATCAAATATGGCGTTTTGCCTTCCTCAATCCATTGCGGGATCTTTTTCTGCCAATTCGCAAAAAATACATCGTTTCGCTCAAGTGTCGGGTCGCCTATGAATCGCACCATCGGTGTATTGCTTGTTGATATGGCATGCACAGGAACGCAGGGCTTTTTCTGCTGCGCATCGAGTAGGGCGTCAGTGTCTGCCGGTACGGCAAAAACGGGGCGACTGTCCATGATGATACGATTCGCACCGTGCTCTATCAGCAAGCTGTTCAACGCGCGTTCTTCATCACCCTTGGCAAAAAAAGCAGGATGGCGTACTTCAACACCGATGTTATAAGACGTTGGCATTGCGGTTAAAAAGCGTTTGAGGTCCGGCAATGATTGCGGACCAAACGCCGCCGGCAATTGAATTTTCCAAAGCCCAATGCGTCCGTGTAGTGGCTGCATCAGTGTGATGAATTCAGACACCATGGCATCCGAGTGTCGCAGCATCATTTGATGAGTGATGGGCTGAGGGAATTTAAAGGTAAACCGGAATGCATCGCTGGTGGCGGCTTTCCAATTCGCGACCGTGGCATGGGAAGGGCTGGCATAGAAAGTCGTGTTACCTTCCACCGTATTAAAAACTTGCGCGTAGCGTGCCAAGCGTTCGCCGCTTTTGGTGCAAGCAGGGTAAAACTTACGTTGCCATGTATTGTGTGACCATTGGGTCATGCCCAGCCGAAGTGGCGGCGTGGTGAGGTCGGAAAGCAGAGCAAGTTTGGAAATCGATGATGGCAACGGATAATCCCTCATGTCGTCGAACGCCTATTGTGGGTGTGTCGTGCTATCAGCGTCAATCCTTGCTGCTTTTTTGCGCGATTGCGACGATTTCTTTCGATCGATGGGTTACGAATTCCCGCTCCGCAAAATTTTCCTTTATAATGCTGCGTCATTTTGAGGTATTTTGGCTTTGGCTTAGTTTCTAACTTCGATTTTAACTTCAGTTTTCTATCGTTGATTACTAACTTAGGCGGGAGCTTGCAGAATTGTCTGCACAACCATATTTGTAGCTTTGCGCTTTTTAGTGCAATAGGACAGTCAGTAATAGATCGGGAAATTCATATGCGCACCCAATATTGTGGTCACCTGAACAAAGCCCTTGTAGGGCAAACTGTAGAACTTTGCGGCTGGGTAAATCGCCGTCGTGATTTAGGCGGTCTTATCTTCATTGATATGCGTGACCGTGAAGGCGTGGTTCAGGTGGTGGTTGATCCGGATATGAAAGACGTATTCGAGATTGCTAACAAACTGCGTAACGAATTCTGTATCAAGTTCACTGGTGAAGTGCGTGCTCGTCCAGAAAGCCAAGTGAACAAAGGCATGGCAACCGGTGAAGTAGAAGTGCTCGCGACAGGCTTGGAAATCATCAACCGTGCTGAGCCACTGCCACTGGATTTCAATCAAAACAACTCTGAAGAGCAGCGTTTGAAGTTCCGTTACCTGGATCTGCGTCGCCCTGAAATGAGTGATCGCATTAAACTTCGCGCTAAAGCATCAAGCTTTGTACGTCGTTTCTTGGATGACAACGGCTTCTTGGACATTGAAACCCCAGTATTGACCAAAGCGACGCCTGAAGGCGCGCGTGACTACTTGGTACCAAGCCGTGTTCACAAAGGCAGCTTTTATGCGTTGCCACAGTCTCCTCAGCTGTTCAAACAACTTCTGATGATGTCTGGCTTCGATCGATACTACCAAATCGTTAAGTGCTTCCGTGATGAAGACTTGCGTGCAGACCGTCAGCCAGAATTCACCCAAATCGATATCGAAACTTCGTTCATGAGCGCTGATCAGGTTCGTGCAATGACCGAGAATATGGTTCGCGGCATGTGGCAAGAACTGCTGAACGTGGAACTGGGTGAGTTCCCAATCATGACGTTTGAAGAAGCGGCACGTCGCTTCGGTTCAGACAAACCTGACTTGCGTAACCCGCTAGAAATGGTTGATGTTGCTGACCTACTAAAAGATGTGGATTTCAAAGTATTCTCTGGCCCAGCAAACGATCCTAAAGGCCGCGTTGCGGTTATTCGTGTGCCGGGTGGCGCTGCGCTTTCTCGTAAACAAATCGACGACTACACCAAGTTCGTGGGTATTTACGGCGCGAAAGGTCTGGCATGGATGAAGGTTAACGACTGTGCTGCTGGCCTAGAAGGCGTTCAGTCTCCAGTGGCTAAGTTCCTAAACGAAGAAGTGGTTAACGGTATTCTTGAGCGCACTGGCGCAGAATCTGGCGACATCATCTTGTTCGGTGCTGATAGCAAGAAAGTGGTTACCGAAGCAATGGGCGCTCTGCGTCTGAAGCTGGGTACTGACATGGGCCTGACTGACACCAACAAGTGGGCACCACTGTGGGTAGTTGATTTCCCAATGTTTGAAGAAGATGACGAAGGTAACCTGCACGCGATGCACCACCCGTTCACGTCTCCTTTGAACATGACGGCGGAAGAGCTGAAAGCAAACCCAGCATCTGCTATCTCAAACGCATACGACATGGTTCTTAACGGCTACGAAGTGGGCGGTGGTTCTGTGCGTATTCATAACTCTGACATGCAAACCGTCGTGTTTGATATTCTGGGTATTGAATCAGGCGAGCAGAAAGAAAAATTTGGCTTCCTGCTTGAAGCGCTGAAGTATGGCACACCACCACATGCAGGTTTGGCATTCGGTCTTGACCGCTTGGTGATGCTGCTTTGTGGTACTGATAACATCCGTGATGTTATCGCGTTCCCGAAAACCACGGCAGCCGCGTGTTTGCTGACTGACGCTCCAAGCCTTGCAAACCCTGCATCGTTGGCTGAACTGGCGATTGCCGTTACAGCTGCAGCGAAGAAAAACGAAGAAAACGACGCATAAGTCGACCACCTCTTCTAACAACAAGGCCAGATTTTCTGGCCTTGTTTGTTTTTGTGCTTTGTATATTTAGCTTTCGTTGAAGTTAATCAAACAGATAAGCGCTTGCTCTCAAACAAACCTTGTCTGTTTTGCTATAAATCCAAGATGATAAGTAACATCAGTGGTGATTCAGCCGCTGACAAAGGAGTGAGACATGGCAGGTCATAGTAAATTCGCCAACATCAAACACCGCAAAGCTGCGCAAGACTCGAAACGTGGCAAGATTTTCACCAAACTTATTCGTGAAATTACCGTTGCTGCGAAAGAAGGCGGCGCAGAGCCTGAAAACAACCCACGCCTCCGCGCGGCCATTGATAAAGCGCTATCGAACAACATGACTCGCGATACTGTAAATCGTGCTGTGACGCGTGGTGCAGGCGGTGAAGGTGACGAAGGCATGGAAACCGTCATCTATGAAGGTTATGGCCCTGCAGGTACGGCCGTGATGGTTGAGTGTATGACAGATAACCGTAATCGCACGGTATCGGGAGTACGCCACGCGTTTTCAAAATCAGGTGGTAATTTGGGTACTGATGGCAGCGTCAATTACTTGTTCGATAAAAAAGGCGTGATTTCCTATGCGTCGGGTTTAGATGAAGATGAAGTCATGGAAGCGGCGCTGGAAGGCGGTGCTGACGATGTTGAAACCCACGAAGATGGCTCGATTGACGTATTCACGACACCTGTCGATTTTGGCTCGGTTAAAGATGCTTTGGATGGCGCGGGCTTTGAGGCACAAAACGCCGAAGTCACGCTGGTTCCTTCGACGAAGGCTGAATTAGATGAAACGACGGCACCTAAACTGCTTCGTCTTATCGATGCGCTAGAAGATTTGGACGACGTTCAAGAGGTTTACCACAACGGTGAAATTTCTGACGAAGTCGCAGCAACATTGGAATAAGTATACGTGGCTATTATTCTCGGGATTGACCCGGGCTCGCGGATCACAGGCTACGGCGTGATCCGCCAACAAGGACGCAACCTTGAATACCTAGGTAGTGGTTGTATCCGAACAGAATCTGAAGACTTGGCCGGACGTTTAGGCCAGATTTACGCGGGTGTAAGCGAAGTGATCACTCAGTTTCAGCCTGATACCTTTGCTATCGAGCAAGTATTTATGGCGCGAAATGCAGATTCCGCTTTAAAACTCGGTCAAGCACGAGGCAGTGCGATTGTCGCGGCAGTAAACGGTGGATTACCTGTCAGTGAATACGCCGCACGCTTGATTAAGCAATCTGTGGTTGGCAATGGCGGCGCTGACAAGAAGCAAGTGCAACACATGGTGGTTCACATGCTGAAATTGTCCTCAACGCCTCAAGCTGATGCCGCCGATGCATTGGCGGTTGCCATTTGCCATGCTCACACCAACCACACGCTGGTGGCAATGGCAGGCAAAGCCAAAAGCGCAAGGCGAGGGCGGTATCGTTAAGTTCTAGTTCTAGTTCTAGTTCAAGAAAAGAGAAGGCGGCCATTTGGCTGTCTTCTTTGCCCCATATGTCCTGTCTTGATGAACCCTGCTTTACTCGGGTATAAAAACCAATCCTTTGCTATTAAATTGATTTCTCAGGCACTAGAGTATTGCGTGTTTGATGAGAATCCTCTTTCAATGACTGGCACATTGCTGTTTCTTTTCTATCGTTAGGTTAACCGTTTCAACGTTTTATCAGGTTTACGATATGAAAATATTCAAGTGGGTGCTGTGCATTTTCATCGCGTTTGTGTTTGTGCAATCGCTTTTCTTCAAGTTTTCAGGTTCACCAGAAACCACATTTATCTTTGGCACATTGGGGGAATGGTCTGGGCTTGCATGGTTTGGTCAGTACGGCGCTTACATGGTTGGGACGGTTGAGCTTATTGCATCAATACTCTTGTTTACACGCTTGCATGCGCTAGGCGCGTTGATGGCTGTAGGTACCATGACGGGCGCAATTTTCTTTCACCTGTTCACGCCAATTGGCGTTGCGCAGCCTGCGTTTAATGAAGTAGGTGAAGTTGTCGGTAATGACGGTGGTACGCTGTTTGTGATGGCGTGTTTAGTCTGGTTGTCAGCTGCTTTCTTGCTTTACCAATCACGCAATGGTGATCAAGAGCAAGTGGATTGATTGGAGGCAAACGTTGTAACAACATAGAGTTTTCAGTGATGTTGATAGCATGGCATTCTATAAGAATCGGTTTTTATTAGTAAAAATGTTTCACTTGTCCCTTTGACGTTTGTTTAGTGGCAGACACTTAGGGACAAGAAAATGCTCAAATTTATTACTTCTCTACTCGGACTCTTCCTTCTCTTCGTTTCCTCACTCTCTGTTTACGCGTCTGATGACGTGATGAATTACGACTCCGAATATAAGAACATAAAAGTCGGACACTCGACGCTACAATCGTTAAAACACCATCATGGAGAGGCGGCTCGGGTGGTCGAGTTAGATGGCTTCACGAAATATCGCTACAAACAATTCGATGCAACGGTTAATCATTCAGACGGAAAAGTTAGATCCATCATCATTTTTGATCGTAGATATAAAGACGCGAATTACTTGTCTATCGGAGAGAGTAGAAACAAGGTCGAGCGTACCCTTAGAACCAGTAAATTGAAGAGGTATTTAGTGGATAAAGAAAACGGTATCGTTTATTGGTTGTCGAACGACAAAGTGTCGAATATCGTTCTCGTCCATCAATTGCGCCGTTAAGTGACGTTAAGCATTCCTGCGACAGCGCTAGATTGGGGCTCAAAGTAGGAAGTGTTCGGCGCGCATCTTCAGGTTTCTTGGGTATATTCAGGGAGTTTGGGTATAGTAAGCCAATCATTCGTAGAAAGGACTCGCCGTGCCAACGTCCAATTTATCATCCCCTCAAAGTACGCGTTCTGTTTTGACATGGATTGCGAGCTTTCTTGCGCCGTATCGTTCGCGTGTCATTGGCGCGGTTATCTTCCTCATGCTCGGATCCCTCAGCTGGCTTGCGCTAGGTCAAGGCGTCAAGCTCATTGTTGATGATGGGTTCCTGACGGGCAATGCATCTCGCCTTGATCAGATGATGTTGGTGATCCTTGCTATCACCTTTGTGAGCGGCATTGCCACTTTCTTTCGTTTTTATCTTATGAGTTGGTTGGGTGAGCGAGTCAGTGCGGATATTCGCATTAAGGTCTATCAACAACTTCTGCATTTATCTCCGACGTTTTACGCCAAAGAGCGCACGGGCGAGGTAATCAGCCGTTTTACAGCGGATACCACTTTGCTGCAAACCGTGGTGGGGTCGAGTTTGTCGATGGCACTGCGATCGGCGGTGTCCGTCACGGGTGGCTTGATCATGATGGCTGTCACTAGCCTGACGCTAACGGGGTTGGTGCTGTTGGCTGTGCCTGTCGTGCTGGTTCCTATTGGTGTGTTGGGGCGTAAAGTGCGCCAGTTAGCCAGAGTCAGCCAAGACAAAGTGGCTGATCTCGGTTCGCACGTTGATGAGACCCTTCACGAAATACGTACGGTTCAATCTTACGGCCATGAAGAGGCCGATTCGGTGCATTTTTCTTCTCGGGTTGAAGCTGTCATGGACGCTGCGAGATTACGTATTCGTTATCGTGCCTCTTTAATGGCTTCTGTGGTACTGCTCAGTATTGTCGCGATCATTCTTGTGACTTGGGTTGGGGCATTAAACGTACTGGATGGTTCGCTGACAGCGGGCCAGCTATCCGCCTTTATGTTTTATGCCTTGCTAGTAGCTGGGGGCGTGGCCACCATCAGTGAAGTCATTGGTGACATTCAACGCGCGGCGGGCGCAACGGAGCGCTTGATAGAGCTGTCGCGTATGCAATCTGATATTAAAGACCCTGAATCACCCGTCGATTTCCCCGCTTATTCGAAAGGCAACGTGACCTTCTCTGATGTTTCATTTACTTACCCGGGTGATGACAATCTCCCTGTCTTTTCGTCGCTATCGTTCGATGTAAAAGCCGGTGAGCGAGTCGCCTTAGTTGGGCCGAGTGGGGCAGGGAAAAGCTCAGTGTTTACCCTGCTTCAGCGCTTTTTCGACATTCAACAAGGTCAAACCTTGTTAGATGGCGTTCCCATCAAAGATATGTCGTTAAAAACGCTTCGTGATCAGTTTGCATTGGTGCCACAAGAGTCAGTGATCTTCGCAACTAACGTATTAGAAAACGTGCGCTATGGCGCGCCAGAGGCGAGTGAAGACAAAGTGATTGAAGCGTGCAAAGCGGCACGTGCTCATGAATTCATTGAAGCCTTACCTCACGGTTACCAAACGGAATTGGGTGAACGGGGTATGCGTTTGTCTGGTGGACAGAAACAGCGCATTTCGATTGCTCGCGCTATCTTGGCGGACCGTCCTATTTTGCTGTTGGATGAAGCAACCAGCGCACTGGATGCCGTCAGTGAACATCAGGTCAAACAAGCATTGGATACATTGATGGATGGGAAGACTTCGTTAGTGATTGCTCACCGGCTTGCAACCGTGGTGAATGCTGACCGTATTTTGGTACTCGATGATGGGCAGTTGGTAGCAAGTGGTTCTCATCAAGAGTTAATGGAAACTAACGCCTTGTACCGCGAGTTTGCGTCGCTGCAACTTTTTGCCTCAGAAGCGAATGTGATATCGCAGTCTGCGAGCTAGCTGAACTCAGTATTGTGATGGACAGTAATGGTGACTTTTTCGCAATGAGATATGCGCCAGAATGCATTTCCGTGACTTTGTTGTATCTTATTGAGTCTTGCAGTAGCGAAGGGCGTGCAGCGTTGGTTTATTCCCGCATTGGCACACGATAAATTAGTGGTGACTCGTCATCACTGTTCACGAAACGTTAAGATGAAATACAAGGAAAGTAACATGAAGAAAATGTTCGCTATGTTAGCGGTCGTATTTTTTGTAGCGGGTTGTTCGCCGGAAGTTGGCAGTGATGATTGGTGCAAAGAGCTAAAAGAAAAACCAAAAGGCGATTGGTCCGCCAATGAAGCAACAGATTTCGCAAAGCACTGTGTGTTCTAAGCGTGACGTTTTCGGTAATGCAAAAGGTAGGGTTTGTACCCTGCCTTTTTTTATTTTCCCGCCCCCCTTTCTAGATTAGAGCACGATACAGGCCTGTTATTACCACGAATACTGATTGAGACTCTACTGATAACGACGTCATTAAATTTGATGTTTAGTGATCGTGAACGCGGTTAACCCCGTTAAAACCTAGAACCGTGTCCCCCTATGACACAGATTTAGGAGGCGAGAATGTCAGAACTCGCGATAGACCTTGCTCGGATACAATTCGCATTTACTGTGTCCTTTCACATCATCTTCCCCGCCTTTTCCATTGGGCTTGCCAGTTACATCACTGTGCTTGAAGCGCTGCACCTAAAAACACGCGACCACCAATATCTCGAACTATCAAAATATTGGACAAAGATTTTCGCGGTGACCTTCGGCATGGGGGTCGTCAGCGGCATTGTTATGAGCTATCAATTCGGCACCAACTGGGGCGTATTCTCTGACAAAACTGGCCCAGTGCTCGGCCCCTTAATGGGGTATGAAGTGCTAACGGCATTCTTCTTGGAAGCGGGTTTTCTCGGCATCATGCTTTTTGGACGTGGGCGAGTAGGAGAAAAGCTGCATTTTCTCGCTACAACAACCGTGGCATTCGGCACCTTGCTCTCCGCGACCTGGATTTTAGCGGTAAATAGCTGGATGCAAACGCCTGCAGGTTTCGCATATAACGATTTAGGTCAATTCATCGTTACCTCCTGGTATGAGGTGATTTTTAATCCATCCTTCCCTTATCGTTTAGTTCATATGGTTATCGCCGCGTATTTGACGACAGCCTTTGTTGTCGCGGGTGTGGGTGCGTGGCATTTATTGAAAGCGCCGCACAATGAATTGGCGCGTATCAGTTTTTCCATGGGTATGTGGATGGCGGTATTGGTGACACCGATCCAAATCGTTGCTGGTGATTTGCACGGTCTAAATACGCTTGAGCATCAGCCAATGAAAGTGGCCGCGATGGAAGGCCATTTCGAGACACAAAAAGGTGCGCCGCTGATTCTGTTTGGTCTTCCTAATGAAGAAACAGAAACCATCGATTACAAAGTCGCGATTCCTTACCTCGGCAGCCTTATTATTACACACAAAGTCGACGGTGAAATCAAAGGGCTGAAGTCAGTACCCAAAGAGGAGAGACCGCCTGTGGCTATCGTCTTTTGGAGCTTTCGCATCATGGTGGCAATTGGCTTTTTGATGCTGACTATTGGCGTGATTTCGGTGTGGTTGAGACGCAAGAAAACCTTGTATGAAACGCCTTGGTTTTTGAAACTCTGTGTATGGAGTGCGCCGTGCGGGTTTGTAGCGATATTGTCAGGCTGGATCACCACCGAAGTCGGGCGCCAGCCATATACGGTATATGGATTACTTACCACGGCAGAATCTGTGTCTCCGATTGATGCCAGTGCCGTCGGTGCGTCGTTGGCGGTGTTTGTGGTGGTGTATTTCGCGATTTTCGGGGCGGGTATCTATTACTTACTCAAACTCATGCGCAAATCTCCAAGCAAATATGAGCAAGACATGGATGTACGTGTGGTGACGAGGTTGTCACACGGGCAACTAGGAAAGGACAAAGACGGGAATCCTATCGCTGCTTCGCTGGGGCCTGAGGATCCACAATCAGGAGGGGAGAGATAATGGATTATGCATTGCTTTGGGCTGGCATTATCGCCATCGCTGTTCTTCTCTACGTCATCTTGGATGGATTCGATTTGGGTGTGGGCATATTATTTCCCACACTGAACGATTCAGAAAAAGATGCCGCTATGAATTCCATTGCACCCATCTGGGATGGTAATGAAACATGGTTAGTGCTGGGGGGAGGCGGCCTGTTTGCCGTGTTCCCCCTTGCTTACTCTGTCATTATGCCCGCGGTGTACGCCCCCATCATAGCCATGTTGATAGGGCTGATCTTTCGTGGGGTCGCCTTTGAATATCGCTACCGAACAAAAGCAGGAAGGTATTTGTGGGATTGGTCGTTCTTTGGCGGCTCGTTCGTGGCGACCTTCTCTCAAGGCATTATTCTCGGTGCGTTATTGCAGGGCATCAGCGTAGAGGGGCGGCAATATGCGGGTGGTTGGTTTGATTGGCTAACCCCCTTCACCGTATTTTGCGGTGTCGCCGTGACCTTTGGTTATACCTTACTGGGCGGATGTTGGCTTTTGATTAAAACGTCTGGCTCCATTGAACAGAAGCTGTATGCGCGATGCAAACAACTGACCTTGGCATTTCTTGGCTCGGTTGGGGTTGTCAGCATTTGGCTCCCGTTTATCTCTCAAGAGATTGCTGCACGATGGTTTACCTTCCCCAATGCAGCTGCATTTTTCCTGATCCCCATCATCTCAGCGTTTGCGGCGTTTAAGCTGTGGCGCTCGCTGCACAGCGAAAAACCGCTCAGCGCCTACTGTTGGACTTTGATCATTTACCTCATGGCATTCGCAGGTTTTGCCATCAGTATTTTCCCTTATATGGTGCCAAGGGCCTTTACGCTATGGGAGGCGGCAGCGCCAGAAAATAGCCTCAAGTTCTTGTTTGCTGGCGCGGCATTTTTGCTGCCTATCATCATGATTTATACCGCGTACTCGTACTGGGTGTTCCGTGGGAAAGTGAAAGCAGACGAGGGATACCATGAGTAAACAAACCACCTCATTGCTTTGGTTTATCGGCTTATGGCTGATGGGTGTCGCCAGTGTTTCTCTGCTGGCTTACTTCATTAAGTGGACAATGCGGCTGGTGAATTTGGCTTGATCGCGCTGGCAATTCTGTTGGCGCTCAAGGATTAAAACTGGATATCTATCCAGTTGTTTATTATCCTAACGGCAATTAACACCAAAAATACGAGTCCACACTGTGATTGGTCGATTACGCGGAATCCTGCTTGAAAAACAACCCCCTGAAATCCTTTTAGAAGTAAACGGCATTGGCTATGAAGTCAGTATGCCGATGAGTTGCTTCTATGAACTTCCTGATGCAGGTGAAGAAGCCATTGTTTATACCCATTTTGTTGTGCGTGAAGATGCGCAATTGCTTTACGGCTTTAATACTACGGTTGAGCGTGCCTTGTTCCGTGAAGTGATCAAAGCTAACGGGGTTGGTCCTAAACTTGGCTTAGCCATTTTGTCCGGCATGACGGCGACGCAATTTGTGGATAGCGTGGAGCGCGAAGATGTGTCGACCTTGGTGAAAATTCCGGGTGTGGGCAAGAAAACCGCAGAACGTTTGGTTATTGAGATGCGTGATCGCCTCAAGAACTGGCATGCGTTCGACTTATTAACGCCGCATGCTGATGCTGCTTCGCGTCGTACAAATAGCACAGATTCTGGCATGGCTGGCTCGAACAACCCTAAAGAGGAAGCCATGAGCGCGCTGATTGCCTTGGGTTATAAAGCAGCTCAAGCAGAGAAAGTGGTTAAACAGGTTGCGCAAGACGGCATGAAGAGCGAGGCCATCATTCGTGATGCGCTGCGCTCAATGGTTTAATGGAGCTTGGCTGAATGATTGAAGCAGACCGCTTAACCGGCGTTGTTCCTCCGATGCGAGAAGACGACGTTATTGACCGAGCTATTCGCCCCAAAATGCTGGCGGACTACAAAGGTCAGGATCATGTTCGTAGCCAAATGGAGATCTTTATTCATGCAGCAAGAAAGCGTGAAGAAGCCCTAGATCATCTGTTGATTTTTGGTCCACCGGGACTCGGAAAAACCACGTTAGCCAACATCGTGGCGAATGAAATGGATGTGAGTATTCGCACCACATCAGGCCCTGTGTTAGAAAAAGCCGGGGATTTGGCGGCACTGCTGACCAATCTTGAGCCTCATGACGTGTTGTTTATTGATGAAATTCACCGTCTAAGCCCCGTGGTGGAAGAAATACTGTACCCCGCGATGGAAGACTACCAATTGGATATCATGATTGGTGAGGGTCCCGCTGCTCGCTCCATCAAAATTGATTTACCGCCTTTCACCTTGGTAGGTGCGACGACACGAGCAGGCTCGCTCACATCGCCTTTACGTGATCGCTTTGGTATTACCCAGCGTCTAGAATATTACAATGTTGCCGATCTCAAAGGCATTGTGTTGCGCAGTGCAAATTGTCTGAATCTTGTAATTGATGAAGAGGGCGCGTTAGAAATTGCTAAACGTGCACGAGGAACACCGCGTATTGCTAACCGCTTGCTAAGGCGTGTTCGTGATTATGCGGAAGTAAAAGCTGACGGGGAAATCAATGCTGATGTCGCGTCCAAGGCCCTCGATATGTTGGATGTCGATAATCAAGGCTTTGATTATATGGACCGCAAGTTACTCAAAGCCATTATTGAGAAGTTTGATGGTGGCCCAGTTGGTCTTGATAACCTTGCCGCTGCGATTGGTGAAGTGAAAGACACCATTGAAGACGTGCTTGAGCCCTATTTGATTCAGCAGGGCTATCTTCAACGCACACCGCGTGGACGGATTGCTAGCCAACGTGCTTACCTGCACTTTGGTTTTGATATGCCTGAATAAGCTAAAAATAGTGAAATATCATTCTGAGGCCAGCATTGATGCTGGCCTTTTCTATTTCTGAACAACTGATGCATACTCATGCTGGCGCATAAATATCGTGCTAGAAGTGATTGGTAATAGCGCGAAATGAAGACCGAAAATGATCAAGATCTAACTATTGGCAAATTTTGAGGTCAATAATTGATTACTTTGACAGCAGTCAAAGTGTTAGAGGCCCAAATACTTTGAAGCTGCCTCCCATAATGATTAGTATTAGTCATCACTATATTAGGAGTTGCTTAACAATATCCTAACCAGTGTGGAACATACATGCAACAAAAAATAGGCGAGTCGTTCACGCGGCTCCCGTAAGTAAGCTCGGTTAAGTACGCCCAGCAAGGCGTGCATGTGTTTTAGCATTTACTTATCGATACGAAAGTATCGCGCGTCAGTCAGCCTGACGAGGAAGGAGTTACCATGTTAACTGATATTGTGGATCTGTCGCGGTTCCAGTTTGCCCTTACCGCGATGTATCACTTTTTATTCGTACCACTGACTTTGGGTATGGCGTTTTTGCTTGCCATCATGGAGTCGTTGTATGTCATGACTAACAAGCAAATCTACAAGGACATGACCAAGTTCTGGGGTAAGCTTTTTGGTATTAACTTCGCGTTGGGTGTCGCTACTGGCCTGACCATGGAGTTCCAATTCGGTACCAATTGGGCGTACTACTCTCATTATGTTGGGGATATCTTCGGGGCTCCGTTAGCGATCGAAGCACTGATGGCGTTCTTCCTAGAATCCACTCTTGTCGGCATGTTCTTCTTCGGCTGGGATCGCCTCACAAAGCGCCAACACCTTGCAGTTACTTGGTTAATGGCTATTGGTTCTAACTTCTCTGCGCTTTGGATTCTGGTTGCAAATGGCTGGATGCAAAACCCAGTGGGTGCTGAATTCAATTTTGAAAGCATGCGTATGGAAATGGTCAGCTTTGCGGAAGTCGTACTTAACCCTGTTGCTCAGGTTAAGTTCGTTCACACCGTCGCGGCTGGCTACACCACGGGTGCAATGTTTGTTCTTGGTATCAGTGCGTACTATCTGCTTAAAGGCCGTGACATTGCGTTTGCACGTCGTTCGTTTGCTATCGCAGCGTCGTTTGGTATCGCAGGTATTCTGTCTACTATCGTTCTGGGCGATGAATCTGGCTATGAGCTAGGTGATGTTCAGAAAGTGAAACTTGCGGCGATTGAAGCCGAATGGCACACAGAGCCGGCACCTGCTGCGTTCACCGTGTTTGGTTTCCCGAACCAAGAGACGATGGAAACGGATTACGCCATCAAGATCCCATACGTCATGGGTATCATTGCGACGCGATCTTTAGACAAGCAAGTGACAGGTCTTCATGACATCGTTGATGAGCATGAAGCACGTATTCGTAACGGTATGATTGCATACGGCTTGTTGGAAAAATTGCGTGCGGGTGAAAAAACACCTGAGAACATTGCAGCGTTCGACGACGTGAAGAAAGACCTTGGTTTTGGCCTTCTGTTGAAAGAACACACTGACAACGTTGTGGATGCGACTGAAGCGCAAATCAAACTGGCAGCGAAAGAGTCGATTCCTCAGGTTGCTCCTTTGTTCTGGAGTTTCCGTATCATGGTGGCATGTGGCTTTATCATGTTGTTCGTGTTCGGTATGGCATTCATTCAAACCTGTCGTCAGAAGATTGACCAGAAACCTTGGGTATTGAAAGCGGCACTCTTCTCTATTCCTTTGCCGTGGATTGCGTCAGAAGCCGGTTGGTTCGTTGCTGAATATGGCCGTCAGCCATGGGCAGTGGGTGAAATCCTTCCTGTTCATATGGCGGCATCAAATCTGCCAGCGTCAGAAATCATTACCTCGTTGGTTGCGATTGTGCTGCTTTACACGGCATTCCTGATCGCTGAAGTTTACTTGATGGTTAAGTTTGCTCGACTGGGACCAAGTAGCCTGAAAACGGGTCGATATCACTTTGAACAGCAAAAGTCGCCGGAAACGGATCTTGCGCGTCAACTTGAAGCATAAGGAGAGATTGAGCGATGTTTGAATACGAAATTTTACGTTTAATCTGGTGGTTGTTGATCGGTGTTCTTCTGATCGGCTTCGCGGTGACTGATGGCTTCGACATGGGTGTGGGTGCCTTGTTGCCTGTTATTGGTAAAACGGATACTCAACGTCGAGTGATGATTAACTCGATTGCGCCACACTGGGATGGCAACCAAGTTTGGTTGGTTACCGCGGGTGGTGCGTTGTTTGCAGCATGGCCTCTGGTTTATGCCGTGTCGTTCTCTGGCTTTTATCTTGCCATGATGCTGACATTGGCGGCACTGTGGTTCCGTCCTATTGGTTTCGATTACCGCTCTAAAATCGAAGACCCACGCTGGCGTAATACGTGGGACTGGGGCATTTTCATTGGTAGCTTCGTTCCGCCGATTATCTTCGGTGTTGCATTCGGTAACCTGCTTCAAGGTGTGCCGTTTGAACTGAGCGAGTTCTTGATCCCAACCTACAGAGGCGGTTTCTTCGGTTTGTTGAACCCGTTCGCCATTCTGTGTGGCCTAGTTAGCTTGTTCATGATCGTCACCCAAGGTGCGACATACTTGCAGATGAAAACCACCGATGTGTTGCACACTCGTTCACGTAACGTGGCGCAAATCTCAGCGGTGCTTACCGCAGCGTGTTTTGCTCTGGCAGGCGTATGGGCGCAAAGCATTGATGGCTTCGTCATCACCAGTGAAATCGTCACGAATGCGACGTCTAATCCTCTTAACAAAGAGGTGGTGACAATGGCCGGTGCGTTGTTCAATAATTTTGATGCTTACCCCGCACTTTGGGCTGCGCCTGCGCTGGGTGTGTTCATGCCGTTGTTGGTTGCATTGTGCTCTCGTCTTGAGCGCGGTGGTTTTGCCTTCTTGTTCTCAAGTCTGGCGATTGCAGGCGTGATCCTGACGGCTGGCTTTGCGATGTTCCCATTCGTGATGCCATCAAGCCTCGTGCCTTCGCATAGCTTGACCATGTGGGATGCAACCTCGAGTGAGCTGACGCTGAATATCATGACAGGCGTTGCCTTTGTGATGGTGCCAATCATTCTTGCTTACACCATTTGGTGTTATTACAAAATGTTTGGTCGTCTGGATGAAAAGTTCATCGAAGACAACAAAACCTCACTGTATTAAGAGAAGGAGTCAACCATGTGGTATTTCGCTTGGATTCTAGGTGTATTGCTGGCGTGCTCGTTCGGTATTATCAATGCGCTTTGGTTAGAACAAACTGAAGCCATGGACCACGACAGTGAAGACTAAATTCACGACTATGTTAGACGGTGTTTATGACCGTCTTCATAAGCGTGTCTTGATGTTGTTTTCGTTGGTGCTTGCGCTAACGTGTGCGGGACTGGTGATCTGGGACCCGCAATCCTTTGCTGACAAAATTGGTGGTTTTCACGCTGCCAACGCACCGGCTCTGATTTGGGCAACGTGTACTGGATTTATTCATGGTATGGGGTTCAAACCACGTTTTTGGCTATGGCAGATCTTTTTCTTCCCAGCTTTGGCGTGGTTAGTGATGGTCGTGATGCTGACAAGTGCCTTTTTCTAATTGAAAACAACTCAATCCCCAAACAGCCCGGTTGCAAAAGCGCCGGGCTGTTTTGTATCCAATCAATCTAAAATACCGTGATGAGCCGCGGTGAAAGCGACATATTGTGGTTGCTTGGGTATATTTACGCCATTCGTGACCTGCTTCGTTGCATCGTGCTTTCAATACCTTGAGCAAGTCAGTTATAGTATTTCGCTAAACCTAATGATGGATTTCAGGTAATTATCAGGATGAGCAATCACACTCCATTCTGCTGGCCAATTCGGGTGTATTACGAGGACACTGATACGGGTGGACTGGTTTATCATGCGAATTATATCAAATACTTCGAGCGTGCCAGAACCGAACTATTGCGCAGTATTGGTGTCAACCAACTGACGCTGTTTGAAGAACGCACTGCATTTGTTGTTCGCCACCTAGATATGGACTTTTTCAAAGGCGCAACACTTGATGAAGCGCTTACCGTTCAAACAACGGTGTCAGAGCTACGTCGAGTCAGCATGACATTCTGTCAGGATTTAGTTAATTCAAATGGCGACGTGTTGTGTCGGGCCACCGTTAAGGTAGCCTGTATCGACCCTGAGAAAATGAAACCAAAATCCATCCCTATATCGATTCAATCGGAGATTTTAAGTGAGCGCTGAACTGTCAATTCTTGATCTGTTCTTACAGGCCAGCCTGCTGGTAAAAGCAGTGATGTTGGTTCTGCTAGGCATGTCTATTATGTCTTGGGCAATGATCATCAAACGTTCTCAAGTGCTTTCCCAAGCCGAAACCAAAGCCGAGCGCTTTGAAGACCGCTTTTGGTCGGGCATGGATTTATCACAACTCTTTCAAGAGGTTCAAGCACGTAAGGATTCGTTGACCGGTAGTGAGCAAGTTTTCTACTCAGGTTTTAAAGAGTTTGCGCGTTTGCACCGCAGTAATGGCAAAGTGCCTGATGCGGTCATGGAAGGGACGTCTCGTGCGATGCGTGTTTCTTTGTCAAAAGAAGTGGAATCGCTAGAAACCAATCTACCCTTTTTGGCCACAGTGGGCTCAATTAGCCCTTACATCGGTTTGTTTGGTACGGTTTGGGGCATCATGCATGCATTTATCGCGCTGGGTGCGGTGAAACAAGCGACCTTAGCGATGGTTGCCCCTGGCATTGCAGAAGCATTGGTAGCAACAGCGATGGGCTTGTTTGCGGCCATTCCTGCGGTCATGGCATATAACCGATTGACAACGAAAGTCGGCAAGCTTGAGAACAACTACGTGAATTTCATGGAAGAGTTTTCTAGCATTTTGCACCGCCAAGCGTTCGCGGCACCCAAGGAGTAAGCCATGGCTTATCAACCTAAGCGTAGGAAGCTGACCGCTGAAATCAACGTGGTGCCTTACATCGATGTTATGTTGGTGTTGCTCATTATCTTTATGGTGACAGCGCCATTCGTGACACAGGGCGTGGACGTTGAATTGCCGCAGACTTCAACGGCTAAAACCGCCGCTGATCTTGCAGAAGATGCTGACAGCGGTGCTTTCATTATTGTAGAAGTCGATCAGAACGGTGGTCTTGGCTTGAGTGTGAACAATGGCGATATGGAACACGGCCTTTCACTACAAGATTTGTTGGTGCGCGTAAAAGCTGAACTGGAAATCAATCCTAAATCTCCTGTGCTTGTAGGAGGGGACGGACGCGTACCTTATTCAGAAATCATTCTAACACTGGATGCGTTGAATCAGGCGGGAGTCTCATCTGTGGGGCTTATGACCGAACCGCTTGATTCGTAAAATGAGAAACTGAATGAAGAATAACGAAAATAAAGGATATGCGGGCTCGACGGTCATATCCGTGCTGCTACACGCAGCGCTTTTAGGTGGTTTGTTATGGGGCGCTGATCTGACTACGGTGTCTCACCAATCGCCAGGACAAAACATTGAAGCTGTGGTGATCGACCCGAGTGTTGTGAGTGAACAAGCCCGTAAGATCCGTCAACAACGAGATGAAGCAAAACGTCAGGAAGATGACCGTTTACGCCGCCTTGAGCAGCAAACGGACTTGCTTGAAAAACAACGCGAGCAGGAAGAGAAAAGCCTTCGCGAACTCAGAGCTGAAAAACTGATCGCTGAGAAAGCAACGCGTGAAGCAGAAACTGAGCGTAAACGCATTGCCGAGGCGCGCAAAAAAGAAGCGGAAGAGCAGCGTCAGGCGGCAGAAGCGACACGTATAGCGAAAGAAAAATCCGCGGCAGCTGAAGCAGAGCGTAAGCGCCAGGTTACTGAGCAACGTAAAGCGGAAGAAGCAGCCAAAAAAGCAGAAGCTGATCGTCAGCGCGCAGTGCAAGAGCGTCAGCAAGCTGAAGCGGAACGTGAACGTAAGCTCGCAGAGAAAAAACAGGCGGAAGAAGAGGCTCGTAAGGCCGAAGAAGCCCGAAAACAGAAACTAGCGGAACAGAAAAAAGCCGAAGAAGCCGCGCGTAAAGCAGAAGCTGCGCGTGTGGAAGCCGAACGAAAAGCCGCCGAAGCTAAGCGCAAACAAGCAGAGCAGGAGGCTGCGCTTAACGAGCTTTTTAGCGGTCTCGAGTCTGAATCAGAAAGTCGTGGTTCGGCTCGAGGGCAGTTTCTCAGCGATGAAGTCGCTAGGTATGGTGCAATCTATACCCAAATGATTAAACAGAACCTGTTGGTCGATGACAGTTTGCTAGGGCAGGAATGCGTGGTGAAAATGCGTATTTCTGGTACAGGCTTGTTGCTAGATGTGACCGAAGCGGGTGGAAATCGCTCTCTTTGTCGTGCAACTAAAACCGCAGTGTTGAAAGTATCATCCTTCCCAATGCCGGAAGATAAAGATGTCGCGGCTCAGCTTCAGAGTATTGAGCTGACCGTGAAACCAGAGTAAGAGGGATTCTTCATGTTGAAACGCGTATTCTTTGGTGCGATTACGCTACTGCTTGCGGTCATTCAACCCGCGCAAGCCGAGCTTAAACTTGTTATCACTGAAGGGGTAAATTCAGCACGTCCTATCGCCATTGTCCCATTCAAATGGGAAGGCGAAGGAAAGCTGCCAACTAACGTGTCGTCTGTTATTGCATCGGATTTGCAGCGCAGCGGAAAATTCAGCCCCGTTCCGATCGATAAGATGCCTCAAACCCCTTACAGTGAAGCAAGCGTGGATTTTAACGATTGGACTGCAATGGGGGTGGATGCGCTTGTAACGGGTAAAATTAGCCCAACATCAGATGGTAAGTATCTGATCGAATATCAGCTTATTGATGTGGTTCGTGGTCAATTGACTGGTGGTCAGAGCAAAGGGCTTTCGACCAGTGGCGAATTGGTTCTCACCAAAGATCACCTTCTTCTCAATAATCGCAAGACCGTTGCAGGCAGTCAGCTTCGCCAATATGCACACCGTATTTCGGATTTAGTATACGAAAAGCTGACGGGTGAAAAAGGCGCGTTTCTGACTCGCATCGCTTACGTTGTTATCGATGACAAAGCAGAGCACC
The DNA here is from genome assembly GCF_000286835.2 of Enterovibrio norvegicus FF-33. GTDB lineage: Bacteria > Pseudomonadota > Gammaproteobacteria > Enterobacterales > Vibrionaceae > Enterovibrio > Enterovibrio norvegicus_A. The sequence continues at coordinate 2,593,163 of NZ_AJYD02000038.1, read as the reverse complement.
CGTACCAGCTTCGTATTGCCGACTACGACGGCTATAACGAATTGTTGGTGTTGCGGTCGAAGCAACCATTAATGTCTCCTACATGGTCTCCTGATGGTAAGCAGCTGGCGTATGTGAGTTTTGAAAACGGTCAAGCGCAGATTTTCTTGATGAATATTTACACCGGTGAGCGTGAGATGATTTCGTCATTCCCACGTCACAATGGCTCGCCGCGCTTCTCTCCGGATGGCAGTAAGCTTGCGTTAGTCTTGTCGAAAACCGGAAGCCTGCAACTTTATGTGATGGACCTGAAAACCCGTAAATTGGAACAAATTACCAAAGGTCGGGCGAACAACACAGAACCATTCTGGGATCCAGATGGGAAGTCTTTGATCTTTACGTCAGACCGGGGTGGTAAACCACAGATTTATCGAGTAAATTTAGCCGATGGTTCTACTAATCGAGTGACTTGGCAAGGCAGCCAAAATCTCGGTGGTCAACTTACTCCGGATGGTAGATACCTCGTCATGGTTCACCGATCGGACTCTGGCTACAACATTGCAAAACAAGATTTGCAAACGGGAGCGGTAGAGATTCTGACGAAAACAATGTTGGATGAATCGCCGAGCCTTGCACCAAACGGCAGCATGGTAATTTACAGCTCAGTTTATGGGCGTAATAACGTACTTTCACTGGTTTCCATTGATGGACGATTTAAAGCACGTTTACCTGCTACTAACGGTAGGGTGAGAGCCCCAGCATGGTCCCCGTACCAATAATATTTGCGCTTATTTGATATAAAGGATAACAAGATGCAACTTAACAAAGTACTTAAGGGTTTGGCTGTTGCGCTGCCTATGTTCACACTGGCAGCATGTAGTTCTAGCGATAGCGCTACTGATAGCACTGGTTCTGAAACCAACAAGGGCTCAGAAACGACTATCGTAACACCCGTAGATGGCGGTCAAGGTAGCCTGACTGAACAAGAGATCCGTAACAACGAACTGCGTCAGTCGCAAACTGTTTACTTCGGTTTTGATGACTATTCAGTACTTCCACAGTTTGAAGACATGCTTGATGCACACGCAGAATTCCTGCGCGCAAACGCAGAAATCAAAGTGGTTGTTGAAGGTCACGCAGATGAGCGCGGTACACCTGAGTACAACATCGCACTGGGCGAGCGTCGTGCAAATGCAGTGGCTAAGTACCTGCAAGCACTAGGTGTTCCAGCATCACAAATTTCACTCGTAAGCTACGGTGAAGAAAAACCTTTGGTTCTTGGCCAAGGTGAAGAAGCTTACGCGAAGAACCGTCGTGCGGTTCTGGTTTACTAATTAAAGGTAAATCTTATGAACAGTAACACTTTGCGTGCTCTTTCGCTGGCGTTACTGGTGAGTGCAGCAGCCCCTGTGGCCGCTGCACCTGCTCCGGTGACCGAGTTAGGAAGTGGTAGCTCTGTAGAGCGCTTGGAGCGAATGCTGGCTGCTCGCAATCAGATGCAATTAGATATGCAGCGTCAGTTAGACCAAATGGCCGGCGAACTCGATCAGTTGCGTGGCACAGTAGAAAGAAACAGTTACGAATTAAATCAGATGTTGGAGCGCCAGCGCGATCTCTACCGAGAGATTGATACGCTGAGAAGTGCGAAACCAGCCGCTGTGGTGTCAACCAAACCTGAAGAGTCTGGGTCAAAAGAATCTTACTCTTCTAATCAGTCTGAGAATGCACAATACGATGCTGCGGTTAATCTCATTCTGAAAGAGAAAAACTACGCAGGCGCCACTGAAGCGTTTAATGCGTTTTTGACTAAGTACCCAAAATCGATTTATAAGCCCAATGCACATTACTGGTTAGGGCAACTTTATTTTTCTAAGAATGATCTTGCGGCAGCAAAACAACATTTCACTGCTGTCAGTCAGGCTAAAAAATCGAGTAAGCGTGCAGACGCCATGTTAAAGCTTGGCATGATTGCTGAAAAAGCAGGCGATACAGCGACAGCGAAAAGTTTGTTCAACGCTGTTGTCAGTGAATATCCTGGCACCACAACGGCAAAGCAAGCCCAGAAGCAGTTGAACTAAATCATCTTTGTTTATGTATTTGAAGAGCCGACTTATTAAGTCGGCTTTTTTGTATAAATAGCCTACAGCACGCTCAATATTGGCGTCATAAAGCGTGAAAACTCGGCGTTAAGCTGGGTATAATGTCCTAATTGCAAGCAAATCTGAGTAAGTCGATGAGCCAGATTATTAATACCGCCGAGACGGTATATCCTTTCCCTCCGAAACCGGAAGTCCTGTCTGCGTTGCAAAAGACAGACTACATCACGAGCATCAAACAACTGCTGAAAGAAAAAGATGCCGTTATGATTGCCCACTATTATACCGATCCTGAAATTCAAGCTTTGGCTGAAGAAACAGGCGGATTTGTTGGTGATTCGCTGGAAATGGCGAAGTTCGGTAACAAGCATCCAGCTAAAACATTGTTGGTGGCTGGTGTGCGCTTCATGGGTGAGAGCGCGAAAATTTTGACCCCAGAAAAAAATGTGATCATGCCAACACTGAAAGCAGAGTGTTCACTGGATCTCGGTTGCCCTGAAGACCGCTTCAGTGCGTTCTGTGACGCGCACCCTGACCACACTGTTGTGGTATATGCAAATACATCAGCGGCAGTAAAAGCGCGTGCTGACTGGGTGGTAACATCGTCTATTGCGCTGGAAATTGTTGAGCACTTAGATGACCAGGGCAAAAAAATCATCTGGGGGCCTGATCGTCATTTAGGTTCCTACATCGCCGATAAAACTGGCGCTGACATGTTGTTATGGCAGGGCGAGTGCGTTGTTCATGATGAGTTTTCAGCGAAAGCATTACGTGATATGAAGGCGGTTTATCCTGATGCGGCGATCCTTGTGCATCCGGAATCTCCGGCAAGCGTTGTCCAATTGGCCGATGCAGTGGGTTCAACGAGCCAACTGATCAAAGCGGCGAAAGAGCTTCCGCAACAGCAAATGATCGTGGCAACGGATAAGGGCATCTTCTTTAAGATGCAGCAAGTTGTGCCTGACAAAGAGTTGATTGAAGCGCCGACTGCAGGTGCCGGTGCAACATGTCGAAGCTGTGCACACTGTCCTTGGATGGCGATGAATGGCCTCAAAGCCATTGAAACCGCATTGCGCGATGGCGGTGACGAACATGAGATCTTTGTTGATGAAGCCATTCGTGTGAAATCACTGATCCCGCTAAACCGTATGCTTGATTTTGCTGCTGAGTTGCAACTACAAGTCAAAGGTAACGCGTAACAAAACGTGAGATTTTAAGTATAAAGGCGAGCGAACTGTTCGCCTTTTTTGATCCGAATTTTCCAATTTGGACGTTTCTATTAAGGCGGGGTCATGAGCCAAACAATGTTAACTATTGGTCTTCCGATTGCGCTCGCTTGGATGATGTTTTGCGTTGGTCTGACATTGTCCCTTGCCGATTTTAAGCGTGTCTTGCAGTTTCCCGGCAAGATATCAGCAGGCTTAGCAGCCCAACTGATTGGGTTACCGCTTATCGCTTATGGCTTGATCCAACTACTGAATTTGCCCCCTGTTGTTGCCGTTGGACTTTGGATTTTAGCACTGGCTCCCGGTGGCGCGTCATCAAACGCAATTAGCCATTTGGCGGGTGGAGATTCGGCACTGTCGATAACGATGACGGCGATCAGCAGTCTGATTATCCCTTTTAGTTTGCCCTTGTTACTGCCAATCGTCTTGCCTGACGTTGCAGCAACGCTTCCTGTGAAAACGGCCATTCTTCAATTGGTGGCGGTGACTTTGATGCCGGTTGTTTTGGGGATGTTGCTTAAGCGATTTATCATAGCGACGTGGTTTGATAAATTCACCCATGCAGCAGGGCGAACGGCGCTGTGGGCACTATTTTTCACTGTAGCTATCACGCTAGCGGCGAACACTAAGGTGTTTTATCAGCTGTTTTCTGTTGCGTCGCTAGCTGTATTGCTGCTCTGTCTGCTTGGTATGGGATTGGGTGCGTTAGTGGCAAAAGGTTTTGGCGATGACGCTAAGTTAACCAAAACCTTTTCGATCGAAGTCGGTATTCAAAATGCAGGCACGGCGATTTTTGTTGCTGTGGTGCAGCTTCAGCAACCGGAACTGGCGCTTACTCCACTACTATACGGGATTTTGATGAATATCCCTGTGGTGCTGCTAATTGCGCGTTATCGCAGGGCATTTTCCCATGCCAACTAAGTGATACAAGAGAGACATTCAGCTTTCTGGTGTGTGGGAACATCACAAACAAAAATGCCGCTCAACAATGAACTGTGAAGTGACCCCGTAAAGTTGGACATTTCTGTTAAGCGGCTTTCAAGGCCTGATTTCGATACTCTATCGGAGTCAGGCCTTTTAGTTTCACTTTAATACGTTTGGTATTGTAGTACTCGATATATTCTTTGATTTGATTCATCAAATCATCCGCATCTTCAAAGCGTTGATTATGGTACATCTCTGTTTTTAGTAGTGCGAAGAAGTTCTCTGCCACTGCGTTGTCTAGGCAATTTCCTTTTCTCGACATGCTTTGTGCGAGTCCATTGTCGTTAAGCTGCTTTTGATAGGCTCGGTGCCGATACTGCCAACCTTGGTCGCTGTGTATAATGGGCTTCGATTCCGGGGTTAGCGTTGAGATAGCCTCTTCAAGCATACCAGTGACGAGTAGTAAATCAGCGCGCTGCCCAACTTTATAAGTCACCACTTCTCGCGTGAACAGGTCAATCACTGGAGACAGGTACACCTTCTGCCCTTTGACTTTAAACTCAGTAACATCAGTTACCCATTTCTCATCCGGTTTACTCGCCTCGAAGTCTCTTTCGAGTACATTAGTTGCTGCTTTCCCAGCCTCGCCACGGTAAGAGCGATACTTCTTGGGTCTTACTGTCGACTTCAAGCCTAACTGCATCATCAGCTTTTGCACTGTCTTGTGATTTAACGTTACACCTCGGTTTCTCAGTTCCAAGTGAATTCGACGATACCCGTAGCGTCCTTTGTGCTCATGGTAAATAGACTGAACTAACCGCTTTTCACATTCATAGTCATCAGGAAGCTGACTCGCTTTGGCCTGATAATAAAATACGCTTCTTGCCAGGTTCAGGGCTCGAAGTAAGTGTTTAAGCGGGTATTTATCTCTTAGAGTCAGAGCGGTTGCTGTTTTTTCTTCGTTCGACGGTTTTTCTCTTGCTCCAACTCCTCCAGCTTTTTTAGAACAGCATTCTCCGCGCGTAAATAAGCCAACTCTTCTCTCAGCTCTTCGAGCGTCATTTCACTATCTGGCTTCGTTGTCGTTTGAGGTTGCTGTTTCATTGGAGGTCTACCTTTAGGCTGCGGTTCAAGCCCCTTAATTCCTTGCTCATTGTAGCGTTTGAGCCAAGTGATGAGTATGCCATTGGATGAGAGGTTTAATACTGCGCTAGTGTGCGTGACAGACCAGCTATTCGTCCACATTAATCTCAATGCGGCCAGCTTAGATTGAGCGGTGGCAGCTTGTGTTGCAGGTAGAAATGAACGGTATCCATGGATAGCAAAGACTTGAGTCCAGTATCGAATTTGTCTGGAAGATATTGAATGTTGTTTAGCAAGCACCTCAGATGACACCCCATTTAGACACTGCTTGGCAACGAGACACTTAAACTCGCGATTGTATTTGGACATAAAAAGACCCCCAATAATTGGTCGTCCAACTATTGGGGGTCAGTTCACTGAGCGGCATTTTTATTGGTCGACAGACTACGTGAATTAACGTAATTGCCAAACGCGGTAAGTACGGCCTTTGATTTTCCCTGATGACAGCTTGTCTAAAGCGCGTTTTGCAACATCGCGTTTAACGGCCACATAAGAGCGGTAATCGGTAACTTTTATTTTGCCAACTTCGCTGCCTTCGATACCATTTTCGCCAGTCAATGCGCCAACAATATCGCCTGGGCGGACTTTGTTTTTCTTGCCTGCTTCAATGTGCAGTGTCGTCATGATAGGTGTGCGTGGCATATTGGTCATCGCCGAATCATCGGGCAGCGCTTCACCTTTAATATCATGCTTTAAGTAGTCTTCCAGTAGCGCAATCTTGTAACCATCTTCGTGATTGAAGAAGGTGTAGGCTGCGCCTTCGCTTCCCGCACGACCAGTACGGCCAATACGGTGAATGTGTATTTCGGTGTCAAAAGCCATGTCGTAGTTGATGACGGCATCAAGTGCTTCAATGTCCAAACCACGAGCTGCAACATCGGTCGCCACCATGACGGTGACACTCTTGTTGGCAAACTTAAGTAGCATTTGGTCACGGTCACGTTGTTCTAAGTCACCGTGAAGGGCAACGACAGAGAAGCCTTCGTTATCAAGCACTGCGGCAACGTCTTTTACTTCACGTTTAGTGTTGCAGAATACAACAGCACTTTCTGGCTGGTGTTTTAACAGCAACAATTGCAATGCATGCATGCGATCTTTGTTGCTGTTGCACTGGTAAAAGTGCTGTGAAATGCTGCTGCTGTCGTGGTTTGATTCCACTTTCACCATCACAGGTGCGTTCATGATCTGGCGGCTGATGCTCTGGATCTGTGTCGGGAATGTGGCACTGAACAACAAGGTTTGACGGTTTGATGGCACGTCTTGGAAAATGGCATCCAGCGCGGGTTGGAAGCCCATTTCGAGCATTCTGTCAGCTTCATCCAACACCAAGGTGTTCACTTCTTCAAGTGACAAACGGCCTTTGTCTAGGTGATCAAGAATTCGACCTGGTGTACCCACAATAATGTGCGCGCCATGTTCTAGAGAGCCGATTTGCGGTCCCATTGGAACGCCGCCACAAAGGGTCAGGATTTTGATGTTGTGAATGCCACGCGCCAATTTACGTAATTCAATTGCGACTTGGTCCGCGAGTTCGCGTGTTGGACACAGAACCAACGATTGAACGCGGAAGCGTTTTACATTCAGGCGATTAAGCAGGCCAAGGCCGAAAGCAGCCGTTTTACCAGAACCTGTTTTACCCTGACCAATCACATCTTTTCCTTCAAGAATGGCAGGAAGGCTCTGTGCTTGGATCGGCGTCATTTCCGTATAGCCAATATCAGTAAGTGTGGAAAGCAACTCAGCTTTCAACGGCAGGTTAGAGAATGATTGTGTGGTCACAGGAAAATTCCAGTATTTAGAAGCCAGGGTATTGGCGGATGAAAACAGGGGCAGGACTATATCAGGAATGTTGACAAACTGCGCGAAAAATAAAGCGGCACACGGCCGCTTTATGATTGCTATTCACCCGATACTGCTAGCCAGTATGTCAGGGTCGATTGAGCGAGATTATTGTTGCTCAACCATTTGGTTTGCGCGCATCGTCAAGCCGCACAGCATCACGGGCATACCGTTGAAGATTTCTTCAAACTGTGCGAGTTCCGCAGCGCCTAGTTCATCCATGGTCGCCAATGCAGACTCTGGGTCGAACAGAAGACTAATAGAAAGCAATACACCGCCAAGAAGTGCGTTTTCTTGAGAGTCCTCAGGCATGAGTGTTTCCCAGTCATCGCGTGCTAGCGTCCAGCCTTGCAACATACCTTCACAATATTCACGCGTCGCTTGGTTAACGATTTCAGCGTCGCTCAGCGCACACACGTCAGGCCATTGCCATTCATTGGAAAGGAGCGCATCACGTTGTTGATTCCACATATCGATAATGATAGTGGCGTACGCTTCAAGTTGTTCATGGTTGTTGAACGGTGCTTCTTCTTCGCCGCCCCACATAAAAGCAAGCCACTCGCTTGGATCGATCAGATTAGGCGCTGCAGCCATTGCGGTGATAAACCCTTCGGTTTGTGTCGCAGACAATACAAAAGGCTCTAATCCATTTTCCGTGATAAATTGCGCTAGCGAGATAGTCATGAGTAATTCTCTGGTCCTGTTTAGGCCAATATTCTATCAGCCCGAGTGATAATTCGAGAATAAAAAGCGTCACTCAGTGTGAAATCCGCACCAAGCCGATGGAAACTTAAACACTCGCACCGTATTTTGTTATTTATCGTTGACCTGACAGACCTGCTTCCCTATAGTAGCGCCCCGTTGAGACGATAAGTCCAACCAAAAC
>NZ_AJYD02000038.1:2370720-2585060 GCF_000286835.2 Enterovibrio norvegicus FF-33 | reverse complement strand
TACGGCAACGTATCGAGAGTTCGAATCTCTCACTCACCGCCACATTTGAAACCCGAGCAGAAATGCTCGGGTTTTCTCGTTTAGAGAAGCCAAGATTTAATATCATGCTTGATTTTCGCTTCCGTTAGGCGATGACAGAGCCGAGAGTGATGCCTAAACCAACGTTAAAACAGCGCTTTGTCTAAACCCTGAACATTTGAACGATTCGGAAAGCCCAAAGCATTGACGCTGAAAGGGTAAATATTTATAGTAGCGCTCCGTTGAGACGAATACGTCCAACCACAATTTGGTGAGTTGTCCGAGTGGCTGAAGGAGCACGCCTGGAAAGTGTGTATACGGCAACGTATCGAGAGTTCGAATCTCTCACTCACCGCCACATTCAAAACCCGAGCAGAAATGCTCGGGTTTTTTTGTTTCTGGGTGCTGGGAATCTGATGTATCGGAGAAAAGGAAGGGACGACCAAATATTCATTTCTGAAATTTGATATTGGATGTTCTGTACTCAACACATAAAAACAAAAACCCAAGCACAAGGCTTGGGTTTTGAATTCAGATATTCAATGCGATTGCGCTAAACGACTGAGCGCTCAGGCCAATAGTAATATAGCTACTGCGTCTTAGAATGCGCCGCTCCAGTACATTGCATTGAACATGGTAAATGCAATGGTTACGCTCATAAGAACGAAAAGTGGCGTGTACTTCGACAGTTTAGCGATGATCTTTTTTGACACAGTGTTATCCTATTGGTGAATATTTGCGCAGATTATGCATTTTTATGTGACACGGATCAATGGTGATTCTTTGAATGTTTAACAGAAAAGTGGAAAGAGAAATGCACAATAAAAAACATCGTTCAAAATTAGGGTGTTAAAAAAGGGCGAGATTCGCCCTTTGATGTTTTATCTTAAAAAAATTAGATAAAGCTGTCTTGAAGTGGCGGAACGACTTGTTTCTTGCGGCTAAGAACACCTTCAAGCCATACGCGGCCATTTTCGGTTTCGATGCTATATGCACGTTCGATAATGGTGATGTCATCAGAAACAACCAGCAGCTCAGAACCTTCTTTCATGATGTCCGTCAGAAGCAGCATCACAGAGTGGCGTTCGCCTTCTTCTTTCAGCGCCGCAATATCAGCTTCTAGCTCAGCTTTAATCTCATCAAATACTGCCAGATCGACCACTTCCAACTGGCCGATACCAACCAGGTTACCGTTCATGTTGAAGTCTTTAAAATCACGCATAACAAGATCACGTGCAGGTGTGCCAGCAACGGCAGATTTCACGTTGAACATTTCCATGCCCAGCGCTTGAACATCTTCAATGCCAGCAATCTCAGCCAAATCTTCAACACAGCGAATATCTGCTGTGGTACAAGTTGGCGATTTGAAAATAACGGTGTCGCTCAAGATAGCGCAAAGCATGATGCCTGCGATATCTTTCGGGATAGCAACGCCGAAGAAATCGTACATCATTTTGATGACAGTGTTAGAACAACCGACAGGGCGGATCCAGCATTCCAGAGGCGTAGACGTCGTCAAGTCCCCCAGTTTGTGGTGGTCAACAATACCAACGATGGTTGCTTCAGCGATGTCATCTGGCGCTTGAGTCAACTCAGAGTGGTCGACGATGTAAACTTCTTCGCCAGCGTAGCTAAGCTTCAGTTCAGGGGCTTCGAAGCCGAAACGCTCCAGAATGAACGCAGTCTCGGGAGACAGTTCACCAAGACGTGCTGCGATTGCTGGCTCATCGATTTGGTTTTTCAGGTACGCAAGTGCAATGGCACCGCAGATTGAATCTGAATCGGGGATCTTATGTCCCACAACATACATTGGCATAGTAGGCTCTCGTCATGCTCATATTTGAATTTTTGCGCATTTTACCAGAGTGTCTCGAAATGTACATTCACCCTTAGGCTGACAAGGTGCAACAAATGATTAATGTATGGTGCTTTCAAAATTTGTGTGATGGATAGACAAAAAAAACGCTGCATGAGCAGCGTGGAAAGGCATAGTTGCTACTACAAAAATTACAGGTCTCTCATCAGTATCTCGAGCTCTTCTGCCGCTTCTTCGATGAGGTGTTCTAGCTCTTTGGCATCATCATTAGCAAGAGGTAATTGCCAATGAATGGGTTTGCCATTTGACGTATGTTTGCCGACCAACTTTGTCACTCTACCACTTCGTTCAAAGCGCAGGTGCTCGAACTCCGCCGCGTGACGTTGGTGCTTTTCTACTATCTCCACTTCAATCTTCCCAGTTGGAATCACCTGAACATGTGCATGGAGCTGTTTGGTGTCTTTTAACAGATAATTTCTATGTCTTGCCAACATATGTTGTCCCTCAGCGCGTCATCCCCTAATTGCAATTTTATTGTAGACAACAGAGTGCATAAAAGTCAGGTGAAAAGCATGAGAAAAAGCCTGAAAGTCAGCAACGCTATGATGCATAAATAAAACTATTTTCACGTATAAAATGCGGTAATTAGTCACATATGATGGTGTCGAGTATGCGCTTATAAATGTATCGCGCTTACTCGGGTTTAGGATGAAAGGTAGGAGTTAATCCGTTTCTGATGAATCGCTGAGTGGTGTTAATGCTCTGATAAATAAAGTCAATAAGTGGGTGTGAACAAAAAAAGCCTGATTGGTAATCAGGCTTGAGGTATCTACATTGCGTTGGCGATTCTCTGCAATGACATCTGAATGGTGTACATCTCTTCTTGTGATAAGAGCGCGCTCATCAGTTCTTTGTTCATCTCTTCTGTTTGGTTTAACAGATCAGCCATGGATTGGCCTTTTTCTGTCAGGGTCAATACTTTCGACCGTCGGTCATGAATGTCATCCCGACGGTGAATGTAGCCATCCATAACAAGACTTTGAACGACGCGGCTCACTTTTGACTTTTCGCTCGCAAGATAGGGCATGCCCATCAAATCACCTTGGCGGAATTCGACTCCCTTCGAAATAGCCATGATGGTGATTGCTTGCTCAGAACTTAAAATAATGCCTTTGTTTTCCAGCCAGTCTTGTGCTCGCTTTTCGGACTTCAAAGCAACAAGTCGGCATAGAGAACTGAGTTCCGATTGAATATACACGATTATCACTGTTTTAATTATTTTGAAAGAGGCAGCATATTAACTCTGCCAATCAGAATAAGTCTAACCTGCTAGACACTCTCTCATTGAGAAGGTCCAGCTTGGGGCTTTAGGTTTATTTAAAAGTAATAGATTGAAATATAAGAATTTATACTTAAGAACAGTGAACGAGTGTCTTATTATTGATACTGGGGTAAAGGGAGTTTGTCTACATTTCCGCCGATGGCGAACGAATGGCAAGCGAATGTAAACCATGAGACAAAGAATAGCGACGGCTGAAACTTTGTAAATAAATGTAAAAACATGATTAAGTTATCATTTATGCGTGGCTAAGTTAGGTGAAAAGCACAATTAAACCTGAACGAAGATCAAACTTTTACTATAGCAAAGGGCTAAACATGTAGAAAAACTGCTCGATAGGACGATTGATAATAGAGCGCTTTGACCACTCCGCCAAACTGACACTGGTAGAGTCTTCAATATAAGATTGCTGTAAAGCCAACATGTCTTCACAGAAGTCAGGGTCGTCAACACAGAGTGTTAATTCAAAATTCAGCCAAAGGCTGCGCATGTCTAGATTGACTGTACCCATCAGGCAGAAGTTATCATCAACCATGACTGATTTTGTGTGCAGCAAACCGCCATTGAATCGATAGATATTGATTCCCGTACGAAGCAGGTCATTGAAGAAAGATCGGCTCGCCCAATCCACCATTAAGCTGTCATTCTTTGCCGGAATAATGATATTCACGGTAACGCCGCGTTGCGCCGTTGTTTGAAGTGCACTCAACAAGCTTTCGCTAGGGACAAGATAAGGCGTCGTAATTGTCAGGCTCTTTTTTGCCTGATGAATGGCCAGCATAAGCACTTGCTGAATGATACCATCCGGCATACCTGGACCTGACGGCGCAACCTGAACGGAATGGTTTGCATGCTGGTGCTGCTCAATGAGGCTACATTCTGGTAAATCAGGCAAGTAGCGCAGACCGGTTTCAAACTCCCAATCCCACGCAAAAATACTATTCAGGATCGGAACAGAAGGGCCATCGACCTTGACCATAATATCGACCCACTGACCAACACCTGCGTTTTGTTTGAAAAAACGAGGATCGACCAAGTTCATTGAGCCGGTATACCCAATCTTGTTATCGATGATAACCACTTTACGGTGCTGACGAATGTCTAAACGACGCAAGAACATACGCGCGGGACTGACCGCCAAGGCTTCGATCAATTCAACGCCAGCTTGACGCATCGCATCCGGCCAGTGGCTTCGGAAAAACGCTTTGCTGCCTGCTGAATCAAGCAATATTCGCACGGTAACGCCGCGTCTTGCCGCAGCACACACGGCATTTGCCACATCATCAGCATGCCCGCCAGGGTGCCAGATGTAGAAAACCATATTGATGGAAGACTCAGCTTTTTGAACGTCTAAGGCAATATTTCGCAGAATGTCAGCGGTTTCACTAAGCAAAGAGAGTTGGTTGCCAGCCAGCGCAGGGATGCCTGCCCGACGCAAACACAGATCGTGAACAGGCCGAGCGAGAAAACTATGATGATGCGGGCGATGTGCTTCGCATTCATTGAGGGTCTCAAGCCAGCTAAGGTAAGGGGTAAACATGGCTTTGGCTCGTTCAGCCCGCTTCCTGCCAAGGTTGAGTTCACCAAACAATAAATAGAGGATAACGCCGACGATAGGAATGATGTAGATGATCATCAGCCAGGCGATAGAAACACCCAGCGCTCTGCGTTTTAACACTACACGTATGGTGACACCGGCAATTAGCAGCCAATAAAGAAAAACACTTGCCCAAACAAGGATCTGATAAATCTGTTCCATATCAATCTAGTTAGCCCAACTCGACTTCCAATATAGAGTGAACGCACACAGTATGCACTGTATTTAGTGTCTCGAATTAGCAAACGCGAAGTATTGCGCACTGCTCGTCAACGAAAGATGGCGGGTTGATGATTTTTTGTATCCGAAGTGTGGTTATAAAGTAATCGAAATGAGGGGTAAATTGGAGATTTATGTCGGCTAAATGAAAAATATAACGCTATCGCTTCAAATTTTATTCCTAAACTGGTTTACTTGCCATGCCTGTATTGAAAACGGGCCAACTGTCTCCTGTAAAAATAAGTTTACAATCCAGCAGGGGAGGTGCCATGGAATGGCAGAAGACGCTGGGTATGGATATCAACATCATCGTTTGTAGTGAGAGAGTGTGTATGGCAAGCAGTAATAGAGCCCAGTTTTCCTCCCGATTAGGATTCATTCTGGCAGCGGCAGGTTCTGCCGTAGGTCTCGGTAATATTTGGGGTTTCCCCACACAGGCAGCCAGTAATGGTGGCGCTGTTTTTTTAATCACATACTTGGTCATGGTCTTTATTTTGGCTTATCCACTGCTGGTGGCAGAGCTGACAATTGGCCGATTCGGTGCATCTAACCCTATACGCTCCCTTATTTCAGTTGCACCAAAACACAAACTGCTGGGTTCTGCCGTTGGTATTGCAGGCATGCTAGGTGTGAGTGGCATATTGAGTTTCTACGCCATTGTTGCCGGTTGGTTTTTTGGCTTCTTGATTGGCCCGTTACTCAGCGCCTTCGGTTTTGATAGCGCAGCGGCTTGGCTAGAAGGGTTTGGCATTGCACGTAACTTGGTATTGATGGGCGTGTTTATGCTGTTGACCGTTTTGGTCGTGCGTAACGGCGTTGCGGATGGTATTGAAAAGTGGTCAACCCGCCTAATGCCAGTGCTTTTCGTTTTGTTTATCGCCATGGTGGGCTACACCCTGCTTCAACCCGGTGCGATGGAAGGCCTGAAAATGTTCCTCGTCCCTGATATGTCGCATTTCTCACCAGATTTAATGGTGAGCGCAATGGGTCAGGCGTTCTTCTCTCTGTCCATCGGTGTGTGCACCATGATGGTCTATGGTTCGTACCTGCGTAAAGATGCGAACTTACCAAAAACGGCTGCACAGGTTGCGCTGTTGGACACGGGTGTTGCCTTCGTCGCGGGTCTATTGATTTTGCCAGCGATGTTCGTGGCGCAGAAAAACGGCGTGCAGATATACAGCGAAAGCGGTGCGTTGTTGGATGGTGATACCTTGGTATTCAGCGTACTTCCAGCCATGTTTGACACCATGGGCAGCGCAGGCTTGATTGTGGGCGTCGCATTCTTTGCTTTGATGGTGATCGCAGCGCTGACTTCTTCAATTTCAATGCTTGAAGTCCCCGTTGCCTGTATCTCAGAAGAGTTGGACAAAGATCGTAAAACCGTCGTGTGGTGGGTTGGCGGTGCAATTGCATTGTTCTCCTCCCTGATTATTTTCAACTTTGGCAGCATGTTTGGCACAGTCATCAGCGTGACTACCGAATACGTGCAACCAATCCTCGGTGTGATCATGGCGCTTATTGCAGGATGGATTTGGAAGCGAAACGAAGTGTTGGAAGAGTTAAGCCACGGCAATCCAGAACTGGCAAACAGCACGTTCTGGAAAGTATGGCCAACCTATGTACGTGTCGTTTGTCCTATCTTGATGGCGCTTGTGTTCTTCTGGCCGCTATTTAAATAAAGGTTACTCGAGCATAAAGCTAAAAAAAATCCCTAGCCTTGCTGGGGATTTTGGCTTTATACGATGCGTGACTTCTCCCTAGCCGCCATTCCGTTTACACTCGGCGCTGTTTTTTTTGTTCGCAATGACTTTCGAACTCACAACTATAGGGTTAGGCATGTTTACTCTGGTCTTTCAGAATGAAGACTTTTTGGTCATCGATAAGCACCCAGGGATCAGTGTCCACAAAGATGACAATGAGCAACCCTTACTCGCCGAAGTGGCGAAGCATACGGGTGACAAGCAACTCTATTTGATTCATCGCCTCGACAAAATGACATCAGGTCTTTTACTGCTTGGTCGTCATCAAAAATCAGCCGCTGAACTTTCGCTGATGTTTGCAGAAAAAACCGTGCGTAAATTCTATGTGGCGGTTTCAGCGAAAAAGCCAACGAAAAAGCAAGGGACCATTATTGGCGACATGATGAAAAGTCGTCGCTCAATGTGGAAACTGCTGACCAGTAAAAATAACCCTGCCGTCACCCAGTTTTTTTCGACTGCGGGTGGCGAAGGTCGCCGCTTGTTTCTTTGCAAGCCACACACTGGAAAAACCCATCAAATACGCGTGGCGTTAAAGAGTGTGGGTGCAACAATTTTAGGTGATGACACCTACGGTGGAGCCAGTGCCGACCGCGGCTATCTGCATGCCTATGCGTTGCAATTTAGTCATTCAGGTGAGGCGTTTGAATTTCTGTTACCGCCATCAATGGGTGAACAATGGCCAACGCTGCCTGAAGAATGGCAACAGCCATCATCGCTTTTGTGGCCTAAATTACCGAATCAAAAATAATCGAGTTGATCTGTCACTAGCAGGTCATTGATCTCCAAGGAAGGAGAGCGTTGGAGAGATGCATGCAGCACACCCGCAATAAAAATCGCAGTTTGAAACAGTCACGTCTTTGGGCGCTGGCCAACATTAGGCGTCAGCATAAGAAGAAGGTCGCACGCACACGCACGCGACGTAACTGTGAATTCTATAACCTTCAGATGAGCGGTGTTCCTGTTGAACTTTCCAACATCTCAACAGAAGAAATAAAGGAAACAAACCATGATGAAGCCTGATGCGCTAAAGATCTTTTTTGAAGTGATCGCTGATCGTATTGCAGCGTGTGGCGATGAAGTTAGACGCGTGTTCCATGGTCGTGGGCGATGCTATGAAGGCTTAGAACAAATTACCGCGGATTGGCTTGGTAACGGTGTTCTGCAAATCGCTATCTTTAAAGAAGACGAACCTGAGTTTTATACCGCGCTTCGCGATGGCGTGAGCCAATTTTGCCAAAGTGATGTGTGGCGAAAAGTAGGTGGTAAAACAGTCGTTGTGCAACACCGAGACCGTGAAGGGGCCGAAACGGAAACCTTGATGGGTGAGATGCCGTTTCAAATCAATGTGGTCGAGAATGGCTTGAGCTATACGCTTGATCTGGGTAAACGTCAGAACAACGGTTTATTCTTGGATATGCGTCTTGGCCGTCAGTGGGTGCAGGAAAATGCAGCGCATAAGTGCGTGCTGAACCTTTTTGCTTATACCTGTGGGTTTTCCGTTGCTGCTGTTGACGGCGGCGCTGATAAAGTGGTGAATCTGGACATGGCGAGATCATCGCTTTCCCGAGGCCGAGAAAATCATCAATTGAATCAGCATAATCTGAACAAGGTGAGTTTTCTGGGTCATGAACTTTTCAAGTCGTGGGGTAAAGTGAAGAAGAATGGGCCTTATGATCTTGTGATTATTGACCCACCGTCGTTCCAGAAAGGCAGCTTTGTTCTCACCAAAGATTACGCCAAAATCTTACGTCGCCTGCCGGAGTTAGTGTCTGAAGGTGGTGATGTGTTGGCTTGCGTGAATGCACCAGATGTAAAACCAAGCTTCTTGGAAGAACAGATGGCAGAGTTTGCGCCACAGTTTGTGTTTGTCTCTCGGCTTGAGAATCCACCTGAATTTGAAGATATTGATACAGACAGCGCGCTAAAAGTGATGCATTTTAAACGTCAGGACTAAATGACGGAGCGGCATCATGGACGCATTTCAACGAATAGACGCATTGGATTCAGGTCATCATAAGGTGATTTATCATGATGAGCGATGGGGACTGACGGTAAAGCGCTACAGTAACGGTCATGCGGTGAAAGTGTTTGCGGAAGCGTTATCTGGTGGAGATTTTATCAGTGGAAATCTGTATCTGATTGATGATGTTTGGTCACTCAAACCTTGCGAAATGCCAAGAGAGAAGGTGATGTCTTTCATTTTGGGATTTACGTTGATAGATGAATAATACCAATCAGAATTAGTATTCAGGCATTTTTGCTGGTTAAAATCGGCAATAACTGCGTCAGAGATTTTGTAAGTAGAATAACCAGTTGCTGCAATTTCTTCTTGGCTCTTGACGATTTTCCCTGCGCAAATTTATGACCGCTTACTTAATCCGATTGGTATAACTTTAGCCTCTAGGCGCAATAAAAAATCCCGCATTTTGCGGGATTTTTTGTATTCATCAGTGTGCTTATAATACCAGCATCATGACGACTTGGCGCAGTCGTTAAGCGTAATGGAGCGCTCTAATACTGGACGCCCACGTGCGTCACGAAACAAAAGGTTATAGCTCACACCCATTTCCAATAGTGAATAGATTTCATTATCGACACAGTAGGTTTTTAGCAATTTGTCGACCAATGCTTCGGGTGCAACATCGCCACTGCCTGAATAGAGTAAGGTCAGTTCAATCGCCGTGCTGTTTGATGTTGCGCGAACCAAATTGTAACCGTTCATTGTAACGGGCACGATTTTGCTCAAAACATCAGCTCTCTGCTCGGCGAATGTCTCAGCAATTTCTAGATCTGAAGTGCTAGAACAAGCCGTTAATATCAGAGCCATTGCGCCAGCTAGGGCCAATCGTCCTGTTGTAGAAAATTGTCGCATTACGGGATCCTGTGCGTTAGCTGTCAGAAAATCAGGCTGGCAGCACTTTCTTGAAAGGTTTAACGATAACGTCTTTATAAACGCCAGCTTCGATATATGGATCAGCGTCTGCCCAAGCTTTTGCATCATCAAGGCTATCGAACTTTGCGATGACGGTAGAGCCAGTAAAACCTGCTTCGCCTGGGTCTTCACTGTCGATAGCAGGGTTTGGACCTGCAACCAGCAAACGGTCTTGAGATTCAAGATCTCGCAGTCTTGCCAAGTGTTGCTCTCTAACTTGAAGGCGCAATGGCAAACTGTTTTCAACATCTTGTGAAAAAATGACGTACCACATCCTTGTTTCTCTCCCGTGTTAATTCGTCTTCACTTTTCTTCGGCTTATTGTATGCAAGGCTAAAGGATCGTGCTGACGATGTTGTCTGATTTATGACTTATTTATCGCTCTTGGACGGCCTTCACCGTCAATCGCCACATAATTAAACGTTGCCTCGCAGACTTTTCTGCGTTGGCCAACCCCGTCTGTTGCAACGGGTTTAACCCATACTTCTAGTCCAACACTCATCGAAGTACGCCCAATACGTGTGCATTCGCCGTAGCAACATACTACGTCACCGACGGAAACGGGTGTCTTGAACACGATCTCTTCTACAGAGACGGTGACGACACGCCCATGGGACACTTCTTTTGCCAAAATGGCGCCAGCCAAGTCTAATTGAGACATGATCCAGCCACCAAAAATGTCACCATTGGCATTGGTGTCAGCTGGCATCGCCAACGTTCGCAGCAATAATTGGCCGCGTGGGCAATTGTTTGTTTCCGACATCTTACTACTTCCGAGATGAGGTTTTTATTCACTAAATAGGGCGTATAGGCACCGCCCAGATCAACTATTTTGAATCGGTAGAATCTGTTTCTTTTGGCATGTGTTTGTATATATACACGCCTGTCACCAACGTATAAATCAAAGTAATAGCCATCAGGCCAAACACTTTGAAGTTCACCCACACATCTAGTGGCATGGTGTAGGCGACGTAGACATTGAGTACCGCCAGTACAGTGAAAAAGGCCACCCATGCACTGTTGATATTTCGCCAAACTGCATCGGGTAAGGTGATTTCTTTACCCAGCATGCTTTTGATAAGCGGTTTCCCCATGATCTGAGAAACGAGCAGACCAGCGGCAAACAAGACATACACGATGGTGACCTTCCATTTGATGAAATTGTCATCTTGGAAAAATAGTGTCATACCACCAAAAACCGCGACCAGTGTTGCCGTGACGATCTGCATTTTCTCTACTTTCTTATAGAGCACCCACGTCAAGAGTACTTGGATGATAGTCGCCACAATCAATGCGCCCGTTGCCGTGTAGATGTCGTACATCTTATAGAGCGCAAAGAAGATAATTAATGGGATAAAGTCGAGGAGCTGTTTCATTTAGATACGTGTCCTTGTTTGCCTCCCAAAGCAAATCGCGAGGGGGCTTTCAATATGACCTTGAAGTTTACCCAAATCTTACAGCAGATAAAACGTGAATGGTGTTGAGTAAGGCCTCTACATAGAAAAAAGCCAGCGTAACGCTGGCCTTGGGAGTAAACGTGGGTACTTGGTTTGGTTATTTAACGGTAGCGGCTTTCATGCTAACCACAAACTCGCCCAATTCTTTAAGCATATTGTCATGGTCATCAACATTACGTTCGATAATTTTGACCACGGCAGAGCCTGAAATTGCACCCGCTGCGCCGTTAGAAATCGCTTCTTTGACTTGTGCGGGTTCGGAAATACCGAAACCAAGCAGAGGGCGTGGCGCACCAAAGGCTGATAGCTGATCAATCAGGTGATCAATAGGCTTGCCTGCTTTGGTTTCTGCGCCAGTGACACCAGCACGAGAAAGTAGGTAGGTATAACCACCACCTAGCTCAGAAATGGTTTTCAGCGTTTCTTCGTTGGCGTTAGGCGGTGCGATGAAAATCGCGTGAACGCCATACTTGGCAGCAGACACACGAAACTCTTCAGATTCACCCGCTGGCACATCAGCAATCAACACTGAATCCACACCTGAATCGGCACATTTTGCATAGAAGTTGTCGATACCGTTTGCGAACACGAGGTTGGCATACATCAACAAACCCATCGGAATGTCTGGGTGTTTTGCACGAACTTGGCGAAGAATATCAAAACAGTTGTCAGGTGTTGTGCCTGACTCCAATGCGCGAATCGCTGCGCCTTGAATGGTTGGGCCATCAGCCAGTGGGTCTGAGAAGGGAATACCCAATTCAAGTGCGTCTGCGCCGTTTGCAACCAGTGTTTCAATCACTTTTAAAGACTGCTCAGGGGTTGGATCGCCAATGGTCACGAAAGGAACGAAAGCGCCTTCACCCTTGGCATCTAATTTTTCAAACATCGCTTCATAGCGGTGAGACAAGGTGGCAGCCATTACATCACTCCTTTTTCTTTCAAAATGTCGTGCACGGTAAAGATGTCCTTGTCACCACGACCGGACAAGTTAACCACGAGCAATTGTTCTTTTTCTGGGTTTTCGCGAGCCATTTTTAGCGCATAGGCTAAGGCGTGAGCGGATTCCAGCGCAGGAATTATCCCTTCGTGACGCGCCAATTCTTGGAATGCGTCCATCGCTTCGTCATCGGTGATGGCAACATAGTTAGCACGACCAATTGCGTTCAAATGGGCGTGCTGAGGGCCAACGGATGGAAAGTCGAGACCCGCAGAGATGGAATAAGACTCTTCAACCTGACCGTTTGGATCTTGCATCAACGGGGATTTCATTCCGAAGAAAATGCCCAACTTGCCGTGTTTGAGTGGAGCGCCATGTTGGTCTGTATCAAGCCCTAAGCCTGCAGGTTCCACGCCAATCAGGCCGACATCTGTATCTTCGATAAAATCAGCGAACATGCCGATGGCATTTGAGCCGCCACCGACACAGGCGATCAAGTGGTCAGGCAGACGACCTTCTCTTTCTAGAATTTGCTGCTTGGTTTCTTCACCAATCATCTTCTGAAATTCACGCACGATAGTCGGAAAAGGGTGAGGGCCAGCTGCGGTGCCGAGCAGGTAGTGAGCGTCTTCATAACTTGCAGACCAATCACGCAATGCTTCGTTACAGGCATCTTTGAGTGTTGAAGAGCCAGAATGTACTGGAATCACTTCCGCACCCATCAGCTTCATGCGAAACACGTTTGGACTTTGACGTTCAACGTCTTTTGCGCCCATGTATACACGGCATTTCAAATCAAGCAGAGCACATGCAAGTGCTGTTGCCACACCGTGCTGACCTGCGCCTGTTTCAGCGATGATTTCTTTCTTACCCATGCGCTTTGCAAGCAAGGCCTGACCAAGCACCTGATTGGTTTTGTGCGCACCACCGTGAAGAAGGTCTTCACGCTTGAGGTAAAGCTTGGTTTTGGTGCCTTTGGTCAAGTTACGCGTTAGGGTTAGCGCTGTAGGGCGACCTGCATACTCTTCCAAAAGACCGATAAATTCTTCCTGAAATTCAGGGTCGCTTTGTGCGTCGATAAACGCTTGTTCTAGCTGGTCCAGCGCGGGTACCAGGATCTGTGGTACATACTGACCACCAAATTCGCCGAAGTAGGCATTCAACTTAGTCATAACAGTCCTTTAGTAATCTCTAAGCGCTGAAAATGCAGCGTCCAATTTTTGTTGATCTTTAACACCCGGCGTACTTTCTACACCTGAGTTGAAGTCGAGTCCTGCGCAGCCTAGTGCTGCGGCTTCTTTGGCGTTGTCACCTGACAGACCGCCAGCGATCATCAGAGTTTCACGTTGATCTTGTGGGATCAGCGACCAATCAAACTGCTTACCGGTGCCGCCGCTTTGTGTGCCAATACGGCTGTCCAACAGATTGCGGTCTGCACCTGCTTCTAGCGTCGGCGCTTTGTCGCTGACGCCATGGGCTTTCCAAATTTGTGTTTCTTGCGGCAATTTCTCGCGCAGCTTGTCGATGTAGTCGCTGTTTTCTTCACCATGAAGCTGCACAGCGGCTAAATTCAACGCTTTCGCTGTGTCTGCCACATGGTCAACGTCGTGATTTTGGAAAACACCAACGTAATCTAACGGTGCGCCGTCTATGACTTTGCGTGCAGCGTCAAGGTCAACGTAACGCGGAGATTTCTCGACGAATATCAGGCCGCCATAATTGGCGAACGAGTCATAAGCCGCTTTGGCATCTTCTGGTCGAGTCAGGCCGCAGACTTTGTTGTCGCCGTACAGTACGCGTCGAACGGCTTGTTCAACATCGTCTTCACTCATCAGCGAACTGCCAATCAAAAAGCCGTTTGCAAACGGTGCCAATTCACGTACTTGCTGGTGGGTGTAGATACCGGATTCAGAAATCACAATGCAATCTTCTGGCAGGCGAGGCGCCAGTTCTTTGGTACGGTTTAAATCGATGCTTAGATCGCGCAAGTTGCGATTGTTAATGCCAACCACTTTCGCTTTTAGCGCAATGGCACGTTCCAGTTCTTCTTCGTTGCTGACTTCCGTTAACACACCCAGTTTAAGTTTATGAGCGAGTGCTGACAGTTCGCGGTATTCGTTGTCATTCAGCACAGACAGCATTAACAAAATGGCATCGGCTTGATGGAAGCGTGCAAGGTAAACTTGGTAAGCGTCTACCATGAAATCTTTACACAAAACAGGGCAAGGCACCTGACCGCGGACTTGTGGCAGAAAGTCGAAGTTACCTTGAAAGTACTTTTCGTCTGTCAGGACAGAAATCGCTGCGGCATGATTGCCGTATACGCTGGCGATGTAATCCAAGTCGAAATCATCGCGGATCAGGCCTTTTGACGGCGAGGCTTTTTTGCACTCCAAGATGAACTTTGCTGGTTTTCCTGACAGTGCATCATAAAAGCTGCGATCACTGGGAACCACATCATTGATGAAGCTCTCAAGTGGCTGTACCGCCTTGCGCGCCTCAATCCAAATACGTTTATCCGCAACAATTTTTGCTAGTACCGTTTCCATTAGCTGCTCCGTGACGCAAGTTGCTGAACAAGTTCGAAAGGTTTTCCGCTGCGCATCACATCCAGTGCTTTTTGCGTGTTGGCTTTCAGATCTTCATGTCCGAAGAGGCGCAGTAACATTGCCACGTTAACGGCAACAGCACTTTGTTGTGCTTCGGTACCTTTGCCTTGAAGGATCTGTGTGATGATTTCTCGGTTTTCTTCTGGCGTACCCCCTTCAATGGATTTGAGAGGGTGAGTGTTAACGCCAAAATCTTCCGGTGTCAGTGTGTATTCGGTGATAACGCCATCTTTAATTTCTGCCACGGTGGTTTCACCGTGAATCGCGACTTCATCAAGCCCGCTGCCATGAACAACGGCTGCGCGTTTCAGACCAAGGGTTTTGATGGTTTCAGCAATCGGTCTTACGAGGGCTTTGTCATACACACCCATTAACTCCAGCGTTGGTTTTGCAGGGTTAATCAATGGGCCTAACAAATTAAAGATGGTGCGTGTTTTCATGGTTTGACGAACAGGCATCGCGTGACGAACACCGCTATGGTATTGCGGTGCGAACAAGAAGCACACGCCCAAATCATCTAATGCGCCACGTGCCGTCTCGGGGCGCATGGCCAAATCAATGCCAAAAGCTGCAAGCAAGTCAGAAGAACCTGATTTACTGGATACGCCGCGGTTACCATGCTTGGCGACTTTCACCCCACAGGCTGCCGCAACAAAGGCGGCTGTGGTGGAAATGTTGATAGAATTTGAACCGTCACCACCTGTGCCAACGATGTCAGCGAAATCATATTCTGGCGATGGGAATGGGTTTGCATTTTCGGTTAGTGCAGAAGCCGCGCCCGCGATTTCGTCTGGTGTTTCGCCTTTAATTTTTAGCGACGTTAATGTCGCGGCCAACAGGATAGGGTCCATTTCACCTTTGATAATGGTGTCGAACAGCTGATGGCTTTCTTCACGAGACAGAGATTCTTGTTCGTAAAGCTTATTAATAATTGCGTCCATGTTTACTCTCCTTGTGTTGTCGTCCATCAGCGCGGTTGTGTCGCCCAGTTGATTGTATTTGTCAGAAGGTCTGCGCCTTTTGTTGTCAAAATTGATTCTGGGTGGAATTGAAAACCCACCACGCGATCAGCGTCGTTCACAACCGCCATGACTAAGCCTTCCACATCCGCGATAACATCGAGCGAATCAGGCACCTTGGTCGCGACCAGTGAGTGGTAACGCGCAATGGTCAATGGGCTCTCAATGTTACCAAACACGGCATGTGCGTTATGTGTCATCTGGGATGCTTTACCGTGAACAATGTCACCAGCGCCAGCAACTACGCCGCCATAGGCTTCAGTGATAGCTTGCTGTCCTAGGCATATGCCTATCATTGGCACACGGCCTTTGAGCTTCAAAATAAGAGCGGGCATACAACCTGCTTCTGATGGTGCGCCTGGGCCGGGTGACAACACAACAACCGGATTCTCTAGCTCTGACAGAGCTTGTTCTATCTGATCAGCCGACAGGCTATTGCGGTAAATAGTGACCGGGTAACCGAGTGAGCGGAATTGATCCACCAAGTTGTAAGTGAAAGAGTCGAAATTATCGACCAGCACGATGTGTGCGTTAACGGGCTGACTCATGCCTGCTCTCCTTGGTGGGCGACTTGAATCGCAGTGAGTACTGCTTGCGCTTTACCTCTGGTTTCATCGGCTTCTGCTTGAGGAATGGAGTCAAATACCACGCCTGCGCCTGCTTGAACCTGTGCGATGCCATCTTCAACATAGGCTGAGCGGATCACGATGCAGGTATCCATGTCACCATGACCGGTAAGATAGCCGACTGCGCCACCGTAACTGCCGCGACGGCTTTTCTCGAACTGGCGAATTAATTGCATCGCGCGAATTTTCGGAGCGCCTGTGAGCGTGCCCATGTTCATGCAGGCTTGATAGGCATGCAGGGCATCCAAATCGTTACGCA
Source organism: Enterovibrio norvegicus FF-33 (assembly GCF_000286835.2). Lineage (GTDB taxonomy): Bacteria > Pseudomonadota > Gammaproteobacteria > Enterobacterales > Vibrionaceae > Enterovibrio > Enterovibrio norvegicus_A. The sequence continues at coordinate 2,568,472 of NZ_AJYD02000038.1, read as the reverse complement.
GTTGTCCCACAACACGTGAGACCAGATGCATCACATGGCTATAGCGGTCGACTTTTAGCAGGTCTGCCACATAGCGGGTTCCTGGCTCGCTGATACGTGCAACGTCATTTCGTGCCAAATCAACCAACATCATGTGCTCGGCGTTTTCTTTGATGTCGTTACGAAGCTCAAGCTCTATACGGCCATCAAGATCAAGATTGATTGAGCCATCAGTATTTTTGCCACGCGGGCGAGTCCCTGCAATCGGGTAGATCTCGACTTGGTTCGTGTCTTTGCTGTATTTCAGTGCACTCTCAGGCGAAGCGCCAAACAAGGTGAAGTCGGTGTCATGCATGTAGAACATGTAAGGACTTGGGTTACCTTGTTTGAGTTTCAAATATGCATTGAGTGGGGAAGGGCAAGGCAGGGTGAAACGACGGCTTGGCACCACCTGAAACACGTCACCTTTGATCACATATTGTTTTAGTTCATCAACCGCAGCGCAGAAATCTTTATCACTGACGGATACGGTGAGGTTTGAGGTTTCTAATACCTCGGCTTTTGGCATCGGTGACGGATTGATGCAGCTTTCTTTGATGGCTTGAAGTCGTCGGCTTAAATCGTAATAGGTTTCGGCGTTTTCACTGCCACCAAACTGCGTGCCTTGAAGTGTGGCATGACGTCGCTGGTGGTCAATAACCAATAAGGTTTCTGCTACATAAAACAGATAGTCAGGGCAGTTGTTTCCGCGTTCTACCTTAGGCAGTGGCTCGAACTGAGCAACGAGATCGTAGGCAAACAGACCGCCAATCATTAATGCTTGGTCTGGATGTCCATCAAGATTAAAGGCGTGTTGTACGATACGCAGTGCATCAAACGGTGAAGGCTGGCGCAAACGTGCGTCTTCATCTAACGTGCGGTTCTCTTGCGCGAAGTGAAGCAAGAGTAAATCATCAGTACGTGACGATTCAATGTCGAGACCTTGCTTGGAAAGCTCAGCCTCAACGGCGCTCAGTACATTTCTGCCATTTTTGGTTTTAGCTTCTAACTCAACCGTTCGTCCACGGCAGACAATGCGCACAGCGGCATCGATCAGCATAAGGCTTTTCAGGTCTTGCTTGGAATCAACCTCGGCGGATTCGAGTAATAGGCTATAGGGACGATCTTGGCAGACTGTCGCATACAATTCAGTTGGAGCGGCGACGTATGGCACATCCAGGCTCAATACATCGAGTTCGCCTTGTTTTAAAGCGTGATTTTTCACAGCGTTCTCCCTGCTGCTTCTACAAAAGGTTTTAGTTCCTGCATAAGTTGCGCAAACATGCTTTCGGTGAGCGCTTGATGTCCGTCTGACAGCGCTTCCGCTGAGTTGAGGTGACGACAATGCTGGATATCAGCGATTGTATTGATATCAACGATGTTGCGGGTTGTCGTTTCAAACGTTCGAATGCCGCGCCCATGCAAAATAATGTTTGTGTTACCAGTGTCATAGATATAATTAGTGGCTTGCATCAATCCCTCGATAGTGGCGGAAAGTCAACGTATTAACAAGGCTGGGTTGCCATTTTTACTCACTGCTTTTTACCATCAGTGCGACGCTCAGCATGAAAGGCGTCTTTAGGTTACTTTGTTCATTCTTACCGAGCGCCGTTTTTGGTTCTGGCTCAGTGGCTTGGGGTTTTAATACGATGATCATGCTAAAAGTCCTTTCTGTGCCGCCACCTTCGGTAAGGTGCTCAATTCATGCTGGGTGGTCAAAAAAAGGGACAAAAAAACCCGCGTTAGGCGGGTTTGGTGACGTCTTTCTTTTGGTTATCACTCATCACACCGCCTGTTAATAGGAGTGCCACCACCAGTTAATCAGTGCTGTTTGTTGAATGAGGTTATGCTGTACCATGAAGACGTAATCCATTTGAATAAGTAATCGTGTACTAGTTAACTAGTGTATGACGGTAAAGTCAAGCAACGAATTGAAGAAAAGTCATGCTATTTGATCTACACAGCCACACCACTGCGTCCGACGGACGCTTCAGCCCTGAAGATCTCGTGAAACGCGCTGTTGATTTTCGTGTCAATGTGCTCGCAATAACTGATCACGATACCACTGCGGGTTTGGCTCCTGCGAAAGCTGCCGTGGCAAAGCATGGGCTCCCTTTGCATATCGTCAATGGCATCGAGATATCGACCGTTTGGGAAAACAAAGATATCCATGTTGTGGGCTTAAATATCGACCCTGAAGCGCCAGAATTGGTTGCTTTGATTAATGCTCAAGCCATTCGTCGTGAAGCGCGCGCGGAATTAATCGCGGATCGTCTCGACAAGCAAGGTATGCCCGGTGCACTGGCAGGTTCGAAAGCGTTAGCGGGTGATGTATCACTGACTCGTGCTCATTTTGCACGCTGGATGGTTGAGCAAGGACACGTAAAAACCATGCAGGCGGTATTCAAGAAGTATCTTACGCGTGGTAACCCCGGTTATGTGCCACCGAACTGGTGCACGATAGACGAAGCGGTTGACGTTATTCACAAAGCGGGTGGTCAGGCCGTGATTGCGCATCCAGGTCGGTATAAACTCTCGGCCAAATGGTTGAAACGTCTACTTCAAACCTTTGCTGATGCTGGCGGAGATGGAATGGAAATCGCTCAACCGCAACAATCACCGAATGAACGTCGCCTATTGGGTGATTATGCCATTCAATTTGGGCTTGCTGGCTCCCAAGGTTCTGATTTCCATTACCCTTCTCCATGGCTAGAATTAGGGCGTAACTTATACTTACCGAAAGGTTGTTCGGAAATCTGGGAATCTTGGACGTTGCCGACGTTAGAAGTGCCCGTAAAGGAGGAAGTATGAGCCAATTTTTTTATGTGCATCCTGAAAATCCACAAGCGCGCTTGATCACTCAAGCCGTCGCTATTGTTCGCAATGGCGGTGTCATTGTTTATCCGACCGATTCTGGTTATGCCTTGGGCTGTCAGTTGGAAAACAAGATGGCGTTGGAGCGTATTTGCCGAATTCGTCGTTTGGATGATAAGCACAACTTCACCTTGCTGTGTCGGGATCTGTCAGAACTTTCGCTCTATGCGCGTGTTGATAACACTGCATATCGATTGATTCGTAATAATACGCCTGGTCGTTATACCTTCATTTTGAAGGCGACCAAGGAAGTGCCGCGCCGTTTAATGAATCCGAAACGTAAAACCATTGGTATTCGCGTGCCGGATAACCAAATTGCGTTGGATCTGTTGGAAGCCATGGGTGAACCGATTATGTCCACCTCGCTTATTCTGCCGGGCAATGATTTTACGGAGTCAGATCCTGAAGCTATTCGCGATCAGCTTGAGCATGCCGTTGATTGCATCTTGAACGGCGGATTTATGGGTGAGCAACCGACTACGGTGATTGATTTCAGTGATGATAAGCCTGAAATTCTCCGTCGTGGTACAGGTGATACCAGTCCATTCGAATAAGCTTGTATCTCTACTTCTAAGCGGTGGAGGTCAATCGGTCACACTGCAACGCAATATTTCCAGTGATGGCGGAGAGTAGTAACGAAATCCCGTGGTGTATTTGTGCCTATTTTGGCATAATACGCCGTTGCCTCTTTTTTGAGGCGTTTCTTTCCGACATCGACGCCTGTGAAGGCGACAGTAAGGTAAACGTAAATGAGTGAAAAATTACAGAAGGTGTTAGCCCGTGCAGGTCTCGGTTCTCGTCGTGAGATCGAAACCCTGATTCAAGAAGGTCGCGTCAGCATTAATGGTCTTGTTGCCAAGCTGGGTGATCGTCTCGATGACGTCAACGCTAACATTCGTGTTGACGGGCACAGTGTACAGGTAGCTGCGCCTTCTGAACTTGTGTGCCGTGTAATGGCATACAACAAACCAGAAGGTGAGTTGTGCACACGCAGCGACCCTGAAGGTCGTCGTACCGTTTTTGATCGTCTCCCGAAACTAAATGGTGCCCGTTGGGTGGCCGTGGGTCGTTTGGATGCGAATACATCAGGCTTGATGCTGTTCACCACTGATGGTGAATTGGCGAACCGTTTGATGCACCCAAGCCGTCAAGTACAACGTGAATACATGGTTCGCGTGTTTGGCGACGTCAACGAGCAGATGGTGAAGAATCTGGTTCGTGGTGTTCAGCTTGAGGATGGCGAAGCGCGTTTTGAAGATATTCAATACGCAGGTGGCGAAGGTTCCAACCACACATTCTATGTTGTGATCACTGAAGGCCGTAACCGCGAGGTTCGTCGTCTTTGGGAAACACAAGGTGTGACGGTAAGCCGCCTGAAGCGTGTACGCTACGGTGACATCTACTTGAACAAAGAGCTACCTCGCGGCGGCTGGATGGAACTTGAACTGGATAACGTTAACTACCTGCGTGAAATGGTGGAATTGCGTCCAGAGAAAGAAACCATGATCACGGTAGAAGCGCAGAAGCGTAAAGCACGTGGTCAGAAGATCCGTCGTGCAGTGCGTCGTCACGAAGAGCGTGTTGAATCAAATGAAACACGTAAGCCTCGTCGTGGTGGTCCGTCAGCGAAACCGGTGCAAGGTAATAAACCTGCTCAAGGCGGAAAGCCAGCACAGGGTCAAGGTCGACCAGCGTCAGGTAAGCCTGCTCAGGGTAAGCCAGGCCAAGGTAAACCAGCTCAAGGTAAACGCGGCAACGGTCGTCCGGGGGGGAATGCAACTCCGAACCGTGGTGGTCAATCGTCTTCTCGCCAGAAGCCTCAGGGCGGAAAACGCCAAGGGCGTTAAGCAAGAAAATATTGATATTAAAAAGCCAGCAGAGATGCTGGCTTTTTTGTGCCTGTTTTCTAGCCCGATTACTTAGGCTGCGCGTCGATGCACTGACCGTTAACGTCAATGCCTTCTGGCGCCATTAGGTAAAGGTACAGAGGCATAATATCCAGTGGTGATTTCAGTTTGCTTGCTTCTTCCGCAGGAAACGCAGAGGCGCGCATTTTTGTGCGTGTACCACCTGGGTTTATCGCATTCACTTTCACACTGGTGTTGCTCAACTCATCCGCCAACACTTGCATCATGCCTTCGGTGGCAAACTTCGACATTGCGTATGCGCCCCAGAATGCTCGCCCAGCGTGTCCCACGGTAGATGTTGTAAACACCAGGCGCGCGTCGTCTGATTTTTGCAGCAAAGGCATTAATGCTTGGGTCATCAGAAAAGTGGCTTTAACATTCACCTGCATCACTTCATCAAAGGCTTTTTCTTCGATCTGATCGAAAGGACTCAATACACCTAGCATGCCTGCATTGTGGAGCACACCGTCAATACGGCCGAATTGCTGCTCAATGGTGTCAACCATATCCAGATAATGCTGACGAGTGGCTCCTAGCATATCTAGCGGGATAATCGCGGGTTGAGGGAAGCCTGCGGTCTCAATTTCGTCATAGACGCTCTCTAGCTTCTTTACTGTGCGTCCTAGCAGAATAACGGTTGCACCATGTTGCGCGTAACTGAGTGCGGCTTGTCGGCCTATGCCATCACCTGCGCCAGTCACCAGAATGACTTTACCGTCTAATGCGTTGGCTGCTACTTGATACTCCACGTTACAATATTCCTTTTTATCTTCGGCGTTGCTGCCTGTTAATCTCAATGCCTGTTACTCGATCCGCGACCGCGTTTCGCTTCGGCTAAACTGCATTGTAAGATGGCAAACCTGTAATAAACAACACTCGAATACAAAGAAAACGACACCGAACTTGCACTTTGCGGGTAGTTGTTTAGTAGAATGGGAACATATAACTATAAATGAGGAATACAGTTTGGAATTCTTGCTTGATTACGGCCTGTTTTTAGCAAAGATACTGACGTTTGTCGTTGCAGTCATCGTGGTGCTGATTATCGCAAAAAGCGCTGGTGGCAAACAGGGTCAGAAAGGGGAGCTAGAAATTACGAACCTGACTGAAAAGCATAAAGATTTAATCCATTCTATGGAGTCTTATCTTTATGATGAAACGGCACTGAAAGCGCGAGATAAAGCGGATAAAAAAGCGGAAAAAGCGAAAGCAAAAGAAGCGAAAGCAGAAGCAAAGAAAATGACCGATTCCGTGTCATTGGAATCAAGCCGTAAACCGCATGTATTCGTGCTGGATTTCAAGGGCAGTATTGATGCTCGCGAAGTCACGGCATTGCGTGAAGAGGTCACGGCCATTTTGTCTGTCGCCAAAGAAGGTGATGAAGTGCTGGTGCGTCTCGAAAGTGGCGGCGGCATGGTGCATGCTTATGGCTTGGCGTCTTCTCAGCTTGATCGCATTAAACAAGCGGGTATTTCTCTTACTGCATCTGTTGATAAAGTGGCGGCGAGTGGCGGTTATATGATGGCATGTGTAGCGGATAAAATTATTGCCGCACCGTTTGCTGTTGTCGGTTCAATTGGTGTTATTGCACAGTTGCCAAATTTTAATAAACTACTTAAAAAACATGATATTGAATTTGAACAACTGACGGCGGGTGAGTTTAAGCGCACCCTCACCATGTTTGGTGAAAACACAGACAAAGCGCGCGAGAAATTCATGGGCGAGCTGGAAGAAACCCACACGCTATTTAAAGATTTCATTGCTGATCACCGCCCATCACTTGAGCTAGAAAAAGTGGCGACAGGTGAACACTGGTTTGGTAATCAAGCATTGCCTTTAGGCTTGATTGATAGCATTGGAACCAGTGATGACTATCTGGTGTCTGCAGTAAAAGAGAAAGACGTTTTGAGCGTGCGTTACGTTCAACGTAAAAAGCTCGCTGAGAAACTGGCTGGAGCCTCAGCAGAAGCGGCAGATCGTCTGCTGCTGAAGTGGATCAGTCGTGGTCAGCGACCAATCGTTTAGGAGTTGAAATGAACAACCAAAAGTGGGCGTTGTTTTCGTTCGAAGGCCGAATGAGACGCCGTGATTATTGGCTATACAGTGTGCCTGTACTTGTCATGGTGTTGCCAACTTTCTTTTATCAAGGCGGTCATGTAGTGCTAGATGCACTTTCAATCGCGATTTCGTTATTTGCGATTTATGCATCAGTTGCGCTCAATATCAAACGCTTGAAAGACAGAAATAAAAGTCCTTGGTGGCTTGTTGTGACTTTTTTGCCGTTAATTGGTCCTATCTTCGCCTTGGTCGAACTGGGTATTCTAGATGGCACTCCGGGCCCGAATCAGTTCGGTCCCGATCCGAAAGGTCGCGGTGATAAATCCGATCAGGGCGGTAATTCTGTCCGAGAAGACAAAGAAAAAGATACGGCGGTATTTGAGGGTTAACCTCATCGTCTAGACGAAAAAATGCCACCTGATAGGTGGCATTTTTCTGGTCAAGCTCAAACGCGCTAACTTATTGCAGCGTGTACTGTTTTGATAGTTGGTGAGCGAGATATTTGAACATGTTGAAAACTGCAGTGGTTTTAGGCGTAGGCAATCCGTTGTCGTCCAAAAAATATTCGCCTTTAAAAACCATTACACCTGCTTTTTCTTCCACTGAATTGGTGTGCATACCATCCAGGTAAGCATCGTGTTCTCGGATCATCTTGTTTGCCATGATTAGCAGATCTTCAGTGCTAATCGGTGTTTTCTCAGACATAATTTTCTCGAGTAAAGGGAAAAAGAGCGCCTATTATAGCGTGAGCAGTCTTAAAAGAGGACATGCTTACGAAAGCGTCGAATTGATATGTTTCTAGAACGCATTGTGTGAGCCAAGCCAGAAAAATTCGAAGTGAAATGGTAAATGGGTTGGCGTCAATGGTAATGATTAGCGCGCTTGCAAAAGTGAGACTACGCTAACCCTCCGATAAAGTAGGTTTATTGGTTACAAGTCGGTAACAAGTGCGGAAGCTGCGACCAATCGGGGGATTTTAGAAAGAAACTGGTTGATATTCAGATCGACTCGCTCAATATTGTAAATAGCGTCAGTCAGCATGGCATCAAGGTTTTCATGCGATTTGGACTGATAGATTGAATTTTTAACGCGAGGGCGTATTGGTCACTATGGGTAAATCTCTCGTTATCGTGGAGTCCCCGGCAAAGGCAAAAACGATTAATAAATACCTGGGCAAAGACTTCATCGTTAAATCGAGTGTAGGTCATGTTCGGGATCTGCCTACCGGTGCTGCTCAAGGCGGCAAAAAAGCGACGCCTATCTCAACCAAAGGGTTGAGTCCGGAAGAAAAAGAGCGAATTAAGAAAGACAAAGAGAAGAATTCGCTGATCAACAAAATGGGTGTTGATCCTTACCGCAATTGGAAAGCGAACTATCAAGTGCTTCCAGGTAAGGAAAAAGTGGTTTCTGAACTTCAAGCGTTGGCTGAAAAAGCAGATTTTGTTTATCTCGCGACGGATTTGGACCGCGAAGGGGAGGCCATTGCTTGGCACCTGCGGGAACTGATCGGTGGTGATGAAAGCCGTTTTAAACGCGTTGTCTTCAACGAAATTACCCAAAATGCTATCCAGCAAGCGTTCCAAGCGCCTGGTGAACTGAACATGGATGGCGTGAATGCACAGCAAGCACGCCGCTTCCTGGATCGCGTTGTGGGCTTTATGGTGTCGCCGCTTCTTTGGAAGAAAGTGGCACGTGGTTTGTCTGCAGGCCGTGTTCAATCGGTAGCGGTTAAGCTGCTCGTTGAGCGTGAGCACGAAATCAAAGCATTTGTGCCGCAAGAGTATTGGGATATTCACGCCGATACCACAACCGCTAGCCAAAATGTGTTGCGCCTAGTTGTTGCTCAGCAAAACCGTGAAGCGTTCAAGCCATTGAACGAAGCGCAAGCGATGGCGGCAACAGACGCATTGCAAAAAGCGACGTACAAAGTGGTGGACCGTGAAGACCGTCCAACCAGCAGTAAGCCGTCTGCGCCGTTTATTACTTCGACGCTGCAACAAGCGGCAAGTACCCGCATGGGCTTTGGCGTTAAGAAGACCATGATGTTGGCTCAACGTCTGTACGAAGGGGGTTATATTACCTACATGCGTACCGACTCGACCAACTTGAGCCAAGAGGCTGTTGAATCAGCACGTGAATTTATTGGTAGCGAATACGGCGATAAGTATCTGCCATCCGCACCACTTAAATATGGTTCTAAAGGTAATGCTCAGGAAGCGCACGAAGCGATTCGTCCTTCAAGCGTTGACGTGAATGCCGATGATTTGCAGGGCATGGACCCAGATGCTCATCGTCTGTATGACTTGATCTGGCGACAGTTCGTTGCGTGCCAAATGACACCAGCAAAATATGATTCGGGCACCATTAGCGTTCAAGCAGGCGAATTTACCCTAAAAGCGAAAGGTCGCACCTTACGTTTTGATGGTTGGACACGTGTACAGCGTCCTATGGGTAAAACCGAAGATACAACGCTTCCACACGTTGATGTAGGCGAGATCTTGACGCTAGATAAGGTTGACCCTAAGCAACACTTCACCAAGCCGCCTGCACGCTTTACAGAAGCCGCATTGGTTAAAGAGCTTGAGAAGCGTGGCATTGGTCGTCCTTCTACTTATGCATCGATCATTTCAACCATTCAAGACCGTGGTTACGTGCGTACTGAACAACGTCGTTTCTATGCTGAAAAGATGGGTGAGATTGTTACCGACCGTCTTGATGACAGCTTTGCTGATTTGATGGATTACGACTTCACTGCGCGAATGGAGGGGAACCTCGATAAAATCGCCATGGGCAGTGAAGACTGGAAACAGGTACTGAACAACTTCTTCAAAGCATTTACGGATGATTTGGGTAAAGCAGAATTGGAAGAAGCTGAAGGCGGCATGAAGCCTAACAGCATCGTCATGACTGACATCGATTGTCCAACCTGTGGTCGCAAGATGGGTATTCGTACCGCATCGACAGGCGTATTCCTTGGTTGTTCAGGCTATCAGTTGCCTCCGAAAGAGCGTTGCAAAACCACCATCAACCTGATGGATGAAGAAGGCATTGTTAACGTACTGGAAGAAGACGTTGAAACCGCTGCGCTTCGCGCCAAAAAACGTTGCCCTAAGTGCGAAACGGCGATGGACGCGTACTTGATTGACAAAGATCGCAAGTTACATGTTTGTGGTAACAACCCAAGCTGTGATGGCTACATTGTCGAGAAGGGTGAGTTTAAGCTCAAGGGTTATGAAGGCCCACTGGTTGAGTGTGACAAGTGTGGTTCCGACATGGTGCTGAAAAACGGCCGCTTCGGTAAGTACATGGGTTGTACCAACGAGACCTGTAAGAATACCCGTAAGATTTTGAAGAACGGCGAAATCGCACCACCGAAAGAAGATCCGGTGCATTTCCCTGAACTGCCGTGTGAAAACTCAGACGCATACTTTGTGCTTCGTGACGGTGCATCAGGTTTGTTCTTCGCGGCAAGTAACTTCCCTAAATCGCGTGAAACTCGAGCGCCATTAGTTGAAGAACTTGCACGCTTTAAAGATCGCATTCCAGAAAAATATCAGTATCTGGCCGATGCCCCAGCTGAAGATCCAGATGGACGCAAAGCCGTTGTTCGCTTTAGCCGTAAGAGCAAAGAGAACTACGTCCGAACCGAAGAAGAGGGTAAACCATCAGGTTGGACCGGTCTGCTGATAGACGGTAAGTGGGAAGTGACGGATAAACGTAAGAAGAAGTAGTATTCGCGTTTAAGCGTTGAATGTGAAAATTGAGAAGGCAGCCTAGGCTGCCTTTTTGTTATCCCGCTTTCTGAACCATTGACAATGCACTCGTACAAGCACGCAAAAGGCATTGTTCGATGTCGGATGCACAACTGCCACAGCCTGTACCCGCCAACGTTAACTCGCTGATTGTCTGTGTATCAATGGATGGATTTTCAGCAATGAGATTCTCGATATCACTTTGCGTGACTTGCTTGCAGGTGCAGATAATGGGAGAACGCGTTGCAAGGGAATCAGCTAAGAAAGCGTGAATATCCTGATGCGTAAAGTGAGATGCTAAAAGCTGTGCAATATCGGGTTGACGCAGCTCGCTATCAATATTGCAAAGGGAAAATGCCATTGTTGGTTTCAATTGCTGAAAAACAACCGCTCTTCTCTGCGCGGGCTGTCCACCTTGAATGATGGCATCCTCATCACCTACGAATGAGTCCAAAAGCGTGGCATATACCTCGTCGGTTTCGTTAAAAAATTGAAGTTGATAAACGTAGCCCCCTGAGACTTTCTGCTTTACCCAATATTCGGCACAAAACTGACTCAATTGCCTCTGTGAAAACGGTGATGAACGGCAGATTTGAAGGCTGGTTTTTACAAACATTGGCTGAACCATCACCGGTGTAGCTTTCAACTCAGGTTGCCCTGAAATTGGATCGGTAATCGCCGGAATGAGTGCGTCTGTTTTACCTCCTGAGCAGTGAGTTTGACTCCAGTGAATGGGAGCAAAGCATTGTCCTACCGGAACGTGACGAGTGACGCTTGCTCGAAATACTTGCGTACTGATATTGCTACTGACTTTTACCAACTGACCATCTCTAATGCCCCGATCGGATGCATTAAAAGGGTGGATCTCTAGCATGGGTTCACTGTCATGAGTGTTGAGAATGCTCGATAAACCTGTGCGAGTCATGGTGTGCCATTGATCCCTAATTCGACCTGTATTTAAGATAAGTCCATAGCGTTCGCTAATGGCATTGGCTGGAGGCTGATGATCAACAGTGATGAACTTTGCTTTTCCATCCGGCGTCGAAAACTGTCCATCACTAAACAAGCGTTCACTTTCGCCCGTCGTGCTGTTAACAGGCCATTGAATTGGAGACAGGTCGTTATACGCCTCATTGGTCATGCCGTTTAGCCCTGACAGGTTCAGCATTCTTTTACTTCTGTCTTCGTGACGATTTCCTATGTTGGTCTGTGCAACATACTCCCTGAAAATATCGGCCTCTGTCTGGTAATTAAAGGCGTCATGGAAACCCATTCGTTTGGCGACCTCGCTGACTATCCACCAATCAGGTTTGCCTTCGCCTGGTGTAGGTAGCAATCGACGCTGTCGAGAGATGCGACGCTCTGAGTTAGTCACTGTGCCTGATTTTTCGCTCCAGCCTTGAGCGGGTAAGCAGACGTTTGCGTGACGAAGCGTTTCTGTATCAGCAACACAGTCTGAAACAATCACGAGTGGGCAGTCAGATAAAATGCGATTGATCCTGTCGCTGTCAGGTAGGCTTACCGCTGGGTTGGTCGCCATCACCCAAATGGCTTTCACGTTTCCTTTTTCAATCGCATCGAACATATCGATGGCTTTTAGCCCTGGTTTGGTTGCTAGAGTGGGCGCTTTCCAAAAAATTTTCACCAGCGAAAAGTGCTCGTCGTTACCAAATTCAAGATGCGCGGCCAGTGTGTTTGCCAGCCCACCCACTTCCCGCCCACCCATGGCGTTTGGTTGGCCGGTAATTGAAAACGGTGTACTACCGGGTAGCCCAATACGGCCAGTGGCTAGGTGGCAATTAATGATACTGTTTGCTTTGTCAGTGCCACTCGTGGATTGGTTGATGCCTTGAGAAAACACAGTGGTGGTGAGCGGTGTTGAACAAAACCATTGATAGAAGGTTTCTATGTCCGTTGTTTTTAAGCCCGTCTCTAACGCCACCGACGTTATTGTGGAAAAACGTTGTGCTTGGGTAAGGGTTTGTTCAAATCCGACAGTATGAGAATCGATGTAGGTTTGGTTGATATGCTGATGTTTGACAAGGTATGCCAGTAAGCCGTTAAACAAAGCAATATCGCTGCCAGAAAATAGGGGGAGATGTAGGTCGGCTATCTCGCAACTACGGGTTTCTCTTGGGTCAATAACCACGATTTTGGTTCCGCGTTTTTCTTTGGCTGCTTTCAATCGTTGGTATATCACTGGGTGACACCAAGCAAGGTTAGAGCCCGTGAGTACAACGAGATCGGCTAACTCAATATCTTCATAATTACCGGGAACAATGTCTTCTCCAAATGCACGTTTGTGACCCGCTACGGCAGAGGCCATACACAAGCGAGAATTGGTGTCGATGTTTCCGCTACCGATAAACCCTTTCATCAACTTATTTGCTACGTAGTAATCTTCTGTGAGTAATTGTCCAGAGACATAAAACGCCACGGCATCTGGGCCATGTTGTTCAATGATTGATGAAAGTGATGAAGCGACATGGCTTAAGGCATCATCCCAACTGCAATTTTGTCCTTCAATGGACGGGGAGAGCATTCGGCCTTCTGTTGCGACAGTGTCACCTAGCGCCAATCCTTTTGAACACAATCGGCCATAGTTGGCAGGGTGTTGGCTATCTCCCCTGACTTCAAGCTTTCCAGAGGTGTGTATTTTCGCCTCGATGCCACAACCTACGCCACAATAAGGGCAGGTTGATTTTGTCCATTCTGATTGATTCTTTGACATGACGAGTTCATTCCTTTTTTCCTCTGAATGATCTCTATAAGCAATCACCACGCCATTAATACCATCTCTTTGTTTTTATTTTTTCACATCGATTAAACGGTGTTTTTATTGTTTCTTATGATGATATTTAACGTCATTCCATTTAATGAGAATAAAATGCTTTGTATTGGTGCAATATAAGGTTCTCTTTTTGGTGCGGAATATTTCTATTGCGCACTATTAACGAGCAGTGATGTTGAGTGTGTGAGTGTTTTTTATTTTTCATATCCCTCATGGGTGTTATGAGTGTTATTAATTCATTAGTAAAATCATTAAATTGAAAGGTGTGATGATGTCTATTTTAATTACTGGCACTTAAATTGCTGATAGCTAGATATATTCGGCAGGTCTTTTTGAAAAGATGGCTTTTAGCAAAGAAAGTGAGAGGCAAGGATGTCCGACAATTCAACAGATAAACGGCGAGCTTCTTTAATGACCGCTAAACATCAGAATAGTGGCAAGGTATATCTTGTGGGCGCAGGGCCTGGCGATCCCGATCTCATGACAGTGAAGGCGCTTCGGTGTATTCAACAATCAGACGTCATTGTGTATGACCGTTTGGTTAGCGACGAAATAATCGCATTAATCCCATTCGGGAAAAAACATATTTTTGTCGGTAAAGCGAAAGATAAGCACAGCGTTTCTCAGGCTGACATTAATTGCATTTTGGTTGAAGAAGCAAAAAAAGGGAAAACCGTCTGCCGACTTAAAGGCGGCGACGTCTTTGTATTTGGTCGTGGCGGAGAGGAGATGCAGGTACTTCATCGAGAAGGTATCTCTGTTGAAGTCGTTCCGGGTATTACCGCGGCGAGCGGTTGTACTAGCTATGCGGGTATTCCTTTAACACATCGGGGCGTTTCACAGGGTTGCACATTTGTCACCGCACATTCAGAACATGACCTCGAAGTGAATTGGTCTGCCCTCGCATCACTCAACCAAACATTGGTGTTTTACATGGGTCTATCCAAGCTTGAATTCATCTGTCATGAGCTTCTTGCCGAGGGTCTCTCCGCCACAACACCTGTCGCCGTTATCGAAAAAGGCTGCACCTCAGATCAGCGTGTTTTCATCAAAACACTTTCAGACATTCACGCTTATATCGCAAATAAAGGTGTTCAGTCACCGGCACTCATCGTGGTCGGTCATGTGGTATCGCTTGCCTCCGAACTGGATTGGTTTGTCGTCCAATCGCAAGAACACATTGAAAAGCTTTCAGCATAGGGAAAGGATTATGGACAAGAAACGCATTGTCGTTGTTGGGAATGGCATGGTAGGGCACAGGTTCATCGAGGAACTGTGCGACAGAAACAATAACAACGAATTTGAGATCATCACGTTTTCGGAAGAACCTCGTCTTGCTTACGACAGGGTGCAGCTAAGCAGCTTTTTTAGCGGTAAAACAGCCAATGATCTGATGCTAACCAGTGAAGAAGCGTATGACGACAAAGGCGTCCACTATTACTTGAATGAAAAAGTGGTCGCCATTCAACGAGAAAATAAATGTGTAGTGACTGACAAAGGGCGCGAAGTTGTTTACGACAAACTCGTGCTTGCAACGGGCTCATATCCATTTGTTCCGCCAATCCAAGGTAACGATCAAGCGCATTGCCATGTTTACCGAACGATAGAAGACTTGGAAGCCATCCGAGCATCCGGTGACACAAGTCAGGTTGGTGTGGTTGTGGGCGGGGGATTGTTAGGCCTAGAGGCCGCGAACGCGATACAGAATATGGGTCTTGAAACCCATGTGGTTGAGTTCGCACCGCGTCTAATGGCGGTACAGCTTGATGATGGCGGCGGTGAATTACTTAAGCAAAAAATCACCTCGCTTGGCGTGACTATTCACACGGAAAAGGCGACTAAGGCAATCTCGGCTGGCAATGCGTCTCGCTACAAACTGGAATTTGCCGATGGCAGTGAATTGGAAACCGATGTCGTTGTGTTTTCGGCCGGTATTCGTCCTCAAGATGCATTGGCTAAGGCTCATGACCTAGCGCTTGGTGAACGTGGCGGCATTGTCGTCAACGATAGCTGCCAAACCAGTGACAGTGATATTTATGCCATTGGTGAGTGTGCCTTATGGGAAGGACGCATTTTCGGATTGGTCGCCCCGGGTTATCAAATGGCGAGGGTTGTTGCAGCGAAACTGTGCGGAGAAGAGGCTGCGTTTAAAGGCGCTGACATGAGCACTAAGTTGAAGTTATTGGGTGTTGATGTTGCCAGTATTGGTGACGCGCATGGCAATACGCCGGGAGCACAGTCTTACACCTTCTCTGACGGCATTGAGCAAGTCTACAAGCGTGTGATTGTGTCTGAAGATGGAACCAAACTGTTGGGTGCGGTGCTGGTTGGCGATGTAGAGAGCTATTCCCACTTATTGCAAACCATGCTCAACGATTTGCCGTTACCTGAATTCCCATCAGTACTTTTGCTTTCCGACGGAGCCGCTGACTCTGATACTGGGTCGGCAGGGCTTGCAAGCTTGCCGGATACTGCGCAGATATGTTCATGTTATGACGTTACCAAAGGGACCATAAAAGCGGCTGTGGCTGCAGGTTGTTCGTCCATGGCGGAATTGAAAGCAGAAACCAAAGCATCTACCGGTTGCGGCGGCTGTGCAGCGTTAACCAAGCAAGTCATGGACACAGAACTGGCCGCGTTAGGCCATGAAGTGAACAACGACCTTTGTGAGCATTTTCACTACACACGCCAAGAATTGGCGGACATTGTTCGCATCAAGAAAGTGAAAACTTTCGATGACTTGCTTGAAAGTCACGGGTCAGGTCTTGGTTGTGACATTTGTAAACCCACCGTAGGGTCGATTCTGGCGTCATTTTGGAATGACTATGTGCTAAAAGACGAGCACATCGGTTTGCAAGACACCAATGATAACTACCTCGGTAATATGCAAAAAGACGGTACATATTCCGTCGTGCCACGTGTTGCGGGTGGCGAAATTACACCAGACAAGCTGATTGTATTGGGACAGGTCGCCAAACAATATGATCTGTATACCAAAGTCACGGGCGGTCAGCGTATCGACTTGTTTGGTGCGCAATTGCACGAATTGCCTGACATTTGGAAAATTTTGGTTGATGCGGGGTTTGAAACTGGTCACGCCTACGGTAAATCCGTACGAACAGTGAAATCATGTGTGGGCTCGACTTGGTGTCGCTATGGCATCGATGACAGTGTCGGTTTCGCCATCAACATCGAAGACCGCTACAAAGGCCTCAGATCGCCGCACAAGCTCAAATTCGCTGTGTCAGGCTGTACGCGTGAGTGTGCGGAAGCGCAATCAAAAGACATCGGTATCATCGCCACTGAAAATGGCTGGAACCTCTATGTCTGCGGAAACGGCGGCATGCGTCCTCGCCATGGTGATTTATTTGCCTCCGATCTTGATCGTGTTGATTTGATCAAATACATCGACCGCATTTTGATGTTCTACATCCGCACCGCTGACCGTTTACAGCGCACGTCCGTTTGGCTCGAAAACCTCGAAGGTGGGTTGGATTACCTCAAGCAGGTGGTCATTGAAGACAAACTTTCGATTGCCGACGAGCTAGAAAAAGAAATGGCTGAAAGCCTCGGGCAATATCAATGCGAGTGGAAAACCACCATTGAATCGCCAGAAAGGCTCAAACGCTTTAAGCACTTCATTAATAGCGAGCAAGCCGACAGTGGGTTGAAATACATCACTGAGCGGGGGCAAAGAGTACCCGCGCCAGCTGAAAAAGAAACATTGGCAGATGGCGTCGGCGTTCAACAGGCTGAGAAAGTCCAACGTATTGATGTTGTTGAGATACAAGGTTAGGGAGACGGAAATGACACAATGGCAAACGATTTGTCGTAAGCAAGATTTGGTTAAAAACACGGGTGTTTGCGCGTTATTTGATGAAAAACAAGTGGCGATTTTTCTCTGCGGTCAAACAGATACCTTGTACGCCATCGACAATTTCGACCCAATTGGTAAAGCCAATGTTTTGTCTCGAGGAATGCTTGGCTCATCGGGTGATAAAACCGTGATTGCGTCACCGCTTTATAAACAGCATTTCTGCCTCGAAAGCGGTGTGTGCATTGAAGATGACTCGATCTCCGTTGGTACGTATTCAGTGAGATGCCATGAAGGAGATGTGCAGCTGGCTGCGATGGGTTAATAGCTGAAAACGTGACCACTTAGCCGATTAATCAAGGAATAAAAAATATTGCCGTGATGGCGTTGTTCAATCAGCGCCTTATCGCGACGGGCTAACTGTGTCCCAGAAATAGGAATAGAGATTTTGATTGCGGAAATTAAATTCCGCAATGCCAGGGATTATTAATTGATGAGGATGTCGAAATGTCAGGAAGTGAGAAATTCAACCTATTTTCATTTACAGGGAAAATGAAAATACTCCATTTAAGTTGGTTTGCATTTTTTATTACGTTTATGGTGTGGTTTAATTTCGCACCATTGCTTCAGTCTGTAAAAGAATCATTGGGACTCACCACCGCCGAGATCAAAACCCTGCTTATTTTAAACGTGGCATTTACTATTCCGGCTCGGGTGGTCGTTGGTATGCTAACGGATAAATATGGCCCTCGTATTGTTTATTCACTTTTACTCGCCATTTGTTCGATTCCCTGCTTCGTTTTTGCCCTATCCGACAACTTCGTACAAGCGGCGATTGCACGTTTTGCACTTGGCTTAATCGGCGCCGGTTTTGTTGTTGGTATTCGTCTTGTGTCTGAGTGGTTCCCGCACAATGAACTTGGTACCGCTGAGGGTATTTATGGGGGCTGGGGTAACTTTGGTTCTGCCGCAGCAGCCTTCACGTTGCCGACTGTCGCTCTAATGTTTGGTGGCGAAGATGGTTGGCGCTATGCCATGGGTATCACAGGCTTGATGAGTCTGCTGTTTTCCTTTGTGTTTTATCGCAGCGTAACGGATACACCAAAAGGTGCGACCTATTACAAACCGAAGAACGCGGGTGCAATGGAAGTCACATCAAAAGCTGACTTCTACTTGTTGCTGTTGATGAAAATGCCGATGTATGGCGCGCTAGCGCTACTTGCATGGAAGCTTTCGCCATCAGGTATTGGTATGTTCTCTACGACAGTCGTCACCATGATTTACGTCGGTCTCGCGCTGATCTATGTGTTCGATTCACTGCAAGTGTGGAAGGTAAACAAGCATATTTTCAAAGAGGCCGTGCCTGAAATTCATCAATACAAATTCAAACAAGTCGCAGTCTTGAACATCTTGTACTTTGCGACGTTTGGTTCAGAGCTTGCGGTGGTATCAATGCTGCCCCTGTTCTTCTTAGAAACGTTTGAGCTCACACCTGTGATCGCTGGCATGGTGGCTTCTGCTTACGCCTTTATGAATTTGATGTCGCGCCCGGGTGGCGGGTGGCTATCTGATAAATTTGGACGCAAACCAACACTGCTTATTCTTACTGCGGGCTTAGCGTTAGGCTACTTAGTGATGGGACAGGTTGACGGTACATGGCCTGTCTGGTTGGCCGTGGTTGCGGCGATGGGGTGTTCTTTCTTTGTTCAATCTGGCGAAGGTGCCGTGTTTGCCGCTGTGCCTTTGATCAAGCGTCGAATGACAGGCCAAATCGCGGGTATGACAGGCGCTTACGGTAACGTTGGTGCAGTGGTATATCTAACCGTTTTATCGCTGGTGGACTACAGCACCTTCTTCCTGATTATTGCTGGTACAGCAGTGGTTGGATTTATCACGCTACTCTTTATGGAAGAGCCGTCAGGGCAAATTGCAGAAGTGAATGACGATGGCAGTATTACCATGATCGACGTAGCAAAAGCGTAAGCGATGAAACCAGAAAGTCATTCAACGGCAGCGGATTGCAGTGCTGCCATTTCACTCGCTGGGAAGCAGGGTCAGCCTGCTTCCCAGCTTGTGGTTCGCGCGGGTGGTTGTTCAGTCGCGGGCATCAAAGTACCTAATCAAGATGCCTTTGCGGTTAGCATCCCTAACAAACTCAGTGAGCTTAAACATAAAGGTGTGGTTGCAGCGATTGCAGATGGCGTGAGTTGTAGCGATATCAGCCAAAAAGCCAGCGAAATGAGCGTGACGGAATTTATTGATGATTACCTCGGCACGCCGGTGACATGGACGGCAAAAGCCTCTGCGAGCAAGGTGCTCAAATCGCTCAACCATTGGTTATATCATCATGCTCAACAAGCTGGAACATCCTCCAGTGCCATGGTTGCCGCATTTTGCGGCGCTGTGGTGAAATCTAACACTGCCCATGTTTTTCATGTGGGAGATTGTCGCGCCTATCTGTTTCGTCATCACACGCTTACTCCTCTGACACAAGATCATCGCCATTACACTGGAAAGACACAACATCATTTGACCCGCGCGTTAGGCATCGATAGCCATCTCAACGTCGATTATCGGTCAGTAGCGGTTGAGCGGGGCGATATTGTGATGATGTCGAGTGATGGCCTGCATGATGTGTTGCCTGATAAGCAGATCGCTGATCGCTTAGAGGGTATCGAAGAAAATAGTGATCTTCAGTTAGTCGCGGAAAATTTAGTCTCAGATGCGCTGGCAGCAGGCAGTGATGACAACGTTACCTGCTTAGTGCTGACCATTGATGCTTTGCCTTCTGCGACATTTGATGAAGCAATAAGAGAGTTGTCGGAACGCGTCATTCCGCCTGTTTTGCGTGAAGGAGTGAAGATCGATCACTATGAGGTTGTCCGTGTACTTTACAGCGGCAGTCGAAGCCACATTTATCTGGCACGCAGTGATCTGGATGGTAAACAGTACGTGTTGAAAATGCCGTCGCAAAACTTTGCCGATGATGCGGTTTATCTCGCTGGATTTATCCGAGAAGGATGGATTGGTGAGCAAATCAAGCAACCCGGTGTGATGAAAATCCATCCGCCATCTCAACACTCACCGTTTCTCTACCATGTTTGCCAATACCTTGATGGCATGACGTTTCGAGAGTGGATGGTAGATTTCCCATCACCCACGTTGTCTCAGGTGCGCACTTTGGCGAAAGGAGCAATTCGTGCCATGCGTGTGTTGCAGAGAATGTCGGTGGTGCATCGTGATATCAAGCCAGATAACCTCATGGTCGACAAAGACATGAATGTGACGCTAATTGATTACGGCACCGCGCAGGCTGATGGGTTAAACGAATTGGGTGAGAACATCGAAGAAGGCTATCCAGTCGGCGATCTAAATTACGCAGCGCCGGAATATATCAAAGGACAGAATGCGACATTAGCGTCTGATGTGTTCTCGCTTGGAATGACGATTTATGAACTGCTCACTGGACATTTGCCATACAAGCCTGTTAATGCGGCAAACCCTCGTGCGGCGCAGCAGAACGACTATGTGCCAGCGACAGTATACCGGCCTGATATTCCTGATTGGTTTGATGCCGCGTTAAAAAAAGCGTGTCATCCGATCCCTGCGGCTCGTTATCAGGTGCTGTCTGAGTTTGAGCAAGATCTGTTGAAGCCAAACCGCAAATTGGAAAAGGCTAACCAATCGCGGTCTTTGTTGGAGAAAAACCCGCTCCGATTTTGGAAAGGGTTATCGGTGATGTTGTTTGTGCTGGTGTTACTGCAATTTGGTCTATTGATCAGTTAACACATAACATCCAATACTTATCGTCAAATCTTCTCACGCATTAACGCTGTGCTGTCAGCGCGAGCATCGCGCCAATGCCGATGAAAGTGCCTCCAAATGTTCTCGGTAACCACTTAGATGTGGTAAGGCTTTTCGATCGTTTTAAGGCTTTTACTCCCCAATATCCGTAGCCAGATAAACAGGTGATTGAACAACACATCAAGGTCACCACCAAAATTGAAAACTGTGGGATCAAAGGCTGGCTTATTTCAATGAACTGCGGAAAGAGTGCCGTGGTAAACACGATAGCTTTAGGGTTCGTTAATGCAACCAACACGCCTTGGAGATAATAGCTGCGTGTCTTGTTTGTGTCAGGCGCATCGGAGAGTGAAATCTCGATGCCATTTCGCCAAACTTTGATGCCAAGGTAAACCAAGTAGCAGGCGCCCAGCAGTTTGATGACCATAAACGCGGTGGCAGAACTGAGAACGAGTGCGCTCAAGCCCAGCACTGAAAATGACGACATGATAAACAAACCAGTAATATTACCAGCGACAGTGAACAAGGCTTTTCCTAGCCCAGAACGCAGCGAATGCGTCATCACCAATAAGATAGCAGGGCCTGGAGAAAGGGCTGCGAGGAAGGCAATAGAGAGAAACGCGAGCCAGGTTTCAACCGTCATTTTGTTCCATCCTTGTTATATTTTCTGAGCGTGAGATGCGCTGTTAATCCATCACATCATTGTTCGGGAGAAATTGAAATAGTGACGTGTTGTTATGTTTATTTATAACTGAGACAAACACAGTTTTATCGTCAATGCCGTGGCATGCCAACGTACCATTCTTATAAATCATTCAACCTTTAGTGACGGGCAAACTATGATTTAGTCAGCAAATTCAATCAGGATACTCAATCACGAAACTAAGCCTCTAGGGAGAGAGCCCATGACATTGACACCTTTTCACGTCGCGATTCCGGTAAGAAATCTAGAAGAGTCACGCCGATTTTATGCTGATGTGTTGAATTGTGGGGAAGGGCGAAGCAGTGACGATTGGGTTGATTTCAACCTCTATGGGCATCAACTTGTCATTCATTGCGACCCCAATATAGGCGAAAACAATACGCTAAATCTGCATCACAATGCTGTCGATGCCAAAGCCGTTCCGGTTCCACACATTGGTGTTGTGCTTGAGATGGAAGATTGGCAATTACTGGCTGGCAGGTTAAAAGAAAAAGGGGTTGAGTTTGTCATCGAACCTTATATTCGTTTTGTTGGTCAACCGGGCGAACAAGCCACCATGTTTTTTCTCGATCCGACCGGCAATGCGTTGGAATTTAAATCGTTCAAAGATATTGATGGTCAATTGTTTGCGAAATAGGTGATGGGTCGCCAACCGCCTAAACGCGAGTTAGGTATCAACGTCGGTGAGTAAATCTCCGATTTCATCGGGGTGAATGGGGCGCACGACGCGCTCAATGTCGACACCGTCGTTAAGCAGTATCAACGTAGGCCACAGCTTAACGTTAAAGTATCGCCCCAGTCGTTTTCCCTTGCCGTCATAAACTTTAATGTGTGGAATTGAAAGCCCAGCTAAGGCTTCCTTCACCGCAGGCTCTGCCGCTTGGCAGTATCCACACCAAGGTGCGCCAAACTCGATAATGGCAATACCTTGCAAGGCTTGAACCTCTTCGATCGTCGGGCCGTCTTCTGCATAGTCTGGGTTGAAGCCCGTTGTGGCAGCTTGGATCATCGGGTGTCCTCCGTGACAGTGATTCGAATGTCTAAATGCTAAACATTAAAGGCGACCTTGGTCGCCTTTAATGTTTATTAGGTCCAACGCTTAATTGCATCGGCCGTGTCGCTGGGATTGGTGTTGAAGCAAATGGTCGCTTGCGGTGCGGCTTTGTGTACCGCGTTAACCAGTTTTTCAAACACAAGAAAATGGTCGTCATCACGACGCACGCCTGCGCCGATCAGCACGCAATCATAGGGTTGACCTTGAAGTGCCTCTGTTGCAGCGTCATAGGCGGTTTCACCATCTCGGATATAGTGCAATGTAACCGCGTATCCAAGGGCAACAAGCTTATCTCTGTCACCTTCAAGCATGGCGCGAAGCTTTTCTGCGCTCATTCCTGGCCATTTTTCGTAGTTCACCACATCTGGGTGCCAACCAAAAAGTGCGATTTTTTTGTCTGACATAGCTCCTCCTGAGCATTCAATATTGCTTGTTAATATAGACTGGTGGCGACGATGAGGTTGTCTGAGTTATAAGCCTGAATATTAATTCTTTTGAGGAGCAAAGTGAGGAAAAGCGCATGTGGGAGCGGGAGAGGAAAGAGAGAACGGAATGAATAGGCAGCAAGGTGAGGAGAAAAAGGCGAGCAGACCGACGACGGGCTACCTGCTCGCAAGCATGTAAATCGATAAACTAGAAGGTTAGGTGAGATCTTTTACGGGTTCCCACTTGCCGTCGTTATCACGAGAGCGGACGGCGGCGTAAACAAAAGCCATACCTTGTGCGCCTTCCTCAACGGTTGGGTTCCAGAGGCTCAACGGATCGGGGGTCTCGTTACGTAAATCATCCACGATATTGGAAGCGAAATCGTAGTACAGGTTGGCAAACGCTTCTCGGTAGCCTTCAGGGTGACCAATCGCCACATGAGACACGCGCGAGCCTGCGCCAGTCAGTCCTGTTCCACCTTTAGTGAGAATATAAGCGGGCTTGTCGATAGGGCGAACGAGCAATTCGTTTGGCTGTTCTTGATGCCACTCCAGGCCGCCTTTGGTGCCGTAAAGGGTGAGATTCAGACCATGTACGCCACCGGCGGCAGCTTGGGTGACCCAAAACACGCCACGCGCCTTGTTGGGATAACGCAGCAAAATTCCGCAGTAGTCATCGGCATCACGTCCATCAACCAAAGCGGTGACGTCGGCACTTAAAGAGGCCGCCTCCATGCTCATCACATAACTGGCGAGGTGATAACTGTGGGTCGCAATATCGCCAAGGATCAACGATGGGCCTGCGAGGTCCGGTTTCATGTGCCAGTTCGCACCCGACAGCTCCGATTCGGTTAGCGTGGCAAGATGCCCCTGCACATAGTTACTTTGCACCATGGTGATGTTACCAATAACACCTTGCGCGACAAGGTCTCTGGCTTGTCTTACCATCGCGTAGCCACTGTAACCATAGGCCACGCAGTAGCGCTTTCCAGCCGCATTGACTCGCTTGACCAAATCCGCAGATTCTTCTTCGGTCATGGTCAGTGGCTTTTCACAAAATACGTTGAAACCAGCATCCAGCGCACGACAAGAAAGGTCATAGTGGCTGTTATTGGGCGTCATGATCGCCAGTGCATCAATGGGATCATCTGCATTTGCTTCACCCGCGAATAAAGCGTCGGGATCGGCATAAGGGCGAGCGATACCCATTTCTTTGCCCGCGAGCAAGGAGCGTTCAGGATTGGATGAAAATACCCCAGCGACAACTTCAAATTCTTCATGCATGGTGGCGGCTGATCGGTGAATGGAGCCGATAAATGAATCCGGCCCACCGCCAATCACGCCTAATCTCAACTTTCTTCCCAACTTCTGATATGCCTTGCTCATTCTTACGTCCTTTTGAATGGGTATCACCGCGATGGTTAATCGATAGCGTTTGTTATTTGAGTAGTGGCTGGCGAGAGGAAGCCAATAATGCGATCACTCTGGCTGCTTCGTTCTGCAGCGCTGGCATGGCTTTTCCTGCGAAATACTGACGGTCATATTTGTCAGGCTCTTGCTGCATGGACTCGCGAATAGCTTGACCAAATGCCATGCGAAGGGTGGTGCCGACGTTGAATTTCGCCACTCGCTGTTGTTTAAGCGTGAGAAGGTCAGCCTCAGCAATACCCGTTGTGCCATGAATGACTAAAGGCAGAGTGGTGGCCATTTCAATTTTCTTCAGTAAGTCGAAATCGATTGGGCTATTCGCTTCGGTTTTCCGATGGACATTGCCGACAGACACTGCAAGCGCATCAATGCCGCTTTCTGCCGTATATCGAGTGGCTTCTTCTGGGAGTGTCGCCATAGATATAATGTGGTCGCGACCTTCTTCATAGGGGACAGAACCTAGCTCGCCTTCAACGGTGACACCAACCGCGTGGGCAACATCCACGACTTGGCGTGTTCGGCGGATGTTTTCTTCAAGCGGCAGTTGTGAACCATCAAACATCACAGAACTAAAGCCTGAATGAATGGCACGATAAACAATGGCTTCTTCATAACAATGGTCTAAATGAACACAGACAGGCACGGAACTGGCTTTTGCCATTGGCACCAACATGCCGCCCATGGCTTCGACGCCCACCAAGTCCACCATGTCCTTGTTGACGGCCAGAATAACGGGCAATGAAATGGATTCAGCGGCAGCAATAATGGCTTTGGCTTCTTCAAGACCAAATACATTGCAACATGCCACTGCGCCATCAGATACAGCGGCGCTCGGGAGCAAGTCGTTCAGGTTTACTAGCATCGGTTCGTCCTTTTCAGATTACGGCTACTTAAATTTAGCAACCATGTCTTTGATGCCGGGGATCGTGTGCACTTGATACTCATGATGGGGGTCAAAATGCTGTACCAATGATTTACTCGTTTCACCCACGATGATGGTGAAGTAATACATTTCGTAACCCGGCGCGGCGACAG
The DNA here is from genome assembly GCF_000286835.2 of Enterovibrio norvegicus FF-33. GTDB lineage: Bacteria > Pseudomonadota > Gammaproteobacteria > Enterobacterales > Vibrionaceae > Enterovibrio > Enterovibrio norvegicus_A. The sequence goes on along the minus strand of NZ_AJYD02000038.1, from coordinate 2,542,809 downwards.
AAGGGTGGTAGCCCTTGTCGATGGCAATCACGCTGCCAGTGCGAACGTGATAAACCGGCCCGCAATCATCTTCATGTTCGTAAAGAAACTGAGCACCAAAGCCGAAGTCAGGGTTAAACCTAAATTGGTAGACCTCTTCGTAACGGGTTTCTTGCGGTGCACGATCTTCATCGTGCTTGTGCGGTGGAAAACCTGACCACCCGCCAGCACCCACGGTAAACAATTCGCTGACCAGCATGCGACCGCGTTTGTCGGCATTTTTCTGGCCGAAGATATGTTTAATTTTGCGGTGGGTCTTGGTGTCGTCACTGCCGTACTGAATTTTGTCCGTCTCTTCGGGTTGAACGGCGAAGGCAGAAAGCGCGTGCCCTGCTTCTTGCTCGTAGCGTCCACCTGCAATCATCACATCGGCTTCGTCAGAAACGCATGTCACGGTGACATCGCTACCCACTGGCGCGTATACCGCCGCGGGGTCGCCATCCCAAACAGAGGCGCGCTTGCCGATGCCGCTAAACGTTTCGCCATCGACAGTGATGTCGCAGGTACCACCTGCGAGTACCACTGCGGATTCATAGTCATCTAGTTTGTAGCTATGGCTTTCGCCTTTTTTAAGACGAACGGGGTTGAAATAGCAAAGGGGGGTGGTGTCGTCATTGACGCCAACAACGGGCGCATTTTTGTTATCAAACGGCGGGATATGTTTTCCCATGATCTACTCCTTAATCGTTTCTTAACGTTGCACTGTCACTTTTGGCAACGCTGAAAATGTGTGTCCACGGCTTTCCATAAACGCGATCAATGCAGGTAATTTGGACATCGCGTCAGCGCAAGTGTCCCCTGTGACATTGATGGCAGCGTTTGCAGCGCCCATGGCGACGGCGTCTTTGAGGTTGTGCTGATACAACAAGGCATAAAGTAACGCCGCAGCAAAGGCGTCTCCTGCGCCATAGGGTTTGCGCGCTTCCACGTTGAAAATGGCTTGCGAGCGTTTGAGCAAGTTGCCATTGCCATCCAAACCAAACAGATCACAGCCCTCAGCACCGGCTTTGATGACCACTAACGCTGTGCCGCCGCTTAATAGCTCGGAGGCCGCGTTGATGTGACTTTCTTCATGGTCATACGGGATACCCATGACCTCGAATTCTTCGCGATTGCCAATGACCACATCGCTCAATGAAGCCGCGAGGCGATAGAAATGCGGCGGATCTTCTGGGGATGCCCATGAATAAGCGCGATAGTCCAAATCTAGCACCACTAAGGTGCCTGAGAGCTGTGCGGTTTGCATGGCAGAAAGGGTCGCTAAACGCGAAGGGTTGGTGGACAGCGCGGTGCCTGAAACAAACAGACAACGTGATGAAGCGAGATACTCGGAACTGATGTCTTTCGCATTTAACGCTAGATCCGCCGCATTGTTGCGATAAATCACCACTTCAGGTTCAGGGCGCAACTCAGCCACCGCCAGACTCGTGCGGTATTCGCCGCTCAAGGTTTTCACACCCGATAGGTCGATGCCTTTTTCCTGCATGTAATGGCGCACATAGCGGCCTTGCGCATCGTCAGAAACACATCCGATGAAGCCCGCTTTTGCACCTAAAGTGGCTAAGCCAATGGCGACATTGGCGGGTGAACCCCCGACACTTTTTTTGAAGCTGGACTCAGCGCAGAAATCCGCGCCGTCCGTATTGCCATAGAAATCAACCCCAGCACGCCCAAGGCAGATGACATCGAGCGGGCGCGTGTCGTTTTGTTCCCAGCCAGAGAGGTGAATGTGAGAATCAGTCATAGTCTACCCACACTGCGCCATTATCGGCTGATTTGACGCAGGCATTGACCATCTTCACACCGTCAATACCGCCGTTAATGTCGGGATACCAATGGGTTTCCAAAAAGGCAGTATCGCCGCGTTCGAACGCATCAATCGCGAGAGCATAACGGTGATAGAGATTGGCCCAAGATTCAAAAAATCCTTCAGCGTGACCGCCACCCTGACGGTTGCATGACACACCAGGGTCATCATTGTAAAGATAGCCCATACCACGTTCTAGAATGCGTACTGGCTCTCCCTGCACTTCATATCTCAGTTGGTTAGGGTATTCATCCCACCACTCCAAACTGGCTTTCTCGCCGACAACGCGGACTTTTTGTTGGTGCATAGAACCTGAGTTGATGGCGCTCGCCCACAATGTCCCCACTGCGCCACCTTCAAAGTTGAACATGACGTGGGCGTTATCTTCCAGTGGTGCGCGAGATTCAATAAAGCTCTGGCGCGAACACAATAGAGATTTCACTTTCAACCCTGTGATCAGGCTTGCCAAGTAGAAAGGGTGTGTCCCGCAATCACCAATAATGAAACTGGGGCCGGACACTTCAGGGTTCATGCGCCATTTGGCACCTGGATTGTCCTTTTCTACTTCGAGATTATGGAAGCCGTGGGCAAACGACATTTGCACCACACGCACGGCGCCAATGTCGCCACGGCGAACCATCTCTTTGGCTTGTTGAACCATAGGGAAGCCCGTGTAGCCATACATGACGGCAACCATTTTGTTTTGCTTCTCCGCCAATGCTTTTAGCTTGAGGGCATCTTCAACATGAATGGTGACGGGCTTTTCACACACAACGTGCAAGCCCGCTTCAAGCGCAGCTTTTGCAATTTCATAGTGGGTTGAGTTTGGCGTCGCAATCGAGACTGCCTGAATACCGTCTTCACGTTTTGCTTCTTCAGCAAATAAGGTTTTGTAATCCGGATAGCAACGGTCAGGGTCTAGGCCGAGATTAGCGCCAAATTCGCGTCCGCGCTTAGGGTCTAAGTCCAGCGCACCCGCGACAAAGGTAAACAAACGGTCACGTTGCGCAGCAGCGCGGTGAGAGTAGCCAATTTCACTGCCTCGACCACCGCCAACCATTCCCCAACGGATAGGTGAATCCAAATGCATTTCTTCATTAAACATGATGCGCTTTCTCCTTGATCTTTAGACGCATTGCTCGCGTTGTTATTCTTTTTGTTTGACCGATAGCGACTACACGCCACGTCGTTGGTGCTGACGTCCTTGCTCCCACTGGTCGCGTGCTTTGATAATATTTTCATTGTCGGTCACTTCAGGAAGGCCAACTTCCCACCATGCTTCACACGATGACCAAACTGTGTCGTCAATATCGACGACGATGACATAAGTGCGATCCGATGCTTTGGCCCGCGCATACGCGGCTTCTAATTCATTGAGATTGGTCAGTTTCTCTGCATTTGCGCCTAGTCCGCGTGCATGGCTGACAAAGTCAACGCGCGGCAGGTCATAGTTACGCTCAGTGGTGCAATCTTCTAACTGGTTATTGAACGCGACGTTGCCCGTGTTGGTTTGAAGCTTGCGAATAACGGCAAAACCACCGTTGTCACACACAAAAACAATCATCTTGTGTCCGGTGAGGACAGAACTGTAGATGTCGGAATTCATCATCAGGTAAGAGCCATCGCCCACCATGACGATAGATTCATACTCAGGTCTGGCGATTTTGTTACCCCAGCCCGCTGCGATTTCATAGCCCATGCAAGAAAAACCAAATTCAACGTCGAGTGAATAAGGGTGACGGGTTTGCCAGTTCATGTTGATTTCAGCCGGTAGACCACCAGCGGCAGTGATCACGCGATCGCCTTCTTGCGTCAGCGCATTCACTTTACCGATCACTTGCGCATAGGACGGCAGTTCAGTGTCTGTCGCTGCCGTTCGGGCATTGACGATGTCATTCCACGCCGCTTTTTCTGCTTTGGCTTTGTCGACCCAACCGCTCTCGGTTGTCCACGTGTCAAGTTGCTCGCTTAACGGAACGATGGCGGCTTTGGCATCCGCAATCACGGATTGTGCCATGTGCTTGTTGGCATCAAATCGACCTGCATTAATGCTGATTAGTTTCATGTCAGGATCGCGGAACAAGGTCCATGATCCAGTGGTGAAATCTTGTAAGCGCGTGCCAATGGCGAGTACCAAATCAGCCTCGTAACACAGGTGGTTGGCGCTGTTTGATCCTGTTGCGCCGACGGGGCCGCAGTTAAGTGGATGCTTGTCGTCAAGCAGCGTGCGACCCGCGATGGTTTCAACCACTGGGATTTGATGCTTTTCGGCAAATTGGGTCAGTGCCTCACGCGCACCAGAATAAACCACGCCGCCGCCAGCAATAATCAGCGGACGTTTTGATGCTTTGATGGCGTCAGCCGCCAGTGCTAAATCAATGGCTTCTGGCTGAGGGCGACGAATGCGGTGCACTTTTGGCTCAAAGAAACTTTCTGGGAAATCCCATGCTTGTCCTTGAACATCTTGTGGCAAAGCAATCATCGCTGGGCCGCAATCGGCTGGATCAAGCATGGTGGCAATGGCTTGAGGCAGTGCGACGGTGAGTTGAGATGGGCTGTTGATTCGATCCCAAAAACGAGTAACAGCCTTGAAGGCGTCATTCACCGTCAGCGAGGGATTGGAAAAGTGCTCGGCTTGTTGCAATACGGGGTCGGGCAAGCGAGATTGGAACGTATCACCGGCTAGCAATAGCAATGGTAGTCGGTTGGTATGTGCAACGCCTGCAGCCGTGATCATGTTGGTCGCACCAGGGCCAACAGATGAGGTTGCAATGCCAATTCTGCGGCGCTGATGAGCGCGTGCATATGCCGTTGCAGCTAACGCCATTGATTGCTCATTTTGTCCTCGCCAGGTTGGGAATACTGACTGATTTTCAAATAGTTGCTGACCAAGACAAGTGACGTTGCCATGACCGAAAATGGCAAAAGCACATCCAAATAATGATTCTACTTTCCCTTCATTTTCAATCTGTTGTGCTGCCAGATAACGGACAAGTGCTTGTGCCGTTGTGAGTCTTATTGTTCCCATCCATGTTTCTCCCACTAAAAAGTCAAATTCCGTGCTCTGATGAAATAGTAGTCATGTAATGAAAATGTTTTCAAATGGCAAAGTGAAAATAATCAGAGGTGGCGCACACTTTTTATTCAAATAGAGTGACTGGGCGTTTAATGCGCAATTTTGAGACGGCCATTTCGTTGACAAAGTGAAATCATTACCATAATTGTTTATTAAGTGTTAACGATAGTTTAAATGTTTGAGCTTTTCATGGGTCGCTAAGGCCAGATGTTAAAGACGCATGGACTTTAATGAGTAGGAGGCTTTGCCTTGGAACTGAAAATTGCCAATGCACCGTGTTCGTGGGGAATTGAATTTGCTGACAACCCAGCCAATCCCTTATGGCAAACAGTGTTAGATGAAATTGCGGGCGCTGGGTATGGCGCAACAGAGTTGGGACCTCTCGGGTATTTACCGACAGATCCTCAAGCGTTGCGTTCAGCCTTAACCGCTCGAACGCTGGGATTGGTTGCGGGCACCTTGTTTGTACACCTTCACAAAGCGGAAGAGCGAGAGGCCATTTTCGAGAAAACCCATACCACATGCCAAATCCTCAATGAGCAAGGCGCTGAGTTTTTGGTCGTGATTGACCATGTTTCATCTCCACGAACAGATGAAGCGGGTCAAGCCAAAACAGCCACACGACTCAATGATGAACAGTGGGATGCGATGATGGAAACCCTGCGCGGCGTGGGTGAAATTTGTGCGCAATACAATGTCACACCCACATTGCATGCGCATGCGGGCACTTATATCGAATATCGCGATGAGCTGGATAGAGCAATGAGAGACCTTCCGGCAGAGCTGATGTCTTTGTGTGTGGATACCGGGCACTGTGTTTATGCAGGCATGGATCCTAGCGATGTATTAAGAACCTACAAAGACCGCGTTAAGTATCTACATTTTAAAGACATCAATGCAGATGTGTTGGCAGCATCTGTGGCAACAGGTACCGATTTCTACACGGCGATTGGCAACAACATTTTTTGTCCACTCGGGCAGGGATGCGTGGATTTCTCAGACGTTCGACAAACGTTGATTGATATTGATTTCAAAGGTTGGGTGACCGTGGAACAAGACACTGACCCTACCGCCAAAAGCGATGCGAAGACAGACGCAGAGCAAAGCCGCGCTTTTATTGAAAAGACGGTTCTTCACTGAGCAACAGAGACAACAGTTGAACAGTCATTCGGATTCGGGCCAGCGCCCAGATTAGACGCAAGGAATTAGGAGGCGAGTATGTCGGTAAAAGAAACCGCATCAGGGACAGAAAAAAAGTCGGTTGGAGACAATGACGAGCGTGTCAGAAAAGTTTCTTCCGTCAAGCGATTACTATCGAGACCAGAGCTTGGTTCGGTATCAGGTGCCATTTTAGTATTTGTATTTTTTGCGCTCGTTGCCTGGGACTCAGGCATGTTCAATGCAGACGGTGTGCTTAACTGGACCACGGTTTCAGCGCAGTTGGGTATTATCGCGGTAGGCGCTTGCTTGCTCATGATTGCAGGTGAATTCGATCTCTCTATCGGTTCCATGATTGGTTTTGCAGGCATGATGATCGCCATTCCCGCCGTTTATTGGGCGTGGCCTGTATGGGCGGCGATTCTATTCGCATTTGCATGCGCCATGGCGGTCGGTTTCCTCAATGGGTATATCGTCGTTAAAACGGGATTACCTTCCTTCATTGTTTCTCTCGCATTCCTTTTCATTCTGCGTGGCTTGACGATTGCACTGTCTATTGCACTTACCAATAAAACCATTATTTCAGGTGTCGGTAATCTTGCGGAAGGCGATTGGTTGGGCGCGATATTTGGCGGGCAAATCGGAACTGAGTTCTTTATCTGGTTGGCGAAAATGGGTTGGATCGAAACCTACTCTGATGGCTCGCCGATTGTCGCAGGTATCCCCATGGTGGTCGTTTGGTGGTTCCTTTTGACCGCAGCGTGTTCTTTTGTGTTGTTGCGTACTCGTTTTGGCAACTGGATTTTCGCCTCAGGTGGTGATGCCAATGCTGCTAAGAACGTGGGCGTACCGACTGACAACGTCAAAATAATCCTTTTCATGTTTACTGCATTTTGCGCCACCGTATTCGCGGCTTGTCAGGTGTTGGAGTTTGGGTCTGCGGCGGCTGACCGTGGTTTGCTCAAAGAGTTTGAAGCGATTATTGCCGCGGTTATCGGCGGTGCTTTGTTGACGGGCGGTTATGGCTCGGTCATTGGTGCTTTCTTCGGTGCTTTGATTTTTGGTGTGGTTCAGATGGGGATTTTCTTCACGGGTGTTGATTCAGATTGGTTCCGTGTATTCCTTGGCGTAATGCTGCTCATTGCTGTGCTCTTTAACAACTTCATTCGTAAGAAAGTGACCAGCGCTCGCTAGTCGTGGTTATCCAGATACGGAATTTAGGAGAAGAAAAATGTCGGAATATATCCTAGAACTGAAGAAGGTAAGCCGCTACTTCGGGTCAGTGATCGCACTTAAAGATATCGATATGGAAGTAAAAATGGGGGAGGTGCATTGCTTGCTCGGGGATAACGGTGCAGGTAAGTCAACCTTGATTAAAACCCTAGCAGGGGTGCACAAGCCCTCTGAAGGTGAGTTTTTAATGAATGGCCAGCCTACGGCTTTTAAATCACCGCGTGATGCGCTCGACGCAGGTATCGCTACCGTGTATCAGGATTTGGCGTTGGTCCCTTTGATGAGTGTTACTCGTAACTTTTTTATGGGACGTGAAATTACCAAAAACTGGGGCCCGATTAAGGTATTTGATACCAAACGTGCCAACGAAATTGCGACCGCCGGTATGAAAGACATGGGAATCGACGTTCGAGACCCCGAGCACCCAATTGGCACGATGTCTGGCGGTGAGCGCCAATGTTTGGCCATCGCGAGAGCGATTCACTTTGGCGCTAAAGTGCTGATCCTTGATGAGCCGACAGCGGCTTTGGGTGTGAAGCAATCGGCTAATGTACTCAAAGTTGTGGCTCGTGCTCGAGGTAAAGGGCTCGCCGTTATTTTGATCACGCACAACGTGCACCATGCTTTCCCAATTGCAGATCGCTTTACCTTGCTTAATCGCGGCAAGAGTTTGGGCACATGGATGAAGAAAGATGTCACCCGCGAACAGATATTGGAAATGATGTCTGGCGGGCAAGAGTTGGAAACGCTTGAAGCAGAATTAGCCGAATTCCAGCGCGCAGATACTGCGCCTGCGAATTAGGCTTTGGTGGAGAAAAACGTAATGTCATAGGGCAGTTGTTGCCCAAACCTTAGCAGTAACCTAAGGGGTGAGTATTGCCTTACCCGATGGATACAACAATAAGCAAATTGGAGAACACCGGATGAATACCCTACTTAAATCTGTAGCAAAGAGAGCGTCCGTCCTTGTGTTAGCAATGGCTGCGTCGTTTGCAGCATTGCTTCCCAGCACTGCGCTAGCCGATGGCGAACGCTTTGTGTTGATTAGTCACGCACCGGACTCGGATTCTTGGTGGAACACCATTAAAAATGCCATTAACGAAGCGGGCGACCAGCTCAACGTTGAAGTGGAGTATCGGAATCCGCCTACGGGTGATTTGGCTGACATGGCACGGATCATTGAGCAAGCCGTGGCGTCAAACCCACAAGGGATTATTACCACTATTGCCGATTACGAGGTGCTGAAAGGCCCATTGGAGAAAGCGCGTAAGAAAGGTATTCCTGTCGTAACCATGAACTCAGGTACGGCACAAGAAAGTGAAGACTTGGGCGCAATCCTTCACGTGGGTCAACCAGAATACGATGCAGGCTATGGTGCAGGTAAACGTGCCAAAGCTGACGGCGTTAAAAACTTTGTTTGTGTCAACCACTACATCACTAACCCTGCATCGGTTGAACGTTGCCAGGGCTTTGCTGATGCATTGGGTGTTGAGTTGGGTAGCCAGATGATTGACTCAGGTCAGGATCCAACGGGCATCGAGAAGAAAGTGATGGCGTACTTGCGTGCAAACCCAGAAACAGAAGCAGTTTTAACACTGGGTCCAACATCTGCTCACCCAACTATTCGCGCGCTGAAGAAAAACCGTCAATTAGGCAACATCTACTTCGGTACGTTTGATCTAAGTGGCGAAATTGCACAAGGCATCAAAGATGGCAATATCCAGTGGGGCATTGATCAACAACCGTTCCTTCAAGGTTACTTGCCAGTAATGGTGTTGACCCTGTTTAATCGTTACGGTGTCGCGCCGTCTAACAACATCAACTCTGGCCCAGGTTTTGTGACCAAAGAAAACGTTGAATTGGTAGAAAAACTGGCTGGCGAATATCGCTAATCGTATACCTGAGTAATCTTAAGATGCGAGTTCAGATTGCCTGAACACCTATCTTTGAATTGCTAAAAATTGAACAGTGAAGAGGCTCAGTATCGCTCTGCGCCTTTTCGCTGCTTCAATACACCAGAAAAATTTTCATTTCCAAGTGATGTGTTTATCGCAACCGAGATAAGCTGCGCGCAATTGCAGTACGTTCCTGTGTCCAGATGAAAACAATTTCATTATGATGTCTAGGAGCGGTCTGATGACGAATAAGACAGAAAGCAGGGTAGCGTATGACAATGGATAAACCGACACAGCTAACAACGAATTCACCAGCGGTGAAAAAGCGTAGAGTTACCGTCGTGGAAGTGGCGGAAGCGGCCGGTGTATCTGTCTCTGCGGTATCTCGTGCGTTCAACCCCGAAGCCAGCATTTCACGACCCTTGCGTGAAAAAGTATTTAAAGCGGCGGCGGCATTAAACTACAAACCTAACCGAATGGCACGTGGCATCAAATCGCGCTCAAGCCTTGTCGGTATATTAATGACGGATTTCAATAACCCTTTTTACTTACCGATCCTTTCTCGTTTCACGTCTGAAATTCAAAAGCGAGATTGCCATAGTCTGTTGATTAACGTGAACAGTGATATGGATATTCAAGAAGCGGTAGAGCTGGTCATGGAATACAACGTAGACGGCTTGATCATCACGTCGGCGTCTTTGCCTCAGCAACTCGTGGATGCGTGTCGATCCCAAGATACACCTGTAGTGATATTCGGCCGCGATTCCAGTGACAACAGCGTCACAGTCGTCAGTTGCGATAATGTGTTGGCAGGCAGAATGGCAGCGGACATGTTGCTCGATGCAGGTTATATGAGACCTGCGTTTGTTGCTGGCCCAATCGGTACCTCTGCGACCGTCGATCGTCAGCGAGGCTTTATTAGCCGCTTAATGGAGCGTGGGTGTAACCAATGGCAGGTGGTAGAAGGTGGCGAATTTAGTTACGACGCTGGATACGATGCGACACTGCGGGTGTTCAAAAACTCTGAACGACCGGATGCCTTGTTCTATGCCGATGATATTATGGCCTGTGGTGGTATGGATGCGTTGCGCTATGAGCTGGCGTTGAAGATACCGCAAGATGTCGGTGTGCTGGGGGTGGATGATATTCGTCTTGCGAAGAGTCGCTCTTATAACTTGTCGACGATTCGACAACCGAATGAAGAGATGATCCAATCAACCATGGATGTGCTGTTTGAACACATCTCTAACCCAAATCTACCGCCGCAATCTATTACCCTGCCGTGCGAGCCCGTGCTTCGTGGCTCGACGCAAAAACACCGTTAACCGCACTCAGCCATTAACGCGGAATCAATGAATCATCAAGCCATTGAACGGCTCGGCGTACAGTCGGTTTCGTTGCAGTGCTAGGGATTTGAGCGGGAATACTGGTAGCATAGCGTTCTTGATTAGCGCAGCATGAAACGGCAATGAATCCATCTCTTCGTTATTTAAACGGTTATCCCGAGCATTTGGTCTCCCAAATTGAGCGCCTTGTAGAAAGTGGTAAGCTTGGTGCGTGGCTTACTCAGCGTTACCCAGGCAAGCATGCGATCACCACTGAAAAAGCGTTGTATGACTATGTGATGGGGTTTAAAAATCAATACCTCAAAAAGTCCTCACCTATCAGCAAAGTGGCGTATGACGGAAAAATCCATGTGGTAAATAACGCACTGGGGCTGCATAGTTTTGTGTCGCGCGTTCATGGCAGCAAGCTAAAAGCCAAAAATGAAATTCGTATCGCTTCTATGTTTAAAGAAGCGCCAGAACCTTTTCTGCGGATGCTGGTGGTTCACGAATTGGCACATTTAAAAGAGAAAGAACACAACAAAGCGTTTTATCAGCTTTGCTGCCATATGGAGCCTGATTATCATCAGTTGGAATTTGATGCGCGGCTGTATCTAATTCATTTGGAGTTGACTAAGAAATCATAAAAAACGCGCTCACATGAGCGCGTTTTTCAATTGCAGGATCTGTGGGTTTTATAGCGAGAATTTTCGGACGATTTCACTCACATTGGCGGTGATACGGGTCAGGCCTTTTGCCTCATTTGACAGTGTTTCCGCACCCACAGCGGTGCTTTTACCCAAGCTGTTAAGCGATTCAACCGTTTGGTTAATGTTATTTACCACGGTGTTTTGCTCTTCGGCGGCAACGGCTATCTGACTGTTCATGTCGCGAATGGTGGCAACAGAATGTGTAATGGCTTCTAACGCTTCTCGCGTTTTATCGGCTTTACTCGAAGTTTGTTCAGCTTCATCCATGCTGATTTGCATGGATTCGACAGAGCGCTTAGATTCATTTTGAAGCCTATGAATCAGTTCTTGGATCTCTTCGGTGCTCTGCTGGGTACGACTTGCAAGGCTGCGAACCTCGTCAGCGACCACGGCAAAACCACGGCCTTGTTCACCAGCACGTGCGGCCTCGATGGCGGCATTGAGTGCCAATAGGTTAGTTTGCTCGGCAATCCCACGAATAACATCAAGAATGCTGCCTACGTTTTTCGTTTCATTTTCTAGGTTCTGAATAATATTGCTCACGTTACTAATGTTGGTGACAAGTGAGTCAATACTTGTGCGTGTTTGATCTAACACGACTTGCCCTTCACGAGCATGTTGGTCTGCTTCATTCGCAATGTCCGACGCTTGCTGCGCATTTTGAGAAATATTGTCGACGGTGCTGGTTAACTGATTCATCGCGACGGCTGTTTGGCCCAACTGTTCAGCTTGTGATTCAGAGTTCGTGGCTGTCTCGTCTGTCACAGTGACCAGTGTGCCGGACGCATTGCTCAGTGTTGTAACCGAATCATTGAGTTGGGACATAATGTCTTTGAGGTTATCATTCATGTCACCCATAGCAGCGTAAATGCCTGTTGCCTTCTTATCGGAATTGAAGTTTTGAGTAAGGTCGCCTTGCGCAATTTGTCTTGCCATTTTCTCGATGATTTTAGGTTCACCGCCAATCGGTGAACGAATGGCTTTGGTGACCAGCAAAGCAAGGGTAATACCAACAAAAATGGCAACAAGAGAGACGACGATGACGGCTTTAACGGCAGACTCACTTTGAGTTTGTGCCTGCGGGCCTAAGGTATCTTGTGACGCCCTGATGGACTGTTTGAAATCCCCAAGGTTGGTGGTGACTTGAGGTCCAATCACATCGAGGGTTCCTGCGATCCTTTCGTTTCGTATTTTGATGATTTCAGCGGTTTTCTGAAGTGCTGAAATATACGTGAGGTGAGCATCACTAAAGCTTTGGACGAGTTCATTCTCAGTACGGGTATTCGCGCTTGATTCTAATATGTTGAGAGGTTTAGTCGCGGCATTGAGTTCGTCCAACGAACGACTTAAATCGTTTTGGGAGTTGCTGATCAGAAATTTTGAGGCAAACAACCTACCCAGTAGTAACTTTTCCTGTACCTGCGAGGCGTAGAAAGAGGTTGCCGAATCACCCGCTTGATAAGCCTCTTCAATCAAGGTTGTCATGAGCTTACGCATTTTGAGGCCGCTGGGGTCTAACTCCTCACTGACCACTACATTTCTGTCTTTAAAGTCTTGTACGACGCTCGCGAACGTATCGCCGTATTGTTTTAACAAGACCTTTGATTCTTCAAGCTCGCGAATGCGTTCAGGATTGGATTCGTGCGAGAGAATGGTTTGAATACCGCTACTAATACGCGCCAATTCTTCGTTCACTTTATCTATCTGTGTAGGGTCTTGTGTTTTAAGAAACTTCAGTGCGCTAAGGCGTGCGCTTAAAAGTGCAGATTGCACTTCACTGGCTTCATTAGAGCTTCTCGCCAGACCACGATATTCCGTAAAGCTATTGAAGCCGCTAGATAGCCCGACATAGCCTACCGTTGCCACAATTAGCATCAGGATCATGACTGATGAAAAAGAAACAGTTAATTGCTGGCCCAGCTTTAGGTTGCGTAACATCTAATAGCTCCTAGAACGATACGGTTTTATAAAATCAACGTATTAAACAAATAGCTCAGTAGTGAGACGGCGGCCATTTTTTCGTGTGCTTTTTCCCCATGTAAATAATGAGAGGATTGCTTTAAAGAGGCTATCCCAAGATTTACGAGCGCAGTTGATAGGATTGTCCTGTGATATAAATCGAAAATAATTCAAATAGTTACATGTGTTTACACTTCGCATTCTTTGTCGGTGAACGTTATAGTAAATAAAAATATTTACTAAGATAATATGCCTGGCTAGGCGAGGAAAATCGGATGACAGAACATTCATATGGGTATTTTTTGCGGCGGGTTGCTCTGCTGGGTTTTCCTCTCGTACTGCAAAGCTTGTTATTTAGCAGTGCAGGTTTCATCGACAGTCTTATGGTTAGTCAGTTGGGCACACAGGAAGTGGCAGCGTCTAGCATCGGTGCGCGGGTATTTTGGTTTACGGGTATCTTTATCTGGGGAATGGGCACCGGAATGGGCGTTTTACTTGCTCAATACTGGGGAGCTGAAGATGAACATGGCCTAAGACGAAACTTTGCGCTCGGTACGACCATCTCAACGTTTGCTTCTGCTTTGTTGTTTGCTTTTTGCTGGTTCTTTCCTGATGTCATTCCTTCTTTGTTTAAAGCCACGGGTGAAACGGCCGAACTCGCCGCGAACTATCTGCAAATCATCAGTGTGGCGATTTTGGTTGCTGGGCCAAGCATCTCGATGGATGCTGCGTTGCGCGCACTAGGCAAAACCAAAACGACGATGACCATGTCCATCATTGAAATTGGGCTAAACGTTGGGCTGAGTTTCATTTTGATCTTTGGCTATTTAGGTCTGCCAGCCATGGGGTTAATGGGGGCAGGCTTAGGAACGGTCATTGCACGGGTATTACGTGTCTTCATGTCGGTGGCAGTGATTTATTACTTGAGTCCTCCATTGATTCTTGGTCTTCGGGATTTTTCTTTCTCTTCTCGTATCTTCAATCGCTATTTGACTATTACGCTGCCAATTATCGCGGGGAGTTTGATGTGGAGCGGTGGCATTTTTGTCTATCAACTCATTATGGGTCGTATGGGTGAAACCGAATTGGCGACCATGGCGATTGTATCGTCACTCGAAGCACTGACACTTTGCGTCGCATCCGGTTTATCGGGAGCAACCGCGATTGTGGTGGGGAATGCGCTTGGCGCAAACAAACTGGCCATCAGTGAGCGGTATGCTCGTTATGCGTTAGTGACATCAGCATGTGTCGGTGTGCTTTGCGCCATGCTTGTATTGTCTTTACAGGCCGTTGTTTTGTCTTTATATGCCCAAGTTAGCCAAGATGTCATTGCGCTAGCGGCACTTTGTTTTCCAATTATTGCTATCAGTACGGTTGCGAGAAACATTAACATCACGCTGATCGTGGGAATTTTACGCGCAGGTGGCGATGCCAAATTCTGTATGAATATGGATGTTGTTTGTCAGTGGATGTGGGCAATTCCTATGACTGCACTGGCAGCAATGTGGTTCGATATGCCGCTGCAGTATGTGTTTCTGATGATGACATCAGAGGAGATTGTAAAGCTCTATCCCACTATTCGTCGTGTGTTTGGTACCAAGTGGGTGAATAACCTCACACAAGAAAAAGCAGCCAGTGCGTAATGGATTATGTTCATCTTGAGTTCTCGGACTTGAGATGAGCTTGCCTAATTGTCTATGCATTTAACACTTCTCTGTGATTTTCTCACTTCTGACGCATTTTTTGGGCTTGGTTGAGAGAAAATTGCGGCATTGTTACTTTAATCTCATTCTTTTCTCGTCATTATTCTGGTTCATTCATCATCGATGCATGCAATGTTATTAATTCAACTCGCTGAGTTTAAGCTGAAGCTATGTAACAAGTGTTGTTGTTGTTTGTCTTGTGATTAAAACTGATGTCACAAACAACGTTGAATGAATGTTAGCTGTCTCTAATATGAGTTGACATCTAATCAGTGACACAGCTTTGAGCCACGATGGTCTTTCTTTGCTATCCCCGCTCTTTTGCTCCTTGCTCATTCATACAGCGTCACATTATAAAATGAGGACAAGGTATGTCAGACATTAACGGTACAAGCGGCGCAGATTTTCTCTACGGTTCAGATGGTAAAGGCGATAACTTACTGATGAACGGCGACTTCGAAGCCTGGGGCGATGATGGCGCAAGAAAGTGGGGTCTGTTTCAAGATCACCAAGTGGCAGGTTGGTATACACCTGGCACGATGAAAATTGAGCTTCAACAAGGCTCTTTTGGTGGAACACCTGCTAACGCCGCTGACAATACTGTTATGGAACTTGATTCCACTGGCAATACTTGGGTTCAACAAGATATTAATGTCACTAAGCTAACCGAAGATAGCGATGCCTCTCTTAACCTTTCCTTTAGCTACGCTAATCGATACAAAGGTGATAATCACGCGACGAGCCAATTCCAAGTCAAAGTGTTTGATAACGAAGGTAACGTTCTTTATACCAAATATTTCGCGAACACCCAGTCGAATGAAAGCTACGTTGATTTCGACATAGACTTCTCTGTTCCTGAAGGCACGACAGGTGTGACGCTACGTTTTGAAGCTAAAGGCCAGTCTGATAGCTACGGCGCGTTGATTGATAATGTGGCACTGACCACATCAGCAACGGGTGATGTGAACGACACCATCAATGGTCTTGAAGGCAATGACACCATCGACGGTGGTCAGGGTGATGATACGCTGATTGGTGGCAACGGTGATGACACGATCTATGGTGGTGATGGCGACGACGTTATCTATGGCAATGATGGCCAGTGGGGTAATGGTGGACGTGAATTGTTGACTAACGGTGACTTTGAAGATTACGGCAATAACACCACTAATCAGTGGGGTTTGTTCCACGATCACCAAGTAACAGGTTGGTATACGCCGGGTAGCAATAAAATCGAACTGCAACAAGGCCAGTTTGGTGGGACACCAGAAAATGATAAAAGTAACTCGGTACTTGAGTTAGACAGCCACACAAACACTTGGGTTCAACAAGACGTCGATGTAACCGGTTTGGCGACCGACGGCGATGCAGTGCTAGAGCTGTCATTTGATTACGCAAACCGTTATCGCGGTAGTGACCATTCAACCAGTCAGTTTGAAGTGAAGGTTTTCGACCAGCAAGGCAATGTTATTTACACCAAGTATTTTGACAACACCCAAGCTAACGATCACTACGAATCGTTCACAGTAGATGTGGTGATTCCTAAGGGTGTGGATTTCATCACTCTTCGCTTTGAAGGTGAAGGCAAGTCTGATAGCTATGGCGCATTGATTGATAACGTCTCACTGAAACAAAAAGTGAACGTGGAAAGCGACAATGACACGCTGTTTGGTGGTGATGGCAACGACACCATCTATGGTGAGCACGGCGACGACATCATTGATGGCGGCGCTGGCGATGATACGATCTTCGGCGGCGTGGAATATACCCAATCACTGAATCTTCGTCATGAAGACGGTGCGACTCTGTATGATCTAGAAGGTCAGGGTACGGTGACGTTGGAATTGAGCAACTTCACCCACAGTGCAGCCTACAACAACAGTGTTGGCTACTATGTGCTGGATGAAAATGGCAACATCGTTCGTGCCGCTGTGATTGCAGATAACGTGAAAAATGTAACAGATCTGAGCATCGAGATTGATGTGTCAGGCGGTGAATCTTTTGGTATGTTCCTCATTCCAAATGGCGATCGCAAAGGCTTTGATGTCGGTTCTGTCGAACTAAACCTTTCAGGTAGCAGCTCAACCATTACTCAAGGCGGCGCAAGCTCTGTGGTCTATGTGTCTAACGCTGCAGAAAACGGCGACGGCAAAGATCATGAAAACGTTGATGGTGACCGCTCAAGCTGGGAAGACCTTTGGAACTTGGGTGATAAAGACTTTAACGACACCAGTTTCAACATCATTGTTTCACAAGATAAAAACTACACTGACAATGACACCATCAATGGTGGCGCAGGTAAAGACGTTATCTACGGTGGTGACGGTCAGGATACTGTCCACGGTGATGAAGGTGATGACATCATTAACGGCGGTAACGGTGATGATGTATTGTATGGCGATGCGGGTAACGATGTGATCAATGGCGGCAATGGTGACGACATTCTTTACGGCGGCGATGGCGACGATAAACTGTTTGGCGCAAGCGGTGATGACTCACTTTATGGCGGCGCGGGCAATGACGTACTGCAAGCTGGTTTTGAAGATGACATCATTATGGACGGTGGTACTGGCTTAGATTTGTATATTGGTAGCGAAGGTAACGACACCATGTACTTCGATCAGGAAGACTTCTCTGATGCGTCATTTCTGACCGCTAATGGCAATATTTATAGTGGTAACCGTGGATTCGATAAGATCATTGTTGAAGGTGATGCAAATGTCGATTTCTCGGGTTCTTCATACGGCGTTACCACCAGCAGTAAGCCGATTGCTAACGTTGAAGCCGTAGTCGGCGATGCGGGTGATCAAACAGTGACGGTGAATGCATTTGCGATTCAATCACAGTCTGATCAGTTCCAAACGACCACCAACGTCGACCCTGGCGATTGGGATGGCTTTGTGGCTTACCTTGGTGAAGGTGATGATACCTTTAACCTTGAGGCGCTTAACTGGGCCTATGATGCATCGGCTACACCAACAGCGGCATTGTCTGCCGACATGATTGCTTTTATGGGGCTGAACTCAACAGAAGTAGGCGAGTTGGAAGCGTACGTGTTTAACCACAACGGTTCTGGTGCATCGATTACCGTTTGGACAGACGCTGAAAACATCCAACAAGACGGTGACAGTATTTTCTAATTGGTAGAATGCTAGCAAAAACAAAAACGTCCGACACATTGTGTCGGACGTTTTTTTATGTGCTTTTTATTTCCTACAGGCCAATACAAGTATTAAGCTCGCTGCTTTTCACGCAGTTGCGCCAATGCCACCTCAAACGTCGCGGCTTGCATGTCTTCATCTAATGCTCGGTGAAGCAGTGCTTCCATCGATTCGGGTGCCAAGCCGCCAATGGGTGGATCCGTGTCCAAATTGGTTGGGAAGGAATAACCGTCGGTTGCTGTGGTAATAATGGCGTTTTTTTCATCTGGCGATAACGCATCGTTTCGCCATAAATTCAATAACACCGGATAGACTTTGCGGCAGATATGGGCCAGATCTACTGTCTCCATCGGCTTGCTAAATGCAGACGAAACCTGCAACAGGTTCGCAGAACGATGAAAGTCTAGCGTGCGGTTCTCGCCAGCAGCATGAAACAGTGCTGGGTTAAAAAACACGGCATCACCTTTTTCTAACGGGACCTGAACATAGTTATTCTCGAAGTAATCTTGAAACGCTTTCTCATGGTAAGCCATATACCCAAGTGGATAGTGTTGCGAAAAAGGCAACAGTTTCGTCGGGCCACTTTCGAGAGGCATATCAGTGTGAGCCACTGCACCTTGCAGCGTGAGCATCGCCGACATTTGTTGAATGTGGATAGGGTAGCGTGCAGTTTCTTGTGGTTGTTGAAAGCCCAAATGAAAATCGCGATGTGATACTTGCGCTGCGCCGCCGGGGCGTACAATGTTCACTTGTGCTGTCATTTGATAATGCGGGCCTAGCCAAGCCTCAGAGACGATCTGCAATAAGGGGTTTTTATAGTAGTGAACAAATACCTCAGGATTGGCTTCTGCACTTTTTTGGAATACGTTCCAGATGCGTCCATTCGCTTGGGGCCCCGTTTTGCCGAAGTGGTCACCCGCGCCATAACCACGCTCATTTTCAAGGATCTGTTCAAACACCTGACTCATGGCGTCGATAATACTGGTTTTCGCGTAGAAGCCTTTGATGGCAAACACGCCGGGACCATGAAGCAGCACATCGGCCATTTCATTTTGAAACGCGTTAACACTGTCTGAATCACCATTCGCAGCAGCACGAAGATCGGCACCATCATAGATCACGACATTTGAGATGATGTCGGCAGCCAGCGGGTATCTCTCTGGCTGGACGCTTTGTTCGCAACTTATTTTAAACGCGTCTAGATCAACATCGGATATCTGAAAAAAAGACGTCGATGTTCCTTGTCCATTTCTGCGCATTTCCCTTCTCCTTCGGCAAATGAATTGCATTCAGTCTATTTCAAGTTAAACGATAAATGAAATATAAATTTCATTTTATTGAGATTTGAAAAAAATGTTCTATTATTGGCAGACACATGAAATAGTGTTAATCGAAAACACGATGAAATCAGTCTAAATGACAAGGAGACGTTATGTCTGAACTGCTTTCGAAGAGAAAGAGCCCAGATGATCAGGGGCGTTATCAACACATCACGCCGGAATCAGCAGGGTGGAAACATGTGGGCTTTGAAGCCTTTCTGCTGGCGGCGGGTAAAACACTCTCATTTAACGCTAACATCGACGAAGAGCTCTGTATTGTCTTGGTCGGTGGTAAAGCCGAAGCCGTCTTGTCTGGAAATACACTGGGTGAAATTGGCGACAGAGAAGGACCTTTTGATCGGAAAAAACCGTTTTCTTTGTATGTCACCGCCGGTGACTCTGCCACGTTGACAGCCACAACAGCGTTGGAGCTTGCCGTTTGTCATGCGCCAGGAAAAAGCACATTTCCTTCACGCCTTATTGCCCCAGGAGATGTTGACGCAGAAGCGAGAGGACATGGCAATAATCAGCGCTATGTACACAATATTTTGCCTGATGATAAAGACGCCGACAGCCTGTTGGTTGTCGAGGTCTACACTGACGAAGGATGCACAAGCTCCTACCCAAGTCACAAACATGACCGTGATGCGCCGCCCAATGAAACCCAATTAGAAGAGACTTACTATCATCGCATAAACCCGCCTCAGGGGTTTTGTATCCAGCGTGTTTACACCGATGACAGAGCGTTGGATGAATGCATGGCCGCTTACGACGGTGATGTTGTGCAAGTCCCGCGTGGCTATCACCCTGTGGCAACAATGGCAGGCTACGACAGCTACTACCTGAATGTCATGGCTGGGCCAGTACGTAAGTGGTTGTTTAGCTGGGAGCAGGACCACGCTTGGATAAATACGTCGGAATACGCCGATAAACACACGGGTTAATCAACCTAACTTAATTTCACAAAGGGGCGCAGAGGTCATTCACCGCGCCCGCTGTTTAAAAGCCAAAGCAAAAGGAGAGGCTATGTTTAATATTGCGCTGTTTGGTTGCGGACGTATTGGTAAAGTACACGCCGTCAATATTGATGCTCATCCCATGACGCAGATCCGCGCTGTGATTGACCCCTACACTGAAGGGGCGGCGCAATTGGCTGAGAAATATCATGCCGATGTGATGACGACAGAAGAAGCCTTGGCCGATCCTGATATTCATGCGGTATGTATATGCTCTGCGACGGATACTCATGCAAATCTCATTGAGCTCGCGGCCAAAGCAGGCAAGGCGATATTTTGCGAAAAGCCGATAGATCTCAGTCTTGATCGGGTTCGAGCCTGTTTGGATACCGTGGCAGAATCCGCTGTGAAATTCCTTGTTGGCTTTAATCGTCGCTACGATCCACAGTTTCGTACGCTAAAAGATCTGTTTGAAAGCGGCGCGATTGGCAAAGCAGAAACCTTGGTGATCACATCACGTGACCCATCACCTCCGCCTGCGGATTATGTGCGCGTATCTGGTGGTATTTTCCGTGATATGTCGATCCATGATTTGGACATGGCACGTTTTATTATGGGCGAAGATCCCGTGTCGGTGTCTGCTCACGGTGCGTGCTTAGTTGACCCTGCGATAGGTGAGGCTGGCGACATCGACAGTGCTGTGATCGTGCTCCACTTCCCGTCTGGCGCAATGGCAAACATCATCAATAGTCGACGTTCAGGTTATGGGTATGATCAACGTATCGAACTCCATGGCAGTAAAGGCATGCTCAAAGCGGGCAATGTACGTGAACATTTGGTTGAACATTGGGGGGAAGACGATTGCAGCAGCGCTAAACCACAGTATTTCTTCCTTGAGCGCTACAAAGAAGCCTACATTGCCGAGTGGCAACACTTTGTCGATGTACTTGAAGGCAAAACTGAACCGCAATGTACAGGTATTGATGGCGAGCAAGCGCTTGTGCTGGCAGAAGCCTCGTTGGAATCACTAGAAACACATCAGACGGTTAATCTAACGTAAATTCGTTAGGCTTCAATGGATAGAAAGAGGATGCAGTCTTAACATTGCATCCTCTTTTTTATTGTGGTCAACTTTTAAGCATGGTTATATATACAGTATACCCAAACAACCTCGCCCTTTGGGAGCCTCTCATCTCGTCCACTTTATTGTCGAAAAGCCTTGAAAGGGGAGACCATTCCTTCGGCTTTTCTCCTTAAATTGAACAAGATGAGAGGCTCTGAATCCTGCATCTTGAGGTTGCTTGGGGATATATTTTGGTGTTCATCGCTAATCACTGTTAAGGACAAAACATGGAACGTTGCAGCTGGGCTAATGTCAGCCCGATTGATCAAACCTATCACGATGAAGAGTGGGGCGTGCCAGTTCACGACGACCGTGAACTGTTCGAAATGCTGATATTGGAAGGCGCACAAGCCGGACTCAGTTGGACCACTATATTGAAAAAGCGCGAAGGCTACCGTGTTGCGTTTGATAACTTTGATATTAAAACTGTGGCCGCTTATGACGAAGCTAAAATAGCGGCGCTACTGTTAAATCCGGCGATTGTTCGTAACAAGCTGAAAGTGAATGGCACCGTGACCAACGCCAACTTGGTGTTGGCTATTCAGAAAGAATACGGCAGCTTCGACAAGTATATTTGGCAATTTGTCGGTGGGACGCCGAT
Source organism: Enterovibrio norvegicus FF-33 (assembly GCF_000286835.2). GTDB lineage: Bacteria > Pseudomonadota > Gammaproteobacteria > Enterobacterales > Vibrionaceae > Enterovibrio > Enterovibrio norvegicus_A. Next base: position 2,520,744 of record NZ_AJYD02000038.1, on the reverse strand, counting down.
CGTGAATCATCGAGAATCAATGGCTGATGTACCTACTTCGACGCCCGAATCCGATGCCATGAGCAAAGCACTTAAAAAATTAGGCTTTAAATTTATAGGCACCACGATTTGTTATGCCTATATGCAAGCGACAGGCATGGTGAACGATCATACTAAAACCTGCTTCCGTTATGGTGTCGATGTGGGCGAGTAGGGTTAATACTTACTAGAAACTAGAAACTAGAAACTAGAAACTAGAAACTAGAAAAAACGGGCGATGTCACTGCCCGTTTTTTGGTTTTGTATTAGTCCTTCTTGTTCATCCGCACCACTGCGTACACGACCAAACACATACCGATGCCGTGAAAAACAGTAAAGGTTTCATCGAGCAGGATAATTGCAAATAACGCTGTAATGGCAGGACCAATGTTACTGGTCAAACTCAGTGTTGACGGGGTTAAACGCGCCATTGCTGCTGCTACAAAATATGACGGAAGTACCGTACAGAAAATGCCCATGGCGACACCTATCAAAACCAGTTCATTCGACATGGCGCTGAAATCTGCGCCTTGAACTTGGTGCTGCATCATGATCACCACGCCCGCGCTTCCCATGCCTAAGCTAGTGAATAGCTGTGCGCCCATTTTACCAATGACTTTCTTGCTCAGTATCAAATAGATGGCAAAGACCAAGGCCGACGCAATCGCCATGATACTGCCCAGCCACACTTGCGAGCCAAAGGACTGGAAATCATGCACCACAATCATGGCCACACCCAAGTAGCCAAGCAGGATGCAAATGAACGTCCCTTTCTGCGGCGTTTCTTTCAGGAATATCCAACTGATAGCGACCACGAATGAGGGGAAAAGAAAAATCAGTAACCGCTCAAGCTGGGCAGAGATAAATTCTAAGGCGAGAATATCGAGCAGTGAGGCGAAGTAGTAACCCAATACACCGACCAGGGCAGCTTGCCAGCCATATCGGCGTACCTTACTTCGTTGATCGGGATCTCGGCATAGCCAGAGCAGCATGGCGATATAGAGAGGGAGTGACGACGCGGCACGCAAACTCATGATCGCTGTTGCATCTCCACCTACGGCATAGGCGAGTTTGATCAGTACAGGCTTGATAGAAAATAGCACGGTACCAATCAGGGCATAGATAATCCCTTGGCGATAATTTGAGGAGGGTTGCGCACTGACAGTGGCGTCGTTCATGGTTAACTTCCTTGATGTTGTCTTACTAATCAAGGCTGTGAGAACGAGGTCCGGCTGCGTTGCTCACAGCCGGGAACGAAACACTCTACCGACTGAGGGGCATAAGAAGAAGGAGCCAGAGTGATTGAGCGAACGTGGTCATTGAGAATGAAAATCCTTATTAATGAACAAACAACCTAACGTAGATATTCGCTCGGCGCAACGATTGATTGGTAAGACATGCAGTCAGTTACGTGGCAGCGCCATTCCAGTCAAGACTATTAAGCATCGTTGATTTAAATGTTTTAAACAGATACGTTTGTGCGGCTTGACGACCCATGTCATAGCCTTGATCCAATTTTGATTTCTTCATGGTGAATCGGCCAACAGGAAAGGTTTCTGGTGGCGCAATCACTCGTACTTTGCAATCGGTAGGTGGCTGACGAATAAATGCCAGTGAGGCATTGTATCGGTCTGCTCGTTGGCGCATGGCGTTGGCGATACTTGGGTGTTTCTTCAGAATATGATCCATTAAACTGGGAAGACGCATTGGCGTCATTTCATAAGATTCTGGCTGAGAAAGTATCACCGTAATATCACGTGCACCGCGACGATAAGCTTCTATCACAGGAATGGAGTCAGCAACACCACCATCGGTGTAACAACCGCCCGAAAAACAGGGAGTCTGGCGATAAGCAATGGGCAGTGCAGAGGTTGCTTCTATCACATTAGACAGGTTGCTTTCATTCACCCAATAGTAGTCGGCAGAAGCGGTTTCAACATTGGTGACGGCGGCTAGCAAAGGGATATTGGTAAACAAGGTATCGGTATCGAGTGGATAACGTTCTAGGGCGGTTTTCCAAAGCCAGTCCACGTCAATTAAATTGCCACCTTTGACGAAACGTGCTGGGTTAAAAAACGTCGTATTGGTTGCCAGTTCAGTGACCACGCGATAACTGCGTTTTGGCTGTTTGGCGAGGTAACCTACGAGGTTTGACGCACCAGCGGATACGCCGATAGCGAAGTCAAAAGGGCAAAACCCCACATCAAGAAATTCGTCCAATACGCCGCTGGCAAAAATGCCTCGCATTGCACCGCCCTCAACCACCAATGCTCGTTTGTCTGCCATTGACTCTTTTCTCTGTTTTGTTGTTTAAGACGTAAGGATACGTTGGGTAGAAAGTAGAGGGAAATTGCTAATAACTATTTTATTAATAGCCAGGGCTGATGAGTTACGGTGAATTCAGTTAGATAGGATACAGCTCCCTTGTTTCAGAGCCGCATCTCGCTTTGGGTATATAACCCATCACAATCATTATTCATGCGTACCACGTGGTCCAGAATTGAGTCACCAAAAATCTAGCCAAACTAATCCTTTAATGTCACATAAATTATACAATTTAACGCTTTTTTGTGGCGTACAGTGCTAATGAAGACGCACAAATCTCATGGGTTTATTCGTCTTTTTCCTCTGATAAATGGATGCCATCAGATACAAATTAAAGGTGCATGCAGGATTGATAAAGGAATGTCTTGGCATCTGTTCGATGAACTACGTGATAGAAGCATGGAGCAGTGTAGTGAGTGACTTTAATACAAGAATGAGCAGCGTTTGGGCCGCACTTGGCGCTTTCTTTCGACAGATAATCGTTTTGTTTGAGCGTATTATTAATGCGATATTTCCGCCTGAAGTTACCCCCGAACCGCCTATTTTAATTCAATTGCCACCGGCATCACCCAGAGATACAACGTTGGATCTTGTGTCTATCGGAGAGTCTTCTGAGCAAGCTCGAGCTCGATGGGTGGCGGATCGTGAATCAGTCAAATTGATTGCGAAGGATAATCAACGCAAACTTGAGCAAGCATTGGGGTTGCGTGACGATCTCGGGGATCTGGTGCCTGATGCGGATTTGTCCTTGTCGTTTAACGTTGTGATGGGCAAAGGTTATTTCCCAATCCTGGGTGATTTGGTGATTCCTGTTGGCGCGGGTTTTTTTCGTGGACAAGGATCTTATGTTCGACGTAAATCGTTGAGCGCTGAACTTCGAGGCGTGGCGAAACATCCTACTGCCCTTTGTCCCGTTGGTGGCACTGATAGCAATGGTGTACTGACTCAATGCGGATCGACACTCGTAGCAGATTTTGCTGTAAGTGGCTGTTTGAAAGATCCGGGTGATGGCGGTAATGGCATGATAATCGGTCATACTCCGCCTCAACCTAGCATTGCTGCTTCCTCACGTCCGAATACGACCCAATTTTGGGCGGGACAACCAAATCAACTGCCGCAGAAACGTTTCACTTATCCGCTAGTATGGCCAGATCTTACCTCTTTCAAACTCAATAACGGTGCAGGGGATACTGAAATTATCGTACCCGCGCGAGGTGCATACACGTCTTCTAAAGAAGTCTTATTGGACGACAAAGTGGATGTGCCGCTGGTACGTTGGGTACGTGCATTTGCAGCGAATGGTACTGAGATTGCGAGGTACGCAAACGTAGGCTCCAAACTAGGTGGTGGTGCAGTAGGCATCAATGCAGACGATCGCCAAACCACGGGTAATCCGAAAAAAACGGGGGAGACTCGGGTATACAACAAACCCATCGGTAAGAATGATACGACCACCACTGTTGTGGTGCCGGGGGGCTTACCCGCAAAAACAGTGACGGTGGAAGTGTCGTTTTACAATTGGGTGACGCACTATTCCTTAGTGTCTCAAATGACCCCCTATCTTCCTGAAAATTACTACACCTCTGCGCGAGCCTCTTATAACGAATTCATGAACATTGTCGTTGAACGCATGCCTTGGAATGGCTTTGTGGGCATTGACGGCGCTTACAACTCGCTCACTAATTTGATGGCGCGGGAAAATGGACTCGATGGTTGGTTCTTTCCTGGTGGCTATGAGGACTACATGCACAATGCGTTTGTGAGCTGTGCAGCAGTGAACAATGGCGGTTGGTCGCTCTATGCGTCAGAACCTGTGCTTGGAAGCCGAAATGTCAATGACAGCAATGGTTGGCCAAACGCGGCGGGTGTGCTTAAAGTTCATCGCAAAGTAACGTACACGGCATCCTCTAATGATTTTGGTAACTTTGATACTTATGGCAGCCGAGGTGGGGCGATGTATATCGGCTCATCATCGAACTCGATGCAAACGGGGAGTATGGAAGATCATTTTGACGCAAACAATGTCGATCCCTTTGGCAGTTCACCGCTAAAAGAAGAAAGTGATTGGAACCCGATACGCTGGGGGAGTATTGTCGTTTTTGCTGCTGACGCACGTCAGAACGACATTGTGATCACAAGTACACCGACTGATTCACGTCGTGTGACTTACTGCAAAGCAAGATTGGTTCAAGAAACCCCTGATCCTAATTACGCGGACAGCAATCTCTACAGCGCGACTAGTTCAAACCATTACTGTCACCCAAGGCCTGATTCGTATGGTTCGCTTGTTGAAGTACGCCCGCCTTCCATCGCGCATCTGCACTTAACGCCTTACGACGAAAATGAGCGCTCTGCGGGAGACGTCCAAGGATTACCCGGCGGCGTCGCTGAGCTTCAAGGCCTGTTCTCTGGGTTGCGTTCCTACCTGTTTCGCCCTTGGGTGTATGGCATTACACCCATTTCTAAGCAATTGCCTTTTGGTTGGAAAGTCACGTATTCCGCCAAACACAGTAAGTTGCCCGGTGCTGGCAAAGAAGTAAGCTTGTCCGCTGATGCGCTTGGCATTGCGGGTCAATACAGAATGAACAATCTGTATTACGGCACGATTGTGCAAAACCTCAAGGGGCGAACGATTCCTGCAGGTGGTATTTACACGATTTCATCAATGGTGAATTTCTTCACCACGCGAGATTTTGATGAGATCGACATGAACATGCTCAGTGTGTCAGTGAATTATCTTTATGATGAAATAGACAAAACGGCGGGGAATCCTGCCATGAAACTACCAACCACTTTGTTGATCATGCCAGCGCGTATCCGTCTTTGGAAAAACGCTGCAGGCGATGCGAAATTCCAAGTGGAGATCCCCATGCTGAATACGAGCGACAAAGATCTGGTGTACTCCGATGGGGAAAATCTTATGCACTACTTCAAGATAAAAATAGAAACGGGTAGTGTCGATACATCGCTTAATTAATGTTTGTTAGCGAATGTAGAGGGTGCTCAGAACGCAGTGCTTACTTGTAGCTGATACGTCGATTTGACAATAAAGGCTAATTTAAACAGCCGCTGAAAAGCGGCTGTTTTGTGTTCTGCTAATCGTTATTTATACCTTGCTGACGTAATAAACTCACCAAAGCTCTCACACCACACAATCACGGTGTTGTATTGCGAAGGGTCGAGATTGGTGGGGACATTGACGAGGAAATTATCGAAGGTTTTCACATCGCCGACTTGTACCATTTGTGGTTTTAGTCGATTGAAATCAGATTCCGTTTCTACAAATTCAGGTGAAAAATAGAGCTTGTAGTCAGGCCCAGGGGCGAGTTCGCCAGCAAAGGACACCATATTTGGTCCGATGGATACCGTGCCTTCTCCCCAATGGAAAGTGTCACTGTCCTTGAGGTCTTTTCGAAACTCGCCGTTGTAGGTGGAGTTTGCCGCCGTCGCTGAAACGTCATCAATACTTGGACCGGGTGGGGCGATCAAAATAGGCAAAGCGTAGATACCCACCGCAAAGCCAATAAAAATGGCGAAGGCATGTGAGAACATCAATAAAAGTGTGTGTCGGGTTTTCATTCTGTTTGCTCCTGCTTGCGTATCCATACTAAACAGACTCTAAAGTAACTATAACACGTTGATTTGATGCCATACCTGAGCAACCTCAAGATGCTCTGAATCCTGTATCTTGAGGTTACTCGGGTATGCGATAAAGAAAAAGCCCGCCTGTGAATTCACAGGCGGGCTTTTGCGTTTTGTTCTCAGAAGTTAGATGTTGATTTAGATAGCGTCAGCCACCTTTATCACCAACTTGCCGAAATTCTTGCCTTCAAGCAGTCCCATAAAGGCTTCTGGTGCTTGGTCTAGGCCGTCGATGACTTGTTCTTTGTGCTGAATTTTCCCTTCCGCAAGCCACTTGGACATATCAGCCGCGAACTCGTTGTAACGGTGACCGTAATCATCAAAGATGATGAAACCTTGCATCTTAATCCGCTTGATCAGCAGCGTTGCCATCAACATGCCCATACGGTCTGGGCCAGCTGGCAATTCGGTCGCGTTGTATTGTGAAATCATGCCGCACACGGGAATACGTGCGCCAGTGTTAAGCAAAGGCATGACAGCATCGAACACTTTACCGCCCACATTTTCGTAGTAAACGTCGATCCCTTTGTCACAAGCTGCTGCTAGTTGCGCAGCAAAGTCACCCGCCTTGTGATCGATACACACATCAAAGCCTAATGTTTCAACCGCATAGCGGCATTTTTCTTCACCACCTGCTATACCAACCACGTTACAGCCTTTGAGTTTACCGATTTGACCAACTGTCGCGCCCACAGGTCCCGTTGCTGCAGCAACAACCAGTGTGTCACCTTCTTTTGGTTGGCCGATATCCAGCAAACCCATGTAAGCAGTGAAGCCAGGCATGCCCATAATGCCCAATGCGAACGAAGGGTGAGACGGCGTTTTACCTAGTTTCAGAAGGTCTTTACCATCAGAAATGGCGAAGCCTTGCCAGCCTGTGTATGCCAGTACCCATTCACCTTTTTCAAATTCTGCATGTTGAGATTCTTCTACCTGACAAACGGTTGCACCAACCATGACATCATCAAGAGCAACAGGGTCCGCGTAGGATTTGGCGTCGCTCATGCGGCCACGCATGTATGGGTCTAACGAAAGGTAAATGGTACGGAGTAAAACTTCGCCTTTTTGTACCGCGGGAATGTCTGAAGATTCAAGGCGGAAGTTATCGGTAACAGGCGCGCCAACAGGGCGAGAAGCAAGGACGATTCGAGTGTTTTTCATGGATGCTGACATTGTGCTTTCCTTATCATTAGACCAGTCGTCTAGTGATTGGTCAAAAAAATCCGCCAACAGAGTGTGGCGGTTTTTCCAATCACTGGTTTGTTCGTACCTGAGAGTGAGTCCAAAATTTTCGGGCGTACTCGCGTGACAGATTAAAAAGCTACGTGGCCTTTCAGCACACGCGCAGTGGTATCAAATGCTTGGGTTAAGCATTCAGTATTTTGATTCAATTTGCTCATAAGCCCGGCGCCCACCCATAGGTGGTAAATCTGGTGCGCAGCTTTATGACTATCAAGAACCTTGATTGAGCCGTCTTCGACGCCTTGCTGAATGCAATTCGCAATCATGGAAATAATGCCATTTGCGCCTTTGAGTAGAGAGCAACGCATAGATTCCGATAAATCGGAGACTTCTGCGCTGAGCTTGATCACCAGACAACGCTGATTCGCACACAAGCCATTATTCACTTCAATCCATTTTGCCCAATATGCCATGAGTTTGTCGTAGCCATTCATTGAAGGATCGCTGAACAAAACATCAAGACGAGATTGATAGCCGGAGAAGTAGTCTTCAATCAGTGCTTCACCAAATTGCTCTTTGGATTTGAAGTAGTGATAGAAGGAGCCTTTGGGCACACCGGCCTGACTCAGCAATTGTGAAAGGCCGACGTTCGAGAAGCCTTTTTCTGCAACTAGCTGGTAGCCGACATCAAGGATGTGCTGACGTGTAGAGTGCGTTTCTGTATTCATGGTGCGTACCATACAGAAGACTAGACCAGTCGTCTAGTGCCAAGTTAAGCCAATATTGAATCAAGGTGTTTACATAAATGTCGTTTCAATCAATGAAATGTTTGTTTCACTGGTTGCGTCTTTGTCGGTTCGTAATTACTATTAAATGAAATATCCATTTCATTTTATCAAAAAGCAGTTCAACCATTCAGTCTGACAGGAGCGGTACATGTCAACGCAGGAAAAAACATTGGATGTTATTTGCCTTGGGCGGGTCGCCGTCGATCTCTATGGCGAACAAGTCGGCGCAAGACTAGAAGATATGCGTACCTTTGCTAAATACCTTGGTGGGTCTTCGGGCAACGTGGCGCATGGCACGGCGCGTCAGGGATTGAAATCCGGCATGTTAGCGCGTGTTGGCGACGAACACATGGGGCGTTTTGTTCGTGAAGAACTCGAACGAGTGGGCGTCGATACCAGCAATATTATTACTGACAAAGAACGCCTGACTGCTTTGGTGCTGCTTGGCATTAAAGATGAAGACACTTTCCCTCTGATCTTCTATCGCGATAACTGCGCCGATCAGGCCATTACGCCTGATGATATCAACGAAGAGTACATTGCCTCGGCGAAATGCTTGGCGATCACGGGTACGCACTTATCGAACCCTAGCTCTCGTGAAGCGGTGATCACCGCGCTCAACTACGCCAGAAAACACGGTGTGCGAACGGCGCTGGACGTGGACTATCGTCCCGTCCTTTGGGGATTGACCTCCTTGGGTGATGGGGAAACGCGCTTTATTGAATCGCAAGCTGTGACGCAACAACTCCAAGATGTACTTGGGCTGTTTGACCTGATTGTAGGCACTGAAGAAGAATTCCATATTGCCGCGGGATCTGTCGATTCAGTGGAAGCCCTGAAAGTTGTGCGCGGTTTTACCGATGCCACTTTGGTATGTAAGCGCGGCCCGCTGGGGTGCAGCGTATTTACTGATGATATCGGTAACCATCTTGATGAAGGCATTACGGTAAAAGGCGTGCGAGTGGAAGTACTGAATGTGCTGGGTGCTGGCGATGCGTTTATGTCTGGCTTGCTGCGCGGATATATCAATGAAGAATCATGGGAGCAATGTTGCCGTTACGCCAATGCGTGTGGCGCGTTGGTTGTGTCTCGTCATGGTTGCTCACCAGCCATGCCGACCAAAGAGGAGCTTGATTATTACTTGCTCCACGAACACAACATTCCACGTCCTGATCGCGATGCCGATTTGAATCACCTCCATCGTGTTACGACACGAGAAAAAGGGTGGCCAGAACTGTGTGTGTTGGCGTTTGACCATCGTGCTCAGTTTGTCGAAATGGCACAACAAGCGGGCATTGATATCGACCACATTTCGTATCTGAAAAGTCTGATTTGGCGAGCGGCACAAGACGTGGCAGAGAGTGCAGGGCTGGAAGGCAAAGCCGGCATTTTGTGTGATTCAACCTTTGGCATGAACGTGCTGAATGCGGCAACGGGCGCGGGTGATACAGTGAATAAGCGCTACTGGGTGGCGCGACCTATTGAACTGCCAGGCTCACGCCCCCTGCGTCTCGAACATGGCAACATTGGTACGCAACTCGCCAGTTGGCCGAGAGAGCAGGTGGTGAAATGTTTGATGTTCTATCATCCAGACGATCAGCGCGAACTGCAATTGGAGCAAGAGCAAACATTGCTAGAGGTCTATCAAGCATGTTGTGCAACGGGTAATGAACTCTTGGTTGAAGTGATCCTGCCTCGCGATATTGATGTGGTATCTCCAGAGGTGTCTGACTCGCTTTATCTTCGCGTCATGACAAGGCTTTATAACCTCGGCATCAAACCTGATTGGTGGAAACTTCCTCCTTTAACAGAAAATGGCTGGCAGCATGTTGATGCGCTGATCCTTGATCGCGATACACATTGCCGTGGTGTTGTTTTATTAGGACTCGATGCGCCTGCAGATGAACTCAAAGCAGGGTTTTCAGCATCAGCAAAATCACAAACGGTGAAAGGCTTTGCAGTGGGTCGAACTATCTTTGGTGAGCCAAGTCGTCAGTGGATGCGTGGGGAACTGGATAACGAGCGCTTCGTAGATGCGGTTAAGGCTAACTATCTCGAACTCATAGAAACATGGCGTCAGCGTTGATAAGGAGAGCATCATGGCTGTTGAATTAGGAATAAACCCACTGACGTGGACAAATGACGATCTTCCATCGCTGGGCGCTGCAACGCCGCTGGATGTTTGCTTAGCGGAAGGAAAACAGGCGGGGTTTTCAGGTTTTGAACTGGGCAATAAATTCCCGCGTGATGATTTCGTGCTTGGGCCGATTTTAGACAAACACGGACTAAAGCTAGTTTCGGGTTGGTACTCAGGCGAGTTATTGAGCCGTTCAGTGGAACAAGAAATTGAGGCTGCGCAATCGCACCTTAAATTGCTTAAAGCCCTCGGCGCGAAAGTAATGGTGTTTGCTGAAGTCACGGGCTGTATTCATGGCAATCAAGCTGTGCCCGTTGAACGTCGCCCTGCCTTTCCAGAAAAGTGTTGGGATGACTACGGCAAAAAACTCACAGAGTTTGCTAAATACACGCAGTCTCAAGGCGTGCAAGTTGCCTATCATCACCATATGGGTACGGTAATAGAGAGTGAAAGCGACATTGATAGACTCATGGCGGAAACAGGGCCAGAAGTTGGATTATTACTGGATACGGGGCACCTTCATTATGCCGGTGGTAATCCGGTTGCGGTCGCAAAGCGCCATGCCGCCCGCATCAACCACGTTCATTGCAAAGATGTGCGCCAAGCGGTGCTTGATGATGCGAAAAATCGCAGGCTGAGCTTTCTTGATGCGGTATTGAATGGCGTGTTCACTGTACCGGGGGATGGCTGTATTGATTATGCCCCAGTAATGGATGTGTTGAAGCGAAGCGATTACGCAGGATGGCTGGTGGTAGAAGCGGAACAAGACCCGTCTATCGCTGATCCTCTCACTTACGCAACAATGGGATACAACAATTTGGCTGCGTTTGCTCGTCATGCCGGATTGATATAATTGAAAGCATGGAGACCCAAGACATGGAAACCGTACACAACTTTATCAACGGTGAAATCACCGAAAGCACCACTGACCGCTTTGGTGTCGTGTTCAATCCAGCAACCGGCGAACAAACTCGTCAAGTGGTATTGAGCAAAGCACAAGAAGTGGAGCAGGCAATTACTGTGGCACAAGCTGCTTTCCCAAAATGGGCAAAAACGCCGCCGCTTCGTCGTGCGCGCGTTATGTTCAAATTCAAAGCGTTGTTAGAAGCCAATCAAGACAAACTGGCTCGCTTGATCAGCAATGAGCACGGTAAAGTCTATTCCGATGCAGTCGGCGAGCTGACGCGTGGCTTAGAAGTGGTGGAATTTGCGTGCGGCATTCCGCATCTGCAAAAAGGCGAAAGCTCGGCCAATGTAGGCTCTGGCGTCGATAGCCACTCCATCATGCAACCTTTGGGTGTCTGTGCTGGGATTACGCCCTTCAATTTCCCCGCAATGGTGCCAATGTGGATGTTTCCTATTGCCCTTGCTACGGGTAACACCTTCATATTAAAACCGTCTGAAAAAGATCCGTCTTTGGCGATTGCGTTGGCGCAATTGCTCAAAGAAGCAGGTTTGCCAGATGGTGTCTTCAATGTGGTGAACGGTGACAAAGAAGCTGTGGATGTACTGCTGACAGACCCGCGTGTTCAGGCGGTGAGTTTCGTCGGATCAACACCTATTGCAGAATACATTTACAGCACAGCGTCTGCGCACGGCAAACGCTGCCAAGCACTAGGCGGCGCAAAAAATCACTGTATTCTGATGCCAGATGCGGACATGGAGATGGCGAGTGGTGCAATTTTGGGCGCAGGCTTTGGTGCTGCAGGGGAGCGCTGCATGGCGTTGTCCGTCGTTGTTGCTGTTGGCGATGAAACGGCGGATACGCTAATCGCCTCTTTGTCCGAAAGCATCAGCAAAATGCGCGTGGGCCCCGGCATTATCGATGGTCCAGAAAACGATATGGGCCCAGTGATTTCTGCGCAGCACAAAGAGAAAATCGTCGGCTACATCAACGCGGGTGAAGCACAAGGTGCGAAGCTGGTGGTTGATGGTCGAAACTGTAAAGTCGAAGACCATGATAATGGCTTCTACGTTGGCGCGACCTTGTTTGATGATGTCACACCAGACATGAGCATCTACCAAGAAGAGATTTTCGGCCCCGTATTATCTGTTGTGCGTGTGCCTGACTATCAAACGGCACTTGAACTCATCAATAGCCATGAATATGGCAATGGTTCCGCTATCTTTACGCGTGATGGCGAAACCGCGCGTCAATTTAGCGAAGACGTGTTGGCGGGTATGGTTGGGGTGAATGTGCCGATTCCCGTTCCAATGGCCTTCCACAGCTTTGGTGGCTGGAAACGTTCAATTTTCGGCCCATTAAACGTGCACGGTAACGACGGCGTGCGTTTCTATACCCGGATGAAAACTGTCACAACACGTTGGCCGACCAGTGTTCGCCTCGAAAAACACAGAAGCCACTTTACGATGCCGACAATGGGTTAATATGCCGAACGTGTACCAACAACCGTTCGCTGTAGATACAAAAGGACCGCAGATGCGGCCTTTTTGTTCGTTAACCAGAAAAAGCAGTGACGTTAAAGCGCCGAATGAAGTTAAAGCTGAGCTGGTTCAAAAGAATGACTACTGAATGGCTTTAATTGACTTTGCCGTGTCTAGAACCGATTCTTTCATTGTTCGAGGTGTCCAGTTGAATAGGGTGCGGGTTTCAGTGTTGTTTGCTTGTATATTCATGCCTAACATTCCCAGCATTCCTTTTGCTTCACGGTCAAAAATAGACGTAATGCGCAATAGAAAATCAGGCGCTTTTCTGGTGCTTGGTCCTTTATAGCCTTCATTTTTTAGTATTTGCGCGATCTCAAGAAAGCTGTGTGCTTCTGCGGTTGCAACAATAATGCGCTTGCCGTTTGCTTCGGTGTTGGTCAGTGCTTCAACATGAATTTTGGCGACATCACGTACATCAACCATAGGAAAGGCGAAGTTAGGAACAAGAGGGATTTTCCCCTGTAACATTTGTTTAAACAGTGTCATGGTCTGACCGGTCATATTTTTGCCTAGTGATGGGCCGAATACGGCACCAGGGTTAACCACCACCAATTCCATTTTATTTTTATCAGATTGGCTCGCCATGAACTCCCAAGCAGCGCGTTCGGCAAGGGCCTTACTTTTGGTATACGTGTTGATGGTTTTGGATTGGGTGTCTGTCCAATCTTCAGGTCCAAATGTCCCCGTTTTCATCGAACCCATCATCGATAGGATAGAGCTCGTTAGAACAACACGCTTAACACCAGCACTTTCGCCAGCCTTTAGAGCGCGAATCGAACCCTGAACGGCAGGAGTGATCATTTCATCTTCAGTCTTTGGGTTTGCGATCGTGAACGGAGAGGCGACATGCATGATGTAGTCACAGCCTTCAGCAGCTTGCGCCCAACCGTTGTCTGAGGTCAGATCCAATCGGACAAAGCTCAGATGAGTGGTGTCAACGGATGCGGCATGAAGTGTTGCCAGAACTTCGTCTTCTTTTTCTTTGCTTCGAACAGACCCCCTCACGCTATAACCTTGTTGCAGCATCTCTTTTGCACAATGAAGCCCGATAAATCCTGATACGCCCGTTAACAGTACTAATCCACGTGTTGTTTCAGTCATGGTAGACATCCTTGATTGTTTAATTAAATACTAAGTGGTACATTAATCAACTCAGTTCAGTGTGTCAATAATAAAATACCAAGTGGTACCAAATGAAAAATCAGACCACAGTGAAAGCATCAAGAGGGCGACCCAAAACCCTTAATCGTGATCATATCCTCGATGTGACAATGTTGGCTTACTGGAAGCAAGGAGCAAAGGGCGTTTCAATCAATGAGATTTGTAAACTGGCGCAAGTCTCTAAACCTGGCCTTTATAGAGAGTTTGATAACGAAGACGGATTGATGAAAGCGGCGCTAAATGCCTATTTGGAAACTTTTCTTTTACCAAAGTTAAACGAGCTAGGTAGTAAACTTGCTTTTAATGATGTGCTTGATGATCTTGTTGAATTTGCCATTGAAGAGCGATGTGATTCTCCTGATGGCTGCATGATGGTGAAAATGAATGAGGTGAAGCATCTACTGGGAAAAAGCACCCAATCAGCACTCGAAAACGCGCATCTGCAATTTCTGGGTTTTATCGAGCAGCGCGTAGAGCAAGCCAGACAAGTTGGCGATATGTCGAGTACGATGTCGAATCAGCTTGCGGCTATTTACATTGATGCTCAACTTACCGCAGCATTGGCGCAGCGAGCGCGAGGAGAGGCCCCTGAAAAGGTGAGAGACGTACTCAAAGTGGCATTCTCTGTCTTCAAATAGCACGACTCTGTTTAGATATGGAACTGAATGGTAGTGACTGACAAAAGCAAAAAGACCGCAGATACGGTCTTTTTGCTGTGAATAATATTGATGCTATTTATACAGCTTTACATGCGCTTCCATTTCTTCGCCGATTTGTTTACGCATGTTCATTAAGCGAATCGCGGATTGTTCCAATTCTTTGTCTTCATCTGACTCAGGAATCCATTTTGGAATGGGTGTTGGCTTTCCGTTTTCATCTACCGCAACCATGATCACGATGCAATGGGTAGTGAGACGATTTTTAAGCTCTTTGGGGTCGCTTGCCTGCACATCAATGGCAATGTGCATCGATGAGCTGCCGGTATAAATCACTTTGGCACTGACCTCGACCAAGTTACCAACGTGAATCGGCGCAACGAAACGAATACCGCCCGCATAAGCTGTGATGCAGTACTTACCGCTCCATCCTGCAGCACAGGCATACGCAGCGAGGTCAATCCACTTCATGGCTGCCCCTCCGTGAACTTTCCCACCAAAATTCACATCACTCGGCTCTGCCAGAAAGCGTAATGTTATGTCTCGCTGTTTTGCACTCATCGTTGTCATCCTTACTGCGTGAATTACCTTATTTATAACAAAGACATTAACAAGGTGTTGAGATTTCTGCTGATTAAATCGAGTTTGTTGTTTAAATGCCACTCCCAGTGTTTAAAACGGGGACAAACAACAAAGGCCAGCTTACGCTGACCTTTCGAATGATAAAGTTGGGCGCTATTGTCAAATCATGCGTGCAGCGTTGAAGCCAATGCTTGTTCGACTTCTCCTTCTGATGCATCAAGTGAAATGGTGAATGAGCGGAACATATCACCGCGACCGAATGAGCGGTCGATTTCCGCCAAGCAATGAATCACATTGCCATCGAGAATGAACGAGAGTTCAATTTCTTTACGGTTAAACATGCCGCTGCTTTTGAATTCCAGTTCTTGATAACAACCTGAGAGTGAAGTGAATCCGTCACCATTAAGTTGGCCTTTCTCCACGTCTGCCTTGACCATGGTGAACCCTTCACGTTCTAGCGTATTGAGGACACGTTGAACCACGGGCAATGGGCGGACTTCAATGAAGTCGCGATCACTTGGGTCAATGGCAAAATCTATGTCCAAGGTGGTTTCAAGCCAAACGTGACATTTGTTGGAACGTGCATTGACTGCTGTGATTGGCGTTTCATCATGCAGTTTTAATTCAAATGCCACGTCTTTTTCTTCATCCGGTTGGACCACGAACGGGTCGTTTACTTGCATTGATCCAAGCATAAATGATTCGTAACTCACCCCTGAATCAGATTCCACTTTCACTTCTGTGCATAGCTTCAACGAGATTGCTTCAATCTGCTGCTCAATGTTCCCACCTTTAATGCGAACGACACCTCTGAGCATTTCTCCCTGATAGAGGGATTCATTTTCTACTCGTGTGTCGACCGTGGTAGCGCCAATGCCTAGAGACGCTTTGAGTTGTTTGAACATGTTTATCCTTGCTCTCGTTCAGACTTAAGATCTCTGTTTACACGCCCTGAAGGGTTGGTGCAAGCCGCAACCTTGATACAAATCCATGATTGCTTGAATTCAAAAGAAAAAGCCGTGAAATAAGACAGCTGACAAGGTCTACTGCCAGAAGGATTAAGCAGCCAGAGCAGGAACACCGCTGTGGAAGCGGAATGTATTGTCAGGCGCTTGAATCAACGCGGCTTCCTTCTCGCCAATGATTTTAATGCGATCACTGATGTCGCCACCTGCAATGGCTTCCGCCAGTTTTAAGTAATCTTGATAGTGACGGGCTTCTGAGCGCAGTAAGGAAATATAGAACTTGCGCAGCTCTTCATCCAAATACGGGGCAACTTTGGCGAAACGTTCACACGAACGCGCTTCGATATACGCGCCGATGATCAGCTTATCGATCAGCGTAGCGGGTTCATGGGTACGCGCGCTTTTCATCAGCCCGCGAGCATAACCACCGGCTGGCAGTGATGAGTAAGCCATGTCGCGCTTTTCCATAATTTCGACAACTTGTTCAAAATGATGGAATTCTTCTTTGATGAGGCGAACCATTTTATCAATCAGATCTTGGCTATGTGCAAAGCCTGCTTTTGGCGTGAGAGGAGCAC
Source organism: Enterovibrio norvegicus FF-33 (assembly GCF_000286835.2). GTDB lineage: Bacteria > Pseudomonadota > Gammaproteobacteria > Enterobacterales > Vibrionaceae > Enterovibrio > Enterovibrio norvegicus_A. Next base: position 2,504,262 of record NZ_AJYD02000038.1, on the reverse strand, counting down.
TCAGGCCATTTTTTTTGGATTGGGAAATACCGTCTTTTTTGCAGAGATAAACAAAATCCTCATAGGGTTTAGCCCATTCCAGCAGTAGCGCACCGCTTGATTCGTCGATGGCGTATTTGCGGATCAGCCACATGGCGGTCTGGCTGGCTTTTAATTCGCAGTTGGCATGATCGCGCAACAAAATAGTTTCATTCTCAGGCTTTATCGCTTCATCAATCCATGCTTGAGGGGTTTCGCAATGCAGAAATCCGCGAATAGGTTCGAGCAATTTTTCTAACTCTTGGCTTAGCGACATCTATATTCTTAGCTTTTATTAGGTGTTTAGACAGCGATTATACAAATCCCTGAGGCAGAGAGAAACACTCCTGACATGTTCTGTCAGTAGCTGGCAGTAAGCTTCTTCTAACCCAAACAGAAGGAGAAAGCACCATGGAAAACATTGTCGAAACCGTTCGCTTTAAATTGAATGAAGGCACGGATGTGCAAAGTTTCTTGTCTGACGCTGAAGGTACAACAGCTTTTGTTAAGGGAAGTGCTGGCTTTCAATATCGCTCACTAAGCTTGAACGAAGAAACGCTAGAGTGGCTTGATGTGATTTACTGGGACAGTATGGCAAATGCGAAAGCGGCTTCTAATCATTTTATGAGCAATGAGTCTGCACAGAAGATGGTCTCTCATATCGATGAGGCATCGCTTGTTATGGCTACCGATTTCGTCAAAATGAGTATCTGTAGTTCTTCTCTATAACGAAATAACAAACAGGAATGATGAATGAGTAAATCGGAGCGCTTATTTGAATTGCTGACACTGTTACGTTCTAAACGTTACGCGGTGACAGCAAATGCACTGGCTGACGAGCTAGGTGTCAGTGAGCGCACGATTTACCGTGATGTTCAATCTCTGCTTCTTTCGGGTGTGCCCATTGAAGGTGAAGCAGGGGTTGGCTATTTGCTTGGCAAAGGGTCTCATTTGCCGCCGTTGATGTTCACCGAAGAAGAAATGCTAGCACTGGAACTGGGTATGAAGATGGTTGAAGCTTGGTCGGATAAACGCCTTGCCTCTGCGTCGGAATCTGCCTCTCGTAAAATTCACTCTATCTTACCGGAACATTTGAAAGCGCAAATTGAAGCGTTTCCGCTTGCTGTGCCAGCGTTTCATGTTGAAAGTGACCATGCAGCGCGTGGTGACGTATTGCGCGCAGCAGCATCAGAAAAAACCAAAGTGCGCATTGAATATGAAACTGGCGAAAAGGTGACAAGCAAACGGGTTATTCATCCACTTGGACAAGTGTACTGGGGGAAAGTATGGACACTCGTGGCTTGGTGCGAACTGCGCGATGAATACCGAAATTTTCGTCTAGATCGAATTAAAAGCGTTGCCGTGTTGGATGAGAGCTTTGACACTTCGGCGACGAAAAACTTCCAACATTTCATGTCTCTTTGCTGCGAGACCTAGCGCTACTCAATCGAATGATCGACAGAATATATTGATGAAACGATGCCTTTCGATGAAAAAACAAACCGTATGCGTAATCTAATTCACCGACACCCTCGTATTCATCTCTGCTGATCAGTAAGGCTTGGGGCGTCCGCCCCATTTTAGATAGCGTATTGAAGAAGGAGAAATCTTATGATTTCTGCAAAGGTTTTGTCGTCAGTAAAATCTACCCTGTTGGCAACAGTGTGTGCATTAATGTTTGGTGTATTTAGCGTCCAGGCTGACCATCATGGAATGAAAAAGAACATTGTTGAGATTGCAGCAAGCAACCCTGACTTTAGTACCCTCGTTGCTGCGGTTGAGGCTGCTGGCTTAGTCGAAACGTTGCAAGGAAAAGGACCTTTTACGGTGTTTGCACCGACCAATGAAGCCTTCGCTAAACTTCCCGCTGGCACGGTTGAAAGTCTCCTAATGCAAGAAAATAAAGATAAATTGATTTCGATACTGACGTATCACGTGGTCCCTGGAAAAGTCATGGCTGCTGATGTGATCGGTATGACTGAAGCGCCAACGGTACAAGGAAGCATGATTAAAGTCGATGCATCTAATGGCGTCAAAGTAGATAACGCTAACGTGGTCGCAACGGACATCATAGCGTCAAATGGGGTAATTCATGTTATCGATAACGTGATTATTCCTCAGTGAGTTTCTAATTGAATCCGAGTTAAATATTGTTTCATAAATAAAAAAAAGCGAGCTAAATAGCTCGCTTTTTTTCATTGCTCAGACCTCAAACCGATACGTGATGCAGAGGGTTAGCCCAATAGGTCATCTGCAACTTTGTAGTTTGGATCTTCAATATGATTAATTTCAACCAAGCTACCTGCTTTGGTTAGCAATGCCTGACAGTCATGTGATAAATGACGAAGGTGCAGTGTTTTGCCCGCTTTGTTATAGCGGTCTGCCAACGTGTCGATTGCCTCAATGGCCGAGTGATCAACAACACGTGACTTACCAAAATCAACAATGACGTCATCTGGGTCGTTTTGCGTGTCGAATAACTCAAGGAAATTCGCAACTGAACCAAAGAACAAAGGACCATTTACTTCGTAAATTTTTGATCCTTGTTCGTTAATGTGGCTGGCAGCAAAGATGTGTTTAGCATGTTCCCACGCAAACATCAGAGCAGAAACAATGACACCTACGATAACGGCGATTGCCAAGTCGGTCATGACTGTCACGACAGTCACAAGTACGATCACGAAGAAATCTTTTTTAGGCACACGACGTGCAAGCTTGAACGTTGCCCATTCGAATGTGCCAATCACCACCATGAACATGACACCAACGAGTGCTGCTAGTGGGATCATTTCAATCAGTGACGAGGTAAACAGAATAAAACAGAGCAGGGCAATGGCTGCCATAATACCTGATAAGCGGCCACGACCACCTGAGTTAACGTTAATCATTGATTGCCCAATCATGGCACAGCCACCCATTGCGCCAAACACTGAACAGGTGACGTTAGCGACGCCTTGACCGACACATTCACGGTTTCCGCGACCACGAGTGCCCGTCATTTCATCAATCACAGTTAGCGTCAGCAGTGATTCGATTAGACCAACCGCAGCAAGAATGAGTGCGTAAGGCAGAATGATATAGAGCGTTTCAAGGCTAAACGGAACGGATGGAATGGAGAACGTTGGCAGTGTACCTGCCAATGTTGCATTCTCATCGCCACTCATTGAACGCAGGAAGTCGACAACGTTGCGGGTATCTAAATCAAGCAATACCACCGCGGCGGTAACAGAAACGATAGCCACCAGAGAAGAAGGCACAGAGGTTGTTAGCTTCGGCAGGAAGTGAATGATAGCCATCGTGATAGCGACCAGCCCAAGCATCAAGAACATTTGCTCACCTTGAAGCCAAACAAGGGCACCAGAAGCGTCAGGCGCTTTGAATTGTCCAAGTTGTGCAAGGAAAATGACAATGGCTAAGCCGTTTACGAAACCAATCATCACAGGATGCGGCACCATGCGGATAAACTTGCCCAGCTTGAATACACCTGCAGAAACTTGAATAAGACCGGCGAGCATGACAGCAGCAAAAAGATACTGAACACCATGTTGAGCAACCAGACTGACCATGACGACAGCCATTGCACCTGTTGCGCCAGAGATCATGCCAGGACGACCACCAAGGATGGAAGTCAGCAGACCCATAATAAAGGCAGCGTAGAGACCAACCATGGGATCTACACCAGCGACGAAGGCGAAAGCAACAGCTTCTGGCACCAAAGCCAATGCAACAGTCAGTCCAGACAGTACGTCGTTTTTAACCGAGTGTTGGGGGAATTTAGGAAATTCAAACATCGTGTTGGATTACTTCTTAAATATTGAGTTAAAGGCTATCGCCAAAAAAGTATGACTCTGCGAAATCACAGTGCCGCAGAGGTAAATCGCCTGCGAATACTACCGAAAAGTGTGATTTTGTTCAATGTTAGTAACGTTATTGTAAACAGTGGTGGTGAAAAATTAGCAGATTGAACAATAAGTTAGTCATGTCGGAGCGATAGGGTGAATGAAAGCTTCGTTAGGCATCAAAGGGGATGTTGTCATTGAAGCGATATCATACGTCCAGTCTTTACCTTAAGTCGGCTTGATAAAGATAGAAATAAAAAAAGAGCCATGACAAGCATGGCTCTTTTCGTCAAACCTTGTTTCTTTAGAAACTCGGTTTGGTGGCAGGTGCTGTTGCGCGACTTGTCGCGGTATCGCTGCCTGCTTGTTTGGTTTGTGCAACATCACTACGGAAGTCAGCAATAGCAACGTTAAGTGCTGCAGTGTTGCTTTCCGGTGCGGGTGCTTTCGCCATTGGCGCAGCAACTTGGCGATAGCGAATCACAGGGGTTTCTGTAGCCTTAGCTGGCTCAACCGCTGGGATTTCACTTGCCTCCATCACTTCTTTAACTTTAACTTTAGCTTCTGGCTTAGCTGCTTCTGTCTCTTGTGATTCGGCAGCGTCTACCACAGCGGTTTCTGGCTGTGCTTCTGCAGGCGCGTTGATAGTAACAGGAAGCTCTTCGCTCAGTGTTTCAGTGCCTTCTGATTTGGCTTTTTCTTCCAGCACGCTTGGTGCAGAAGGACGTGGGAATACTTTACCCATTGCCATTTCAGGGAAGGCCACACCGCCCAAAGAAGGTTTTTCAGTAACAACGGCTTGTTCAGCTGTTGGTGCTTCAGCAACAACTTCAGCAACGACAGGGGCTTTGATAGCAGCTTTTGACGGCCATACTTTACCCATCGCCATTTCTGGAGAAGCAACGCCTGATTTCAACACCACTTGGTTACGTTTTTCGACAACAGAAACCGAGGTCTCCATCATGTCCAATTGATCAAGAGCTTGTTCAGTCGAAGACGTTTCGTTTTCTTCACGATTATTGCGACGACGGCGCTGGCCGCTAGCACGCAAGTGACGTGGAGAACGACGGTTGCGACGCTTCTCATCACGTTGTTCTGTGTTTTCTGCCGCATCTACTGAATGAGTAAACTCAGTGGTTTGTACTTCGGCTTTCGCCTCAGTCGCAACCGCTTGACCCATTTCTAGTAGTGGGCTAGCTGCAATGGCTTCTGCTTCTTGTGCAGAATCAGCGCGGCGCACTTTCTTGTTGAGGGTGCGGCGTTGACGGCGTTGTTTCACTTTTTCCGTCTTTTCCACTTTCTCTTGTTTAGCAACTTCTGGTTTAACAATTTCTTGTTTAACAACAGGGGCATCTTCTTTTACTGGCTTAGCGACTTTCGCTGGCGGACGTTGTTCGGTTTTTTCAACCTTCTCAACTGGCTTGCGAGTTTGCTTCTTCGCCGGCTTCTCTTGACGCTCGACGTTACGCTCAGTGTTTTCTGGACGCTCTCTATTGTTACGGCGAGGTTTGCGGCCTTCGCTACGTTCATTGTTTCGACCATTCTCATCGCGCTGGACGCCACGTGAACCGCGACGAGTGCGATCTTGTGAACGATTTTGGTCACGACGATTACGACTTTCGCGTACAGGCTCTTGCGGTTTCTCTTCTTCTACTTCTTTACCTGCAAACAGGCCAGAGATGAAAGAAACAACGCGTGAAAGCAATCCAGGTGTTGTATCAACAGCCTTAGGTGCAGGCGCCGCTGATTGAGGAGCCGGTGTTGGCGATGCAGGCGCAGCGAAAGTTTGCAATGCAGGTTCTTCACGCTTCTTAACAATACGTTCTGCAGGTGCTTCTTCTTTGCTTTCAGCTTCACGAATGGCATCAAGATGCTGTGGCAGTTCGTATGACAATGTTGTGTTTTCATCACCGCCACGGACACGAACCACTTCAAAGTGCGGCGTTTCCATGTTGGCGTTTGGTACGATCACAACGCGAACATTGTGATACTTCTCTACGTGCTGAACAGAACGACGTTTTTCGTTCAGAAGGTAGGAAGCAACAGGAACAGGAACGATCGCCATGACTTGTGACGTGTTCTCTTTCAGTGCTTCTTCTTCAATCAGACGCAAGATAGACAATGACAGTGATTCATTATCACGTACTACACCTGTACCCGTACAACGAGGACAGATGTGGTGGCTAGCTTCTGCAAGAGACGGGCTCAAGCGCTGGCGTGACATTTCTAGCAGACCAAAGCGAGAGATACGACCGATTTGAACGCGAGCGCGGTCCATACGAACAGCTTCACGCAAACGATTCTCAACTTCACGCTGATTACGTACTGGCGTCATATCGATGAAGTCGATAACAACCAGACCACCTAGATCACGCAGACGTAATTGACGTGCAATTTCATCAGCAGCTTCTAGGTTAGTTTGCAGTGCGGTTTCTTCGATATCAGAACCCTTTGTTGCACGTGCAGAGTTGATGTCGATAGAGGTCAGTGCTTCGGTTGGGTCAATAACAATTGAACCGCCTGATGGCAAACGAACTTCACGTTGGAACGCAGATTCAATCTGGCTCTCAATTTGATAGTGGCTGAATAGCGGAACTTCGCCTTCGTAGTGTTTGACACGTTGAAGGAAATCAGGACGGGTAGCCTGAATGCGCTCACGTGCTTGATTATATACAGCTTCGCTGTCGATCAGCACTTCACCAATGTCACGACGAAGGTAATCACGGAATGCACGAGCGATAACATCACTCTCTTGATAGATCAAGAAAGGGGCCACTTTGGTATCTGCTGCGCCCTGGATACGTTCCCAGTTATTCAGTAGATATTTCAAGTCCCACTCGAGTTCTTCAGCTGATTTACCAACGCCCGCAGTACGAACGATCAAACCCATGCCCTGAGGCAGTGTAAGACCGGACATCGCTTCTTTTAGTTGGCTACGCTCTTCACCTTCGATACGACGAGAAATACCGCCAGCACGAGGGTTGTTAGGCATAAGAACCAGATAGCTACCCGCGAGAGAAATGAAAGTGGTTAAGGCTGCGCCTTTGTTACCACGTTCTTCTTTATCAACCTGAACAATGACTTCTTGGCCTTCTTTCAACACTTCTTTGATGTTGGGACGGCCTTGGTAGCTATAATTGGCAGGGAAATATTCGCGAGCAATTTCTTTAAGAGGAAGGAAGCCGTGACGTTCTGAGCCGTAGTCTACAAATGCTGCTTCAAGACTTGGTTCAATACGGGTAATACGACCTTTATAGATGTTTGCTTTTTTCGATTCATGACCAGAGCTTTCGATATCTAGATCGTATAAGCGCTGACCGTCAACCAATGCGACGCGCAACTCTTCTTTCTGAGTTGCGTTGATCAACATTCTTTTCATATCAATTTTTTCTCGATTATTTGTTGTTATTAGTCGTCGGATACGAGACAAAATACGCAATGCTGCCAGGTCCCAAGTCTGACATTAATGCAACCTCACGGCTGGAAAATCAGGGACGCTCTAGGGCACTACTCATCGACCCACTGATGCGGAAATCAGAAATCACTCCGCCTTATTCAGTCGGCTCTTCGCCACAAATGGCGATAGTCTCTTTGACACTGGTTATTTATCCCGTCGTGCCAACAAACTAACGGGTGCTTTATTCCTCATGTCTTACGCCAATTGCTGCATGATTAGGACGTCTTGAACTCTCAGCGAATCAGATACTACTCAGAGATAGTGCCGTGAATGGTCAAGTGTCTTGGAAAAAACGGTAAAGATTTACTCTATTTGTCGACTTTGTAGTCGTGACGTGCAAAAAAGCTGCAAACTTTCTCGCATTACGGCGCAACTATAGCAGGGACACTTTTTTGCAGCAAACTACTTTGATGCAATGTAGAATCGAAGTCCTATGAATACAGACAAACCCCAAGTGCAATTCATCGACATTTCTGATGACATTGCTGGCCAGCGGATCGATAACTTTCTCCGAAATAGGCTTAAAAACGTACCTAAAAGTATGATTTATCGCATTCTTCGTAAAGGAGAGGTGCGAGTTAACAAAAAACGCATAAAACCGGAGTATAAGCTCCAAGCGGGCGATGTTATCCGTCTTCCACCTATCAAGATCCCAGAGGTGGCGCAGGTTGCGGCTCCCAGCACCAAGCTTGATAGAGTGGCAGAGCTAGAAAAATGTGTGATTTATGAAGACGATCACATGCTTGTTCTCAATAAGCCTTCCGGAACTGCGGTTCATGGCGGCAGTGGGCTCCATTTTGGTGCCATTGAGGCTATGCGCGCACTTCGTCCAGACGCGCGTTTTCTTGAGCTGGTGCATCGTATTGACCGTGATACTTCTGGTATCTTGCTGATTGCAAAAAAACGTTCGGCACTTCGTCATCTTCAGGCGCAGTTTCGTGAAAAAACCGTACAGAAATATTATTTCGCTCTTGGCATGGGTCGCTGGAAGCCGTCGATGAAGAAGGTGACTGCGCCACTGCTTAAAAACGAAGTAAACAGTATTGTTCGTGTTAACCCCAATGGTAAGGCATCTGAAACACGTTTTAAAATACTGGAACAGTTTGATCAGGCGACCTTGCTTCAAGCGAGCCCAATCACAGGTCGTACCCATCAAATTCGAGTTCATGCGCAGTATGCTGGGCATCCGCTTGCTTGGGATGACCGTTATGGTGATCCGCGTTTTGATGCTTACACCAAGAAATTTGGCTTAAACCGTTTGTTCCTGCACGCAGCAAACATCAAGTTCACGCATCCGGGCACGGAAGAGGTGATGGATATCTCTGCGCCGTTGGATAAACAATTAGAGAGAGCCCTAGAAGGCTTAAGGAAATTGCCGCGTGTTAACTAACTACAAGTTAGTGATCTTCGATTGGGATGGCACAGTGATGGATTCTGTTGCCCGCATCGTGTCGAGTTTGAAGGAGGCTGCCCGTTTGACGGGTGGTTTGCCTGAATTGTCAGCTGATGAACTCAAGCAAATGATCGGGTTAAGTTTAGATAAAGGCTATTGCTATCTTTATCCGAATGCACCGCTAGATAAGCTTGATGAGTGGAAAAAACATTACGGCGAGCAGTTTCGTGATTTTAATACGACGCCGCATGCACTTTACGATGGTGTGGTGGATGTTTTAACTGCATTAAAAGAGAAGGGCTATGTGCTCGCGGTTGCTACAGGGAAGTCACGTATTGGCTTAGACCGTGTCATGCTGGAAACGGACACGGGACATTTCTTTGCGGCCACAAGAACGGCGGATCTTACGGCCTCAAAACCGGATCCTTTGATGATCCTTGAGTTGTTAGACGAGCTAAATGTTCAGCCCCATGAGGCCATCATGGTCGGCGACACGTCTCACGATATGCTGTTGGCACAAAAGGCAGGCGTCGATGCTATTGGCATAACATGGGGAGTACATGATGAAGCTGTACTTTCGGATTACTCACCTGTTGCGATTATTGCGTCACTTGATGCATTGAGATAAGCACTCAAGTTAAACAATAGAGAGGGCAATCGCCCTCTCTATTTGATTTTTCATGTGATTCTTCGTTCTACTGGCAAGAAATAAGCCTCATGCTACAGAATGCTCATACCTTCTTCTTTCAACATTTCACACAGCCTAATCAAGGGTAAACCCACCAAAGTGTTGGGATCCCTTCCTTCTAATCGAGTGAACAACGCAATGCCTAAACTCTCGCATTTAAAACTGCCTGCGCAGTCGAGAGGTTGCTCTTTCTGCACATAGTTTTCAATTTCACTGTCAGTTAACGTTCGAAAATGCACGTGAAAAGGCTCAACATCCGTCTGTGTGTGACCACTTTTGGCATTGAGTAGGGTGAGGCCTGTATAAAAGGTAACATGTTTGCCTGAGGCCGCTTTTAGTTGTTCAACAGCACGTGCATGCGTGTGAGGTTTCCCGAGGATCCTTCCGTCGATCACACAGACTTGATCGGATCCTATGATGAGTGCTTCAGGATAAACGTCACGACAGGCGAGGGCTTTTTCATAGGACAAGCGCTTGACCAATTCAGTGGGGGGTTCATCAGCGAAAGCAGCTTCATCGATGTCAGGTGAATGTGATTTGAATGGAATGCGGAGTTTTTCAAGCAGCATTTGGCGGTATTTAGAGCCAGATGCCAGCACGACTGTTTGATTATTCATCTAACGGTGCACCTTTGTCAGATTATTCGTATACGGCGGTCAGTGTAATGTTTTACACTTGCGTAGGCGAGTGGACATGCGTTGTTTGCGTCCATTCTGGTATTAATTTCGCTAAGTACCTGTTGCACAGAAATTAACCTTTCCTGAATTATTGTGGCTTTTTTTGTCATCTATATGGAAGTTAAGGTACAAATCTCTTTGACTCGGGATACTTTGGAGGCTAGAATTCGCGCCCTATGCAGAAGGTAAAGCTACCACTGACGGTTGATCCGTTTAAGAATGCGCAAAAGCGGCTGGACTATGATGGCATCATCACAGGAAAGCAACTCGAGCGTCTTGCTGAGGCAACTGAAGGTGTGATTAGTGATGCTAATGTAAAGCTTTCGTTTGACATTGATGCTCAAGGTCTGAAGATTGTAAGCGGTAACGCCAAGGTCGATGTAACTCTTGAATGTCAGCGTTGTTGGAAGCCTTTCTCGCATCACTGTGATATCGAATTTATTTACAGCCCGGTTTTCAATGAAGATCAGGTTGGCAATTTACCGGAAGCTTATGAGCCGGCATTAGTCGACGAAAATGGTGAGATTAACCTGCTTCACCTCATCGAAGATGAGTTGATGGTGGCATTGCCACAGGTTGCCATGCACGATGAGGTTGACTGCGAAGTCACCGCTGATGGTATGGTTTTCGGGGAAATCCCGCTTGCTGATGAGCGTCCGAATCCATTTGCCGTTTTGAAGAACTTAAAGCAAAGTAACGAGGAGTAGGGTCAATGGCCGTACAAAAGAGCAAGAAATCACGTTCAATGCGTGGTATGCGTCGTTCACACGATGCGCTAACTACTAGTGCACTGTCTGTAGATGCAACTTCTGGTGAAACTCACCTGCGTCACAATGTGACTGCTGACGGTTTCTACCGTGGCCGCAAGGTAATCAACAAGTAAGGTTGAGCCTTGTCTGGTCTAACCATTGCACTTGATGCGATGGGTGGGGACTTCGGTCCTCAGATAACAGTGCCTGCCTCCGTGCAGGCATTGTTGTATTTCCCTTCGTTAAAAGTCGTACTCGTCGGTGATCACACTGAGATCACTCGCCAGCTTACATTGCTGGGTCAAAATAATGCCTCCCGCATATCAATTGTTCATGCGGAATCTTCTATTGCCAATGACACACGTCCTTCGCAAGCACTTCGTGCGAGCAAAGGTACCTCTATGCGTGTCGCTCTCGAACTTGTCGCTGAAGGCAAGGCCGATGCTTGCGTCAGTGCTGGAAATACCGGTGCCTTGATGGCGCTTTCCCGCATGTTACTGAAATTACTTCCTGGTATAGACAGACCTGCTTTGGTATCAGAGCTCCCAACGATTGGAAGCCATAAAAGCTGGTTGCTCGATCTGGGCGCAAATGTGTCAGTGGATGCTGATACCTTGTTTCAGTTTGCCGTGATGGGATCGGTCCTTGCTGAAGAGCAGCTAGGTTATAAACCGTCAGTGGCGTTGTTGAACATTGGTGAAGAAGAAATAAAAGGCAACGATTTAGTTAAGCGCTGTTCAGAAATGTTACAACAGTGCTCGGCGGTCAATTACATCGGTTATGTAGAGGGTGATCAACTTTATACAGGTAAGGCCGACGTGATTGTCTGCGATGGATTTGTCGGTAATGTCAGCCTGAAAACCAGTGAAGGTGTCGCCAGATTATTTTTAGAAAGTCTAAAAATGCATATACTGGTGAACCCAATTAAGAAACTGGTGGCTAAATGGTTATTCGGTAGCCTATTTAAAGCGCTAAATAACCTGAACCCCGACCAGTACAATGGTGCAAGTCTGTTAGGATTGCGCGGCATTGTAGTGAAAAGCCACGGACGTGCTGATATATCCGCTTTCCAACACGCTATCGGAGAAGCGGTACACGAAGTCGAACGGCAACTACCTAGAAAAATATGTGACCGTTTGGAAGCCGTACTACTCGAGAGGCAATATTAGTCGTCATGTTTAGTAAGATTTTAGGCACAGGCAGTTATTTGCCTGAGCAAATCCGTTCGAATGCGGATCTCGAAAAAATGGTTGATACCAGTGATGAGTGGATCATGGCTCGTACTGGTATCAAAGAGCGCCGTATTGCTGCTGAAGATGAATCAGTGGCAACTATGGGTTATCACGCTGCCTGTCGTGCCATTGAAATGGCAAATATTGACAAGCAAGACATTGATTTAATTATTTTTGCCACAACCAGTGGTGAAAATGCGTTTCCATCATCGGCCTGTGATGTTCAGGCAATGTTGGAGATCAGCGGTTGCCCTGCATTTGATATTGCTGCCGCCTGTTCTGGTTTTGTTTACGCGTTGAGTGTTGCAGACCAGTACGTGAAATCAGGCATGGCGCGTAATGCATTGGTGATTGGTGCTGATCGTCTTTCGCACAAGTGTGATCCGACTGATCGTTCTACCATTATCCTGTTTGGTGATGGTGCCGGTGCCGCTATTGTGAGCGCAAGTGATGAACCAGGCATTATTTCAACGCATCTTCGTGCCGATGGTAAGTTTGGTGAATTGCTGAAATTGAAATATCCAGCACGTGATATTGCGAGCAACCCTACTGCGCAAGATGCGTGGTTGGAAATGGCGGGCAATGACGTGTTCAAAGTCGCTGTCAATCAACTTGCCAATATCGTGTCTGAAACGCTTGATGAAAATCAAATGGATAAATCAGAGATTGATTGGCTTGTGCCACACCAAGCAAACTTTCGCATTATCAAAGCTACCGCGAAGAAACTCGCAATGTCGATGGATCAGGTAGTGATTACTCTAGATAGACACGGCAATACGTCAGCCGCTTCTGTTCCTACTGCGCTCGATGAAGCAGTACGAGACGGACGCATTCAGCGCGGCCAAACGATTTTGCTGGAAGCCTTTGGCGGTGGTTTCGCCTGGGGCTCTGCACTGATTAAATTTTAATAAGGAAAACGTTATGTCTAACTTTGCTGTGGTTTTTCCAGGCCAAGGTTCACAGGCTGTGGGTATGTTGGCAGCACTGGCAGAGCAGTTTGCGGTAGTTAAAGAAACCTTCGCTGAAGCATCTGGCGTACTTGGCTACGATTTGTGGGAATTGGTTCAAAACGGACCTGACACCGATCTAAACCAAACCAATCGTACACAGCCTGCATTGTTGACAGCCTCTGTTGCAATCTGGCGTGTCTGGCTGGAACAAGGTGGTGCGCAACCATCTGTCATGGCAGGTCATAGCCTTGGTGAATACTCAGCATTGGTATGTGCGGGCGTTATCGATTTCAAACAAGCGGTAAAGTTGGTTGAACTTCGTGGCGAGTTGATGCAAGAAGCAGTTCCAGCGGGTGTGGGCGCAATGTCGGCCATCATCGGCTTGGACAATGACGCGATTGCGAAAGCGTGTGAAGATGCTGCACAAGGTCAAGTCGTGTCACCGGTTAACTTTAACTCTCCGGGTCAGGTTGTTATCGCTGGTAATAAAGAAGCGGTGGAACGAGCGAACGTACTGTGTAAAGACGCGGGTGCTAAACGTGCGCTTCCTTTGCCCGTTTCTGTTCCTTCACATTGTGCGCTGATGAAGCCTGCTGCTGATAAACTTGCAGTTGCACTTGAAAGCATTGACTTCTCTGCGCCATCGATTCCTGTCATTAACAATGCTGACGTTGCTGCTGAAACTGATCCTGCTGCGATTAAACGCGCACTAGTTCATCAGCTATACGGTCCTGTTCGTTGGACTGAAAGTGTTGAGAAAATGGCTGGTCAAGGCGTAGCGCTGCTGTTGGAAATGGGGCCAGGTAAAGTATTGACCGGTCTAGCAAAACGTATCGATCGCAACCTAAATGCGGCGGCGGTAAATGATCCAGCATCGCTGGAAGCCGCGAAGTAATTTCTAGGAATTGCGGGAAGTGTTAAATCGCTAACCGCTGTTATAAAGGAACGAAAACTCATGAACCTGAATGGAAAAATTGCTCTTGTAACGGGCGCAAGCCGCGGGATTGGGCGTGCTATCGCTGAACTTCTCGTGGAACGTGGTGCGACGGTCGTAGGTACTGCCACTTCTGAGAGCGGTGCCGCAGCAATCAGCGATTATCTGGGTGAAAATGGCAAAGGTTTCGCACTGAATGTGACATCAGCAGAATCTGTTGGCGATGTGTTGAAAGCGATTAAAGAAGAGTTTGGTGACATTGATATTCTGGTAAATAACGCAGGTATCACTCGCGATAACCTTCTGATGCGTATGAAAGATGACGAGTGGCAGGACATTATGGACACCAACTTGACGTCTATCTTCCGCATGTCAAAAGCAGTACTGCGTGCAATGATGAAAAAGCGTAATGGCCGAATCATCAACGTGGGTTCTGTTGTTGGTACCATGGGCAATGCAGGACAAGCGAATTACTCAGCGGCAAAAGCTGGAGTTGTGGGTTTCACCAAATCTCTGGCACGTGAAGTTGCATCGCGCGGAATTACCGTAAATACTGTTGCTCCAGGTTTCATCGAAACCGATATGACAAAAGCGCTGAACGATGATCAGCGTGCAGCAACACTTGCTCAAGTACCTGCTGGACGATTGGGTGACCCACGTGAAATTGCTGCCACAGTCGCATTCCTTGCGTCTGCGGATGCAGCATATATCACAGGTGAGACACTTCATGTTAACGGCGGCATGTACATGATTTAAACATTAAAGTTGCAACACTAAATGATACAGGTCAAACTCCGGCTGTTTATCGAGCATATCGTGGTTTGACCAGCATATAGGGTGTTGCAAAGTCCACATTATTGAATAAACTACTGCACATATCGCATCTGCGAATCTTGTAAGGAATAGTATTAATATGAGCAACATCGAAGAACGCGTTAAAAAAATCATCATTGAGCAATTGGGCGTAGACGAAGCTGAAGTTAAAAACGAAGCATCTTTCGTAGACGACCTAGGTGCAGACTCACTGGACACCGTTGAGTTGGTAATGGCTCTGGAAGAAGAATTCGATACCGAGATTCCAGACGAAGAAGCAGAGAAGATCACTACCGTCCAAGCAGCGATTGATTACGTTGTAGGCGCGTCTGAGTAATCAGAACAAGATCCTTCCAGGCGGTCACTTGACCGCCTGAGTTTTTTCTAAGACCCCGAAAATTTCAAATAACACCTTTTCTCGGAGAATATCATCGTGTCTAAGCGTCGTGTTGTAGTCACTGGCATGGGGATGTTATCACCTGTAGGTAACACCGTTGAATCTTCTTGGAAAGCCTTGCTGGCTGGCCAAAGCGGCATTCAAACCATCCAACATTTCGATACCACTGGTTTCGCAACCCAATTTGCTGGGATGGTGAATGATTTCAACTGTGAAGATTACATCTCTAAGAAAGATGCCAAAAAAATGGATTTGTTTATCCAGTACGGTATCGCTGCAAGTGTGCAAGCACTTGAAGATTCAGGTTTAGAAGTCACAGAAGAGAATGCAGAGCGCATTGGTGTTGCCATCGGCTCTGGTATTGGTGGCCTTGGCTTAATTGAGTCCAACCACCGTGCGTATGTCGCAAAAGGCCCACGCAAAATTAGTCCATTTTTTGTACCGTCGACCATCGTTAATATGATCGCCGGTCACGTTTCAATTAATTACGGTCTTCGCGGTCCAAACATCGCGATTTCAACGGCTTGTACTACTGGACTTCACAACATCGGTCACGCTGCCCGTATGATTGCATATGGTGATGTTGACGCAATGGTTGCCGGTGGTGCAGAAAAAGCCTCTACAGAGCTAGGTATCGGTGGTTTCGCCGCGGCTAAAGCACTGTCTACCCGTAATGATGATCCACAGTCGGCATCACGCCCGTGGGATAAAGACCGTGACGGTTTTGTTCTGGGTGATGGTGCTGGTGTGATCGTTCTTGAAGAATACGAGTTTGCTAAAGCACGTGGCGCGAAAATCTACTGTGAATTAGTCGGTTTTGGTATGAGCGGAGACGCGTACCACATGACGTCGCCAAGTGCAGACGGTTCAGGCGGTGCGCTGGCAATGAAAGCAGCGATCCGCGATGCAGGCATCACACCGGAAGATATCGGTTACATTAACGCGCATGGTACGTCTACTCCAGCGGGGGATGTGGCTGAAACCAAAGGCATTCGTTTAGCAATGGGTGCAGCGGCTGACAAAACTATGGTGTCTTCGACTAAGTCGATGACCGGTCACTTGTTGGGTGCTGCGGGCTCTGCTGAATCTATCTTTACCATCATGTCTTTGGTTGATCAGGCGGTAGCGCCAACGATTAACCTCGATAATCTTGATGAAGGTTGTGATCTTGATTACGTTCCTCACGAAGCACGCCAAGTGAACATGGAGTATGCACTCTGTAACTCTTTCGGCTTTGGTGGCACAAATGGCTCGTTAATCTTCAAAAAAATGTAAGTTTTTTTGATAGACTAGAACGGCTCGATAGTTGATATCGGGCCGTTTTTTTATCTGCATTTCAAGGATGAACGATGATCCTGCTCAACGGACAAGCTTCTGATCACCTGCCGTTGTCGGATAGGGGGCTGCAATATGGTGATGGATGTTATACCACCATGCTGTCAAACCACGGCGTGTTGCGTTCATGGCCACTTCATTTGGCGCGTTTGATGTCAAATACTGAAACGCTCGGTATTCAAGGCATAGATTGGGATTTGCTGACCGCTTGGGCTGAATCAGTCTCGCTTTCTCAGAAGGATAAGGCAGAGGTGATCGTTAAAATCTTGATCACGCGCGGTAGCGGCGGGCGAGGATACAGCCCTCAAGGCTGCCAAACCCCAAATGTTGTCGTATCGTCCCATCCTTCCCCTGCGCATTATAAACAATGGCGTGAAAAGGGTATTCAGATGGGAATGTTGCAGCAGCGTCTTGGTTTGTCGCCTCTTGCTGGTCTAAAACACCTTAATCGGCTTGAGCAAGTGTTGATTAAGCAAGAAGTCGACGCTTTAGGTCTTGATGACGGCGTGGTTTGCGATCTCAATGGCAAGTTGATTGAAACGTCTGCGTCTAATTTATTTTGGCGAAAAGGCGATAACTTGTTTACGCCTGACCTTTCGTTGTCGGGCGTTGAAGGTACAATGCGCGCAGAAGTGATCAACGCGGCGCCCGGAGAAGGGTTTCACGTCAGTATTGTTTCTGCTGAACCAGACGTGCTTATCGATGCAGATGAAATATTTATAACCAATGCAGTGATGGGATTAGTGCCTGTTCGTTGTGTAGAAAAAACATTCTACAGCAGTTTTTTAGCATGTAGAGCAATTACCTTGAGGTTGAGTGCGTGATAAAAAAAATCGCCCTGATTTTATTGTTTTTCGTTGTAGCTGCAATGGGCGGCGCATATTGGGTACATGGTCAAATTGAAAGCTATGTGAATGAGCCCATTGAAATTGAACAAAGCCAATTGATCAAAGTACCAGAAGGCTCAAACTACCACTCTTTCACGCGTAAGCTTGTCTCAGAAGGCGTTATTCCAAGCTCTCAGTGGGCACGTTGGGCAGCAAAAACACATCCGGAACTGACGCGACTAAAAGCGGGTACCTATCAAATTCAGCCGGGTATGACATTAGCTGATGTGTTTGTTGTAGCGCTTTCAGCCAAAGAGCACCAGTTTGCGATTACCTTTGTTGAGGGCAGTACGTTTAAAGAATGGCGTAAGCAGTTAGCTGAAACCCCTCAAATTACGCATGACACCGCGGACATGTCAGAAGCTGACATTGCTAAAGCATTGGGTGTGAACGTTGATAAACTTGAAGGGCTGCTGCTACCTGAAACCTACCATTATGTGGCGGGTGAAAGTGATATGGCGCTCCTGAAACGTGCATCAAGCCAGCTTCAAAATGCGTTACAACAAGCATGGGAAACACGTGAAGAAGGCCTACCGATTAAATCGGAGTATGATTTATTAACGCTGGCGTCGATCATTGAAAAAGAAACGGCAGTAGACCGAGAACGTGAAAAGGTGGCGTCTGTATTCGTTAACCGATTAAACAAGGGTATGCGACTACAAACGGACCCAACAGTGATTTACGGTATGGGCGATAAGTATGATGGCAATATTCGCAAGAAAGATTTGCGCACGCCAACGCCTTACAACACATATACGATTAACGGATTGCCACCTACACCGATTGCGATGCCGGGTAAGGCGTCCATTATTGCTGCCGCTAATCCATCGGATACCCCGTATTTTTATTTTGTTGCCGATGGTCTCGGCGGACACACGTTTTCTAGAACGCTCGCGGAACATAACCGTGCAGTAAGACAGTATCTCAAGATATTAAGAGCCCAATGAATAACGGAAAATTTATCGTCGTAGAAGGTTTGGAAGGTGCGGGGAAAACTACCGCTATCCATAACGTGATTGAAACCCTGAAAGACTGTGGGATTTCAGATATTGAAACAACGCGCGAACCCGGCGGTACGCCGTTGGCTGAGCAAATGCGTGCGCTGGTCAAAGAAGGGCACCCTGATGAGCCTTTGACGGACATGGCTGAGCTGTTGTTGCTCTATGCGGCACGGATTCAATTGGTCGACAATGTCATTAAGCCTGCGTTGACACGCGGCGCTTATGTAGTGGGTGATCGCCATGATATGTCTTCGCAAGCCTATCAAGGGGGTGGTCGTGGCTTTGATAAAGCCTTGATGCAAAACCTGCGTGATACCGTGCTTGGGGACTTTCGTCCAGATTTTACCTTATACATGGATCTCGATCCTGCGATTGGCCTTTCTCGTGCTAAAGCACGTGGAGAACTCGATCGCATTGAAAAAATGCAACTTGATTTCTTCCACCGTACTCGTGAGCGTTACTTAGAAATGGCGAATGCTGATGACAGTGTTGTGATTATCGACGCATCACAGTCGATTGAAAACGTCACTAAAGACATTCGCAATGCATTAGAAACGTGGCTGAATCATGCAGGCTAACCTGTATCCTTGGCATCAAGAGCTATGGCAAAACTGGCAACACTTGCTGGGTCAAGATCGCCTGCACCATGCAGTATTGCTGAGCGCCCCGAAAGGGAGTGGTAAGTTAGCGCTTGCCGCCACGCTCGCAAAAACGATTTTGTGTAAAAATGGCGTGACCGAACCTTGCGGTGTTTGTCATAGCTGCCAGTTATTTGATGCCGACACCCATCCTGATTTCCATTGGCTAAAGCCAGAAGCGGAAGGCAAACAGCTGGGCGTCGATGCGGTTCGAGCGGGAAACAAGTATGCGTGGGAAACGTCGCAACTTGGCGGTGAACGCGTCATCTTGGTTCAAAACGCAGACAGTATGGGTGAAGCTGCTGCGAATGCGCTACTCAAAACCCTCGAAGAACCGCCTGCAAGCTGCCACTTTATCTTGCTTTGCGAGTCCATGGACAGCATGTTGCCTACAGTTGTCAGTCGTTGTAATAAATGGAAACCTAAACTGCCAGAAGAAGCGGTGGTGAAGCGTTGGGTTGAAAGTGGGTTGTTTGACTCTGTGCCTTTGCAGGTTATTCGCATCAACCGTGGCGCTCCTTTGGCGGCGAAAGCCTTTATAGAAAATGGCAACGTTGGTAAACACGAAGCCTTGCTGAGTGCTTTCGTTAGCTTTGTTTCTACACAACAAGGCTTATTTACGCTGACGGATCTGCTGGCGAAGGCCCAGAGAGATGGCTTGAACTGGCTAAGCTTCTTATTGCTTGATGTGATGAAGACTCAGCAAGGGTCTCAAGAGGCTATTGTGCATTGTGATTCAACCGCACAACTCAATGCCATTAGTAAGGCTGTTAACCCATCGAAGATTACGTCTCAGTTGATGGCCTTAAACAAGTTGAAAGCTGAACTTGCCAGACACACAGGGCTGAACAGTGAACTTCTCCTGAGTCGCTGGTTATCAGGCTTCAATGAATAAATTAATTTAGCGCGAAGATTACCGTATAATCCCGCGCTTCAATCATTTTGCTAACCGGAGAAAGTGACGTGCTAGTCGACTCGCATTGCCACCTCGACAAACTTAACTATGACGAATTACACACCGATGTTGCTGACGTGGTCGAAAAGGCCAAAGTGCGCGGTGTTGATTATTTACTGTCTGTCGGCGTGACGCTAAAAAGCTTCCCAAACATGATGGAGTTGATTCGCCCGTTTGATAACGTGTTTGCGTCTTGTGGGGTTCATCCGCTCGATATTGAAGAAGGCTTCGATTACGAGATCTTGAAACAATTGGCGTCTGATGACCGCGTTGTGGCTATTGGTGAAACGGGGTTGGATTACCACTATCAGCCAGAGTTAGCAGATAAACAAAAAGACGCTTTTCGTCAGCATGTACGTATTGCAGTAGAGTTGAATAAGCCCCTTATTATTCACACACGCATGGCCCGTGAAGACACGTTGCAAATACTGCGTGAAGAGAATGCTCAGAATGTGGGGGGTGTGCTCCACTGCTTTACTGAAAGTTTTGAGATGGCAGAAGCCGCGATTGAGCTGGGTTTCTATATCTCAATTTCAGGCATTGTAACGTTTAATAAAGCGTCCGAACTGAAAGACGTGGTGCGCCGCCTGCCGCTGGAAAAACTGCTGGTGGAGACAGATTCACCGTATTTGGCGCCGATCCCGTATCGCGGCAAAGAAAACCAACCTGCTTACGTGAAAGAAGTTGCTGACTATGTCGGTTTGCTGAAGGGCGTATCCGGTGAGGAAGTGGCAAAAGTCACCACTGAGAACTTCTTTAAGTTGTTCTCTCAAGCGAAGCGATAGAGACACTGAAAGTTTGATTTTACAGATTGATAAAAAGAAGCCGGGCTGATGCCCGGCTTCTTTTTAGTTTGCTGAAGGCAAATTTGTTATCTCATAGCGAATAGCATTTTTACTCACGAAACCTGCCATATAGCTTTCTAACTCTTCTTTAGTAATGGCTTCCAGCATGGCGTCAGGGTTGATGACGGCTAAAGGATCTGAACCGTATAGCACGTAGTCAAGCATCATTCTCGCTTGTTCTTTGGGGAGAATAAGTCCATCTTTCAGTGCTTGAGAAAGCTGGGCGACGGTGCTTGAGAACTCCTGTTCTGTAATGCCATCTCCTAACGAGTCAACGACCTGACCAATGCGATCTTTCGCCTGCTCGCGCTTGAGCAATGACACATTCGATACAAACATAAACATCTGCTGTTTTGCGCCATCAGGCCACATTACAAAGGAGTACGGGTAATAGTCCAAACTCGCCTCTTCGCGAATATCTTCAAGTAATCTTTGCGTCATAATACGGCCCGCCATATCGCCAATGAACCGATCGCGGGTTGTTTTGGCTGGGGCTGAATTTGTCAATACAGTAACAAATTCGACGTTATTACCGCGAGGGCCGAAGGCGTAGACGATCTCAGTTTTCGACGTTTTGATGCCTAGGTCGTACTTCGGCTTGGGGGCTTTTTCATCAAACGTAATACCTGCGAGATATGTGCGTGCCAATGGCTTTAGCTCGTCTTCTGAGAGGTTACCTGCGATCACGATGGTTAGCCCTCGGTTAACCTGAAAAAGCTGTTGATAGGCATCTTTGACTTGTTCTACTGTGACTGCTTGATATTGTTCTGGATCGAAGCCATATCTCGGTGACGATGGCGAATATATGCTTTTGTTAAAAGAAGAGTACGACTTGCCATCGAGAGAATCATGGAATTGCTTTTGGTTGGCCACAAACGTCGCTTTGTGTTGTTCAAACTTTACTTTATCCACGGTTGCATGCTGATAGGCTTGATGAAGAGCCGCTAAAAGCACTGGCAAAGATTCTCGCGGTGCTTCCCCGTAAATACCATGCCTATTTTCATCAATCATGGGTTCTAAATAGCTTTTGTTTTTGACCATAAACCGATTGAAGTCAGTGGATGACATTCCACCTAATCCTGTCAGCGCGTAGGCGCCAGGTGACATATAAGCGGCAGGCCTTAATGTTTGGGGTAGCGAAGCGATACCGCCTTGCGATCCGGCATAGAGGTAGACGGTGTCTCCGGCATCAGGCATATGTCTGAGATACACCGTGACATTGTTGCTCAACGTGAACTTGGTGGTATCCGGCGCAACGGATACCATCGCGGTAATATCGCCTTTTGTCTCAGGTTGAGGGAATGCGTCAATGGCGTCAGGGAGTATCAGTCGTTGGCCTTTAGCTTGGAAGGTGTCGTTAAAGGCTTTTAAATTAGCAGCGACTTGCTTGTTCGTGTTTCCATCTAGGGCTTGGTTGAACGCGAGTCCCGTAATGGGCTTAACGTCTTTTTTACCTAGCAGAAGACGCAACTGTTTGTTGAAGTATTCTTTGTCCGCAAGAGTGACATAGCGTTTAGAAAGTTCAGTGCGCTGATCTTGAGAAAGCGTTTGAGTGTTGTTTATTAGGTTATTCAATTTCTCGTCAGCAAAATCCCTCGCTGCCCAGTTTTCCTTCATATTTTGCTCTTTATTGGCAAAAGCGGTTTCTTGCGCATCGATTTCAAGTGAGCTGAGGCCATGATCCCTGAGGGTAGCGAGTTCATGTGCTAGAAATGTCATCGCCGCGTCGCGATTGTTGGGTTCAAAAGCCACACTAATTGTTAGCTGGGGTAAACCAAGCCAATAAGCCGTCGAACTTGAAACGAATTGAACGGGGGCTTGTGTGTCTGATGCTCTGTCATTCAAACGTGTGTTGATGGCGTTGGCAAGCATCACTTGATTGGCATATTGCTCAAAGTGAACACCTTCAGTTAACGCATTTTGTTCTGGTTTGAAAATGAGCGTGAAAGATGGGAATTCACTGTCGGCAGTGGTGAGAGTGAGTGGCTCGGGATTAAATTGGGCGAGTTGACTGTTTCTATTGGTGTTCTCTTGGTTGGTCCAGCGACCAAATGTTGAGCGAATAAGCGTTTCTATGTTTGCTTTGTCAATATCACCGCTAATGACTAGCTCGGTGCGATTAGGTGTATAGTTGGCCTGATAGTAGTCTTGTAATCTTTCCGTGGAAATATTGGTTATCGACTCGCGAGAGCCAAGGACATTAACATTCCCTTCATAAGCATCTTCCGCTAATGCCATGTGGGCTTTGAAATTGATTGAACCTTTAGATGCCTCTTGTCGACGAAGTTCGCCGAGTACGACCCCTTTTTCTGCGTTGACCGCATCAGGAGACAGGGTTAAGCCTGTGGAAATATCTTTGAACCAATCGAGCGCATGCGGCAAATGGCTGTTATCTGGCAAATCTAGCTTGTAGAACGTCCAATCATGGTAAGTGAACGCATTGAGGTGTTGTCCAAAGTTGAGCCCAGCATCGCCAAACAGCTTAATGACATCGTTTTTTGGGAAGTTATCACTGCCATTGAATGCCATGTGTTCAAGAAAGTGCGCGTATCCTTTTTGGTCCTTATCTTCGTCGATTGAACCCGTGTGAACGAGAAGGCGGATGGAGACTGGCGCACCTTTTTGATTTCGTATGTGCACGTTCAAACCGTTTTCTAATGTTGTGTGCTGCCAAGATGTGTCAGGTGCGATCGGGTCGTTAAGCAGTGTTGTGTTGCATGCGACAATAAAAACAACGGGGAGCAATACAAATAGTCGTTTCATCACGTTGGTCTTTTCTCTTCCATAAGCAGTTCAACGTAATCTACACAATCGAATACATCGCAATCATGTTATTGGTCTGAAAATGCGACAGGCAAGTCTTAAAATCTGTGCAATACTATGTAACTAAGAGATAAAATTAAGCGTTATTTCGTTACATGAAATAACGTTCCTTCCTCGATCCCCTGGCACAAACCCACTTGGGTGTTAAGTACTCCATATTCATAAAAAATTAATTTTAATCAATGATTTAGATAGTATCAAAAATGCTATTATCTCAGTGTCTGATGTGATCTATATTTGGTTTCTGAATACCCATGTCATGTTACATAGAGTCTCTGTAACAGCAGGCCTATATTAATCAGCGAATAACATTGTTTCCGGGTTGTCGAGAGCTAGAATCGGATCTGAGTTCAAGCTCAACCCTACATATTTCAGGAGCTACATATGTTTAAAAACCTCTTTGCGAATATGCAAAAAGTCGGTAAGGCGCTGATGCTTCCAGTATCAGTTATGCCAGTCGCCGGTATTTTGTTAGGTGTTGGTGCTGCCGATTTCTCTTGGCTACCAAGTGTCGTTTCAACCATCATGATGAGTGCTGGTGACGCCGTTTTCGGTCACATGGGCCTTCTGTTTGCAGTCGGTGTTGCACTGGGTTTCACTAACAATGATGGTGTGGCAGGCCTTGCTGCGATTGTTGGTTACTACATCATGGTTAACACCCTAGGTGTTATGGGTGAAGTGTTCGGTGTAGGCGCGATTGAAACTGGCGTATTGGGTGGTATCCTTGCTGGTGGTGTTGCCGCATGGGCGTTCAACCGTTTCTTCCGTATTCAACTTCCAGATTACCTAGGCTTCTTCGCGGGTAAGCGCTCTGTACCCATTATTACTGGCTTTCTGAGCATATTCTTGGCAATTGGTTTGTCTTTCATCTGGCCACCAATCGGTGCGATGATTGCGTCTTTTTCTAACTGGGCATCCGTTCAAAATCCACAAGTGGCATTCGGTATCTATGGTCTGGTCGAGCGTTCACTTATCCCGTTTGGTTTGCACCACATCTGGAACGCACCATTCTTCTATGAAGCGGGTCAATGTGTGACGCCTGCTGGTGAAGCACGTACTGGTATCCTGACTTGCTACATGGTTGCTGATGAAGCAACACGTGCCGCAGGTAACGGCTTTGGTCAGTTGGCTGGCGGCTTCATGTTCAAGATGTTTGGCTTGCCTGCTGCTGCTATCGCAATGTGGCACACCGCAAAACCAGAAAACCGCGCGAAAGTGGGCGGTATCATGGTGTCTGCTGCGCTGACCTCATTCCTAACAGGTATTACAGAACCTATCGAGTTTGCATTCCTGTTCGTTGCGCCAGTGCTGTATGTTATCCACGCTATCCTTGCTGGTACTGCGTATGTCATCACTAACACCTTGGGTATGGTTCATGGCACGTCTTTCTCACACGGTTTGATTGACTTCGTTGTATTGTCTGCAAACTCTCAGAAAATGTGGTTGTTCCCGCTGCTGGGTATGATGTACGCCGTGTTCTACTACGTTGTATTCCGCGTTGCTATCGTGAAGCTGGATCTGAAAACGCCAGGTCGTGAAGATGATGATGAAGAAAAAACAGCGGCAGTTGGTGTTGGTTCTGATATGGCGAAAGAGTTGGTGATGGCGTTTGGTGGTAAAGAAAACATCACTAACTTAGACGCATGTATCACACGTTTGCGCGTTGCTGTAGCAAGTGTTGATGCTGTTGACCAAGACAGATTGAAGAAACTGGGTGCGGCAGGCGTAGTTATCGCTGGCGGCGGCGTTCAGGCAATCTTCGGTACTAAATCTGACAACTTGAAATCAGACATGGATGAGTGGATTCGCAATAATTAATATCAATCGTTATTCCCCCAACGTTTGATGATAAAAAGGAGAGCAAATGCTCTCCTTTTTCTTTTTCTTTTTCTTTTTCTTTTCCTTTTCTTATTCTTTATTTCATTTTTCTATTTCTTGTTCAGTTATTTCTTTTGTGCGCGACACACTATAGCGATACAAAAAATAGCATAAGTATGGGTACGAGAAGACTCAGGATAAAACCGCTGACAATCGCAATAGGAACGCATTTTACCCCACCTGTGGTTTGGATGATGGGTAGCGTGAAATCCATGGATGTTGCACCACCATAACCGATGGCGGTTAACGGATAACGGCCAATAAATATAGGAATAAGGATAATCGCGACAAGCTCACGAGTGAGCTCAAGTAAGAAAGACGCGCCGCCATAAACTGGGCCTAACGCATCACCCATCAATATACCTGCCAAAGAATACCAACCAAAACCGGATGCCATAGCAAGACCATGATTGTAGGGAAGCTCGAGAAGCCATGCGGCAAGAAGACCACCCAATAGAGACGTGACAATGACGACCAAGGCAACACTGAGTCCTTTCTTGTTTAGAATTATTTGCTTGAGTGTCATACCGCTGTTTCGGAGCTGAATACCGATCAGGAAAAGCAATATTAGCAGGATACCTTCACTCGCAGGGTCAACCCAATCTAGGGGAATAGGAAGTAGAAGTCCTAGTATCAATCCGCCGCCAACGACAAATACAAGCTTCACAGATTCCATCACCATTTGTGAAAGTGGGATCGTTTGTTTGTGTTGTTCAGTTTTGGTTTTCAGAATGAAATCTAGGATTGGCAACGCCAGTAGATTAGCGACACCTATACAGAAAAAGAAGGTAACGCTAAGCAAAAGAATTTGATTTAAGTTGCTACTGAGGTTATCCAAACCAGCCAGGCTCAGACCCATCAGACCTAGGATGACAAACACCAATCGAGACGTAGATCGATTGATGGTATCAAGCAATGAGGCACTTTTAATGGGGATTAAATAACCAACAACGAGTGGAAGGAAAATATAAAGCATGCCGGGGAGCATCGAGTTAAGACCTTATTGATAAAAAAGAAAACCGAGATGAGAGTATCAGTGGTCTTCCAACTAGGTCAATCTTTGTCCCGGCAAAGAGCGGCTTAAAAACCGCAGTTGTTAATAATGCCGCTCAACTGGTGACGAAAATCTGTTTCGTTCAGGTTGGATAGTTCATAGAGGGCTTCCGCACCTGCGAGGGTTATTTCAACGTCGTGATCATCAATGTCTTCATCATTCGCACGGAACATGAGCAAGTGATTGGCCATTTTTGCAACATCTAGATAGGTGATGTCTTCACCAGTTCGGCGAATGTGGCGATTTAAAGATACTTCAACAAAGTCTAAATCAAATCCCCAACTCTTAAGGATAAATCGACTGGCTTCTTTACTCACTGCGTAGAAAACGTGACTGGCAATATCAAAATCGAGGTAATTGCCTTCATTAGAGTACTGCTGATAAGCCTTTACAGCACTGTAGATACCAATGTCTGCGAGAAGCCCAATGAGTAGCGACTTTTCTACCTCAAGAGCAATCCCATCGTCATCGTAGTTTTTAACCTTCTGACATAGGAGAGCCATTGTAGAGGCAAATTCTCGCGACGCCTGTGCACTTTTCTTGAGCAGCCCATTACATTCAACGCTGAAGTGAGCATTGTTTTTCAATGATTGGATCGCATGTGCCGTGGCGATACCGAGAACGCGTTGAATGCCCAATCGAGAAACGGCCATATTGATATCATGGCATGGACGATTCGTTCTAGGACTAAAGACGGCAGAGTTTGCCGAGCGAATCACGGCAGCGGTCAGCGTTGCATCATCAAGGAGAAGTGTTGATACATCTCTGACTGTGGTATTCGGGGAGTTACATACTTGTTGGAGTTTGACTACCACATCGGGAATAGGGGGCAATGCTAACGTACCGTCTTTTAAAGAACGATAAACACGTTGGAAGAAATCAGTTTCTATAGCTTTGAGGTGCTTTTCACGGTTTGGGGTAACCCAAAATAACGATAGGTGATCCATTTTTTTAGACTCGAAAAAACGCTGTGTAAATAGTAGATCTCTTACGTTTTAATTGGAACACATATGTATATAAATTTGAACGAAAGACACCAATTGAATACGTGCTGTCCAATAAATTTGTCATACCAGTAATTGACAATATTATTAGTGGTGAAAACGCAAGTTTAAGGGCTGTCTCAAGACAAAACTTGAAGTGAATTAACGTTTGCAAGCCAAGCTTGATGCAATTGGTTGCACTAAATTGCGAGTCCAATAGCTCATTTAACATTGTGTATACATAAAAATTACACACCACAAACGTGACGGATGTTGCACTTTTGCTACGGTTTCGCGCCGTGGGTGATCTGGTGCATGGTTTTCTATGCCTTTATGCGGCATCATTATTTCGCGTTGAGAAATTACAGAATGTTGGCCGAGGAATTGGCTGTTGGGGAGAAAGGAGGCACCTGTGCTTGAAGTTAAAAGTGGCTTTGTAGAGTACTTATCTCAGTTTGGCGAAACAGAGAAACGTTCAATGTTTGGCGGAACCGGCTTTTTTGTGAGCGGTGCAATGTTTGCACTGGTTAAGGAAGAACGTATTTACTTACGCGGCGGCGCAGACTTAACGGACGCGTTGTTGGCAAAAGAGTGTAAAAAGTTTGTTCATGTAAAGAAGAGCTCAACCGCGATTGTTAATTACTACGACATCACGGATCTTTATGACGCAGCAGATACAGGTTTAGACGCGATGGTAAAAAAGTCCGTGTTGAACTCTGTAGCAGAGAAAGAATACCGCGATTCCAAGCTAAACAAGCGTCTTCGTGATTTACCTAATCTGCGTTTGACCATTGAAAGAATGCTTAAAAAAGCAGGGATAGAAGATGTTGATACTTTCTTCTCAATGAGCCCTGAAGAATTGTTCCGAAAAGTGCAGGAAGCACACGGATACGATGTTGATATCAAACTGCTGTGGATGTTTGCCGGTGCTCAAACGGGCGTTCATTACACCTTGCTAAGTGAAGAGACCAAACAAAACCTTCTTCGCGCAGTGTGATTTCACACCATTCTCACCCCAAAAAAGCTGCATTGTGCAGCTTTTTGTCTTTATGACATCGTTAATCATCCCCTATACGTACATAGCCAATATTGCTACAGTCCCTTAAATGCGTATCAAAAACAGTGGCTTTGTCATGAAACTACCTGAGCTATCTTCCTCGTTGCTCGCAGGCCTGCACTGCTTTTCAATTGTCGCGGAAACAATGAGCTTTACTCGTGCAGCAGAGCAGCTCCATCTAACGCAAAGCGCTGTTAGCCATCGTATTAAAAAACTCGAGCAGCGTTTAGAGGTGTCGTTATTTATTCGACGTCCACGTCACCTGTCATTGACTAATGAGGGTGAGCAGCTAAAACAAGTGGTCGCAGAGCAATTTTCGGCTATTAGCCAAAAGTTATTGGAACTCAATCGAGCTAGACCATTTGGTGATTTCATCATTTCTGCGCCGCCGACTTTCGCGCAAAAATGGCTGGTGCCTCGACTTTCTCAATTCGCCGATACATTTCCAGATGTTACGCTTCATCTTAGAACTCGAAATGATTTGGTTGATTTCAAAGCCGAAGCTTTTGATTGTGCTATATATTTTGGTCATGGACGTTACACTGGGCTAGCGACTCATCATCTACTTGATGACTTCATCGTGCCGGTTTGCAGCCCTGAATATGCAAAGAATCACAATCTTTATGACAATCCCCAGCAACTTGCTCAGTGCCAACTGCTTCATGATGCAGCCCCCTGGGCCAGCGCCAGTTTAAGTGACGAATGGCTTTACTGGGCCAATACCAATGGTGTTGAGTTAAATGGCACGAATCATAGTTTTGACCGCGCCGATCTTGCGCTAGAAGCAGCAACTTCAGGGATGGGGGTCGCCATCGGCCGTACCGCATATATTCAAGATTACTTGCACTCTGGCCGTCTTGTGACGCCGATTACACAGTCGGTTAAGTCTCCCTTTAGTTTTTATCTGGTATACCGCGAAGAGCACGTGAACAATGCAAAGATTGTCGCGTTTAGGCAGTGGTTGCTTGAGCAACTCGAAAAGTCGACAAAATGTCGATTGAATTGTTAATGAGTTGGGTGTGTTTTCTGTCTATGTTAGTCATTAAAATATAAGATACGAAGTATGTTAACGCGGGCACAATGGACTGATGGCGAAAAATACCAAAGAAGGTGCACAGCAAACGGAAGCACTGATATATCAAACCATTATTGATATTTTTATGGAACATGGCTGGGATGCGGTCACCTATGGCAGTATTGCTAAGCGCACCGGATTAAGTCGAAGTGGTATCCAGCGTGTTGTTCCTACGAAGGAATCAATGACTGGAGCCTTTCAAGGGCAAGTATTCCACTATGTTGTTGGGTTGATTGACTCGACGTCACATCAAACAATTAAATCAACGTGGTGTGCGGCACTCCAAGAAGCAAAATTCATTCACTGTATTAAGTATTTTCTTGGCGCGACTGGTGTTGATTCTAGCGGCAAAGAAAAGGCGGCAGCTGCGTTGGAAAAACTGTTCGATTTATACGGTCAGAGCATTGTTATCGAGTTATTAGGTTTGTCTGTTGCTCATTTACTCGAGGTGAATGTTGATTGGAATGAAAGTCCGAGCGGCCTAAACAAGGAAGAAGGTTAATGCGTTTACTAAAAGGGAATACCCCCTCAAAATTTATTGTCGCAGGTTGTTTGTTTATCACAGTCAGCCTTGCGGGCTGCGCGATTAAGCAAAGCAAAGATGTGACTGTTTATCAGAGCCGCGGGGTTGTTCAGTGTGAGACGACTGGGAGTACCGCGCAAGAAAGTCGTGACAAACTCATGTCGATTGGCGTGAATGTCGAATCGTCCCAATGTGCGAGATTAAATGATCTTATGTTTGCGAGTGTGTGTGGTGGTAAAACCGCGGACATTTTGGTTCACAGCGTAAACGCGAGAGACCTAAAAATTGTGCAAGAGATGGGATTCACATTGATCCGTGAGCTTGAGTCTGCAGAAAGTGAGACGGGTTATACAATTGTTCCGTGCGAATAGAAACGTGAGATGAAAAAAGGCCTCATTGAGGCCTTTTTTGATGATGCTAACTTAGTATTTGAAACGTGTGGTGAACATAAATTGATCGCCATATGCTTCGTTAAAGCGAATCTGAGCACCAAGAGAGAACAATTCGGTTGCGTGGAAGCGACCAAAAACTGACCCGAAAATATCTTCATCGCTATCAATGGAGACGTGACCGAGTTCACCGCCTACTTCTAATTGTGGACCCAACCATTGACGCACACCTAGGTTAACTTCAACACCAAGTTCTGTGTCGTGGTCGTAACGGCCGCGTTGCTTCATGGTACGAAGGCCGAGTTCGCCATAGACGTCAGCCCAGTTGTTAACGGGCGCATGGAAACCAATAGCGGCAGTCGCATCGAAATCAGATTCGAACTCACTATCAATTTCTGCACGAATGTGTGCATTAGGGTGAATTGACGTGCTAAAACCAACGCCGTAGGTCACAGGGCTAATACCAACACGAGCTTCAAAGTAGTCGTAGCTGAAGTTGCTCATGCTGCCATCATTAGCAGCACTTGCGGCAGAGAATACAGCAGAAGAAGCTGCGGCCAGTAAAATACCAGCAATCTTGGTTTTGCGCATGAAAGGTCTCGTGATGAAAAAGGAGTTATGGTGTAGTTTAATAGAAGTCGCTTTTGCTAAACAACAGCATAGCGAGCATTTAAAGCACTACTGAGTCAAATTTAAGCAAAAAATACGAAAAAGTCTGTTAGACAGGCGCTGCAATCATAAATTGTCCGACCATTACTGCGCCTATCATTAAATCACACTCGCTAATCGTCAGAATAATTGAGTCGATTATTACTGATCGATTCCATGATTCTCTCTGCATCCAAAACCCTAACCCAAGGCAATAGGTTACCGTCATGTGCGATCATAAATGTAGTTAGTTGGTCGATCACTACCTGTCGTAGGGTTTCACCTTGCCACGGTTTCGCAATGAAATAATCAAGGCTGCCATGATTCACAGCTTGAACGGTCTCTTCTAATCCAGCTTGACCCGTGAGCAGTAACTTTCTTGCTTTGGCGGTAATATCAAAGCGATTGAGTTCGATAAGAAAGTCGACCCCAAGGTCTTCCGGCATAATGTGATCACACAAGATCAGGGCGAGTTGAAGCTCGTCAGCGGCGGCTTCAGCAAGAATTTCTCTGGCCTCAGCAACGGATTCAGCGGCCTCGATAACAAAGTGCTCTTCGAGTGACGCGAGGTCATTGGTGACACTGTCGAGTACGTCACGTTCATCATCGACGCACAAAATAAGGTATTGGCTCATTTAGTCCTCCTTGGGGGGCGTGAGTAACGGGGAATAGGGTAGGGTAACAATCATCGCCGTGAACTCACCGGCCGAAGAGCTAACATCAATCAACCCACCGTGATGCTCCACAATTTGACGACACACAGACAAACCGATACCCAAGCCGAAGTGACCTTCTCGTTTAGTCGTGTAGTTGAGTTCAAAGATCTTATTCTTAATTGACGCAGGGATCCCCATGCCATTGTCCCGTACGGTTACTTTGACGGCTTTACGACTGCGATATACCGTCTCTCGGGTTGTGACATGGATTTCACCGTCATTGCCTACCGCATCAAGAGCATTAGAAATGAGGTTTGTCCACACTTGCTGAAGGGCGATGGGCATACAGCGAATGGGCCTTAGCTCACCATAATCACGGACAAGCTGAATGCGCTTTAGTTGGTTTTCAAACATAACCAGTGTGTCTTCAATACCTTCATGAATATCTACTTCATGCATGGTTTCGTCATCTTGTCGCGCGTAGGTTTTCAAGCTCTTGACCATATCGGCAATGCGTTGAGCGCACACATTGGTTGAACGCAGTAAGCTGCCCGCTTGATAGAACATGTCCCATTGATTCAATGTATCCGTGAATTCTGGCGCGAGCTTTTTCTGCCAAAGTTGAATGTCATCAGGTTTATCTAGCCCCATGTTAACGGCTTTTCGCGCAAGGTTCCGGTTGCCAACAAGGGATTCAATTGCCTTGGATTTTTTGCGAGCATCTGCCGTGGACATGGGACGAGAGAGCAGTGCTTCCGCCATGATTTGGTTTGCTTTGTCTCGCGCTACATCACTGAGTTCGACATTAATCAATTGACCAATATTATCTCTGAGCGTGTCACTGTTTCTGAGAATCGCAGAGACTGGGTTATTCAGTTCATGCGCCACGCCGGCCACGAGTTGCCCAAGCATCGCCATTTTCTCTTTTTCAATAAGTTGCTTGTGCGCTAGTTCGAGTGATTGAAGCGTTTGCTGCAATTTCACTTCAGTAGAAATGCTGCGCTTGAGTCGTCGGTTAAAATGGCGAAGCAGGTAACTGGAAAAAAGCGGGAGCAAATCATTTCTGGCCTGCATAACCTGAGAAAACAAGGTGCGGTTGAGTTTTATAACTTTGGTGGGCTCTAAGGTAATGCCCGTTGAAAATGACACATCACCAGTGACAAATGACATTCCGCCAATCAAGCTTCCTTGCCCCAGTCTTGCTACTTCATGAGACGCGCCAGTCTCGTCACGTTTTAACAGTGCCACTTCACCTTCTTCGACGAACCAAAGGAATGAATTGGGTTTGCCTTCGTGTGTCAGCAGATGATCTTCACTGTAGAAGCGAGTCACGTTGTGCTCACTGTTCTGAGCAAAATACTCGTGTAAGCCTTGAACCAACTCTTGTGCTAAAACTTCATCACTGACGCCCAGCGCAGATTCGATGAAACCATTACGGTAAGAAGCGAGCTTGTTCTCAATGTGAGCATCTAGCAGCCTTTTTTGGTCTAGCACACTGCAGTACTTCAATAATTCGTCACTGTTGTGCTGAAGCACATATTGGGTCAGTTCTCTCTTGGCCGTGTCAGCCATGGCTTGCGGCGCCCATGGCTTTGTCATGCAATAGTTGAGTCGGCCTTCGTTAACCGCCTGCATGATAATGTCTAAATTTGGCTGATCGTTCAGCAATATGGTTCGCGCACCGTGTGAAGCGGGGTGATTGTCGATGTTTATCAGCAGATTAATGCCCTGGTCTTCGCCCAGTGTATGGTCACAGATAAACAGGGCGACACGACGCTCATTGCGCTGCAATTCTTCAAGAATTTCACTCGCAGTGTGCGTGTTGTCCGCGCAAATGATGTCGAATAACCCACCAAACGCTGACAATTCGGATTCAATTTTGGTCAAGATGGTGGGGTCATCATCAAGACATAAGATGACTTGTAGATTCATACGTTTATCTATTATCACTATTTTTTATGAGTGTATCGTTTTCACCGTCTTTAAGCTGAGAAGAGCGCTGCAAACTGGCACATATTGAAAGAAAACCTCTTCTGGCCATGGGGTTATAGATGGGGATGGTTTAAACTCTTCTAAAATTAATGCCGGACCCAATGGAGCAAAAATGATTTTTGGAAAGTACACGGCAATAGCTGGAGCCGTCGCGGTAGGTGTGTTGTGGCCATTTGCAACAGGTCAAATTGGTCAGTCTTTTTATGATAATGAGATTAAGCAAATCCAGTCGCCTTATCTTGCTGTCGAAAATACATCCTATGAACGAGGTTACCTCTCTTCTGAGGTTATCACGCGAGTTGCTGTCATCGGGTCGATGAAAGAAGTCTATGAAGACGAAGGCCTACCAACATCTTATTCTGTGTTGAGTCACGTGAGTCATGGATTCCTAGGTGTTAGCACCACGTCCACGCTAGAAATGACACCTGAGATCAAAGTGATTACCGATCTGCTTTGGCCGTCGGGCGAGTCTCCACTTACGATTGTCACGGAGACCTCATTGCTGGGCGCCACTCAGTATGATGTGACAGTGCGAGCGATGAATGGCGAAAACGACGAAATCAAAGTGACGAGTTCACCTGCGAATGTATCAGGAACGGCTGATAAAGATGGCGTGATGGTGTTCCAGTTGGAGATGCCGTTTATTGAATTATCGAGCCCTGAAGGTGAGAAATTCGCGCTGAAAGACATCACAGGCAGCGGCGATGGCCAACTGGTTGATGACGTTTGGGTCGGGTCGCAAAGGGTGAATGTCGCAACCAGTACATTCAGTGATATGTCAGGCTCAACGGTGACGATTGATAAGCTTGCTGTGGATGTGAAGAACGCGCTATCTGCCATCAACAACGGTGATGTGAAAACAGCAGCGCCTGATGATCTTCGTTTTGATAACACCAATGTTATCTCATTCGAAAAGTTTGATATGCCAGACACGCTGGTCGTTGATAACTTTAAGATGGGTGTAAATTTCAATGCACTTGATTACAACTCAATGATCGCCTTGGCAACAACGGCAGATTCGATGAGTGCTGAGCCGACTGAAGAAGAAATGATGAAGTTGGTGACAGCGTTAGATGGTCTGGTCGAGAAAGGCCTAACCTTCGAAATTATTCCATTGGAACTTGATACACCAGAAGGGCATATTGACGCAAAGTTTGATTTATCCGTCGAGCCTGGGCTTGGCAGTGTGACCCAAAATGTTGGTGCACTCATGACGAAGCTGAAGGGCAACCTTTTCATTAATGTTCCTACAGCATACGTTGAAGGTGTCCCTGAAGTGGAGGCGTCTTTGTCGAACTTAGAACCTTATGGCTTCATTTCTCAAGCTGAGAATGGCGTGACACTGACAGCGAAAATTGAAGGTGATCAAGCAGTATCGCCTAGTGGTGAGAAAATTCCGCTAGGTCTGTTGATGATGATGCTGATGTAATCGCGCGTAAGATTTATATACGCACGGTTTAATATCTTCACTATTTTTATTAAAACCAGCATCAATAGATGCTGGTTTTTTTTGTGCCTTTTTGTAAGCCAATGAAAGGTTTTGAATGAAAAACACTCTTTCATTTGTGACAAAGCATAAAAATACTTCTGCATGAGCTAGTAATTTGGTCAGCTTGGTCGACACTAATAGTGAGATAAACAGAGATTTTTCGCTGTATCGATATAACTGCTGAATAATTATTGGGGGATGCATGGAATCGATAAAAGTAAAAGATTACATGAACAAACGACCCGTGACCTTCAAGGCTTCCATGTCTCTGTCTGTCGCGCTAGAAAAAATGCTGAATGCAAACCAATCCGGCGGTCCCGTGCTGGACGAAAACCATCATGTTGTGGGCTTTTTGTCTGAACAAGATATGATTCATAAATTGCTCAGAATGGGTTATTACTGTCATGATACAAATACAGTAGATGACTGCATGCACAAAGAGGTATCAGCCGTATTACCCGATGACAGTATTATTAAGCTGGCAGAAGAAATGCTACCGGGCAAACCTAAGCTGTACCCTGTTGTTGATGAAGATGATCGCCTAGTGGGTATCATTACGCGTCGCGACATTTTGAAAGCGATAGCCACTCAAATTGATGACAGCTTTCACCATCCCGTATAATGGTTAAACATTTTTGAATGTGTCGTATCAAAAGAGGTGCTTGAAGCACCTCTTTTTAATGGCACAATACTTACCGACAGAAACATCTACCCGCACATTGTGATTCAGTCTTTTCTCTCATCACGCCGCAAGGATGGCTGACAGTCTCTCTTACTTAATACGGAAATTAGTATGCCCAATCAGCAACAAGCCAAGTTTGTTAATGGCTCTATCATGCGTCATATCACCGTCATGTCGACGTCTGGCGCGGTGGGGCTTATGGCTCTATTTTTGGTCGATTTAGTTGATATGTTTTTTATCAGTTTACTCGGTCAAGTTGAATTAGCCGCGGCGATTGGTTTTGCTGGCACCATCGTCTTTTTCTCAACGTCAGTGTCTATTGGCACCTCGATTGCTATGGGAGCATTGGTTAGCCGCGCTTTGGGTTCAGGAAATCGAGAGGAGGCTCGAAAGTTAACGGGCAGCATTATGGTTTTCGCGGCTATTGTTAGCGCAGTCACCGTGGGAATTATCTTGTTTTTTGTTGATCCGATCCTCGCGTTGATTGGTGCTCAAGGGGAAGCGGCACAAAAAGCGAAAGACTTTCTCGTTATTCTCCTTCCCGGAGCACCCTTAATGGCAATGGGCATGTCAGCGGGGGCGGCGCTAAGAGGAGTGGGAGACGCGAAGCTATCAATGGCGGCAACCCTGATTAGCGGCGCGGTGAATGCCATTCTCGACCCTATTTTCATCTTTGGACTTTCTATGGGAATAGAGGGGGCAGCGACGGCATCGCTACTGTCTCGTTTCGTGTTGTTTGGCGTCGCTTTCCATGCCGTTCACCGTAAACATGATTTGGTGGCTCGCCCTACCTTTGCAGATCTCTCGCAGCACTTTCGTGCCATCATGAATATCGCTGGCCCCGCGATTGTTACTAACACGGCAACGCCGATTGGTAATGCGATCGTCACCGCTCAAATCGCCAAATTCGGTGCGGATTACGTGGCTGGATATGCCGTGATGGGCCGATTGTTACCTGTATCATTTGCGTTGATTTTTTCGTTGTCAGGTGCTGTTGGCCCGATTCTAGGGCAGAATTATGGCGCGCAAAAATTCGATAGAGTTCAGCAAACGTTAAGTGACTCGGTAAAGTTTGTCACTGCGTATTGTGTGGTTGTGGCACTGATTTTGTTCCTCGCACAAGGGTTCATCATTGATGCATTTAGCCTTGATGGTGATGCTTCATCCATGGTGACATTGTTCTGTACTTACATCGCCATTACCTTCATTTTCAACGGTACCTTGTTTGTGTCTAATGCCGCGTTTAACAACCTGAACAGACCGACATGGTCAACGTTATTAAATGTCGGAAAGGCAACACTAGGCACGATTCCTTTTGTTTACGTTGGCGGCTACATGGGAGGGGCAGAAGGCGTGTTGATTGGTCAAGCCGTTGGTTCTGTTCTCTTCGGCATTGCAGGATACATCTTGGTTAAAAAACTCATCGCACAGCTTGCCCGAGACCATGAGCAAAAAGAAGAAGATGTGGTTGCGATTGAACCTGCTGTACCCGTGACAGCGTTTAGCAGCTTCCGAGCCGTCATGGCGGAAGAAAGCGAGAGCGCAATCAACACCGATACAGACAAAAAAGACGCCGCTCCCAAACGCTAGTCGATGAAGGGATGTTTCTAACGAAACGTCCCTTTTTTCTATTCGATATTTTCACTTAGAAATGAGTCCAATTTATTGATCTAATTCAGTACTCCTTGAAAGCAAGTAGCGCAGAATAAGCGTGTTGCCCACGGAATGTGGGTGTTTAGCTTTAAGGGATTACAAGCGATTATGCGCGTTCAGGCGAAATACATACTTCCTATTCTTATACCGCTGGTGGTGATGCTACTACCAGCGTCTGTTTTTCCATTTGAAACCCTGACTGTGATGCAGCAGCGGGCTATCGCTTTGTTTTTACTCGCAGCGTTATGCTGGGTACTTGAGCCCATTCCTATCTATGCCACGTCCGTTCTGGTGATTGTGCTTGAATTGCTTTTTCTCTCAGACAAAGGACTGATCTGGTTTAGAACCGATGCTGGAACGCCAGAGTTTGGCGGGCTACTCCACTACAGCGATATCATGGCAACGTTTGCCAGCCCCATTATCATGCTATTTCTTGGTGGATTCTTTCTCGCGATGGCAGCGACAAAATACCGTTTAGACGTCAACCTTGCCCGTGTATTGCTCAAACCATTTGGTCATAAACCTCAGATGGTCATGGCTGGGCTCATGCTCATCACCGCCGTGTTTTCTATGTTTATGTCTAATACGGCCACGACAGCGATGATGTTGGCTATTCTTACTCCCATTCTCATGGTGTTCAAACCGAACGACCCAGGCAAGATTGCTTTCGCGTTATCCATTCCTGTTGCCGCCAACATCGGTGGTATTGGTACACCGATTGGTACGCCACCTAATGCGATTGCACTGCAATATTTAACCGGCGAAAATTTGATCACCTTCGGCGAATGGATGGCGTTTGGTGTGCCGTTTGTGGCTGTCATGTTGGTATTGGCGTGGGCGTTGTTGAGCTATTTATTCCCATCAAATGAACAATCGATTTCGCTAAGTATTAAAGGCAAGTTTCTTAAAACGCCTAAAGCCATCACCGTCTATGTCACGTTTGCTACGACGGTGTTGCTTTGGTTGATGGGCTCACGCCATGGCATGAACTCCTACACGGTTGCACTTATTCCCGTGGCCGTGTTTTCGATGACTGGCATCATTAACAAAGAAGATCTGAAAAAGGTCTCTTGGGATGTGCTTTGGTTGGTATCGGGTGGCTTTGCGTTAGGTTTAGCATTGGACAAAACGGGCTTGGCAAGACTGATTGTCCACAGCATTCCGTTTGAGAACTTTGCACCTGAGATTGTCCTGTTGGGCGCAGCAGCACTCTGTCTGCTAATGGCAAACTTCATGTCCCACACGGCAACGGCTAACTTGTTGATGCCGATTATGGCCGCGCTGGGTATGTCCATGACTTCATTGTCATCTCTTGGTGGTGAAGCGACATTAATCCTCATTGTTACTTTTGCTGCATCCTTGGGTATGTCACTGCCAATAAGTACGCCGCCAAATGCACTGGCGCATGCCACTGGGCATGTAAATAGCAATCAAATGGCAAAAGTCGGTGTGGTACTTGGCATTGTGGGTGTCGCACTAAGTTTTGTGATGGTTTGGATACTTCGACTGGTTAATTTCTTATAGCATCAATTCAGTGATGCCAAGTTTCTAACAATGGGCGAGGGCGACGAGTCACTTGCCTTTACAGTAGGTTTTTAGAAAGGGGAAACAGATGGAAAAAGTGAACATTATCTGCGTTGATGATCAGCGTGAAGTGTTAGATGCTGTGCTCAAAGATCTCGCTCCCCTTGCGGTTGCGTTTCATATTGAAGATTGTGAGTCAGCCGATGAAGCGTTGGCGTTAATGGATGATCTTGATGCAGAAGGCGAGCACATTGCATTGATCATTTCTGATCATGTGATGCCCGAGAAAACCGGTGTTGAGTTACTGACCGAAGTCTCCTTGGACCCACGTTTTCGTGGCACACGCAAGGTACTGCTGACCGGACAAGCAACGCATGCTGATACGATTGAAGCCATCAATAACGCCTGTATTGAGCGATACTTTGAAAAACCTTGGCAAGCAATTGTTCTGCAAGAAGCGGCAAAGAAACTGATTACCCATTTCGTGTTTGATGCAGGATTAGACTATCGCGATTATCAGGCAGCGTTGGATACCCAAGTTATTTTAGATCGACTGAAGTAACTTATCAGATAGAAATGCCGGCGAGAAAGTCCCAAATAATGATCTTGTTTACTTGACCTTGGAGTTAGCTCCAAGGTTTACACTGAGTGTAATTTCAAATAGGGAGATAGCCTTATGTGTCATTCATGTAAATCGGGTCATTGTAACAAACCAAGTCATCAACACGCCCATTCTCAGGCCGCACCAGTGTCAACAAACACATGCTGTAATGCCAGTGCTTCTGCGTCAGTCAGCGACAGCAGTGATGCTCTACCTGAGGATTGCGACGACCCCGCAGGACAAGGCTGTTGTGACCACGAACACAGCAGCCATGATGTTAATTCAGAGCACTCTCACGATGGCCACGTCCATTCGCACGTGCATGCTCCCGATGAGCCGCAACAACAATCACCGATTGCCAAAAGCCATGCATGGCGTGTCACCAACATGGATTGCCCTAGTTGTGCGGGTAAGCTTGAAGGCGCGATTAAAAGCCTACAGGGTGTGACGCAGGTAAATGTCCGATTCGCGACAGAAAAACTCGTTGTCAGCTTTGATCGTGAACCCACACAGATTCAGCTTGAACAAATCAATGCTCGCGCTAAGAAAACCGGATTCCCTCTGGTAGATCTCTCTCTTCCTTCTAAAAAATCAGAGCCTAAAAGTGCACTCCAGCGCATCAAAGAAGAAGGCGTTCTCCTCTCGCTTATCGGCGTGATGAGCATTGCTGGCATTCTCTCCATTTGGGTGCCTGACCTGTCGCGCATATTGTTTAGTGTTGCTACCGTCATTGGCCTTATTCCCATTGTTAAAAAAGCGGTGGTACTAGCAAGAAGTGGATCGCCATTCTCGATAGAAATGTTGATGTCGATTGCCGCCATTGGTGCGCTTTACCTTGGCGAAACGGTCGAAGCTGCCATGGTTCTGGTGCTCTTTTTGATTGGCGAGCGACTTGAAGGTTATGCATCAGCAAAAGCGCGTGCAGGCATAAAATCATTGATGGCATTGGTACCAGAAAATGTGGTCAGAATTGAAAAAGATGGAGGCCGAAAAGACGTCTCTGTATCCACACTTCAGCCGGGAGATATTATTGAAATTTCGCCGGGTGGCAGGCTTCCAGCCGATGCTTCGCTTGTTGCCGAAAACGCGAGTTTTGATTTAAGTGCATTGACAGGAGAGTCTATTCCTGTTGAAAAAAGTGCAGGTGAGAAAATACCAGCGGGCGCGTTGGCTGTTGACCAACGTGTCGAATTGGAAGTGGTATCCAAACAGGGTGAAAGTGCGATAGACCGCATATTAACCTTGATAGAAGACGCAGAATCTCGACGAGCACCTGTCGAGCGATTCATCGACCAATTTAGCCGTTGGTATACACCTTTGATGATCATCATTGCTGCATTGATTGTCATCGTGCCTCCGCTTATGTTTGGAGAAAGTTGGGATGTTTGGATTTATCGCGGACTCACGTTGCTGTTAATTGCTTGTCCTTGTGCGCTGGTGATTTCAACACCAGCGGCAATGACATCAGGGCTTGCGGCGGCGGCGAGACACGGTGCATTAATAAAAGGCGGTGCAGCGCTAGAAGCGTTGAGCCGTGTTGAATGGGTCGCTTTTGATAAGACGGGCACCTTAACGGAAGGTAAGCCGGTGGTCACTGACATACTCTGTTGGCAGGGTGGCAGTCACGACATGCTTGCACTCGCATCTGCGGTGGAGCAAGGCTCACATCATCCTCTGGCAAAAGCGCTTGTTATCGAAGCGCAACGTCAGCAAGTGAGCATTCTTTCCGCCGACAATGTACGTACAGATGCGGGTAAAGGCGTGTCGGGCAATGTGGACGGTAAGAAGATAACCATTGTTGCGCTCGATAAACGTAATGACACGCAAGTCGTGCAGGCTGAAAATGTTGAGAGTGCACAGCAGTTAGCGGATAGTGGAAAAACCGTTGCGATTGTTTTTATCGATGATGTTGCGAATGGCGCAGTGGCATGGCGTGATGAACTACGTCAAACGGCGGTTCATACCATTGAGAGCTTAAAAGATGCAGGTATTCGCTCTCTTATGTTGACAGGGGATAACCCAAAGGCCGCAGCAGGTTTGGCTGGTATTTTGAATATGGAATACCAAGCGGGTTTGATGCCGGAAGGTAAAGTTGATGCTATCAATGTATTGGCGAATCATTCTCGAGTTGCCATGGTGGGGGATGGGATCAACGATGCACCTGCAATGAAGGCGGCGACAATTGGCATTGCGATGGGGAGCGGCACAGACGTTGCGCTTGAAACCGCCGATATCGCCCTAAGACATAATCGTATTGAAAGTATTCCAGAGATCATCGATCTCGCTCGAGCGACCATGGCGAATGTTCGCCAAAATGTCGCGCTAGCCATTGGATTAAAAGCCATTTTTCTTGTGACCACGGTAATGGGTTTCACCGGGCTTTGGGTGGCCGTGCTGGCAGACAGTGGGGCAACGGCCATTGTCACCATGAATGCGCTACGTTTGTTGCGTTATAAAGCCAAAACGCGTCGAGTCGCGCCTGAGGGGCAAAGGCCGGAAAACGGTTTAGTTCGGCCACAAGATGACCGCGATGGCTCTCATGGACAAATGAATTAGCATTTGTGATCTACATCACTCATATGTGCAATGTAATGAAATGAAAATATTTTAAATTTGAATTTCGTCACTTTATTTTTCATTCCAAACGTTAAGGTGGTGGCTGAATTCATCGCCACCTAATCATTCGTGGCAATCGTACTCAGCACTTTTCGATGTAGACAAAGCTGAGGGGCACGATACAGTGAGGAGACAATCATGACTGAGCAAAACGTATTCCATTTGGGCGTCAACGCATCGGATCTAGACGGTGCAACATTGGCCATTATTCCGGGTGATCCTGCCCGAGTGGAAAAGATTGCAGCCTTGATGGATTCGCCTAAATTTTTGGCGAGCCATCGTGAATACACCGTTTATTTGGCGAAATTGGAAGGTCAGTCAGTGGTGGTTTGCTCCACAGGGATTGGTGGCCCTTCAACATCAATTGCGGTTGAAGAATTGGCACAACTCGGTGTACGCACATTTTTGCGCGTGGGTACAACCGGCGCTATTCAGCCAAACATCAATGTCGGTGACATGATTGTGACGACCGGTTCAGTGCGATTAGATGGTGCGAGTTGCCATTTTGCGCCTCTAGAATTCCCAGCGGTTGCGGACTTTGATGTGGCGACAGCAATGAAAGCAGCGGCTGATGAGTCTGGTGCGGCGGTGCACACTGGCGTAACTGCTTCAAGCGATACGTTCTACCCAGGGCAAGAGCGATACGATACCTTCAGTGGTCGCGTAGTTCGTCGTTTTCAGGGTTCAATGAAAGAATGGCAAGACATGGGTGTATTGAACTTTGAAATGGAATCCGCGACGTTGCTGACCATGTGTGCAAGTTCAGGACTGAAAGCGGGTTGTGTGGCGGGCGTGATTATTAATCGCACCCAGAAAGAAATCCCAGACCAAGCGACGATGGCTGCGACTGAAGCGCGTTCAATTAAAGTCGTGGTGGAATCCGCACGCAAAATGCTCACTGAGTAATACGCTGATCGGCGATAACATCGAAAAGCCGGCTAATTTGCCGGCTTTTTTGTATTTGCATGATTTTCTTCTCTCACCCAAAAGGGAAACGAAGAAGCATCGCAGGTTACGAGAAAGACGCCTTCTCTGTCCCGCCTGCCGCCAAAAACCACTCATGGAGATGCGTTTTCAGGTCAGCAAGCTGATCTGGGCCGATAAGCGCCAATCCAAGGTCTGTGGCACGCGTGATATCGTGATGCCTTAAAGGACGGAAGCTGACCAGCATCGCACGTGCTTGTAAACCGCCAAGCAGGTCGCGAATTGATTCAAGCTTATAAAGCGTATCATCGCCATCGCTCGACATTCCTTTGGTTTTACATTCGATGATATGGAGTTTGTTGTTCACAACGGTGGCAACATCCAGTTCGTTGCGCACTTCTTTCTCGCCAATTTTACGATAAACCTGCACACCAAGGGACAAATCTTGGATGGTGAGAAGATCGTGCTTAATGGCTTCAACCACATGGTGTACATACCACTCAAGCCATTCACCATTGGCAAAACGCCTAGCGGCTTCGTTTGTAAACGTCAGTATGCCATTCTCAAAGTTGGATAAACCTGCGTCGTTAAGGTCATCAATCAACATCTTGAGTTCGCGATAACCCTGTTG
The DNA here is from genome assembly GCF_000286835.2 of Enterovibrio norvegicus FF-33. Lineage (GTDB taxonomy): Bacteria > Pseudomonadota > Gammaproteobacteria > Enterobacterales > Vibrionaceae > Enterovibrio > Enterovibrio norvegicus_A. The sequence continues at coordinate 2,460,256 of NZ_AJYD02000038.1, read as the reverse complement.
CTTCTCGCTCAGCTCAACATCAAGCTTCTGTTCTTTACGACAGGTTGTCGCTAAGTAGTTGAGTGTGGCGAGACCTGGGCCAAGCTCATAGGCGTTACTTGCCCACTTTTGGCCCAGTGTTTCAATGGTGGTATCCAATACGCTGCGGATATCTTCATCTTGCAACTCACAACGCGCACCAAAAATCGTTAAGTAGTCGCTAATGTTGATATGGTCTTCGACTTGTTGTTGCTCAAGACCGTATGGATACAGCCAGCACAATTCATCACTGAAAGGTTCGATGACATAAATGGGCCAGTGATAGGTGCGGAAAATTTCATAAGCCGTCAGAAGGCGGTGACGCAAACCACAACTGGCATTGAAGCACACCTCCGCACCTTCTTGCTTCAACCTTTCCGCGAGTTCAACGATTTTGCTTTTGATCAGCGGAATATTGATGTCAGAAGGGATCTGGAAAAATTCAGTGATGATGCCTTTTGGCGTCAATACTTTACTGAGCTGTTCATACTGTTGCAGCTGACATTCAACGCCAATGAATATGACTTTCTCGGCCTTGAATTTTCGGTGTAGCAAAGCGGTGACCAATCGAACTGGATCTTGGTCAATTATACCGACGTGAATGGCCATATTTACTCCATGTAGATGCATTCGAACAGTAGACCTGCTCACCCATCTTTTGTTGTTCTTCTGGCTAATATCAGGGCTTGATTGGGAATATTCAAGTACTTAGTCATATTTATCCCCAGAGGAAGTATGGACTCGAGTTCGTCAAATGACATTGCTATGTAAATTTCGGTGCGAATAGCGCTGATTTTCCTAATATTAATAGTGCCATTTGTGTCAATAGTTAAACATTGACGAGTAAGAGATGAAAGATTCTGTCTCAGGCTGTCTCAATATTGAGCGAGCCATGAAACTAGCTGGCTTAGGGGTAACACCGTGATATGGCGGCTGGTTACACTGTATAGCTGGGTAGCTTCTAGGTTGAGGATGCTCAGGTTTATGCATCACTTTTAGAGACACGGATTCGCGCCAAAATTGCGATAAAAGGTTGGGGTAAAAATATGATTGGTCATGAGTTTGACACGAAGTTAAATATTGACAGCGTTAAAGGACAAGCATTCTTAGTTTCCAATGAATCGGGTATCGTATCCGCGGTTCCCGGTATGCAAATAGCGCCCAATCAAGTGTTACTGACCAATGATAACAGTGCGGTTGTCGTCAGCCAAAGTGAACAGCAGTTCTATGTCGACAGTCGATGTGCCTCCTGCCTTATTCCTATCTCCGAAGGTAATGCCCAACTTGCTACCACAGGTATCGGGGTTCGCTTTGATGCGGACGGTCTGGATATAAACCAAGGTTTAAACCTTGATGTGGCTGATTTGCAGCGACTGATCTTAGAAGGCATTGACCCCACCGAATTATTTGAAGAAGCCGCTGCGGGTGAAAATCTTGGATCGTCGAACGCAGGCTTTGTCGTCATTGATTACCTGTATGCATCGTCGTTAACTGAAGCGGGGTTCGATACCGCTGGCCCGTTAGGTGCTAATAATGATGACGTGGACTTTCTTGGTGGTGATCTCTTCGGGTCTTCTCGGTCGCCTGCCGTTGATATTGATGCTGCTGGTGGACAGAGTATTACGCTCGAAGTTACCGAAGGCGACCTAGACGTCAATCCTTATGGTGTCCCTCAAACTCAGTCGTTTGTCATTGAAGGTGGCACCGATCGTTTGTTACCCGGCTCGCTTCAGATCGCGCCGAGCGATTTAGCTGCGTTCGAAGCTGAGTTAGCTGGTGTGACATCAAATGGCGAACCCGTACTGTTTACTCGTCAAACGAGTGTGGATAGTGATGGCGTTGGCACATTTACGCTGGTGGGAACGGTGAATGGCGAGGTTGTCGTTACCTTAACTTTAACGGCCACCCAAGATGGAAACGGACTCTCTGTTTCTGCATCTTTGACGCAATCTGGTCCATTAGATCACTTAGACAGCACGGGCAACTACGTGACTATCAATGGTGATAGCATTGCGATTGATTTGCCGTTGCAAGTCGCGGATACCGGTGGTGATTTGATGCAAAGCCCCGCCACTATTTCCTTGGTTAGCAATGATGGTCAAGCACCGGTAGTGGGCGATGCAAGCCTTGAACTAGTAGAACCGCAGACCGATCCGAGTGAAACCAAAGAAGTAACAACCTCTGTTGATATTGATTTGGGCAGTGATCAAATCGTCAGTGCTGACTTTGATGCGGCCGCAGCGGAAGCAGCGTTCGTTGGCATCACCAGCCATGGTATGCCAACAACTGTCGATACGTCGGTTGATGGTGTGATTACCCTCTATGCTGACAACAATGGCACGCCTGAAAAAGTGTTGGAAATCACCCTGAAGCCGTCCAGTACGCTAGGAGAGCCAGCGCAATACACGGTGACACAATATCAGCCGATCGATCAGCATCAGGCCAGCGATGGCGATGGCGATGATGAAAAATCCAGTTTTACTTTACCGTTCACAGTGACCGACGCAGACGGTGATGTCAGCAATCAATCTTCTGTCACCTTTACTATCATCGACGGTACACCCGCGCCGGGTGGTGAGCGACTTGATGCACAAGGTGCCCCAACAGATTTCTTTTCTGTTAATGAATTAGAAACACCAAACCAATATGACGCGTCTGCACCAAAGAATACGACAACGGGCACGATTAATTTTGCAGCGACATCCGATCGATTAGTGCATGACACGCTATCTATCGATGATTTCTCCACGCTGGAAGCAGAGCTTAAACTACTGACGAATAATCTTGGTCAGAACATAGATTCGGTTTTGCTGACAACCGCTGCGGATGGCTCGATAACCATTCTAGCTTCTATCAACGGCGATCCCGCTCTGGAAATAGTGCTGACTCCTGCTCAAGCGCCGGATGGCTTGGGTGTTAATGTGAATACGTCGTTTACCCAACATCAGGCGCTCATTCATCCAATCGACCCTGCCGATCAAATCTCCGGTAACTATGTCAGTGCCGATGGCGATAAAATTAACATCAAGCTGCCCATTCAACTTGAAGATACCGATGGCGATAAACTGGTTGATCCCAACGACGCCAATACAGAGTCACCGAGAATAGTGACGTTTTCGGTGGCGGATGACGCCACAACGCTTGGTTTGACAACCACCGATCCTATTTCTGTGGAAGAAAGCAGCATTGATGATGGAACTGGTGTCAGTCAGGGCTCCAAATCCAGCGGTACGCTAAATATTGATAACACCAACGATGCCGGTGACCCGAATACGTTAGATGCCGATAGCGATACGGGGGACGATATTGGTCACTTCTTTTTTGTCAGCGACTACGTTGTCTACCCTGATGGGCAACCTGTTCTCGCCAGCGGCTACCCTATTTTCTTGGAGCAACGCCCTGCAACAGATGCGTACCCGAAAACCTACTTCGGTATCGCGGATGATGGGTCGGGCGACAACCGTGATGCATTCAAAGTCACCTTGCAAGAAGATGGCACCTTTAGTTTTGAGCTTCTATCAGGATTAGATCATGAGCCAGGTGATGGCAATAACTCGCTGAGCTTTAACCTCAGCGCCTATACCGTTGATGCGGATGGTGATCAATCGAGTCGCATCACCGTGCCAATCACGGTGCTAGATGATGTTCCCACAACACAAGGTGATATCTCAGCGTCTTTAGACGATGCATCCGTAGGCGGAAATACAACAACCGTTGATGTGTTTGAAATCACTAATTCTTCTTCGGTCCCTCCAGGCATTGAAAGCTTACAAGGTGCTGACAGCGCGTTCATCACGCGCATTCACAATGGTAAAGAATGGGAAGAGGTGTCAACCACACGCCCAACAACCCTTACTTTGTATTCTGAAGCTGATCCAAGTCTTGAGCTTGGCACCATGTTTATTGACCCACGCAATGAGCCCGTGGGCGAAATCACGTTTACGCTAAACCCTAACCTTACTGACCCGCAAGACGTCACGACCGAGACAATTCAATATGAAGTCACGGACTTTGATGGTGATAAAGCGTCCGGTCAAATTTCGTTATCAATTGATATTGATGCGCAAGGCGGGCAAAACGCATCATTAACTGTGGTTGAAGGGGATTTGGACAACGCCACGTATAGCGCGCCAGACACGGAAAGCTTTGTGATAGAAGCGGGCACTGAACGCTTGCTTCCAGATTCGCTACAAATCGCGCCTGACGATCTTGCCGCGATTGAAAGCGAGCTTGCGCAGATAACGTCCAATGGCGACGCCGTTACTTTCACCAGCCAAACCACCGTTGATGGCAATGGCGTGGCGACATTAACGTGGACAGGCACAGTAAACGGTGTGGTGGTCCTTGAACTGGTTGTCACCGCGACTCAAGATGGCAAAGACGTCAATATCTCCGCAACGCTCACGCAAAATGCACCGCTTGATCACCTCTCTGGTTCAGGTACCTATGTCAATATCGATGGCGATAAAATCACGGTCAACATGCCGCTGCAAGTGACTGACACGGGCGGTGACTTGATGCACAGCCCAGCGCAACTGACACTGCAAAGCACTGATGGTGCTGCGCCGGTGATTAGCGCATCAAGCATTGATTTGGTTGAACCACAAACGGATCCGAGTGATGCCAAGAGCGCCTCATCATCTACCGGCATTGATGTAGGGAGCGACGAAGTTAGCAGTATTGCCTTCGACACTACAGCTGCAGAGACCGCGTTTTCAGGTCTCACCAGTCATGGGATGCCAACCACGGTTGATACGTCAGTAGACGGAGTGATTACGGTCTATGCCGACAACAACGGCACGCCAGAAAAAGTACTCGAAATCACCTTTGAACCATCGGGAACGACGGGTGAGCCGACTTTCTCTGTCACGCAATATCAACCTATCGACCAGCATCAAGCCAGTGATGGCGACGCTGACGATGAAAAATCCACCTTTACCTTGCCGTACACCGTGACAGATGCTGATGGTGACGAAAGTAATTCGTCGTCTATCACGTTCAATATTATTGATGGCACGCCAGCCTCAGGTGGAGAGCGCTTAGATGCCTCAGGTGCACCAGTAGATGTGATTGCGTTGGAAGAAACCAGCACGCCAAATCAATATGACGCCTCGGCAACTGAAAATACACAATCTGGCACGATTAGCCTGGCAGCGATTTCAGATCGTTTAGTACCAGATACGATTTCGATTGATGATGGTAACAACAATGCCACGTTGATCAGTGAGCTCAAATTACTCTCCAATAATCTTGGCGAGTTTGTTGATGACGTGACAATGACACCAAGCACGGATGGTGCTGGCAATCCGGTATTGACCATTTTGGCATCCATCAATGGGGAGCCCGCGTTGCAGTTCGTGCTGACATCGACACAAGCTGCTGATGGTTTAGGTGTAGAGGTGGATGCCGCATTTACCCAATATCAAGCGCTGATCCATCCGAAAGAAGCGGGCGATCAAATCAATGAAAACTATGTTAGCGCCGACGGCGATAGCATTAGCATTAAGCTACCGATCCAAGTCGAGGATACGGATGGCGATAAATTGGTTGATCCAAATGATGCGAGCAGTGAGTTGGCGCGTCTTGTTACCTTTACCGTGGCAGATGATGACTCAACAAACGGAGGCGTAACATCTATCGATACGGTGTCTGTTCAAGAAAGCAGTATTGATGCGACAACCGGTAAGAGTGAGGGGTCGCAGTCGAGCGGCACGCTGAATATTGATACCACTAATGACAGTGGCGAGCCGAATACTCTCGATGTAGACAAAGCGCTTGGCGATGATTTTACGAACTATTTCTTTGAAACAGACTACCTAACTTATTCCGATGGCAGACCTGTTTTGGCGGATGGTTTTCTTGTGAGTCTAGAGCAACGACCTGCCACGGATGCTTACCCTAAAACCTATTTTGGTGTCGCTGATGACGGTACAGGCGACAATCGTGATGTGTTCAAAGTGACCTTAGCGCAAGATGGCACGTTTGGGTTTGAACTGTTATCGGGGTTAGATCACGACACTGGCGATGGCAAGAACGCTCTCACCTTTAACCTTATTGCACACACGGTAGATGCCGATGGTGATGAATCAGGGCAAATCCGCGTACCGATTGAAGTGCAAGACGATATTCCGACCGCACAAGGTGCGATTCCATTAGCGGTAAACGATTCACCAACCGATGACACCATGGTCAATATTGATGTATTTGAAGCCACTGATCCATCAGTGCCCTCCGATATTGAAAGCTTGCAAGGCGCTGATGGGGCCTTGATAACCCGCATTCACAATGGTGTTGAGTGGATTGACGTATCGACCACTAGACCATCGAGCATCACGCTGTATTCCGACACAGATCCGGCGCTTGAACTGGCCACCATGCGTATTGATCCGCGCAATGAACCTGTGGGTCAAATTGCCTTCACCTTTGTCGCTAACTTAGACAACCCATCGGCTGTGTTAAATCAATCGATTCAATATGAAGTGACCGATAACGATGGTGACACAGCCGAAGGTGCGATTGCGCTGACGCTAAACGATCAAGTGCCGACGATCACTATTGCGCCAGCAACGAGTGGCGTGATAACAGGTACCGAAGATCAGGGGCAGAATGATACGAATACAGAGGCTTCTGGCATTGATGCTTCCGCTGGCGTTGCCATCAATGTTCAGCTGAATATTGGTGACAATGACTTAGGCGAAGCCTACGAAGACGCAGGAACCTTGGTGCTTGACGGTGAAGTTACCCTCATGAGCAAGGACCCAGCTGGCGACATTGGCGGAAAATTCTACTTTAATGGCGCTGAAATCTTGCCAGACGGCGATGGGAATATCGTGTTCTTGGGCAGCATGTTTCAAGCTTCCGGCACCGTTGCGCCGATTATCTTTGATTTGTCAGGCGTAACATTTATTCCTGACCCTGACTACTCCTCCTATGACGACACCGACCTGATTCAGTTTGATGTTGAGTTAGAACTAAACGGTCATGAGCCTATTTTCACCTCCTCGCCGATGGAAGTGACGGTTTCCGGCGTTGCCGATGCGCCAACCATCACATTGATTGGCGATGCAGCGGATGGAGTATTCGAGCTCAAAGAAGACTTCAACCCATTCGGCACGTCGATTAATGACCCTGCACAGTTCGTACTGTCAGATCTTCTGTCAGCGGGTCTGCAGGATACTGATGGCTCAGAAACACTTGCGCTGGAATTCACGCTGTCGCCAAGCGAAGGACGATTCCAAGGTGGTGCTATCTATGAAGATAACGGCGTTTGGAAGCTGGATGACCCATCGCGATTGAGCCAAGTTCGCTTTATTCCCAACAGTGAATTCAGCGGAGACATCGCACTCGGCATTAAAGCAATATCCACCGAATCAGCACCAACGAGCACAGAAACGGCCGAAACAACGTCGTCTATTATCTTGCGCGTCGAACCTGTTGCTGACGAGGCAAGAATGGTGGTGCGCACCGTCGTAGGGAATGAAGATGCGGGTAACCCAGATACCAATGTCGCGGAAGGGGAGGCAATTTCACTCGCTAGCGCGATTTCGTTGACCACGCTTGGCAGTGATGCCGATGGGTCAGAAGCCATGTTCGTGCGCATTTATGACATACCAGCGGGCGCGACACTGCAACTTAATGATGGCGGTACGATTACACCCATTACCGACACTGACCGTATCGCGATTGCCGACTTAGCGAACCTAGAACTTATTCCACCAGTTCACAGCAATGAAAACATCACATTGATGGTCGAAGGCATTGTTGTTGACTCTGCCACGAACTCGCCGGATGACGAACGCATTTTGCCGGCTCAACCCCTGAATGTACTGATTGCTGGTGTTGCTGATACGCCGGAATTTTCGATTGAAAACCCAGGAACTAATCCGGGCGAGTGGCAATACGACGCTGCTACTGGTGTTGTGACAACGACAGTCCCAGAAGACGGTATTAACGGCGATGGTTTGGTGGCAGTTGATTTCAATGTGTCGTCTGGTGAGAAGGCACTTTCGCCATCGGATAGCTCAGAATCACTCACCATGATCGTCTCGAATCTGCCTGATGGCGTATCGTTTGTGGTCAAAAATGCGGATGGTTCATTAACCGATGTTGAACTGGCATTTGCTGGCTGGGAAACAGACGGTAGCGGTATGTCAATTCCTACCTATTCCGTCGCGCTTGATGCCTTTGCATCGGGTGATGTCTATCTCAAGCTTCCGCCCAATACCACCGAAGATCTGCGCATTGAGACCAAATTGGTCGCGACAGAAAACGATGGCGATGACAAAGCGATCAGCACCACGATTGAAGTGATTGTCGGCCCGCCAGTGATTGATGCGGCAGATACTTACGAAACATCAACGACAACAGGCAACGAAGATGCATGGGTGAACATAGATTGGCAGCCTGATCTTACCGTTGCAGGTGTGCCTGATTCTGATGCGCAAGGCGTGAAAGAGTTTGTTGTTGGTGCGACCATTTCTGGGTTCGCTGATACAGACAGTGTGCAATTGGTCAAAGGCAGCGATGTTATCGCGTTAACACCTGTTGGCGGTGAAGTGACCTTGACGGAAGCGCAGATTGCTGATGGCTATCAACTACAAGTGAAGCGTGCGCCTCATAGCGACGAAGACCTCACGTTGACGACGTCAGTGACGATTCGACAAGACGACTTTGAAGGGCAGACATCTGCCGAGAAAGAGATTACCGGCACGGTCAATATTGATATTCAGGCGGTGGTTGAAACGGTAGATGGCACCTTGGCCTTGCTAGATAGCACAAACCAGCCTGTCACTGAAGTGTCTACCGACACCTCGGGCAGTGCCGCATTCCTGAATGCCGTGGTGTTCACACATCCAGACACATCAAGCTCTGAAGAAATCATCAAAGTTTACATCAGTGATTTACCGGAAGGCTTCTATGTAGAAAACGCGCAGTTTAATGGTGATATGGGCTGGATTCTTGACGATCCAAATGACTTTACCATCGTTGCGCCACCTAACAGCGCGCTTCAGCAAACCACATTTACACTGAGTGCCATGGTCATTGACCGTGGTGACGGCGGCGAAGGAGATGAAAGCCTTCCTGAAGTGGTAACTAGCGTCATTACACTGAACTACCAAAACTCATCGACTGACACTGAATTGGCGCAAACCGTGACGCCAACGGACACCACAGTAGTGTTGACGGGAGATGAAGACAACCCGATTTCACTAGCAGACGTGGGTACAGCAATCAACTGGCCAAGTGCGGGTACAGGTGACGAGCTTAACGACCAAATCACCATCGTGATCAAAGGCGAAGACTTGCCGGCAGGGTCGGTTGTTGGAGGGGCCGACTACCATGTCGAAGACAATATCTATGTGTTCACTCCGCCAGGTCGACAAGAATCGGGTAACCCTTACCCAAGTGGATTGGATTTATCCGCACTGACTATTACGCCGCCAGAAGATTTTGCGGGTGAAATGTCTGTGCCGATTAGCGTGGTCAATATCGACAGCGTTAGCGGTCATACCACAACGACAGCAATGACCGTTGATATTGACGTCAAGCCATTGGTTGACCTACCCGAGCCAGACGGTGCCGCGCAACCGGGTGACAATACGCTAGATTTCTCGTTCTCACTGGGCATCAAAGAAACGCAAGGTTTGAACGCGGAGCAGCAACCACTCGAAGCGGGTGAAACGGAACAGGTTGTTTCCGGTCAGGCACTTGAAGATGGCATTATTATCCTCAGTCTGAGTGCTTCGTTGGCCGACAATGATCAGGCCAATGGTGAAGAGAAAATCACCGCGGCGACACTGACAGTGCCTGCGGGTATGGGCATGTTTGTATTGGCCGATGGCAGTGAATCAAGCACCTTGGTTGTTGATGCAAGCCAGCTTAATGACATCAAATTTAAGCCTTCACCCGATTTCAGTGGTGAAGTTGAAGTCTCTGCGACCATCACGATTACAGACACAGCAACAACCGGTACTGACAGCCGCACGGTGAACACCACCATGAACGTTGAAGTGACGGCTGTAAATGACGAAGTCACCTTTACCCAAAATGGCACGGAATTAGGCGACACCGACGTCGCTGAGATCACTGTGGATGAAGATACGACCAGCGGCGCTTCACTGGCCGATCTTGGCTTTAGCTTTAGTGATATTGATGGCTCCGAATCCCTTGCGTCTATTATCGTGGAAAATGTGCCAGACGGGTTTACCTTGTCTGCCCCTGCGGTCAATGCATCAGAAGGGCAGTGGATCATTCCTGCCAGCGCGATAACAGACAACACATCGCTGTCGCAAATCACGGTGGAGCCAGCGGGCAACTTCAGTGGCACGGTTAACTTTACGGTTACCGTGTTTACCCAAGAAGACAACTTGAGCGAACCTGTTGGATACAGCCAAGTCGTTTCACTCACGGTCGATCCTGTGGGTGATGGGGCGAACGCCAATGTGAACGCATCGGCATCCGGCACGGAAGACACCGCCGTTCATCTTGAAATGGAAATCACGGCGAAAGATAACCGCGATAGTGTTAGCGATACAGGGCAGCCATCAGGTGTTGATGTCACTGAAAACCCACCTGAAACCTTACTTATTACGATTTCAGGTGTCCCTAGTGGCGGCAAAATTGTTCTGCCTGATGGTGTGGTCGGCATCGTCACACCGGAAACCTCGGACGGCGGTGATATTGTCGTGACCATCGACAGTACGCGTCTTGAGGATCTGACCTTTATTCCGCCGCAAGATGTTAACGGCCAATTGGTGTTGGATCTTGCCATTCAGACCGTGGATAACGGTGCGGTGTCTACTGATGTGGTGAATAAACAAATTACCGTCAACCTATCAGCAGTGAATGATGAGCCCGTGAACATCCTAGCGGATAGCTACGCCGCAGAAGAGGACACTGTGCTCACAATTACCGACCTGCAAGTCCAAGATGTGGATGCAAGAGACGGCAGCAGCGTGGTGAATGTGCAATTGGCAGTGGGCGCGGGCAGTACGCTTAACCTTGTTGGTGATACCACGGGAATCACTGTCTCAGGAGCAGGGTCAAATACGTTAACGCTGACCGGTGACATCGACGCCATTAATACCTTACTTGCTGGTGGCGTTAACTATGAATTTGCAGGTGACAATACCTCGGGTGATGACACCTTAACCATGACCACGCGTGATCGCGGAAACTTTGGTGCTGGCGGTCAGAAATTCGATCGCGATACTGTCTCCATTGTTGTTGCGCCTAAATCAGACATGCCAGCGCTTACTTATGCCACTCAGCTTGCATCTATGCGCGCAGCAGTTGGCGCGATTGTTCCGTTATTGGGGCTGATGGCGACGTTGGTTGACCCGATTGATAACGAATTCTCCTTAACTTTTAGCGGACTCGGTACGTCTGGAGAGTTAATTGATAGCGCAGGTAACCCGGTTGGCACGAATGATGGGAATGGGAATTGGACACTCAGCCAAACGGATTTAGCATCGGTCACGCTTGAGGATCTCAATCTTCGATTTAGTGCGCAGCCAGTGGGTGATGTGACCGTCACTGCGCTGTCTGATGTCGGTGATGGCGATCCAAAAGAAGCCTCACTCACCATTAATATCGAAGTGGTAGACACAGCAGCAACGCCTGTTCTCAATGATACAGATAACACCGGTGATAACTTGGTAGTCGATGGCAACCAAGCAACGCAAGTTCACGGCGGTGCGGGCGAGGACATTCTCGCGGGTGGTTTAGGCGAAGACATTCTCACAGGCGGCGCGGGTGACGACCAAATGTGGGGTGGTGATATCGATGGCACGGGAGACAGTGCCGCCGATACCTTTGCGTGGAAATCCGGTGATTTCGGTACGGCTGCAAACGTTGCCAATGATGTGATCAAAGACTTTGAAAACGGGATTGATGTGATCGATCTTTCCGACGCATTTGATACCACAGGCGTGTTTACCTTTACCGAATTGGCGAATCGACTTGATATCCAAACGGTGGGCGGTGATACGCGCATTCAAGTGTTTGATGATGCCAGCGCGCCGATCCAAAACATCCTCATTGAAGGCCACACGCTGAATGAGTTGCTGGGGATGGATGCATCCGGTCTGACACAAGATGAAATTCTTGAGTCCATGTTGATGACGGGTCAGCTGGTGGTGTTTGATCCAAACTCAACGCAATTTGGCACAGAAGCGGATGATAACCTCGAAGCAGACGATGCCGGTGCGCGTGTTATAGCCGGTGATGGTGACGATATCATCGAAGCGGGCTTAGGTGACGATATTCTCGTGGGCGGCGAGGGCGATGATGTCTATGCGTGGACAGCCGATAGCGTCAGCGCTACGTCAAGTAATACAGATACGGTGGCAGACTTTGAGCTGGGTGACACGGTCACGGTAGCCGATCAGCTAGATGTCTCTGCGATTCTGCCGGATGCCATTGGCAGTGGTTCTTCCATTGGCGAATTGCTGGATTACATTCGCCCTGAAATGACAGACGATGGCTTGACCCTTCACGTGTCACGAACCGCGGGCGGCATGGAAGTGCAAGACATTGTTCTGCACGACGTAGGCTGGAGTGAACTTGGCTTAGATGTGAGCGCAACAGGCACGGATATTCTGAATCAATTGATCCAACAGCAAGCGCTGAAACTAGACTAAGGCTAATTGTTTAGAATGCGTCAGTTTTGACACGCGAATTACCACCAAAGAAAGGCACTGCATCATGCAGTGCTTTTTTATGTGTGGTATATATCTGTTTATATTCCTGTTGAAACAGGCACCTTGCGTCATTTTGCGCATAGTTGCTTGAAATAGCCTTTAAAAAGTAGAGCCATGAAAACACTCTTTGCCCATCGAGGAATGTCCTCACTTGCGCCAGAAAACACACTTGCAGCTTTCTCATTAACGCCAGAATATGGCCTCAACTGGGTAGAGTGCGACGTGGATGTATTGGCTGACGGCACGGTTGTCCTCAGTCATGATGAAACATTAGATCGCTGCACCGACAGACCCGGCAGTTTGTATGACTTGACCGTGGACGATCTCGACGATATTGATGCGGGAAGTTGGTTTGGTGATGCCTTTATCGGCGAGCGAATCCCAACGTTCGCCGAGTTTATTGAACTGGCCAACAAGCTTAAGCTAAACATCAATGTCGAAATCAAGTCATGCACGGGCGGTTGGGCGCAGACAGAAAGTTTGATTGATGGCGTCATTGAAGAGTTAAAGAAGCTGGACAAAGATCGCGATCTCCTGATATCCAGCTTCAATGTATTGGCGTTAGCAGAGTTTAAACGCCGCTGTCCTGATATTTCTATCGCTTGTCTATTCAGCACAGAAACGTTGGAAGCTGATTGGCTGGCGGTGTTGCAGGCTTGCCAAGCAAACGCGGTTAACGTGGAAGACAAAGGGCTGACCAAAGAGATGGTACTTGAAATCAAAGAGCACGGTTACGCTGTGAATGTGTACACGGTGAATCATCTTGCTCGCGCCAATCAGTTGTTTAACTGGGGTGTTGATGGCGTGTTTACCGATGTCGGGCATACTTTCCCATCTCGCTACCGAAACGCATAAATCCCCACCCAAAAGTGATAGGTATGACAGATTGAATCTATAAATTTCAACGATTATACCTATCACTTATCTCGTCATAAACTACCCCCATAGACATTAAGGCCAACGGCCAAACAAAATGCCAAAAGAGAATGGGGAAGGGGTTATGACAAGCATTAATATCGGTATTCAAGAACAAGACAGAATTGTGGTTGCAGAAGGCCTAAAACGCCTATTAGCGGATTCATACACCCTGTACCTACAAACGCACAATTTTCACTGGAATGTTACGGGTAAACAATTTCGCGAACTCCACGTGATGTTTGAAGAGCACTACAACGCGCTGGCGCTGGCAGTCGATGAAATCGCGGAGCGAATTCGCACTCTAGGCGTCGCCGCACCGGGCACGTATAAAGCCTTTGCTGAACTGAGCGCGATTGAAGAAGTGGAAGGGGTCCCATCGGCTGATGACATGGTGGACATACTCACCAAAGGTCACGAGCAGGTGGTTCGCACCGCCCGTGAAGTGCTCAAACTGGCACAGCAAGCCGATGATGAATCCTCCGCATCACTGGTATCAGACCGCATGCGCGAGCACGAGAAAACCGCGTGGATGCTCCGCGCCATGCGTGAGAACGGTTAAGCCGCAAAGATTAAAAGTAAGCAATGTACCGTAAGTAGAAGGCCGCCGATGGGGCAGCCTTTGTGTTTCTGGCGTTGTTTGATGAATGCGTGTTCTTCGAAGCAGGCGACAGCGGTTTTGAAATCATCAAGCATTTAAATGGGAAACACACCTGTAAAACTGACAAGATTATGGTTTTCTCAGGGTGTGTCCCTCATATGTCTCAGCCCCAGCCTTCCCACCAATAAGACAAAACAACCCGCCATCGCCCATTACTATCCTCTCTATCACATCACTCGTAACAGACTGATAAGCAATTCATTTCTATTAATCGCATTGATTAATGCAGAGGGGATACGGATGTCCAAAACGCTCTTCACCATTGCCATCATTTTATCTTTGATGGGCTGCAATCATTCAACGTCAAACCCAAATACCCGTTCGACGCCCCCTTCCAATGATGCGCAGCCGTCATCAGAGCCCGACACTGATACTGAAAATCAGGAAGAAGAATCAACGTCATCGTTTTCCATGGAACTAAGAGCGCAACCGTCGGTAGACGATCAACTTGGGCTTATCTACCAACATTTTGACCATACCCTCGACAGAACCGATTCGTTGACAGGCACTGATGACAATCAAGACGGTATTCGTGACGACATTGAAGCCTTTTTAAACATGCTGGAAGTGGAAGAGCCGGTGAGAAATGCCCTCAAACAAAATGCACGTCATGTTCAAGATAACCTTCACTATGATTTCACCGAAGATACGCCAGAGAATGAAGATCTCGCGTTTGAAATCAGTAAGAACTACGTCAAAGTCATTGCTTGCGAGGGCTTTCTAGGCATGCCTGTGCGTGACATGACCAATACGTCAAAGACGCTCGTCGCACTCACCTACAACACCAAAGCACGCACCATGGCATTTCTGGCCTACAACAGGCTGTTAGATGGAAACACCTATGTACTCCTTGACGACAAGGAGGAGTATTGTGAATAAACACCTCATTGCGGTGATGCTCATTGTTTTAGCATCACTGCCGTCACGGGCTGCAACGGTCAATGAATGCGAAGTATCAGGCTATGCGTTTGGCTTTTTTAACGGTGTCGCCAACAACACAATCAGCACATATGAATTTATTTAACCCTGAAAATTGTGGAGCAAAGCGAAACGTAGCCAACTGTTTTTGTTCCGATGGAAGTTTTGGTTAGACAATGTGACTATAATCTAACCAAATAATGAAACCAATTACACCATTCCAAAATAAGTGAAAAAAAATAACAGAAAATATTGCTGCTAAATCATTGATTCTTGAGCGGAAGTATTCATAAACAAGACTAAGCACAATACCAAGACCTGCAACGATAAATACAGTATCTATTCCCACAAGTGAATGTGAGGCTGAAAATAGAAATGCAGTTAGTAAAACTGAGGTGATTATATTTTTAGTGCCCCGTCTGAAAATACCTTGCATTAGAAATTGAAATATAACAGTTTCAATAATCGGAGCGATTATTAGGATTGACAATAATAAACTCATGAAGCCGCCATTAGGAATAATAAATTTATCTGTAACTATGAAAGTGTCAATTATTAAACCAAAACATACAGCCCATAATGCCGCAAACGTATACATGGCAAGTAAAAACTTAACAGGCTTCATTTCAAATGAACGATAAATTAAGTTGGTTGTTAAGTGATACATCATTAAAATTCTACCGAAGGTTGCCTAACAGCCAATTAGATCCCAATGTGGGGTGCTGAAACCCTCCGCTTTGGGGTTTTCCACACAACCAATAATCACTGGAGGTTTCTTTAAGGATCTGTTTTTAATCGAGTATAACTAAATGTGTTGTCAGTGCGAACGAGGGAATACGCCAAGTTTGGATGTTTCTACCAACATCACGGATTGCCATCAGACAATCTATTGAAGGATCTCGGATTGAAACTGATTGGATGTATCTTCGCCAATGCAGATAGAACAAAAAACGCTTTTGAAAAAACGCGGAGCGTTATTCCGCGCGTTGTTTGATGAATGCGTGTTCTTCGAAGCAGGCGACGGCGGCTTTGTACTCATCAATCGCTGATTCAATATCGCCGCCGTTGAGATTGGCGATACGGTGGGCGGCTTGGTCAATGCCGCAGCTGTCAGTAATGGCATCAATCACGTTGTCTGGAACGACCTCGCCTTGTTGGTCTAGCCAGACAATGCGGGGGAGGGATTCCACATTGTGGTTGTTACCAGCGTGCGCGTTGAACGCAAAAAGTAATATGAACAGCATTAGGCCTTTCATCATGTTCCCTTACGACTTTGAACTCTTGAGCGCTTTCTTTGCAAGCTCGTCTGTCAGCATGTGCATTTCTGGCAAGATACGATGAATCAAATGGAGTTGCTGCAACACCATACGTGCTGATGTACTTTCTTCTTCACGCCATCGTTCTAAATGCTTGCCAAGCGCGTCATCTAAGCAAGGTGTCGTTTCAACCGCATCCCCCGCCAGTTTTGTGATCAGACAATCCAGCTCTTCGTGTATGCCACGGTGCGCTTTGGATACCAGTTCATGAATGCTGTCATCATCCATTTGCATGCGGTGTGCGCCAAGGGTTGAGATATAACTCAGCATGGCATGGTTCAAACACAGAAAACGGAAGCTTTCATCAATGGCGGTGCGGTAGCGTCCTGGCTCTGCCAACATGTTACTGATGGCGGTGGTTAGCTGTGCATCTTGATTATGGGATTCGCGTCGAGCCACGCGATAGGCCATGGTATCGCGTTTACCAATGCGGTATTGGCCAATGATTTGCCCCAAATAATCTCGGTTTGCCGTGACAGAATCTTTCATGATCCCGCGTAAACGGTGTGCTTGCCAATCAGGTAAAACAAAACGCACTGCCGCGACTGACAATAAACAGCCAATTAGCGTATCCCCAAGGCGAGGTAGCATCACCGCATAGCCTTCACCGAGTTGGTTGAAACACATGAGCACCAACAAGGTAATAAACGCGGTCGCTGCGGCATAGTGGGTGGTGCGGAAGGCGAAGAACAACACGCCAAATAACACCATCAGTACCAGTTGCCCTGTTAAATCAGGGAACAATGTGAGTAGGGGGAGACCAACCAGTAAGCCAATTAAGGTGCCGGATACACGCTCAGTGAGCTTACTTCGGGTGGCAGAGTAGTTGACCTGACACACAAACAAGATGGTGAGCAATATCCAGTAGCCGCGCGTTAAATCAAACGCCTGAATAATGCCATAGCCGACACCCAGCGCCAGGCTCAAACGCACCGCATGGCGAAACAGCAATGATTTAGGCGTTAGCTGTGCCCAAACACGGGCGCACTTTTCACGGAAGCTGTGTGCGTTTGAATCTGGGATTTCTTTGTCTTCGTCATTGAGCATGGCATCAGGATTACTGATGTTGGAAAGCTGGCGCTCTACCGTGGCTAAGTTGCTGAATAGAAAGTCTAACTGACTAAGTAACGGGTTCCACTCAGGGTTATTTTCTGCTTTGATATAAATGAGCGACTCTTGCAATTCATCCAATGCTTTGACGCTTTGCTCGCCGTGACGATAAGGGCGAGACAAGGTGAGGCAGTGTGAAACCTCTAAGCAGGCTTTAGCTTGCAAGTGCAATAGGTGCTGCAAGCGGAACATGACATCGCTATGGAAGAACACTTCGGCTAGATCTTGATAGCGATAGTGGGACGAGTTCGCGCGCTCATGAATGTCTTGGGCAAGAAAGTAAATTTTCAGCAGTTGTCGTGTGTTGTCGTTGACCCGACCGCGACGAATGCGGTTCATTAAGGCGGTTTTGGCACCGTTAAGCGCATTCACCACTTTGATATTTTCGTTCGCATCACGCAGTCGCAAAGGTTGCGGATTCAAGCTGCGACTGGGGTGAAACATCTCTGATTTTTGATCGAGATAGTGAGAAAGGGTGTTGAATACCAAAGCAATGCTTTGCTGAACCGGTTGCAGCGGCCAGAGCAAAAGCCAGACGAGAGAAATCAAACCATACCAAGCCGCGCCCGCGATGAGCAGCATCGGCTGGAACCAAAGAGAGGGGGATTCTTGCGCCCCTAGCATGGTGTAAATCGCGGTCAGCACAGAAGCAAAAGCAATGCTGGTATAGCGAGGGCCAATGGCGCCCAACATGATAAAACTGAAGGTGGAAACGACCATTCCCAACGCAAACAAAAGGGGATATTCAAAAAGGATTTCGACAGAGAAGGTCGTGATAGCAAAACAGAATAGGGTGGTGAGAAGGGCGGAGAGTCGACCCGAGAAATTGTCATCCGTTTCGGCCAGTGCAGAAGCAATGATACCCAACACCAAGGGGGTAATCGCTTCAGATGCACCATACCACCAACAGGGAAGAGCAACACCGACCAAGGCGATAAACACGCGGACGCTGTAATTAATTCGGCTGTTTGCCCAGTATTCACGGAATGTAAGCGAAGTGCGTTTAGATATCATGAGAACGAAACTAGATGAAGAATGGAAGTAAGATAGCAGATTGAAACCTTCATCCAAGGGGTGAGATCAAAAACGAGGGTTTTTTCCCTTTCATAAGATCCTTTTGTTGATTTTTCATTCACCTATGTTCTTCAACGACGCATGACTGAAGGTCGTGAGATGCGTGTCAGAAGTTGCTATCCTACACACTGAAATTTACGTAACAGAAGCCTTTGATGAAATTATCAGCCAGTAAGTTGGCTCAATGGTGTGTGCAAGGCGATCACTACAGCATCGCACTTGAAGAACACCACCTTGTGTTTGAATCCAAACATTTGACAGAAACTGTCCCCTTCGCCATTTGGGACGGGCAATGTCGCCTATCTCGCGGTTTGTTGTGGGGTAAGCTGACGTTTATTGTTTCCCCTGCCGATCAACCTGCACGGTCAATCTCTGTTTATGGTCTTCCATGGTTTGAACTTTCTTCCTTGGTCGAACAATTGACAGCAAGCTATCAAGATTGGCTGGCAAAGCAGAAGAACACATTCATGCTGGTTGAACACGAGTTGGTGGCGCTGCGCGATGAACTTGAAGGGCATAAAGGCTACCTGCGTGACGCCGATTTACAACAATGGGTCAGCAAAGCGGGAATAGCCGTGGCGGAATTTGGTGTACACCCCCAAGTGGCTTCTATTGCCAATCCTGCGCTGTATCAAGGGTTCTTCGGTTGGCTGCAAAATGGCAGCGCGATGCGTGAAGCCAAAAACACCCAATGGCGGGAAACCGAACTAGAACGTTGGTCTCAGTGGTTTGATGGCATTGAATCTTCGCCGCTTAACCCTTCTCAGCGTCAAGCCGTGTTGATGGATGACAACCATAATCTTCTTTTGGCTGGTGCAGGCTCAGGCAAAACCAGCGTGTTGATGGCGCGCACCCAATACTTGGTAGCCAGCGAGCAAACCACACCAGAACGCATCGTGATGTTGGCATTTGGCAAGAAAGCCAGCGAAGAAATGGCGCAACGGCTAGCCAGTGCGGGGCTGCGAAATGTTGAAGTGTCTACGTTCCATAGCTTTGCAACAAAAGTCATCAAGGCGCTCACAGGTAACGCACCTGTGCTGTCTGCACTCGCGACCGATGAAGAAGCGAAACTCAGTTGGATGACGCTATGGCTCGCTGAGCATCTCACTCAACCTGCGGTCGAAAAACGCTGGCTGAAGCACCTTTCTCAGTGGAAATTACCTGGCTTGAACGCAGAGAGAAAATTGGCTGAACAGGCTCATGAACCGCGTTTACACAAATGGTTGTGGCGTCAGGTTGATCTGCTGATCCAACAAAATAAATCGCAGGCGGCGATGCGCTCGCAAGTGAACGGTGATGCGCGCGCTGAAAGTGAATTCGCGTTGGTATGGCCTTTGATGCGCAGTTATCAAACTCATTTGTCTCAAGCGAATGAAGTCGATTTTAACGGATTGATTAAAGAAGCCACCAAGTTACTTTTACGAAAAAGCGCGACGTTTTCGGCGCAATATGACCACATAATGGTGGACGAATACCAAGATATTTCCCCGTCACGCATGGAAATGCTTGAAGCACTGTGTGGCGGTAAGCGAGAACGTGCGCCTTCGTTGTTCGCGGTGGGTGATGATTGGCAGGCGATATACCGTTTTGCGGGCTCCGATGTCAGTTTGACCACGGATTTTCTCGCACGATTCCCCGCTGGCGTTATTCGCTATTTGGACGTGACTTACCGTTTCCATTCCCAAATAGGTGCGGTGGCAAACCCGTTTATTCAGGTCAATCCAAGACAGTTGGCTAAACCGCTGAATAGTGTGAAAACGCAGAAGAAAAAGGCCGTGCACCTTGTGTCATCAGAAACGCTAGAAGACACACTGACGAAGCTTGCAGCATCAAAGGGGGAGCGTGACGCAACACTCATGATGATAGGGCGCAATCATGCCAGTAAACCAGAGGGATTTTCATCATGGCAAGCGCGTTGGCCATCGCTCAATATTGTGTTTGTTACGGCACATGCGAGCAAAGGATTAGAAGCAGATTTTACGTTTTTACTCGATGTTAACGAGGGCGTATTCCCAGCAAAAGGCCAAAGCGAAGGGCTAGAAGTGGCGATGCTGTCTGTTGACGGGGAAATGGAGCATGCCGAAGAGCGTCGGCTTTTCTATGTGGCGCTGACCCGAGCGCGGCAAGCGTGTTGGATTTTCTGCCATCCAGAAAAGCCATCTGTATTCGTTAAGGAGCTTTGGCAGGGAGATTATCCCGTGATGTCAAAGTTACCCAAAAAAGCGCTTGAGTTCGAACAAGCGCCGCCTGCTATCGAACAGTCAGCCATGTCGGAATAGACAAGGCGGAACAAGACAGGGCTGATA
Source organism: Enterovibrio norvegicus FF-33 (assembly GCF_000286835.2). Classification (GTDB taxonomy): domain Bacteria; phylum Pseudomonadota; class Gammaproteobacteria; order Enterobacterales; family Vibrionaceae; genus Enterovibrio; species Enterovibrio norvegicus_A. The sequence goes on along the minus strand of NZ_AJYD02000038.1, from coordinate 2,439,237 downwards.
AGCCAGAGCTTAATAAGGCAAAGTTTAATAAGCCAAAACCAAATGGTCCTAAGATTAGCTGGCGTGGGCGGTTTGCATGCCTTCATCGGCAAACTGTGCGGCTATCTCAACAAACTGATGTTCACATGCTAGAAATGCGTCAACCACAGCAGGGTCAAAATGGCTTCCTTTGCCCTGCAAGATGATCTCCTTGGCCTTTTCATGACTAAACGCGGGTTTATAAACCCGTTTTGAGATCAAGGCATCGTACACATCAGCCAGTGCCATTAAGCGGCCTGACAGCGGAATTTTTTCCCCCGCCAACCCGAGTGGGTAACCAGAACCATCCCATTTCTCATGATGCGTTGCGGCAATTTCTTGAGCAAAACGTAAGAAGGCAATGCCTTCAACGCTTTTCTCTGTCATCGACAACGCATCCGCACCTAACTGAGCATGTGTCTTCATGATGACAAATTCTTCGTCAGTCAGTTTGCCCGGCTTGAGCAAAATGGCGTCCGGAATGCCCACCTTTCCTACATCATGAAGAGGTGCTGATTTGTAGAGCAGATCAATCGTGTCGTCACTGAGGTAGGCCGCATATTTGCTTTGTCTACGCAATGTGTAAGCCAGTGCGCGAACATAGTTTTGCGTACGCAGAATATGGGCACCAGTTTCGTTGTCTCGCACTTCTGCCAAAGTAGAAAGTCCAATAATGGTGGCATCTCGAGTGCGGTTTATCTCGTCGTAACTGGTGTGTAGATCAATCAGCATTTTGTTTGTGTAATACGCAATAACGCCTAATTCTCCTGCGTGGTTTGAAGGCAGCCTTTGCTCTAATTGCCCGTCAGCTGCGAGCACCATGACGTGGGTTTGACGTTCCAATTGCTGATGAATCAAACGCGTCGCGTTTTTTGAAATGACGGCGATATAACCCAAAACCACGAGTGCAACAAAGACAAACTCTTTAAGAATGCTATCAATGTCGGCAATAGCAGGTTTGTGTTCAGTATGCTCAACCAGCCAAAGTAAATCTTTAGTGACAACCAGCCCAAGCAGCACCGTTACCATCACGACCAAAAACATGGCGCCCAAACCAATTTGGCCAGCTAATGGGGTGAACTTTTGTGGCGCATTGTTTTCGTTGGTTGAGGTGGCAGACTTGTAGCGTGCATTATCAATGGCTAAATCTAGGCTGATCACGATTCCCAGTAAAGTCATACCCAGCGCCACTTTGAGATTACTGTCTAAAGGAAAACCATAAAGCGTGCCATACCATGTCGCGAAGCCAACACCAGCGAGCGTGAAAATGGCCACGTTGGTCAGCAAGCTCACCTCTGCGTGATATACCGCACGAAGCATCAAACGGACAAAAAAGAGCAGAATAAACACGGTGGCGGATTGAATAAGCAAAACCGCCGTCGGTAACGAATCGATGAATGGGCAAACTTTTGCACCATATAAAGTAAAAACAATGACCGCGACAATGTAGTGAATAGCAGCTCTTTTTGGGGGCTGCTCAAATGAAGTTTCAGTCATGTCCGCTTTCTCTCTCTCTGTTTTCAATGGTGCAGGTGAGTGCCCAATCTGTCTTTATTAGCGTTTAACACCGCACTGCATCGTTGTTCTTCCCGCCAATAACTCTGTCACTAATACATGAAAATGAAACGGTGCATTGCCAGCCAGCATTTGTTGCTCGGGTTTCACAAGGGCATCTTTTGTTAGTGTGCCAAAGGTGCTGAAAACGTCTGAGGATGATTGGCCTGTCACCGCAACACCAAGCTTTGCGCATACGGTGAGATTATTCATTAGTGATAAGCGCATTGTATTTTCGTTAGTATCACTGACATCCAATACGGCAAAGTAATCACCATCTCGCAGCCAGATTTCTCCGTTGTGAATGATGAGTTTTTCTCCATCATTCATGTCCGTCCAAGGATCTTCAAATCCCAAGGTTTCTAGCACGTCTTTCATATTTTGAGGCGCAGGATAATGCAATTGCTGTGCGCTTATCGTAGGCACAATAAATAGCGGCCAGATCGCAAAACTAACCGCCATTAGCCATGAAAGATAGAGACGTTTTGTTACGTTTATAGCCAATACGCACCACGTATATTTCATATCGCTGAATAGTGTAAGTGTAGACATCTGCTTCATAAACTTTATAAAACTATAAAAATGAATCAGATGTTTCTCTTATGTTCTGAGTCACAAAAGCCAATAAAAGGCGCATTAGTAGTTCTTCGTCTTTGTGTTAAAGATGAGTAAAACCTTTAAATTACAAGGTGAAAGATGAACTTTATTTGTTGAAAATTGGCACTGTCCACATTGAATTTAACTGAACTCTTGCCTATACCTAACTATGAGAGAAAGTGTTTTTGTTGAATACCAAGAGTAATTGGTGTGTAAGTTTTTCCGACATTTTGGCGAAAATGATCATTTACGCGTGAAGAACGCGAGCATTGAACATCATCTAAGTGTATTTCCGGCGAGGGATATTAATGAATACAAACTCAGCACCAGCGAAAAAGCCGCCGGCACGACCGAGAGAACGCGTGATCATGGGACTTCAAGCCATGGACTTCATTCAGCATGGCACTGAAGCATCGCTTGAAATTGTAACCCCATTGGGACAACACCTTAATTTTAAATCAAATTTTATTGGTTTTGATGATCAGCAGCATATCTTTTTCACCATGCCGAGACTCACCAAAAAAGATTATGAAGAATTCTTCATGGAAGGATTCAATGTAGACATTGAGGGGATCTCTGAGCAGGGGGAAGGTGCGTTAATACGTTTTAGAACGCGCATCGCGCATGTCGTTTTACGACCTATTCAAGTGCTCGTTTTTCCTGTACCTCAGCAGGCAAAATTGGTTCTACTCAGAAATGAAGTTCGTTATGAGCTGCGGTTACCCGGTGACATTCAACTGTCGAATCGTAAGTTGGGCGTGATATTGACAGACGTATCGTCTGGGGGTTGTGGCTTTAGTTATGACGCCATATCTCCCGAATTTGATGTTGGCCAAAAGATTGTTCTCGAGGTTGTTAACAAGGCGAATGGCGATACCTACGCATTGAGTGGTGGCGTGAAAAATGGTCGAACCAAACGCGGTAAACAAACATACGGGATGATATTTGATGAACCCGGTAAGGCAAATTGCCGACGACTCCTTTCGACCTTGATTTACGACGGCACCAAATACGTGTTCAAAAATCCTAAAAAAGATGCTGGTCCAGGTGCAAGCTAACCGCTAAAAACTCACCATAGAAGGTGATTAAAAGACAGCAGAAAGCACCGAACACTCACGGTGCTTTTTTTATGGAATTCGCAAACAAGTTGGCGATTAAAATAGGAGATACATGCTTTGAATCAAATATTTAATAAAAGATGTCTCATTTCTGATTACACGCTAGATCTTGTCTAAACTTAGCAAAGACCCTAATAAATCAGATATATCCATGACTGACTTAAATGTTGATAACCACTTTGTGACCGCTGCTGTTGTGGCTGCTGAATTGTATAAAGCACGTGAGATTGCTAACGATATATCGTTGACGGCTAGCAATGCCCGCGCACTTGCTTTACGTGCAGGTCAAGGTGCAGCTGGTTTTCGTGCTATTACAGATTTCATTGATCAGCTTGCTGACACAACGGTTAAAACATCAGATGTCATCAACCTAAAAGCGGTCACCATTAGTCGTTTGGCAACAGTTGCTGTACGCAGCGAGCGAACCATCGACCGATTTATGCAGGCGGCGACAATAAGCCGAGAGTCAGAATTTGTTCAAAGCATTATCGATCCTATCGAACAGATGAAAGCGGAACACGCAAAAGTGCTTCGTCATTTTCACCGAGAAGTCGCTCAGTTGTCAGAGCTACTTGAAAGCCTTGCTCGTGAAATCAAAACCGCGTCTGTTCTGTCCGCCATGTCGCGTGTTGAGGCATCGCAGTCAGGCAAGAAGTTTGAAGAGGGGCTCAATGTGGTTGCAGACAATGTCTCCACAGCAGCAGAGCGCATCCAGGTTCACATTATGCTTTCTCAATCGCTTTGCCGCGAATTGTCAGACGACTACTACTAGACATAGGCAGTGTGAACCCCATTTACAACGGCAACCATGTCCCGGAGACAGGCTGAAATGATCACAAAAGAAATTTACTCTGGCGAAACGCATCAATGGTTTATGTTTGGTCGGGATCCGTCTAAACCTGAAAAAATCATTGATACCAACCAGTACATGATCCGCACACCGAAGAGTGCCTTGTTGATGGATCCCGGTGGTATGGAGATATTCTCTGCCATGCTCGCGTCTGTGGTGAAACAAGTGCCAATCACACAAATCCATCATTTGTTCGCGTCTCATCAGGACCCCGATATTATTTCCTCTCTCGGGTTATGGGATACGGCTTTGCTCGACACTAAATTGCATGCACCTTGGTTGTGGGAAGGGTTTATTCGTCATTTTGGTATGCAGAACATTGAGTACGCACCGATTGCTGACGAAGGGGGGCGTTTGGTTATCAATGGTGTGGAAGTTCAGTTCATTCCCGCGCATTATCTTCATGCATCAGGCAATTATCATGTTTATGATCCGGTTGCGAAAATCCTCATGAGTGGTGATGTTGGTGCAGCTTTGGAAGATGACGATGCGCCACTTGAAGTGGAAGATTTCGAAGAGCATATTCCGAAAATGCACGGATTTCACCAGCGCTGGATGCCGTCGAATGAAGCAAAAAATGATTGGATACGACGCGTGCGTTTGTTAGATATTGATATGATGTGCCCGCAGCATGGACGTGTTTTCACGGGTGACAATGTGGGTAAATTTCTAGATTGGTTTGAAGATCTTAATGTAGGTATCGCTATCAAGTAGCGATCAAGGGATCATATCTTTAAACTAGCAAAGAGTGCATTGTGCACTCTTTTCTGTTTTATTCACGTCTCTATTTTGTATTTATTCTCTAAAAACAAGCAACAGATTAAGGGCTTCACCCGCATCGACTTGATGGTTAATGGTGTCATCGAAGAAGTGATTAAATTCGGCCAATCTTGGATCATCGCTATTGATATGATGAAATCCCATACTCCAGTTTTTGAATTGTCTGTCTGGAATGGTTTTGCGCATTAACTCAACCACGGAATAATGGCGGTGATCTTTACAGATAACCTTAAAAAGTGGTTCGAGTACTTCTTCTTCGCCCTCTATCACTTGAATGAAATCACCGTCCTTGTACAGAAGCATGCCTGTTACGTTGTGTTGCTCATTGTTTTTGCGGATGGCCGCCAACATATTGGAGAGTTCCAGATCAGTGAAAGGGTGCTCTGCACTGCTAATATAAATAATCTGCTTTAACGTATTACTCATCGCCATCTCCGCAATTCACGCATCTAACAATTCTTTCTTATAAGTATGTATTAAAAATGAAAAAATGCATGACTGTTGGCGACTAAGTAGAGGGTTCAATGTAAAGCACTTTACTTGTGATGTCGTGCGCATTAAGAAAGTTAAGCCAGCGGATTTGATGTGGCTGTAATTTGTCACCCGGACCTTTAATTTCCACAAACTGGCAACAACCATCCTTCACCATAAACAAGTCAGGATGTCCGGATCGGTTGGATTTCGTATCAAATAGCATTCGATTCAAACAGGCAATGATCTGGTCACATGCCAGTGTCGAACAGGCCGCTTCAACTAAGCTTCTATCAACCATACCCCAGTGTACCCATTCGTTTGCTATACCTTCTTTCTCATCGTAAATATCCAGTACTGAATAACTGCCGTTGGTAAAATCGGTGATCCTCTCATCGATCAATGTTTTTCTTTGGTTTGCAAACTCAGGGGAATACATGTCTCTCGGAGAGCGCTGAAAGGGATTCAAAAATGCGCCTTTAATAGGGGCGAAGATGATATCCCAGAACACCAGACCAAATAGGGCATTGAGCACGGCATTTTCGCAGAACCAGACTTTCCAGCCTTGAGATTCAAATTCATTCGCCGCAAGTCGTTCAACGCGCCCTTCAAGGGTGAGTGAAAGCGTCTCTATTGCATATTGCCTGGTAGCTAAGGGCTGAATGTGAAAAGGCAAACTAAGAGGGGAAACTTTCTTGGCGAGCTGTCGAGCAAGGCGGTCAGCAACGTCTTTTTCATCTTCGTTAATGGGGTGTTCGAGCATTGAGGCGACAGCTTGACTGGCCGAATGACAGTCTTCCAGTTTGATAGCCATGCGGGCGAGTCGTTCGCGTGCTGGAGGTAAGCCTGATTGTGTAAATAAGAAAGTGGCGGTTGAAAAATCGCCGGTGCGTTCAGCATCCCTTGCCAAACGATTGGCAAGCCTGTCCCATTTTTGGGCCAAAGGCGGCCAAGATGGCTTCTTTGGCAGCGAGTTGATCAGCGCTAGCGCTGAATGAATGTCTTTTTTTTCGCTGTATTGCCAGTAGTCTTCATTGAGTGTCGATAAAAATAGCCAATCTTCTACTTGGTCTCTGGAGTTGAACAGTCTGTCGGCATAAAGAAGTGGTACGCTCTCGAAGCGGTAAATACCTAAGTCACTTAAAACAAATTGGCTGAGGTCTTGTCGAGAGTTGCCAAAGTACAACAACAGAAAAATAGGCAGCACATCGTGAGACATACATAAGCAGTCTGTGTTCAGTGGCGGGATATTACCGTCTTCCGTAAGTAATCCCAAAATGGTGGCGACTAATTCGCTTTTCTTAGCGGATGCTTTGAGTGAATGCGCGGAGAAGTGCTCCAGCAATTCTGGCTTGGTCATCAGTTCCGCAGCAATGACAAAGGGAGGCGTGCGAGTCACGGTGACAAAGCCGTGTTTAGCGAGATCGCGAATAGCGCTGTCAATGTCGTCGATTTCTTCGTAGTGCAGTTTGTCGCGGCGAAACCAGCAGCCTTTGCGCGACAATAGGCGCACAGTGAGCAGCTTGGCGTCTAAGGGAAGCGAAGAGAAGGTAAACAGCCACCGTTGCTCCGTTTGGGTCAGCAAATCGCCATAACGCGTAGATACGACATCGATAATGGAAAGGAAATTATCGAGATAGTATCGAGGTGACAAAACGGGTTGGGCAGCGTATTGGCGATGCATAAAGGAATGTTCGATCTAATTCGACTGAGCTGATTATGGCAGGCGATGGGTGCAGTATTCAATTGAATGTGGTTTGTTTGATTTTGAAAGAGGTTTGTTTTTTTTGATATTTTTACGTTTAATCATGGGGTTATTTATCCTTCTTGCGTTCAATGTGTTAGCGAACACATCGGTAAATGCAATTAACAGTACGCTACCCATAAAGGCGGCAGATTGTTTGATTGTTGATGGTGACGGCAATATTTTGATGATCGATGAGGCAATCAGTGGGAAATACTCCATTCCCGGAGGCTCTATCATCGGCGATGAAACACCGCAGATGGGCGCAACAAGAGAAGTGTTTGAAGAAACCGGGCTGCATGTCGATATTGGCGACATGATCGCGCGTACGTACAATTCAGCCATCTTTGCTTGTACCTTGAAAACACCCACTCCCTATTTTATTGATGAAAATAGTCGACGTGTACTGATGGCTTGGTCTGCGCCCCATTTTGGTAAAGAAGTCACCCGAGTTTTGCTGCTACCCAATACGCCAGCCGTTCGAAGTCACTATCGATTTCCTGAGCACAAATGGATGTTTCCTCAATGGGTACCTTTAGTGACCCCAAGTGATTTCGTGTTCTCCCCTGGAGAGCCTGAAGATTTGACACCGTTTTATCGCAGTCAATTGAGTGCACTTCAGTCTTTCCACGATTATCGAGCGGGGAGTCGCTCCTTCACGCGTTTCACGAATGCCATTGTTGCTGCGGGCAGCTTGATTACACCGCTCTTCTTTCTCTTATCTTTGGTGTTTATTCGATCTTATCACGGTCATCGCGCGACACTGATCTATGGTGCGGGTCTATTCGCTGTCTCTGTATTTACTTTGCTAATGACCACGATTATCGAAGTGCCTCGCCCTTATTTTATCGACCCAGTCTTTGGTGAGCATGATACGTTGGGGTATACGTTGCCTGGCAGCATGGTGGCATTAACCACCTTTTTGTTTAGCTGGCTATTGCTGACTTGGGAGAAAGAAAAACATTCGCGTGGAAGAAGAGGACTCGCATTGTTAGGCGTCGTGTCAGTCTTGTTATTGAGTGGCAAGGTCCTGATTCAGGGCGAGCACTATCCGTCGGATGTGTTGGTTGGATTTTCCATTGGCCTTGGTGCGAGCTTTGCGCTGCGCCAGCTTAGAAACTGGCGATTTGCTAACAGAACGAGAGTGTTAACGTCGTCCAGATTTTGGTTGCTCTCGTTTGTGTTTGCCGCTGTTTTGGGCTTATGGATTCATAAACCACACATCATTTATCTGTCTGCAATTTGTTTGGGTACATATTGCTCATTACTTTGCTTAAAGATCTATCCGATTTATGTTTCTGCGGTTAGACGTCATGCGAAGGCGACATTTTTCGTTATGGCGTCGGTGGGTGTGCTGGTGTTGATACTCATGGATAACATCATGACGGCGAAATACGCGGTTAATGAAGTTATCGTTGCATTGAACTGTGCGACAGGTTGGGCCATCGCGGTTTGGATTTTGGTGGTGACGCCAAGAGTTTTCCGTCAAGTCATGCGTTAAAAACTCGCGAGAAGAAAACGGCACGTCTTTTCTTCCGCTAAGTTGTGTGTTTTCAGCCGCTTTTCCTCTGGTGAGGGTTGCATTTCCACTTTGATGCACCTCACACCTGAGGTAAAGTGATGGTCATCGAATTCAACGCAATCTGCCAGCAACCGTAAGGAACCACGGTGTATTTACTGGCCTCAGGGAGCATGATGTTACCAGCACTTACCCACCAGCATATTCTTGAACCAGTTGTTGGGCGCTATCTTGATGCGCTCAAAAAGAATGGCTTTCAAGGTGATGTAGAAACCTTCTACGCAAGCCGACTCGCGGTTGCAACAGATAATTCCGTTTATCAGTTACTGCCTCAAGCGGTTGTTTTTCCAACGTCTATTCAAGATTTATCTTTGATTGGTTCGCTGTGCAAGGACGACGAATTTAACGACATTCGTTTTTCAGCGCGCGGGGGTGGTACGGGTACAAATGGTCAGTCGCTGACACAACACATTGTCGTTGATATGTCTCGCCATATGCGGGAAATCCTCGAAATCAACGTTGATGAAGGCTGGGTACGCGTACAGGCGGGTGTGATTAAAGATGCGCTCAATGATGCCCTGCGACCCCATGGATTCTTCTTCTCTCCTGATCTTTCTACCAGTAATCGCGCCACTGTCGGCGGTATGATTAATACCGATGCTTCAGGTCAAGGTTCTCTGCGTTATGGCAAAACTTCCGACCATGTTCTCGGGCTTACCGCGGTGTTGGTTGACGGTTCTATCCTGGACACTAGCAGGCTTTCAATCGATGCAATTGCGTCCAGTGGTCGAGAGGATTTTGCAGGCCATGCGTTAAGAACCGTCTCGGAAATTTGTCGTTCAAAACGTGCAGACATTGATGCTAAGTTCCCGCCGTTGAACCGTTTCCTGACGGGGTATGATCTCAAAAATGCCTTTGAGCCAGAAAACGACACGTTCGATATCGGCCGTGTACTTTGCGGCGCAGAAGGCTCGCTGGCCTTTATTGCAGAAGCCAAACTAAACATCACCCCAATCCCGAAAGCGCGCACTCTGGTCAACGTGAAGTACGACAGCTTCGACTCTGCGCTGAGAAGCGCACCAGTGATGGTTGAAGCGAATGCCTTGTCGGTAGAAACCGTTGATTCTCGCGTCTTGAACCTTGCTCGCGAAGATATTGTCTGGAACACAGTAAAAGAACTGCTGACTGATGTACCTGGCAAAGTGATGCAAGGCATTAATATTGTCGAGTTCGCCGGCAATGATATTGAAGAGATTGCTGCCCAAGTTGCTGCGCTAACAGAACGCTTAGATGTGTTTGTTCAGACGGGCGAGCAAGGCGTGATTGGTTATCAGGTTTGTGATGATTTGGCTTCTATTAATCGCATCTACAATATGCGCAAAAAAGCCGTTGGTTTACTGGGTGCAACGAAAGGTGCAGCCAAACCTGTCGCGTTTGCCGAAGATACCTGCGTTCCTCCTGAAAACCTTGCCGATTACATTGTTGAGTTCCGTGCTCTGCTCGATAGTTATCATCTGGATTACGGCATGTTTGGTCACGTTGACGCGGGTGTACTGCATGTCCGTCCTGCGCTTGATCTGTGTGACCCTGAACAAGAACGCTTGATGAAGACGATTTCCGATCAAGTGGTCGCGCTGGTGGCGAAATATGGCGGCCTGATGTGGGGTGAACACGGCAAAGGTTTCCGTTCAGAATATGGGCCTGAATTTTTCGGCGACGATCTGTTTAACGAACTGCGCAAAGTCAAAGCGGCGTTTGATCCCGACAACCGAATGAACCCAGGTAAAATTTGTACCCCGTATGACAGCACTGACACCTTAGTCAAAGTTGAAGGCCCGAAACGCGGTGCGCTCGATCGCCAAATCCCTATCGTAACCCGTGATAGCTTCCGTCAAGCAATGGAATGTAACGGTAATGGGCTTTGCTTTAACTACGACACCAGTTCGCCAATGTGTCCGTCGATGAAAATCACCTATGACCGTCGCCACTCGCCAAAAGGCCGTGCAGGCATTGTGCGTGAATGGCTGCGACTTCTGGCCGAACAGGGTGTTGACCCATTGGTGATGGAAAAAGAGTTAAGCGAAAAAACGCCATCAGTACGTCAAATTGTCGCTCGCTTCAAAAACACCTGGCTAGCAAAAAAAGACGATTACGACTTCTCGCACGAAGTGATGGAAGCGATGAACGGGTGTTTGGCGTGTAAAGCCTGTGCGACGCAATGTCCGATAAAAGTGGATGTTCCAAGTTTCCGCTCTCGCTTTATCAATCTGTATTACAGCCGTTATCAACGCCCAGCCAAAGACTACTTGGTCGCAAACATCGAATCTATGTTGCCTTGGATGGCGAAGGCGCCAGTGATTGTAAACACGTTTACCCAACCAAAATGGGCGCAGGCTGTAACCAAAAAAGTGGTGGGTTATGTCGATGCCCCTGCTTTGTCAGTGCCTACGCTGATGGAATCTTTGGATGGTCACCATGCCACCAAGTTTGATTTGCAATGGTTGCAGGCATTGAGCGATGAAGAGCGTTCGCGTTATGTACTTATTGTTCAAGACCCATTTACCACGTTCTATGAAGCGGATGTGATCCGTGACTTGGTGAGCTTGGTTGAGAAGCTAGGTAAAAAGCCGATGCTGTTGCCATTCAAACCTAACGGCAAAGCACAGCATATCAAGGGATTCCTGAAGAAGTTTGCCAAAACCGCGTCGAATACGTCTGAGTTTCTTAATCAGGTAGCAGGGCTTTCTATCCCAATGGTGGGCGTTGATCCTGCTCTTGTGCTTTGTTATCGCGATGAATACAACGAAGTGCTCGGTGACAAGCGTGGTGATTTTTCAGTGCTGACAGCCCATGAGTGGCTGTTGGATGAAATCACACATCTGCCAGCAAAAGAACATGCCGACAATGACGCGTGGTATTTGCTGGCCCACTGTACCGAAAAAACCAAACTGCCGAATGCAGAAGCAGAATGGGGACGTATTTTTGCGCACTTTGGCGGTAAGTTAGAAGCAGTACCAGTGGGTTGTTGCGGCATGGCTGGCACCTATGGGCATGAGTCGGATAAGCTAGAAAATTCTAAGGGCATTTATGATTTAAGCTGGAAGCCTCGTCTTGAGTCATTACCGCATTCACGATGCATGGCGACAGGCTATTCGTGCCGAAGTCAGGTGAAACGATTTGAACACAAAAAGCTGTTTCATCCCGTGCAGGTGCTGTTAAAGCTCGTTTAAATCGTCATAACTTAAGTCATCATAACGATTGATAATCGAAGGGAGCATTGCTCCCTTTTTTTCGGCTGTGTTTTGAACAATAGTGAGCACGTCTTAATAGTTGGGCGAGGCTTATCCTTCCAACTGATAGTCTTAGCAATAACAATTTCCTCTCTAGGAAAGGAGTTGCTATGAGTAAGCTTCAGCCACACATCACGTTTCATGGTGTTTGCCGCGATGCATTGTCGTTTTATGAGGATGCTTGGAACGGAAAAATCACCACATTGACCACGTTCAATGACTCTCCGGTTGAATTCCCGTCGCATATTCTAAGTCGAATTATGCATGCCGAATTCGTTTCACCAGAAATTCGCTTTCTCGCATCGGATGGGTTGGATGACTCATTGGCCCAAGGATCAGGCGATGTAGCGTTTCATGTGTCGTTTGACGATGAAAGGCGACAGAGCGAAGTGTTTCTGTCTCTGTCAGAGATGGGGCAAATTATCATGCCACTGGATTATACCTTCTGGGATGTGCGGTTTGGCATCATCATCGACAAATATGGTGTTCGGTGGATGTTGAGTTGCCCTGCAGACAGCAGCGATTTTCCAACATAATTGCAGATAACAGATAACAGATAACAGATAACAGAAGCCCCAGTCTCGCTGGGGCTTCTGTTTTATCTCGATGTGTCCATTTTTATATCGAGCAGAATATTAAAGATTCATGGTTTAATCTTCGTTAGGGCTAAGCCAGCGATAAACAACACCTGCAATCACAGCGCCAATCATCGGTGCGACCCAGAACATCCAAAGCTGATCGAGTGCCCAATCACCCACAATCAGAGCAGGCCCAGTACTGCGCGCCGGGTTTACCGAGGTGTTGGTCACTGGAATACTGATTAAGTGAATAAGGGTCAGTGACAAACCAATGGCCAAGCCAGCAAAACCTGGGTTAGCGAGTTTGTGTGTCGCGCCCATAATGACAATCAAGAACATAAAGGTCATTAGCACTTCGGTAATAAAGCCTGACATCATGTCAAAGCCACCTGGAGAGTGTGCGCCATAGCCATTAGAAGCCAGTCCACCCGCGAGATCGAAGCCGGGTTGACCGCTAGCAATGATGTACACGGTGAATGCGCCCACGATGCCACCAGCAACCTGTACTACAATATAAGGGAGAAGTTCGCTGGTGGGGAAGCGACCACCAGCCCATAAGCCAACAGATACCGCGGGATTTAAATGACACCCTGAGATGTGACCAATGGCGTAAGCCATGGTGACCACAGTTAAGCCGAAAGCGAGCGCTACGCCCAAGAAGCCAATACCGAGGTCTGGAAAAGCCGCTGCAAAGACGGCGCTTCCGCAGCCACCGAGCACTAACCAGAATGTACCAATGAACTCTGCTGTAAGTTTTTTCAACATATCACAACCTTCTTTTACTCAATGTTATGGAACGGCGGAATGTTAATCACCCAAGGTGCGCTAGAGCTTGCACCTAGTAAGTGATTTAAACCTAGCACATTATTCTAAGTGTGCAGTGAAAGCCGTCTTCCCACATGTTTACACCCGCCAAAAGCACTTATGACTTAGCGCCAAGGTCTTGTGTCACAAGTGAGTGAGTAGGGTGTCAATGTCGCAGCGATTGAACTAGTCATCGCTGTGGGAGGGTATATGTGTTACTTTTGAAAAATCAGAGAGTTGGCTAAAGAGGCGATTAAAATGATTAAAGTTGCGATTATTGGTGGATTAATCATTGTTGGCATATTGGCTGCGAAATTTCTTGATGAAAAGGCACAGAAAAAAGTCGTCATTGGATTGTGTGTTCTCGTGGCGGTTGCAGCGCTGAGTTTGGTGATCTCTGAACTAATACGATGATGGTCAAGCCCATCGGAGTAGAAAAAAAAGCGAACCATAAGGTTCGCTTTTTTGTGTTTCTTTATCGGGCTGCCGAGCGGCTTCTGTTGCCGGATGGGCGATTTTTAGCACCACTTGGTCTTGAGCTCGTTGGTTTAGAAGCTCCAGGCTTCGAACCTGCTGGTCTAGAGCCATTTTGCGGCTTGCTAGCGCCTTGAGCCTTTGGCTTGCCTGAAACCGGTCGTTGACCGTTTCCAACTGGCTTACCTTTTGCTCCCTTGCCTTGACCCTGAGGTTTACGAATATCAGGTTGGTTAGGGTGCTTAGTGGCAAAGCGCTTCGTGCCAGGACGGTTCGAACCACGACGCTGTAAGGCAGCCATTTCTGCTTCGCTACCTTCACGCGGGATCAAACACCCTTCACGATCTCCGATCAGGTGTCGCTTGCCCATGCTGGTGAGGGCTTCACGAATGATTGGCCAGTTGGCTGGATCATGATAACGCAACAGCGCTTTGTGCAGACGGCGCTGAATTTCACCCTTAGCAACAAACAACTCTTCACGCTTCTTGTACTTCACGCGTTTCAGAGGATTCGTCTCAGAGTGATACATCGACGTTGCGTTACACATTGGCGATGGATAGAAATTCTGCACCTGATCGCACTGGAAATCGTTCTCTTTGAGCCACAGTGCAAGATTCAGCATGTCATCATCGGTACAGCCAGGGTGTGCCGCGATGAAGTACGGGATTAAATACTGCTTTTTACCCGCTTCTTTAGAATATTTCTCGAACAACTCTTTAAAGCGATCATAAGCGCCCATGCCGGGTTTCATCATCAGATCCAGCGTACCTTTTTCGGTATGCTCTGGAGCGATCTTCAGATAACCCCCTACATGGTGAGTGACCAATTCTTTTACGTACTCTGGTGACTCAATCGCAAGGTCATAACGAACACCTGAAGCGATAACCACTTTCTTCACGCCAGGCAACTCACGCGCAGAGCGGTAGAGATCAACGGTGTGTTTATGGTCTGTGTTTAATTTCTCACAGATTTTTGGAAACACACACGACGGTCGACGGCAGTTTTGCTCTGCACGAGGATCAGAACAGCCAAGGCGATACATGTTCGCCGTTGGGCCACCAAGGTCGGAAATCACGCCAGTAAACCCAGGTACCTTTTCACGAATGTCTTCAATTTCGTTCAGGATAGATTCCTTAGAACGGTTTTGAATAATGCGACCTTCGTGTTCGGTAATCGAACAGAATGAACAACCACCAAAACAGCCACGCATGATGTTGACCGAGGTTTTGATCATTTCATACGCAGGAATTTTTGCGTCGCCGTATTTAGGGTGAGGGACACGTGCGAAAGGCAGGCCGAACACATAATCCATTTCTTCAGTCGTAAGAGGAATCGGTGGAGTGTTGACCCAAAGTTCACGTTCGCCGTGTTTCTGGATGAGTGCGCGTGCCGAATATGGGTTGGCTTCCAAATGCATGACGCGGCTTGCGTGTGCATAAAGGACTTTGTCGTTGACCAGTTTCTCAAAAGAAGGCAAACGAACATAACTGTTTTCTGCATCATGACGTGGCGGGCGAACCATGATGGGTTTCGGTTCGTCGTCTTTTTTGGTCTCGCAGGCCGTTTCAGTGGCATACGGGTTAGGCAGAACCATAGACTTGCCCGGCTTGTCGATGCGTGAGCTATCAACTTCCGTCATTTCTTCTGGTGCATTTTTCAGCATCACGGCTGTGCCGGCGATGCGGCTCATGCTCGCTGCGTTTTCGCCTTTTGCAAAGCGATGGGCAACTTCAACCAATGCGCGTTCAGCATTACCAAACAGAAGGATGTCAGCTTTCGAATCGCACAAAACCGAGCGACGGACTTTATCTGACCAATAGTCATAATGCGACAAGCGGCGAAGACTTGCTTCGATGCCACCCAGAACAATAGGCGTCTCTTTATAGGCTTCTTTACAGCGTTGGGTATATATCAATACTGCGCGATCGGGACGCATGCCGCCTTTGTTATCAGGCGTGTAGGCATCGTCGTGACGAATTTTTTTGTCTGCGGTATAGCGGTTTATCATGGAATCCATGTTGCCCGCGGTGATACCGAAGAAGAGGTTTGGCTGACCTAGCGCCATGAACGCTTTTTTGTCTTGCCAATCGGGTTGCGCAATGATGCCGACACGGAAACCTTGAGCTTCTAGCGTACGACCAATAACAGCCATACCAAAACTCGGGTGATCGACATAAGCATCGCCTGTAACAATAATAATGTCACAGCTGTCCCAACCTAGCTGATCCATTTCCTCTCTGCTGGTTGGCAGAAAAGGTGAAGTGTCATAACACTCAGCCCAGTATTTAGGGTATTCAAAGATGGGAGTGACGGAATTGCGCATTTTTTGACCTCTTTCTCGCAAGGCGGCAATTATAGCGGCTTGTAGAGAGGAGAGCCAGAAGGTTTAAACCCGTAGTTTTGCAGGGTTTTTGGCGGTATTGGGCTGCACTACCCGAAAATGCAGCCCATTTGCATTAGAATTTGTAGTTCACACCCAGTGAAAATAGATACTGGCTGGCGGTATAGAAATCAATATTTGAGTCAATGTTGTTGTAGCCTGCCAATGAAATGAGGGACAAAGGCGTGACATCAAAAAGCTCACCGTATTCATACGCGAGGAAGACGCCGTATTCTTTGTCAGCACGTGTGGTACCAAAAACGGGATGATTCGCATCGTAGTCTCGAGCATGATATTTACCCGTCAGTACAATTTTATTTCGGCCAGCAAGGCTGAAATAGGAAAGCTCACCCCCTAGCGATTGATAAGACATTGCATCGCCTTCGGCTTCATGATCGTAGTAAACAAACGCGGGGGCGATACCCAATCCGCGACCGAGGAACTGACGGTAGCTGACCTTTGAATATAAGGTGTCACCTTCACGGTTTAACTGGCTTTGTTCACTGAGTGTGAACCCTGCAGTCCCGCTTTGCTCGTCGTCGATCTCGGTTTGTGCGTAGGCGATGTCAATAGACAGCGGAGAGCCACCAATACTATTCAACTGTAAACGGTAAGCATTGCCAGATTTGTCGGTTTCAGATCGCGCGGTATCTGTTAAGTAAGGATTTGACCATACTTCTTCTGACAACACGGTGGGTAAATACGCCACCGTAACTTTAGTGCCAGAGGCCAATTCTTGCTTGTAGCCAATTTCCAAAGCAACCGTACCGACGGCAATATCTTCACGGGTCGTACCGACGAAAATCTGCTGACTTAGCCCTTCCCCCCAGGTGAACGCCAAACTACCCAGAGGCCCAAAGATTGGGTTCGTCTCACGATTTCCACTGCTGTTTAGCGGCGCGTTTTTTATGGCTTCGCCACTGGTAGATAAATTGGAATCCGTGGATACCACACCGCCTAGCAGTGATATTTCGCCGCTGAGTCCGCCTCTTTCTGCCAGCCCAGCGTTAGCAAAAAAGGGCAGTACAATGAGACTGGTTAAAAGAGTGTGTTTAACATTCATGCGCGCAATGTCCTTTTGCTCTGACGATGTAAAGAGTCTGCCATCATAGCAAAGAGGATGGCTAGAAAAATAGTCATGAAAATCGATAAGTTAAAAATCTATTCAATGCGTTTTATTACTACGAACAGAACATTGGGAATCGATCATCACAGTTTGGCCATTAATTTTGTCAATACATCAATTTTTTGATTCGACAGTTGGCGATAGTCAAAATAGGGGCAAATAACGATGGGTAGCGTCGGGTGTCGGGCAAAGTCCTTGTCTAGCCATACACATTGTTCTGCGATACCCAGTTTTTGAGCATGAGTTTTCCCAGCGATAATGTGGATACCGCCGCTGTCGGCCAATGTGAGCAGATCATGGCGGCCAAAATACAACGCTGCGTTGGAGGCTTGTTGAAGCAATGCTTCATCTCGGAATCTCTGCCATGTAGAAAAGCCTAGTGGACGAAGTGTTGAATCCTCAGGGAGCGCGAACAATAACTTTGCATAGACATTAAACACTTTGCGCCAGCCATTACCTCCGGCTTGTCCAATGGCGTTTATGTCGCCATTGATGAGGGGCGTGTGGCTCCCAGTTAGAGGCATTTCACCCCATAGTGCGTGCAGAGGCGGTGCTTTCTCTACATAGACATTGATAGAAGGGTTACCTGAGCCGAGCGAAAAAGCGTGCACTGTGTTCATCCTGCTATTTGTTCTGTTGTACGAAATCGATAAACGCACGGTCTGCCAATGATAAGTAACCGTGTTTTCGCCACGCCATGGAAATATCTAATGTCACGGGTTCTTCAAATGGAATGGCAATGAGTCCAGGCTCGTGCTGTGTCACCAATTCAAGCAAAGCGGTAATAGCAAAGCCATGACGAACAATGTTTAAGATCATCGCCAACAGGTTGGTTTCAAAAGAAAGGTTGGGTGTGATTTTATGGCTTGCACAGATACGGTCAATGAATTCGCGGTGAAAATAGCCTTTTTTGAACATCACCAACTCTTCATCAAAGAAGGCTTGAAAACTCATTGAGGTTTGTTCCGCCAGTGGATGATCGGCACTGGTGACGGCAACCATTTGCGAAGAAATCAAATGAGTTGTGTCCAATGCGGCAGGGACATCCTGACTGTGAATCACCCCAATGTCGAGTTCGCCATCGAGTAGCATTTGTCGGATTGACTGTGTCCCTGCTTCTACCACACTGAGTTTAAGATCTGGGTATTTGCTTTTAAAGCCCATCAAAATGGAAGGGAAGAAGTAAGAACCCAGCATGCCAGGCACGCCTACACGAACTTCGCCTTTTTGTAAGCCTCTAAGTTCTGCCATTTCGGTGTTGGCGTCTTCAACCATTCTTAATATGCGGTAAGCGTGGGGAAGGAGAGTTTGGCCTTCTTGCGTGAGGTGCACTTGGCGTTCGTTGCGGTCAAATAGATTGAGGCCGATATTGGTTTCTAATTTCTTTATCGCAATACTCAACGCAGGCTGGGCAATATTCAGCTTTCTGGCAGCGCGAGTGAAATTTTTCTGCTCGGCGACACTGACAAAATATCGAAGCTGTCTTAGATCCATGCTTTATGTGCCTTTTGATAGTCGATGTGAGTGTCAGAGATGGCTTATACCCAAGTATCTTGAGGTTGTTTGGGTATAGGTATAAAAAAAAGATCTCACTCCAATATAATTAATATACTTTATATATTACTGATAGGTTGCTAATTTCACAGTATATTGTGAAATCAGTAATGTAGAGCATGATCGAATTACAAACACCCGCTTACCGTAAAGCCGCATTTGCCTTATCTTTTGGCTCCTTTCTGGTGTTCTGTAACCTGTATTTGTTCCAGCCAATGCTTCCTGTGTTTTCAGATGCCTTTGTCGTCACCGCAACGAAAGCGAATTGGCTTCTCGCCGCGTCCACGCTGGGCTTATCGATTAGCTTGTTACCTTGGGCGTTACTGTCTGAGAGAGTTGGCCGTCGCCCGGTGATGCTTGCGAGCCTATTTTTGATGCCAATCGTCGGTTTTGCGTCACTGTACGTGGACGCGTTTTGGGGGCTGGTGGTGCTCAGAGCGCTAATGGGTATTGCGTTGGCTGGCTATGCGGCGGTCGCGGTGGCGTATATGGCGGACGAGTTTAGCCCGACCGCGCTTGTGGTCGCGGTAGGTGGCTACATCAGTGCTAACTCGTTAGGTGGAATATTCGGTCGCTTATTCGGTGGTTTGTTCTCGGATTTTTTCGGGTGGCAGGGCGCTGTGATGGCAATGGCAATATTTACGGCCATTGGCATTTTGTTGGTCTGGAGTCTATTGCCTGCTCAAACACGGTTCGTATCAACTAATACCTCGCTTATTGAGCAAACAAAAGTGATTGGTGAGCACGTTAAAACCCCCATATTGTGGGTTGCCATGATTATTGGTGGTGTGAATTTTGCCCTTTTCGTGAACTTCTACTCAGTGACAACATTTAGACTGTTAGCAGCACCTTTTAACCTTCCTGTCGGTATTGCATCGGCTATTTTCATTTGTTATCTCGCTGGCACGCTGACCTCTCGGCTAAGCGGGCGCTGGGCGAACCGGTATTCACCGATTTCAGGCATGACTTTTGGCACCGTGGTGACATTGTTTGGGGTATTGATAGCCAGCGTAGAAACTCAAGCGACCGTGGTCATTGGCTTACTCATTGTGAGTGGCGGCGCGTTTTTTACACACTCATTGGCTTATGGGTGGGTGAGTCGACGTACAACGAAAGGTAAAGCCACTGCAACGGCTCTCTATCTTGTTCACTACTATGTGGGTGGCAGTCTGGGTGGTTTCTATTTGATAGGGTGCTGGGAATATGCTGGGTGGTTCGCTGTCACGCTTGGTGCCGTATCATTGGCGGCACTCAATCTTGTTTTGATTCAGATATTGGGCTCGCTGGAAAAGAAGTTGCTCATGAAGGCATCGGTCATTGAGGCAAAAGGGTGAGTAATTAGTTGGCAGCCTCAAGCCAAGGGCGCTTATGTTTTTCTTGTAGATCTGCACCGCAGTGGTCAAACAGACGGCTGCAATCGCGGCCGTTATGCTTTGCGTGGTACAAAGCAAGATCCGCTTTTTCAAGTAACTGGTGAAGGCTATCTTGTGTCGAAAGACTGGTACTAATGCCGATGGATGTTGTCACTCTGATTGGCTCAGACACACCTTCTACATCGATTGCCAGATCGCGAATATTACTCATGATCCTCGTGGCTACCAATTGAGCGTTTTCTGCACTGCATTGCGGTAAAAAGAGAATGAATTCTTCGCCACCATAACGGCCAAATATATCCGATTTCCGTAACGTTTCTTGCACGGTTTTGGTGAATGCTTGCAGCACCATGTCGCCAGCGAAATGGCCATATTGATCGTTGATTCGCTTAAATTTATCAAGGTCCATCAACAGAACAGAATAGGGGCGTGATCGTGTGCGCGTATTCTCAATGTCGCGTTTCGCGAGGGTGAGCAACATGCGGCGATTGTATACCCCAGTAAGAGGATCAAGCGTCGCGTGACGGTATAAGCGAAGCATCATATGCAGTTTGGATGTTTGAGCCCAAATCACGAGAAAACCTACGACCGTTTGTAGCCAATAGATCGCAAAAATATCTAAAGAGAGAAGAAATCCGCTCTGAAAATCAACGTAGATCTGTGTCAGTGCTGTGGCAAGGATCAGTGAGAAAGACTCTCGAATAGATAAGGGAAATATCGTCAGCATAATGACATGCAGAAATGGCAGTAATGTGTAGCAATAAACGAACGTATTGATGGTGTGTGGGTAACCTAACACATGATTAGCCAACAAATAAAAGACATTGAAGCTCATGACCAAGGCGACTAATGCAATGCGGCAGTCGCGAAGAGAGTGACGTGAACGAACGATATGGGCAATGGTAAAAAGCGTGGCGGCGAGACAAATTCTAAGAATGGTCAGCGAGTAACTGCTGGTATCAAGTGTCAGGTTATCAACGGGTATCCATACGAGTGTTAGCGCCGCCCAAACATAACTAAGTGCAATAATGCGTGATCGCAGGTATGTCGCACGTGTTGTGTTGAAACTGGCAGCATGACGCTTTGCGCTCCAGAGTTCCTGAAGCGAAAGTTTAAAATGACGGTAGGATAACTCCATGTTTCCCCTGGTTTTCATTTCCGCACGAGCCAGTGATATTGTGATGGGTATTACGCAATTTTTTGAAGCGCATTCACAATATTAATACTTATAGTAAAACAGTTACATATGAATGCGAGTGAATGCAAAGTTATCATCAATAACTGTGAGGGTATCTACATTGTTATAGATATAAAGTGGCCTGATGCCTCACGGCGGTATTTGCGATAAAAAGTGGATTTTCAGGCGGTAGTATAAATTGGGTAACTCACGGTTGCTTGGGTATAATTGCCCGCAAGTATCCAACAGGTAGTAAACAATGTACGAATTATTGAGTTCGGTGGTGATGTCGGGTGCGTTAGGCGCCCAGTTTGTTTTGACGTTGGTATTGCTGAAAGGTGATATCTGTCCGGGGCAGCGCGGACGTCTGCACAAAGCGTTTTGGTTTCTGGTCGCCGCTTGGGCATTGGTTGTTCCATTCTCTCCATTTTCAGCGTTGCCATTTATTGCGTTAGGCATTTTTTCATTGCGTTCGAAATCAGGGAAAACTCGACTGTCTGGACCTATTCCTGTGTTGCTTTTGGCCAATGGCTTTGGTGCGTTGGCAGTGCTAATTTCAGCATGGCATCAAGGCATGTTTGTAGGGTTGCTGATGATTTCCCAAGTTGCTCTGGTGGGCGCTATCACGGGACATTGCTTGCTGGTTCGGGCGCGATCTCGTTTACAGGCATTTCACCGTATTCTTCCGGTTGCGGGCATTGTCGCTGCAATGTTGATGGCGTTGGTTATTGCAGTTGCCAGCACATCTATGCCGGAGGCGTCAGCCAATGCGTTAGTGACATCCGTGTTGACCAGTTTGGGCTTGGTGCTGGTGGGCGTGATAATTTGGGCATTTCATTTGCTTCGTCAAACACCACCGCATTTACTGCAACTTTGTTGTGCGCTGATCGTCATTGGGGGGGCATCTGGCGTTGCCATGTCAGCACTCATCTGAGCATTTGCATGGCAACGGGTTGTCTCAGGCACAATAAAAGGCACGTGAAGTGCCTTTTTTGGGGCTGTTCACCTTAGGCGTCAACGCGAATATGACGTATCGCATCTAAAATACTTTCGAATAGGTCAAAAGTGACCCACTGAAAACGGGAGTACGTGTATGGAAATCCACAACCTTGAGCATCTCGAAGGTGCGATCATGTACGGCATCGTCAATGAGAAGTTGCGCTTAGAGTGCGATAGCCTCGACGACCTCTTGGCGCAATTTGAATTGGACCACCAATCTTTCCAACATAAACTCGATGAAATGGGATGTTACTACGATCCCGTTGTGAATCAGTTGAGGCAAAAATAGAGCTCAAGAAGGTTAGCTATACCTTCTTAATCCCATCCAAATGGGTATGGCATTGATTGCGAGCGGTAGCAAAGAACGCTTTAAGATAGGGCCGTTGCGACTCCTGGCTTCTTACCGCGGCATACAGTCGACGCCAAAGCCCTTTGCCGAGAGGCCTATCAACCACCAAACCCTGTCTTGAAAATTCACTAATGGCCCAATTAGGTAAGGCAGCTACGCCTAATCCTGCCGTCACCATTTGTATTAACATCAAGGTGTTATCTGCAGATTTAAATTGAACTGGCTCAACACCTGCAGGATGCAAAAAGTGCTTAACCACATCCATACGTTGTCGTTGCACCGGATAGGTCAGTAGGGTTTCTCCGGCAAGGTCTTCAGGTTCAATCACACTTTTTTTCGCGAGTGGATGCGTGTCGGCAAGAACAAGGCGCATTTCAAAATCAAACAGTGCCTCATAGTGAATTTCGCTACGTGGGCTAATGTCTGAGGTAATCACCACATCTAACTCGCCTCCTGCCAATGCTGGTAGTGGTTCAAAGCCAAACCCAGAAGAAAAGTCTAACTTCACCAACGGCCAACTCATTCTGTATTCTTTTAATGCTGGCATAAGCCATTGAAAGCACGAGTGGCATTCAATGGCCATATGAAGCCGTCCCTGCGCATCTTCTTTCAAGGCTGCCAATTCTGTTTCAGCCCGAGCGAGGCGAGGCAATACATCATCGGCCAACGCCAACAACACTTGTCCTTCTGCGGTAAATCTCACCGGACGCGTCTTTCTCATGAACAGTGGCGAACCAATACGCAGCTCCAAATCCTTAAGCTGATGTGAGAGCGCCGATTGTGTCAGGCAAAGCTGTGTTGCTGTCGCCGTCAGCGAGCCTGTGTCGCGGAGAACGAAGAGGGTGCGTAGGTGCTTTACTTCTAACATGAATTTATCTCAACATCCGTTTGAGTAATTTGAGTTTGTTTTATGCACTCTAATCAATCAAGGTGGACATGTAAACATCTGGACGGCTAAAAAGGAGAGATAGCATGACCACGACACATATTTTGGGTTACCCGCGCATCGGCAACAAACGAGAATTGAAATTTGCATTGGAGCAATATTGGAACGGTGAAATCAATCAACAAGGACTGTTGGATGTTGGCGCAACCATTCGTCATCATAACTGGCAAGTGCAAAAAGATGCTGGCTTATCGTTTGTCACTGTGGGTGATTTCGCATGGTACGACCAAGTGCTTCAAACGAGCCTGACGTTAGGCCACATTCCTAAACGCCATCGTCACGGTCATCCTGATCTGGATACCTTGTTCCGTATTGCTCGAGGCAAAGCGCCAACGGGTTGCAGCTGCGCCGCGTCAGATATGACCAAGTGGTTTAATACCAATTATCATTACATCGTTCCTGAGTTCACTAAAGATGACGAGTTTTCCCTCAGCTGGAACCAGCTGTTTGATGAAGTGAGCGAAGCGCAAAAATCCGGATACAAGGTGAAACCTACCATTTTGGGTCCGATTTCTTACCTTTATCTAGGTAAAGAAAAAGACGACGATTTTAATCGTTTGGAACTGTTGCCACGATTGTTAGCGGTTTATCAGCAAATTCTCGCCAAATTGAAATCACAAGGTGTGGAATGGGTACAAATTGATGAGCCTATTCTCGCGCTGGAATTGCCAGACGAGTGGCGCAATGCCTACAAGCTTTCGTATCAAGTGATTGGCGGTGATGTGAAATTGCTTCTGACTACCTATTTTGAGTCTGTTGAGCATCAACTTGATGTGATTTCAGCGCTTAATGTCAACGGTCTGCACCTTGATGCGAATGTTGCGCCACAGCATGTCGATACCATTGTCGATAGCATACCAGATCACTGGGTGGTGTCTCTTGGTGTGGTGAATGGCCGAAACATTTGGAAGGCGAACCTCAACAAGTGGCTAACGGCGCTGCAGCCAACAGCGGACAAATTGGGAGACCGACTTTGGATCTCTAGCAGTTGTTCTCTCCTGCATTCACCGATTGATGTTGAGCAAGAAACCAATCTCGAGCCAGAAGTGAAGAGTTGGTTGGCATTTGCTAAGCAAAAAGTGGATGAAGTGGTGTTATTGGCGAATGCACTTAACGGGAACAGTAAAGCAATTAGCGAGACTAAGGCTTACAGTGAGGCTATTGAGGCGCGTGCAACTAGCCTTCGTGTCAATAAGCCGGAAGTACAGGCGCGTGTGAATGGCATTACCACGGCGCTGGCGGAACGCGCCTTGCCATATCAACAACGTGCTGAAGCACAACATGCGTCTTTGTCGCTACCTTTATTCCCAACCACAACGATTGGTTCATTCCCGCAAACTGGCGAGATCCGTCAGCAGCGTCGCGCTTTCAAAACGGGTCAACTGTCAGAGTCTGATTACACCGCTGTGATCCAGGGGCATATTCAAGATGCAATTGAACGTCAGGAAAAGCTAGGTTTAGACGTGTTGGTTCACGGTGAGCCAGAGCGCAATGACATGGTGGAATACTTCGCAGAGCATTTGGACGGTTTTGCGGTGACGCGATTTGGCTGGGTGCAGAGCTATGGTTCTCGATGCGTGAAGCCTGCAGTGATAGTGGGGGATATTTCTCGCCCTGCACCTATCTCGGTTGAGTGGACGGCATTTGCACAAAGCCTGACAGACAAACCAGTCAAAGGCATGTTGACCGGCCCTGTGACGATTCTTGGTTGGACATTCCCGCGTGAAGATATTTCTCGTCAGCAAATTGCAGAACAAATTGCGTTGGCATTGCGTGATGAAGTGTCGGATTTGCAAGATGCCGGTATCAAAGTGATTCAAATTGATGAGCCAGCGATTCGTGAAGGCATGCCTTTAAAAACCGGTGATTGGAAAAGCTATCTGGATTGGGCTGTTAATGCGTTCAAAATTTCAGCCGCCAGTGCGACACCAGAAACGCAAATTCATACCCACATGTGTTACAGCGAATTCAACGACATTATTGATGCAGTTGCGGCGCTAGATGCCGATGTGATTACCATCGAAACCTCACGTTCAGACATGGAGTTGTTGCAAGCGTTTGAAGACTTCGCGTATCCGAATGAGATTGGCCCGGGTGTGTATGACATTCACTCTCCAAATATTCCAGACGTGGATGGCATCGTGGCGTTGCTCGAAAAGGCACGTAAAACCATTCCTGACGAGCGTCTTTGGGTGAACCCTGATTGTGGTTTGAAAACACGTAACTGGAACGAAGTGGAAGCGGCGCTGTTGAGTTTAGTGAAAGCGGCTCAAATATTGCGAGAAGAAGTGGCTTAATCATTGTTTTAGCCTCAGCGAAAGGCGTGAGAGTCATCATCATTTCGTCATTGTGTCGCAGAGCAACTTGAAATGTTATTTAGCCCTGATCGGACATGTTCCATCAGGGTTTTTTTGCCCGTAATCATCATTCTCAATGAATTAACGAACCAAAGAATACAAACGGTTAGTCAGCTCAATGTTGGCGTGATCACGAAATATGACCAACAATTAGTTAACATCTATTGGAGGGCGTATTGAGGATGGCAAAGAAGGTTTTGTATTCAACGATTATCACAGTCTTAGTTGGGCTGTTTTTTTCGTTCCTCGCAGCCATGTCTTTGCATCAATCTGAACAGCAATCCATTAAACATGAAATTCAAAAGGATGTTGAAAACGCAGCACTTTCTCTAGGAAGGGAACTCAACATTAGTATTGAGTTGCTATATGCGCTTCGTACTCAGCTCATCATGCATCAAGACATTGATGAAACCAGCTTTGGCCGATTGGCTGATAGTGTGATGGATCGACATCCTAATATACGTGCCATGGAGTGGGCTGAATTTGTTCTCGGTGATGAACGGGAGCTCTACGAATCCGAAGCTGCGCTAGAATTTGCGCTCTTTGAAATTGTGGAACTGAGTGCCAATGGCGATCTTGTTAAGGCGACATCACGGGATCGATATTTCCCTGTTCGTTACATCACACCTTATGACGTAAACCAACGGATTTTAGGGTTTGATTTGGCTTCTCGACAGTCAATGGAAGAAGCATTGGAAATGAGCTGGTACCGCGGTGTGCCGATTGCAACACCGGCGATGCGCTTGAAACGGGAATTTGAAGACAACAGTGGATTTTTGATGTTGTTACCCGTGTTTTATGGTGATCCTGAAACGGATGCCGACCGACAATCCGCATTGCGTGGGTTCCTACTCGCCTTGTTTGACGTTGAGGATATTTTTGAACTGGCAATAAACAGTACAGTGAAAGAGTCTATCAATCTCGAATTGTTAGATGTCGGCCTTAACACGCAAGGTGATGTTATTTATCAAAATGTTGTCGATTTGTCCGAGCCGCCTGTGACGGCATTGAGCTATACATCCACCCCCATTTACTTTGCTGGCAGAGAATGGCTCTTAAAAGGCACGCCATCGCCAAGCTATGTGAATAGCCGCATGAGCATCTACCCGCATTTGATTTTCTTTATTGGTGTGTTGATCTTTACCTTGTTGGCATACCTGCTTTATATGCTGCAACATCGTGCGCTGACAGTGCAAAAGCATGTTGATGCGAAAACCCGTGAACTCCGAGAAGCCAATAAAAAATTGGAGAAAATGTCGAAAAGCGATGGATTAACGGGGTATTGCAACCGTGATTATTTCGAAGAATGTATTCAAGCCGAAGTGAAACGAACTCAACGAGATAATCTGGCGATTAGTTTGATTGTGATTGAAATAGACAATATGTCTCGTTACAACACAAAACATGGCCGTGTTGTTGGCGATAAAGCGATTCGACTGATTGGCCAGGCTGTATCCGATACATTAAAGCGTCCGGGTGATTTGTTGGCGCGTTATGGAGGAGAAACCTTTGCGATATTGCTACCGAATACCAAAGATGGTGCCCCTATCGCTCAGTTGTGTATTGATGCTGTTAAGACGCTGAAATTGCCGTTCGACAAAGAGGCGGGTTCTCAGATAATGACGATTTCGATTGGTGGTGTGTCGGTCCTAAATTCAGATGAAATAGATGCAACAAAAGTGATTGCGTATGCTGAGATCGCATTGGGCAAAGCCATTAACGCAGGGCGAGATCAATGTAGTTGGATCTATACCGAAGAAAGCAAACAGCCCCCAATCGGAGGCTGAAAGCGATAGCGTGTTAGCGTAACAAGCGACAAAGCTCGTTCGTACAACAGGTAATTAATTTACCCAATCACGAAGTTGAAATGACAGAACGTGCTCACCGTTTTTCAGTTGCAGCGTTTGTTTAGTCAGTGTCACGTCGCTCCAATCCCCCAGCACATTAGTCATCACGCCTTCGATAGCCATTGCTGGCTCTGGACATGCCATCATGGTGCTCGCCATTTTATCAATGCGGAATTGCTCGCCCTTCAGCTCGCCTTGTCCGAAATAGCGGTTACAACCTGCGTGACCATTGGCAGTGAAAGACTCACCAATTTCTAGGCTTGGGGCGGCAAAACCTTCAGGAAGGCTCAATGGCTGACCATCAACACTTTCCAGTACCCAGTTGTGGTGCTGCATGTTCACGGTAGAAACGTCTAATGCGTCGGTTTTACCGGAAGTGCTTGTTGCACAACCCGCCAAAATTGCTGGCGCAACCAGCATTGCGATTGCCATCTTTTTCATTCGTTACTCCAGAAATATTACTGAATGCGTCAATTATAGAGTTCGATACAGGGTTAAAGACAGTGTCTTTGAGGTTTAGTTTCCTCGAATGCAATGCATTTTCCACTATATGACTGACTTCATTATTCGCTTTCTGAACCGCTTATCAAGTCAGAACTCTGTTAAAACTTGAAATTTAGTCTGACAATTAGCATTACGCTGCTCGATGTTAATATGTTCAAGCGGTTTGTTGATCAATTTGTTACGGGCAGTGCAGCGTTTTAGCCAAAGTCACCATTCACGTAACCTCGAGTACGATCGTCGCGAGGATTGGCAAACAATAGTTGCGTCTCATCATGCTCAACCAATTCTCCCATTAGGAAGAATGCAGTGCGATCTGAAATGCGACGAGCTTGCTGCATGGAGTGGGTCACAATAACGATGGTGTAGTTCTTTTTTAACTCTTCCATTAAGTCTTCAATTTTCTTCGTCGCAATAGGGTCGAGTGCCGATGTCGGTTCGTCCATCAGAATCACTTCGGGCTCCATGGCGATAGTGCGAGCAATACAAAGGCGCTGTTGCTGGCCGCCAGATAACCCAAAAGCATGAGATTTTAAACGATCTTTCACTTCATCCCAAAGTGCAGCACTTCTTAGGCTTTGTTCAACCACAGCATCGAGTTTTTTCTTATCTTTCATGCCTTGTGCACGCAGTCCATAAGCCACGTTGTCATAAATGCTCATTGGGAATGGGTTGGCTTTTTGGAACACCATGCCGACCTTGATACGAAGATTCGCAACATCAATGTTGCCATACACATTCTCGCTATCCATCGCCAAACGGCCATCAATTTTTACGCCTTCGATGAGATCATTCATGCGATTAAGGCAACGTAGCAGTGTCGATTTTCCGCAGCCAGATGGGCCAATCAATGCCGTCACTTTTTTGTGCGGGATGGGTAGGCTGATGTTTTTCAGCGCGTGATTGGCACCGTTGTTGTAGTAAAGGTTCAGATTTTCAATATCGAATTTGTTCATGATTTTTTCTCTCAAACTCAGTAAGAAGCTTTGCTAAATTTGCTGGCGATAATTTTTGTCAGCATGTTCATAAGCAGTACGACGACAATTAGCACGGTGGCAGTGGCATAGGCTTGATTCCACTCGTGCACTGTGTAGAGCTCCTGAGTTAACTTGTAAAGATGGACGGTAAGCGTGCGGCCAGAGTCCAACACGCTTTCTGGAATGCGTGCGACCATGCCAGCAGTAAGAAAAACCGGTGCAGATTCGCCAATAACGCGGCCGACACTCAAAATGATGGAGGTAACAATACCTGGCATCGCACTTGGCAGAATCAGCTTCCAAATGGTATAGATTTTCGATGCGCCCAAACCATATGAGCCTTCACGGTAGGTTTGTGGTACTGCCATTAAAGCTTCTTCAGTGGTGCGAATAATCACGGGCAGAATCAAGATACTTAGCGTTAATGCGCCAGAAAGTATCGAAAAACCAAGACCCAATACGCCGACAAAAAACGTCATGCCGAACAGACCAAAAATAATTGAGGGAATGCCCGCTAATGATTCGGTACAAAAACGAATCACTTTAACCAGTTTGCTGCCGAGCTTTGCATACTCAGTGAGGTAGATCGCCGTCATGATGCCGATAGGCGCAGCAATGGAAATAGAAGCGATGACCATATAAATGGTTGAGACAATCATTGGCCATATGCCTGATTGTTCACCAATACGGGTGTAATCGCTGGTAATGAATGACCAGTCAACGTACTGCAGGCCATTGCTCAATATGTACCAAATAATCCAAAACAGAAATCCGACTGTCATGCCTGCAGCCAGCCAAACCGTGACCATCAAGATATTGTCTTTTAGTTGACGTGTAAGCATTTCAATTACCTCGCTTTTTCACGGTTAAGGAAAAGCAGTGTCGCGTTTAGCATCATGATAAAGACCAGAAGAACGATACCTGTGGCGTACAGAGCACTGGCATGAATACCGGAGGCATAAGACATTTCCAGTGCGATATTGGCGGTTAATGTGCGTGCAGATTCCAAAATGCCTTCTGGCATAGCTGGTGCGTTACCCATGACCATGATGATTGCCATGGTTTCTCCCAATGCACGAGCGATACCGAGAATAACCCCCGTCATAATGCCCGAACGTGCTGCTGGGATAAGCAGTTTAAACGTGGTGAACATGGGCGAAGCGCCAAGCGCCAGTGAGCCTTCTTTGTAGGTTTTTGGTACAGCACGTAAAGAGGTTTCTGATACCGCAATAACCGTAGGTAGAATCATTACTGCCAGCACAACAATGCCAGCCAGCACTGTGTTACCAGCAGGAACGTTAAACACGTCTTGAATCAAGGGAACGATAATGACAAGGCCAAAGAAGCCGTATACCACTGATGGGATGCCTGCGAGTAACTCGACGGCAGGTCGTATGATGTTTGCCAGCCATTTTGGTGCGACTTCGGCAATGAAGATAGCGGTCAGTACCGCTACAGGAACACCCAGAATAACAGCGCCAGCCGTCGATACTAACGACGCGACAATCATAGGCGCGATGCCATAAAGCGCTGGAGGTAGCCATTCAACGCCTGTCACCATGTTGACTAAGCCAGCTTGTTGAATAGCTGGAATACCTTCGCGGAAAATAAAGTAACCAATGGTGGCGAGAGACAACACGCCCAAGATAGCGGCGGTTAGGAACAATGCACGGAAAAACGCTTCGCGCCAGTCTCGGTTCTTTCGTTTACCCAGTTTGCCCACGTTGCTTGGCGTGCTGGTGGGTTGAATGTCGATAACATGTTGATTTGCGATGTTCATGCTCACTCCGTGATGCCAATCATGGCAGTTAGGAAGTCTTTTTAAAGCGGCCTGACAAGCGCGTCAGGCCGATAGTGGGTTTAGGCGGAATCAACACACCTAAACAATTAAGGATTTACTGAACGGGCACATAGCCTTGGCTTGAGACGATTTTTTGGCCTTCGACTGAAGTCACCCATGTCATGAAGTCTTCAGCGGCAGGTGACGGCTTGCCAGCTTTGCTTAACACCAAAAATGGACGTGCAACTTTATACTTGCCTGCTGCAACTGCATCAGATGTCGCTTCTACGCCGTCAACTTTGACTGCTTTCAACGACGCATCGATTGAACCTAGAGAGATGTAGCCGATAGCGAAGGGATTGTTAGCCACGATGGTTTTGACCACGCCATTGCCATTGCCGACTTGTGCACGTTGAGAAATTGCCGAGACTTTCATTCCGTTGATATCGCGCTTCAAGCTCATGATGTCTTCAAATGCACCGCGAGTACCTGATGCTGTGTCTCGGGTAACGACAACGATAGGTTTGTTTTCGCCACCCACTTCGGCCCAATTTTTCACATCACCGCGGTAGATTTTTGCGATTTGCTCAATAGTCAGATCAACAAGAGGGTTGGCATTGTTGACTACAACAGCGATACCGTCTCGTGCAATCACCGTTTCTTTTAATGTTGGTTCTTTCTCGGAATCTTTCAGTGAACGTGATGCCATGCCAAACATGGAAGTGCCATTTTTGGCGGCTTTAACGCCTGCTGAAGAACCCGTTCCTTGCACTTCAATGAAGGTATTGCCATTTTGGGTTTGATACGTTTCTGCCAGCACTTCCATCACTTCGGTAACAGATGTAGAGCCTGACACTGTAATTGTTTCTTGCGCAGAAGCCGTGTTAGCCATTAATGCGCCAGCGACACACAATGCAGTAAAAACGTTTGA
Source organism: Enterovibrio norvegicus FF-33 (assembly GCF_000286835.2). Lineage (GTDB taxonomy): Bacteria > Pseudomonadota > Gammaproteobacteria > Enterobacterales > Vibrionaceae > Enterovibrio > Enterovibrio norvegicus_A. The sequence goes on along the minus strand of NZ_AJYD02000038.1, from coordinate 2,407,143 downwards.
TCTCATTCGAGCTTTCCTTAGTCGTGCCTCTTAAAAGGCTTTGTTTGTGTCAACAGTGGCAACTTTAGGAAAGTTTTATGACAACTATGTTTCACTTAATTGAAGCATTAATGACGAGACAAAAATATCACTATAGATTCGAGTGTTTTATAAGCGATTGATGAAAATACGAACAAAGTAGGGAGGGCGGTGCTTCGGAGAAGAGGGTTAATGCAGAGTGTGGCAGTTAGTTTTGGTTGGCGACTTTGGAGCTGATTTGGTGAGATTCATTGAGCCAAGCATCAGTTTGGGCCAGATTCATTGGGCGGCCATACCAATAGCCTTGAATTTTATCGCAGCCGATAGACATCAAATATTGTCCTAGCGCTTCAGTTTCAACGCCTTCTGCAACCACACGGCAATCCAAACTGTGAGCGAGGTAGATAGTGGATCTCACAATAGCTTCATGGTTACTGCTATAGAGTAGGTCAGTGACAAAGCTGCGATCTATTTTAATCTCATCAATGGGCATATTGCTCAAAATAGACAGGGATGAGAACCCTGTACCAAAGTCATCGATGCTTAAATACACGCCCAGCTTTTTGATTTTATCTAAGACGACTCTCGCTTTCGCTGGATTCAGCATCATGCTGGTTTCGGTCAATTCAAGGGTGAGCTGCGCGGGGTTAATGGCGTATTTTTTGATCAAACCTGCCAAGTAGGGCTCGAGGTTTTCGTCTTCTAGATCTTTGACTGAAATGTTCACCTGAACTTGCGGCGTGATGGATTGTTTTTGCCACACCGCTAGTTGAGCAACGGTCGTTTCAAGCACCCAGTGGGAGATTTGCTTGATAGCGTTCGTCTGCTCCGCAATCGGAATGAAATCATCAGGTCGTACGGAATATCCGTCCCCGAGAGTCCATCGGATAAGTGCTTCAAAGGTTGTCTGATGTGGGGTATGTACATTCATAACGGGCTGAAAGTAGAGCTCAAAATCCATTGTTGCAATGGCATTGTGCAGCATCGCGGCCAATTCTGACTGGTCGTAAAAATGTGTAGATGCGGACGGTTCATAGATAGCGTATGGGGCTTGAATGCGTTTGGCACTGTACATAGAGATTTCTGCGCGTTTGAGGATTTCTTCTGCATTCGAGCCATGTTCAGGGTAAAAGGCGACCCCGACAGTGTTGGTTAGGTTCATGTCGTGATCGTTAATGGTCAATGGATGGTCAAGGTAAGACTGAATATTTTCGATATAAGCGGAAATATTTGTATTTTCAGGGTTGGTGAGCAAGAGGGTAAAGCGGTTTCCGCTGCACCTCGCTAAAAACACATCTTCATCAACGAATTCTTTAAGGCGTGCTGAGAACTGTGCGAGTAATACGTCGCCCTTTTGATGACTAAAAACCTCGTTGAGGTTGTTGAAGTTATTAATATCAATGATAAAAACCGCAAATCGCTGCAGATTGGCGTTGTAATCAACAATATGTTGGCTGATGGTACTAATGAGGAATCGACGGTTGGGTAACCCTGTCAATGGGTCGTGTGCTTCATTGTGGCGTTGCTGAAACTCAGCAAACGCAATACGTTCCATGCTTTGGGATACAACGCTAAAAATCATGACGCAAAAGATCCCACCACCAAAAAACACAACAGAAACAATAAATTCGATAATGATTATTTCGGATTTTAATGCGAGAAAGCTAGCATAAATCATGTAGCCCAGAACAAATCCAAGCATGACAGGCACAAAGCTAAATGTTGAAGGGCGCCTATCGCGGCGATACAGAGAGATCGACGATTTCAGCGCCGAGATGAGGGCGAGCATGCCAAGGATGACAAGGACAATAGAAAGCGTTTTTATCATCGTAGCTGCAATACGCCCACTGAATAAGGAAGTTCACTCTGCGATGGCGAAACGCTCGATCAGCAGAGGCCTTCCTTATTGTAGTAGAAATACGCGATTTTGAGAGTAGTGTCACCTAGTCAAGACGGTGTTGTTAATGATTGCAGACACTGCAGTTTGGGTTCTTGGGCAGGATGAAAATGCGCCACTCACTGCTTAACGCATCATAAAGCATAATTTTACCGGTTGGCGCAGGCGCGAAATTGGATAAAACCTTTATTGCTTCAAGAGCTTGCGTGGCACCAATGATCCCGACAACAGGAGAGAGGATGCCCGCTTCGACACAACTGAGTGCTTGTTCACCAAACAGTGCACTCAGGCACTGGTAGCAAGGCTCGTTTTCACTGTAGGTGAATACGGCCACTTGTCCTTCCAAGCGAATCGCTGCGCCACTGACTAAGGGCTTTTTAGTGAGAAAGCAAAGTTGATTGAGTTGATTGCGTGTCGCGACATTGTCAGAACAGTCAATCACAATGCTGTGCTGTTCTATGAGCGTCTGTAAGGCGTTATCGTTGAGGCGCTTTGCTACCGTTTTCACCACGACGTGAGGGTTAAGTAGACGCAGTGCTTTTGCTGCTGACTCGACTTTTAATTTGCCAACCGTGCTGTCGTTGTGCAGCACCTGACGCTGTAAGTTGGACAGCTCCACTCGGTCGTCGTCAATCAATGTGAGCGTGCCAACGCCAGCCGCCGCAAGGTACTGAGTGGCAGCACAGCCCAAGCCGCCAGCACCCAAAACGAGAACGCGGCTTTGCTTCAACGCTTCCTGACCATCAAAATCAAACTGTCGAAGTATGATCTGGCGGTTGTATCTGAGCTCTTCTTCCGGAGAGAGAATGTCCACGGTATTCCTATGCTTTTATAAGATTACGTTGCAAAAATGGCTTGTTAGAAAACGTCTTTGATAAACGTAATCAGGCATTAGTTTAAAACAGTGCCAAACGGTTCAATCGTGACGTTTTCACCTACATCAATATGCCCGCGATCTTGCTCTAAGACTGCAAAGCAGTTCGCTATCGATAGGGAGCTAAACGCGCCAGAACCTTGGTTGCCTGTGGTCGCAACAACCAATTCGCCTTGCTCGTTAATGCGATAAACAGCGCGTTGGTAATCAGCACGCCCCGGAGATTTCCTGAATCGCGTTTCAGCTTTAGCGCTTAAAGTGATGGTCGGTTGCCACTGTGTATGGCCTGCAAGTTTGGCAAGCAGCGGCTGGACTAACACATGTAAGGTCACGAGTACTGAAACTGGGTTACCGGGTAATCCGCAAAATAGTGCGCCTTTGACTTTGCCAAACGCAAAGGGCTTACCTGGCTTGATGGCAATCTTCCAAAATCCAACTTCGCCTTCTTGATCCAAAATGTCTTTGGTGTAATCCGCTTCGCCCACGCTAACGCCACCCGAGGTGACGATAACATCAGCTTCGCTGGCGGCTTTCAAAAAGGCATCACGTAGTTGCTCTGGACAATCGGGCACGACACCAAGATCAATCGCCTCACAATGCATTTTTTCAAGCATGGCGCGAATGGTGTAGCGGTTGCTGTCGTAGATTTCACCTTTTCCTAGTGGCTCACCCACTTGACGAAGCTCGTCTCCGGTAGAAAAGAACGCCACTTTGGGTCTGCGCATGACGGTGACAGTGCCTATGCCCAGTGTTGCCAACATCGGAACTTCACGGGGCGTTAGCAGTGTGCCTTTGGGAATAACGACATCACCGGCTTCTACATCGTTGCCGATAGGGCGAATGTTTTGCTGCAACTCGGCGGTGTGGGCAAAGGTAATGTCGTCGCCGTTTACCGTGGTTTGCTCTTGCATGATGACGGCATCTGCACCAACTGGGACTTCAGCGCCTGTCATAATACGAATGCATGAGCCAGCGGGCCATTCGCCTTCAAACGGGATGCCCGCGAAGGACTTACCCGCGAGGCGAAGTGTCATATTGTTGTTGAGATCTGCGCAGCGAAGCGCATAACCATCCATTGCAGAGTTAGCAAAAGGGGGCACATTGATTGGAGAGCGAATATCTTCGGACGTGATGCGATTTTGTGCGTCAACCAGTGACACGATTTCGGTTTGTGTCAGTGGCGACGTGTTGTCTAATAGAATGTCGATAGCCGATGAAACTGGCATCAAACCAGGAGTGTCGCAGCAACCCATATATAACTCTCAGTCGTTGTGAGCGAAACATGCTCAGCGCATAGATGAAAGCGAGCATTATCGCAAACTTTGAGAGTTGAAACTAATGCCCACACGCATTTCGAGGTGTAATTATTTTACTATAAACGCTATGCTTCAAAAATCTGACACTATTTGATCCTTGTCTTTAAAAGACGAGTAATAAATTAGATAACAACAATTGCAACGACCCAAGGATTTTTCTATGACAGCATTAAGCGATTCAGCCAAGCGCGTCCGCGAAGCGCTTATAGCACGTGGCATTGAGACACCAATGCAGTCGGGCACTTCGATGACCGCAGAAGAGAAAAAAGAGCGTATTGAATATCATATGCGGGAAATCTTGACTGTTATCGACCTAGATCTCGAAGATGACAGTTTGACTGAAACGCCAGCGCGCATTGCAAAAATGTACGTGGATGAGGTGTTTTCGGGATTAGATTACGCGAACTTTCCAAAAATCACAGTTATCGAAAACAAGATGGGCTGTGACGAGATGGTTAGGGTCAAAGACATTACATTGACGAGTACTTGTGAGCACCACTTGGTCACAATTGACGGTAAATGCACAGTAGCCTATTTGCCAAAGAGCAAAATTATCGGCTTGTCGAAAATTAACCGCATTGTTCGATTTTTTGCCCAGCGTCCGCAAGTTCAAGAGCGTTTAACTCGCCAAATCCTCGTGGCGCTGCAAACGTTGCTGGAAACGGACAATGTGGCCGTGCACATGAATGCGACACATTACTGCGTGAAAGCACGTGGTGTGATGGATGCAACCAGCGTGACGACGACGACAGCGTTAGGTGGTAATTTTAAGCAAAACCCTGCAACTCGTGCTGAGTTCTTGCACGGCGTTCAGTAAGCCAGCTTGATTGACAAAGGGCTGCTCATTCAGCGCTCGATGTTAAAGCGAAGAACATGAAAAAAGCGCCGAAAGGCGCTTTTTTATTGGCTGATTTATTCGTGCTAGGTGCGGTTGATTATTTCAACACAGCAGCGATAGCTTTACAGAGTGGACGCATGTTCGTGTGCATCATAGCTGCAACGGCGATGCGACCAGAGCCAACGATGTATACGCCAAATTCGTCTTTCAAACGAGCAACTTGATCTTTGTTCAAGCCAGAGAAAGAGAACATGCCGTTTTGACGTTGAATGAAGCTGAAATCGCCCTGCACGCCTTCTTCTGCGAGTGTCGCAACAAAGAGCTCTCGCATTTCTTTAATACGAACGCGCATGGCTGCCACTTCTTCTTCCCATTCTGCACGCAATGTAGCGTCATTCAGAATAATGGTAACAACAGCAGCGCCGTGAGCAGGTGGGTTAGAGTAAATCACGCGAGCGATGCTCTTAACTTGGCTGAATGCGGTGGCGGTTTCAGTGGCGTTTTTGCCGACGATGGTAAATGCACCAACACGCTCGTTGTAGAGACCGAAGTTCTTAGAAAATGAGCTCGCAACCAAAAGCTCTTCGCATGAATCTGCAAAAATGCGCAGACCAGCAGCATCTTCTTCAACGCCAGTTGCAAAACCTTGGTAAGCAAAGTCAAACATTGGAAGCAGTTTTTTCTCGTTACACAGTGCTGCAAGTTGCTGCCACTGTGTAGCGTCTGGGTCGATACCCGTTGGGTTATGACAGCAACCGTGCAGAAGTACGACATCACCTGCATTTGCGGTTTCAAGATCGGCCAGCATTGCTGGGAAATCCATGTCTTTGGTTTCTGCGTTGTAGTAACCGTACGACGCGACTTCAAGGCCTGCGGCAGCGAACACACCGTTATGATTCGCCCATGTAGGGTTACTTACCCATACTTTCACATCGCCAAGTTGACGTTTAATAAATTCAGCAGCAACGCGAAGGGCGCCAGTACCGCCTGGAGCTTGAGCTGTCTGTGCACGTTTATCTGCAATGATGGTTGCATCGTGACCAAATAAAAGCTTTTGCACAGCCAAACCATATTCTGGTGTACCCGGAATGCTTAGGTATGATTTGGTGGTTTCTTTCTCTAAAAGAATAGCTTCGGCTTTTTTAACAGTGGCCAATACTGGCGTGTTACCGGCTTCGTCTTTGTAGATACCTACACCTAAGTTGATTTTCTCAGCACGAGCATCGGCTTTGAATTCTTCAGTAAGGCCCAAAATAGGGTCAGCGGGCGCTGCAGCAATTTTTTCAAACATCTTCTTCATCCATGGCGTTGTTAAAGGAAACTGTCTTTGTTTATACCATTTTGATTAGTGGTAATAAAACGGAAATTTGGTGATTTCCCTGACTTCCTTGTCTCTTCGCATCTTTGTTGTCGTTAACCCCCGATTTCAGCGCCATGAATTTAATATTAAATACGGGCTTAATCAGAGGGAATATTGGTGACGGGTACTGCAAATGAAAGAGGGTTAGGAGAGGGCAACGCGCAATTAACGTTGCTATTGATGGAGGGGCATTTCCACACGGACATAAAGGCACGATTATACTGATGAAAATAAACAAGAAAAAAGGCCGCCGTAGGCGACCTTTGTCATTTTATTCAAACCGCGCGCTATGGTGCGATTAGAAGTTTGCACTGCGTGGTGCGCGTGGGAATGGGATAACATCGCGGATGTTGCCCATGCCCGTCACGTAAGACACTAAACGTTCGAAACCGAGGCCGAAACCAGCATGTGGAACGGTGCCGTAACGACGAAGATCGCGGTACCAGTTCATGTGTTCTGGGTCGATGTTCATTGAACGCATGCGTTCGTCAAGTACGTCTAAACGTTCTTCACGCTGTGCACCACCGATAATTTCACCGATACCTGGTGCTAGAACGTCCATTGCCGCAACGGTCTTGCCATCATCATTCATACGCATGTAGAACGCTTTGATGTCTTTCGGGTAGTTCTTAACAACCACAGGTGCTTCGAAGTGTTTCTCTGCAAGATATCGCTCGTGCTCAGACGCCAAGTCGATGCCCCATTCAACAGGGTTCTCAAACGTTTGGCCTGATTTAAGCAAGATCTCAATCGCGTCGGTGTAGTCGATCTGAGCAAAATCAGAATCAACAAACTTCTCAAGGCGAGTGATGGCTTCTTTGTCGATACGTTGAGCAAAGAACTCAAGGTCATCACGACGCTCTTCAAGCACGGCTTTGAACACATACTTCAGCATGTCTTCCGCGAGCTTGGCAACATCATCCAGATCTGCAAACGCAACTTCTGGCTCAACCATCCAGAACTCCGCAAGGTGGCGGCTGGTGTTTGAGTTTTCAGCGCGGAACGTTGGGCCAAAGGTGTAAACCTTGCTCAATGCACACGCGTACGCTTCAGCATTCAGCTGACCTGATACGGTCAGGAAAGTCTCTTTACCGAAGAAATCTTCGTTGAAATCAACTTTACCTTCGTCTGTGCGTGGCAGGTTTTCCATGTCCAATGTAGAAACACGGAACATTTCACCCGCACCTTCTGCATCAGAAGCGGTGATCAGCGGAGCAGAAACCCAGAAGTAACCTTGCTCATGGTAGAAGCGGTGAATCGCTTGAGACAAGCAGTTACGCACGCGTGCAACTGAACCAATCACGTTGGTGCGTGGACGCAGGTGAGCAACTTCTCGCAAGTATTCGATAGAGTGGCGTGTTTTAGCCATTGGATAGGTGTCTGCATCTTCAACCCAACCCACCACTTTCACGTCAGTCGCTTGAAGCTCAAATGCTTGACCTTGTCCTGGGCTTTCAACAACTTTACCAGTAACTTCGACAGAGCAGCCTGTGGTAAGGCGCAGTACATCTTCTTTGTAATTATTCAGCTCATTAGAAACAACTGCCTGAATTGGATCAAAACAAGAGCCGTCATAAATGGCGAGGAAAGAGATACCGGCTTTTGAATCACGACGGGTGCGGATCCAACCACGGACAGTGACTTCTGTGTCTACTGCCGTTTTGCCGCGCAGGACGTCTGCTACAGGCATATAGTTCATAATTTGCATCTAACTCCGTTGAAGAATGCCTGAGGAATCGAGTCATCAGGCTAGGATAATTCAAACTTAAGCCGGCAAGTTTACCTCTAACCCTAAACTACCTCAAGACACTTGGTTTACATGGACTGTTCACGCATGCAATTCTTGGGAAATCAACGGGAAAACACGACCGAATTCAAGTTGGCGTGGCAAAGAAACATACGATACTGATCATTTTCTGTGGCTGGAGGTCTTGATCGCTATCTGACGGTGGCATTTTCAACTGTCGCTTTGCTGATGTCTTTTTGCTTCTCGCTAACCTTCAGTTGATCGCAAACCTTGCGAAACGAATTGAGGGCGATTCAATTTGAGCTTGGCGCGAATATTCAGTAGCATCGCCGCGCTAGAAACTACAAATGAACACGGGAACGCATAAAATGCACACTGAACTGTTTAAAGAATTCATGTTTGAAGCGGCGCATCTGCTGCCACACGTACCAGAAGGTCATAAGTGTGGTCGCCTACATGGTCACTCTTTCCTCGTGCGTCTCTATGTGGCCGGTGAAGTGGATCCGTATACGGGATGGGTGATTGATTTTTCTGAAATCAAAGAAGCGTTTAAGCCTATCTACGATCGCTTGGACCATTACTATCTGAATGATATTGAAGGGTTAGAAAACCCAACGAGCGAAGTGTTGGCGAAATGGATTTGGGATCAACTTAAGCCGTCACTGCCTTGTTTGAGTAAAGTGATGATTAAAGAAACCTGTACGGCTGGCTGCATCTATACGGGTGAGTAATATTTCATTGCACGAAAAAAAAGGGCCTACGGCCCTTTTTTTGTGTCTAAGTTTGCCAGATTGGGTGCAAACTAAGCGATAAATGCTTAAGCGATATCTAAATACTTATGTGTTTGAATGGACAAGCGCCAGTTGCGACGGATACAGGTTTTAATGCACAACTCGGTAGCCCGCGGTTTTTGGCTTATGGGTTGTAATGCGACTTCTTTATTTGATAAATCAATCCCTTCGAGCAGTGCATCGAGTTTTTCAATATCTGACTCGGTTCCAACGGGATGTTTGATCTCATTGGCGCGTTTCAGCGCTTCATTTAACACGGGCAGTTTGCCGCGCATATTAATTTTCGGAGATACCGTTACCCACGTATTGACTGTCGCTTTCACTTTATACGTACCACTGGTCTCGATTTGACAGCGATAACCCGCTGATTCAAGAAGCGTTGTTAGGGGAAATAAATCAAATATGCAAGGCTCCCCACCAGTGATCACAACATGCTTTGCCGTGTAACTTTGCGTAAGGTGCGCAAGAATATGTTCGGCTGAAACTGAGGTCCATGTTGGGCTGTCGCCTGTTTTGGCGATCACTGTGCCGAAATCACGTTCATCGTTCGGGAGTGTGTCCCACGTCTGGCGCGTATCGCACCATGGACAACCGACAGGGCAGCCTTGAAGGCGAACAAAGACCGAAGGTACACCTGTGAACGTGCCCTCTCCTTGAATGGTTTCAAATATTTCGTTGACGTTGTACATACGGCTTTTACAGTCAGAATTTTGTGAGGGGCGAGATTATGGCAGTTTCGCTCGCCACTGTCTTGGGGAGATACAAATTGACACATCAGTTACAGAATGAAATACCATTAACTTGTTGATTTTCGGCATTTGATATAAATGTCATTGCGATAAATCAAATAGGTCGTGACGTGTATCACGACATCCAACCATGGCGCTTCACAATTACTTCGCAAAGTAAAAAAATTCACTGTTAATGAATTTTAAAGGGAAATTGGGATGATTCTCGCCCAGCCAGGACACATAGATCACATTAAGCGTAACAACGCTGGAGCGGTATATAAGCTGATCGACCAACTTGGGCCTATCTCCCGAATTGAGCTTTCTAAACGCAGTCAGTTAGCCCCTGCAAGTATCACTAAAATTACTCGTGAGCTAATCGATGCTCACTTGGTCAAAGAAGCCCAATATGGCGAACCTGCAAGTCGTGGTCGTCCCGCGATCGGATTGGTGTTGGACAATGAAGGGTGGCAGTTTCTTTCTATACGCCTTGGGCGTGGCTACCTGACACTTGCATTGCATTCATTGGGTGGCGACATTCTGGTTGAAGAGCGCCATGACATCCATGTACGGGATCAGGATTTGTTGATTGAACTCATTCAACAGCATATTAACCAGTTCTTTTCTACGCATTCGAACATCGTTGATCGCGTCACATCGATTGCGGTTTCTCTTCCTGGTCTAGTAAACAGTACTCAAGGCATTGTTATTCAAATGCCGCATTACGATGTTCATAATATGCCTTTGGGCGCGGCCATTCATCGGGCGACAGGTTTACCTGTTTTTATTGGCAATGACACGCGATCGTGGGCGTTGGCTGAAAAGCTGTTTGGTAACGCGCGTGATGTAGAAAATGCCGTACTCATTTCGATTCATCATGGCGTCGGTGCGGGCATCATGATCGATGGAAAAGTGCTGGAAGGGCAGGTAGGTAACATCGGCGAACTGGGCCATATTCAGATTAAACCGTTTGGAAAGCGTTGCTTTTGTGGCAATAACGGGTGTTTGGAAACCGTCGCCAGTTTACAAGCCGTGCTGGAAGACACGCAGGTAATGCTAGATCAGGGGCATCCAAGTGTTTTGCATGATAAACCACTGACCATTGATAGTATCTGCGACGCCGCGGTTGCAGGTGATGGTGTGGCGGTAAATGTGATTACTGAACTGGGTCATAACCTAGGGCAAGCCATCGCGATTGTGGTGAATCTGTTTAATCCGCAGCGAGTGTTGATTGGCGGCGAATTTAATCGCGCCAAATCAGTTCTTTATCCTGCGATTATGGAAAGAGTGCTTAACCAATCACTTCCACATTACTGTGAAAACCTCATGTTAGAAGAGAGTTATTTTTATACGCAAGCAACGATGCCAGGGGCTGCTTTGGTTAAGCGAGCCATGTATGACGGCTACTTGCTGATGAAGGTGTTGGAAGGCTAAAGCTGAGAAGTGCGGAAATAGCCAAAAAATACAGAAACAGAAACAGAAAAGGAGCGTGTGAACGCTCCTTTTTAGTATCAATCACTTTAGTATCAACCACTTTTGTATCAAACGCCGCGCGTTTTACATCGTGCGTTAGAACGGATACCAGATGGTGGCTGTTTCAACAGATCGTTTGTAAATCGCCAATCCCACCACAACAGTGATCGCAGCCAGTGCGAGCCAGTCTTTGTTCGCCAATGGACGATAATTGTACCAAGTGCGCGACTTATTGCGTCCAAAGCCACGCAATGTCATCGCGTTGGAAATTTCATCTGCACGGTCAAGGCTAGAGAAAATAAGCGGGATCAAAATTTTCGCCACACCTTTAAAACGCGCCATGAGTGGGGCGTTCTTTGAGAAATCCACACCACGTGCTTGTTGTGCATGCATGATGTTCACGAAATCATTCTTCACTTCAGGCAGATAGCGCAGTGTTAGGCTAACGGCATAGGCAATTTTGTACGGCACACCAATGCGGTTGAGGCTAGATGCAAACTCTGTTGGGTGCGTGGTAAACACAAACACCAGTGCGATGGGGAACATGCTGAAATACTTCAGTGTCACTGTTATCAAGTAAAAAAGGGTTTCTTGTGTTAACGAATAGTTACCCGGTAACTTCAATAGTTCAGTCGTTGTGCCTATCCACTCAGCCCCCTGCTGTGGGGCGACCAGAAACATGAATACCGCATTCATGCTTAGAACACTCAACGTGCCCAATAAAAGCGGTTTGTAGACACGAAAAGCCACGCCTGTCATCTTCAGCAATGCCAACCCGATGGCCACCATGCCAACAATGATACGCAGGTCAAAAGTGGTGAGAACAACAGTCACCCACGCCATGAACAAAGCAAACTTGGTGATGCCATTCAGCGCGTGAAGGGGTGATTTCGTATCGATGTAGTTGATACCAAACTTCATCTTCGAGGCTTTCATTTGGCGTTGCTCTCTGTTTGAATGAATTGCTGCATAAATCCGTCAATGTCGCGAATACCGGCACGGTCTGCGAGTTGGTACAGGCTGGTGGTGGCGAGGTTGGCCTCGTCCAGTAACTGCGGTTGGCTGAATACCGATGTCATTGGCGCGTCAGCAATCAGCTTGCTGTCGGCAATCACGATAGAACGAGTGGTGTATTCAAGCACCAAATGCATATCGTGAGAGATGATCATCACGGTGATGCCGCGTTCTTTGTTTAAACGCTGGATGAAAGACAACATGTTGCTGTAGTTACGGTAATCTTGACCTGCTGTCGGCTCATCTAAGATCAGCAGTTCCGGTTCCATCACCAATATTGATGCAATGGTGACGCGTTTTTTCTGGCCATAACTCAATGCATCAACAGGCCAGTGACGGTATTTGCTCAGGCCGCAAAGCTCGAGGACGTCTAGTGCGCGTTTCTCGATTTCGGCTTCACTAAGGCCGAGGTTTCTGAGGCCAAAGGTCACTTCTTCCATGATCATATGGTGAGAAATCATATGATTTGGGTTTTGCATGACCACGCCGACTTTCTTGCTGCGCTCAAAAATCGACAGATCACTGAAATCTTCACCCTTAAAACGAATCATGCCAGCATCTGGTTCGAGTACGCCCATCACCAGTTTGGTAATGGTCGATTTCCCTGAACCATTTTTACCGAGAACAGAGACTATTTCGCCACGATCAACGGAAAAGGTGACGTCTTCAAGCGCGTTCTTATCGCCATCGTACGAATAGGTTAATCCTTCAATACTCAACAGCGGCGTGGTGTCGCGAGTGGGTATCGATGGTACATAATCGCCAGCCCATCGCTGCAATTGAGAAGCGAATTGTTCAACAGGCAGCGTCGAGAGATATGCAGGATTATCTGTTTCGCTTAAGGCGCACCCTGCGTGTTTAAGCGCAGAGAAATACAGAGGTTGGCGAATGCCATGTCGTTCAAGTAATCCTGACATCATGAGTGCATTCGGCGTGGTATCGGCAACGATAGTCCCGTTATCCATCAAGATCACGCGGTCAACCGCATGGGTCAGCACATCTTCGAGTCGATGCTCGATGATGATGATTGTTTTACCGGTATCACGGTGTAATTGATCGATGATCTCAATGGTACGTTTGCCCGTTTTTGGGTCCAGCGCCGCCAGCGGTTCATCGAACAGGAGCACGTCGACATCGTCAACCAATATACCAGCCAGAGAGACGCGCTGCTTCTGACCGCCAGAGAGATCGTGAGGCGCGTGATTCAGTAGGGCATCCAAATCCACCATTTTGGCGGTGGCCTTAACCACTGGGTGCATGTCGGCGACGGATACGCATTGGTTTTCTAACGCGAAAGCAATGTCTTCACCCACAGTTAAACCGACAAATTGGCTGTCGGTGTCTTGCAATACCGTGCCAACCAACTCGGTGTATTGCGTGAGTTTCATGTCGGTAATTTCAGTGCCATTGAGGTTAAGCGAACCTGAAATTTCGCCTTCAATAGCATGAGGAATCAAACCGTTAATACACTGGCCTAGCGTAGATTTTCCGCTGCCACTTGGCCCGATAATCAGTACTTTCTCGCCTTTTTCGATGCGGAGGTTGATGCCTTTCAGCGTCGGGTTTACCAGCGCATCATAACGAAAGCTAACGTTTTTGAATTCAATGGTCATGGTGCAGATCAGGCCTCGGTCAGGTTACGATACTGGCTGTTGCGCTTGGCAACGGACTGCAGAATGAAATAACCAACAACAGTCACCAGCAGGGCGTTGCCTGCGGCGATAATGCATAGCTGAATGAATACCTTGGTAAAGGGTTCGGCGTATAACACGGTGTCAAGAAACGCGGAGCAGCCATACCCCACAACATTGCCGAGCAAGGCGAGCAGTGAGAATAGGACGATATCAAAAGTCGGAAACCGTCCGTACTTTAGGCGCCTTTTGGTCAGAATTGGGAAAAAGCCTATTACCATACCGACAATACCTGAGCCTAACACCCACGTTAGCCACACCCCCCAACCCGCAAATAGGTCAGTGACCCAGTGGCCAATGAAACCCACGAAAAAACCAACGACAGGGCCAAAAAGGACAGAGAAGAGCGCGAGTATAGCCATTGCTGGTTTTAGCGTTGTATTGGCAAACACGGGAATACCAAACATGGGTAAGCCGCCAATACCATAAAGTGCCGCACCAATAGCAATGATGACGACAGTTTTCGCAGAAAAATTCATAGATAACCCTTGGTGTCGGAATGTCTAAGTTCAGAGCCCGGCACACATTTGAATGCTTTTGTTGAGGTGGCTCGCAAAAATGAGGCGGGATTATATAGGATAACGTTCACTAAAAGAAAGCTATCAGTCTAGACGTCTACAACGCTGTGTAAACCAGAATAGACAGATTGGTTAATGCTTGGGCGACCAAAAATGGGATTGCGGGAATTTATCATGGTGTTAGATGAGGAGATGGAGAAAAGGTAAACGAAAAAGGCGCCGAAGCGCCTTTGTTTTTGAGCATGTGAAAATGCTTATTTGGCGATTTTCGCTTCCATCGCTTCGCGTTCAGCGGCGCGACATGCCGCGGCAGTAAACACCACATCCGTCGAGCTGTTCAATGCCGTTTCAGCGGAATCTTGAACCACACCGATGATGAAGCCTACGGCGACGACTTGCATGGCAATATCGTTTGGAATGCCAAACAGGTTACACGCCAGTGGGATCAGCAATAGCGATCCACCTGCAACACCTGACGCTCCACATGCTGATACAGCAGCAACAATGCTCAACAGAATCGCCGTAGCCAAATCAATTTGAATGCCCAACGTGTGAACGGCTGCCAGCGTCAATACGGTAATCGTGATGGCTGCGCCACCCATGTTGATCGTCGCACCCAACGGAATGGAAACAGAATACGTGTCTTCATCCAGTTTTAGCTTGTTACACAGTTGCATGTTCACGGGAATATTTGCCGCTGAACTGCGCGTGAAGAATGCTGTCACACCGCTTTCACGTAGGCACTGGAAAACCAATGGATAAGGGTTAGTGCGCGTTTTCACGTAAACAATGATCGGGTTAACCACCAAGGCAATGAATGCCATGCTACCCAAAAGTACACCTAACAAGTGGGCGTAGCCCATCAATGCATTGAAACCTGTTTCTGCAAAGGTATTGGCAACCAGACCAAAGATACCAATTGGGGCCAGTTTGATGATAAAGCGCACGATGAACGACACGCTTTCAGCTATATCTCCAAACACAGTTTTGGTTGTGTCTGAGGCATGATGCAAGGCAATACCCAGACCAATGGCCCACGCGAGAATGCCAATGAAGTTACCTGTCATCAATGCATTGATAGGATTATCGACCACATTGAAAAGCAGTGTGGTAATCACTTGAGCAATGCCTTCTGGCGGTGCAATGGCAGCGTCCGACGCAGTTAATGTCAGCATCGTTGGGAATAAGAAACTCATGGTCACCGCGGTAATGGACGCGGCAAAGGTACCCACGAGGTACAGAGTAACGATAGGACGCAAGTGCGTATGTTGGCCTTTACGTTGGTTCGCAATTGACGCGGCAACCAAGACAAAAACCAAAATAGGAGCGACAGCTTTAAGTGCGCTGACGAAAAGACTACCAAGAAAACCGACGGCCTTGGCACTGTCTGGCGAAAAGCTGGCCAGAGCAACACCCGCGATAATACCGATCAAGATCTGAACGACCAGACTTGAGTTGGTTACGCGAGTAAGTGGGGATTGTGCTTGCTTCATTTTATCTCACTTCACTGTGTGTATAACCCAAACTGCCCCAGAGCTGAAAATTAGCGATGGCGTATTGAGTAAAAGCTGTTAACGCTTAGTTAGCGACTGGATTAAATCAGGTGAATGAGTGGTCTGTAAAGTGATAATTAACACATAATATACTTATAGATCTAAGATGCCTGATTTTGTAGTGACCAATTTATAATCAGCAATGTAAAATATCGGATAAAGAAGTGTGTTGCTGGTGTGAAATGCAAAAGAAAAGCGCCTCGATTGAGGCGCTTAATATTGGCTTGATGTATGGGTGCTCCGTCTGCACAAGAGCTTCAACCTTTGCAAGACATCAGTAAATCACGTGTCCTACCGCGTTTAGCAACTGACTCACACCTTTGGTAAAGTGAAGCGGTGCGTCAGCGATTGTGTAACATAAGCAACCATCATGAGTTTGCGGGGTATGGTGATTGCTGCTGTCTAGAATAATAAAGTCTCCGGGCACATAGCTATCATGCTCATCTTCGAAATGTCCACTCAACAACAGAGTCACTTCCGTGCCTTTGTGCGTGTGGCTTGGAACACCACTATTCATCCCGATATGAAGCAAACTTGCACGTGTGTCGCCTTCATTTAAAGGTAAACGAGCACGGCTCAACGAACCCACACTGCTCCAACCGAGGTGATGGTAGCGACGAAGTGCCGTTGGTAGCGTATATCTCTCACCGGCGACATCAATCTTAGACTCGGGTGAAGGCGAGATAGGCGTGCTTGGCAGCTGCTCGTCACTCAATATCGCTGAAAGCATGCCTGCAAATTCATCACTGTCACTCGCATTCGAAGAAGCTTCACTATTATCAGCGAGATTAAATGTTTCATCTGCAATCTGATTTTCGAATAGAGCGACTTTCTTAGCGCAAAAATCACACATTTCACTGTGAGCGGAAACAGCAATAGACATGGACGCAGGAAGAGTTCCAGCGGCGTGGGCATAGAGAAGATCGTCTGCCGGATGATACTTAATCATCGTTTACCTCCAAATGGGTACGCAGCTTTTGTAAACCTAAACGTAAGCGAGATTTAATGGTGCCGAGTGGCACATTGAGCTGATCGGCTAATTCTTGGTGTGTCAGCTGCTTAATATACACCCCTTGCACAACCTGCTTTTGGAGATCAGGCAAGAGATCGATGTACGAAAACAGCTGTGCTTGAAGTTGGTCATGAAGCGCATCTTCTTCTTGATCGCCAGATTCGCCTTCAATAAGAGGCCAAATATCGCCACTTAAACAATCTTCGCGATTGCTTTTCACTTTGCGCAACATGTCGAAACTGACATTACGCATAATCGTGAAAATCCACGTTGACGCTGCGCCTTTTTCACCGTTGTATAGGTGCGCTTTGCGCCAAACCAACAACATGGTTTCCTGCACTAACTCCAACGCCTGGCCATCAGCTCTCAAGTGTCGCAAACCGTAAGATTTCACCTTGGGCGCAAAATGTTTAAACAATGCTGCATATGCAGACTGATCCCTGTCATGAGCGACGCGACGAAGTAACTCCGCCAAATTTTCCGGTGAGAGTGCTGACATGCTTGTTGGACTACTCGGACGGTTTAAAGATTTCGTAGTATATGTGTCTTCGACCAATTCCATGACGATTCAATCCCAAAATTGCCAAATAAAGTCATTATTTAAGAAACGAACCGCAATTCAATTTGGATCACTCTTCTACGGAATTTTCTTCATTAAGGAGAACATCAATAAATTGTTTGGCTTCTTCAAGGTCATTTTGGGCAATAAACCATTGCTTCTGGTTGTTCGCAAGAGGCAAGACTTCAAGCCAGCGTTGACAGACCCAATTGAGGTCGTCGAAATGGCGATCCTCGCTATATTGGTTGGCATGTTCAGGATGGGCGTCAAAAAGCGCCGCTAGTGCTTCACCTAGGAAACCGGGTTGGTGTTGGCTGCTTCGCCAATCTGGGAGTGATTCAGCCTCACCAACCCAAAGGCCATCTTTTTCCTGAACAATGTCGGACAGTTTTACGCGAGCCATCCCTTTGATTGTCACGCCCAGTAAGCCATCGGGTAGGGTTTCAAAATCAATGATACTGACGTGTGTGCCAAAGGTACAAACGGCATCGCCTTCTTTCATCGCCAAAATGAAGCCACGATTGTCTGCCATGGACTCTTTGACCAATCTGACATAGCGAGGCTCAAATATGCGTAACTGGGTTACGCCTCCAGGCAGGAGAAAGAGTGGCAGTGGGAATAGACCTAATTGCATTTGTACCTCCATAAATCGTACTTAAACTTACGGGGCGATTAGCGTTGCCGATCACACTGCCTAACGCAGTCGACTACATTTGTGCCATTAGGGCGTTTTTAATCGCATCAACAAGTTGTTTCAATTGAACGTTGCTCATGTCATATGGCGGCATGATGTAAACCAATCGTCCGAAGGGACGAATCCAAACCCCAGCTTCAACAAAGTGTTTTTGAATGGTTTCGACGTTTACACTTTGGTGCGTTTCAACGACACCGATAGCGCCTAACCAACGTACATCTTTGACACAATCTAAATCATTGAGTTCAGGTAGCATGTCTGACAGATGCTTCTCGATCCCTAACACTTTATCCTGCCATGGCGTGTCGATTAGCAGTTGCAGGCTGGCGTTAGCAACTGCGCTGGCAAGTGGGTTACCCATAAATGTTGGACCATGCATAAAACAGCCTGCTTCGCCGCTGCACACGGTATCGGCAACATGCTTAGTGGCAATGGTAGCTGCCATGGTCATGTAACCGCCGGTTAGTGCTTTTCCTAAACACATGATGTCAGGCGAAATACCAGCGTGCTCGCAGGCAAACAATTTTCCGGTGCGCCCAAACCCCGTCGCAATTTCATCACAGATCAACAAAACGCTATGTTCATCGCACAGTTCACGTACGCGCTTGAGGTAAATGGGGTGGTAAATTCGCATTCCGCCTGCGCCTTGCACGATAGGCTCTAAGATAACCGCGGCGATTTTGTCGAGATTGGTCTCCAGCTTGTGTTTGAAATCGCTGATGTCTGCTTCGTTCCACTCATCGTAAAATCCGCACTCAGGGGAGTCGGCGAAAATGTGCTCGGGAAGAAAGCCTTTATAGAGTTTGTGCATCGAATTATCTGGGTCGGTCACCGACATGGCCGCAAAGCTGTCCCCGTGATATCCATGGCGCAAAGTAAGGAAGGTAGATTTTGGTTGGCCTTTAGCGTGCCAATATTGCAACGCCATCTTGAGTGCGACTTCTACCGAAATAGAGCCTGAATCACAAAGGAAGACTTTTTCAAGCGGTGCAGGGGTCATTGCCACCAACTTCTTGCACAAATTGATGGCGGGATCATGCGTGATCCCGCCAAACATCACGTGCGACATTTTGCCAAGCTGATCCGTCACCGCTTGGTTGAGCGCTGGATGGTTGTAGCCGTGAATCGCTGCCCACCATGAAGACATACCATCTAACAGAGCAGTACCGTCTTCCAAATATAAATGCATGCCCTCTGCACGAGATACGGGGTAACAGGTCAAGGGATTCAGGGTTGACGTGTACGGGTGCCAAATATGGTCACGGTCAAAAGCTATATCCATGTTTTAACGATATCCATCTGTATAAAAAACGCCCACATGTAAACCATGAGCTTCAACTACTGTTGACATTGTAAAGGTCGACTTTAGACTGAACAAGTTTTCGATTAATCATTTTGAGGTATTACAGGTGGAAGTACGCCATAACTGGACTGTCAAGGAAGTGCAGGCCCTTTTTGAAAAACCTTTTATGGATCTGATGTTTGAAGCACAGCAGGTTCATCGACAGTATCAAGCGGCAAACCAGGTACAAGTGAGTACACTGCTCTCAATCAAAACGGGTGCGTGTCCAGAAGATTGTAAATATTGCCCGCAAAGCGCGCATTATCGTACGGACGTCGAAAAAGAACGCTTATTGGAAGTTGAACGTGTTCTTGAAGCCGCCGAAAAAGCGAAGCATTCAGGCGCAACACGTTTTTGCATGGGCGCGGCGTGGAAAAATCCTAAAGCGCGAGATATGCCTTACTTGAAAGAAATGATCCAAGGCGTGAAGGGCTTGGGACTTGAAACCTGTATGACGCTGGGCATGTTGACGCCAGATCAAGCGGGAGAGCTGGCGGGTGCTGGTTTGGATTATTACAACCACAACCTTGATACCTCTCCTGAGTATTACGGTAATGTCATTACGACTCGTACTTACCAAGATCGCTTAGATACACTTTCTCATGTGCGTGGCGCAGGTATGAAAGTCTGTTCTGGTGGCATCATTGGTTTAGGTGAAAATGCACGTGATCGTGCGGGGCTGCTGGTGGAGTTAGCCAACTTACCGCATCACCCAGAAAGTGTGCCGATTAACATGTTGGTTAAAGTGAAAGGCACGCCACTCGAAGAAGTTGAAGATGTGGATCCGTTCGATTTTGTCCGTATTATCGCAGTCGCTCGGATCATCATGCCGCAGTCGGCAGTTCGTCTCTCTGCGGGTCGTGAGAACATGAACGAGCAGATGCAAACGCTGTGCTTTATGGCAGGTGCAAATTCTATCTTTTATGGCTGCAAGTTGCTCACAACCCCAAATCCTGACGAAGATGCTGATATGCAGCTTTTCAAGAAGCTGGGTGTAAACCGAGAGCAAGCTGTTCAAAAACCCGATGAAATTCAAGAAGAAACCTTGTTGTCACAAGTGGCAGAGCGCGTTGCTTCGCGTCCGGGTAAGGACGATCTGTTCTACGAAGCTAACGTTTAAAGGCGCGTCTAAACCATGCCCGTAGAATCAAGGCCTGAAAAAAGTCAGCGTCCATCTAGTCAGCTTCAACGTCGTATTGAGAAAAAACTCGATGCGCGTCGAGAGCAACATCTTTTACGAAAGGTGAGTGCTTTCCATCATCAAGGTGCAAAGCTCGTTGATGGCGATAACCTGTCGTATCTCAACTTTTCCGGCAACGACTATTTGGGGCTGGCGCAAGACCCTAGCGTAATTGCGGCGTGGCAAGAAGGGTTGACGAAATATGGTGCAGGAAGTACAGCTTCGCCTTTGGTGACGGGGTTTACCTATGCTCACCAAGACCTCGAACAAGCGCTTTGTGACTGGTTAGGATTTGATCAGGCAATTCTTTTCAACAGCGGTTTTTCAGCTAATCAAGCCGTGATTTTTTCGCTGCTTGAGAAAAGCGATGTATTGCTGCAAGACAAACTGAACCACGCATCCTTAATGGAGGCGGGTATGTTGTCAGGAGCTAAAATGCAGCGTTTTACCCACAACAGCATTGAAAAGCTGGATGCGTTATTGCGTTCGAATGCCAATGCACCAGCGCGTTTTGTGGTCACGGAAGGCGTATTCAGTATGGATGGCGATCTCTCGCCATTGGCTGACATCAAATTTCGTTGTGAAGCGCACGACGCATGGCTGATGGTTGACGATGCACATGGCATTGGTGTGCTGGGTGATGCAGGACAGGGAAGCGCGCACATTGCTAATGTGAAGCCAGATATCCTGATTGTCACCTTTGGTAAAGCGTTTGGCATGATGGGGGCAGCGGTCATGTGTAGCGAGTCTGTGCATCAGTACCTTACGCAGTTTGCTCGTCACTATGTTTACTCCACAGCTATGCCGCCTGCACAGGCCTATGCCTTGTCTCACGCCCTTTCTATGGTGAAATCACAGTCATGGCGCAGGGAGAAGCTCGCGGTGTTGTCGGCGTGTTTTCATTCAGCGCTTTCTGATTGCTCTGAAGTTATCAATACCATCACACCGATTAAACCTGTCGTATTAGGTTCGGTTGAACGGATGCAAACCGTCGCGCAGAGTCTGAAACAAACCGGTTTTTTGACGGGAGCGATTCGTCCGCCCACCGTGCCAGCCAATACAGCGCGTCTTCGCATTACGCTATCCGTTAACCAATCAGAAGCGCAGGTCAGCGATCTCGCCGCTTCACTCCGTCGTTGTATAGAGGAGGGCGCATGAGCCAAGCCGTATCGTTACATCTCGACGCCTCACTCGCTTTGTGCGAGGAAAAAAACGCCATAAAAGACGCATTCAGCCGCGCCGCTGCAACATACGACCAAAGTGCTGCGTTTCAGCGACGTGTTGGTCATGAATTGATGTCACTGCTGCCGGATTGGCAAGAAAAAACCGTGCTCGATCTAGGCTGTGGGACCGGATATTTTAGTGAGCAAATCGCGAAGCACGGCGCGCAGGTTATCGCGCTGGATCTGTCCGAACAAATGCTAGAGCACGCGAGAGCACGTTGTGGAGACGCGTTGCAGTATGTGTCTGGAGATGCAGAGTCACTGCCATTTGCCGATAACAGTGTTGATGTTGTATTTACATCCTTGGCGCTGCAATGGTGCAACGATCTGTCGGTGCCTTTGCAAGAAATGAAGCGAGTTGTGAGGCCTGGGGGGACGATTTTGTTCTCCACGTTACTCGATGGTTCGCTGTATGAATTAAAACAGGCATGGAGCCAAGTTGATTCACGTCAACACGTGAACACATTTCTGACGCTAAAGCAGGTAAACCTTGCGCTTGCGCAAGCTGGAAGTGCGAATCACCACTTAGAATGCCAGACGTTAATAGAAAGATACCCCTCAGCACTCGCACTGATGAAAGACCTAAAAGGTATTGGCGCGACACATCTATCTGAGGGAAGAGAAGCGGGACTCGTTGGCAAGCGAACATTTATTCAATTGGAAAACACCTATCGGGAATTTCAGTTAGAAGATGGTTTCGTCCCCGCAACATATCAAGTTTGCTTCGGAGCGATAAATAATGACTAAAAGCTATTTCGTGACAGGCACAGACACAGAAGTAGGTAAAACGGTCGCCTCGATGGCGATCATGCAAGCCGTGTCTAAAGCGGGTTACAGTGTCGTTGGCTATAAACCTGTTGCCGCAGGCAGCGAAGAGACAGAGCAAGGCCCAATGAATTCGGACGCTATACGTCTTCGTGAATGCTCGACTGTTGACGTTCGCTATCAAGATGTAAACCCATGTCTACTAGAAGCCGCGTGCTCTCCTCATATTGCCGCTGAGATTGAAAATAGCAGTGTTGATTTTGCGTTACTGAGTGACGGTTTAAGGAATATTCAAACCAAAGCAGATGTTACGTTAGTCGAAGGCGCGGGCGGTTGGCGCGTACCTGTAAGTTATGACAGCACATTGGCAGATTGGGTTGGAGAGGAAAAGCTCCCTGTTATCTTGGTCGTTGGAATTAAATTAGGGTGTTTAAATCACGCTTACTTAACCGCTGAAGCGATTCGTCGTGATGGGCTGGAAGTTGTGGGGTGGGTGGCTAACCGCATTAATCCTGGCACGGAGCATTACAGTGATATCGTCAAAACGCTAGAACATCACCTGAAAGTGCCAAAGCTGGGAGAGATCCCTTACATGCCATCCATCAAATCCAGAGATTTGAGCGGCTACATCGACATTGCACCCTTGGGGCTGTAAACGTCAAAATCTGCGAGTGCCAGAATAATGAAAAAAGCCAGCGCAATGCTGGCTTTTAATATTCGTTTTGCCACAAATGGCTAGCTTGCTACTGCAACAATAGCTTATTTATTGTCTTCAAGCAGACCCATCAGCGATTGCTGAACATCAGATACCTGTTTCAGTTTTTGGTTCTCGTCGTCAGCAAGCCCCAACTCTGTACACGCCTCATCAAAGCTCATGCCTAAGTGACAGCAAAGGATATCGATTGCAACACGATAATTTTCTTTATCAGCCATGGTTTCCTCTCCTTAGAACCGCATTCCACTGTGGAGTACTTAAGCGTGTTCAATAACACGCTCACCCTTTACGACACACTATTCCTGATACGGCTTCTTTTCAACTCGACCAAAGTCTAATTTAGACAAATGAAGAAGCCGTTCAGCGTGCTGTTAAAAAGTAGCACCAATTATAGCGTTGCAATAATTTACGTTACAAATTGCTACATAGGGTTGTTTTTCCGCGGTTTGACCCTACTATCTCATCCATAGCGCTTCAATTTTTCGGAGACAAAACTAGTAATGAAACGCATAGCTTTATTTTTAATGACCAACCTAGCGGTGCTGTTTGTATTCAGCATCGTGTTAAACATCGTTTATGCCGTAACAGGCATGCAACCGGGCAGTTTGTCTGGCTTGCTGCTGATGGCCGCATTGTTCGGTTTTGGTGGGTCACTGGTGTCATTGTTGATGTCAAAATCAATGGCGCTGCGTTCGGTGGGTGGCGAAGTGATTGAACACCCACGCAATGAAACTGAACATTGGTTGATGAACACAGTGAGTCGTCAGGCTCAGCAAGTCGGTATCGGCATGCCAACCGTGGCTATTTACTACTCTGACGACATTAACGCATTTGCCACTGGCGCAAAACGTGATGCGTCATTGGTTGCGGTATCAAGTGGTCTGCTACAAAACATGACTCGTGACGAAGCCGAAGCCGTATTGGCTCATGAAATTAGTCATGTTGCCAATGGTGATATGATCACGATGACGCTGATGCAAGGTGTGGTTAACACCTTTGTTATCTTCATCTCTCGCTTAATTGCTGGTGCCATCAGTGGCATGAACAACAACAGCGAAGAAGGTGAAGGTGGTGGCAGCTTCATGGTGTATTTCATCGTGTCCTCGGTGCTTGAAATTGTATTTGGCATGTTGGCGAGCATCTTGACCATGTGGTTTAGCCGTCATCGCGAATTCAAAGCCGACGCAGGTTCTGCCAAACTGGTTGGCAAAGAGAAAATGATCGCGGCACTGGAAAGGCTAAAAGTGAGCCACGAAAGCCGTTTGGAAGGGTCAATGATGGCGTTTGGCATCAATGGTAAAAAATCATTGAGCGAATTCTTCATGACGCATCCACCACTTGATAAGCGTATTGACGCATTGCGTCGTGGTGATCATTTGTAATCACCCCTGTCTTAACCTTGCTAAAACGCCTCCATTTATTGGAGGCGTTTTTGTTTTTAGTTCGGGATCGTGTTTCTTCAGCTAGTTTGATAGGACGCTAGGAAGAAAACATAGAGGTAGATATGAATCCGGTTGGATGGTTTGAAATTGCAGTGACAGATATGGAGCGAGCGATTGGCTTCTATGAGAAGACGTTGGGTATGACATTGAAGCGGCAGGAAGTCAGTGGTGTCCATATGGCGTGGTTTCCTGTTGAAGAAGGAGGCTATGGTGCGACAGGAACGCTTATAGCCTGTGAAGAAAATACGCCTGGAGCATCATCAACCATGATTTATTTCAGCGTCGCAAACATAGATGAAGTCTTGGCACGTATATCCGACAGTGCCATTTTAAAAGCAAAAACCCCGATTGGTGATTTTGGTGTCTATGCCCATATCGAAGATAGTGAAGGGAATAGGGTTGGCCTTCACAGTCATTAAAGGGTAGATATGAGTATTGGTGAATGTTATTGGCGGTTGTATTTGCAACCGCTTTCTTTTGTCGATCTCTGTTGCAAAGGTGTTTATTTTTTAAACAATCCATAGGCAACACGCGATAGCATTATTAAAAGTCTTTCAGAGCGTTTTATTTACCATATTGATTTCCGTGTATTGGCGAACACTTCCGAGACGTTGCATAGATGAAAACGTAAAACAGCCAGGGAAGGGGCATGTTTAAAGTAATTAGATTTCTGTTTATTGCTGCGATTCTAATAGCGCTGCTTGCCACTGCTATCGTTTATGGCGGTCTCGCATTGAGCCTGCCTGCGCTGTCGGGGGTCTCCACTGCCACAACAATATCCGACACGGCTTATCTGCAGCGCGATGAACTTGGTACAGCGATCATCATTGCCGATAATCGTACAGATGCTTCTTACGCATTAGGCTATGCGCACGGACAAGATCGTTTCTTTCAAATGGACTTACTGCGACGGAATGCTGCCGGGGAGTTATCTGAGCTATTTGGCGATGCGGCATTGTCTCTTGATGAAAGTACGCGATTTCACCAATTCAGAAAACGCAGTCGCGAGATAGTGGCTATGTTGCCTTCGGCGCAAAAGCAGCAGCTTAATGCCTATGCCCACGGCGTGAATGATGCCCTTGCACAAGCAACTTTCCCATCGTTTGAGTATGTGGTGACGCAAGCGGAGCGAAAGCCTTGGCTTCCTGAGGACTCGTTACTTGCGATATTTAGTATGTATCTTGACCTGCAAGGCCGAAGCCTAAATAGAGACCTCACTATGGGTGCGCTCGAAGATAGCTTTGGTGAAGACATGGTTGGGTTTGTGACCCAGCCTAGCCAGTATCAAGCGGCACTGGATGGCAGCCGTTTTCCTCTCAAAAAAGTACGGATACCTTCCCTTTCTGCTGAAATTGTTACCGCAGCCATGACGCGAGACATCGATGATTCAGCGGTTGTTGGCAGTAACAACTGGGCGGTAGGGGGAGCATTAACTCGTGATGGTCGCGCAATGCTATCGGATGATATGCATCTTGGTATTCAAGTTCCTATCATTTGGTATCGTGCTCAACTTAACTATAAAGAAGACAGTGATGACCGCCAGATCACGGGTGTCACCTTACCGGGTGCCCCCGCGGTAGTGGTTGGCTCAAACGGCCATATAGCCTGGGGTTTTACGAATGGCTATATAGATACCGCGGATTGGTACAGGTTAGCTGACGATGACAAAACGGCCTTGGTGTCAGAAAGTATTCCCACGCAAAAAGGGGAGCATAAATACCTGCTCGAAATGAGCGAATTTGGGCCTGTGAAAATTGTTAATGGGGAAAAATTCGCACTCTCTTGGGTAGCACACCAAGACTATGCTGTGAATTTGAACCTATTGAATTTAGAAACTGCTCAAACAGTTGAATCTGCTTTTGAAGTTAGCAAGGAAACAGGCATTCCGGTTCAGAACATGGTTGTCGCCGACAAAGATGGCAACATCGGATGGCAAGCAACAGGCGCAATGCCTGACAGACGAAAACCCGCTCAAATACCTCTTCCTTCGTTTCTATATGACAAAGCGTGGGGTCAACAAGCGCGCGATGTGCCCTTTATCATCAACCCAAAACGTTCGATGGTATGGACAGGGAACAGTAGGGTCGTGAGCACCAAGCAAGATGCCCGTTTTGGTAATGGTGGCTATGCATTGGGCGCGAGAAGCGTACAAATAAAACAGCGATTGTTCGAAAAAGACGTATTTGATCCGGAGGACTTCTATCGAATCCAGCTAGACAATGAAGCCTTCTTCTTGGATCGATGGCACCGTGTGTTGCTCACTAATTTACAGCGAGAACCAGCGCGCTTTAACGACGATATTACCGCGTTGGAAAACTGGCAGCGCTGCGCATGTGCTGATTCTGTCGGTTATACGTTAGTGAGAAAGTACCGCGATACTTTAATGGATATCTTGTTCGCTCCAATAGAAACACAACTTGCCGAAAATGGACTCAGCTTGGGCTTGCTGGAAAGGCAATTAGAGCCAGCGTTATGGCAATTGGTCGATGAAAAACCAGCAAGTTGGTTACCCGCTGGACACGCAGATTGGAATCGTTTCCTCACTGCAGCGTATGTGACGATGCGTGATGATCTGATGGTAGATACAACAGGGCATGTTGATGGCTCACTGCAGGCCCTGCGCTGGGGGAGTATCAACACACTCAATGTTCAGCACCCGTTTAGTCGCCAAATTCCCATATTGAGCAAGCTGCTAGATATGCCTAAAGCTGAAGCGTTTGGCGATCGATATATGCCAGCCGTTCAAGGGAAGGCATCTGGTGCCTCACAGCGTTTAATTGTCCAACCCGGAGACGAGGTGAATGGTATTCTGACCCTACCTGGTGGGCAAAGTGGTCATCCGCTTTCTCCTTTTTACCGTTCAGGGTTCGATGCGTATATCGAGCAAGCCTCAACGCCATTACTGCCTGCCCAGCCGCACTATCAAATCGTTTTCAGTCCAGCTTCCTAAGGTTATTTGGGTATATCGGATATCGTGTCATTTACCGCCTCCTCTTGTTTTAACCTTTCCCTGAAGATTAAACGTCCCTTTGTGCTTACACTATTAAATAGCTGTCTGATGAGCAGTTGTCTGATTACTTAACAAATGGTGAGTTTATTTATTGTTATATTAATCAAATTGATGAGAGAAATTAACGGATAGTGTTGCACTATCGAGACTTTGTTGGGTTTCATTCACAAAAGCGTGTAAATAATCAATATCATCAATGTATTAATATTGATACCTTGGCGTTTAATTAGAGTGGTGACTAATAATTTAGTCACTACTATGTTTTAGGGTAAGAAATATGAATATTCTTGTTTGCGATTCGGGTGATTCGAAGTTGATACTTAATAAAAATAATAAGTATCAGGAATGCCCGACCAAATTAAGGGTATTCGATATGCAATTTGATTCTTTTCAGCATGCCTCACGTTGGCTGGATCTGGCGACATTTGGTCCGAAGCGCGGCGAAGCACATGCGATGATTGATAAACGCGCTAAAGCATGGTTTGACGAACAGGTCAGCCTTCCTGTCACTTCTCATTTGTCACAATGTGAAAAACAGTTCGACGCACAAGACTATGGAAAGATGCCATCGCGCTCTACACGTATCCGTGCTTGGTTAGATATCGCGTTTTACGCCGATGATCAATTAAGGCAACGTATTGCTTATGCTTTGACTCAGATTTTTGTCGCTTCAGATCAAGATGCGACATTGATTAATCATACTCCTGCCGTTGCCAACTATAACGACTTACTGTGTGAGCATGCGTTTGGCAATTATCGCGATTTGCTCAAGGCTGTGTCGTTGTCTCCCGTCATGGGTCACTATCTGACTATGGTAGGGAACCAAATAGGCGATCCAGAAACAGGTCGTCGTCCTGATGAAAACTATGCCAGAGAAATCCTACAACTTTTCTCCGTAGGTCTTTATCAGCGCGCTTCCGATGGAAGCCTGATTTTGGATGCCAATGGTTCGCCAAAGCCTTGCTATCACGAAAAAGATATTCAAGAGTTAGCCCGTGTGTTCACAGGCTGGAGCCATACTGATTCGCATCTGATGACACCGATGGCAGCGAATGAAAGCGATCATGACCGTGGTGAAAAACACATATTAGGTCATCACTTTGCCAAAAATGTTCCCGCTGATCAGGAAATGGATCAAGTGATGGAGCTGTTGCTTCACCACCCTTCGACCGCCCCAAATATCTGCAAAAATTTGATTCAAAAGCTGGTTAGCTCTAACCCATCATCAGATTATGTCCGTCGTGTTTCTGAGGTATTTGACGATAATGGCGAGGGTGAAACAGGCGATTTGAAAGCCGTCGTATGGGCAATTTTGACTGATGATGAGGTTTACACAGCACCGCCACAGTCAATGAGTAAGGTCAGAGAGCCTTGGCTGTCGCTGGTGTACGTTTATCGTGCACTGGATGTGCTACCTGGCGGCGGAAGTGCATTAGTAGAATCGGATCTGATTTATCTGAAAACCTGTAATCAGTATCCGCTAGGCTCGCCATCGGTATTTAATTTTTATTTACCGGACTATGCCCCTAAAGGTGTGGTAGCTGATAACAATTTGGTCGCGCCAGAGTTACAAATCGTTGATTGGTCACATGTTATCTACGTGCATAATTTCATTTATGGCATTTTAAGACTGAATCTTCAGGACATTAATAAGCCATTAAAAAAACAGCTTTATATTGATGTTGAAAGCTTGAAAGTACTTATTCAAAACAAAGACATTGAAGGGTTTACACAAGAGGTTTCAGAACGGTTCTTCAATGGAAGCATGCCCGAACCACTTAAGCGCGTGTTAAGAGAGCACTATAACGGAATCGATATTCATCCCGGCAAATGGGTGCAACGCCTGTTATTTATTGCTTTGGCTTCCCCGTATTTTCACGTTCAGGAGAATCGCGCATGAAATTAACACGACGCCACTTTATTCAATCAATCGGGGCAGTGAGCGCGACAGTATCTGCGCCCATGAGTTTTAGTGCTATTGCCGAAGACGCAGAAGATTATAAAGCATTGGTATGTGTGTTCTTAAATGGGGGGAATGACTTTTTCCATCAGGTGCTTCCAATGGATAGTACCAACTACAACAAATACGCCTCATCTCGAAAGGGTATCGCAGTTTCTCGGCAAAGTTTGTTACCTATCGATATCCGAGATAAAAACGATGTCGAGTTTGGTCTACACAAATCTTTAAAGCCGCTGATGCCGATATTCCAAAAGGGAAAGGTGAGCCTGGCGATGAATGTAGGGCCATTGCTAGAGCCCACCCAAAAAGAAGACATTGTTAGTGGGAAAGCAGAATTGCCACCGTATTTGTTTGCGCACAATAAACAGCAAGAAGTGTGGCAGCACAGTTGGCAGGGTGATCGTTACAGTGGGCAAGGTTGGCTAGGAATGTCAATGGATGTCCTGATGCGTGATATGTCTGGTATTCCAAACAGCTTTTACACTGGGCCAAATACGCTGCTCGATAGCTTTAATTCTGACAAAATGTTTGTGAATAAAAATGGCTTTGAAGAGCTTCAAGCATTGACCAGTGATGTTATCCGCACGAGTTATGAAACCATGGCAACTCAACACTATGATTCACCGTTAGTGGCTGGGTATGCAGATATGGTTAAACAGGCCGTTGACGCCCAGCAGCAGATGGAACCGATAATCGCGTCAATTCCGCAAGATAAACGCATTCCAGCGTCAAATCTGGGAAGCCAACTTCGCGCCATTAAACAGATGATCGATGCGGCGCAAATGCTGGGACATAACCGTCAGGTGTTTTACGTCTCTATTGGTGGATTCGATACCCATGATAATCAAGTACGTCGCCAAGACGAACTGATGAAGGAGTTTTCTGAGGCCATTGCAGGCTTCTATACGGCGCTAGATGCAGAAGGGCTGACCGACAACGTTATGACCTTCACAATGTCAGAGTTTGGCCGCAGCATGCACGACAATGCACGTAAAGGTTCTGATCATGGGTGGGGTGGCGGTCAGTTTATCTTTGGCGGAAACACTGCAGGTAAGCAGTGTTTCGGTACATATCCTGACTTCACCCGAAACGGTCAAGACGACAATGGCGATGGACGACTTATTCCATCCATTAGCCATGAGCAATACGCCGCACATATGGTTAAGTGGCTGGGGCTAAATAACAGTGCACTGAACACTGTTTTCCCCACCTTGACTAAGTTCGGTGGGCCAATGCGAGCTGACTCCGTGGCGTCGTAACGTCTATCGTAAACAAAAAGCCAGAGCCAAGTGCTCTGGCTTTTTTGTCGATGTATTTGTACTTATAGAGACATAAAGGGGGGTGAGATTGGACAAAACGCTCAGTAAAGCACTAAGTAAATACACGTTTATAGCGATAAGACTCGAATTGCCTTAGTATTTTCAGCTTATTCACAAAGCATTAGGGAAAATGAAATGAGCGAAAGCTGGGATGATATGGCTGAAGGATGGGATGGCAACCAAGCGGTCATCGCCTATTCAGATAATGCTGTCCGCTCATTAACTGATGTTGTGAATATTAAAGAACTCACCATTCTGGATTTTGGTTGCGGGACGGGGTTATTGACCGAAAAGCTATCACCAGAAGCGGCGTTCATTACTGCTATAGATCCCGCTTCAAAGATGATCGGTGTATTAGATGCGAAAGCGCTACCAAACGTGAACACTGTGGCAGGTGTAGTTGATGAAGCGCTCGTTCGTGAGTGTCGACAGGCGGGTAAGCGTTTTGATTTGATCGTAGCGTCGTCATCATTGGCCTTTGTGCCGGATTATCCCGAAACCATCGCGCTGCTGGCGATGCTGTTGGCAGACAAAGGTTTGTTGGTGCAATGGGATTGGGAAAAGAGTGAAAGTTCGGGTGTAGGCTTTAAGGCAAGTGAGATTGAAGATGCTTACATTCACGCAGGCATTAACCTTGTTTCTACTTCTCATCCCTTCAGTATGGGTGACATGCGCGTATTAATGGCAGTAGGACAACGCATCGATTAAACGAAGAAACCGCCTCGAAAAGGCGGTTTCTTATGTAAACAGGCAAGGTAACCTTGAGAACAATTACGCCGTTTGTGCGTTGTCCTCGAACGGCACACGGTTGCCATTCCAGCTTAATACCAGACCAAGACCTACACTTGCAGCAGCACCCATCATCACGGCGGATACGGTAAGCAAACCGCTCACTGCCAACGCCGACACAATGCCACTTGCCACGAAACAAATCATGGTTTGCAGGAAGTTCAACAAACCTGCTGCCGTTGCGCTGCAATGTTTGAACTCTTCTAGCGCTTTGTTCACCACAATAGGGTAGATAGCGCCGTTTGCCGCTGCCAAGAAGCAGAACGGGATCAGGACAGGCCAAATGTTAGTCACGTCTGTCTGCCAAGAAATCGCGAAGATAACGGCAACACTGGCGATAAATAGACCCACAAACCAAGGCAGAAGTACTGATCCGTCGAATTTATTCAGTAGCGCACGACAGCTGTAACCACCGACAATAAACGCGATAGTTTGTGGCACATAGCTCATGCCGATGTCAGCACCGCTGTAACCCATCTCAGTCATGACAAACGGAGAGCCTGTCAGCCATGCAAAGAATGCGGCTGAACAGCCTGCAAATACCAGCATGTTACCGATAAACTTGCGTGAGCTAATAATGTGCTTGTAATCGCTAACCAGCTTCGCACCAATTTTCTCATCGCTGTTGATCACGGGCGCACTTTCTTGTTGGCGTAGTGTAGCCATAACCAACAAAGCACCTAAGCCGACCAGAACAATAAAGATACTGCGCCAGCCGAACTGAGCTTCAAGGCCTGCACCTAGCAGAGGCGCAAGTGCCGGAGACAAAGCAACCAACGGCATGATGGTAGCAAATACACGTTGTGATGTTTTGCTATCGTAGCGGTCAATCACCACGGCTTGCCAAATCACAGACGCACTGCACGCCCCCAGAGCTTGCACAAAACGGGCAGCAAGGAAAACTTCAATGCTGTTAGCCATAAAGCAGGCAATGGTTGCCACACTAAACAGCGCCATACCGCCAACGAGCACTTTAATTCGGCCAATACGGTCAGACATTGGGCCATAAACAATCTGTCCAAGCGCCATACCCAAAAGGAATACGGTCAGCGACAGGCCAATCATAGATTGCGATGTACCCATCTCAAGGCGGATGTTTTCAAAAGCGGGCAGGTACATGTCGGTCGCGAGGAAGCCGAGCATGCTCAGCGCTGCGAACCAAATCATCGTTGTCATTGGAACAGAATTTTTCATTTCACTTGTCCGTTCATTATTCTCGGATTTACTTGGTTGTGGAGTGTAGCGGTAGCGAAAAGCGCTGTGAAACGCTAAAATTTCGCCATTGCTTTCAAAATATTTGATGTGAAGCGTCGAGTGGCACATTTGATAATTAACAGTGGCAGGCTCAAAGGCAGAATTTATGTTTTCTTATCAAGATCTTCAGGTAGTGGACGCGGTTGCAAGGCGAGGGAGTTTCTCTGCGGCAGCTGAAGAAATGCACAAGGTGCCAAGCGCAGTGAGCTATACCATTCGACAAATGGAAGACAAACTTGCTGTGAATTTATTTGAGCGATTGCACCGTGCAGTGCGTTTAACGCCAGCAGGCGAGTTTTTCGTTGTTGAAGCGCGTGACTTGATGAAGCGTATGGACGAGATCCGAGATCAAACTCAACGTGTCGCTAATGGCTGGACGCGAAGCGTTTCCTTGGCGTTGGATAACGTGGTGCGTGAAGATCGCGTGGATTCATTGGTGCGTGATTTTTATGATGCGTTCCCTGACGTGGAATTGTTGCTTACCATGGAAGTGTTTAACGGCGTGTGGGATGCATTGGCCTACGACAGAGCAGATATCGCCATCGGCGCAACGGCTGCGGTGCCGGTTAGCGGAAACCTCAGTTATCGCGATATGGGGATCCTGACTTGGCGATTTGTGGTATCCAAAGACCACCCTTTAGCCAAAGAAAGCGAACCGTTACGAAATGAACAGCTTCTTGGCTATCCGGCCATTTGTCTTGAAGACACTTCCCGTATTCTACCCAAACGCGCCACTTGGCTGCTGGATAACCAACGTCGTTTAACCGTTCCCAATTGGCATAGTGCGATTCAATGTTTCCGGTCAGGTTTAGGTATCGGCGCCATGCCGTCACATATGGCAGAGTTATATTTGAAAACAGGGGAGTTAGTTGAAAAAACACTGGTTGAGCCGCCAGCAAGAAGCCCGTGCTGCATTGCATGGAGAACAGATAAAGAAAACCCTGCTGTGAATTGGATCTTGGATTATTTGGGTGACGCTGAAAAAGCGCATAGAGAGTGGTTGGAGTGAGTTGGCATAACTTGAAATAGCGGCCAAGCATTAGTCTTCTAACTTTGTTGTACTTATAACGTAAATTAAGATAGCTCGTTAGTAGACTAATGCTTGGTGTCGCTTGCTTATTATCTAGCCATAGATAATCGAATTGACGTTGCTTTTGGTTGCTCTTTTTTCGCTTTTAACGTTGATATGGTTACATAATTGCTCGAGTAATAAGATGTTAATTCAACACATAAGCGAGCTCACTATATGTTTCTCGAAGCGCTGATACATCGTTTGCAATGTCTTCATTAGGGCGTCTTTCAAACAAGCAATCGGCAATCAGTTTAGCGACTGCTGGCATGTCATTGACGGTGAATCCGGCTCTCACGATTTCGGGAGTACCAAAACGCAGACCATTCATATCACCATCAACAGCGTCGATTGGAAGGCCAATGCCACAGGTTAGGATGTTGGCCTTTCTCAGTTTTTTCGCCATGGTTTGCCCGCCACCAAAGGGGGCTGAAATGATGGCAAACTGATGTGAAAGGGAAGGTGTCAGCCCATTTGGTGTTTCAACTTGAAACACAGGTAAACCTTCCGCTTGGCAGGCTTTTGCTAGTGCTTGGTTGGTGTCGATCATGGCTTCAGAATAAGTTTCGCCGTAGCTTTTCCAATCCAACAATGACACTGCCAGAGCCGCAGATTTCGCGGCATCAAAATTGGCCGTTAGCCCCGGAAACGCAATCGCATCAATTTTCTCCATCAGTTCTATATCATTGGAAACGATTAAACCACCTGGTGGTCCACCAAGGCTTTTGTAGGTGCTCATTGTCATCACATGCGCGCCTTCGTTGAGTGGATTAGGCCAGCTTTTTCCCGCAATGATCCCGCACTGGTGCGCTGCATCAAACAACACATAAGCGCCCACTTCATCCGCAATCGCACGAATTTCCGTGATTGGGTGTGGTAGCAAGTTTAAGCTTCCGCCAATGGTGATGAGCTTGGGTTTAAGCACATGAGCTTGTTCTCGCAGCGCATCCAGATCTACCGTGTAATGCGAAGCATCTGCCGCCATTTCCACAATATTTAAGCCGTACAATCCCGCTGCTCCAGCGTTGTGATGCGTAACATGACCGCCAATTGATGCGGGTGGCACTAACACGGTATCGCCTGCTTTGCAGGTCGCCATGAATGTATACAAATTCGACATGGCACCCGAAGCAACACGGATTTCAGCATACTTGGCTTCAAACACATCGCAGGCAAGCTGCGCGGCAATCAGCTCAATTTGCTCAATGGCTTCTAACCCCATCTCGTACTTGTCACCGGGATAACCGAGAGAAGGGCGAGAGCCAATGCCAGAAGCCAATAGTGCTTCAGCCTTAGGGTTCATGATATTGGTAGCAGGGTTGAGGTTAATGCACTGTTTTTCATGAATGGTGCGGCTTTCGTCTGCTAGTGCATAGATGGCAGAGACCAGCGCCTGGCCGTTGTTGAGATCAAACTCTTGAAGTGATTGATCAGCAAATTGATTCAAGGTGTCGTTTACCCAAGGTTTTGCGTGAAATGTCATACTGCTGCTCCCCTGTCATGTTTTTTTGATGCTTCTATCAAAACGCGACAGCAGAGTTATCTCAAATGGATTATTTTTTGTGTAAGGCAAAAATGAATTTGGGCATAAGTACAATGCGATCTCAACGTTATCCGCAATTACCGCCGCTTGATGCGCTCGTGGCTTTTGAATCTGCCGCTGAACATGAAAGCTTTGCCAGGGCGGGTGAAGAGCTCTTTCTCACAGCGTCAGCCGTTGCGTATCAAGTCAAAAAATTGGAAAGCACCATCGGAGTGCAACTCTTCGCGAGGCATGGAAAAGGCGTGACCTTGACCGCCAAAGGCCAAGAATTTTTACTTCTTGTTAAAACATCACTTTCGTCGTTAGAAAACTATGTGGATTGGATTAAGCACGGTCGATTAGCCCCAGTAAAGTTAATCACGCAGCATGCTATTGCTCAGCTTTGGCTGCAAAAAAGGCTGGGTGTTTATCAGCATGATTTTCCAGATAACGAGATCGAAATTACGGCTGTTTCTGCGGTGTCGGGCAACCCCCAAGACACGGATATTGCCATTGGCTATTTTCAGCATGATCCAGGTAAAAACTGGCAATGCTTGTGGAAAGAGACGCTGATCCCTGTGGCATCAAAAGCCTATAAAGCGGTGACGCCAGTTCTTTATCAAGATATGAATTGGCATGATGATTGGCGATTCTGGCAAGACGAGAAAGTCATTGCCAAAGGGGTAGCGAAAATGCGCCGTTCAAGTCTGTATGGTTTGATCTTACAGTCGGTACTAGACGGACATGGAG
>NZ_AJYD02000038.1:2344191-2370598 GCF_000286835.2 Enterovibrio norvegicus FF-33 | reverse complement strand
GTTCCCCGAGCAAGTACAGACATTAACGCAAGCGTTACTGAACGACATTTTTGCCATTGGTTGACAAGGTTGTGCTCCGAAGAAATGCGTTACCCACCAATATGTCTTATCGCCAAGAAACAGTAAACGGAACTCATCATGTCACGATCCAAAACGCGATGGTCACAGTAGTGATTGATGATATGTTTAAATTTTCTCATTGAGCTTACGCTTTGGACAGGTACGCATGGCAAATTTAATAAGACGACGGGTATTGAAAGCATGGGTCGCCAGTGTTTTGTTGTCTTGCGTTCCGCTGAATTTAATGGCGCAAGAAAAACGAGCGGCAGGAGAAAAGCCTGAAATGAACATGGAACCACTGATCTCGGCACTGCAAGCCACGAACAAACCCGTCTGTATGAAAGTTGCCGACGCCCTTTCGACTCAGAATCAAGAAGGAACAAGCTATGACTTGCATCTGCGCAGCGCAGATCTGAACCTTGAAGATGTCACAGCGATCGTCAAAGCTATCCACGCCATTGACGAAAGCGGCAATGCCAAGCTTCGATCATTGAGCATGAGTTATAACGGTAACATTGGCGATGAAGGAATGACCATCCTAGCTAAGTACTTACCGCGCAGCGTACAAGAAATTGGTTTGGTGAGATGCAATATTGGAGACAAAGGCGCACAAGCGTTGATTTCGTGGATGGCAGATGCCAACGCACTTGGCATGCTGTGTGTGGAAGAGAATGCGTTTTCTTCAGCGATGAAAATTCAGATCAAACAAGAAGGAAAAGGGCGTCGAATGATGCTTGTAGTTTAGAGTATGTTCCTTGTTTTCCCTTTGAAATAGAAAAACCAGCCACTCACTCGCTAACGTGCGGTTACGAATAAATGGCTGATATTACTCAGTAGAGAAGCGTAGCGTGTCTTTAATTAGTCGCAGTCAAATCTTTGTAAGCTGCCGGCACATTCAAGTTAGGGTGAACCCAGCCGAACAGTGCGTAGCCTGTAAACTCAGGCATCTGTACTTTGGCAACGGTTTCTTCTAGTGTTAAACCTGCATCAATCGCCGCTTGAACCTGATCTTTAATGGTTTGAAGATAATCGACATGCCATTGAATATCTTCACGCTTCATTGGCGAACCATGGCCCGGCACAACCGTTGCTTCTTTCGGCAGGAATGCCATGACTTTCTTCAGAGAATCTAGCGTTTCCAGCAAGTGACCATCAAGCAACCAAGGTAGAGAAGGTTTTACCGTCACAATGGGGTTACCAGACCAAAGCGTTTTAGATTCAGGCTCCCAAACAAACAGATCACCGCCTGTTTGTGCAAAGCCGAAATCGATAATCTCGACTTTCTTGCCACCCAGATCGATTTCGATGTTGCCGCCATTACCCACCAAGATATCGGCTTTGGTTGGAACCACTTCTTCAATGCCACGACCTTTGCCGAAATTCTGCATCATAAATTGAGTGTCGTGCTCAAAATGTGTTTGGATATAATTCTGAGTGACTTCGTGTTGGATGATGCGCGTCTCTTTCGGCAGATACATGTTCCCGTAAGAGTGATCGCCGTGGGAGCTGGTATTCACCGCATAAATAATGGGCTTACCCGCTTCTTTCTTTACCATTCCCTGAACTTGTTTGTTCAAGCGCTCATTGAGCATGGTGTCGATAATCAGCACGCCTTTTTCACCCACGATAAACCCGCCGCTGGTGGCAACAGGTAAACCTTGTATTTCAAGTTCTTTGGCGTCAGAGGGGTAATAAGCGTAAACGCCGTTATCCAGTTTCTCTGCAATAAGTTGGATTTTGTTTGCGTCCCAAACAGGTTCGTTTGCGGTGACGGCAAAGCTTGAGAGCGAGGTTGTCACGGCAATGGATACCGCAATCATTGTTTTTTTCATCATTTGATCCTATCTCGTTAACTGCTTCCTTGAAATTCACATTCAGTCTATGAATGCTAGGATGGATAATAAACTCTACTTTGAGTAAATTAGTGTTCTCTAATTGAGAACAATCAAAACAACGATTATTAAAACGGCGGGGCAGGATGGATAAGTTCACGAACATGGAAACTTTCGTGCGGGTCGTTGATGCTGGCAGCATCAGTGGCGCTGCTGAACGTATGAATCTTGCAAAGTCTGCGGTCAGTCGTCGCCTAAAAGAGTTGGAAAATCATCTCAATGCACAGCTTTTCCATCGCACCACGCGCAGCATGAGACCGACCGAAACGGGTTTAGCTTTTTATGAACATTGCCTGCGAATTCTTGAAGATGTTCGCGAAGCGGAAGAAGTCACATCAGAGGCACATTGCGTGCTAAAAGGGCCATTGAAAGTCGCCATGCCATCCACCTTTGGGGTGTTGCACATGGGCGCGGCCATCAATGACTTTTTGAAACTGCACCCGAATGTTGAGTTTGAACTCGACTTCAATGACCGCCAAGTTTCCTTGATTGAAGATGGCTATGACCTTGCTATTCGCATTGCCGAACTGCCAGATTCAACCTTACTTGCGCGCAAACTCGCCACGGTTAAACACGTACTGTGTGCCAGCCAAGACTATTTAAAGCAGCACGGCACACCGACGAACGTTTCAGATCTGTCTGATCACCACTGCCTAGTTTACAGCTTGAGCAAAGATGTCGGTCATTGGAATATTGAGATGCCAGACGGGAAATCACAGAAAGTGAAGATCAATCCGGTATTGAAATCCAGTAGCGGCGAATACTTAATAACGGCGGTTGAAAATGGGCTTGGCATTGCGCATCTCCCCACCTTTATTGCCCAAGAGAAAATCAACAATGGCTCGGTGGTCACAGTATTGCCAGGTTGCGCGTTCAGAAATATAAACGCTTATGCGGTGTACCCACAGACCCGCCACTTATCGCGCCGTGTAAGAACGTTTATTGATTTTCTTGCCGAACGATTTGATGGTATTCCGTATTGGGATAAAGGCGAGTATTAGAATAGATTGGGAGGGGATTTTATCAATGAAGCTTAGGCTCATTACACGCAATTAACAGTGGGTTGAATATCATCTTCCCCTAAAATCTGACGACAATGCCTAATTGTTAAAATTCGAATCTCGTGGCTTAAGCTGTAAATGATACGGTAGTGCCCAAAAATGATTTCTCGGCAATTTGTATACGGGATTTCCAGAACGAAACGCCCATTTCTGGCGTATTTCCCAGTAATTCTGTCTTGTTGAAAACGTCATTTACCCACTCTTACTGATAGAAGTTTGCCCCGCTTGGCTTTTGTCACCCCCACCTCAGACAAAGTTTGATCAATATCACTAACTGAGTAGGGGACAAATGCCGTAAAATGGCGGGCTATTTCTTTGCTTGAGCCGTTTCTATTCATGACTACAGTCACAACGCCTACCAACTTTGCAGAACTTGGCCTTATTTCACCTTTGTTAGCGCGACTAACGGAGCTGGAGTACCAGCAGCCGACGCCGATTCAAGCGCAAGCTATTCCAAGTGTGCTAGCGGGGCGTGACCTGATTGCAGGTGCGAATACCGGCTCGGGTAAAACCGCCACGTTTGCTTTGCCAATGTTACAGCAGCTTTTCGAACAACAAAGTGCTAGTAAGTCATCGAACAGCAAAGGAAACTTTGTGAGTGGGCTGATCTTGGTACCGACTCGCGAATTGGCGAAGCAAGTTGCTGACAGCATCAAATCTTATGCAGTGCATTTTAATGGCGCGATTAAAACCGTGGCTGTTTTTGGTGGTGTGTCTGCGAATACCCAAATGCTCGCGTTGCGCGGTGGCACAGATATTTTGGTTGCGACGCCAGGTCGCCTGCTGGATTTGATTTCTAGCAATGCCATCAAGCTTGATAAGGTTCAAACCCTTGTGCTTGATGAAGCAGACCGCATGTTAAGCCTTGGCTTTACCGAGGAACTCTCAGCATTGTTGGCGATGTTGCCGAAGAAAAAGCAGATCATGCTGTTTTCTGCGACGTTCCCCGAGCAAGTACAGACATTAACGCAAGCGTTACTGAACGACCCTGTTGAAATTCAAGTACAAAGTGCCGATGCAAGTACCTTAGTTCAGCGTGTGTTTACCGTGAACAAAGGCGAAAAAACAGCAGTATTGGCGCATTTGATTCACGAGCATCAATGGCGACAAGCGCTGATTTTCGTCAATGCCAAGAAGGCTTGTGAACACTTGGCGGACAAACTTGCTAAGCGTGGTATTACCGCAGAAGTCTTCCATGGTGATAAGGGCCAAGGCGCACGTACTAACGTGCTTGAAGGGTTTAAATCTGGCGGTATTGACGTGCTTATCGCGACGGATATTGCCGCGCGTGGTCTCGATATTGAAAAGCTGCCAGTGGTGATTAACTTTGATTTGCCACGAAGCCCATCAGATTACATGCACCGTATTGGTCGAAGTGGCCGTGCCGGTGAGGTGGGTTTGGCGATCTCGCTTATTGATTATGACGATTATCACCATTTCAATATCATCGAGAAGAAGAACAAAATTCGCTTAGAGCGAGAACAAGTGGAAGGCTTTGAAGTCGATGAAGCTGCGATTGAAGCGTTAGCGGCGGTGGAAAAACCGATGGCTAAGCCTGAAGGTACAGGCAAGAAGAAACGCAAAAAACAATCGTTTATTCCAGAAGATGTTTGGTTGAGAAAATAGTCGAATAAAGCCAGGTAAGCGACAAGTAGCGACCTGAGAAAAACAAAGCCATCCGAGCCACTCGGGTGGCTTTTTTGTTTGGAGTGCTCTTCTTATTGATTTAGTCAGTTGTTGGCTCGAGGAAAGAGGGAATCGCCA
The DNA here is from genome assembly GCF_000286835.2 of Enterovibrio norvegicus FF-33. GTDB lineage: Bacteria > Pseudomonadota > Gammaproteobacteria > Enterobacterales > Vibrionaceae > Enterovibrio > Enterovibrio norvegicus_A. The sequence goes on along the minus strand of NZ_AJYD02000038.1, from coordinate 2,365,821 downwards.
GTATTTCATCGTTGATCCAGCGAAGAAGCATGTGTCCAAACTGCGTTGAGACATCCTCATCTGGGAAGTTTTCCATCAATTTCGCACCAATGTCATTTAACGTCTCACCAGCGCGCACATAACCAATGGCCTCAGACTCGATGGGTGAGAGACTTCTAAAGTGCGGTGAATGGCCTTTTCGCCAAATCAAAACATCAACAGGCTGTGGTAGCGGTTCAACCGTCGGCGGTGTTCCGTCTTGATCGATGGCATGCCAGATATCGAGCGTATTGAAGTGGAGTGTAATGATGCTGAGCGTCGGCACCGCGCGAAGACTGCCATTTTCAGGATTGTCACTGGCAATATGCTGCAAGTGTTCCAATGTCATTATTGCACTGTCTGTGCCATCAAAGGCGCGACGTAATGTCCAATCTAAGTTGGCGAGCTCTGCTACCTCCAAATCAGCAGCGAGTTGCTCTGCCAAATATTGCGGAAACTCTTCGCCGTACAATCCAATGTTGTTGTAAATCGAGGTATGGTTTTGCACATAACGAGCAGTGAGTTGATTAAACCAATCATCACCTAGATAGGTAACGGTATGCCCGAAGGTGTCTCTCAGTACGTCGATCAGCCTTACGCGGTAGGCATTGTGATAAATCGCCAAGCGCTCTTTAGAGGGTAAACGCTGTGCAGATTGGTTAACCCAATTGGCATCAGCGCATTGCTCATCTAAGACAACGCGCTGAAAGCTGTTTTGAATATCTAACAGAGTCATGCGACACCTTTTTTATTCACTACGTCATTCGCGATAGATCGGGCGATATTTAATTCTTCAATCAATTCTGCGAGTGGCGGAATATTGTCATCACGTTCGATCATTGTCGGCGTATCACCAAAGCGCTTAAGGGCTTGCTCATATAACATCCAAACGCCGTCACAAACAGGATGGTCATGGGTGTCAATTAAATGATCTTCATTATTTAAATGACCCGCTAAATGAAATTGTTGAACACTGCCAACAGGAATACCATTAATGAAATCAGTTGAAGAGAAGCCGTGATTAAACGCACTGACAAAAATATTATTAATGTCGAGCAACAGTTTGCAGCCGGTGGTTTGGCTTATTGCTGAAAGGAAATCCCACTCAGTCATTTCAGATGCGGTGAATTCGACGTAGCTGGACACATTTTCTAAAACGAGCGGGCGCTGCAAAACGTCCTGAGCGTGATGAATGTTCCGAACGACGACATCTAATGCTTCTTGCGTGAAGGGCAATGGCATCAAATCATGTAGTTTGCGCCCATGAACGCCACTCCAACACAGATGATCAGACACCCACATTGGTTCAATGCGTTGTTCAAGGGTTTTAAGTTTGTTGAGGTATTCTTTATCCAGACCATTCACTGAACCAATGGACATGGATACGCCGTGCATTGCCATGGGGTAATTGGCACGAATGCGGTCAAGCATAGCCAACGGCTTTCCGCCGTTGACCATGTAGTTGTCAGAGATGACTTCAAGCCAATCAACCGGCTGAGGTGCAGTCAGAAAATCGTTGTAATGCTGAGTGCGTAGTCCTAGACCAAAGCTCGAAGTCATGTCTCTTCTCCAACCGATTACTTGATATCAGAGATGGTGCCGCCAGCATCTAGGCATTCTTTTGCTTTCATGCCTTTGAAGCCGTGGCCTGCGCAGTTGTTTTGTCCCTTACACGCGTTTTCTGCGGTTTTACAATCAGAGTTACCTTTGCAAGAGTGAACGCCGTAGCAGTGAACTTTATCACCCGCGCCAATTGCAGCGCCTGAGCTACCTGCAGGTGATTCAGCTGCAAATGCGCTGGTGCTCATTGCCAATGCCAGTGCAACAGAAGCAAATGTGGCGCTCTTTTGAATCTTATCCATGCGTATTTCTCCAATATATTTGTATGAATCGGTAGGCAATAGTGTGTTTTAAAATGAATTAAATAGGAGTACTGCCACCTATGTTTTACCGTATGCTGAATCTCTGTTAATAGAATAATTAAGTCTATTTCGAGTTCCTGAAAAAAGACCCATGGCGCTTAGGTTTTATTTCAATGAAGGCGAAATAAAGTAAGAAAAAAATTCAAATGTATGTTTTTAAATGAGAAATATTTTAATGTTAATTTCGGGAGAGATGCTTTCGAACAGATGAAAATTTTATTCAAACTTTTTGGCCTCTAAAGTGAGAATAGAGTATTGAAGGCAAGGCTAGGAGATTTATTGAATATACTTAATCTACCTAGCTGCCAATTTAAATTTTTTTGTGAAAAGCGGATGCGTGATGGGATTTTCTTTTAAATAGGTGTGGAATCAGAAACTCACTGATTTACGGGCTATTTCTTGAAGCGCATTAAACGTCTCAAAACGTTGGTAATGAAGTGTTTGGGTCGCACCTTTTTGAGGGGTGAAGTGCGCGGTGAAGTGCGACATGTTTGCCATAGCAGCATGTATATCAGCGTGAATGCCTGCGGCGACGCTGCCGAGAATGGCAGAACCGAGCAAAACAGGTTCATCTGTCGCTGGCGCGGTCACTTCACGGCCTGTGGTATCGGCCAACAGTTGACGCACAAAATCGCTTCTTCCTGCTCCTCCGCTTATCACAATACGTTCAATCTTCGCACCTGCTTGGTCTTGTGCTTCGATGATTTGGCGAAGCCCATAACCAATGCCACAAAGACCGGCAACGTAAAGTGCAATCAGGCTATTAACGCCATTTTCTAACCCTAAGCCTGAGATCACAGCGCGGGTGTGTGGGTCGGCATGGGGCGCGCGATTACCGAGAAATTCAGGAACGACATGCAGCCCCTTTGCGAGTGCGGCTGAATTTGATTCACCACCTAATCGCTGTTCGGCTTGTTCAATGAGCCATTCAACAAGAGATAGTCCAGATTGCGCGGCGTGTTTCTCTGCCGTGGTTCTGTAGGGGTGAAACGCCAATAATGCCTCTATGGCGGCACCGGCGGCAGATTGACCGCCCTCGTTGAGCCAAAGCTGAGGCACCATGGCGGAATAGTAGGGCCCCCAAACGCCCGGAACAAATACAGGTTGTTGGGTAGAGGTCATGGTGCAAGATGATGTGCCAAACACATAAGCGAGGTTTGCGGTCGCGCCGCCGCCATTTTCAACGCCAATCGAGCCGATACCGCCTGCATGAGCGTCGATCAAACCCGCGGCGACGGGCGTTCCTTCACACAACCCAAGCGCTTCAGCCGCTTCTTTGCTGAGTCCGTTTCCTAAAGGCGCTCCTGCTGACACCACGTGAGTGCCAATGCGTCTAAACCCTTCATCAGACAATGCACCAAGCCCGATGGCGTCGAAATAGCTTTTGTCCCATGAATCCTCATGAGCCATGTAAGTCCATTTGCACGTTAAGGTGCAGACGGAGCGTGCCAGATCGCCCGTTGCACGCCACGTTAAGAAATCGGTTAAATCCATAAATTGCCATGCTTTTTCAAACACGTCAGGGCGATGTTCTTTCAGCCAAAGCAGCTTAGGGGTTTCCATTTCCGGTGAAATTCGACCGCCGACATAATCAAGCACGCGATGACCAATGCCATTGATGCGATCTGCTTGTTCCAGGGCGCGATGATCCATCCACACCATGATATTGCGTTCAGGCAGGGAGGGGTCGCCAACAGGCAAAGGTTCACCGTCTTTGCCGAGCACCACTAACGAACACGTCGCGTCAAAGCCAATGCCGACAAGGTGTTCAGCAGCAATGCCCGAGGTGGATATTGCGCTGCGCACGGCGGTGACAACGGCTTGCCAAATGTCGTTGCTGGATTGCTCGACGATGTTGCCTTCATCTTTGAAAATCTGAATATCGCACTTATCTGTGCCGATCAAGTCGCCATCGGTAGAAAAAATGCCGGCACGTGCGCTGCCTGTGCCCACATCAATACCTAAAACGTATTGCGGAGTATGCGTTGATTCGGTCATGGTGTTAGCCTCCGCTCGCGCTACAAATCAACGCTGTTAGGCAAGATGACCATGTCTCGAACCACCACGCCGGGTGGTCGCGTCAACATGAATAAAACCGCCTCTGCGACTTCTCGTGGTTGCATGAGTGAGCCGTTGGCTAAGGCTTCTTCCATCTTCTCTTTTGGCCAATCATCCAGTAAAGCGGTGACCACTGGGCCCGGAAGCACGGCGCCCATGCGAATGCCATGTTCAGACACCTGACGGCGTGTGGAATGCACGAACGCCTGAACCGCAAATTTTGAGGCGGTATAAATCGGTTCCCACACAACAGGTACAACGCCAGCCACAGAACTGGTAAAGAGTATGTCACCAGATTTACGCGCAATCATCGCAGGCAAAACAGCACGAACGCTGCGAAATGCCGCATTGATATTGAGGTTAAGCACGCGATCCCATTCATCTGGGTCGCCTTCGGCAGCAGCACCGCCGACATAAGCGCCGGCGTTAGCATGGAAAATATCGAGATCGCCAACCAGTGCGTGAATGCTATCGCCCAGTGCAGAGACTTGGGCGTTATCAAATAAATCCACCACAAGCGGTATTGCGTTCTCGCCCAACTCTTCACAAAGAGCGTTGAGCCTGTCTTCTGCGCGATCAATCAGAACAACACGCGCGCCTTGCTCAATTAAAATTGTTGCGCAAGCCAGACCAATTCCGGAGGCTGCGCCAGTAATAGCAGCGGTTTTGTTGACTAAAAGATTATTCATTTTCAATCCTTTTCTGACTCTGTTTCGGCGTTCAAGCGCGACCGTGGCTCGCACGGGATTTACGGGCGAGTGAGTCGACGATAACTGCAATGGCGAGTACCGCACCGGTGATCATGTAACGTAGGGATGAACTCAGATTGAGCAGGGTTAACCCGTTTGAAATCGCCATGATGACAAGCACGCCCAGCAAGGCTGACCATGCAGAACCACGACCACCAAACAACGATGTACCGCCGATGACCGCCGCCGCAATGGCATTAAGGTTGACATCGCCAGTGCCGGCTTGTTGGCTGGCAGATGCCAAGCGAGAAGCCGCGAACACGCCACCCAGTGCCGCAAAGGTTGAGCAGACGATAAACGCCGACATGCGAATTTGTTGCACCTTGATGCCTGAGCGCCTTGCCGCTTCTGCGTTTCCGCCCACTGCAAACATCGAGCGTCCCCACTTGGTGCGTGTGAGCGCGTAATCCAGGATCACCACAAACAACACGAACACACCAAACATCCATGGCACGCCTCGGCCAAGTTCGAGGTAAAACACGGCAAAGACCAAACATACCGTCAGCACTGCCGCTTTGAGCAGCGGAACACTCATACCCGCCGATGACAGATTGGCGGCGACGCGGCTTTTGTTGTTGCGCAGCGCGCTAACAATGATCACCACCCCCGGTGTTAATGCGACCAAATAGGAAAACCAACCCGGCATGATCATGATTTGACCAAAACGCACCAATGGCGAGGTAAAGGGCAAGTTGATCGAGCCTGTTGGCCCAAGAATATAAAGCTGGAAACCGAGCAGCGCGAGCAGGCCTGACAAAGTGGCAACAAAGCTCGGCATATCGAAACGATTTCGCAGAAAACTATAGATTGCGCCAACGGCTGCGCCCGTTAACAGCGAGGCGAAGATGGCAATCGGCAACGCAAAACCCGCGTTTACCCAAAGTACGCCAATGAGCGCTGAGGATAATCCGCTCATCGAACCAATCGAGAGGTCGATTTCGCCCAGCAAGAGCACACAGACAACACCCAACGAAATCAATCCCACTGCGGCGGCATCAAACAGCAAATTGACCAAGTTGTTCGGGGCAATAAAGACCGGATTCAGCGTGGTGAACACAGCCGAAATCAACACAAGGCCGATAACAACAGGCAGCATGCCTAAGTCACCAGAGCGTACACGATCGATAAACCCGCGAAACGCACCCGCGATGCCACTGTCATAGCGGACACGAGAATCTGCACGGTCAAACTTGGGTAGCGGTGCATTGGACTGTTCATTGTTACTCATGAGATGTCCTCCCCAGCAGCGGCTATTTTGGCCTCACGACGGGAGACAGAGTTTTCACTTGCCCCTGTGATTGCCGCCACAAGTTCTTGATGAGATGTTTCTGCGGTGAAAACGCCATTGTTCTGACCAAGCCTTAACACGACGATGCGATCGGCGACGGCGCGAACATCATCCATGTTATGGGAAATCAAGATAACGCCGTGTCCACGCTCGCGAACACGTTCTATCAAGTTCAGCACTTCTGCCGTTTGTGCAACGCCCAATGCGGCGGTAGGTTCATCCAACATGATGATCTGAGGGTCTAGCAACAATGAACGGGCAATGGCGACGGTTTGTCGTTGGCCGCCAGACAACGAGGCGACAGGTTCGCGAACAGATGGAATACGCGCCGCTAACTCTTGCAACAGCGTCCATGCACGCACTTCCATTTGCACTTCGTCCATGCACCACGGAGACACTTCGTGTCCGAGAAAAAGGTTGGAAACCACATCGAGGTTTTCACACAGCGCCAAGTCCTGAAAAACCGTGGCAATGCCAAGCTCCAAGGCTTCACCAGGGGTGTCTAATGACACTTCTTTACCTAGATATTTGATGGTGCCTGAAGTGGGCTGGTGTACGCCCGCCAAGACTTTCACCAGTGTAGATTTGCCCGCGCCATTATCGCCAACCAAGGCGACGACTTCGCCAGCATGGACATCAAGGTCGATGTTTTCCAGCGCAGTAACCGCGCCAAATTGCTTGCAGACGCCACTAAGGTTAAGGATTAACTCTCCGCGACTCGCGATTGAATGTGACTGCTCCATGCTCTTCTCCACCTAAGTAATGAGAGCGCGCCGCCAACGTTCTGGCGGCGGCATGTGTGATGATGAAAACGATGGTGTGATAAACGCTAAGGCGTGATGCCAAGCTTCGCGCATGCGGCTGCATACTCTGCTGTGCAGACGGCACTTGGCGATTGAATGCCCGCGTCAAAGATCTCTTGTTTGATGTTCGCTTGTGTCACAACAGCAGGGACAAACAATTGAGATGGTGTGTTGTAAAGCGACATTTCAGCCTTTGGCGTGTCGCCATTCAACAAGGTAACGGCGACTTCTGCAGCCGCGGCGGCAACAATTTCAGAGGGTTTTGAAATGGTGTTGTATTGGTCGCCCGCGATAATCAATTGCAGTGCTGCGATGGTGGCATCGTTACCCGTTACAGGAGGAAGGGGGCTCACACCTGCGGCTTTCAGTGCGGCAATCGCGCCACCACCTGTGCCGTCGTTAGCCGCGACAATACCCGTGATTTTGTCACCAAATCGCGTGATTTGACCCGCAGTCCATTCTTGCGCTTTTGGTGGTGCCCAATCTGGCGTATCAAATTCTGACAGGGTAACGTATGGCGATGCGTCTAGCGCACGGTCGATGCCATCACGGATTAAACCCGCAGCAGCATCAGTTGGTGAACCGTTGATTTGTAAAACACCAGCACCTTCAGGAACGCCGGATAGCTTAAGTTGCTCGACCAAAGATTGTGCAATAGCATAACCGATGCCTTCGTTGTCAAATGACACGTAGAAATCAGCCGGGTAATCGGGGATAGGGCGGTCGTATGCGATAACTTTGACACCCTGAGATTTGGCGATTTGCACTAACGCTGCAGCGGCAGAAGAATCGACAGGATCGAGCACGATCACTTCAGCACCTTGCGCAATCACTGAGTTGAACTGTTGTTGTTGCAGCGCCACATCGGCGTTGCCGTTTTGATAAATGAGTTTGCAGTCGGGACAAAGTGCGTTCATCGCAGTTTTAAAGCCCGGCCAATCGTGTTCTTCATACCGGGTGGATGCTTGGTCTGGCATTAGGAAAGCCACAGTTTGAGCGATGGCAGCAGAAGCAAACAGGGTTGCTGCGACACTAGAAAGTGCGGCTATCTTAGTTAACTTGGTCATTTTATCCTCCGTAATGCTGAGTATGCGCAGGAGCTTTTTGAGGATGATTGCACAAACAATCACCGACTACTCTGAACTTCCTATTCGATTAATTAGCCCAGCGATTCCTTAACTAAGCGATCAACTAAACGAGAAAGAAGATGTTTTCGAAGTACAAAACCTTCTGCACTGTCGATATTGAACGGCCTCTCAACGGACATTGATAAGCTGCTCAATCGATTGTGCATCTTTGCACCATCGTTTAAACTGCGTCAACATCTTGTTAACAACTCAGTGTGAAATTTAACCATCATGGTTTGTTTTTCTCAGAGTTGAGCCGTTTTCTCACCTTACTGTGGCGAATAAGAACAGAATGAAAAAAGAGACGAAACGAACAACCATCTATGATTTAGCGACCCGCATAGGCGCTTCACCAAGTTCGGTAAGCTCAGTATTGAACGGGACATGGAAGAAGAGACGGATCAGTGCAAAGCTCGCCGAACGTGTGTTGCAGTTAGCAAAAGAAGAAGGCTATGCGGTGAACGCCCAAGCCAGCTTGCTGCGGCGTGAGCGATCAAACATTGTGGGTATGATTGTTCCGAAATACGACAATCGCTATTTCGGTGACATTGCCGAAAAATTTGAATCCATGGCGCGTTTGCGTGGGCTTATTCCTGTTGTTACCTGTACCCAACGAAGCCCTGATCTAGAGTTTGATGCTGCGCGCGAGCTGGTTTCCTATCAAGCTGAATGCCTGATTTCAACGGGCGCGACTGACCCAGACCGTATCTCCGATTTTTGCCATGCGGCAGGCGTTCAATCCATCAATATGGATTTGCCCGGTAGCAAAACAGCGTCCGTGATTTCAGATAACTATGCGGGGGCGTTTGAGCTGACGCAGTTGATTTTGGATCGCTGTGAGCGAGAACTTGGTTGGGTTGGCCCACTGCGTTTTGTTGGTGGGCGACTTACCGATCACAACACGGCAGCGCGTCTTCAAGGTTTTCTCGCCGCGCAGCGCGAACGCGGTATTGCTGTGCCAGACGACTACGTGATGGCAGAGGGCTATTCCGCCAAGAAAGCAGAACAGCTGTTGGCAAACTTTCAACCCACAGGCGCGACGGGCTTGTTCGTCAATTCAACCATTTCTCTTGAAGGTGTAGTCAGTTGGCAAAGTGGCTTGCCGGACGGTGGCGCAATGATTCGCTACGGCTGTTTTGACTGGGACCCGTTCGGTTCATTTCTTCCTGGCAACGTAGGCATGGTAGAACAAGATGTCGAAACCATGCTCGCCAATGTGTTTAACCTGGTAGGTAAAACAGAATCAACGACAGAACTGATTAAAGTGCCTTGTAAGCTGAGGGTGTTTGGTCCGTGAAACCATGCAAAGTCCTTTAGTCACTATCTTGTTTGACACTCACATATTCAACGGTGATATCTCAGTAAATAAACTGATTGAGGTCGGTTGCAATGGCTTTTGACCAAAGGGCTCTTAAATACTGTTCTGGGCTGTCTTTATACAATTTCCAGTTGTGATAAGAAAAATCGATGGCAACCCGCTCAGCCTCATCTTCCGGATCAGAAAATATGACCTTCATGTATTCAATCTGTTCGTTTGGGTTGTCGGCGATGGCGATGGAATACACCGCGGTTACAGATGTTAATAAAACACTCTTGGCATAATCAAAGCGGTCAATTTCAGCATACTGTTCATCAGATAACTCAGGATGGTTGGCGTCGTCGTAGGTTTCATAAGGCCGATGATGCTCGTCCCATGGGTAATCTTTATCTTCTGTTAAATGTAACATTGCAAGTTCTGCTATGCGTAATTGCTTGTTAAGTTCTGAGAAATATTGAGTTGAATCAGTGGTCTGAGGCGTAGGTTCAGCACATGCAAATAATGGGAAGAAGAGTATTAAAAGGTATTTTTTCACGTCTGATGTCCTTATCTAGTCGCACTTATACATTTGCCTACCAAAAAATGGCCGTCAAACAAAGTGGTCATATAAGCACCGACTCAGAGAATGTTCAATAGCCATGGTTGGGACTAGCCATGGTTAGGACAGCCCTCCTGGAGTGACCTACGTTAATGGCGGTTTAGTGCATTTTTTATCGTGATCTTCATAAGAACCGATCAGTTTCCATGACGCAGGTTCTGCGTCGAAAGTGAGAGGTTGATATTTTCCGTTAGCGGCTGTGGCTCGAATCGTATCAAGCCTGCAATCACGATCAGAGAACACGCCACAAGCTCAAAGTAGCTAATAGATTGACCAAGAAGCATCACACTGAAAAGTAATGCAAACACGATTTCAAATGTGCTAATCATTGTTGCTTTTTCTCCTCCGATAAGAAGGCTTCCTCTGACAAACAGGTATTGAGGAATGGCGGCAGAAAACACGCCTAACCCTAGAATAAGCCAGCTTTGTTCCGCGGTGACTGGCAAAACGATCGTCGGTTGTATCATCCCTACCAGCGGCACAATCACAATCATATGCCCAGCCATCGCAGCACTCATTCGTTCACCCACCTTCAGTGGACGCACTGGACGAGAGAAATAGTTAATCACCAAGGCATAAGACGCGGGCGCGACGAAGCAAAGTAAGACCTGCCCCACAGAGGCATTCGATGCTCCAAAAGAACCCTGCATCAATGACACCGCGAGACCAATGATCCCCGCTGCAATCATGCGATTTCGGGTAATGGCTTGGCCGAAACATAGCCAGCCGAGCAACATCGCGAATAAGGGGTACGTGTAGTAAATCATAATGACAGAGGTGGGAGATACCCAATGCAAGCTTTCAAGAAACGCCAGCATTCCTACTCCTGAACATGCCCCCACCGCCATACTTCTTAGATATTCGGAGCGATTGTGTTTCATCGCCCCTAAATAGGGCAAAACGAATAACATGGGAATACCAAACCGAAACAATGCAACCACTTCAGGTGAAAATCCTTGTTGAAACAATAACTGGGACAGCAACGGATTTAGTCCAAACCCGATTGCCGCGCCAATCATCATCACTGTTCCCATGTCATTATTCCCATCATTCCCTTAGCGGTGAACGTTTATTCACCAAGACTCAATGGATCATAGCGATACTTCCGTCATATAATTAATGAAAATCACGCGTTACACATGAAGAACTCTCATCTATGCGATTGGACATTAAGCACTGGAAGCTATTGGAAGCCGTCGGGAAACATGGAAACTTAGGGCGCGCAGCAGAGGTCATTGGTGTTACGCAATCCGCCCTCAGTCACCGTCTTGCTGAGGCAGAGCGACGTTTAGGTAACCCCATCTTTGAACGAGATGGACGCAGATTACGACCCACACCAGCAGGGCATGCATTAATACAAGCAGCGCAAGTGCTGCTACCTGAATTGGCGCGTGCGGAAAAAGATTTTGAGCTGACAGCGCAAAACGCCAATCACCTCGTGAAAATAGGTATTGCGGCATACAGCGCTTACCATTGGGTTCCCGGTTTTTTAGCGTCTCTTCCCGTGAAACGCGAGAAGCTACAAGTCGACTTTGTTGCAGCAGCAACACGCGAAGCAGAAAACACATTGCTCACTGGCGCAACCGATTTGCTGATTTCCCCAGTGAATATCGACAACTCGGCGTTTTCATCCGTCCCATTGATTCAAGATGAACTCGTCCTCGTTACCCATCCTCAACATCCTTTCGCTGATAAGCCTTGGGTGATAGCACAAGACCTGTCAGACGTGGATTACCTCACCTACAGCCTTGATGCGTTGCCGGGGTTTGAGTACGAACGGTTTATCAAACCGTCCGGTATTCGCTTACGTCATATTCAGTCTGTCGAAATGACGGATGCCATTGTTGAAATGATCGCGGTTGACCTTGGGATCAGCATTCTTTCCAAATGGGCCATTACTCGATCTTTGAAGCAGGAACTGGTTGTCGCCGTGCCGTTAACGGAAAACGGGTTGCCGTTAACTTGGCATGTCTTAACCCGAAAATCAGACGCCAAGCACCCAGCCGTGCAATTAACGCTGAATGCGCTGTGTGAATGGTTTACTGCGAATTAGTTGCCTAGCTGGCTTGGGTTCATTTCTTGCCTGCAATGTCGGTTTGGTGAGCAAAATATGAAACCATGATCACCAATGCGTTAGGTTAGGGGAAGGGCCAATCGTGGTCTTTGGTCACCACAGATTATAAAGGCACGCTTCCATTAAGAATTTGGCTTCTTATGCTCGCGAGGGCGTCTAACACACCCGCTCTTCCGCCATGAGAGGCTTGGATGAGCTGCTCATTGAGCCATCGAACATATCGTCTTGTGTGTATCGTAGAGTGGATTTGGCCTGTGCTGACGTTGGGAACGCCGTACTCGGAAGCTAGCCATACGCCGTTTCTTTCTGAGTTAATGCCGATATTGAACCGTTCAAGAATCTCTCTTGCTGGTCCTGCTTCTCGCATGCCTTTGGGGATCATGTGATGCGCGTGATGACCGGGCGGCCTTGTCGCCACTGTTCGTTCAAGGTTCGCTGCAAGCACGTCGGCATCAGAAAGAGATCGGGTTCTAGGGCGTGTGGTTGTGCCTGTTGCTCGCGTGCCTTCAGGGGCAACATCTGGTCGACGATGACCAGATTGCGCATCAGAAAATTCTTCTAAAATCTCAAGACGCCTTGCCTCATCGCGGGTGAGATCGGGCGGTGTTTCAGGCTCAGTTGTCCGTCTTCTGCGCGTAGAGGGTGAACCTGAAGCACTTGATGACGATCCTGCTTCTTCAGCCACTTCTCTCGCACCACGTGTACCGCTTCCAAGCTGGGCAGAATGGGCCGTCATCTGCATGCCTTGTTGAGCAAATGGCCCTAGTCGACCAAGATCTAATGCCATGCCACCACCGCCACTCATCGCTGCAGCCCCTCGGCCTGACGCAACCACCGCTTCAGCGGGAATAGGTGCTAACACTCTCGTTGCGCGAGCGGGGGGAGTGGTCGCTCCCGAGCCCATTGTCGCTAAAAAGATCTCAGCTTCGCCAAATAGCCGCCCAATGTAGCGTGCTTGCTCTTCCGGTGACGCGGACATAAAGGTGTTCAGAATTTGGCGTCTATTTCGCCAGAAGGTAGAAATGGTTTGGGGTAGCTCCCCAATACTGCGAATAAAGCCGACGGGGTCTCTTACCATATCGATAAATGATGTTGCCATGGCGACGCCAGCTTGTCCCATGCCATGAAAATACGCGAAAATTTGGTCTCTAATCTGGCCTTCGGACAAATCCGTCCAAAAGCTTTGTCCGAATGTGAGCTCCTCCGGAGGCTCAAAATCTCGATAACTGCGGCTGTGAGTACGAAGTAGTTGGCGAAAGCGACGCCATCTCGGTCCTTCCAGCTCACGAGAAACAGCGGTAACACCACTGCGGAATTTGTATCCACCAAATGCGCCCGCATAGTAATGGCGATTATCTAAAGCGCGTAAGAACAACTCAAAGCGATATTGTGACGAGGTGTAGCGTTCAATAATCACGAGAATTTGCGCTTCTTCTCCGTCGCTAACGTGTGTTTCTTGAACCAAATTCATGATGCGTTGAATATCACGACGCATCGTATCTGGATCTGGTGTTTCCAAGCGTCGTCTTCGTGCTCGACGTTCTGCGGGTGTCGGTTCAGGCTCAGGTTCTGACGTTGTCATTCTTGCCAGCGCTTGTGATGCCATGTCGAGGTTTTCTTGCAATGCTTGGCGATCAATCGATCCCTCTGGAAAGTTTTCGATATAAACGAGCATGGCTTCAAGCAACCTTTCGACGGTCTCCACATCCAGACCTTCAAAATCTGACATCAAAAGTTGCTGCGTTAAGGACTTGTCGAAAATGTCTGCACGAATGGTCGATGGCGCGCCTGATTGCCATTGGAGAACATGAGCCAGTTCATGCGCGAGCGTCATGTTGGGTTGAGTTTCTACTTTTGAACTCAACCAAACATGATCTTCAATGGCAAAGGCTTTTGCGCCTAGCGCGCGCGTCGCCAAATCAGCGGTGCTGTTTTGATGAATTCTCACTTTGCTCAAATCTCGTCCCATACGAGATTCAAAGAAACCCCTTGTCGTGTTGGGTATGGCAACGCCTCCTGATGTGAACGACGACAGATGACCGTTTTGCCGAGACGGATCGGGCGCTTCATCGCGGGGCATGCTGAATGACGGTGACATGCGCATCGTGTTCTCGGCAATGTGGTCAGCCTCTTTTTCATAGTCTGATGTCGATTGACGACCGCTGAACATGTTTGATGTTTCGGGAGTGGAAGGGGAGACCGAAGGCATCGCCCTGTGTTGGGTGATTGGTCGCTGCGTCGTTTTGATAGCGCGAGAATGTATAGATTGAGAAGAAACAGCGCGCGAAGACTGAGGGAGCATTAGGCTCCTTTGTGGCGATCCATGATCGCTGTGCGGTTCTGATTGTGTTTTTTGAGCAAAAATTGGCACCCAAATCGCCTATAAAGGAAATGGCTATTTAAGGATATGCCATGCACTAAAATGGCATGTCTTTTATGTGGGCTTTTGTGGTGTTGTGGTTGGGCGTTGCATCGATACAGAAAACAGAGATGCGGGCTTTGTCATTGCGTTTGATGATGGTTTACGGTTGAGTGCTACGAAAAAAATATCGACCAACCGTTAATGCCGGATGTTTAGGCGACGTCTTTGAGTCAGAAAATGCATAATGATGATCATAATATATTGATTTTATTATATTTTATATCTCAGTTCTTGCTAGCCACTCAAAGGCTCGTAGCGGTTAACAATATGCAGGCCTAACGCATTTTCTTGAACTTCTAACAGCATCAAATCGCCTTGATAATGTGCTGTCCAAATTCGTTTTGGTACCACCATTCTGAGAGTGCCAAACGATTCATGTTCCAAGTATAAAACGTGCGTTTGTCCTCTGCTGAATACGCTCGTACGCTTTTCAACTACGGGTACAATAACTTCAAATGGTTCACTTGTTGGCGTGTAGAAAGAAAGAGTTCCTACGAAAATAAGGGATAGGCATGCGTACAAGTGCGGTCGTTGTCTTCTAATAAAGTGCCTGTCATCATCAAATTTTGTATATATCTTTAATGGGTCTTTTCGTCGATACAAAAAAAAGCCAACGAAAAGCCCTGTACCAAATGTCGTCAATACAACCTCAAACCCATGAAATAGCCTGTTGTCTACAGTTAAGCCTATCCATACAGTAAGGACATACAGCGTTATAAATAAAAGTAATTTTAGATTATCAGACTGAATAGCCACTGACTTGATAGGCACACTTGAGTAGATGAGGATTAACGATTGAGTGTGATGAGAAGCATATGACCACCGCGTCCTTTGCCATGCAACCTATCTAAGCTAAAACAGCTACGACATGATCGCTTTGCTTCTAAAAAGCGTTTTTTTGCACGAAAGGCAAATATGCTTGTAGCGAGTGTCTTCATGTACCGTTAACGGCTGAAAAATAACTTTATCAGAACTACAACTGTAACATTTGGCATTTTCTGGGTCATCCGCTTTGCACTCCGGATGTTTTGACAAGTACTCTGAAAGTGTTGGCAGTTTTTGCCAATCTTCATCTTGCGGCTTAGAGTAAAGTACAAAGTAATAGAAGGCAGCTGCGCCAACTAAAGCAAGTATCGAAACACCAACATCCATTTTCTCTCCAAAATATCCAAAAACATAAGTGTCTATTTTTTAACACCTCTAAGCTTGGGGTTCTCTTTCGTGAATGTGGAAATGCGACGTAATGTAACTTTTCTGCTTAGGCTCGAAGCCCTCTTGCAAAATGAATGCGATGCTAGAGTAAGCGTTCAGAGGCGATGTGATTTTTTAGCGCCAACGCACTTTGTGGAAAAAGTAGTGACTATCGTCTCGCTATATCAATCCATACGCCTTGAGAACGATAATACCCACTGTACATGTGACAGCAGAAAGCACCGTGGTAAATGCAATCATGTTAGCTGCCAGTACGGCATTTCCACCCATTGAGCGCACCATGACATAGCTGGCTGCCGCGACGGGAGAGGCATTCATGAAGAATAAAATGCCCAACTCTATCCCCCTGAAGCCAACCAAATAGGCCCCCAAAGTGATGAGGATCGGCGCAACAATGAGTTTGTAGCTACTGGCAAACCACGAAGGTCCTTTCTCTTTTTTCATCAAGCTAAAATTAAGCGAGGCACCCGTACATAACAGTGCCAAAGGAAGCGTCATTTTCGCCAAGTAGTTTCCTGCATCAACCACCACGTCGGGCACGGGTATGGAAAGCATGTAAAATGCCATGCCAGAAAGAATCGAGATGATAAGCGGGTTTTTGGTCAGGGTGCGAAACATCAATTTCGCGGTTTGTGCCCCAGATGCTGCCCCTTTGGGTGAAAGGCAGATAACCGCTTGTACGTTATAGATAAATGTCGTGACCGCCACATACAAGGCTGCCAATGCGACGCCTTGCGAACCATACGCGTTCGCTACAAAAGCGATGCCGATGATACCGGTGTTGGCACGGTAACTACCTTGAATAATCACGCCTTGGTGGGGTGAGTCTTTGAAGATCAATTTGACCGAGAGATAGGCAAAGATAAAAAACAGGATGCTGGCGATAATGCCGTAGTTTACAAACCCACTTGCGGCAGAGAAATCGTGCTCAGAGACGACAATACTTAAAAACAGCATGGTCGGAAGGGTCACTTGAAAAACGAGCTTTGAACCGACTTCGATGAAGTTGTCGTTAATAAGGCCGATACGTTTGAATATCACCCCGAGTATCAGCATTAAGCAGATAGGGCCGGTGATAGATACCGAGAATTGCAATTGGTGTAGAGCGTCTCCCATGAGCGCATCCATAACGAAAGAAAAGGAAACCTTCTGTCATCATACAATGAAATCACACATTATTGGGAAGCAGTTCAACCTCCCTTAAGCAGGGAGGTTGAATGGATAAGCTAATGTGCAGCGTCAGCAGTCAACATGGCAGGAGGGCTTCGGTAAGCTGCTGAGTGATTTAATACCCGCTCTACACAAAGACAAAGTCATCCGCAGTGATATCAGACACATTGGTGTTTTTAAACAAGACATTCACATAGTCATCAACGTATTCTCTCCCGCCAACCGAGTACGGACGGATCAGTTGTACTAGGGTGTCGCTGCCTTGCTGTGTGACGATGAAATCATCAAAATCAATTTTGTCGGCATTGTAATGAGAGAAAAGCACTTTATCGATGCCAACTTCGAAATCGGAAATCGTATCTGTTTCTACGATGCTGAAATCAACCTGATCATCATCAACAACAAACGTATCCGCGCCTTGACCGCCTGTCAGCGTGTCGAAGCCAACACCACCTTCCAACCAGTCGTTTCCATCTCCGCCATTTAGAGTGTCATTGCCTTTGCGGCCGATAAGCGTGTCATTGCCATCGCCCCCCACAATGTGATCGGCGTTGTTACGACCAATCAGCGTGAAGTGAAATTGGTCACCATTGAGATCGGCGAGATTGATGTTTTCTAGCGTGACTGACGCTCGGCTAGAGCCCTCTATCAACACGTCACTGCCGACTTGTGAAAAGAAGTCGCTAACGCTGTATATTCCATCATCGTCGAGGTGATGAAGACTCAAACTATCTAGCGCATGAGTGATTTCCACACTGTCATTATCTACTTCAAAGTCAGTCACTGTGTTGTGATATTGGCTATTTTGACTGCCATATTTTTCATAGTCTCCGACTTTAAACGTATCTTTTCCTGAACCACCCGTGAGTGTATTGTTGCCAATGTCTGCAACGAGCAGATCATCACCCGCGCCGCCGTCTAGTTGGTCGTTGCCGCCCTCGGCATAGAGCTTATCGTTACCCTCGTTACCGAATAGCGTGTCACTACCTCCTCCTCCCCAGAGTTGATCGTTACCCTTGCCACCAGAAACTGCGTCGTTGCCTGCGCCGCCATCGAGTGTGTCGTCACCGCCGTCACCTTCGATGATGTCGTTGCCTTTTTCTCCTGAAATTGTGTTATTTGCATCATCGCCAAGTAACGTTTCGTTTCCATTGTTGCCACGAATGACATAGGAAACTTGCTCGCTTTCAAACGAGGTAGCGTCGAAATTTTTCAGGACAACCTGGAAATATTCATTAAGTTCTAATACAGCTGCGGAGCCTACTTGCTTCGCGGTAATCATCGATAAATCAAAGCCGCTTAGATTGTAAGAGTTAAAGGAGATGGTCAATGTGTCTGTGCCAACGGTGAAATCTTCAATCTGCACAGTTTGAATATCAGTAGAGGTATCGGTGCTAGAAAAACGGATTTCTTGTCGTAGTTCGAAAGTGTCATTACCATCTCCACCCGCCAATATATCGTTACCGCCCCTGGACGTTAGGGTGTCATCACCCGCACCGCCATCGAAGTATTCAGCGTTATTCGTATTGTTACCGATTTTCTTTATGTTGATGGTGTCGTTGTTCGAAGCAGTAGAAAAGCGCCAGTAGCTATCGGCATAACTCTGCCAATCACCAAGTCTGTCTGAGTAGGTGTTTGCGCTCGTAAAAGCAAAATCTGAAGTACTGAGATCGGTCGCTTGGACCTTGTTTAGAATAATGGTCGAGCCATCTGACAGGGTTATACGTGTTGTGATGCCATGCTGCTCGATGATCAGATCGTCAATGCTGTTGGCGAGGCTTGTGTCGATGCTGATGGTATCGACACCTATTTCAAAATCAACAATGCGGTCATGACCAATGGAAGGGGTCTCATTAGGGATGACATCTTCGCTGCGTAAAATCGAATGCCCAAAATGAAATATATCTGCGCCGCTTCCGCCAATCAGAAGCTGGTCTTTGCCATTTCCTGACAAGTAATCGTTACCCGCGCCGCCGAAAAGACGTGTGCTGTCTGCAGTCGAGCCTTCGATAAGTAAAACGTCATCGCCTGTGCCACCTTGCAACGTGTCGTTTTTACCAAAGCTCACCAGCACATCATTACCGCTTCCGCCACTAACTAGGTCACCGCCAAAGCCTTCAACCCAATCATTGCCTGCGCCGCCAATGGCAACATCGGCAGTGTGTGCATTGGCGAAAATAATATCCTTGCCACCGGCACCGATGGCCAGTTCGCTGTCAATGATCGTATCGTCACCGGAAGCGCCATAAGCGCGATCATAGCCAGAACCACCATCTAGCGAATTATTGCCATTCCCACCGAGGAGTGTGTCATCGCCTTGGTCGCCGAAGAGCGTGTCATTACCGTCTTGACCATTGAGCGTGTCGTCGCCTTCGTTACCATAAAGCGTATCGTTACCTTCGCCACCATATAGGGTGTCGTTTCCTACATTGGCAAGGAGGGTATCATCGCCATCACCGCCATTCAGTATGTCATTGCCAGCGCCGCCAGTGAGCTCGTCATCACCTGAATCCCCCTCAAGCTGGTCGTCTCCAGCATCGCCAGAGATCTCATCGTTGCCTTCACCGCCGGAAATAAAATCGTCGCCAGCGCCACCATAAAGCTTGTCAATGCCATCTTCACCATGGAGCGTGTCATTGCCTCCGTCGCCATATAAGCGATCTGCACCGTCTCCGCCATGCAAGGTATCGTGGCCTTGTTCACCATACAAACTGTCATTGCCTTGGTCGCCGTAAAGCACATCGTTGTGCAGGCCACCGTAGAGATGATCAATTCCTAAACTGCCATAGAGCTCATCGTTTCCGCTCTCGCCATAGAGACGATTAAATCCATAGTAAGGGCTGGTGGGGGCGGTATCGGTCATGCCGTAGAGTTTGTCGTTACCATCACCACCGTACAGCGTATCAGAGCGCGAACCACCATAAAGCTCGTCATCGCCACCATGGCCATAGAGTGTGTCGTTGTAATCTAGCCCATAGATACGGTTATCGTTGTCGTCTCCGTGCAGGGTGTCGTTTTGGTCAGTGCCGATAATGTCTGAAGCAGCACGGGTTGTTGAGGCCGCGTTAATGACGTCGTTCTGCTGCTCATCGAACGTCAGTGAGAGTGAATTTGGCTCAGATAGATCTTGATCGTTGATGTTCATACCTTTCTCCGAGTGATGCGTGCCGCGTGGTTTTGAATGCGTTTTTGCAACCGACGCGGACGTTGATCCTGAAAAAGTGGCTGATAATTGTTGTTTGCCACTGCATCAATTAGAAGCAAGGATGGGGATGAAATCTGTACTAACTATTAGACAGCCGCGGGTTAGTGCCACTTTGGTTCACAAAATAAAGTAAAAATGAGGCACATGGTGAGTAGGGTGCTTCAACGACATTGAGTGAGAGAGGTGTGGGCTTTGTTTTTTAGTTTGATAATGGTTGTAAGGTTTTGGTTTCTTGGGGTGTATGTCCCGACTTCAACTGCAGAAGTGACCGCCTGTATGTCAGGGATCAGCCACATGAAGTTCCTGACGTTTGTTTTATCGTGGATAACGGTGACATTGCCTTACACCATTATCGCGGCTTACGCAGGCTCTATTAGCTCACTTGATAACCCTAAACCTGCAATTTTGACTGCCGTTGCACTCACGTCTTTCTTCTGGTGCGGCTGGCTACTGTTGAACCGTTATGGTTTTCGCAAAGCGGTTAATTCCGAGCTTTGATCGTTATATTGTTGGGGCTAGGGGAAGTGACAGCGTCGCTTTCCCCAATTAACTAACCAAACTCTTCTTCATGTTGTGGCTAACGACGTGATAACCCATGCTTGAATAAAGTGACTGAGCCGCAGAATTATGGCTAAAAACGTGAAGGCCAAGGCTGGTTGCACCAAGATCAGACGCTACCGTTTCAATGCAGCGAAGGGCTGATTTGGCGTAGCCTTTGCGGCGATAACCTTCGAATGTGCCTACACCATAGATAAACGCAGATTTCACCCCAAAATGGGTTTCAATTTTTACCCAAATGTAGCCAACGTTTTGGTTCGTCGCGCTTTCAATGATGTTGAACAAGTGGTCGTCTGGGCTGTTTAACCCCTCAGGCAAAAGGTGCGCATACACCTTTTTCGAGCGTTCCAATGCGTCGGATTTGTCCCACCGACCAGACTCGACATTGTCACGCGCGTAAGAGGGGATGGCGAATTGCAAATACTCGGAGAATGACGCTGAATCCATGGCTTCTAAAGAAACGTGTATACCATCCATTTCTAATGACTACCCTCGTAATAAATCATTGAATAAATAGTAAATAATTCTACCTGAATGGATAGAGTAGGAGCGTGCAGTGCTGCGCATTATTCGGTGAGCATATTCATGTTGAACGATTAAACCTCATTGATTCTTACCGAAATTGAGCTTTTCTTGTTCGATTTAGATACGATTGTTTGATCGTACATAAAGGGAATGGGGTAGTTGATGGAAATATGGATATTTCTCATCGTGTTGGTGTGCCTGTTTTGGCCTTGGCTCGCCTACAAGAAAAAGCGAAAAGCGCAGTTGGTTTTCATTGGCACATATCGTTTCAATTCGGCGATAAAGAAGAGAGTGTCGAATAGATATCCGCATTTGACTGATCGTGATTTGACGTTAGTGATAGATGGCCTTAAGGACTACCTTACGATCTGCAACCAGGCAAATAAAAAGCAGGTTGCGATGCCATCACAGGTGGTTGATGTTGCTTGGCATGAATTCATCTTGTTCACCAAGGAATACCAGCTATTTTGTGATAAAGCGTTCGGCAGATTCCTCCATCACACACCAACAGAAGCGATGAGTTCGCCCACGTCTGCTCAAGAGGGTATCAAACGCGCTTGGCGTTTAGCTTGCGCTAGAGATC
>NZ_AJYD02000038.1:2310387-2344017 GCF_000286835.2 Enterovibrio norvegicus FF-33 | reverse complement strand
AGGATGCGGTGGTGGGGATTAGTACCAATCCCAGTTGTTACATCATTAATGATTGCGTCTTTTTCGTCTTGAAAATAAAAATGCAGCGATAAATATACTGACGATGGAAAATATAAAAACGCCTCCAAACGTATATGATTTGAAAGCGCCACTATCACACATCCTTTCGACAACAGCCTCACTAGGCTTTGCGGGATTAACGAATATTGTTATTTCTTTCTCTTTCTGCTTTCTATACACAAGCCTCTTGGCTGCATCGTGTAGCTCATCATTATCATATGATTTCACCCATGAATAACGATTGCCTACATACACCGTATCATTATAGTTATATTCATATGAAACCTTGGGAGAGTAGGAGGTTTTCCAGCGACCATTCGTATCTTGATATTTCAAAGAGTCGACTTCGGCATGAATTATCTTTGCTGGAATCGCATTCCAGTTTTTAGAAATATAACACCCATATCCAATCTTCATCGGCGTGCCAACAGCGACATACACGAGAAGCAAGAACATTGGCGAAAAGAGTAGTATCAATAGAATACGTAGGTACTTTTTAGACATCTATTCAATAATTTCTAGAAAACAGACTTCTATATTAACTGGGTGCCAAAATTCACATTCACGTAATTGCACGGCTTTCGTCGCAAACTTTGTGCTAACGCTGTGATAACGAGCACTTGCCCGACCAAATCTCACCAAACCCATGGACAGAAAACGTAAGGCAGAGTTGTGGAGGCAATAATGGGTAGCGTTGAGGCCTGATGAGCCATTAGCAATAAAAATGGTTGGCAATCAAGTAATATGAAAAGCTTATTGTTCCAAAGCCAACCATTCATCTTTACTAAGTGTCTTTGAGCTTAGGGTGTTGAACGAATGTATCTGATAATATTTTTCTTAATGTGCTTGTCCACGCTATTCCGCCTTTCCGTTGTTTTGATTTTCTATCCGCAATCTGGCTGAGAGCTCGGTAGGGTGTTATCTATTTTTTCACAGCTCATGAAAATGTTGATGTTTGCCTCACAGTAACTTTTCATTGCGACAAGAAGCGAGTCGGCGGCTTCAATTTTGCCATTATCCCGAAGGTGACTTTGAACGATGAGCGCAGTCGCTATAGACTGCTCATAAGTCTTTGATGTTTGTTGTGTGATAGTACCCAAAAATAAGCTAGTTAAAGAGAGTGCTTCGGGTATATCTGACGAAAGTTCTCCGTCACAAGACGATTCAATGGCGAGGGCGTTAGATGCTTTTATGATTTCATTTGCTTCATTGCTATAAGAGTATCGGGATAAATCTAGTTGGCCTTGCGCCATTTTTGAAATCAGTTCATTGTTACGGTCTACGATATTACTGACGAAATAGAGTCCAATGGTAAAGCAAAATGCTGCGCCCAAGGTGAACGCGCTTAGTAATTTCATCCATTGTTTTAGCAATTCAATATTCCTTTTCTACACATAGCAACCTTACTGAAGGTGGCGTATTCAAGTAAGGTCAGTTTCTTGCGTTGATTGCAAAATGTCCTCTTACTCTCGCTTCTATACATCTGTGGCTTACCTTCAGTTGTTCGCCCGATAACTGAATATTCAAAGTGATGGTAACAGTATCTCGCGCTAATTAGTCTTTTATGTCAGAGGCATACGGAGTGATTCACAGTTTATATGTTCTAGCTGCCATTGCTTGGAAAACGTTGCTAAGGGATCGCTGGGCTTTTTCATCATACCCACAAAGAAATGATCACCGAACACAACGTGAAACGCAGTGATAGTAAGGGGTTGCGTCGATACTGATGAGAGATGAACGGGGTCTGGTCATTAGTAATCAAAATGGTTGGCAATCAAACAACATGAAAAGGATATAGTTCAAAAGGCAACCATTCATCTTTACTAAGCGTCTTTGAATTTGAGGGCACTGAATGTATGCAACTGATAAAATTGTGCTTTTCTAAGAGTGCCTGTCCCCGTTGTTCCGGCAAAATGACTAGTTCGAAGCGCTGAATTCATAATTCCATCCGTTATTAAATTTCCTCAGACCAGTTTCCGTTGTCGAATATGTGATTTTCTTTGTGTAAAATGGTTTTGAATCCAAAGTATTGTATGCATGTAGCGTTAGGGAATAAGTCCCACGGCGGCCCATGATCTTAATTCCATCATCCGGAGCGTAAAATGCAATTACATTAGAATAAGAACTTCTTCCATTTATTGAAATTGGAACGAAACCACTTTCAATTATATTGTGTTTTCTAAAAAAACGTGCAGAAAAAACTTCTGTATCTCCGGTTGGTAAATGTTCGGCTAGAATGTCCATATGCTGAACCACACTAGACACCGCCCCTCTATTAGTGAATGTAAGTGGTACTGTTATAACATGGTTACCAGTAGTGCTATCTGGGCCTGCCTCTAAGTATTTAGCTATAAATATATCAACATTATTTTCCATGTGAAATGTCAAATAAAATGTTGACAGGGATATGGAAAATGCAGCCATGCTGATTATATGGGGAATGTACTTTTTCATTATCTACTCCTTTGCCTAATGATGTAACATTTGGATTTTATAAAAATTTTTAATAAACAACGAAAAGGAAGTATAGTGTCGTGTTTTGCTTGAATGTGTCTCGATAACAACACGTTCAAGTGAAAGGAATTACAGGTTCTTGATGACTAGATTATACAAGAAACGTTTAAAAGTCAGTGTCCCACAATTAAAAAACTAATTAATTGGTGTTTTAAATATGATTGACAATTAATATGATGGATTCAACCTTTAGTGAAATTTGTTGCTTCTCAATCCACCCTCTGCGGTGTTCATAGGATTGCTGGGCTTTTTCATCATACCCACAAAGAAATGATCGCCGAACACAACGTGAAACGCTGTGATAGTAAGGGGTTGCGTCGATACTGATGAGGGATGAACGGGGCTTAGTCATTAGCAATCAAAATGGTTGGCAATCAAACAATATGAAAAGCATATCGTTCTGAAGCCAACCATTCATCTTTACTAGGCATCTTTGAGCTTGAGGGCACTGAATGTATGAAATTGATAATATTGTGCTTTTCTAAAATTGCCTGTCCCCGATATTAATATGAAAAGGATATCGTTCCAAGGCCGACCATTCATCTTAACTAAGCGTCTTTGAGCTTGAGGGCACTGAATGTATACAGTTGATAATATAGTACTTTTCTAAAAGTGCCTGTCCCCGCTATCTCGCCATAGTAAGGAGTTGCGTCGATACTGATGAGAGATGAACGGGGTTTGGTCATTAGTAATCAAAATGGTTGGCAATCAAACAAAATGAAAAGGATATCGTTCAAAAGGCAACCATTCATATTTACTAGGCGTCTTAGAGCTTGAGGGCACTGAATGTATGCAACTGATAATATTTTTATTTTCTAAAAGTGCCTGTCCCCGCTATTCAATTCACTTGTTCTACAATGCACAAGTGCCGAATTACTCTTGAAAAATCTGTTATGAGTTAATTTCCACTAACTGTTCTCTTTGTTCGATAAGCTCTGACTTATATTCTCGATACCCAGCTTTAGCAAATACACCTTCAGGAAATGGATTTTTTGCAAATTTATTATGAATACAAATTGCGGAAATTTCAGTAAGTTGTTTGCTACCGAATACTAGAACAGCACAAGAAATGCTTGTGTTTTTCCGATAACTCAAGGCACGTGATTTACCGTGACTATCAATACAAATAGTTCGATCATCAATGCCTAGCCATGAGATATATTCGCCAAACATAGCTTGATGAAGTTCGAATATAGGTGACTCAGAGCGAACAGCAAATTCTCGAACATCTTCGATCGCCACAACACAAAAATCTTTTGCATTCGAGTAGCCTTTTAGTTGACGATTTGCTTCAGAAAGAGCTTTTTGAAATCGCTTCCCATCTAGGTTAACCGACATTGAAACTAAATTATTTTCGTTAAAGCGATTTAATACTTCTTTCTCATCCGGATTCTCACGTATTTCTTTAACTTCGACCAAGATTCGATTCCCATCTAGCTTTGCCTCGAAGTCAGGCGTTTTGCTGTGTGACTCTGCGATCTTGTTTAACGATATACCCAAAACTTCGAAGACAGATAGAGTATTTTTCTCGGAAATATTCATACTTACCACTAACCCATAACAACTTCTCAGCGAGCAACTTGCCCGTTTTGTCCAAAATCAGGCATCCCGACCTAAATATTTGCTTTTTCACTATATTCATAATGCCGTTCATTTGAACAGCATTACATACTGTGCATTCATACTGCTGATAGTACAGTAATTTGCGCAACTTGATGCGTAAAAAAGTCAGCTCTCCAACACACTTTCGAGCAAAGCGGCTGTTCTTTAAGCACCTACAAAAACGCCACGTAATCACGTGGCGTTTTGCTTTCTACATTTCAGCTTTAGCGCTCAAGCCGCTTCCATCTTCACACGGAAGAAGATGGCATAGAACAACGGGATAACCACCAAGGTTAGGATTGTCGCGAACAGCAGGCCAAACATGATGGTGACGGCCATACTCTTGAAGAACGGGTCTACCAAAAGGGGAGCGACACCTAAGATGGTGGTTAATGCGCCCAGCAATACCGGCCTTGCGCGGCTGAGTGCGGCGTCGATAATCGCGTGGTAGGCGGTTTTTCCGTCTTTGATTTCTACGTCGGCTTGGTCGACCAACACAATGGCGTTTTTCACCATCATCCCGATCAGGCTCAAGAAGCCGAGTATCGCCATAAACTCAAACGGCGTTTGGAAGATGATCAAACCGACCGTCACACCAATGATGGCGAGTGGTGCAGTTAACCAAATAACCAATGGCTGACGAATGGCATTGAACATGAAGATGACGGACAAAATCATCGCGGCAAAACCGTATGGCGCTGAAATCACCAAACCTTCGTTCGCGTCTTTTGATGCCTTGTATTCGCCGTACCATTTCAGGGTATAACCTGCGGGCAATTCGAGGGCTTCAATTTCCGTGCGAACCTTGTTGAACGCATCTGCCGTTAACACGCCTGGGGCAGGGTCAGCTTGCACCAGAATGGTTGGGGTGCGGTCAATACGACGTAGCATGTCATCTTGGTACACCACATCGACCGATTCCACGACTTGGCTAACAGGAATGAAACCGCCGACGGTGTGGCTAAACACTTCGGTGTTCTCAATCGCGCGCTGATGGTTACGTTCCGTTTCTGGCGAGCGCACTACAATCGGGATCAAATCATTACCTTCGCGGTACACGCCAACATTGCGGCCTGACAAGGTCTGCGCAATCGCTTGGTTGATCTCTTGTGTCGTCAAGCCATAGCGCTGTGCTTCTTCCGCGGAATAAACAGGGCGTAGCACTGGCACTTGCTGACGCCAATCATCTTGCACGGCAATCAGGTTTGAATCGTTAAGCATGATGGCTTTGGCTTTTTCAGCCAGCTCACGCAACACAGCGCTGTCTGGGCCTTTAAAGCCTGCTTCAATTTTCTTGCCGCCCCCGCGACCAAGCATGAACTTCCATACCTTGATAGACGCATCTGGGTATTTCACAGAAAGCGCGTGTTGCAGTTCGCCAAGCAGTGGCGCGATCTTCTTGTAGTCGTCGATGTCGATCAGCAATTGACCGTAGCTTGGGTTACGCGCTTCGGGTGCGTAGGTCAGCATGAAACGCAAACCACCGCCGCCAATGAAGCTAGAGATATTGGTGATGCCTTCTTTGGCTTGCACATCTTTTTCAATGTTCGCAACCAGCGCTTCGGTTCGCTTGATATCAGAGCCTTGTGGCAAGTAAACATCTACCACAAACTGCGCACGTTGTGATTCTGGCATAAAGCCCGGTGGCACGAATTGCACGCTCCACATCGCGGTGGCGAGTGTGCCAAGTAACATCAACGAACTTACTGCGCGGTGCGCCAATACCCATTGCAGCAAGCCTTTGTAGGCGGTCACAACGCGGCCCGGTTTTTGGTCGGCTTTTACCGCTTTCACTTTGAGGAAATCCAAACAAAGCATCGGCGTGATGGTGACGGCAAACACCCAGCTCAAGAACATGGAATACAAGATCACCCAGAACAGGGAACCTGCGTATTCGCCCATGTCTGAAGGGGACAAACCAATCGCACTGAACGCACAGATACCGACGACAGTGCCGCCAAGCAGTGGCCATTTGGTGGCATTCACCACCTCTGAAACAATGGTTTCACGGTCTTCATCTGGGTTCTGCTGGAAGCGCACCAGAATACCGTCTGTCACCACGATGGCGTTGTCCACCAACATGCCCAGCGCGATGATCAACGCACCCAATGAAATGCGCTGCATGGCGATGTCTTCAATCAACATCACGCACAGTGTGCCCGCGACGGTCAGCAGCAAAACGAAGCCGATGATCACGCCAGAGCGCACGCCCATGAACAGCAGCAACACGACAAAGACGATGGCAACAGCGGCAATCAGGTTATCAATGAAGTTGGTGACAGAATCACGCACCGAGTCGGACTGCATGGAAATAACGTGCAGTTCCATCCCCAATGGGCGTTGGTCATCCAACTCTGCAATGCGCGCTTTTACCGCATCGCCCATGTCGACAACGTTACCGCCAGTGACATTGGAGATACCAAAGCCAATCGCACGTTCGCCGTTGTAGCGCATCAACATAGATGCCGGTTCTTTGTAGCCGCGCGTGACGTCGGCAATGTCGCCCAAACGCAGCACGGTATTGTTGTTGCCGACGGCGATTTGCAGGTTCTTCAAGTCAGCGAACGAATCAATGCTTGAGCTTGGGATCACCGGAATGCGCATGGCATCGGTTTCGATGCTGCCAGCCACAGTCACCATGTTCTGCTTTTGCAGCACTTGGTAGACTTTCTCCGCAGATACGCCGAATTTCGCTAAACGTTCGCTGGAGATTTCAACAAAGATGGTTTCTTGTTGCTCGGCTAACGTGGCGGTTTTGGCGACGCCTGGTACCAGCACTAAGTCACGACGTAAGGTATCGACGTAATCTTGCAGCTGTTTGTCGGTAAACCCTTCGCCAGTGACGGCAAAGAAGAGGGCATATACGTCGGCGAAATCATCGTTGACGATAGAAGGGCCAGCACCGGGAGGGAGCTGTCGCTGCGCGTCTGAAATCTTACGGCGAAGTTTGTCCCACACCTGTTGTAAATCCGCCGCGCTGTTGGCGAATTCGAGTTTGATTTCGACCGTGACTTCGGACATGCCTTGCTTCGAGACGGATTTCACCTCTTTGAGTTCTTGAAGCGATTGCACCGCGCCTTCAATCACGTCCGTGACTTCGTCTGACACTTCTTGTGCGGTTGCACCCGAGTAAGCGGTGTTGATCACGGCCTGACGGATAACGAACTCGGGATCTTCAAAGCGCCCGAGCTTTAAGTAACTGATGTAGCCACCCAGCAGTACGAGGGCAATCAATACCCAAACACTGGTGCGTTTGGCGATGGTGATGCGTGCTAAGTCCATCGATTACGCTCCGCCATTGTTTTTGGTAGACGTGTTGTCGGTATAAGGACGCACTTCCAACCCTTCGCGAATGCTCGATACACCCGCGATCACCACACGCTCACCTTGCGCGAGGTGACTTTTCACCACGATGCGGTTTTTGCTTAATGCACCCACTTCGATAAAGCGTTTTTCGGCTTGGTTGTCGGCGTTGATCACCCACACGAATTGTTTGCCTTGGTTATCAGGAACAACCGCAGTCAGCGGCACCGTCAAAATCTGCGCTTGCTCGTGACCATCGCTCGCGTCAGCAGGGACAACTTTTACTGCCATACCCGGCAAAGCGCGGAAGCCTTTCAAATCATCAAAGCCCAAGACGACAGGGTAGGTTTGGGAAACAGGGTCGGCTTCGGTGGCGTAAGTACGCAAAACCAGCGGGAATTGTTGACCCGGAATGGCGGAAAGCTCGGCCATGGCTTTGGTTTGATTCAAGCCAGATAACATCACTTTATGAGGAATGTTGATCACGACTTCCAAATCACTCAAATCATGCAAAGCAACAATGGTTTCGTTGGCTTGAATTTGAACGTGGTTATCGACGAATTTACGACCAATGATGCCATCGAATGGAGCTTTCAACTCGGTGTATTCAAGTTGACGCGTGGCGTCATCGACGCGGTTTTTCGCTAAGTCGTAGCGCGTAGTAATGGCGTCCAAATCGCTTTTCGAAATGGCTTGGCTTTTGTCGAAAATCGCCTTCGCACGGCGGTATTCAACTTCGGTGTTTTTCAGTTCTAGCTTGGCCGATTCCAACGCGGTTTTCGCATCACGCGCATCGAGCATTGCTAGCACTTGACCTTCTTTTACTTGGTCGCCTTCTTTCACGAACACATCGGTGAGACGGCCGCCAACACGAAACGCCAAATCGGCACGCTCTGCCGCTCGGATCACGCCATTGAAACTCAGTTCATCACTGGCACGCGCAGATACGAGTTCGGTAAGGGCTGGTTTAATCACAGGTGCAGAAATTTGCTGAACCTCTTTCTCGCCACATCCACTCAATAGAAGTACAGACACCGCGATGCTCGCAGCGAGGGTATTGGCTTTGAATGTTGCCAATGCAGACTTTTTAGAAACCATGTTCACCTTTTTCTCCTTAGAAAGAAGGGTCAGGCGCGACCACTGTATGAAGGTTTTTGTGTTTGTTGGTGACTTCTGGTGCGTTCAAATGCCTAGAAGTAAACTCTGGAGTTTATTTTATGCATGTTTTCCGAAAAGGTAAACTCAAAAGTATACTTTGGTGATCTGCCTTGCTAAAGTTGGTGTGTCGGTAAACGGAGAAATGTAATGACACGCTCGGAACAAAAACGTCTGGCCATCATCAATGCGGCGAGAGAAGAATTCATTCGATATGGTTTTATCGCAGCGAACATGGACAGGGTATGCACCTCGGCAGAAGTGTCTAAGCGCACGCTGTATCGCCATTTTGAAAGTAAAGAGGTGTTGTTTGAATCGGTGCTCGCTATCATTCAAGCGTCGATCGATGAAACCGTCAGCTATCCGTTTGACCCAGAAATCAGCGCGTATGAACAGCTAAAAGCCATTAGCCGAAAGGAAGTCGATATTCTTTATCACTCCTACGGCATTCCGCTCACGCGCGTCATCTTGATCGAGTTTCTGCGCCAACCTGACATGGCGCACACCATCATTTCCAAGCTCTATAATGCCAAAGCACTATCGGCATGGTTTGCTGAAGGACTAGAAGCGGGCAAGCTTAAAAACATGACCCCCGAGCTTTTCACTAACACCTATTCGAGCCTGTTCAACGGCATGTTCCTGTGGCCACAAGTTTTCGACATGCGTGCTATCCCAGAAGGAAAGGACATCGACGACAATATTGAGCATGTTGTCAATGTGGTGTTGGGGGCGTGTGGGGTAGAGTAGAGGCAGAACTCTTTGAAAAGTAAGTCAGGCCAACCAAGTGTTTACACTCGAGTGATTTTGCGGGCTAAACAAAAACGCGTTAGTTTAAATCGACAGTGATGAAAATCTGATGGCTTTCGGCCTTCAGGTTTTTTTTTGCTTTCTAGATAAAGATAGTTGTTCGTACAGTGTGTTAATTATATTTTCACCTTCTTTTTCATCACTGTTCTAATGGTATTTCAACATGTTTTATTTCATTTTGACATGTTATGTAACACTTTAAAGTTGGCCTGTTGTATTTATCGTAAATGTTAAATATTTTCGCTAAAAAATGTGTGTTTTTTGGCCGGTTTCATTTAGGTGCAGTGCAATCTTTGAAGTCAGCGCAGAAATCTAGAAGCGAGTTTTAAATCAATATTTTGTGGTGTAAATATAGCGCGCGTTGAGGAACGTCTGTTAGCGCGGGGCTATATCTTACGCGAGCTAAAGCTGGGTAGCTTACAGAATCAGGATAGAAAGCAGATACAGTTTTCTCTTCGCCGGTGTTAGCGTCACTAAATAACGTTTTCACGCATTTTAAAATGCTTGGCCAGAAATTTAACTTACCTTTTATTTTGCTGGTTCGAGTTGATTATTTACTTCGTTATGGAATATATGGATGTATCCACATAATTATTTAAAGCTTCTTTTATTACCGATTATTTTCACCCTGACAGCATGTGGTGAATCTGTCACTTTTTCCCCAGAAATAGGTGATGAAAAACGCTACTGGGCATATGCACATACCACTCGCGATGTGGCGACTAACCCCGAAACAGTGATGCTCAGTGAGAGTTTACTTCACTATAAAGTGGAACAAACGGGAGATGCTCTGAGCTTGCATATTACTCCTGAGCACTTGCAATTTTCGACAGGGCATTCGGGTTTTTCAAGTGTCGATTCGTCCAAACGTAACCCGCAGATACAGAAAATATTTAGCGCTGGCTTTGATGTTTCGCTGAATTCGGAAAGCGGAGAACTGACCGACTTTACCGCAAGAAATAAAGACCAGTGGGAGTCGTTTGTTAAGCGGGGTGGTCAGATCTTGATGAACAGCTTGCAATCAACCATTAACGCGCCGGGGTTCATCCAATCCATTCCGGTGAAAGCTGGCAGCGAAGTGCAATTGACGGACTTTAAAGGCGTTCCTGTCACATTGACGGTTCAGAGTGTTTCTGAAAAAACGGTGTTTGCGACAATGTCTTCTAAAGGCACAGAGGCTTCTTCGGTAGAACAAAACGTTTTAGGAAAACAGCTGTTTGGTCAAATCGAAATCAATCGATCTACCGGTTGGTTAGAAAAGATGCTTCTTGTGATGAATATTCCCGTAGAGGTTTATGGCAAAACCAAAATGACGCAATTCGCTTTTGCCATGCACCCTGAAGATGAATCGGTAGGGACTTTCGCTGAGATTTTTTACAACACCTATTACGATGAAGAGCAGCATTGGTTTGATATTGTTCCGTTATCTAAGGGGCAGCCAACAAACGAGATGCTGACTGCGGAGGACGTCCTACCTTATCCTCGCGGTATGTTGCTTGAAGAAGAGGCGGGTTTTCGCCTTGCGTACCCGACGGACGTAGCTAAACAGCAACAGATCGGGCGAATCGCGTTCCGCGATGTTAGAGGTTATATCGACGGTCAACCTACCGACGTGAAATTTGCTGCACCGCTAGATCAACAATTCATTGATGAAGGGATGAATGTCTCAGCGCATATTCAGCCCTTGGGTTGGCAGATCGAGCGAGAGCTAAATGACCTGGAAACGGTGGCTGCCTTCGTTGATTACTACAACGTTTCGGAGACACGTTACAACGTACCGTGGACAGGCGGGAAAACACAAACATTCCAGTTGGGAGAGATAACGCTCACTGCCACTTTGGTTGCTGGGACACAAAATGAGTACCGACTTGAATATACCAATACTGTTAATAGCCGATTAGCGTTAACTGTCGGCGGACTTCAAGGTCAAATCAGCTTCCCATCAGATCCTAACCTCCCGTCGTGGTTGGCCCCGAGTTCAAAACAAATGCTTAGCTTCTTAGGAAATTCAGTTCTCCAACAGAATGTTATTGCAGTGAAGCTCTTTTCAGCACCCACTGAAGTGACCTTCATTGTGCATAGTCAAAGCGACGTACCGAGTTTTACACGTGAAGTGGTTTTTTGGGATCAAGCGTGGTTCTTGTCCAGTGCTGAAATGCCGCCTATGGGTATAGTGCCTTCAGATAATTATTTGTTTGACGTGAAAGACCTGGCAACGTCAAGCGAGCAAGAATCAACGTTTGATTTTAATAATGACCTGCACATCGATACCGAATCTCCTCACAACGCGGTTGTTGCACTGCCTTATGTCTGGGAGAACGTGTGCCAATTTAGTATTGATAATACGCCGCACGTTAGCGGCCATCCTTTGGTATGGAAACCGCAACCGAAAACCAGTAATGACGTAGCGGGTGGGCCGACAAAGATTGAAGACAACACGACGGCGTATCAATTTACGACGCCAGATGGCATACGACGCTATTTCTATGACATGGAAATCACAACGCGTTTATCGTGTGAAGGAACGCCGTCATGGGAAGAGATGGCGCTTGCCCCGAGTCCATTTCCTTGGCTGATTGATGTGAGTAAGGTAGCCGGTTTTGACCCTCAGCAATCAGTGAAACAGTTCATCAGCGGATACCGAATTTACAATAAACATGGTGAACCTTTGTCACCCATCGATCGATATGGCAAAGCGCTGACTGCCGGCGATAGCCCGCTTTCAGAGGCTCTTTTTGATGGAACCTACATCAAAATGTCAGGCAAAATTTCTCGCATTGAGCACTTCAGTGTGGAGGGTGAGCCGTTAGAGAGAGTCTTCGTGACAATGTTCCCACCGCTGGCGAAAGGATAAGACGATGAAGTACTTATTAATCCGCATATTTGCCCTCGTTTCGTTATTAAGTGCGACAGTTACTTGGGCTGCCCCAGTTTGGCTTGATGTCGATTGGAATATTGTCAGTTCTGAGCCTGAAGCTAGCTATTATCTTGCTGAACCTATGGTTGAAAGTGATGGTGTATGGCCCGTCTCCGTCTATTTTCAAGGTGGTGAAATACTCAATTTCAAAGGCACCTTGAATAGCGCTGATATCTCTACAGGGAAATCGGTGGGTGACTATGAGATCTATCGTGAAAATGGAAACCTACTGACAACGGGTAGCCGCAATGACAAGGGGCAGTACGAAGGGTTAACCCGTTTGTATGACGAAAACGGCGTGCTAATTGAAGAAGCTGATTTTCTTGCGGGTAAAAGGCACGGAATAAATAGAAGTTTCTATCCAGATGGTAGCGTTGAAGAAGAGTATACGAATCGTAATGGCATCAAAGAGGGAGAGAACATCCATTACTTCGCAGATGGAACGGTGTCACACCGCTTTCACTTTGTGGATGGGAAATCCGATGGCGTTCAATGGTATTACTACCCGAGTGGAGCCATTCGTTACAAGGTCCACTACAAGATGGATAAAGTGCATGGCGAATACACTAGCTACTATAAAAACGGCCAACTTTCGCATCAGCTCCCGTATGTAAATGACAAGCAAGAAGGGGTGGGTTATTCCTACAACGAAAAGGGGTTCGTGTACTTAGAAACGCCATATAGAAAGGGGCAGAAGCATGGTGTTGTTCGTGGCTGGTATGTAGAAGGCAAATTGCGCTATGAAGAAAACTACGTTGCGGGAAAACAACACGGTGCGGTGACTCACTATTATGAATCGGGCAACCTAGAGCGCGTTAACCACCTCGTTAAAGGAAAACAGCGCGGTACTCAGCGCTTTTATTTCGATCAAACTGATGCTCTGCAAGAAGAGTCCATCATAAACGATCATGGCGATGTCACGTCCAAACTTCGATTCAACAAAGATGGTGACATCAACTATGAATATGTGGCTTCTTACCCCAACCAAAGAGAAATCAGCGATGAGAAGAAATATCGCGACGGTGTGCTGATTTCGCGTATTCAAACCAATGCTCAGAAGAAGTGGGAGTTGGAAGAGCGCTTCGACAACAATGGCCAGCTAACTCGTCGCTCGGAAGAGGTTAACGGTAAACGAAACAAGGCTTTTATCCAATTGGATGTCTACACAAACAACATAGAAACGACCCATTACCAACATGGGGTGCGCCATGGCAAGCGCCTTGTTGTTTCGTCAACGGGTGAACCAGTAGAAAGCGGCACTTACCATCAGGGTAAGAAAAGCGGTGTTTGGGTTATGCACTTCGATGGCACCGTACGCACTGAGAACTACAACCGCAAAGGCCAATTACATGGCGAACTGACCCAGGTGAACGCGAGTGGTCAGCAAACCACGTCGGAGCATTACCTCAATGGCAAACGTCATGGCTTGACCGAAAACTATAACAACCAAGGCATGTTACTCGCTAAGGGGAACTATGTTGGTGGTCAAAGAGACGGCCAATGGCAACATCAAGAAGACTATGAGTACGATGTTGTGCTTTGGTCAGGCGAATATCAACAGGGCAATAAAATCGGAAAGTGGTTTGCGCAATCAGCGGCGGGTTATGAATTGGGTCGCCAGCAGTTTGATACTCAAGGTCGTAAGCATGGAACATTCTACTACTTTGGCGAAAGCGGCGATGTAAAACGCGTTGAGCGTTATGTCGATGGTGAGCTGGATGGCGATGTCGACACTTATGGAACCGATGGCCATATTTACCAGACGCAACGTTATGACATGGGTAAATATGTGCGGAGCGATGACGAAGACGACTCGTCGTCATTCCTGTTTCGTGACGACAAGTAACCATAGACATAGCACGTGCAATATCTTGGCATCCCAAAGGGTGCCATTTTCAACGTGAAGCCCATTTAGTCAAAAGCATAAACGAGGGATTGATGCGCTTTTTTACTCTAATTTCACTCATGATTTTATCATTGAGCATGATTTCACCCGCTTTTGCAGAACGAGTATTACTTGATGCCAATTTAAAGGCAGTGACGGGTGATAAGAAGGCGACGTACTACATGACGGAGTCA
The DNA here is from genome assembly GCF_000286835.2 of Enterovibrio norvegicus FF-33. Taxonomy (GTDB): domain Bacteria; phylum Pseudomonadota; class Gammaproteobacteria; order Enterobacterales; family Vibrionaceae; genus Enterovibrio; species Enterovibrio norvegicus_A. The sequence continues at coordinate 2,329,580 of NZ_AJYD02000038.1, read as the reverse complement.
CTGATAGAGAAGGAAGGAAAGTGGCCTGCGGTGGTCTATTTTATTGACGACGACACTGTTTATTTTAAAGGTGGCTTCAATGGAATAGAACCTGCGAAAGCAAACATCGTAGGAGACTATGAGTTCTTTACATGGCAAGGGGTCATTAAATCTAGGGGACATAAAAATAGTGAAGGCAAAGAACACGGATTGAAGCAGACATACTCTTCTGGCGATTTGAAAAAAGAACAACACTATGTGAACGGTGTTTTGAATGGGACGCAAAAGGTCTTTTATTCAAATGGTCATGTGTCTGAAGAATTTGAAATGCTGGATGGAATGCAAACCGGTGAAAGCCTTACCTATCGATATAACGGTTCAATCTCGATGCTTAAAACATGGCTTGATGGAGAGATGCATGGGCCAATGTTTAGCTATTACGAAAATGGCAATATTGACTATGAGATGAACTTTCAACACGGTAAGCGTCATGGTAAATACCGAGCATATTACTTTGACGGTCAGCTCAAGAGTGAAGGGCAATCTGCGTTTAGTCAGTATGAAGGTGTGTTTAATCGGTACGACAAAGCCGGGAACAAAATTCAACAGCAAAACTACAAGAAAAATGTAGAGCATGGCGTGACGCTGAATTGGCATGCCAACGGCCAATTGTCTTCTAAGCAACACTTTGTCGCTGGTGAACTACACGGCGCTTCCACTGAATATGACGAAGCCGGAAATACCGCTAAGATCTTCAATTATGCTAATGGCAAAGAAGTGGGTGAGCAGCGTGTGTTTCACAAGCAAAGCGATATGGTCGAGGTCATTTATGAATATAACGATGACAGCCGTTTAATCGCGAAAAAGGAATTTAACAAGCAAGGTGAGAAACTCTTCGACCTTTCTGTGAGCTTCAATGAAAACCACGAACGCATCAGTGATGAATTTCGATATCGACATGGTGTTGTCATTTCAAGGCGTCAAGAAGATGAAAGCAAGGCTTGGAAGCAAACTGAATTTTTTGACGAAGGTGAGTTAACCCATCGCACAGAAACCATTGATGGCGAATACCACAACCTCTACTTCACTCAGTTAGTGGATCATAAAGCGAGGAAGCAACACTATAAACACGGTGTTCCTCATGGCAAGTTTTCGGTGACGCAGTTTGGCGAAATCATCGAACAGGGTGAATATTTTGAGGGCGCGAAATACGGTTATTGGGAGCATGATTGGGATGGTAAGCGCGTCTTTAATTATAACAAGAAGGGCGAATACCATGGTGAAGTTAAAAAATACTACCGATTGGGTGGGGTAGATCGATTGGACACCTATGCCAACGGTATTCAACATGGCCCCTCAGAGTCATACATGGAAGACGGAACGCTTTGGTCGAAAGGCAACTTTGTGGACGGCAAGGAAGAGGGTAAATGGCAAACCATTATTCCTCGAAAGAGTAAGACAGCAATGTGGACGGGTTTTTATCGCTCAGGTGAGAAAGTGGGTATGTGGACAGGACAATATCCTGATGGGACTGATGCTGGCGAAGTGATGTTTGATAAATGACATCTGGTTTTCTTTGAAGCCTTAATAGGGCTTAACAAATTCTTGTGTGTTTGAAGCCCTCCAGTCTCGTGACCACCCAACTTAAACTCACCCGTACTGGTGGTTAGGTCAAAGGATGTATTGGCTTCAAGCCCAAACGACTCAAGTATGCGAATACCAGATAGTCCTCAATCAACCCATTTTTCACATCTAAGGACGTAGAGAAAACAGCTGAGTATTCACTGCCATCTAATCTCACATGGTCCACGGCACCAAAACAACTGATACGAGTAGGATCCGTATGATCAGAACCTTGAAACATAATGTCATCGAGCGTGTGTTTCATGGATTCTATGCTGGAAAAAAACTGACTATTTCCCGCCAAAAATCTTCGCTATGTTAGTCACTTCTGGGTAGTGACCCAGAACGCCACTATTTACCAGCACAAGTAAGGGTGCTCCTAGATTTCATCATCGCAAAATTGGGTAACGGGCCTGCACATTAGGATAACTTTCAGTCCAATAGCGTCAAACGAAACAGCGGTAAGATAACAGGATAGAAAGCGACCTAAAACGACACAGCATAAAATGAAAGACAACTACTTGGCTTCGCTTTCAACGCGTTCAATCTCTTTCCAAAGCTCTTCTGCTTCTGCGGTTATAAAAGCATAAGCATGCATATCGCCGTTACGCTGTGCTTGCATGGCGCGTTCTAAGGTTGCGTTGTAGCGCGTGCGTAGTTTCTTTGTTGGGTCTTTCTTGAATAGTGAAAACATAGGTACACCTTTCAATTACGTCATAACAGTGGCTACGTTTGCCAACGGTTACAAGATCACCATAAGATCAGTGTAGTCATGATATGCATCGCAATACGACGGTTTGATGAACGCAGCTGCTCAATATGGTAACGATGGTAAATGACATTTATCTTCGATAAATCGTGTTTTTCATCGTGACTTGGGTGTTTTAAACGACTAAATGCGCTTCATTGTTGTTGGTTCTTTACTTCTTTCGTCTGTCCCACTATTGTGCCTCAATCACTGTCGCCCCAAGTGAAAAGCATGTTTGCGGGGTTATTCACGTACGAAGGTGGAATGAAGATACCGACAAGATTATTGCCATTGGTTGAGGATGGCATGGTTGATGAAGTGATTTCTCAGCTAATGAGTGGCAAAGAAGCTGACGTTTTTGTTGTTTCAAGCAACGGAAACATTTGCTGCGCCAAGGTGTATAAAGAGATCGATCAGCGTAGCTTCAAGAAAGCCGCCGCGTATCGTGAAGGACGCAAAGTCCGTGATAGTCGTCGAGAGAGGGCGATGTCTAAAGGCTCTAAATTTGGCCGAGAAGAAGCAGAAAAAGTGTGGCAAAACGCCGAAGTGGATGCGCTGTATGCGCTGTCCGCAGCAGGTGTTCGTGTTCCTACGCCGTACGGTTGTGTTGACGGCGTGCTATTGATGGAACTGGTCACTGATGACCAAGGCAGCGTGGCACCACGCTTGAATGATGTCACCTTAACGAAAGAGCAAGCGTTGAGGGATCACGGTACCGTGATCCAAGATGTTGTTCGTATGCTTTGTGAAGGCATTATTCATGGTGATTTATCGGAATTTAATGTGCTGGTTGATCATCTTGGGCCTGTCATTATTGACTTGCCACAAGCGGTCGACGCATCAGCAAACAACAATGCTAAATGGATGCTAGAACGTGATGTGAATAACATGACGAACTATTATGGCCAATATGCGCCTGAGCTTATCGGTACGCAATATGCGAAAGAGATGTGGGCTTTGTATGAAGCTGGCGATCTCACGCCAAATACTGAGTTAACGGGTGTATATGAAGACGATGGCGAGGATGCTGACGTTGATGGTTTGATGGCCGAAATTAATGCTGTGATGGAAGAAGCGAGATTACGAAAAGAGCGTCGGCTGGAAGCGGAATCTGACCAAGAGTAATCTTTTTCTTCTCTGTTCTGAATATATAAAAGACCAGCTTTCGTGCTGGTCTTTTTTTGTGCTATTCAAAGCATGCCCTCGAAAACAATTTCTTTGCCTCCCGCCAATTTATCCTTGTTTGTTCCTTGTCTAGCCGTTGGTTACATTGATTGCGTCAGTTTGGTTATTTAAATAAATAAAAAGGATCACTATGAGTCAGGACAGCCGCGGTCTTAACTATTCAGGTTGCGACCAACAAGGAGTCGCATTATTCGAAGAAGCGTTCGCATGGATTTTAGATTATCAGCCGAATGCCATGCCTAAGATAGACGCGATATTGGCGCGCTACCCAGATTTTGTCATGGCGTGGGTTTTCAAAGGATATAGCATTGCGAGTGAAGGCCGACATAGCGCGTTTAGCGGCATTCTCCCGATATTGGGCGAATTAAAACGGCTTTCGCGTGTTGCGAACGAGAGGGAGTTATTACATATCACCGCACTTTCACATTACCAAAAAGGACAAGTGAAAGAGGCAGTTGATGTGTGGTCTGACATTCTCAATCAGTGGCCGCTGGATTTAGTGGCGTTTAGACAGTCGACAGGCAACTTATTTTGGTTTGGAGAAGGACAGCGCTTGGTGGATACAGCGGCTAAGATCTCTCCGGCTTGGACAGAACAGACGTCAGGCTATGGCTATTTTGCAGGGGCATTTGGTTTCGCACTTGAAGAAGTGGGCCAGTATGACTTAGCTGAAAAATACGCACGAAAAGCGGTTGATCTTAATCCTTCCGATCTATGGGCCATACACGCAATGGCACATGTGTTTGAAATGAATGCTCGAACCGATGAAGGCATTGAGTGGATCACATCACGAGCGGAACAACTTCACCAACATAATGCGTTTGTAGGCCATGTTTGGTGGCACTTGGCCTTGTTTGAGCTTGAACTGGGACGGGTCGAAAACGTGCTGTCACTGTTCGATGAAAACATCTATCCCGAAGCATCAAATTTCTATCTCAGTGTGCAAAATGGCGCGTCACTTCTCAAGCGGTTGGAGTTTATTGGCGTCGATGTTGGTGATCGCTGGGAGCGCTTATACGAAGGTGTGAAAGAAGATATAGGCGATTACGTTTATCTGTTTACCGAACTGCACTCAGCGATGATCTTGGCTCGCAATGAAAAGCATGATGCCATTAAACAGTTGAATGACTCACTGAAAAGTGAGCGTCCTCTTCGATATAGCTATGAAGGTAACCTGGCCATTCAGTTGATTGCTGGCATTGAATCTTATGAAAAAGGAGAGTTTAAGCCGGCTGTTACTTCCATCAAACCGATACGTTATCGTTTGTCTGCGCTTGGGGGGAGCCATGCCCAGCAGGATATTATTGGGCAGTACCTGATTCATTCTGAACACTTACTAAAGCACCATTCTGCTGTAGCAGGACTGATGAAAGAGCGAGTATCCAAAAGAACACGTTGGGATTTGTCGACGGCTCGCTTTTTGGACAAAAACCAAGAAATAGATCGAATGTTAACGTCAGATAACAAGGAAGAAGCGTTTAAGGCATTACTTAGGAAAGTGATTTAAGGCGGACTAAGATCAAGCGCACAATCACTCAAGCACGTTAGACGAAAACAATGGATTAAGGTCAAAACATGGCAGTAACGGTTAATTTTCATAGCGACTTACTTTGCTTCTGGGGCTGGGTGGGGCAAGACTACAACGATAAGATCATGCACCTTTGGAGTCCTTCACAAGTTAACTGGGAGCACCATTGTTTGTCTTTATACGCCAACGTGCCTCAAAGAATGAGTACCATCGCGCCTGGTGATAGCGGTTATCTGAAATATGCTGAGATAACGGAAAGGGTTACCAGCCGTTTTGAAGGACTAGACGTTAATCCTGATTTGTGGCGCAAAGTTCGACCTTCCAGTTCTTTGATGCCTCATCAGGCCATCAAGGCCGTGAAGTTTGCGGCAGGAAATGATGAAGCGATTGAATTGGAGCGAGCGTTGCGCAAAGCCCTATTCCGTGATGCTAGGGATATTAGCCATTTTGGAGTATTGAAAGACATTCTGGAAGAGAACCACGTGGCAACGTCGGACGTGATGGAGTGCTTGTATAGTGGTCGAGCACTTGCCGATGTCTACGGCGATATCAAGACCGGAGAAGCAGAAAAAGTGCCGGGAAGCCCTGCCTGGGTCTTTGATCAGGGGAGATACCGATTTTTTGGCCAAGTTGATGTGGATTCACTGGCTTTTGCAATTAACTGTCTAGTGCAACGAGAGATGCGGTAGTTTGGCAGATAATTGTATTGGGCATGGCACTAACATCCCTTACCAAGCCCAATTTTCTTATTGTTAATCAGCACGCGCGTTTAGCGTGCTGTAACCCGCCCAAACTCTGGTCGCTGTTGTTACCCAACAGAGTGCACCAAACGTCCAAGCAATTTCCGCAAAATAGCTCGGGAACAGACAAAATAGAACTAAACACGCAATGGTTTCTGTGCCTTCAGTGAGCCCACCAATGTAATAAAGTGATTTGCTTTTATAAACGGGGTTTTCGATGTTTCGCTTGCTCGCCATGATGGCAAACGCCAGAAAGCTCGAACCTGTCCCCATAAACGAAAACACAAGAAAGGTGGCGGCGACGGCGTTTTGTTCAGGGTTTGCCAAGGCGAATGCAAACGGGATCATGGAATAAAACAGAAAATCGAGCGTGATATCAAGAAACCCGCCTGCATCGGTAATGCCTTGCCGACGAGCAAGTGCACCATCGAGCCCATCAAATATCCGGTTTAGTACAATAAACAAAAGCCCTAACCAATAATGCTCCATCGCAATAGCGGGGAGTGCAAGCATGCCGATCAGAAAGCCGGATACGGTCACCTGATTGGCGGTTAGGCCAATCTTGTCAGGCAGCTTGGCGGCTTGTTTGAGAGGCCAGCGAATAAGGGTAATGGCATAACGATCAAGCATGTTTTTGCTCCGGTCTAAGGACGCCAACGCGAGGGGATGATGTAGACGGTGCGTTTTCAGGCGCAACGGGCCAATTCAACAATGTGCTTTCCACGGGGACATCATCTTCATCGTGCGTCACCATCACGGCCGCGATGTTTCTGTTCTTGATTTGTTTAAACACGAAGGCGCGAAATGATTTTCGAAGCGGTTTGTCGAGTTTGCTGAAAGGCTCATCCAACAGGATCACTTTTGGGTGTGATAGTAGAGTACGCATTAGGCTGATTCTCGCGCGTTGACCGCCGGAAATCTGATCGGGCGCTTTGTAGGCAATATCTCCCAGTTCGATTTCTTCTAGCGTTGCGAGGGCGCGTTCTTTTTTCTCTGTGGCGCTCATGGTATCGGGTAAACCGAACGCCAAGTTCTGCCACACGCTAAGGTGCGGGAAAAGCAGATCATCTTGAAACAGAATACCGACGGCACGCTTTTCTGCGGGCAATGCCAAAATGCTTTTATCGTTAACACGAATATCGCCCTGACAACTGAATTCAGGCGAAAGATGACCGGCAACGGCGCTGAGTAGCGTTGATTTACCGCACCCACTTGGGCCCATGATCGAGAGAATGTCGCCGTTCTCGACGTCAAAAGACATGGCTTGAAGCAATGTGGATTGCTTAGATTTTATAGTCAGGTTTTGTACGGACAAACTCATTCATTGTGTCTCTTGTTTGTTCTTGCTTTGCAAGGCGACGACGAGGGTCGGCGAATCGGCTGGCAGCGAGTGCAAGGCCAAAAAATACCAGAGGTAGAAAGGCTTGGATTAAGCCATATACCGCGCTGATGCGGCGGTCTTGTCCACTGGCGAGGCTAACGGCCTCTGTGGTTAATGTGGTGATACGTCCTGCACCTAACAGTTGCGTCGGCAAATATTGGGAGAAACTGACGCTAAGACCGACGGCCCATGCTAGTAAAATGGCAGGCAGTACAATGGGTAGCTTCACTGCCCACCACGCTTTTGTGGCACTGTGACCTAAGCTTCTCGCCGTTTGTGTCAGACGTTGATCGAAAGAACGCCATGGGCCATCTAACGCTAAGTACACATACGGAAATGCAAAGAGAATATGTGCCCAAATAGTCGCGGGGACATGCCATTGCCCTGGCAACATATAAATCGCTATCTGAATACCGAACAGTATTGACAGTTGCGGGATCAGCATGGGAATGGCGATCACCAACTGCGGCACTGATTGATGGTATTTGTCTCGATACTCCAAACACCCTACTGCAAAAATCAGCGCGACGGTGGCAGAGACTAAGCCAAGGATCAGGCTGTTTGCCGCGAGTTCTAATAAGTTCGACGATTCTTGTTCCCAAAAGCGCGTGCTAAGACGTGTCGGCCAACTATCCGGAAAGCGCCAGCGCAATGCAAAAGACCACACCAACAAAATAGGGATCATCAAAAAGGGCAGTACCGCGACCAGCTTGAACAAATGTTTACCGGGAAGATGAAACATTTTGCTGCCGCTAAATTGCCAGTTTTGCCAGCCGCAAATCAATATGAACTCTAGCAGTCGATATATCGACAGTGTGCCAAAGCACAATATAAACAGCGTAATCGCCCCTGCGGCTGCGCGGGGGAGTTCTAGTAGGTCAGGGTCATTGAACCACTGCCACACCAACACAGCGAACGTAGACGGTGAAGAAGGGCCAAGGATCATGGCAACATCAACCACCGACAAGCCGTAAGCCAGCACGGCGTAGATCGGGAAGCGCATTTTGGGTAGCCATTGAGGCAATACCACTTTTAGCCACGCTGCGCTTCGGTTGTAGCCTAAGCTTTGCGACGCCGCGAGTAAGCGATCAACCTGCATTTGGCGTAGTACCGACAAGCTCATTAACAGCAAGAAGGGCGTCTCTTTTATCGCAAGGGCTATCACTAGCCCAATACCGTTGCTGTCTTGCACCAAGGACCATGTGTAGGGCGTTGTTTCTTGCGTAAACAGTGCGAAGAAACGAAATAACCAACCAGAAGGGGCGAAGGTGAGGGCAAAGCCAATGGCAAAAGCGACGTGGGGCATGGCAAGCAGAGGCGAGAGCCATTTTTCTATTCGGCTCCATCCTGATGTTCCCCAGCAACGCTGCAATATCAGAAAGGTAATCAGTACCGCTAACAAGGTAGCGGTTACGCCTGTAAAAAGCGTGAGTTGCAGGGCTTTTCCGCTACCCGGCCAAGCCATCATGGCATACCAGCCATCAAGATTGGGTTCGGTTAACCCTAAAACGGGAAGGTAGCTGGTGGCAGAAAGCAACACGCCACCCAGCCCCGGAATTAAGGGTAAACAACACACTGTCAGCGTCATCAGATACAGCAGACGTAACATGTCTACCCCTTACCAATTGATAATGTTTGGTACATTATCGTTACTGGCCGTAACGCTCAAGCCATGCTTTTTCTAGCGCGACTTGCCAGCTTGGGTGCGGTTCAGGCTGAGACTTGAACAGTGGCTTGCTGCCAACGCTGGTTAGCGAAACAACAGCTGGATCGCCCCAGATGTCACTGTTCGCTTTGCGAGACTGTGCTTCTTCACTCATCAAGAAGTTAATCGCAACCAGTGCGCCTTCTTTGGCATTGGCATTCCATGGAATACCCATAAAGTGAATGTTCGACAGTGCGCCGCTATCAAAGGCAAAGGTTTTTGCTGATGGCGCGAGGGTACCGTTTTTAACCGCCGTCTCTGCCGCGTTCGGGTTGAAGGTAATGGCTAACAGTAATTCACCATCATCAAGCAATTGCATGGTTTCTGTGCTGCCAGCAGGGAATTGTTTGCCATTTCTCCACGCAACCGTATGTAACTCATTCAAATACGCCCAAAGTGGCGCTGTGATGTTGCTAAACTGGGCTTCATCAACCGGTTGATAAAGCGGTGTTGTGTCAGTGGCTAACTCAAGCAGCGCGGCTTTTAAAAAGCTTGTACCGTGGAATTGCGGTGGCTTCGGGTAGGAGACTTTGCCAGGGTTAGCTTTCGCCAAACTGAGCATTTCCACAAATGATGTTGGTGGGTTTGCCAGTGTTTTCTCATCATGAATAAACACTAATTGACCCACACCCCATGGTGCTTCAAGGCCTTCTGTGGGTTCTGTGAAGTCTTCTTTTACAGGAAGCGATTTATCGACAATTCGCCAATTAGGAAGCTGCTCTGTAAACGGTCCAAACAATAGACCGTTTGCTTTCATAGATTTGAAGTTCTCACCGTTGATCCAAACCATATCGACACTGCCGCCTTCGGTTTTACCTGCGGCCTTCTCAGCCACTAAACGGTTAACGGTTTCTGCAATGTCGGACACTTTAACGTGCTGAATAGTGACACCGTAACGGCTTTCAAGCTCTTCATTTGCCCAGCGTAGGTAGGCATTGATTTCTTGGCTGCCACCCCACGCATTAAAGTAAACCGTTTGCCCCTTGGCATCTTTCTCAATCTGTTCCCAGTTAGACGGGTCAGCAGCCATGCTGACCGAACTAAAAGCGAGCGCACATGCAGTGACGATTGATGTGAAGTTCATTGTGCTTAATCTTCCTTTTTGATTGGTTGTGAGCCATTGTTTTTTGACTCATTACGCATCCAAGCGTGAAATTTCTCTACCCAAACAAGCAAACCCTGCGGCGCATTGTTTTGCTTCCAAACACCTGCCGTGTATTTCGTCGCTTCACTCATGGTTGGATAGGGGTGAACCGTACCAAGAATTTTATTCAAACCGAGGCCATGCCGCATCGCAAGGGTAAATTCTGCGAGCAAGTCCCCAGCATGTGAGCCGACAATGGTCGCGCCGAGAATCTTGTCTTTGCCTTTGGGGGTGATGACCTTAATAAAACCATGGTCTTCACCATCAGCAATGGCGCGATCCAAATCGTCAATGCCGTAGTGGGCAATCTCGTAGTCAATCCCTTGGGCAATGGCTTCTTTTTCATTAATACCAACACGTGCCACTTCGGGGGCGGTGTAGGTGGCGGCTGGCATGACAGAGTAATCGGCCTTAAATTTCTTAAAGTCACCGAACAGAGCATTCACTGCGGCATACCATGCTTGGTGACCCGCAGCGTGAGTCAGCTGGAATGGGCCTGCAACATCACCCACCGCAAAAATGTTGGGGTAATTGGTTTGCAGATAATCATTCACCTTGACGGTACCGCGCTCGGTAAGTTCAACACCGATGTCTTCAAGGCCAAAGCCTTTGGTATTTGCAACGCGACCAAGAGCGAGCATAACATGATCAAATTCAACGACGACTTCTTCTCCGTTCTTATCAAGATAAGCACGTTGCGTGTCGCCATCTTTCTCAAAGCGGGTCGCTTTGTGCCCAAGAAGAATATTTACACCATCTTCCGTTAGACCTTTAACGACTAACGCTGCGGCGTCCGCGTCTTCACGAATAAGCAGTTGGTCAGCCATTTCTACCAAGGTGACGTTCGAACCAAGGCGAGAGAAACTCTGCGCAAGTTCTGCGCCGATAGGGCCACCGCCGAGTACCAAGAGTTTCTTAGGCAGCTCTTGTAGCTCCCACACGTTGTCAGAGGTCAAATAGTTCACCTCTTGTAGGCCAGGGATGCCTGGAACGAGAGGACGAGCACCGGTTGCGATAACAATGTTCCTTGTGGTCAAGCGTTCTCCGTTTACCTCTACTTCCCACGGAGAGAGGATTTTCGCTTCACCTTGAATACATTCCACACCAAGCTTTGAATAACGCTCTACGGAGTCATGAGGCTCGATATCAGCGATCACTTGATGTACTCGACCCATCACTTGTTTGAAATCGACCGTCGGCTCACCCGCATTCACCCCAAACTCTTTGGCGCGGTTGATTTCGTGCACAGAGTGTCCCGCGCGGATCAGGGCTTTGGATGGGACACAACCCGTGTTTAAACAGTCACCGCCCATTTTGTGTTTTTCAATCAAGGTGACTTTGGCTTTCACTGCCGCGCCGATATAGGTCGTGACCAAACCGCCAGCACCCGCGCCAATGGCAATCAGGTTTCGGTCAAAGGTGACGGGCTTTTGCCATTTCGCGTACACACGGCGTTTTTGGATAAAGTTCATAATGACCTTTGCAATAATTGGGAATAAACCGAGCAGCACTAACGACAGCAACACACCGGGAGACACAATGCCGCTCAATGAATCAATTTGTGCCAATTGCGTACCGGCGTTGATGTAAACCGCTGTACCCGGCAACATGCCGATTTGGCTCACAACGTAAAACGTTAGCGTGCGGATTGGCGTTAAGCCCATCAGCAGGTTGATAATGAAAAACGGAAAGACAGGAATTAAACGAAGTGTCAGCAAGTAGAAAGGACCATCATTTTTGATGCCTTCGTTAATGGTCGAAAGCTTGTTGCCAAACTTGTTTTGAATAGAGTCTTTCAATAAGAAACGGCTTACCAAAAACGCGAGTGTTGCGCCAATCGAGCTGGCGAAAGAAACCAGCAGTAATGCCCACCAAAACCCAAACAAAGCCGCACCGAGTAGTGTTGCGATTGCGGCACCGGGCAGAGAAAGGGCAGTCATGGTGATATACACCAGGAAGTAAACCAAACTGGCTGTGAGGAAATTCTGTGAAATGGAGTCTTTCAATGCTTCATGCTGAGCTTTGGCATTGTCGAGTGTAAAAAGTGCACCCAGATCAAAAGCAAACCAAGTTACAAATATGGCAGCAATGACAAAAATAATGCTCAACTTCTGTTTGTTCATTTGAAATCCTTTCGTAATAACGTTGTTCAACACCGTCAGGAATGTTCGTACCCTGTGAAATTAGTCACTGTGTTAACTATGGCAAAAGTTTAAAACTGGATTAAGAAAAAACGTATTATCTCAATGAATTAATACAATTATTTACCGACTCTGTGACCCGGCAAGCTTCTTGCGAAAATCGACAACACGTGACACACAAGTGTCCGGCCGTTCCGTAATTTTGCTTGGTGATAAAGACCTGAGGGCAGAGAAATTAATTACATGCTTCATCAAATTTTTCGATGCTAAGGGCATTTTTAGGTTGCTCGGCCAGAAGGGAGTGTACGGTAATTTGATGAATATTAATGATTTAACTTTAGGAATGGGCATGGCGATAACGAATGCATGTTGGTGGAATTTTCGAGTTGTAGCGGTGATTTATTGTTGATTTAAAGAATGGCCGTCACGACAGTCTGAAAGGCGCAGTCGTAGGCGTGGAGAAACCATAAACTAGAGGCAGTACTTAGAATACTGAACAATAAGCAAAGACAAAGGAACAATGGCTAGGGTAGTTGCACCACCGATATGGTAGTTCTTGTGCCAATATCGCTGCGCGAAACTGTTCATTTTTAAACCCCATATAACAACCGTCGCGTTAATGCCAAAGAAGACAATGACCAAAATCGTTAAAAATGAAGGGGCAAACATACCCTGTTCAAGGGCTGCATAAAACGAGATCGGCAATAAAAAGCAAAAAAACACTGCCCATTTGAATCGTCTAGGCCATTTGCGAAAATGGTCTCGAAATATTCTGTCAATTTGATCGGGAAACGGCTTGCTGTAATGCATCTCGTTGTTGCCATTCTTCTATCTTGTCTTTTTGGCTTAGTTCAAATTTCGAACAATTGATAATCAACTGAGTGCATTGTGTGTCCCTATTGTGACATATGTCACATTAATGGTTTTATTGAGGTTTTTTGGCGGTTTAATACAGATCTGAAGAAATGAGAGTGTTTTTGACTGAAAACATAGCTTGTCCCGCAGCCAATAAGCAATGGAACATGATGTTATTTTCGGTTTAGTGAACCTTATTGTCGTAAAAATGAAGTAGGAAGTGTCATGTTTTGACTGTGAATACAGTATGGAGTGCGATTAGGTTGGCGTTGATAGGGTACGAGTGACAATTAAAACTGAGAAAATGGATATCTAGACCAGTCAGAACAATCTCAAAAAGGAGTGTTGTACTGACTGGATGAAAGCTGGGTTTGAGGCGTTACTGGTGCAAGGTTTGCAAAAGTTCGTCACGGCGTTGAGGCGTAATCACTGACCAGTGTTTACCTTCTATCGCGCCTTCCAGTGCCCAAAGTAGCTCAAGGCTAAGCGTATCTTGGTGTGATTTCTGCAAAGCTCGATAAGCTTTCACGGCGCCCTGTGTTTGCAACTGTTCGACAGAATCGATACCTGCTTTTTTTAGCATTCGCTCTGTGGCGAGTCGCAAGTTTGGCAGATCTTTGATACGCGTTGGCGCCGCCGTCTTTTTTTCTTGCTGATCGTCTCTGGCAATGGTGAGTGATGTCGTGGCATAGGCCATTAACTCGTCAGATTTTACCCACCAATTTTCAGGCACAGCATAGTATTTAGTCACAACAGGGAAGCCGCGTTTTTTGTAGACGTAAGGGCTCATCGCCAGATGTTTGAATTCAGCTTCATTCGTTTGACCAGCACGAAGGTGAAGCTGATCATTAACAACCAGTGCGAACATTGTCTCATCGCAAAATACACCAAACCCACCAAACATAGAGCGGGATTTGATTTTGCCAAGACATTCGAAGAACTTCAGTGTGTTTTTTAGCGTTGGTTTATCCATGTGACTAATTCTCAATCAATACGTTCCTGGATGAATGGTCAAGGAGCAACGTAGCAAAGCTAATTCAGAGAATTGTCAACGAACCAGAAATATCCGGTATGTGAATGCTAACGTCATCGGTAGCTCCGCTACCACCAACACATAAAATCAGTGTTGTGAGGCCGGAAGCTTTGCGTCCCACGCTTTCGCGATGGTTTGCCTTTTTCTTGACGGGTTTTAGCTTAACTGAATCGCATCATTTTGTCGTTATTGCTGGTCTCATAAAGTGTGATCTTGGTTCAGATAGAATCTTATTGATGTGATTGATAATATCCGGTTGTCTTTGTAATTGAAGTATTTTTGACCAAGATGACTACTTTATATCTGGGTTTAAGGGTAGCACTAGAAAACTAGGCAATTTACCCTTTAAGAGGTGAGTCGCAATAATGAGGTTGAGTCAGTCGGAAAACTTGCCAGTTAATAAAAAAGCCCAACCAAAAAAAGTGGTCGGGCTTTTAGAGAAGTACCGCGAGAGCGTGTATTTTACTCGGCGTTAAGATTTTTCACCGAACTGCGAATGATGAGCTCTGGTTGCATAACAAAAATCTGCTGTTCGTTCTCTTTATTGGCGAGACGTTCCAATAACAGTTTGATTGCAGTTTTACCCAGTCGATTTTTCGGCTGATGAATTGTCGTTAACGGTGGTGAGAAAAATGCGGCTAGATCAATGTTATCGTAGCCAATAACAGAAATGTCGTTAGGAATGTCTAACCCGGCCTGACGGAAGGTACTGATTGCTGCCAGTGCCATGATGTCATTAAAGCAAAAAACAGCCGTTGGGCGGTCTTCTTGGGCCAATAATGCTTTTGCCGCTTCAACTGCGGAGTCACACTCAAAATCGGCTTCTACAATCCAGTTCGGATTTTCTTCAATGCCAGCTTCTGCCAACGCAGTTCTAAAGCCTGCCAAGCGCGTCTGACAGGTGAGTTTATCTAGCTGACCTGAAATACAGCCGATTTTGGTATGGCCGTTGTCAACAAAGTATTTGGTCGCGATATAGCCACCGAGTTCGGCATTGTCTTGAATGCAGTCGGTGTTGACATGTTGCGTGCCCCAATCCATCACAACCATCGGCAGATCTTTCTTTTTCTCTAATAGAATAAGAAGTTCTTCATTCAAGTCGGAGCACATCACCAACAGGCCATCTACGCGTTTTTCTGCCAACATGCGCAGGTAGTCGCGTTGCTTCGCTAAGTTACCTTCGGTGTTACACAAGATAAGCGTGTAGCCTTCTTTGTAGCAGTATTCTTCTACCCCATGTACAACTTCCGCAAAGAACGGATTGGTAGATTTGGTGACCAGCATGCCAATCGTGCGCGTTGAGTTACATTTCAAGCTGCGCGCAACTGCACTCGGTGCATAGTTTAAGTCGTCGACTGCGGCCCATACTTTCTTGGTTGTGTTTTCTGCGACAAAGCGTGTTTTATTGATCACGTGTGAAACGGTTGTCGTAGATACACCAGCCATGCGTGCGACATCTTTAATTGTTGCCATTGGGTAATCTTCTTATCGTTTTCATTAGCAGCTTGAGAAATAGTGGCTGCTCAACATGTTTACGCCGCTATGCTAAGCGGCGTAATGGATTCGTTCTTTCTATAGGCGGAGAGACGGACTCTCATCCCCTTGTCGTCGAGGTTTCATCGACACTGCCAGCAACTTGCTTTCCATCAAGTGTGGGAGAAGGGGGGAACGCTGCGGCGGCACTATGACGAGGCGTTTGTAATGTTACAGAAATTTCTCAATGCCAATCGCTTGCGTTCACAGTTTACTGACTCATGACCGCGCCCGCAATTATTCAATTGAAGCGACTCGCGTAAGCTTGATGCGTATCAAGCTTGCGAAATAGCGGGTTTTTTCTGTTTTCCAAGCTCAAAAAAAGAAAAAACCGGGCTTGCCCGGCTTCATTTATCATAACCAAACACTTCAAGATGCTTGTTTAGCGAGAATTTGTTTGGGTATAGATAGGCACCTTTTTATTCGCCTTTAAGGAACAAAAGATCCAGTGTGATAAATGCAGTGAGCAATGCACCCGCGGCTTTATAAAAACCGAATTGATCAAACTGGTTTAGCGATTTTTGGAAACTACCTAGCCACGGCATGACCATGGTTTCCAAAAATACTTGCTGTTCTTGCATCATGTATTCTTGTTGGTCTTCTTCGGTTTCTTTGTTGGCAAGAATGACCAAGTTCCCTATGAAATCAAGCACAACCGCAAGATGGTCAAACGGTTCATTGAAATCTTTACGTTGAGCAATGCCGTACTTTTCCATCCATTGACCCATCTCTTGCGCGGGCTTATCGTTCAACAGACCGGTTTCACCAATATAAATAGACGCATAAGGCAATGCGCCTGTTTTTGGTGTACTGAGGAATAAACCACAGAAATCAGCGGCTAGCTCGAGTTGTGCATCTTCGCGGAGCTTTAGCGCGGCAAGCGCGTTGCGAAATTCAACGATCGGTGCTTTCAATTCCTCGGTCATGGCTAACGCGGAAAAATAGTTATCCATGTTGCTGCCGTGGTAATTATTCAAATCATCTTGCGTTAATTCACTGGCGAAAAGGGAAGACATCCACCAGTAAAATTCTGCACGTTGTTCGTTAATGGCAATAAATTCTTGCATTGTCATTCCGTTAGTTGAAAAAAAGCACTTTAAGTCTATCTAACATAGAGCAAAAAAGGGCAGCTAAGCTGCCCTTTTCTTCATACTGTCTCTTATGCGATATCCATCGCCGGGAACAGTGGGTTAACGCCGTCAACGTTGATTGGGCCGCTGAAGCCTGTTACTGCAGGTGCTTCACCAGTGTACTTCTCAATCTCAACCAGTGCTGTATGCGCAGAGGTTGCTTGCGCTAACTTAGAGGTGCCGATGTCTACAGTCAGTACGTTTGGATCGCCGTAAGTACAAAGTGTACCCGGCTTGCCGCCTTCAAGTGGCGCATACCAAGCACCTTCTTCAATACGACATACGCCAGCTTTATAGTCGTCAGTCACGACTGCGCCCGCAAGGACCTGACCACGTTCGTTGAATACACGAACCACATCACCAGAAACAATGCCACGTGCTTTTGCGTCAGCAGCGTTGATGTAGCAAGGCTCACGACCCGCGACTGCGTAAGTGTCACGGAACGCGTCTGACGAACACAATTGCGAGTGCAGACGGTAGTTAGGGTGACAGCTTTGCATGTGCAGCGGGTAGCTTTTTGACTTAGGACCGCCATGGCTACGCTCAACTTTTTCGAACCACATAGGGTGACCCTGACAGTCGTCGTAACCCATGTCTGCGATTGTCTTACAGTAGATTTCTATCAAACCTGATGCTGTGCCCAGTGGCTCAAGATCAGGTTCATTGCGGAATGCTTGGTGACGAACCCACTCGGTACCTTGAGGGAAGGCAATAAATTGTTCTTCTTCCCAGAATTTAACGAAGTTTGGCATGCGAACGCCAATACCACGGCCTTGCAGACGTGCACCGTTATAGATCTCTTCGATCCATTCCATTTTGGTTTTGCCACCGGTGAACGCTTCTTCGCGATCAAAACGGGTGCACAGCTCGCGGAAGATATCGAAATCGTCTTTCGCTTCAAACATTGGCTCTACGATTTGTTTCATCGCAATAATGCCTTTGTTCGAGTGGTTACCGAATGACTCGATGTCGTTACGCTCGTAAGTTGTCGTTGCAGGCAGAACGATATCAGCAAAACGGCAGCTCGCAGTCCACTGATGGTCAATAGACACGTAGGTTTCCAAGTTACGCCATGCCTTGATCATTCGGTTACGATCTTGGTGCTGGTGGAACAGGTTACTACCACAAGAAATGGCCATCTTGATGTGCGGGAATTTGACTTTTTGACCATTGAAATCAATGGTATCGCCTGGGTTTTCAAGGCAGTCAACAATGCGCGCAATCGGGATGAAACTTGAGTAACCGTTGTAGCTACCGTTGTGGATAGGTTCAACGCCTGTTACTGAGTTGAAGCCAGACATTAGCGGGCCAGCTGAAGTCACGGTACCTGCATCGTTATAGTGCCAGCCGAAACCGAAACCACCACCAGGTAGACCAATTTGTCCCAGCATTGCCGACACAACGACGATCATCCATGCATATTGCTCACCGTGCTGCATACGCTGCAAACACCAACCCGCCATGATCTGTGTACGACCACTTGCCATGATGCGAGCGAGTTCGCGGATTTCATCAGCTTGAATGCCACAGATTTTCTCTGCCCATTCTGGGGTTTTCGCCACGCCGTCTTTCTCACCCAATAGGTAAGGCAGGAACTTGTCGAAACCTGTGGTGTAGTCAGCCAAGAACTGCTCATCGTGCAGCTTCTCGGTATACAGGGTGTGCGCTATTGCTAACATCAGAGGCACGTCAGTTTGTGGGTTAACCGCAATCTGCTTGCCACCGAAGTACTTGTATGAAGAGGTTTTCACAGGGTCAACGTGGATAACGTTGATTTCGCCTGCTTTCACTTTTTCAGCCAGTTGCTGGTAGTAACCGTATACGCTGTGGTCTGGGATCTGCCAGCCAACTTGCAGGTTCTTCACCGGGTCGTTGCCCCAGATCACGATAGTTTTCGCGTTTTCCAGAACGACAGGCCACGATGTTTGCTGCTCGTAAACTTCCATTGCGCCAGCAACGTAAGGTAGAACAACTTGCGCCGAACCCGTTGAGTAGTCACCCATTTTCGCTAAGAAGGTGCCATGCAGGCCAATACCACGGTGCATCATGGTGCCCGCAACGTTCAGTTTACCGACTGATTGCCAGCCAGTATTACCCGCGTACAGTGCGCTAGGGCCATAGGTGTTCTGAACACGCTCAAGCTCATGATGGAAGAAATCAAGAGCCTGAGACCATGGCACACGGACGAAACGGTTGTCACCGCGTTGTGTCGTGTCTGATTTCCAGCCGTGCTTCAGCCAATCGATGCGTACCATTGGGTACTTCACGCGAGAAGGGTTATAGACCACTTCGCGAACCGCGTTAAGCATTGCGGTTGGGTGTGGGTCGTGCTCAAACGGCACGGTGTCAATCCAAATGCCGTTTTCTACTTTGGCGCGGAATGCACCCCAGTGAGAACCGTGTATCACGTCGCCAGTGAACGTGGTTTTTACGTCAGTTGCGGCCATTGCTGAACGCGGTGCTAATAG
>NZ_AJYD02000038.1:2210282-2310292 GCF_000286835.2 Enterovibrio norvegicus FF-33 | reverse complement strand
ACGGAAAGTTGTTATCGACAGAGCAACAAATTGTTGACTGCCAATAGGAATCCTTATTCTTTAAAAGTTGGTTGGACAGGTGTCAAAACACCTGTCCATTATTTGTTCTTGATTACGGACTTGTTCGCGGACAGTCCTTACCGATTAGTGCGCGCCAGCACCGCCGGTGTCGCTACCGTGGTTCTGCAGATATTTCAGCAGAGTACGCTCTTCGGTTTTGCTCAAGCGGTAATACGCGCTCATCGCTTTCAGGCTCGAAATCCAGCCATTCGCTGTGAAGTGGCCTGGTGCTGGTGCTGCGTGGCAAGAGTTACAAGAAGAGGAGTACATTTCAGATGCATAGTCCCAAACCGGATCAATGCTCTCTAACATGCCGTCTTTGGTGATGTAGGCATTCACCGCAACTTGCTTCCAAGCAATATTGGTTGCTGCATCAACTTCTTCTGAAATCACGGTTTCAGTCGTTTTCACGTCACCACGAATGGTCGCTTTGAATACACGTTTACCCATGTACTCGGTCATGACGCGGCCTTTACCGTTGGTTTCGATCCAACCTTGAATGCGCACTTTCAGCATGTCGCCTTCTTCGCCAACGACATCAACTTCAGAAGCCGGCAGCAGTTGACCTTCCACTTTGCCATTGGCATCGGCGGTGGCGAACAGGCTCTTCTCTTCCAGCGAGTAAAGCTTCGTCGCACCAGCAGGGGCAATAGCAGAGGCTGCAAGTGTTTCGAATGTCTTACGGAAACCGCCTGCCATGTTTGGCAGTTCATGGGCAATACCCTTGTGACACTCAACACACGCCATGTTTTCTTTTGCAGCAGGGATCATCTCTTGCATCGCTTTAACCGATTGCTTGCTGTGATCCATTGCGTCGTAAGAGTGACAAGTCGTACAGGTTTTGTAGTTCTCGTCAGCCATGCGATCCCAGACTTTCTGGGCGAGTTCAAGGCGATGTTCCTCAAACTGTTCAGGGGTATCGATTTTGCCAGTGATAAAGTGGTGATATAGGTCTGTCACTGCGCCCATTTTACGCATGACTTTGCCGGCGAAATCTTTTGGCTGGTGGCAGTCAACACACTCAGCGCGAATACCTTTCGCATTGCTGAAATGGACAGATTGTTTATATTCTTCGTAGTTCTGCTGCATGGTGTGACATGACGTACAAAACTCCGTGGTAGAGAACACCTCAAAGGTTTTGTTCATCGTGACCACACCTGCGACCGCAATGACGGCACCGACCAGAACCAGCGCAATGATTGGATACTTGCGACTCGGCTTCATCAGCTTTTGCAATAGCTTTTTCATAAAAATGGATACACCCATAATGTTCTTGTAGTTAGTGATGGGCCATTCCCTGAAACGTGTTCGGAAACCCAGCCTGCGCACTTTATCTACGTGTTTTGATGCGTTATTTCGAGTGGCGCATAGTAACGATTGGATGTGAATATGGTTACGCACCAAAATGAACGGGTTTGTTCGTATTATGAAAGGATGTGTACAGGTGGCTGAAAAGTGTAGTGATGCGAGTGTTATGTGCTTCTAAATCCGCTAAATATGCAGAATATGGTGGGTAACTCGCAAAAAATTAATCACCGACTATTAATCCTGTGCTGATTGCGATCTGAAAAATATGCAACAACCATGAGATAAATCAATTTTAGGGTTACCTTTGCTGGTACAGTGCCCGCCTTCATGACGATTTGTGAACAGGGCTGCATTGAGTTATCACATACTGGTCGTAGATGACGAAGTGGTTACCCGCACTATGGTGGGGGGATACTTCGAAAAACAAGGATATAGTGTCAGTCAGGCCGCTGACGGCAAGGAAATGCATAAGATTATGAATGAACGGCACGTTGACCTTGTCCTTTTGGACATCAACTTGCCGGGTGAAGACGGATTGATGTTAACGCGAGATCTTCGTAGTAAATCCGATGTGGGCATTATTTTGATCACTGCGCGCACCGATAGCATCGATCGTATCGTCGGCCTAGAAATGGGCGCGGATGACTACTGCACCAAACCGTTAGAGCTCAGAGAGCTATTGGTACGGGTGAGGAATTTGCTTTGGCGTATATCTCGCAGCAATACTGCAATGCTTGTCGAGAGTTTGCCGCCAGAAAATGATAAAATCGTTAACTTCAGCGGTTGGACCTTCGACATTGAACGCCGTGCTCTCAGCAGAGAAGACGATACGGTCAAGTTAACCAAGGCCGAATATGAAATGCTGGTGGCGTTTACTGCTAACCCAAATCGGGTATTGAGCCGCGAGCGTATTTTGAACCTTATTAGCCATCGCGTTGATGCGCCGAACGACAGAACCGTTGATGTGCTGGTTCGGCGTCTAAGAAACAAAATAGAAGCAGAACCCAAGAAACCACAGTTGTTTATTACTGTGCATGGTGAAGGTTACATGTTCGCAGGGCGATAAACGTCTCTGCGATCCGAGAGAGCTATGAATTACATTCCCTTTGAAGAATACAAACGTAAGTGGATTTTCACTCATCAGTCGATGCCTGTTGCGGAAGAAGACTACGCGGAAATTAAACCGATGACGGAAGCGCGTGGCGCGCAACTGTGGCGAGATTTCGTGAGCACCGAGAGCCCAACCCCCGATCATTTTGGCAAAGGCGATTGGGCGGCGACACAAAGTGTGTGGGAAAGCAGCGTGAACTGGCAGGCACCATGGGAAGATGAAGCGGAACTCCCTGAAGAGTTTCTTGCGCATTTCCCTTGGGAAGACAATGTGGTGGTTTATTTTTGCTATGAAAAAAATAACGTCATCGAAACGCGCTGGAGTGTGTTTAAGAAATATTGGAAGAACTTCCTGTTCTACGATGACAAACCCTTGTTGATTGGACGTAAGAATAAACAAGTGGCGATGTTTGAACAAAATGGCATTGTGAAACTTGGTAACAGACCTTAGTTGCTAGTCAGCTTTTCCCATTTACACATTGTCTATGTCGACTGTTGTTACTGTGACAGAAAACACAGGTGAATGTAGATGAATAGCGGTGCTTAGAAGTGCATAGCGCTAAACAGAAAAAAGCAGAAGCAACGAGGCTTCTGCTTTTTTTGTGCTTAGCATCTTGGTGAGCGACAAATAGAGTGGTCAGGGAAGCGGTTTAAAGCGTAATAATTTCATTCCCAGATAGTTCGCCGCGCTCGAAATACGCCAAGTTCGACAACGTGGTTTCTGCAATATTACCCAAGGCCTCTTCCGTTAAAAAAGCTTGATGTCCCGTAAAAAGCACATTGTGGCAGGCAGAGAGACGCCGAAAGATATCATCCTGAATCACGTCATTCGACTTGTCTTCAAAAAACAGATCCTGTTCATTTTCGTACACATCTATGCCTAGAAAACCAATTCTTCGGCTTTTCAATGCGTCAATGGCGTCTTTAGAGTTCAATAACCCCCCGCGGCTTGTGTTAATGATCATCACACCATCGCGCATTCTTTCAAACGCGGCCTGGTCAAGCATGTGATAGTTTTCATCGGTTAACGGGCAGTGCAAGGTAATCACATCTGCTGCGTTATAGAGTTCATCCAATGACACGTATTCTGCACCCAGAGCGATAGCTTTTGGGTTTTCAAAGGGATCATGAACCAAGAGTTTCATGCCCAGTCCTCTGAGAATGCGCAATGTCGCTATGCCGATTTTTCCTGTGCCTATTACGCCAACGGTACGGTTGTGAAAGTTGAAGCCAGTGAGCCCTTCAAGGTTAAAGTTAGCATCACGTGTGCGTTGATAGGCGCGATGAATATGCCGATTAAGGCTTAACATCAGCCCCACCGTATGCTCGGCGATAGATTCTGGGGAATACGCGGGTACACGGACAACTTGTAAGCCGAGCGCTTTAGCTGCTGTAAGGTCGACTTTATCAAAACCTGCACACCGCATCGCAATCACTTTCACGCCATGTTTAACCAGTTCCTCCAATATCTCCGCGTTTAAGTCGTCGTTGACGAATGCGCAAATGGCCTCAAACCCCGCGAGAAGTTGTGCTGTTTGAGTGGTCAACCTGAAATCAAAATAACTGATCTCGTGATGGAAGTTTTCGTTCCATGTGTCGAAAGACTGCTTGTCGTAAGATTTGGTGCTAAAAACGGCCACCCTCATGGTTGGACTCTCTCTTTGCTATTGTGATGTGCTATTTAAAAACCATGGCTGACTCGCGACATTCGTTCAATGCCCGATAATGGGATTTCACTCAATTAGTGCCCAGTTTGTCTTTCACATTTAAATTGCCTTTTGGCGTGAAACTTGCAATTGTTTTTGACATTGCCACAGGCTAAAAACGAATAAGAAAAGGGACTTAGCATGAAGAGGGTACTTGGGGTCGTAACGATATTGTTGGTGTTGAGTGGTTGCTCTTACGTGCCAACATATGGCGTGCACGGAAAGTTGTTATCGACAGAGCAACAAATTGTTGACTGCCAATACGAAACGGCACTCGATACGTTGCAGCGATTTACCGTGGTGGGCAGTTCGAAAGAAAAAGCGCGGGCATTTGAGTTCATGGGTGTGGTGTATCAAGAAAAAATGGATTTAGAAGCTTTCAACCATACTGTCGACCGTTATTTGTTTAACTCGGTAGGGCGTGGCGAGGATCGTGCTGTTGTTATTCAAAACTGGAATGAAACGCGACGATATATTCGTGAAAAGCGCGTTTATGTACTTGGGCAAGCCGAATGCGCGACCAATTTTGTGACATCGGGCTGATACCAAGATCTCATTTATCTGTGATCTTGTTTCCACCCTTTAATGTGGATCGCATTTTTAATGCATCTCACTAATAGATAAAGGAACTTTATTAATTACCTCACAGTTTTCTTATTCATCAAGTACTAAATTAGTCCTGCGTTCAAAATCAGTCAGTAATGCTGGCCGCCACTTATAGACTGATTTTCAACCACAACGACTTTCATTTCTTTCTGGTTTGGTTGTATAAACTGAAGGAAATAAATGAGAGGGCGGAACTCTAAATCCGCCAGTAAAAACACGAGGAAAACCAGTGTCGGTATTGGCCTATTGACGCTGGTTTTTTTCATTTCTGCCGTTTGTGATTTTCCGAAGCTGAAGCCAAAGAAAAAGCGGCAATGATCAGCCGCTTTTTTGCTCAGATTATCCGATTACGAATTGCGATAGGGCTTACCTGCTTTTTCCATCACACCCGCATACTCTTTGAAGATCTCGACCACGCGTTTGTTACGTGGGCTGGTTTCTGCAACTTCGTCCCAGAACTTGTAAGCTTCAACTTCCACTTGGCGCCACTCTTCATCTGGAATGGTGGTTAGCTGCATTTTAGTGCCTTGGGTTCTAAGCTTGGCTTCGCCGCCCCAGTACCAATGCTGACGATAGTAGTGGGATGTATCCATCATCATATTGAATAATACTTTCAGGTGTTCTGGCAGGGCGTCCCAACGCTCCGAGTTGGCAAAGAACGAGCCGCACCATGCCCCAGAAATATTGTTGGTTAAGAAGTAGTTAGTCACATCTGCCCAGCCGACGGTGTAATCTTCTGTAATGCCTGACCATGCAATGCCGTCCAGTTCGCCTGTTTGTACGGCAACTTCTACGTCTTCCCATGGCAGAGTGACGGGAATAACACCGAAGCGTGACAGGAATCGGCCTGCGGTTGGGAAGGTGAAAATACGTTTACCTTTCAAATCCGCCAGACTGTTAATGGGTTCAACAGTGGCAAAGTGGCAGGGGTCCCAAGAGCCGGCACTTAGCCACGTGACACCTTTCACTTCGTCATAAGCTTCTTTCCAGATCTCCTTTAAACCGTACTCTTCAAAAAGCACAGGCACATCGAGGCTGTATCTTGTTGCGAAGGGGAAATACCCACCAAACACGGCAATGTCCACGGGTGCAGCGATTGAGTCATCGTCACTTTGTACAGCGTCGATGGTTCCTCTTTGCATTGCGCGGAACAACTCACCCGTTGGGACAAGCTGGTCGGCGAAATACAACTCGATCACCATCTCGCCATTGGCTGCAAGGTTAAAGGCATCAACAGCGGGTTTGATTACGTGTTCTGCTAGTGCTGGCCCAGCATAGGTTTGCAAACGCCAACGAATAGGTTCTTTGGCGGAAACTACGGCAGGTGCGCCCAATATTGCCGTTGCACTGCCCGCACTAACTATCCCTGCTTTCTTCAAAAAATCGCGTCTATTGCTCATAGCGGTGTCCTTTTCACGTCTAAGTTAGATGTTGCGTTTTTAGGTCTTACATTCTTGCTTGTCTCACTTTTGAGTTTAGAACTGGTTTCAATTATCGGCTGTAATGCCATTCAGGAAGCCACAATGCGACCTGAGGGAAAATCATCACAATGGCTAACGCGCACATCATGATGATGACAAAGGGAATGATGGAGCGATAAATATCAGTGAGCGACACCTCTGGAGGCGCCATTGCTCGCATCAGGAAGAGGTTGTAGCCAAATGGCGGCGTCATGTAGGCAATCTGACAAGTGATGGTGTAAAGCACGCCATACCAAATCAAATCGAAGCCGAGTAGTTTCACCAGAGGCACGTATAGCGGCGCGACAATCACCAGCATGGCGGTGTCATCAAGGAATGTACCCATGATGAGATAAGAAAGTTGCATCAAGATAAGAATTTCCCAAGGCGTTAAACCCAGTCTCTCAACGAACAAACCTTCTATTGCTTTGACTGCACCAAGGCCATCAAACACGGCACCAAAACACAGCGCGGCGAGAATAATCCACATGAACATGCAGCTAATGGCGAGGGTTTTGCGCAGGGTATTTTCTATCACTTCTTTCGTCATGCGACGCTTGATAATGGCCGCGACCGTCGCCGATAACGCACCAACCGCAGAGCTTTCCACCAAGCTGGTGACGCCCATGAGAAAGAGGCCAGTCATGGAGAAGAAAATAGCCAGCGGCAACACACCTGCGCGCAGTAATTTAAGTTTCTCTGCCATGGGTACATTGCGTTCTTCTTCTGAAAGCGCAGGACCAAGTTGGGGTTGAAGCTTGCAGCGGATAACGATGTACAACACGAACATGGCGGCCATGAGTAAACCTGGGAACACGCCTGCCAGCCAAAGCTGCCCAACAGGTTGTCGCGCGATCATGCCATATAGCACGAGTACCACGCTTGGGGGAACGAGTATCCCAAGAGAGCTACCAGCTTGAATAACCCCTGTGACCATGATCTTGTCATAGCCTCGCCGAAGCAGCTCGGGAAGGGCGATACTGGCACCGATGGCCATGCCCGCCACACTTAGGCCATTCATGGCGGAAATGGCGACCATCAACAAAATGGTGCCGATAGCTAGCCCACCATGGATGGGGCCCATCCAAACATGGAACATTTTGTACAAATCTTCTGCGATACCAGACTCGGACAGCATGTAGCCCATATAGATAAATAGCGGCAATGTGAGCAGCGGATACCACTTCATCAGTTTCATTGCGGCGCCAAAAGCGATTTCAGACCCGCCATCTCCCCACAGAAATAATGCGGCGATTACCGCGACAGAGCCGATGGCGGCAAACACGCGTTGACCTGTTAGCAGCATCAGCATCATGGAAGAAAACATCAGCAGTGCGATTAATTCATAGCTCATTGCGCGTCTCCTTCTGCGGATCTACGGGCGGATCGAGAGGGGCGCGCAGTTTGGCGATGTCTTTGAGCATGACGGCGGTGGCCTGCAAGATCATAAGGAAGATACTCACGCACATAGTGATTTTGATGGGGGACATATAAGGACGCCATGCAGAGTAGCTGCGTTCGCTATATTCCAACGCATACGAGGTGCTGGAAATGCCCCCGTAGAGTAATACGCCAAGATAGAAGAGAAGGAAAAACACGGTGACACAATCCACCAAGGTTTTAGTGCGAGGCGACCAGCTTCCATAGAGTAAATCCATACGAACATGGCTATTGAGCTGCATGGAGTAAGGGCCACCCAGCATGTAGTAAGCCACCATGACAAACTGTGCCATTTCGAGTGTCCACAGAGATGGGAAAAAGAAGGTTTTGGTGACAGACGAATACACGAGAATGCCGAGCATCAGAAAAATGAGATACATGGCGAATCGACCGACATAGTAGTTAATCGATTCTACAAATCTCACATAAGCCGCCAATGGTGAGGGAAGGTACGCCAGTGTGTCATCGGCTTCTTCGCGGGTAGAGTCCATGAATCATGTCCTTATGATTATCACTCGCTACTGGGTTAGTTTTTTGCTGCTTGATGCAAAAAATTCAATAGCCATCGGGTGACGTTTTCGCTGTCCGACGTTTGGGTCAGTGATGCTTGACCGTTATCGATGACAGCTTCGGGAATGCGATCGCGCCTTGCTTCCATTAAATCGAAGGAGTAGGCACGGCTGAATTCAGGGTGTCCTTGAATGGCAAGAAAGTGGTTGTCCACGGTGAACATACCGATGGGACAAAATTCACTTCCTGCTAGGTTTTTACCTTTGTCTGGCAGAGTGACGACCTGGTCTTGATGGCTGACCACCAAGGAAAAATCGTTGCCGTCTGAATCAATCCAATCTTGTTTTGTATTGAGTTGACTGGTGGCAATACCGACGCCCCAACCCCGTTCAGAACGTGCGACTTC
Source organism: Enterovibrio norvegicus FF-33 (assembly GCF_000286835.2). GTDB lineage: Bacteria > Pseudomonadota > Gammaproteobacteria > Enterobacterales > Vibrionaceae > Enterovibrio > Enterovibrio norvegicus_A. Next base: position 2,301,686 of record NZ_AJYD02000038.1, on the reverse strand, counting down.
GCCGCCCAATGCTCTGGCCATCATTTGATGACCAAAACAAATGCCCACCGTTGGCTTTCCTTGCGTAAAAAGGGTGCGAACAAAGGCCTCAAAGGTTTTGATCCACGGTAAGTCGTCATAAACGCTATAGCGACTGCCGGAAATAATGTAGCCATCGCAGTCATCAATGTTTTTCGGATAATTTCCATCGATGACGCGATAAAATTGCAGCGATAAACTCGGGTCCGCACGCAGCAAAATGGCGGCAAACATATCGGGATAATTGTTATGTACTGGCTGAAGTTCAGCCTTTACATCGTCACAGAGTAAAATGCCAACCTGCATAAATCCTCGCTATACGCCATTTCCGTTCACAGCATCTGAGAACAACTGGCTGTATTGCGTGGCGGTAAATGAAATGGGGTTGCCGCCCGCTGAAGGATCATGCAATGCCATGCTTCCGACCAACTCGGCGTCTTCATCTGAGAGGCCAATCTCTGCCAATGTGTGAGGAATACCCACAGATTTTCTCAATGCCAGTACCCAATTCAGCACAGTGTCTGTGCCGGATTCTTGTATGTCGAGATCAAGGTAGCGAGCCAGTCGTGTCATTTTTTCTTCGATTTGTTCGCGGTTGGCATTGAGTACATATGGCATCAAAATGGCGTTCAGCAAACCATGGTGACTGTTATATAGCGCGCCAAGGCTGTGGGCGATGGCGTGCATCGCACCCAGACCTTTTTGAAAGGCCGTCGCTCCCATGCTTGATGCCACTAACATTTGGGTACGGGCTTCTATATCTGCGCCATTTTCGACGGCTATCGGCAAAAAGTTTTTGACCAAGCGAATGCCTTCAATCGCAATCCCTTCTGCCATTGGGTGATAGAACGGCGAGCACAAGCCTTCAAGATTGTGAGAGAGGGCGTCCATTCCAGTAGCTGCAGTAATATGTGCAGGCAAACCAACCGTCAGTGTTGGATCCAGAATCACCTGTTGTGGCACCATGGCGGGATGGAAAATGATGATTTTTCTCTTCTCCTGCTCATTGGTGATTACGGACGCGCGGCCGACTTCTGAGCCAGTGCCTGCAGTGGTAGGAATTGCGACCACTGGCGCAATTCTTTCTTCGTTAGCGAGCATCCAGTTATCGCCCACGTCTTCAAAATCCCACAATGAGCGTGATTGCTGCGCAGACAGCGCAATAGCTTTAGCGCAATCGAGTGCGGAACCACCACCAAAGGCGATCACGCCGTCATGATTTCCTGCAATGAATGCGCGATTTCCATCTTCAACATTTTGGCCGGTTGGGTTGCCTTGAATGTCGCTAAACAATGTGGCCTCAAAGCCTGATTGCTGACAAAGCGTCATCACTTGTTTTGTCATGGGTAGAGCGGCAATACCGGGATCGGTGACCAGCAGTGGTCTGCGCATTCCCGCCTTCTGACAGGCGTCCGGCAGATTTTCTAACGCGCCTTCACCAACCACCATGGCGGTTGGGTAATTCCAAGATGAAATGCTCATGGTTTGCTCCTAAACGCGCTTGAAGTGAAAAGATTTTGGCCGAGTCAGTTGCTCGAAGCCTATTTGCGAGAGTGTGCAGCCACGTCCGCTGTTTTTTACGCCAACCCAAGCCAATGCGGGGTCAAGGTAATCACAGCGATTTAAAAATACGGTGCCAGCATCAACGCGATCTGCCCATTGCTCGCCTTGCGCTTCGTCTTGGGTAAAAATTGCCGCCGTTAAGCCAAATTCACTGTCATTCATTAAGCGAATTGCTTCGTCGTCGGTTTTAACTTTCTGTATACCAAGCACGGGGCCGAAGGTTTCTTCAGTCATGACACGCATGGAATGATCAACGTTGATTAACAACTGAGGCGCAAGATAGGGCGTACCCAATTGGTCAGCAGGGAAGTCGGCTGCATCAATCAGTCCTTTCGCGCCTTGGGCAATGGCTTCGGCTGTTTGTCCGCGCACAAAATCTGCGGATGCTGTTCTGACGAGTGGACCTAAGTTGGTTTTCGGGTCATCGGGACGACCAAGTTGGTATTGTTTGACCAGATCAATGGATTGGCTGACGACATCGTCATAAACACTTTCATGAACGTACAAGCGCTCCATGCCACAGCATGATTGGCCTGAATTAAAGAAAGCGCCATCAATCACGGTGTCTACCGCATTTTTGATATCGGCGTCGTGACGAATATATGCAGGGTCTTTGCCACCCAACTCTAGGCCAGTACTGATAAATCGACCGGCAACCGCACGCTCAACTACCTTGCCGCCCGGCACTGAGCCAGTAAATGCAATGTGTCGAATGCTTTCTTGTTGCATAACGGTTTCGGTATCTGCGTGGGAGAGATGCAAATATTGGAAGACACCTTCGGGAATGCCTGCTTCTATAAACGCGGCGACCATACGTTCTGCGCACAGTGGTGTTTGTGCAGAATGCTTGAGAACAACGGTATTGCCCGCTAGCAACGCAGGTACAATTGCATTCACCGCGGTGAGATAGGGATAATTCCAAGGCGCAATCACGAAGACGGTGCCAAGTGGAACGCGCTTGATGTAGCGACGAAACCCTTGTTTTTCTGGGAGCATGATCGGTGCAAGCGCTTCTGGCGCAATCTTGATCATGTGTGTGGCGCGTTCTTCAAAGCCGGCCACTTCGCCCTTGGTGTAGGCAATGGGACGTCCCATCATCCAGCTCACTTCTTCTGCAATCGCATCTTGGTTAGCCACAAAGCACGCCACGGCTTTTTGACAAATGGCTTGTCTTGCTTCTAGTGGTAATGATTGCCAGTGCGTTTGCGCCGTTTGCGCTTTGTCTAAAGTATCGTTGATCTGCGCCGAATTCGCGTAAGGGCGTTCGACATATACACTGCCATCAACCGGTGTGATTGTTTGAAAACGTTCCATGTTTAGCACCTAGATAATTTCGAAATAACGGTCTAATTCCCAATCTGTCACGTGTTTGCGGAACTCTCTTTCTTCCCATTCTCGTGAGGCAGCAAAGTGTTCAACAAAGGCTTCTCCTAGCATGGATTTGGCGGCATCTGAGTGTTTGAATGACTGCGCTGCTTCCCAAAGCGTACGAGGGAGCTGAAGTTCCTGTGGATGCGTCATTTCATACGCATTACCGATGATGCGGTCATAAGGTTCGAGTTTGTGTTCAATGCCATACAGACCGGAGGCCAGCGCTGCAGCGAGTGCGAGGTAAGGGTTCGCGTCTGCTGCGCCTAGACGATATTCAATGCGCTGAGATTTTTCAGAACCAGGAATAACACGTAGTGACGTGGTGCGGTTTTCAACGCCCCAGGTTGCATCGGTCGGTGCCCAAAAGCCGGGGATCATGCGTGAATAGCTGTTAATCGAAGGTGCAATCATGCACAAAAACTGTGGCATGAGGCGCTGCTGTCCTGCCAAAAAGTGGCGCTGGATATCACTCATGTTCAGTTCAGCATCTGGCGCATAGAACGCGTTTTTCCCACTGGTTTTGTCTCGCAGCGAAATGTGAATGTGACCGCTTTGACCGGGGTAATCGTTACTCCACTTCGCCATAAAGGTCGCCATCATGTCGTTTTTCTGCGCGAGCACCTTCATGTAGGTTTTGAACAACGCCGCTTTGTCGGCTGCATTGAGTGCGGAGTCATAGGCGAGCGCCGCTTCGATCACGCCAGGGCCTGTTTCTGAGTGAATGCCTTCAATGGGGAAATCCATGGATTCACTCATGGCGAGAATGGCTTTATACAAACCGGAATAGGTTGAATTACGAATCATTGAATAGCCGAACCAATCGGGCGTGATGGTTTTGAGGTTTCGGAAACCTTTCTCACGCACTGACTGAGGCGTTTCATCGAAGATAAAGAATTCGTATTCGAGCGCAGCGTAGGCGTCAAAGCCCATTGCTTCGGCTTTATCGAGTACGCGTCTGAGGGTTGCTCGTGGGCACACGGCTTCAGCCGCGCCTGAAAATTCTGCGATAAACAACACCATGCCGTCTTCATCGAGCACTTCACGGCAGGTTTCAGGCAAGATCCGTGCAGGGGCATCAGGATAGCCTGTGTGCCAGCCTGTGAATTTCACGTTGTCATAAAGCTGGTCTTTAACATCCCAGCCTAAAACCACATCACAAAAAGCAAAGCCGCCGTCTAAAGATGAGAAGAATTTCTCTTTCGACATGTACTTACCGCGCATGACGCCATCGTTATCGAAAAGTCCCACTTTGACATGAGTGAGTTTTCTCTCTTCGACGATGTGCTTTGCGTCAGCGATTGTTTTTACTTCGCGCGCTTCCATTCCCGCTCCTATTTTTGCCAATATCATGCTGCCGAACGGCTCGATAAACGCTGTTTCGTTACTGAATCCAACTTATGGCTTACTGATCAACGATAGTAGACGCGGCCAGAACCACGGGCTTTACCTTCAGAGTCTGGCGTTCGGTAACGGACTAATGAAATTAAGGTAGGAGAGGATGCAAAGAAACTGCCACAACAATCACGTTAAGTAAGGCAGCACTATAAGCAATACTAATAGTAGGTCGTGGCGTTAGACGGTTGAGTATCGACCAATGCGGATTTTCCCATCCAGCCATGGGTGATCTTGTCGAATTTTGGTTAAGTAGTGCTGGCGAAGTATTTTGCAGCTGTCATTCGCCAATGTTTCTGGAAGATTACCCAATTCGTTTCTACGCGCGATTAAAGTCAGGTATCTAAAAAATGTGTCTTTTTCAGGTAATGGTAAGCACGTGATTTGCTGTCGGAATAGCTCGCCTTGCATCAAACACAATGGGGTAGTGAGCGCCCAACCAAGACCTTGCGCTACGGCGGATAAAACCGCATAAGTATTGTCTAGTTGCATACGGTCGGGAGCGTCTAACCCCTGTTGATGTAGGTAGGTTTCAATCGATTGACCAATAAGGCTTTGTTCGCTATAGCGAACCATGTCTAAATGTTTGCTCATGGCGGGTAATGAAGTACATAAATCGGGGAATCTTTCGTGAAACTGTCGAGGTATGACTAAAACGAAGGGTTCTTTGAGAATTTGGCAACGTCTGAGGTTATCTTGTTTTTCGAGCACATCATCAGAAATGATAATATCAATACTGCGACTCAGTAGCCCTTGCTGGTGGAGATGGGAGTAACCCGTCATCATGGTCCAGTTTTCAGTGTGCTTTTTAATGACCTCAATCAGCGGTTGTCCGACGGTCGCCGCGAGTGAATCAACCATGGCGATTCTGACCAAATGTAAGCTGTCGAAACTGCCTTTGGTGACTTCATGCTGCGTTTTGTAAGCTTGCTCTAAAAGATGCACGGACTGATCATAAAAGTAACGACCCGCGACAGTAAGCTCTATAGGGCGCACACTGCGATCAAGTAATTTTACCCCAAGGTTGGTTTCTAGGTTGGCCAATATCTGTGATACCGCCGATTGTGACATGTTGAGTTGAGACGCCGTTGCCGTCATGTTGCCGCTTTTTGCCGTAGTGACAAACACATCCAGTGCTTTTAGTTCAAATCCCAGTGGCTGCATCTTCACTTCTCCTGCGTGACTCATTCCTTGTCGTGCTGCTGGATATAAGCGTAGCAATCAAGGCGAAAGCGAGGTGTTTTTTCAGTGAGTTAGCTATCGCAAAAATGAAAAAGCCGCGCAAGGCGGCAATGTCGATTGGTCATTTATCAGTGTTTGAAAACGACGACAATATTAGCCAAGAATACGTCGCGTCATCGCCATCAGTTCTGGGTGGGCAAGCGTGCTTTGTTTGGCGATATCGCGCTGCTCATCGAGTACATCTTGTAAGATCGCTTTTGTTGTGAGCGGGTTAGCCAGTACCACGCGAAATACATGCGTAGAACGTCTATCAAGGTAGTTTGGTGTCAAGGTGGTGCGCGACACAAAATTCTGTCCCGCTTCGCGTTGTCGTTTTTGAATGAAAACCGTCAGATCGTTAAGTCGTTTATGAATGGCATCTTTTTGATCGGGTGTCGCAATAGCGAAAGCGCGGCGAACATCTTCTGGTACATAGCGATAAGTCAGCAAACACAGTTCGGGTTCACTGATCAGCTCAAAGTCAGGCTGCTCCGCAATCAGGTTGGCAAAGTAGTTCGCTTTCTCAACACTTTGGTCGATCAACAATTCATAACCTTGTCGGCCAATAATATTGAGGCTGGCAAATAGTAGCATGGCCATTCCGCCACGCGACCCTTCTAGCGTATGGCTGCCTAAATCTTTTGAGCCTTTGCGCAAAATGTAATCAGCATGGTGTTCAATGGCTGACACCAGTGAAGGGTCTTTGAATATCACCATGCCCGCGCCCATGGGCACGTACATTTGTTTGTGTGCATCAATGGTGACGGAGTCTGCGCGTTCAATGCCGTTTAACTTAGGGCGTTGATTGTTGGACAGCAAGCTCGCACCACCCCAAGCCGCATCAACATGAAAGTGCATACCTTCACGCTCGGCAATATCTGCCATGGCATTTAATGGGTCGATGTTGCCTGTTTCGGTTGTGCCTGCCACGCCAACCAGCGCGAAAGGTTTAATATTCTTCGCTTTCAGCGTTTCAACGGTTTCTTCCAATTTGTCGATACGAATGCGGTTGTGCTCGTCTGTTGGCACTGCGATCAGTGATTCGCGACCGATACCCAACACATCTGCAGATTTTTTCAGGGAGTAATGGCCGCGTTCTGACACGATAATGGCCAGATCGTCATAACCATAGTGCTTCATTGCACGGAAAAGACCTTCTTCCGCGACACCTTTGAAATCAGCGTTTGCTTTTAGGGCTTCGTTTCGGGCTACCCAAAGTGCCGTGATGTTGGCGATTGTACCGCCTGAACAAAATGCGCCTAACGAGTGTTCGGCGCTGTGCATCCAATTGTCATAGAAAGGCTTGTCAAGCTGATAAATAAGATTATGCAGCATGCCTAGAACTTGGCGCTCTAACGGGGTAAATGCCTTTGACGTTTCAATTTTCACCGTGTTCTGATTGAGCGCAATCATGATCTTGGAGAGCGGCATCAGGAAGTAAGGGAGTGCTGATGTCATATGTCCAATAAAGCGAGGAGAAGACGTATGGACTGATTGCGCAACCAGTTTTTCCAGCAAAAACTCGGTGTGGTCTGACACGAATGAAGGTTGTTCAGGCACATTGGCATCACTGAAGTCTTTTTCTATTTCAGTCAGTGAGTAATCGGTAGCAATAATATGATCTTGCAAGAAACGGTTAAGATTTTGCGAGATTGCTTGCTCGATAGTGCCCAAGGTTGAATGGGGGGCTTCCGGCACAGTGAAAATGCGGTGAAGGCTCTTGAGTGACGCTTCTGCCTTCTTTTTCTCATTTACCATTTTGGGATGCTTACTTAAAAATTGATCTACTTGGGTTGCGCGATACTACATGACTGCGAAAACACGGCGAAACATATTATGAGTATGGCGTTGTATATTCTGGTGTCATTACACAGAAAAGGGAGTTCACATTGAACTGCCTTTTCTGTGGTACGTGATTAAGACTGCTTATCACATTGGGTTTCCGCCAGATTCTTCATCTCATTGTTGTAGCGTTCAAGCGGTACTTTGATTTCTTTCGGTTGGCTGAGCAAGTCCGCCAATGCAGAACGAAGGTCATAGTTACCTTGGTGAGCTTGTCCTTGACGGAATTCGAACACTTTTTTCGCAGCGTCTGCCAGCACACCGGATGAATTGCTCAATGTTTTGATGTCTTCTTGGGTCAAGTTCAACCAAGATTCCACAGGTGCATCAAAGTTAAGCTTGCTTGGATCATTCTCTACATAATAATCAAAGGCTTCATCATTTAACATGAAGTGGTTTCGGCGGCCTTCGAGGAACCAGTTTGCAACATCGTCTAGCTTGGGATCTTTCTTGATCGTCAGATCAACCAGACTCTCGTACCATGAAATCGAAGCGTTTACATAGTTATGATATTTCTGAGTAGCGCATAGAGGATCAATCTGATTGATGTCCTTGGCGACAGCAATTCCTGGAAGAAGAGTAGCTAAAAGAAGCAGGGCTGAACGACTCATATCGCAAATCCTTTTTAGTCGAAGGTAATAGCCGTGAAGAACGGCTTATTTTTATAATTGTCATGGTAATGGTATACCCAAACTTCCTCAAGGTGCATGTTTCATCGAGAAAATTTCAGGGCACACTCATTGAGCGACTTGGGTGACATTTTAAATAATATTATCCCCGTACACTGTCGCCATGCGTTTTCTTACCCGCTGAGTGGGTAGTAGTGGGAGTAGCAATGGCACTGTGTTCGCGTTTGTAACACCAGGTAGGATGCTTAAAGTTTGTCTGCTAACACTGCCGCGCGAATATGACGCATAGTTTCGTCGATATTAACTTCATCGTCATTGTAATAGCGTGAAATAACATCAAAAAGGGCGACTTGAGAGGCTCGGCCTATTGCCATGTTGTGTGACAAACTGGCGACCAAATTATCGGTCGCTGCTGCACGCAAAAATGCTTGCATGGCATCTTGTGCACAGGGGTCGAAACGGGTCATGTTGATATCAACACGCACAGGGATTGAACCTTTACTTAGGTTAAATTCCTCTTGAAAGTCGGGTTCTAGGATAAGCTTTGCCAACTCTTTCTGAGACGCTGTTTGTTGTGGGTCACTGCTTTTGAAAAACACAAAGCTGTCGATGTTAAAAGAAAACTGATTGGCAGTTCCGGGCGCGGGTATACACACAAAGTCTTTACCTGAGACTTTGTTGGCGGCGAGGAACTCTCCTTTGGCCCAGTCGCCCATCATCTGCATGGCAGCTTTCCCTTCGATGACCAGTGACGTGGTATCACTCCAATTTCTTCCGGGGCTATCAGCGTCGGTATATTGCTTCATTCGACGCAGCGTCAGCAATGTCTCGCGCATTTTTTCACCCGTGAGCAAGTCCGAATTGTGTTCACTAAATGCTTTGCGGAAATCATCAGTACCCATTATGGCCAAGGCAATGGATTCAAATAAGGTGGTTTCTTGCCAGGCTTCGCTTCCTAGCGCGAGTGGAATGAAGCCTGCTGCTTTGATTTTTTCAGCGGCAATAAAAAATTCATCCATTGATTGTGGTAATTCAGCGCCTGCTTGTGCAAACACGTCAGGATTCGCCCAAAGCCAATTGACGCGATGAATATTGAAAGGGGCAGCAACATAATGACCATCGACTTTCAGGTAGTCAGAGACGCGAGCGGGCACCAGTTCATTCCAACGCTGTTCTTCGGCCACATCATCAATGTTAACGAGAAAGCCTAGCTCTCCCCATTCTTGAATTTCGGGGCCTTTAATTTGTGCCACATCCGGTGGGTTGCCTGATAACGCCCGAGTGCGAAGTGTATTGATGGCGCTTTCTCCCGCACGACCTGCGACGGCGAAATCTTTCCACTTATGGCCTTTTTCTTTCATCATATCTTTTAGCGCGTTGACCGCCAGCGCTTCGCCACCACTTGTCCACCAGTGCAGCACTTCCACTTCGTTATTCGTCTTGGAGGGTAGACCGCTTATATCTGGGGTTTTATTGATATCTTCATGAGTGTCTGAGGCGACAGGGAAAGCGAGGCTCAGTGCGAGAATTAAAGGCAAGAATCTCATTGGTCTACCTTCGGGAACGCGATATCAATTTGAAGGCCGCCAGTGGCGCGGTTGGATAAGATAAGCTCTCCGCCATGCGCACGAATGATATTTTTAGCAATGCCCAAGCCAAGGCCTGTTCCATGAAGGTCTGTATGCAGCCGGAAATACGGGTCAAACACCTTTTTGAGAAACTCCTCGGGAATACCAGGGCCATTGTCGAGCAAGGTGATATCAAGTGACTTGTCATTGTCATGCACGTAGACGATGACTTCGTCGCCATATTTCACCCCGTTGTCGATAAGGTTAGTTAAACAGCGCTTAAATGCGAGCGGTTTGCAACTGAAAGGCAGCTTCTGTTCGCCACGAATAATGACGCGTTGGCGTTGTTGATTATGGATTTCAGCGATACTGGTGATGATTTTCAACACATCGATTTGGGAGACATTTTCATGGATGTCGGTGTCTTTTACCGTTTGCAACGCACCTTTCACCATGATTTCGAGTTCATCCAAATCTTTATTGATTTTGGCGGCTTGCACTTCGTCATCTATCAGTTCAGCGCGCAGGCGAAGTCGGGTAATTGGCGTTTTTAAATCGTGTGAAATCGCGCCAAATAATTTCTCCCTGTCATGCATGTAGCGTTGCATGCGCTTTTGCATCAGGTTAAAGGCGCGAGTCACTGTGGTGATCTCACTGGCGCCTTCTTCTACCAGCTCAGGTTGTTCTATGTCTGTGCTTAAGCGGTTGGCGGCTTGCGCCAAACGTTTAAGAGGACGGGTCTGGTTGCGGATTAAAGTAAAAGTAAACACCAATAGTAGGGTGGTAATTGCAAACAAGAATACAATTTGGTCGGCGTTGACTAAGTCATTTCCTAACGTGATATATGGCGCTGGCAACACTGCGGCAATGTAGACCCACTGGTCTTTGGTTAGCTCGATTTGTACCACCAAAATTGGCGGATTCAGTGGCTCCAAGCTTAGGGTATGGTGGGCCCATGATTTAGGAAGATCGGAAAGCAGTAAGCTGTTATTTAGTACGCGGAGCGTTTCAGGACGAGAGAATTCAACATGAATGGCATCGACCTTTGGTAGCTCTTTTCGCAGCACCTCTTCAATTGTTTTCACCGCTTCGCGTTTAGCAAAACTTTCTTCGACAGGCACGATGTGGATTTCTTCCGTGTTAAATGAGACGAAGAAACGCGCCCCCCCCATATTTCGCAGCTGGTCGAGAGCAATATGGCGGTATTCAACCGGCAGAGATTGAAAGAATGTTGTCGTGGAGGCAAACATCTGCGCCATGCTTTCTGACGCGGATTTTAAGCCGTCGACTTCGCGTTGCTTCGATTGGGTATACCAGTAAAAACTGGCAATACTCTGCGCGAGGATGACGGACAGCACCGTTAAGATCAGCGTTCGTGAGAGCAGCGAACGCGGCCAGAAGTATTGTTTAAGATTCATACGTGATATCTGCAACGAAAATGTATCCGTTGCCGCGCACCGTTTTTATGATCGTGGATTGACGGCCGTTGTCTTTCAGACGCTGGCGAAGACGACTGACTTGCACATCAATTCCTCGCTCTTGTGGTTGCGCTTCTCGGCCTCGCGTTGCGTTAGAAATCGCATTGCGATCCAACATAGTGTGCGGGTTTTCGATAAACAGCATCAGCAGTGCAAAATCGGCAGATGTCATTTCAACATCTTGGCCTGTGACCTGATGGTTGAGACGTTGAGTAACAGGGTCAAGTCGCCATTGCGCAAAGCGAATTGCTTTTGGCTTCGACATTGTTGTTTCTTGTAGCTGCTGTGTGCGGCGAAGCAAGGCGCGAATTCGCGCGATAAGTTGTCTAGGACTAAACGGCTTGGCAATGTAATCGTCCGCCCCGAGTTCTAGCCCAATGATCTGATCCATTTCATCGGATACCGCGGTGAGCATAATGATCGGGACACTGGAATCTTGACGAACGTATTTACACAGCGTAAAGCCGTCATCACCCGGTAGCATGACATCGAGAAGAATAAGGTCGGGGTACTGCACAGCAAGCTTGGCTTTCATTTCTTGTCCGTTTTGCGCCGTTGTGACGCTATAGCCGGATTTTGACAAGTATTCCTGAAGCAGTTCGCGGATTTCTAAATCGTCATCCACCACTAGGATCCGCTTCTGATTAACCATTGAAGGTGTACCTCTTATTCTTCTTCGTAAGCCACGTATTATCTTAGAGAATAAGGGGGAGTGCTAGCGCGAAACACGCAAATTAAGGAGTTAGTGACGAAACAAATTAGGCTTGATGAAGGACTGAACGGTGATGGGCTGTGAAAAAAACGCAGACTTTACGGGCAGATTTAATGGCTTGATGTCTAGCAAAAATCAGCTTTTGCCCATTTTTTAACCGACGTGAAAATATTTTTAACATTTTTTATTTCTGGTCATATTCGGCCTACTCGCAATATGCATCAGATTGCTCAAAATTACTGGTGATATTTCAATCAATTAGAACGCCTATTTTAATGGGTCTCATATTGCCAAGTCATTCCACAAATGAGACTCATATTGCATATTTGGCACATCGGTCTATCACGTCTAAGTTCTAACCAAGGAAAAAAAGATTAATGACTCTGGGTGGTTTGAATGGCAGATGAGATTGTTTACGGAACGCAAGCTGACGACGCGATTGCAGGCTCTGCGCTCAACGATAAGATCTATGGTGGCTTGGGTGATGACGTGATCATTGCTGGTGGTGGTGACGATGTCCTGATGGGTAACGGCAGTGACACTGCGCCTTCCTCATCTGACGTTCAGCTATCACATGCGGATGACAGCAGCTTATTCAACATCCAAGGCGATGGGCCCATCAAGCTTGAGTTAAGCAGTATTGCTAGCTCGGCGGGTTTCAAAAGTAGCTTAGGGTACTACGTGATCGACGAAAATGGGCTCGTACTTGAAGCACATATCTTGGCAGATAATGTCAAAGAAGTATCTGGCGCTTCGGTGACAATCACACCTGCTTTAAACGCTGATGCTGTTGGTATGTTTCTCGTTCCCAATGGTTACAACGTTGGTTTTGACAACGGATCGGTCGAACTCGATCTTGTTTCTAGCCCCCCTCAAGTTATTCAAGATGGCGTTAGCGCCAATGTCTTTGTATCCAATTCAGAACTTAATGGCGACGGTGGAGACCACGAGCGATTTGATGGTGAAACATCGGGCTGGGAAGACTTATGGGGCTTAGGCGACCGCGATTATGATGATGTTCTGTTTGATGTTTCCGCTATCCAAACGGTTGTTAGCACGGACAACGACACCATAAACGCTGGCGAGGGTGATGACGTTGTTTATGGCGAAGAAGGCGATGATACGCTGCTTGGACAACGTGGTGATGATCTCCTGAACGGCGGTTCAGGTGATGACGTTCTCAAGGGCGGACGGGGAAGTGACGAATTACAAGGCGGCACGGGTGACGATCAACTCTTCGGTGGACGTGGCGCGGATAGCCTTTTTGGTGGTGACGGTAATGACACCTTAAATGGCGGTCGAGGTAACGATTTACTTCAAGGCGGCAATGGTGATGACACCTTGTCAGGTGGTAAAGGGCAAGATGAGATTTATGGCGCTCAAGGCGACGATATTCTGAATGGTGGCAATGGCGCAGATCGCCTGTTTGGCGGTGACGACAATGACACCGTAAGAGGCGGAAACGGCAATGACTACATCAAAGGTGATGCTGGCGATGATGCGTTGTTCGGTGGTAATGGCACAGATGAAATGAAAGGTGGCGACGGCAACGACACGCTGAACGGTGGCAGAGGCAGTGACGTTCTTTATGGCGACAATGCTGACAATGCTACCCGAGGCGATAACTTGCTCTTCAACGGTGACTTTGAAGCGTGGGGTGACGATGCCGGTGCGAAATGGGGCTTGTTCAATGATGAAGACGTTGCAGGTTGGAGTACGCCAGATAACGTTAAAATGGAACTGCAACAAGGCGGTTTCGGCGGTGGGCCATCTAATGACAACACCAACACGGTGATGGAGTTAGATACCAATAAGAACGCGACGGTGCAGCAGACGATCAATGTTGAATCCTTTGCTCAAAATGATGAAATCCCTCTTGAGCTGAGTTTCGATTACGCTAATCGCCACAAAGGCAGTGATACCGAAACGAGTCCTTTTTCTGTGACGATCACCGATCAAGGTGGCAATGTCATCTATAACCAATATTTTGATAATACGCAGTCAAATGCGAGCTTTGTGTCTTACGACGCCTTATTTGTCGTGCCAGTTGGCACAGAGAACATTACCGTTACGCTGCAAGGTGAAGGAAAATCGGACGGCTATGGCGCTCTTATCGACGGTATTTCGATTACTGAAATATACGAAACCGTCCAGGTCGATGGCATTGTTTATGAGTTCACTGGCAATGCGGATGTTATCAATGGTGGTAATGGCAATGACCGTATTTTCGGCGAAACGGGTAATGACACTTTAAATGGCGGTCGCGGTGCGGATTACCTGAATGGTGGCATTGGGGATGATGTGCTTGCCGGTGGTCGTGGTAACGATGAATTGCAAGGTGGCCTCGGTAATGATGTTCTGAAGGGCGGTCTAGGTGCTGACGCGCTTTATGGCGGCGACGGTGACGATACGTTAAACGGTGGCAAAGGCCAGGATGTGCTCCAAGGCGGAAATGGCGGTGACATTGCCCGTGGAGGACAGGGCAACGATGAGGTTTATGGTGGCAGCGGTAATGACCAACTCTATGGCGGCCTCGGCGCTGACCGGCTCTTTGGTGGTGCTGACGATGATGCTATTTATGGCGGTAAAGGCAGCGATTACCTAAAAGGCGATGCGGGTGACGATACCTTAAACGGCGGCCGAGGCAACGATGAACTTAAAGGCGGCACGGGTAACGATGCGCTTTACGGCGGTGCTGGTAAAGATGTGCTTCGCGGTGAAGACGGTAACGACACGCTAAATGGTGGTCTTGGCAATGATGAATTGCAGGGCGGGATCGGTAGTGATGTGCTGAACGGCGGCTTAGGCGCTGATGCCCTTTATGGCGGCGATGGTGAAGACACCTTGAATGGTGGCAAAGGTAAAGATGTGCTCCAAAGCGGTAATGGCGATGACATTGCCCGTGGAGGACAGGGCAACGATGAGGTTTACGGCGGTAGCGGCAATGACCAGCTATACGGTGGCCTCGGCGCTGACCGGATCTTTGGTGGGGCTGACGATGATGCCATTAATGGCGGTAAAGGCAGTGATTACCTGAAAGGCGATGCTGGCGATGATGTGTTAAACGGTGGTCGTGGCAACGATGAATTGAAAGGTGGTACAGGCGACGATGCACTCTATGGCGGTTTAGGTAATGATCTACTGATTGGCGAATCCGGCGACGATATGCTTGTTGGCGGCAAAGGCGCAGATGAATTGGACGGCGGCGAAGGCAATGACACGTTAAACGGCGGTCGAGGCAATGACGTTATTCACGGTGATGAAGGCAACGATGTCTTGTTGGGTGGTCGTGGTAACGATGAACTCCAAGGCGGTGAAGGAAACGATACACTGAAAGGCGGCCTTGGTGCTGACAAGCTCTACGGCGCTGAAGGAAACGACAATATCTCCGGTGGAGAGGGTAACGACATTGCTTACGGTGGTGTTGGCAACGACATCGTCAAAGGTGGCAAAGGCGATGATACCTTGTCAGGCAGTGAAGGTGACGATGTTGTCTTTGGTGGTGATGGCAACGATAAATTGTCTGGCGCTAATGACAATGACACACTGGTCGGTGGTCGCGGTAATGACGATATTAATGGCGGTAGCGGTGACGACTTGATGCTAGGTGGTGACGGCAATGACGTTCTGTCTGGCAGCAGCGGCAGTGATATTGCTTATGGTGGTGAAGGAAACAACGCCATTCAGTTAGGCAGCGGCAATAACGTCGTCGCCTATGACGGCAAGGGTAATGATACGGTTGTCGATTTCAGTGCGAGAGATGACAAAATCGTTATACCTCGTTCAATTGGCATGCTGTCACTTGCAGCGCTTGGCTTGGCTCAAGATGGGGCGGATACCGTGCTTACCATTGGTGATTATTCGCTTCGACTGGAAAACGTCGATGTGGAAGACATCACTGAAAGTAATATCGAGTTTGTCAGCGATGAAGACTTTGCTGAGATGCTCAGTGTCGACAGTGTGCTTGCAGTTGAAGAGCAAGCTGTTGTCGCTCAGCTTGACGGCAGTTTCCTTGCAACAGGTAGTCTGCTGAGTGAAGACAATACGATTGGCCACTGGCATATTAAATCCATACAACTTGATAGCACCGTTTATGAAGTGTCAGATTCAACGGTCGTGATTCAAACTGAGCATGGTGAGTTGACTGTGTTTGGTAAAGACGACCCTCGTCACATTGAAGGTGAATACGCCTACCATCTCAATTCTAGTGCCGTAGCAGAAGAAGCGCTGGAGCACTTCGATCTGAAACTGGAAAACGATATTGGTGATATGACAGACGCGACCTTCGATATCGTGGCGGGAGAAGACGCAGACGATGTCCTCAATGACCTCGCATTTGACGCTGTCATCGACGGTACGGCTGGCAACAACTTACTGGTGGGTAACAGCGATGACAATGAGATTAATGGTTTTGCAGGTAACGATATAATTGATGGTGGCCTGGGCAACGACCTGATTTCGGGCGGAGCGGGATCTGACAGCATGTATGGTGGTGAAGGATCAGATACCTTCGTCTTCCTCAAACAAGATGGAGGTGAGGGGACTGTTGATGTCATCCAGGATTATTCGCCGTCTCTCGACCTGCTCGATTTCAGTGACTTACTCGATACCATCGAAAGCGAAGACCTCAGCAGTTACCTTGTTGCTTTGGAAAACAACGAGGAAAACGAAGCAACATTGTCTCTCGCATCGAACGGTGAAGATGTTGACCAACAAATCACCTTCAGCAATTTGTCGGTAGCTGATTTGGCTGATGCGTTCGACATGCCAGTGAATTCAACAGGACAAGATGTGATCAGTAATATGCTGGAAGAGAATAAGATCCTCATTAACAGCTTCTAGATGTGTCTGCTGAACAATAAAGTGTTCAGCGAGATAGTGACACAAATAAAAACCCCGGCGATGTCGCCGGGGTTTGTTTTTCTAAGTGGGGATTATTTGTCCGCTTTCATGGCGATACGAATGCACCATGCAGCGCCACCCCAAGTGATGCCAAAACCTATTAGCATCATAATGATTGCACCTGTTGTCATGCGTTAGCCTCCTGTGCTTCTGCTGAATTTTTAGCAGGCGAAGAAACGATATTGATGATGACACCAACAGCAATCAGTGCCGCCGTTAATCCCCAACCCAACATCAGTAGGTCGCTTTGTGCGTAACCGCCGTAACCTTCGTTGAACGTGTTCACAAGGTTTGTACCAACGATCCAAGCCAGCATCAGTGGGCTAACAAAGCGAACACACACTTCTAGCCATGCGCCAACAGAGAACTCAGATACCTTATTAACGTAAGCGCGGATGTCGGAGACTTTCACCAACCAGCCGATAATCACCAGCTCAATCAAGCAGCTCGCCAACAACGCCACGTTATTCATGAAGTAATCGACCAGATCCAGCAGCAATAGACCGCCGTTGGTTGCAAACGCCATGGAAATAACCGCACCGATACCACATACCGAAGAGGCTGCGACTTTACGACTAACATTTAGCTTATCGATGATGGCAGAGGTCACCGCCTCAATGATAGAGATGTGCGAGCTAAGACCCGCTACAACCAGCGCCAGGAAGAACACAGGGCCAAGGATGTAAGGAGCCGGTAACAGGTTAATCGCTTGTGGCAATGTCACGAACGCCAAACCAACACCACCGCTGACGACTTCGGTTACTGCTTTCCCTTGTTCCAAGGCCATGTAGCCAAGAATAGAGAAGATAAGTACACCCGCAAGGATGGAGAAACCACAGTTGATCAGAACAGTCATGAACGCATTGTTTGTGACGTCAGACTTCTTCGGCAGGTAGCTTGAGTACGCCAACATGATGGCGAAACCAACAGACAGTGTGAAGAAGATCTGGCCGTATGCTGCTGACCATACCTTAGTGTCAGTCAGTTTGCTGAAATCAGGCGTAAACAAGTAATTTAAGCCATCAACAGCACCCGGTAGGAAAGCAACGCGCAGTACAAGCAGCAGAACCATAACAAACAGTAAAGGCATCATGATCTTGCTAGCACGTTCGATACCGCCTTTCACGCCTGTGAATACAGCCGCAAAGGTGATCGCCCAAGCCAGTGCCATTGGCAAGGCAATGTGCAACTGCCAGTTACCTAAGTTACTTGGTGAGTTATCACCTAGCTTCAGATACTCACTGAAGAAGAAGGCATTGGTATCAGTGCCCCAGCTCTGATCGAATGCAAAGCCAACGTAAGACATTGCCCAACCGATAACCGCTACATAATACACCGCGATGGTGGCGGCAATACCGACTTGGAACCAACCTAACCATTCAAACTTGGTGTTTAGCTTTGAAAATACGACAGGTGCAGAACCGCGAAGTTTATGGCCAAGACCAAACTCCATGATCATAAAGGGAATACCAGCAGTCAGCATCGCAAAAAGGTAAGGAACAAAGAATGCGCCACCGCCGTTTTCATAAGCCATATACGGGAAACGCCAAATATTTCCCAATCCAATTGCAGAGCCCACTGCCGCAAGAATAAAGCCTGCGCGTGAACCCCATTGTTCTCTTTTCATAACGTCTCCTTGTTGTTGAGAACACCAGTCCTTTTTCCCCATGCAGTTGTTTGTTAACGCAAGTGGGAGGTGTTTTGCTTCATGATGCCATTGTGGTTTTTGGTGATTATTTTCCAGAGGCACCAAAAGCAGGTGTGTATCAACGATCTTGTGTTTGTCATCTATTCCCATCACTCAAGACAAAATAATCATCTATTGGTGAGGTTATTAGCAGACTAAGCATTGGTAATAGGTAAATCAATAGCGCATATCTTTTATGTTTGTGCTGTTATCGTCCTAATAATTCCGATTTGTCGGGGTAGGGTAGGTTGATTGCCGATGTAAATAAACCATTAGTAGTTTATTACACTGAAGTTGTGATGGGTGTTAGTGGAAAGTTGTTATTTGGTAAAGCGATTTGATTGGTCTTATTTTAACCAAAATTTGAGGTTTGGGTCGAAATTGTTGCTTAGCGCTTAAATAGTAAGCTTATCATCGTTATTTCTCTGGTTTTATCCAGAGGATAAAAATTTATGGTTAAAATTTAATCATCATAACCGTCTAAATAATAGCGTGAAAAATTGTAATTATTCAAAATTGTTAACACTATGCGTGGTTAATGAAATGTTGCATTAATGGAGGTGTTTATACTCATTCTATATGTGCTCATAGTGCGCTTTTTTGTTGAATTTAGTCATAAATACAACGTAATTATGCATCCCGGCGAGTATTTCAAAACGTTTCATTAAGATGGCTGGCATAAAGCGAATTATACTGATTAGGCTAGGATATTAAGGGGTTTGCTTTGCGTCACAAATTGAAACAAATGATGCAAGAGAAGGACGATCTGAGATGGGGTTGTGAATATTCTGGCTTGCGCTGTTAAACTGCTTACATTATGAAGGTGTAAATTGTGTGTTATCAGTTATTTTTGGCAAGGAGAAGCAGAATGGATATTAACTTGAAAATCGCACTCGCCACCGTCTTCGTTGCACTTGGCGGTATTCTCACTTTTGCTTCGGTAGCAATCGTGTTTTCATAGCGTTTCGTTCCATAAATTGATGGCTCTGTGCGAGTAGCCCTAGGTACAATGTGAGTACCTGATTAAACCTTCTTGTTAGAGGTGATTGTGCAGAGCTCCCAAGACAGTGATCCACAAACGTCTTTCCCGTCTTCATTGGACTACATTCGTACGCCCTCAACGTCGACAACTGGCCGAAAAAAACGCATAGCCCTTGTTGCTCAAGGTGGGGGTCAGCGTGGCGTCTATACGGCGGGTGTTCTCGATAGCTTTCTCGATGCTGGCTTTGACCCTTTTGAAATCTATATCGGTACGTCCGCCGGTGCTTTGAACATCTCTTCTTATCTCACACGACAGCGTGGCTTTGGCCATCGTTTCATCACCGAGTACACCACGCAAGATCGTTTCTTCAATCTACTTAAATATGTGCGAAGACAACAGTTCATGGATTTAGATTGGGCGCTCGAAATCATGGGGCCAACACACCCCAGTGGTTTAGCGTTCGAGAAAGCGAAGGCCGTGTTAGCAAATCGCTATGCCTATGCTTGTGTCACGAACACCAAAACGTTGGAGCCTGATTACTTTCATCTTTTTGAAGATGATTGGATAAGCGTATTAAAAGCCACTTGTGCTATCCCGATGCTTTACCCGTCTAGTGTTCAAATCAGTGATCAATATTATGTTGATGGCGGGGTCAGCGGGGCCATTCCGGCGAGAGAAGCGTTTAACCGCGGTGCAGATGTCATCGTGGTGATCAGAACGGAACCCGTTGCTCAAGATAGAACCCACATCAGTTCTACTTTCATTGAAAACATTCGAAGCCGAGTGGAGACTCGATTGCCTGAGTATCTGACTCGTCTCAGCATGGATGATCGGTTTGAGCGGTTATCTGAATTTCATCAGCAACTGTCTTTGCGTTTGGAAGAGGTCAAGCTGCGCTACAAAGAACATTCACATGAGCCACTTTGGGCGAAACTAAAAGAAATGATGCCGAAGAGTGCGCACAAAAACGGAGGAAGGTGGCTTTACGGCGGTGATGCCATCTATCGGTTACACGCCATGTCCGGGCAGAAAGTGAATAGCGATATGTTGGAAATGATGACCAAGCACTTTCATAGCTATCAAGATGCCATTCATTTTATGTCTAATCCTCCACATCGTGCCGAATTGATTCAGATCTGTCCGAGCACACCGCTTGCGAGTAGTGCCTTGTTAAGCAAGCCTTTTCAACTAGAGCATGACTATCAAGATGGGTTAGTTGCGGGGCGTCGTTTTATTGATGAATATGCGTTAACCCTTAATGATGTTTCCACGGTCACACGCTAAAGTAGAAAGATAAACAAAAAATTGTTGTGCGGATATCAAGGAAGATACGTTGACCGAATTTGAAAAAATGCAGCAGGGCAAACCTTATAGCCCTGCTGATACAGAGCTCACCCAATTTCGATATGCCTCACGCAGGCTTTGCCAGCAACTGAATAACATTGATCCCGCCGATGCCGATGCGCAAGACATGGTCGTCACTAAATTGTTTGCCATCCGCGGTAAAGGACTTGCTGTTGAAGCGCCTTTTACATGTACCTACGGCATGAATATCCACATCGGAAACAACGTCGCCATTGGGCCAAACTGTACCCTGATTGATAGTGGTCATATTGAAATAGGCAATAACGTATTGATTGGTCCCGGAGTCGGGATTTACTCCATTACACAAAGTTTACTCCCGCTTGATGTTCAAAATGGAGAGCATGAAATTTCATTGCCTATAATTATTGGTAACAACGTAGTGATTGGTGGTAACAGTGTTATCAAAGCGGGTGTCTCGATCGGTGAAGGGGTCGTGGTTGAGGCGGGTTCCGTGGTTGATGGCGATATTGAGCCTTTTGCCGTAGTCGCTGGCAATCCAGCCGCCGTTATTCGGCGCTTACGCTGAGATGTTGGCAGTGCTTGACACTTCTGTTACGATTGCTCGCCACACCATTTGAAGTGTTACATTATAACAATTCTAGGATGATGGTGTTGCAGTATAGGGCAGTACATATTCGGCTAACACCGAAAAAAACAGAGAATTACAGTCGATGGCAAAAATTAGAGCACGAGTCCCGTTGAATGTTGGTATTGGGAGCAATATTCCAGCAGAAATCCTGTCATTTGACGGTCTGAACTCGGATCAAGAGCACGTCGCGATAATCTTCAGTAGTGCTGATCAGCAGCAGATCGCACCTCTGGTCAGAATGCATTCCGAGTGTCTCACCGGCGATGTCTTTCATTCTTCACGCTGCGATTGTGGCGAACAACTTGAAGAAACCATCCAGAAAATGGGCGAGCAGGGCGGTATTTTGCTGTATCTCCGCCAAGAAGGTCGTGGCATTGGGCTTTACAATAAACTGGATGCGTATGAGCTACAAAGCCAAGGAATGAATACTTACGAAGCCAATAATCATCTTGGTTTTCCGGATGATCTTAGAAGCTTTGAAGATGCCGCTGACATGCTTAAAGCATTGGATACCACCACAGTGCGTCTGATCACTAACAACCCGAAAAAGATAAAAGAGATACAAGAATACGGTATCAATCTCGAAGCGGTTGTTGGCACGCAAGCCCATATAAAAGATGGCAATAAAAAATACCTCAAAGCGAAAATTTCACACGGTCACCACAAGTTGTCCATTGATTAAGCAACTCAATGACAATGACCGAATAGTGTATTGATAGAGCGGGTATATGAATTCGTTTGAATGAGCAGCGCATGGCGCTGCTTTTTTTATGTACAGAGTTTGATTGGATTCTACCCAACGCTATATTGCCCATCGCTGATAAAACAAACGCATTAGAAAAACTAATCCTTTCTATGATTTCTTATCGTGTATGAAACACGTATTTTATGTTGTTTGATTCCGCTCTCACCACTACTATCTGCCAAAAATAAGCGTCGGCAACTGTATTTTCTGAATCCAAAAGTCACTTGGGTATCGCAATATCACTTCTCGAATCGCCGAATCGCATTAAAGAAACTTGTTAATTTTTGCTTGTCACGGGGAGCGCTGGTGATGTCTGCGACAACGCCTATATCTAGAATTCTACTCATGATCATCATTTTGGCTGCGGTCGGACAGATGACACAAACCATGTACATTCCATCAATGGCCTTGATGGCAGACGACTTTCAAGTTTCGCCTGCCATGCTTCAAGCGGTAATGGCGTGTTACTTGATTCCCTATGGCCTATCTCAGTTTGTTTATGGGCCGTTGTCTGATCGTTTTGGTCGAAAACCTATTATCTTGACAGGTCTTGTCATTTATCTGGTTGGTACCGTTATTACATTGGCAGCGTCGTCGTTTGACATGTTCCTTTTGGGCAGTGTGATCCAAGGAGCGGGTATTGGCAGCGGCGGAGCCATGGCGCGCACGTTAACCCGAGATTGCTTCGAAGGCAGCCGTTTACATCGCGCAAATAGCTTGGTCAGTGTCGGGTTGATTTTCTCCCCACTGATTGCTCCTGTGTTGGGTGGCTTCTTGAGTGAACACTTCCAGTGGCAAGCAAGTTATGTGTTCCTGTTTGTCTTGGCGGCAGTGGTGTATCTGATCATGTCCGTTTACTTTCAAGAGACTTTGCCGCCTGAAGCTCGTCGTCGTGATTCAGTGATCAAAAGCTATCACCATGTCATGAGTAATCGTCAGTTTCAGGGGTATCTAATTTGTCTGATCGCAGTGTTTTCGGGTATCTCGGTATTTGAAGCGGCAGCCGGTGTGATACTTGGCAGTACGCTAGCGCTGAGTGCAACCACAGTGAGTCTGTTGTTTGTCCTTCCTTTGCCTGGCTTTATGTTGGGTTCTTGGTTTTCGACCGTGATTGAAAGCCGCTGGTCGGCATCGAAATCTCTTTTACTGGGTTCAGTCATACTGCTACTTGGTGCGTTGATTGTATTTGTACCCGGTGTTAACGGTGTTATTACGATTGAAACCTTGATCGGTGGTGCGTTTGTGTACTTCATGGGCGCAGGTATCTTGTTTCCCGCAGCGACCACGGGTGCTGTGTCGCCGTTCCCTAGACATGCCGGCACAGCTGGAGCGGTGTTAGGTGGCGTGCAAAATATGGCGGCAGGCTTCTTCACACTGTTGGCGGCAAAAATGAACGTCAACGACCAGTTTTCACTGGGCGCAATTTTGCTGACCATGGCAGTGCTATCTGGCCTTGGGCTGCTACTGTGCCGCCGTCAAAAAATGGTGCCAGATTTGCCTGTCACTGCTTAACGGCCTGCTGCCTCGTCAAATTTACGTGCAATTCAGTTCGTGCTCGTGAGTACAAACGGCTCAGGCTAAAACACTAAAAAGCAGGGTATCCCTATGGGATTCCAGATTTTTTTGTTTTTCGCGAGCGTTGCGTAAAAGTAACCACACAAACGAAGATGATTTTTTTGCATGAAATAATTGCGACGGAAATCAAATTCGGGCAGTCTGTACGCCCTGTAGCGGAGTCTGAGAGGAAAAGGAGGTCCATATTCACTCCCGCTGAGTTAATCAGATAGGCGGTAAACACGCAATGAATTCAAACAGACAGTCAGATTGGCTGGGTCACCCTCGCGGCTTGTTCCTTCTGTGCGGCACAGAATTGTGGGAACGTTTCTCTTTCTACGCCATGCGCGCCATTTTGGTGCTTTACCTCACTGATAAAACAATCAACGGCGGTCTCGGATGGACGACACAAGACGCGCTGAATCTCTATGGTATCTATACCGGTTTAGTTTACCTGACCCCTGTGTTGGGTGGATGGCTGGCGGATAACTTCCTCGGTCAGCGCCGCTCGATCATCATTGGTGGTGCACTGATGGCCATCGGGCAGTTCACACTGGCCTTGCCAAATAGCGTTATTGACCCATTTGAACTGCAAGCCTTTTATGTGGGTTTGGGCTTCTTGATTGTCGGGAACGGTTTATTTAAACCCAATATTTCAACCATGGTTGGTCAACTGTATGGGGAAGGAGATAACCGTCGAGACGGCGCGTTCACTATCTTCTACATGGGTATCAACTTGGGTTCGTTGCTGGCCGGGATCATTGCGGGAACAGCATCAATCCATTACGGATGGAAAGCAGGTTTTCTATGCGCAGGCGTAGGTATGCTGCTCTCTCTAGTTGTTCAATTGCTGTTTGCCAATCGTTTATTGGGCAAGATTGGCGTTGAACCTGCGGCAGTGGAACAGCGCCGCCAGTCTGGTTCAACACAAAAGCAACCGCTGACAAAAGTGGAACGTGATCGCCTTAAAGTCATCCTAGTAATGAGCTTGTTTGTGATCATTTTCTGGGCGGGATTTGAACAAGCGGGTGGTTTGATGAATATTTATTCTCAAGACTACACCAACCGAATGCTGGGTAGTTTTGAAGTGCCTGCGGCTTGGTTCCAATCTCTGAACCCTATGTTCATCATTGTTTTTGCACCACTTCTGGCGTTATTTTGGCGTCGACTGGGTGCGAGTGAACCGAGTTCACCGATTAAATTCGCCATGGCGATGGGCTTCTTGTCGTTGGGATTTGTGTGCATGATCGGTGCTGCCCTTCAACAAGGTGCTGACATGTCCATTAAAGCGTCAATGTGGTGGTTAGTCGGAGCCTACTTCTTCCATACACTTGGCGAGCTGTGTTTGTCGCCGATAGGGCTGTCTTTGATCACTAAGCTGGCACCATTGAGACTGATGTCAGTTATGATGGGCACATGGTTCTGCGCGAATGCTGTGGCGAACTATGTGGCGGGGTTTGTTGGAAGCCATGTTGGAGATGCGGGTCCTTTGGCCATTTTCAGTGGTATTGCGATCACGTCAGCCGTGGCCGGTGTTTTACTGATTCTGTGCTCGAACAAGCTTGTTAGTTGGATGCACGGTGCGGAAGGTGCGTCAGCACTAATTGACGAAACCATGACAGAAGCAGACAAAACGTTAACAGAAAAACCTGCGGTTGTAGCGTAACCTTATTATTAATTATATAGGCCATCGCCAGATGGCCTATATGTCGACCTCCCCATACATTAAATGGGCAAGGTCACAAATGGCGAGTTATCCATACAGAAATCAGTCATCAGTACTGATTGGACTGCCATGCGTTTCTCATACTGCCTCAGCCTTTCCTGCTTGCAGGTTAATTTTTCGCCACATCTAGGCCTTATATTCCCATTAAATGCGGCCTCCAGCCTTGCTCCGATCTAATCGATCAACCAATCTGTCATGGAAGTATCTGAGGCGCAATCGAGAAAGTGCATTAAGAATTTGTGTTAGAGATGTTGTAGGCGCCCACCTAAATACTCACATACGTGAAACTATCAATAGGACAACTATTCGGAGAAAAAGGCCAAACCTGTTGTGAAGCAGGGACGGAAAGTTGCGGATCTCTTTGATGTTGATGATAAAGAGATGGCTGTGCTGCCTCTTGCTTTGGTTAGCAAATAAGAGGAACAAATAATGGCGAATATCATAGGTACAGGCGGTGTTGATCAACTTAATGGCACCCTCGATGATGATTATATTGAAGGCCGTGCAGGGGATGATGTCATTTATGGTGATGTAGGATCTTCTTCAGGAAACGGTTCAACGGGCGCAGTGTTCATCTTGGGTGACGATTTTAGTGCTGCAAGTGGTGATTTCTACTATTTCTCAAACTTCCCCCCAACGCTTAATTTCACCGGTTCGACGACCACTGCTACGTTCAACGATGACGATGCCCAGCTGAATGGCGATGATGCGTGCAATGAGTACTCAGATGACAAATCTCAGACTGTTGAAATTGGCGGTCAAGAGTATGGCGTCAACGTTGATTTCGGCCTGAAATACTGCGATGCATCTGGCAACATTTACACCTTTGCAGTGGTTGATGTTGATACCAATGGTTCTGGCAACCATTGGGGAGAAACTGGTGAAAGCGGTAAGATGCTGATCCAAGTCGATGGCCCAGAAATTACGGGCAGCACGCAGTTATCTCTTGTTCCAAACTCTTACCACAACATTAGTAGCTTAGATTACTCGTCAATCACTGAACCTGAGCCAGTTGACCCAACAGTTGGTGGTGATGATGTGATCACTGCTGGTGATGGAGATGACACTGTCTATGGTCAGGGCGGAGATGACTACATTGAAGGCGACAACGGTCAAGATTCGCTGTATGGCGGGGAAGGCGACGATGTTATCTACGGCAATACTGCGTCTCCAAACTTTAACGCCGACCCGTGTGTAAATGTATTCCAGATGGGTAATGACTTCACCAAGCCTTCAGGTGGTGAGTTCCATACCTTCTGTTTCCCAGACAAACTCGCGTTTGATGGTAGTTCAACCAAAGTGACTTTCCAAGATGATGATGGAAAGCTAAATGGCGACAACTACTGTAACGAATATTCCGACGACAAGACGCAAACAGTGACCATCGACGGCAATACGTATTCCGTTAACCTCGATTACACGCTGAAATACTGCGATACCGAAGGTAATGTCTACAAGTTTGCAATCATCGACGTTGATCTAGATGGCAATGGTCATCACTACAGCAACCTTAATGAAAACGGTAACCTTCTTCTTCAACTTGAAGGCCCTGAAATCACAGCGTCGACCCAGTTGTCTTTGGTACCCAACTCATACTGCAATATCAATGAGATTGATTATTCATCCATTTCTGAAGAAACGACCCAAATATCTAACGATGAAGATTTCATAGATGGCGGTGCAGGCAATGACACCATCTATGGTCAGTGGGGCGATGATGAGATCCATGGCGGCACCGGCGATGATGTCATCTATGGCGGTCAAATTGGTCGTCAAACACTTGATCTCGACCGTGGCGCTGATGGCTATTGGGATGTAAGTAATGGCGATGCTGTTACGTTAGATCTGTCTAATATCACTTCAAGCGCGTCTTACAGTAACAGTGTTGGTTACTACGTATTGGACGAAAATGGCAATGTGCTGGCGGCATACGTCATGGCTGACAACGCCAAGTTGGATAGTGCGGCGCAAGCAGTTATCGATGTTGAAGGCGCGGCGAAAATCGGCCTATTCATCATTCCAGATGGCGACACAAAAGGCTTCAACGAGGGTGAAATTACGCTGAGCTTTGCCAGCGGTAGCCCTGTGTTTGGTCAAGGTGGCCTGACCGCAGGTGGTTATGTGTCTGAAACCGGTAAAAACGGTGACCGCCTAGATCATGAAATCAATTCTGGTGAAAACTCTTGCTGGGAAGATCTGTGGTGCCTTGGCGACAAAGACTTTAACGACGTTGTGATGAAAGTGAACGCAACGCAGGTCGTTGAAGAAAGTGATGCTGATACGATTTATGGTGAAGAAGGCAACGACACCATTTATGGTGGCGATGACAATGACCACATCATGGGGGGTGTGGGTGACGATGTTCTGTTTGGCCAAAAAGGCGACGATATCATCGAAGGTGGTGAAGGTAACGACCGAATCTTTGGTGGTGTTGGTAAAGATGAACTTTATGGCGGTGCAGGCGACGATTACTTGGATGGCGGCCCTGGCAGCGATGTGAAAATTGATGGTGGTACAGGTGTTGATGAATACCGTGGTAGTGCGGGTGACGATGTCTTTATCTTCGGTGAAGATGACTTTGTTGGCCTGAGTGTCACGAATTCTGCAGGCAGAGTCGTTAACAAATCCATGTACAACGCGGACAATGGTTTTGACCAAATGCTGGTTAATGGCGATGCAAATGTCGATTTTACCGGTGTTTCCTACCAGTCTGACTCGTCGATCACGGGTAACGTGATGGCACAAATTGAAGCAGTCATTGGTGACGAAGGTGATCAAGTTATCACTATCAACCCAAATGAAATCTGGTCTCAATCTGACGCACCATTTGGTGAAGACTTGGGTACACCAGACGATTGGGATGGTTTCATCGCGCACCTTGGTGCCGGTGATGACAGCTTTAACCTCAATGGTACGCCTTGGAGCTATGACGCGAGTGGTACAGTGAATGCGCCAATCTCAGCCGAGATGATCAGCATTCTAGGGTTGAGTAATGCACAGGTTGGAGAGTTGAATGCGTATGTCTTCACACACGATAATCTTGATCGCACCATCACAGTTTGGACTGACGCAGAAGATGTGACGCTAAATGGTGTTGATATTTTCTAGCTGTTTAACTGAGAAGACTGCTTGTCAACAAGCGACATAATAAAAAGGGAGGAACAAAGTGTTCCTCCCTTTTTTTGATCGCGCAACACGGTGCTGTGTATCAACGCTGTTTATATCTGAGCAGCGACTCAATCCATTGTCTCGTTTTCCAAATACAGCACGGTGGCGGCAACACGAGAATCAACGTTGAGTTTTTTTAGTAGGTTTTTGAGGTGAACTTTTACTGTTGCCTCTGAAATGTATAGGCTCTCAGCGATCTGTTTGTTACGAAGCCCTTTGGCGACTTGTTGCAGTATTTGTAACTCTCGCTCAGTCAGATGGGTGAGCGGGGAAGCGTTTTTTTCGTTATTAGCGAGGTTGGCTTCTACCTCCTTGCTGAACGCTTTTTTCCCCGTCATGGCAACTTTCAGTTTTTCAATCAATTCTTCCGGTTCGCTGTCTTTCAGCAAATATCCATCAGCCCCAGCTTGGATAATGGCATGAATATCATTAGGGCTATCAGATACTGTCAGTATTACGATGGTTGCTGTGCAGCCTTCATACCGGAGGGCTTTCAGAGTATCCAATCCAGACAGGCCTTTCATGTTGAGGTCGAGAACAATTAAGTCGGGCTTTGATCGAGAGACTTCTGCGATGGCATCTGTTCCATTGCTTGCTTCAGACACTGTATTGAACTCAGGCTCAAACTTTAACAGTTGTGATATACCCTTTCGCATCAGTGGGTGGTCATCAACAAGCAGTACATTCCATGTATTCATAAGAACAATCTCCTAGGCGAAGTCAAATGTCAGTACAACACGGCAACCTTGTGAAGTCGCCGAAAGGATTTGGATGTTACCCCCTAGCATTTTAGAGCGCTCTTGCATGATGTTGAGACCATAGTGATTGGGTTTTTCATCAGTAGGGCAAAAGCCTATACCATCATCCTTGATTTCGACATAAGCATGGTTGTCGTGTTGATGACAGCGAATCGAGATCGTACTGGCGTCGGCATGTTTAATTGCGTTAATACAAGCCTCGCGAATAATCTGCAGAAGGTGCATTTGGTGCTGCACGTCCATGGAAAGTGTGTCCAATGTCGATGACATTGTGATTTCCGCGCTTGTTTGACCTTTCAACGCCACCACCATTTCGTTTAGCGCTAAGCCAAAATCACTGTGTGACAACGATAATCGAAACGCATTGAGTAGTTCTCGTAATTGATCATAAGCAATGCGCAGTTGCTCGCCGATCTCTTCGGCAATGGATTCGCATTCTTTTGCATCGGATCGTTGTAAATGCCGCTTGAGTAAACTGGTCTGAATTTTAAGGTAAGAAAGCGATTGAGCAATGGAATCGTGAAGTTCGCGCGCCAATGTCGCACGCTCTTCCATCACCGCCAAATGCATTGCTTGCTTTTGCGCATGATTGTAATGCACACCGCGCGCGAGAATGGATGCAATATTCTCGAGAAGCACCGAATCAACAACGTCATCTTTACCTTGCCACATTAATGTTCCAAGCGCTTCGTCGTCCAAACGCAAAGGCAGGGAGTGCCAATGTTGGTCGTCTGCCTTTCCTGCACGTATTTGCCATTCTGATTGATTGGGGCTTGTCACGGTAAGTGTCAATGCCGAGATGCCATCGGCTTGCATTGAGATATCGAGAATATTTTCGAAGCTTTGTCGTGTCAAAAGACTCGATGAAAGCTGGGTTGAGCAATCATAAAGTACGTTCAGTGAACGATTGGCTTTGGTTAATTTGTGAGTTTTTGACTCAATTCTGAATTCAAGATTGGCATAGAGTTCTTTGAGTTCACTCGCCATGATGGCAAAACTTTTTGATAGCACACCAAGTTCATTGTTTCTTGTTGGTGGTAGTGCGACGTCAAAAATTCCATTCTGAATTCGCTGGCTCGCCGTTACTAGCATGTTCAATGGCTGGACGATGCGTCGTTGTGTGTACTGAATTAAAAACAGCACCAAGGCTAAGATCACGCCCAACCCAATACTGCCAACCAGAGCCAACACTTGAAGCTTATTTTCAGAGTGCTGCTGAAGCGTAAAGACGAACTGATCAATGTCGTTGACGAATAATCCTACTTGCTCAAGGTAAAACGCTCGGTCTGGGCCTTGAAGCTCAGGTCGAAGAAGTAGCCAGCGCGAAATTAATGCGTTGTAACGATCTCGTATTTCCTGAGGAACCGCAATATTATCAATGAGTTGAAGCTCAGGGGAAAGTATTGATTGTTCAAAGGATTCAATGTGTTCAGGTAAGCGAGGGGAATCACGGACAATGTCATACGCAATGCGATAACTTTGCATTCGCAGTGAGCCAGAAGTGTTGATGGCCGCGGCGTCATTGAGGCTCGAAGCAAGAGAGATAATGGAGAAACCCGTGATCATCACCGCCAGCAAAAGCATGGCGATCAGAGATCGTGCCACGATGGTAGTAACCGATTGTTTAACTGTTATTTCCGTTATTTCGTTAGCCATAAAATTTCAGAGTCTGACCGTGATGGTTTAATAATGTGACGCGTGCCATGAGCGAAAATTGATCTAGCGCAATAGACCCCTCTATATACCCCTTTAGGGGTATATAACCTATTCCTAATTATCTCTAACGTGACATCAGAAAGACGTGAAATATTGAAATTACACGTGTTATAGGTTGAAGGTTAAAATGGTAGACCAACGTCGTCGCTTCTTTTTACGAAGCGCTCAGAGTTCCCAGCAACAGCCATTACCTTGGATAAGTGACAGCGAGCTGTTTACCGAGCATTGTACGCGATGTGGAGAATGCCAGCGCGCATGCGAAGAAAATATCATTGTCGCCGGTGATGGTGGCTTCCCTTCGATAGACTTCAATAAAGGAGAATGCACGTTTTGTTATGAATGTGCACAGCATTGCCCCGAACCGTTATTTCTTCCTGAAACACACCTCCCTTGGAAGCAAGTCGTCTCGATTAAAGACAGCTGCTTAGCCAAACAGAATATTGAATGTCGCAGTTGCAGCGATGCATGTGATACCCGAGCAATTCGTTTTCAACATCGATTGGGAAGTGTTGCACAACCCGAGATTCAAATTAGCGACTGTAGCGGGTGTGGTGCATGTATTGCGCCATGTCCAGTCAATGCCATCTCCATGGAGCAACACCCATGAATGAATATCACGTTACTAGCCTTGTTGTGCACGCAGCAGCAGATCAAACAGAACAAGTAAAAGTACGCATTGAGGCACTGCCGGGCACTGAAGTGCCTGCCATGAATGAGATTGGGAAATTGGTCGTGGTGGTGGAAGGGGAAAGTCGCGGCGCACTGTTAGACATTTTCGAACAAATTAAAGCGTTGCCGGGGGTCCTTGCAGCAACGTTAGTTTTTCATCAGGTTGAGAATGAATCGACTGAAAACAAAATTGAAGGAGTCGGGCAATGACACTGACACGCAGGAAATTTCTTAAAGCGAACGCAGCCGCAGCTGCTGCTACCGCCGCGGGCATCACGATTCCCGTTTCTGTTGCCCATGCGGCGGGAAATGATGAGCAAGTTAAATGGGATAAAGCACCGTGCCGCTTTTGTGGTACAGGCTGTGGCATTCTTTTGGGGACCCAAAACGGGCGCATCGTCGCCTCACAAGGTGATCCAGAAGCGCCGGTAAACCGCGGTCTAAGCTGCGTGAAAGGGTACTTCTTGCCGAAAATAATGTACGGCAAAGATCGCCTCACTCAACCTTTATTACGCAAAAAGAACGGCGTGTATGACAAAGAAGGTGAGTTCACCCCAGTCAGTTGGGATGAAGCACTGGATTTAATGGCTGAGAAATTCACTACAGCGATTCAGACAAATGGCCCAACAACTGTCGGTATGTTTGGTTCTGGCCAGTGGACCGTGTGGGAAGGCTATGCAGCGTCAAAACTGATGAAAGCAGGTTTCTTGACAAACAACATTGACCCGAATGCCCGTCACTGTATGGCATCGGCGGTTGTTGGCTTCATGCGTACCTTCGGTATGGATGAACCAATGGGTTGTTATGACGACATAGAACAAGCCGATGCGTTTGTGCTGTGGGGCTCTAACATGGCAGAGATGCACCCAATCCTTTGGTCTCGCTTAGCTGATCGTCGTTTATCCGCGAATCATGTCAAAGTTGCAGTGCTCTCCACCTATGAGCACCGCAGCTTTGAGCTCGCTGACAATGGCATGATTTTCACACCACAAACTGACTTGGCCATTCTTAACTACATTGCCAACTACATCATTCAAAACGACAAAGTCGATAAAGACTTTGTCGCGAAACACGTTAACTTCCGCCAAGGTGCAACAGATATTGGTTATGGCCTTCGCCCGACCAATCCGCTTGAACAGAACGCAAAAAATGCTGGCAGTGGCGCGTCAGATCCGATCGACTTCGATGCGTTTGCCAAATTTGTCGCTGATTACGACGTTGAATCTGTGTCCAAGCTGTCAGGTGTGCCCGAAGACCAACTGATTGCACTCGCAGAGCTTTATGCCGACCCGAAAGTAAACGTAGTGTCTTATTGGACGATGGGCTTTAACCAGCACACACGTGGCGTGTGGGCGAACAACCTTTGCTACAACATTCATCTTCTGACGGGTAAGATTTCTAAGCCAGGTTGTGGCCCATTCTCGCTGACAGGCCAGCCTTCTGCGTGTGGAACAGCGCGTGAAGTGGGTACGTTCTCTCACCGTCTGCCTGCTGACATGGTAGTGAATAATCCCAAGCACCGTGCATTTGCAGAAGCAAAATGGAAACTGCCGGAAGGCACGATCCCACCAAAACCCGGATATCACGCCGTGCTGCAAGATCGCATGTTGAAAGACGGCAAGCTCAACGTGTACTGGGTGATGTGTAACAACAACATGCAGGCAGGCCCAAATATCAATGAAGAGCGTTTGCCGGGTTATCGCGACCCACGCAATTTCATCATTACGTCTGACCCTTATCCAACCGTCACCGCCATGGCGTCTGATTTGATTCTGCCAACAGCGATGTGGGTAGAGAAAGAGGGCGCTTACGGTAACGCCGAACGCCGTACTCAGTTTTGGTATCAACAAGTGAAAGCGCCAGGCGAAGCAAAGTCTGATTTGTGGCAATTGGTTGAGCTTTCTAAGCGCATCAAGGTTGCTGATGTTTGGCCTGCAGATTTGATTGCCAAACAACCTGATTTTCAAGACAAAACCTTGTACGACATTTTGTTTGCGAATGGGCAAGTCAACCAATATGGGTTGGATGAAATTCCAGCAGACCGCCTGAATGATGACGCTCGCGATGCGGGATTCTATATCCAGAAAGGCTTGTTTGAAGAATATGCGGCATTTGGTCGCGGCAAAGCCCATGACCTCGCACCCTTTGAGGTTTACCACAAAGAGCGCGGTTTGCGCTGGCCTGTGGTTGATGGCAAAGAAACGTTGTGGCGCTACGCAGAAGGGCACGACCCGTATGTGAAAGCGGGTGAAGGTTTTGCGTTCTACGGTAAGCCTGATAAAAAAGCCGTTATTTTTGCGTTGCCATATGAACCAGCGGCAGAAGAACCTGATGCAGATTATGACCTGTGGTTGTCGACTGGCCGCGTATTGGAACATTGGCATACCGGTACGATGACACGACGCGTGCCAGAGCTTTACAAGGCGTTCCCTGATGCGGTTGTCTTCATGCACCCACTGGATGCCAAGAAACGAGGGCTACGTAGAGGCGATGCGGTGAAAGTGATCTCACGTCGTGGTGAAGTTGCCACACACGTTGAAACGCGTGGACGTAACCGTGTGCCAGAAGGATTGGTGTTTATGCCATTTTTCGATGCAGGACAACTGGTTAATAAGCTAACACTGGATGCGACGGATCCGCTTTCGAAAGAAACGGATTATAAAAAATGTGCGGTCAAGATCGTCAAGGTTTGATCCCGCAGCCAGTGTGAAACACCCAATAACTGTGCATGTTGCTGATAGGAATACAGCAACATGCATTAGCAGAATGATTTGATTCCGAAAGGATCCGAGCATGAAAAAGAAAATCACGTTTACGCTGTTACTTGCCGCGCTGATCAGCACAATGGCAGTCGCGCAGGTCACCTCTTTAAGAGGCGATCAAGAGATTGGTGCTAATAACGAGGTGCCAAACATTAAAACCGTTCCAAAAAATCAGGATCGCTTTGCGCTTAACTATGTGAACCAGCCACCTATGGTGCCCCATGCTGTTGATGGCTATCAGGTTAATCAGTCTAATAACGCGTGTCTGCAATGCCACGATGTCGATGTTTATCGTAAAACTGGCGCTCCACGTATTAGTCCTACGCACTTTATGGACCGAGATAATAAAGTGCTGACAGAAGTGTCTGCTCGTCGTTATTTCTGTCTACAGTGCCATGTTCCTCAGGTGCAAACGGAAGTGTTGGTAGAGAACGAGTTTGTTCCTGCTGGCAAATTTGGACAGTAGGGGGAGTCGGGATGAAATTACCGGGATTTATCACTAAAGCGTGGAAATGGTTTCGAACACCCAGCCATTTTGCTATTGGCACTGTTCTCATTTTGGGCTTTGTTGCAGGCATAGTGTTCTGGGGTGGTTTTAACACGGGCATGGAGATGACCAACCGAGAAGAGTTCTGTATTGGTTGTCATGAAATGCAAGAGAACGTGTATCAAGAATACGTGGGCACCATTCACTACAGCAACCGCAGTGGCGTGAGGGCAACATGCCCAGATTGTCATGTGCCAAAAGAATGGGGGCCGAAAATGATTCGCAAAATTCAGGCAAGTAAAGAGCTCTATGCCAAAGCGTTTGGCATTGTGTCGACGCCACAGAAATTTGAAGACCACCGTTTGGAAATGGCGACACGTGAGTGGAATCGCATGGAGGCTAATAACTCACAAGAATGCCGAAACTGCCATAACTTTGAATTTATGGATTTTAGCGCGCAAAAATCAGTAGCAGCCAAAGTGCATGATAGAGCTGAAGAAGCAGGACAGACGTGTATTGATTGCCACAAAGGGATTGCGCATAAGTTACCGCGTAATCATGATGCAGGTAAAGAATTCAAATTCTCAGCCTCAGGTAACTAAATCAGTTTTGTGCCCATGTGTTGCGGTGATACGTGACGTTTAGGCATAAAGAAAATGCGTATAAAGACAAGAAGGCCAGCGTTATGCTGGCCTTCTTCTTTTGGTCTTAGTTAGGCTGCGCGCTTCCAGAGTAAGTGACAGAATTTCTGCTCTGTGTCGCGACTCACCAACATGCGAACCAGCACATCATTCAATTCGTCTTCATTGGCTAAACCAATGCGAACTTCGACAAAAGTATCGCGATCAACGTCAAACCCGACGTGTTCTTCCCAATCTGCGCTGGCTTCGACCGCAATGGCTGCGCCATCTTCGTCGAAACGTGCTTGATAGGCGAGAAGATCGTCATAATCTAGGTTGTCTTCAGCCATTTCATAAAAAATCTCAAAGGCAGTTTCTAGCGTTTCGTCGATAGAAAGTAGGGAAGCGTCCATGGTGATTCCTGGTTGGTATAAACAGGCGGCATTATATACCCAAGCTACCTTAAATTGAACGTGATGAGCGACGCTGAATCCTGCCTTCTGAGGTCGAATGGCGATATCTCAGTGAGGTCCAAATATAGTTTCTAGTCGGGACATGATAAATATCGTCTATTTCGTGAGCTAACATCTCGTTTTTGCGGGAAATTAGTGCTGAAACTGGCTATGTTTCAAGGTGCGAAGCGTGAAAACTCGCTTTAAAATACCCACTTTAAATTGTCGTTTACGTGTCTGGTAAATGTTCAGATAAATAAGGAAAGGTACTGGTTTGTATAAGGCGAAACCCCGCAGCGGATTGTTGGCTGAAATAGATCGGAATGCTCCCCTGCAAACTGAGTATGTAGAGCCCATTGCTGCATCAGTGCGTCAAATCCGTGGAGTGCTGGGTGATACGCTTCATAGTCTTTATTTGACGGGCGATGTCGCGCAGCGTTGTGCTGGTGAGAGAGCGGATCTTTCACTGACACTCGTGACGACACGCGCCTTGAACGTGCAAGAGTTCACGTCGCTTAATACCGTCCGCTGGCGTTTGGAGCAATCAAGTGACGCGGTAAAGCGTGTCGAATTTGATGTCGTGCCGTTCAAAGAAGTGACAACGCTCGCCAATATCTTCCGTTGGGGTTTCTTCATCAAACATTGCGCACTTTGTATCAGCGGTGACAATCTTGCAGATAGCTTTGGTCACTTTGAAGTGAGTTGGGAAGTGTCGAAAGCGATGAATGAAGATCTTGGCGTTAAGCTAAAAGAGCTTCGCAAGAAGATTGCGGTAGCGACCAAGTGGGGAGCGCAGCTTGATGCTTCAGAGGATGCCGCCAAACGACTAATAAGAGCGGCTTTCGGACTGGTTGCTTATAAGGAAAACCGCTGGGAGCAAGATCTTAATATCTGCGCTGAGTATTTTAATAAGCACTACCCAGATAAATCGGTAGAAATGGAGCGGCTTTTCTACTTGATTGAACGAAAACCCGTTAAGAAACGTGCTGTTGTTGCCTTGATGGACAGTTTTGGCCAATGGGTGCAGTCTGAATACGCCAGTATCGACCGAAAAATTGGATAATTATTCATTGGCGTGATTTCAAATAATTCGGCATTGTGTTCATTTTAACCGGTATAACTCCTTGATATTACTCTCCAGCAGGATAGTCAATGTTACAGTTTTTTAACAATTAATGAGTTAAAAATAAACAACATCGGCCTTCGTCTTGGTCATTTGCATTGCCTTGTGCGAATTATTCAAAATAAGTGACTATTTATGGTTTACATGCGCAAAGAGTTAAATTAATCTTGCGCTCAATTAGTCACATATTGTGAATATATATTTCGTTCAACGCATCGCTCAGGAAGTATTGCCATGCAGAAAACTCAAGATTTACCGACAACATCATCGTCGACACGGAACGTGTTGATGTTCCTTATTCCCTCGCTGCTTGGCGTGCTTTTGTTTATGACGCCAGTGATGATTAATGGTGGCTTCACCATTCCTATCGCAGTATTGGCTAAAACACTGCTTGGCTTACTGGGTCAAAGTGCGCCAATCGTGGTGACGTCTATTATCGTCGTGAGCGCATTAGGTTCCGTGTTGGCAGTGGCGACCAAGCCACGCTTTATCACTGAGTCAAAATTCTTATCTGGCCTATTTTTGTCTACTCCTGTTTGGCTGGTTGTGCGTTTGCTGGGCGCGACGTTTGTCTTGATGGCTTACTTTGGTATTGGCCCTGAACACGTTACGGGCGGCGCAACAGGTGGATTTGTGTTGGGCGATCTGCTGCCAACACTGTTATCTGTGTTTGTATTCGCAGGCCTGTTCCTGCCGTTGCTGACTAACTTTGGCTTACTGGAACTGATTGGTACTTTCATGACACGTATTATGCGTCCATTGTTTGGTCTGCCTGGACGTTCAGCGGTTGATTGTGCAAGCTCTTGGCTGGGTGACGGTAGTGTCGCGATTTTGATGTCGAGTAAACAATATGAGCAAGGCTACTACACCGAGCGTGAAGCGGCGGTTGTGGGTACCACCTTCTCTGTTGTTTCAATCAGTTTTAGTTTGGTGGTTATTGCGCAGGTTGGCTTGGAGCACATGTTTGTGCCTTTCTATGCCACAGTGTGTCTTGCAGGTTTCGTTGCCGCTATTGTTGTGCCGCGCCTTCCGCCGCTGTGCTGGAAAAAGAACACGCTGATCAACGGTGAAGAAAAAGGGCTTGAGCATGAAGCGCTGCCAGAAGGCGAGACCTTATTTTCTTACGGCGTTAAATCTGCAGTTAACCGCGCATCGCATATTCGCTCATTGACTGATGTTCTGAAAGAAGGCCTAGAAAACGCAGCTGACATGGTATTCGGTGTTTTACCTGTTGTGATGGCGATTGGTACTTCGGCGCTGATTATCGCGGAATACACGCCAGTGTTTACCATTTTAGGTATGCCATTTGTGCCTTTGCTTGAGCTTCTGCAAATTCCAGAAGCGGTTGCCGCCTCAGAAACGATGCTGGTGGGCATTGCGGACATGTTTATCCCTGCGGTACTGGCAGCAAACATTGATAATGAAATGACGCGCTTTGTGGTTGCTACGCTGTCTGTCACTCAATTGATTTACATGTCGGAAGTGGGCGCATTGCTTCTGGGTAGCAAGATCCCCGTTAAAGTGTGGGAACTGGTGATGATATTCATCCTGCGTACGCTAGTAACACTGCCTGTTATTGCCGGTGTGGCGCATTTGGTTTTCTAAACGCTCAGATGCCTAAGTTCAGATGTTTGCATTGAAAAATAGCGACCAGATGGTCGCTATTTTTTTGTGTCATTTACTCGTTCCTCGTTCTTTCCTGACGTAACTGGGCGAAAAGCTAGTTGGTCGTTTTCTCTTTTATATCAGCGTCTAGTGTGCTTTTATCGGCCACTAATGCTTTTTTTGCCGCATCTGTTTGTGCTTCTGAGTCCTTAACCGCTTCACTTTCATCGACTGACGCTTGTTTTTTCGCCGACTTTTCCATGCCATCCATCTTCTGTTCAGCGTCTTGCATCAATACTGCTGATTCAGCCTCTGCTTCTTTTCCAAGGTTTTCGAGTTCTTGAACTCGCGCTTGCTCCACGATTTCTGCTTTTTGTCCTGCGGTCTCATCAGCAGTCGCGTAAAAAGGGAGGGCAAAAGCAATAGAGGAAACCAGCAGTAGGTTATGCGTTTTCATTCATCGTTCTCCTTAGAGAGGTTAACGTAACGTGCGAAAATAAATGTCACTCTAAAAATACTTATCGGATCACTGATGAACGCGTCTCATCTTCGCAACTCAGAGATGGTTTATGATGTGACTATTAGACTCGACAGGCAGAGGTGTGATTAAACATTATGAAAATCATTCTATTACATGGGCTGTATATGCATGGTGTCACCATGCTTGTTTTGGCAAAGCGATTAACTGAGTCGGGGCATCAAGTCTTCAACTTGAGTTATAAAACCATCAAGCCTGATCTGGCGCAGATGTTCACTGCGATGGATGAGTTCATTGATGGTGAAGACACCGCTATTGTTGCTCATTCTATGGGCGGGGTCATGGCCAAAACCTACTTAGACGTCGACAGCCCAATGAGCCACCATGTGAAAACAGTCATCACTTTGGGAACGCCGCACAAGGGGTCCCAAGTGGCGGCATTTTTTGAAAAACATGGGGTGGGGGATGTGATGTTCCAACGCGCGGCTCAATACTTGATGCCAGATGAAACGCCTCGTTGGTCTTCGGCGGCCGCGCTTTACAGCATCGCAGGTGATTTGGCGATTGGACCCGCATCGGTTTTGCTGCGTGGTCAGAAGTCAGACGGTACTGTGTTGTTAGAAGAAACGATGATTGATGGAATGACGAGTCATGAAGTGTATCCGCTCACCCATACCTCTTTGATTTTTGCTAAACGAGTGAGTGATAGGGTGATTGAAATTTTGAAGTGACCCGCTTAGGTTGTGTTAAGCGGGTCTTTTGTTGTTGTGTTGCGTTCGATAAGTTGATCGGACTCTTCTTATTCAAGTCATCGGCATCATATACAAAGAATAGATCGCACGGCCTAAAATTTGAGTAGGCTCTCGGATGGCGAAGCTTGCGCCCATCTCGCCACAAATGAGCCGTCAGGATCGTATTCCTTTGCTTGTTTCTCCAGATTAAAATGACGTTGACCGCGTGGGTCTGCGCCCACACCTGCTAAGTATTGCCAGTTCCCATAGTTGGCAGCCACATCGAAATCAATAAGCTGCTGCTCGAAGTAGGCTGCGCCAAATCGCCAATCAACGCCCAACTCATTTACTAAACAACTCGCCACAATTTGTCGGCCTCGGTTTGACATATAACCGGTTTGGTTGAGCTGCCTCATACAGGCGTTCACGATAGGATATTCGGTGGTGCCTTGCTCCCATGCTTTGAATTTCTCGCAATAAAACGAAGTGAGCGGGCGTTTTTTCTTAATACCATCAAAGGCGAACATACGCGCGCCATGATAGTGCATCATCCATTGGAAATACTCTCGCCAAAGCAGTTCCGCAAACATGGACTGCGATGATTCATCTTTGCCATGACGATATTCATAATTGTCGAGTTCTGCGACGACCATGCGAGCAGAAATAGACCCATTCGCAAGCCAAGCCGACAACCGAGAAGAAAATTGCCAGCCATCAAAGCCATTTCGTGTTTTCTTATAATTTTTTAGCCCCTGTGACTTCCAAAAAAACTGATTGAGTTGCACAAGCGCGGAATCCTCGCCGCCGTGGTAAGGCGTCAGGTCATAAACAAATTCTTGCCCTCCCCATATGTCGCGACGCTCTTGAATGGCCGCAGGTAAAGAATCCGGTGTGCTTATAGGTATGCAGGGTAGCGTGTTCTGCTGCTCAATATGCTTGCGGAACTGGGTGAAGCTCTGAGGGAATGTTGATTGCTCAAACGGTAATTGGTTACGAAGAAAAAGGGTGAAGCTCTCGCTTACGCTCACTTCACACGGCAAGACACGTTCGAGATAGGCGACTTGTTGTCTTTCATAGACACCGGGGTGGTCAGTCATGGCAACATAGTTAATTTGGTGTTGTTTACACAAGGCGGGAATGATTTCCAAAGGGTTGCCCACTTTAACCACGAGGCGTTGTTTTCGTTTTTTGAGTTCTCTTTCTAACGCTCGCAGTGATTGGTACAAAAACTCTTCTCTGAATCGACCAAGATGTCGAGATTGATGACGCGTGGGTTTTAACCATGCGGGGTCTATGACATAAACCATGAGGGCATGAGTACAGCGCCGGGAGAGTGCAACTAATGCGGGATTGTCTGCCAGTCTTAAATCATTTCTAAACCAAATGAGCCCTTTCATGTCGTCTCTCCTTAAAAACGATGATGTTTCGCGAACAAGTTTGGCGTGATTTTCGGTTTGCTGATACACCTCCTATATAGAGTGGTACGCACCATGTGTAGGTGAAAGGTCAAATTGACATAGACAGTCCATGGTTGTGAGAAAACCGTCTCATCCATAAAGCGTAGCGCAGCATGAGTAAAATCAAGCGTGGCAGGAAATGAAATGTGTACGAGATCAACTTGATGACAGATAGCCCGCCAAAAAAGCGTTCACAAGACTGACGAATTGAATGAAAATTTATGTAAATGAACCTGCTTAATACTTCCTATTACTACCTTTGCCCTGCCAAGGTGAATAAATATGAGTTCATGCATAAGTCTTGTGTAGGCGGAGT
Source organism: Enterovibrio norvegicus FF-33 (assembly GCF_000286835.2). GTDB lineage: Bacteria > Pseudomonadota > Gammaproteobacteria > Enterobacterales > Vibrionaceae > Enterovibrio > Enterovibrio norvegicus_A. Next base: position 2,260,000 of record NZ_AJYD02000038.1, on the reverse strand, counting down.
GTCAGCCTTTTTTACGGTTTTTGACTCAATGTACTCGTCAAGGGCTTATCTGTGACGTTGGTTTCTCTACTATTGGTTGAGAAATGAGCGTCATAGAGAGAAGACCGTGAGCGACAAACAAATATCAGACTCAGTAAGAAAAGCACTGTTGGGGATTTCGGGTATCCGTGAAGAAATTGACAACCAACGCGTCTATTTCTACCAACATGGCAGGCTATTTAGCATTGTTGATAGCAATGGTTTGCAGTTCGTTGTGGGCGAAGAGTGTCTAAAAGAAGCACTAAGGTTGCCAGGGGCAGAATTGGAACAGCCTGGAGGTAAACGCTGCAAGGGAGTGATTCGAGTATCAGCGGAAAGGTGTACGGAAACTGATATTGATTTTTGGCTCTTGCTGGCATTGCCCACTAACCAAGGAACCATTGATCCCATTACTTTCCATTAGTGGGGTTGATGAAGAGCACAGCATCTCTCTGGTTGGCGCTTCTCAACACAATTTGATGCAAGAAAAAAGGGCTTTTCAGCCCATTTTTCATGTTGATGTTTCGTTGTTTTTTATTCAAGAAGACGTATAAATCGTCCACTTTTTAATGACGCTTTTTTGCTTGTTAACCACACTCGCAGTGACGCGTCGACTCAGTATCTCTGTCTGCTTTTGAGATGTCGTCACAACAGGTTCCGATTCGCCAAAACCTATGATCTGAACCCTGTTTGGTGCAATCCCCTTACGCAATAGCGCTTTTTCGACCACTTGCGCTCGCAACTTCGACAGCGCGAGGTTTAACTCCGTACTGCCAACGGGACTGGCATAGCCTTTAAGTTGCACTTTAGTATGCGGAAAGGTTTTCATAAACCGCGCGAGATCATTCACTTCACTTCCGAAACTGGGCGGAATTTTGACGGAGTTATTGGCGAAGAGAATATGAAGATCGTCTCTTGCGACTGTTTCCAGTACTTCAGAGCACCCACTGTTATTGATCACCGCGTTGTAGGGCGTGTCTGCACACTCATCACGCGCATTGATCACGCCATCACCGTCAGCGTCTAACAGATCGTCGCCTTGCTCTGCCACAGGGGGTTGAGCAACTGACATCGAGCAGCCTGATACCAGACTGCTTGATGCGAAAAGAACAAGTAAAACCAACTTAATACTGAACTTGGCCTTGTGGGACCATACTACGTTCATCATTGTGCTTCTCCTTCCTTACCGTAAACGGAGGTTTGCCATTCTTCTGGGGTCTCAACGCGTAGTTCAGAAAGCAACAACCCCGTTGCATTCAATACGCGATACTTGGCGAAGATGCCCGCATAGGTGGCATCAATATAAGATTTCCTTGCATCGAAAAGCTCATTTTCAGTGTTCAGCAGATCAAGTAACGTGCGACGACCAATAAGGTATTGCTTCTCATAGGCTTGAAGCGTTTTGGCTGACGCATCTACATGCTGCTCCAAAAATTGTGTTTGGCTTTCAGCAAGGTGTTTGGCTGTCCATGCAAGGCGCGTGCTTTCATTCAATAAACGGTGAGCGTTATTTCGAATGTTTTTGGCCTTGTTCACTTGATAGGCAGCACTGCGTGATTCAGCCGCATCGCTTCCGCCGTTAAACAGGTTATAACGCATACGCAGCATGGCTTGGAACTCGTCAGTATCACCAGGCGTACCATCCAACTCTTCGCCCCATTCCTGTGATGCTTCAATGGAAAAAGTGGGATAGAAGTCGCCTTTGGCCTGTTCATACTGGAATCTCGCCGCGTCGACATCATTGAGCGCGACTTGAATCACTGGGTTATTGTCTTTTGCGATGGTCAGCGCTTCGACCAGCGAAGGTGGAATGTACAAGGCATCCACTTCTGGCGTCACCAAGGCTTTCGGCGTTTCGCCCACAATGCGTTCAAACTCAATGATCTTGTCTTCATGATTGCTCTGCGCATTCAGTAAATTGGTGTGCGCTTGCGCAAGACGACCTTGAGCTTGAGATAAATCTGCCGTAGAGCTGATACCCGAATCCGTTCGACGTTTGATATCGGCATGAATTTTTTCGTGAGTTTTTAAGTTTCGCTGTGAAAGGTCCAGAATTGCTTCCGTTCTTATCACTTCTAAATACGCTTCAGTGACACTCAGGGCTGTGTCTTGAGCGTCTGCCAGCATTTGGAAGCGCTGGGCCTCCGCTTCAGATTTTGTTCTTTTGATATCGTTGTACGTAATAGCGCCGTCCCAGATGAGTTGGCGCAAACTCAAACGAACATCACGAGGATGGAAGGTCCCTTTGGTGCTGTCGTTGTTGTAATCGGAATAACCAATACCAGCGTCTACATCCACGGAAGGAAGGTAACCGCCTTGCGAGGCATCTATGTCCGCTTCGCGGCTCTTAAACTCGTTATAGGCTTCTCGAATCAACGGGTTTTGGGAAAGTGTCGCTGCCACGGCCTGCTCTAAAGACTGTGCTTGTGCTAGTTGTGGAAAGTTAAGCACCGCTGCGGCTATCAAGATAGCGTGAAGTTTATTTTTTTTTGCTTCTCCCAGTGGAAAAGGTGTGTTGAAAATTCGCAGTCTATTGCGGGTGATACGTTGCTTCATGAATACTCCCTCAAAGCGATGTAGACCGTTTGTAACTCATAATGAAAGGGCCAAAATAAACGGCGATGGGCAAATGTCGCGGCGAATGCATTTACCAAGAAGACAGGTATCCAATTCCTACATTGAATGAGCACCACGGTTGCTCGAATCGATTGGTTGTCTTCAGCATCACAAACAGCGAGAAACCCTTGGTTTACCCGCAAAGTCAAAAGTAGGGCAAGTTGAGAAAGATTTGACCCCCAAGCAGACGCTTTATCGCGTTTCTATTGCAAATGAGACAGGTAGAGGTAAGTAATTAGCGACCAAACTGACGTAAGAAAAGAAATTTCGTGAAATCAGCCAAAATCAACGGGCAATGCGTCCTAGGGTTGATCGCTGGCTTCTTGTTGTCGTTTCAGTGATGTCTTTGCGTATTACCTATTTTTCATGAGGCTAAATTGCGCATTTTGAGAAGCTGAGATGCAAGGGTTTCAATGCGTGAGTGATAAGGCATGGCTGAAAAAGTAGAAGACAATACGGTTCTTGGCTCAAACGCGTCAAATGCCCAACTTTCTGTAACCGGTGGTCAGGTTTATGTCATTAGAGAAGACGTTGCCACTCCGGTTCCATTCGCTCAATCAGTAAAGCCAGACGACATCATTATTGCAGGAGCGGGTGCCTCGTATGTCGTGATGGTAAATGGTGAACCCGTGCTGGTTCATGAACCTTGCGCAACCTGTGTTCAGATCCGAGATGAAGGCATTGAAGTCGTAGGTTTAATCGGAAATGTAGACGTTCAACAAAACGCACAAGCCATTACATTGCTAGGAGATGAAATTGCCGCGCTACAACAGGCTATTGTTGCAGGGACTGACCCAACTGAAGATTTTGAGGAGCCCGCCACTGGCTTAGCGGGGTTAAGTTCGTCAATATCTGGATTTGCTGTCATTCAATACGACTATGCAAGTGTCTTGCCCGAAGCGGGCTTTACGACCAGTTACACCAGTTCAACGCCAATACTTGAGCAGGAGGACGATTTTTCCATTATTCCTGCTCTGGGCGGAGAAACCCTCGATCTTACGCTGGTGGAAGGTGATTTGGCACCGAAAACGGGTGATCAAGCTTATCCGGTAACAACCATTTCTTCGGTGCTTATTACTGCTAGCTCACTGGCGTTAGATGCAGATAGTTTTGTGATTGAACCAACGTTGCTTACGGCACTGCTAGCAGAACTCACCGCGGACACTAAAAGCGGTGGGCAAGCGCTGATTTATAACGTGTCAGACGATGGCAAAGTCATCACAGGTAAGCTCGGAAATGAAACCATTCTTACGATTTCTGTGGATGGCGAAGCCGCTGGCCGCGGCGTTGAGTTGACGGTCACGGTCACACTTAATGGGCCATTAGATCATCGTTCAGGTGACACCAGTGGGTTGGTCACGGTCAGCCGTGAAGCGATTGACATTGCGCTTGCCGTGCAAGGGCAAGATACCAGTGGTAACCCACTAGATAGACCTATTGATATCAATATCGCCATTCTCGACGGCGCCGCCCCGACCATTAACCCGCAGAATATTACGCATAACGAAAATATTCTTGATTACGTGTCAGAGCCTATCCCGCTGAATGTCGGCGTGAACAGCGATTTACTAGAATCGGTGCGTTTTGTCTCCACGCCTGCGTTGGTGACTCAACTTGAGAGTATCACCAGTAATGGGGCGGCAACTGTGTATTCCATCAGCGGTGATGAAATATTAGTGTCACTCGCGTCTGACCCGACAGTCATCGTGTTTGCCATCAATTTGGTGGAAGTACCTTCTTCAGGCGGTTCAGCGAATGAAGCAGAGGAAGGCGTTGCGGGATCGTATGGCTATGTGCTGACTCAAAATGCGTCTATTGATCAAAAATCGTCGACAGACACTGAAGTTGTTCCAGTGACCGTCGTAGCCGTTGACCAAGATGGTGATTCGGTGAATGGCCAGTTCAGCGTGAATTTGGTTGATGGCGACAACGCCAGCGGTGACGCTGCTGAAATTACGGGTGACTATAAGGTCATTGAAGCAGTGTCTGGAGGTGCTGACCAAGTCGCCAACGGGGAAATCACGTTAAATGCCGCTTCTGACAAGCTGTTATCGGACACTTTATTTATTTCAAACTTGGATGATAACAATGGCATTCCGGGCTTGATCGCCGAATTGAATCAGCTCACGTCAAATGGCGAATCGATCAGCTTTTCGATTCAAAGTGGCACGGGTTCAAATGTGGTGGAGCTGCTGGGCACCAAGGCCGATGGCACAGAGGTCATTCGCCTGACGTTGACAGCAACAAAAGCGTCAGGGGCGGGCGCAACGGGCGTAAATATCGCCTCAAGCTTTGAATTATACGAGCCGTTGGATGAAAAAAATCAGGCGCTGTTCAGCCGCAACCGCTGGGTGAGGCTCGTCAGCAATCGAGATGATGACAAAGAGGTAGAATCATTCCAAATCCAAGTCGAGTTACAGATACGTGATTCTGATAATGACTTACTTGATGCGCCAATTTCGGTGACGTATGCGGTGCAAGATGGCGACGGGCCTGTTATTCGGGTAAATAATGTGACCATCGACGATCCCGGCTTTGGCGCACCTGCGAATGAAGCCATTGGCAGCTTGGGCTTGGAAACAGGTAGTGACAATATTACATCTGTGGTTTGGGATCTAACGGACGCATTTTTTGCCAGTATTGAGGCGCTGAAAAGTGATGGGAATGCCCTCAAACTTCTATCCAATGTAGGTGAAATTAACGGTACGTCGAATCCGATCGCAGTGGGGTATGTCGACGCAAGCGGCAATACCATTACGGTGCTTTCGATTGCACTGACACCCGCCTCAAGTGAATATGTAGTGACACTGTCACATGCCATTGACCAACCAGACAGTGAGGCCATCACGCTCGCGCTGGGCGCAAAGGTAACGGACTCTGATGACGACAGCACCTCTAGTGCTTTCAATGTCACCATCAAAGATGGAGCAGCCCCAAGTGTTGATCCGGTTGATGCTAGCTTGACGGATCCCGTCATTGGCCAACTGAGTGAGCAGACAAACCTCAGCTTGGGGTTAACTCAAGGCTCTGATGCAGTGAAATCCATCGTGTTAACGACATCACCCGCACTCGACACTGCTCTCGCCAATATCACCAGCAGCGGATACAAAACAAGTTACCAGCCCGATCCGCTGTCATCCGTGACTGACACGATTAACATCGTGTTGGACGACCCTGCATTGTCTGACACATCTAAACCAGCCAATGGCGCACAAGTATTGACGATTAAGCTCGACGTGGATACAGAGGGTCATCCAACTGGCAGCTACACAGTGACGCAGTATGCTGCGGTTGATGAAAGTTCCGCGCCATTGGTCTTGCCAATTGGGGTGAAAGTGGTGGATACCGATGGGGATGAAGCTACCGGTCAATTTACTATCACGCTTAACGACGATGATGACACGCCTTTGATTGTCGGTGTTGGTGAAACGATATCTCTGACAGAGCCGGATCTAACGCCGACGGGAAGCCAAACAGGCTATCCCGAATCGTCATCAGGTACAGCGTTTATACGAGCGATAACCGACAGGCTGCTGCCATCAGAGGTACGTATTGATAGCACGTTAGTGACGGCACTCTTGGCTGAACTCAATGCAGTACTGACCAGCGGCGGTGAGCCTGTTGTGTTCACCTATGACGACACAACGGGAACATTGACGGGTAAGGTGAGTAACGAATTGGTTATGACACTGTCACTGTCTGCCGTGCAAAATGCGGATGGATTTGGTCTAGATATCACACCGTCACTGACGTTGCACCAACCGCTTGATCACCTGACCAGTGCGTCAAATAATACTTTTGTGACGTTTGATGGTGATGCGATTGCCATCAATGTTCAGCTCCAAGCACAAGACTCTGACGGCGACGTTCTTCCGTCTGTTGCTACGTTTGACCTTCTCATTAAAGACGGTCAACCGCCTGCGATCACTCAAGCACCGTCATTGAGCGTGGAAGAAAGCGACATTAACGCCAGCGGCAGTGGACAAACCAGCAACCGACCCGGCACAACACCTGGAGGAGTCGGTGATGACCAAGATACCGCAACAGGTAAACTGGTGATCGATTCCGGTAGCGACGCCATCAAAGATGTTTCGCTCGACCTTGCAGCGTTTGCTTCGGTGAACAGCAACAACAGTCAAAATGCATCCGGCAATAGCATTCCCTTAAGCTCTCATGGCGAAGCTGTCACACTCAAACTCACCAGCAACACTGAGGGCACTAAGGTCTATACCGGCTTGGCGGGAGAAAGTCGCCCCGTTTTCACGCTCACCGTTCTTGCCAATGGTACGTATACATTCGCCTTACTTGGTGCGCTTGATCACCCGCGAGGGGATGATAAAAACAGCTTGGGCATTAACTTTCCCATTGTCGTTACTGATAGTGATGGTGACACCGCAACAAGCAATATTACTGTGAATGTGCTCGACGATGTGCCGTTCTCGCTCGAAACAGACGGTGTTGGTGTTGGCGGGGGAAGCGTCACTGCGGTGGAAGGAGAGTCGTCTTCTCGAGTGACAATTATGCCGTCACGTAATCGGGGCGCCGATGATGCGGCGATCAAATCGGTCACCATCAATGGCGAACAGCATGAGCTGACACAGGGGCTCAATAATCACTTTACCGTCACCCAAGGTCCTGGAGGCCAGGTGCTTGGTATGTTGTTAATACAAAGCAGTGGCAACATTCAATTTACTGCCGCTGAAAACGTCGACCATAGCGGTTCGACGAACAATAGAATCACTGAAACTTTTAGCTATGAAATCTTAGATGGTGATGGCGATATCGTTGTGGGTTCAACTGAAATTGTGATCGTTGATAGCTCACCGGTACTGATCGTCAACAACGCGGCGGGCATTGAAGATCAGGGTCGCGAGGGCGACCCAAATGATGATGTTGTCTCGAACCCTGCCGATGGTATTCCTATCGCCATGACCATCAATTCGGGAGATAGCGATCAAGGTGAATCCGTTTTTCGTGTTGTTGTTACCCTACCTGCCAATGCACACGGCACGTTCTACGCTAACGGTGCCGTGCTAGCAATTACCGACAATCAAGTGGTGTTACCCGCCAATTTGTTTTCTCCAAATGCACAGAATCAACTTTGGACGTTGCAAGGCGTCACTTTCGTACCTGACCAAGATTACTCAGCATCTTCAGGTGTGCCGACGTTTTCTGCGACAGGTTATGTCACTAACACTGATGGCTCAGAACGGCAGTTGGGCACGCAAACATTCACTATCACCGTGGAAGGTATTGCCGATGTGCCGCAGTGGGATGACAGAACCGTGCTTTACTACAACATTGACGAGGATAGCGATGGCGCAGCGTTAGATCTTGCCGCGGAACTGCAAGATAACGATGGATCGGAAACGTTAAGTTATATTCTTACCCTTCAAAGCGGCAGCGGCACCTTAGTGTTAAATGGCGAAACCTTAACGTCAACTAACGGCCAGTACGTGGTAGCGTCATCTGACATTAATGATGTGGTTGTTAAACCGGATGCGAATTTCTCCGGTGATCTGACGTTAACCGTCACGGCACAAAGCAAAGAAACTGGCAATTTCGTCTCGGGTGAGCAAACCGCAGATTCCGTTACCCGCACGATTACTGTTGCGGTCAATCCTGTTGCTGATACCACCACCTTGAAAGTCACGCGAGTCAGCGGTAAAGAAGACGAATTGATCAATTTGTCATCTCATATCAGCTTGACCGACACCGCAGACCTGGACGGCTCTGAAGCCTTGTTTGTGCGGATCAGTAATGTGCCTATTGGGGCTAAGCTGCTCCTTGCTGACAACAGCGAAGTGCCTGCAGTGGGAGGCGTCTATGAAGTGGCGTACAGCGACATTGGCGGTTTACGCTTGCAGCCGCCACCGCAGAGTAACGTTGATTTCTCGCTGACAGTGACTGGCGTGGTTAAAGACTCTGCCGTTGTCTCTAATGCGCAAGGGGTCAGCAGTACCGTTACCCAAGAATTCGAAACCAATCCCAAAACATTGCCAATCGCATTGAAAGGGGTGGCTGATGTACCTGTTATCAGTGCAGACCTAGGCGGTATTTGGCAGCCGATTATCGATAACGGCGTTGATACGGGTATCGAAACCACCATTGATGAAGACAGCTCCGTGGCTTTGTCTTTTCAATTGAAATCAGGTGAAGAAGGCAAGGCATTGCCTGATGACAATTCTGAGACGTTAACGACGTTGGTAACCAATATCCCGAAAGGTGTGACGCTGCTTGATACCAACGACAATGCGATTAATCTTGTCTATGCAGGTATTGGCGCAAACGGTGAGGCGCAATATCAAGCCAAAGTGGATGGCTTGTCGGACATCAAACTTGTGCCTCCATTAGGTAGCACAGACGACATTACGTTAACTGTGACTGTGATTGTCACCGAAGATGACGGCGATTCGCTGACCGTCAACAAAGACGTGGTGGTTCACATTGAACCCAAAATTGATGCGGTCGATTACACCTTGGACAGCCGTGGCACTGAAGATCAGAGCGTGGTGGTTAATTGGCGCCCCGGCACGGATCAAGGTTACACGGACAACAATGAGACGATCACCGCCATCACATTTAACATGGCGACAGATGCAATTTCAGCAGGATATACCCTGACCATTTCAGGGGAATCGTCACCGCTGACGTTCTCGAATGGCAGTGTCGTATTGACGGCGCCTCAAGTGACCGCGTTGCTCAATGGTGCCAATCTTTTGCTTCGTGCGCCAGAGAACGTTGATCGGGACGAAAACATCAATCTCTCTGTGAGGCTTACCGTCGTACAAACTGATACGGATTCGAGCGCCACAGACACGGCAGTCATCACAGGTACCCTCGATGTTCGTATTATCGCGGCGGTGGAGGGGGACGGAAAAGTCGAGCTACTGAATAGTTCGAATCAGCCCGTTAGCACTGTGGATGGCGATGGCAGCGGCAGTATCTCCTTAGCGTCGGCGGATCATCGTTTGGCGTTTGTGACCCCAGAGGGAATAAATACCGACGGCAGCAGTGCTGAAATCATTACGCAGGTGGTGATTAGCTTTGTAGCGGATGCTAATGGCACGCCGCTGACGGGAGCCGATCAATCCTATTTTGATCAGTTCTACATCGAGGGAGGGATCAACAATGGTGATGGTAGCTGGACAGTTCCTCAAAGTGCATTAGATTCATTGACAATATCCACGACTAAGCCCATCACCGAGCCTGTATTCATTAAAATATCTGCCTTAGTGCAAGATCAAGGTGATGCGGGTGAAGGGGATGCCAGTGGTCAGGTGGAACAAGCGCCACTGATCCTCGAATTAGATTTCGCAGGAAGTGTTAGTAGCACTCAAGAAGCAGGGGCTGTCACCGTCGAAACCCAAGATATCACCGGCGTAGAAGATACCGCACTGAATTTAGGCACCCAGTTGGACGGTTTAATCAAAGTCGACCCTGCGAACGCCAGTTCGGATGAATTGACCGTAGTAATCAGCAGCGCATCGTTGTCAGCAATTGGCGCTAGCGTATCGGGTATGGAGTTCAATTACGAGACCAGTGAATACGTCGCTAAAGTCAATGTGTCTGCAGACGGCTCGGTCGATCTATCCGGTATCACCTTAACGATGCCCAAACACTTTGCGGGTGATTTCTTGTTACCTGTGAAACTGGTAACAACCGATCAAGTGAGTGGCGACACCAAGGAAACAGATACCACACTGTCTGTTTTGATAGCCCCCGTGGTGGATGGTATTTCTACCACCGTCACGGTAGTTGAAACCAATGGTTTAAACAGCGATGAACAACCTGTTGATGATGAGGCAGAGTGGGTGCCAGTCGCCAATAAAGCGTTGGAAGACGGTATCATTGAGCTGAATCTTAGCGCGAAATTGGAAGATACCGACAATGCGGCAACTTCCGGTGTCGAAAGCATTACCTCAGTAACACTCATCGTTGATAGCGCCGTGGGCTTTTTTGTGGATGCCAATGGAGAAAACCCGCAAAGCAGCATCACAATAAGTGCCGCCGAACTTGGCAGTATTCACTTCAAACCCGTGGAAAATTACAGCGGCCCCGTCACGCTAGACGTGAAAACTACGGTGGTTGATACTGCCGTCAACGATGATACAGGCAAGCCCAATTCAACGGCCACCAACACACTATCCACTGACGTGTCATTTGATGTATTACCTGTCAATGATCCCATCATGTTTAGCGGTAATACTCAGCCTATTACAGGTACGGAAGACGAACATATTGCCTTGACGGGAGTGACGGCGACCTTAAAAGACATTGATGGCTCGGAAGAAATCGTCTCCGCAAAAATCTCCGGTGTGCCGGATGATTTCCAACTGGTTTCGACGGGTAGCCAACTCGTGCAAAGCAGTGGTAACGGAAATTGGAGCATCAGTGTTCCAGCAGGCAGTGAATCGCTTAATCTTGATGATATCTCTTTTATACCACCTGAAAATTTCAGCGGTACCATGACGGTCGAACTGGTGGTTTACGCCAAAGAAAAAGCACTGACAACGCCAGTGCAATACACAACAAGTGTCACTGTGGTGGTGGATCCCATCGGCGACGGTGTGGACACTGACATTGTCACCTCAGTATCCGGCACTGAGGATGAAAACATCTCGTTACCCCTCGACATCCGTGTGATAGACAACAAACTCACTGACGACGGGTCAGGTTTGTCGGTGACGGAAAATGCCCCTGAGAATATCAAGGTGGTGTTAACCAATGTGCCTGATAGCTCAACCATTAGTTTCCCTACTGGTGTGACGTCTGACAGTTCTGTCGAGAAACAGTCTGACGGTAGTTGGATTGTGATTGCAGAGCAAACCACGCTTTCATCGCTAATTTTCACGCCCGGTGATGCCAATGAGCTCAATTGGGACGGCAAGCTCAATGTGTCTGTTCGTGCAGTGGATAATGGCGTTGAAGCAGAAAGTTCGTTGTGGGTAAATCAAATCATTGATGTGACCGTGTCGCCTGTCAACGATGCCCCAGATCTGACGGTGCCTGCCACAGCACTGAATACAGAAGAAGAAGCCGTGCTTCTGATTGAATCCATTCAAGTAAAAGATGTCGACGCGAAAGACGCCAGTGGTGGTGTTATCACTGTGCGTTTGAGTGCAGTAGATGGCACGATCAATATCTCCAGTGCATCTCCATTGCCTTCTGGCATTACTGTCTCTGGTACTGGGACAAACACCATGATGCTTGAAGGTGATTTAGACAAGATCAATACGCTGTTGGCATCGGGCGTGACCTATACGGGGATCACCAATTTTTCTGGACAAGACACCATCACTGTGACGGTAAATGACAATGGCAACACAGGCTCGGGTGGCGCGTTGACAGATAGTGAATCGATCACGGTTAATGTCGCGCCCAAACCCGATGTGCCAACGTTAGTGTTGAATACGGCACAAACCGCTTCCGTTGGAGGGAGCATATCAGCGGTTATTCCTTTGCTGGGCTTGGCTGCAGCGTTGACTGACCCATCAGAAACATTGTCAGTGGAAATCCGAAATATTCCCGCTTCGCTCGCGTTTGTGGATGCAGACGGCAATTCTGTCGGTACAGGGCCTACGGGCGGTGTACTGACGATCACGCCTGCCGAGTTGGCACAGCTCTATGTGACAGGCAACGCCGCCGTTACAGCGTCTGTCGAAGTGGTTGCAATTTCAACTACCACCTTGGGTGAAATCGCGCAATCTTCACCCGTCACGTTGGCAATAAACGTGACTAATCCAGCTGATGGGCCGATATCGGCGCAAGATACCAGTGAAGAAAACATCGTGATTTCAGGCGCAGAGGGTGCAACGCTGCAAGGTGGTGCAAACGATGACACCTTGATTGGCGGTTTAGGCGAAGACATTCTCACCGGAGGGGCGGGCAACGATACCCTTTGGGGAGGCACACAAGGTGGTAGCGACAGTAACCTCGACAGGTTTACGTGGTCGAGCGCTGATTTGGGTTCGGTTGGTAATCCTGCTGTCGATACCATTGGAGACTTTAACCCTTCAACGGATGTGATCGATCTCAGTGCGGCATTGAGCGTCACTCATCTTGCTAATTTTGACGATCTCACTCAACAGCTATCGCTGACAGAAACCAACGGAAACGCACAACTCAATGTGTTATATAGTGGCGACGTGCTTCAGGAAATTGTGTTGACCGGCGTAAATTTGGACGCATTGGTTAATGGGTCATCTTCAGGTATGTCACAGTCAGATATGCTCACAGCAGTGATCAATAGCGGGGCGCTGTATCTAGGGGATAACGTCGGCACTAGCGCTGATGATAACCTTGTCACACAATCTTCCGGTGAAAGCCTGTTTGGAATGGACGGCGATGACACGCTGCAAGCAGGACAGGGCAACGATATTCTTACCGGTGGTGAAGGGAATGACCTTTTTGTGTGGCTTGAAGCTTCACTCAGTTCGCCTGCCAATACCGATACAGTGACAGATTTGACGTTAGGTCAAGACAAGCTCGATTTAAGCCAATTACTGCCTGATTTTGGATCGTCACCGACCAGCAATGACCTGCTGCCTTACTTTGATCAAGCATCAGTTGAAAGCGATGGCACGATCAATCTTTCTGTGATTTCTGGTAGTGACACACAGAATATTGTTTTACAGAACATGGACATTTCTAGCTCAGGATTAGACCTCGTATCAGGTGCGCAAACCAGTGAGATAGTGTCTGCATTGTACGCGCAGCAAGTGTTCAAATTGGAATAGCATTGGTGGCAATTGGTTAAAATCGCTGCAAATAATTTCACCTGTTGAGTCGATTGTTTTTATATTGAGACTATGCTGATAGAGAACCTTGTCTATTTGGCCTCTAAATGCATCGAGATTTGGCATGAGCACAGAACACAAAACATCAATCTTGACTGAAAGCGGTACCAATGAGCTTGAAATTATCGAATTTCGACTCGAGAAAACCTTGCCTGATGGCACAAAGAAAGTGTGTTACTACGGGATAAATGTCGCCAAGGTTCGCGAAGTCATTCGTGTTCCCGATACGACGGATTATCCAAACGCACAACCTAATGTCCTTGGCGTATTTTCGCTGCGCGGAAAGTTAATCCCTTTGGTTGATTTAGCTGGATGGCTAGGTGTACCGACTAAAGACGAAATCGACACCAAAGTCGTGATCGTGACGGATTTCAATCGCATGTCGAATGGTTTTCTCGTCGACAGTGTCAGCCGTATTCATCGAATATCTTGGGAAGAGGTGGAATCGCCTAGTTCTTTCTTAGAAGCGTCAGACCAAGATTGTGTGGTTGCCGTGGTTCGACAGGACAGCAACCTCATCATGATTTTGGATTTCGAGAAAATCATTGCTGATATCAACCCAGAGCTCAGCATGGAAAAATACGATGTCACGCAAGACAAGCGCGTGGTTATCGATGACGCCATGGTTGCCAAACGCGAAGCTAAGACCATCATGGTGGTTGATGATTCCGCATTTATCCGTCGCTTGATCGAAAATACTCTTCGTTCAGCGGGTTACAACGTGATCACCGCAAAAGACGGGCAAGAAGCGCTGGACTCGATGATCGAATTCGTCCGCTTGTGTACTGAAGAAAACTTGCCAATCACCGAGTTTGTTGATGGCGTGGTCAGTGATGTTGAAATGCCAAAAATGGATGGCATGTATCTCGTCAAAAAATTGCGGGAAATCGAAGAATACAAGGCCATGCCGATTGTCATGTTCTCTTCACTGATGAGTGATGATAACCGCAAGAAAGCGATGGACCTTGGCGCGAACGACACCATTACCAAACCTGAAATCGGACGTATGGTTGGTTTGATGGACAGTTTTGTTTTGAAAGAATGAATCTTCGCTCTGTCAAACACGCGCGATAAGACAATAAGTACGTACTGAAATGGCGAATGACGAGAAAAATCGATAATAAACAAAGAGAAAAGCGCCTTTCCAGGCGCTTTTTTTATTTCTGTTTGACTGATTCCATGGTGTCAGCCGCGCTATGCTTCGCGACGAATTAGGGGTTAGCTAGCGGGTTGAAAGGATATTTTCGGTAGGTGTAAAACACCATGGCGAAGAACACTAATGCGCTAGCAAGACGAATAACGACATCAAGTCCTGGCCACATCATTAAACCGCCTAAAGCAAAAGCCACAGCACGCAATGGCCAATTGATCGGGCCTTCTAAATAGCCTTCTAGCCCTGCTACCAAAGCCCACGTACCAATCACCGCAAACAAGGTGACTTCAAGGACTTGTTGAAGATCGCCGGAAACGAGTGGGGTATAGGCCATCAATAGCGGCACCAAATACAGCCCTTTGGCGATTTTCCACGCTTTGAAGCCTGTCGCCATGGGTGGGGTTTTGGCGATGGTTGCCGCGGCAAACGCCGTCAAACACACTGGCGGTGTAACGTTACTGTCTTGAGATAACCAGAAAATGATCAAGTGCGCTGCCAACAATGACATGCCTACCGTTGCTGCACCTAAGCCTTGTTCGAGCAAAGTGGCTTTGAAGTCATCCGGTACTTTGCCAAGTAACTCAATAGCGGCCTCAAAAGACATGGGAGCGCCCAACGCGGCAAGCTGTTCTGGTGCAATCAGCATGAAAATGGTTTTCGCTTCTTCGGGTAACTGACCGGTGGTCAGAAGCGCCATTAATTGTTGTTCCGCAATCAAACCATAAATGGCAGGTGCAGAAAGGGTGCCAAGAACAATATACGAGGCCGTCACAGGTAAACCCATGCCGAGTATCAGCGATGCAAGTGCCACCAATACCAGCATCATAAACAAGCTACCGTTGGCCCAGTCGTTAATCATGATTGAGAAGGTATTGCCAATCCCCGTGGTGCTGATGACATTCACCACCAAGCCAATGCCCGTCAGCAATACCGCTGTGGTGGCCATGTTTCGTGCGCCTTGCGCTAACGCATCAAAAATATCTGCAATACCCATACGATTCGGAGAAAGCCAAGAAGCAACCACCACTGAAATGATCGAAATACCTGCCGCATAAGTTGGCGTAAAATCTTGAACTAAGAGCGTGACCAACACCACCAAGGGGATCAGATAATGCCAGCCTGAGGCCAGCACTGACAACATAGATTGGGTTTCCGTTTCGACATGATGTACGCCAGAACGCTTGGCTTCAACGCGCACAAAGAAAGCAACCGAGAGAAAGTAAATCAGCGCAGGTGCAAACGACACAGCAATGATTTCCACGTACGGTATTTGTGTGTAAGACGCCATAATAAAAGCGCCTGCACCCATCACCGGAGGCATCAATTGCCCACCCGTTGAAGCTGCTGCTTCAACCCCAGCGGCGAACTTTGGCGGAAACCCCGCTTTCTTCATGAGAGGTATGGTAATGACACCCGTCGAGACTGTGTTTGCCACACTGGACCCTGATACAGAACCCATTAATCCTGAGCCGAGTACAGCGACGAAACCGGGACCCCCAATGATTTTCCCTGCCGCTGCACGGGAAATATTGATGATGTAGTCGCCTGCACCTGATTTTACTAAAAACGCGCCAAATAGAATGAACATGAAGACATAACTCCATGATATTCGGGATATGGGGCCAAACATGCCCTCTGAACTATAGAAAGCCCGGTACAGAACGGTCTCAGCCGACAAGCCGGGGAAGGCAAAAATGCCGTCAATCCAGCTTCCCCACCAAACCACGTAAGTCAGTGCCACCAAAATCAGGCAGGGGATAAACCAACCCATGGTGCGCCGGATAAGTTCTAGCGCGATCAAAATCGCAATGACTGAAAACACCCAATCAGAAGTCACAAAGGTAACGCCGCGTTCGTATAAGGCGTCTTCGCTAAAAATGATATAAATCAGGCAAGCAATTGCAGCGATAGCAATCCCAATGTCGATAGCCAATGCGAACTTACTTTTGCGCCATTTCGCCGCCGCTGGATAGGTGAGGGCACACATGGCGGAAAAGCCCGCAAAGTGCGCAGCTGAAACCCAAAGTTCCGGCAAAGTGGCGAGCGTGTTAAACCAAATATGAACCAATGAAAGCAAAATACCCAGCGCGGTGACACATCGTGTCAGAAGCGGAAAATCGGTGCGCTGAGTGAGCTCAAATTGCGATAGAGAACTCTCGAGTTCTGATGAAGTGCTGGAGTCGGAAGAATGGTTAGTCATGTTCCCTCAAACGTGCTGATGATCTGCACGACGTCCTTTGGAGTGGAAGTGTGTTGAGTAATGCTGTGTTAACCCCAAGAGAATAGCGATACAAACTTAGGAGCAAAGCGATATAAACTTAGGTACAGAGCGTTAACGGCGATAAATCAAGGCGGTAAAGGCGCGCTGACCGAGAGGCCAGCGCGCAAGACTTAGTTTGCGATCAATTGCGCAGGAATAGTCAGCCCTTGTTCTTTGTAGTAACGCGCTGCACCAGGGTGGAGCGGCACAGGCAGGCCATCAATGGATTTTTGCAAAGACATGGCTTTGGTTGCTTTATGAATACCGTTCAAAAACGCGAGGTTTTCGTAAATGGTTTTCGTCAGCAAGTAAACGTCTTCATCACTGATGTCACTGCGAACAGCAAGGAAGTTAGGTTGTGCAATGGTTTCTACTGCTTTGGTTTGACCCGGATAGGTGTTCGGCTCAATCACGAAGCGTGTCCAAAGGTTATAATCACCATTAGCTTCTTTCATTTCTTCATCGGTGAAATTCAAGATAGTGATTTTGTCACCTATTGACGCATACGCGCGAGTGACTGCGCTTACTGGCACACCCGCTGGCGTGTTCATTCCATCCACCGTACCATTTTGCATCGCATCCGCACTTGCGCCGTAGCCAAGGTAAGCGAAATCCATTTTGTCGGTATTGATATCTAGGCCGCTCAGGATCTGTAAGCCTGAACCTTCTGTACCAGAGTTTTTCTTACCGATAGAGAACTTGTTGCCATCCATTGCTTTCATGTCAGCCATGGTGCCTGTTTTTGCCAAGTCGCTCAGGACCACGAAATGCTCGACGTTTTGCCACAGCATAGAGACAGAGCGCAGTTCTTTCTGTGGACCCGATTGCTTCAATTTACCTTCACCACCCCATGCCCAGGCACCATATAAGCCTTGAAGAATCGCAAACTGAGCTTCGTTTTCTCGAAGTAGCTTAATGTTCTCGCCTGAACCCGCAGAACTAATAGCAGAAAGAGAAAAGTCATATTTAGGGGCAAGTTTCACTTTGCTCAGTGTCGCCAATGCCACGCCAACAGGGTAATACGTGCCACCTGTTGATGCCGTTGCCAGAATGTAGTCGCGGTCTTCTGCTGCTGCACCGTTCATTCCGGTCAACATGATGGCAGTAGATAGCGAAAGCGTTTTAATCAATGCGTTGATTTTCATACAACTCTCCAATGTAAGAAGGTTCCTTGGTCTGCATACTTATCAGTGGCGATATTGATTGTGATGGCATCGCCTCTGAGAACGAGAAATAAACACCGAAATGATAGCCGAACTTGTAAAATATTTGTTAATCGCATTCGGTAAATATTGGCGTCCTCTCAGTTTTTCGTTCTAGGTAGCTGCTGCTTAAGACTTTAGTCGTACCTGTGCTTTGGCTTATGATAGCGACCTAGCAAAGAGGGAGTTGAGGATGGCAAAGCCGAATAAAAAGTTACCCACGCGTTCGGTGGACATTGTGTGCGGCAAGTGCAAAGCGTTACTGTTTAAATACAAGAAAGGCGGCAAAGGCGCGTTAGTGAAGTGTTTTAAAGAAAGAATTGTGGTCGATTACACAACCAGCCCATGTACATGTCCAAGCTGCGATATGGTGTTTGCGCGAGAAGCATTGGTGCGCGGAACGCCAGCCTACAAAATCATCGGCAGCAAAGCAGTGTTGAAGTAGTTAAGCAAAAGGGCAGAAGGAAATAGAGCGTAGGGTAAGATAGAGGTCGTTGGCACTGCGCAAGGGCAGTGCCAACAAAAAGCGTTTAGATACCAGCACGTTTAAACAGGCCAGCCATTAGCTTCGAATTAGATTTCACACCCGTAGATTTAGACTTGAATTCACCTGCCAGACGCGTATCGCCAATTTCACGTGCGATATGTTGCATCGTCAAATACATGTCTTTCGCTGATTTCATACGGTTTGAATCGTTCAGCGGTGCCAGCAGCTTCACCATCTCAGCGCCAGACATTTTGTTGTCGATGGCGTGCGTTTCAATAGAAGAAAGCAGTTTATCCAAATCGACGGTTGCTTCTGAGCTTTCAACGCCTTCTTTCTTCATTGCTTTCAGATTGCGGCGACGGATCTGCTTTATGATGAAAGATGGGCGGCTAATCATTTTGTAGCCCCAGAAGCCTGCTGCGATAACGAGAGCGATACCACCGACCACGTATGGCCAGATAGGACCGGAAGATTCAGCAACAGTTTGGGCTGTAGTAACTACCTCAACGGCAGTAGAAGGTACATCAGACATCTTTTTACCTTAGGGTTCATATTGATTGGGCGTAGTGTCGCACTGTGGTACGAAAATACACTGTCGTGCTTCACATTAAAGGAAACATGCCCTGTTTTGGAAGTCCGTTTGTAGAATTTTTATGCGATCTGGATATTAACATACTGATAAGACGCGGTTTGGGTTAATTTTGAGTGAATAACGTGCGGTAAAAAATGCATGAATAAGGTTTCACAAAAGTTGCTTTTGGTGCTCAGTAAGTGATCAAAAAGCAGAGTCAAACGACTCTGCTTTGGGTTTGATGCGGTAATGTTTAAAGAGCTACATTCCGCCAATACAGATGTATTTGGTGTTGAGGTACTCATCCAGCCCTTGGCGAGCCCCTTCGCGTCCAATGCCCGATTGTTTCACGCCACCAAAAGGTGCAACTTCCGTGGAAATAATCCCTTCGTTGACCCCCACCATGCCGTAATCGAGTGCTTCTGCCACGGCGAAGATACGGTTGATGTCTTTGCTGTAGAAGTAGCTCGCCAATCCGTATTCGGTGTCATTCGCCATGTCGATCAAAGACGCGTCATCATGGAAACGGATCACGGGAGCAATAGGGCCAAAGATCTCTTCTTTAACAATGCTCATGTTGTGTTCGACGTGGGTTAATACGGTTGGTGCGAAAAATTGCCCACCGAGATCGTCGCCACCTGCGGTGATATTCGCCCCTTGTGCCACGGCATCGTTCACTAACGCTTGTACTTTCTTCTTGGCGTTGTCATCAATCAGTGGGCCAATGGTGATGCCATCATCAAGGCCGTTGCCGACACTCAGCTTGGAGACTTCAGCGGCAAACTTGGCGACAAACTCGTCATACACAGAATCGTGAACATAGAAGCGGTTGGCGCACACACACGTTTGACCCGCGTTGCGAAACTTCGATGCGAGTGCACCTTTCACAGCAGCATCAATGTCTGCGTCATCAAACACAATGAACGGCGCATTTCCGCCCAATTCCATTGAAACGCGTTTGACGCTTTCGGCGCTTTGGCGCATCAGAATCCGACCAACGTGGGTAGAGCCGGTAAAGGATATTTTTTGAATTTTTGGGCTACTACAAAATAGCTCACCCACCATCACGGCATCGCTGCTGGTGACAATGGCTAACAGACCCTCGGGGAGTCCGGCTTGTCGTGCTAATTCAGCCACAGCGTAGGCGCTTAATGGCGTTTGCGCGGCGGGCTTGCCAATAAAGCTGCATCCTGCCGCTAATGCTGGTGCAGCTTTTCGCGTGATCATTGCGATGGGGAAGTTCCAAGGCGTGATAGCAGCTGCGACACCGACCGGTTGGCGAATGGTCATAATACGGCGGTCAGTCAATGGTGTTGGAATCGTTTCGCCATACGCACGCTTACCTTCTTCGGCAAACCATTGAACAAAAGATGCGCCATAGGCTACTTCACCGCGCGATTCAGCCAGCGGTTTACCTTGCTCAAGCGTCATAATACGCGCCAGGTCTTCTTGGTTATCCATGATGAGCTGATACCAGCGGGAAAGAATTTCAGCGCGTAGTTTCGCCGTGGTTTTCGCCCACGATTTCTGCGCAGTCTCGGCTTTTTCAATGACCTTTTCGATGGCTTCACGGTTGTGAGAAGGGACGTAGCCCAACACATCACCTGTCGCGGGGTTATGGACAGCTATCGCACTGTTCACGTTTTCGCACAGAGAAGAGAGTAGGGAGAGATTTTTTATCTGTTCCATCATTGGCTTCCATTGTTAAACCGAGGCTTTAAATTCTAGCCTAACTGCGTCGCAGTATCGGTGCAATAACCAACGCAAGCCTAAAACTAAAACATAAGAGGAAGGTGTAGATAATGTGAAGTGTGCAATATATCGAACGAATTGCATGTGAACGTGATGGTGCGATTGAGAACATCCGTGACTGACGAGTAAGGTGCGGGAGATCATCAAAACAAGGCCAGCGATGTCGCTGGCCTGATTAAATTGTTCACTTATGGTTTATTTGGCGACGTTGCCTGCCACATTCATGATGTCCCACGTTCTGGCAAACGGTGGTGCATAGGCAAAATCCATCATACCAAGCTGGCTGGTGGTGACGCCCATAGTGATAGCCACAGCCATTGCATCGATACGGTGTACCGCGCCTTTGTAACCAATCAGCTGTGCGCCAAGAATGCGCTTGGTTTCCGCTTCGTAAATCAGCTTCATGTGCATATCCGACTGACCTGCACAATAATTGGTGTGGCATTTGTCTTTGATAGTGAGGGTCTTCACCATGAAGCCAGCATCCGTCGCTTCGCGCTCGGATAGTCCAGTACGGCCTGCTTCTAGCCCCAATGTACGCACACAACTGGTGCCGAGTGAGCCTGGAAATTGCAATGGTTCGCCCTCGATTTGCGCAATGTTGTCGCCCACCAAGCGGCCTAGCTTGTTTGCGCCAGTTGCGAGCGGGATGTATTGGTTACGTTGCGAAATCGAATTCCAGATAGCGGCGCAATCGCCTGCTGACCACACATCTGGCAAGGAGGTTTTTCCTTCACGATCAACCACGATGGCGCCGTTTGGCAGGGTTTCAATGCCTGTTTCTTGCAAGAATGCAGTGTTCGGTTTCACACCAGTACACACCACCACCAGATCCGTGGCGTATTCGCCTTTGTCTGTGATCACGCCAGAGACTGCGGTATCACCTTTGATTGCCATCAGTGATTCTGACGTGAGAATTTCGACGCCCGCTTTTTCCAGCTCCGTGTGAATATGCACACTGATTTCTGCATCAAAGGCATCAGGGATTAAGCGCTCTGCGCGTTCAATCAAGCGAACCTGTTTACCTTGGTGGAGCATGGCTTCCGCCACTTCCAAACCGATAAAGCCAGAACCAATGATGGTGACGTGTTGGCAGTTAGCGTCTTGAATTGTTGCTTTTAGCGCTATGCCATCGTTCATCACGCGTAGCGTGTGTACGCCGTTTTTTTGTAGGCCTTCAACGGGAGGCAGCACTTCGCGAGCGCCAGTCGCGATCATTAATCTGTCGTAGTGCGTCACGAACACGTCGCCGTTATGCGAGATTTCGAGTTTTTTGACGTCAGCGTCGACCTTTGTGACGCGATGTCCCGTGTTCACCGTGATGCCACGCTCTGCGAACTGTGCTGGGGTGAATTCCGACATGTAACCGCTGTCACTAAATTCATCCGCCACGTAATAGGGCAGGCCACAAGCACCAAATGAGATGATTTCTGACGCTTCATAAACAATGATTTCAGCGCTTGGATTCACTCGACGAGCTTTGGCTGCAGCGCTCATTCCCGCGGCTTCACCGCCAATGATGATGATTTTCATGTTGCATTCCTCATGGGCATATTGCCCTGAAAACAGGAATTGGGAGCCAACGCTCCCAAAATATTATGTGACGACTAATGAGCCTATCGAGTTTATTACGCGGTAGCGTCTTCACCATCTAGGTTCAGTGGCTTGTCATCGTTGAATACCGCCATATCTGTTTGACCCATCAGTTTGCTGGTCACAGATCCTGCGGTGACAGAACCTGATACGTTAAGCGCGGTACGACCCATATCGATCAGCGGCTCGATAGAGATCAACAGACCTGCAAGCGCGACAGGGAAATCCAACGCGGAGAGAACAATCAATGCGGCAAACGTTGCGCCGCCACCAATGCCAGCGACACCGAACGAGCTAATGGTGATGATGGCAATCAGCGTGACGAGAAAGCCAATATCTAGCGGGTTGATGCCCATGGTTGGCGCAATCATTACTGCCAGCATGGCAGGGTAAATACCCGCACAGCCATTTTGTCCAATGGTTGAACCGAAAGAAGCGGCAAAGTTGGCGATACCATTTGGAATACCCAATGCTTTTTCTTGTGTTTGAACGTTCATCGGAATTGACGCTGCGCTGCTGCGTGATGTGAAAGCGAACGTCAGAAGAGGCATGATTTTCTTCAAGTGGCGAATCGGGTTTAGGCCTAGCATCGCGATGATCGCTAAGTGAATCGCGAACATGGTAAACAGCGCACCGTATGAAGCCATAACAAAGCTTGCTAGGTTAACGATATCCGCGTAGTTAGAGCCTGAAATCACTTTGGTCATTAGCGCCAGAACACCGTAAGGCGTCAAACGCAGTACCAGTGTCACGATGCGCATAACGATAGCTTTTGCCACGTCAACGAAGCTCTCGAACGACGCAAAGACGTCTGGTTGCTTCTTCGCGATACCTGTTGCGGCTATGCCAATAAAGATAGAGAAGATAACGACTGCGATAGTGGATGTTTTACGCGAACCTGTCATATCTAGGAACGGGTTCGCAGGAAGGAATTCTAGGATCATGTTAGCGAAAGACAGGCTTTCTACGCGACCCAGATTGGTTTCTAGCGATTGACCGCGTGCGACTTCTGCCGCGCCAGCCGTTAGGCCTTCTGCAGTAAGACCAAACATCAACGACCAAGCAATACCCACAAGCGCGGCAATCATGGTGGTCACCACCAATACGCCAATGCTCATGCCACTAATCTTGCCGACAGACGAACCGCCTTTGAGCTTGAGGATGGCAGAAATGATCGACACCATCACGAGTGGGATGATGATCATTTGAAGCAGTTTCACGTAGCCTTTACCGACAATGTCGAAGTAGTCGATGCTAGTTTTAATAATGTCGGAGCCTGCACCGTAGTAAAGCTGTAATAAGCCACCAAATACGACACCTAAACCCAAACCAGCAAAAACACGTTTGGTAAAAGGTACATGCTTAGCTTGTAGTGTGTACAAAAAATAGATAAGTGCGGTGAATATCGTGAGGTTCAATATAACGCTTAAGGCCATTCTTAAATCCTTAATTTCATTAGCGGGCTAAATGTAAAATAAATTCGCGCTTTCTTCCTATTCTTTATATTCGAAAGAAGATGGAATACTCAGTGAGTGAATATCTTGCTGCTCTTCCGTCTAACCTCTGACGGTGTGCCAGTCTGAATAGCCCTTACGCTGGCTAAGGCCGCGATGATAGGGCAGTCATTCGTGCATATAAAACAAAACTATATAACTAAAAGCTATATGTTATAAAGTGAACAGGATTTGACTGTTTATAACTCAGATGTAATTTTATTATGTGCGATATTGTTATTGAATTGTTTGAAAGTTTAATAATAAAAGTAACATTTTTCGTTTGTCCGATTAATTAAAATTCCCCTAATGGTTAACGTTGTTTTTTCTTTTAGTGATAATTTTGTTTCCTAATTATTTAAGAAGGAATATACGACGGTTTTCGATTGTTTTGCGTGACGACTATCGACAATTTTCCATCCGATATGCGCACGCGTTTATTCGCCTCTCTTCTTTCAATGATTATTGTTTGTTTTTTCACCGCTCTCATTTTTAACTCCCCATTAAATCTTAATTAAATCAGTTAATTAGTGTTTATTGAGGGTTTTGATTTTAACCCTAGGTGTACGAAGAAAGATTACCGAATTGCGTGGTGTATCACTTACAAAATCCAATGTGATCAAGATCACCTAAACTTGCAATGTTGGGGGTGGGTTTTGAGCTAAATTGTTACTTACACCTTGCATAAAGTCGGGTGATCAGACAGCAGCTATCGATAGGCTGACGGCTGATCTATTGGTAAATAATAAAAATAATTTCGTGAGTGGCGGTGACAGTTAGAGGGTACATCTATGAAAAATTTGCGTTTATCGGCGTTAGCCGTTGTGCTAGTAAGTTCCATCACAGCATGCCAATCCACATCAGAACCTGCTCAAATAGCCAGTGAAACCAATGGGGTTTCACAACAAAGCCAAAATACGCTTCAAATCTACGAAAAAGCGAAATCGGATTACGCCCGTTGGCTAGCGAAAATGGAAGAGAGCAAGGAACTTCGGTTATACAGTAAGGAGGCTGTTGAGGATTTGTTTGACGCGTGGGAAGACGCGGTTGATGTCTACGAAGATTTTGATTCAAACCCAGCCAAAGCGACAGAAAGCTACTCCGTATTTTCTTCGGGTACTTATGCGCAAACTTTTGATAAACGTATGGTTAAAGTCGCGACGCTCCATGCGGAGTTATTGACCTTAAAAGAAACCGCAGACAGTTTACTGGCGGAAGCCATCGCAGAAATGGCCTATCTTGACATGATTAACGCAGAGGCCGTGTTTGCGTCGCGTTACAGCCGAATTGCCAGAGATTATCGTGCGTTGTTTGAGTATGTGGCTGATAACGATCTCGATGATGCTCAAGTCAAACAAGTGCAGTTTTTAGATAAGGCGAAAGCGTTAGAAGTGGCCGTGGCACTACAAATCAATGTGGTCCCCTTGAATAATGAACTTGTTCTGCTGCGTAGAGAGGGTTTCAAATCTGTTGCGCCCATTAGCTATACCAAAGCCGGAGCGACGTTAGAGCAAGCTGAAGCCGTGGTAACGGCCGATCCGCGAGACATATCGGCAATTGAAAAAGCGGTGTTGGCGGTCAAGTTTGAGATTGGTCATCTCAAGCATATTGGCTTGGAAGTGAAGCGGTTTAGGAATATCGATGACGGAAAATTTGAACCGTTGATTTTGGATCTCGAAAATCAGCTTCATCGTATTGCTCAAGCGTTTGAAAAAATTGATCTTCGTGATAAGCCGATCAAACAACAAACTGATGCGCTGGCGAGTAAGGCAGAAGCGTTAGCGCAGACATTGAACAATACAGCTGACGTCGACCCTGAATTGAAGCAATTGATGGCGAAGCTTGAGTCGGTCAATACAAATCTGTCTTTAGCGGAGCAAGACAAGGAAACCTTGTCTGCACAAGTCACCACCCTTGAAGCAAAGAAGGCGTCAGATGAAAGTTTGATTGATGATTTACGCATGGTGATTGACACCATCAAGCCTAAAGATGCTAACGCAGCCGCTGCGAGTGATCCCGTTTCTGCGCCGAGCAACGGTACGGACACATCGAGTACAGAGAAACCTAAAGTGTGAGTGTCAGCTCGATGGTAGAAGTAAAACAAACAAGCAAACCTAAAAAGTAAAAGTAAAAAGGCACGAAGCAAAAAACTAGAAAGCGCCCATTGCGGCGCTTTCTCGCTTCTTAGGAGCAGGTCATGAGCGGAGGTTATGGTCAGATATTTAAACCATCGGCCTCAAGCAACAAGATAATAGTGATGATTCGCTTTCTTCGCCAAAACACCGTCGTTCATCATATCTTCAAACAAAGTATCCACATCGTCCGTTGGCAGTAAGAAGTGTCTACACACCGCTTTTTTCGAGCAAGTTATCACGCCGTTTTTAACGGCCAATTCTACTCGTTGTGCCAAGGTTAAGTCAGCGTCATCTTGCTGCTTATCATTATCACTGTCTGCGTTAACTACGCTGTCGATAGCTGGCTTGTGCTCTAGATAACCCACAGGTTTACTCATGGTTTCTGGTGTAATGTCAATTTCAGCGTGGTGCTGATAAAAACGACGGAAACGTGTTTCTTCACCAATCACACCAACGAAAAATGCGGCGAACAAATCAAGCAAAATAGACAAGAACACCACTAAGCCAAATTGAGCGGTTTGCTGCGAAACTTGAAACGCACTCGCAAGGCTATCAATCAAACCAATTGCGGACCCTTGCGCGACAGGAGGCAGCGAATCACGCTCTTCCGCCAAGAGGATCTGTTCTTCACGCAGGGTGTTGTTTTGTGCCTGAATGCGGCTAACGCCCGTCGCGATACGCTCCATTTGTATGTACTTTTCTGCCGCCAAGTTATTCAAGTCAATTTGCTTTTCAATGGCGTCGATCTGGCGGTTATATGCGTCGACTTTGGCTTGCTCAATCGCGATAACGCTTTGCGCTTTGTTGGTAGCACTATTAATGCCACCAATACTGCCGCCGATCGAAATGGCGGCCAATACGAGGTAAAACACCAACGCGGTGAAAGACCCCATGTAGTTACGATGGGCACGACGTTCGCCAAATTCGTACCAAGCGTAGAATTTTCCAGCCTCAAAAATGATCGCCAACGTACCGAACAATGCTTTCATCATCGGGCTGTCATCAATCGAAAGGAAAAGCAGTAGTGAAAATACCGTTGAAGTGACCACGGCTGCGCCAGTAAAGCTGTAGACGCTGATCATGGCGAAAGGGCCTTTAGGGTAGCGATACCCGAGCATAGTTTTGTAGTGCATAGTTATCTTTCAAGTCACGGTATGAAGGGCGGGGAGGATACCGCATTGACGCTACACCTTCCGCAACTGTGACCTAACTAACAGTTTGACTGCTTGTTTCACCACCAAATCGTTAGTGTTTTATACGATTTGTGGCGCGCAATGGTAGATGTGACACTGCGTCTGAGCTAGTAACCTTGCTCAGATTGGATCGCCCAAAGGTGTGCGGCAACTAAGGCACGCCAGGGCGAAAACGCGTTAAGCCATACCTGTGTTTCCTTTTCCGACGGTTTTTCTTCGCTGTTGAGCAAGCGTTGTAGGTTTCGGCGTACCGCCACATCGCCATGCAATGAACCATCCAGCCAGCCGAATCCCCGCAACAAGGTATAGCTGACTGTCCATGGCCCCACGCCTTTTATTGCCAGTAGTTCACGCGCGACAACCTCAGGATCTGCGGTCAACGACAAATCTAGTTCGTTGTTCTCTAGCATTTGGGCAACGCGCTGGATAGTGGTTGCTTTGCTGTTGGAAAATCCGCAACGGCGATAGGTGTCAATTTCCGTGTTAGCAAGTGTCGCCGCATCGGGTGAACACCAAATACCGCTGCTGTGTCCTCGTCCGGTTGCTTCAATAAGTCGTCGACGAATGGAAACGGCAGCTTCCACGCTGATTAACTGTCCGGTGATTGCCCATGTAATGGCTTCAAAGGGTGTTGTTGTTTGTGGAATTCGCAAACCACGATGGTGTTTCAGCAAACGCGAAATGTCAGGGTGGGTTTGATAGTGCGCTTCAAACGCGTCGATGTCTTGATTCAGGCCTAGCATGTGAGTAAGCAGAGCGGCTAGTCCGTCATGATCTAGTGAGGACGCGTAGCTATCCGCGTCTATTTGGAGGGTTGCAGTATCGTTGTTCAAAGAGAGGCTAAGACAACAAGGAATTCCATTAATCAGCATACCTTTCCGGATCAGGTTACCTTCCACTTTTTCTGCAAGCTCGGTTTTATCTCGCTTGTGAAATGCAAGAAAATCACTGTGTCTAAAGTTACTTGGTAGTGACGTTGTCACGCTTAGAGTGGTGGTCATGAGCTTAACTCCTAGAGCAGGGTGAAAACAGCCTAAACCGCGCAATGATACAAGGCGAGATAATTCAACATAACGCACTATAACTGAATGTAATTTGTTTGATCTCTACAAGCTCGATCACAGAAAGCGGCAAAGACGAGTTGCCAGGCACTGAGTCAGGATTGAGGGGCTTTCCCGTCATCGTTAGATCTATCAGTTTCATTGAGTTAACGTAATAATCACGGCTAACTTCTTATTATTGATGAGAAAATAATTTTTTTGACTGTTATTATTTCCGAATTCTTAACAAGCATCTAGAGGTTGCTTGGGTATGTTACGACACGGAGGTTGACGATGAATTATTTCTTACTGGCATTAAAAAACTTTGCGGTATTTTCTGGTAGAGCAAGAAGGAAAGAGTACTGGATGTTTATCCTGTTCTATCTGATTTTCTCTATTGTTCTTACCATTGTTGATCAAATACTGGGGAGTGCGTTCCTCTCTTTAATATTCTCGTTGGCTTTGCTTATCCCAAGTATCAGTCTTACAGCCAGAAGGCTTCATGATACGGGTCGAAGTGGTTGGTGGCAGTTGATTGCATTGATTCCTTTAGTTGGCGCCATTGTCATGATTGTTTTTCTCG
The DNA here is from genome assembly GCF_000286835.2 of Enterovibrio norvegicus FF-33. Taxonomy (GTDB): domain Bacteria; phylum Pseudomonadota; class Gammaproteobacteria; order Enterobacterales; family Vibrionaceae; genus Enterovibrio; species Enterovibrio norvegicus_A. The sequence goes on along the minus strand of NZ_AJYD02000038.1, from coordinate 2,231,105 downwards.
TGCAGGACAGCAAAGAGGACAATGAACACGGTGTAAACCCAAAAGGTAGTACTGAAGCAGGCATTACTGCTTAACAAGCCGATCTATTCCTGACAATTACAAACACTGTCGTTGCTTTTCATATGGCTTTGGCAGTGTTTTTTGTATCAAATGGATTTGTCTAACAGGTGTTTGTGATATGTGGAAAATATTACTGATTGGTTTGATGGCAGTGTATATCTCGGGTTGTGATTTTCCGACGGAATCCATGGATAAGAAGTTCGGTGAGCAAAATTTTAATTCTGCGATATCTTTGATTGAGTTGCATAAAGTGCGTAACGGTAGCTATCCACAACGTCTTGATGACCTGGAGTTTCTCGGAGATTGGGATGCTATTTGGCTTTCATCTGTTGATTACAAAAAAACAAAAACTGGGTATAACTTATTTGTTACCAAAGGCTGGATGTCAGAGCCTGAACTAGAATTATCGGTGAGGTTTAAGCAAGGCTTAGGCATCGAAGAATCAAACATTATCTGGGTCAACGATTAACCCCAACACTTCATGTGGGCTCATCTCCTCAATTATTTCATGCCAATATAACGCCTTTCTGGTCGGCCAACACTGCCGTAATTCACCTGAGCTTCCAGTTCTAAAGTGCTAACCATATATTCAAGATAGCGACGAGCAGTAGTGCGGCTTGCGCCAATCAAGGTACCGACTTCTTCGGCGTTGAGTGGTTCTGCGGAATCCGCAAACACTGCTCGAATTTTATCCAGCGTGATGACATCAATACCTTTTGGGAGTCGTAGGGAGTGGGTATTGGTTGTGCTATCTGTTGTCGGTGCAGATGTCATGCGCTGCGGCAGAAGGGTGTCGACATCCGTTTGTGCCAATGACTCCATGGCACGAAGCTTCTCTAAGTGCGCCGCGTATTGTGCTATCACTTCTTGCAGGCGCTCAAATACCAAAGGCTTGAGAATGTAGTAGAAAACGCCACTGCGCAGCGCGTCTCGCAATGTATCGACCTCTTTGGCGGCAGTGATCAAAATGACATCCGTGGCGCTGTTGTTCGCACGCAGCTTTCTCAGCAAATCTAGCCCAGTACCGTTAGGGAAATGGTTATCGAGCAGCAGTAATTCGGGTTTAAAAACGTCCACAAGGTCTGCCGCATCTTCCAATGTGTGGGCGATGCCAACCAGTTCTACACCGTCTATGCGGTCTAAAAAGCGTTTTTGTATTTCTGCAATCTGAATATCGTCTTCAGCGATAACGACGCGGATGTTTTGGGCCATAGGTACAACTCATTCCTTGTTGGTCTTTCTTATTCCTGTGTACTTAAGTCTAGCTGGCGTTGGGTGTTACATACTCAAACGAATCCTGGATCTTGATGTTACTCGGGTCTTGCTTTGGGAATGTACACCGTGAATCGACTGCCGACAGTATCTGCGGGCTCAAGCAATATCGTGCCACCCAATTTCTGTAACAGTTTTTCGACGAGATGAAGCCCAAAGCCGTGGCCCTCACCTTCTTTGCTGGTGACGCCCTTACGGAAAATGTTCTCTTGGTCTTTTTCCGCAATGCCAGCGCCTTCGTCTTCAATTTCAAAAATCAGGTCGTTACCTAAGTCAGTCATTGATAGTCGGACGTCGAATTTACGGTTTCTGAGTGTGGCTTCAAGGGCATTGTCTATTAGATTACCAATGATACTCACCAATTCTTCACGCGGTATGTGATCGGGGATCTCCTTCATACTGCTTTCTGCGTCAATATCGAGGTTCAAACCCAGTTCCTTGGCGCGATTGTATTTGCCCAGCATACAGCCTGCGAGGATAGGGTCGGGTACGGCCTCCACCAACAATTGAATGAGGGCTTGATGGCTTTGACTTTCTTGTCCGATCAGCGCTAACGCTTCATCTGTGGCGCCAAGTTGAATGAGTCCGGCAATGGTGTGGAGCTTGTTGGAATACTCGTGAGATTGGCTGCGTAGCGTATCGGCATATTGCTCGAGTTGGCTGAGCTTTTTACTGATAGCATCTAGTTCATCTTTACGACGGAAGCTCGATACCACTCCCGTAATTTGCCCGTTTTGTAACAACGGTAGCCGGTTCACAATCAAGTTTCTGTCTTGTAGCCACACGTCTTTATCTATTTGCGGTTCGCCGGTTCGTAACACGTCCATCAAGCGGCTGTCTGGTAATACTTCTTCGATTGGACGTCCTGTCAGTTTGGTGTTGGCGTCCAGCCCGAGTGTATCAACAGCGGCACGGTTGAAGGTGGTAATGTTTCCTTGTCCATTCACGGCAATAATGCCTTCGCGAATTGATTCCAGCGTCGCGTTTTGCTCTTGGAAAAGGCGCCCAATCTGCTCAGGTTCTAATCCGAATATGGCTTTTTTGAAATGAGAGGCGAACCAAAGCCCGGTGAGCACGCTGAGCCCAAAACTGAGCAAAATGACAAGGTATAACGTGTCGCGATAGCGGTTGATCGTATCTTCCACTGACGAGAGCATAAAGCCGACGGAGATAATGCCTACCACGTTTTCGTTGCTGCTATCAAAGATCGGCGCTTTCCCGCGCACCGAAGCCCCAAGGCTGCCTGTGGCTTTTTGAATATAGGGCTTACCGTACACCAGAGCGGGTTCGTTGTAATCGCCTTCATCATCGTACATCGGTTTGCCGACACGCTTCCATGAGGGGTGCGCGAGGCGAATGCCGTTTCTGTCACCAATGACCACAAACCTCGCATCGTTCACTGATGCCAAATCGATAGATATCGGTTGCAACCATTCACTATCACGACTTTCTACGGCTTCAACCACATCGGGCATGGAGGCAATGGTTTTTGCCACGTGCAGCGCGCGTAGGCCAATTTGTTCATCGAGCGATTGGCTTAAATAGACAAGGGCAAAAAAGCCAATAAAGCCCGTTTGTAGAATGGCCATCATGCCGAGAATGAGCATCATGCGGGTTTTGAGTTTTAGCGAACGTAGTGAAAGCATCGGCTTGAAGGTGTCCTTAGTACAACGATGGTGCGTCGCTTTAGCGTGTTGTTTTTAGCTTGGCGCGAATCGCTATTATCTATCCTATTGAAATAGTGATTCTTTGTGGTCTGTCACGCAAGTGAACAATATGAACAAAATGTTTTTAATAGTTTAAAAAAACATTAAATCCACAAGGTTTCCAATATCGGCTCCAGCCAATACGTTGAAGGGGTAGGACAACAATAATTATCTCGTCCAAAGGACGGAACGACACGAGGAAATACCTATGATTTCACAAATGTTCGGTAAAAAGCGCTCCTTCATCGCAGCCCTTGCGCTGACATCTGCACTGAGTGCGGGTATGGCCAATGCGGCAGTTGAAGAGATTCACTTTCTGATCCCAGGTGGAGCAGGCGGTGGTTGGGATGGTACAGCGCGTGGTACTGGCGAAGCTTTGTCAAAATCGGGTTTGGTTGAAACCGTTTCATTCGAAAACATGTCAGGTGGCGGCGGTGGTAAAGCCATTGCGCATCTTATCGAAGTTGACGGCCAAGCCGACAACACACTGATGGTGAACTCGACCCCTATTGTTATCCGCTCTTTGTCGAAAGTGTTCCCTCAGTCTTTCCGCGATCTTAAGCCGATTGCTGCAACAGTGGGTGACTATGCAGCATTTGTCGTGCCCACCAGCTCAAAGTATCAAACATTCCAACAGTTAATGGATGACTACAAAGCTAACCCTCGTTCAGTGGCGGTTGCTGGCGGCTCAGCGCGCGGCAGTATGGACCACTTAGTCGCAGCCATGGCATTTAAAGCCGCTGGCGGTGATCCGAAACGTGTGAAATATGTGGCTTACGATGCAGGTGGCAAAGCGATGGCGGGCATCTTGTCCGGTGAAGCTCACGTGCTGTCCACCGGTTTCAGTGAAGCACTGGCGCTCAAAAACGCAGGTGAAGTACGCATTCTGGCAATGACAGGCGATGAGCGTTCTGCCGCGGCAGCAGATGTACCAACGTTGAAAGAGCTGGGTTATGACGCGAGCTTTATTAACTGGCGTGGATTCTTTGGTTCGCCAGGTTTGTCTGATGCAAAAGCAGACGAGTACGCAGCGGTACTGGAAAAAATGTACAGCACCGATGAATGGACAGTGGTTCGTGACCGCAATGGTTGGACTGAAGTGTTCAAGCCTCGTGCAGAGTTCACGACTTTCCTAGAAGGCCAAGAGCAACAAGTTGGCGACCTAATGCGTGAGCTGGGCTTCCTTCAATAATATGAATATTAACGGGTCGAGAATATCGACCCGTACTTAGACGTTTAAGACGGGCTCGCCCGTCTGTTGTTACATCCAAGGAGTTTTTCATGGTTGTCACTAAAGACCATATCGGTGGTCTCATTTTTCTCAGTCTTTCAGTGGCCTATGGTTATTACGCTCGCCACATCCCAATGTTGCCGGGCGATGAATACGAACCGTTTAACGCACAAACGCTGCCTATTGTTCTTTCTTATATGGGCGGCCTGCTAGGTGTGCTTATGCTAGGCACGGCACGTCGTGATACGGCAAGTAAGCTGTCTTTTGCAGGCCTCGATTTCCTGCTTGTATCTAAATTGCTTCTGCTCATCGTTGCGTTTGCATTCGCACTGGAATGGATTGGTTTCGCACTTTCTACCGTTTTCTTTTTGGTGGTCGGTTACTGGATCTTAGGTGAACGACGACCTAAAACACTCTTCATTGCTTCCGTGCCGTTTGCCGTTGGCATCTGGTTTATTCTCGCCAAGCTGCTGGATATCTATCTCGCGCCGGGTCGCTTGTTCATGATGATCTTTGGGGGCCAATAATTATGTGGGACGGAATCACAACAGGGTTAAGCACCGCGATCATGCCCTTCAACATCATGATGGTGGTGGTGGGCTGTTTTGCCGGTACGTTCATTGGCATGCTGCCGGGCTTAGGCCCAATCTCAGCGGTGGCGCTGATGATCCCTATTACTTATAGCTTGGACCCAGCGTCTGGCATCATTTTGATGGCTGGTGTGTACTACGGTGCGGTTTTTGGCGGTTCGACATCGTCGATTCTGATCAATGCACCGGGTTGTTCAAGCACCGTTGTTACCGCATTTGATGGCTACCCAATGGCGCAAAAACGCCAAGCGGGTAAAGCATTGGCGCTGGCAGCGTACTCTTCATTCACTGGCGGTACGATCGGCGCCATCATTCTGCTGTTTGCAGCGCCTGCGTTAGCAACGGTGTCACTCAGTTTCCAGTCTGCCGATTACTTCGCGTTGATGGTACTGGGTTTGACCGCTGTGTCAGCCTTTGCTGGAAAAGGGCAGGTACTGAAAGCGATGGCCATGACCGTGTTCGGTTTGATGATTGCGACCGTAGGTACGGATGTTATCTCTGGTGCGCCGCGTTTTACGTTTGGCAACCTCGATTTGGTTGACGGTGTGAGCTTCCTCTTGCTGGCCATGGCGACATTTGCACTTGCAGAAGTGGTGATGACGGTACTTAAAGGTCAACACAAAGAAGAAGAGCCAGACATGGACATGGCGTCGCTGGGTAGCATGAAACTCAGCAAGGAAGAAATTAAAGAAGTCGCACCAACTGTCGCGCGCTCTTCTATCTTCGGCTTTATTGTCGGTGTGTTACCGGGCGCGGGGGCGACCATTGCGTCATTTCTTGCCTATGGCCTTGAACGTAACCTTGCACCAAAGCGTTTGAAAGAGCAGTTTGGTAAAGGGGCATTGCGCGGATTAGCAGCGCCGGAGTCGGCCAACAATGCCGCTTCTACAGGGTCTTTTGTGCCATTGCTCACGCTGGGTATTCCGGGTTCAGGTACAACAGCCATCATGCTGGGTGCGTTGATCGCCTATGGCATACAGCCAGGGCCACGTCTTTTCATTGATAATCCAGACGTGTTTTGGTCGGTGATCATTTCGATGTATTTCGGTAACTTGGTTTTGTTGATATTGAACTTGCCGTTGATTCCGTATATTTCGCGTTTGCTTGTTATTCCGCGTCCTATCTTGATACCTCTGATTTTGTTTTTCTCAATCACAGGCGTGTATCTGGTGAGTTTTAACACCTTTGATATCAATATGATGGTACTGATTACTGTTGTCGCGATATTCCTCAGGCTGTTGGATTTCCCCATGGCACCCATGCTGCTCGGTTTCATTCTGGGCGGGATCATGGAAAACAACCTCAGTCGGTCACTGACCATTTCTGATGGTAGCCTGAGCTTCCTGTGGGAACGTCCAATGACATTGAGCATTATCAGTATTTCAATCTTTGTGCTGATATTGCCATTGATTCGAGTGGTGCTTGAAAAAATGGGCTTCGGCGCAAAGGCTTCGGAAACTAAGGTTCAAGTCGATCGTAACGATGGTTAATTTCGGAGAGTAGGCGATACGTTTCTCTACAATGCCATCTCTTAGATGGCATTTTTATTTGATCGATTATGTACAGTGTTTTATTGTTATGGGTGTTGCGTGACAAAGAAGAAGCGGTCATTGTCTAAGCATCGTGGATGTGTGACAATTTTTGACATTGCCGTGTGATTTGACCTGATTGCACTAAGCCGAAAGAACACACTCAGGGCAGCAAGGTTGCTGTTGACGAAACATGAAAGAGGATATCTAGATGAAGCGAATCCAGTGGTTTGTCTTATCAGCACTTTTGAGCCTTCCTTTGGCCGTAAATGCCGAAGAAAGTAGTTGGGACAAAGCGAAAGAATCTGCCGCAGAAGCGTGGGATTCTGCAAAAGAAGCCGGCGGAAGCGCATGGGATGCCACCAAAGAAAAAAGTGGTGAGTTACTTGATAAAGCCGAAGAAGGCAGCAGCAGTCTTTGGGACAGTACCAAAGAAAAAAGTGCAGATGTTTGGGATAAAACCAAAGAAAAAAGCGGTGAACTTGCAGAAGAAGCCAAGAAAAAAGCGGATGAAGTTCTCACCCCTGAAGACAAAGAGCCCGCTCCAATCCCAGCCCCCGCACCAGTGAAACCGCTCGACCCTGACAATGCACCAGATCTTAACCAGTCCGCGTAACGTCCTCTGAATCTAACAGCCTCGCATTCAACGTGATCTGTCTGCTCTTACACATTCCCTGACAGATCGCGTTAGCATTCTCATCGTTTCTTGTCTTGTGATTGAATTCAAAGTTGCAATAAAACATAGCGTTATATTGGATGATAGAATTGAGAAATTGTTCTCATGACGTGATGGTGTGGTTGTTTTCGATGAATGTAGAGAATCTTATGGAAGAAAGAAGTAAAGCATATCTATTGAAATATCTCAGCGCGCTACCATCCGGAGTGGCAGATAAATACGCGTCATTTAGTGCAGACTATTTCTGTGCTGATGAGTACAACGCGAATGTTTGTGCTGACTTGATTTTGCGGGGAGAAAAGCAAGCCTCCTGCGGAATGGAATATTGGCATAGCAACAAAGGTGAACCGATGCCAGAAGTTGGTCACCTTCAAGTAGTGACGCGATGGGATGGCACACCAATATGCATTGTAGAGATTACCTCGGTCTCTACGTGTAAATACTCTGACGTGACGGCTGAGTTCGCTGCCGCAGAGGGAGAGGGCGACAAAACGTTAGCATGGTGGCGTGAAGCTCACTGGCAGTTTTTCTCGCTTGAGTGCCAAGAGTTGGACATTAAACCCAGCGAAGACATGATGTTGGTATTGGAGCGATTTAAGGTTGTTTACGCCTAAAAATTCATCAGATTTTCCGCATTCATAGGTATGGAGACATTATGATTAAGCGTGTTGGTAACACTGTGATTCAAGACGTTCACCGAGCAACGTGTCATTGCGGTGGCGTAGAGTTGGCGCTTTCTCTTCCTAACGGCATTGATAAGCCGCGACGTTGTGATTGTTCAATATGCCGACGCAAAGGGGCGATTGTTGCATCGGTTAAACTTGATGGTATTCGTATCGTGAAAGGTGAAGCCTTGCTCAAGCTTTATCAATTCAACACCCAAACCGCAAAGCACTACTTCTGCTCAGAATGCGGGATTTATACGCACCACCAGCGTCGTTCTGATCCAACTGAATATGGTTTCAATGTGGGATGCCTTGAAGGGGTTAATCCATTTGATTTGGGCGACGTAGTGACGAATGACGGTGTAAATCACCCGGCGGACAAACCAGGCTAAATATTTTTCAGATCAAAAAGGGTGCGAATAAATCGCACCCTTTTTGCTCACTCACTTCTCATTCACCTTTCAATCATGTATTACTCGCGCTTCGTTCGATCGTATTATACGTCTTTGGCTGGCGGGAGGCTCTGACCTGATTGCATATGAAGATGTACATCTTGTTGTGGAAAAGGAATGGAAATACCTTCTTTATCAAATCGCACTTTTACTTCTCGGGTTATATCCCAGTAAACGTCCCAGTAATCATCGGTTTTGACCCAAGGGCGAACGATGAAATCGACCGATGAGCTATTCAAAACATGAAGCTTGATCATAGGCTCTGGTGCACGAAGCACAGAAGGGTGGTTGTTCACAATGTCGTTTAGCACTTCTTCAACGTGTGGAATACTGTCGCTATAACTCACACCAAATACCATGTCTACCCGACGCACCCGTTCATGCGTCACGTTCTTAATCACATCGCCCCAAATTTTACTATTCGGCACAATGATAATTTGGTTATCAAATGTTTTGATCGTGGTATTCACTAAACTCATGTGGCTGACCTTGCCTTCCACACCGCCAGCAGCGACAAAGTCACCCACATCGAACGGGCGGTAAATAAGTAGCATCATGCCCGCCGCGAAGTTAGATAAGGTGTCTTGCAATGCGAAACCGACAATCACACCGGCAATACCGAAACCAGTGAGTATGGGGGTTAAGTTCAGGCCGATTTGAGACAGAGCGATCAGGATACCAATAAACCAAACCGCTTTGCCGGACATGGAAATGAAAAATTCCTGCATGAGCTGCGAGAATTTGAGGTTCTTTGAAACGACGGCGCGCTTAACGACTTTTCGGGTGAGTTTCGCTATCTGCCGCGCAATCAATAAGATGATCAAAAATACGATGAGTTGGAAGATGTGCTGCGGTGCATTTTCTATCACCCAGTCCCATAATTTGCTCGACCACGTTTTGACTATGGACAGCAGCACGTCGCTGCTGAGCAGGTCTTGAGTCACGTTACCTGTCACTTCAAAAAATAGGCGTTTGTATTCTGCAGTGGGTATCCCAACATTGTCCGCCAATTCAATCATGACTTTTAGGCTGCTGGTGGTGATGTCCATTCTTCGCTGGGACATGAGCTTAGAAAGTTGAATGCTGGCTTTCTCAGCTTCAGGCGCCACTTTAAGTTGCGCGTCGTCTGCACTCAGTTGTTGTCTGAGGTATTCGACATTCGCGGCGAGTTGTTCGGCTCTTTGTGTAATGACCTTGGTGAGGTTTTGCTCTTCTTGGGGCTTGAGGGCATCGAGCTTCTTGAGCCATTGAATATTCTGTGATGTTTCTTCGTACATGCTGTCGAGGTATTTACGAGATTCCTCATACTCTGCAAGTAAGGCAAACTTGTCTTCATTTTTGGCGTTATTAAGCTTTTCAGATAACTCAGCAGCACGTTGTGTCAGGTATTTAACCCCATCGTTGGCGTAGGTCTGCTGCTGTCTGATTTGTTCAATAAGAAAAGGCGTATCGATTGACCCACTTTTGACGCCATTGGCGATCAAGTCTCTCAACTGCTCGTTTTTTTGAAACATCTGTAGTTGCAGCGCGAGCTTATCATCACCGCTCACTTGTTTTTGTAGGGTAACCAGCGTGGTGAGTTCTTTATGCAGGGTGTTGATTTGGTCTTGGGCGTTTGCAGCGCGGGTTTCGCTCGCAGTTGCTGGTGCTTCAGTGCTTGCTAAGGCAGGTTGAGTGAATGCAAAAAGAATCACGAACAGCGTTGCAGCAACACAAAGGGGGACGCGTAAGTTCATTGAAACGGCTCCATCGATTCAAGGCGATTAGGTGAGAAGTATGGCATTTTGTATGCCGACTGGCATTGAATCTCCCTCTCACAATTGAACAATCAGAACGGTTGGTGACAGGAGCGTGACCTTCGTGCCGCTTCGGAAGTTCGGTGTAGTGACTCTGGTGCATATTGGTCTTAGAAATATCCTGTTACTTTACTTAAATTTACGTTCACCTGATTGATCAGCAATCAATTCGGACGCAATATAGCCACGTTAATTACCTTGCTTAGAATAAGGAGATTCATCGATGAGTAATACGTCTTCATTATCGAAAACGACCATCGCACTGCATTGGGCAGTTGCTGTAGTGATCATTGGCATGCTTGCCGTTGGCTCTTATATGGTTGACCTGCCGAAAGGCCCTGACAAGGGTGAGCTAATTGGTCTTCATAAATCAATCGGATTCATCGTGCTTATACTCGCTTCACTGCGTGTGCTTTGGCGTTTGAAAGAAGGGCAAATTACGCCGATTCCTGGTTCACCTAACTGGCAGGAAAAAGCAGCAAAAGGGGCGCATCACCTGTTGTTGCTGGCGACAATTTTAATGCCTGTTTCTGGGATTATGATGTCGGTGGGTGGCGGTCGCGGGCTAGATGTATTCGGTGTGAGTTTGATTGCTGGCGGGGAGAAAACAGAATGGATGCAGGCCGTTGGACATGAAACTCATGAAATACTGGCGTTTATCCTTATCGCTGTGATTGTTTTACATGTGGCAGGCGCGGTTAAACACCACCTTGTTGATAAAGACATGACGTTGAAGCGCATGCTGGGTAAATAGTCACGTTACCCACGACAGTGTCACTCCGTTGTTGGTTACTTTGCTGTTGCGCCCGTGTCGTTTTGTCATCTTCGTCACGTGCGCATCGTCATTTTTCTTTCCAAATCAAAGCGTCTAATCGAGAGCCATCTTCATTTTTTGTTCGCAATAGCCTGATAGCCTTATGAAACATGATTGTTATATCAGCCATGTTTCATCACCATGCACAGTTCGCGGTCGTGCTTTTTCAAAACCAATGGAAGGCAGTAAGATGCGACGAATTATTTTCAACCAAAAAGGTGGCGTGGGTAAATCGAGTATTACGGTCAATCTTGCAGCCCTCAGCGCTGCAAGTGGTAAGAAAACCCTGCTGATTGATTTAGATATTCAGGGAAACAGTAGTCACTATCTGGGCATTGATATCAACGGCAAAAATGACAGAAGCGTGGCTGATCTGTTTGATCAAACCGTTTCATGGTTTTCGGTTTCAACGCCTATCAAACAATTCCCTCAACCTACAGCGTATGAAAACCTCGATATTATTCCGTCTAGTCCTCGCCTTGCGGCACTTGAGCCTGAGCTTGAACGTCGCTATAAAATATACAAACTGCGCGAAGCCTTGGACGAACTAGAAAGCGAATACGAACGCATTTACATTGATACACCGCCGAATCTCAACTTCTATAGCAAAGCGGGCTTGATTGCCGCCCACAACCTGCTGATCCCTTTTGATTGCGACACCTTTTCACATCAGGCATTACTGACCTTGATGGATAACCTCGCAGAGCTTCGTAACGATCACAATCGTAAACTGGCGCTTGAAGGGGTCGTGGTCAATATGTTCAACGGACAGGCTAAGTTTCCGGCTTTAATCATCGAGAACGTGCGTGAACTGGGTTTGCCATTACTTGAGCCGTTTATTCCGCAATCGGTGAAAATGAAAGAATCCCACTATCATCAAAAACCGCTGGTTCATTTTGCACCTCAGCATAAGTTGTCAAAAAGTTTCGCGGAGTTATACGCCAAGCTAGAAGCGCCCATTGAAGAAACGACAACTGAAGAAACGGCCATTTGATTCATAACCCGCAGAAGTATGTTATCTGTTTTACGAAGTTGATAAGCAAACGGGTATCTCAAGTGATGGATTGACGTAACCTTTGACAAAGTTACATTATGGCGTAACATTTAATTATGTTACTTAATGGTGTAACTCGAGGGTGAGATGAAAAAGCACTATGCAGGGGTGATCACTGGAGACATTGTGGGCTCGACAGACATGAGCGAGTCCACCCGTCAGGCTTGTTTGGCCGCCTTAAAACGCTGCTTTGAAGATTTTGGCGAGCGCGATGTTAGCGGCGAAACGGTTGGCGAGATATATCGTGGCGATGCATTCCAGCTCTACACCAATACCCCAGAACGCGTGTTCGACATGGCGATGACCATTCGCATTGCGCTCAAAAGCATTGATGGTTCTGCTGACGCGAGGTTGTCACTGTCTGTGGCGCCAGCAACGCAAAGAGAACTTCCGGTCAGAATGGCCAATAATTCCGATGCGTTTATATTGTCAGGCCGACGCTTGGATACCATGAAAAGCCAACGCTTGGCATTCACGGCGGATGAGATTGATTTTGCCAGTGACGTGAACTTGGTGGTTTCCCTTCTTGACGATCACATCACGCAACTGACCACTAAGATGGCAGTAGCATTGTCTGTTTGGATGAAAAATCCAACAGCCCAGCACACGGTTCTTGCACAAAAGCTCGGCATAACTCGAAGCGCATTCACAAGAATCATAAACCGAGCCCACTACGCGCGTATTGAAGAAACCAGTAAGTGGTATGCTGATAGACTTTCACGTTATCAGTGTGCTACGGAGGGGTAGGTATGGTATTAACACTGCTACTGGTGTTAGTTGTTGTTCACGTATGTGTTGAGTTCTACCTCTTTCCTGTCATCGCTCGGCGTGCGCGCCACGTTTACCTTTCCGTGCTCATTGAAAGCGTCCTTTCGCTTGTCGTCTTGTACCTACTTAACATTCCCTTGCTGTGGTCTTTATTGGGTGCGCTGTTCATTGGGCTATCTAGTGTCGCCATTTCAGTTTGGTTCCGCGCGAGCCCAACAGGGCTTCGCTATTTGGTGGTTAAACAGCTGTTACATCTTCTTGTTCTGCTTATTGTTGTGCTGTTTGTTGTCGAATCTGAAGAAAGGGTGGCGGCAAAAATCGTGCTTGACCAAACCGATTGGTGGATGTTGTTTTGCTGGGGAACAGCGTATTTATTGGCAATGAAACCATCCTCCGCGGCGATTGCGTTGCTCTTGCAAAACTGGACCGACGAAGTCACAAGCACGGAGTCGAGTGGCACCAATAAGCCACTTAAAGATGCGGGTGCGTACATTGGCTATTTTGAGCGCATTCTTATCGTGACCTTTGTTTTATGGGGGCAGTTACCAGGTGTAGCATTGGTGTTAGCGGCAAAATCGGTGTTTCGTTTTGGCGATTTAAAAGATCACGGAAGCCGAATGTTTACCGAATATGTCATGTTGGGAACATTCGCCAGCGCACTATTTGGCATAGGTTGTGGGTTACTCGGCGGGTACTTAAGCAAGTTCTAACGACATGACGAATTGAATGCAGATTGCGTTATTGTTTTCTTTCTCTTTCTGCTCTTCAGAAGTAATACGTTAGCGTGATTTCGCCGTAGCTGTCAGGTTCTAGCCCATAAAAAAAATCGTTGGCTGACATGGCGGATAGATCAAAAAACGACGCTTCTAGGTCAATGTTTTGAGTGAGGCGGCGGGTCAACGTGATTTCGATAATATTGCTGCCATGATCGAGGTCGTGAAGAACGGAAAGGCTGATTTCAGTGGAATCAACGTCATTCAGCGAGGTGTGCACTGCCAGCAATACATCATGTTGGTACAGTGAAAGCAGATCTTCGCCCAATGTGTTATCACTGTACTCTGCGACCCACCTGAGATCTGCACCGCTATCAAAGACACTAAACACGCTATATTCGCCAGCGATGACATACTGAGTGGTTTCATCAAAGTCGCCGCGAAGAGTAGGGGCATCAGACACATTCAGCACTTCAAATTTAGTCAGCAAATTGCCCATGACCCGCTGCACTTCCATTCCGATGTGTGTCCCTACCGTATAAATGGGTGCAAATCCCCCGGCCTCCACCACAAACGCGGGCTCTCGGTTAATCCCATGGAAGCCCAATAACGCGATATCCATGTCGTCAAAAGAATACGCGTACCGTGCAGCGAATCCTGGGTAATAGGCGTGTTGACTATCGCGCCATTGAACGTTCTCGCCATCAATATCAAAACCAGCAGAAAGGCGTTCAGAATACTCACGAAAACGTCGTTTGGGCGTATAAGGCAGATAGTAAAATGTTGCTAATCCTTCGCCGACATAGCCGGAAATGTTTACCATTGATTGGCCGAGTGATTGGTCTCCGCTAAAGTCGGTGCCGAGATCTTTTTGATTGAGTATGTTAAGGATCTGCGCGCCTTCACTTGCCCCCCAAAATACAATGTCATATCCCGCGGTAATTTCTACTTGGTCAACGTATGTATTGAAACGGCTTTTGAAAGGGTCAACAAATACGCTTTGATTGTCATGGTTTCGTGCGCGTAACGCCGGCTCTAGTATCAGCGTTGTGTCTTGCAATACATCGAAATCAAAGCGAGGAACAACGTCAATGCCGGTTTGGTTGGAAGGTAAACCATCACGGGACTCCCAAAAGTGCCGATAACCCAACAAGATCTCTCCTGTTGGTGACTGCGCCCAACTCACACTGATGTTTAGCGCCGAAATAAGGATGAAACAGAACGAGATAAGGTGGCTGACTCGCGCTAATTGTTGCTTCTCAATATTGAGCGATTGCGTAAAAACCATCCTAGCTCGCCTCATATATCTATAATTCCTGATATATTGAATAGTAAGCTGTATGGCATCAAAAGTGAAACCCACAGGAGGAGAAATGTATGTCCAGTATTGTCTCAGGGCTGATTAATTTTGGTTATAACCGCACCTTTTTAGAGCCAGTTTGGACCGTCTTTCTACTTGTACTTCTTTCAATTGCTGTGATTGATCCACAGCAGTTGTCGGTCTCGCTGCTGTTTATGGGCGACACGTTTGTGTTGATTGTTCCCTTCATTTTGGCTTCATCATTGATATATGCCTATGTAACGGCAACACAAGCAGACAGCCTGATCGCGGATGCCCTTCAGGGGCGGCCAAGTGTCGTGATCCTCACCGCGGCGATGTTTGGTGCATTGTCGCCGTTCTGTTCTTGTGGTGTCATTCCTCTGATTGCAGCAATGCTTGCGATGGGTGTGCCACTCGCGCCAGTGATGGCCTTTTGGATTGCCAGCCCCATTATTGATCCCGTCATGTATCTTTTGACTGCTGGGATTGTCAGTTGGGAATTCGCGACGATGAAGGCGTTGGGCGCTATCGTATTGGGATTGGTTGCAGGCTGGTCCGTGTATCTGGCGCAAAAGGCAGGCTATCTCGTTAATCCTTTAAAACCTTCCGTGACGGGGGATACGACAACCCTAAGCCACGTGGATAAACCTGTTTGGCGATTTTGGGAAGAAGCGCCGCGTAAAGCGGTATTTATTGAAAAGACCACCAATATCATGACGCTTCTATTGAAATGGCTAGCATTGGCCTTTTTGCTCGAAAGTTTGCTGGTGGCCTATGTGCCTACAGAGTGGGTGACGTCTTCATTTGGTGGGGATACACAAACGCCTATCTTATGGGCGGCGATCATCGGGGTTCCCGCTTACATCAATGGGTATGTCGCTGTCCCGCTTATCGCAGAGCTGATTAACAAAGGCATGCAACCGGGAGCTGGCATGGCGTTCTTGATAGCGGGTGGCATAACATCCATTCCAGCCATGATTGCCGTCGTCGCCGTGGCGCGTATTCAAGTGGTGATATTTTATGTTAGCTTCGCACTTATTGGCTCGTTTGCTTGGGGGCTCATTTACCAATTATGGGTTTAGGTAGCGCTTAAGCAATGAGTATTGACTTGGCCACGTTTCTGGCATCATTTGTGGTTCCCACACTGACGACATTGGTTTTCTTTGTGCTTTCAGCGGCACTGAGCCTGCTGTTCGCGGTGATATATGTACTGTGTGGGAGAAGCCATTCTCTCTTACTTCGTATGACGTCAAACGTTTTGATTGAGGTATCCCGCGGTGTCCCGACGGTGGTATTTGTCCTTTTGATGGGGAATGTAGGCCTGTCCCCCTATTTTTCTGGACTGGATATTGAAGGGGTGATCCCTGGGGTTGCATGGGGGTTTAGTGTTGCTGCGACCTTTATTATTGTGGGTCTTGCTTTTTCAAGCTCAGGGCATTTAGCAAAAATCATCGAAGCCGCGATTTCAACCATTAAGCAAGATACCCTCGAGTATATGGCGACGCTTCAACTCGGCACATGGGTGAAAATAAAACTGGTTTTTCTTGAGTGCGCGCCAGCACTTGTACCCACGGTGTCGGCTAGACTCGTCCATCATCTGCACAACACAGCGTTTATTTCGATGTTTCCCATTACCGGTATTTTTGCAGCGATGAGAACGGGCGTGGTTGAAACGGCGCTGGTGATCCCCTACTTAGTGTTTGCGACGATACTTTTTGTACTGCTTGGTTCCGGCGTACACATCACAGGGAATTTGCTCGCTAAGCGGCTACGGCGTCGATCTGACGTCGATCCCACCCTCAGTTTGACTGGTTAAAACCTTTTTGCAGGCTGGTGACCAATTCACTCACCATATCGCTTTCTCCGCCACAGCAATGTTCGAGTAAAAAGGTGAGAAGTACACCGATCGTCTCCATATTGACGAAATAGCGGATCATTCGGCCTTCACGTTTTCGGCGAACCAACTTGGCATTGTGCAGAATAGAAAGGTTGGTGGACATGGTATTTTGTCGAATGTTCAGACTATCAGCCACCTCTCCCGATGATAGGCCTTTTTCCCCAGCTTTAATTAACAGCCTGAATACATCCAGTCTTGTCTCTTGAGCCAATGCGGCGAATATTTTTGCGGATTCTTCAGAATTCATAGTTATAGATATTGCTGTAAAAAATAAACAGACCGTGAGCAGGCGTCACAAGTTACATCCACTTTCACGAAAGCTGTAAACCTTAGCGTTATCAACACATCGGACGTGTGGCTAAGTGAATACTAGCATGCTCATGCTAAAAACACACAGTTTCACAAACCATTGAACCAACGGGGCATTCTCATTGTTCTTATAATTGATATCAATATATCTGTATATCTAGATATAATGAATATATAAGTATCTAAACATGGTACTTAATGAACTAAACAGTGAGTAGGGGCTTCGGTGTATGGAAGGTGGCTTTGACATAGCTCAGAAGATGTTATTTGGTCTGCCTCATGCGCAACCTGGCGGCCTCGTTCTGACATGGTGTCTATTTATTACCACGATAAGCATGTCTGTTCCGCTGTCATATTTGCTGGTTTGTGCTTGCAATAAGCGTCATCGATTCGTGGTTACGTCCGATACAAGTTTTGCCTTGCTGAGAGCCATACCGCCGCTGGTGATTATCTTTACCATCGACTTCTTCTTGCCACTTGAAACGTTCGTGAAGGGCATTCTAGCGTTAACACTCTATTCCATGTCACACCTTGTGCCGATTTTTTCTAAGTACATTCATATGTACCCCGAAAATTTAGAGCGGGTCGAAAACGTGCTCAAACTGGGGCTGCTCGCACGGTATGCACGCCTGAGAGCTCACTGGGTTTTTAAAAAGAGCTTTCCTGCAATTCATACGCATTTTGTCTCACTTTTCAAAGACACAAGTATTGTCATTTTGATCGGGTTGCTTGAGCTGAGCGCGCTGACCAACCTGCTTGCGAGTCGTGCTTATCAATTGTCAGATTGGCTGACCATCTTTGGCATTTGCTCTGCGCTTTATTTCATCAACGTGCAGTTTTTAAACCTTATCGGCGAAAGACTGCGCCTCACGGTTTTTCGGACATCACACCGAATGACTCGAAGCATCAACTAAGGAGAGTTTATGTTCCCCAGAATTGTTTTCGCTATCTGCACATTGCTAACCCTTGTTTTCACCCCTGTTCACGCTAAGGAAACTGGCTCAGTTATCGATAAAGTAAAAGAGCGAGGCGAGGTCGTTGTAGGTATCCGCCAGGATAATCCTCCACACTCTTTCATCAACGAAAAAGGCGATTGGGTGGGGTTTGACGTCGATATTGCAAATGCCGTAGCCGATAAGCTTGGCGTCAAAATGAAACGGATCCCCGTTGATGAAATCACGCGGATAACCTATCTGCAAAATGGGAAGATCGATATCGCGGCGGCATCCATGAGTCATACATGGAAACGTGATGACGCTGTGGATTTCTCGCAAACCTACTTTTGGTCAGCTCAGACGTTCTTAGTGAGGACAGATGGGGCGAAATCGCTTGATGACTTGGTGGGTAAAAAAGTAGGCATGAACCGAGGCAGTCATTCAATTAGTAACTGGAAACATTGGCTAGAGAAAAACGGACATCAGGTCAATGAAGAAGACATCATCGAATTCGGAAACAAGCAAATTGCGATGAATGCGGTACTTGCTGGGAAAATTGATGGTTGGGCAGAAGATGCAGAAGTGCTTGTCAGCTATGCCAATCCTAATCCGGCACTCACGGTATTGAACGGAGAAGCGATTGGCATGAAACAAGATGGTCTCGGCGTGATTCAGAACGACAGCAAAATGCGTGACGCCGTGAATCGGGCTCTACAGGAAATCGAATCAAGCGGGGAGTACCTCACAATATATAACCGTTGGTTTGGACCTGACAGTGAAACCCCTATGCCGCTGGAAAATCGCATTGAGGTCTGGCCGCAAGGTTAGATCGGGAGAATATGAATGTTTTCACGTCAGTCGATACCTGTGCCAAATCTTTCTCAGCCAGCGCTATGCATTGAAGAAGCGAAGGTTAGCGTGACGTCTTCTGCTGCACCGCGGTTTTTTGGTGATTGGTTTTCAAACTCGCCAATTCAAGAAGCGGTGTCAGTGCTTAATGGCGTCAATCTGACTGTGCCGACAGGCGCGTGGTACATGCTGGTTGGCCCCAGTGGTTGCGGTAAGTCGACCCTGCTGAGTGTGTTGAACAACTTAACGCCGCTCAGTGGTGGGCGGGCTCTCAAGTTTGGTGTGCCAGTCGATTGCTGGTGTAAAAAATGGGAGTGTTGCCCGGGTACCCGAACCGGAACGGTTTTTCAGACACCTGCGTTATTTGATCAGCTTACTGCCATTGAAAACGTGTGCATGGGATTTGAATGTCGTGAGAAAAGTACGCTTCACGATAAACAACAAAAAGCGCTATCTGTGATGGAAGAACTGGATGTTGCGCAGTTTGCAAACCGATTCCCCACAGAACTTTCTGGCGGACAGCAGCAGCGGGTATCCATTGCACGAGCGTTGGTCGGAGACCCAGATTTGTTGTTGATGGATGAACCGCTTTCAGCACTAGACGATGCCAATGCACAGAAAGTGAATCAACTCCTCCTCGCAAGACAGCAGTCTGGCACCACGATACTCATGGCGTCTCATCGTCTAGATGGCTGCTTGGAAGCCTGCACCGCCAGAGTCGACATGAACGGCGGCGTTATCACGGAAATTCAAGCGTGTAATCACATGCCTTCAGCAATAAAGAGCGCAGATGCTGTTGCTCAACACCTCGTCATCACAAGGAATCAAAGTGTATGGAATTGAAATCGAAAGATACCCGGTTGTTCGATGTGCAACTGACCTACCAAACAGATTACTTATTCAAGAACGTCGCCAGCGAGCATGGCAACCCTGCAGGGGAGCCTTACATGAGCGACGAACCTGATCCCGTGGGAACGAACAGCGGCCCATCAACGCCGGCGCTGCTCGGCAGTGCAGTTGGACATTGTCTGTCTGCGTCGCTCTTAGAGCATATGCGCTTTCACGGCGCAAAAACCGACGAAGGATGTATCGTCACTGACGCGCAAGTTACTGTGCACAAAGGCGAAGAAGGGTATCCCCGCATCCGCGAAATCAACGTGACGATAAAGGCAAACGATGGCGGTGGTCTGAGCACTCAGAACCGAGCATCCATTGATCGGAACTTTAAGAAGCACTGCACGGTATCCGCTTCTTTATCGCCGGCTTTCCCTATCAACGTCACCGTCCAGTGGACATGAAGGAGAAAAGACGTGTCAAACCTTATGAATGAAACGCAACGCCTTGAAAGTCAGGCGTACAAAGACTTGCTGGCCTATGTCATATCCAACACCATTTCCGGCGAAATTATGGCCGTCAATAACTACACCACCATGGTGCCGCTGATTGATGATGTTGATGAAAAAATCCATGTCGTTAAGCAGGCGAGGGACGAGGGGGGGCATATCAATGCACTGTCGAAGCTCGGCAAACACATTGATTTTCCAACCATGAAAACCATGGTGGAGCCACAGTGGAAAGAGATCGGTCGCTTTGTGAAAGAGCGTGCCAGTGTCGGAGATTTAACCTCTTGCATCATTGCGCAGGACATCATGGTCGAAACCTTCGCGACGGTGGCTTATACCGCGCTGCAGCGCAACACGGATAAGTACACCAGCAGCTTGGCGGCGAGTATTCTCGTCGAAGAAATGGCTCACCTACAACATGGCGTGGATGAGATACAGCGCATGCTCGATAACGATGAAGAAGACGTACATCGCGCATTTGCATTGGCGCATAAGGCGGTGATGCCAGCCATGATGAGCATGGTGAATTACAACTGCTTTAGCTTGTGCGATCAGCTCAGTATTAAATGCTCCACCGTTTCGTTGGGCGTTATTGAGCAAGACCTCGATCAATTGCGCATTGATGCCATCGATACCTACATGGAAAAAATCGATCGTATTGGCTTTGATCCAAATCGTGTGGCGCCGTTACTTTCCTCGCTGGTGGATGATGATTCATCCAAATGGCAACCCAAAGACAAAGCAGATATTTCAGGAAACCGCTGTTGTCACTAAGGTGGCAGCCGGGTGAAACATAATGTTTTGCCCGGCCTTAACAAGGAAGGATGCCAATGCGAATTCTCG
>NZ_AJYD02000038.1:2108545-2210193 GCF_000286835.2 Enterovibrio norvegicus FF-33 | reverse complement strand
GCCCGCCATATTGATGGATGCCAGACACCAAATTGTGATTGCGTCCCGAGATCCGGCGACGTTTGATGAACTGCAAGCTGACATTGTCAAACTTGCGCGTGAAACGCTTGAAGCCTCAGGGGCAATACTGCCTTTGAGTGATGAAGAGATTGCTGCCCTGTTCGACACCGTTTGCTTTAACGATGACCTCTTTGACTCACCAGAGATCGAAGGTGTTGATACCGTGATAAATTGCATCGGATCCGTGGAATACTTCAACGAAGAAAACCTCAATGCAGTCAATGTGGCGCTCACGGGCTGGATACTTGAGCAGTCTAAAGCGAAAGGAATAGACAGGCATGTATACATTTCGACCGCTTTTGCGCCCGCAGTCAGTGATGGCTTTATTGAAGAGCGGATTTATGGTGACGAGGGCGATGACCCCACCATGTATACCCGCACAAAGCGCAAAGCCGAACGCTTGGTGTCAGAGTCTGGGTTAGATTATCTCATCATCCGCCCTTCGGTGGTGATAGGCGACAGTCGAACAGGGAGCTATGCAGGAAAGCGCTACGGCATCTATCAGCTTTGGGATGGCGCAAAACGTTTACTGCCAAACAATATTGATTTGATGCGCCTTGCCTGTCCTGATGCCCAGATGAACTTTGTCCATCAAGACGCGTTCATCTCTGTCATGCGTTACGCATTGTCCCAGCCGTTCAAAGGCAAGATCATTAATGTGGTGTCTGATTCATCACAAGCGCCCACCATGAAAGATTTGTGGTCACTATTGTTTGACGAAATCGGTCAACCCAACACATTGGAATGGGCACCAGATAATGATTCGCTCGATTATCAGGGTCTTTCTCCGCGTGTTCGTGCTTTCAATGCGTTTTGTCGTACCAACCTCGAAATAGCGAGTCGAAATTGGACGTTCGACCGCTCCGCCATCAATGCCATGAAAGCAGATGGTGTGTCTTTTTCTGACGCATTACTACCCAGTATTCGAATCTGCCAAAAGCAATTCATGACATTGTATGACGAGAAAAAAGGACGGGTGTTTAATGAGTGAGCACAAAAATAAGCCACTGGGCATTGAAAAACGGCTAATTTGCTTGGTTTCATACGTGCTTTCTCATACCAAAACCACCTTGATTGTCGTGTTGGGCGCGATATTTTTGTTGGCGGGAGGTCTCGCTAAACTGGAGGTTAATAATTCCGCTCGGGTTTTTCTCGCTGTCGGTTCACCAGAAAAAATTGCACTGGATGAGCTTGAGGCGAATTACTCCAAAGATGAAAATGTCATGTTTGTGTTGGTTCCGCCGGAAGGTGAGTCAACTACCAGCCCAAAAACACTGACATTGATACGTGAACTGACGGATGAACTTTGGTTGTCGCCTTACGCCCGCAAAGTGACATCACTGGTGAACTTTATCGATCCCATCGCCGATGCGGATGGCGGCGGCATGATTGTCTATGACCTCATTTTATCTGGCGAAGAACAAAGCCCCGAGACGCAACAAACGCTGGCACGTTTTTTTGAACAACGCCCAGATGTGGTAGGAAATCTGATTGCCAAAGATGGCAATGCTGCAACGGTGTTTTTGACTGTCGCCATGTCGAGTGACGATTTACAGGCTGTGAAAACCGTGGCTCTTCATGCCCGTGAGCTTCAGGCTGCGTATCTAGAGCGATACCCTGACTACCAGATTTACCTCACCGGACTGGTCATGCTCGACTATGCCCTGAATGAAGCAAGCGATGCGGATTCTGGCTCTTTGGTTCCCGCGATGATATTGCTGGTGTTGATACTCATTGGTGCCTTGTTCCGTGCGTTGATTCCTTCGCTGACTGTGCTGATGGTGATCCTGCTGAGTATTCTTGGCGCTGTGGGTGCGGTGGCATGGATGGGGTTCCAGTTAAATACCGCGTCGGGCGCAGCACCGCTGATTATATTGGTGTTGGCGGTCGCGAATGCTGTCCACATTATTGCGAAAACCTACCAACTACGACACGTGATGCCTAAGGTTGATCCGCATAAAGTGGTGCTTGCGGCTATGGCTTACAACGTGGTCCCACTGTCGTTGACTAACTTAACGACGTTTGTTGGGTTTATGAGCCTTAACTTTTCAGATGTCGAACCGTTTGGTGAACTCGGCACCATTGCCGCGCTCGGGGTGTTAACGAGCCTTGTGGTCAACCTGACGTTGACACCACTCGTTTTACTCGCATGGCTACGTCGCCGCACAAAACCATTGCCAGCACTGCCTAAGATTCATTTTGGGAAGATGGCCAAGCGTGTGTGCAACAATGCCAGCTGGATTCTGTTTGTGTTTTCAACCTTAGCGGTGACCGCACTACTGGGCTTGCAGCTCATCACGTTCAATGACAATTTTGTAAAGTACTTTGATGACAGAAACAGTTTCCGTGTTCAGACTGACTTGGTTCAAGATCATTGGGGCGGAATGGGGCTAATCGAGTATTCCTTCGATGCGCCTGAAGGCAAAACAGTGGCTGATCCGGATTACTTAAGACAAGTGGCCGCGTTTGCTGATTGGCTTCGAGAGCAGCCACATGTGAATGCCGTGATAGCCTTGCCAGACCACCTAGCGCGGTTGCATCAGGCGTTTAACAATACACCGTCAGCCGAGCTGCCAGACGACCCGTATCTTAGTTCTCAACTTCTAACAACCTACGAAATATCAGCGCCTTATGGGCATAGCCTGAGTGATCGCGTTACGCCGGATTATGCCTCGTCTAGGTTGTCGATCATGACGGACAACCTTTCATCTGCTGACACTATCGCTATTGAGCAGGCGGCAGAGGATTGGATGCAACAAAATGCGCCACTCCTCTCGGGTCAGGCAGGCACTGGCCTATCATTGGCCTTTGCGTATGTGTCAGAGCGCAACAGTGTGTCGATGCTTTTGGGTAACCTCACAACCATTGTCACCATTTCAATCTTACTTTCACTCGCTTGGCGGTCTTGGACAATGGGGCTATTTAGCTTAGTGCCGAACTTGCTGCCGATCCTCATTGTGCTTGGCATTTGGGGTTACTTTGTGGGTGAGATTAATCTCGCTGTCTCTGTTGTTGGTGCAATGGTCATGGGTATCGTTGTGGATGATACCGTCTACATTCTTACCAAATATCAAGACTCGCGACGGCAGGGGAACGCTGTTGAACAGGCCGTTGTGGATGTTTATTCAGGCATAGGGCTGGCACTTATGGTTACCACCCTTGTCATTGCGTTGGGCTTTGCGGTAATGGCAACGTCTAGCTTTGCCATTAATGCCAATCTTGGTTTGTTAGCATTGGGTGTGGTGATCACCGCGCTGCTGTACGATTTTCTGTTTGTTCCCGCACTGCTGATCACAGCAGACCGCATGTTGCGACAACACACTGTACAGGAGGTTTGATATGCGTAGGTTTACCCCCTTGATGCTTTCGGTGACGCTGCTCCTAATGTCTCCCAATCTATTGGCCAATGATGCCGAGAAGGGAAGGGAAATAGCGGAGAAGATGGATCAGTCCTATAGCGGTTATGGCACCTCAAGTGCTGATGGCGAAATGATCTTATATCTCGGTAATCGCGAGGTTAAGCGGTCGTTTCGTAGCCTAACGCTTGAAGATCTGGGTAACACGCCGAGTGAATACAATGTACTGGTGTTTGAGTCACCTGGCGACATGCGAGGCATTGCATTGCTCACTCATGCCAGAACTGAGCCTGACGATGATCACCAGTGGCTTTATTTGCCCGCCGCGTCGCGTACCAAACGTATTTCCAGTTCGAATGTCTCTGGCAAGTTTGTCTCGTCAGAATTTTCCTATGAGGATCTCGCCAAACAGGAATTGGATGAGTATACCTATAAATGGCTCAAAACAGAGCCATGCCCTGACAGCGAACTGACCTGCGAAGTCATCGAAAGCTATCCAATGAATGAAAATTCCGGATACAGCAAGCGAGTGATTTGGGTGGACACGGAACACAACCGAGCTCAAAAAGTCATCTTCCATAATCGCCGTGGTGTCCATGAAAAAACGTTACTGTTGTCTGACTATACCTTGCCCGACAAGGGTCGCTGGCGACCGCTCAATTTGGATATGACCAATGAACTTAACGGCAGAAGAACCGTCATGGTTTGGTCGAATTACCAATTTGGTGAACCATTGAATAAGAACGATTTTAGAAGCCAACGTTTGCAGGCCTTGTCGAGATAAGTGAAAGAGGGGAGTTTCAGGCTTGGAAAAAAGGAAATGAAACGGGCTCAGTAATGAGCCCGTTTTCTTTAATCGTATTTCGACTTTTTTTTAACAGACGTTGCCGAGAGAACGTCAAGGCCACGTGGGTTAAGAATGGTTAGAGAGCGACTTTCTCGAGCTGACGTTGCTTCCAAATTGACGCACCGATACCGATTGTCAACGACGCCAAAATCACACCCAGCGACACAGGCGTCGCGATAGCAAATGGCGTTTCAATCAACAGCATTTTCGTACCAATAAAGCACAGCATAAACGCCAACGTATGGTGTAGATACGCGAACTTGTTCAGCATGCCGCCAAGCACGAAATACAGCGAGCGCAAGCCAAGCAAAGCAAACACGTTAGCCGCTAGCACCAAGTACGGCTCTTGCGTTACCGCAAAGATGGCCGGAATGGAATCAAGCGCGAACATCACGTCTGTCATCGCAATCACCATCACAACCACCAGCATTGGGGTTGCCAAAATGCCGAGCGTATCGCGAGTAAACAGCTTGTTGCCGTCGTAATCAGGACTCACGCGCAAGAAGCGTTTCACCAGTCTTACCGCAAAGCTGTCAGAAAACGATTCGTTTTCTTCGCCATGCTGACGCCACATTTGTACGCCCGTCCAGATCAAGAAGAAACCGAACAGGTAAAGCACGACGTGGAATTGTGCGATAAGCGGAGCGCCCAGTGAAATCATAAGGCCACGCAGCACTAATGCACCGACGATACCTAGCATCAAGATGCGAGGGACGTGATTTTCTGGCACTTTGAATTGCGCAAAGATCAGGGCAAATACAAACAAGTTATCGACGCTGAGAGATTTCTCCAGCAGATAACCGGTGATAAACGAGGTCGCGGCTTCACCGTTTGTCAGTTCACTGGTTGGCGCCATGTGGGGCCAAAATAGATAAATAGCACCCGCGAAAGCAAACGCAAGAGAGAACCAGAACACACTCCACATTACTGCGCTGCGAAAACTGATTTTTCCACGTGTGATCAATAAGTCGATGCCAAGCATCAACAAGGTAAGAACTAATAGGCCTTCATAGCCTGAAAAAAGTTCACTTAGGAACATGACACCTCCGGTGCGCGGAGGAAATAGGGGTACGGGAATACCTAACCAACCGCGCAGCTATAAGCAAAATAAGCGAATAAATGGCGTTGGTCTCGTCAAAACACAGCATGGCTATGTTCTCGCGTGCCGGTAGCGGAAGCTACGTGATGACGACAGTGCGACGGAATGACTACTCCCCAAAACGGCGCGATGATAGTGCTTTTTAAGGCAATTGGAAACAAGAATATGTGGCTTAGATTAATATAATTGCAGATTGAGAGGACGTGAGCCAGTGACACTTCCTTCTGTCGGATTGTTTATGAAGTGAAAGGCAATGCTGTTGCATTTACTATGGTTCAAGATACACCTAGATCTGCTTCATGCTGTTCTTTGCAGGTTTCGCTTGAAGCACTGAAGTCTAGGGTTGGAAACGTGCTGCCGTCGAAAAGGGTTAGAATCTAGCTCGTTTATGCCCCTTTTTGAGCGAGAGTAGAAACTCATCAAAATTCCGCGCCACTGAATTTCCCATGTCTCAGCGGCTCTTCTCAGCTAATGACCGATAGCGTATCTGTCGTGTTTTAAGTACTGGTTAGATACGCAGCCCTGATGGTGACGGTGCATAATCTTCAATTACACCGATTTGTCTTTCTTTAACAGTGTAACTTTTGGAACTCGGATCTTAGTTTTATAAAACATAACGTTACGCTTGATGGTAGAATAGCAGTTTGTTGTTATTGGACTAAATGGTGTGTTTAAACACACCATTTTTGGGTCTAATACACTGTTATACGCTGTAATTTTACTTACATGTAAGCAGCGACTTTGAGCGCCAAACCACAGTGGTTTTCTCAACAAAAAAGCGGTTTGGTTTTGGATCGCCGCTCACCATTGAAAGTGTTGCAAACAAGCCATCAATGGCCAGAAAAGACCAAGCATCCCAAGGGCTGCTTGCAAAGGCAAAAGGCGAGGTGTGGCTAGTCAAACAGCTTGGGTGGCAGCTTTATAACAAAGGTTTTGAAGGCGGACGCAAAACATCTCCGCAAATTTTGTTATATCAACTTATGGCGTCTAAGGTGGTATTTTTGCGTGAAGCTAATGTTTTTCGCCCCTTAAAACGACGTTATACGCTGTAATTATACTTACATGTAAGCAGCAAATCTGAACCACAAACCACGTTGGTTTTCTCAACAAAAAAGCGGTTTGTTGTTGGATCGCCGCCCGCCATTGAAAGTGTTGCAAACAAGCCATCAATGATCAGAACAGACCAAGCACCCCAGAGGCTGCTTGCAAAAGAAAATGGCGAGGCTCGGCTATTCAAACAGCTTGGGTTGCAGCTTTATAACAAAGGTTTTGAAGGCGGA
The DNA here is from genome assembly GCF_000286835.2 of Enterovibrio norvegicus FF-33. Taxonomy (GTDB): domain Bacteria; phylum Pseudomonadota; class Gammaproteobacteria; order Enterobacterales; family Vibrionaceae; genus Enterovibrio; species Enterovibrio norvegicus_A. The sequence continues at coordinate 2,203,551 of NZ_AJYD02000038.1, read as the reverse complement.
CGCAAAACATTCCCGCAAATTTTGTTATATCAACTTATGGCATTTAAGGTGGCTTATTTGCGTGAAGCTAATGTTTTTCGCCCCTTAAAACGACGTTAAGTGGCTCGGAGGCCCAGAGTTTTGTTTACATTTATAAGAAGCCTTTTTTCACATGATTTACTTTTTGAATTAAGTGAAAACAAACTTTCTATCAAAGTTTTTTCTTCCAACTTGTCTTTTGAAACTGAGCCTTACATTGCTATAGAAAGCACTAAAAAAGGTGAAATAGTAAAAGCAATTGGATCGGAAGCTAAATCTCTTTCTTCTCCGAATGTTCGGGTACTTAACCCCTTTAAACACAATAGATCATTTGTTGCCGACTTTATGTGTGCTGAAAAGATATTGCAGCATGGTATGTACACATTGCATAAATCAAAAATTAAACCTTCACCTCGCGTCATTGTGCATCAATTAGAAAAAACCGATGGTGGACTGACAGATATAGAAGAAAGAGTTCTGAGAGAATTAGCTATTGGAGCTGGTGCTCGTGAAGTAGTTGTATATTTAGGATCCAAAATCAATACTAATGTTGAAGATTTTGATACAGTAAAGTCAAGAGTATCAGCCACTTAACAAGTTACTCAAAAGGACGCAAAACGCTTGGCTTGCGCTCCTTCGTCGCTAATTTTAGCCAAGCATTTATGCGCCCATTAGTAAGGCGTTAGCATTACTTGGCAGAACGGATAGTAGGGATATGATACGGAGCTGTTTTCTCGTTCTAGTGTTACTTTTAGTTGGTTGTCAGAGTAATTCAGCCGCTTCACAGCAACACTACGTTTTACTTACATTCGATATTGATGAAAGTGGCTCGCCCGAGAATATTCAAGTCATTGAATCAATTCCAGATTCAAGGCATGACGTTTTAGCAATTGAAGCATTGCGTAAATGGAAATATTCGCCTTATATAGTCAACGAACTTCCATCAAAAAGGTTAGGTCAGCGAGTTAAGTTAGAATTTGATACTGCGGAAAAGTAAAGCTAACAAGCAAATAAACAGGGACGTTTACTCGTGGCGCAATTTTCATAGAAACGCCGTGATTTAGGTGTTTCAATCAGTTTGTGTTAGTAAACGCCCATTATTCGAACGTTAAATACCAAGTCGTAAGTGAGTAACAATCTATATGAAAAAATATTGGGCTTTAATTGGGCTTTTGTCCTTTGTTGTTTTAGCGCTCTACTTTGTTCAATTTAATGTTGTCGAAATACCTGCCTTCTCAAGTAAGCAGAGTGAGTGGGCTAATTTTGGTTCTTACATTGGTGGAACACTTGGTCCTGTGTTCGCGTTTCTTGCCTATTTGGGGATTCGAGAGCAGTTAGCTGAACAAAAGAGAGCTATAGACCTCCAATCTGTGCAAAGAGCTTTTGATACTAATATCGCGAGTATTAAAGAAACTTTTGAACGTTTTAACCTACAATCGGCCTCAAGTGTTGAACCCATTGAAAAATATTTAAATGTTAGTCTCAACACCAGTGTTAAATCCGAGCTATCAAAAGCACTTAGAAACTCAGACACATTCGATATTTTAGATGACATTATTGATGCATGTAGACTGCTGCAAGGTGCTGGTTTTGTGTACAAATCTTATTTGTTCCTTATAGATGAATCATCAGCAAGCTTAAAGGTTGATTGCCCTTTGGATGAACATAAATGGGTAGCTATAACAACTTGGCGTACTTTTGAAAAGCGTGCACTGTTTTTGTACCTATTGGCAAAAAAGGCAAAGACAGAAGTAACTGAACCAAATCAAGAGATGTTTGAGCGTGAACACCGAGAATTATTAATTTATATAACGGCTTACGAAGGCTGGGAAAAGTCATGGGAAAGCATAGGTGTTGGGTTTTAGGTATTTAACAGAAGCATGAACGGGACGCTTACTCGTGGCGCATTTTTCTAAAAGCGGTGATTTGGCCGTTTCAAACAGTTTGCGCGAACTAACGGGACACACATCCTTAAAATGGCAGAAAACCACATCACTTGTCTTTCTACCATTGTGCCCAAATAACACTTCTCCCCTAGGTTTTAGGCAGGAAAGTAGAAGAACCCGCTGAAATTACTGGGAATGGGTGTTTTGCAGGAAGGCGAAAACCACCAGTAAGGTGGTCATTCAAAAATCGGGAGTGGTTTTGGCGATTCTAGCTGGCTGGGAGTCGAAATCCACAAAGTCGCTTTCTCCCGAGTAAAGATAAAGCGCGCTTAATGGATGACTCTGTGCCAATGAGAGTTCCTTTTTCAGCATGTTTGTAGGCATCAAGCCATTCAGCGGAATCAAACCCTAAGCGGTTGAGTATTGGAGGCGTTCTGCTATCAATTTGACCACGCTTATCCTCTCGGCATTGGCGACCTGTCCAATCGACAAGTTCTAGATAATCCATCAACCGAAAAGGGATGCCCTCTGACATGTTTTCTCTCGGGTTTCCAACAAAGGGGAACAATCCTTTTGTGGCAGTTTTCTCATTTTCAATGGCGTTAATTCGCGCTTTGATACTCGTGAAATCGGACGTTTCTGGTGTGGCTGCAATCGCAGCCCTAACAGGGTTTAAATCCACATAGGCCATCGCCGCCGCAAGGGCTTTTTCATCGAGTAACGCTTGGCTTTTGAACCGTCCCTCCCAGAAATGACCTGTGCATTTGTCTTCTCGGTTGGCTTCAGACGCGATGTGTTGATTCAGTAGACGCATGAACCAACTAATCGACATTAATGCTCACGCCACGTTTCAATCACCGTATGGCAACGCTCATTTTCTGAGTCGGTGAGTGTATCTTGCGCCAGAAAACGGTGAATCAATGTTGGACCTTGATGAAAAGCCAACCAACGCTCGGCAACGTCATGTGCTGTCAACTGTTTAGATTTGTCTGCATTAATATGGAGCACCACATGATAGTGATTGCTCATGATGGCATAGGCACAAATATCAATACAAAATGCGCCTGCTAGCGCGAGTAGCCGTTCTTCAATCCAACCACGACGATGTTCATAGTTTTGCTGAGCAAGTTCATCATATCCACAAAGGAATGAACGACGCACACAACGCGAGACGCAGTGATAGTAAGGCGTAGCGTCAATACTAATGAGGGATGAGCGAGCTTTAGTCATTGAGATATAAGTGACGAGTCGTTGAACAATACGGGGATCATATCGTTCAGCAACGCGGCATTCATCTTGGAGACCTGCCTTTGAGCCTTGAAGCACTATCGTATGAAATTGACAAATTAAAGCTTTTCTTAAAGTGTGTGTCCTATTTGTTCTACATGCGTCCTATTTGTTCTGCATCAAGTGAGGATTTAGTTGCAAGTATCAGAAAGTGAAGCCGCTTTTTATGAATAGTGGGACACTGACTTTGTAGAGTATCTTGTAGAATTTGAATATCGCGCATCGTTCATTCCTTTTGGTGGAATGTGTTTTTTGGCGAAATTCATTAGTTCAAAAGGGTCGATGTGCGCCCTTCTCATTGTTTAGAAAAGAGATTTTGAGGGGGTCAGCTAGAAGCGGGCGTTAAATGTACAAAGGGAGTCGGATGAAAATATTAACGAATATATGTTCTAATGACCTACAGGAAAGCAAAGATTTCTATGCAAATCTTTTAGGTTTAAAAATAAAGTACGAAAGCGATTGGTATATACAACTTTGCGTGCCAGAAGATTCAGAAGTTGAATACGGAATTATTCAGTGGGATCATGAGCTTGTACCGAAAGAGTATCAAAATTCTCCAACAGGTATGTACGTCACCTTTGTAGTAAGCGATGTTGATGCGACTTATGAGAAAGCACTAAATATGGGACTATCGATTTTGCAAGCACCCCGTAACGAGTTTTACGGTCAACGCCGTTTTCTGGTAAAAGACCCAAACGGCTGCCTCATTGATATATGTTCCCCTTGGGAATCCGAGTAATTGCAGTTAATCAAGGCGCTGTTGTCGGATAATTTTTCCGGCACTTTGTGCCACCAAAATCACCGCAAAGCGCGACGTTAGCATTAGCAGAAACCGGAATTTAGTCGAATGAGAAACCTGCAAAAACTGGCTGGAGTTTCAGCTATTTCTGAAGCTTTTATCTATATTCTTGCTTTTATATACTTCGGTGCTTTTTGGTCATACCCATCCACTGGTAGCCCAACAGAAAAAATGGCTTACCTTGCAGAAAACCAACAAATATTTTCAATCATCTATTTCCTAATGTATGTAATATTCGGCGTTTTCCTTGCGGTGCTGGTTATCGGTTTACACGAAAAGCTAAAAGCTACAAAAGACCCAGCACTCGCAATTGGCTCCCTATTTGGTGTTATCTGGGTAGGCTTAGTGATTGCGAGTGGCATGATCTCAACGATTGGTCTTGATCATGCAATCGATCTAATGGATGCAAACCCACAAAAAGCGTTTGATATATGGTCAATAGTTTCTTTGATTACAGAAAGTCTCGGCGGTGGAAATGAGTTGGTTGGGGGGCTTTGGGTTTTATTACTTAGTGTAGTTGCCTTACAAGCTGGGGAGTTTTCGCGAAATCTAAATTATCTTGGTTTGCTTGTAGGCATAGCGGGTATTACTACAGTTTATCCCGACGAAATATTTACCGAAATATTCGGTGTTGCCCAAATTGGCTGGTTTATTTGGTTGGGTATATGTTTGCTACGCCAAGACAATGCAATCGACCGCTAACGCGTAGGCTGAATGAGGTGTTATCCGTCAGTTCTTTTCAGTGTTTAAAATGGGTTAGAGGGGACAGGCACTTAAAAATCTCCCAACCTTGCCATACTCAAAGTGATAGAATAGTATCACTTTGAGTATATCTTCGAGGTAACACAGATGAAAGTAGAACTGGTAACGTCGTTGAAACGCCAAGCGACCAAAATCTTGTCGGAACTGCACGATAGCAAAGAGCCTGTACTCATCACTGAGCATGGCAAACCCTCTGCTTATCTGGTGGATGTTGAAGATTACGAGTTCATGCAAAATCGCCTTGCGCTATTGGAAGGTATCGCTCGTGGCGAAAGAGCTGTTACTGAAGGAAAGGTAACCGCACATTCAGATGCCAAGGACAAGATGTCAAAATGGCTCAAGTAGTCTGGACTGATTCGGCGCTTTCCGATCTTAACGATATTGCTGAATACATCGCGCTTGACAAGCTTCCTGCTGCAAAGCTAGTTGTTCAGTCCGTTTTTGATAAAGTAGAACGCCTAGAAACTTTCCCTGAATCGGGTCGAATTCCCCCTGAACTGCCACAGTTGAATTATCGTGAAGTGGTCGTCAGCCCTTGCCGAGTATTTTATAAACAAGAAGCTGAGACTGTATTTATCTTGTATGTCATGCGTGAAGAGCGTGAACTGCGTAAGTTTCTTTTGAGTAAGTAATGCAGATGCAGACCTTGAGCTTCGCTTCCAACCTCTGTTTTCTTTGGCTATGACGCTCCCCGCTTAAACTGCCCTCTATATTTTCTCGGGGTCAGTTGCTTGTACTGCTTAAATTGACGATTAAAGTTCGACAGGTTTCTGTACCCAACGCTCTCTGCGATTAACCCGATAGGCTTGGTTGTCATTTGCAATTCACTGCACGCATGTCCTAAGCGAAGCTTTTTCAAATACGATGAAAAGCTTTCACCAAAGTGATCGGTAAAGAGGCGTTGAATGCTGCTATCGCTGGCGTGAAATGCCCTGCCGAGATCGGCGAGAGTGATGGGTTTTGCCATATTACGTGCCAAGTAATCACAGATTTTCTCTATCTTGGCGCGTTCTGCATCATCGATTTTGGTTTGACCCAAAGCGGTCGGCAGCAGCGTTTTACTTTGGCTGTCTTGCGCCAATACAGACAACACTTGAAGAAAGGTCGCTAACTGGTCGATTGGGCTGGTGTTGGGGCAATCATCTAAAAGCTGAAAGACGTCTTCTGCCGTTCGTTCCGAGAATTCAATGCAGAGCTTGGAGCGCTCAAGCAATGGGGTGAGGTTTCTCAGTTCCTCACAGCTAGCCATCAATTGTTTAATCCACGACTCGCGAAACCAAACCACATGAGTTTCACATTGCTGTCCTTCAATGTCTTTTGATGTCACGGCATGGGGCAGATTAGGCCCTATCAACATAAGATGGTTGTGAGCGACGGGAGATTCATGGTGCGATACCGCAGCCGTTCCAACAAAATTTCGGTGCAGAGCAAGCTCGTACTCTTCATGACAGTGCCAGAGTGTCGGCTTTTGTACTTGCTTTATCTTTCTATAGCGCCATGAAAAACCTTCACGTCTTGGTGGCTTTTCTAATGCGGTTTTCTTATGTCTCACGGTGATCACTCGGCCTTATTGCTACTGGCCAATTTTAACAGTCTTTCAGACGAGAAAAACTAAGTTGCGGCAAAAGTACCAGTACCTGCCGTCATCGTATCAATCTGCTTTTTTCATCTCGCTATAGTGTTGTTACTCCCACTAAAACGAGGCGAAATGATGCTTAAAAATATCATTCAACTGATTGAAAAAAGTAAAGAATACTGGCTTAAAGACCTCACAGGGTTCTATGGAAAAGAATATGGGCTGGGTTGGACAAGTGTCGGTTTTAGCAACGAGAGTGCATTGAAAAGTGCGTTGTACCAACAAGAAAAACAAGACGCGTAGAGTCAAATTCAACGCATCCGATTCGACGAGAGCTAATCACACCTATGGGGATAGTTCGGAGTATCACTGCTTTAATAGCGACCCGATGGGCGCGTTTACTGGCGCGATGCTAGGTGTTGCTCCTTTTGCGTGGGGGTACAACACCTAGCAAATTACCGTGACGGTCACTTGATAACGTTCACTGTATCAATCAACCGCTGCGATACATTCCACTTCCACTTTTGCCCCTAACGCCAACCCATTGGCACCGATTGCACTTCGCGCTGGGTATCGTTTAGAAAAATACGTTTTGTAGATGCCGTTGAACGTCTGCCATTCAGACATGTCTGCCAGTAGGACGGTGCATTTCACCAGATCGCTCATGGCATAGCCGTTAGCGCTAAGCGACGTTTTGATGTTTTCCATCGTCTGTTTTGATTCCGCTTCTATGCCACCCGGCGCTAAGGTGAGTGTGCCCGGCAAAATGCCGATCTGTCCCGACAGATAAAGGGTTTTATCCACCCTGACGGCCTCTGAAAAAGGAAGTGTCTTAGGCAGCACGGCGCCGGAGTTAAGAAACTCGATACCTTCATGCTGTTTTGCCAATACAGGTTGAACAGTGAGAACGCTGAGACCGACCGTGAGTAAGATGAAGAGATGTCGCATTTTAGTTTCCTTACGTTTGACTATCGATGCGCGTCGCGGATTAAGCGTGTAAAAACCGACGCAAGAATGACAGCTATCACCAAGTGAAAAAATGAGATAGCTGGAAGTGAGACGAAATAAGGCAGGGTTTGGATGCAACAGCAGCGTTGAGATGAAAGCCTTCAAAACTGACATGGAGCACTATGGCGCTGGCGGCGCATTGGTTAAACGCGAAAACGCTAGCCCTGTGACTGGCGGCACTATCGTTTATTTTGGCGTTGAAGATTGTGCCGTCGAAGAATCTCGTGTTGAAGCGGCTGGCGGTCAGGTGATTAAACCTAAAATGTCGATTGGTGAGTTTGGCTTCGTCTGTGTGTGCATGGATACCGAAGGTAACTTGTTTGGGTTGAGTTCCATGATCTAGGCAGGGTGAAAAAAGCGCACTTAAAGTGCGCTTTTCATGTCTGCTACCGCAAAGGTTTATCTACAGAAAACCAGGTAAATACTTTCAAGGGTGTCAACACCTTGCTCTCCGCTTTCTTCTTTAAAAACTGGAAGCTGATATAAACCGTGACGGGCAAGAGATACATAGCAAACGCCAATGCCACTGTGATGATATTTGGATTCGCTGCACTCATGATGAGTAACAAAAGATCAATCAAAAAGATGGCGACAAAACAGTAGTAAGTCAGTTTCGCGACGATGGGGAATAACATGCCCTGCTTCTTACACTTGTTGGCGCCGTAATCGACAAGTTCAGAGACTGTTATAACGATGACCCCTAATCCCGCGAAGGCATACGTCACATTCCCCCACAGCGCGAAGTAGTGCTGCAGTATGGATTGCTTCGCGCCAATGAAAGCGTCCATGAATGGCTCGATCGCTGAAAGAACACCTGCCGATGTTCCGTTGCTTAATATCAGATTAAACATGAAAAATAGAGACACAGACACGGCCAATGCGCTTGGAACGGCCAACAGCATGACGCGTTTTGCTGACACGGCTTTTTTCATCGCGGTTTGAACGAGATGCCGAGACTTGGCGATTTCATTTCTTACCTTTTGAAACGTTAGCGGCGAGAGAAAGGGAAATTGCTTGAACAGCACATCATCGTCTTGCTGCGACTCGACAAGGGCTAAAAACGGCGAGTTGTTCAGCGGGGAGTCTGAAAGAGGTTGTATGCCGATCTTAGCTTGTGAGCAGATTTCACCAACGCCATGTAGGGTTTTGTCAATGTAACGAGAAGCCGTCAATCCCAGTTTTTCATGGCCGTTTACATGAATCGATAGGTTGCCTTTCTCATCACGCATACCGCAAATATGAAAGACGCGCTCTTCGCCGCCCATCTCTAACACCATCCGATTCACGGGCAACACACCTTGACCAGCAACGCCTAGCGGCGTATCCCAAATGACGTGACCAATAAATGCATCTTGGTCCAAAATCGCCATGGCATCATGTGAATTTCGGCGGGCAAGTGCGATTCTTCGCCCTTTCCCTGCCATGTTGATCGCCCAAACGTCTTCATCTTTCGCTGTGCAATAAAAACGCTTTTTTGCCGCAGCGTCATCGTCTTTATTTGGCAGCACAACCCAACTTTCTTTGCTTGTTCGCTGGGGAGCTTCTGCTCCCATTCGAACGCCAAGGTATGCCCATTCTTGTAATGACACGAGACGGATTGACGTTTCAAAGTACTTTTCATGGGTTGTTTTTAGTGCTCTAAAAAACGAATCAAATGCATCACGTAATTGAATATCTAAGCCCGATTTCACGACTGCTCCACGCTGTATTCCGGCAATAAAAGTGGGGCATCATGGGGCAAGGAAGGAGAAAAAACAAAAGCTAAAGGCTGACAATTTGCTGTAAAAGCATAATGATGAAGAAATGCTCAGAAAATGGCGATGGTTCAACCGCCAAAAACAAGAAAAGCACGCAGCGTGTAGGTAACCCCACGTGGATGAGAGCAAGCAGGGAACAAAGGCTCCCTGCTGAATGCGACTACAGGCTTGCTACAACAGCATTGTAGTATGACTGAGGTGTTACCTCGTCAACTGCGAGTTGACCTGCAACATTGGCACGAACAGACGTGATTACGCCTTCTTGGTTCGCGGCTTCTACTTCTAGAATTTCCAACATAGCATTAATGTGTTCGCCAGAACCTTTAGAGGTGTCTTCCATCATTTGGTCAAAGTTGTTCTGGATGAACATGGCAGCTTTCACTTCGCTACCTTCACATGTTCCTTGCGAAGAGATATTAGACGATACAGCCGTTGTACCCAAATCCCAGATAACGTTTGAGATACCTGCAGCAGCAGGAATATCGTTAAAAATCATTGCTCCAATACCACATTGTGTCCAAGGGTTAATTCCTTCTTTGTCCTCGGCAGCAACATTACCCGACATAAAAGCAGCAGCGACAGCTAATAGCGCAATTTTTTTCATATTATTCACCAATAAATAGATAAGTTAGCGGCATACTCAAATCCTTCGTCATAACGAACAGTGGTTCTGAGATCAAAAGCTTGATGATCAAAGAAACGTTGTTCCCACGCTAAATGATTATTGTATTGCCATTTTTTGTTTATATTAAAATAACCGCCTAATTTCATTGAGGTAACCCAATAAGGAGTCACGGTTAAGACTCCCCCAATTTCTGGTCCGCTAAACAGATTGATATCTTTTAGTGAATTAATTTGTACATCTCCCGCTAACGCCAAATGGCTAACGAGACTGTCAAAGGTTTTCCAGCTTTTACCGACAAAGCCTTCGAATGAGGTATCTGAACAATTTATACAATTTAGTGCCGTGGGCTTGTAGCCAGCGGATATCCCCCAAGCCAATTGACTATCACCAGGTAGCCCAGTTTGGGAGACATTTAAGTTGATAATATCGATGAGAGTAAACTCTCGTAGTCGAACCGAATCATCCTCTTTGGTATAGAGAAATGTCAGGTCAAAGGTATTCAGGGCTGAGTCTGGAATCCTTGCGGAATTCATGTTTAACAGGTCGTAATAGTTGGCGCGGAACCTAAGTGCCAATGCTTCTCCAAACGCCTCGTTGTAGATTGCTGAAGCTTGAAGCATTGTCGTATTCTGGGCGTTGTGAGGTGGCGTTTGTTTGGGTTCAATCCACTCAGTTTCTGATGCAGGCAGGCTAAACCGTAACGCTAGGAGTGCCTTGAGTTTTGCCGTTTGAACATCGTTGAGACCCTCATTTTTTACATCGATAAATGCGTAATAGTCATAGAGCGTATCGACGATCTGTATGACTTCATTGTGTGAATGATCATCAAATTGCTGTTGAATCTCTGATGTCGGAGTGTCAACGATACGAGCGATCGTTTCCTGCTGGTCTTCATTGAGTTGAGCAAAGCGCTGATAGAGTTGCTCTTGGCGTGATTTGTGATAGATAACGTCATCAACAAATGCGTTTGTTTGGGGTTTGTTCAACATCATGACAATATCGAATGGCATTACCCAGAGTTTTCCCTCGGCGATCAATGGTTTCTCCATCACCATCTCTAAAACTTTAGCTAGCTGATACGCACAGTTTTCTGTGAAGAAATAGTACGTCATGCTGCTATTTTCCAACTCCCAGAGATGGGCAAGCAAGAAGTTAACCTTTTGCTGTGAAAGGCGTAGCCGATACTCCCACAAGTCTCTCAGCTCAGATTCGTTGTATGTGAGGTTTTGGTGATGGTATTTCTGGTTAGAAAACTGGCCTAAATAGCCGCCAGTAATGCCCTTGTAGATATAAACAAGCTTGTTATCTTCATCCGGTACACGAGCGCCATAATTGAATGTATTGTCGAGAAACTCGTGATTTTGAGCGCTGTTAAACTTGAGTAATACGTGCCCGTACATAGAGGCGGGATTGCCGAGATAACCACTGGCATAAACCAAACTGACGCTTTCTGCGGAGAATGCCTGCATATACGTTTCGTATTCGCGGCAATCGACCTTTGGGAAAGGGATGTTGGGCAATACCTGCTCAAGCCACATTTTTCTAGCGGGAAAGCGGCACTGTGTTTGAGGCTCTAACGTGAAGGCGTCTAACGTCGCGGAAAGTTCCGCTGCTGCATTGTATTTTCCATCAGGTGATAGAAAGAAATCAGCACTGTTTATCAGGCTTTCTGAGCCGAACCAGCTGGGTTCATGATGTAGAAGATTTTGCCATGTCGGATTTTTGTGGAGGTTAAAGATATGACGAGGTTCACGGCCATCTGCACTGGCTGTGAAAGAGGCAAGAAAATGTAACGCAATGAGACTCATATATACAAAATATTGCTTGATATGCTGCTTCTTATTCGTTCGGCAGATTTCTCCTGAGTAAAACACAACACGCATGTTTTTTCGAGGTTTTAACGCTGTTATCACACATTTTTTTACTAAATTTGTCGTCAAAATAGCTATATTTTCGCTTCATACCCAAGGCAGAGTACTGACCCATCTAGGGTAGGATCGTAGAAAGCCCATTGAGGGTAATATGCAGCTTGTTCATTTTACTCGTTATGGGGCTTGATATGCATGGCAGCAAAAGCTCGCTATACCAGCTTGCCTATATGAACCCGACTAACTTGAAATCTACCGCTACCGCAGAGCATGTAGCTGGACCTAACCGTCTCATTGCTCTACTCAGATGGAACAACGGGAACAGCCGCCATTTCCTCGACGCTGATTGAAATTACCTTGCCAGAATGCATCGTCAGTGCGCATCGCTATTTCTACTGTGAACGACAGCACAGCTGAAAACAGTGAGACTTTCACCATCGATGCATGGTCAAAAGAAGACAAGAGTGACCTCAGCACTCTCTCATTCCCAATATCTTCAACTAGATCAATGTCTTGGCATTGATGTTTATATTGTTTGATAATGAGTCGAACACCTATTAATCATCAGAGAAAAGTATGGTTTCGCAAAAAATGGAGTTGTTAACGCTGTTATCAAAAGAGTGTGAAGCTTACGCTTCCATTCCCACCAGTGAGGATCGAAAAAAGCGTGAGAAAAAGTGCTTCATAAATGGCCTAATGACAGCATGCAGAGTCGTTGGCATCAGTTTCGAAGAACTCGCGACAATCGTCGAATCCATGCCTAAGCAAGCGGCGTTCAATGACCTTGATGAGCAACTGGCAATCCCAACATATGTGCGAAACAAGTTGGACATTAAACTTTAGTCGTCGGCTGCTCCGAGATCGCGGTGTTTAGGTGAGGGTTCTATCTGTCATTTAAGCGTTAGATCAGAAAAAAGCGCACCTAGAGGGTGCGCTTTCACTGTCAATCCACAGAAACTACGGGCGCAGTTTCAGCACCTTATCAATGTCTTCAGCGGAATGACGTTCAGGGACTTGTTCCCACGCTTCACCAAACGAACGATTGACCACACGACCACGTTGCACACCTTCACGGGCATCTAACTGTTTTGCCCAACGGACCACGTTGGTATACGTGTTCGCTTCCAAGAACTCAGCGGCATCGTATAAGCGGCCAAGCACGAGGCTGCCATACCAAGGCCAAATAGCCATGTCTGCAATCGTGTATTCTTCACCAGAAATATAAGTGTTGTTAGCAAGCTGCTTGTCCAATACATGTAACTGGCGCTTCGCTTCCATCGCAAAGCGATTGATGGGGTACTCTTGTTTCACATCGGCGTACGCATAGAAGTGACCAAAGCCACCACCAAGGAATGGCGCTGAACCTTGCGCCCAGAAGAGCCAGTTCAAGGTTTGCGTTCTTGCAGGGCCACTTGCTGGCAGGAATTGACCGAACTTCTCTGCCAAGTGCATCAGGATTGACGCTGACTCAAACACGTTGACAGGATCTGTACCAGTTTTATCAACCAGTGCGGGTATTTTTGAATTGGGGTTTACACCGACAAACCCTGATGAGAATTGCTCTGAGTCACCAATGTTTATCAGGTACGCATCATATTCCGCTTCTGTAATACCAAGTGCTAAAAGCTCTTCGAACATGATCGTCACTTTCTGACCGTTTGGGGTGCCAAGCGAATAAAGCTGAAATCCATGTTCACCGACAGGTAAATCCCGATCAAACCTTGCGCCTGACACAGGGCTGTTAATGTTCGCGAATTTGTTACCGCTGCTTGCTTCATTTGCCCAAACTTTTGGCGGTGTATATTGGTTATCGCTCATGGTTTTTCCTTAAACATCAATGATAGGCCAGTTAACCGACGAGCCTCAAAGTATGGTTTGGTTACCGAGAAGTTCTCGTTGAACGAGCACTTTGAGGTTGTGCTGGTCTAGTTCTCTAATCTCCAGACAAATCACACTCTAGCATTAGCTTTCCCTCAATAACAAAACTTAAGCGTGATAATACAACGTTAGGTCGCTGGGTATCGCAGGGAGAGGAAGTCGACACGGTTGGACGAACGGGAAATGCCATCAACAAACTCGCTCACCTCAATGATTCTGTGTTTACTGTCGCGCCTTACCCTTGGCGAATAACCACCGACGCCCAAGACTGGATGTGGATGTTTTATCTTGATCCTGCAAGTGAATTCAAAGCGTGTCGCGAGCAATGTATGCCTCGACGCGTTAAAAATCTTGGAAATTCGAATGTCGCGGTATGCTTGTGATATCAACCTAACACGGAGTGTTCAGTCATGTTTTTTCGCATTATAAGCCTGTTAGTGGCTGCGGGGGTCATTGCCCTCATTGTTCTCCCTGACGCGCCTGATTCTTTTCGCTGGATGGCATGGGTTTATCTTATGGTGATGTGTGGCATTGGTATGGTTGCCATGAATGCGCCAAGACTCCTTCGCTGGTTAGACGAAAAAAAAGCTGAATTGAAATCGAGGCTTAAACGCTAGTTATTTCACACCATTAGCCATGTTTCGCATTGATGATGCATTCCATGTAGAGAAACAAAGATATTCTATAAATGATTACCTTAAGGTTTCAACTTGTTGAATATAGAACAATTTATTATTTTTGTTTGTCACAAAGTTCGGCGTGTCATCAACGCGGAATATGGAGAGATACATTGAGTTTTGCAAAAGTCTTAGCCTTTTTTGGACTGATTTTTTTGAATGGCTGTGTGGGTATCACGGATAACACAGATAAAAAAGTCGACGATTTTTATGGGGGCTTTCACGACAATGACGTGAAAGAAAAGTACCCGTACTTAAAGGATGAACAGCGCAATAAAGTGGGCATAAGAGAAGCATGGGGAGAGCCTTTGTTGATCGCCAAAAATGCGCATGGTGGAGAACGATGGATTTATCCTTACAAAACCTTTTATAAAGGGATTGTTGTTTGGGCGGTTGTCATCCCCATCCCTCTCAAGCTCCCAATGGGGGATCTAAGTGTTCTGGTTGATTTCGAACAAGACAATGTAAAAACGATGAGCAGAGAACGAATAGCGGGTGACACTTATGCTTGCGGTCCCGGTATTTGGATCGCGTCGGCCTTATCACCAAGCCACGATAACAAGTTTTGTTGGTGGGACGAGTAGCCCTATTCATCAAGCCAATTAACACCCCGAAATCTTCGCCCGATAACACTTACTCGCCTCATCAAACACAAACGTGAGCGTGTTTCGAATGCTTGCCAGTTCATCATCCTGATAGTGTGAAACATAGAGCAATTGGCTGAGGTTTTCTTTGGCGATCAATTGCAAGGTGTTTTTCATGAGCCTGCGGCCGAGGTAATCCAAGCCTTGGTAGGGTTCGTCCAAGATCAGCAAGGTGGGGTGTTTTACAATGGCGCGGGCGATGAGTAGCAAGCGTTGTTGGCCGTATTCCAATTGGCGAAACGGGGTTTTGACGTACTGGCCCATATGGAGGATATCCAGCCATTCTTTGGCAAGCTCTCGCTCTTTGCGTGTGGGTTGGTTGTACAGGCCGATAGAATCATAGAAACCCGAAATAATCACCTCTAACGCGCTGCAATTAACCCGATATTGCAGGTGCAAGGCCGACGACACCATGCCGATGTGTTTTTTGATTTCCCAGATGGTTTCGCCAGAACCACGCTGCTTACCGAAAATGTGAATGTCATTGCTGTAGCACTGCGGGTGATCACCAAAGATCATGCCGAGCAGGGTACTTTTGCCACAACCATTCGGGCCTTTCACTTGCCAATGTTGGCCTTTATCGATGCGCCAATTCACCTCGGTAAAAATGGTTTTTGCGGTGTATTCCACGTGCCCGTGTTTGAGTTCAAAGATGGGGTTCTCAAAGGGAGAATTGTGCTGATGACGGCGAATCAACGTCATCATGTCATCGCTTTGTTCTTTCGATTGGGCCTTGATTTGCGTGATCACCGGATGAGTGTTCCACGCGTTCTTGTCCATTAGGCCTTCTAGCTTGCCGTGGTTGAACAGGGCAATGTGGTCGACCCATTCTGGCATGTCTTCTTCGCGTGAAAATGTCACCATCATTGGCACGGTTTGGGAAAGGGTTGTGAGGTAGTGTGCTAATGCCGCGCGATGCGCCACATCTAGGCCGCTGAAAGGATTATCCAATACCAGAAAATCAGGTTGGGTTGCCAGTGCACGCGCCAGCATCACGCGTCGGGTTTCTCCGGTCGACAATACCCGAAAGCCGCTGTCTGCAAGATGATTGAGATCCAAATCGTCGATCAGTTGCTGCGTCAGCGCTTTATTATTCAGGCTGTTGGCGTAGATCAGATCGTACACCGTGGTGCCTGTGTCGATGCGGTCCAGGAAATCAGTATCGTCGTGGGCGATCTCGTCATCCAGCAATCGCTGCTGCGTGACTAACGAAACTTGGGCAATGTTGCCTGCGCCTTTTTCTAGCGTGCCGGAAAATGGCAATTCGTCACATAGTAAGCTGCCGAGCAGCGATCCAATGTCGCCCTCTGTGCTGAAAACGGCCCAGGATTGCTGATCGTCAATCACCCAACTGCCAATGTTCAATGTCGATGTTGCGCCGCTTGCGTGAACGAGTTCAAACCTGAATTCCATGGTTAACGTGCATCCTTTATAGTGCTTTGTTTTTTGCGTTAAGTAATAGGTGTTGCTCAATACAGACTACAGTAAACATTCTCTGCGCCCATGGCTATGTGCCAGTGTCCTAACATAACAGACGTAACATACAAAGAAGCCATGACGAGGAAGAGTGGATTGTTTGAAAGTGTGTATTAGAGGGTTTATGTAAGAGATTGGGCGTGGCTAGAAACAAAAGACAGGGAAGCGGTGGCGAAAATGACATGAAAGGGGGGAGAGAAAAATAAAAGGACAGGCAAGATAGAGTCCGCATAGAAATAACCCTTACCTGTCCTAAATGCAAAGTGCATTAAAAATGTTTCACTTATTGCAAAGGACTTCCCTGTGGATTTACCAAAATGTCATCAAGGTACAACATGATGTCAGTAAATTCTTTGTGGTAATGAATGGAATCAGTCGATTCATTACTGGTTTAATCGCGCTATGTTACTTATTTATGAGTAAGTGAAAGTTTCTTTCTGTCAATGATATTGATGGAAAGATTACTTTTATGCGTATCGAACAAGCGATTGTTTAATAAAGATTTCATGGTTAATTCCGTTTAACATGAATAGCGATGCTATCGTCCAGTAAATGCACGAAAAAAGTGCGCACTTACGTAATAGGTTGCCAGCGAAGAAATAATACCGATAACTGCAACAACAAACCCGATTAACTGTTACTACAAAATACAGATGATCGGTACAACATATACAGTTAGCTGTTACGACAATTTCTCCGCCAGCGTTTTTCTTTGTGATTAACTCTCGTTGCTATGGGTTAATCTTTATTCAATTTGCGAACTTTTAAAAGCTATATTTATCTCAATTAAGTAATGGTGTTTATATAATGAAACATAACTGTCGGAATATTTAATACTCATAGACGTGCTAGGCCAGTAGTTTTCATAGAGTCTGAGTGGTAACTATTTTTTATCTAAATGATTTTAATTGAATTTTCCTTCACACAGCATTGATTAGGTATGTTCAACACATATTTGGTTGGAAAGCTGGCGTTTCACGAGAAACAACAACAAATCACGAACCGATAGTGGGGTTGAGTAGAAGTAGCCTTGCGCACACTCAAAACCTTGGTTGAGTAAGTAGGCTACTTGCTCATGGGTTTCCACGCCCTCTGCGACAACCGCCATGTTGAGCTTGTCGGCAAGGTACTGCACCACATTGAAAATCGCTTTAGCGTCTTCATCAATGGGTAATGCCTGAGTGAAGTGTTTGTCGATTTTGATTTGGTCAAAGCCATAAGTCATCAAGTATTCAAGCGAAGCAAAGCCAGTGCCGAAATCGTCCAAGGTCACTGTCACACCTGCGTTTTTGAGCCATTGACGGGTTTGGCTGCTCGATGCTGTGTCAAACATCTGGGTGGACTCTGTAATTTCAATATCCAGATATCGCAGCGGCACATTGTATTTTGTCGCCGTGGCCAAAAGATCAACGATAAAGCCTTCGGAAACAAGCTGTCGTGGGGATACGTTGACGCTGAATCTAAAGTCTTCTGGCAGTTTATCGAGCACTTGACTCATGTCAGAAAAAGCGCGATGCATCACTTCTCTTCCCAGTGCCACTATCAAGCCGTTTCGTTCAGCCTCTTCAATGATTTCAACATGTGTGTGTGTTGTATTGTTCAGTCGAAGTAGGGCTTCACAGCCAGTGATGCTTCCTGTTCTCATGTTGACCTTGGGTTGGTAAAGCAGATTGAAATCTTTGTTTTCTATCGTCTGTTGTAGTGCTTTGCGGACGGCTTCTTGCCGAGTTCTGGCTAAATCTGCTTGTTTGTCATAGAAACGAATGCATTTTCGGCCTGCGTCTTTGGCGACATATAACGCGATGTCAGTGGCATGAGAAAGCTGTCGTGGGTTTTGGCCATCAGTGGGGAAGAACGCGACGCCCAATGAGCAAGAGATATGGTGTGTGCCTCCGGGTAACTGCTCGCTCAGTGAAATAGTCAGCAGGGGACTCAAAAGCTTCAGCACAATGTCATGGTCCTTTTTGTTTGGCAAAATAAAGACAAACTCATCGCCCCCTGTTCGGCTAATCGGCGTGCCTTTGGGTAAATGTTCTTTGAGCGTGTTGGCGAGGGTCACCAAAAGGGCATCGCCGGTTTGGTGTCCGTAGGCATCGTTGTAACTGCCAAAGTCGTCAATATCGAGTGACACGACGGCGAATGGCAATGCTTGATCGCATCGCTTGGTCAGTTCAGCAAGAAGAGCGCGACGGTTTGCCACATTGGTTAGGGGGTCAATTTCCGACAGTGACTTCAACTCGGATTTCGCGGCTTCTAGATCTGTCATGTAGCTCGTCGCTTGCATGACAGAGTTGTTGTAGGCATCCACCAAACGACCAAATTCGTCGCGGTCATGGCCTTTTACTTTCTGGATAGTGGTGTTTTTTTGTTGACCAATTCGGGCACTTTCATCGATAGATTCGATAATGCTGGAGAGGGGGCGGCCTATCTGTTTATGGAAGAAAATTGTCAGAATGATCGCGACCAGCAACACTTCGCCCAGCGTCGATAGCCCGATGGTCCACAGCAGTTGAAGAAATTCACGATGCGTTATTTGATAGTTGACGTTGCCGATAAGGTAGCCCACGGGCTCATCGACATATTGATTGTCTCTGTGTATTTGGAAAATCAGAGGATAGGTCACTTCGCCATTCGGCGGCGTTGATAAGAAAACGTCCGTCCATGACGCGTCAGCGGAACTGTTGAGCGGTACTATATCCGTAATGGTATCTTTGTAATTATCGAGTAGCGCAATCCCATGAAACAGTGTGTCATTTTGAAAGCTCTTCAGTAGTGAATAGCCCTGTGCCGAGTCTAAGTTGAATGCGGCATAAGCGGCACTGTCTAGGATGTTTTCAATCCGCAAGCGCGCAGTTTGTTCTTTCTGATCATGGAGTCGATTAAGTTGTACTGAAGCAATAATGACGCTCAATAGAGTACCGCCAATGATGCTTACTAACATCACGGATGTGACAAACCGTCTGAGAAGCGGTGTGCTGGCGTTCGATATTTTCTGCATTATTCTGCACCTATTTGGACGTGGGTAAGGTCGCTTTACAAGAACGCTCGTAGAGTTTCGCTGAATCGTTACCGATGCAAATGCGATGGAGCTCGCCATTTTCTCTTAGGGTTTTGTATGCCGTTTTCAGATTATCAATGACTGCTTGATCAGAGTTCAGGCTCATCGCCAAATGCAGTACCAAAGGTTTGCTGGGTTGTCCGAGATAGAAAAATGGCTTCAGACTCTGATCGGCATTTTCGCTGTAGGCATAAATCGACCAAAGTCCTGTCACATAGTCACATTTTTTTGCGTTGAGGAGCGTGAGATTGAGAGCCGGACGTGCGATACCGCCATTATCGGTGCGATAAGTCGACAGCACGCTTCTGACGGATAAAAGATTCTTGTTGGGTTCGTAGCCAAGGCTTTTTAGATATTGATACGAGTGCGTGTCAAGCTCTGAGCAAACTCGAAATTTTTTGGCCTCTTCAAGGGTCGGTACATTCAGATCGTCACGGCGTTTTAGGCCGATTAACGAGGATCGCTCTAACGCATACAATGCGCCAACCCAGTGGAAAAGCGCGGCACGCTCTTCGGAATAGGCCAAAGAGAAAATGGCGACATTCGTTTCTTTCTGTGCTTTTTTGTAAGCACGCGCCCAAGGCATCACTGCAATGGTGGCTTCGTTATAGCCTGCTTTGTCCAAAATGGCGTTAACCATATCAACGGCTTTTCCCTGAAACTCACCGCCGTCATTGATGGTTTGAAAGGGTGGCAGTATTTCGGACACAACACGCAGTGGATGGGGTTCACCGTTCACCAGTGTTGAAATTAAAAACGTTAGCGATAGTAGAAAAATTCTCATAAAAGGTAGCTTGTCTGTCCCCGTAATTTGACGAGCAAAGTCTTGATAATATGGCGTCAAATCTTGCTCGCTGGCTTTCGTATCCCGTAATAGTAAAGATCCATCCCGTTTTGAATTGTCTCGTTTTCGGTAAATACCACAAACTTAATTCACGACGCGATAAAAGCGATTAAGGCAGAGGAATCAATATTGAGACTTCTTTCATTGCTGGCATTTAATATTGATTATGCATCCAAGATTTTGTCGATGAGGGAAGATAGAAATGTGAGATAACAAGGCGAGAGATAGAAGACAAAAGACAGCGAGAAAAAAGAAAGGAAGCCAAAAAGGCGACAAAAAAGATAAGAAAGATAAGAAAGATAAAAGTATGACGATGTGACATTGAAAAAGAAGCAATCAGCGCCACGAGAACGTAGCGCTGGAGGATTGGCTTACTTCGAAAAGTTCTCTTTGAAGTAGTCGATGATGTCGTCTGACTCATACATCCATTCAACTGAACCATCATCATGGGCAATACGAAGGCATGGCACCATGCCTCGTCCACCTTGCGTCACCAGTGTGTTGTGCGCTTCTCTGTCTGCGCCAACATCAACCAGGTCAACGTCTAGGCTCATCATTTTCAGTGCCGCACGTACTTTGACACAGTATGGGCAAAAGGTTTTGTGATAAAGGCTATGAGCGCTTAGGTTTGGCATTCTTGTTCCTTAAGGTTTGATAGAGCAATTTGTGGGTGACTCCGAGTGCCTCGAAGCGATCAAGATATAATCAAGGCGCATTCAAGGCATTGCGGTTTTGTCGTACAAACGTTTATCTTGCCTATGTTTAGACCTGCCATCGAGCACTTTCTTTTCATGCCAATCGTTCACACTATTCCTGCTTCATGGTCAGGGTGAGCGAATATCGATAATGCAGCGCATTGAGTAAGTACTCTGGGTGCACACTGGGGCTCCAAGAGTCGTCCCCGCCTACACCCATATGATGGCCGTCGATACGTAAATACAAGTGGTCATCTTGTACCAATTCATGTTGATGCTTGGCGTCGGCGAGGCTCTCTTGGCTGTAGCGGCTCACCGAGAAATGGAATAAGCCCAGGATGCGCAGGTTGTCGATATCCATTTGGCGTACATCGCATCGCAGTCCGTTTTCCGACGGAAAAATATAGGGGGTGTGCATGTCATCAATATGGGCGAGGTATCGGCTGACCATAGCGGCTGATTTACGGTCAGGGTAATTCTCAAATGGTCCTCGCCCGAACCACGCGACAGAATCGGTGAGCGGCAAGGCAAGTTCTAGTCCAACGCGAGGCAGCGCGGGCATACCTGGTGCGACGTTCACGTCAACGGTCAGCAATATTTCTCCAGACACATTCACTTCATAGCGCCAAAGGGTGGTGATCACCATCGTGTCGCCAGAAAAATAGCCATGATGAGAGCGGATCTGAATTTGGTCGCTGAGGACATCAACGGTGTTAAATAGGTTTTCATGACGCAACGAAAATAGCCCTGCCTCTTGCCACTTATTGAGCCAAGCATGGGGGTCGGGGTTATCGGCTTCACTCGCACCGATATCATTGTCGATAGGTGGACGAATGAAATTGTCTTTGGGCGCATCGAGTAACTGTTCTTCACCATCAATGAGCCATTGCACTAAATGCCCACTTTGTTTGTCGAACCCTAGCTCAAAATGCTCGCCGCGAATCGTCCAATGATCGGTATCTTCGAACACCTCTGGCAGTCGGTCTGGTGAAATGTCGGGTAGCGGTATGCTTGAATTAACCGGTAAGGCGAGTTGAAACCAACCAATCACAGTGCCTTTTTCCGCCCAAGGTTCTGGTTCTGACAGTACAACCTCGAGATTTACAAAGTAGGCTTTGCCAGGCTTGGCATCGGGCAGGTGTTCTAAAAGTGTGTGTTGGCTGTCTTCACCAAGATGCAGGTGGAGGGCCTCTTCCCCGTAAGCGATCTGCTTGCCATTCTCTTGCAATGTCCAACGAAGGGAGAGTGCTTCCGGTGGATGAAACACGTATTCATGGCGCAAGGTAACGCTAAGAGGCGAAGCGCTGTTGAGCGTGTAGCCAAAGCGTTGCTGATGGTATTTGGCTTCAAAAGCGGACGGATGAGGGGTTCTGTCTGGAAACATGAGTCCGTTGATACAGAACTGCCTGTCGTTCGGTGTGTCGCCAAAATCGCCGCCGTAGGCCCAATGCTCTTGATCATGTTTCTGATTTGAACGTTGATCATCTTTCCGCAAAAGGCCTTGATCGACCCAATCCCAAATAAAACCGCCTTGTAGGCGTGGGTAGCGTCGGAATGCATCCCAATATTTGTCGAAACTGCCAAGGCTGTTTCCCATGGCGTGGGCATATTCGCATAAGATCAACGGCCGATCTTCGTTCGGTAAACCGATCCATTTTGGCAATGCCCACTTGGGCAACGTGATGTTGTCTTGATCTTGTTCGACTCGCGCATACATAGGGCACACAATGTCGGTGGCTTTTGTGTTTGCACCGCCACCTTCATATTGCACGGGTCGACTAGGATCGCGATGTTTTACCCACTGGTACATGGCATGGTGATTGGTACCAACGCCGGACTCATTGCCCAGCGACCAGATAATAATGCAGGGGTGGTTTTTGTCACGCTCGACCATGCGAGTCATGCGCTCCATGTAGGCACCCAGCCATTCGGTATTGTCAGACAACTGGCACATGGGCACTAAGCCGTGCGTTTCGATATTGGCTTCGTCGACCACGTACAAACCGTATTTATCACACAGTTGATAAAAAGCGGGGTGATTGGGGTAGTGTGAAGTCCGTATAGCGTTGAAGTTGTATTGCTTGATGAGTTTGATGTCGCTTTCGATGTCTTCAACGCGTTGAACGTAGCCGTGTTCGTGATGAAATTCATGACGGTTTACGCCACGAATAAGCGCAGGTTGTCCGTTGATCGTGAGTTGCCCGTTGATGATCTCAACCTGACGGAAGCCGACGTTACACGCTTCAATGTCGATAGCCTCGTCGTTCTCGTCCAGTAAGGTGACAACCAGTCGATACAGGTGCGGATCTTCATCGCTCCAAAGTCGAGGGCAGGAGATGGTGATTTGATGCTCAACGCGGTTAGACCAACTGCCTCGCTCGTCGATCGGGCGCTCGCCACAGCGTGATATGACAGGGCCTGAAATATCAACACCCTCATCAAACAGCTGAATAGCGACCCGGTCATGAATACCACGCAAGGTGGTGGTGACTGACAAGATGCCGATTTGATGAGTAGGGTCAAGGCGAGTGTTAACGTCGAAATCGACAATTTGATTTAAAGGTTTTATCCGAAGAGTGACATCGCGAAAAATACCACTCAGCCACCACATGTCCTGATCTTCAAGGTAACTGCCGTCGCTCCAACGCAGCACGACAGCGGTAAGTTGGTTTTCTCCGGCGGTGACATGTGGGCCTAAATCGAATTCTGCGGGTAAACGGCTGTCTTGGCTGTAGCCAACAAAGTGGCCGTTGCACCATAAATAAAAGGCAGCGCCGACACCTTCAAAACACACAATAACCTGAGATGTTAGCCGTGATTCTGCCAGCGAAAACGTGGTGCGATACACCCCTGTCGGGTTGTGCTCTGGCACGATGGGAGGAATGGATTCAAACGGATATTGCACATTGGTGTAGATAGGAATGTCGTCTGTTCCCTGACGTTGCCAATTCGACGGCACGGGCATGTTTCGCCATTCTGAATCATCAAACTCGCGGCAGACAGACAGCGGTGGCACAGACTCAGGCATATCAAACAGAGCAAATTTCCATTGTCCGTTCAGTGATAGGCGGTTTCGCGAGACAGGAATGGCGTTGCCTTGATCGTCTAATGCGGCCTCTATGCTGGGGTAGGAGGACATCGGGCAATGGGCAGGTAGCCGATTCAGGTGAGTGATCGATGGGTTTTCCCAGTGACGACGGCGTATCAACTCTGTATAGCGGGTCATACTGTGCTTCTCTTTATCTAATGCGTCATGGTTCGTGTTCAAAATCATACCAAGGTGAAGGACAACAGCATGGCACTTTCCGGGTCCATTAATGGCAAGCTTAGTCCAATTTGGATCAGCTGATCACCTTGAATCGTCAATGGTTTATCCATCCAGACAGGCTTGTGCTTCATGGTGTGGGAAAATGCGGCAGGTGAATCGAGCACTTCGACACGGTAGCGTTTGTTCGCGCACAACACAGGTAAACGAAGTTGTCCGCTAAGGGCGTATTGCGGCATAGCAAGTTGCGCGACAGCGAGCAGTGTGACGGAATCATCCATCACGCCATAAATGCGGGTGTTGGGATCGTGTGACGGCAGGTTGAAGCATTTACCATGATGCAGTAACGGTCGGTATTGCTTGTGTAAACCTATATAGCGGGCAAAAGCGCGCAATTCGTTGTCTTCCAGCCCGACGGGGTCAAGTTCTGCGCCCATATGACCGAACAAAGCGGTGATACCGCGAAGTGACATATCGTGGCAACGACGTGTGGTGTGACTTTGGCGCGGACCAATGTGACTGCCCATCACTTCTGGCGGGAAGAACAGTTGCATGCCCTGCTGAATACGTTGGCGTTCAAGCGCATCGTTGCAATCGGATGTCCAAAATCGGTGGGTGCGCTTTAACACTTCATAGTCAATGCGACCCCCGCCAGATGCGCAGGATTCGATTTCCACATAGGGGTGACGCGCTCTCAAGTCATCGATGAGCTGATAAAGCGCGAGTGTCTGTAAGTGATAGGCTGGACGAGAATCATGGCCTGCCTGCACGAGTTCACGGTTCATGTCCCACTTCAAATAAGCAATGTTGTGTTCGGTTAGCAGGGCATCGAGCGACGACAAGAGATAGTGGTAGGCGTCCTGATTTTGCAAATCGAGCACAAATTGATAGCGGCCTGAGGGTTGTGTGTACCCCAATGTATCAAGCCCTAGCATCCAATCAGGATGGTTGCGGAACAGTTCGGAGTCTTTGCTGACCATTTCCGGTTCCACCCACAAACCAAACTCCATCCCGAGCTGATTGATGTGATCGATCATGGGCGTAAGACCATCTGGGTATTTGCGTTTGTCGACTTGCCAATCACCGAGCGCGCGGGTGTCGTTATCGCGGTTAATAAACCAACCATCATCAAGAATAAAGCGCTCAACGCCGAGACGTGCAACTGCGTCGGCCATTGCCATAATACGCCTTGGCTGGTGGTCGAAGTAGATACCTTCCCATGTGTTGAAATGCACCGGGCGAGCGCTAGATGGCGCGAATTGCAGCAGCGATGAACGTACATATTGATGGAATTTTTGCATCATGCCGTTTAAGCCATTAGCAGAGAAAACGGCGTACAAGGTGGGCGTATCAAAGGCTTCTCCGGGTGGGAGTATCACTTCGCCGGCGGCTAATAACGCTTCAGCTTGCAAGTAACGGCGTCCGTCGCTTTTGACTTGGGCTTGAAGGCGATGGTTTCCGCTCCAGCCAAAGTGCATGCCTATCACGTCACCGCTGAGATCGTTGCTGTTGGGATGCAACGCAATCATGCCAGGAAAAGACTCGTGTGAGGTGCGACCACGGCGATTTTCTTGAATAAATCCACTGTGTTCGAGTGGGGTGCGCTGCAGTTGAAATTCGTGCGACCAGCGACCATGAAAGGTGATGATGTCTGAAAATGTCTCTGCCAGCGGCAAGGTCAAGGCAAAACGATTCACGGTGTAGTCGGCGCTGCCTGTGTTGATTAATCGCTGTTTAAGCGTCAACACATCGCTGTCTTCATCCAAGGCGAGTTCAATCATGATCTCAAGCGAAGCGCGAGGATCAGAGATGGTCAAACGCGCAGAAGATAAGCTTTCGGTAACGGAGATCAGTTCGAATACGGGGGCCCAATCTTTCCCGTTCCTGTGGCCTTCAATACCGGGGCTGCCGAAATCACCGCGCCCTTGTTCGGGGCAAAGTGCCAACGGGATGTGGCTATCTAATCGTGCTTGTCCGACGGGGGCGTCAAACAAGGCGGCTGAAAGCGGCTGTTCACGGCTAAATTTGTTGCCCCAGTAAACAATGGCAGGGGCAGGTTCAAGCTGGACAATCAAACTGTTGTTCGCAGACTGCAGATGCAAGAAACGCTCTGCTGGCGTCTTATTTAATGAAGTTGGGGTTGTCACCATGTTTGTCATCCCTTGAGCGGGCGCACTTTTTCGATGTTTGCGCCACTGCTTGTGAAATATTCATTAAGGCTTTGAGCGATCCACGTTTCGAACAGAATCTCGCTTTATCAATATAGGTTGGTAGCGACCATTTTTGGCTGGCGTTTCACTGTGCAGTAACCGCGAAATGGCAATTTCGGCGGCTTCCGTTGCCATTTCTGCAATGGGGTAGCGCACGGTAGAGAGTTTTGGGTGTAAATAACGAGCAACAAGACTGTCATCAAAACCAATCACAGACACGTCTTCCGGCACGTGATAACCCTTATCGGTCAGTGCGGTGATGACCCCAACCGCCATGCCGTCGTTGTAACAAAAGATGGCACTGACCTTTTGATTGCGGCTTAGCAGTGCGTTGATCGCGGTTTCGCCGCCTTGTTCGTCGGGCGGGGCAAAAGCCATTGAGCTTTGTGTGTCGTCTCCGTTATTTGGTTTTTCCAAATGGTGGACGGTTAAGGCGTCAAGATAGCCCTGTTGACGTTGCCGAGTATCTTCAATGTGATGGTCTGAGCCAATGTAGGCAATATGGTGATGGCCTTGCTGGATAAGATGTTCGGTCGCCAAATAGGCACCTCGATAGTTATCAAGATACACGCACCGATCGTCTAACCCTTCGATGAGACGATTGATAAACACCATGGCGGGGAGTTCTTGTGCGTAAGCGCGAAGGGTGTCGTCGTCCAGTGCTTTGCTGTGGACGATTAGTGCGCCAACCTGGTTCTGGATCAGCGATTCAATGGCTTGTTTTTCTCGTACGGCATCGTGATAACCATTACCAATCAACAGTTGATGCCCGCGATAATGCGCAATGGTATCGACCTGTTTAACCAGCGTACCAAAAAAGGGGTCGGACACATCGGCCACCACAACACCAATGGTGAGGCTTTTTTTACTGACCAAAGTACGGGCAGCTGCATTGGGGCGATAACCCAATGTCACCATGGCCTGTTTAACCAGTGAAACCGTATCTGGTCGCGTCTGCGGTGAACCATTGAGTACCCGTGATACCGTGGCAACAGAAACACCTGCATGTTTGGCTACATCTTTAATGGTTGCCATAGGCTGTGCTCATCGTTGATCTCTCCAGAATACGGATCTCGGTTAGCGCCATCACCATAAGTGACTGGTTTATCGTTTACAGCTGTTCATCTATTCATCAGATTCAAGGCTGGCGCTGTTGGTGACCGTTGGCTCACGAAACGTTAAGGCTTGCTCATGGCTATCGAACAGGTGGATATCGGCTGGAGAGCAATGCAAGGATACGGTTTGGAACGCTTTTACCGCGTTGTCGCCAGGAATGTGTACTTTGAAGCTATCTACGCCGCTATATTGCCCAAACAAATAGGTGCTATTGCCGAGTCGTTCAACCACTTCACTGTGAAATTCAACGTTGAATCCGGGGCCTTTGCCAATCTGAATATGCTCGGGGCGGATCCCCACGGTAACGGCTTCACCTTCGTTGACAGGTTTCGCCACCGGCACAGTTAATGATTGGCCGTCAGGCATGGTGATGGTCGCCTCTGAACCATTAGTGACCGAAACCGTACCAGACACAAAGTTCATTCTTGGTGAGCCAATAAACCCAGCGACAAACAGGTTGGCGGGGTTGTGGTAAAGCGCAAGCGGTGAACCGACTTGTTCGATGTTGCCGTCTCTCAACACCACGATTTTGTCGGCGAGCGTCATGGCTTCGACTTGATCGTGGGTGACATACACCATGGTGTTTTTGAGCTCTTGGTGGAGCTTGGCAATTTGCAGTCGCATCTCCACGCGCAATTCGGCGTCAAGGTTGGAAAGGGGTTCATCAAACAAAAACACTTTAGGGTCGCGAACAATCGCTCGACCAATGGCCACGCGTTGACGCTGACCACCGGATAGCGCTTTTGGTTTGCGATCGAGCAAAGGGTCGAGTTGCAAGGTCTTCGCAGCGCGATCAACCTGTTTGGCGATGTCATCTTTATCAACGCCATTCATTTTCAAGCCAAAGCCCATGTTTTCACGCACTGTCATATGCGGGTACAAAGCGTAGGATTGAAACACCATGGCCACACCGCGATCAGCAGGATCTACGTCGTTGACTTCGACGCCGTTAATGGAGATTTTTCCGTCTGATATGGTTTCCAATCCGGCGATCAAACGCAGAAGCGTCGACTTGCCGCAGCCGGATGGCCCAACAAAAACCACAAACTCCCCGCCCGAGATATCCAGATCGATGCCGTGAATTGTTTCTACTTTGCCGAAGCGCTTAATAACGTTTCTAAGTGTAATGTCCGCCATGCTGCAAGTCCTATGCTACGAGTTGCTTTTGATGAATTTAGATTTCGTTGTTCACTTCACCCTTTAATTAAAATAGTGCTTTTTTTGTGCAATGGAAACGTTTACATGAGATATTTTTTAAACTAGATTAAATTGAAACACAACAGTGCATTTACATTAAAGCAACAAGTTTCAGGGTGTATCAGCGCTTTCTCTCCCTTTTTCAAAACAAGGGATAAACGGACAGGACGTACTTATGACAGGGCTTTCCTCTACTGCATCTCCTACCGTAAGGCCTAAGCGAAGTCGGCTTATCGCAGCGCCTTGGTTGTTTCTCGCCCCCGCTATTGTGATTTTCTCGCTCTATGTGCTGTATCCCATCATGCAAAGCGTTTGGTTGAGCTTTTTTGAGTGGGACGGCCTTGGCGAAAAAACGTGGGTAGGATGGGGCAATTACATCGAATTGTTTGATTCTGATGCCTTCTACACGGCGTTGGTGAACAACTTCATTTGGATGGTTCTGTTCATGCTCGCTCCGCCTATTGGCTTACTGATTGCGTTGTTTTTGAATCAGAAAGTCAAAGGTATTCGCCTCATCAAGGCATTGTTTTTCTTTCCCTTTGTTATTTCACAAGTGGTCGTCGGTTTGGTGTTTGCGTGGTTCTATGACCCATCATTCGGGTTGTTAACGCAGATGATGGTGGCAATGGGCTTTGATCCTGTTTCCATCTTGGCTGACGAAGATTTGGTGACTTACGGCATTATCGCCGCCGGTCTTTGGCCGCAAGTTGCCTATTGCATGATCTTGTATCTCACGGGATTAAATAACCTCGACCCAGAACAGCTAGAAGCCGCGCGCTTAGATGGTGCGAAAGGCTGGCGGATGCTTTGGTATGTGGTCGTGCCACAACTGAAACCGGCAACCTTTATTGCCGTCGTCGTCACCGTGATTGGCGCACTGCGCTCGTTCGATTTAGTCGCGACCATGACAGCGGGTGGCCCTTGGGGCAGCTCAACAGTCCTTGCATACCTTATGTATGAAGAATCTATTTTTAACTATCGAATGGGCTACGGCGCTGCGGTCGCAGTCGTACTGTTTCTGATTATGCTTGTTTATATCGCCTGGTTCTTATGGCGCATGCTGAAAGGAGAGCGCTAATGTTCCCAAGACCGATAGAGAATCGAGGAGCGGTCGCTAACGTGACGTATCGTATCGCTCTGTATGTTGCGGTTTGCTTGTGGTTGATCCCACTTGCCGCCGTGCTGATGACCTCAGTGCGATCGATTGCCGACATTAATGCTGGCAACTACTGGGGCATGCCCGATGAGCTGCAACTGGTGGAAAACTATACTCAAGTGTTTATCGCCACCCCAATGGGGCGTTATCTGCTCAACAGTTTACTGATCAGCATTCCTGCTGTGGCGGGTGCTGTGGCGCTTTCTACGTTGGCGGGTTTCGCGTTGGCGAAGTATAAATTTCGCGCCAATGTGTGGCTGTTTGCCCTGTTCATTGGCGGTAACTTTGTCCCCTTCCAAATTCTAATGATCCCTGTTCGCGACCTCACCATTGACCTCGGTCTGTATGACACACATTGGGCGTTGATATTTTTCCATGTTGCTTTTCAGGCGGGTTTTTGCACCTTATTTATGCGCAATTTCATCGTCGGCATTCCGGATGCGCTCATTGAAGCGGCACGTGTTGAAGGGGTGAGTGAGTGGCGAATTTTTTGGTATGTGGTTCTCCCTTTAGTGAGGCCCGCACTGGCCGCTTTGTCCGTTTTGGTCTTTACCTTTATATGGAACGACTTTTTCTGGGCGTTAGTGCTGGTGCAAAGCGATGAGGTTCGCCCAGTTACGGCAGGGCTGAATGCATTGCAAGGACAGTGGTTAGCATCGTGGCAGTACATGTCTGCAGGGGCGGTGATTGCCGCACTTCCTCCTGTGGCTTTGTTTTTCACCATGCAGCGACATTTTATTGCCGGGTTAACGCTGGGCGCGACAAAAGGCTGATCTCGGTTTGACGACAATAAGGAAGACGAAAATGAGAACACTTGCGAAAAAAGGGCTGGGCGCACTTTGCTCCCTATTGCTTGTGCTAAGTGGCTCGGTTGCGGCTGGGACGCTGGTGATTAATTCAGATGCCTCTGATCCGGCGCCGAAAAAAGCGTGGGCAGAAGTGATCGCCAAGTTTGAGCAGGAAAACCCTGACATTGAGGTGAAATATAACCTTTATGATCACGAAGCCTACAAAACAACGATTCGTAACTGGCTGGTGACTTCTCCGCCGGATGTGGTGTTCTGGTACGCAGGCAATCGCATGAAAACCTTTGTCGATCGCGGTTTGTTTGAAGATGTCAGCGATATCTGGACAGCCAACGGCATGAAAGAAGATTTTGCCAGTGCAGCCCCAGCCATGACCATCAATGACAAACAATATGGCGTGCCTTATACCTATTACCAATGGGGTATCTACTACCGTAAAGATTTGTTCGACAAATACGGTATTGCCGTACCGAAGACGTGGGAAGATCTGGTTGCTGCATCGAAGACACTGAGTGACAACGGTGTGACGCCATTTACCATTGGTACCAAGTACCTTTGGACGGCAGCGGGCTGGTTTGATTACTTGAACATGCGCGTGAACGGGCTCGATTTTCATATCGACTTGATGGACGGCAAAATCCCTTACACGGATCCGCGCGTCAAAGCCGTGTTTGAGAAGTGGAATGATCTGGTTGAGCCGGGTTACTACCTCAAAAATCACGCGTCTTATTCTTGGCAAGAAGCACAACCTTTCCTCTACAACGGCGAAGCGGCCATGTACCTGATGGGTAATTTCTTGGCAGCGAACTTCACCGATGAAGTGCGTCCGAATATGGGTTTCTTCCAATTCCCGGTGATCGATTCGACAGTGCCAATGGCAGAAGATGCGCCAATGGATACGTTGCATATTCCAAGCAAAGCTAAAAACAAAGAAGATGCGCGTAAGTTCCTCGCGTTTGTGGCTCAACCTGAAATCCAGACCATGATCAATGCAGCGATGCTGCAAATTCCCACCAACAACAAAGCAACGCCGAAAGATGATGAATACCTTAATGCAGGTGTTGTGATGCTGGGTGAAGCTGAGGGTACAGCGCAGTTTTATGACCGCGATACTGACCCTGCGATGGCGAAAGAAGGAATGAAGGGGTTCCAACAATATATGGTTCACCCTGATCGCATTGATGCCATTTTGAAGAAGTTAGAGAAAACGCGTCAACGGACGTTTAAATAGTATTATTTCAGAGAGTTAAACGCTTCTGTATATCTATAAGCAAGCATCATTCATTTGATGCTTGCTTATTTTTTTGTGATGTTGAGCAGAAAAACGCTTCGTATAAGAGGGGGCTGTACTAGAGTTAAGAGTACGTTGGCAAGAATGCTGACAGGTGATATTCATCGACATAGCCAGCAACATAGAAAGTGGGAAATGCAATGCCAAACCTGATCAACACCAGTTATTCGACCAATAGCTTGATGACATCTCGCCAGAAAGAACGCGAAGATGCCAATGCTGCGCGTAATGACGGTGTGACATCAGCGAAAGAACAATCAATCAGTGAACGCGCTGAGGTTTTGCGTAAAGAGCGTGAAGAGAAAAAGCAGGCAGAAGCCGCTCAAGAAGACGCGCCACAACGCGGTGATTACCGTGGTTTGATTGACCGTGTTGCCGAGCAAGAAGCTAAAATGGCGAAGTATTCCGCCTACACCCAGGGTCAGCAGCAACTGTTGCAACAAGTAGAAAAAACCATTACCCCGCAAAATGGCGAACGCAGCTACGATTTCAAGGTGTAGTCATCACACCACCACACGCGCTAGATTGAGTGCTTTGCCAGATTTCCGCCACCATTGCTCGCCACATTGCCATTTGTCTTCCTCGCTAGCGCCCATTTGATGGGGTTTAATTGTCCTTAGTGAACAGTACGAGGACAAACTCATGGACAACAATAATAAACAAAATCCCCACGCGATTAATCGATTTTCACTCGGTATACCCAGTTGGTTATGGCCGGTGTTGGTCTGCATTGTGTGGGTGGTTCAACTTGCGGCGGAGTAGCTCGCTCTGTGCGAGCTACGTGAGATTATTAAGGAATCGTTATCGGTGCGCGAGATACCAGCGCTTAACGGGTTCGGGTACGCCAAACACACGAAGGTTTCCGGCAATCACTAACATTACGCCAAGGGCAGACATCCACGTCCATTCGTAGCCTTCAAACACGGTGGAAAGTGATAGGGCAACCAAAGGGAACAGCACGGTACAGTAAGCCGCTTTGGCCGCCCCTATGCGGCCGACTAAGGCAAGGTAGGTGTTGAAGCCAACCACAGAGCCAATAATCGCGAGATAGACCAGTGCAGAAACGTACAAAGGTGTGGTAGAAATGGCGAATGAATGCCCCATGAACAGTGCGATAGCAAATAGGTAGATTGCGCCGTATCCCATTGCCCACGCCGTGGTCGGCAACAGCGGCATGTTTTTTTTCTGAGCGCGGGCTGAGACCAAATTGCCCATCGAAAAGAAGTAAGTGCCCACCAAAGACAAGCCAAGGCCAAGGAAAATGGTGATATCCATATCGGCATTTAAGAACTGCGAGCCGAAAAGAAAGACAACCCCGGTAAAACCCATCAATGCGCCTTGGACGAAGGTGCCTGTCGGGCGACGTTTATCAAGCCACCAAAGATTCAATGCGTTCAAGATGGGAGCAAGTGAAAACACCACGGCGTTTAGCCCACTGGGCAGGTATTGTGTTGCGGCGTAAAAGCACAGAAAATTGTTGGAAAACAGACACAAGGCCAGCAGCGCTGCCATTTTGTGGTTTTCACGGGTTAATTTGGGCAGCGCGTTACGCGCTATTAATATGAAAAATAGGGCGAGGGATGCCAACCCAAAGCGCCAGCCAACAGAGAC
This sequence comes from Enterovibrio norvegicus FF-33, assembly GCF_000286835.2. Lineage (GTDB taxonomy): Bacteria > Pseudomonadota > Gammaproteobacteria > Enterobacterales > Vibrionaceae > Enterovibrio > Enterovibrio norvegicus_A. The sequence continues at coordinate 2,170,041 of NZ_AJYD02000038.1, read as the reverse complement.
GACAACAGGTGTGTCGCCGATCTGATATGCGATAGCCAGCCAAGTTGACCCCCAAATAAACACAGTTACTGCATATAATATTGCATTCATGTGCCACTACTCCTTTTTCTTACTAGCCAGATGACATTGTTGTTTTTATGTCCACACCTTATTCCGAAGATTGTCGGCTGACTTTCATATTCCTGCTGATTTTATAGATTCTTGCGCTTTTCTCCTGCACCTAGTACCCACAACCTCTCACTCGGGATATATTGAAAAGAGACAGGAGTAGGAGTGGTATGGACAAGGATTCACCTCAGGGAATGAAAAGGCAGCGTGTTTACAACGTATTGCGAGAGAATACGGCAAAGCTGCATGGCGATATCTGGCTAGACAATGGCATGGGGGCGGCGGTGTGGAGCAACAGCCACGGCAGCGCGAGCTATGACAAACCGGGTCATCACACCCTGAGTTTCTATGTCGCGGGTGGACAAAACACCAAACGATGTTCAGGCGCAGGTGATTTGTATGGCGGTGAAGACAAGCTGTGTTTGATGCCGAAAGATCATCGTTCCGACTGGGCGTTTTCTGACCCTTTCCGTTTCTTTCATTTCTATTTTGAGCAAGCGCACCTGCAGCGCTTTGCTGAGCAGGTGTTCGATAAAGAAGGCCGTCATATTGAGCTAAAAGAATGTACCTTTGTTGATGATCCGTTTGTCAGTCAACTGGTGCGTCAAACCATGTTGAAACTGGATTGGTCGCAAAGCACCGACAGGCTCATGTTGTCTCACGCACAGCAAATGTTGCTGCTACACATGGTCAGACAATATTGTCATCAACCGTTGAAACTTACGGTCGCTTCAGGGGGCTTGTCGCCACAAAACCAGCGGCGAGTGATTGAATATGTAGAAGAAAGCTTATCCGTGTCTTTTTCGCTCAGTGATTTGGCGACCTTGACGCAGTTGAGTGAATTCCATTTTGCTCGTATGTTCAAAACCAGTTTCGGCTGTACCCCGCATCAATACGTGCTGTTTCGACGTGTGGAACTGGCGAAAATTTTGCTTACCCAAAATAGCCTGTCATTGGTCGATGTCGCCTCTGCATGTGGTTTTTCATCTCAACAACACCTCTCTCAACAATTCAAATTGAGAGTGGGCGCTACGCCTGCCGCGTTCCGTCGAGAGCAAGCCCGCGGTCACTAATACCAAATCCTCAATCTTGATACACAACGCCCCATTTCTACTGCATAAATTGAAGTGTTAGCTTGCCATATGTTGGCGTCATAGAAGACTTTGCGCAAATCAGGAGAAAGGGCATGACAACCATTGAAGCGACACCCGTAGAGCGGTTCGTTGCCAATTCCCGCCATCACGGTGAGGTCTGGGGTTTACAATGTAAAACAGGGTGGGTGATCTGTGATTCATCCATTTATGAAGATACTGATGTCATGCCGTTCTGGTCTTCAAGAGAAGCGGCGGCCATTCATTGTGTTGACGAGTGGGAGGATTTTGCGCCAATGGCCATTACCATTCCCGAATTTGTTGACGAATGGCTGGTGGATCTCGCGAAAGATGCCGTGATGTTGGGGCCAGATTGGGGGGCTGATCTTTGTGGAGAAGAAGTTGAAGCCGCTGAAATGGTTGCACGATATTTACAGGTCAGCTTGCCCAATTAACAGCGCGCCATCACGTACTGTCAATCTCCTTGTACACAACTTCCTTTACAGTGTGCTTCCTTGTGAAGGCACGCTTGCGTTGCTGTTTCTGCTTACAGACTGCTATCCCTTTAAAGGCATACCCCAGACTCAGCATCATTGATTTGGGAGGGTCTGCACATGGTTTGGTGCATTTAAGAGGGACGCCAATGGCTGATGGCTTGGCAGGAGGAATGAAGATGGCAGAGACAACAATCAATCCAATGGGGACAGATGGCTTCGAGTTTGTTGAATACACGGCGCCCAATGCAAAAGGCATTGCCGATCTGAAAACCCTTTTTTCGCTGATGGGCTTCGCGGAGATCGCCAAACACAAACATAAAGACGTGTGGCTTTATCGTCAGGGTGACATCAATTTCATCGTTAACGGCGAACATGATTCACAAGCGGAAGGTTTTGCGAAGCAACATGGCGCCAGCGTGAATGCCATGGCGTTTCGGGTCAATGATTCTAGCCACGCAATGAGCTATGCGGTGAAGCAAGGCGCAGAAGCTTGTGAACCTCGCATCGGTTTGATGGAGCTGAACATCCCAGCCATTCATGGTATTGGCGGTTCGTATCTCTATCTTGTCGATCGATACGGTGACAGTGAGATATACGACATTGATTTTAGTTACTACCCTAATTGGCAGGAAACGCTTAAGGCAGCGGATGCGGGGTTGAAGGTGATTGATCATCTCACGCACAATGTCGAAAAAGGTAACATGGATGTGTGGTCGGATTTTTACGATCGTATCGCCAATTTTAAAGAAATCCGCTTTTTTGATATCGAAGGGAAGCTGACGGGATTGAAATCTCGCGCGTTAACCGCCCCTTGTGGAAAAATCCGTATCCCCATTAACGAATCGAGTGATGATAAATCGCAGATTGCGGAATACCTTGATGCCTATAATGGCGAAGGTATTCAACATATCGCATTGAGCACTGACGACATATACCAAACCGTTCACACTTTGCGCTCGCGTGGAATGCGTTTTATGGATACGCCCGATACGTATTACGAGAACGTCAATGGGCGAGTAGAAGGACACGATGAAAGCCTGAATCAACTTCGCGAACTGCGTGTATTGATTGATGGCAATGAGAGTACCGGTATTCTGTTACAGATATTTACCGATACCGTCATTGGTCCTGTGTTCTTTGAAATTATTCAGCGCAAAGGTAACCAAGGGTTTGGCGAAGGGAATTTTCAGGCATTGTTTGAATCGATTGAAATGGACCAGATACGTCGAGGCGTGTTGGACGCAGGATGATGACGAGATAATAGAGATCGAACCAGGCAGTCGTTCTTGCCGAGAGTGACAGCCTGTTGGACGGTATTTGTTTGCAAGTGCTTAGTCAGACGTCCAGCGATTTGTCGTTTTTACGGATATCAAACAGCAGTTGATAGAAAAACTCTTTTCGCAGTGAGGCGCCGCTTTCGTCAAACCGAAGACCTGCCGTGGGTGGGTCTTTCTCGTTATTGACTGCTACAACAGTGCCTTTGATTTTACCGCTCAAATCACTACCGTAATCAATGATGATTTCTAACGTTTCATCTTCAAACAGCAAATGCTCATCGGCAGTGATTTCTAAGCAGCACCCTGACACTGAATAGTCAGTCATTCTTCCGCTAAAGATACCTTCACCGCCTTGGATGCGAATAGACATGTTTGTGTCTATGCGGGGCTCTTGGCGGATTTGTCGGTGTGCAATGTTCTCAGGAATGGAAACGATAAGCAGCCGGATGGGCTTTTGTATGACGCCCATGACTAAACAACGAAACGCGATGACATCCCGAAATTCACTATCCGTGATAGCACGAACGATGATTTCGTTGTTGGGAATATAGAATCGTTCGATAAAAGGGTCTTTTCCCGTTGGGCAGTCAATCAAAAGAAACTGCTCTTTTCGATAACCCACTAGCCGAGAAGCAACCTGCATTTTCTTTGGATCATCAGAAAGCTCAATATTGAGTCGGGCACCGATCTCCATCAGTTTGTAGAAGCTATCGGAACCCTCAGTTTTTAGTGATTGCATAGCCATTTTCCATTACTTGTTGGGTTATGCGATAAACCAGTGCATGAATATCTCTACTGATATTTGTCTACAATCATGCTGATCTCATTGTTTTCAACCAATTGCGTTAGACGCATGTCGAGGAAGCGTTGTATCTCGGGATCAATGCCTGGCGAATAGGCCAAATGAATAGAGTAGTTGGGGATCAAGTTACTAATTTTACGAAGATCGTAATCGTCAGGTGTAAACCCGAGGCGCTTCAAATGATATTTGAGGCGAATATCCATTTCGACAAAACCCCCTGTGCCTTTAAGGCGATCGACTACTCGAAATGCTGCGTCATAGTTTTTTACTCGCACTTCGCTTACCACCCCTTTGTGTATTTTTGCATCGAGCCCAGGGTAATCAAACCCAAACAGCAACACCGCTATTTTTCCATCGAGATCGTCAGGGTTGTCATAAGGCAAAACGTTGTTGGCGTTGCTGAGAATACTGTGTTCAACCTCAAATAGAGGCAGTGACGAAAGGTTTGCTGCTTGCATTCCGCCCCATAGCGGACTGCCATAGGTAACCCAATTCTGTTTTTGAGATTCTGTGAGTTCAGCGAGCATGCGGTTAAATGGATAGGTATGGATTCGGACCTGATGCGACGTTCCTTCCAGCGCCTTGTAGAGTACGTCCGTTATAATGCCGCGGTGATTTTGGCCTTCCTCTTGAATTTGCAGAGGTTCTGATTGGTCTTGAACAACATAGTAATCAAGTGTCCAAGCGGTGGCGTTGGTACTGAAAAAAAATCCAGCCAAAATCAACAAAGGTATTGTGGGCAGAGAAGAGAAAAATGGTTTTTTTCTGGACATGGTAATCGTCATCCAAGTTTGTGTTTTATGACTATTATTAGAGAAAGATGATCCATATATAAGACACCCATAAGCCTAGACTATGTTGAATCAAAAAGAGAATCTTCGTCAGCCTTCCAGCATGGCCGCCAGATTGGTGGGGCGCATTTTGTTCGTCTGCAGTTTATTGGCATTTCTAGTCGCGGCCTTTGCGTTGTATTTGGATTATCAGGCACGCACTGAACTGTTACGAGAAAATACGTTGCTGATCCAAGAAACGGATTTACCAAGTATTACGAACAGTTTGTGGCAAGAGGATGTGGACCAAGTGGGCGTGATTACGAAGGGGATCTACCAACACCCCGCCGTTAGCTATATTCGCGTTTTCGATGCAAGTCGACTGGTTGCTGAAGAAGGTAAAAGCCCGCCTGAACCCAAAATTTCCTATCAATGGCCCTTGATTCAGAACCAATTTGGCAAAGAGTATGAACTTGGTTTTGTGCAAATTGAGGTCAGTCTACAAGATGTCTACAACGCGCTGACTGAGCGATTTGTGATGCTGTTGCTGTTTTTAGGTGGCGCCACATTGATTTTGGGTGGCTTGGTGTTTTTCATTGTTTACATGGATGTTGTGAGGCCATTGATTTGGATTTCTCAGCGTGTGACCAAATTTGATGTTGATAATTTGCCATTAACCATTGACCCGCCAAAAAGTAAAATGGGCGAAGAGCTGGTGACGCTTTACACCCAGTACAACACCACGGTGGAAAAAATGCGTGAGTACAGCGCAGATCTTCATGAAGCCAAGGCGCATGCTGAAGGTGCCAATCTTAAGAAAAGTGAGTTTCTGGCTAACATGAGTCATGAAATCCGCACGCCGATGAACGGCATTATTGGCATGGCGTCACTGCTTAAAGGCACCAAACTGGATGATGAGCAGCAAGAATTCATCGATATGCTCGAGACGTCATCGCTATCGTTGCTAGACATTATTAATGACATTCTGGATTTCTCAAAAATTGAAGCAGGCAAGTTCGAACTTGAAGTGCTGGAGCTGAATCTGTTTGAGCTCAATCGAGACATAGAACATCTTTTCCGCCTAAGAACCAAAGAAAAAGACCTCGAGTTTAAGTGCGAGGTAGAGGATAGCTTGGCACCTATTTTGATGGGCGACGCAGCTAGGTTGCGTCAGGTGATGATCAATTTGGTAGGGAATGCAGTGAAATTCACTCAGCATGGCAGTATTCATGTTGGCATCAGGCAGCTCGAAGATGTTGGTGAACAGTGCACGGTATTGTTCGAAGTCCGTGATACCGGAATTGGTATCCCGGCGGATAAGCAAGATACAATTTTCGAAAAATTTGAACAGGCTGATGGCAGCATGAGCCGCAACTTTGGTGGCACAGGTTTAGGGCTGGCTATTTCCAGCCAAATTGTTGACCTGATGGGTGGACGCTTGCTGTTAGAAAGTACCGAAGGGGAGGGCAGTCGCTTTTATTTCGTTTTGACTTTCGACCGTGCGTCGATCCCTGAAGGTATACCCGTTGATTCTCAATTATTTGCTGACGCAGCCATGCTGTTGGTGGATGACAGCCGATTGAACATGCGCATTACCAGCGCGCAGCTTGGCAATATGGGGGCTCAGATTTCTTGTTGTGTGCATCCCGAAGATGCAGAAGACATGATTGCCGAGCGTATTGATACCGCGAGACCGTATAAGATAGTGATTCTCGATAAATTGATGCCGAATACAGATGGCTTTTCAATTGCATCAAAATTGCGTAACCGCTTTGGTAAGCGGTGCCCAAGTTTAATGATGATCACCGCAGCCCCAGAAATGCATGACAGTGTAAAATTGGAGAGTTTTCATATTGAAGGCTATCTATCTCGCCCTTATAAGTTCAATGATCTTCGCAATATCTTAGCGAAAATCCTGCGAAGTCACCAAGCACAGCTAGGGGTGATTTCGATGACTGGAGAAAAAACAGAGAAGACACTTCCTGCACGACATGCAGAAGAATCTGATTCTTATGAAGGACGCGTGTTGGTCGTCGAAGATACCTTGGTTAATCAGCGCGTGGTACAGGCGATGTTGGCGCGCTTAGGGGTTGAAGTTGTTGTGGCTGAAAATGGTAAAATCGCGTTAGATATGTGTGAAGACGAATGCTTTGATTTGATCTTTATGGACTGTCAAATGCCGATAATGGATGGTTATCAAGCGTCAAGATTGCTTCGAGAACACGGCTATGCACAGCACACACCCATCGTGGCATTGACCGCAAACGCGACGGCTCAAGACAGAGATGATTGCTTAAAAGCGGGTATGGATGACTATATTGCTAAGCCAGTGAGAAAAGATGACTTGGAGCGCATGATAAAAATGTACATGCCAGGTTCTGTGCAGGAAAAAGCCAAGACTAGCTAACACAGAGCCTTGTGTGCTGGAGAATCACGAGCACTGATGATGGGTCAATCATTGATGATGAATAAAAAAACGCCTGCGGATCTCTCGCAGGCGTTTTGCGTCATGTCGTCCCAACGAGAAACGCTGGGTTACCCCTTCCGGTATGAATAGGAAGTGGCCGTCATGTCATTAAAGTGCCGATTTCCACTCTTCAAGCAGCGCATCGTAATTGATGGTTTGCCCTTTTGGTTTTTCGTTCTGCAGTTTCGCTTTCGGTGCACCTGGCAGGTTTAGCCAGTATTCAGCATCACGCGGTTTGTTCAGCTTAGGACCACACTCGCCTTGCACGTTGGCACGCTCAAGACGTTGCAATACTTTGTCTTGTGCCGCTGCCAGTCCGTTTAACGCTTCTTGTGGTGTTTTCTCACCGTTTGCTGCTTCAGCAATGTATTGCCACCAAAGCTGTGCCAGTTTTGGATAATCAGGCACATTGGTACCGGTCGGTGTCCACTGCACACGCGCTGGGCTGCGGTAGAATTCCACCAGACCGCCAAGAGTAGGTGCAACGTCTGTCATTGCCTGAGAGTTAATGTCAGACTCACGAATTGGCGTTAAACCGACCAGTGTTTTCTTCAGTGACACGGTTTTGGCAACCGTGAACTGTGCATACAACCATGCTGCCATACGACGCTTAGGCTCGGTGGACTTCATCAGTGTCCATGAACCTGTGTCTTGGTAGCCAAGCTTCATGCCTTCTTCCCAGTAAGGGCCGCGTGGCGATGGTGCCATGCGCCATTTCGGGGTGCCGTCAGGATTAACGACGGCCAAACCTGGCTTGGTCATGTCTGCCGTAAATGCGGTGTACCAGAAGATTTGCTGTGCAATGGACCCTTGCGCTGGCACAGGTCCCGCTTCAGAGAAGGTCATGCCTTGTGCTTCTGGTGGCGCATATTTTTGCAGCCAATCCACGTATTTGGTGGTCGCAAACACGGCAGCTGGGCCGTTTGTGGCACCGCCACGTTCAACGCTTGAACCGACTGGCGAGCAACCATCGACACGGATGCCCCACTCATCGACAGGGATCCCGTTTGGAATGCCTTTGTCACCTGCACCTGCCATGGAGAACCATGCATCGGTGAAGCGCCAGCCAAGTGATGGGTCTTTCTTACCGTAATCCATATGGCCGTAAACGCGTTCACCATCGATGTCTTTAACATGAACGGTAAAGAACTCAGCGATGTCTTCATAGGCTGACCAGTTGACGGGCACACCTAACTCATAGCCGTATATTTCTTTGAACTTGGCTTTGAGATCAGCACGAGCAAACCAATCGGCGCGGAACCAGTAAAGGTTGGCAAACTGCTGATCAGGCAGTTGGTAAAGTTTTCCGTCTGGGCCAGTGGTAAAACTGAGGCCGATGAAGTCATTAAGGTCCAGCGTTGGCAGCGTGACATCTTTGCCTTCACTTTCCATGTAGTCACTGATTGGGAACACTTTACCGTAACGGAAGTGAGTACCAATCAAGTCAGAATCATTGATGTAGGCATCATAGATACTCCGGTTTGACTGCATTTCAGTTTGTAGCTTTTCTACCACATCACCTTCTTGGATAAGATCGTGCGTGACCTTAATGCCCGTGATTTGCTCGAAAGCCTTTGCCAGCACTTTTGATTCATATTCATGGGTGGTGATGGTTTCGGATACGACCTTGATTTCCATACCGCGGAAAGGTTTGGCAGCGTTAGTGAACCACGCCATTTCCTTCAGCTGTTCATCTTTGTTAAGCGTTGAAGGGGTAAATTCATCATCGACCCACTTCGTTGCCGCATCGCTGTACTGGTCGGCGAGTGCCGCCGGTGCCAGTAACAGCCCGATCATGAACCCGAGAGGGGTCCACTTGGGTACAGCAGACAATTGCTTCATAGTTTCGCTCCTTTGTCGTTTTTCCCTAACCCCAGCGAATAACGGCCACTAACCACACGATTGACATCCCGAAGGGATACCAGATGGGCAGATCTGTCATTCCGATGAAGAAAAGGTGGATATAAGCGCTGCTAAGCAGGCCTATAAATAATCGATCACCTCGGGTTGTGCTGATAGGCAAAAATCCTTTCCTTTCTACACAAGGCCGAAGTACTTCGAGTACGGTCATTGCTGTCAACATGCAGCCAATAGTGATAAAAAACAGTGTGCTTGGGAGTGTCCAGGCCATCCAACTCATCGTATTTCTCCTTAAACCAATTACTTACGCCGATTGGTATTACACACGTCCTAATGCAAAACCTTTCGCGACATGGTTTCGAACAAACCAAATCACCAATAGTCCGGGAACAATGGTTAACACGCCCGCGGCTGCCAGCACGCCCCAATCGATACCAGACGCACTCACGGTACGGGTCATGGTGGCAACGATGGGTTTGGCGTTGACTGACGTGAGCGTTCGTGCCAAGAGCAGTTCCACCCAACTAAACATAAAGCAGAAGAATGCGGTGACGCCGATACCCGAGCGGATCATGGGAAGAAAAATCCGAACAAAGAAGCGGGGAAAGCTATAACCATCAATGTGTGCGGTTTCGTCGATTTCTTTCGGTACGCCGGACATAAAGCCCTCCAATATCCATACCGCCAATGGCACGTTGAACAAGCAGTGCGCGAGGGCGACAGCAATGTGGGTATCAAAGAGGCCGACAGAGCTATAGAGCTGGAAAAATGGCAACAGAAACACAGCAGGAGGCGCCATACGGTTGGTGAGCAACCAAAAGAACAGGTGCTTGTCGCCAATGAACCGATAGCGTGAAAATGCGTAAGCGGCAGGCAAAGCGACGGAAAGCGACAACAAGGTATTGATGGTGACGTAAGTCAGTGAATTCAGGTAACCGTTATACCAACTCGGATCAGAGAAGATAACGATGTAGTTATCCAAGGTAAAAGAATGTGGCCAGAAGGTGAGGCCACCCAATATTTCCTCATTAGTTTTGAACGACATCATTAGCAACCAATAAATCGGTAGCATCAAAAAGAGGATGTAGGCAGATAGGCCAATCGATTTTTTTGTCATGGCTTAGTTCCTCGCGTCCATGCGGGTCATGGCGGTGTAGAACACCCAACAAACCAGCAAAATGATCAAAAAGTAGATAATGGAGAAAGCGGCTGCGGGGCCGATATCAAACTGACCGACTGCCATTTTTGTGAGTGCTTGTGACAAGAAGGTGGTGGAGTTTCCGGGGCCCCCGCCCGTAAGCACAAACGGCTCGGTGTAGATCATAAAGCTGTCCATAAAACGCAGCAGGACGCCGAGCAACAGCACGCTTTTAAGCTTGGGTAACTGGATATATCGGAACACTGCCCAGTTAGATGCGCGGTCGATTTTCGCCGCTTGGTAATACACATCGGGAATAGCGCGTAAGCCTGAGTAACATAAAAGTGCGACCAGTGAGGTCCAGTGCCACACGTCCATGACGAGCACAGTGATCCACGCATCAACGGGATCGGACGCATAGTTGTAACTGACACCAATGTTGTTGAGAAACCAGCCCAGTAAGCCAATGTCGGCACGCCCGAAAATCTGCCAAATTGTCCCTACCACGTTCCAAGGGATCAGCAGCGGTACAGCCAGCACAATCAACACAATGGAGGCTTTTAAGCCTTTTGCTGGCATGGTCAACGCCACGGCGATACCCAGTGGGATTTCTATCGCCAATACGCAGAAGGAGTAGATAAACTGGCGTACTAACGAATCGTGGAGGCGGGGGTCATTAAGAATTTCGCGATACCATTCGGTGCCGACAAAATAGCGGGTGTTTTGGTCGAAAATGTCCTGAATCGAGTAGTTCACCACCGTCATCAGCGGAATGATGGCGGAGAAGGCAACCAGCAGGAACACGGGCATCACCAGCAACCATGCGCGATTGTTTTCAGTTTTAGTCTGCATCCTGATCTCCCGTTTCCAGTGCGGTGTGTTGCGGTTCACCGGTCAGGTATTCATCCACATACAGTTTTAACCATTGCGCGGGAAAACTGATGTAGGCGTGGTCTTTTGGCTCGGGTGCTTCTTCTGCGATACGCAGCTTTAACGTTTGGCTACCAAACCGAACGGTCACGATTTTGTATGTCCCAAGATCTTCGATGTATTGCACGGGCACTTGCCACGCGTGATCGCGCTTTTCCTGCCACAGATGAACAAATTCGGGTCGTATGCCGACTTTGATGTTGTCGCTTTCTGTCGCGGCTAATACCTCGCGCTGTTCAGGGGTCAGCGGAAGCGCAATGTCTTCAAAACTGACATTGCCATCATCGGTTCTTTGCACGGTGAGAAGATTCATGCCGGGACTGCCGATAAAAAAGCCGACAAAGGTATGATTGGGGGATTCAAACAACTCGCGAGGCGTACCAAATTGCACGATGGTACCGTCATACATCACGGCAATTTCTTCTGCGAAAGTGGCGGCTTCTAGCTGATCGTGCGTCACGTAAATCATGGTGATGTGAAACTGTTCGTGAATTTGACGGAGCTTGCGGCGAAGTTTCCATTTCAGATGTGGGTCGATCACCGTCAGGGGTTCATCAAACAAAATCGCCGAGACATCTTCACGCACTAACCCGCGTCCCATGGAGACTTTTTGTTTTTCATCCGCGGTAAGGTTGCTGGCCCGTTTGTCCAGCACGGACGTGAGTTCGAGAAGTTCTGCGACCTCACTGACTCGCGACCGGACTTTCGCTTCAGGGGTTTTCATGTTGCGAAGTGGAAAGGCGAGGTTGTCGTATACCGTCATGGTGTCGTACACCACAGGAAACTGGAAAACCTGCGCGATGTTTCTTTCTTGCGGCGCAAGTTGGCTGACATCTTGATTATCGAACACGACTTTGCCTTCAGAAGGCGTTAGCAAGCCGGAAATGATATTCAGCATGGTGCTTTTACCGCAGCCTGATGGGCCCAGCAGGGCATAGGCTCCACCGTTGCGCCAAGTGTGTGTCATTTTTCTGATGGCGTAGTCGCTTCGTCCCTGTGGTGAGGGCGAGTAAGAATGCGCCAGTGAATCGAGAATAATTTCTGCCATGCTTATTTCCTCACAAACGGCGCGCAGATTGAATGAGCTGCTCTGACTGATCAAAAACATAGAGCTTATGCGTGGGCACATAGATGCTGATTTTTGCGTCTACGGCGTAGTCGTGAACACCAGGTAGGTGCAGCACCATGTTGATGTCACGATTGCGTACGTGAAGGAACGTTTCGCTGCCACTGATCTCTGCTAGCTCAACGTCGACGGAAAGTTCAAGATCGTCATCGTTGTGGGGGACCAGACTGAGATGGTTTGGTCGAATACCGAATTGGTATTGACCGTCTTCTAACTCGCCGAGATTCGTGTTGAGCGGGAAATGGATATGTTCGTCAAAAGAGACATTGCCTTCGCCGACGCTACCACGAATAAGGTTAATTGGCGGCTCACCAAAAAGTTCGGCACTGGTGACAGACGCGGGGTGGTGGTACACCTCTGCCGTGGGGCCAGATTGGATCACTTGACCTTCATGCATGAGCAATATGTTGCCACCCAGCGCCAAGGCTTCATTCGGTTCGGTGGTGGCATACACTGCGATCGTGTTGCGTTCGGCAAACAGTTCGCGCATCTCCTGTCTGAGCTCTTCGCGCAGTTTGTAATCAAGGTTCACCAAGGGTTCATCGAACAAAATCAAATCGGCATTTTTCACTAGCGCTCTTGCCATGGCAGTGCGCTGTTGTTGCCCACCTGACAATTCAAGAGGAAGCCGATTCAGAAAAGATTCAATGTGCAGCATTTCAGCTATTTCCTGCACGCGCTCTTTGATGATGTGCTTAGGGTGTTTTTCTAATCGCAGTGGTGAAGCGATGTTTTCATACACCGTCATGTTGGGGTAGTTGATAAACTGCTGATACACCATGGACACGTTTCGTTCGCGAACTGGCACGCCAGTGACATCTTGCCCATTGAACAAGACCGTTCCAGAGGAAGGCTTATCGAGCCCTGCCATCAGCCGCATTAGGCTGGTTTTCCCTGCCAATGTTCGACCAAGTAATACGTTGAAAGAACCGGGCTCAATACGAAGGTCTATGTTGTCTAGCCACACTTCGTTGTTACTTACCCTTGTGACATTTTTCAATTCAAGTGACATGAAGGCTCCCTGATAAGTGTTGGGGTCGATGCAGCGGTGCAACAATACGTTTGGCGAAAACGCGCATCGTCATCACATTCCGAATGACATACGCTAGAACCGTGCCAATAGTTAATAAAATGTTAACCTTCTGATTTGTTGATATTTTATGTGAGGATGAACAGTAATGGTGTGAAAAAAGTGTCACCCATTTTGTTGACTGTTAACAAAATGTGAACAATGCTTAACGCTCATTTTCTGTTCGAATGCGCATGGAAGGGATTCACAATGAGCGATATAGCTCACACTCATGATGAGATTATTCAGGCCTCTTGGCGTCGATGTCAGTCCCTTGGGCTGTCACCAAAGGCCACGCCTGAAATCGTGCAGTTGAATCAAGGTCAATGGCATGATGCCCGCGATCGGTCTAATGACCTCATTGCGACCACTCAGGAGCAAGTCCTGCCTTTTTACGAAAATATATTGGTGAACAGCAACAGCCTTGTGCTGCTGGCAGACAATGATGGCAATTTGCTAAGTCGCTGGGGAAGACCGGGTTTTGTTAGCCAAATGGAAAAGCATTTGTTTGACCAAGGGACAAGCTGGCTAGAAAAATACAATGGTACTAATGCAGTCGGAACGGCTTTGCAAACAGGTGAAGCTGTTGCGGTGGGACGCGATGAACATTACTTGATCGCCAACCGTTATATGACGGCGTCTGCAGCGCCAATTTATAACAGTGATCGTCATCTTGTGGGTGTGTTGAACATATCGTCGGATGCGTATCTGCCCACCTCACATGTGAACGGCATGGTGAAGGTAATGACGCAGGCGGTAGAGAACCAACTGATCATCGCAACCTATCGTCATCATCACCACATGCTTATTTTCAATACCAGCAGTGATAACCTTACGAGCCAATGGGCGGGGTTGTTGGTGTTTAATGAAAGCGGAGACATTGTTGCTGCAAATCGACGTGCCGATCTATTAGTGGGCCAGACCTTGGCGGGATTAAGCATAGAATATGTAACGGGTATATCCGCGCTAAAGCTTTCTGCACATCCTGAAAATCATTCTCTTTCCTTTATTGGTCTGTCTAAATATCGTTTGTTTGGCGCGATCAAGCAGCCTATGACGCGGACAATTCGCTCCCCCTTTTCAACGCAGACGCCTGCATTCTCGCCCAACTCATCTGCGCCAATGCCAAAAAAAGTGGCTATTGCGCCGAGCGATCGCCAGTTGCCACATCTCGACCTTGGTGATCTGAAAATGCAAAAGGCAATACGCCAAGCGTTAAGTGTGGTTAACAGCGATATCCCTTTGGTTATACAAGGCGAAACGGGAGTAGGCAAAGAGGTGTTTGCGAAGGCGGTACATGCTTCGTCAAACCGCGCTAAGAAAAAAATGGTGGCGGTGAACTGTGCCGCGATCCCTGCTGAGCTGGTGGAATCAGAACTGTTTGGTTACGTAAAAGGCGCGTTTACGGGGGCCAATGCAAAAGGCAGCATGGGCTATATTCGTCAAGCAGACGGCGGCACCTTGATGCTGGATGAAATTGGCGATATGCCACTGCATGTGCAAGCGCGATTGTTGCGGGTGCTGCAAGAAAAAGCGGTGACACCGCTAGGCAGTACGGAAAGCTACCCTGTCGATTTTCGCGTGATTTGCGCAACCCATCAGTCATTGAGGTCGGCGGTTGCTGAGAAGCGGTTCAGAGATGACCTTTACTATCGTATCAACGGATTAACGCTGTTTTTACCCGCATTGTGCGAACGATCAGATATAGAGCCCTTAGTCAGTGCGTTGTTACCTGAACTTGCAGCAGATCAAAGTGTGGTTATCGACCGAGAAGTATTTCACTTATTTGCCCAGCACCCATGGCCGGGAAATATTCGTCAGTTGGTCAATACCCTCCGTGTGGCATTGGCGTTGTCACAGGGGGAGCGGATACAGACTCATCATTTGCCCGATGATTTTTTCTTGGATGTGCAATCGCCTTCTATTTCCTCCCTGCCAGAAAATGACGTAGTCAGTCCGGTTGCACAGTCTGCGAGCTGGCGCGATACCCTTCCCGCGCTTTATGCGTCGTCCGATGGAAACATTACCCGCTTAGCACAACTCACTGGAGTGAGTCGTAACACTATCTATAAGCGACTGCGCTCACTCGGTCTGAAATAGGGCGGTTTACGCGATAATGGCAGCGATTTTTGTGCGTTGTCAGTGTTCTGTTGCACGTTTTATTTGCGCGCTCTCGAGCATCTTAGTAAAAAGTTCCATTGATAAAGTTATAAATATTAGATGTGGCTCGCAAATGGTCGGATGAGTGTTTTTACAAAATACGTTCATTTATTGAACGTTTTAGGTGCCCATTGATACCGAATAAAGTCATTCTTCGCGTGAATTAAATCCCCATTTAATGCAACAAAAGCATCATAAATGCGACTTTTTATGCGCTATCTATCACCTACATTAATCACCTTGTATTGGTTGTAAATCAGCCAATATATTCATTAATCGTTGTAATTGTTAGAAAATGTATCGTTGATCCCTGTGTTTCTTGGATGTTAATTTTATTTCGCAGCATCGTTGCAAATGGAATGATGATAAGAATTACAGGACGTAGTATATGAATAAGAAATTTTTGGCAGTAGTCATCCCAGCAGTACTTTTCGCTGGCAATGTCAGTGCAGCAGAAATCTATAGTGGTGAAAACGGTTCAGCAGAATTTAGCGGCTCTCTTCGCGCAAAACTGACCAAATCTCCTGACTCTGATGTCAAGCTTGATGACGGTAGCTCTCGCGCAGCCGTATCTGCTTTGTATAAAGTGAACGATAATTTTGATGTACTAGCAGCATTGGAATTTAGTGTAGCGAGCGAATTCAAAAACCGTTACAGCTACATCGGCGCAACCGGTGATTGGGGTAAGGTTACTATTGGTAAGCAATACCTGACAGCTGATGACCTTTGGGGTGTTGATAATTCTTATTTCTTCGGTGGTAGCCACATTGTTGAGGGCGCGGTTTCGGGTGGTAAGCACGATAGTTCTGTTCGTTATTCATATGAAGGTAATTCTTTCTATGTCGATGCGAGCTACGCATTACCAGAAGATGGCGATAATGCGGAAGTTGCAGAATTGTTTGGTCGTGTAAGCGTTGCTGGTTTCGACATTACAGCGGGTGTTTCTAAAGCAGAGAAAAACAACCCAGAGCAAAAAGATGTTGAATCTCGAGATGATACGGGCAAATTAGTTAAAACAACGTATCCAGAGTCGAAGTTTGAAGACCTTTACCGTTCAATTTGGGTAGAAAGAACATTCGGAGACCTATATGTTGGTGCCCAGTACTCAGCAAGTGATATTGAACGCAACAATGGTACCGAAGAGCTGAACCGCACCGGTTACGCGTTAGCATTTAGCTATGGTCTAAATGACAAAGCGAGCGTGTATGGTGCATACGAATACTCTGATTTCGAAACCAAAGGTTTCAAAATCAGCGATAAAACCGAAGGTGAAGCTGACGTTCTTTACGTAGGTAGCGTGTATAAGTTCAATAGTTATTTCCGTGTATATAGCGAAGTGGCGTATGTTGACGGTACGACTTCACTTGGCGTAAGCAATGATAAGAATGACCTACAAGTTGCTCCAGCCACAAGTTTTGACAGCGAAATGATGTACGCCATCGGTGCACGCGTTTACTGGTAATCACTTCCACTAAATACGCTTAAACTTCACACTGCTTTGAAAGCCCAGCCTCGCGCTGGGCTTTTTTCGTTGCACCAAAATAGCATCATATTTCGGTTTTCTAATGCAAAAACACATGGCATTAAAAAATAAGGGCTAAGACGATTTTGAATCCGCTAAGTGCAAATTGATGGGCTTTAAAAGCACAAGGTTGGCTTATAAAAGATCAGCGTCTCAATACCAGACTTAACGCTAAGCTTTGTAAAGGGAAATAGGGAAGTGATCTGATCGTTGTTAGTCAGTACGAAAGAAGACTGTCGGGGTTCTATTTATAAATATAAGGAAGGTTTTTTAATAATTTCAGCCATTCTCATACCCGCATATATATAAAAAAGGTTTCATATAGTAGGTATGAATATTCGCAAACTTAAAAATAATCGGAAAACAAGTTTCATTCATAATATGCCATATATTCAGGCAATATATAGATGCCTCTTATTTCTCTCTGCGGTATCTCTAAGTTGCTCTTGATAAAAAACGCGCCGAATTCGGCGTTTTTCTTTAACAGGACGAGGCTAGGCACATGGAACATCAACCTACAATGAGAAAAAAGCTTCCTTCTTTCGTCGATGCGCGTTTGAATTCGTTTCTACGTGATATGACTGAACCATATGAAAATGGTCGGCCATTACCCGTCAGCAGTCGACCGGGAAAAGATGCGGTGATCATGCAAAGTAATGACTACTTGTCGTTGAGTCTTGATAGCCATATTCAGAAAGCACATGTGGACGCCATTATTGCGTCGAATGAAAATGTGGTGATGTCTGCTGTTTTTCTTCAGGATGAGGATCATAAACCGGACTTTGAAAAGCGTCTGGCAGAGTTTGTGGGGTTGGAAGGTTGTGTACTCTCTCAATCTGGATGGTCGGCGAATATCGGCTTATTGCAAACCATCTGTGAGCCGAAAAAGTGCGTATATATCGATTTCTTTGCGCACATGTCACTATGGGAAGGCGCCCGGATTGCGGGTGCACGGATTATTCCTTTTATTCATAACAGCGTATCAAACCTTAAACGACAAATTAAAAAATACGGCCCTGGTATTATATTGATTGACTCGGTTTACAGCACGATAGGTACCATCGCACCGCTTCGCGCCATCTACGAAGTGGCTCAGGAGTTTGATTGTGCGTTGGTGGTTGATGAATCGCATTCGCTTGGCACGCATGGGCCAGACGGCTCGGGCCTAATTAATGAAATGGAAGTGCGGGATCAAGTGGACTTTGTTACGACCAGTCTTGCAAAGGCGTTTGCTTATCGAGCTGGGGCAGTACTTGGTCCAGCGAGTCTTATCAAAGCGTTACCGTTTGTGTCGTTCCCTGCGATATTCAGTTCTACTGTATTACCGCAGGAGGTCGCAAGGCTTGATGCGACATTGGACGTGATAAAAAAGGGCGATGAGAAGCGAAAGCGCTTGTTTGAAATATCGGATGTGCTGCGCATGGGTCTTCGTGATATCGGCTTTAAAATCCGTAGTGAATCCCAAATTATTTCTCTGGAGTGTGGTGATGAGAAAAACACAGAACATGTAAGGGACTTTTTGGAAAGCAACGGTGTGTTCGGTGCGGTTTTCTGTGCACCGGCAACGGCAAAGAACAAAGCATTGATCCGGTTCTCCTTGAATGCAGATATGAGCTATCGGGAAGTGGATCATGTGCTGACAGTTTGTCAGGCTGCTTATGAAAATTCTGATCTCACCATCCATTGAAGTAAGGCTTGGTAAATCATGTATGGATAAGAAGCTCTGCAATGGCAGAGTTTTTTATGAAAGCCAGGTCGTTATTTTGTCTCTCAATTGCTGCTGCTCGGAGGGTTTGATAATGAAGTCTGTCATGCCTGAGGATGTAATTCTTTCAAGAGTGGGTCGAGAATTGTCACCTGTGTGAGCAATAATAGGGACATCAGCATAAGCTTGGAGTGAAGAGCGAATACGACGCGATGTTTCCACCCCATCCATCACAGGCATTTCGATATCCATCAGGATCAAATCCACATGCTGTTTATCTTGTTTAAGCATCGCTATTGCATTGTGACCATTGGCGCATTGAATAACGTTAAACCCCTGTTTTTCTAAAACGATAGAAGTCATTTGGCGGAGTGACTCACTGTCATCCACTACCATAATGGTTTGTGTCTCGGTATTGCTTGGGGTTTGTGAACGCTTGTTGGGTATTGAAGCATCTACGGTGTCGAAAAATAACTGCTCAATCACCATTGGGGTATTCAAGCGCCATGCTAGCCCCTCAATCCAGGTTGGGTTGTACACAGCATGCGATTGATGGCCGGTCGATGAACTGTTGTGCAGGTATACGATTTTTGCCTCAGTGAACGAAAGTAAAGGTTCTATATGGCCAAGCACATCACCATTTGTTCCTACACTCTCCAAATCGACAATGATGACATCGTATTCAAAATCAAACTCGGGCTTCTTCAGAACGTGTAGCACATCGATAGTTTGCAGGTTGAAGCCCATTTTTTTACTGATTTTCGCCGTACGCCGGACTAAATCAGCGTCATTGGTCACCATCAGCATCGATTTAAGTTTGATCAGGTTGTGCTTGATATCTTGAGCAATCGAGGAGTCTAATGTGGGGAAGGTGAGAGTGAACGCAGTCCACTCCCCGGCCTTAGAATCGCAACTGATTTCGCCACCAAAGGAACGCATGACTTTTCGGCAAAATGGCAATCCCAGTCCGTAATTTCCGGTTCTTCCTGTGGTGTAAAAGTCCTCGAAAATCAGGTCAAGAATATCACTGGATATTCCCTGACCATTGTCACGAACAATGATTCGATTTTCCCTATCACCGACTTCCACCATCAGATCTATCGCAAAGTCTTCTCCGATTCGATGATGAAAAGCGTTTTTAAACAGGTTATAGATAACGTACTTCAGCAGGGTATCGCTGCCAAGAAAATCAAAGGTATCGGTGTTTCTAATGGTTATCGCCGTTTTGTCTGTGGCGCTCCTGAAACCAAAACTATCGACAGCATGTTGAAGCACATTTTTGACAGCGTGCTTTTTAAATGTTGAGCGGGAAACGCGGTTTTCATCAATGGACGTCAGCAGAAGATCGATGGTTTCATTACCGGCACGAATGATGTTCATCGCGTCGTCACTGATCTCACGGAGTAACAAGACGTCTTCTTCGCGGAGTTGATAAACCCGATTGTTGCTGCCCTTAGGATCCGGAATCGTCAAACGTATTAAATCAATGGAAGAGCAAAGACCACTGAGCGGGTTTCGCATTTCGTGAGCAATACCTGCACCAAACACTTTGGCAATCGACACTTTGGTTTCATGCTCTTGTTGATTGCGGAAGAAAAATAAATTGCCGAAAAGGTAGATGAAAAGGAACACTGGCATGTAGGTCCAATCCATCGAGAATGCGAGGTGATACCCCTTCTCAGCCCAGGCACAGATCGTTGCCATGGTAATACCTGCCAATGTTTGAGCAAACATGACCCAAGTAATATGTACCAGCAATATGTGAAGGAAAATTGCGGCCATAAAGGAAAGTAGCCAAACGGTGGACCAATTGTTCATCAATAGCATATAGAAGAAAAAGAAGGGAAGAACAATGGAAATGGCGATTTGATAGAACCAGTGCATACGTTCTTTCAGTACGGGACTTAGCTTGTTTCTTACTAATACAATGACAAAAAACAAGCAACAAAACAGTCGAAGAGGCAAGTTTTCATAAGCTTGAGGATATATATATTGCCAAATGAAATAGTAAGCCGGAAAGCCAATTAATCCCATCCAGCTCACGAGTGTCAGGTTTGGTTCAGCGTATTGATAAACTTTGCGAAATGCCGCTTCCATGCTTTTGATAAAATTCTGCCATAGTTCAATGTTAATAGCCCAAAGGTCTATCTTGGGTATTTTTCCCATCAAAGTGAAGGGTGCTAGCCAAAATTAATATATTGGTTAATGCTCTGGCGTGTATCTCATGGGACTCCAGTTTCGAACGCACATATTATCATTGATAAACTAAGAAAAATGAGTGTTCATATTCATATTGATGAACAAGAAATGACTATGCCTACAATCGATTCATAGGACAGACTTTATACAAACAGTAGCGATAGTGGTGTCTTATTATTTGTACAAGTATCACGTTTGTATCTGAGTAAACGAAGATGAGTATCGCGGGGGATGAGAGCAGAAAAATGAAGCGCAGACCACTCTGGGTTAAGGTGTTAATAAATTGCGTAACAATGGCCTATTTCGAAGCCATAAATGACAACTAAGAAATAGACCATAACAACGATTGGCTCCAATCACATGCGTGAAAGGATTATTTCTTGCCTTCTTTTTCCTGACGAGTCAGTTCTTTGATTTGGCGGCTGATTTCACGACGTTCTTTAGAGATTTCCGCGCTGTTGATGATGTGGTCATCGACGCGATCTTCATAGTCTGCTTTCATGTTCTTGACGATTTCAACGATTTCGTCGTGAGTCATGTCTGGCTGAATGTAATCAAGCAGGTTCTCAAGCAAAGTAACGCGCTTTTGGTTGTCGCGGATTTTTTTCTCGTTGTCCTGAATTTCCCGCTTCAGTTTATTTTTGCGACGAGAGAACTTAACGATCTCGAATACATTGTTCATAGGTCTTTAACCTTCTATGTGTGATCCTGACGAAATTAAACCATATCGAGGGAGCGGGAAACAGTCTTTTGATCAAGGAAAAGCGAGTAATTGCTAAAGATGTAATGGACGTGGAGTGCAGATGTGTATTGGGATGCATTTGTCATCATGCAAGGTGTACATTGTACGGTATGTTTACGCTACATGATGACAAATGAAAGTAAATTACTCGATCGTGCCCTCTAGGCAAACATGCTCATTCTCCGTCTTCAAGTTGGCTCCTCGAAGCATGGCATTAACCAGTTCAGTCGCATCGAACTTCTCCAGTGCTTCATGCGCGCCAACTTGCTTCGCGCGGTCAACACTGATTTCACTTGATAATGAGGTATGAAGAATCAGATAAGCCTCCGAAATTGAACTATTACTCCGAATCTCAAACGCCAACTCATATCCGTCGATACCCGGCATTTCAATATCGCTGACCACAATATCAAATGGTCTGCCTTCTAAGGCGGAACTCTTCAACTTTTCGAGCGCATCAAGCCCGTTGGCACTCACGACATAGGGGATATTAATGCTATCGAGCGCTTCTGAAAGCTGACGTCGAGCTAAGCTACTATCATCCACCAAGAGGATATGCATGGGTTTAAGTTTTTCTCGGTCCACATCAGCAAGGATCGGATGTAGCTTATCGTAAGAGGTCGGAAATACTTTCGACATAATGAGTTCTACGTCGAGCAGTTGGACAATTTTTTCATCCACATGCATTACCCCGGTCAGGAATGCGTGCAATCCCAATGTGTTTGGTGGAGGGGTGATATTTCGCCAGTCACATTCGCTGATCTTTTCAATGCCTCGCACGAGAAACCCAACTACACGACGTTGGCAGTCTGTAATAATGATAAAGCAGTCTTTGTAATCTTCTTTGCTTACGGGTGGATAGCCAATCGCTTTCGCCATATCAATGACAGGGGTAGTGATGCCCCGCATGTTGGCAGTGCCAATGACTGTGTGGTGAGAGCCAGGAAGTGCTGTCAGTGGGCAGAAGGGAACGATTTCTCTCACTTTAAGCGTGCCAATAGCAAATGTCTGCATGGCAGAAAGTTTAAAGAGCAACATTCCCTGAGATTCATTGGCCTTGCTTTTCATATGAGCGCCTGTCAGTAAACAGATGTGTTTTAATGCTTGTTCCTTAATTGTAGCTTTTCATCGTCATGATAACACCTAGGTTCTTCTGATTTATCAGTGAAGATTAGCAAAAAATTCTGTGATAGTGATTTGATTTGTAAGGATCTGTTATGTGGCTTGGCGATTGAGGTTTCGCTTTGTTCAAGGATTTTTTCTATTATTAAGGGTAATTGATAGGTTACGCGCTAAATAATAACGCGATGATGAGCCGTGCCATGAAATGTGTTTTACTGGTCATCTGAATTAGACACTAGTATCCACATAGTGAAGTGATCAAAGAGCGGTTAGTAGACCCATGACGAGTATTTTAGATTCCGTAGATTCCCGCACCCGCCTCGTTGGTGAAAATAGACTCGAGTTATTGATTTTTCAACTTGGTACGCGACAGCTTTTTGCTATCAACGTCTTCAAAGTTCGTGAAGTCCTTAAAGTGCCGCATCTTAATCAGATGCCAGGTTCCCACCCTAAAATTTGTGGTGTGGCGACCATTCGTGGTAACGCGATTCCTGTGATTGATATGCGCCAGTCAGTAGGGATGCGCCCACTTGAAAAAGATCAGGATGCGAACCTGATCGTGACCGAATATAACCGCTCCATTCAGGCATTTTTGGTAGGTAAAGTGGTTTATATCAAGAATATGGGCTGGAATGAAATCATGGAGCCGCCGAGTACTGGGCGCGGTAACTACTTGACGGCGATCGCCAAGCTAGAGCATGAAAATGAGCATAAGCTGGTTGAAATCATCGATGTTGAAAAAGTGTTGGCTGAGATTGTTTCCTATGACATCGGTATTTCTGAGGAAGTGCTTGATCAGGACTTGTCACATCACTTAATGGGCAGAAAAGTCTTGGTGGTCGATGATTCGTCCACCGCCAGAAAACAAGTAACAGAAACATTGAAACAACTTGGCATTGAATGCATTGAGATGAAAAATGGCGCGCATGCATTGAATTTGCTCAAGTCATGGTGTGATGAAGGCAAAAAAGTCACTGACGAAATCTTGTTGATGATCACCGATGCTGAGATGCCAGAAATGGACGGATACAAGCTGACGTCCGAAGTTCGTGCCGATAGCAGAATGAGCAATCTCTATGTTGCGTTGAATACGTCGCTAAGTGGCAGCTTTAATGAAGCCATGGTTGAAAAAGTAGGCTGTGATCGTTTTGTGTCTAAGTTTCAACCTGATCTCTTGGTGGATGTGGTGCAAACGCGTATGCGAGAAGCGCTGGAGCAAAAGTGAATTATTAGAAAAAGCGAAGAAGAGAGAACAGATCCACGGCAAGCCATTGCCCGCTTTTCACCGATATTGCGCATTTACCCCATCGTTGCTTTTTCGCAAGGTCACCCAAACCATTGCGTGGCAACGGCGAGTCCCTTTCTGTGACTATGTATGCCTGAGATTTTATTCACTTTTTCTGTGGATAACCCAGTGAGTGTTACGTGTCGTTTTTGCTTTTACCCTTGAAAGACGCGGACTGTGGTGCGACATGGGCTGGGTGGTCATAAATTGCACGCTCTTTGTTATTTTGTAAGACTCTTCACTTTTACTTCGGTTTTGAAAAGCAAATTCGTTAAACTGTACAACAAGTGGCAAAATACCCGTTAAAAAATGAAAAATTTGGAGTACCTAATTGATCTCTGTTGAAAAATATGAGGGATTGACCGCACGGATCGCGATACTAAATGAAGAGATAAAACGACAGGATGTCGAATTCTACCTTTTCGTTCCTGGAGAACTCGATTTTTCCAAGAACGTATTGAGCGAAGACGATTTTTATAACACGGTGCTTTCTAACACCCGTACGTATTTTACGTCTCAATATCATCTTCCTCTTGTACACTCACGCTTGGCTAGCCGGGACAAGCTCCCATCGGATAAATATCGCGTCAGCTTGAGTTTGTATGCTTACCAGTATTCATTGTCTTTAGAGAAAACGACCCACCGTTTTTTTGATTCTCTTAAAGATCTTGAAGAAGAGGATGCGGTTGAGCAGCTTGAAGTGATCACGGACATGGCGGTGGAAATTTTGCGTCGTCTGCGCCGTTATAAGCCAAAAGATGACAGCCTGATCAAGTACTTCAATAATATCGATAATTACTTATCATGGCTCACCGAGCAGCGTTTTCTGTCTCTTGTGGCTCACATGCCAAGAAGCGCAGCGTTCAAGCCTATCCGCGAGCAGTTGATTAAATTCTGTGAATCAGAAGCGGCTTATCGCCTTGCTCAAAATTATAATTCGCTAAAAGCGCAAAATGACCCAACTCGCATGGTGAACAAAATGCGGCTTGCGCGACGTTTGATTGAATACCCGGTAACGATTCGTCAAAACGACGTGGTACTGGGACAAACGCTGAATAAGATTGCGAAGGGTACAGCAACTGGGCTTGTGATGATTTTCGTGACTATCGCGATTATCCGTATGCGAAGTTTCCTTGGCGAAATCACCTTGTCGTTTGTTCTCGCGATGGCAGGTTTATATGCATTACGTGAAATCTTTAAAGATGATCTTCGTGATGTATTGTGGCGCTGGATTCGTAAAGGCCGCCCCAAATGGCGCAAGTTGTTTACGGACCCAACGTCGGGGCAGCGAATCGGTAATCAGCTTGAATGGCTCGATTATATTCCGTTCGACAAGATCCCTGAAGATGTGCGAAAAGTGCGTCGTGGGAAGCTTCGTCAACGAGAAGAGTCCGTTGTTCGCATTAAAATGGTGACGCAAATGTCGACCACGAAATTCCTCAGTGGGTATGACATGACACGAGAAGTGTGGAAAGTCGATTTTCGTCCGTTTTCTCGTCTGATGGCGCGTGGTAAGCAGCGTTTTTATACCCTTAATGAAGGGAAAGTGACGCAGGAATCTATCGATAAACGCCACCAGTTTAATCTGATTTCCAAACAGAAAAACCAAGATGGCAGCATGACGCTACAACGTTGGAAGATAACAGTGAATCGCTCAAAAGTTGTTGATGTAGAAGAAGTTTTTGGTTGATTTCTTGTTGCTCAAAGCATATGGTCAGTGAAAATCTCGAGCTTGGATAAGTAGCTGATCAAGCGTTGATGTCATGTCAATCAAGCGACCCGCAATAATATGCACCACGTCGCCTTCTCGTTCTAATATGCCTTTTATCTTCAAAATCTTTGACGCGACAAACGGTGTATTTTGCGCCCGCGCTGTGGCTAACCAAACCACCACGTTGATATTTCCGGTTTGATCTTCCAACGTCATGAAAGTGACGCCGCTGGCGGTACCTGGGCGTTGTCTCCCTGTGACCACCCCTGCTACTGTCACCACGGTGCCTGATTGAATCGTTGTTAACTCGTTGGCTAGGCGATGTTTCCCTAACTTTCCGTTCACGTCTAGCAGCGCAATAGGGTGTTGGCCTAGTGTTAATCCTGTCGCGGCATAATCTTCAATCACATCTTCGATGGCTGTGGGCGAGATTATGGCTTTGGTGTCGTCGGTTGTTGGTGTTGTGTCTACCAGTAGTGGCAACGTGTGCGTATCATCCATCATTTGCCAGCGCGCTGAAAAACGGTTGTTGGCAAGTATTTGTGTGGCATTGGCGCTGGCGAGCGCTTGAAGATCGCCACGACTAAGGCCGCTTTGACGCAGAGCATTAAGGTGTTGAAAACCGTGCTTAGGGCGGCGAGAAATTAGCTGTTCGCCACCTTGAGCGGAAAAGCCTTTAACGAGACGAAACCCCAAACGCAAAACAGGTTGATTCCCTTCTAATACTTGCTGGTGATCCCATTGGCTGTGATTCACACACACAGGTAAGATTTTGACACCGTGACGTGCTGCGTCTTGCAAGAGTTGTGAAGGGCTGTAAAACCCCATGGGTTGGCTATTTAGCAAAGAACAATAAAAGGCGACGGGGTAGTAATGTTTTAACCACGCCGATGTGTACGCCAACACGGCGAACGAAGCACTGTGCGATTCAGGAAAACCGTATTCTCCGAACCCTTGTATTTGCCTGAAAATTTGCTCGGCAAAGGCGAGTTCATAGCCGCGCTCCTGCATTCCATTGATCAGCTTCTCTCTGAACGGCGCCAATTTTCCACTGCGTTTCCATGCCGCCATGGCTCGGCGAAGTTGATCGGCTTCACCGCCGGTAAACCCTGCTGCGACCATCGCCAGTTGAATAACTTGTTCCTGAAAAATCGGCACGCCCATGGTTCGCGACAATACAGATTCCACCGCTTTTGATGGGTATGAAACGGCTTCTTGTCCCCACCGACGCTTGAGATAGGGATGCACCATATCCCCTTGTATGGGGCCTGGACGTACAATGGCGATTTGGATGACTAAATCATAGTAACAAGAGGGTCTTAGCCTTGGCAGCATGTTGATTTGTGCGCGAGATTCGACCTGAAATAGACCCACAGAATCGCCTTTTTGTAGCTGTTGGTAAACCACGGGGTCATCGCCCATTGCGGTTATGTCTGCGATAGATAGTGATCGTTGATGATGCTGACTGATCATTGCGAAGGCTTTACGAATAGCGCTTAGCATCCCAAGTGCAAGAATGTCGACTTTCAGTAAGCCGAGGGACGCCAGATCATCCTTGTCCCATTGGATCACACTGCGCTCAGCCATGGCCGCGTTTTCAACCGGAACCAATTCATACAATGGCCCTGCCGAGATAATAAATCCGCCCACGTGTTGGCTTAAATGGCGAGGGAAACCACGGATTTCTTCTACTAACGCCAATAGCCAGCGACCAATATGAGACTCTGTATCAAGTCCTAATGCATTCAGTTGTTCGGCTTTGTTTAGATCCTTGTCTCTGTGGTTGAGATTTTTGATGTAGTAATCCAGTTGCGTTTCATTGATGCCGAGTGCTTTGCCAACATCTCTAAAGGCACTTTTAAACCGATAGGTGATCACCGTTGCCGCTAATGCGGCACGCTCACGGCTATATTTTGTGTAGATATAGCGGAAGATTTCCTCACGGCGTTCGTGCTCAAAATCCACATCAATATCAGGCGGCTCGTCACGTTCTTTGGAAATAAAGCGTTCGAAGAGTACGTTGATTTTTTCTGGGTTGACCGCAGTAATTTCAAGGCAATAGCAGACGACAGAGTTAGCGGCAGATCCCCGCCCTTGATATAAAATCCCTTGTGATTTCGCAAATTGAACGATGTCGTAAATCGTCAGGAAAAAGTACTCGTATTTTTGCTCGGCAATCAGCATCAATTCTTTTTCGATAATAGCGCGAACCTCCGGTTTTATGCCGTCAGGAAAACGCAGGATGATGCCTTTTTCGACAAGGTGACGAAGGTAGTGGCTAATGGTAAATCCGTCGGGAACCAATTCGGCAGGGTATTCATAACGTAATTCACTTAGACAGAAATCGCATCGACTCGTAATGCGCGCGGTTTCTTGTATCCATGCGTCAGGATAGAGTTTGGCGATTTTATCGAGAGGCTTAAGCGCTTGCTCACCATTGCGTGGTAGAGATAAACCGCATTCATTTAGCGGCTTGCGAAGGCGAATTGCGGTGATCACGTCAAGTAAGGGCTGGCGTCGCGGGTGGTGCATTAATACATCGTTGGTACAGACAACAGGTAAATCTAAGGTATTGGCAAGGGTATCTATCAGAGTGAGGTACCTAGCTTCATCGGGCAAAAGAAGGCGCTCAGCACCAATCCATAGTCGACCATCGAAGGTTTGCTTAACCCAATACTGGAAATGTACAGAATCACTTTTTTCTTCATGCTCCAATGTCGGGAGCCAAATGCACAGGCAATGTTTGATGTGACTAAAATCCTCGCCGAAGACTTGATAGTGACCTTTCTCGCTACGCATTCGCGCTTGGGTGATTAATCGGGCTAGTTCACCATAAGCGATGCGGTTGGGGCAGAGCAGTACCAATTTTTCTCCTTTAAAGAGAATCTCTGAACCTATGATCAGTGTCAGATCTAGTTGCTGATCTCTAATTGCGGTGTAAGCACGCACTACGCCAGCAAGCGAACATTCATCGGTAATGGCGAGTGCGTTATAGCCTAAGGTGGCCGCGCGTACGACCAGCTCTTCGGGGTGTGAAGCGCCAACCAGAAAGCTGTAGTTGCTTTTACAGTGAAACTCGCTAAACCAAGGCGAATGTTTATGCGACATGTTGTGTCCTCTCAACAAAACAAACCATGTTCAAACCATTCTCCCGTTGCAGTGCGAAACACCCAACACAGCTGCCCTTGTTTATTGCGTGCAACAAAGTAATCGCGCTGTATGGGAGCTTTGTCCCACCATCCCCCGCTGATACGCTCAGGCCCTGCAAGCGTGTCTGGGCGCGAAAGCAATGGACGTGGAGTGACATGCAGTAATGAGGGGCGAGGAGGAAGGTGAGAAGGTAATGTTTGCGCACACGGTTGTAAGGGGTTTTGGCGACGAAATGCGCGCTCAGGTCGATGATCATTTTCTAGCGTTAAACTGTATACCGCCTGTTTTCCGGCTTTGGCCTGCATCAGGCTGATCAGCTCCCCTGGTGTAAGCTGTCCGCGTTTTCCTGCAAAGAGATCCTGTGTGGGGGATTGCTTGGGGAGCAAAGTGCTGGCATCAAGGCGAATATGCGTGACGGGCGCATCGAGCTTTAGCTTTTCCAGGTGCAGTTGCAGCAGAGGCATCCAACGGCTTGCTGCTGATTCAGGTGTGGCTGCCGAGAGAGTGATTACCTTATCATCGTCATATTCACGCTGCCTGAAAGTAAGCGTGATATTGGGTACAACAGCCTCCCTTGCGAAAAGGAATTTCTCCATTTCCCTTAACATGCGCTGAAGTGGAAAGCTGAGGGTTTGGTTGTTGGCAATCTCATGCAGAAGCTCGAGCGATTGATGAAAATATTCCGGAGGTGAAAAGAACGCCTGCTGTGCAATGTGGCTCTGTGTCAGGGCGCGAAGTTGCGCAGAAAAGGTTTTCCCAAAGCGTTGGCCGAGAGAAGCAATAGGCAAATTAAACAACTGTTTGGCGTGGCGGATCCCCATTCGTTCTAGTTGAACTGCTTGCTTGTGGGTGAATCCTAATTGATGCACGCTCAGGGTTGTTAATGCACTTTCTGTGATTTCTTTGGTGAGAAAGCCTTTGTCAGCGCTTGCTTGTGCCAGATATCTTGCCGCTTCAGGGTAAGGGCTTAACGCAAAATGGAAGGTGATTTGCTCGTTCTTTAAGACGGGCAATAATGCCTGCCAGTAATGATCGAGCGAACCATAAAGCTTGAGCATCGGACTCACTTTCATCAATAACCCATTGGGCTTATAAAGCACAATGTCTGCGTTGACGTGATAAATCAAAGCTGCCAGTTGCAATAGGCGTTCAGCTTCTTGTTTTTCATCGTAATCCATCACATGAAGCCCATGGCAAAGTGCACTCGCGGTACCCAAATCGTTGCTAGGAACAATGCCATGTTCGCGGGCTGCAAGATTTGCCTGACACACTTCACCGTTAGTGCGAGAAAGCACAATCAGGGGTGACTCAGAGCCGTTATCACGTTCTATGGTATTGAGCAGCAATGCAGGAAAATACAAATAGAGCCACAGCATCAGCGAAACAGTGGAACGACATTGATGCAGGCAGTGTCAGAGTCATGTCGATAGTGATGGTGAGAATAGGTGCTGTAAATGGCTGGAAGTGACAATGAGAAGGGTGGAACTGGAAGCCCGCGACGTTTAACCACGTTGATCGTGAGTCCATCTGCGGATGGTGTGACGGACAATCGACAGCTGACAGGCAAGCCTTGGGTACTTTTTTGGTGCGTGAACATAAACAGCAAACAATCGTTCTCAGCGGCTGCCAATTGCAAGCGCCTTGCTTGCGTAACCGACAATGATTTTCCCCACAAGACAGCTGTGCGACAACAACCACTTTTTAGTGCTTGTTCGACACACCACAATGTTGATGGTAAAGACGCATCCAAGATAATCACTTTGTCCAAATCGAGGTCAGCTTGGCAAAGTGCAAGGGGGTTGAGTTCTCCTGGAGGCGTAGCAAACAAGATGAGTTCACTGTCTTTCATTCCACGTGAGATGGCAGGTAAAGCCAATCTCAGTTCACCAATGCCAAAGCAAGGGAGCTGCAGTTCAACCACGCCAGATTCAGGCCAACCACCATCGAGCTTTTCATCAATAATGGCATGGCCACTGGGTCGGCAATGTGTGTTGGGTTGGTAGAGGCGATTCGCCGTCCAGATCCCAGAATGCAGAGCAAGAATGTTATCAAGCATAATCAATAATACTGTATATATGTACAGTATTATTCTAGGGGGATCTTAATGAGAGAGCAAGTGTGATTTACTGCATTTCTGTCTGTGTCAATCGAGATAGTCGCAGGCTGAAATCGTCGCAAGCGGGTCAAGAAACGCATATACTCGCAGGGATTAAGACAATAATAAACGTAGAGAAAAGCATGAAAAAATGGCTACCATTTTTTGTTCCATTTTTGCTCTCAGCTTGTGTGACTACGGCAGAGCCAGAAAGTGAAAATATTAATGTTTTGTGGGGTGACGCACTTGAAATGACCGATTGCGAAGATAAGGGTGTGGTCGTTGGCTCTCAGGGGCATTGGTATGATTTTTGGTTGATTGGTGACGGTGTGTTAACGGAAGGAGCGGTGAACCAATTACGTAATAAGGCCTTAAAACGGGGAGCAGATACGATTTTGCTTTATTCCCCGAAGCCGTTTTCTACGTCAGTGACCTTTTTGGCAAAGGCGTATATTTGTCATCCATAAAGCCACATCACGAAAATGAGTAGTGAACAAAATGCAGCCAGTGTTTCTAGGTGGGGCAACCATCGTTTTATTTCTTGAGATATCGAGTGGTCTTCCACCTTGCCGTCTATCCCCTGACGGGTCCAGCGCTGAATATTGGGGTGGAAAAACAGGTAGACCTTGACCAAGGAACCAATCAGTTGTTCGTACCACAATAGGGGGACGAATATAGGATGGAACTGTCCTGACTGTATCGAGATAAGAAGCACATTTGCACTTCGTGTGGCGACGACCCAAAACAGGTAAGCAATAACCACTTTGGCGCCCATATAGGTTGCTACGACCAATGCCAATGCTGGCCCTATCAAGGTTGTCCACATGCTAATACGTTGATCAAGCAAGCAAATCCACAGAAACCACCCCGCTTTTTTGGGGCCAAGCTGTATTGCGCGAATGTTACTTCTCAGCATATTACCGTACCAACGTGTCATCAATGACAAGCTAGTTTTGACGAAGCTACCTGATGGAGCATCTTCTAAACAGGTGACAGCAACATCTGGGAGATAGAGCATTTTCCAACGTTCTTTTAAGACAAAGAACCAAGTACTCTTATCATCGCCAGTTAACATGCGTATACGACCATAACGCCAGTGTTTAACATGGTCATATCGAAGGCTATCAATAAAATCGGGGGATAAAGCCAGAGATGCGCGGTATGCAGAAAAGCGACCTGTTAACACCAGTACACGGTAAGTCAGGCTTAGGGAACTCATATAAAAGTGTCGTTGTGCCATGCGCTGACGGTACCATTGACGCGTTAGAGAGTTCCCTTTCACTATCGGTTTATTGTGCGTTGTTAATGCACCTAGATCGTGATAACGCATTAAAAAACCAGACACTTTAGTCAAAATACCTTCGGGTAACACCGTATCGCCATCCATTAAAATTAAGACGCTGTCTTTTGATACTGGACGTTCCTCTGCGAGTAAAGTGAGTGCATCAGCCATGGTATTGCGTTTACCTGTGCCATCCTGATCGATAATGTAGAGGCTGACCGGAACACGTTGCTTGAGTTTATCGAACTGAGATTCGATGATGTTGATGTCAGCTTCATCGGTCACACATGCGACAGCGCGACATGCAACGCCAAAGTTTCCAATTTCGTCAATCAGCGCTTTAAATACCGGTGCACTGATCTCTGGCGTGGTGCGATAACAAGGGATTACCACGAGAATTTCGCTCGGCTTTTGTGTCATTTCCGCCAAGCTAGATAACGCAGGGTAGCGCACATACTGATAATAAAGCCCGCGAATAAGGTGAATACTTTTCCAGCCATAGCGCCAGGTACCAATAATGCCAAGTGTGTAAAGTACTTCGGGTTGTATTTGATCGGTCGGTAAGATGGTATAGAGCGCCCATAATCCCAAGAGGAAAGCGCCAAAGAACAACCACCATAAGATCGTGACATGACTGGGGTCATCACGGTGGAAGTTCTTAACAACCAACTTGTCGACATTCATAGATTAAACCAATGTTTGAAGATGTCTTTCCAGCTCACTGTTGCAATCACAGTCGCGGGCTCGTTAACGATAGAGTCGCGGTCTGAATCTGAGGGCAACACTTTAATCAAGGTGTACTGTTGCAACCTGGGTAGAGTCTTAGGTAAGCCGCTTAGTGACTCACCTTCTTCATTATAAATATCGCTGTTTGATGCACTGTAGTATTGAATATGGTCGATAGTGCCCACTAACTTCTCATCTCGACTCGCGAGTCGATATTCTACGGGCATGCCAATATGCAGAAGTTCTGCACCTTCAAGAGGCATCAGTGCCAAAATAGATCGCGCGGTACGGTTTTGTTGAGCGACAGGAGACAGTTCAAATATCGAGGTGCCTGTTTGAACGACCTGACCGTCAGAGGCATTGATGGTCACGATATAGCAATTACAAGGAGCGTAAGCAAGACCACGGGTTTTGAGCCTTTCGATCTCTTCGAGTACTCTGTCTTTCTTAATCACTAACATGTCGAGCTTACTTTGTACTTCAAAGGGAGAGTTCAAGCTGCCTTGTGCTTCTCGTGGGGGAACCCCAATCAATATCTGATCAAGCTGGGATTCGATTTCTTCAATTTGAGTATCCATCGAAAGCAGAGCCCGCTTAATTTCGAATACCTCGATACGCTCAAGCTCACGAGAAATAGTATCGACAGTGCCTCTTTTCACACCATTTGCATAAAGCGATAAAATTCGCTCGCGCGTTGATAGCTCTTGTTCGAGTAATTTTCGCTTGTCCGTCATGACTTGAAGTTCGGTGAAAAGGCGGGAATTGTAACGAGCGACAGACTCCTTGCTTTGACGCAGCAGTGTTTGCAGATAATTGATTTCACTGTTGATGCCACTGAGCACCTGCGTGTCTTTGGCGAGAAGGTCTGTGCCCTCTTCTGTAAATACGGTAAACAGAAGTTCCCCTTTCTCAACCAGCTGGCCGGGTTTGTAGTCACCGAGCCTAAGTACACCATTGTTGTAGCTGCGTTGAGTGAGCACAGGCTGACTAACCGCCGCATGCGCGGAAGCGATGGACAAGATACGAGACTGGATCATTAGTGCTGCAGTGATAACCAAGGCGACAGACACCAAGGCGACAATGGCAAAACGCCACCAGTTTTGCTGCATGCGCTTTACTTCTTCTTCATGAAGCTGCGCTTTCACACCGTAAGAGGTTACGCTCTCCAGAGAGATGGTTTCGCCCGTCAGGTAGGTATCAACAATGCTTTGTAGCGTTTTTTGGTGACCGGAGTTGAGAGAGTAGAATTGGCAGCCCAGCGCGTAGCCATTTTCGCTAGCTCGCATCACCTCGAATTGAACAGGTGTAGAGAAACGCCCAACCGGAAGCTCGAAACAGAGATGTCCGTGGTGCTTATCTCCTTTCTTACCGGCATATTTTTCATCGCCAATCGAAAAACCACCAACACTCCATTCTTTCGTCGGATAGAGAATGCCATCAATTTCGATTTGTGCGGAAAATTCGATTCGTGGAAACTTTCGAGCACCGGATCGGGACTGAAAAGTATGAATCGAACCTGTGCTAATCGCTGCTACTCCCATAATGCCTCCAGACATAATGACTTCTGATTCGTAAATGCAATAGTCACGCCAAGAGTGCACCCATTTATGTTGTAAGATTTAATTCTCACTTTTGATATTAATAATGAGTATATAAGTAAATGGGCATTTCCACCTGAATTGTCGCGGAAAACGTAGCATGTAGGCTGGTCGTGATCGTTTCTCGTGAACATTGGCGATAAAACACGCGCTAGCAATCACCCAAAGGAGATGGGGGGAGGCTTCACGTGTAAAGCGTCGCAAGCTGCAAATTGCTAGGTATTGAGGTGAGGTTTTCGCAAAATGACTTTAAAAAAGAAACAGAAACAAAAAAGGAGCATCACGCTCCTTCAATGTTTTTTATTGAGTTTTTATCTCTGAGCATACAATCAGAGTTTTGATGCGCGTTCGATGTGAAACAGATGAATTTCATGCAGTATGCGCTCAGAGATGATTTCAGAAATGATGCCATCAAAACGTGTTTGTAGTGCTTGCACTGAAGGTATCATTTGCAGCACGCCTTCTTCATTTTCTGGGGTGATTTCTACATCTAATTCCAAATCACAATCTAATGTCGCGATAAAGGGCTTCATCCTTTCAAGAATACAGTTCACCATATATTCATTTGAGCTCAGATGAAAAAGTTCATCGCGGATCAGGTCTGTCAATGCGCATGGCTCCGGCGCAAGTGGCACATTTTCGGTTGGAAAATGGATAACAGTCGGCATAGCGTACTCTCTAAAAATCTTGAATTTATTGAAATTATGTTTTTATTATTTGTAGTAAAATTAATTAAAAAATGCCTATTTGCCTAGGCTTAGCTGAAGATAGTGGAGCTTAGTTAGCAATCTTTAAAAAAAGGACTCAAAAAGCAACCTTTTCAAGGTTGCATAATTTCTGATGTTCTACTAGGGCTTTGATTCGCGCATCTTTTGGCACAATAAATCAGATTTTCTTTGTGATTTCTCAAGTAAATATTCCGGTAACTCATTGTTTTCGAAATCATATTGTTCGATGTCTTTACAGAGGCTACCAAAATCAACTGCACCAACCATTAACGCTGCGCCCTTCATTTTGTGAGCGATTTTTTTCACTTCAGTGTATTGACCGCCATTCCATGACTTTTCTAACGCTGCCATGTCTTTCTCTTGGGATTCCAAATAGCGGTCGATTAACATGCCGATCCGCGCTGGATCATCGCCTGTTGTATCTTTTAGCGTGGTTAAATCAAATAGCGGAGGGGCGTCTTCTTTTTGCGCCGTCACTGTCGAGACGTGCACCTCTTTCACGTTAAGTAATGATTGGCTTGTGGATAGCTTTGAGGTGGTCGCCATCTTGTCTGATAGGGTCATGCCTCCTCCATCAATAGCGACATTGGCTTGCCCGTCACTGACTTCGCTACCAGGCTCTTCAATCGCAGGCATCAGGCTGTTAATCATTGAAATTAAGGTTTGCTGTTTGAACGGCTTCGATATGTATTCGGTCATGCCTTCTTCTAAGCATCGCTCTTTGTCTCCGACCAGTGCATTTGCAGTCATTGCAATGATAGGCACGGGGGGCAGGTGATGCTCTGCTTCTAATTGACGTATTTTTCGCGTCGCTTCATAACCATCCATGACAGGCATCTGACAATCCATAAAGACCATGTCATAGCGGCTAGCCATGAAACGATCGAAGGCAATCGCTCCGTTATCAGCAATGGTTGTGTTGCACCCAAGATTTTTAAGTACCGTCTTAATCAATTCCTGATTAACAGGATGGTCTTCCGCTACCAAAATTGAGAGACCTGTTCTCAGTAGGGCATCATCTGGACGGCTCAAAGCTCGTTCTCGATGCGTTATATGACGATAGATGTCGTCGCGTTGATACCCTTGTTCGTCAAGAGACAGGATGCTCTCTAATGCATGGGTGATGTTGAAAATATTGAATGGGGCCGTGATAGCCGCTGAAATGGACAACTTCTCTTGGGTTATTAATCCCTTGATGTCGGCCAAATAAAGGATGTGTTTGGTTTGACTTGTTGATGTCAGTGATTCTCTAAGCGCATCAATTGAAATGGTGTGGTCAATAATTGTCACACTAAAGCCCGTTGATTGTTCTAGGGCGCGTATTGCTGTGTTTTCATCACGAGCAATGACGGTGTGTGTGTCATGAAAGTGGAGATATTTTTGGATGTTAGTGATTTGACTGACACAGCGAGACACCAAAAGTACGTTGCTTTGCTTTATTCGCTCAGAAGGAATCAGAGTGACTTGTTTAGTGTCAGGAATGCTGACTGTCAGGTGTGTGGTGAAGGCAGAACCTCGACCGATCTCGCTTTTAGCGCTGATTTTTCCACCAAGTAGATCGACAAATTTGCTGCAAATAGGTAGCCCAAGCCCTGTTCCCTGATAGCGTCGTTTACTGGAGTTGTCAATTTGGGAAAAGTTATCGAACACCTTGCTGAGGTTGTCCTGTTTAATACCAATACCGGTGTCTGTCACTGTGATTTCAATATCGCAATGATTGGCAGAGCGGTGCAGTTGAACGATGGAAATATCGACGAAGCCAGTATCGGTGAATTTAGCAGCATTACCAGCAATATTGACCAATATCTGTCGGAGTTTGCCAAAATCTGATGTGATTTCGGCGGGTAATTCAGGGTCGGTAAACGACGTAAAGCTGACTCTATCTTTCACTCTAGGAGCAACGATGTTGGTCACGTTTTCCATCAATTCATTGACTGAAAAAGACTCCTCTCTGAGCGTCATTTTTCCTGCTTCGATTTTAGACAGGTCGAGGACATCATTGATGATATCGAGCAGCGCATTCGCAGAGATAGAAATGGTGTCGTTGTAATGACGTTGTTCGTAAGATAATTGCGTATGTTCGAGTACCTCTGACATACCAATGATGCCATTGATAGGCGTGCGTATTTCATGGCTCATCATGGCAAGGAAGTTTGACTTTGCCTCATTGGCTTGTTCCGCTTCTTCCTTAGTTTTTATCAGCGCGTCATTCACTTCTTGATTAAGCTGAGTTTGCTTGTCTGAATAAAACATACTGCAAATGCTTTTAACCACTGGGGCTATCCAGTTGATTTGCTCGTCTGAATACGGCTGTTCTCGCCCCGCGAGAACGATGACGCCAATTGCTTCACCTTTTGTGATCAAAGGAAGTAGCGCGTAGTGGGTGAAAAAGTTCTGGATATCGCTTTCATCATGCTTTTGCAGTGAAGAGTATTCAGTGCGCCTAAGGTTGATGGCGGACTGTGCAATGGGAATGAGATGCGTTGGGAGCGTATCAAATGTTTCGGCGAGACCAACAGTTTGATGTTTGAATAACAGGGTTTGACGGCCATTTTTGACTTCTAACATGGCCGTCATTTGACTTTCGGTGAACGTCGCGAGAACGACTAACGCTTTTTTGAAAGATCGTTCCGAATTCCCCGTTGTCATGTACATATCTTGTACGGTGTTGAAGACGGAGTATAAGGCATTGCTTCGGCTCAGTTTTGCTTCAACATTAGATTGCTGCGTGATATCTCGAATGTTTACCACAACGTAATAGCTGTCGCCTATATGCTGCTTGTTGGCTTTAATATTCAAGTAGACCGCATCTGAGTCTTGACCTTGTTGTTGAATTTTACTGAATTCCCCTTGCTCTAATGCGCGTTCTTTTGCATCTTTTAGTACTTCGATCAGCACGGTGTTATTGTTGGTTTTTAGATCATGTAAAAGCACATTACGTGGCATGTTCTCTGGTAGACCGATGAGTGTTTTCGCGCATTCATTAACGGAAACGGTATGACCGAACTCATCTAGCACAATGACGCCATCAGCGTAATTACGAAGAATGGATTCCAAGTAACTTTGGCTGAAACCAATTTTTAGGACAGATTTGGCGTGTCGCCATAAAAATATGGCAAACGCGAGAGAGACGACCAGAAATGCGAACGCTAAATATGTGCGCGTATAGGCAACCACACTAAGGGCTTTATCGGCGCTAAATTCAATCACCAGCCCCACAGGGTAGGTGGTGTGCCATTGCCAAATACCAATAGACTGATCGGGCAAATGACCATTGAACCCAGATGTATTCAACATGAACGTGTTTGAAACCGTTTCTAATAAGTCTAATGGGGTGGGAACGTCACTGGGTTGAGGCGAAGATTCGAGAGTTGAGGGCAGTGAAAAAGTATCGTTAGGTGAAGAGACGACCTTCCCCAGTTTGTTGACGGCGAATGCCAAACGTGTCGGTGCGGTTTCTTGAGTGACAAACAACTTGTCGAAGTCATGTGTGTCTCGTATCACCAACAGTATCGGTGATGTGCTTTGGCTTTCATCTTTCGACAACACGGCTCCCATTGTGATAGAGGCTGTTTTAGTGCCATTCGGTGATTCTGGGGCTGATATAAATGTTTTTTGGGATTGAATAGAATTTGCATGACGCTTGTAGGCTTGCGTCATCAGAGCGAGGTTTTCAGATTTCAGGCTTAAAACTAACTCTCCCTTTGGCGAAAACACAGCAACATTATCAAATTGAAAACTGTCTGCATAAAGCTCAAAGGCGGTGTATATAGAATCCGTACTATGCAGTTCTCTGCCGTCATAGACGCCACTTTCCGACAGTATTCTCTTTACTTGTTTATCATGAGCGATGATTTGTAATTCTCTCTGTCTATGCTCCTGCCAATCTCTGACCGCTCCATTCAAACTGGCTATTTCAGCCTGTAAGAAGTAATTCATTTTCAACTCAGTATCTTGATAGATAGCACGGAAAAACCACAGAAAGGTTAGCAATAAGAGAATGATCACCGCACTGCCACTTAAAAAAAGCTGGGCTAAAGTGTGGCGAGATTCAGGGCTGGAAAGAAGCAGATGTTTACGCATTGGGTTCTCGTTATCATTCACCAGAGAAAATGGACCTGTATTTCGTGTCTTCTTGAATCACATGCTTTACCCACCAAAAGCGCAGAAATTTGAAAAAATCAGTTTTATAAAAGCTTGGATCTGCTTGGCATTTCAGTACCACGAAGTCGGCTTGTTTCACCAGCCTTAAATGGATGTCTCGGTGGATTTTTAAACGCGCATAGCCATGTTCTTCAAGCAAGGCTTCTTCACGAAAAATATGCTGTTTCACATAGTGCTGAAAACGATTGGATACGCCTTCAAAAGCTTGGTCTTCTCTATGTTCAAGAATGAGATCGTAGGTATCATTGATGATATTGAGTAGTTCTTTGTTGCTTGTATCTAACTCTTCGTTGTCGACGGTGAACCGATCTTGCCATTTGATGAATTTATTGCGGTCATCGGGCTTTGTCACTTCCGTGTTTTGTGCATACTGCAGTGGGTTTTGAACAGATGATGGGGGAGGCGTTTTGGCTTTCTCTCCATGCAAAAGCATGTCGAATTCTCTTAGGTCCTCGTCATTAAAGGCCACCGTTCCATTGACTTGGAACGCTGTCGATTTCGCGGGGTCTTGTTGGTACATCGAGAAATAATGCTCAATGGTTTTTTT
Source organism: Enterovibrio norvegicus FF-33 (assembly GCF_000286835.2). Classification (GTDB taxonomy): domain Bacteria; phylum Pseudomonadota; class Gammaproteobacteria; order Enterobacterales; family Vibrionaceae; genus Enterovibrio; species Enterovibrio norvegicus_A. The sequence continues at coordinate 2,130,170 of NZ_AJYD02000038.1, read as the reverse complement.
AGGTTTGGCTTGTTGAGAAAGCTGGGTAATGCGATCTTGCAATGACTTTCGGTTGACCGGCTTGACCAGGAAAGCATCAACATCAAATGCGATACATTGTGCGATGACTTGTTCGGACGCATTCGCGGTGAGAATGATGATCGGAATGTCATGAGGTAGCCCATACCTTCCGCTGCGAATCAGGCGCAACATTTCGAGCCCATCAATAGGCTCCATTTGTAAGTCAGTAATGATTAACGAAGGACGATGATGATAAAGCTTAGAGATCGCATCTGCGCCATCAACCGCGGTAATCGACTCTTTAAAGCCGAGCGATTTGGCCATGATAGCAATCGTTTCACGAATCATTTCATGATCATCAACGACCAAGCATTTCTCTAACATCCAGACTCTCCAATGACTTACAAACCCCTATTTAAGAGATAGTCTATATTGCTGATTTTTCAACAAAAGAGACGCTTGTATCACGAATGAAATTTAGGTGTCAGAGATAGATCCCGTTCTTGTGAAATTATCGAATAAACCAAAAGAAAATCATTGAGATCAGAACGGTAGATAAAGTGCCTAATCGCAGCAGGCTAAGAGCACATACAAAGATACCTGCAATCAAGAAAGGGTTTTGAACAGAAATATCCAATTCACCCTGAGGGAAAACCAAAAATGGAACAGCGAGAGCGGTTAGTACTGCAGGCGCACTGAACTTCAATATACGCTGCATCACAGGCGTGACTCGAAATGGAATACTCTTAGCAAGGAAGAAATAACGCACAGAAAAAGTGATGCATGCCATGCCGAGAATCATGAGCCATGTGTTCATTATTTATCCTCCTTGTTGGCGTTTTTTATGGGAGTCAGACTTTCGCAGAAAAACCCCGCAATCATGCCAATAAGAGCCGCGGCGATCAGTGCGTTACTCATACCCGCCAGCGTCAATAACACCATGGCAACAGCAGAGACAATCACGCTGACGAGAATAGGCAGTTCTTTGATGGTAGGGATAACCAACGCAATGAAGGTGGCGGCGATGGCGAACTCAAGGCCAAGCTCTTCGATGTTGTCAAACTGCGTACCGCCAAGTACACCAACCAAAGTGGCAAGGTTCCAGCACAGATAAAAGAAAGTGCCCGTGATCAATGCATAATGACGATCAAAGTGGCCGGTACGCTCAGTGTGAGCTGCGCTAACAGCATACATTTCATCGGTGAGAACAAAGCCCAATGCCAACCGCCATCGCAATGGCAGGATACGGATATGCTGACGCAAGTTAACCGAGTACAGCAGGTGCCGTGCACTAATCACAAAAGTCGTGCCAAATAAGGTACTGGCGGGTGCCCCCGCAGCCATCATGGCGACGCCCGAAAGCTGTGCTGCACCAGCGAAAACGAACAACGACATGGCTTGTGCCTGAAAGGGGGTAAATCCAGCCTGAATACCCAGTGAACCACAAAGCACGCCCCATGGAAGTACGGCAAGACTAAGAGGAAGCATATCAGCACAAGGGTTGAGCCAAGAACGGGTGTTAGGGCGAGACACGGGAGATTCCTTTTGCATGTTTTAATCTTTTGTTATGACGACATGTCAGCCGTTGTATCAATGCGAGGTTTTGAAAGCTTGCATGAAATTGCGCGCTGATATTGTTTGGGTGTGACACCGATGGCGCGTCTGAAATGGCGATGCAAGTGGCTTTGGTCGTGAAACCCACTGGCGATAGCGCAATCAACGAGAGAGAGGCCATTTTTCAACATCGATTGCGCGAGACGAATACGCTGTTGTATTTGATACGCATGAGGCGGAAGCCCAAAGCGAGCCTTGAACTGGCGAACAAGATGATACGGGCTGATACCGGATAGAACACTTAAGGTGTCAAGATTTACAGTGTCAGTGACATGCTGATGGAGATACTCTCTAACAACATCCAACTGTGGTCCAATTTTCGCGATATCAACGGGTTGCTGAGGATGCTTATTGAAACGACAGGTTAACGTTAGCAGTAAGTGGTGTGTGAAGGTTTCCGTGAGTAAGGTGTCTTCATTGTTTCGCAGCAAGGCAAAAAGTGTCAGGAGTTGGTTCGCCAGTTTCGGGTCTTGTTCTACCGCAAAAGGGAAATAGGGGACATCTGATGCCAGCCCAAGATCTTTTGTCACTGCTTGAAACTGCGCGTTAGTGGGATACATAGCTTCATAGGCCCAGCCGCCTTCACTGGCAGAATGGCCATCATGAATTTGGTCCGCATTGACCATGATAATGCTACTTGTTGGCGCAACGTGATAGCTGCCATTTCGCCAAAAACGCTGCGCGCCATGGCGGATCACACCGACTGTATAACCTTCATGTGTATGGCGTGAAAACGCCTGCTTTTCATACGTTGCTTGCAGGAGTTCTAGCCCACCAAGCAAAGGAGAAGCATCAAATTTTGCATGTTCCATTGCAGACCTTCATTGCCTTAGCCGCTTAGTATAGGGCAAAACAGGGATGAAAATTTGTACGAAATTGCGGGAATTGGTCACATGAAAGAGGGAAAACGAAGAAAGGACGCCCGAAAGCGTCCTTTTAAATTCTCTGCGGGTAGAAAAATTATGCTTTTTCTACGTTTGCAGCCTGTGGGCCTTTTTGGCCTTGCTCGATTTCAAATGTTACTTGCTGGCCTTCAGCCAGCGTTTTGAAACCGTCGCCAGTGATAGCACGGAAGTGAACGAATACGTCTGGGCCATTTTCCTGTTGAATGAAACCAAAACCTTTTTCTTCGTTAAACCACTTCACAGTACCGGTAGATTTAGACATGTTGTCTCCTGAATATATTTCTATCTGTTACTTTGCAAATAAGTATGTGGACCTACTAATGAATCTTTTATGGTGACAAATTTAACGAATATCTTCAGGACAACTTACTTATGCGAAGGTAGTGTGTAACGAAGTGAGTATTCAATTGCAGCATAAAACGCTCTATTAACCAGGCCGAACAATATTACTGCGGAGAAACCGACGGTAAACCATTTGTCGGTTGGCTCTGCATTACCTTGTGCGTTTTGTCACCTAAATCGCTGTATAGAGAACGACCCAAACGACATTGTGCACTTAGTAAAAATAGTCGGAAATTAGAGAAAAGAAAGTGAGTTATATCTCGAAATATGAAAAAAAATCTTTATTTAAGCTATTAATCAAGTGGTTATGGCAAAATCTGGTTTTGTATTTATATCGTAAATTCAACACCTTTAGTCACTGATTATCAGGTATGTTAAGTTTTGATTGGTGTTGAGCTGTACTAATTTTTTGAAAGGACTTGATATGATTCGAGTCTCTGCAAGCAAAACTACAGCCTGTTTGGGTTCATATTTGTCGCTTTGTGCGCGTGGAGTAACACAGTGAAAATTGGGATAGATTTAGGTGGTACCAAGATTGAGGTGATGGCTATCACTGAGAGTGGTGAAGAAGTTTTTCGCAAACGTGTTCCAACGCCTCAGCATGACTATCAGGCAACGTTACGAGCAATAAAAGGTTTAGTCGATGACGCAGAAAAAGCCGTCGGTAAAACCTGTAGCGTTGGCTTGGGAATACCGGGTACCTTATCCCCGGTATCTGGCTTGGTGAAGAATGCCAACTCAGTGTGGCTAAATGGTCAGCCTCTCGACAAAGATCTTGGGCAATTACTCAACCGGGAAGTTCGTATTGCCAACGATGCTAACTGTTTAGCGGTGTCAGAAGCGGTCGATGGGTCTGGCGCAGGAAAACACATGGTTTTCGGTGTGATCATTGGTACGGGTTGTGGTGGGGGTATCGCGATCGATGGTCATGTTCACGCAGGTGGAAATGGTGTGGCTGGTGAATGGGGACACAATCCCTTGCCTTGGCAGAGTGAAACCGACACTAAGCACGCCGAAGACATTCCGTGCTATTGCGGCAAACCAGGTTGCTTAGAAGTGTTTATTTCAGGGACTGGCTTTTGGAAAGACTTTGAACTGACAACAAACCAAACACTTCGTGGCCCTGAAATTATTCAAATGGCTGAAAAAGGCGATGCGGACGCCGAAGCCTGTATTCAACGCTATGAAGATCGATTGGCCCGCGCGTTGGCATCTGTTGTCAATGTGATTGACCCAGACGTAATTGTTTTGGGTGGCGGTATGTCTAACGTCGAGCGCCTTTACACCAATGTCCCTAAGCGAATGGCGAAATGGGTGCTGGGTGGCGAATGCGCGACACCCGTGGTGAAAGCCAAATATGGCGACTCAAGTGGTGTGCGTGGCGCAGCGTGGCTTTGGTAAGCCCTCTCATTGTGAACCAACGAGTCACTAGAAGGTAAGGTAATCCATCACCTTACCTTTTTCTTCTTTTCTTTTAGATTCACGTTTATTCACCGCACATTCTCTAGCCAAGAAATTCTTTCCGTTAATAATCCTAGTCCAGTCCCAATTTCCATCCTTTGATGCATTTTTAGTCAGCGCCTTTCGTTATGATGGGCCAAGATTTCAAATAGTTAAGGGAACAAGAATGGATTTTATTGCGCTGTTACCAGCACTGCTAAATACGTGGGTCATTTTGGCCATTTTGGTGGTCATCTTCTTGCGTTCAGCAGTGAAGTTTGTGCCGCAAAACACGGCTTATGTTATTGAACGATTTGGTAAATATCACAAAACAATGGAAGCGGGCTTGAACATCCTTGTTCCGTTTATCGACCGCTTGGCCTACGTTCGCACATTAAAAGAGCAAGCGTTTGATGTGCCAAGCCAATCGGCAATTACTCGAGACAATATTTCATTGATTGTCGATGGTGTGCTTTATATCAAAGTTGTTGATCCCGTTAAGGCGTGTTACGGCGTAGATGACTATATTTTCTCTGTCACTCAACTGGCGCAAACCTCTATGCGTTCAGAAATTGGCCGCATGGAATTGGATAAAACGTTTGAAGAACGTGAAAGCTTAAATACTGCCATTGTCTCTGCCATCAATGAAGCGGCACTGCCTTGGGGTGTGCAAGTGTTGCGTTATGAAATTAAAGACATTGATCCGCCGCGTTCTGTTTTGGATGCGATGGAGCGCCAGATGAAAGCGGAACGTGAAAAACGTGCTGTTATTCTTGAATCGGAAGGTGCACGTCAGTCTGAAATTAACGTGGCGGAAGGTAATAAACAGGCTCGCGTATTAGCGGCAGAAGCAGAAAGATCTGAACAAATTCTGCAAGCTGAAGGTGAAGCTCAAGCGATTCTGGCTGTTGCACAAGCGCAAGCTGAGGCACTTGAAGTCATTGGTCGTACGGCGTCAACGGAAGAAGGGCAGAAAGCGATTCAATTGGATCTTGCTGTTAAAGCAATTGAAGCTAAAAAAGCCATCGCTAAGGAATCTTCAGTGGTGCTGCTTCCAGACAGTCAATCGAGCGCTGCAGGCGTTGTGGCAGAGGCAATGAGTATTATTAACACCTTGAATGCAGGCAAAAAATAATGGATTTGATGGCGTATATTCAAGACAATTTGGCTGAAGTCACTGTGATCACTGGCTTGGTGTTTTTGATCGTGGAAGTCTGGTTACTTGGGTTGTCGACCATTGTTTTGCTGGCGTTAGGGTTATCAACAATTACCACTGGTGCATTGGTGTGGTTTGGCGTTGTGCCGGCCACGTTGACAGCGGTAATTGCAGGGTCAGGCATTGGTGCTGGTGTGCTAACCGTCTTGCTGTGGTGGCCGATGAAGAACATGCAAAAAACGGTACGCCGCGAATACAATATTCACAGCGATCTGATGGGTTTGAACTTTGTTTTAGAAGCGCAGTTAGATGCAGCGAATCCGGCAACAGTGAGGTATTCCGGCGTGAATTGGAAACTTGTACTTGGCCCGAAACATCGTGATGCCATTCTGCCTTCGGGTGCTTCTGTGAAGGTGGTGGCAGTTGATGTCGGTAAGTTTACCGTCGAGCCTGTGGAAACTGCAGCCGAATAGCCATTACCATGTTCAGCCGCAATAAAAGTGATCACCGCACAACTAACTTGGGTGGGAAGAGCAAAGACGTATACGTTTCGCTTTTCTCACCTTTGTTTTTGACGAGCACCAACATTTCTTCAAATCCTCGATAAGCCATCTCACGAATGGGCTGAGCGACACTGCTAAACGCCATCAGCCTCGCGGTCATGCTGTCATCAAACCCAACGACATCCACCTCTTCGATTCCGTGTTTTTGCAAAGTAATAAGCAATTTTTCTGCAGTAACATCATTCATGCAGAAAAAGGCAGTGGGTGGTTTTTTCTCTTGGTAGCAACGCACGACAAAGGCATTTAAGTCACCATCCGCTTTTATATCGAAGCAGCATTCGTCTGGCAGTATGAAATGACGTTCCGTTAAGTAATCGGAAAAGCCATTCAACTTGGCTTCAAGGCCGGCTCGCACGCCCACGTAGCCGAATCGTCGATGCCCTTTTTTAATCAGATGCTCTGCGGCAAGTCGTCCGCCCTTTTCATGATCGACCGCGAAGCTGGTAATAAGTGAAGAGGTACGAGTCAGCATCACAACCGGGTATGGCAATGCCTGTAGATGTTCGAGGAACCCTGTCTCGCAAGTTAACGGAAGCAAGAACACCCCATCAACGTTGTGTCGTGCGCACTCTTCAAGGTAAATGCGTTCTTGGTGGCGATCGTGTCGACTGTTAAAAAACAAAATGCTGCGTCCGTGTAGATAAGCCTCCTTTTCTAGAACATCAAGAAACTGGCTGAAAAATGGGTTCGTAATATCCGGCACTATTACGCCAAATAAATTGGTGGGTTTGGGGCGCTTGCGTTGATGAGGTTGATAGCTAAATGCTGTCATGACAGCTTCCACTTTTTCCCGGCGCTCGGGTGAGACAGTGTCTGGGTTGTTCATCACGCGGGAAACTGTTGCGGTGGAAACACCCGCTAGTTTGGCGATTTCTCTCACTGTACTCATTCTTGTTATCCGCTCTAAAATATTGAACTGTTCTGATGAAAAAACGCCGCCATTGTAGAACATAATGTAACAAAAATTATTTGTTACATCACAGTTCCAATTCTCTCTTAGCGAAACCAAATCAAAGAACCCTCTGAATGCTGCGGTTACTGATGCTGTTAGTAAGAACCTGCCGTAAGCTTGCGATCTGCTCCGCTAAGGAGACAACATTTTTGGAGACCTTGTTTTGAGATTACTGTCCGACCCGAAGTATGTTGCGCTGACTGAAGCGACATGGTCGATATTCGATGATTACCAGCATCAAGTGGCATCAAGCCACTGGCGTCCCAGCTACCATATTTCTCCGGTGGCTGGGCTGTTGAACGACCCGAATGGATTTTGTTTTTTCAACAATGAGTACCACCTGTTTTACCAATGGTATCCGTTTGGTATTGCTCACGGAATGAAGCATTGGGCACATGTGAAATCTGACGATTTAGTGAACTGGTCTTCACCCACACTCGCAATGACCCCAGATACTGATTACGACGCACGCGGTGTCTACTCTGGCGCGGCGTATTGTTTGAAACAAAAAAATGGTGATCAGGAATGCTTGCTCTATTTCACGGGCAACCTGAAATACGAAAACGATATTCGTGACGCGACACAGTGTGTGGCAACCTTGTCCAAAGATGGCGTGGTGACTAAAAGCGTTCAGAACCCGCTGATCCCAACGGTGCCTGCGGGTTACAGCGGCCATGTTCGCGACCCGAAAGTCTTCGCAGTTGGCAATGAATATCGCATGTTGCTTGGCGCACAGACCGAGCAAGAAAAAGGCTGTGTGTTGGTGTATCGCAGTGATGATGCGATGGCATGGGAGCTGATGGGAGAGTTGGACGTTCGTTTTACAAACGACGATGACACCATTGGCGGCTACATGTGGGAATGCCCAGATTTCTTCGAACTGGATGGCTGTGACGTGCTGGTGTTTTCACCACAAGGCATCACGCCAAAAGGGGATCACTTCCATAACGAATTCAACGTGGTGTATTGCTTGGGTCGAGCAGATTGGCGCACGCTAACTTTTGATGTGGAGGTGATGCAAGAGCTGGACCGCGGCTTTGATTTCTATGCGCCGCAAACCATGGACAACCATCCAACAGGGGAACGTATTCTGTCTGCATGGGCGGGATGTGGTGACCCCGATTACCCGAGTGATCGTGAGGGTTGGAGTAACTGCTTAACGTTCCCAAGAGCACTGACTATTCAGGATAATCAGCTTTGCCAGCGGCCCGTTGACGCCATTCAAGCACTTTACGCTGAACATCAGCAAGGTGAAGGCATGGGTTCAGGCATAAAGGTATTAGCAGCAGGTATCCCAAACCGTTATCGCTTCACATTAACGCTAGATGGCGTGAAGTGCCTTACCACACTGAGTTTGCTGGCGACTGAAAACGAATCCCTTGATTTGATCATTGATGCCGATGAAAAACGCATCACGCTTGATCGCAGCAATATGTCCTCACGATTTGCAAAACAGTGGGGCGAGCAGCGCCGCGCGTCGTATCCGGTGGGTGAGACGTTGGAAATTGACGTGCTAATCGATGGCAGTATTGCTGAGATTTTCATTGATGGTGGACGTCTTGCGTTTACTGCTCGTGTTTTTCCGCACTCGCCTCATAGCAAGATTGAACTGAATTCGACGTCAGAGATTCACTACCACTTCGATGCGTACGAGATTTCTCCTTCAGTGAACACTTCCCCGATCACGTCAGAAGCACTTGTTCCTCAGGAACTACATACAGAATTAACCAAGGAATCATAGGAATAATCATGGACTATACCTCCGTAGCCAAGAAGATCATTGCTTCTGTCGGCGGCAAAGAAAACATCCGAAATGCTGAGCATTGCGCCACGCGTTTACGCATTGTGTTGGTTGACGCTGAGAAGGTGGATGTGGATGCTGCCAAAGACATCACAGAAATTAGCGGCTATTTTGCGCAGTCAGGCCAACACCAATTTATTATTGGTACAGGCAAGGTGAGCCACGTTTATGCAGAAGTTAGCAAGCTTCTGGGTAAAAGCGCCGACGCGGGCGAATCATCTGGCGACTTCAAACAAGATGCGTACGCAAACATGACGGTGACGCAGAAAGTGGTGCGTACCTTTGCCGACATTCTCATCCCGTTAATCCCTGTGCTTGTTACCACAGGCTTATTGATGGGGCTTCGTGGACTATTGCTTCAGCTCGACGTGCCGTTTACGAGTAACGGTTTAGCGTTGTTCAGCATGCTCACTGATACGGCGTTTGCATTCTTGCCCGTGCTGATTGCTTATTCTGCGGTCAAACGATTTGGTGGCAATCCGGTACTCGGTATTGTGGTCGGCTTGATGATGGTCGCACCTCAATTACCCAACGCTTGGGCGGTGGCGGGTGGTAGTGCCGATCCGATGTCTGTCAGCGTATTTGGCTTCACGATTCCACTGGTGGGGTATCAGGGTACGGTATTGCCGGCGATTTTTGCAGGTTGGTTTGTCGCGTGGCTAGAACAGCGTTTACGCCGCGTCGTACCTGCTGTCATGGATCTGGTTATCACGCCGTTTCTGACCATTTTGATCGCTATCAGTGTCATTTTATTTATCGTTGGGCCCATGCTTCAGGTCGTGGAGCATCAGTCCACGCAGTTGGTCGTGCTTGGTCTAGATTTGCCATTTGGTATTGGCTACATGCTGGTGGGCGCATTGCAACAAGTCATCACTATCTCTGGCTTACATCATGCATTGGGTGTGGTTGAAATCGGTTTGCTGAATGAAACCGGTTCAAACCCGCTTAACCCATTGATCACCGCCTCAATGGCCGGTCAGTTTGGTGCCGCCATTGCGATTGCGACGCTGCTTAAAAACAAAGTGAAAAAAGCGAATGCCTACAGTGCGTCGGTTTCAACCTTGTTTGGTATTACTGAACCGTTGCTCTTCGGTGTGAATCTGCAATACGGCAAAGCCTTTCTTATGGGGATGATCGGCGGTTCTGTTGGCGGCATGGTGGCGTATGTTTTCAACGTGAGTGCGTCGGGTATGGGGATTACTTTCATTCCAGGTATGTTGCTTTACACCAGTTCACTCATGGATCTTATGATGTATCTAGCGGTAATTGCTTCGGCGTTCTGTACGTCGTTTGTTCTTACACGCATCAACAATCCTGTGCAGACTACACAAGGTTAAGTCCTCGGTTTATTGCCAGAAAAACTCTTGTTTTTAATAAAACCGCTTTTTTACGAAAAGGCAGAGTAGCACTTCAATAGACCGCTTGATTGCGGTCTATGATTTTAAAACATGTTTTTATAGGAATGCATTGAATGAGCAAAGTGTGGTTGACCGGTGATGCGGTGGTGGATTTGATTCCTGATACAGAGATGACATACCTAAAATGTCCCGGTGGTGCGCCAGCGAATGTGGCTGTAGCGGTATCACGCCTTGGTGGTGATGTTGGCTTCTTTGGACGTGTTGGCGATGACCCGTTTGGTCGTTTTCTTGCTGCCACGCTAAAACATGAAAACGTGAATATCGATCATCTTGTGCTCGATCAGGACAAGCGCACTTCGACTGTGGTGGTGGACCTGGATGCCAATGGCGAGCGCAGTTTTACCTTTATGGTTAAACCCAGCGCTGACCAATTTATGATGCCGGAAGATATCCCGACGTTTTCTGCTGGAGAATGGCTGCATACTTGCTCTATTTCATTGGCGAATGAACCAAGTCGAAGTAGCACGTTTATGGCGATGGAGGCGATTAAAGCGGCCGGAGGCTTTGTTAGCTTTGACCCCAACCTTCGTGACGAAGTGTGGCAAGACCAGAGCGATATTATCCCGACAGTGATGCGTGCAGTTGCCATGGCTGATGTGGTGAAGTTTTCGGATGACGAGCTGCTATTTTTGACCCAAAAGCCAGATTTGCAATCCGCGTTGGAAGAGATGGCTACATTAGGCACTCCGTTAATTTTGGTGACGCAGGGCGCGAAAGGGGCATTGTTGGTGCAAGGTAACCAACAAACACTGATCACAGGTAAAGCGGTGAAACCTGTCGATACCACAGGTGCCGGGGATGCCTTTGTGGGGGGATTGCTTGCTTACTTATCGAAAGAACACAGACCAGAAACCTCGTTTTTGGCTAGCCTTGAAGCGGCGAAAAAAGCGGTGAGTTGGGCCAATGCTTGTGGCGCGTTGGCGACAACACAAAAAGGGGCGATGACAGCATTACCAGATTTAGCCAGTTTAGAAGCCTTCATTAATAACGGCTAAATCACCATATTGCTTTGCGAGTTCAACGTTGATGACTCATCGCTCAGCGTTGAGAAAAGTGTTTAAAGATAAGCGCAGGAGATCAACGAGCTTCCTGCGCTTTTTTGACGTTTGTGCATGTGTTAATGGTGAGCTGTTGATGTTCTTTGTTTAGCAGCATCACTGAGTGTCTGGACGAGATCTGCCCGATTGACGGGCTTGGTTAAGTACGAATCCATCCCCGCATTGAGCGCACGGGTGGCATCTTCGGTGCTGGCATGTGCTGACAGGCCAATAACGAACACGGGTGGCACATTGTGTTCCTGTTCGAACATACGAATCTGGTGGGTGATTTCATAGCCGTCAATGTGAGGCATGGAAACGTCGGTGATCAAGATATCAAAAAGGTTTTGTTTGTAGTGTGCAATGGCGTCTCTGCCATCGGCAAAAAATTCAATATTGTCTGCAATATCCGCAAGGTAAAGACGCAGCACATCTCGGTTGTACTCAATATCATCCACCACAACAATCGATAATGTCTGCAGCGACGCCGGCAGCGTTGGTAGTGTAACGCTGTGTGATGCGTTTGATGGCTCAGGCAGCACCTCTTTCATGGCGTGTTGTAGTTCAGACAATAGCTGCAACATACGTATTGGCTTAGCGATGAAATGCGTATCGGAATGATTCGCCGATATCTCAAGTTGTTTGACTTCGGGTACGACGCCAATGGCAGGGCAGACCTGAGTCGTTTGCCATTCACTGTTCATGGACATCAAGACCACCGCGGCGTCATAGTGCTTTTTCGACTGGGCAATGTGCTCGACGGCGGTGAGATACGTGGTCTCTGCCTGCCAAAATGCAAAGTACCTGTTCAAAATAGATCGGTGGAGTGGGTCGGCATTAACGATGGCAATCTGCTTACCTGATAGCACACCGCTGTCAGAGCTAGCTTTGTTAACAGAAGGCAGGGCGATAGTGAACGAAAACTGACTGCCTTTGCCTTCTTGTGACGTAATTTGCAAACTGCTATCAAACAGATCGAGGAGGCTTTGGGTGATAGAAAGTCCGAGACCTGTCCCCTCATAACGTCGTGTGGTGGAGCCATCGACTTGTTCAAATGCTTTAGTCACGTCGCTCAGTTTGTCTTGAGGGATGCCAATGCCAGTATCTTCAATGCTGAAAACATAATTGATATAACCATTTCGCTTTGAGGGTTCGCCACGGATGATGACTTTGATGTAACCGTTATCGGTAAACTTGATCGCGTTTCCGAGCAGATTGTTGACAATTTGACGTAGTCGGAGTTCGTCTCCTATCGCGTCAGTGTTGAGTTCAGGGGGGATATCAATCACCAATAACAGTTCTTTCTTCGTTGCGGTAACAGAGCATAGAGTGGCACAACTTTCTACCAAATCTCGAAGAGAAAAGGGGATGTTGTTTAGAGAGAGCTTATTCGCTTCTAACTTTGAAAAATCCAAAATGTCATTGATAAGTTGAAGTAAGTCATTTGCCGAGCCGTTGATGATATTGGTAAAGCTGCGTTGCTCGCGCGACAACGATGACTCTTTTAGCATTTCAGACATGCCGATAATGCCGTTCATAGGCGTGCGAATTTCATGGCTCATGTTGGCGAGAAACTCGGATTTTGACTTGTTGGCTTGTTCCGCAGAGGTGACCGCTTGTTTGAGCTTTTGCTCAAAGTGATAACGCTCGCTAATATCACGAACAATAAATGCGTAACGGTCGATTTTTCCAACGCTGTCGAGAATCGGAAAGGCACTTATTTCTGTCCATATCTTTTTGTGAGTCTTGGTAAGGCATTCCACTGTGACGATTGTTGTTGCGCCAATCTCCATGGTGTCAGCGATGTCATAAGCCGCATCAGCCTCGGGACTCTCACCAAACAGCAGTGTTTGCACGTGTTTATTAACGATTTCTTCTTCTTGATAGCCAATTAATTCGTTCAATGCATTGTTGGTTCGCGAAATATATCCTTGTAAATCCGTGATCAAATAGGCTTCGTGCGATTGTTCAACAATGTCTGCGAGTAACTTGTTTTGCACAGCCAATTGTTTATATCGGTTCTTTTCAACAGAGAGTTCTTCATAGGTATGCGCCAAAGTGACAGACATTTTATTAAACGCTCTGGCAACTTGTGCCACTTCGTCATTGCCTTTTACAGGGACTGAAATACCGGGACCTTTTTGTTGGATCTCTAACGCGCCATGTTGGAGTTGCAAGAGTTGTTTGGTAAGCAGTGAGCCAAGTCCAAATGAGAACAGTGCAACAAGGACCATTTCGAGCAATGCCAACGAAACAGCATATTTCTGTGCATCTTGGATCAGTTGACTAAACGCACTGACGTCCAGCCCCAACTCAATGTGCCCCACTTTCCATTCGTCAATCTTAATCTCAGCGCGAATATCATAGATGCCGTCTTTTGATTCAGAGGGAAGCTGGTTGTAGTTCGGAACATGAAGCTCATCTGACATGCTTGATGATTGTGCTAGTCGTTGGTTCTGATCGTTGAAGATGCGAATGTAAGCAATATCGTCGTTGCGCGTGGCCTCTTTGCTAAAAGCACGCAGGTTTGCAAGATCAGTTGAAATAATGGCATCGCGAACAGCAATGGCGAACGTGTCAGATAAGCGTTCACCGTTGGCGATAATTTGCTGCTCATTAGAATCTCGAAGCCAGCCAATTCCCGAGGCAATGAGAATGGCAAGCAGCACCACCTCGATCAGAGCGATGCCTAGTATGGTTTTTAGGCGAAAAGTCATTGATGTGGTGCCCTATTAACATTAGCCAGGGTTAATGACCGAAATGTTTAGCGCTCGAACATCATCCCAATCTGCGTCGCTCGCGGATTGAAATCCTCTTATATTGAGGGCTTTAAGCGCTTCCAAGCCTTCTGGCGTTTCTGCGAGGGTAACAAATGCGGCTTGTAAGCGTTGTTGGGTTTCATCTGGAAGTGAAGGATGGGTAGCAATCGCGTGCGGTGTGAATCCCTCTGTGGTGAAAAGTACGTTGAGGTTTTTCTTTGTATTGTCAGGTGTCGCGCCCAATGTGCGAACAATGCCGCCGCCCGCATCAAACAGACCATCCGCAACGGCCAAATAGGCAGAATCGTGAGAGCCGACATAATGGGGTTTAAATGTGACCCCTTCGTTTTTTAAGGCTGCTTGTGTCAGTAAGGTGGCTGCAAACGCGGCAGGGGCGGGAAAGGCAACGTTTTTTCCATCCAAGTCTTTTAACGAAGTGACCTTTGCATCTTTGCCAACCACTAATATGCCTTTGATACGTTTGCCCTTTGCATGGGCAATCGCCTGATAGCCAGGGGATTGGTTGAACACCGTAAAATGGTAAGGATTCATATAGGCGATATGGTAATCCCCGGCGGCGAGTCTTTTTTCAAACTCAGGAATATTGGGGGCGGTTGCGAAGCGAATTTTCAAGCCAGATAGCTCACTGACTTGCCGCATTACAGGACTCCAGTCGCGAATAAGCTTGGCGGAAGATTGTTGCGGCACAATACCAAACACCAGCGGGTTTGACGCGTTCCCTTGCTCAGCCGAATGTGCTGATGTTGTCATTGCAATCCAGACGATCACCGCTGACAGCAAGACAATATGCCATCGCGTTGTTGAAATATGCTGATGTTTACTGATTGATCTCATTGCAAATATCATCCCAAAATAGATGTATCTTAAATGTAGTACAGTGTCTCTTTTTTGCGCCTTTTGGTGTGTGAATTATAGGGCTAATGGCTCAGTGTGTGATTTGACCAGTATTGTGACTTTTTTTGCCGCCCACATCGCATGAGTTATCCTTTTTTTCATGCGTGATGATTAGGCGCTGCAAAACGTAAAGTTCTGCGGTAACCTTTGGGGCTAGCAGGAAAATTGGTCGTACTGAGCTTGCTAAACGAAGGTAGGCTTGGTTGAAAAAGGAAATTTCATGTCATCAGAAAAACTGAACACAAAGTTAGTGTCGGCAGGTCGAAAAAAAGAATATTGCCATGGCAGCGTTAACAGCGTGATTCAACGCGCATCGTCAATTGTTTTTGATTCCGTCGAGCAGAAGAAATTGGCGACTAAGCAACGGGGTGAACGAGGGTTATTTTATGGTCGTCGCGGCACGCTGACTCACTTTGCCTTCCAAGATGCTATGACAGAGCTAGAAGGCGGTGCGGGCTGTGTATTGTACCCTTGTGGTGCCGCGGCCATTGCTAACAGCATGCTGTCGTTTGTGAAATCTGGCGATCACGTATTGATGACAGGTGGCGCTTATGAGCCAACTCAGGGTTTTTGCAACACGATACTAGCCGACATGGGTATATCGACCACTTATTATGATCCAATGCGTGGCGCGGATGTGGCAACGCTGATGACGCCAAACACCTCGGTGGTGTTTTTAGAAGTGCCGAATTCCATTACCATGGAAGTGCCAAATATCCCTGCGATCGTCAATGCTGTTCGGGCGGTTAACGCAGACGTTGTGATCATGATTGATAACACCTGGGCTGCTGGTGTGTTGTTCAATGCGTTTGAGCATGACATTGATATTTCGATTCAAGCGGGCACCAAATATATCGTCGGTCATTCTGATGCCATGATTGGAACCGCGGTGGCCAATTCACGTTGTTGGGAGCGTCTTCGTGAACGTTCCTACTTGATGGGACAAATGGTTGATGCCGATACAGCTTACATGGCATCTCGTGGCCTTCGCACCTTAGGTATTCGTCTTAAACAACATCACGAAAGCAGCACAGCCGTTGCAGCGTGGTTGAGTGAACGCCCTGAAGTGGCGCGAGTCAATCATCCTGCATTGCCTGAAGCAATCGGGCATGAAAACTATCTGCGCGATTTTTCTGGAAGCTGTGGTTTGTTCTCGTTCGTGTTGAACAAGAAGCTGACTGATGAACAAATCGCTGAGTATTTGGATAACTTCACGCATTTCAGCATGGCGTATTCATGGGGCGGGTATGAGTCTTTGATTCTGGCAAACCAACCCGAAGAGCTCAATGCCATTCGCCCAGCTGGGCCTGTTGATTTTGAAGGTACGTTAGTACGCGTGCATATTGGTCTGGAAGACATTGACGATTTGATTGCCGATCTGCAAGCAGGTTTTGAACGCATTGCCTGATTGAGGCATGCGGTAAACGAACGAAGCGTAACGCATTCCGAGAAAACACAAAAACGGCGCAATGCGCCGTTTTTTTATGGGATAGGTTGTAGGGTTTTTACTGATTCGTAGTGTTCGACCGTCGGAAACGGGTCATAGAAATGATGAAGCAAGGCTTTCCATTCCAAATAGCCTTCTGATTGCCTAAAGCCCTCAGTATGGTCTTCCAGTGTTTCCCAATTCACCAACAGCACATAGCGATTCATCTGTTCCATACAGCGTCGTACATCATGGCTGATATAACCGCGTTGTGACGCGATAATGGCTTGTGCCTTGGCAAAAGCTGCTTCAAAGTCGGCTTCTTGTCCGGGTATGACATTGAGTATGGCGACTTCTAGAATCATCTTCTCTCCTTGAAAATTATCTACTTTGCATAACCTAGCCTCTGATCGTCAGAGGCTAGGCTCGCTGGTTCAATTCGTTTGGTTATCTTTTTTCATTAGCATTTTCAATGTTGCAGCCAAATCCTCAGCGCTATCATGAGCACTGGTATTGACGATGTATTTGCCGTTAACAAGGAAAGTGGGTACTGACACAATGCCAGCTTCTGTTGTGATTTCATCAGCACGTTCTAGCGCGCTAAAAAGCTCGGCTTGTTGTGTTTCATTCAGATCATATGGGCTAGTCAGACCAAACTCTTTAAACACCTTGCCCAACTGCGCTTTGTTTTCTTCAGCGTCATCTGTTTGCCCTTCTTGGACATACTTAAACAATGCTTCAACCAGCTCTTCAGATGGTTTGCCTTCCGTTTGAGTGACGGCGGCGTAATAGATAAGAGCCGAGAAAGTGGCACTTTCATTGAAGGTAACATGCGCTTTACCAATATTCACATCGGCAGCCGCTTCAATGGCGGGGATAGCACTTTCCATAGAGCGGCAATGACCGCATGAGAGGCTAAATACTTCAGTCACAACCGGTAAGTTTGCCACTTGAACAGGCACATCTAACGTGGAGTATTTTTCAGAAGTAGACGGCGAGTCATCGCTGCAAGCAGTCAAGGCAATAGCGGCAAAAAGAGGCAAAAGAAATCGTGTTAGTTTCATGTTTGTTCATCACTTTTTGTCAGCGAGCTTCGGCTCAGCTGGAAAATTAAGGAGTGAGATTATAGCGCAATTTTTGCGAGCGGTAGGTTAGGATAATGTAATAAAAAATGCCAGTCAGCGAACTGACTGGCAAAGGCTTAGCGCAAGACTCTTGGGCTTATTGTTATTTTAGGCTAATCAATGATCATCTTGCTTTGCATGATCATCGCATCAATGACCGAGGTGCTGACTTGCTCTGATGTCATGCCGGATATGTCGACGCTATAGGCGGATGCCATGTCTTCCACACTCATGTTATCGAATACAACTTGTTGGTCGACGTTGCCGTCTCCTTGGCTAGCGATGTTCAACATTGCGTTACCCTCGCCATCATCAATTAATGACAAAAAGCTTTCGAGGGTATCAGATGGTTCAGTTTGCATTAAGTCAGACAGGTTAATGGCATCTTGTGAGGTGTCGAAGTCAGCAATATGATCGACAGTTGGGGTGCTGGATGTGCTTTGGTCACCATTGAGAAATGCAAACGTATCAGACCCTGCGCCACCCGCCATCAAATCATTGCCTTGCCCGCCAAGAATGAGATCATCGCCTAATCCTCCATCAATGAAGTCATTGCCGCTGCCGCCTAAAATAACATCGTGCCCAGCATTACCGAGCAGAACATCAGCACTGTCGCTTCCTGCGATGCGGTCATTGCTGTCACTGCCCGAGAAGGTGACATCATCGAGTGAAATGACATCCGACAGCGATTGGCTAAGCCCACTCAGGGAGGCGTTAGCAATCGCGTTCTCTGAACCTCCAATCGTCACATTGACTTCTGTTTGTGCTCCGTTGGTTGCAGTAAGTGTAATGACTTCGGTGATAGCATCGTTGTCGCCCAATGCCGGTGTTGAGCGTGGGTCGAGAGTGTAGGTCCAATTTCCATCAACCAATTCCAGTGAGCCGTATTGTCCAGTGACGGTCGTATCGGCAAATACAGCTTGGCTATCATTGGCGTCGACATCTAGCACTGATAATGTGCCATGGGCCTCTAGCGAAGCAACGTCACCATCGACAAAGTCGGAATATGACATTGAGCTTGGTTGGTTGGGTGTATCACGAATGTACTCCATTGAAATACCCGGTGTGATAGTGGGACCATCAATCTGGATAATCACTTTTCCTTGTTCGTTGGCATCGTATTCGTAGCCGCCGTCCCGATCTAAGTCCACATCGAGAACGGCGAAAGAATAAATGTTGCCGCTGCTGTCTTGGTAATCAAGCTGATAATCATAGGTGGCGGTGTATAGCACGCCGTTGATTTCCACTTTTTGTGATGAGTCTTGAACGTACTCGTTTGAATAGGCATCACCATCCATTCGGCTGTCGGTATCATAAATTCGGATGGTCGAGCCTGAGTCATTAAACGTTAGTGTCGGTTCATTGCCGTAGTACTGCATGTCGCCACCGGAGAACGAATAGCCATCGCCGAGCACAAAGCCATTGTTGATGTCTATGTAATCCTGCGTTGCTGAGTCAGGTGCGATAATGGTGGCGGAATTTGTTCCCACCACAAACGGCGCATCATCAGTGCCTGTCACCGAAATAACCACATTTTGCGTTGTGCCATCGGTCGCGGTAAGGGTAATCGTGTCCTGTACAAAGTCGGTTTCAGACAGTACTTGAGATTTGACTGGATCCAGCGTGTAAGTCCATTCGCCATCTGCCAGCGTTAACGAACCGTATTGACCGTCAATCGTCGTGTTCTCAAAGTCTGGTGAGTCGTCCGCATCAGCGTCAGAAATTGAAATTGTCCCACTAACCGTAATCACATCATCGGCATCGCCTTCGGTCACGGCGCCTGAGAATACGCCGGTCACAATCGGCGCATCGTCAGTACCTTGAATAGCAATCACGATTTCATGTTTGCCACCTTCGGAATCTGTGATGACGATGGTTTCCAATGTTTCTTCGTCTATCGCTGACGCTTTGTCTGGGTCAAAGGTATACGTCCAGTTGCCATTGGTCATGGTTAACGAACCAAACTCGCCTTGAACGGTGGTGTTTGGCAACGTTGGCGTGTCGCCGGAATCCACGTCCGAGACAGACACTGAACCACTGGCGGTGATAGGACTTTCTTGCTGCTGTGTAGCGGAGACATAAAAGGTGACATCGTTATGATCTCTGTCCCCACCCCCAGCAATGTCTTCCCACGCTGAATAAGTGCCTGAATTGTATTCGTTGTCGTAACCGCTATTTTTCGAGGAGTCAGAGACAAAAGTGGTACTTGATGCGCCGCCTTGATAGGCCGTTACACTGCTACCACCAAAACTAAGGCTGACGCTGCCGACATTGAAGCCTTTGCTGTCGCCATCTGGGATCATAAACAGCCCGACTTTCTCGCCGCCAGACGTGTTGATGTTGACGCTGGTGCCGTTGGTGGAATGCGCATTATCAAAGATGATGGCTGCGCGAACGACATTACCGCCTGCATCCAGCACGTAGTAACCCACACTGTTGCTATAAGCAGCGTCGGAATTCACATTATTTAAATTGAGGTATAAGTTATCGCCATTACTGGCATCCCACGTACCGTCACTTCCTCGACCAACCGTGACGTTCTGAGAAGAAGCGCTCGTATCGGTGATGGAGGCTGTTGATGTACCGGAAAGCACTGCAGCATCGTTAGACCCAGTGATATTGATGTTAATGTCTTGTGTGGTACCGTCAGACGTGGTGACGGTGAAGGTGTCATTGGCGCTCTGGTCTTCGTTAAGCGTGTCTGCCTTTTCATTATTGAGTGTGTATGTCCATTCGCCATTCACTATTGACAGCGTGCCAAACTGTCCAGTTTGTGTGCCGTCTGGAATAGTGGCAGCGTCGTTATCAATGTCAGACACTGTCAACGTGCCGGAGGTAGTAATAACATCACCGACATTACCTTCGATGACTTCTCCAGTCGTATTGCCTATGATGCTCGATACATCGTTATCGCCTAAAACGGTAATGATGATGTCTTGAGTTGTGCCATCACTGGCCGTGAGTGTGATAACGTCTTGCGCGGTTTCTCCTTCGGAAAGTTCAGCAGATTTTTGAGGATCGAGTGTGTAGGTCCACTGTCCGTCCACCAAGACCAATGTGCCATAGGTGCCTGTGATGGATGTGTTTTCAAATTCTGGCGAGTCACCCTCATCAACGTCAGAGATAGTGATGCTGCCGGATGTTGTCAGCAAGGCGTTGTCAAAGGTCACTGGATTTAGTGACACGTTGTCAATGAGGGCGCCAATACTGTCCGATTCACCTTGGCCTGAAATGCTGAGCGTGACCGAATCTGTGCCACTGGGCAGTGAGAAATCCGCCTGGACATTCTCGTAATGATCATTGGCCTGTTGATTGTCAAAGAACTGAGTAAACAGCACCTTGCCATCTTGATCGAACACCGTCACTTCAAACTGACTGGTGTTAGAAAGGCGACTGGCATAGTCAAAACTAAGAGACAGTGTCGAGTCGCCATTTTGAGCCAGTGCCGAGACATTCACGTCTTGTTGCACTGTGGTGTTGTGATAGGCATCTAACTCCATCACGGAGTTATTATTCGCGTTAGTCGGTGCGCCATCCATCGTTCCCTGCTGCACTTCTATGACGGCGCCATCTGGCGTATACCAGCCAGGGATTTGTTCAGATGTCAGGGTTGTCCATTCTACAGATTCGTTATTGCCGAAACTTTCAAAGTTGCCGTTTACTAGCAGGTTTTCTCCCACTTCTCGGGTGTTGGTCAATGACTCTGCGTCAATCGTGCCCACTACAGTGCCAGATATTTCTGCCGCATCATCAGTTCCTGTTAATGAAATTACAATGTCTTGTGTTGAGCCATCGCTGGCGGTTACCGTGATGGTGTCAGTGGCTGAATCACCGTCTCCGAGGGATTGCACCGCATCAGTATCAACGGTGTAAGTCCATGCGCCATCGACTAAGGTGAGCGAGCCATATTCACCCGCCAACGTGCCATTTGGAATGGTTGGGGTGTCACCCGTATCAGCATCGGTGATCGTGATGGTACCTGACGCGGTTTGTGCCCCGACATCTTCGGTGATGCTTGCGGTGCTATCACCGGTGATAACCGCCGCGTCATCTGCGCCAGTCACATCGACGGTAATTTGCTGCACCGTGCCGTCCGAGGCGGTCAGGGTGAACACTTCTTGCTCGGTTTGGTTATCGTTAAGTGCGTTGGCTTTAGCTGGATCGATGGTGTAG
>NZ_AJYD02000038.1:2107213-2108535 GCF_000286835.2 Enterovibrio norvegicus FF-33 | reverse complement strand
TGCCTGATGTGCTGGTTTCCGGCGTGTCTGCACCTAAATCAACCCCGCCAGTGGTGACGCCTGTGACCACAGAAGCATCGTCACTGCCTGTCACCGTGATAGTGATTTGGTGCTCTGAGCCATCCGACGCGGTGATCGTGATGGTGTCAGTTTCTGAATCACCGTCACCCAAAGACTGTGCTTTGCTAGGGTCAACCGTGTACGTCCACTCACCGTCGGTCAGAGTGAGGCTACCGTATTCACCTTCCACCGTGCCGTTTTCAAGGGTGGGCTGGACAGCAGCATCAGGGTCGTTGATGTTGATAGAACCCGATACCGAAGCCTCGCCACCTTCAGCCACGCTGGCGCTGAGATCCCCGGTGACCACGGCGGCATCGTTAGTTCCGGTTAACGAAATGACCACATCGACCGTTGAGCCATCACTCGCGGTGAGGGTAATGGTGTCAGTGGTTTCTTGACCTTGAGCAAGAGATTGCACCGCGTCGGTGTCAACCGTATATGTCCATGCGCCGTCAACGAGGGTTAACGACCCGTACTCACCTGCCAACGTACCATTCGGAATGGTTGGGGTTTCGCCTGTATCTGCGTCCGTGATCGTGATGGTGCCCGACGCGGTTTGCGCGCCAGTATCTTCGGTGATGTTGCCGGATGTCTCACCGGAAATAACCGCGGCATCATCCGTGCCTGTAATGGTGATAACGATGTCTTGTGTGGTGCCATCGGAGGCCGTGACCGTGATGGTATCCGTTGCGGTATCACCGTCAGCCAATGATTGAATAGACGCGCTGTCCGCGGTGTAAGTCCAAGCGCCATCAACCAAGGTCAATGCGCCATATTCACCCACCAAGGTGCCATTCGGAATGGTTGGCGTATCATCCGTATCAGCATCGGTGATCGTGATGGTGCCTGACGCGGTTTGCGCCCCGACATCTTCGGTGATGCTTGCGGTGCTATCACCCGTGATAACCGCCGCGTCATCAGCGCCTGTCACATCGACTGTGATTTGTTGCACCGTGCCGTCCGAGGCGTTCAGGGTGAACACTTCTTGTTCGGTTTGATTATCGTTAAGTGCGTTGGCTTTAGCTGGGTCGATGGTGTAGGTCCATGCGCCGTCAGTCAGCGTAAAGGTGCCGTAGTCACCGTCGATCGTGGTGTTGGTAAAGCTTGGTGTGTCGCCGTCATCCACGTCTGTAATGGAAAGGGTGCCAGAGACACTGGTTTCCGGCGTGTCTGCACCTAAATCAACCCCGTCAGTGGTGACGCCCGCCACAACTGCTGCATCGTCGGTGCCTTCCACGGTGACCGTGATTTGATGGGTTGAC
>NZ_AJYD02000038.1:2106119-2106838 GCF_000286835.2 Enterovibrio norvegicus FF-33 | reverse complement strand
CGTCGTCCACGTCAGAAATTGACAGGGTGCCTGATGTGCTGGTTTCAGGTGAGTCTGCACCTAAATCAACCCCGCCTGTGGTCACGCCGGTGACCACAGAAGCATCATCGCTGCCTGTTACCGTGATGGTGATTTGGTGCTCTGAGCCGTCCGATGCAGTGATCGTGATGGTGTCAGTTTCAGAATCGCCGTCACCCAAAGACTGTGTTTTGCTTGGGTCAACCGTGTAGGTCCACTCGCCGTCAGTCAGGGTGAGGTTACCGTATTCGCCTTCCACCGTGCCGTTATCAAGGGTGGGTTGTACCGCAGCATCAGGGTCGCTGATGTTGATAGAACCCGATACCGAGGCATCACCGCCTTCTGCCACGCTGGCACTGAGATCGCCGGTGACCACAGCCGCATCATCTGTGCCTTCAACGGTCACGGTGATTTGATGGGTTGAACCATCTGAGGCCGTTAACGTGAAGACATCGTTCGCAGATTGACCATCAGGTAACGTCTGCGCTTTCTCTGAATCGACGTTGAACGTCCAGTTTCCGTCCACCAACACAAGTGAGCCGTATTCGCCTTCAATCGTGGTGTTGTCGATGGTCGCGGTTTCACCGTCATCTATGTCGCTGACCGAAATTGAACCCGATATTGAGGTATTTTGGTCGGTTACATCGCCAGAGGTATCACCCGTGACGACCGCGACATCGTTCGTGCCCGTAATGGTAATC
>NZ_AJYD02000038.1:2102959-2106109 GCF_000286835.2 Enterovibrio norvegicus FF-33 | reverse complement strand
CATCCGTGCCTGTAATAGTGATAACGATGTCTTGGGTGGTGCCATCAGACGCGGTGACGGTAATAGTGTCGGTGGCTGTGTCGCCGTCGGCCAATGATTGGATGGATGCGTTGTCTGCGGTGTATGTCCATGCGCCATCGACCAAGGTGAGTGAGCCGTATTCGCCCGCCAAGGTACCGTTTGGAATGGTTGGGGTGTCGCCTGTATCAGCATCCGTGATGGTGATGGTGCCTGACGCAGTTTGTGCACCCACGTCTTCAGTGATCGCCGCAGTGGTATCACCAGTGATCACAGCAGCATCATCAGTGCCTGTTACAGAAATAACCACATTTTGCGTTGTGCCATCTGTCGCGGTAAGGGTGATGGTGTCCTGCACAAAGTCAGTGTCAGACAGGACTTGAGATTTGACAGGATCCAGTGTGTAAGTCCATTCGCCATCTGCCAGTGTTAGCGAACCGTATTGACCGTCAATGGTTGTGTTCTCAAACTCGGGTGTGTCATCCGCATCAGCGTCAGAAATTGAAAGTGTCCCACTCACCGTGATCACATCATCCCCATCGCCTTCGGTCACTGCACCTGAGAATACGCCTGTGACAATCGGCGCATCGTCGGTGCCTTGAATGGCAATCACTATTTCATGCTTACCACCTTCTGAATCTGTAATGACAATGGTTTCCAATGTCTCTTCGTCTATGGCCGAGGCTTTGTCTGGGTCAAAGGTATACGTCCAGTTGCCATTGGTCATGGTTAACGAACCGTACTCACCTTGAATCGTGGTGTTTGGCAAGGTGGGGGTATCACCAGAATCCACGTCTGAAACAGAGACGGATCCACTGGCGGTGATCGGGCTTTCCTGCTGCTGAGTGGCGGTGACGTAGAAGGTGACATCGTTATGGTCTCTGTCGCCGCCCCCAGCAATGTCTTCCCACGCAGAATAAGTGCCTGAATTGTATTCGTTGTCGTAACCGCTATTTTTCGAGGAGTCAGAGACAAAAGTGGTACTTGATGCGCCGCCTTGATAGGCCGTTACACTGCTACCACCAAAACTAAGGCTGACACTGCCGACATTGAAGCCTTTGCTATCACCGTCTGGGATCATAAACAAGCCGACCTTCTCGCCACCGGCGGTATTAATGTTGACGCTGGTGCCGTTGGTGCTGTGTGCATTATCAAAGATGATCGCTGCACGCACGACATTGCCGCCCGCATCCATCACGTAGTAACCCACACTGTTGTTATAGGCGGCGTCAGAGCCAACATTGCTCAAGTTGAGGTATAAGTTGTCGCCATTACTGGCATCCCACGTACCGTCACTGCCTCGACCAACCGTGACGTTTTGCGAAGAAGCATTAATATCGGTAATGGTTGCTGTTGATGTGCCTGAAAGTACCGCTGCGTCGTCAGTGCCTGTGATAGTCATGACAATGTCTTGCGTCGAGCCATCAGACGCGGTGACGGTAATGGTGTCGGTGGCAATATCACCATCACCCAGCGATTGGATGGACGCGCTGTCTGCGGTGTATGTCCATGCGCCATCGACCAAGGTGACCGAGCCGTATTCACCCGTCAAGGTGCCATTCGGGATGGTTGGGGTTTCGCCCGTATCAGTATCAGTGATGGTCAGAGTGCCAGAAGCAGTTTGTGCCCCCGCATCTTCAGTGATGCTACCTGTGGAATCGCCAGTTATCACGGCGGCGTCATCGGTACCCGTAATGGTAATGACGATGTCTTGGGTTGTGCCATCAGACGCGGTGACGGTCATGGTGTCGGTGGCTGTGTCGCCGTCGGCCAATGATTGGATGGATGCGTTGTCTGCGGTGTATGTCCATGCGCCATCCACGAGCGTGAGCGAGCCATATTCACCCGCCAAGGTGCCATTCGGAATGGTTGGCGTGTCACCAGTATCCGCATCCGTGATCGTGATGGTGCCTGACGCGGTTTGTGCGCCCACGTCTTCAGTTACCGACGCGGTGGTATCGCCGGTGATCACTGCTGCATCATCAGCGCCCGTGACATCAACGGTGATCTGCTGCACTGTGCCGTCTGAGGCGGTCAGGGTGAACACGTCTTGCTCTGTCTGATCATCGTTAAGTGCGCCGGCTTTAGCTGGGTCGATGGTGTAGGTCCATGCGCCGTCCGTCAGCGTAAAGGTACCGTAGTCACCGTCGATCGTGGTGTTGGTGAAGCTTGGCGAGTCGCCGTCATCCACGTCTGCAATGGAAAGGGTGCCTGATGTGCTGGTTTCCGGCGTATCTGCACCTAAATCAACCCCACCAGTGGTGACGCCTGTGACCACAGAGGCATCATCGCTGCCTGTCACCGTGATAGTGATTTGGTGCTCTGAGCCATCCGACGCGGTGATCGTGATGGTGTCAGTTTCTGAATCACCGTCACCCAAAGATTGTGCTTTGCTAGGGTCGACCGTGTACGTCCACTCACCGTCGGTCAGAGTGAGGTTACCGTATTCACCTTCGACCGTGCCGTTTTCAAGGGTGGGCTGGACAGCAGCATCAGGGTCGCTGATGTTGATTGAACCAGAGACAGAGGCATCGCCGCCTTCTGCAACAGACGCACTGAGATCGCCGGTGACTACCGCGGCATCATCAGTGCCTTCAACCGTTACTGTGATTTGATGGGTTGATCCATCAGATGCCGTTAAGGTGAAGGTGTCGTTCGCAGACTCCCCGTCTGGCAGGGTTTGTGCGCTGTCAGGATCAACCGTGTAGGTCCAGTTGCCATCAACCAAGCTCAATGAGCCGTATTCCCCTTCGATGGTGGTGTTACTGATGGTTGGGTTTTCACCGTTATCCACATCACTGATGTTGATAGAGCCAGACACCGTGGTGCCTTGATCTGTGGTGTTGCCCGTCGTATCGCCTGTCACTACCGCCGCATCATCCGTGCCTGTAATAGTGATAACGATGTCTTGGGTGGTGCCATCGGAGGCGGTGACCGTGATGGTATCGGTGGTCGTGTCGCCGTCAGCCAGCGATTGGATTGATGCGCTGTCCGCGGTGTAGGTCCAAGCGCCATCAACCAAGGTCAATGCGCCATATTCACCCACCAAGGTGCCATTCGGAATGGTTGGCGTGTCACCGGTATCCGCATCCGTGATCGTGATGGTACCTGACGCGGTTTGTGCGCCCACGC
>NZ_AJYD02000038.1:2015003-2102949 GCF_000286835.2 Enterovibrio norvegicus FF-33 | reverse complement strand
TGAGTGAGCCGTATTCGCCCGCCAAGGTACCGTTTGGAATGGTTGGCGTGTCGCCTGTATCCGCATCCGTGATCGTGATGGTGCCAGAAGCAGTTTGTGTCCCGACATCTTCAGTGAGGCTGGCGGTGGTATCGCCTGTGATCACCGCGGCATCCTCAGTGCCAGTGACATCAACCGTGATTTGCTGCACTGTGCCGTCTGAGGCGGTCAGGGTGAACGCTTCTTGTTCGGTTTGATTATCGTTAAGTGCGTTGGCTTTAGCTGGATCGATGGTGTAAGTCCATGCGCCATCAGTGAGCGTAAAGGTACCGTAGTCACCTTCAATAGTGGTGTTGGTAAAGCTTGGCGAGTCACCGTCGTCCACGTCAGAAATTGACAGGGTGCCTGATGTGCTGGTTTCCGGCGTGTCTGCACCTAAATCAACCCCACCAGTGGTGACGCCTGTGACCACAGAGGCATCATCGCTGCCTGTCACCGTGATAGTGATTTGGTGCTCTGAGCCATCCGACGCGGTGATCGTGATGGTGTCAGTTTCTGAATCACCGTCACCCAAAGACTGTGCTTTGCTAGGGTCAACCGTGTACGTCCACTCACCGTCGGTCAGAGTGAGGCTACCGTATTCACCTTCCACCGTGCCGTTTTCAAGGGTGGGCTGGACAGCAGCATCAGGGTCGTTGATGTTGATAGAACCCGATACCGAAGCCTCGCCACCTTCAGCCACGCTGGCGCTGAGATCCCCGGTGACCACGGCGGCATCGTTAGTTCCGGTTAACGAAATGACCACATCGACCGTTGAGCCATCACTCGCGGTGAGGGTAATGGTGTCAGTGGTTTCTTGACCTTGAGCAAGAGATTGCACCGCGTCGGTGTCAACCGTATATGTCCATGCGCCGTCAACGAGGGTTAACGACCCGTACTCACCTGCCAACGTACCATTCGGAATGGTTGGGGTTTCGCCTGTATCTGCGTCCGTGATCGTGATGGTGCCCGACGCGGTTTGCGCGCCAGTATCTTCGGTGATGTTGCCGGATGTCTCACCGGAAATAACCGCGGCATCATCCGTGCCTGTAATAGTGATAACGATGTCTTGCGTCGTGCCATCGGAGGCCGTGACCGTGATGGTATCCGTCGCGGTATCACCGTCAGCGAGCGATTGGATCGATGCGCTGTCAGCAGTGTACGTCCATGCGCCATCCACCAAGGTCAGCGAGCCATATTCCCCCGCCAACGTGCCGTTTGGAATGGTTGGCGTGTCACCGGTGTCTGCATCCGTGATCGTGATGGTGCCTGACGCGGTTTGTGTGCCCACGTCTTCAGTGATCGCCGCGGTGGTATCACCCGTGATAATCGCTGCATCATCTGCGCCTGTGACATCCACGGTGATCTGTTGCACCGTGCCGTCCGAGGCGGTCAGGGTGAACACTTCTTGTTCGGTTTGATTATCGTTAAGTGCGTTGGCTTTAGCTGGATCGATGGTGTAAGTCCATGCGCCATCAGTGAGCGTAAAGGTACCGTAGTCACCGTCGATCGTGGTGTTGGTAAAGCTTGGCGAGTCATTCGCGTCTGCATCTGAGATGGAAAGGCTACCAGAGACTGTCGTGGCGTCGGTGACATCTACATAGTTGATAGAACTCACTTCGGTATAGGAGCCTTCAACAACATTGAGATCGGTACCAGGCAAAATGTCAGGGCCACCAATTTGAACCAACAGTGTCGTGCTAGTTCCGTCACCATTGTCGATTGATAAGACGCCCATGGTGAACACGTTGTCGTAGACGTCTGTGTATTCGACGGTTGCAGTGACGGAAACAGGGTAAGACTGACCGTCGAGTTCTATGGTTTGGTTTGCTGAATTGTTTAGCTGACCGTCACTGTCTGTAATGGTCGCGCTGAATCCCGCTGAATCGAAATGCATCGAGCTAGGCTGTGAACTGGCATTGAATTGCTCGCCATCCACATCGATATCATCACCTAATACAAAGACATTGTTTATTGTGATTTCTGGGCCAATCTGCGCGGTGACAGTGCCTGTGAAATCGCCACTCACAACGGCAGCATCGTCGGTACCTTCAATGGTAATAACAATGTTGTGTTCTTTGCCTTCACTGTCTGTCAGCGTAATGGTATCTGTGGTGCTTTGATCTGCGCCTAGCGATTGTGCGGCACCAGGGTTGAGCGTGTAAGTCCATTCACCGTCGACCAGCGCCAAGCTGCCAAACGTTCCTGTGACGGTCGTGTTTTCAATAGTCGGCGTGTCACCTGAGTCTGGGTCGATCAGCTCTATCGTGCCGGACGTCGTAATAACGCCTGTGCCTTCAGTCAACACGCCTGTGGTATCACCCGTTAGCACGGCGGCATCATCTGTGCCTGTAACTGAAATCACAAGCGCATGGGTGCCGCCCATTGAATCTGTGATCGTAATAGTGTCGGTGACTTCTACGCCTTCACCCAATGCTTCGGCAAGCTCAGGATCTAAGGTGTAGGTCCAATTCCCATCCACCATGCTGAATGAGCCGTATTGCCCTTGCTGATTGCTATCCGGCAACGTGGGGTTGTCATTGGTGTCAGGATCGCTGATGGAAAGACTGCCGCCTGTTGTGAGCGCGCCAGTTTCATCGCTCACACTGCCACTGGTCTCACCGCTCAATACGGCAGCATCTTCGCTGCCTGTAATGGTAATAACGATGTCATGAACTGTGCCGTCAGAAGCCGTGACACTGATGGTATCTTGGGTGGTTTGCCCCTCGTCGAGGTATTGTGCCAGCTCTGGATCAAGCGTATACGTCCATGTGCCGTCAATCATTTCAAGTGTGCCGAATGCCCCCTCAAGCGTGCCATTTGGCAAGGTTGGATTTTGGCCTTCATCCACGTCCACAAGGTCGATAGTTCCCGTTGCTGTGAGCGAACTAGAGCCTTCTTTGATAGCCCCTGTTGTATCGCCTTCAAGCACAGGTAGTTGGTCTGTACCAGTAATGGTGATCACAATATCGTGGGTAGAGCCATCGGATGCGGTGATCGTAATGGTGTCTGTCGTGCGTTCACCCTCTGGCAATGATGCCGTACTGTCAGGATTTAAGGTATAGGTCCACTCGCCATCGACTAGCGCTAAGGTACCGTAACTGCCATCAATACTGTCATTGAGCAAGGTGGGTGTATCGCCTGTGTCAGGGTCGATAATTTCAATCGTTCCGCTGATAGTTAGGTTATCGTCATCGCTGAGAGAACCTGTGGTATCACCACGAAGAACAGGATCGTCGTTCGTCCCCGTAATGCTGATCACTATGTTTTGCTGTGTGCCATCGCTCGCGGTGAGCGTGATGACATCGGTATCTACTTCACCTGCGTTGAGCGCGCTCGCTGCTTCTTTGTCCAGGATGTATGTCCAGTTACCATCAACCAGTTCGAGTACGCCGTACTCACTTTCGATTCGTGTATCTTCGAAAGTTGGGGCGTCGTCGGTATCTGCATCAGAAATACTGATGCTTCCGCTGACTGTAACCGCCTCATCAGATGTGAGGTCGGTAACTGCACCGCTAAATTCTCCGCTCACAACAGGCAAATCATCCGTGCCTGTAATCGTGATGGTAATGTCTAACGGCGTCCCATCTTTTGAGAAAACCGTGATGGTGTCAGGCATCAAATCGCCAGCATCTAGCGCATCAAAAGTCGCGTTGTGCGTGGGATCTGTGGTGTAGGTCCAGTTGCCTGCAGAGTCAATCGTAATGTCACCAAATTCGCCAGTGAATGTGCCGGCTTGGAAGGTGCTCTGACCTGTGTCTGCATCCACGACATTGACACTACCTGAAGTTGATAATTGGCCATCGGCTTCGGCGACAGAAACATTTGTCATGCCACCAAACACTGCCACGTCATTAGTGCCGTCAATCGTGATCGTGATGGTTTGAATGGTGCCATCTTCCGCGCGAACACTGAGCGTGTCTGTCAGCTGCTCACCATCGCCTAAGCGATTGATCGCACCGTTGTCGTCTGTGGTGACGTATGTCCAGCCTCCGTCGGCATCAATGGTGATTTCACCCCAACGTCCTGCAATGGTTTGCGGGGTGAATACATTGTCGTTTCCATCAACATCCGTCGAGGTCAATTGGCCGCTGGTGGACAGGGTGCCGTCGGCTTCGACGATAGTGCCAACAATATCACCGGCAATCTGCGCCGGATCGTTTGTCCCTATGATGGTGACAAGAATGTCAGTTTCTGTGCCATCAACTGAGCGCACCGTGATGGTATCAACGCGTTGTTCGCCTTCTCTAAGTGTATCGAGCGACGTACTTTGGGATGGGTCCGTGGTATAGGTCCAATTTCCCGCACGATCAATGGTGACAGAACCAAAGTCGCCCAGGTATGTGCCCGCTAGCATGAAGGATTCACCCGCATCAGGGTCGACGATATTTAATGAGCCATTAACGCTGATAACGTCATTGGTTTCATACACATCGCGGGTGGTAATCGCGGAGAATACAGGCGCATCATTCACACCCTCAATAGTGAGGACGATTTGCTGTTCAGTGCCATCTTCCGCGCGTACTGTGACGACCTCGGTGAGGGTTTCGCCTTCCGCTAAGCGTTCAATAGCGCCCGTTGGGTCGGTGCTCGTATATGTCCAGTTGCCGTTTTCATCGATGGTCACTTCACCACGAGGTGTGGTAAGTGTTTCCGCGATGAAGGCGTTGTCGTTACCATCAATGTCAGTGGACGAGAGCGTGCCAGAAGTTGACAGTGTGCCACTGTTGTCAACGATAGTTGTGGCAATGTCACCGCCGATAATGGCATCGTCATTGGCACCATTGATACTGAGTGTGATGATGGTTTCGGTACCGTCGACGGAGTAGACGGTGATGGTGTCTGTTACCTTTTCCCCGTCCGTCATCGAGTTGATGGCCGCTTTATTGCTGTTATCTACTGTGTATGACCAGTTCCCAGCACGGTCAATAATCACGGTTCCCCATTCCCCCTTAAACGACCCAGGTTGCATAAAGGACTCGCCTGCGTCGGGGTCAATAATATTGATCGAACCAGCGGCCTTCATTATGCCGTCACTTTCCGTTATCTCACCAGAACTTATGGCAGAGAAAACGGGTACATCATTACTGCCTTCAAACGTCAGGGTAATACGTTGGTCCGTGCCATCGGCTGCTCGCACGGTGACATATTCGTTAAGGGTATCCCCTTCACCAAGCCTTTCGATCGCTCCCGTTGGGTCGGTCGATGTATAGGTCCAGCTGCCATCTTCATTGATGGTCATTTCGCCACGCAGTGTTTGAATGGTTTCTGCAATAAAACGGTTATCTGCCCCGTCAGCATCACTGGAAGTGAGATTGCCCGAAGCAGTCAATACATCGCCATCTGTAATGGTGGCCGAAAGATCCCCCGAAATTTTTGCTTCAATGTTCTCTTCTTGAGCATTGGATGCGCGATTAAACAAGTTGGCGTATCTCGCCGAGCTGAGCGATTCGACTTGGGCGCCGGTTAAACCAGCGGCAAATAATCCGCTGGTGTCGAACATTTCGATGCCGCTGACTCCGCCCTGGTACCCATTCGATTCAATGATGACTTGTTCACCAGCGGATGAACTATTGAGTTCTTCGCCTGCAGCGGTTTCAGTGTCTTCAAGTTGCGTTGGATCATCTCCTTCCTCCAATGCGGCGATAATGCTTTGCACATCAGAAGGCAAATCTAGGCTATCGAACCCTTCATCGTTAAGCAGCAGTGCTTCATCCAGCACATCGACTTGTTCGTCATCTTCGGTCACAAGCCACGCATTTTTGCCTTTCGGGACGGAAACCAGATCACCCGTATGCAACTGCATATTGGCTTGAGCTGGACTGACTTGACCGTCAGGTTTAACAACAAATGCCTGTCCAACAACCTGACTGAGGACCAAGGTGATAGCCATAAAGAACTCCCGTTAACAGATTGACTCGAAAATGAGTCTAAAGATTCAAACTTGATTTACTGATTAAACCTAGTACATAAATTTCACTACTGATAACTGGGTTAGGGGACGGGAATAAGGTTTTTGATAATTTGTGTTTCATATCTGAGACTGATGAATGTAAAGCATTTTTTGGGAAACGTTCCTCCACATTTATGACAGTGATGAAAGCCAAGGCATATCCCTTTTTGATCACGGTTCGTTGATGCAGCCTAAAGGCAATTTTGTCTATGGCATCACACCAAATTGGCAGTGGTTATAAAAAGACACTAGTTTTAAAGAGGAATTTTTTGATTCGATAATGAGACAGCGAGAGAAAGCGACTGACGCTAAATACGTACTAGGAAATGCGGTCTCATGCAGTGGAACGAAGTGCTTTTACGCTCGATGAACATGTGAAGCGGACCGTCGATGTTGATTTGGCGAACCATTTTGAGCGTTTAGCGCTTGTATAAAACCAGTCTGAAGGAAGACCTAATGAAAGGTTTGGTGAAGAACGAGCCGCTAATTGTGCTCGCCGATGAAGATCTCTCTCACATTGATTTTCACCAGCAGGTATTGAGCGAAAGTGGCTACTGGCTCCGTTCAGTGGCAACACCGGCGAAACTGATAACGATTTTAGAGCAGCACCCTGTCAATATTCTTGTGCTTAGCATGGAGTTTACGTTTGAAGGTGGTGATTCATTAAAAGCTGCTGTAAAAAAAATCCGTTCTCTCCCCACTTGTAAAGACACGCGAATTATTTTGACGTCAATGCATTTTTCCGACGAACAAAAACAGGCGGCTTATCGCGCTGATGCAAGTGATTATATGGTGTACCCCATCGCGCCTGATGAACTTTATCTCAAGATGGGAACCCACCTTGTTGCAGGGGCGCGAAAGGGTATCTCGGGGGCATTAAGCCGCAGCTTTAATTTGCTGTCCGAAATGAATATGGCGCTTTATCCGCTTGTCGCAACGGCGGTGAGTTGTACGCAAATGCTGAAACAGACGTCACTGAGCAATAAGCAATCTGTCTATGTTGAAAGCATTAGTGGGGCAATGAAGCGCGCGTCGGTTATCGGCGACAACTTACGTGATTTTGAAGAACTGTCGGTTGGCTCTATTACGCTCGAAAATACGCCCTTTGATCTTGGGCAGTTATTGGAGAGCCTGCGCGACTACTTTGTCGGTGAGGCGGAAAGTCGTTCTGTGGAGTTGCTGTTTAGTGTGCCATTGGATGTACCTCGTTCGCTCGTTGGCGATCCGGACAGACTGCGAAGAATTCTGCTGAATTTAATCTCCGAAGCCATTGTCATCGGTGGCGGCTGTCCGATCATTTTAAGCATTAATGCGGGAACACTTTCTGAATCGAGCGTAACGCTTGAATTTGCGGTGCATCAAAATATCACTGATGATGCGTCGCCATGTGATGATTTGGATGAACTTGCCGAACGTGCAGCCATGGCAATGTCTGAGTTGGATGAGTCGCTCAATCTACTCATTGCGTGTTATCTCATCGAAAAAATGGGTGGCGAGATCCACCAAGAAGGGGGGAGTGAAGATTCCGGCATCTATTTCAATCTTGAACTTCAAGTCGCCAAAGTCAGCACAGATAAAAGTTTTGCCGTACCCGTTGATTTGCGTGGACTGAGAGTGTTGGTTGTTGATGACAACCCCTCATCCATCGCTGTGCATTCTGCAATTATCTCTTCACTCGGCTTTCATTGTGAATCTGCCATCGATGTCGACAGTGCGTTTCATGCCATCAAAGAAGGACACTTAGATCTCGACGGAGAACCGTTTGATCTCGTGTTACTCGATTGGCACATGCCCGGCAAAAAAGGGTTTCATTTACTAGAAAAGCTACGCAGTGACTTGACGCCAGAGCAGATACCGTTGGTCATTGTGATCAGCGCCTTTGACCGCGCTATCATCGAGAAAGACCGTGGAAACGGGAAAATTGATGGCTATTTGCATAAACCCATTTCGGCTTCCGTGATGTTTGACACCATGATGGAAGTGTTGGGTGAAAATTTGCCTAAAACTCACAGTCGAGTGCTTGCAGCGCAAGGAAAATCAAACGCTGTCACGGTGAGTGGCGGTGGGAAGCGTATTCTCGTGGTGGATGACATGTCTATTAATCAGCAAATTGCGAAGGAAGTCTTGATTAGCAATGACTTCCAAGTTGATGTTGCGGAATCTGGCAGAGAGGCGGTGGTGAAAGTATGCCCAGCACCAGAATTGTACGATGCCATTTTAATGGACTTGGAAATGCCGGATATGAATGGGTTAGAAGCCACGCGTATTATTCGTGAAACGGCAGATGAAGAGTCGTTACCCATTTTTGCACTGACCGCTCATACCATGGAACGCGATCGTCAACGTTGTCTTGATGCCGGAATGAACGATCATGTTTCCAAGCCGCTTGACGCGGACGTTCTACTCCAAAAATTGGCCGTATATTTAGGGCTAGCGGTGACCTCTAGAGACAATTCCACGCCAGAAGAAATCGAGCAAAAAGAAGAATACGAATATGTTGATATCAGCGATGGCATCAAGCGCGTGATGGGCAATGAAACACTTTATTTCAAACTGTTGAGTGATTTTGTGCACCAAGCTAGGTCGCAAGAAAATCAAGTGTGCGCACTTATCGAGTCCGGCAAGTTAACGGAGGCTGCGGACAATGCACACACCGTTGCTGGCAGTGCGGGGAATCTGTCTGTCATTGCATTGAGGAATTCCGCCAAGCAATTGCAAAATGCCTTACTTGCGTTAGGAGACCACCAAGCGTCTTTAAGTCAATTCCGTCGTGATGTTGATAATGCGATCAAAGAGATTGGTAACATTTTACTGAAACGAAGTAACGTGGCGTTATCGACTGTCCATGCCCAAAGCGATGAGACAAAGGCACAGGGCAACGCGGGCGGATCGCCAAAAACTGGCAATGGGTTCCGGGAAAGGCTGATCTTGCTTGAATCGCAAATCATGACGCAAGACATGATGGCCATCGATAACTACTACCAGATGTTGGTTGATTTCTGCGACATGGCATCCAAGCTCAAGCCCGTAGGAGACAAATTGATTGAACTTGATTATCCGCAAGCATTAATTGCGCTGAAAACGTTCAAAACCGAGCAGAATTTAAGCACGGAAACGACGGCAGAAGGGGGCGCGTCTCATGCTGGCTAATCATAGTGCTACCGACAAAGACACGGTGCTGATCATTGATGCGTCACCCAATAGCATTCGTATTTTGAACGCCATACTTGGTGAAGAGTATCGGGTCATTTTCTCCACAACTGGTGCAACGGCGCGTGTGTTGATGAAGTCTGAACAGCCAAAATTAATTTTGATGGACGTAGAGCTTCCGGATATCGATGGTTTTGTGCTTTGCCAATCTTTCAAAAATGATCTCACTACCAAGGACATACCCATTATCTTGATCACCGAGCATCAGGAAGATGAAAGTCGTGAGATGGGGTTGCGCATTGGCTGCGCAGACTACATTTCCAAACCCGTTTCGCCCGCCGAAGTGAAACTGAGAATTTATAATCAGCTGCGTATTCGACGAAATGAAGATCTGATTATGCAACGAGCCTTATACGACTCCTTGACAGGATTGGCTAATCGCAATCTAGCGTTGGATCGCCTGCGCCATGCCATTGCACATGACCTGCGGCGTGGTCTGTTGACAGCGGTTATGTTGCTCGATATTGATAGTTTCAAGATTATTAATGACACATTGAGTCATGATGTTGGTGACCAAGTATTGGTTGAATTGTCCCGACGCATTGTTGACGCCGTGCGGGAAGTGGATACCGTTGGGCGAGTGAGTGGCGATGAGTTTCTTATTGTTCTTCCAGGACTCCATCAAACTGAAAATGCCTGCCAGATCGCCAGTAAACTGCGTAAAGCGCTCAATAAACCCATTTCGGTGAATGGAGGAGGTGAAGTGCATGTCACTGCCAGTATTGGCATTTCTATTTCACCGCTAGATACGGATGATTTTAAGCGACTGTTTGCGAATGCAGATATTGCCAAGCATCAAGCGAAGAGTGGCGGGAAAGATTCATACCGCATGTTTACGTCCGAAATGAATGACAATGTGCATCGACGTTTACGCATTGAATATCACCTAGTTTGGGCGTTGGCGCGCAACGAGTTATCTGTGGTCTACCAACCGTTTATCGACCTGAAAACCAATGAAGTTGTGGGCGCGGAAGCATTGCTACGATGGGACAACAGCGAATTGGGCTCCGTGTCCCCAGTTGAATTCATTCCCATTGCAGAGCAATCCAATCTCATTTACGAGGTTGGCAAGTTTGTGCTAGCGACCGCCATTCGTGATTTTTCTCATCTCACCAATGCCGCGGGCCATTTGCTTAACGTAGCGGTGAATATATCACCTCAGCAAATCCGGCAAGCAAACTTCATCGATGACCTTCAAGCGATCATGGACAGTGAAGAGTTTGCACCTGAAAGGTTGGAGTTAGAGGTCACGGAAGGTTTGTTGCTCAGTCAGCAACCCTATGTCAAAGAGATGATAGCCAAACTGCATGACATGGGAATGGCATTGTCGATGGATGACTTTGGCACAGGCTATTCTTCGTTGAGTTACCTGCTGCAGTTTCCTTTTGATGCATTGAAAATTGACAGAGAATTTATCGATGGCATCACGGATGTCGAGCTAAATGAGGCGCTTGCCACTGCAGTGATCTCGATGGCCCAAGGGCTCAAGATGAAAACAGTGGCAGAAGGCGTTGAAACACAAGAACAACTTGAAATGCTGAAATCAAAAGGCTGTGATTTGGCACAAGGGTACTATCTTAGCCGTCCTATCGACATTGATGCGTTTCGCTTGTTCTTGGGCATAGAGGACGTGTTAGAACAACAACTGGCAGACAATGAATCCGAGGCCGCGCAGAATTAGGTGTGATCCGTTGACACTAAACGTTGTTCGGCTGGGCAAGCAAAGACAAGGCGCTACAAGCGCCTTTCTTATACCTTAATATAATCTAGGTTACCAAAAGTATACTGGTTGACGCAGTAATCAAGGTTACTATAGGTTACTTAGGGTACTCTTTTCATCGAGGTTGTCATGAGTGAAAAAATCAACATTGATATCGTCTCTGACGTTGTTTGTCCGTGGTGCATAATTGGCTACAAACGATTGGAAAAAGCGATAGAAGAATTGGGCATGCAAGATCGAGTAGCCATTGAATGGCAGCCGTTTCAGCTAAATCCTTATGTTGGCGAAGAAGGGGAAAACCTGCGTGAGCATTTGATGAAAAAGTATGGCAATAGTAAAGAAGATGGCATTCGTTCACGCCAACAGTTGACCAACCTAGGGGAAGAATTGGGTTTTTCATTCAATTTCTTTGACGACATGAAAACCTATAACACGCGTGATGCACATTTACTGCTCGATTATGCCAAGTCACAAGGAAAGCAAATGGTATTGCAGCAGCGCCTTTTTGACGCCTACTTCTCTGAGCAGCAGGATATTTCTAGCCGAGAGACGCTGGCGAAATTAGTGGCAGATATTGGCTTGAATGCAGATGAAGCGATGTCGGTGTTAGGCGATGCGGAAGCAGAGAAAGCGTTAGACAAAAGCCAAACTTATTGGCGTGAGCTCGGTGTCTCTTCTGTACCAACCATTGTGTTTAATCGAGAGAGCGCTGTAACTGGCGCTCAGCCTGTTGAGGTGCTTAAGCAGATTTTGAAAGAAGTGTATTCTCAATAATAAGAGTATTGATGATTCGAACGTTCATTAGAATGCCCTGAAATAATCGAATCACAAGGACGTAAAAATGAGTTTGTTGGCTCACCCGCTATGGCGAAAACCTAGGCACCACTTAGACAGCGATCAGTCCAATGACCATGTGCACTGGATGGAGCTTTTTTACGATTTAGTCCATGTGGTTTCCATCTTTGTAATGGGTAACTTTTTAAGCCATCACCTGAGCTTTGCTGGATTTGCTGTTTTTGTTTGTCTGTTCGTTGTGGTGTGGTTTGCATGGTTCGATCTTAGCCTGTTCAACTCGCTTTACGTCAGTACGGATATTCATCATCGTTTGCTCATGGCGACGCAGATCATCACTGTGATGCTAATGACATCTTCCATCAATAGCATAGACGCCGGTGGATGGAGTTTTTTCGCTGCTGGCTATGCGTTAAACCGCGGGATCATTGCGTTTCTCTATAGGCGCGCTCGCCTTGTAGGGGATTCGCAGGCCTCACTTCCAGGTGAAATGTCGAGAAACTACACGATAGCCGCCTGCATATTTGCGGTGAGCGCGTTTATTCCGCCACCTTATGGTTACTTTGTGTTTGCCCTCGGTATGATAGTGATTTGGGCGGGATTCGGGTTGCCTAAAATTGGCACGATCCGCTTTGAACGTTTATTACCACGACTTGGACATATGGCAGAGCGTTTTGCGTTATTGCTGTTAATTGTTGTTGGCGAAGGGTTCTTTAAACTGGTCATTACCTTGTCTAACGTAGGTATCGACCAGGTGAAACCTGATGTGTTCGTTAACTACATGATTGGTGGGTTTGCTCTCTTTGCGATGGCGTGGATCTACTTTGATTTTGCTGGTAATGGAAAGCCACGCAACACTGAAAACCGTACCATGGTCCAATGGACCCTTTCCCACCTACTTCTCATGCTCTCTGCCGTCTGTGTAGGGGTTGCCTTATCGGCTGAAGTGAAGATAGGTTTTTGGGATCACTATCCATTAAAATACGCGGTGTTGGGCTGTTTTGGCCTTTCGACATATCTTTATAGTTTATTGCTGATCCAAAACGTCATTGAGGAACGTGCGGCGCACCGTTTTGCGACTGCCAAAATACGTATGTTTGGCATTGCGATGTCGTTTTTGACCTTGGCTTTGGTGTCCTTTGTGCCGGCTTTGGTTGGTAACTTTCTTTGGGGGATGGCGCTGTTCTCGCAAGTAATTATCCCGGCCACCAATGCCTATCGTGCTATTTCTTCTGAAGAAGCGAATAAAGCAGGTTGATGTCAAATGCGGACGCTGGACGAGTTGGACAATGCGTTACCTGAAACGGTAAGCCCATTTCAAATTGGAGTGTTGATTCTCTCTGTTTTTGTGGTGCTTTCTTTGATGGTGGAAGTCCTATTTCCGTTATCTGATGAAACGAGAGAGATCCTTTTATATGTTGATACGCTGATCTGCGGCGTGTTTTTCATAGACTTTGTGCAGCAATTTCGTGCCGCCAAATCTAAGCTGGCTTACATGAAATGGGGGTGGCTGGATTTGATCTCCTGTATCCCTTTGATGGACATCAACCAATTCGCGCGGATCTTGCGTGTCGTGCGTTTGATACGTGCGATTAAATCCATTTCTATGCTCACTCACACCATCAGTGAAAATAAGGCGTCATCCTCACTGCATTTTCTGATCGCTTCATCTCTTATTATGATGGTGTTTGGCTCAATCTACGTGTTGTATTTAGAACGCGGTATACCCGGTGCTAATATCCAGACCGCTGCCGATGCATTTTGGTGGACATTCATCACTATCACGACGGTAGGG
Source organism: Enterovibrio norvegicus FF-33 (assembly GCF_000286835.2). Taxonomy (GTDB): domain Bacteria; phylum Pseudomonadota; class Gammaproteobacteria; order Enterobacterales; family Vibrionaceae; genus Enterovibrio; species Enterovibrio norvegicus_A. The sequence continues at coordinate 2,089,461 of NZ_AJYD02000038.1, read as the reverse complement.
TATGGAGACTTTTATCCAGTCACATTCGAAGGTCGCATTGTGGCCATCATGCTGATTACGATGGGCGTGGGCATGTTTGGTAGTTTCACCGCGGTATTCGCCTCTTGGTTAATTGTGGAACCAAAGGGTACAGAACCCGGTGATCTTGAAACAAAATTGTCAGCGAAGGCAGAGAAGGAAGCCATGGCATTGCATTCAGAGGTGCAGTCGCTTCGCGAGGAGATACGAGAGCTCAAAGTGCTTTTGAAAGAGAAGCACCAGTGATCAGAAACGAATAGACTCTTTAAAGTCAGACGTCCTCACAATGCAACGTTCAGCACACCGTAATACAGGTAATCTGGATTACGCCCATCCATATAAACGTCTGGGAGTTACAAATCTAAATACAGCCTTAGCATGTCTTTATGTTGCACGCCTTTCTCCCAAATTGGCTCGTCATAGTTATCAAGGAAATGATTTTTTATCACCGCAGATACACGAAACCCCATACGCTGATAAAAAGCGAGTTGATGACCAAATGTACCTGTACCTAATTCTAACCGCTTAATTTTCTTGTTTCGCGTGAACTGAATGACGTGCTTCAGAAGATCAGTGCCATATCCACTCCCCTGGAATTCTGGCGAGACGGAAATGTTGAATAATTCGGCAAGATTGGTGTCCGTTTTCTTAATGACACAAGCGGCAATGACTACCTTATTTTGAAACCCGGCAAAACACCAAGAATCCAGCAAATAAGAGGCGATACTGGCTGCAGACGGATCGGCTTCCAAAAGCAATGATGGAGGAACGACTCTCGGCGGCACTTCCGCAAATGTCACTTTTTGATCCAACGGGCAGTCAAGGGTATTCAGCATGTTACACACCCATTTGATGGGGTTTTGTTTACCATCCAGTTCATGTTCTTCCTGAGAGAGTGACTCGTCTGACTAACATATTTCTTAGGTTGCCAGAGTATGAAAATAAACAATTGCATCAACATCACGCATTGCTGACGTTAATGGCATTTTATACAAGCAGATACGCGTAATTATCATAAATGGGTCAGAAAATTTGATCTGGGGAAATGTATTTATGATTGCTCTAAATTATGTTTTGCTAACTTTCGCCTAAACATCAATTCTTTGATATGCCATTCCAACATGCACAAGATGAAACAAGCGGAAACGACCATCAGAAAGTAACGTGGGAAATTTTGGAAAAAAACTTCGATGACAGTGGGGTCTTCGAATAAATATAGAGAGATAAATCGTCCGCTTATTAATGCAATGATACAAAACAAAAACCTTTTTGAAACATAACTGAGCATGCCATTACGACGTGTTTGTTTCCAGCGGAAGAATTTGTGATCCTGATCCATGGTGAAGCAAAGCCTTCGTTAAGCGTTGGCTAAGAGGATAATTTTTTATTGGGCAGAATTGGGTGAAAGTTAACCATTATGCGATCTGATTAATAGTAAATGTTTTTTGCAATTGGCTTTTGAGTTAGTGGTTAGCCAGTAGCTGCTCGATTGTAAAAGCGGGGTGCGTCTTTTCGAGGAAGATGAATCAAATTGAGATTGGCTTGGATAGCGGTATTCACAGCCAGCGATGTCGGCGTGCCCAATGTAATTAAAGTACCCACACCCGCCATTACGGCTTTTTGTACCAGTTCAATACTGCATCGACTCGTGACGAGCAGTGCGTGAGAGTCTTTTAATATCCGGCCACGTAAGGCTGCCCCCAGCACTTTGTCGAGCGCGTTATGTCGACCTATATCTTCACGACAAAGCAATATATCCCCATCGGAATTAACCAGCAAAGCGGCATGTATAGCACCACTGATATGACCCAGCGATTGCCATTGGCGCAATGTGTCGCGTAACTTCAGGATTTTGTCATTTTGCAACGGATCTACGTGATTTAACGGCTCTAGATTGGGAATAGCATGCTCAAGTGATTCCGCACCACAGATGCCGCACCCCGTTCTTCCTGCTAAATGACGCTTGGTGAGTGACATTCTTGCATGAGCGCGATTGGCTAAGGTAACGTGCGCCAACAAGGCATCATTTTCTGTATCAACCACGATGTCGTGGATCTCGCTGCCGTCACGAATTACGCGTTCGCTATAGGAAAACCCGTAAACAAAATCCTCGATGTCTTGAGGTGTCACCATCATGACTGCGTGGCTGACACCATTGAAGGTGATCGCCAGTGCAGTTTCGGTTGGTAGGGTTGAAAAGCACGTCACATCGTTCTCGTCATCTATGTAGTGATGCAGAGAATGGGGAGGAAGAGAGCACTCACCCGGCGCAATGACGGCTGCAATGGCAGGGTTGGTTTTGGGTTTTGTCATTTTTGACTCTTGGTTGTTTGCGCGCGCTTATTTCAATATCGCTTATAAGGTGGCGGGATCGGGCTTTGTCACTTTGATGACCTTTACAACATAGCATAGTGCTAACCAGAGAGGTGTATCCACGTTGTTTGTGAAAAAGTGATTTACGCCTTGTCGCAAACACTGCGGGTGCAGGCGCAATTTCGCACTCTGCCTATACTGCGCGTCTTTACCATGAGTGGGATAGCGAGGCGGTTTTCCGCCCGATAGCGATGAAATGACTACACTTTTGGTGCAACCCGCCTCCGTTTTCATCGGGGGGATTGGATTCATCCGCGACTCAGGACAAGGGAATGACAGACTACTCAGGATTCGGACTGTTTAAACATGCACTTACCTTCCATGAAAATTGGCAGCGTGTTTGGCGCAACCCCACACCTAAACCTTATTACGATGTCATTATCGTCGGTGGCGGTGGACATGGCTTAGCAACCGCGTATTACCTTGCGAAAGAGTGCGGCGTGAAGAACGTGGCCGTGATCGAAAAGGGTTGGCTGGGCGGAGGAAACACCGCGCGTAATACCACCATCGTTCGTTCGAACTATCTTTGGGACGAAGCGTCGCAGCTTTATGAACATTCCCTCAAACTTTGGGAAGGGTTGTCGCAAGAATTGAATTTCAATTTGATGTTCAGCCAACGCGGCGTGCTTAACCTTGGTCATACCTTGCAAGACATGCGAGATATTGAGCGTCGTGTGAGTGCCAACCGCTTAAATGGGATTGATTGCGAAGTGCTGGATACGCAAGCGGTTCAAGACTTAGTGCCGTTGCTCGATTGCTCCGAAAACACTCGCTATCCCATCATGGGCGCAAGCTGGCAACCGCGAGGCGGCGTGGCAAGGCATGACGCGGTAGCTTGGGGTTTTGCGCGAGCGGCTGACCAATTAGGCGTGGATTTGATTCAGCAAACCGAGGTGACGGGTTTGCGTATTGAAGACGGGAAAATCAAAGGGGTGGAAACCTCTAAAGGGTTTATCGGCGCTGAAAAAGTGGGTTGTGTCGTGGCGGGGAACTCTGGCGAACTGGCACGCATGGCAGGGATGACCTTGCCGATTGAATCGCATCCATTGCAGGCCATGGTATCTGAGCCACTCAAACCGTGTATTGATACGGTGATCATGTCCAATCAAGTGCATGGTTATATCAGCCAATCTGACAAAGGCGATTTGGTGATTGGTGCAGGTATTGACGCTTACAATGGCTTTGGTCAGCGTGGCTCTTTCCCTGTGATTGAGCACACCATTGCCGCCATTATCGAAATGTTCCCTTTCTTGAGCCGTGTGAGAATGAACCGCCATTGGGGTGGCATTGTGGACACCTGTCCCGACGCATGCCCGATCATCAGCAAAACAGACATCCAAGGGCTGTATTTTAACTGCGGTTGGGGAACGGGCGGCTTCAAAGCAACGCCTGGTTCCGGTCATGTTTTCGCCCATACCCTTGCTAATGACAATCCTCACCCCCTCGCAGCCCCGTTCAATATTGACCGTTTTGTGTCGGGTTATTTGATTGATGAGCACGGCGCTGCCGGTGTTGCGCATTAACGTCACGCAGTATTGGAAAAGGAACTGACATGCTACGTATCTATTGCCCTTACTGTGAAGAACACAGAGAAGAAGACGAATATACCTATGGCGGTGAGGCGCACATTGTTCGCCCGCAAGACCCTGACGCCCTGAGTGATAAAGAATGGGGGCACTACCTGTTTCATCGAAAAAATATTAAAGGCAGTCACCGTGAAATGTGGTTTCACGCGGCAGGCTGTCGCAAATTTTTCAACGTGCAGCGCAACACCGTCACCTACGACATTGAAGAAGTTTACAAAGTAGGTGCCTCAGCATCGGATACGAATGGGGAGGCAGGCGCATGAGTCAGATTAATCGCTTACCGCAAGGTGGAAGAGTTGATCGTGATTCGTCGCTGACGTTCACCTTCAATGGGAAAGTCTATCAAGGGCACAAAGGTGACACCTTGGCGTCGGCGTTGATCGCCAATGGTGTCAAAGTGGTGGGGCGCAGTTTCAAATATCACCGTCCGCGCGGCATTGTTGGTGCTGGCGCGGAAGAGCCGAACGCGATCTTACAACTGGGCTCTTTGCCTTCCACTGCATTGCCCAATCAACGGGCGACACAAACAGAATTGTACGATGGGTTGAATGCACGAGTCGTAAACGCTTGGCCAAGCCTTGAAAAAGACGTGATGGGGATGGTGGGTAAAATTGGTGGCGCGATGATGCCCGCAGGCTTTTACTACAAAACCTTCATGTATCCCGAGTCGCTGTGGCCGACGTATGAAAAACATATTCGCAATGCGGCAGGGCTAGGCGAAGTCCCCGGTGCTAACGACCCTGATAAATACGACAAAATGCATCATCACTGCGAGGTGTTGATTGTTGGCGCGGGCGCGGCGGGCTTAATGGCAGCGAGCGCACTGATCGGGCAAGGGCTTCGCGTGATATTGGTCGATGAGCAAGCCGAAATGGGCGGCAGTCTACTGCATTGTCGTGAGCAAATCGACGGCAAGCCTGCTGACCAATGGGTTGCAGATACTCTTGCCAAACTGACAAAAGATCCTGATTGCACTTTACTGCATCGCAGCACCGCATTTGGTTACTACGACCATAACTTCGTTGGGGTGGTCGAGCGAAGAACGGATCACCTTGGCGACGAAGTACATGGCGTTCGACAACGCGTTCATCATATTCGCGCTGAACGTGTGTTACTGACGACAGGTGCGATTGAACGCCCGTTGGTCTTCGGTAATAACGATTTACCCGGCAGCATGTTGGCGTCTGCGGTGTCAATTTACCTGCGCCGCTATGGTGTCGCACCGGGTGACACGCTGGTTTTGATGACCACCAATGACGAAGCCTATGACACCGCGATAGATTGGCATGAAAGCGGTCGAACCGTCGCAGCGATTGTCGATACGCGTCCGTTTTCCGACGGCGAGCGTGTCCAACAAGCCAAAGCATTGGGGATCACTGTGCTTCAAGGCCATGCCGTGATGAACCTTCAGGGTGGACATGAAGTGACAGGCGCTGAAGTTGTGCCCATCGATAAAACAGGCAGCAGCGTCACGGGAACCACGCAAGTGATAGCCTGTGATGTGGTGGCAAGCAGTGGAGGCTGGAGTCCGGCTCTACACTTAAGCTGTCACACGGGTGGACGCCCTGTGTGGAATGAAGATATTGCCGCCTTTGTGCCTTCAAACAGTGTGAAGGGCATGGACTATGCGGGTGCTGTGATCGGCCAAAGTGCACTAGTAGACGTGATCAAAGATGGTGCCGATGCCGCGCTACGAGTGGCTGAGGCGCTGAATGTCTCACTTGAAACGCCCGCCATACCAGTGGTAGGGGCAATCGCAACAGATTTGGGTATGGCACTGTATCTGGCGCCGCACCGTTTGCCGGTCAGCCGTGCGCCAAAACAGTTTGTGGACTTTCAAAACGACGTGACCGCGGCAGGCATTGAGCTTGCCGTGCGTGAAGGCTATGAGTCCATTGAGCACATCAAACGTTACACAGCGATGGGCTTTGGTACGGATCAAGGGAAAACAGGCAACATTAATGGCATGGCTATCGCCGCCAATGCCATGGGTAAAACCATACCGGAAACAGGCACGACAATTTTCCGCCCTATGTATACCCCTGTCACCTTCGGTGCCTTGGCGGGGCGTGATGTCGGAGCCATGTTTGACCCTGTGCGTTATACCGCCATGCATGCATGGCATGTTGAGAAAGGCGCGAAATTTGAAAATGTCGGACAGTGGAAGCGTCCTTGGTATTACCCGAAAGGGGATGAAACCATGGCGCAGGCACTGGGCAGAGAATGCCGTGCGACTCGTGAGAGTGTCGGGATTTTAGATGCGTCCACCTTGGGGAAAATTGATATTCAAGGCAAAGACGTACGTGAGTTTCTCAACCGTATTTACACCAATGGTTGGGACAAACTCGCGCCCGGACGTTGTCGCTATGGCCTGATGTGCCATGAAGACGGCATGGTGTTTGATGATGGTGTCACTTCTTGTATTAGCGACGAGCATTTTTTAATGACCACCACATCCGGTGGCGCTGCGGGCGTGCTGCGCTGGTTAGAAGCTTGGCATCAAACCGAATGGCCTGAACTGGATCTTTACTTCACCAGCGTGACCGATCATTGGTCAACCATGACCATCTCAGGTCCAAACTGCCGCAATGTGCTTAAGCAGTTAGTGGGCGACGAAGATATCTCCGAAGAAACCATGCCCTTTATGAGCTGGAAACCGATGATGGTCGCAGGGGTGGAAGCCCGCGTGTTCCGTATCAGTTTCACGGGTGAACTGTCGTTTGAAATCAACGTAAATGCCAACGCGGGCATGTATGTGTGGGAACAAGTGATGAAAGCGGGCGAACCGTATGGCATTACCCCTTATGGCACGGAAACCATGCACATTCTGCGCGCTGAAAAAGGCTTTATCATCGTGGGGCAAGACAGCGATGGTTCCGTGACGCCGCAAGATCTCAACATGGGTTGGATAACCGGTAAACAGAAAACGTACAGCTTTATTGGTCGTCGTTCATGGGCGCGAGAAGACACATCGCGAACCGACAGAAAACAGCTGGTGGGGTTGAAGTGTACCGAACCTAGCAAGGTTATCCCAGAAGGGGCGCAAGCGGTTGATAACCCCAATCAGCCCATTCCGATGACCATGGTTGGGCATGTAACGTCTTCCTATTACAGTGACGTTTTGGGCGGTTCTATCGCGCTGGCGCTGATCAAAAATGGCTTAAATCGTATGGGGGATCATGTGCATTTCCCCTTGGCGGATGGCACGGTGTTGGAAGCGCAAATTTGTAGCTCGGTGTTTTATGACATCAAAAATGAAAAGCCACTAACGGTCAAAGACGTGGATGTGTCGCCATTGTCAGAGGTCTTTGCGGTGAAAAATGCCTTACCGCTGCATCATTTGGGCAAAACCCATCCCACCGCACCGGGTGTTCATCTTCATGAATACGACGGGGTGAGTCAGTTGATCCTTCGTGGTGAAGCAACCGCCGAATTCGCGGCGAATGTTGAACAAGTACTTGGGCTCTCGCTGCCGACATCTGCGTGCACCTCATCCGTATCAGAACGTCATGAAGTGTGGTGGTTATCGCCCGATGAATGGTTAGTATTGAGCTTTGAAGACTCGGCACAACAAACCGAAGCGTCGTTGCGTGCTGTATTGAGCGGGCATTATCAGGTCGTGGATGTATCTGGCGGACAAACCTTGCTGACGCTGACAGGATCGCATGCTATCGATGTGCTGAAAAAATCCATGCCCTATGACGTTGACCCGCGTCATTTCCCGATTGGGAAGTGTGTGGGAACGACGTTCGCCAAAGCGCAGGTGTTCATAAGACACAGAAGTGAGAACTGCTATGACCTTATCGTGAGGCGAAGTTTTGCGGATTACGTGGCATTGTGGCTTCAAGATGCGAGCGACGAATATGGCATCGCGCTCGATTGCTAGTCAATGAACGAGATTTCTTAGCCGTCATTTCACAATCAAAATCAGCCCGCCATCAGCGCGGGCTTTTTATGGTTGGCTATATCAAATGAGGAACGACATTCCTGCCAACGAGCATTGCGAACTGGCTATGATCGAACAAAGTCAATAAAAGAGAATGCCCTGTTGTCTGTGATCACCGACCCTTACTTCTATCTGTTAGCTGCGCCGGCGGTGCTGATCTATGGCATCGGTAAAGGTGGGCTTGGCGGCGCATTGGGGATCATTGCGGTGCCTTTGATGGCCTTTGCGGTTGCTCCGACGCAGGCTGCCGCTATCTTGCTGCCGATATTATTGGTCATGGATTTTTTTGCGGTGCGATACCACTACAAGAATGCGGATTACAGCGTCATAAAACGCATGTTACCGGGCGGGCTGGTGGGCATTGCGCTCGCAGGTTTTTATATGCATGCCGTGCCACAGGCGGGGCTGAAACTCACCATCGGCGTCTTGTCCCTGTGGTTCTGCGGGCACTATGTGCTGTCTGAACTGGGCGTCATGAAAGCCGCGAAAAGACGAAGAGGGAGACTGTCGGGATCAATTTGGGGCGGTATTAGTGGATTTTCGAGCACCACGGTACATGCAGGCGGCGGGCCCGCGAGTATTTACCTGTTGCCGCTGAAACTCGAAAAAGTGACGCTAGTAGCGACCATGGCGGTGTTCTTTGCCATGTTGAACGTGGTGAAAATTATTCCTTATGCCGCCATTGGCGAGTTTGACCAAACCAACTTGCTGACAGCGCTGATCTTAATCCCTCTTGCCCCATTGGGTGTGGCGATGGGCGTGTGGTTGCTCCATCGCGTCAGCCAAACGCTAATCTATCAACTGTGTTATCTCTTTCTGTTTCTATCAGGTATCAAGCTTTCTGCTGATGGTCTCTTGAGTCTTATCTGAGCGTTGCGTTTACAGTTGCCTGCTCAATCGAAACGCGAGCGAAACGGCGAGCGATTGTGCCAAACACAACGTCGCTGTTTGTGATCGGAATGACTCAACTTCCGCTTCTTTAATCACAAAACACACATCACTATTTGCCGCCAATGGGCTGACTTGGCTATCAGTAAACACGATTTGTTTTGCTTTGGCGGCGGCTCCTCGCTCACAAAGCTCGATGGTCTCGGGCGAGTACGGAGAAAAGCTGGCACCAATGACCACATCTTTTTCATTCACGAGTGCTAATTGCTCGGAGGCCATGCAGCCAAAGCCATCCACTAACACAACGCGACGTTCCAAATGGCGTAGAGCATAGGTCAGGTAAGAGGCAATGCTGAATGCGCGCCGCATGGCGACCACGTAAATGGTATCGGCGTTTTCCAGCAAATTCACCGCGGTATTCAGTTGCTCGGGACTCACTGCACTGGTTAGTTCTTGTAAAGCGACCGTATTGGCATGAGAAAACTGCTGAAGAATGTTGCTAGGGGTATCTAAGGACGCGTCAGTTTGGCTTTCTTTAAGCAGCTTGGCGCGTTCAGTGTAACTGCTGGTTTCTTCCACCAGATTCTTGCGAAAAAGCTGCTTCATTTCGTTGAAGCCACTGAAATCAAACGCATTGGCAAAACGGATCAGCGTGGAAGGTGGCACACTGGCATGGGTCGCAATCACGGCGACAGTATCAAAGGCGATGCTGTTTGGGTTGTCGAGCACATAATGGGCGACTTGTTGTAATCGCTTGCTCAAGTCGTGATAGCGCTGTCGGATTTGCTGTTGTAATTCAGCGAGGTGTGTTGCCGTTGCCATAGTGTATCCAGTTAGACTCCATCTATGGCAAGTGTAATGTTTCGAAATCAAATTGGAAATGGAATTTTTGTTTCGCCACTGGAAAGGTATCGCCCAATCTGGTGTTGGGCAAACCGTGATCAGTGAAATACGATTGGCGTAGACCTATTGCGAAAACCTATTGCGAAAAAGTGATGTGTTTAAAATGCGGATTGTCGATAAGGACATCTAATGTGAGTAATTGGTCTAACAAGACAAGCACAGTCTTGCTATTCACATTCATGGCGATGCATTCTTGTTTGTCGCCGTTGCGTGCTGTGTCTTGCGCAATTCCTTCCACCACCTCACCGGATTTTAATACAAGCTTGATGGGGTAATGAAACAGACAGACGATTTCTACATAGTCATATTCTTCGCATTTGATCAACGCCATATCCTCCTGTGTGACCCTTGTATTAGTGTCGTCTAGGATTATGTTAATTGCTCGTCGTGTCTTCAGGTAACACCAATGTACGCACTTCCACTCGTCGGTTTTGGGTTTTGCCTGCTGTGGTTTTATTACTGGCAATGGGGGCGGTTTCGCCACGCGTCAGTGTCTTGATTTTTCCTGATGAATTTGGGTTGACCGATGTCACCAACTGGACTTTTACCGACTCTGCACGTTGCAAGCCGAGTTTAAGGTTGTATGCATGGGTACCAACACTGTCAGTATGACCTTCAATGGACAGCGGCGTGTCAGTACGCTTTATGGTGTCAACGATGCCCGCCAGAATTTTCTTACCCGTTGGCGTGAGCGATGATTTATCAAAACCAAAATGCACCATGGCAATTAGCTGGTTGTGCTTCACTGCAACACTTGGGGTTTCTCTGACTAAAAACTCGGCACATTGTTTGTTTAAGCCAGCATTGACCATTGCTTCAATGAACAAAGGGGTCGCAGGATGGCTATCCACAGATCGTTCTAACTGCAGATATTGTGCGCGATGAAACAGAACTTCTGTGGAGGGTTCAAGCTTGACACGAAAGGCGACCTCGGTATTTTTGTCGACGCAAATGTCTTCAAAAACCGTGGCTGGAAGCGTTGCTGCTGCACATTGCATGGGCAGAAGACTCGCGGTAAAAAGCAAAGCTGTAAGAGTAAGCGCTGGTTTCATAATTATTCTCGTAGTGTTCTTTTTCTAAATTAGCCGAAATGAGCGTTATTGATCGTAGTGACGGAAATAGAGGTGGCCTACTTCTTCGCTGATGAGTTCGAGCACCGTGTCGTAGATCTCCTGATACGAATCAGCCGATTGAATATTGTCCTCGCCAGCACAGATTTTTAGCCCCGGGTTCTTATCAATGTCATAGCCAAATCCGATGACGAAAATCTTTGCTTCTACTTGTCTTCCCTCAATATTATTGCTTTCTAATGAGCTAAGAATATTATCGCAAAGGCCACGGTTGTAGAGCTGAAGTGCGGCATAGCCGGGGTATCTATTGTCACTGGAATTATTTTGGTTAGGAGAATCTTCGCCATCAGAAAGCACGATGATAAGTTTTCTCACGTTCTTGCCGCGGTTAACAATCTTCCCAGCTTCAATGATTCCTTCATAGGACGCCGTACCGTAAGAAGGATAGAAACGCGAAATGGTTGATCGAAAACTCGGGAAGTCTTCAGTGAGATCGAGTGTTCTGAATGATGAATAATCCTGGGCGTATCGGCCGGTGATACTGGTACGCTTGTTATTTAGTGGGTCGGAGACTGTCGCATTAAAATTGATGTTGGGAATGTTTTTCCACCACTCCCAAGTTAGGCTCGAATAGTTCCCGTAATAGTCCACATTGCTGTAATAGCGGCTTCCATCATGGGGATACATATTGTAACCAATTAAGGAAACGCGGTTGAGGATGCGCTGACCATTGAGCTCAAGTTCTGTTGACTCATTAAACGCTTCGAGTTTTTGAGTGATATCTGAAATCACCTTAATCACGCCTAAGTACTTTGTGTCGCCATTCCAACTATCCAGCATGGAGCCTGAAAAATCTGCCACAAAGGCGACATCAATAGTAAACCCTTGGTACTTTCGCGCGACGGCTGAGCCTTCTAATACCAAGGTTTCTTCATAGCCAGCAGCATAGTCATCTTCTGGGTACCAAGATTCAAATTCTGAGCTGAGAGTGACTCTGTATTCGGTGAATACCAGCCCCTCTTTATCGTATATCCCAGGTTTCCCGCAGTTGCTGCCGTATATCTGATCGCAACTTTTACGTACGATATTAATGTCTGATAGGGTGATTTCACCATCAGGCACATACGCGTCGACAATACCTTTTGCTAATTCCTGATTGGTCGTGGTGTCGAAGGTTGCATTTGCGGCGACTGCAAGTGACGCAACTTCAACGCTATCACCGATCCGTGCATGTGTTTGTAGGTAACGCGTCGATTCCACCGCGAGTGCGAAAACACTGAAAAGCAGCGGGAAGATGATGACAAAGATGATGGAGGCAATGCCGCGTTGATGAGAAGGCAAAGAAACCTGCATGGTGATTTCCTATCGACCGAAAGAAAGAGAGATAGAGCGAACGCGCTCGAATGTTTCGCCAGCCAAATCGCCGTACCAATTGTCGGTGCGATAGCACAGCGTGACCTGATAAAGTGCCAACTTGTTATCAAACTGAGTCACAGGAGAGAGAGCCACTTTTTGCCTGAGCGCTTCCTCGGGCTCACAGGAATATGCACCTAGAGTAAAAATATGTTGGTTCACAACGGCAGTAATGGGGTTTTTATTTGCATCGAATCTTTGCTGCTCGATCACCATACCTAGGCGTGAAATGTCGAAGTTGCCCATGGTGCTGTTGAGCGAGCGTTGTATGAGTGAAAACGACTTAGCGGCCTCTTCGAAGGTCATGGTTTCATTGCCCTCGAACAGCTGTGAGCGTTCTCGCAATAGGCTAACTAAGGAATAGGAAAGGCGATCGAGCTTACCTTTCACGGTTTGTTTGACCACCACGTCCATGCTAAACACGATGATTAGGCTAAGTACGAGTAAGACCATCGAAAGTTCGATGATAAAAACACCACGTTGTTTACTGACTGAATGCATCACGCTCAAACTCTTGTAGGCCAAAAACTTCACGTGACAGTGTCACGGACTCGTCATCAAAAAATAGGGCAAAAATTGGCTTGTATTCATAGCTGATGCGATAGAGCGCAATGGGATTATTCTCTCTGTTGCTTCCGCCACTAAATGCCGGATTACTGACTTGGTTAAAGGAGGTGAAATAGCGCACTGAGACATCAAATTTGTTTGGGTCAACGATCTTCACCCACAGTTGGTCGCTATCAAGCAAAGCTTCGCGAAATAGCGCTTCATAATCCGCATTGGCTGAGGTTCGTGCCGCGCGTGATGACTCTGAAATAGAATAATCGACAACGGAAGAAATAAAGCCCATCACACATATTTCTGCCCAAGCAATCATTGAGTAAAAGAGCATAATGAAACCCATCGCGAACTCGATACTGACAATACCCTGTTGCTTCTTTGATGTGGCTCTTCTGTGCAACGGCTTTTGTTTAAGCGATGACATTGTTGTGTTTTGTGGTAATAAACGCATAGCTTATCGTTAAGCCTCCCAGCGAATAGTGAGCGTGTTACCGTCTACAGCGACAACGGGTTTACCTTTCGCGCCATCACGAAGCGTAAGCACAATTCGCACGTAGTTTTTGTGTTCGCCAAGCTCGATCATCTTTGCGGGGCCCTCTTTAAAGTATTGTTTTCTTTTGGTGGTGAAATCCTTTGCACCTCGCACGTCAAACACCCATTTTTTTCGTTTCTCGAGGAACATGGTGCGCACTTTTCCCAATTCAAAATCAGCCGTGGCGACATACTGCTCGTTGCCACTGCCGTTGGCCGTGACGGGTTGGTATTGCATAGCAGTAATGAGTTTGCGAGATCGTTTCTTGCTGCTGGTTTTCCGTTTTTTCGCTTTAGCTTCTGCAATTTCTTTCGCTTTTGCTGCTGTGGCCAGTTCGGCAACCTGCTTTGCTTTTTTTTCTTTGGCTGCTTTTACTCGCTCTCGCGCCAATGTAAGAGGATCACGGGCATGCTCTTTGGTTTTCTCGATATCTGACGCTATGTCTTGGTTTGCTGCTGTATTGATGGCTTTGAGAGCTAAGGGCTCAGGTTGTGTTTTTTCCGGCTTGGCTTCTAGTACGACACTGTGTTTTGGTTGGGCTGAATGCATGGCCTTAACCAAGTTGGAGGAAGGAGCCTTTGCTATTGTTGATGAAGATGCGTTGTTTGGTGAAGGCGATGGCACTTTTGCGATAGTGCTTAGCCCCGCAGTGGATTGGATTAGGTTTGTTAATGTGGTCGTCGGCGTCAACTGAGAATGATGGATCTTAGCGCTATTCAGGCTTTGGAATTTCTCAGCCAGATGGATATCGCTTTCACTGCCTGCGAGCATTTGGCTAAATGCTCGGGTACGTCCTGCTTTGGCAAAAGCCAGTACCAGATTGGCTTTGGCAGTATCGTCGGCACGTCCGCTTTGTACCAAAGGCATTAAAATATCAATGGCTTGATCAAAATCCCCTTGCAGCATTGCAATCATCGCCAGATTGTTCTTGACCGTCGCATCATCGAAATGAAATTGCCTTGCCGATTCAAACGCGACTTTCGCCTCCGCCAATTGACCTTTGCCAGCCAATATCAGGCCTCTCAAGTTATGTGCTTCGCCCAATTCGTTATCTATGCGAATCGCTGCGTTTGTGTATTGTTCTGCTGATGGCATTTTGCCTTGATCGAAAAACACGTTGGCGCGAAGCAAGGCAAGTTCGGCTGTATTCCGAGCCTTTGGTGGAATTTGAGAGAGCTGGAACATCGCGGCTTCAGGATCCCCCATTAAGTAATGCACATTGGCAAGCTTGTGGCGTACCTCGGCACTTGGCTCTTTTTGTAATTCTGTCTGATACCGTGTGATGAGTGCAGAATAGCTGCCAGAATCCATGAGAAGTTTCTCGCCGTTTTGGCGTGCGTAATCGCTAGGTGACGAGGTGGTACAACTCACAACCAGCAAGGTTGTGGCTAGCGCTAAGGGTATTTTCATTATCCGAGCATCCTCATAATTCCTGGTGCCGTGATGAGAATCACGATAGGCATCACGATGAATAAAATGAGTGGCACAGACATTTTCGATGATAGCTTTCCCGCTTTTTCTTCTAGCGAAAGTAACTGAATCTCACGAATGTCTCTCGCCAGCGTAGAGAGCACTTCATAGATAGATGTGCCGTGTTTCATACTTTGCGTTAGTGTCATCACAAAGCTGTGCATTTCAGGGGCGGGTACACGGTCGTGAAGTTCTAGCAAGGCTTTGTCTAAACCCACGGTTTGCGCTCTGTCTCGTAGTCGTTTGAGTACGTAGGCAATATCGCGGTCAAACGCAGCCATTTCTGAGGTCAGGTAGAACAGTGTGGTTTCAACCGTCATACCGGTCTGAACGCAAACTCCCATGATATCGAGTAGGTAGGGAAGTTGACGGGTGATTTTCCCCGCGAGTGAACGGCGGCGCATTTCGAGGTACATGTCTGGCGCAATAATGACCAGCACCACAAGCAGGCTCAACCACATGATTTTTGTTTGGTAGTCTTCTAGCAGGGGTTTATCACCGGCAAATAAGATAATGCCGAAACCCACCGCGCCAACGGTGTATTTCACGAGAAAGTAATAAGGGGCAAAGCGTGTGTTGTAGAAACCCGCGCCGATAAATTTTTCAGAAATTTCCGTGTTGGTAGCGGAAAAGAAACTCGACGCGATCCGTGAAATCTCCGCCATGGCTGATGGCTTTTCAACCGAGGTCGTCAAGGTGCCTTTGATAGAGCGATGGCGACGCATGGAGGTATAGCCAATCGTCAACAGCAACGCGCCCCCAAAGGTGAAAAATAGTGCGTACAGCACTAACGATAAACCGCTCATTACTTTACGCTCCGCATCAAGGCAGTGATGATAGACATGCCTATCGCTTGACTAATCAATGTGTAATAAAGCAAAGGACGACCTTCAGGATTATTCATGACAAAGTCATAATTTTCCGGGCTGAGTAACCGCATGACACCAAACAAGAAAAAGAACGGGATGGCACACACGATATACGCTGACATTCTTGCTTCAGCGGTCATTGCACGCTTTTTCATGTCAATGCTTCTGGCATCAAACAACACCCGATTCAATCGCGTGATCACATGACGCAATTGTCCACCGCGATTCACATTGACGCGCATAGAGATAACAAAAAATTGAAAAGCAGGGGTTGGGAAACGGGAACAGGCTTTGCGAAAAACGGTGTCCGTAGACTCCCCCATGTTAAGTCGCTCCCCCATGATTTTAAATTCTTTTCCGACAATGTTGTCGAGCGATTGACCGACAAATTGGATCGCGTGAAGCAAACTTTCGCCCGCAGACACTGAGCTCGCAATCATATTCAGTGCATCAGGGAAATGATTTTCAAATGCCCGTTGAGCGCGTATATCGAGATAGCGAATCCCTAAAAAAGTCGCGAGTGGCAAGACAATAACAAGACCAGCAAGCGTGCCGACCTTGAATAACGTCGAGAGCATATAAACCCCAGCAGACGCAGTGACGAAGTAAAATGCGACGATTTTGAGTAAGGCAAATTCACCAATGCCAGCGAAAATATTTTCAGCATATCGGCGTATACGCTGTGGCAAGGTCGTTTGTGTTAGGGCTTCCATGTCTACGGCACGGTTTTCTAAAAATCGTGTGACAGGCAGTGGGTTGTTATCACGAAGCATACTTTCTCGGCGGGCTTTTAGTCGCGTTTGCTTGTGAAAAATATACAAACCTACAGCCACGAATAGGCAATAGATAAGGTTCGCAATCATGCAGTTACTCCACTGAAAATGCTGTTTAGTTCTTTTTCAAGACCGAAATAACGTGCCTTTTCATACAAAGCAGAGCGCTCCATTAAACCGGCGGTCACGAAATCACCCAACACTTTGCCTTTACTTGATAGCCCCTGGTGTTCAAAGCGGAATATTTCTTCCATCACCACGTTCTGGCCTTCCATGCCAATCACTTCACTGATGCTCATCACTTTGCGGCTACCATCATGTAGTCGACTGATCTGAATGATGACATCGACGGCGCTCACTACGGTGCGTCGAATGGCTTCCAAAGGGAGCGACGCTGTCGCCATCATCACCATGCTTTCGATACGGGAAATGGCATCGCGTGGGTTGTTAGCGTGAAGGGTGGTCATGGAGCCATCATGTCCCGTGTTCATCGCTTGCAGCATTTCAAAGGCTTCAGAGCCACGACACTCACCAATAATGATGCGGTCGGGGCGCATGCGAAGTGCGTTTATCACCAAATTCCGTTGGTTAATTTCGCCCGTGCCTTCAATGCCTGCTGTGCGTGTTTCTAAACGAACAATGTGAGGCTGTTGCAATCGCAGTTCTGCCGCATCCTCAATGGTGACAATCCGCTCTCTTTCCGAAATGTACTGGGATAGGGCGTTCATCATGGTGGTTTTGCCTGAGCCGGTACCACCAGAAATCACGATGTTGAGCCGACAGCGAGAGGCAATTACCATCAGTTTGGCGACTTCCGGGCTCATCGCTCCAAACTCAATGAGATCACCAAAACCGATGCTTTTCTTTTTGAATTTACGAATGGAAATCGACGCGCCATCAATGGCGATGGGCGGTAAAACGATATTGACTCGACTACCGTCCATGAGGCGTGCATCACACAGTGGGACAGATTCATCAACGCGACGCCCCACTTTGGCGGCAATACGCTTGGCGATGGTAAGGAGTTGTTCGTTGTCGATAAAGGTAATGGGTGATTTCTCAACCAAGCCGTTTCGCTCAATGAAAACGGCTTGAGGCCCATTGATCATGATGTCGGAAATAGAGTCATCTTCAATCAATGATTGAATGGGACCCAGCCCACGAAGTTCGTCATACATCATCTTCACATAGTCATTGCGAAGTGATGTTGGCATGGGCACATTGTCCTGCTCTGTTAGCAGGTTAATGGCTTGGGTGAGCTGACTGTTTAGCTCTTCTTTCGACAGCGTGGTAATGGCTTCCGCGTCAATGGCATCAAAAATACGTTCGCGGAATGAGCGATAGAGTTCCTTTGGACCAAGCATAAATAATTACTCGCTACTGGAACGTGTAAAGGAGAAAAGCTTACGTTTAGGGGCGATTTCTTCGCCGATGATCCGTGAGCAAAGGTGCTTGATCTGGGTGCCAATTTTAGATTTCCCGGCACTGAGATAGGTGCCATTCAACAGCGCTTCTTCCACCGTGATCTCGTAGGGGAGAACAATGTTGACGGGAACATCTAGGTACTTTTCGACTTCCGCCTGCGTCACGCTGTTAAAGCGGGAAGCACGGTGGTTGTTCAACACTAAAATGATACGCACGGTGCGTTTGTATTCAGGCTCTTCGAATAACTTTTTCATTTTACTGAGCATCGCGGCGGTTTCGCGTAGACAAGAAATGGTCGGTTCCATCACCAGCACGGCAACATCCAGCGTTTTTAATAAGTTTCTGGGCTGTATATCAAACCCGACGGACGCGGAGTAATCGTCGAGAATAAAATTCGTGTCTGGGGCGAGATAATTGAGCACCAATTCAGTCATCTCATCCAGATCTGCAGATCGTTCGTCGCTGAGTCCGAGGGCGAGATAATCAAGGCGGTTACTCACGCGTGTGACGAGGTTTTTGGATGATGTTTGATCGATTTCTCCCCCGCCGGTTTCTGTATCGTTAAGCCGCCGTTTTTCGCGGTTTTTGATGCCGAGGAAAATATCGAGATTGCTGGAAAGGTAGTTGTGATCGACAACAAGACACGACGTCTGTTTATCGTTGGATAAAATCCAGCTAAGTTCTGCGGTGAGCATGGTGGTGCCCACGCCGCCACGCATGCCAATTACACCAATACGCTTGGCTTTGCGTCGACCGTGGAGAGAGTTCGCTTCAATATGTCGCGTTAAGACCGTATCAACAAACTCGGCCAACTCAATTTTATCGACAGGCCAAAAAAGGTAGTAAAAGCCCAGTGATTTTAATTCTCGGATCACTGAAATTGCATCCACATCCCCCAGAATGATGACAGAAAGATAAGAGGGTAGCCGAGCAGATAACTGGCGACACTCTTTGAGCGTGTCTGGGCAGCCAACTAAATCAATGACCACGAGTTGAGCGTTATGCTCTTCGACCTGCGTGGGAATATCTTTGAATTTGTACGCATAGGAAATGGGGACTGAGTGACCATCAAATCTGAAGGTCTCATCCACCAGAATTTTAACTTCTTCAGTACGAAAGAATTGCAGAGACTTCAGGCCATGCTGGCTCCCGATCGCAGGTTCGCTGTCAGTCGTTTCTTTTTTTAGGAGATCGCCAAAATCTAACATAGATAACCTCCTTTATAGGGTGTCTGGTGTGATAATAGAAAGACGTCCTTGCCCAGCAAGCTTGTTTTCCGGATACACCATGGATTCCCATCGCATCGCCTCATGGATACAACCATCATTGTTACGATGATATTGACCGATAACGGCGTAACCACACGCTGGGTTTTGTACCTGATGGATGGTGGTGGACAGGGTCACGTTGCTTTGTTTTGTTCCCGTGCTTTTGCTCATGGTTTTGGCTTCTGAGAGCAACAATTTATCCAGAGAGATACCGCGTTTTATGAGCCACTGTTGTGCATGTTTCGCAATCGTCTTTCCGTGTCTACCATTCCATGAAATCGTGGCACCATGTACCAACAATGCATATTCGTTTTGCTCCAAGTATGCTGAAATTTCTTTCTGCGCGTGCTGCAGAGCCTTATTTTTGACAGTCACCGAATATTCGTAAACAACAGGGGTCACTAATAGGTGGCTACCCGTAATAGCAGGCCCTGTGGCGCAGCCCATTAAGGTGGTTGCAAGTGCCAACGAAAGAAATAGTGTTGCTCTGTGCTTAATGATCATCATTTTTTGAAGCCTCCAGTTGAGAGGATTTCTTCCTGCCACTTCGACACTTCAGGAGAACTGTTTATACCTACACCAAAGAACCGAGACAGTGCGGACGTTCGCTGCATACTGGGCAGTTTGACGTTGGTTGAAGAAATTGGCTCCACCAGTGAAACCGTGGCGACGATAATCAACTCGGTTTTTCGGCGGGTTGTTGAGGTATGGCGAAAAAGAGCACCCAAGATAGGCACATCACCGATAAACGGAATTTTAGATAAGGCTTCTTCGTCTTCACTGCTGAGCAAGCCTGCCAGTACAAAGCTGTCACCGTCACCCAGTTCTAACGTGGTGCGAGCGCGTCGTACTTTAAATGATGGGATGTCGAGTAAGGTATCGCCGTATTGACTGTCCACTGAGCTGACTTGCGGCATGATGGACAGCTTGATTTTGTCGTCGCGAAGCACTTCGGCAGCCAAATCAAGGCCAATACCGAACTCTTTATATTCAATGCGATAGCCATCATCAATACGATAGGTGATCGGGATTTCACCGCCGACTAAGAAGCTTGCCGTTTCGCCAGAAATCACCGAAACATTCGGCTCCGAAAGCACTTGACCGACATTGTCGTCATTAATGGCTGAGATGTAAGCCGCAATGTTGGTCGCGCTACCATTAAAGCCAGTAATGCCTCGAAAGAACTGTCCGTTACCGCCAAATCCGTCGGAAAAGATCGTTCCCCATTTAATGCCCAGTTCGTTAACCAGCGAGCTGTTGACCTCAGCAATGGTGAGTTTGACGTTGACCTGTTTTGTGACCGCGACTTCTAGATTATTCACCAATCCGTCATAGGTGCGTCGCGCCATGAAATCGATATCGAAACTTTCTCGTGTTGACGTTTTCCATTCCGTTCGCCGTTCGGTGAATTTCTTTTTCAACAATTCCCCAACAATGGAATAGATCTCATTTTTTTCTTTTTGCGTGGGCACAAAACCTGAAAGTACGACTTGCTCGCCAAGGTTAAGTACTGACACTTCGACATTGGGGTATTGAATCGCCAAAATTTGCTCAATCTTGGTGAGGCTTTGGTTAACGACAATTTTCTTTTTGGTGAGTGTTCGACTGTTTTCACCAAAAACAATCAGTGTGGTGGTGCCTATTTCACGTCCAAAAACCACAAGACGGTTGTTGTCGATAACTTGATAGTCGGCGACGTCTGGATCGGAGATGAAAACGGTGCCGATCACGGCATCAAAGGATAAAGATCGCGCGTCCCCTGTCCCTAGGTTTAAAATTCCAGCAGCAAAAGCAGAAGAGGTGCCACCGAGGAGCAAGCCAACAGAAAAAATGACAGATAAGTAATGGCGTAGCATGTTCTTGCTCTCTAGTTAAAGGCCTTATTTTGGCCACGAATTTCAGTAACGGATTTGAAGTTAGGAAGTACATCGTGAGTATCAGCGTTCATTGAACCACTGCTATAAAGCTCATTGCCTGATGCCTTGATGATTTCAACAATGCCTATTCGACGAGCGATCACCATTTTGGCGATTTGCTCACGATTGAGCTCAATCGTGAGAGGAAGCAATTCATCGTGGTCATCTTCAATCGCTAATACGCGTATGTTACGCAGAAGCGGAGACACGGAAAGTGAACGGAAAGACTCGATATAAGTAGACCTAGACGTTTCCCCAATATTCTGTTCGTCAGAGGTTAAAATCATCACATCAACTTTATCCCCCACTGAAATACCTGAGCCAATAAATTCTTTTCGATCAATGGTTAGGGCGTAGGGCGACATGCCATCTTTGATGACAGCATCTAAATAATTGGGGTCATTGGGGAGCAAAAAATCACTCGAGGAAAGATACACGGCATCGCCAATATCGCGTTTGGCGACCATGCCGGGAACATGCGAGATGATGATATCGCTGACGATCCCATTTTTCAGGGCGTCTTCTTCTCGCAGTTTGAAATATCGGATGTTTTCACGAGTCAGAGTATCACCGCGTTTAACCGATGATTTTAGTTGAGCAACCTGATAGGAAATATTCGATATTCCGGATGCGGTAGTGTGCTTACTTTGGAAAAACCCACTTAGGCCTAAAACGCCTACACCTATGGACAGTAAAGCAATAAGAAAGAATACACGTTGGCTCATGGTTTAATTCAACTTACTTAAATAAATGCTAAACAAACTCGCAACCACAATGGGAACGCCATAAGGCACACCTTTATTGGTTTTGTTTTCTGATATGAATTGCATAACCAAAATGACTAATGCTGTTATTGCGCCTAGAAAGCTAATAATGAATATTGTTAATGAGAAATATTGGGTGTCAATAATGAGTGCATATGCTGAAAATAACTTTGTGTCTCCTGCCCCTAAAATCCCAAAATAAAATAGCACTAGCCCAATAGCGACAACAGATAGAGATTGATATACATGAAGTTGCAATTTCTGTTCGAAAAATGCCAATAATAGACATGTTAGAAGAATGCCAAAGCACAATTTATTGCTTATCTTTCTATGTAAAATATCAGTCGCCATCCCTGCTATTGAGCCAGAGATTAAAAGCAGTTCTAAAGCGCTCAACGAGCTAACCCGTTAGAGTGAATTAGCCCCCAGTGTTAGCAGAGGTGATATTGGTGGAAATCTGAGTCATAGCGTTACTGATAGCCGTTCCAAGAGTAGAATCGTTTGCGACAGCTGCCAGAATGATTGCTGAAATCGCAACGCCAAGTATTGCATATTCAACTGCTGTTACGCCACGTTCGTCATTAATAAAACGCTTTGTGATTTGAGATAATGACATAGATAAGCTCCGTTTGTTTAAGATGATATTTACTAAGAGAAGCATGTGCTTGCATAACCACTCTTTAAGCGAATTTCCCTTGAAGAATATATAAGCACATACTTCACAATAAGATATAACTGATATTAAAAATTATCCACCATCGGTTTTGTCTATTTTTATGTCATATACCGTTGGTTGCTTCAGTTATAAGACGGATGATTGGGTTTACTCTCTGTTTCATAAGCGATCGTTTTAATGCTTTGATGTCAATGACATGATTTACATCACGGTTGGATATATGAAACTAAACGTCGCTTATCATGATTGAGAACAAATGAGACACTGTTAATTATTCTATTTATTTGATGGTTATCACATAGAAAAACATGAGGAGTGACGGTTTATTATACTATTTAAATTTCAGGATTTATTGGGTGCATAATAATCTGCATGAATAATTGAGCACTTATAAATGAAAGTTAGTCAAAGTGTAAAGGTGGTTATTAAATGTGCACTTTGGTTTTCTCTTTCTTTTGCCCAATATTTTATGCGATGAGTGTATATGGTTACGTTTTTTGGGCTGTTCTTTTGTGAGGTGGAAAAGAAAAGCGGGAGGTCGATATTTTTGTTTTTTAACGATAGACCCGAGTGATTTCAGGATTCCTGAGGCAGGATTCAGACCCTCTTCCGAGGGTGAATATTCGCGCTGAACAGGTTTCTTTAGATGACTTAGCTATCGTGTGCGAGGTGGGAGTAATGTGAGAGGCAAATGATTAAGCAAAAAAGCGAATATGAAAATTAACGCTGTGGGCTAATATCGAGCGCTGCGCGTTTGTCGTCAACGATATTTACCAGATACATTCCTGCGAGCATGCTTAGAAAGAACAGTGCGACGGAGCCAGAGCCAGAACCAAGCAGTGTGATGGCAGGTCCTGGACAGATGCCTGCCAAGCCCCAACCTATGCCAAACAGCGCAGAACCCGAGACCAAACGTTTATCTAACGATTGGTTCTCACTCAAGCAAAACGTTTCCGCAAGCACGGGTTTGGGTTGTCGACGAATCAACAAAAAATAACCCGGTGTGAACACAAGCAGCGCACCGCCCATCACAAATGCCAAACTTGGGTTCCATTGGCCGAAAATATCGAGAAAACCGGTTACATTGGCTGGATTCACCATGCCAGAAATCATCATGCCCAAGCCGAAAAGTAAACCTGCAAATAATGCGATTGCGCGAAAAAACATAGAAACCTCCTAGGCGTGAAGACGTAAAAATACGGTGACAAACGCTGCCGTCATAAAAATTAGCGTGGCGGCGATGGAACGTTTAGATAACCGACCCATACCGCAAATTCCATGACCACTGGTACAGCCATTGGCAAGCCGAGTCCCGATGCCGACCAGCAAGCCCGCGAGAACTGCCATCATCGGCGAAATGCTTGGTGTGAGAGAAGACAAGTCTGGGTATTCAAATCCGAGCAGAGGGGCAGTCAAACCCGCGATAACCATGCCGCTAAGAAACAACAAGCGCCAAGAGAATTCGGATTTTCGTGGTTTGAGCAACCCACCGACTATGCCACTGATTCCGGCAATACGCCCGTTGAAAGTGAGCAGTACCAACCCTGAAACGCCCAGTAGCATTCCACCGAGCAATGGGCTCCAAGAGAACGTATCCCAAGGGATCTGAAACGACATAACTACTCCCTGATTTTCTTCAATTAAACACATACATATGCGTTTATGATGATATTAATCATACGACGATCTTTATTTAAGTCAATGCTAATTTAGAGTGTTGTATATGAGTTTAATCTAATATAATGTAGCAGTTATTGGCTCGTACTGACAGAAAACGACGAGTCCCCCAGTTTTGTTTATGTATCATTTTTCGATACCACGATGCATTCGTCGGTGGAGAAACACAGGAGTGAGTTATGGCGAAGATCCTTATTATTGGCGGCGTTGCAGGTGGAGCCTCAGCCGCGGCACGTGCCCGTCGATTGAGTGAAAGTGCTGAGATCATTATGTTTGAGCGCGGCCCCTTTGTGTCGTTTGCGAACTGTGGTTTGCCATATCATATTGGCGGAGACATTAAAGACCGAGCCAAGCTTCTTCTGCAAACCCCTGAAAGTTTCCTATCGCGATTCAACGTGGATGTCCGCGTGATGAACGAAGTCATCAGTATTCAACGTGAAGCTAAAACCGTTACTGTTAAAAATTTGCTCGACGACACTGAGTACTCGGAAAGTTATGACTTCTTGCTTCTCAGCCCCGGCGCGAGCCCTGTTGTACCGCCTATTCCCGGTATTGATAACCCGCTTACTTTCTCGCTTCGCAATATTCCAGACATGGACAAGATCCTTACTTCTATCACACATAACCAGCCTAAGCATGCGACAGTGATTGGTGGTGGCTTTATTGGTTTGGAGATGATGGAAGCGTTTCATCAATTAGGCATTGAAACTGCATTGGTTGAAATGGCCGATCAGGTCATGACGCCAGTAGACAAAGAAATGGCAGGATTTGTTCATCAAGAAATTCGCGCAAAAGATATTGATTTGCGTTTGGGGGTTGCGTTGCAATCGGCAGAGTTTCAGGCAGCAGCAGATGACGCAGAACGTGGCGCACTCACACTGCAATTGAGTAACGGTGAGAGCTTGAACACCGAGTTATTGATCATGGCGATTGGCGTTCGCCCTGAAACCACATTGGCGCGCGCCACGGGACTAAGAATTGGCGAGCTTGGCGGCATTTGGGTGAATGATGAAATGCAAACCAGCGATCCGTTTATCTATGCCGTGGGTGACGCCATCGAAGAAAAAGACTTTTTGACAGGTAAGCAAACCGTGGTGCCACTTGCTGGCCCAGCAAACCGTCAAGGACGTATGGCGGCAGACAACATGTTAGGCGCACACGAAACCTACAAAGGCACGCAAGGTACGGCGATTTGTAAAGTGTTTGATTTGGCTGTCGCTTCAACCGGTAAGAATGAGAAGCAACTCAGGCGTGATGAAATGGCGTATGAGAAAGTCTATGTGCACACAGCCAGCCATGCGAGCTATTATCCGGGTGCGGAAGTGGTATCACTGAAACTGCTGTTCTCGCCAGAATCTGGCAAAATTCTGGGTGCGCAAGCTATTGGTAAAGATGGCGTTGATAAACGCATTGATATCTTGGCGGTTGCACAGCGCGCGGGTATGACCGTTGAACAGCTACAACATGTAGAGCTGACGTATGCCCCCCCTTATGGCAGCGCGAAAGATGTGATTAATCAGGCGGCGTTTGTGGCAACCAACGTGATGAAAGGCGACGTTAATGGCATTCATTATGATGCGTTGGCGAATTTAACCGCCGACCAAGTCCTGTTAGATG
Organism: Enterovibrio norvegicus FF-33; assembly: GCF_000286835.2. Taxonomy (GTDB): domain Bacteria; phylum Pseudomonadota; class Gammaproteobacteria; order Enterobacterales; family Vibrionaceae; genus Enterovibrio; species Enterovibrio norvegicus_A. The sequence continues at coordinate 2,063,716 of NZ_AJYD02000038.1, read as the reverse complement.
TGCGTAATCCGGGTGAGCTTGAGTCGGTCGGTACATTCCCCGGCGCTATTAATATCCCCGTTGATCAACTTCGCGGGCGTATGAATGAACTGCCGAAAGACAAAGAAATCATTGTGGCGTGTCAGGTGGGCTTGCGCGGAAACGTGGCCTATCGCCAATTGGCGAACAGTGGCTTTATAGTGAAAAACCTCATTGGTGGGTATCGCACGTGGAAAACGTCTCAATGCTAACGTTTCAATGTTACGCCTCATGGCGGATGACATCGCGTTAACTGACCCCTGAAGAATGATTCACCATGCCGCCCTAAGATAGGGCGGTATTTTTTTGGAAAAGTCCCATATCCTGACACTTATCCCTTCCAAACATCAGTCATGCTGAAAGCTGTTAGACAGCGTTATTAAGGGAACATTATGAAACATGCATTGCTCTCATCGCTATTGCTTGTAACCGCTTCGCTTCTGCCTTCATCGTTACTCGCGGCTACGCCTTCTGCTGCCGGTGCAGATGTGTATTTTGTGCAACCCAAAGATGGTGAAACTGTACCTGAGACCTTCAAAGTGGTGTTTGGGTTAAAAGGCATGGATGTCGCACCTGCGGGTGACAATCAACCCAACTCGGGTCACCATCACCTGCTGATTGATGTCGATTCGCTGGTGGATTTTGCCTTACCGCTACCCGCCAATGATAATGTGAAGCACTTTGGGGGAGGGCAAACTGAAACCCTGCTGACATTGCCTAAAGGTAAGCACACACTACAATTGTTGCTGGCGGATTTTGTGCATATCCCCCATGACAAACCCGTTCTCTCTCAAAAAATCACCATTAATGTTCAGTAACCTAAATTAAGTCATCTCAATGACCTGCTAGCGTCAATTGTGTACGCATGAAAAGGCCGTTTCCGGCTCGCTTTTTCGCGAAGGGAAACGGCGTTTTTTGTGATGAATCAAATGTATGAATGACCGCCTTTGGGGTTACTGGCCTCTACCACACACCATCACGACAATAGTACGAACCATGATGTAGCAATCCATCTTGAACCACGTTATTGGTGATGAAAGCGCCAATGCATAAGAGTGGTCGTATCCCACTTTAGATCGCACATCGTCAATACAAGTGTCGTAGCCTTGATTAACTTGCGCTAGACCCGTGATACCTGGTGTTACGCCGTATGTACGCTCTGCAAAGTAAGGGATAGCGTTTTCCAGCTTTTGGTAGAAACCTGGACGTTCAGGGCGTGGGCCGATCAGTGACATATCACCTACGAGTACATTGATAAATTGTGGGATTTCATCCAAGCGTGTTTTTCTTAGAAAACGACCAATGCGTGTGACACGAGGGTCCGTTTTGGTCGCCCATGTTGCACCAGAAACGCTTTCGGCATCGGTACGCATGGTGCGGAACTTCAGCATTTCAAAAATCAGACTTCTGTCAGGTAACGCACGACCGATACGCATTTGGCTAAAGAATACCGGACCACGGCTGTCGATCTTGATAGCAAGCGCAATCAGAGGAAACAGCGGAAGGGTTAGCCCCAGTCCAATTAAAGCAAAGAAAATGTCGAATCCACGTTTTGCTTTCGCTGTGATGGGGTTGATGTCGCTGTTCACGTTCGCGTTCAAATTCATGATGAGATTCATTTTGATGCTTCCTTGTGAGTATTCTTCGACACCTCAGAGATGCGGGTCCATTTCCCTGTCTCTAAGCCTGTGATGTAACGTAACGTACCGATGAAATTGGCGGTGTGTCCTGTAACCAAATACACCAGCGATTTCGCGATACTGCCTTTGGGCTGATAGCCCGAAAGGTGCCAAAAACCCACCGCAAGATAGATGAAGATTTGACCGAGCACCGCAAGGGCAAAGAACCCATTTGATGGTGCAAGCAGTGCGCTACCCAACAAAGCGGTTAGCATGAAAAAGGGCATCAATACTCGCAAACCTTTTCCTGATGCGAACGTGAAGGCGATGCCACCACGCGCAGGGTTGAGTAAACGAAAAAGACGCAGAAGTTGTTGGCAGTTCCCCGCGCCAATACGGAGGCGGCGGCGAAAATCTTGATGTGCATTGGTTGGCTCAAGCTCTACGGCTTGAATCGCATCGTGGACATCAGCACGAAAGCCTTTTTCCACGATTTGCATTGGCAACACGAAATCATCATTGATGGTGTCTTGCGCTAATGGTGTAAACAGATGGCCTCGAATGAAATACAACGCGCCATGTGCACCAAGCGATGAACCCAGTTGAGCTTCATTGCTCTGGATTTTGCTTTGATAATCCCAGTATTTTTGCTCTCCTTCGGCGGGGTTAAGCAAGCAGTAACGGCTGTTCAACACACCGACTGTTGGGTCTTGAAAATGGCGAGCCGCGATGTAGAACGCATCGATAGAAATCAGCGCCGAGATATCACTGAACGCCACAATGTCCGATTTGATTTGCGGCATGGTGGTATTGATCACCGCGACTTTTCCTGCGTTCTCTGTATATTCAATCACCGTGACATTAAGGTGAGCACACAGCGCCTCCGCGGCAGTTTGGCGGGCGATGTTTGCGGTATCGTCACTGCATCCATCACAGGCCAATATCACCTGTAACTTGTTGCTTGGGTAATCCAGTGCTGCGAGGTTACGGATCTTGTCTGCGATCCAGTTTGCTTCGTTGTAAGCTGGCATCAGGACACTAATGGTCGGCAAGTCGCTATCTGCAACACTTTCACGGTAGCCTCGAGCAGGCGTTCCTTCGTGTGTATTTTCTTCGTTAGAAGAAGGACGGCGCACCAGCAGTTTTAGCAGTAGGGGATAGCCGAGGTGATGGTATATCACCAAAAATATGCTGATGGCCGTAAGCCAGAAAATCAGTTCATGTGTCATGTTATAGACCCTCTGCGAGAGAATCGTAGGCATGTGCCATGGTGCGTACGTCTGCGTGTTTCGAGATAAATGCGCGTGGGTTTGATGATTTGACACCATGAATTCGGGTGATGATTTTTTCCGCCATATCATTTGCGTCACCGGCTTTGAGTATCAGCCCTGATTCGGGGCACAGTGTTTCTACTGCACCGCCAACGTTGGTCACGGCAGTCGGAATACCACAGGCTTGGGCTTCCAATGGGGCAAGCGGAAACCCTTCATTGAAAGACGGCAGGCAAAATAAATCGAGTGATTGGTAGAACTGCGGCATGTTTTCGACATGACCGAGAAAGTGAATGCGATCGCTCAGGTTCAAGGATTTGGCCTTATCTTTTAACTGCATTTCCATTGAGCCAGAACCTGCAATGGCGAGGTGAATGTGGCTAGGTAACTCGGCCATGGCGGAAATCAACACGCCGTGTCCTTTAACTTCCTCAAGACGTCCGCTTGCTCCTACCATTTTTACGTGGGTGGGCAGTTGCATCGCAACGCGTGCAGCAGTTTTTTCACCTGGTACATATTTCGCCGTATCTACCCCATTTTTGATCACGCGAATGTCATTCATGCCTGATATTGAAGAGAGGGCGTGGGCAACTACATCAGCATCGGCAACGCGAATAGGGTTACCAAATGTAGAAACGATACGATGCAGCATTTGGTGGCGCTTGTTGCTGTAATGCCAAGCATCATGCTCGGTATGAACATGAGGGATACGGCTAAGAAAAGCGGCGAGGCCGCCGTAAAAATACGGACCAATGTGGTGAGTGTGGATAAGGTCTGCATTTAACGATGTGAGCAGGCGCTTGAGTGAGACCACTGTTGATGGCGTGAACCCCGGTGCTTTATTCATGAACACCAACTGATTATCAAACTCGCGAAGACGAGGCCATGCTGCAAGGGCGGATGTTGCATCACCTTCAAGGCTGACAATCTTCATTGCGTGACCGTGATGAGAGAACTTCATCAGCTCTAACGCCATCACTTCTAATCCGCCTGGTCTGAGATGTTGCACTACCTGAACAATGGTCTTCATGACAACCTCGAGTAAAAAAACGAACAACTGAGAGTGTTATTGCAGAAGACGTGCCACTTTTTTTGGTGAGTATAATGTGTTGATTAAAAAAGAACTAAGCCGGAAAAAAATTCTCCGGCTTAGTGTTTTCTCATTCTGAGAGTCGCCTTGACTGTCACTGAGCGAGTTGAATAATCTGTTGGCGCCATGTTTCCATTTGTTGAGGTGTGACTTTTAGCATGGCTTCCCATGTATCCGGCACATCACGTTTCAATTGAGTCAGAAGACGTTTGGCGTCAGGGTTCGTTTGGGCTTTATTCTGCAGCCATAACACCCAGCGATAATCCGTAATACCTTCCATGATGTCGTAGAGCGTGATGTTGATATCAGGTTCTTCAGGACAAGGTTCCTTTGATGGGTAGAGAAACTGCACATCATATTCTCGTCCGTCAGTGGGGTCGAACGGATCGGCGGTTGGCATTCGCCCATGCCATTTGAGAAAGCCGTCAGCGTCCGACTGCCAAAGGTAGAAGCCTGCGGCAGCACGTGGGTTGGGTAAGTTATACAACCACACCTTGCGTTCATCCCGTTGCGCTTGCTGTATTTCGTTTTTGTCCACGCCATAGCCGTCGTTTATCAAAATCAAATCGAACATGGAGAGGTATTCTCTGTCTTTGTCATGGTTTAAATGTCCGGCTAATTTTGCGGACGGGGCAAAGATAGAAAACTGACGATGCATGTCTTTAAATAAATCAACATTACCAGGGTTGCTCGGTTCATCGGCGATTGACCAATACGGCGTGCTTTGCAGACGTTGTTGGTGTTGCTGTTCAATATTCGCTACCACATTGGCTGCATTTCCTGCTCCGAGTGATTGTGTCAGCCGTTTCGCGGGTGTGTAGGCCATGGATTCACGAAAACCCATTTTATTCAGTGTGATAGACATGTCCTCGAACGCTTGAAGTGCCTCGGTGTTTTGTGGCGTGGGGTAAGGCGGTGAGATCCCCGTGAGTCCCAATGTTCTCAAAAAGGTGAGATCACACAACGTGGCTTGATGGCTTATGGCGGCGAGCTCCTTAAACCATCCAAAGTGCACCGACGGTTCAAGATAAATACCAACAGGTTTGGTCATATCAGGCAAAGACGCATTGACCACGTTAATGGAAAACGGTGCCTTTAGGCTTTTACCTTGCATCATCACAAACAGTTCTCCGTGATAAATACCGGGTGGTGTTGCGGTGGGTACATCGACACGAATAACCATGCGGCGCGGCATTGCAACGCCCTCGTTTTCTGGCATTAAGCCATAACGTAAAAAGTCATCATTTGCCTCTAACAGTGTTGAAGAGAGATGCGTCCGCGTTAATTGCCACTGACTCCAGTGCCAATTGGCGGGAATGGAAACACCATTCAACTCGGGTTGGCGCAGCATCACCATGGGTGCGCCGGGAATATTGCCTTGTTCAAACGCAAATTGAAGCACAGCAGATGTACCCGGTGCGACGTTGGTTTCTGTGGTATTGGTTTGTAGGCGAGGTTGTCCGGTTGGCCATTTCTTCCAATTTGCGATGGGCCAATTCTTCTCCCACCATACTTTGCGTTGGCGTGTGAGCATGTCCAAAATCAGCGGGTTACTCTGTGGGACAGCCAGAATGCCACTCATAAACTGGGCATCGGTTGTTTTGCCACTTAACCGCAAGATCACGGGATTGCCATCACTGGAAACGTTGAAAGTGACACGGTCACTTTTACGTTCGCCATAATGTGTCCAACTGCTGCTATTGGGCGAAATATCTACATTGCGCCGGCCAAGGTAGACGTTTTCAATCCATTCAGTCGGTGACATGTTTTGAGTGAATACAGGCTCGCCGTTGGCAGTAATCTTGCGCTGAAGTGGATGGGGAAGGTATTCCCACTCGCCGGCATCGCGAAGCCAAAGGGTGATTTGCCAATTTCCTGCGGGCAGAGGGAGTGCTGCGGATTCGATACCACGTATACCATCAATGGTCAGGGCATCAGCAGCTTGTGCGCGGGCACCTCGATCAATGGCGTTGAGCCCCGGTCCCGTCAACAACCCTGACTTGATGGTGAGTGGTTGAAAGCCCGGCCATATTGCGCTGCCTACTGGGCCAAGGTCCCACGCATACACATTCTCCCCAAGTGGTTTTGGTGTTTCAATTCGTGCATTGGACAGAGCGAAACCGCGCTCACTGTTGCCAGAAAATACGATGATTTGCTGCAGTTTGTTGAGATCCAATTGGCGGCCGCTGGGGGTACGCAAGCTGGCAAACGGGATCTGCAATTCAAAACTACCTTGTGGGATCACACGCTCGATGTTGGCGCGATCTGAGTATCCAGGGTTCTTGGTGTCATCTGCACGTATGACGATAATGACATCGGAAGCGGTCAGGTTATTCCCGGAGATCAACAACATGCTGGTTTGCGATATGTCGATTAACTCGGTTTTATCGAGTCTTAAATCGGCAAGTGCTGGCGTGCAAAGCATCAGTGTTAGCGACAGTAGCCAATGTTTCATGAATTTATCCTCTTCAACTTCAACCTCAATCCAATCTCAATTAATTCACGTCAATGATTCTTCCGCCGCCGTTACCGCCGTTAGGTGGTGCGCTAGGCCCTGAAGGAAGAGGAGGAAACTCTGAGGTCATTTTAGGAACACGGGTCAGAACGGGAGTACCTGTGATGGCTTCCAAGGTTGAAATACGGCGAATAGTGGTATCGGTCAGCTCAAGGAGAACGGCCATGCCGCAACCGAGGAAAAAGCCGCCAATCAATCCTGCAATCGTAAAAATAATCAAAGGAAGGTTGCTGGGTATGCCCGGCGAATAAGGGCGATCGATGATTTTGATGCGCTTGTCTTGCTCGAACACACCGAGGGAGCTGGTCAGGCGCGCCATTTCGTGACGTTCTAGTAATTCTTGGAATAGCTGACGTTTCACGTCAAGGTCGCGTTCAAGCTTACGGATCTTCTGCTCTTTTTCGCCAGATTGGCTGGTTTTGTTTTCCAGTGTGAGGATCATCTTGCGCAAGCTGACGGTTTCTTCATCGAGTGTTTCGACTTTGCTTCGCGCCAGTTGAAGATTCTCTAGTTGTGAAATCAACAGAGGCTGAGATTCGGTACTTGAATTAATGGCTGCGCTGCTGGCCATGTCCCACAGTTTGTCGGTATCAACGGGCTGTTGGTTGGAAGCTAGAAGCTGAGTGCGTTGCTCTTCTAAACGACGTAACGTCCTCAACGCCCCCTGCACCAAGCTGTGTTGATCGGTATAGCGTGATTTGAACATGGCAAGTTCACTGCGATGCTTCACGATTTGATCTTCAATGCGACCCACAACGGGGTTGGTGCTGGAAAGCTGATGATCAAGCCCGCCTAGACTTCTTTTCGCACCCGCCATCTCGGCTTCCTTCTCAGACAATCGTTGTTTCAGTGTCTCGATACGCGCGTAATTGGCGAGCTGTAACTCAGGCAGACCATCAGCATGTTTACTGCGAAAATCTGACAATGCGGCTTCTGCTTTATCGAGTTCTATGCGGCGAAAATCGATGTGTTCGGAAAGAAAGTCGCTGGAGTCTTTCATCGACGAGCGCTCAGGTGCCAGCAATTCTTCGATGACATGGTCGCTAACAATCTGCAACGTCTCTTTCATCCCTTCGGGGGTATTAGAGCGGAACTCAATGCGGATCACGTCTTTGCCTATGGTCGACATGTTGAGGCCGCCAGAGAGCTGGGCAATGGTTTCGTCTATTTTTACGGGAGAGGAATCTTCTTCAATTAACCCGCGTTCCAGCGCCACTTTACCCAAGATATGGCGACTGTGAAGCAGAGTTTGCAAGCCACTGAAGCGCTCTTTCATCTGTGAAGAAACGGACAAGTCTTCGAGAAAGGGGTTCATCTTAGACGTTTCTTGGATCAGCATGGTGGTGTGTGAGTTGTATTTCTTAGGCGTTAGCATGCCAATGGCCGTGCCCATTAACGGAAAGATGATGATGGGCATGATGATCACATAGCGACGACGCCATGCACCATCAAGCAAAATGAGCAACTTATACGTTAACGTATTCATAAAGCATCCAACCATGTGGCAAGCTTTTCAGCCCGCGCATCCCAAGTGTGCGCGCTAACCGCAGTTTGCTGGTGAGCATTGGGTTCTTGCTCGGCCGCATTACGAAGCGCTTTGGCCATTTCTTCGGCGTTCTGTACCACTGAGACAAAGGTGCGATATTCATTCACTGCAGGAAAGGGCGTGCTGATGACAGGCCTTCCCGCAGCGAGATATTCTCGAAGCTTCAGTGGATTACATGCTTTGATTTGGTCGTTATTAGTAAAAGGTAGCAGACTGGCTGACCAATGCTGACTGTAGCCAGGTAGCTCATGGTGAGATTTAGGGCCGAGTAGGGTGACATTGTCGTGTTGCTTGAGCGCCAATGCGGCCTCGCAAGGTTTGCCGATAAATACGAAATCCCAATCGGGAAGAAGCGTGATGGTTTTTGCGAGCATCTTGTAGTCGAGCCATTCTGATAATGAGCCATAAAAACCCGCAATAGGACGGCCATTATTCGGTAAATCTTCGGCGCGAGGACAAGGGGTAGAAAATAGGGAATAGTCGACACCGTGTGGCAGTAAGCGAGTGCATTTATCAGAAAAGCGCGTGAAGAGCGTTTCACTCGCGGTCAGGATAAGATCGGCTTTTTCTACCAACTCCTGTTCGCGTTGAGCCACGGTGTGGTGATCAACCCCTGCCAATGAAGAAAAATCATCACCGCAGTAATACACCAATGACGAAGTACCGAGTTGGTCGGAAACGTCAACAGCGGTAGGAAGTGACGTCCACAAGATAGGATTGTGCAGATTTGCTTGCGCAATGATGGGTGCAAGCTGATTGCGCAGCATACCCGCCGCCAGTTTGCGTCCCAGCATCGTGCGTGGTGCAGGCAACGTAGAAGGGTTCACAACGGTGAGGCTCTGCGGCGTCGCACAGGTTTTTGATGCTCCCTTGTTGCTGACTGAGCGGGTTGTGAGTTTCTGCCAGGCACGTTTGCAATCATTAACCGTCAATGTTGGGCGACGTAAGCCAATGGAATTGACCCAAACAATTTTGCGATCTTGTGACAGGCGGCGGATCAAATGTTGTGTACTGGAGGGTAAACCGCCCCAGTCTTCGCCAAAAACAATCAGGTCGCGTTTCATTGGGTCATCTCCTCGACAGTGAGATTGCGAAGCACTTTAGCCGGGATACCGCCAGCAACGACGTTTGGGGGAAGATCAGACGTGACGACACTGCCTGCTGCGACAATGGTGCCATGTCCGATGGTGACGCCTGCCATGACAGACACGCCGGTGGCGAGCCATACATCGGGTTCAAGAATGATATCGCCGACTTGGCTGTCTAATTCTGGCAGACCAGCAGCGCGATCTTGTGCGTTGATCGGGTGGCCGGGATAGCCCGCAAGAAACGCCCGTCCTGCAATGCGAACGTTGTCACCGATTACCACTTTTCGGCCGACTGCAATGGTGGTCTGCCAGCCGATATCGATGTTATCGCCAATTAACAGCTGTGGTTGTTCGTTGCTGCAGGTGCGACCTGAAAACGTGGTCTGTCCGGAGACGCGACAATCATCACCCATGGAAATGGAAAGAGGGCCACTGACTAACGGCATGCCGCCATAGAGATAAAAGTTTTTGCCTACGTGATGCAGGCGACCTTTAAACACGGGCGTCCACCATATTGTGCGTGTCATGTTTTCCCATAGCCCTTGAGTTAATCGGGTTAGCTGATACAGCGGAACAACAATCAGTTTTGGCGCGGGAATGCTCATGTGGAGGCAGGCTTTTAGGGTACGAAATAGGCCGCGAGCCACAGGGCTGGGGCTGTGCTTTAACCAATGTCGCGTCGCTTGTATGTTCATCGCCTTTCTCCTTGCTATTCCGGTACCAGTGACCGTCTAACAAGTGATAAAGCACGAAGCGAGCCAACTTATTTTATTTCTACTTATCAGAGAGATAGGGGGTATTCGATAAGGGCGGGGGGCACGTTTTTCATTTTGACATTCAAATAGACAAAAGCACGCGTTAAAGAAACCGCTGACTGCGATGATTGCAGTCAGCCGTTGTGAGTGCTAGGCACATCTCGTTGTCGAATGCGCCTATACGGTTTGTCCGGCAAAACGTTTGAATGACAATTTCGGCAGTAACCCAAGTTTTTGGCTTGCCAACATCAAGCTAAGTGGTGCCAGCGCGAGCAATATGATTCGGGTAACCGGTGACCAGTCGAGATGTGATACTGCTAACCAACCAAAACACAAAATGCCAAGTAGGATGAGTGAATATATTGGGTAAGGCAGGTGATATAGCGATTGGCTAACAACAAAAAACAGAACAAAGCGCAGACACTGTGTGAAGGCCAACGCCATCAGTACACCAAACACGCCGTATTCGTGACCCCACCACCATAGCGTTGTTATTGCAACGACAGCCGCTACCGCATTGATCCCCATTTGCGCATAAGTGGTGTCACCTGCAAAGCTGCCAAGGTTGACCAGTTCAGCCATTTCTTTGAACAAAGCTGCTGCTACCAAGAATGCGATAAATTGTGCGGCTAAAATGTAGCTTTCTGGCAGTAGCCAAGTAATGGCGAGTGGCGCGACAAAGGCGACGCTAACGGCAATCAACATCACCGCGACTAAACCGTAGCAAGTAAATTGTGTGGCTTTCTTTCTGCCATCGATGCCGTAGAGAACATCAAAGCGTTTAGGCATCCACCACATCCCAAAAGGTTGAAGCAATAACACCACGGCCAAACCAAACTTGGCGGCCACACCAAATTGCGCCAGTTCCTCTAATGAACTCACGTCTGCGAGCACCCAGCGGTCAAGGCCGTTGAGTGTAAAAGCCATGATGCCGCTTGCCATAATCGGCATGCTATAAACTAACGATTGTCCCGTTACCGAGCGTGAGAATGAAAACCCCGTTTCTTTTAATTGCACAATGGTCAGGATCACGGCTTGCGTTATTGCAGCAATAACGCCCGCTTCCAGCACCCCATCAATGCCTCTGCCATTAAGCAGCATCACTATGGTTAACCCCGCATGCAAAAAGGCGCGGCCTACGGCAACAGAGAAAAACGCGACGGCGCGGTTTTGCATTCTTAGCCAGCCTAATGGCACGGCGATGCAGCCTTCCAATGCCAGCATGAGTAACACCAAGCGCAATTGATAGGTTGTCAGTCCGCCCGGCAAATAGCTGTCGAGCATGGCAGCACCGACCCAACCTAGTGGAATCATTACGGCACAGACCATCAGTGTTAGAGTGAATATTCGAGCCGCCATGGTAATGCGTTCGCGTTGGGTTTTACTGCCACCCACAAAGCGATATAACGCATCTTCAAGCCCTAAACCCACAAGGATACTGCCAAGCGCTGCGATACTGCTGATAATTTCCAGTAGTCCAAATTCTGCTTGTGGCAGTTGGTGAGTGATAAAGGGCAACATCAGCAATGAAATCCCTTTCATCAATGCGATGCTGCTGCCGTAGAGCAGGGTTTGTTTCATGACGGGCGACAACGATTTCATCCTTGTACCTCATTGCGGCTCAATGACGAAAAACGCGATCCTGAGTTGGGCACTAATGCCTCACAGATATCAGAAAAACAATACTCAGCGCGATATTGCTGCGAGACGATATTGGCCGCTTTGCCGATGCACTGAAGGGTTCGCATGTCACTTTGTGCATCGATGAGTGAGCCAGCCAGCGCGTTCACATCGTGCGGTGCATATTTCAAACAGTTCACACCGTGGGTTAATTGGGTATCCCAATAGGCGCCGTCTTCGGGAATGATCACGCACATTCCGGCCGCCATTGCTTCAAGAATGGAAAGTCCAAAGGGTTCTTTGGTGCTGGTGGACACGAAAATGTTGGCGCGAGCGCGAATACCATCGAGGTCATCGGGCGCTTCATACCAGAATACCTTGCTAACGCTTTGTGGCGCGTCACTAACTGTAAGCGTAGTTTGCTCGGGGCGAATAAAACAAATATGTGTTTCAGCACGCTGAGACGGGGGAACACTGCTCAATGCTTGTATCAAGGTGTCCAACCCTTTCCATTTCAACAGAGATGCTGCCCAGAAGACGACGGCATAGTCGTGTTGACACGGGCTTGGCCAAGCACTTTTCGGTAAGCCGTTATTAAACGTTTGAAAGTGCGGGTACGCAGACACATCGTCCGTGTTGCCTGTGGCTTTGAGCGCCGAACACAATGATTCACGGGTGGAATCAAGGTAAAACACATGGTTTGCACGCATCAGACATCGTCCAATGGTACGGGAGGTGGCGACAGGGCCATGAACCATTTGCACGATTCGGTAACTTAAAAAAGGTTTGGCTAGGTACAGCCCTAAATCCACACCAGGGCCGGAAGCGGCAAGGGCGGTATCGATAGTGCCGATAACCAATCGAAACCAAAGCAGTTGTGCGGCGATCAGCAAGTGGCGAGCAAAGTAGGCCAATCCTTGTTCAGCACTTTCTAATCTTGCGGGCATGAATAAGTGTCTAACGTAGGCTTGGGTTTGACGCCAACTTTTGGCATCTGCCGTCAGCACAGACACGCGAACTTCTTTATTTTCAAGCTGCGCCAGCACGTGCTTGGTGGATACCTTTGAGCCCCCTGCAAAAGCGATGGGGTCAAGGATCAGTATGTGTTTTAACTTGCTCATACTGCCACCTCGACTGGATGCGGCTTGCGGTAGTTTTTTACAAACGCAAATGATGCTTTAACCGGTGGAACAAATTGCCAATGACTCATCCATTTGGTAGTCATGGCAGGGTTGTTGAGCAAACCATTGTAGAGTGCTTCGAAAGCCGAGGCATGCGTCTTAATGGTGAAATTCGCGAGCACATGTTGATGACCTTGCACACCAAGTTGCAACCTTTGGTTTTGGTTCACAAACAAATGGTAGATGGCTTGAGCAAGCGCATGCGCATCCTCCGTTGGAACCAATAATCCTGTTTTTTGATGGCTGATAACACTGGGAATGCCGCCGACGCGCGGTGCAATAACGGGGAGACTTGCCAAGCCAGCTTCTGCCAAGGTTAAGCCAAATACTTCTTCGCGAGCACCTGAAATACAAAGGTCAGCGCCACCGCGCATCAAGCCAACCACGTTGTGTTTTTCACCCACGAGATGCACATAGTCGGTGAGATGCGCTTCAGCGATTTGTGCTTCGAGCGCTTTTCTCTCTGAACCTTCGCCAATCACAACTAAGTGAACGGGCAGACGCAGTTCACGCAGTTGCTTACAAGCTTCAATCAGCAGATCGACACCTTTACGATGTATCAGTGAGCAAATGCTCACCGCGACGAATGCATCGCTAGGAAGACCCAGCGATCGTCGAATGTCTTCAACGGGTTGTTTCAGTAAGGCTTCAGTGTCTATTCCGTTAGGAATAACCTGACAACGATCGGGAACGGCCCCATCGGTTAACAGTTGGTCAACCACCGGTTGGCTAACACCAACCGCCATGCTGGCATGATGCAGTCCGAGAGTAATGCGGTCTCTTAGCGGATAGCGAGAATGCAAATGCAGCACTAGAGGAAGCTTGCGAGCACGGGAGACCAAGTTTAACCACTGGGAAGGCGCGCCGCTGTTGGAATGGATCAGAGAGATCTGATGTTCGTCAACAATACGCAATCCTAGACTCACTAATCGGCTGAAACCGATCACGTCCCACTTGGGGGCGCGTTCACCGAGCAGCAGCGTAAAGTTGCTGACATAAACCGGGATATCAAGTGGGCGGACTTCATTGGCGAGTCGTTCGCTGTTACACCAAAGCACTGGCTCGAACAATGTTTTGTCGAGGTGCGTGATGAGGTCAATTAAGCAACGTTCACTGCCGCGGATCCAATCATCACCATAATGGACAAACAGCACTTTTTGAGGGGTAGGTAGAACCTGAGGTGTTAATGTCATTTTCCTTCCTCCAGGTTGTTAATATCAATTCGTGACTTACGGGAATCGTAAGAGTATTGACTTAAAACATTGCAATGATTGAGCCATGTTCCTATCCGACTGATTTACTGGGATTTAAAAGAAAACCGCGATGCATTGCACCGCGGTTGACTGGCTTTTTGTCATTTTGAGAATCACTGGTGAGATTACTTTGCCACGGCGGTATAAGCTTGGAGCAACTGCGGAACCACGGCCTCGGCGGAATAACGTTGTTCGATGGTTTTAATGGCTCGCATGCGCCATTGCGCACGTTGAACCGCATCACTGTTGCGCCACATATGAATGACATTGACCAGGCTTTCAAAATCCCCTTGCTTGATTAACCAACCATTTTGGTCATGTTGAATAAGCTTATCTAACGCACCTACATTAAAGGCTGCGACGGGGATCCCTCGAGCCATGGCTTCTAAAGCCGACATAGGCAGCCCCTCCGCTCGAGAAGGGATCACAAGCAGACCAATGTGAATCCAGACTTTGCGCATATCACTTTGCGCACCATGGAATGTGACGTTTTGTGGAGCTATCCTTTCTAGCTGTTTGCGCATTGGCCCATCACCATAGATATGGAAATCAAGATGAGGAAATCGTTTCGCGAGATGCACAAAACGTTCAGGTGCTTTCTCCTTACTCAAGCGCCCCACAAACGCGATTTGATCGCCATCTGATGGCGGTGTGTTGTGCGTGTTCACGAAGTTATTGGCAAGCTTGGCAGCGCAAGGCAAAGATTCCAGCACGGGTGTGCTCACGGCATAAACTTGATTCGCGAGAAAGGCGGTATGGCGATCGAACCAGTCATAAAGTTTGATTTTCCCTTCTTTGACTTCGCCACTGTGGAAAGTACTGGCACAGGTGATCCCCAATATTTTAGTGATAGGACGAACGAGAATGCCGGCTTTGTAACCATGGGTATGAATGACGTCAGGTTTACCTTTGCGAATGGCTTGCCATAAAGACATGAAGCGACCGTCAAGAACGTCGCAGTGTAAACCGCAATAAAGCAGGCGCTTGTGAACGGGATGTTCACCATAGCTATTGAGAAATACAACAGTGACATCGGTTCGGGCATTACTCAGTCCCAGCGCCAGTTGTTCGACATGAGATTCAATGCCGCCAAACCCTCGGCTGTCCAACACTAGCCAGATTTTCTTTTTGTTCGTTGTCATGCTGTCACCTTCATCCTAGATAAATAGTCCTACGCACAGCTACAGCAAAGATAGTGCCAATGCGTTAACTCATTGATTCAATTTTAATATTAAGGATTTTTTGGTCTAAATAGGGCATCTTGAGTAATCAAAATGACAATCGCTAATCAGCGATTGGTCAAACCGCATGTCAAATTGACGAAAGAAAGGACGGGGTTGGGAGAAAAAGTGAATAAATAGAAAAATCGCGGGGTCTATTACCTAAAGAAAATCGCTAATTTGCTTCGGAACAGTACTCGGCTGAAAGAGATAAAGCCCTTATTTTCCTTGGGATCAATACTTCATGGCCAGTGGTGAACGTGGCACTGTGTGCAATGGCAAACAAGAAACTTGGCAAAGCCTTTGCATTGCTCCTGACAGATTTCTCATAAAAGCACAGAGGCGAGCATGGCAAGTTATTTAGTTACTGGAGGCTGTGGCTTCATCGGTTCACATTTAGTCGAGTCGTTGCTGGCTGACGGTCATCATGTTCGAGTGATCGATGATCTTTCGACGGGGTCACGCGGGAACGTGCCTCGTCACTGTGAACTCCGCGTGGCAGACATTTGTCAGTCGGGTGTCCTTGAAGACGCAATGAAGGAAATGGATGGTTGTTTTCATTTAGCGGCGATTGCCTCTGTCGAACGTTCTAATCAGCAGTGGGTCGAAACGCACGAAGTGAATCTAACGGGCAGTATTCGCGTGTTTGAGGCGGCAAGGGCGGTCAAAACGCCAGTCGTGTATGCGTCTTCGGCGGCTGTTTATGGTGATAATGCGGACATGCCTTTGTCAGAGCGAGCAGTGCTTCGCCCATTGACCGCC
This sequence comes from Enterovibrio norvegicus FF-33, assembly GCF_000286835.2. Taxonomy (GTDB): domain Bacteria; phylum Pseudomonadota; class Gammaproteobacteria; order Enterobacterales; family Vibrionaceae; genus Enterovibrio; species Enterovibrio norvegicus_A. Next base: position 2,047,778 of record NZ_AJYD02000038.1, on the reverse strand, counting down.
TATGGCGCCGATAAGTTAGGGTCTGAATTACATGCGCGTGTTGCGTCGATGGTACATGGTGTGCCAACAACGGGGTTGCGATTCTTTAACGTATTTGGACCTCGCCAAGATCCAAAATCGCCCTATTCTGGTGTGATCTCGATTTTCGCTGACAAAGTGATGGATGCAGAGCCACTCACCATTTTTGGTGACGGAGAGCAAACTCGTGACTTTATCTATGTGGCAGACGTCGTGCGTTTCTTACGCGCAGCCATGAAAGAAGTGTCTGTAACACCTGAAGTGTTTAATGTATGCCGAGGGGACGCCCTGTCGGTCAATCAATTGGCCACAATATTGATGTCACTAACAGGCACGACCGTTGATATGGAATACGTCCCAGCGCGTCGGGGTGATATCCGTACGTCCATCGGTAGCCCGGCAAGAGGGGCGAAAGAATTGACAGTGGTTGCTCAAACCTCTGTCACACAGGGACTGCGTGAACTCCTGAGTTATCTGGCCAATGGCAATCATACTCAGCGGTCGGTTGGCTAATCAGTGCCGTGTTTAAGGGAATACCCCGACAAGGTAATCATCCCGCTATATTTCCCCAGACTTAACCGACCATAAACATAAAAAAACGCCGCGACGAAGCGGCGTTTTCTACTTTTCTGTGTGGTGCGTTTAGCCGCTTAGATGCTATTTTGAAATTGTCACTCAGGCTTCATCGGTTTCCCACGCTTGCTTCTTACGATACAGCGTCGAGGGGCTGATTTGTAGCAACACGGCCGCTTTGAGCACATTGCCACCACAATGGGCGATGGCTTTTTGAATGGCTTCGCGCTCTAAATCACAGAGTGGACGTATACCGTCCTCTGCATCGGGTGATGAGATTTGATTGTCTATTGCGTTGGCATGGTTTACGGGCTCGGGTATCGCCAAATGTGCCAGCGATTTGATTTCCTGATCGCTTAAGGTTTCATTCAATGGTGGCGGAAGTTGTTTGATGCTGACCGCATCGCCATCATGCAATACCACCACGTTACGAATCACGTTTTGAAGCTGACGCACGTTACCCGGCCATGGGTAGTGGCGCAATACCACTTCTGCTTCGGGCGTAAAGCGCGAGAATTTCTTCCCTTCCTCTTGGGCATAGGTCACCAAAAAGCTCGTCGCAATCGACAAAATGTCATCACCACGTTCTCGCAAAGGCGGCATGGCTAAAGGTACAACGTGCAATCGGTAATAAAGGTCTTCACGAAAACGCCCTGCTGACACTTCTTGAAGTGGATCTCTGTTGGTGGCGCACAAAAAGCGAATATCGGCGCTTTCCTCTTTGCTTGCCCCCACTTTTTGGAAGCGTCCGGTTTGAATGAAACGCAGGAGTTTCTTTTGCAGTTCTAAATCCATTTCGCAGATTTCGTCAAGAAACAGTGTGCCGCCTTCAGCTTGAGAAGCGGCCCCTTTACGGTCATTACTGGCACCCGTGAATGCCCCTTTTATATGACCGAAAATTTCGCTTTCCATCAAATCGTGGGGGATCGCACCACAGTTGAGTGCAATGAAAGGCGCGTTGGTTCGAGGGCTTTGGTGGTGAATGGCTTCCGCACAGACTTCTTTGCCTGTGCCGCTTTCTCCTGTAATAAATACAGTCGCTTTGCTGGGGGCTGCAGCATCAATAATGCGATACACATTTTGCATCGGCAGGCTGGAACCAATGAATCCTTGATAGGTATTGCGTTCGAAGTTGCTTTGGATGTCTTCAACCAACCCTTGAAGTCGCGTGCGTTCGAGCTGATTTCTAATCGTGGTTTTCAGACGCTCAGCACTGACGGGCTTTTCGAGAAAATCCACCGCGCCTTGGCGCATTAAATCTACGGCGGTATTGACAGAGCCATGGCTGGTCACCACGATAACCGCGCATGGAATTGCCTGCTCGTTGATCCACTGGAGGATTTTCTCGCCGGACATGTCCGGCAGTTTGAGATCCAGCAAAATCAAATGAGGTGTCGAAACCTGAAGGTGATCAAGTGCAGCTTGGCCAGTTCCAAGGCAAGTAAGCTCAATGGGCTCGTTGGCAAGGTACTGCATATAAAGGTTCGAAAGAGGCTCCGAATCCTCAATGATAAGCACGCGATACGTTGACTTCATGTGAAAAGAATCCCTTTTTTTACTGTCTGCCTACGTCATGCCATCGTAAGGTAAAGGAGACGTAACGTTATGATAGTTATTTATATTCAGCGTAAGACAGACTTGTTCTGTCTACGGTTTATTTCTTTGTGTTGCTTTGCTCGGTAAAGCCGAGAAGCATTCTTTCTTCTAATGCACTTAACGATGCTGGCGCTTCTTTTCCTAACGACGAAGCGATGTCTAAGGCTTGTTCATAGTCTTGATTCATGCATTTTTGTTCTAGTTCACGACAAAGGCTGCACAGTAAACTGTTGCCATGAGACGCGGCGCTGCTGCCTAAGGTGTGCGCCTCAAATTCCAAGGCGTAATAGTCATTTTTAGCGGCTGCGTCCGCGATCTTATCGATGCGTTTTTTTGCATCTGTGATGTAAAAAGCGATCAGATTTGGCACCACGTCTGCTGATGTGTCCTGCACCAATTGGTTTAAAGTACCTTCATTCACCATTTCTTGGCTGGTTGCGGGTGCAAGTGCAGTGTTTGGTTCATCTTGTTCAGGCGCAATGACCATGTCGTTCTGACTCAGAGCTACCGTTTTGGGTTGCCAGCGTGCGAGACAATCTAGAATGGCTTGTCGTGTAAACGGCTTTGAAACGAAATCATCCATGCCCACATCGAGAAAGTGCTCTTTGTCCCCTCGGATAGCATGCGCAGTCAGTGCAATTATCACCACATTCTTGGCCTCAGAATCGAGGGCACGAATACGACGGGTTGCTTCCATTCCGTCCATTTCTGGCATTGAAATATCCATTAATACAATGTCATAAGGAATACTGGAAACGGCTTCGATAGCCTCTAGTCCATTGCTCACGATGTCGGCGGATAGTCCCGAAAATTCCAGCATGGTTCTCAGCACGATCTGATTGGCAGGGTTGTCTTCCGCCATCAATATACGGATATCTTTTGCAATCGACGCATTGATGGGAAGAGGTTCTGGTGTGGTGACAACACAATCATCTTGTAGCGCCAGGTCCAAATTCAATGCAAAACTAAAGACGGAACCCTTGCCGACTTCGGTGACAACCGACAATTCCCCTCCCATTAGATTGACGATTTGTTTGCAAATCGCTAGGCCCAATCCACTGCCTTCATGCCCGCGATCATAGTTACCTTCGGCCATGGTAAATTCGTTGAACAGTGTTGGGAGGTGGCTGCTATCGATGCCGATGCCAGTATCCACCACGTCGATTTGTATCTGACTATAGGTGGAACTTTGATGATTACATGTCAGCGACACTGTGACTGTGCCGCGCTTGGTATATTTAACGGCGTTGGACAACAGATTAAGTAAAACCTGTCGGATCCTGTCACCATCACCAATGAGGTATTGCGGTGCTGAGTCAGAGATTTTAGCCGTGAGTCGTAGGTTCTTTTTCTCCGCTTGAGGGCGCATGATGTCAATAGTTTGATGAAACAAATCAAAGACATCAAACGGGTTTTTCTCAAGCGTTAGTTTACCTGCTTCCATTTTAGAAAAATCGAGGATGTCATTAATGATGGCTAAGAGGAGTTCGCCAGATTCACGCGCAGTTAGCACCAGTTTCTGTTGTTGATCAGTGAGGGGCGTTTCTTTTAATAAACCGAGAACGCCAAGCACACCGTTCATGGGGGTGCGAATTTCATGGCTCATGGCGGCAAGGAATTGACTCTTGGCACGGTTGGCATTTTCAGCCGCCTTTTGTGCCTCTAAGAGAATCTGCTCCGTGTTTTTTTGTTCAGTCAAGTCAAAGAAATGTGCCACGTAGTGGGTTAACTGTTCGTTTTCATCTTTGACTGCCGTGATACTCATACGGACCGGAATGACACGTCCTTCTTTGTGAAGAAACGTAATCTCACCTTGCCAGCTGTCGTTTGCCAATAGTGTTCGCCATATTCCTTTATGAAATGCTGCATCGTGAGGGTTGGCGGTTAGTGATCGCGGTTTTTCACCTTTGACTTCTGTCCCTGAGAAACCCGTTATCTTGGTAAACGCAGGGTTGGTGCGAATGATGTGCCCTTTACTGTCGGAGATAAACATGGCTTCTGAGGATTCAAAGGCATGGGCGGCAATTTTCAGTTCAGTCTGATCTTTAAGTTGTTGTGTGATATCGCGAATGTAGGAGACGAAAATATGCCCTTGCTCAGTCTTGGCGGGCGAGATGGAAATTTCGATGGGAAATTCTCGCCCACTTCGTCTTATGGCCGACAACTCAATACGTTGATTGAGAACGGGACCTTCTCCCGTAGAAAGGAAATGACGCATTCCCTTAATGTGTGCTTCGCGCATGGTTTTTGGGACGATGGTATCCGCCATGGCTTTACCTACCACTTCGTGGCGTTCCCAGCCAAATATCTGCTCTGCTACGGGGCTAAACTCAATGATAATATCGTTGTCGTTCGCCACAATAATCGCATCGTGTGACGCGTTATAAATGGCTTCGTTTTTCTCTTCTATCTGACGTGCTTCACTGTAGGAGTATTTTTGATTTTTAAGCGAAGCGTGTAATGCGTTATAGCTGTTGTCCAGCTTCTCGCGCATTGCGTTGACCATACTCACTGTTTCGCTGACATCATCTTGATAGAAAAACTGAAAGTGAGAAGGGGAATCTGACGTGTCACTGACATCGTGCAATTGCCGAAGTGGGCGAGTAACCGCAACCATCATCATGTGGATCAAAATAATGGAGAGAAGACCGACGCCAAGCGTTCCCCAAATAAGCAAATGTTCAGAGAATAAGGCGACTGGCGTGGGGGAATGATCATAGAACCCAATCACTACCCAACCTTTTGGGTTACTGACATCGCCAATTGGAGCGCTCCTCGTGGCTAGTTCGCCAGATGCGTCCTTATTTAATTGACTGTACGCAATGACATTGCCGTATTGTTCAACGCTGAGAAAAGTGAAGCTTTCTTCTGCGATCACACGATTTGTGAAGGCTTTTAGCCCCACCAGATCTTCATTTTTGATGTAATCGTGTGCTGCAGCTGCCGTAATGTTAGCGATCTGCTGAATATGATTGTCGGGAACGTCAGCGTTGGTTTCGATATGACGATTAAAAGACATGACAATCAGCGCCATGAGAACAAAAGTGAACGCGCAAACGGTGACAAACACAGTTTTAAGGTTGATATTCAGAGCGCCCCCTTACTTGCAGTTTAATTATTGATACTTAAGTGTCAATTTGAAGATGTCTGCGCTTTTGAGTTTAGACCAGTTTGAGCGCTTATATTTTTTCCTGCGGCGCGATTTGGAGCAAAATCAGCGTCGCATCGTCTTTGTGTCGCTCGCCGTAATGTTCAAAGGATTGCATGACCGCCTCAGTTGCTTCATGGAGGGGTAACGCCAGTGTTTGTTGCAGGGCCTCCATCACTTTATCGGTGAGTTTTTGACGCGCAGCGTTGTCTTCGGCGGCTTCAAAAAGCCCATCAGTATAAATGGCGATTCGCTCTCCCTCTTTGACGTCTAATGACAGCACCTCGTATTCTGCGCCATACAATACGCCGGGCAGAATGCCGCCTATGTCTAAGGTTTGTACGTCGTTGGCCGAGACTTTGATGGGAGCAGGGTGGCCGGCGCTGGCAATTTGCATATGGCCATTATTGAACAAAGCGATTGAGCTGCAGGTGAGGATAACCTGTGACAATAAGTTATCTTCAAGGGCGCAGTCTGAAAGGCGATTAAGCAATGTTGCGCAAGGGTCATCTTCCTTTTCGACCTGATACATTAGGCCGCGAAGGTAGCCGCCGTAGGCGTATGAGAAAAACTTAGCCGCCACGTCATGACCCATGACATCGGCAACGTTGAGCATGAGAAAATCGGGGGTGTCGCGGTATAGCACCAGATCGCCGCCACCTATTCCTGTGTTTCTACTCGCAACTGCCAACTCCCAACCGTGTGACGACCGAGGTAAAGAAGGAGTGAGCGCGTTCGTGATTCGCTGATTAATTTTGTTCGTTAATTGGCGATAGATTTGGTCGGATCGATTCAGTACCCGTTGCACACTTTGCATGAGCGACGTTTTGGCCACGGGTTTGACCATGTAGTCATCAATGCCTAATCCCAGCGCATTGTTTCGTGTTTCTGGGTTGTCGGAAAACGTTAAAAAGATAAAGGGTGTGAGCAGGGTGTTGGTATGTTCATGGAGTGCTTTTTTGAGGCTTAATCCGTCCATGCCTGGCATGCGAATATCCGAGATCACGAGGTCAACGGGGTGATGCAATAAAAACGCGAGCGCTTTCTCGCCGTTTTCCGCCTCAAAAATTCGATAGTGTTCAGAAAGGTAAGCACTGTATAAGCGGCGTTGACTGTCATCGTCTTCGACAATGAGTACGGTCGGCTTGGTCGTGATCTGTTGGATAGTCCATTTCAGCGTTAAACGGTTGGTACCAAACGTTGTACGTTTGGTGTATTCCATATCATCCGTCAGGCTTTGTATCAGCGCTAATCCCCTACCTCCCTCTTTTTCCTCAAACGTATCTAAGGTTTGCACTCTGTTTGGCAGCGTTGGGTTCCAACTTTGACCATCATCGGAAAGGTGCAATAACCAAGACTCGTTTTGGCACTCCAATGCCACATCAATGAACGTGGGCTGTGGACTGGCATGATTCACCAAATTGGCCGCAGCTTCTGCAAAACACAGCTGAATTTTGTTGGAAAGATGATCACCAACCCCACGCTTTTTCAGTGTTTCACCAATTTCTTTTCTGGCAGAGCTGACCTTTTTGAGCGTAGCGGGACGACATTGGACATTCACAACCGACACCATGGCTAGATCTCCAACGACAACAAGTGGCTACTTAATATGGCTTTTCTTAGTCGTCCTGTAAGTTTCGGCATGCGTTTAGATAAGCGGCCAATTTCGCGCAAGATTTCGACTTTCAGAGACGGGTTATTCTTATCGTTGAGTACGCAGCCCAGTAAATGTGCGCCTGCATCATTGAGCTTTTTCACGGATTCAGAGGCTTGCGCTTCCGTGGTTTGCCCAGTCATAACGACCATTATGGTGCCGTCTGCGGCAGCGGCGACTCGCTCTGGGGGAATATTATTGGCATTGAGGCGTGAAATTGGCGAGGTGTCAAAAATGACAAGGTCGAAATCTTTGTGCCACTGCTTCACATACTCTTCCAAAGAACCAGGACGGCGTAACTCCATGATAGTTTCGCGTTTAGATGGCGCGATGATACCGGTGAAGTAAGCGTTTTCGCCTGAAACGCCAACTAATTCAGGACTAGGAAGCTGGTGGTTATCATAGGTTGTGACCGTCATACCTTGGCTTTCAAGGCTGGGATGATAAAGGTTCAAATCCACCACCAGTGTGGATTTTCCCGCCAGCAGCGATCGGTGTGCAATGGCACTGGCTAATGACGTTACACCTTCACCAGACTCTGTCGCGGTGAGTGCGAGGGTTTTGTAGTCATTGCGAACAATCTGAAAGTAAATACGCTCAACTTCAATGTTCCATGGAGGGATAATCATCACAGTACTCCTATCAGTGCGGCGATGCCGACGAGTTGGAAGATGTCCGTAATACCTTGACGGATTTTCTCAGCAGTACTCTCTTCTTGGGTAGGCACGTAAACAGTGTCACCCACGCGCAAGACGGGAAGGTCTTGGAAGCGCGCCGTACGGCTAAACTCCGACAGGTCAAAGGTTCGAGCTTGATCACGACAGCAGGACATATTGACGACCGTGATTTTTTCAATATAGGCATTTGAGCTTGGTCCACCGGCTTCTGCCAGCAAATCTAAAATGGTCATGTGGTCATCGAAGTCATAACGACCGGGACGGCTCACTGCGCCAAGAACACGAATGGTTTCTTCTTTAGGACGGTCCAACCAATTGCCGTCCTTTTCAGGGATGTAAATCGTGTCACCAATATTCACTTCAGGCAAAATTGTGGCATCGCCAGTTTCGAAAAACAGGGCGAGATTAAGTCGGCTTACGCGAGCCACCTTGCCATCAAGATGGGTGATACGAATGTTGTGTATATCAGCGGATGCGGTTGGGCCATCAGCGGCGGAGAGAATATCCAAAAAGTGCATCTCTTCCGTGAATTTATAGCGCCCTGGTGCGCCTACTTGCCCGAAGACATAAATCGATGTGTCTGAACTTTGGCGAACCCATTTTGCTTTGTTTTCCGTGGGGTCGTCAGGAAGATCATGTACACGTATCGTAGAGCCGGCATTGACCGGGGGTAATTCTGAATCGGACAGACCGTCGCGAATAAAGGTGTCGAGGTTAAACACGAACACCTCAGATTTTGTGGGAGAGACAGGCGTGACCACTTCGATCTTGCTGGTGTCAGCGCGTGATGTTGGCCCCCCTACGTGGGCAAGTAAATCCAGTAGTGACATCTCACTCGACCATTCCACGCGGCTTGGGCGTACCACTTCACCGAGCACGCGTACCGCTCTGTCAGGGGACACTTTCAACCAAGACTTTTCATTCATGTCGAGTTTTTCAGGAACGAAAATGGCGTCACCCGGCTGCACCAGTGGCAGTGGACCCGTCAGTTTTCCTTCTGAGAATAAAGTCAGATCGAAGGGCACCGTGTTGCCATTCGCTTTAATAATGCGTATCTGCCGGCTTTCAGCAAAACGAGTTGGGCCACCGGCATTGGCGAGAATATCGATAAAGGTCGCGCCTTCTTTACCTTCATAGGCGCCGGGCTTGGCGACTTCACCCATCACATAAACTGTGTTCGAACCGGTTTTGATTTCTTCTTCTTGTTTAGGCACAAAAATGGTGGAACCTTCAACAATGTTGGGCAGTAAGTTTTCGTCGCCGCTGTCCAGATACTGCTTCAGATTGAAAATGCGAGGCTTGCTTTGAGATATAACGCGGATTTGCTCAACCGCCGCAAAGCGTGTTACGCCGCCCGCGCGCATCAATAAATCCACTAAATTGTTTTCTTCTTTGGCGGAAAAACTGCCGGGGCTAATGACTTCGCCAAATACTTTAATGGCTTTTCTGTCCTCGGCGGCGTCACCGGAATCAGCCAGTTGTGATGGGTCGAAGCTTTGTTCAACATTACCCGTCATCGGGGAGGCAGGAATAAACATAGTATCGAGCGACTTGAGGTCGGGTAACAAACTGTCATCGCCCGAATCTAGGAACTTTTTGTAGTCAAAGATAAGGATTTCTTCACCACGACGAAGCTGAAAACGGTCGAGTTGTGCGCCGGGGCGAAGCCCTCCCGCCGCATACAGTGCCATTTGAATGGACGCGTTATCTTTTAGGGTGAATTCACCGGGCTCAGCCACATACCCTTGAATGGTAACAAGAAGCTGGCGTTTGCTCACGAATACTTGAAGGGAAGACAAATCGCGGATCACTGAGCCTAGTGTCTCTTGCACCGCTGCGGACAGTTCGGTTTCTGTCATGCCTGCCGCTTCAATCATGCCGACTTCGGGCAGTGTTAGGCGGCCTTGGCGGTCAATTTGAAACTCTTGATTAAGCGTGACTTCACCCGGCAACATGATGGCGATCTGATCGCCAATTTGCGCTTGATACTCATCTGCATGTGCACTAATGACACTCAGCATTGAGAACAAGATGAAAGTCAGGAGGCGTTTCATTGTGAGCCTCCTAGGCTATTGTTGGCTTTTGAGCGTTCAATCAATTCTATGGACACACGACGATTGACGAGACGTTCTTGCGGGGCGTGGCCTTTAAATAAAGGATCGTTAGCGCCGACGGCAGCGACGGTTAACCGTGATGGCGCAATGCCAAAAATCTGCAAATATCGTTTTACTTGATTGGCTCGAGCAAGTGACAGTGCTTGGTTTGCTGCTTCATTACCCACGGAATCGGTATGACCAGTAATGTGCAGCGAATATTGTGGGAGTTCTCGAAGCAGATGCGCCGCTTCGGCCAAGTGACCCATGTATTTGGGGTTTACTGCTGGTGAGTTAAACGCAAATTGGTTATCGATATTGAGTAGTGCATCAATTTCTGTCGCCAGCGCCGCAGATGAGGCATAGCTGATGTCACCTGGTGGGCTGCATGCGCCGCTATGTTTTACGGCATCGAGTTGTTTTTCAAGACGCTCAAGAGCAGCGCGTTGAATAATGAGGTCGTTAGCGGCGTCGAATTCTAGGTCACCGTGTAATTCTCTAACAATGCGGTCTTGCATACGACGAGCTTGCAATACAGTGGCGGGGAAACAGAGTTCGGCACCTTCCAGTACCAACACATCTAAATGGCGAGCGGATAATTCCCATTCAAAACGCAATCCATGCTCTGGCCCCAATGGTTGGTCGGCTAAAACCGGAGAGAGCGCTGAATAGTGATGTTCGGCCATGCCACCTTGACCGTGATCGGGAAACATTGAGCAACCTGATGACAGAGCTGTGATGGTGATGAGCGCGAAAATTTTTCTCATGACGTTTCCCTTGTCAGGTCAGCGTGCAATTAACTAGCGGGTGCCGCTTCAACTGAAATTGCGCTGTTAATGCGCAACAGTTGAATGATTTCCATAGGCTGACCGTGAACATGGGTAAGCGCCAAGGTTTTTCCGCATGCTTTCAATCGTTTAAACAGGAACACAATGGCACCAATGCCGGAACTGTCTAAAAAGTCCACTTGGCCGAGATTTAACGTGATATCAGATAAAGGATCTGCGCCTACCAGCGCATCGAGTTCAGGTTGAAGCTCACTACAGCCTTGAGCATCCATGTCCCCTTGAATGAGGATGAGAAGGGAGTCATCAGGTTGTTGGATACGTTCGATTTGCATGTTGTATAGCCTCTCCGTTATGAGCACATGTTCTTAAGCGAAATGCATGCCAAGTATTTTTATTCTTATTAAACATAAGGATATATTTACTTGTTCATGAGGGGACAGGGAGTTTCTCATTCTGACAATGAAATTGGGAAAAGCCATTTTGGCATGTCCCAATTTCATTCTCTTTGGCTCACAATGATGTTAGTGACTTGCTCGTATCTCTAAAAAAAAACACCTGTCCATTTTTAAAGATAGTTTTAAACTCTCGAAAGCGACACTTAGTTATGCTCGAAGACACGCGTTATGCCTTGAAACTGATATGTTTTCGCCCTGTCCAGTTGGTGATGACATCAATCATTGTTTGTTTGTTGACGGGTTTGGCGAGGAAGTCATCCATGCCTACTTGGCGACATTTGTTTCTGTCTTGTGCGCTGACATTCGCGGTCATGGCGAGAATGGGCGTGGTACGTCCTTGTTCATTGAGGTCACGAATAGCTTCACATGCGGTGAATCCGTCCATTTCTGGCATCTGTAAATCCATCAAAATGATTTCATAGTGTGCGTTTTCGATGGCTTTAATCGCTTCTTTACCGTTGCTTGCTATTGATACCTTGAATCCAGCGTTTTCCAACATAGTCTGTGCCACGAGTTGGTTGGCGGGGTTATCTTCGACCAACAATATAGTGGTTTCATTTTCTGTTGTGGTCGTTTTGAACGCTTTGCGTTTCGTGCTTGCTTGTAAAGCATCTTCTGGGTAGTGCATTTCACAGGGCAGAGTAATGGTGAATACGCTGCCGACTCCCACTCTGCTTTCTAGTGTGAGTTCGCCACCGAGTAACTCAACCAACCGTTTTGAAATCGCCAGCCCCATGCCTACACCACCATAGGTACGAGAAAAGGTTGCGTCCTTTTGTTTGAAAGGTTCGAAAATAAGGGTTTGATACGCGGGTGCAATCCCGATGCCTGAATCAGAGACTTGTAATTTCAAGCCCTTGGGATAGACATGACTCATGGTTAATTCGATTTCGCCTTCTTGTGTAAACTTGAGCGCATTGCAGATTAGATTCGTGAGTATTTGGCTGATTTTCCCTTTGTCAGTGACGGCAATGAATCGATGGTTGAGGCGATCATCAAGAACCATGTCGATGTTTTTAGCGCGGGCATTTTTTTCAAACATCGACATCACGTTTTTGCCTAAAGCGCCGACGTCAAATTCTTCGCTAAAGACTTCAAGCGCACCAACATCAATTTTGGAGTAATCGAGGATGTCATTGAGCTGACTAAGCAGCAATTTGGCAGCGTCATTTGCCATTTTGGTTAAAGGTTTACAATGCACAGGTAACGTTTCTTCGTTCAAAATGTCGATAGCACCCAAAATAGCGTTCATCGGAGTACGGATTTCATGACTCATCGTGGCAATGAATTGTGATTTAGCAATATTTGCAGCTTCAGCGGCTTCTCGGGCGAGCTTTAATTCTGCTTCGCGTTCTTGCTGTCTTTTTAAGTGAATGTCCAAGTCTTCCACGCATTGGTTCAATCGAGAAATTTCATCGTGTGCCGACGAGTGATAGTCGTTCGTTTTTGCAAAACCGAGTAGGCGGCGGTTAATACGCGAAAGTGGGCTGAAAATTAGAAAATGAGAAACAGCAAATATCAGAAGACTCAGCAGCAACAGGGTTAATGCCACGTAGCCACGGATTTGATTACCGTGCTGCGTAATGTCCTGCAGCATCTGTTTTTTGCTCATGGATATTTGCATAGAGCCTATGTATTGGCCCTTTACACTGACGGGATTGACAAAATTTAGCGCCATCGGGTTGTCATCATGCGGCTTGTCACCCCATTGGCCAATTTCGACGCCTTGGTCTGTGATAATGGAGACATAACACAGATCGGGATAGTGTTCGGCCATCAGCAATAACTTCTGATTTAGTGTGCCGGGTTGCTGCGTCACAATATCGTCTGAAAGCGCCGAAATGAGAGCAGAGAAATTCGCTCGGATCTGTGTGTCCATGCGGTTTTCGAGGTAATTGCGTTCAAACCCACGAGCCGCTTCACCTGCCATATAACTCAGTCCGGCAGTCAGTACGAGGACAGAGGCAATGTATTTAAGCCAAAGAGGTAAACGCTTCATAGTAAAGACTCCTTTAACGCAGGTTCGGTTTTGAATATTTGTTTCTGCGGGTTTCATTGTTTGATGGATGAACCTCAGTCGGGTCGCTCCCTTCAGTGTTGGGTTCTGTGTCTTGTTCCCCTGTCGCTACCAGCGATGCTTCGGTTGTTTTGACGTAGTGTGCAACTGAGGCGGTAAGCGCGACGAGAATGTAGATAGGCCAAGTAAACCCTTGGGTCAGAAAGGTGCCTGATACGCAAAATGCGACCATGCCTGAAAATAGCCCTTCTGAAATACAGCGCACTACCGGGGGGTACACATTTGGTTTTTGGGTCACGAGATAGACCGTTTTTTGCGCTGAGCGAAACACGATGAATGTCATGCTTAAAAACGCAGCCAAACCCAAAAATCCGGTTTCACCTAATACGCCGAACCATGTGCTGTGAACCGCATGGTTAAGCCCATCCCAATGTGGGGAATAGAAGAAATAATTGAAGTAGAAATTGTTCAACCCTACGCCTGAAAAAGGGTTGTCGACGGCCATAAAGAAAGCAGCTTCCCAGGCATACAGGCGGCCTTTTGCGGATTCGTCTAAACCTTCTTCTTCTGCACCGCCAGACTTACGGCCACTGATCCCTGCTGCGATAAACAGAATAAAACACAGCACACCGCCGACACTAAACAGCAAGGCTTTCGATTTGACGCGTCGCCATGCAATGGTGCCGAGTGCCGAGAGGATACCTAAGATCCCGCCGCGGCTTTGTGTGGCGATAATGGCTGAAAACAGCGCAATTGCTGTCAGTAAACCCAAGAAGCGGGCTTTTTTAGGTAGACCGTCTGTGATAGCAATGCTGACCGCAAAAGAAAAAGGGAACAGAAGTACGAGCGCCAAATCGTTAGGGTCACCTAATACTGAGCCAATATCTCGACCGACGGTCACCCGCGTTTCTTCCACCATCCCAATGCCGTTCATTTTGTTAAAAAGGGTGACCAGTGCGACCGACATGCCCGACGCCACGATCATAACAAGCGCATTTCGATAGTGCTTGGCATGACAAAGCAACCACGCCAAAGCGGGGGTCATGATGCCGATTTTGACGTAGGTGTTTTTGTAGTAAGCAAAGGCTTCACCGATATTGCCAGAGAGCGGAATACCGATAGTGACGAGCGCAAGAAAGACGTAAAAAGCGTTAAGTTCCTTGCTGTGGAACATCTTGATTTTACCGCTAAGCCCGATGTGCCAAGCCAATGTGGTCAGTGTGCCCAAAGACAACATCAGCGGAATTTTTAGTGAATACAGTTGAGGGAACGCTTCATGGAGGCGAAAGAAGGAAAAAGCAATGAACAGTAAACCCAGTAAAACAGGTTGAGACAGGGTGATCAGAAGGGCCAGCGGGACAAGGCCAATGGCGATAGGGATGACAGGATGAGGAATGATAAACCACACCACACAAGACAAAGCGACAAACATCGCTGTGACGTGCACAAAATGGGTTTTCATTCGCGTTAGCAGCAAGTTTTGCTGTTCGCTCAGCCAGTCAAGTAGTTGCATTACCCGCACTCTTCGTGATTCATACACGGTTACAGCAAAGAGTGTGCCACTTACTGATCTGAAATTTAATTCTATGAAATCAGTTAATTATAAATTCACAGATGTAGACAGAAAAGAAAACCACGCATCAAGGGCGCGGTTTTCTTATTTTGACTGTCAATTCGACAAACTAAACGAACATGGGGGATTTTCCGAATTGGCGTAACTTATTGCGGATGAATGAGACGAATCACCAACGCGCCCGCAGCACGCATAGATTCCACATTGTGGCTGAGTACCACTGCTGATTCAGGCGCGCGATACTGATGTACTTCTTCACCAAAGCTGTCGTATTGAACGGCAAGGAGTTGATCGGTTTCTACATGCTGCATCAGTGAAACTTGCGGCAAAATAAAGCCACCTTGAATGGCACGAAGACTGGTGACGCGCGCACTTTCAATGGCGGGGGTTATCGCCTGAGGCATTTCATCAAGCAGATTATAATGCTTGAAAATATTCATTGCGCCATCGACTGCCCGCGCGACCATAACAGTGTCGGTATAACGGCCCACGCCAAGTTCAACCGTGATGCTTGGAATATTGCTTTCATTCCACACGGTTTCCAATATGCCTGGGTCACCCGGGTCGTCCAAAATCGCATCAGGATTCATCAATCGCGCCATGTTGACAGCATCAGCAATGCGAAAATCTGCAAACGCATACAGCGGGTAAACGGTGCCGGTGGTTTGGGTATGTAGGTCGATCGCGAGTTCCGCGTTTGGCTTCATCAAGTTGTGCCAGATCGCATGAAGAAAACGCTGTGGCTCATTGCCGTCAGCATTACCCGGAAAGTGGCGGTTGAGATTGCCACAGGATACATCGGGATCAGACGAATCAAAGTCGCGGCTGTGGTTAAGCAGGCCGGAGAGATTCAGTGTTGGAATAATGGTTATGCAGCCAGCGATTTCTTTGCTTTTCAGCTCTCGGGCAATGGCTTGCGCTGCCAACACACCGTTGTATTCATCGCCATGAACGCCCGCAGTAATGACAATCTTCTTGCCTGCTTTTTCGCCTTTAAATACCCAGACAGGTAAGTGTTGCGATTGGCCTAATGCATTGGTGGCTGCGCGGAACCAGAATTTGTGTTGTCCTGCGTCTAGCTGATTGACATCTAATGCGCTGATCACGGCCAGCCCGTCGATTTGATTACCTTCAATAATTGTTGTCATACTGCGTGTCGCCATACTCTATTCAGGTCAAAAAAAGGCGAGATGTCTATCTCGCCCTTGTTATTCATTTATTGCCTTGGGCATGCTGCGTTGATGCTAGGCAAAGCCCATCATGTGCGCGCCAATTACCGTGACACTTGCGATGGTAAAAAGCAACAGCATAAAGCGCCAAACAAATCGTGCCCAGTTGCCCCAATCAATACGACATACACCCAGTGTCGCCATCAAAGATGCCGACGTCGGCACAATAATGTTGGTAAAACCATCGCCCAATTGGAAGGCCAGTACCGCGACTTGGCGTGTTACGCCTGCAATGTCGGACAACGGAGCCAGTAAAGGCATGGTGAGTGCTGCTTGCCCAGATCCTGAGGTCACAAAGAAGTTGAACACAGACTGGAACACATACATCAACCAAGCCGCCGCTGCAGAAGGCAATTCACTGATTGCGCCCCCGGCATTGTGCAAAATCGTGTTTAGCACGCTGGGGTCGTCTGAACCGCCACCAAGAAGCAGTAACACGCCCTTAGCGAAGCCAACCAGTAAAGCCGGTGCGAGCATGATACCAGCGCCTTCTTTGAATGCGTCAGCCACATCATTAAAGCGCATGTTGTTGAGCTTAAAAAGGATAGCGATAATGGCGACCACGAAGCCCATGGTGAAGAACTGGGATGCGATTTCAGGAATGTACCATGCATGCATGACCACACCCCAGACAACCCAGATGGTGGTCGCAATCACTGTCAGGATCACTAACGTGTCGCCAAAGCCCCAACGCGCTTCGTTATCTTCTTGTGCTTTGTCTTTCAAATACGCATCAGATTCGAAACTGTAGGAAGCTTTCGGGTTGGCTTTGATTTTGGCGGCATACATCATGGTAAAGGCAATACCAATGAGGGTGAAGCCTGCCCACATCGTCATGCGAAATGACATGCCTGACAGTACAGGAACACCTGCAATGCCTTGTGCGATAGCCACCGAGAATGGGTTCATCCACGAGGTAGCAAATCCCACCTGCGTGGCGACATACGTGACCATCACCGTCGTGATGCCATCATAGCCAAGACGAACCATTAATGGCGCAATGATAATGGCAAACGCGACGGCTTCTTCTCCCATGCCGAATACGGCACCGCCAAGTGAGAACAGCGAAAATAGCACAGGAATAAACAGCGCTTCACTGCCTTTGGTCTTGTCGATGAGCTTCAAGATACCGTTATCAATGGTACCTGTGCGCATGACAATGCCAAACGCACCCCCGATGATCAGCATGAACATGATCACGCCAATCGCTGAACCCCATTTTGAGCCTGAAACCAGACCTTCAAACGGGAAATTCATCAAGCCAATACCACCGCCCGATGCGAAGAATTGTACTTGGTTGTAAACTGAATCTCCGTTTTCGTCAGTGACCAAACGAAAAGACTCAGGGTTGATCACGGTGCGTGTTTTTTCAGCGCCGTCGACCATGAAGGAAATTTGCTGGCTGTCAAACTGACCCACAGGGATCAGATACGTCATTGCAGCAGCGAAAAGGCCAACGATAAAAATCAAAATTAGGGTGTCAGGCATTTGCCATTTTTTGTGATCAGACACCCCATCTTGGGTTTGAACATGTGTTTGAGACATTCCATCATTCTCAAAATAAAAGGGGCATAAAATGTCGTTAAATCCGAATAAAAAGTCAAAGCATTTCATTTGTTGCGGAGAGGTAATTCACTAATCCTTATTTTCGCTCAAAAAGCAGAGAGTATGACTGATTAAGGATTGAGCGGTGTGATAGATGAGTTGCGACAATGCATAAAGAAAAAGAGAAAAAGAGAAAAAGAGAAAAAGAGAAAGAAAGTAGAAAAGAATGGCTCGACTAGGCAAGACAATGGGAAAACCTGAACAAGATACTGACTGAGAGAAACGTGCCCTCAGCCAGTATTCATTGAAATTAGATTATCGAAAGGAGAGCTTCGGCGCTTTCATCACCAAATACACCGCCAGCGCACAACAGGCAAAGCCGATCAATGTCGCGCCGGAAAACGCTTCATCAAAAAACAGCCAGCCTTGGATGGCTGCCAGCGGCGGAACAAGGTAAATGTATGACGTGACTTTGGATGCCGCACCTTGACCGACCATATAGAGATACAACAAGACAGCCACAACGGAAAGCACGAGCACGGACCAAATCATCGTCAGAGTAAAAGTGAGTGTCCATGTCACCTGGAAACCTTGGACGAACCAAACGACAGGTAAGAATACGACAGCTGCCGCGACATATTGCCACATGGCCGAGGCCACCAAGTTCATACCCTGACAAAAGCGTTTTTGGTACAAGGTGCCGAAGGTAATACCAAGCAGTGCAGAGCCAATGAATATGTAGGCATAAAGCGGTTGCGCATCCATACCCCAGCTCATTTTCCCTTGTACGACAAAAGCAATCCCAACGATGCCTGCAACAAGCCCTAGCCATTGCGAGAAGCTGAGTCTTTCCGCCGAGGTATTCACGACAATCACCGCAGTGAGAATAGGCTGAAACCCTACCAGCAAGGATGACAAGCCCGCAGGCATCCCTAATTGAATGGCGGCGAATACGCCACCTAAGTAGAACCCGTGAATCAAGAATCCGGACACCAGCGCATGAACAAGCAGCTTTCCTCTGGGCATCATCGGTCTCATCACGGCCAGAATAACCAAGAACACCAGCACATTTAGCACCATACGAATCAAGAGAAACGTGGCAGCGTTCGAGTCCAGCAGGCCAAATTTTGCGCCAACAAAACCTGTACTCCAGAGCAATACGAATATAAAAGGGATAGAGCTTTTTAACATCAGTTGGCAATCCTTGGCGAAGACAAATAGCGTGAATGCGACGTGCAAGAGAGTGATTAGAACGTATCTGTTGGAACGCTACAACCTAAGAAAGATTTAACGACTTGAAGTGATGGGTGTGATTTGGTGATGAGTGTGGATTGGGTTAAACGAGAAAAGTTGGGGAGCCAAAGAGAGAACTCGTACATTTGTGTCGACAGACTCCCGCACGCAATGCCTTTTCCTGTTAATTCATAAAGCAAGGTAAAGCTACGTAAATCGGCTTTTTATTCCAATGAAAACAACGATACTAGCGCCGATTTTTGCATAATAAGAAAAAGGAACACGCAATGAAAAAATTGGCAATCGGCGCTTTGGTTCTATTTGGTTTGATGGGAACTGCATACGCTTTTGATACGCATTGGACACACAGTTGGGACATGCCAAGCTTTTCTATGATGGGCTG
Source organism: Enterovibrio norvegicus FF-33 (assembly GCF_000286835.2). Taxonomy (GTDB): domain Bacteria; phylum Pseudomonadota; class Gammaproteobacteria; order Enterobacterales; family Vibrionaceae; genus Enterovibrio; species Enterovibrio norvegicus_A. The sequence continues at coordinate 2,028,776 of NZ_AJYD02000038.1, read as the reverse complement.
TGGTCACTGATAAATATTGGGCTTATATCGGTAATTCGATTGCGGAACCGGCAACGTCAAGAAAGCCTAAATCACCAATTTAACGGGTATAAAACGTGATGCGTAAAGAGGGGCTGTCGCCCCTCTTTGATTACTTGAAAATGTGCGTTTATATGTACATGTTATTGTTGGCCAAAGAATCAGCCAATCACGGTCATTTCGTTCAGAGTGAAACTCGCGACAGCGCCGTCTGTTGCCGCTAAGTAGTCAGCAAGATGTTGCGCGCTCATGTGTGTTTGCCAAAGGTCGCGGTTTACCCAGTTTTCATAAAACATGAAGTGTGCTTGGTTCTCGTTGTCCTGGTGCAAGTCATACTGCAAGCAGCCTTCTTCTCCGCGGGTGATCTCAATCAGCTTCAAAAGCTCTGTTTTCACCAATTCAATCTTGTCTTCGTTAGCAATAATGTTGGCGACGATGGTTAATTTGGTCATGTTCTTGTCCTTTTTAAGTTTGACTGTTAGCAGCGTAAATCTGTATTCGGTTTATTAGAACCCTTCCAATACGATCTTGCCGATTGAGCGTCCGGACTCTAATTCTTCATGGGCTTGACGCAGGTTGCCTGCGTTGATTTTGCCCAGATGTTTGCCTGCGGTGGTTTGAATGTGGCCCAAATCAACCAACTCCGCCACGCGATTTAACAACTGGCCTTGCTTATCCATATCTTTTGCTTCAAACATCGAGCGAGCAAACATGAACTCCCAATGCAGCGATAAACTCTTTGGTTTGATTTTGTGAATGTTCATTGTCTTTGGGTCGTCAATCAGTGCAATCTTGCCAAACGGGGCAAGCAGTTCCGTATAGGTATCAAAATAGTCTTCGGTGCAGTTCAAACTGGCAACATGGGTGACTTGGCCAACGTCCAATGCATCGATTTGAGTCTGAAGCGGTTTGGTGTGGTCAACCACATGATCCGCACCCAGTTTGGTCACCCAAGCTTGCGAGCTTTCACGTGATGCGGTTGCAATGATGGTTGCGCCAGTAAGCTGTTTTGCAAGCTGCACTAAGATAGAACCTACACCACCTGCCGCACCAACAACCAAAAGGACATCGCCTGATTTCTCTTTGGATTCTGGATCTTGCTGCGCCAATGCTAGATGATCGAACAAAAGTTCATATGCGGTAATGGTTGTGAGTGGCAGTGCCGCTGCTTCGGAGTCGGATAAGCTTTTCGGTTTATGTCCAACGATGCGCTCATCGACCAGTTGGTATTCTGCGTTGCTGCCCTGACGGCCCAATGCGCCTGCATAGTAAACGATGTCGCCAGCTTGAAATTTGCTAACCTCATCTCCGGTTGCGATCACTTCGCCCACTGCATCCCAGCCAATCACTTTGTACTCGCCATTTTCAGACGCCATGTTCTGGCGAATTTTGTAATCCACAGGATTAACCGCAATGGCTTTGATTTTCACCAAAAGATCATGGCCAGTCGCGATAGGCTGTGGTAGCTCGATATCAAGCAATGACTCTGTATCAGTAATAGGCAGTGAGTTTAAGTATCCAATCGCTTTCATGCTTTATCTCCGAATCCACAATGTTGTGCGTTGAAGAGAGAATAGGTGTTGATTGGTTTGTAATAAACAGCATAATAATTGAATGATTATCAAATTATTTTTGACAATATGTTGATTGAAGATCTGCAAGTCATCCTTAAAGTGGCCGAGTGTCGTAGCATTACTGCCGCGGCGACACAATTGGATATGCGTGTGGCAACCGCCAGTGCGGCGGTTAAGCGTGTGGAAAGCGTCCTTGGTGTTGAGCTTTTTATCCGGACGACAAGGCAGTTGCGCCTTTCTAATGCTGGGGAGCGCTATCTTCCTCAATGTGAACAGGCGTTGTTGATGCTGGCGCAAGCCAAGCAAAATGTGAAAGAAGACCTCGACATTGTCGATGGTGAAGTGCGTATTGCGCTGTCATCAGATTTAGGGCGCAACGTGATCCTCCCTTGGCTTGATGAATTTATGGATACGCACCCAGACGTGAGATTGCGAGCGAGTATCAGCGACAGCAACATTGATTTCTACCGTGATTCGGTTGATATGGCGTTGCGATATGGCTCGCCAACGGATGCAAACGTGTATGGTTTTAAGATCTGCAACGTTCCCCGCGTTCTCTGTGCCACTCAGGATTACCTTATGGATAGCGGTCTCTTAGAGGGTGATCTAGTGGATAGCGCAGCGCAAAGCGGAAGCGTGAACTGCGGAAACAGGGGAAATCGAGTCACCGTTCCGCTGCAAAAATTGCAGCAATACAATGCTTTGCTCTATCAGTTGAATGACGTATTGCATGACGTGTGGGTGTTTTCAGATGGCGAGCGTGAGCAAAAAATCAAGGTGAGGGGGGATCGCGCCTCAAATGATGCTGATTTAGTCAGGCGCTGGTGTGTCTCAGGGAAAGGCTTGGCATCCAAGTCATCACTTGATATGGCTGCGGATCTTCTAGCCGGCAGAGTTATCAGCTTAGATTTAGAGATTCCGCCTGAGCCATCGGAACTTTGGTTGCTCTTTCCTAGCCGTCAATCGATCACGCCCGCCGCCAGATTGCTGCGGGACATGCTGCAAGAGAAGTGCAGAGCATTGCTCAATCAATTGGTTGAAAAAGGGATATTGGATAAGAAAGATCTGATCTAAGGGTCGGCTGAGTCACCGAAGCTTCATCAGCCATCCGGTTCAAGGCTTAGTGAAACTTAAGCGTCAGCCTTGGCTGCGTTTCCCATTGCTTTTTTTAAGCCCCGGTTTTTGTTCAGCTCAATTTTGTAAGCAGAAAGCAGGGTAGACAGATCGTTGACCTTAATCTTGCATTCTCCGTTGGTGTCAATGGAGGCAATAGCATCTTGGTTCAGGCGAGCAAGTGTATCTCGCATTGCAGGGGTATCAGTCGTTATCGGCATATTATTGATTATCTTATTAATATCGGGCTATTTAAGCAGAAAGGAAGGATGAAGTTTAGTCCTTTGTTTAAGGGCGACTGAGTTTGCAGAATATTTAATCAAAAAGCGGGAAGTTGAGCCCAATCTCTCGTTGAAAGTGATTAGGCTCAGTCTGTATTACTCTTGAACGGGGAAGATAATCTCGTTGATGTTAAACCCTTTTTCCTCTGCAATGGTTAAGAATTCTGCCAGTAGTGCGTCAGAAACGGTGGGCGTGCGAGCTAACAGCCAGAGGTAGTTTGTGTTGTAACCTGACACGAATGCGTAGTCGTAGTCTTCACCCAGTTCGAACACCACGTAGGATGAAAAGAAAGGACCAAAGAAAGAGACTTCCAAATGCGCGGTATCGCGCTCATCCACGAAATACGCTCGCCCTTCTGCGTCAGACCATTCTTGATCTTCTGTGTTAAAACCACGGTTTAACACACGGATACCCCCATCTTCTCGCACTGAGTATTCGGCGGTGACATTGCTTAGACCACGCTCGAAGCTGTGATCGAGACGAGCTACTTCATACCATTTGCCAAGATAGCGTTGTTCGTCGAACCCCGTCACAGGCGTCACGCCGTCGGGAACGGATTGGCAAGCAGTGAGTAGCAGCAATGAAAGTACGGCGAAAAGGGTTCGAATCATCATTTTTCTTCTTGTGTTGTGTGTGAGCATTCCGGTGTTAGCCAATACGGGCTTAATCTAATATTAAGGTGGCGAACATTTTCAGGATCAGTCGGTTAACCCTTCCAGCGCTTCATAAATGAATGCTGCCAATGCTGCATGGCCTTGCGCATCTATGTGTAAACCGTCTATCGGTGAGGCTTCACATACTTGACCTGCGTCTAGGAAATAGCAGCCTTCTTCTTCTGCAACGGTGTGGAAGTAAGACGCTAGTTGCAGTGATTTCTCTCTCCCATTGATAAAACCAGACGCCCATTTATTGGCGTCATGCATGGGCGCGGGAGAAACGATAAGGATCTGCGGTGCAGTTTGTCCTGCATTGTCGGTTTCGCGAACCTGACCCACTAACTTTCGAACGCCTTCTGCTATCCATGCTGGCTCTGATGGGTATTGAGATTTGAGATCATTCGTGCCAAGCATGATGACAACCCAATCCAGCGGGCGATGGGTCAGCAAGACCATTGGCAAGGCCGCGCTGCCGTCACGGTGAGGTTTGAGCACGTCATTCCACATGGTGGTGCGTCCGTTAAGGCCTTCTTCAATCAGTGTCCACGCCGTTGGCTTTTGCGATTCGTCATTGAGGTGTTGTTGAAGTCGTGATGTCCAGCGAACGCCATCAGGCCATCGCTCGCCATTGGAAGGGTTGTATCCCCAAGTGTTTGAATCACCGAAGCATAGGATCCGTGGCATAGCGTTTTTTCTCCGTTTAAAAGTACTTGGGTATAAAGCGAAGCATTTAGAATATCGCCCATTCAAGAGTAAATACCGTCACAAGATAATATTCAACGGATATACCCAAGTAACTGACGGTTATTGTTGAAATAGTGACGCTATCCTTTCTTTTTCATTGACCCGCATCAAGCCAATTTCCTCACGCTTACTGTCTACTTAGGCACCCGCAAGCTCTCGCTGAACACGCATCTTGAGATGACTGGTTTTTCGCGCTTCAGGAGAGCAAAAAGATTAGAAAGTGTCGCAAATGAAGAATATCGAGTACGGGCAAACAGCCCATACTCACAAGCAGTTCGAGTACAAATGACCAATAATCATAATAATGCAGTACTGGCAGAATTAACTATGACAGTGTTACCTCCTCCGGGCGCACCGGATATTGAAATCGCGCGAGCAGTAAAACCTTGGCCCATCTTCGAAGTGGCTCAGCGTAAACTTGGCGTCGCTGCACACGCGCTGATTCCTTATGGACATTACAAAGCCAAACTGGATTTGGCGCAGCTTGATACCAGTAAAAAGCAAGGCAAGCTGGTATTAGTGACCGCGATTACACCGACACCTGCTGGTGAAGGAAAAACCACCACCAGTATCGGGTTAACCGACGCATTGAATGCGATTGGCGTGAGCGCCAGTGTTTGCTTGCGTGAACCGTCACTTGGGCCATGTTTTGGCGTAAAAGGCGGCGCGGCAGGTGGTGGGCGTGCACAAGCTATCCCAATGGAAGATTTGAACCTGCACTTCACGGGGGATTTTCATGCCATTACTTCTGCCCATAACTTGCTGGCTGCGCTGATTGATAATCATATTCACTGGGGCAACGAGCTTAATCTGGATTCACGTCGTATTTCGTGGCGTCGTGTCATGGACATGAATGATCGCGCACTTCGCCATACCTTGGTTGGTTTGGGTGGGCCTGCTCATGGTCAGCCACGTGAATCTGGTTTTGATATTACTGTCGCGTCAGAAATCATGGCGATCCTTTGTCTTGCTGATGATAGAAAAGATCTCCAGCGCCGACTCGGAAATATCATCATCGGGCGCAACCGTGACAACAAGACAGTCACGGCACGCGAGCTAGGCGCTGATGGCGCAATGACGGTGCTGCTCAAAGAAGCCATTCAACCGAATTTAATCCAAACTCTGGAGCATAATCCAGCGTTGATCCACGGCGGTCCGTTCGCCAATATTGCTCATGGTTGTAACTCGGTGATGGCGACACGCACCGCGCTCGGTTTAACCGATGTCGTGGTCACAGAAGCCGGCTTTGGTGCGGATCTGGGGGCTGAAAAATTCATCGATATTAAGTGTCGATTGTCAGGTCTAAAACCCGATGCTGCGGTATTGGTGTGTACTGTACGTGCTTTGAAAATGCAGGGTGGTATCGGCAAAGGCGATCTTGATGCGCCAAATGTCGAGGCCGTCACCAAGGGTGCAGAAAACCTCGTTCGTCATATCGAAAACATGCAGCAGTTTGGCTTAAACCCGCTGGTGGCGATTAACCGATTCCCAACAGACACCGACGAAGAACTGACGGTGATTAAAGAAGTCTGTTTAGGATTAGGTGCGAAAGTGGAAGAAGCGTATCACTGGGCGGAAGGCAGTGCGGGTGCCAAAGCCGTCGCAGAAGGCGTTAAAGCGATTTTGGACAGCGGCTCGCCAGAGGTGAAGTTTCTCTACGAAGATGCGATGCCGATTGACGAGAAAATCCGCACCATTGCCACGCGCTTATATGGCGCATCGGATGTGCAATTCAACATTGCCGCGCAAAAACAGTTGGATGAAATTCATCAACAAGGTTTTGGTCATCTGCCTGTGTGTATCGCGAAAACGCCTTACAGCTTTACCGCAGATCCTCACATGCTGGGCGCACCGACGGAACATGTTCTGCCCGTGCGTGAATTGCATTTGATGGCAGGGGCTGGTTTTGTGGTCGCGATTTGTGGTGATGTGATGACCATGCCTGGCTTGCCGAAACAACCCGCGGCGCTGAGTATCTCCTTGGATGATAACGGTGAAATTGTGGGCTTGTTCTAGCGCTCCCAACGCCAATACTTAGCCTGTAAGCTGCGATTCGAGTAGCTCACGCTAAAAAGTCACAGATAGCGCCACCTTTCGTGGCGCTTTTTGTTACTTTGAACAGCGGTATTAACGGCGGGCGGGATCTGTCGTAGTCTTGGTTCCACACACGGAGCACAGACACAAAAAAAGGACAGAGACATGGCCAAGCAGGACCCTTCATATCACTATCAGCAACGACAGGTTGCGCTTGATGCACAACGCCAGTTACGTATTGGCGATGGCAAAATCAGCGGCTATTTGTCAGTCATGCTCGGTGCATTGTCATTGCTTGCGGTGCTGGCCTATCTGTTTCCTTCTTATCTCACTACCACCGAACTACGCAAAACCTATGACGCCGAAAGCCTGCAACACATTCTGAAATACGGCATGTACTTTTCCTTGTTCTTTGGGGCAATGACGCACCTTTTGAAAAAGCGCCGCAGGCTAGGGTGTATAGGGATAACATTGACCCTGATCGCTTTCGCGTTAGGCGGGTACACCGTGCCTGTTGGCCCCGTTGAACCGAAAGCGTTGTCGCTGGGTGTCGATTGGTTAATCCTTGCGTTTTTGGGCTCTGCGGTGGTGTTTGTGACGCTGGAAAAGCTGTATCCGAAATACAAGAATCAGGTGATTTTACGCAAAGAGTGGGAGACGGATTTTCTCTATTTCTGCTTCAACCATCTCGCGATTTCCGCCATCTTGATTTATGCCAACTACCATGTGAGCCACTTTAGCTGGGCGGTGAGTGCTTCGTTTCAAGAAACCATCCAATCGTTACCTGTGTTTGTTCAGTTTGTGTTGATTCTGATTGCCGCTGATTTTGTGTTGTACTGGGAGCATCGTCTGTTTCACGAAGTGAAAGTGCTTTGGCCTGTGCATGCGGTGCATCACTCGGTGGAAAATCTCGATTGGTTGGCAGGTTCACGTGGTCATTTTCTGCAGGTGTTTTCAGAACGCGCAATGGTCATGGTGCCGCTGTATTTGCTTGGCCCATCGGAAACCGCCTTGAATGCTTACGTTGCATTCGCTGCGCTGCAAGCAGTGTTGATCCACTGCAATACGCGTCTGCATTTTGGTGTGCTGAAATACATATTCGTGACGCCACAGTTTCATCATTGGCACCATAGTTCAGAAAAGCCGGCGATTGATACCAACTACAGTGCGCATTTGGTGGTGTTTGATTGGCTGTTCGGCACCATGCACATGCCGGGTAAACATTGGCCTGCGAATTACGGCACGACCAAGCCATTGCCGAAAAGTATTCTGGGACAGATCTTGTATCCCATTACAGCGTGGAAAAAGAACAAATAGCAAGATTCACGTTGATTCACAAAGCGTCAAAAAAAAGCCCAAACTCTGCGTTTGGGCTTTTTGATTTGAGTCTGTGCGAGTCTACCCGTCAGTCACCAAAGCAACTGACATTACAGTTTGCTGTGTGTTGCCAAAATGGCTGCCAACATGTCGTTACCGAATGCCGCACTGCGGGCAGGAGACCAGCCATACAGCGCGTCAGCGTGGCTGATGTGATCTTTAAATGGCATTTCAACGGTGTAAGCTAAACATTTGAATTGTTCTGCTACCCAGTTTGAACCCACAGTGAGGTTGGCCGTACCCGGTGCACTTTTCGGGTAACCGAATTCGTCTTGGAACTCAGGGGTGATGGTCAGCAGGGCTTGCTTGAAGTGATCTTCGAGCGCCGCCAATTCTTCGTTATAAGAAGGGATGCCTTCACTGCCCGCGACAAAGTTATACGGAATGGCTTCATCACCGTGAATGTCCAAGAACATATCAACCCCCGTTTCTAGCATGCGCTCGCGAACGTAAAACACTTCAGGGCTGCGCTCGACCGACGGTGTTTGCCACTCGCGGTTGAGGTTTACGCCAATCGCGTTGTGACGCAGGTGACCGCGAATGCTGCCATCTGGGTTCATGTTCGGTACCACGCGGATCACCGCGTTGTCGATCAGGGTTTTGCCCACGGTGTCGGTTTCATCAAGCAGGCGCAACAGCAGCCCTTCAATGAACCATTCCGCCATGGTTTCGCCCGGATGCTGACGACCAATCACCCAAATGTTCTTCTTGCCTTCTGCTGGCTCACCGATGGTCAACAGACTGATGTCGTTGCCATCAAGCGTGGTGCCAAGGGTTTCAAGTTCGCACGCATAGTGAGATTGCGCACTGTGCAGTAAGTCTTGATGACGGTCGTAAGAGTATGGCGCGAAGTAGGCAAAGTACATGGAGCCACTTTCTGGGATAACAGAAAAGCGCAGGGTGTCGCCATCAAACTCGGCAGGAATACGGAACCACTCATTGCGATCATAAGACGCGACAACATCGTAGTCTTTCCACCCTTCTGGGTAAGCCGATTTTGCTAAGTTCAGAATTTTGAAATCATGCTGTTCTTGCGACGTACTTTCTAGTCGAAAGTGGAACCACTGGGATATCTCGGTTTGGTTATCCGCAGGAATGGTGAGCTGAATATCGTTAGGCGTATCGGCTTTAACGATGTGAATATTTCCGCTTTCGAAGTTGCTGAATATTTTCATTTTTGAATGTGACGTTTTTGTGTGAACAGTCAGTAAGATTATCACAGTTTTCGGCGTCCTAAACCTGCAATCACCCCCGATATGCGTGGGGGCAATTCCCCCTCTGACGCAAACCCGCAACAAGCTGTCGCAATCGCACCGCCGAGTTTGAAGGTTGTTGGTTAACGTGAAAGTCATAGAAAAGGGAATACTCACAAGGAAGCCTTCATGTCCGACAATAACGCTGCCGCTGTACTTCATCGCGATTCCATCATTATTGATGGCCTCATCATTGCCAAGTGGGACAGGGCGCTGTTTGAAGACATGGCAAAGGGTGGACTCACCGTTGCTAACTGCACCGTGTCGGTGTGGGAAGATTTTCAGGCCACCATCGACAATATCGTCGAATTCAATCAGCTGCTTCGTGACAACAACGACCTTATTCGCCCTGTTCACACCACACAAGATATCTTACGTGCCAAAGAAGAAGGCAAAACCGGCATCATGCTGGGCTTTCAAAATGTGCATGCATTTGAAGACCAACTGGGCTACATCGAGATTTTCAAAAAGCTGGGCGTTGGCATCGCGCAAATGGCCTACAACACCCAAAACCTCGTTGGCACTGGCTGCTATGAACGTGATGGCGGTTTGTCGGGTTATGGGCGTGAAGTGGTAGCGGAAATGAATCGTGTGGGCGTGATGTGTGACCTTTCCCATGTTGGTCCCAAAACCTCTGAAGAAGTGATTTTGGAATCCAAGAAACCTGTCTGTTATTCCCACTGCTTGCCTTTAGGGCTAAAAGATCACCCGCGCAATAAATCTGACGCTGAACTGAAATTCATTGCTGATCACGGCGGCTTTGTTGGCGTCACCATGTTCGCGCCTTTCCTTAAAAACGGCATCAACTCCACCATCGAAGATTATGTCGAGGCCATTGATTACATCGTCAACATTGTGGGGGAAGACAGTGTCGGTATTGGTACGGATTTTACGCAGGGTCACGATCAGGCATTTTTTGAATGGATCACCCATGACAAAGGCTATGCACGCAGGCTGACACGCTTTGGCGAGATCATTAACCCCAAAGGTATGCGCACCATCGGGGATTTCCCGAACTTAACCCAAGCGCTGCTTGATAACGGCTGGCCTGCAAGCAAGGTGCAGAAAATCATGGGCGGAAATTGGGTCAATGTATTGAAAGACGTGTGGGGCGAATAGCACCTGCGTGTAAGCGTTCGATTGTTGCTAAGTGATTTGATCGAGATTAATAGTGAAAGCTGAGGAAACATTCATGAGCCAACATCCACCGGAATTACCGATTCAGGTTGACGACGAAACCGGCGTTTGGCGTACAGATGGGTTACCCATGTTGTACGTGCCGCGCCATTTTTTCATCAATAACCATGCTGCGGTAGAAGAAGCGTTAGGTGCGGATGTCTATGCTGATTTGCTCTACAAAGCAGGCTATAAATCGGCCTATTTTTGGTGTGAGCAAGAAGGTGAAACCCACAGCATTTCCGGCGCTGAAGTGTTTGATCATTACATGAAACGCCTTTCTCAACGTGGTTGGGGGCAGTTTTTTATCGAGCACCTTGATGTGTCTCAAGGCACAGCGCGAGTGCGACTCGAAAACTCTGCGTTTGTGTATTACTACGGCAAGGTCAATCGCAAAGTGGATTACATGTTCACGGGGTGGTTTGCAGGCGCGATGGATCAGGTCACCGAAAGCGTGGGCTTCCCGCTCAAAACGCATGCTGTTCAACGTCAAAGTGGCTCGGAAGAGGGCTACGAATTTGGGTTGTTTGACGTGAAGCCTGTTTAAGCGTCAAGCGTTGAGAGTTAAGAGCAGGCCCTAGATCCTAGGGAAAGCAAGAGCTTGACGCAGCAAACATGGGCTTTGAATTTTTGCAGGACCCAGGATCTAAAACGAACATAAGGAAATATCATGTCTCAGTTCGATGCCATTTTTCAGCCGCTTGCGATTAACAAGCTGATGATCAGAAACCGCGTGATCAGCACGGCGCATGCCGAGGTATATGCGACCGAAAATGGCATGCCGACTGAGCGCTACATTCAGTATTACGAAGAAAAAGCCAAAGGCGGCATAGGGCTGTGTGTTTGTGGCGGCTCGAGTCCGGTCTCAATCGACAGCCCGCAAGGCTGGTGGAAGTCAGTCAATATGGCCTCCGACGAAGTGATCCCGCACCTACAAAATCTTGCCGATGCCATGCATAAACATGGCGCGCATATCATGATTCAAATTACCCACATGGGGCGTCGTTCTCGTTGGGATGGCGGCAATTGGCCGTCGTTGATGAGCCCAAGTGGCATTCGTGAACCGGTTCACCGCGCCACCTGTAAGACTATCGAACCAGAAGAAATTTGGCGCATCATTGGTGATTTCGCCAAAGCGACCAAACGCGCCCAAGACGGCGGTTTGGATGGCGTTGAACTCTCTTTTGCGCACCAACATCTGGTTGATCAATTTTGGAGTCCGCGCGTTAACCGACGCACCGATGAGTGGGGCGGCAGTTTTGAAAACCGGATGCGTTTTGGCGTGGAAGTACTCAAAGCGGTGCGTGAAGAGGTGGGGCCGGATTTCGCGGTTGGCATTCGTATGACAGGGGATGAGTTCCACCCAGATGGCCTTGATCAAGATGACATGAAAGAGATCGCGGCGTATTACAACAGCCTCGGTCTGATCGACTTTTTCAGCATCGTTGGCTCAGGCTGTGATACGCACAATACGTTAGCGAATGTCATTCCTAATATGACCTATCCGCCAGAACCGTTTATCCATTTGGCGGCAGGCATTCGCAGCGTGGTCAATGTGCCCGTGATGCATGCGCAAAACATCAAAGATCCCGTGCAAGCGGCGCGCGCATTAGAAAGCGGATTGATTGATTTTGTCGGCATGACTCGCGCACACATTGCCGACCCGCATCTCATCACCAAAGTGAAGCTGGGACAGACAGACCAAATTCGTCAGTGTGTTGGCGCGAATTACTGCATCGACAGACAGTATCAAGGCATTGATGTGCTGTGCATTCAAAACGCCGCGACCTCTCGCGAGCAAACCATGCCGCACATCATCACTAAAACCGATGGCCCAATTCGAAAAGTCGTCGTCGTTGGTGGCGGTCCTGCGGGAATGGAAGCGGCAAGGGTATGTGCCGAGCGTGGTCATCAAGTCACGCTGTTTGAGAAAAGCCGCGAGCTGGGGGGGCAGATTTCACTCGCATCACAAGCACCACAGCGGGAACAAATCGCGGGCATTACCCGTTGGTTTGATCTCGAACTTCGCCGCCTTGGCGTCAACTTGGTGTTTGACGTGACAGCAGATGAAGCCGTGATCATGGCCGAAACACCCGATGTGGTGTTGCTCGCTGTCGGCGGCACGCCCTTCACAAATCAAACCCCTGAATGGGGCGCGGAAGATGGCTTGGTGGTGAGCAGTTGGGACATTCTCAGTGGTGCGGTTGCGCCGGGGGAAAACGTGGTGGTATATGACACCATTTGCGAATTCAGTGGCATGTCTGTGGCAGATTTTCTGGCAGCCAAAGGCGCACAAGTTGAGATGGTCACGGATGACATTAAACCGGGTGTCGCGGTGGGGGGAACCAGCTTCCCGACTTATTACCGCAGCCTGTATGCGCGCGACGTAGTGATGTCGTCGGATCTTGTGTTGGAGCAGGTCTACAGAGAAGGCGAGAAGCTGATCGCCCGATTTGAAAATGAATACACGGGTGTGCGCGAAGAGCGCGTGGTGGATCAGGTGGTCATTGAAAACGGCGTAAGACCCGATGAAGCCCTGTATTACGCGTTCAAAGAGGGATCGCGAAATCACGGTCAAGTCGATCTTGAAGCGCTTTATGCTGCCAAACCTCAACCTATGTTCGCCGAACAAGGGGAGGGGTATTTGCTCTATCGACTTGGAGATTGCAACGCCCCACGCAATATTCATGCAGCCATTTATGATGCGCTTCGTCTGTGTAAAGACCTATAGCCATTAGCGAGGGAAGCGATATGTCCACAGCGCTAATTGGTCCTCTTCTTCTCCTTGCGATCTTGCTTGCAGCCATAGGTGCAGCGAGAAGAGTCAAAATGTGGCGTCAGGGTAAGCCTGACCCTAACGCTGTTCCATTCTTTAAAGGCATTGCAGCTATTCTTCCTCGCTACCTGCACGATTTGCATGATGTGGTGGCCCGAGACAAAAAATTTGCTAATACCCATGTCGCCACTGCAGGTGGTTTTGTTGCCTCTGTGCTTGCCATGTTGGTGGTGTATGTTTTTGGTGGCAACTCTTCATTTACCTATGGCTTGTTGGCGGTGACATTCTCGGTCATGAGTATTGGCGCTTATCAGGTGAAGAAACGCCGAGATAACCCGCCTGCAAATTTATCTAAGGGCGTTTGGCATCGTCTTCCCTATAGCTTGTTAGCATTTTCATTGTCAGGCCTTTGCATCGCACTGATTCAGCTTCTTGGTATCGGTAATGTGCCGATTGTGCTCACCGTTCTGTTGCTCGGTGGCGTGCTGCTCGGTTTAGCTGAACTGATATTTGGCATGACGTGGGGCGGCCCAATGAAACATGCGTTTGCTGGCGCACTCCACTTGGGGTTTCATCGCCGGCAAGGCAGGTTCGGCGGTGGGCGTTCGACGGGCTTAAAACCCATAGATCTCAATGAAAACACGCTAGGCGTGGAAAAGCCGACGGATTTTCATTGGAATCAATTACTCGGTTTTGATGCGTGTGTGCAATGCGGGCGCTGCGAAAAAGTATGTCCAGCATTTGCCGCGGGCCAGCCGCTTAACCCCAAA
>NZ_AJYD02000038.1:1901992-2014887 GCF_000286835.2 Enterovibrio norvegicus FF-33 | reverse complement strand
ATCGTCGTTTATCCAAGCGTCGAGAGAAAAAGTTTTATCATCTTCACCGATACCGTGTGGTCATGCACCACGTGTCGCGCATGTGTGGAAGAGTGTCCGATGATGATTGAGCATGTTGATGCCATTGTTGATATGCGCAGACATCTGACACTGGCGAAAGGGGAAACCGCAGGAAAAGGCGCAGAAACCCTGAATAATTTGATTGCGACGGATAACCCGAATGGCTTGTCACCGCAAAACCGCGCCATTTGGGCAGTTGATCTTAAGCTCGATACCATGGCAAGTGTCGGCAAGACGGATGTGTTGCTATGGGCAGGCGATGGCGCGTTTGATTTGGCGTATCAGCGCACATTGAGAGCGCTAGTGGCACTGCTTCGACACGCAAACGTTAGCTTTGCCATTTTGGGCAATGAAGAACTCGACAGTGGCGATTTAGCGCGTCGATTGGGCGATGAAGCCACGTTTCAGCGCTTAGCCAAGGCCAACGTGAAAACCCTGAATAAGTACACCTTCAACACCATTGTAACGCCCGATCCCCACGCGTTTCATGTCCTGAAAAATGAATACGCCGACTTTGGCGGTCACTATTCAGTCATGCACCACACTGAATTTCTCGCTCAATGCGTCGAACGCGAGTCACTGACCTTGAATACGGCCAAAGCGCAAAGCGTCACTTATCACGATCCCTGTTATTTAGGGCGTTACAACGGTGGTTATGATGCCCCGCGATTCTTGTTGGAACGCATGGGGATGACGATCAACGAAATGGAGCGCTCAGGTTTTCGCTCTCGCTGTTGTGGCGGTGGAGGGGGCGCGCCCATCACGGATATTCAAGGCGAGCAACGGATCGCGGATATGCGAATGGACGATGCCCGCGAAACGGGGGCCAGCATGGTAGCCGTTGCTTGCCCGCAATGTGCGGTAATGCTAGAAGGCGTGGTGATGCCACGCCCTGCCGTTCAAGATGTGGCTGTCATGCTGCTTGAACGGGTGATTGATACGGGGCAAAGCGAAGGGGGTCGCAATGGATGAGATAAAGCGGCGCGATCCGCGAAAAGAGAGAATCCTGCGTGATCGTCTGCACCCCAAGCACGAAGAGCTGACCACGTTTGATGGTCGCTCTGATGGGGGTGTTGAGAGCGGTACGGCTAACATGATGGTGAATGGGGTTCGCCGAAAGAATCCGCATGGAGTTGGCTTTACCTCTGCGGATGGCATTAAGCGCATTGATCGTTCTGGCGGCATGTCATCATCGTCTTCAGGCGTTGCGAAAAAATCACAGTCTCAATCTTTGCCGCGTCGACAGATCACCGAGCCAACACGTTACATCGTGGTGGTGTCTGACGCTGACAGCAAAAAGCTCACCACTCTTGATAAAGACATGCTTGGCCTTGCGCACCAACTGGCGACAACCCTCGATGATAAGACCGTCACGCCAAACACTGCAATTGTGTTTCTCACTTTGTTTAACCGCGATGATGACATGGCGGCTTTCGGCGCGGATCGTGTCATTTCTCTTGGCGACAATACGACATATTCGCCGGATCATTGGTTGGCGGTGCTGCATGCATTGCATACCCAACTCGCGCCTCAACATTGGATTTTCGCTGATGAAACATTAATTGGCGGCGATCTCGCAAGAAAGCTGAGTGCGTCGTTGGGCGAGCGTCCCGCCACGCGGGTGAAGGCAGCTTCTCATGGTTCGATTGAATGCGGTAGCGGCGACGAGAAGCACTATGTGACCCGAGTGCTGTCGCGCTTCTTGCTGGTGGAAGAGCAAGTGTCCGACCCCATTTCAGGGTTCGTCAGTGAAGCATCGGCTTGTGCTTGTCCAGATGTGGAAAACGGTCAGGCTAAGATTGTCGATCTTGGTCGTGTGGCGGTTGATCCCAAAGATATCCCGTTACCCGAAACCCGATTTATTTTGTCGGGCGGTAATGGCGTGCGTAACTGGGCCTTGTTTCATCAATGTGCCGACGCACTGGGCGCCACCGAAGGGGCAAGCCGCGTTGCCGTCGATAACGGACACATGCCGCGTCCTACTCAGGTGGGCGCATCGGGCACGTATGTCAACGCCAAAGTGTATATTGCAGTCGGCATCTCTGGTGCGATTCAGCATCTTCAAGGCATGACGCATTGCGACAGCGTGATTGCGATTAATACCGATGCGTCTTGCGACATGGTGAAACGCGCCGATCTCAGCATCATCGCCGATAGCGCTGCCGTGATGCAGGCTTTGATTGACGCCACGCAAGGCGAGTTAGGAGAGATTGAAGATGCAAGCTAACAGCAGTGTGATGGTTTTGGTTTCTTGCGGTCAGCATCCCTTGTCTGGTCGAGCGCGTCGGGCGGAAAGTGACGCCAAAGCCTTGGAATTGGCACTGAAGTTAGAAGAGGGTTTAGGAGAAGCACCTGCGGTGATTTTCGCAGGCGATCCGGATTCACTCGCTATTCGAGAATACCTCGGTATGGGCGTGAAGCAGTTGGATGTGCTCAAGGTGTCGCAAGACGCCGATGCGAGCCTCGCCTTGGCAGATCATGTTTCGGCGCGAAAACCTAACATAGTGATGTGTGGCGCAAGAGCCGAACGGGGCGAATCTTCGGGAATGGTGCCGTATCTGGTTGCTCAATCTCTCAGCGCGACGGTTGTGCCCGACGTGGTGGATGTGCTCACTCAAACAGAAACACACGCCGAGGTACTGCAAGCCTTGTCAGGTGGGCAGCGTCGTCGTTTACGCATCACATTGCCTGCGGTGCTATTGGCAAGTGGCGCTGCGCCAGAGCCGCGTCAGAGTGCGTTTACCAAGGCACGTGATGGCATCGTAAATGTATTGCAAGTGGCAGCGCACAAAGATGAACTTGCACAGACTTGGCAATGGCAGGTAGCGAAGAAGAAACCGAAGCGAGTCAAAACCGTGGCAGCATCAGCGTCAGGGCGCGATCGCTTTTTGGCCGCGACGGCAGCACCTGCGTCTTCTGGTGGTCAGGTCATGAATAACCCCAGCCCACAAGACGCGGCTGAGGCTATATTGGTGTTGCTTAAAAAAGAAGGCGTGATTTAGGCATCTCTAATTTCAATCAAAATGATAAGAGACGAGGATAAAGCGCTGTGAAAGCTCACTGTCCGCAGTTGGTACTGGTAGCGGATCTAGACACGCGGTTATCGGCACCATCACAGAAATCGTAGTTCAATTTCAAGTAACACTGCTGAGTGCCATCTGCCTTTATGGTGATTGAGCCTGTGTAAACATAAGACAATGGCGTACCGCGAACATCACCATGTTGGCAAGCAGGTTTAATGGTTGAGCTACCATTGACGGTTAGCGTTTTCAGTGTTTTGATTTCTGTTACCCCGACATAGCCTCTAATCCCACCATTGTTTCGGTCATAGTTGGTGGTTGAAAAACTGCCATAGTCAGTGGTCCAACTTACTCGAGTATGACGGGCCGAATCACTGTATAGACCCGCCGCATTAAAATAGACATCGGATTTATTGCAGTCCACACCAAAATAGGACCAAGCGCCATCGCCACTTGCAGCCATTTGCAGTTTGACGCCGGAGCTACACGCGCCTAATGGTTCATCGTTGTCTTTAATCGTGGCCAGTGCAGATGCTTTGTCGCTTTGATCGTCGTTTATCCAAGCGTCGAGAGAAAAAGTTTTATCATCTTCATCAGTGTTGTCATCGATTGTCGATACTACCACTCGAATACTGCTGACACCCGGCGGCACGGTGACCTTGACGCCAGTATCAGTCAGTGTCACGTCGACACTATTTGTCTCATCAAATATTACACTGACATCGCGGCTGTAATCAGTACCCGAGAAGGCCGTGCCATCTTTGAGCGCCAGCGTCACCTCTTTGCTTGCTTTGAGTTCTTTATCAAAATTGACGTTGAAGGTAGCGCTTTGCCCTTCGGTCACTGTGTCGCCAGTGACGCCTGTTACTTCAACAATCGTCTCGCTTGGGAAGATGGTTTCGTCATAACATTTATACGTTTCTTGGGTATTGGTCGCCATCGCACTGATGCGGCTGGGGAACAAACCAACAGAAACCTTTTCACCTGTCTCTGGGTTCAAGCGCCACAGCCCTGTGCTGTTGATGTTGCCCGTGACATTCTGATTTTTGGTGGCAATCAGCAGTTGTCCATTTTGGTCAAGCGTAGCGGCGGTGACGAAATCAATGTAGTGAAAAGAATCAAGCGTTGATGAGGCGTCTGAGGTATCAATGCTGAACGAGCGTGTGTTGGAGACGAGAAGAAGCTTGTTGTCATAGAAGACAAAATCCCCCCAGTTAGTAAACCCACCCGCGACCATATTGGTTTCAAAATTGCCCACGGCGGTTGTTGAGCCATCAACAGGATCAATCGTAAAGACTTTGCGATTATCAGAGGCGAACAAGGTGCCGGTTGCTGGGTTAAAGGCCATGCGGAAAACGTTAGGCACCTCAGCAACAATGGTGTGTTGGTTGGTTTCTGGATCGAAGTAAGCGAGTTGGTTGTTTTTCACACGTGAAGCATGAAAGTCCAAGTTGGAGAATTCTTTGGCCACCGTTTCGTCATCAAGCCCATCAACATGGTAGTCATCAGGGCGCGGTGTACTGACGTAGTAGATACGGTTGGTGTTTTTGTCATACGCCATGGCAGAGCTGCTGAACAGCGCTCGTGACTCTTTGAGTGCCCTGTCACCATTGTAAACGCCAGTGAGTTGCTTATCTTCTTGTACATCAATCATGAAGCCAACATGACCACGACCTGCGTTCATCGCATAAACATTACCGAAACAATCCGCATATGCTGCAGAAGAGAGACTTGTTGCCATGATCAAACTGGCAATCATCTTTATTTTCATCATATGTCCTTACTTTTTATATTGTTATGTGAGGTTAAACCTCGTTATCAAATGGGAGATTATGTTGAACGTGGCAGGTATGTTGTCTCAGGATTGCTAGCGCTAAAGATATTGTTTATTAGGGTTGGCTAAAAATCTCATGTATTCAATTGGTAGTGATATGAACAATTCAATACTAAATTAGAGTAAGATAATTAATCTTTGTAAGCTTAATAATGCAGAATAATTATCTTTGCATGGCAATGGAGGCAATGTGATAAAAATCGTGATCTACACCAGCAAAAGCTGTGCTCACTGTCAGGCAGCAAAACAGTTCTTTGACAGCAAGAAAATGACCTATCGATTGTGTGATGTTGGTACGCCTCGTGGGCGAAAAGAGCACGCAGCATTAGGTGCGCGTGGCGTTCCCGTGATCAAAATTGGCGATAAAGTGCTGCATGGATTTTCAGTAAAAGCCGTAGAACAGGCATTGAAGTGATTGAAAGAAAATCGTCACTTTACATATGGGAAATCATATATAAAGTGATTGCTACAAAATTCATTGCTTATTGATACGGCGAAATCTATGTCACCCGTGACTTTTTACAAATGTTTAGCGGACGAAACGCGCCTGAAGACCTTGTTGTTGCTTCAACAGGAAGGTGAGTTGTGTGTCTGTGAATTGATGGCTGCATTAGAAGAAAGCCAGCCTAAAGTGTCTCGCCATTTGGCGCAATTGCGTAAGAGTGGTTTGCTTAATGACCGCCGTCAGGGGCAATGGGTGTTCTATCGCATTCGCAATGAGCTGCCTTCGTGGGCAAAAGATGTGTTAGCGCTAACCATTGAATCAAATCAAATCTTCCTGCAAGACAGCATGGAGAAATTGTGCCGAATGGGTGACCGACCTGAACGAGTGTTGAGTTGTTGTTAAACGCATCATTGATGACTGAGTATTTAGAAAAATCTCAGCAAATTCGATGAGGTTTTTGATTTAGATACTTAAGATTTAGCCTAGCAAAAACACGCTGCCCAATCCCAAGAAAGCCACAAAGCCTACAATATCGGTGACTGTGGTTAAGATCACTGACCCAGACAGCGCGGGATCGATTTTGAACTTGTCGAGTATTACTGGAATGAAAATCCCCGATATCGCGGCGCAAATAATATTAGCGACAATGGCGATGCCAATGACAACACCAAGCATTGGGCTGTCAAACCAATAACCTGCAACAAGCCCGATCACAATGGCCCATAACACGCCATTTAGTGCACCGACTTTGACTTCTTTTGTCAGTAGCGGTTTAAGGTTGGCTTTTGATATTTGCCCGAGCGCCAAGCCGCGCACAATCAAGGTGAGTGTCTGGCTGCCAGCAATGCCGCCCATGGAGGCAACAACAGGCATCAAGACCGCCAATGCGACCACTTGTTGCAGTGTGGCTTCAAACAAGCCAATAAACCATGACGCGAGAAAGGCCGTCATTAGGTTAATGCCAAGCCAAATTGCACGGTTCTGCGCGCTTTTGCGAACGGAAGCAAAAAGGTCTTCATCTTCATCTAGACCGGCTTTTGCCATCAATTGTGATTCGGCTTTTTCACCTTGTAGCTCGTAAGCCGTGCCCATGTCTAAGCGACCAATCAACAAGCCACTATCCGTGATAACCGGTAGTGACGACTCGCCACTGGCTGCTACCTTGTTTGCGGCCGTATAGATATCTTCTTTGGCGTTGAGTGACGGAAAGTCATCTTCAGAAAACTCTGAAATGCGAAGTGTCGGGTCGGCACCAAACAAGCGATTGATGCGCACTGTACCATCCCAATTCCCTCTGCTGTCGACCAAGAAAATAACGTGGCTATGCGGAGGAAGATGGCGACGTAAAAGTCGCATCACCACTTTGATTTTGGTCTTTGCAGGCACAACTAAAGGCTGGTGATCACACCAGTGCCCGACTTCGTCATCCTCAAATTGTTGTGCAGCCGAGTAGCGATTTTGCTGCTCTTCATCCATTCGCCCAAGCACGTTCTCGAGCAAATGGTCTGGAATGCTGTCTTGAAGTTCAAGCAGTGTATCTGCATCTATTCCCGTAAATAGAGAGAGTAATTTCTCTTCATCCTGGTTGTTGAGGATGGATGTACTGGCGTCTGTACGCATCTCGACCAGAACGGGAACTTTCATCGCATCTGAAAGTTGTTCCCATGTGCTCAAGCGCTCGGTAAGCGGAAGTGACTCAAGCAACAATGCAATATCGACAGGGGAGTTGTCTTGCTCCCACTGTTCGATGACAGCGTGTTGCGAGTCAACGTCGCCACTATCTGTGAGAAGCTCACTGACTACGTCCTGAATCGTGTTATTTTCCATGGGTTCTTTAAGTCAGCAGATAAGCGATCTGGCGAGAGTAATGCAAAGGATCTGGATGTAGCAATAAAAAACATTGATGCAATAGAAATTTCATATGTTAAATAAGAACATTATTAGGTGAAGAGTTAGACGCATGGACGATTTTATCATCTCAAGTTGGCGGTTTTCGTCAGGCATAGCTTATGAAAACAAAAAGTTATCAGGGGAGTTGCAGCCTTCTGTATGGTATCACTGTCAACGTGATGCAGACGGATTACGAGGGTGGCTGGAAGACAATGCGATTCCTGAAGCCATTGTTGATTCGCTGTTGGCCGATGATACGCGCCCTCGCTTTGAGCATTTCGACGATGATTGTTTCTTGATGATCTTACGCGGCATTAACTTTAACGAAGGTTCACAGCCAGACGATATGCTGAGCTTGCGTATTCTTTGGTATAAAGGGGCGCTCATTTCAACGCGTAAAGTCCCGTCTCGCTCAGTGTCTGGATTGATTGCTCAGTTAGAAAAAGGGCTGGGCCCAACCTCTTTGTCTGACGTCATTATTGGCATGGTGACGGGCATCAATAAGCACATTTCAAGCTTTTTGGTTCCTGTGGAAACGTTGCTCGATGGCCTAGATTGGGAAGGGGATGAGGACACTCAGGCGCTCAACGCTTTGCACTCGCGTTTGTTAAGGTTGAGACGTTACTTGAAGCCGCAAAAGTATGTGTTTGAAGACCTTATTGAGATACAGCCTAAAGCACTCGTGGATGCGCAAAACCATCTCAAAAATAGTCTCGATACCACAATGAGAATCAATGAGTCGATTGAGTTTTATATTGATCAAATCAACGTATTCTTGGCGAATTTAAGCCAGCGACAAGCAGAGAAAATGAATCGAAATACCTATTTATTCTCGATTATCGCAGGGATATTCTTACCTGCGGGTTTCTTTACGGGTTTGCTTGGTGTCAACATTGGTGGGATTCCGGGAACGGAAAATCCGATAGCGTTTACCTTATTCTGTATCGGACTGGTTGCAGTGGTGGCCATTGAAGTGATTGTTTTGAAGAGGTTAAGATTTATTTAATGATTGAGTTATTACTATCGAATGTGTTGTTGAAGCAATTCGGTCTCGGCCTACTATTAATTGTTGCTTTTTTGGTGTTTAAACGTGTCGGTCGAAAGTGGATAGAAACACTGGCTCAAAACAAGCGCGTGAACCTGAAACGCACTCAGTTTGTGATCAAATCATTCAATGCGGCATCGTTCTTGCTGTTCGTTGCCATCTTCACTATTGTTCTCGATTTGGGATTTGGTGATATCTCGTTATTTTTGTCCTCGATCTTCGCGGTGCTTGGTGTTGCGCTGTTTGCCCAATGGTCAATACTGAGTAACCTGACAGCCAGTGTGTTGATATTTTTTGTGTTCCCTTATCGCATTGGTGACAAAGTCAAAGTGTCGGACAAAGATGATGACATTAGTGGTGTCATCATTGATATCACGATGTTTCACGTGATTCTTCGCCATGCGAGCGGCAACATAATTACGTACCCCAATAACCTTATACTGCAAAAAGGGGTGACGAAAATCGTCGCAGAAGAACCAGTGAAAGCAGCCGATGTTTTATCTGAAGGCAGTTGATACGACACATTCGGAAACGGATGCTTGGTTTCGTCGAGCATAGGTTCATAGGTTCATAGGTTCATAGGTTCATAGGTTCATAGGTTCATAGGTTAGGGCAGTGAGCAGGCTTTCGCTGCCCTTTTCTATTGACCTTTATTTTAAACATTGATTTGCAACGAGCGCCACGCGCTATTTTTACCTCCCGAGTTTCCGCAAAACCTTTCATGGCATCTAGCCTGATTTTCACCTCTTAAGCTTTCCTTAAGTTTCGAACGATAAGCTCACGCTTGGTCTCACACTGCGGTGTGTGGAGCGCTGTTCGATGAAAAAACGGTGTGTTCATTCGCTAATAGATCGATGTATTACATTTGTTACATAGACTTGCGTCGTCATGGTCAAACATGAGTACTGACAACTTAGTGATGGAAAGGAAAATCCCCTACATGAAATCCCCAGCGACAGGGTTGATGCGAATTATCTATGCGACGCGATTTTCGATGTTTGGTCTTCGGTCAGCATGGAAGCACGAAGCGGCTTTTCGGCAAGAAATAGCACTGGTCGTGCCGCTTGTCATCCTCACATTTTGGTTACCCGTAGAGAAAATTGAACAAATCCTTCTTATTGGTTCGTTGATGCTGGTGGTTATAACAGAGCTTTTGAATTCAGCGGTTGAAGTGGTTGTCGACAGGGTCGGGGATGAGTGGAATGAGCTCAGTGGCAGAGCCAAAGACATCGCGTCGGCGGCTGTGTTTGTCTCATTAGCCTTTGCCCTTTTTACGTGGGTTTGGATATTAATTTAGCCCAAGTACCTCCCGTTTAGTTTTATAAAACGCTTTTAGCCATCACATGGAGTGACTGTGTTGAAAAATATAAAATCAGTGTTGGGCCCGTTATACCCGATTGTTTGCGCCTGCCTGGTCTTGATCTTGATCTTTACTGTGTCCCGATTAAGTCTCGCCATTTGGCATATCGACCGCGTGAATGACGCCCATGGCTGGAGCTCAATATTTCTCAGTGGGTTACGTATAGATATCGCATCAATCTGTTATCTCTTCATACTGCCCGCGTTGCTTGCTTCTCTTTTGTCCGGAGACCATGTTATTGGGCGAATTTGGCACTGGATTTTGCGCGTATGGATCACCCTAGGCTTATGGTTTGTGGTCTATATGGAAGTGGCGACGCCGCCTTTCATCATAGAGTACGACCTTCGGCCTAATCGTTTGTTTGTTGAATACCTTGTCTATCCAAAAGAGGTGTTTGGCATGCTTTGGAGTGGCTATAAACTCGAATTGTTTGTCGGGCTTGTTGTATCGCTGCTGACCTTGGCGCTGGGATGGACATGGAGCAAATCTCTGGTCTCAGGTTTGCGCTACCCCAAATGGTATTGGCGCCCATTGATTGCTGTCTTGGTTGTTGCTATCGGCGTGATGGGAGCGCGTTCTTCGCTAGGTCATCGCCCACTTAATCCTGCGATGGTGTTCTTCTCTAGTGACCCTTTGGTCAACGATATAACGTTGAATTCTTCATACTCGGTATTGTTTGCTGCCAAGCAAATGGGCTCAGAAGCGAGTGCGTTTGATTTCTATCCGAAGATGGATAGCGCTGACATCATTTCTGAAGTCAGACGGTCGATGAATGTGCCTGAGTCAGCGTTTATATCAGACAAGGTTCCATCACTTGCCGATCATGAATCGACCTATCAAGGTAAGCCCAAAAACATTGTGATCTTATTGCTAGAAAGCCATGGTGCGCGCTATGTCAAAAGCCTTGGTGGGATAGATGCGTCCCCCAATTTAGACGCGTTGATTGACGAAGGGTGGGCATTTACACGCATGTACGCAACCGGTACGCGCTCAGTGCGAGGTATTGAAGCGGTCACAACAGGCTTTTCACCGACACCTGCTCGTTCGGTGGTGAAGCTGGGTAAGAGTCAGACCAACTTTTTTTCGATTGCAGATCTGCTGAAAGCAAATCAATACCACACCCAGTTTATTTATGGCGGCGAGAGCCATTTTGACAACATGAAGAGCTTCTTTTTGGGCAACGGTTTTGTTGATATGCAGGATTTCCCAACCTTTAGCTCTCCCACGTTTGTCGGTTCTTGGGGGGCATCAGATCAAGATTTGTATAATAAAGCCGATCAACAGTTCAGCCAGTTGGAAAAAGAAGGTAAGCCTTTCTTTAGTTTGGTATTCAGTTCCTCCAATCACAGTCCTTTTGAATACCCTGATAACGTCATTGAACCCTATAACAAGCCCAAGAAAACCGTTGAAAATGCGGTGAAGTATGCTGATTTTGCATTGGGTGAATTTATCGATAAAGCGAAAAAATCAAATTACTGGAATGATACTGTGTTCGTCGTTGTCGCGGATCATGATGCGCGCACGTATGGCAATTTACCGGTTCCGATCGGGCACTTTAAAATTCCAGCAGTGATTTTCGGTGGTGGTATTGAGCCACATTTGGATACTCGCTTAGTGAGCCAGATTGATCTTCCCCCGACGCTGCTTTCGTTGGCGGGGATCAGTAGCGATAACCCGATGATCGGCCACGATCTAACGAAAGAGGTGCCCGTTAAAAAACAACGTGCATTGATGCAGCGTGACAAGAATTTTGCGTGGATGACGGAAGACAATAAAGTGGTCGTGATCCAGCCGGGACTCGGGATCTCAACCTATCAATACGATCCGGTTGCGGATACCTTGCAGGAGCAAGATATCGAACAAGGTATTGTGAATTGTGCTCACGCTAATGCGATGTGGGGGAGTTTGGCGTTTCGAGAAAACTACTATTCTGCCAGTAATAGCGACGCCGCCAGCCAGCAAAATCGTGCTGGTAAGCAATAGAATATCGCTTTCGTACACATCTATTGATATCAGAAATGGATAACAAAAAGCCGCAACGTTTTGCGGCTTTTTGTTGTGTCGATTAGCGTGCTTTTCACCCGTAAAAGTCAGACTTATTGGAAGCCAAACTTACCGTTGTCGTTTTTCCAGTCGCTGCGTGGCGGAATGTTTTCAATCACATCCCAATGTTCCACGATTTTACCGTTGTCTAAACGGAACAGGTCATAGAATGCTACATCTTGATTAAGGAAAGTCCCTTCGCTAATGGCCAGCACAAAGTTACCTTCACCAAGGATTTTATGGTTGGTGCTGTACACCATTGGCATGCCTTGCTCGGCGAGGGCACCAAGAGCTGTACCAAGTGCTTCTAGACCGTCACCTACAGCGCTGTTGTGCTGTATATACGCATCTTCACCATGGTCGATGAAATCGTTCATTCGGGCCATGTTTCCTTCCATCAAAATGGTTTTGACAAAGTCAGCCACAATCGCTTTGTTCGCACCGGTCTTGTCGAGGTCAGTGATCGCTGTTGAGCCATCTAGCTGTGTGCGTCCACTTGGATTAGCAGGGGCAATGGCTTGCAGGTTATCCCAATGTTCGACGATTTGACCGTTTTCGAAGCGGAATACATCAAAGCCAACTTTTGGGCCAAAGAAATCATATTCTGTGTGTGTGACGGTGAAATCACCATCTTGAAATGCGCGCTTAACGTCAGCTTTAGCGCTCCCCTCTGGCAACATCGCCATTAATTCACCAAACCCGTCAAGACCATCGGCAGCCGCTAAATTGTGCTGGATGTACTTATCTGAATTGATGTATGCAATTGGGCCATGGTCACCCGTTTCGATGCTACTGATGAGTGCGACGGCTTTGTCTTTATTGCTCAATGTGTCAGTGGAAGACTGCGCAGAACAAGCGGTTACGCCTAGAATGCTGGCAGCAATGACAGAGCGGCTAACTGAATTCGATAATGTTTTCATGGTGGAGTCCCTGTGATTTCGACGATGTGTTTGTCGTGAATTACGTTTCATGTTGGGGACTATGTTAGGTGAGAGCACCAAGCGGTGGCAGAGTCAAAAAGGGCTTTTAAATGGTGAATGTCGAACCTTTAGTGATATTTACCGGAGCGGATAGGCTGGATATATGACGTGGGTTTTATAGCACCGGTGTGGTGTGAATTTTCTGGAATTGACTCGGCGTGAGTCCCGTTTCCTTTTTGAAATATTTGAGGAAGTTGCTGGCATCGTCAAAACCGAAGTCGTAGGTGAGTTGCTGCGAGGTGACATTGCTAACCACCAAGCGTCGTTTGATTTCAATGATGGTAAAGGCATCAATCATTTGCTTGGCTGTCATATTGGTTGCGATTTTGCAGATTTGGTTGAGGGTTTTATACGTCATCGCTAACTGTTGTGCATACCAATTGGCATCTCGTACACGTTGGAAGTTGCTTTGAAGTAATTCGAATAAACGAGCAAATTTTTGGCTTTGCGTTTGAGAAAGTGCTGCCAGATTTTCTTTTGGCTGCAGTCGACGATGAAGCAAGGCAAGCGAGCAAAATAGATACATCACGATTAATGGGTCTCGATGTTCCAGGCCAATCTCCGTGGTCATTTCTTCTATCAGCGTTTCAGTGCGGCGGTTGTTTTGGTCGTCCAACGTCAATATGGGTGACTGAAGATGGTTTAAGTGGGTAGGCGTGTAATTAGGTAAGCGCATGTTGGTATGTACATTGTCTAGAAACGCTTGAGTGAAAATTAGCACTTTTCCTTTGGGCATATTAGAAAAATCAAACGCGTGGACTTGTTCTCTTTGCACGAAAATCACAGAGCCTGCTTGATAGGCGTACTCTTTGAAATCTACCCAATGCTTGCCTTCGCCGTGCTCAATATATATCAACAAAAAGAAATTTACGCGGTGTGGCAACTGAGGCGCATGGTCTATGTGCTGAGCCTGTTCAAGCGCACTGAGTTCGATAATTTCCAACTCTGCCTGATTGGTTTTATGATGATTAAAACCGATATTCGGGATGTGCATATTGAATGTTAGCTCCGTCTAAAACTCTTAGTATTGTAGCGGAATGTTGGGCGTATCTGCTATTTGCACGCTACCGTGGATACCGATCCGTTGGAGGCAGAGAATAGGGAAAGACGTGCTTCGATGGTGTGATGGGGTATGAGAGTAGCGTTGATAAAGCCAGTATGTAGATAAAACCGCATACCCATGATGAGAAAGCATGCGGTTGATAAACACAGAATTAACGTTTTTTACCGCCAGATTTTTTCAGCAGTTGGTGCTTCAAACGGCGTTTGTCACCGCCTCGTCCGCCGCGTTTTTCACGGTGTTCGATTTCGGCATTCAAATCCGGTTCAAACCCCTCCAGCCATTCTTGTGGCAAGCGTTGGTCAATTAAGGTTTCAATGGCCGCCAGCATGCCTTCTTCTTCTCGACTCACCAATGAAATCGCATTTCCGCTTTTTCCTGCACGTCCGGTACGCCCAATACGGTGAATATAATCTTCCGCCGCGTGTGGCAGTTCATAGTTAAACACGGTATCAAGGGAAGGAATATCCAAACCACGTGCCGCCACATCTGTTGCAACCAGCACGCGTATTTTACCTTCTTTAAAGCCTTCTAAGGCGCGGTTTCTTGCACCTTGGGTTTTCTCGCCATGAATAGCTTCAGCGGCTAATCCATCAAGCTTTAGCTCGTTAGCTAAGGCTTCTGTGGTTTGGCGGGTTTTGGCAAACACCAACACTTGTTTTAAGTTGCGACTACCAATCAAAAATGACAGTAATTCACGCTTTCGCTTCTTATCGACAGGGTGCACCAATTGGTTAACGGTATCTGCGGTGCTGTTTGAGGTAGACACTTCAATACGCACTGGCTGGTTGAGTAGGCCATATGCTAACTCCAATACCTGTTTTGGATAGGTGGCGGAGAAAAACAGTGTCTGACGTTCTTTGGGCATTCTTTTCATCAATCGTTTGATGTCTGAAATAAAGCCCATGTCTAGCATGCGATCCGCTTCGTCCAATACTAACGTGTCGAGGCTCGAAAGGTTCAGCGTGCCAATGTGCAGATGGTCTAAAAGACGACCGGGCGTGCCCACTACGATTTCTGGGCCTTTTTGCAGCTGACTTTTCTGCGGGTTGATGTTGGCACCGCCATACAGAGCGACACATTTAAGTGATGTGTTTTGGCTGTACTCGATAACTTTGTCATACACCTGCTGTGCTAATTCGCGCGTTGGTGTGACCACCAATACTCGCGTTGCGCCTTTTGCGCCGCTTTCGAGCAACTGGTGGATCAGTGGCAGCGTAAAAGCCGCGGTTTTCCCTGTGCCGGTTTGCGCTGCGCCCATCACGTCATTCCCTGCTAAAACCTGAGGAATGGCTTGCTGCTGAATGTTCGTAGGCTCGGTGTAACCAAGGCTAACCAGTGTTTGCTGCAAGGTAGGGTGAAGTTGTGAAAAGGCGCTGTCAGACATGATGAAAAATTCGACCTAGAAAAAGGAGCGCGAGTGTAACAGATTGCCTTGCATTATACCCAAGCATCTTGAGGTTGCTTGAGTATATGCATTATACCCAAGCATCTTGAGGTTGCTTGAGTATATGCATTTTTCAAATGTAAAGGTCAGCGCAGGCTGACAAGCTCGATAGAGAAACTCAGTTTGGCTAGCGCTTCACGCAGGTGAAAATTGCATTGCCAGATGCGTTGTCCCACGGCAGCAATTTGTCGTAATCGTGTTCTAAAATCGTCACATCGAAATACGGCGCAAGTAGCGCTGTCAGTTCATCGAATCCGACCGCGACCATCGGGTGATCATCGTGCCATTCTTCGGTCACTTTGTTGGTGGTTTTTTCAATGCTGAGCTTGAGCGCTTGCTTGTCGCCATTACCGCCATAAAACCATCCTGATTTGAACACAAAGTGGCTGCCTTCGTGCTCCACGCTGTGGCGAACGAAAGAGTCATTGTTGATCAGTTTTTTCTCAACGGCGTTGAAACAGAAGACGCCGGCTGGTTTCAGCGCGGCATGAACGCGCTCAATGCAGGCGCGAAGCTGTTCAAGGCTGCCGCTGTAGTGAATCGAATAGAGAAAACAGGTGATCAAATCGTAAGGTTCATCAACCACAAAATCACACATGTTCTGCAGCGAGAATTGGGCTTCAGGACAGCGCTGTTTCGCTAAATCCAGCATAGGCTGATTTAAGTCTAACCCACTGCTTTCATAGCCATTATCGATGAAGAAACGCACATGCGGACCCGTGCCACATGCAAGGTCTAAATGGGTTTTTCCTTCACTACCAAACATTTGATGGAGTCTGCGTACACAGTCACTTTGTTGTTGGTAGTTAATG
The DNA here is from genome assembly GCF_000286835.2 of Enterovibrio norvegicus FF-33. Classification (GTDB taxonomy): domain Bacteria; phylum Pseudomonadota; class Gammaproteobacteria; order Enterobacterales; family Vibrionaceae; genus Enterovibrio; species Enterovibrio norvegicus_A. Next base: position 1,998,891 of record NZ_AJYD02000038.1, on the reverse strand, counting down.
TCAGCGCACATCAAATCGTAATAACCAGACAGGTCAGAATAGAGCGCAGTGGAGGGCTGTGTGTTCAAGCAAATTCACCAGGAAAAATGAAGGTGGCGAATACTATACCGTTTGCACTGTTTTGCGAAGTGGTTAACGTTTTTTGTGGCAATAAAAACGCCAGCCTAGGCTGGCGTTCAACGTGGACAATAATGGAAAGTTAGCTTTGCAAAATCATTAACGGCAGGGCCAACATGTCATCGCCTTTTGTGGCGAAATAGATGATCACGCCAATCAGCGAAGCAACGGTAGCAAAATACCAAAGTGTGCTGAAAATTTGGCCATATCGGTTAAGCGGCAATAAATGCGTGTGATGGCGGTACTTCCATTCAAAGATGATTTCGCCACTGCCAATCAACAGAAGAAAACCCAGTAGCGCCAAGCCAAATGCGTAACTGACGTACACACCGACGGCAGCACCTGCAATACAGGCCACTAAGCCCGCAATACTGTTCATTGAAAAGCTGATGCTTTTAAGGATATGCCCGCCGTCCAGCGGCAGAATAGGCAGCAAGTTAAACAAGTTAAGCAGGGCGTTAAAGGTTGCGATGCCCGCAAAGAATACATTGCCTGTGATCCAATAAGCGACCAAGGCTAATAACGACATGAACAAACCAAATGTTGGCCCCATGATGGAGATAACCACATCTTGCCAGCGGGTGTTTATCTTTTCATCAGACAGCGCCAAGCCACCCATGAAGGGGATCAAGTAAATGCCTTTGGTTTTCATACCGAAGTATTTCATGGCGCGAATGTGTCCGTATTCGTGCACGACAAGACAAGCGATCAACGCCAATGCAAACTGCCAAGAAAACAGCCACGAATAAGCCGCAACACTGGCACCCGCCAACACTACCTTGATGACTTTGGCGCTTTTTAAAAGCTTGAAGCCGAGTGAGGCCAAACCCACAACGCTGAATTTTGGTTTCGTTTGGGGTGTCACGACAGGCTGCTGACGTTCAATGTCTTTTTCATTGCGTGAGCCAGATTCAATGACCTCGCCATCAACGGTAACACGATAGTCGACATTGAAAGGTTGCCAATGGATATCGGTAGAGACATCCACCGTGATGATGCTGTCATTGGCAGTAAGCTGAAAGGTATGGGTTTTCTCGCCGTCTGGGTCGGCACTGGCGGCAAGTTGAGACACGAGTTGGTTGTCCCAGTAAAGCGCTTGCCAGCCTGCTAAAGAGCCTTCCAAACGCAGTGGCTTGCCCATGCACGAAATATTGAATAATTCCAAAATGATGTAATTAAATCTGATAAATGATGGGCACTAATGTAGCAGTTTTTTGAGGGTGACGAAAAGAACAGAAGGGCGCATGCGCCCCAACGCATCTTACTCTGTCATCGCATTGACCAATGTTGGCGCCACAATCACTTTACGGGCGACAGTGTCGCTGGTTTCAAACTGTTCAATCAGACGCTTTGCAGCCTGCCGGCCAATCTCTTTCGCATCAGAATTAACGAAAGTAATCGGGGGCTCTGACAACTCAGCTTCTTGCACCGCATCAAACCCGACAATTGAGATTTGCTTATTAAAAAGATTGTCGGTGCCAACAGAGCGCCCAAGGCGATGAATGCCTTGTACCGCCCCAACCGCGGTCGACGAATAGTGACATAACACCGCACTGACTTGCGGGTGATTGATCAGTAACTGTTCGACCGCATTGGCGGCGGGCGCTTGCCCTGCGTCACACTCCACCACCCACTCAGGTTTGAAGGGTAGGCCAAACTGCATCAAGGTACTGCAATATCCGCCTACGCGTTCGGCGCGGCACAGTGAACTGATTTTTCCACCTACATATGCAATTCGACGATGCCCTTGATTGATCAAATGTTCCGTTGCCATTTTCGCAGCGCTGGCGTTATCGGGGCCGACATAATCAATCTGCTGATTCACTGAAGCGCGCGAAATACACACCAACGGCAGATTGTGCGCTTTTAACGCATCCACATCGACGTGTTGGTTTTCATTGGCTGGGCAGAAGGCAATGCCACCCACGCCTTGTCTTGCCATGGTTAGCACGCATTGTTCAAATTTGGTTTCATCACCGCTTTGGGTCAGAAACACCATGTAGCCCTGCTTTTCCGTTTCTTCACAAAGCCCAGCTGCAACTTGTGCGTAGTAAGGATCGCTGATGTCTTTAAGAATCAGGCCAATGATCTCACTGCTGTTTGATCGCAAGTTTGCCGCTGCGCGATTGCGCACATAGCCAATCGCAGCCACCGCATTATTGACCTTCTCTATCGTATCTGCCGATATCCGCCCCTTGTTGCCGAGCACCATCGACACTGTGGTAACAGAAACACCAGCATGCTCAGCCACGTCCGTGATCGTCACTTTCTTCAAGTGTTTTCCTTTTTGGTCTTAGGGCAGAGTGCCTTGATAAAACGTTTTACCTCGAAAGGATACTGTTATTTTCCCGTTTTTTAAACCGGATCAAATTTGTGGATTAAGGGAGTATGCAGAGATCACATTTGTTTTGATAAAACGTTTTACCAAAATTTAAATCCCCTATGATGGCCCCGAAATCACTTATTCAGTGTGCTGGTCCGATGACCCGTCACTTCTGTCATGTTCTCATGTTTCGGAGAGTTGTTATGACGAACAAAGCGACAAAAACCACTATGTGGGAGTTTCTGCAAAGCCTTGGCAAAACCTTCATGCTGCCTGTGGCACTCCTCGCGTTCTCGGGTATTTTGCTTGGGGTCGGCAGTTCGCTGTCGAGCGCAGCAATCCGTGAAGCCATCCCCTTTTTAGATAACATCTTGCTTCAATACCTGTTCATGTGGATGACCAAGATTGGCTTGGTGGCATTCATTTATTTGCCTGTTATGTTCGCCATTGCGATTCCGCTTGGCATGGCGCGTGAAGAGAAAGGCGTTGCCGCTTTTGCAGGCTTCGTTGGCTATGCCGCGTTCAACCTTGCTATCAACTTCTTCCTGACAGTGGCCAACGTGCTTGGCGATCCGGTGGCAAGTAAAGCCTATGGCGTGAAGAGCATTATTGGCATTGAATCTATAGACACTGGTATTTTGGGTGCGGTGATGGTCGGTATTATCGTTGCTAGACTGCATCAGCGCTTCTACACCTTCAAAATGCCCGATGCGTTAGCATTCTTCGGTGGTGCGCGTTTCGTTCCTATCATTTCGGCTATTACACTGGGTGTGGTCGGTGTGCTGGTTCCCTTCGTGTGGCCTTACTTTGCGGCTGGCATCAACGGTATCGGCAATCTGATTGCAAGTGCTGGCGCGTTTGGCCCAATGCTGTTCGGCACGGGTGAGCGTCTTCTGCTGCCAATCGGCTTGCACCATATTCTGGTGGCGCTGGTACGCTTTACCGAAGCGGGTGGCACCATGGCGGTGTGTGGCGAGACAGTCTCTGGCGCACTGAATATTTTCTACTCTGAGCTAGCGTGTGCGGAAACGAACGGCTTCACGCCAGAAGTCACTGCATTCCTATCTCAAGGCAAGATGCCTGCGTTCTTGGGTGGCCTTCCTGGTGCAGCATTGGCGATGTACCACTGCGCTAAACCTGAAAACCGCTCAAAGATTAAAGCCCTACTGATCTCTGGTGTGGTGGCGTGTGTGGTCGGTGGTATTACCGAGCCGTTGGAATTCCTGTTCCTATTCGTTGCCCCTGTGCTGTACGTGGTTCACGCAATCCTGACTGGCCTTGGCTTCATGGTGATGGGCTTGCTGGACGTGACCATTGGTAACACCGATGGCAACATCATCGACTTCTTGGTGTTCGGCGTACTGCAAGGTACAGCAACGAAATGGTACTTGGTGCCAGTGGTCGCAGCGGCATGGTTTGCGGTTTACTACACCGTATTCAAGTTCGCTATCTTGAAGTTCAATCTGAAAACACCCGGTCGTGAAGTGGATACTGCGGAAGTAGATGGCGAGCTAGAAGCGGCATTTATCAACGAATCGGGTAAAGGTGCAGCGATTCTGAAAGCCCTTGGTGGTAAAGGGAATATCACTTCGCTAGACAACTGCATCACTCGCCTTCGTTTGACGGTCGACAACATGGATTTGGTGGATGCTGGCAAGCTGAAAGCTTACGGCGCATTGGGTGTGGTTAAGCTCGATGCACATAGCCTGCAAGTGGTTATTGGTACGCAAGTACACCTTGTGAAGAATGAAATGCAAGCGTTGATGACCGCGAGCTAATTAAACGGTTCCCCCTAAAACCCTCGGATTGACGGTCAAAGTCAGACCGAGGGTTTTCTTGTTTGTGTGGATGAGAAAATGACAACAATGAATTTTGATACGCCGGTTGACCGCATGGGCACTTACTGCACGCAATGGGATTATGTGCAGGACAGATTTGGCAAAGCGGGCTTGCTACCGTTCACCATTTCAGACATGGATTTCGCGGCACCAGATGCCGTGATTGACGCATTAAAAGCACGTTTAGAGCATCCGGTGCTGGGTTATAGCCGTTGGAATCACGATGATTTTAAAGGCGCGATTGAACGCTGGTATCAACGCAGATTCGATACCCAGATTGATAAAGACACCCTTGTTTATGGCCCATCGGTGATTTATATCATTGCCAAGTTGATTGAGAAATGGAGCCATGCTGGCGATGGCATCGTGTTTCAAACACCCGCCTATGATGCATTCGACAAACTGGTCGAAGGCGCAGGTCGTCGCTGTATTCGCAATCCGTTGCTAAAAATCGCCAGCGGTTGGGAGATTAACTGGCCGCTACTGGAACAGCAGTTGGCGCAACCTGACACCACCGTGTTCTTGTTATGCAGCCCGCACAACCCAACGGGACGAGTTTGGAGCCGCAAAGAACTTGAGCGTATTGCAGCGCTTTGCGATGAACACGATGTTGCCTTGATCTCGGATGAAATTCACATGGATGTTGCGTTTAAAGCACATGCGCCATGGTTGGGTTTTGGCATGAAACAGCGTTGGGCATTGGTGACTTCGGCGTCTAAGTCTTTCAATATTCCGGCGCTCAATGGCGCGTATGCCATGATTTCTAGCGAACAATCGCGTAATGACTATTTGTTCAAACTGAAAGAAGTAGACGGACTATCGTCTCCATCCATCCTGGGTGTCATCGGGATGATGGCGGCTTATAACCACGGAGAAACATGGCTGACTGCGTTGAATGCGTATGTGAAAGAAAGCCATGAGCTGGTGCGTGATACGTTGAATAGTGCCTTTGCTAACGTGCAATATCAGGTGCCAGATGCCACGTATTTGGCATGGCTCGATCTTTCTGCTTTGAATCTCGATATGCAAAAACTACAAAGTGACCTGATTGAACATTTCAACGTGGCAATCATGGACGGCGGCGTTTATGGCGAGGTTGGACAAGGTTATGTGCGATTGAACCTTGGCTGTCCACGTTCGAAAGTACAGGCGGGGTTGGATGCGCTCGTGGGCGCGATCAGGCTTCAGACCCATTAATTTACGCCGCTGATTGAGGGGAAAACGGGTTAATCGTTTTCGTTATCTGGCGGATATGAGGGCGATTGAGTACGTTTTAAGGCGTCAGTCAGTGTGTCCAAAGAGAACTGCTCTTGCATGGAAGGGCTGTTGTATAGGTACGAATCTCTTCGCATATTGATGACGTCTTTTTTTATGTTCCATAGCGGTTTCGTTGCAAGCACCTGAAGTTTTGCTGATTCCTCTCTCCCTAAGTGGGTAAGCACTGCCGTGATCACAGGTACCCCCATGATGTCTTCGCAGTACAGCGTTAAATAGCCAAACTTGGCGTGTGCATTTTCACCGCTTTGACTGACGGCTTTTGCCGCGAGTTCCATGCTGGTGTAAATCGCTTTGATTTTCTTATTCACGTTGTCATTGTTTTTCACACCAAACATGTCATCAGACGTTTTCTTTATTAAATCATTGTTTTTTCGTACCTCATATTCCGTCGATACTTGCCCAATATGAACAAATAGAGGGTGATGCGCCAGCATCTGTTCAAGTGCGTATTGGTTGTAGATGGAGCATGGTCTGCCTGTCTGTGGGTCGGTGGTTGAGGCGACGGCTTTTGTCATCATACATAGCATGCTGATGGCTTCGAGAAACAACTTTTGGACGTCGTCAGGGAGCTTTTCGCTCGGAGGGCGATGGCTTGCAATGACGATGTTTCCCGTCTCATTGAGGATGACATAGCGTGATGGTGCGAGTTTTTCTTTCGGGGTGGGTTCTTTGGGTGCGATATGTCGACGCTTACCCCATATGGCATAAATAATAAGTAATAAAATAGCGCCAGCCATCACAAGAAGAAGCGGGGGGAAGAAGTCACTGAACAATTCGATTCGCGTCGTTTCCATGGTTATCGCTCAAAGCACCATTGATAAAACGCCGTTTTACCTAGGCGGTAAAGCGGCGTTCTGGCTTAGGTACCGCTGGTGACGGTGAATGATCCTGGAGAGGAAGCAACCACGGTATCTTTACCGCCATCGGTCAAGACCACATTGATGGCTGATTCGTCATCCATGGTGCCATTGACGGTGAAAGCAATTTGATCGCCAGTGTAATTCGGTTCTGAGAAGGTAGAGGTTGTCGCTCCCGATGCCCATTTGAGAGAGACTTTATCGGTAGGAAGGAACTGACCTTGCAGTGCGTAGGAATGTCCGGCAACAAGTGCTGAGCCTGAATCAACAGATGCGTATCCGTTACCCCTATCAGCAACATTAAATATCGTTGGCGTTCTAAGTAGCAGCCCGCCAAGCCAGTTGATCATCGCCAAATACTGAGGATCGGAATTAATAGAGCCAAGATCGCCAGCATATTCATGAATAAAAGTGGGTGTTACGAACATATAGGTGTCTTTGTGCATAGTCAGCGTAACGCTAGACGAATGACCTTTTATGCAAGGACCGGCCTTAAAGGCGACTTCATTTTTCGCCATATCAGCGTAGACAACAATGGCGCTGATAGAAGGCATGCCCAAGAGGTATTCACAAACAAAAACGATGTTGCCGACTTTACTGTTGGTTTTATCCTGACTGGCTGAAATGTTTAAACCTTCTTGGCCAATTGATGAGATCATGGAAGAGGCAAAGGCGAGCCCACCCAGTCCGGTTGCGAGCCCAAGTAGTGATTCAATTAATTCCTTGCTGAACGTTGCGCCGCCGCTTTTGCTGGAGTGGGTGACGTCTTCTTCTGTGACATGAACGAACAAGCCCGAACCTTTTATGACACTCTCTAAAGCGGCATAGTTATACAAGGAGTAAGGTTTACCCGTTGCAGGGTTTTTGGTTGTGCTCATTGCCCGAGACATCCCCGCAAAAAACACAGAAACCTCAGAAAAAATCTTCTGAACGTCCTCAGAGATAGGTGTATTCGAATCTATGGTGCTGGACATCATTATGTTGCCCGTTTGATTGAAAATGTAGTACTTCGTCGCCTCAATGTTATGCGGGTTACTGGCTGGTGGTTTTATTTCAGTGGCTTTGATTTCTGCATTATCTGCCATGGGAATATCCTCATACAGTGTAAATAGGGAAGTTTAGAAACCAGAGTGGGGTGCTTTATGCGGCAAGTTCCCCCATAATTGATTTGATTTTTGTGTCACTATCACACCATGTGAAAAAAACATTTCCCTTTTTGCAGGCAGACTTTATATCTTCGTCACTGAGTAGCGTTGACGCTTTTTTGGAAATGAAAAAAACGGAGGCTTTCTTGAAATTTGTGGCCAATTTTTTTGTGTCGGCCACTTCTTGGTCATCAAAATCAATGAACCAGTCTCCATTCTCATCTCCATGATAGCCAGAATATACAGTGAGATTTTCTACTTCGTTTATTTCGTCAAACTTGGCTTGGATTTCAGTAATGAAATCATCCACGGTAGATTGACCTTCATGCGTGATGATGTTGTTTCTATATATATGAATAGACATGGTATTTATCCATTAAATGTTGATTGGCTTGAACGCCAGCTATTAGTCTTTTTATAATGACTACAGCCTGAACCACTTTTAATGGTGAGAGAGGAAGGGGATTGTCTAAACATTAAATCAGGCTACTGAAAGGATAGTAACAGCCTGAAACAAGGCAATGGTTTATTTTTGGTGAATTCACACTGTGTATGACTTTTGATTCACGTCCAATTATTAAGGCATGGTGAAATTACTTTTATTATTTAGATGGAGTCTGAGGTAAAACTCTTTTTTATGCTGTTGATAATGTGGGTATAGGGAGGAGAAGTTATTTAAATTAATAAGAAAGGACATGTCGGAGATATACTTTCATAATTAGTTTTGATTTTAAAAATCCCCTCCCTGATAAGAGGGAGGAGATGTGGTATGAATCCGATACTACTTTTTTTCTCTAAATTTGGCCGTAAAGTGTCGCAGCACTGTTGGCTCGTAGGTGAAATCGAGCCCTTTAAGCGACGCGGCTTTTTCTTTAAGTTCAATCAACGCGTCTGCGATGTAATCCATGTGGTCGTTGGTGTACACGCGGCGGGGAATAGTGAGTCGCATCAGCTCCATCGGGGATGGTTTCTGATCTCCCGTTGATGGGTCTCGCCCAAGCAGCAAAGAGCCAATTTCAACCGCGCGAATACCGGCTTCCACATATAAGGCGTTAGCGAGCACATGGCCCGGGAATTGTTCGGCGGGAATATGAGGCAGCATTTTCCCCGCATCGACAAACACAGCATGACCCCCTGTTGGGTATTGGATGGGAATTCCCCCTTCGCGTAAACGCTCGCCCAAATACTCCACCTGACGAATTCGGTAGTTAAGGTAATCTTCCTCCGCACCTTCGTGTAAACCTCTTGCCAGTGCTTCCATATCACGGCCAGCCATCCCGCCATAGGTGATAAAACCTTCCATGGGCACGCAGCGTGTTTGCACGGCTTGGAACAGTTCTTCATGGTCGCGCACACAGCAAAGCCCGCCGATATTCACCAGTGGATCTTTCTTGGCAGACATGGTGAGCATATCGCCATAAGTATACATTTCGCGAATGATGTCAGTGATCGAGTGGTTTTCGTAACCCGTTTCGCGCTGTTTGATAAACCAAGCGTTCTCGCAATAGCGCGCGGAATCAATCACCACCGGAATATCGGCTTCTTTGGCGATTTGGTAAACCTCGCGCATGTTCGCCATGGAAACCGGCTGACCGCCGGAGCTGTTGCAAGTAATAGTAGTAATAATGGCTGCGATATTGTGCGCGCCATGCTGCGCAATGGTCTCGCGCAATGTATCGAGGTCAAAATTGCCTTTCCAGTCGTCATAGGTGTCGGTGTCGAAGGCTTTTTCGGTCAGCACATTGATGGCCTTACCACCGTTCATTTCAACGTGACCTGCCGTGGTATCGAAATGGTAGTTAGAGATAAACACAGGGTTTGTGCCCCCGCGTACCTGACGCATCCGTTCAATTAAACAAGGGAACAGAATTTGCTCTGCGCCACGCCCTTGGTGGGTCGGCACGGTGAGTTCATAACCAAAGAAGTGTTTTACCGCATCACACAAGTTGTAGTAGTTACGGCTGCCTGCATAAGCCTCATCGCCCATCATCATGCCAGCCCACTGGTTATCGCTCATTGCGCCTGTACCGGAGTCGGTGAGCAGATCAATGTAAACATCTTCGCTTTTGAGCAAAAACGGGTTGAGCCCCGCGGTTTCTAATGCTTGCGCGCGATGTTCAGGGGTGGTCATTTTGATGCGTTCAACCATTTTAATACGGAACGGTTCTGGTAAGCGTTTCATAGGATTGATCCTTTTTACGCTCGCACGGACGGTGTTTTCTTCGCCTGATGATTCACGAGTGAGCGATCAGGAAAGCGCAGAAACCACAAACCGACCCCAACAAAAAAGGGACGTGCGAGCAAATTGTGAGTGTTTAAACGAGGTGAAATATCGACGCGAGTGCGTCAGCGAGGATCAATCGCGAGGGAAGTCGTAGGCGAGTTGGATATCGTTGTTGTACCAATGGAATAGCACTGCGCTGTCATCATGCGTGCACGTATTCATTCGCTATCCTCCTTGATGTTTTGGCTACAGATGGTTTGGTTACAACTGTTGATAAAGTAGTCAAATTTAGTGATGAATGCAACTGAGCGTCTAGCGGCCTAAAAGCGCAAGGGTGATAAATTCACGGCGAAAACTATCCGATCCTATCAAGTGCGAGACACTTCGCTGGTCATATCTATGCATATAGTAGGGAAGCAAGAGCGTAAGGTTCAGCAGTGATTCTAATGGAGAGGAGAGCCCGCACTATGCAGTTCGATAACCACGTCAACACATCGATTTTTAATCCAAGAATTTTTCGCTCGCAGGTGTCCGAGAGCGGCAAGAAGCCAGCGCTTAACGCGATGTCTAGTTTGCCCTTGTTTGACGCGATATCTCAGCAAGTGTCTGCGTCTACTGATATGGATGCCAGTTACAAGGCGCGTATTGACCGTCGCCTTCAGGTGCTATCCCATAACACACTCAATCTACTGATCATCGGGTCAAAAGGTGCAGGGAAGTCAGCGACCGTGCAGGCACTTTTTGGTGGGTATGATTGGCGAGCTGCTGATTTAAAAAACGATGAAAGCGACGCTTCTTCGAAGATTCGCCGTCAGCAATTGAATCAACTCACCGTGTGGCAGGCAGATCTGCCGAGCGAAAATGAGCCCGCGCAGGAGCGATGGAGTGAGCTTGGCGCACTGCTATCAGAAACCAATGCAGATAATGAGCCGTTGATTGATCGCGTGATTGTGGTTTTGGACTCCGCCAGCAGCAATATTGATGATTGCTATTTAGATATCTGCCATTCCATTGTGCCCATGATGGGAGCGATGACAGAAAATCGCTTGACCATCTTGATGAACAAAGCCGATAAAGTTGCCAGGCATATTCGTGGGACACACGCGAATGTGCTTATGCCGTTGGATGCAGAGATTTGGCTTGATTGCACCGCAGCGACCTTGCGCTATCGATTAGCTCACAACACGGGTATTCAAACATGCCCGTTGGCTTACAGTGCGTTGGCCGGCGAATCGCCAAATGGTCGTCCTTATAACTTACAAAAACTCATGGCAAAAATGTTGGCTGACCTGCCAGAGGAAAAGCGTTTATTGTTGCTGAATCAGCCTCTGACTTGTGGTGATGACCAATGGCGTGATCATGATGACAAATTGATTTACATGCAAAGCATCGAAAACCTCTGTTTTGATAGTTTGCACGTTGGCGCGAGAGATGGCGATCGTTTCGGTGGGCAACTTGGTGCGTTTCTGGGGCGTCATGGTCGAGCGATGGGAGACATTGTTTCAGACACAATTCGCGCACAAATGGGTATGACGATTTAACATCTTCTCTCATCCATTTATTTTCGAAAAATACGCTGGAGGGCTCGTTATTAGGGCGATCCTCCTTTCGATTATCCCTCAGCTCTATTCCGCACGACAACCCGTAAGTAAACAAATTGTTAAAGACTATCAAGAGCGAGACAGATTCACTCTGTTGCTTTGCTTATAGTTGCATTTGGTTACGTAGTACTCATTGAGGGCAACCCCATGCAAAATAGCACCGCATTTTCTCGGCAACTAGCAATGGATATCAGCCATTCTTCTTTGTTGGATGAATTCAAAAAAGCAGCGCTTCAACTTCGCTTGCATCAATTGGAAGCACAACCCCTGAACATTCTGTTTGCTGGGCCGCAAGGCGTTGGCAAGACATCTACTATCAAGGCATTGTTTGGTGGCGCGCTTTTAGCGCCAAGTTCGTCGGATGCTGGTCGCTATGAAATGGGCAATTTAGTGGTTTGGGATTACCCTGGGCACACGGGCAACCCTGAACAAGACGCTATGCTGGACATGCAGTTGGCAGCAACGTTGACAGAGCGGGACAGCGACGGTAATCCGCTTATCGATATGGTTGTTGTGGTGTTGGACGCGGCGGAAAGAAACCTCAACAGTGGTTATCGCTTGATAACAGAAGTGCTTGTGCCTGCATTGGGCGATAAGTTAGATAGCCGATTGGTCGTCGGGCTCAATAAAGTTGATGCCGCCAGTTATGGCTACGAGTGGGACTATGTTGTCGACAGCTCGTCAACGGAAGTGGAAATCTGGCCTGAAAGTACAGCGACCTTGTTGCGTCATTGCATGCTGGATGAAACGGGTCTGGAAATCGCCCCTGTTTGTTATGCAGCAGAATTCGCACGTCGTGATGAAGCAGCTCGTCCGTTTAATTTGCTGAAACTCATGAACCAGATGGTCGTTAAGCTCCCGCTTGAGAAAAAACTTACTTTGATTGATGCGCCGCTAAACGCACAAACGCAGGCATGGTATGAAAGTGATGATCGTAATAATTATCTGACAGAAATGGAAAACAATCTGTTTGATTTGGTTTACGAAGGCGCGAAAGATGGCGCGAGATTTGGTGGCTTGCTTGGCGCTTATCTTGGTAAGCAAGGTAGGGAACTTGGCTATTTAGTTCGCCGTAATTTGCGTAGAACGCTTCATCAGGACTAAGCACTTTTGTTGTTTTCTGATGAGCAAGAGAAAGGGAGCTGTGATAGCTCCCTTTCTCTATGTGTTGCATTTGGCTTTTTATATAGGCATTTCATACCTAGGCAAAAGGCATTTTGCTCGTTAGTGCTCCCAGCTAAAATCTGTCACGCGCTCATCAGCAATGTAAAACAACAAATCGTTTGGTATTACTTCTGCATCCAGTGGCGGATTAAGCTGCACATTACTATCTCGGCGAATGCCAATCAGCGTGGCATCATGTTTTTCTTTCATGCTCAGAAACAATGCATTCACCGTCGTGTATTTTGCATCGGCGGGGTAGCTGACTGCGTATTGGGTCATTCCTTTGCGGGTATTCAGTAGCTCATGATGAAGCTCAGAAGAGCCAGGATCGAGCGCGGATTTTGCCATCATCTCAACAGACACCGACGGAATGCATTCAGCTTTTGGACAATGTGTTTTCAACAGGTTGCTTAACACCTCGTCTTGGAAGTACGCGAGAATGTGTGCATCGGGATTCTTGCTTGCGCAGAACAAGGCAGCCGCAAACGTAATGTCATCTTCTGGGTTATCAATGATGATACAGCTAGCATCTTTAACACCCGCACGTGCCATGGCCGTTTCATCGGTAAAGCTGGTGGTGCGAACAAAATCGATGTCTTTCGGCAGCGGGTTTTCAATGTCCACTCGAACACAAAGCACAATAGGGCGCTTGTTTTTTTCTTCATGGAGCAACATGTCGATGAGGTGTAGGGTACGGCTTTCATTCCAGCCCAAAATTAAAATGTGGTCAGACACGTCAACGCTCCTTTTTCCTGTTAATCCTTTACGCCAAAACTGAATGGCGATACCCGCTAAACGGCCAACACCTATCGCAAAAATACCTAAACCGCAGGGAATAACAAAAAGGGCGGCAACCCATTTTCCTGCGTCTGTCTGTGGAGACATATCGCCGTAACCGACCGTCGAAGCGGTCACGAGTAAATAGTAAACAAAATCAACAATTGGTGTGGTAAGTTCTTGCTCTCCTGCTGCCTTAAGCAACACCCAACTCAGTGCGGCATAAGCCAGTACCGCAACGGCGACGTGCTTACCGCTCAGATGCTGAAATTGAGAGGTGATCCATCGGCGAACCATGTACCACTTTGTCATCAGCCGTTTTCCTTAACATGTGTCTTATACCCAATCATCTTGAGATTTTTTGGGCGTATCTATTAAATTTAGCCGCACACTATAACAGCCTATTCACAAAGCCAATTTCTCAATACTGCTGATTGTGAAAAAGTTCTCATCTTCGTGCTGGATGCGCCGAAACTTTCCCACTAATGTCGAACAATTGCGATAGTTCTAAGCATCTTGATGCTGTTAGGGCGTAAGAAGGAAGCTGTAATGAGTGATAACAAATATCTTGATGAGTATTCAGAAGATAGCTTTTGGACAAAAACGCGCAACTTCGCGCAAAAAGCCGGTTATGACGTGTTGGAAAAAGCGCTGAGGCTCTACTATTCCGCCACGGATGACGACACACCCAAGTGGGCGAAAACCACCATGTTCGCGGCATTGGGTTACTTTATTAGCCCCATTGATGCCATTCCTGACCTGACCCCTGTGGTAGGGTTCTCGGACGACCTAGGTGTGCTGGTGGCTGCTGCCGCTGCGGTAGTGATGCATGTAAAAGCAGAGCATGGTGAGAAAGCTACCGAGAAACTCGATAGTTGGTTCAACAAACAGAGCACAAGTACGGAAAAGGATAGCGAGAAATGAGGGGATCACGAGTCAACATCAGAAATGCCTTTGAAAAGGTCACCTTTCTCGCCGGAAGGACGCCACAACATTCGTTGAGTGGAGAAGGCACTGACGCATTTGATACCTTGTCGGCGTATCGAGATGGAGGGGTATTTATCGCTTACTATGACGGGAAGAGTGAATGGGAGCGTCACCCTGGTGACGAGTTAGTACAAATTATTGAAGGACAAACCACGGTATTTCTATTGGAAAACGGGGAAGAAAGGCCAGTATCTCTGTCTGAAGGCGAGCTGATCGTCGTGCCAGAAATGGTGTGGCATCGGTTTGATACTCCAAATGGTGTGAAAGTGCTTACCATCACGCCTCAACCAACAGAACACAGTATTCAAGTGCCGTCATCTTGAACAAAGGGAAGCAAATCGTGGAGACACGGAAAGCATTGCTCAAATGTGACTACCCGAGATGGCATTGAGCGCGTAGAATGCCAGCCCTGCGATTCCCAGACAGCACCAACTGGACTTCAACATGGCAAAACCGAGCAAGACATCCCCACAATTGAAAAAGGGCCTGCATCCGCGCAATCCGCATCGTGCGCGCTATGACTTCCCAGCGTTGGTAAAAAGTACGCCAGCGCTGAGCGCTTTTGTGAAAAAGAATCCCTTTGGCGAATTGTCGGTGGATTTTTCTGATCCCGACGCGGTCAAAATCCTGAATAAAGCCCTGTTGAATCACTTCTACCAAATTAGCTTTTGGGACATACCTAAAGGCTACTTGTGCCCGCCTATTCCTGGACGTTCGGATTATCTGCATTACATTGCAGACCTTCTTGCTGACACCCATAACGGCAATATTCCGACGGGTAAAAAGGTTAAAGGGTTAGATATCGGGATGGGGGCAAACTGTGTGTATCCCATGGTCGGTCACCGGGTGTATGGCTGGCAATTTGTGGGTGCAGACATTGATCCAGTGTCTGTTAAAAGTGCCAAGCTGCTGGTGGACACTAACCCAACGCTGAAAGGCGGTATTGAGTGTCGTTTGCAAAACAACCCCGACAATATTTTCACCGGCATGATTAACGCCAAAGAACGTTTTGATTTCACCCTGTGTAATCCGCCATTCCATACCTCAATGGAAGAGGCGACCAAAGGTTCTGAGCGTAAAGTGCGTAACCTTGCAGCCAATGCGCGCAAGAAAGGCGCCGAAAACCGTCCTTTCCACGCGATGTCACATACAAACGCGAAAGACTTCACTAAAGGGAAGGGCAAACCTGTTTTGAATTTTGGCGGTCAAAACGCAGAGCTTTGGTGTCCCGGTGGTGAAGCCGCGTTTGTCAATCGCATGATCACTCAAAGCGCAGACTTCAAGCATCAATGTCTTTGGTTCACGACGATGGTGTCGAAGAAAGAAAATCTCCCCGCCATTTATCAGGCATTGAAAGCGGTTGGTGCCAAAGAAGTGAAAACCATCGACATGGCACAAGGCCAGAAGGTCACTCGTGTTGTTGCGTGGACATTTTTGGACAAAGACGCGAGAGATTTGTGGTGCAGTGGGTGGGGAGCGTAAGGCGAACGTTCTGATCAATGTGATGACCTCCTAGAGACCGTGTTGAAGCAATCTAGGAGGTAAGAAATAACGACGGAATGGCTAGTTTTCAGACACTCTTTTGTGAAAATGTTCGTGCGCAGAATCAGACAGGTCACACCCCATATAATTTCGCCCAAGATTTTTTGCGGCGACTAACGTTGCACCTGATCCGAAGAACGGGTCGACAACTAATTCACCTTCTGTGCTGCTCTGAGAGATGAGCATTTCGATCAGCGGAACTGGCTTCTCAGTGGGGTACCCGTTGTAGACTCTTTTGCTAACGAGAATATCAGGCATGCCTAAGTCGTTGAGTTTTCTTTTTCCCTTCTCGAAAAACAGAATATATTCATGACGAGCACGATAGTGGTAACCCATGCCAATCGTGACTTTATCCCAAATGATCGGCTTCCAGAATTTAAAGCCTACTTTTTCTGCAATCGGTTTGATTGCAAACATCGTTTCTTGGTCACAGAATAAATAGAAATGAGAGTTCTTTCTTAGAACGCGATAGATCTCTTTTAGAAGCGCTTCAAAACGTTCGTTGGGGAATATATCAAACCACTGATTGCTTGAAGACTTGCTTACCTTCAGCCTTGTCGTTGTTCCAATTTTCCTGTGCTTTTCCAGTGATTCATAGGGTGGATCTGTGATGAAAAGATCAACGCTCCCGTCCGCGAGCGTTGAAAGCCATTCTACGGCATCATTTTTAAAAGTAAGCATTTCGCCTCTATGTTAAATCACTGCAAATACGGCCTTTCTGATAAGTGCGAGAAGGTACACCTTTATCCAATCTACGGCAATCAATGGGAGGTTTGATCGGTGCAGGGAGAACATACGCTCTTGTCATCCCTTATCAGTCGAAGATTGCTTAAGTAATGGCGCTGTTGACTAACGCTTGCCTACAAAATCAATCAACCACAAACAGCTTTGCGCCAATTTCAGTGGAAGAGCGATGCGCTTCGGCGTTATCCGCAACGTGATAGCTCATGCCGGGCTTCAATACGTGAATGCTGCCGTCATCTAGCTCTGTGGTTAATTCACCCGACAGACAAAATAGAATGTGTCCTTTTGAGCACCAATGGTCCGCGAGGTAACCCGCTGAGTACTCCACAATACGCACTCTTATCTCGCCGAATTTTTGAGTGCGCCAGTAAGCCACACCTGTTTCGCCAGTGTGTTCAGTCGGCGTGATTGTTTCCCAGTCTGTTGTGCCAAATGGCAGATTATTCATTTCCATCTTTCTACTCTTTCCTTGAGTGAAGGTGCGTTTAGGCACGACGTTGTTGTTCTGATCTGCGGGTTCGGCAGGGTTCTTGCTGACGGCAGCTTGACTTTACAGTATGACATTATTAAAGCGTGTGCCGCTAGATTATGGGCTGCTGTTTCTCGGCGAGATTGAACGCTCAACAAGCGCATTCATTAAAAAAGCTTCGGCCTTTTTTTGTTGCGCCTTTCACTAATATGTAAAGCTGAGGGTTTGCTCAACTTTACATGATATATCCATGACAAAAATGTTGTCTTTTATCGGGTTTAGAAGTAAATAGTTACCATCTTCATTTTCTTGGTTTTTGCGTGGAAAAACTGCTCAAAAAGCTTCCGCTTATCATGGCATTGCTCACGGTGTTATTTTGCGGTTACACCCTTGGTGTGATTGGGTTAAATCACGCTAAGAATGTGATAAACAGTGCTGTTAATCAAGAATCCGCACCCGATGTTAAAATTGACATGTTGGCTCGGCGTATGGCTTCGTCACGTGTCCTTTTTTCTGCTTCAAACCCTGAACAAAAAGACCCACTATGTTGGCCAATATTGCTCACTTCGATAGCGAGCTTATTGGCTTTGGGGCATGTTTTGTTCGGGCTACCTCGCACATATTCTTTCATTGATAGTGATCGCCTCGCGGGCTGGCAAGGTGCCAATTTGCAGTATCGATTTATTCATTCTCGTCGAACGATACATTCACACCTGACTCTTTGTATTCACGCAAAGAAGTATCAATATAGACAACAAAAAGCCAATGAAACCCGTAACTCGCATTCCTTGCACCTTGGTATTTTGGAGAAACAATGTTTGAAGCAATCCAAGACGTATTGGTCGCCATTTGGCACCAAGATTTCAATGCACTGCTAACCCCTGGTAGTGCAACCCTAATTTATATTCTTGTGGCGATGCTAATCAGCCTAGAAAGCGGTTTTCTTCCCGCCGCACCGCTGCCTTGTGACAGCATCGTTGTACTTGTTGGTACGCTTTCAGCTGTAGGTGTATTGGATCCCTTTATTGCCTTTCCAATGCTGATCATTGCCGCGTCGATAGGAAGTTGGTTAGCGTTCTTACAAGGCCGCTGGCTTAACAAATTTCCGCTGGTGCAATCTTGGTTAACAAAGGTACCGGAAAAACAAATGCGTACAGTGGATGCGCTTTTATGTCGCCACGGTTTGGTTGCGCTGTTTATTGCTCGCTTTGTACCGGGTGTGCGTTCTGTTTTGCCAATGATGATGGGAATGCGTGTGGATGAAGTGCCGAGATTTCATCGTTTCGCGTGGCTGAGTGCCAGTATGTGGGTGTTCTTGTTGGCGGGTATGGGTTACTTGCTGCCTTCGCTTCCTGAGCCCATTAGCCGTTTAGTGACCATGGGGTTGATGGCTGCACCTGTCATTACCTTGTGTATCGGAATGCTAACTGCGGTGACATGGCGTATTCGTAAAGCGCTTCGAGCAGACCTTAATCCCACCGTATAAGGTTGCATTTTTGCGTGCTAGCGGTATTCTTGCGCGCCTTTTTACCGAGTGAAATAGAGAATGTTGTGAACATCTATCGCTTGCGGATTGATTATCCGTTGTTTGTTGCGATTTGTGCGTTGATTGCTTTGGGATCGATAAGTGTTTGGAGTGCAAGTGGCTTTAGCTTGCCAATCCTTGAACGCCATT
This sequence comes from Enterovibrio norvegicus FF-33, assembly GCF_000286835.2. Taxonomy (GTDB): domain Bacteria; phylum Pseudomonadota; class Gammaproteobacteria; order Enterobacterales; family Vibrionaceae; genus Enterovibrio; species Enterovibrio norvegicus_A. Next base: position 1,980,150 of record NZ_AJYD02000038.1, on the reverse strand, counting down.
TAGCGCGCGCGGCGTTGGCCATTTTGGCACTAGTGGGTTTATCCACTATTCCGGCAAGAATTTATAAAGATTTCGCGCCTAAGCTTTTCGTTATCGCGATTGTGCTTTTGTTCGGGGTTATCATTGCTGGTGATACCGTGAATGGCGCAAAACGCTGGTTAGCATTGGGGCCCATTCGCTTTCAACCTTCTGAGTTGATCAAAGTGGCCATGCCAATGATGATGGCATGGCTAATTGTGAAAGATCCTGGGCGACCAGGGTTAAAGAAAATAGCATTGTGTGCCGTAGTCACTGCCTTGCCTGTGTTATTGATTGTGATCCAGCCTGATTTGGACGGCGCAATATTCACCGTGATGTACGCGCTGTTTGTGCTGTACCTTGCGGGGATGAGTTGGAAAATCATTGGCGGTGTATTGGCAACCGTGGCTGCGATAGTGCCCGTGATGTGGTTTTTCTTTATGAAAGACTACCAGAAAATGCGTGTTACTCAGTTTTTGAACCCTGAATCCGATCCGCTCGGATCTGGCTATCAGATCATCCAGTCTTTGATTGCGATTGGTTCTGGTGGTTTTGATGGAAAAGGATTCATGGGCGCTACGCAGGGGCAACTCGGATTTATTCCCGAAAGCCACACTGATTTCATTTTTTCGACACTTGCGGAAGAGTGGGGTTACATGGGCAGTGCAGTTGTGGTGCTTCTGTACTTATTTATTTCAGGTCGAACTTTGTGGTTGGCGAGTCAATCCCCGTCAGCATTTTCACGTCTTGTGAGTGGTGCTTTGGCGATGAGTTTCTTTCTCTACGCATTCATTAACCTTGGTATGGTGAGCGGCATACTGCCTGTGATGGGAAGCCCATTGCCATTCATTAGCTATGGGGGAACGGCGATGATCACTCAGGGCGCATGCTTCGGCATCATCATGGCGTTGTGTTGTGGTGTTCAGCAAGTTGAAGCGACGTGGTCACAGCGAAGCCTTTCGAAATAGTCGCAGGCTCATACTGACTAAACAAAAAATCAAGTATCAAAAAAGGCAGGTTCTGAACCTGCCTTTTGTTTATATAAATAACCGCTTAGAACGTATTACTTAATGGTGACGCTTTGAATAACAATAGGATCCATCGGCACATCATCGTGCCCTGCAACGCGTGTTGTCATTGCGTTACCAATGTTGTTTACCACGTCCATTCCTGCTGTCACTTTACCAAATACGGCATAGCCCCAGCCTTGATTAGTGGTCGCGGTGTAATCCAAAAAGCCATTGTCTTCTAAGTTAATGAAAAATTGTGCAGTTGCTGAATGCGGTGCATCCGTGCGGGCCATTGCAATAGTGCCAATACGGTTTTTCAATCCACGGTTCGCTTCATTCACAATAGGGGCGTCGGTTGGCTTCTCTTTCATTTTCGCCGTGAATCCGCCGCCTTGGATCATGAAACCTTTGATCACTCGGTGAAAGATGGTGTTGTCGTAGAAGCCGTCTTCGCAATACTTCAAAAAGTTCTTAGACGAGACTGGTGCTTTGTCTGAGTCCAATTCGATTTCAATGTCGCCGAAGTTAGTGGTGAAAATAATCATAGGTCGAAAGCCGTTGGATAAAAACGAAAGGGGCGCAGTATATACGCAAAGCCAAAGATTAAAAGTAGTGATGATGAAGCCGTTAAGCGAGAAAAGCGCTCAGTCAAAAAGGCTGAGCGCTTTTTTATCTATCTTCTAAGGCCTATAAACGTTCTTTAGTGGGTTGTTTCAGGCTGTTCAGGGATAGCGGTTGGCTCATCGGGCTCATCATCCATCTCGCCTTCATGGAGCTTGTGACCGCCTGAGATATAGGTGTACATCACGGGAAGAACGAACAAGGTGAACAGCGTACCCACGGCAAGGCCGGCCACGATAACTAAACCAATGTTGTAGCGTGACGCTGCACCTGCACCGGTTGCGAACAACAGAGGTATCAAGCCCGCAATCATGGCTGACGTTGTCATCAAAATAGGACGCAAACGCACAGTGGCGGCTTCAACAATGGCTTCCTGTTTAGACACGCCTTTCATGATTTGCTCTTCTTTTGCCACTTCACACATCAAGATCCCGTGCTTAGTGATGAGTCCGACCAAGGTGATCAAGCCAACTTGAGAATAAATGTTCATCGATGTCTCGCCAGACATGTGTGTCCAGCCCAACGCGATCAATGCACCGCTGATGGCGAGCGGTACGGTGAACATGATGACCAAAGGGTCGCGAACACTTTCAAACTGGCTAGCAAGCACGAGGAAGATAATCGCCAATGCCAGTGCGAAGGTTAGGTACAGGGAGCTACCTTCTTCCACAAACTGTCTTGCTTCTCCCATGAAAGAGTAGGTGTAACCTTGTGGTAGGTCCGTGGCTGCGAGTCCTTCTAAGAAGCTGATCGCATCACCCATCGCAACATTGGGTGCAGGCACACCTTCAATTGAGATGGCGTTCATTTGGTTGTAGTGCGGCAACGTTCTGGCCTGTCCGTTAACGGTGAAACTCACCAAGCTCGACAACGGAACGGCGGAACCATTTTGCGCCGTGACATAGAACTGATTGATGAGATGAGGGTTGGCACGATTGGCTCGTTCGACTTCAGGAATGACCTCATATGAACGCCCATCGATGTTGACGCGATTAATGTAGCCACCGCTCATCATTGTTCCTAATGTGGCGCCAATCGCTTGCATAGTGACGCCATACGCACCTGCTGCTTCTCGGTCGATGGTTAATTGCACCAAACCTGAGTCGTATTTCAAGTTAACGTCCGAATACACAAATAGCGGGCTGTTCTTCACTTTCTCCAGCATTTTGCTGCCGATGCTATACAGGGTTTCGAAATCTGCCGGGCTGGTGATCACGAATTGCACTGGTAGACCGCCAGACGCGCCGGGCAATGATGGCATTTGGTATGCGGTGGCATTAATGCCGGGGATTTTTTTTGCCTCTTTATTGATGGTGGCTGAGATCTCTTTCTGGCTCTGCGTTCGATCACTCCATGGGATTAATGGCCCGATAGCAATCCCTTGGCTGCTGGTAGGCACACCAATCATGGCAAGCGACGCTTCCGCTTGAGGTTGCTTGGAAATGATCTTGCCGATCAATTCCATGTTGGACTGGATATAGTCATTGTTTGAAGTCGATGGTGTACTGCCGATCACGACGACCACGCCCTGATCTTCATCGGGTGCGAGCTGTGATGGGATAAAGCTGAAGAGGATTGGCAGTGATACCAATACAAAAAGGGCAAAGACCACCACAACACGCTTGTGATCTAATACGGCATGAAGCGCGCGTTCATAACGCTTAGTGACTCCCCCCAACACGCTTTCTACCGTAGATTCAAATTTGCTTGGCTTCACGTGAGGCTTCAGCATTTTCGAACACATCATGGGCGAGAGGGTGAGTGCCACAAAACCGGAGATAAACACCGCCCCAGCGAGCGTTAACGCAAACTCTTTGAACAATGCCCCTGTTACGCCGCCCATTAAGGCAATCGGCGCATATACGGCAGCGAGTGTGATGGTCATCGAGATAACCGGAACGGCAATTTCTCGGGTCGCTTCGATAGCGGCTTTAAAGGGTTTGGTGCCCATTTTGATATGCCGATCGACGTTTTCTACCACCACAATGGCGTCATCCACCACCAGACCAATAGCCAATACCATCGCGAGCAGCGTCATCAAATTGAGTGTGAAACCAAAGGCTTGCATAACAGCCATGACGCCAATCAATGACAACGGAATCGTCACAATTGGAATGACCACCGCGCGGAATGAGCCCAGGAAAAGCAGTATCACGATGATAACAATCACCGCGGCTTCGATGATGGTTTTCACCACCTCGTCGATAGAATCCGTAATCGCTAAGGTGGAGTCGTACAGCACTTCTGCATCGATCGTAGAAGGCAGGTTGCGCTTAACAGATTCAAACTGCACACGAATACCTGCCGCTACATCAAGTGGGTTCGCCGTGGGTGTGGCATTAATGCCGATGATCACCGCTTCACGTCCATTGGCCAACGCACGGGAACTGTCGCTGCTTTTGCTCATGTTCACTTCGGCAACGTCTTGAAGCATCACGACTTGGCCATCTTGACTCTTGATGATCAGGTTTTTCAAACCATCAACGGTGTCAACCTGACTGTCGATGGTACTGTTCAATACCGTGAAATAGCTATTGAATTGCCCGACGGCAGATTGGTAATTGTTTTGCTGCAAAATGTTGACGAGGTCCGTTGTTGAAAGGTCATATTGTCCTAACTTTTTCGGATCTGGCCATATTCGCAGCGCAAACGGCGCACCGCCCATCATGACGATATTAGACACGCCATTAACGGTTGAGAGCTGCGGATTGACCACGCGTTCCAAGTAGTCCGCAATTTGGCTTGAGTTCAAATCACCACTAAAGAACGAGATATACATAATGGATGTGGTGGAACCCGTCGATGAAGTGACCGAGGGGTTATAGGCTTCTTTAGGAAGCTGGTTACTCACCGAGTTAATTTGCGAAAGCACATTTGCCAGAGCCCCTTCGGGGTTGGTATTGAGCATCATGTTCAGCACAATGCTGGAACTGCCAAGTTGACTGGCTGACGTCATGAAATCCAGGTTATCAACCTGTGCCAGTGCTTGCTCTAGTGGCTGAGTAATAAAGCCTTCCACCAAATTGGCGTCAGCGCCGGGATAGGGCGTGGTCACTGTGATAACGGTGTTGGTCATTTCTGGGTACTGGCGTACTTGCAGATCTTTCAGTGCGTTCAAACCAAGCAACAGCAATAACACACTGAGAGACGCCGCCATTACCGGACGATGTATGAAAATATCGGTAAATTTCATTTCCGGCTCCTTAAAGTTGCGGCATCTTATCGGGTACGGAAATTGGGTTAGGCACAATGTCTACTTTTGCGTTGTTACCTAAGTTCAATATGCCAGTGGTGACGACTTCATCATCAAATTTCAGTGCGCCAGTGACCAATGCGTCGTTGCCATTGCGTTGAGTGACTTCAACCGTGACTTGTTTGACGCGGGTTTCGTTGTCTTTCTTTTCCACCACATAAACCGAGTTGCCGTATAGCGCGAACACAATGGCGGTTTGTGGTACCACAAATTGATTGTCGAGGTTGGACAGCGCGATGTTCACATCGGCAAACATGCCGCCGCGTAAGGAGTTGTCATCGTTAGGCAGCTCGGCTTGCACCATCACTAACCCCGTTTGGTTGTTCACTACCGGTTCAATAGCATTGATCGCGCCTTTGTAGGTGCGACCAGGGAAAGCTTCGACTGTGAGCGAAATGGCTTGGCCGATACTGATATTGCCTAATTCAGCCTGAGGCACGCTAAAACGCACGCGCATCACAGACAGATCTTCAAGGCGAACAATGTCTGTTCCTACTGACACATATTGGCCGAGGTTAACGTTTCGAATACCGAGTAGGCCGTTAAACGGGGCTTTGATTTCTCGCAATGCGATAGTTGCTTGCAAGCTTTCAATATTGGCGAGCATTGCTTGGTATTTTGACTGTGCTGTTTCAACGCTTTGTTCAGATACAGAGCGCTCTTTGTAGAGTTTGACGAGGCGGTTGTAATCATCACGTACGGAAGGAAGTTGTACTTGTTGCGCTTTGAGGTCAGCTTTTTGCACCGAAGCATCAAGGCTGAGTAGCACAGTGCCCTGTTTCGCTGAACCACCGTTGTCAAAGTTAATCGCGGTGACAATACCGGCGACTTCATTGGATACATCTACCCCTTGGTTGGGTTCGATAAAACCGATAGCACTAATGCCTTGTGGCCACACTGTTGGTGTGAGCTTTTCGATGGTCACGGGATACACAGGCTCGGGCAAGTTGGCCAGTGTGTTTTCGATTTTTTTATTCACAAAGAGGTTGAACCCAATCACTGTGCCGAAGGCGAGCACAACAATCACTATCATCCCTATTACCCACTTACTCATGTGTGAATCTCCATGCTCTTATCAAATTGATGGTTCAAAAAGTGAAGGTGAAGGCGCCCATGACGAGACCACATTGGCATGGGAATACAGCAAAACATGGAAGGTTTCGCTTGGGTGATCAGGCTGGGTGTTTGTCTCGTGGTTCGAGAGGTAGCACCGGATCAAAAGCACGGTTTGCGACGCCATGTTCACTCACTTCATTGGTGACTTTCAGTAAAAAGTATATGCGGCGAGCAAGTTAGGAGTGTTTCCTTGTTGGGACGAAACAGTGGCTTGTGATAGATAAAGAGGTCATGGAGGGTGGAAAGGGGGGCGCAGCACCAAATCGGCACACCACTTAAGGCTGTTTGGCGTGACTTTATCATGACGCCGATGGCCACTTGCTCCTTTATGTCCCATGATGAGTGAAGCTCTGTGCTGGTCATTGCTATAGTCTGTAGGTCGCGATGGAATGGGTGTAAATGCCAAGAATGAAAACAATTTACGAATATACACAAACGAATATTTTAGTGCTTCCACAGGCATTATTTGCGATGAAAGATGTCAGTGTCCTGATGCAAAGTGGCGATGCTGTGGTGTTTCGAAAGCAGCTTGAACAAGACTTGTCAGATATTGAGTTTTATACCAATCAACCGTGTTTGATATACATCGAAAGTGGTCGTGAAACGCTGACTAACAGTGATAACGGCACAACAGAGTTGTTCCCTGGGTCGGCGATATTTCTTGCTCAAGGATTAAATTTGCATTCTGATTTCGTAAAAAGTACCGAATCATTGAAAGCCTATTTGGTCTTTTTTGATGAGCAGGCGATCCTCGAATACTTGAAAAAGGTGAAAAGTGACGATTTGGTTTCAAACACAGATCAGGGCTTTTGCCTTCTGGAAGAAAAAGATAATGGCTTAGCCAATTTCTTCAGTACGATTCAGTCTGATATAAAATCTTCAAGCTATTTGGATATTAAACTCCAAGAGTTATTGCACCTTGTAGCATATATGGGTGACAAAAATTTGATTCATGCATTGCTTGCCCAAAAGGCAATATCTAACAAACGAAATCTCCGTCGGCTGCTTGAATCGGAAGACATACTGCACTTAACGGTCAGTGATTTGGCTCAATTATCTGGAAGAAGCATTTCTAGCTTTAATCGGGACTTCAAAAATATTTATAACGTGACGCCTCAAAAATGGTTGCGAGACAAAAGGATGGTTCGTGCAAATACGCTTCTTGAACGAGGGGCGATATCGGTGACGGATGCGGCCTTAGAGGTGGGGTATGACAATGTGTCTAATTTTATCAGAGTGTTTAAATTGAAATATGGAAAAACACCCAATCAGATAAAAAAGGCTCGGTGATCGAAAAACGTTTGTTGATCTGACCAAGACAACTGCGAGTAAAGCCTGAACCTCATTCAGCAAAGCTTGCATTGGAGATGGGTAATGTTAGAGATTGGAACAGCAACCATAGGAACATTCATCGCTAAGGGAAAAGAAAACCATGACGTTTCAGAGCACTAAACACATTGTCATTGCCCTAATGGCTATTCTGCTCAGTGCGACAGCCCATGCTGAGGCTGTTTGGATAGACACCCGCAGTGCTGCGGAGCATTTTTTCGATAACATACCGGGTGACGCAAGGGTTTCTCATTCAGAGATCGTTAAAGAAGTCAGTGCGCTTTACCCTGACAAAGACACGGAAATTCGCTTGTATTGCCTCAGCGGCGTTCGTTCAGGCAAAGCAATGAATGCACTTAAAGGTGCAGGCTATCAGAATGTGTTTAATGCGGGGGGTATTAGCGATGCGAGAGTGGAGCGTGGTTTGAAAGCCGAGTGATCCCATGTTCCCAGTTCTCGAAGAGATAGGAAGGCACGGGCTCTCATTTAACAAAATATGAGTATGCTGTGCCCGCCAGTTGTTTCTGTCTTCTATTGATTAAAAATCACAATCAACGCTAAACGTCATGCGTTGGTGCGTGTAAGGGTGATCAAACGCGAGTTGTTCCGCATGCAAGTGAAGGCGAGCATCTCTATCGCCATATAAACCATCACCGACCATCGCCATATTCAGCCCCATGTGATGTGCGCAATGCACGCGAAGCTGATGAGTACGGCCTGTTTTCGGGTACATATGAAGCTTACTGCGACCCTTTTCAATACAAATTAACTGCCAATAAGTTGTTGCTGGCTTGCCATGTTCAAAGCAGACCAATTGACGAGGCCTGTCGTCTGGGTCGCCGCGCATTGGCAAATTGATCTCACCTTGAGTTTGTTCAACAACGCCTTCCACCATGGCGATATAGCGTTTTTCTATGCCGCGAGTAATGAACTGTTTTTGTAAGCTCTTGTTCGCACGTCGCGTGAGGGCAAAGACCAACAAGCCCGATGTCGCCATGTCTAATCGATGCAGAACAAAGATCTCTTTAACCTCAGGAAGCATGGCAATCACACGGGTGTAGGCCGAATCTTTTATGGTTTTGCCCGGCACGGAAAGCAGGCCTGATGGCTTATTCACGACAATGATGGCGTCGTCCTGATAAACCACCTCTAGCGCTTTATCTTGTGCCCAGTTGGTTTCGAGCGGGTTTGAATCAACCGTTAACCCTTCTAGCATGTGCCCAAGAATAGGATTGCACTTACCGTGGCATGATGGGTAAAACTTTTTATGCTGACGCACTTCTGATTTCGGTGAAACGCCCCACCAAAACTCTGCCATCGCGAGCGGGGTGTATCCGTGCTTGTAGGCATAGTGCAGCAACTTAGGCGCAGCGCATTCCCCTGCACCCGCAGGCGGCGTTGGGCTGGTGGTTGGAGCAAAAATGGTTTTGAGGGATTTTTCTTCACCGTTCGCATTGAGGAAGCAATATTGCTCAAACAGTTTGTTTTGCAGTGCGTTCGACAAGGTTTTACGCTGCTGTTTCGCATGGTCGATTGCAGCGGTTAGCGCGGTTAACTCAGAGTGAAGGGCATCGATCTTTTTGTCCCATGCCATTTTGAGATATTTGAGGTCGTTCTTTTCCGCAACACTTTGCTTAGCAAGCGCGTCTAGTGCGGATTTTAAAGCTTCTCCATTGAGTTTTTGTTCCGCGTCTTGACGCTGCTGTTTACGCTCGGCGCGTCCTTCAATCATGGTTTGGCGCTGTTGTTGCTCTAGCGCTTTGTAGTCGGCTTGGTATTGCGCGACTTTGCCACTCAAGTGCGATATTTGAGGGTTGGCAGAAAGGGCAGTGACTTGCGCGTTAAGGGCAGTGATCGCTTCCAACTCTGTTTGGAAAAAACACGCTTCGGCCAGCATGTCAAACACAGGTGGTACGAAATTCGGCAGGATGTTTTGCTCAGCAATTTTGCCAGAGAAAGCACTGAAATAGCCGAGCTCACCGCTTGGAGAACGTACAAGCAAGACGCCAAACATTTTACCCATGCCTGCTGATGCCTTGTCATTGTCTAGCTCGAAATCATCGCTTAGCCCAAAGTCATGCTGCCAATCGATTTGCGTGGCTAAGTGTTGCTGCAATTCAGTGGCAGCAAGCACACAAAGCGGATGTGGCTGATAGTAAAAGGGGAACGTAAACGCGCTCGGCAACTCGAATTGATCGATGGTGGCGTTAAAGCGGGTAAACAGTTCGTCTGGGGTAAACAATGCGTCTGGGTGCATGGTCAATATCTATCAGCAACACGATGGGGGCGTGATTTTACCTGTTTAGGTGAGAAATACTACTTTGGCTCATTCAGCTGACGCATTCTTTCCCATGGTTGTTTCAGCGCCATCAGCAATATTGTGCAAACTGATCGGTAGCAGGCAAGCCAGATTTATGAATAATGAATGTTGCACGGCAATAGCCGTATGATGGGTGCTTTTTGCTAAATGCATCGTCGGAATTTAAGTAAGGGATCAGTTTGGCTAAAAAATACTATGTGGTGTGGAAAGGTCGTAAGAGCGGTATTTACACTGACTGGACACAGTGCAAGGCGCAAGTTGACGGCTTTCAAGGCGCAAAATTCAAATCGTTTCCTACGTTAGGCGAAGCTGAGGCAGCTTATGGCGGCAAGGCTAGCGCAACGTCAAGCAAGGCCGCAACGGCAACAAAAATCGCCAAACCTAAGTCCGCAGCACTGACACAAACGCAAATCACTGAGATGCCGTTTGATATCAAAATATTTACGGATGGTGGCTGTGAACCGAACCCTGGCGAAGCCGGAACAGGGTTGGCGGTCTATAACAACAATGCACTCAGTGAGTTGTGGTACGGGCTTTATCAGGCGGTTGGTACCAACAACACGGCAGAACTTCACGGACTATACCAAGCGTTTATTATCGCCAAAGAGAAGCTTGCTCAAGGGCTGTCTGTGGCGATCTATTGTGATTCTCGATACTCGATTGATTGCGTGACCAAGTGGGCGTCGGGTTGGGAATCGAAAGGATGGAAAAAGGCAGGGGGAGAAATTAAAAATCTCGACATTATTCAGCCCGCTTACGCGCTCTATCAAACGTTGAAATCTCACATCACTGTTTATCACGTCAATGGTCATGTTGGCATTGAAGGTAATGAACTGGCTGACCGAATGTCGATTTTGGCGATTGAACGTAAAGACGAAGCATTGAATCTGTATCGAGAAACCACCGATATCAATGAAATATTGGCGTTGCGAAGGGGCTAAAAAAGCGGCCCAAGGTGAAAGCATTGGGCCGCTTCTTTGTTTGCTGGTCAGTTAACGCGCTACAGTGCTTTTTTAACCTTGTCTGCCACATCTGCGGGTACCCATTGGGTCCACACTTGTGGGTAGGATTCAAAAAATTCCAGCGCGGCTATTTCACCGTCGGCTTGGTTTTCTTCCATCCATGCCATCATGGCACTCATGTCAGCGTTTGCGTAAGCGCGATTTGCAATGTATTCATATGCCGCGGGTGATTTCTGCGCAAAGGATTCTGTGGTGATCGTGTTCACCGCTGAGGGTGGATATGCCGTCACTTTTGGATTGGTGCAATCTTCTTGAGTGATGCAACTTTCATAGTGGGCAGGATCGGCGTCAACGCCAAAGTCGACTTTTACCATGTTGTAGCGACCCAGCACAGGGGTGGGTGACCAATAGTAACCAAACCACGACTTTTCGCGATCGTAAGCACGGGCGATTGAGCCAGCTAGCGCTGCACCAGAACCGGGGTCAACCAGCTCAAAGCCAGATGCTTCTAAATTCAATGCGTCAAATAGATGACCTGCGGTGATCTGGCATGTCCAACCTGACGGACAGGTCATAAAGGCAGATTTGCTATCATCCTCAGGGTGCGGGAATAGTTTCGCATTGGCTTTAATCCCTTCGATGGTGGCCAGCTCTGGGTGTTTTTCAACCATGTACTTAGGCACCCAGAAACCTTCTTCTCCCCCTTCGGCGAAGGCTTTACCTGCAAATCGCAGTTTGCCGGCATCAACGCCTTTTTGAAGCATCTCTTTATGTGAGTTACTCCAAAATTCAGGTGCAATATCCGGTTCGCCTTTTTCTGTCATCGAAACGCCGGTTGGCATGGTATCGCCAGGAACCAACTCCGCGTTGCAGTCATAGCCATTTTGCAAGATGAATTGATCAACGTGCGCCATCAGCGTCGCGGAATTCCAGTTCATATCGGCAATGGTGACATCGCCGCATTCACTCGCGTTAGCGAGAGGTGAGAGCACAAGAAGTGCCAAGGGGGTTAAACGTGCAAGCATTTACAAAGCCTCCAGCAATAGAAAATTGTGTACTGTTATATTTGTGCCCACGATAACAAAGGGAATGTAAGGATTGTTTAGCATTTGTTGATAAACGTGATGTTTCTAACATTTGAATGCACAGTTTCACCACGCGTTTGTGAAAGAATTTTAAGCATTGCTCATGATCAGCCTCTCACTAGTTAGCATGCACTTTGATCATTGTTAACACCGTGTTATACGCTTTAGGTTGTTTAGAGGTGTAAGGAATGCATGGATCATGCAACAGGATGGCAATTCAAACAGCACGGCGTTCCCCTTTGTAAAGTTCGATAATATCCAGAAAAGCTACGATGGCAGAACTTTGGTGGTCAAAGGGTTTGAGATGGATATCGAGCGAGGTGAGTTCATTACTCTTCTTGGCCCATCGGGCTCAGGAAAGTCCACCGTATTGATGATGATGGCAGGCTTTGAGCAGCCTACTCACGGTGATATCTATCTCAATGGCAATCCGATCAAAACGCTCCCACCGCACAAACGCGGTATTGGTCTGGTATTCCAAAATTACGCTCTTTTCCCTCATATGACGGTGGAAGAAAACCTCGCTTTTCCCCTCCAGGTTCGCAATCTCTCAAAATCCGATATCGAAAAGAAAGTGAAGCGAGCACTCGATATGGTGCGCTTGACGGAATTCGGCCATCGTCGTCCTGCTCATTTGTCGGGCGGTCAGCAGCAACGTGTTGCCGTGGCACGCGCATTGGTATTTGAACCTGAGCTGGTATTAATGGATGAACCGCTCGGCGCGTTGGATAAAAACCTACGTGAAGAGATGCAATACGAGATCAAACACATTCAGGAAGATTTGGGCGTGACCATGATTTACGTGACTCACGATCAGTCAGAAGCGTTGACTATGTCAGATCGAATCGCGGTATTTAATGATGGTGTGGTGCAGCAACTTGCGACACCTGAAGAGCTTTATGAGCGCCCTGCGAATGCCTTTGTTGCTCAGTTTATTGGCGAGAACAATCGCCTCAAAGGGAATGTAATTTCGTTGGACGACAACCTGTGCAGGGTTCAAGTTCCTAATGGCGACATCATTACCGCCAAGCCCGTTGCCGTCGGTAAGCAGGGGGACGTGTCCACCTTATCGCTTCGTCCTGAGCGTATTATCATCAACCCTGAACAAGGGGCGCTACCTAATATTTTCAATGCCAAGGTAGAGGAAGTGATTTACCTCGGCGATCACCTTCGCACACGCGTCAAAGTGTGTGACAGCAACGAATTCATCATTAAAACACCCAATGCAGAAGGTCACCCAGACCTTCGCCGTGGGGACATGATCAGTGTTGGTTGGTCTGAAGAAGATTGCAGAGCCTTGGACGCCTCTTAATACGTTCTAGGTTCGTGTTTTTTGATGCAAAGGAAATGTTCGACTGGTCACAAAGCTAGTTGATCAATGGTTGGGAAAGAATTGGGTAAGTATGGAACGCAGTTTTTCTATCGTCGATCGTTAGGCGAAGAAGTGGATTCCTACTCCTGCTCAGACGTCAATAAGTGAAAGACTCACGGAGAAGAAGACGATGAAGAAACTTGCGTTACATATTGCCATTTTGGCTGGGTTGACTGGCGTTGCTTCCACAGCAATGGCTGAAGAAACTCTGAACGTTGTGTCTTGGGGGGGAGCGTATACTGCGAGCCAAACCAAAGCCTACCACGAACCTTGGACTGAAAAGACAGGCCAAAAAGTGGTTAACATCGACAAGGCGCAAAATGGCCTTTCTGGTTTGCGTGCACAGGTTGAAGCTGGAAACGTGACTTGGGATTTGGTCGATATTCTGCCGTCTGATGCCATTGTTGCTTGTGATGAAGGGCTAGCAGAGCCTCTCGATCACGATCTTTTGCTTGCTGCGGCGCCAGATGGCACGCCAGCGACGAAAGACTTCCTTGCAGGATCTTTGGGTGAATGTTTTGTCCCATCCATCGTGTACTCCAATATTGTTGCGTTCAACTCTGAGATGTTTGACGGTAAACAACCAAGCAAGATTCAAGATGTGTTTGACCTGAAAAACTTCCCTGGTAAACGTTCTTTGCAGAAAAAGCCGATCAATAACCTTGAGTGGGCCTTGATTGCTGATGGTGTTCCCGCCTCTGATGTTTATAACGTATTGAGCACCGAAGCTGGCGTTCAACGCGCGTTTAAGAAACTGGATACCATCAAAGATTCTGTTATTTGGTGGGAAGAGGGTGCGCAGCCGCCACAACTATTGGCTGATAAAGAAGTGGCGTTCGCGTCTGCCTACAATGGTCGCATCTTTAACGCAGCCGTTAACGAGAAGCAGCCGTTCGACATCATTTGGGATGGCCAAGTGTTTGAGCTGGATGGTTGGGTTGTGCCAAAAGGTAAGTTGGACAAGGTGAAAGACTACCTCCGTTTTGCGACGGATTCGCAGCGCCTTGCTGATCAAGCCAAATACATTTCGTATGGGCCTGCACGTAACTCATCAGCAGGTATGGTGACAACCCATGCCGACTCTGGCATTGAAATGAAACCGCATATGCCAACCTATGGACCTAATTTCGCGACCGCAATTCCGAAGGACGATGTGTTCTGGGCGGATAACGGTGACGAATTGGCACAGCGCTTCAATGCGTGGTTAGTGAAATAAGTTGATGTTGTAGGCGAGGATTCGAATATCGATCCTCGCCTTTTTGCGTTTTATCTAATGGGAGAGTGTGGTGCAGGAAACTTCAGCCAACGATATTAAAACGGCAGATGGTGTATCACTTCGCGTGAGCCAACAGCGCTCAATTCGTCGTAACAAAATCAAAGCCTTCTTGCTTGTTGCTCCTTTGCTGGCCTTCTTGCTGGTGGCTTTTGTGCTCCCCATTTTTGATATGCTGCAACGCAGTGTTGAAAACCCAGAAGTGGCTACCTACATGCCGCAAACGACGGTAGCGCTCGAAAGCTGGGACGGCAATGAACTGCCGAATGAAGAAATTTATGCAGCACTGGTGTCTGATTTACAGATCGGTGCTGAAGCGAGAAACATCGGCAAAGTTGCGTCTCGCTTAAACTATGAAAAATCAGGAATGCGTTCGCTGATCATGAAATCGGCGCGAAAATCGAAAAGAATCACAGAAGGGCCATACAAAGACGCGATGGCCAAAGTGGATAAGCGCTGGATGGATATCGGCACTTGGAAGCTGATCGAGCGAGAGTCGTCGCCTTACACGCTTTCTTACTATCTTAATGCCGTTGACCTGCGTTACGACGACAACGGCGATATTGTTGCTCAACCCGAATATTTACAGATATACACCTCTCTATTTTGGCGCACGCTCTATATGAGTATGGCGATCACCTTTCTTTGCTTGCTATTGGGTTATCCCGTCGCTTATTTGTTGGCGAATTTACCTGCCAAAAAAGCCAACATGTTGATGATCTTGGTATTGCTGCCATTTTGGACGTCACTATTGGTTCGCACCGCAACTTGGATAGCCATTTTGCAGCAACAGGGCGTGCTGAACGATTTAATGGTGGGGGCGGGTGTGCTGGATGATGATAACCGCATTCAAATGATCTATAACCAAACGGGCACCTTGATTGCGATGACGCATATCTTGCTGCCGTTTATGATCCTTCCGCTTTACTCCGTGATGAAAACCATCTCGCCGAGCTATGTCCGTGCTGCCCGCTCAATGGGTGCGCCACAGGCGCTGGCGTTCCGAAGGATCTATTTCCCGCAAACCCTACCTGGCATCGGCGCAGGGTCGATTCTGGTGTTCATTCTTTCGATTGGTTACTACATCACCCCAGCGTTGGTAGGCGGTCAAACCGGTACTTTCATTACTAATTTTATTGCGTATCACATGCAAACATCCCTGAACTGGGGTCTGGCAGCGGCAATTGCATCGATATTACTGGTGGTCGTGATGGTTTTGTATTGGCTTTATAACCGCCTAGTTGGCGTCGACAACGTGAAGTTAGGGTAGGAAATAACGATGGCATTACCAGAATGTGCGACGACAGGCGAAAAAGTATGGTTTGTGGTCTTTCGCGTGATTTGTGCAGGAATATTCTTGTTTCTGATTGGCCCGCTGCTCGTCATTTTACCGCTGAGCTTCAACGCTGAACCTTATTTTACCTTTACTCCTGAGATGCTGAGTTTTGATCCTGCGGGATATTCATTGCGCTGGTATGAAGATTTCTTTACGTCAGACGCTTGGCAGTCCGCCGTGAAGAACAGCGTGATTGTCGCAATCGCTTCAACGATTTTGGCGACAGTACTCGGTACCATTGCGGCACTTGGCTTATCTAGCCGCTACATGCCTTACAAAGACGTCATCATGGCGATACTGATCTCGCCAATGATCGTGCCCTTGATAATCTCTGCCGCTGCGATGTTTTTCTTCTTTTCCCGATTTCAGATGACCCACACCTATTTAGGCGTGGTGCTTGCGCACACCGCGTTGGGTATTCCATTTGTGGTGATCACTGTCACCGCCACTTTAAGCGGTTTTGACCACTCTCTAACACGTGCTGCTGCAAGTTTAGGGGCCAACCCTGTAACGACCTTCTTCAAAGTGGTATTGCCATTGGTGACGCCGGGTGTGATTTCTGGCGCACTGTTCGCGTTTATCACGTCATTCGATGAAGTGGTGGTGGTGCTGTTTATTGCGGGGCCTGAACAAACCACCTTGCCTATCCAAATGTGGTCAGGCATACGGGAAGAAATCAGCCCAACAATTCTGGCTGCGGCGACCTTGCTGGTTGTGCTTTCAATTGCCTTGTTGACCACGCTTGAACTGCTTCGCCGTCGCAGTGCAAGACTGCGTGGTCTTGAAGACTAACTGAACTTCACGCGATGACACACTTGTGCGGCTGCAATGCTGCGCAGGTGGTTCATGCTTGTCCAAACCGTAAATTTCAATTTCTCATTCCCATGTTTATGCCATCTGTCACTCGCTAAATTCAACTAGTTTCATTTGAGATCTCTTTTCGTTTAAGGAAGATAACAATGAATTCGTGTGTCCGAAATGCAGCAATTTTCGCGGTTTGTTTGATAGCGTCACCCGTGAAGGCGCTAGACGGTTTGGAACAACTGTCAGTGCAAGAAAAAGTTGAGATTGCCGCACCTGCTCAAAAGGTGTGGCAGAGGGTGATAGGCTTTGATGGGACGGATTTTTGGGTGCCGGGTGTTTCTAAAAATGTCCTCATTTCAGGTTCGCCGAACGAGGCGGGCGCGGTCAGGGAATTGTTCATTGGTGATGCATCTGTCGAAGAAGAATTGGTGTCTATTGACCCTGCTGCGATGACATTGAAATACAAAATCGTGAAAGAGAATGTCGACTTGTTGCCAGTGACACATTATCAATCGACCATTTCAGTTGTCGCTAAAGGAGACAGTGCCAGTGAAGTCACGTGGAGCGGCGAGTTTTTTCGCGGTTTTCCAGAAAGCGATCCTCCACCGTACCTGACTGATGATGCGGCAGTGAGAGGTGTAACAGGGTTATATCAAGCAGGACTGGGCAACTTGAAAAAGCTGATGGAAGCGAAAAGCCAATAAACACTCTAATGACTAAACGTGTTGATAGCGCTTAGAAGACAGCGTTTAGCGCACTGAATTGAAAAAATAGTGTGTAAAACAAGAAAGCACGATGACAGTTTCATCGTGCTTTTGAAGGTTGGTGTGCCAGTCACCCATTCCCCCAAATAAGGTAACCGGCAAACCAAACTGTTTATTCATTGACGCTTAATTGTTCAGCAGTGCTTGATTAAACATTGCTGTTCAACGTTTACTCGGCTAAAGAATGCCAGCTAGGCAATGACTTTCGTCTAGCACTTATCTTGTACCAAATGGACATCATTAAGCCGAAAATCATTCCCGTCAGAAGAGAAGCATTGACGGCGTAGTTCAACGTTACACCAAGGCTCTGCCATTGCATAAACCACATGATCACGCCCCACAAGGTGCCGAACCAAACTGTGCCAACGAGAATGTTAATGCCAATATGGGCAAATTGGGGTGGGGGGACTTTTAGGCCCGCTTTTCGCACAAGGCGATAAATGATGGGGTTGATGGCTGCGCCAGAAAAACCCTTTTTGAGAAGCACTTGATGTGCGCGGTCCAATTGTTGCTCAAAATCCATGTTCATTCACTATCTACAACTCAGTGCTGAAACTATACCTAAACCATTTGCATATTGAAGAGATGCAAACGTATTTGGTGACCCTGCTCTCGTTGGGATGAGGATTTCACTGTTTTCCCGCGACATGGGTAAAACAAGACGCGTGACGAGTTCGACAAGACGTGTAATTTCTGGCTGAAGTTGGGCAGTTGTCCCATTTGTTTTGATGTGCCATTGAACGGTCTTCTACTTCAGCTAGGCTAGATGTTCTGTTCTTGCCCAAAGCGAATATTCCGCCATGAAAGTCGACTATCAAAAACGTTTGCTCCCCGTGATCCGTCACTTGGAAAAACACTTTAATCAACCCTTGAATTTGATTGAAGTTGCAGCGCTGGCCAACTTATCGCCGTATCACTTTCATCGCACCTTTAAAGCGGTACAAGGAGAAACGTTGGCTGATTACATCCGACGCTTGAGGTTAGAAGCTGCTGCCGATGATCTTTTTAAGAAAAAGCAGGCCGTGCTTAACGTGGCGCTAGAGTATGGATTTTCTTCCTCTCAAAGCCTTGCCAAAGCGTTTAATCAACACTTCGGTGTCACACCTTCGGCTTTTCGAGAGTGTGAAGATCTCCCTGCGTTTGCGACGCTTTCTCGAAACAGCAAGATTGGACACGCACTGCGCAAGATTGGAAACGCTGACACAAATGACAATCCATATACTGGCTCCAACACATCACAACGGAGTGCATATATGGAAACGCAATTATTCGACCAAGCAACACTGGCTTATGTTCGTGTCACTGGACCTTATGGGCATGGTTACGAAGCGGCATCAGGTCGCCTCTATCAATGGGCGGGCGCCAAAGGGCTGGCTGGCAGCACGTGTATTTTTATTTATCACGATAACCCTGAAATTACGCCTGCTGAAAAATGCCGAACTGATATTTGTTTAATGGTGCCATCAGACACAGAAGTAGCTGCTGGTATTGAGTTACAAGATTTTCCGGGTGGTCACTATGGCGTGATGCGAAAAACGATCACCGATTTCAGTCAGTACCCTACAGCATGGGACGAGATCATGGCTGATGTGATTGCGTCGGGCTTTGAAACCGACAGCCGACCTTGCTTTGAGCTTTACCACAGCTTTGATCCAAAGACACATCAAGCAGATGTGAGCTTTTGCACCGCCATTAAAATGTAAATCGCAAACCGCCCGTGAATACGGGCGGTTTTCTCATCGGCCATAAACTCTCGCCCAAGTCTTTGATTCATCAATATGCCTAACATGATCTGTATGATTAATGAGCGCCTAGCCAGTTTTCCTCGATACAAAAAGTAAACCAACACTGATGCCTACCCCGTATTAGCAAGAGACAATGTGGTTGTATTTTACGCCTGTGACACTCTTGAGCTGGCATAATCGTGAGGTTTGTCGTGCTGACACTAGTGTAACGATGGCTGTTTGGATACAAGCATAATAACGACTGATATATAGACGAATGGCCGAAATTACTGAAAATACCCGTTTCAACGCAGATCAAATAAACAACTTGGTCGTCGGCGTCGCTGCCCGAATAGGTACGCACGATTCTGGTATACATAAACACAAGAAACATCAACTATTGTTGGCTTCATCGGGCTGCATGAGCATCAATTTTGCTGGCGTGTGGTGCGTGCTGCCACCTTCGCGTGCAGCGTGGATCCCTTCTGGTACTGAGCATTGCGCAGTAATGAGAAATGTCGTTGCTTATCGCTCTTTGTATTTTCAGCATTGTGTTTCTTTGACACTGCCGACAGACATTAAAATCATTGAAGTTAATGGGCTGCTGCGAGAACTCATCGAGAGAATGGCGTATTGGGAATGGGATAAATCGATTAACGAACAGCAAACGATTTTATCCGTATTTTGTGAAGAGCTTAATGCTGCAGAAGAAGAATACTTATCTCTCAAACTCCCGACTGATAGGCGCTTAAAGGTATGGTTAGAAGATGTCATGGAAGGGAAGCACTTACCAGAACCACTCACAGATATGGCAGATAAAATTGGTGCGAGCGCAAAAACCATCAGCCGCATTTTCACCCGAGAAACGGGGATGCCTTACCAATCATGGCGACAACAGTGGCGGTTACAAGCCTCTATCGAATGTTTGTCTGATGGTGCAAGTGTTTCTGAGGTTGCCAAAAAGCTGTGTTTCTCCAGTGACAGTGCATTTATTAGTTTCTTTCGCAAGATGACGGGTGACACTCCAGCGCGATATATCTGACCTTATAGGGTGGAAATTTACACTGTAATTTAATTTGTAATGATACCCATTCTCATTTAATGTTAAGTAAACGTAAATGGGAGGCTGAGTATGCAGAGCGACAGAGGCGATGAGTACACCAATCAGAGACTCAGAGAACCTGATTGTTTTGAGAGGAAATCGAGAGCTAGCGCAAAAAAGGTAAAGATCGAAATAAGCGCAAACACGCTCGAACGTTTGTTTGTTCAAGGACAGCTTTGTGCCGCCGAGTTCAGTTGCTTGAATGCCGAATCAAAACAAGTCGTACAATCACTCTGCTTGAACACCTGTATGCATCGGATTTGTCGTGAAGAGAAGTTGAAAGTCGGCGAATTTCAGATTGAAGTTACTCGTGAATATACTTGAGCAACGTCGAGATAATGTTTGGGTTGAAATACGTTTAATTTGCCCCAATAGTGAAATGTTAATCTAATGTTTCACCCCAAGTTTTGGCTAGAAAATATATAAAATATTATCTAATCCATTCAGTGCCTTAGAGCGGTTTTGAAAAATATTTATATTTAATCACTTGAAAGTGTCATGTGTTACCTCCAAATATATCGGTGAAGAGGTTGTGGCGATATTCGTGCGACCTTGGATAATCATTAATAATTAAATAACCAATATCGCTTCATTGGAGGATATATGATGAAAACTATCGATTTGACACCGCTATACCGTAACAGTGTGGGTTTTGACCGCTTCGCGTCATTGTTGGATACCGCATTCCGTGCAGAAAGCGCGGCGGGCGGCTACCCCCCATACAACATAGAGTCTTTAGAAGACAACTACTACTCCATCACCCTTGCTGTGGCAGGCTTCACGCAAGAGGAGCTTAACATCAATGTTGAGCGTGGCGTGCTCTCTATCCGTGGTGAAAAAGGCAAGGTAGAAGGTAAGAATTTCCTTTACCAAGGTATTGCTAACCGTACGTTCGAGCGTAAGTTCAATCTTGCTGATTATATCGAAGTGACGGGGGCTGATTTAGAGAATGGTTTATTAACCATTAACCTTTTGAAAATCGTGCCTGAAGCGATGAAGCCAAGAACTGTTGTGATTAATACGGCTAAGACAGACAGTGTTGAGCCAAAAGAAGAAATGATAGCGTAACGCTTATTGGTATTAACGCTGATATTTTAATGTGATAGTTAAAGGCCGAAATGTTGATTTCGGCTTTTTATTTTATTCATGAAAGTAATCGCTCCATTCTGATGTGTTCTACTTGGGTAGATTTTGAGAGGTAAATATTTCCCACGGATATAAATCCTGCTTTTTCGTACATAGATATCGCTTGTATGCGAGCGTTCAGCTCTATTTTTTTGGTGCCTAAATGATCGGCGTGTTCAACGATTCTATTCAACAGCATTGAGCCAAAGCCTTTTTGTTGAACTTCCTGTGCAACCACCATCTGTGAAATCTTCATGGAGCCGTTTGAGAGAGCACTTAATCTGCCGTAAGCAAGGATATTTTCGTGATCGGCAAAGGAAAAGTGCTGACTGGTCGCTTCGAGATCATCAAAAACCGTTTCAAAGGGAAGATGGTGCATTTCAAAAAATAGCGCATAGCGCAGGTGTAACGCTTGTGCATAGAGTGGGGATTCAGTGGTGATCTGTTGAAAAGTCGCGGTTTCTTTACCATGCATGCTCTTTCCCTTCCCATGTTAAGAACTTTCCTGTGTCTGCAAGGGTCAGCTGGCTGGTCAGTGCAACAATGCCTTGTGCACTTTCCTTTGCGGATATTTCAGCGTCTTCACCCCCCATGTCAGTTCTCACCCATCCTGGATGAACGGGGCAGACAATAATACCCTTCTCTTTCAATTCCAAAGCAAGTACCTGCATGACTTTGTTCACTGCTGCTTTTGAACTTCGGTAAGCATGCATGCCGACAGATTCGCGATGCAATGAGCCCATTTGACTGGATATCGTGATCACGCGGGGTGAGTCACTTATAGCAAGGTTTGGTATGAGCGCACTTGTGACCATTAATGGCGCGATAGTGTTTACTCTAAATGCTTCTGCCCAACCTTTGGCGTCCATATCTTGATAGGACTGATTTACAGGTCCAATGCTGCCAGCATTGTTGATGAGAATGTCGATGGCGATACCATCAAGTATCGTAACAAGTTCTGCGATGCTTTTTTCATCAGTGACCTGTAAAGGACGCAGTGAAAGTTGATTGGTCGATAACAGTGCATTGAGGGCGTCGGGCGGTGTGTGGCCTCGGTAGGTCGCGAAGACTTGATTTCCGTTTTCAAGGAACTGCTTGACTAACTCAAGCCCAATCCCTCGGGTTGCTCCCGTGACTAAAACTGTATTCATATGACGAGAAATTCCAATGCCTGATTTTTTAGATAGATTATATCTCATTGATAAATGGCGGAAATCAAACTCAGCAATCTACGTATCAGATCGCAAATTACACCGTGAAGAGAAATTAAGTTCGATAGTTCAATATATTACGCTTCGCAAATAAAGTTACCCACAGAAACGGTGGATAACCCTCTGGGTAACATTTAATTGATACAATTGTCATTCCGATTTTTAACGATTTGATCTTTAAATTTAGCGTGTTAACGATCTAGGTTAAAACAGCACATACTTTATTCTTTGACAAAAAAAGTAATGGTTTATCGGGGTTTTGTGTATGAGTCTCACTGCTTATTCATCTTTAAAGCAGCCTAGTTTTATTGGCAGATTGGATGCTTACGCTACTCATTATTAGGGTGTTTCTGCTGTGTGGTTAATATTTGAGCGGTGAAATTCAGGTGAAAGGAAAGGCGTAAAATCTATGCGAAAAAAGCCCGAATAATAATGTTCGGGCTAGATGGGCAATGTTGAACTGGATAAGTTCCGCTAACTGGCTATTTGCTCACCGTTTGTCGCTACCAGAGTTGCTTCCACTGCTGGTGTTGGCGGATGTTGAGCTTGTTTGAGCCCAAGGCGCTCTTCTCGCGGCGGAATGCCAAAATAGTCGCGATAGCATTTACTAAAGTGCGGCGTAGAAACAAAGCCACAGGCAATAGATATTTCGATGATCGACAAATTGGTTTGATTCAGGAGCTGCCTTGCGCGGCTTAACCTTAAATGCAGATAGTAGCGCGAAGGCGAACACTGTATGTGACGTTGAAAAAGCCTTTCCAATTGGCGTCGTGACAAAAGCACCAACGCAGCCAATTCATCAATGCAAAAGGGCTCTTCAAGATTGGCTTCCATTAATGATACGGTTTCCAACAGTTTTGGTTGCGCTGTACCAATCAGGTTCCGGAGCGGCACTTTTTGAACATCTTCACTGTTTCTCACGCGCTCACACATGAACATTTCTGAAATTGCGGCACTCAGCTTATTTCCATGCTCTTGTGTCACCATGCTCAGTATCATGTCCATAGGTGCGGTCCCACCTGCACTGGTCATTCTTTTCTCACACAGGGAAAACAGCTTGTTACTGACTCTTACAGATGGGAAGGCTTCCTGAAATCCGGCCAAATTCTCCCAGTGAATGGAACATGTTTTATCTTTCATTAGTCCGGCTTTTGCTAACACATAACTACCCGTACAAATGGCACCAAGGGTTTTGTGTTTGCGATCTTGTAAAGCCAGCCAACTGAGCAATTTGGGCGTGTAGTTACGTTCGATATCAACGCCGCCACACACAACCACAATATCAACCTCTCGTTGAGTCTTAATGTGTTCGTCCACATTGATGGTTAGTGAGTCGCTAGCAGACACAGGGTGACCGTCTTCGCTCAAGGTAAACCATTCGTATAACGTTTCGCCAGACAATCGGTTGGCCATTCGCAATACTTCAATGGCAGATGCCATCGCCAGCATGGTGAAGCCATTGCAAAGGTAGAAACCAAGCCGGACAGGTTGGTGAATTGAGGATACTGAGCCCATTGATGGAACCCCTCCGTTATGGGTTTAGTGATCTAAACCGTCCATGTTTAAATTCATTACAGTTCGTATTGAAATCAGCCAGCAGTATTAGTGGCTCATAACCTCTGCGTAGGACATTGTTAACAAAAAGTAAAATTCGAACGTCCAAATCTGTCCATTAAAGGCGATGTTTCTTGAAAATATGAGGAATGATGGGGCTGATTATCGAAAATGAAACACATTACTCCGCGGGTGTGTAGGAGTAATGTGTTTAGACGTGTAAACATTATTTGGGTGTGTGGAGTGAGTGAGTTTCATCCCACGGCTTTTAGCAAGATGCAGTTATTTGCAAAACGAAGCCGCCACGTTCGCCGCTAGTTTGGCGTTGTTCAGTACTAATGCAATATTTGCTTTTAAGCTGCTTCCCTGAGTTTTCTCAGCAACTTTCGCCAGCAAAAATGGGGTTGAGTCTTTGCCTTTAATGCCCTTTTCATCCATTTCGGTAATAGCTTCTGCAATCACACCATTTATCAAGGCTGAAGCCATGGCGTGTTCAGGAGGGATCGGGTTGGCTATCACGACACCACCTTTCAGTGACATTGACCATTTAGCATTTAGTGCTGCAGCCACCTCTTCGGGAGAATCAAGGCGATAGTCGACGCCAAATTCGCTCTCACGGGTATAGAAAGCGGGAAGGGTATCTGTTTGGTAGCCGATCACAGGTACACCTTTGGTTTCGAGATATTCCAAAGTCAGACCTAAATCCAAGATAGATTTGATACCCGCACAAACGACAGCAACATTGGTTTGAGCAAGCTCCTCCAAATCAGCAGAGATATCGAAAGTGGTTTCAGCGCCGCGATGAACGCCGCCAATACCGCCTGTCGCGAACACGCGAATGCCAGCCATATCCGCCAAAATCATCGTGGATGCGACCGTGGTTGCGCCGTCACATCGGTTTGCCACAATAAACGGAATATCGCGGCGACTGGTTTTTATGGCGTCCTGACCGCGCTTACCGAGGTAAGTAATTTCTTCTTGCGAGAGTCCAATTTTTAAACGGCCCTTGAGAATCGCAATCGTTGCCGGCACGGCACCATTGTCTCTTACAGTTTGCTCAACGCGTAACGCTGTTTCGACATTTTCTGGGTAGGGCATACCGTGGGAAATAATGGTGGACTCAAGCGCTACAACAGGCTGACCAGCATCTAAGGCGGCTTTTACGTCAGGATGTATATTGAGATAAGGATTTAGCATAAGACGCCCTCAATGCGTTGTTGAACCAAAAGTTCGGTAATGTCTGGGTTAATGGTATTGATGTGTTCCATGGCAAGCGCGGAGCAACTTGCAGCAAACTCGCAAGCGTCGGCTTCTTTCATGCCTTGTAGTTGGCCGTGTACGAGGCCAGCTAAAAACGCATCACCTGCACCATTGGTATTAATGATGTGCGACGTAACAGGGCGGATAAGACGTTCTTCTCGGGGTGTTCGGAACAAGATGCCGTCAGCTCCCATACTAAGAAACAGCCGTTGAACACCGTGTTGGATAAACCAATCCGCCATTTCGTCGATGTCTGATTCGGATTCCACCGTCATTCCGGAAATCATCTGCGCTTCCACCAAGTTAGGTTTCAGGGTGTGGATGTGTGACAAATAAGGGCGGGCTTTCATCGCTTTGGTTGCTGACACTGTATCGAGATAAATAGCCTGATCACTAAAGTTGCTAAACACATAAGCCAACACGGTATCGCTGAGGTTGGTGTCGAGCACTATTGCTTCTGCGTGGCGAATCATCTCTGCCTGTCGGCTGATCAGAGAAACATCTAGTTTGTCGAGAATAGACATATCCGCGACTGCAGCGAGCATATCGCCATCATGGTCAAGCAACGACAAATAGGTAGAAGTGGTTTCGTTTTCTAAGACGCTGACCCCGCGAACATCGACGCCAGCACGACGCGTGATATCTCGTACCATGCTGCCGTAAGTGTCATCTCCTACCACAGAAATGAGTTTGACGTCTGTGCCTAATCGCGCCAGGTTTTCCGCGATATTGCGCCCAACGCCGCCTGCTGAATGAGAAATATTACCAGGGTTAGAGTCTCTAGGAATCAATTCGGCATTGGGTTGGCCTAACACATCAATGTTGGTGCCGCCAATGACCACCACATATCGTTGTTGGTCCACAATGTATCCCTTGCCGCGAATCACGCCTTTTTTGGTCATATTCATGATATGAACCGCCACTGAAGATCGGCTGATATTCAGCAACTTGGCAATGCGCTGTTGCTGAATAAAGGGATCATCTTTGATCAGTTGCAGGATTTCATCTTCACGGGTGGTCATAGCCTCTCACCTAACATCTGTTTAGATAGTAAACAAATGTTAGTTTTTATCTTGCTGTGTAAACTGTCAATTGTTACTGAGCAATAATTAATCAAAGTGTGATGGTGAAATGAAAATATGCTGAATTATTAGTCATTTCCCAATGGCCTTGCCTAGGCTCATAGGTCGTAAAACGGGTAAAAGTGGTCTCATTTCGAGAACAGGAGGAGGCGTAAATACCACTACACTTAGGAAGACGAGTTCGCTTAGCAAGGAAGGCAAATGGATAACTCTGCGTCACAGCCAGCATTACATCGCTCGCTGACAGAACAAGAATATCAAGCCGTCAATGAAGCGCTAAATGCGCTAAAGGCCAAACAAGGTGCATTGCTGCCAGTACTTCATCATATTCAAGGGGTGCTGAATTATGTGCCTCCATCATCGGTTCCGGTGATCGCCAGAGGGCTGAATCTTTCCGATGCCGACGTGCATGGTGTGATTAGCTTCTATCACGAGTTTCGTCACACCCCGCCGGGAGCCCATGTCATTCAAATTTGTCGCGCAGAGTCGTGTCAGTCAATGGGCTCGCGTTCACTTGAACAGCATGCGTGTTCACGCTTAGGTATCGAATACCATCAAACCACACGAGATAACAATTTCACGTTGGAGCCTGTCTATTGCCTTGGAAATTGCATGAACTCACCGGCTGTGAGGGTGGACGATCAAATCTATGGCGACATGACAGACGAAGAGTTTGACCTCCTGCTTAACGGGTTACTGACACAAGTGATAGAGGTAAAAGCGCCATGAGTTATCGCATTTATATTCCGCTTGATACGTCTGCCGTCTCTCGCGGTGCCGATCAGGTTGCTGATCACATGTTGCACAGTGCAGCCAACCTTGGTGAAGACATTGTCGTGGTTCGCACGGGGTCGCGCGGTATGTTCTGGCTTGAGCCGATGGTTGAAGTGGAATCTGAGCAAGGGCGCATCGCGTTCGGCCCTGTGACGCCAGATGACGTTGATGCCTTGTTAGCACTTCGCTTTTTCGACCCAGATGGCAACGGCGATGCAGGGCTAAATCACCCGTTGTGTCTTGGCGTTACCGAAGACATTTCTTATATGAAGAAACAACAGCGATTGACCTTTGCCCGCGTAGGCATTGTTGACCCGCTCGATATTGATGATTACCAAAAGCACGGCGGGTTTGTCGGGCTTAAAAATGCGTTGGCATTGTCCTCGCAAGGCATTTTGGACGAAGTCAAAGCATCGGGCTTACGTGGACGCGGCGGAGCGGCGTTCCCAACAGGTATCAAATGGCAGACGGTGGCGGATCAAGTCGATCGCCAAAAGTATGTGATTTGCAACGCCGACGAAGGGGATTCCGGCACCTTTGCAGACCGCATGCTAATGGAAGGCGACCCGTTCACCTTGATTGAAGGGATGCTCATTTGCGCCATGGCGGTAGGGGCAAATTATGGCTATGTGTATACCCGATCTGAATATCCCAAAGCGTGTGACATTTTCCAAAAAGCCATTGATACGGCCAAAGCCGCAGGTTATTTAGGCGATCACATTTGCGGTTCTCATTGTTCGTTTGAACTCGAGTTGCGCGTCGGCGCTGGGGCGTACATTTGCGGCGAAGAAACCTCGCTGATGGAAAGCCTTGAAGGAAAACGTGGACTGGTAAGAAGCAAGCCGCCTCTGCCAGCTATCCAAGGTTTGTTTGGTAAACCAACGGTCATCAACAACGTGATATCCCTAGCGTCGATCCCCACCATTCTGGCGCAAGGGGCGGAGTATTATCAGAATTTCGGTCAAGGACGTTCGCTCGGCACCATGCCGATCCAGTTAGCAGGAAACCTTAAACAAGGGGGTCTGTTTGAGCTTGCGTTTGGGGTGCCCATCCGTGAGTTGCTGTTTGAATTCGGTGGCGGTAGCAAAACCGGCAGGCCGCTAAAAGCCGTGCAATTGGGTGGTCCGTTGGGCGCTTATTTGCCGGAATCAGAATGGCACATCGACATGGATTACGAAGCACTATCCACCAAAGGTGCCATGTTAGGGCACGGCGGTATTGTCGCCTTTGACGACCGTACTGACATGAGCCAAATGGCGCGATTTGCGATGGAATTTTGCAGTATTGAATCATGCGGTAAATGCACGCCGTGTCGCATTGGTGCGGTGCGCGGTGTGGAAGTGATCGACCAGTTAATGACTGAAACCGGTGAAGCGAAAGCAGAGAGTGAGATTTTGCTGCGCGATCTTTGTGAAACCATGGAACAAGGCTCGCTTTGCGCCATGGGTGGCATGACGCCTTATCCGGTCAAAAGTGCGCTGAAATATTTCCCCCTTGATTTTGGACTTGCCGAGCAGGCAGACCAATGAGTTTTAGATAACCTAGCGAAGCCAGCGCAATAGCGCGGCAAGGAGCAAAGCAATGGTTGAGTATTACATTCCCATTGAGCAAGACCGCAAGGATTTTGGCACGCCTGCCATTACAGGCGAAGATGTGCAGACAGTGACCCTTTCGATTGATGGTTGGCCTGTCACCGTGCCACAAGGCACGTCTGTGATGCGTGCCGCTTCAACCTTGAACATTCAAATCCCCAAACTGTGCGCAACAGATAGCTTGGATGCGTTTGGTTCTTGCCGATTATGCGTGGTTGAAATTGAAGGCATGCGCGGTAAACCGGCCTCATGTACGACACCTGTTGCTGAAGGGATGGTAGTGACCACCGAAAACAGTGCACTCAAAAAGTTACGTCGTAACGTCATGGAGTTGTATATTTCTGATCATCCACTGGATTGTTTGACCTGTGCGGTGAATGGCGATTGCGAATTACAAGACATGGCAGGTGCCGTGGGACTTCGTGATGTTCGCTATGGATTCGATGGTGAGAATCACCTCAACATGGAAAAAGACACCTCAAATCCGTATTTCACCTTCGATACCAGCAAATGCATCGTGTGTTCGCGCTGTGTGCGGGCTTGTGAAGACATTCAAGGCCAGCATGCGCTAACGGTTAATGGTCGTGCGTTTGAATCCCGTATTGTGGCGGGCGATAACAATTTCATGGAATCTGAGTGCGTGTCCTGCGGTGCGTGTGTGCAAGCTTGCCCAACAGCGGCGCTGACAGAAAACAGCGTGATTGAACAAGGTACGCCGAGTCATTATCGCATTACCACGTGTGCCTATTGTGGCGTCGGCTGTTCGTTTCGTGCGGAAATGCGCGGCGATCAGTTAGTGCGTATGGTGCCGAACAAAGACGGCAAGGCCAATCAGGGGCATTCGTGCGTGAAAGGGCGCTTCGCCTTTGGTTATGCAACTCACAAAGATCGCATGCTGGATCCCATGATTCGTGAATCAATTGATCAACCTTGGCGCAAAGTGAGTTGGGATGAAGCCATTACTTTTGCGGCCAATCGTCTAACCAACATTCGCGACAAGCATGGTGTGAATGCCTTGGGCGGTATCACCTCGTCTCGTTGTACCAACGAAGAAACCTATCTGGTACAGAAACTGGTGCGAGGAGCCTTTGGCACGAACAATGTCGATACTTGCGCCCGCGTCTGTCACTCGCCAACAGGGTATGGCCTTAAAACCACCCTTGGTGAATCCGCAGGAACACAAACCTTCGACTCCGTGCAGTTGGCCGATGTCGTTATCGTGATTGGCGCTAACCCGACTGACGGTCACCCTGTGTTTGCCTCCCAACTAAAGCGTCGATTGCGGGCGGGTGCCAAGCTGATCGTGATTGATCCGCGTGAAATTGATTTAGTGAATGCGCCGCATGTGCGTGCGCAATATCACCTACAACTTCGTCCAGGAACCAATGTGGCGGTATTGAATGCGCTCGCGCATGTGATCATCACAGAGGGTCTGGAAGATTTACCGTTTATTGAAGAACGTTGCGATATCGCTGAGTACAACAAATGGCGCGAATTTATCGCTCAGCCTTCCCACGCGCCTGAAGTGATGGAAAGCGAAACGGGCATACCCGCGATGCTGATCCGCGAAGCGGCACGGCTCTATGGCAAAGCGGGCAATGGCGCGATTTACTATGGCCTAGGTGTTACTGAACACAGTCAGGGAAGTTCGGCAGTCATGGGTATCGCCAACCTTGCCATGGCAACGGGTAACCTTGGTCGAGAAGGTGTCGGTGTGAACCCGTTACGCGGTCAAAACAACGTGCAGGGCAGCTGCGATATGGGGTCGTTTCCTCATGAGTTACCGGGTTATCGACATGTGTCTGATCCTGCAGTGCGAGCGCTGTTTGAAAGTGAATGGGGCGTGCCAATCGACAGCGAGCCAGGTCTTCGCATTCCCAATATGTTTGATGCTGCCATAGCGGGTCGATTCAAAGCTTTGTATGTGCAAGGTGAGGATATTGCACAATCGGACCCTAATACCCAACACGTAGAAGCCGCGCTTTCCGCGCTGGAGTGTCTTATCGTGCAAGACATTTTCCTCAACGAAACGGCCAAATTCGCCCATGTGTTTTTACCAGGCGCAACTTTCTTGGAAAAAGATGGGACATTTACCAACGCCGAAAGACGTATCTCTCCAGTTAGGAAAGTGATGGCACCTTTGTCAGGCAAAGGTGATTGGGAAGCAACGGTCGCGTTGTCTAACGCCCTTGGGTTTGAAATGAACTACAGCCACCCATCGGAAATCATGGATGAAATAGCACGCCTTACACCGACCTTTCATGGCGTGAGCTATGAAAAACTGGATGAGTTGGGGTCTATTCAATGGCCGTGTAATGAAGAAGCGCCTGACGGCACACCTACTATGCACATCGGTAGCTTTGTGAAAGGAAAAGGCAGCTTTGTCGTCACTGAATATGTGGCGTCGGAAGAGAGAGTGAATAAACGCTTCCCGCTCATTCTGACGACGGGTCGAATACTCTCACAATACAACGTCGGCGCGCAGACGCGTCGAACAGATAACTCGCAATGGCACACTGAAGATGTATTGGAAATTCACCCATTGGACGCGGAAGACCGCGGCATTACTGATGGCACGCCAGTCAGTGTAGGTAGCCGAGCAGGAGCAGTAACCCTTCAAGCGAAAATTAGCGAACGTATGCAGCCCGGCGTGGTTTATACCACCTTCCATCATCCTGTTTCTGGCACTAACGTGATCACTACCGAAAACTCAGATTGGGCAACAAACTGCCCTGAGTACAAGGTCACGGCAGTGCAGGTGAAAATTGCGGTGGCGCAGGGCGATTGGCAGACGCGTTTCCAAAAATTTGATGAAGAACAGCAAGCGCATTTGTCGGCAGCGACGCAAGATGGAGAGTCCT
This sequence comes from Enterovibrio norvegicus FF-33, assembly GCF_000286835.2. Classification (GTDB taxonomy): domain Bacteria; phylum Pseudomonadota; class Gammaproteobacteria; order Enterobacterales; family Vibrionaceae; genus Enterovibrio; species Enterovibrio norvegicus_A. Next base: position 1,948,602 of record NZ_AJYD02000038.1, on the reverse strand, counting down.
GAATGGAACACAATATGAACGGCGAGCTGATACGAAATCAGCGTTTGTATGATATGGCTAACCAAATCGCGGACAACCTCATTCATGGCAGGGATGAGGCTGACACCGTCGACGAAGTGGCTTCGCACATTCGCCGGTTTTGGTCACTCGACATGAAAGAAAGCTTGTTTGATGCGGTGGGTTCGGAAGCGTTGAACCCAATCGCCAATTCGGCAGCAGAAAAACTGGCGATCGACTACCGCAAATAGTTAGCTTAAGTCTCGGATGGGCTAGGCGGTGGCTTCCGCGTCTTCGCGCTTTGCCACCTTATGGCCTTCTTCTGTCACGCCATTTTTCCAGTAGCTGCTGATGTAAATGTTGTCGCGTTCTACGCCTTTTTCATTACGAAAATACTGGCGAAGTGTACGCATGGAATCAAACTCGCAGGCACACCAGACGGCGGCTTCGCCATCAAGCCATGTTTTTTGAACAACGTGTGAGGCAAGAGAATCGTTTTGGTCTTTCACGATCCATTCCACGCTTATGCCTTTTGGGGCATCGAGCGTTTGTATGTCTTCTTTCGAGAGTACTTCAATCACAGCATAGCCTTTGGCGTTTTTGGGCAACGCACTGATTTTCACAGAGAGGGCAGGCAACGCCGTCATGTCTGCTGCCATGAAGAACCAATCCGCATTTTGATTAATAGTTTGAATCGTGCCGGGGCCTGCAATGTTAATGGTGTCGCCTTGTTCGGCATTCATCGACCAACGTGCGGCATGACCACAACCGCAGTCATCGACGTTGTGTCGTACAAAATCAACAGTGACGGTGTGTGCGCTTAGATCAATAGCGCGAATAGTGTAAGTGCGAAGAACGGGGCGTTCGCTGTCTGCCAATGTGCTCAAATCGGTACTGCCATTGGGTGCAAACATCAGCTTGATATAGCCACCTTCGCAATTGGAAGGAAAGCGTGACAACCCTTCACCGTGAAGGACAATACGCTGCATGTTAGGTGTGATTTGCTCAGAAGATTGAACGACAAGCGAAGTAGGGCTGGGTTTATTCATTCTTGTTCTCGTGGTTTTTAAGACGACTGGACTGTGCCTACAATAAGATCACTCAAAGAATTTATCAATGATAACAATTATCATTTGCATAAATTTACATTTGAATAATATCAGTTAGGGATCAACGCAAACTAAAGTCCAAGCCATCGTCGCTTAGGGTGACAACTTTGTGTAGCGTAAGAGATGTTTGCGCCGCTAAACCCATCACTACGGCTTTTAAGCCATCTTCCAGTGTGACTTCTACCTCTTGTTCGCCCCAAATAGCACGTTGAAATCTTTGATGCTGATAGAAAGTCGAGCCATTGTGATCGCCCGCTTCAAGCAGGGCAGAGTCAACGGGCACATCCATGACTTTAGGCCCCTTAGGGTCTCGCGGACTCACAATCACCTGCGGCACGGGCGCATCACCTAGCGTATCTGTTGGCCAAAATCGACCCGGCCCCGGCACTAAGCATTCGACTTTCCCTTTGTCGCCGACCACACAGATCTCTTCTTGATACCGTGAACCTTCCGCAAACATGCAAAGTTCTAAGCTGGCGCGGGTGTGGTTGTCGAATTCGATGGTCACCATGGCATTGTCGATGATATCGGGCGTTTTTCCTTCATATTGCTCGTCTCGATGATTCACAGCCTGATTACCAGAGGCAAATACGCGCACGGGATTGGCGTTCGTCATGAGGCGCATTAAATCGAAAAAGTGGCAGCATTTTTCGACTAAAGTGCCGCCTGTTTTGTGGTTAAAGCGGTTCCAATCGTCGATTTTATGTAAGAAAGGAAAGCGGTGCTCTCGAATGGAAAACAAGTGGCGCTGCCCAATTTCACCGCCGTGAATCAATGAAAGCAATAAGGTGATGGGCGGCATGTAGCGATATTCCATCGCGACCCAAATGGGCGCAGGGTAATTGGCGGCGGCTTCACTGAGTTTTTTCACATCATCAATGTGCGTGCAGATGGGTTTTTCAATCAAAATGGGTAAGGTACAGCGGCTCATAATGCCAAGTAGTTGCTCCGCATGTTGAAAGTTAGGTGTCACGACAACGAGCGCATCCACATCGTTTCCTTCAAGCAAGGCATCCAGATCCGATACCGCACGTGCACTGGGAACGAGCGCTTGGGCTTTTTTGAGCATGTCAGGGTTTGGCTCGGCAAGCACAGTGATCTCAGCATGATCAAGTAACTGAATATTGCGGATGTGTTCTTGTCCCATCATGCCGCAACCAAGAATGCCATAACGGATTGGATGTTGTTTTGTCATTTTGCCTTACCTTCCTTGTACTGTTAATCCATGTAATGACGGAGTCTTGAGCGGTATGGGGTCATGTCCAGCGCGCGGCATAGCGCACTTTTTCTGGGTCATACCAAGTGAATGAGACTTCATCGATACGATCATGATTTGACCAACTTAACCTTTCGATGTAGCCGCAAGCGCTGCCAATGTCAGGCGCGAAATCTGCGTGTTTCCAGTCCGGTACGTGACCGACGGTGATGCTGTCTTGCACGCGTGAAATCCAAAACCCGAGCTTGTCGCGGTAATACACGTAGAGCGATTCCACCACTTCTTCGGGGGTGACGTGCTCAATGTGGCGACCATCAATCCAAATTTCTTCCATAGCAGCAGGTTGCTGATCCAATTTTCTAAGCCGTCTGAAGCGCCATAAAGGGGCATTAGACGGCAGCCCCAACAATGAAGCGACGTGGGTATTGCTGAGTCGTTCAACGTTCAAGATATCGGCATTCGGAAGTCCGCCACCGCTTTGCAGTTCAAGGCGGAAGAAGTGATACACCGCGCTGTTATCGGGTGTGGTTTTTACATAGGTGCCTGAACCTTGTTTACGTTCCAACAGCCCGTTGCTTTCAAGCTCGGTCAGCGCTTTTCTTAACGTGCCTACGGCGACGCCGAGTTTCTTCGCGAGTTCGGCTTCTGTCGGTAAGCGTTCACCTGGCAGCCAATACCCAGCAGAGATTTCCCTGCGTAACAATTCACTGATTTGAATGAACAGGGGTAATCGGGTTGATTCACTCATTTCTTATATTCTCAAAAAAAATAATCGTTTTAATTCTAGATAGTTAGAGGCGGATTTTCTGTGAAAGATACGAGATCTTGATTTAATTCATTCATCATTGATTTACTTTTCTTGGTTATCTTATAGCATTTATTAACAAATCATTCACTATTCATTTTCATTTGAAGTGTGTGAATAGTTAGCCAAGAAAAACGGTTTAAGGTTTAAGGATCAGGAGAATAGCGATGAGTGTAGTGCCCATCACAAGTGCAGGATTGGATGCCTCAGAGGTTTCGTGGTTTGCGCCCTTGTGCAGTGATGATTATCGATATCTGGGTGTACCAGAAAGACGTCTGCGAAGCAGTTGGGAAAACACCCGCGATATCGTGTTGATGGCGGAGCAGCAGGGCTTTCGCAACATTTTATGTCCGTCATCTTATCAAGTAGGCCAAGACACCCTGACGTTTGCATCGGCCATGGCGCCGTTGACGGATCGCATCAATATGCTGGCAGCCATTCGTTGTGGCGAAGTGCATCCCGCTATGTTGGCGCGCACGGTGGCAACCCTTGATCACATCATGAAAGGACGCTTAACCCTGAATGTGATTTCTTCTGATTTCCCTGGTGAGAAAGCCGACAGTGCTTTTCGATATCGTCGCTCGAAAGAAGTGGTCGATATTTTGCGTCAAGCGTGGACACAAGATGAGATTCGCTATGACGGTGAGGTGTACAAACTGAGCGAAATATCTACCGACCCTGTGCGCCCGTATCAACAAAACGGCGGACCATTGCTGTATTTCGGGGGCTACTCACCCGATGCACTCGAGCTTTGTGGCTCTGAATGCGATGTGTATTTGATGTGGCCAGAAACCGAAGACATGCTCGAAAAGCGAATGCGCGCGGTGAACGATGTCGCTCAACGACACAATAGAACCTTGGACTATGGTCTGCGGGTTCACATGGTGGTGCGTGATACTGAAGCGGAAGCCAGAGAGTATGCTGAATCGCTGGTATCAAAATTAGATGATGAATTTGGTCGTTCGATTCGAGACCGTGCGCTAGACGCAAAAAGCCTCGGTGTTGCGCTGCAGTCAGAGCAACGTGATCACGCGGATCAATTTGGTTTTACGGAGCCAAACTTGTGGACAGGTGTTGGCCGCGCCCGCTCGGGGTGTGGTGCTGCGCTGGTGGGCAGTGTCGATCAAGTATTAAGCAAAATAGAGCGCTATCAAAAGATGGGAATCCGCTCGTTTATCTTCTCGGGTTACCCGCACAAAGACGAATGTGAAATTGTTGGGCAGAAAATCCTGCCAGAATTGAAAACGTGCTCATTGCCTGATGAATATGGGCGAGTACCTGCAACCACGCCAGCAACACCGTTGGGTGTAGGAGAGCGAAAATGAAATACAGTGAACTTCATCCAAGCCTGTCTGCGTTTAGTCGCATTGTGTATGGCGCGTGGCGATTGGCCGATGACAGCGACACCTCTGAAGCGCATGTTCGCGCCAAAGTGGATGCCTGTTTAGAACAGGGTATCACCACCTTTGATCACGCCGATATTTATGGGGACTACGCCTGTGAAGCGGTGTTTGGGCAGGTGCTGGCGGCAAAACCGTCACTGCGGGATCAAATTCAACTCGTGAGTAAATGCGACATCATGCTGCTCTCTGAGCGTTATCCTCAGCGTCGCGTGAAGCACTACGACACCTCGGCGGCACATATTCGCCAATCGGTGACCCAATCGCTGAAAAACCTCAACACAGACTATCTCGATCTCGTGCTGATACATCGCCCAGATCCCTTCATGGATCATCTCGAAACAGGGCAAGCGCTTGACGCTTTGGTTAACGAAGGCTTAGTGAAAGGCGTGGGTGTGTCGAACTTCCAGCGTTGGGATTGGGATTTACTGCAATCCGGTATGAGCCACCCTTTGGTGACCAACCAGATTGAAATGAACCTGCTGACACGAAACAGCTTTACCGACGGTACGCTGGCGTTCATGCAGCAATATGGCGTGACGCCGATGGCGTGGTCGCCCCTTGCTGGCGGCGAATTGTTTGGTCATGGGGAAGCCGCTTTACGCGTCAGACCCTTGCTGGAAAGAGAAGCCGAGCGGTTTGGTGTTGGCATTGATGCCGTGGCAACCGCATGGTTACTGGCACACCCTGCGGGCATTTTTCCGGTGTTGGGTACGAATAATCTGTCGCGCATTCGCACCGCCAGCGATGCATTGAACGTGTCGATAGACAGAGAAACATGGTTTGAATTGTGGACGGCAGCCGCCGGGGAGGAAGTTGCATGAGTCGTGAACTGAGAAACGCACTCTCTTGTTTTGCAACGGGCGTGACTGTGATTACAGCACGACATGACGATCAAGACTTTGGGTTGACGTGTTCGTCGTTTAATTCGGTCTCGCTCGACCCAGCGATTGTGCTGTGGAGCATCAATCGAACCTCGACATCTAAGAGCCCTATACTCGAATCTGGTGGGTACACGGTGAGCGTGTTGGCTGTTGAGCATTCCGAGCTTGCCATGAAGTTTTGTCGTGACAGCCACGATGAACGTTTCAATGGAGTCGCTATTGAGCGTGCGCCCAGCGGTCGCGCCATCATCGAAGGTGCAGTGGCGTGGTTTGACTGTGATTTGAATGGCGTTATTGCGGCGGGTGATCACGATATTTTACTGGGTAAAGTCACCGAGTTTAGTTCGCAGCAAGACAGTGCAGGTTTGGTATTTGAACGCAGCCGATTTGGGCGGGTTGGAGAAGTGGCGTAATGACAGTGGTGACGTCGTTTGTAACGGCACTGGAAAAGCTGAATGACAAATTAGACAAGATTGGCGCGTCGATTGCGTGGGTGCTGGTGGCCTTAATGGTGTCTAGCATTCTGCTGCAAGTGGTGTGTCGGTATGTCTTCAATTCAGCGCTACCTTGGCCAGAAGAAGTCGCCAGAGCGCTAATGATCTGGATGATGGCATTGGTAGCAGGGCAGGCCTATCGCAAAGGTATGTTTGTGTCGATTGACATGCTCTACAACTATGTGCCGTTTTCTGTGGCGCGCGCGATAAAAATCATTCTGTTAGTACTGGCTTTCGCTGTGCTTGTTCAGTTGTGTGTGGTTGCGATTGAGTTCTTTGATCGAGGTTTCCGCACGCGAGCGGCTTCCTTCCCATTAAAACGCGCATGGATATACCTCGCCATGCCCGTGTGCTTCGGCACCATGTTGCTGGCCAACATAGAAATGCTGCTTAAAGCGTTCATGGATAACAAAGAAAATGCCATCACTGCGCAAGCAGAGAAAGGATGAGCAACCGGGACTGATTTACCTAAGGATGTGGTTGTAGATGTTGATCTTCTTTTTACCTCTGTTTTTATTGCTTCTTCTGATTGGCATGCCAGTGTTTTTTGCGCTGCTCGCCGCGCCCGGCATCATGCTGTACGCAGAAGGCATGGATCGTGATATCCCGTTGTTGTTTCGCAATATTTACAACGGCATTGATTCGTTCCCCCTCATGGCAATTCCCTTCTTTATGCTCGCTGGCGAGGTGATGAACCGAGGCGGTATCACCATGAGCCTCGTGAATTTTTCGCAATCATTCATTGGCCATGTGCGCGGAGGACTGGCGCATGTCAACGTCATGTCGAGCATGTTGTTTGCGGGTCTGTCTGGTTCGGCAGTAGCAGACACCTCTGCCATTGGTTCCATGATGATCCCCGCGATGGAAAAGAACGGCTATTCGCGTAAATTCGCAGCGGCGATTACGGCAGCGTCTTCGGTGATCGGCCCCATTATTCCGCCATCCGGCATCATGATCATCTACGCCTATACCATGGAAATTTCGGTGGCGGCTTTATTCGCAGCAGGGGTGATACCTGGGCTGATGATTGGTGGTGGCCTGATGTTGTTGATCGCCTTGATGGCGAAGCGTCAAAACCTGCCCATAGCCAGTGAAAAGGCCACATGGAAGCAGCGCGGTACAGCCACCAAAGCGGCGTTCTGGCCACTGCTTACGCCAGTGATCATCTTGGGCGGTATCCTCGGCGGTATTTTCACCCCAACAGAAGCGTCTGCCGTTGCCGTGCTATTCTCTTGGTGGTTGGCATGTTCGTGCTTCGCACTATCAGTTGGAAAGACATTCCTGACATTTTCACCCGAAGCGCGAAATCATCAGCGGTTATTTTGTTGTTGGTTGGTTCGGCGTTGGCCTTCAAAACCGTGGTTTCGCTCTCTCATGCCGCAGAAGCCATGGCGGCATGGACGCTAAGTATCAGTGAAAACCCACTGATCCTCCTTTTTCTTATCAATATTCTGCTTTTTATTGTTGGCATGTTCCTCGATGCAGGGCCAGCCATCATTATTTTGGGGCCTATTCTGGCACCGGTTTTTGTCAGTTTAGGCATCGACCCTGTGCATTTCGCCATCATCATGAGTGTCAATCTCACGGTGGGTTTGGCGACGCCGCCGATGGGGTTGGTGCTGTTTGTCGCGTCGAGTGTTTCTGGCGTCAAAGTCGAAACCTTGTCTCGCGCCATCTTGCCGTTTTTGGCGGTTGAGGTGGCGGTGATTTTCCTCATTACGTTTTTCCCTGCTCTTTCAATGACCATCCCGCAATGGCTGGGATTGGCTCAATGAGTGTGGGTTTCTAGCAACCGAGAACGTGAGTTCTTACCTTAACAAGTGCAGCAGAACGCTGATGATCACGGAAGTGAAAGGTGAAGTATGAATAAAACAGTAAATCAGGTGCGTAATGCATTAAAGGGAAGTGCACTGGCGCTGTTCGCGGGGTTAATGACCACCGCAGCCCTGTCAGTTCCGGCTATGGCCGCAGATTTCAATCTTCGTGCAGTCGCAAACTCGAACGAAAACGATGAAGACTATGATGGCTTAGTCGTATTCAAAGATTTTGTGGAGGCGCACTCTAACGGCAAGATCAAAGTTGATTTGTACATAGGTACGCAGCTTTGTGGTAACGGTACTGAGTGTATCCAAGCCGTCGAAGATGGCTCAGTGGATATCTACATATCCACATCAGGTGGCGCTGCCAACATGTTCCCGTACATTCAAGTATTGGATTTGCCCTACCTGCTACCGGATGACCGCACCGCAGAAGCGGTATTGCAAGGCGACTTCGTGCGTGAATTGCGCAAAGCCATCTTGGCTGACACTGACGAAAAATTACGTTTGATGGCTATTGGTAACACAGGCGGTTGGCGTAACTTTGCCAACACTAAACGCACGGTGAAACAGCCAAGTGATTTGGAAGGGCTGAAAATTCGCACCGTGGTGGCTGATTTACCGCAAGAGCTGGTTAAATCACTGGGCGCTAGCCCAACACCGATCCCATGGCCTGAGCTTTATACCTCATTCCAAACGGGTGTTGTAGAAGGCTCTAAAAATGGCATTACTGACATCATGGGCATGAAGTTCCCAGAAGCTGGTCTCAAATACGTCACCTTGGACGGACACGCCTACATGTCAGCCCTGTGGTATATGAATAACGAAGCCTTCTTAGACATGCCAATAGCGCTGCGCAAAGTGATTGTTGACGGTTTCCGTGCGCTACAACAAGCGACGTTTGCCTCACCGAAACGCAAATCCATTGCAGCGTATGAAGCGTTCAAAAAAGCAGGCGGCACGCTTTACGTTCCAACCCCCGCCGAAAAAACCAAGTTTCAGGAAGCTGCGGCCCCTGTCTATATCTGGTTCCAAGAGAACGTCAAAGACGGCAAGAAGTGGTTTGAGTTGCTTGAGGTTGAATCTCAAAAAGCCCAACAGCAGATTGCAGGGGCGGATAAAGCCGACCTTTCTTAATGTTTATGTTCTGATTGCTTAAATGAAAATCAGCCCAGATGGGCTGATTTTTTTTCGCCAATATGGCTACTCTCGTCGAGGCAGTTATTGAACCAAGATAGCTAGCTAATCATCCCAATGAAATAGGGAATGATCAGGGCATTGGCTAAATCAATAAAGAATGCACAGACCAAAGGCACAATGATGAAAGCTTGATGTGAGTTACCGTACTTTTGCGCCACGGCTGACATGTTTGCCATTGCTGTTGGTGTAGAGCCGAGCGATATGCCACCAAACCCGGCACAAACCACTGCAGCATCGTAGGTTTTGCCCATTAAAGGGAAGACAACAAATACCGCAATGCTAACTGCAATCAAGAACTGAGCGGCCAAAATAATGAAGAGTGGTCCTGCTAAATCTACTAAAGCCCACAACTGCATGCTCATGAGCGACATCGACAGAAAAGCGCCTAGTGCCATGTCTGCAATCAATGCGACAGCGGGTTGACGGGATGGCCAGCGAGTACCGGTTAAACGAGGGTAAGAAGACGGAATAAGGTTAGAAATTAAGATACCTGCAAACAAGCAACTAACAAACAGGGGAAGATCCAAACCGAGCCCAGATATCACTTCGTTGAGCACTGCGCCCAAAATAATACAGAGATGGATGGCGAGCATCGCATCTAAAAAATCATAAGACGTGATACGCGTTTCTTTGGAATCTTGGCAAGTACCGACATCCACCTTCTCGCCCTCATTGGCTTTCAAGTTGTGTTTGTTGATGAGGTATTTTGCGATGGGTCCACCCATCAAACTGGCAAGAATGAGTCCAAAGGTCGCGCAGGCAATGCCGACTTCCATTGCGGTATTGAGGTCGAAAGCTTCACCAATTTTTGGCGCCCATGCGATGGCTGTGCCGTGACCGCCAATGAGAGACACAGACCCACTCAGCAAACCAAATGCCGCGGGCTGATCAAGCGCTAAAGCGAGGCCTATTCCCGTTATATTTTGGATGAACATATATCCAATGGTGATACTCAACAAAATGATAAGGGGTTTGCCGCCTTTGAAGAGATCTTTCAAGCTGGCATTAATACCAATGGTGGTAAAGAAGTAAACCAACAGCAGGTCGCGTGTGGCGAGATCAAAAGAGATATCAACCTGAAATGCATAGTGAACAACCGCAAAAAGCAGTGAAACCAGAATACCGCCTGAAACAGGCTCTGGAATGCTGAACTCTTTTAGCCAGTAACTCATTTGAGTTAATCGCCGGCCTAAGAAAAGAACGATGATACCGAGTGTAACGGCGAGAAATGATTCGATGTGCAAGACACCGTCAACGAAGTTCATGACAATCCTTTTCATAATTAAGCATCGGATTGCGCATCATAACGATGTTTGACACTCGCTATTTTGTTAGCAAGTTAGAGTGTGAGATGACTCGCGGATATTCGCTAGATAATCAATTAAGAATCAGCGGCTTGAGCCGGCTTACATTCTTTTGGCTGATTGCATGGCCAAAAGAATGCAGATGCCTGTTCGTTGCAACAACGGCGCATAATTACACCACTATTTTTCCTGCTGACAAACAAACGCGTTGAGCACCTAGACGGCTCGAATAATGTGAACTGATGAGTATTCGATTTCTCTTTGAGCGCAGTTCGATGGCATAGATTCGGTGAAAGGCGTTCGACGAGCCTGTTCTGATATGAAGGTTAACGTGTGAGTGTCATAGACGGGGAAGCGAAAAAGCACGGATGACAAACCCATCGGTGCTTTTGTGTTTTTGCTGAAGTGTTATTGTTTCTTCGAAGGTTCGGACTGTTCAGTTCGGCCTTAAAGAAAATTGCTATTGGTAGCGTCTTGCCACATGACGTCGCATTCTTCTTTGGCGGCGGCTGTTAATAACTCTATCAAGGGAATGGCGCGATTCCCCATGCTGACAGGAGATTCGATGAAGTTTTCTTCTTCTTCATCTTCTAGCGGGTCTGGATTTGGCTGATTCTTCTCCGCTTCTATTGCGCGCTTTAACTGTGCCAGTGCAGCGGGAATATCTTCAGCGAGAATCGCGCCCGGCACGGTTTCGCTGTGTCCCATCATCTTCAACATCTGAAGTCCCACATCACCAAACATAGTGATATCTGCGTAGGCCTTACAGCTAAATCTAATCAGCATATTGGTGATCCTGTGTTTTATGTTCTTAAGGGAAATTCACTCAGCCAGTATGCCTTACGGCAAGTGACATGGCACAAACTCTAAGCGCGTTCTGTAACCATAATTCACCCTAACACAATGTGATATCTCGACTTTGAGCAAATGTGGCATCTTGTTATGGCGTGATAAACTTTAAACAGGAATACGGGAAAGATGTGCTTTGCGTTGGACGAAAAGATGACAATGAGAAAAGCCGACACGAAGTCGGCTTTTTATCTAATGTGTCGTTTAATTGACGAAGGTTTCTTGTCTTCTTATCAATGCGCTGCGCGTTGTGCAGCAACATGAGTGGCGATGGCATCCATTAAGCCGGGGGACAAGCAATCGTAGGGCTCAAGGCCTAGTTCTTTCAAACGTTCACGGATGGGGGTCATTTGTTCTGGTGGCGTGCCTGTTTCAATAATGGATGAAACAAACGCGGCAAACTCAGGCGCTGACCAGCCATCTGAATCTGATAGTTCAGTGTGAATGAAATCTAGCCCATAAAATGGGTGGTCGGCGTTTTCGATACGTCCAATCATGTGAACGCCGCAATCACGGCAGGCATGGCGCTGAATGGCTGCGCTGGTATCAACGATATCGAGTTTGTCGCTACCTTGCTCAATGGCCACATTGTCTTTGGAAACAACCGCGACTTGAGAAAACAGTGCGCCTTCTGGCTTCCAGCACTTGGAACAGCCACACACATGGTTATAGGCCGTTTGGGCAGTGACGCCAACCACAACGGGGTCGGACGAGCATTTGCACGTTAGTTTGCCGCCAGCGAATCCAGCAACGTCAGTATGTTTTACACCACCATTAACGGCGGGGTGGATAGTAATAGTCATAGGGAACACCTTAGCAATGAGATTTCGAACTCCGTTCCACATCATTTGACCTCCTGTTTTATGAAGATCCCCTCTCTTTGCGTGCCCTATGGCGTTGAGTTTGCTCGTTGGAATGAACAATGGCTCGGTGGTTTTACCTATGCATGTGTTTTACTTTTGCACGAGGGCGTGTGCCCGCAAAGAGTACCGCTTTGATCCTAGTAATACTTACGGGCGGTGAATATGCGTCGTTTTGCAAAACTCTGTTGTGAAAACGCATCGAGTCTGAGTTGGATCTTCATTTTCGGCACGGAGCGCAGCGTGTTTGGTTGTATGAAATGGGTTGGATTGATGGGTAGCACTAAGAATGTACATTGTTTGCATGAAAAAGCGCTCGACCAATGCAGGACGAGCGCTTTGAACGCGAGGTGATACGGAATCAGCTAAAACCTCAAAGGGGGATGGACTTTAGTTCACATCAAAACGGTCGTTGTTCATCACCTTGGTCCAAGCGACGACAAAATCATCAACAAACTTCTGTTGAGCATCGTCTGAAGCGTAGAATTCCGCAACGGAACGTAACTCAGCGTTAGAACCAAAGATCAGATCAACCGGTGTTGCCGTCCATTTTTTATCGCCAGATGCACGGTCATAACCCACGTAGATACTCTCATCTTCCTGAGAAGGTGACCATTTGGTCGACATATCAAGCAGGTTCACGAAGAAATCGTTGCTTAACGTTCCCGGTTTCGCCGTGAGCACACCATTCGACGAACCATCACTGTTGGCATTGAGCGCACGCATACCACCCACCAAGGCCGCCATTTCTGGCACAGTTAACGTGAGCAGATCTGCACGTTCAACCAGCATTTCAGCGGGTGAGCGGTAGTTCTTAGACGCGTCATAATAGTTGCGGAAACCATCTGCAGTGGGTTCAAGCACAGCGAAGGAGTTAACATCTGTCATGTCTTGAGAGGCATCCATACGACCGGGTGTGAAAGGCACATCGGCGGTATAGCCTGCATCTTTCGCGGCTTTTTCGACGGCGGCATCACCGCCAAGAACAATGACATCCGCCAAGGAGACCTTGGTATTACCGGCTTTTTCGTTGAATTGTTGCTGAACCGAAGTGAGTGTCTTCAACACATTTTGTAGCTCTTTAGGGTCGTTCACGGGCCAGTCTTTTTGAGGGGCTAACGCCACGCGTGCGCCATTGGCACCACCACGCATGTCAGTGCCGCGATAACTCGCCGCAGATGCCCATGCCGTTCGGATAAGCTCAGGAACGGTCAGGCCTGATGCCAAAATACTCGCTTTGATGGCGTCAGCTTGCTTATCGGAGATCAGTGGGTGATCAACCTGAGGGATAGGGTCTTGCCAAACAAGAATTTCTTCTGGAATTTCAGAGCCAATATAACGAGCGCGCGGGCCTAAATCGCGATGGTTCAGCTTGAACCAAGCTCTTGCAAATGCCTGTTCGAACTGTTCAGGGTTAGCGCGAAAACGCTCTGCAATAGCGCGGAACTGCGGATCCTCCTTCACGGCGAGATCTGTGGTGAACATGATGGGTGCATGACGTTTGTTAGGATCGTGCGCGTCAGGAACCAGTTGCGCGGCGGCTTCAGTATCTGGAATCCATTGCTTGGCCCCCGCTGGGCTCTCGGTTAGTACCCAATTGAAGTTAAATAAATTGTCGAGATAAGCGGTTGTCCATTGGGTGGGTGTTGATGTCCATGCGCCTTCTAAACCACTGGTGACAGCATCGCCGCCCTTACCTGTGCCACAGGTGTTTTTCCAGCCAAAGCCTTGATCTTCGGTAGGGGCGCCCGCGGGAGCTGCACCGACACAATCTTGAGGTTTGTGTGCGCCATGTGCTTTACCAAAGGTATGCCCGCCAGCGATAAGTGCGACGATTTCTTCGTCATTCATTGCCATTCTACCGAAAGAGTGGCGAATATCTTTGGCGGCTGCGATCGGGTCTGGAACACCACCCGGGCCTTCGGGGTTAACATAGATTAAGCCCATTTGAACTGCGGCGAGGCCTTCTTTCAAATTACCTTTTTCATCACGTCGCTCATCAGCAAGCATCTCTTCTTCTGGGCCCCAATAAACCAGATCGGGCTCCCAGTCGTCTTGACGTCCGCCAGCAAAACCGAAGGTTTTAAAGCCCATAGATTCCATGGCCACATTGCCTGTCAATGCCATCAGATCGCCCCAAGAGAGACTCGAGCCGTATTTCTGTTTAATGGGCCATAGCAGGCGTCGTGCTTTGTCCAGATTACCGTTATCCGGCCAACTGTTGAGTGGGTCGAAACGTTGTTGTCCACCACCGGCTCCGCCTCTGCCATCACCCACGCGGTAAGTCCCTGCAGCGTGCCATGCCATACGAATGAAGAAGGGCCCATAGTGGCCATAATCCGCGGGCCACCAATCTTGCGACGTAACAAGCACTTCGCTAATGTCTTTTTTGACTGCATTCAAGTCGAGCGTTTCGAATGCTTCTGCGTAATCGAAACCATCACCCATTGGATTCGATTCCTGACTATGGTCGCGAAGCGGTGCAAGGTTGAGTTGGTCTGGCCACCAAAATTGATTAGATTTCGGTTCGCTCTGTGAGAGTGCGGGGGCAGTCACTAACACGCTTGATAATGCGATGGACAGTAATGTACGTTTTAACATGGTTGTCTCCTTTTTCATGTGTACTCAATGCGTATAATTCGCCATGGGCTTTAAAATATTTTTTTGTTGAGAATGATGTTTGTTTTTTGATTGGGGTTTTGGTTTGAATTCTCTTTCGTGATTATTGGTGTTGTTCAAGTTTAAAAGGTGAATATTTAACGCTTAAATCAGGCGTTAAATATTTACTTATAAATTAAAGAACGCACTTGCTTCACTAGGGCTTTGCATGGTGTTTCATGCTTTTCAAAATCAAGACAGAACGTTAGATTCTTTTAAGTGCATGATTTTACTTGCCGAGGTGGAGCGCGGCGTGCTGAGCCTGACTTTTGATTTCAGATGAAATTGTCCAATTTATTCTCCATGCTGAAATTATAGGTATTAAATGGTGAGTATATATAAGGGAATATTTCGATTACTCCAATAGAAAAATCAAATGACTAGCATGTGACTTTTTACCTGTGGTGTATTAACGCATTAATATTCTTGGTTTTTATTTATCATTAGAGGTTGCTAATTTGGTTTTTTGGTTGGCTTTCTCGGCGGAAAATTAATTCTTTTCTAATTAACTTGATGCTTATTTTTGTTATGAAACAATTTGTATTTTCTTGTTTGTTAGATTCCTTGCTAATTATGGAAAAGTGAATGTGGGGCGTTCTAAAATAACAAAGTGTTTCGCGAAAATTGTTTGAATCAAATAGGGGGGATTTGTTAATCATGCTGTGGCTTTGCCAACACATTTTTCGTTAATTTCCTGATAAGATGCGAAAAATGATCTTTAAAAACAATGTTAAGGAGTGATTCGTGTTTATCTTCACTGTTGATGACGAGGTGTCACTCGCACTTGTTCAGCCTTCCTTCGCTAAGGAATATTATCGAATTGTTTGCCAAGAGCGCGCATACCTGTCTACTTGGTTAGCGTGGCCACCTCATGCAAACGAAGAGGCGTTTTTTGAACGCTTTATCCAAGGTGCGCTGCACGATTACGCGGATGGAAAATCGCTGACCTGTGCGATTGTTTATCAAGAGCGTGTTGTCGGTAACGTCAGTTTCAATACTATCTGCCATCAATTGAAAAAGGTCGAGATCGGTTATTGGTTAAGTGAAAGCTATCAAGGAAAAGGCATTGCCTCTCGCAGTGTGTCAGCCATGATCAAAATGGCTTTCGAAGATCTTGGAATGGAAAAAGTACAAATTGCAGTGGCAACCGAGAACCAGCCGAGTCGACGTTTGTGTGAACGACTCGGTTTTCGGTTGGAGGGCGAGATCAGCAATGCGGAAAACTTAAATGGACGTATCGTTGACCATGCTATTTATGGCTTACAGGTCACGCGCTAAGGAGCAATGATGAAGTCGTTAGAGGAATGGTTTGAGGAATACAGCGACAGTCACCAGAACCCTACTAACCAGAAAATTCATAAAGTGGCTGTGCCCGGCATTTACTTTTCAGTGGCAGGGCTTTTATGGCTGATACCGTCATTTTCTATTTTCGGCTATAGCATTGCTCCGTACTTTCTGATTTTGGCGATGGTGCTTGGGTTTTACTTTTCTTTGTCGTTCAGAGCGTTTGTGGTGATGGCTGTCTTTTCAGGATTCTGCACCATGGTGTTGCTGGAACTTCAAGGTATTGGCGCCAACATTCTTATCATCTCTGTCGTGATGTTCGTTGTGCTGTGGGTGTTGCAGTTTATTGGGCACCACATCGAAGGCAAAAAACCTTCTTTTTTTAAAGATGTTCAGTTTTTGTTAATTGGGCCAGCATGGGTGTTTCATTTTATCTTGCCGTTGACAACGGATGACGAGATTGAGTAATTGTATTGAGTCAGAATGAAGACTTTAATACACAATAAAGCCAACCCTAAGGTTGGCTTATATATTTATTCATCATCACTCAATATGAATGCGTTTAGAAGCGTGGCGAGTAGCAGGCGTCTTGCTCCGACGTGACATTCGTCATTGCGTCAACCGCCATTGGCACCAAGCCAGCATAAGCCTGAGAGCCGAAGTTGTTAGCATTAGTCACAGGGTTTAGCGACCAGAGGTTGGTACTATTCGGTGAACCAGCAACGTTTACGTTACGTGATGCCACCAAAATTTCACCATTCTGATCTAAGGTTGCAGCGGTAACAAAATCAACATTGTGGAAGAATTTCACTGTTGCTGATGCGTCAGATGTGTCGATGGCAAACGTTCTGGTATTGGTAACAAATAACAACTCGCCGCCATAGAAAACAAAGTCGCCCCAGTTTGAGTAACCGCCTAATCTAATGTTGATGTCAAAAGTGCCCGCTAAGGTTTGCTCTGCGGTACTCGTGTTAATCGTAAATAAACGACCAATGTCCGATCCATATAGTGTGCCGGTCGTTGGGTCAAACGTCATACGAGTAATTTGGAATCGTGTGTTGCCTACAAAGTGGTGAGTCTGTGTAGCAATATCGAAATATGCCAAACGATGCGGCTTGAATGCACTGGCTTGAAGATTTAGGCCTTCTAACTCTTGAGCCGTATAGTCGCCGTTATCTGTGCCTGCTATGTGAAAATCAGCAGGAGTTGGCGTACTCGCATAGTAGATGCGATCGCTTGAGGCGTCATACGCCATTGCGGAAGCACTGAATAGGGCGCGTGAATGTATGGTTGCGATTTCATTGGCTTCGAAAAAGTAGTTGCTCACGTTACGAGCGCGACTTTCGTCAATATTGACGAGAATACCAACATCACCACGTCCTGAATTCATGGTGTAGAGATTGCCATCGCAATCAACCGCTGATGCAGATGTAGCGAAAGTACTAACAGTCAATACCATGGTAGATAGTAAAGTTTTTCTCATATTTCCAGCTCCATTGTCCTTAGGGCTATTCCTATATATTCATTTTGTCTTGTGATGGTGTATATAATATCCTACAAGCCTATGCGCACCATTAGACACGACATCGTTAAATCATCATTAAATTTTCTAGATGTAAATTAGGAAGGATGTCTGGAAACAAAGCTACCACTGGTATGGTTTTTTTGCCTTTTATAATAGGTAAATACAATGCGTGTTCTCGTGGGCGATACAATTTTCTTATATAAAACGCGTTGAGTAAGAGATACCAACAATACTTATTTTTGTTTTGTTTAAAATATCAATAAATATTTTATTTAACGGTGATGTTTTTTGGCGAAATAAAGAAAAAACGGCGATCATAAGATCGCCGTTTTTATTGTGGAGGCGGTATGAGTTACGCGCCAATAACACCACCATCTTTACGGGTAATTCGCATTACTGTTGATCTTGGGATAGCATCACCGCCTTCAGGGAAGTGTGAGGGTGCCAGTTTTTCACCTGGGTGTTGAATGCCCACAAACATCGTTTTGTAGTCAGGTGAAAATGTCAGGCCGGTGATTTCGCATGCAATGGGACCGGTCATAAAGCGATGGATCTCGCCAGTTTTTGGGTCGGCACATAACATCTGGTTATTGCCCATGCCTGCAAAATTGCCCTTATTGGAATATTTACCGTCGGTCAGAATCCACATACGTCCACTGGCATCAAATCCGAGACCATCGGGGCTGTTGAACATATTGTCTTTGTTAATATTTGCAGAGCCGGCCATTAGCCCTTCATTGACCTCTGGGTTGCCTGCCATCACAAAGATATCCCATGTGAAATCAGAAGCGGTATGGTCGCCGCCTTTCGGTTCCCAACGGATGATATGGCCGTACGGGTTTTTCTCACGTGGATTGGCTACGTTCACCGGCTGGTTTTCTTTCACACCACGGTTTTTGTTGTTGGTCAGCGTACAGAACACATGCTTGTTGTCTGGGTGAACCGCAACCCATTCAGGACGGTCCATGGTTGTCGCCCCCACTTGTGTTGCTGCTTGTCGTGCAAAGATCATGACGTCGGCTTGACTGTTAAAGCCATTTTCTGGCGTGAGACCATTTTTACCGAACGTTAGCTCTATCCATTCACCAGTGCCTTTCATCTCACCTTCTTTGCCGTCGAATTTCGAGACGTAAAGGGTGCCTTCTTCCAGCAAATCACGGTTTGAGGCGTGTGTGCCTGGTTTGTACTTATTCTTCGAGACGAACTTGTACAAGTGCTCACCGCGCTCGTCATCACCCAGGTAGACCACGACATGACCATCATCGTTGATGAGCATGGCGGCATTTTCATGCTTGAAGCGGCCAAGCGCAGAACGTTTCTTCGGTGTGGAGTTCGGGTCCATTGGGTCGATTTCTACGACCCAACCAAAACGATGCGGTTCATTGGGGTTTTTGCCAACGTCGAATCGCTCGTCGTGTTTCCACCAGTCATATCCCCAGTCTTTGTTGCTGACGCCATACCGCTTATACGTGTCGCCTAATTCAACGTCTTCATCTGTTGCAAAATAGCCGTTGAAGTTTTCTTCACATGTTAGGTATGTGCCCCAAGGCGTTTGACCGTTAGCGCAGTTGTTATACGTGCCTAATATCTTCTTACCTGTTGGATCGGCTTTGGTCTTCAGTAAATCATTACCCGCTGCTGGGCCGGTCATTTCCATTGGCGTATAGGCAGTGAGTTTACGGTTCAGTCGACCTTCACGGTTGACCTGCCATTGGCCGTCTTTCTTCACTAATTCAACGATTGATACCGCATGAGCTGCTTGAGATTTGCGTACATCGTCTGCGGAAATATTTTTGCCTTGATGCGGGTAAAGGTATTCGTTGTTGGTGTATTCGTTATTAGCAACCAATACGGCGCGGGTGTCAGTAATAGGAAATAGGGTCATGCCATCGGTGTTGTCACCGTATTGCATTTCCTGTGCTTTTGAATCGTTAGATTGGCTAAAAGCAGGGGACTCAACAAACAAAGCATCACCCCAAGAAATCAGTGGCTCTGCCACATATCCTTCTGGGACAAGTACAGTATCTGCGGTGGAAGCGGGGATCGCTTCAAAGCCGATCAGTTTGCTTTTATCCATTGTACCCGCAACCGCTTGTGCAACAGGGTTTGCGGCAAAGAATGCAACAGAGCCTGCTGCGCCAGCGGTTCGAAGGAAATTTCGACGATTCATTGCGGCATCAATAAAACGGTTGAACTCTGGCTCTGCGTCCAACTCACGTTGGTCATTATGTTGGTTATATTCGCTCACGATGACTTCCTTTCATGTGTTTAACGGGGATGGAGAATGATCTAAGTTATGGCTCCAAATCTTGCGTGGTGATTGTTAAACTTAGGTTAAATGACAATGAAGATAATATGTCAAAGCGTCTAAAGAGTATAAAGTATGGGTTTTTCGCAAGATGGAGAGACTTTCGATAGATGTGAGAGGCGTCGTATATGTGAGTTCTCGCGTCAGCACGCATCAATACTGCTATCAGCTTGATCCGAAGCAGGGTTGATTGTGTCGTAATACGAGATGCTACCGTGAACTGAATGAGAGGCATTAAGATGAAACGATATTTAACCTACCTCAGCGCGACATTTGCCTTGGTGACGCATTCGGCGTTTGCTGTGATGCCAGAGGGTAACCCTGAACTGGGTGAGCAAAAAGCCTACTCCTGTCAATTTTGTCACGGTGCAACCGGTTATAGCCTTCGTCAAGACTATCCAAACCTCAATGGGCAGCATGCAGAGTATTTGTTTAACGCAATGAAGCACTACCAAAAAGGGGAGCGTGGCAGCGCGTTGGGTATGATGATGAAGCAGCAGGTTTCGTCACTCAATGATCAAGATCTCGCTGATGTGGCGGCTTTTTACTCAGAGCAAAAACCGGGTAAGCCTGAGTGATGCTGTGAGAGATTGCGCTGTTTTGGCTCGACTGGTAATGTTCGCAGCAATTGATGTTTGAGGAAGAACGTAATGGCAACAATTTGGGTCGATGCTGATGCATGTCCAGCAGTCATTAAAGAAGTGCTTTTTAGAGCCGCAGACAGAACCCAAACGCCTGTGGTGCTTGTTGCAAACCAAGGGCTAAGAACGCCTCCTTCGCGTTATATTTCTAGTCTTCAAGTTGAAAAAGGGTTTGATGTCGCGGATGACGAAATCGTTAAACGCGTTGAGCCAGGAGATCTCGTGATCACCGCTGATATTCCTTTGGCTGCTGAAGTGATTGAGAAAAAAGCCCTTGCGCTAAATCCACGTGGTGAGCTTTATACGCTTGAGAACATTCGTCAGCGTCTTAACATGCGTGATTTCATGGATACCATGCGTTCGAGTGGTGTACAGATGGGGGGCCCTGCGGCACTCAATCAACAAGATCGCCAGAAATTTGCCAATGAATTGGATAAGTTTTTGCAGCGTAGCAAACGTTGATACACAAAGAAAAAATAAAAAGGGGAACGACATGTCGCTCCCCTTTATTGTTGTATTTTAGTTAGCAACCATTGGTGCAGATTACACCAGGGTTGGAACCGTATTGAGCTTTTGTACCGCGTCGGATGTTATAAGTTCTGCCGCCGTAGTGAAGTTTGCCCCATGCGACCTGCCCATCATACATTCTTAATTCAGTGTTACTGTCGCCATAATAGAATCTTCCAGTGGATGTGATTGTATGCCAGCGTGATCCTGAACCATTCACAATAATTTCGAGTCTAATTCCGCCCGGAGGGAGGCTATAACCGCTATTGATGTAAGCATGTATGCCTCGAATAAGGGCTGGGTTTCGACCTTGGCTGCCATGCCAAGCAACACCCGAACCCTCAGCAATAGACTGAACTATTTCATAGTAGTCAGGATCGTTATCAACGATGGTGACGTTAGCACTGCCAAGATCACTCTTATCGTCATTGATCCACGCCTGCATCGTGAAGTATTCATTGTCCTCATGGGTTGAATCATTCACTGTTGGCACGCCAATGCGCACTGAGGTAACACCTTGTGGCATGGTGACCGTAGTGAGAGTTGAAGAAATCGTCGCCGATGCTGTAGTGCCATCTGAATAAAGTAACTCAACTGTATTGCGGTAGTCGCTGTTCAAAAGCGCGCTGCCATTTTTAAGTGCTAAACGAATCTGTGTCGTTGCGTTCGCTGTTTCCTTATCAAATGACGCAGTGAAGTAAGCTGTGGAGCCTTCAGTCACTGAACCTGCATTAGCAGCAAAGCCAGACACTTCTGGTTTTGAATCGCTAGGGAATGCAGTTTTCTCGTAACAGGTATGGTCTTCAGACGTCACGGTTGCCATGGCACTGATGCGACTTGGAAACAGTCCTACACGTTTTTTCTCGCCAGTAGACGGCTTGATGCGATAAAGAATGTTGCTGTTTACATTGCCAGAGACGTTTTGGTTTTTCGCTGCAACCAGCATTTGACCGTTTTGATCCAATGTTGCCGCAGCGACGAAATCGATGAAGTGGAAGCCTTTGAGTGTTTGTGCGCCCGTTGAAGTATCAACGGTAAAGGTGCGACCATTGGTCACAAACAACAACTCGCCGTCTTGGAAGACAAAGTCACCCCAGTTAGTAAAACCACCAAACTTGAGGCTATTCTCGAAATTGCCAAGTTGCGTGATGTCGCCAGTAACAGGGTCAACTTTGAAAATGGTTTGTGCATCAGAAGCAAATAACTCGCCACTGTCTGGATCAAACGCCATGCGTAGAATTTGCTTTTTCACTGTTGGACCCGCGACATGTTCCCCAGTGGCGGGGTCCATATAAGAAAGTTGGTATGCGGCAACGGTTTTTGCGTGCAAATCTAGATTTTTGAACTCTTCAGTTGAAACGTCAGCATCAGGACCTTGAACATGGTAGGACGTAGGCTGAGGGGCGCTGATATAGTACAGACGATCGGTGATACGGTCATAAGACATGCTTGGGGAGCTAAACTGCGCACGAGAATGGTATTCTTCACGCTCACTGGCGTCGGTATACATCGCGGGCATTTCTTTGGCTTCTTGCACATCAAGTAATAAACCGACATGACCGCGACCTGCGTTCATGGAATATACGTTGCCTGCACAGTTTGCCATTGCTTGTACAGAAGTGAGTGCTCCAGCGATAATCGCAGTAGAGAGCAGTGTCTTTTTAATCATTATTGATACCTGTCATCCATTTTAAGTTAGCGAACCGAATATTTATCTCACTTATCTTCCACTTGCTGTGCGTGTCGGAGTGGATGATTAACACGGTTCACCGAAGTGCCTTCAGCTACCCCGATATTTCGGGTTACCTATGGGATTTGGGTTTATCTCATTCGCGGCGGCATTCAGTTACACGTCAGCTGTGTAAGAATATTATTGGACTATTGGTCAGTTTTCTTTCTCATTAATGAAACGCATGAGGTTTTAATGGTTTTTAAGGAGGCCGCTATAAGCCTTTTGATAGAATTTGTGAATAAAGTATTAGTGATGTCCAACGGTTAATGTAACGCTTTCACATATTGAGATGAAGAAAGTATGATTCAGATTAATTAGGTCAAAGATAGTTTACGTTTTTCAGCAATGAAAGTAGGCTTATTTGTTAATAAATAAAGACAGCGTTGAAATTAAAAATCTAGAATTATGTCATTGTCTTTTGTTTAGTATTATACGCGTGCTTTTTGGTTGCTCTGATGTATACATATAAAAAGGAGCGGCTGCGCTCCTTTTTTATGTCTGTGATTCGTTCACCAAGTTAGTTGTAGATCCGGCTCCAACAGCCGTTTGAACAATCTACATTTTTGTTCCAATGCAACTGTGCGCGGTGCCCAGTCTTAATGTTGTAGTATTGACCGTTAGATCCCCTCAAACGTGCCCAAGCAATGTCACCTGAATTGTAATAACGCTCATGGTTGGCATGTTGCTCATAGTATTGGCCGCCATTGCTGATGGAAATACTACGCAAATGGCCACCTGTTTTGTAAAATTCAAGCGTTGTGCCAGCAGGGATCGTGCCGCTGACATTGGCATGCACACCGCGGATCCATTGATCCTTAGTGAACAAGTTGCCGCCACGGCTACCGTGCCATGCTACGCCGCTGTTTTGAGCAGCTTGAGTCAGCAGCGTGTGCACATCAGGGTCATTATCAACAATAGTGACATTCGCGGAATTCACATCACTCTTATCGTCATTCACCCATGCTTGCAGAGTGAAGTATTCGCTGTTTTCATGCGTAGAGTCATTCACGGTTGGCACGGCAATACGAACGGATGTCACACCCTGTGGCAACGCAATTTCAGTCAACGTTGATGAAATAGTTGCTGACCCTGTAGTGTTGTCAGAAAACAACAGGGTAACCGTGTTGCGGTAATCGCTGTTTAACACAGCGCTGCCATTTTTCAATGCGACACGTACTTTGGTGTTGGCATCTCCCGTTGCTTTGTCAAAACCAACGGTGAAATAGGCTGTAGAGCCTTCACTGACTGAGTTTGACGCCAACGTAATGCCAGTGACTTCAGGTTTTAAATCACTTGGGAAGACGGTTTTTTCATAGCAGGTGTGATCTTCTGATGTCACGGTTGCCATGGCACTGATGCGACTTGGAAACAGTCCTACACGTTTTTTCTCGCCAGTAGACGGCTTGATGCGATAAAGAATGTTGCTGTTTACATTGCCAGAGACGTTTTGGTTTTTCGCTGCAACCAGCATTTGACCGTTTTGATCCAATGTTGCCGCAGCGACGAAATCGATGAAGTGGAAGCCTTTGAGTGTTTGTGCGCCCGTTGAAGTATCAACGGTAAAGGTGCGACCATTGGTCACAAACAACAACTCGCCGTCTTGGAAGACAAAGTCACCCCAGTTAGTAAAACCACCAAACTTGAGGCTATTCTCGAAATTGCCAAGTTGCGTGATGTCGCCAGTAACAGGGTCAACTTTGAAAATGGTTTGTGCATCAGAAGCAAATAACTCGCCACTGTCTGGATCAAACGCCATGCGTAGAATTTGCTTTTTCACTGTTGGACCCGCGACATGTTCCCCAGTGGCGGGGTCCATATAAGAAAGTTGGTATGCGGCAACGGTTTTTGCGTGCAAATCTAGATTTTTGAACTCTTCAGTTGAAACGTCAGCATCAGGACCTTGAACATGGTAGGACGTAGGCTGAGGGGCGCTGATATAGTACAGACGATCGGTGATACGGTCATAAGACATGCTTGGGGAGCTAAACTGCGCACGAGAATGGTATTCTTCACGCTCACTGGCATCGGTATACATCGCAGGCATTTCTTTGGCTTCTTGCACATCAAGCAGTAAACCGACATGACCGCGACCTGCGTTCATGGAATACACGTTGCCTGCACAGTTTGCCATTGCTTGTGCTGAGGTGAGTATTCCAGCGAGAACTGCGGTAGAAAGCAAAGTTTTTTTAATCATCTTTAATACCTGTCATCCATTCTAAGTTCGCTAACTCACCTTTCATTCCTTTTCTCGCCCAAACATACCGGGTAGAAAAGTTCGTGAGTCTCTAACTCGCTAGCGCCTAAGACACCTTAGCGATGTAAAGACCATATACTAGATGACGTGAAATATCGTTCCAGAGAATGATACGTATGTATTTTTCATGATTTTTAGGTAGATTAAATTCATTCTTCTGGCGGGATTGCTGAGTAAAGCATGAGTGAAAAAGGAGAGAGGATGGATAAGTCAGCTCTATTGCTAATGTTTATCAAAGTAGTCCTTACGGCGAATGTATTTGTCCATAAAGTGGTAGGCGATGGGGCGCAATAGCCAACTTGTCAGAACGCGAATGATACGAACAAGAGAGGGCATATTGTGGTAAATCCGATCATTGTGAAGCCAAAGCAACTCTCCGACATGCCAGAAGAGAAAGGGTAGCCCTGGTAAAAATGTCACCATGTCGACATCGCAGCATATTCGGTAAGTTTTCGACTTTAATCGAAAGCGTTGCTTGAAGTTCCAGTAACCCGTCGCGGGTTGTCCGAATGTGACGATCCGTTTGATGGCGTTTGGGTATTTTTGTTCCAAGATCTCCGCAGCGATAATTGCCATGCTGCCACCGGATGAGTGGCCAGTGAATGACAGACGTTTTCCTTGGGCAATGAGCGGTGCGATACATGACTCGAGTTTTTCTATGACGGACACACCATCAAGTTGGTTTTCTTCAATAGAGTGAGTGATGTCTGCCTGTTGTGCGGATGTTAAAGTGGACGTGTCTCGTTTTGAAATACGGGAGGCGGATCGACTTGGCTGGCGCAGAAGAAATTGAAACCCCCAGTGAACATGACCCGCATGCTCCGGCGCGTCGACTCGACTAGGAATAAACACCAAATTTAACAGCCAATCCCATACACTTTGCGATCCTTTGAATACGACGACGGCATCACCGTCGTCTCGCCAAAGTATGCGAATAATGGTTTTTCCCCATCGATTTTTTATGTCGCGTCGTCCGAGTTCTGAAAACCCATATTGAAGATGATCAAAGTGTGCAGGATAGGCATCACGACAAAGGATAGCGTAACGTTCATATTGATAACGTTTGAGTCTTTTCAATAGTGAATTCAATCTCGACGAGCGTTCTCGACAGTGTAGATCGTGAACATGACGTTTAGACGACAGTGATGATGCGAGAGGGGGATGAAAAGACGGTGCAGAAATATTTGCCGCAGAGTCTGCGGCGAATACATGTCAATCGTAGTGTTGCATAAAAGGGGTAATGTGGCTGTTATAGGTCAGAGCCTTCACTGCGCTGTGATTTTTAATCAACCATTCTGCTTTGGTGCAGTTACCTACGCCGATAATGGCTTGAACGAGTAATTTGAAATCTCTCAGCCAACGTGTTTTCTGATCTTCACTCCAATCTTCGCGGTAAAGCTCATGGTAATGCTCTACCCACCAATACGCGCCACGTATAAATGCAGCAACAATGGTCGTTGCAGGTTGAATTTGCTCATCTTTCCCATCTATCGCATATTCGTCGGCGAGAGGGTTACCTCGTGAGAAGGCTGCATAGTTGATGCAGTATTTGTACAAGGCGAGCTGGAGTGCTGATGCGGAATCGCAGTGATCCAATGACAACGTTGTAATCGGCAGGTGTTTAGCGTTACTCCGGAATAGCTCAACTGTGCGCTTGCCCGGTAAGAGCCTTTCAATCACAAAAAACAAATCGATACTGATGAGTTTATTGCTCAAAATGGTGGTGTCCTTGTTTCGGTTCTTTGCTGAATCGCTTTAAATTGCGAATGAGAGACAAAGTCATGATTTTAAACGATGTAGCCGCAGCATACTCTGTCCACCCCGAAAACGGAATCGCTTTACTGGAAAGCTTAGACACTTTGATTCGCTGCCTGCCAAAATAGTGTGCGCGGCAATGCAAGTTTATGCGTATCTGCAAATCTATTCTCCATCTAAAAAAGGTTACCCTCGCAAACTTTGTAGCCTAACTGTTAATAAAGTTCTGTTCGGAATGCAGCCAACATTAATTTTTCCGTTAATCGTTTAATAATTAGTTGGTTAATGAATAGCTCATACAAGGAGATGGTATGAAAAAGATAATAGCAGGGGCTGCACTGAGTGTGTGTTTAACGGCTCCAGCGTTTGCAGAAAATCACGTTGTTGGTGGCTATTTTGCGGATTGGCAGTATGCCAATGCAGAAAACCCTTATACGGTTTCTGATATTCCAGCGGATAAACTCACGCACGTCATTTACGCTTTCTTGAGCATGTGTGGACCACATGAAAGTGCATCTGAAGCGGTACAGCAGCAAGTCGCAAAAGCGTGTGAGGGCAAAGCGCCATTTTCCGCCATTGTTGTTGATCAAAAGGCCGCCTTTGATGTGGATTTTGGCAAGGTGAGTGTTGATGTACCTTACCAAGGACATTTTGCACAATTGGCGCAGCTGAAAAAAGACAATCCAGAGCTGACAATTCTGCCTTCATTTGGTGGATGGACAATGTCTGAACCTTTCCATGCGATGGCAAAGGACGATGCAGCGATCAAATACTTTGCAAAATCCGCAGTGGCGTTGATTGGCGAGTACGATTTCTTTGGCGGCATCGATCTGGATTGGGAATACCCAGGTGGTGGCGGTTTAACCACATCTCCTTGGAACCCTGATACAAAACTGTCGGATGACGCGAAAGCCTCTGAACGTGATGCATTCACGACATTGGTGACGGCGCTTCGCAGCGAACTTGATGGCTTGTCAGCGAACACAGGCAAAACCTATGAGCTCTCTACTGCTGTGGGTGTCGGCCCGAAAGCCGCGCAAATTGATTGGAAAGCCGTTGCGCCGAAAATGGATAACATGTTTGCCATGACGTACGATTTTCTTGGCGGGTGGGGGACACAAACAGGCCATCAGACTAATCTACATGCGACAGATCGTAGCTGGTGGGGCATGGGCGCGGACGTGTTCATTAATCAAATGATAGAAGTAGGGATCCCTAAAGAGAAACTGGTATTGGGTGCTGCATTCTATGGGCGTGGTTGGGAAGGGTCTGAGTTTGATGGATCGCTGCCGAGTGCTGATTTAGCATCAGAGAAAGGGGCAAGCTTTGGTTCTGGTGAGCCGGGTTATTTCATGTACTGGGATTTGAGAACCAACTATAGCAAAGAGCAAGGTTACGAGTACGGCTATGATGAAGAGTCTCACGCACCATTTTTGTGGAACGCAGAGAAGAAAGTCTTCATTTCTTTTGAAGATAAACGTTCTGTAAAAGCAAAAGCGGAATGGGCGAAGCAGCAAGGTCTTGCCGGCGTATTCACTTGGGAATTATCGGGTGACCCAGACGATGAGTTGACCGAAGTGATACATCAAGTTCTGAGCAGTAAAACAGCAAAAAACTAAAAGTCACGTTTGTAAAAAGTCACGTATCTAAATAGATAGCCCAGCAATTAGCTGGGCTTTTTTGTGGGGGTATATCCAAATAAATTCTCGCTGAATAAGCATGTTGAGATTGATTGGGTATACAGATTGCGCGTTTGAAGACGATAGAGCTACTGCTTCTCTAAGATGTTTTGTGTGTTGCTATGAAGCAACGAAGCATTAATAAGTCCGTATTGTTGTTTTAACGATTCGACAAAAGAGGCGCGATTTTCAAGAAACTGATTGAATTGAATAACGAGATCAGGTCGAGACACACTAGACATATGACGCGTACCAGCAAGGAAGGGGAGGCTCGTATTAAGAGACATAGAAGGAGCAGATTCAAAGGCTAGCTTGATCCTGTTGCGGAACACAGCAGCATTGGTGTATATCCCATCAATCCTATTGGTCAACAGCATTTTTATTAGCGCATCCATGTTGTTGGCTTCATACGCTGTTACGGTATTGGCTTTAATATCCTGAAGGAAAGGCCATGGGGTAAAACCTGAAATCATACCGATTGTTGCTAGTGCTTCTCTTGATTTGTCATGGTTCTCATCGAGCATGATGACACCGTCGATAAAAGATACCACTGGGTCGCTGTATATGACCTCTCGACCTTGCTTTAAATCTTGTGTCCATGAAGGGTTGTCAGGGTATTTTGCATCAATTTCGC
Source organism: Enterovibrio norvegicus FF-33 (assembly GCF_000286835.2). Taxonomy (GTDB): domain Bacteria; phylum Pseudomonadota; class Gammaproteobacteria; order Enterobacterales; family Vibrionaceae; genus Enterovibrio; species Enterovibrio norvegicus_A. The sequence continues at coordinate 1,919,690 of NZ_AJYD02000038.1, read as the reverse complement.
CAGACACTAAGTTGCGATAAAGACGTTTGAGTGGCAGTGCACGATACTCAAACTCATAGCTATATTCGTTGGCAAAAGCATCCAATAACTCGCGATTAAAGCCCTGATATTCACCGTTTTTAAACGTTGAATATGGCGCGTAGTCAGCAAAGGCTTGTACACCGATAACGAAATGATTTTCTTGTTCAGCGCTGATATTGGTAGAGGCAAAGAATGCGAATAAAAAAATGCCAACCAGTAATCGCCTAAATGTCAGCATTTTCCATTTCTCGCATTAATCTTAAACACGAGAAAAGTATAGCCCTGATTAACCCGTTGTCTTTGTATTCTGAAACTTAGCATTCTTAAAACGACAAAAACCCCGCAGAGCGGGGTTATGCCGTTTTTAGCAAGCAAAGATGACTTTGTTTCTAGTTGGTATGCGCTGAATATAGTGGCGCAGATAGGGTCTGTCCAACAGTTAATACATACATGTTAAATGATGGGCTGCGTATCACTTATATTATGCAACCAATTCTGTTGCATGGTTTTTTTGGAGAGTCATTTCCAGAAATGCGCCAAATTTCGGGCAGAATTAGAAATTTATGCTTGTACATAATTCTTTACAGTTTATTGGCTCGACACAGATGTGATCATGATGCCTCGCCATTGTTATTGAGGGCGAAGTCTTAGCAAAGCGCCATTTGAAGAATCGGTTAAAAGGTAGATAAAGCCGTCTGGGCCTTCGACGACATCTCGAATTCGTCCGAATTTTCCGTCCAAAAGTCGCTCTTCGCTAACGACTTTGCCATTTTCAATGTCTAATCTGACCAACAAGCCAAATTTGAGTGAACCCAGAAGTAGATCGCCTTCCCAGCGAGGAAAAGCACTTCCTGAAACCATTTCAAGACCAGAAGGCGCGATAGAAGGTACCCAATAATGCAGTGGTTGCTCCATCCCATCAGCTTCCGTCCCTTTTCCTATGGCTGATCCCGTGCCGTAGTTCACGCCGTAGGTGATGATAGGCCAGCCATAGTTGGCGCCTTTGGCGATGGGATTGAGTTCATCGCCACCTTGTGGGCCGTGTTCATGGGTCCAAATCGTTTTTCCGTCGTTGTCTATCGTCATTCCTTGGATGTTGCGATGACCAAAGCTGAATATCTCAGGCTTCGCTGTGGGATCTGACGTGAATGGGTTGTCTATTGGCACGGAACCATCATGGTTGAGTCTAATAAGTGTGCCGACATGGGACCGGTTCTGCTGTGCTTTGTCTTGGTTTCCGCGGTCGCCCAGTGCGATATAGAGATATTCATCCGTGACCAATAATCGCCCGCCGAAATGACGACCACCGCCAAGTTTGGGCGTTTGAGTAAATAACGGCGTAATATTTGAAAGCACCAAGTTTGAAGGGGCCAAGCTTGAAGGAGATGGGGTATTTAGCTGTGCACGAACGACACTGGTTCCCGATTTACCAAGATGGCCGCTTTCCGTGAACGCGATATATACTGTTTTTGATTCCTCAAAGTCGGTTGCTAGCGCTAGCCCCAGCAACCCTCCCTGACCTTTATCGACCAACTTGTCTGGTAACCCTTGGATTGGTGTCACCTCATGGGTGGTTGAGACGTGCTTTAGTACGCCATTACGCTCTGACACCACCATGCTGCCATCAGGACGAAAAACTAAAGACCATGGATGATTGAGATCTTTGACGAGAGTGTCAACGCTAAAGGTGTGTTTTTCAGACTTAACCGTATCAGCAAAGGCTTGCACGGAAAGAATGAAGAGAATAGCAAAAGGGGCGATGTGTCTCAGGCGCGCGAGACGTATGAGAAAATGCATAAGCTGTTTCCTTTTTGACGATCGCGCCCTTGCAATGCAAAGGCGCAGATAGGAAGCCTTTTCCATCTCTCACGTTAACGCTTGTTGCACATTAACTAAAGTGTTGAGCGAATCTAAATTTCAGTCTACGAACTCGGCGAGAAAAGCGCTGCATACGATCTGTCATGGATGGCTGTGTTTCCATGGACGGCTGATCTGTCACAGTGTCGTGATCGCTGATAGTTGTTTCGACGCGGTTTCGACCATTTTGCTTCGCGCGATACAGTAGTTTATCGACTCGGCTATAAATGTCAGACAGAGACTGCTTTTCACCGATTTCAGTCGCGCCGAAACTGGCGGTTATGTTGAAATTCACGCCTTGCTCAGTATGGAACTCCAACTCACTAATACGCTGACGTAAGTCTTCTGCGATCACCGATGCTTTTTCGATTTCACTGTTTGGGAGCAACAGCATAAATTCTTCACCACCCACTCGCGCACAGATGTCGTCTCGTCGCAAATTTTTGTTAAACAGTTCGGCAATACCCTCAAGGACTTTGTCACCAGTAGGATGACCGAAGTTATCGTTAACCTGTTTGAAGTGATCGATGTCGAGTAGCAGGCAGCTAACCGAAAAATCGCCCACCGCCATCTCTTTTTGCAAGCGATCTAACTGAGTGCCAAAGTAGCGGCGATTAAACAGGCCGGTCAGGCTGTCGGTGTTAGCAATCTTGCCCCAACGAATTCTGCGTCGGTTAATCCAAAGTGCAATAAGTGATGCAATCACCGTTGAGCCGATGCCAGCGACGACCAGAACGTTCAGATACTCTACCTTTTGATCGTTGGTTTTTAGTTCAAGAGTTTGCAGCACGTTGTTCCAGCTTAGGTGTTGATTTTCAGCTTTGATTTTTTCCAGATTAAAGAGCATTTGTTGCCGCTCTAAATTATCCACTTGCTCATCGGCACTAAATGTATTGAAGCGGTTTTGGTAGTCCAACAGTGTTAAATAGGCATTCTTGTAATCCTCAAGACCAAAATGGGCTTTTGACAAGACAAGATAAAGCGCAATTTCTGAGCGATAGAGGCGCGTTTGTTCGGTCAGTGAAGCGACCAGAGGGGTAGCTAAATCAATGGCGACTTGATAGTTATTGCTTAACAGCTTTTCGTTGGCTTTGAGGTAATTGTATTTACTGATGTAGTAGCGAATGTTTTCGCGTTCACGCAGGTTATCTGTTGCTTTTAGATAACGCATCATGTTCTTGGTATCCCCAGCCTGGAGCAAGAGATCCGCAATTTGTAAGTTGATGCGAAAACGGTGTGAACCGTCTCCAAGCACTTGCGCAATTTGAAGCGCTTGCTTGTATTCGAGAAGTGCTTTTTTGTGATCGCCTTGTTTTTTAGCAAGCTCAGCCATGTCGAGTTTAACGAGCAATTGGTTAAATGACATTTTTCGTTGACGGAAAAATTGGTAGGACTGATCAAGTAACATTGAGGCTTTATCAAACCCATTGAGCTGAACCAAAATCCCACCAAGATTGGACGCGATACGTTCAATCAGAAGGTCATTCTCTGTGTTTTTGGCGGCTTCGAGTGAGCTCATTAATGCTGCCATCGACACGTCATATTCATTCTGCGCTTTATAGGCTTGCCCTTTCACCAACAGAATTTCGGCGGTGACTTCTGGATTATTGAGGGCTTGTGACTCTGACAAAAGTTGATCGAGTTGCACCAGCACTAAGGCTTCTTCGCCTTTTAAGATACGTGCCTGGCTTAAGCGCAATTGCATCAAATAGCGATCGGCCTGCAGAAGTGGATCGCTTGCTGTGAGTTCGATACCTCGATTAGCGGCTTCAATCGCACTTTCAGGGTCGTTCAGTAATAAATCAACCGTTGATTTCTGTAGGTAGTAGCGCGCTAACAAAGGTAAAGGTTGGTTTTCTTTTAGTTCTACCTTTTCCAATTCACTGAGTAGTGCGCGTGCTTTTATTGGCACCGAGTAGAGGATCGACTGAACGCCATTGAGCGTACGTTCAAAGGATTGCGTCTTTTCTACTGTGGCGTGTGAGAACACGGAAAAAAGGGTAACAAGTAATAGAACAAATAGATTAAAAAACGGTTTTCGCATTGATAGAGCTTCCCTGACCGACATAGCTATACGTCACTCGTTATTTAGAGGCTATAGATTACTCAACGCACAGATTCGACTTTGATTCATTTTTAAGACATTTGTATAATTTTAATTAATCTGTGTTAGTTAAGCGTAGATAGGGAAGCGATATTTTTCCTGCACGCAAGAGTGTGATGAACTGATTGGCGACTCATTGAGATGAAGTCGCACTGGCCAAGTTTTTTTAGTAAAAAGAGCCCGAACTAACTTGGCTTTAACAAGCCAGTACAGGCTGTGTTCTTACTACTGGGTGATTTGCTGGTAAATTTCATCCTTGAGCTGCACGCGGCGCATTCTCAAGTCTCGGAAATTCTCATCATCAGTGGGTATGTTTGCCATTTCTAGTCCACGTATTTTGTGGTCTAGGTGGTGATACTCATCAACCAAGCTACCAAAGCCTTTGTTGGACATTTTCATTTCATGAATTTTATCTTTGTACTCTGGGAATTCGAACATGAGTGCGTGATTTTCACCTTGCATAGTCGCTCCTGTATGAGTTGGTGCGAGCGTTTTGCGCAACGCATGAGCAAAGGCCTGCCATAAGGGGGGAGATGGCGGCGAATTGTGCTTGTGAACGAACGACGGACAAGAAACTGCAAATAATGTTGTATGCACGTCCACTGCTCAGAGAATAGGGACAATAACGCTGGGATTCTAGCGCGATGCGAAGGGCGATGAATGCAAGTCTTGAAGGTGGGACGGGTAGTGATAACTATCCCGTCACCAGTGTGCAGAAGGGTGTGATAGTTAGCGTTTGTCTTTGATTGACTCAGCTTCTTTCTTTAGCAGTATGATCTTGCCAAACCCTAACTTATTGAAGTAGCTCTCACGATGGTTTTTCACCGCTTTGCCATCTGCAATCACTTCCAGTTGCCTTTCCATTTTTAGGAAATCGTTGATATCAATGCCTTCGGCCTCCGCAGCAGCTTCATGAGGCGAGCGGTGCTGACGGTAAGAAAAGGTCATGACCTTGGTTTCGCCTTTGTAAATATATTGAAGTTGGCGTGACATATCCGCACCTTTAGCGAGTTTTTGAGGAGGCGGAGTATTTATCAGCCTCCTCGTCAAGTCAATCCCGCGTCACGGAATCAGAGGTAGAAACATAAGTTTTACTCGGCATCTCTTCGCATGGTGTAAATGCGACTTGCTCGCCCGTTCCCGTCAATAGGCCTATTTTTGCGGGAGAGCCATCAGGATTCAGTAAGACTTCGCCAACGGCACTTTTGTTGACTAAATACCGTGAGCAGCCATTGTCTGGGCGTCGTCGTTCTATTCGCATGCGCTTGCGGCGTGTAAAAACGTTGAGCGGTGACCCCAGCCAGAAAAGTTTTCTGTCGAACCATTCGAAAATTGAGAGATAAGGTTCTGGGAACGTATTACGAAACCCACTACAGGTGATTTGCCAAATTCTCGGACTGCCTTTTCGAAATCGCAGACGAATATCATACGCGAACGAATAGTGAACATCCCCAGAGAGGATCACGAAGTTCTTGGGTGTTTTAGGGTGTTTAAAAATATTTAACAGTGCATTGGCCGAACCCGGATGCGCCATCCAGTTTTCAGAATCAGTCGCTAACGGCTGACCGCACATCGTGATAATGCGTTGTAAGGTTTCAATGAACTTAACACCAAACATCGGCGCGGGTGAGACCACGACAACGGCATTAGCATTGATAACATCTTGCTGGAAATCCATGAGGGACTCCCAATCCATCAATCCTGACGGTTTATTGTTGCTTGACTCTGAGCGCCATCGGCGTGTTCGCGTATCAATCACCACAACCTTTGGCGTGGTGGGCAGCGTATAGTGCCAACGCTCAAAATGGTGAATCAGCTGCGTAGCGTCATTGAGGGTACTTGGCGTTGGCTCTGCCACAAACCGTGTGATGGTTCGCCAGAAATTGTCATCAAAGGCATCTGGGTCGTTGCCCCATCCCTGACAGAAGAAATAGCCCAGCATGCCGTTGGTAATAATACTTTGTGCAAAGGGCGAGTCATAAACTGCGCGCTCCCATCCGACGGTGAGATTGAAATCATCGGTGATGTCGTGATCATCAAAAATCATGTAAGTGGGTATATGAGCAAACAATCGTCTGACTTGTTTGAGTCCGGCACAGAAGTGAGTCAGCTCGTTTTTCTCTGATGTCCAACGTGCCTTATTTTCATCAGACAAGCCTGCTATTGCGTTTGCTTCAGGCAATGGAATGGTTGCCCACAGAGATGGTGACCACACCAACAGATACATGGCGATAAACTCGTTAAAGCTTATCAAGTGGTTGTCGGTGGTGCGTGAACTGAATATTGGTTCTGGGCCTGCTTTCAGTAGTCGTTTTATCAAACCATGATTGATGGTGGTTTTGGGCAGTGTGTCGCTTCGACCATATAGCGGCGTTAGATTTAATGCGAGTTGGCTGCAATGGGTGATTGTTTCGTCGTCGATTTCCTGATCGTAAAGTCCAAGTCTGGTAATGGCTTGGCGAATAGCGAACATCATGGGGCCGCAAACGTCATCGGCGTAAATCTGATCGCCACCCATGATCAACATGTCTGCACGCTCATCGATGGCGAGCGCATCATATTTTGTGTCTAATGCCACTAGGGCGTCATCACAATGGTGGTGTGGGTGACGACATGAGCCGTGTGCAAGGTTTTCCGCGCGTGATGAGATGATAAAGCTCGGGCGCTTTTCGCCGTCATACAACAAGCCGTCAATGTCGGTGAGTAAAGAATGCTCTTGTGACAGTATGTCGTATGCTAATGGCGTGTCTGTTTCGAAGTAGCCAATGTTCTTGTCTGCGATCTCATCTCGGTGAGATGAATGTTGGGAAAGCTGCGCATTGGAAAAATGTGCAAATACGACAAAACACTGAGTGCCTAACTGAATCTGCTTTTGGGATTTGAAGGAGGCGCGAAAAAATGGAATGTCACTGTCTTTTTCATACAGTAAGAAGTCCGCATTCAACGGAGAAGATGTCACCGCCCAGACGCAGATCTCTGTTTTGGTTGTTCTTCTTAATATCGGGCCCGCAAGAAATAGGGGCAATGGCATCGACATGTGTTTCTCAGTATTCCAACGTTAATGCCCTTACTTTACGTGTCCAAGTGAGTAATTTGTAGCTTCCGTTGTGTAAATTCATGCAAAGACATTACTTCGTGGTGTTTGGCGAGAGATTCAAACCCGCAAAGGTTTGACCGCCATGGCTGCGTGCTTTCTCCAGCCAGCGTGCGGCAATGTCGTGTTCATCAATCTCCACTAACGCGTTCGCAAGCGCAACTTGTGCCTGAATATGGTCTTGATGTGCGGCCAAACTTAAGAAGTAGATCCCTTTCACTGTATCCTGATCGGTGACAAAACCATCGTGTAGCATTTTACCTAATGCATATTGCTCAACGGGGCTATTGCACAAAGCCAAGTCTAATATCCACTTGAATTCGTCATAGTCGATGCCGTTAGTGAGGCGCTTACTGTGATAAATGCTGCTGTGATTGAGGGCATCGACATTGGGCGTTTCGCTACAAAAATCAAGATACAAAGTAGAAAGCTCAAACACAGCATCATTTTCTACCCCTTCGAGAAAGTAAGGTGTAGCGGCCTGACAATGCTCTCTAGGGTATGAACCGCGTTGTAAATGCCGCCAACCTTCATAGAAATCGCTGTTGAGAAACGCTTCGGAGTAGTTTTGTAGGGTGGGACAATCAGCGAGCGGCTGATCTATCTCGTCAGAGCAACTCACGGTGCTGGTGGCAATGAATAACGGAAGTAACCACTTCATACTTCGTTCCTTTGTACACAAGGGGCAATCGCACTACATATCCATGCAGTTTACGAAGTGGCGCGTGTTGAAGGGCGTTGCAAAATTGGGATTCAAGAGAATGGAAAGAGAAGTGGTTTGAAGAGTATCGAGCCACATCAGTCAAGATGTGGCTCTAAGAGGATATTCTTATACGCGTGACTGCTTACAAAGTTCGGCGGCTTCTTCTTGCTGAGTGTCTGTGGCATCCACGGGGCGCATTGCCATTGTGTAACGCAGCGAGGCGTAGAAGATGGTGATATAGGCCATGAGCTCGGTACCTTCTTCTGCGACGTTTTTGGCTGCGCGGACGAAGCCATCACCGAGCGCGTCGTGCCACAGGGAACTCATGCCAAACAGACGGGAGAACACCAATAAAAGGGCAAGTCCGAGACTGAGCAACGGGAAGTAACGATGGCTGACAAATTCACTGAAACTGTTCAAGGTTTCAGCTCTGTTGTGCAGGGCATATAACATGGCGCTTGCCGCAGTCAGTGAGGCAGGATAAACCCAGAAACCATGCCACATCCAATCGTCGAAAAATTTGTCGAGTTCTCGGATTAACATACACATAAAAAAGCCAATGACTAGCGCACCAAAACGACGAAATGAAGGATTCCTCTTTGCAATAATTACGTAGCATAAAAGGGTCGCTGCCAGCAGAAATTGCTCGCCATATTCAGTCAGCGACTGTTCAGATAAGCCATTTTTGAGTACGTGGAGATCAAGTTTTATGATAATAACGGGGATGGTAACCAGCAGCGCAAACAAAAAGAATTGGCCAATGGCATAAAAGATGGTGGCTGTTTGTGTATGACGAAACTGCATCCGCAACCTCCTATAATTTGAAATGGGTTCGTTGTCACCTGACCATCATTCCGTGATAAGAGTCACATCGTTTTGCTAAAGCGTTCCGCGCTTTCGAGTGGTGAAAAATGAGCGGGGATCATACAACAATGGAATGTATTGAGCAGTTTGTAGCGCGAGACGTGTTGTTAATCCCTGTATCAATATGCTTACAATACACAGTATCAACGCAATAAACGGTCGAAAATCAGCACGCTAACTGACCGACAACTGTAAAAAATGGATGAAATGATGGAACAAAAGACGATTCGTTGGGGCATGATCGGTTGCGGTAGTGTCACTGAGCGTAAAAGTGGGCCTGCATTTTGGCAAGTCGAAGGCTCGTCATTGAACATGGTGATGGCTCGTCGCGAAGAGAGGGCTAAAGCTTACTGTGCCAAGCATGGTATCCCTGCCTATACCACAGATGCCTCCGCGTTGATTAACGACCCCAACATAGATGCGATTTATGTCGCGACCCCTCCGGACAGTCACCGTGAATATGCGTTGATGGCTGCGAAAGCGGGAAAACCGTGTGTGGTTGAAAAGCCGATGGCATTAACCACAGCGGAATGTGATGACATGATTGACGCATTTAAGCAGGCCAATGTCCCCTTGTTCGTGGCGTATTACCGTCGTTCCCTTCCTCGGTTTCAGGCCGTGAGAGAATGGATTGACCAAGGAAAAATCGGTGCTGTACGTCATATTCATTGGACGTATCATCGTGCCCCAAACCCTGATGACGTTGCAGGGCTTGAAAACTGGCGGGTTAATCCGGACCAGGCGGGTGGGGGCTACTTTGTGGATTTGGCCAGCCATGGTTTGAATCTTTTTCAACAATGGTTTGGTGACATCACAACTGCGCGTGGTATTGCTGCTAATCAGCAAGGTTACTATGCCGCTGAAGATGCGGTATCTGCTTCGTTCGCTTTCGAAAATGGTGTACTCGGTTCTGGCTATTGGAACTTTGGTGCTGCCATACGAGAAGACAGGGTTGAGATTATTGGCAGTGAAGGGCGAATTCTGTGTTCGGTATTTGGTGATGAACCTTTTGTGCTAGAAGGCACTGAACAGGCTACGTCTTCGATCGAGAATCCTGATCCTGTGCAGTATTTTCATGTTGAAAACATGGTTAAGCACCTTAAAGGTGAAAAAACTCACCCAAGTTTGGCTGAAAGTGGCAGAAATACCACATGGGTGATGGAACAAATACTCGCGGGACAATGAGTAATGGCAAAAGAATGCGGCATGATTTTTAGAGAATAGGTTATCAATTAGCCATTTGAACCAAAAAAAGCGTGGGAATGCAAATTAGTGCTTGCAAGGCTCCCGTGCTTTTCCTACTATCAACCTCGTTCTCAGGAACACTCAATTCCCCCTTAGTTCAGTTGGTAGAACGGCGGACTGTTAATCCGTATGTCGCAAGTTCAAGTCTTGCAGGGGGAGCCAAATTAAAGAAACCTGCCGTATGGCGGGGTTTTTGCGTTTTGAATATCGCTACGGGATTTGTCGCAAGTCTGCGTCCTCCGACGAATGACGCTGCCTTATCCGCTTTAACTAAACGTGCTTCTGCAGTTGATGCGCACCGATCGCCAATTTATCCCCTTCAATGCCCTGATGTTTAGACGCGTAGCCTTCGTGAATCCAATCGCATTAAATTAAAATGCCCAATTTATCTGTTGTTAGATCTATTAATTTGGATATCATCGCTGCTGTTTCAAGGTTGATAAATTCATAGATATCAACCGGATTGATACAGTACGAGTAATTCCATTATTATTTAGATGTAGGAAGTTAGAGTGAAAGACGTATTCTTTTTTGATTCAATGCTTACACCAAAAATTATCACTGTCGTTTATTGGTTGCTATTGCTGGCATCAGTTGTTTCTGGAATAACCGCAATGTTTTCTGGATACAACGGAATGACAGCAGGAAGCTTCTTCTCTGGTTTGGCTATTATCGTGGGTGGTGCCGTAGCATCGCGCATTTGGTGTGAACTTTTGATCGTACTGTTCAAAATCCACGAAAATTTGAAGAAGATTGCTGATAAATCAGAATCTTAATCGCAGTTTAATGTGATCGGTCAGGCTCAGGTCTGGCCTTTTTTATGCCATCACGAAATAGCCCTTCGCTGTTAGTTTAAACACAAGAGTATGTTATATTATAACATTACATACAAACGTGCCTGACGGATCATGACACTAGCGTTTCGCCAATTGTTACTTCCTTTATTGCTTGCAGTCCTTATGGGCTGGCAAGGTTTAGCGGTTGCGGAACACAAGGCATCTCATCAACATTCTTTAAATACTGATCATCATTGCGCTCTGTGTGCCATGGGTGCACCCGCGATAGCTTCAAATGATGCTATCCCTTCTGCGCCGTTGGTCAGCGGTTATATGCCTTCAGGCTATGCATCCCAATCTCCTCAAACGTCATTGCTTGAACCGAAAGCACGTGCTCCGCCACTCTTCTCTCCAACTTAACACGATATTTAATCAATTCAATTTGGAGAGAACATGCGTAATACAACTCGATTTACGCTCAGCGCGATAGCATTGGGTATGGCGACATTTGCGGTTGCGGAAAGTAACGATTTTACCCAGCATAGTGCCCATCAACATGGTTTGGTTGAATGGCATATTGTGCAGGATGGCGAAGAGCTTCTCGTTGAAATTACGGCGCCGGGCAGTGACATTGTTGGTTTTGAATATGCGCCTCAGAATGAAGAGCAAAAAGCCGCCATTGAACAAGCGCTGAAGTCGCTGGCTAAAGCAGATACTTTGATAGAACTTAATGCATCTGCTAATTGTGAACTGGTTGAGCAATCGGTCACTCAGACGTTAGATGAATCAGACGATCATTCTGATCATGACGACCATGATGCTCACGATAAGCATGACGACCATGATAATCACGATAAGCATGACGGCCATGATAATCACGATAATCATGACGGCCATGATGCTCACGATAAGCATGGCGGTCATGATGCTCACGATAAGCATGATGACCATAGCGAGCACCATCAAAAAGACGCTGAGTCACACGGTGAGTTTTCTGCCCAATACACATTCCATTGTTCAAATCCTACTGAACTTCAATCTGTCACTTCGCGCTGGTTTGATACATTTGGTCAGACAGAAAAAATCAGTGTCCAAGCGATCACTGATAAAGGTGTCTCTGCCGGCGAGCTTACGCCAACGTCAAGAACCATTCGTTTCTAGTACAGGAAGGCCTCTTCACTGAGGCCTTAAGTATCATCATGTTATTAATAAAAGATCTTTTCTTTCGATGGCCAGGACAGTCTGAGTGGCAGATTGATATCCCGCATTTTGAAGTCGCTGCCAATGAAAAAGTGTTTCTCAAGGGCGCAAGTGGTTGCGGTAAATCTACACTGCTGGGTTTGGTTGCAGGCATTAATGTCGCGCAATCAGGCTCGTTGTACATTCAGAATATCGACATTTCGCTGTTGAAAGGTGCTAAGCGCGATGTATTTCGCGCCGATCATTTGGGGTACATTTTTCAGCAGTTCAACCTTTTGCCGTATCTGTCTGTTTTAGATAATGTCACGCTACCGTGTCGATTTTCGTCGATGCGAAAACAGCGTGTGAGCGGTGATTTGAACCAAGAAGCCACTCGTCTATTGAGCGCACTTGCCCTGCCGGATGCGTGTTTGAATAAGCCCGTGACCGAACTAAGCATTGGTCAGCAGCAACGCGTTGCCGCAGCTCGCGCACTGATTGGCCGACCAGCATTGTTGCTTGCCGATGAACCCACTTCTGCACTGGATGTAGATAGTCGTAACGCGTTTATCTCGCTATTAATGAAAGAATGCGACCATGCGAAAACTAGCCTGCTATTTGTCAGTCATGATCATACGCTGGAAACGCATTTCGACCGAGCGGTGTCACTGTCCGAGATCAACCGCAGTGTATCGAAGAAGGTGGTGGTGTAAATGGCCATATTCCGATTGGCGATTCAAAGCTTAACTAACCGAAAAGCGACGGCTTTTCTCACGATTCTGACTGTGGCAATCTCTGTGGCGTTACTGCTAGGTGTGGAGCGTGTTCGTACTCAAGCGAAAGAAAGTTTTGCCAACACTATTTCTGGCACAGATTTGATTGTTGGTGCGCGATCTGGGCAAGTGAACTTACTGCTTTATTCGGTGTTTCGTATTGGCAATGCTACCAATAACATTGGTTGGGACAGCGTTGAAGAAATTCAGCGTCATCCGTCGGTGGCATGGTCTATCCCCATTTCCCTGGGCGACTCTCATCGAGGTTTCCGTGTGGTAGGTACAACGGGAGACTACTTCACGCATTACAAATACGGGAATAAACAGCCACTCACGTTTACGCAAGGGCTGCCATTTAATGGCCTGTTTGATACCGTGATTGGCGCTGAAGTCGCGGAAAAACTCGAGTATAAACTGGGTGATGACATCGTCATTGCGCATGGACTGGCGGACAGAAAGTTCAGTCGTCACGATAATCTGCCTTTTACCATCACTGGTATTCTGGCACCGACAGGCACGCCCGTAGACCGGAGCGTACATGTCTCTCTACCTGCGATTGAAGCGATTCACATCGGTTGGGAAAGTGGTGCTCGAATGGGGGTAGGTGTTAGCGCGGAAGGCATTGACCCTGATAAGCTACAACCTGAACAAATTACGGCGCTCTTAGTAGGATTGAAAAGTAAAATTCAAACCTTTGCCTTGCTACGCACCATTAACGAATATAAGCGAGAGCCGCTGACCGCTATCATGCCTGGCATTGCACTGCATGAATTGTGGGGGCTGATGTCCGTGGCTGAACAAGCCTTGTTGGTGGTGTCAGGATTTGTGGTGGTTGCAGGCTTGCTGGGAATGCTTTCTAGCCTACTGACAAGCTTGAATGAGCGACGACGAGAGATGGCGATTTTGCGCGCCATGGGTGCAAGGCCCGCACATATCTTTGCACTGTTGATCAGCGAAGCGGTGTGTTTAACTTTGCTTGGCATCATGCTCGGGATTGCTTCTGTGTTTGCAGTCATCACCATTGCCGCCCCGTTTGTGTTAAGCCAATACGGCTTACAACTTTCAGCGACATTATTAAATAGCCGCGAATGGATGCTAATGGGCATTGTGCTTGTGGCAGGATTATTGGTGGGCGTGTTGCCTGCGTTGCGCGCGTATCGCCAATCACTATCAGATGGCATGACCATACGGATATAACATGATGAAAAAATGGCTTCTATTAATGGCGACTTGTTTGCCATTGTTCGTTCAAGCAAATGAGACATTGACGTTGGATTGGATTGACCTGATCCCAGAGTCAGAACGCAATCAATTCAATGACAGAGGCATGCCAATGGTCAATCACGAAAGTGATGATCCTCAGCAAAACTTAGTGGGAAGTATTCGTTCTGAGTTGAATAACAGCCAGGTGAAAATCCCTGGTTTTGTTATCCCGCTGGAAGGTGATGCCAACACAGTGACGGAATTTTTATTGGTGCCATTTTTTGGCGCGTGTATTCACGTACCGCCACCGCCCCCTAACCAAATTGTGTATGTGAAATTTGATAAAGGTGCGCCAGTACACGAGCTTTGGGATGTGGTGTATGTGATTGGGACGTTAAAAACGGAAACTGTGTCACATGATCTCGCTCAAGCAGGGTATTTGCTTGAGGGTGTGTCGATAGAAGCTTACGACGAATAGACACAGCGATTAAGACGTTCACAAAGCGCTACTTGAAGCCGCCCAATATGAGGGCGGTTTTTTTGTAGAAGGGTATTCAGTTAAATGTTAGTCGCCATCAGGGATCAGGCCACGTCGAGATTGACTGCGTTTAACATTAGAAAAGTAAACCGTTTGGGCGGGAACTTCATTAGCATTATTCGCAGTTTTATAACGAGAAAGGAAAGAACGATAAAGGCCATATTTAAAGTACACGATCGATGCATCCATCGTCTGTCCTTGATAGCCCACTTTTTGCTCGCCGTTCACCCATACATCGAAAAAACCGGATGGATCGGTTGTCCACCGAACGTTCACTTCAATGTGATGCCAACGGCCGCGAAGGTCTTTGTCATCAATAAGTGCGTAATACTCGGTTGTCTGCCCTAAGGCTTGATTATCAAGGTGATAGCCGCCAGCACTATTTTGAAACATCCAAACGGGGTGCGAGCCCTTTTGATGAAACTGCCCAAGTGAGGTTTTCGTTGGGAAAACATTCACATAGTCGTCGGGGAAGTAGATAGACCAACCGTACCAGTATTCACTGTTTACGTGGGTTGATTTGTTTTTCTCCGATAACTCACTTCGTTCTCGATCTTTTTTACAATCATTCCAACCATTGTTTGAAGAACAATCCCCGGGGCGAACGTCGAATATTTCTATTAATTCAGTTGGCGCACTACCGGTGAGATCGGGCGTGATCTGATAACCGTGGGTCGTTGAATTTAAAGAGCGCTGAAACGGACCAAAACCACTGCTATCAATGCCGGAGGAGCAACCGCTTAGCAGCATAGCAAGTACGAAAGCGATAACGTCTACAAGGGTGAAATTGATTGCATTCTTTGGCGTATGAGGCTTTCGAGCATGGCGGCAAAACATCGATCACCTCATGGTTTGAAATCATAATTTTATAGTAGACCACAGCAGCTTAGGGTTCTCGTTACACCTGAGTCGGAAACAGAGTATTTAAGGTGTTGTCGATCCATAACATCACCTTGTCCCAACCACGTGTTTTCTTCTTGATGGCACTGAGAGTGAGTAATGGCGGGCTTGAAAGTTCTGCAGTTGAGAGCGTTTTGACCGAGCCTTCCATCCAATCATGGTTAACGATATGTTCCGGCACAAAAGCCCAGCCAAGGTTCCGATTAACCAGTCCTGAAATATAGTAGTAGCTGTCAACATGCCAATAGCGAGGAGAAAGAGGCTGTTCTTGCGAAGAACCTAAACGGTCTCGAATTGCGAGCTGGCGATGTTTAACTAAGTCATCTTCGTGCGGGTGATCAATTGCCGAAAGAGGGTGCTGAGGCGAAGCAATCAATACTTGTTTTACCGTGGTGATGTCGTACCAATCGAGTGACTCAGACAAAGGTTTGACGCGAAAGATAAACCCGATGTCTGCTCGGCCTTCGTTAACCCATGTCGCGATATCATCCTGAGACCCATTCAAAATAGTGAGCTTTAGCTCCGGAAAACTATCGGCCATCATTTCAAACAAAGTTTCAAAAGTTTGGATAGGAACGGCTTCATCCATGGCGACCGTGAATGCGACAGGCTCACCTTTAGTGACCGCCATCGCGCGTGAGTTCATGCGTTGGCACTGCTGCAAGATAGCCTTGGCGTCAACGAGCATTTCTTTCCCCGCATTGGTCAACACCGGTAGTTTGGCACTGCGATCAAATAAATCAAACCCTAGGTCGACTTCTAAGTTTGCAATGGCAGTGCTAACGCGAGATTGCGCTTTGCCGAGCTTGCGTGCTGCAGCAGAAAATGACCCAGCCTCGGCTGCTTCTGTAAAGGCTTTGAGTTGTTCGAGTGTCCACTGCATGATGTCACCTATGTATCCGCTTTGAGGATTGATTGTAACTTTTATCTATATCAAAACAACGTCAAACTCGTACCCGTCTTTTTCCTTTTTTAAGTTCACTGTTTATGCATACCACCGATTTAAAACAGAGTGATTCCATCACCAAAACGTTTTGGCGTTTCACCATCCCTGCTATTGCTGCAATGATCGTCAACGGACTCTATCAATTAGTGGACGGTATTTTTGTTGGGCACTACATTGGCGCAGAAGGGTTAGCAGCCATCAACATTGCTTGGCCAGTGATTGCCGTTGTCGGTGGTTTGGGGTTAATGGTAGGCATGGGGGCTGGCAGTTTAGTCTCCATCTACCGTGGTGAAGGTAACCTACACAAAGCGAGAAGCGCCATGGCGACAGGGCTTGTATTAGCGTTGGGGCTGGCAATTGTCGCATCGGTTTATTTGTATTGCTTAAGTGCTTCACTGATTGGTTTACAAGGGGCCTCGGGGTTGGCACATGGTTATGCATCCGATTATCTGATGGTGTTTGAGTTAGGCGCATTGGCAACGGTTGTTGCCGGTGCATTGCCTTTTTTGATACGAAATGACGACAGTCCTTTTGTGGCAACGTCCATGATGGTCGTCGGCGCATTGACCAATATCGTTCTCGATTACCTGTTTATCGGTGTGATGTCGTGGGGTCTGAAAGGCGCTGCATTTGCAACAGTGTTGGCACAATTAGTCAGCGTTGTCATAGGCCTGGCTTATCTGTGTTCATCCCGTTCGTTTCTTGGGGTATTTCGTCACAAGGTAAAGCTTAGTTTTGCTGACGCAAAACAGAGCTTGGTCCTTGGGTGTTCGTCGCTTGTCATGTTTATGTATTACGGTGTGCTTGTTGGTTTTCACAACCGTTTATTTGCCGAATATGGAACACCAGTGAGTGTCGCCGCTTTCGCCGTTGTGGGTTATTTGATGACACTGTACTACGTGGTAGCAGAAGGTATCGCTGAGGGTATGCAGCCGCAAGTGAGCTTTTATCATGGGGAAAAGTCGTACGCCAAGATAGCTAATGTGGCAAAGCTAGCCTCATTGGTGTCACTGGTCGCAGGATTGGCTTGGTTAGCGGTGTTGAATGTATTTCCGGACGTTGTTATTGGCATGTTTAGCAGTGGCAATGAGGCGCTCTTACAACAAGCAACACTGGGTATTCGTTTACACCTGTCTGCTATGTATCTTGATGGGCTGATCATTCTCGCATCAATGTATTTTCTATCGGTGGGCAAGGGCGGAAAAGCACTGGGTATATCTGTCGCCAATATGCTGGTCCAGTTTCCGTTCCTGTATGTATTGCCAAAATTTTACGGAGTTGAAGGCGTGTGGTTAGCGATGCCTATCTCTAATATTGTGCTTGCATCGATTGTTTTGCCTGTGATGTGGAACGATATTTATAGACAGAAACGTAAGCAGTTCGCGCTAACGCATGCAATCGCGTAGTTTTCTTTTCTAATGGGTTCCTCGGCTCGAGAAAAAAGGGAGCGAATGCTCCCTGATTGATTGAGACAAGAAGATTAGAACTCTCCCCA
>NZ_AJYD02000038.1:1900729-1901982 GCF_000286835.2 Enterovibrio norvegicus FF-33 | reverse complement strand
CTAGATGATATTAGTGCGCGGTCTCCTGGGTTCGAATAGCCCAGCAGTTTATTGTCTTCTTTGAGGTCGAGTAGGAAGCCAACGTCGCCTCGCCCACCATTGATAGAATAAACATTGCCAAAACATTGTGCTTGTGCGGTGTTGGCTGCCATGGCTGCCAGTGATAATGCAAGGGAAGAGAGTGCTAGCCGTGCTTTCATGAATAGTCCTTGTTGTTTTACGTATTTTATTATTTTGATGGGTGCTGTTTATGGCGTTTGAGTGAATGTCTAACAGCCATTTCCACAATGAAAGGAAGGCTTTGTCATGTAAATCAAAAGGTAAACGGGTAGATGAGTATCTCGATTTCGACGAGTATGCATGAAGGTGGTGCAGGCGGGGTGTCTCTGTTATGCGACTAATTTCATATTAATTATTTAGAATATACTAATAAAAGAGTGCTTTCGTGATTCTTATTCTTTCTATTTCTAACAGTCTGATTGTCCATGGTTTAGGATGCTGAAATACTGTTGGTTGATAATTTATATAAATATTAATGTCTGTGTTTGGATGTGAGTTAAATAACCAAAGATTGAAGCGACATGTGATAAAAAGCCGCTCTGTCGAGCGGCGTAAATGACAATATTTACAATAAACCAACACTATAGGAACCATGAATTTTTATTCACGTAGCAGTGTCTTAATGCCTTTAAAAAGTGTGAGACTATCCGTTTCTATTCGACAACAACGCACGCATTTGGGTCGAGATACGAGGCAAATGTAGTATATGTTACTGGCTGTTTAACACCATTCGCACACTGTCCTTCTCTTAGTATCATAGAGCACTGAATTGGATTGGAATATTCTTCTTCTGCTAGGTAAATGATGGCCACCATGTGAGTGTAATAAGGGCTATTGGGTGCGACGGCGCATGGTTCAGCTTCCGTATAATTTGCGTTATCTTGTGCAGCAAAATACGTCATATCTTTTGTTATTGAAGTGCCTATGTTTGCTCGGAATGCTTTGTTGAATCCTTGACCACTCCCTGAAACCCAAGATACATTTCCCTCGCCGGTTATGCCCATGTTTTGAAGGGGATCCTCATAATATGTGTATACGCGATCTTGAAAGCGCTCCTTAAACTCACCTTGAATATCGGTCATACCAACAATGCCTTTGTCACAATCTATATATGCGGTGCGTCCAGCCCCAGATATTGACACATGACTAGCCTGACTACAGATACTATTTTCGGTGAATACGTCGTTATCAGC
>NZ_AJYD02000038.1:1680452-1900719 GCF_000286835.2 Enterovibrio norvegicus FF-33 | reverse complement strand
TCCATACGATTGACGGCGATATTCACTTGTTCAATGCCGGAGCTTTGACCTTGTGCCGCTTCACTGATGTCAGACATTTTGTTGCTGACCTCTTCAACCATATTGACAATTTCTTGCAGTGTCTCGCCGGATTCAGCGACCAACTCCGCACCATCTTCTACTTTTTTGTTCGTATCGCGGATCAGCTCTTTGATTTGTTTGGCGGCCTCTGCCGAACGCTGTGCGAGGTTTCGTACTTCGCCTGCCACAACAGCAAACCCACGGCCTTGTTCACCTGCACGTGCTGCCTCTACGGCTGCATTAAGCGCCAGCAAGTTTGTTTGGAAGGCGATTTCATCAATGACACCAATAATGTCGGAAATCTTATTACTGGCTCCGCTGATTTGATCCATGGCGGTGATGGTTCTCATCACCACATTTCCTCCTTCACGAGCTTTTAGTCGTGCGTCTTCACTCAATTTGTTGGCGACTTTGGCATTGTCTGCGCTTTGTTTAACCGTATCGGTCATGCTTTCCATGCTTGCTGCAGTCTCTTGTAGCGATGTTGCCTGCTCTTCGGTGCGTTGACTTAAATCTCGATTACCTGATGCGATTTCATTGGAAGAGTTGGAAATGGTTTCTGATGCGAGGCGGATATTGTCAATGACTTGAGTCAGCCTATCAATGCTGGCATTGGTGTCGGCTTTCAGTTGGGCAAAGCGACCGTTGTAGCTTTTTTCAATTCGTTGTGTGAGGTCGCCTTTGGCCATTGCACTTAAAATGCGCTGCACGTCTTCGAGTGCGGCGTCGGTATTGTTGGTCAGAGAGTTCAAGCCTTGTGCGAGTTTGTACAAGAACCCTTTCTTGTCATCGAGAGAAAGTTGTTTAGAGAAGTCTCCGCGTGTCGCGGCCTCTACCATCTGATCAATTTCACGCTCTATGGCGACTTCAGCGGTGCGGTCTGTCCACTCTATAACGGTACCAATTCTTTCATTGTGTTCGTCAATAATCGCATTGACAGCAATGGCCATAATGCGATTACCAACGGGCATTTGCATTTCATGTGTGTCATCAATATGTTCGAGTAATTGTCGCTGATGCGCAGGATTCTTATGAAAGAAATCAATGTTCTGCCCGAGGATGTCATCGGGGTTAAAGTGCGGGATCACCTGAGCAAAATCATCTCTTGCTTCTCTCAGCAATGCCTGAGACGCACTATTGAGGTAAATGATGTCGAAATTTCTGTCTGCAATCATAGTGTTGGTAGAAACGTTGTCCAGCGCCTGACGAACACGAGCATTCTCCTCCGCTTGAATTTTCGCATCATGCTCGAGGTTTGCTTTTATTCGTTCAGAAGCTTCTACATTTTCTAGGGAAGTGTTGGTTGCCTGCTTGATCGATAAGAGATCGCCACGAAGATCAGTTTCAATACGATGACTGAAATCGCCTTCTGCTAAGCCCTCCATCACTTTTTTTATGTCACCAATTGCTGCTTGCATACTATCCATCAGCGTGTTGAATGCATCAGCAGATTGGCCCAGTTCGTCTTTGGTTCTCACCACGACTCGTGCTGAGAAGTCTCCAGTTAGCGCAACGGCTTCCAAGTTTTCAGTTAGTTTCAACACAGGGTGAGTGAGCGACCTCGTCACCACAAGTGCAATCAACGTGATGATCATTACACCGGACAGCAGCGCAATACCAATCATCCATTTCATGGTGCTGACTTGGCTAAAGGCTTCTGATTCGTCAATTTCGGCTACAAGTGCCCATTTTTTGTCGCCAAATTCAAGAGGCGTGTATGCAGTTAAAACAGAGATACCCCGATAGTCATTGATGATGTCAAAACCTGTTTCACCTGCGATAGCTTTTAAGGTGGCGATGGTTTTGATGCTTCCTTCTTCAGGTGTGGCAAATGAAGCATTAACGGAATGACTGATATCGGACAAGAACGAATCTGATCGCATCAAAAAGTCAGATCCTACAAGATAAGTCTCACCGGTTTCCCCCATGCCTGTGCGCTGCAACATGATATCGTTAATTTCTGCGACAGAAAGCTGCAATACGGCTACCGCGAGAGTGTTGCCGCCTAAATCAGTGATTGGAGCGCCAATGAGTGCGGCAGGTTTGTTGTCGTGAGGAGCATACCGCTGATAATCTTGAACACTAATGTCGTTACTGGAAACGACATTTCGAAACAAGGTGGCGAGGGGACTGTTCTTTAACGGCCCTGAAATGAGATTCGCGCCAAGGTCGGATCTTTTTTGTGCGGTGTAAACCACGTGACCAGTGTCGGCTTGGATAATGAAAACGTCGGTATAGCCGTAGACATTGACATAATCACTGAGGGTTTTTCCGTTGACGCTCCAGATTTCTTCGTATTCATATGTGTCAGTAGGAAAGGGATCATCACGTTCGACATCTTCATCTGCAGCGTAGAATTGAAGCAATTTTTGAATTTGCTTGGTGTCTTCACTGCCGGAAAGGATCATCGTGTCTTTGCGAGCACGACTAAAATAGGACTCGATTTGATCCTTTTTAACTTCTCGCATACTGACAAGCTGTGCAAACGCTTGATCTTGTAACGCAGCACTTGATGTTGTAAGTGCCAAATACCCAACAACAAGAATGGGTAATACGCCAGTGAACAAGAAGATAAGAAGTAGCTTTACTTTTAGCTTTGCAAACATTCGAGACCCTTTTTTTTACCAGCGAGTGCGATGTCAGCATACTCTCGCTTTTCGTTTCATTGTGTTCAGTGACTCACCGAAAAACTATTTGACTGACCAATGTGAAGGCGTGACTTCGATTTCCCACAGTGGCATGTTGGCCATTCTAAATGGTGAGTAATTCACGTTTCTATTGACGGCTAACACCTTGTTTGGCGTTGGGACAAACAACATGTACCCGTTGTTATATGCATGACGCATGATTTTGTCAGAGACGTCATCAAACTCAGGTGTTCCCGCCGATTCGCGGAACATCTTTTCGATGTATCCATCCAAAGTGCTGTCTGGGAAGATGGTGCTCCACGCATTGTGTGTGCGATAGACAAAAAATGCCGACCAGGGGTGGTTGTAATACCAATCGTCATTACCCCAAACGAGGAGATCCCAATCTTCAGTGTTCTTTTTAGCGTTAGTAGTAAGCAACTGACCAAAGACATCTTTCTCACTAGATGTGATGGTGAAATTGAGTTTTACGCCAACTTTGCGTAAGTCACGGTCGATACCTTTCCAGATGTACATAAAACGGTCTTGCGTATATACGTTGAGTTCAAGTCCATCTAAAGTTTTCTTGAGCTCGTCACGAATGGATTTGGGGTTTTGCACTTCAGAATAGGCTTTGAGGTTTTTCACCACTTTGTCTACACCAGGATAGAGAGGCGCAGCGAGTGTTGGGCTTATCTGACCTTCGCCTGCGTAGTTCTTTTCAAGTAAGCGGCGTTGGTCTATTGCCTTGTTGAGAGCGACACGAACATCTTTGTCAAGAAGGCGCTTGTTGCCCGTTCGCATGTTGATGTGAATAGCGATGTTGTTGGTTGACGGTGCACTCACAAGTTTGGCAAATCGTGATTGTTCGACTCGTTTCTTCTCAGAAAAGGGTATTGGCATAATGTCGAGAGCGGCATCGTTATCAATAGCCATCTCTAGTGCTTGGTTGGAGTCGAGCTCGGTATAGACGGTCACCGTTTCAATCTTTGGAAATTCAGAATTCCAATAGTTAGGATTAGCCACTAAAACTGCTTTGGGTGTTTGACGATCACCTTCAATGTACCCTTCTTTGAGAATGTAGGGCCCCAAGCCGTAAGGGCCTGGTTCGGCAAGGTTCGGGCATGTTGGTTTGCCGTTCCAACCAAATTTGTCGAGATAGGCTTGGGTGTAGAACTGAATCCAAATAGCATCGTTTAGGAATTGACCATACTTTTCTGTGAGATGAAATCGAACGGTGTAGTCATCTACTTTTTCTGCGCGATCAAAAACCGTGTCTATTTTCGTAAATAAAAACGGGTCTTCCTTGAAAAATTTCATGTTCATTAATACCGCGTCGGCATTAAATGGTGTGCCATCTTGAAACTTCACACCCTGTCGTAAATTGAACTCGTAGGTTGTGTCGTCAACTTTTCTATGTGAAACCGCCATGTCGTAGTCCCAACCGCGATCGTTATTTGCAGGTCTCAGAAGCGCGCCATTGATCGAATGTGAAATATATAAGTAAGGAAGGCTGGGAATAAAGACTTTCAAATGTGAGCCGGGTTCTGGTGCTGCCAAGGACACCATCGGGGAAATGATGAATAACGAGATAACGCTTTTGACGAGTGAGTTAACAAGTTTCATATTGACTACCTTGATTTACCATCTGACAGTTAAAAGTCGGTGTATTGGTTTTTCTCCTTAAAAAGTGTAGTTAATCAAAGACTCATTTATGAGAGCGTTGAATCATAAATAAATCTATTTAATTTATCTTCTTGAATTTTTTGGATTTATTTTTATATTGGCGTGAATGATTGAAGCCATGTTGAACCGTGTACTTTTCCAGTAAGAAAAGCATGATGTTTTCTCTAACTATCTGAAAAGTAAAACGCACAGGACACAGGCAAGACGCTATGATTGTTAGGTATGTCAAACAAACGTTTCGGAGAAGAATATGAAGGTTATTGCTTTTGCCGCTTCCAGCAGTAAAGCGTCAATTAATAAGCAGTTGGTCACTCACGCGGTTAGCATGATTGATGGTGCTGACGCTGAGATCTTGGATCTCAATGATTACGAACTTCCCTTGTTCAGCGTTGATCGAGAACAGGAGTTAGGCCAGCCAGAAAAAGCTAAGGCGTTTTTCGCGAAAATTGGCGAAGCGGACGCGCTGGTTATTTCGTTTGCGGAGCACAATGGGTCTTATAGTGCGGCTTACAAAAATGTGTTCGATTGGGCGTCTCGTATTAATCAAAAAGTCTTTCAAGGTAAGAAAGTGGTGATGCTATCAACATCGCCAGGGCCGGGCGGGGCGAAAAATGTACTTGCTGCGGCGTCAGCGTCATGCCCTCATTTTGACGGTGATTTAAAAGCATCACTGTCGATCCCTTCGTTTTTTGACAACTTTGATACGGAAGTGGGTGTTTTAAGCAATGACTCCCTTTCAGTCCGACTTGCTGAAGCGATGCAAACTCTTCTCTGATCCCATCTTTACTGCATTGGCGGGCAAATAACCGCCTTTGTTGTCTTGTCGCATTTTGTAACATCTTAATTCTGCATATCTACAATTCTGTCGCAATTTTGTGTGTCGTACAGCTTTCAGAAAGGATAGCTTGGCATACTAGGGTCGGCTTGCCATTTTGTTGCTACATATGTCATTTTACTGCAACAAATGTCACGTCTTATTTTGGCGATGAGCCCAATAATATCACTATAAATTATCGCTATTCTTTTTTGCGTTTGTCTCAATGCAAACAGGTTAGGTGAGGAGAGAAAAATGATTAAACGGAAGTTATTGCTTCCTGCGCTGATTAGCGCATCAGTGCTTGTAGGTTGTGGTGGGCAAGAAGCTCAACAGAAGGGTGGCTTCTTGCCTATCGTTGATATCCAATCTGCTGAAGTGATTGATTATCAGCCACAACAAACGTTTGTCGGACGAACCGAAGCGATGGAGGATGTCAGCATTGTTCCTCAAGTTTCTGGTTACTTAACCGAGCGATATTTTACCGAAGGTGAAATGGTCATAGAAGGCCAACGTCTTTTCCAAATTGACCCCGCTATTTATCGCGCGAAGGTCGCCAGTGCTGAGGCATCTGTGGCGCAAGCAGAGGCTGGCGTGACGAATACCGCGTTGGATTTTGAACGTGGGAAAGATTTGTTACCTCGTGGAGGTATTAGCCAATCTGAGTTTGACCGTTTGACCGCAGTAAAGCTGCAAGCTGAAGCCGCCTTGAAGGCAGCGCAAGCGCAACTGCAAGCCGCTGAAACTGACATGTCTCACACCGAAATCGTCGCGCCATTCACTGGGCGTATCAGTGAAAGCTTGGCCAGTATTGGTGATTTGGTTTCTCCCTCCACTGGCGTTCTCACCACCATCGTTAGCCTTGACCCGATGCAGGCATCATTTTCTATGAGTGAGAAGCAACGTCTGGCTGCGGGTGCTGACAGAATGTCAGGCAACGGCGAGGGCGGCGCAAAACGTGTTGAAGTGTTCCTAAGTATGGGTAATGGGTACGACTATGAGCATGCTGGTAAGTTGGACTACGTCGGTAACCGCATTGACGTTAACACGGGCACCATTGCGCTGCGCGCAAAATTTCCTAACCCGAGTTATCGCCTGCTTCCGGGGCAATATGTTGAAGTTATCGTCAAAGAAAAAGCCACCACGCCACACATTGTTGTGCCGCGTTTGTCGGTTCAGACCGATCTAGAAGGTGATTTCGTGATGGTACTGAAAGAAGGCAATGTCGCTGAGCGTCGTAACGTGAAGCTTGGCCCTCAAACGGAAAAAGGTGTCATTGTATTAAGCGGCCTAGTAGAAGACGAGCAAGTGTTAACCAAGGGTTTGCAGCGTGTTCGAAATGGCATGACAGTTCGCCTTCAAGGCCAAGGGGCATAAGCTGATATGTTAAGTCGCTTTTTTATTAACCGCCCAAAATTTGCGCTGGTTATCTCCATCATTCTGACGCTCTCAGGTCTCATCGCATTGTTGAACCTGCCAGTTGCTGAATACCCTCGAATCAGTCCACCTTCTGTTAGTGTGACGGCGTTTTACGCAGGTGCCAGTGCTGAGGTGGTTGAGCAAGCCATCGCAGACCCGATAGAAACGTCGGTCAATGGCGTGGAAAACATGATCTACATGTCTTCCAAAAGTGCTAATGATGGCTCTTACAGTTTAAACGTGACCTTTGATATCGGCACTGACCCTGATATGGCACAGGTCAACGTACAAAACCGTGTTGCACAAATAGAATCAAAGTTGCCGCAAGAAGTGCGTCAGATTGGTGTCACGGTGAAGAAGCGTTCGCCGGACTTGTTAATGGTACTGAACTTCTATGCGCCGGACGGCAAATACGATGAACAGTTTCTGGTTAACTACATCAACCTGAATGTCAAAGACCAAATTGCACGTGTCAAAGGCATCAGTGATGTCAATGTGCTTGGTGGTGGCGAATACTCGATGCGTGTTTGGCTTAACCCAGAAAAAATGGCCAATCTAGGTATCACCACGTCAGATGTGCGTTCTGTGCTTGCTGAGCAAAACGTTCAGGTTGCCGCGGGTGATATTGGCGCGCCGCCATTCAACAACGCACAAGAAATGACGTTCAAACTGGTGACACAAGGTCGTCTGAGCTCGGTGGATGAGTTTAAAGACGTGGTTGTTCGCGCAAATGCGGACGGCACCATGGTGTACCTGAAAGATATCGCTGATGTGTCCTTGGGCCGCAAGTCTTACTCGGGTAACGGCAACTTCCGCGAACAGCCTGCCTCTATCGTGATCTTGAACCTGCAATCTGACGCTAACGCGCTGGAAAGTGGGGGGATGGTCATGGAGCGTTTAGAACAGCTCTCTCAGAGCTTCCCTGAAGGAATGAGCTATGAGACCAGTTATGACACGACGCTGTTTGTCTCTGAGTCTATCAAAGGCGTTGTTGTCACGCTGATAGAAGCGATATTGCTGGTTATTGCGGTGACCTACCTATTCCTTGGTAGTTTCCGTTCTACTTTGATCCCCGTTGTCGCGATTCCTGTGTCACTTGTGGGTACGTTTGCCATCATGTTGGCGGCGGGCTTTACCATCAACACCGTGACGCTGTTTGGTTTGATTTTGGCTATCGGTATTGTGGTGGATGATGCCATTTTGGTTATCGAAAACGTTGATACCAACATGGCAAAAGATCCGTCTTTGACGCCTCGCCAAGCGACATTGCTTGCGATGAAGGAAGTGACGGGTCCCATTATTACGTCGACGATGGTGTTGCTGGCCGTGTTCTTACCCGTGGCAATGTTGCCGGGTATTACCGGGATCATGTACCGCCAATTCGCATTGACGATATGTATTTCCGTTCTGATCTCGTCAATTAACGCACTGACCTTGTCACCTGCAATGTGCTCCCTTGTGCTCAAGCAAGG
This sequence comes from Enterovibrio norvegicus FF-33, assembly GCF_000286835.2. GTDB lineage: Bacteria > Pseudomonadota > Gammaproteobacteria > Enterobacterales > Vibrionaceae > Enterovibrio > Enterovibrio norvegicus_A. The sequence goes on along the minus strand of NZ_AJYD02000038.1, from coordinate 1,892,641 downwards.
TAAAGATAATCACGCGCGTTGGTTTACGGCATTTAACCGTGGCTTAGAAAGCGTTACTAACAAATACGGCGCGATTGCAGGCTTCTTAGTCCGTAAAACTGCGGTGTTGGGTGTGCTATTTATCGTTGCAGTCAGTGCGGCAGGTTACTTTGCCACAACCACATCAACAGGTTTTGTACCGCAAGAAGATAAAGGTGTTCTGCTGATCAACGTTCAGCTACCGGATGCGGCGTCTTTGTCACGTACAGAGGAAGTGACCAGAAAGCTGAATGACATTGTGACCAGCGAACCGGGTGTTGAAGGGGCTACCGTTGCTAACGGCTACGCATTCTTGACGGGTGCTTCTGCATCAAACGGTGCGTCAATGTTTGTGAAATTGAAGGATTGGGAAACGCGTCAAGCACTTGATGGTGACCACTCCTCGTTTGACATTATTAACCGAATCAATGGGGCTGCTGCCATGCAGTTACCGGAAGCGATTGTGTTCACTATGGGTCCACCTGCTGTTCCGGGGATGGGACCGGCGTCTGGCTTCGAGTTTGTATTGGAAGATACGCTTGGCCGAAGTCGTGGTGATTTGGCCATGGTGTCACAACAGTTGATGGAAGCGGCTAACCAGCAGCCGGAAATTGCGAGTACGTTTAGTACGTTCCGCGCGAATGTTCCGCATTTCTACGTTGATATTGACCGTGAGAAAGCCAAGCAACTGGGTATTCCTCTGTCCGAAATTTTCACTACGCTTCAAGGCAACTTGGCGTCGATGTATGTGAATGATTTCAGTTTGTACGGCAAGAGCTACCGTGTGACGATTCAGGCTGATGCGGATTTCCGTAACGATTTGGATTCATTGAGTCGTTTCCATGTTCGCTCTAACTCGGGTGAAATGATCCCACTGGGTACTTTGATTGATATCGAGCAGGTGTTCGAACCGGATGTCGCATGGCGTTACAACATGTATCGTTCTGCTGTCATCCAAGGGTCACCTGCGCCAGGCTACTCGTCAGGTGATGCGATTGAAGCGATGGAACGTGTTGCGGCAGAACAACTGCCACAAGGTTACCAATATGAGTGGACGGGAATGGCCTATCAGGAGAAACAGGCAGGCAGTTTGGCGATCTATGCCTTTGGTCTTGCGCTGATCTTCATCTACCTGTTTATGGTGGCACAGTATGAAAGTTGGACGATTCCACTGGCGATCATTCTGGTGGTTCCGGTTGCAACCTTGGGTTCCTTCCTCGCTCTCGCTGCCACTGGCACACCGCTTAACTTGTACGCGCAAATTGGTCTGGTTCTGTTGATTGCGATGGCCGCTAAAAATGCCATTTTGATCGTTGAATTTGCTAAAAATGAGCGTGAACAGAATGAACACCCAATTAGTGACTCTGCAGTGATGGGCGGCAAGCTGCGTTTCCGCGCGGTGAACATGACGTCTTGGTCATTCATTCTCGGCATCATGCCGTTAGTCTTTGCGAGTGGGGCGGGTAACATCAGCCAGAACTCACTGGGTATATCACTGGCAGGTGGTTTGCTCTGCGTGTTGTTGGCGGGTACGTTCTTTATCCCTGGCTTCTTTGCCATTATCCAGCGACTGCGTGAGAAATATCACGGCGGCTCCACTAAGTTGATTGAAGTGGAAGACGAAAAATAATCAAGCGAGCGCTATGACCGCCGAATGCGGCCAAGTTTGATATGAAAAAGGCATCCTCGGATGCCTTTTCTTTTTTGTTTTCATTTATACCAATTAGGATAAGTATTCAGTCATTCTTGCTGGTTAAAGTCGGCAATAGCTGTGTCAGAAATTTTATAATTGGAATAAAGAGTCACTGGGATTTATTCCTTGCTCTTGACGATTGTTCCTGCGCAAAGTATGACCGCTTGCTTAACCCTATGGGGATTAGGTCTGTGGCAGGTTCGTTTTTGCTTTCACCTTTATCAGACCCTCTGTGATTGAAACAACCAACCCCAGCCAAATTAAACCAAAGCTCACGGCTTTAATGCTGTCGAATGTTTCATGGAAGATTAACACCGCGAGGAGAAACTGCAGGCTGGGTTCGATGTATTGCATGAGTCCAATCATCGACATTTTTGCGTGCTTCACGGCTTCTGAGAAGAAGAACAGCGGTGCGAGTGTGATTGGCGCTGCGCCAAGATAAAGCAGTAGCGTCGACATCTCGCTAGATACCGCGACACTGGTTCCTGTGGCCATTTTGTAGGCCATATATCCCGCTGCAAAAGGAAATAAAACGATGGCTTCGACGAATAGGCACGAAATAGCATCATATTTCACATAGCGTTTGCACCAGCCGTATAGTGCGAAAAATACCGCCATCAATACGGCTGCAACAGGCACTTCACCGTATTGCCACACCTGATAGTTCAACCCTAACGCACCAAAGACAACCGCGGCTTTTTGACCAAAGCTTAGCGTCTCTTTAAATGCCAAGACGCCAAGTGCGATAACCAGTAAGGGGTTAATGAAAAAGCCTAGGCTTGCATCTAACACTCGGTCGTTTGTCATCGCCCATGTAAAAGCACTCCAAGATATACACATCATGACCGATGCTAATGACGCGAAAGCAAAAGAGCGTTTGTCTGCGGTCAATGTTTGCCAATTAAGTGAGCGCCCGCGACGACTCTGCAAAATGATGAGTAAAAATGGTACGGATGCAGCGATACGCAAGGCGAGCAGTTCATCCATTGCCGCGTTAGGGAGAAGCTGATAATAGAGCGGCATCGCGCCCCATAACAGAAAGGCAATCGCCGCCATCACGTTACCAAAACGTGTCGGATTCATAGAATAGTACCTGGATGAAAAATAGTCAGAAGAAGCGGGATTTTATAGCGAGAATGGCAATTGTAAAGCATTTGATAGGAAGAAATAACGGTTTAAATCGAAGTGTGGTTACCAGGTCAAGTAATAGGGCATTTATGCTTTTGATTTCCATATAAATATAATAAATAACAGGGAGTTAGTCACCAATATTTAACATTGATATTGAAGTTTTTATACATAATTCTTCGTATGGGAACGGCTATTAGTAAGGTGGTTTTTTGCAGTTATGAAGCCGCATGAAAGGATCATGCGGCTAACGTGTATTTATGGGATATTTTCGATTTCTTCTGCCATATCAATCAATCTACCCAATATACGTTCGCCGTCAGCGCGAAGGCCGTTATGTTCGTATTCGTTGGTGATCCAGGCGCGACTGTTAGGAATGTTTCGCAGTGTTTCGCGGGAATAATCCATCTCCACGTACATGTCGTCTGCGTATACCGCACAAGCGACGGGAACCATGTTCGCGTTGAGTGCGTCCACGTCATACAACGCAGGCCAATCCGATTTAGCGGCAAGCAATTCCGCCGCGCCTTTTAGTGGAACCAGATTTTGAAGTTGGTCAAACATCCACGGATATACCATTTCGCCCGTGAACAAAAATGGTGTTTCGGGTGAATAGTTAAATGCCGGAAACTCTGTATTGCGAACGCGATGGGCAGACCAATCAGAGGATTGATCTTGGTTGTAAATCGGTTCATGTAGGAAGGCATAAATAGGGTTGGTCTGATAGCTTTGTTCGGCCAACATCGCTTGTAAAAAGGCATAGCTGAGCGCCTTGCCGGTAGCGGTATTGACGAATGCGTCTTCGAGCAAATAATACATCGGCAAGTTTGCACCACTACGGCCAAGATTGATGCCAATTTGCTGGAATTGTTCCACAGTAAACGTCTGACCGTTCGGCAATTTAACGTCACTGGATGTTAAGTGAGTAGCGATCTCTTTGCAGCGTGTTTGGGCGCTTGGGAACTGTGCAAAGAAAGCCTCATTCTTGTCTAGCACGCGTTGATAGGTGGCACGGTAAACGTCATCGGCAGGGCGAGTTAACGAAGGTACACCACCTGTAATGTATACGCGGCTCAGGCTGTTTGGATAGAACGACAAATAAGTGAGTGCACAGAAACCGCCAAAGCTTTGACCTAAAATTGACCATGTTTTGATGCCGAACTGCTCACGAATGGCTTCTGCATCGCGAACAATATTGTCGGCGCGAAAATGTGAGATAAGTTCCGCTTGGTCACTCGAGGATAAGTCGGCAAGTGTCTGAAGTGTGAGTGGGGAACTGAGCCCCGTGCCACGTTGATCTAACAAGAGAACACGGTATTGTTGCAATGCACGCTTTAGCCAACCGCTCCGACCGTCTGGTCGCGGGGAAGGGAAGCCTGGGCCACCTTGAAAATACACCAGCCAAGGCAGGGAGCCTGCATCACGGTGATGCTCAACGACTTCTCGAGCAAAAACGCGAAGTGTTGTGCTGTTTTTGTCATCGTAATTTAGCGGTAAATCAAAGTGGTGTTGACGATAGACCAAGCCATCATCGATAAAGGTTTCTTGCATGACTTTTTCCTCTCGTCTTGGACGGTTTCATCACTGACTTTAGCGTCTCTCTGCTTGCTAAGAAACCGTGGAGACATGGCTTGTTGAATTTTCGGCATCTATCTCAGATGACATGATGAGCCTAGCAAGCGTATCACGTGCTTGATGGCTGCCTTCGTTGTTGAATTTGATGCCCAGTTGAATCCCTTCACCACTGCTGGTGACCGTCACTACTGTCCCTTCAAACATGATGGGCGTATCAAATAGCGCGTTGATGTTAAAACGCACTGACTCGCCAGGCTCGATAAATTGACTGTTCGACACTCTGATGGCGCATCCGCCCAAAGAGAAATCGGCAAGTTTTGCTAATGTGCCTCTGCCATTAATTTCGACCTGCACAATGCGAGATACGGTGTAGCGTGCAAATCTGCGCATGCGGTGAATGCCGACAGAATCTGGAATGGCAATCGCGAGCATCTTTTCGGGCCTGTGCATCACGCTAAGAATATGGGATTTGAACGCAAATATTTCGCCATAACGTGACGAAGAGATACCGCGCACAATGACTTGCCAGCCAGAAGGGTCGGACAGCAATTTACTCAGTTCAGGGTCGCTTGGTGTTTCAAGAAGCAGATACTTTCGATCACGATAGCCAATGAGGCGGGAGGACCCGCTAAAGGCTTTGATATTATCTTTGTATCTCAGTTCAAACGTGAGAGCAGTGCCAACGGGGATCGTTGGCAAAAAGGCCGCAGCCGAAAGTGTGTCGGTGGTTTTCATTCTGTTATACAAATCAACATATTGAATTGAGTCGCGAAATTAGAAATTGCGTTAATCATTTCTCAAATTTACGACACGTATTTTGGCAGGGATGGTGCGTCTAAATGAACAATTAGTCAATAGAATGATTGGCGGTATAATAGTGATGCATGTCAATGAAAGTGCCAGATTTACAGTAGCTCTGTGTTGTTGTTAATAGTTAATTACACTGGTGTGGCTTTTCAATCAACTTATGTTTTCGGTCTGTTTTTGTTTATCTCGCACCCCCCGCTAGCACAAGGTTCACAGCGTGACTTGCCTGTGAGCAACCATGAGATGCGATAACGGTTCTTGGCAAAAGTTAGATAGGCTTTATCTGCAAACCAACGAATGACAGGAAGGCGAAGTAAACCAATCCAACGTTTTCTACCCACCCGTTTCCAAGCCTGATGTGTCACGTCTAACCCTAGTAATACTCGGCCATCGTGAAATTTGCCATGCAAAATTTCACGTGCATCATCAGGGATAATATCTGGATAACGTTCGGTAAAATCAGACGCTAAAATGTCTTCAAAATGAAGTGAGCCATTCGTGTTTAAGGTGCGGAGTTGGTTCATCTCGGCCACACATAAAGGGCAACTTCCATCGTAGAAAAGTGTGAATAGCATTGTGCGTGTCCTAATCATGAGTTCTTCATTGATACGCAGTTGATTTATATTCGGATCGTCACCATACCAAACAGTTAGTTATTATCGGAAAAACGGAGCAATGTGAATGGAATTCTATCACGCGTTTATTACCCTGACTTTAGTCCATCTATTGGGGGCAGCGTCGCCAGGACCTGATTTTGTGATGGTTTCACAACAATCACTTGTGCATGGTCGCCGTGCAGGGTTGCTCGTTAGTCTTGGTATTGCGCTCGGCCTTTCTGTTCATATTATTTATTCATCTATTGGCCTCGCGACTGTGATCAGTGACTCTGCGATTGTCTTGTCGGTAATGAAGTATTTAGCCGCAGCTTATCTGATTTATCTCGGTGTGAAGGGTATTCGAAGTAAAGCAGCAGTAGGCGATGATGAGCAGTCTGTGCCAGTGAAAGCACGCTCCACGGCGAAGCTGATTTCGATGGGCTTTGTTTGTAATGCGTTAAACCCGAAAGCACCATTGTATTTTCTCTCTGTATTCACCTTGGTGGTTTCACCGGACATGCCCACCTTTGAGCTTTTCTTGCTGGGTATATGGATGATGTTTGTTCAATTGGCGTGGTTCAGTTCAGTGGCGCTTGTTCTGTCGAAACCGTCTGTCCAAGCCAAATTCAAACGTGTTGGGCATTGGGTAGACAGAGTATTAGGTTCGGTGATGTTAGCATTTGGTCTGAAACTACTGTTTACCAGTTCATCGAAATAGCGTGTGTGAAGATGACAGAAGAAAGCCCCGCTCGGGGCTTTTTTGATCGTGATAGAGCCTCTAAGAATGAAACTAAGTGAAGCATGGTCCCCAGCACAACACCGTGTTCCACCTATGCTCATGAATGTTTTTCGACTTCTTCTTGAATGTCGTACTCAGATTCATCATGGGATGTCTTTATAGTATGGCCTAGTGACTCAAGTGCGATTGATGTGATTTCAACCAAGCGAGTGTTTAGTCTACCTTCTGAGATAGGGTATATGCTCACTCACTAATATTGCAGTACGTGGCAGGATTTTGGTATTTTAGGTTACTAATATTAACCAGTAATTATTTGGTTACCTGGTTGCAATGCGCTTGAAGCACTCATATTAGAGGCACCAATGTCAAAAAAGGAAGTTTATGGCAGACAATAAAAAGAAAGTGCTGGTGTTATTTGCGCACCCGTCTCAACGACGATCGGAAGTGAATGCGCCGCTTTATAAAATCGCGCAGTCGGTCGAGGGAGCGACAGTGGTGGATCTCTATGCCGAATATCCGACCTTTCACATTGACATTGACCGCGAGCAAGCGCGTTTGCGTGAGCATGATGTGGTGCTCTTCCAATTTCCCCTTTATTGGTATTCAACGCCTGCCATCTTGAAAGAATGGCAAGATTTAGTGTTGGAATATGGTTTTGCTTATGGCTCGAGCGGCACCGCATTGCAGGGGAAATACTTCATGTGTGCCATTACCGCGGGTGGGAGTGAAGAAGCGTATAAAGCCGATGGATTTAATCATTTCAAAATCCGTGAACTTCTCTACCCCCTTGAACAAATGGCAAACTTAACGGGCATGAATTATCTTGCGCCGTTTGCGATCTTTGGCTCACGAACCGCTGCAGAGGAAGGAAAAGTTGGCCAACATACTGCCGCTTATAAAAAATTGCTGACTACGCTGGTTGATGGCAGGTTGGATACGGATTTGCTTGCGGGTAGTGAGAAAATAACAGCACGCTCTATTGATAGTGTCATCAAGGAAGGAAAAGCATGACAGATTTATTCTTAAAGGCATTTATCTATTTAGTTGCTGCTGTCATTGCGGTGCCGATTGCCAAGCGTTTTGGTTTGGGCTCGGTTCTTGGGTATTTGATTGCCGGTGTGATTATTGGCCCTCTGACGGGGCTAGTGGGCTCGGAAACCAATACGATTCAGCACTTCGCAGAATTTGGTGTCGTGATGATGTTGTTCCTCGTAGGTTTAGAGCTTGAGCCGAAGATGCTCTGGGCAATGCGAAACCGCTTGATGGGATTGGGGGGCCTCCAAGTCGGTGTCACAACAGCCATCGTGATGGGGATTGCATTACTCTTTGAGCAACCTTGGACCATCGCGCTTGCCATTGGCTTAATTTTCGCCTTGTCTTCGACTGCTATTGTGCTGCAAACCTTTAATGAAAAGCGACTCACCAAAACAGAAGGCGGTCGAAATGCCTTTTCAGTGTTGCTGTTTCAAGATATCGCCGTGATCCCGATGCTGGCGTTTATTCCGTTGTTGGCACTTCCTGAGTTGGTGGAAAAGGCAAAACATGCCGCCGCTTCCGCGTCTGAACACCATGAAGAAATGAGCCTAGTCGCGGGACTGCCGGGTTGGGCCGTCGGTTTAGTGATCTTGGGCTCAATCGCAGGTGTCGTTGTGGGCGGGCACTATTTAAGCCGCCCGTTATTGCGCTTTGTTGCCAGCTCTGGTCTTCGTGAGATATTTACCGCCACCGCGCTGATGCTCGTGATTGGTATTGCCGCACTGATGAGTTTGATAGGGCTTTCACCAGCGTTAGGTACGTTTTTGGCGGGTGTCGTACTGGCCAACAGTGAATTTCGTCATGAGTTGGAATCAAACATTGAACCGTTTAAAGGACTGCTGCTGGGCTTGTTCTTTATTACCGTTGGGGCGGGCATCAACTTTGGCATCTTGTTTGAAGATCTGTTTGTCATTATTGGCCTGACAATCGGACTCATGGTATTGAAAGCCATCGTGCTGCTTTTGTTGACTTTTATATTCAAGATCAAAGGCTCGGCTCGTTGGTTATTTGCACTGAGCCTCGCCCAAGCGGGTGAGTTCGGGTTTGTGTTACTAAGTTTCTCAATGCAAAACAATGTATTGCCTGCTGAAACTGCGCAGTTACTGTCGCTGGTAGTAGCAATTTCTATGTTTCTCACACCTGGTTTATTCATTCTTTATGACAACGTCATTTTGCCGCGTTACGAGAAAGTGTCTAATGACCGCGAAGCCGATGTGATTGATGAGCAAGGGTCGGTGATTATTGCGGGTGTTGGCCGTTTTGGGCAGGTAGTGAACCGTTTGCTGACGGGTAATGGGGTGAAGACCGTCGTGCTTGATCATGAAGCCACGCAAGTAGAAAACCTGCGCCAAATTAACATCAAAAGCTATTTTGGTGATGCCACTCGACCCGATCTATTGCATACAGCAGGTATCGAAGAATCGGCGTTGTTGGTGGTCGCCATGGATAACGAAGAAACCACCACCGAGCTTGTTGAGTACGTGAAACACACCTATCCCCATGTGAAAGTGCTCGCTCGTGCCTTTGACCGTGGGCATGCGTATAAGCTTCGCCATGCGGGGGCGGATTTTGTGATCAAAGAAACCTACCACTCTGCACTGGAAATGGGCGCAGAAGCGCTGCGTGCGCTTGGCTCACATCCCTTTTTGGTTGAGCAGCAAAAAGCGATGTTTAACCAAATTGAGAAACAGAGTTCTGAAAAACTCTATCAAAGTTGGTTAGGCGGCGAAGAATCACAAACCTACGATAACCATTACCAACATCTGTTTATTGAGCTAGAAGAAACCATTCGAGAAGCGATGGATACGGATAGGATGGATAAACATGCTCTCACCGATCGCGAGTGGACGCCGCCACCAAAGGGTTACTTAGATGAATTTGGTGCGCCTCCTTCGGATGACCAGCCTAATGAACCGCTGAATGACGCGTCGGACGAACAGGAGAAACCCGCTTAATGTTGCTTGTGCCCTTTGAAGCAGCAGATGCACCACAACTTTGCGATTGGATACCAAACGCCAGAGACAATTACCTGTGGGGAGGCCCGGCGTTTGAATTTCCAATCACGGTTGAGCAGGTCGCAGCGCACTTAGCGAAACCCGAAGTGCGCCCTTTTCTCTTTCGTCATCAGGGTGAAGCAGTCGGATACATTGAGCTTTATCGAGTATCTGCCACTGAATACCGCCTATGTCGGGTGCTGATCGCCGCTGAAAATAGCCGTGGGCAAGGGTGGGGCAAAGCGATGGTGTCATTGGCACTGGATGTTGCCTTTGAAGAGCCTAAAATCACGACAGTTAGCTTGGCCGTGTTTGAGTGCAATCAGATCGCAGTAGCTTGCTACACCGCCCTGGGGTTCGACTTACTACAAGAAGAGCCCAAAACGCGTGAGTTTCAAGAAGAAACATGGACGCTACTGAGAATGCAAAAGCGGCGTTAGGTTATAAAGCGTACTGCCACTGCATACCCTGTGTGACCCTCCTTCCATTAAGGCTCTTGCCACCTCCGCGCCCCCAATATTTCTGTTGAATATCAAGCTATTCAGAATACGATGCGCGCGTTCCACAATTATCGGCAAACTGTTTGAAAAAACAGGACGCAAAGCCTCCGGTCTAAGAGTGTTCTCTGCTTAATGTAGAGAACAATGATGATAGCGGGGTTGCCATTTTCGAGATTGAAAATGTCTGCTTTTCGCGTCTGTCCGTGCTGTGGGTGAATAACAATAAAAACACGCAGGAAGTACATACATGCTCAAGCTTCACACCTCTATTTTGTCTGTTACCGCCGCGTTTTTCAGCGCGAGCGTGATGTCTCATGGTTATATTAGCGCCGTTGATGATGGCTTCGCTGGCCGTGCGGCAATGTGTAAATACACCTCTGAAACGGGTGAGAAAAATACTGATTGTGGTCAAGTTCAGTGGGAGCCACAAAGTGTGGAAGGGCCAGAGGGTTTCCCAGAACTTGGCCCCGAAGACGGCAAACTGGCCAGCGCGGGATTGATCCAGTTTTCAGCGTTAGATGAGCAGACCGCTTCACGCTGGGTCAAACGCTCGATTGTGGCTGGTCAAAACGATTTTGAGTGGACGTTCACGGCAAACCATGTGACGCGCACTTGGAAGTACTACATCACTAAACCTGATTGGAACGTGAATCAGCCGCTGGTTCGCGCTGCATTAGATTTGAATCCGTTTTGTGTGATTGAAGGCAACATGCAAAAGCCGCCAAAGACCATGGTTCATTCGTGTGATGTGCCTGCTCGTGACGGTTACCATGTCATTTTGGCTGTTTGGGATGTGGGTGATACTGCCGCAGCGTTTTATAACGCCATCGATGTGCAATTTGACGGCGAGCAGCCAGAGCAACCTAATTGGTCTCAACATGGGCAAATTAGTCCTGGTATGAACCTGACAGAAGGCGATGCGGTATTTACCCGTGTGTTTGACAACGAAGGCGAGCGCCCAGAGCTGTCAACGCGTCTGATCATTGAGAGCGAAAAAGCCGGTGTGGCAAACACCTGGTCATTCGATCTTGCGGAAAAAATTAATCAGGCTAATAACGTTATCAAAGCGGGTGTGCGTGACAGCAATGGCAATTTTATCCCCGTTTACGGTGCTAATCCGATCTACTTAAAGAAAGACAGTGGACTAGCACGTGTAGAAGTTGGCTATGACATTGCATCACCTGAGCCGGATTACGGCGTGATCATTGGTGGCGTGGCATCCGAGTACATGATTTCAGAAGACGGGATTGATCTCGGTTTCACCGTCACGGCTTCGGGTGACATTACGGTAGAAATGACCGTTTACAATCACGCACAAGAAGCATTGGCTTACGAAAAGTTGTCGTTGGAAGATGGCGTGTCTGAAAACGTGAGTCTAAAACTGACGAAAGCCAGCGCGGGTCATCACATGTTGGTTTCTCGCGTGAAAGACAGTGAAGGAAATTTGGTTGAACAGCAAACCGTAGACTTTCACCTGATTGAAAAAAGCGACCAGTGTGGCACTGATCCTGAGGCGACGAACCACCCAGCATGGGACGAAAACACCACCTACACAGGCGGCGAAAAAGTAAGCTTCAATGGTTTAGTGTGGGAAGCAAAATACTGGATTCAGGGAGCAGCACCAGAAAGCAGCGATGCGTGGAAATTGCTCAGTACATTGCCAGTGGCGTGGACATCAGGCAAAGCGTATTTAACTGGCGAGCAAGTGTTGTTTGAAGGCAACCTGTATCAGGCTAAATGGTGGGTAAACAGCAGCCCAGTATCAGCACCAGAAGCATGGACGAACAAAGGCCCGTTTGCTTGTGAATAACAACGTACAGCGTTGATAGTATAATAAACCAAATGACAAGCCTGATGCGAAGCAACGCATCGGGCTTTTTTTGTTTGGGCCGTTTGGGTATGAACAAAGGTCGACAATGTCTCTGATTTCATGTGATCTGAGTGAAAGCTTTAAGCAGAATGGTTTACCATTCAATTGTTATCGGCGTGCCTACTGAGACCATGCTCAGAAACTCATCCATCTGCTCGTTGGCAATTGCAATACAACCATCTGTCCAATCCTCACCACGGCTTAAGCTAGGGTGCGGGCCTGCTTCGTTTTTCTGACCATGAATCATGATTTGACCGCCAGGGCTCACGCCCAATAATTCAGCGCGCGCGAGATCTCGTGTGTTCGGATAGTTGATGCGGATAGAGCGATAAAAGCGGGATTTCTCGTTAATGAAGTCAAGGGTATAACTGCCTTCCGGCGTGCGTTTGTCGCCTTCACGTAGTTTGTGGCCTTTCGGGTTGGCACCAAGTGCAATGGGATACCATTTGACGATCTTATCACCTTGGATCAGATACATTTTACGGGCAGATTTATCCACTTTGACCAAATCAATGTCAACCATACTGTTCGTCGCTTGAGCGGGTAAGGCAAGGATAATGGGCAGTAAAAACCACCATGAAGATTTGATAAAGCCTCGTATCACCGCTTTCCCCTTCATGACAGCCAATGGTGAAAAATTCCGTTTCATAACATCCCTGAACTTTTTCCTACGAATATTAAGTATTACCACTTAATCGCAGTCAATACCCAATTTGGTGGGGAAATTACCACAAGTCAGTACATTCAAGGCCTGCCCTGTGGCGATGTTATCACTCGGACATCACGTCAATGCAGTGATCCCATGTGTTTTGAGAAACATTAAGGTGAGAGGTTGACCTGCTGTTATAGACAGCATCGATGACCTCATAAGGTCGTGTCGGTTTATAGCTGGCGAATGCCATGTACGCCTCTAATTTGGGCGCGCCGCTTTGTTTGAAATCATAAGCGCCGCCCGCAACCACGGCTTTTTGCGCACAAAACCTGGCGATATCCAACCGTTGTGACGGGATCTCAGCCACTTTTTGCGCGCATTCACCAAACAGGCTGACTGAGTAATCCCAAGCACTGTCAAAGTCCGTGCTATAGATGCGCTGAACAGCGTTAATCTTAATTTTGGAGGAAGCCTCTGTTGCATAGCGTTCAATCAATGCTTGTTGAGGACGCTGTTTCAATTTTTCTGAAGCAATGAAATAGGCGGTATCTGCAAGCTCAGTGCAATACGACAGTTGAATAACTTCTTTGTTTGAATACAACTGAATGGTTTTTACCGGTTCAGGTTGAGTCGCACAGCCGACTAGAGAGGTTACAGCAAGCAGGTAGCCAAAGAAAAAACGAGTCGGAACCATCATACATCCTTATTGATAGGGGGCGATTCGAAGCAGCAGAAATGGAAATATTAGTGTGAATTATACCGCTATAAATGGACGCTCACTGTTTTCTAAATGAGACCTGTCGAAAGATGTTGAGGATTACCACGTGGATGAAACTGAGTGTTTATCGTTCAAATGGGTGAACTAGGCAATTAGCCTAAATTTTTCAACATTAAGTTATATCAATGAATCATCTTTAACGTGACTTTTTTGAATTTCGCTTTAACCAAAGTTATGTCTGGTAAGGCTTAAGGTTAAATAACTGTCGTTGGTGGAAAGTTAACCTCAATAAGTGAAATTATTGGTTATAACCACAAAAATCTCTGATTGGAGCTGCTTTTGGTGCTTTCGTATACTCGGGGTGTTGATGGGAGTGAAACCGTTAACCATTACTTATATAAAAGGCCGTGTAGAGAGCATTATGATTGATTTTTGGCCATTAATTGGCATTGTTGTAATTACAGCTGGGTTAGCGTTAAAACTCAATACGTTACTGGTCATTTTGGTTGCGGGTGTCGCAACCGGTTTAGTCGCAGACATCGCGGTAATGGAAATCCTGTCTATCTTAGGTCAATCCTTTACCCAAAACCGCTATATGTCCCTTTTCATTCTTATTTTGCCAATGATTGGCATTCTTGAACGTTTCGGCCTTCGTCAGCGCGCAGAAGCTTTGATTGGCTCGATGAAGAAAGCGTCAGTCAGTAAAATTCTGATGACTTACTTGTTGTTGCGTAAAGCTACCAACGGGATGGGTCTGAGTATTGGTGGTCACCCATCGATGATCCGTCCGCTTATTGCACCTATGGCGGAAGCCGCCGCAGAAAAAGACTGCCCCAATTTGTCAGATGAAAAACGTCAGTCGATTCGTGCGTTATCAGCGGCAAGTGAAAATTTTGGCAACTTCTTTAGCCAGCTGCTGTTTATCGGCACAGGCGGTATTCTTCTTATCAAAGGCGTGATGACTGATAATCAACTCGACGTGAAGCTTGAAACCATGGCCTTGTGGGCACTGCCAACCGCCGTTGCATCGTTTGTGCTGTTCGTTGTCTTCAGCAAAATCGTGGAAGTGCGTCTTCTTAAGCCATCGACCAATCAAAGTGCATCAGCGACTGCAAACGCTGATGCGCAAAAAGAAGGGCAATAACCCATGTTAGAGTACATTTATCAAACCACGGGTTTATTGCTGCTGGCGTTCTCGCTGCAAAGCTTCCTTGATAAAGAGAATCCGAAACGTATCGGTAGTGGTCTGTTTTGGCTGATCTACGGCATGACATTCCTGTTTGGCGCGATGATCCCGAACTGGGTGACAGGCCTTATGGTATTGGCGCTTACCGCGCTGGCGGCGGGTGGGTTTATGGGCGTGGGCAACTACCGCACCACCACCGAAGAAGAGCGTAAACAAACCGCAACCATGCTTAAAAACAAGCTGTTCATTCCTGCTGCTATCGTGCCTGTCGGCACGGTTGCTATCAGCCAGTTTACGTCACTCGGCGCACTGGTTGGCCTAGGTCTCAGCTCTATTGCAGCCATCGTTGTGGCGTTAATGATCACCAAAAGCAAACCGATGCACTGCCTTAACGAAGGACGCCGTTTGATCGATTCCATCGGTTGGGCTGCCATCTTGTCGCAGTTTCTGGCCGCGTTAGGTTTTCTGTTTAATCAGGCGGGTGTGGGCGATACCGTCGCGCAAATTGTCAAAATGATGATCCCTGAGAACATGCTGCTGGTGAACGTGATTGCTTACTGCGTAGGTATGACCATTTTCACCGTGGTGATGGGTAATGCGTTTGCCGCGTTTGCCGTGATCACCACGGGCATTGGCATTCCATTGCTGATACTCGAAAACGGCGGCAACGCAGCCATCGTAGGTGTGCTGGGTATGCTTTCCGGTTACTGCGGTACGCTAATGACCCCAATGGCTGCCAACTTTAATGTCGTACCTGCAGCGTTACTTGAATTGAAAAATAAACACCACGTTATTTTGATGCAGGTGTTTCCTGGCCTGTGCATCTTGGCGTTCAACATCTTCGTTATGTATAGCTTTGCATTCTGAGAGTAGTAGTGATGAGAAAAGTATTGATTACAGGCTTCGAGCCTTTTGGTGGCGCTTTAGTTAATCCTGCATTGGAAGCAGTAAAGCAGCTTGATGGTTTTCAGCTCAATGGTGGCGAGATAGTTATCTGTGAAGTGCCTGTGACGCGTTATGACGCGATTAAAGCCGTCACTAAAGCCATTGAGACTCACAAGCCAACATTTGTGATTACAGTGGGTCAGGCTGCGGGTCGCAATGCGATCACCCCTGAGCGTGTTGCGATTAACATTGATGATTTTCGTATCCCAGATAACGGTGGCAACCAGCCAATCGACGAGCCAATCGATGAAGATGGCCCTGATGCGTATTTCAGTACCTTGCCAATCAAAGCAATCACTCGCGCCATGCAAGAGAAGGGTATTCCATGTACCGTCTCTAACACGGCGGGTACGTTTGTCTGTAACCATGTCTTCTATGGTGTTCAACACTTCTTGCGTGACACGGATATTGGACACGGCTTTATTCACATTCCATTGCTACCTGAACAAGCGGCAGCGACAGATCAACCGTCAATGTCTCTTGAAACCATTGTGGAAGGCTTGAAAGTGGCTGCGCAAGCAACACTGGACAATAAGCACGACATTGCAGTGGGGGCGGGGAAGATTTGCTAACAGCAGAAATGAACGTTAAAAGCTGAATAACGAAAAGCCTGACAGCGATTGCTGACAGGCTTTTTTGTTTTTAAGTGCGCATTTTCGTAAAAATTCACTCTTAAAGAATAAAAATCACCCCACGAACTAAATTCGCCAAATCTCACCATGTCACTAAAATTGGAAAGCTGGGTGACGATGCCGTCACTAGGGTTAATAGAAAGTATTTTTTCGATCTGATGCAATTGATACCGATGACGCATTGTGAAACGCCATTCAATACTTTTCTTCAATATTGTTTCAGACTTTAACCTTAAAAATGATACGTGGAGTGGTCCAATTATGAGATGGCATTTATATATAAAATAACTAATGTAACGAAACCTAAAATAGGTGTTGATGATGCAAAAAGCCACCTATCGACAAGGCGTTAATAGAGGAGTGGTATCAAAATATTTGTATTGGCCTTGAGCCTTTCGGTGCTTTCCGTCGACGCGATGAGTGATGCTTATGGGAGGAGTGCAGCGAGACTAAAAAGCCGCTCACTGAGCGGCTTAAATACGGCATGTTCATTTTGGTGAAGTAGATACACCGCGTTAATAGGTCGTAATGTTATCGGGTTCTATTCGATAAAATCACACGCTTCAAAGCTAGACTTTCCAAGATAGACGATGGGTTGTTTAGCACCGTTTAGACATTTCCCTTCGTTGACAACAATGTTGCAATGAACTTTGTTGGTGCTTGAATCGAGAATGATTCCACCTTGAAGAACACTGTAATAGTGTCCGTTGGGGTTAGTTTGACATACTTTGAACGCGTTATCGTTTGCAGCATTGGTATAAATAAAGCTAGTGATACCGGATGTAATTGCCACACCAACGTTGGATCTCCAATCTACATTCGAGCCTTTACCTTCAGTCACAGTCTCCCATTCATTGATCAGTCCCGACCCTTGATAGTTCATGTTTAACTTTGTGACTAAGTCAGGTCCACCAATAACACCATTATCACAATCTATGTAAATGGTATGGCCATAAACGGATACAGACACATAACTGTACTGACTACAGATACTATTTTCGGTGAATACGTCGTTATCAGTGATGGTGAGCGTACCGGTTTTCCTATCATTGCCGTTTGCTAGCATTGATGCCTTAAGCGTTGCCGTTTCGCTCTCCTCTCCTCGTTTGTCATCCACGGTGTCAATGTTAACGTTAAACGATGCGACGCCCGCTGGCACAGCGATATCAGTGCCTGCAGACGTAATGGTTTCTTGGACACTTGAGCCATCACTGAACAAGATTTTCACGTCTCTTGAATAATCACTGTCTTTTGTTGTGCCATTCACCAGTTTCAATGTGGCGGTTTGCGACAATTTGGTTTGGTTATTAAAAGAGACGTTGAGGCTGGCAGTTTCGCCTTCTTCCACGGTAGGGTTGGTGATTTTCTTAACACGTGTTTGTTGTGCATTCGGGAAGGTCGTAGCGGTATAGCACGTATGCTCTTCTTGTGTGTTGGTCGACATGGCATTCACGCGAGCAGGGAAGAGGCCGATCCTAACTTGCTCACCGGTCACTGGGTCAACGCGATATAACCATGTGCTGTTGATGTTCCCACTGACATTCTGATTCTTGGCGGCAACAAGAATTTGACCGTTTTGGTCGAGGGTAGCCGCGGTTACAAAGTCAATGTTATGGAATGATTTGAGCGTCATTTCAGCCGTGGACGGGTCGACAGAGAAGGTACGGGTATTGGTGACGTACAAAAGCGCATTGTCTTTAAAGACAAAGTCCCCCCAAGACGAAAAGCCCCCAAATGCGATGTTATTGTCGAAGGCTTTGGTGTCAGACACGGCACCAGAAAGTGGGTCAATAGAAAACAGCTTGGTTGCATTGGACGCGATGAGTTTACTGTTGGCCGCATCGTAAGCCATTCGTAGTGTAGCAGGCACGTTGGCGACAACGGTATGGCGTTGTGCATCGTGGTCAAAATAGGCAAGTTGATTGGGCAACGACGTTGACGCATGGAGAGAAAGGCTGTTGAACTCGTCGGACGAGACATGCGCGCTTGCATCTGCGACATGATAATCAGCCGGTCTCGGCACACTGACATAATAGGTGCGGTTGGTGGTTGGGTCGTAGGCCATGGCAGAGCTACTAAAGGCCGCCCTAGATGATATTAGTGCGCGGTCTCCTGGGTTCGAATAGCCCAGCAATTTATTGTCTTCTTTGAGGTCGAGTAGGAAGCCAACGTCGCCCCGCCCACCATTGATAGAATAAACATTGCCGAAACATTGTGCTTGTGCGGTGTTGGCAGCCATGGCTGCCAGTGATAATGCAAGGGAAGAGAGTGCTAGCCGTGCTTTCATGAATAGTCCTTTTTGTTTTACGTATTTTATTATTTTGATGGGTGCTGTTTATGGCCTTTGAGTGAATGTCTAACAGACATTTCCACAATGAAAGGAAGGCTTTGTTATGTAAATCAGAAGGTAAACAGGTAGATGAGTATCTCGATTTCGACGAGTATGCACGAAGGTGGTGCAGGTGGGGTGTCTCTATTATGGGACTAATTTCATATTAATTATTTAGAATATACTAATAGGAAAGCGCTTTCCTATGTCTTATTCTTTTCGTCTATATACCCAATTAACCTCAATATGATTGCTCAGCGAAAATTGGTCGGCATTCAGGCTGAGGCGGTACGTCGTGGATTTGAAAATATAGTCGTTCTACATTGAAGTCAGTCACCCAGCATGAGAACAAAAAAATCAGGCCCTTGGGAGGGCCTCATCCGTCTACCTTGTTGTCGAAAAACCTCGAAACGTTTTTCAACGTTGTTTTGCCTTTTTTTTCCCAAGTTGAACGTGATAACCGGCTCTGAACGCAGCAACTGGAGTTCGCTCGGTGATATTGCCAATGCTTTATGGTTACACTTTAAATTTATTTAGCTCAATGTCTTGTTTGCTAGTGAGCGTAACCATCCCTGCGCAACGTTGTTCTTGCTCTGTGGCTTTTTCGGATGCAGCTTGGCTCATTGCTCGCATGTTGTTGGTGCTTTGGTTAACTTCCATTGATGTTGTGTTTTGGCTTTCGGCACCGTTAGCAATATCGGTAGTGAGCGTATTTATCTCATTAATGCTGTTTCGGATTTCAGCGAGCACAGCGTCAGCTTGGCCTGCAATTTCTTGTGTGTTTTTGGCTGTATCACGTCCTTTGAGAATGATCTCTTCAGCACTGCCGACACCAATTTGAAGTTGGCTGATCATCTTTTTGATTTCTTCTGTTGATTGTTGTGTTCGAGAAGCCAACGCGCGAACTTCGTCAGCAACGACAGCAAAACCGCGTCCCATTTCACCTGCTCGCGCTGCCTCAATCGCAGCGTTGAGAGCGAGTAAGTTGGTTTGCTCAGCAATACCAGTAATGACCGTCAGAATTGATGCAATGTTGTCGCTATAGCCTGAGAGCTCATTAATTTTTCCGACCGCCGATTCCATTTCTACGGTTAATGATGAAATAGATTTGGCGGTATTTGAAACCACTTCCACCCCTTTACATGCGGCATCATCCGCTTCTTGCGCGGCACCTGATGCTCTTTGAGCGTTGTTAGACACGTTTTGGGCAATAGATGACATCTCCCCCATTGCATTAGTCAGTGATTCTAGTTCATGAAGTTGCTTTTGAATTCGTTGCGATGAGGCTGAGGCTGATTCTGCAGTGAAGTCGGTGTTTTTTCTGACCTCTAGTGAAATGCTTTTTACTTGCCCGATAAGGCTCTGTAAATATTCGAGGAACGCATTAAACTCAATCGACAATTTGCCAAACTCGTCATTGCCAGAAACAACAATGCGTTTGGTTAAGTCACCTTCACCGCCATTGATTTCTCTTAGTGAGTGACGGAGGCCTTCTAGCGGCTTCAGTTGACGTGACACTCCGAAATACAAGGCAATGGAACAAAATAAGGCGCTGAAGATCGTAGCAATCAATGCGGTCCAGCCAAATTGTGTCGCTTCAGCCATGACCTGATTTTTGTCGAGCACAACGCCAATCAACCATTTGTTGCCATACAGGTTAGAAAGCTCATAAAAAACCGTAAAGACACGTTGATCGCCGATGGTGGACTCGGTCATCGTTTGAGAAAACGACGGTACGTTATCGCCAAATAACTCGGTGATAGATTTGCCATTCAAGGTCGTGTTGGGGTGGCTGATAATATTGCCATCTGCGCTGAGCAGGAAAGCGTATCCAGTCTGGTCAAAGTTTAAGGTATTCACCGCCTCAGAAACGGAACTGAGGCTCAAATCGCCACCAAACGCGCCTTTGAATTCGCCTTTGTCGTAGAAATTTGCCACGGCAGAGATGAGAATTTCGTTGGTGCCTGCATCCGCGTAAGGTTCGGTAAGAATTGCGCGGTCATGTTGTTTGGCGAGCGGATACCAAGGGCGTTTTCTCGCATCCCAGTTTTCTGGTGTCCATGTCATGTCATTGGTGATGGATTTACCATCGGTCGCTAAGCCGCCAAAGATGAGAATGAACTCGTCTTTTAAAAGGGGAGTATCAAAGGTTTTTTGAATGGTTTCAGCAGTAAAGTCGGCATCAATGGTTTGAGCCATCATATCGATCAACGCAAGCTTACTATTTAGCCAGTTGGTCACTTGGTTCCCCAGTGCTGACGTGGTCTCGAGTGTCGTTTGGGCCTTGTTTTCATAAAGCGCATTTTTCACCGTGTTGTATTGAAACCAAGAGAAAATAGAGAAACTGAGAACAACAATACAGGACGCCAGCAGCGCAACTTTATGGGAAACCTTCATTTTTACCTCTAACACTTCGTATGATTCAATAATTAATTATTGGTTTATCAATAAGAAGTGTAGTCAGAAAAGAAACATTGAGGTTTTTATTGAGACGGCGAGGGAGGGGCGTTTCAGAGAGATAAGAAAGTCGCTCGGTTGAGCGATGTAACCATAAGTAAAACGCCTTCACTAGAGGGCGTTTTACTTTAGAAAGTGCTTTGATTTATCGAGAGTAAGTTAGATGCTTTGATCTAACCATGCATTGAACTCAGATTGCGGTAATGCACCGTTGATTTGGTTCGCCATTTTCCCGTCTTTAAACACCATAATGGTCGGAATGCTTCGAATCCGGTATTTCGTGCCAAGGGCTTGCTCTTGTTCCGTATTCACTTTCACGAAAATCACATCATCGCCTTTGTGTGCTGCAGTGGCTTCGAATATCGGGCCAAAGCTTTGGCAAGGTCCACACCACGGCGCCCAAAAGTCAATGACGACAGGCTTACCTGATGCGATAAGGGCATCCATGTTGGCTTCCGTTCCTTCAATAGGTTTACCGTTGATCAGCGACGACTTACATGAACCACAGCTTGGGTTGTCCTCAACGCGATCGGCGGGAATACGGTTCATTTTTTGGCAGTGTGGGCAACGCACCGTTAATGTACTCATGATTAAACCTTTCCTTTGTTCTGTTTATGGTTCGTAGCCTAAACCGATGCTTCTAAAAATACCATTGGGTTTTATCAATGGTATCGATAGTAAGTACCTATTAAACCGAAGAAATCATGTTAGTTCTCTCACAGGTTACTTGGGGAGAGTGTCGTGGTGCTTAAAGACGAAATGCAAAGTTCGAAGAAGTCATACGCCTGAGGCGAAATGTATCGGTCGCGCAAACGGAATATGCCGATTTGTCTTTCAACGTAAGGGGAAGAAAGAGGCAGCCAGCAAAGGTGCTCCGCATTTTCAGGAAAAGCCAGTTTAGGCAGTGTGGTGATGCCAACACCCAGCTCCAAGACCGAGAAAAGCGATGTGATGTTTTCCACGCTGTAGAGCGCATTGGCGGCGAGTATATTGGCTGGTGTTGGCTCCAACAAAGAACAGGTGCCATTTTTCACAAAAGGATAGGGCTGTAATGCCTGCCAATCGATAGGGGTGTTGAGTGTAGCGAGGGGATGATCCTTTAGACAGACAACGCCTAAGGGATCTGTCATCAACAAGGTGAATTCAATACGTTCGTCTTGAATGTGCAGGCAGTTACCCAACGCGAGGTCCACATCTCCGGCCAATAAACGTGCTTCTACGCCTGCTGCATTGTCATCTATCAGCGCCACTTCCACCGTTGGGTGGTTTTCGGTGTAATGGGCGAGAATGCCGGGAATTAACTTGGCAGCGACCGAGGGGACGCTGGCAATGCGCACTTGCCCTAACTGGCCGGCGGCGGCTGAGCGTAAATCAGAATTTAGGTCGTCATAACGTGCAAGAAAGTCATTGATTTTGGGTAGGCAGAACTCGCCAAACGGTGTGAGCTTGGCTTTGTGGCCTGCGTCAAATAATGTCTGACCGAGTATGCGTTCTAACTCCTTCACTGAGGTAGATAACGCCGCTTGAGAGCGATTTGCCTTAGAAGCTGCCGCACGAAACCCGCGTTGCTCTGCAACTAAAGAAAAATGTTTGAGTTGCTGAAGTTTAATATCCACGCTGCGATCCCTTCCCTGCGTTATCTGCCCCTAGTGATAAGTAAAACTGAACAATTGTCAAAAATTAACCGTTCGATTTATCAATTATTGTGATGCAAGATTTAACTAATCGTTAACAAGTGCACAAATTGATAAGGACACGCATGTCAGGATTACCTTCAAATAGGCATGGGATCACGGCAGTGAAAACCCCGCTTTTTGCTTCTAAAGCACCACTTGAATGGGCAGTAACCCATAACGGTACGCTCTACACAGCTCAAATTCCCATTGATGCGGATGGTGATTTGGTTGAAGGCGGTATTGAAGGGCAAACGCGGCAGACACTGAGTAATTTGATGCACACGCTTGAGGCGGCAGGCGTAGGCAGTGACGCCGTGTTGCAAGTATTGATTTACGTGACAGACAGAAATGATCTGCCTACCGTTAACAGAATATATGCAGAATATTTTACCGCTCCATTCCCGAACAGGGCTGCGATGGTCGTTGCAGGTTTGGCACGCGAAGGCATGTTGGTTGAGTTGGTGGTGTATGCCGCTGTAATGAAATAGACACTGGATTTGGATTAAAGGAATAACAGATGACACAACACAGCGAAAGCGCCCTATATATTGGCGGCGAATGGCACCAAGGCAGCGGCACCGTTGCAAATATCAACCCCTCCAATATCCAAGAGTCACTGGGTAATTATGCACAGGCGAGCAAAACACAAGTTCAACAAGCCATCGCTTGTGCTCGAGAAACGCAGCCGAAATGGGAAAAAACACCGTTAGAGCAAAAACAAAAAGTGTTGCAGACCATTGGGGATGAGTTGATTGCGCGTTGTGATGAGCTAGGACGTTTGCTGTCTCTTGAAGAAGGTAAACCCTTTGCGGAAGGTCGTGGTGAAGTGTATCGCGCGGGTCAGTTTTTCCATTACTACGCGGCGGAGGTGCTTCGCCAAATGGGCGAGACAGCGGAGTCCGTTCGTCCCGGCGTTCAAGTGGAAGTCACCCGTGAAGCCGTTGGCGTGGTCGCCATTATTTCTCCTTGGAACTTCCCGACGGCCACTGCGTCTTGGAAAATCGCGCCCGCACTGGCGTTTGGTAACAGTGTGATTTGGAAACCTGCCAATTTAACGCCAGCCAGTGCAGTGGCATTGGCTGACATTATTCACCGTTCTGGCCTGCCTGCTGGGGCGTTCAATTTGGTATTGGGCTCAGGCTCAAATGTTGGGGATAGCTTGATCCATAGCCCCAACATTGATGCGGTCAGTTTTACGGGCTCAGTTGATGTTGGGCGAAAAGTGGCAGCAGCAACTGCGCCTAATTTCGTGCGTTGTCAGTTAGAAATGGGCAGCAAAAACGCACTCGTGATAGCCGATGATGCTGATTTACAGGTGGCGGTTGATGCCACCATTGCAGGTTCATTTTCCGGCGCTGGACAAAAATGTACTGCCTCATCACGCCTCATCGTGATGGACGGTATTCATGATGCTTATGTGGATGCACTTACTCAACGTATTGCCCAACTGAAAGTCGGGCATGCATTAGAAGAAGGTGTATTCATGGGACCCGTCGTTGATGAAAAACAACTTGAATCAAATTTACGTTGGGTTACACGAGCCAAAGAATTGGGCGGTGAATTAGTGGCAGGCGGGGAGCGAATTTCGCTTGAACATGATGGCTACTACATGGCACCGACCTTGTTCATCAACACCGAAAATAGCTGGGATGTTAACCAAGAGGAATTGTTTGCACCGATGGCGTGTGTGCAGCGAGTGGGGTCATTGGAAGAGGCGATTGCTCAGGCTAATGACACACGTTTTGGCCTTACCGCAGGCATTGTGACCACCAGTCTTCGTAGTAGCGCCCTGTTTAAGCAGCAAGCTCAAACAGGCTGTGTGATGGTGAACTTACCGACCGCTGGCACGGATTATCACGTCCCGTTTGGAGGCAGAAAAGAATCCAGCTTTGGGCCGAGAGAACAAGGGCAGTACGCGCGTGATTTTTACACGGTTGTTAAAACCGCTTATCAGCGCCCGTATTAATGACTGACTGCCATTACGCGTGTCGAACAAGGAGTCGCTATGTATCAGAACGAAATCATTGTTGATGGGTTGCAGTATTGCCATTGGGATCGCGCCTACTTTGAAAGCCTGCAAAAAAGCGGGGTGACAGCGGTGCATGCCACCTTGGTTTACCACGAAAATGCCCGTGAAACGCTTACGCGATTTGCAGAATGGAATGTGCTGTTTGAACGTAATGCCGATCTGATCATGCCAGTGATGTCTATGGAGGACATCCGCACGGCAAAGCAATGCGGCAAAGTGGGTATCTTCTTTGGTGCGCAGAACTGCTCGCCGATTGATGACGAAATTGGGTTGGTGGAGGTCATGCGCAAGCAGGGGTTGCTTATCATGCAGCTGACCTACAACAATCAGAGCCTGCTGGCGGCGGGTTGTTACGAACAAGAAGATGCGGGTATTACACGTTTCGGCAAACAGGTCATTGAAGAGATGAACCGTGTCGGCATGGTGATCGACATGTCGCACAGTGCCGAACGTTCCACGCTGGAAACGATTGAACTGTCGGCGAGGCCCATTTGTATCAGCCACGCCAACCCATCCAACGTGCATTCTGCGCTGAGAAATAAATCACCAGAAGTGATCCGCGCGTTGACGGCGCGCGGCGGCTTACTCGGTTTCAGTCTCTATCCTTTCCATTTGCCGGATGGAAGCAAATGCAGCCTCGAAACTTTCTGCCAGATGATTGCAGAGACCGCTGATGAAGTCGGTGTGGAGCACTTAGCCATTGGCAGTGATCTGTGTTTAAACCAACCTCAAAGTGTTCTGGACTGGATGCGAAACGGACGCTGGTCGAAAAGCCTCGATTATGGAGAAGGCTCGGCATCGAATGCGGGGTGGCCTGCGGCATTGCCATGGTTCCCCGACAGCAGCGGTATGAAAAATATTTATAAGGGATTACGCGATATTGGCTTCAACGAGGCAGAAACCACCGCGGTCATGGGTGGTAATTGGCTCAACTTTTTGGATGCTGGGTTACGACCAGCACTCTGACAATCGCAGTGCGGGTTAGACCCGCTCACAAGGAAATAGGAATTGGCGCTGACAAGGCGCAGAGTCCGCAATAACGTGGAGATAGATGATGTCTGATTTACTCAATAACGAGAAGACAACAGCGATACCAAAGGCGCAAAATATCTGGGAAAAGTTGGGGTTAGACAACCCTGTACTCTGGTTGAGTGGCGGTTTTCTCACCGCTTTTGTGGTGACCGCACTCATCGATAATGAACTGCTCTCAAGCATGGTGAATAGCGGGTTCAGCTGGAGCGTGAAGATTTTTGGCCCTTACTGGCAGCTGCTACTACTCGCCACCTTTTTAATTGGTCTCGCGTTGGCGTTTAATCCGTCTACGGGCAAGGTACGTCTTGGGGCGATGGACAAACCTGAGATGGACGGTTTTAAGTGGCTGGCGATTATCCTTTGTACCCTGCTCGCAGGGGGCGGCGTTTTCTGGGCGGCGGCCGAACCGATTGCGCACTTTGTTAATCCACCACCGCTTTATGGTGTGCCAGAAGGCAATATTCAGCGCCAAGCGTTTAATGCACTTGCACAATCGTTTATGCACTGGGGATTTCTTGCTTGGGCCATTCTTGGCACCTTGACCACCATCGTGCTGATGCATTTGCATTATGACAAAGGTTTACCATTGAAACCACGCACTTTGCTTTATCCAGTCTTTGGTGATCGCGCCATGACAGGTTGGCTTGGCGCCTTGATTGACGCATGCTGCATTGTGGCGGTCGCTGCCGGTACGATTGGACCAATCGGTTTTCTTGGCCTGCAAATCAGTTATGCCTTGAATGCGTTATTTGCTCTGCCTGATGGCTTCACCACCCAATTTATTATCATTTTGTTTGCCATTGCTATTTATACCATCTCTGCACTGAGTGGCGTAAACCGAGGCATACAGATTCTGAGTCGATACAACGTCATTCTTGCTGTGGCGCTGATGGCTTACATTCTGTTGGTTGGCCCGACAGACTTCATCATCAACGGTTACGTTCAGGGTGTCGGCACCATGATCGATAACTTCATCCCTATGGCAACATTCCGTGGAGACATGGGTTGGTTAAGCTGGTGGACAGTGTTCTTCTGGGGCTGGTTCTTAGGTTATGGCCCAATGATGGCGATTTTTATTGCTCGTATTTCTAGAGGCAGAACCATACGTCAGTTGATTGTCACCATCAGTATTATTGCGCCGCTCATCACCTGTTTCTGGTTCACCATTGTGGGTGGTTCAGGGCTGGCATTTGAAATGGCAGAACCTGGTTCGGTGAGTAAAGCGTTTGAAGGTTTCAACCTCCCAGCATCTTTACTGGCAATCACACAACAATTGCCATTCCCGACTTTGATTTCAATCTTGTTTTTAATCCTCACGACCGTCTTCATCGTGACCACGGGCGATTCCATGACTTACACCATCAGTGTGGTGATCAGTGGGGATCTTGAGCCCAACGCTTTGATGCGCATCTTCTGGGGGGTCATGATGGGGGCAACCGCGATTATATTGATTTCGTTGGGGTCTGGTGGTGTATCTGCGTTGCAGTCCTTCATCGTTATTACCGCAGTACCTGTTTCCTTAATCCTTCTCCCAGCGTTGTGGAATGCACCGAAAATCGCACTGCAAATGGCAAAAGCGCAGGGATTGGATTAACGCGACACACAATATCTGAACAGATGCAATATCGGGACAACCTGAACCTAGGTTGTTCCCAATAATAATGGTGAGGCCGAGTGTTGGCTGTGTTAGCCCAACGGTTGTACCGAGATGTAGAGCATAGGTAAGAAGTGATGACTGCAAACTCTGTCATGGAAGCAACGATGATGCTGCGCGATCCTGCGATGGTAATGAACCCCCATCGGCTTGGTGCCATGCATCAAACACGTATCAGTTTTGTTCGTTCACTGCTTCGTAAAATGGCTAACGAGGGTTGGCGCCTGTCACTTCAGCGATGGGACCTTCAGGACGAAGGCTTTGGCACAGTGATCTATGAGTTGGCGACGCCACAGCACATCTATCAGATGGTGGTTTTTTCTGACGCGATCGCTGATGACGAACGCATTGACCGAGTCATAGCCGAAAAATGGGATGTCACTTTCGCATTAATCAAAGGGCGTGTCAGTCAAGAAGGGCTTGAGCAGTTGAGACAGAACGTTCCTCTGCAAGAAGCAGGACGTAACTCGCCCAAGGTGTTGGTGCTATCTCGTGCAAACAAGAGTGTTCGCGTGTTTGAACATATCGTTGATACGTTAGCAAACGGTGAACAACCTGACTCTTCTGTTATCGCGAGCGTGGGTTACATTTTGAGAACCACGGCAGTGTATGGCAACGGGAAATTTGGCATTGCGGATTTCGAAACGTTGCAAGATAACGCCGATTTTCACCTCTCGTTCAGTGCGCAAATGTGCGCCGTTTACTTGTTGCGGCAGTTCAGCTTGGATTGGATTCACTTCATCGCTGAAAAGCGAGGAGGGCAGCGTGCCGTCACCTTGTCGTCTGGTCTGCAGCGCTATATTGGGATAGGCAATGCCACCGGTCTAGGAATGGCCCCCTATCTTATTATGCATCCGAGAGTGGTTGATAAGTGGCTTACACAGCGCGAACTGGCGTTGGCAACAGTGCTGGCACTCCCTGTCGATGAAATGCGTGTCGCGGATGTTTGCCGTTTACTTGAAAAAGCCTGCAAGCATTTGTGCCAAGTAGACACTATCGATGACAATCAGCGTGCATTAAATGCACAAAGCGTGATTGAGCTTGTTGATATTATCGCGACGATTAATGCGAAAACGAACCCCAAAATGCAATGGGAGAGTATTTACGCGTTGGCAAAATCGCTCAGCCTGGAAACACAGGAAATATTGCTGACCTGTCTTCTTGAAGTACACCCTGAGCAAGTGAATGTTTTTGCTAAAGACATGAATTGCGATCAGACATTGTCGTTGACGCCAGGTGTTCAAATTGGGGCGATGATGTCACTGATTGAAACACGTTATCAGTGGGTGATGGATATCGACTTCTCCCAACCTGATAGCCAATACTGGTTCTGGTATCGTTCGGTTGATAAAGAAGAGCCACGTATGGCGGTGCGAGGCGAGGAACCGGGTGAAGACAATGAACTGAATCTAGACATTGCTCGCCAAGTGCATCGGCTTTATCTCGCGTTAAAAGAGAGTGATCAGCAAGCATCTCTTGCTCGATTTTTGCTGAATTATCCGAGCTTAAGGACCATTGCGCGTCGAGTATGGACAATGGGGAATTTACCTATGGGGGATATTCAAATAAACGTACTGTCACGCGAGGTACGCCCTATGCATCTGTTGAGGTGCAAGCTATCAATGTTTGGTGCGACCAAGTTTGACCCTCGTTCTGATCGCTGGGTGCGCGTTACCTTATTTCAAGGTGCCCCTCTGTTTGCAGAATTGTCGACTGAAGATATCGAGCAAAGCTGGCTGTTTCCGTTGTTGCCCGAAGCCGATGCCAATAGGGAGAATCAGCCATGATGCAAGTCTCCCACAATGAGCTGGTCACGCTTTGCACCAAAGCCTATGACAGCTTAAAGCGGCAATGTGGCGAAGCTGAAACGATTGCCAACATGGTTGTCGATTTAGAAATGGCAGGGCTGCAAGGGATGTCCTTTTTCCTCGCTGCATTGGAATCAATCGAGCAGGACACTGATTACCCTGTGCCTGTTTTTGATGCTGATGATCATCAAATCAAGGTCGATCTGGGTGGGGCGAGTTTACTCTGCCATTTTCCTGCATTGATTGATGTGGCGTTAGAGCAGCTTATTCATGGGCAGCGAGTGCAGCTTCATATTCGGGATTGTCATAACCGCTGGTTTGGTTTTGGTGAGTTATTAAAGCTCGCCGGGAAAGGACTTTCTGTGAGAGCACAGTGGCGGAATGATCAAGCACCTAACTATGTTGATTACGTGCACAATGCCGGTTTTCGCTACCCAAATATCTATTTTGATAACCCAGGGCAACTGCGAACACAACCGCTGTTCTCAACCAAGATGCATCAAGAACAGCTACAGAAAAACGATTTGCTGGTGGATATTCAACTCTATCCTTTCGAGATTTTTCGAGCAAACAGCGTGCCAGACATCAGTGCTGAAATGCAATCAGTGGCTGAACAACGCGCATGGAAACATGGCATTGATATTGAAGAAAATGACTGGAATACATTGAAAAAATACGTGGCAAGAAGTCTCGTGGAAAACAGCGAACGTTCCCTGCAAGGTGCTGGAGAATAGTGAACATCGCAATTTAGCAAAGGTTGGCGAATAAACGAAAAAGCCCTGATGATTATGTCCTTTAGACAGTCATCAGGGCTTTTCTATTTGGCGCGATGAATCGGTGTAATGTTTAGAAACTACGCACGACTCATGAATTTGTGTTCCGTGGTGTTGATACGGATTTTGTCGCCAATGCCGATGTATTCTGGCACTTGAACAGTCAGACCAGTAGACACAGTGGCAGGCTTAGTACGCGCGCTCGCTGAAGCACCTTTGATAGACGGAGACGTCTCGGTGATCACCATATCAACGGTAGAAGGCAGTTCAATCGCTACTGGCTTACCGCTAACAGTCAGGATCTGAATGCCTTTGGTGTCTTCGTTAATGAACAACAGTTCATCAGCAATGGTTTCTTTGTTGAAGTGGTACGGCGTGTAATCTTCGCTGTCCATGAAGATATATTCTTCACCATCGATGTACGAGAAATCCGCTGCGTGGCGGCTGAAATCAGCAAAGTTCAGCATGTCGTCAGCTTTGAAGCTTTCGTCGACTTTTGCACCTGTTGCTACATCGTACATACGCATTCTGTACAAGCTAGTGCCTGCACGGCCAGCAGGAGTCAGCTTTGCAATGTCTTTAACCGCAAGCACTTTGCCGCCATGTTCGATAACTGCGTTCTTTTTGATGTCACTTGCCTTTGGCATGGTCGTATTTCCAATTTAGAAAATTTGGCAAGAAAATATCACGAATCAAAATTTTCGCAAGTGGATCAATGTGACTATCAGCTCTCAAACGTGCTGTTTGAGTGCAATTCTCCCTGCTTGGTTTCAATGGTACTCGGTTTTCCGTACGGCGTGTCTATACTGATCAATTCATGAATTATGTAAAGGATGGGGCGCTATGCTAAACGCACTTATCGTTATCGACTTTATTAACGACATTGTTCATCCGCAGGGAAAAATCCCCAGTTGCGCGCTTCAGGTTTCGCAAAAGCAAGTGATTGAAAATGCAAACGTCGCGATTCGATGGGCGCGTGAACATCATCATCTGTTGGTGTTTATCAAAGTGGGTTTTCACCCTAGCTATCAAGACCAACCTAAACGTTCTCCTATGTTTGGTAAAGCGAACGAAATTGGGGCGCTCCAGTTGGACGCGTGGGGAACGCAATTCCATGATGATTTGGATGTGCAGAACTCTGATCTTGTGGTGGTAAAACCTCGCGTGAATCCTTTCTTTAATACGTCGTTGGATTCCATTTTACGTGCGAATCAAATCGACAGTGTGTTCCTCTGTGGCGTTAGCACAGGATGGGCAATTGAAAGTGCTGCCAGAGATGCCCACGACCGAGATTATTCCGTTCACATTGTCGCAGATGCCTGCACAGCACACTCAGAAGATGAGCACCAAACATCGCTTCAATTACTTGAGCGGATCGCGACCTTGCATCAAGCAAGTTTACTCAATGAATAACCCTGATAATCTTGAGGGCTGAACATCGAAGCAAATGCGCCTTAGCGAATGGACAAGCCTGTGATAAAGCAACTCGACAGTAAGATCGTATACCAGAACAAATGGATGACAGTGCGGGAAGATAAAATCCTTCGACCCAGTGGCGCTGAAGGCATTTATGGTGTGGTTGATAAACCGGATTGCGCAGCGATTCTCGCCATTGATAACGGGCTGATTCACTTGGTGCAGCAATATCGTTATACGGTGCAACAGCGCTGTTGGGAAATCCCCCAAGGGGCGTGGGAATCAAACCCAGATGCAGATCATGCTGAGTTGGCAAAGGGAGAGCTTCGCGAGGAAACAGGCATGCAGGCGCAAAGCATGGTGTATGTCGGCGCGCAGTTTGTGGCTTATGGCTTTCTTAATCAGACTTGTCATGTGTATCTTGCTAGCCAGCTCAATGAGATAGGAAGACAACTCGACGACGAAGAAGAAGATCTTATATCACAAGCTTTTCTAGTTACTGATTTTGAGCAAATGATCATCAATGGCGAGATTAAAGACACTGTGACCATTGCGGCTTACGGTTTAGCAAAACTGAAAGGCTTGGTGTAAAAACCCGCCTTAAAAAAGCCCCTTCAATTCACGTTATATCCACTCACCAGAAAGTACGGACTTCTGGTGTTTTTTTGTGCAAATATCGCCGTAAAACTGACACTTTATTACGCTTGAAGTCATTATAATGCCGCGGGTTGCTTTTCTCTCACAGACTAGTAAATAAAATACATTTTTTCAGACTGTTGCTGTACAGAATTTCAAAAGTCCCACGTATAATATGCGTAAAATACACTGTAATCCAAATTGCCAATGTAATGGCTAAGCGAATTGCAGCCAATGCATTCATTCGTGGATATGACGCTTGTAGCCGGACGCTACAGATGGCGTGGCATCTGCGTCTATATACTGGAACCACATTATGCTTAAAGTCAGTCTTGCAGTGACTACTGCATGTTTAAGCTTGCAAATATCATCTCCAGCCTTTGCGGATACCGATTTAAGTGACCTTTTGGATATGCCACTTGAGTCGCTTTCAGAAACCAAAGTGGTATCAGCAACGCGAACGGCATTGAGCCTGGCGGATATTCCAGCTGCTGTGCATGTTATTTCCTCGAAAGAAATTCAACGATCTGGTGCGCGCTCTGTGGCTGACGTACTCACTCTTGCACCCGGTTTGCATGTTGCAAAATACTCGAATTATGACTGGGGTATTGCTGCTCGTTCACCTAATGAAACGCTGAGCAACACCATGTTAGTGATGGTGGATGGCCGCAGTGTATTTAACGGCATGTTTTCTGGCGTGGACTGGGACTTGATTCCCGTTAGTTTG
Source organism: Enterovibrio norvegicus FF-33 (assembly GCF_000286835.2). Taxonomy (GTDB): domain Bacteria; phylum Pseudomonadota; class Gammaproteobacteria; order Enterobacterales; family Vibrionaceae; genus Enterovibrio; species Enterovibrio norvegicus_A. The sequence continues at coordinate 1,860,016 of NZ_AJYD02000038.1, read as the reverse complement.
GACAGCATTGAACGTATCGAAGTGGTCATGGGCCCGGTTGGTACGATTTGGGGCGGCAACGCCGTGAATGCGGTCGTGAACATCATTACCTATGATGCTGAAGATGCGCCACGAAATAAAGTCTCCGCCTCGGTAGGTAATTACCATTACAAAGAAGCGCGAATTCATCATGGTGGTCAGGTTACCGATAATCTCTATATGAGTGGGTACGCCGAGCTTGTTGAACACATGCCATGGACCAGTGATGAAGGACGCGTCCAGCCTATACAGCACTTTCGTGTTCAAACCGAGCGCTTTGGTGTACGTGGTGACTATCAGAAAAATGACCGAGAGGTGTCGTTTCAGCTTGGCGGCATTCGTTCTCGCGAAGACTACAACTGGGGCTCTTATCACCCTCATTTTTTGACGCCCGGTGTCGATGGCCCAGATTACGTCAATTATGAAACTGAAATGCTGGCGGAAGAATATTTTGCCGGCGTTAAGTTCTTGCAAGAATTAGGTGATTCCAAACAGTGGGAGCAGCAGTTCTGGTTAACCTATAGCAGTAGCGATAGCTCGGATCGTAACGCCTATTTCACACGTATTGATTCGGAAACGCGCTACAGCGACAACAGCGTGTGGGGCGGGCAACTGACGGTGGGTTTTGACTATCGTTTGATTGACGAATATTTCCGCCCGTATGAGCAAAATGAAATTTACACCTCGCCGTATGTGCGTGTCGCAGACGAACCCGGCTTCGTGAATCAGAGCGCCGCTGTGTACTTCAACTATACCTATCCGCTGACTGACACAACCTCGCTGATGGTGGGTAACCGTTGGCAGTACTTCAATATGGTCAGTGAGACCTTCTCTCAGCCTCAAGTACGTGTCATGCAAGACGTTGGTGATAATCAACGAGTATGGGCGGGTTGGGGAAGGGCAGTGGTGACGCCTGCGCGCCAAGGGCGCACGACGGATTTTCACGAAAACGCTTATGGAAGTAACTTGGCATTTTGCGATCAAGGCACACCGCCAAACTGCATTCCAGTTGATTACCTTCAGATCATTGAGAATCATGGAAACGAGGATCTTCCTGTTCAGAATGTTGATACATACGAACTGGGTTACCGTTTCTGGGAAGGAAATCGCTTCCAGTTTGATGCTAATTTGTTCTATAGCGAAGAGGACGGTATTACTGCTTGGCAGTTGATTAATTCACAACGCGTTTTCCTTCCTGAGAATTCATCTCCTGGAACCGTTGGAACGATCATTGACGTATTCCAATATCAACACATTGCACCGCTAAGTTCTCAGACCTACGGTGGTGAGTTGAGCATGAAATGGCAGCCATCTTCAGCGGTACAAGTGAATGCGAGTTACAGTTATCGCGAAATCAAAGCGGATTGTCACGGCGCGATCTGTTCTTCGACGGACCTCCCAATGCGTTCTTACGAAAATGAACCTGTGCATTTAGCCAATGCCCTGATCATGTGGGACATCACGTCGCAATGGTGGGTGACTAACGTCCTTAACTATGTACATGCCAGCAATCCTGATGACGTGCTTCAGGATGATGAGTACTACGCGTGGCCAGAAGTATTAACGTGGGATATGGTGATCGGCTGGCAAGCATCTGAACATATGCCGCTTGTTACTTTGAGCGCAGAAAGCTTGTTCAACGACCAAGTGAACGAGTTTCCCGAAAGCTATCGGGGTTTTAATAACGGCACACAATATTGGTTAGAAGTCGATTGGCAATGGAAATAAAGACAATTTGATTGGGTTGCGCTTTTGAATGATTGATTTGGCGAAACGTACTTTCTCGCGAAGAATAAGCTGGCTCTTGTTGACGATTGTCATGATGGTCAGTTTAGGGGTGCGTGCGAGTGATTTTCGAGATGAAGATCTGAAAGCTGTGTACCTATTTCGATTTGCATTTTTGACTGATTGGAAAGACCGTCAACCCCAAAATGGTCGCTATCAATTTTGTGTGGACGGGAACAGCGTCGTGAGCCGACGTTTGCAAGATGTCGTTACACAAAAGCCGGAGCAGGCAAACTTTCGCGATATTACGCAAGGGGATGACAACGTTTTAGGCTGCCACATTGTTTACACCACTGAAAGCGCCGCGGCTCGAATTGCGGCATTACGTACTCGCTTTCCTGACGCGTTGATTGTCGGAGAAGGCGAAAGCTTCACTGCTGCTGGCGGCATGGTGGCCTTTATCAAAGTAAATAACCGAGTCAAACCCTTAGTAAACCTGAAAAACTTATTGGGTACGTCGTTTACATTGCGCTCTCAGTTGCTTTCAATCGCCGTCATTGATGTGGAGGGTAATGCATGATCTTTCGTTTTTTGAACAACCTCCCATTGAGGGTGAAGTTTATCCTGCCAACATGGCTATTAATGACCGGCGGCGCAGTTGTGCTTGGGGTGGCTGTCGATCATATTGTGGGTAAGAATCTCGAAAAAAGTTTGATTAGTCGTGCAACTGTGATGGCTAACGCGGCAGCGAGCAACCTGACCGCCGCCATCGCATTTAGTGACAAAGAAACAGGCCGAGAGCAACTGATGGCGCTGAGCGCTGATCCCGATTTAATTGCTGCACGGGTTGTGTCTCCCGAGCAGATTGAGTTTGTTTCGTTCATGAGGTTACCGTCAGATTGCGGATCTCAAAATGGCACTATCGCATGTACCAACATCGCCGTTGAGTATGTGGTCAGGCCAATCATTTTGGGTAAAGAGACGCTAGGGAAAATAGAGCTCTATATTTCTCGTGAAACCATCGACAGTGAGCATCGCATGTTGTTGGTGTACCTGGCTGTCGGTACGGGATTTTTGTCTGTGTTCTCGTTGCTGTTTGCACAGTTTCTACACCAAATCGTCGCATCCCCCCTGGGTTCACTGCATCAGTCTATGTCATCGATTGTTCGTCTGGGTGTGCTAAGTCGAACTATTCCTGTGCGTCATAATGATGAGCTGGGCCAACTCACCGCCTGTTTTAATGAGATGGTGACGAATCTCTCTGAGCGCGACAATCAGCTAAAACAAACGCTGCAAGAGTTGGAGAAAAAAGGGCGTTATATCAGCCAAGTACTCGATACCATGGAGCATGGCGTCATCGTGATCTCTCCAGGTGACAAAGTCACGTATTACAACCCTGCGGCGGCAATGCAGTTAAACCGTTTTGGCTGCTCCCCCACTGATCTTGAACAGTTGCTGGAAACGTTCGAGCCGGTTTCACGCATCATGGCGATATCAAAAGCAGTTGATGAGCACTTGCCATTGAAAAACGTGGAATTGGTTCACATTGAAACAGGTGCGGTATTCTCAATCAGCACTCATCCGATGGCGTCCGCACAGCACTCCTTGTTGCAGTTTGAAGACATCACCGCTGACCGAGAAGCAGAACAACGTCGAAAACTGGCTGAATTGATCTTCGATAAGAGCCAAGATGCCACGTTAGTTTTGTCGCGTTCACTTGTCATCAAAACACAGAATACAGCCAGCATCAGAAAGTTTGGGGTCAGTCACCACTGGCAAGATATCTCAGCGGGTGACCTGGGATATGTCACTTTTGGTGGCTTAAAAACATTGATAACGTCGGGGAGCTATCAATGGAATAGTAAGATGCAATCAGCGGCTGGCCATTATATTCCATGTCAAGTCACCGTGCGGACACTGACGGATCACCGTGGAAAGGTTGAAGGCTTTGTGGTGTCGATTGTGGATCAGTCGGTCGAACTAGAAAATAAACGCCTTAGCCATATTGCTAACCATGATGTACTGACAGGGTTGGCTAACCGCGCTCACGCGTTCGAAAAACTGGTGAAGATACACAGTAAAGGACGAGATATGCATGTCCTATTTGTTGATCTGGATGGTTTCAAAGCGGTGAATGACCAATATGGACACAAGGTGGGTGATGAACTGCTAAAAGTGGTGGCAAGTCGGATGAAAGCCAGTGTTTCTCGTCTCGATTTCGTTTCTCGCTTGGCGGGAGATGAATTCCTTATCGCCATTTATGATATGACGACCGTTCACCCTATCGTGACGCGTATTCTCGATAGGTTGAATCAAGACATTGTCATCAATAGTTGTAAACCGAAAATCAGTGCGAGTATAGGTGTGCGTTTTTGGGCTTCCGATGACAGGACATCGTTGAGCACGGTGATTGACCAGGCGGACAAAGCCATGTATCACGCTAAAGCCAGTGGTAAAAACCGCTATTCTGTAGCAAAAGAGGGTCAAGAAGACGTGTTGGAATACGTTTAGGTAAGCTATTCATTCAGCACAATTCAGCCATCAATTAGGCCATACCATGAGCGCAGCGAGATCATTCAATGAATGTCTCGCTGTTTCGGCTTAAGTCAGGGAGCTGGAGATTGTGAGCAATAGTCTGTCAATTCATGCAAAACTCCTCTCGAGTAACCCTACGATTTCTGGTAATTTCTGAAAATTATTGAATGCCGAAAGGAAGAGCTATGTCTCTCGAAGGCGCGGTTACATTTACGCTCGCTATTTTTATCTTTGTATTGACTCCGGGGCCGGGGGTTTTTGCCATTCTTGCGCGTGCCATGGTAAAGGGGGCGCGTGATTGCACAGCACTGGCTGCGGGCATGGTGGTGAGTGATCTGGTTTATCTGACGTTGGCCTGTTTTGGCTTGGCAACCATTGCTGAAAACTATGCTGAACTTTTCACGGTTATCCGTTTCATGGGCGCGGCGTATTTAATCTATCTCGGCTACAAAATGTTTCGTGCGTTACCACAACTGGCTTCGATGTCAGATTCGCCGGAAGAGAAAACGAAAGGGCACTTGTCTGCTTTCATCCAAGGCTTTTTGATTTCGGCTTCCAACCCGAAAGTGATTTTGTTCTATATCGCTTTCCTGCCCACGTTTATGGATTTGACCGTACTCAGCATGGCAGATGTGGTATTGGCTAATGTGCTGGCAGCCATTGCATTAATGAGTGGTGCAATGCTGGTGGCGTTTGGCGCGGCGAAAGCGGCGAAATTACTTCGAACCGAAAAAGCAGTCAGGCGAATGAACCGTGGTGCGGGATCCATCATGATTGGTGCTGGGGCTTACTTGGCGCTAAGTCGTTAATGACGTCGTCGTTAGGCCAGTGACCACAGAGTGAGTAGCTCAAGGTTTCAAAAATAGAAAAGCAGCGAATTCGCTGCTTTTTTGTTTTTGATCGCGGCAAAAATCGCAATGAATTCCTCACCTAGACCTAGACCTAGACCTAGACCTGTTCCAAAGCTAGGCGATGTGCATATGACTCTGCTCTTGGACCAAAAACGCCTGAGATATCTGTGATATTACTGACGGTGTGATCAATGGGTGTGAGCGGCTTGCGGTAACGACGACAATATCAACCGCAGGCAGTGGCGGAAGACTCCCACTATCAATGAGCTGTAAATCTGGCGGCACACTGCTGGACGCCATGGCGGAAATAGCAAGGTTTGCGCGGGCTAAACCATGAAGGGTGGAAGCGCTGGTGGTAAACGCCACCAAATCGACCTCGATCCCGAATTTGCCTAACCCATCCAATGCGGTGGAATGAAACTTACAGTTCTTATCGAACAAGGCGATGGGCAAAGGTCTGCGATGAAGCAAACTTGTATCGCTGCCACACACCCATACCCCTTTGTCATGTTTGAGCAGCCAACCTTCGTCAGAATCGGGTGAACGGGTGAGGATTGCCATGTCTAATTCACCGCTATCTAAACGTTGTCTTAGGCGTGTGCTAGAAGCACAAAGCACATCGAAGGTTTGCTCACCGATGCGTGACCGCAGTGTGCTAATAAAGTCGGGTAACAAAGATTCTGCGTAGTCATCGGGACAGCCAATTCGTATCGGGCGAGAGGTATCTTCGCGCTTGAATGCTTCCAGCGCTTCATCGTGCCCAGCGATTAAACGCCGCGCATGACTGACAAGGCGCTGACCAGCAAAGCTAAGGCTAAGAGGCCGTTTTTCTCGGTCAAAAAGCGGGCTGCCCAGCTCTTCTTCAAGCCGCTTTATCTGCATACTGATCGCTGATTGCGTGCGGTGAATTTGTGCTGCGGCACGAGTGAAACTGCCTGTATCGACGATGGCTAAGAAGCTTCTCAGTGAATCAATATCCATATTTGCAAATCCTTAGCATCAACAATTCAAATACAAGGTATCAAGACTATGCGTTAGAAACCTTCACTGCAACCTAGCATACTGGTTCTGTCTTCATCCCCTATCAATGCAAAGGAGTGTGCAATGAAACTCATCATCGCAAACAAAAATTATTCAACGTGGTCGTTACGCGGCTGGCTAGCACTACGTGGTTTCAACATCGATTTTGATGAAGTTGAACTGGCGCTTTTCACCGAGTCTTTCTACGCAGAGATCGCTAAACACTCAGGTGCAGCGAAAGTACCTGTGCTGGTGGACGGTGACATCGCGGTGTGGGATTCGTTGGCAATCAGTGAATATGTGAATGATCGCTATCTCGATGGAAAGGGCTGGCCTCAGGACGTGGCACAGAGAGCCAAAGCACGTGCAGTGTCTGCAGAAATGCACTCAGGTTTTAATGCCTTGAGAAATGAAATGCCCATGAATATTCGTGGTCGAAGAAAAATATCGCCGTCGGCAGCATGCCTAAACGACATCGCCCGCATTGATCAAATATGGGCCGATCAAATGAAAGAGTTTGGCAATGAAGGCGGTTGGCTATTTGGTGAGTTCTCCATCGCGGATGTCATGTATGCGCCGGTGGTATTGCGCTTTATTACTTATGGCGTGGCGTTATCTGCTGATGCGCAGAAATACGCAGAGCAAGTCATGAACAGCCCCGCCGTGCAGCAATGGATCAGCGAATCGAAATCTGACACCTCTATTGTCTCTGAAGATGAAGCGGGTGTTGAAAAAGCCTAGCGTTGGCAAGTATGTCGGAGGAACAAAGCATCTGAAATGATGCGGAACAGGTACCATACCTTTGGCGGGCATTAGCCCGTCTTTTTTGTTCTTTTTTTGTCTGTCATTTTCTCAAATCGGCCATTTTATTGATGTAACCCATCTAAACGGTGCCTCATTTGGGTTTATGGTATTGCCTCATCTCGCAGAAAAGAAGTCGCACACCGATGACAACGATTAATCAAGAAAGACTGGTTGAGCATTTTATTGAGCTGGTGAAAATTGACAGCGAATCTGGCAATGAAAAAGCCGTAGCAGAAGTATTGGCTGAACAGCTGGGTCAGATGGGTTTTGACGTCACAAAATTGCCGGTACCAGATGCCATCTCTAATGGTTTTAATATCTACGGGAAACTGAAAGGTTCGCTGGATGGTAGCATCATTTTCAGCAGCCACATGGATACCGTGACGCCAGGCAACGGCATTGAGCCCGTTATTGAAGATGGCATTATTCGCTCCAACGGCGAAACCATTTTGGGTGGCGATGACAAATCGGGTATTGCCGCGGTCATGGAAGCGATACGCACGATTCAAGAAAGCAGTGAAGCTCACAAAACGATTGAAGTGGCTTTTACGGTTTATGAAGAACTGGGCCTTGAAGGAGCGAAGCACTTCGACATGAGTATGATCGAATCGCAGCAAGCGATTGTCTTGGATTCAGGCGGCCCAATAGGCACGATTATTACGACGGCACCGGGTCAGCAAAGCCTAAAAATCACCATCAAAGGCAAACCTGCACACGCGGGCTTGGCGCCGGAAACTGGCATCAATGCGCTAACCGTGGCGTCTGATGCAATCAGTAACATGACCCTCAGTCGTATCGATGAAGAAACCACTGCAAATATTGGTGTGGTGCGTGGCGGGCAAGCGACTAACATCGTGATGCCAGAGCTTTACATCGAAGCCGAAGCGCGTTCGCTGGATGACAACAAACTGGCGAAACAAGTTGAGCATATGGTGTCGACGTTTGAAGCCGTAGCGGAAAAGCACGGTGCAGGCATTCAAATTGAATCAACGCGTTCTTACAACGCCTACCGTATTTCTGATGACAACCCACATGTTGTTGCGATTAAAGCAGCGTTCGAAGCAATCGGCATTGAGCCTGTGACCAAACCTACGGGTGGCGGTTCTGACGCCAACGTTTTTAACGAGAAAGGCCTGCTGACGGTGAACATGTCGACAGGCATGGCAAAAGTTCATACGACGGAAGAGTTCATTGCGATTGCCGATCTCGTCGCTATCAGTGAGTTTGTTCGTTCTTACGTGACCAAATGATTCAGAGACTCTGTGATATGTACAGACATTGAAACTATCACATGCAGTCCAACGTTGAAGTAAACATCGAATCACACTGGCCGCCTATTTAGGCGGCCTTTTTTATCTTATCCAAACCAAGGTAAATAAACGTGTTGGTATCCAATCTCAAACGCAACGAAGACAAGTAACAACGCCATCACGATGTTGAACACCCGAAAATACATGGGTTGTTCAATTCGTCTTCCTAGCAAACTACCTATTAATGAATAAGACGTTGGCGCACCGAAGGCCAACATGCTTAAGACGGCGATCCAAAATACACTGCTTGTACCGTGAATACCTGCGGCAGGAAACTGAATGGTGACGATAGGAAGCGTTGCAATTAGGCCTTTGGGGTTAAGCAGTTGCAGGATGAGCCCGTCTTTGAAGGTCAGATATTCTTCATTATCATGCCCAGTCAGTGTCACAGTAGCCCTTAGCAGTTTGTAGGCGATATAGAAAATGTAGCCACAACCAAGCACGCTGAAATATGGCAACGAGGATTGAGTGACCAGCGAGCCACCAATGAGGTTCATGGTGACAAACAAGATAAACATTGCTGCTGCAACCCCCACAAAATAAGGGATATTCTGCTTTGTTCTTCCGTGAATACCCCCGTGAAGCCCGAGTAAATTGACAGGGCCTGGGGAGTACATGATGCCAAAAGCGTATGCCCAGAGTTCTAACATGGCGATCTTACCTCTTTATTGAAGGCGCAAAAATGACGTCCTCAGTGTGTTTACTGAAGAAATCAATGAGATGAATAGGATGGAATAGCGAGCGTAAGTGCTTGCGAAAAAGACGCTAGGTAGAGAATATCGGCGGCGGTAGCTGGCGGACCTGAATCTGATATTGTTTCGGCGTCATGCCATACACGCGCTTAAAGCGACGATTCAAGTGGCTGCTGTCAGCAAAACCGAATGCTTGGGCAACATCGCTGGAAAGCATGCCTGAACCCAATGCTTTTCTCGCCCCATTGATGCGGCAATTCAAAACATATTGGTGTGGTGTGATACCAAATTGGGCCCGAAAAAGCCGAATGAAGTGGAATTTTGATAGAGATGCAGCATTCGCGATGTCATCAATAGACATGTCTTTATCGAGATTACATTGGATAAACTCTTTGGCGCGAAGGAGTAGGGTATCTTGTCGGCGAGACGGGCCTAATTCGTCAAGCAGCCCAGCACAAGACACCATGGCATGAGAAAGCTGAAACAGCGCTGATTCCTGTTCAATGCGAGTGCTTTGTTTATCTTTGATTAACGAAGACATCATCAATGCTTGGTTGCGCAGCGCCAAGCTATCAAGACGGCAACCTTCAACGCGAAGATGGTTGGGGTCACGCACACCAAGTGCCTTGAACTGACTGTCTACGCTTTTGGGATGCACATACAACATCAGGTACTCAAGATCTTGTTGACCGCCTGAACTGCCGTCGTGGACATCTTCAGGATTAAACAGCAACACACAGCCAGCGGGGTTTTTGTGGTACGCCCCCTGACAGAAAAAATCTTGGCGGCCTTGTAATGTCACGCCAATCGAGAACTCTTCATGGGCATGCTTATCGTAGGCAAATTCACGCATATTGGCATCAAGTACGGAGACACCATCAAGGTGTTTGCTGTTAGCAAAATGAAAGTGATTCTCTGCGTTCACGTCGATTCCCCTGTGTGCCGATTTAACATCTTGGCAAAGTATAAGCATCGAAGGGCATCAAAACTTGAACAAAATTGCTCGATTTACGCCCAGCAGCGTCAAGACGTTTTGATGTAAGGCCTCGTCCAAAAGGAACTTGGCTCTTAGTAGGATGAGAGAAAGGATTAAATGTCTTGCTGAGGAAGGGCCATTTGCCGTAAGTGTTGGCGTATTTCTTTGGCCGAAGAGTCAGTCAAAACAACATTCATCGCACACAAAAACACAACAGACCCAGCAAGCCCAGCTGAGAAAAATGCGCCAGCGCCTAGGAATATGAAGCACTGAATAACAAAGAGGATAGCGACAAGCAATTGACCGGTTTGATTGTATGCCACGACAAGCATGTCTTTGGCGATGTCGTGCTTAATGGTAATCGGCAACACCGCCCAACCTGAATGCACGCGGACATTCCCATTTTTCATTGTCGCGTTAAAGCCGTTGTTATTGAGCAGGTCACTAAGCGCGCTTAACTCCATTAGATGCCGCCAATACTGTCTGTGTACCCAAATGTTGAACCACAGCATGTGCATTGTTCGTAGGCGCTGCCGAGCATTAAATCCATTGAGTTCGAAAGAACAATCGTGGCACGTTGAAAGAAGGTGCTGTCTGGGGAAATTTTTCGTGGCTCGAGTTGGATGTGCATATGGAGCGTTACCTGCCCACAGTCCTCACAATAAAGCGTATCGTTTTGTTCTGCCATCTCGCCCTCCTTGGTTTCTTACTAGAGATACTCTACTGCAACATTTCATCATCCTGATGTTTTGTGCTGCAAAGGAGTATTCAGACTACGGTTTGCCGAATGAATCGGTAGTCTAAAGGCCTATTTTTGAGATCTGTATCAATAGAACAGTGAAAATATGGAGGTATTTTAACCGTATCGGATTCAATCAGAGGCTAATTGTTCTCTCCCTTCAGTGCCGCCCTTGCTTAGACTCTCCCTCTATTCGTCTATCCATTCCTCATTCTATCCATGTAACGTATTTCTAGCGGCTCCAAAAGACAATTTAATGTATACATTAAAAATATGAGAATTCTAATCATCTAAAAGATGACCTATGATTTCTATGACTTGAGATTGATGATTTAAGTGATAAGACTCTCATTTATTGATGTATATAAGTTAATAAGTGTCTTCAACTTGCGAAATATTCACTTTTTGACAAAACTATCAATGTATACATAAAGTACGAAATACGTATAAATGGTCATGACGCAATGCGAGTCTTTCGGGGGAGGCATCTTCCACAGCGAAGCGCATGAATGTTAAGGATGGTGATGAGAAGAACGCTGACAGAAACGGCATATCAGGCTGTCAGGCAAATGGTTTTGTCCAATGAACTTGAAGTCGGGAGTTACTACCTCGAAGAGGCGCTGGCACGTCGTATCGACGTTTCACGTACGCCACTGAGGGAAGCATGTATTCGGTTGGCGCAAGAAGGGTTGGTTGAGCCAGTGCCAAGACGTGGCATCTATATCAAGCCTATCTCCTTGGATGAGCTTAATGAGGTGCTTGAGGTGGTTGCCGCGTTGGAGCTATTTGCCATTAGTCATCTTGACCTCCAAACGCTGGATGAAAAACGTTGGGATACCTTAAGATTTCATCTGCAAGGACTTCATGACGCACGTGACCAGCAAAGCCACACTAAGTGGGTGAGGCATGAAGCGGGTTTTCGTATGTCGCTGATCCGGTTAACAGGCAATAAAACCTTTTTATTGCTCATGCAGCGCATGATGGATAAATCTCGCCGTGTACGGGCAATGGTTTCCAAATTAGGCGCAACGCCTTGGGATTCAGTTGATGCGTACTCACATTTAGTCAGCGCAATTGAACGTGGTGATAAAGAAACGGCGAAACATACTCATGAAGCGTACTTACAGCGTTCCTCGGAAGATTTGATTGCCTTACTGAAAGGTATTACAGGCTTGATTGAAGCAAGACCGACGCAATAGACGTACACGATATTTTTGGCAGTGACAATTACTTGGTTGGAGATGAGACATGTTAGAGCAGGGTAATCTACGGAAGCAGCTCGTTGATTACAGCCGCGAACTCTTTTTACACAGACAAGGTGTAGAGGGGCGAGGCAATCTCTCTGTGTTGATGAGTGATGACACAGTCTTGATGACGCCAAACGGTTTGGGTCATGGAAAGCTGCGACCACAGTTGCTTTCATTAATGTCTCTAGAAGGTCGACTAATATCCGGAGAGAAACCGCAATGGGATGTTGAGTACCACTTGGCTATCTATCGTGCGAATCCCAAGTATCGCGCGATTGTTTCTATGCGTTCCAAACACATTTCAAAACTGGCAGACAACGAGAGCCTTAATCCGGAGAACGTCTTGCCTGCGTTTGCGCCGTTTGTTGCGATGCGAACGCCGATATTACCCCGAGTCTCGGTCACTGATAACAATGGAGTCAGTAATGAGTTTTGTATGCTGGCAGAAAAAGCCAGACAGCATCATGCTTTGTTGACAACAAATGCGGGTTTAGTTGTCATGGGTGAAAACCTTAAAGATGCTATGTATAACTTTGAAGAGCTGGAAGAAACGGCAGCACTAAGATTACAAACTCCAAATGAAAACCTGCAATATCTCAGCAATGAAGAGATTGCCGAGATTAACGCCGTTTTTGCACATTGAGTGTATTTAGTATTGAATTGTGTATGGCTGATTTTTTGCCATACCAGCCATAATGGGTATCATCCCTCTTGCTGCCATCACGTGTATTTTTAGCCTCCAGTATTTACCTTTCAGATATTGAACAAGATCGTCATTTTACCCATTATCTTATTGATTTTGTTTATCTTATTGATCGTTGTTTTATCTAGACAAAGATAGATTTTGATCAAAAAGAAAAGGGCCATCGGATTCGATGGCCCTTTTTATATCGTTCTGCAGCGCTTAATGAAACAAGTGGATTACTCTTCCACGTAGCTTTCAATGCTAGGGCAAGAACAAATCAGGTTACGATCACCGTAGACGTTATCGACACGATTTACCGTTGGCCAGTATTTGGCTGCCTTCGCTTGTACGCTAGGAAAACAGGCTTGCTCGCGGCTGTATGGACGCTCCCATTCTGCCGACATCAGATCAGCTTGCGTATGCGGTGCATTGACCAATGGGTTATTTTCCAGCGGCCATTCACTATCTTGTACTTTTGCGATTTCTTCACGAATAGCGATCATTGCATCACAGAAACGATCTAGCTCTGCTTTGTCTTCACTTTCCGTTGGCTCAATCATCAGTGTGCCCGCAACAGGGAACGACATGGTTGGTGCATGGAAACCAAAGTCCATCAGGCGTTTCGCGATGTCTTCTTCACTGATGCCTGACGCGTCTTTAAGTGGGCGAATATCAATGATGCATTCATGCGCAATACGACCATGTGTACCGCGGTACAGGACAGGGTAGTAAGGGCGCAAACGCTCCATCACATAGTTCGCGCTCAAGATAGCGATCTTGGTGGCTTCTGTTAGGCCTTGCTCACCCATCATGGCGATGTATGCCCAAGATATTGGCAAGATAGACGCACTGCCCAACTGCGCAGCAGAAACCGCGAAGTTTGAACCGTCTTCTACGTGGCCTGGCAAGAAGGGTGCAAGGTGAGATTTCACACCGATTGGACCCATACCTGGGCCGCCACCACCGTGTGGAATACAGAAGGTTTTGTGCAGGTTAAGGTGAGACACGTCAGAGCCAATAAAGCCTGGCGTGGTCAAACCTACCTGTGCGTTCATGTTAGCGCCATCAAGGTAAACTTGACCGCCTGCTTCATGAACCAATTCACACACTTCTTGAACCGCTTCTTCATATACACCATGTGTAGATGGGTAAGTGATCATGATGCATGACAATTCGTTGCGGTGTTTTCCGATCTTCGCTTTCAGATCCGCCACATCGATGTTGCCATTGTCATCACAGCCGACAACGACCACTTTCATGGAAACCATCGACGCTGATGCTGGGTTCGTACCATGTGCAGAGCTTGGGATCAGGCAAACATTGCGGTGCGTGTCGCCACGGCTTTCGTGATAACGCTGAATGGCGATTAAACCCGCGTATTCGCCTTGCGCGCCAGAATTTGGTTGAAGCGACATGGCATCATAGCCTGTGATTTCACAAAGCATCTTGTTCAACGACGTTGCCAGTTCGCCATAACCTAACGCTTGATTAGCAGGAACAAACGGGTGCAATGCGCCGAATTCAGGCCAAGTAACAGGGATCATTTCTGCGGCTGCGTTTAGCTTCATGGTGCAGCTGCCTAGTGGGATCATGCCGTGAGTCAAAGAAAAATCTTTGTTTTCCAGCTTCTTCATGTAGCGCATTAGCTGGGTTTCACTCTGGTGTTTATTAAACACAGGGTGAGTCAGGTAATCGCTAGTGCGACGGCACGTTTCTGGAATAGCGGCGAATTCGTCTGCTTCCACAGAAGAAGCGAAAGGCGCAACGTCTGATTCGTCAGTCAGTGCTGCAACCAGTGCATTCACTTCTTCCAGTGTGGTTGTCTCATCGAAACTGATACTCAGTTGACCCTCTAGCTTGCGCAGGTTGAAACCAGCGTCTTGTGCTTTTTGGAACAAAGCGTCAGTGTCCGAGCCAGTATTCAACGCGATGGTGTCGAAGAAATCATGGTGCGCTAGCGCAACGCCTGCGTGGTTAAATGCTGCGGCTGCCAAAGCCGTCAAATGATGTACACGACGTGCGATCTTCTTCAGGCCTTGTGGACCATGATAAACCGCGTAAAAAGCTGCCATGTTCGCCAAAAGTGCTTGCGCCGTACAGATGTTAGACGTGGCTTTCTCACGGCGAATATGTTGCTCGCGAGTTTGCATCGCCATGCGCAATGCTTGGTGGCCTTTGGTATCAACAGATACGCCAATAACACGGCCCGGCATGGTGCGTTTCAGCTTGTCACGCGTGGCCATAAAGGCCGCGTGAGGACCACCAAAGCCCATGGGTACGCCGAATCGTTGTGCTGAACCAATGACAACGTCAGCGCCCATTTCACCCGGCGCTTTTAACAAGGTTAACGACAGAAGGTCAGTCGCCACAGCAACCAATGTTTTGTTCGCTTGAGCCGATGCAATAAGCGCAGTCAAATCGCGCACTTGGCCCGTTGTGCCAGGGTATTGAAGAAGCGCACCGAAGACATCATGGGTCGCCAGCGTGTCTTCTGCACCAACAACGACGTCGAAACCCATAAATTGTGCGCGAGTCTTAATCACGTCCAGTGTTTGTGGGTGAACGTCGTCAGCCACGAAGAAGGTATTACTTTTGCTCTTACCGCCACGCTTACACAGGGTCATGGCTTCTGCGGCAGCTGTCGCTTCATCCAGCAGTGATGCGTTTGCGAGATCCATGCCGGTCAAATCCATCACCATTTGCTGGAAGTTCAGCAGAGATTCAAGACGACCTTGGGAGATTTCAGGTTGATAAGGGGTATAAGCTGTGTACCAACCAGGGTTTTCAAGCACGTTGCGCAGAATTGGGTTTGGCGTGTGAGTGCCATAGTAACCTTGACCAATAAAGCTTCGCTTAATGATGTTCTTGCTAGCAATCGCTTTTAGCTTTTGCAGCATAGCGACTTCGCTCAGAGCGTCGTCAAGATCCAGCGGCTGAGCCAAACGGATGGCAGCAGGCACTGTTTCTTCAATCAAGTGTTCGAGGCTGGTGGCGTTTACCGTTTTCAGCATCTCGTGCTGATCGGATTCGCGTGGACCATTGTGGCGAGTGGCAAACTCATTGTGAGATTGCAGTTGATCGAGTAGGCGTGATTCTGTCATGACCTGCGTCCTGAATTAGTCTTCGATAGTTTCTAGGTATGCTTCAGCGCTCATCAGATGATCAAGGTTGCTGTCATCTGCGAGCTTGATTTTTGCAATCCAACCGCCCTCGAAAGGTTCTTCGTTAACCAACTCTGGGCTGTCATCCAGATTTTCGTTAACTTCAAGCACTTCGCCATTTACTGGGCCGTAAATATCCGATGCTGCTTTTACTGATTCTACGAGAGAAAAGCCTTCGCCGACTTCTACATCACTACCAACTTCCGGCAGATCGACAAAAACGACATCGCCAAGAAGTTGTTGTGCGTGATCAGAAATTCCAACAGTGACAGTGCCGTCGCCGTTGTCTTTTACCCACTCATGGCTCTTAGAAAACTTCAGGGTTGCATCCATTTTTACATCTCCGTATGAAACGAGTTAATTGTTGTCCGCTATACATACAGCGGAAAATTTGGGCTTCCTTGGTGTTCAGCATTTCCCTCTGAACACCGATAAATTCTTCGTGCTGGTCAGGTTTTTTCACATCAACATCGGTTAGCAAGCGACCACATTGATGGCAATGGCGTTCGTTGCCAACCCGCCTTGGGACGTTTCTTTGTACTTACTCATCATGTCGAGACCCGTCTCGTGCATGGTTTTAATCACGCTATCAAGCGAAACATGGTGACTGCCGTCACCATTGAGCGCTAAGCGAGTCGCGTTAATCGCTTTCACTGCGCCCATAGTGTTTCGTTCAATACAGGGTACTTGCACCAAACCATTGATAGGGTCACACGTCAGGCCAAGATTGTGCTCCATGCCGATTTCCGCCGCGTTTTCAATTTGTTCTGGTGTCGCCCCCATCGCCGCGGCTAATCCAGCAGCTGCCATTGAGCACGCCACGCCAATTTCACCTTGGCAACCGACTTCGGCAGCTGAAATAGACGCATTGGTTTTGTAAAGCGAACCAATCGCAGCGGCTGTCGCCAAAAACGTTCGGATGCCTTCAACATTGTTTGGCGCAACAAACTTGTTGTAGTACGCCAATACTGCTGGGATGACACCTGCAGCGCCATTGGTTGGTGCTGTGACAACACGACCGCCCGCGGCGTTTTCTTCGTTAACTGCCATGGCGTACATATTGACCCAATCGTTGGTGTCCACGGGCAAGCCATCGGTATCTTTCTTTACAATACGATCGTGTAGATTCTTAGCACGTCGTTTGAGCTGTAATCCGCCAGGTAACACGCCGTCTTGTTCAATGCCGCGCTCAATACAAGACAACATCACTTGCCAAATGGCTTCAATGTTTTGGTTTATTGTGTCGATGGTTGCGTGTTTATCCTCATGTTTTGCTCGAGCGAGTTCGTTCACAAACATGATTTGCGCAATCGATTTTTTTTCTTTCTCACAATGTGCCAACAGTTCAACGGCACTGGTAAATGGAAAAGGCGGCTTGAAATCAGAGGCCAGCGCATCCGTTTCACCTTTTTCTACAACAAAGCCTCCCCCAACCGAAAAATAGGTCCGAGAGAGCAGGGCTTCAGCATTCTCACCGAAGGCTGTCAACGTCATACCGTTAGGGTGTTCGGGGAGCACTTGGTCAAAATGGAAGACCAGATCGGTATCCCAATCAAACGGAATAAAACGATGACCATCTAAAGGCAGTTCTTTACTGCCTTTGACCATGGCGGCCAGTGTAGGGATATCGTCTGAGTTGATGCTATCTGGCCATTCCCCCATTAATCCCATCACACAAGCAACATCGGTTGCGTGGCCTTTTCCGGTGAGCGCCAACGAACCATAAAGTTCGACACGCACATTCTCCACATTGTGGAGCCGTTCATTTTCACGTAACGCAGAAGCGAATCGAGCGCTTGCCAACATCGGACCCACAGTGTGGGAGCTTGAAGGGCCAACGCCAATTTTAAACAGGTCAAACATGCTATGACTCATCGCACGTATCCTTGCTTTGTAGGTTAAGCATCACGGATACCGAGGTAATGGTTAGTCCGTGTCATGTGTTGTCGTCCAGTTCTCATTGTTGCCCATTTCAGCCTGTGCTTTGCACATGTCTACTTTGGGTATAGCAAGAGTGGTTTATTATCGTTATTTCGACTTCAACATTTGCGTAACATACAACCCGTATTTGCGTCGTGCAAAACAAAATTTCCTATAGGAAACTCTCATTGTGATCCCGTAGGCAGTTTTGCATTTAAGTTCCTTGATAGAGGCATCAAGAATACCAAGCTTGCGCAAACGTTTGCCTTTTTACTATTTTGCTGAAAAGATTGCAATTAGCATTTACTTGAAAATAAATAATAATCATATAAAACAGTGGCTTGAAATTATTGCTGATTGGGTGGTTATTTCTTGAACTGTCACCTCATTGGACTTAGTCTGAAATTCTGTGCTGAACATCAGTGTTAAGCACACAATGGTGAGAGAGTAAGTTTCCTATAGGAAACTTTTTGTTAAAAATGTTAACTTGGCCGTGTTGAGTAAATCTATTCTCGTGTAAAAATGGCGGCTCACGACAAAGACGCCAACAACGTGCTTGATGAATTGCCAAAGGTGAGGGACGAAAAATGACAGACTCAGATGCACAGGATGTGTATCCGTCAGTAACCATTGAAAGGGCGAGTGGACAAGCTGATGCACATATTGCACCGCTAAAGTTAGGCGAGCGCCTCAAAGAAATTCGCACGAGTAGTGGGCTAACGTTAGAAGAAGCGAGCAAGTTAACCGGCTTGGCGCGCTCAACCTTATCCAAGATTGAAAATGAACAAATCTCGCCTACATTCCAAGCCATGCAGAAACTGGCGGCGGGGTTGAACATTGATATTCCCCAATTGTTTGCGCCACCGAAACAGCGCAAAGCGATGGGTCGTCGTGATGTCACGCGCATGGGTGAAGGCAAGATGCGCCCAACGGGAACCTATGAACATGAATTGTTGGCGTCGCAACTCACCAACAAAAAAATGTTTCCGTTCAAATCACGGGTTCGTGCTCGCACATTTGAAGAGTACGACGAGTGGATCCGTCACGATGGCGAAGAATTCCTATTAGTACTAGAAGGCAGTATTGCTTTCTTTTCTGAGTTTTATGAAGCGATTGAACTGAATGAGGGTGACAGCGTGTATTACGACGCCGCGATGGGTCACATGCTTACCTCGTCCAGTGAACAAGATGCCCTGATTTTATGGGTGACCGCGTCCTGATAGTGTCAGGTGCACACATATTTTAGCCCGTTGATATCTTTAGCTTGCGTACATCTTGAGCTTACAGATAGAGCGGAAATGCGAGAACGTCGGCTGACGCCGTGATCATGGAGTGAAACATGTCTCAGGATCTTTTGAAAACCCCGCTACACGATCTGCACATTGAAATGGGTGGCAAAATGGTGCCATTTGCTGGTTACGAAATGCCCGTTCAGTACGCGTTAGGTGTACGTAAAGAACACATTCATTGCCGTGATAATGCCGGCTTGTTTGACGTTTCGCACATGGGGCAACTTCGCCTTCATGGCGAGAACGCGGCAAAGGCGCTGGAAGCATTAGTGCCAGTCGATATTATTGATCTGCCAGCAGGTAAACAACGCTATGCACTGTTTACCAATGAGCAAGGCGGCTTGATGGATGACTTGATGGTGACTAACTTTGGCGATCACCTGTTTGTGGTCGTTAATGCAGCGTGTAAAGAACAAGACATTGCACATCTACAGGCTAACTTACCTGCGGATGTCACGCTGGAACTGATTGAAGATCGCGCACTGCTTGCCTTACAAGGCCCGAAAGCGGTTGACGTGCTTGCCCGTTTGAACCCTGCTGTGGCAGACATGGTCTTTATGGATGCGGCAATGATGGATCTTGGCGGCATAGAATGCGTGGTGAGTCGCTCAGGCTACACCGGTGAAGATGGCTATGAAATCTCAGTGTCTGCCGATAAAGCCGATGCGTTTGCTCGCTCACTGCTAGCGAACGAAGAAGTCGAGTGGATTGGTCTTGGCGCGCGTGATTCACTGCGTCTTGAGTGCGGATTGTGCCTGTATGGGCACGACATCGACACCACCACCACGCCAGTTGAAGCAAGTTTGCTTTGGGCGATCAGCAAGCCACGTCGTGCCGATGGCGAGCGTGCGGGTGGCTTCCCGGGTGCTGACATCATTCTTGATCAAATCGCCACCAAAGATGTGTCACGTAAGCGTGTTGGTCTCATTGGTTCAAGCAAAGCGCCTGTTCGCGAAGGCGCAAAACTGTTTGATGCCGATGACAATGAAATAGGTATCGTCACCAGCGGCACGTTTGGGCCAACCAAAGGTCAACCCGTAGCGATGGGCTATGTAGCAATAGCAAGTGCAGTGATTGGCACGGAAGTGTTTGCGGAAGTGCGTGGTAAGAAATTGCCGATGACGGTAGAGAAAATGCCGTTCGTGCCACAGCGCTATTACCGTGGTTAAGCACTGCGTGTAATCGGGTCGTTTAACGTTGTTAGCGATGCGGTGAAAATGATATTGCGTCACTTTTTTGCCGCTTTATCACGATGCGTTTAATCTGATTAACGCTTGTCTATTGTTATCTAGTCAAAAGGCCAAAGCCTCGCTTTGGCCTTTTTTCTTTCTTCTCAACACCCTGCGCATATCTCACGTTTTTCACTGAACACAATGTCGGAAAATCTAACGCGCAATCTCAAAACTGGCACTGAGTATGCAACCCCTGTTTTCTGAGTCTTTTGTCAATAGCGAGCGGTAACGACAAACTTAAGAAGGCAAGAAGTTGTGACTCATTACAGAAGAAAGCAATTTTGTAGGCGATTCACGTGATTATGGATTAATGTCTTATAAGTACGACATTAGGGCAAAGGAGAAATGGCAGTATGCTTGCAGAACAACGGGATGAAATTGATAACCCTCTGATCTGGCCAATACTTAGTGTTCTTGAAGCGTCGAATGAAAGCTGGAAAGTCCACTACCTAATGGCTGAACTGCAGAAAAATACCATCATGGACCACTTGGATGATGATCCCCAATTGGACCTGTTCAAGCGTAATTTTCTCATCATGAACGCGCTCTACCAGTTACAAGAGACGTTGCTTCCCAACCAATGGCTTCAAGTTGAATCCATGGATATTCGATTGATGTGGCGTGGAGCAGGGTCAGGTTTTGTCCAACATGAAGTGAATCGCGATGATCCATTGCGAGAATACTACATGGATTGGAAAAACTATGATGCGCAGACGGAAGACGTTCGAGAGCTGCTCAAGTCATTTTGGAAACGGTATCAGCAGCACGTTGGTCACTGCAGCGAAACTACCGTAGAACGGCGCAATGCGTTAAAAGCCTTGGGGTTATCAGATACAGCATCAAACTTAGAGATCCGCCGACAGTGGCGCAAGATGGCGTTGAAGTGGCACCCCGATCGCCCTGAAGGTGATGCTGCGACATTTCGTACTATGTGTGAAGCGTGGCAGAGTTTGCGCTTATAGGTTGGCATTAAACACGATGCCCAGCGTAATGATTACAGTGCGCTGGGCTTTTTATTGGACATTTTTCGGCTCTTTGCCGCCGAGAGTGTAAACAACACTAGCGTCAGCAAGATAATTCCGCCCCCGATCAATACATTCTCACTCGGTACTTCTCCCAATGCCATCCAAACAAAAATCGGCCCAAGAATTGCCTCTAACAGCATGAAGAGATTGGCATGAGCAGCAGGAAGGTATTTCGGGCCAATGGAAATCAAGATAAAGGAAACAGGCACAACACCCGCACACAAAATGAGAATATATACCCACTCTTGCTGCGTCAGCGAAAAGGGCTCTGCACCTGCTATCAGCGCAATGGTCGCTGTACATAGTCCGCCAAAGATCAGGAACAATTGAGCATTTGCGCTTTTACTTTCTCGCAGTACCACAAAATAAGTGGCCAACATCAATGCAGTGACTAACGCCATCATATTGCCAAACGACGCGTTCGGTAACGCCTTCCCATAAAAAACAAACACGATGCCAAAAGTCGCTGCAACGATCGCCAAGAGAGTTCTTGTGTCAATTTTTTCTTTTAAAAACACAAACGCAAGCGCTGCGCAGATCAACGGGCTGACATTGATAATAATAAGCGTGCTGGCAACTTGAGTGTGTTCAATCGATAAAACGAAACACACCGTGGAGAGAGAGAATGCCAAAGACCCGATCAGTAAATTTTTGGAAGGTTTTTTCAGTGCTGTTAGCGATTCTTTGGGGTTACGGACAAGTACAAATGCCGTAATCACTATTGCAGAGATCAGGCCTCGCCAGAAAAGCAACGTCCAACCGGATGCCTCAATTAATCTGATCAACAGACTATCGACGCTGAGTATGGAAATGCCAATTAGCATTGCCATTGTTCCTTTATAAATGGGTGTCACTTTTACCTCTTCATGAGTTCCGTCTCTGTGCCAATCCAATGTGCTCGCGGCAAACTCTCGTACTGCTCATGTTTGGATATTTTTTGAGCGTTACTCAGTTATGACGTGATTTATCGATAAGTGCAAACAGGCTTTTGCTTTTTCTCACTTTATCAACGGTCACTAGCGGTCTACGCTTATGTGATAGCGGTGTCACCATTTCGAGACTTTGGAGACAAAATGAGATCGATTCGCCACATTTTCTTCGCATTAATGGGGTTTATTCTCGTTCTTGGCGTGTTAACTATATTTGCAAACATACGCTCAGAAGCACTTTCGGAAGACATCAACAAAATCTACGAGAAACGCTATGAACAATATGCGTTGGCGACGGAGTTGAAAAACAGCTCCGAATTACTCACACAGTTTGCGCGAAATTATGCTGTTACATCGAACAATCGTTGGCGTTACTTGTTTGATAATGTGAAAGCGGTACGTGATGGGCAGCTCCCGCTTCCTGAGAGTTTCAATTTTGATTATTGGGCCCAGTTGTCTGATCCCAACTATGAAGTGCAAGCCCCTGATATTCCAATTCGTCCTGATTTCCCTTCTTTACTCGGTCGCATGCGCGATTCGGGGGTGAGTGAGGCGCAAATGTCGTTTTTGACCCAAGCACTTTCTCGATCGCAAGAGCTCATTTCCATTGAGCAAGAGGCAATGAATTTGATCCAAGGGAAGAAACGCACGGCTCGTGGTATAGAGCGTGTCATTCCCGATCCTGAACTTGCACGACAAATGTTATTCGGGCCGGAATATATCCATGCAAAAAACAAAATCATGGGGCCTATTGGCGCATTTTATGATGCCATTGAGAAAAGCTCACATGCCGAACTAGATCGACTGGTTCAGCAACGCGCAAACATGGATGGTGTTGCTATTTCGATGGCATTTTTGTTGATTGTGACAGTGGGAATGTCCACCGTCCTGTTATGGTATCGATTCCTCAAACCGCTAGATAACATTCGCCGCGTTATTGTTAGCAAAGTGCGTGACAAGCAGTTCGAATTCAAGCTGGATGTGGAAAGCCAAGGCGAATTGAAAGACCTTGCTGCCGCACAAAATGAAGTGTTGGCTGAAATTGCTCAGAGGTTTGAATTCAGTCGTCAAATTAAAGCGTTTTCAGATCTTATCCGTGGTTGTTCCGATACCAAAGACCTTGGCCTTCAAGTTGCGAACTTCTATTCACAACGCCTTGAGTTGCCTTATGTTGCGATCTACGTTCTCCGAGGAGAGAGGCTGAATTTGGTGGGCGGTGTGGGTGTTGATGAAAAAACGGAAGAGATGGACGTAGAAGCCGTCTCTTTCCATCGCACCATTATGCTGACAAAAGAGTTTCTGCGGATCAGAAACGACAAAGACAAATTCGCGCTTACGTTACCTGCTGGTAAGTTGATGTTGGAAGAAATGTATTTCATGCCCCTTATTGTTAATAACGACATGGTCGGGGTGTTGGAATTAGGGTCTGTACGTACTTTCTCCGACAAAGAAATTGATTGGCTGTTAGAGGCGCAAGAAGATTTGGCTGTGGGCATTCAGCTCACAATAAACGCCGAGCTACAGCTCGAAGCGGAACACCGTGTTTCTGAGCAGTTGAAGCTCAACCAGCAAATTATTAATGCGATACCAAACCCTACCTACTTTAGAAACACCGAAGGCTATTACATCGGCGTCAACGACGCGTTCACTGACTTTCTTGGCCTTTTCTATGTCGATGTCATGGACAAAACACCGTCGGAGCTATTTACCGAAGATGTCGCCACCATGTTCGATGAAAAAGAAAAAACACTGCTCGAAAACCCAGGCTCAAGCGTCTATGAGATAGAACTTCCGAATGCCAATGGCGATGTCCGTATCTTAACGGTGTACGAAGCCACTTATTACGGCGGTGATGGAGAACCCTTGGGTGTTGTGGGCATGTTCGTTGATGTTACCACTCAAAAACGCCTCGAATCCGATTTGATTGCCGCGAAAGACCAAGCCACAGAAGCCAGTAAAGCCAAAGGGGAATTCTTGGCGAATATGAGCCATGAAATTCGTACTCCAATGAATGCCATATTGGGTATGTCTCACTTAGCTTTGTTAACGGATTTGAATGACAAGCAACGTAACTATGTCGGCAATATTGAAAAAGCGGGTAAGTCGTTGCTTGGCATCATCAATGACATTCTCGATTTCTCGAAAATTGAAGCCGGTAAGCTCTCGGTCGAACACATCGGATTCCGCTTTAGTGAAGTGCTGGACAACATCAGCAACATCATTTCAGTCAAAGCGAAAGAGAAAGAGCTGGAGCTCATTTTTGATATTGACCCCGACTTGCCAGATGACCTCGTGGGTGACCCGTTACGCCTAGGACAAATTATTATTAACCTGACGGGTAACTCCGTTAAATTCACCGACAGCGGCGAAATTATTATTCGCGCTAGAAAAGTGACCGAATGCGATGAAATTGTCGAAGTGCAGTTCGACATTCAGGATTCGGGGATTGGCATGTCTGATGAGCAATTGGGACGCCTGTTCCAGTCATTCTCTCAGGCAGATGGCTCTATCACGCGAAAATACGGCGGTACAGGGCTTGGTTTAACCATTTCAAAAAGCTTTGTTGAATTGATGGGCGGGCGAATTTGGGTCGCGAGTGAACCCGGAAAAGGTTCCACGTTCTCGTTTACCATTCGTTGTGGTCGTAGCGAATCCAGCATTAAAGAGCAGGTGGCTAAAGCGACCGTGCTCAATGATAAACGTGTGTTGGTTGTGGATGATAACCAAGCGTCACGAGACATCATGTATGCCTTGCTTGATAACCTAAATCTGCGCGTGGCAGCCGTCTCTAATGGTGAAGAAGCCGTGTTCGAAGTGCAATCTGCCGATCAAAGTAACGATGGCTTTGATGTCGTGGTGATGGATTGGAAAATGCCGGGCATTAATGGTGATGAAGCCACGATGCAAATCCATGAGTTACAAATCAATAAAATGCCGAAAGTGATTCTGGCTAGTGCCTATGGTGAAGATGCAGGGCTGATCGGTGACGACGTACAAAACTTGTTTGATGCATCGCTGGTAAAGCCTATCAATCCATCTTCCCTATTTGACGCCTTGATGGGAGCATTTGGTAAAGAAGAGCTTAAACTTCTTAATAGCCGTGACGTGCATCAAGATGTTTCTGAAGAAATAGACTTCACAGGCGTAAAAATACTCCTGGTAGAAGACAACATGATCAACCAAGAAGTCGCCAAGGGTATTCTTGAGCAGTTTGACCCAGTGATTGAAGTGGCAGACAACGGCCAAATTGCACTTGATATGGTGCAGGAGCAACACTTCGACATTGTGTTGATGGATATGCAGATGCCTGTGATGGATGGGGTGACGGCCACCAAGAAAATTCGAGAAATTGAGTCATTGGCGGGGCTGCCGATTGTCGCCATGACGGCTAATGCCATGGAACGAGACGTCAAGCAGTGTAA
The DNA here is from genome assembly GCF_000286835.2 of Enterovibrio norvegicus FF-33. Taxonomy (GTDB): domain Bacteria; phylum Pseudomonadota; class Gammaproteobacteria; order Enterobacterales; family Vibrionaceae; genus Enterovibrio; species Enterovibrio norvegicus_A. Next base: position 1,834,436 of record NZ_AJYD02000038.1, on the reverse strand, counting down.
AGAAGCAGGCATGAATGATCACGTATCTAAGCCGATAGATGTGGATGAGCTTCTTACTACCATCCAACGGTGGACGACAGCGTCCAAAGAGGTGGTGAAATCGTCAGTCGTGCTCAATGTTCAAAAGGTTCAAGATGAAATTGATGTTCAGATTGCAGACATTGATCCACTGGTTCTTGATGCCAATGAGGGGATTAACCGTATTGGCGGCAATTCGAAAGCCTACTGGAAAGTCATGGGGGCATTCACAGATACGAAATTGGCCGTGATTGATAAAATCCGTCAGGCACTGGCTGATGAAAATCGAGAAGATGTTGAGATGTTTGCTCACTCTTTGAAAGGCGCTGCTGCCAATGTGTCTGCAAAAGGCTTAGCTGTTCTTGCCGGGAATCTTGAAGATCAAGCAAGCACAGATCTGAAAATGGATGCCAGCCTGATGGACAAAATCGAGGCGTGCTTAAAACAAATAAAAACCTACATTCCGGGTGAAAAAGAGGAAGAAGCGAAGCCCGTGGAAGCCGGTTTTGCGGGTTATACGCCAAGAGAGTTCCGTATTGAATTGGAGCAACTTAAAATCTTGCTCAATAATTTTGATACGCAGGCGGTTGATTTTATTACAGGTATCAAACAAAGCTCGAAAAGCATGGACGTTAACCTTGAGCCCGTTGAAGACGCCATTCGTAAGTTCGAATATGAAATTGCAGCGAAGAAACTTGAGGCGGTAATTGAAACCCTGGGTGTGGATGAAGAGGAAAACACGCCGACATTGTTCTAACGTTGTTTTGGTGAGTGACAGGTATTGCTGAAAACAAAAAGGCCGTTAGCAGATTTAGCTAACGGCCTTTTTTCATTCATTGTGTTCAGTGATAGCAACAAGCACTAACAAGAATGATCGAGTTTTATTTTGCCAGTGCGCGGCTACGGAGTTCGAAAATGAGCTTCTCAGCACTGCATTCAAACTTAAGCTTCACGGTCAGTGGGTTTAACCCCCACTCTGCGTTTTCATCGAGGTCATGAATCACTGCGTCATTAACTTCTTTCGCCAGTGACAGGTAAGCACGAAACTCAGCCATGGCGGCTGTTTTGTCCGACGCAAAGATTTCAACTTCAGCAACGTCATCGCCTTCGCTGATCACGTAACCCATTTCTGCGGTCACGCCGCACGCATCACATACTTGATATTCTTCCTGGCTCATTGATCACTCTCTCGATGATGGGGATGAGGATAGTCTTTCGACTTTTCGTAATATTACTACATTTAACGCCTCGGTTTGTAGGGTTTTTTATTGGATTATCGAGAGGAAATGAATCAACCAGTCGAATTCAACACAATAAAAAACGGGCCCAAAGGCCCGTTTAGATGCTTGATCTAAATAGGGTTAGTCTTCCCATTGCACCAGTTTATCAGCAGGCCATACCGCACCGACATCATGGTATTTCTTTTCAAGCAGATGACGACGGATTTTCAACGTTGGTGTTAGTAATCCGTTTTCAATACTCCAAGGCTCTTTGATCATCAACACACCTTTGATTTTCGCGTGTGATTCAAGCTCCTTGTTGATGGTCTCAATCACTTTCGTCACGCGACGCTCATAGCGCGCGCGATCAAAGTTAGGGAAATCATGGGGGAGAGCCAGAAGAACAGGGCCAGGCATGCCTGAGCCAACCAAGCACATCATTTCAACGTTACTGAGTTCAAACAGCCGCTTCTCAATAGGCACAGGGCTAACAAACTTACCTTTGGCTGTTTTGAACGTGTCATTCTTACGCCCTTGAATAGTGAGGTAACCCTCGTTATCAATATCGCCAATGTCACCGGTATGCAGCCAGCCATCAATGATGGTTTCAGCACTGGCTTCTGGGTTTTTGTAGTATCCAGCAAAAAGCCCCTGACTTTTCACAAGGATCTCGCCATCAGCAGCAATTCTCATCGCAACACCCGGGCCGGCATTACCGACGGTACCGATTTTGTCTTCTCTGAATGGGTAATTCAACGTGCTATAAGCGAACGACTCCGTCATACCCCATGCTTCAGTAATGTGTAACCCGAGCTTTTCATACCAGCTCAGCAGTGCTGCTGATACTGGTGCAGAACCACACCCCAGCACGCGCGCTTGGTCCAAGCCAAGGTTCTGCGCGATCTTCTTTTTAATTAAGCCAGAAACCACAGGGATCTTGAGCAAAATGTTGAGTTTCGCAGGAGGCAGTTTTTGCTGAATACGTTGCTGAAACAGCGTCCATAGACGCGGTACAGAAATGAACAGGGTCGGGCGGTGCATTTTGACATCATCAATAAAGGTATCGAGAGATTCAGGAAATGCAGTGCAAATGCCGGACATCATTGCTGTGCCAAGAATGTAAACACGCTCTGTAATGTGTGCGAGTGGCAAGTAAGAAAACAGGCGTTCGCCCTCTCGCATACCAATGCTATTAATCAGTTGTTGTGACGACCAAGCAAAACCACCGTGAGTCAGCATGGCGCCTTTTGGTAAGCCAGACGTACCGGAGGTGTACACGATAGACATTAAATCGTCGTCTTGATGCTCTGGGTTCACTTCAGCTCGGCTATGTTGAGCAATCAAATCACCCCAGTCGTAACCGCAATGAATGGTGGGATAAGGGAACGCTATAGTGGGAAGCTTGCTACGGATTTCTAGGGTCTCTTTCAGCGCTTTTGTGTCGTCCAATTTACCTACAAACAACAACTTTGCTTCTGAGTGATCGAGACAATGCCCAATGGTATCTGCGCCCGCGGTTGGGAAAATGGGGACGCTGACATAACTTCCTAGCATCAAAGCAAGATCGGTGATGAACCACTCTGCGCAGTTCTTCGAAATCAAGCCGATTTTATCTCCAGGTTCCAGTCCCATACCTCTCAGGGCAGAAACGATCCTCAGAGCTTGGTCAACAGCATCAGAGTAAGTGAAGTCCTTAAACTGACGGTTGATGATCTGGCGAAGAAAGATCTCATTCGGGCGTTCTTCAGCCCAGCGAAGAGCTTGTTGGTAAGGTTTTGGTTGAGCCATAAAGGACCCCGTATAGCTGTAGGGAATAGAGTAATAGTTATAATTCTATGTTATCGAAGTGTTAAATTAAGGATTTCTATGTGCTTAGGTCAAGAGATTCATTTAAACACTTGTTCAAATTTTGATGCAGGTAACGCTCGCTGCATTTTGTTCACGTATTGTTAACATAGAATAGCATTTTGCTTTCAGTACGTTACAGATTCATGTTGATACCCGCCCTCAAATCTAACGCTGTTCACGCTTCTTGGATTTTCGAACGTCTTTTGCTCATAAAGTGTACACATGTACTATCTTTAAGATCGTTAACTTAAGGGTAGGTGGTCGGTAAACTCTTTCGTTTTAAGCGTAATCAAGCTCTACGGTAATGCGACATAAATAATAGAAGCGCTTGCAGCAGTAGAACTGATGTCTTGATTGTTACAGGTGATTGAAGCCAAGAAACAGGGATAAGACCATGCCAAAGAGAAGCAAAGAAGATACTGAAGTCACGATAAGAACGATCCTTGATGCGGTGGTTGACCAATTGGTTACGCTTGGATACGACAAAATGTCATACACAACACTGAGTCAGCAGACAGGCATATCTCGTACAGGGATCAGCCATCACTTTCCAAAGAAAACCGATTTCATTACACGTCTAGATGACAGGTTACTGAACATATTGATCGATAGGTTAGACCTAGAAGGCGATAAGCGTACATTCATTGAGAGCTGGCTAACCGCACTTCGATCTGACAACCGCTTTACTGCCGTTCTCCGCCTCTTCTTTCTTCACTCCGTTTCTTCGGAAAATGCAGTAGAGTTCACTAGCCATGCCAGCCGAAAATTGCATGATGTGTGCTGTAATCGCTATGGTGAAGAGTTCGAAAAAGAGTTTGAATGGCTGCTAGGCAAGTCGCTTCTTACCATGGCCTGAATTGCCAAATAGCTTGACTTTTAAAGCGCCTATATGGGCGTTTTTTTGTGTCTTATGGAGACTGATAACGTTCATTTTTGTCAGTAAGCGTGCGCATTTTTGATCTGAAACATTAAAAGGTTAAAAAACGTTTAATCATTCAAATAAACATTGTGTAGTTAAAAATTAATTGAATAATGGAGATTCTGAATCTGAGTATTCCGTATCACCCATTTGCCAACGAGATTTTTCATGAGCAATTCACTAGTACTGGTCCTCAACGCAGGCAGTTCCTCCCTTAAATTCGCATTGATGGATGCACAATCTGGCGAGGCGATATTATCTGGCCTTGGCGAGTGCTTCGGTCTTGACGATGCGCGCATTAGCTGGAAACGCGAAGGGCAAGACAAGCAAGAAGTTATGCTTGAGCAAGGTGGTAGTCACCACGAGAAAGCGGTGGGAATCATCGTTGAATTGGTCGAAAACATGGATGTTGGCAGCCAATTGGTTGCTATTGGTCACCGCGTCGTTCACGGCGGTGAGAAGTTTGCTACTGCAACGCTGATTGATGAAAGCGTAGTCGCTGAAATTGATGCACTGAGTGATTTGGCTCCGCTTCACAATCCAGCAAACGTCATGGGCATTCGTGCTGCCATGAAGGCTTTCCCAAGCTTGCCACAAGTTGCAGTGTTCGATACCGCGTTCCACCAAACTATGCCGCAGAAAGCGTTTACGGGCGCTATCTCAAACGAACTTTACACAGAATACGGTATTCGTCGCTACGGCTTCCACGGCACTAGCCACTACTTTGTTAGCCGTGAAGCAGCAAAGGTATTGGACAAGAAAATTGAAGACACCAACGTTATTTCTGTTCACTTGGGCAACGGTGCATCGGTGTGTGCTGTGCGCAATGGCGAATCGGTAGATACCTCAATGGGCTTCACACCGCTAGCTGGCCTGATGATGGGGACACGCTCTGGCGACTTGGACCCAGGTATCATCGAGTTCTTGCTGAAAAAAGGCTGGAGCCAAGAGCAAGTGTTCGACACCTTGAACAAGAAATCGGGTTTCCTAGGTGTATCCGGACTAACGTCTGATGCACGCGGCATTCTTGAAGCCATGGATAACGGTCACGAAGGTGCAAAACTGGCTTTTGAAGTGTTCACCTACCGTGTTGCTAAGTTCATCAGTTCTTACATGATCACCCTCGACAGCCTTGATGCCATCATCTTTACGGGCGGGATCGGTGAGAACTCACTGCCAATTCGTCGTGAAGTGCTCAAGAACCTAAGAATTTTGGGTTTTGTTGAAGACGAAACGGGTAACGAAGCAGCGCGCTTCGGCAAAGGCGGCATGATTGCAAAATCTGACCTCCTGGATGCTGTCGTGTTGGTTATCCCAACGAACGAAGAATTCGTGATTGCATCGCAAGCTGTTGAGTTCACGAAGTAATCAATCCATGTCGCGTTGAGTTAAGAAAAGCCGCTGATGAGAGTCAGCGGCTTTTTTGTGTTCTCCAAGCTCTACATGTTTGAAGGTGGTCAAATTTATAGAGTGAGAAGCCACTCGATCCATTTAGCGGCATCGGGCTAAAAATAAATGTCACTTTTCGTCGTCTTTTCTCGTTTGTCTTCGTCTTATAGGTAAAGAACACGTAAACGCCACGCGTATTTCATGTGGTGATTTTATGTCACTCATTACTGAATATAAGAAAGATGACGAAAAAACGAGAGAAAATATTGGTAGGCACGCTTGGAGGCATCCGCCGCGGTATTGAAAAGGAAACCATTCGGACAACGCCTAAAGGCGCATTGGCGAAAACCTTACACCCTAGAACCTTGGGTTCTGCTTTAACGCATCCGTTTATCACCACTGATTTTGCGGAAGCTCAGCTGGAGTTGATCACGCCAGCCTACACAAACAAAAACCAGATGTTTGACTGTTTGTCCTCATTGCATCATTTCGTTGCGGGCGCATTGCCAAAAAACGAGTTGTTATGGGCGGGTAGCTTGCCGCCTGTATTGCCAGCAGACCGTGACATTACGTCCGCACAATATGGTTCCTCGCACTCGGCGAGGATGAAAATGCGTTATCGCCAGGGTTTGGCGAATCGCTATGGCAAGCGCATGCAAACTATCTCGGGAATCCACTACAACTTCTCGTTGCCAGAAGTGTTTTGGCAGGCGATGCACGCGCATGAAAAGAGTGAACGTTCTCTTGCAGACTATGTGTCTGAGAAGTACTTCCACCTAATCCGAAACGTGATGCGTCACGGCTGGGTGATTCCGTTTTTATTTGGTGCATCTCCTGCGCTGGATAAAAGCTATTTGGAAGGGCGAGAGCATCAACTCGAGCCAATGGGCGATCACTCGTTTTACCTGCCGTGGGCAACGTCGTTGCGGTTGAGCAGTTTGGGTTACACCAACAGTGAACAATCGAAATACCCAATCAATTACGACGATAAAATGGCGTATTTGAAAGGCGTTTCAGCGCTGTTGGCGATGCCGAGTGAGAAATACCGTCATTTGAACGACAATCAGCAACTCAACACCGCCATTTTACAGCTTGAAAACGAACTCTACGGCTCAGTGAGACCGAAAGTCGTGAATGCAGAATTGCGTCCATTGGAAGCCATGTGTCGTCATGGTGTGGAGTATGTTGAGCTTCGCACGGTAGACAACAATCCCTATTTGCCGCTCGGTCTGAGTGAAGCCCAGAGCGATTTCCTCGATCTCTTCCTCACGCATTGTGCGCTCGCGCCGAGCCCATCGTTAACCCGTGAAGAACAATTAATGATTCAACAGCGTGTTGAATTAGTGACAACAATGGGAAGAAAACCAGACATTATGCTGCCGACGGTCGATGGTGACGTGTCGCTTGTTGAATTAGGAGACGCGCTATTAGGTGCGATGGATGATGTCGCCGCCTTGTTTGATAGCGGTTTCAACACGCAGGCGTATTCGTTGAGCCTTTCGTTGGAAAAACAGAAGCTGTCCGATATGTCATTAACGCCTTCTGCGATGATGCTGGCCGACATGACAGCTAATGACATTGGTTATCGTGAACTGGTTCAACGATTGTCTGAAGGGCACATGTTGACACACAGCGCGTATCCCGTTTCAGCAGAGACCGTCGGTCAGCTCAATGATCTTGTGACGAAGTCACTCAACCAGCAAGCCGAATTGGAGCATGTGCAGGAATTGTCATTCAGCACATTCTTGACCAAGAAAACAGCCATCACGTGTGATTGCTAACTGTGATTGCTAACTGTGATTGATAACTGTGATTGATAACTTCGGCTACGAATACGAATAGATGACCCCATGGAATTAATTTGGAAAATGCGCGGCTACATGAAGCTATGTACTCGCCGATATCTGATCGCGTTTTTTGCGCTGCAAACCGTCGCGATACTTAACCTTGCACCACCTTGGCTAATTGGCCGTATTGTTGATGCGATCAGTAATGATGCGTTGACAAGCCAATTACTGATGACCCACTTAGCGGGTATCTTTGTCGCCGCGATTGCCATGTATGCCCTCAGGTATGTGTGGAATAGCCAGCTTTATGGGGCAGCCATAGAGATTTCTCGTGTGATCCGTCGAGATTTGTTTTTGCATTTCACGGCCATGTCACCGTCGTTTTATGGCAAGCACAGTGCGGGCGATTTAATGGCACATGCCACCAATGACCTGAATGCGGTGGAATCCGCTGCGGGTGATGGCGTGATGACGCTGGTGGATTCGTTAATTGCAGGCTTTACCGTGATCTTCGGTATGGTGTTTTTGGTTAGCGGCCATCTTACCGCCGTCGCATTGTTGCCGTTTCCGCTGTTGGTACTGGTTACCAATCGTTATGGCGCAGGTATGCAAAAACACTTTGGACGCGCGCAGCAGGCATTCTCTCACCTGAACGAGGAAGTGCGCGAAACTGTCGCAGGTATTCGTGCCGTGCGTTCCCATGGCATTAACCCGCGACAAAAAGCGCGCTTTGGTGAAAAGCTGGATGAGACGTTAGAAGCCAACATTGATGTAGCGAAAATCGATTCATTGTTTGGGCCAACCATTCAATTGATCTACGGCACTTCGTTCGTCATCACGCTTGCTTATGGCGGATGGATGATCAGCGAAAATGCCATTACCGTTGGTTTGTTTACGAGCTTCACGTTGTACCTTGCGCAGTTACTGGGGCCGTTCCTGCAATTTGGCTGGCAGTTCAACGTGTTCCAACGTGGTAATACGTCGTGGAAACGTCTTGAAGCGTTGTTTGCTCAAAAGCCTGACTTGGTAGAAGGACACGCCGTGATTCCTAACGGTGCTTCTTCGAACCTTTCTGTGAATGTGCGTTCATTTGCTTACAACTCATCTATTCGCACTTCATCTACTGATACCTCCACTATTGATATGTCATCTGCTGACACATCAAGACCGGTACTTAAAGACGTGGCGTTTACGATACCAGCGGGTGGTTTTATTGGCATCACCGGCCCGACAGGCGGTGGGAAAAGTACCCTGATCAGTCTGATCATGCGTCAATACGGTTTGAGCGATATGCAATCCGAGATCACCTTGGCAGGGATGAACACCGAACACCTGACGTTTGATTCACTCCGGGGAAAACTCGCTTGGGTGCCTCAAAAGCCGCTGTTGTTCTCGGGTTCAATTTCAGAAAACATTGCCATGGGGAAACCTCATGCAACAGAAGAAGAAATCGCGTTTGTCGCCGAAATGGCAGGCATCAAGCAGGAAATTGAAGCGATGACGGGCGGGTTTAATGCCGCGCTTAATGAGAATGGAGCAAACCTGTCTGGTGGTCAGCGACAGCGCGTAGCGTTGGCACGTGCATTGTTGGTGGATGCCGATATCTTGCTGTTGGATGACCCATTCAGTGCACTAGACATGAAAACAGAGGCCATCGTTCGTCATAACTTGAAGACACACTATGGTCATAAGTCCATGCTGTTGGTGACACAACGGCTCCCTAACTTACGACATGCTGACGACATTCTCGTGCTCGATCAAGGCGAGGTGATTGAACGCGGCAAGCATCAGGCATTAATGGCAGAAAAGGGTTGGTACGCCGCCGTGTATGAACGCCAAGCTCACACGCATGTTCAGTTAAATACGTCTATCACGCATGACAACCATGACGTTAATAACGCCGATGCGGAGGAGGGAAGCCATGTTGAGTAAATCTATGGGGCGTCTCGTTCGTTTTACCTTGCCACACAAGGCGCGATTTGCCGTTGCCTTTGCATTCATGTTGGTGTCTGTATCCGCGGAAATGGCGATTCCTTGGCTGGCGAAAGTCATCATTGACGAAGTGATCGTGCCTCAGCAGTTTGATTGGAAGCACTTAGGCGTGCTAAGTGCCGCCGTATTGCTGCTTTATATGTGCCAAGCAGGCTTTCAGTATTTGCAGTCTCTCTCGTTTAAGCATGGCGCCTTGTTGGTGGTCAACGATGTTCGCAAGCAGTTGTTTGATCATGTATTGAGACTGCCGATTGCGGCGTTTGACCGCCTATCAACAGGTCGTATGGTGTCTTATGTCACTAACGACACCGAATCGCTGCGTGATCTGTTTGTGTCGACCTTTCCCACTATCATTCAGGGAAGCTTGCGCATCGTGGGTATTTTCATCGCGATAGCGTTACTGGATTGGCGTTTGGCGGTTATCAGTATGGCATTGATTCCGGTGCTGCTAGCAACCATGCAGATCTACCGCAAGGTGTCGACGCCCGTGTTTAATGGTATTCGGGTTCAGATTAGCCATATCAACAACACGATCAGTGAATCGCTTCAAGGCATGTCATTGGTTCAGGCATTTCGCCAAGAGATCGCGTTTAAAGCGCGCTTCGAGAAAGACAACGATACGTGGTTTAACTTCCGCACCCGCTCGATCGCCGTAGACAGTTTGATGCTGCTGCCATTCACGCGTTTGGTTGGTTCATTAACCGCGCTTGGCATCGTGGCTTGGTTTGGTAATGCTTCGCTACAAACCGTGGTCGAAGTCGGTACGCTTTACGCCTTCTTGAACTACATCGAACGCTTCTTCGAACCGTTTAGGCAGCTGTCGATGGAACTTCGAAAGATGCAGGTGGCGTTGGTGTCCTCCGCGCGTATTTTCGAAATCCTTGATGAGCCTGTGCATCACGCCCAAAAAGACGATGCGCCAATGGTCGAACTTGCGCCACAAAAAGACATCGAGTTCAAGCATGTGCGTTTAGCGTATGAAGAGGGCGTTAACGCGCTGGATGATGTCAGCTTCGTGGCAAAAAGCGGCCAGTTCACAGCCATTGTCGGCCCTAGTGGTAGTGGAAAAGTTCGGTGGTGAACTTGCTGATGCGTTTTTATCCGCATCATGAAGGCGACATTTTGGTGGGTGGACAACGCATCGACGATCTGCCTGATGCGCAAATTCGTCGTCTGTTTGGTTTGGTCTCGCAAGACCCTTACATGTTTAGCGGATCCATTCGAGAGAACATCGACTTAATGCAGCGTGAAGCCCGCTCAGATGTTGCGATTGATGCCGCCAGAGAAGTGAATGCATCGGCGTTTATCGAGCGCTTGCCTGAAGGGTATGAACATCAACCCGGCAATGGCGGTTCATCATTGTCTGTGGGTGAAAAGCAACTGATTGCGTTGGCACGCGTTTTTGCTCACGGGCCAGAGATCTATTTGCTGGATGAAGCGACGGCCAACATTGACAGCGAAACCGAAGAAGCCGTTAAAAGCGCGTTATCAAATATTCAACATGGACGAACAGTCATTGCGGTAGCGCACCGCCTTTCAACCATTAAGAATGCGGATCAAATATTAGTGATGAGCAAAGGGAAGGTTGTCCAACGCGGTACCCATGACGAGCTAGTGGCTCAAATTGGCGAGTACCGAGAGTTATATCTTGCACAGAAAGAACAAGAAGAACATGAAACTGAAAATGCCCATCTCGGCTTGGCAACAGCATGAAACGTCATCAAATGGCGTCATGCGCAGCGTTAAAACACAAACAACATGCGTCGAAGGGAGCAGTAAGGTGAACACCGTGAATTCTCCAATCGTTGATAAACAAATCACAGACGAAGCATGCCAGTGGCAAATCATGCATGGCGTGGCAATAAAAAATGCGGATGGAACCGCGAGACATTGTCCGTATAGCCTTGCCCCGATGACCATGAAACGTCATGTGTTCGACCACATAATGAATGTGACGCCGATGCTGACCAAATTGATCAGCCAAGTGTCAGAAGACCACGCTTTTCTGCAGTCATCACTTCGCAGCATGGCGAATGCGGATCCGTTCTTTGGCCGTTTGCTGAAAATGCATGCGCAAATTCACGGGACGGAACACGCGCCGATAATGGCTGAGCGCAAGCCGCTCCTTTTGATGCGAACCGATTACATGGATGACCGTGAACAAGGTGCGAAAGTGATCGAATTCAACGGCATTGCAGCGGGAATGGGGCCTTTTGGCCAGCGTGCCAATGAACTGCATGACTACATGCGCCGCCAATGGCCGGATACCTATAACACATGGGTAGAATCGCCAACTGCTGTCCCTACAGACAATGCCTGTTTAGACCAATTGGCGCACGGTATTGCGATTGCTGCGCAAGAGATTCGATCGCATTTTGGTGGTGAAGGGCAGCGCACATTCTTGATGGTGGTGCAAAAGAACGAAGACAATGTTTATGACCAGCATCTATTGGAAGTGGCATTGCAACAACGTGGTGTTCGCACGGTGCGCCGAACGTTTGACCAATTATCGACGCAATTATCGACTGGCGAAAACCAACGCTTGATCTTGAAAGACATTGGGGCGATTGATGTGGTATATCTCCGCGCCGGTTACCAATACTCAGACTATTTTGCGCCTGAATTGTGCGAAGACGAGTGTTGCGAAACGCTGAGCCAAACCCGCGTGTTTATTGAACAGCACCATGTGGCAGTGAACGCGACCGTAGGGCAACAATTGGCAACCAGCAAAACCATGCAGATGCTCCTCACCATGATGACGGCGCGAGATTTAACCCGCTGGGCATTGAGCGAAGAAGAAGCGTTGTTGGTGAAAAGCGTATTGGCAGACATGCTGCCGATCAGCGCGCAATCCATCGCGTGGTTTAAAGCGGATGCTGATAAACATGCTTGGGTGCTGAAAAACCAAGGCGAAGGCGGTGGTCACTGTGTATTCGGTGACGATATTGTAAATAAGCTCGCCAGCTTAAAGCCGGAAGATTATGATGCGTGGGCACTGATGCAGCGGCTATATCCGCACGAACGAGAGCGCCCGACCATTGCCGTGCGCGATGGGAAGCAAACGCTTGTGGATGATCTTGTCAGTGAAATAGGTCTGTTTACAGCCTACTTCAACGGCGTGCCTGTCACAGAGTACAATGGCTACGCTGGCTACTTAGTGCGAAGTAAACCAGCAAAAGAAAACGAAGGCGGCATTCATAGCGGTAAGGGGATATTAGATTCCATCACGCTTATCGAATAGATTCGGTCGACAATGAAAATCGATAGCCGCGAGTGATCGCGGCGCTTAAAGAGTGAAACGATGACAATTGAAACAGTGTGGGGTGAGTACCAATCGAGTGTGAAAGCTTTTCTTCATTCGAAGGTATCCAGCTCTGATGATGTCGAAGACTTGTTGCAAGACATCTTGCTGAAAACCTATCTTCACCTTAATGAAGTGAAAGACAGGACGAAAGTGAAGTCTTGGCTGTTTCAGGTGGCGAACAATGCCATTATCGATTTTTATCGTCAAAAGGGTCGCTTAAATCAAATTGGTGAAGAAGACCTTTGGTTTGAGAAAGAAAAGGAACAAGTGCGTGAAGATCTTCTCACTTGCCTGCTGCCTTTTATTCAAGCGCTGCCGGAAGAAGACGCAGAAATGCTCACGTCCATTGAGCTTCATGGACAGTCCCAAAAGGCGTATGCCGAAGAAATGGGAATCAACTACTCGACGCTGAAATCACGCCTTAAAAAAAGCCGAGAAAAGATCAATTCGCTATTTCACGAGTGCTGCGAGTTGTCCCTCGATAAGAATGGCAGTGTGATTGATTACGAAGCGCGTCAGAAAGGCGATGTGCGCTGCCAATAACGGTTCTAAAAATCCGAGGATTAAAACCGTCTTAGAAAGGCGGTTTTTTGTCCTTATGTCATTGAATGGTCACTAAGCGTAAAGCTAGGTAAATCTCCTTCTTTTTGCAGCGAAAACAACGATACTTGCTGCGTTGTTTGGGTATAAGCAAAAAATAATAAGGATTTACTCAATGAAAAAACTCGCAATTGCTGCACTTGTGCTTTTCGGTCTAACGGGCACTGCGTATGCGTTAGACACGCATTTGACACACGACTGGTCAATGCCAAGCCTCTCATTTTTTGATTGCCACAATGGTGGTCATCACTAACGGCTTTTTGAGCCATTTAATCGCTTTGCCGTAGAGCCACATATTGTGGCTCTTTTTGTGTCCGCTTAATGAAAGCCGCTTTGATTTCTCTTTGCAAAAACAACCATGCCAGTGAGCAAACAGTGACATATGTGAACGCCGATTCCTTGGTTGCAGTTGAACTCTATTTTGAGACATCTCACGTGCTTTCAGTGGTGTTAATGTTCTCTCGGCATTGGATGTAAATAAGAATAAAAAGGAAAGAGTATGAAGAAATTAGCGTTGGCGATAGTGGTAACCGCAACTTTGTCTGGTTGTGCGGATAAAGATTTAGGACAAGTGGTTAATGATGGTGTTAACGGTGCCATAAATGGGGTTTTAGGCTCTGTAGGGGGCATTGGCAATGGCACCGTGGTGAAAAATGACAAAGGCTTTAGCGTAGAGAAAGAGACGATTTCGATTTTCGACGCAGAAAGATCAAGTCGAGATTATGGTTCGATAACAGTGACCAAAACAGTAAAAAACCCCAATTCCAGAACGGAAATATTTGTCGAAAGTTGCTCTCAGCCGAGAACGGGTTCTTTGGAATGCAATGGGAATCTCTTTGACGTGTCGCCGGAAGGCTGGCTCGCGGATGATAGTATTTTCATTGCAAGCGAGGGGACTTATCAAACGATTACCGTTGCGGCGGGCAAGTACTATTTTAAAGTGCAATCTAAAGAGACAGGCACAAAGTATTATGCGACTGGCGAGGCCACTATCGCGCCGTACAAAACGAATTATATCTCTATTGTTCTTGAATGATGAGCGAGCGATGAGAGCGCAGTAACAAAACCTCCCATACACACGTAGGGGAGGTTGAATGATGGTTAGAAATTATCGAACTTGCTTGCCTTGTGCCCAGACTTTGTCGATGTCGCAGCGTTGACCCAATGACACGATTTTCTCCCAAATATCGCCAGGGTGTCCATGTCCTGCCAGATTCGTAGGTGACCCAAGGCATATTAAATGTGCCTGTCCACAGATAGCTCCCACTCCTCAGATAGTTCCTATTCATTGACACACTAGAACGGCGCAAATTTGTCTGCTTCATCCGCGGGTATAGTCCACCGCAGCTTGGCATCGACTTGCTCAATGCGTTGGCCAGCTACCGGGATTTGCATTCGGTCACCGTATAGCCAAAGCACCATGTTGCTTCGCGTGCCGCTGGTAATAGGATGAGCCGCATGAGGTATGTTACCTCTGTGGATCATCGCAGTACCCGGTTTGAACGTGATGCGTTTCACCTCGCCCGAGACTCTGTCATAGAAATCAACTTCTGACCCTGCGAACGATTCATCTGGCAGGTTCATATTGATATTCAACGTCGCTGCACTGGCATCAGTATGTGGTTGCAGTGATGTGTCTATTCCTACCTGATACTGAATCGAAAAGCCAAAAGTCTGGCTGTCATAACCCATCACGCCGGGGAACAAAAGCCTTGCGATAGGGCGCATGTAGCGGTCCATGACGTCACGATAAAACGCTTGAAATGCTGGCGCAGCTAAATAGCCCTCAGAACGTGGGTCCAGCATGGCACCGCGGCGATTTAGCGCGATTCCGTAAGGTGGACGCGTGGGAATACCGGCATCAGCCACTGCTTCAAGATATTCACGCAGATCGGCTAGACGCTCTGGGTCAAAGAACTGCGCCTGGTAGACGCCGGCAGATACTTCTTCCCAGAGATCTTGGACGGCGGCTTCCTTCGTAGGGTCAAGCCATGCTTGCTCAACGGCTTCTCTGAGTTTTGGGTCGAGCAGTGACGTGTCAGGCTTGAAATTAGGTGATTCTTCACTCGCTTCCCATGCGCGCCAAGCCTCGGTGAGCAAAGGGGTATTGGTGTCCCAGAAACGTTTGACCGATGGTGCACGCTGCAACATGGATTCGCGAGAAGGCAATGCTAGCGCGCGAGCCTCAGTGAGGGGATCATAAGTCACGTTGTCGTTGTGAGTGGCCGTGTTTTTCATCTCGCTTCTCCTTTTGCTAAACAGTCGCCGATTGTCGGCTAACAATTTTTGATGGGAGAAGTGTAATTCGCTTCAAAAAGTGAATAAATAAGCCAAATGAGGAATCACTATTTTGATTTGGCAGATAATAAGAAGGCACGATAATTAAAAGGCGATGATAGAGAAAGAGTAGATAGAAGAAGTGGTGGTAGCGTTAGATGTGAGCTTGCATCTGTTCAGCATGCTTGTGTTCAAGTAGATAGCCGTCGAAGTAACTAGCAGGAAGACTAGGGCGGCACATCGCTGAGTAACTTGAACCGCCCTATTATTCGCCGTTTACCGGATTTATTGTTCCCAAACTGGCGGTTTACCAATTTTCTCAACGAGATAATCAATAAAGACACGAACTTTGGCCGTCAGCACATTGGATTTAGGGTAAACCAGCCACACGGAACTTTGGTCATCAACATGATAGTCAGGCAGAACCCTCACCAGAGTACCGTCTTTCAGATCGTTGTGAATATTCCAGATCGAACTCATGCAGATACCGACGCCCGCTTTGGCAGCGATGCGCATGCTGGCACCATCATCACAAACAACTCTTGGTTTGGCACTCGCTGGGGGAAATGTGCATTCTCGCTTGCCGTTGCTGGCGATCAGTTTTCTGGATTTGGCTTTCATAAATACCAGTAGTTGATGCTCAATGAGCTCTTCTGGTGCTTGCGGAGTACCTTTGGCCGCTAAATACTCGGGCGATGCGCAAAGGACTCGGGTATCGCTGGCAAGGCGTCGGCCAATCAGGCTGCTGTCTTCGGCAGCAAGGTTGCGCAATGCCAAATCATAGCCCCCTTCAATGAGCTTGACCTGAGTGTCCGAGAGCATCAGTTCCACGTTGATTTTAGGGTAGCGTGCTAGAAATTCTGCAAGGATGGGAACGACATAGTGTTGTGCGAATGTGCTGGAAGCGGCAAATCGCAACGTGCCACTGACATCGGGATTACCGCGACCTAATGCGGCAAAAGCGGCTTCCTGCTGCGCCAAGATTTCTTTGGCGTAAGGGAGAAACTCGGTGCCTTCAATAGACAGGGTTACTTTGCGGGTGGTTCGGTGAAAAAGATCTGCACCGACTTCCATTTCCAGTTTGGACAGCCAAGCACTTGCGACAGAAGGGGCAAGCCCAAGCTGCTGACCTGCAGCGCTGATGTTCAGCGTTTCTGCGGCGAGAACAAATAACTTGATGCTATTGGTGTTCATCCATTATCTCCAAAATCCGAATTCTGATTTTATTTTTCTATCATTTATACACTTTATACAAAGTATTAGGCTCGTTCCATTGATTCGTTGAACACCTGATGTACGAGCGCTTGGGGGATAGAGTGCGAATCCACGTCTGATTGATATACTCGATCAGGAAAAGGCCGCGTACCAAACAATGATTAAAGGAAGAGCATGATGAAAAAGACCCTATTATTGACAGGCGCCACAGATGGCATCGGCTTTGAAACGGCGAAGAAACTGGCAGCCGACGGCCACACGCTGTTGTTGCATGGTCGTAATAGTGCCAAATTGGAGCAGGCCAAGAATGCACTGGCTGATGCTTACCCGAATGCAAAGTTTGATACATATTTGGCTGACCTGTCGGATTTGTCTCAAGTGGTCACGATGGCTGAACAAATTAAAGCGAAGTACTCAAGTATCGATGTGCTGATCAATAATGCTGGCGTATTTAAAGTGCCGACGGCAGTGACCAAAGAGGGTTACGACGTGCGCTTTATGGTTAATACATTGGCACCTTATGTGCTGACCAAAGCGCTGTTGCCATCGATGGACGCAGACAGTCGCGTGGTGAACTTGTCTTCGGCGGCTCAAGCACCTGTGAACTTGGAGGCGCTGAGAGGCAGACAAGAATTGTCTGATAGCGCTGCTTATTCACAGAGCAAATTAGCTATCACCATGTGGAGTTTCTTGTTGGCTCAGACCTTGGGGTCGGATGCACCCGTTCTAATTGCTGTCAATCCGGCGTCATTTCTGGGGAGCAAAATGGTCAAAGAGGCTTACGGCTCAGAAGGTAAAGACTTAAGCATTGGTGCTGATGTGTTAGTTGATGCAGCCCTGAGTGATAAGTTTGCTGAAGCTTCTGGTCGTTACTTTGATAATGACATTGGTGCATTTACACAGCCGCATTCTGATGCGCTAGATTCAAGCAAGAACGAAGCCTTGGTGATGGCAATGGACGAGATGCTTGGCAAACTTGGCATTCACTCTTAAACCACCAAATGTTAAACCACCAAAGGTCAACAGACCCTAGCCATTCAGCTAAATAAAAACCTCCCGATGCGCAAGCAGGGGAGGTTTTAATTTTGGTATCAATACGGTTACTTGGGTATAGACGCTATCGAACTTGTTTGCCTTGTACCCAGACTTTGTCGATATCGCAGCGTTGGCCCAACGACACGATTTTCTCCAAAATATCGCGAGGGGTGTCCATATCTTGCCAAATTCGCAGGTTACCTAAGGCACTCGGTTTGATCACGAGCGCATCAAAATGGAAATCCTTTTCGAACACACCGACTTTTTCATTCAACACACGTCCACCGCCAGCGGTTGCCATCCAGAATGCTTCAACAAAGCTAACACGCGAACCCGTAACGCCACGCTCGGCAGCGACCAAACGTGAATCTACACCGTCTTCGCGAACGCGAGAATGGGTAACTGCGTCAAAACTGGCGCGGAATATCGAAGGCGATGGTGCGCCAGCAATATCACTGCCGAGGCCAATACTCACACCGCTGTCTAGTAACTCGCGTGTATGCATGGCGGCATTGGCAAAGTACATATTCGACAACGGGCAATGGCCGATGCCAGCATCAAACTCCTTCATCACAGCAACGTCGTTGTCGGTCAGAAAAATAGAGTGGGCCAGCACAGTTTTGTTGTTCAACAACCCAGCGTCAGCATAAATCTCAATGTCTGACTTGCCATAGTGCTGCAGTGCGTAATCGCGTGCCCAGTCGCTTTCAGAGCAATGGGTTTGCATGTGAACGTCATGGTGCTGAACCAGCTTGCCCAATTCGCGCAGCAATGTTTCGGTGCAACTTGGTACGAAGCGAGGGGTGATCACAGGTTTTACCAAGCCGTGTTCATTGCCTTTCAGGCCACGTACATTGTGAATGAATGCTTCCGTGTCAGCGAGTGATTGTTCAACGGACGACTCACGATAAAACGCAGGGCATTGTTCTGCGTTATCCATGTTGATTCTGCCCACGAACGCGCGTTGGCCTTGCTCTAGGCTAATGCTCGCCAACAGTTCAGAGGCTTCACGATGGATAGACGCAAAGTACACCGCGCTGGTCGTTCCGTTCGCCAGAAGCGTGCGCGTCACGTCTTGGTATACCGTGTCAGCAAATGCTAAGTCGCTGTAACGGTTTTCCAATGGGAAAGTATAGTTTTGCAGCCAATCGTATAGAGGCAGGTCTAAGCCTTTACCTGCTTGTGGCCACTGTGGAGCGTGACAATGAAGGTCAACCAGCCCTGGCATCAGATACTGGCCTTTCTCAACGGTGATAAGCGTCAGTGACTCGCATAATGCGTTCAGATGAACGCCGTAATCCACATCGTCAGAATGGAAGGTAGCAACAATGTCGCCACGCAAATCAACAAGGATCAAGAAGTCTGGAATAAACGCCAGCTCACCTTTTACAGGGGCATGGAAAGTGTCCGCCAAAATACCAAATTGAATACGGGCCATGTCAATCATGCTTCAGCCTCCAGCGGCGCTTCGTTAGGGAGAACAAAATTCAAGATAACAGCGGCAAGCGCACCAATCGCAATGCCTGAGTTCGCCAAATAGCCCACTAATTCTGGCAGCGCATAAATGATTTCACGAGGCATTAAGACTGCGCCAAGCGCCAGCATGATCGGCAACCCAATCACTAACATATTGCGTTCGGTCAGGTGTATGTTTTGGACGACGCGGAAGCCGTTCATTGCAATCACCACACAAATCACGGCAAAGATGCCAGCAATGACAGCATGTGGCACAGAAGCAATCAGGCTGGTCAGCTTCGGCACAAGGCCAAGAACGAGAAGAATAAAACCGCCAGCGATAATCGCGCGACGTGAAGCCACGCCGGTTACCGCAATGATCCCCGCATTGGTCGAATAACCCGTCACAGGGCTTCCGCCCAGTAGAGAACAGATAAATTGACCTGCTGCTTCACCCGTTGCGCCGCGGTTCAAACGGTTGTCATCCAACTCCGTGCCCGTTACCGCAGTGACCGCGCACCAAGTGCCCGTGGTTTCAACCAGCACAATCATGGTGACGAACAGCAGTGTCAGGATGGCGATCGGATCGAATACCAGTTCGCCAAACGGCAACAAGCTTGGAAGCTCTATCCATGCGGCGTGGGATACCGCAGAGAAGTCCGCCATGCCCATTGATGCTGCGACTAGAGTGCCGACGACAATAGCGCCTAATACGGAAGCCAAACGCAGCCAATGAAGTTGCTTGATAAAGCAGCCAAGTAAAATGAACGCGCTTAGGGAGAACATACTCGCCATGGCGATAAGAATATTCTCTGCAGGGTGGTCAGCGGTGTAAATACCATTGAATGCCACCGGCAACAAAGAAATGCCCACCACGATGATCACTGTGCCACCGACGATTGGCGGCACGAAGGTTTTAACCAAACGGCTGAACAGATTCAGAGGGCGACCGAGTAGCGCGACACAAATCGCGACGGGGATCATCGCACCATACACCGCGCCCATGCCCATGGATTTACCAATTGCGGCAATGGCGCCGATAGGAATGTAAGAGGGGCCTTGCATGACGGGTAATTTGAGTAAGAAGCCAGATTGAATGATGGTACACAGACCCGCAACGATAAACGTCATTTGGATGAGAGAAGATGTATCACCAACAGAAAGAGACAGTAAACCCGCAAGGATAATTGGGACGATATAGAGGTCCATCGCCAGCACATGTTGTGCGCCAAGAGACAAAGATTTCGGCAAAGAGATCTTTTCATCGATATTCAAAGGAACAGCAGTTTTCATAGGTTTTAGTACCAAAGTGAGTCTTGAAATCGGCAGGCATACACTTGGCCCTTTGGTGAGCAACCAACGTCAGTAACGCCTTGAAATTGGCGCGCATCTTACTCGCTTTTTGAAGGAAGGCAATCGTTTGCGTATGGGTTTTTATCGTTCTCTCCCGATTGCGCGTTTGAGTGGTGGTTTTGTGGGCATTTTAGGAAATTGGACGATAAAGCAGTGGTAGGCACGTTAAGAAAATCCTCGTGGTTGTCGTTCGTCTCTCAACGGCTCAACACCCATAGTGCTATCGGTAAAACAGGTAAGGTGTTCATTGCGTCAGTTTGCGGAAAAATAAGCCTGATGTTGTCGTCAGGCTTTTTCGCGTTTTAGAAGTGATAGGCGATGGTTGCTCCCACCATCCATTGGTTAGCGCTGTCAACAATGGGAGAGTCAGCAACGTCGCTGCCTAAACGTGTGTATTGCGTTGACTGTGTCAGGTTCCAGCTTTCACTGAGAGGATAAATCAGCTTGTATCCCAACTCATAAGCCACACTGCTGTCACCGGTGTAGGCTGGGCGATTGGCTCGCGCTTCGTTTTGATTGACGCCAAAATAGTAGTCGACAAAGTCTTTACTTTGCAGCATCACGCCGGCGAAAGAGACAAAATCAGCATCACCGATGGTGGCAATGTCGAAGTATCTTGCACCAGCTATATATCCTTTGTAGGCACCCGATACATCGTGTTGGAAGTAGGTCGAAATCACGCCTGTCCCGAGTCTAAAATCTACGTTCAAGCCGAGGTCGACACTCAAGTCACGGTCATCCATACCTTTTAGAAAATCTGAGGTGTCATCGTCATACGCTAGCCCAGCGCTGGTCAGGATAACCCCGATGTTTACCTGATCACTGTCTGTACCGTAGACGCGATAGTTCGCGCCATTCAAATCGACATTGAAGTCATCACCGTGGTAGCCAAAATTCAACACAGGAACGACTGAATCATCCTGTTCCTTATAGAGATCGCTGATGCCAGCAACGCCCGCCTCCGCTATCCATGTGTTTTGTTTGGTGTAGATACTACCGTTTAAAATATATGTGTCCCCCGCGGCATGCACGGCAGAGGCTGCGGCAAGCGTTGAGAATAAAACGACAATGTTTTTCATGATTCTGTCCTTAGCTGTACGTGTTATGAACACCGTACAAAATCAATCAGACTGACAAAAGGATCAGTTTGTCATTAGTTGGTGACTACTTTGTCACTGATTGTCAGAGTCAGGGTTTGGAATGGTAAGAACGAGTTTGGCACCGCCCGTGGAGCCTTCTTCGAAGGTCGCCTGACCGTCATGTTTCTCAACGATTAACTTAACGATGGATAACCCCAACCCGTGCCCCATATTTGCTTTGTTCCTTGACGGGTCAACGCTAAAAAAGGGTTCGAAAACGCGCTCGCGAAACGGCTCTGGGATACCGGGGCCATCATCTTCAACGATGATTTTAATGGTTTGCGCATGTTGAGAACAATGCACTGTCACCCTTGATACTGAGTACCTCATGGCATTGACTAACACGTTTTCTATCGCGCGCTTTAGTAACGTTTTGTCAGCCATAAACACGATGTCAGGGTCAATCATTGCGTCTATTTGACGGTATTGGGCATTCGGGAGGCGCGCTATCAAATGCGTGATAAAGGGGCGGGCCGCAATTTCCTCTTTGTTGAGCGGTGCGTCTTGACGGCCTACCTTAGCGAAATAAAGCAGTGAATCGACTAACTGCTCCATTTCCTCCGTGTCTTCGATAATACTCGCGATTTTTTTCTTTAGCGCAGGTGAGTGGGTCTCTTCATGAATAATTTCGGCTTGCCATTGAATGCGAAAAATCGGTGTCCGAAGGTCATGGGCGACGGCTTGGGTGAGAGAGCGGTTGCTGGTAATGAGTTGGGATATTTTGTCCGCCATTTCATTAAAGCTTTCGTTCATTTTTCCCACTTTGCTGCCGCTGTTAGTCGGTGCTCGCACGTTTAAGTTACCCTTGGCGAATTCCGCTGTCACGTGCTGTAGGGCGCGTGTTCTACGACCGATAAACCAGATCAACCAGCTTGAATAAATTAAGAAACCGGCCGCAATGAAAACGAAAAACAGTGAGTCGCTAAAGTCAATTTTCTGCCTGACCATTGCTGTCTCATCAGGGGCAATTTGATAGAAAGTGTTTGAGTCAGGAAAGATGAGCCAAAGTGCTCGATCGTTATCATGAAAGGAATAAGGGTGGGGCGGCGAATGTTGTGCGAAATAGTCTCTCACCTCTTTAGGTGCAACATCCACTGGCACCATGTTCAAGGTACTGGCTGTGGATTCGGCATAGTTGGCTAGCAATTGCGCCGTAAACTCGCTGCCTTGTGGCTCAGACAAGGTACTGAGGACACGGTGAACGGCTGCGGCCTGCATGTCCTCCAGTACATTGTCATAATCCGGATTGAGTTGGTAGACCACGTAGTCGAAGGCAAACAGACTGACAATAAAGAGAAAAAACAGTCCGATAAATGATTCGATATAAATGCGCCACATAGTCACACGTTATGTTGAGAGTCTTGCCAGGCATCAGGCACAAAAAGGTAGCCCTTTCCCCTGACGGTAATGATGCGACAGGGTGAGGCAGGGTTGTCTCCTAGTTTTTTACGCAAACTGACCACTTTGTTGTCAACGGTACGATCCAACCCATCATATTCAATGCCTCTTACTGCACGGGTGAGTGTGTCTCTGGATAACACCTTATCCGCTGATTCTGCGAGCAACCATAAAAGATCAAATTCACTGTCTGATAAGGGAATATGCTTCTCTGCCAATGCACACCGTTTACGAGATTTATTGAGTGTTAAACGGCCATAAGCCAAGGTGTTGAATGCGATTGATGGCGAGTGTTCCGTTGTCTTGGGTTGACTGTCAGCCCGACGGATCAACGCGCGCAACCGAGCCAGTAATACTCTCGGCTTTATCGGTTTGGTAACAAAGTCATCCGCGCCGATTTCCAGCGCAGCCACGTGGTCGAAATCATCATCACTGGCTGTCAGCATGAGTACTTTGCCAGAAAATTGCGCACGTATCTGTCGGCAAATTGTCAGGCCGTCGATGTCAGGTAGCATGAGGTCCAACATCACGATGTCGGGTTGCTCCGATAAAATAGCGGCAACTGCAGCCTCTCCTCGATCAAACGCCTTAACGTTGAAGTCTTGTTCCCTGAAATAAGAGGACAGGAGGTGACGAAGCTTATCATCATCCTCAACAATAAAAAGACGGGGAGTAGCTGCCATCTGACGTCCTCAATATTCATGTAAACAATATGATCCACAAACTGTTTTAGCACAGTCTCAGCGATTAAGTGGTTATGAATTTTGAATGAGTAAACCGAAAGTGTAGGCAGGCCTGCGGGCGCTTTGGGCGCGTTCATTGCATTGCTGAATCGATTTGTGGGCGTTTGATTGCGGGTGAGGTAGAAAGCTGGCTAGGTTGTGCCCCATTGTGAGTTAGAGTAAAACTTTGGCATTGCTTACATTAAATTAGTTAGTTAGACTAACTAATTTAATATCGGAGATACTATGGATGCGATTAAGAGCCTGGAACTACTTGAGTTCGAATTATGGCGCCGTTGGCGCTCTAAAATTAGTGACCAAGCAAGCAACGAACTGACAAACAATGAATTAGATTACCTCTACGCACTTAATGGGTTAATAGAAGATGTATCACTTAGTTCTTTAGCTTGCCAGATGAATGTTAGCAACGCCTCTGCTAGCAGTATGGTGAGCAAGTTAGAGTCCAAGGGATACCTTGCAAAAATTAAAAATCACGCCGATGGCAGAGGAGTGAGATTGGTCGCAACAGAAAAAGCGAATGCTCTACGTGAATTAGAGATAAACATATATCAACAAGTTGATAGTGAATTTCGGCATGCTTTTTCTGACACGGAATATGAGCAGTTTAATTCGCTATTATCCAAGGCTGTCGATATTTTATTGAAAAAATAAAAATAAAAATAAAAATAAAAATAAAAATAAAAATAATGGAAATATAATGAAATTCAACCACCACAATATCTCAACCAACCGTCTTTACGGTGATTTGTCAAAATACTATGACTACGTGATTAGTCGAGATGATTACCAAGGAGAGGCTCATTTTTGGCAGCAACTTATTGAAAAAAAATGCGCTAAAACTTTGCCAATGTTACTGGAATTAGCTTCAGGTCCTGGGCACCTCCTCTCGCACATCGGTTCTCATGTTGAAGCATTTGCCATTGATTTATCCTCAGATATGCTGACAAAGTGTAAGCAGCTTAACCCTAATGTAAACACCATTCAGGGAGATATCAGGGAGTTTTGTTTACAGCAGAAATTTGATTTTATTTTGCTACATGACAGTATCGGTCACCTGTTCCATGCTGATGATATTAGGGCTACGTTTGCAAACGCGTACCAGCACTTAAATTACGGAGGTGTTTTTGCTTTATCTCCTGAATTTGACGGAGATAGTATTAATAAACCTATTGTTAATCATCGCACAACATCACTTCCTGAAACAGACTTGACGGTTATCGACTATATCGAGCGTCATCCTACGGATAAAAATCGACTGAATGTACTGACTTCATACTATGAACAAAAACAAGGAGTAACACACATAGAGTTTGACCGTATGGAATTGGGTTTATTTGGTATTGAGTATTATATGCAACTTATGGAAGAAGTAGGATTTAGTGTTGAACTTTATACGAAACCTGAATCATCGAGCACGGAATGTCGAACAGCAATTATAGGCACTCGATTGTCTTAAGCTAACAAGGTTTTGTCCAAAAACGAGCCAGCGCAGCCTAAAGCTGCGCTGGTGGCATAATCAGTCGTTAAAGCCGCGCACTTCCAAAAGCCAAAAGGAAAACGTCAGTGTTGAGCAAGGCAGTGGTTCGCTCGTCACCGACGTTTAAATCTGTTCTTTTTTGCGTGCGTGTAGCGCTATTTAAGCAGCGCGACCATTGCTTCACCTACACCATGTGCACTGGCAGGGTTTTGGCCTGTCACAAGGTGATCGTCAGTAATCACATGCACACCCCAAGGCTGAATTTTGCTAAATTTCGCCGCTTTGCGCGTCAGCGACTCTTCCAGCAAGAAAGGAATGTCGTTGATGGTGCCAAAATCCACTTCTTCTTCACGGGTAAAGCCTGTCACGGTTTTATCTGCGATCAACGGTTGTCCATTGCTCAGCGTGATAGGAAGCAGAGCAGCAGGGCCGTGGCACACAGAACCAATCACGCCGCCTTTTTCGTAGAGCGTTGCCGCTAGGCTTGCCGTGAGAACATGTTCTGCCAAATCAGAAAGCAGACCGAAGCCACCCGGATAGAAAATGGCATCGTAATCATCGATGTTGATTTGATTCACGGGAATGGTGTTGTTCACGCGAGATTGGAATTCTGCGTCGTTGAAAATGCGCGTGTTCACGTCATCGCCTTCCATGTTTTCACCATAGAAAGGCACAGCGCCACCATTGATAGAGGCGACGTCGTAGCTGAAACCAGCTTGCAGAAAAGCATCCAACGCGTGGGTCATCTCAGGGGCGTAAGTGCCGTTAGCCTGATCCGTTGTGCCAAGCGTGGCGTGATTCGTAGTGATGATAAGAATCTTTTTCATAACGTAGTCCTTTTAATGCGAGTCGACTTGGATGAAGGTAAGCCGTTCGATGCCAGCCATTCTATGCCAGCCATTCTATGCTTTCGCTATATAGGTGATAATCCGCTAAAATGGAAAACCGTCTTTGCTATATGGCAATAATGTAATGAACCTTCACTCACTCAGCTTTGATGGCATTGTCGAATTCGTAACAGTCGCCGATGCTAAAGGATTCAGCGAGGCAGCGCGTCGCTTGAACTGTTCGGTCAGCCATGTTTCTCGTCAAGTGTCTCGATTAGAACAGCGACTAGGAACGGCGCTGTTTGCGCGATCGACACGCTCGGTAAAGCTGACGGAAACGGGGCAGCAATATTATCTGCAATGCCAAGAGCTTGTTAGCGGGCTTGATCAAGCCAATGAGAGGGTGACGGGTACGCAGTTTGATTTGCAAGGTACGCTGCGCATTAGCATGGCGGGATCTTTTGCTGAGCAATTTGTCGCCCCTGCGCTGGTAACATTCGCCAAACAGCACCCTAAGCTGACGGTCGAAGTGGATTTCAGCAGTCGCCATGTGAATTTTGTGGAAGACGGTATCGACTTCGCGATTCGCTATGGTCGATTGCAAGATTCAGGGCTGGTGGCGAGAAAGCTCGCTGATCGCAGTCTAATGGCGGTGGCCTCGCCAGATTACCTGTTGAAACACGGCGAACCCAACCACCCCAAAGCGTTGGCACAACATTCGTGCTTAATCACCAACAACGACACTTGGTTGTTTGAACATGATGGCAAAGAGATGCTTGTGAAGGTGTCTGGGCGTTTTCGATGCAACAACGCCAATGCCTTGGTGGAGGCGTGTAAAGGTGGGTTGGGGATTGGTTATATGCCAAAAAGCAGTTTCCAGCAGGCAATGAATGAGGGCGAACTGGTTCCTGTTCTCGCGCCTTTTTGGACACGAAAAATCACCTCTTGGGTGGTGTATCAAAACCGTAAGTTCTTGCCACTCAAAGCGCGTCTCGCTATCGACCATTTGTTGACGCACTTTGAAGGGTGGCAGGAATAACAGGTTCGACGTTAAGGGGAGCGTTCAATAACCCCTGTTGACCTAGTGATCTTGAATACAGAAACGGCCAACAATAATGCTGACCGTTTCGGCTTGGTGCGATTTATTCGTTACTTCGACAGTTCTTTGGCCGTGTCAACAAAGATGCCTTGAATGTCTTTCGCTTCGCGCTCTGTTTGGCCGCCATGTTTGATGAACGCATCAATGATTGCCTGTGTTTTATTCTCTTTCGCACGCTCCAAGAAATATCGTAACTCCATTTCCGCACCCGCATTTTCATCAATGATGGAAGCGTGAATGATCTCTTTGTACATCACGATATCGCGTACTTCTAATGTGCTGACCACACTCAGTATCATCGCTAAGAAACTATCTAATTCCGCTTTAGGTACATACTGCGTAATGATGTTTAATGCTTCGGCTTGTTGCGCCGAGAAATCATTCCCGAGTAACAATGCTTGCAGGGCTTTGTTTTTGCCCATGCGTCGTGCATATTGCACCGCTCCTTGACCGCCGGTTGGAATGTTCACATGAATTTCTGGCTGCGCAAACGCTGCGTTTTCAGTGGCGTACGCTAAATCACATGCCATCACAAATTCGTCGCCGCCCCCACGCGCTACACCATCAACCACTGCAATCGAAAGCTGTTTCATCTTTTTGATGTTGGTAATCATGTGGTTGAATTCAATCGACGCTGCTTGACCGCCTTGCGTACCGTTGATGACATGCAGATCCAAATGCGCCAAAAAGAAGGTCTCATGAAGCGATTTAAATACCACGATCTTCGTTTCGCGGTCGTCTTCAAGTGAGAGCACAAACGCGTTGATTTCATTGATTAAGTCAATCGTCAAAACGTTCACTGGCGGATTGTTAATGGTGACTGTCGCTACGCCGTTTTCATGAGTTATCGCAATCGTGTTCATGGGTCTTCCTCATTCGGATAATCGCGCCTTGTCAGCGCTTTGAATAATGTGAATCTCTCAATGTGGAGCCACTATAGATTCGTTTGAGATGACAAAAAATACGCAAATTGGCATATAATTGATGCCAAAAATGCACCAAAGGATTCAAATGGATTTCTCAAGTCGATTATTGTTACTGCTTGAAGTCGTAGAGCTCGGCTCTTTTACCAAGGTCTCCGACCAAAGAAACGTCGACAGGTCAGTGATCTCAAAACACATTACCCGATTGGAACGGGAGCTTGGTGTCAGGTTGTTGAACCGAACAACACGCTCGCTTTCCTTAACTGCGGCGGGCAATGAAATGATGAACCAAGCAAAGGCATTACGAGCGTTATTAAATGAGACACATCGGCTTGCGCAAAATTATCACGCTGAACCGAAGGGGCTCTTGCGAGTCAGCAGCACGACATTGTTTGGTCGCCAATTCGTGCAACAAGCCGTGGTGGCTTTTCAGAAACGCTACCCAGAGGTAGATATTGAATTGCGTTTAGATGATCGCGTGGTAGATATCGTCGGTGAAGGGTTCGATATTGGTATTCGTGTCGGCAAGCCGAAAAACTCTCGCCTAGTCATCAGAAAGATAGCTCGCGATAGACTTTTGATTGTCGCTTCTCCGGCGTTTATTGAAACACACGGAACGATCAATACCGTCGAGCAGCTGGAAGCGCTTCCTGCCGCTGTTTACGCCGCCCCTGGTTTGTTACTCGACACATTCGGTTACCGCGATAGCCAACAAGAACACCAGCATTTGAAACTGAATGTCGCGTACAGAGTGAACGATGTGGAGCTAATAAAGAAAGCCGCCGTTGCGGGAAACATGCTCGCCGTTGTTACTGCTCAGATGATTGAAAATGAGGTGCTAGATGGCCGATTAGTTCCCATCATGACGACGCTTCACCTTGATGATTTCGGCAGCTTTTTTGCGGTCTACCCCCATCGTGATGCTCCGATCAAAACCACGTTGTTCATCGATACGTTAAAAACTATCGTGGGCCAAGAAGTGCCTACGTGGGAACACAATATTCCTAACTTTAGTGCGCTATATGGTGGGTCGAAATAACGCGAACATCTTGCGTATAGAGTGAGCCGACACGGAATTCCCCGTGTCGGCAAAGAGCTGTCTCGACGGGCTAACCTAACACTTCGATGCGACAGCATACGCCTGCTCTTTTTCCGCCAAAAACCGAGCCAGTAATAGCGTCAAATTGGCTCTGCGTGACTTGTCCGGCCAAACGGCGTAACAACCTACAGGGCTGAGTGTCCAATCAGGTAAGAGCTGGACAAGTTCACCCGACACCAAGCCTGATTTGGCGAGGTGAAGCGGTAAAACACTAATCCCGACGTTTTGACGCACAAAGTGGAACAGAGCGTCGATGCTGTCTACCTGCAGGCGAGAGTGGTTAAAAGACATCACTGATTTTTTGTCTGCTGATGAAAACTCAATGTTTTCATTGCGCTGTTTGTAGCTGATCCACTCCCAATCGCTGAGGTCTTCAGGCTTGGTTGGTTTAGGGCGAGACGCCGCATACTTAGCCCCCGCAACAAGAACCCGTTCAAACTCTCCTAACTTGCGTGCAACCATTGAACTGTCATCTAGCCAGCCAATACGGATATTGAGATCAAACCCGCTTTCGACTAACCCCACGAGATGATCGGTGTAAGAAACCGACAAGCTAACACGTGGATATTCACGAATAAAATCAGCAAGAAAAGTGGATATGTGGGAAGAGGACATGTAGGCAGGGAGAGATACATTCAATGCGCCGACTGGTTCTACCGATAAGGCATTAAGCTCATTCAGGCCCATTTCCGCATTGCGCAGCATGTCCACCACTCGCGGATAAAACATACGCCCTTCATTCGTTAGCGAGATTTTTCGCGTGGTGCGATAAAGCAATGTGATCCCCAGATGGTCTTCGAGGTCAGACACGGTTTGGCTGACTCTTGACGGGGCGAGATTGAGATCCCTCGCTGCAGCGCGAAAAGAGCCTTCGTCTACCACCCGCGCAAAAATCGCCATGTGTTTAAGATAATGAATCATTGTTCTGCTCAGCGGAATTATGTCTTCTTATAATGCAGGATAACAGAATCAATGGGATTGCTGTAGATTTCTCCTAAGCCGAAATGGCGTGATTTAACGTAAAGGGAGAGACCATGAGATCGACGCGTACACCGGTACTATTCGCTGCATTCGCCACCACACTTTTTTCCGGCATTGCCAGTGCAGAAGGCCTTTATGCCACAGGATTGCTGGGGAAGAGCTATCAAGCAACAGATTCAGAACCTTATGGTAATAACATCGCACAAGATGCCGATTTTCCGGGTAAGTTCGATGCGGGTGACGGCACGGTCACGACTCTCGGGCTTGGGTACATCATTAACGAGCAATTTCGCGTAGAAACTCGCCTTGGCTATCGTGAAGGCAAGTTTAATAGCCAACGCGTCGGCACTGGCTCACGAGTAGGTGAAGAATATGCGCTTAACGGAAAACTCAAAAGCACCACGCTGACCCTTGAAGGCTTTTATGACGTGAACACAGGCACGGCATTTACGCCATACCTGAAAGCGGGTGTTGGTGTGGCGCGCAACGAATATTCGGCAAAGCTGGGTGGCGCTGGTGTTCAAGGCTTTTTCGATCAACTCGATGGTACGTCAGACGGCTTCTATGACGACTATGCAGATGAAACCTCCACGGAATTCACTTGGAATGTAGGTATCGGTACGAGTTACGCCATTACCGAGAAAATGAGCCTGATTGGCGAATATCAATTTGTCTCATTGGGTGATGCCAGTACGGGCCAAGATGATTTTACGGATGGCTTTCGCATCGACAATGCAACAGCACATGAAGTGCAGCTAGGTTTGCGTTACCTGTTCTAAGTAAATCGTCATCGGAGGCATGTCATGTGTACCAAAAGAAAAATCAGCGCGTTGTTTGCATTGTTCTTGAGCGCTTTGTTCATTAGGACAGCCTTCGCCGCGGAACTTGAACGTCTGCCAGCGCGAACCAGCCCAGTACCAGCTACCACCAATAGCGTGCCACACGTGCAATTGGGCGGGGAATCAAATCCTGCTTTTTTGGCAGAACTCATGACGCGTGTTTCACGGGTTCAAGGTATTGAAATTCGAGACACGATGATTTCCATGCCCGGCGCGAGCGGGTTCTGGGTTTCGGAGCATCTCGAATTGGCCAACCCTCAAGCAATCGTTGGCGGGCTCGAATTCGCGCACATGCACCCCGATGGTAGTTTGCATGCGTCGCTTTCTCCCACAAAAGCCAGCGAAGCAGTGAACGCGGGTTGGGCGACTTATCACCCTTGGGCGAAGAAACGAAAGGGCTGGGAAGGATTTGTCATGATTTACACCCCAACGACCGATGCAGAAGTCAATGTCGTCTATCAACTGGTGCTGGCTTCCTTTGATTATGTGACAGGACAAAAACTCTCGTCCCTCAAATAAAGGGCCTCACCTATCTATTTGTCATTTGTGCAGATTGTCACTTCCACTGATGAATACTGCCTTTTTTCTGGAGCAACCCATGACAGCGAAAAAAAACACATTCAACATGCCTTTGACTCTAGCCGCGACGCTATGCTTGGGTTTAACAGCCTGCAACAGCACGAGTATCGCGTTGACAGATTCCGACGTCGATTTTTCTAACTGCCGAGAGATTGCAGGAGGTATTGTCGTTTCAAAAGCCGACTTACAAGCGCAGGTGCCAGCGGGGGTCACTGTCAATAGCCTCACCGATATGGGTTTTGTGTTCGAAGGCTCGGACGATAGAGGGATGCTGATTGTGCGTTCGCTTGCGTGCGAAGCCATTCAAGTCACCGATACGAACGGCAACATCCGCACCGACGAAAACGTTGCGTTTGCACATGTCGGTACACCCATCAATGTTGCCAATTTCCCCGCGACTACGTATTCAAACGACAGCGTTAACGGTGCGGATTTCAATATTTATGCGCTGAGTTATCAGACGTCTTCCCCTGCGTATTTTGGCGCAATGAAGCGAGCAGGCTTACAAAACATCGCGTTGAACGAAGCCATCGTCAATAATCTGGAAGACACAGACCCTAACGTGTGCAACACGGCTAATTTAATGGTGAACGTACCCGGAAATAGCGAGTATGCGTTTGGTATTTCGGGAGAGGTTGTCGAAGCCACGGCAGATTGCCACGTCGGTGGTACGGATTTCATTGCTAACTGGTGGTCTGTGGATGGCAGCAATCAGGTGACAGCATTGAGTAATACCGTTATGGACCAAACCTTTACCGACACTGCGGGACCCAATGTCATCGTGGTTACCAATGAAGGCACCACAATGAATGATCTCATTGGTGCAAATAGCAGCGCATTTACCGGCTTTTCGGGCAGTGGTTACATTCCGTCTGAAGGCCTTGGTAACA
Organism: Enterovibrio norvegicus FF-33; assembly: GCF_000286835.2. Classification (GTDB taxonomy): domain Bacteria; phylum Pseudomonadota; class Gammaproteobacteria; order Enterobacterales; family Vibrionaceae; genus Enterovibrio; species Enterovibrio norvegicus_A. The sequence goes on along the minus strand of NZ_AJYD02000038.1, from coordinate 1,802,030 downwards.
CAGACATGGTCGCTGAAGCGTTAGGTGAATTAGACTAACTGATATTTTCGAGTGGGTACAAAATTTACCTCTCACGTACGCGTCAAAGAAAAAGGGACAACGTTTTCGTTGTCCCTTTTTTGTGTTGCTTAGAAAATCTAAAACACGTCGCGTTCTACAAACCCAACGTGTTCGCGATGCGTTGACCGTAGTCTGCATCGGCGTTGCTGAAGTGCTCGGTCATTTTGCGTTGAACATCTTCAGAAGCTTGAGACAGCGAACCGCAGATGGTTTCAATCAGACGCGCTTTTTCATCTTCGCTGAACAAGCGGTATAGGTTACCTGCTTGTGCAAAGTCGTCTTGGTTGTAGCGGCTGTAACGGTCTGCTTCGCCGTCTAAACGCATTGGTGGTTCTTTAAATTCAGTGGCTTCAACCAAATCATCTTGTTGGTTAGGGCCAAAGTTTGGTGACGCATTTTGACCTGTCTGATGACCAGAGTAAGGGCATTGCGTGCCTGCCATCGCGCCAGCACGTTGGTAATGATTTGCCTGTGTGGCATGCGGGCAGTTTACGGGTAGGTGGTTGTAGTTTGCACCTAAACGGTAACGCTGAGCATCCGCGTACGCGAACAGACGCGCTTGCAGCATCTTGTCTGGAGACGCACCAACACCTGGAACCAAGTTGCTTGGCGCTAACGCCACTTGCTCAACTTCAGCGAAGTAGTTCTCTGGTAAACGGTTAAGTTCTAACTCACCGATTTCAATCAATGGGTAGTCGCTGTGCGGCCATACCTTTGTCAGATCGAACGGGTTGATGTGATAGGTGTTCGCATCCGCTTCCGGCATGATTTGAACGTTCACGCTCCAACGCGGGAAGTGACCGTCTTGAATAGCCAAAACCAAATCACGCTGGCTTGAATCTGGGTCAATACCGCGCAGAATCGCTGCTTGATCATTGGTCAAGTTCACTACGCCTTGTTGGCTCTTGAAGTGGAACTTCACCCAAAAGCGCTCACCTTTGTTGTTCCAAAGAGAGTAGGTGTGTGAACCATAGCCGTGCATTTGACGATAGTTCGCAGGAATGCCGCGATCAGACATTAGCACCGTCACTTGGTGCATACATTCTGGGTTTAACGACCAGAATTCCCACATGGCCTGAGCATCTTTCAGGTTGGTATGAGGGTTACGTTTTTGAGTGTGGATGAAATCTGGGAATTTAATACCGTCACGCAGGAAAAACGTTGGCGTGTTGTTGCCGACGATATCGTGGTTACCACGTTGGGTGTAAAAACGAAGGCCAAAACCGCGTGGGTCTCGCTCTGCGTCCGCCGAGCCCATTTCGCCACCCACCGTTGAAAAGCGAACGAACGTTTCTGTTTGTTTGCCTTCGCCGTTGAAATGATCAGCCAGTGTGAATTCAGCCAGATCACGGGTCAGCGTGAATGTACCGTATGCACCAGTGCCTTTGGCGTGAACAATACGCTCTGGAATTCGCTCGCGGTTAAAATGCGCTAGCTTCTCGATAAGATGCCAATCTTGCAACAATACTGGGCCGCGCTCTCCGGCGGTCAGTGAGTTTTGATCATCGGCAACAGGTGCGCCATTCTGGCTGGTGAGGTAACGTGTATTTTCCATTTCTTTCCCTAAACATGTTCATGCTCGATGCACAAACAAGAATCAATATCATTCCAGTATGGAGGGTTATAAACGAATATTGGTTTTTAATATTGATTTAAATCATATTAATAGTGATAGATGTTATCTGGGTGAATTTTGATTGGGGGATATGTTGGATCTGCGTACAGGTGTTGTATGGGGTTTTAGCGTATGAGCGGACAGGAAAACCTAACAGAGTATTCAAGCTGACGCGATGAAACCTTGGTAACGCTTCCATGTTTCAACCTGGTTCATTATGGTAACCTTGGGTCAGGTGCTAACCTGTGTACTTTAAGTGACCTGTATGTCTGACAAGAGAATTGAATCGTGAACAGCGAAGTGAAAATCGACGTTAAAGGCCGTAAAAGTGTGGTCAACACGTGTACTGAACCCTGTGCCATCGAAAAGGGCATGCGTCTAATTGGTGGAAAATGGAAGGGGACGCTGATTTACCACCTGAAAGACGGACCCGTACGATTTAATGATTTGGCCCGTTTGCTCGGCGGGGCGAGTAAAAAAATGATCGACCAGCGCTTGAAAGAGCTGGAAGCAGAAGACATGGTCGTGCGTAAAGTGATCAGTGATCGCCCCATTGCGGTCAGCTATGAATTGACCGAATTTGGTCGTAGTGCTTTGAAAATACTTGATGATTTGAGAGTGTGGTCCGAGCAGCATCGAATTCAACTTCGAAAATAAAACCTGTTGTCGTCGGTTTGACATGCAGGAACATCACCATCTTTCTATTCTTCTAACGTGTCCCTTTCTGAACAGTTTCTTTCTGAGGTGACGCTGTCGGCGCCTCAATAGCGTATTTTTTCGCTCTTGCCTGTGCGTTCACTGGTATGCGTCTTATTGCATTGTAGTCGCAATGAGATGCATATCCTTTGAGTGGGAACTCACTTTTATTGCTTTTCAAAACCTAAGAACCGTGCACTAGACACGCTTCAATATATTGAAATTAACCGTTCGGCAACCAATACTTAACACTCATTCACTTGGATGGTTGTAGTGTGAGAATTCTCATTGTCGAAGATGACAAGTTGATCAGCGAAGCTATTGAACAGCGGTTTATCAAACAAGGTCATGGTGTAGATTGCGCGTACGATGGCAACATGGCGTATGCCATGGTCAGCCAAACTGAGTTCGATTTGGTGATCCTCGATCTGAATTTGCCCCATCGTTCTGGTGAGCAAATCGCTAAGAAAATTCGCCATGTTTCTGACACGCCTATCTTGGTGTTAACCGCGCGTACTGAAGTACATGATCGCATTCACCTTCTTGATCTTGGTGCTGATGATTACATCACTAAACCGTTTGATTTTGGCGAGCTTGAAGCCCGTTGTCGTGCTGTGGTTCGTCGTCGGCATGGCACGGGAAAGAGTACGCTTCAAGTTGGTGATATTGAATTCGATCAGGCAAGTTGTCGCGTGTTTGTTAAGGGCGAAGAAATCGCGCTGAAGCAACGAGAGTTGCGGTTGCTCGAGATATTTCTCAGCCATACAAACCGGGTGATGAGCAAAGAGGAAATCATCGATCATCTGTATGGTTTTGATGACACGCCGAACCTGAATGCTATTGAAACCTACGTCGCTCGCCTTCGAAAAGCGCTCATAAGCAGCGATGTCGAGATTAAAACCCTTCGTGGGCTCGGTTACATTATCGACATGCAGAGCTAGTCGTGACGACAATAAAACGCCGCATTCCGTTTTTACCGTTTCGACGTTTTCACTGGTCGAGCAAAAGCCTTCGTTTCCAGCTTCTCTCGACGTCATTTGCTTTGCTTCTTGCTGTCAGTATTCTCACCCTTTGGGCGGCAAGTCGATACGCTCATCATACGGCGCAGTTGTCTTATGACCGTTCGCTGTCCAGTTCCGCGGTCCAAATCCTTGATAATGTTCGCTACGTGAATTTGAATTGGAGTGTGGATATTCCAATATCGGCATTCAAAGTGTTGGCGCAATCCCCGCAAGATCGTGTCTTTTATCTGGTTGTCGCCGAGAGTTTTGATGTGGTGACAGGGTATGATGATTTGGCAGAGCACTCTGTTATTCGCCAGAAAATTTTAAGCTATCAAAGCCAGTTAGAGCCTAAAGCTGACTACTTTGATGTGTTGTACAAGGGGGATGATTTTAGATTTTCTTTGGTGAGTAATTCCATTAACACACCGAGTGGTTTGCGAGAAGTTTATGTTCTTGTCGGGCAGACCCTGAATTCCCGCTTATTGCTTGAAAAAGAAATCACGTTTCAGGCACAAAAACTTGTGGCCATGGTGATTATCAGTGCCTTGCTTCTCATCCTTCTTTCTACGTGGAAAATTATTCGCCCTATACGGGATATCAACCGGAAGATAGCCAAGCGTTCGACGGTTGACCTGACCCCAATCGGGCATCAAGGCCCTCAAGAAATTGATCATTTGATCACCACCATTAATCGGTTTATGGGGCAATTAGATACGACACTGGGTAACTTAAAAAACTTTACCAGTGAAGCCGCCCATCAGCTCAAAACGCCTCTGGCGGGTTTGAAGGCACACGCTGAACTTGCTTTGAACAGCAGCAATGATCCTGAGACAAAACAACACCTCGTCACGGTCTTGACGGCGTGTAATCTGCTTGATCGAACCATTAGCCAACTCTTGAATCAGGCGACGATTACTCATCGGCATCGCAGTATGGCGCCGGGCATTATTCATTTCAACGATACGGTCAAAAACATCTGTCGTGATTTGGCGATAAATGCGCTATCGCGTGATATCGAGTTGAGCTATCAAGACTCGGTTGATGTGGTCATTTATGGTGATGATTTCGCACTTGCCCAAATGCTCATTAATCTGATTGAAAATGCGGTCAAATATAGCCCTGATCACAGCAAGATCGACATTCTCATTAATCAGGATGTGGGAAATATCGTCCTGGCTATTGAAGATCATGGACAGGGTATTGCGGACCAAGATAAACCCCATGTGTTCGAGCGTTTCTATAGAAGCTCCAATAACATCAGCCAAGGTACGGGTTTAGGCATGGCGATCGCTCTCGAAGTAGCGCGAAATTTTAATGCTGAACTCTCGCTGGAAGACACGCAACCTACTGGTCTTACGGTGAAAGTCGTGTTCCCGTATGGACATTGGAGGAAGCGATGATACGACGATATGTTGTTGGCTTGATAGGGATTGCGTTTTTCACGCTCGGCGCTGTGTCGGCGCAAGAAGGGGATGGCTTTACCCGAAAAGCGATTAGCATTTATGCTGCTGCCTATTTGTCAGAAATGCAGCCACTGTTAGATGATTTTCAACGGCGTCATCCGTCTATTCTAATTGAATACCAAGCCATCAGTAGCAATGATCTTGATAGGCACATACGCGAACATATTGAGCCCAAACCAGACATCACTATTAGTTCTGTTATGGACTTGCAGTTTAGGTTAGTTAACGATGGTTTTGCGCTTCCTCACTCGCCCCCCACCAGCCATATTCCGAATCAGACCAACCATTTACCGACATGGGCGGTATGGCGTGATGAGCTTTATGGATTTAGTTACGAACCTGCGGTGATCGTGCTTAACAAAGCCTTCATGCGAGACAAAGTTGTACCAAAGAATCGTGTCGAGTTATTGAGCTTTATTCGTCGCTACGGCAATGAACTGAATGGAAAAATGGGAACGTTTGATATTCGTCGGGTGGGTATCGGCTATTTGCTTTGGTCATTTGAGCGTATTCAGGCGACTAATTATGGTCAGATTCTGGAGCTGTTCAAAATTCATAATGTACGCACCTTTCCAAGCTCCGCATCCATGTTGACAGCCCTACACGAAAACGAAATCCTTCTCGCTTATAACATCATGGGCTCTTACGCCAAATCGTGGGCGGAAAAGTATGATGACGTCATTATTGTTGCTGCTGAAGATTATACGCCCGTTGTGATTCGCTCGGCGTTTATCAATAAAACGACTGAGAACCCAAATGATGCAAAACTGTTCATGAATTATTTGGTTTCGCTGGCTGGACAACGACTGATGGCAGAGCAAACCAATATGCCGCCAATTCGAACTGATATCGACAGCCCAAAATCAGCCAATGCGATGCGTGAGGTGTTGATTGATCAACTAAAACCCATCCCCTTGGATGTCACCTTGCTGGTGAGCTCTGACCCTAACAAGCGTGAAATCGTGATCACGGAATGGGAAAACGCACTCAAAGAGCTTGAGTAGGCTCATTTCATCGCGACATACGGTGACAGCGTACTGACAGTTTCACCTCATACCCTTTAGCCACATAAATGGAGAAACGTGGCTAAGGAGTTGAATAGTGGAAAGATCAACAAGCATTCCTTGTATGCTGATCAGGGGTGGCACGTCAAAAGGAGCATATTTTCTGGCAAGTGATTTACCAGAAAATGAGCAACAGCGTGACGATGTGTTGATCCACGTGATGGGCTCTGGCGACCCGCAACAAATTAACGGTATTGGTGGCGGTACATCGTTGACTAGCAAAGTGGCCATCGTTTCAAAAAGCGCTTTTGATAATGTCGATCTCGATTATTTGTTTGCACAAGTAGGAGTAGAAGATCGTGTTGTGGATACCAAGCCGTCATGTGGAAATATCCTCTCGGGCATTCTGATCTTTGGTGATGAAAAGGGTCTGATTACATTGCAAGACCCCGAAACCACCATCCGAGTCCGTAACATTAATACCAATACGATTATTGAAGTTACCGCTGAAACACCCAATGGAAAAGTGAAGCTGGAAGGAAACATAAAAATTGATGGCGTGCCTGAAACGGGGTCGCCAATTCTACTCAATTTTCTGAATGTCGGAGGTGCCAAAACGGGAAAACTGTTCCCGACTGGGCGTTTTAAAGATGATATTCAAGGCGTCACTGTGAGCTGTATTGATGCGTCTGTGCCCATGGTTCATATTCCCGCGAAGGGGATGGGAAAAACCGGTTATGAAACTAAAACTGAGCTTGATGCCGACGCCGAATTTCTGCAAAAACTGGAATCCATTCGCCGAGAAGCCGGCGAGAGAATGGGGCTAGGGGATGTCAGTAACAGCGTCATTCCCAAAGTATCCCTTGTCGCGCCGCCCGCTAATGGCGGAAACATTACATCGCGTTATTTTGTTCCCCATAATTGTCACACCAGCCATGCAGTGACAGGTGCTATTTGTGTGGCGGTCTCGACCATGCTACCGGGCACTGTCGCTTATGAAGCCGCACGAAACCTAAAGTCGAACCAGATAGAAATCGAACATCCGGCAGGAAAAATCGCGGTGAGTGTGGTGATTGAAGCTAACGACGAAGAGCCACAGATCAGGCAAGCCGCACTTGTACGAACAGCAAGACCATTGTTTAAAGGCGATGCCTACTACTGATCTTGTGCCTTATCGAATTTTCCCCTTGTTTTCGATATTTCGTCATCACACTGATTCGTCTTGTGAGCGACGTTTAATCACCTTCTGAGGTGGTTTTTTTTGGCCTCAAGCTTCACTTGTCTTGAGCATGAACCATTGAATACGGCCTACTGAATACGCCTAATGTAACGTTTTTGTTATCAATATGTGGTATGTCAGCGTGGTGACAGTTTCACCCAATAGCGTAACCAATGAAACCAACACTAATGAATGATTTTTAGCCGTTATGAAAATGGCATTGGACGCAAACGAAGGTGGAATGATGTTTATTCATAAGCAACCAAACTCAAAAATGGCAACGGTACGTCGCTCGTTCAACGCGGCGATTTTAGGGATGAGCGCATTGGTGGCAATGCCCTCCACGGCGATTGCAGAGGACGTGTCTTTCAAAGGTAAACGTGTTGAATTCACGGTGCCTTATAAAGAGGGAGGCGGCACGGACACATGGGCACGCTTTTATGCGCCGTTGCTCACTGCCGCATTGCCGGGTAATCCGGTTGTTGTCGTCAAGAACATTCCGGGTGGCGGCTCGACAAAAGGTGCTAATCGTTTTGCACAAAAAGCGCGCGCTAACGGACTGAATATTTTCGCGAGTTCTGCGTCTACTCAGTACCCATATCTGCTCAATGACAGTCGTGTGAAGTATGAGTACAACGACTGGAGCATCGTATTGGCCTCTCCGACTGGCGGTGTTATGTATGTTTCACCATCCACTGGGATTAAAAACGTTCAGGATTTACTGGCCAAGAAAGATCACGTGTCGTTTAAGTATGCAAGCCAAGGCGCTACGTCGATTGATTTGGTCCCCCTTCTTGCTATGAACTTATTGAACTTGGACGTCAAGGCTATCTTTGGCATGAAAGGTCGCGGCGCTGGTCGTTTAGCGTTTGAACGCGGTGAAGTGAATATTGATTCCCAAACCACCTCTTCTTTCATCAAAAAGGTGACACCACTTGTCGATGAAGGGACTGCGATTCCGCTATTCAGCTTTGGCGTATTAGGCGCTGACGGAAAATTACAGCGGGATCCTAACTTCCCAGACCTTCCACACTTCGCGGAAGTTTATGCAATGGCAAACCCTGATGCTGCGACTAACCAAGGTTTTGAGGTTTGGAAAGCATTTTTCGCCGCTGGCTTCGCTGCGCAGAAAATGATCTTTCTTCCAAAAGACGTGTCTGCAGGCATTCTCTCCACATGGCGTAACTCCGCAACGGCGATGGTCAATCAGCCTGATTTTAAACAGAAGTCTGACAACGTGCTGGGTGATTACCCACAGCTCACCGGTGAAAGTGCACAAGCGGCATTGAAAACGGCTTTGTCTCTTAGTGAAGCAGACCGCGAATGGGTTCGCGCTTGGCTAACTGAAAAATATAACACCAAGTTCTAACGCATTTTTTGAAGCTTAGTGCAGGCGAATGCTTGCACTGAACTTCATTTCCTTCCTAAAGGCATTGTCTATGTTCAGCGAATTACTCGATTCCTTGCAGACGATACTCAGTCTGCAACACATCACTTATATGCTTGGCGGCGTCATTTTGGGGCTGGGCATTGGTATATTTCCCGGCTTAGGCGGCATCGCAGGTTTGTCTCTTCTCCTTCCGTTTTTGTATGGGATGGAGCCCGTTTCAGCGCTCGCAATGCTGATTGGATTGGTGGCCGTGATCCCGACTTCTGACACATTTACCTCTGTACTGATGGGGATTCCCGGTTCAAGTGGGTCTCAGGCGACAGTGTTAGACGGGTTCCCGATGGCAAAGCGTGGACAGGCTGCGCGTGCTTTATCGGCGGCGTTCACTTCGTCTCTATTCGGGGGCTTGTTCGGGGCATTGATCTTAACGGTATTTGTTTTGATCGCGCGCCCTGTGATTTTGGCGTTTGGCTCCGCTGAATTGTTTATGCTCACTATTCTTGGCCTCAGTATGGTAGGCGCATTGGCGGGTAAAAGTTTCGTTAAGGGCCTGTCTGCTTGTGGCTTTGGCGTCGTGTTAGGTAGCCTTGGCAGTGCACCTGCTACGGGTGAATATCGCATGGCTTTTGATAATTTCTACCTGATGGATGGTATTCCGCTCGTGGTGGTGGGTTTAGGCATATTTGCCTTGCCAGAAATCATCGACTTACTGCGCCAAAACAAGCCAATCGCCAATGCCAGCAATCTTGGTAGTGGTTGGTCAGAGGGTATTCGGGACTTTGTGAACAACAAATGGCTTGCGCTTCGTTGCAGCGTGATTGGTTGTATCATTGGTGCGTTGCCAGGACTGGGTGGCAGCGTTGTAGACTGGATTGCCTACGGTCATGCAGTACAAACAACAAAGGACAATCCGCAATTTGGCCATGGTGATGTTCGGGGTGTGATTGCACCTGAGTCAGCCAATAATGCCAAAGAAGGGGGCGGGCTAGTACCGACATTGCTGTTTGGTATTCCAGGATCGGGCAGTATGGCGGTTTTTCTTGGCGGCATGGTGCTAGTGGGTCTGGAGCCGGGCCCTGCCATGGTGAGCACCGATCTCGATATCACCTATACCATCGTTTGGTCTCTGGCATTGGCAAATGTATTTGGGGCTGGTGCCTGTATGCTGATTTCGCCAACTGTCGCTCGCCTTACCACTATTCGCTATAGCTTGCTTGCACCGTTCATGGTGATGGTGATTTGCTTTGCTGCGTTTCAAGCAACCCGAGATCTTGGTGATCTGGTGACTTTATTGGCTATCGGCTTCCTTGGTGTATTGATGAAGCGCTTTGACTGGCCGCGTCCTGCTTTTTTGATTGGATTTGTCCTCGCAGGCGGCATGGAAACGTATCTCTATCAAGCGGTTCAATTTGATGGCGCTGGGTTCTTGCTAAGACCGGGCGTTATCATCATTGGCATCATCACGCTCTTATCGTTGTTTTTTATGTATCGAAAACAGAATGCGGTTAAGCAAGATGACTCGTCTTCAGCGTCTTCAACAGAAGCTGAAACCACCCCAGCAAAAGCATGCAATCGCACACCACAGGTCATTTTTGCTGGTGTTGTGAATCTCATCTTTTTGTATGCCATTTATGATGGTTTACAGCAGAGCTTCCTTGGCGGAGTGTTCACCATTATGGTCGGCAGTTTGATGTGGGTGCTCTCCGCTATCGTGCTTTATCAACTTCTCACTAAACCTACCAACGACCCCATTTATTTCGATATGGAGTACGAACAAGGTTACGTATTTGATAAAAGCTCCACCAGCATGATGCATTACCTCTACTGGTTGTTTGCGTTGGTTGCCGGGTGTTATCTGGTGGGTTATGTCATCTCGATCAGTGTGTTTTTTGTTTCTTTTTTGGTGGTAAAAGCAAGTGTTAGCCTTTGGCGCGCGTTAGCGTTGACAGCGATAGCCGTGGGATTCTTACTCTTTCTTACGAATGCAATGGTACTGGAACTTCCCGTGGGGCTGCTTCAGGAATATATCGAGCTACCTTGGCCGCTCGGCTACTAACAGGAGGTGAACATGACTATTCGAACGATCATTATGCCTCTAGCATCCAATGAGAATGCGAAAGAGAGGCTGGAAGGAGCGCTCAATGTAGCGAGTTTCTTTCGCGCACATCTTGATGTGCTTCATGCCCACATTGATCCAAAGCAGCTGCTGCCGAATGAAATGCAGCTCATTTCAAATGAATTTCACAAACGTATCGACCAAATTGTGGCCGACTATGTCAGTGAAGATCTGGACATGATGCGAGAGTTGTTTGAAGACACTTGCCGAAGTTTGTCTATTTCTCAGGTAAACCGTTATCCAATGAGTCATATCACCTCGGCAAAATGGCATGAAGTGATGGGGTTTCGTGGCGAAGTGGTTGCAGAAAAAGGCAAGTTGTCTGATTTAACAATCATTCCTCAGCCAAAACGAGGTAAGTCCAGCGTAAGTTTTGAGGCGGCGATTCTGCATAGCGGTAAGCCTGTATTGATCATGCCGAGAACCCAAACGCATTTTTCGCCAAAGCACGTGATGATTGCTTGGAACGGAGATACTCAAGCCGCGCGAGCCGTGGCATCTGCAATGCATCTTCTTAGAAGTGCTGAGAAGGTGAGCATCGTCACCAGTGAGCGCTCGATAGACAAAAGGCCGACTCAAATAGATTTGCAGGAATATCTGGCCATGCATGAGATAGCATGTGACTGTGAAGTGTTTAAGTCAGGCCGTATGCGAACGCCGACGGCGATTTTATCGACCGCGATCAGGCTCAATGCGGATGCGATTGTTTGTGGTGCGTATGCTCATCAGCGTATTCATCAACAAATGTTTGGTGATGTCACTAAGAGTCTGCTTAAAAAATCCCAAGTCCCTTTGTGGATGATTGGTTAACGTTCTCGTCGCTAAACTAAAAATCCGCTGAATAATCAGCGGATTTTTTTCGAATGGACATGTCTATGGCAAACCAAAGTGAGATCAAAGGCTACTGAGTATCTCAGTGGCTGTTTGTCTATGTATGCTTATCACAGATATACCTTAGAGGTTATACAATGCCTAGCATCTTACCCATTCGACGTCCTTCTTCCATTTCCCACTGAACGCCATAAAGATCAATCCAGTAAAAAAACGTGATCGGAAAACCATCTAACTCAACAGGCTTATAATCTGAAGCTGTATTAATCATGGTGACGCCGTCTTGTTCTTTCAGGAAGTGAAAGACATCATTACAGTTAGCAACTTCCAATGCGATATGTCTCGGGCCTCCCAAATCATATGTTTTAGGCTGAATGGGCAGCTGTGTTTTACCCGTTGGTTGATGGTATCGCATCAGTTCTAAATAGATACCTGCTTGTGGGTGGCGTACAAACTGAACGTCGATTGTGACGGGTTGTTCCTCTAACCCAGCGTCTAGTGCAAAGCTTTTCATAGAGATACCGCGATATGACATGGCTTCTCCGGTTTCGTCGAACGCGCGCTCAAAGCCCAATACTCGCTGATAATAATCAGCAGCAACGTCCACATCTTCTACAATAATGTTGACGTGAGAGAGCCCTAAAACCTGTTGTGCGATGGTCTGTTTGGCCAATCTCGTCAGGACATCGCTTTTCGCTTTTTCGTTAATGTCCACACAATAGGAAACAGGGTAAGCGTTTACGGGAGAATCAGTGCAAATTAGATAAGGTTTTTGCGTTCCTTTTTCCGTGTCGCTTGGCGCAATCTCAGTGCGTGCAAATAAGGGTTTAGTGGTGAACCATTGCGGATTGACAACGTAAGCGGCGGCGACTAAATCAAATGGATTGAACCCTTTGTGGGAACCGAACACAATTTCCCATTCAGTCCACCAACCTAGAGCATGCCGAGCAAGGAGGTTACCCATGGGTCCCTGTTTTCGTAAACGAGCAAGGTCGTCAAAATCAACCCACATTTTCTTGCATACTTCAAAGGGTACCAATACGACAGAGACGCCACTTTTTAGCACATAGTTGAACGCGTCAGTATCGAACTCAAAATTGAGGTCACGAAAGGGCTTGAGCTGAAATGTTCCCGAAATGAAATGTTCATCAGTCGATTGCCTTCCTGCTACCGATACGATGCTATCGATTTTTGAAACCAAGTCAGGGCGGGTTTTGATAAGGTCGGCAATATTGGTGAGCGCACCAATAGCGAGGATCGTTAAATTGCCTTGCTCTAGGTTTTCAATAAGAGCGGTTACAGCATCAGATTCCTTATTTTCTTTTTCTGTATTGTTGTCATTGGTATTGTCAGAAGCGACAAAATTGGACGTCGCACCTTTATATACTTTGTAGCTATTGGCGCCAAAGCTGGACACAAAGTGTTGCGCCGTTTGAGTGGACTCCTCGATGTTATCGGTATTTCCACGTGTTGAGCTAATACCGAGTATTTCAACTTCTGGACTATGCATGAGACAGCCCAATGCATAGCCATCATCGACATCTTTATATTGTAAGAATCCATCGCGAAGGCCAATGGTAATGTCGGTATCAATCCATAATCTCAGTTGTTTTTCTATCACTACTTTCTTTCCTTGGAGGTGGTTTTTGGTCTTGCAGGGTGCCAATGGCAATTTGGTTTCGGCCGCTGCGCTTAGCGCGATAAAGCAGTGAATCAGCTTCATCGAAAGCATCTGAAAACGACATTGCAGATGCCGAAGGCGTGATGAGTAATGCGCCAATAGAAAGCGTGACCACTGCACTTTCGGCGGCATGAGGAATAGCGAGATCTTCAACGCTACAGCGCATTCGTTCTGCAACCGTTTCAAGCGCACTAGCATTTTCAATTTGAAGCAGAGCGACAAACTCTTCGCCGCCAATTCTGAAACACAAGTCGTCTTTGCGTAATGCGCTTAAAATGGCGTTTGCGGTGGACTTAATCACGACATCACCGCGTCCATGTCCGAAGGTGTCATTAAATGCTTTGAAATGGTCAATATCACAAACAACAATGCCAAAAAGCTTATTTTCGGCACGCGTTGCTTGGAAAAAAGCGTCGGCATGTTCCGTATAGCTGTGGCGTCCTGCTAGCCCAGTGAGCGCATCAGTATCCGATTGATGCCGCAATATTTTCATTTGTGTTTGGGCTTTGAGGGTTAGCGTGTGAAGACCACGAGCCAGCACGCCAATCTCATCATTGCGGCGAAGTTCCTCGAGATCCGAGATATCGAGGTGTTCGATGTCGTGGTCTATTCGTTTAGCTAGCCTACTTAATGGTGCAACCAACCAATGTGTGACGCCGATAATCAGCAATAGAGAAACACACAATGCCACAAAGGCTTCAATGGCTAAGGTGATAAATATCTGCTGCTTAAGAGTGAACAGATTAGCAGCATCAAACACCGCCCAAACATGACCGCCATTTTTGTTGATCAGTGGCAATTGTACGATCAGAACCTCATCCTCTTGGTGAAGCTGAAACGCTTTTTCAGAATGGCTAGAAGGAGGCCAGCGTGGCGTAAACGATGATGATAGACGCGTACTTTTTTGCAGAGCGTTTAGGTCATCAACTGTTTTGTTGAGTACGAAATTCAGTTTTCTATTTCTCACCTTGTCTTGATTTTCGGGATTATCAAGCGCTGCCATCAGCGTGTTTTTTCGTGCTGAGACGTCGTTGATCTCATCTTGCGTGACATCCGTTCGCCACACTGTCATGTGCTCTCGTGAATAGCGCACACTGACGGAGTTTTCGCTGTAATCTGATTTCCCCTGGATGTCGAGAAACAACAACTCTCCAATATTAAAGAGTGCTTCATTTTGAGAGGGCATCATTAGGTTGGCATAATTTCGGCCTGCGACTGCGGCGGAAAAGTCACGGACCAGAGGCGTCAGCGTGCGCTCGGCCCGTTCGTTGGCATAGTTAACTCGGCTTTCCCATTCACTTTGATAGCGCGAGGCGCTCATCCCAGCGATAAGCACTAGCACCAACATCAGATGAGAAACAAAGAGAAGCTGATTTATCGTAAACCTTTTTAGCACTCTAAAATCCAAATCAAAGGGGAACGGTTAACTGAAATTACTCATAAAGAGAAGAGACAGGCTCCGTGCAGGTGCCGTTTATACATATGTCTTTGTAAGTATCATGACAACTTTGACAAAAGGCAGGCTCTAAGGAGGCGTGCATGCTGCTGATGTCTTCACCTTTTCGGTTGTAGCTACCATAAAGGGCTAATCCGCCAAAGTGCTCTGTTACCCAGATAATTCCCTGTGCTTCAGACACGGCAATCACTGTCGGCCCGTCGCTATAAGGGCCATGGGTTTTGTATTCTTCAAGTTTCTTGGGATTCACGCGGATAGTGAGAGGCGAGCCTTGACCATCATTGATCCATGAATATGCTCTTACGGATTCTTGCATAAACAAAGAGGCGTCAGGGGGGAGAACGGTATCCGCTGGGAGATTCATGGATTCTTTAACAACGGGCCAGTCTTCCCAGCCGTTTGGGTAACTAGCAATTGAATCTGCGAATACTGAGCTGCTAAACAACAGCGTGAATAAAAAAGTAAAATATCGGCGAGCCGAAAACAACATAAGTAAATTCCATTTTAGTAACAACATTTAGCGTCTTGGGTGACCAAGTCTCATTGATGATAATTGTTACGATGGGGGTGTCACAATAAAATCCTTCAATAATGCGGCGTTGCAACAGGTCTAAGCAAGAATTGCAGACATGACGACAACAGATCTTCAGCCCCCAGTGCCTCTTTGTCACTTCGCGACATCTCCGGCTGACTCATTGTTGATTCAGCAGGTTAATCTCGACATTTAACGGATAATGGCCATCTATACTCTCGTTGATTTCATTGCTCTGTTTTTTCGTGATTGTTTGCGGATAAAACATTGAATGTCGATTTTCAGGGAGGTTTGATGAACACACTGATTTACCCGCTTGTTATGTCGGCGCTCATCGCGCCCATGATCTTGATATCTCCAACAGCGCAAGCATCTGAAAATGTGTTTTCAGCACACAGAGATAACTACTTGTTGCCGTACTACAAAGAATCCAACGTTAATCAAGCGCGGTTTGCTCCGTTGAACCCTAACGATAGCGAAGCAAAGGATACCTTTGTGCAATTCCAGTTCAGTGTGAAGTATCGGATTTTGAGGTTTGAAGATGATGGGCTGTATATGGCTTATACCCAGCGCTCAAACTGGGAGGCTTATGATAGCTCAGCCTATTTTCGCGACAGTAATTACAACCCAGAACTCTTCTATCAAATGAGCATCGATCCGTGGCAATTTTCGCTGGGGGCTGAACATGAGTCGAACGGAGCAGGGGGTGACAATGAAGTGAGTTGGAATCGAGCTTACGTTGATATCAAGCGCAACTTTGATTGGGGCTATATACGATTCAAACCATGGTTTAGGTTTGGCAGTGTGAGCTATAACCCGAATATCACAGATTATCTTGGCTATGGCGAAACAGAACTGGGATGGCGTCCCACTGAGAATCAAGAAGTAAAGGTACTTTTTGGCAACTTATTTGCTAAAGACTTAGAGCGCGGATACTACCGGCTGAGTTGGAATGTCCCAATCTATCAAGGGTTGCGCGGATACATGAAAGTCGAAACGGGCTACGGGCTAACCATTTCCAATTACAACTTCAAAGAGAGTGCTTATGGCATGGGTGTGGCGTTCAACTTTTAAACATTAGATCGAGCAAGAAATTGCTCTCTGGGCAAGAATTGGCTCATTGCTGAGCAATTATTTGCTCGAATTAAGTGATCCGATGACTGTAAGATTTTGAAAATAAGACAATTAAAAACTGGATCACTTTTTGCATTATCTAGTTTGCTAACCAACAGAATTTGTTTTCAACACGGTGTCATTATAAGGATTAATCGTCATGGGAAATGCAGTCGTTTTAGGTAACATCGGCACCGATCATGATGGGTTTCATCCATCACCTGTTACCTCGGCATCGCCAGATGTGAAGGTCGATGGCATCCCTCTTGCTCGACAAGGTGATGCACTTGCACCACACGATAAGCCGAAAAACCCGCCCCATGGAAGAAGTATTGCAGCGGGATCTCCTACCGTATTTGCAAACGGAAAGCCTGTTGCAAGAACAGGTGACGCTGTGGGTTGTGGAGGTGTCGTTATTGGTGGTGGTACGGTAAATATTGGTTAAAGCTATATCCCCAAAAATTCCCACTGAATAAGCACATTGAAAGTGTTTAGATATTTGATAATCACAACATGTTAAGTTTTTGCATTTAAATAGCGGGTCATTGAACAGTACTCGTTTCACATTAGTAAACGCCTTCTATGATTTATCCCTCACTTCAAACTATTCACACCACTCATGATAATCTAATCTTTCATTACTAATGGATGATAAAAGCATTATTAATTAGGTTTTTCTAATTTATTTAAAATTCAAAGTTGTCAGTATATTAATGTGTGATCTGTCAGTTTATAAGTATTAATTTTATCAAAAATGACACTCCTGTATTGTCTATGTAAAATATCGACGGGGATCGTGTTTGAATATTTTTCTGTGCAAATTTTTGCTAAATACCTTGTGGTGGGTCGTGAACATGTCTCATGATGTCTCTCAAGGACGAATAAAGAAGTTAATATTACGCTTAGTGTTCTTAATGAATGCTTTATGAAACAAATAAAACTATAAAAATGCTGTCTCCCCTGGCCGTTTTGAACGTTACCATTGAGATTGATAGCGATAAAAATTGAAACGTTGGTTAGCAAAGTTCTACGGTGGTACTAGTAAATACTGATGATGGCGATTTATTTCGATAACCTTGATGTTTTTGTCTTGCATTGATCGTGTGATTCAAGGTTTTTGATTGATTTGTCTCATCTTTTTCCTCCCTCCCCCCTGATGTTCTCTGCTTTAAATGACAATTTTGCCTTAATTTCACGTCTCAAATGACTTGCGTTTGAGTGATGTTTTTCTGGTTCTAATAATTTTCTTAGTTGCATATTTTTATTTTTGAAACAAATGACACATGTTGTGAATGACTTTGATTTTGCTGATTTTCATTAATGAATGTTAGCGCGTCGAAATACAGCAACGTCTGAGTTGCATACATCTCTACAATGTAAAGGAGAGTAATAAGATGGCGAAAGAGGGAAGTGTTGCACCTAAAGAACGTATTAATATTAAATACGTTCCTGCAACGGGTGATGCTCAATCGGAGATCGAACTTCCGTTGAAAATGGTCGTTTTAGGAGACTTTAAAGGTCACCCGGAAGACACTTCAATTGAAGAGAGAGAGGCGGTTTCTGTTGATAAAAATAATTTCACAGCGGTTATGCGAGAGAGCGATCTTTCTTTAACCACGTCTGTACCAAATGTCATGACAGAGGAAGAAGGACAAGAACTTCCTGTTGAATTGTCATTCAAGTCTTTGGCCGATTTCTCGCCAGACGCAATTGCCAATCAAGTACCCGAACTTAAAAAGCTCGTTGAGCTTCGTGAAGCGTTGGTCGCATTGAAAGGCCCTCTTGGAAATATTCCTGCTTTTCGTGGTCGCCTTCAGGAGCTTTTGGCCTCTGAAGATTCGCGTGAAAAGCTCCTCGCTGAATTGGATCTGGTAAGCGCTGAAGAACAACCAGCTTCCGATGCTTAACTAACGCAGAAGAGAAAAGGATTTTGTTAATGTCCGTACAAGAGAAAACGCTGGAGAGTTCTGTCAAAGAAAGTGGCAGTCTACTCGACGAAATCATGGCGCAAACCCGACTAGCACCTAGCGAAGAAGGCTATGATATTGCTAAAAAAGGTGTTGCTGCGTTTGTTGAGAATCTGATCGGTTCTGATAAAGAGCAAGAGCCTGTAAACAAAGCGCTCGTTGACCAAATGCTGGTTGAACTAGACAAGAAAATCAGTGCGCAAATGGACGTCGTTCTACACAGCCAGCCTGTGCAGGAAATGGAGTCTGCGTGGCGTGGTTTGAAGCTGCTGGTAGATCGCACAGATTTCCGTGAAAACATCAAAATTGAAGTGCTGCATGCGACCAAGCAAGAGCTGTTAGATGACTTCGAATTTGCACCTGAAACAACCCAGTCTGGCCTTTATAAGCACGTATATTCCGCCGGTTATGGCCAATTTGGTGGTGAGCCAGTGGCAGCATTGGTGGGTAACTATGCGTTTACACCATCAACGCCAGACATGAAATTGCTCCAATACGTTGGTTCAGTTGGCGCCATGGCGCACGCGCCATTCCTGTCTTCCGTTTCTCCAGAGTTTTTCGGCATTGATTCATTCGAAGAACTGCCAAACCTGAAAGACGTAGCCGCTACTTTTGAAAGCCCTCGTTACACCAAGTGGCGTGCGTTGCGTGAATCAGAAGATGCTCGCTATATCGGTCTAACTGCACCACGTTTCCTGCTTCGTGTTCCTTACGATCCAGTCGAAAACCCAATCACGTCATTCAACTATCGTGAAAATGTTAGCGAATCACACGAAAGCTACCTTTGGGGTAACACCGCGTTTGCATTGGCATCTCGTTTGACTGAGAGCTTTGCAAAATACCGTTGGTGTCCGAACATTATTGGTCCTCAAAGTGGCGGTGCAGTGGAAGATTTGCCAGTACACCTGTTTGAATCTTTGGGCGCTCTGCAAGCGAAGATCCCAACAGAAGTGCTAGTGACTGACCGCAAAGAGTATGAATTGGCCGAAGAAGGCTTCATTTCACTCACTATGCGTAAAGGCAGTGACAACGCAGCATTCTTCTCTGCTAACTCGATTCAAAAACCGAAAGTGTTCCCGAACACGAAAGAAGGCAAAGAAGCAGAAACCAACTACAAGTTGGGTACGCAGCTGCCTTACATGATGATCATCAACCGTTTGGCGCACTACATCAAAGTGCTTCAACGTGAGCAGATCGGTTCGTGGAAAGAGCGTCAAGACCTTGAGCGTGAGCTTAACACTTGGGTTCGTCAGTACGTGGCAGATCAGGAAAACCCACCGGCAGAAGTTCGCAGCCGTCGTCCACTTCGCGCAGCGAAAGTAGAAGTGATGGATGTCGAGGGTAATCCAGGTTGGTACCAAGTGTCTTTGTCAGTGCGTCCGCACTTCAAATACATGGGTGCAAACTTCGAGTTGTCATTGGTAGGTCGTTTGGATCAGGCGTAATCGATGGCCATCCCAGATGCAGATGACATCGCGTACGGCGTCAGCTTCTTCCAACGGCTAGAAGCTGATGCACCGCAACGCTCTGTTACACAAGGCCCTGAAGCTGCCGACGTGCTCGAGTCGTTGAAACACAATGTTTCGAATCTGCTAAACGCGCGCATTGGGGAATCCCTCAGTGCGCCCGATTTAGGCCTGATTGATTTTAATGATGCATCGCTGAGTTCACACGATCTTGCGTTGCAAATACGGCGAGCGATTCGTCGGTGTATCGAAACGTATGAACCCCGTATCCAGAGCATGGACATCAATGTTCTACCAGATAACGGTTCACCGCTTAACTTGCGGTTTCAGATTAATGCGTCGGTCAATTTAGGTGCTATGCACCGTAATGTACAAATTGACCTGCTTTTGGATAGTAATCGAAAATACAGGGTAGTGTAGGTGTCAAGGAATCGATATTTCAGGGATGAGCTTGCTTTCCTCAGAGAGCAGGGACTCGAGTTTACCGAAGTGTATCCGCAGCTCGCCCGTTTTCTCAATAGTCGTAATACCGATCCCGATGTCGAGCGTTTGCTTGAGGGTTTTGCCTTCCTGACGGGAAGACTTCGCCAAAAGGTCGAAGACGAATTTCCGGAACTGACGCACTCCATTATCAATATGCTGTGGCCTAACTATTTGCGTCCGGTACCCAGCATTAGCATTGTTCAATTTTCTCCAGACGAAAAAGCCTTAACGTACGGCCAAACCATTGCGAAGGGAACGCAGTTAGATGCCAACCCTGTTTTTGGCACCGTTTGTCATTTTCGCACCTGTCGTGACGTGAGCATTTATCCACTTCGACGTAACAAAGTCAGCACTGTTCACACGCGTGAAGCGTCTTTGATCGACGTTGATATGAAAATTCTGGGCGATCAGAAGGCAGGACAAATAGGCCTGCAGTCTCTTCGTTTCTTTTTGGGCGGCGAAACTTACAGCGCTGAAATGCTGTACCTGTGGCTCAGTCACTATCTCGAAAAAGTGGAAGTGGTTGCCGGTGACAAAGTGGTTACCTTACCCAAAAGTGCGTTTAGGGCGGTTGGGTTTGATGGTGACGATGCCATTCTTCCGTACCCTAAAAATGTGTATGAAGGGTATCGAATTCTGCAGGAATACCTTTCATTTCCTGAAGCATTTCTCTTCTTTGACGTTAAAGATCTTGGGCGCTACGTACCCGCTGATGTGGAAAGACGTTTCACCCTGCGTTTTAGCTTTTCGAAAACGTTGCCGCCAGATGTGCGCGTGAAAGATGAAACGTTTGAGCTTAACTGTACCCCTGTCATTAACTTGTTCACTCATGATGCCGATCCGATTGATCTGAATGGGAAAAGTGCCGAATACAAAATCACGCCTTCAAGTCGTTACACGGCGCACTACGAAATTTTCAGCGTCGACACGGTGCAAGGGTGGCAAGAAAACAATATTGGTCGTATCCGCGGCCAAATCAGAAACTACACGCCTTTTGAGAGCTTCCAGCACGAGATCGAACGTGCACGTAATCGCAAGGCGCTCTATTACCGAGTACGAGTAAAAGACAGTATTCACAATGATGGTTTTGATCACCATATTTCGTTTGTCCGCAGCGACGAAACGGAATGCACAGATTTTAGCGAAGCCATTTCGTTGTCGTTGACCTGTACTAACCGACAACTCCCGATGGAGTTGGGTAAAGGCGATATTTGTGTGCCAACAGATTCGTCACCAGCCTATGCCAGTTTCAGCAATTTGACCGAACCAACCGCGCCAATGCGTCCGATGTTGGACGGCACATTGTTGTGGACATTGATTTCGAATCTGTCTTTGAACTACCTGTCCTTGCTGTCGAAAGATGCGCTGTCGTCTGTTTTACGCGCCTATGATTTTCGCGCCTTGGTGGACAGGCAAGCTGAGCGTGTTTCCCGTCATCGACTCGATGGCATTGTCGAGATCAATTCTGCGCCCGTTGAAAAACTCATTCGTGGGTTGCCCGTGCGCGGTCTTCGCTCCGAAATTACCTTGTCACAAGCGTGTTTTGGATCAGAAGGCGAGCTCTATATCTTTGGCACCGTGTTGAGCCGATTTTTCTCACTCTACGCCAGCATCAATTCATTTCACGAACTTGTCGTGATTAACGCAGATAACCAGGAAAGGTACACATGGGGACTACAGAACGGTCAACAGCCGCTGATCTAGCGACTTCCGTTGCTCCCGATGTGCCTGACGGGATGGGGAGCGACAATGACGCAGGCATGCTGCCCAAAAATGTCCGTGGTTATAACTTTTATCAGTTGGTCGAGCTGCTGCATAACATCAGCGATCTTGACCCAGAAGACGAAGCATCAACATCAAGCAAACTGCTCTTTGGTGCCAACCCCGGGTTGGGTTTTGCGGCGAGCGATGTCACGGCACTTGACGCCGTTGCGGGTGGTCGCCTGCGCCTTGAAACGACGTTTTTTGGTATGAGTGGCGCGCAATCTCCGCTTCCAGGTTTTTTCCTTGAAGACATCCTGACAGAAAGCGAAGAAACAGGACTAAGAAAGCCGTTTTTGGATTTCTTTAATCACCGTTTGTTGACGCTTATTTATCAGATTTGGCGAAAGTACCGTTATTACATTCGCTTTCGTGAAGACGCCTCCGATGGCTTCTCAGCGCAACTCTTTGCGTTAGTAGGTTTGGCCGATGAGAACCTTCGCGGCGACACGCCGATCAACTGGTGCAAGATGCTTTCTTATGCCGGTGTATTGGCAGGAAGAAGCCGATCGCCTCAAGTGGTGTCTGGGATTATTTCCCACTGCTTTGATCTTGAAGATGTCTCGATTCGCCAATGGGAATTGCGCCATGTTGATATCCCAGAAGATCAAAAAATGCGCTTAGGGGCGGCGAATGCCTCCATCGGTGTGGATTCGGTCATTGGCAGTAAAGTCGGAGACAGAAGCGGGAAATTCGTTATTTGTATTAACGGCTTAACCCAAGCACGGTTTCGTGATTTTTTGCCATCAGGTAAAGAATATCTGCCGCTGATCACCTTAGTTGAATTTGTTTTGCGTGAGCAGATGGCATTCGACTTAGAACTCGGTATTAAGCCAGATGAAGCGCCACCCATGCAATTAAATCACGCCAAACCTGCATCACTGGGTTGGTCATCGTTTACGGGCGTGGCGGACAAGCCCCGCATTGTGCGTATCCAAATCAGGCAATAGAGGGACCTATGTCACAACAGTATTCCGACAGTGAAATTGAACGCCCAGAGCCCGCACAGCAGGCGACGTTGGTCGTGACCAATACGCAACATCTTGAAGCAGGTTTGTCGGCCACACACACGTTTTCACAAGCTGGCGGGTCGATGGGCGCAAGCCCTGCGGATGATTGGCACCTTCGAGACCGTGAAGGGCGGGTATTTTCACACCACGCGGAGATTGTCGAAACGGACGGCAAGCTGTGTCTGCTTGATGTGCGTGGTGCGAGCTACATGAATGGCGCAACCATACCTGTTGGCGCGGGAAAGTCGGCGCGTTTAAACGACAACGACATGGTGTTGATTGGTCCCTATCAAATACGTATTCACCTGACCAAAGCGGGTGAAGGAATCACCACGGGTCAGCATGGTTTGGAGAACGTGTTTCTTCATCAACATCGTGCCGAAGACATTGGCTCCGATGCCAAAGATACAGATGGCGACATGGGTGAAGATGACGTGGTTGACGATCCGCTTGCAGCATTGGACGCCATACAGATAGCCAATGACGCTGGGATTGACCCTTTGAGCGATCAGAAAGAAAAGCCGACAGCGAATCAAGAACGTGAAGACTATTTGCTGGCGCGGGACACGGAATGGCATGGCAGCGAAAAGACCGTCCATGCCGACAGCGAATACGAAATGAGTTCAGCAATAACCCTGAAAAAGACTTTAACCAACGAGGATTCCCTTATGGATGACAAAACTCTTGAGCGCCTAGAACGAGAAGTCGGGCGAGACTACGCAAAGCAGGATGCTACCGACAACGTTTATAGCGAACAAGCGTTTACTGGTTATTCCAGCGGTGAATACGGTGAAGGTATATCGCCGGATGACACCAACCACTTAGTGGTTGGCCCTCTGATGCGTGGCCTAGGCACGCAAGCAGGTAACACCAACAACATGGCAGAGATGCAAGCCTTGTCAGAAGAGCTTGGCGCATCGCTTCAATCTGCCATTCGTGGTTTGTTAGACCTGCATGGTCAAGTGCAAGAAAGCCGTTACGGCATGATGAGCAAAAACCTCCAGCCCATTGAAGATAACCCATTGCGTTTGGGGCTGTCTTATGAAGATACGGTGGACACCATGTTCGACCGCGATCGCAGCGCTGTGCATTTGTCTGCACCGTCGGCCATCAGCGAAAGTTTAACCAATGTGGGTCACCACAACGAAGCGGTGCAGATTGCCACCGTTGAGGCGCTCGGCCAAATTCTGCGTGCATTTTCACCTGAAGTGCTTATGCGTCGATTTAACGCGTATCGCCGTCCTGGTCAAGTGACGCCCGAGTCTGCGGATGCGTATGCATGGAACATGTACAAGAGTTACTACAACGAACTGACCTCGGACAGGCAAAAAGGGTTCGAGAAGCTTTTTTGGGAAGTATTCGATCAAGCCTATGACCGCAAACTTCGAGAGAAGCAGCAGGAGGTCTAACGTGATGTTACGTCTGATTGCATGTCTGCTCCTATTGCAACTAGCTGGTTGCGCGGGATCAGATCTACCCCAAGATCAGCCCACCACAGTGACATATAGCTTGGTGGCGACTGGGAACGTAAACCCCAATATCAGTGGCGATGCAACGCCTGTAGAAGTGCAGGTGTTTGAGCTAGAAGATGACTCGATGTTTTTGTCGTCGGGTTATGAGCAGTTGGCTGATGAAGCTAAAACCGCGCTTAAAAGCAACTATATCGACCATCGAGACTACTCGCTGGTTCCGGGGCAATTTAAGTTCATCGATGAGTTTGAGATTGAAGAAGACACTCGCTACATATCAACCATGGTGCGGTTTTCCGACCCAGATGTCAGCGAATGGAAGAAAGTGATCAAAATCATCCCAGTAGGCAGGAAGTATCACTTGCTTATCTACATCGACAAGAACGAAGTCATACTCGATAAAGTGGAATAAAGATGTCAGCGAGAAACCGTGTTGTATGGAACGAAGGGCTGTTTATTAAGCCTCAGCATTTTCAGCAGCAACAACGCAATATTGAATATGTGCTGGACGAAAGGATTTCGGCGGTCAGTCGCTATCTTTACGGCATTTCGGAAATGACGTTAAACGCCGAATACTTAAGTTTTGGGCGCATCGCGTTAGACAGTGCATCAGGCATTATGCCCGATGGTACCGTGTTCCGAATTCCTCAAGAAGACATTCAACCTGAAGCGCTAGAAGTGGCCGACAGTTCATTGGCGAACCAGATTGTCTATTTGGCGATCCCACTGCGAAGCGATGCGATCACTGAAGTTTCGTGGCCGGAAGGTGCGGGCTCTGGGCGTTATGTGTCTACGAGCCAAGAGGTGCGAGATATCCACACCTATCAAGGCGACATGGCGCCGATTGATGTCAGCCCTGTCAGCCTGAGATTAATGCTTGAGAAAGAAGATCGCAGTGCGTATGCATCAATCGCTATCGCCCGGATTCTAGAAAAGCGACCCGATGGCAGCGTGTTGTTGGACGAGACTTTTCTTCCTTGCCATATCAATGTCAGTGCGGTTTCTGCGTTGCACCGTTTTATCGGTGAAATGGCAGGCCTAATGCGCGAGCGCGCCAAGAACATTTCTCAACGTATCGGTGCACCTAGCCAAGGTGGTGTGGCAGACGTGTCTGACTTCATGTTGTTGCAATCACTCAACCGAATGCAACCGCAGCTTCAGCATCTTTCTCGTTTACGTAGCCTGCATCCAGAGCGTCTTTACGAAGCGTTATCATCCATGTGTGGTGAGTTGGCGACCTTTACGGATGAAAGCCGCATGGCGCCAGAGTTCGGCAGCTATCAGCATGATATGCCGGTGTCATCATTCCGTCCGGTCATGACCCGTTTACGCCAATCACTGAGCATTGTTCTCGAACCGAGAGCCGTGTCTATTCAGCTGCATCAGCGCAAATACGGCCTCATGGTTGCACCGCTTCAAGATCCTTCGCTGGTTCGTGATGCCGACTTCATTTTGGCAGTGCGTGCACGGATGCCGATGGAAGAGCTTCGCAAGCTGTTTGTACAACAAACCAAGGTGGCCTCGGTGGAGAAAATCCGCGAGCTTATTTCGCTTCAACTGCCCGGCATTCCGATCTCGCCGTTGCCTGTTGCTCCGCGTCAATTGCCTTATCACGCCGGTTATACCTATTACCAATTGGACAAAACCAGCGCGGCTTGGGCCATGTTGAACAACGCTAGCGGATTCGCTTTCCATGTTGCAGGAAACTTCCCAGATATTGACCTGCAGTTCTGGGCAATAAGGAGCTAAGTCATGGCTGAAATGTATATAGATACGCCTGATCGCGAACGTCATTACGACCATCTACTGTTCGATGAAGCGGCGAATATTGATGCCGATCAGGACTACTGGTTCAAACTGCGTGGCGACAATATCAACCCCTTGATTGATGCCGCTACGCCGTTGCTGGGTATGGCACTGCGCGTGCGAAAATTGTCCGAATGCCACAACGTGGATGCTATTTACAAACAAGCAGTGGAAGAAGTTAAAGCCATCGAAGTGGAGCTCACGGAAAAGAATTATGACCATGCCGTGATCCTCGCGTATCGCTACGTACTTTGTTCTTTTGTCGACGAAGCCATCATGAGCACCCCTTGGGGGGCAGACAGTGTTTGGGCTGAACATTCTTTGCTGACCCGTTTTCATAACGAAACCTGGGGTGGCGAAAAAGTGTTCACCATTCTGTCTCGTTTGGAAAGTGAACCTGCGCGCTATAAGCCGCTTTTAGAGTTCATTTTTCTGTGCCTGACTTTGGGCTTTGAAGGGCGTTACAAAGTGATGGAAAAGGGCAGAGAAGAATACGAAAAAGTGATCACCAAACTGCACCAGCTATTGCGTCAATTGGATGATCAAGAACCGCTGTCACTGACCAGTGCATCAGACAACGTGGTTTCAACCAAATATCGTTTAAGCAAGCAAATGCCGGTTTGGACGATTTTCGCGGGCTTTGCCACGTTATTGGTCGTGGTATTTATCGGTTACTCGCTCGCACTGAACAGCAAAACGTCCGGCGTACTTGCACAACTTAGTCAACTTCTTCAATAACAGGTGAACCCGTGATTCGAATTGAACTTCACACGCTCATTGGCAAACTTAACCAGCAATCAAAATTGGCACTGGAGCAAGCGGGTGCGCTAAGCATTGAGCGACAGAACCCTGAAGTAACCACTGAGCATCTGCTATTTACCCTGCTGGAAAATCCGCTTTCTGATGTGCGCATTTTGTTGAAAAGTGCTGAGGTTGATCACACCCACATTCGTCAGCTGACGGGTGATGCTTTGAGCCGTGAGATTGCTCCGGAAAATACGCCATCATTCTCGCCACTTTTAGTGGAATTGCTGCAAGACGCTTGGATGCTTGGTTCAACTGAAATGGGGCACACTGAGATTCGCTCGGGCATTATTTTTCTTGCCGCCTTGATGCGCCCAGATCGTTATTTGCCGTTCAATGTGATCCGTCAACTGGAATCGGTAAACCGCGAAACCGTGAAAAAGCACTTTGCACGTATTACCGAATCATCATCGGAAACAGCGGTGAAGACATCCTCAAAATCGGGTGGTGCACCCATTCCAGCCGAGGCTGAAACCGCATTAGCGCGTTTTTGTACCAACTTCTCTGCCATGGCAAAGCAAGGTGAACTTGACCCTGTGCTGTGTCGTGATGACGAAATCAATCTGATGATCGACATTCTTTGTCGCCGCAGAAAAAACAACCCGATCGTCGTGGGTGATGCAGGTGTGGGTAAAAGCGCCGTTGTTGAAGGGTTAGCGCAGCGCATCGTTGATGGCAATGTACCTGAATCGCTACTCGGCATTGATCTCATGTCCTTGGATTTGGGTCTACTACAAGCGGGTGCCTCTGTAAAAGGCGAGTTTGAAAAGCGCCTCAAAGCCATTATTGACGAGGTGAAAACCTCTCCTATCCCAATCATTTTGTTTATTGATGAAGCGCATACCTTGATTGGCGCAGGTGCACAGGAAGGAGGCGGTGATGCTGCCAACCTGCTAAAGCCTGCACTAGCGCGTGGTGAGCTGCGTACGGTCGCGGCGACCACATGGAAAGAGTACAAAAAATATTTCGAGAAAGACCCTGCACTGAGTCGTCGCTTCCAACTGGTGAAGCTTGATGAGCCAACCAGCGCACAAGCCGTGGACATTATGCGCGGTTTACATGGTGTGTATGAGAAAGCCCACAAAGTATTGATCAGTGATGATGCTTTGGTTGCTGCTGCGGAACTTTCGGATCGCTATGTGTCGGGTCGCCAACTACCAGACAAAGCCATTGATGTGCTGGATACCGCCTGTGCGCGTATCGCGATTAACTTAAGCTCTCCCCCGCGCCGTTTGGCTGAGCTCGAAACCAAGACGGTTCAGCGTCAGCGCCAAATTGACATGATCACTCGTGAGGCGCAATTAGGCTATGAAGTCGATAACGAACTCTTAGCTTCTTTGGAAGCCGATGAGGTGCGCGATCATAAAGAGCAAGATAGCCTGAATGAAGCGTGGCAAACACAAAAGACGCTGGTGCATGAAATCATAGAAAAGCGTCAGCAAATTCTCGCGGTGCCAGTGACAGTGCAAGATCAGGACGAAGCCTCAATAGAAGAAGCAGAAGTTGCACTGAGCGATGACGAAATTGAAGAAATCCGCACCTCGCTCAAAGCACTTTATCGTGAACTTGAAGCCATTCCGCACAATGAACGCTTGGTTCATCCACATGTTGACGCACAGCAAGTCGCAGAAGTCATCGGCGATTGGACGGGCGTACCTGTTGATCAAATGAATACCGATGAACTTAGCCGCATTACCCATCTTCCCGATCTGCTAGGCGCACAAATCAAAGGGCAAGATGTGGCGTTGAAATGTATTCATCGCCATTTGCTGACTGCGCGTGCAGATCTGCGTCGTCCAGGTCGCCCGAAAGGTGCGTTCTTGCTAGTGGGCCCGAGTGGCGTCGGTAAAACAGAAACCGTCGTGCAACTGGCAGAGCTTCTATATGGCGGCAAACAGTTTCTCACCACAATCAACATGTCGGAATACCAAGAGAAACATACGGTGTCTCGATTAATCGGTTCACCTCCTGGTTATGTCGGGTATGGCGAAGGGGGCATCTTGACCGAAGCTATCCGTAAAATGCCGTATTCGATTGTGCTGTTGGATGAAGTGGAAAAAGCCCATCCAGAAGTGCTTAACCTTTTTTATCAAGCGTTTGATAAAGGCGAATTAGCCGATGGCGAAGGGCGCGTAATTGATTGTCAAAACGTCGTGTTCTTCCTGACTTCCAACTTGGGTTACCAGACCATTGTTGATTTTGCAGAACAACCCGAAGCGCTTGAAGAGCAACTTTACCCAGAATTGGCCGCCTTCTTTAAACCGGCGTTGCTGGCGCGAATGGAAGTGGTGCCGTATCTGCCGCTGACTGGCGATACCTTGCAAGCCATTATCAAAGGCAAGCTACAGCGTTTAGTGAAAGTCTTTGAGCAGCGCTATAAAGCAGAAACGGATATCGATGATGCCTTGATCGGCGAAATTCAGCGTCGTGCAACCCGCGCCGAAAATGGGGCGAGAATGCTTGAAGCCATCATTGAAGGCCAACTGCTGCCACCCGTTTCTTTAGCTTTACTTAATAAGCTTGCAGCCCGTGAGTCCGTTCAACGCGTTCGTTTAACCGCTGAAGACGGTGAATTCGTCAGCGAGGTGATCTAGACGATGGTTGATTGGCTTTCCATCGCAGCGTCCATTACCACGATGCGGGAAAAAGGCCAGCTTACGGCCACTTTCTCGCAGCAGGTGGAGGCCGCGTTGGGTGTTTCACATGTATGGGTCATGTTTCCTTGTGAACAGGGAAGAAAGCTCTGTGTGCAAGAAAACGAAAGCCGTTATCAGTGGGAAGTGGATGATTTTTCGCATCCCTTCGCCCACGTCTTTCAATCTGCGTCTGCAATGTTACTTGATCCGTCAAAGCTGAATTACTGGTTAGAAAACCGCACATTTGTCGATCTAATGTCGCACAGAAGTCGCGGGGAAAGTGTGTTGGTTATGCCGTTACCGCCTGGAGTGAAGCGCATTAACGCGCTGTTGGTCATGACGGGTCCTGCGACAATATTGAGCAGTTTGTTGGCCGATCCTCAATGGGCGCGTATCTGTGAAATATTTATTAACCAATGCCAGATGATTACGGACCTTGGTGATGAACATCGCCAAATTTACGCACTGAGTTCGTCGATTGCCGCCATTCGACGTGATGAAAAACAGCGCGAGAAAGCCTTTGAACTTAAACGTGTCCTGATTGGCGAAAGTCAGCCAATGGAAGAAATGCGAAACAAGGTTGTGACAGCCGCACAGTCGTCGCTGAACGTCCTTATTTGCGGTGAAACGGGAACAGGTAAAGAGCTAGTGGCTCGCGCCGTGCACGAATTGTCGGATCGCAAAGGCAAACCTTTCGTTGCTATCAATTGTGCCGCCATTCCAGAAAATTTGCTGGAAAGCGAGTTGTTTGGTCACCAAAAAGGCGCGTTCTCGGGCGCTGACCGTAACAAAACTGGCCTGATTGCTGATGCGGACGGTGGCACGCTGTTTCTTGATGAAATTGGCGATATGCCGTTGACCTTGCAAGCAAAATTGCTGCGAGTTTTGGAATCACGCAGCTATCGCCCAGTAGGCGGGTCCAAAGAGGTGGAGGTGGATTTTCGCCTTGTTGCTGCCACACACGTTGCGATGCAGCAGAAGACAGAAAACGACGAATTTCGTCGAGACCTATTTTATCGCCTCAATCAATTCCCTATTTTTGTCCCTGCGTTGGTTGAGCGTAAAGACGATATTCCAGAGCTTTGTCGCCACTTTATTCATACCTATAACGAGATGGCGAATGTAGACATTGTGGGTATGCGTTATGCCGCGCTTGATCTGCTTAATCGTCATGACTTTCCCGGTAATGTGCGAGAGCTTCGTAATTTGGTGGAATATGCCTGCGCGATAACAGTGAACGGTGAAGAAATATCAGCCGATAGCTTTAGCGGGCGTGTATTTCAGCAACGTAGCCCAATGTTAGCCAGCAATGACGAAGTCGAAACGGACAGTTATATCGGCGTTGATATCACGAATATTGATGACCTTAAATTGGCGGTTCAACACTTTGAAATCAGTGTTATTCGCTCACGCCTCACTAGTTTTGATGGCGACCGAACCAAAGCCGCAGAAAGCCTTGGATTGCCAAAAAGGACCTTGGCCCATAAATGCTTGAAAATGGAGATAAGTTAACCATGCGTCGAGCCATTCACTTCCCCATGGGCTGCTTACTGCTCACTTGTTTGCTTTCACCGTTTTCGGTGTTAGCCAATGAGCACGACACGGGTGAACCTCAAGTCACGGATGTTCTTGAGCAGGCAAAAGTGTGTGTCGACATTGTTGGCCGGTTGGACCGGCTAGCTTGTTTTGACAATGTGTTTGATACCCCGTTGATGAAAGTGCCGGAAACAACGTTCAAAGCGTTGAAGCCTGAAGCGTGGCTACGAGCTACAACCAGCGAGAGTCAGCGTGATGACGATAGCACTGGATTTGTCCTTCGCTATGTCAATTCAAAAGAACCGAAAGCGGGTATGTGGATGACGGCGACGGCTTTACCGGATCGCGGTCAAAAAACCGCTGATATGCCCATTTTGATGTTCAGTTGCATCGATAGCATCAGCCGTGTGGAATTAGTACTACCTGAAGTAACGGCGGCAGGAAAAGCCTTGGTAACGACATCAGCAAATTCTGGATTTACCCAGCGTTGGCTCAGCGATGACTCGGGGAGCATCATGCGAGCGGGTCGAGGCCTGCCTGCGATTGATGTCATGAAAGCGTTGATGTCAGGCCCTCGTGCTGTTGTGCGTTCTGATTTGGATGAAATTGGCAATTTGACGTTCGATACGGCTGAACTTAAAGAGACGATTGGCCCAATGCGTCAAACGTGTCGTTGGTAGGGAATGCTTATGGATATGCAAACGTATCGTCAGCGAGTGACGCAACCTATCCAGGGCGCAAACCCTGTTGGAGAGCGTCTGTTGGAAGACGCCTTGTTGGATTTTGTCGAAGGACAAATGATGAAAGTCGGTTCGTTGTCCCATACGGAAGTGCAATGGGCAGAAGCGGAACAAAGTGCGTTCAAATTGATGGAAGGCACCACCAAGGATCTCAAGCTTTTGACGCATCTGTTGCAGTGTCTTCAGCATCAAGCGTCACCGGAGCGTTTTACCTTGTCGATTTTCGTATTGGCGGATTTCATTAAAGGGTACTGGGATACTTGTCATCCGGCCCCTGGTCCTCGCGGCGTGCTGCCTCGCCGCAAGTTCTACTCGCAGATCATTCAACGCACAGAAAAATCGGCAGACAAAATAGATGCCTCGATGTTCGATGAAGATCAAAAAGTGCAACTCGCCAAAGCGCTCGCTGAACTTGAGGAAGCAGCCACAGAACATGATTTACCGACGGACGGTGTCAATGACATTGGTGCGGTGGTTAAACGCAAACTCACTAACAATGAGCGAGTAGTACAAGCTACGGCTAGTGCTGCTGAAGGGGCGAGTGCAACTACCTCTTCGTCAGCAACTGCTGCAAGTGCTGGCAAGTTAGAAATTGATGGCAGCTCCGATCGCGCAGTGAAGCAAACACTACTCAAAGTGTCTGAATTCGTATCAGAACTGGATGGTGGTGGTATTGCGCTTTCGTTGCGATTACGCCGTTTCGCCGTGTGGTTTTCGATCACGTCAGTACCAGAAGCTGAAGCCAATGGGGAAACCCAATTAATGCCAGTATCACTCGATCGTATTTCAGAATATGAAGAGCAGCTTAATCGGGGGGCAGACCACGCGCTATGGCGCAAAGTGGAACAAAGTCTAACCGTGGCACCGTATTGGATTGACGGCCATTTTCTGAGTTATCGCATTGCGGTCAAGCTCGGTAACACAGAATGGGCAGACACCATCGCCAATGAAACCCGTGCCTTCATTCGTCGTCTTCCTCAGGTTACCGAACTGAGGTTTAAAGGCGGTGCGCCGTTTGTGAACGATGAAACTCGCCGCTGGCTCGATGAAGGTGAAACCTCAAGCACTGGCTCGGCAGGGACGTCTGATTGGGATGCGAAACGCAAAGAAGCCTTTACCTTAGCAGACGAAGGCGGCTTATCCGTCGCACTTGCCATGCTCAACGATGGTTTGGCGGAATCGAACGAACCAAGAGATCAATTTTACTGGCGCATGCTATCTGCGGATGTCATGCGTCGTCATCAACTGTCTGCCATGGCAGAACAGCAGTATCAAATTTTGTTAGAACAGACGACCAGAACGTCGTTGGTTGACTGGGAGCCGTCATTGATTCAACGGCTCGAAAATATAGCGAAAGCACAATAAAATCAGGGATCGAAACATTATGTTCAGCAAGTTAAAATCGCTTCTACAGAAAATGCTGCCCGCTATGAAAGCGGGACTACCCATATTATTGGTGGCTATTTTTGTGTTGCTCAACGTTGCCATTTGGTGGGCTGGCCCATGGCTCACGATCAACGACTCCCAACCGCTTGCCTCGATCACTGCGCGTGCGATTACCAGTGTTATCTTCTCTCTAGCATGGCTTGCGCTTTGGGGATTCTTACAGTGGCGAAAACTGAAAGGCTACCACGCTGACCAAGCGCGCGAGCGTCAGCTCGAAGACGATCCGATTAAGCGTTTTGAAGAGCGTCAGGAATCGGAACTTAACCAAGTCATGACGTCGCTGCAAAAAAGCCTTAATAAGCGCAATTACCTTTATGCATTGCCATGGTATTTGGTGCTTGGCCCAGAGAACGCGGGCAAAACCAGCTTGATCAATCGCTCTGGACAGAACTTTGTGTTCTCGTCGGTCATGCGGGCTTCAGGTAAGAAAAGTGAAAATCCCTTTTCCTTTGATTGGTGGATTGGCGATGACTCAGTGCTTATTGACCCTGATGGCGAATTGCTCACGCAACGCGCCACCAGTAACGACGGTGAAGGTGAGCTTGAACGCCGCCTTTGGTTGCACTTTATCAAGTGGCTAGAAAAAACGCGCAGTCGCCGTCCTTTGAACGGTGTGGT
This sequence comes from Enterovibrio norvegicus FF-33, assembly GCF_000286835.2. Lineage (GTDB taxonomy): Bacteria > Pseudomonadota > Gammaproteobacteria > Enterobacterales > Vibrionaceae > Enterovibrio > Enterovibrio norvegicus_A. The sequence goes on along the minus strand of NZ_AJYD02000038.1, from coordinate 1,768,108 downwards.
GATTGCATTAGATGTAGCAAATCTTGCCACTTCTACCACCAGTGAGCGTCGCGCTTATGCCAACCTGCTGAGAACCCGTTTGCGCGAGCTGATGGAAACCTTGTCAACGCGTTTGCCTGTTTATGTGTCGCTAACCAAACTTGATTTGTTGCATGGTTTTGAACCGTTTTTCCGTCATTGCAGCAAGGCAGAACGCGAAGAAGTGTTGGGTTTTACCTTTACGCTCGACTCTGTCGATGACCTGGATAGCTGGCTCAATGAGTTCGACAAAGACTTTGGTGCCTTTGTCGAACGCATCAACGGCATGCTGCCGAGTATTTTGATGCAAACCTATGATGGTGAAGATCGCACCGCGATTTACAGCTTCAGCCGACAAATGGCTGGTATGCATGATGTATTGAAGCAATTTCTGCACGATGCGTTCGGCAGTGATCAATTCTCAACGTCTGCGCTAGTGCGCGGTGTGTATTTCACCTCGGTGTACCAACAGGGCGTACCGACGAATGCCTTTATTGATTCCGCATCGCGTCGATACGGTATTTCTCATGCTGTAAATAGCGCACAAAATGCCAATAATTCGACCACCTACTTTACGCAACGTTTGTTCAGTAAAGTGATTTACCCTGAAGCGGGATTAGCCTCAGATAACTTCCGTGTAGCAAAAACCAAACGTCGCGTGATGATGCTGTCTGTCGTTGCTTGCTCGATTGCTTCGGTGTTGCTGATTGGCTCATGGCATCAGTATTACCTGAAAAATGTAGAGCAGGCGGATGCGGTACTCACCAAGGTAAACGAATACGAGCACAACTATTCGTCTGACGTCGTGATTGATAACGGCGTCGATATTCTTGCGCCGCTTGATACCATTCGACAAGCCACGCTGGAATTCGGTTTCTTCCGTGATAAGCCGCAGCATTTCTCTGACCTGGGGTTATATCAAGGCCATGTGATTGGTCCTGAAGTAGAACGTACTTACCTGAGCCTTCTTGAGAACCGCTATTTGCCCGCCTTACTGAAAACAGCGGCGGCTGAAATTGCAGGCGCACAAGATGATGAGCAGATGCTGACGTCATTACGCGTGTTCCGCATGATGACAGATGATGACGGCCGTTATAAGAACATGGTGCAGAACTACTTTGCGGCAGAATGGCAAGAGCAGTATCCGGGCGATCGTCAAACCCAAGAACGCTTAATGCAGCACTTAGATTACGCCATGGAGCATACTGATCTGGAAGGCGATCGTAATGCGGGGCAAGAAGACGCAGAAGCGATTCTTTCGCCGTATGATGACCTAATTGCCAATACGCAGAGACAACTGAGTCGCATGCCGATTGAGCAGCGTGTTTATCGTAACCTTAAGCAAGCATCGACATCAGTACTCGGCGCACCCGTTGATCTGGCGACGGCTATCGGACCGGTGTTTGATGTGGTGTTTACTCAGCGTACAGAAGAGAGCCGCGATTTAGAAATTCCGCGCGTGTTGACCAAGAAAGGCTTCAACAGCTATTTCATTCCAGAATCAGATTCTGTGTCTGAACTCGCATTGGTTGATAGTTGGGTTCTAGGTCAAACCGAATCGATTGATTTCTCTGATGAAGACAAACGCGTGCTTCGTGAAAAGATTCGCAGCCAATATATCGCGGATTATTCCGATAGCTGGCGTCGTGCAATGAACGACATCGACATCAAATACTTCCCCGATATTCACAATGCCGTGCTTGTGTTGGAAAGCATCACGGGCAACAACCAGCCCTTGCATCGCCTGCTTGAAGAAATCACAGACAACACGGATTTGTTCCCACAGTTACCAGAAAACGATGCAGCACGTGATGAGCTGACTAAATCGCCGCGTTATCGTGTTGCCGCATTGGTTGATAACCAGTTTTCTGAGCTGAATGGTTTAGCGACTACAGAACCCGGTAAGCCTATTTACCTTGATGAAGTGGTGGACGCCGTTTCTCAATTGACCGCTTACATGAAATCTATCAACGATTCACCCGACGTGGGTAAAGCGGCGCTAGAAGCCACAAAAGCGCGTTTGACGTTGAATAGCTCTGATCCAATTTACGTGTTGGAGCGCATCTCGACAGGCATGCCACAGCCTTATGACACCATGCTGAAAAAACTGGCGGATGAGAGCTGGTATGTGATTCGTCAAGAAGCCATTCGTTACCTTGAAGTGCGCTGGGCAACAGATGTTTACAACGAATTTCGAACCAAGCTAGCGTCGCGTTATCCATTTAACCCCGCTTCAACCAAAGATGTCGCGCTGGAAGATTTTGAAGCCTTCTTTGCCCCGAACGGAATCCTGACCGATTTCTATGAGAACAATCTGAAAATGTTCCTAGAAGATGCCGGTAATTTCGATACCGCAGAAGGTGAGAAAACGTTGATTCGTAACGACGTACTCAACCAGCTTGAGTCGGCACGTGATATTCAACAGGCCTTCTTTAATCGTAAAGGCGTGTTGGATGTTGAATTTACCCTTGAGCCGGTTGAGCTAAGTGCTAACAAGCGTCGCTCTGTGATTAACATTGACGGTCAGTATGTCGAATATAGCCATGGCCCGCGCAAGAATGTAGGGCTTATATGGCCGAATACCTTGCGTGAAGCAGCGGTGAGTAAAATCACCTTGGTGCCTGTTGCGGCTAACACGTCACCAAGAAGCATCAGTATTCGCGGCCCGTGGGCATTTTTCCGTTTGCTAGAGCAGGCCGAAGTGGTCGGTTCAACAGCAACCAGTGTCGATTATCGTTTCAATATCGACAGTGGCAACGTGATGTATAGGCTGCACTCAGAGGCGGACAGCAACCCGTTTACAGCGTCCATATTTAGAGGCTTTAAGCTCTCGCGTACTCTCTACTAACGTCATGACTAAGGACGTATAACCATGGCGCAATGGATGTTAACTGACATCGATGGTATCAAGTTAGCGGCAGATGATTCTCGTCTAAAAGACTCTGCCGACTATCAAAAGATCCGCAACGAGATAAACCGCCGTTTCAACCCATTGGCGGGATCGGTGGATTGGGAAAAAGTGCGCACATTGTGCGAGAAAGTGGCGACAACCGACGGGGCAGATTTGCTGGTGGCGATTTACTACACCGTCGCCTCACTGAAAACACAAGGTTTACCGGGTTTCGCTAATGGCTTAGAACTTCAAGTGGCTGTGCTTCGAGATACACGAGTGGATCAAGCCATGCCGCAAGCTAAGCGTATAGAGCTTTATCGTTGGATGCTGGGTCGTCTTGGTGAAGAGCTTCGTGCGATGCAGCCACAACTCAGCCAATTGCGCGACTTGTATCGTTGTGAACGTGCATTGCAAGCTATCGATCGAAACCTCTCGCAGCGAGGCAGCGAAAAAGTCGCCGATCTCGATGTGCTTGGTTACACGATATTCGAGCACATCGACAGGCTTGAAAACAGCAGCCGCCCGAACGCTGCAATATCACCACCACCTGTTGAAGTGAAGGTGAAAAAGCAAAACGCCAGTGCGTTACTTTTCGTGCTTGGCGCAATGTTGGGGGCTGCGGTTCTTTATGGCCTGCAATATGTGCAGGGTAGTCGTCCGTCTCCAACATCGGAACTCACTATTGCACTTGCTGAACCGAAGATCATTTCTTTGGAAGAGGCGCAGCAGATTCGATCTGAGTTTGGCGCGCAGGGGCTGAAGCATCATCAGAGTCAGTTGCTTAATCGTTATAGCGACAAGTTATCACTGCTAACTGATGCGGACATTTCGGATACGTTTCGTTCTAGTTTGGATCTTGCCGAGAGTGTCCAATATCTATTTCCGGATTCACCTGAAGCACAACAAATGACGGAATCTATTCAGCGTTGGCAGTCAGGCGTTGTGGCAGACTTTGATGAACTCAATGATCGCTTTGTCACAGCAAGGACTCGCGCGGCTAATGTGAGTTTGCTTGTGAGAACAGGGAAGATAGATCAAGTACAGGCATTAGCCGTTGGTCTGGAAAACTACGCGATAAGCTTATCGCCTTTGATTGCTCGCATCACATATGCAGAACGGTTGATTCAGCAAGGTGAATTTATGAAAGCTGAAACAGAACTTGAAGTACTAGATAAGAATCTGAAATCAGTGGTCATGAAAAAAATGTTGCTTCAGCGGTTACTGGCCAAGCAGAAGGCGTTAGCATCGAGGTAATTATTACCCAAAAATTTGTTCCGTGAATAGCGTGAACGTCACTTTGATTAAACAATGCGCCAATTAGATTGGCGCATTTTTTAATCACCTGTTTTAAATGTTTAATCTTTCCCCTTGATCCTCTTTAAATGCGACTTTAGTAATTCGAAGTGCTCTTGGGTTGAAAGTCTCTCCAATTAAAATTCATAATCCCAACTAATAAATACCAATTAAAATATACCCTAGTTGTAGAATGTTATTCTCTGTTTAAGACTGTCTATTTTATTTATGATTTAAATGTCAGGATTTGGCCTGTTTTTTCACGTCAGCATTACTTTTAGTATTGAAAAAATAGATCTTTATCCAGATAATGCCGCCAATAATTTCGAAGGGGGTTGACTCTGTGAATTAATCCTTATTAAAAATATTCTTTAAATGAGAGTTTGGTTTTGTTGTTGTCCAACTTTCCGTATTGGTTTGTTGTTTAACTATTGCGCTAACTTCATGTGCATTTTTCAGAAAACACTCTGATTAGGCGGTATCCAAAAATGATGAAAAAAATCTACGCAGCGCTATTGCCTATGATTATCGCAGGCTGTCAATCAACCACGCCTCCTGATTGGTATATTGTTGAGACGGTTAACGATCCAAGTTATATCTATTCGGTGGGAGAAGGGCGCAGCCTAAATCTCGCGAAAAAATCCGCGTTAAGCCAAATTAATGAACAACTATGGACTCAGGTAGATTCTTCTTTCACCAAAGATGATCGCTTTCGACAAATTAACGACAGCTCCCTTAGCTACGAAAATGTAAAGAGCACCGTCAATGCAAAGTCCGCGCAACTAACATTAATTGGTACGGAATATCTGCGCAGTGAGCAAAATGATATTGCCTATTACGTGCAGGCTCGTGTGAAGCGTGACAATGTCAAAAGCCAGATAGAGAGCGAGCTGAGCCAAATCGAAAGCAATGCTGAGGCTCAGCTGAAGAACCTGTCACATCAAGATACGCTGACGTGGTGGTTAGAGAATAACGATTTAGAAGACGAATTGTCAGAGCTTTATGTGCGCATCGGTATTCTTTCAACGATGAACGAGAACGGTGCAAATGAAATTATCCATCTGCCCAAATTGGTCGCAACAGTGGACCAAGTAAAGTCCAGTATTTTTGTTTACATAAAACCTGATGCTAATGATAAAAAAAGCGCAGCGTTTGTCGCAGAAAAATTCAGTGCAGTGGGTATTAATACGACTACAAAAATGAGTCAATCTGTCTCGCATATTTTGACCATGAATTCGGATTATCGAAAAAACAAAGTGGGTGATGCATTTATCACCACAAAAGTAACAGAACTATCACTTAAAAATAAAAAAGGACAAACATTGTCCACGAGTGAAGTAATTTCAACTGGTAATTCAGTTTCAAATTTCAAATTTTCCCATGAAGGTGCGGAACGTCACTTTTCTGCGCAAATAGAAGAGAAAGGCATTTGGCCATCTTTGGGATTACAAAAAATATAATATTACACTGGAGTAATAAAAGTGTTTAAAAAATCGTTAGTGGCAGTGGCTCTTACATCTGTAATTTCTGGTTGTGTGTTGACGACTGAAGTCTGTTTGCCAAATGCACAAGTCGAACTCGAAACAGCGGCGGTTCCTGGTAAAAAAGCGCAAGACATTAAAGTGATTGTTCTGCCTGTTGACATGGCTTTTGAAGACTCGGCGAAAGGCCGTCTTCAAACGGTTTACCGTAACGATCTTGAAGCCACCATTGAAAAAACTGGCAGCAAGCTTGTTGACCGTAAGTTGGCAAACAAACTGAAAGGTGAAATCAAGTTAGCGGAACAAAGTGGTCGTTACAATAAAACCGGTGTACCAATCGCCGATCTGGCCATTATCACCGAAGTAACAGCCAGCGATCTTTCATACAGCTTCACTGAGCGCCGTGAAAAAACCAATGACGAGGGCGAAACCAAGGTTTACCCCGCTCACTGTGATTTCCGCACTGAAGTGAAAGCAGTAGCTAAAGTGGTGTCTTTGCCAGAAATGAACCTTGTTCAGCGCATTGAGCTAGCAAGCTACGACACATTTACTTCTGAAACCACCAACTCTAAGTGCCCAATCTCTAACGCGCAGTATACCTCTATGGCAAGTGAAGCGGCGGCGAAATCAGTGAAGTACAACTTTGAGCTTCAAAAGCTGCTTGCGCCTTCGGCACCAGTGATGGAAATGCGCCAGTGTGAACATGGCACCATGGTGAAAGTTGCAATGGGGTCAAACAAGCGTATTCAGCCAGGTGCAGACATCTCTTTCTCTCAAGTATTCAAATCGGACGAGGGTCATGTTGAGACGTATACCGTCGGTGAAGGTTATGTTGTCAATCATCTGAGCGACTCAGTTAAACCTACATTCTCTTGGGTAGCAATCGATGAAGAACTGTCGATGAAATTGCGCAAAGGTGATACCGCTAAATTGGTTCCTGAAGAGTGTGCGATTTGGGATATAGCGTGTACGACCAATAGCTGGATGAATTAATGATTAAGAAATCTCTAGTTGCTGCCTCATTGGCACTGCTTCTTTCAGCTTGTTCTAACAACGCAACCGTTGAGCAAAGCCAAAACTTTGCTGCATGTACTTTCCCTGACTCTCCGAAAGATGAAGCACCAGGTTGGGTATGTGATGTGATGCCGACAGACATCGGCATCGCTGCGACAGGTTATGCGAAGAAAAGTGCAGCGGGCATGAGCGTGATGCGCAAAGTTGCTGCGAATGAAGCGCGTGTTGCTTTGGCCTCTCAGTTTCAGATCGACGTGAACAACATGTTCAAACAAGCGGTTGAGTCCACCATGAGCACAAACACCGAAGACGGTGTGAGTGAATCTGTGATGGAAACGTTTGAAAATGTCACTAAGACAGTCGTGTCTCGTTCACTCACTGACAGCCGTGTGCTGGTCAGCCAAGTGAGCCCAACGGGTGGATTGTATGTGCTTGTTGGTATGGACAAAGAAGCCTTCAAAGCAAACCGAAACGGCGCTATTGACGCTGCGGGTGAAGATGCAACGTTGTGGAATCAATTCAACAACGAGCAAGCGGCCGATGATTTGGCAAAAACGCTTGAGTCTCTGAAACAACTTTAAGCGCTTTGTGCAATTAAAGAATCGATATTATGAGGTTATCGCGAGGTAACCTCTTTTTTATGGTGCTAGGTACCGAAAATGGCGACGAATAGAATAAAGGCGTTGGCAGTGTGTATCGCTGTCGTATTGAATGCTGCCTCTCCATTGGCGACTGCAGATTCTTTTGCTGAGTTAGATCGAGAAGTAAAACGGGTGAATCAGCCTCAACAAGAAAAATTCGCTGAGTTTTACCAATGGCTTGATAACTACTTGTCTGAGTACGAAGCGTGGCGAGATGAATACACCTCGAATTTAGACAAAGAACGTGAATTGCTGATTGACCAATGGGGTAATGGTGAAGTGTCTGATTCAACCAAATCGGTTGAATATTCAGACAGTAACACAGTGAAAAAAGTCGTTGATTATGATGATAATACGGCGACCATTTCAGTGTTAGTTGATGCAGACCAAGACGCATCATCGGCACGAGAAGCGCTTGAGGTATTGGACGTTGATGGCCAAACACTGTCACTTGAAAATGCGAGTGAAGACGTCGCTTATGTTGATTATTCGTCAGTGCAAGAAGGCATTGAAAAGCAGTTCATTATCGATCAAATTCAGGTGCAAATGCGTGAACTTGACGTTCAAGCAGAGCGACTGATCCGTTCAAATACGGGGATTCCAGAATCCTTTATTTATGAACGTGCACATAAGAAAAAAATCGCCCTTCTACAAACTGCTGCACCACGAATTACGTCGATAAGTGAACAGTTCAAAGCCAAACGCAAAGAACTGGGTATTCCTGAAACTGTTGAGGCGAAATCTGTCAAAGTTGCAAAAATCGCTGTTGCCGAAAACGTTGTCAGTTCACCGAAGGTCAACATTAAACCTACTGAACATGTTGAAACAGTAGCTGCAACGTCACCCGCTGAAATTTCATCGAAAGAAGAGATCGCAAAGATTGAGCCGAAGCCGGCGGTAACGGTGAAGCCCGAAGAAATAGTTACCCTGATAGGCGAATTAGCCAAGGGTGAATCTTCGAAACTGGACGTAATATCTAAGGTGCCAGCGGTTGCTGTGACGGCAGGTCAACTGACGCAGCCTTCAGTGGCTACCAAGGTTAAACCTGCAGAAACCAAAGTCGCGCAAGTGCAAACTTCAAGCGTTAAGGCCGACAAGAAAGTGGTGAGTTACAAAGTAAAATTACCAGAAAACTCACTAAAAAAACGCGCATCTACCTTTCAACCATTGGTTGAAAAAGAAAGCGAGCGTTGGGAAATTGATGCTGCGCTTGTCATGGCAATTATGCACAGTGAATCTTCTTTCCGCCCTGATGCGAAATCACATGTTCCTGCTTTTGGCTTGATGCAAGTTGTGCCGAACAGTGCGGGTCACGACGTGAACAAATTGTTCCGTAAGATCGATTCTCCAATGTCGGCAGCAGACCTCTACGTTCCGCCTATTAACGTTGAGACGGGCACTGCCTATCTCAATATCTTGGATAAGCGCTATCTGAAGTTCGTTACCAACGAAGAAGCTCGCCTTTATTGTGTGATTGCGGCTTACAACACCGGTGCTGGCAACGTTGCAAAAGCGTTCAATAAAGACAGGTCGACCAACATTCGTAAAGCCGCAGTGGTGATCAACAGCATGACGCCGGACGAAGTGTATAACCACCTGCTTGAAAATCTACCTTACGATGAAACCAAAAATTACCTGCGAAAGGTAAAGGGTCGAATCGCGATGTATCAATAACTTTGGAGAACAAGCATGTTTAGGATTTTTGTCTTTGGACTAATGGGCATTGGCGTATTTATCGGTGTGCGTTTTGCTGATGATATCAAGCAGTACGTGAGTCAAGATGAAATCGAAGCGTTCATCGAACACGTTATTGAAACCGCAATAGAAAAACTGGAAGATTTGAAGGGGTAATGCATGTCGGTGGTTGAAGCCAACGAGCTAAATGAAACGCAGGTACTTGAAGAAATACAGCGTAGTAACTTAAAGGAACGTGTACGAGAGAAATGGGCCAAGACAATCACATTTGTCTCCATTGTAGCCATTGCCTTAGGTGGGCTTAACGACACCATGGATGCAATTGATAAGGTGTATAACATTACGCTTTCTCAGTTTACGGATATTCCTTCGCACAATAATCTGGAACGTGTATATATTCGCGCGTCTGAAGATGTGCTTGAGGAAACCTTTGGCGCGCCTGTTTACATTAAGAAATCGATGTCTGGCGATTTCATCAAATATTATAACGACAAGCGTTTTGTGCTTTCTGCCGTGACGCGTGATGGCGCAATTACGGCTTTCCTTGTTTTTCCGAAAGAAGGTTATACACCGAATAGCGCGGAGCATGCGGGTGGTGAGGAACTGTTAGAAACCGCATTTTCTTCCAATGAAAGCGTGAGCGATATTCGTGTTAACTTCTCTCGTTCAGTGAGCTACTACATTGAAGAGAACACGACGGGAACGTTCAGTAATCTTTATAGCTCTGTCGCTGGGTACAGCGAGTTTCTTGAGCCGTTAGACGAACAGAAGCAACGTCTGTTGTCAGAGTTATCGGATGGCTTGATGTTAGGTGATGATATTACCGAAATGGTGGTAAGCCTGAGAGACGCGGTAACGCCAAACTTTTATGGTTACAGCAACCAAGGCTTAGAAGTGCTTGAAAGTGCGATTCTGACGTTGACGGAATACAGACTCATTACAAAGCAATAGGCCAAGTCCATTGTGAGCCACACGAAGAAGGGAGCCAAATGGCTCCCTTCTTTTATTTGTTTTCAATGATTACAGCGCTGGCACTCCCACCGTCACCGAATCAATCGCAAGTGGATTGCGTGTAGGAAGCGGAAGCTTTAACGCACGAACTGTAGCAAGACCTTGATCAGTAACCCCTCCTGCGTATTGCGGTTTGGAAACGCCAGGCAAAATACTCGCCACGACACCTGGGTTCCACGCTTCAAAGAAGGCGGTTAAATCAGTTTGAGCGGCATAAGATGCACACAGCAGCAAAGCGTCACTCTTACCTAAGTTTGATTGGTAACATTGGTTCTCACCGACTAAACGCATCCCATTTTCAGATTGGTTACGTGTGAGGCGATGCATTAATTTGTAAAGGTTAAAGCCATTCATGCCAAGTTCTTGATTGTAGAAATCTGGCAGTTCGCCTTCGTACCATTGGGTGATGTCCAGCTCTGTGTCTGCCCATTCTTTCAGTTGTGCAAACATCAATAGGCGCTCGCCTGCACCGCCTGCGCCCCAAGCGTGACCGTTTTCCGCAGCAATAAAATCTGGCGCGATGCGAATATCTCGCTCAACACGCGACATGGTTCCAAGGTACTTTTGCTGCATGTACAAACCCAGTGCGTTGTTGGCCACTTCCGTTGCGCCTTCCACTGTCAGTGGGGCTTCAGCGGCGTTGTGGCCGACTTCATGCCAAATTAACCAATCGTTCAGAGGCGTTGTCGGTATACTTTCGCTGTCGGCATTAAAGCTGCTGTTCATCACCGGATAACCCGAGTGAGCGGCACCAATACTGATGGCAACATCGTTAACAAACGCATGGCGATTGTTTGATGTGTCTGAGTGGGTCGCTGCACGGTTGTGTTGTCCGTTAATGCCTTCGTCTCTCGCATAAAAGTCATTGAGATCTTTTGCGAAGGTATCAAGGTCTGCTGAAAACTGAGCAATTCCTCCCTCAATGTTTGCTGCGACCATGTTAGCTTTGGGTGCGGTGTAGATGAAGCTGTTGGACACCACATCTCCCATTGGAGCAGGGGAGTGCTGTGGATTCACCCACTCACCCTTATTGCCGTCAAACAAAGGTGCGGCGACCGTGCCGTTGAACGTGATATCAACGGCACTACTGTTGCCACCTTGCACGTAAATCAAACCGCCGTAAGGCACAGTAAATTCACCGCTGCTCATCAATGAGTAGCTTTGTTGCATGCGGGGTGGACGTTTCAGTGCAAGCTCGTGTTTCTCGCGCCCGGTCAAATCGTCATGCAGACCGATGGTGAAAGTAACAGGAGACGTATTCCCGGATACGCTGACTGTCACTTTTTTATGTGCAACGGCCCATTGCCCAGTGGCTTGTCGGTTGCCCGCGTAGTAAGCAACGGTATTTCCACTCATATCAAAGGTCAGGTCTTTGCCCGTATTGTCTCCGTCTGGCTCACCCGGGAACTGGCTGATATCCACTTTCACGTCGTAGTCCCAGAAAGAACGCCCCAGCATCAAACGCGTAAGAGGTTTTTCCATGTAGTTGAGCGGGTAACTTGGGTTCATTAGCCCTGCATATTCACCGCCATCTGCGCCATAGATCATCGCCATGTTAACCAGTTGGTTGCCAAGCTCTTCTGGGCAACGCGTACCCTCGGCTCCAGTGTCTTTTGAATAGCAGTTTAGGAATTGGGTGAATTTTTCGAAGCCCAATTCGTCAACGAGATTCGCTTCATAGCGATAATCCAGATCGTTCCACAGCCAAACAGACATGTTGGTGTAGAGTCGATTCAAATCGACGCTGCTTAAACGTTCCCCTTGTTGACCACTGGTGCGGAAATAGCGCTCGTGTTGGTACAGAAGCTCAATGTTGGTGCCCAAGTCCGCCGCTTTGATCATGGCGCGTGCTTCTTTGTCTCCCAAATCCAATTTGGTATAGATTGGGCGAGACATGCCGCCAGTCAGCGGAACGTTATTTCCAGGACGATACTCAAGACAGTTGATTTCATAGTGGTAGCTAGAGTCGGTACATGCTTGGTAGGTACGCTGACCATCGACGGAAAATTTACTCAGTAAATCATTGATGGCTTTACGCAGTGACTTGGTATCAATAACTGGCTCGCCATGTGATACGTCAATATGACCGTTGTCATCACGTACGAAATGGTCTTCTTCGCGAATAAACGCTCTATGAGCGACGTCTTTACCGTCTTCGCCTTTCTCTACGTAATAAGCAGTTTCCAGATTGGGCTTATCATCAGGTTTATCGCTTTCGATAAAATCCCAAGTCACATTGCCATTTTGGTCAATGTTGTAAGGCAGTTTTGGTTGCTCGCCGTTTTCACCATCAATAGCCGCGTAACGTTCAATGATGTAAAGGCCATATTCACGGTGTGAGCGCACGCGATCAGCATAACCATCATTCGGGCCGTTGCCGTTTGGCACAACAGATTCACCCATGCCAAATGCAATGCCTGCCGCATCCAGCAAGCGACCTAACTCGCCAGCGTCATTGGTCGCTCGCAAGGTTTCCATGACGAGAATGCTGCCGCCCTTAGACACGTATTCCATCAGTGCCGTGGTGTCATCTTGGCTCAATTTAGGACTGTGGGTATTGGCGGTGTGGGGAGGAAGATAGGAATCACCCGTTGGACCGTTGTAATCGAATCCGTTAATGATCAGTAGCGGCGTATCTAAAGGGTCAATGCCATCAAATGACTGGGTTTGCTCGGTGGTCACATTGAAATCATCAGCAATCACGTAGTCGGCTTGATGACCCAGGGTAATGCCTGCGCGAGTGAAATACACATGCGGAATGTTGGTGCCGACTTTGATCTGCTCATCAGCGTTGCGGTTTGTCAGATAGCGGATGACATTGCTGAAGAAATGCTTCATGTCATCGCCATCTTGTCCATTGGCACATTGACGATTACCGCCCCAAGAGTACCCGTCTGGACACACTAAGATCGAGTTGTAACGGGCGTTACCCATCACCATGATTTTGCCTTTACCTAATTCACCGATGCTGACAAATGGCAGGCCATAGGTGGCAGTGTTAGCACCCGCTAAATCAGGTTTCACCTTAGGGGATTCGGTGATGTACGCTAAGTCACGCTCGTCGTAGGCTTTAGGCTGACCGAATTCAATCCAATAGTTATTGTCGTTACGCGCCATCATGACAGGGAATGCGCGGTTCGAAATATTCACCGCCGCTTGTCCACGCGCGGTGCCTACGCTGCCATAAAACCAAGTTGCATCGGCGAAAACATGGAATTTATCGACAGGCTTCCAACCTTGGGTGACGGCATCGTTGATGCCCCAAAGCTTGTTGATGTCTTCTTGAATGTTTTGCAACTCGTCGGTAGCAACACGAACGTCCGGTTGAGCGTCAAAACGAAATGCTGAAGAATGACAGGTTGCCCCGCAAATGGCGTCATCGATTTGTTTTGCAATCCCACGTTCAAACTGATGTTCAAACTCGGCAGGGACGGTTTGGGTTTGACCACCACCCACTTCAAGCTCGGTGTCTTTGTCGTTAAGAGACAGCGAGATCGCTTCGTTGATCACGTTAGGGTATTGCGCGAATACACGTTCAACGGTGTCATTGATTGAGAGTGTTTCCCCCTGCTTAGTCGCATAGCGATGAACCAGTGCTTCAGCATTGCGCCCACGTTGCTCAACGCCTAAATCAGCCAGCGTAAACCTAGTTTGGTTAGCGCGAAGGCCGCCTAGTTCAAAGGTATCGATACCGAACGAGAGGGTTTCGCCCCACACAAATTCAAACTCACCTGACGCGTTAGTTTTTCCACGAGAAGATCGGCTGAAGTAAGACAAACCTTGAACGGGCTTGCCATGCGAATCAGTGATGATCGCTTTAGACAGAATCGTTTCTGTTGGTTTGTACTGATAGGACTCTTCGGCGTTAGCGGAAACGAAACTCCCATTTAGATTTGTCGATGTGCCTTCTGACACTTCGGGTTCAACATCTGGCACGTGGGTGCTAGGCAGTTTGTCAGCAAGGTTCTCTTCAGCTGGCTCTTCTTCCAGCAATTTGTCGAAATCTACGGGTGCTAAAGACAGGTCATTGTTGTAAGTCGAAGAAAACGCGAGTTCATCTTGAGTTGTCATCGAAGGGAAATCAATTTGATTGCCATGAATTGGTGCAACAGAAGTGATCAATGCTTGTGCATTACGCAATTTGTCTGGGCTATTGGCAAATTCATTCGCACTTTTCAGTGAAAGACGATGACGAACAATGGCCTCGCGGGTTCCCGATGGTTGTTCGTCAAAGATATGACTGAAAGAGGCCAGTACTGTGCCGTTGTATTCACAAACAACCGCATCGTTTTGAGAGAACTCAAACGCATTCGCCTGTTCACCGTTACAGGTGACCGAAGCGCCAAATACCTTGGTGCCATCTAGGGAGAATTCGCCAGCAATTATTGGGTCCGGCATACCCATATCGGGAGAGCCATCAGTTCCTTCTTCAGGAAGAACTGGGGCTGGTGTTTCAACGTCAACATCAGGCTGAAGGGGAATAGATGATTCGCTGTTACACCCTGCAAGGAGTGCAATGATGAGCATGGAAAGTCGTTTTTTATTATGCATTATTGTTCCAATGTGCCACTTAACGGCAGATAAATGGAGGGGGCTTTTCTATGAGGTACTTAATGAAAAAGCGGCACGTTTTACTGCAAAATTAAGGTAAAGACGAGTTTTATATGCAAAAACCTGAACGAGTGTTGTCTATGTGCACAAAGTGAGCGTTTTTAGACCGTAAGATAATGAGATTATTGCAGTTTTAGTGGGAGGCGTTGATATGAGTGCGTAGTGGGGCAAGGTGAAACTACTGATACAAGATGCGAGTAAAATAAGGTCTTTTGTTGCGCTGAAACCGGTGATAAACCGAATAAAAAAAGCCAGATCAAACGATCTGGCTTTCTGTTTTGTGCGTTGCTTTCAGGCTAAATTAGCTCGCGTTTGCGGCGCTTTTTGACGGCGTACGACGACGGTTAGCGCCGGGTTTGCCTGCGTTGTTGCCTTGTGGGCGTTGACCATTGTTACCTTGTGGCTTACCACGTGATTGCGTTTGGCCTGCATTGTTGCCATTGCGGCTGTTGCTGTTACGGTCAGCGCCTTCACGACGTGCTTGGCCTTCGCCAGTGCCTTCCGCTTTTTGACCTTGCTGTCCGCCTTGGCGTGGCTTGCGATTTTCAAATACGGCCTTGTCACCATTGCCTTTATAGCTAGAAGAGCGGCGTCCACCTGTTGGTGCACTTGGCTTCTTCGGTTTCTTGGCGCGGATTGGACGAGAGTCCAGTTTAGATTCTGGCACTGGAATGCTTGGCTTAAAGCCCTGCAGTTCTTGGCGTGGCAGCAATTGTTGAATCAGACGCTCGATGCCGAACAGATCGTCCGCTTCGTCAGCACAAACCAACGAGATGGCTTTACCCACTTCGCCAGCACGACCAGTACGACCGATACGGTGAACGTAATCTTCCGCAACGTTTGGCAAGTCAAAGTTAACCACTTGTGGTAACTGTGGAATATCGATGCCGCGAGCAGCAATGTCAGTGGCAACCAACACACGCACTTCGCCAGATTTAAAATCAGCCAGTGCTTTAGTACGCGCGCCTTGGCTCTTGTTACCGTGAATGGGTGCAGCGGTAATGCCTTCTTCATTGAGGAAATGCGAAAGCTTGTTTGCACCGTGTTTTGTGCGGCTGAAGACCAACACCTGACGCCAGTTGCCTTCTTTGATTAGCTTAGTCAGCATTGCTGATTTCTTTTTCTTGTCGGCAGGGAAAATACACTGCTCAACAGTACGCGCCGTCGAGTTGGCAGGCGTTACTGAAATTTCAACAGGATTGTTGACCAAACCTTTTGCCAGCTGACGAATTTCATCAGAAAAAGTTGCTGAGAACAGCAGGTTCTGACGATTTTTCGGCAGCAGATCTAGGATTTTTTTGATGTCACGGAAGAAACCCATGTCCAACATACGGTCAGCTTCATCAAGAACCAGTACTTCAAGCTGAGAGAACTTCACGGCATTTTGGCTGTACAGGTCAAGAAGACGACCCGGTGTTGCCACCAAAATCTCAGTACCTTTACGTAGTGCTGTCATTTGTGGGTTAATTTTAACGCCACCGAAAACAACCGTTGAACGAAGGCGCAAGTGCTTGCTGTAAACCACGGCGTTTTCATGGATCTGCGCGGCAAGTTCGCGCGTTGGCGTCAGGATAAGAACGCGAGTGTGATTTGGTTTAGCGCGTTCACCTTGGCTCAATTTTTCAAGGATTGGCAGGACAAATCCAGCGGTTTTACCTGTACCGGTTTGTGCTGCAGCCATGACATCCTTGCCTTCCAGAACAGCAGGGATAGCCTGTGCCTGAATTGGAGAAGGCGTCGTGTAACCCTTCTCTTGTATCGCTTTAAGGATTGGTGCAGAAAGACCTAACGAGGTAAAACCCATATTTATAATTCTCAATAAGATTACGTCCCAAAATGGACGGCTGATGGCACATTCGCCAAGTCAGTAGGGAAAGGGGCGCTATTCTGAGGCTTTTGATCGTTATCATCAACGACTATCGCTATTTAATTTGCAATACTTTATCGGCAAAATAGCATCGCAACCAAAATCAGCAAGATGAAAGGATCAAAGGGAAATAAATGACACATCCAATATGGGAACTGCCTGTAGAAACGGGCGCATTGATCTTAACGCCTTGCCCTGGCACCAAAGGCACGCCACTAAAGGAAAGCTTAGAGCAACTTAAAGCACAAGGCGTGACCGTAATAGTGACGGCGATTAACCACGCCGAAATGGCGAAAAAAGGTGTGACCGAATTGAGTGACTGCGCGGAGCAAGTCGGTATCGCTTGGTTCCATGCGCCGATTGAAGACGATGAAGTGCCGGAAGCCGTGTTTGTGCAAAGCTGGCAGCAGTGCCAACCTCGCTTGCATCAGGCCATCGGCAATGGTGAAAAAGTGGCGCTACATTGCATGGGCGGGTCAGGTCGCACGGGTTTAATGGCTGCGCACTTGCTGCTAGAGCGTGGCTGGGAGCTGGATGACATTATTCGCGAAGTACAAGCCCTCCGCCCTGGAGCGTTCACCAAGCAAGTTCAAATGGATTATATTCGCGATTTCGTCAGCAAGTAATCCGCTTTACATCCTCGATATAAAAAAGCTGCCTCTGCAGCTTTTTTTGTGTCGATATGATTGTCACAGATGTTGAGAGGCTGATTGGGAATACAAGAATAGGGGGACGGCAATAAGCAGTAATATGTATATCAATGAATCTAGCCTTTAAGTCACCAAGGCTAATAAGTTAGACAATAAAGAGAGTATTGATAGCTGCTTATTCCCTTATTTCATCAATAAATAAGAACGATTACATTTCACCTAATCACTTGAAAATTAGTCATTAATACGACTGTTCTTTTTCCGCTATACGATCTTCTAAAATCGCACGCTCCAATTTTTAAGACAGTGGCGCAGTCAAATATTGACCATGATCTTGTGTATCGTAAGATCGATACTGTGTCTGTCGTGGTATGCAACCCTGACTTATTCCCCATCCGTTTAACAACGCTAATTTAGGTTTCTATCATTGGGTTTGCGTCAGGGCATTCCTACCACAAGTTAACGCCAATCATTAAGGATCCATTGTCTTGGTAGAGGAGGTCACCCATGCCAGTAGCACTGACATATCCCGGCGTTTATATTCAAGAAATTCCCAGTGGTAGCCGATCAATTAGCGGAATTGCCACATCCATTTCTGCGTTTGTCGGTGGCTTTTCCCGCGGCCCTCTCAATGTCCCTGTACGTATGTTCCATGTCGGCGATTTCGATACGAATTTCGGCGGCGTGCATACGGACAGTGAAACCAGCTATGCGCTCTCGCAGTTTTATATCAACGGCGGCGGTGAAGCAATCGCGGTGCGAGTTGGCGGTGGTACCAACGGCAACCTAACAGCGCAAAGCTGGAATGGCGCAACCTCGCTCACTTTTTCTGCCGGACGACAATTTCAGGACAATGCGGTTCAAGATCCCGGTGGATGGAACAACCACATTCGGGTCGATGTTGATTATCAATCGTCAGACTCCTCCGCGTTGTTCAATCTCGCGGTGACAGAAATTCGCCACGTTGATGGGCTGGAAATTCCGGTTCGTAACGAGTCCTACCGCAATGTATCCATGTTGGCGACCCATCCTCGCTATGTATTGAATGTCGTCAATGATGATTCAATGATGGTGCAACTTACCACGGCGGGTAATACCGACATGCCGGCACCTACCGGATTTTACTCCGATGTTCAGGACACCACGCAGTATGCGGGTATGGCCGATGCCAACACCTTGCAGGTTGATTTAGGGACGGGTGCGCATGACGTGACAGTGGATGCCACCACCAAACCGGTGACTATCGCTGATGCCGCATTGATGCTACAAAACGCGATCCGCGATACAAGACCCGCCGATCCGCTTTGGGCGCAATGCCAAGTGGTGGTGCGCGGCACAAGAATAGGTGTTTTCACTGGCAGAAACAGCGCCGAATATCGCGCAGGACAAGTGGTGTCCGTGGCGGAGTCAGTCGGTGATTTCGGCACCGTAATCGGCTTAGTCGGCAGTGTCACCGCCAATGTTCAACAATACGCCATGAATACCGCTGCACCGGCTGGGCATCAGACCGTTGCGACGGCGGGAGTCGATGCTGCTACTGCTGCTACCGCTGCGCAACTGCGTGGGAATCGGGCATTGCGCACGGGTTTTTATGCCTTGGAAGATGTGGATTTATTCAATCTTCTCGCCATACCTGAAGCGTCAGATTTGGGTTCGGTTGCCAATATGTCCAGCGTGATAAGCCCTGCCATGAGCTATTGCGAAGAGCAGCGTGCCTTCTTATTGATTGACCCACCTGCAGATGCAAACAGTGTTGACGAGGCCATAGATTGGCTTGATGAAGTCGCAGGTGCAGGCCTTCGTCATCGTAACACGGCAGCTTACTATCCTCGGGTTCAGGTTCCTGACCCCAACAATGAAAACCGACTCAGAACCATCGCCCCGAGTGGCACGATTGCTGGGCTTTACGCGCGTAAAGATACCGAAGCGGGTATTTGGACAGCAGCAGCAGGGATCACGGCAAGTCTTCGCAATGTGATTGGCTTTAATCATGCCCTGACCAATAACGAAATTGGGCAGCTAAACCCTATCGGTCTTAATTGCCTAAGAAACGGCGGGATCAGCGGGAACATTGCATGGGGTGCAAGAACCTTGCGTGGCGCGAACGAATTGGCGTCTGAATGGACTTACATTCCCGTGCGGCGAACCGCGTTGTTTATCGAAGAGTCCTTGTTCCGAGGCTTGCAGTGGGCCGTTTTCCAACCTAATGACGAACCGCTTTGGTCAGAAATTCGCATTGCGGTGGGTAATTTCATGCAGGGACTGTTCAGACAAGGCGCATTTCAGGGCACGGCACCCGAGCAGGCGTTTCGTGTCAAGTGTGATGCGGAAACCACTACGCAAGCTAACATCGATGCGGGCGTGGTGAATGTGCTGGTGGGTTTCGCGCCGTTAAAACCTGCGGAATTTGTGGTTGTGAGTCTGCAATTGATGAATAACAGCGGCGGGTAATCCTTCTACCTGTTGGTGAAAGCCCGCAGGTCTGTTGGAAATCATTTTTCGGTTCCGTGTTGTTCGGTTTTATTGGTTTAGTGTTCTTCGGTAAATAGCGAGGGGGCGACATGTCTCAGCTCAACGTGAATGGTCAACGTATTGTGCCTTATCCCGGCTACAAATTTATCATCAAGGAAGCCGGTGGAGATGTGCTCGCGGCGGTGCAAAAAGTATCGGGTCTCAGCCGTTCTGTCGAAGTGATGGAGTACCGCGAAGGGGGAGACCCTTCTCATACCCGCAAATCGCCGGGCCAAGTGAAATTTGAAGCCATCACCCTTGAACGTGGTGTAACGGAAAACCTGCAATTCGAGCAATGGGCTAACAAAGTCTGGCGAATTGGCACAGATTTGGGTGGTGAAGTTTCACTGGCAGATTTTCGCAAAACACTCATTCTCGACGTGCTGAATGAAGCAGGGCAAAAGGTCATGAGTTACACACTCTTCCAATGCTGGGTATCAGAGTACAAGGCTATTCCGGCGCTCGATGCATCAAGTTCTGCATTTATGATCCAATCGGTAAAACTTGAAAATGAAGGGTGGGAGCGTAATGCAGTGACAGTGCCAAAAGAACCTAGCTTTGTGCATCCGGAACAGTGAGTGATCCACCATGCGTGTCACGATTTCGGCACTCAATGACAATGATCGCGTTGCGCTTTGGGAAAAGGCACTTGATATGTCGCCACCCGATCGCAATCTGGCTTTGCTCGCCGCTTATCTTCCAAAGCCGTCAGATGAAGATGTTGGCGAATGGACGCTGGCAGGTCGCGACCACTTTCTACTTCTTGCCTATCGTTGTGAGTTTGGTGAAAACATCACGGTGACGTCACCTTGCGTATCATGCGATACCAAAACCCAGTTGTCTTTTCGTGTTTCCGACGTTTTAGCGACAAGTTCAGACCGCCTTAAAACGGCCTGCCATTTAGATTCAGTCAACACAGAGGCGTATCTTCCTCGTTACGTGTCAATGAATGACGACGAGTTCAGTTGTCGATTTCGTCTACCGACAATCGGTGATCTTTACCTGCTCGCGTCTGCCCATTCTCCACTTTCACAGCTTGCACAATGTGTGCTGGCACCTGAAAGCTATAACGATGTCGCCACTGCAATCACGCAGAAGGACGACCCAGTTTCCGCGTGGGAAGGTGTCTATCAAACCCTCGAAGCGCAAATGTTAGCGATAGAACCGCTTACCATTGTTTCGCTCAATGCCTCTTGCCCAGAGTGCAAAGGCGAAACTGCACACCAATTCGATATTGTCAGTCAGTTTTGGGCATTGTTGGCTGCCGACGTGGAGCGTCAACTGTGGGACGTGCACATTCTTGCGTCTGCTTACGGTTGGTCGAGCCACGACATTCTGGCTATGAGCCCTGCGCGCCGCCGTCAACACATCGCGATGGTGATTGAATAGCGATGTTTATGAAAGACTTACTAAGATCAGGCTGTTACCTCATCTTATCCAAAGGATACGTGTATGAGTCGCCAATTAGGACATTACATTCGCCGAAACATTGATGGCTTTCAGACGCTGAAACCGGTGGTGAACTCTTATTATGCTGGTGCGACGCGGTCAGTGTCGGCTTCTGCGTCGAATGTCAGTCAAGATCGTGTTCAGTCAGAACCCTTGGTCGATGATTTAAATACGGTGAGTGATGGAATGGAAGGTGACACTGTCACTAATTCGTTGTTGGAAACTCACCTGGAAGAATCGCCCAATCAAACAGCATCACAGCGTGCTCCAAGCAGACAAGATGAAGTTACGGGTAATCACGATGTGACCATTAACATCGAGAAAACACAGGTTGGTTCTCATCCTTCTCGTATTTCAAAGACGAAAGGCCAAGCGAACAATACCGATGTGAGTGATGCTTTTAATCATCCGGTCTCCACCAATCCGTCTTCATCGAATACACCTATTCATGCACCGCTAAATACACCGTCGACTCCAACTCGAACACGACATGATTTCACGCAACAAGTGGCGGCATCC
The DNA here is from genome assembly GCF_000286835.2 of Enterovibrio norvegicus FF-33. Lineage (GTDB taxonomy): Bacteria > Pseudomonadota > Gammaproteobacteria > Enterobacterales > Vibrionaceae > Enterovibrio > Enterovibrio norvegicus_A. Next base: position 1,746,455 of record NZ_AJYD02000038.1, on the reverse strand, counting down.
ATTTTGGGTGAGACGGATGCGAATCAATCGCCAAGTGAGCAACCCGTAATTGAACATGCCTCAGTTGAAAGGCATATACCGAATAACAAACAAGATGAACAGAGGATAGCGTCGAATTTACATCTGTTAGCGGAACAGCGCCTTCGCGCAGAGCCTGCAGCTCATGATCTTCCGAATCGTGATGAATCGCCTCGTCATGCAGGAACAGACAAGCCTGCACTGCGCAGTGTCACCAACCGACATCGTGCCGATTCCCCGCAACCCATTACGGTAAATGTGACGATTGATCAAGTGTCGATCATTGCTAGCAAAGCGGATTCTCAAACCCCATCGCAAGCGCAGCGTCAAACAACCACTTGGAAGCCCGATCTCACATTGTCTGACTATTTACGTCAGCGTCAGGACGGTGAACGATGAGTAGTGCACTTGCCATCGCAGGCGTCACCCAATTGTTGCGCGATCTGCTCAATGATGGGCTGGTGGATCACGATGTGGCGGCGGTGGTGAACACTAATGTGCCTGTTCACGCATTGGCACCGGATCAAATGCTGGCACAAGAAGATAACAATGCCCCTGCGCTAAATGTTTTTCTCTATCACACAGAGGTGAACGCAGCGTGGGCGAATCAGTGTCTGCCAACACGTAATCCAGAGGGGAATCGAGTCAACAACACGCCATTACCGCTCGACCTTTATTATCTGGTGTGTGCTTATGGCACGGCAGATCTGCATGGCGATGTATTGCTCGGTTATGCGATGCAAATACTGCACGAACACCCTGGATTTACGCGAACAGAAATCCAAACCGCATTGAACCCTTCGCCAGCCATTGCCGCGGGCTTACCGCCACTTTTGCAAGCGTTGGCTGACACCGGACTTGCTGATCAAGCAGAAGCGCTTCGTATTGCGCCACATCAAATGCCAATGGCGGAAAAATCCGGCCTTTGGAGCGCTCTGCAAAGTCAATATCGACCCTCGATGGCCTATCGCGTTTCCACGGTATTGATCGAAGCGGAATATGGCACACGAAATCCGCTCCCCGTGCTGACCATTGGCGAAGATGATCTCGGTCCTACGGTATTTCCTCACCTGTTATCGTCCTTGCCTCAACTCACCCGTGTTATTTCGCCTGCACACCAAGCAAGTGCAAGGCTGGGCGATATTCTGGATGTTGAAGGCCGTGCACTTGATGGCGCAAATCCACGTTTCACGCTTTCTCATCTCTCACTCGACATAGAACACACGGTGGCTGCCAATGCTGGCGGCTCCGCGCAAGGGCAGTCTTTAACGCTGCCAAACGTCCCCGCCAACTGGGCATCAGGTATCTATTCAATCTCTTATGCCGTAGATGTCAATGGGGCAACACAACAATCCAATGAACTGACAGCACAAATCGCGCCTGTATTGGCGCTGCCACCAAATAGCGTTGTACGAAATGGCCAAGCCGTCATCGTCACCGTCGGGGTGTCACCTAATGTACACCCCGGTCAACAAGCAACACTTTGGTTAGGCAGCGAAGGCGCTCAGGCTGAGTCGGTGTCCGTGATTACGAGCACACTGGTCTTTCACTTTGGGCCTTTGGCTGCAGGCATCTACCCCGCGAGATTGCGGGTAGATGGCGCAGACAGTTGGTTCATCCTCAAAGACAGGCCGCCCATCGCGCCGGATTTCACAACACGCGCGCCCATTTATGATCCCACGCAAAGAGTAGAGGTGCCAGCATGACTGATACCTTCCGTGTTAATACCTCAGCGCAAGAACAACGCGCAGAATTTGGAAATAATCCGTCAGGTAGTGGACCCGCGGTTGATCTGTTTTCTCAATGGCAGGCGACCAATCAGGCACATATATCTCGACTCATCGAATGGGTACTTGTGTCGTTCGATGCGGTGCGAAATGAAGAGTCAGGGCACTGTACATTGGCGGATATCAATAAAGGCTTCGTCTGTGATCCTCCTACCGCCTTTAACGTGTTAGTGCAGCAGTTCGACTTGAATGAGGGCGATCAAGCCGTACTGGCTTTGGTTCTAGCGATGTCATTTGATGGTCGTGTTGCTGCAAAATGCGCCATGGTGACAGAGAATTCAATACGTTCTCACCCAACAGCAACACTGGCATTTTCAGTTTCTCAAGATTGTGATTGGGGCAGTTTTTCCCCTCATAGTCCGCTGCGCTATTGGTTACTTTTGGAATGGCAGCCGATAGGAAATGGCGATGCCACGCTGGTTGTCGATGAACGTATCCTCAATTTCTTACGTGGTATCAACTACCTTGACGAGCGCTTGGCGGTGATGCTTGAGCCGATGCCCGCGGTCGCCAGTGATGCGTCGCTTTCTTATTCTCAATCACGCGGGTTGCAATCTGCACTTACCTACATACAGCAATCCCATCAGCATCAACTCAACCTGCATCAATCGCACCCGCATCAATCTCATCGCCAGCAAGTGGTGATTGAGTTTTTTGGTGAGGACAAACCCAGTAAAACCTTGATGGCTGCAGCCCTTGCACACCAACTTGGTGCGACGGTTCAAATCCTTCATGCCACCAGTTTGCCAACTCAGCCCAATGATTTGGATGCGCTGGCAAGGTTATGGCAACGCGAAGCAGGGTTAATGCCATTGCTGTTGCTCATTGAAGGGGCTGACGACCCAGCGCGTCTCAGACAGTTGCAGCAGTTTGTTGGCCGTGTCGGCGGGCTGGTGATGATTGATGCGGGCGTCATGCCCATGGGTGTGACACCCAACAGCTTTCCGCTTTTGGTTGAAAGGCCGACGGTGGAAGAGCAAGAAGGTTTGTGGCGAAACGCTATTCAAGGGGCAAATGAAAGTTTACCGGCACGATTGTCGGAGCAGTTTTCGCTCAGTCAGCAAGACATCAACCAAATGACCTTGATTGCTGAATCCGGCGGCGGAGAGTCACTCCTTCATTCTGACCCTCGATTTGAAAAAGCGCTTTGGACATGTTGTCAGCAACGCGCTGCATCATCACTCGCGAAATTGGCGCAGCGTATCGACTGTAAAGCCAGTTGGCAAACGCTGGTGTTGCCGCCAGCACAGACCAAAATGCTGGATCAGCTCACCGCACAAGTTGGGCTTCGCAGCCGAGTTTATCAGCAATGGGGTTTTCGTCATCGTATGAGTCGCGGCATGGGGATCAGCGCCATGTTTTGTGGTGACAGTGGCACAGGCAAAACCATGGCCGCTGAAGCGATTGCTAATGAACTTGGCTTGGATTTGTACCGCATTGATTTATCCAGCGTGATCAGTAAATACATCGGTGATACAGAAAAGAAAATGCGCGAGTTGTTTCAAGCGGCCGAACAATGCGGAGCGATTCTGTTTTTTGATGAAGCAGATGCCTTGTTTGGCAAGCGCAGCGAAGTGAAAAACAGTAACGATCGCTTTGCCAATATCGGTATTGATGATCTGTTGCAGCGTATCGAAACCTATCGTGGCTTAGCCATTCTCGCCACCAATTTGAAATCCGCCGTCGATAAAGCGTTTCTGCGTCGCCTGCGTTTTGTGGTGGACTTTCCTTTCCCTGGCCCATTAGAGCGCGAACGCATTTGGTTTACTGCATTCCCGCCTGAAACACCGCTCTCAGCCGATGTGAATCCCACTCGTCTTTCTAGGCTCAATTTAACGGGCGGGAGTATTCACAATGTCGCTTTGAATGGCGCGTTCTTAGCTGCTCAACACGGCGATTGTGTTTCCATGCAATGGCTAATGGAAGCGGCGGCGGCCGAGTTACAAAAGCTAGATCGACCGATTAAAGCGGGGGACCTAGAATATGAATGAATTCGCCAACCCAAGCCTGCATGCCGTAAAAGATCAGCCTGCGCCAGCACCCTTTCAGATGTCGAGGCAATCGCCAGTTCTGCAACGTAAATGCAGTTGTGGTAACACCGCGACACAAGGCGCACCTTGCTCAGCGTGTGGGGCGAAAGCGCCTATGTCAGCTCAGTCTAGCGCTGCGTTCGCGGGTTCAGGTGTGAGCATGACAAAGCCACCGATGAGCACCAACTCGCAACAGCCAGACGGGCATTTGCCTGAAGCGTTACGTCAGCGAGCAGAAAAGACATTCGGCGCAGAGTTTCCGGAAGCCAAGCTTTATACCGGAGGTGTTGCCCAGCGTTACGCCCGTCAACTTCAAGCAAAAGCCTTTACCGCAGGGTCAGATGTTTACTTTGGCTCAGGCTTTTACAACCCAGACTCGCAACAGGGTCTCGCACTTATCGGGCATGAATTAACCCACGTTGTTCAGCAACGTCGCGGATTGTCTTTCGCCAAATTGAATGGGTCGAATGATGCCTATGAACAAGAAGCTGATCGCGGTGGCGACGCTTTCGCAGCGGGTAAATCCTTTCAACTGTCGACGCCCTCTGGTTCGATTGGACGATGGACCCAGAAGGCAGATGCGGGAGAATCTGCGTCTGCGGTTGGCGTGGCTGATCCTTCTCATCAACTCGATTTCTTAGGCGAGTTTTGGGATCCAGAGGAGCTTGAAGGCATCTTGGACGAACTCAGTATGCTGGAAGACGAAAACCATCGGCTGCTTTTGGTCCCCGAATCATCGGTTCAGAATGTGGGATCAAGCTCACCCGCGCCCCGATCGGCGTCAACACCCCCTGCAGCGCAAATCGCTTCTCCATCTACACCCGCAGCACCGATAACTAGCGGGCCTATTGCGCAAACAAAAGCACTGGATGGTGCAAGCACGACCTCTCTAGGCGAGAGATCGGGATTGCCCTTTATTCAACGAGCCACGGTCGCAGGGTGCAATGTCCCCGCACTGAGCGCGAATCAAATTGGTATTCAAGCCCACATGCAGATTGGCGGATTTTGTGGCGCGATGCACACCATGATGTCGACATCATGTTTAGGTGGCGGCCATCCAGGGTTTCAAATTCCCGGCGCAACACGGCCAGATATGGTGATTCAATACCCTGCTGGGCCTTTCATCGATGAAGTGGGAGAAATCAAACCCGCTTCATGGCTCAACCCGCTCAATAATCGTCAGGCCATTGCAGAAGCCCAGCTCAACCGAGACATTGCCAGTTACCAGGCCATTATTGGCCCAGCGACCTCCATGTCTTCATTTGCTTTCCCGCGAATGACATTTGTTGGCAATCCCTTGCAGAATATTTCAGTCTGGCCAAGAACGGGTGGGGCAACGTCAAATGGGGTTTACTACTATCGCTGTACAAACAAGCCGCGCCGCCGACCTCGTCCGATCCCTATTGTTATTCCCAATCCTGTGCCGGTGGTAAAACCCGTTCCACACACTGTGCCACGTACAGCGCCTCATACCGTTACGCCGCAAGCTGTGGCGGGTGCTGCTGCCACCGTGGGGCTTGGCTATTTGATTTATCGTGGTATTCGTATGATCCCATCACTCGCACCGCCGCTTTGGTGGACAGTGCCCGGCAACCTTGCTTTGCCATAAAGGGAGAACGAAATGACACAACTTAACGTGCACTTTCGGCACATTGAAATCAGCAGCGACGCGGGTTATGCCGATGTCTATCGCGCTATGTCTACCGCCGTGTCGACACAATGGCCAGTGATGGAGTCGATCAGCACTGAGCAACAGTTGGTCGCTAAAGAGAAGGCGATAGCGAGGGCCACTGATGCATTGATGCATCAACTGACTAGCCACAAACACAGCGTAAAGGGGCGATAAATGTTATCGAGTCAGCCGAACTACGTTAAAGCCGGCATTGTGTTGCTCGATCCGCAAAGTGGCGAGCCCGTCAATGCGATTCCATTGCTGATCAATCCTTCCACGCTCAGTACGCAGTTTGAAGTGAAATCGCAGGCAGGGTCGCAAACTCGTACAGAGCAGATGCGACTCAATGGTCCTCCAACCGAATCGATCAGTTTTGAGGCCATTCTCGATGCCACTGATGCGCTCGAGCGGGGCGATGAGGATGCGGTGACTTATGGCATTGGCCATTACATCGCCGCATTGAGAAGCTTGATTTCGCCGACGAAGCGGCAACTGCTGCAAAACGATGCGCGAGCCCGAGAAGGAAAGCTGACCATTATTCCGATGGTTCAGCCATTGCCCTTGTTTAGTTGGGGCGCTTATCGCCGCGTACCAGTGAAAGTCAAAAGCTTGGCTCTGACAGAAGAGTTTTTCAGCGCGCGGCTTAATCCATTAAGCGCGAAAGCCAACGTGAGTTTACAAGTGTTGACGGTCGACGATCTTGGCTTTGATCATCCCGCTTCTTCACTGTTTTTGCATTACCTCACTGGGCTAGAAACGCAGGCGGGGCGGGTCATTAAACCTGTCACAAATAGCTAAGTCCTGTTAGCCAGCTGCTGATTGCAAAAAGCAGCAACCGAGAACACCACAGAACGGACGCCAATAAGGAATCATTGATGACTGATCTCACGCACTATTTACTCAGCAACACGGAAGAAACGGCGGACTTTGCGTCCAGCAGCCGTTATGCCGGTGCGCCGTTGAATGTGATGACGGATGATCGTGGCACAGAGCGTGTGTTTGTCAGTCGCCGATTTCTGCCGCAGCCTGCGTCCATTGAAAACGTGCAAAGCATGACGATCAGAGAAGGAGACCGACTGGATTTACTCGGTGCGGCGTATTACGCCGACCCAACCCTTTGGTGGCGAATCGCCGATGCCAACTTGGTGCAGAATCCGAGCGAATTATTGACCATCGTCGGGCGCAGAATTGCCCTACATGGCGATGAAGGAGAGCAGTAATGTCAGAGGTGGTGATGAGTCTCTACATTGGCCCTGTTGCCCCTGTACCCGTATCAAAAGTGGTGATTAACGCCTTTGTCTCTTGCGAAGTGCGTTCAGTGACGGAAGGTAAATCAGGGTTTCAACTGGTGTTCGAGATTGACAATAACTCACCGCTTCATACGGTATTTCTGCTGTCCGCCAACAATCCCATCCCCTTAGTACGCACCGTGATCGCGATAGATATGTTCGGTCAAAAATCCGTGCTTATTGACGGTGTCGTCACCGATCATCGCGTTAGCCCCGGCAGTGCACCCGGGGTATCCCGTTTAACCTTAACGGGAGAAGATCTCAGCCGTGTGCTCGATTACATCGATTTCAGTTTTATGCGTTATCCCGCCATGCCGGATTTCGCTCGCATTAATCTGGTTTTGGCGAAATACGCGTTTTTGGGGCTGATCCCAAAAGTTATTCCGTCTGTGTTGATTGATGTGCCGATCCCCACAGAACGCATTCCGTCTCATCAAGGCACCGATCTGAACTACATCTTGTCGTTGGCAGAACGCGTCGGCTACGTGTTCTACATCGAGCCCACGTCTCAAGTGGGTGTTTCAACCGCCTATTGGGGGCCGGACATTCGCATTGGCAAGGTCCAACGCCCGATCAATGACGACTTAGATGCACATCGAAACGTGGAATCCTTGTCCGGCAGTGTTGATACCCAAAGCGCGGTAGTGCCAATGGTCACTATTCAAAATCCGCAGACAAAAATGCCCATCACCATACCGGTGCCGGACGTTAATCCGCTCAATCCGCCCCTTGGTCTGTTACGACCAATTCCACTGAGGCTTGGCGAACCGATTCGCGACACGGCCAAATACTCACCGGTGCAAGGTGCGCTAATTGGGTTAGCGAAAGCGGCAAGGTCTGCCGTTAGGGCGGTGAAAATGTCGGGTTCGCTTGATGTTTTGGCGTATGGCTCCTTATTGGAAGCAAGAAAATTGGTGTCAGTGCGCGGCGCAGGTAATGCGTTTAATGGACTGCATTACGTGGAATCCGTCACCACGACCTTGAGCGAAGGCCAACTCAAACAGCAATTTGAACTGAGCCGAGATGGGCTGCTTTCAACCGTCAGTAGGGTGCCAGTATGAGCGAAAAGTTTTACGGGAAATATCGCGGCGTGGTGGTGAACAACGTCGATTTATCTCAGCAAGGGCGAATCCTAGCCACCGTTTCCGATGTTACAGGCATGCCACCCGGCAGCTGGTGCATGCCGTGTTTACCCGTGTTGGGTTTGAACGCCGGCATATTCGCTGTGCCGCCCATTGGCGCGGGTGTCTGGATTGAGTTTGAACAGGGCGAAGTCGACCATCCGATTTGGACAGGGTGCTTTGCAGGCTCTGCGGCAGATGTGCCGACGTTGGCAAAAACCGCACCCGCGCCGATCTCCGCCATTACGCTGCAAACCATGGCGAAGAACGGCATCGTGATTTGCGATGCGGGCGGTCCGATGGGATTGGGGGGAATTACCTTGCAGACCGCCACCGGCGTCACCTTGTCGGTGACTGACGCAGGAATATTCATCACCAACGGGAAAGGCGCACAAATTAGCTTGGTTGGGCCGACGGTAGATATTAATACCGGTGCGCTCACCATTACTTAGTGCTTAAACGCTCAACCACACCGTAAGCGCGAAACGAAGGAGACAGCAATGCCCGGGCCCTTGTTACATGTTGGTGCGACAGTCATGTGCTCCCATGGCGGCCAAGCAACACCGACAGTGCCGAATCCGCGAGTCGTGGTTTCGGGCGCGCCCACCGTATTGCTGACGTCTCCTTATGTCGTGGCAGGGTGCGCAATGCCACCCCCGACAGCGGGCAATGGACCTTGTATAACAGGGCAATTTTTATCGGGCTCGGTGCGTGTGGTGTCGATGGGGCAGCCTTTTGTGCTGCTAACTGGCCAATCTGTCTGCGCGCCAACAGGGACACCCTTGCTGCCAACTGTGGCGCAAGTACGTGTGATTGCGAGTTAATTTCCGACTTATTAACGGCTTAACTTATTAACGTCTTAATTTCGCGGAGGAAAGATGAATTATCCAGATTTCCCCTATCGCATTGATACTCAAGGGCGGACAGCGACAACGCACCGCTTTGACCTCATTCGCGATCGCATGGAGCAGGTGTTATTCACTGAGCCAGGAGAGCGGGTGATGATGCCAATTTTTGGTTGTGGTTTAAACCGTCTACTGTTTGCGGGAGTCAGTGATGCTTTGATAGAAGATACCCGCACCTTGATTGCGACAGCCTTGCAAAGCTGGATGCAAGATGACATCGAAGTGACGGATGTCTCTGTGCTGTTTGATCAAGGTGCTATGTTTATCGACGTCTCCTATTTGGTGCTGCCATCGGGTGATCCCCAGCAAGCCCAATTTGTGAGGGAGTCTGCCGCATGATTTATTTTTGCTGTGACCAACGACGCAGAGAAGCAGTACGCAACAGTGCATTCAACGGTATCGACTTCGTAGAAGTATTGGACTTGGAGGCGGTGAATTCCGCTGATCGTCAGCGTTTTTTGCATCTTCACCTTGTTAACGACCCCGGCGCGGTGGTGTATACAGAAGACAATATTCGCATTGAAGGCGACGCCGCCGTTGAGATAGTCGCTGTCACCATGGGGCTGGGCGGACAGCAAAACGTGGTCGTGATTGAACTCGCACAGCCGGGTGATTTCGGCCCCTATATGCTTAATATTGTCACCAGCACGTTAAACCCAGCGCCGCCGCCCGAGATAGACCCCGTTCTGGCATCCATTACTTTTTCGTTCAAAGTAGAGTGTCCGACAGCGTTTGATTGTTTGAGTGATTGCGAGTGCGAAACGCCGCCTGAACCAGAAACAGAAATTGATTACACCGCGCGTGATTATCTTTCGTTTCGCCGCATGATGCTCGATCGCATGGCCATTGCTGCTCCCGCTTTTGCCACTGGGCACCCTGCCGATCTTTCTACCGCCATTGTCGATATTCTCGCGTACACCGCCGATCAGTTGGCTTACCAACAAGATGCCGCCCAAACCGAAGCGTATCTCAACCGAGCGCGTTCGCGTATTTCACTGAAGCGGTTAACACGATTGTTGGATTACTCCGTGGATGAAGGCTGCAACGCGCGATGCTTTTGTCACTTTGCCGTGTCTGCTGATGTGCTGCCGATTGCGCCAAGCACGGCGGTGATCCCACAAGGTGCAGCAGTGTGTACAAGGCTGAGCGAACAGCCCATCACCTTTGCCAGAAACAATGCGATATTGACTCAAAGCGCCGCGGTGTACGAAACCTGTCACGACGTGCCAGCCTTGTTTATCGCGCACAATGAAATGGAATTTCATACTTGGAGTAACGCCCGGTGCCATCTCGCTAAAGGGTCAACGCGCGCGACGTTGGCTGGGCATCTGCCTAATCTCAGCCAAGGCCTGTATGTCGCAATGGAGGAAATCACTGGCGCGAAAACAGGCAATCAAGCCGACCGATTTTTAGACCGTCGCCAAGTCGTGCTGTTGATAGAGGTACGCGCATTTGACGTAGCCAACGCGCCGCTGACTGACCCCATTACGGGCGATTTGATCACCGAAATCGTGTGGCATGATCGTGATGCCTTGCGTTTCCCCGTTTGCATATCGTCAGAAACCTCGATGGAAGAAGGAAGGCGATACATTGAGCCTGTCAGTGTCGTTCGTGGCAATGTGGTACTCGTCGATCACGGGCACACACAGGATGACGAAAATCTCGGCCAAGTGCCGTCGCCATGGCTCAGTTGGGCGGCGGGCAAAGGCTTTGAATCAGGGCAGAATCACGGCGTGACTTGCGCCGATAGTCAATGCGATCAAGAACAGGCAGAAATGATCATGCCTGCATTTCGACCCAAACTCGCTCAATCACCACTGACCTTCGCACCAAATTATGCGTCAGGCGTACCGGCCTCAGATGCGTTGCGCACCCCTGAGCCGAACGCGACGTATCCTTGTATTGAACTCGATGGTGATGATGGTGTTGAAGTGCTGCCTTATCAGCCAGTCGCAGATTTGTTAGCCAGTGATGCCAGCGCGCGTGTGTTCACCGCTGAAATTGAACGCGACAACAGTGCTTCACTGCGGTTTGGCGATAACCAGTTTGGCCGTCGTCCACTTTCAGGCACCGCATTCAGCGCCCGTTATCGTGTGGGCTTGGGCATGTCGGGACATATTGGGCCAGATAAGCTGCATCACTTAGCGATAAACCTGCCTGAAGTGATTGAAGTGAGAAACATCACGGCGGGCGCAGGAGGGCGAAACCGAGAAACCAATGCCGCCATTCGTAAGCGCGCACCGTTCTTGTTCAAAACGCAAGAGCGAGCCGTCACTCGAGAAGATTATCAAACCCTTGGACGCCGCGTGGAATGGGTGCAAGACGTGAGTTGTGCCTATGTGCACACGGGCAGTTGGATCACCACGTTTGCATTGCCCGATCCCAAAGGGCGCATTGGTGTCACCGAAGATCAGCGCACGCAGTTACGCGGTCATTACGAAACATTCCGACTTGCCGCCCATGATGTCGACGTGTCTACGCCCGTTTATGTGCCGCTGGAAATTACGCTGCATGTTTGTGTCGCGCCCAATGCGTCTAAATCTCATGTTCGCCAGCGCTTATTGACGATTTTTTCTCCGCAGCGACAAGCCAATGGTGCACTGGGGCTACTTCATCCCGATCAGTTCCGCGCCGGACAAATCTTGCACCTGTCGCCCATGTTAGCGGCAGCACAAAACGTAGAAGGGGTGATCGCCGCCAAAGCGACCCGTTTTCGTCGTTTTGGCGACCCGCGAACCAGTGGGCTGACAGGGCGAAAACTCCTGTTCGGTCGCACCGAAATTGCGCGAGTAGACAACGACGCCAGCCATCCTGGCAACGGTGTGTTTTTGCTCGACTTAGAAGGAGGGCGCTGACATGGTCGATTCTCTGTTAAATGCTCGCTCACAAGAACAGTCACATTGCGGCGCGTGTAATGGCACTCGCGTACTGACGCCTCAAGCGCCTGATAACACAGCGGGCTTACCTCGGATTGGTTTTCGCGCAGGTAGCCACCAAGATTTCTATCAAAGCATGGTGGCGAGGCTTTCTTCATCGCAATACGGCGCACTCGGTACATTAACCACGCGAGAAGGGGAAGATTTCACTCTGGCGTTGTTAGAGGCTTGGGCAGCCAGTTGTGACGTGCTGACTTTCTACAATGAAATGTGGCTGAACGAAGCCTATGTACGCACCGCGCAACTGCCCCAATCGCTGCATGAAATGGCGATATTGATTGATTACATTCCCCATCCCGGCGCGGCAGCCAGTGCCGATCTGTCGTTTAACATTGCCGCGGGCGCAGGCATTCCTGAGCGTATTACTGTCCCAGCAGGCACCAAAATACAAAGCACGCCGGGGCAGGATGAAACGCCCGTTATTTATGAAACCCTTGATGATCTCTTGGCTCGCGCGGAATGGAATGCCATTCGTCCAAAACTGACTGCTCCCCATCCGTTAACGACCTCGACGACGCAACTGCCGTTTTGGGGCACCAATACCAAGCTGAAAGCGGGCGATGGGGTCTATTTTATCGCCGACGACGGCACGCCAGTTTTTGCTGTGGTGAATGCGGTCAATCCAGTGTTGGCGAATATCGCCCAAGACCCCGACGCGAAAGATCTGACATGGGTGACGGTATCGCCAATCGGCACGGAGCCGATTTCTGAACCTGCTTCGGATCCTGCTTCAGAACCTGCTTCAGAACCAGGGTTTTCTGCGTCAAGCAGCTTTTCCGCCACGGTGTCTGGTGCGTTGGCAGAAAAGCTTGATCACACCCTTGGCACCTCAGAGCTGGTCACGGTATTGGCGGATGCTGAGTTGTCAGAAAAAGCCTTTTTCGCCCCTTTGGAAGCGGCAAGCCAGAGCAACAAAACCGTGCTGGTTTTTCGTGCGTCAGCCGCTATTTTTGGTCACGCCGCACCGCCCCTGAGCAGCCTTCATCATTCGTTGACGGGCATGGTGCCAGTTTACAGTGTGGACGGCAGCGATGTGGTGGTAGAAAGCCTTGAACCGGGTCCATACGCAGACAAGACTGCCGCAACATGGGCCGATGCAGGGACATTATCTTTGATGAGAGACGGCGCTAATCATGTTTACCTTGAACGGCAGATAGCAGAAATCGCCAATGACAGTGAGGTTGTTATTCGAGATGGAGACACATGGGCGCGTTATCAGGTCACAGACACTGCCGAGGTCGCGGCTTCATTTTTTGCCGTCACCGGAAAAAGTAGCCGCTTGGCGTTGGATCGAAACGAGGATTTTGGCGAGTTCTCTATTAGACAGACTACGATATTTGGTGCCAGTGAGTTGTTAACCTTGGCAGACCCGCCGATCACTGCCCCCTTGGATGCTGACACGGTTTCCGTTCAGCTTAATGGCTGGTTCCCCGGCCTAGAAGAAGGGCGCAAAGTGATTCTCAACGGACTGGCTGAAGGATCAGGCGCGATGCCTGTCATTGCCACGCGCATTGTGCAGTCCGTTAACCATGAACTCACGGCGGGTACGGGCACATCAGTCACTCTGACTGAACCCTTAGGCGCGGCTTACTTCCCGCAAAGCCTGCGTATTGCTGCCAATGTTGCACAAGCCACTCAAGGTGAATCGGTGGTGGAAGTCTTGGGTGATGGCGCGGCCTTGCCCCATGCTTCTTTTACTACCCGCCAAGCGCCACAAACCTTTGTGCCCGCGGCGACGCCTACAGGCGTGAAACCCACGCTGGAAATTCGTGTAAACCAAATCCTGTGGCATCCCGTGGCGAACTTTTTGAGCACACAACCCGCTGATCGCGTGTATTCGATGCGTGTTGATGAACAAGGTTACAGTCACGTCACCTTTGGCGATGGCGTGAAAGGCGCGATGCCGGGTAAAGGTCAGCAGAACATTCGCGCCAGCTATCGTAAAACCCATGGTTTGATGGGGCGAGTAAAAGCCGGGCAACTCAATTTATTGATGTCGCAGCCGCTTGGTGTACAGGCGGTTAATAATTTGCTCGATGCTGACGGCGGTGCGGATCCCGAAGGGCGTGATGCGATAAAACTCAGCGCACCTTTGTCCTGTCGCACCTTGGGACGCGTGGTTTCTTTAACGGATTACGCAGACTTCTCCCAAGGTTATGGCGGCATTGCCAAAGCCAGTGCGCAGTGGTTGCATCTCTCTGGTGGGCCACAAGTGGTGGTCACTGTAGCAGCAGAAGACGGGGCGCAAGTGCCAGAGGGCAGTGCGTTGCATAGCAGCTTAACGGAAGCGTTGACCGCAGCTGGCGACCCGTTTGCACGCTTTATTTTGCGAAGTTATCGCCAGCGCTTTTTTAAGCTTGGTGTGCGTCTTCAAGTCCATCCTGATTATCTTCCCGATGAAGTGAGTGTGAGTGCCGAAGCTGTATTACGTGCGGCATTGTCGTTTGACGCTCGCCGTTTTGGTCAGCCTGTTTTTGCCAGTGAAATTATTGCGCTGTTGCACGATGTGGCGGGAATCGACGCGGTGGTGATTGAACGTTTATACACGGGCGAGATCCCTACACGCCACGATGGTCTCGCGGCAGCGAACGCCGAGGTGATGGGTAGCGGCGTTGATGCCGAAGTGCTGGGCGCATCAGTGCTGAGCTTGCATCCTGGGCCGCTCGATTATCTGGAGGTTAGCGTATGAACAGCTTGTCACCTGACGCGCTCTATCAACTCTTGCCAGAGGTTTATCGTAAACGCGATGAAGCACAGGGATTTCCCCTCAAAGCCTTAATGGAAATACTCGCCGAGCAAGCGGCGATCGTGAAAAACGATGCCGATCGTCTTTATGATAACCAGTTTATTGAAACCTGTGATGAGTGGGCAGCGCCTTACATTGGCGAGTTGGTGGGTTATCGCTACGGGCCCAATATTCCGGGCGTGAGCCAACGCGCAGCAGCCGCCAATCAAATTCGCTTAACCCGACGCCGCGGTGTGGCGTTAGCGCTGGAACAATTAGCATCTGATACCACGCGCTGGCCTGCCAAAGTGGTGGAGTTCTTCCAACTGCTCGCCCGACCAGAGCATCTTGCCGCGCCGCGTCCTGATAATCATTACACCTTGAATGTCAGAGACAGTGCGAAGTGTGAAGCTATCAACACGCCATTTGATATCGCCAGCTACACGATGGCGACAGGGCGGATCAGCCAAGGTGAAGGGAAACATCATTTTCAACATGTCGGCATATTCTTGTGGCGATTGCGTCATTACCGTCAATCGTTAACGCCTGCGTTTCGTTTGGCAGCGCGACGATATCTGTTCCAGCCGATGGGGTTCAATGCTCCGCTGTTTAATGAGCCTCAGACTGAGCCTGATATTAACCATTTGGCTCGCGAAGAAAATCTGCCTGTGCCGCTGTTGCGCCGAGGCATTGCAGCAAATCGGCTGGACGGTTTTTATCCTCATGCGTTCACCGTGGTGGTTGATGGCATTATGCAAACCGCCAATCAATTGCAGATCTGTAACCTCAGTGATGACGGCGCAGATTGGGCGCATTCGCCCGTAGACAGAATCTCGGTCGACCCCGAACTTGGGCGCTTGTCGTTTCCTGCCAGCATGGTTGATCCAGAAACCGTGGAAGTGACATTCCACTATGGCGCAAGCGCTGATATTGGAGGCGGGGCGTATTCTCGCAGTGAAGGCTTTATTAGCCATTCCGCTAACGTGCACAGTGTCGGCGCGGGCGGCGATATTCAAGCCGCACTGGGCAATGTGGAATTTGGTGGTGTGGTTGAAATTGGCGTGTCGCATCGTTTTGCCGTTTCGCCTGACGTGGCCGTGAATATTGATCAAACGGTGTCGCTGCGCGCCGCAGACGGACACCGCGTATTTATCGATCTTGAAGGTGATGATTTTACCGTGGTCGGTGGTGCGGAATCCGAAGTGATCATTGATGGGTTGGTGGTGTTTGGTGGAAGGCTGGTGGTGCCTGATAACGGCGATAATCAATTACGCCGCTTAGTGCTGCGAAACGTCACCTTAGTGCCTGGACACGCGTTGTCGATAAACCGACAGCCGATGCTGCCCAATGCAGCGTCGCTGGTGGTTGAAATCCCCAATGTTACCGTGGAAATTGAAAACAGCATCGTCGGTGCAATTCGCACGGTAGAAGGAGCGTCAGTGTCGGTGAAAAACAGCATTGTCGATGCCACTTCACATAATCATGTCGCCTTTTCAGCCCTTGATGAAATCAGTCATGGCGGTGTGCTGACGCTGTGCGAAACCACGGTCATTGGCAAAATAGCTGCGCGGTCTTTTCCACTGATATCAAATTCCATTCTCGACGCCGCACTGGGCGAAGGGGATGCGTGGACATCACCGGTTTGGGCATTACAACGACAAACCGGATGCGCCCGTTTTTCTTATATCCCTCCCTTTTCTCGTGTACCGCGTCAGCATCGTTGTCAGCCGCAGTTCGCAGGGTCAAACGCTATCGAAAAAGCCGAAGCGCGCAACCCCTCGCTCACTGATGCCGAACGCGAACATATTCTTCATGGTGTTCGGGCGCGTGTCGTGCCTGCGTTTACTTCTACCCGTTATGGCGACCCCGCTTACGGGCAGTTACTGCTTTCTGCGCCAACCGAGATATTACGTGGTGCAGACAGTGGTAGCGAAATGGGTGTGTATCACCATCTTTATCAGCCGCAGCGGCATGATGCGCTGCTGTTTCGTCTCAATGAATTCTTACCCATCGGGCTCGATGCTGGTTTGATCTATGTGACTTGAAGGAGAGTTCCATGGCTGTAGATATTTCAGGAAAGACCTTTGACCCACGCCACAATTACGCCGAATTGGTGTCGATGCAAGGCAGGGTGGTCTCCGACACGCCGCTGAATGAAGCGGCGGCCATGATAGATCGCCGCTTTCGTGCTGAAACTATCGATTTAGCAGGCTTCTGTGGCTATCCCGCGCATCTTCCAGACAGCTTTCGATTGGATGTGGTTGCAGGCAGCTTGCTGATTCATCCAGGTCGATATTATGTCGATGGCTTGTTAGCTGAGAACTTTGGCTACGATGAGCATCACTTTTCATTGCCCCTTGAAGAACTGCACAGTGAGGTGCCGATCCCCTTTGATGATCAGCCTTATCGACCGATGCTGACTAGCGCCGATCCGGGAATACAGCCTGAAGACGGACGGTATCTGGCCTATCTCGATGTGTGGAAACGTCCGATCACGTTTTTGGAAGCCCCCGATTTAGTTGATCCGGCGATTGGCGTCGATACCAGCGCCCGCATGCAAACCGTCTGGCAAGTGCGATTGTTTGGCCCGGTCGGTGAAGGCGTAACGTGTAATACCGACGATGAAGACATTGAAGGTTGGGACGCGTTTATTGCGCCATCTTCAGCGCGATTATCCTCCCGTGCCAATCCCGCGTCTGCGGTCAACGACCCTTGCTTGCTACCGCCAGAGGGCGGTTATCGAGGGCTAGAAAATCGCACCTACATGGTGGCGGTTCATGATGTGAATGAAGCGGGTTTGCCCTTAATGAAATGGTCGCGGGTAAACGGCGCGTTCGCTGGGCGAATATTGGCGCAACCTGCCAACAACACCCTGACCCTTGAGCAAGTCGCCAAAGACGATTACCTGCGCTTCAGTGCAGGCGATTGGGCTGAAATTACCGACGATGTGCGCGTGTTGGAAGGCCTGCCCGGCACCATGGTGCGTATTCTTTCAGTCAATGATGCTGCCAATACCGTGGTGTTGGTAAATCCGCTCGCAGCGGGGGAAATTGTATTGGTTCCCGCCTCGACAGCGGCTAACCAAACCCTTCATCCTATTCTTCGTCGTTGGGACCAGTTTGGTGTGGTACTCGATACCGATGGCAATGAAATGACCAATCTTGATGCACCAGCCAGTGACGGTTTGATTGCCGTCCCTGAAGGTGTGTTTATCGCACTCGAAGATGGGGTCGAAGTGGCTCTGTCCCGCGATGCAGGGGCAGGGGAATACCACATTGGTGATAATTGGAGTTTTGTCACCCGCTATGCCGACAGTTCAGTAGAAACACTGACCAATGCGCCGCCACAAGCTTTTCATCATCATCGCTGCCGCTTAGCGGTAATAGATGCGTTAAATGGTGAGTTTGTCGTCCCGGTTTTTCAAGATTGTCGTGATCCAATAGGTGTGACGGGCTGTTGTACCGTGGTGGTGCGTCCCGGCGAAGATATTCAAGCCGCATTAGATAGCTTGTCGCCAGAATTTGGGGGCTGTGTCTGCTTAAAAGTGGGCGTGCATGTCATCCGTCGTCCGCTTCGCATTCGTTATCCCAATGTCACCTTGCACGGTGAATCTCATGGTGCGCAAATTCGTCACCTTGGCAATGATGCCGCGTTGCTTGTCAGCGGCGAACAAGAAGAAACGTTGTCGGGCATTCATGTGACCATGATTTCTGTTTTAACGGGTTTAAGCACCGAAAAGCCACAAGGCGTGATGGTGTTTCGTCACGTGCAAGACAGCTTGATTGAAGATTGTCGAGTGATCTCGACTCGAGAGAGTGCCGTGCCAACCGATAACCCTGCCATTGGTCTATTTGATTGCGAGCGCGTCCGCGTGGCGCAATGTTCACTGTCAGGCACACAAATTGGCGTTTGGATGGACGATGGCGGCGAAGATCTGGTGATTGAAAACAACCAAATCAACGCCCATGTCGACAATGGAGGGCAGGAAAGCGGTATCGTCGGCGTAGGCGTTGCGCGTCTGACGGGACGAGTACAGGTACTCGGCAATGATATTCAAGGCTATGTGCGCGGCGTGGTGATCAATAACCAGCCACTGGGTCGCTCGTTCTCTACAGCGTCCTACAGCACAGTGATGGGTAACCGAATTGTGTTAGGGCGATTGCAAAGCAATCAAGAAGCCGTCGCGATAGAAAGTGCCTGTGCGTTTGGCGTCGTGTCAGAAAACCAAATCATGCTCGCCGCTGAAGACAGCACTGGCATCATGGTGCGTGGATTGGGTGCGTTAATTGAACGTAATCGCATACAAACCCAAGAACAGATTGAATCTCAGATTGCCATTTTGTTAGGTGGTGACGATGAAATGTTCACTGGCGGGATCACCGTTGCGCAGAATTGGATTCAAGGTTGTACCGGCAACATTGTGGCAGAGCAGGTCACAGGGCTGCGGATCAAAAACAATGATTTTGCAGGAGATTCTGGTGACGAACTTGCCGTGTCTCTCTCGGAATGCACCGTGGTCAATGTGGACGACAACACCCTATCGGGCTGTACCATCGGCGTATTTGCCAGCCAATGTGAAGACATTCAAATGCAGAATAACCACATTGTGGACGGAGGCGCGGCGGTACTTTGCGAGCGTTGTGTCAGGGTGGATATCGCCAACAATCAAATTAGCAATTGCCGCAACGGGGGGATTTTCGTCGCGCTGTGTTTGGCGCGTGCTGCCATTATTGGCAATCGACTCAATTATGTCGGTGCAGAAGGTAAGAGCGTGCTGGCGTCGTCCATTGCGTGCATCTTCCAGCTTGGCGAATGTCATGTGGAATCTAACGAGGTTTTGAACACGGGCGTGAGCAAAGATGAAAAGGTCAATCCCGCTCGCACCGTGGGAATTGGCGCACTTTTCGTGCTGGAAGCGCGCATCGAAAGCAATCTGGTGTCTTATTCCGATTTGTTAACGCGAGAGCGGACATTGGAAGACAGGGCGTTGCTGATGCAAGGGTTGCTCGAAATTGCCTTCCCTTTGGGGGCAACGGCACTGCGCATTGGCTATTCCGCGCAGATCAGCAACAACAAGTTTTTGGGTCGAGGGGCTGACACGGTGGTGGAAATTCTCTCCAATTCCTTGATAGATAACGTCCATATTCGTTATGAACGCGTGTTCTTCAACAACAACTATGTTGAGCATGTGGGCTTTGTTCCTGATGAAATTGGGCAACATGCCACCGTCGTACTTCGTGGTTTCCGTGCGGTGGTCATGGGCAATCAGGTCAAAGCCAATACCCGTTTTTTACCGTCGTTTGATTTCAACAATATGCAGGGGCCATTCGTTGGCAACATCACGACCAGTTCAGTGATAAATCATGCTGAATTTCCTGCCCCTCAGAACGCATTTAATCAGCAGATTTGAGTAAGGAGTACATGATGGCTAAGGCAAGTGAGGTACTGAAAAAACACATTTCTCTGGTCGAGGCGTTGCAGAAAGTCAGTCACCCCGACAAAGAGCCGGATCCGATTGGTAGAACCAAAGCCAATGCGCTGGCACAGCAGTCTCGGGTTGAACGTCGTATTGCCGATCTGGAGCAGCAACGCGCAGTGTTTAATAAGCAAATTGATGAATCTATTCAACGTGAACGTGAGCAGTTGAAAGAGATAGGCAAGTTTGAAGACATGGTTTCTCAGACGACTGAGCCCAAAAAGGAGCAGCTAAAAGAGGCGCCGATCAAGCAAGACGAAATAAGACCCGAGAAACCCGCGCCGAAACCGCGACCTAAAACGACACTCAATGTGGACGCAAAATTGAAAACCGCTCCAACGGAAAAAGCCGCCGCAAGGCGCAAGGCAACGTTAAGGCAACCCGTGAAAGGCAGACCGACGAAAAAATAGCCTGAAGCAGTTTGGAGTCGCGGTAACCATGCCTGATTTTGCGCCGCCACAGAAAAAGACGGAGACTGCGAATTCCGAACGCAGTAAGAACGGCCTCGTCCAAAAATCGCGCACCAGTGATGTGTTGTCGGTGGGGAATGGCGCTTTGATGGAGACAAGTTCTTTATTATCAGAATCGGGCTCTTTACTGTCAGAAAGGGGTTCTCAACTGCTATCGAGAAGCGGTGGCACGCCGATGGCAGGCACACCACCGACATCTTGGTCATCTTTGCAATCTTTGCCATCATCACAAACGCGCCAGCGGTCGCTTCCAGGTGGCTCCGATACGAGGCCCATGGACATGGCACGGGTGATCAAGCGGTTTACGCCGACAAAGCCCGCACCCGCATTGCCGCCCGTTCCTCGTTCTGTGTCCTCTTCGCTGGGGGCATTGGGTAATGCGTTGTTGAGCGCAGCGACTGAGAGCCCCTCTCCGGCAGCGTTCTCCCAGCAAGAATCCACGTCACGTTTCGCGTCTCCGCGTTTGGCACCTCAGGTTCACTCATTGGGGCTTGAAAGCGGACAGCCCATTCCCGCAGCAGTAAGAGCGCCGTTTGAACAATCGTACGGTTACGATTTGTCGCCCATTCGTTTGCATCGAAGTGCGGCAGCCACTCAATCGTTGAAAGCCCTAAACACGGTCGCCTACACGCTCAATGATCATATTGTTGTCGATAGCAGTCTTGACCTAGCCAGTCGGGCAGGGCAGCACGTTCTTGGTCATGAATTGGCGCATACGGTGCAAGGGCGTTTAGGCGCGGGAACGGCTTATGGCGATCTGCGTATTAGCCAACCTTTTTGGCATTCTGAATATGAAGCGGAATATGCAGCGAGTGCGGCGCTGCGTGGGAAAAAATATGAGATTAACCGCGCCGTCGATCAGGACCTTCACCAAATCGCCCCTTGGCTTATTCTGGCAGGCATTGGTCTTGCCGCAGGGCTGGTAACGTGGGCGGTGTCTGACAGCCCAGAAGAGAACCGCGCAAGACACGCGGCGGGTGAACCTGACCCATCACGTAGCCTTTGGACCTTAGTGCCGATTTACGGCTCAATCCAGCAAATACGCGAAGCCGAAACCTATTTTCAGCGTGTATTGGGCGTCGGCTTTCTGATGTTGGACATGGCAACACTAGGTTCGGCGGGTGTGGCTGCGAGAGCCTTGATACGAGCGCCTGCGGCGTTAGTGAGAACAGCAGTGCAACGGCAAGGCTCACGACTCGTGGTGCGAGAAGGCGGCGAGATTGCGACGGAAGCCGTGTTAAGGGAAACCGGTGAAGCGTTTGTTCGTGAAGGAGGCGCAGTGTTTGCGACTCGCACAGCCGCGACAGCTGAAATGATGCAAGCGCTTCAGCGCGGCGCCATGATTTTGGTGACGGAAGGTGGAATTAATCACGCCGTCATGTATGCACGAAATGCCGCAGGCCAGTTGATCAAGCTCCACGGCGGCCCGCTTAAATTGTTGTTTGAAGTTGCGCCAAGAGAAATCACAGAAAGAGCCGTGGCGGGCATGGGGCAGCGTGTCAATGCCTACGTGGTGATCGAAGCCGCAGAAGCAGCGGTGGATATAGAACGCGCGACGTCTCTTGTACAAAATAGTGCCCCCGCCATTGTTCGTTGGCTTGGCGGCAACCCAACCAGTTGCGGCATCATGCAAGGTGCGTTGCTCGAGGCTTCAGGGCTTTCTGCCGAAGCACTCGCGCGATTGATGCCAGCAGGTGCGGCGGCAAATCGACTCGTTCCCATCACGATTTTGGATCATATTGCCCAATCAGGCACGGGATTACGTCTAGTTGAAGGGGGAATGGCAAGGATCATTGGTGGCACCGTGGTGCAAGAAACCATGTTAGCGGCGGGTGCGGTTATGCCGACCATTGTCTCCACGCTGATGCGGGTAATGTTAACCCCTGACGGGGGGGCTTCGGATGCTGGCAGCAGAACGGCAAGCCCTGCGCCCGGTGCGGGTAGTCCGGTGACAGGCGGCGAGCCCCAAGTCATCACTGTTGAGCCTGTCCCACAATCACAAATTGATACCACAGCAGCGGTGTTTGTGGACGTACTCTCTGATGCGGATAGGCAAGGATATCGACGCGTGATAATGACCATTCAACGCACGGCAAGCGAAATTGCGCCTGGGTTTGAAAAATTGGATCGCGGTACGCCAATGACCGCGCAGGGCGAAAGTATGCGTAGCCTGATGCCATTTTTTGTGGCGAGGGCAGCGAATGGCAGCATGGGAGAGTATCGCATTATTGCCACGCGAACCGACGCCGGATGGAGTTTGGAGGCTGAAGGTGGCTAGGTTTGGTAGGTTTAGCAGGTTTAGTCGTTTTTCGATCCTGATGAGCTAGGCGATTTTACAAGACGGGATCGAGGCCATGGTTTCTGAAACTTGCACAATCGACTTAGCAAATGCATTGTCAGGATCGCGATAATAAAGCCGAACTTCAAACGGGACGTGCCAGCTTTCATCACCTGCAATACACAACTCGCCGCGCATCAATTCGTCTTTAACAAATGAGCGGGGAAGCCACGCCACGCCATAACCGCCCAACACCATAGATTTTAAAGTATGGGCAAACGGATTCTCGTAGCGTCGAGTCAGATAGCAAGGTTGTTTATCCAGCAATTGATTAATCGCTTTGCCAAACAGTGACTGATGGGTATAAGCCACTAACGGGAGGGGGTCATGCTCAGTGCCAGGAAGGCAATATTTAGGTTGGGCGTTCACGGCTAAAGAGACGGGCACTAAGGTTTCCATGCCAATCACCGCGCTTTGAAAGCGCGATGGGTCAATGCCGAGCCCCAGTTCTTTGTGGGTATAGCACAGTAAATAGTCCACGGTGCCTTGAACGAAAAGGTCAATGCAATCCGCGAGTCTGTCTGAAGAAAGGCGGACATAAACCGGTCCTACCGCTTTTTCGACGTGTTGCATCCATTGCATAAACAAGGTTTGCACTATCGAATTTTGCGCGGCGACTGAGATTTCATTGTTCGCGTTCTTTTTCAGTGCTCGGGCAGAATCACGTGCCAAATAAAGGCGATTAAGAATTTCCTCCGCCTCCACCACAAACGCTTGCCCTTGCTCGGTTAACTCAAGTTGTTGCGATTCCCTGTTTACCAGTTCCGCCCCCACCCATTGCTCGAGCGCTTTAATTCGACGGCTAAACGCAGGTTGCGTGACGAATCGTTCTCTTGCCGCTGACGTAAAGCTGGTGGAATGGGCAAGACACACCAAATCTTCCAATAGTTTAAAGTCCAAACATCCTCTCCAAACTGTTATGCATCCAAGTTGCTCGTAGCGATGAGGCTGTATCTATTTAACCCCACATTGCAGAGTCCAGAGCCTTTCATCACATTCCTTTGTGTGAACTGCGTTCCGCATATCGCTTCTTTAAACTTAACAAAGCGCATTCATTGTTCAGGCATTAAAGATAAGAAAACACTCAATCAGCGAAAAATTCTTACTTAAAAACCCTTTTCTTTCTCAGGGGTATAGCGGGTGAAATTGCCCCAACTCTCTGATTATTCGCGATAGATCTTGTGCCCTTAAAAATCGGCATGCCGACCAATCGAATCGGCATAACGCATAAAAACGGTACGTGGTCATGCTTATTACTAGCACCAGTTGTCAACCTCGCCGCAAATCACCAATGGGCGGCCTCATGTTTTAAACGTTCCAATCTGTGTCGAAAGAGACAAGGAGAAGTCACATGAACATTGCAAAATCTGCCAACGCCTTCCGCCTCACCGCAATCACTTGTGCGCTTATTGGCGCGATGCCGATTGCCGCACAAGCGGCAGAGACCATTCGTCTGTCGACGTATGTGAATGAATCGGATGTTAGGTATCAAGGCTTTCAGAAGTTTGCTGAATTGGCTGCTGCGAAAAGTAACGGTGATTTGAAAGTACAAATCTTCCCATCGTCGACGCTGCACGGTTGGAGTGAAGGTGTCGATGCCGTTCAAGGAGGGGTATCTGATATCAGTTGGGTTCCTGCGGATACACGTCTGCCGTGTTATCGCGTGACTTCTTTATATCCCGTCGCCATTGATTTGGAGAAACAAATTGAGCTTGATGCCGCTTATGCCAGCTTGATTGAAGCGGAAGCGGCGAAGTCTGATCTGATCCCTTTGATTAACTCAAACTATTCGTACGATCAGGAATGGTGGTTTGAAGATCCAGTATCAGACATCGGCAAGTTGGATGGAAAGCTAGTGCGTTCAATTGGTCCATTGGTGAGCCTGATGATTGAATCTTGGGGTGGCAAACCTGTTTTCGTCGCACCCAAAGAAGTGTTCCAGTCGGCAGAGCGTGGCGTCGTTGATGGCATCAACATGGGTGTGGCGACGTACAGCTCTTGGAAGTTGTGGTCAGTGATGCCGTACATGGTTAACGCCAATATGTTCTATGGCAACATCATTTACATGATGAACAAAGACAAGTTTGATGACCTCAGCCCTGATAATCAAAAAGCGCTGAAAGAAGCCGCAGTAGAAGCAGAAACTTGGTTGAAACCTCGCTATGAAAATTGGGTTAACGAACGCGTCGGTGATGCAGTGATGGCTAACGGTGGCTCTGCGGTTTCCATGTCAGAAGACCGCACAGAAGCGTTGCTAGAAGGCATTGAGAAAAAATGGACATCAGAAGTGAATAAAGCTTGTGGCGTCCCATTGGCTGATGAGATTCGAACCTTGTTTGCTGCGCACTCTGATTAATTGCTGAGGAGCGGGCAATGAAGGCAAACGTGTTTCCACTACTGCGCCTTATGTCTTTGGCGATGTTGTATGCGGGTGCCGCCATCGTAGTGATCCAAGCTGCTTGGATCACTTACGGGGTGGGGGTTCGTTACATACTCAACAGCCCAGACGGCATGGTGACAGAAGCCACCGCACTCTTGCTAGTGCCTGTGGCATTTCTTGGCGTGTCTTACGCGCTGCTCAATCATTCTTACCCAAAAGTCAGCCTGATCAGGGACAGGCTACCCAAGGGAATCCAATTTTGGGTCGATAAGTTCAACATGCTGGTCATGCTGATGGTCGGCAGTTTCTTCTTGGCTGCGTCATCCAAAGCCATGTTCAAATCCATCAGCTCAGGTGCGGCGTCTGAAATTTTACTTTGGCCGCGCTTTTACTTCTGGATCCCGGTCGTTATTGCTTTGCTCAGTTTTTGTATCACGGCGTTGTGCATGCTCATTTGGGGTGACCCGCCAGAGGAAGAAAACACAACCACTCTTGATGAAGACATTCACTCGCAGGATGCGACGTGAACATATTGTCATCACGTGAACACAGTCATCACGTGAACACAGTCATCACGTGACAACAAAAGATTAACTGAAGACTAAACAAAGAAAACAAGGATCAGTGATGGAATGGTACGTAGTTGGGTTAGGGATGCTGGGTTTGTTGATGGGGTTTATCCTCATTGGCGTGCCGATCCCTTTTGCGCTCGCCGCCGCTTCAATCCCGTTTTTGCTCGATATTCTGAGCCTCAAATCGTCGCTAGTCACGGTTGAGTTGAAACTCTGGGGTGTGTGGTTTGATTATATTTTACTGGCTGTGCCGCTGTTTGTGTTTCTGGGAGAGCTCATAGGGCGATCGTCAATTGGGCCAAATCTCTATTGGTTTATGCACAGCAAACTCCCGATCCGTGGGGCAGCCGCCTACGGCAGTATTGGTGCGTGTGCGGGCTTTGGTGCAGTATGTGGTTCCAGCATGGTGGGTGCGCTGACCATTGGTGGCGTTGCTTTGCCTGAAATGCTCAAACTTGGGTATGGCAAACGCCTGTCCAGTGGCGTGCTCGCAGCAGGGGGTACACTCAGTGTTCTGCTGCCACCAAGCTTAATTTTATTGTTCTACGGCATTGTGACCGACCAGTCGATCGGCGCATTGTTCATCGCTGGTGTCGTACCCGGTCTCGTGTTAGTGACCATGTTCTTCATCATCGTGTTTATTTGGGGAAAAGTGAATCCGGATGATATTCCGGGTCATGAAAATTCGACCCCCATTCCCTGGCTCATCGCGTTCTCTGCATTGCTTCCAATCACCCTTGTTGGCTTGGTGATTACTATCTCCATTTATGCCGGTATCGCAACGCCCACCGAGGCAGCGGGCGTGTCGGCGATGTTTATGTTGGGTCTGGCATACTTCTTCGGAGGGTTGCGACTGAAAGGCTTGCTGGAGGCACTGAAATCCACCATGCAAACCATGGGATATTTGGGTTTGTTGCTGTCGTCAGGTGTGCTGTTCGGCTTTGTGATGACCTACCACCAGATCCCGCAGCAATTCACAGAATTGTTTGTCGAAATGCAGTTATCGCCTTATGCCGTGCTCGCGATGATCATTGTGTTCTATATCATTCTCGGCATGTTCTTGGAACCTGTTTCCATGACATTTATCACCTTGCCGACCTTGTATCCTTTGATACATGCCGCTGGATTCGACCTTATTTGGTTTGGTGTGGTGTACACCATCACCATGGAGATTGCCGTGTTAACGCCCCCCGTGGGGTTAAACCTCTTCGTTATTCAAAATCTCGCCCGGGACAAGGTGACCATAGGCGACGTGATTATTGGGTGTCTCCCATTTATTGCCGCACTGGTGGTCTTGTTATTCGTGCTGATTGGCATGCCTGATACTGCGCTTTGGCTCCCTGAATTAATGGAATAAAAATACGATGAATTGTTTACGTGTCGGTACTGGGCCCACGTTGGTGCTAGTGCATGGATTTCTAAGTGGTCTGGCTTATTGGGAAAAACAGATCTCACTGTTTTCCTCACGCTTTGATGTCGTCGCCTTTGATTTACCGGGATACGGCGGAAAAGCGGATGTGATTGGCTTAGACAGTGTTGATGGCTTTGCTGATTATGTGTTGGAGCGACTGGACGAAATGGGCATTGACCAGTTTCACCTGATGGGGCATTCCATGGGTGGCATGATTGCACAGGAAGTGGCGCTCAAAGCCCCTGAAAGAGTGATCGGTTTGGTGCTATACGCGACTGGGCCAATGGGGAGTTTGCCTGGGCGTTTTGAATCTATCGAAGAAAGCATTGTGCGCGCCGAAACTCAGGGGACTGAGCAAGTCGCGCATGATACGGTCAAAACCTGGTTCTCAGATGGAGAAGGCGATCCTGATTTTGCCGGAGGCATGGCGTTGGCAGAACGTGTTCAGACACAAACCTATATCAACGGGTTGCGTGCCATGGCGGGGTGGCGTTCGCTTGAGCGTTTGAATGAAATAGAGGCTAAAACGCTAGTGCTTTGGCCAGACAGTGATCGCTCTTACATGTGGCAACAAACCGAGTCGCTGTGGCGGGGAATTACGGGGGCAAATCTCGCGGTAGTGCCGCAGGCCGCCCATAATATTCATCTTGAGAAAACCCAGATCTTTAACTTACTCGTGCTTGATTTTCTACAAAGTGACAAGGTGAAACAGCGGCGGTTAGCGCTCAACGAGTGTATTTAATAGGCTTACCACTGTTTTCCCTCGTTGTGTGTTTCCGCACAACGAGGGAATAAACGGAGCCGTTATTGTTTTCTCAGTGAATCGAGATAAGCAATGTGCTCGGGGAAAATCGCACAACACCCGCCAACAATGTTAGAACCCGCATCCAGCCATGCTTTCACATACGCCGCATATTGATCGGCGGAGAGCTCTCGCACCGTTGTTAGGGCATCATTTGCTTCATGATCTTGCGAGATCACAGAGAACCCGTTGGCATACGCACCCAGCGAAATGGTGTTTGAGTGCTTATCGACAATCACACGGGCAACGCCAATGGCATCCAGCATCACTTCGGGTTGTGAGCAATTAAACAAAATGCCATCCACATCGCGCTCGCAAGCCGCTTTCACTGCATTTGCCACCGATTCACCAGAACGCAGGCGAGGTTGATCCATGGCTGCATCCATCAACGAAAAGGCAAAGTAAGCGGGCTTAACGGACGTGGTTCGAGTTAGCGCGTCACAAACGGTGTGGAATTCTTCAATCGAGCCAATGGTTTCAGCTAGCCAGAAATCCACGTAATGCGCTTGCGCGTTAATCAGATTTTCAATGATGGGCGTGGCGATGTCAGCGTTAAACAGATCAGGGCGATAAGAGCCAAGCACGGGCGGAATACACCCCGCCACACGCACTTCGCGTTCACTGTCTTCCGCTGCGCGTTGGGCGATTTGAGCGGCCAATTCTGCAAGGTCAAAACCGTGTTGCCGATAGCGATCTTCACCGAGATGAAAAGGCACACAGGCATAGCTGTTGACGGTGATCACGTCACAGCCCGCATCAATAAAATTCTGATGCGCTTGGTACACCGCATCGGGTGCTTCAATTAACGCCTGAGCGCTCCAAAGTGGCTGTGAGAAGGGTGCGCCAATGCGCTGAAGTTCTCTTCCCATGCCTCCATCGAGTAGTACAAACATCCGTTTCGCTTCCTTGTAACGTCTATGAGCGAGAAAATCGCATATGTTGACAGTATTGTCGATAGAATTTCGGAAGCGAATGTTTGGTAGCAATATTTTATAGGCGTCAAGTTACATATTCACCGCTTTGCGATTGTCTTTTCTTCCTTGCAGCATGAGCAAGCCAAAAATCGTGAGGGCATAAAGCATTGACCAGCCCAAACAGATAAACACAAAAGTACATAGCGCAAGCGATAAAGCAGCAAGCCACTTGGATGCGCCTTGGAGTAATTTGAACGCGGCGAGCATCGCCATCAGATACACGAGCACGAAAATCCCATTGGCGAGTTTAAGGAAAAACTCCAAATTCAACCCTGACAATTCACCGATCACACATGAAATAGCCAGCACTGCGCCTATCGCCAATGTCGCATTTTTAGGTACGCCACGTTCAGAAATCTGCGCCATTTTCCCCTTGGGTTTATATTCTCGCGCTTGCGCCCACACCATACGCGATAGGCTTTGTGTATAGAGATTGACGCTGGCAAAGCATGCAGAAAAACCGACGACACTGACGAGCAGTTTAAAATTGGGGCCGAACAATTTTTCACTCAGATAGGGAATGGACGCGGTATCAAACTCAACACTGCCATACGCGTGGAATTTTAAGATCACCACAGACATGGCCCAATACGTTGCGCCAGCCACAAAACAGCCGACGATAATGGCGATGGGGAAATCTCGTTGCGGGTTTTTGAATTCTTCACCCATATGCGCAAAAGCCTCAATGCCGACGAAGCACCAAAACATCACACCCAATGCCGCGCCAATCGGCCAGAGGGAATCTGAACTCATCGCAGGCATGGTTAAATCCGCGATGCCGACTTCGCCGCGCCACAGAAATGCGCCGACAAGAGCAAAGATGCTAATCGCGATAAGGGTTTGTAATTGGCCTGATGATTTCGCACCCATCAAATTGACGCCGATCAGCAGCGCTACCGTGATCAGTTGTGCTATCAGAAAATCATTCAACGCACTGGGAAGAAGTTGTTGTAGGAACCCCGCCGCCAGTGCAATTGCCGCCGGAACACCCACGGGGATCACACTGACAAACAGCCAAGCGACACTGCGTTCTAGGTGAGGGTTAAATGCTTTGCGAACGAAATACGCCGTGCCACCCGCGTTGGGGTAGCGTTTCCCCAATTGCGCAAAGGTTAATGCTATTGGGCAAATAGCGGCAAACAGCACCAACCACGCCCACAATGAAAATTCACCTGCTATACCAGCAACAATGGCAGGGATCATAAAAAGCCCCGTGCCTAATAGCGTGGTGGACAGTTGCCCAATACCCGATAACAAGGTGATTTCTTTTTTCAGTTGGTTCATTGGCGTTCCTTGAGCGGGGCAAATACCTGTGAAGCAATGACAACAGGTTAATGAGTTGTCAGATAAAAAGCATCGGTCAAACTGTCTTAGTTCAGTGTCAGATTAACGGAATTTACTTGCGTCGCCGTCAAAGTGACGCTTTTTCGCGAAGGTAACGTGTTCTTGAACGAAATTTATGAGCGATAAACGAAGAGGAAAGATAAAGTAGAGGGCTAAAGTGATGGTGAAGACGCGATAACAAAATCAACAGGTAAGTTGAGAGAAGAAAGATGGACAAATTTGATAAACAGATCTTAAGCATATTGCGTGTTGATGCCCGCCGTACAGTCAGTGAAATCGCACGAGATGTGAGTCTGTCTCGCTCTGCGGTCACCGCCCGAATTCGCAAGCTAGAACAAGATAAAGTCATACTCGGCTACCACGCTGATATTGCCGAAGCAGAATCAGACATCGGCGTGACAGCGTATTTAGCATTGAAGTTTGATACATCTGCATGCTCTCAGCACTGCGAAGCCTACGCGGCTGACATTTACACGATAGATGGCGTGAAATGGTGTCATGCGATCAGCGGCGAAACGGACATGATGCTGTATGTTGATGTGCCCAACATGGCGCGTTTAAATAAAATTCGTGAACACATTCAGGCCTATCCTGAGCTGAAGCAAGTGATCACCCATACGGTGTTAACGGAGTTTTTCAATACATCCAAGTAGCCGTTTTGGCTGGCGAATACCCGTTCGATTGGCCGCTATTGCTGCCCATAAAGCTCGCACAAGTACTGCCAAAATCGCTCAACTTCCGGTTTGGCAGTATGGCGGTTTCGGTACAGCAAAATTCGCAAATCAATTCTAGGTAACGCTTCATCGAGCTCGACCAATCGCTTTTCTTCTAACTCCTGCTTGATCAAACTTGATGGCAACCAGGTTGCACCAAAACCTTGCGTTGCCATCGCCTTCAATCCTTCTGCCATTTCGTTTTCACACACCACCTCATAGCGAAAATGGGAAGGGATCGCACTTATCGCGGATCTCTTAACCAATCCGCCAAGATAGATTTCTTCGGGAAATGCCAGCAAGCGGCAGGTTTTTCCTTCGGCGAAGGTGTGTATTGGCGCGCCAAATTCATCCGGCGCAGAAACAGGAATAAGGCGGTCACGTCCCACTTGAATCGACTGACTCTTGCGCTTCATTTGTGGGCTATCAAACGCTTGAGATGCAAACGCGAGCAGAAAATCCCCTGAACCTGCCAAAAACGATTCATTCAGATGGTGAATATTGCCCGGAACGAGTTTCACCAAAGCATCACCAATTAATGGACTAAGGGTTTGTATCCACCCCGGAAAGAAAGAGACCGCCGTGGAGTGTTGAGCGAGAAAAATCAACGAATGCGGGTTCTTACGCTGTTGCAGTCGATGCCTGACATCCGTGATGTCATTGATTAATCGCCGCGCCTCGTCAACAAAATCGGTCCCAGCCTCTGTCAACGTTGTGGGCAGGGTGTCGCGGTTAACCAAGGCAATGCCTAACCAATTTTCCAGCGAACGGATCCGCCGACTAAACGCTGGTTGTGTCACAAATCGCGCGTCAGCGGCTTTAGAGAAGCTGCCGTTCTCACTGAGCGCAATGAAGTCTTTAAGCCATTTCAATTCCATCAATTCAATCCCTTAGCGTCCTGCTAAAACAGATATGCCGAAAAGTAACCGGTGTCTATTCAATATAGGTATTGGCGGAAGTCCTCGGCGTCTCACAGGCTGTAATTATTGTAAAAGGCCACTTGAGCCGATTTTTTTAGTTATTGATTAAAAGGGACATGACCATGCATTTATCTCGCTTTCCTCGTCTTCACTTCGCACACCTTTCTACGCCGTTAGAACCTATGCCAAACCTGTCTAAAGCGCTTGGCGGCCCCAATTTGTGGATCAAGCGTGACGATTGTACGGGTCTGGCCGGTGGCGGTAACAAAACGCGCAAATTGGAATTTTTGATGGCAGATGCCATTGCTCAAGGAGCAGACATCATCATCACTCAAGGCGCAACCCAATCAAACCATGCGCGTCAAACCGCCGCCATTGCGACCAAGTGCGGCATGGCGTGTCACATCCTGTTGGAAGATCGCACCGGTTCAGAAGACCCTGAATATATATTCAACGGCAACGTCATGTTGGATCAACTGTTTGGTTCTTCTTTGCAGAAATTCCCAGCAGGCGTCGACATGAATGCGGCGATGGAAGATGTGGCAGCGACGATGCGCGCTGAAGGCCGCAAGCCTTACATCATTCCGGGTGGCGGTTCTAACGCAATTGGTGCGCTGGGTTATGTGAATTGCGCATTGGAGCTGTTGACGCAAGCCAACGATCAGAGCCTTCTGATTGACCACCTTGTTCATGCAACAGGTTCAGCGGGCACACAAGCGGGCTTGATCACCGGTTTATGCGCCTCGAACAGCCAAATCCCACTACTGGGCATTGGCGTGCGTGTGCCAAAAGACAAGCAAGAAGCCAACGTGTTTGCACTGGCAGAACGCACGTGTGACTTATTGGGCATCCCAGGCGCAGTACCGCGTGAAAGCGTGGTGGCTAACTGTGATTACGTGGGCGAAGGCTACGGTATTCCTGCTGAAAGTACGATTGAAGCTATCTCGATGTTTGCCAAGCACGAAGGCATTTTGCTCGACCCTGTTTACTCAGGCAAAGGCGGCGCGGGCTTGATTGACCTTATCCGTAAGGGTCACTTCAAAAAAGGCGAAAACATCGTGTTCTTGCACACAGGTGGTGCACAAGCGCTACCAGGCTACCGCGACGCGTTTGGATTTGAAGATTACTGTTAATCCGTCCTGATAAAGCCGCTTTCTTTGAGCGGCTTTTAGTTTGGAATCTTCACGTATCTCTTTCTTTTTGAATCCGAATATCAGTGAGTAAACACAATGGAATATCTAAAACGCGCTGAGCGGGAAGCCGACGT
The DNA here is from genome assembly GCF_000286835.2 of Enterovibrio norvegicus FF-33. GTDB lineage: Bacteria > Pseudomonadota > Gammaproteobacteria > Enterobacterales > Vibrionaceae > Enterovibrio > Enterovibrio norvegicus_A. The sequence goes on along the minus strand of NZ_AJYD02000038.1, from coordinate 1,713,305 downwards.
GCAAACCGATGATGAGCGCATTCAGCAAGTGGTCAAAGACATGTTGACTAAAATCCGTCGTGAAGGGACGGCGGCGGTTGAAGAATACGCCATGCAGTTCGATAACTGGCAGGGTGATTTCGTTCTGTCCGACGAAAAAAGAGCAGCACTGATTGCCTCTGTGCCGCAACGCGTAAAAGACGACATCGATTTTGCGCATCGTCAGATCCAACGTTTTGCAAATGCACAACGGTCGAGTTTACAAGCGTTTGAGATTGAAACCGAAGAAGGCGTGAAACTGAGCCAACGGGTGATCCCTGTCGATTGCGCAGGGTGCTACGTGCCCGGTGGTCGTTATGCTCATGCAGCGTCTGCATTGATGAGTGTGGCAACGGCGAAAGCGGCGGGTGTGCCAACCGTGATTGCCTGTTCTCCGCCTCGCGGTGACTCAATCAACCCCGCCGTGGTGTACGCCATGGATCTTGCTGGTGCAGACATCATCCTTGAGATGGGGGGTGTGCATGCAATTGCAACCATGGCATTCGGGCTCTACACCGGAAAATCCGCCGATATTCTAGTTGGCCCAGGAAATGCTTATGTGGCAGAAGCTAAGCGTTTGTTGTTTGGCGAAGTGGGCATTGATGTGTTTGCAGGGCCAACCGAGTCCGCCGTCATTGCCGATGAAACCGCTGACCCGATGACCATTGCAGTTGATCTGGTTTCACAAGCCGAGCATGGCCCGAATTCTCCGGTTTGGTTATTCACTACGGATAAAGCACTGGGTCAGAAAGTGATTGAATTAATGCCCCATGTGATTGCAGACATGCCCAATGCAGATGTCTGCGAAGCCGCTTGGCGAGACCACGGCGTGGTGATTGTGTGCGACGACCGTGAAGAAGCCGCGAAAGTGAGTGATGAATGGGCGTGTGAACATGTTCAGGTTCAAGCCGCAGACTTGGTTTGGTGGAAAGAAAACCTCACCAATTATGGCTCGTTGTTTTTAGGCGAAGGCAGCACGGTCACGCACGGCGATAAATGTGCCGGAACTAACCATATTCTGCCCACCAAAAAAGCGGCGCGTTACAGCGGTGGACTGAATGTGCAGAAGTTCCTGAAAATCTTAACCACGCAGGAATTGAGCAAAGAAGCCAACTTGACGTTTAGCACCGCAGGATCGCGGATTTCCCGTACGGAAGGCATGGAAGGTCACGCACGCGCATGTGATTGGCGATTGAAAAAATACTTCCCAGATGCGGATTGGGATTTCGAGGTCTATCAGCAAAAGCGTTACGACTGATGACGACCCGATCGAATACGGCTTGAATGCGCAAAGCGTAAGGAACACGACGATGCACACGTTTAAAAAATCGTTTACGCAACAAATGCCAATACCGGAAAGCGCCATTGCCAGTGCCGTAGAAGTCATGCGTACTGGCAGGCTTCATCGCTATAACACGGTGAGTGGTGAGCGCAGCGAAGCGGATTTGTTGGACAAGCAATTTGCTGATTATCTCGGTGTGAAATATTGCTTGAGCTGCGCGTCTGGCGGTTATGCACTGTCTATCGCACTGCAGTGCGCAGGCGTAAAACAGGGTGATGGCGTATTGTGCAACGCGTTCACTCTCGCGCCCGTTCCTGGATCTATCAACAACGCTGGCGGTGTGCCTGTGCTGGTTGAAACCACCGACGATCTCACCATGGATCTGGATGACTTGTCACACAAAGCGAAAGCCACAGGGGCGAAATTCCTGGTCCTTTCGCACATGCGCGGTCATCTCGCGGACATGGATGCCGTGATGGCGATATGCCGCCAGCATAACATCGTGTTGATTGAAGATTGTGCCCACACCATGGGGGCAGATTGGAATGGACAGAAAAGCGGCACCTTCGGTTTGGTGTCGTGTTTCAGCACCCAAACTTACAAACACATTAATTCCGGTGAAGGGGGCTTTTTAGTCACCAACAACGATGAAGTGATGGCCAAAGCCATTATTTATTCCGGCTCATATATGTTGTTTGGCCAACACCCCACGCTTCCGCCCCTAGAAACGTTTGAAGGTATTGCCAAAGGTACACCTAATTACAGCGGGCGAATGGACAACCTTCGCGCTGCCATCTTGCGCCCTCAATTGGCGCATTTAGATGAGCAGTGCGAGCGTTGGAATCAGCTCTATCTCGCCATGGTGTCTGCGCTGTCATCGTTGCGCGGCATTCGCTTAATTGAACGTTCGCCCAAAGAACATTTCGTTGGCAGTTCTATCCAATTCTCATTCCCTGATCTGACGGCTAACCAGCTTTCACAGTTGGTGAAAGGATGCACGGCGCGAGGCGTCAGCCTGAAATGGGTCGGCGACAGTCAGCCTTCGGGATACAGCAGTAAATATGACCATTGGGAATATTTGCATGATCAACCCCGTTTACCACAAACCGAACGCGTTCTCGGCTCGCTATTGGATATGCGTATCCCACTGACGTTTGAACAGTCAGACGCGGCCAGTATCGCCCAAGTGATCGCAGAGGTGCTTGAGACCTTGTAAGCATCGCGAATGCGGTGTCTGTAGTGCATTAAACAATACAACAGGTTCTAGAAAGCGGCGTGTTAGCGCCTAGAAATTCACGGATGTTATCGACTAAGAGGTAAAGGATATGAAGTTAAAGCAATTGGCAAAATTGGCCGTCATTACTATTATGGCACTTCCCGTAATCGTCAGCGCTAAAACGATGAAAGTCGGAATGGGCGACCCAATTGAATCCGATCAGGGCGCGTATGCACTGCGTTTTAAAGACTTGGTTGAGTTCTATTCTGGCGGCGATATCAAAATCAAACTCTACCCCGGTGGTGCGCTCGGCGGTGAAACCGAAATGGTGCAAAACATCCGCTTGGGTTCATTGGATATGGCGTTAGTGGGCATAGGTAACGTAACCCCGTTTTCGAAAAAACTCGGCGCACTCACCATGCCGTATTTGATCACCAACTCTTCTGATGCGGTGTTAATTACCACCGGTGAATTGGGCGAATATTGGAATACCCTCGCTAAAGAAGAAGCGGGCGTAAACATTCTGGGTTGGACCTATTCCAACTTCCGCCACCTGACCAATTCAAAGCGCCCCGTGAAAAACATGGAAGACGTGAAAGGGCTGAAAATCCGCGTTCCGCAAAACAGCATCATGCTGAAATCATGGGAAGTGTTCGGTGCAAACCCGATTGCGATGGCGTGGACAGAAACCTTCACCGCACTGCAACAAAAAGTGGTGGATGGACAGGACAACCCGTACATCGTGAACAACACCATGAAATTCTACGAAGTGCAGCCATACCTGACAGAAGTACACCACCAGTATTCGTTGCAACCGCTGCTGATTGGTAACCGTACCATGGGCAAACTGAGCGAAGAGCATCAAGCCATTTTGAACCGTGCAGGATTAGAAGCGCAACAATACGCCTTGGTGTTCCAGATGACAGAAGCGGAAAACGCCAAGCAAAACATGATTGATAACGGTGTGGAAGTGTTCACGCTGGAAGACGAAGACAAATGGGTTGAGTTGGCGAAAGAGAAAGTATGGCCTGAGTTTTATGAAGACATTGGCGGCAAAGAAAGCTTCGACAATGTACTGCAGAAAATGCAGAAGTAATCGTCCTCTCTACTAGGAATAGTTGACGAACTGTCCAACTAACAGAAGGGGCGGCAACGCCCCTTACCAGGACGTGTCTATGCAAAATTTACCGCAAAATGTACCGCAAAGTGTATGGCAAACTTTTTGGCAAAGAATGGACAAATTTGAAAGTTACGCCTGTCAGGCGCTGCTTTGTCTGTTTGTCACCTTACTGTTTATTCAAGTGATCCTTCGCGTGGCCTTCAATTACGGCATTCCATGGAGTGAAGAGTTATCCCGTTTCGCCTTTGTGTGGTTTGTGTTCCTCGGCGCATCGTATGCGGCGCGTCTTGCTGCACATAACCGTGTGACCTTTCACCTGAAAATGCTACCGACCAAAGTACGCACCGGTATTGAGCTGATCGCCGATATGCTTTGGATTGCTTTCAACACCTTAATGACAACCAAAAGCATTGAAGTGATTGAAAGCTTGATGGAATACAAGTTCATGTCTCCGGCACTTGATTGGTCAATGGCCTACCTCTATTGGATTTTCCCCATTTCTTTCACGTTGACCTCCATTCGGATCATTCAGGTTAACTACTTGAAGTTAGTGAAAGGTGTTGAGTTCAAAGATGTGGACGATGTTCAGGTCGATTGACGGGTCGTCTCGATAAGTTCTAGCAGGGTTCAGCCCTATAACCCGTGACGATTGTTAACAAAGACAAAGCCGCAATACGGATTGTTGCAATCAAAAAGAAAAGGAGTCCTCCATGGAGGCATCGCTCGTTCTCTTCGGCTCATTCTTTGGGCTTCTTCTCATTGGCGCTCCCATCGTCATTGCACTGGGTGGCTCGGCCATGCTGGTGTATTTGCTGTCGGGTGACGATTACGTTTCTCTCGTACAAACCGCATGGAACGCCGTGGACTCATTTCCCATTATGGCGCTACCGGCATTCATTCTTTCTGGCGCATTAATGCAGGCTTCGGGTATTTCTCGCCGTTTGGTACACATTGCCGAATTGATGGCCGGCCCAATGGCGGGTGGTCTCGGTTTTTCGGCCATTCTTGCCAGTATGTTTTTCGGCGCGATTTCAGGATCAGGCCCAGCAACCACAGCCGCTGTGGGCATGTTGATGATCCCCGCGCTCGCCGATAAAGGCTACAACAAAGGCTATGCCGCAGCACTTACCGCGTCTTCCGGTGGTTTGGGTGTGGTTATTCCCCCGAGTATACCCATGGTGATTTATGGTGTGACTGCCAGTGAATCAATCGGCGCACTGTTTATTGCGGGTGTGGTTCCCGGCATCATGTTGGCGGGTGGTTTGATGATCACCAACTATGTGATCAGTAAAAAGCGCGGTTATGTCGGCGCGGTAAATGATGAACCCGGCGCACTTCGCAAAGCGTGCAAAGAGGGTATTTGGTCGATTCTCGCACCGTTTGTGATCCTTGGTGGTATCTACTCGGGCATGTTTACCCCAACCGAAGCTGCCGTGGTGTCTGTGTTCTACACCTTGTTCGTGGGTAAATTCATTCACAAAGAACTGACGCTAGACGGCTTGAAAGAGTCGCTCAGTTCCACCACCTGGCTGACGGGGCGTGTGTTGATCATCATGTTCGCCGCGACTGCGTTTGGGCGCATTCTGGTCGAAAACGATACACCCACCGAAATCGCCAATGCGTTATTGTCGATGACAGACAGCCTCGCACTAATCTGGCTGGTGGTGATCCTGTTTTTGATCTTAATTGGCATGTTCATGGAAACCCTTGCCACCATCATGATTGTCACGCCCGTGCTATTGCCCGTTATGGTGCAGTTTGGTGTTGACCCGATTCACTTCGGCGTGGTGTTGGTTTGTTGCTGTGAAATTGGTTTTTCCACACCGCCGCTTGGGGAGAACATGTTCATCAGTTCCAGTATTGCCAAGGTCACCATTGAAGAAATATCCGTGAAGGCGCTGCCGTTTGTATTGGTCGAAATACTGGTGGTGTTCATCATGAGTTACTTCCCAGACACGGTGCTTTGGCTACCCAGTATGATGGGATATTAAAGAGAGAATAGGTGTGAACGATAAAGAAATGACAGTCGGTATTCTCGGCGGCATGGGGCCAGATGCCACCGTGGATCTTATGCGCCGAATTATTGCGGCAACCCCCGCAGAGGACGATGCCGACCATATTCGTCTGTTGGTGGATAACGACCCCAAAGTGCCATCTCGCATCAAGGCGTTAATCGAAAAAACGGGCGAATCGCCTGCGCCCTATATGGCAAACATGGCGCAGGGGTTGGTCAAAGGCGGCGCGGATTTTCTGGTGATCCCGTGTAATACAGCCCATAAGTATTACGACGATGTGGCGCATGCCGTCACGGTTCCCGTGGTGAACTTATTAGCGTTGTCAGCGGCGCAAATCTTGCGGCGTTATCCAAATATCAAAAGGGTGGGGCTATTAGGTTCAACCGCGTTGCAAATCACCCAGCTCTATACACCGGCTTTTGCGCATTATGGCGTTGAGACCCTGTTCCCTGGAGCGAAAGAACAAACAGCACTCATGGCACTGATCCGCGAAGTGAAAGCCAATGCGCACAATGACAAATCAATCGACGCGTTTAATTGTGCTGCTGAAGATTTGGAAGATCACGGCGCGGAATGTTTGCTGATTGCCTGCACGGAATTGTCGGTTATCTCATCGTCACTGAAAAGTGCACTACCGTCATTTGATGCGGCACAAATACTGGCAGAGCATGTGGTTGAGCGCGTGAAGGGGGCCAGAGCCTCACCTATGATTGATGATGAGTCGGCATGGTGATGGGGAAGTTGCTTTATCGCTAAAAGCATAATCATTTATTTTACGGGGGTTTATTACGGATTCCATGTGCTGGGTGTTATTTTCAATGTCGTTATATTGTTGAACTCACCCCACCATGATTTAGGTGTTTTCAGCTGATCTTTCATTTCTCTTTTCTTTTCATGCTTCTTTCTCTGCTTTTTTCTATATGCCTATCCTATTGGCGATTATTTTGTTCATCAGAATAGCGCTGCAAATCAATTTTCCAGACTAATATTCGCAACTACTTTTACAAAAATGCACTTTCATAGATGCCTTCGGATGTTCATTAAATGCATGGTTGGGACGTTTTTTTTGCGGAAATGCTTGTTATTTAAGGGCTAAAAGAACTAAGTGCATGTGAATGTTCGGATGGGGTTTGCGGGTGGAAAGGGGGTTGGTTTACGTCTGTAAACTAATGCAGATATATAAGAAGTAAAGTGAAAGTCAGTGGTCGATTATTCTTAAGTATTGACTAATTTATGTTTTCATTATTAATGCTTAGCGGTTTCGATAGAACACCTCAGGCTAAACGTATTGCCTTAAAGGGCGCTTGTCTAATTTAGTGATATCTAATTTTAGGCTAAATGGTTTCCATGCCTAATTGCTTATTAACAGCAATATATTTATCTGTGTTTTGTATAAGAAATGTATTTTAGTATGAAATGGCGATGAGTAAATAAATTAACTAACGGCTTATAAATGGCTTAATTAAAGCACTATGACTTGTAAGGATAAAAGGTGTTGGCCAAACTTTACACACTTGAACGGCTTGTACACATAATGTCTCGATTATGAATCACATGCAATTGTGATAAAGCCAAGCAGAAAGCATTAATGTGAAGAAGGCAAACGCTTGAATTCGACCCGTGCTGCAAGGTGATCAATCTTATGCAGAAACGCGTCAATGTACCGTGTGTGAAGATCTAACCCATACTTCAGCACCTCTACATGTTGTAGCGTTACCTCTTGTTTCAAAAGGTTTCCCCATTTTATTTGAACAAAGGAAGGACTGAGAGTTATGAGGAATGCAGTAGGTATATTTACATCAATAGTAGGCTTGTTCCTAATGACCACAATGAGTGGCCACGCTGCAGCGGCAAGCGGTGCCATCAGCGAGGACAAACCGCAAGGATGTATTGTTAGCCTCCAAACGGGTGATAAATACTGTTTACCGGTTGGCGAACGCTCTGGCTATTCACTGCCTTCATGGATCAAATCGCATGAAGTCTATGTTCAGGCGGAAGAAGGCAGTGCGGTCATGCTGTCGGATTGGGATAACTTGTCTTACAACCGCTTGGCGGTTTTCGAAGGCACGGTAGACAACAGAAAGTTATCGAATGTAAAAGCGTATAACGGTCAGTATCTTGATTTCTCTGCTCCTCGTTCAATGCGCGTAGTATCAAGCGATAAACCGTTGGGTTGTATTATCAGCCTAGAATCGGGTGATAAATACTGCATGCCTGTTGGCGAGCGTTCTGGCTATTCTCTTCCATCTTGGATCAAATCCCACGAAGTTTACGTACAGGCGTCAGAAGGCAGTGCAGTCATGCTGTCAGATTGGGATAACTTATCTTACAACCGTTTAGCTGTTTTCCAAGGCACTGTCGACAACGCAAAAATGACCAATGTGAAAGCATTCAATGGTCAGAATCTTGATTTTTCCGCTCCTCGTTCAATGCGCGTTGTAGCAAGCGATAAATCGCTAGGTTGTATCGTGAGTCTTGAAACGGGCGATAGATATTGTTTACCAGTTGGTCAACGCTCTGGCTATTCGCTGCCATCGTGGATTAAATCTCATGAAGTCTATGTTGAGCCTTCAGAAGGCACGGCAGTGATGCTTGGAGATTGGGACAACCTGTCTTACAACCGTATAGCCGTATTTAGCTGTCACACACCTAACTTAGCGTTAGAAAATGTGAAAGCATACAACGGTCAGAATCTTGATTTTTCTGCTCCTCGTTCAATGCGTGTTTTAGCAGCAACGAAAGCCAGCGATCAGGTAATCAAAGGAACGTCTGGTGACGATGTACTTCATGGTTGCTCAGGAAACGATGTCATCACAGGCTTCAATGGCAACGACACCCTTTATGGTGGTGCGGGTAACGATATCATCAATGGTAGCAATGGAGACGACGTACTTCATGGCGGAGCGGGTGACGACAAACTGTTTGGCGCGGGTGGTAATGATTCGTTGTTTGGCGACGAAGGCAATGATGTGCTTCAAGCGGGTTATGACGACGACGTTATTCTTGATGGCGGCGCTGGCTTGGACCTGTATATCGGTAGCGAAGGCAACGATACCATGGTATTCGATCAGGAAGATTTCTCGAACGAAGCGTTCTTAACCAAAAATGGCACTGCTTATGTCGGCGACCGTGGTTTTGACAAACTGACTGTGAATGGTGATGCGAATATAGACCTTACAGGCAGCAGCTATTACGCCAGCGGTGACGTACCGGGAAGCAAAGCCATTTCGCAAGTTGAAGCGATTGTGGCTGAAACAGGCAACCAAACAGTCACTGTTAATGCGAATGCGATTTTCTCACAGTCAGACAATATGCAGACAGTGACAAATACTGACCCTGGCGCTTGGAATGGCTTTGTGGCGTACCTTGGTGACGGTAACGATACAATGAATGTCGAAGCCGGTATTTGGCAATATGACGCAAACGCTTCAGCGTCTGTAGCCATTACCAATGATATGATTACCTTCATGTCGCTAAGCTTCCAGCAGGTTACTGAGCTGCGTGCTTATGTGTTTACTTACGCAAACTCAAAAATTACGGTATGGACAGACGCTGAAATCGTTCAAGCAAACGGTAACGATCTTTAATATCAAGCAACCTCTCGTTTGAAGTTCGTGTTGAAAAAGTAACAGCACAACGCTGAATTCAAACCGCTAAAAAAGCCCCCGTCGAGAGACTGGGGCTTTTTGTTGTTAGCGCCGTTAATGCTTCGTGGGTTGTGTTTGGTCTTAAATTAAAGCACGCTGCGACCAAAAGCACTTAGCATCAATGCCACAGCGCGTTCAGCAGACACGTTTTTCTGATCCAAGAACGGATTCAACTCGACCAGATCAACCGATGTGATGAGATTTGTCTCGGCCAATTTCTCCAACAGCAGATGCGCTTCGCGGTAAGTGACACCACCCGGGACAAGCGTCCCAGAGCCGGGGATGAACTCAGGGTCGCAGCCATCAACATCGAAGCTAACGTGGAAACCCACCGTGTCTTTGGTGACAATTTCGATGATTTCGTCACTGACTTTGCTCATGCCCAACTCGTCGATATCGCGCATGCTATAAACCTTAACGCCAGACTCCTTGATGAGCTCCCTTTCTTTTGCATCAATGTCTCTCACGCCAACCAATGCAACGTTTTCAGGCTTTATCTTGGGATTTGCACTCAGGATGCTGGTGAAATCTTTGTCACCATAACCAAGAAGGTGAGACAGCGGCATACCGTGAACATTGCCAGAAGGCGAAATGCCCGGAATATTCATGTCTGCGTGGGCATCAAACCATACAAGCCCAATATTCTGACTCTGTGTTTGATAGAAGTCAGAAATGCCCGAGATGGAGCCCATCGCAATGGAATGATCGCCGCCGACCACCAAAGGCATGTCACCCTTTTCGAGCGCAGCTCTCGTCGCGACGGCTAAATCGCGGCACACCTGCAGAATTTCGCTTCTAAACCGCATATTGCCGCCAGTATCGACAGGTCGAGATTCTTGGGATGGGACGGCGATATCAAGCTCTTGTGAAATGGTATATCCCATTTTGTTGAGTTTTTCTCCGAGTCCGGCAATACGAACGGCCGAAACCCCGCCATCAGTGCCTCTGCGCGAAGCGCCTAAATCTACTGGCACGCCGATAATTTGAATTGATTTCGCTACGCCTTGTTTTTCCATCAGTTTGCCCTCTCCATTTAGCCCTGTAACACGCAGTCTTCCATATCCCGCCGTTAAAAGAACGTGCTTTGATAACACTCCTTTAACATTGTAGGGTTCAAAAATAAGAAGGGGAGGAAATCTCACAGGCTGATAGGTTGTAAAGAGGTAAAGAGGTAAAGAGGTAAATAGACGAAGGGTATACGGGTAAAGTGACAAAGGCGCGAATCACAGAGTGATACGCACCTTACAGATAGAAGTAAAACTATCGCGCAAACATATTGATGGTCACGACATCCTCATATTGACCCGCACGCGCATAGGGAGACGCAGTATTTTCAAATGCGATGGTGACTTTTTTGCCACGGAATGGGCGATTTCCCGCGTCAAAGGTAACGTCGTCAGTTAAGTTCACCGATTGATCGGCAAAATGAAGCTGATAGGGCACTTGGTTTCGTCGATTTGTGGTGTTGACCAGTTGTCCTTTATTTTGCGAAGAGAAAGCAATACTGACAAAGCCATTACTTTCCATGTACACAGGAATTTCACGACGATTCCTCTCCGTTAAATCACCCAAGTGGACTCTTACCGATGTGCCCGTTGGCTTTAGCCAATCGTCATGGGTATTGATTAATTTCGCGCGGACATAAGGCTTCACTTGGAAGTTAAAAGCATGTGTCTGAGTGAACGATTTGTCTATCTTGGTACCGTTGAGACGAGCTTCGATGATCCCCCTATAGTCACCCGGAGAAAACCTTCTCGCGGAGGGAGCATAGATCCAAAAATCGACGGAAGGCTGGCCGGATAAATTCAGCACATACACACCTTTTTTTCGGATCTTTAAATCCTGACGTGCGGTATTTTTGAATTGATAATGATGTGAAGAGATTGGGCCATTGAGTGTTGGTTTTCCCCCTTCAGGCTGCTTCAATAATATTTTATCGGCGCACTTCGCCAGTTCGCGGTCAAGGGAAATGGTAGCCGGGATCCACACACCTTTCTGACCCTTTTGCTCTTCGACGGAAGAGGTGGTGTTGACGTTAATGTGCCAGTTTCCGCTGCATTCATTGTTTTCGGCTTGCGCCAATGCATGGAATGAAACCATCAGCGCAATTGTTGAGCCTATGATCGTTTTGGTGAGCGATTTAAGGATTTTCATCACAGTTCTCCTCGACACATTTCGCGGTTAGCGTTCCAAGGTCAATTAAGCGGTTGTCGTTTGCCTCAACCACGATGGTCAGTGGCTGGTACGTGGAATTGCCGATAGTCATTGTGTAAGTGCCGGGGCCAATACCTTGGGCAAAAAAGCGTCCCGTTTTATTGGTGAAAAACGAGAGGTGCTTGTCGCCTCGGATGAGCTCACCTTGCAGGTAAGAAATGGGAGTGCCGTTGTCGGCAAGGAGCACACCTTTCGCCGTGTAGGAGGCATCAGAACCGATCATGATGAGGTGGCCAGTGGTCGCGGCAGGGGAGAAATTGACTCGGCTTTCTCCCCAGTCATAGCCTATCGGTGCATTCTGGACAGAGAGGTCGACAGTGTTACGTGAATAGGGCATATCGAGAGGTAACAAGCCACCGATCAAAGAGGTCGCGGCCGCTTTATAGCTCCCATCTTGTGCCACGCCTAACTGTGCTTCGTGGTCAGAAAGCGAAGGGTGAAGTTGAGCAACCACGAATGGGCCCAGTTGTGCACGACCCCAACCCAGTTTGCCATCAGTAAAACCGAACGCCGTGTTTCCGCGAATCGAAGCCAAATAGCTGGCGTCTGACGAGGTGTTATTTAACTCACTTCTTTCCACTTCGCCTTCCAAACGAACGCGATTTGCGGTGTAGCTCAGTTGTGCATTTTGGCGTTGTCTGGTGTCTTCGTACTCGCCTAGGGCGCGGAATCCGACACTACCGACACGGTCATTATTGGTTTTGCTTACATCGATACGAGATTGGTTTTCCCTCGTGTTATAACTCGCGCCCAAGTTGTAGCCGTATTGTTGATGGTTCCATCGCCAATCAAGCGTAAAGAAATACTGGGTATCATCGGATGCCACGTTGCTGTCTTGGCTGTAGGTCACGCCTGCGCCTAGGGTGATGTCACCGTTTTTCCAGTTCAGTGTCGACGTAAGACCCGTCAGCTCTTCATCGTTATTATCCAGATAATAGGAGCCAGACAAGGTTGCATCCCACCGTGCGTTAATAGAAAGCACATAATTAGCGAGATAACGATCATAAGAGACAGGCAGCGCCTTGTTATCCCACGGTGATGAGGCATAGTTGTCTGCAAATTCCACGCTCAATCTTAGGTTTGGCGTTTGGCTTTCTGGAGCGCCGATAATGGCGCTTTCAAAGCTGAGGGAAGTGACATTTCCAGCGTCAGCCTCGGCATGGTTGCTCAGTCCCACACGGGCAGAAATGTTGCCCCAATCTGAACGTATCGTTGCCAGTCCACCGAAGATTTGGCCATGTTTTGCGAAGGTGCCATTCACACCAATAGTGAGCCAAGGAAACAAACCATATTCGGTAAAACCGGTTGCTGCCCAAGTATCTAAGTACTCAATGCCGTCATCACCGAAGGTAGAAGGCACGCCCACGCTGAATGCGTAGTTAAACATCCCTTCATCTAACAGGTTGCTGTTGTAAAACTGGCTGAATACCAATGTTTCCGTTTTTCCCGACAGATACGTGACGTTGACTGTGATGTCATTTGCACCGTTAGACATGGGTAAATTCATCAAATTGAAGCGACCTGCATCTTGACGCCCACTGAAGATGATTTGTCCGTTTACGATGATTTCCACTTCAGCACTTTCTTGCAATATCAATTCTTGGCTATTGCTCGGGCCGATAATTCGCTGTGGTTGTAATTCGGAATAGTCACTCTCGATGGAAAGCCCACCAAGGCTCACGTTAGATTGAAAGCCTGAAATACCGGATTCAACATCGCCGACAGATGCGCGAAAAGGCGCGTGAGGGTTATCGTAAAATGCCGTCCATTCCCCCCTTAACACCTGAGAATCCGTTTCAGACATTTGTAAGTAGTTAGCTGCCTCAAAATGCACACCCGAAGCACCACCGATATTCACTTGTGTTAGCCATTCAACAGAACTGTAGCGGTCGTGTTCTTGTCCTTCACCTTCCCAGCGTGAGTTGTGTGCAAAATTGAAGCTGTTAAGCCAACTGAATGGACTGTTGTCCGATGGGCTAAAGGGTTCGTATTGTTCACCAAAATCAACATTGGCTAGGCCGAGTGCTTTGTCGGTGATCTTTGCTGTCAGAGAAAGTGTTGAAGGGTCAAAGCTAATATCAATGCCGGCTTCAGCAAGTGTGTTGAGTGAAACCATGCCATCACTGCTGAGGCTTTCGCTCAGGGAAAGTGCCAACCAACTTTCGTCAGAGACACGTTGCCCCAACAGGCTTTTAAGTTGAGAGAGCGAAACTGCGTCAATATCCATTCCCTGCAAGGAGACAGAAACCATTCCTAGTGCTTTCTGCGAGAGGTTTAGCGGCAGATTGAACGTTGTTGCGTTCGCAGAAGCAGAAAGCAGGAACAGGAAAAAAAATACACGCAGTTTCCCTAATATACTCACTGGAATCCTTTCACATCCACCGTGTTAGGGATTTCATTAGCCGCTAAAAGAGCGTCGATCTGAACATGGACGCGTTCTCCTGGCACCAGGAATTGGCGATTCAGGAGTGCATTGATGTCATCCCATTTCCAGGTGTGCGCAGTGACATTAGTTTTTACGTTGAGCTCTAACTGAGGAATGATAACGATATCCGTTCCTGTGTTTTCCAACACTAAAGAAGGGGCTTCTTTATTCTCGACATTAACCGCAGCGCTAACAAGGCTAGTGGCTGAGTCGGGTGAAACAAACACCAATGCGCCGATTTGAAACAACATTTTAATGCTGCTTTCCGTTTCATCATCTTGGATGGGAAGTTGGCTAAAAATAACGCGATAAGACGTTGAGGATTCAATGGGTGAACCGATGTACTTCACCTTTACCATTTGCGTTTTACCTGCAGGAATAAGCACCTGAGGCGGGAAGACAAAGAAATCATCCGAATCCGTGAGTGATTCGGGTTTATCGCCTTCAATCGATCGGCTTTTAACAAAGATTTCGATCGGCAAGGGTTGATCAGTGGTGTTGTTAATCTGGAAAAACTTTTCACTATTGGTGCTCTGCGTTGAGAAAAACGAGACCATAGGCAACAGTTCAAAGGCTTTTGAAATGGGAGAAAACAGCAAAAGCGCCATCAGCGATATTCTGACTAAACGCATATAATCCTCAAAAGGGGGCTAACGCCCCCAAATATTTAAATGAAAAGTGTTACTTAGTTCGGGTACAAAGAAACGTACATAGCCGTTGTGTATTGACCCGCTTTTTCCCAACCATTAATCGTTGGTGTGATGTTGATGGTGTTCGCGTCGCCCAAATCACCTTCAGTGCTGTTGCTCACATCCATAGATGTATGAATAGCGTGGCCATTTGATGCGTTATTTGAACCATCAATAACGCCAGAAGCGTCTTTGAAAGCCACGTTCAATGGGATAACGTCAGTACCATTTTGGTTCTTAAACGGTTGAGCACCAACGACCAGCAAGCCTTTTGCATTGTCGTTGTTACACCAAGCTTTAAATGTGAAATCACTGGTTTGTGAATTCGTGTTTTCCACATCCAGCTCAATGCTTCTTTCTTGCTGTGTATGCATACGGCAGCGCTGTGGCACTTCACCGCTTAAATCAACATAAAATTGAGTCTGGCCATCATCACGAGGCGAAGACGACCAACCATCAGCGCTTACGCCAGCAGAAAAAAGTAGTGCGATTGCGATACCACCAATTAAACGTTTCATCTCATTCTCCAAATGTTAAGACTACCTTGTCTTGATAGGGAGAACTTTAGATGGCATGCCCTTGCTTTTGTATCGGCCAAATGTCCATATTGTTGTTCAATTAGGGACTAGAAATGGACTAAAGATCACGCTGTGTGTTCAAGGGCGAACTTTTTAGCCCCTGCATGTACCTTATCTTCCCCTATATCTTGGTCTTCTTCGAGGAGGAGCGTGCTCAATTGATTCCGACTGCTTTTTCCTGTTTTGAGTAAAATACTGGACACATGAGATTTGACGGTACTCGGGCTTAGGTGCAGTTGTACTGCAATGTCTTTATTGCTTTTACCTTGCAACAGGTGAAGAAATACCTGCTGCTCACGGATAGAAAAGGAATGTTTGGCGCTCAGTACATTTACCGAATGGTATGAATTTCCGCCCGCTTTGACGAGAAATTTAAGCGCGTTAGACATAGCGTTGCGACTAAACCACAGTTGACCAGACGCTAAGGTTCTGAGCGCACGAGGCAACATTTCTAGTGTGAACGGCGAGATGATTAATCCAGAGAAGCCCAGCGAAATCAGACCAGAGACGCTTTCCTCATCAATATCTTCGCCATTAACGATTAGCCACTGTCCACCGCGTTCTACGGGGGAAATTAACAGTGAAGACGGGTGTCCCAATGTGGATTTATCAAAGATCACAATGCTATTTTCCTCAAGCGCCCACAGTTGTTCAGGCTTTGACAAAGCGGAAAATGTGTCATCTGAAAAGATGGATTTTAATCCCGCCAAAACAAAACTGGACCAATTAGTATCCCCTGAGAGTATGTAGACATGTTTATTTATCATCATCCAACGCTTTTTATTTAATCCATATCTTTCAATGAATTATATATAAGCTTACGTTTCATTTTTTGACATGATTAACAGTAAGGTAACACCTGATGGTAATGTTAATAGAATTGCGGGCGAGTCGATTGTTTTTAACTTTGTTCATATTAAGGCAATCTTATTTTGAGGAAGCCGCTAAAGTCTGAAATATTCGCGACGGTTGGTTGATGCCTATCAGTCGAGTCTGCTATATGCTGCCAAATGTGGATTGGAATGGTTAGGTACCAGTTTCTTGTGCGTGAAGTGGGTGGAAGAATCGCATGGCGATGGCGTGATTAGCGCCAACAAGGCAAGCCCAGGCACGGGGAGCACACAGAGTCTCATCACTGAACACGTCCTATTATTTTTTGTGAATTGAGAGGCTTTTTGCTTCTTGGTTATCGAAAATTGACAGGAAGAAGAAACGACGCGAACAGCGTCGTTTTTGGTTCATGTTCATGTTGTCGAATTGTCTTTTCCTGCCTTAAAACGGATAAAGCTCTCCATTTGGCGACAAAGAAAGGTAGCTGCTGCGAAAGCCGTTTTGCCATTCATGAAGCATGTAACCGCCGGGTTTTTGTGTGAAACCCACTGGGGCGTCCGGTCGGTGGTCTGTTATGAAACTACTGGCGACAGCGGGGGAGGACAGCACGGTCGCGTTGCCCATGCTGCACACAATGCTGTTATGCAAATGACCGCAAATCACACGGACTTCTTGTGAGGTCTGGTTCAACAAATCGGTCATGGCGTCAGCGCCTTTTAAACCAATGCTGTCCATAAACCGAATGCCAGATGCAAACGGCGGATGGTGCAAGGCAATCAACGCCGGTTTGTTTTGGTTTGCCGCTAGTGCACGTTCCAAAAACTGCAAGGTGGATGGCGACAACGCGCCACCACCTTGTTGCGGAATGACAGTATCCAGCCCAATCACATCGAAATCTGAAAATTCCTGCACCCAATTGATTTCATCGTGAGGGGCGAACCCTGCCAATTGCGGAAAGCTCGCATTCATGGATTCGCGGCTGTCATGATTTCCCGGTATCACCAAATAGGGCAAGTTGAGGCGCTCAATCTGTGTCTTAAACAGCTCATAGCTTTCCACATCGCCGTAATCCGTGATGTCTCCTGTTGCGATAATGGCGTCAACGTCACCGAACAAAGGGAGATCTTGTTCAATCTTATCTATCGCCTGTTCAAACAGTGCGTAAGTATTCAACTGGCCGGACACCTTGTGTGGCGGCACCGTCAGGTGAATATCTGTGATTTGAATAATCCGAGTCACAATAAAGCCTCTACTTAGCTATTCGACTATTTAATGCCCGCACGCAAGAACGCTTGCACGAACTGACGTTGGAAAATCAAAAACGCGATCAGCAGTGGCGCAACCGACATCATGGTCGCGGCGGAGATCACCGAAATATCGACCCCGTTCTCTGGTGCGCCGAAAATCGACAAACCTACGGTTAATGGGCGTGTATCGTCGGAATTGGTCACGATTAACGGCCACAGGAAGTTATTCCAATGCGTTGAAACCGACACCAATGCATAAGCCAAATAGGTTGGCTTCGCTAACGGCACATACACCTTCATTAAGATGCCAAACAGTGAACACCCTTCAACACTCGCCGCTTCGTGCAATTCATAGGGCACGGATTTGAACGACTGGCGCATCAGGAATATCCCGAAAGCACTCGCCATGTAGGGCATACCCACACCCAAAATGGTATCGAACAACCCCAGTTTTGATGTGACCGCGTAGTTTTCGACGATCAGCACTTCAGGCAAAATAAACAGCTGAAGCAGCACCAGAATAAATACGAAATCTTTACCCGGGAATTTGACCTGCGCGAAAGCAAAACCTGCCAACGTGGTGATCACAAACTGGCCGATCAGTACGATGGTGACCAGAAAGAAGGTATTGATGAAGTATTTAATCCACGGTGCGCCATCCCAAGCCACCCTGAAGTTATCCAATGTCCATGCGGACAATAGATTGAAGTTCACCGCGTCAGAGGTGGTGTGAAACGCAGCCCAAAATGCAAATAGCAACGGTGAAATCCAGATAACAGCAAGCAGCAATGCACCAAAGGAATCGAGGTATTTTTCGACGATTTTCATTGGAGATACGCTTTTCATTGAGGATACGGAACTCATTGGTAATGCGTCCTTTTATCGAGGTACAAGAACTGTACAGCGGCAGCAATGCCCAGCACTAGCAACACCAATACCGTCATGGCGGCGGCATGTGGCGCATCGAAGAAGGCGAACGCCATTTCCCAGATGTAATAAAGGATCAGTTTGGACGAATCAGAGGGACCGCCTTTGGTCAGAATAAACAGATGGTCAATCAGTTTGACTGAGTTGATCATCGCATTCACCGTGATGAACAACGTGGTTGGCATCAAAAGGGGTAACACAATGCGGCGCGTGTAAGTCCATCGGCCTGTGCCTTCAATGTCGGCGGCTTCTTTATAGTCCGCCGGAATGGTCTGCAACGCGGCAAGATAGAAAATCATGAAGAAGCCCGCTTCTTTCCAGATAGTCACGATGATCACCGCCCACAGCGCGGTTTCAGGTCGACCTAGCCAGTTGACGGATTCAAAACCAAAGAATGCCCCGATTTGATCTAACACCCCAAGGTCAGGTGTGTAGAAAAACAGCCAGAGATTCGCAGCAGCGATCATCGGCAGCACGGTCGGGGTGAAATATGCCGTTCGCACAAAGCCTTTACCCGATATTTTCGAGTTTGCCCATAGCGCCATCGCCAACGCGATAGCAATCGAGATCGGAATCGTCATGGCGGCATAAAAGAGGTTGTTCTTTACCACAATCCAGAACGTGGGATCGTTAAACAGATCCGTATAGTTCTCCATGGCAACAAATTCGGACGGTCTGCGTCGTGTCCCTTTGGAAAATAAGCTTTCCCAAAAGGTCGCCATCGACGGATAAAACGCAAACAGTGTCAATAGAATGGCCGCAGGCGTGAGGAGAAACCACCCGTAGAGGTGTTGTCTGCGACGTTCCATTTCCGCGTAATGATTCATAATACTGCTCGGTATGAGACATAAACCCCGCCACGACAGCGGTGGGGCGTATGCAGGTTAGATTATTGATATCTTTCTTACTGGTTGACGAATAGGTGTTCGCCAACTGACGTTTTACTTACTGGCTGTACCTATTTGTACTGACTGACTTCTAACGACTGGCCTTTACTTGCAGCCTATTGATAGTACTTAGAGCCTATAGATAGCACTTAAAGCCTATTGATAGTTTCGAAGCAGGCGTTTTGCAGATTGCTGCGCTTCACCCAGTGCCTCTTCCGGTGTTTTGTTACCCGTTAATGCAGACTGAATCGCGTTGTTCAACCCCTCACGAACACGTGCAGTTTCATAGGTCGAGAACTCGGCCACAGCATGTTCAAGTTGGTTACTCGCAACCAGCGCAGGTGGGAATTCCACGACGTAATTTTTCAATGCTTCCGTTTTATATGCGCCTTTGGATACGCCCATATAACCCGTTGCGATTGACCATTGCGCCGCTTGCTCTGGTGCAGTCATAAACTTGATGAGTTTGAGTGACGCGGCTTTTTCTTCGTCAGTGGTGTCTTTGAAAAGGTAGAAGTTACCGCCACCCGTTGGTGAACCAAGGCGGACATTGCCTGGTAGCATCGCCACACCGAAATCAAATTTAGCGGCATTTTTCACTGCGGTGAGGTTACCCGTTGAATGCCACATCATGGCTGTTTTGCCTTCAAGGAATGCCTGACGTAGCGTGCCCCATTCAACCGTACCAGATGGCATGACGCCGTGCTCTTGAGACAGGGATTGCCAGAATTTCAACGTATCCACCACGTCTTTATCATCAAAGTAAGTGGTTAAGCCGTCATCAGACATCAGCTTTTTGCCGTTCTGAATCGCCAATGCTTGGAACATCCAGTAGGGGTAACCGGTAGAGGGGATCATGATGCCGTAAGTGTCATCATTGGTGAGCTTTTTGCCCACTTCCACCAGTTCAGCCCACGTTGTCGGTGGCTTCTCTGGGTCAAGACCTGCGGCTCTAAACATGTCTTTGTTGTAGTAAGCCACAATGGTTGAACGCTGGAACGGAATGCCCCACGTTTGACCTTCAGCTTGACCGTTTTCCATCAAGGCAGGATAGAAATCTTCCAGCCATGCTTTGTCGGTTTCGCTGTTCATCACTTCATCAAATGGCGAAATGAGTTCTTGATCAATCAAGTCATACACATCAATAGAGAACATCACCGCAAGCTGCGCCGGTTCGCCAGAATTGAGTGCAGACAAGGCGCGAACGCGGGTGTCGTCGTAGTTGCCTGAGTAAATGGCGTTGACCTTGATATCCGGATTTTGGGTTTCAAAATCATCCACCAATTTATCGACCACTTTGGTCAACGAGCCGCCCACGGCAATGGGGTAGTACATGTTTAGCTCTGTGACGGCTGCCGCAGATGTGGTGGCTAAAGCAAATGTACCCGCAAAGGCACAACTGAATAACGTAGAGAACTTCATAGTTTCACCATTGGTTTAGTTGAACATTTATCTCAAGTTCGATTCCCTGATTGCCTGCAAACCCCATGGATAAGCGGCGAGAGAATAATTGCTCAGCAGGCTTTGCTAAGACATTCGGTTTCCCTTGTCATCGAAGTAATGCAGTGTCGAATCTTCAAATGTAATATCGACGATGCTTCCTTCAACTAACGACGTATAACCTGGCATTTTCACCACAAGCCCTTTGGCGGCAGGGTGTTCTAACAACACATGGGTTTCTTCACCAAGATATTCGCTTTCTGCCACGGTGCAGGTCAGTCGGCCTTTACCGGCTTCCACCACCGTGACGTTTTCAGTTCTCACACCCACTTTGTCGGCATGGTCGCTGCCTGAAATCGTGCCGCCGTTGATCAACGCCATGGGCGGAGCACCAATAAATTCAGCAGCAAAAGTATTCTGAGGTTGGCCATAGAGATCTCTCGGCGAACCGGTTTGCATGATGTGACCGTCTTTCATCAATATGATGATGTCGGCCATGCTCATGGCTTCGGTTTGGTCATGGGTGACATACACCACCGTCATGCCCAGGTCGCGTTGCAGTTTCTTGATGTCTTTTCGCACCGAATGGCGCAGCTTGGCATCAAGGTTTGAAAGGGGTTCATCCATCAAACACAACGGCTGACGCGCAACAATGGCGCGAGCCAAAGCCACACGTTGGCGCTGACCGCCGGATAGCTCACCGGGCTTTCTGTCTTCGTAACCCAGCAGCCCCGTAATATCGAGCGCGTTGTTGAGCTTTTCTAATCGTTCTTGCTTCGGGACTTTTCGCACCTTCATGCCGAACATGACGTTTTCCGCCACAGAGAGGTGCGGGAAAAGCGCATAAGACTGAAACACCATCGACAGGTTTCGCGCAGACGGCGCCATTTCTGTCACGTCAAGGCCATCAATATGAATTTCACCTTCATCGGGAATTTCCAATCCCGCCAGTAAACGCAATGTGGTGGATTTACCGCAACCCGATGGCCCAAGTAATGCCACAAACGACCCTTCAGGGATTTGTATAGAAATGTTTTCGACACCAAGCTGACCGTTCCAGCGCTTGCCAATATTGTCGAATACCACAAAGGACTCTGCGTTCATCAAACCTCGCCTCCAACTAACTTCAGACGATCTCCAACACGCTCACTGAGCGCAGAGAAATCATCGCCGGGATGCCGATCCATGATGATCTGGTCAACATCGAAAATACTGCCGCCAACGGCAGGTGCTGTACGTGTGAGTTTCGTGCTGTCCATCACCAACACGGATGTTTTGCAATGGGTACGAATGGCCTCACGAACACGCACTTCTGACGCATGAAAATCCAACATGCCGCCGTCTTCCGTGACGCCTGCTACGCCAAAAATGCCGAATTCAGCGCGGTAACTATTGAAAAAATCCAACACCCCATCACCCAGTATGTCGCGATCAGGCATTCTTAATTCACCGCCGGGAATGATGATGCGATTAGACGGCTCATTACTCAGCGTCATCGCGGCATTCAGGTTATTGGTCATCACGGTCAGTTCGGATTTTTGCGTGAGTGCTTCGGCAACAATGGCCGGGGTAGAGCCAATAGAAATGAAAATGGTTGCACCATCAGGAATGATGTCTGCCACGGCACGAGCAATGGCACGTTTTTCTTCCGATTTGGTCAACGCCCTTTGCTGATAGGGTGCGTTGAGTTGGCGTTCAAAACTTTCGACGCCACCATGTCGTCTTCGTAACAGGTTTTCACCGCAGAGCTGGTTAATGTCACGTCGTACCGTTTGTGCAGACACGCCAAGAAACTCGGTGAGCATCTCTACCGATACGTTGCCTTTCGCCTGCGTCATCTCGATGATCAACTCGCGGCGAATCTCTGTTTTTGATTTGAGCTTGGAATCCAGAGTCATACTGCTTGTTTCTCCATTTTCCAATCAACCTAGTCCGTTATTTAACATTTTGCCAACATCTTTGAGCGTTTGAACGAAAATATTGTTCATTTGTTGATCAAATGCTCATTTATGATTACTTTTATGGTCAAGTGCTCACTACTGCAAGATGTGGCTGTGATTTTGAGCAATTGGTCATTTAGGTGTTTTGTGATGCGTATTGTTAGCAAGCGAATGTGAAAATCAGGTTTCAGCCAGATGAAGGTTTTGCGTGTCTACCACTCATCAGCGGATGGGTATAGCAAAGTCAGGGCAGCTGCATTAGCCTTTAGCCATGCAGCGCGGCGATTTTCTCAATAGTGCTTTTCAGAACACCAGAACACAGACAGAAAGCAGAATTGCCCCGAATTGAAAGAATAAAAAAGGAAGTGCGATGACAGTGTTTAACAATACCTATTTGGTGATACGACATGGCCAAAGCCAAGCCAATGTGGCTGACATAGTGGTCAGTGACCCCGCCATAGGCTGCGTGCAATATGGCCTTTCACCATTGGGTGAACAACAAGCCAAAACCGCCGCAGAGCAATACAGCGGCGCAGCGATCACCCAAATATTTACCTCAGATTTCACGCGAACGAGAGAAACCGCCGCCATTGTTGCCAACACGCTGAACTTGCCCGCGCCCACCGAAGACATTCGTTTGCGTGAACGTTATTTTGGGGAATGGGAAGGGAAGACCTCCGCCGCGTATGAACAAGTTTGGGCGAAAGATGCGCTCTCGGTGGACAACAATGAAAGCGGCGTTGAAAGCACGGCGCAAGTCAGGGCCCGCGCATTGAATGCCATATTGGAATTCGATGCCAAATACCACGGCGAAGTCATATTGCTGGTGGCACACGGCGACACGTTGCAAATACTCGCCACCGCGTTTAATGACCTACCGCCAAATAAGCACCGTACCTTGCCCCACCATGAAACCGGCGAACTCAAGTTGCTGGTTAAACAAGGCGACGCTATTCCCCCGCAAGTGTTAAACACCCCGAAAAACTAACAAAGAGTGCGCCTAGAGCGCACTTTTTGATTTCCTTTCTTTCATCTCGTTTACATCAAGCAAACGCCAAAAGCTCTCATCAGAAAACTGTTGCGACTCAATAAGCACATTTGGATAAAAATCAGTCAGTTGAGCAAGATGTGTGACTCATCATTAGTATGGTTTATTGTGTTTTGTGGTATCTTTGGTGCCAAAATAATGGGCATGTCGATTGGACGAGAAATGAAAGATCGTCTGATGTAAAGATGAAGGCTGTTCGCGTTGTTATTGGTTTTGATGGTGGGATTGAGTGCGCCGGTTTGGATCTAATAAGCGTTAACACTCAGAGAGAATACGATGACAAAAGAAGAAAAAGAACAATATAAACAACAACGAGAGTCTGAAATAGAATCAATTGCGCTGACCAAAGCTTCTAAGATATTAGGAATTGATCCGTCATTTTTCCTCTTAATACAACAAGACAAACCAGTAAGGGCTAGTGCTTATGCACGAGTAGGTATTACTTTTGGTAAGACACCAGATTTTGCAATAAGTGATGGTTCGGAGAGTGAAGCCGGTTCTCTTATGCTAGTTGAGGTAAATGAGCCTGGAGGTGGCTTACTTCGTGATTATGATATAGGGCAAGAAATAGCAGAGGCTATGAAACCCCCTGTTCTATCAAACGGTATGGATGAAAACGTTCGTAGAGTTATCTTTAACAAACCTGATACTGATTTTGATAAAGAAATCATTAATAAAATCAAAAAAACTCAGAAAAAATATTCATTTAAACGTTCAGCGGAATGTCCTGTGAGTGTTAATACAGGGCTTATTTTCTGCATGGGGGACGAACCTAATAAGCTGAACGAACTACCTGATGGTGCTCCCTTCAATTTTAACCTTTCTCACGGGCAGTTTATTGCTTTGGTTAATGCTTCCATCTCGGAATTGAGTGGAGGAAGATTTGTTATGAGACAAGCAGTCCAAAGTATAGGAAAAGTTCTAGCATTTGATTTTTGTAAGGAGTATGAAAATATGGGATTCATACTCTTCATAGGTGGGCACTCTGCGGTTAACTACAACTATTTGTTTGTTAACAATAAGTTATTAAATGAGCAAAGTAACTTCGTAGCAAATCATCTATCAACATTGAGTGCACTGAATGAGTGTTAACAAGGCCTTAAAGCGGGATTCAAAACGTCGGTTTTGTTAGGTTTGAATCCACATTTGTGTATTCGGTGGTTAATTTGAGTTGAGGTGTGGTTTTTCACCCCTTAAGGCGGCGTTAGCAGCCTAAAAGTAAACGATAGATAAGAGGTTATCGGTGTTTGATATTTCAGATTTTAAGCCTACAGAAGATGAAGTGATTAGAAATTCAAAGCTAGAGACTCTCTATAATCACACCTTTGAAAAAGGCAGGTTTTTCCAAGTCATTTTCTCTGACGAAAATGAATTTCATATTCAGCTTGCTCCACGAACAATGATGAAAGTTATTTACCTGAAAGAAAAAGATAACATCGAGGGAATTAAGCTATGCAAGTTAGTTAGCGGGCAGGAAAAGCAAGTTATTGAATTTTCCAAGTTCAATATGCAGCAGCTAAAAACGTTCTTGCACTTTATTCAAGAACTAGATCTTAAAGGGATTGCAGAGCGACGCATTAAATTATCTGATGACTCAATGGATGTACTCGACGCTGAGACTAAACAGAGAGTAACCACGTTACTATCAGGCTCTGATGGTGGTGAAGTCGTGAGAGATTTATTGTCTCAAGGAATGATTACGACTCAGGACTTAGTTAATACAGGTTACCGTAAATCCCAGATCGAAATATTCAAAAAATTGTTGTATTCAAACTATCTACCACAGTACAAATTTGATATTGGAAAGTTCAATACAAAAGACGAAACTGCATGGCAGCATTTCTTTGCAGTAAACCAATGGATATTTGGTTATGGCTTGGACTACCGATTCCAAGGTATCTTACAAAAGGAATTTCATGCGTCAGATACTAATGCCGGTGGTAGTGAGGGCGTTATTGCTGACTTCTTAATGGGTGACAATAAGTTCACGACATTTGTTGAACTAAAATTGCCGACAACCCCACTGTTTGGGACAGCCCAGAATAGAGCGCAGAGTTGGAAGCTATCGAAAGAGTTGATGGAGGCTTACTCACAAATTTTAGAGCAGAAAGCTAGCGGTACGTTAAAAATTGAAACAACGCGAGATTTATATGCAGATGATTATCGTGAAATTAATCAGAATGCTTACGACTCGAAAACAGTTCTAATCGTTGGTAGCTGGGAGCAAGTTGATAAAGCTGTTGAACCCCCAGGTATTAAAAAAATGAAACGCAAAACTCTCGAGCTTTTCCGTAGAGATTCTCGAAATGTAGAAATCATAACTTACGACGAGTTACTTGAGAGAGCGTCATTTATAGTTTTAAATGAGCATAACGCAAACAAGTAGCGCGCTGCTAACTAAAATAAAGCGGACAGACACTTTAGTCATCTTCTAGTAATCGAACTAAAATGTCCGTCTCTATCAGTCTGGCTTTGAAATCCGCTACCTGTGCAGTTGCTTTGGTACTTTCCTAAACCATCAAACAAAAGTCACTGCCACTCGCAAATCCACCTGCCCAAAACGCTGACCAATGACCTGACTCGTAGATTAACTTATTGTTTACAGACAGGTTATTTTGGTAAACCCATACTAAAGAAACCATTATTCACATAAGGTTTCTGACTAACATGACACTCACTTCTTCTAAACTCTTTCTATTTGGTGCGCTTATTTGCAGCACTTTAGCGATGCCTATCGCTCAGGCGGCAGACGACATTAAAGGCGTTAACTTACTTCACACGGCGAATTGGAAGGCGGCAACCGATAGCTTTGGTTCGAGCTTTAAAGCGTCAGATCCATTGGTTCAAAATGACGAAATTCAGGTCGAGTTCACCTTGTTCAAAAAACAAGAAGGTAAGAACTGGCCATTTGTAGAGCTGGTTTGCGCGACGGATACAGCGCTAACGGGCGTGTCTTTTGTCGAGATCACTTACCGTTCTGGCGCGGACGTTTCGGTTAAGTTCAACCAGTCTGATTTTGGTTCAAGCGGCGATGGTTCATACGCGCATTACCAAACCGTGATCCCAGCGTCTGATCAGTGGACAACCATCAAACTAGATACCAGCGATTTTGCACAACCAAGCTGGGCGCCTGAAAGCACACAAAAAATCGCGCTGAATCTCTCCAACGTGAAAGATATCTACCTTTCGCCAAAGCTGAATTTTAAAACCGGCGAAACGAGCACCTTGCGCGTGAAAAGTCTACGCGTGTTGTAATTTCGCTTTTGACGACGCTGATACAGTGGGTCGTTCGGTGATTAAAAAGGCCTAACCACATTGTGGTTAGGCCTTTAAAGTTTGCGCTATTCGCTATTCGCTATTCGCGTTTACTTCACTTTCCAGCTGATGCTTTCGCCACCACGGATTGGAACAACAATGTCTGAACCAAATGGCATGGTTTCTGGCACTGCCCACTCTTCTTTTGTGAGAGTCACGGTATCGCTGTTACGCGGTAGGCCGTAGAAATCTGGGCCATTGAAACTTGCGAAGGCTTCTAAGTTATCCAATTTACCTTCCTGCTCGAACACTTCTGCATAAAGCTCAAGCGCAGCATGGGCGGTGTATGAACCGGCACAACCACATGCGGCTTCTTTCGCGCCTTTGGCGTGAGGAGCTGAGTCTGTGCCTAAGAAGAATTTCTTGCTGCCACTGGTTGCGGCTTCTACCAAGGCTTTTTGGTGCGTGTTGCGCTTCAAAATTGGCAGGCAGTAGAAGTGTGGCTTAATGCCGCCAACTAACATGTGGTTGCGGTTGTACATCAAGTGGTGCGCAGTAATGGTTGCCGCTACGTTGTCGTTGGCGTTTTTCACAAAGGTCGCTGCGTCTGCGGTTGTGATGTGCTCAAGGACAATTTTCAGTTCTGGAAAATCGTTAACAATCGGTGCCAGAACCGTGTCGAGGAATGCTTTTTCGCGGTCGAAGATATCCACATCATGGGTGGTGACTTCACCGTGGATAAGCAAAAGCATGCCCACTTCCTGCATCGCTTCCAATACCGGATAGATATTGCGCGCAGATGTCACACCAGAATCTGAGTTGGTGGTGGCGCCAGCAGGGTAGAGTTTTGCAGCCACAACGCCCGCTTGTTTCGCTTTTTGAATTTCTTCACGCGTGGTGTTGTCTGTCAGGTAAAGCGCCATCAGGGGCTCAAACTGTGCAGATGGCTTTTCTGCCATGATGCGATCACGGTAGGCAAGGGCCATTTCAGTATTGGTAACAGGAGGAACCGTGTTCGGCATGATGAGCGCGCGACCATTGTAGCGGCTGATGTCGTGGACGGTATTGGTCAGGACTTCACCATCGCGTAGGTGAACGTGCCAGTCGTCAGGGCGTGTGATTGTTAGTGTGGTCATTTTTAGGCGTCCCTCCATAGAAAAAATTCGGATTGGCGCCTGTCAGCAAGGAATGAGAAAAGAAAGCAAACGCTTGCGCTCAGGCGGCAGGATGATAGTAGAAAAGCCGCTGTATTTCATCTTCTTTCTGCCTAAAGTGTCTGATTAGTGGCTGAGTTCGATTCAGTCACCATAAGAAATTCGACGAACAATGAACGTGAATATGAGGCTTGCTCGTTTAGCTTTGTTGATTGGGTTGCGTGGTATGTTTTCTCGATGCGCCAACTTGATTAGGGGGGCAATACCCCCTAATCAAGTTGACGATGCTAAGATGGTGAAAAGCAGACGAGGTTGAAAATCTCCGAACGATTCTTGGCATAGAAGAAGAGGTTACGAGCAGTTACGCTGAGTGCGTACCTGATCGTTATCCCTTCGTATTCTTTGTAATCACTGTTTAGCACGGGATCATGGTGTGTGACATTTTGCTTTACGGTTTCGAACTTCATTGCAAGTTCATCGCCTTCGAGATCATATGAGCCAAAATAGAAATTCTCTAACTTGTCGATTTGCCCTTTGATGTCTGTGACCTGAACAAACTCTCTGATGGAGAAGTGATGACGAGATGTGAAGGTGAGCGTCATCTTTTCAAGCACAGAACGATATTCGGAATACGCTTGAGAGGCGAAACCTGTTTTGATGGTTTCACAATGCCAACTGGTCGACACTAGGTTCACGCTGCGATGTTCTTTGATCTTGTGATAAGCCATATAGGCTAATAGCATTATCAAGACAGCGACGGTCGACACAGTAAATTTGCTTCTGAGAAAAACGCTTTTAACGCTATCCATGATGATTCACTCTGATATTTTGATACAGCATAGTTAAGTGCCGTGTGTTTTGGGGTCAATATGAAAACATACAATGCATTTTGACTTGGATGATCAATGGAAGGATAAAGCCTGAGAAAAACGTCTAGCTCGCACGTGTGGGGCAGGCTACTTTTAATGCCGTTAAGCAATGAGCTTCCTTCTTCGACTTCTGATTCTTTGTTCGAAAATACGTGAATACTACCGACTGTATTGCTGTATGCGTATTCTGACTTATTGACGAAGTAGGGCTTTTTATCACTCGTCTTGAGAGAAAAAATCGCCATGGTTACCATCATAAGAATTAATAAACATGAACCGATCATTAGAGGCGATGATAGTCGACGTGTCGATGCGTTTTTTTCAGAATCGTTTTCACGCAGGCTATCTTTCTCAATATCGGATGTTATATTTTTAAAATTTTCTAACGGTTCATTTAATGGGTGCTGAGTTTTTATAAATACATATTTATTGTTATTTACCTTATTTTCACTATATTTTTCTTGTTTATTTGATTGATTGCTCTCCGAAGTCTCCTGTTCCACACTAGGTGATTTTGATTTCTCTCTCCGTATTATTGGTGCATTGTTTTCTATTGCTGATTCGTTGTTTACATTTCCAATGGTTAAGTTTCCATCAAAACTAATGATATATCCAACTTTGCTTATTGTTTTTATCTTAATGTCACTGTTATTACTTTTCTTGAGTGATTTTCTTAATGTGGAAATGACATTGGTTAATGACTGATCTGAAACCACCGCATTGCCCCAGCAAGCTGAAAATAATTCCTCCTTGCTGACACTAATGTCTACATTGTCTAAAAGGTAGACAAAAACTTTTCCCGCAATTGGGCTTAGTGATTCCGAGTGTCCCGTCGAAAAGGAGAGTGTTCTTTTCCCAGTATCATAGACAGCATCAGAGAAACTATAAAGTTGAGAACTTTCGTGCATTTATTTTTTCCAAAATAAAATCATAACTAATTAAAGCAAAGCAAGTTGGAAATGTCCACTGTGCGAAGTGTCTCAAGGACATAGGCCAGAAACATCTGGCTTAACACCGATAATTGTTGACCCATTTGGCATTACCTAATGAACGATATTGAATGAATATTGCCTTGTGTATTTGAATATCATGAAAGGCTAATGTTTGGACCTGGAATGGGGTAAAATATAAGATCAATTAAAACATGCACTTACTATAAAAATAACCATGAGAAAATCAGGTGCATGTTAAAGTGATTTGAAAACCATTTGATTTGCATTTAGACCGCTCGTCCCATTTTTTAGAGAATGGCCGCCGAATTCATGACCTGTATCAAACTGGCTCATTGCAGCATGCACTGTACGTGGTGCGAAAATTCAATGCGGTGGCTTATACAGGCTTACAAATGATAATAGAGCCTTCTGTGTTATACGGGGCTCAAACTAAATGCAAACACAATAGAGTAGTATTCGTAATGAGAAAAAATGTTCACTTCGCAGCAATCGCCTTGGCTTTTACTTCCACCTCTTCATTTTCTGCGACACCATTTAACAATGATGCATTGTACCTTGGTTTTGACATTGGTTTCCTTAATACAGATTCAGAACTGATATCGGATTTAGGTAATAGTCAGATGGACTCTACGCTTGGCGGATTGGGTGGGGCAATTGATGACTCAATTTATAATGATCTAAAGCTCGGTTACAAGTTCAATGATAATTTTCGAGCATATGCTTTTTGGCGTGTGACCAGTGAAGATTCTGCGCAATCAAGAGTGTTATCCTCTAATCAAGTTCAATTAGGTGCGGTTGATATTAAACGTCAGGAAAGTATTGGTGGTTTAGGGTTGGACTACATGCTGCCGATCAATGACAGAATGTATTGGGTTGTTGGTGGTAGTCTTGGTCGTTATTCCTCAGAAGTTGAGATGGAGTCAAAATCGATGTTTGCCTTTGCCGATAAAACAAACATTAAATCTAGCGGTTTGGCTGTGGGTTTGAATGCCAGTATTGGCTACGCGCTTAATGAAAACTGGGCGTTTGAATCTGGTGTTAACTATATGCGCCTTAATGGCAACTCTACCAAATTCGAAAATAGCGGCGCAAATCTAGAATACAAGAACGAAAACCAGTTTGGTTTCTTTGCTGGTGTTAATTATACCTTCTAGAGAATAGTCATCAATTGCGATGGTATTTATTGAAAACTAGAGCCATTAACGTAAAAGGTTCGCACATAGGGATGAAGTGCGGATCTTAATGAAAATAAAAATGTGAAACTTATGCGAACACTATTATTAGCACTCTCTCTTTTATCCCTTTCGGCATGCACTATCGGCGTTAACCTACCGGAAACCAACAAAAGCAGCACATGCGGACAGCACTGCATCGCAAACGTTGAAGTACTTGTTGACCCGACCAAGAGCACAAAAGAAGAAATCGAACAGTCAGCGCTTCAAGGCTACGAAATCAATTTCTATCAGGCCGTCGCCAACGTGACTAGAACTGAGTTGTTGAACAGTAAATATTCCGTTGCTGATGGCAACGCCCTTACCGTTGGCAGATCTGATTTTCCACACTATGCCATTGCCTACCACATTGAACACAAAGAATTGTCTATCCCGAGTACGGTGTTTGGCGAGAGCCATGCGAAAGCAGAAATCGTCTACGAGCTCTTTGATGGCAATAACCAACTGCTCCTGACACAAAGAGAAACCTGCTCATTTTCCGGTGAAATGTCGAGTGGTGAAACGACTTCCCATTTATTGATGCCTTTCGATAGTCTTTTTGCGGTTTCTTTCACTGAGTTTCTAGGACGAGTCTGGATCACGACAGTGGAAGATTGCAGCCATCGCTTCATAGAGAAAGTCAATGTCATCGCGAACAATGCACACTAGCTTTCGCCCTAGCGTTGCTAGTAGCACCGGAACTCTTGTCCTCTTTTACTCTACTTTGGAAAATATATGAAAAATGTCTTTGGGTTTCTTTCTTTAGCGATCGCGGCTGTATGCTCGGTGAGCACCACTGTTTCTGCTTCAGAGGCGGCTTTGAAGAACTCGCCTTTCTCTCCGTATATTTTGAACGGCTCAGACACGGATATTTCGGAGGCGCCTTGGCAAGCCTATGTTGAATCCCATTTGTTTGACAAAGTGGGACGCTGTGGCGGCACCGTGATTGAAGACAATAAAACGGGTGAAGCCAAATGGATTCTAACCGCGGCACATTGTTTTGATATTGATTACGACATAAGCGGGATCGTCATTACGATGCTGCCTCAAGATGCAGCGGACGTATTTGTCTCAACAGGTGAAGCCGACACACAAGCGCCAGAATTTAAGGCGAGAGCTGTTTCTGCCCGAAAAGTGTATATCCATGCAGGCTGGGACCATGAAAGTCACTCAATGAATGCAGACATTGCATTGATCGAATTAGATTCGTCGGTAGCGTCTCCGGCCAAAGCCATTAAGATCGCGTCGCCCTCTGTGCAAGCGGCCTATGACAACGCTGCATGGCAGAATCGCTATGCGCCTGAGAAATCTCAACTTATTAGCGGCTATGGTTTTATCAATCCCCGTCACAGCCAATTCGATATGCCACGTAAGCTGCAATCGGTAAACACCTACGCAATGACGGATGAAGCGTGTCGACAAGAGTTCAACACATTTTCAAATCAACATGATGCGCTATTGCCTTCCATGTTAGATGACGACAATGCATTTATTTGTGCAGGTGCTGAATCGGTCGCGAGTGTTCATCCCATCGATCAGATTGGCGCGTGTCAGGGTGACTCAGGTGGCCCAATGGTGTGGAAAGATACTCACTCTCTGGAGCAGTACCTAGTAGGAGTGACCAGTTGGGGAGGAAGCTACTTTGGGTCTATTTACCGCTGCGGGAATACCTCAACAGTTTACACGCAAGTTTCAAACTATACCGCGTGGATAGAAGCGTGCATGGATGGCATTTGCAATGAAGCCAAAGTCATCACAAGGGCTGATGATCCTGGAACCGGCAACACAACAACACCAGACACCGATAATGGGACGGATACAAAAACGATTGTACCGCCAAAAACGAATGAAAAGGCTGGATCTGGTGGATCGATTGGTTGGCTTTCT
>NZ_AJYD02000038.1:1657072-1680342 GCF_000286835.2 Enterovibrio norvegicus FF-33 | reverse complement strand
CAGATGTGACATTGGTTCAAATTGCTTGGCGTTATAAGTGTTTGATAGGAGAATGCGATGCTTAAACAACCCAAACTTCAGCCCAGTGCGTTGGTTAATAAATACGAATTAACATGGGACTTTGAAATTGAAGCCGATGGCGTGGATATTGTTGTTCCTAAATATTTTCGTTATGACGGCGCAACAATTCCAGCCATCGCTTGGCAGATCACGTTCACGCCGTTTCACCCAGACGTTATGATGCCAGCTTTGGTTCATGACTGGCTGTTTTACAATCATCAAGTTGATCGAGAGCAAGCCGACGATATTTTATTCACATTGCTTCGCCAAAACGGGGTGGATAACCTTCGTGCGAACATGATCTGGGGAGCTGTGAGGACAGCAGGCGGATTATTTTGGGACAATGATGATGAAGACATCGAGACGTTGAAAAAGCTTTATAGACTGGTGAAGAACAGAGAGAACGTTGATCGATATCGTTTCCCGCAAGCGATCATTGACGCCATTAATAACGAATAATCTGTAAGGCTTGTTGTTCAGTTTTGGTGTGTGTGGCGGCTAAAATCAGCTGACACCAAGCGTCGATTCATTCACACATCTACTTCACCCTAAAAAGGCAATGCTCTGCGTTACCGACTTTGAAATTGGCCGACTGAGAAAGTTTGAGTTGGTCTAGCTCGTCAATCATGTAATCAGTGTAGTTTTGGCGCTTCATCCATTGCATGGGTTCTGAGAAGCTGTCTTCGCTCACCACAAACGATTCATTTTTCAACGTGCTTTCTCGTACGTTTACAATCCACATTCTTTGTTGAAATTCGCTGGTCTGGTGAAGCTTGCCAATTAGGTTCTTGTTTAACTGCTTAAAGAAGTGCGTCACCTTCATTGGTCTTTTTCTCCTTACCAAAAATGTTTTTATATTAAGCGTTTAGCGCTATCGGGATTATTCGAATACACGGCATTAGCTTGATGTTTTGACAGAATAATCTGTGTTGACTGTGTTTTAAACCTTAATCCGTCTAAAGACAGAGAAATGTGGGTGTCTTTCGATATTGATCAATCGCAGAATACCGTTAACGTGGGTTGCACCGTCACAACCACTGCGATGGGCAGATTGGTCAAACGTCATTTTGCCAGGCGTGGCAAACACGACATCATGCCTTGTGGTAGGGTGAAGGTTCTTATACGGATACCGTTTGGGTGTTTGTGTTGCATGGAGGCAGGTATGTTACTTGTGGGTTCTTTTCTACTGATATTTATTGGATTTGTTCATTCCTATCTTGGTGAAAAGTACATTCTCATTCGCTTATTTAGACGTGATAACTTGCCTAAACTGCTCGGCAGCGATTGGTTTACGAAACGTGTTCTAAGGTTCGCGTGGCACATTACGACGATCGCTTGGTGGGGCTTTGCGGCGATATTGTATTTTTTGTCCAATCCCAGCGGTGACATTCGATCAGAAATACTCATGACTATTGCGGTGGTATTTTCATTGAGTGGCGTGGTGTCGCTATGGTTTTCACGCGGCAAGCATTTGTCATGGTTGTTCTTTTTCGGCATTGCGAGCACATGCTTGTTTGCCGTTTTTGCACATTGAGCATTTTACGTCTCACTGCTTGTGCGCGCGCGCATGATGAAAGTGACATCATATTTTAAGGAATGAAGAATGGAAGGGTCAGACAAAACACGCGCAAGTTGCCTTTGCGGAAGCGTTAAAGTTGAGGTTGGTGAAGTGAACCCGAACTTCACCGTGTGCCATTGCGATACGTGCCGTTCATGGGGTGGGGGGCCGTTGTTTGCCGTTCAATGCGGAACCGACGTTCAGTTTGAAGGCTCAGAGATGATTAAAGAGTATGAGTCGTCACCTTGGGCAACGCGTGGCTTCTGCGGGAAATGTGGCACTCATCTATTCTATCGTTTGAATAAAACGGGTAGCTACAACATGCCTTTGGGTTTGATCCCTGAGTTAAGTGATTTGGTGATGTCTATGCAGTATTTTAGCGATCAACGCCCAGACTATTACTGCTTTTCAAATGAATCCAAAGAAATGACCAAGGCAGAAATCGAGGTGTATTTCGCGTCGTTGGTGTGAATGAACGCTTTTTTTTCAATCGATGTGATTGTCCGCTTATTACGCCTCAGTTCGTTAACCGTATACGTGGGATTCAAACACCAAACATGGAAAAGGGGCGTTCGCCCCTTTATTTATGTTTGTCGTTTTGATTCAGAGGTTCGACTTAGTCGTCTTCTCTTTCAATTTCACGCGCAACATAATCACCGCTGATGATCACGCCTTCAACTTCTAGACGTTCACCTTCAAGAGTATCTATGGTTAGGCCGTCGTCAAAGCGAGTTTGAGCATCGATGTAGATAGTTTGTTCTTTACCTTTGACCTTGATAATGAATGTTTCGTCATCGACGTTCACGCTTGATGCAGTGCCTTCGGTTTCAAATTCAAACGCATCCCAATCAAAGTCAAAATCAACGTCGTCTTCAAACTCGATTTCTTTGGCAATCAGCTTGTCGCCTTTTTTGATGTAATCGACTTCCACTTCAGCGCCGATGCGCAGAGAGGATTTGTCGCCATCGTCGTATTTGGTCGATGGGTGAATATCAAAGGTGCCGCGATAGTTCACTTCAAACGCACTCTTGTCTGTCGCTACCCAAGTGACAACACCTTCAATCTCGCCTTCACCATGGACGTCGTTGTAGTTTTTGAGTTTGATCTTTTCGGCGGTCAATACACCGTTATCTTCGTTGTAACCACCAATCACCTCAACCCAGGTGCCATTGCGCAGTTTCTTTGGATTGTTAACGAGGTTTTGATCAAACAACACGGTTAGCGATTTGCCAATTTTAAAAGTGCCGTTGTTGAAATCAATGGATGAAATGCGGCCTTCGGCTTCCGCCAACCCGTCTTGGTCAAAGTCGAAGCTAATCACAGACAAGACTTTGTAGCTGTCGTTCGCGCTTGGTAGGGAGGAGACCATTACCCAGTCACCGTTTTGAATGCCTGGTGAAAGGGCGGCAAAGCTTAACTCAATGCCATTAATGGTAAATGTGTCTTTAGGTTCGCCGATTTTTTCAATACGACCGGTAAACGTTGGCTCAAGCTCAATGTGAGCGCCAGTTTGTGCTCGGGCTGCCGTGCTAACGTTGACCATCATGTTGGTTTGAAGCTGCACTGGATCAATTGCGAAGCCACGGTATTGAACCTTGTTCGCTTGATACTGATGCCCGTTAACGGTCACTGAATTTGCGGAAATCTGCTCGATTT
Organism: Enterovibrio norvegicus FF-33; assembly: GCF_000286835.2. GTDB lineage: Bacteria > Pseudomonadota > Gammaproteobacteria > Enterobacterales > Vibrionaceae > Enterovibrio > Enterovibrio norvegicus_A. The sequence goes on along the minus strand of NZ_AJYD02000038.1, from coordinate 1,677,068 downwards.
TCCCTTCAACCGACATTGACGTTGCTGGCTGAGTTGTTGTGTTATTTCCGCCGTCGCTACCGCCGCCACAGGCAGTCAGAGTCAGGGTTAGCAGGGGGATCATTGCGTATCGTTTCATTCAAAAGTCCCTAAAAGACAAAGTGCTTAATTTTCGGCGCGGAATCTATCACAGCAGTTGTGCGTGAAAATCAGGGTGAATGTCAGGGTTTTGTCAGATGTGACATTGGTTCAAATTGCTTGGCGTTATAAGTGTTTGATTGCTTACAAAAACAGCATGAGTGACAGGGTTAGTGCGGTGATGTTTGTCGATCATGCTCGTCGTGTCTCTAATTTGAGCGCATGACTCACTGATGAAACTCGTATTCATTCTGGGTGTTTATTGGCTGGAGTGACGTTGCTTGAGATGTAAAACTCTTACTCTCAAGGTTTTATGATCAACAAAGAGACATCTGTTTTGATTGGCGGTACTGCAGTTTCAATTGAAGTTAATCAGGCGGGTTGTCATTAAGATTGTTTAGGCGAAAAGAGAGCGGCAGATGAAAGTCCAAAACTACCTTAAATCCTATGATGATTTTTTTGAAGCTATCGACACCCAACTTGTCGATGGTATGTATGTGATTGAGCGGCGGCGACCACGTGAACGCAGAGATAATCGCGTGAGGTTTCAGGGGTACGATCGCCGGAACAGTGCAGATCGCCGCGATACGATTATCATCGATGAATACATATAGGCGTTAAACGAGCAGTGAACGTTCTGGCGTTGATAATAGGATCATGAACTCATCGACGATGAGCGAGACAATGGATATATAAAAACGGTGCCTGATGGCACCGTTTTTCGTTTGGGTTAGCGCTTTGGTTTCAGTGTATTTCGGTTTGTCACTTCACCCATTTGTTCGCTTCAAGGGCAAAGGTTTCTAGCACTTGAATGTTTTGGTTCAGCTGCGTTTGTAATCTGTCTTTAAACAGTGGGGTTAGGGTATCCAAGCGGTCAAACTTGGTGTGCCAAATTTTACCCCAATGCTTCTCTTCTTCACGGTTACACGCACTAAGAGTCTTGTCGTCAAAGCAACTCCAGAGCGCGTCATTGGTGGTTTGTGAATATCCGTCATTCCCTTCTTCACCATCAATGGCAAAGTTCGTGGCTTCAAGGTATCCGATAGGAATGCCGCCACATGCAAACGGTGCATGATCAGACCAATTGCCTGTTTCACCCTCAGGGTATCCTTCAAAGGTGGGGTGAAGTTTGTGGCCATTTTCTTTGTAGAGTTGATCAGAAACCGCTTTCAAGCCTGACCGAACAGATGTGTCGCCCGTGTAATTGGCTTTTCTCACATAGTCACATTTGTACGGCGTGGAGTGAGCGCTGTGAACATAGAGTTTGTCGCCGCCAATGATGGTGTCGAGGTTGATCATGCCGACGACATTATCGAGTGCACCCGTTTTATTCACATAATACTTAGAACCATTGAGGCCAAACTCTTCTGCACCAAATGCGATTAAGCGAACTGTGTAGGGAAGTTGTTTCCCTTTTAGATCTTTCGCCATGGCGAGTAGGGCAACAACGCCGGAGCCATTGTCCGTCGCACCGAGTGAGCCTTTTTCATCGCCTTTGGTGTCGTAATGCGCGCCAATAACCAGCACTTTTTCGGACTGGCCGGGGATATCGACCATCACGTTCTCAGACTTCAGTACTTTTCCATCAAGCTCGAAAGAGAAGGGTTGAGTGGTGACTTTGTAACCGGATTTTTTCCATTGTTCTGCAATCCAATCTGCGGTTTGTTTTTCCTGTGGTGTGCCAACGCGTCTGGCTCCAATGCCATTGGTTTCATCGGTTAATGCAACGAGTTGATCCCATGCGTAGTCGTCTGCAAACGCTGCGCCGGAGACAAACACCGTGCCTGAGAGTAAGAGTGTGCCGCAAAGGACGGTTGTGATCGTATTTTTCATGATGATTTCCGTATCGGTGATTATTTATTATGTGTCGATTTTAGTGGAGCACAGATTGGTCTAATTTCCTTGGGTGTGAAGCCCAAAAAACACGGACGAACAGGGTTTCAAAGCCCATTCTTATTGACATGACGCTTTGTCCCATAAGTGGGGTGTGTTGAGAATATTGCACTGTTGCTTTGAGATATTTTGCCCAAATTTTCAGCGTTCGTATTGCCTGTTAGCTGCGAGGGCGGTGTGATGTCTCTGAGGCACAGGGAATGTTGGAGAGAAATTAAACCTTATATGACTGGTGCGCGTAATGATGGGTTATCGCCAATGAATGCAAGAAATAACCAATAGAGGGCAAGCGATGAAAATGACACTGAGAGCGTTGGCAACACTCAAAAGCATAGACACCTTGATTATCCACTCACTCGACCTGTGTTTGTATCAAGCGTCAGTGATCATCGAGGGCGAGGAATTCTTGGTCACGGATGATATTGGTAACTTGATCCGCGCTCATTCGTTGCTAGAAATTCAAAAGCAGTGTCAGAACGTGAAAGCGAAATCGCAGGTGATGCGCCAAGAAAGTGCTTATGACGAGATGGTTGGCGGCCCCGAAAAAGGCGATGGAAATCGATTGGAAGTGCTGATCAGTGATAACAAGTTGTATTAATTGAACGAAACCAACCCAGTATCAAAACTGCCTCACCACAGATGAAATGTGCCTGATAGGCTTAGAACCGAGTGACTGACAAGACGTTTCATACTGAATATTGTTGTTGCTCAGGACACATTCATCGCAGAGAGGGCATATATGTTAGATCACGGGGTTCGTCAGTACGTCACCGACAAGTTAGCGTCAATGGGGGTCGACAGCGATCCTTATGGTACAGAGCCCACCATCATCTTCCTTCTTGCTGCGGTCGGGGTGGCAGTGATTAGCTATTTGATCGTGTACAAGATCATTGTGCGAACGGTCAATTTTGCCATTAGCAAAAACAAAAAATCATGGGGAAACAGCCTGATCAACCATGAAGTGTTGGAAAAAATTGCCTTGCTTGTTCCCATCATGATCCTCGACTTGCTGATTCCTCCCATTCTCGCGCATCACCCTTCATTAGAAACATTATCTGACCGATTGCTTGGTGTGTCCGTGTTGGTGATGTTCATCTGGATGATGTTTGCTCTGTTAGATGCGCTGCATGAAATTGCGGTTAACAAAGGCGTGACCCGCAGAATGCCCGTAAAGAGCTTTGTTCAGCTCATCAAGCTGTTCACTTTTTTTGTCGGTATTGTGGTGTCGGTATCTATCCTCGCCAATGAATCCCCGGTGATTTTCCTTAGTGGTTTAGGCGTGGCAACAGGCTTGGTCATGTTGGTGTTCAAAGACACCATTTTGGGATTTGTTGCGGGCATTCAGCTTGCAGCAAACCGCATGGTGAGCCTCAATGACTGGATTGAGATGAATGATTACGGCGCGAATGGCTCGGTGGAAGAAGTGTCGCTCACGACAGTTAAAGTACGAAACTTCGACAACACAGTCACCATGTTACCTGCGTATGCGCTGGTACAGAACGCGTTCATCAACTGGCAGGGCATGTCCGATTCCGGTGGGCGACGTATTATGCGCTCGGTGAACATTGACCTGAGCTCGATTAGATTTATGACCGAGGAGGAAATTGAAGCCTTAAAAGAGATTCGAATACTGCGCGAATTTCTGTTTGAAAAATCGCGAGAGATTAAAGAGTTCAATGAGAACTTAGAAGATGTTCATCATGCCGCTAACCTTCGCCAAATGACGAATGTGGGTGTGTTTCGGGCTTACCTCACAACGTATCTTCGTTCTCACAAAGACATCCACCATTACATGCTCTTTATGGTGCGCCAACTTGCCCCAACGGCAGAGGGGTTACCACTGCAAATCTACGCTTTTACCAATAATACGGATTGGGTCTTTTACGAAGGTGTTCAAGCCGATATTTTTGACCATATCTACGCAATAATGCCAATGTTCGGACTGAGACCTTTCCAAGCTTTTGGTGGGCATGATGCCGGCAGAATTGGTTTGAAAGAGTAGTGTTTCTCGCGTTGAGCTAGAAGGAGAAGAGCTGTCGGGCAAAGACGAAATCGTCTCATCGTAGGGTACGCCCGACAGCATGTTCGATGGGGTGAATATAATGACTAACCTGCTGAAATAATGAGATATTCAACACGGTTTTTAATTGTGTCGTCATCGTGAACGTATCTTTATGTACTGCGCTGGTATTTCTGAATTTTCTTATTGACCAATTGGTTAGTATGTTGTTGTTTTTATTCTTGCTATTATCGGCAATAGCGACTTTTTTGACCAACAATAACGCTCACAAGGAAAGTGAAGATTGAACATTCAGCAAATCAACTGGCAAGAGGCCATCCCCATTCGGCATCAAGTGCTTTGGCCTGACAAGCCACCCGTGTTTTGTGAATTAGACGGCGATGAAACGGCATTGCATTTGGGTGCGTTCATAAAAGGGCAGCTTGTTTGTGTCGCGTCAGTGTTCTTTGATGGTAGCCGTGCGCGGTTGAGAAAGTTTGCCACGCTGCAAAGCTATCAAGGGCAGGGCATCGGCGCTGAAGTGCTTTCTGCGCTGCTAAGTGGAAACGTGCTCAAAGACCGAGGAGTTGAGGTGTTTTGGTGCGATGCGCGTGAATCTGCCATGCGGTTGTATCAACGCTTTGGTATGTCGCCAGAAGGCGAGCGTTTTTACAAAGGTGATATCCCTTATTTCAAAATGAGTGTACGGCTGGAGCATTGATGCGCTCGCTAAAGTAAGCGCCAGTGAAACAGAACAGTGCAAACAGTGCACTACAACAGCGCCCAGCCAGAGATGAAAGTCAGGTAATTTAAATTTTTGTATTTAAAATCAAGTGAATAAAAAAGTGGCAAGGGGTTTGCAATAAGAGAAGTGTGCGTAAGGCACATGTCCTACAGACAATAAACGTTTACTCCTTGCTGTAAAGATATTTGTTTCTCTGGTCAATCGTCCTTGTGACGGTTGACAGAGAAACTTTTTTTTACTTTTCCGTCGATGCATCTCAACGCCCTTTGTTCCCTGTCTTTTCTTCTCCTTTTCATTGCGTTGTGTGTCGAAAAACCTTTCTTTGTTGCTGTAGCTATATATAGACACCTTGAATGGCTATGCCAATCTACGCTTTTCTTATATTCCGCGCTGCGTACGGCAAAATATAAAAGAGAGGGTGAAAAGATGGCAAAGGTAATCGTATTGATTCACGGGCGCTCGAATAAGCCAGCGCCTGCGACATTAAAAGACAATTGGATTGAAGCCATTCAAGAGGGGCTGAGAACCACCACGTCTTTAACTTCGTTAGGGGATATCAACGTTGAAATGGCGTATTACGCCGATCTCCATTATACCGGCGGCCCCGTGAACGATGTTGATAACAGTGAGCCTTATAAAGAAGCCGCACTGGGTAGTATTAAGCGTTACAAAAAAGGCTTTTTCGATAGGATCAGAAAGCTATCGGGCGATTGGATTGAAGGCGTGGTTGATAGCGTTGAAGAGTACAGCGGCGTGTTTTCTCATCTTGCGCGAAGTGTCGCCAAGAAATTACTGAGAGATTTGGGCAAGTATTATAGCCAACCTACTTTCCGCCGCAGTGTGAACAATCGATTGGAAGATATCTTAAAGAAACATCGTGACGACGAAGTGATTTTGGTCTCCCATTCTATGGGCACCATTATTGCCTATGAAGTGCTTCGTGATATGGGCAAAACAGGCTATCAAATTGATCACTTTATCACCATGGGCTCACCACTTGGCATGGCAGCAGTGCAGGGCAACATGCTGAATCATCGCAATCAGCTGCGTACTCCGTCTTGCGTGACAAAGTCTTGGGCGAACTTCTCTGATCCCGGTGACTATGTGTGCATTGATACCCACTTAGCGGATGATTACAGCCGCAACAGCACGAATATTGGGGTGAAGGATCATTTGGTCTGCAATGATTACCCGAACAATGAGCATAAATCTTACGGCTACCTTCGTACCCCTGAGTTTTCTGAACACTTGGCGTCGTTACTGTAGTCATTAGTATTGCTGAAGCCGTTTGCAATGGGTATCGCCATACATCGTGTATAAAAGAAAGTGCCGACGAATGCGTCGGCTTCTCTTGTTAGATTACCGCTAGATACCCACACATTGAGCTCGAATTTACCGTGTAAATCGGCTGGGAATAGATCGTCTTTGAGAGCCTTGTGGCTGTTAGTTGAACGGGGAATGCGATGGTCCCAGAATGGAGCAAACGTCAAACGTCAAACGTCAAACGTGAAACAATGTGGTATTACTTTGGCGCTAATCCCATATCATCAAGCCTGTATATTATTTCCTCTCTACGCGTTTTTGCCACTTCTTGCCAATGAATGCCTTCGCGAGCGCCTATAATTGCGTAAATAGAATTTAATCCCGTGCCTTTAACGTTTAATTTTAGTTGCTTATATAACTCAAAAGGGTCAATGGCCATAAAGTCTTCGACAGTGTTAATATCCACTTCTGCTAAAATCTCTTCGCTCTTAGGTCCGAAACCTTTTAAATCCCTTAATCGCATCTGAACCTCAATGGTCACCTCACGCCCATTTTAGGCGCTGATAATGGTTAGTTAACATGTTGAAGAATGAAAACAGTTACCTGTTTATAGTCCTGCTGGTTGGCTTGTTCTCTCTGGTGAGTGACACTTATGCAGGCTTTTTCTCATCAACAAGCATGCTCATAAATTTTGCAAATCGCTTTAGTCGAGTTTCGGGTTTCTTTGCACTTGTTAAACCGTAGGCGATGGTATAACGATTTGATTTTGTAAGTTTTTCGTAAAACGCTTTTGCTTTCGGCTGGTTTTCAAGAGCAGCGATAAAATCAGCAGGTACTTCCATTTCACTTACCACATAAGCTTTTTCCCAACGACCATCAGCTTTCGCTGCACGAACATGTACAAGCCCAGGCTCCATCATCCTACGTTGGTTGATTAAACGTTCAACATGCTCTGTGTTTCTCTTTGACCAGTTACTTCGGGTTGTTCTGGGCGTAATGCGTTGAAGATAGGCTTGATCATCCATTGATTTCTTAATGCCATCTATCCAACCCCAGCATAAAACCTCTATGACTACATCATTCCAGGTGACACTTTGAAGTCCTGAATTTTTCTTGTATATCTTTACCCAAAGCTCACTTTCAGTTGCGTGATTTACTTTAAGCCACTCACCGAGATCTTCCGGTGTTTCAAATGTCATGATTTTCAATGGATCGGGTTCAGGCATCTCGATAGATTCTCTTAGACACAACGTCGTTTTGAATTTATTAGCGTGACTATCCCAGCTCGTTCTGTTGATTGCTAGATGTGCTTGATTGAGCCATCGTTATTTCCAACCTTGAACCCATTTCTCACTATTTTTTAGGTCTGTCCAATCAATGGGGTACGCATTTTTCGACAGCACTGCTTCGAGTTGACACGAAATCACTGAACCGTCTTCTTCAAACTCAATGTCTGAGATCAGAAAATGCTTTTCTCGATTCATCGGTTTCACTGCTGTCCATTTGCTGTTTCGTAACTTGGCTGGATTGATTTGATTCACATGTACTCCATAGGTGTCAGTGTCAGTGTCAGTGTTGGTTTGGGTCTATCTGGAAACCGTTCAATGATTACGGTTCTTCAGCCATTTAAGTTCAGTCAATCTATGGGATGTTTTGGCAAAAAAGGTGAATAGCGTTGAGGTGGCTTGCTCGGTGGGCTTCGGTGATGCACTGACAGAAGATATTTCGGTGTAAATCGGTGCAACTCACGCACTGAATTGGCGCATCGATAGTCGATGAAATACGAGAAAACCTCCTTAAAATTATATTAATCAATAAGATGAAAATCTGGCAAGGCATTTGCTTTTATCGAAACAGTAGCGAGCCAAAGATGTATCGGTGAATGGTGATTTAACATCAACACTACGTAGCGTTAATACTAGATTTCGTTAGCGCTAGACGACAATTTGCAATAGATAACTAGGGTTCCGGCTGTTTCTTCTCTTCGTCAATGTATCGCGGTTAATTGCCCGAACGAAGAAGGTCACGGTGTCTGGTCCGAGAGTTGTCAACCTCACTTGAGGTCACACGGAGGGATAAAAGCCCGGGAGATGAAATCGATATCTCTTTGGCTCCATCCCGTTTGTGAAACTCAAGGTAGAGGTAGTTATGTATACGTTCTCATCAATACTCCGCAATATTTCATCAACCCGAAAAACCATCTCACGTTTGATCCTGAGCGTTGCTGTCTGTTTCTCTTTTCTATCAAGCCCAGCGATAGCGGAAGACAAGCCTACGTTTCGTCTTGCTTGGTCAATCTATGTCGGTTGGATGCCGTGGGACTACGGCAACAATGCAGGGATCATCAAAAAGTGGGGCGACAAATACGGCGTTAACATCGATGTGGTGCAGGTGAACGATTACATCGAGTCGATCAACCAATACACCGCCGGTTCGTTTGATGCCACTGTGATGACTAACATGGATGCACTAACTATTCCGGCTGCCAGCGGCGTAGATTCCACCGCACTGATTGTGGGTGATTTCTCAAACGGTAATGACGGCATCGTGCTGAAAAGTGCTGACAAGCTCGCTGATATCAAAGGCCAACGGGTCAACTTGGTAGAGTTGAGTGTTTCTCATTACTTGTTGGCTCGTGCGCTTGAAACTGTCGATATGACCGAGCGTGATGTCACTGTGGTGAATACCACTGACGCTGATTTGGTGCCTGCATTTGTGACCGAAGACGTGACGGCTGTGACGACGTGGAACCCCTTACTGGCTGAAATCATCAAAATGCCAAACGCCAACAAAGTGTTCGATTCTTCCATGATCCCTGGCGAAATCATTGACCTTTTGGTGGTGAACACAGACACCTTGGCGCAGCATCCTGAGCTGGGTAAGGCACTGACGGGCGCATGGTATGAAATTATGGCGACCATGCAACAGGACAACGAAGCAGGCGCTAAAGCACTCGAGTTTATGGCTGCCGCTTCCGGTACGGACTTGGCGGGCTACAAAGACCAACTCGCATCGACCAAAATGTTCTACAAACCCGCTGACGCTGTTGCGTTTACTGAATCTGCCGCACTGAAAGACACCATGGCGAAAGTGGCTGAATTCTCTTTCAAGCATGGTTTACTGGGAGAAGGCGCACCGGATGCCGGTTTCATCGGTATTGAAACGCCAGCGGGTGTGTTCGGTGATGAACAAAACATCACGCTTCGCTTCAACCCGGATTACATGGCAATGGCGGCAGATAACGCGCTGTAAGGAAGCATGATGACTCGGATTATTAACCGAAAGCCTTCCGCGTTTGGGCGCACTGTTCTGGCCTGTTTGCCCTTTGTTCTTCTGATCGCCGCCTACATGGTGGCATCAGATGCGCGATTGGCGATTAACCCCAACGACAAGTTACTGCCGTCGTTTGACAGTATTGCAGCCGCGATTGATCGCATGGCTTTTGAGCCGAGCAAACGTACTGGCGATTACTTATTGTGGGTCGATACGTGGGCGAGCTTACAGCGCTTGTTTCTGGGCGTGGGGATCAGCGGGTTATTGGCGCTGGTGATTGGTGTGGCAAACGGCATGATCCCGTATGTGCGTGCGCCAATGTCTCCCATGGTTCGCGCCTTGTCGTTGATCCCGCCTATGGCGATTCTTCCCATTTTGTTTATCGCGTTGGGGTTGGGTGAACTGTCTAAGGTGATGCTGATTATCATTGGGATTACACCGATGATGATCCGCGATCTTCAGCTACGCACCGAAAGCCTTCCTGCCGAACAAATCATCAAAGCCCAAACCTTGGGCGCAAACTCTTGGACGCTCATGCTTCGCGTTGTCCTTCCGCAAGTGATGCCTCGGCTCATTGAAGCTGTGCGACTGACGCTTGGCAGCGCATGGCTGTTTTTGATTGCCGCGGAAGCCATTGCTGCGACGGAAGGGTTGGGTTATCGCATCTTTTTGATTCGCCGTTACTTGGCGATGGATGTGATTTTGCCATACGTGCTGTGGATTACGATTTTGGCGTTCTTGATGGATTGGGCCTTACAGAAATTGTCAGCCCATCGTTACCCATGGTTTCACGCACAGGGAGGGAAATCCTAATGAGTGAATCAGCAAGCAACACGTCGAACAGCCAAGGGCCAAAGCCGATTGTTGATGGCAATGCGTCAATGATGGAAGCCAACACGCCGATCATCGAAGCAAAAGGTCTTTGGAAAGAATATGGCAGCCATGTGGTGATTGAACGCCTCAACATCAAAGTGATGGCGGGGGAGTTCATCAGTATTTTGGGTACGTCGGGCTGCGGGAAATCAACTTTTCTCAACATGCTGCTCGGCACTCAAGCTCCTTCACGTGGTCAATTGCTGCTTGATGGCGAACCGCTGAGTTCTGAACCGGGGCCGGAGCGCGGCATTGTGTTCCAAAAGTATTCGGTGTTTCCACACATGACCGCGTTGCAAAACATCATGGTGGCGGATGAGCTAGAAATGAGTCGCTTAACAGGCCGAATATGGGGCAGTGGTCGCGCCGTGTTGCGAGACAAAGCGATGGCGCAGCTCGACAAGCTTGGATTGGCGCACGCGGCAGATAAGTATCCAGCAGAAATGTCAGGCGGTATGCAGCAGCGACTTGCCATTGCTCAGGCATTGATGAAAAAGCCGCGCATTTTATTGCTCGATGAACCCTTCGGCGCGCTCGACCCCGGTATTCGTAAAGACATGCACGAACTGATCAACCAAATCTGGCAAGAGCAGAATCTCACCATTTTTATGATCACTCACGATTTACACGAAGGCTTCAAATTGGGCTCGCGTCTTTGGGTGTTCGACAAACCACGATTCGACCCACAAGCGCCAGAGCGTTTTGGTTCGCAAGTCACGTTTGATATCCCACTCAATTCAACCGGACAAGACGCGCTGATTGCCAGTTTACAGGCCAAGCAGCAAGACGTGGCCTGAGCTGGGAATATTTCGCAAGTGAATAGCAAGGAGAGCAATAAATGGAACTGAAGAATTTGTTTTATCACCGGTATCTCGGTGGTCAACACGGCGGATTAGAAATCCCAGCAGGCCATAGCCTGCGTTTAACGGACGTGGAAGGTGGCGCGAATGCGAGCTTACTGCTGTTCAACCCACGCAACCCGTTAGAGCGCATTAACTTGCCTGACACCCTCAAATGCCAGCACACCTTCAAGCTGACGGCAGGCAATTGTGTCTATTCCGACATGGGACGAATTTTCTGCTCCATCGTGCAAGACGATACGGGCTGGATCGACAGCGTCGGCGGCTTGAGTAACAAAAACCATGTGGCCAAGGTATGGGGCGAGCGTAATTACCAAAGTGATCGCAACGATTGGCTGCAAAATGGTCATGACGCCATGCTGGTGGAAATGGCGAAATTTGGGCTTGGCCTGCGTGATTTGGCCGCCACGCTCAATGTCTTCAGCAAGGTCGAAACCACCGATGATGGTCAGCTCACCTTTGTGCAAAGACACAGCAAAGCAGCCTCAGTGGTTGAACTGCGTTTTGAAATGGACACCATCGTTTTGTTTAGCACCTGCCCGCACCCGATGAATGAAGCCGTGGTTTATCCGCGCAATCCGGTTGATGTCGAAATGGTGAAATCTTCTCTGGTTGAGGCAGATGATGCTTGTCTAAATCATTGTGATGAAAACCGCCGTGGATTTCTCAACACTCGCCAATATCAGCCTGTACTCGTCGATTAAGGAGAATGACATGATCAAAGAGAGTGATTTTAAAATGGATACCGCCATTTCTCGTGAGGTGGTCGATGCGGGTGACTACTACTTCAACGTGGTGAAAAAAGGCGAACGTGTTCGCATTACCGATCTGGAAGGCAATCAGGCAGCGGATACCTTGTTCTACAACGCCAATAATCCCACGGAGCGTTATAGCGCCATGGATACCTTGCGTGAGCAGGGCAACGCCTACCTCACGGCTGAATCTGTGTTGATGTCGAATTTGTCGAACCCGATGCTCGAAATTGTGGCTGATACGTGCGGGCGTCACGACACCCTCGGTGGCGCATGCTCTACCGAAAGCAACACCGTGCGCTATGCGCTGGAAAAACGTTGTATGCATGCTTGCCGAGACTCTTGGCTGTTGGCGGTGGCAGAGCACCCTGAGTATGGCCTGACTAAGCGCGACATTAGCCACAACATCAACTTCTTTATGAATGTGCCTGTCACCGCCGAAGGGGGGCTGACCTTTGCCGATGGCATCAGTGCGCCGGGTAAATACGTGGAACTGGAAGCGAAAATGGACGTGATTGTGTTGGTGTCGAATTGCCCCCAATTGAATAACCCTTGTAACGCGTATAACCCAACTCCCGTTGAAATTTCGGTGTGGGAAGCGGCGTAAGTTCGCACGGTAGACACAAAGAATAAGGTAAGGGACGACCCTAACGCCATCGGGTTCACTCACCGTGTTGGCGACACACTTTCGGTCTTAATTCGGGACGACCCGACGAATTGAAGGCAAAGCTATGTTTAACAAGAACAAGATGTTTAACAAGAACAAGATGTTCAATAAAGTGTTGATTGCAAACCGTGGCGCGATTGCGTGTCGGATCATCCGCACATTAGATGCAATGGGTGTGGCGAGTGTGGCGGTTTATCACGAAGACGATGCAGGCAGCCTGCATACGCGAAATGCCACAGAAGCCTTTAGCCTCGGTGAAGGCAGCGCCGCTGAAACCTATCTCAACATGAATAAAATCATCGCGATTGCCAAAGAAGCGGGCGCAGAAGCGATTCATCCAGGTTACGGCTTTTTAAGTGAAAACCCCGATTTTGTGGCAGCGTGTCAGCAAGAGAACCTGGTGTTCCTCGGCCCAACCAGTGACCAAATTAATCAGTTTGGCTTAAAGCATACTGCTCGTGAACTGGCGGAGCAGGCGAATGTGCCCCTGCTACCCGGAACGGGCTTGCTGGAAAGCGTTGAAGAAGCGATTGCTAGCGCTGAAACCATGGGCTATCCCATCATGCTGAAAAGCACCGCCGGTGGCGGTGGTATCGGCATGCGTTTTTGCGAAAATGCCGAGCAGTTAACCGATGCGTTTGATGCCGTAAAACGTCTGGGTGAAGCCAACTTCAGCCATAGTGGCTTGTTCATGGAAAAATTCATCACAGCGGCACGCCACATTGAAGTGCAAGTGGTGGGTGACGGCGAAGGCAATGTGATTGCCCTTGGTGAACGTGATTGCTCCGCGCAGCGACGTAACCAAAAAGTGATGGAAGAAACACCCGCCCCAAATCTGGACGATGAAACCCGTCAAGCATTGCAACAGACGGCGATTCAGCTGGCGGAATCGGTCAATTATCGCAGCGCGGGTACGGTGGAATTTATTCTTGATCAGTCCACGCAGCAGTTCTATTTCCTCGAAGTCAATACCCGTCTGCAAGTGGAGCATGGCGTCACTGAAATGATCTTTGGCGTCGATATTGTCAAGCTGATGGTGGAAATTGGCGCGGGCGAATATCACGCAAGTTGGGTGGAAACGAAAGCCGCCAAACCACATGGTCACGCGATTCAGTTCCGTTTGTACGCGGAAGATCCAAACCGACAGTTTCAGCCATCGACAGGGTTGATCACGACATTGGCCTTCCCTGAGGGCATTGATGCAAACCGCGTGATCACGCAAGAAAACGGTAGCACAGTACGGATTGATACCTGGGTGGAGGCGGGCGTAGAAGTCAGTCCGTTTTTTGACCCTATGATTGCCAAAGTCATGGTGCACGGGGGCGATCGCCAAAGCGCACTGGAAGATATTGCTGAATTATTGAAAAGCACTCATCTGTATGGCATTGAAACTAATCTGTCTTATTTAGCTCAGCTTGCTGTTGAACCTATGGTGAAGCTGGGCAATGTGCTGACATCGAGTCTCGCTGGGTTCAATTATCAACCATCGACGGTGGATGTATTAGCGAGCGGGACACAAACGACGGTTCAAGACTATCCCGCGCGCAGTGGCTATTGGCATGTCGGCATTCCGCCATCGGGGCCAATGGACAGCCTGAGTTTTCGTCTCGGGAATCAATTGCTCGAAAATGCACAGACGTGTGCGGGTTTAGAAATCATCGCTAATGGCCCGACGCTGCGCTTCAACCAGCCGACTCAAGTGGTCGTAACGGGCGCTGACATCAATGTGAAATGCAACGGTGCGGACGCGCCTATGTGGACGGTACTGGATATTGAAAAGGGCGATACGCTTGCGCTTGGCGCGATGACAGGTGAGGGGGCTCGCGCGTATCTTCTGATCAAAGACGGGTTTGATTGTCCTGAATATCTCGGCAGCCGTTCGACGTTTACCTTGGGCAAATTCGGTGGTCATGGTGGCCGCGCGTTAATGGCGGGTGATGTGCTTCATCTTCATCCCGTTGAACACGATAAAAGCCTGACTGCCAGAACCATGGATAAACCCGATCTGGGCATGACGCATACATTGCGCATGATTTACGGTCCGCACGGTGCGCCTGATTTCTTTACTGACAACGACATTTCGGCGTTTTTTGATGCGGAATGGGAAGTGCACTTTAACTCCAGCCGCACGGGTGTGCGTCTTATCGGGCCAAAACCTGAATGGGCGAGAACCGACGGCGGTGAAGCAGGGCTGCATCCATCGAATATTCACGACAACGCTTATGCGGTAGGCACGGTCGATTTCACGGGAGATATGCCTGTGATTTTAGGGCCAGATGGCCCAAGCCTAGGTGGCTTTGTCTGTCCGGCGACCATTATCAAAGCGGATTTGTGGAAAATGGGGCAACTAAAAGCCGGCGACAAAGTGCGCTTCCAGCCTGTCACGATGTTTGATGCCGAAGAAGCCGAGAAACATCAACGCCTCGCTATTGCCCAGTTACAAACCCAAGAACTTCCACTCGCGGCTTTCATGCCAACTACGCCTGTGTTGAAAGAACTTGCTGCCGACAAATACGGTGAGACGGTGGTGTATCGCCCAAGCGGTGAGGATTTCCTGCTGGTGGAATACGGCCCACAAATGCTGGACATCCGCCTGCGTTTTCGTGTTCACGCCTTAATGATGACCTTGGAAAGCATGGCCGTCCCCGCGATTAAAGAGCTGACGCCGGGTATTCGATCGCTGCAAGTGCATTACGACAACTTGCAGTCACCTTGCGAAGAAATGCTGGCGATCCTCGAACGTGCAGAAGCGGCTATCGGTGATATTTCACAGCTCACCGTGCCATCACGCGTGGTGCATCTTCCCTTGTCTTGGGACGATCCTTCCATCCAATTAGCGATGCGTAAATACGACGAAGTGGTGCGAAAAAATGCGCCGTGGAGCCCGAATAATATCGAGTTCATTCGTCGTATTAACGGCTTGGACAGCATGGATCAGGTCAAGGACATCGTGTTTGATGCCAGCTATTTGGTGATGGGACTGGGTGATGTTTACCTTGGCGCGCCTGTCGCGACGCCGATGGATCCTCGCCATCGTTTGGTGACCACCAAATACAACCCCGCGCGTACATGGACGCCTGAAAATGCCGTCGGTATTGGCGGCGCGTATATGTGTGTGTATGGCATGGAAGGGCCGGGTGGCTATCAGCTGATGGGGCGAACGCTCCAAATGTGGAATCGCTACGGAAAGAGCAAAGCCTTTGATAAACCTTGGCTGCTGCGCTTTTTCGATCAGATCCGTTTCTATCCGGTTTCCCACGAAGAACTGACGGATATTCGTCGTGATTTCCCGCGCGGGCAATTTGACGTCCGCATCGAAGAAACCCGCTTCAGCCTTGCTGACTATGAAGCCATGCTTGAGCAAGAAAAGGCGTCGATCACCGCGTTCAAATCTCGCCAGCAACAGGCGTTCGATGAAGAGCGTCAGCGCTGGGAAGAAAGTGGCGAAGCCAACTTTGTTGCCGACACGGTGGAAGAACAAAGCACGGCTGACGACATATTGGAAGATGGACAATTTACCGTTTCTAGCCAGTTGGCGGGCAACGTGTGGCAATTGCTGGCAAAACCCGGCGATACCATTGAAATTGGCCAACCCCTCTTGATTGTTGAGTCGATGAAAATGGAAATCGAAGTCACCGCCACCCAATCGGGTCGCGTGGTGCACTATGCCAAAGCGGAAGGTGAGCAAGTGCGAGCAGGTCAAACATTGTTAATCATGGAGCAGATCTAATGGAATTCACGTCAATTCAGGCCTTGCTGGATGCGTACAAAAGCGGTGAGACGACGCCAGAGGCATACTTACGTCAGCAGTGGAAGCAAGCCAAAGCTGACGTCAATCATTGTTGGATTTCGAATATCAGCGAAGCGCAATTAGATGGCTATATCAAAGCGCTCAAAAACAGCAACCCCGAATTAAAACCACTTTATGGCGTGCCATTCGCGATCAAAGATAATATCGACTTATTGGGACTGCCGACCACGGCGGCCTGCAAAGAATTCGCCTACTCGCCAGGCAGTTCAGCCTTTGTGGTACAGGCCTTGATTGATGCGGGCGCTGTGCCGTTAGGCAAAACCAACCTCGACCAGTTTGCCACGGGCTTAAACGGCACACGTAGCCCGTATGGCGCGTGTCAAAATAGTATCGACCCAACGTACATCTCAGGGGGGTCAAGTGCTGGCAGTGCCGTGTCTGTGGCATTGAAGCAGGTGTTGTTCTCTCTGGGGACAGACACCGCAGGATCAGGGCGTGTCCCGGCGGCGTTTAATCGCTTGGTGGGCATGAAAGCGAGTATCGGTCGAATTAGCTGTCGCGGCTTAGTGCCAGCATGCCGAACGCTGGATTGCATTACTGTGTTCGCACATTCGGTGGATGACATTGAACACGTGTTGCCCGTAGCTGGGCAATACGATCCGTCTGATTGCTATGCGAGAGACTTTTCTGACTCTGATTCAGGGGTCATTTATTCCTTCGATAAGCCACGCATTGGTGTGCCGCGTGATACCCAATTGGCATTCTTCGGCAACGATAATTACAGGTGTCGTTTTACCGAAAGCAAAGCCCAATGCGAAGCGTTAGGCGCAGAGTTAGTGGACGTGGATTTCAGTCCGTTTTTGGATGCGGCCAAGTTGTTGTATCACGGCCCTTGGGTTGCTGAGCGTTATGCCGGGATCAAAGCGTTTTTTGATGAACATGAAGCTGACTGCGACCCCGCAATTCAAGCCATTATTGGCGGCGCTCGTGGGTTAACAGCGGTAGATGCGTTCAATGCCCAATATCAACTTCAAGCATTGAAAAAGCGTTGTGATGCGATTTTGAATTCTGTCGATGCCATCTTGATCCCAACGGCAGGGAATATCTACACCATTGAGGAAATGCAGGCTGACCCGATCCAGTTGAATACCAACTTGGGTTTCTACACCAATTTCATGAACTTGTTAGATTATGCTGCCATCGCTGTGCCTGCAGACGACGAATCCGAAAACATGCCATTTGGTATCACGCTGTTTTCAGACAAAGGCACTGAGCCAAAGCTCTTAGAAATGGCCAAAGCGTACACGGGTAAGTCTCGCATTGAAGTCGGTGAGCGTATTCCAGAGTCCATGGTGATGGCTGTCTGTGGCGCGCACATGGCGGGACTGCCGCTTAACCATCAACTGATCAGTCGTCAGGCTTCCTTTTTGGAGAAAAGACGCAGTGCCGCGCGATACCAGTTCTTTGCGTTGGCAGGAGAAGAGCCCAAGCGTCCGGGCATGGTGCGCACAAAAGAAGGTGGGCATCGCATTGAATTGGAACTTTGGGAGATGCCTACGGCACGATTCGGTGATTTTCTGGCGGGCATTCCAAGCCCGTTAGGCTTGGGAAAAGTTGAGTTAGATGATGGCACTTGGGTGACAGGTTTTATCTGTGAAGAAGCGAGTGCAGCCGGCGGGCGAGATATCTCTCATTTTGGTAGTTGGCGCGGTTTTTTAGCTTCAAAGAGCGATTCCTGATAAAGCCCATATAAGTCGGTGAATGACGTCTGCTTATTTTGCTTGCTTTTACATCAACTCAGGATAAACTTCGCGCCCTTGAAACAGTAGAGACGCGTCTTAAATGAAAAACATTTCGCTATGTGCAGCATGGGTTTCTGCTGCACTGTTATCGGGTTGTGTGACTTTCCCAACCCAAGAGTCAGAGCAAGTCCAAGTGATTTGGGATGATATCAATGCGATTCAAGGATGTGAGCATAAAGGCACAGTGATCGGCTCAGAAGGGCATTTTTACGATTACTGGCTACACGCAGACAAAGACATGGTTTGGGGAACGCTAAACCAAATGCGAATGAAGGCTGCTGAGAAAGGCGGTAACGTGTTGTATCTGTATCAACCGTTTGGTTTCTCAAGCTCTGTCACCATGTTTGGTAACGCGTATGCGTGCGATGTGGACGCGTCATTAGCGGCTGCGGCTGATGCTACAGAGAAAGCGGCGACAGAAACGACCGCGATCACAGTAGACGTTGCTGACACGGTTGAAGTGATCGACGCGAACTAATACACGTTCATGCGGTAACGTTAACATCATACGAAAAAGGGCATCGCAGAGAAATTTGCGGTGCCCTTTTTGTTCGCTGTTTTCTAGGGATCAGACGAAGGTGTGTGATGTCCCGTTATACGAAAACGGGCACTTCTTGATTGGTCACGGCGCTTAACTGTTCGCGCAGACCTGCTGCCAAACGCGTTACCGCTTCGGCAAGTTCTTCGTTTGTCGCGTTGGTGAAATTCAAACGCAGCGCGGCATCCGCGCTTTCTGGTTTCGGGTAGAAAACAGGGCTAGGCACAACCGCCACACCGTTACTGAGTAGCGATTTTGCCAGTGCAAAGGTGTCACACTCAGGCAGTGTTACCCAAACAAACATGCCACCATCAACGGCGTTCAATTCACACCCTTCAGGCAGCTTTTGCTGCAGTTCGCTAAACAAAGTTTCATAGCGAGATTTGTAGAGCGAGCGAATGGTATCAATGTGTTGATCGAAGTCTTTGTGTTCTAACAGGCCAAGCAGCAGAGCTTGCATTGGCACACTCGAGTGCAGATCTGCGCCTTGTTTGACTTTAACCATCGGTTCGATATAGCTACGTTTTCCGGTTACCACGCCAATGCGCAGGCCAGGAGACGCAATTTTCGAGAAAGAGCGCAGAACAATCGAGTTTTGCGGGCAGAAATCAGACACCAACGGAAGGGCATCGCCAGCAAAACGCAGTTCGCGGTAAGGGGCATCTTCAATCAATGCCACTTTGTATTTGATGCACAGCGCGGCGACTTGCTGGCGTGTTTCTAGTGACCAGCAAACCCCTGTTGGGTTGTGAAAATCCGGTACGGCGTAAAACATTTTTGGTGATTGCTCGGCAAAGCAGGTTTCTAGCGCAGTTAAATCAGGCCCGAATTCTGTTTGCGGCACGGTCACCATGTCAGCTTGTACCAAGCCAAATACTTGCATCGCACCCAAATAGCTTGGTGCTTCCATCACGACTTTGTCACCAGGGTTCACGTAGGCGCGGGCAATCAAATCCAAGCCTTGTTGTGAGCCGGTACAAACCATCGCCATGTGGCTTTCTGGCAGTTCGAAATAGGTGTTGAGGAACGTGAGTAGTGGGCCATAACCCGCTGTCGCACCGTATTGAAATACCTCGGGCATGTCAGACAGGCCTTCGAGGGTGGCTTTCATCAGGTCGATAGGGAAGGTTTTTTCATCCGGCAAACCACCCGCGAGAGAGATAACGTTCTTATCTGACGCTGCGGCCAAAATCTCACGAATATAGGAAGAAGGGATTTGCTGAAGCGATGTTGCGATTTCCATATCAGTACCTGAACAACGTATGAATGACTTATCAAAAAATATTACAACGCATTGTGGTTTTTAGAATGTCCGTTTATGCTGTTCGATATGTCCGTTTATGCTATTTGGTCAAATGAGCCATCAACACATTTCCCGCATCAATGATGTGCTGTACTACATTCACAAAGATATTAGCCGCGATTTGCCCGCCAAAACCTTGGCAGATGTGGCTGCGTATTCG
>NZ_AJYD02000038.1:1470184-1657062 GCF_000286835.2 Enterovibrio norvegicus FF-33 | reverse complement strand
GATCGATAAAAAACACATGGCGAATATTGCACGCATGGGCGAGTAGCGAAGGGCGTGATTTTTCACAGCAGTTTGGTTTGCACCATTCAAACCCTGCATGGGTGGAATTAGATAAGTGTCGCTATGTTGCCTGCATTGCCATTGATGCGCCGATAAAAGTGCGCGGAGTCGTCAATCAATTGGTGGTGCCGGGCGGGTTACATGCGGTGTTTCGATTGCAGGGGGTGTATGGCGAACTGCTTCCCCAAATTAGCAAGGTGCTCGAGCAGTGGTTGCCAGCGTCTGGTTTTAAACTGGGCTCAACGCCTGCTTACGTGCATTATCACCAAAACCATTTTCTCGATGAGCAGGAACGCTTTGAGTTGGATTTCTATCTGCCGATCAGCTTCTTCTGAGACGGTTAGTACATGGGAGAAATGGTAGATAGACAGTAGGAAATGAAGCATAAAGCGGATTGGAGCGTGCAGCGGGAATCGAACCCGCATCATCAGCTTGGAGGGGGGATACCTACTCAAACTAAAGTCATTACAAATCATGACCATATGAAAATCTACGTTCATTTTTTGTCATTTAAAACCATTTTTCAGCATTTAATAAAACTGAAACAAAACTTGGTCACCGATTTTTGTGCAATTGAGTAGGAACTCACTGGTTTATTAACCGCTTACAACACTTCGCCTTTGAAATCATCCTTTGGTCGCTACGTTGGTATGGATCATACGCCCATGAGTTATGCCAGCGTCAGTGATATGTTGGCTGCTTGATGAAGCCTACATCAAAGTGAAGGGGAAATGGCGCTACCTGTACTGTGCCATTAATAAAAAAGTAGAAACATTAGACTTCTACTTTTCAAAAAAACGAGATAAATATGCCGTTTATCGTTTCCTAAAGCATTGTCTGAAAAGTACAAACACGACGTGCAACCAAAGACCCTAAATACCGACCAGCATTCTTCTTATGGTAATGCGATTGCTCGACTGAAAGAAGAGAGATTACTGCGAGAAGTTGTGGCATATCGGCAAGTGAAATATCTCAATAACCGTATTGAATCTGACCATGTGCCGTTAAAAACTCATCACCGCGACCGGCGGCTTTGAACCGGAACACTACATCCGAGAGTAGGCCACCATCAAGGGATTTGAATCATTACGCCTGTTGAACAAGAGGCAACTCGATTGTTGGTTACGCCATAACGATCGAATATGGCGCGTCAGGGAGAGATCCATCTTCATGAATTGACTATTTAATGTCGAGGTGATTTACACGTAATGTCAGGAGGATGTGTGGAGAAATCCGCGCCATCGAATTTTTTGCAACAAGCCCGAAAATACTGCACCACACCTATTCCCCTTTGCGGGAAATCCGAGAAAACAGATACCAGAAGGTATACCTTTCGTTTGATGGATTACCTAGAGCTTGTCGATTGGACAGGACGGCAATGCCGAGAAGATAAACGCGGTCATATTGAGAGTCGTGAACCCGACATACTCAGTCGTTTAGGGTTTGGCGTTGCCGAATGGCTCGACACTTACACGAAAGTGGAAAAGGGAACCATAATAGGCACAGAGTCATCGATTAAAGGAGCCTTACCTTTGCTAGGGTGGAAAAGACTCTGTGGTTATCGTATTCCAGCTAGCTAACGTCATCCAAACCTTCGTTAATACCTATCAACCACGTGATTGGTGGTTTTGACGCATCTGCATTGTGCTAAATCGACGTCAATCCAGCGAACTTTTGAATATCTCAGAGAAGCATCCTCAACTGACTGATTGGCCGATGGTCACTGATGTTTTCAAAAGATAATTTGTACGATATTTAACTTTGCCTGTCCCTGTAGACCTTTGTCATTGATGCTTTGTTGATCGCGATTTGGCGAAGACGGCCAAGTGAAAAGGTGCTAGTTCGCTCAGATCAAATCGTTCAGTATACATCGAGCGACTGGCGCAGTTTCCTAAAAGAGCACAATATGGAAATTAGTATGAGTAGAAAAGGGAACTGTCACGACAACACCGTTGCTGAGAGTTTTTTTTCGCTGTTCAAGAAAGATAGAGTAAAGCGAAGGATCTATAAAACCCGTGAGGAAGCACGCTCTGAAATATTTGAATATATTGAGTGCTTCTACAATCCAAAACGTAATCATGGTACTAGTGGTGGGCTGTCCCCGAATGAATATAAAAGACAGTATTATCAGAATCTTGAAAGTGTATAGGGTCTTACCACAGCTCACCTCAACGAAAAGGCCAGAAGCTTTCGCTTCTGGCCTTTCTTCTTCCCTAAATTCAATCAACCGAATTTAGTATTCGATAAATAGCGACACGTTTTTAACTTCAACAAAGTAGCTGCGTTCATGCGGTGCTGATACAAGAACAAACGATGTCATTGCAGTTGGTAAGCTGCGCTTCTCGTTTAGAACATCCAATAATGCTTGCCCTGAAATTTCGACGGTTTGGTTTTGCTCTACATTCTTCAACGCTGCTAGTGTATTTGACCACGCCGGGCAGACAGTGAAGGATTCACAGAATGAATCGTAACTTACCGACGCAGGATCCCAAGTGGCATCATCAACCGTGTGCACTGTCACATCGTTGAACGGGTACTGGAGAGTAGAATCACCAAACGTGACGATGAGCGTGGCTTTGGTAATGTCTCCAGTAACTTTACTCAGGTCAAAACTTGCCAGCGTTTCAAAGTCGTACGGTATTGACGCGCCGGCACGCAGGTATCCGCCCACTTTAGGCTGCGATACATTTGCCGCCGGTACACTTTCCCAGTTGTTCCTTTCCAGGCCAAAGAGATTACCGGTTAACGTAACGTTGACTGGTGGGCTAAAGTTTTCCTTCTTGTAAGGAGGTGTTTCACCCAACACGGATTGACGGTAAGACGTCGAGCGGCTGTATAGCAACAACGAATTAAGCTCATACGGACCGTCAGCTTGCTTGAAGACCTCTCCCGACACCGTAAATTCGAATGTGCTTTCCCCTTTTTGGAGGTACTTTTGGAAGCTCACTAGCTCAAGATTTTCACCAGCGGCACTGCTAATATTAACCGAGCCGGTATAAGTGCCGGTGTTGGTCACATGAACAGGAAAACTGAAAGACAGTGCTTTAATGAATGTGCCGTCTTCTGACATAACCGGTGTAGTTTGTAGTTGCCCGGTTATCTCGATTGGCTCTCTGCAACGCTCCAATGTTGAAAGATCAATGATATCTTCGAAGCGCAAGCGAGGAGTCGCGAGTTTAATCGCGTCATCGGTAATGCTATAGATAAAGGGTGTATTAACCGAAAGCTCTGCGGTCTCGGAGAACAATTCGGCAATCTTCTCTTTGCTGTATTCGAGAGCAACCACATGCTTACCGGCTGTCAGGAGTAGTCTTTTGCTGCTGTTTAATTCGTTAACCCCGTCGGTTAAATGCCCGTGTAAGGCATAATCGCCATCTGTTTGAACGTCCAGTTCAAAATATTGGCTGATTGCACTCACGCAACCTTCGGACGTAAACACCGGTGACAATTTATGGCTAACAATATTCACTGACGCAGGGATGACGTTAACTTTTTTGGTCGCTTCCCGTACCAGTTGGCTGCCCTTCCAGTTGACTGTCGCTGTTCCCTTAATTTCGTATTCGCCCAACTCGTTAGGAATATAAGTATTGCTGTATATCCCATCACCTTGCGCTGCATCGATACCTTGTCCGTCATCCGCAAGGGATAGCACAGTGTTGCTGTTGCTTGGTTCAACAACCGTTGCTTGAGTCGCTGCTGTAGATATAGGTTCACCCCTATCAGTCAGTAACGCTGCTACGGGTACCGGCTCACCCAATACATATTCGTTGGCCGCAATCGCCATTCCAAAAGCAATGGGCGTTTGAACCGCAACTTGGCCAATAATAACCGTATCGTAAGAAGGGCTTGGGAAATCAACAAGAACTTTCCATGTGCCCGCCATCGGCTCCTTTACTTCCGGGAAGAAAACATAGCTCCCCGGTAACGCTGGTGTTTGGCTGCTTCCCAATACGCTATTGGTTGATGCGTCGGTCGATAACAATACAATTTTCCCGTTCGGATCCACAATCGAAACGGTGGCATCATCAACAGGAACAATAACTTCTACAACAAAGGCATCAGCCACATCAATATCAAATGCCAATTCTGCGTTGCTATCAGTGCTTGTTACAGGAAACGATAAGGTTGTACTGGTGCTCATGCCAATTGGAACCTGGGTACTCGCCAAAACTGGCTGTAGCAAGACACCGATAAAGGCAAGCGCCGTCATAAGCTGTTTAAAAAATTTCATGCTCGCCACTCCTTAGCGCATCGAAATAATATTTTGGACAAAACGAAGTACATTTGGCCCCGTTTTCATTGTCGAATGGTTTGCCAACACGTTGCCCAAAGACGTAGCGAAGCTTGGATTCGCACTGGCGAGCGTAACGACAACATCGTTTTCCTGAGCCGTTGTTACGTTAGCTGTGTATCTGACGGTAGTGATTATCACGTTATAACCGTTAGAGTAATGTGGCGATACAAATTGCTGGGTATCAAGATAAGCTGCCGAACTGAAGTTTCTAAGGGCTTCCCATGCCGCGACGCCAGCCCAACGGGATCCCCAAGGAAAGAGACCAACTATGTCCGGATCTTTCTGAATCACTCCGTCTTGATCTAAATCGGCATTTGCACCCATAGAGAACGTTTGTGTGATATTTCCACGCGTTCCAGCACTTATCGCATTTGATGCAGTGTCCGTAGTGAGATCCTCAATACCCGGCATTTTAGGTCCCACAAAAGGAATATCCGGCAGTTTCATATATTCCCGGGCAAAGTTATTTGGATCGGCTGTGGTATTGGTGTATCTATCCGCATAGTGTTCCATTTTTATAAAGGAAAGGTCTGCGGCTACGCTGCCAAGGTGTGGGGTGGAAAACGTGGAGAGAGATTTAATTTCAAAGTTAGGGCTTAGCGCTTTGAGATTCTGAGTGTCCAACCCGCCTTTGCTATGCGCAATAATGTGGACTTTATCGGCTTTTAACTCATCAAGAAACGTCTGGATTTTTCGATTTAAAATTCCCGCATTTGTCGCGGTAGTGCCATTCTTTTGAGCAGAGAAACGCTCATAGCGAATTCCCAGATCATCTAAGGTACTCAATACACCTGGCGCGCTGCTTTCATCCCAAGAGTCTGCTTGAGCCGCGATTCCGTGTGCGAGAACGACCGGAAGTGCCACATCAAACTCTATCGAAACCCAATCGACAGACATACACCAATTGTCGCCACTGTTCGCAGTATCTATATCAACGCGGATTTCGTTATCTTGTCCGAACTTTATTTCACCGACGTCGACTTGAAGATTTGTGTCAGTCCAGCGACCGTCAGCCCCTTGAAGGGTTCCCATCGTTTTCCCGTTAAAGGAAACAACATCGACTTCCGGGTTGATGCCGGGAACGTTAGCGCTTGAATCGATATCAAAAACAGGCATGCTAATTCGCGCCTTGGCACCAATAACACTCTGACTTTGCATATTTGCCAACTTACCCGGATCAATCGTCCCGTCACTTTGCAATACAGCTTCATTGACCACATTCGGGACTGGCAACTTAATAATCAATGGACCACCGGATTTATAAGTGCACCCCGTATCAAGGCCACCTCCCGAGTTAAGAACATAAGTACCTAACGTTTCTTTTGGCGGCGCTATTCCCGAGCTCGATGAGCGCGTTGAGAATGCACTTATTATTTGTGAATCAGGCAGATCCTGCGCCAAAGCATAATTGGGGGACAATAAGAAAAAACCGAGCATCGCGATCGGTATATGTTGTGTCATTTGTTCATCCTTGAGAGTAAAAAAATCGTATTCAGATATGTTACGTCTATCCATGATGCGCCTGTACGGTATGGCAATTAGTTTTACTGGCCAATCTATCAGGCTGTATTCTTCTCACTCGGCCTAAATTTTTTGATACCCCTTACGCATCATTGCCTCTTTATTTTGGGTTAACTCGAACAATAAGGACGCACTTGATTCACGATGGAAATAAAGTCAAACACAATCATTCGCCCCGATAAATAGCCGATCCAAATAGCGCTATATTTTCGCTGTGCCATGACCACTGCCTGGATAGGGCGATACCTGCTCTAAAAATTGTTTAACTTGCCTGAGCAATTGCCACATATACTTGCACCGGTGATTTCTGGTTATCGTTTCATGTAAGGCATGCCAAAGCCTTTCGATAACATTTACCCAAGGTGAATATGCATAAAACACAGACAGACACATTAGGAAACATTGACTATTTCTCGATGGCGAACGCTTGAAAAGGGAGATATGTTTACTCTGTATTTAGCAGTAAACGGCAGTTATCGAAGAATGCGGTCAAAATCTGTCGTATACACAAATTTGGGGAAGCAGAAGGCTCAGATGGTTATCTGATTGGGGCACTGAAACCAAGGTAGGTGTTGGGTTATCTATATGGCAGTCGAATGCCAGACATTCTTTGTCGATTGAGATGCGGCAAGGCTGCTTTCACTGCTGACTCCGCTCCAACAATACTTCCTCTTTCTATTTTGGTGCAGGTTCGTATCCAGCTCTGAGTATCGAAGCCTAGGCGCGACAGTAAGGGCGGCAGTCCGTTTTCAATATGACCACGTTTATCATCACGTACCTGTCGCCCTGTCCAATCTACAAGTTCTAAATAATCCATGAGACGAAAGGGAATGCCGTCGGGCATGTCTTCGCGTGGGTTTCCAGCGAACGGGAACAAGCTTGGTGCCGTAATGTCTTCACTTTTCAAAGACTCAATTCGCGCTTTCACAGACGTATGGTCAGACTGCTCGGGTGTATCTGCAATCGCCGCACGCACAGGATTTAAGTCAACATACGCCATGGCTGCCGCCAACGCTTTTTCATCTAGCAGAGCTTGGCTCTTAAATCGCCCTTCCCAGAAATGACCTGTGCATTTGTCTTCACGGTTCGCTTCTGCTGCGATGTGTTGATTGATAAGTCGCATAAACCAGCTGACTGACGTTAGACGTTCGCGCCACACTTCAATGATGTTCATACAGCTTTCGGATTCTGCCTCCGAGAGCTTGTCCCCACGAATGAATCGCTGGATAAGCAAAGGACCTTGATGAAACGCCAACCAACGCTCCGCAACGTCTAGTGGAGATAATGTCTTGGCTTTATTTATGTTGATATGCAGCACGACGTGATAGTGATTGCTCATGATGGCGTAGGCACAAACATCAATGCAAAACGCGTGAGAAAGGGCCAATAATCGCTTCTCTATCCATCCTCTACGATGTTCATAACTTTTGTCAGTTGTATCATCATGGCCGCATAGAAAGGAGCGACGAACGCAACGAGAAACGCAGTGGTAGTAGGGTGTTGCGTCAAGACTGATAAGAGAAGAGCGCGCTTGAGCCATGGCCGAAATCTTTGATGAATGATGATAGTGAGGACAAGGTATCGCGGCGAGTTAACCGTTTCATCTTTAGGTATTCAGGATGGGCTGATTAGCAAGGAATGCTGAAACTGACAGTTTTGTTCTTTTCTTAAAGTGCCTGTCCAATCTTTTTTGTCAGTCCAATCTTTTTTGGCTGAACAACACTTCCATCGTATTTTCAAAAGCGTGGTGGGCGAGTCGATTCATCAGTATATCCGCCGCACTCGCATGGAATATGCCGCCAATCAGCTGATGTTTGATACACGGTCATCCGTACTTGAGATTGCCAACAAGTGCGGGTTTAACTCGGTGTCTTCGTTTAGTCGTGCATTCAAAGCCACGTTTGATGTCGCGCCGGGTGAATGGCGTAAACATGATATGCAGATAGCCAATAAGCCTTACTTGAAAGATCCCGATGTGGCGGCCGGTTATCTTCGTGTGGCTGATCTCAAATTGCCTTCGCCCAAAATTGTCGAAGTGCCAGAGCGGTTCGCCGCGTATGTACGCCATGTTGGCTATGACCGATCGATAAAAAACACATGGCGAATATTGCACGCATGGGCGAGTAGTGAAGGGCGTGATTTTTCACAGCAATTTGGTTTACACCATTCAAACCCTGCTTGGGTAGAGCTGGATAAGTGTCGCTATGTTGCCTGCATTGCCATTGATGCGCCGATAAAAGTGCGCGGAGTCGTCAATCAATTGGTGGTGCCGGGCGGGTTACATGCGGTGTTTCGATTGCAGGGGGTGTATGGCGAACTGCTTCCCCAAATCAGCAAGGTGCTCGAGCAGTGGCTGCCAGCGTCTGGTTTTAAACTGGGATCAACGCCTGCGTATGTGCATTATCACCAAAACCATTTTCTCGATGAGCAGGAACGCTTTGAGTTGGATTTCTATCTGCCAATTAGTTTCTTCTGATAACAAAAAGGCCACCGAGAAGGTGGCCAGTTCAGGTGCTATTTACGATTTATCTAGAAGCAAAGAGATCGGATGACGATCAGGGTCTAAGCAGCTTGCGATTTGGCCTGATAACGCCCAGGTTTGTGATTCATCGCTAAGATAAGGTTGGTGGTGATCGCGCCCAGTATCGACAATGCAATCAAGCTCAAATCCACAATGAACAGTGACATCACCACAATGGCGCAATCCAGTGCCATTTGCACCTTGCCAGCACGAATCCCAAAGCGTTCTTGAAGATACAGCGCGAGAATATTGAATCCGCCCAGACTCATTTTGTGGCGGAAGATCACCAACATGCCTGTTCCGATTAAGCCACCGCCAATCAGGGCTGCGTAAATGGGATCAATATGCGCAATATCAATAACGCGATACAGATGATCAACAGCCACAGAGACGATGCTGACCGCGATGAAAGTATTCAGCGTGAAACGCCAACCCATGCGCATGACTGACAGGATGTAGAACGGCAGATTGAGGGCGAAAAAGGCTTGGCCGAAACTTAAGGCGCTCACTTTGGTGAGGAAGATGGCAAGGCCTGCCGTGCCGCCTGTCAGTAAGCCAACTTTGTTGAAGAAAATGACGCCCAGCGAGACGAGTGCGCTGCCAAGCAGTAAGGCCAAGAGGTTTTCTCTGAGGCTATGATCTTTATCCATGTCTGATGATTCCTTTCTCTATTCCTGATCCCTGCGAATCAATAAATGTGCAGGTAATTGCAAAGTAAGATGCGGTTCTTGCTGACATTTGTCGAGAAACGGGCATGGATTTGCATAAAAGAGGTGTTCAGCGAAATTTACACTGGGTGTTGCCGCAGTCCCGTATCTGGGATTTTCAAACAGTTTTAAAACGTTAGTTGTCATCTAGCACTACATTCTGTGTGGCGACATGGATTTGCTGTTTTGTAAGGTATTTTGGCTGAGGTAAATATGTCACCCACGATTGAAGTAAAACTCAAAGACTCTCTGGTATCCGCACTGATCAATGGGGTCATTAATGCAGTGATTGCCAGTTATACGTTTGGCTCTAAGGCATTGGTTCCGATGTCGTTGGATATGATTTCGACCAAAGAGCTATCAGTTTGGGGGCAAGCCGTCCCGCTGACGTTTGGCCTTGGCATTATTCTTTCGCTGATCACGGCGAAGGTGTTTGCGGGCAAGGTGAGCAAGGCGCACCCAGAACTCAAAGAGACAGTAACCAAGCCCATTTTCCCAACGCTTTTGGTTATCGCGATTAACAACGCGGCCTTTCTGTTTGGTTGGTTTGTGGTGCTAGCGATCCTTTGGACGCGCGTGTTCGGTGAGGTGTATGTTTCTTCTTGGTTAGCTTCGGCGCTGGTGGGTGTGTTTGCCGTGATTGTCACTGTGTTGGTTGAAACGCGAACCAAGAAAGCGGTACTGAAGGGGGAGTAAGATAAACCATAGCCGCATTGCTGCGGCTATGGTTGCGATGACTGGGCTATCTCAAGGAGAGTTACAGTGTCACACTCTTTATCATGCCCGCTTCTGCATGGCCTGGGATGTTGCAGGCAAACTCAACGCTTTTGTCGCCGTGGAAATGCCACAGAAGTTGCTTAGCTTTACCCGGTTTAACGGTGACCGTGCTGCCTGAATCGTGGGCATGACCGCTAGTCATGTTTTTCATCATTTCACGGTGCTTGAGTTGTTCGTCCATTGAGCCGATAGAAAACTCGTGGTCGATTTTACCCACGTTCATCACCACAAATTGCACCACGTCATTTGGCTCAATGGTCACGTCTTTCTTGAAGTTAATGCGCATGTCATCAGTCAAAATAACGTGAACCACTTTGTCGGGTTTTGCGCCATTTGCTGGCATACCCACTGCAGACATACCTTCCATGTTCATCATGCTCGAATGGTCCATCTTTGAATCATCCATGTCGCCGTGCCCCATGGCTGCGTGATCCATGGTTTCTTGTGGCTTCTTGCCATGATCCATCTTGCTGTGGTCCATTTTGGAATGATCCATGTCAGCGGCCATTACGCTCGTCGTGAAAATAGCCAGTGAAAGTGCAAGTAGTGTCTTTTTCATTGTGTTTTCCTTCTTAAAGTAGTTATTCCGCGCCTCGTCGACGCGGAAAATTCATTAACTGTGTTGTGTGATTTCTCGGTTTTTCCAGAGTTTGTAAATGGCTGGCAGAACCAGCAGCGTCAGAATGAGGGCAGATGCCATGCCGCCAATCATCGGGGCGGCAATACGCTGCATCACTTCAGAGCCTGTGCCTTCGCCATACATGATGGGGATCAGGCCAATAATGACGGTCAGCACTGTCATCATCACGGGGCGAACACGCAGCCCCGCACCTTCACGAATGGCGCCAGTGAGGTCTTCTGGGTAAAGCGGTTGGTTGTTTTCTTGTGCTTCACGCTTTTTGGCGTGCCATGCCTGGTTGAGGTAAACCAGCATGATGACGCCGATTTCGACAGCCACACCCGAAAGGGCAATAAACCCTACGCCAACGGCAATCGAGAAGTTGTAACCCAAGTAGTGCATGAGCCACAGGCCGCCGACCATTGCCAGTGGTAGGGTTGCCATGATGATCATGACTTCGCCTACGCGACGGAAACTCAAATACAGCAACAACATGATGATGGCGATGGTGATAGGCACGACCACACTCAAGCGCTCTTTTGCGCGCTCCATGTATTCGTATTGACCTGACCACGCCAAGGAATAACCGGTTGGCAGCACTAGTTGTTCTGCAACCGCTTTTTGCGCATCGACCACGTAAGAGCCCAGATCGCGACCATCGATATCGACAAACACCCAACCATTAGGACGCGCGTTTTCGGTTTTGATCATCGGAGGGCCGTCTTCGTAACGAATATCGGCCACATCAGCCAGTGCGATACGTGCACCATTGGGTGTCACGAGTGGCAGGTTTTGCAGCTTCACCACAGAGTCACGGTAGTCTTGCGGGTAGCGAACATTGATAGGGTAACGCTCTAACCCTTCAACGGTTTCACCCACATTCATGCCGCCGACAGCGGTAGAAACCACTTGCTGAACGTCCTTGATACTCAAGCCATAACGGGCTGCGGAGAGGCGTTTGATGTCGATGGTGACGTAACGTCCGCCAGCAACACGCTCTGCATACACAGACGCCGTGCCAGCAACCTGATTCAAGATAGGTTCCAGATCCGCGCCGATGCCTTCGATGACCTTAAGATCAGGGCCAGCAATCTTGATGCCGATAGGTGTTTTAATGCCCGTTGCCAGCATGTCGATGCGGGTTTTGATTGGCATGACCCATGCGTTGGTGAGGCCGGGGAATTGCACCAAATCATCAAATTCTTTACGTAGCGATTCAGTGGTGAGCCCTTCACGCCATTCTTCACGTGGCTTCAGTTGGATCACGGTTTCAATCATGGTCAATGGGGCAGGGTCTGTCGCGGTTTCCGCTCGTCCAATTTTGCCCCACACCGTTTCCACTTCCGGTACGGTTTTGATCAGCTTATTGGTTTGCTGCAATAGCTCGCGCGCTTTACCGATAGAGATACCGGGATACGTCGTCGGCATGTACATCAAATCACCTTCATCCAGCGGCGGAATGAATTCGCTGCCAAGTTTACTGGTGGGGTAATACGCCGAGGCCATCAATGCGATAGCGACCACAATCATGGTCTTAGGGAAGGTCAGACTAAGGTTCAGCAATGGGCGATATAAGGCAATCAGACCACGGTTAACCGGGTTTTTGTTCTCCGGGAGTATTTTCCCGCGAATGAAGTAGCCCATCAGTACAGGCACCAAAGTGATCGAGAGACCTGCAGCCGCAGCCATTGCATAGGTTTTGGTGAAAGCCAATGGCGAGAACATCTTGCCTTCTTGCCCTTCGAGCGCAAACACAGGCACAAAGCTGAGGGTAATAATCAGCAGGGAGAAGAACAGCGGCGCACCCACTTCTTCTGCCGCTTTACTGATCACTTGCCAACGGTTTTTGTCGGTGAGTGGGGTTCGCTCTATGTGCTTGTGGACGTTCTCAATCATGACGATAGCGCCATCCACCATGGCACCGATGGCGATGGCGATACCACCAAGGGACATGATGTTGGCGTTAATGCCTTGCCAGTGCATGACGATAAAGGCGGATAAAATACCAATCGGCAAGCTAATGGCAATAACCAGTGACGAGCGAATATGAAAAAGGAACAGGGCGCACACGACGGCGACCACGATGAATTCTTCCGCCAGTTTCTGCCATAGGTTTTCCACGGCGGCATCAATCAGGGTAGAACGATCATAAGTGGCAACAATTTCCACGCCGTCTGGCAGGCTGCGTTGCAGTTCATCGAGCTTAGCTTTGACATTGGCGATCACCTCGCTGGCGTTTTCACCAAAGCGCATGACAATCACGCCACCCACCGCTTCGCCTTCTCCGTTGAATTCGGAAATGCCGCGACGCATTTGTGGGCCAATGTTGATGTCAGCAATGTCGCCCAACAGCAATGGCGTGCCTTTTTCGGTGACTTTAAGCGGCAACGATTGAATGTCTTCAACACTCGAAAGGTAACCCGTGGTGCGCACCATGTGTTCGGCTTCTGCCACTTCAATGACTGACGCGCCTGCTTCTTGGTTGCCATTTTGGATCGCCATGTTGATCTGTTGCAGCGTTAGGTTGTACGCACGCAGTTTGGCAGGATCGATTTGCACCTGATATTGCTTCACCATGCCGCCAACAGTAGCGACTTCAGAGACGCCATCCACGGTTTGTAGTTCGTACTTTAAGAACCAATCTTGCAGGCTACGAAGCTCTGCCAGATCGTGCTGCCCGGTTTTGTCTTGCAGCACGTAGCTGTAAATCCAGCCCACGCCCGTTGCATCAGGCCCCAGTGTCGGTTTGGCGCTCGGTGGTAATTTTGGCGCGACTTGGCTTAAATACTCCAATACACGTGAACGTGCCCAATACATGTCGGTATTGTCGTCGAAGATGATGTAAACGTAGGAGTCACCAAAGAAGGAGTAACCCCGAACCGTTTCGGCGCCCGGTACGGCTAACATGGCGGTGGTTAATGGATACGTGACCTGATCTTCCACCACTTGTGGCGCTTGACCCGGATAACTGGTTTTGATGATTACCTGCACATCGGACAGATCCGGCAGGGCATCGACGGGGGTATTCTTAACGCTGTATAAGCCGCCCAGCGTAAGAAAGAGGGTCGCGACCAGTACCAGAAATCGGTTGGCAATCGACCAGCGAATAACGGCACCAATCATTGTTTGCCTCCTTCTAGCTCAAGTGCTTTAAGGAAGTAATCTGCCCCGTTTTTGGTGACTAAAAAGCGGACGGTTTGGCCTTCAGCAAAAGCGCCCAGATTAACGCTTTCTTCCACGGAGAAATTCATTTCTCCCGCGTCCCATTTCCACTCACTCACCGGCTGGTGGGTTAGGGTGATCATGCCGAAATCTGCCATCAACATGGAGATTTCGCCGGATACCCAAACTTCATTCGGCGCAGCGTCGTCACTGAGTTTGAAATCAACGATTTCATATTGGCCTGATTCGGCTTTTTGCATTTCAAAATCGATGGCTTGTCCGACGTCGAACTCGTCTAGTTCAATACCCTCGGCAAAGGTGAAATTCATCACCATGCCTGGCCAGTTCCATGCGGGAACGGGTTCGTGATTGATGGTGAGCATGCGGTGTCCCATCATCACATCAGTGATTTCGCCTTTGGCCCATTGGGTTTCTGCGGCCGCTTCAATACCATTGATTCTGGCTAAATCGGCAGACTGGCTGGATTCTGAGTCCAGCATAAAGTGGGCAGAAGTGACGACACGATGTTTGTCGGTTAAACCTTGCAGCACTTCAATGGTATCTCCCGCTTCACGTCCCACTTCAATACGAGCAGAGCGATACTTGCCATCGCCTTCAGCGAGTACCACGCGGGTCATGCCGCCAGAGCGGATCACTGAGGATTTTGGGATAGTGAGAACGGCATCTTCCGTGACAGGTTGCAGCGCAATATTGGCAAACATGTTGGGTTTGAGTTCACCGTCTGCATTGGTGAACTTCAAGCGCATGCGCAGGGTACGGGTTTTCGGGTCTAAAATTGGATACACGTAGTCGACTTTGCCTTGCCATTCTTTACCAGGAACACCATCTAGTGTCATGGTTGCCATGCTGCCTGCATTGACCCAGTGCGCCTGACGTTCAAACACCTCGGCATCAACCCACACTTCGTCTAGTGGGCCGGCACTGATCACCGCTTGTGAAGGAGAAAGGTATCCCCCCTCACGAATGTTAAGACTGGCGATAATGCCATCGCCCAAGGCTTTGACATCTATGGTTTGTGACGCTTTTCCGCGTTTAATGATCTGTGCAATTTGGTCACGGTCGACCCCTAAAGAAACCAATCGTTCTGTTGCGCCCTTCATCAAGCCTTTGCGGCCTGTGCGGTAGGCGTTGAGCAGTTCTTCTTGTGCTTTAACGAGATCGGGAGAATAGAGCGTAAAAAGCACATCGTCTTTGCTGACTTTTTCGCCCACGGCATTGATATATAACTTTTGTACCCAACCCGCGACGCGGACGTTGGTTTGCCATAGGTGGCTTTCATCAAAGGCAATATAACCAACGGTTTCAATACGCGGTGACAGTGGCGCCCACTCAACGGCGGCTGTTTTTACGCCGAGGTTATTTTCGACCGCTGGGCTAATTTTTACAGTTCCTGCTTTGTCCCCTTCGCTTGACGCATCATCCGCATACACGGGGATCAAATCCATGCCCATCGGGGATTGTCCCGGTTTATCACGCTGGTAATTGGGGTCCATAGGCGCGACCCAATATAAAGGCTCATCATTACTCGCAGGTGTCGCTGCGCCAGCCATGGCTGACATGTCATGCCCTGAAAGCAGTTGGTTTGCACCAAATCCGATGGCACCGCCAACCAGCAAAGCGAGGGTAGCTACTTGCATTGTTTTCATTGTTATCTCCTACCTTGCGGCTTAGTGCTTTGTTTGTGATGGCGCTGGGTTTGGCATTGCGATATCAGGTGTCACGGTCGTGTAATCAAAACTACCCAATAAGGTCGCCAAATTGCTGTTCACGAGATTTAAATCGGTGATCAAACGTTGCTGCTCAAGGGATAAAGTGAGTTCATCACTGGCGGCGGCTATCACGTCATTAAACTGTGCCGTGTTGTTTTGGTATCCACGTTCAACCGCTTTGGTGCGTGCGCTAGCCTGTTCTAGCAAGGTGGTTCTGTAGCGATCTAAACGTTGCTCTAGATTGCTTTTATCCACCAAAAGCGCATTCACCTTGGCGTTCATTTGCGCAAGGAGGAGGTCTTTCTGTGATTTTGCAGCGCCCACTTGGTACTGAGCGGCGGCATGGTTTCTGTCCTGACGGTTATCGGTGAACAGCGGAATATCGAGCGTCAGATACGCGCTAACTAAATCGGAGGCAGGTTGACCGTTCATGCCGTTAGCTTGGCGATAGCCGTACATCACTTCGACACCGAACTGCGGCGCGTAAGCTTGCTCGGCCAATTCAACCTGTGTTTCTTGTGTGGTGATAGCCACATCGGCCATTTTTACCATTGGGTGCTGGCGAAGAAGGGTAAAATGCTCGATGGAGCTGGTTTGACTCAGTGTTGCCGTCAGGGTTTGCCAATTTAGCTGGTTGCTGGCGTTAAGATCTTTTGCGTTGGCGAGCCAGTTTGCACCCAGCCATTCGGAGAGTTGAGAAATAATGCGGCGCTGAACCTGCGCGTTAGCTTGCAGTTTTTCATCAAGCCTACTGACTTGAAGTTGGGCGTTGAGCAAGTCTTGCGCTTCATTCTTGCCAATCGAATAGTTGGTTTGGATGAAGGTGGTGAGCTCTCGCATCAGGCGTTGGTTCTCGCGCAAAATGCGTTCAGCCTGTTGCTGATAACCCAATTCTAACCAGAGCTGAGTCAGAGTATTGGCCACTTCGCGCTCACGCACTTCGACTTGAAGCTGAATGCCATCGGCTTGCTGATTGGCTTTTCTACCTTGCAAAGACAAGGTGTCACCACGTTCAAACTGCTGCATCAGGCCAATGGAGATGTTGGTCATTGGGTCTTTATCGAACTGGAAGCTGTCGACGGGCAGGCCACCCACACCCACTTTGAGTTTGGGATCCATCAAGGTAGCACTGGCTATGCCTGTTTCACGCATGGCTTGAGATTGCGCATAGAACTGCTTTCGGCTGGCATCGTTTGCTAATGCTGTTTCGATAAGTTGCGTCAGTGTGTTGGAGTCAGACGCCAAACGCACTTGCTCTGCCGATGGAGCGGCGAAAGCGGGCGTTGGCATCCAAACCATGGCACTGATCGACAGTGCTAATAAGCTTGGTTTGATATTCACGAGTTAAATCCATTCTGTTCGCGTCAAATTCGGACGCGGAATCACCCTCCACGGCGCATAAAAAAGGCGCAGTGGTACGACATTTCAGAGTTGGATTTAGGCTATCGGGGGTCGGTAGAGAGATTGAACGCGAGCAATGAGGGTAACGCCTTGCTCCAAGTGGATAAGGGCAAGTTTGGTTACGTGTTGCTCGGATTGATAATTGGGGGAGATTAGCGCAACAGCGCTGAAACAAGTCGCCGTGCAGCAGTTATGAACCATGGTTGGATCGGAGCTGCAATCGAGCATTTCTATTTCTGATGTAGGATTAGGTGAAGCCCTATGTTGAGCATGCAAATCGGTTGAAGGTTCAAACAACAAGCAATCTTGATCAGAATCTGTATTTGAAGCCGCGTGATGCTCTTCGCTCATTGTAGCGTGAGACATCTGTTCGCTGGACATCATGTGCACTGACATCGACATCATTGATGCGCTCGACGCAAAACCGGACGTCAGCATGACAAGTAAGCTGATAATAGCGATCCAGTATGTACGAAAAGATGAAAAGCGCATCGAAAGACTTTTGTGAGTAGATATTGAAGAGAAGTATAAAGGTTACAGTTGGGGGAAGGTCAACAAATATCGTTTCTAGATCCTGAGAATACGTGTAATTGCACACGTGTTAGCCATTTTTAGGCGGCTACGGGCACATTTTTTCAATATTACACGGAATATCAAGAAGAATGTCATCCAGTTTATCTGGATGATCGCGATTGTCATCTTCAATAAAAAGCCCCGGATTCGGGGCTTTTTCAATGGTATGAGGTGATGTTTGAATGTGTTAAGCGGCTTTCCAGCTACCACTGCTCACCAACTTGTCTGTCACTTTGTCGATGGCTTTTTTCGCCCGTGAGACGATATCGTCAATGTCTGCATGGTTAACTACCAGAGGTGGCGCGAAACCCAAAATGTCGCCGTGTGGCATGGCACGAGCGATCAAACCTTGTTCAAGACATGCAGCGGCGATTTGTGGGCCGACTTTTAAAGAGGGATCGAAGTGTTCGCGTTTGAATTTGTTGCTGGAAAACTCAAGCGCATGGAGCAATCCGATACCGCGGCTGTCACCAATGAGCGGGTGATTGGCAAACGTGGCCTGCATCTGTTGTTGGAAATAGGCACCCGTATCACGCGCATTCGCCGTCAGGTTTTCACGCTCGATAATATCGAGGTTACACAGCGCCGATGCCGCGCCCAATGGGTGACCTGAATAGGTATAACCGTGCCCGATAGCGCCCCATTGATCTGTGCCATCTTCAAGCACCTTCCATACTCTTTCACCCACCATGACGCCGGAAAGCGGTTGATAGGCTGAAGTAAGTCCCTTGGCGACGGTAATGAGGTCGGGCTTCATGTCATACATAATTGAACCAAAGTCAGCGCCAAGACGACCAAAACCACAAACCACTTCATCAGAAATGAGCAAAATGTCGTATTTATCCAATACTTTGCGGATTTCTTGCCAGTAGCCTTCTGGTGGCGGAACAATACCGCCAGTGCCCAGTACAGGTTCGCCAATCATGGCGGCGACGGTTTCTGGACCTTCGGCGAGCACCATTTTTTCCAATTCATCTGCGCAGTATTTTGAGAACTCACGTTCGGTCATCCCGTCGTCTTGACGACGATAATAGTAAGGCGCGACAGTGTGTTTAATACGATCAAGCGGCAGATCGAAATGGGCATGAAAGAGTGGCAGCCCTGTCATTGAACCCGAGGCGATACTGGAGCCGTGATAACCACGATCACGAGAGATGATCTTCTTTTTCTCTGGCAGCCCGCGCACATTGTTGTAATACCAAACGAGCTTGAGTTGGGTTTCATTCGCATCACTGCCGGACATGCCGTAATACACCTTGCTCATGCCTTGGCCCGCCATCTTCAAAATACGTTCTGACAGGGTGATCAATGCTTCGTTCGTGTGGCCGACATACGTGTGGTAGTAAGCAAGCTTCTTGGCTTGTTCGTAGATGGCTTCGGCCATTTCTTCTCGACCATAGCCGATGTTCACACAGTAAAGCCCCGCGAAAGCATCGACAAGTTCTATGCCTTCTGAGTCTTGAATGCGAATGCCTTTGGCGCTGGTGATAATACGCCCAGGCAAGTCACCATTGGCGTATTGCTTTAGGTGCGTTGATGCGTGAAAGACGTTCTGACGGTCTATTTCGAGCAAGGCTTTGGTATCAATATTCTGTGTCATATCAAACTCCATGTATCTGCAAAAGATCAGCAACCGCTGGCTGTCGGTAAACCGCCAAGGCAGTAATATTTAATTTCGCTGTATTCATCAAAACCGTGTCGGCTACCTTCGCGCCCAAGGCCTGACTGCTTCATGCCGCCAAACGGGATCGGGTGACCCGTCATTTTCACGCTGTTCACACTCACCATGCCAAACTCTAGCCCGCGCATGAGCTTCCATATGTCGCGGATATCGTTTCCGTACACGTAGGCAGCAAGGCCATATTCGGTGTCGTTCGCGGCAACAAGAAGGTCATCTACGTTGTCGTAGGCAATCACACCTGCAACGGGGCAGAAGTTCTCTTCACGATATACCGCCATGTCAGGCGTAACTTGGGTTAGCAGTACGGGATGAAAAAAATTGCTGTTGAGCGATTGTGGTGATTTTCCTGCGAGTAGCGTTGCGCCTTTTTCGAGTGCATCGTCGACCAATTTTTGCGCTTTTTCGACGGCTTGACGGCTTATCAACGGGCCAAGGTCTACGCCTTTTTGCATGCCATTTCCAACGCGAAGTTTTTGCATGCCAGCAGCGAAGGCCGCGACAAATTCGTCATGGTATTCGCGTGGTACAAAGATCCGGTTGGCGGCGAGGCAGTCTTGGCCTGATGTCTGGAACTTGGCTTCAATCGCAGCGTTGGCTGCTTCATGAATGTCCATGTCCGGCAGAACAATGAAAGGGGCATTGCCACCTAACTCCATCGAGCACTTCTTCACTGTATCGGCGCATTGTTCGAGTAGGATTTTCCCGACGCGTGTGGAACCGGTAAACGAGAGGGCCTTTACTTTGTCTGAGGCGCACAGCGTGGCGGCGATCATGGGTGCATCGCCGGTGACCACGTTAAATACGCCGGCTGGAATGCCAGCACGCTCTGCCAGTTCCGCGAGTGCTAATGCGGAGAAGGGCGTTTCGTTGGCAGGTTTCACGATCACCGTACAACCAATTGCCAATGCAGCAGCGGCTTTGCGGGTGATCATCGCATTGGGGAAATTCCATGGCGTGATTAACGCCGCTACGCCAATCGGTTCTCTCAGAGTAGCAAGCTGTGCATTGGGGATATGGCTAGGGATGGTTTCACCATAAGCTCTACGCGCTTCTTCGGCAAACCAGCGAATGAACGATGCGCCATAATCAATTTCGCCCCGAGCATCGTTTAAGGCTTTTCCTTGTTCCAATACCATTAAGCGGGCGAGGTCCTCTCTGTTTTCAAGCAGCAAATCATGCCAACTCATCAGTTTGGTTGCCCGCTGTTCTGCGGATAAGGCACGCCAAGGAACAAAAGCTTTGTGCGCAGCGTTGATGGCCTTGTCGACCTGAGATTTTTTTAATGAGGTGACATAACCCAACACATGATCATCGGCGGGGTTGGTCACGGCAATATCGTCGTTACCTGCCACCCATTTTCCGTTTATATAAGCAAGCTGACGGAGTAAGCGCGCATCATCCAACTGCGCTAACACAGCGTTGCTGGCTTTTCCTTCGTAAGGCAAATTCAGTGCGGCCATATCATGACCTCCCTATAAGATGACTCGTGTATATCCAAGCAACCTCAAGATGCTTGTTCAGCGAGAGTTTGTTTGGGTATATATGGTTTTTCTCATTAAAAGGTAAGTCAGTTTCGGCTGGGTTGTTTTCTGTTAAATGGGGTTTGGCTTGAGGTTTTTTTCTATTGGACGACGAAAGACATGGTGTTTTTTCTGCACAGGAAAACGAGTGCGATTAATGGCCTGACGGTGAGCAATAAAAGAGGCGTTAAGGAGAATTTTTCGAGACGAAAAGAAGGTTATCGCATCAGGTTTTCATCGATTTCAAATGTGTCACCTTGGTGCTTGATCGTTTTCGTGACGATGTAGGTGTAATAGCGCTCAATACTGAGTTCTGACACCAGCCAACTGTCGACAAGACGTTGATACTGATCGATATCTTTCACCATCACTCTGAGGATGTAGTCAATGCCTCCACCCGTTGCGAAACAGTCAGCCACTTCAGGGCAGGTTTGCATGGCTTCTTCAAAACGTTTGAAGCTGGCTGCGTCGTGTTTTCCAAGTGTGACTTCCACCAGTACCGGCGTTTTTTTATTGAAGATACTGGGGTTGATCTTGGCGCCATAGCCTTCAATGATCCCAGCCTCTTCAAGGCGCTTTACTCGTTCCCAGCACGGACTGATCGACAGATTAATCGCTTCGGCGAGGTGCGATTTTGTGATTCGCCCTTGCGTCGCCAAAATTTGCAGGATTTTTGTGTCGTACCGATCAAGTTGCATTGATGACCCTGTCTCAGTGTGCTCGATACCTTTAAGCGTGGCACAGAGTTGGAATTGTTGACATTTCTCGAGGCCAATTTTGTGTGCTAAAGGCGAGTGGCGAGGGCGTTTGGTTCACATAGCCCAGGCAGAAACAAGCGGCGTCGAGCGACTTGATGATGCAACGCCGTTTGCTATGCCTCAGAAGTGAGGTGGTTAGTCGATTGGCTTCGCAAGCACGGCGAAGGTGTCACCGAGGCTGATCTTAGCTAAATGCCGACGGGCAGCGAGGATACCGTGAGTTTGTGAACGGTATTCGATCGGGGCTTGTCCACTGCGTTCGGTCGAATAAACGCGCGCGATGAGGTCACCTTCTTTGATGTCATCACCCAACGTCACACATAGCTCTAAGATTCCATTGTGCTCACTTTGCAAATAACACTGAGCATTTGGGATTTCCAAGAAAGTGGGTGTGCTAGGTGGCTCAATGTGGTCTTTCTGCAAGATGCCGCTGAATACGAGGAAATTGTGAATACCACGATCTGCCATTTCAATTGTTTCAGGATTCGTGGTTCCGCCGCCTCGCAATTCCGTGGTGACGAACACTTTTCCTTGTGCTTCAACAGTCGTGTCATACAGCTGCGTCGGGTCCATTTCTTCCATATAAAAACAGTAGGGCGCGCCAAAC
This sequence comes from Enterovibrio norvegicus FF-33, assembly GCF_000286835.2. GTDB lineage: Bacteria > Pseudomonadota > Gammaproteobacteria > Enterobacterales > Vibrionaceae > Enterovibrio > Enterovibrio norvegicus_A. The sequence goes on along the minus strand of NZ_AJYD02000038.1, from coordinate 1,635,131 downwards.
AATCGTGCGCCTTCTATGCAACGTTCTTCCTGCGTTTTATCGACAAGACGGTGAGCCGCAGCGAAAGGGAGAATGTCTAGTGTCTTGCCCCCTGAGTGAATATCCAGTGCGGTATCGCACAAGGGGACAAGGTGACGGGTAAAGTAGTCAGCCATACGTTCTGTCATACTGCCGTAGGGGTGACCCGGAAATGCGCGATTCATGTTGCCGTTATCAATGGGAGAAACACGGCTTCCCGCTTCGACAGCTGGGTGGTTCATCATTGGCACGATAATTACGCGGCCTTTGATATCAGCGGGTGTTAGGGTATGGCTCAATTTGAGTAATGACGTGATCCCTTCGTATTCATCGCCATGATTTCCCCCTGTTAGCAGCGCTGTTTGACCCTCACCATTTTTAATGACGGTGATGGGGGTCATGATGGCACCCCATGCCGATCCATCATGAGAATAAGGCAATTTCAAAAAGCCATGCTGTATGCCGTCTGCTTCAAAATCAACGGTTGTTGATACTGAACTAGGCGGTAATTTCGCCATAGAATCTTAATCCTTTTTTCGTGAGCGTTTGAGTATGTTCTTCACTGCTAATGCTTAATAAAAAGCTGGCGTGGAAAATTGCACAATGTTTCTGCACCATACTGCGTGATCACGATGCTTTCTGTGGTTTCCATGCCCCAATCATCCATCCAAAGACCGGGCATAAAGTGAAATGTCATGCCTTCTTTCAAAATGGTAGTGTCAGTGTCGCGAAGACTCATGGTGCGCTCACCCCAATCGGGTGGATAGCTCATACCGATGGGGTAGCCGCATCGTGAACCGCCCCGATCAAAACCATACTTCACCATGATGGCATTGAGGGCGCGGGCAATGTCGCCACACGTATTACCAGGCTTGGCAACCGCCAGTCCCGCTTCTAGACCTTCATTCAATGCATCGTTGGCGCGTTTAAAATGATCGGCCGGCTCGCCAAGATAAATCGTGCGTGAAAGCGGGCAGTGATAGCGACGGTGAACCCCCGCCATCTCGATAAAAGTGCCTTCACCTTTTTTAAAGGGACGATCATCGTACGTGAGATGTGGGGCCGACGCGTCAATGCCAGACGGTAGCAAGGGGACGATAGCGGCATAGTCGCCGAAGTGCCCATCGTGACCGATAACGGAGTGCTTGTTAATTTCAGCCACCAGAATATGTTTCGGTAATCCAGGTTCGATCAGGTCGTAAGCCACGCGGTGCATGTTTTCTACAATGCGCGCTGCTGCTCGCATGTAATACAGTTCTTGTTCTGATTTCTCTGCTCTGCACCAGTTAACCAAGCCTGTTGCATCAGTAAATGATGCGTTGGGTAGGTTGTCACGCAATGCCTCGTAGGCGGTTGCGCTGAAGTAGTAGTTGTCTTTTTCGACGCCAATTCGACCACGGTCCCATAGCTTTTCACCAAGCACTGCGTTAGCGAGATACTCCATAGGATGAAGCGGAGGATTCATCACATAGTGATCCGGGTAGCCTACGACATTTTCAGGAGACATATGAACGGTGCGACGTGCACCATTGGCGTCTTGGTTACGACCAAACCACAAAGGAACGCCAGTTTGTGCGACGACGACACATTGAGGTACGTAAAATGACCAGCCGTCATAGCCTGTTAGCCACGCCATGTTGGACGGATCATGGACGATAAGAATATCAATTTCGTTGATTTCCATAGCCGCACGAACTTTCTCCAGCCGGACGTCAAACTCTTCAAGTGTAAAATTAAGGACTACATCACTCATGCCCCTTTGCTCCTCAATATACCGCCCAAATGGACGAACGTTGACCATCGTTAGAGTCATCGCCAGTCATCAATATCTAGCAGAGATCAGGATCGACCTTCCACTTATGACTGTTTTGCCTCCCAGCTTTGCCTTCCGCTTTGTGATGCTGAAACTTGAGTAGCAGCGACACGTCCATAACCTTGTTATGAATGCGTTAAGCTCAGTTTTATGCGTTTCCGGCCTCCTTTTTATCAGTGCCGCTTATAGTTCAAACTAGTTCAATACATATCAATACGATTCAATGTTGCCAAATTGTTTTGATTAGGCATACATTAGAGATACACCACTGGCTAAAATTTGGTCAATAAAAATATTGAACTATGACAATTAAATTAAACCTCGAATTAGCCCCAGGGCTCCCGAAATATATGGCGATCTCAAAAGCGATAATGGATCAAATTTCTTTGGGCGTATTGCTGCCGGGATCGAAATTACCGCCGCATCGTGAACTGGCCGATCAATTGGCCGTCAGTGTGCAGACGGTCAGCAATGCCTATGCCCATGCAGAAAAGCAAGGTGCGGTTGAGGCGTGGGTGGGCAGCGGGACGTTTGTCAGAAGCTTTGCCCAAGGGAAGGAAAGTGAGTTTCTGCTGACGCAAGACGTTAAGAATGAACAGTCGGTTTCCGACGTGATTGACATGTCAATTGCACACCCGGTTTACACCAATCAAATCACTCAGTTGTTCAATGAGACCTTGATGGACATTGCCAAGCATGGTGATACCGCTCATCTGCTCAATTCAGCGCGACCCGTTGCTGGGCTGCGACGACACATAGACGCGGCGGTACATTATCTTGCCCAACAAAAGCTGAACGCGGAAGCTGAATGTGTTTTGTTAACCAATGGCGCATGCCACGGCTTGGTGCTCGCGCTTGGTACTGCCATTTCGTCTGGTGACACAGTGGCATGCGAGCGGCTTGTTGATCACGGTTTAATTGCACGTTCAAAGATCTTCAATTTTAAGCTGTGCGGCATCGACATGGACGAACAAGGAATCATTCCTGAAGCGCTTGATCGCATCTGCAAGCAAAGAGAAATTAAAGCATTGGCATGTACGCCGAGCATGAGCAATCCTACCAGCGCACACATGGGCATGGAACGCCGAATGGCGATTGCTGAAGTGGTGCAGCGACATAACTTGATGCTAATCGAAGATGATGTTTATGGCGCGTTAGAACCGAATCGTTTACCGCCAATTTCGAGCTTGATCCCTGAGCAGAGTTTCTATGTTACCAGCCTGACAAAAACAGTGGCACCAGGGTTGCGCGTTGGGTATCTGGTTGTTCCGCGCCATCTTAAGCAGCATGCTGTTGGACGATTGGCGGCGACGAGTTGGATGGCCACACCTTTGCCGTTTGAAATCGCCAGTCACTGGATCATTAATGGCTCAGTTGAGCGCATTGAAGCATTTCAGCGTCAGGAGTTTGCGGCTAGACAGCGTCTTGCCGCGAATTGTCTATCCGGCATGCACTTTGAAGCTCACCCTTATGGTCAGCATGTGTGGTTAACCTTGCCCAGCGAATGGCAAGCTGACAATTTACTGGTTGCCGCAAGACAAGCGGGTGTTCAACTGACAGGTTTTCAGCCGTTCACATTAGATAACGATATACGCAGAAATCATGTTCGAATTAGCTTGGGAGGAGAAGCCAGTCGTTATCGTATCAAGCGTGGATTGCAGATCGTTTCAGACTTGGTGAAAAGCGAGCCACCGCCACCACATTTTCTGTTGTAGTGGATACATGTCTTTCATTTAGATAATTCAGTCACTTTTAGTTTAGTGACGGCTTATTGCCTTAGTTTGTGGTTGTGTTGTTACCAAGTATTTACATGGTGGATGTGTTTTATTTCCAATGGGCGCTTGGGGGATGCTAATTAGAAATAACACCAAGGTTTGGTTGAGTGTATATATTTTGGACTATATAATTCGCAAAATTTTTGAACAACAGTGAACACCGTCAACAAACTGCTTCTCTCCTTGGATAGTGCGGACTCTCAGACTATGAGTTCTTGCCAATTGATTTAGCGGGTATGCCCGTCTTCCCTCATTAACAGACAAAATCACGGCTTACTTTCGAAAGATAGTGAGTGCGATGTTTTTGTGTGTTTAATGATACCGAATGCAATCATCAGGGCGATTTATGGGTAATGTTTGTTGTGTATTAATCGTACGTGCTGAGATTTAACAACTGTATATGCGCAACTTGTCTACTTTCCGATCTTATTACGATACCTATGTACGTGATATATCCATTGTTTTTTTACTGCTTCTCCCTTTAACTATTTGTAACGCGATTTCGATATTTGTTGGTCAACTATTAAATTTCTCAAACATCCCTTTGGTTGCGCAACAATTTTTCTACTTTTCGAATATTTTGATCGGGGTATACCCAACGGCATTGTGTTTGATTACGACGTACTACTTGTCGTCAAAACACAGTGTGAATCCAATGGTCGTTGTGCCGTATGCGTTGGCAATGTTCGTCACGATTTCGTTGGCGAATGGTTTGGTGGCGGATCACAATGGTTTGCCGAATAACCCACTCGTAGCCTTGTTGACTGCAGGTGTAGCGACGGCATCTTGTGTGTCATTTCGTCTGTACCCACTCAATCCATCACGTGTCGATTTTGTCAGTGCGCTCTATAAGCAAGTGGCACATTTTTTTGGTTTCTTATTGCTAACCATGGCGTTCTCGGCACTCACGAAGACCATCATTGCGTATGGTGATAAGTACCGTGATTTGTCGGTGATTGATCCACTGACGTTTGATGGCGGCATGGCATATGTCTTTCTATTGGGCCTGTTAGGTTCAGTGGGCATTAATGGGCATAACTTTCTGTTTAGAGCAAAGCAGCAATTGTTTGAAGACACGAAGTTAAATATCGCTGCGTGGGAAGCGGGCGAGGCATCACTGAATATCTTGGGGCAGGGGTTCTATGACGCGTTTCTTGCGATCGGCGGTTCTGGAAATGCGCTCAGTTTGCTGTGTTGTATCTTGCTATTTTCCAAAGATCGTCGCCATACTATATTGGCGCTGTCAGCATTGCCTTTAGTGATGTTCAACATCAACGAATTGCTTTTGTTCGGTTTGCCGATCGTGTTTAACCCGACATTGATTATCCCGTTTATCCTCGTTCCTATCGTCAGCTTTGCGGTGGTATATGGCGTAATGTCTATTGGTTGGGTTAACCCGGTGAGCACGATAGTGGATTGGATGACGCCACCATTTTTAAGCGGCTATTGGGCGACACAAGACAGTCTTGGTGGCGTTGTGCTTCAACTTGTTGTGGTGGGCGTCGGTATACTGATTTATCGCCCTTTCTACTTGCATTACGCAGGGAGAAGTAACATTGACGACAGGGCCATTCTTCGTAAAAGCGAAATTGAAAACAGTACCTTGAAATCTTTCCTCGTCGACGTAAATACTTCGATGGGCGGCTATATCAACAAGCATGAAGTCAGTCAACGTGTGAGCCGAATGCTGAGTCAGGGCGAGTTTGTGATGTTTTACCAACCCCAGGTTAATTTAAATAACCCAAAACACATCGCGTTCGAATCGCTTGTTCGCTACAAAGATGTGAATGGCAACGTACAACCACCAACGTTTATATCGGACTTTCAACAACTCGATGCGATGTGGCAACTTGACCAAATGGTGATCGATCTTGTTCTGACCGATATAAAACAGTTCCCAATTGCTAAGGGCTGTAAGGTAGGTGTGAACATCTGCGTTGATACCGTGTCTAACCCGAAGGTTGTGGATTACATTGCCGAGCGTTTGACGTATTACGGTGTGCCAGCAACGGCGCTTGAGATTGAAATCACCGAAGAAGCTATTTTAGAAGATCACACTCAGATCACCGCTAATATTAACGCTTTGCAAAACCTGGGTGTGAAAGTAGCTATTGATGATTTTGGCGCTGGATATGCGTCATTTTCGCATTTGCTCAAGTTCAACTTCGACAAGGTGAAGCTGGATCGCTCGCTGCTGTTAAACGTGAAGGAAGAGCGAGGCCAAAACCTCTATCAACTGTTAGGGAAGATTAGCGAAGTGACTGGTTGCGCTCTGGTCGCAGAAGGCGTTGAGACAGAGCACGAGAAAGTGTTTGTCGAAAGCTGTGGCATCGAAACCTGTCAGGGTTACTACTTTGCAAGGCCAATGCCTCTTGATGAAGCCATTGTGTGGACGCAAAGCGTCGAAAGCGCATCTAAGGTTGTTGAGTTAGGCTAAGTGTTATCAATACATGACACTGCCTGCTGTTACTGATCACTCGCAATAGGGGTCGCCCGAAAACAAAAAAGCCGCATACCATGATGGTAAGCGGCTTTCTTCGTTCGATTATTGAATGACGACGATCAGTTAAAATCGAGTAATTCGACCTCGAAAATCAGCGTTGAGCCGGGCTTGATTGCGCCTGCTGACGTATTGCCATAAGCCAATTGTGCAGGGATAAAGAAACGTGTCTTTTCGCCTTTTTTCATCAACTGAACGCCTTCTGTCCAGCCACGAATCACTTGGTTTAAGCCAAAATCAATTGGCTCACCACGTTGCACAGAACTGTCAAACACAGTGCCATCGAGCAAGGTGCCGTGGTAGTGCACTTTTACGCGAGATTTGGCGGTTGGGTGTGCTTCGCCTTCGCCTTGTTCCAACACCTTGTATTGAAGACCAGAAGCGGTGGTCATCACACCTTCCTCTTGTGCATTTTTGTCTAAGAATGCTGTGCCAGCTTCAATGTTTTCTGCTGCGGCTTTCTTAGCCTTCTGGCGGTTAAGAATAATGAAAACGAATATCACGAGGATGACGAGAGGTAACGCAAAATCCATGGTAGCTATCTCACTGGTTGTTATTGGCAACGCCTTGAAGTGAGACATTATCATCAAGCAGAGGTCAGATTGGAATCGTTAAAGCTAAACAAGATGTGACGCTGCTAACGTTGAAGGTAAGAATGACGGTTTGAAACGCACGTTTAGAGCCAGTCCTCGTTGCCACCTTGCGCATAGATGGTGCAAAAATTGCCCCAATATCTAACGTCATGCTTTGAATTTCTGTGTAATAAGTACCCGTCCTCCCATATGTTCTGCCGATTGAATTAATTGGTATGCCATTTGCTATAAGCCATAGTGCTTACACGGCACGGCTTACACTCACTATTTCCCTGCTGAAGGGAATATTTAGTTAGCGCTTCACATTTGTTGCTTGTCTCCGCCATGCCTTACGCTGGCGGATTTTTTTTATCTATTATTTAACGTCTTTACTTCACTCAGCTTCATCGTGATGTTGGTTAAATATGGTTGATTTTTAAGATAAAAAACGAATTGTTAACAATGTGATATTCGCCTGTTTTTCTCTTCCAATTAGCTGCATTGCTGCAAAAAATTTACGAAATAAATGTAACTGAGTAAACACATTCCTAACCTTGATACCAAAGTTTGATATTTACATTCGCGTCAGAAATTAAGTAATGGAAAAGTAGGTGTTAGCACAACAACCAACATCCAAGACGTGGAGAAAAATAACAATGTATAAAGGACTTAAGTTCACAGCGGTTGCCGTATGTGTCGCTGGCGTGTTAGGCATGAGTGCCTCACTGCAAGCCGCACCGACACATGATAAAGCGGTTATTGGTTACCTGACGCAATGGGAAGCGTGGAAGGGCACTGATGCAGGTTTTAGCGTAAAAGGCGAAGCAACCCATTTAAACGTAGACATGGATATCTACTCCATCCTTAACTTCTCCTTTTTCGGTGTAGCAAAAGATGGCTCGCTGCACAGTGGTGATTTACGTAACAAGAACATCTACCAACCTAATTCTGTTCAAGAACCAGGCCCACTGTTGCACCCAGATGTTTATTCAAGCTGGGATTTCCATATTCTTTGGGGTGAGCTTGAGTACATTCATGAGTTCCCTGGAAACGAACCATGGCAGGCTGATCAGCTAGCAAAAGTACAAGCACAAGGTTTTGTGAAAGATGGACGCGGTTGGAAACATGCGCCGTCAGGCGTAACAGGCCAAATGCCTATTCCGTTGAAAAAAGAAGGCGGCGCACCGGGTTTGATTGATTTGGCAAACCAAAAAGGCGTGAAAGTGATGGCCTCACTTGGCGGCTGGAGTATGTCTAAGCACTTCCCTGAAATGGCGGCTGATCCGGTCAAAAAAGAACGTTTCCTTGCTGACGTAGACCGTCTAATGGCACTCGGTTTCCACGGTATTGATATTGATTGGGAATTCCCTGGTTCTGGCGGCATGAACTTCACTGGCTCTGATGTCGATTACGCTAACTTTGAACAGTTGATGGATGACATTCGTGCGCGTATTGGTGATGACAAACTTCTGACTGCTGCGTTTAAAGCAGTACCCGCTGCACTAGAAGGTTACGATTGGAATCGTCTGTCGAACTCGATGGATTACTTCAACATGATGACGTACGACCTTAACGGTGGTTGGTCAAACGTTGCGGGTCATAACTCCCCGCTGTACCCGTACCCAGAAGAAGAGTTTGATGGACTAACGTTGGACGATTTGCGCGTTTGGATGCAGGCGCGTGGTATTCCATCTAAGAAGATTAACTTCGGCGCAGCGTTCTACGGTCGTGGTGTTCAAACTAACGAAACAACGGCGTACTTAGGCGCACCTACCGACAAGCGTACCGTGAATTTCTCCGTTGATGGTCCGACTGAGTCGTCAGTGGACTTGGATAACTGGAAAGCGTTTGAAGGTCAACCAAACTACAACTACATCATTAAGCAAAACGGCTGGGAGCATTTCTGGGACGCCAATGCAGAAGTGCCTTATGCAGTGAAAGGAAAGTATTTCCTTAGCTACGACGATGAAGAAGCCATTCGTAAGAAAGCTGAGTATGTTGTGAACAACGATCTTGGCGGTATTATCGTTTGGCAGGTACACGGTGACATTCAGTGTGAAGGTACCTTCATCAATCACGGTACTAAGCTAAAAGAGTGTACCAACCTGAAATCGCCACTGGCACAGCAAATTGACAACGTGTTTAGCGCGAATGTAATGCCAAATGAAGCGCCAGTCATTTCTGTACCGGGTGCACAAGCCGCGGAATCTGGTCAAGTGATTAGCTTTGCTGTTTCAGCGAAAGACGCAGACGGCGACGCATTGTCATTTACCGCGTCTGGTGCAGATGTCGTTGATAATGGCGATGGCACAGCGACTGTGACTTACAAAGCACCGAACACCGCAACAGATGTCACTGAGACGATTACAGTAACTGCAACAGATGGTAAGAAATCTGACGTGGCTACCGTGGCTGTGAATGTGAAAGGCTCTGGCGTTGTTGAAAATACGCCACCAGCACTGACCGTTCCTTCATCAGTTTCAGTTAACGCTGGCGAGTCTGTCGATATCTCGGTGTCTGCTTCTGATGCTGAAGGCGATGCGCTGACCTTTACTGCAAGCGAAGGTGTCGTTGCTCAAAATGGTAACTCTGCAGTTATTACTGTGACTGCACCTGCATCTGATAAAGACAGCGTGATCTCAGTCGTGGTAACAGTGACTGACGGTTCGGATGCTGATTCAGCCACCGTTGCGGTTAACGTGAAAGGTGATACGGGGCCAACTGACAGCAACTGGGACGCCAACAAGGTTTACAACACGGGTGACAAAGTCATTCACAATGGTGTTGAGTTTACCGCGAAATGGTGGACCAAAGGTGAAGAGCCAGGCAAAGCTTCCGTTTGGGAAGAGTTTGACGATGGTTCATTGAACGAGTGGCGTTCAGATAAAGTCTACACAGGTGGTGATCAAACAACGTACCAAGGTAGCACGTACAAGGCGAAATGGTGGACTAAAGGTGACATGCCAGGATCTGCTAATGGCCCTTGGGCACTTCAGTAATGATTCACGCTTAGTAAGCGTTAAATAAGTCATACCGAGCCCCGCATTTCGCGGGGCTTATTTTTTTGGGTTGACTCTCGGTTTCATTGGTCGGTTTTGGGTGTTTCACTTGAGAGGCTTATTTGTGAATGCACCGTATCAAACGTGAGAATGGCGAATCAATGTAAACATATGATATATATCTATTTTTTGTTTATCACGTATGACATCGAAATTACCTATTACAACGTTCAGATCTTCCAATTGGATACGAGGGGCTAATCCATCTATACCTTAAGTCTGCGCAGACAACATGCGTTTATCTGGAGGAAAGTTATGTCTGATATGAGTCAATGCCCATTCCACAATTCTGCTGGTGGTGGCACCACAAATCGTGATTGGTGGCCAAACCAACTTCGCATCAGTATTTTGCATCAACACACCCCTGAGTCTAATCCCCTAGGCGGTGGTTTTAATTACCGAAACGCATTCAAAGCGCTCGATCTCGAAGCGGTGAAGCAAGACATTCATGCAGTAATGACTGACTCTCAAGATTGGTGGCCTGCAGATTTTGGTCATTATGGCCCGTTTTTTATTCGTATGGCGTGGCACAGCGCGGGTACCTACAGAACATCAGATGGACGCGGTGGCGCAGGCACTGGGAATCAGCGATTTGCGCCAGTCAATAGCTGGCCTGACAACGGAAACTTAGATAAAGCTCGTCGATTACTTTGGCCGATAAAACAAAAATATGGCCAACAGATCTCTTGGGCTGATTTGCTGATCCTAACGGGTAACGTTGCATTGGAGTCGATGGGATTCAAAACGATTGGATATGCAGGCGGTCGAGAAGACATTTGGGCGCCAGAGGAAGATGTTTATTGGGGCACAGAAAAGACTTGGCTTGGCGATACTCGCTATAGCGGAGACCGCGATTTGGAAAACCCACTTGCTGCTGTTCAAATGGGGCTTATCTATGTGAATCCAGAAGGGCCAAACGGTAACCCTGACCCACTTGCTGCTGCTGTTGATATTCGTGAAACCTTCGCACGAATGGCAATGAATGACGAAGAAACCGTCGCATTGATTGCGGGTGGGCATACTTTTGGTAAAACACATGGCGCAGGTGATGCTGCATTGGTTGGGCCAGCACCGGAAGAAGCGCCGATAGAATTACAAGGCTTTGGTTGGATAAGCAGCCATGGTTCGGGTAAAGCCGGTGATGCAATTACCAGTGGCGTTGAAGTCACTTGGACACAAGCGCCAACGCAATGGACCAACTATTTCTTTGAAAACTTGTTTGGTTACGAGTGGGAACTGTCGAAAAGTCCCGCTGGTGCACACCAATGGGTTGCGAAAGACGCAGATGGCGTTATCCCTGACCCATTTGACAGTTCGAAGAAACGGCTCCCCACTATGCTAACAACGGATTTGTCTCTTCGTTTTGATCCAGCTTACGAAAAGATTTCTCGTCGTTTCATGGAAAATCCGGATCAGTTTGCAGAGGTGTTTGCACGCGCATGGTTTAAGTTGACCCACCGTGACCTCGGTCCTCGTACTCGTTATCTTGGTTCAGAAGCGCCGAGTGAAGTAATGATTTGGCAAGATCATGTACCAGAGCGCAATCATGTCTTGATCGATGCCGCTGACATTGCACATCTGAAAGCCAACATTGAGGCAACGGGTTTAACTGTCTCAGAATTAGTGTCTACAGCCTGGGCGTCTGCATCGACGTTCCGTGGTTCAGACAAGCGTGGAGGTGCCAATGGCGCACGCGTTGCACTTGCACCTCAAAAAGATTGGGCGATTAATCACCCAGACCAGTTGTCGATGGTGCTAGAGAAATTGGAAGGCGTGCAGTTTGACTTCAATGGAACTCAAACGGGCGACAAGCGTGTTTCACTTGCGGATATTATTGTCTTAGCGGGTGGTGTTGGCATCGAAAAAGCGGCTAAACATGCTGGCGAAACGGTTGATGTGCCGTTTACACCGGGAAGGATGGACGCGTCACAGGACGAAACTGATGTTCATTCCTTTGAGGTGTTAGAGCCTGAGGCTGATGGTTTCCGAAACTATGAGAAGGCCAAATACACCGTCTCTGCAGAGGAAATGTTGGTTGATCGCGCGCAATTACTGACACTAACAGCGCCAGAAATGACCGTGCTTGTGGGTGGCATGCGTGTTCTTAACACCAACGCGGGTGGTCATTGTCACGGAGTATTCACGCATCGTCCTGAGTCGTTAACCAATGATTTCTTTGTTAACTTGCTCGACATGGGCATTGAATGGAAACCCATTAGTGGCGATGACGTGTTTGAAGGTCGTGACAGGTCAACCGGTGCGGTCAAATGGACAGGTACTCGTGTTGATTTAGTTTTCGGCTCAAACTCACAACTTCGCGCATTGGCAGAAGTTTATGCCACACAAGATTCTCAACAAAAATTCGTGAATGATTTTATAGCAGCGTGGACGAAAGTCATGAACTTAGATCGCTTTGATCTCATTGCCTAATGCTTGATTTTATTTAGTCATGAAAGAGATACGGAGTCGCCACGCGTTGGCGGCTTTTTTTTTCGAAAGAAATCGGGCATGACTTTAGTGATTTCCGAGCGAAATTAATCTCAATTGACACTGAACTTCACATTCTCGCTTGAATTGCAATTTTTCCAACCTTGCCTATGTCTTAATAGTCATCAAATTAAAACATCATTTCTTGTCAGTGATTCATAGCATTGAATTTCCGGAGCCTCTATGTTTGCTCGTCTAGCAACAACACTAGCATTACTGTTAGTGGTGGGTTGCTCAACACTTACGCTTTCTCCTGCATTAACGACGGATCCTAATTGGACATCAGTCACGCTTGCCAATGGTTTTCAGTATCACCTGTTCCCGATAGAAGGTGAAAACGTTGAAATTCGCTTGGTAGTGAACGTTGGGAGTCTAAACGAGGAGGACAATGAGCGAGGCTATGCGCATTTCATTGAGCACATGGCGTTTAATGGCACCGAGCGATTTCCAAACAATTCTGTGTTCGATACGTTTGCTGCGGTAGGCGTCGAGTTTGGGCCTGACATTAATGCGGTAACTGATTATGGGCGGACGATCTATCAGCTTTCTCTCCCGGACAACGGAAGTACGCAGCAAGCGTTGGCGTGGTTCAGAGACATTGGCGATGGGCTGATACTCGACCCGCAAGAAGTGGACAGTGAGATAGGAGTTATTTTTGGTGAATGGCGTCAAGACAATCGCAGCGATGCATCTTGGCAGCTCAAACTCTATGACACATTACTCGCAAACTCGCCCTATGTCGTTCGCGATCCGATTGGTACTGATTCAACGTTGACAGAGGCTACGGCTGACAAACTCAGGGCGTTTTACACGAAGTGGTACCAAGCCAATCGAATGCAGTTGGTCGTGGTTGGCGGTATCGATGTCGCCAACTTAAGTCAGAAGATTGATAAAGCGTTTGCGTCATTGCCTTCCAATAACGCAAAGCCAGAGCTCCATCAACTTGACGAGATAGACGCCAATATTCTTTATCCATTAACGCTTTATGCGCCGCAAGGCGAGTCGCCTGCTGTTGTACTTAGCTTTCCCGATGGACGTCAGAACGCGATCAATACGTTGAGAGAGCAAAGAGAGATGTGGTTGGAATGGATGGTTTTGGATGCCATTCAATTGCGATTAGAAGAACAGTTCGACCGTGCCGGTGTTTCGCACAATGGCATTTATAACAGTGTTGCCTTTACGCCAGGTTATGACGTGTACGAATTGGTTGTTGAATTCAATAATGTCGACAGACAATTTATATTGGATGAATTGGCGAGAAATATGGCATCTCTTCGCGACCATGGTGCTAGCCGTGGTGAATTTTCTGCGTTGCTTGAGCAGTACAAAGCGTCCATTAATTTGTATGAAGACTACCTGCCCATTGAGATTGCAGAAACGGCAATGCAAGATCTCTACCTCAACCGATTGCCCCAAGATGACCGAGAGCAGAATGCGAATTTCGAAGGTTTTCTCAATACGCTGTCGTTTGATGCATTCAATTCAAGGTTAGCCAAGCTTCTTTCTGTCCCTCATCAAGCCGTCACTTTGGTTTACGACAATGGGGAATCAATATCTGATGCTGAAGCATTGAAGCGGCGCTATTTTGCTGATGCCGGAAAGCGGGGCGAAAACGTAAATGTCGCCTATTTGGATGTGGAGATACCGCAACCTGAAACATTCAGTGAGGGGGTGGAGGCGGTCAATGAACGACACGACAGCCTATTTGAATGGCAACTGCCAAACGGATTGCCCGTGATGTTTTATCAAATGGATCGGCCGACGTATGAAAGTTATGTGGTTTTACAAGCCAAAGGGGGGCTATCCGTTCTTTCTAGAACAGAAAGGGCAGCGCTTGATTTACTGTTTGAAACCTACCGAACCGGTAACGTCGGCAATATTGAAGCGTTTGATTTTTCGCACTACCTTGAGGTTAGATCGATTTCTATCGAACCCGAAGTATTCAATAAAAGTCATAATTTCGCGTTGTTGAGTCCCAATGAATACCTCCCTGAAGCATTGAACGCGCTACGATACCTAATTGAAAAGATTGAACCCAATAACGAGGCGTTTTCACGAGAAAAAGCACGCATTATTCATCGGGTAAATAGTGCGGAAAGCTCACCTTATGATGTGTTTGGCCGGGCATCGTTAGATGCGATTTATCCGTCTGACTGTTATGAGTCTCCGTTGTCAGCGGAAGATTATGAATCGGTAATGTTTAATGATGTTAAACATGTTTACCAAAAGCTGTTCAGTGACGTCGGGCACTTCAGTATCTATGTAGTGTCAGATGAATCACTTGGCATTGTTGAAAGGATGGTGACGGGCTATTTGGGTAGCATGACCACCCAAAGGCAAGAAACAAAGCCAGTATTGAACCGATATAACCGTAATGGTGGTCGTGTTGTTAAGCATCTTTCACCAGAATATCGTACCTATATCGAGCGTGTATTCGTCTCTGAGGCAACGCCGCGAACATTGAATTTAATTTACGCAGAAGACATGTTAAACCGAGTGCTGCAATCTCGTTATAACAACCTTGTTAGAGAAAAACATGCGTTGTCTTACGACCCGTATTTTTCTTCTTGGACGCGGGATGGCGAGGCTTTTTCGGTGACGAGTTTAACTGCGTTAATTTCTCCGGAAAAAGAAAAGCTATTGGCGTCGCTTTGGCCCGAGATTCAGGGCGTGCTGACAGCCCCTGTGTCAAAACGTGAAAGAGATAACGCCGCTCGTCAGCTTTCAAATGATATGTATGACATTAGTAACGATGGTTTGTACATGGTGGGTGCACTGGCGCGATACGACCTGTGGGGATATGGCGTAGAAGGGGTGTTGTACCCTGATGAGATTATCTATCAAATAGATGAGGGGATGTTGACCCGTTTAGCTAAACAATTGTTTGACGGCAGTACACTGTTTGAAAGTATCTTGAGACCCAACAACCTGAAATAAAAAACGCGCTTTAGGCGCGTTTTTTTGACAATTTAACCGCTTAATAGCGGAGTCATATGCCATTGAATTGACAAACTCCGCAACCGTTCGCGGTAAGTGTTCAAATCATCATTAATGCGTTGATTTACCGCCGAAGTACTTTTCCATAACCTCAGGCGTGAGTTCGCCTTTCTCTTCTAATGCTTTAAGCTCCGCGACGATACGCTTTTGATCTTCTAAAGAAGGCAAAGGAAGATCGGGTTCGCGCTCAGGTGCGCCTTTCATCATGTTTTCTAAATCGATCATTGTTTAACACTCCTAGCCAATGTGGGACATATTCTAAGGAAAATACCTAACATCTAGCAAGCAAATGACGCCTCAACAGCATTCTTAGCGTGGTTAAGGCAATTTTCGTGACGACAAGGTCGCGCATACCCTGAAAAAACATCAATTTCTTGTGTTTTTCGCTTTTTTGTAACACTGTAACAAATATACCTAAATGTGTTTTGTACCTGTTATTTCGAAACAGGTCACATGACCGACAGAGAATAATAAAAAACAAGGAAGGTAGCGATGTCAGAATTTATTGAAGTCTATGTGGTTAATGCCTTTGTTGCTGACAATAAAGGCGGCAATCCAGCGGGCGTTGTTCTCAACAGCGCTCATCTCACCGCCAAACAAATGCAGTCTATCGCCAAAGAACTTGGCCATTCTGAAACCGCGTTTGTCTCCCCTTCGAAAAAAGCAGATTTTCGTGTGCGTTTTTTCACACCAACAAATGAAGTCGAGTTTTGTGGTCACGCTACGGTCGGTACGTTTTCTACTCTGTTTAAAAATGGGAAAATAGAGGCTGGTGACTACAAGCAAGAAACTGGCGCAGGGGTGTTAGGGGTATCCGTCTCTCCTGAAGGACGCATCTCCATGGAGCAAACCTTGCCTAAATTTGGTAAAGAGTTTGCTGCTGATGAACTAGCATCAATGCTCGGCTTAACCGTTGAAGACATACTTGCAACCGGATTACCGGTAAAAGCGGTATCTACTGGCTTGTTCGATATCATTGTCCCGGTAACCGACGAAGCGGTATTGAACAAGGTTTCGCCCGATTTTGCAGCCATTAAGAAATTTAACAAGGCAACCAAGACAGGGGCTGTACACGTGTTTTCACTGACGCCTGCAGAATCCGATATTTCAGCACGCTGTCGTAACTTTGCCCCGCTACTTGGTATTAATGAAGAATCAGCAACCGGAAGTGCTGCGGGTGCGCTAGCGTCTTATCTGCATGTTTATCAAGGTGGTGGTAAGTATCGCTATTTGTTTGAGCAAGGCGAAAACTTGAACCGACGCTCATTAATTTGGGCCAGTGTTGAGCCTGATGGTGATGACATCACTCAAGTGAGTGTTGGAGGTTTCAGTGACAAACCTCAGCGGATCCCTTTCCGCATTGAAGAAGCCACTGAGTAAACAGCAAACCTATTGAAAGTTATAAATAAAAAAGAAGCCTCTTGGCTTCTTTTTTTGTTTTTGTCATTCGTGGGCCCAAGACGCGTGATGTTGAACAAGAGTTTCGTCTATTTAACGGAAAAAAAAGGAAATATACGGCATTTGGTCTAAATTTTAATTACATGTCTCATAAATAGGATGGCGACTGCGTGGCCGAAGTGTTTTTCTCATGCCAACCAATCTTTGACAATGAACTGCACCATTGGGGTAGCGAATTGCTATTCCGTGAGGGATTGGAAAACAAATTTCCGTCTGTCGATGAAGACACGGCGACATCGCGTATATTGAGTGCCAATTTTCTATCCAGTGCCAATCGTAACACTGACATTCGCTATATTGTCAGTTTCGGGGAGTCCTCGTTACTGAATGAGATCCCATTGGCGATGCCGTCACAGCATTTGATCATTTCGGTGACGGATGATTGCTTACCTTCTCAAGAGCTCGTTAGTAAGCTGAGAAGCTATCGTACTGAAGGATACCGTATCTTGATGGATAGTAAGGCCATGGATAATGAATGGCGCAGGCATCTTGAATTGGTCGATATTTTTAGCATCAGTATGGAACGCAGCAATCCAGCAGATTGGGAAGAAACCATTACACAGTTTTCACAACAAGTGTTTTTGGCAAGAAAAGTGGAGACACAAGAAGAGTTAGCTGCAGCGCAAGGCTATGGATTTGCGTTGTTTCAAGGCTACTTTTTTGAAAAACCTCAGGTTGTTCGTACTGATGATGTTGCCCCGTCAGTGATGTCGTTGCTGGACGTTTGTATCATCATCAATCGTACTCCTGATGATATCGACACCCTCACCAAAATTATTTCCAAAGATGTTTCTTTGCTTTACAAGGTGATAGCCAGCGCAAACATTTTGGCAAAAACCAAGAAAAACAAAATTTCTAATCCACGTCAGGCGGTGGTGTATTTAGGTGTGCAATCTCTAAGGCGTCTAGTGTCATTGCTGATCATGTCTAATTTGAACCACCAACATGCAGCCCAACTCCAAAGTGTGTCTCTTACCCGCGCGACGTTTCTTTCGTCATTGACGCTCGATTCTGAGCAATTTAATCAGGATGAAGGGTTCATTGTTGGCGCTTTCTCAATGCTAGACGTGATGTTGAGTAAGCCAATGGCCGACATTATTGGGTTGCTCGATCTTTCTCCCGATGTGAAGCGCGCTTTGGTTGCCAGATCGGGTGTATATGGACACTTACTTTCATTGTGTCACGACATTGAACATGCGAACTGGAATGGTTTATTGCATTGGTGTAATCAACTCAAGCTTAATGATAAAGCGGTGTTAAAAGAGTACGAGCAGGCGCGAGATAGTACTTCGGATATCACTTCTAGCATGCAGGTTTAGCCCTATGTTGATGATGCGAACAAAACTTGCTGTGATTTTGCTGATATGTGGCACGTTGATACTCAGTATGTTTGGTGCGTTCAACTATGTGAAAACCCATGACAGACTTCATGGTGAACTAGAGTATGAAATTGCGTCTATCGCTACACGCTTGTCTTATCGTTTACCCAATCAACTTTGGAACTTTGATTTTGAGACCGTCGTCAAGGACTTAGAGAGCGAGGCGCTCTCTCGATTCGTGTATCGCATTGAGGTGGTTGCGAACGATGATAGTTTCCGCCATATCACGCCCCCCAAAGATGGACGATTTGATAACGAGTTCCGCCTTCATCGCTTTCCGATTACATACTCGGAGCTTGATAAACCCAGACCAGTTGGCGAGCTCATTATCTATGAAGACCCAAGACCCATTGAAAACACGCTGACATCAGAGATCGTATCGGGTATTGCGCAGATATTTTTGCTCGATTTGATGATCATGTTTTTGATATGGAAATATGCGCGCGCGATTAAAGAAATTGAATCCAGTAAAAATTACCTCAATACCATCATTCACAGCTACAAAGATGGGTTGCTGGTGCTCGGGGAAGACCACAAAGTGACGACACTCAATGAGGCCGCAAAGCGGATGTTTGAGCTGGACGATATCCCATTAGAAAAAACGTCGCTCACCGACATTATTGCAAAAGTGGTCCCTGATTCACGCGCTTATTTCTCGCAAGCTTTGTATGGCTTTAACACTAAGAATTTAAATTACGAGCTTGTGCGATCTCATGACAAAGTCATTGTTCAAGTTCGCTCGACGAAAATTGAAGTTAATGATGCACAACTTCAAGTTGCCATTATTCGAGACATTACAGAGCAACATCTCGACAAAATAAAAGTGTCTAAAGGTGCTGAACTTTTTTCCGCAGTGAAAACTCTTCAAGATAAGTTTCTTGTCAGCGATGATTACCACAACAGCTTTAAAGAAGTACTGAAAATACTACTCCGGATCGGGGAAAGTAACCACGGCTTGATTGTAGAGGTCGATTACAACGAGAAAGACAACTATCGTCCTTTGGCACAAACTCGCCTTGTTGCTAATGGCTATGTGTCTGAGGAATTTGTTAAGAGTGTTGTCACCAAGGTAATTGAAACAACAAAAGGGGATAAGAGCCTGCAAGTCGCAGGGCTGACTACCAACAACAATAAGCTCATTATCAATTCATTATGCATGCCTTTATTTTTATCGAATCAATTAGTTGGTGTGGTTTGCCTATTTGATGAATCGACGAGCTACGATGATGATCTACTTTCTTGGCTAGAGCCGGTATTGTCGAGCCTGAGTGCGATGGTCAACTTTGTGCGCCAAAAGAAACTTAATGATTTGATATCCGAAGAAATGTTGAGCGCGAAAGAAGAAGCGGAACGCGCCAACGAAGCTAAAACCAACTTCCTCGCCATGATGAGCCATGAGATAAGAACGCCGATGAATGGCATTGTCGGCATGTCTAACCTGCTCAAAGATACGCCACTCAACCAACAACAATCCTATTTTGTTGATACGCTCGCTCATTCATCTAATGCCTTGCTAAATATCATTAACGATGTACTCGATCTGACCAAAATCGAGGCGGGCAAAATGCAGCTTATCGAGCAGGAAACGGAATTGGTTGATCTGGTGCATGATGCTTTGGTTGTGTTTCACGCTCGCGCGGTAGAAAAAAGCCTTCGCCTTCATTGCTTGATTGAGCCAGATCTTCCTCGTTGGTTGATTTTGGATCCTGTTCGCTACACCCAAATCATTCTTAACTTGGTGGGTAATGCCGTTAAATTCACCAAGAAAGGCTCTGTCATGGTTCACATCAGTCAGATTGTCGTTGATGGAAAGGCGATGGTTCGTTTGACAGTCAAAGATACAGGTATCGGCATTCCAGAAAAAAACCAGCAGGCAATTTTTGATAATTTCACGCAAGTTGACAGTTCCTATTCGCGATCTTATCAAGGCACAGGACTTGGCTTACCCGTTTGTCTGAAACTCACTGAACTTATGCATGGCACCCTGACCGTGGAGAGTAAAGAAAGTATGGGGACGGCCTTCACTGTCGATATACCGCTGAAAAGTGTAGAAGACATGAACGACACGTTGTTTAGTGGTATGCATCTTCCTGATGATATTCGCAACCTTAATGCTGTCATTGCAACTAACGACGCCCAGCTATTCACGGTCTTTAACACCTATCTGTCTAGTGTTGGTATGGATGTGTCGGAATTTACGCCGGGTAAAACGCCCAATGAATCCATCACGGAGACAACATTGCTTTTCATCGATGATAGCGTCATGGGAGAGATGCGTCCCGTCATCAACATGGCGGCAAATTCGATTATGATCAGCCACGATGGCGTCATTGATGAGTTGGGCTTACCGTGTCTGATTAACCCTGTGAACCCCGATACATTGTTCCATTCCTTGGCGATAGACGAACCACTGCCGACTGTTGAAGTCAAATCGCCGGAATTTGTGAGATTTGAAGGGTTAAACGTGCTGGTGGCAGAAGATCACTTAGTGAATCAAGATTTGATGATGTTAATTCTTAATAGCTTAGGGTGTAACCCTTCGCTCGCAGAAGATGGTCTTAAGGCATTGGAAATGCACACCGATACGCCTTATGACCTGATACTGATGGATTGCCAGATGCCACAGATGGATGGGTTTGAAGCAACCAATAAAATTCGTGAGTTTGATACTGATACGCCAATCATAGCGGTAACAGCGAATGCGTTGTCGGGAGATTCAGAACGTTGTATTGATGCAGGGATGAACGCTCACCTAGCAAAACCATTTACTAAAGAACAATTGGTCAATTTGATGCTGTTATATGTCAGCAGTAAATATGTATCGAGTACTTTGGAAGATGATTATACGTCGACCCTTAGCCTCAATGACGCCGTGAACAATCATAACAAGCGTACTTCTCAGGAAACGTCACACCCAGACATTTCATCCTCTCTGTCATCGTCAAACATGGCTGCTCCGCATCCTAGTCTGGACCTAGAGCGTATTCGCGATCAGGTTGGGGACAGCGAGGAGCTGCTTCATCATATTCTTGGGAAGTATGTGTCGGCACAGCAAGCAGATATTGACGCTTTTCAGCAAACACTCGACAGTGGCGACGTTGCTGCTGCGAAAAAAATCGCGCATCGTATGAAAGGCGCAGCATCAATGATTGGTGCGGATGGTTTGGCAGACTTGTGTTTACGCATAGAGAAAATGCCCGGTGAATCTATCGAAGACCTGCAACAATTTCTTCCTGAATTGGATCAGAGCACGGGTACGATCACCCGTGAAGTTGAAACGATTTGTTCGGAATCAAATGGAACGAATATTACGTAATCTCTAACCACATAGAGTGACCTTGTCCAATTTATGCAGTTATTTGTTTGATATATAAGAAAATGACCATATCTGACTAATTCTATCCTTTCTTCGAGTACTCTATCTTTAGGGTTTTCAAGTGCTACTGCGCTACTCGTACGTTTTCAAATCCTCTCGATAAAATTGTTCTGACAAGGAGAGTTATGATGAAAGTAACGCTTATTTTTGCGTGTTGTTTTTATTTAAGTGGTTGCAGTGAAGAAGTTTCAATCCCCGAACCTGAAGCACGTCCCGCAAAATTAATGACCGTCTCGATTGGAGAAAGCAACGTTGAGCGAGCTTTTCCAGGAACCGTTGAGGCCGATGATCAGGCCGTGTTAGCTTTTCGAGTAGAAGGCAAAATCATTGCCATGCCGGTGTTTTCAGGAGAGGAGGTTGTCGAAGGAAGCGTACTGGCGGAACTCGACAAAGCTGAATACTTATTGTTGTTAGAAAAAGCGAAATCTATTCATCAATTAGCCACTGTTCAATATCAACGCGCGGTAAAGCTGAAGAAAACCAATTTTATTTCTGCGCAGGATTTTGATAAAGCGGTCTCGTCACTGAATGAAGCCAAAGCTAGCTTAGAGTTAGCCCAATCCAATTTCAACTACACAACATTGAGAGCGCCTTACGGTGGCACGGTGTCGTTAAGAGTGAAAGAAAAGTTTGAGTTTGTGAATGCGATGGAACCTGTCATGCATATTCAAACTAACGAAGTGATCAATGTCAGTTTTCAATTACCAGAAAGGCTATTCAATTTTTTCTCTTCTGGAGGAGAAGCCAATAGCCACTCTCCCTCGGTATCTTTTGACGCATACCCCGATCAGACTTTCCCTGCCGAATTTAAAGAAGTAGATACTGAGGCAGATACCACGACAGCGTCTTATCGAATTACCGTGTCTTTGCCTCGACCCCAAGGTGTCAATGTGTTGCCAGGTATGGCTGCCGAAGTGTCGACAAATTTTCCCGGCAGTGCTCAGAATACGTTGCCTTCAAGTGCGATTGATATTAATGAAGGGCTAACTTCCGTGTGGCGTGTTGGAGAAGGGGGCAAGGTGAACAACGTCCCTATCGTGCTTAATGGCGATGTGCTTGAAAGCGGGCTATCTGACGGTGATGTCATCGTAGTCAACGGTATTCAAAGCCTAAAAAATGGCATGGTTGTCTATCCATGGGTGAAGGAAAGAGGGCTGTAATAATGGAAAACAAATATAAAGAAAAACATGACTCGTCTTCCTACAGCATCCATTTTATAGGAACACCAGTGAAATATGCAGCACTGCCACTCATCGCGCTCTTCGTTTTAGCAGCGTGCACGGAGCCGCCAATTTCTTCACAAGTCCCTGTCCAAAATGTGGAAGTGCTCGAGGTTGGTGAGAATGATTCAGAAAGTAAGTTGCACTTCCCAGCCATCGCTTCAGCGGCTGATAAAGCAGCATTGTCATTTTTGGTAGCCGGAGAGGTAGATAAGATCTTTTTTAAGCCTGGCGAGTTAGTCACAAAGGGTACCGTACTCGCGACTATCGACCCAATCAATTACAAACTGGCGGCAGACAATGCGCAGGCTAAGTTCAATGTTGCAGACAGCCAGTATCGTCGCTCGAAACCGCTTGTCGAGAAAGGCTCGCTAGCTAAATCTCAGTTTGATGAGTTGGCAGCTCAACGTCAGATTGCAAAAGCCGAACTGGACATCGCAAAGCTTAAGTTGTCTTACACGTCGCTAAAAGCACCGGTTGATGGTGTCGTGAGCCGTGTTCCCGTGGAGCAATTTGAGAACGTAGCCATTGGGCAAACCATCCTGAATATCCATGACGCCACGCAAGTGGATGTGCGTCTCCAAGTTCCAGATGTCATGTTCACTCGACATGGTGATCGAACCCGTGAAGAAAATTCTCGCGAGATTAACCCAAGTGTGCAAACGGACGATGGAAAGACATATACCTCAAAGGTTAAGGAGTTTACGGCTGAGCCTGACCCCACCACAGGTTCTTTCATGGTGACTTTGACCATGCCAATGCCAGAAGACAAGTTCATTTTGGATGGTATGACCGTCGAAGTCGTGGTTAAAGAAAATGGCTTAGTTAAAGAGCGGGCAAACATTCTCGAAGTCCCACTGGAAACGCTTTTCAATGAAGATGGCGATGGATTAAACCGCGATAATAAGTTTGTGTGGGTAGTGGGTGAAGACAACCGTGTCGAAAAACGACACGTCACCGTGGGGGCGCTAACACCAACGGGAGTCTTAGTGGTAGATGGGTTGTCAAAGGGTGAAAAAGTGGTGTCTGCAGGTGTGAATAAACTGCGCGCGAAGCAGCCCGTCAATGTCTTGATGGAAGGGGACGCCAACTGATGAAACAGACTATTGCGAGTTACTTTATAAAAAATAAAGTCATTAGTTGGATGCTGACGCTGATCTTTCTTATTGGCGGTACGACGTCTTTCTTTGGCTTGGGCCAATTGGAAGATCCTGCGTTTACGCTGAAAGATGCCCTTATCGTCACAAGCTACCCCGGAGCAACGCCACAGCAAGTGGAAGAGGAAGTCACATACCCAATAGAGAAAGCGGTTCAGCAACTGGTGTATGTTGATGAAGTGACGTCCATTTCCAGTCGTGGATTGTCACAAATCACGGTGACAATGAAGAACAATTACGGACCGGATGATCTACCCCAAATCTGGGATGAAATGCGACGCAAAGTTAACGACCTTCAAGGCAGTTTTCCTCCTGGCGTGAATACGCCGCAAGTTATTGATGATTTTGGCGACGTATATGGTGTATTGCTGGCCATAACAGGTGAAGGCTACTCATCGAAAGAACTGACGGATTACGTTGATTTTCTTCGGCGAGATCTTGAGCTGGTTGATGGCGTGGCCAAGGTACAAGTTACCGGTTCCCAGCAAGAGCAAGTTTTTATCGAAATTTCGATACGGCGTCTGTCGAACTTAGGGATATCGCCACAAGTCATTTACAACCTTTTAGCGACGCAAAACGTGGTGAGTAACGCGGGCGCATTACGGGTGGGTGATGAATATATTCGTATTCATCCAACCGGCGAATTTAAAAGCGTGGATGAACTCGGTAATCTCATCATCAATGAAGCTGGCTCCAGTGGTCTGATCTACTTAAAGGATGTCGCTGATATCACCCGTGGTTATCAAGACGTACCAAGCAACTTACTTTCATACAACGGAGAAAGGGCATTAAACCTCGGCATTTCATTTGCCGAAGGGGTCAATGTTGTGGAGGTTGGAAAACGGGTCGATCGCCGTTTGGCGGAATTAAAAGAAAATCAGCCTATCGGCATTGATATCGGTGTGGTGTATGCGCAACCCGTGGAAGTGGAAACATCCGTTAACGGTTTTGTTGTGAGCCTAGCGCAAGCAGTGGCAATTGTGATCGTGGTGCTGTTGTTGTTCATGGGGCTGAGGTCGGGATTACTGATTGGCTTGATATTGCTGCTTACCGTTTTGGGTACTTTTATCTTCATGAAGTATTTCCAAATTGATTTGCAGCGCATTTCGCTTGGTGCATTGGTTATAGCGCTGGGTATGCTGGTGGATAACGCCATTGTGGTGGTGGAAGGCATACTCATTGGGTTGAAGAAAGGGCGAACCAGAATAGAAGCAGCATCTGACATTGTCACTCAGACCAAGTGGCCATTGTTGGGTGCAACCGTCATTTCTGTCACTGCCTTTGCCCCCATTGGATTGTCGAGCGATTCCACGGGTGAGTATTGCGGTACGTTATTCAGCGTATTACTCATATCGCTGATGCTCAGTTGGTTTACCGCAATTACCTTGACGCCATTTTTCGCCAACCTGTTTTTTAAAGAGCAAAGCGCCAGCGAGAGTGATGGCGAAAGTGATCCATACAACGGCGTGTTGTTTGTGGTGTATACAAAGCTTCTTGATATTTGTATGCGTCGCGCTTACCTCACCGTGTTGGTGCTTTCTGTCGCACTCGCCGTCTCTCTTTATGGTTTCACGCTGCTTAAGCAGTCGTTCTTTCCGTCTTCAACAACGCCTGTTTATATGGTGGACGTGTGGATGCCAGAAGGAACGGATATCCGTGCAACCCAAGAAACACTGTCATCATTGGAAGCATGGGTAAGTGAACAGCCTACGGTTAAATACGTATCAACGAGCACAGGTAAAGGTACGCAGCGATTTATGCTGACCTATGCACCTGAAAAAAGTTACTCAGCCTACGGTGAACTGATCGTTCGAGTGACAGACTACGATGCAGTATTACCATCTATGTCCGACGTAAGATCACACATTGATAAGGAATTCCCCGGTATTCAGTACAAGCTAAAGCGTATTGAACTTGGGCCTTCTAGCGGTTCAAAAATCGAGACTCGCATTGTCGGCTCAGATCCGAGTGTGCTGCGTTCCATTGCCGCCAAGGTAGTCGACACATTAAAAGCCGACCCTGATGTGGTGAATGTTCGTCATGATTGGAGAGAGCGAACCAAAATTCTGCAACCAGAGTTTAATGAAAGCCAAGCCCGACGTTATGGCATTACTAAAGCAGATGTTGATGACCTATTCATGATGTCGTTTTCAGGTTTGAATGTGGGTGTCTATCGCGATGGAACCACCTTGATGCCGATTGTGGCCAGGTTGCCAGAGCTTGAACGTGTGGATGTGAAAACCATTGAAGGGATAAAAATTTGGAGCCCAGTGCTCAATGACTTTATCCCACTGCAGCAGGTTATTTTGGGTTACGATTTGATTTGGGAAGACCCGCTTATTGTGCGAGAAAATCGCAAGCGTACATTAACGGTATTTGCTGATCCCGATCCGTTGAAAGATGTGACGGCGGCTACCTTGTTAAAACGTATCAAGCCAGAAATTGAAGCTATTCCACTACCTAAAGGCTACAGCATCGAATGGGGTGGAGAATATGAATCGTCGGGCGATGCGCAGGAAAGCTTGTTCACTACCATGCCTCTCGGTTATCTGTTCATGTTCTTGATTACGGTATTTCTGTTTAACTCAGTGAAGGACTCACTCATCGTCTGGTTAACCGTGCCTCTGGCTATTATTGGTGTCACGACTGGCTTGTTGGTGCTTAATACGCCGTTTGGCTTTATGGCATTGCTAGGCTTCTTGAGCTTATCGGGCATGTTGATTAAGAATGGCATTGTTTTGATTGACCAAATCAACACTGAAATGGAAAGCGGAAAAGAGCCATACACTGCCATTGTCGACGCGTCGGTGAGCCGTGTTCGTCCCGTTTGTATGGCAGCTATCACCACGGTACTTGGCATGTTGCCACTCTTGCCTGATGTGTTTTTTAAACCAATGGCTGTAACCATCATGTTCGGGTTGGGTTTTGCCACAGTACTGACTTTGATTGTGGTTCCGGTGCTTTATCGAATCTTCTATAGAGTGAAGTATTTCGCTGCTGACTAAGTAACATTCACCGTCAAAAGGTCTGTATATTGCAGGCCTTTTTCATGTCTATTATTTGCCGAAAATCACAAAGAAAAATTGCATGAAAAACAGCATCTATTTCTGGACTATATTAATTCCTTTAATATCAATGGCTTTTGTTCATTTTCGGCATGTGGATAAATGATTTTTTATCCACAGAAACAGTTGATAACTAGGTAGGTTTCCTCTTTGAACACTGCTGTGATGCGGCTTCTATAAATGTCAATAGTTGGGCTTTG
The DNA here is from genome assembly GCF_000286835.2 of Enterovibrio norvegicus FF-33. GTDB lineage: Bacteria > Pseudomonadota > Gammaproteobacteria > Enterobacterales > Vibrionaceae > Enterovibrio > Enterovibrio norvegicus_A. The sequence continues at coordinate 1,608,055 of NZ_AJYD02000038.1, read as the reverse complement.
GTGGGGTAAAAACACGCCAGAAAACTTGCAGAACTTCTGACTTATGACAGTCAAAAAAAGGGGAGAAAATGCGTGACATTTTTGTGTCTACAAGTGAGGTGGAAATCATTTACCAGTGAATGAGAAGTCGCGTTCTAGTTGTTAATGTCCATTTAGAAAGGCGCTACTTTTGCTCTGCTTCAATCTCGTCAGCGTTCGGTTTTGGTTGTAACTGCAAAGCATATTTCAATGCCAGATAACCCAAGACCGCAGCCAATATCGATCCAATAAAAATAGAAATACGAGACAAGTCGACCAATGCGTGATTATCGACGCCAGGGAAGGCCAGAGTGGTGATGAATATCGACATGGTGAAACCAATGCCGCATAAGATAGATGACGCCATGATGTGCGCAAACTGAACACCCTTTGGCAAGCTGGCTATCCCTAACTTGATTGATGCATAGCAGGTGATGGAAATCCCTACAGGCTTGCCTAACAGCAATCCGAGAATAATACCCAGAGGGAGGGGGTCAGATATCATGCCCATGTTGAAGTTTTCCATTGGAACGCCCGAGTTGGCAAATGCAAACAGCGGCAGTATAACGAAGCTACTCCATGGGTGGATGCCATGCTCAAGATAACGCAAAGGGCTTCTGATGCGGTGATGTTTAATTTTTAGTGGAACGGCAAAGCCCAGAATAACGCCCGCCACAGTGGCGTGTACGCCTGATTTAAGTACCGCGACCCAAAGAATCGCACCAACCAATAAATATCCCGTCAATCGAGCAACGCCTTTTGCATTCATGTAGAACAAAGTGGCAGAAGCTAAAACGGCAATGGACAGTGCTAGCAAAGACAAATCACTGCTAAAAAACAGTGCAATAATGATCACCGCGCCAAGATCGTCGATCACCGCCAATGCAAGTAGGAACACTTTTAAACTCACAGGAACGCGTTTTCCAAACAACGCCAATACACCCAATGTAAAAGCGATATCTGTAGCGGCAGGTATTGCCCAGCCTCCCAATGCTTGTGGGTCGTTTGCGTTAAACAAAACAAAAATAAGCACCGGAAAAACCATTCCGCCAACAGCCGCGATCAAAGGGAACATGGCTCTAGATCGAGTGCGCAGTGCGCCTTGTATTAACTCACGCTTTACTTCCAAGCCAATAAGCAAAAAGAAAATGGCCATCAAACCATCATTGATCCAAAGTAATAAATTTTTCTCGATATCTAGCGAACCTACTTTGAAGTGAATAGGCGTATCGAGAAGGGCGAGGTAATAGGGAGCAAGGGCGGAATTAGCAATAATGAGTGCTAAAAAAGCGGAGGCAATAAGGATGATGCCGGGCGCTGTATCGAGTTGGAAAAAGTCGCTTATTTTTTTGCCCAAAACAGACTCCGCTAAATTCGCTTTAATACTTAAGTCTAATAACGAAAACAATAAAAGGGCAAAGAAATAGTTATTTCATTTTAGAGACTTATTGAATTTTTTTAGCGTATCCAGCAAAGTGGTGTGAAAAATTCAGTTTATTGCTTTTACTGACAATGTTAAATCAAAGATCGCCATCGGTTCATCACCATGTAAGGAAGGGCATGTTGCCGTGATTCTGACGGGTTGATTGACACGCTCGCCGCTTGATATTGTCTGATCTAGCATCTGATCGATGAGTTTTCCGTCGTCACATGTGAAAATCACATCAGCCTCTGGACGCTTTAGGAACTCAGCGGTCACTGATTTGAATGCAAGTGATATTGTCTTGCCTCGAGACTCAGATTTACTCATCGCCATAAAACCGCCAGCCACATCAGCACCTACCGCTAAAACGCCGAAATACATACTGTTCAGGTGATTTTTGTTTCTTCGCTTGAGTGGAATTCGAATTTGAACGCGCTCTTCGTTGAGCACAAGAATTTTAGGGCGGCAATACCAAATTAAAGGAACTTTGAAGAATCCGAATAGTTTTAGCATTCGGTTAGCATGGGCAAGAGTCTGTTTCATTGTTCTTCCTTGAGTTGAAATTGCTTCACTCACGTTAATTGTTCAACTGGTCGGATGTCAATGTTAACACTTTGTTTAAAAGGCACGTTGTGATCGACGTGCCGATTACCTTAGCCATGTGAGGTGGCGTAGGTCGAAGGGAAAGGTAGTCAGCGTTGATACAAAAAAGCAAAGAGACACTGGACTAGGAATTATCAGCGTATCAGCCCTAAAAGTTGAGCGCGGCAAAATGCCACAATGGTTTTGCTATCTTGAATGTCGTTGTTGGCTATCATACGAGCCACTTCATCAACAGGGAAATGCACCACTTCAAGCACTTCGTCGTCGTCCAGTTCGCCTTCACAGTCTGAAACCTGTTTTGCCACATACAAATACTGGGTTTCATCGCAAAATCCAGGAGCAGGCAGTGATTCGCCAATCTTGTGCCACTCAGAGGCTGCTAATTGCACTTCTTCGGCAAGTTCACGTTTTGCACACACATCAGGTGATTCGTTTAATTCCATGGTGCCTGCGGGAAACTCGTAAATCCAACGATCGATAGATGGACGGTATTGGTGAATCATGACCAATTTACCGTCATTCGCCACTGGCAGGATAAGCACGGCACCAGGATGGGTAAGGGTGATGTGCGAGGTCACTAATCCGTTTGGAAAAGTGTGTTCGCGTTCTTCAAGCGTAAAGCGTTTCCAAGCATATAGTGGGCTGGATGTTGGCATTAATTGGTTTCTCGGTATGACTAGTTTGACCCCCACGCTACCTGTCAAAAAGAGAAATACCGATGGATAGATGCTGGTTGTCGGTGAAAGTGTGATCACGCACAATAAAAATGTGTGGTAATGAAGAAATATGATAAGATCCGCGCCTATTTCTGTGGGGCGTCACTTTGCGTTGATAAGTATAACGAATACGCAGTAACGGCCTGTATATAAAGAAACATTGGAGTATCACCTTGCAATTTGAAGACCTGGGTTTAGACAAGCGCCTGCTAAAAACAATTGAACACTGGGGATTTGATTCCGCGACAGATGTTCAGGCATCCGCCATTCCTGTTGTAAATGCAGGGAAAGATTTGTTGGCGTCGTCTAAAACGGGCTCAGGTAAAACACTGGCCTTCTTGCTCCCAGCGATGCAGCGCGTGATGCGCGTCAAGGCGTTAACCCGCCGTGATCCACGTGTTGTTGTGCTTGCACCTACTCGTGAATTGGCAAAACAAGTATATGGTGAGCTGCGTAAATTGATTGCGGGCACACAATACAAAGCCGTGTTGATCCTTGGTGGTGAGAACTTCAATGATCAAGCGAAAGAATTTCGTAAAGACCCAGTGTTCGTGGTTGCGACCCCTGGTCGTCTTGCTGACCACCTTGAGCATCGTCATCTAAGCCTAGAAGGTTTGGAAATGTTGATCCTTGATGAAGCCGACCGCATGTTGGATTTGGGCTTTGCACCCCAGCTTAAAGCGATTAACGATGCAGCGGGTCACCGTCGTCGTCAAACGCTGATGTTCTCTGCAACGCTTGATCATCGCCAAGTCAATGACATTGCCGCTGACATGTTGAATGAACCAAAGCGCGTAGCGATTGGTTTTGTTAACGAAGAACACAAAGATATCGAGCAGCGCTTCTATCTATGTGACCACCTAGATCACAAGCAAGCATTGCTGGATCGCGTGTTAGCAGAAGAAGAATATCAACAGCTAATGGTATTTACTGCAACGCGAGCAGATACTGAACGTTTGGCAAACATGTTTGTAGAGCGTGGCATCAAGGCTGTTGCACTGAGCGGCGAGATGAGCCAAAGTGCGCGTAACCGCATCATGAATGAGTTTGAGCGCGGCTTGCATCGAGTGTTGGTCACAACAGATCTGGCATCGCGTGGCTTGGACATTTCAAACGTTTCGCATGTTGTGAACTTTGATATGCCTAAGCACTCCGAAGAATATGTTCACCGTATTGGCCGTACAGGTCGTGCTGGTAATAAAGGTATCGCGATTTCTTTCGTTGGCCCGAAAGACTGGAACAGCTTCAAAAGCATTGAAGGCTTCCTTGACAAGAAAATGACCTTTGCGACCTTTGAAGGGTTGGAAGGTAAGTTTAAAGGTCTGGTGCCTCAACGTAAGAAAGCGTTTAGTAAGAAACCGACACAAGCGAAGAAAACCAATAAGCCAACCTCTAAAAAAGCAGCACCGAAGAAGCGCAATAAAAGCTTCTATCAAGGTGTGTCTGTGGGTGAAGATGTCTTTATGGTTAAGAAGAAAAAGCCCGTCGAAGAGTAATCGTCGATTGAATAAGAAAGCGCCTTTGTTAAGGCGCTTTTTTTGTGGTTAATTTTTGTGTTTGGGATTGTAGATATCCCTTGCCTGTCTCACTTAAGGTTCGGATGGTTCATATGTCGTGAGTGAGCAATAAATGCGACGACAACACTTAATTTGTGATGAACCAATGTCCATTGAATATCCGGCATCTATATAATCCACGAAAAGAAAGCGCTTTCAAAATTGCTTATGGAGCATTAGAAAGTGGTTGGATTCTTAGCGAATGGATGTATCCCTTTGAGTAATTTCAGAATTTTCACCTACCTTTGTCTATCATTTTTATTATCTGCCTGCGGCGGAGGTAGCGATGGTGACGAAACCAATTCAGAAACGACGATCACATACGTGTTAAGTGTGGTGTTAACTGATCAGGATTCGAATCAAGCGGTCTCCAATGCCATCGTCGATGTATCAGGCAACACCCACCGCACCGATACTTCGGGCAAAGCGTTATTCTCGCTTCCTAGTGGCAACTACATACTTGCTATCTCACACAATGATTTTGGCAATTTAGTGCGTAACGTCACCGTGGGTGGTGAGGATAGTGCACTAGATATTGAGCTCAAGAAAACGACCACCACTGACGGTTTGGAGTCTGGGTCAGGCGGCTCTGATGGCGGGGGAGAAAACACCGACAGCGGTGATGGCACAGACAGCGGTGATGGCACAGACAGTGGCGATGGCACCGACAGCGGTGATGGCACAGACAGTGGCGATGGCACAGACAGCGGTGATGGCACAGACAGTGGTGATGGCACAGACGGCGGTGATGGCACAGACGGTGGCGATGGCACAGACAGCGGTGATGGCACAGACGGTGGCGATGGCACAGACGGCGGTGATGGCACCCCCGAAAATACCAATGGTTATGTTTTCCATTCAGAGAATGCTGATTCATTCGATTTTGCTGAATCTGCTGTCTCTTGGGGTTCAAATTCAACGATCAATAAAACCCCCTCAGACACCACCTATGAGCGCGCCATTCAGGTAACAAGCGGCACGGGATATGGCGTTCCTTATGCTGAACTTGCGTGGGGCAATCGAAATCCAGCAAAGGCTATTGATGCGTCGGCGTATAACCAACTTCGTTTTAAAGTGAAGAGTACTTTTGCGGCTCAAGTTGAAGTGTCCATTCAGGGCGTAAATAGCACCGAAGATAAAAAGCCTTATGCGATTAATACCGGCACAGCACTCAGCAATGGCTGGATTGAGATGCAGGTTCCGTTTCCAGCATTCGCCGATTTAACGTGGATTGGCCTTCAATTTTCAGGGAGTGGCACAGTGCTGGTGGCAGATGTGTATCTGGTTGAAGATGAAAATGCTGGAAACGGCAGCACCTATAATGGTGACTATGTCATCACACCGTATGGCGCTGGCAGCATTTCAGATACGTTTAATCCTGAAGGCTATGGCTGTGCCGAAGATCATGGCTTTTGGGTATTTAACGCAGGTGTTGTGAAACCTGGCGTAGAATCTTGCTCAAACATTGGTACGCCAACTCAAATATTTCCTCAGCTTGTTCCCGAACTCTCAGATCAACCTGTGCCCACACACAAATGGTGGGGCTCAGTGTCTTTCTTAGGGGAAATGCGTATTGGCGACCCCAACGGCGCAGGGTACATCACACCGGATCCTGTTAGTGCACGTATTTCTGAGCGCGGTTTTAGAATGCTTGGTATCCCCAGTGGGCTACGAGGTGCGGTTGATAAGTTTGAATACACAGTGCCAGCGCCGTTCGATGAAGTCTTTGATGGTATTGCCATCGCCAACTCGCAGTTTAGCGACATGGAAGGCTACCTAAAAGATCACAGCGATGGCGCAATGACCGTGGAATGGCGAAATGGTACGACGCCAATTATGGAGGCCACCTTTGTACATGGCTCGCCTTATGTGTATGTGAAAGCGTTTCATGGCGACATAGTGCTGAAAACCCTGAGGTCGAACAGCGGTGAAAAAGGCACGTTTGCAGATTCAAACAACATGCTGGGGATCTGGACTAGCATAGCGGGAAACCGCACTAACTTTTTGGTTGTGGGCGAGGGTGCAACCACCTTCACCGGGAAAACGAGCAATCGAATTACCGTTATAAACAGCGCGAAAGAAGCGACCATTACATTGTTACCGGGCACTGCTGTGCCAAGTAATGCCGTTAGTAATGAGTTTGCTGCGTTGGCACGTCAAGTTGTCCGTAACGTAGAAATTGATTACGAAGTTAACCGTGCCAATAACCAAGTAACAGTGACGCATAGCTATCTTAATGCCAGTGGCAGCCCGATTGAAACATTGGCGGGTTTGCATCCAATGCATTGGAAGAACAGCAATGCGCCAACGACCGATCATAAAATGCGCAGTGCGCGTGGCGTGATCAAGTTCAGCCAAACCAATGCGTTTTCTTACACCATGCCATTTGTTGGTGTCTTGCCGACGCTTCCGAGCACGGTTGGGGACGTTAACGACACAACATTACGCAGCTTGGTGACGGAATATGTCAACAAAGGCTCGAATGGATGGAACCCATACACAGACACCTATTGGTCAGGTAAGAGTTACGGTAAAGCGGCGGAAGTGATTGCCATTGCCCGTTCTATTGGTATGGAAACAGAAGCTAACACCCTGACGGTATGGTTGAAATCTGAACTGGAAGATTGGTTTAGTGCAGACACCAACGGTGGCTTGGACACGGTAAGGTATTTCGTTTACGACGAAACTTGGACAACCTTATTGGGCGTTGAAGAGTCGTTCGGTACGCACCAACAACTCAACGATCACCATTTCCATTACGGCTACTTCGTGCGTGCCGCTGCGGAAATTTGTCGCACTGATAAATCGTGGTGTGGCGCGGATCAGTACGGCCCTATGGTTGAGTTATTGATCCGTGATTACGCAGCGAGCAAAGGGGATGATATGTTCCCGTACCTTCGAAATTTCGACCCTGCGAATGGCTTCTCATGGGCGTCAGGTCACGCTAACTTTGCACTGGGCAACAACAACGAATCGACATCAGAAGCGGCCAACTCATACGGTGCTATCGTGCTATACGGCATGATCACGGGCGACCAAGATCTCGTTGATAAAGGCATGTATTTGCATGCTTCATCAAGTGCTGCGTATTGGGAATATTGGAACAACCTTGATGGATATCGTAATCGCTCACCGCTTTATCCAAACAAAGGGGACGATTACGATAACTTCCCGCCGGGATACGACAAGATCACAACGTCAATTATCTGGGGGACGGGCGGTGTTTTTTCTACCTGGTTCAGTGGCGCTTACGCGCATATCCTTGGCATACAAGGGCTGCCGCTCAATCCATTGGTTTTCCACGTTGGCCTCCACGCTGACTACATGGAAGATTATGTTGAACTTGGCTTAACCGAGTCCAGCAATGGAAAAGCGTCGGGTTTGCAAGACGGTCATTGGCGAGATATCTGGTGGAACCTATGGGCAATGACAGATGCAGATGCTGCGATTGCAGATTATGAAACGCGAGGCTCGAACTATGTCACTGAAGAAGGTGAATCGAAAGCGCATACCTACCATTGGATACATACATGGAAGGCGCTAGGGCATCTGATGACGGGAACAGGAGCGTTAACGGCCGACTCCCCAACAGCAGTAGCGTTCAAGAAAGGCGATACGCTAACGTATATGGCTTATAACTATGAGAGTACGACGCAACAGGTTCAGTTTAGTGATGGTGTAGTACTTACGGTTCAACCGAACAGTTTCGGTATTCGCACAACAACAGCTAACGGCAACTAGAGTCACTCTTGGTTTCGTTCCATTGAACTCAGCGGAATTGATTCTGCTGAGTTTTTAATGGCAATCAGGAGGAGGCTTTGGCCGAAAGGCTAAGTGTCTCAGCGTAGACATGAGACAGATTCTTCGTTAATGGGATATGAGAAATTCTACCTGTTATTGACGGGATACACGGATTGCCCATAAGAGTATGTATCAAATACGGCGCGATCATCGCCCAGTGTCATGAGCACAAACAGTTTGTCTTCCAATGATTCCGCGTGCTCCATTCTAAACTTCATCAGTTGAGTTGCATGAAGATCGATAATAACAAAGTCCGCTTCTTTCCCAACCTCTAAGTTACCAATGTCGTTATCCAATGAGAGTGCTTTTGCTCCGCCCAACGTGGCTTGATACAACGATTTTAGTGGGTGCAGTTTCTCGCCTTGCAGTTGCATCACCTTATAGGCTTCGCTCATGGTTTGAAGCAGTGAAAAACTGGTGCCTGCACCGACATCTGTCCCCATGCCTACTTTAATTCCGCTTTGTTCCATTTTCGACAAAGGGAACAAGCCCGAGCCTAAAAACAAGTTCGACGTGGGGCAGAACGCAATCGCTGAATCGGTTTCTGCCAGTCTTGCGCACTCTTGCTCGCACAAATGAATGCCGTGGGCAAACACTGAGCGATTCGAGAGCAAACCGTGTGAGTCGTAAACATCCAAATAGTTTTTGCTGTCTGGAAATAACTCCGCCACCCATTCTATCTCTTTCGGGTTTTCAGACAGATGTGTGTGCAGGTAAACATCGGGATATTCTTGGCGCAGTTTTCCGGCTAATCGAAGCTGTTCAGACGAACTGGTCGGCGCAAAACGTGGCGTGATAGCGTAATGAAGTCGACCTTTGTTGTGCCACTTTTCTATCAGCGCTTTGCTGTCGGCGTAACCAGACTCGGGTGTGTCGGTCAGATCGTCCGGCGCATTTCTGTCCATCAACACTTTTCCCGCGATCATGCGCAGGTTGCGCTTCTCTGCCTCTTGAAAAAATACATCAACAGAGGATTTATGCACAGTGCCAAACACGAGTGCAGTGGTGGTGCCGTTTCGCGCCAGTTCATCAAGAAAATGCACCGCGACATCTCGCGCATAGTCATCGTCTTCAAAGCGCCTTTCTTCAGGGAAGGTATAGTTGTTCAGCCAATCGATCAGTTGATCGCCATAGGCAGCAATCATACCCGTCTGCGGGTAGTGAATATGGGTGTCGATAAATCCCGGCATGATTAATTTGCCGTCAAGCTCGACAACTTCAATACTGGCATCAAGCATTGGAAGGATATCCTCTGCATGACCGACGTTAACAATGTGACCGTCGGCGACAAGCAGCATACCGTCTTCAAAATATTGGTATGAATCTTCCAAACCCACGTCCGTTGGGTTGGCAAGACTGTGTAAAATAGCAGCGCGAAAGGCTCTTGTAGGATGAGCTTTTGGGTCTTTCATTCCTTTATGCCCTTATTTTCTCGTTATTTTTATTGTTTTGGTTTTCGCTTGGTTGTGTATTCAGAATAGAGAGTTTTTCTGCCCGTTTCTGTGGCGTATGCTCCCGTTTGCTAGAGATGTATTCACCTTGGTAGCAGGCGATAAGCTCGCCCGCGACGGAAACGGCGATTTCTGCGGGGTGTTTACCTTTTACCGCCTCGATACCGATAGGGCAGATCATGGTATTGATGGCGTCATCGTTAAATCCACGTTCTTTTAAGCGATAATCAAAACGTTTGCGCTTAGACAGTGAGCCAATCAAACCGAAGTAGCGGCTGTCTCCGCGTTTGAGGATGGCGCGAGAGAGATCAAAATCCAGCTGGTGGTTATGGGTCAGCACCAGATACATGCTGTTGGCTGGCAGGCTAGCCACCTCCCCGACGGGGTCGTCCGTTAATCGCATTTCAACGTTGTCAGGAATTTGAGCGGGAAATTGCGCTTCACGCTCATCAATCCATATCACCTTGAATGGCAGGGTGGCGAGAACATGAACCAGTGCTTTGGCAACATGGCCAGCACCGAAAAGAGCCAGTATATGTCGTTGTTGTCCAATGGGTTCGAAGCTCAGTGTGACAATGCCACCGCAGCATTGCCCCAGCCTTGCGCCTAGATTGAACCGCTCGATTTTCATCTCGCTATCACCGTGCGTTAGCATCTCTTGCGCGGCTTTCATTGCAACATGCTCAAGATGCCCGCCACCAATGGTGGCAATGACTTCGTTTTCCGTCACCAGCATTTTCGTGCCTGCGCCACGTGGCACAGAGCCCTTGTCTTCGAGTACTGTAACCATCACACAAGGTGTGCCTTTGGCTTCAAAGTCAGCCAGTGCCTGGATCCAATTGTCTTTAAACATCACTGTTCTCCAATCCATGGTTCTGGGTTATCTGCTTAGAGCGAAAAATCCGCGGCAGATTTACCTTTGCGAGCCTGTTTGATGGTGTGATAAACCTGCTCGGGTGTGGCGGGGGAAGGAAGGTGTGGGATCTCCCCGTCTTCAGCAACACTCATAATGGCATCGCGAATCGCGCTCCATACCGAAATGGCTAACATGAATGGGGGTTCGCCCACGGCTTTGGAGTGGAAAACCGTGTCTTCTGGGTTAGTGCGGTTTTCGACCAAACGCGTGTTGAAGATTTCCGGCGTGTCAGCGACAGCTGGGATCTTGTAACTTGCCGGGCCTGCAGTCATCAGCTGGCCTTTGTCGTTCCAGACCAATTCTTCCGTTGTCAGCCATCCCATGCCTTGAATAAATCCACCTTCAACCTGACCGACATCTATCGCTGGGTTAAGTGATGCCCCCACGTCGTGAAGAATGTCAGCACGGAGCACTTTGTATTCCCCTGTTAGCGTATCAATAATCACTTCAGAGCAAGACACGCCATAAGCAAAATAATAGAAGGGACGTCCACGGGCTTTTTCGTGATCGTAAAAGATTTTCGGTGTGCGATAAAAACCAGACGCCGCCAGTGAGATTTGGTTAAACCAGCAAAGCTCAGTGAAATCGGCAAAAGTCATCGTCTTTTTGTCGCCAACGGAAACTATGCCATTACTGAAAACCACAGCCTCTGGTGAAACATCGAAATGCGACGAGGCGAAACTCACCATGCGCTCTTTAATCATCAACGCAGCATTCTGTGCCGCTTTACCGTTAAGATCTGTTCCTGAAGAGGCCGCTGTGGGCGAAGCGTTTGGCACCTTTTCAGTATTGGTAGCGGTCACTTGAATCGTGCTGATATCAACGCTGAAGGTTTCGGCGACGATTTGTGCCACTTTGGTGTTCAAACCTTGGCCCATTTCTGTGCCACCGTGGTTCAGGCTAATACTGCCATCGGTATACACGGTCACAAGTGCGCCAGCTTGATTCAGGAAGGTCGCCGTAAAAGAGATCCCAAACTTCACAGGCGTGATGGAAATGCCTTTTTTTAGGATCGGGCTACTCGCGTTGAAATCAGCAATGGCTTTTCGTCTTGCTTGATAGTCGCACTCTGATTCCAAGTCTGTGGTCATTTCGTGGATAAAGTTATCTTCCACTTTCTGGTAGTAGTGGGTTTCATCACGGCCTTCGCCTTCTGCGCCGTAGTAGTTGGCTTTGCGTACATCGAGCGGATCTTTGCCGAGATGGTAAGCGATGGTGTCCATCACGTGTTCAATGGTCATCATCCCTTGAGGGCCACCGAATCCCCGATAAGCCGTGTTTGATGCGGTGTTGGTTTTCACGCAATGCCCTGTGACAGTGGCATTGCCAAGAAAATACGCGTTGTCTGAGTGGAACATGGCGCGATCGACAATCGAGCGAGATAAATCCGGGGAATGCCCAGCATTACCGGACACCACAATATCGATTCCCTCAATCAAACCATTGTTATCAAAACCGACTTTGTACTGATTAAAGAAAGGGTGACGTTTACCTGTCATCATCATGTCTTCACGACGAGGTAGTCGGAACTTCACCGGTTGACCAGTTTGAATGGCGAAAACCGCTGCGATACAGGCAGGGCCAGCAGCTTGTGTCTCTTTACCACCAAATCCACCCCCCATTCGGCGCATATCAATCAGCACGTTGTGCATAGGAACACCAAGAACCGATGACACAAGCTTTTGCACTTCAGTCGGGTTTTGGGTGGAGCAATAGACAATCACGCCACCATCTTCGGTCGGAACGACACTAGAAACCTGCGTTTCTAAGTAGAAATGTTCTTGACCACCAATGTGTAGCGATCCTTCTAAGACGTGATCAGCGTTGGCGATGGCAGCGGCAGAATCACCACGTTTTTGAGTGTGGCTGTCAGTCACAAACAGTTCTTGTGCCAATGCTTCTTCAACATCTAGCGCGGCAGGCAAGCGTTCGTATTCAACAATGGCGGCTTCCGCACCTTTGCGGGCGTTGTCGAGACTGTCTGCGGCAACGGCGATGACGGGTTGGCCGACATAAACGACTTTACCGTCAGCCAGCATTGGGTCGCCGGGGAGAAGAGGACCAATATCCAACTCGCCTGGTACATCTTTTGAAGTGATCACCGAACGCACACCTGGCACGTTATAACAGGGCGTCACATCCAATTTGGTGATGTTGGCATGCGCATGGGGACTCATCAGCGCATAAACGTGGAGCTGATTGGGAAATTCGCCGCGGTCATCAATATACAGTGCTTCACCGGAAACCTGTTTCTCAGCACTTTCATGCTTTACGGATTTGCCGACACCTGTCATTAGTCCGGCTTTGGCCTGCGTGGTCATTTCTTCCATTGTCATGGAGGGGGTTGTTTTACGAGACATAGTGAATCACCCTCGTTTCAATCATTTTGCCGCCAGATGAATAGTTCAACTCGGTGTACAGTCGATAAAGCAGGTTCGCTGCCGTTTCAGCGCGATATTCTTTGGTCGCTCTGAAGTCAGAAATGGGAGAAAAGTCATCGGCTATCGCAGTCATGGCGGCTTGCACTGTACTTAAAGAAAGCGGTTTGCCGACTAATGCCTGTTCGCACTTAACGGCCCGAGCCGGAATGGCTGCCATTCCACCAAACGCCATGCGTGCTTCTGTGACAGTGTCACTGTTGAATTTCAGGCGGAATGCAGCACATACCGCCGAGATATCATCATCAAAGCGTTTGGAGATTTTGTATGCTTTGAATACTTGGTCTGGCAACGGTTTGGGTACACGAATCGTCTGAATAAACTCAGAGGTTTGCAGCGCAGTGACTTTGTAGTCTTTGAAGAAATCTTCCAACGCGATCTCACGTGCTGTTTCTCCCCGTCTAAGCGTGATTGTCGCACCTAGCGCTATTAACAACGGTGGCCCATCACCAATCGGCGAAGCATTGGCAATATTGCCGCCAATTGTGCCTTGGTTGCGGATTTGCAGAGAAGCAAAACGCTGGATCAGTGCGCCGAAATCAGGGTAGTGAGGTTCGAGCACGCGATACACATCCGTTAACGGGACATTGGCGCCGATTTCGATGTGCGTGTCAGTCTCGTTCACGGTTTTGATGTCATCGACATGGCCGAGGTAAATCAGCTTATCAATGTCACGATGAAATTGCGTGACTTCCAACGCCAGGTCAGTGCCACCTGCTAACAGTTTGGCATTGGGGTGTGCCATCAAGGTTTTGGCAAGTTCGTCACTGTTCGTCGGGGTAAAAGCCGTCTTGCCATCAGCATGGTGTTCAAGTTCGGGTTCACCAATCGCATTGAGCTTTTCGACGGTCTCTCGCTCGTAATCGGAGAACTGATCGCGGATAGGCGCTTCTTGACTGAGTGATAACGCCGCTTCAACGATAGGGCGATAACCCGTGCAACGACAAAGATTGCCAGCGAGCGCTTCATAGGTATCTTCTTTATCGGCGTTCGGTGTGTTTTTGGTGAGTGCGAACATCGACATGATAAAACCGGGGGTGCAGAAGCCGCATTGGCTGCCGTGAAAATCGACAATGGCTTTCTGTACGGGATGAAGCGCCTCTTTCGTTCGAAGATCTTCCACGGTAATAAGCTGTTTTCCGTGAAGTGCCGAAACAAAGGTGAGGCAGGCGTTCAGGCTGCGGTATTCAAGCTTGCAATCTACCACCTCACCCAACACGACGGTGCATGCACCGCAATCACCGGAGCCACATCCTTCCTTGGTACCTGTCTTGCGCACATGTTCGCGAAGGTAATTCAATACAGTCAGGTTGGGAGAAATATCCTTTTCTTCCTGCAAGGTTTGATTTAAGAGAAAACGGATCACACTGCCTCCATGACGCTTTCGAATCCATTGTCTATAAACTAGTCATTTCTGACCGATGGGTCAACTTTTCGTTAACAAGTTTGATCGTGAAAATTAACAAAGGAAAATCATTATAAATCAATGGATAATTGGTGTTTTTGGTTGTTAGAATCTTAAATTGTCTTTAATTATTGTATACAATTTGTGAGTTTGATCGTTTCATAATCTCGGAAACGATAGGTGGAATTGGTTTTGTGACAACGGAGAAGGAAATGGAAGATAAGGGCAATATGTGGGGGAGGCATGATTGTCCCACTACAGAGTGGGACAATATGTAGAATCTAGACTCAGAACTTAAGCTTTCTTTTTCAGCACGTTAGAAAAAACGGCATGAAGATCTTGAGCGTTGGTTTCATCGTGAAGGTTAAGTTTTGATTTGATGTGGTCGAGATGCGTTTTCATCAACGCCATCGCTTTCACTTTATCGCGAGCTTCAATGGCATCAAGAAGTTGTGTGTGTTCATCGTAAGAACAGTTATGTTGCTTGGTTGATTCATAAAGCGCAATGATCAAAGAACATTGGGAAACCAAACTGCGCTGGAAGCTCATCAAGGGAAGGTTGTCTGCCATCGCAGCCAGCTCAATGTGAAACTCTCCGGAAAGGCGAATGCTTCGGCCAGTGTCATTTAGCGCGATCGCTTCATGCTCTTCTGCAACCATGGCACGGCACTTTGCGATTTGGTCGCTGGTGGCATTTTCAGCCGCAAGCTCAACAATCGCGAGTTCCATAACGTCACGCGCCTTGAGTATTTGCAGTGCTTCGCTAACAGATGGTGAAGCGACAATCGAACCTCGGTTCGGGCGCGTGCTGACGACCTGCTCAACAGAAAGGCGAAGCAGTGCACGACGAATAATGGTACGGCTAACACCAAAGATCTCGCCCAACGCTTCTTCGCTAAGTTTGGTTCCTGGCGGAAGACGTTGCTCGAGGATGGCATCGAAAATATGGCCGTATACGATGTCATCTTGTGTCATTTTAGGGTTCGTCGGTTTACTTTTTTTTGTGGTAGCTTTGAGAAGCCCTGTCATACAGTTATCCCTTTCACGACCCACCAAGAGTGAGCCAGCTGTCAAATAACGTTCTGAAAGCGAACGCAAAAAAATTGATAATTTTGACTATTGGTTTGTATAAGAATAGTTGAAGTGATTGTACAACATCGACGTAATTATTGTATTGATTGCGCCTATGTTTGCGGTGCGTGTTCTGTTCCATTCAGGAGATTGATGAGAATTTGGGGATTGCGGCGGTTCGACTGTACCCAAACAACATCAAGATGCTTGGGTACAGTAATGATTCATTGATAGGTGTTGTTTTCGCTCCCCCGCAAATGGAGGGAACCTGAAGGGTTTTGTTTGTGCGTCGACTAATTGCGCACTATTTACTGCGCATTGAGAGCCGTATCTGTGTTCAATTTAGCTGCGATAATCCCTGCAATCGCAACCGCTTCGTCGGTGTCAGAAATGTCGCCAGAAACTCCCACCGCACCTAGTAGTTCGGTGTGTTCATCACGAATGAGAACACCGCCAGCAACAGGCACCAAATTGCCCTGAGCAAGCGTGGAAATCGACGAGATAAAATTTGGCCTTGCTTGCGCATCATCAGCAATCTTTCTTGATGAGCAACCCAGTGCTAAGGCTCCCCACGCTTTGCCGATGGCAATTTCTGGGCGCATCATACTGGAACCATCTTGCCGCTGAAGCGAGATTAACGCGCCGCCTTTGTCCAATATGGCAACAGTGAGCGGAGCCGTTTTTCGGTTTTGTGCCGCCAGAAATACTTGAGTGGTAATTTCCAGTGCTTTTATCATCGTCAGATTTTCCATTGGAAGTCTCCTAGACTTTGTGGGCGGCTACGGGTTAAGCAAGCCGCCAATGCTTGTTATTCGAGTTTTGCGTAGCAAGGAATCGTCAGAAAGTCGGCAAAATGGTTGTCGGTCGAAAGCGTGAAAAACAGATCAGACGCTTGATCGAATTTCCTGCTGTTGGGGTCATCTGAAGATGCTTTCATTTCAGCCACTTCTTGATCCAACCATTCTCTAAACATCTCAGTGGTAAAAGTGCGCCCGTCATCTAACGACACGTTGTGTTTCAACCATTGCCAAATATTTGCGCGAGAAATTTCTGCGGTGGCGGCATCTTCCATCATTCCATAAATAGGCACACAGCCGACGCCGCGAAGCCACGATTCCATGTAAAGCACCGCGATTCGGATATTTTTTCTTACCCCTTGCTCATCTTTCGGCCCTCGGCTTGGGCGAAGTAATGCTTCTCTATTGAATGTGCCGTCAGGAATGAAATGACGTTGATTAGTAGAGCCATCAAGGTATTGATCAAACACTTCGCGTGCCAGAGAAACCAAATGCGGGTGTGCAACCCAAGTGCCGTCATGGCCATTGGTGGCCTCTCGGCGTTTGTCATCGATAACCTTCTTAGTCACGCGATCCATTTCTTCCGGATCTTTGGAAGGAATAAACGCTGACATGCCGCCAATAGCCAGTGCCCCGCGACGATGACAGGTCTGGATCAAACGCTTGCTGTATGCCTCAAGGAACGGCTGATCCATACCAATGGCATGACGATCGGGCAGGATGCGGTCAGTATGGTTTTTCAGTGTTTTGATGTAGCTGAAAATGTAATCCCAACGGCCACAATTCATACCGACGATGTGCTTGCGCATGGCATACAGAATCTCTTCCATCTGGAATACGGCTGGCAGTGTTTCTAATAAAACCGTTGCTTTAATGGTGCCGCTATCTGCGTTGAAATATTGCTCCGTAAAATCAAATACGGCTTCCCACCATGCGGCTTCTTCCATTGATTCGAGTTTCGGCAGGTAGTAATACACGCCTTGTCCTATGTTTTTTCTGCTCTGGTGGTTATGGAAAAAGTACAGGCCAAAATCCATCAAACTAGCCGGCATCGCCTTGCCATCAAACAGAATGTGCGCCTCTTCTAAGTGCAAACCACGAGGGCGATGGATCATGGTGGCAGGGTTGTCTATCAGTTGATAGTGCTTACCGTTTTTGGGTTCGGTGAACGCAATCGTGCCAGCATTCGCATCACGCATGTTGATTTGGCCATTGACCATATTTTCCCATGTCGGCGACGTTGCATCTTCAAAGCAGCACATGAAAACATTGGCCCCAGAGTTGAGGGCATTAATCACCATCTTTCGGTCGATCGGGCCTGTGATCTCAACGCGGCGGTCGAGCAGGGCATCAGGCACTGCGTCCACTTTCCAGTTCGGGTCATCACGAATAGGCTGCGTATCGGCTCGAAAATCTGGCAGTGATCCGCTGTCAAATTCAGCCTGTTTCGCTATTCGTGTATCGAGCAGTGTTTGCCGATCACCCGCAAAATTCACACACAGGGTTTCCAAAAATGCTAATGCCTTTTTATTGAGTATCGCTTTAGCCTCTTCGCTAAAAAGCGAACCAATGACCTCTAGCCTTGATGCAGCGGCGTTGGGTTGATGTATTTGGCGTTGTTTTTGCTGATGTTCTGGATTGTTCTGAATGTCATGCATCGGTAAGGTCCTTTGTTTAATGTATACAATTTTTCTAATTATGGTGTTTTATAATTTTTTTTATAGTGAACAATAAAAGCACAATGTTAATGCGATGTGAATAGTGATTTCTTCTAATCTCTGATATTTCGTAAGTTGTCAGACCACTCCCTCCATGCCAGGCCTGATGCCGTTGAAGGTAACTCACCGTCGTTCTTTTGTTGGGTAAATGTTAAAAACCCCTTGCGGTTAAATTTTATTCGATCTAAAAATACAATTAAGTTCTAAATTGTATACAAAAGGAGTTTTTCATGGCAAAGATGAGAGCGATTGATGCAGCCATAGAAGTGTTAAAGCGTGAAGGGGTGGTGAAAGCATTTGGTGTTCCGGGGGCTGCCATCAACCCTTTTTATTCAGCATTGAAGAAAGTGGGAGGGATTGACCATATTCTCGCTCGCCATGTTGAAGGCGCATCGCACATGGCTGAAGGCTACACGCGAGCAAATGCAGGAAATATCGGCGTTTGTATTGGCACATCTGGCCCAGCAGGCACCGATATGATCACGGGGCTTTATTCTGCGCAGGCTGATTCCATACCCATCTTATGTATTACAGGGCAGGCACCAAGAGCGCGTCTACATAAAGAAGATTTTCAAGCGGTAGACATAGAATCGATAGCGCGTCCTGTCACCAAATGGTGTTCAACCGTGATGGAGCCAGCACAAGTCCCTCGGGCGATTCAGCATGCTTTTCAGGTGATGCGTTCTGGTCGTCCTGGTCCTGTGTTGATAGACCTGCCTTTGGATGTTCAGCTGGCTGAGATCGAATTCGATATTGATAGCTATGAGCCTCTTGACCCCTACAAACCTGCGATGACACGCCATCAAGCGGAAATGGCGTTGAAAATGCTCAATGAAGCAGAGCGGCCATTAATTGTGTCAGGCGGCGGTGTGATTAATGCCAATGCGTCTGAGCTGTTGCAAGCGTTTGCGGAAATTCTCGGCGTACCGGTTATTCCTACTTTAATGGGATGGGGAAGTATCGCGGATGATCATGAACTTATGGCGGGCATGGTGGGGCTTCAAACGTCTCACCGCTACGGCAATGCATCCATGTTGGCGTCTGATTTGGTGTTTGGCGTTGGCAATCGTTGGGCGAATCGCCATACGGGATCGGTTGATGTTTATACCGAAGGCAGAAAATTTGTTCACATCGACATTGAACCGACGCAAATTGGCCGTGTTTTCTGTCCGGATCTCGGCATCGTGTCTGACGCCTATGCAGCTTTGTCCCAACTCGTTGAGGTCGCCAAAGAATGGAAATCTCAAGGTCGCCTGAACGATCACAGCGCTTGGGTGAGTGATTGTCAGCAGCGTAAAGCCACTATGCTGCGTAAAACCCATTACACCGAACAGCCAGTCAAACCCATGCGTGTTTACGAAGAAATGAACCGCGTATTTGACCGAGAGACTTGCTACGTCAGCACCATTGGTCTTTCACAAATTGCCGCCGCGCAGTTCCTGCATGTTTATAAACCTCGCCACTGGATTAACTGTGGTCAGGCTGGGCCTTTAGGTTGGACAGTACCTGCGGCCTTAGGCGTTCGCGCTGCCGACCCCGAGCGTCAAATCGTCGCGATTTCAGGCGATTACGATTTTCAGTTCATGATCGAAGAGTTAGCTGTCGGTGCACAGTTCAAGCTTCCCTATATCCACGTATTGGTGAATAACTCATACCTTGGATTAATCCGACAGGCGCAGCGTCAATTCGATATTGATTACTGCGTACAACTGGCCTTCGAAAATCAGAATTCGCCAGAATTGGCCGATTATGGTGTCGACCATGTTGCTGTCGTAGAGGGCTTGGGCTGTAAGGCGATAAGAGTCAGAGACCCTGATCTGATTGCGCCTGCACTAGAACAAGCGAAAGCACTAATGGCAAAACACAGCGTTCCCGTTGTGGTGGAAATCATTCTGGAGAAGGTCACCAACATTTCCATGGGCGCTGAAATCGATGCCGTGAATGAATTCGAATCGTTGGCGGAATCCATAGCTGACGCTCCCACCGCTTTGGCGGCGCAAGACAGATAAGTGTTTGCACAGCGCAAATACAACATCAAGAAGCAAGAACAAAGAACACAGAGATAAGGAGATTGATATGCCAAAGCTTGCTGCCAATTTATCCATGCTATTTAACGAACTGCCATTTGTTGAGCGCTTCAGTGCCGCGGCAGAGTTCGGATTCAAAGGCGTGGAGTACTTGTTTCCCTATGCGTTTAACGCAAAGGAACTTAAAGCAGAACTTGATCGAAACCAGCTGAAACAAGTGCTATTCAACCTCCCATCGGGTGATTGGGACAATGGCGACCGCGGGATTGCTGCTGACCCATCGCGAGTCGATGAGTTTCGCGCAGGCGTTGCCACCGCGATTGAATATGCCAAGGCACTTGAATGTGACCAAGTAAACTGTCTGGCAGGCATTGTGCCCCAAGGCGTCACTCAAGAAGACGCAGAAGCGACCCTGATTGAGAACCTGAAATTTGCCAATGAACAGTTGGTAAACGCGGGAATAAGGCTAGTGATTGAAGCCATTAACACCCGTGACATTCCGGGCTTTGCGCTCACCAATACCCAACAGGCATTGAGGATTTGTGATGCGGTGGGCAGTGACAACATTTCACTGCAATACGACATCTACCACATGCAAATCATGGAAGGCGATATCGCCCAAACGATGACTTCCTCACTCAATCGCATTGGTCATATTCAAATCGCGGATAACCCAGGTCGACATGAGCCAGGAACGGGCGAACTGAATTACCATTTCCTGTTTAATCATATCGACAGCATTGGCTACCAAGGTTGGGTGGGCTGCGAGTACAAACCCGCCACCACAACCCACGAAGGGCTGAAATGGTTAGCGGACTACCAACAGAATAAGGAGTCATAGCATGACGACAATTGCATTTATTGGCACGGGCATCATGGGCAAACCCATGGCAGAGAATCTGCAAAAAGCGGGCTATCAACTCCATCTTTCTGAACGTCGCTCTTCAGCACCAACCAGCTTGAAAGAAGGAGGCGCTATAACCTTCGCCACCCATCGAGAAGCCGTTCAGGGTGCAGATTTCATCATCATTATGGTGCCTGATACGCCGCAGGTTGATGAGGTACTGTTCGGCGCAGAAGGGATTGAGCCCGCGTTAGATGCATCGAAAACCGTGATCGACATGAGCTCAATTTCACCGCTAGAAACTAAGCAGTTTGCTGCTCGCGTAAAAGAAAGCGGCGCAGCGTATTTAGATGCGCCCGTGTCTGGCGGAGAAGTGGGGGCAATCAATGCCACGCTGACTATCATGGTGGGTGGCGCTGAAACTGATTTCGAGAAAGCATTGCCTTTGTTCGGTGCCATGGGTCAAAACATCAATTTGGTGGGTGACTGCGGCGCTGGGCAAGTGTGCAAAGTGGCCAACCAAATCATTGTCGCGTTGAACATAGAGGCGGTGTCGGAAGCGTTGGTATTTGCTTCCAAAGCAGGTGCCGATCCAGCACGTATTCGCAACGCCTTGCTTGGCGGTTTTGCCAATTCCAAAGTGCTGGAAGTACACGGGGAGCGCATGGTGAAAGGTACTTTTGACCCCGGATTTAGAATTCGCCTTCACCAGAAAGATTTGAATCTCGCTTTAACGGGAGCCAAGACACTGGGTGTCGCATTGCCCAATACCCAATCAGCCCAAGATCTCTTTGGCTTGTGCGCAGAACAAGGCGGTGAGGATTGGGATCATTCCGCGCTGATCAAAGCCATTGAATCCCTTTCAAGCCACAATATTCGCGGCGAGTAGCATGGTTTAAGCTTTGCCGAGTTTTGTTTTAGATATCATATCGGTCCTTTGATATTTGCCCGCTTCTTTCACGACGGGCTTTTTTTTGTTTCATTTATCGTGAATTCCGCCAGTGCGACTGGATGATTTGCCGTTGATTCATTAGAGTTGAGCTAAGCACTTAATGAATCCATGGACGGGTAATGTCACGCATCAGGGCGAAAAATCAGGAAAAGATCATCGACGTTGCCAGCCAACTTTTCGCTGAAAAAGGCTATGCTGCCACGACAACCGCCGAAATCGCCCAACGCGCAGAAATCCCCAAGCCCAACCTCTATTACTACTTCAACACCAAAGACAACCTCTACCGCGCGGTATTGGAGAGCGTCACCTTGCCGTTGCTCGAAGCCTCATTACCGATTGAGCAATTGGATGACCCAAGAGAAGCGCTGACCCAATACATTCGCACCAAACTTCGAATTTCCCGTGACCACGCCTCAGCCTCAAAAACCTTTGCTGCCGAAGTGATGGCGGGTGCACCGCATTTGCCGAGAGACATTGCAGAAGCCTTGATCGACCAATCTAAAATGATCCTCAACAAGTTTGATTATTGGATTGCCCAAGGTTGGATGGACCCTGTTCCCGCCAAGCATCTGATGTTTATGCTTTGGTCTTCCACCCAAACCTATGCCGACTTCAACTGGCAGATTTGCCAAGTCTGCGGACAATATGAACTCGACGACGAAGACTTCGAACAAGCCGCAGAGTTTTTGGTCAATCTGGTACTGAAAGGGTGTGGGGTGAAGCATGCGGATTGATGGCTGATTTCCCTTTAACGCCTTGAAATAGTTGCAAAGATAGTCTTGCTTCACAATCTCTTCATTTGGCTGATTAAAAACTCAGCACCCGTGCTTAACTGCGACCAAAATCATGCCGTGATTTATGCACTTTGTGGTAGATTTTGGGCGGGTAAAGTAGGCAGTGATGGTTTTGCTGTGGGGCGAGGTGGGTGTGTTTTGAATGCGTCGGTTTGGGGGGTATATTCGTAAAAATCAACCACAGGTTAAATATCCAGTGGTTGGGCGCGAGGTGTATAATATCGAAGCAGGCCGTTTTGGGGTATTTCTCCAAGCATTTATTTTAAGATGTTGTTAAAATAATTATAAATTAGCATGTTACAAAAATATACCTTTTAACGTACTGTTGTTATCGGACAAAATGGGGTGTTTAAACGCCCCATTTTGGGGTCTAATATAATGTTATGGCTACAGGAATATTTAAACAAAGGAGTTAACTTGAGTATAAGTCAGAGTCTACACCCTTCGGTATTTATTAGTTCGACATTTGTTGATTTTATGAATGAAAGACAAGCAGTTGCTGAAGTATTGAAATCAGAATCAATAAATGTAAATGCGCTGGATATTCAACCTGCGTCAAATAATTCGTCAAAATCTCAAATTGAGAGGGGTATTAAAGAGGCTGACTTTGTTATTCTTTTGGTCGGTGAGCGATATGGTTCAATCTTGCCTAAAATGACCGGTGGACGCCGAAGTATTACTCATTGGGAATATATATTAGCTTCAGAGAAATATAAGAAGCACGTACTTGTCTTCTTTCGAAATGATTCGTCAATTAGTGATGACCGTATGATGAGTTAAAAGAAAAGCAATTTAAACTTATAGAGTTTAAGGCTCAGCTATCAGAGCGCCATAATCCAAGTTACTTTAGTTCAATAAATGAACTTTCAGACAAAGTGAAATCTGCAATAATTCCAGCATATCGGGGGATTATTAACGAACTCATAATACAGCCCCCCCAGATAGAAGCCCAAAATTTAGAGCTGGGAACTAACGTGGAAGAATTAAAAGCTGACCCTTTTAAAGATGCGATGGTTAATGCTTTTAAACTCGCTCGCGGAGAGTTGTAGCCATAACAATCGCATCAACACGATTTGCTACACTCGGCATTGTAGGTTTCTTTGAATTTACCGTATTAAGTGGTAAATTTTGATTTAATTTGTATGGTAGCAAACGTGTTATGCAGGCGTTATACGCTGTGATTTTGCTTACATGTAAGCCAGTGAGTTTGAAACTCAAACACGGTGGTTTTCTCAACAAAAAAGCGGTTTGGTTTTGGATCGCCGCTCACCATTGAAAGTGTTGCAAACAAGCCATCAATGGCCAGAAAAGACCAAGCATCCCAAGGGCTGCTTGCAAAGGCAAAAAGCGAGGTGCGGCTAGTCAAACAGTTTGGGTGGCAGCTTTATAACAAAGGTTTTCAAGGTGGACGCAAAACATTCGCGCAAATTTTGTCATATCAACTTATGGCGATTACGGTGGCTTTCTGGCGTAAAGCTAATGTTTTTCGCCCCTTAAAACAACGTTATACGCTTATACAAATCGCTATACTGAAATGGTTTTTAGGAATAAAATTCGTGTCATATCTATTAAGCAAGCTCATGCGAGTAATTACTGACACATAATGTACAACGAAAATGATGAAAGCTTGGGAAAACAAGCATTTGAAGCACTAAAAGCATTGCTGTCTCTTCCATTTCTATTGATAACGATAGTATTTAATGTTGGAAAAATCATAGCCGCAATGACACATGTCATTTGGAAAGTAGCCGATGATGCTGCAAAAGATGAAAAGCGTAAACACAAAGACAATGTCGTAATTGACGTAACACCTACTTACCGAAGTAAATCTCAATTTATCCAGAATCGAATTCGAAGCACTGAAGACACCGTCATCTATGATGCTCTTCCTGGGGCAACTATTAATCCAGAGACGCTAATGTACGATGAGCTGTCGGCGATTACTGTTGTTGATAAAGTGATTAGAGACAACGGGAAATACATTGTTCGGTTTGTGTACAACACACCAACAAGTGTGATCGCTAGTTATCGAAACACGCTAGCATCCAAGCATTTAGCTTATGCCGTGTCTTATAGGAAGGGTGTCAATACAGATCGGATGTACATTCAATTAAGACCGCGATAGTAAGGCTAGCTGTGCCTGCTATAACAAGGTAATTAATGGGATGCAATCTCGTTGCGGCGCTTTCTAACCCATTGTTAATAAGGTTATTTTTATCATTTTGGGTGGTTTGGTAAGCACCCATTATTACGACGTTATATGGCAAAGCAGCTCACGTTAAGTGGGTATAATAATTAGAATAGGAATTTAATACTAATGTATGAAGTTTATTGCATCAGTGCTGGGCAGTTGGATGTTAAGAAAGATGCAAATGTTATAAATAAAAAGAATAATTACTTGAACTATGGCTTACTGTCTTTGACATCAATTATTAATGAGTTTGGTCTAACTCCAATTCAGTTACATGGGCATTTTTCTGCGCCAAGGGCTTTTGCTGAATATTGTGTGCAGTTAGGTATTGCTAAGACTAAGTTTCCTGTATTTATTTCTATACCTAGCTTTTATGCAATAAGTTGGGTTAACGATTTTACTAAGATACTTAAATATGAATTAAAAATAAAAGAAATTATAATTGGTGGACGCTGGGTAATAGATGGCGAAATTGCACAGTTAACTCAGTTATTGCCATATGCAGACAAAATAGTCGATGGCTTAGGTGAAAATCAGGTAGCTACACTTCTCAATATAAAAGCAGATAGAGTTTCGGGTTATGTACCTTTAAATTACAACCTGGTTGATAAAAGAGAATTTTATCAACCAGGTATAGAAGTTTCTCGTGGATGTGGAATGAAATGTGATTTTTGTCAAGAACGTGATGAGAAGCTACAACCATTAAAATCTGCATTAGCACTTACATCTGAAGCAAACCATATTTTATTGGAAGATGACTTAAATCCTATGTCGCCGTACTTTGAGGCATCAATATTTAAACCTTCATCACAGTGGCTAGAAGAGTTAACTGAGCAGAGAGAGTTACATTCACAAACCTATTCTTGGCGAGCAGAGTCGAGAGCTGATAATTTCACATCTAAGGATATCTCAGCCCTAGCTAAGGCTGGTATGAAAGTTTTAGATCTTGGTTTAGAAAGCGCGAGCCCGAAACAAATAAAAAATATGGGCAAAGCTAAAGATCCTGAAAAGTATCTAACGCGGGCTTCAAGGCTTCTAGAGGACGCTCATGAAGTAGGAATTGATGTAAAAGTTAATGTCTTACTTTATGCCGGTGAAACTAGTAAGACAATAGATGAAACATATAAATGGTTAGACCAACATAGAGATTACATTAAAGGTGTTTCTGTAGGCCCTGTATTAGCTTTTGGTTGGGATAATAGAAAATCAAACTTTATTAAAACCTTAGAATCGTGTGGGGCTAGTGTATGTCAAGATAGTTCGTTTATTGGAGTAACTGGTTTTAATTTAAGTGATTCCATTAATTATGAAAATTCATTGCAAATTTCAAAGGAACTATCTAGAGATTTTATGACTGCAAATGATTATTTTTATCTGAAATCATTCTCATATTTCTCTCGTGACTATAAATATCAGGATTTTTTAGATGATATTCAAAGGGAAAAAGGTAGTTATTCATTTGATGTGAAGTAGCCATATGGTAATAAAGCAATAATAAAGGGGACAGGCACATTTAGAAATGCATAGATTTGTCAGTTTCATGGCTTTGTGCTTTTAGGCTCAAAGGCAATGCTCAAAGATGAATGGTTAACTGTTGAACGATATTATCTCTGTATCGTTTAATAGATAGCCATTTTACTGCCAATGACAAAAGCCCGCGCCTCTCTCATCAGTGTCGACGCCACTCCTTATTATCACTGCGTTTCGCGCTGTGTTCGCCGCTCTTTTCTCTGCGGCTACGACGAACATGCACAACAATCCTACGAACATCGCAGAGGCTGGATTGAAAAACGGTTGTTAGCGTTGGCAAATGCATTCTGTGTCGATGTTTGTGCTTACGCCATTATGAGCAATCATTACCATGTGGTTCTTCATATCAATACGGAAAAAGCCAACGAGCTGACTCAAGTTGATGTTGTTGAGCGCTGGTTGGCGTTTCATCAAGGGCCTTCACTTATCCAGCGTTTTATTCAAGGTGATAAACTGTCAGAGGCAGAAGCTGAACGATGCAGCGAGATCATTGAAGTATGGCGGGATAGGCTTACTTCGATTAGCTGGTTCATGCGGTTGCTCAATCAACATATCGCGTCAGAGGCCAATAAAGAAGACAAATGCACAGGGCACTTCTGGGAAGGACGGTTTAAAAGTCAGGCGCTGTTAGATGAAAAAGCCTTAGCGGCAGCGATGGCATATGTGGATTTGAACCCAGTACGCGCTGCGATCGCAGACACGCCGGAAACGTCTGATTTCACGAGCGTGAAAGCGCGAATTGAAGCGATAGAGACTGATAAACCTGGCGCTGTTGGTTTGCTGCCTTTTGCGGGCAACCCCAGAGGAAATATGCCTGATGGTATACCTTTTCGCTTGATGGATTATTTAGAGTTGGTTGATTGGACGGGGCGTCAGTGCCGAGAGGATAAGCGCGGTCATATTGATGATCATGAACCTGAGATACTCAACCGCCTAGGGTTTGATTCCGCTGAATGGCTTAGTACCTACGCGCAAGTTGAAAAGGGAACCTTGATTGGCTCTGAATCATCAATCAAAACAGCGCTACCCTTACTGGGACGAAAACGACTTTGCGGGTTTCGCATCTCGACGAGCTAGCGTCGGCAACACCTCCTGCAAGCACTAATAATCACCACATTGGTGATTTTCGCACACCTCTTATATGTCGATCTCCTTTGAAATCTAGTTTGAACCTCTTTTATCCAGTTTCAAAAGCTTGCTACTAGGCCAATAGTAGGAAGGCATATGAAATGTATTTTCCATTTTTTAATAGTGACTGTCCCAACAAAGAACCAATTGTGGATGGTGATACGGAACAATTCCTCGGCGCAACCGTGTTTGGCCTCAACGGAGACGAGATCATTTCGGTGATCATCAACTACATGGCAACGGGTGCGAGCTATCGCATCATGCAACAAGCCCTGCCTGTCCACCCTACGGTATCCGAGCTTCTGCCTACGGTTCTTGCAGGCCTTAAACCGCTAAGCGCTGAATAACACCCAACCCCGTTGAAAACGCCAGTCACATACCGCTGGCGTTTTTCATCCCACTCGTCATGTTTTATCCGGTCTTTTATACCCTTTCTTTCCTATCCGTCATTCTCTATCCGCCATTCTCCATCCGAATTTGATGACGATATGCCTAACTGGAACATCATTCTGAGTAAGACAGGTCGGTGTCAGCTTCGTCTTCAATACTGTTTATCCATCGGCCATCGCTGGGCTGTATAGCCCATGTTCATATTCCAATAAACATATGAAAAGCCCATCTATGGCGCTTACCTTGATGAGCGATTACGGCCTAAGCCAATCGCTCAAACTCCCAGCATGGCTGATTTGCAATGAATGTAGACACTAAACGCCAATGAACTGACTACCGTTTTGCTTCGGCTTCGCGGTGGCTTCATGGTCTGTGTCTAACGAGGGCAGTGGTAAATTAGAGCAAGGGATGACAATGAAAAAACTTCTATTAGGCATTTTGCTATCCGCGGTTGTGCCATATTCTCATGGCACAGAACCTTCTACGGGCAACTACAAAAGTGACGTGTTTTTTGTTGGCGGGGAATACCATGGTGAACCCGGCAAAGAACTGATGTCCGGTCAAATGTATGTTGAGCGCTGGACACCTGAAACGGTGACTCAGCCCTACCCCATCGTATTGATTCATGGGGCGGCACAAACCTCCGTTAATTGGATGACAACCCCAGACGGGCGTTCCGGCTGGGCGCATGACTTTGTAGGAAAAGGCTATGTGGTCTACATGGTTGACCAACCCGCGAGAGGACGCTCTGCATGGCACCCGAATCTCAATGGTGAATTACGGATGTTCAACGCTGGCATTATCGAAAAGAAATTCACCGCATCAGAACAGTTCGAGAAGCAATGGCCGCAATCTCACCTTCATACCCAATGGCCGGGAACGGGCAGAAAAGGCGACCCTGTCTTCGATCAGTTCTATGCCAGTCAGGTTGAGTCGCTCAAATCACACGTGGAAAGCAGTGACGTTGTGCGTGATGCAGGTGTAGCGTTGCTCGACAAAATCGGCCCTGCCATTGTTCTCACCCACTCTCAATCGGGTCCCTTCGGCTGGCTGATCGCAGATGCAAGGCCTGAGTTAGTTAAGTCTATCGTGACAATGGAACCAAGTGGCCCACCGATTCAAAACAAAAAGGGCAAGGCGAGCATGCCTTGGGGCGTAACGGTCGTGCCAATCACCTATTCACCTGGCGTAAGTACGCCAGCCGATCTCGTGACTGAACAGCAAGCAAACGCTGACAGACCCGACCTCATTAAATGTTGGCAGCAAACAGAACCCGCAAAGCAACTGGTTAATCTGAAAGATACCCCGGTACTTTTCCTCATCAGCGAATCGTCATATCACGCTGAATACGACCATTGCACCGCTAAGTGGCTAACGCAGGCAGGCGTCGATGTGGATTTGGTGAGGCTCGAAGACGAGGGCATTCGCGGCAATGGGCACATGTTAATGCTTGAAAATAACCACCTAGACATCGCGAATTGGATCACTACCTGGGTGGGTAAAAACGTGCAATAACGGCTTTTAAATCGACTTAAAATGCCATAAAAGCGAACTCACTTTTTCTCCACCCATAAAAAAACGGCACTGCGAGCAGTGCCGTTTTTGTGTTTTCGCACGTCGAAGCTGGAATAAGTGGGACAGGCACATTTAGAAAGGCATAGATTTATCAGTTTCACGGCTTTGTGCTTTCAGGCTCAAAGGCAATGCTCAACGATGAACGGTTAACTATTAAACGATATTGTTTCTATGTCGTTTAATAGATAGCCACTTTACTGCCAATGAGAAAAGCCCGAGCCTCTCTCATCAGTCTCGACGCCACCCCTTATTATCACTGCGTTTCACGCTGTGTTCGCCGCTCTTTTCTCTGGGGCTACGACGAACATGCACAACAATCCTACGAACATCACAGAGGCTGGATTGAAAAACGGCCGCTAGTACCAACAAAGATCATTCTCATTTTTTTACTCGCTTTTATAAGACGGCTGTAAGGGTGCGAGGATTGAATATGTTTACTGGGTGTTAGCCTTTCTTTTACTTGTGCTTTTCTACGCTATCAACTCTACTTCACCTCAGGCACGTGATTCGCGCCAATTCTCTATTCTATAAATTTAGCGCTTGGGGTAAGAACGGTTTTTAAACACCGAAACCTATGGCTAACAGCAGGAAAAAGCATGACCGTAAAAGATTTTTTTTTGGCGCTGTTCGTTGTTGTTGTTTGGGGAGTCAACTTCGTCGTAATTAAAGTCGGGGTGAGCGAAGTACCGCCGTTTCTGTTGGGCGCTTTGCGTTTTAGCTTGGTGGCGATACCCGCGATTTTCTTTGTTAAACGGCCAAATGTACCGCTGCGCTGGTTGTTGTGTTACGGGCTAACCATCAGCTTCGGTCAGTTTGCGTTCTTGTTCTTTGCTATTAAGAGCGGAATGCCTGCGGGTATTGCTTCTTTGGTGCTTCAAGCGCAGGCGTTCTTTACTATTTTGCTCGGTGCGTTGTTCTTGTCCGAGAGCCTTAAATGGCATCATATCGTCGGGATTATTGTCGCCTCGACTGGCATGTATTTTCTCGCAGGAACAGAGGGCAGCAGCGACGTTGCTGTCGGCCTGTCGTTTACCACGATGTTGCTGACTCTTGCCGGCGCTTTTTGTTGGAGTTTGGGTAACATTTCAAACAAAGTGATCATGCGTAATAACAACGTTCCTGTCTTGTCGTTGGTGGTATGGAGCGCCTTAATTCCAGTATTGCCTTTCCTTGTATTTTCTTGGTTTTTTGAAGGCAAAGAGGCCATTGTATATAGCCTGCAAAATATCCGGTTCCAGTCTGTTTTCTCTATCTTCTATCTGGCCTTTGTCGCCACGATAATGGGGTATGGTATTTGGGGTTATTTGCTGGGCCGTTATGAAACGTGGCGTGTCGCACCGCTTTCATTGTTGGTGCCAGTGGTAGGGATGATCAGTGCTGCCGTGTTGCTGGGTGAAACCTTGAACGCGCAACAGGTTTTTGGTGCTGTTGTGGTGATTGTCGGCTTGTTGCTGACGGTGTTTGGCGGCTCACTCAAGCGGTTACAACGGGGCTAAAGGAGATGAGGGGATCAAACACCCCAGATAGGCATATATTTGTCAATTTCACTGTTTAAACGAAGCGTCGATAAACCGAATCCCTCGATCAATTTGTTCTCCAACTTTGTCGATGTGTCCGCCCTCAAAGACATGATGGGTGATGGGAATTTCTAACTCTTCAAACGTTGCGATCATCTTCTGGAAGTTTTCTAGAATCGGTTCGCCTGCTGCTTCGCCCTCATCTGAGCCGATCTCGGCATAGATAGGTAATTCGTCTTGCGCGTTTATATCGCGTGCGCCAATGGCTGTGTATTTACCCTGTTTATTGATGAAGGGCGCACGTTTTTTAGCAATAGCTGAAAGGTGAAATTGTTCCAGTGCTCGCATCGCTGCGTCCATGTCGCGAATGATGTAAGAGGGAGGATTACTCCTGTCCGGTGCTATGGCACGAAGAATGGCAAGATAGGCATAGAAAAACCACTCACACTCTTCGCCTTTGGTGAAAGCTTCTACCTGATTTTTGAAAAACTCAGCATGTTGTTGGTAGCGATGCTCGCGCATTATCATTCCACCTGGACTTAATGCCGCACATGCTTGATATAACTCTGGGTGAAGCATTGTTGCGTAGAGTGCGCCAAATCCCCCCATTGAATGCCCACAAATGCCTCGTTTCCCCTTTTTGACGCGGTAGCGGTTTTCAGTTTCATTAATCATGTCTTGCGTCAGATAATCAAAGAAATTGCCAGAAATGGGGGAGTTGAGATACCAAGCGCCTTTGATAGACGATCTGCCATCCACGGCGACAACGATCATGTCTTCAATGTCTCCGCGTTCGCCCAAATTATTCATGATGTGTCTAATGCCCAGATTGGTTGCGGTTTGGTCAAACCAACTCTCTGGGTGGCTGTCCATGCCATGAAGCATGTAGACAATAGGATATTCGCGCTTTGGACTCTCGGCGTATGACGGGGGAAGGTATACGACGATATGGCGTTCAGCATCTTCGTTTGCAATGTTGCTTTTCAACGAGGCGGCCTCAAATGAAAATCGTTCTACCACTCCTTGATAGTGTGTCGTGTTGTTGCTGATAAGAGTGGGATCGCGATTCATTACGTCGTCCTCAATGGGCAGAAATTACCTCATTTGAGCACAGTGATTAAAGATAACGAGGGCGAGGGCGGATTCATGCGACTCAGTTGGCACCAAGCTCAATGATTGAGGTCTGTATCATTTATCCTAACGAATCGATGCCATGCATCCATGGTGGAGATGGCATCAACCTAATTCTTTCTTTGTTGATATTTCTACGCACACGCCGTCGATTTCAACTGCATCGTATTGATAAACAGCCTGGGGTCGGCAATATTGTTCAGCATAGATAGGGAGGGCAAGCAATCATCATCGATGTAGTCGATATAATCTGCCGCCGAATCAAAAATCAAGATATCCCACGCCAAACGATCTAACCCGTATAGGCCGCGATGGATCATGTCTGCCGAAAACACCAACAGATCACCGGCTGCTAACGGAATGTTAATGCCGCCAGAGATGGGGTCATTGCTCACTTTTCCATTCTCTTCTTGGCGGACATTGTACTCTTCTTCATTGTCCCAGCGCTTGTGCGTACCAGGGATAATCTCCATGCCGAGTTCATCAAACAATGGCACACGAAGATGCAACACTTGGGTTTCCTGTATCACTCTCATCTGATCTTCAATGTCATAGTCGTACTGACAGTCACGATGCCAGAAATCCTTTTGCTCGGGATTCACGGGGTTGAAGAACAATTGCGTGTTCATGAACGCGGGGTTTTGCGGTATCACCGCATCCACCACATCCATGACTTTTTTCGAGCTGATGAAATCAAAAAGTTGGGTTCTGTCTTCATCGGGCAGATATTCGCTTCCGGTAATCAAAGACGAGTTAAATGCTTCTTCTCGATAGAATCTTCTGTTGTCGTCTTTCCACAGTTCGTGGAATTTGAGGATGACTTTTCTTAGTGAAGCAATTTGAGCTTCATCGAAATAATTTCTCAGAACAAAGTAACCGTGTTCATTGTAACGGTTACTTAACTGTTGGCTGTTTTCTAACACTGACTACCTTCACACTTACTGTGCCGTAACTGACCACGGCGATCTTGGGCGCATGATGCCAGAGAGCCGGGGTTCTACCAAGTGAAATGCTGCACGTGGTAGCGTGTTTTCATTGCCACGTTTTAAGGTGACTAACGTTTTATTCTAATCACCAGATGATTCGAATAAGGCGGTTTATCAAATCATCATGTGATTTGAAGCTACTCAGAAAACCACACTCATCGTTTTAACTGTTGTGCCTTTTCCGCCAATCTCCGCGCTGCGGCGCGATGCTTCACCATCAACTCGTGTGTATCTACACCAACGAGTTCTCCGTCTTTCACGCGCCATTCTCCATTCACCATGACTTTGTCTGCACGGTGTGCGCCACACAGCACGAGAGCGGCAAGTGGATCGTGACTGCCGGAGAATTGGATTTCATCGAGTTTGAACATGGCGATGTCTGCCAGCATGCCTTTGGACAGAGTCCCGATGTCACTGCGGCCAATGTTTTTTGCAGAGCCTTGGGTTGCCCAACGGAAAGCATCGAGATGACTAACCTTGGCGGACCCGTATCGTAGGCGCTGAATATAGGTCGCCATTCGAAGTTCATTAACGAGGTTTGAACCGTCATTGGAGGCGGAACCATCCACGCCTAACCCGACAGACGCGCCTGCTGCTTCGAGCTCCAAATTCCGACAAATACCTGAAGCCAGCATCATGTTTGAACTCGGGCAATGGCAAATGCCAATACCAGCCTGACCCAATCGTTTGATCTCTTCATCATTAAAGTGAATACCGTGTGCGAGCCATGTTCGGTTGTGAAGCCAGCCGACATCTTCGAGGTAATCGACAGGTCGCAGCCCGAATTTCTCTAAACAAAAGGCTTCTTCGTCGGTGGTTTCGCACAGGTGGGTGTGAAGCATGACATTGTGTTGTTTGGCAACGCGTGCGGTTTCTTTCATCAATTCTGTGGTGACTGAAAATGGCGAGCAAGGAGCAAGAGCAATGTGTGTCATTCCACCAAATTCAGGTTGATGGTAATCGCGGATCAAACGTAGGCTGTCATCAATAATGGCTTGCTCGGTTTGAATGGTGTGCCTTGGTGGTAGGCCACCTTGATCTTCACCAAGGCTCATTGATCCACGCGTAAGCACGGTGCGCAATCCCAGTTTTCGCGTGGCTTCAACTTGCATGTCGATGGCGTGTTCGAGGCCAACTGGTATCAAGTAATGGTGATCGGAAGCGGTTGTACACCCTGAAAGTAACAGCTCTGCTGACGCGAGTTCTGTGCCTAAACGCATCATGTCTTCATCAAGCCCTGCCCACACTGGGTACAAGGCTTTGAGCCAATGAAACAGCTCTTTGTCCAGTGCATCGGGATAGGCGCGAGTCAGGGTTTGGTAGAAGTGGTGATGCGCATTGATCAAGCCGGGTAACACGACATGTTCTGAGGCATCCACAATCTGATCGACATTGACGGATGGTAGGGCGTTCTGCGCGACCAGTTCAACGATGGTATTACCTTTAATCACCACACCACCGGACGCGTCTTCGTGAGTGCCTGTCCAAATTGCGAGGGGAGATTTAAGCCAGATTGTCGCCATGTAAGAAGATCCTTTGTCGGTGAAGTCAATGTGATTGAAAACAGAGTCTTTGAAGAAAATCGCCCCGAATGAACGGGGCGATAACGTGCTAGGTGAGGATTAGGGTGTCGGTTTGGAATCCTCATCGAGCGGCGCGTCTTTTGGCGCGGTAGCGCGAACCATCACTGGATCGGCAGTGTCTTCGTTCAATGGCTGAGTGTGTTCGCTGTTCATTTCTTCCTCTTCGGCTTCACGCTCAGCGGTCACATCTTCTTTCGACTTTGGTAAAACAAGATTCAACATCACGGCGACAATCGTGCCTGTGGTGATACCGGAGTGCAGAAGCTGCGCAATATCGTGATGTAAATGCTGGAGTAACGAAGGTTTAATGGTGACGGCTAAACCTGCTGCTAGCGATACGCAAATCACCAAGGCGTTACGACGCGTATCGGCGGCTTTCACCAGCATGCGGATACCCGCGTAAGCAATCATCCCGAACATGACAAAACCGACACCACCCAATACAGGTTTCGGTACGGAGACGGCTAACGCGCCGAATTTAGGGAATAAGCCTGCAAGGATCAGCAATGCGCCAGTGGTGCCAACCACAAAGCGACTTGCTACCCCAGTAATGCCCACAATGCCGACGTTCTGGCTGAACGATGCCAATGGCATGGCGCCAAATAAAGAGCCAACAGCACTGCCGATACCATCACCTAACAGTCCACGCTTCAGATCTTTACCGGAAATGGTGCGATGACAGTTACTGGCAAGGGCAAGGAAATCTCCTGTCGCTTCTGCAATCACGACGATGTACGCAAGGCACATGCCTATGATGGCAGGCCAAGAGAAACTGAGACCAAACTTAAAGGGCTCTGGCGCAGCAAACCAGCTTGAATTGTGGAGCTGATCGAGATTGACCATGCCCATACTGAGTGCGACAAGGTAACCACCCGCCAAACCAATCACGATGGCTGATGCTGCCACTCCGCCTTTGGCATAGGTCGACACTAAAAGGACAACCAATAGCGAAATTGCAGCGAGAAATAGCTTCGGCAGTGTGGCGAATTGATCGCTGCCTGCGGGGGCATCACCAATCCAATTCATGGCGACGGGTAATATCGTTAAACCAATCAAGGTAACCACAACGCCACTGACAACGGGAGGAAACAGTTTTCGGATCTGCTCCATGAAGAAGGCTGAAACAATGACCAGACAGGCACCCACGAGGGCTGCGCCCATTATGCCGGAGACCCCATCAGCTTTGCCTATCCCGATAGCTATCCCCAAAAAGGCGAAACTTGACCCCATAACCACGGGTAACCGAATACCCACTGGGCCTAATCCAAGGCATTGAACAATAGTAAAGGCACCAGAAACGAATAGTGCTGCGTTAATCAGTGTAACGACATCACCGGCAGGCAATCCGATGGCGCTGCCGACGATGAGAGGGACAGCAATAATGCCCCCAATGGAAGCAAGCATGTGTTGCAGTGCCAGCAAGAATGTTGAGCCTGCTGGTGGCCTGTCATTTAACTCGTAAAGCAATTTCATAGTGTTTTCCTCTTACTGTCTCGTTCCCTTCGACAGCGATGATAGTGAAATTCCGTTTACCCTTGATGCTGATTGAAAGGTTGTCCAATCCTAAAATAGAAAAAAGGGACCTCTGCGGGTCCCTATGTTTTTGTTATCCAAGAATGATAAGTTTGAATACAAAGAGAATGCTCAATGCATACATGGCGATGGAAATATCTGAGAATTTTCCGGTGCCTGCTTTGAGTACGGTGTAAGTGATGAAACCCAATGCGATGCCGTTTGAGATTGAAAAAGTCAGTGGCATCATGAGCGCGGTGACGGCAGCAGGGACGGAATCGGTAAAGTCATCCCAGTTGACGTTCTTGATGCTGCTCATCATGAGAAATGCGACATAAATCAGTGCACCAGCCGTGGCGTAGGCAGGGATCATTCCTGCCAGCGGCGCGAGGAAAATGGCGGCCAGAAACAACAAGCTAACCACAACCGCCGATAAGCCAGTACGCGCACCGGCAGAAACACCTGCCGCACTTTCAACATAACTGGTGACAGGAGGACAACCAAAGCAAGCGCCGATGACGCTCGACAGACTGTCTGCTTTGAGCGCCTTTGGTAGCCCATCTATTTTACCTGTTTCTTTGTTGACCAAGTTTGCGCGCTCAGCCACGCCCATTAGCGTACCCGCGGTATCGAACATGTTCACGAAAAGGAAAGCGAGAATGATACTGATCATGCCGACATTGAACGCGCCTGCGATGTCCATGGCCATAAATGTTGGGGCAATACTTGGCGGTGCGGAAAAGATACCGTTGTATTCGAAAAGACCGAGCCCAAGGCCAATGAGCGTCACGCTGAATATGCCGATGAGCACGGAGCCAAAAACCTTCTTCACAGACAACACGGAAATAATGAAGAAGCACACGGCGGCAAGAATGGCAGGGGGCTGAGTAAAATCTCCCAGTGTCACCAAGGTGGCCGAGCTACCGACAACAATGCCTGCGCTTTTTAACCCGATAATGCCGAGGAATAGGCCGACCCCCGCTGTCATGCCATAACGTAAACTGGTGGGAATACTTTCGATGACCCATTCACGGACACGTGACACGCTGAGACCCACAAAGATCACACCGGAAATAAACACGGCACCGAGTGCGACTTGCCAGCTATAGCCCATTTCGCCAACGACGGTGAAAGCAAAAAATGCGTTCAACCCCATTCCTGGCGCAAGACCAACAGGCCAGTTCGCAAATAGTCCCATCATCAACGTACCGATGGCTGCGCCTATGCAGGTAGCGACAAAGAGCGCACCGGGATCCATGCCAGACGCTGACATGATGTTAGGGTTCACGAAAATGATATATGCCATGGTGGCAAAGGTGGTGATCCCGCCAATAAACTCGTTCTTTACTGATGTGCCGTGTTGGCTGAGTTTGAAGAACCGCTCCAGAAAGCCACTCTTTACTGATGTTTGTTCAACAGTGCTATTCTTGTCCATCGTTTCCATCCTGTTACTTCTGTCCAATTTCACTAAGAACCTGTTCGCGCTTTCTATGTCGATTTAGTCCTGTGAGTATTTGCGAGGGGCGGTTTTTTCAGCTCCCTCGATAAGTCGAAAAGCTGTACGGAGAAACCAGCAGAGGAACGTGAAAGTGAGCGCTAGGGTTGTCGATACCGAACCGTATCACCACGTCATCAAGAAAAGGAATATCACTTAACGTGACGCCTGTTTTGTGGAAATAACCGGCGGTATTGAACTGCAATTGATACTTTCCCTTTAGGAAGTTTGTACCTTCGAGTAACGGTTCATCCGTTCTTCCATCAAGGTTTGTCATTGTGGTGACGACATGTTCTAGACTGTGACCAGAGACCCTGAATAGCGTGACTTCTATCTCTGAACCAGGTTTACCTTTGCTTGTATCCAAAACATGTGTTGTCAGCTTTCCCATCTTCACTTCGTCCTTCATGAGTAACGGTTCCTTTGTGCAATGGCATCGCATCAGTGACGTCAACCCGATTGATTACAGCTTGCTGCTGTATTGGTCCGTTAAATCAACGTTACCCAGTAGCAATGAATTCTGCCGTATGTGCACATCTAATAACTAAAATGTACACAATAGTTAAGTCTTGTAAAGGTCAAAAAATACGCAGTGCTAATTGTGAGAATCTGGGAATAAATACCGTAATTAAAAGGGTTAGCGTGAAAAATGGCAGTTAATCTAGACAGGATCGAATTGTCGAAAACATGAAGGCGGCAACATTTTGTTAACTTGTTCTTGTAAATTGTATACAAAATGCAATACTAAAATTGAGCTTGCCAGTGAATGGCGAAACCCGCTTTTTGTGAACTTCGCTGACATCGACTTGATAAGCAGGGAAATGGAAGTGACTAAACACGCAAGATTTTGACGCAAATATAATGATAGGAATGGCGCGATGAGTAGTGACTATCCTCGAGATCTAAAAGGCTATGGCGCCCATCCTCCTCACCCAAGATGGCCAGGGGAGGCTCGGATTGCGGTTTCATTTGTACTCAATTTTGAAGAAGGTGGCGAGCGCTGCGTTTTGCATGGAGACCGGGAATCAGAAGCTTTTTTGTCTGAAATACCCTCAGCACAACCTCTGGCTGGTGTTCGTCATATCAGTATGGAATCAATGTATGAGTATGGGTCGCGTGCAGGCGTGTGGCGTGTTCTTCGCTTGTTTCGACAACATGAAATCCCATTAACCATCTTTGCCGTGGGCATGGCAGCAGAGCGAAGCCCTGATGTGATCAAAGCCATGGCGAACGAAGGCCATGAAATTTGTAGCCACGGCTATCGTTGGATTGATTACCAATATGTGCGCGAAGAAGACGAACGCGCAGATATGACCAAAGCTATTGAAGCGATCGAGAAGACAACAGGCGAGCGACCAGTAGGTTGGTACACCGGCAGAACAAGCCCAAATACGCGTCGGCTGGTGGCTGAAGAGGGCGGTTTTCTTTATGACTCTGATGCCTATGATGATGATTTGCCTTACTGGCATGAAGATGGCACGCCACCGGGTAAACCCCAACTCGTTATTCCTTATTCGCTAGATGCCAATGATATGCGCTTTTCAACCGTGCAGGGTTTCAACTCTGGCGAACAGTTTTTCCAGTATCTTAAAGACAGTTTTGATGTCTTGTACGAGGAAGGGTTGGATGCACCCAAAATGCTGTCTATCGGTTTACATTGCCGTTTGATTGGCAGGCCTGGACGACTGGCTGCGTTAAAGCGCTTCGTTGAGTACGTGAAACAGCACGACAATGTATGGATCACGCGTCGCGTCGATATTGCCAAACACTGGCATCAGCATCATCCGCATCCATCGATGACCAAGGAGTAGGTAGCACAATGGGATTATTTTCGACCTGTCGCCCAAGTGAACAAACGAAAGAACAGTTTGTTCAAACCTTTGGCGGTGTGTATGAACACAGCCCTTGGGTTGCGGAACAAGCTTATGGCGACGGGCTGGACCAAGCCTTTAACGATCAGGATGTTCTGCATGCTCGAATGGCACACGTTCTGAACAGTGCTGACGAAGCATCTAAAATGCAGGTGATTTTGGCTCACCCTGATTTGGCCGGACGCGCTGCGCAAGCTGGTGAACTGACGGCTGAATCGACGACTGAGCAGGCAAGTGCGGGCATTGATCAATGTTTGACCGAAGAATTTGTGCGCTTTACGGATTTTAATCAGCGCTACAAGGACAAGTTTCAGTTCCCTTTTATCATGGCGGTAAAGGGGGCAAATCGGCATTTGATTTTGGACGCTTTTGAGCGTCGTTTGGAAAATGACGTTATCACCGAATTCAACACAGCGATTGTGGAAATCAACAACATCGCTTTGTTCAGGCTACGTGATTTGTAGCTCTCTGGCCGCCGTCTGTTAACGACTAATTAATGTAGACGGCGAATACAGCGTCTCGCAAATTGAAGCTCGCAGGAAACCGGCTTTTGGTTTCCTGCCACAGTGAAAGGAAAAAAGACGCTTCTTACTCTTGAAGGAAGCAACGGAAATGGATAATCGTCCTGATTTCACCAAGCTCGTCAATCTCGCCAGCAGCAGACTGGGCTCGCAAGCAATCTATGCGACTGACGACTTTTTTGCAGACAAACAGCGTCTTGTCGATGATGCCCCTGCAGAATGGAAAGAAGATGTTTATGACGAAAATGGCAAGTGGATGGATGGCTGGGAATCACGTCGTAAGCGTGAAGAAGGCCATGATTACTGTGTCGTTAAATTGGGTCTGCCGGGAAAAGTTGTCGGTGTCGATATTGATACCGCTCACTTCACTGGAAACTACCCGCCGTCCGCGTCATTGGAAGGGTGTTATTGCCCCGATGGCGAACCTGCAACCCACCAGCAGTGGGATGAACTCTTACCTTCTTTAGGTCTGCGTGGCGACAGTCATCATTTTGCAGATGTTTCCTCTCAAAAGCCTTGTACGCATGTTCGATTCCACATCTATCCAGATGGTGGTGTTGCTCGATTGCGTGTGTATGGTCATCCCGAAATGGATTGGGACCGAGTGAGTACTGAGCAAGAGTTAGACCTACTTGCTGTGGAAAATGGCGGCAGGGCGTTAGCGTGTAATGATCAACACTTTGGTCATATGAGTAATCTCATTATGCCGGGCCGTGGCGTAAATATGGGTGACGGCTGGGAAACAGCGCGTCGACGTGTACCCGGTAATGACTGGGTTATCTTGTCGCTGGGCCATGAAGGTTTGGTTGATCGCATCGTTGTCGATACGGCGCACTTTAAAGGTAATTACCCTGACAGCCTGTCTATTCAAGCCGCTTTTGTTGAAGGTGGTACGGACGATCAAATCGCTACACAAAGCTTGTTCTGGCGCGAACTTCTGCCCAGTCAAAAATTGTCAGCCGATAATATCCATGAGTTTGCGGATCAACTGAATGGGCTGGGCACTATCTCTCACGTTAGAGTGAATATTTTCCCAGATGGTGGCATCAGTCGAGTGCGCGTATTTGGTCGAAAATCAGACTGAAAAACAGACGCGTTGCAGACAGTCATAGGATGAAAATGGACATGGAAAAAGATATTGCCTTCGACAACATGATTACGTTGACGCCGGAACCGCTGACGCAAGAAAAGTTTGCGCCATTTGGAGACGTGATTGAAGCAGAAAATCGAGACTTCTTCATGATCAACAACGGTTCTACACGTCGTTACCACAAACTTGCTACCACACAAGTGGATGAGGGGAGTGGCGTGATCATCAATATTTTTGAGGCAACACCGCTTTCCTATCCGCTTTCTATCAAGATGCTGGAGCGTCACCCGAAAGGCTCACAGGCATTTATGCCGCTGCTTGGTCATGACTACTTAGTGTTAGTTGCGCCCGTGGGTGAGGAGCCGGATCTGTGCTCGATCCGCGCTTTCTATGCCAAAGGCACGCAAGGGGTGAATTATCACTGTGGCGTGTGGCATCACCCTGTACTGGCATTGACGGCAAAAGATAGATTCTTGGTGGTCGACCGAGAAGGTGCCGGGAATAACTGTGACGAGTTTTTCTTTTCAGAACAAACACGTGTGATATTGGCACCTGAATTTTGATTTGGACTTATCAAAGCCAATCGATTCCTGCTTTGCTTAAAGTGAGCGTCAATATCTGAGAAAAAACAGTAAGGGATGACGTAGCCGATAATATACCCAAGTAATGCCAAGATGCGGTTTTTCAGTGAGCATTGAGTGCGTATTGAATGGGTATGAGCAACGGCATCCGAAAAGGAGAGTGTAATGGATCCTTATATCACGGAATGGCTCAATATAGCGGTTCGCTGGATGCACATGATCACTGGCGTGGCATGGATTGGTGCGTCGTTTTACTTTGTGTGGTTGGAAAATAACTTAAATCGACAAAACCCGCGCGATGGTTTGTCTGGTGATTTGTGGGCCATTCATGGTGGCGGTATATATCACTTGGAAAAATACAAACTCGCGCCTGAAAAAATGCCAGAAACCTTACACTGGTTTAAATGGGAAGCTTACTTTACGTGGCTCACGGGCATGACTCTGCTTTTCATCGTGTTCTACGCCAATGCTGATATTTACTTGGTGAAACCAGGGTCAGAATTTAGTTCAAGCACGACAGTCATGATTGGTATCGCGTCACTGGTTGCTGGTTGGTTTGTCTATGACGTTCTCTGCAACTCGGCATTGGGTAAAAAGCCAATGCTATTGGGTGTGGCGCTGTTCGTTGGTTTGGTGTTCGCCGCTTGGGCATTGAGTCTCGTGTTTAGCGGTCGTGGCGCTTACATCCATGTTGGTGCAATTATCGGTACCATTATGGTGGGTAACGTGTTCCGAGTGATCATGCCAGGGCAACGCGCCTTGGTGAAAGCGATTGAAGAACAGAGAGCGCCTGATCCAAGCCTTCCAGCTAAAGCGTTACTGCGTTCGCGACACAATAACTATCTCACGTTGCCTGTGTTGTTCATCATGATCAGCAACCATTTTCCAAGCACTTACGGTCATGAGTTCAATTGGGCGGTGCTGGCAGGTGTTTCGTTGCTCAGTGTTTTGGTTCGCCATTACTTCAACACGCGACATGCGAGCCAAAAGTATGCATGGACATTGCCGGCGGCAGCGTTGGGAATGATTTGTTTGGCGTATGTATCAGCGCCAGTATCTGCGCCTATTTCTCCTTCAGGCACTGCCCCTGCGACAGCAGGAGCCAATGCAGAATCTCAGAATACGCTGGCGTTTATTGAAGTGAAAACCATTATTTCGGAACGTTGTACGGTTTGTCACTCCCAATCGCCGACACATCCCGCTTTTGCGGTTGCTCCTGCGGGTGTGATGCTCGATACGCCAGAACAAATTCAGCTCGAAGTGACGAGGATAGTCGCCCAATCGGTTTCCACAAATATCATGCCTTTGGGTAACTTAACGAAGATGACGCAAGAAGAGCGAGATCTGATCGGCCAATGGGCGTCCTTGGGAGCAGCGATTCAATAGTACTGTTACAAAATATTAGTATCACCCGCAAAAGCAAACTTTAACCACCTCTAGATGAGGTGGTTTTTTTGTTATATCTGCGGTAAATCAAGGATTTTAAAGGCGATGTGCAGATAAACTCCGAATTGTCGAATCGCGTTAAATCATGCCCTTCAACATGACATCGAAATTAGATGTATATTTTTTAACATTTGGCGAGATCTGGTTACGAGTTTTGGTTATACTCGCTGCCGAAAAAACAACCTTATGTTGTTACCTTTTATTACTGTGGCTTAATGCTGCCTAAAACAATCTTGGAGAACCCCGTGGAAACTATTCTTGTCATCGCATTCATCTGTGCAGCATTTGTGATTGTGAAGAAAGAACGCGCATCACGTGCGTAAAATTGGATTACGCTGAGTCAGTACATCTTTTGCTTCAATTTTTGTCAGCGTAAACCAAACTAACACATTATTTTAATGGCTTATCCTAGTGCAGGGTAAGTGAGAAATAAAAAAGCAGAGCCGATTGGCTCTGCTTTTTTATTTTTGTTCATTTAAGCTGACATTACATTACAGTACAGTTGGACGTTGGCGGTGGATGCGTTACTCGCTAACAAGGACCTGGGTGTCTGTGAGTGTCGCCAAATGTCCACGTATTGCACGTTCTGCTTCTTCAGTCATGCCATAGATATCGTAAAGGCCGACGACCGACACATCGTTTTCTTCGGTACTACTGAATATCATTCCCGTTGCGACAGGTTTACCCGATTGCATCGCTACATAGAGCGCCACATTTATGCCATCAGGAGTGGGAATGTCTGTCAGCGACAATTGAGACAAATATTCGAGCATCGCGGCATGTTCTGCTTCAGGCCACTTTTGCGCTAAAGTGCGTGCGTAGCGAACCATCAATGGATGGCAATCCACAGCATAAAACGAATAACCTTCAACCGGCGCTGAGACAGCAGCTCGTTCGACTTGCTTAGGTTCTGTTTCGGCTACTTGATAGCATTTCAGACCTTGCAGGCTCTCAGGCGTTGGGTATTGAGCGTTTTCAACATGGCTTGCCATCCAAAAATGCTTTTTGCGGAAGTGAGAAAGAACAGCGGCGTCGCTCATGGTGGCTCCTGTGCCGGCTAGGCATCTTGCAGTTGAGCATCGATAATAGCTCTATGGCGTTAAATAACAATGCTCAATCCAAAGAATGAGGAAACTATTTTGGTAACTG
Organism: Enterovibrio norvegicus FF-33; assembly: GCF_000286835.2. Taxonomy (GTDB): domain Bacteria; phylum Pseudomonadota; class Gammaproteobacteria; order Enterobacterales; family Vibrionaceae; genus Enterovibrio; species Enterovibrio norvegicus_A. Next base: position 1,563,829 of record NZ_AJYD02000038.1, on the reverse strand, counting down.
TATATCTCTTAACCAATTGATAAAAAGCGAGTAACAGTAGGCATTCCCAAAATTTGGGTTAAAATAGGAAATTCTGATGCCCACTTGCTTTGAAATTAGGTTCCCCTTTTATGTCAGGACAGCGTCTTCAAACTCAGTTTTCAAAAGTCTTTGCCCATTTCAGTGGTAAGGACAGTGATACAAACCTCCAAGATATGGCTGAAATCTTCAGTTGCACTCGTCGTAATGCTCGGATGGTGCTGAGTAAAATGGGGGAGCAGGGTTGGTTGAGTTGGGAGCCTGCGGTAGGGCGTGGTAAACAAAGCCGACTGACTTTTCACCGAACTGATTCTGATCTGCAAATGAAGCGTGTCAGAAAGTGGGTTAAAGACGGAAAGCTGGATGCGGCACTCGAAGAATTGGGTAATGACGCGGCCAAGTTGGCGCATCTTATCCAAGAACAACTCGGGGTATCGACGCAAGAAGGTAAGCAGATCATTCGCCTTCCTTATTATCGCGCGTTTCCCTGTTTGAACCCGGCCAAACCGCTTCGACGTTCAGAGCAACACCTGATCACGCAAATATTTAATGGGCTCACTCGGTTCAATGATTCGACTGAAGAGGTAGAAGCCGATCTCGCCCACCATTGGGAAGCTCTTTCAGATACGCATTGGCGATTTTACCTGCGACCCGCTGTTCGTTTTCATGACGGTAGCTTGTTGCAGACCGATGATGTGATTTGGTCACTGCAAACCCTTAGCGAGAATGTCTATTTCTCGCATATCGACCACATTGTGGCGCCCGAAGACAATGTCATTGATTTCTATTTGAATCGCCCAGATCGCCGCTTGCCCGATACATTGGCAGTGCCTATGGCCTCGATTCAATCGAAGAAAGCAGCCACGTCAAAAAACGGTGAGCAGTTTCCTGTTGGTACAGGGCCATATCGTGTCGTCGAGAACAATAGCCACCAGCTCGTGTTGAAGGCCCATGATCAGTATTTTGGCTTCCGTGCCTTGACGGATGAAATCGAAATCTGGGTCTTAGACAGTGCGGCGATGTGTTATTTGCAGCCCACGGCAACATTGGATCCGACGGCGTTGGATTCACGTCAGGGCATTTTGCAAAATGGAACCAAAGAACGCTTGGCACTGGATGAAGGGTGTAATTACCTGATGCTAAATCGCTGCAGTGGTGTGGCGAAAGACCCGCGTTGGGCGGCTTATTTAAGCGATAGGCTGTCGTCGTTACGTTTGTTGCCATACTTGGCAGAAAGCGGCATTGGCGAATACCGCCTGACCAATGCGTATGGTTTGTTACCAGGCTGGATTCACACCAATGTTTCTCATTCTGACATTGCTGTACCGTCTTCAAAAACAACACTCAGATTAGCGCATCAATCGGACAATCCGTTATTTCCTTTGATGGCTAAAGCCCTGAAGGCGTTGCTGGCGAAAGAAGGGGTGGGGTTAGACATCGAAGTCGTTTCTTATGAAGACATGATGGAGCCGAAACAAGCAAAGAAAGTGGATATTTGGCTTTGTGGTATGAGTTTAGGAAATAAGCGTAGCGATGCCATTTTGCCTTGGTTAATGAACTTTGAGCACCTTTCAGCGGCAATGCCCCAAGATGAATTTAGCGTTGTTGTTGAAAAAATGGCGACGTGGCGTGATAAAGACCAACCGCATTTTGATGCGGAAACCATCGGTAAAACCTTGGTGGGTTCAGCACAGATTATCCCGTTGTTTCACATATGGCTTGGTGTGGTGGATGGGCGTGAGTTGGAAGATGTGTCTTCTAACAAGGTGGGCTGGTTTGACTTTAAATCTGTCTGGAAAAAGCCTGCGCTCTAGCAGGCTTAAACTTGATCAAACTTCGTTTAAATCTGGTTTAAAACAGCGCAAAAGCAGCGACGAGCAACGCGGGTAAGGTCACGATGGTGAGGAAGTTGCCAAACAATACCATAGAGGCGACCTTATCTGGACCGACATTGAAGCGCTCAGCAAACAGAAAATTCATCACGGCAGGTGGTAGCATGGCGAACAACAGCATCATACGCAGGTGCTCCGGTGGCAGGGGCACGAAGAAATAGATCACGGCGAAACTTACCGCCCCTGTTGCGAGGCTCAAGAAGGTACTGAGAATACCCACGCCCAATCCTGACCATTGAATTGCGGTGAGTTGCACCCCGAGAGAAATCAACATCACTGGCACCGCTGCGTTGCCAATCAATATCATTCCTTCGTTTAACGGCGCCCACACAGTTATCCCGCTGAAATTGAAAATCAGTGCGAGGATGGAAGCAATCAATATCGGCATTTTGAATATTTGACGAAAGCGATACTCGCTATTGCTTAGCATGGCCAACCCCACCGTGATGTGAAGCATCATGGAAACCACAAACAGCAAGATGGCGGGCGCTTCTCCAATGAGGCCAAATGCATAACCAAATAAGGGGATAGCGAGATTCCCGCTATTTCTAAACATCTGTGGGGGAGCCCATGTTTTGTAGGGCAAAGATAGGATCTTGCAGATGGGTATCATCAGTACGCCGGGCAGCAATACCGCAATGACTGCTGCAATAAACAGTGCGTTTTGTTCTCCGCCCATAGGCATCACGGACAGTGTGGTGAACACTAAACAAGGCACCATCAAATCGATATTGATTCGATTAACGTGTCGCATATCGGGGCGAAAGCTCTTTCCAACGAAAAAGCCTGCCGCAACCACCGCAAAAACGGGGAACAGTATGCTAATGACTTTTTCGAGCATCCATGCCCCTTAAGAGTATCGAATAGTGGTTAATTAGCGCTTAGAAAGCCGCGCTGAGAGTCTGTCCTAATAGAGTTTCCACATCATCCAGAGACAATGCAAGTACGCAGGATAAAGCATGCGCAGAACTCATACGTATAACTAAAGCGGATATGTGGCAGTTAACAGCAAATACTTATAGAGAGGCAGGCCATCTCGCTGACGATGGAATGGATGGAAAATCCGGTTCAGCCCGCCAGTTAGAGCGCATTCTAGTTCGATATCACCCGCCAGAGAATGTTCAGCCTCAAGAAGCCTTACCCCTTGTGCAGCGAAATCGGCTTGGTGAATGGGCTGGTGGCCTAACCACCAACTCGGTACTGACTTGCTGGCAGAAGAGCGATCGATCCAGTGGTCCGCCACTAAAATCACGCGTTTCTCTTTCTCGCTGGTGGTATCAATATGGTCGAGTGTCCAATGCATGTCTTTCACAATGCCTTTTCGGCAAGCAAGGTTTGCACTGATGAGTCGATGGGCAACGATATAGATTTGATGATCGGGTGCGTCGACACGAAACACAGGTTGTTTTAGGGCAGGTGATTCATCCAATTGATGAAGAAAAGCATCAATGTTGAGCTTGTCATAGGAGTGTACGATCCGTCGTGCTAAAGCCTTACCAAGATGGCTCTCATTCATGCCACGATTATGAATCGTCGGATAGTGGTGCTCACAGAAATTGAGACAGTCTGATTGAAAGTCTCGCAGGCTCTGTGAAATAAGTTCATCAAGCAAAAATGCCTACTCCAAAACAAGCCCCACGACAGAGGGTTATCTAAAGTATGGCAAAAATTTACACTTTGCACTATCTCTGGTAGCTAAATGTGGTGAAGCGTTCAAAAGTGAGGCTATCCGCGCTTAAGCATCGGGTTTAATACGATTCTTTTTAAGGTCTTCCAGCGAATTGCCAGTAGTGAAACTCCCAACAAAAAATAGAGGGAAGGCTCAAGCAATTCAGACTTTGATGACCAGTAAAAATGAATCGGTGCCAAAATAAGAACCAAATAAACAGAATTGTGCAGTTTCTGCCATTTCACGCCCATTTTCCGTTGAATACGCGACGTTGAAGTCACGGTTAGTGCAAAAAGGATTACCCAACAAAATGCGCCGACGGTGAGGTAAGGGCGGCTTAGGATTTCTGTGCCTAGAAGTGAAAAATCGAATGTCAGATCCAACGCCAAATACGTGAGCAAGTGTAAGGTTGCCCAGAAAAAGCTATATAGCCCAAGCACCCGCCGACAACGGATCAGTAAACCCTGTCGCGCATACTTCGCAATGGGGCTAACTAACATAGTAATGATCAAAGTATTAAGCGCAGCCAGCCCAGTGTAGTGAGTGATGCCGTCTACAGGGTCAGCGCCGAACTTGTTGTTTAGCACTAACCAAACCATATTGGCCGCAAACGTCAGACTGACAACATGAATCAGCGCTTTTACCCAAACGATTCGCTTTGCTGTGAGTGGCATCAGTAGCTAGACCTCAGATCCATGCCTTTGTACAAGCTCGCCACTTCATCTTCATAGCCGTTAAACATCAGTGTAGGTTGACGACGAGAACTGAAGATTGATCCTTCACCAATGAAACGTTCTGAGCCTTGGCTCCAACGCGGATGATCAACTTGAGGATTCACGTTGGCGTAAAACCCGTACTCGTGACGAGCCAGCAAGTTCCACGTTGTAGCTGGCTGTGATTCCAAAAGATGAATTTTAACGATCGACTTGATGCTCTTAAATCCGTATTTCCATGGCACAACCAAGCGCACCGGTGCGCCGTTTTGCGGGGCAAGAGTTTGACCATATAAGCCCACACTTAACAATGTTAATGGGTTCATGGCTTCATCAAGGCGTAATCCTTCAACGTAGGGGTAATCAATCCCACCACCAACAAACTGAGAGGCTTGCCCTGGCATTTGTTTGGGATCGTGTAGGGTTTCAAATGCAACGTATTTCGCACTGCCAAGAGGATCGGCAGCTTTCAATAGAGCAGCAAGTGAGAAGCCTATCCATGGCACATTCATCGACCATGCTTCCACACAGCGCATTCGATACAAGCGCTCTTCTAATGGAAACTGTTTGAGCAAATCATCATAACTTAGCGTGATAGGGTTATTGACTAATCCAGTCACCTCGAGTTTCCAAGGGTCAACGCGAAAAGACTGGCTGTTTTCAACAGGGTCGCCTTTGCCTGTACCAAACTCATAAAAGTTGTTGTAGGTAAGCACTTTTGATTCCGGAGTCAGTGACAAACCACTCCCATAAGGGCTTGAGTTTGTTATAAGCGGGGATCGTTGAAAAACTGTCGCTGGTTCAGCGTTGTCTTCTCCGCTACTGAATATGTCAAAGATGTTAGCTTGACTCTGAGCCGCAAAAGGCAAGGTGGCTGTCATTATTCCTAGCTTTTTCAGTATGTCTCTTCGCGAGTGATAAACCGATTGTGGTGTCAGTTCATGCTCTTTTATCTCAGATTTTTTAGGTACACGAATCAGCATCGATGCTCTCCGGCGGTGACTTCAGGTCAGGCTTTCATCAAAAGCCTACGTATTATTCCGAACAGACCTACATAACGAGCAATTTCTTTCATTAGTTTACATTCTGTATGAAAAAACGTTACTTGGATGATGGTAGATGTGACCGATGGCATGTAGAGTGATCGCGTTGTCGATGCATATAACGAAGTGATTGTTTTATAGGCAGTCAGGCGTTTGGGATGCCTGGTTGAACCTATTTTCAGCTATTCCACCTCTGCAATGAAGCGCTCCTATCGCCCGTTGCACGTCTGAACGGTTATGTCATTCGGGTATATTTAAATGGAAGTTTTGATGAAACGTTTTTTCTTATTGTTTGCTTTAGCCATGCCTTCGATATCCGTGTCAGCACAAGGCTTGTCTGCTGGGATTTTTTTTGGTTCACCAATGTCTGGTGTGACAGTGTCACAAGATGTGGTTCGTATTTCTTTAGGAATACAAGAAAAAGGGGCCGCCGTTGATGGCCTATGGAATCTCGGTGAGTGGTTGGCAAGACCCGAATATGCGCCTCTTTATGGCTACACAGGCATGCAGTGGGTTGATGACCCTAAGCATAAATGGGGACCCAGAGCAGGGCTAGGTGTTGCATTGCCAATGGGGCATGGCAATGTTGAACTCTACGGAGAAGCGGGAACAGCCTGGTATTGGCAAGAAGACGCAGCGTTCAAATTTGAAGGGTCATTTGGACTTAGAATGTTTTTCTGATCATTGCTGTGTTCTGCTCGGTATTGCAGTGGGAAGATTTCATGTTAAAGAGCGCCGATGGGCGCTCTTTACGTTTTGTGTCAGCGTCGAGAAAAATTGCACATTTGATGTGATAATCAAAGAGGCTAGCCTGAAGGGTGAGTCGCTTGGCGTGATATCTTATACTCTATAAGGTTAAAGACACTGAATCGTCTTGGATTAAGCGCCACATGCAATTTGTCCGTTTGAATACGTGCGGTAAATGAAGAATCGATTCGGCGAAAAATATTACCGAGAATTTTGACACATGAGTTTAACGCTAAAACGACTTTCAATTTTATGTGCATTGCTGATGCCATTTGCACTTCAAGCAAACCAATACGAATGGCCGGAAAAAGACACGCGCCTGATTGGTGACAATACGGTGCATGTCGTTAAACCGGGCGAGCATCTCGAGCTTATCGCGAAAGAATACAATGTCGGATTTCTCGCCTTGCTTTCAGCCAACCCTGGCGTCGATCCTTATTTGCCGCAGCCAGGTTCATTCGTCACGATTCCGCAGGCGTTGATCCTGCCTGACGTCGATTACGAAGGCATTGTCATCAACCTTGCGGAACTTCGCCTTTACTATTTCGAACCGAAAATCGGCAAAGTAAATGTTTTCCCGATCGGTATTGGCCGTATTGGCCGTGATACGCCAATTATGAAAACAAAAATCAGCCAAAAACGTGAAAATCCAACGTGGACGCCTCCAGCAAGCATTCGCAAAGAGTATCTAGAAGAGCGCAATATCGTGTTGCCTGAAGTTGTACCCGCGGGACCAGAGAATCCATTGGGCAATCACGCACTGAGACTGGCTTATGGCACTGGCTCTTATTTGATCCACGGTACAAATAAAGACTTTGGGATTGGCTTACGTGTAAGCTCAGGGTGTATTCGTATGCGCCCGCAGGACATTGATTGGTTGTTCAATGAAGTGGCGGTTGGCGAGAAAGTACGTGTGATAAACGAGCCGGTGAAAACCAGTTATGAGCCTGATGGCGCAGTGTATGTTGAAGTTCATCGTCCGCTTTCAGAAGATGAAGCAGAAGCAGGCTCACGCATTCTTACGCCACCAGATGCGCGCACGGCACATTGGTTGGAAGCCAACAGAATGAATGTGAGTCGTTACAGGGCAGCGTTAGCGGTACAATCAGGATTGCCGTTAGAGATGGGAAATAACGATGCGGCATCCGAAGATGCCGCAGAATTATAGGGGGATATGGTGCAGTTGACTTACTTAGTGTAAGACTGCGCCATGTTGTCGATACGCTCATTTGCACGAGCAGCTTCGTCATAAGCCAGTGCAGATGCTGCTGCTACGTCAGCTACGTCACCTTGTAGAGCTGAAACTTGGTTTGAAAGAGAATCTACTTTCGATGACATATCTGCAACACTTTGCTCAAGCGCTGAATTGCCAGAACAACCAGCAAGTAGTGCGCTGGATGCAACTGCTGCTAACGCTAGAAGACGAATTTTCATAGTTAAACCTCATTGTTTTTGTTGGGTTGCATTACTTTACTGCTTTTACCTGTTGAATAACTGGCTGCAGTATAACCATAGACTGGGATTGTCTATTCTGCCGCCTGTTGCCCTTTGATATCCGCCTCATTGTTGATACAGCCTAAAAATCTAAGTCACAGGTCAGCATAAATGTTTAGAACTTTGGCAGATTTCTAGCCGTTATCGTGACTGTGTTTCATTTTTGATTCAACTATTGTCTTTCTTATAGGAACAGATTGTGTGATTTCTGTTCCGTCTGAGAAGTGAAGGGTGAGGGGAAGTGATTCGCCTTCCTTCAATGGTGCAGCCAAATCGAAAAGCATGACATGTAAACCACCGGGTTCTAACGTCGCTTTTCCATGGCTAGGAATGGCAATGTTTTCGACTTGTCGCATTTTCATCATGCCGTCAGCCATAACGTGACTGTGCAATTCAACTTTTCCGGCTGCGGGAGTGGCCGCTCTGACCAAATTGACGGATTTGTCCCCTGAGTTCACTAATACCATGAACGCTGCGCTGTTTGGCGCTCGTGGTGGTGTTGCTCGTGCATAAGGATCGTTGATTTCGATGGTCGCTTGTGCAGAAAAAGTGAATAGACCAATGAGTAATGCACATAAAGACGAAGAGGCTTTCATCAAGGGTTCCTTTATTTGTATATATTGATGTTTAAGGAAAACAACGCACCAGGAGCGCGTTGATGGTAATTAGGATAACGGATTACTGCGTGGCAGTAGTGAGCCTCATGATGGCATCTGACACCATGTTTGGATTTAGCGTGTGCGGGACTTTTTCAACCAAAGTGCCATCAGGTTGCAAAAAATAGAAGTAGGAACTGTGGTCGACGGCGTATTCCATGGCGGAATTTTCAAGTTCAGTGATTTGATAAAGCACGCCGTACTTGCGTGCCAATGCCGCAATTTCTTGTTCACTGCCACTCGCACCTTCAATCATGGGGTGGAAATATCCCGCATATTCTTTTGCAGCTTCAGCGTCGTCTCTTTTGGGATCTAAGGTAACAAACAGTGGGCGAACATTGGTCAAGGCGTCTTCTGGGAGTGATTTTAGCGCCGCGGAAAGAATGGCTAATGATGTTGGACATACATCGGGGCAATGGGTGTAGCCGAAATAGACCACGCGTAACCTGTCGTCTGCATTGTCAAAAAGGTTGATGTTTTGATCACCACTTTTTAGTTGTCCAAGTTCAACATTTGCTTCAACGGTTTCGTTTTGTTGCACCATGTATCTCGCGCCCAAACCGGCAAGTAAAGCCAGAGCTAAAACAATGATCTTTGTTTTCATCTCTTCATCCTTATGTCTATAGGCAGCAAAATTTTCTTGTCTGGACTGCTAATGGCGCCGCGCCATGTCATTTCAGCATCCATGCATAGTGGCAACATGACTTCACCACGATATTGATTATTGTCAGACTTGGCTAGCTTGAGTTTGTACATCCCCATGTTCATTTCCACACCTTCGACTTCCAGTAACAAATAAGGTGCGTCATTGTCGTTAACTGTGACATCGAGTGTGACAGGAATTAAAGGTGTAACGGTATCTTCGGTGAGTTTTGCTATTGCCGAAGAAAATGCGCAAGGTGTTGTGCCAAGTGTGCAGGCTGGTGTCGTGGTGACGGATTCATTGGATTCAGAAAACAGAAACTGATCGGCCAAAAAATAGCCTGCGCAAAGAAAAATAAGGAGAGAAAAGGCGTCGAACCATCGACGATGTGTAAAAAGGCTATTTTTCATAAAGAACAATATTGAGGAATAAACGCTGAAAAGTGTATCACCATCCTCCTGATATCTATGTGAGTAAGGTCTTGAAATAGGCTAAATGAAAAAGGGCTGCCTCGCGGCAACCCTTTCATTTCAAGACGCTAATGTTTGTGCATCGTGTCAGCCGTGTGGCATATAGGCTGATTAGTCGCCAAGCTTCTGTGACACTTTTTCTAAGCCAAGAACGAGCCCAAATCCGACAGCCATCATTAGAAGTCCAACGATAAGTTGAGACGGTTGCCCGGTTGCCGCTTCAAATGCGGATGGGGACAGGACTTTCTCAATCAATGGCACTTGTTCACCCGATGAGTTAATGCGGAAACTGAGCACTTCTTTCCATGGCCATACTTTTCCAAGTGCTCCAATAAGCAAACCGGTAAGAAAGGCGATAGTAAAACTACGATAGGATCGTAGTAACCAAGAAAGGACATGAGAGAAGGTCAATAAACCCGCTAAGCAGCCTAGTGCGAACAAGCCAAGAATGGGGATGTTTAGGCCTTTTACTGCGTCTAGCACAGGACCGTACATGCCAAGCAGCAAAAGAATAAAGCTGCCAGAAATGCCTGGTAAGATCATCGCGCAAATAGCGATAGAACCCGCGATGAATACGGTGAGCATGTTGAACTCAAGAGATATTGGGTTAGCAACAGTAATACCGTATGCGAACACCGCACCTGCGATGGCGAGAGCAACCTCAGGCAGTGACCAACGTTCAACTTGTTTGATCATGTGTAAGGCAGATGCCACGATAAGGCCGAAGAAAAACGACCAAATGACGATGGGGTGTTCGGTTAGTGCGTAAGAAACGGCTTTGGCGAGTGTCAAAATTGCAGTCAGAATACCGGCCAGCAAAGTACTGAGAAATGTGCCGTTAACGTGAGTCCACACGGCGGCGAACCCTTCGTTACGCCAACGAGAGAATATAGATGGATTGACGCGACGGATGCTTTCTAAAAGGGTGTCATAAATGCCGGTGATAAATGCGATTGTGCCACCGGAAACGCCGGGAACGACATCGGCCGCACCCATGGCCATTCCTTTTAAAAAGGTTAAAATATTTTGTTTCATGAACTGCTTCTATGGGGACGTGGAAAAATTATTGCCCAATTATAGCGACTTGAATGTAAAGGGCTATGAATTAGTGGTAAGAGTCTAACAATGTACTTCGAGCCACTATCTGTGCAACAGCCAGCCATAGGCCTCAGCAAGCTTCGTTTTTCCATCATGGTATATAGGGTCACCATGCACGGGCAATATGTGATCAAATGGCCAAGTGAGTATCTCTTGTAGCGAACGTCGTAGCAATTTTGGGTCCTTGATCTGGAAGCGCTGGGTGAGCGGAACTTTGGCATGTTGGCGACAACCGCTGACTTTTCCTACGGCACGACGCAATACTGATCCGTGGTTTAACAAAATTAAGCTTTCACCCACCATTAAGGTCCGACTGTTGGGATCACAAAATACCACTTCTTCATTTTGGTCATTGCCACGCAAAACTGTTTGGTAGAGTTGATTACGCCATCTCGGTGAAGTGGTGGATGTTAGTTCGCCATCAAAACCAATATCAGTGCGTTTTGTGGCAAGACCGGGAGCCGAGTAAAAATAGGCATCGGGATACACAAGCCACCAGTCTGATAGGGGGTGATGCAAACTTTGATTAACCGTGGTGACGCAGCTTACTCTGCCGAGTACGGCTATCTGCGTTTTGATGTCTTCTGTAAGTTCACAAGGGTTATGAACCAATAAGCTTCCATCATCCAGCCGAACAATCGTCATTCTCTGGCCAATATCGACGCCAAAACAACGATATGTTTCGCTGTGGTACCAAAGATGGTCAGCTTTCCATTCGATCATTAGAAATTCATCCGTGAATTGGTAGAACTTGGGTATAGATATCAGAGATGTCCGTACTGGGACAGAAAATTTTTTCGCCTTTGATAAGCAAATAACTTTGTTGAACACGAAAGACTTTTTGCATCCAAATTGATTGTTCGAAAAAACAGAACAAGTTGTTCCTGTTTGGTGGGTTTTTCCTTGGGTCACTCTGCCCTAGACTGTCTCTAACAAAGGAGCTTGTTATGAAATTAAGAACCGTCACTCGTGTTATTCAGTCTCACCCTTCAAAAGACGGTGATGGCGTTAAAATCAATCGCGTTCATGGCTTTAACGATGCGAAGCTCAGTCCGTTTTTGATGATCGACGAGCTTAAAAGCGACAATCCAAATGACTATATTGGCGGTTTTCCTCCTCACCCGCATCGTGGAATTGAAACCCTGACGTATATGTTAAAAGGACACTTTCAGCATCGTGACCACATGGGCAATGTGGGTGAGCTTAGCAGCGGTGGTGCACAATGGATGTCTGCTGGAAAGGGCGTGATCCACAGTGAAATGCCGATCATGAATGACGGCGAACTGCATGGCTTTCAAATCTGGATTAATCTGCCAGCAGCAAAGAAAATGCTTCCGGCGCAATACCACGATTTTCAAGCGCCAGAAATCAACGAGTTCGGGTCAGCACAAAACCTACTTCGAATGATTTCAGGCAATGCCATTGAAAACGGTGAGGCAATCACTGGACCTTTGCAGAATACAGGTGTTGAAACATTGATTGCAGATTGGCAAGCACTGGCGGGAGAGGCGCGTAACATTGCCATGTCATCGGCCTACCAAGTGAATCTGTTCGTCTATAAAGGCAGCATAGAGGTCGCGGGTAAGCAGATAAGTCAGGGGCATTTGGTTCAGCTTTCTGAGGGAGAACAGCTTTCGTTGAAAGCCGTTAAAGATTCTGGTGTGCTGATCTTGGCGGGGCTGCCCATTGATGAGCCTGTTGTGCATTACGGTCCATTTGTGATGAATTCGATGGATGAGATTAATCAGGCGATCCAAGATTATCAAAATGGTGTGCTCACCGAGTGAAGGGTTAACTGGCCAATCGAATAGAAGGGAGCAATGGCTCCCTTTGTTATCTGAACAAACCATTATGATCACAACCGCATTTTATCTTGGTCTTTTTCCCTTCACTTCACGAACTATACTCTCCGTGTAAATAAAACATTGAATCTTGATTGCGCATTTGTTTTATTTTGTTTGTTGATAGAAGGAGTGAACAGTTTGCTACCAGTGATTGCACACGCGATTGAAACAGTTTTCTTGGTCACCGGCGTGGTGATGCTGATTCGTTGTGCTTTCCAGTATGCTTATCGAACTGAAAAATGGCATAGGCTCAATGTGGTGCTGTTCAATGTTCAGAGCCTTTCTTCTGAAGAAATGAAGTGGTGGTATGCCGCGATGATGAGTCTAATGCTCGGTGCATCGGTGAAGTTTGTTTCCTTCATTGCTCAGATAGGGCAATGACCTAATCGACGAGCTATTCTGTCCTCAGTGAAGTCTTAGATTTTCTTGCAACAAAAGTGTGATGTGTGTGAACTAGACTTAGAGTTTGATACACTCAGCTTTTGTGAAACGCGTAAAAGGAAATCATGCCTACCGTCACGCCAATAACGCTCGCCATCGCGCATATCAACGATACCCACTCCCATTTCGAACCAACGCCAATGTCATTGGCTGTGCAAGGACTTGATGAGCGTATTTATGCCAATGTAGGCGGCTTTGCTCGTATATCCTCTGTCGTTAAATCATTTAGACAAGAAACCCAAGCGGATACAGACGGTTTCCTGTTTCTTCATGCGGGGGATTGCTTTCAAGGCACGCTTTATTACAGTCTGTTCAAAGGCGAAGCGAACGCAACGATGCTCAATTTGCTTAACCCTGATGCTATGGCTTTGGGGAATCATGAGCTTGATCTTGGCAATAGCGCAGTTTCACGATTTCTCGATCAAATAGAATTTCCATTACTTGCTGGCAATTGGGATGTCAGCAATGAATCAGACCGCAAACGCTTTCCCGTTAAAGGTAAGAAGCAATTACTGCCGTATGATCCCGATAAACAAATTGCGAATGTATTGCTCAAAAAAATGGATGATCAGACGGTCGCTATCTTTAGTGTTGCGCTAGATAAAATGGCCGATATTGCGATGCCAGATGCCGACACACCATTCGTCAATGCCAAACAGACGATCATCAATACTGTCTCTTATATCAAACGCGAGTTCGGCACTCACCACATTATCTTGCTCAGTCATCTGGGTTACGAACCAGATTTGAAAGTGGCAGAAGAAGTGGAAGGTGTTTCGGTCATCGTGGGTGGACACAGCCATGTGTTGCAAGGCGATTTTACTAACGTTGGCTTAGGGGATATGGGTCCGTATGGTCGATTGATCAACGACACGCTGGTGGTGCAGGCGGGTTGTCACTCTTTTGCATTGGGCAAACTCATTGTGACGCTTGATGAGCAAGGTAAAGTCAGCGCCTACAGCGGCAGCAACTATCTTATGCTAGGCAGAAGCCTTGCGATGGATGCTTCTTGGGATCAAAGTCTGCCCGAAGAGGCATTCAAGACCGCGAAAGAATATTTAGCCCAGCAGCCTAATGTGCTTCATTGCCGAGGCGATGAAAGCATAAAACAGGTGCTGAATGCGCGTTATAAACCAGCCGTTGAAAAACTGAAGAGTGACGTTGTCACGCTATTGCCAGCAAGATTACGTCACCTTCGCGTGCCTGATGAAAAAGGCGGCAGTGAAATTGCACCGCTCGTTTGCGAAGGTTTGCTCTTTGCCGCTCGTCAACGTGGCCATCTGGTGGACTTTGCGATTCACAATGCGGGAGGTGTTCGCGTCAGTCTTGAGCAGGGGAAACTCACTGCCGCTGAAATTGCAGGCCGACTTTTGCCTTTTGCCATTGATCTAATGTTGTACAAACCAACAGGGCTGCAGGTCATGCAAGCGCTTGAAGGTGCCATTGACAATGCAATCAACAATGGCACTGAAGGGACGGGTGACGGCAGTTTTCCTTATACCGCAGGGCTGAAATACATCTATCAATGTGAAATGCCCAAAGGTGAGCGCATTACAACGCTTCAGTACCAACGTCTTGACGGCGAATGGTTGAATATTGAACGCGATAGCACCTATACCGCCGTTTCTTCCGCCTATACCTCTCAAGGCAAAGAGGGATATGACTCCCTTAAGCATCTCAAAGAGCCACCACGCTCCATTGACGTCACGCTTTCTGAAAGCTTCATTGAATTTGCGCGAACCAAGGAAACGTTGTCAGCAACTTCAATGGTGTTGGCAAATTATGTCCCTTGCCCTGAGTGTAAATCAGATGGCATTGACTGATTTCCCCTTCGATGAAACTATGTTTTAACTCATTGAAATAGCGACTATAAATGTCGCTATTTTTCATTATGTTAACTATTTCTCGTGCTGCATCACATTTGTGCCCAAAACTTGCAAGCTGTTGGAAACATGGCGATGTTTTGCCGTCTATGAATTAGGTATATCCGAAAAAGTCTCAAGAAGTCGGATTCAGCGTCGATAAAGTAAGTGATGCAGCGATAGGGGAATAAATCATGGTAGAAAAACGCGACTGGTTAGATTTCGGTTTAATCACCTTCTGGGTGGCGGCATGGTTATCACTGGTTTACTTCGTGCCAGGCGCAGGAGGCTGATAACAAATAGCTGACGGACAACTGTCCAATAGTCTGATAAAGGGCCCATCAGGCTAGCACTCTGTTATTAAATATAAAAAACTGACAACACGGTCGTTGTGTTGGTGTTCCTTATTTCTCGTATTCTTCTTTTTATCGTCTATTCAATCCCTCTTTTTGTGCTTTTCTGTCTCCTCTTCTCAATAAATACCTCACCACAATAGGTTGTAAAAATATTGGGAATTGCAATGCGCCTACCAATGGCAAATACAGTGGGCCTAGAAATGCCCCGGCCACTGAATAGGTCAGTAGCACATTTCTATTGCCTGATGTAATCGCGGCGACATATGCGGCTTCTCGCCCTTTTCGCCAATACAGCGCCAACCCAATGATGAAGAATAAAATGCATATTGCAAAAGCCATAAAGAACATGGTGATAGCAAAAGATCTGTCGTCGTTCCACAGCGTACGGTATTGACCTGTTAAACCAAACGGGAAGCTGAAGACAAGTAAGATAGTGAACTGTGCAAGCTTACCGTGGATGCGAGAGAGGTGTTTTTGAGGAACATATTGGTGAATGAGATAAGAAATCACCATTGGACCGATGATGAACACGGCCAGCCTTAAGCAATAACTTTGTAAATCGAGTGAGAATTCATCGCCACTAAACACAGCAAGGTTGATGTACAAGATGACTGGCATCATCAAAGTACTGGATAGGGTGAATGCCATTGCCGCCAATGGATCAAAGCCAACAGATCTTACGATGGCAGGCGTGGCAAACAGACTTCCGGTGGCACAGACGGCAGTCGCTGCCATCAGTAATTCAGTGCTAGCACCAAACAGCAATGCAATACTTGAAACGACGAGGGTAGTGACGCCGCCATGGACGAGGGCATAAATCCATGCCGAGCGATTAAAGAGAGCTTGAACCAACGCGCGTTGATTAATGCCAATGAGGGTAAAAAGCATTAATGCAAACAATATATACGGCAGGTAAGGGATGCTGGCAGCTGACAAGTTAGGAAAGGTAAAACCTAATAGTGCGGCGGCAATAAGAAGTACTGATGAATGTTGACTAAGAAATGCTAACAAAGAAGTCTCGGAGTTTATTGTTAAAGAAGGATGTTAACAGAGTGAAAATGAGATGATAAATTAAATTTAATAATGCGTGTTTTTTTGGTGATCAATTGTAGGGTTATTAAAAATCCCGATTTTTTAGCAATAAAAACACACATAGATCAAACGCAACATTAGAAAAACTAATCCAATTGAGGAATTAAAGTCATTTCATAAACGATGGGAATACGATTAGAATTTGTGCTGTAAAGACAATCACATAGTGAGGCAAATATGACACAGGTAGTAAACCTTGGCCCAGCCATGACTTCTGTTGAAAAAGTGCAAAAAAACTATGCGGTTTCTTTCAAAGGATTGATTGCCCATGTAATGGACGTACTGCGCAAGAAAGATGTGAGCAACACATTTCATTCTACTCATGATTTGCCAGAACACATCAAGCGCGATATCGGGCTGATCCGCTAAATTTTTTCACGACAACTTGAAAAGAATACGACAAGGCGCTGGTGACGAACCGGCGTTTTTTGTTTTTCCCTTATCTCTTTTTCCTTCCAATCTACAGTCGTATTATCTCCCCCTGCTTAGATCCAGAACCTAAACAAAATCTCGCAGAACAAGGAGCTTGAGGTGGTTTGGGTATATGCCATTCTTTGAAACAGCGTCATCGCCATTAAATTTCTTATATACCCCACAAGTTATTGTTTATCACTATCCTCTCCTTTTTTCGTTATGTTTACCGTGTGTTGTTCGGGTACGACTATAGACAAGGCTGATGCAGTTCGTCAGTATGTTTATTCAGTATTTTGGAGAACCGAAGAGGGTGACATTGCGTGGGATTGTTTAACTGGTTATTTGGCGATAAAGATAAGCCTAGCAAACAGGCTGAACCAACCGAATATAAGGGTTTTCTCATTTACCCAGAACCCAAATCTGAAGGTGGTCAATTTCGGATTAGTGGGCGCATTTGCAAAGAGATTGATGGTGAAGTCCAAACGCATTCCTTCATACGTTCTGATCTGTTGCCAAGTGAGGCTGGTGCAGCAGAACTTATGCTCAAAAAGTCTCATTTATTTATCGATCAAATGGGCGAAAGAATGTTTAGCTAAATGACCAAGATCAACGCAAATATCTGTGTTTCCGGTCAAATGTACGCCAAGGCTTCGAATGGATATTGAATGGGTAGCGGGTTTGATTTGATTATTGCTTAAATCAGCATTTAATCAGTAGTTTAACAATAGTGTAATTTGGGAGGTATGACCTCCGTCCACAAACAAATGGCGTTATTTTATCACCAAAATTCTTTAAGATTTGATCGTTTTTAGATGGTTTATTGATTATTTTGGTGTTTTTACTACAAAAATGCTTGATTAAGCCTTTTCAGTTCGTTACAAACAGATAACTTACACTGCCAATAGTCAGGGACTAACTATGCAAATTGGTGTTCCAAAAGAAATACTTGCGCATGAAACGCGAGTGGCTGCCACACCTAAAACGGTAGAGCAGCTCATTAAAATGGGCTTCGAGGTTGTTGTTGAAAGCAATGCTGGACTACTCGCTAGCTTTGATAACACTGCTTTCGAGCAGGCTGGAGCAAAAGTAGCTGATGCCGATTCCGTATGGCAGTCAGATATTATCTTTAAAGTTAACGCACCTGTGAAAAATGCAGAGACTGGCGTTGACGAAATTGCGCGTATCAAAGAGGGGGCAACCCTTGTGAGCTTCATCTGGCCAGCCCAGAACGAAGAATTGATGCAGCAACTCACCTCTCAGAAAATCAACGTACTGGCCATGGATGCAGTGCCGCGTATTTCGCGTGCGCAAGCTCTGGATGCGTTGAGTTCTATGGCTAATATTGCGGGCTATCGTTCCGTGGTTGAAGCTGCTCACGAGTTCGGTCGTTTCTTTACCGGTCAAATTACTGCTGCAGGTAAAGTTCCCCCTGCGAAAGTCTTTGTCGCGGGTGCTGGTGTCGCTGGTCTTGCTGCTATCGGCGCAGCGGGTAGCCTTGGCGCTATTGTTCGTGCGTTTGACGTTCGCCCTGAAGTAAAAGAGCAAGTCGAAAGTATGGGTGCGCAGTTCCTCGAAGTTGCGTTCGAAGAACAAGCGGGCAGTGGTGACGGTTACGCGAAAGAAATGTCAGATGACTTCAATCGTAAAGCCGCTGAACTTTATGCTGAGCAAGCGAAAGACGTTGATATCATTATCACGACAGCGCTTATCCCAGGCCGTCCAGCGCCGAAGCTAATCACCAAAGAAATGGTTGATTCGATGAGTGCGGGTAGCGTTATCGTCGATCTGGCTGCGGCAAACGGCGGTAACTGTGAATACACTGAAGCGGATAAAGTTGTTCTTACTGAAAATGGCGTGAAAGTTATCGGTTATACCGATATGGTAAGCCGTCTGCCAACTCAGTCTTCACAGCTATACGGTACTAACCTTGTTAACTTGATGAAGCTTCTTTGCAAAGAGAAAGATGGCAACATCAACATTGATTTCGACGATGTTGTTCTTCGCGGTGTTACCGTGGTGAAAGAAGGCGAAATCACATGGCCTGCGCCACCCATTCAAGTGTCAGCACAACCACAAGCGAAAGTTGACGTTCAGCCAGTTGCTAAGAAGAAAGTCAATGAGCCTGTTTCGCCTAAGAAGAAATTGGCGGGTCTGGCTGTTGCTTTGGCGGCATTTGGTTGGGTTGCGTCAGTCGCTCCACCCGCCTTCTTATCCCACTTCACGGTATTTGTTTTGGCATGTGTTGTTGGCTACTACGTGGTCTGGAACGTCACCCATGCGCTGCATACGCCGCTAATGTCAGTCACGAATGCAATTTCAGGCATTATCGTTGTCGGTGCTTTGTTGCAAATTGGACAAGGTAATGGTGTGGTTTCCTTCCTCGCATTCATTGCGGTTCTTATTGCAAGCATTAACATTTTTGGCGGTTTCACCGTTACCAAGCGCATGCTTGAAATGTTCCGTAAAGATTAGTAGGAGTAGCAAGGAATGTCTGCAGGACTAGCACAAGCGGCATATATTGTTGCTGCACTATTTTTTATCCTGAGTTTGGCTGGGTTATCAAAGCAAGAGTCAGCGAGAGCCGGTAACTATTACGGTATGGCGGGTATGGCGATTGCATTGATTGCAACCATCTTCGGCCCGTACTCTCAAGGTATCACTTGGATCATTCTTGCAATGATCATCGGTGGCGCGATCGGTATTTATTACGCCAAGAAAGTTGAAATGACTGAAATGCCAGAACTGGTTGCCGTACTTCACAGCTTTGTGGGTATGGCTGCGGTATTGGTCGGTTTTAACAGCTTTCTCGCGCCACCAGAATACAGCGGCGAATTTGCGCACACTGAGCACGTTATCCACATGGTGGAAGTGTTCTTGGGTGTGTTCATTGGTGCGGTAACCTTTACTGGTTCTATCGTTGCCTTTGGAAAGCTTCGCGGCATCATTTCTTCATCAGCGCTGAATCTGCCACATAAGCACAAGCTTAACTTGGCAGCGATCGTGGCATCTGCATTGTTGATGGCTTACTTCGTGAAAGCTGATGGCAGTGTGTTTGCGCTGATCATAATGACGTTGATTGCATTCGCGTTCGGTTACCACTTGGTCGCATCGATTGGTGGTGCGGACATGCCGGTTGTGGTTTCAATGCTGAACTCGTATTCAGGTTGGGCAGCAGCGGCAGCGGGCTTCATGCTGGCAAACGACCTGTTGATTGTGACCGGTGCGCTGGTAGGCTCGTCTGGTGCGATTCTTTCTTACATCATGTGTAAAGCAATGAACCGATCTTTTATCAGCGTTATCGCCGGTGGTTTCGGTCAGGAAGTTTCTGTAGCAAGTGATGTTGAGTATGGTGAGCATCGTGAAACGTCAGCAGAAGAAGTAGCAGAAATGCTGAAAGATTCTCGCTCGGTTATCATCACGCCAGGATACGGCATGGCGGTAGCTCAGGCGCAGTATCCTGTTCAGGACATTACTGAAAAACTTCGTGCGAAAGGTATCAATGTTCGCTTTGGTATTCACCCTGTAGCGGGTCGTTTGCCAGGCCACATGAACGTTTTGCTTGCTGAAGCTAAAGTGCCATATGATATCGTGCTTGAAATGGATGAAATCAATGATGATTTCCCACAGACGGACACGGTTCTAGTTATCGGCGCGAATGACACTGTTAACCCAGCAGCAATGGAAGATCCTAACAGTCCAATTGCGGGTATGCCGGTTCTTGAAGTGTGGAATGCGAAGAATGTTATCGTGTTTAAGCGCTCAATGAATACGGGTTATGCGGGTGTTCAAAACCCACTGTTCTTCAAAGAGAACACTGCAATGCTGTTTGGTGATGCGAAAGAAAGCGTAGAAGCGATTGCGAAAGCACTTTAATCTCGCGCTCTAGCCGTAGTAGCGTTATAGGAAGGCCAGCGAAAGCTGGCCTTTTTTGTATGAGGAGTAGCCAACAGGTTTATTTGCAGCGTTCACTCTGACAAAGTACTGACAATTGGTAATATTTTGATGCTACTCTCTTCGAATGCGTACGTTCCTACTTATCATGTTGTCTTTTGTCAGCCCTTATATACTGGCCAACGGATCTTTCCCTGAGCAACTCGGTGCTTTCAGGTCATCACTCTTATTAGAGCGACCTGCGGCAGCGTATACATTGAATGCTGTTCATAGCGAATATCCCAAGCCGCTATTGGTAGCGGGCAGCTTATTGCCTCAGTCCGTAAACTACCCCCTGAAAGATTTGAAACGACTTTATCAAGCCTCTGAGAAATGCAAAGGCGCGTGGCCTGTTAGCCCATTGGTTACGGATCCTTTGGTTTTCACGCGTGCGCTGTGTTTTAACACTCGCTTGCCACCTGTTTGGTTTTCACGATCGAATCTTATTCACCCTGGTGGGGGAAGTTATGCGGCGAAGTACGTCGAGAAATTCCCCGAACGCAGAGATGAGCTTCTTCGCTTCTTTCACATAAAAGAGCGCCTACTTGCGCCGCCTGATACTTTGTTAGGGCGTCTGCAACGGATGCCTGAAAACGGCGTGAGTGCGCTAAATGATGGGGCCGAATCAATCCTGTCTGGTGAAGAGCTATGGCTACGCGAAGGCAGCCAATACAAAATTTATGGTATCGATGTATGGCTTCCGTTGCTTGAAAAACGCGATTTGTTAGCATCCCCAACGGATAACGACGCGTATTGTTTGTCTCGTATAGGCAATGTCTGTTGGAACCAAGAACAAGCCCCCTCATATTGGTCGAATCTTGTTGTCATATTGGCAGTGATAAACCTTTTGTGGATAGCCGGTTGGGTATTCAACCGTTGGACAGTCAAAAGACGCTTGATGCAAGAACGCATGCTAGTACTGCAAATTTTGACGCATGAACTTCGCACTCCGATTGCGAGTCTGTCTATGACGGTTGAAGGCTTCAGGCGTAAGTTCGATAGCCTCCCCGAAGCGCTTTATGATGAATTTCGGCGTTTGTGTGAAGACTCAATGCGTCTCAAGCAATTGGCAGAAGCGAGCAAAGATTATTTGCAATCGAATCAGCAACAGCTTGTCCGAGAGGATATCCCTTCGCTTTCTGAGTGGCTGGGTTACATTTGTGAAGAACGTGATGTTGAATTGGCTGTCAAAGAAGATGGGTGTGTTGCAGTTAACATTTATTGGTTGACGACATCGCTAGACAACCTTATAAGCAACGCAAAGAAATATGGTATCGCACCCGTTAAGGTGAATGCCGAAATCAGTCATGGTTTACTGAAGATTCAAGTACAGGATCAGGGACAGTTAACCGCGAAGGATTGGAAAACAATACGTAAACCTTTTGTCAGTGAGAAAGGCCTAGGGCTTGGACTGACAATTGTTGAATCGATGATTGAAAGGATGGGGGGCCAATTAATACTTATCGGCCCTCCAACGACGTTTATTTTGGAGATACCTTGTGACCCAAACGACTCTGTTGCTCGTTGAGGATGACGCAAACCTAGCAGATGGCCTATTGGCCAGTCTTGAGCAAAACGGATATACATGTTTGTACGCAGATTGTGCAAGCAAAGTAGAAGCATTGTGGGTGGATGCTGATTTGGTCGTCTTGGACCGTCAATTGCCGGAAGGCGATTCAATGGATTGGTTGCCGGATTGGCGAAAAATTAAAGAAGTCCCTGTGATCATGTTAACCGCAATGGTGTCAGTGCGGGACAGAGTGGGAGGACTTGACTCCGGCGCGACTGATTATATGACAAAGCCATTTGCAGAGGCTGAGTTATTGGCACGTATTCGCGTGCATTTACGTAAACCTGCATCAGAAGACGATGTTGATTCCGACGATATCGTCGTGGGTAAACTGCGTATCAACCTGTCAACACGTGGTGTGATTTGTTCAAATAACGAAGTGATTTTGACACGAACGGAATTCGACCTTTTGGCGTTTCTAGCGAGAAATGCGGGACGTGTATTTACGCGTGACGAACTGTTGGATCAAGTGTGGGGCTACAACCACTACCCGACGACGCGTACGGTAGACACTCATGTCCTTCAGCTTCGCCAAAAGCTACCTGAAATTGATATCGAAACACTTCGCGGTGTGGGATATAGGATGAAAGTGCAATAATGGTTCGCGCGGTATTTCTTTTCGTCATGATGGCGCTGCCCCTGAAAGGTGTCTGTGCATGGTTTAGTGGATCGGATGCGCTGACATCGGCTCATCAACGCTTGTTGGAAGGAAATACCGCAGAAAGTTTTGATGCGATGGTGGAAGCATGGCAACAAGAAAAGACCAGTACTGAGCATCGTCATCTGACTGAATTACTGTCTTTGGCGATCAGTGAAGACTGTGGAAGAAGTTTGAGCACCTTATCTTTGCCTAGCTGGCTGGAAAGTATGGTGATTCGTCGTGAAACAGTTCAAACCCCTAACCGTGTTTACTATCAGTTCTCCATTTATGGCAACTCCAACCAAGGGATAGCCAGCCTTTCATTTGCGGAATGGCCCAATCAATCGTTGATTCTTTCAGAACTGACAGAGGAAAACGAAAACCAATTCAAGTTGGAGTTTGAAGCGGTAGCCGGCGCTGTTCCTGCGGGTCTTTACAAGCTCGACCTCACTTCTAAAGAAGGAGAGGCTTGGTCATCATGGGTGCTTATTGCTCAACCTGAGCCGATTCAAAAGATCAGTTGGAAAGACAGCAGAAGCTGGCGTATTGCGCCAAGGATAGATCTCAAGAGCACTTGCCCGCGTCCATTTCTCTCGATGAATCTTTATCAGCAAACTGGCGTGGAAGATGCCCCCATTTGGTCAGAAGATAAAGACAAAAACTTGCCTACATCGTTGCCGGTGATAGATGTACCTAATGGACAGTATTGGTTTTCAGTGGCGTTGATAGAACGGCGTTGGCAGGGAGCTATTTTATTTGAAGATGTTCAACGCATTGCTCGATCAATTGATTTACCCGATATTGATTTAAAAGAACTGTCATTAAACAAAGACGTTAAGTAAGTCGTCGTTGAGGCTATTTGCGAATATCCCTACTATTTTCTGCACCTATTTCGCTCATACACATGAGTGATGTCACACCTTTAAAATGTGTCTCCAAGTTGATACTTATCGTCGACTAAGATCATGATTGTAAACAAACAGAGAGACAGCGTGTCATTGATATGTGCTTAAGTCTCCTGACCTTTGATGATCAGAAATGGAATTCATGTTATGAAGAAAAGCTTACTCGCAGTCAGTTTGGCCATGGTTTCTTTACCTTCACTTGCAGCAAATTACAGTATTGATCCTCGTATTGATGCAATGGGTGGCGCAGGCACAGCAGCAGCAAGCTACCTCACTGCTGGTTTTCATAACCCAGCATTGGTAGCGTTAGAGCCAGATTCCGCATTTGGAGTACTGTTTCCGGTCATCGGTATTCAGTATCGCGATCCTGATGATCTTGTCGATGCCTTGGAAGACTTCAGTGGTGTATTTGATAGTTTTTCAAATAATCCTCAAAACCCTGACAATGTCACGGCAACGGCCAATGCCCTTGAAAATCTCCAAAACAAAGTGGCTTATGTTAGTGGCGGATTTGGTGGTGCGATAGCCGTGCCCACATCGACCATATCGGGTAACTTTTATGTTAAAGGCTACACCGAAGCCATAATCATGCCCGAAGTGGAAGATGCTGATATTTCAGCCATTGAAAATGTCGGATTAGGCTCAGCGCCAACATTAACGTCAAAAGCTCGTGTGTTGGCATTTGCAGTGGTTGATGTTGGGCTAGCGTTGGGGGGGAATGTCGAACTTGCTGGCCAACGTATTGCGCTAGGTATCACCCCGAAATCGCAGAAGTATTATACGTATCACTACGAAGTCTCGATTGATGATTTTGATGCTGATGATTGGGATTCAGATGCCAATCAAACAGAAGAAAGCGTGTTCAATGTGGATTTGGGCGCAGCGTGGCAAACAGGGCCATTTCGTGTTGGCTTTGCAGCAAAAAATCTGATTGCACAAGACATTAAGACGGTACTCTATACGCGTGAATATACGTATGAGATCGCGCCACTTTACACAGTGGGTGGGGCATTTGTTACTGATTTATTCACGTTAGCACTAGATATTGATTTGAATGAGCAAAAACGCTTCTCAGCACCAAGTGGACCAGAGATAAAAGACAATACGCAGTTGGTTCGCTTAGGGACGGAATTTAACGCGTGGGGATGGGCTCAGGTACGAGCTGGGTATATTCAAGACATGGAAGATACCCTGGACGGCACCGTGACGTTAGGTCTCGGCTTGTCGCCTTTCAATACAGTACACTTTGATATAGCTGCTCAGATTATTGATGAGAACAGTTATGGTGCCTCTGCACAGTTGGCATTCACCTTCTAAGGTGACATTATCCCCGCTGGGCAGTAGAATACGCGACTTCTTATCGTAAGAATTTGAGGTCGCGTATGAACTTTTCGCCTACATTAACGCACGCAGAGCAACAAGTTGCTGCTGATCGTATTCATGCACTGATGGCGCAAGGCATGAGCAGCGGAGAAGCCATTATGATTGTGGCAAACGAGATCCGAGAACGCGAAGCATCAAAAAAAGATGATTAATGTGAAAGCGGCCAATAATTGGCCGTTTTTCTTTTTGTTTTCTAGCGGTAATCTATACATATATTGAATCACGTTGAATTTGTAAGGCTATTTACAGTTCACGTGCAACATATTAGGTATCGCCTTGAATGATCGTTTACTGCTAGCTAGAACATTTGCCAGAGCCCGACATGAAGGGCAGCGTTATGGTGAATTCCCCTATTCTGTCCACCTCGATGATGTTGAAAGGCTTGCACAGCCTTTCGGTATCAACGCCATGATCATTGCCCAATTGCACGATATACTCGAAGACACTACAACAAGTGTTGATGAGCTCGTCGTCGAGTTTGGCGGCATGATTGGATTGTCTGTCAGCTATGTCACCGATCCCATGGGTGGCGATCGAAAAAGTAAAAAGCATCAACTTCATCAAAGACTCATCCAGCTTGATGAATCCAGTGAAGCCGCACGTCTTGCACTTATCGTAAAATCGTGTGATAGGCTTGCCAATGTTAAAGCTTGCCGCCTCTTTCATCATGAAAAATACAAAATGTATCGATCAGAGCATGCTGAGTTTCGTAAAGCGACATACCGACATGGACTGTGTGAGATGATCTGGTGGGAGTTAGATATGTTGATTGAGGTTGGAGACAAAATAGGACGGTACTAAAAACACGTTATACCGAATGCTGTTTTGGTTTTTATTTTCCGAAACAAAAACGCGCCCAAGATAGGCGCGTTTTTTATCTATGAAGTCGAATTAGAAATTATTCGTCGTCGTAAATCGTAGGGATAGGCTGACGCTTGTGTTGAGTCACTGTATAGATATGAACAAGTCTTTCTTTAACGCGATCTGACACGTCTTTGCCTTCCAAGAAATCATCAATCTCGTCATAGGTGAGCTCAAGCGCATCTTCATCGGCTTTCTGAGGCGCCAGTTCTTCCAAATCTGCCGTTGGTGTTTTAACCACGAGCAGATCTGGTGCACCCAGTTGGGCGGCAAGTTGGCGAACTTGACGCTTATTCAAACCAAAAAGCGGGGCAAGATCGCAGGCTCCATCACCAAACTTGGTATAGAAGCCTGTAATGTTTTCTGCCGAATGATCCGTTCCCAATACAAGCCCGCCGACCATACCTGCGATTTCGTACTGTGCGACCATGCGAGCGCGTGCCTTAACATTGCCTTTCACGAAGTCGATTTTTGCGTTGTTAGTTGGCGTCAGTCCTGTATTTTCGAGTGCTGCCAGTGTGGCTGAATGCATCCCATCAACACCGTCTTTGATATTAACGCTAACAGAATGGGTAGGGCGAATGAAACTCAGCGCAAGTTGTGCTTCATCTTCGTCTTGTTGAACCCCATAAGGTAAACGCACGGCAATAAACTGATAGTCATTGGTGCCTGTTTCTTGATTCAGCTGCTCAACAGCAAGTTGAGCCAAACGTCCGCAGGTTGAAGAATCAACGCCGCCGCTGATGCCTAGCACCAAGGATTGGGTTCTTGAATCGACCAAGCGTTTCTTAATGAAGTTAACACGACGTTGTATTTCGAATTCTGCATCGATAGTTGGCAGTACTCGCATCTCTGCGCGGATAGCTTGTTCCATTTCGCGGGATTCCTCATTTTCTCTTTTACTCTATTCTGCAATATCTCGATGCCAAAATCATGAACATTCATTGAGATAAAGCCCTATTGGTTGAAATAAGTACGTTTTATGCCATGAGATTGATCTACCCGAATGACCACGCTTGAGCAGTATGATGCCGATGTTGCTTTATTGCCCACTTAGTGATGCTTTTGTGAGAAATAGATTGAACCTTACAGCCTGATTCAGTATCTATATGTAACTCATTGTCAAAAAACGATTAATAATGGTCAATACGGACTTACATCAAAAAATTGCCATTTTTGGTAGTGCATTCAATCCTCCCAGTCTTGGTCATCTAAGTGTGGTGCAACGACTAGCGCATTACGACAAGGTGTTGCTTGTTCCAAGTTATTCACATGCTTGGGGAAAAAAGATGGCAGATTTCACCAAACGTTGCCAATGGGTGAAAGGGTTCATTGAAGATGCGGGTTGTTCAAATCTAGACATTTATTTAGATGAAAAAAGCCTGGGTGAAGAAGGTGCAGTGACAACGTGGGCGTTGCTGAACCATATTCAGAAGCAATATCCCAATTCTGATCTCACCTTCGTACTAGGGCCTGACAATTTTTTAAGCTTTGCAAAATTCTATCGCTCTCAAGATATCCTAAAGCGCTGGAGCGTGCTGGCATGCCCTGAAAGTGTGCCGGTGAGAAGTACGGAGATCAGGAAAAGACTCGAACAAGATATAGATATTTCAGACCTGACAACGCCAACGGTGGCAGCGAATATGACAAAGATTGATTTTAGCGCGATGGAATAAAGCGAAGAGGTCAAGACTGACAAACCGCAGGCCTTCGTCTTTGCAACGAAACAAAAAATATAAAAACATTCCAATTTGGAGATGCCTTCTTTTTGTCTCCTGGATTAACTACCTTGTAGGATTATGTGTTGACTGTGACCCAGATAATAAAACAAATAAGTGTCGCTTTAGGGCTATTAGTGACACCGTCACTCTTGCATGCTGCTTACCTTGAGCAACAAGCTCCGAAAGCCGATACATTGAAGAATGGAGGGGCGTATAACGTTCACTTTTCTCAGTCATATGAAAGAAGTGTGATTGAATGGACAGTGGAAGATATCCCACTGCCATCAATTTGGGATGGTTGGAAGTATGATTTAGACGTTCCTCAATATCTAACGACTTCCAGTGGCACTACATTCTATGGTTTTGGTATATGGAAGCCTGAGGAATACCAAGGACTTTCATTTAAAGAGAGTTCAACCGAAGATTGGATTATGAACCATGGTTTGAACTTTAGTTTCAGTACGGAATCGAAAATCAGTGATGCTCGGTATCGATTTGATATGCGTTGGCATGAGGATAGCGATACCGAATTTTTACTTCAAATGCAGCTGCCGTTTAACTGATACCTGCTATTTGATGCAGTAGTTGTTCAACTTCAGTTTCAGACAGTGACACAGCTAGCGCTATCTTTTTAATTGAGCGTCCCGATTTGTATAGGCGCACCCACTCTCGCACTCGCAGTTGAACCGCAATGTCTTCTGTTGATAAACCGAGTGCGTGTTCCAAGGCTTTGCCCGTGATTTCTGACAAAGCTTTGCCGTTGCCCAAAGCATCTAGCGATGTCATCGATAGGCGGAACGAGTCCGTGGTAATATCATGGGGTGTTAAAGTGGCTAAATAGTCACGAGCACAACGGAGTAGTCGACCGTATGGTGTATCCCAATCTTCGTTGCCTTTTTCTTGACGAGCGTGCAGTTGCTCAATGATGCCAGTGATCAACGGCGATTTTTCAATAAAGCCAGCCTGATTCGACAGCAAAGCGGTTGAACGAACAGAGAAGTTTAGCGTTGATACTTGAGAGCCTTTCATGATGGTGACAGCATTGAGGCAGTCAATCGGTAGCCAGAAACCTTGGTTAGCGCAAACGGGCAATTCGGCCTTACCAAGGCGTATTAATACCGTACCTTTATGTACATGGAGGTAACTTGCATAGTGTTGTTTCTTGCGTGCACCGATAATCATGGTGTCTGCACGATAGTGATTAAATTCGATAGCTTGTTTCATAGTGATTTTCTCTCGTTCTGACGCGCACATACTCTTTTGTTTTGTTAACTAGATCAAGCTGTGAGTATCTTCTTGAGCGATAAATAATCAATTTGTTACGATCTGACTCGTAGAGAGGGAGGTATGACCTCCAACCTGTCATGAATGACGATCAAAACCATGTTCGAATTCTTATAAGCGCGTAAAATGTCGCAGTTTTTATCGGAGTAAGTAGAGTCTCGTGCCACAAACTAACGATCCGTTTTTAGAAATTCGCCCTTATCGCGATGATGAAGTTCCGGCAGCCATTGAGCGCCTGGTTAATGATGACGAATTTATTTCGGCTATCCTCAAATATCGTTTCTCCCGACTGTCTGGGACTATCGGGTGGTTACTAAAACCGCTCATGAAATTATACCTTCGCGCTAAATGGCGAAAAATCAACTCGGTTCGTGATGTTCAATTGAATGTATCGAGCTACATGCAATCTATGATCAAAAATTCATCGGAAGGATTCACGACGAGTGGCGTAGATAAACTTGACCCTAATCAAAGCTATCTGTATGTCTCAAACCACCGTGATATTGCGATGGATCCGGCAATGGTAAACTGGTGTCTTCACACCCAAGGCTTTGATACGTTAAGAATCGCCATTGGCGACAATTTGCTGAAAAAGCCTTGCGCCACCGAATTGATGAAGTTGAACAAGAGTTTTATTGTTAAGCGTTCGGCCAAAGGGCCACGTGAAATGATGAAGGCTCTGGGACAACTGTCTGCTTATATCAAACATTCGATCGATGAAAATCAATCAGTGTGGATTGCACAAAAAGAAGGTCGTGCCAAAGATGGAAACGACAAAACTGATCCTGCTATTTTGAAAATGTTTCACGTAGAAGGGCGTCGCGAAAAGATCCCTTTTGCTGATTACATCGCATCATTGCGTATTGTCCCTGTTACGATCTCTTATGAAAACGATCCCTGTGATGCTGCTAAAGCCAATGAGCTTTACCGAAAGCAAGAAGATGGTGGTTATGAGAAAGGTGAGTTCGAAGACATTGAAAGCATTGTTCAAGGGATCGTCGGACAAAAACGTCGTATCCACGTTGCGTTTGGTGACGTTATTGGGAATGAGTTCGAAACACCGGTTGCCCTCGCTGCTGAAATTGACCGTCAGATTTATCAAAATTATCATCTGTTCCCGTCGAATTATATTGCAGCGGGCAAAGATCATTCGTCGATAACTGACAGTGATCGCGCACTTTTTGACAGTAAGATATCTTCTTTGCCTGAGGGTGTGGCGCAGATTGTGACATCCATGTACGCGATGCCAACAGACAAGAAAGTGGATGCTCAGTAAAAATACCAATAATATAAGATACTTACGAGAAAAAGAATAAAAAATGAGTGACGTTGTCACTCGTTTTTTGTTTTATCTGCACGTATAATCTTGTTCGATCATAGCGCTCTGACTTTTAGCCTGTTAAAGACTAAAATGACGAGCGTTGATTGTTTGTCACGTCGATGTTCTCCGCAAGAAAATCAACAAAATGCCTCACCTTCGGCGCTAAGAACTCCCTTCTTGGATACACAACATAAACGGGTAATTTGAGCGTCGGCTTCCAACTAGGCATCAATACTTTCAACTGACCAGATTCGATTTCGTCATTCAGCAAATATGTTGCGATATAGGCGATGCCGACACCCGACTTTGCAGCCTCTAAAACCGCGGGTGCGTTATTTATCCGATACGTACCGCGAATGGTGACAGATTGTTCGCTTCCATCTTTTTGAAATAGCCACTGATCGTAAGTACGTTGAACACTCTGATACGTAATACAGTTGTGTTCTCTCAGTTCAGCAGGATTTTTCGGCTCGCCATGCGTGTTCAAATACGAGGAAGAGGCGACAATCTTGAACTGACAATACCCTAATTTACGCGCCACCATACCTTCAGGTGGATGTTCATGAATAGCTAGCCAACAATCAAAACCGTCTTCGACCAAGTTTGGGCGGTGGTCAAATAAATGCACTTCCAATTCTAGCGCGGGATACTTTTCTTGAAATGTTGAAAGCAAACGAGTGATCTGTGCATTGCCAAATGATTGAGCAATACCAATCTTCAAGCGGCCTGATATCTCGTTTCGATAGCCCGCAACCATCGCTTCCGCATCTTGCATCGTTTCAACAATCTGTCGGCCAAACGCGGCGTACTGTTTACCCGCTTCTGTTAACGCGACCGAACGCGTATTTCGTTGCACAAGTTGAACGCCTAGACGCTCCTCAAGATAGCGGATCTGCTTGCTGACTTGTGATTTAGATATCCCCAAAAACTCAGCGGCACGCGTGAAATGTTGCTCATGCGCGACGGTAGCGAGGATAACCATTTGCTGAAGATTATCTAACATGCGGAAATTTCGTCTATGAGAAGAAGGGCATAGCGTATCACAACTCACGAGCACTGAACGAGTGACAGTGTCACATGGCGTAATTTACGTTGTTATTGTAGATAGCTCATCATGAATTAAGCGAGTAGTACAGATGAACCTATGGCGACTAATTCTTCCAATAGGGTAAACAGCCATAACAAACCAGCTCAATACAATCACGCATATGGTTTCCACAGAAGTGCGCATTTTTCACTGACAAAAGACGGTGCTTGTTATCTGCTCACTTTAATCTTCGTGAGCGATTGAGGCAAAAGGGTCATTAACTTTGAACAGGGACTATTGATCCAACTTTGTAAAAAAGTTGACTCAAGATCGCCATTTGTAACTAGATTTCACACAGTACAAGTTAAGAGTCATGGTTTTCTATGCTTATTAAGTTGTTGTTATATATCCAATTAAAGCTTATTGTTTTCGTGTGGAAACAACCATGGCGTTAGTTAGTGTGCACTTACATACAAATGTAGAAAAAGAACGGATCTTACTGATCCGAGCAACAAAATTAAGACGGGCAGATCAGAGTATCAGTCAGTTAATTGATGCGGTTAATAGTGATCATCGATATGAATTGTTTCTACTAATGTGGTGAAGTCCGATAGAATCGGCCTCAATCATGGAGGTACATCTGTAATGCTTGACGTATTTATTCGTTTCTTAGTTCTTGGTTGTATGAGTTTTGGCGGGCCTGTTGCCCACATTGGCTATTTCCAACGTGAATTCGTGGATAAGCGCAAATGGATTGAAGAAGAAAAATTCTCAATGGCACTGAGCTTGTGCCAGTTTTTACCTGGTCCTGCAAGCAGTCAGTTGGGTATGTTCATTGGTTATCACCGAGCAGGTTATCTGGGTGCGATTGCCGCATTCGTTGGCTTCACGTTTCCATCTTTCTTATTGTTGACGCTCGCAGCTATGTATAGTGCAAGCCTTGGCGATGCGACATGGTTGACCATACTCATTTCTGCGGCCAAATTGTTAGCCGTAGTCGTTGTCGCTGACGCCATATGGACAATGGCGCGTAAGTTTATTAGTGACGCCGTCACGTTTATTGTCTGTGCAGGATCTGCAAGCTGGATTTTATGGCAGTCAGGGTTACTTGCACAGTTATTGCCAATCGTTGTCGCTGGCTTACTCGGTTGGTTGTTTATCCGTAAACCAGTGTCTATCGAAGCCAAAGCGAACAAAGATACGAGCCTCTTACAAACATTGGTTCTATTCGGTGTCTTTGCAGCACTTCTAATATTGCCGACCCTGAGCAGTGCGCCCTTAGTGAGTATGTTTAACCATTTCTATCAAGCGGGTAGTTTTGTGTTTGGTGGCGGCCATGTCGTGTTGCCATTGCTGCAGCCCCTTATTGGTGATGCAGTAACGGGTGATGCACTTGTCGAAGGCTATGCAGCTGCGCAGCTCGTTCCAGGGCCCATGTTTACGATTGCTAGTTACGTTGGCGCATCGATGGATGGTATTCACCCTGTGATCGGCAGTGTCATTGCTACCGTTGCCATTTTCTTGCCGGGTGCATTGCTCCTGTTTGCCGCGATACCCGTATGGCAAAAAGTCATGAATCACAATAAGTTTGCAGGGTCGGTGGTATTGATCAATGCTGCGGTGGTCGGCTTGCTTGTTGCTGCTTTCTATCAGCCCGTTTGGGTGTCAGCGGTTCATGGTATTGCCGACATGGTGGCAGTGGTGGTCGGTTTTGCTGTATTGCGTAAGTTTAATATGTCTGTGTTCTGGCTGCTCGCGGGCATGTTGGTTTACGTAATTGCAAAGAGCATGATGTAAACATAGAAAGTTGACGTGTTAGATTCATCCTATAGAAGCCTGCCTTGTGCAGGCTTTTTTGTATCTGAAATGTATTATCCGACCTGACGCCTCCTATCTTTCAACTTATACGCACTATAACTTGTTATTTCGACGCTATTAGCGCTACTTTTGCCGCGCTTATCCTCATCTTCTTGCTGATTAAATGGGGCATTACTTTATTTCGCTACCTAAGGCACCGAATGGCCAAAGTAGAGGAAAACTAAGTGAGGGCTAAGGAAGTACCGATGACTGCTCTCATGATAAAAAATGGTAGGAGAAAGGCCCGTCATCCAGAGAGATGGCAGAGTGGTTCAAATTTTATTGATTCACTAATGCCAGCTAACACGCTGGCATTAGTGAATAACGGAATAACTGAGTCACGAGAGGGTAAATCAGAACTCCCAGCGCTCTGTTCTGCCAGCCTGAGACGAGTGCTCTGCAAGCTCCAAGGCGTATATGACCTTCACTGCGTCATAGGTATCAACTGGCGGAGGTGTGCCGTTTAGAATTGCGCTTGCGAGCTGTGCAAAGAGATCCGAATAGCAGCCGTATTCGAGTTCGATATCTTTTTCAGTGACGTTGTCACCGATTTCTAGCTTGCCTTGGTGCTGTTGGCGGCCAAATTCTGAATATGTCACTGTGACACCGTCACGTAACTGTTGTTCTTGTACGTCTAAACCAAAGCAAGAGAAGGTCGCTTTATCACCCTGAACGACAAATCGTGCGCCTTTACCCGATCGGAATGGACTGGAATTGAGAATGACTTCTTTGTCTGAATAGTGAAGGGTCATGTGAAAATAGTCAGTGGCTTTCGATTGATTGCGCATCGCTTTGCAATGAGCAGTGATAGCCAAAGGCTCACCAAATAGAAAAAGCGCCTGATCAACAAGGTGTGAACCTAAATCATACAAAATACCTGCGCCATCACCAGGCTGTTCGCGCCAACGTTGCTTCACTTCAGGGCGGAATCGGTCAAAATTCGATTCAAACACACGAACCTTACCTAACTCATCTGAATCAATGAGTGATTTAACGGTCTGGAAGTCGCCATCCCAACGTCGATTTTGGTAAGGACACAGAATTTTACCGCGCGTATTGGATATACGCAGTAAATCTAACCCTTGACCGCTATTGACTACAAAGGGTTTTTCTAACAGAACATGACAATCCGCTTCTAGCGCTTGTCTGGCAAAGTCATAGTGGGTGTCGTTAGGGGTTGTGATAACGACAAGGTCAAGGTCAGCATCGCGCAGCATTGCTTCGATATTTGAATAACAGCTAGCTTGCGGTAGCAATTGACCAACAAGTGCTTGTTGAGAAGACACGACCGCGACAGGCTCAAAATCGGGCAGGACAGAGAGAAACGGCAGATGAAAGGTTTGTGCAGAAAAGCCAAAGCCAACAATACCCGTACGAATCATTATAAGACCCTTGTTTTGGTT
The DNA here is from genome assembly GCF_000286835.2 of Enterovibrio norvegicus FF-33. Lineage (GTDB taxonomy): Bacteria > Pseudomonadota > Gammaproteobacteria > Enterobacterales > Vibrionaceae > Enterovibrio > Enterovibrio norvegicus_A. The sequence continues at coordinate 1,529,475 of NZ_AJYD02000038.1, read as the reverse complement.
GATGCTCAGAGAGTAAGACTGTTAATACCAAGACACTTAAGTGACTTAATACAGAATGACTCTAAGCGTTATATCGCTTTTTCTACAGCGTAGTATCGTTAAACAGTGATGTCGTAGCAAAACTGCGCCATACCAAAAATTTATTCATGTTTTGGTTTCTGTGGGTGAAGAATTGGTATTAAACAAAAAACGCTCCACAAGGGAGCGTTTAAATAGGTTTGGTGTGGGACGTTAACCGTTTAGGCCAAGATCACTGGATAGTTCTGTTCAGGGTGGGGGATAACTTGAACAGGCCAGCCATAAACCGCTTCAATGTTGGTCGAGGTTAAGACAGCTTCCGGGGCTCCGTCCGCCACTATTTTACCATTATTTAGCATGATGACGCGGTCGGCGTACTGTGATGCCAGATTAAGGTCGTGGATCACGGCGATCACGGCAGATCCCTCGTTGGCTAGTTGCTTTGCCAGACGTAATGTCTTGTGTTGGTGGCCGATATCCAATGCTGATGTGGGTTCATCCAACATCAGTACTGTGCTTCTTGCTGCTCTGGATACTTGTGTTAATACGCGTGCGAGGTGCACCCGTTGTTTTTCACCGCCAGAGAGACTTGGGTACAGGCGGTCTTCAAGATGGAGAACATCGGTTTGCGTCATATTGGCAGTCGCAATGTTGTTAATCTCTCGCTGCGGTACGCTCAACGCTAACCCACCGAGTTCAACGACTTCTCTAACGGTAAAGCCAAACGTTAAGCTGCTAGATTGCGGCAAGATACCGACAGACTGCGCCAGAGTTTCAGGTTTCCATTCAGACGCGGGTTTGTCATAGAAATTAAGCTCGCCATTGCACGGCCATTCTCGACTGAGCAGTTTTAGTAAGCTGCTTTTACCCGTGCCATTGGGACCAAGAATAATGGTCAGTTCGCCGCTGTTAAACCGAACGCTAACATCATCGAGTAGGACTTTGTTGCCCATTGAAAGCGAAGCGTGTTTGATTTCAATACTCATTACGCCAGTCGTCCTCGTTGTTTTAGCAATAGCGCCAAGAAGAAGGGTGCCCCGATGGCTGCAGTGATAATCCCCACGGGGATTTCCAAAGGTGCCACAATGGTTCGTGCAATCATGTCTGAGACCAGCAAAATAAGGCCACCAAGCACCAGCGAAACAGGCAGCAAGGTTCGATGGTCAGGACCCGTCAGCATGCGCGCGATATGTGGTACAACGAGGCCGATAAAACCAATCATCCCTGACAGCGCGACGGTGATACCGACGCCAGCAGCAGTGAGTAGGATCAGCTGGCGCTTTAATGCCTGTACATTGATGCCCATGTGACGCGCTTCTGCTTCACCGAGTAATAGCGCATTGAGTTTTTTGGCGTTTCGTTGATAGAAAAATGCCAGTACAAACAACGAAACATAGGCCAGAATGATCGCATCCCACGATGCGCCTGCTAACGATCCCATGGTCCATAGTGATAAATCACGCAGCGCCTGATCATCAGCAAAATAGTTAAGCAGCCCCATTCCCGCACCTGCAATTGCGCCCAGTGCTACGCCAGCCAGCAACATTATCGTGACGGAAGTGCCGTTGCTGTTTGTGCCCAAGTAGTAAATGGCGAAAGTGGCCGCCGCGCCGCCGAGAAATGCAAACAGAGGAACCGTACCCATTGTTAGAAAGGCGGTGTGTCCAATGACTCCACCAAACAACACGATGGCAATCGCTGCGCCTAATGAAGCACCAGCGGACACGCCAATAATACCTGGGTCAGCCAGTGGGTTTCTGAAAAGCCCCTGCATCACAGCACCACAGATAGCCAAAATGCCACCAATGGCAATGGCTAACAGGGTTCTAGGTAAGCGCACTTGCTGAATGATAACGCTGACATAATTTGGCAGGTCTGCTTTTATTGGGAGTAAGGCTTTTAGGCTATCCGTGATACTGATGTCCATTGGGCCCAGTGTGATGGAACTCACCATGGCGGTGTATAGCAAGATGGTAGCAAATAGCAGCATCCATCGAACAGGTACGCGACGCGTCATTAACTCGTTCATTCTGTATTCCGTTATTTCCGCTGCGTGTTAGTTATCGTTGTTAAAACGGGTATTAAGCGACGTTGCCAACTCAAGGCTTGCTAATCCAAACCCGCCCAAAATCGAGTGACCACGGATAGGAATCACCTTGTTGTTTTGAAACGCCGGGGTAGCGGCAAGCAGAGGTTGTTGCTTTAGCATGCCATCCATGCCACCAACTTGTTCCAATGTGCGATCTGACACCAATATGTAGTCGGGTTGCATCGTCACGATAGCTTCCGCTGAAAGGGGTTTGTAGCTGGTGCTTTCTTTTGCGGCTGGATTGTTGCCGCCAGCCAATTGGATAACGGTATTGACGGTGGTTTGATCGCCAGCCACGGTCACAGGCCTACCATCCGAGAGCATCATGAATAGAACCGAAGGTGCGTTAACGGGTTGTTGTGCATTCAACGCGCCGATTCTTTCTTCAACCTGCTTTTTAATAAGCTCACCTTGTTGCTGTGTATCGGTGATTTGCGCAATGGTATCGACACGGTCATGAAATGCGTCAATGGAATTGCCTGTTGGCAAGGCTTCAACGGTGACACCTGCTTGCTTAAGCAGTTGCAATGTTGAATCAGGTCCCATGTCTGGTGAACCGAGTAAGTGAGTAGGACTGAGTGCAAGAAGGCCTTCCGCGGCGAGTTGTCTGTGATAGCCCAACACTGGAATGTCTCGTTGATCGAGATAGTGGCGACTGGTTAAATCGACAGCGACCACTTTATTGTCAGCACCGAGTGCGAAGAGCAATTCTGTCACGGTTGAACCTGCGCTAATAATGCGCGTCTCTTTGTCTGCAGCCATAGAGAGTGGGATGATCAACATACAAAGAGTTAATGAGAGCGCTTTAATTGATGTATTCGTTTTCATTCTTCTTCCATCACAATGTTAGTGGCAGTGATTTTGTTGTTTTGCATAAAGGCCAGCACTTTGAGCATGCTTTGTACATCTGCCGTTTTATCTGCGGCTATGACCACGGTTTTATCTGGATTTGCCTTTATTGCGTTTAATAAGGCGCTCGTGAACGTTTCCCAGTTATCCATGGGTATGCCTTGAATTGCCCACGCGGGAGAGCCCGCTAATATATTGATGGCAATGACATTTTGATTAGGGGAATCCAACACGGCGCTGTCTTTGGTTTGTGGAATAGCGATTTCCATGCTTTTGAATTCCACGTTGGCGGTAAGCAATAGAAACACCATCACAATAAAAATGATGTCGAGCAGCGGCGTCAGGTCGGGCGTAAACGTGCTTATTTCGTTGTCAGGACGTGATTGAATCATGCGGCGTCATCCGAAACGGTATTTCGTGCAGAAACTTGGCTTGAGCAAGTCGACGGGCAATGGGTCACTTTGGCGCAACACATCTCACTTTCATCAAAAGACACACCAGCAAGATGTAAATTGAAATGGTTAAGCACGTATTCTATTTTCGCCAATGTACGGTCTGCCCAAAGGCTAAATAACTGAGATGCAGCGATGGCGGGAAGGGCGATCAGGAGACCAGCCGCGGTGGTGGACATGGCCAAACCTAGACCATCTGCAAGCTCTGCGGGAGAGATGCCGCCTTGAGTAGCGGAAAGGCCTTTGAACATCTCAATCAAACCGATAACGGTACCTAAAAGGCCAATCAAAGGGCTAAGTACGCCAATCACGTTCAGTAATTTGAGGCCCGAGGTAAATTGTCGGCGCTTTTTTTGAAGCCAAATACTAACGGCTTCTTCGCGAAGCGATTTAGTAAATTGACGATGGCTAATCAACATACAAAGCCCTTGTGATAAGGTGCTTTTTTCTTGTTGATGGTTTTCGACGTAGCGATTGAGCTCGTCGTCGTTTGTCAGTGAAAGGGTGTAGATCTCTTTTTGAAGACTTCGACTGTGGGTTTTTGTGTTGAGAGCCACGAAAATTAGGCGCTCGACAATCAGCATCAGCATCAGCGCGGAGAGAATAGTCAACGGCCAAGTCATGATGCCCAGCTGAGCGTGAATGGATGAGAAAAAGTGTAAATCCAACATGGTTAATCCAAATTAAAACGAACAGGAATTCTGACTCGGTGTGCTAATGCAACACCGTTAACTGTGTGGCTTTGAAATCGCCACTTTTTCACCGCGCTCATGGCGGCACTATCAAGCAGGTCAAAGCCCGAGCTTTTCACCAATGCTTGTTTGATTTGTTTGCCACCTTCATCGAGCCATACTTCAATTAATACATTACCTTGCATGCCTTTTCGCATAGCCATACGTGGATAGGCAGGCTGAGATGGGCGAACTTTAAACTGCGGCCGTTCAACCATCACTGGCGCACTGTCTTTGGCTTGATTCATCTGTGCATTAGCGCGGGTGTCTATTTGCTTGTTGTCTGTAGCTTGTTTCTTAGGCTTCTCGATGGGCTTGATTTTTTCGATAGGCTTAGCGTTGTCTGCAGGCTTAGATATCTTTTTTTGAACGGGTTTAGGTTCTATCGTCTTGGGCTTTTTAGCGATTGGCTTATCCAAGTTAGGCTTATCGACAACTGGCTTTTCAATCTTTGGCTTTTCAATCTTCGGGTTTTCCACGACCGAACGTTTTTCAACAGGTTTGCTATTCCTGTCTTTAGGCTCGCTTTCCTTTTCTACTTTCTCATCAGTGCTTTTTTCCGCGATAGGCTCTGGCGGTGGCAGGTGAGCAGCAACAAGTTGGATAGCTACACGACTACCTGCATGGGCATCGCTAATTGCAAACTGGGGTGGTGGAGGTTGCTGAGCCGAAAGGGCCAAACTATGCAGCGCAACTGAAACGACACCACACACAACGTACCGTCGAACGTTCACACTTTCTCTCCTACTTCGTGAAAACGATTAATTCTGTGTGCATTATGCATGAAATGGCAATGAGATCAATTATCAGTTGCATTATCATTTGATATGAATATGATGTATTCGAATTGAAAGCAGGCCGTTGTGTGGCACTGTTGCCTTTAGAAGGTCGTTTCTGGCGATGAATTTTGATTTACACAATGTAGAACTGGTGGGTCAGCAAACCCCAGATCCGCTCCGTTTTGCATTCTCACGCAAAAAAAGTCCTCATGCTGGCGGCATGATGCACTCAGTGAAAGGGGAAGACATTCAAATTTCCCTTGAAGAGGCGCACGCCTTAGCGCCAGCCAATACCCTTGCACCGCGTTGCCTGTATATCCACATTCCATTTTGTCGCGTGCGTTGCACTTACTGCAATTTCTTTCAATACGCTTCCAGTTCCTCATTGATTGAAGGTTACGTTGCGGCGCTACGTGAAGAAATTCGATGGAAAGCATCACAAACATGGACACAAGCAGCACCGTTTCAGGCGGTATATATTGGTGGTGGAACACCAACCGATTTATCCGCTAAACAGATTCACACGATCGTTTCTGATATTCGCAGCCAATTCCCATTGACACCTGATTGTGAAATCACTCTTGAAGGGCGTGTTAACCGGTTTGGTCTCGACAAATTTGAAGCGGCGCTGGACGCTGGGGTGAATCGCTTCTCTTTTGGCGTTCAGAGTTTTAATTCTCATGTTCGCAGAAGCGCAAAACGTCTTGATGATCGTGAAGACGTGCTGAAAACCATTCAAACCTTGGTGTCCTATAACGCCGCTCCCATTGTTCTGGACCTGCTTTACGGCCTCCCGTATCAAACGCTCGACGTTTGGCAACAAGATTTGCAGGACTATATGGAGTCCGGTGCTCACGGTGTTGATTTGTATCAGTTGATTGAGATGCAAGGTCTACCCATGGCCAAAATGGTTGAGCAAGGCAAATTACCTCATCCCGCTGACACGCAAATGAAAGCGACCATGTTCGACATGGGCGTGAAATTTATGGCCCGTCATCATCAAAAACGTCTTAGCGTAAACCATTGGGCGTCGGATAACCGAGAACGAAGCATTTATAACTCATTGGCCAAAACCACGGCGGAAATTATGCCGCTTGGCGCTGGCGCTGGCGGCAACGTCAATGGCTGCCAAATGATGCAAACTCGCGATATGGACACTTACAAGTCGGCGATATCAGAAAGGCGTTACCCTGTCACCATGTTGACGATGGCACCTTCAAATCGCGCAGTCGCCGCAGAAGTGAAATCGGGATTTGATGCGGGTGTACTCGCACAAAGCAAACTTGATCGTGTTGCCGGCATCGGTACCTTTGAGGCGTTAATTCCTTTGTTTAATGCATGGGAGCGAAACGGCTTGGTCTACCTTGAAAGAGGTGATGAAGCAGCGTCGGATACGGGAATTGAGGTTGTGTCAGTCGCTGGTGGCGGGTATGTCAGCCTGACATTAGCTGGGCAGTTCTGGGCAGTCACCTTGGCTCAAAACCTGATTGAAGTATTACAAAGCAATACGCCTACGGGCAATTCAAACGTTATTAAGAACGAAGCGACACACGTCGCGGCATAGGAGCAGTATTTACCATGCAACAAGCGATTATCGTCACGTCAGAAGCCAAACAACGCGTCGCAGACTATCTTGCCGAAGATGTGCATACCCCTGTTTCAAATATGGTGGAAAGCCTGAAACTGACGGAAGGCGAAATCACCTTGGCGCTGCCACAAGAAATGATTGCGCGCGCAGAGGGTGAGTTGAGTCAGGGCATTTTAGAAGTCATGCCTAAATGGGGAAAAGTGACCACCATTGTTCACTCTGGCGGTTCGGTTTTTGAATTTAAGGCGCCGTTTCCTAAAGGTAAATTTGCTCACGGCTATTACAACTTGATGGGCAAAGAAGGTCAGTTACACGGTCACCTTCGATTGGATCTCGTGTCTGACATCGTCTTCGTCAGCAAACCATTCCGTGGGTCTGAAAGCCATTACATTGGTTTCTTTGATAGCACTGGCCACTGTGTATTTAAAATTTACTTGGGTCGCGACAAGAAGCGTCAGTTATTCCCTGAGCAAATTGAACTGTTTAACGCCATGAAACAGGAGTTGGCAAAATGATTGATAAAGCAGAACGTCTACAAAACCGTTTGGGACCAGAAATTCAAGCGTTCCGAGACGCCCGCAAAACGTTGCAACTGGGCACGGTAGACAAAGATGGCAAACCACACACTAGCTATGCCCCTTTTGCCTTTTCAGAAAAAGGCTATTACATCCTTGTTAGTGATTTGGCGACTCACGGTCAGAACCTGAAAAACAGCAAAGCGGTGTCGATCATGATGATTGAAGACGAAGGTGAAGCGCGCTCTATTTTCGCCCGTCGTCGTTTGTCTTTCGATACTAACGCAGAACTGATCGAGCGTGAATCTGATCACTGGAAGCAAGGCGTTGATGTCATGCAAACGCGTCTTGGTGAGATGATCGATAACCTCAGCCAATTGGGTGATTTCCGCCTTTACCGCTTGAACCCTGTTATTGGGCGTTATGTAAAAGGCTTCGGCCAAGCATTCGACGTGACAGGCGAAGATCTCCTCTCTGTCGTCCATCTCGATGAAGGACACGTTAAATCAATGAAAGAGAACGTGTAACGCCTTCCCGATATAGGCTCTGTGACCGTAAATACCCGAATAACCTTAACGCGCTGAGTTATTCGGGCATAGAGCCAAATTTCACATAAAAATAATAATTTTGCGCTGAGGCCAGTGTGAGCGGCTTCCTATTGCCTTTTTTAGAGTAACTATCATGACAATCAAGAAAAACAAGCTGGCGCTTTTGGTGGGGATATTCTGCGCCGGAAGTGCATCAGCACAGGATGTGTATACCTTTGATGAAGTGGTTGTATCTGCAACCCGAAGTGAGCAAAAAATCGGTGATATCGCTGCTTCAGTCGATGTGGTAACCAGCGAAGATCTCGAAGAAAGCTTGTCACAAAATATGAAACAAGCGGTTGATGCTGAGCCGGGTGTGTCAATGGCCGGCAATGGTCGATTCGGTTTAACAGGCTTCAATATTCGCGGTCGTGACGAAAACTACGTCAAAACCATTGTGGATGGCGTTGAATTACCTGGCACCTATAACCCAGGCGCAGATGTCATGCGCAAATACAACAACACGTTAGAAACCGATACCCTCCAGCGCGTTGAAATCAACAAAGGCCCAGTTTCCAGCCTATATGGCAGTGATGCATTGGCTGGTGCCGTGATCATTCGTACCAAAAATCCAGACGACTTACTGGAAGGTGAGGGTGATGACTCTTATGCTTCCGTCAAAGGCGGCTATTTCAGTGCTGATGAAAGCTACAAAGCCACAGCGACATTGGCGAACCGTACTGGCGATCTGGAAACCTTGTTGATATTCACCCATCGAGATGGTCATGAAACCCAAACTTACGGCGGCCCAGATATTAATGGTCCTGATCGTGGGGCGGCAGATCCGGTGGATTTCAACTCAGATAACGTGTTAGCTAAAGCGTATTACCAACTTAATGACGCGCACCGTATTGGTGTGACGGTTGAGCATTTTAACCGAGAGCAAGACGTTGACCGACTTTCAGATGAAGGTGATGTGATCGCGTTTGGGCCCTATATTTACGCTTACTCGAATACCCGCGCCTCTGATGAAGATTCACGCCAGCGTTATAGCGTTGAGCACCAGTGGCAAGCGAATAACCAAGGCTTTGATTCATTGGAATGGCGAGTTGCGTATCTAAAATCAGAATCTCAGCACGACAATACCGATACCTTGACCAAAACCACACCATTTGGCACCACGGTGTCAAACCGAAATCGTCAACGTATCGGTGAAGACGAGGCATGGCAGGCGGATATTCAGTTCAATAAAGCGTTTGAGCTTGAAAACAGCTATCACGAAGTGGTCTACGGCGCGAACTACGTCGCCAATGAATTTAACCTGAACTACAACAACATCGATCTTGATACCGGTTTGGTCACGGATGCCACACCAGAAGTGCCGAATGCTGAATCCCGTAAATGGGGGGTGTTTGTGCAAGATCAGATGTTCCTGATGAATGAGGCTCTGGTTCTTAATGCTGGCCTTCGTTATGACAGTTTCAGCGCGAGTCCGAAAGGTAACAGCACCTATGCTGACGCGGATAACCACGCATTTACGGGGCGTCTAGGCACGGTTTACCATTGGACGGAGTCGTTCAGTACTTTTGTGCAAATCAGTCAGGGATTCAAAGCGCCAACGCTACAAGATCTCTACTACTTTTACGACACAGGTGCGACCTTCATTCCTAACCAGGATCTTGAAGCAGAAGAAAGCATCTCATACGAAACTGGTCTGCGCCTGAAGCAGCCTTATGGACGCTTCGATGCCGCAGTGTTTTTCAATGACTACAAAAACTTCATTGAGAACCGATTAGTTGACGCAAACGGCCCAGACGGAAAAGAAGTGTGGACGACCGAAAACATTGGTCGTGCTGAAATCTACGGCGCCGAGTTCAAAGCGCAACTTGCGCTGGACTACTTAGTGGGCGCGCCAATGGGGATGTATTCAGACATGAGCATTGCTTATGCTAAAGGTGAAAACAAAACCAATGGCGAAGCAATAGACACGGTCGCACCTTTAACCGCGTACATTGCGTTGGGTTATTCGAACCCTGAAGACACTTATGGCGGTAAGGTTTCACTTAAAACGGTTGCGGGCAAATCTGGCTCAGATTGGAGCAATGCCAACAACGTAGATAACGTCAATGCTGCAGGTTACGGTGTCACGGATGTCACGGCGTTTTATCGTCCTATGTCTGATTTAACGGTGCGTGCTGGTATCTTTAACGTCTTTGATAAAGAGTATTGGGACTATGAAGATCTTGCAGGCTTCGATAAAGATGAGTCAGGAATTGATCGCCGTAGCCAACCAGGACGTAATTGGGGGTTAGAAGCCGAATACGTTTTCTAATAATGCGTAAGCTTTAGTAACGTCCAGAAAAACACCCCGGCAATGCTGGGGTGTTTTCGGTTACACTCAAACAGAAACCACAAAAGAATAACAAAAATGAAAAGTTTGGAGACACAGTGAGTAATGGAGTTTTAACAACGCTGTCGACGCAATGGTTAATTGACCAAGCGAAACAGCATAAGAAGCAACTTGTTGCAGCCAATTTGATCGCGGTATGCGCCACATTGATCAGTGTGCCTATTCCGCTGTTTATGCCACTGATGGTTGATGAGGTTCTGCTTAACAAGCCCGCTCAAGGTATCGCATTTTTCAACAACTTATTGCCTGAGTCTTTGCAGCAGCCCGCTAGCTATATCGTCATGGTGTTGCTATTGGTCATTGTCATGCGTGTGGTCAGCCAAGCGTTGAACATCTGGCAAAGTCGTCAGTTTACTTTGGTGTCCAAATCCATCACTTGTTTCATTCGACAGCAGCTACTCGATAAGCTCGGTCGTGTCAGCATGAAGGAGTTCGAAGAACGTGGCAGCGGCGGGGTAAGCTCGCATCTGGTCACGGATATCGAAACCATCGATTCCTTCATCGGAAACAGCCTGAGCCGATTTGTAGTTGGCGTACTGACCGTATTCGGTACGGCCGTGATTTTGCTGTGGCTCGATTGGGCGCTGGGGCTTTTCATTCTTCTTGTGAATCCGTTGGTGATTTTCTTGTCACGCAAAATGGGTCAGCGCGTTAAGCATCTTAAAAAGGCCGAAAACCAATCTTTTGAACGTTTTCAGACACGTTTAGTTGAAACCTTGGATGGCATCTATCAGCTTCGCGCCGCTAACCGTGAGCGAGCGTATCTGGATGTACTGAAAAGCGATGCTGAGTCTATTCGTCACGACGCCGATAAGTATGCGTGGCAATCAGAAGCGGCAAGCCGTGTGTCATTCCTGATGTTCTTGATCGGTTTTGAGTTGTTCCGAGCAGCAGCCATGCTCATGGTGCTGTTTAGTGATCTGTCTATTGGTCAAATTTTCGCAGTATTCGGTTATCTGTGGTTTATGCTGGGTCCGATTCAAGAACTGTTAGGCATTCAGTACGCTTGGTTTAGTGCATCAGCCGCAATGAAACGACTCAATGGTCTGCTAGCGCTCGAAGAAGAACCTAAGAGCGCGTCTGAGAAAGACCCTCTAGCGGGTCTCGACACCTTTGGTGTGGAATGCCGTGATTTGACATTCGGTTACAACAGTGAAAAAACCGTTCTGAATGGATTGTCATTGGCGATTCCTGCTGGTAAACGTGTTGCATTAGTTGGCGCGTCAGGCGGCGGTAAATCTACGTTAATACAGCTCTTGCTTGGGCTTTACCGCAAGACAGACGGTGACATCATGATCAATGATCAGCGTGTCGAAGACGTGGGTTATGAAACCTTGCGCCAACATACGGCCGTTGTACTGCAGCAGCCTGTGATATTCAATGATACGTTACGAGAGAACCTGACGTTAGGGCGTACCGATTTCTCCGATGAGCAGCTGTGGAAGTCACTAGAAATTGCGCAACTAAGCGATGTGGTTGAACGATTAGATGATGGGCTATCGTCCCAACTCGGACGACAAGGGCTGAAATTGTCTGGCGGTCAACGTCAGCGTTTGGCTATCGCCCGCATGATACTCACCAATCCAAAGCTCGTGATTCTGGATGAAGCCACATCAGCATTGGATACTGCAACAGAAGCAGCATTGCATGATGCATTGAACAACTTCCTGCAAGGTCGCACGACCTTGATTGTGGCTCACCGCTTATCTGCTGTGAAACAGGCCGATCTGATTTACGTGTTGGAAGATGGCAAAGTCGCACAAAGCGGCAATCACCAAGAGCTGGTCAAAGAAGAGGGGGTTTATCAAACCCTCTACGGAAATTTACAGGTTGGATGAAGCCTCTTAAGCCTCGCACTCGCGGGGCTTTTTCTTATTCAGGCGATAATCTGCCAATTAATAGCGGGAATATTGCCATACTGGCTGGCAATCATTGGATGCATGTTCCACGCTTAAATGATGACGTGTGCATTGAGGTAAAGGATAGACACATAAGATGAAAGTCATTCTAAAGTCAGATATCACATGCCCATTTTGTGGGCACACGAAAACCGAAATGATGCCAATTGACGCGCCTAAGAAGCACTATGAGTGTGAGAGCTGCCATGAAGCATTGGTCGCTCAAGATGCTTGCTGCTGCGTGTTCTGTGCGTTTGGTTCGGTAACTTGCCCGTCATCTCAAGTGAAAGGCCCTAATACTCTTCGCCACTAACGTCAGTTAGTTTACTGTTCCTCTCCTATGCAAGTATTAATGTCTTCGCTCACTTTAAGGGGGAGAGTGCGTTGTCATTGCCACGTCAAAAAACGAATTTGCATTTGTCTCAAAAATGCATCAAAAATCAGAGCCAATATGAAATTACACTCACCGCGATAAAGGAGATAACACCCAAGGAGAAAGCGATGAGTGTACATATGTGGTATTGCGAAAATTGTGAAGCGGAAACAGGGCATGAAGTGCGAGAGCAAGCACACCATGATCCTGCTATTCGTGCCTTAACAGCCCCACCGATGGATGAGCGCTTTGCTGAGGCATCGGAGTGCACCTGCACTGTTTGCGGACAAGTTGCGTGGGTTGACGCTTCAGATGTCCTCAAATTAGGCGTCCATGATTTCGGAGATTAATATCACATGCCTACATCAAGAGAGCAGTGTACTGCTCTTTTTTATACCATTTAACGCACTATAACTTATTTTTGATAGTGTTAATCTATCATCCGAACCGAGATTAACTTTATACCTGTGTTGATGTGAATATCCCAAAAATTAGCCGTTTGTGTCAGTGTGACAATAATAAAAATAGGGCTCATAACGCGATATCTCGCTGGGAAAAGCGCCAAATCTCTGATACCTAGATACTTTTAATCACCATGTACAGCCAGTCACTCATCCCATTTGAGGTCTATATAATGATGCTGAGTTACCACACCCAACTCGATTCTGTATTAGGAATGCGTTTTTGAACCGGATTGGTGCCATCGTAGAACCAAACCTCAGCAAGTACATAGAATTGCGAATCAGAAGACACGTAGTTCAATGTGGTTTGCCCGTTTTCTAATGATGCAGCAACAATCTGACTGTTGTAATGGGCGGTAAATGTACCATCATCATTTTCTGTGAACTCTCCATATACCGTGATGTAAGCGGGAGATACAGAATAACCACGAATATCGACCACAAAAAGTTGTTCAAGCACTGGGTTGTAGGAGAAGCCATCGGGGACGACAGTGGCACTCATTGACGTTGCAGAACTCGAGACGGTAGTGGGAATGTTTGCGAGCCCGCCCGAGTTGTCGACCTGCATGCCCAGTGTCTCGGGTTCGTTAGCGTCTTCTAGCGTACCCGCGGCAATAGGATTTTCAAAAGCACCGCTGTCATCTGTTGTAGTGACCGATACTGCATCACCGCCGTCACCACCTCCGCCACACGCTGTCAGCAGGGTAATTAATGATGTTATTGAAAGAAGTCTATTCATGGGGATTAATCCTCAGGCGCAAAGGTTTTATCAGTGGTGGCTTTCTCTAAGAGATACCAATTAACGTTGTTGTTACCTGCGGACTCCGCATAGCCAGCAAACTCAGCGTAGGCGTCAACTAAGTCAACATGCTCTCGTGGCCAACTCCATTGGTCCGTAATGAGCAACGCCCAAGGGTGGTTAGATGATGTTTTAAAGTAACGGTCACTGCCTGGGTCACTCGAATCAGACCACCAACCGTACCAATATGTGTCAAACTTTTCGGTAGGCTCCTGATCGGCTAAATGAATCTCAAGGCCGCGCCCAGGGTTATACCAAAGCCCATCACGAACATACGCACCGGGGGTTGCGAACACAAAGGGGTCATATGGCATAGACATGAGTGAACGGGTATCAACGCTTTCGTCAAAGTACACATCAATTTCAAATTCAAAAGAGATGGCTTCATGACAGTGTTGTGCTGTTCGGTAATACATGCAGCCTGAAGGGAGTTTTTGCTTCAAATCATCAGACACAATGAAAATGGCTTCATTGGCATCGAGTTCAAGGCCATTATGTTCTTGTACTACCGCATTGTGCGTTAAGGTGGTTGCGGCATTAATGTCTGTGCGACTCAAACCGCCAAGCCGAAAGGCAAACCCATTGTGATAGCCCGCACCGTAAGCAGCAAGATAGCCTTGAATGAGCACTCGGGTTATGTTGTCATTTTCGTCAAGGGTTTCAGTTACGCGAAAACGAATAACCACATCGTTCATGTCATAATCGCCTTCTTTGGGCCAATTATCTTCATACGCTACTGTGGCGTAACCACTTGAACTTGGGTAATAACGTAGTGATGAACCGTCTTCCATAACCGTAATTGGGTGGTCTTCCACTTCACCTGTTGTTGCGCCACCATAGAAATTTAACCCGCTGGTTTCAGCGAAACGAAAACGCGACCAGGTTGAACCGATAACTGCATCTACAGGCACAGCAATGCTTAGAGCATTGGTGCCTGCGCTTAACAAATTATCTGAAATAATTTTTTCGTTAAGGTCTTCAAAGTCACCGTCTTGGTTCCAATCAATCCATGCTGACAAATAACCTGTTGTAGACGCTTGAACACTAACGATAGCGGTATTGCCAGCTTCTAGTGTCGTCACAAAACCAACACCGTCTTCGTCGGCAAAACCTGCTTTATTGTCATCAAGTGGTGAGATAAAGCCGTCACCTTCGCTGTCTGGTGCGATAGCACCTAGGTAATAGCCTGTATTGATTTCATGACGAGGGCCATTCGAGGCAAGCAACGTTAGATAGCTATCAGGCGCGTCGCCGAAATCTATCGTGGAATCTTCGTCGACAATAGGGGCGTTGGCACAACGTGCGCCATCGTTTTGGGCGGAAGCAGGGCCGTCAGCAAAGTGCTCGACAGCAACATCTCCAGAGGCGATTTCATCTTCATCAGACAAATCGACCCGGAAAATTTTTCCATCCGTATTTCGTGACAGGTAAAGGTTGCCATTCACATCAAAATATATGGCGCCAAATCCGCCCGATGGCACACCAATATCAGTGGACATATTAGTGACGACCTCTGCGTTTCCGGTAGATAAATCGACTTGATAAAGGTCATAGCTGGGGTTATCAACCGCATAGAGCTTCCCATCAATGGGGTTGATTGCAACGTCTGATGCCCTTAACGTCCCCAAGTTAGACTCGATCGCTTCTGCTATCAGTGTGGAGGAGGAGTCTGTTAGCAGAGGTGAAAGGTCAATTTTGAAAAGGCCCAGTGCTCTTTGATGCAAGTAGTACACGTTGTCATGCACGTCACCACTGATAAAGCGCTGGCCTTCCGGGAGCCCTGACACTGAGAGTTGTTCACCCGCATAATTCTTACCGATACGGATGACATTCACGTTATCGTAGTCAAAACCATATATGTATCTGTCAGTATCGTTAAAGCCTACCGCATTAATATGTGTATTTAAGCCAGTCGTTGCAGCGAGTTCTGAGTACCCGCCAGTCGCGAGATTCACGCCGTACAATTTACTCGGGGAACTCTGGAACAAAAATGCCTGACTAGGGCAAGTATCAAAAGGCACATCAGCATGCGCTTCAAGCGAGAAGAACACAGCAAGAGACAATAGCGATAGATATTTGCGCATAAGTGCTACCCAACAATGCAGAGGTTCTCTCTTACTACAACAACCATGCCATATTTCAATATATTGATAGTTATGTGTTTTTCTGTTTCAGTTGAGTCTAGACGATATCAGGTTTCCTAAAATGAAAGCCGTAATGAGGAACAGATGAGATTAGTTTCTCAAAATGAGAAATCTGCTTATCTCATGCTTGTTCGTTGTTTACTGGTCATCAGCAGGGGATTTCCAAATAATTTTGCCGAAAAGCGCTAGAGCGAATGGTCGCGACGTAATACCATTGCAGAAAATAAAATAACTACTGAAGGAAGAGAGTTACCATGCCATTAATTGCTTGCCCTGTTTGTGAAAAACAAGTCTCCAAGCGCGCACTTGCTTGTACAGGATGTGGAGAGCCAGATCCTGCCCGCTATCACTCACGCAATACGTGGTTAGGCCGTTTGTTCTGGCTGGCTGTTTGGGTGGGTATTGGTGTGTTTGTGTGGATTGAAGTTGTGCCGATGGTGATGGCACTGTTCAAACAGTAATTGAGACCATACGGTCATCATTGACATTGAACACCTGTGGACAGGGCACAATGCGCTGTCCACGCTATTATTTATCTTTCTGTCAATCATCAAAAGCTAACGCTGACAAAGCAGAATCACTCATATTATATTACGCCGAATAAGCATCACGCGGCTCAGAGTAGGCATCATATTCCCTATGTGCTGTCCAACCTATCATGCTGAGATGAGCAAGTAATATACCTGGCGAACTTTCTCCAATCGCAATATCAAAAAATAATCCCGCGGTTTCTTCATCACCACCAAAGCAGCGCTGTATCGCGGATATGATGAGCCCACTTTCTGTCCCTTCTGCCACTTGCTGCCGAACCCAATCATATTCCAACGAGCACTCATTGATGATCGTTTTTCGGCCGAGGGTGAATGTCGTCATGATGACTCCTAGCATCCAAATTTCATTTATGTTTCAGAAATATGTCACAACTATTAGATAGCAAAACGCAACCTATTCACATGATGACGATCGCAAATATACTCAACCAGACGCACTCTAGGTTGACTAATAGGAAATCAAAAGAGAGAAGAGTCACACATATTTTGGCGATGATGTGTACACTCTTACCTGGCTGCATCTAAAAATGCTGCACAAAACGCAAATTTTTCCATCGAAGCGATGTTGTTGATCTGAATAATGATAGGTTAGCGACGGGTGATAACTGCGTTGATATGACTATGAAATGGATTCTGACGAGCTGGATTCAGAAAAAAAAATACGAGACGTTCTTCGAGCGTGTAGGGAGTGATTTCTTTAATAATGAGAAGTATCACGACTACCTCGAGCAAAGAATTCTCGACTCATTGCGTGACAGCGGTGACATCAAGCCCAAGCGGGCATCGAAGATCGTGTTGTCGTGTATTCGACAAGCACTGCTCGATAAATATCTCACTGAAAACCGATATATTCGGTTTTTAGAAGACAACAAAAACGAGTTCTTCGTTCAAAATAACGGGGTTCAAGATGTTGTTGCCGGCTACGAGCGTATCATCAGTAACTTCATACATAACAAGCAGCCCGAGTGCTCTGACTACATCCTCTCGCACCTCCCTAAGTACTACCGTAAGTTCTCCAAAGATATTGGTGTCGACCTTGATTACCCAAGAAACAAGCAAGGGGAAAAAGACATGCTGGATGACATCATCATGCTTCTCGATCAACACTGATCCGTTCTACCTAACGGTCAAAGCCAGTGTCCATAGCAATAACGCAAAGGGCGCAGACATCAGACATAGCACCTAATCCCTACGAACCTCACATATTCAATGTATTGAGTGACCCTGCGTCAAAGAGTGAAGTCCTATTGAAGCCGATTTACTTTCTCTGCCTTTGTGCCGTTGATATATCAATAGAGTAAGGAGGCTTCGTCACGGCACTTGCCGTAGTTTTCATTTCGACTAGAATTAACTGTATGTATATACAGTACTATTAATTATGCCAGCGATTCGATACCAACATAACGACAAATCTGTCGTACTACATGACGCAAAACTTCATGGCGGGTCATCGCTGATCCCCGCTTACCTCAAAGACGGTAGCCTTGTTTACTCTCCATTTGGCGGCTTTGTTAGCCGTGATGCCCTTAAATATGAGCAAACCGTCCAATTAACCGATATTCACGGCTTCTCAGCGGCGACCGACGAAGGGAATGCATTCTCAGAGTCATGGCGTGATGTCAGCAGTCAAACCTTGCTAGGTGCGTTCATTAAAGGTAAATACTTTGTTGTTCTGAACAACGGTAAGCCCATCACTGCATCAAGACACAAACGATGAACATGGAAGTACACAGTTAGGCAAAGGCGAGAAGCTTACGCGATCAGTGTTCGTTGAATTCTTGCAGAGCGGCGAGGGCACGTTGCGCGACCTCCGCTTGAACAAAGATATGGTCGTGATAATAAGCGGCAATCACATTGGCACTGATACCTTTCTCTGCCAGCTTTGTCGACACCGCAGCCGTTAAACCAACCGCTTCCAAGCTGGAATGCACTGTCAATGTGATCTGTTTAAACGCGCAGTCAAAAGTGAGCCCCTTTGACTCAGCGACCGACTTATCAAGTAATAACGTTAACCCTTCGCTTTCCTGAAAGGTCGCTAGAGGAGTTAGGCCGATATAATCTTCGAGCTTGCCAGGTACAACACAAAAAACATATTCGCCATCCATCAGCGCAGGCTTCATGGAAGACAACAAAACGTCTAAAGCCATAATTCCAGCCATTCACATTCTCCTATGCGGTTTGATTTGCTCACTATAGCGTGCCACCCAAAAACAAAGAAGGATCGCGCGATCAAATAAACAAGAAGTGACACTTTTAGTTGCAACTGTGTTTATGTACAGTATTTCGCGTTAACCACAAACTTTGGAGAAATTTCATGAGAGAATCACTGCGTGAAAAAGTTATCAACGTCTGCAACAAAAAAATCCAAACCAAAGGAGAGAACGTGAGCGTCTCTTTCTACGCCTTCTTTGCCAACAAGAATGACAACCCAGAGTTACTCATGGAAGCCGCCACCTGGTGGATACAGAAACACAAACTCGACCACTTCGAAAAGGCGACGAAGATTATTGGGATGGTAAAAACGCTTTAGTGAAACGAGGATGAATTTGCCATTCATTGTTCATCTATCATGGACAAGCTCGTTCCTGCATATTCATGAATGGAAAGAGTAAAAGGCGAACCTGATGAGCCGTAATGTTTAGGATCGCTGCGGCATCGATTTGTCGAAGTCGTCGTTCTCGAACATCTTGAAGTACTTTGAATCGATTAATGTCTCGGTCACTTATAGGTATCAGCATCAGTTTATGTCCACAGAAGCGAATTGTTCATCAAGAACTAGAGGACATTTTTAAATTGCTCAAACCGGACATTACTACTTTGCTCTTACACTCTCAGTGCGCATTATGTATCTTATGTTAAATAAGATATGCGGTAGCGTGAAATGTGCCTCCCTCATGCCATCAAGTCCTCTCTTTTCTCATTGGATCTAGCCTATTGAACGTAACTGTCTATTTACCATAAAGTATATAATTACTAGCGTATTAAGAAGCCTCCCACGAAATGGATTTCCTGGTGCTTCTTCTTACTCTGGGAATTATTAGCGCGATGCGCGGAGTGCTCGACTTCGTCAAGGCGCTAGACATGTGATGTGCTTCTTGCAAAACCTTGATTTGGAAATTGGTAACTGGGTGGCTGTTTGGTATATTGTTCGCAGGCTAAAAGACAGATAAGAAGAAATCAACATGTCATCAGATTATTACGGAACCAGTGCCAGCTATGCTCGTCAAGAAAGTGGTTATCGAGAAAAAGCACTGAAACTGTATCCATGGGTATGCGGACACTGTGCGCGAGAGTTTGTTTACTCAAATTTGCGTGAACTCACCGTTCACCACGTCGACCATGACCATACTAATAACCCGCCAGATGGCAGCAACTGGGAGTTACTGTGTCTGTTTTGTCATGATCATGAGCATTCAAAATACATCGATCACCATCAATTCGGCACAGAAATCAAAGCAGGACAAGATGATCATCAGTCTGCAACTCACAATCCTTTTGCCAATTTGAAGGATTTGTTGAAAAAATAAGCATTCATCATGCTTACTGATTTTTCCAACTCATAAATGGCACCATTTACAGGCAGAATTGGTTGAGTTTACGGCTCGCTATTCTGCCTTTTTAATTAGCTGCTATATAAATGATTCACAACTGTAAGCTCTATCGACGCTGACAGACTAACGCCTTTCATCACCCTAAGCGTCTTTGACTGTATAAGCCTTATGAGCATGGATTTGCTATCGCATCATTCGCTTAAGTCTACTGTCGTAATAGAAATCACGCTGATCGATGACTTTTATTTTAGTGCTGTCTGGGTGAACGGGATTGATGAGGAAGTTGTATTCACTGGCAATGATGGCTGACGGAAGTTGCATGACGCCAGTATTACCGTCTCGCAGCCAATCTGTCCCATAATTTCGAGAAACATCCGCATCAGGAACTGCGTCCCAGCCCGTTGGTAATTCTTGCTCGCTAGCGCGTTGAATCGCCAGGTCATCGGGAATATAGATAGTCATCATCACGAGGTTTGGCATTTGCACTGGGCTTTCATGCACAAAACGCTCAAGTGCTGACAATGAACGAGATCCCGCAGTATAAAGAATTGGCTGGCCTTTATGATGCCACCGACCAGAACCAAACATGCCCCCCATTCCACTCAAATCGGCAAATTTCTTTACCGATAATCGAAAAACTTCCATTACGCCGTCATACCATGCATGAGTCGATTGAGAATGGTCTCCACGTATTGAATGCCTGTATTGGTATCCAAATAATCAACCGCGGCATTACCGCCAAACGCGACTTGAGGCATTTTAAGCCAGTCGAGTGCGGTTTGCTTGTCGCCGTAATATTCGATAGCCAGATCGACAACCCGACGAATAGCGAGAGTCTTTTCAGATTGTGATGGCGTGAGTAAATCCGTATCACTTTTACGTTGAAGGCTTCGTGGACTCAGGCCAATCAATGACACCCACTCCCCGCTGGTCATGGCCATTTCTGTCATGACTTTACGAGCTTGCTTCACCGTTAAGCCATGTCGGATTATCTCTAGCTCCGTGTCTTGGTTAACCACCTGCCCTTTTTTAACAAGACCAAGTGACATCAACTGCTGTGCGTACATAAACACCTCTCTCGACAATGGTTAAATTATGAGCGCCATTTGTCGTATTGTAAAGCGCCATATGTCGCACTGGTGTTCCTCTGCTAAAACGCTAACACGTTGTCACAGAGGTAAGCGTCTACGCTTCTTCACCTGACCAAAAGCAAAACTGGACTCAATGGCAGCAATGTTGGGCAAGCGTGTGAGTTCTCGTCGGATGAAACGCTCATAGGTTTTCAGTGATTCACTCACTACATGCAGCAAATAGTCATGGGTGCCAGTCATGAGGAAGCACTCCAACACTTCATCCATATGATCAATCAATGCTTCAAATTTGAGCATGTTTTCTTCGGTCGGTTTTTCGAGTTTAACTAAAACAAACACGTTAATCGGTAAGCCACATTTTTCCTGGTCAACCACCGCATGATAACCAGTAATAATGCCTTTTTTTTCCAAAGCACGAACACGACGTAAGCAAGGCGATGGAGAGAGTGACACTCTGTCTGACAGTTCTTGATTGGTTAAGCGCCCTTCCATTTGCAGTTCATTAAGAATCTTCTTATCGATGTTATCGAGATTGATGTCCATAGCAGTCCTGTTTTTATTTATCCATGATTCAATCAAGGTATAGCGCACAAATATCTATAGTTGGCAGATATTGCCAATATTTAACATTTAACAAGCAGAAATGGCAATTTTTCAGCTCTCCACCTTTGCTAAGTTAAGAGCATGACATTGGACATAGATTGTTAAACGGAGAGAGCATGAAGAAGGCGACGCAACTCAGTCCACTGCGCAACACGACCAAACACGAACAGGCGGAAGCGCTGGCAATCGAACAGGCACAGCACTTCGGTATTGATACTCGCTCCGAGTTTGGTGAGGCGCTGGTTGAGCTGGCTACGACATTGTATCGCGCGAATCACCATACTCATGACCTTTGGGCTATCACGATGGATGGCTTGGCGGATCTCGACCGCAACGATCGCATTGCTTGGTTTAATGCCAAACGATTCTTGTCATTTCAGTTAGCGAAGATCCTCGATAATCTGCAAAACCCCATGCGAGCGACTTACCAATCTATCGCCACTAAGAACGGGCACTTTGCTGCGAAAGGCGCTTACCCTATCTTTGATAACGTGGCAGCGATATTCTCCGCCAGCCCTGTAATAACAAGAACAGCGACCTATCTATTTGCTTGTACTGAATGGGTAGAAGATGCGTTTAACGGTAGAGAGCCATTACACGAGATCTACTCACGCCTGCTGAACCCAACGTCCATTAGCCTTGCCAATCATATTGTCGACATTGAGGCTGGCGATATGGCGGATCAATATCTGGCTTGGAATTTTAACTCAGGCATGGCCGCCATTGACGGCCTACTCAGCCATCTTCTCGGACGTGAAGACATCGTATTGGCATCCCGCAATATCTACGGTGGTTCATACCAACTGCTTCAAGACTGGTATCGAAAGTCCTCCAACCTTGATGTTGCGGTTGAATGGGTTGATGGTTATGACGCCGCTGCGTTTGCACACGCCTTAGATGCTGCCGCTGAAAAATATGCAGACCGCATCAGCGAAGGTCGTAAAATATACGTTTACCTCGAAAGCCCATGCAACCCTCATGGCTTTGTGTTGGATGTTGCTGGCATTAGTCGCGCCGCCCATGAGCGGGACTGGGTAATTGTTGCAGATACGACGGTCGGGACGCCATTTCTGCATCCAGTATTGAAACGTAAAGACCCAATGGAACGCCCTGATTTTGTGATTCATTCTTACACCAAAGAACTGGCTGGATCAGGAACAACAACTGCTGGCGTGGTTATTGGTCGTAACGAAGATATGTTTATCCCTAAAGGTGACAGCGTCACTACTAGTTCGCCAAATGGTACGCCTCGCACGGTTAAATGGGATAACACCTTGTTCTGGAATGTTTACTACATCAAAGGTGCATTTTTGGATGCGGATAAAGCGTTTGAAGTATTGAATGGTATGAAAACCTACGAGCTGCGTGTACTTCAAAAAACCATCAATACGCTGACACTGGCCAGAGTTTTCGACCTTCATCCGGATATCAATGTGTCATGCCCTGCACTGCCAGAGAGCCCGAACTATCCGCTCATGCAGTCCAACATGCGCTTAGGTTTGCCTGCAGCACTGTTTACCATTGATATGGAAGGCTCAGCAGGTCGTCCCGCTATTGATCCGCATGCATTTAAGCAATTCTTCGATATGCTAGAACCCGCGATCGGCATGCAGGTTAGCTTGGGTCAAACCAATACGGTTGCACTTTGCCCTGCGATGACTACCCATTCAGAGTTGTCTGGTAAAGCGCGAGAGGATGCAGGAATAAAACTGACTACGTTACGCATTGCTGTGGGTTTAGAAGATCCGCGCATGTTCATTGCACACATGCAACGTGCGGCGGAGATAACCATAGACATCAAGCACACGGATTTCTCAACAAAATTCCCAGCACCCGAAATGATTGACGATATCTATCGTAAAACGTATTTGGATGTGCAACAGCGGTTTGTTGAGGATTTACCTTCGTATCTTACTTTGATGCAATGACGTAACGTTATCGCAATCAGCACCGGTATCTACCATCAATTCAAACCCGTGCGTTATCGCTACTTTGTCGATGACGCACTGGATTTGAGTATTGAGCCATCACGATTGAGATAGCAAAGTGTGACTTGATACTGCGGTTGTTGCTTTGAGGTTAACTGGCTGGGTTCCATCAGTGTCGTCATCTGCGATCCCAAGTGGGCTTCGGGTTCACATTCAATAAAACCAAAACGATGCAATTCTCTATCAATCTTTTCCGTTGTAGAAGGCTCGCTTCTTTGGATCTCAATCTTCATCGCCAATCGACGCTGGTCAAAGCTTGACGACTGACGTGTCAACAACTTGGAGAATGATGCTTCAAGCATGATGATTTGACTTTCGACAAGCACTTTCCCATCAGACGCTTCTAGGGAGCTCTGTGCTTTTATCATCTCTAACGCAATTGAAGGCAGCACTTGGAGGTATCTGTGCAGCGCGCTTTCGTTAGATACAGCGTAACCTCGAATCGCAAGTGCAGCAACAACACACGCCAATGCAAATGCCGCTATCGATAGCCCTGATGTCGAGTTCAATTTTCCAATTAATATCATGATTAAAGGAATGCCACCAACTGACTAATTATGCTTAGAATAGGCTTGATATTGGGTTTATATTCTTATTGTGATGTATATCTATAAAGCAGTGAAATGTGTCCATATCAAACGTGCTGTACTGAATATTAGTTTACTTGCGATGAACTAAAACCCTATGCTTCGTTTGACTCATTTTTGAGAATTTATTAATTAATTGCTGGGTAGTACTTTTCTAATTACAGTGCTAATTTTCTATTATTTATATCTAGTCTTAAAATCAATACACACCGCACAATAATAGTGCGAGAAATTAGCCTTTGTATTTTCAGAATAAAATTACGATGCTCTCTTCAAATTTTACACATTTCACCCAAAATACACCTAGGCCAATGACAACAAGACCTTAGAGGCATCAGCCAAGCGGAGAATATATCCGTGCATACATTGTGGTGCATATATTGCCCAATAACGTGCACAGCAACAAAATTCGCGTAAAGAAATATTTGATAATTATAAAATCAGAAAAGTGTGAGCCTTATATAAGCTATTAGAAAAGCAAAAAAGCTGGGGTCGAAATATATTGCAAATATGTTTATACGTGAAATAATCCGCAGCGCAATACTTGTTAACAAGTATGCAACACACTTGCTGTCGGGTAACACTGAAAGCAATATAAAATAAGAAAAAGGACTCGGTAATGAAACGTATAATGACGACTGCTGGACTTTCGTTGTTTGCGAGCTCAGCCTCTGCGGCAGGGATCGACGAAGCAATCAATGAAATAGTTGCGCCAATTGTAAACCCATTCGTGGGTATGATTTTCTCCACCATCCCCCTACCATTTGTAGATGCACAAGCGCCATGGATTGTTCTCTGGCTTGTAGTTGCTGCAATCGTATTCACACTCTATCTCGGCTTCATCAACTTTCGCGGTTTCGCCCACGCTATTCGCCTCGTAAAAGGTGACTACACCAATCCAAATGAACCTGGTGAAGTCTCACACTTTCAGGCGCTTACCACCGCCCTCTCGGGAACCGTTGGTCTAGGTAACATTGCAGGTGTCGCAGTGGCTATTTCCATCGGTGGTGCAGGCGCAACATTCTGGATGATTCTTGCTGGTCTGCTCGGCATGTCAACCAAGTTTGTAGAGTGTGCTCTCGGTGTTAAATACCGTAAGACAAACCCGGATGGCTCTGTTTCTGGTGGTCCAATGTACTACCTGAGCAAGGGTCTTGCTAAACGTGGTAACCCAGCACTTGGTCGAACCCTCGCCGTTTTATTCTCAGTTTGTGCGGTCGGCGGTGCTTTGGGTGGCGGTAACATGTTCCAAGCAAACCAAGCATTTAAACAAGTGGTTGGTGTAACTGGCGGCGACATGTCTTTCTTCGCGGATAAAGGCTGGTTGTTTGGTCTGATCATGGCGATCATTGTTGGTGTGGTTATCATCGGTGGTATCAAGTCAATTGCGAAAGTGACTGAGAAAGTCGTTCCATTGATGGCCGTTGTTTATGTTGGTGCTGCACTGGTTATTATTCTGTTTAACCTGAACCACGTAGGTGACGCGTTTGCTGCAATCTTCAACGGTGCGTTTACTGGTGAGGGTGTTGCTGGCGGTGTTATCGGCGCAATGATTCAGGGCTTCAAACGTGCGGCGTTCTCGAACGAAGCCGGTGTAGGCTCTGCAGCAATTGCTCACTCAGCGGTAAAAACCAATGAACACATGTCAGAAGGTTTTGTATCTCTACTTGAACCGTTCATCGATACCGTTGTTATCTGTACCATGACTGCCCTTGTGATCATCATCACGGGTCAGCTTCATGCAGGACAAGAACTGACAGGTGTTGCGCTGACTTCTGCTGCATTTGGTAGCGCTATCTCTTGGTTCCCATATGTTCTTGCGATTGCAGTTATCTTGTTCGCTTTCTCTACCATGATTTCTTGGTCTTACTACGGCCTGAAAGCTTGGACTTACCTGTTTGGTGAAAGCCTGCGCGCTGAAATGATCTTCAAGGTTATATTCTGCGTGTTCGTTGTGATTGGTGCTTCCATGAACCTCGGTCCGGTTATCGACTTCTCTGATGCGATGATCTTTGCCATGGCACTGATTAACATCATTGGTCTGTACCGTTTGGTTCCTGAAATCAAAACAGATATGAATGACTACCTAGCACGCCTGCAAAGCGGTGCTATCGTGCGTCACAAAGCATAATTCGTTTATCTAAACTTAGTATTTCTAACTAAAGCGGTACAACGAAAAAAGAGATGCCAAATGGCATCTCTTTTTTATGTTCGTCATGTATAACTTGGCTCTTAAAGTCGGCCAGCCAATGATTTAACCGCCAGCCAATTTTACCGTGTGACCTTTCTTCTCAAGGTACGCTTTGATTTGATCGCGTTTGTCGCCTTGAATCTCGATGATCCCATCTTTTACTGCACCACCACAGCCACACACTTTCTTTAAATCCGCAGCAACGAGCTTTAGTTGAGTGTCATCCATATCTAGCCCAGTCACCAGACACACACCTTTTCCTTTTCGGCCTTTAGTCTGGCGTTGAATACGGACAATACCATCGCCTTTATCACGCTGAGGCGCTTGCACTTCTTCCTTTATTCGCCCGGTTTCTGTCGAATACACCAAACGGCTGTTATCGTTTTTCATAATCCACTCTTTGACGCGTCACAATGCGCGTATGGTATCAAAAGTCTTGGGATTGAACACGTATAGTGATTTCGCAATCAACGAGATAGTGAGTGAGTGTCGATATACTGCTTAATTTTAGGCAATGGACCTTTGAGAAGCTGACCACGAACAAGAATGTACCAAAGGCCTGGTTGCTTCTCATCACTCATGATCTGAATACCTCGATACGTTTCTGCTGAGTGGGCTTGTGGCGTGCCGAACGTTTGACGCTCAAATTCAGCCGGACGGCGGAATATACGCGTGTCACACCACCAATCTATACACTGTCTAATGCCCAGCATACTTCCTGATACTGTTCTACCACCGACGAGTGATGTATAGATATCATCTCTGCACTCGATGGAATGTCCACGATGTGAATACCGCTTTTTCATTGGTTTCCCGTATCTATTATTGCTTTTTCTTATAGCGAGGATATTAATGAATACAGCAGGATTTGACGACAATAATTGTGATTTTGACCCAAAAAAAATGATTTTATTACAAGGCGATAACGCCTTGATAGCGATGTGGTTAAGTCTTAGTAACGACTTTTTTATCTACGAATTGCTTAAGTGCTGGAAGTGAACCTTTTAGCAGATTCCCTTTGATGATCATATACCAGGCCTTATCATCATCTTCAGAGTCGTTCATGATTTGAATGCCTTTATATTCTTCAATTTTTTTCTCTTTGGCATCAACGAAGTCTTGCTTATCAAACTCTTCAGGCAAGCGCAAAATGTTAGTGTCGCTCCACCAATCGATGGATTGCTTAACACCCAGCAGTGAACCAAGTATGCGCTTTCCCCCGACTCGAGCACTGTATTCTTCTTTGTTTTCGTCGTTCAATTCGACGTTATAACCACGATGGTATAGGCGCTTTTTCACCAGCGACACCTCTGTCTATTTACATATAAAAGAAACAACTGCAACAAAATTGCGTTTCACTATGTAAATTAGACCAGATTAACAGCAAGTGCCAAGTTTCCGTCTTTGACCCGCCAGAAAAACTGACATTTCATTAAAGGGTTATGTGATCATCCCTCTTCTTTAAACCTCAATTAGGTGGAATAATAGATCTATTCAAATGATAAGTTATAGTGCGCTATAGAATGAAAAAGATTGAACCCATCGCAAATCCAGAAGAAAACAAACAAAGCATCATGCAATTTAAAGCTGGCCATGTTGATTTGGCACACTGGAAATCTCTGACGATGAATCTGTACAGTCATAACTCCGTACTTAGCTTTCAAAATGACTGGCAAACCTTTGTCGATTATTGCAAAGAGGTCAATGTCTCTGCGCTCCCCGCGGCGGTCACGGCGGTTAGACGCTTCATTGAACACAGATCAAAAACACGTAAAATATCCAGTATCAAACGCTACGTCATTACTATTTCGCTACTACACCGTGTTCATGGTTTACCTGACCCTACTCGCCACAGAGAAGTCCGATTTACCCTTAATCGACTGTATTCAGAAAAAGCTGATGATGCCGCGCAGGCCAATGCGTTTCACCTTTCCCATTTGAACGCATTACAGCAGAAATTGGGAAGCAGCGACCGATTGAAAGATATTCGCGACCTACTTATTTGGACGCTGTGCTTTGAGGGTATGCTGAAAAGAAGCGAACTCGCGGCATTGACTTGTCATTCGATACAAAAAGACGCAGAGGGTTATATGTTGGTGGTTGATGATCAGCGTATCGAGCTCAGCCCGGAAGCAGGTGAGCTGATTGATCATTGGTTTTTAGTATCCGGCATTGCCGATGGCCCGTTGCTGCGTCGCATCAACAAGCATGAACAGCTGGGTGACTTGCCGATGGATCACTCCTCTATTTACCGCGTGTTCCGACGTGCTGCCACTGAGCTGGGTTTAGAAAGCACGCTGACGTTCTCAGGGCAATCTCCACGTGTAGGTGCCAGTGTGGATTTATCAGATTCAGGTAAATCAATTAAGGAAATTCAACAGCAAGGAAGATGGAAAAGCCCCGCTATGCCAGCTCAATATGTGGGGAATAAGCAGGCAAAGAACGAGGCTATGGAGCAGTTCAAGCGCAAGATAGAGAAAGATTAACCGCTGTTGATACCACTTTGGATGCAGCTCGCCAGATAATCTGAGAACGTGTGTCCATTATGCTCGACCAATTTCGGGAACATAGAAATCGGTGTCATTCCTGGGAAGGTATTGATTTCGTTTAATAGCACTTCACCATCAGTGGTTAGAAAGAAATCAATCCGGGACAAGTCTTTTAACTTCAAATGAACAAAGGCTCTCTTCGCGTATTCACGCATCTTCGCGATTTGCTCGTCAGTCAGGTTATCCGGCTCTAACGTTGTTAAGCTGTGACTTGCCGTGCTGTATTTTTCGTCATAGGTATAGAAGGTATCTTCAGGGCAACGAATCTCACCCGGATTAGTCACCACGACTTCTCCGTTAAAATGATACGCCGCAATTTCTAGCTCACGTGGGCGAACAGCCTTCTCGACCAAAACTTGATTGGAAAAGGTAAATGCCTGCTCGATAGCATCCTTGATCGATTCTTTTTCTGACACCTTAAAGCAGCCAACAGAAGAGCCCTGGCAAGCCGCTTTAACGAATATTGCCCCCCAGCGTTCAAACGCCTCTTCGGCTTTCAATACACTGTCGGCACTGTTTTCAGTCAAGAACACGTACGGTGTATTAGGGATACCAATGGCATCAAACCACAATTTTGATGTGATTTTATTGAAGCAAACGATACTGGCTGAAGGGTCGCACCCCATATAAGGCAAGCCAGCAAGTTCAAGCAATGATTGGATATCACCAGTTTCGCCCGGGTAACCGTGAATACAAGGCACCACATAATCAATGGCAATAATTTTATCGCCAACGGTCAGTGTTTTATCTAAGTTCAGCCGACAAGCTTGGCCTTCGCTATCTTTCCAGCCTTCGTCTTTTGTGATTTCAACGCGAACAACAGACACTGAGGGTAATGACGTCAGTTCTGATTCCAGATAGTTCGCCGATACGAGAGACACTTCATGTTCAGCGCTACCGCCGCCACATAGCAGCAATACTTGAGTTGGGTTCATGACCATTCCTACTTCGCCCTGATTCTTCGATCAGGGATAACATAATTCAATTGCACAATCCGGTGCATCGCATGGAAGGTGAGACGCCTATAGTAGACAATCGCCTTCTCCCTTTCATCCAATGAAAAGCAAATATCTGTCTATTTTTGTGTGATCGCGCAAAAACTCGTCGCATTCCCGACGGTTACAGGACGCTTGTGGCTACCACACGTATATCAATATGAAAAAAGAGAGCATTTGCTCTCTTTTTGATTGTTTGGGAAATGTTAATTGAGCGGCTTCATCTCAGGGTTTGCTGACGATTTAATCGAGGCAAAAGAGCGAATAAAGGGCCCATACTGCTTAATGTCTTTTGGTAAAGCGCTTAGCGCATGCTTCGCGTCAGTTTTCGAGTCAAAATCACCATACAACAAGGTATACCACGGCAAACCATCGACCATTTTTTTGTTCGACCAAACGGGTTTGTCCGAAGGCAACTTATTCATGTATTCATTGAAGCCTTTATTATGGCTAAGTGCGATGACCTGTATTGTGTAATTTTGTCCGCTCATCGCCGCCATTTTTTTCGTTGCCGGTTGCTTTTTAACTGCAGGTTTAGCGATTACCGCAGGCTTAGATTTCATCGGATTTTCTGCCATTGTTGCTTTAGATGCAGGTTTTGGCATGGGTTTAGCTGAATTCATTTCTGCTTTTTTTGCAGGAGCAGGAATAGAAGAAGATTGGGGAGTCGGGAACACTTCTTCTTCTATAGATTGAGTCAAAATCTGAGTCGTACTGGCTCCACCGGAACAGCCAGCGAGCGCAAAGGTAAATGCGATAGAAAGGATTTTCTTCATGAATATTCTACTTTTAGGAGCCACTGTCTTCTATTCTGAACGCACCTATCCATTCATTCAACTTAAACGATGCGCACTCTGATAAGTATCTGCTACATGTCACACATCATTTTGCGAAAATGATTGAGATGACAAGGATTTCTTTTTTAATACGCGTCTTTTCGTTGCGGATCACAGCCAGACTTAATGGGTCAGGATGCGCCAACAGAAACATTGTAGGATATAAACGAGTAACCTCAGATGCCTCAGGAGATGCACATGCTCGGCCTAGATATGCTTTTTAAACCAAAATCAATCGCTGTCATTGGCGCTTCTGATACACCAGGCCGTGCGGGTAATGTGATTATCCGTAATCTCCAATCAGGTGGGTTTCAAGGCCCCATAATGCCTGTCACACCAAAATATCAAGCTGTCGCGGGGATTCTCGCATATCCAACGATCAATGCCTTACCCTTGATTCCCGACATGGCTGTACTCTGTACACAAGCAGATAAAAACAGTGAGCTTATTCGTCAGTTGGGGGAAAAAGGCGTGAAGGTTGCCATCATTTTGGCAGCGGGCATGAAAAAATGCATCAACCAAGATGGACGTACTGAATTCGACATCATGCGCGAGATCGCATCGCAATACGACATGCGTGTTATCGGCCCCAATAGTCTTGGTTTAATCCTTCCTTGGCTAAATCTGAACGCGTCGTTTTCGCCCATCCCCGCCAACCGTGGCAACATTGCGTTTGTTTCTCAGTCGGCAGCGGTATGTACCACGATTTTGGACTGGGCAAGAAACCGACGCATTGGGTTTTCAACTTTTATTTCGTTAGGGGAAGCGAGTGATATCGATTTTCCCGAACTGCTTGACTACCTGAGCCGAGAAAGCAAAACCGATGCAATTCTGCTTTATATCGACAACATTCAGGACGCAAGGGCATTTATATCTGCGGCTCGTGCTGCATCTCGAAACCGTCGTGTGTTGGTGTTAAAAAGCGGCCGTACGCCAGAAGGTGCGGCGGCTCTCCCCCACTTATCAGAAAGCTTGCCGGGTCTAGATGGTGCATACGATGCCGCGATTCGACGTTCGGGCATGCTTCGCGTAAATACGACGCATGAGTTATTTGCCGCAGTAGAAACACTTTCCCATTCAGTGCCGCTTCGCGGGGAACGATTAGCCATCATTTCGAATGGCGGCGGCCCAGCCGTCATGGCGGTGGATACATTGATGGAAATGGGCGGCAAATTGGCAGTCCTGAGCGAAGAAACCATCGAAAAACTCGGCAAAGTGTTACCGGTGAGTTGGTCGCAAGGCAATCCACTTGATATCGTTGGCGATGCCGACATAGAGCGCTACAAGAAAGCTACGGAGATTTTACTTGAAAGTGATGAAGCAGATGCCTTGCTGATCCTTCATTCTCCGTCGGTCACCGCTCCCGGATTGAAAACCGCTAAAGCGCTGGCAGAAATGCTAAAGAACAACCCCCGCGCCAAACGATTTAATATATTGACCAATTGGCAAGGTGAGAGTGATGACGCGACAGTGGCGCGTTTGGCCTTTGCCCATGCAGGATTTCCTGCGTATCGCACACCAGAAAGTGCCGTTACCGCATTCATGCACTTGGTCGAATACCGTCGAAACCAAAAACAATTAATGGAAACGCCAACTTCCATTGGACAGATCGAATACGATGTAGAAGGCGGTCGTGCCTTTATCCAGCAAGCGCTAGACAGCCAATTAACCTCATTGACTACCCACGAAGCAAGGCCGTTTCTTTCAAAATATGGCATCAATGTAATGGCAACATGGTTGGCTGCTGACGCTGCGGAAGCCGCTCAAATCACAGAGCAAGTGGGGTATCCCGTTGCCGTTAAGCTACGTTCGCCAGACATTGCTCACAAGTCTGACGTTAACGGCGTCATGCTCGATCTGAACAATGCCACCGAAGTCGCCAATGCCGCCCAATTGATGCTCAATCGTATGTCGCTGTCTTATCCAACCGCACGCATTGAAGGGTTACAAATTCAAGCGATGGCCAACCGTGCCGGTTCGCAAGAACTTAGGGTTTGTGTTCGTCACGACCCCGTTTTTGGCCCTGTCATTTTGCTGGGCGAAGGCGGCAGCGAGTGGAATGTAAACCGTGACGCAGCCGTTGCTATTCCACCGCTTAATATGGCGTTGGCGCGTTACCTAGTGATTGGTGCACTCAAAGCGGGCAAATTACGTCAACGTGGTCATCCTTATAACATTGATGTGAACTCACTTTGCCACTTTTTAGTGACACTGTCACAGGTCGTAATCGATTACCCTGAAATCACGGAGTTGGATATCCACCCCTTGCTTGTCACAGGCGACAGCTTTACCGTTCTGGATGCTTCTATCAAATTGTCACCGTTTGAAGGAGACGCCAATACTCGTCTCGCGATTCGGCCTTATCCAAAAGAGTTGGAGCAGAGTGCGGCCCTCAAAGACGGACGCAAAATATTGCTGCGCCCTATTCTTCCTGAAGATGAACCTAACCATAAATCCTTTGTGGAACGTGTGTCTGTGGAAGACCTGTATAAGCGCTTCTTCTCTGATGTCGGAGAGTTGAACCATGAAGCCTTAGCCAATCTCACACAGATTGATTACGACCGTGAAATGGCCTTCGTGGCGGTCTTTCGTGCGCCCAATGGCGAAGATGAAATTCTCGGCGTAGTACGTGCGCTGGCAAACCCATCACATACGGATGCTGAGTTCGCCGTATTGGTGCGTTCTGATCTCAAAGGCATGGGATTGGGCAGGATCTTAATGGACAAGGTCATCGAGTACGGACGCCAAAGCGGCTTAAAACGTATCAACGGCATGACCATGCCGTCTAACTCAGGAATGATCGCCTTGGCACAAAAAGTGGGATTCAGCATTGATGTCCAAATACAAGATGGCATCGTTGATATGGATATGATGCTGTAACCAATTCATTTTCTTATCAAGAATAACGTTAAACGAAAAAGGCTGCATACTAATGCAGCCTTTTATTCTTTGGTTCGTTTGAGTATGAAATGACGCTTGGCTAGTCGTGCAATTCAGCAACTAGGCTGTAGTCCACCACGATAATATCTTCGATATGCGGGCCAAACACTTCTTTTAATGCGTCATGCTCAGGGTCGACCAAATAGCGCTGACGGGCGGCTTCGTCTTTCAGAGTCATCAAAATGACATGCGTAAATCCTTGATTCTTTCCCTCAGGGCTATCATTCTCGCCCCATTCAACAGACTCCACGCCTTCCACTCGCTCTGTCATGGAAGCAAACTCTTCACGGATCTCACCAAAATCGGCTTCGTTGGATTCGGGCTTAAATTTCACCAGCAGGATATGTCTGATCATGGTGTTGCTCCGTCAATTATTACCAAGAATCTAATCTACGTTTTCTTCACGAACAGGTTGAATCATTTTTAGTACTTTCGGTATTTGTCTTACCAACCAGCCTTTCGCGTTACCCATTCGATTTCTCTTCCATGCCATCACCCAATGGAGCTGGTAAATTTCACTCCCTTCAATCACTTTTAAACGCCCTTCCTCAATGTCTTTTTCAATCCACCATAAAGGCATTGTGCCAATACCATATCCATCAAGAATAGCGTGATACTTCTCTGTCATGGAGCTGACCGTGAGCCTCGGCTGTTCGTCCAATATATTGAAGGTGTATGTTTTCGCACTGCGGGCGGTGTCAGCCACAGAAATACTGCGATACAAACGCCGCGTTTCAGGATCAAACGGGTTGCTGTGCTTGTGAATAGGATGATCGGGTGCTGCTATCCAGTAACCATCGGAATAGCCCAGCTCTTGAACCTTGACACCTAAAGGAATCGTTGGGGGCTTGGGGCTAATAAGAATGTCGGCGCGATCATCATGTAACGCCTCCCACGACCCTGCCAATATTTCCTCTTGCAGCCGGACACGGGTATTCGATTCGTGACCAAGTTGCTCCACCAGCGGGAAAAACTGTCTTGCGGTTAACAAGCCATCGAACGCGATAGTGATATCTAACTCCCAGCCGTGCGCAAGGGATTTGGCGTCGGCAACCATTTCATCGGCGGCATTGATCAGTATCCGGCCTCGCTCTAACAGCAATCTTCCAGCATCAGTAAACGCGGCTTTATGTCCAGAACGATCAAAAATCACTAAGTCCAACTCTTGTTCTAGTTTTTGGACCTGATAACTCAAAGACGAGGGCGCACGATTCAACGAATCTGCAGCCGCAGCAAAGCTCCCTTTACGGTCAATGGCGTCTAGAACCTGCAGTGCTTCGAAAGATAACATGGTGATACTCGTTCCTTGTATAGAGTCAGGGTTATTAAAGACAGGTGATTAGTTTTGCCACCAGGACAGCAACAACACTGTCATCAACGTACATGACCTGACTTAGCTCTATAAGTATTCGTCTGAAGATAACGAGCGAATATTCATTTCGCCTCAATCTGGCACAATCCACTGAATGAGAACAGAAATTTTTTCCTGATCCGCAAATTCGTGATGAATACATCGCCACTGTGTCTTCATCTGTCTTACCCTTAGGAATGAGGTGGCTATGAAGTTAGATCGTATTGAAATATCAGGTTTTCGCGGTATTCGACGGCTTTCGCTCAGTCTTGACGAGGTGACGGTCCTTATCGGTGAGAACGCGTGGGGCAAAAGCTCTTTGCTGGATGCACTGTCTCTTTCGTTACCCTCTACAGGTGACCCTTATACATTCGAGCGCAAAGATTTTCACATCGACCACACATTGGGAAATGCGCAAACGAATCAAATCCAAATCATTCTTCGCTGGGTTGAAAGCTATTCGGGTGAACACCGCGCCCGTCGCTACCGACAGTTCAATCAGGTATGGAACAAGACCAATGAAGAAGGCCTTCGCCAACTCGATTTTCACATCAATGCATTGCACGACGACGGGAAGATCAACGTCACTCGCGATTTTCTTGATGAAACCGGAAACATCATTTCGCTGGAAAACCAACAACACCTCGCCAAACAACTTGCGCTGCTTCATCCCATTATTCGTATGCAGGATGCGCGTCGTTTACGTGATATAGAACTCGACCTAAATGGCAACAAAACTCGGCTAGAAAAGCGGTTAGAAAATACGGTTAAGCGATTACAGCACATGCCTGGGCATGTGAACAAAGGCGAAGTGCGCAGTGGCATTAAAGCCATGCGGACGCTACTCGACCACTATTTTGCGTTTGATAGCCACAACCGGTCACCTTCAGATATTGAGCCGTCACGACACCTCAACATGCGGGCCAGCAACATTCACCCGCTAGAACTGGTGGCGCGTAACACATCCAACCAAAGCCGTTTGTTACTCATGGGACTACTTAGCACTTTTGTTCGCGCGCGCGGCCCAAAACAACTTAGGCCAAATGCTCGCCCAATTGTGATTTTTGAAGACCCTGAAAGCCGATTGCACCCCACGTTACTCAATCAGGCTTGGCGCTTAATTGCGTTAATGCCAATGCAGAAAATCATCACTACAAACAGCGGCGATTTACTATCAGCCGTTCCTCTCACGAGTATTCGGCGCTTAGAAAGAGGTTCAACGCAAACAGAATCATTTCAAGTGCCTAAAGGATGTTTGAGTAAAGACGAGGAACGTCGCGTGTCTTTTCATGTTCGCTTTCATCGTCCAAGCGCATTGTTTGCTCGATGTTGGCTTTTGGTCGAAGGCGAAACCGAGATATGGCTTTTCAGTGAATTAGCAAGGCTCCAAGGTTATGACCTGTCAGCAGAAGGGGTTCAACTGATTGAATTTGCCCAAAGTGGGCTTAAACCCCTGATCAAG
Source organism: Enterovibrio norvegicus FF-33 (assembly GCF_000286835.2). Taxonomy (GTDB): domain Bacteria; phylum Pseudomonadota; class Gammaproteobacteria; order Enterobacterales; family Vibrionaceae; genus Enterovibrio; species Enterovibrio norvegicus_A. The sequence goes on along the minus strand of NZ_AJYD02000038.1, from coordinate 1,493,147 downwards.
CTCGCGATTATATTGGGGATTGAATGGCACCTGATTGCCGATGGCGATATGGCGGGACAAAAATACGCGTACGCCGCGCGGAAAATGCTGAATGGCGATCAAGAAAGCCATCGACTGACTCTCTTGCCCGACCGAGATATCGAGCACTACCTTTTCCGTCATGGTTACGAGCCGTTGTTTAGAGAAATGGCAAACATTGATGACAACATGCATCATATTGCGCCGAAGAAAATCATCAGCAAAGCGCTAAAAAAGTATGCTAAGCCTGATGCTGCTCTCGCGATTATTGCGTATACGGAGCAGCATCATGAAGACGGTATCCCGCTATTACTACGGCGGATTTTACAAAGAGTGATCGGCATGGCGAGAGGTGCGGGTTAGTCCTGCTTTTCAAAGAAGATCGAAATTCGCCCTACTTCTACACCGAATTTTCTCATCGAAGTCAGGTTAAATGCACGCTTTTCATCTTGGCGGAATAGCCAATCATCGAGCGTAAGCACATAGGTACTGTCACCCACGTCAACGTTGAGGTCATACACCCAATTGAGTGCATTGCCTTCTTCACGCCCAGACGCGATACCAACCACATCACCCGCTGTACCTTGATAACTGCCATCCTCTAGACGAGTGATCGTCCAAATACGCTTTTGTGTTTCACCATCATCAAACAAAAAGTCTTCATCCAGTGTTATCACGCTACCTACAACCGTACCTTTGATATCAACATCAAAGCGACGAGTTTGTTTGCCTGTATAGTCTTGCACCATCCCCCAAGCTTTGACCTCTCCGTCAAAATATTCAAAGAGGTTAAACGCTGGCGTGGTGTTTTTGTAATCTTCAATCGAGCTTGAGCAGCCGATGAGCGTAAGGAAAAATACCCCTATAATGGCGAGTTTTCTCACGTTTATTTTCCTCCAATGAGAGCTAAACGAAGTGATGGGTAAGCGGTTTTCGGAGACAGCCAGATATCAGCAAACGCTTGGGCTAAAGGTATGTCTTTCAATGTTGCATACGGTTTGGGCTGGCCTTGTTTGGGCTGGTAAAAAAATGCACCGCCACTGCTTTCCAGAACGTAGATAAGGCGATCGCCTTCTTTGACGTTTGGCCACGCATTTTTCATTTGCGGATCCCAACTCGCAATGGTGTCGGCAGAGAATCCAAGGTGCTCCCATTGTTCGACGGTCGCATCGAGCAAATCGTCGGCATCGATATCCCGGTCATAGGTGATCACCAGCGCCAAGGGCAGAGGGGATTCGGGATTATATACTCCCGCTGGAGTGCGAAGCTCACTGTCGTATATTTTCCAGAAACCCCATGACAATGAAGCGGAACCAACAGGCTTCCACCACATCCACTGCTCTTTTTTATCTGAGGTGTTTTCCGATAGCCCCTTCGTGACTGCACTGGTCAACGGCACGGCAACGCTCGCAGGCTGCCCTGTGCTAGAGCCAATAAAGGCATAGGACGACAAAGACGTCAGCAGCGCCAATGGACCTGCCAAGCCAAGAAATGTCATTTTTTTACTGAAACCGAACGTGAAAGAAACCATACTTCCCCCTTCGACTGGAAGTATTTCAACAACAATAGAAACAACACGCTGTATACCGCCCATCCAATGGCCAGCACGGCAACTGTTGTCCAATACGGCTGTCCAAACGATACTGCGCCCAACCGCTCACCGCCGAGATAACTCACTGCGCCACCAATAGAGCCGGCCCCAATCAACACGCCAATATTCTTATCTAAAATCCAATCTTTGATTAGCCACAGATAAGCACCAAAACCCGCCCAAAGTAAGCAAAGCCATAAAGGAAGAAACGGCGTATCGAATACCAAGAATTGGCTAGACATCAGTACGCTATCACCAGCAATGCCGATCAATGCGAACAGAGGAATGGCGATGATCACGCCGCGGTCAATAAACATCGACGCAATCAAAACCAATACAAGAAGAGGAAGAAAGCTGTTTTGCCCAACCACTGCAGCGAACCAATATAGGTTAAATGCTAATGAAACTAGGATAATACGCATGTTCTGCCCCCTGATTAATTGAGTTTTTTGGTGCAGTTACTCGCGCCAGTCGGGACGGCTCAGTACAAGCTGTACTGTGCTGATGGTGCGTTCGCGGAAACCCCCTTCGCAGTAGCAGAAATAGTAACGCCATAGGCGAGCAAAACGATCGTCATACCCAAGTTCACTAAGCTCCGCATGCTTATCGTTGAACCTTGCGTGCCAATCTTTTAGCGTGCGCGCGTAATCCAAACCAATATCTTTCAAATCGCGCGCAACCAGATCGCTCTCACGTGTAAAGTGTTCAAGCAGTACATTCACTGACGGAAGGAAGCCACCTGGGAAAATGTGTTTTTGAATGAAGTCGACGTTACTGCTGTAGTAGTCATAGCGTTGATCGGCGATGGTAATTGATTGAATCGCCATCAAACCATTCGGTTTCAGCAAAGACTGACACTTCTTGATGTAGGTCGTCAGATACGTTTTGCCCACCGCTTCAATCATTTCAATCGACACAAGCTTGTCAAATTGCCCTTCGAGATCGCGATAATCTTCTTTCAGCAAGGTTATTTGACCTGACAGCCCTTCTTGCTCAACGCGACTCTTCGCCCATTCGTATTGCTCATTGGAGATGGTTGTCGTGGTCACTTTGCATCCGTAATGCTTGGCAGCGTGAATGGCCATGCCACCCCAACCTGTGCCTATTTCGACAAGATGATCACTGGGTTGCAATCTCAATTCGCGGCACAATCGGTCCATTTTCTCAAACTGGGCGCTTTCCAACGTATCCGTGTCGTTTTCATAGATAGCGCTTGAATAGAGCATTTCTTTGTCGAGGAAACGTTCATAAAGATCGTTTCCAAGGTCGTAATGTGCCGAAATGTTGGTACGAGAGTTTTCTTTGGTGTTTCTGTTTTTCCAATGCGCAAACTTTTGAGCAATATTTGCAATCCAACCCACTTTGCTTTCAAGGCGATCTAACGCGGGCAAGTTGCGACACACCGCGCGAATCACATTGGTCAAATCTGGCGAATCCCACCAGCCGTCGACGTAAGCCTCTGAGGCGCCGATACTTCCACCGCTCAATACTCGGCGATAAAAACCCGGATGGCGCACAATGATTTCGGCATGCAATTCTGCATTCATGTCGCCTAGCTGTTGGGTTTGACCGTCATAGTCAACCAATGTCAAAGCGACGCCTTCTATATGCCCAAAGGTAGATAGGAGCATGCTGCGGGCAAACGTGTCTTTCTTCGTTACAGGCCACGTTGTCGATTCAATTTCGCTAGAATACATATTCACTCCTTTGCCTGTGCGGTATGGGTATAAAGTGGTGCGCCTTTTATCCAAAGCTTTAACGCTTGCCAATAGATTGAGGCGACAACTTTAACCGTCATCACGGGCGTTCTTACGATAAGTTTGGAAAGTTCAGATGAAGAAAAAGGCTTCTTCGACATCGCAAGCGTGGCGTCGAACTCGCGCCCCTCTCGATGCGTTTCGAGATGAATGAACGCGACTTTGTTAATCGGACGCAATTTCCAAACGTACTTCTGTTCAATCGGATTAAAGGGAGATACGTGGAACGCCTTGTCATTCTCCCAGTGCTTACCAGCCGGAATCGCATAATAATGGCGTTGATTCCATGGCGTATTACTGACCTCAGCCAACATGTAACACCAGTTGCCATCTCTGTCGTACAAGTAGTAGAAATTGACTGGGCTAAAGTACAGCCCGAAATAACGCAAGTGACACAACGCGAGCACTTTTCCGGTGTAACGCTTGCCTGTCAAAGCAAACACTTTGTCTTGTACTGCTTGTTGGGTATCTGTGCGTCCTTCCATATAATCAGGACGGTAAAAACTTGCGACACCCCATTTCTTAAGAGAGAACCCTCTCACTTTCTGTGATAGCTCTTCTATTTCATCCAAATCAATCAAGGGCATGAACATAGGATAAGTAAAACCATGTTTTACTGGCGTGAACCGACGATGGCGGACACTCCCCACATACAAACCACTTAATGATTCGGCACTCATGACGCGCTCCGCAGCGGAACTGGCAATGCGTGGACACCGTTAACAACATCCAATGCACTGCGTACACCGTCTTCATGAAAGCCGTTGTACCAGTACGCACCACAGAACCAACTCAAGTTTTCGCCAGAGATAAGCTCACGATGCTTCTGTGCTTCAATGCATTTTTGGTCAAACACGGGATGGGCATAAACAAATTTGCGCAAGATCTTGGAAGGATCAATGTTGTCAGATTGATTCAAGGTCACACAGAAAGTTTCTGGTGCGTCGATACCTTGCAGGATATTCATGTTGTAACTTAGGGCTGCCGGGCGCTCTTCTCGACCTGAACGTCCACCAAGGGAGTAGTTCCAGCTAGCCCAGGCGGCTTTCCGACGTGGTAACACACTGATATCGGTATGCAGAACAACGTCGTTGTCTTGATAATCAATGCTACCCAAAACGCGCTGCTCATCTTTCGTTGGCTTTTGCAATAGCGCCAAAGCCTGGTCGCTGTGACAGGCGAAAATCACTTGGTCAAAGTCGTATTCGCCGTTCTCTGTAACAACCACAACATGATCAGAGAAACGCTCAACATGTTTAATGCCAGCATTGAGTTTGATGCGGTCTTCAAAAGCAGGAACCATCTTACGCACGTATTCTCGAGAGCCACCCGGAATCACATACCATTGCGGCCGATTAGTAACGTCTAACAGGCCGTGGTTTTGGAAGAAGCGAAGAAAGAATTTGAGCGGGAATGCGCGCATATCTGACAAGGTCGATGACCAAATCGCCGCACCCATTGGCAAAATGTAGTTCTGACAGAAATACTCGCTAAAATCGCGACGCGAGAGGAAATCACCCAACGTTTGTTCAATCAGCGGATCGCCATGCGTTGCGATGGTATACGCCTCACGCGCTTCTTTGTTGAATCGCAGAATTTCAGAGATAAATTTGTAGAACTTAGGGTTAAGCAAATTTCGCTTTTGAGCAAACAAGGAGCCCATGCTGTGACCGTTGTACTCAAGGCCATTGTCATCATTGCGCACACTAAAGCTCATTTCTGATTCCTGAGCGCCCATTCCAATGTCTGTCATTAGATTTTGGAAGTTAGGATAAGTGCGATCATTAAAGACAATAAAGCCTGTATCAATAGCATATTTGCCACTAGCCACTTCGACATCAACCGTCGCTGTATGTCCGCCAATATAGTTGTTCGCTTCAAACAGCGTAATGTCATGCTCTTTGTGCAAATAATGCGCACAAGTTAGCCCTGAAATGCCAGAACCGATAATTGCAATTTTCATTGTGCTTTCCTTGTTATTTTTCTTATCACCGCAAGTTGTAATGTCATGGGTAATGAAGCGATCAGCTTGAGGAAAAAGGTGAACTTCTTGGGGAAATGGACTTCAGTTTTCTTCTTTTCTAACCCCTGACGAATAGCCAATGACGCCTCTTTAGGCGTGACAAGCATTGGCATCGGAAAATCATTTTTATCCGTCAGTGGTGTTTTAACGAACCCTGGCGAAACAAGTGACACCGTCACGCCTTTAGGTTCCAAGTCAATAGTGAGTGTTTTCGCCAAGTAAGCAACGGCGGCTTTCGAAGCGCCATATGCTTCAGCGCGGGGTAAGCCCAAATACGCCGCCGTCGATCCCATCAACGCTAAATGTGTTTGAGCAGAAAACGTGTCCTGCAATGCTTGAATACAATTGAGAAGCCCAAAAACATTGATGTCAAAGACACGCTTGAACAACGCAACATCAATATGACCGTTATCGATGTATTCACACGTTCCTGCATTGAGAATAATCAAATCACAGGGAGATTCGATATTACCTAAAACTTCTTTAGTTTCAATTTCATTTGTTACATCGAAGCTTAGAATTGTGACAGCGTCACTACCTTTTGACCAGAGATTAAGTTGCTCAACGTTGCGACCACACGCCACCACATGCCAGCCGTCATTTGCGTAGTCTTTTGCAAGCTGTAGGCCAATACCTGACGACGCACCCGTGATCAGAACCCGCTTCATTGTCCCAATCTCTTCTTGATCATTTTGACCGCAGCGCCCAGCACAGGGAGTGCTTCATAAAGCATTTCGCCAAGATCAAAATAATCACGATGCCGAATAACTCGCCCCTCTTTCAGTACTAGCTTTGAACAGCCTTCAACAGACCTCTCCGCGCCACCAGACAACTTGGGATGGGACAGGGTCATCGTCCAACTGATAAAAGCAATGTCGCCGTTTACAGCGTGATCATGAATATCAAAGCGGCAGTCAGTCACGTTGGTGTACATAGATTCGAAGTAGCGCGCTAAATTGTCATAACCTTCAATGCGGTGTGCTGGGTCTTCAAACACCACGTCTTCGCTATAAATCGCGTCGAGAGAGTTCAAATTGTCTTTGCTTAGCGACGTATATATCGAGATGAATCGATTGAGTGTGTCTTGTTGTGGAGTCGCTGCTGCTTGCATCATGATTCAGCCCTTTGGGTATTCTGTTGCGACTTCGCCATTTCAAACATGGAGATGGCAGTCTCTCGTGCGGCCTTATGATCAACAATCGGACGCGGATAAGCTAAATCAATTCCTTGTTTTTCTGCCCAGCGGTAAGGCTCATGCAATGCTTCATCAGGAACTGATTCTAATTCTTTCAACCATCTACGGATAAATCGCACGTTTGGATCAAACTTCTTACTCTGTGCGGTGGGATTAAAGACACGAAAATAAGGTTGGGCATCAGTGCCGACGGATGCAGACCATTGCCAACCACCGTTGTTGGCAGCAAAATCGCCATCAATCAGCTTGGACATGAAGTACTTTTCTCCCCAGCGCCAATCAATGTGCAAATCCTTTACGAGGAAGCTCGCCACAATCATTCTTAGTCTGTTATGCATCCAACCGGTTTCGTTCAACTGACGCATCGCCGCATCGACGATAGGAAAGCCCGTTCGCCCTTGCTTCCATCGCGCGAATTGCAGCTCATCACCATTCCACGTAATAGAATCAGTCCAGCTCTGGAAGCCTTTTCCTTTACTAATATCTGGGTAAGACGCAGTAATATGCTGATAGAACTCACGCCAAATCAGCTCTGATAACCATAAGTGTGCACCGCCACCACTCTTATCAAGGCAGTTCTGGTTTTCGGAAAATAATCTTGCTAGGCACTGTCGCGGTGATATCGCACCAATCGCCAAGTACGGTGAAAGTTGGCTAGTCGCTGGAATAGCGGGAAAGTCTCTTGAAGCTTCGTACTGCTCTACGCGATACCTGCAGAAATCACGCATTCGCTGAATGATAGTGTTGTCGTCAATTGGCCAACCCACTGAATCATCTTGGTGATAATGAAACTCGATGCTGCTTGGCTGCTTCAATAAAGCCTGCACAGTAGCATTAATTTGAACCGGTTCAGGTGTTCCTATGGGTGCCACATTTTCGCGTTGTAACCTTGCTATCCACGCCTTTTTGAATGGTGTAAAAACACGATAGATATTCCCCGCGCCATTAATGACAGATCCTGGAGGGAAGATGCATTTGTAATCAAACACATTGAGCTTAGTGCTGGTTAAACTGAGAAGACCTGCTATCGAATTATCGCGATTGACTTCATCAAGTTCATGGTCACGAATACAATAAATATCAGCAATTTGATACTGTTGGCAAAGCTGTGCCAATGACGGATTAATGTCACTAAATGTATTCACAGTCCGGAACAGCAATGGGATATTGAGCGCTTCTAGATCTTGCTGTAGCACCATCAAACGACGTCTGATTAGGTCGGCCTGAATGGGAGCCATACCATGAGATTTCCACTGAATCGGCGTTTCGTAGTAAATGGCCATAACAGGCTCACCACTTTTGCACGCTTCGGTCAGTGCAATGTTGTCTTTTACTCGCAAATCTCTTCTGAACCAAACTAGCTTCATTTTTGATGCTCCAGATTTTCTTTCGCTGACAGGGTTGCTGAATTCACCAGCTCGGGGTGGATAAGTCGACACTCTCCCAGCAATTCAGTAATCAGCACTGTGCTCGCTAATACACTTTCAACTTCGCGCTTTAACGATGCCGTAAACGAACAATCGGAATAGATAACCATTTTCTCTGTGTGTTGTTCTATTAACGTTTTATGAAGAGCAGCTAAACCTATACCCGCCCCCTCCACAACAGTGACGCTGTAACCTTTGGATTGAAGCAACAGTGCATGAAGATAAACTCGGTGCGCTTTATTTCCTTGTACGGCAACCATCCAGCAGGGTTTCTTCGTTGATGCTTTTTGATTGTTATGCAAACAATGAACCAACACATACGCCAGCGAAGTACACCAGAAGCTATCGCACATTTTCATTACGTCTGTATTCTGTTCGCTAAACCAATCACTTAACGGATCAAGCACTGTCGTTTTCAACGTCGATATGGGGTAGTTCTTAGTCAGTTCTGACAGGCAATTATTGACGAATCTTGCGTCAAACCGCATGACAGCATCTTTCAGCATCGCGACTTCCGGCAAGTTTTGTGCACTCTCTGCACTCACCACATCATGTTTGCCTAACAACTGTTTCACTTGGCTAACCGCAACACCTTTATGCAGCCATGAAAGTATCTCTTTTATACGTTCAACATCGTGCTCACTGTATAATCGGTGCCCTTTCGGCGTTCGTTGTGGCTTTAAAAGCCCATATCGGCGTTGCCATGCTCGTAGCGTGACGGTATTGACGCCAGTGCGCTCAGACACCTCACCAATCGCTAATGGCGTTTTGTCAGAGCCCATAACGCAATCTCAAACTTTCTGGGTAAGGGTTTAGGTAACTCTGATGTTGGAGATAGTCATCTGGGTGCTGCTGTAGATGGTGATTTATCAGCGTTAATGGTGCCAATAAAGGCATGATGCCTTGGCGATAAGAATGGATAAGCCCTGACAGTTCTTCTTTTTCCTTTTTGTCCAAATCACGTTTGAAATAACCTTGCAAATGCATTAGTACATTGGTGTTATTTTTTCGGCTAGCGCGATTGGCAATGGCTTGCATAAACAACGTGCGATATTCGATATAGAATTCATCGATATCATGATCAGCAATAGTGGCGACAAATTTACCCAAGGATTTGTAATCTAGCGGGCTATGCGCCATCAGTACAAGTTTGTAACGGGAATGAAACTCAACAATGGCACGGCGAGTAATCCCCTCTGCCATCGAATCGTATAAATCTCTCAATGCGAAAATTCGGAAGACGAAATTTTCACGCAATACTGGGTCATGAAGTCGACCATCTTCTTCAATAGGCAACCATGGCATGCGCTTCATCAGTTGTTTGGTGTACAGGCCGACACCAATTTTTTCTGCCGACACGTAGCCGTTCTCGCGATAAACCTTTACGCGTTCCATGCCACAGGTTGGTGACTTTGCGCATACCACATACCCACACAGATCCATCGTCGCGAGATGGTCAGCCTTCTTGCGACTGAACGCTTCCATTTTCTCGGTGTGGTCAACGTCCGCATTTTTCGTCTCAACCAAACGTATACCAATCTCGTCACCACGATCCAAAAGTCGGATAGTGGGACGAGGGACAGGTAGGCCAATACCGACTTCTGGACAAACAGGGACAAACTCAATGAACGGCGATAATTGTTCACAAATGAATTGATTACGTTTGTGACCGCTATCGAAACGGACATTGTCTCCAATGACACACGCACTGACACCCAATTTTATGCTCATATCTTTCTCCCTGTTGTACATGTTTTATTATTTGTACAAGTTAACTGTAATAATGGATCACAGTTGTACGAATTTATTTTGGTGTATAGGTAACAAAAAGGCGCACCATCACAAAAAATGATGGTGCGCCTCGTACTTATTGATAATTCAGTAATTTACTAATCGGTCACCGCTGCTTTTTCTGCGGTAATGGCCGATTCTATCTGTACTTCAAACGCTTTAAGTCGCTTGTAAATGGACATCAGTTCGACAATGGTACTCCACGAGTGCACCAAGAATTGAAACGATTCTTCCACCTTACCAAATGCGCGCAGGATCTGTTGCAACACCCCTAAGGTGATTGCGCCAGAGACAATCGTTGGCCCCATAAAGATATACGGCATGATCACGGTATACTGAATGTACGACCACTTGGCGACATCAAAATAAAGGTAGTGACGATAGAGATTGAAGTAATTTCGACGGACGTTAACAAAGAGTTCTTTTACTGTTTCAGGTTCAGCGCGAGATTCATGATCTTCACCAAGCACCAATTCTTTTCGATACGCTGCTTCTACTTTTTGGTTTTTGAATTCCAAACCCGGAAGCTTGATTCCAACCACAGCCAACAAAACAGTGCCAAAAATTGCAGACAGGATAGCCAAATAGACCAGTGAATGATCCACCTTTCCTATCCAAGGTAACTCAGTGACGCTCTCACTTAAGGTCCAAAGGATGGGCAAAAATGCTATCAATGTCATGATTGAGCGCATGAAGCTCACGCCCAACCCTTCTACGATACGAGCAAAACGCATGGTGTCTTCCTGAACACGCTGAGAAGCACCTTCAATGTGGTGGATTTTGCTCCAATGACGCATGTAATAGTCGTTCATCGCTGTACGCCAGCGGAACACGTAGTGACGAACAAAGAATTCAAGCGCAACGGCAATAACAATATAGATCGACACAATATTGAAAAATTCGATACAGCCCGCTAGAAATTCCTCAAACTCAACAGCGTTTGGGGTGGTCAGCGCCTCCTGCACAAGGTTATAAAATGAACCAAACCATTCATTGACTTGCACATCTATCTGAACTTTGTACCAAGTCACGTATAGGATCAAAGCAGTACCCAAGATAGACCACCGAAACCAACGTCTATCAAGAAAAAAAGATTTAAACATGAAAACACATCCTCTACATTTTGTGCGTACAGCTCTTTGAGTGCTTTATCCAAAAAGAGTTTATTTGTATGTATACCCGCCGCTTTTCCGCGTGCATAGTCCATTAGTGAGATAGACCCGTTTTGCACTAGGTTATTTCAAGTCTAGTCAGATAAATAGCCTTTCACTCAAAGATAACAAATTGATCTTATTGACCAATTCATCAAAAGCAAATGAATTTGAGCGTGATTTGCGACAGGTATTAGACAGATTGGACAACTATCTGGGATAGCGACTAGGGTTGCGTAGGTTCAATGGTGAGAGGGAAATCATCATCTAATGAATCTTCTCCCAGGCTCTTCTTAAATACGTCAAAGGGAACAGGATCACCAAAATAAGAACCTTGAAGCATTTCGACACCCGCATGTATCAAATAGTCGGCTTGCACTTTGGTCTCAATTCCTTCTGCAACCACATGCAATCCCGACTCGCGTGAAAAAGCTAATATCGAATCCAAAATGGTATTTTTGAAATCCTCCAAACCAATACCATCAACAAACATTCGGTCAATTTTAATGGTGTCGATGTTTAAGATATGTAAGTAAGAGAACGCGCCATACCCCGTACCACAATCATCCAACTTTATCGAAATGCCTTTTTCTGTAAGCGTTTCGATGCAAATCGCAGCTTTATTGAGATCACCAAATTTAGTTCGTTCCGTGATTTCAAGCGACAATAAATGAGGATCGAGCCCATGCTCTTCCATTTTGTCGAGTAACTTCGTCGCCGTATCATTTTTTTCGAGATAGCTAGGTGACACATTAACGCTGACGAAAAAATACTTTGGTAATACCAATGTTTTAATATGATGCAAAACATTGTCCACCAGCTGATCGGTGATTTTATCAATTGAGCCATTCTGCTCGGCGAGAGGGATAAACGTATCAGGAGGGATATATTCGCCGGTGTTCGATAACCAACGAACCAATACTTCGGCGCCAACGATACGATAGCCGCCATCAACAGGACGCACAATCGGCTGATAAAACGGTATCAGGGCATTGGATTCAATCGCTTCATTGAGCAATCCAGTTAACCCTTTTCTATCAGATTGATTCAGTTCCACTCCCACTGCGATCAAGGCACCAAACAATATGACCAGTATGGAGAATAAATTAACTAAATCACCAACGAGATACTCAACGCCGTCTTCATTAATAAACAGTTTAACGCCAATATTATTACCGAGATCCCCATCAAATATTTCACGGTAAGGTAGCTCATTGCGTTGGTATAGTGTGATGTCTCGGCCATTAACATTGGTGACCATGTAAAGGCATTTGTCGCAGTTTGACAGAAAGTTTCTCGGCTGCTCAAAAACGAATCTCAGCACGCCTTTTTGACTGTGAAGGCGCATTTCTTCAAATTGGCTTTCGCTTAAAATCAGGGAAACTTCCGAAAAAACGATTTCATTTTCTGGGGCGTACCCCATTAACGCGCGCCCCGCTTTTTCTTTGTTATAAATTGAACATGAACTGCCGTCACTGAGGTGCAGATCAACATATTCAATAAAAATATTACCTGTTCCTGCCTGGCTCATCAGCTCGATATCATCATCGTCACAATGAAAAAGCAATTGCTCAGATAACACGCGCATTTGTTCGAAGCTTTGTCGATAAAGCTCAGTGTATAGCTGCGAAAGAACCGAAACATCTTCCTGTATTTTTTTCTGCACAAGCCAGTTTGAAACGGCAACCTGAGAAAAGTAGGCAAAAAGTATCGATACAAATATTATAATTAGCGCTTTACTGTGTTTTTCAAGCCATTCCACTGAGGCTACCGTTTAATCCCTGCACGTTGACACTAAGAATAGGACAATTGGAACGTATAAATATGTAAATAATCGAGACTAATGAGTGATTTTTCTTCATGTCTGCAATTTTTGCCCGGATATATCACCTAGCAACATGTGATAAAGTCGAACGCAGATATTTCTGCCTTTTCTATCAAGATGCATAATAAATAAGATGTATAGCGACTATGGCTCATAAACACTTTACACCGCCTGTTGTTCTTTCTATCGCAGGTTCAGACAGTTCCGCAGGTGCAGGTATTCAAGCTGACCTAAAAACCATTTCGGCAAATGGCGGCTATGCATGCACAGTTATTACGGCAGTGACTGCACAAAACACACAAGGTGTTTACGATGTTTGTCCCCTTTCTCCCGCGAGCGTTGCCGCTCAGATTGACGCAATTTTTGCGGATTTTAATGTTGCAGCCGTTAAAATTGGAATGCTAGCAAACGTCGATATCGCAAAAGTTGTTGTCGACAAGCTCACCATTTATGCCGCCAAGAACGTTGTTGTCGATCCAGTCATGCTATCAACCAGTGGACGAGAATTACTTTGCGAAGAGGCAATAGCTTACTGCAAAGCCCATTTATACCCACTTGCGACACTGCTCACGCCTAATATCCCAGAGTTTATGGCGTTAACAGGCAATATCGAACTCAACGATTTCACACAGACATCGCACAATGAAAATGTATACGAACTCGCTAGACAACAGTTAGGCTGCCAATGGCTCCTTATCAAGGGGGGACACGGCGTCGACCCAGCATTGTCGACCGACCAATTGGTCGGGCAACACTACATTCAATGCTTTTCAGCACCACGTATTCAATCACGCAATACCCATGGCACGGGCTGTACCCTGTCTTCGGCTATTGCGACTAGCCTTGCTAAGGGCATGTCAATGGCTGAGGCTGTAGAACACAGTAAACGCTATTTGACCCTCGCCATTATCAATGCAAGTCATCTCGAACTTGGCCAAGGTCATGGAGCATTGCAACATTTCCCGATTGCGACCTCTCCTGAACAATATGCAAATTGATTCAATTATCACGCTTAGCCTTGCAATCGCTTTTTCATCACAGATAGCACTAAGCATCTTTAAAATCAGGGACTTTTCAGCTCTCTACGTTGCGATTTGACTGTTATGACATAGACTTATTTTTGAGACCATAGACTCTTAATTAAGGTTATGACTTTTGCAGCCAGCCATGTACCACACCGAGCAAACATCTGAGCAGTCACCCTACTCTCCTCGCTTGTCATCCTTAGCGGCTATTGCGCTTGTTTGTTCGTTGATACTCATTTTCACCTTTACGCTTTACCACAGCGCGCAATCACGTCAGCACGAGCTTAAAAATCACATGCTTAACGTTGAGATAAATCGAGTTCAACGTGCCATCGAAGTCAACCTACAAAAAGAAGCCTATTTTTTGGTTTGGCTTGCAAATACCTTGCAGAATAAAGGCAAAATTGATGACCGAGTTTGGAAACGAACCACGGCAGGGATTCGCTCAACATTTCCTTTTTTCGCTGGCGTGTACTGGCTTGACGCAGAAAGTACCGTCCAATGGACAACGCCAACCAATTTTACCCCCTACCCGACAAACGCTAATTGGGAAGCCTCGAGTTCAGTAAAACTCAACGCAATGCCTGTGCTGTCAAGACTATCAACCTCCACGGTTCATCCTGCCCCAAATGGTAGATTGGCAATTGAAATGCTTCATCCCGTTGTGTTTGATGGTGAAATAGCCGGTCATCTCGGTGCCAGTTACAACATCAAGATGATGGTTGAAGCCATTGCGGCGGAATTTCTGCGCCCTGGACAAAACTTAGTGTTGAGTGATGGAGCCAGACCATTTATCGGAGAGCTTCCCACTGCTGCTGGAGCGATGGTGAATACGGTTGCACTCAATGCGCTTAATGGTCAATGGCAATTGACTGTTTGGCAAAGCAAAGAGGCAGAGCACACCTATTTTTCGCTGCCTATATTGATTTTCATTGCGGGAATTGTGGTCACAGCATTGGTTGCCATGTCTCTATACCTACTCGAAGTCAATATTATCGGAAGACGCGCTGAGTCCAGCATGGTCTCGATGCTTAAAGAAGAAATAACACAGCGTCGAGAGGCTGAAGCGCAACTCAAGTTTACCGCTAATCACGACCCACAAACGCATCTGCCTAATCGATTCGCCATGGAACAATATTTAAATAGAAACCTTCGTTCAGATCACGACATGGTATTGATGTGTGTGTCACTCGATAAATTTCAAGAAATCAATGATATGTATGGACACCTGGTGGCTGACCAGTTGTTGTTTGAAGCGGCGAAACGGTTCAAATCCGTGCTGCCGCCCCACGCAATTTTGGCCAGAATTAGGAACGACCAGTTTATGGTTGCCTGCGCGGGTATGTCGCAATTGGAAGCGGAAATGCAAGCCAATCAGCTGCGAATGTGCTTGGAAGAAGAATTCTACATCGAAGACAACGACATTCTGACAACTTGTGCAATAGGTATCGCTTATCGTTACAACAATGAACTTCTCGCCGATGACATGCTTCGCCACGCCGACACTGCCGCGAACAAAGCGAAAGCTTTAGGAAGCCGTAAGGTAGTGGCTTACAACCAGACCATGCAAGAGCAACTGAATCGTAAAAAAGAGCTTGAGCGAGCTATACGACAAGCGATCAATAATGATGAACTAAAACTGCATTTTCAACCTCAAGTTGATTTGCGGACACGTCAGATTGTCGGCGTAGAAGCTTTAGTTCGTTGGGAGTCTCAAAATGGCGTCGCCATCAGTACGGATGTCATTATTCAAACCGCTGAAGAAACAGGCTTGATGCAACGCCTGGGTCATTGGGTTGTTGATACAGCGTTGAAAGAGTTTTCCAGAATGCTTGATGAGCGCTGTGCGCCCAAATGTATTGCCATCAATGTGTCTGGTCATGAATTTCAAGACGGGTATTTAGCTGACTATGTGATACGTTCTGTGAACCGCTATGACATACCCGCATCTCGAGTACAAATCGAACTCACTGAACAAGTGTTTATCGAAAACCTTGAACGTAACCAGCATATTCTTAATCGACTGACCGCCTCTGGCATTAGTCTCGCCATTGATGATTTTGGCACGGGGTACTCTTCGTTGGCATACCTCAAACACTTCCCTGTCAACACCGTCAAGATTGACCGCGGTTTCATTAAAGACCTGCCCCAGTCAAAAGATGATTTAGTCATATGTCAGGCCGTGGTTAGCATGGCGAACTTATTACAATTGAAAGTGGTTGCGGAAGGTGTTGAAACGATCGATCAACAGGAATTGCTCAGAAATATCGGCTGTAATTTCGCCCAAGGTCACTTTTACTATGAACCAATGAGTGCAGACGATTTAATGGTGGTGCTCAAGAAACAAAGAGCCGGGCGTCTCTACCCGGCTTCTTAATCTTTTCAGCTTCATCGCATTTCAGCCAGAACGACTTGATGACTATTTTTTTAGCTGCAAAATGCAAAGCATTTTGGCTAGTTGGTTGCAGTTTTCCAAATTTCAGGTTGGATTGATACCACCGTATCGCCAATTGAAAACCATACCTGATCATCTTCAATCGTTGCCTGAATCGACATGCTGCGAGACAAACTTGCCCCCGCCGCATCCAACACTTCATCCATGATATTAATCACGGTCAAATTCTTGAAGGGATGTAACTTGTTTAACAGTTGCGTTTTCCACACTCTCGCTGCGTGATCATCGTAGGTGAACAACACGACGTCTTTCGCCAGCGAACAGGCTTTCTTCAGGCGCTTTTCATCCGGCAAACCGAGTTCAACCCAAAGCTCAATCTCGTCGCTATAATTTTTGATCCATAGCTCAGGTTCTGATTCGTCACTCAGGCCTTTTGTAAATTGCAAACGTTCATCCGCATATAACGTCCACGCAAGAAGACGAAGCATCATGCGCTTATTCGTTTCGGATGGGTGCTGCGCCAACGTAACAGCGTGGTCGAGGTACACGCCTCTCGACATATCTGCTACGTTAATTGACGCTTTATACACCGTTGCTTTAAGTGCCATGGTATTTCCTAGATTAAATGCTGTCGTTAAATAAGACCGTGATAAGGTCACTTTCTGTGCAAAGGCGCTCTTTGTCTCGCTTGGTCAGCCGCTTTATTTTCCACTCAAGCGACATAGCCTTTTGCTTATTCCCTACTTCATAAGACCAAGCAAGCGTGAGAGGTTGTTTTCCTCTCAAATATTTAGCAGTTTTCGTGCCGTTTTTTTGGTGCTCGCCAAATCGCCGCTCTACATCGGTTGTCACACCACAGTAGAGCGCGTTGTCTCGTGTTCGGATGAGGTAAACAGACCAAGAAGGAAAATCGTCGGGCGTTTGCTCGGCAGGTATTGATTCCATCGGGTTAAACGAATTCGCTATTCGGCGTCTTATTGAAGCAGTTCATTGACCAGTGCTTTCAATTCCGCCACTTCTCGCTCCAACGCTTCAACACGTGTAGTCAGTGAAGTATCTGCCACTTCCGTGGAAGCAACAAACGCTGTCGTTTCTGGTGTATCAGAACTAAAAAGGTGAGTATATCGGCTTTCTCGTTTACCCGGTTCACGCGGAAGCTGCGCAACGTACCCTTTTTCAATCAAGGTTACCAGCGCTGATTCCACGTCTTTCATCTCAGAGAATTCACACAGGCGGTTAGTACGAGTACGAAGTTCACCTGGCGTTTGTGGTCCACGGAGCAAAAGTACACAAATAATGCCCTTCTGCTGTACCGTAAACTGCAAGGTACCAAACTCTGTGTTGCAGAATCGGTGTTGATATTTGGTCACTCGGCTACCAAAACCTTCCACGTCACTGACCATGCGTTTCGCTTTCAGTTGCTCAACCGTATCCATCACTTCTGCATCAGTCAGTGAGTAGACTGGGTCACGATTACTTTTCTGATTTGCCGCAGTGGTCAAGCTGTTCAGTGTGAGTGGGTAAAGTTCAGGTGTCGTCACTTCTTTTTCAAGCAAGCAGCCGATAACACGCGCTTCGTAGGGAGTAAGTTCAATCGCCATGGTAATGCCTCTGAATAAATCCTTATAACTCGAGGTTATAGCAATCAACCGACAGGTCATCAATCACTTATGTCGATAAACGCGCAAAAGGCACTGACGACTGGTAGATATTTCACCAATTTACCTTTTTGAGCATGGATACCCGAGTAATCGTTGGAAAAATCATCATTATTACCGAACACTCTCCTGCAAGTTTGTCGCAACGATGTGATTTCGCCTCAATCACGAAAATTTTTGTCACGTCATTAATAGAAATTCATATAAGATCCGACCAATATTCTAATTTTGTAGTAGTCACTTCTCTCACATTGGTGTGGAAGCGATTTAAGGAGATGAAAATGGGGCTGTTTGGTAAAAGCGCTGCGTCTATGCCGTCGATGTCACTGGTTGCGAAACAATGCCGAGTTTTTGGCGAGTTTGATTTGGACGGTGACATTCAGTTCGATGGTCAGGGTGAAGGTACTATCATCCGTGCCCGCAATGTTGTCATCTCTTCAACAGGTCATTTTAAAGGTGACATTTACGCCGAACACGTCACTATTAATGGTTTCGTCGAAGGCTCATGCGTTGCGCGTGAAGTTAATATTCTCGGCAACGGCAAAATGAAAGGCCAAATCGAAAGTGAGCAGCTCACCATCGAAAAAGGTGGCTGTTTGATGGGCGAAAACAAGCTAAAAGATGAGCCATCACTGACAGTGGTGAATGAAGATAACACGACGAAGTCTGAGTCTAAAAAGACGCAAGCTTCTGCCTAACACGTTATATTGCTTTAATCGTCGACACTCGATAGTCGATTTGGCTATCTTCTGTTGACTTCACCTTCAAGCGAGATAGGATGCGCAGCTTTGTGCATTATCAGGAATTAAAGAGATGTCTGAACAAGCTACCCCAACTCTAGAAACTGTGAACCTGGAAGATCTATCTGCAGAGCTTCAACAAGTTATCAAATACGAAAAAGTTCCAGTTGAGCTATTCAACATGCTAGCGTCTGTTCATGAAGCATCAGAAGACGTTGTTCGCGAAACTTGGAATACAATGCCAGCAAGTGCGCAGAACATTCTTGATAACTTCGAGCAATTCCATGCGCTGGTTAGCCTAAGCCAAAGCTATGCAGGTATCGATTTCATGACTGAAGCTCAGGACATGAAATTTGACGACATGACTGACGAGCAAACACAAGATTACAAAGCAGGCTTGCTCGACAAACTGCTTCATAACTGTGTGAAAGATTTGGCAAAACAGCTAAAACAAGCACGTTTGAAGCCAGTAATGAAGCGTGAATTCCGTGAGATTTTCACCAAGTAATTCGTTATATAGCGTTAAAACTGTAGATATAAAAAAGAGGTGACATTGTCACCTCTTTTTTTGCCCAAATGTCAGTCCTGGTCGCATTGACCATTCTGACACTGAAAACTATGTACGAAAAAGTACCTTCACAACGTGCCAACCAAACTTGGTTTTCACGAGGTGTGGGGTCAATACTTCTCCGGTAAAGCAGATTTTATCAAACTGTGGCACCATCTGCCCACGTCGAAACTCACCCAAATCACCACCTTTCTTACCCGACGGACACGTAGAGTATTTCTTCGCAAGTGTTTGAAATTTTGCGCCTTTCTTGAGCTGAGCCATGATGTCATCAGCTTGTTCTTTATGCTTCACCAAAATGTGAAGTGCATGTGCAGTGCTGGCCATAACGCACCCCTATTCTACTGCTATTTCGATATGGGCGCTGATTATACCCATATCACGCTCGCTGTCACACGTCACGTTTAGGTGGAAGCTCTGCAAGCGGCAACCAATTCACCTCAACCCCCGCTTGTTCGAACATCTCGGCGCTAACTTTGATTTTCTCACCCCATCGAGACAGAAAATCTTCACTCTGCTCTGGGCAAAATACCTTGGTCATGCCCGTTTGAATAATTTTCGCCGCACAATTTGGACAAGGAAAGTGCGTGACCCAAATTTCGCACTCAAACAAATCACGTTTAGCAAACAAGATGGCATTCTCTTCTGCATGCAGCGTTTTCAGCAGTTTCATTTCGCGGTCATCGGTGTCAGCACTGTCCGATATACCATGTGGATAGCCATTAAAGCCCACTGATACGATGCGATTACCTTTGGTAATGACAGCGCCGACTTGTGTTGATGGGTCTTTACTCCATGAACCGACAAGTTCCGCCATTTGATAAAAACGTACTGCCCATTTCGAGATCATTGTATTTCCAATATGTTACCCATTCGTAATGGGTCTATTTTGCAAAACTGCTGCCAATAGCTCAACACAAAAAAGCGACCTTATTCGGTCGCTCTTTGATTATTTCACTATTTTCTAAAAAGCAGCGCTGTTTATCACTAGGTGCGTCAGGATAGAAGCGACGTAACCTAACAGAATAACGGGCGCCCACTTAAGGTGACCGAAGAAGGTATACATGCCTCTCGCCTGCCCCATCAAAGCCACACCGGCAGCTGAACCTAGTGATAGCAAGCTACCACCAACACCCGCCGTCAACGTCACCAACAACCAATTGCCAAGTGACATATCAGGTTGCATCGTTAGCACCGCAAACATCACGGGAATGTTGTCTACAACAGCGGAAAGTAAGCCCACAATGGTATTGGCCCAAATGGGGTCCCATTCCAAATACATAACATTGGAAACAAGGCTCAAATAGCCAATCAGACTCAAGCCGCCTACACACATCACAACGCCGTAGAAAAACAATAACGTATCCCACTCCGCATGGGACACTCTTCGAAACACATCAAACGGCACCACGGAGCCCAAGCGTTTAAGTGCTGCTTCATCATGTTTAGCTTGCGCTTCTGCTCGCTTTCTTGCCAAAGAACGAGGCAAGGTTTTGCGGAGGTAGAATCCAAAGAATTGTAAGTAAGCTAAACCCATCATCATGCCGATGACAGGTGGGAAATGAACAAGGCCATGGAAACCAACAGCAGTGACAATCGTGAGTAAGAACAAAACGACAATACGCTTAGCACCTCGCTTAACGTCGACAAACTCTTGAACCACATTGGGTTGTTCTTTAGGAATGAACAACGACATGATAAATGCAGGGATCACATAGTTGACCACTGATGGAATAAACAAGCTACCGAACTCAGTAAAGTTCACAATGCCCGCCTGCCAGACCATTAGCGTTGTAATGTCGCCAAATGGACTAAATGCCCCACCTGCATTGGCAGCAACAACAATGTTGATACACGCAATATTTATAAAGCGCGGGTTGTCTGCCCCTATTTTCATCACCACAGTACACATGAGAAGCGCAGTGGTGAGGTTATCGGCAATAGGAGAAATAAAGAATGAGAGAATGCCGGTAATCCAGAATAACTGCCGCAGGTCATATCCTTTTCCAAGGATCCAAGCTTTTAAGCCATCAAATAAGCGCCTCTCTTCCATGGCCGATATGTAGGTCATCGCAACCAGCAGAAAAAGCATCAGCTCTGCGTATTCCAATAGGTTGTGTTCGATCGCGGCTTTAGCAACCTCGATATCCCCAGAATGGCTATAAGTAAAGCCGATCAGGAGCCAGATCAAACCGGCGGCTAGCAAAACAGGTTTTGATTTTCTCAAGTGCAGCTGTTCTTCCAACATCACTAAAGTGTAAGCAGCTGCAAATATAAGAAGGGAGATATAACCCACGTATGAGTCTGTTAAATCGAGATAGTTGGCATCACTGCCAGATGCGAACACATTGCTAGAAAATAGCAATGCTAACGCGAGTAAAAGCTTCATCCTTGTGCCTCCGAGCAAACTAGAATTATTCCAATGCAGGGGGCAATGACACACGCACGATCTCGTATCTCATTTTCGTAAACGCATTACCCCAATTGGCCAAATCTCAATATTATTGATTTGTAGTAATGTCACCTAACAAGTGTTGAGTTAGGCGCAGAGACTGGCTATCGCGAGAAATAGTATATGCAGAAAGAGATAATTGCAGAGTAAATGTGTTGCTTTTAGGCTTGCCCCACAAACATGCTTATATTTCCACCAATGCTGCAAAGCGTGTTGGTAAATGAGAGCAGGATCTTTCATTTCAAAGTCAAAAGGTGATATCAGCCTAAAATTAATTTGTGAAATGGGCGAATACGTTGACTCGGTTTACAGTGTAAAAATTGCGCTGTTAACCTGCAAAGATCAAACTTTTTCATAAAAAGCCCACTCCTCCACATAAACTCCAATGTGACAAGCTATTCACCACCCTGCAACCAAAAACCAGTTATATATCTACATTATCAGTTTAATTAAGGTTAATTGTTCGACATTTTAAATTATTGGGTATAGTTTAGCTTTTGTATATTTCTCTATTTTATTCATAGGTTTAACAGTAAATATGCGCATATAAGCACTACGTTTTATTGACCATCACTCTTAGACTGCAACTTTAGTGACTGATTTAACGCGGGATTTTGGATATAACAATGGATTAACACGTGACAGCTAGATTGGTGTGCTGCCAATTGTCACTTATCAGGGAGAACGAGATGAACATTTCCAAACTACTTTTATCGGCTTGCTGTGCCACTACACTGTTTACTGCACCTTTTGTGGTCTCGGCAGAAACAGCGAAAGTCGCCGTTTCACAAATCGTGGAACACCCTGCTCTTGATGCAACGCGCCAAGGACTGTTAGATGGTCTAAAAGCGAAAGGCTATGTTGACGGTGAAAACCTCGAGTTTTCTTACCAAACCGCTCAAGGCAACCCTGCTATTGCGGTACAAATCGCTCGCCAATATGTAGGTGAAAGCCCTGATGTTCTCGTCGGTATTGCCACACCTTCAGCTCAAGCATTGGTTGCAGCCACAAAATCTATTCCTGTCGTATTCACTGCCGTTACCGACCCTGTTGGCGCAAGACTGATTAAAGATATGGCGAAACCAAGTGCCAATGTCACTGGTTTATCTGATCTTTCTCCCGTTGCTCAACACGTGGCTTTGGCTAAAGAACTGCTTCCAAACATGACAACCATTGGTGTGGTATATAACCCGGGCGAATCTAATGCCGTCGCACTGGTTGAATTACTCCGCGAAGCCGCAGACCAACAAGGCCTGAAAGTTGTTGAAGGTACCGCGCTAAGAAGTGCTGACGTGCAATCTGCGGCACAAATTGTTGCCTCTAAGTCTGACGTTATTTATGCACCAA
>NZ_AJYD02000038.1:1290512-1470032 GCF_000286835.2 Enterovibrio norvegicus FF-33 | reverse complement strand
AATGATTGGCCAGTTGGCTGGATCATGATAACGCAACAGCGCTTTGATCTGGTGATTAACTTGAAAGCGGCACAGAAATTGGGAATAACTGTTCCTCAAACGCTGCTTGATCGCGCAACCTCTGTAGAAAAGTAATAGGTAGGAGCAATACATGACCTCAATTGCCTTCTTCGGCACACTGGAAGTAGGTCTGGTTTATGGCCTAGTCGCACTAGGCGTATATCTTACCTTTCGGGTTCTCGATTTTCCGGATCTGACTGTAGATGGCAGCTTCCCTATGGGAGCTGCTGTTGCAGCCACGCTCATCATTTCCGGTATTGACCCATGGATCGCGACATTCGCGGCCATTTTCGCTGGTGCAGCAACAGGACTTATTACCGCATTTCTTACCGTGAAATGCGGCATTCTGAACCTGCTCGCCAGTATTCTTACCATGATTGCGGCGTTTTCTATCAATATTCGAATCATGGGTCGTCCGAACATTGCTCTACTCGGTGTCGATACGATTCTAACGCCGTTTGAGAATATGGGTATAGACCCTGTTTATGCTCGCCCGCTGGTCGTCTTCATTCTTGTATTACTCAGCGCCCTGTTTGTGATTCGCTTACTGGCGAGTGATTTTGGCTTGGGTCTTCGTGCCACAGGCGTAAATGCTCGAATGGTGAAAGCACAAGGCGGTAGCACTGCCTTTTACACGTATTTTGGTCTCGCCATTTCAAATGGTTTTGTCGGCTTTTCAGGGGCGCTATTCGCGCAAACTAACAGCTTCGCGGATGTCACGTCGGGCGTCGGTACCATTGTTGTTGGCCTCGCCTCTGTCATCTTGGGTCAAACCCTGATCCCTGGTCGCAAGGTATGGGTGGCCGTTGTTGCCGTCATCTTAGGTTCAGTGCTCTACCGTCTTGCCGTGGCATTCGCATTAAGCTCTGGCATGTTTGGTTTGAAAGCGTCTGATCTTAATCTGGTGACCGCGTTGTTGGTCGCACTAGCATTGATTGCGCCAAAAGCGCGCGAACAATACCAAAAGAACAAGAAAATGAAAGATGCTGGGGTGGCGAAATGATTGAACTGAAAGACATTCAAGTCACTTTTAATCCTGGCACTGTGCTGGAAAACCGTGCGCTTCGTAGCGTGTCACTCACCGTTCCTAAAAATCAGTTTCTCACCATTATTGGTTCAAATGGTGCAGGTAAATCGACGTTACTTGGCGCTGTCAGCGGTGAAACACCGATGGTTGGTGGTCAAGTCATCATTGATGGCATCGATGTAACCAAGCAACAAGTCCACCAGCGCGCCAGTTTAGCGGCGCGCGTTTTTCAAGATCCATTGGCGGGTACGTGCGCCTCATTAACGATCGAAGAAAATCTCGCACTGGCATTTAAACGGGGCTCTTACAGAGGCTGGCATAAAGCACTGACAAAGAATCGACGTGAGATCTTTAGAGATCGAATTTCTATTCTCGGATTAGGTTTGGAAGATCGTCTTAGCGATAGCATCGGCCTGCTCTCTGGCGGTCAACGCCAAGCGGTTAGCCTCGTCATGGCAACACTGTCTGACAGTAAGCTGTTGCTGCTTGATGAGCACACCGCTGCGCTCGATCCACGCATGGCTGCATTTGTCATCGACTTAACCAAGAAAGTCATCACCGAGTTCGGTTTGACGGCCTTAATGGTTACCCACTCAATGAAAGATGCTCTTGCCTGTGGCGATCGCACTGTCATGCTTCACCAAGGTGAAATTGTGTTGGATGTTGCTGGGGACAAACGCGCTAACATGGGTGTACCCGATCTACTGGAAATGTTCAGTAAAGTGCGTGGTGAAGAACTGGCTGATGACAGTTTGCTTCTTAGCTAACATCGACTTGTTTTTTGAACCAACGAACACGAAAGCGGCTTAGGCCGCTTTTTTTCGTTTTACGCGTTCTCAATGACGCATTTTTGATAATGGTGTTAATACGCGACTAAGGACATTTCTTCGGGCATGCAAAGACGATAGTCTGAATTAAACAAGATGAACAAAGGCATGATGATGGTCAGTCTCGAATTTCTTATAACATCTTTAGTCGTTGTCCTAATACCTGGTACCGGTGTGTTATATACCGTCTCTACTGGCCTACTATTGGGCTTACGGGCAAGCATCTGGGCCTCTGTAGGATGCACATTTGGTATTATCCCACCACTCATAGCGAGTATCACTGGCCTTGCGATCATTCTTCACACTAGCGCATTAGCTTTTCAGATCGTGAAATATGCGGGTGTTGCCTACTTGTTGTATTTGGCGATCTCTATGTGGCGCGCAAGTGGTGCACTCGCAATAGATGAAAAAGCCGAAAAGAAAAGCATGTACAACATTGCCATAAAAGGCTGCTTGATGAACATTCTCAACCCAAAACTAACGGTGTTTTTCATGGCATTCTTGCCACAATTTGTTCCACCAAATGTCGTAGACCCAACCGTCTACATGCTGCTTTTGGGTAGCATTTTTATGGCCATGACCTTTTTTGTATTCATCCTCTACGGCGCACTGGCGGTAAGTGTTAGAGATATTATTATCCATTCAAAACGCGTCTCTACCCTTCTGCAACGCGTCTTTGCGGGTAGCTTTGCGGCACTTGGTCTGAAATTGGCTCTGTCAGATAAGCAGTAATACCTATCGGATTAAGTAAGCGGTTAAATTTGCGCCGGGAAAATCGTCAAGAGCAAGGAAGAGAGTGCAGTAAAAAGCCCCATGTGCTGATCATGGGGCTCTATCAATTATATTTTGTACTCAAACTTAGAAGCGCTTCAACAAACGTCCCATCAGTGAAGGATGATAATCCCATACGTGATCAAACATGCTCATCAGTTTTGGGTTGCCGTATTTTGACAAGTTCACCGCATGAAAGCGATTGTGCTTTAGCTTCAGTGCGCTCACTTGCTCTTGCACTTCTCTAGGCTGCTCGGGTGCTATAAAATCCGAGATAACAACCAGATCGGCATTGCGGTATTTGTCCGTGCCCATTAAATCAATGGAATGAGTCAGCACAGGTGCGAGATCGGTTCCACCATGAAAACGGTAAGAAAGGAAATTGAGCGCCTCTTTCAAGCCCCCTTCTCCAGTCAATTCATAGCAAATATGATCAGTCGAGAAGATCATCACGGTGCAATCACGATCTTCCTTCACTGCGATTTGCATTAAAGAGTAAGCCATGGCTTTTGCGCATTGTTCTGGAAAGCCGCTCATTGAGCCTGACGCATCGACACAAATCAAAAACGGCCCTTTCTCAACCTCTATCTGTTTGCTCTCTGGCTTAAACGCTTTGATCTTGCGAAGTGATCGTTGCATGCCTTGCATGCGATAGGTCAGTAGTCGTTTGTCTGCAAAATGTTTGTAGAACAGCACTTCAAGAGCGGGTTCCGCCAAATAGATCATTTCGTTAGGGATCATTTTTTCAAGGTTGTCACTTTGGTGTATACCCACAATGTCGTCAGCGACATTATCCGCAGGCTCTTCCACCATTTTCAACTCTTCAGCTGGAGACCGATGCAGAGAAGGATCATCCACATCGTTAGCCATACGCCCCAACTTTTGGGCGATCTCTTGTAAGTCCTTATTGTCTTTCAAGAAAGCCACAAAATGCTTTAGTAATTCAACATCCGATTGCGTCATTTTTGACGAAGCTAAGTCCCAAAGACGCCCGACTTTTTCTAGTGTCCCGCGTTCTTCGACATTTTCTAACGTTTTGTAGGTTTCAATTCGCTGATAGAGCTCATTCAATAACTTATCGATGTGCGCTTCGAGCTCTTTTTGCTGTGCATTTTTGATCGATGACGCTAAATGCTCATACCATTTGTTGCAAAAATACGATTGGAACATCGGCGTTTCTTGGGAGGTATTCTTTTCCAGCATGCGACGCGCGGAGAGGTAAAATTCAGATTTCCCTTCAAGTTGCTTGATCATGCCTTTCGCGTTTTGGCTAAATTCATGCTGCGTAAGCTGAACGGCTTCTTGGTATAACGTAATTTCCAGCTTGAGTTCTTCAGTAATACAGTCGTTACTCAATCGACGCTTAACCGAATGTCGCCACTTGCGAATATGTCGACGAACCGCAGATTTTGCTGAAGGATTAGCTTCTGTCATTAAGAGAAGTTGCGGCTTCGCCATCACCTCTGAGACTGCATGTTCCAACATACCTGTTTCGGCGAGCATCATCCCTAGCTGCAAACTTTCTGGACTGATCACGATGCCTCCTTAAGCGAAGAATTCACTAAGCATTCGCACTCGAAATGCGCTCTTCTCGAATTTTGTCGTCTGACGCTGCAAAGACTCTTCTGCATCGGTAATGCTGTTTGCTAGAAGCTCCAGAAGCTCAGAGTTTGAAAAATGATGAGGCAAGGCGGCATTGAGCTGAACTCGTGCAATACGGATCAGGTGTTTTGCTTCTTCAATTTTCTTGATTGCGGCTTCGTTTTTGACCTGCCACTTTGCAAATGCCTCTTGATCGTTATCGTCCACACCCGCAATCGCAACAGGGACTGGACGATTCGCGATGTCTTTAATCATCAAGCTATGCTCACCATCTACATCAAATTTTAGCACACAGAGATTAGGGTTTTTATTTACGTACCCATAAACGTCACAAGCACCATTCTTAATCTTCTTCTCAAACTCTGTGGCGTCTACATAGACCCAACGACTGTCACCTTTTTCTTTTTCAGAAACAGACGGATTAGTATCTAGCATCACCAGTTTGATCAAATCGTTTGCCATGTTGACGGAATAGCGTCGTGCATGACTAAGGTCTACTTTATGCTTCTCTTTACGCATCGAAAGTTCTGTGTCGACATCATGTCCAATGGTTTCAATGATTTCCTCGGACAATGCTTTCACATCTTCACTGGCTTCAATCGCAATCGCCAACGATTCTTGTTGGTTAAAACATATCTGTTCAGCGAACTGACGCATGACGTTGCCGACCACAATACGAGATTCAGGGCTATGCCATAAGCATTCTTGCAAGAGGAGCAAGTCGACGGGATTCACGTCACTGCGACCATTGAAAAAGGCACTCGCTTTAAGCAAACGTACCGCCTTTTTCCAACGTCGATCAGAAATATAAAGCTCTTCTGAGGGAAAGGAATGACTCGGATCTTGCGCTTCTCGTTCCAACAGCATTTTCAGTGCATAAATTTTCTCAAAGACACTATCAGAAAGTGAGACTTGATCGATCTGATGCTGCCATTGCATGTATTCATGCGCTTTGATGGAAATATCTGAACCAATCTTGATGCGAGTCTCGCCCGTGTCACCGGTCAGAAGCCGCTTGAAATTACTTTTCTCTTGAATTCGATTGACGAAAATACGGACCAGCATGCGATCGTATAACGCATCAAGTCCACTATCAGGGTCTGGCAGCTCGTTCGATGCAGTGACGAGCAAACGCATGGGCACAGGGAGCACTTCGCTACCATTTCTAAATACTCTTTCGTTTACCACGGTCAGTAAGGTGTTCAAGATAGCGGGACCGGCTTTCCAGATTTCATCAAGAAACACGACATCAGCCGATGGCAAATATCCTTCGGTTAAGCGAACATATTTTCCATTGTCTTTCAGCTCTTGAATTGAAAGAGGCCCAAAAACTTCTTCAGGGGTAGAAAAACGCGTCATCAAGTACTCAAAAAACGTACTGTCATCAAACGCTTCAATCAGTCTTTTTGCAATGTAGCTTTTTGCTATCCCCGGCGGGCCTAGCAAAAAGACACTTTCACCACTCAGCGCAGCGAGCAAGCATAGGCGAATGGTGTTCTCTCGTTCATAAACGCCACTCGAGAGCGCTTGAACAAGCTTTTGAATTCGCTCAGGGAGTAAAACATTGTTTGTTGTCATCGCGATTTGATTCGTCAAGTTGCTGCTCCATATCGATTAATCAACAACATGAAACAGTCATAACACATTGTTAACATCTTGTAACCATTAATACTTGCTTACAAACTGTATATCACTTCATCTTTGACCTAATCCACCCTAAAAACTAAGTTCTCAGTTTTGCCGCTCAAGAAATAGCCATATTTATCGCCATTTCAATTGTTCAGCCAAACAAAAAAAACCTCCCAATGGGAGGCTTAAAAAGATTTTTAAAACCGCTAATAACAAACTTAGTCGCTATCAGAAACAACCGGAAGCGAGATATCGCTGCCCCACTCGGTCCAAGAGCCGTCGTAAACCATCACAGGCACATTCAACGCGAACTCGCTCGCCAACGTGAGAATGCACGCCGTCACGCCCGAACCACATGATGATACGTTGGGTAGGTCGGTCGAGAGCACCGACTTCAAACTCTCTTGAAGCTGCGCTTTGTCTTTAAATTTTCCGTTTTCAAGTAATTGACCAAATGGCAAATTCTTTGCGTTAGGCATATGACCGCTGCGCACACCAGGCCTAGGCTCAGTCACGCTCCCGTTAAATCGGTCGCTTGGTCGAACATCAATGACATTGAGCAATGACGATTCAATACCCGCTAGCAACGCTGATTTATCAATGACTCGCTCGGGCTGAAAGCTGGCTTTGTAAGTGCTGAATTCTGGCTCAGCCGGTGTTTGTGTATCTAATGGCCCGCCAATGGATTCCCAAGCAGGAAGGCCACCATCAAGCACGGCAACTGACTGGTGTCCCATGATTCTAAACATCCACCAGACACGTGGCGCAGAGAAGATGCCGACACTGTCATAAACCACCAGCGCATCAGTATTGTCTATGCCGAGCTTGCTAACGCATTCCTGAAAGTACTCTGGAGACGGCAAGGTGTGAGGCACGGGTGATGATTTATCTACGATTTCTTTATCGAAATCGAAGTACACCGCGCCGGGAATACGCTTAGTCGCCCATTCCTGCTTTCCATTTCTTGGGCTGCCCGGCATAAAAGTACTGGCATCTATCACTCTCAGATTCGGCGCACCTAGGTTACTTCGCAACCATTCAGCACTAATGAGTACATCATTTATCTGTAGCAAATCACTCTCCTTTGAAACCGCCATCGTCAGAACACCTTGAATGATATAGCATATGAGTTCTAACTATCATACGTCGCAGTATCGACGTTAATACCGTCGCTAATTCGATAATAAGGATTTTATGTTATCACGCAGAATTATTGGTGCTGCGATTCTTGTTTCGCCATTGCTTAGCTTTTCTCTTCAAGCGGCCTCAGTTTCTTTAACTTTTGATAATGATGGCGCGCTCGGTACCGACAGAGACTACACCAGTGGCCTTGGACTTCGTTGGTCTTCAGATCCTGCAACCATAGGGTACAGTGTTGAAATTGCATCCCAGATGTGGACGCCAACAAACATTGAATTCGAAACGCCGCAACCGAATGAACGCCCCTACGCAGGTTTGCTATACGCGCAAGGTCGTGCTTATCACCAAACCGACGTCAACGCCTATAAAGGCAGTTTGATGCTCGGTACCGTCGGGCCTCGCTCAGCAGCGGACTCCGCACAATCATTCGTGCACCAAATCGTCGGTTCGACCGACCCAAAAGGCTGGGACTACCAAATTGAAAATGAATTTGTCTATCAGGTAGGCTTCGAAGCGCACCAGTTGATTTCTCGCAGCCATATTGGAGAATTTAGTGTGTTTGGGCGTGGTCAGGGTGGTAACTTTCAAAATGAAGTTGCACTAGGCGGCACCTATCGCATTGGACTGGATCTTGGGAATACATTTGGCTCAACGTCTGTTATTGCACAGAACGCTGTCGATATCGGCATGCTCAGTCACAGTAACTATGGATTCTTTTTCTTTACGACGGTCGAGGCTCGCTATCGCTTTAGCGACATCACCATTGAAGGTGACAAGCCACCAGAAAATGATGATTTGACCATTGAGCGTAATCAGGCTTCCATCTCAGGCGGTTTGTCTTGGTATTCGCAACAATGGGGAGCGGTGGCTTCTGTGACGGCTTATAGCAAGCAATTCAAAACCTCAAGCCTTGACCAACACGGCTATGGTAGCTTTACGCTTTTCTATCGCTATTAGTACGAAGCTAAAGGCTGGGCTACCAGCCTTTATGCGCTTTCATTACTCAATTGCATTGGCAATCAGTTCTAGTAAAAAGGTTTCTCGAACAACAGAAAGTCCCTGCTTATCACTTTTAGCCATCGTCTCTTTGTTATGTGCAATCGCTTCACGAATGTTAACCCAAACAGGGCGCATGCCATTCTTAACTTCATAATCTTCGAGTGACACCTCTCCGAGTTCTTCGTCGATATCACACCAAAAGCACTTAGACACCATATGCACGACGTCATAATCTCCCTTGTGCCATGGCCTGAATTCTTCATAAGCACCAAATGCACGGATGTTGCGGATGTTCTGTGCCCCCGTTTCTTCTTTTAATTCGCGGATCAGACCATCAACGTCATTCTCATCAGGGTCCACCCCACCGCCAGGTAAAGAGTAGTCATGGTATCGCTCAGTAAAGAGCAGCAAAATGTTGTCGCCACGCACAACAATCGCTCTTGAGGCAAGTCGGTGGAACACAGATTTATCTTCTAACGGAAGTACATCGGGATGAGTCGTGGTTTGGAGCGTTCGCATTCATTAGTCCATAAATTCAACAACAGGCGACAACTGCGCCAAATCAAACGCGCACTCTAGCGAGACCTTCAGCTTGAAGCAAACACAAAACGTGAAGAGGTTCGCATTATTTTGCAGCATCAATTTTACCGTACTTTGTTTTATAAAAAGTTCACTTAGAATACATACAACCTTAAATTTCGTGTTTGCGTCATTATCGTGTTAGAAGGACTAATACTGCAGAGTTTAGATTGAAAGTTGCTTATTATCATTAGCCTACCGATTGTGTATTAGACTAATAAAACACCATTATTCAGAATGTCATACCGCTATTGCGCACCATTACTGACTGTTTTATCTCTTAATTACGCCAAAATCTCGTATTTTGTATATAGTTATAGTCATCAGTAAATACATTGTTCGCTTTAGAGTGGTAAAACACTGAACTTCCATCTAATCATCATTTAATTGCTAGTAACACCTTGATACGGAGCCTACATCAATGCTTCAAAAAGTTGACATTGATAACGTTGAGATTGGAATGTATGTCGAGCAGATCGAATCTCAGACAGCACGTACCAAAATGAAAAAGCCGGGCTTTATCAGAAGACAAGAGACCATCGACAATTTACGCACCAAAGGCGTGATGTTTGTCTATATCGATGCGGATCAAATTACATCTGATGAAGATATACGCTACAAAGAAACGAATGTTGGCAAGCATTCCTCGATTAATGGCAACGACGAATATGCAGTGGCAAAAGATCTTGTCGATAGATCCAAGAAGCAACTGAGTAAACTCCTTAGCGATATCTATGAAAATAATCCAGTCGATATCGAACCGGTAAAAGAAATCAGTGCCAACATCGTAGAAAATATTTTTGAACGTCGCGAAGCCGTCCTCTGGATCAGTGGTATCCGAGAGAAAAGTGCCTACCTGCTTGAACATTCGATGAATGTTGCTTTCCATTTGGTTAACTTCGGACGCTTTTTGGAATTGGATCGATCGACACTCGAAGACCTTGCGGTTGGAGGACTCGTTCACGATATTGGCAAAATATTGGTGCGAGACGAAGTTCTTAATAAACCGGGAAAATTGACTGATGACGAGTTTGTGCATATGAAAGAGCATCAGACACTGTCTCAGCCAGTGCTTGAGAACATGGCCGATCTACCATCAATCAGCAAAGATGTTAGCATCATGCACCATGAGAAAATCGACGGTAACGGTTACCCAAATGGCCTTAAAGGCGATGCGCTGCCACTCATTGGCCGTATGTCATGCATTGTCGACATTTACGACGCACTCACCGCTGAACGTTGTTATAAACCCGCACTGTCTCCCTCCGAAGCTTTTAAAATAATGATCGGTCTCACGCCGTTTCACCTTGATGCAGATTTGCTCAAAAAGTTTATCCGCTGCATTGGTTTCTACCCTGTCGGATCTGTCGTCGAACTAAGTAATGGTCGCGTCGGTTTGGTCTGCAAGGAAAATCCTGAGGATCTCATGACACCTACCGTGAAGCTCTTCTACTCTGCGCGCACCGATGCTTTTCGAGAAGTTGAATACATTGACCTGAAAAAACGTCCCGATCTGAAGATTGTGCGTGGCCTGACAGAAGCAAAACTCAAAACCAGCTTCAGCGATTTCCGCTGATTCACGTGATAACACATCCTTCCGCCGCCCAAATCGTACTTTTTTTGCCCTAAACGACACCAATCAACGATAGTTCCTATCTTTCTTCATGACCCGTGCCTCACTATTGCCTATAATGCTTGGTTCATTAACTCGTGGAATAAGAAAAATGCGAATTTGTGCTGTCGATTTTAAAAGCAATGAGGCGAACATCTGTCTGTTAGAACTAAAAGAGGGATTGTTCGACGTACCTGATTGTCGTGCACGTAAATTTACCATCACCGATGGGGCAAGCGCTGAACAAATCCGTCACTTCCAAAAGCAATTCGCGCAGCTGATGACTGACTACAAAGTAGACAAGATTGTTATCCGTGAACGCCCGATGAGAGGCAAATTTGCGGGTAGCGCGATTGGCTTCAAGTTGGAAGCAGCGCTTCAGCTTATTCAAGACATGGACTGTGAGATTTTCACGTCTTCAGCCATGAAAGAATCAATAAAAAGCAACCCAGTGATGGTTTCTTTAAAAGAAGTGGGGCTGAAACAGTTCCAAGAGCACGCGTTTACAACGGCGTGTGCTTACTTGAACAAGTAACGACGATAACAGGCTGCTTAGGTGGCCTGTTTCTTTTCCCTTTCCACTTAATCTCTTCACTCCTTTCTGCTTTTTCTCTTTCCTGATCCATATACCTTTCACTATTCAGTTCCGATTCTGGCGACCCCTATTACTGACAAATGCTAAAGTGACGTCAGATAGATTAACTTTGTAGAACGCCATGAACACCAACATCACACATTTTCAACAAGCACGCCTTTCCCGAGATGCGCGTTTTGATGGCCTGTTTTACACGGCAGTGCTTACCACAGGCATTTACTGCCGATCTATTTGCCCTGCGCCGCCTCCGAAAGAAGAGAATGTTCGTTACTTCTCAACCGCCCATGAAGCCGCCTCTCAGGGATTTCGCCCTTGCTTACGATGCCGACCGGATAGTGCACCGGGTTCGCCCGCATGGTTAGGCAAAGAAACCACGCTGAAACGGGCGCTTGGGCTTATCCAAGATGGCTTCTTACAAGAAAATAGCATTCCGGATTTGGCTGAAAGATTGGGGGTGACCGATCGCTATGTTCGAAAACTGTTCAGCGAGTCTTTAGGTTGCTCACCTAAACAATATGCGCTTTATCAGCAAATATTATTCGCGAAGAAGCTGCTTCATGAAACGACATTGCCCATCGCAGATATTGCATTCGCAGCCGGCTTTAACAGTGTCCGACGGTTTAATGATTGTTTTCATTTGCAGCTCGCGCTATCTCCCACGCAAGTGCGCGGTAAGAAAACGTCGCCCTCCGAATCGCTTTCCGTCACGCTCAGTTACCGACCGCCGTATGATTGGAAGCAGTTTCATTCGTTTGTAGCGGCGAGACTGATCCCCAACGTCGAATGGCTAAGCGAAAGTGGCTATGGAAGAACCTTTATAAACGGAAATCAGAGAGGTCAATTTACCGCCACATGGGAACCGGATAAAAACAGATTTCGAGTCGCTCTCCAATTATCCGAACCGAAACATTTGTATTCAGTACTCAATCGAATTCGCAAACTCTTGGATCTCGATGCTAACCCCGACGCGATTGCTCAAACAATGGCTGATGCTACCAATCAATCAGCATCGAATGGCACGCGAATTCCAGGTACATGGGATACCTTCGAGGCCGGTGTACGCGCAATGTTTGGCGAATCTGTGCTTGGTGCAGCAGCGCATATTTCATCGATTGAACACGTATTGATCCATGATGCGAATACCCATGTCGCGTACTTTCCCAGCGCCAATACATGGTTGTCGCATGTTGAGTTATTGCCACTACCTGATGCAAATAAACAGCCGTTGTCAGCATGGGCAGCCTTTTGCCTCTCCCAGCAAACGGCACACACTTCTGTCGATACCGACACAGATGGTCGAAACGTGAGGGATATCAGAACCCATCCGCTGAGCACCATGCAGTATAACTATGCCTGTCTTCGCGGCGCCGGGTTACCCGATATTGCAGACTTACTCGATGACGCTAACAACATACCGTCAAGCTCCAATCATGCAGCACCTTGGCGCAGTTACCTTTCTCTAAGTCAGATCCACGAACAGCAGAGCACAGCATTAAATCAGCCTCAAGGTGCCATCGAAAAAAATAAGGACATATCATGAAACAGTATCGTCACCTCTACGATTCACCACTGGGAGCTATCACGCTCACCGCGTCAGAAAAGGGGCTGACATCTTTGTCTTTACCTACTTATAAGTACGACATTCCGTCTTCCGAGCAAGAGATAACGACACGCTCGCCCTTCAATGAAGTGATTGCACAATTAGACGGCTATTTTGCGGGGGAATCCGTTCAGTTCTCTGTACCGTTGGACTTATTGGGCACAGCGTTTCAACAGCAAGTCTGGGCTGCGTTGCAAACCATTCCGGCAGGTGAAACGCGTTGCTATGGGGATCTCGCGGCTGACATTGGTAAACCTTCAGCTTCTCGAGCCGTGGGGGCAGCCAATGGCCAAAACCCTATCGCTATCATTGTTCCTTGTCATCGCGTCATTGGTAAAAGCGGTAAACTCACAGGATATGCGGGAGGGCTCGACGCCAAAGCTTGGTTGCTAAACCACGAACAAGCAATGGCGGCGAATATACCCAAGCAACCTCAAGATGCAGCCACCAGAACACGATGAGCCAATAGCTTAATAAAACGCAGTGGTGTTATACGATAACCAAGATGCAGATAAAAACCATGTGCTTCTTCTCTGCTGATATTGCTGGTCACTTCAATGCGCATGCAGCGCCGATGCTTGAGGTATTGCTCCGCGTGATCGAGCAGTTGTTTTCCGATGCTCATATCACGGAAGTTGTCATCCACCACGATGGCGGAAATTCTTCCCCATGGCATATCATCATGGACGACATCTACTGTATGTAGGGTGATAAAACCAACCACCAAATCGCATACCTCTGCGACAAATAACGCATCTCTTTCTTGCTTCATGATGCGCTCTAGTTGCACTTCTGTTTGACTAAGCTCAGCGGCATAGCCAAGTGAATGGCAGAGCGCATTAATGCGCTCCGCGTCTTCTAACGTAGCGGGACGAATAATCATAACCGCTCCCTTTAATTGTTTGCCGTTGCTTGACCGCCCGACACTGAACGCAAGCTCACACGACGATCAAAGAAATAGCCGTCACGATCCCCTTCCGTTTCAATAGCGAGTTGATTGCCATAAGCAGTTTGTACCAATTGCTCCGGTGCAACGCCTTGTTCAATCAAGTAATCAAACACAGCTTGCGATCGTTGCTGTGAAAGCTGCAAATTGTAGTCTTGATTTCCGCGG
Source organism: Enterovibrio norvegicus FF-33 (assembly GCF_000286835.2). Classification (GTDB taxonomy): domain Bacteria; phylum Pseudomonadota; class Gammaproteobacteria; order Enterobacterales; family Vibrionaceae; genus Enterovibrio; species Enterovibrio norvegicus_A. The sequence goes on along the minus strand of NZ_AJYD02000038.1, from coordinate 1,456,477 downwards.
ACATCGGCATGCCCTTCCAAATCCCAGCTGACCTCGGGTGTATGGCGCATCAATGCTGCCACTTCATTGAGTTGTTGTTTGAAATGCGGCTCAATGTCGGCAGAATTCGTACGAAATTGAATGTCCATGGCCAGGTCAAGGTTGATATCTGTCTGTTGCATTGTCGCTTTTAGATTGGCGAGTTCTAGCTCGTTTTGCGCATACATATCGCGGTATGTCGTTAACTGTACGTTTTCATCTTGAATCTCAGCAATGATTTGCTCTTGCACGGCATTTTGCTTATCAGAGCTAGCAATCTGACCAATCAAGCCCCCTACTAGTGCTCCGGCTACCGCACCTACTGGCCCACCAATCACAGCGCCAAACGCCGCACCACCACCAAACCCAATCATTTCGACCGTGGTGTCACGCTCAGTATTAACCTGTTGCTCTCCCGCATAAGCGGTAGAAACGGTCATTGGGATAACAAGAGAAATCGCTGCCAGTGTCTTATTCAATTTTTTCATTATGCTTTCCTCATCCTAATAGGGATTGGGTATGAACCCGTTTGTTGTTTCGATGAGGTCATTAAAACAAGTTAAAATGGCATTGCTTGGGAGCAAAAATGGCAATGTGGCGAGCAAATGTGGCAAAAATATAGCTTTTGCACTGAATCGCTTTTCTGGCCTTTTACCGCTTTTATTTTCGGGTATAGTCAAATCATCTTGTGGTTGATTATCTGAGTAAAAATGAAACGTATTGCCATCGTAGAAGACGAACCCGCTATCCGTGAAAACTACGCTGACGTGTTGAGAAAACAAGGTTATGCCGTCTCCGCCTATGCCAATCGCCAAGATGCCGAAGAGGGTTTCAAGCAACGTTTACCCGATCTGGTCATCATTGATATTGGTCTTGCTGACGAAATTGATGGCGGATTTCAGCTATGCCAAACTGTTCGAGCGATGTCTGCCACCTTACCCGTGATTTTTCTGACGGCGCGAGACAGTGACATTGATACCGTCGTTGGCCTACGCATGGGCGCTGACGACTACTTAACCAAAGACATCAGCCTGCCTCACTTGATGGCACGAATCGCTGCTCTATTCCGCCGCAGTGAACTGTTAAGCCTGGCTGCCACAGACACAGAATCTTTATTGGAACGCGGCAAATTGACGCTCGATCTCAATCGCATGCAGGTCAAATGGGAAGACCATACCGTGGACTTGACCGTCACCGAATTTTGGCTGGTTCATGCCATGGCCAAACGTCCAGGTCATGTGCGCAGCCGTCAAGATTTGATGCAAGAAGCGCACGTGGTGGTCGATGACAGTACCATCACATCCCACATCAAACGAATCAGGAAGAAGTTCATCGCTATCGATGCCGAATTTGACTATATCGACACGGTTTATGGCATGGGTTATCGCTGGGATAGCAGCAAATGAAACGCTATTTAGAACCTGTCTGGCGCTGGGTGGCGGGAATTCGCACCAAAGTTGTCTTACTCTCAGGTTTGCTTCTTTTATTACCCTTCATTGGCTACAACTATGTGTGGGAATTGGAAAATGTGTTGCGTCAAGGCCAAGAACAAACCCTGATGGGTTCGGCGCGTGCTTTCTCTATGTCACTCAACCAGCAACCTTCGCTTTTTGAAAGACAGCTAACAACCAAACCCCGATTGGAAAAAGGCAAAGATTTGTACGCTATCGCGCTGCAAACGCCTATCGATCTTGATGGATCAACCCTCGACTGGGACCGTTATAAAGTACATCGAACACATTATGGCGATGGTAACGTTATCTTCAGCCGTTCGCCTTATGAGCCTGACGATCTTCATTTCGATCTCATTCTGGCAAGCGATGGTGACGAGATCTTTGCGCTGATCGATGTCGTCGACTCATCCCCAGTATTAAAGCGTGACAACTTTCAACGCATCGACCGTAATGACCATCTTGTATTGACGTTAACAACCCCAAATGGCGAACTGAAACGTTATGCTATTTCAGCCAGTCAGAGCGGACCTGCAGACGTTTCCTTGATTGAAACGACGATAACAGATGCCGAACATACCTTTCCCTCTGAGGCCATTCGAGGCTGGTGGCAAGAAACCGACCAAGGCTATGTGATCGAACTCGCCATACCTGATTGGTTGGTGGGCGAAAAGCTTGGTATCACTTACTACAATGTCAACGACCCATTTAATCGTGACGTGGAAACCATACTCGCCACCTCAAATTCTCGTAGCGCCGAAACCCTAGGGACTCTCTTAGTGCCTTCGCCTAGCCTTGAGCGCGCATTGCAGAGCATTAATGACGGTAAATCCCGTGTTTGGGTCGTTGATAAACACGGGCGGGTGCTTGCCAAAGCGGGCGATTTGCAATCCGCCAATGGTGTGTGGGAAACCACCATCAAATATCAAGACCCACCATCAGGCATCATGGGTTGGATTCAAACTGAGATTCTTAACCCCATCTACTATCAGTTGCTAGAGCGCCCACCCGAAAATATTATCGACGCAATGCAACATGCTGCCGTCTTCCGTGGTGTAGAAGTGCAGCAAGCCCTAATTGGTCGACCTTATGCCAATTGGCGTACCACACAAGAACAAGGGGCTATGATTTTGTCCGCCGCTTACCCCATCAAGGTCAATGGCAATATTGTTGGTGCAGTCGTTGTCGAGGAAACAACCAATGGCATCACGACACTGAGAAACAAGGCACTTGAACAATTATTCAACGTGTTACTCGCCGTGATTTGTACCGGCGTTGTTGTCTTATTGCTTTTCGGGTCTCACATCTCAAAGCGTGTCAGAAAACTGCGCGATGATGCTGAAAGTGCCATTGATCCGCAGGGGCGAGTGCGCCATCAATTAGAACCCGCCGAAAGCAAAGACGAAATCGGCGATCTGTCGCGGACGATGTCGACAATGGTGACCCGCCTCTCCGACTACAACAGTTACTTAGAAAAAATGTCCTCAAGCCTCTCTCATGAATTGAGAACGCCTGTCGCCGTAGTTCGTTCATCGTTGGAAAACCTTGCATTTGTTACCACAGATTCAGACCAAAGCCGTTACATAGATCGCGCTCAAGAAGGCGTTGCTCGGCTTGCTACCATTTTGTCGAGCATGACTGAAGCAACAAGGCTTGAGCAAAGCTTTGATCATTCAGAAAAGACCCATTTCCCTCTCGACAAAGTGGTCGCTGGCTGCGTTCAAGGTTATGAATATGCTTACCCCACGCAAGCATTTTCACTAAAGATAAGCGAAGGATGTTATGACATGGTCGGCGTACCGGAATATGTGGCGCAACTTCTCGACAAATTGATCGCCAATGCTGTTGAATTTCATACACCTAGCTCGGCTATTGATGTTCAGCTGATACCAGATGAACAGCAGGCACGGATCACGGTTTCAAACCTTGGCCCTAAATTACCAGAAAATATGGGAAATCAATTGCTCGCTTCTATGGTCTCTGTTCGGGATGAAAAGCAAAAATCCGACAAGCCGCACTTAGGATTAGGGCTTTACATCGCGCGCTTAGTGGCAGAATTTCACGAAGGTGAGCTTGCCATCGCCAATAGCCCAAGTGGTGATGGCGTTATCGTCACGGTTTGGCTTCCCATGGCATAAACTTAATGTCAGCCAGTTACATGGAGTGGTTATGAAATTATATGAGAAAGGCCCTGCACCTAGTGCACAACGCGTTAGCTTATTCATGGCTGAAAAAGGTATTGTGATTCCAAGAGTGGATGTGGACATTCGTGGTGGAGAAAACATCACCGATGCGTTCAAAGAAATCAGTGTAAATGGGAGGATCCCCGTTCTCGAACTCGATGACGGCTCAACACTCTGTGAATCCATTGCAATCTGCCGCTATTTAGACGCTGAATTTCCAACAGATCACGCCCTGTTTGGCGATTGTCCGCTTTCTATTGGTCAGGTCGAAATGTGGAACCGTATTGCTGAATTTCAAGGGCTATTCTCGGCCTTTCAAGCGTTTCGCAACATCACGAGTATCTACGACGACAGAGAACGCTGCGTCGAAGCTTGGGGAGTCGAATCCAAACAGCGGGTTATCGAGTTCTTACCTGTGCTCGAAAAACGCTTAGCGGAAACGCCTTATCTTGCTGGAGAGAGGTTCTCTGTAGCGGATATCACCGCTTATGTCATGTGCGGTTTTATTAAGAACCTGGGAATTCATATCGACGAATCACTGCCTTCTTTTGTCACTTGGCAACAAAAGCTCAGCCAGCGCCCGGCGTTTATTGAAGCATCAGCCGCGTTGGGTTAATCAACAGGCAGCAGATCTATTTGCCGAAGGGTATGTTGTTATCGCATTGGTCAAATCTTTCAGCGAGTCAGCTTAAATAACAATCAACAAGATAGTGAACCATTCACCCAAAACACAAAAAAGCCATCCTCGGGATGGCTTTTCTTACATTTCTTTGAGGTATTCGATAAACACTTGGTTGTCTGAGTATTCAACCTTGGTCACTTTCCCATCTACCGTCAGCGATGTTCTCACGGTAACACTCCCCACTGGCGTATTCGCATTGCTATTTCTCAAGCTGGGCAGTGCCTGATGAGGGTCCAAGCCGATCTCTTTGCAGAGTCGAAAGACGAAACTCTGTTCCATTGGAACGTCACCACGCAAAGCTTTAGATAACTCGAGTTGACTGACACCCAATCGCTTCGCCATATCAATTTGCGTAATGCGTAATTTTGCTTTGTACGACATCCAAGCATCATAAAGTGTTTGTCTGTCGTGATAGGTAAATTCCATTGTTTCCCTCTACTACCTACCCATTTGATAAGGCAATATTAGGGAAAATACCATTTACTGTGTCAGTTAACCGTAAGGGCTGCGTAAGCACTTGTCTCTCTTCTCACTCTTCGCTATGGTAACGCCGTTAATCAGATGATGAGATTTACCATGAGCTACAACCTTGCCCTGCTTCCTGCGGATGAAAAACAAAAAATAGAATTAGACAAACAAGCGTCTTATGCTGTTTGGCAGGTAAAAAATGCATTGGCCGAAAGAAGTACGTTTACGCAGCAAGCACAGGCGTTGAACAACGAAGATGAGCGTGCGCATTTTGTAAACTGTGTAGAAAAATATTCAAAAATTATGGGGCTGTGATCAGCCCCATTTTTCAATTTCGATTTGTGTACTTATCAGTCTGTCACTATTGTGGTTCTGCATAACCACAATAGTGACAACGTCACATTATTATTTCTTAGTCAGTAATGCCACATACTTGTTACTGTCATCACAATAGACAACACGACAATTAAAGTTCTTACTTTCAGCAACACGTCTCAGCGTCGACATTCCCACATCAAACCATGGCACTTCTTCACTGACTCGACCGTCAAATTCAAAAGTTAAGTGACGCGTTCGATAACCTTCATATTTCAGGTTTTCAGAACTGAGAATTAAACGCCCCCCTGGGTAAAGATTGCGATGAGCCAAATCGAGGAAGTGAAAAAAGTTTCTGATGTTACCCAGTTGCCCAATCACGCCGCGTAATGCTAACCACGTAAAAGTGCGGTCAAACATGGGGTGTTGATCAAACAAGTGACCACATATCACTGACGGAACCCCACGCTGATGCATGATGGCACACGCTATTGGAGAGCTGTCGACGGAGATAACTTTGATACCCTTAGCGACAAGAAACAGCGAATGCTCTCCACCGTTTGCGCCGATGTTTAAGACACTTCGTCGACAATACGAGAGTGCAATTCTATCTGTGGCAACGTCCTCAGGGCGGCGGAAAAAATCGGACGTCGGTATCACAGACGTTCCATTATTTTCCCTCACAATAAGTTTCCCTGATTTATTGCCGTTGTAATAGCTGGCTAGTGCTGTACCAAATACTTCAACAACGCTCTGCATAAACAATCCCCCTGTTATTCAACTAAGAGAATACGCCGAAGCAATACAGAGATATGTCTCATTTTAACAACAACTGAACTGTATCAGCTTAAAGTGCTAGTACTTTACTTGTCACAACGTGCTTAGATGCTGGCTACGCGCTTTCTTCTTCTCTCGCTTATTATGGTACATCGTTTGATCTGCTTCACTAAGCCATTGTTCTGCTGATAAAATGTTTGAACATAGTTCTTTTTCACCCAAACTTAGGGTCACAGCAATGTTAATTGGTAGTCCCTCCGAGTTGATATCCCGACAGAGTCTTTCCAGTATCTGAGGCACTTCAGATTGAGCGGTATGGCGTAAAAGGACAACGAATTCATCACCACCTATCCGTCCAGCCACATCAGAATCACGAATATTGCTGGTCAGATGCTCTGCGATCTTTACCAACACTTGATCGCCGACCTCATGACCAAATGAATCATTAATGCCTTTGAACCCATCTGCGTCAATATACACAAGCATTGAAGGGTCACCCGTCATTGAAAATTGCTGATAGGTTTCTCGAATATCATTCATGATGGCGTGGCGAGACTTAATCCCTGTCAAAGAGTCGTACTCAACCAATTGACGTAATTGTTGCGCCATTGTCACCACGTTGTCCCGTTGAACAATTTCTGACGTAATGTCTGTCAGTGTACCCACGCGGTAAATAAGCTCACTATTGCCATCAAAGACGCAATGACCGCTATCACGAATGTGTTTAATGCGCCCGTCAGGAAATAGCAATCGATAGTTCACATTCCATGAATCCGTAGACGATGAGAATCTGGTGACCGATGCTAGCTCTCTCTCTGCAGGGTGGATCTTTTTAAGAAATGCGCGAGGATCACCGTAAAGCGACTCGGCTGATTCTTCCCATACGTTGTCATAGCATTTGTTCACGTAGAAAAGTCGCATCGGATCGGCGCCGGATATCCAAACAACGGAACTGACATTTTCTGCAATCACACGAAACCGTCTTTCAGACGTCGCGATAACATCTTGAAGCTGTTTTTCTTCATGAATATCAAAAACGGAGATGATAAATTTCATATCACCCGACACATCATCAGATACCGCAGAGACAAAAGTTCTCACCCAAAGTTGGTGGCCATGTTTATGTATATATCTCTTGTCTACGTGATACTGCTGTCCACCACGCCCTATCAAATTATGTCTCAGTGGTTTTTCGCTATTGGCATCTGACACATAGGTAAGGTCAAAGTCTTTTTTCGTTTTGAGTTCTTCTTCTCGGTAGCCCAACAGCTGATAAAATGCTTGATTCATATCAAGAAAATGACCATCAGAGTCTACTACTGCCATACCGAACGGGAGTCTGTCCATGGCAACGCCGCCTGGAGCAACTTCTTTTGAATGCAAGGTAAGTGCGGCAACGTAGGTAACACCAGAAGAGGTATCGGCAACGCTTACGTTCAAAGAATAGGAGGCATTGGAACACGTGAACTTGATGACCTTGCTGAAAGGCTCAGGTGGCGTAAAAACAGGTGGCATTGAGAAGTGGCGTTTAATGTCCAACCAAACGCCCGCAGAAAGACAATCATCAATATGACTGCTCGTTTGCTCGAACCGCAATATGTTTTGACACTCGCGATTGCTATGAACTATTTCACCTAGCTCATTGAGAATGAGCATCGGGACAGGTGCGATATCGAAGTACAGCATCTGTGATTGATTTTGAGTCTGAAACATCCGAGTCCATCATATCCTAGCGTTACTGAGGCACAATCAAGAAAGCGCTCGAATTATCGAGCTAAACACTCAAGCAATATACTAGCGGTATAGTGAGAAGACATCTGTATCAGTATTAAGCCACACGGTAAGAAAGCGCTTTCAAGCTTAGCAGGTTGCGTTACCCAACAGGATAAGGAAGGTGGCCAACTTTCACCCACAACAAGGTATCTTCTTCGGCAAATGGGTTGTATTCGAACATATGCGGATTGCGAAGCCAAGTCCCAGCTGGGTACTTTCCATATTCATCTCGATACTCACCACTAAGCACCAAGATTTCTTCTCCACAAAAATGAGAGATAGAGAAAAAATGCTGACCAGCAGGCCAACGGATCATTGCGACTTGTTCACCATTAAATTCATGAAGCAGCAGCATTCTTAAACGGCCTTGTCCATCAATCCAATGTTTGTCATCACGGGTGTCTATTCGTATCTGATGGTGATCATTAGCAGAAAACTGATGAAGCTTAACGAGGAGTGTGCAGCCAACATGACTAAATGGCGTGTGAGAGGTTCCGGCAGGGTTGCGGATATACGTTCCAGCAGGGTAATCGCCAAATTCATCAGAAAACACACCATCTAGGACAAGAATTTCTTCTCCAAGCGGATGTTCGTGATGTTTGAATACACTCTTAGGCGCATACTTTACGATACTTGTTGCGTGCCCTCGTTCTTCCTCTTCACGTGCCAAAGGTTTACGAAGTACGCCATCCATAGGTGAAGGCTGCCAAGCGAGATCATTGGCATTGATAATCACCCGTCTATCAAACTGCATATTCAGCATAAGACAATCCTCAAACAGGGAAACACTGGTCATACCCAGTTTAGGCTTGCTGTATCAATAATATAGTCCCACATTGGTGGAGACAACGTCCCAATCTTTGGAACTCATTTATTATTGAGTCTCTGATATCCTAAAATATAACAGGCACAAAAAAGCCGACTTTCGTCGGCTTTTTAATGTCATTTACAACAGATTATGCGTCTGCTGGACGACGGTCAGTGCGAGCTGCAGCTGGACGACCGTTACCACCACGGTCACGATTGAAACGACGCTCACCAGAAGGCTTGCCACCGTTGCCACCGCGAGGTCCGCGCTCATCAAAACGACGTGCACCGCCACCAGCGTTAGCGCCACCATTGCGGTCACCACCAGTACGACGACGTGGCGGCTCCATGTTCACATGACCTTCTACCAGTTGTGCGTCAGTTGCTTTCTGGCGAATACGCAGTTGCTTAAGTTGCGCCATAATTTCATTAGGCATTTTCTTCGGCAATTGAACGTAAGTATGGCCAGTTGCCAACTTGATAGAACCAATGAATTGCTTCTCTAGGCCAAGTTCGTTTGCGATAGCGCCAACGATATCTTTAACCTGAACGCCTTGGTCACGGCCAACTTGCAGTTGGTAAGTATCCCAATCTGCAGCATTGTAGCTACGACGCTCACCGCGATCAGCACCACGCTCTGGACGGCTGCCGTCACGAGGGCGCTCATCACGACGTGATTCACGACGTTTGTTTTCGCGCTCGATAGCAGAAAGCATTGGGTCAGGACCGGTGTAGAACAACGGACGCTTACCTTGTTGACGCTGAAGCAACATTGCAGCTAGCGTTGCAGTATCTACTTCGATTTGCTCTTGAAGCTTCTCGATTAGACCGACAAATGCTTCTAAGCTTTCTTGCTCTTTCTGCTCAAGCAGGTCAGCAGCAAGTGCAGCAAGACGTGCTTCTGCAACCTTGTCGCGCATTGGAAGTTGAATTTCTTCCATACGAGTAGAAGTGACACGCTCAATGGTGCGCAGCATGCGGATTTGGTTGGTGCGAACCAACAGAATCGCTTTACCTGCACGACCAGCACGGCCAGTACGGCCAATACGGTGAATATACGACTCAACATCAAATGGGATGTCGTAGTTGAATACGTGAGTGATACGTGGAACATCAAGACCACGAGCAACAACATCAGTCGCAACAAGAATATCGATAACACCACGTTTGATGTGATCAACAGTGCGCTCACGAAGAGACTGAGGAATATCACCGTGCAATGCAGCAGCTTTAAAGCCACGTGCTTGCAACCAATCAGCCAGACGCTCGGTATCCTGACGAGTACGTACGAATACGATAGATGCGTCAGTTTCTTCGGTTTCAAGAAGACGAGACATTGCTTCGTCTTTTTCTACGCCTTTCACTACCCAGTATTGCTGTTCTACTTTCTCAACAGTACGGTTGCTACCAGCTACATCAATACGAGCTGGATCGCGAAGGAAACGGTCAACGATTTCTTTTACGATCGGTGGCATGGTTGCAGAGAACAACACACGTTGTGCAGTTTCTGGCGCTTGTTCCATGATCCAAGTCACGTCGTCAACAAAGCCCATTTTCAACATTTCATCAGCTTCATCTAGAACGAAAGTTTTCACTTCGTCTAGTTGCAGACGTTCACGGTTGATAAGGTCTTTAACACGGCCAGGAGTACCAACAACAATGTGAGCACCTGAACGTAGAGCACGCATTTGATCAACGATAGAAGCACCACCGTAGATCTCTAGCACTTTCAGGCCAGCGATGTTTTTACCCAGCAATTTAACTTCTGCTGCAACCTGAATAGCGAGCTCACGAGTAGGCGCCATAACAATAGCTTGTGGCTTGTGCTGGTTCAGATCGATTTTGTTAAGAACTGGCAGTGAAAACGCGGCAGTTTTACCTGTACCGGTTTGCGCCTTGCCCAGTGCATCAGCACCAGTCAATAGAAGAGGAATCGAAGCCGCTTGGATTGGCGTTGGTGATACGAAGCCAATTGAATCTAAAGCGGAAAGAAGGTTTTCAGACAGATCTAGCTGACGAAATTCAGTAACGGTATCTTGCATTGGGATCCCAATATATAGACTAAAGTAACGGGGCCCCTGCTAGCGGTTTCGTACTGTTATATTTTACTGATGCAGGGTCATTATTGTTTACGACAATGACTTCCTACTCTCTGCAACAGTAACTAACGCTACGGGCCTCGACAAATAAGGGTCAGAATTCTGCGCTAATAAACCAAAAAAAGCCAGAAAAAATTGAACAAGTTCACAATTTTTTCCTCGACTGTCGACTTTTTGACTGCAATAGCCTAATTCACTAGCAAATTGTCGTTAATTTAGGCATGAGGTCGCACAGCACCTATCACTTTTTAGTCAACACAGACCCGATTTCTCCCCAATTTCTTCGCCATCATGCGTTGTTTTTCCGCTTTTTTAAGCAACGTACTTTGCTTGGTAAACAACGAAACACCACACAGATGAACACCAGCACTCAACGTAATGCGTTGGTAAATTGTTGATGTTTTGCTGCTAATGTTGAGATGACAAACTGAATTGACAATCTTTTCAGCCAACTCGCGTATCTCAACTTCATCATCATATTGCACTAAAACAACAAATTCACCCGGTGACGTTGTCACCAAATGGCTAGATTCCAGCTCCACCAAATTGTCTTCGATCGATGCTGTAATTAACCGCAACATTCGATCAGTCGAGTCCACGCCATACTTTTTCTCATACGCGCGGAAAAAATCTATCGCAATGGATATGACAGCAAGAGATGCTTTTTGCTTTCGAACCTGTGAGACAAAACCGGATAAACTCAGCGCCAAGTGTTTTTCATTCGGTAAACCAGTACGGAAATCTGTGATATTTGCCCACAGTCCCTGTTGCTTGGTTCCTGACAATTCCCGTCTTAATTGTGCCAACTCTTTTGCTTGATCCTTGTGCACAATCTGAAGCTCAGAGAATCTCGCATTGGCTGACTCTGTTTCGCGCAATTTAATAATTTTCTGACACACCGACGCCGCAAGTAATTTAATCGCTTCTTTCTTTGGTTCGTCCAATACTGAACGATAAATCAAATTATCAGCCGCGAGCCAACCGATACACTCGTCCCGGTCCCACATCGCCATCATGATGTTCCAACCAATCCCGACTTCCTCTAATCCGAAATAAAGAGGCACGTTTTCTTTCACAATCAATTCGTTTTTCCGAGTAAACGCTTCTTCAATAAACAGACTGTTGGGCATCTCCTGACAAAAATCAGATCGGTCAACCACATTGCCATGGGGATCAGTTCCCCATGTCCCCCACATTTTCAACGTTTCCATATCACAAAGAAAAATGCCCATTCGATCGATTTGGAGTCGATCTCGTCCCAGCTCAATCGCGATTCGACACAGAGAATGTGTCGTCGTTGCTTTGGTGAATCGAAGCGATATTTCGTGAAGGCTTTTTAAGTAGGTGAGCTGAGAAGATAAGGTGCGATTGTTTAAGGCTAGGTTCAACTCGTTTTGCTTTTTAGAGAGTTGCATCTGCGTGAGTTGGTGTTTGAGGACCTTGCATTTCAACTGAAAGGCAGCATCTTGGCGAAGCCAATTGAACGCTTCTCGACGCAGCGTTCTGATTTCGTTTGGTATATCAATCTCAACCAGAACAAAACCCAGTAAACAGTCACTTTTGGTCAGGGGAATAACAGCGTGCTCCCACATGACATGATTTTTTTGCCATCCGCCATGAAAGGGTAATTCAGATACAAATGAAAATTCGTCGTGATATTTTTTGGCGAGAAGTGGCCAGTCAATGAAATAGCCGCTGTATTCTTCAACGGGCTTAAAATTGGCGTAAAAACTAAACACATGCTGCGTTTGACTTGCAGCAAGCCGAAGCACGTCATTTCCCCAAACAAACAACGCGATGTTCTTGATGCCGTTTTGTTTTCTTAGTTGCTCAAAGACACACTTACACCAGGATTCAAGGGTGTCATTCGTCCCTATTTTTTCAATCTGACGCTCTAATTCAGCACTTTCCATGTGCACACCCACTCACACAACATCGACTGAACCCATTCTGTCATCCGAATCAAATTTCGCATTGCTGTTACATCAACTTTGAGATGCGCCACGAAGTTTTAGCCTGTGTTATTGAGCAAGTTGTTAGGACACACGTCTTGGTTTTAATGTCTTGAATACGTATAGTGTTGCGGTTCACACTCTGAGATCAGGCTAATGTTTCAAGACAATCCGCTACTAGCACAACTAAAACAGCAAATTAAAGAAACCATTCCGAAAAAAGAAGGCACGATCAAAGCCACAGAAAAAGGCTTCGGTTTTCTTGAAGTTGATAATAAAACCAGCTACTTCATTCCACCTGTATACATGAAGAAAGTGATGCATGGTGACAAGGTTGTCGCGCTGATCCGCACCGAAAAAGAGAAAGAAGTAGCGGAACCCGATGAATTATTGGAGCAATCCATTACTCGATTCATCGGTCGAGTAAAAATGATCCGCAATAATCTAAATGTCGTCCCTGACAGTCCCCAGCTAAAAGACGCTATACGTGCTAAGACGTGTAAAGGGCTAAGTCATGATGCGTTATCTGACGGTGACTGGGTTGTGGCGAAACTTATCCGCCACCCTTTAAAAGGTGAAAACGGCTTCTTTTGTGAAATCAGTGAAAAAATCACTGACGCAAACGACAAGGGTGCACCTTGGTGGGTAACATTGGCAAAGCATGATCTGCCGAACCAAGAACCCGCACCTCAGACAAATTGGGAAATGCTCGACGAATCGCTCATCCGCGAAGATCTGACCCAAGTGCCATTTATCACTATTGACAACGCCTCAACCAAAGATATGGACGATGCGTTGCACACGGTAGCGAACGAAGATGGTACCTATACGCTGACCATCGCTATTGCTGACCCAACAGCATATGTTGCCGAAAGCACAGAACTTGATAAACAAGCCCGCGAGCGCGGTTTCACTATCTATCTGCCTGGTCGTAACATTCCAATGTTGCCTCGCGAGTTGAGCGACGACCTTTGCTCCTTGCGTGAAGAAGAAATTCGCCCTGCACTTTGTTGCCGTGTAACCGTTCAAGCCGATGGCACGATTGCCGAAGACGCCACTTTCTTTTCAGCCACCATCAAATCGCAAGCTCGTTTAGCGTATGACAACGTGTCTGATTGGATTGAGAACGGTCACAGCGAAAACTGGCAACCATCAGATGTCATTGCAGAGCAAGTGAATGCGCTCCACCGCCTTGCAAAGGCGCGTGTGAATTGGCGTGAAACCAACGCAGTGACCTTCCCTGACCGTCCAGACTATCGTTTTGAGTTAAGCGAAGACAATGACGTTATCGCCATACACGTTGACCCACGTCGTATTGCCAACCGCATGGTTGAAGAAGCAATGATCACCGCGAATATTTGTGCAGGTCGTGCTTTGCGTGAGCATTTTGGCTTTGGTGTGTTTAACACTCACGCTGGTTTTTCTACTGAGAAAATGGCGGATGCCGTTGAGATGATCAACCAACATGGTGGTGACGTAAACGCAGACACACTAGCAACCGTTGAAGGTTTCAGTGCATTGCGTCGCTGGTTGAACACTCAAGAGACCACCTTCTTGGACAATCGTATTCGTAAATATCAAGCATATAGCGAAGTGGGTACGGCACCCGCCCCGCATTTTGCAATGGGTCTGGATGTTTACGCAACGTGGACATCTCCAATCCGTAAGTATGGCGATATGGTTAACCATCGCCTACTTAAAGCGATCGTGCGTGGCGAAACCGCGGCACAAACGCCTGACGAGCTGATTGGCGATGAGCTGGCGCTGCACCGCAAGCATCATCGCATGGCCGAGCGTGACGTTTCTGACTGGTTGTATGTGCGCTTGCTTAAAGACAGCGTAAAAGAAAAGAAAGCTTTCTTGGCTGAAATTTTCGATATCAACCGTGCCGGCATGCGTGTTCGTCTTCTTGAAAATGGCGCAATGACCTTTATTCCTGGTTCATTGATTTGTGAGAACAAGAAACGCGTTGAATGCAATGCTGATATGGGAACCATCTCCGTTGACGGTAATAAAGAATTCCAACTGGGCGACCAGATTGAAGTGAATATTACTGACATCAAAGAGGCTACCCGCTCTATTGTCGGGAAGCCAACGAGAGAGTTTGCTGTCGTTGCAGAGAAGCTAGAAGCAGAAGATGCGGTTGCTACAAAGGGCGAATAACCTATCGCACCTTTAGTCTTCGAAGAAGCCAGACATCGTCTGGCTTTTTTTTGATCTGTTGATGGTCAGTTAGCGAAATTTTGGCAATAAAAAACCCGGTCCATGGAGCCGGGTCAGGTTACCTTTTGACTTTTCAGTGCGTAAGCAAAGTAAAGTCCAGCTATGCAGTAACGCCAAAAATGGACCAATCATTAGGTTGTCGGCGGCCAAACCAAATCCTTATGACTGTTTGTTGTCCAAACCAGTTTGCTCGTTGCAAACCTTATTGTTATTCAATGTATATATTTGAAACAGTACTTTGCTACATCACGCTGATGTTTGGTTGAACGATGTAAGCGTTTTCGCACAACCAAAAGAATCAACATGTTTACAATCTTCAACAGCATGACATCACATCAAACCGTCGACTCAATATAGTGATAATGCTCGCATAAAACAAAGCATGATGTAAAGTTATTGTAAACATCACCACACACATCAGTATAAGAAATCATCTTAATACTCATTGAGTTACTTTAAGCGTAGACTGCCCAATTGAAATTAACCAACTCTTCGCCTAACTTTTTATACCCTGCATGCCTGTAAATTTATCACCCCAATACCGAACTGAATGAGAACACAGCTAGATGACAGGTATATTAACCAACCGAAGACGTCGAACCCGTCTTATTCATGATACAAATATGATTCAATACTTCCCCAGTCAACAGCCAAAAAAAAACCGCAACTTCATAAAAAGATGCGGTTGGATATGCAGAGCATATTGCCAAAGGACTCGTTCTTTACTTCTGACGCCTTAATAACTCAATTTCTTTTGCTACGTCAGCGCGTGTTAAACCCACGTCGTTAAGAAAGTGTTGATCTTCCAGTTTTCGTTCAAGTTCACTGCGTAACTGATAACGACGCCATAAACCCCAACACTTGTGGACGAGGGTTGCGATGAAACCGCCATGAAGCTTGCTTGGCATTTGATCAATGTCGATGCCGTGCCGAGAATTTACCGTTCTGCTTGCTTTGCTTCTCATGACGTTTCCCCTTTTATCTGTGTCTCTTTCACTAACCCACTTGACAGTTCAATATTTAAACAATTTAATTGTTAAGAAAAGCCAATAGTTTTCACACAAAACTTCAAAGGAATTGATGTATGACCAACTTTGATATCGACCAGTTGAGAACACTCGTCGCGATCGTTGACTGCGGGAACTTTGCCGCAGCAGCAAACAGCGTTCACCGCACGCAATCTGCAGTTAGCATGCAAATGAAAAAACTTGAGGAAGTGTCAGGCGTTGCATTGTTTCAAAAACAAGGACGTCGCCATGTACTTACGTCTCACGGTATGACGTTGGTGAGCTATGCGCGCCAAATGCTGGTATTGAATGATGAGGCGATGGCCCATTTTCATAGCCCGGAAATGAACGGCATTGTTAAATTGGGTGTCTGTGACGACTACGTCAACCTTGTTTTTCGTCGGATACTCACGGGGTTTTCTGAGCGCTACCCTAACCTTCAGCTTTCAGTTCAAAGTAACAGCAGCCAACGATTGCTCAAACAAGTACTGGATGGGCGTTTAGATCTCGCATTGATTAATATTCACGACCAAAGCTACCCTGCCACACAACTCTTTACCGAAAAGCTGGTTTGGGCCAAAGCCAAGCACATTACCTACTGCAAAGACCGACCACTCCCGCTAGCCATCGAAGTCGAGTGCCGATGGGGACGGCTTGCCATGGATATTCTCGATCGCGCGAGTATCCCTTATCAGGTGGTACTGTCGGCTGCAGATTTTCATGGCTTAAACGCAGCCATTGAATCAGGCATGGCGGTTTCATTGATTGCCGCTTGCTCAGTCACGGAAGATATGGATTTGCTGGAATGGTTGAACAGTAATTCGGTAGAAACATCGATTGCCAGTGGACTAAGTCTAAAACCAGGGGCAAGTGAACCCGCGGTTCTTGCTCTGGCTGACTACATTACTGAATGGTATATGCGCCGCAATCAAAGTGCAGCATAGCAGCTTCTCTCACTCGATATCTGTCTGACTAATTAGTGAGAATAAGGCAGCACTGTGAGAGGCATAATATTGCGCCACAAGTTGCTCGCATTTAGACTGGAGATATTCGCTTATAGCAGGTGTTTATTCTACTAATGCGCGCCATCATCACATTAAAAGCCATTTCGCTCGTCAGCTTTGTGCTCACGGGTTGTGAATCAACACCGACGGCCACACCCTACGATTCCACGAATGCGCACTACAAAACAGACAGACCAAATTCATTAGCGCCATATATTAAATTGGGTGAACCTCTGAGTGCGGCATTAGTTCAATACTTCGAAGAATGGCAAGGTACACCCTATCGTTGGGGCGGAGTATCGAAGAAGGGAATCGACTGTTCGGCATTTACGCAGCAAGCTTATCAAGCCGTTTTTCAACACCCGCTGCCGCGTACTACTAGGCAACAAGTGACGAAAGGCAACAAAACAACGTTACACTCTGCAACCTATGGCGACTTAATCTTCTTCAAAACGGGCGCTCGCCGCTATCATGTTGGAATATATATCGGTGATAAGCAGTTCATGCATGCCTCTTCGTCGAAAGGTGTCAGCATCTCAACGTTAGACAACCCATACTGGTCGGCACGCATCTGGCAGATCCGTAGCTATTTTGCTGAATAAGCTTTCAACGATTATCTCTACCAAGGAATCACCGTCCCATCGTGATGATATAACCGCCCTGAGTCCTCAGCATTAACATGTTCGAATTGGGCCAGTATCCGGCTTGCCGTCATCGACGGCGAATATAACTTATCTTGGGGCCAGTTCTTGGTAAAAGGCTCTGAGAGTGCGCTTGGTGTCGTTCCTGGGTGCATCGCAATCACAGTGCAACGCTTTGAACGCCTCCCCCATTCAATAGAAAGCGTTTTGATAAACATATTCAGCGCGGCTTTTGACATGCGGTAGCTGTACCAACCACCTAACTGATTGTCTTCAATGCTAGCAACTTTGGCACTAAGCGATACCCATGTAAGTTCTGAGTGAGAGTTAATCAACGGGGACACTGCCTGCGATAAATATAAATGTGGCAAAACATTCACCGACATCGACTTTTCTAACCACTCTGCTGACACTTGCCCTAGGTGCTTTTCAGGAGAATGGTTGTCATCGTGAAGTATTCCTGCGCATTGAATAATACCCTTAAGATCAGACGAATAAGGGGAAAGCCAATCTCGAATCTTTTGCACATTATCCGATTGTGTCATGTCGACACACAAATGTGCGCTGACCCTGTCATCACTAGGAAGATCTGATCGGCTTGCCGTTATAACGCGATAGTCGTTTTGAAGCAGCCTCTTGGTTAATGCCAAACCAATACTTCCATGTGAGCCAGCCACCAATACCGTCTTCTTCATCCTTATTCCTCTAAATTGTTCTGCTAATATCACCTAACACACTGATTCATCAATTATCGTGATCTTTTCAATTATTTAAACGTATTGCGTTCGGTACTGAAAATTGCACGAGCATTGGAATAGCTATATATGACTCAAAACACCATTGTGATCACTGGCGCTGCGCAAAGGATCGGGTTTGCGCTTGCTAAACATTTTGTCGAAGGCGGAAATTCGGTGATTGTTTCCTATCGTACTGAAAGGTCGGGCATCGCCACCCTACGTAAGATGGGGGTGGAATGCATTCACGCTGATTTTTCAACCGATGCTGGCATTCATCAATTTGCGAGAACATTGGCAGAGCGTAACCTTACCCTTCGTGCACTCATACACAACGCCTCGGATTGGAACGCAGAAAAGCATACTGACGATTATGCCGCCTTGTTAGATCAGATGATGCAAGTACACGTAAAAGCGCCCTACTTGCTCAATCAGGCACTCGCACCGTTTATGCGTACTGATGAGAATGCGGACAGTGACATCATTCACTTTACTGATTATGTCGTGAAGAAAGGCAGCGCGAAACATATCGCGTATGCAGCGAGTAAAGCGGCACTGGAAAACCTCACTCTCTCTTTCGCACAGAAACTTGCGCCACAAGTTAAGGTGAATAGCATTGCTCCCGCACTCATTATGTTTAACGATAGTGACGACGACAATTACAAGCGAAAAGCACTGTCTAAATCTTTGATGAACCTTGCTCCAGGTGAAGCAGAGATAGTGAATGCGGTTGAATTTATATTGAACAGTAACTACATGACAGGCCAAAGCGTCAATCTTGACGGTGGCCGAGCACTAAAATAACAAGACGGAATGATAGCTATGCAAAATGCGATTATCACTATTACCAATCTTCGCCTACGCACATACATTGGCTTTAATCCTGATGAGCAAGAAAAGAAACAGGATGTTGTGCTGAACATTGAGATTCACTACCCCGGCGACAAAGCATGCTCAAGCGATGTCGTTGACGAAGCGTTAAATTATAAGGTGATCACGAAAACCATCATCGACCATGTCGAAAATGGCCGTTTCCTGTTGCTCGAAAAATTAGTTTCAAGTGTTCTCGATATCGCTAAAGGTCACCATTGGGTCACGTTTGCACGCGTGACCATCGATAAACCTCATGCACTTAGGTTTGCCGATTCTGTCTCTCTGAGCCTGAGTTGGCAGCAAGAAGAATGATACGGAATGCATAAAATTTAAGGTTCCTTCTATTTTTTCGAACAAGTTGTTCAGTTGCTGGTGCTTAACCTTAAAGCAATATTGATTATAATTCTCATTAACACTAATCAATTGGACACGTTTCTGAAATGGAAAAACCCGCTCAGTATGGTCTTACCCAGCGCCTAATCCACTGGCTCAGTGCTTTGCTTATCATTGGACTGTTTGCCGCCGGATTGTGGATGGTTGACCTTACCTATTACAGCAGCTGGTATAAAACGGCCCCTCATTGGCACAAATCAGTCGGTCTTTGTGTCGCAGCATTAACCCTTTTTCGTCTGGTTTGGCGTTTTGTCAAAAGTACGCCAGAGATAGAGGGTAAACGATTCGAAAGAATGGCAGCACACGCAGCGCACAACGTCATTTATCTCCTATTGATTGTTATTTTCACGTCGGGCTATTTAATTTCCACTTCAGATGGTCGTCCCATCGAAGTTTTCGACTGGTTTGCAGTTCCTGCGTTGGGTGAGCTATTCCCTGACCAATCTGACATTGCAGGAACCGTTCACTACTATGCCGCTTTTGGGCTAATCGGATTGGCTGTATTGCATGCCGCCGCCGCACTTAAGCACCACTTTATCGATAAAGATAATACGTTACGGAAAATGATTGGAGGCAAATCGTGATGAAAAAGACCCTACTTGCTTTAGCGCTCGGAGCGACAACACTATTCTCAGCGGCTACGTTGGCAGATGACTATGTCATCGACACCAATGGCGCTCACGCGTCAATCAACTTCAAAGTTCCACATCTGGGCTACAGCTTTATTAAAGGTCGTTTCAACGATTTTGGTGGAGAGTTTTCTTACGATCCCGCGAATGTTACTGATTCGGTCATCGTTGTGAACATTGATACAACGAGTCTGGATTCCAACCACGCCGAACGCGACAAGCACTTGCGCAGTGGAGACTTCATTAATGCATCTAAGTTCTCAACAGCCACCTTTAAAAGTACATCTGTTGAAGAAAATGCAGATGGTACACTCACCCTTAATGGCGACCTGACATTGCATGGTAAAACCAATCCAATTGCTATTCAGGCAAATTTCATTGGTGCAGGTGAAGACCCTTGGGGTGGATATCGTGCTGGCTTTGAAGGGACTACCCGCCTTGCGTTGAAAGACTATGATATCGCGGTCATGGGTGCATCTAGCTATGTAGATTTAGAGTTGCATGTCGAAGGTATTCGAAAGTAATTTACTCACGAATCTCTCCAAACAAACTCCCCCTACTAATCGGGCAGATTTCAAATCTGCCCGATTTCTTTTCTCCCTTATTAGACTCAAAATCAGTTAAAAACAACTCTGATCTGCAACCCTAATAAAGTAGATTTTGATCACAAAATCGGCCAATCTGAGCGCGTAGAGTGTTGAGTTTATTTCTGCGAATTTGGCGGTGAAATGTTCAACCCAATTCTGTTTCGTCATCAATTGCATCAGATCCCAGAACTGTCTGGTTTTGAAAAAAAAACACAGACAATCCTTGCTGAAAAATTACGATCTTTTGGTTTTGAGCCAATAGAAGGCATTGGGGGGCATGGTGTTGTCGTTCAAATTGAAACGGGTTTGGACGGGCCACGTCTTTTGTTTCGTGCAGATACTGATGCGCTTCCAATTAACGAACTCGCAAAACACGAACATGGATCGAGACGCTATGGCGCCATGCATGCCTGCGGACACGACGGTCATTCAGCCAGCTTAATGGCACTCGCACATCGACTGTCTTCTCAGCGCCTTCAGCGTGGTTCCATCACCCTTATTTTTCAGCCTTCTGAAGAAAACGGGCTCGGCGCACTTGCCATGCTTAATGATAATGCATGGGCAAAAGGTAACATTGATTACGCATTTGGTTATCACAATATCCCTGGCTACCCACTGGGGCAGATACTCTGCCGAGATAACACTTTCTCTTGTGCATCGATCGGTGTTTCCATCACGTTTAAAGGCACGACTGCACATGCAGCCTACCCAGAAACTGCGGCCAATCCTTCCCGAGCCATCAGACAAATGATGCTAGACATCGAAACCTTGCCCACGGAGATAACTCAAGGGTTTGCTATGTCGACCATTGTGCATATCAATTTGGGACAAGCAGCATTTGGAACGACACCTCAATCTGGCGAATTAATGGCGACATTGAGAAGTGACAGCAACAAATGCTTTTCGACACTCTGTGCACAGGTGAAAGAGCGAGCAGAGTATTATGCAAAAAGAGATGATCTAACATTAAACATTGAATGGATTGATTCATTCAGTGCCACCATCAATCATAGCGAAGCTAACATGCTGTTAAAACAAGCATGTAAAGACTTAGGATTTGATTTCATTGGGCTTGAGCAGCCAATGCGATGGTCCGAAGATTTTTCTGAATACGCTAAAACATGGCCATCAGCATTTTTTGGCATTGGCAGCGGAGCCGACCACCCGCCTCTTCATGATCCTCGCTATGATTTTCCCGACACGCTAATCGATATTTCAAGTAAGATTTTTGAGCAGATTATTCGCGATATGAATGGACTCAAATAAAATCCATCCCTCCTTTCTTGTTGTTAAAGTAAACAGATAGCAACAAAAAAGGGATGAACATATGTTCATCCCTTTCACGTGGTGATACGTTAAATCTAGATGAGATCTAGCACTTACAATTCACCGCGTAGCTCAACGAGTTTCGCTTTAATTGCACGTGCTTTGTCTTCCGACAGATCATATTTCCACATCACTATAATCGCGAGTGCTGCTGTCGAAGCCGGGATAATAATATCAGCAAGACGTAATTGAATCAGCGTTTCAGCCGACTGACTCGCGGCACCGGGGTCAAAGCCGACCAATTTAATCACCAAGCCACCCAAGATTAGCGCCAGTGCTTGGCCTAATTTGACCATCAGCCAATAGATTGCACCGAAGGTACCTTCACGGCGTGGCATACCATTTGACAGTTCATCCATATCGCAAACATCAGCAGTCATACTCATCATCAGAGTAAACAAACCACCAATACCAAACGACATCAACGGGATCGGCATGAAGATCAACCAAGGGTTTGAAGGATCAAAGCTCCACCATTTCAGGCTATAGCCTACAATTGAAATCATCGTTGAAATGATGAAAGCATTGCGCTTTCCATACTTGCTTGCCATCCAGCTAATAATTGGAATAACCAAAAATGCCGTTGTCATAGCACTAACCGTTGCAAACCATGCTGGCCAGCTACCTGTCGCACCGTAGTCGCCACCAAACATATGGAAAACAATGATAAAGAAGCTAAATGAAGCCACCAATTGGAAGCCATTGAAGACTAAGAAAGTCGCGCCACACAGCTTAACAAAAGGGCCGTTTTTGAAGACTGTTCGAATGCCAGAAAAGACTGCTTTCAAGTTCGTCCACAATGTTGCGAATGAAATCTCAGCACGGTTCTCAAGTTTGCTGTCATCAAGACCTTTACAGAATAGACCCGGCAAAATACCCAAAACGATACATGCACCTGCAACATACAGAGAAAGTTCACGTACCCCTTCGGCCTGCGTTGGGAACAAATCTTTATCCGCAATCATTACCCAGAACCACGGTACGATCATCCATGCAACCTGACCCATCGTTTGAGCGAATGCCATCAAGCGAGTACGTTCGTTGTAGTCCGAGGTCATTTCGTAACCAAGGGCAACGAAAGGCGTCGCAAACATGGTGTTACCGATAGTGAAGATCATCGAGAAAATGAGGAAATACCAAAAGTTATACGCTTGAGATGCTTCAGGATCGAGTTGCCAAAGTAAGGCAAAAAACACGCCACTTAGAATGGCGCCAACAACAATGTAAGGCCTTCTTCTACCCCAACGTGATTTGGTGTTGTCTGTGATGAATCCCATGATGGGATCGGTTAATGCATCAAAAAGCCTTGGCAGTCCACCCAATAAACCCGCTAGAAATGGGTCAATACCAAAAGCAGTGATAAGAAAGAAAGAGAAGACGCCTAACGCTCCAGGTAAAAGGTTAAGCGTGAGTGTGCCTGCACCGTACGCCCCTTTCTGTGTCATCGGAACGTCGATTTTCGCTTTCATGATTTGATTTTCTGTCGCTTCTATCTGTGACATCGCTCTACTTGTTAACCGATTGTGAATTTGGTATTGCAATACTAACCAAGTGTTGCGAGATACATCAAATCACCCATCAAGAACACATGCCTATTAAATATCATTTTGAAAGCGCTTTCTTTGGTTCTATATGTCACCAACAGAAGCTTCCATTGTGATTATTATTAAAAATAGACTATTGGCGAGATTATCATCTGAATAGATGGGTGAATTTGGTATATTTCCTATAAGTGATGTGACATACAAATATTTGCGGATGAATGTAACGATGTATCGATTAGGAGACACAAAAAATAATGTACGCCTACGCATATGAATATTTCAGATTATTTTTTTATTCAACGACTTATTCATTTTCACCAATGCATCTCGATAAGACCTTCCATTCACATTTATGCAAAGAAAGCGCTTTCTAAAATAACGCCTGTTTTCAAACAAACTGCTGGGATGGCAGAAAAGAAAAAGAAAAAAGCCAGTGGGACCCCACTGGCTTTGATGTTCATTTATCAAGGAATTTCTAGACGTTAGCTTTTGCTTGCTCGACGCTCTTGAACTGCATCAGCCAGACGCTGAAGCACTTGCTCTGTATCAGGCCAGCCAATACATGCATCGGTAATGCTCTGACCGTACACAGGCGCTTTTCCTTCAACAAGATCTTGGCGACCTTCAACAAGGTGGCTTTCAATCATCACACCAAAGATAGCATCGTTTCCGCCAGCCACTTGGTTTGCAACATCGTCAGCGACAACAACTTGGCGTTTGAAGTCTTTGCTGCTGTTTGCATGACTGAAATCAATCATCAATTTGTTGCGCAGTTTTGCTGCATCCAGCTGCTCGGTTATCGCTGCAACGTGCTCTGCTGAATAGTTTGGCTCTTTACCACCACGAAGAATAATATGGCAATCATCATTGCCGGCCGTTTCAACAATCGCTGAATGACCATATTTGGTCACTGACAAGAAATGGTGCGGAGATTCCGCGGAACGAATCGCATCCGTTGCAATTTTTATGTTGCCATCGGTACCGTTTTTAAAACCAACAGGACAAGACAAACCTGACGATAGCTCGCGGTGTACTTGAGATTCTGTAGTACGCGCACCAATTGCACCCCAACTGATCAAATCGCCCATGTACTGTGGCGTGATCATATCAAGGAACTCGCCTGCCGTTGGCAATCCCATATCGGTAATATCAAGCAGCAATTTACGACCAATTCGTAAACCGTCATTGAGCTGGAAGCTGTTATCCATGTACGGGTCGTTGATCAACCCCTTCCAGCCAACAGTCGTACGTGGTTTTTCGAAATATACACGCATCACGACTTCAAGTTTGTCTGCATGTTGGTCACGAAGCGCTTTTAGCTTCTTCGCATATTCAACGGCAGCTTCTGTGTCGTGAATTGAACAAGGACCGATGATAACCAAAAGACGATCATCGTTGTCATTCAGAATATTGTGGATAGCTTGACGAGCATTAAATACCGTTTCAGACGCCTTTTCAGTGGCTGAATACTTCTCCAGAATTGCCACAGGTGGCAGGAGTTCTTTAATGTTGCTAATTCGTACGTCGTCTGTTTTATAAATGCTCATTATTTCACCTTGCTGCTCACTAACCATTGCTCCTACAAAGAGGTTAAGCAATGTGTTTCCCTACATATTGATTGTTAACTTATCGCCATTCCACACAGAGTGCAAACCTAATTTTACAGATATATAGATTTTTTTATGCACTTACAACATTGACTGAGGAAATATATGTGCTAAAGGAAGCTTTGATTGCTTACCTAGTCATGATGATTAGCGAGTCGGCCATAGCTTTTCAAGATCGAGTGATGTTTCCAACGCATCCGCTAACACATTGAGACTCCTCTCTCTTTCGTCTTCCAGGCTAACCCGTTTCGCATCGCCTAGCCCTGCCCATTCCAGAAGCAATGAGCAGGCTTCTGGCGAATCAAACAGCCCATGCCAGTAGGTACCAAGCACGTTATTATCTTGATTAATCAACCCGTCGAGACCATTTTCTGATGAGATCAAGTGCTCCCCAGCGGAGTCTGTGATACCCATATGTATTTCATATCCAAAAACGGGGGCTGTTTTACCACAGAGACGTAATTGTCCTTTGCAACGCGTCAGTACTTTTTCACGCTCAATAATGGTGTGAGTGTTTAGATAGCCGAGTCCTTCAGCGCGTAAAATTGTTCCTTCAATACCGTGGGGATCTTCAAGCATCTTGCCAAGCATCTGATATCCTCCACAAATCCCCATCACTTTACCGCCATATCGCAGGTGCTTGGTAATTTGTTCATCCCAGCCGTATTCGCGCAATGATGCCAAATCTGAAATGACACTTTTACTTCCTGGAAGAATGATGAGGTCACACGTAGGTAAAGGCTTGCCCGGCGCAGCAAATTGCAAATTCACTTGAGGGTGAATCCGAAGTGCATCGAAATCTGTGTGGTTACTGATGCGGGGTACTACAGGTACCACAACGTTAAGGGTTTTATCAGTGTCCAAAGTAACCTGAGTGACATCAATGGCATCTTCTGCATCAAGCATCAAACCCTGAAGATAAGGCACGACGCCAATCACGGGTTTGCCCGTTTTCTCTTCTAACCAATCAAGCCCTGGTTCAAGTAAAGAAATGTCTCCGCGGAAGCGATTGATAACAAAACCAATCACACGATCTCGCTCAGATTGGGAGAGACAGTCCAATGTTCCAACCAAGTGCGCGAACACGCCGCCTCTGTCGATATCAGCAACAATAATCACTGGCACATCTGCTTCTTCAGCAAACCCCATATTCGCGATGTCATTCTCCCGAAGGTTTACTTCGGCTGGGCTACCTGCTCCTTCAATCAGCACACATTCAAATTGCTGTTGAAGAATAGAAAAAGATTCCATCACAGGCTTCATGGCGAATTGCTTATAAGATTTAAAGCCAATCGCGTTCATGGATTCACCCGCTTTGCCTTGCACAATAATTTGTGCGCCACAATCGGAGTTAGGCTTTAGCAGTATCGGATTCATGTGCACCGTGGGCTCTACACCACAAGCTAATGCTTGAAACGCCTGAGCGCGGCCAATTTCGCCGCCATCGGAGGTGACTGCGCTGTTGAGCGCCATGTTTTGTGGTTTAAAAGGCGCAACAGCAATACCACGGCGTAAAAGTACACGACCTAGTCCGGCGACAAGAACACTTTTCCCAGCATCGGATGTTGTGCCTTGCACCATGAGCGCTTTAGAAGTTGGAAGCATGAAAAGACCTAATAGTTTTTCGGCACATCAATATCGCCGACGAGGAATGCAAAGATATCACACTGTTTGCAGAAAAATGCCAACGCAATCCGTTGCTAAGAAATTGTTTGCAATCATGGTCAAAGTTATTTGAATCATCACTAAAGTTTTAGACCAGCAACTCATACACTCTCAAAAGTGTAAAAATTGTAAACAAGGCAGGGAATGCTGTGAAAATATTCAAAAAAATAAAAACCCTACAATGGGTTGTGATGCTGATGAGCCTATTATCTGCATCAACAATGGCGACTAACTTTAACTACACCAATCTAGAAATTGGTTTTACCGGAAACCCATCAGGGTTAGCTGCAACGGGCAGAATAGCCTTTATGGACGGCGCGCACTTTGTGGTGAACGGAAGTAGTCAATTTGAAGGGGACTGGATCGCTTCGGGCGGTGCTGGCTTTCATGCGCCAATCAACGGTTTTGTCGATGTTCATGGCGACGCTCGCATCTATTCAGTGAAATTTCCGCAAGATGATAAACACGATTTCGGCGAGCTTGCGTATGGCGTAAACGTGGGCTTGAGAGCATGGATACTGCCACAAATTGAGGCAAATGCGGTTGTCGGTCAGGTCGCCTTTGATTCTGATGACACACGCAGTATTGTTGAAATAGGCGGACGTTTCCACTCAACCGATGCGCTATCAATCGGTGCGAGCTATCGCGCTAATGGTCTTTATAAAGAACAATTTTATTTTAATGTCAGGTTCGAGTTTTAGTCGATAAAACATCTGTCCACAACGGAATCACCAAATAAGCCACAGTGCGAATTTAGCGAGATAGTATCGGTGTAGTTGGTCAACGCCGCCGTTTTTTTTGGGGAGTCAGCTTAACGTGCTGACGGACGATCGCGATTCGCTCGGTGTGAACCCAAAATAGCGTTTAAATTCTCGGCTGAACTGAGAAGGGCTGCTATACCCCACCCCATAACACACTTCCGCGACTTGAAATCCGGATGAAAGCATTGACCGCGCTTTGTGCAGCCTTAATGATTTCACATACTGAATCGGTGACACTGACGTCACTTTTCTGAAATGTTCATGCAGTGTCGACGAGCTCATACCCGCGACACTCGCTATTTCTTCAATATCAAGATTACGCTCAAAATTCTGTTCAAGATAATGTACTACTGGGGCGATGCGATTAGCCCCTGCATGATTACTCACGCTGTTTCGCAGTAAACCGCCGCATGGGCCTTTCAACACCTGGTAATACAGTTCTCGACGCAAAGAATCTGCCAAAATCTGCTGATCCATGGGGTTATCCAGTGTGTCCACCAAACGACTAATTAGGTCAGCAATTGATGCCGTTAACCTTGTTGATTGCGTCAGTGCCATTTGTTGTTCATTGATTGAGTCACGCTGCCAGGGCGCCATTTCCATCATTAACTGTCCGACCAAATGCTGGTCAATCGCCAAGCTTAGTCCTACATAAGGCTTATCTTTGCTTACTTCCGATAGGCTGGCTTCAACTGGTCGCGTCACTGAATTGATGAGGTAAGTGTGTGTGTCGTAAATATACGATGACTTTCCTGTCGTTACACGCTTCTGTCCTTGTAACACAAAACAAATCGTTGGCTGAAGGACAAGCGGGATCAACGGGATATTTGACGAACACGAATACAGTTTCAGCCCATCAATAGCCGTGAGGTGACAGCCTTCGCTGCCCATCTTTGCAACGACTTGTTTCGCCAGTGACGATGTGAATTCCATAAGTGCTTCTACTCCTGATATACCCAAACAACCTCACGTTGTAGGGTTGAGTTCACCTTTGAGGTTGTTTGGGTATAGCCGGACAATTATGACACTTAAGATGCATCTAATGTGAAACCAAAGCGATAACTCGTAGTTTTAGGCAAGAACTTTGGAACATCTCGATAACAAAAAGAACAAACGGCAGCCATAGTGACAAACGATAAATAGACTTCCCCGTTCCTCTCAAAGGAAAAAGAACAACGCTGCCGACCCTAGGAAGGAGATAACCATGGCCGTTTCCGTCAATATCAACGGACAAGATTACAATCTCGATATTCCCGCCGATACACCATTGCTTTGGGCTATTCGCGATAATCTACAACTCACGGGTACAAAGTTTGGCTGTGGATTAGCGCAATGTGGCGCTTGCACTGTGCATATGGCAGGCCAGCCTATACGTTCATGTGTTACCCCTATTTCAGCCGTTGTTGGTCAACAAATCACGACCATCGAAGGTATTGAATCAAAGGCTGCGGATCTTATTCAAGCCGCGTGGGAAAAGTTGGAAGTGCCTCAATGTGGATACTGCCAGTCAGGGCAAATCATGGCTGCTAGCGCACTTCTTGCCAACAACGCCTCTCCGTCAGATGCAGACATTGACGCTGCCATGTCCGGAAACATCTGCCGCTGTGCAACCTATGTGCGTATCCGCCAAGCAATTAAAGATGCGGCTACCGCGCTAAATGAGGTCGCATAACATGAGAGATTACCTTAAAGGATATGACCCTCTTAAGACAGAAAGCGGTCACGAAGAAGGCACCAGCCGCCGCGGCTTTATCAAACTGCTGACAACGGCAGGTGCAGGACTCACACTGGGCATTCATTTACCGAGTATCGCTGCAAAAGCGTCAGAAACGGCAGGAGCGCCTTTCTCACCTAACGCCTTTGTTCGCATTGGTGCAGATGACACCGTCACCATTGTCATCAAACATCTCGATATGGGGCAAGGCGTGACAACAGGTTTAGCCACGATTGTAGCGGACGAACTCGATGCAGATTGGGCAAAAGTCACCACAGAAGCTGCACCTGCCAATGCAAAGGAATACAACAACCTGTTATTTGGGCCAGTTCAAGGAACAGGCGGCAGTACTGCTATTGCCAACTCCTTTATGCAGATGAGATATGCGGGCGCGAAAGCGCGGTCCATGTTGGTGAATGCGGCAGCGAAAGTATGGGAAGCTCCCATCGATAAAATCGTCGTCAACCAAGGCGTTATCTCCCATCAAACCACTGGGAAATCAGCCACCTTTGGTCAAATGGCAGAGCTCGCTGCGTTACAGAATGTACCGACAGATGAGCAAATAACATTAAAGTCTCCCGAGCAATTTACCCTTATCGGTAAAACAGGCACGCCTCGAAAAGATAAAGGAAAAAGCAACGGCACAGCGGTTTATACCCAAGATGTCCAGCTTGAAGGTATGCTTACTGCTCTGGTGGCACACCCTCCAGCGTTCGATGCAAAAGTCGTGTCGTTTGATTCAACAGCCGCCAAGCAATCACCGGGCGTGGTCGATGTAGTACAAATTCCCACCGGCATTGCTGTGATTGCCACGGATTTCTGGAGTGCAAAAGTTGGCCGCGACAAGCTAACAATCGAATGGGACAGGTCGGCATTCAAGAAAAACACAGCAGAAATGAAGGCAGAATATACAGCATTGGCGAATAAGCCCGGCCTGTCGGCACGCAACGATGGTGATGCGTCGGAGGTCCTGTCTAAAGCCAAGACCGTGGTTGAAGCCACGTATTATTTCCCTTACCTCGCCCATGCACCGATGGAACCAATGAACTGTGTGATCCTTGCAGATAGCGACAAAGCGGAGCTATGGTACGGCGCACAACTTCAAACCATTGACCAAGTTTCGGTGGCAACCGTGTTGGGGCTAAAACCGCAAAATGTCAGCATTAATACACTCTTTGCTGGTGGTAGTTTTGGTCGTCGAGGCAACCCGAAGTCAGATTATGTTGTCGAAGCCGCACACATAGCCAAGAAGCTACCCAATGTGCCTATTAAGCTGGTTTGGACTCGCGAAGACGACATGAGAGCGGGCTACTACCGCCCTATGTATGTACACAAAATTCGTGGGTCACTTGATGCAGATGGAAACATTGAAGCGTGGGAGCAACGAATTGTCGGACAGTCGATTGCTGCAGGCACACCCTTTGAACAATTTATGGTAAATGGTGGTGTTGATGCGTCATCAGTGGAAGGTTCATCAACACTTCCTTATGCCATACCCAATTTTTCAGTTCAGCTTCATACGGTCACTTCACCGGTTCCAGTCTTGTGGTGGCGATCCGTTGGGCATACCCACAACGCCTTTTCCACAGAGACTTTCTTTGACGAACTCGCTTATACAGCAGGCAAAGATCCCGTCGAATTCAGAGCGGCACTACTCAAAAATCACCCTAGACATCTTGGAGTGCTCAAACTCGCCGCTGAAAAAGCGGGTTGGGGAACGCCACTACCTGAAGGTCGAGGACGCGGCGTTGCAGTTCACGAGTCGTTCAACAGTTACGTGGCTCAGGTGGTCGAAGTGACCGTCAAGAATGGACAGATTCAGGTAGACCGTGTGGTATGCGCTGTTGATTGTGGCGTGGCTGTTAATCCTGACATCATCACAGCACAAATGCAGGGAGGTATTGGCTTTGGCTTGTCACCTGCGCTCATGAGCGAAATCACCTTACAAGACGGTGCTGTGGTGCAATCCAATTTCCACGACTATTTGGTTCTCAGAGAAACACAAATGCCAGAAATTGAAGTGCATATTGTGCCATGTGCAGAAGCCCCTACGGGTGTGGGGGAACCGGGTACACCGCCCATTGCGCCGGCTGTTGCCAATGCTGTGTTTGCCGCTACGGGGAAACGTCTTTATGACTTGCCGATGAAACTGTCGTAGGTCGTAGTAGCTTGAACAGTAGTAAACGAATACTTACCGATTGCCATCAACAAGGTACGGAAGCATAAACATGTCCAACCATCTTCTTCATTTGTTGAGTCAGTGGTATCCCGAAAAAGACAATGCCGAGTGGGTGCTCGGCACTGTCTTCAAAACCGAAGGCCCCTGCTACCGCAAAGCTGGCGCCATGATGTTGTTCAACAGTTTTGGACAACAGTTGGGCATGTTAAGTGGCGGATGTTTGGAATCTGACATTCAGCGTCATGCCAAGAAAGTGATGGCGACGGGTCGTCCCATGACAATGGTTTATGACAGCCAAGATGAAGATGACCTCTCTTTTCAACTCGGCATTGGGTGCGGAGGAACGGTGCATATCATGTTGCACCCAATTTCAGCCAATAACGATTACCTTGCGCTAGACACCTTGTATCAACATCTCTCCGCGAGAAAATCGGGTCATTATTTTCAGAGAATTCCGACGAACGATGATGAAATTGACGCCCAGTTCGTTCCTTCCATCGCTGCTCACCACCTTCGCAGTGATAAAGAAACAATTGCAAGCAAGGTGCAAGAAGGCAAACAAACATGGCTTAAAACCTATGTTCAGCCACCCGTACATTTGATGGTCGCAGGCGGAGGGTTTGACGCAATACCTCTCGTGAACCTTGCCCATCAGCTTGGATGGAAAGTGACAGTTTGGGATCCTCGACCCGCCAACGCGCGTCGTGAATACTTCGGAAATGTGGATGAGATTTTGCGATCATCCGCCGATTTACTCGATACATATTGTCAACAGTACGGTGTTGATGCCGCCATAGTGATGACACATAGCGTTTCACTCGATGCCTCTGTCCTCTCAGCACTAAAAACGTCGTCCATTCGCTACCTTGCATTACTCGGCCCCGTTCATCGCAAAGACGAAGTCCTGGCCATTGCAAAGTTATCTTTGTCACAATTCCCCTGCAAATTACACGCCCCTGCCGGTTTGCAACTCGGTGCAGCATTGCCAGAAGGTATCGCAATCTCTATGCTTTCAGAATGTATTGCAACGCTTAATAACGCGAACGCCATGTCGTTCAGTGGTGCCCTATCAGAATGAAAAAAATCGCAGCCGTAGTTCTTGCCGCGGGTCGATCTTCGCGGTTTGGCAGCTGTAAAGCACTCGCCCTGATCAACGATCGACCATTAATTGAATCTGCTATTGAAGCAGCAAAAACTGCCACGCCTGACGTTTTCGTTGCCACGGGTTATTGGCATAACGAGCTTGCTCAAGCAGCCCAAGACAACGCTTGGAATGCACGTCTTCTCTTTATCGAAAACTGGCAAAGCGGGATGGGTGATGTGATTGCCAGCGTAACGAATACGCTTGGCGATGATTATGAAGCAATTTTATTTCTTCTTGCCGATCAACCCGCGATTACGGGCGACAACATAGCGCTGCTTTGTCAGGTCTATGAACGCCACAACTCCGATGCCGCTTGCTGCCAATATCCAGACACAATAGGCGTTCCAGCCATTATTAGCGCCAATGTGTTTAGCGAGCTAAAAGCACTACAAGGTGATCACGGTGCCAAAGCATTACTAATGGATAAAGCACACTTAATTGACAAGCTGGTGCTAGACCAGTGCAACATCGATATCGACACGCAAGAAGATCTCGATAACTACGTTCACTATCTCAACAACATGTCGTCATATTGGTGATTTAATGCAGAGATAATGAGATTGATAGATAGCAAAAAGCCATCCTATGCGGATGGCTTTTTTCACGTAACGGCCTACTCTGCGTTGCCTGCCTCTATTAAGAACAAGGCGTGGCTGAAGCTAAATTGCTCGAGTTTTCCTGTTTGCTTTGAATCATCATCTGACGAATGGTGATCGGTGCACAAATCAATGTCGAAGCAACCAGCAAAGAAACAGGAACCGCCGTGATCACGATGAACGACTGAAGAGCACCCAAGCCACCTTCACCAGCCAACAGCAATACCGCCGCAACAACACCCAATGTCATCGCCCAAAACAAACGATGATATTTAGAAGGCGTCGCATCTTTTGACGTCACTACAGCAATAGAATACGCCATAGAATCACCCGTTGTCGCCACGAATGTGGTCGTCAAAACTAAGAACGCTGGCACTAAAATCGCCTGAAGTGGTAACTGCTGTAGCATAGCGATCAGCACTGCAGGTAAGCCTGCCTCGGCAAGGGGACCAGAAATACTACCCGGCTGAGACAGCTCAAAGAAAATACCTGTACCGCCTAGTGCACTAAACCAAAAGTTCGTCGCAATCGGCGCACAGATAGCCACCGCAAACACCAAATTACGAATACTTCGGCCATCAGAAATTTTAGCGATGAAAATTGCCATCATCGGCGCAAAGCCGATAAACCAACCCCAAAAGAACCACGTCCATCCTGTCATCCAACCCGCACTGTGGTCGCCCAAACTCAAAGCTGGGAAATTCACAATATAACTGCCGAACGCCGAGCCGAATTGTTCAAAAATGAACGTCGTTGGGCCGAGTATGAGTACCGCGACCAAAAGCGCGACAGCACCGATGACATTCATTTTGGATAGCCACTGCAACCCTTTATCCATCCCCGTGAAGGCCGAAATGGAATACACAGCAACGACGGCAAACAGAATGCCGATTTGAAGCGTTAGCGTATTTGCCACGCCAAACAAGGATTCAACGCTATAGCCTAATTGACTAGCCAGAAACCCAATGGGACCAATGGTGCCGGCTGCAACACCTACAATCGAGAAAGTATCTACAACCGCACCAAACCAATGGTTTTCCAGCTTCTTGCCAAATAGGGGATAAAGCAACGCACGTGGACGAAGTTTCAAGCCCTTCTTGTGGTGAGCGTGCATCAAAATGATGGTCGACAACGTCCCTAACACTGCCCAAGCAAGAAAACCCCAATGGAAAAAGCTTTGCCCTAACGCGCTAGACACTGCTCCTTCTGTGGTTGAACTTAACTCGGAAAATGCTGGTGGTGCAGAGATGAAGTGGTAGACAGGCTCAGCCGCCGACCAGAAAACGCCGCCACCCGCGAGCAAGGTACACATGATCATCGACAACCAGCGGAAGGTACTGATATCAGGTTGAGTCT
The DNA here is from genome assembly GCF_000286835.2 of Enterovibrio norvegicus FF-33. Taxonomy (GTDB): domain Bacteria; phylum Pseudomonadota; class Gammaproteobacteria; order Enterobacterales; family Vibrionaceae; genus Enterovibrio; species Enterovibrio norvegicus_A. The sequence continues at coordinate 1,421,969 of NZ_AJYD02000038.1, read as the reverse complement.
TATTGCCCAATGTCATACGACCTGCAGGAGAAATCGCGATGAAAAGTGCCAAAAGGAAATTCCCGACCATTAGCCACTGCCAAAACGGTCCGAAAAAATGCGCGGATTTTGCAAAAAGTGTATTGATGATTTCCGAGAAGCGCGAGATATCCATTGTCGCGGCCAATAGAAATGCTGAAAAGAAACCGATGGTCAATGTTGAAACAAGTTTATCGCTAGAAATTAGAGATTTAAAAGTCATGCTGCTCTCACTGTGGGCGTGAGGGATGGAACTCTACCAGCACATTTCGGTGATCTCCATCACTTTATTCGTGTCCTAATGAATTTTCGTTACATTCACAGCCTTTCAAAACACAAAATAGAAATCCAACCATTTGTTTTATATTGTTAATTTGAAATCATGTCATGATAGACACTTTTTTCAGAGCCGTTTATCTCAATGAGATCTAAGTATTTGCGGTAATAATCTTCACTCGTCGTGGGAATGACGGCATAGCCATACCCATAATCTTTCATCGCTATCAGTGTTTTATGCAGTAACTGTCTGCCCACTCCTTTTGCTCTCGCATTTTCTTTCACACCCAGAGGGCCAAAGAACCCTTTCGCGGTGCCATCAAAGCACGAAAATCCCAATATTTCGTTATTTTCAATGGCGATAAAAAGGCTGTTTTTACGTGAATAAGCAGTGTCCGCTTCACTCCGCCATTTTTCATTAAAATGGGTTTCAATCCAATCCAGCAGCATGTGCTTTTCTGGCCCGATCGGCTTTCTAATCGTCACCGCTTTTATTAATGCTGCACTTTCTATAAATGGGTTTTGGTAAAGCTTCACTAAGTAATCCATTAGTCACCTTTGGGATAGATATATAACGACGAAAGCGCCACCGATTCCACACATTACATTAACGAAAACGACCCTTCAACAAAACAATAAACCCTCGATAAAACAACAAATAGAGAGGTGGTGCTTCACACATGCCACTGACTAAACCTTCGTTACACATTAACGACAATAAAACAGGTAAACACTGAGTATTTATACGTGTTTTTAGCCAAGTTATTCAATAGAATCACGCCATATTCGACGAGCGAATTCTCATCCCAAGGAAACAAAGCATGGCATTTTGGAACAACAAAGAACGCGAAATGGCACTTACCGCTAGGTTGTGTGAGCTTGAAACGAATTACAAAAAAAAGCTAACCGTGTTGGAGCAACAAATCGAAGAAAAAGATGCACAAGCTTCGATATTACACACTCGTATCGAAGACCTATTAAAAACAAGTCAGTGCCAACAGCAAGGTGCTCAAATGTTGGAAACGATCCGAGAAGGTCTCCTCAGCAATGCCGACATTCTTGTTGCTGAAAAAAACGAGTTGGCTGCGCTTGACGATATGTTCGCACAAACCCTTTCTGCAATATCAAATCTGTCTTTGCGAGCAAATCGAATCACTGAAGAAGCACAACGTAACCAATCCGCGGTTGCCGAACTCACGGAAACAACTACATCTATCAGTCGATTTGTTTCGGCTGTAAAAGAGATATCGGAACAAACCAACCTTCTGGCCCTTAATGCCGCGATTGAAGCTGCACGCGCAGGCGCCGCAGGGAGAGGTTTTGCCGTGGTAGCTGACGAAGTGAGACAATTAGCGAGAAAAGCCGGAGAAGCAAGCAGCCAAATCGAAGCGCTAGTTAAAAAAGTCATCGCGCAGAACCGTGATATCCAAGCTTTGGTTGAAGAAAGCCAGCATGGTGCTGAAGATGTTGCCACTTCATCAACACAGATTGAGACTGTCGTTTATCAAGTGATCGATAAATCAAAGAACATGCAGCGCGTTATCCAAAATGCCGCAGTTTCATCGTTTCTTAACACAGTAAAACTGGATCATGCCGTATGGAAAAGCTCAGTCTATAAATATGTCAGCAACAGCGACTATTCTCAGCAAGTTAACCGCCATACCGAATGTCGTTTAGGGAAATGGTACTTTGAAGGTGAAGGCGCTAAGCACTTTAATTCATTGCCTTCCTTCATCGCTATCGATTCGCCACATAAACAAGTTCACGAATCAGGCCGTCTTGCACTTGATGCAGGAAAGCGTGGTGATTTTCATTCAATGGTTGGTCATCTAAGGATGATGGAAGAGGGCAGCATTCAAGTCACAACCGCCATTGATAGACTTATTTCTGAAAGCGCGAGTTAATCGTTCGTTTAGGAATGTGTTCGTTACGCTGCTCGTCAGCAATTAAAAAAAGCCTGAATATTCAGGCTTTTTCCATTTTTCGCTTCTTTGATTTTGAATGTGATTCAACAATCTGTTTGTGCAGTGCCAACGCTGCCCGTTGCAATCTTGGATGCAACTGAACCTGTCTAGTTTCCACCAGCGTCTTATTTAAATTAATTACCGATGCAGTCAAACACGCCGCTACTTTAACTTGACCCAGTTTTTGTGCGTACATCGCGGTTTTAATCGCCATAAATGCACGCTGATCATTTTTCTTGTAGCTTTGGGTAGCGAATCGCTCGAATCTTAAGAAATCTTTGTGATAAGAATTATGAATTCGAAAGACATGCTTGTCGTAGTATTCTTTGTACTTGCTGTAACTACCCGAACGGTTCGCTTGCATGAGCTTCTTTACCCACTCAGTCGACTTGATCGTTTCTTTCTTAAACAAGCCGGTTAGCCATGCAAACATTTATTTCTCCTACTTGCTCATCTCAAACCGTTACCCTTTGAGGGTATCCAATTCGCACGTGATTACGCTTTTTTACGCTGTCTTACCCCTCCGTTTTGCGGCACATAGCACACACTGTACGGAATCGGCAGATTCTACTGAAAATTGAATCAAAGTGCGCAAGTAAATTGTTAGTTATTGCGATGATCGTGGGCTAAGTCGCCACGGGCGATGCTCACTCCTTTTAACTGTGCATAAACTTCCTGACCTTCCAATAAGCCAAGTTCATCCAATGCCCACTGAGTAATGTTTGCAAGCAATGTTTCGTTACCGACTCGCAACACCAACTGACAATAGCCGCTCTCTGATGATAAAGAGGTAGCGCTCTCAATTGACTGAATAACCGACGGGATCACATTGCGAATGCTGGTGTCATTAGAGCGTGTTTTTGCAATAGAGATATCGTTAGCGAAAATACGCAACCTAACCGACGCGCCAGCATTCTCGTCGACTTTTGTCACCCACAGCGGCTGCCCTTCTAGATCTAACTGTGTCATCGCATAAACAGGATGAGAGCCAACAACCGTCGCTGTAACCAGTGCACTCTGTTCTTTCGCTGCCAACCATGGGCGCATGGGTAGTGACCCCCAAACATCATGTAACGAACCATTGGCGATAACCTCACCTTTTTCCAACAGCAACATATGGTCAGCAAGCTGTAATATTTCATCCAAACTATGGCTAACATATATGACAGGGACATGTAATGTCTGAGCCAAACGCAATAGATAGGAGATGAGTTCTTGTCGGCGGGGCTTATCCAACGAGGCCGTTGGCTCGTCCATGATCAGAATTTCCGGGTCTGACAATAGTGCGCGACCAATGGCAACACGCTGTTTTTCTCCCCCGGATAAGTCATTAGGATAACGAGAAAGTAACGCGCCAATATCTAGCAAGGAAACAACCTCGTTAAATTTGTCGCTATTGGATACTTTGCTTCCATAATTGAGGTTTTTCGCCACAGACATATGAGGGAATAGCCGGGCATCTTGAAACACATAACCGATGCGTCGTTGCTCTGGCCGCAAGTTGACACCAGCAGTGCTGTCAAACAGTACTTTGCTTCCAATGCGAATACTGCCTGAATCTGGCGTAACTAAACCGCTTATTGCGTTAATCAACGACGTTTTGCCTGCACCCGATCGTCCGAAAACCGCGGTGATCCCAGTAGATGGAATGGATGCAATCAATGACAGCGAAAAATCTTCTCTTTGGAGTGACACATCTAAGGCGATCATTTAATGCCCATCCTTCGCTTCATTCTTCGGCTTAACCATTCAGACCCAAACAAAGACAGCAGCGCGATCACAATGGAGATCGCACATAATCTCGCCACACTTTGCTCTGCACCCGGTGTTTCGAGAAAGGCAAACATGGCTAGTGGTATGGTTTGTGTCTCCCCCGGGATATTGGAAACGAACGTAATGGTTGCCCCAAATTCACCCAGGCTTCGCGCAAACGCCAATACAAATCCAGATAAAATCCCCGGCGCAATCAGAGGCAAGGTCACGGAGTAGAAAACGCGCCATCGTGACGCTCCCAGTGTTCGTGCGGCCTCTTCAAGCCGCTGATCGACCAATTCTAACGACAGTCGAATCGCTCTTACCAATAAAGGGAACGCAACAACAGCAGACGCCAAAGCTGCGCCTTTCCAGCTAAACGAGAACGTCACACCGAACGTGTCATACAGCCACTGTCCAACCACGCCACGCCGCCCCATAACAACCAAAAGCAAATAACCAATCACGACAGGAGGTAACACAAGAGGAAGATGAATAAATCCATCTAATAACGATTTCCCAACAAACTGCTTTCTGGCGAGAACCCATGCCACGGCAATACCCAGCGGCAAACTCACAGCCACAGCGACCAAGGAAATTTTCAAACTGAGGGACAGTGCTTCCCATTCAACGGGGGTTAAAAACATGTCTTATTGGTGCTCTAGTGGTTTGTTGATCACGATGAATCCGTTATCACGCAAAACGATTCTCGCTTGATTGGAATCTAAGTAGTCAAAGAAAGGCTGCGCAGCGAGCGTCGCGTCGGTAGTTAACGCTTTAGGGAAAACGATTGGCGTATGAGTGTTATTAGGAATATCTGCCACAACACTTACCGAAGGCGACGCTATGGCATCAGAGCGATACACAATGCCCAGTGGCGCTTCACCGTGCTCGACCAATGCCAAAGTGGCTCGAACACTGTTTGAAAACGCCATTTTGTTTTTCAGCGAATGCCAAATGCCAAGTGATTGAAGCGCTTCTTTGGCATAAATACCCGCAGGCACATGACTCGGATCAGAAATAGCAATACGACTGCTGCCAATAGCTTTTAGTAAAGCATCAGGCGTCAAACTGATAGTCTCAGCGTCGTCAGGGTTCGCAATCAGCACCAAGGCATTTTCTACCCAAGGCGACACAGAAACGGGATCAATAACCGCTTCAGAAATCGCATAATCCATCCATTTTTCATTGGCTGAAATATAAATATCTGCGGGCGCACCGTACGCTAACTGACGCGCTAAGGCTGAGGAAGATGCATAAGAAATTGTGATTTTTTTTTGCGTTTCGCGCTCATACTCTTGGGCGATGAGATTCAATGCTGTGGTCATCGAGGAAGCGGCATACACCAAAACCCTATCGCTTGCGGCGACAGAGCCTGCAAACAAAGAGAATGCGGTAAGTATTAACAGGAAGCAGCGTTGCATACGAGCCCTACGTGTACGCGACAGAAAGGCACTATCATAACAACTATTTAAGCGACATACCCGAGCAAACTCAAGATGCTGGTTCAGAGAGAATTCATTTGCTGGCAAAGCCACCAAAGCAATACAAAATTCGTGCTACGCCTCAGTATTGATGACGATCGTATATCTGTTATCCCCAGCCACCAGCATATAGAGAATTTGCTGACCCATTGAAGAGTGAGAGATGAGGTAGTTCCCTTGTGGAAATTCAGTATCAGCTGGCCCGACAAGCACCATGGTAAAATGTTCGACTAAACGCCCATCAATCTCAGTGCCATTTCCACTTTCTTCACGTACTGATTCAACCAATACGTCATATTCGTTTTCTGCACCGTCAATTAACTGAACTGTCTGTCCAGTCAACTTGGAAATATTATCCCAAGACAACACATTCATTCTTTCTCTCCCGACATCCATGTTGGCAATATCATCGTGGTGAAGCCAAATTTATCCAGTTTCATGGTTCACACAATTTCGATGAGTGAGCAGTGATTAAAGTGTAGCCACAAGCCGAGTGACAAACTGATTTTAAGTATGATTTTCTGACAGTTGCCCCAAAAATTATTGAAAAAGTGGCGACTTGAATCAAGGGCGAATGAATGAATCAGTTTTAAAGGTCGTTTTATGGGGAGTAGGAAAGATAAAAATGAAGATGGAGTATTAAACCAGAAACGCCAAGTGACGTTTCTGGTACTGCTGCGATCAACGCATTTTCAAAGGACGCGTATTTTGCGGTTTATTTTGATGATAGAACCACAGGCGTCTGGCTTTATTAGTCATAATAAACACCTCTTATTATTAGTTCAGGTATTAAACAAGCGAACAACACCCACACTGTTTAGACAGCGCACACCGTTAACTTCCTGATTGATATAAAAACACTTCATGTATGCATAGTGTCAATGAATGACGTATCCCCTCGCTTTTTTAGAGGAGCACTTCTTCTAGAGTGGTGTGTATACTCAGATATGCATAATGCAGCTAAAGATATGACAGCGAATAATTGGAAAAATTCCAAACACCATCACGATAAATGTATTTGTATTACATTAGATTGCAAGTTTCAAGTGAATCTCGCCCCAAGCATACTGGCGTCATCACAGTTCAGTTTAAAGCTTGTTGCCCATTAACGCTTTCACAGCCAAACACCTCAAACCGCCATTTCTCGCTGCTATCTTTGACCGAGTTCAGCTACACTCCGCACATCTACCTGTAAAAGAGTAACAAACATGTCTCAAGAAGAGATTGAAATCGAGGCCATTGGCGTCGAAGTGTCAGCGCACCCAGTAGAACTCTACAAAGTATTGAAGATCGCCAACGCCGTTAGCGGTGGTGGCGAAGCAAAGATGGCTATCGTTGAAGGCTATGTTGTCGTCAATGGTGAAGTCGAAACGCGCAAGCGCCGTAAGATCCATGACGGTGATGTAATTGAGTTTAACGAAGAGTTTTACGTGTTACTGTGCGACGAGCCGCCAACACCAGTAGAACCAAGAAAACCAAAGCCTGCCGCAGTCGAGAAAAAACCACAGGCTCAACCAAAAGCTAAAACACAAAAGCCAGCGAAAAACGCTCAAGCTAAAAAGGCTAAACCCGAGAAAGTGGACAAGAAAGCGGCGAGTAAATTGAGCAAAAGTGCCAAGTCGTCACTGAGTGCTAGCGCCAAGACAGTGAATTCGGACAAACCTGCAGAAGACAAGCCAAAAAATGACGCAGCTACAGGGCGTTCGTCCATCACTTTCTAATGCCCATCGGATTAAGTAAGCAGTCATCAATTTACCAATAGAATTTACCAATAGAAAAAGCCACCTATTAAGGTGGCTTTTTGATTAGCTCTAAAAAGTTTAAAATCTAATACTGTGTGGTGGTACCTAACAAAACTTGCCTTACTATGCTCACTACGCTGAGCTTCCTACCTCGTGCTTTTCATTGCATGGGTTCTATCGGACAGTAAGGTCTACTTTCACTTACGATGCGTATTCCTACGCCAGTGTAACATTCCAAATTGTTGTGCAACCCAGTATCAGCGCCAGTCTGTTGCTTTCTGGCTTCGCCGAGCTTGGAGCTCATCCTCATTCGTCAGTCATGTTTGGGTGCAATTTGAGTATAAGAAAACTTGCCAAACGCGCCACGTCACATTTTCATGAATGTGATCCGGTTTCAGAAAACAGTTTTTTGTCGGGTTGGTCACTCATTATCGGCAAGCATTATGCTTTACAGCCCATGTTATATGCGGGTTTGGCATCACGTGTCGTTATGAAAATGGCAAAGTTTTCGCATAGCTATTTAAAATCAAAAAGAAATATTAATGCGCCATCGCAAGCGCACCATGACCGCGTATAATAGCTTCCTATTCACCCGCGCTATCAAAACTCCATGGATGCCAGATTGACAGTTTTTCATTCACCATTTCGATTTATTCCTACCGCTCAAGCATCATTGGCGATGGCATACTTTGGATTGGGCGTTGCTTGGTCGCTATACCACCCCCTCACAGGCTCCATCTCTCGACCGCTGCTTTCTATCATCGGTATTTTACTGATTGGCCCTGTTTGGCTGAAATACGCGCTTGAACCAAAACGATTCTTTCAAGACCTTCGTGATCCTCTGTATGGCAGCCTAATGGCACCAATGACCATGTCGTTGCTGCTCATGGCTGATTTTCTGAGCGAGATGAGCGTAAAAGCTGCTGTCTTCGTTTGGTATCCCGCGATGGCAATGCACCTTTTTATGATGTGCTATTTCTTCTTCTACCAGCTCAAATCGTTTGAGAAATCGAATATTTATCCAAGCTGGTTTTTATATCCGGTAGGGTTGATCAGCAGTACATTGGCTGGACCAAAATTGGGCTTTGGTGACGAATCAACCCTGCTTGCGCACATCTGCATTGGTGCCTACTTCTGTATGCTTCCGTTTGTGTTGTATCGACTTGTGTTTTTAGACAGTCTACCGAGAAACTCTCGCCCCGTGTTAGCGATCATGGCTGCACCCGTCAATCTCGCATTGACGGCCTATTTGGTTAATCTTCCTAACCCTGACCCTGTTCTGGCGGGTGCGCTTGCTGGCGTCGGCATCATGATGACATTGTTTGTCTACCTATGTTACTTCGACTTGTTAAGAGAGCCCTTCCAGCCCACGCTGGCAGCACTAACCTTTCCTTCTGTCATTAGTGCCGTTGCTATGGAACGACTCACTCTGTGGCTAGGAACAGATTTCCCACATTGGTCTTGGCTAGAGCGTTTAGGCTTGATTGAGCTAACTGTCGCCACACTGCTGGTGAGTTGGGTAAGCATTGGCTACATTCGCCATTATGGATTTGGTCGATAGGCTTGGCTTGGCTTAGCTTGGCTTGGCTTGGCTTGGCTTGGCTTGGCTTGGCTTGGCTTGGCTTGGCACTGAAAAAGATAAATAAGAAAAAGCGGGATTAACCCGCTTTGTTTAACATCCCTTCCGTTTCCAGAAAATGAATAATTTCAGGAAGCCCTATTTTCTTTTTGAGGTTTGTGAATACATACGGCTTATTGGGTCGCATCCGCCTTGTATCTGAATCCATCACATCCAGATCCGCGCCAACATAAGGTGCTAGGTCAATCTTATTGATCACCAGCAGGTCAGATCGCGTAATGCCCGGCCCACCTTTACGTGGGATTTTTTCGCCTTCAGCCACATCAATCACATAAATGGTCAGGTCAGCAAGCTCTGGGCTGAATGTGGCACTCAGGTTGTCACCGCCGCTCTCAATGAACACCAAATCCAAGTTTTTGTGTAACTTCGCTAATGATTCCACCGCTTCAAGATTCATCGACGCATCTTCACGAATGGCAGTATGCGGGCAGCCTCCTGTTTCCACGCCCACTATCCTGTCAGCGTCGAGCGCTTTCGCTTCGGTCAGAATACGCTGATCTTCACGGGTGTAGATGTCATTGGTGACCACCGCTAGCGAATAATCATCACGCATGGCTTTACAAAGTACCTCAAGCAACGCCGTTTTGCCTGAGCCTACAGGACCACCTACACCAACACGCAATGGCTGTTTATCGTTCATTGTTCATCTCCTTATGAGCGGAAAAGTCGTGAATACTGAGTTTCGTGACAACTTGAAGCTATCGCCTGCGCAATCGCAAAACTGCCCACGTTGTCATCACTGATTGTTTTTGATTCATCTACCGCACGTTCTAAACTCGGTGTTAATGCCATCAATACTTTTTGACCGGATGTTTGCCCCAGCGGGATCATTTTCACCCCTGCCACAACGGTATTTTCGAGCCAACTCCATGCATAGCCATGACAAAGGCTGTCTTCATCAATGCCCCATTTCAACCCTGCATACGCAAAGCCCGCCAATTGGCTTTTGGTGATCGACGGCACTAACTCATGCTTTTCATTGATCAACTCGAGCCTGATCAGCAATTTTCCCATAGTCCGTCCGCGCTGGATCTCTTCTTGACGCAATTCCAACGTTTCGCGACTGGCATAAAGCCAATTGCACCAGTACTCGATCGCCTCTTTGTCAGAAGCCTCAAACGCCTTGTACAAACGTCGCAAGACAGGCAGTTCCAGTTGCTGCAAGCTGTCATACGCCAGACTTTGTAGCCAATCAGACAATGCCTGCTCATCAGCAACCCAGCCACATTCAATGGCCCATTCCAGCCCCTGTGAGTAGCTGAACGCACCCACAGGCAGGGACGGACTAATGAGTTGAAACAGGCGATACGTTGCAGTCATCAGCTGATGTCTCTTTTTCATCCTCTTTTCCAACACATGCCTTCAATGTATCCACGCCACCCGCATGATCATGCATGACCGTATTGACGATGGTATCGCCACTGGCGGATTCTTTATGTGGATGCGCATTGACTGGCATCGCCATTGATGCAATCAAGACCGCGAATAAGGCGGCAAATAAGGTGCTCTTTTCCATGTTCTTACTCCACTTTTCCATTGTTATTCGTATGGCTAAACGTCGTGTTTTTTTCACTTAGTGATGATGGTGATGACCTGAAGATTGGCCGCCATAAGCGCCAGCCTCGGGTTCAAACGCTGCCATTTCGACAAGCACTTTCCCGCCGAGCAATCCCACCATTTCGTCTAATACATGATCATGTTGATAGCGCACCCAGCCATCACCCACCTGCAAAGGCACATGGCGATTACCAAGGTGATAACTCAAACGTGCCAGCAAATGTGCGCTGTCTGCATGCGCCGTTGACACCTTTTCGTCGGCTGCCACGATTCGTACTTTCGTACCGTCAGTAGAAACCAATACATCACCGTCACGAAGCGTGATGCCTCTCGGCAAAAACAATCCCGCTTCGTGACCATCATCTAGCATGATTTTGATTCGACTCTTGATGCGAGCATCAATGCCGAGATGCACCGTAGGCAGGCTTTCAGCATCCGCTGGAACATTGATAACTTGTGTGAATTCGATCATTCCTTTTCCCTTTAATAAACAGTTTGTTAAAAGCCGGAAACTGCTCAGAACAGAAAATAGCGTTGTGCCATTGGCAGCACATCGGCAGGCTGACACACCAATAATTGGCCATCGGCACGCACTTCATAGGTTTGAGGATCCACCTCGATATTCGGCTGCCAGTCATTCAACTTCATGTCGCTCTTGCTGATGTTTCGGCAATTTTTCACCGCACTAACACCACTTTTCAACTGCAACATGTCGGCGACTCCGTTATCGACGCCCATCTGTGACATGAACAACAGCGAGCTTTGAGCTGGCCCCGCACCGTAAGCGCCAAACATCGGACGATAGTGCACAGGTTGTGGCGTAGGAATTGATCCATTGGGGTCACCCATCGGCGCGGTAACAATCAAGCCACCTTTGATCACGAGTGCGGGTTTAACGCCAAAGAACGCGGGTTTCCACAGTACTAAGTCGGCTAATTTACCCACTTCGATTGAGCCAATCTCGTGGGCCATACCATGGGTAACCGCGGGATTGATCGTGTATTTCGCCACGTAGCGTTTAATACGAAAATTGTCGCTGTGGCTAGGGTCTGAGCCTAATGCGCCAAACTGTACTTTCATTTTGTGCGCGGTCTGCCAAGTTCGGATAATCACTTCACCGACTCGCCCCATGGCTTGAGAATCTGACGAGATCATCGAAAACGCGCCCATGTCATGGAGCATGTCTTCGGCGGCAATGGTTTCACGGCGTATGCGAGATTCCGCAAAGGCAATGTCTTCAGCGATGGACGGCGACAAGTGGTGACACACCATCAGCATGTCTAAGTGTTCGTCTACCGTATTGACGGTATAAGGGCGTGTCGGGTTGGTCGATGAAGGCAGGACATTTGGCAGCCCTGCTGCTTTCATGATATCTGGCGCATGACCGCCCCCCGCGCCTTCCGTGTGATAAGTGTGTATCACCCTATCGCCAATCGCACCCAAGGTTGCTTCCACAAAACCACACTCGTTGAGCGTATCTGTGTGAATAGCGACTTGAACGTCCGTAAGATCAGCAACATTTAAACAGTTATCGATAGCGGCAGGTGTTGAGCCCCAATCTTCATGGAGTTTCAACCCACATGCGCCAGCCGCGATTTGCTCTTCTAACGCGTCAGGTAAACTCGCGTTACCCTTGCCCAATATGCCAAAGTTCATCGGAAAGGCATCCAATGACTCGAGCATACGGTGGATGTTCCAAGGCCCGGGTGTGCACGTTGTCGCATTCGTGCCCGTTGCTGGGCCGGTGCCGCCGCCAATCATGGTTGTCACACCGGAGGTCAGCGCTTCCTCTATCTGCTGTGGGCAGATGTAATGGATGTGCGAATCAACGCCACCAGCGGTTAAGATCTGGCCTTCACCTGCGATCACTTCTGTTCCGGGACCAATGATGATGTCGACATTGTCCTGAATGTCAGGATTACCGGCTTTTCCGATACCCGCAATGCGACCGCCTTTTACTGCGACATCGGCTTTGACAATGCCCCAGTAATCAAGCACGACGACATTGGTGATCACGAGATCCGGCGTTTCATCGCTCGGACACTGACTTTGCCCCATGCCATCGCGAATCGTTTTACCGCCGCCAAATTTCACTTCATCGCCGTACACAGTGAAGTCTTTTTCCACTTCGAGCCAAAGATCGGTATCCGCCAACCGCACGCAATCGCCGGTGGTTGGCCCAAACATTTCGGCATACGCCCTACGCGAAATTCGTGCCATGTCAGTCGTCCTTATTCGTGTTTACAGCGCCATCTAACGGCCCCATGACTTTGCCCTGAAACCCATAAACAGTGCGGCTTCCTGAATAAGCCACCAGCTCTACTGTGCGGCTTTGCCCTGGCTCAAAGCGAACAGCTGTGCCAGATGGGATGTTGAGTCGAAAACCACGTGCCGCCGTTCGGTCGAACGTTAAGGCGTCATTCACTTCGAAAAAGTGATAATGGGACCCTACCTGAATGGGGCGATCACCAATGTTAGCGACATCTATTGAGACCAACGTTTTTCCGGCATTGATCTCAATGTCACCGTCTTTCGCTCGAATTTCGCCCGGTGTAAATGCCGAGGTTATTGACGATGTAGTACTGGAAGAATTACCTGCTTGAGACATGTCTCTGCCCTCACACAATCGGATCATGGACGGTGACCAATTTGGTACCGTCAGGAAAGGTCGCTTCGACTTGCACGTCATGAATCATGCTGGGGACGCCTTCCATGACATCGTCAACGGTCAAAATCGTGCGGCCAAAATCCATCAATTCCGCCACGGTTCTTCCGTCACGTGCTCCTTCCATTATCGCGGCGCTGATCAGCGCAACCGATTCGGGGTAATTCAGCTTCAAGCCACGGTCTTTACGTCGCTCTGCCACGAGCGCAGCCGTGAACAGCAACAGCTTGTCCTTCTCTCTGGGTGTCAACTCCATGGTGCTCACTCCTAAATATGTCGAATGTGTATCAGGTCACGTCCTTGTTGCTGCTTTGAAAGCCTGCATTCTTATTCCCGCTCACGTTCTTATGCCAGCAAAGGCTCTATGTCCGCCAAATACGCGGAATATCTGGCATCTCGCCAGTCCAGTGCTGACGAATCTGCTGCCAGCACAAGGCAAAGATCTGAAAAAGCGCATCGGTTTTTTGTCCCAACGCACGAACGATCAATACGCCATCTATCTGAGTAATACCGAGTTCAATTTCTGCCACTTGCGAAAGCTCGGCTCTCGTTATCCCTTGCTGTTTATGCTCGCCCCACCACTGTTTGAGCAATGCCGCTAAGATTTCTGCATCACCATGAGCGATAAGCGTGCCGCAAACAGGAAGAGATCGCAGACCCGCGGCGGGGAAGCGTGATTGTTCAGGGTTAACTCGCAAGCGTTCGCATAGGATCAGACGATCATCCACCGTGACGGTGGTCATGCCATCAATGACGCCATTTTCAAACGGTGTGTGAGTAGCCGGCTGACCGAGCGTCCACACATCCCAGCCAATGAACTGAGATTGCGCAGTGAGAGAAATGTGGGTGCGGGTGAAAACTCGGGCGTTAGGAAACGCGATATTTTCAAGGGGAAGCCATTCAAGGCGAGCATGTTGATCGACAGTCAGGGTTTGCTTTAACGAACCCACTCGTCCATCCGAACGATAGAATCGCGTTGCGCCTGGCGCAGTTATTAGTGCTTGCGCGCCATTAGCTAGACCGACGGTGACATCCAATGAATCACCGCCCACCACCCCACCCGGTGGGTGTAACAGATGTGTATGACAGACCCCGCCTTCAGGATACAAAGATCTCTGTACAGCCAAAGGGCCTTTATGGGTGCGATCTTTGAGAACCGTTTTATCACCTCGAGTGACAAAACCTAGACGAAGCTCAGCTTCCCAGCAACGGGAAGCCATATCACGATTCACAGGATCAACAGGCCAATCAATCACGGTCTGCGCCATTTGCTCTCCTTTACACCGTCAAGTACTGACGGATCAGATCATCTGACAGATCGTTCATTTCACCACTGGCGACATCTCGACCGCGATCGAGCAGACAGAACCTGTCGCCGACTCTGCGGGCAAACGGGAGCTTTTGCTCAACCAGAATGACCGTGAGTCCCATCTCTTGGTTAAGGTTGACAATGATGTCGCCAATCTCCTGAACAATGTTGGGCTGAATTCCTTCCGTAGGCTCATCCAGTAAGAGGAGTTTTGGGTCAATCACCAGTGCGCGAGCAATCGCGAGTTGCTGTTGTTGTCCACCCGATAAATCACCGCCAAAACGCTTTTTCATTTCCGCAAGAACAGGAAACAATTCATAAATAAACGCAGGAATTTTCCTGTCGTTTTTCGGGCGTATCGGTAAGCCAATTTCTAAGTTTTCCTCAACAGTGAGTCGCGGAAATATTTGTCGCCCTTGGGGCACATAGCCCACGCCTAATCGCGGACGCGTTTCCGCGCGATGACCCACTAGATTCTCGCCTTCCAGCAAAATGTCGCCGTTATCGACGGTTAGCAATCCCATGATGCTCTGCAGTAAGGTGGTTTTCCCGACACCATTTCGCCCCATCACCACAGTGCACTTTCCTTTTGGCGCATTCAGAGACAAATCCCAAAGCGTTTGGCTTTCACCGTATCGCTGATTCAATCCATTCACACTCAGCATGACGTTACCTTTCTTTTTGTTCTCGCTGCACACAGCCAACTATTGCCCTGTGCAGGCATAATCTTTTGCCCCAAACAGACACTATTGACCCAGATACACTTCGCGCACCCGCGGGTCATCTTGAATGTCTTTCATCTTGCCCTCTGCTAGCACGTGTCCTTGGTGAAGCACTGTCACCTTAGAGGCAATGCTCCGCACAAAATCCATGTCGTGTTCCACGACCATGATCGAATGACTACCCGCCAGCGACAGCAGTAACTCAGCGGTTCTGTCCATCTCTTGGTGCGTCATGCCCGCCACAGGTTCATCCACCAGCAGCAATCGCGGTTTCTGCATCAATAACATGCCGATTTCTAGCCATTGCTTTTGCCCATGAGACAGCTTGCCTGCTTGCATTTTGTAGTGCGTGTCTAAGCCTATAAGCTCCAGCACCTGCATGATGTCGCATTTCTGATCACTCGAAAGCACTGCGCGAAACAAGTGCCAAGTGCCTTTATCACCCGCCATTGCTAGTTCCAGATTTTCCCATACGGTAAGCGCCTCAAACACGGTCGGTTTTTGAAACTTTCTTCCAATGCCTGCATTCGCGATCTGGGCTTCATCCATCTTGAGTAGGTTAAGTTGCTGCCCCAACCACACCTCACCTTGATCGGGTTTGGTTTTCCCTGTAATGATGTCCATCATGGTGGTTTTACCGGCACCATTAGGCCCAATCACACAGCGCAGTTCGCCCTCTTTGATATAAAGATTCAAATCGTTAATTGCCTTGAATCCGTCAAATGACACCGACACACCTTCGACATACAGCAGCATGTTGTTTTTCACATTTACCTTGGGATTGAACGGCGGTTTCAAAAAACTAAACACCTGATCACGGCGCGTCAGATCATTGATAAATTCATGGCTACCGCGCACGTCTGGTAATTGCTCTTTTGGGTGGTTAATGGCTTCACTCCAAAGCGTTCTAGACATCATGAATTCACCTCTTGTCTTCGCAATATGCCACTGACGCCCTTGGGCAGATAAAGCGTGGCAAGAACAAACAGCGCACCGAGTGCAAACAGCCAAACTTCGGGAAATTCCACCGTGAACCAGCTTTTGGCATAGTTGACGAGAATCGCGCCGATAATGGCGCCATATAACGTGGCCCTGCCGCCCAATGCGACCCAAACGACGACTTCAATTGAGTTGAGCGGTGCAAATTCACCGGGGTTAATAATGCCGACTTGTGGTACGTAAAGCGCGCCAGCCACACCCGCGATGGCGGCTGATAAAACAAACAACCAAAGTTTGCTTTTCTCTACCGCATAGCCCACGAAACGGGTACGAGATTCTGCGTCACGAATAGCAATAGTCAGTGCGCCCAAACGACTCACTACAATAGCGCGACACAACATGAAGCAGAGCATCAGCGCGATGACCGTCACCACGAACAAACTGATTCGGGTGGTATCGCTTTGCAGGCTAAAGCCAAGAATATCTTTGAAATCGGTCAGGCCATTGTTCCCACCGAACCCCATTTCATTTCTAAAGAAAGCCAGCATTAGCGCAAAAGTCATGGCTTGTGTCATGATCGAAAGATAAACCCCAGAAACGCGGGAACGAAACGCCAGCCAACCAAACACAAAGGCCAATACACCGGGAACGACAACGGCCATCAAACAGGCAAACCAAAATTGGTCAAACCCCTGCCAGAACCACGGCAGTTCCTGCCAGTTAAGAAACACCATGAAGTCAGGTAATTCTGGGTTGCCGTAGACACCGCGATCACCAATTTGGCGCATCAGGTACATGCCCATGGCATAGCCACCCAGCGCAAAAAACGCAGCATGACCCAAGCTCAGAATACCCAAATAGCCCCATACTAGATCCACAGCCAAAGCGAGAATGGCGAAACTCAGATACTTGCCCAGCAACGACACCGTGTAAGTTTCCAAATGAAGCGGGCTGCTTTCAGGCACCCAAAGGTTCATCACTGGCACAAGAATGACGGTTAACGTCAGCAGCACCATGAGGATGACAGTCGATCTATCGAATAATTGCTTTTCCATCACTGATTAGTCCTCCGCCATGCGGCCGCGCTGAGGGAATAATCCTTTCGGGCGCTTTTGAATGAAAAGTATGATGAACACCAGAACCAATATCTTGGCGAGTACCGCGCCCGCCCATGGCTCGAGAATTTTGTTAAACACGCCAAGGCTGAGACCTGCAGCCAACGTGCCCCACAGGTTTCCAACGCCACCGAAAACCACCACCATGAATGAATCAATAATGTAGGCTTGCCCCATGTTGGGCCCGACGTTGGTGAGCTGAGATAACGCGACCCCAGCGACGCCTGCAACACCAGAACCAAGCCCAAATGTGGCCATATCGACCCATTCCGAGCGCACACCCATGGCACGAGCCATCGGTCGATTTTGGGAAACGGCGCGAACTTGCAGCCCAAGCGAGGTACGCTTGAGAATAAACAGCAGCGCAAAGAACACCATCAAACAGAAAATGATGATGTACATTCGGCTGGCGGTCAGTTGCAGCATGGGGGTGATTTCAATCATGCCGCTCATAAATTCTGGTGTGCTGACTGAACGGTTTAAAGGAGAGAAAATAGAACGAACAGCCTGTTGCAAGATCAGGCTGATACCAAAGGTTGCCAGAAGTGTTTCGAGAGGGCGACCGTAAAGATGTCGGATAACCGAACGTTCAATCGCAACACCGACAAGGCCGGAAACGATAAACGCAGCGGGAATCGACAGAATCAATGCGACACCACTGAAATCAGGCAGCAGCAACTGCATCACATAGGTGGTATAGGCACCTATCATGATTAACTCGCCATGCGCCATATTGATCACGCCCATCACACCAAAAGTGATGGCAAGACCAATCCCCGCAAGCACTAACACCGAGCCAAGACTCAAACCGAAATATAGCGTTTGCGCAATATTGACCACGCGCTGCGTTTCTTCAAAGCTAGAGATGGCGCGATCTAAGGCTTGTTGGATCTCATCGGGTGTTTCCCCAGTGGTTTGTGCATTCGTTGATTTCAACGCTTCAAAGGCTTCCGCCAACCCAGAGGCTTGCAACTGCTCTATGGCGATGAGCACTTCTGCCGTCGATGCTTGTCCATCTAGCTGAGTAATTGACAGCGCTGTGTGTAAATATTTCTTTGTGACAGCGTCACTTTCAGTGTTCATCAAATCTGAAATAACCGAAGCAAGCTCACTGTCCACTTGCCCCATCATTCGCTTCGCACCTGCCCTTTTTTCCTCAAGATCGTCACTGGTCAGTGCCGCCGTCGCGAGTGATGTTTTGATTTGAGTACGCATGTTGTTATTGAGTGTCACGGTGCGGTATTGGCGTTTCTTTTCTACCACCGTAGACACACCAGAACTGAGGTTGATAACTTCACTGCCTTTTCCCAAAGGAAGATTTTCAATAAACCAAACGGATTTGTCTTCTTTGTTGTAGATAACCTGCTTAGCAAGTAATCCCGTTAAGATTTTCCCTTTCTCTGGATGATCGGATGCAGCAATAAACTGCACCGCCAATTCTTTATCAGAAAAGGACTTGCTGGTAAGTAATGGGGCGATTTGAGTTAGCCATAATGTTTTAACAGAGACATTTTCTGAAGATTCTTCCGACGCCAATTGCTCTGGTTCTGATAGAGAAGAAGTTTGTGCGAGAGCGCCAAACGGAAGTGCGAATGCCAGTATCAGGCAACTCAAAATTTTACAGACGTCATTCCATCGTGCTGTCTGCTTTAACATAAAGACATACCTTTGAAAAAATCCTGCCAATGCGGACGTTTGTTGGAGACGGCTCCACAAGGCAGGCAAATACAAGGAGTAACGAGTAAGCGAGCGATGTCCGTATCCACCCGCGATTATTGGTCTTTGAGCCGTGTTATTCAGTCACACCTGAACACTGCCCTGTTGTCACATTGAAGCTTCCGCAAGACATCGGTTTCAACCAGCTCGCAAACAGGTCTTTAGAACCTGTCAGGAAATCAGACCATGCATCGCCTGCGACAACATCTGGCGTTTCCCATACCGTCACAAACTGGCCATCGTCTTGAATTTCGCCAATCAGTACTGGTTTGGTGATGTGATGGTTAGGCATCATGGTGGCAAAGCCGCCCGTCAGGTTAGGTACCGTCACGCCAATAATGGCTTCTTGCACCGCATCTGAGTCTGTCGTACCCGCTTTATCAACCGCTTTTGCCCACATGTTGAACCCTAGATAAGTCGCTTCCATCGGGTCATTGGTCACGCGTTTGTCGTCTTTGATATAGGCATGCCACTGCTCAACGAAATCGTCATTGGCGTCGGTTTCGACACTCATGAAATAATTCCATGCGGCAAGGTGACCCACTAAGGCTGACGTATCCATACCGGAGAGTTCTTCTTCACCAACAGAGAATGCAACGACGGGAATATCTTCTGCTTGCACACCCTGTGCGGACAGTTCTTTGTAGAAAGGCACGTTCGCATCGCCGTTAATGGTAGAAACCACGGCCGTTTTCTTGCCTTGAGCACCGAATTTCTTGATATCAGAAACGATGGACTGCCAATCGGAATGGCCGAATGGCGTGTAGTTGATCAAGATGTCCTCTTGAGCGACACCATTGTTGAGAAGATAGGCTTCAAGAATTTTGTTGGTGGTACGAGGGTAAACGTAGTCAGTGCCCGCTAAAACCCAGCGTTTCACACCGAGATCATCTTTAAGATAATCCACGGCGGGAATTGCTTGTTGGTTTGGTGCAGCACCAGTGTAGAACACATTTTTTGAAGACTCTTCACCCTCATACTGAACAGGATAAAACAGCAGGCTGTTTAGCTCTTCAAACACAGGCAGTACGGATTTACGAGACACTGACGTCCAGCACCCAAATACGACATCGACGTCTTCTTTTTCAATTAACTCTCGCGCTTTTTCAGCAAACAGCGGCCAATTAGATGCAGGGTCAACGACAACCGCCTCTAGTTTCTTGCCCAATAAACCGCCTTTCTTGTTTTGCTCGTCAATCATCATGAGGACGGTGTCTTTCAACGTCGTCTCACTGATCGCCATCGTCCCTGACAACGAGTGAAGCACGCCCACTTTAATGGTGTCTTCCGCTGCGACTGCCTGAAGGGACAACCCACCGAGTGCAATCGCACTTACCCAATTTAATGCAACCTTACTTCCTTTCATTGCAACAGCTCCTTAATGAGTACCTGTGGAACTCAAGAGCAAAAGGCTTGCCAACAATAGGATTTACCTCGCATAAATATTGTAAGGCAATGAAAAACAGCGTGATATTTAACCGAACATTGCCCCCTTAAACTTAAGATTAAAATTTGCACTCGCTTTGTTTTGGTGCAGATGAATCAAAACACTGCACCACTTAGGACATGCACTTATACCGTGCATCGTAGGGTTAATACGGCGAAATGAATCCGTTCAGGCTAGACTTTCGTAATGATTAGGTGGTTAGTTATGATTGGTAGGGCATCATGATGCGCACGTTGAGTCATTTTGGGTTAGCCGCTGTGCTCGTCTTTTCTTCACAAGTCGTCTCTTACCCTTTCTACGGATTGATTGAGCCTCATCGTACCCTGATTTTCTTCACACCCCGTTTTGATGAAAAAGTAGACGCTTTTGAACGCCTGATGTTGGTACACAGCTGCCAATTAGACGACAGAGATCTTCACCCATTAATCTTCAACATGCAGGAGATGTCAGACTCCCGCGGGCTCTTTTCATCTCAAGAGATACACAAGTTACGACGAAAATATGCGATAGAGACTGACCAGCACGTCGCTGTGCTGATCGGAAAAGACGGCTCGGAAAAATTCCGCTGGCAGCAGAGCGTGAATATCAATGAATTAGTCAATGTGATTGATGAAATGCCAATGCGGAAAGCAGAGATGCAGCGTCGAGGTAATAGGTGCAGTATTTAGTGTAAGGTTGGCAGACAATGGGCGTTTGAAGCGCCAACTGAGCGAACTCAGACAGGCAAGAAAAAGGAGGTTTCCCCTCCTTTTTCTGTTAAGTTTTGGTTCTATCAAACCACTGCATCACGTTTGTGCTAATCCAAAAGCTGATCGGTTTTCACCGCACAGATAAAGTCATTCTGATGCAGGCCGTTAATTTTGTGCGTCCACCACGTGACGGTGCAGCGCCCCCACTCTAGTAAAATCGATGGATGGTGGCCTTCATCTTCCGCTAGCTCAGCAACCTTGTTCGAAAAAGCCCATGCTTGCTTGAAAGTTCGAAACTCAAACGACCTTTGTAGCTGATCAATACCCTCGACGTTTACCACCGTCCATTCTGGAATATTAACCATTAAGTTTTCCGTTTCGCTCTCAGTCACTTTCGATGCGTCTGCATGGCAAGCTTCGCATTTCAGTTCGGATAAGTCCGTCATTGTTTTTACTCTCCGTTTCTCTCACATGTTTTAAGCGATTTTTGATGGGTAAGACGGTGGATGCAGCCCCAATGACATTGCACGGCGCACACAAGCCATCAAATCTACATTCTCTAGCTCATAAAGCTCATCTAACGTTTCTAAATGGAAATAGACGGGTTGTAGAATGTCTATACGATATGGGGTACGCATCACGTCAATGATATCCAGTTTCTTGCGTATCGGGACATCACTGCCATAGGCATATTCCGTTTCAGCAGGAGATGACAAAATACCCCCCCCATAAAGAGCACGCTGACCGGAAGACTCTATCAATCCAAATTCTACGGTAAACCAATACAACCTGGCCAAATATATGCGCTCTGCCTTCGATGCGTTAACGCCAAGCTTGCCATATAGATGTGTAAAAGTGGCAAACGCCTTATTGGTTAACATCGCGCAATGGCCAAAAACCTCGTGGAAATAGTCAGGCTCTTGAAGGTAATCGAAATCGGCAACTGAGCGCAAAAACGTCGCCACTGGAAATCGTTTTGATGCCAGTAACGTAAAAAAGTGGTCGAAATCAATCAATGCTGGCACGGGCTCTAACTGCCACTCTGTCGTCTTTTTTAACACTTGATTGATATCAGAGATCTGCGGAACATGTTCAATTGAAAGATTCAACATTGATAAACCGTCGAAGTATTCCTGACAGGCTTTTCCCTCAATGCATGCCAGCTGACGCTCTACCAATTGATGCCAAAGCGCGTTTTCTTCTGCGCTCCATGTGATTTTTCCAAGCGCATTTAAAGGCTTCGATTCATAGTGACAAGATTTCATCGCCTCACCTCCTTTACTTACCTCATCATAGAACGATAGTCTCTGGCTTATAAAACTGACATCTGACGCACACCGTTACAGTATGGAAGAACGTAAAATTATATTTACGCTGCGCTTTTACGTTGGATGTTCGCTAAATCTTGTTTGCATCTTGCGTAGGCGTCAAAGTGAACACTCCGTACCACTATTGATACACTTCATTGGCAGAGATCACATAAATTTGTCGCGTTAAGCAACCATTTATTCTCTCTACTCTTTCTTTGACGTAACATGCGTTTTCTTGGATATATTGAGCTCCGACTAAGTAGTAAGAGGAGAGAGTAGATTGTGGTTAACAATTTGAGTACCAGAGATGGATTTGAACAATGCTTGAGAACCGATGAAAACGGCGAACTCATTGGCCTGTTCAATGATTTGGTGCTAAGAAGCGTCTACCAACCAATCTTCCGAGCCGATACTTCAGTGTTAGGTTTTGAAGCGCTTATTCGTGCAAAAACACTCACTGATGAGCCTGTTTGCCCTGCCCATTTATTCCGACACATCGAGCAAGATCATCCTGAGTTTTATCATCAAATCAGCACCGATAGGTTGGCACGAGTCATTCATCTTAGAAACTTCTCCCGCTATGCTGGCCAACATGCCATTTTCCTCAATATGCTGCCATCTTCTGCGGTTTCAGCCATTTCAAAGTTTTCTAACCAAAACCTCATGGTTAAGCGTCTTTCAGAGTTAGGGATTCCTCGCCACCATGTTGTACTTGAAGTGGTTGAACATCTTCACGACGACATGAATGCCTTGTCAGCAGCAACAACACAATCAACTAATAACGGGTTTGGTATCGCTATTGACGATTACGGAGTCAAAGGGTCAAAAGAAGAGCGAGTTCGTCTTCTTTGTCCCAACATATTGAAAATCGACCGCTCTCTTTTACAAGATTACATGCAAGGTAATATCGAGCCGATGATTCGCGCCATCGCTCTCGCCAAAGAAGTGAATGCCGAAGTATTAGTGGAAGGGATCGAAAATGAAGGCGAATACGGCGCCATGCAGGCACTCGATGTCGACTATTTTCAAGGTTTTTATCTCGGAATGCCGCAGAGATTATCCGAATTCTTCGAAGCAAATCCTTTAGAGCTAGCGCCTATCATTCAGGTAAATCATCACGCCGCTTCGCCAACCCGCTAAAACGCGGCCCAATTTGAATGATCTCTAATCCATTACCTTTGTGATCCACACTTACTTTTCCGTTGTTACCATTAAAGTGTTAAAATCCCGCCATTATTAGCGCCCTCACTGCATTTATCGGTTACTTGCGACATCTTTCGGGCGATATACACGATTTATAAAGGCAATCATTCCTATGATTAACAACTCTATTCAGTGGTTTCCTGGCCACATGCACAAAGCCCGTAAAGAAATTGAAGAAGTCGTTCCTAAAATCGACGTGATTATCGAAGTTCTCGACGCGCGTATTCCTTTCAGCAGTGAAAACCCGCTTATTCGACGTATCCGCAAAGATAAGCCCGTGATCAAAGTGTTGAACAAGCGCGATCTGGCTGACCCAGAAATGACGGCAATATGGCTTGAGCATCTAGAAAAAGAACAAGGCGTCAAAGCCATTGCTATCACCACAGAGAGCATTAACGAAGTTAACAAGATCATGGAACTGTGCCGAAAGTTGGCACCACACCGTGAAGACATGGGTAAAAACATTCGCACCATGATCATGGGTATTCCTAATGTTGGAAAATCTACCATCATCAATACCTTGGCAGGTCGTGTGGTCGCGAAGACGGGCAACCAACCAGCAGTGACACGACAACAGCAACGTATTAATCTACAAAATGGCGTTGTACTTTCAGATACCCCAGGGATTTTGTGGCCAAAAGTGGAAAACCCACACAGCGGTTTCCGTTTGGCTGCAACAGGCGCAGTAAAAGACACCGCCATGGAATACGACGAAGTGGCGTTCTATACCGTTGAGTACCTTGCGCAGGCATACCCTGAGTTGTTGAAGAAGCGCTATAACATTGAAGAATTGCCTGAGACTGAGATTGAGTTGATGGAAGCCATCGGAGAGAAGCGTGGTTGTTTGCGCGCAGGTGGTCGCATTGATATTCACAAAGCCTCTGAAATTCTCATCAACGATCTTCGCAACGGTACCTTGGGTTTAATTACCCTTGAACACCCAGATATGATCGACAAAGAATTGATAGAAGTTGAAGAAGCTGCAACGTTGAAAGCGGAACAAAAAGCGAAGACAAAAGAAGACCGTCGTAAGCGTTATCTCAAAAACAAGCGCTAGTTCGACGCAAGCGTCAACACATAGGCTGCCAATCATCGCCCTCGATCTTTCGGGGGCGAATTGTTTTGCTTTCACTCGCTGCCCATTTTCATCATGCCCGTCTCATTCCTACCCCACTTTGATACATCAAGCTGTTCTATTCTGATTTTAAATGCTTTTACCTGTGTACTCTCAGGATGCAGCGATGCGACTAACAAACTTTCGCTGAACAAGCATCTTTAGGTTACTCGTGTATAGCTCCAATATCAGACAAAAGGACGATGTATGAACGAGCTTGCTTCAATGGCGCAAATAGGGGTGCTCACGAACCCGACAACCCATGCAGAATTCTTAACCTTTTCGCTAAAAGACCAATGGCTCAATCTCGATGAAATTGGTGACGCATTGGCACAGTTACCCGGGATCGAGAAATCCATTCGCCAAAAAGATCCCAGTGCTGGCGTTTCTATGACGATGGGGTTTTCTGCCAACGCTTGGCCCATTCTATTTCCCGATCTTGCCATGCCAGAAGAATTACACGTGTTCCCCGAAATGAAAAATGGACCAAGACATTTTCCCAGTACGGCAGGTGATATTTTCCTGATGGTTAAGTCAGATCGCAAAGACCTCAATTTTCAAATTGCCAAATACGCAGCCAAAGCACTTTCTGATATCGCCACCTTGATTGAAGACATTCAAGGCTACAAATACCTCGATAATCGCGACATGATTGATTTTGTCGATGGCACGGAAAACCCCATTGAAGATGAAAGAGTGGAGTCTGTGCTGATTAGCGACGAAACCGATGCCTATCGCGGCGGGAGCTACCTCGTTGTTCAACGCTATATTGACCGCCAATCATTATGGGACGAGCAAGCAACAGAACATCAAGAAAACGTCATTGGGCGTACCAAGATGGATGACATTGAACTCAGCGATGACGATAAGCCAGCTTGGGCACACAATGCGAAAAGCAAAGTGGAAATTGATGGCGAAGAAGTGAAAATGTACCGTCAAAATCGCCCTTATGGTAACGCAATGGAGCATGGCACTATGTTCATTGGATTTGCCAAAACGCCGTCCATTATCGAAACGTCGCTCACTCAGATGATCTATGCGGATGACAATGGTGACTATGATCGCTTACTGGATTTTGTAGAGGCAAAAACAGGCGCGAATTATTTCATCCCGTCGCAATCCTTTATTGACGAACAATTCGACGACTAATTCAATGCTTTCTTGTCTTCCATAAGCCCACACTTTCGCGGGCAAATCGTAGAAAGCAAAAAGGCTGACACATTGCGTCAGCCTTTTCTTTTCGCAAAATATTTGCTTCACAATAAGGTATTTACATCACACACTCTTGTGCCGCTTTTGCTTTTTCAATGCCGTTATCAATCACTGACAAGGCATCTTCACTACTAATTGACGACAATACGCTATTCAACAGCTTTTCTGCTGTGCTTTCAGATGTGGCGTCAACTAAACAGCTATAGGCGTTGGCAATGTGTTCTCTGACTTCAACCAAAGCGGTCGGGTCAGCAAAGTCAGCATCAGCCGCTTCTTGAATCGAGGCAGCTAAGGCTTGTGCAGAACCTGCAGCATCGCCAAATTGATCCAAACTCAACTGGCTCAAATCTACTGACTCAACGTTTTCTTGAAGGCCATCCACAGCTTGGTTTGCAGCTTCTTGTGCCTGATCAATTATCTTTGTTGCATCTTCACAACCAGACAACGCCATAAGAAGCACGATTGCAGTAATAGATTTTTTCACATTGAACCTCAAAACGCCGATTGTTGTGACCGGATAGTAATTCAACATGCCTTTGCAGGAAACTGGAATAGCGTAACCAGGTATTATCTGCTGATTACTTCCCTTTAAATTCCGGCCAAGGACCAGGCGCAAACATCTTTGTCTGTCAGTCTCTCCAGCTTGACGACGGACAACTGATAATTTTGAGCATGAGAGAGAAATGAAGGAAGGTAAGGTCCTATCGTTTCATTACAAGACATATACAGTCGCTTTTTGGTTTCGACAGCAATCTCTATTAGCTTTTTAAGATCCAAAGGTTGTAAAAGATGCGCATCATCAACCGTGATGAATGCGCAATCACGCTCAATAATTTTCACCCATTCCTGTTCCGTAATTCGAGTATCACCTCCGCAATAGGCCACCATCGCTTTTGATACATCGATATGAAATGGAAGCCCCTCATATTGTTCGCAAAGAAACTTTGTTTTATCGGTTCGGTTTGGACCGACGATGATACTGATCGTATGGAGTTCGAGTTGATCTTGGACTTTATGCCAGAGCATGCCTTTCCTATATGCGACTGAGTTAATTTGGACAAAAGATATCCTAGGTATGCTTCATGCTTATGTCTATTCAAATGAATCTTTTTTGTACTCGAAAAGAGACATGTTTCTTGATGATCGCCCTGCAACACGTCGAACAAGAAAGCGCTACATGCGTTTCAACGAATGACATATCCCCGCCAAACCAATTGTTACAAAACCTCTTTTATTTCAAAAATTTAATGTATCGATAAGAACGATCCAACTCAAATTAATGACATCACTCTCAAAAGCTTTCGCTTGAAATTGATGTAAATCAAAGTATCGCCCCCTAAAGGGATGCTAAAAAAACTAGACACAAAAAGATGAGAAAAATACTCGTCTAACTTACCAACCTACCAATAACGTGATCTCCACGGAGAATAATAATGAAAAGCGCATTTTACATCCCTACTGTTAATTTTATGGGCGCAGGTTGCCTAACCGACGCTGCAGATGCGATTCAATCTCATGGTTTCAAACATGGTCTCATTGTCACCGACAAAGTACTGAATGAAATTGGCGTAGTAGAAAACGTCGTCAACTTGCTGTCTGATCGCGGTGTGAAAACGGCAGTTTTCGATGGCACTCAACCAAACCCAACGACCAGTAATGTTGAAGCGGGTTTAGCGATACTTGAAGAGAAGAACTGCGATTTTGTTATTTCGCTAGGCGGTGGCTCACCACACGATTGTGCGAAAGGTATCGCATTGGTTGCCACAAACGGCGGTAAAATTGGTGACTACGAAGGCGTTGACCAATCGGCTAAAGCACAACTACCACTCATCGCCATTAATACCACAGCAGGTACTGCGTCAGAAATGACACGTTTCTGTATCATTACCGACGAAGAGCGCCATATTAAGATGGCGATTGTAGATAAAAACACGACGCCGTTAATTTCGGTAAACGACCCTGAGTTAATGCTGGCCAAACCCGCATCACTGACCGCAGCAACAGGCATGGATGCACTGACCCACGCCATCGAAGCGTATGTATCTATCGCCGCATCCCCCATCACTGACGCGGTTGCTATCAAAGCCATTGAGCTTATCCAAGCAAATCTGCGTACGGCAGTTAAAGACGGGAAAAACATCGAAGCACGCGAGCAAATGGCGTATGCGCAGTTTATGGCTGGCATGGCATTTAATAATGCGTCTCTTGGCTATGTTCATGCCATGGCGCACCAATTGGGCGGTTTTTACGACTTACCCCACGGCGTGTGTAATGCCATTCTGTTGCCACACGTACAGCGCTATAACGCCCAAGTTTCTGCGCGTCGTCTTCGTGATGTCGCCAAAGCTATGGGTGTGGACGTTGAAGCGCTGACACCGGAACAAGGAGCACAAGCTGCTCTTGAAGCGATACAAGTCCTTTCTAAAGATGTGGGCATTCCGGAAGGCTTGGAAGTGCTTGGGGTAAAAGCGGACGACTTCCCAGTATTGGCAGAGAATGCTTTAAAAGATGCTTGTGGCTTTACCAACCCGAAACAAGGAACGCACGAAGAGATTTGCGAGATTTTCCGCCAAGCGATGTAATACATGGCGAAAAAGTGATCCTTGATGATCATTCATAATAAAAAGGGCAGCCATCGAAGCTGCCCTTGTCCATCTTTTAGCGCGCCTCTTTAGAGACTTGGTTTATTCGTCTATCAATTACGACTGAAATTCTTCACCCGCTGCAGCAACAAATGCCATTTCAACCAAATACTCTGGGTCAGCAAGCTCTGCTTTTACACATGCACGACTTGGCGCTGTCCCAGCATCAAACCATGCATCCCAAACTTCATTCAAGGCAGCTAAGTTTGCAAAATCAGTCACGTAGATTGTCACCGAAAGAATGCGCGTTTTGTCACTGCCCACAGTGGCCAGCATCTCTTCAGCTTGCGCCAGGATTTGTGCGGTCTGGCCTTTAATATCTGCGCTTAAATCACTTTCAGGCACTTCTACAAAGTGTGCAATGCCATTAAACACAGTGACGTCAGACCAACGGTTAGTCGGGTTAATACGATGAATTTTCATGATAATTTATCTAATTTGTTCGTAGAAATGAGAATAGAGCCAGCGCAAAGCTAACGCTATAGAAAATAGTATCAAGATAGGCTTATTTCGATACAGCGATCAGCGCATCAGCTAAGTAATCAATGCGTGACTCAGTAAGACCTGCCACATTGATACGGCTGTCACCCACTGCATAGATACCAAACTCTTCACGCAGCTTCACCATTTGCTCAGGTGAATACGCCAGCATGGAGAACATGCCTTTGTGCGCTTTGATAAAGTCAAAATGGCTATCGCCAGTACGTGCAGAAAGCGCGGTACTCAACCCTTCACGAAGCGAGATAATACGGTTACGCATACCGTCCAATTCTGCTCGCCACTGCTTAGTCAAACCATCATCAGATAGAATGGTTTCCACAATCGCGGCTCCGTGATCAGGTGGCATGGTGTACGTTGAACGTGCTAACTGCAAAATTCGACCTTTAGCATTGGTCGCTTCTTGTTTGTTCTTACCAATCACAATGGCAGCGCCAGTGCGTTCACGGTACAAACCAAAGTTTTTCGAGCACGATGTTGCGATCAACATTTCTTCGACCGAATCCGCCAGAAGTCGCAAGCCATACGCATCTTCTTCTAAACCGTCACCAAAGCCTTGGTAAGCGATATCAACAAACGGCGTAAAACCATTTTTCTGGGCTAACTCATTAATGGCTTGCCAATGCTCGGTGCGGATGTCCGCCCCCGTCGGGTTATGACAGCAACCGTGCAAAAGCACGACATCATCAGGGCCTGCTTTGCTCAATGCAGCAAGCATGGCTTCAGGGTTAACTTGTTTGGTAACCGAATCAAAATAAGGATAAAAATTGACGTGCAAGCCCGCAGCTTCCATCACTGGCTTATGGTTCACATAACTTGGGTCAGTGATCCAAACAGTGGTAATCGGCTTGGCGAGATACATCAAATCACCCAGCATACGAAGTGCACCGCTCGCGCCCGGTGTTTGCACTGTCGCGCAACGGGAGTAGCCATCGGTTCCCTTAAGAAGGAGATCCGTCATCGCTTGATTGAACGCTTCATTGCCCGCTAAACCAACGTAGCTTTTTGTGGTTTGAGAATCTGCCAGTTGCTGCTGTGCCGTTTTCACGGCCTGCATAATAGGCGTATCGCCCTGACTGTCTTTGTAAACACCAATACCTAAGTCCATTTTGTCCGCGCGCGCGTCTGCACGAAAGGCGATGGAAAGCGACAGAATCGGGTCTTGTTGCGCCGGAGAAAGCAGATCTAACATGAAATAACGTCCTTATTTAACGGCAATAATTACAAGCAATACATTACCCAAAGACTCGCGCTGTGCAAGTAAAAAAGCGTGATGCTTGATTGTGCTATTGGAATTATTGCTTTACGCCAATTTCCGGTTTTGGTTGGATGTATTTTCGACTGACATCCACCAACGCGATATCACTCAGATAGGTTCGCCCTAAAAGCACAGGAAAGTTGAGGTGTTTTCGGTCTCGCAGTGTAAATTCTGTATTCTCCGTCATGTCACCAATGGTAATCAGAAGCTCAACCACATAGCGGCGTTCAAAACCGTCTGAACTTGATTGAATGATTTTTACGGTGCGGACAACAGGTCGTTCGATCACGTTACTTTGCTTTCCATCATGGGCGAGACGAAACGTCACCCACTTCTTGCCGTCGCGTTCGAAAGATTGAATGTCCACAGCACTTATAGAGGAAGTCGTCGCTCCGGTATCAACACGTGCAATCGCGACAACATCAACGTCCTCCACTTTCACCCACTCTTTTTCACCCATGAGCATTTTTCCATCGGTGGCATGCTCATAAACAGCCGGCGTTGTATCAGCAAAAGCTGGGCTATGAGGAAGTAACGCAGTACATAGCAATAAGGCAGCAATTTTCAATTTCAATGCGACGTCCCTTTGTTTCGTTGGTATGGATTGAATGATACGCAGAAAATAGACAACAGGTATAGGAATAAGTTTTTGTTTCCATTGTTTTTGTCTGCGATTTTTTCTACCACGGAACAATAAAAAAACGCCGTTTTCGCGGCGTTTTTTTCAATGTTCGTTACAAAGAAGATAATGCGGGGGCTAAGGCTTAAAAAAGCTAAACAAACAACTAACACAAGCTCAAGCGGTGTATAACCTGGTTACTGCTTCCACGCCAAGGCAGTGATGGATCGGCAAGATCTTTTTCAAACTTACCGTCAATTAGCACATCAACAAGAGAAACCACGGCTTTTTGAGCCTCAGTTAATTGTGTTAACTGGTAGCCTGACCAAAGCCAAATGTCTTTTCCAATACATTCATTACGCACACGTTTAACCAACGTCAACACGGCAGACACATTCGCAGGATGAAGTGGGTCACCGCCGCTCAAAGACAGCCCTCGACGTTTGATACGCGTGTCATTAAGATCGGCAATAATGCGGTCTTCCATCAACTTATCAAACACTTGCCCAGAATCTAGCGACCATGTGCTTTGGTTATAACAGCCGCGACATTGGTGCTCGCATCCTGCAATAAATAAGGTGCAGCGCGTCCCTTCACCGTTCACCACATCAACCGGATAATACTGATGGAAATTCATCGCAATACCTTACATGTGTTTGACACGACGTTGCACTTCTTCCTGCTTACCGTCGTTGAATGGACGCGCATCAGGGCTACCAAGATAACCGCAGACACGACGTGTTACCGAGACTTTGGTTGAATCATGGTTGCCACAGCTAGGACATACAAAGCCTTTACTTGAGCAATCAAATTCGCCCGTGAATCCACACTCATAACATTCATCGATTGGCGTATTGGTGCCGTAATATGGCACGCGTTCATAACTGTAATCCCACACATTCTCGAGTGCTTCGATGTTGTGCTGAATGTTCGGGTATTCGCCATAACAAATGAAACCACCATTTGCGACTTCCGGATACGGCATTTCGAAATCAATTTTGTCGTAAGGGTTAACGCTCTTTTCAACATCAAGATGGAAGCTATTGGTGTAGTAACCTTTGTCAGTTACACCTTTCACCACACCGAATTCCTTAGCGTCAATCTTACAGAATCGACTGCACAAATTTTCGCTTGGCGTACTATACAAACTGAAAGCATAACCCGTTTCTTCTTTCCAGCTATCTGTAGCCGCTTTCAGATACTTAACAACATCGAGTGCTTTTTCACGCAGGGTTTCAGAATCATAAACATGCTCTTCTGTACCGTACAGCGCATTGATAGTCTCATGGATACCGATGTAACCCAGCGAAATCGACGCGCGGCCGTTCTTAAAGATTTCACTCACATCGTCATCTGGGTTCAAACGAACGCCACATGCGCCTTCCATATAGAGGATAGGTGCGACACGCGCTTTCACGCCGCGTAGACGGTCAATGCGCGAATCTAGACCTTCACGCGCAACGCGTAATACGTCATCAAGTAACGAATAGAATATTTTTTCATTGCCGTTCGCGCGAATAGCGATACGCGGCAAGTTAATGCTCACGACACCAATGTTGTTTCGACCTTCATGGATCAACTCACCATTTTCTTCGTAAGCTGATAAGAAGCTACGACAACCCATTGGGGTTTTAAACGAACCCGTGACTTCCACTACACGGTCGTAGTTAAGAATATCGGGATACATGCGTTTCGATGCGCATTCCAGTGCCAGTTGTTTAATGTCGTAATTAGGCTCGCCATTTTTCAGGTTTAAGCCCGCTTTCACACTGAATACCAGCTTAGGGAATACTGCGGTTTTGCGGTTTTTCCCCAACCCTTCAATGCGATTAC
This sequence comes from Enterovibrio norvegicus FF-33, assembly GCF_000286835.2. Lineage (GTDB taxonomy): Bacteria > Pseudomonadota > Gammaproteobacteria > Enterobacterales > Vibrionaceae > Enterovibrio > Enterovibrio norvegicus_A. The sequence goes on along the minus strand of NZ_AJYD02000038.1, from coordinate 1,389,246 downwards.
GCAAAATCGATTGCTGGATCAAACGCGCAGACCACGAATCACCCAAACCAAAACCAAAGGTCACGAACGGAGTTTGGCCATTAGCGGTATGCAGTGTATTAACTTCATATTCCAACGATTGGAATGCGTCATAACACTCTTTTTCTGTACGCGCAGTGGCATAGCCTTCCGCATCCGAGATGTTCCACTCACGAGCGACCATTAGGTGCTTTTCGTAACTAATTTCAACGTAAGGTGCCAACACTTCATCAATGCGGTTGATCGTGGTGCCACCATAAATATGGGAGGCCACTTGCGCAATAATTTGGGCAGTTACCGCCGTTGCCGTTTGAATTGATTTTGGCGTGTCAATTTCCGCGTTACCCATCTTAAAACCATGGGTAAGCATATTTTCTAGGTCAACCAACATGCAGTTGAACATCGGGAAGAACGGAGCATAGTCCAAATCGTGATAATGGATATCACCTTGGTCATGCGCTCGAACAACTTCTTTAGGCAGCATGTATTGCTTGGCATAGTGTTTTGCAACAATCCCCGCAAGCAAATCGCGCTGTGTTGGAATGACCTTGCTGTCTTTGTTTGCATTTTCGTTGAGAATGTCTGAGTTCGTCTGTTCAACCAGACCACGGATTTCATGACTCAGGCGACTCTTCTTCTCACGTGCACTGTCGCGGTCATGACGGTATTCGATATATGCTCGGGCAACAGCCTTATAAGGTCCTGCCATTAGGTGATTTTCGACAGCGTCTTGGATTTGGTGAATATCCACCTCGTCATGACGCATGACTTGTGCGAGAACACCATCTGCTACTGCTGCTGCATAGGCTCGATCCATGTCTTCTACTGCTTGCGCCGCGCGAATCACCGCATCTTCGATACGTTGGCGCTGAAAAGGTACGCGGCATCCATCGCGTTTGATGACAACAGGTTTCACAAATAGCTCCTCAAGGAATCACCCTTAATTTCAAGGATAAATAGTGGCATCACACACATCACGGCGTGATTTTTTCATATGGAAATGCAGCAAGCCAACACCTATAAATTCGCGCTAGGACAGCACGTTGACGTAAACCTTGAATCGTTCTATTGAGGAAGCAGGTGGCTTACACACAATTGTGAACGGCGTCAACAAATACCAAATATGGGCAGAAATTTAGCTTTGGCTACAACATGTGGTGCATTAGACCTTTGAGGGACGATCGATACCTTGATTTAGATCATGGCACGAGGGGATGCGATTTTTATCTATTCGATTAATGGGAATAAACGTCAATAAATGAAAAAAGGCTGTAAAAAAGTGCAACAGGCAACGCAAAAATACCACCTACCAAAAACATTGCATACTGTATGCTCTACTATCCACAGACGAGCAATATTTTGGACTGGCTCTCAGCCCCATCACACAATCTTCACTGGCATTTTTAGCTAAGGTGACTAGCATTCACGGTCACGGTAAATGAAATAATAAGAGAATTCACATCTGGATATGTCTTCGCGTCACACCCTTTCATTGTGGGTAAACCGCTTGAGTAAAATTAGCGCTCAACTCAGCCTCCTATGTCTCTTCATAGTGGCCGTTAATCCTGTTCCTGCCTACGCGAGCCTCACATTAGCGACGTGGAATATGGAATGGCTATCAGATAAAGGCGACATGATTCAAAGTAAACGTGACGCTGACGATTACCTAATGATGCAAACTATTTCTTCCGTGATTGATGCCGATCTCATTGCGTTTCAAGAAGTCGACGGTCCTGAGCCTTTAGCCAAAGTTGTCGACCCGCTTCAATACGATTTTTATTTTTCTGATCGTTCCCTACGTTATAAAAAAAGCCGAGGTAGTCATCAGTTTACCGGCTGGGCCGTTAAGAAAGGTATCAACGTCATTGATCACAAAGATTACCAACCTTTGGGCTTACCCACTTTTCTTTCCGGTGGAGATCTTCGTTATGGTACATATATTGAAGTACTCAGGGAGAACCAGCCCTCGCTGCATTTACTTTCAATACACCTAAAATCAGGATGCTTTAACACGCCTGTACGTCGAAACAACAGTTGTAAAAAACTACGACGCCAAATTGAAGCGCTGGCCGTTTGGATTAATACACGAACAAAACTCGGACAAGAGTTTGTCATTGCGGGTGACTTTAATCATTACATGAACAACCCCTATGAATGGGCTTGGCAGACCTTACTCGAAGAAACGAGCACCAGTCCGCTCGTCAAGTTAACCGCGAATACGCCTGCGAAATGCAAAGCAAGAAAGTTCAACTATCGCACCAAGCGATGGGAGCACGTTGTTTACAATAAACTCATCGATCACATTATTGCCAGTCCGGGAGCCATTGACATCAACTCGCCCGTTGAGGCCAAGCAATATCAATACTCCTACCACGCCGTTTCGACATATCGCCTTTCGGACCATTGCCCTGTAATTGTAGAATTGTGACTTATTGCAAGAAATTGCCTTCTAAACCCCAAAAGCCTCGCTTTTTACTGCAGAATCATCATCCTCTGACCCTGTACTGACAAAATGGCGAAACCACTGTGACATCCTGCGCCTCATATTATAAAGACGGACTTTTCGTATGCGCTTCCTAACGACCTCTTTTCTTGTATCCATACTCTTGTTCTCTTTTCATGCTTCTGCCAAGCCAGAGCTTGCACCTGCTGCACTTCTCGATTTTGGCAGCTATGAAAAAGTCGAAGAAATGACCATTTATGGCGACATCCAACAAGATATCCTCACCTTGGCACAAAACAACACGTCAGAATCTGATGCTGACTTGTTTGTCATTGATGATATCAATGAAGATATTGACCTCAATTTGGTGATGGTCACCATATCGCTTTATAACGATCTTAATGATGGATTGGTGATGCGATAACATCGGCATCTTTAACCAGTGCCATTTTACGTTTGAGTTTGAGCTTTTTCATGCATCACACCATTTAACGGTGAGAACCTTGGCCGCATCTAGTTTCGCGTTGAAGTTCTGTTACACTTCAGGCACGAAATGGACAACGTAAAATAGACAATGACTACTGGTACTTTAAGCAAAATGAAAAGTACGCTGGATAGCAGCGTACAATATTCCTTGCCTGTCGGCGAAAACGACATCGCATTAAATGACTTGATCGGCAAATCGCTGACGCTCACTTATACGGGCAATATCTATTGCGATGCTTGCGGTAATAAAACTAAAAAGAGTTTTAGCCAGGGACACTGTTTCCCGTGCACACGTAAATTGGCCCGTTGTGACATGTGTATTCTAAAACCCGAAACTTGTCATTTCGCCGAAGGGACTTGTCGCGAACCTGAGTGGGGCGAGAAATTCTGCATGACCGATCATGTGGTTTACTTGTCCAATACATCAGGTCTGAAAGTCGGTATTACTCGCGCTAGCCAAATTCCAACTCGCTGGATTGATCAAGGCGCGACACAAGCGCTTCCTATCCTAAAAGTAAAGAGTCGTCATCTTTCTGGCCTCGTGGAAATCGCCATTGCAGAGTTTCTTGCTGATAAAACCAATTGGCGAACTATGCTCAAAGGCGACAATGCTGATATCGACTTGAAAGAAGAAGCGCGACGTATACTGCCTAAAATCGACGCTAAAATTTTCAGCTTACGTCTGCAATATGGATTTGATGCTGTTGAGCCAATTCAACACGATATTGTTGAAATCAGCTTTCCGGTAACGGAACACCCCACTAAGATCACATCGCTCAATTTTGATAAAGAACCTGTGGTGTCAGGCGTATTGAAAGGCATTAAGGGGCAGTACCTTCTCTTTGATACGGGCGTGATTAACATTCGTAAGTTCACCGGTTATGAAATTACCGCTGATTTCTAAGTAATTTAACTTCTTTGTGCATTGAGATTGAGCATTGAGGAGAAACCACATTGAAAAGAGCCGCTTCTTACTTAGGTAGCGGCTCTTTTTTGTAGCGATTGTTCAGTCATTCACTTCAATGGAAGCACGTAGGTTTCCCCACCCCAACCATGCACACTGTCGCGGGCTTCAATAATCACCTCAGTGACACCTTCAGGCACGGTTATGCCTGATAAGCTTCGAGTAAAAGGCTGTTCGGTTTCATGCGGATGGAGTAACTCTCTGGCACCCAAGACCTCGCCGTCTGTTGTCATGACACGCCATGCATTCGCATAATGATCCCAGCCTTCATCAGCATGACGTACCGTGGCAGAAATACGATAACTATTCCCAATACCAGAAGGACTTACACCCGTTTTGGTAACCGTAGCATTTACCACATCAGCTTCGCCTGCGAGGGAGGTTGTCGATGTAAACGCCAAAATCAATGCCAGTAAAAAACCCTTGATACCCACCCCTGATCTATTCACCGCGCTCCCCTATTCGTCGTTGAATGTTTGGTTCTCGTTAGCAACCAGATAACTAACGCTTGATGGCAACGCCCGTGGCTTCACTGACTGCATTAAGGTTTTCTTCGGAGCCTAATGAAATGCTCCAGTTAACCGTGCCGCCATTGGCGATCAACATACAGGGGGCACCAAGTAAACTAATGTCATCTGTTTGCGTTTGAAGTGTAAGGCGATTTTCTTCCAACTTCACCATGACTTCGTGCATGGTCGCCACAACACGACCACCCGGAATGGTAATAACCATGGATCACTTCCCCTTGTGCTGTAAAACCGCCATGGTCAATCGACTGGTACACACCAATCGCCCACGCTCACCTGTAATTTCTATTTGCCACACTTGTGTCGTTGCTCCCAAATGAATCGGGGAAGCCTTCCCCATCACGCTACCTGTTCGCATTGCACGAATATGGTTGGCGTTAATATCTAGACCGACGCAGTACTTATTTTCTTCCACGCACATGTTTGCTGCCAGCGAACCCAAAGTTTCAGCTAGCACCACAGAAGCACCGCCGTGAAGCATGCCCAAAGGTTGATGCGTGCGCGCATCGACGGGCATCGTACCTGTCAGGCTATTGTCATCAAACGCCGTGTATTGGATGCCAAGATGCTCAACGAGTGTATTCGCCGAGGTGGCATTGAGTCCGTCAATGGTAATAGGCTTCTTCCAGATAGACATAAGCGCTCCTGTATGTCTGATGTATGGATTAGAGTTGATGACTATTATCCTCGTGAATTCCACGGAGAGCCATGATTTCAGTGGTCAAGGTGTTGTATTCGTGACTTTTCAGCGTTAAGCCGTAGTCCGAACGGTTAATTGAATGAGATTCTTGCCTCATCATCCAGTCAAGCTACAATATCGCGCATCGGAGTTATTCAGGGATCTCGCGCCGCGATAAGGATATAGTTATGAAGTTAAATACAGTAAATACAACGCTCACCGCCGCGCTACTCAGTGTGCTGGTTGGCTGCACCACCTCCCCGACGGGTAGAAGCCAATTCATTTTGGTGTCTGGTTCGGAAATGGCGACATTGGGTAACCAATCATTTTCTGAGCTTAAAGAACAAGAAAAGATCAGCACTGACAAGAAAACCAATCAATATGTGCAATGTGTCACTGACGCATTGCTCAAAGTGACACCGCCTCAGCCTGATTTTGAAAAGTGGGAAGTCGTGGTATTCGACAGCGACCAAATCAATGCATTCGCCTTACCCGGCGGGAAGATCGGGGTTTATACCGGTTTGTTGAAAGTCGCTAAAACACAAGACCAGCTAGCTTCTGTCGTCGGCCACGAGATTGGTCACGTCATGGCGAACCACGGCAGCGAACGTGTCTCAAGCTCTGTCGCTGCAAACGGCGCATTACAAATTACCAATATTGCGCTTGGCGCAACCGGCACCGCAAACTCAGACATGATCATGGCGGGTCTCGGGCTTGGTGTAAATGTGGGCGTTTTATTGCCCTTTAGCCGCGCTCATGAATCAGAATCTGATCTCATTGGTGTTCAGCTAATGAATGACGCAGGCTTTGACCCAAAAGAAAGTGTCGAACTGTGGAAAAACATGGCTGCAGCCTCTGAAGGCGCACCGCCAGAAATTATGTCAACTCACCCATCTCACGATACACGCATTGACGATTTGAATGCAGCAATCAGTCGCCTGCCTACGTCGTCTCTTCGCGCACCCAATTGTGGCAAGCCCAACATCTAGTCGCGAGTGACCAGATAGACTCAATAGTCTCGATAACAAAAAGCCAGCGTCTACAAACGCTGGCTTTTTCTATACTTTCAATCTGATTTGAGTCAAAGATGTCTTTGTCTTTGTCTTTGTCTTTGTCTTTGTCTTTGTCTTTGTCTTTGCAGGAATTATTTCGAAATTCAACGTTGTGCCGCTACGAGTAAGTTAATGCTTCGCCCGTCACATCCGCTACAGAAATAAACATGTGTTGTGCTTCGCCACGTAAATTCACAATCGGATTAAGCGTCACATTTTGGAACATAAAGTTAGTTTGCCCTGTAAGGGGGCGAACATTACGACAGTGAAAAAGATACGGTCTCTGTTTCCACACCACAAAGCTTCGGCATTTCAATTCAAAAACGGGTCGGCACTTTGCACGAAACCAGCTTTCTGAAATTTCAGGAAACACATCAAACAGCGATTTACCCTGCACTTTGTTTGGGTACTTTCCTGTGTGATGGACCATGAAACCATTCCACATATGAATGGTGAAGTCTCGGTCCACAACAATCAACCCCATGTCGATATTTTGCACCATATCGACCATCCAGTTGAATTGTTCAAATTCTGGTGAGTCAATCATGGTTACTCCTCATCATCCATTAGATAGGCGAGTTTAGCGTCAAGCAATGGCAACGATTCATCCACCAGCAACAAGAGCAAATCGCATTTAATGCTTGTATTATCAATGGCATAGCTTACTTCAATCGTTACCGTGCGTTTCCATGTGCCGTGCATCCCTTCGACCAACTTGTCCACCGCAAGATGCTGGCCAATAATTGCAGGGTAGCTTTGGGCAAAAACAAGGCCTGCTTGCTCACCAATGCCGGATAAGAACGCGCTAATCAGCACATTACTGACATCCACCAAAACTTCTAGGTCATTATCTACGCTGCCATCATCAGGATAATCAAGGATGGCGAGCAGATCTTTCATCGAAGAATCGGAAATGAGCATCAAGGCTTCACCAGCGATACCCTCACCACTAAACCCTTGGCAAATGCCTGACATATTATCGTTCGCTGCAAGGTGTCTGATGGTCATCACCAGCTCACTCACCTCAAACACGTTAACGTGAGGTAAAGGCATGTGAACGAACACATCAAAGTAACGCGCTAGCGAGTCTGCTGCGCGCCCCATCGCGACATTGACCACCTCCATATACATTTCACGGCGGCCAATTTTCAAGTCTTCAACAGGTTTTTCAGCAGCGGCGGCTTCAGGCGCAGTTTCTGATTTATACGGCGCGAGCAGCTCGTTTAGTTGCGCTGGGCTTACTGGCTTTTGAACGAATGCTTGCGCTCCCAGCGATAACACACGCTCCTGTGCCTTAGGCTGAATATCACCAGACACCACAAAAACGGGCACGGTAATATTGCTGTTTCGCATGGCTTCCAATGTTTCGTAACCATCCAAAACAGGCATAGTTAGATCAAGAAACATCACATCAAAAGTATTCGCTGTTAGCTGGTCAATGGCGACTTGTCCGTTTTCAGCAAACGTTACGTCAGCATTGATGAATGCTGGCATCGAGCGAGCGAGTTGTTTTCGCGCTAATGCTGAGTCATCGGTGATCAATACTCGGGTTGTCAACGTGTCTACCCCTACCGTCCGATTATTGTTGATGCTGAGCGCATCGAAGAAGGCAAAGCCGAGAAACATAACGCCATTGTAAAGGCTTTGTCTTAGGTTTATGACATTACTTCAATAAGCATAGCGTCACTTGGTTGTTTTTTCGCCTCAAGACAAAAAATCACTCAATCACACTGTCCGTAACAATCAAAAGCTCCACGTATCGCAGTGCAATATCGTGAAGTCTTATCTAACCCTATTATTGCTGGCTTTGTTCTTGTGTGATGTTTTCTTTGGGAGTAGTTTTTGGTTCTTGCGGTATCGCTAATTGATCTTGCGGGACTGGCAGATTTCCGAACGCAGATAACTCTCGATTCACCTTATCAAGGCTTGCGCTTTGGTCTTCAAATTCGGCCATTAATTCTTCGGCTTTCTGGTTATAGGTATTGAAGTTGTCACAATCTTTTTCTGACACCCAATTCCAAGAGTTGCCCTTTTTAAATTCTTCACAGGCTTGCTGGCTGGATTCCGCTTTGTGGCTGGCTTTAAAGATCCTTTCGTTTAAATCACTCACCGCTTGCGCCAATCTATAGCGCTCCGCGTAAAGCACATCGGTGTTTTGAAGCCTTGCCCTTAGCTTACTGATGGAATCAACTTGATCAGCAACCTTGATATCAAGTGTCGCTTTCATTTCGTCCATCTGTTTTGCCTGGTGCGTCAATTGCACAAGCTGCGCTTTTAGTTGATCAATTTCCACATCTTTCTGTTCAATCAGACCCTCGGTCGTTGCAGCATCTGATGTGCGCGCGACCATCGCTTCTTCTAGCTGAACAATGGTTTGTTGTGCTTGAATCAACTCGCTTTGAGATTGCGTTAATTGCGTGTTTACGCCCTCAAGTAGTTCTTGTGCCACATTACTGATTGAAGACCAGTGATTACCAGCAACAAGGCCGCCCAACACTAAACCGCCAGCAAAAAGTAGTGCGCCTTTTTTATTCGCGCTTGTCATAATCTATTCCCAAAATAAGCCCCAAAAAAAGCTGCGCCATGATACCTCATGAGGCAGCTTTTAATGTTAGCTGAAAGAAAAAAAGCGTTAATTTACCGCTGGTTGGCTAGAGTTTACTCAATACCACATCACCTTTAGGTACACAGCAACACGCTAAGACCAAGCCATCCTCTTTTTCGCCCGGAAATAGAGCGGGCATATCGGGTTGAGAAACCTCTCCTTCCACTAAGCGCATCTTGCAACAGCCACACACACCTGCGCGACAACTATAGTCCACTTGAACGCCAACTTCTTCGGCCTGAACCAGAATAGGTCGCTGATTGTCGCCACGAATGTATTCGCCTTCGATAGTGATTGAGACTTCCATGGCAGGTAAATCATCGCCAACTGTCGGAGGGGTGAAGAATTCCTGATAACGCTGTGATTCTGGCACACCCAGTAAACTGAGCAATGTCATTGCAGAATCCATAAACCCTTGCGGGCCACACACAAATACTTCGCGTCCTATCAGCGCAGGGATCAGTGCTAAATGTTCTTGGCTCAATCGTCCAGAGAGTCCCTTCCAACTGTCAGAAGGGCGACTAAGCAGTGTCATGACTTTCAAGCCTTTGTGCTTGGCTGCCATGGCATCAAGTTCATCCGAAAATGGTATATCGGCTTCGGAGCGACACTGGTGGAAGAAGATCACATCATCAATGTCGTTATGATCGAACAGCGTTCGCAGCATGGACATCATAGGCGTCACGCCACTGCCACCCGATAGCAATAACAAAGAGCGACGCTTTGCTGCATCATCGCTAAGATGGAACTGACCGTCAGGCGTTTGCGCCTTGATCACTGCGCCTGCCTTTAAGTTATCGTGCAGCCAGTTTGAAACCTCACCACCCTCGACACGCTTAACAGAAATCGCCAAGCGCTCTGGTCGTGTCGGTGATGACGACAACGTGTAGCGACGCTGTACGCGCTTGCCATCAATATCCAACTCAATAGGAAGATGCTGACCGGCTTTGTAAGCGGGCAACTGGCCTTCTGTACTGTCGAACCAGAAGGTTTTAAAATCCTGCGCAACATGCTCGATGTCTTTACATTGCAAAGTGAGTTTCGGCGTTGTCTTGTCTTCGTAAACTTCAGCGTCGCGATACTCCAACACTTCTATCTGATCACCCGCTTTGATTTCACCTTCATTGAGCGCAATCAGATTCATGCCGAAATTCACATTGCCGCTTTTATCAGTGCGAAATTGGCTTAAGGTGTTGATAGGTTCCCCATTCACACGGAAACGCCCTGTATCTAAATCTAACGTAGTGAAGACGCAACGGCTGCATGGACAATCAACCCGGAATACCACCGAGCCAATGCGTACCTTGGCCCATGTGTCTTCTTCAAAAGCGTCACATCCTGTTGCGACCAAATTGGTGCGAAACTGATCCATGGTGTGCATGTCAGGTGTTCGTGCATTAAGGGCATCAAGTGACGCTTGTGAAATCACCAATAACGGGAAACCGTCGGCAAAGCTAACCTTAGTTTGCGCTTTCGATGCAAAACGCGGTGAAGATTCTTCACCCGTAAACAACAGTTGTTTATGGCCTCCCAACAAATGACTAAACCATGCATTGGCCGTCGACGTCGTTGAATAGGCGCAGAATTCATCTTTCCAAACGTTGGTGTGAATTTCTTGAAGCGAGAATTGAGCGTATTTAAGTACCAAAGGTGACAGCGTAGGGTGGTTCAACGTAATGCCATTCGCCTGAAGCGACACAGACACTTCCGTCATTTTAGGGTCAGTCCGCCCAGTAACAAATTTGCCCGTACTGTCAGCGACCATGAAACGACGGTCGAAGCTCAAACCGATACTTTCAACCCATGCGTTCGATAAGGAAAGTCCACCTGCTGATTTAACTGGGTAAACATTAATTTGATTGATTTTTGCGCCCACGCTAGCTCCTGCTATTTCTTATGATTCCCAAAACACATTGCAGAGTATTAGAACACAGGCCCTTGAAAAAGCAGCCCGTTATGTGATCAAAATGTGTGATGTATAACCTTCACGAACCTGAACTAACAGGCAATCGGTTTGCCGTTCGCCGCAATAATGCGTTGAAGGCGATCGGGATCGCTAACCATAGTCGGCCATTTAAGATACAGATGGTGCAGGCTGGTCAAACACAGTGAAATACACGACATGGTCTTCTCACGAATTTCTTCGCTATCCCACCAAGCTTCGCCACTTAAGATATTGTTCCAATCATCAGACAGGCTTTCTGCCAACTCCATGGCTTCGTTAGCATTGCCGCTGATCAATTCGCCTACCGCTTGAGGAACATCATCGGCGTCTTTCCCTGCACCAAAGATGTTGCGAAGTGCCAATATTGAATCCAATAACCCATCAAGACGATCAGGTTGACGTGCAGCGCTGAACAATCGCGTAAACGCAAGGCGAATACCTGTTGAATCGGTGTCTTCAAGCAGCAAACTCCAGTTCTCTAGCTCGTCCAAAACACCATTAGTAATACTCACGGGTTCATCCGCCTCTTTGACGGTATCAACTGCACCCTTTGCGCCTTCCAGAGAGAATGGATCGATATGCCATGCCCATTCCGGCGCCACAAAGGGCGGTGAATCACTCAAAAAGCACATGGCCATGCAAAGCGTGATATTGAGTTCAGTGGAAACCTTATCGCTTTCTGCTTCCAACACCTCGCTCGGCCAATCGTCGTCATCCAGCAAGTCACCACTGTTGATGGCATAGGCATAGCCCGATTCGAGCATGAAACCACTGTCTTTGCGTTTTGCCATTTGACTAGGCAGTTGCAAGACATATTCAGCAATGGACGGAGTGTAACGGCGCAAGGTGCCCCATTTGGTTTCGAGTTCATCGAAATCAACCAATGCCGCATTGCGAAATCCAACAAACAGAGGGATCTGCGCGACTTCACCATCTGCTACGCTGCGTGCGATTTCTAGCATTTCTAGGACGGTATTGACGAACATTTCGGCACTGACAGGCCCACGAACGCGCATCAGATCGTAGCTATTGATCAAAAGCGCGGCAGGCAACGATGACAACGTGATCACCCCTCGTTTTCCTTTCGAATCCACGTAGTGACCAAAGGTTTCACTCGGCTCATTGCCGATCACTTCAAACACCCGCTCAAATGAGCGGTCTTCAATGAAATGACGATATAGGGTTTTATTGCCTGGCAGATGGGAAATTGCGGCGCTCAAATAGCCAGAAGCACGATAAAACAAATGCGGACGCGCACCGGCTTTAACCAGAAACAAGGGATAAAGCTCCGCGGCGACAGTCGCTAAACTTCGCGCTAGCGGATCACTATTGTTAAAAGACGGCGTGACACCGCCATTTTGCCGACGCCATACAGAAAAGATGTGCTGCCCATTTTGCAACACATGGGGAAGCCGATGGAAAAATGACTGTTCGATGTCCCCCTGCGATACGGCGACAGCACGCATTTGACGACAAAGCTGCACATAAGAAGTGACTGTGTCTTCCTGTTTTGCAGAGAGTTTCCCTTGATGCTGTAGAGCATGCCTAGCTTCCGCTTCTGAAATATTCAGAATGTAGCTGACAACGCGATGCCCCATGGCTTTGACGAAATTCGGGATAGGTTCTTTAAACGACATGACACCCCCAGCGTCAACAAACAATAGCCTTGAACTCCTCACCGACGCAGTAGGCGGGAGCCATTTATTCTTTTATCGGCAGCGCGTTCAAGAAATATAGCAGGTCAGCGATCACATAAATCGCGATTCTCGTCCCTTCAACCGATTTCCTTATCTAGTTGAACGAGTTATCGGTTGCTATTTTTTTCAATGCCGCCCAGATTTTTTCACCTGAAGGATGAAGCCGAGATTGGTAGCGATAAGCATAATAAGAAACCCGTCGGTTCAACGCTTTGTTTTTCATCACCACCAAACGCCCCTGGGACAGCTCTGTTCTTATCGCAAAATCAGGCAGCCACGCCACACCCAATCCATTCAAGGCTTGAAGCTTGAGCATATCCACCATGGACGACAAAAAGACAGGTTTCAAACTCACTTCATGGCGAACAGTTTCTGTCTGACGCCCCATGTATGAGGTGGGTGTAAAAGCAAGCCAAGGAACATTGTCGTGTTCGAAATGATAAATTGGCTGCCCCTTATTATCCGCCGCGCAAACGGGCAATAAATCCGCTGTACCGACTTTGATGTGCTCATAGGGCGCTAATTTAAGATGTTCATTGTCGAAGGCTAACAGCACATCACATTCACCTTCTCGCAATGCATCGACTGCTTCGTCGACATTCATGGCATCCACACTCAGCATGGGACGAGATTCATCCGAAAATTGCGCTTGAATGGATTGCGTAAGATTCAGCGCCAACGAGTGAGCTGAGGCAATACGAACGACGCTGCCATCAGAGTAATTCAGGGCAGAGATATGGCTGATCCCTTCAACCATTTGGTTGACCAATGTGCGAGCGGTCACGCGAAATATGCGCCCACTGGCGGTTAGCGCGACGGGCGTTTGGCTTCGATCAACAAGCTCAGCACCAACCGATTGCTCTAACATTCGGATACGCCGACTAAACGCAGGCTGGGTGATATTTCGAAGACCAGCGGCACCCGAAAAATTGCGGGTTTCCGCCAAGGCGAGAAAGTCTTCCAACCATTTACTTTCAATGTTCATCCGAAACTTTCAACCTCATTTGAGGAAATACTCAGCAAGTTAGAAAGCACGAGTATATCGGTATCTGAAACTTAATTCCGGCACTTAACCCTACACTCATCACAGTTTTATCCCATTTTGATAACGGTTTGGCATCAGCGAAACATAAACGGCATTTATCACCGTCCGCGTTGGCTTCTATAGTGAAGATAAAGCGAAAATGAAACATTCTAATCGTCAAATATGACAAGGAGATCTATGAACATTCCATTCCCCTACCTGCTCATGTTGGGCGAAAGCAAAGACCCACTCGCCATTAAAACCGCACGAGGCATTCACTACTGGCGTCCCGAAAAATGCATGGGACAGTTGCGTTTGAACGACGATGTTCCGTCACTGAACTTACCTGACATCGACATTCAAACTGCGGCGAAGGATGGGGCAAAAACCTTAGTCTTGGGTATGGCTAATGCGGGTGGCGTACTCGCACCCCATTTTGTTCCGTATATTGTAGAAGCGCTAAATGCAGGCATGAATGTGGCTTCCGGATTACACCAGAGGTTGGCCGATACCCCTGCCATTGCCGAAGCGGCAGAAAAATCAGGTACCGCTTTGTTTGACCTTCGCCATTCGAACGAAACGCTCCCAGTAGGCACTGGCATCAAGCGTTCAGGTAAGCGCCTATTGACGGTGGGCACGGACTGTTCTGTCGGCAAAATGTTCACCACGCTCGCGCTAGAAAAAACCATGAAAGCACGCGGACTATCCGCCACCTTCTGCGCCACTGGCCAAACCGGTATTTTGATTGAAGGAAACGGAATTGCCGTTGATGCAGTCGTTTCAGATTTTATCGCAGGCGCGACGGAGGCGTTATCACCTGACTGTGAGCCAAACCAATGGCAGCTAGTCGAAGGTCAAGGTTCACTGCTTAATCCGGCATTTTCCGGTGTCACAATGGGGCTACTCCATGGCGCACAACCTGATGCACTTGTTCTGTGTCATGAGGCGAATCGCGACACTATTCGTCATTTGCCACACATGCCTATTCCAAACATTGCCGACATCATGGAGCTCGCCGTTCGATTAGCAAAGCTCACTAATCCGAATCCTCGTTTTGTGGGTTTGGCGATTAATACTTCAGCACTGAGCGAAGACGAAGCTAAGCGTTATTTAGACTCCCTCTCTAACCAATACGGATTACCCGCCACCGATCCCGTGCGTTTTGGTGTAGACAATATTGTCGATAATCTAATTCACGTATTTGAGGAGTAACGCGATGAAGATTTCAGCCAATATAGTCACTTACACCTTGAAGCGTCCATTTACGATTTCTCGAGGCAGTCGAACGACCGCCGAGGTCATACAAGTGAGCATCGAAAAGAACGGAAAAGTGGGGGTGGGAGAATGCTCACCAACAGGCCGCTACGGGGAGAGTTTTGACAGCGTGCTCGCCGAAATTGAGTCGGTCAACAACACGCTATTTGACCGCACCTCACTGAAGTCGTTTTTACCACCCGGTGCGGCGCGAAACGGGTTGGATTGCGCATTATGGGACCTAGAAACAGACAATTTCCCCGACAATTTCTCTTTGCCACAAACCATCCAAACCGCCATGACAGTTTCAATTGGTTCGCCACAAGATATGGCTGACGAAGCCAAAGGTTATGTCGAACAAGGCGCAACACTGATTAAGGTAAAATTGGATGCTGATTTGGTGTATGAGCGCTTGGCCGCCGTTCGCGCCGTCGCACCAGATACCACATTGGTTGTTGATGCAAACGAGGCTTGGGGATCACTGGATATTGCCACCACTCTCAATCAAATCACATCGCTCAACATTGCCATGGTGGAGCAGCCTCTCCCCGCTGACAACGATGAAGGTTTGAGAAACATTGCGAGCCCAATTCCGCTTTGTGCAGACGAAAGCTGTCACACCGCCGACGATGTCATCGCTTTGGTCGACAAATACCAAATGGTGAACATCAAACTTGATAAAACCGGCGGGTTAACGGCAGCATTCGAATTGGAACAAGCAGCACGCACAGCGGGGCTGCAAATCATGGTCGGTTGTATGCTAGGAAGTTCGATTGCCATGCGAGCGGCATTGCCCGTTGCCGCCACCGCCATAATGGTTGATCTGGACGGTGCATTTCTGATCAGTGACGACATAGACAACGGCCTGCATTATCAACGCGGCAATATCGTATTGCGTTAGTTCGCCCAGCAACTTCGTCAATGGGAGAATGAAATGTATTCAATACGTTTCACTCTTTTTTTACTTTCAAAAGAATAAAGGCGGTTAAATCGACAAAATTGCGACAAACTGTTAATGACCATCTTGACCCTTTAACAAGCTCGCCCTATTCTAGCTTACATGTGTACGCTGGAATTTTGCGGTATTTAAAATGGAATCGAATCAAGCACAAAAACCTCCCGTTATATGGCTCAATGTTATGGTCTTTACGGTCACTTTTTCCGTCGCGGTCATTGGCACGCCACTCTGGGCTTATTTCTACGGCTTCGATCTAGCACAAATCGCTATGTTTGTTGCCATGTTTACGTTCGCGGGTATGTCTATCACAGCGGGCTACCACCGTCTTTGGTCACATAAAACCTACCAAGCGCATCCTATCCTTAAGGGCATCTTTGCATTGGGCGGCGCACTTGCGCTTCAAAATAGCATTCTTCATTGGTCATCAGATCACCGCGTTCACCATCGCCATGTGGATGACAACGACACTGACCCTTATTCGGCAAAACGTGGATTCTGGTATTCACACATCGGCTGGATGCTTCGTGAATATCAAAAGCACCGCTATTCGGATTACAGCAACTGTCGTGACCTACAAAAAGACAAGGTCGTTATGTGGCAGCACAAGTATTATCTTCCTTTACTGCTGGCGACAAACTTCGGTATCCCAATCCTTTTTGGTGTACTTCATGGCGATATTTGGGGTGCAATCATCCTGATTGGTTTTGTGCGCGTTGTCGCCAGTCACCACACCACCTTCTTTATTAATTCTCTGGCGCACATCTGGGGTAAGCAACCTTACACCGCAAAAAATACCGCGCGTGACAATGGTATTTTGGCATTTTTCACTTTCGGTGAGGGCTATCATAATTTCCACCATATCTTTGAAAACGATTATCGCAACGGTATTTATTGGTGGCAGTTCGACCCAACCAAATGGTTAATCAAAGCGAGTAGCTGGCTAGGCCTAACCACGAAACTTCGTATTACACCACAAGATCGTATCGAGAAAGCGCGCGCCACTATGCTGCTTAAGAATATTCAAGCGCGCTTAAGCGTGACGCCGAATGCTTCACAGCGCTTACAAGCGATTGAACAAGAATATGATGCGTTGGTTGTTCGCATGAGCGAATACTATGAAGCTAAGAAACGCTTGATTGACATGAGAAAACAGAATCTTCTGAAAAAATATGAGAAAGCCATTTTGGTTCAGCAGCTGCAAATCCTCAAAGGGGATTTCATTGAGCAGAAACGTAACTGGCAAATGCTTACCGCGAGTTATGCGTAAGCTCACAAACACCATCACTCAGGGCAGCTTACGCTGCCCTTTTTTATGCAGCTTATTGTATTGTTTAGATAAGATACACAACAAAGAAGACCACAATGAACGCCCCGAGATTGCCCACTGTATGGCTTATTATCTTCGCCGTTGCCTCGAGTAGCTTGTCCGATCTTTTGCTGAAGCAGTTTGGATTTGCATACGATGTATTCACTCAACCATTTAGCATCACAAAGGTCGCTATAGACTCCGCCGTGTTTATTGCGATATTCATAGTACTCAGCTTCACTTACTTCAAAGTCCAAACACTAAGATCAACAAAACCATGATCACTGTTCGTAAGATGCGTGCTGGCGAAGAAATGATGTTGTGGCAGCTTTTTTACAAGACCATCAGGCAAATAAACATCCGTGATTACACGCCAGAGCAAGTCGCAGTTTGGGCACCCGATGAGTGCAATGAGGCTGCTTGGTGTGATCGCATGCAACGAATACAACCTTTTGTCGCCATCATCAATGACAAGATAGCAGGCTATGCTGGCCTGCGGTCAGACGGCTATATTGACCATTTTTTTGTTGATGCAGACTTCCAAAGTAAGAGTGTGGGAAAAACGTTGATGAAAACCCTGTTCAGGGAGGGCAAGAAAAATTCAGAACTTTCCCGTTACTTTTCCCACGTCAGTATCACCGCCAAACCTTTTTACGAACGTATGGGCTTTCACGTCGTTAAAGTTCAACAGATTGAAAAGCAGGGCCAAGTCTTCACCAATTACGTGATGGAAAAAGCCGTCTAACAGCTGTCTTCGGCTTTTTGCCAATGCTGACGGTACGTTATAAAACACTTACTGCGAGCTATCCAATTCCCTACCCTCAGAAAATGTCGGTAAATCATCAGTAATATCATGCCACTGCGCGCCGTATTTAGTGAAAATATGTGCGTCAGGCTTAATGGGTATCTCGCTATCTAACGTGCCAAGCGTGAACTCAACCAAGCTGCCGTCACTGTTGGCAGGTTCAAATAGCAGGCTTGAACCGCAATGAGAACAAAATGTGCGTTTCGTTCCGTTATCCGCAACATAAGCTTTCAAAAGATCGCGACCCGCAACGAAACGGAAACTTTCCGCTTTTACCTCGCCAAAAGTGGCGAACGCGGCACCGTGAAATTTACGGCACATGGAGCAATGGCAGTGACCCATATTCGGCTCGATATGATCAACTTCGTAGCGGATTTGGCCACAAAGACATTGGCCAGTATAAGGTGAGGTGACTGTAGGCATGTGTCATTCCTTTGCGGGTTATTTCTTCTAACTTGCACCAAAGATATCTAATCAGCAAGGGAATTACGTGTCTCAAACCTAAAGCTCGACAAGCTTATTGCAGAGGAATAAAATCCTGCTCCCGCAATGAGCGAGTCTCTATGATGAACAAGAAACCGACTCGCATGGACGCAATGAAAAACATTATCCAACAAGTGAAGATGGAACTGCCACTTTACGAACCCGAAACTTTTGTCTGCGGACCCGATAACAGCTGTATCGGCTGCCCTAAAAAGCTGTTGGAGTTGGTGGATTCCGAACTTTCTTATTGGGAGTCTGAAATGTCTCGCGGCGTGACGCCGCAATTTGATGAGATTCGACGCTTCGGAAAACTCTGCACCAATGTAAAACGTGGATTAGCCAGAAATAACATGCTTCCCGCATAACCCACGTTTAACGCTACGGCTCAATATTGGCTATATGGATTTCTTTCAGCCCTGCGTTTAGCAGGTGCTGAGAAGGCAAAGTATCCCCCCAGTACACATACGCATTTTTTGCGCCCGCTTCGTAGGCCATATCGCGTAGGGCTTTCTTCTCAATATCCGTCAAGCCTCCTTCTATCTTTTCCATTGGATGTAAGATCACCTGAATTTTAGGAGAAAAAAAAGAACGAGGAGTCACCTGTGAAATTGCATGATGAATGATTGTTTCACCGGCAGTGTAATCTGCAATCAAGCTTCTCGGATGCGAAAACGGGTTACTTACTATTATATCAATATCATATTTTAGCGCTTGCGCGGCGTTACCTATCGCCACGATACGTTTTTGCACGGGACCCGTTGGTTTCCAAGCAATTAGAGGCTGCTCGTCAAAGACCTTTCCTGTCTTTGCGTTTAAAACTCGAAGACGTTCCTCCCATATTTGAATGTAAAGTGTACTTCCGTAGGCATAGATTAAGCGTGTAAGCATGCGTGTTCCCAGACAACCGCCAGAGCTGCAACTGGAAACGATGTGTCTACTCCCAATTTGCACTCAGTTATAATTTTTAGTTTGGCTATTGTTCATTTTTTATGGGGAACAGCAAAATTTATGACGGATTTTTACGCATCATTGCACAGTAATTAAGGCATGAATGAGTATGTTGCAAAATATGACATTACAAATCTAACAAAGGTAGGGTTTTTCGCTTCTGGTAGGTAAAAGCCACACTGATACAAAGTCGCAGTGCTTCTTCGGGTATGTCTGCATTAAGATCAAACTTTAACGCGCGGTTCCCTTGATATTCAAACGCATCGGGCAGAACTTCACGGAAAGTATCAACCAACTTAGTTTTGCAGTTCACAAAGAGAAACAGAGACGTCGAAGACTGAGGCTTCCAATCAATCCTAACCGCTGTGCCGCCGTTTACCATATAGCTAGGCTCCCCCCACTTGAGGCCTTCATCCACACCTTTATCAAGCGTTTTGGCAACCGCAAAGATCAGTGAACGAATACGCATCAATTGATCTTTGACGTGTGGTGGATAGCGTTCAAATTTTGCATATACTTCTGGTGACAATATCTGCACTCCTTAAGGATCGAGAAGCCCGACAACACATCGGGCATCTCAGGCTAGTTGCTCGGGGCATAAGGTCACTTCATCACGAATGATAAAAGAATCTCTTCCAGCTCATCCCATGGCAAAGGTTTTTTATCAATGACCTCAGCCCTTGATTCCACGCCCGTTAAACTGATCGGACTGACTGACACGATTTGGTTAACGACGTTAAACGCAAACATGCCATCGTCGGTGTTCATCACAGCTTTCACGCGCTCCGCATTAAGATTGGCAAAGAGACCATAAAGCGAGTCGAACGGGAACAATGTATTGGGTTCGAATACCCAACCACAGCTTACATACCCCTGGCCTTTGTTCTCTTTGCGACGAAATTTTTCACCTGGCGCCAATTCGAATGCAGGCATCTCATCGTCGTCATGAGAATGATGATGAGCAAACTGCGCCTCACGGTCAATGCGCGGTAACATAAGCCAATCGGGGTTCAATTGCCCTTGTTCTACATAGCCTGATGCCTGCTTAGGGATCTCTGAGCTTGCGACATAATCATCAAACGCGGCGATGTCATCCACAGAAGATAAATCGGTTTTGTTCGCAACAACAACATCAGCCAAGGCCAATTGATCGCGAAAGTTCTGATTCTCAGTGTAACGTGCATCCGCGAAATTGCGGGGATCGACCAAGGTAATGGTGGCATTGAGCTCAATATAATTGGCGTAGTGTTCCGACAACAGCTTGCCGATAATGTCTTTCGGGTGTCCCAGTCCCGTCGGCTCAATCAGAAGACGATCAGGGTTCTGTGCCAGAAGTGCATTGATACCAATCGCCATCGGAAGCCCTGCCACACAGCACATGCAACCACCCGGCACTTCTTTTACCAATGCGCCCTGTTCGCTGAGAAACGCACCATCAACCCCCACTTCACCAAATTCATTCACTAGCACGGCCCAGCTTTCATTTTCCGGCTTTTGTTTAAGCAAAGAGAGTATGGCGGTGGTTTTACCCACGCCAAGAAATCCTGTGATGATGTTTGTCGGAACTTTTTTCGTCAGTTTTACAGCCATTTTTAAATCCAATTTTGCACAGCGTGACGCTCATAGCAGGAAGTGTATCAAGACAGCTAACAGAGCAAAGCGCTTTTCTTGACTCATTGAGGATTAAATTCAAGTTTTCGCTTTCGCGTTTGTGATTACTGGTTGATATTTAAACAAACGCTAACTAATTGATTATTCCTATATCACTAAAAGGGAAAGATGATTGGTGCGTTTGAACCTAACTGATACTCTGAAGGTATAAGAAGCTGACTCTTTTTTCAGGAGGAAGAAATGCTAAATACGAACACTGCCAAAGCAGTGATTGATCATGCCCTATTTCTAGGCGCTGATTTTGCGGAATTGTTCATTGAGCGACACCATTCGGGTAGTGTTGAAGTGCTGTCCGGTGATGTTGATAAAGTTAACTCCGGCATTGATTTCGGGATCGGTATTCGACTGTTCTTTGGTCACAAAGTTCTTTACGGCTACACCAACAGTCAAGATGAAGAAAAACTCAAACAAGTTACCTCTTTACTATGCGCGAAAGACAAACGCGACCAAATCGTGAATGCTGGCGCATTAAACCTAACCGTCAATAGTGACCGTCACCCCGTGACAATGCCCTTCTCTGCTAACAACCACGTTGAAGAGAAAATTGCATTCCTCAAGCGTGTCGATGCAAAAGCGCGTGCAGAAAGCGATAAAATCTCCCAAGTAATCAGTCGTATTATGCAGCGCGAGCAGCAAATCGAAATCTTCAACTCGACGGGTTTACACATTCAAGATACTCGCCACTACACGCGTATTGCGTCTTCTGTTGTCGCAACACACGGTAACGAGCAATCTACCGGTTATGAAGCGCCTGGCATGCTCTCTGGCTGGGAGTTCAATGGCCAAGTTAATCCTGAAGCATTAGGCGAGATGGCAGCCAAGCAAGCCCTGATTAAACTCGGTGCGGCGGCGTGTCCTTCCGGTGAAATGCCCGTTGTTATCGGTAATGGTTTTGGCGGTGTGATTTTCCACGAGGCATGTGGTCACTTGCTCGAAACTACCTCAGTGGCGAAAAAAGCCTCCGTCTTCCACGACAAAATGGGCGAAATGATTGCCAATCCTGTCGTGAATGCCGTTGATGATGGCTTGATGAAAAACGAATGGGGTTCAATCAACATCGATGATGAAGGCATGGAAACCCAGCACACGCAATTGATCACAGACGGTAAGCTCACCAGCTTTATGGTCGATCATATGGGTAGCCTGAAAACCGGCTTCGCCCGCACAGGCTCTGGTCGTCGTGAATCTTACAAATACGCGCCAACTTCACGTATGCGTAATACCTACATTGAGGCAGGTAATGACGAGCTTGAAGATATGATTGGCGGCATTGAACGCGGTATTTACGCCAAGAAAATGGGCGGTGGTTCAGTGCAACCTGGCACGGGCGAGTTCAACTTCGCCGTTCAAGAAGCCTATCTCATTGAAAACGGCAAAGTCACCACGCCGCTTAAATCTGCCACTCTGATCAGCACCGGACCAAAAGTGCTGAAAGAGATCAGCATGGTCGGCAAAGACTTTGAGTTGGCAGCAGGCATGTGTGGTTCAGTCAGTGGTTCAGTGCCAACGACTGTAGGTCAACCTGCATTGAAAGTAGACAATATTTTAGTGGGAGGCGGTAGCTAATGAGTGAGACTAATACGTTAGAACAGGCCGTCGAGCACGTTTTAGAGCTGGCGAAAAAACAGGGCGCACAGGCGGATGTTATTGCATCCAGCAGCGAAAGCTTTAGCTTAAAATCCGACCAGGGTGAGTTGTCTGAGTACAAGGTAACAGCCAGTCAGGTGATTGGTGTTCGCGTGATCAAAGACGAACACATTGCCATCAGTTATTCAGAGTCCTTAGAGCCTGAAAATTTGTCGCAGATGGTGAATCAAGCACTCACCAATGCCAGCTTTACCAAGAAAGACCCGTACCAGAAAATTCGTTCTGAAGGGTTAATTTTGCGTACTGAGTACCCGGAAATATTCCAACAAGACAGTGCAACACCCGAGCAAAAAATTGAGCTGGCGTTGTCGTTAGAAAGCCGTATTCGTGAAAAACCATTGGCGAAATCTGCCCCTTATAACGGTTACAGCGAAAACAGCGCCACCGTATTGCTTGGCAATACACTCGGTACACGCTGCTCGCATCAAGAGCGCACATTCAGTTGCTATACCGCTGCCTTGATCGATCACAATGACAAACAAGCTATGCATGTAGCGGCGTCTATCGCGCGTACTTTTGATGGATTATCGCCTGACAAAATCATCAACGATGCCTATGAAATGGCAGACGCCTTGCTGGAAGGTGAGCCCATCGCAACAGGTCAATACTCGGTCATTTTCGAGCAAGACTCCCTGAACGATGTACTCGGCGCATTTGGTAGCTGTTTTTCAGGCGAGTCCGCCAAACGAGGCACTAACCCATGGCGAGATAAAGTTGGCGAGCAAGTGATGAGTCCTTTGCTGACATTCAAAGATGTCGCTTACATGCCAGGGGGCTTTTCCATCAAAGCGTTTGATGGCGAAGGTTTCGCAACCGCCGACACACCGCTAATTGAAAATGGGACATTGGTTGGCTTATTGCACAATTCAGCCACTTCCGCACATTTCGGCGTTGCACACACTGCTAACGCAGGCCGTTCAGCAAAAGGTACCCTGAGTGTGTCATCACGTCACGATGTCATTTCAGCAGGCACGAGCAGCGAAGCTGAAGTCACCGCGGGTGAATATCTCGAATTGGTTGAACTGCAAGGTGTCCATTCAGGTGCAGATTCTATCAGCGGTGAGTTCTCCTTTGGAGCAAGCGGCTTCCTCTGCCGAGATGGTAAGCGTCTGAAACCGGTTCGTGGCATCACCGTGGCCGGTAACTTCTACACCATGATCAAAGAAGTCGAAGCCGTAGGTAGCACCGTGATGCCAAACTATGACGGTTGTTTTTTTGCGCCACTGATTCGCTTTGCGCGATTGAACATCGCCGGTAAGTAACTTTTTTAGCCTGAAACTTGTCAAGAGCCCTAAGCAGGGCTCGTTTCTTTGTATGTTTTTTCAAGGATGTTCTATTTCAACTGCTATTCCTTAGTCGCTTTTTTTAATAAGAATCAGTTATGCCTTCATCAAAATTCATACTCGAAACCAAACGTTTGACGCTGCGCCGTCTAAACGATAAAGACGCACCGTTTATTCATCGCCTTTACAATACCGAAGGGTTTCTGAGTTTTGTGGGTGATAAGAACATTGGAAGCGTTATAGATGCAGCCGTTTATCTTCGTGCATCACTCATGCCTATGTATACGCATGCCCATATGGGGTTGTTTGCCGTCGAGGAAAAACAAAGCGGTCTACCGATCGGTATCTGTGGATTGATCAAAAGAGATTCATTAGATGACATCGACTTGGGGTATGGATTCTTCCCTGAGTACGAAGGGAAAGGCTATGCGGCAGAAGCGGCACAAGCAATGATTGAATTGGCAACAAACACCCTCAAGCTCTCAAAAATTGTCGCCATTACGCACCCTCACAATGTTCGCAGTTTGGCGCTGTTAGGACGATTAGGCTTTGTGCTTGAGTCTGGAATAGAACCCGCGCCAGAGCTCGTCTTGCTAAAGCGCGATCTATAGAAATAGTTACAGCAACATATCGTCTTCGATAGGAATAAAACGGTCAACGCTGTTTACCAGTGAATTGGCAGTTAGAGTCGGTACGCCAAACACCACCGCCTCTTTACCATACCCTTCCCGTACTCTGTCCATCAAAACATCAAAGTCACCATCGCCAGACAACAACACCACCATGTCGACTTTGGGTGCAGCTTCCATCACATCAATAGCAATCCCAACATCCCAGTCACCTTTGCTGCTTCCATCACTACGCTGAATAAACGGCTTAAGTTTGACCTCAAAGCCAATGTGACGCAGAGCATCTTGAAACTTAATTTGCTGGTCATCGTCACGGTTAATGGCGTACGCCGTTGCTGAGACAACTTCCCCCATGTGAGCGAGGTTTTTCCACAACAAACGATAGTTAAACTGGCGACCATATGCTTGTCGGGTTGTGTAATACACATTTTGCACATCAACAAAAACAGCAATTTTTTTCAAAGGATTACCTTATCGACGAATAAACAGAAAGACAGATGAGAGCGAGCCAAAGCATAACACAATAGCCCTTTATGCTTTATCAGCGATGCGCAAAAACGCTTCTTTTAATGGATCACTTTTCAACACACGCCCATGGCCTAACCCTTCCGTTGCCACTAGCGACACATGCGAAAATTCCGTCGCCAATTCTGACACCGAAAACGGAGCGAACTTGTCCCCTCTGTCGTGAACGATAGTGATTGGAGATTGGCGTTGGGCGAGTTTTTCAAATGGATCGATACTCTCAATCGTCGTGTTATAGCGCTTACCCACATCTTCCACGACTGCGTGAAACAGCTTCATTGAATAACCCGAGGCTTCAACGGTACCAAATAAGTTTTCCCAATATTTCAGCACAGGAGCAACAAGAATGATGGGCTTGCCATGAAGGCAAACATGGTCACTTTCAAGCAAGGTCGCGCCGCCCATAGAGTGCGCGATAACACCTTCAATCTCATCTTGATGTATCAATATGCCGTCTAGCGCGTTAAGAAACGCGGGGATACTACCCTCTTTTCCTTCACTTTTACCGTGGCCGGGATGGTCGTAAGCCAGCGCCGTATAACCCGCCTGAGCAATGTGTTCCATTAACGGAAAAAATTGGTTTGCTGACCCTGACCAACCATGGGTCAACAGCCAAACAGGGCCACTCCCCAACTGGTAAGTCATCATTTTCCCTTCCGACGTATCGACCGCTTTGATCAGCATACTTGTCGGTGCCGCGTTATTCTCTTTTCCTTTCGCTGGCGTCAGGAAAATCCGTCGAGCCGTTTTCAACGCATGCTTTGGGGCAATGCGATGATGAAGCCGAGAAGCAATACTCAACGCACTGCGACGGAAACTAAATCGCTTATTTTTACCGAAGTAGATTTTGCTGCTCATTTCACATCCCTTTATTTTTAGTACGGTCGTGCTTTTATGTTGGAATAAAAAAACAGACCGACTTAAAGACTGCTTTACTCATTGATGAAAATTAAATTAATTCGTGAGTTTACGTGTGCGAGCGAACAATTCATCAATGCCCGTCCAAAATTTTTGTGCCCCGTTACTTTCCAGACCCAAGGTCCTAAACAAATGGCTACTCAGGTATAGCCCATACAACTCATACACTGTTTGCCAGCAATCCATATCGTCATGAAACTCACCCAGTTCTATGCCTCGTTCAAACTGAATGTGAAGGTAGTGAAGCCATTTCTTGATGGTCGCCTCCAGCACTTTCTGCATAGGATCATCGTCCGTGTGGCTTTCACGCCACGCATCAAGAAACATACAACTACCTTGAAACGAACTGTTCCATGTCAGCCAGTTATCCAGCATGTGGCGAATTTTTGCTTCTATGGACACATGCAAGGCTTCTCTACAGGGTGCGATCACTCGCTCTGCGAATCGCTCTCCGGCATAAGCCACAACGGCTGCTTGTAGGTTACTGCGTGAATTAAAGTGCGCAAACAATCCACTTTTCGACATACCCACGCGTTTTGCTAGCTCGCCAATGGTTAGGCTTTCCAACCCTTCCTGACTCGCCATTTCAAATGCAATAGATAATATCTGCTCTCTGGTCTGACTCTTTTTGCTCATGAGTAACTTCTGTCCTGCGTTATTTCATTAATAGCACGAACGTTCGATTTATCAATCTTAGTTTTTCTGGTCAGAGTTGTGCCAGCTCACCTGGAGCCATTTTTTGGTCAAGATGCAATGCCTTAAGCCCATCAAATATACACTCAATGTTAACTTGGATAATTGTGCGGCTGATCCAATTATACCTGGAATCTCAAATAGATCTCGATGCAAAAATGATATGTTTCCCATGCGTGAGACTGCCTAAATATCAAGACAAATTGAAAATTACTCTGATGCTAGCATTCTCAATGTTGATCTCTTTAAAAAGCGACCACTCATAGGCAAAACACACAATGGTTAATTTTGTTTGGAAAACATCCGTGATATTTCTCATCCTGATTTCGCTGTCAGGCTGTAACGAAGATTTTTGGCTCAACTACCAATTGAGCAAAGAAATTGCCAAGCATAATTTTACCGGTGACCCCGCGGAGGGACGAACGCTTCCGCATATTTCAGAACCGTTACCACAACTCGGAAAAGCGCTCTTTTTTAGCAAAGCGCTTGGTGGAGACAAAGATACGGCCTGCGTGTCATGCCACTATCCCACATTAGGAGGTGCTGATGGGCTCGCACTTCCCATTGGTGTAGGTGCTGAAGAGCCAGACGTTCTTGGCCCAGGTAGACGTCACAGCAGCTCTTCAGAGCACTATGACGGCGGTCCAACAGTGCCACGCAACTCGCCTACTGTTTTCAATATGGGTCTTTGGGATCGTTCAATATTTCACGACGGTCGAATCGAGAGCCTATTTCCTGTTCCAGGGCAAAATGGCGCCATAGGAGGGATTGCTACGCCAGACGTTTCTTTGGGCATGGCCGACCCAGATGCTGGTATCAACCTGACCGTTGCCCAAACACGTTTTCCTGTCACCTCAAAAGAAGAGATGCGCGGGTTTGAGTTTGAATCTGATGGAACCAATGCTGATGTGCGGAACCATCTCGCCAACCGCCTACAGGGCGCATCGGGATTCGAACACGAGTTAGACGAGAATCGATGGTTAGACGAATTTCGCGACGTGTTCAACCAACCAGATACCGACGCCGAAAGCTTGATCACCTACGGCAATATCGCACTGGCGCTGGGCGAATATGAGCGCTCAATGGTGTTTACCAACACTCCTTGGAAGCAATATGTGCAGGGCGATATGGCCGCACTATCAAAAAATGCAAAAAAAGGTGCGCTGCTGTTTTTTAATGAGCCTCAACAAGGTGGTGCTGGATGTGTGAATTGCCACTCAGGGGACAATTTTACTGATGAGGATTTCCACGTTATCGCAATGCCTCAAATTGGCCGAGGTAAAGAAGACAGCACAATGGATCAAGGCCGATGGTATGTCACTGGCGCAGATAATGATCGCTATGCATTTCGGACACCATCACTCCTCAACGTGACAAAAACTTCGCCTTGGGGCCATGCTGGCGCTTATTCTTCACTTAAACAGGTTATTTTGCATCACGCCAATCCGCAGCAGGCTATTACGCAATTCGATTACAGCGAACTGGACCAAGATATTCAGGCCTCAATGTTACTGACAAACACACGCCCCGCGTTGAAGCAACTGCAAACGTTACGCAGTGAAGGCCAGTCCAAACTGCCGCGTATCTCATTAAGCGATAAAGAAGTCCTCCCGCTTATAGCGTTTGTCGAATCGCTCACCGACCCTTGTGTGGAAGACAGAGAATGCCTCTCACCATGGATCGCTACGGGTAACGGTCCAGATGGTCTAACACTTCATGCAATCAATAAAAATGGCGATCCTTTGTAAGAAAACAGCGTAGATTAAGAGTGCAACAAGACTCAAAAACAGCCTGCAGGGAGCATGATATGGACTTACAATCGAATTTTAGAATGATGGCGCGATACAATCAGCGCATCAATGCGAACCTTTTAGGTGTTTGCCGCCAACTCAGCGACGAGCAGTTGAATCAAGATGCCCACGCCTTTTTCCCGAGTGTGCTTGATCACTGGAATCACATTATGTTTGGCGACCTCATCATGCTTCAGCGCCTAGCAGCCAATCACGTTGCTGGCTTGGATGAGTCATCATTAGATGGCATGCCCATTTCTCGTGCCATCAACGATACTTTCGCGCCAAGCCTTGATGAATTTATGCCACTTAGAGTAAAACTGGACGTCATCATTTTGTCGATGGTTGAACACCTGACTGAAGATGTCACTTCTAAACCATTTACTTACACAAACACTGAAGGAAAGAGCCTCACTAAGTTCGTGGGCGAATACTGCCAACACCTCTTCAACCACCAAACTCACCATCGTGGGCAACTCACTTGTTTATTGAGCCAATTAGGATTGGATTATGGCTGCATGGATTTACCCATTGTTGTACCAGAGGGTGGCGCTGTTTGAATTAGAGATATCGATAGTTGACCTACTATAGGGCATTAAAAGCCTAGATCTCCTCCACATTCTTGCCCGGTTTTGCATAGCGAAGTCGGGCAAGACGGTTGGTGACGTGATAGCTGTCTAACCCTGATATCGCCACCGTTTCCAACGCTTCAATGTCAATATAACCATCCTCTGAAATCGCTTCTTCATCGACAATGACTTGCACGATTTCACCAATGATCAACACCGTTCCATTGATGGCCAGCGTTTGGGTTTCACGGGCTTCTAAAGCAAATTTCACGCGGCTTTCTGCAACATAAGGCGCAGCAATTCCATCTACCCACTCTGGCGTTAATCCCGATTCCTCGAATTCAGATACGTCAGCGGGATAACGTGCAGAAGTCTGATGCGCCTGCTTCCATACATCGACACATACTTGGTTAATGGTATACACACCCGAGGCTTGAATGTTTTCCAACGTGTCACGAGTGACTGTGTGGGGCCGACAGATCATGCCCACTAGCGGGGGATTGGCGCCGATGTGGAAAACAGAACTAACAATCGAGAGATTGTGATTGCCCTTGGCATCTGTAGTCCCAATCAAATTAGCGCTCTTAAAACCGGAAAGACTGTTTATAAATTTAGCGCGATAACGGTCATCCATCGCGTCGAGTTCTGTTGTGTTGAAATTCATGATCTTTTCATTTTATTGTCAGTGTATGGACCAATACAGCGTAACGTTCTTTTTCGATCATCGTGATGAATCGCAAATTTTAGAATTACCAAACAAAAAAAACAAGTTAGGATAGCCGAAAAAGCACTGTAGCTATTTGTAGAGACCAGGAAAAACATGAGCGGAATAAAGGAATTTCTAAGCCGTACATTTAAAGACAGCGTGAACGTGGCGACCACTCTGTACAAGGTCATGATCCCGACCATTATTTTTGTAAAGATTTTTGAAGAAATGGGCGGCGTTGAGTGGTTTTCAGATTTCATCGCGCCGCTCATGCAGTTGGTTGGTCTTCCCAGTGAAATGGGGTTGGTTTGGGCCACCGCGATGTTCATTAACATCTATTCTTCTTTGGTCATATTGGTCAACCTTGACGTACCCATGACAGTGGCTCAAGCGTCAATTCTAAGCTGTATGATTTTGCTAGCACACTCCATGCCGATTGAAGTGAGCTTAGCGAAAAAGTCAGGCGTCTCAGTGTGGTGGGCCATTGTCAGCCGCGTCGGCGGTGCTTTGCTCTTTGCATGGATATTACAACTGATTTACAGCACAACAGGTTCATTGCAAGATCCCGCACAAATCATCTGGCAAACTTCAGTCTCTGGCGACATCCCTCTCACCGACTGGGCGCTTAATCAAGTGCAAAATCTTGGCATTGTATTCGTTATTATTCTTGCCCTTATTCTGATGTTAAACCTGTTGAAAGTGCTCGGTATCGAACGCTTAATTGCCAAAGCACTTAGCCCGTTTTTACGATTACTTGGTATTAGCCAAGAAGCCACTAACCTGACGTTAATTGGCATTACGTTGGGTCTGTCTTATGGTGGTGGTTTATTAGTCAATGAAGCAAGAAAAGGCCATATTCCGCCTCGTGATGTTTTCACTGCCATTACCCTGTTGGGACTGCTTCATAGCTTGATAGAAGATACCATTCTCATGCTGGTGATCGGCGCGGATTTCAACACCATTTTCTGGGGAAGGCTCATTTTTGTCTTGGTGATCGTTGGAACAATTTCACGCCTGATTAGACTGGTTGATGGCAAACGCTACGAACGGTTGTTCTACCGCTCTGTTGCTATTTAGATTACAGCAGTAAGTTCGGATATACGCGTTTAGCCTAGATACCAAGCGCGTATATTTTCCTTCAGGCTCTTTTCTCTACCTTCAAATCTCCATCCCATCACGTCCAATCTCCACCCAATTCGGTACGCCATTCTCCATCAACCACCGATCGAGATCGTGACCAATATGTGTGATGATCAATTCCTTGGGCTTAAGCTTTTCTTGGATCAGGCGAGCAATATCTAAATTTCCATGATTCCCAGCTTCACTGTTAGGCGGGAAACTGCAATCAAGCACGATAGCGTCTATTGGCTGCCGCTCTAGAAGGAAATCTAAGGTTTGTGCAGAAAGACCATCTGTATCAGTCAGGTAGGCAACACTCATGATCCCATACTCAAACAGAAAGCCCATTGTGGGACGCGAGTGCTTCATCGCGAGCGGGGTGATCTTGAGCCTGTTTATATTAAAAGATTCCCCATGATCCAACGTGGGTTTAAAACTCAAGCAACCTGGATGCTTGAGCAGATCTGCGCAGCCTTGCGGGTCATCAGGACACCAAACCGGAATAGGTGACGTATTGCCCCAACGAAGATGAAACAAACCCTGAACATGATCGACATGAAAATGCGTCAACAGAAATCCATAATACGTGCCAGCCGCAAAACGTGAATGCAGGTCCATCAAGCCTGCATCAATCAGCAGTCTCTCTTGTGCACCGCCCCTTCCCCATTCAAGCATCGCTGAGCAAGGTTTTCTTTCAAACGCAGCTTGAGATCTCGCCCTTTCGCAAGCAATACATTCACAACCATACAACGGTACGCCACCCGCAGCACCCGTTCCCAATAACGTCAATCTGAGCATCTTTCATTCCCTAGCAGACAAAATAGCGGGGCTAGCCCAGTTCAAACAATGATCTCTACCTCAACAACCTCAACATGCAGGATTCATCGTGACTCCCGAAAGGCGAGTTTGTTGGTTGCTTGGATATACCGCCAGTGCTTGGACAATATAGCTGTGATTTGAATAGAGAATGCACACAATGGATATAGTTCGCCGAGTTCAGCCCAACGCTCTAATGGCGAGTCATTTACCGCAGCATCGCGACAATATATCACCCGTACATGCAAAGTGAGAGTTAGGTCAGTGTACTGATTCCTATTCATAACTGTAGTGGCTATTCGTCAAATTTTTTAACAATTACCATTGAATATTTCGGGGAAAAAGTAGTCAAATCACGTGGGGATAGAGGAGCGATATAAGGCAGGTTAGTCAGTGAAGAGACGGTTAATTGCAGCATACCCAAGAAAGAAAACGTTGAGCATGCTGCTAAACAGGCAAGAAAACAGCGTTAATAGCTCACTCTAATTTCAACTTCATAAGGCGTATTGAGCAAAACAGATTCGCCACTGCTCGAAACGGTTTCACACGCCAATACCTCACCAGAAAACATCGTTTTTTCATTTTCAATCATGTCTTTCCAAATATGATCCAGATTCAGGATGCGAGCATCACTAAATCCATCAAACTCAAGTCGAATACAACCTTGCCAGTCGTTACCGCTACCTGATTTTTCGTACTCAGCGCCTACACCCGTCACCGACCGTTTAGACATCACAGCAACAGCAAATTCGGCAACTTCTTTTTCTTTCCATGTTTCCATCTTGGATGCCTCTCATATTTACCTGACACAATTTGATATATGACAAAATTATAGACACTAATTTGCATATCGCTTATTGGCTACAGGTAAAAAAGGAATACATCATTTGCTTTGCCACCATGTCAGTAAATGCAACAGAGCAAAGAGGCCATGACCGTATATATAAGCTTCAATAGCCCCAACAGCGGTTTTATGAATAGAGAGAAAATCGGGAGCGATAGCACTGCCAAAAGTGAAGAACCCAAACCACAGCGTTCCGGTAAATACAGCCAACAGCAAGGCTAGCAACCCTAGCCCTTCTACTGTTGCGGCTAATCCGCCAGCCCGAGGCTCAGGCAAGTGCCATTTAAACAACGAGCCAATATCTTCCTTGATGGACTTGAAATCCCCGCTCACCCAAGGATATAAATCAGCCATCGAACGGCGATTCAGAACAATAATGAAAAATAACGTCGCCACCACCAGCAACCCTAACCCGCCATACATATGCGATTTGTCTATCCAAGTGAGCTGCACTTCTGTGGTATCCGCATGAACGTGCATGCCAAAGGACGTACCTAACTGAAACAATACCCAGGTCATGGTTAGCATATGCAGCCATTTCTCTGATTTGGGTAACTGAGAAAACAAAAAGGAGAGTCCTTTTAGGGTTTTGCCGCCAACATGATGAGTCATCAATTTATCTACGCCATAAAAAGCCTGAACGAAGTATATGAACGAAGACTAATCGATGAAGTCATGCTTACGAGACAGGCCGACAGTTAAGACAGGAATTAAAAATCGGCAGACTGGCTGCCGATTTTGTATTTACTACATACTTGCTTGATTACATACCGCTTAGATTATCAAACGTTGTAATGAAGCCAAGCGATAAGCTAATTATCACTGCCCTGCATTCATGGCTTTCAATTTATCACCCACTGGGCCTGAAAAATTGTAACCATCGTGCTGGTCCCAGTTGATTGACCATGTCATCACACCACCAAAATTCGGGTAGTTAAATGCTGGAACCACAGTGCCACAACTTGTGCCCTTGGTGACACAATCGAGCGCATCAAGAATGTTACGTGTCGGTGCTTGACCTGAGTTGGCAGAGCTTGGCCCAGACGGCAAACCAATCGCAACTTGATCGTCTCTAAGCGGTGCAAACATAGTGCCATTTGCGAGCTCAAACCCTTCGATCAGCATTTTTGATTGGGCAACCATCATGTCTACCGAACCTTCTGGCGCTGCACCCGCAAGGTAAGGGTTTGGCATGCCACCATTGTTATAAAGCTGGACATGCAGTAAATCGAGCGTATCACGCAACTCATCAATTAGTGGAATATACGCGCCCCAGATCCCTGTGTATGCAACCATACCACCTTGAACATAAGGATGTTCTGGTGCCATGGTAAGATACATATCACCGCCCATGTTCACTTCAATCTGCTTCAAGGCACGAGGTAAGCGCGCCTGAATTTGCGAACCGTGAAGCAAATTAGACCCGCTTTCAAGGTCGATATCTAAGCCGTCGAAGCCCCATTCTTTAATGATTTCTGTCAGGCTAGAAACAAACGCAGCTTCATCAGTATCATTGTTCAGTGTGATTGTGCCTTCAGCACCACCCAAAGACAGAACAAACACTTTGCCCTTAGCTTGCAATGCGGCCATTTCTTGCTTGAACACCTGTGGGTCAAGCGGCGCACAACTGCTGCGAATATCACCGTTATAAAGGTTGAAGTGAACCGTACCATCACTGTTGCGATCGTTTTCTGCAAAGGCAATATCAATGATATCCCACGCTTCAGACATTTCACTAAGCTTCAACGGGCAACCTGCGCCGTTCACAAAGTTGTGCCAGTAACCAATCAATTTGTGTTTGACCGCTGACTGTTCGAACACTTTCACAGTAACACCCGAAGTTGCCGCCGTTAAACCGTTACTGTCAGTTGCTAGTGCAGAGACCGTAAAGCTTCCAGCTGCGCCCGGAGTCCAATTAGCGCTGTATGGCGCATTCGAATCAGAAGCAACAATCAAACCATCAACGATGAAATCAACCTTTGATACGCTGCCGTTCAATGCACTGGCTTCTGCCGTCAGTGCGACGGTTTTGCCCAGGCCGACTGTCGTGCCAGCAGACGGTGACGTGAGACTCGCCACCAGCGGTTGGTCACTCACATTAACCAGCACACCTGCATTTCCCGTGTTGCCTTCGTTGTCGGTCGCAACCGCACTTAGGCTGATTTCACCCATGCCTTGCGCCAACCAATTAACACGGTAAGGCGCAGTGGCATCGACACCAAGACTTTGTCCCGCCGCAAAAAACTCTACGCCATCTACGCTGCCATCTGCATCCGTTGCATCAACAGCAATGACTATCGGCTCCCCAGCTAGCAACGTAGCGTTGTCCGAAGGCGTGGTAAATGTGACAGTGGGCCCAATGGCACAGATACCCAGCTCTGTCCAAGCATCGGTCCAATACTCACCGTTTTTCGGTTCGTATGCCCAGGCCGAACTCGATGAGCACCAACCGCCCACATCACATTGATATTTGTAGTTACCGTTTTGTACGATGTCACCAGCCCCGTAAGGTGTACCGGCTTTATAAGTCGGCACGCCAGCACAACCACCACCAACACTTTCACCCGCCACACTGACGGAAACTTCACCCGTCCAAGCAGAAAGATCATCTTGATCCGTCGCTTTAGCATTAAAGGTATGGCTGCCTTCTGTTGCAGGCCAGCTAACTTCAAATGGTTCCGTGTTATCAGTACCGACCAACTGGTTATCGACATAGAAATCAACACGCGCAATTGGACCGTCAGCATCAGAGGCAAGCACTTGCAGCGGCACATTATCACCCACTTTGATTTGTGATGTGCTGGTTGGATTCGTTAACTGTGCACTTGGCGGGAATCCGAAATCTGGCGGAACAACCGTGACTGAAACGCTCTGCTCACTGGACGCACCTTCGTTATCCGTCACCACTGCGCTGATGGTGTATTGTCCCTCTGTCGCCGTCCAGCTCAAGGTATACGGCGTAGCATTAACGACACCAAGGCTTAAGCCATTGGCGAAAAATTCGACATCGCTAACCGAGCCATCACTGTCCGATGCGGAGGCAGAAAGAGAAAGCGTATCGCCGTCAGTAAACTGGGTATTGTTAAGAGGTGACGTAACGGAGACAACAGGGGGCACATTTCCGCCTGATACGCATTGCCCGAGGGATTCCCATTCTTGCCATGGACCGGAATTCTCCGCAGGGTTCTTCCCAGATGTCCACCATTTGGCTTTAAACGCTTCACCTTGAAAAGCAACTTGGTTACCGCCGTTATAAACCGCGGAGGTTTCCCACGTAGGCAAAGCAGTACAATCTACCGCCCATGCAGGAAGCGCGGTAGCAATACTCAAGGCAATTGCAGAGTACATTATTGGTTTGTGCATGATGAATTTCCTTATCCGATAACAATCCCAATCAAAATACGTATTCAGTCATTCTTGCTGGTTAAAATCGTCAATCGCTGAGTCAGAGATTTTACTAATAGAATAACTACTTACTGCAATCTCTCCCTTGATGTTGACGATTTTCCCCGCGCAAGTTTATGACCGCTTACTGAATAAGATGGGTATAAAATACAGAGGACTCTCACTTTATTCTTGTCATGAAATATCCCATAACCATCATGGTTAATTAGCCCACTACACTCCAAGCGCTATGCGTATTTTTTGTTCACAATTGCTACACTGCATCAAAGCCAGCAAGCAACGTTTCGGTTTCCCTCAAGCAAAAATCAGACATCATCACTGTTTTATTGCCGCAAAGTCTCATTGAATACACTGATGGCAATGCGTTTTTTGCGTTATCAACTTAATAGGGAAAGATTTCATCACCTTGAGACGACTGCAAAAGGACGCAGAATAATGAAGATAAGAAAGGTATTTTTGCAGGGCATTGCGATTTGTTTAGTTTGGATGACGATGCTCACCCATTCATTAGCGGCGACTGAACCACCAGCAGTGTGGCGCTTTGGTCTCGAAGAAATTGAAGGCTCGGTGCAGGATATCTATGCGCAGGCGTTCAAGAAAAAAGTCGAAGACAAATCTCAAGGCGAGGTTGCTGTTGATATATATTCCTACGGTATGCTCGGCGAATCAGAAGACCTTACTGCACTCACTGCCATTGGTACCTTGCAACTGACCCATGCTTCGATGGGTATCATCGGAGCCCAAGTGCCAGAAATGCAAGTGTTCACGATTCCTTACCTTTTCTCTGCCGACGACGAACTCAATCAACGAGTGCTTTCCTCTAACCCCACGCTTTATGAGATTTTGGGCAATGCATTGATTGACCAAGACCTGCGATTAATGACGATCTATCTCGAAGGTGACATGGTGTGGTCCACCAATAAACTCATTCGAAAGCCACGGGATTTTAACCAATTTAAAATGCGAGTGATGAACTCGTCATTGGTGATAGAAACCTTCAAACTTTTTGGCGCACAAGCGTTACCTCTTCCTTATTCGCAAGTGTACGGCTCACTACAAGCCCGCATTATCGAAGGACAAAGCAATCCAATATTTTCAATTGAAGAAATGAAGTTCTACGAAGTCACCGAATACCTTATTTGGTCCGGACAACAAAAATTCACCACCTCCGTACTCGCCAATCAAGCGTGGTACTTAACCCTGTCCTCCGCGCATAAACGCATTCTCAGCGAAACAATAGAAGAGCTCTCGCCCTATATATTCGAGCAACAAACCAAGCTGAACAAAGCACAGCTGAAGACCATCAAAAAATCCAAGCCCAGCATGACCATGGTCACGCTCACTAAACGCGAAAAAGCCGCATTCAAGAAAGCCTCTGATCCCATTAGGAAACAGTATATTGAGAACGCAGGCGAAGCGGGAAAACGTTTATTGGAAGCATTAGAAGCAGATTTCAACAACGTTAAGTAAATCCAACTTTTTTATTTAGCAACTCTTGGGACAATTAGCGTTTTT
This sequence comes from Enterovibrio norvegicus FF-33, assembly GCF_000286835.2. Taxonomy (GTDB): domain Bacteria; phylum Pseudomonadota; class Gammaproteobacteria; order Enterobacterales; family Vibrionaceae; genus Enterovibrio; species Enterovibrio norvegicus_A. Next base: position 1,351,922 of record NZ_AJYD02000038.1, on the reverse strand, counting down.
TATATATGTTCAGCACTATAGGAATAGAATACCATCAATAATCGCTAGAACATTTTAGGATACGTGCCGTTGAAACTCGCGATAAACGTCTTTCTCACCATTCTGATCATGCTTAGCCCAAGCACTGCTTTGGCATTTAACAAGAAAGGCACACAGTTCGTCGATACCATTAAACTTCATGGCTATATTGATGGATATGGCAATGTAAGAGTGAAGAACGCCAAAATCACAGAACTGCCCGATCCTTTGGATGTTAAAGGTTTTCTCGATATCCAAGGTAGCGATATTACCCGTTTGCCCAAGGAACTGAAGGTTGCGGGTTACTTGAACGCATCACATTCCAAACTCACACGCGTGCCAAAAGTCGATGTGGGTGGATACATGAATTTGACTGGCACAAAGGTCACGTCGCTGCCCAGAGGTTTGAACGTCAAAGGCGATTTGAGCTTGGTTGATACGCCTATTAAAGCGTTACCACGAAAGCTCAATGTTGAGGGGAATCTTTATCTCGCCAATACGGGCATCACCGCACTGCCGCCCGATTTACGCGTGGGTGGAAATCTGTATTTGAGAGGAACAAAAATTAAAACCGTCCCCGAAACCGTGCGAGTCGGCGGAAAAGTCTATCGCTAAGTGAGTAAATGGATAGATCGTCAGGTGAGAGCAAAGCAGATAACCCAAGGCTAACATCACGCCGCTTTCCGCGATTCACGAAATTGTGCCAGCTGAACAGAATGAAGCTTTCGGCGCAACGAGATACCATAGCGATACACTTTACGCCCTTGACGAGTGATCGCCCCTTTGTGTTTGATGACAACGAAAAAGGTCGGCATAGAATTTACCCGTAACTCACAGGGGCCTTCTTCGAGTTTCCATTCAGATACAAACCCGATGCCCTTTTCAGAAATATCGGTTATCACTATACTCACGCGCGGCAAGAACTTATGCGCCCATAGCAGCTGCCCTTTCACACGTGGGTTACACCTAAATCGTCGCCAGCGGCGTACTTCCTTCATCCGTAAATCCATCAGTTGCATATTAACCAATGGCATATTATCAGTGCGAGGTTTTACATTTCCGCCCCAAATTCGAGACAAGACCAGAATTCATCGAATTGATAACTCATAGAGTTCCAATGGCAAGCCATCTGGATCGCTAAAAAACGTGAAACGCGCTTGCGTATATGGGTCAATGCGGATCGGCTCGCATTCGATCTTGTTTTGCTGGAGGTGCTGAATGACCAGGTCAATGTCTTCGCACTGAAACGCCAAATGGCGAAGACCTTGCGCTTCTGGGTATGACGGTCTCTCTGGGCTTTGTGGAAACGAAAACAGTTCTAACTGCCGACCATCGGGCAATGCGACATCCACCTTCCAAGAATCTCTTTCGGCGCGATAGTTTTCTGCTTCCAACCTAAAACCGAGCACATCAACGTAGAAATACTTTGAACGCATAATGTCACTAACAATCAGCGCCACATGGTGCACCCCAGAAATCATACTCATCACTCTTCTCTCTTTTTGGGTTTTGCTTTGCTTTTATAGACAATTTACAGAACTTGCCAATTTGTGGTGGAATTTACCACGCAAAAATCAGCCTCCAATCCTCGCGGGCATAACTCATTGATTTATTGATGCTATAAATCTGGCATCCAAATTGCTGTGCTATTCCGTATATCATATTTCAAGTGACACAATGCTCGACTTGAATCACAGGGAATTTCAGCATGTCAGTACCAAATCGAAAGCACCAGTATGTGTTAGGCCTAACCATTTTTACCTTTGGACTTGTTGCCGGTATCGCGGTTATTTCACGAATTTTCTAGCCATAAGTCATCAACAGTCTGTCTACACGAAACCATTGTGGTCGCCAACAGAGTCTCGAACCTCCACTCTGTTACCGTCACTATGTACATTATTATCTTCCAGCGCTAAGGTGATGAAATAACGTTGCTTAGTGCCAAGGAAGCCTAAATGTCTACGATTGATTTCAGCAAGAAAATCAGCTTCGCTCGCCCCCAGCCCTATGGGAGTAACCTACAAAGGGCGTTTGAAAGCGATCGTGGACGCATCATTAACTCTGCACCCATTCGACGATTACAGCAAAAAACACAAGTATTCCCACTCGAGCGTAATTCCGCGGTACGAAGCCGTCTGACGCATTCCATGGAAGTCCAGCAGGTTGGCCGCTTTATCGTGCATACCATCTACGACCAACTGGATGAAAGCCAAAAACAGCAATATGGTTTATCAGACCTTGAACGAGCAATTGAATCCTTGGTGGAAATTGCCTGCTTGATGCATGACATGGGAAACCCACCGTTTGGGCACTGCGGCGAAGATGCCATTAACCGCTGGTTTACTCAAAACTTGACCGAGCTTAAACCCATGTCGGGCTTAATGACGAAGCTGCCCATCGCATTGATTGAACCCATTATCCATGAGCTTTGCCATTTCGACGGCAATGCGCAAGCGATTAGGTTGGTTCACTCCCTTCACCGTTTTAACCTAACTTACAGCCAAGCCGCCGCCGTGTTGAAATACACGCGCCCAGCGACGGAAACAAAACAAGACGTGCCAGCGTGCAAAAGCTATCTCACCAAGAAGGTCGGTTACTACGCGACGGAATCGCGCTACGTAGAAGACATGATGCGCGAACTCGAGATGGAAAAATACTGTCGTCATCCGCTTAGCTACATCATGGAAGCCGCCGATGACATTTCTTACTGCATGGCTGACTTAGAAGATGCGGTAGAAAAACGCATTCTGTCGCTCGAAGCGTTAACCGGACACCTTAAAAGCACCTATCAAACGCTCGAACCACAGAATCGCCCGATCAAAAAAAACCAAACCTTCGACGAGCTTTTAGATTGGGTATACAACGACGCTCAAGTGGACGAAATCAGCAAAACTCATAAGTTCTTCATCAAACTGCGCGTTGTGATGGTTCACCCTTTAGTGAATCATGCCGCAAAGCAATTTACCGACCACATTGGCACTGTTTTCACAGGAGAATTTAACCGTGCTTTGATTGAAGACAACAGCCAATTTCATGCCATCACGCAAACCTTCAAGCAGGTCGCGATCAATCACGTATTTAATGCCCCTGAAGTGGAAACACTAGAGCTACAGGGTTATAAAATTATTGGCGGCTTGCTCGATCAATATCGTCCGTTGCTAGACTTGCCATTAGACGATTTTAAGAAAATTGTCGACGGTGATGGACGCTATTTTCCGGTAGAACGCAGATTGTTTAATAAGCTTTCTGGTAAACATGTTGCAGCATACAGTTTGGCATTGAAAGAAGAGATGACGGCTGAGAGCACAGCGCTGTGGGAATTCTATCTACGCTGTCGACTACTGCAAGATTACATCAGTGGAATGACCGATCAGTTTGCGTTCGACGAATACAAGTCTTTGATGGTAAGCGGATAAAAGCGATTGATAATTAGCTGCTCCTGTTCAAATCACCATTACGATTTGGTGGTTTGATCCTCAAAGCAGATGGGAGGGATACCCATATCCACGGAGGAACACCTCCACACACTTATTGATGTAACTGCGACGCGTTGTTTCATCTTCACCTGCGTCAAAACCAAAAAAGCCCCAGTAAACGGGACGGCCATGCAGCATCAGCAAAAGCTGCATCGACGCGGCTTCTGTGTCTTCGCAACAAGGCAAGTCACCGTTTTTCACCAACGTGGCTAAATAATCACTGAGCAACGCGATATTACGTTTCGGCCCCTGCTCAAGGAAAATTTTGGCAATCTCAGGGTGTGTATCAGACTGACGGATAGTGTTCTGGAATGTATGCCTCGCCTCTTCACCCAATAGCATGCTCTGAAAAAGCCAACCATATTCGCATAACACTTCATGGGCAGGACGTTTATCACTTTTCAGATCCCAATTCAGCCCAGACGTCATGCACTTGTCGATAATACAGGTTTCAAACAGGTGATCTTTACTGGAAAAGTGCGCGTAGACCGTTTGCTTACTGACTTTCGCATGCTCTGCAATCGCATCCATTGAAATGCCATAGCCCTGCTTTGAAAAGAGCTCGATTGCCGCTTTTAAGATTTGCTTTCTCTTTTGCTCTTTTCGCTGATTAAGATGCGTTGTCATTAATGTTCCTTAAATGAAACGACAGGAGATAAATAAAGCAATCAAACTAGACAGTCCAGTTTGATTGCTTTATTTTTGATCAATATGGACTAGACAGTCTAGTCTAAATACTAAACGGATTATGAGTATTTTGCCATGCCTAGATATGCGTCGACGATTGTTCTTGTTGCATCCCTGTCGCTACTGACGGCGTGCAATAAAGAAACACAAGCTCAGGAAGAAACGCCGCCAGAGAGCGTTCCATCAGTGACGACGCTTTCAGTGGCAATGACTCCCGGATACACCATTAACCGAGAATTCGTGGGAACCGTTCAAGCTGGGCAAAGCGCCAATCTCGGTTTTGAACTCGGCGGAAAAGTGAATGCGCTCATGGTCGATGTGGGTGACACGGTCCAAGCAGGCGATCCACTCATTGTGCTCGATACCCTGTTACTTGATACAGAATCTCAGCAACTTTCTGCGCAGCTTGAACAACTGGACGCACAACTCGACCTGATCAAAAACAATCTGCAACGCCAACGTCAACTTAAGAAAAAAGGCTTCAGCGCAGATTCAGAAATCGATTCCCTGACCAGCCAACGTGACGCCCTATTGGCCAATATTCGTCAGCTTGATGCATCACTTGCATCCAGTGCGTTACGCAAAGACAAATCGACTATCTACGCGCCCTACAGCGGAAAAATCAGCCATCGATTCGTGTCCAATGGTGATGTAGTCAGCATGGGTGCACCCACATTAACCTTGTTGGCGGATTCACAAAAAGAAGCACAAATCGGCATCCCCGTTAAAGCGTTGGCCGATATCAATCAGATGACAGATCCAACTATTCGCGTGGGTAGTCAGCAATATCCTGCCAAGTTACTTAACCCTGGCGCAGACATTGATATGCGATCGCGTACCATCACATTGCGCTTTCTGTTGCCTGAAGAAACGTCAGCCATAAACGGCGAACTGGCTTACCTACAATACAATTACCTTTCTCCTGATGAAGGGTTTTGGATGCCGCTCGCAGGCGTTACAGATGGACTTCGCGGCATGTGGAATGTGTACGCTGCGGTTCCGAACGAGAGTGGCAGTCATGAGATAGCACGCCGCTCTGTGCAGGTGCTTCATGCTGACGACAAAAATGCGTACGTTTCGGGGGCAATTGACGACGGTGAACTCGTCGTAATCGAAGGATTACACCGCGTCATTGCTGGCCAACAAGTCCAAGTATTGACGGAGTAAGCATCATGGAAAAGCTGCTCAAAAATACACGACTATTGGTGTTGTTTACTGTGCTAGTTTTGGTCTCAGGGCTATCGGCACTGTCGACATTACCCCGAGCTGAAGATCCGGCCTTGGTCAACCGATGGGCGACAATCACCACCGTTTACCCCGGCGCAAGTGCAGAGCGGGTTGAAGCCCTCGTCACCGAAGAGATCGAACGCTCTCTTCGAGGTTTAGATGACATTAACCTCATCGAATCACAATCTAAACCCGGTATTTCAGTGATCACCGTTGAGCTAAATGATGAAATAATCAACGCTGAACCGGTTTGGTCGAAGATTCGCGATAAGTTAGGCGATGCAACGCCACAGCTTCCTCAAGGTGCCTTGGCACCTAATTTTGACAATGACCATTCCAACGCCTTTACCTACATCGTCGCGCTCCAATGGCAAGGTGGCAGTGAACCTGACGCCTTGATCATGGGTCGCTATGCCAGTGAGCTCGCCAAGCGATGGCGAAACCTTTCTGATACGGACTTTGTCGATATCCATGGCCTGCCCGATGAGGAAATTTTGGTCACATTGGATGTCGCCGCGTCAAGCGCATTAGGTCAATCCGCCCTGTCGCTATCCAACGCAATTTCTGGTGCAGACGCAAAAAATGCTGCTGGTGAACTTCACAGTAAAGACGCACGTTTTCAGCTCGAAGTCGCAGGAGCGCTCAATTCTATAGACCGCGTCAAACGCGTTCCCGTTGCCATAGATAGCAATGGTTTTCTGGTTAGGCTTCAAGATATTGCCACGATAGAAAGAGCCGCTGCATCTCCGCCTGCCCAAATAGCGATTATGGATGGGAAACCCGCGGTACTTGTATCAGCACGCATGCAAAGTGATATTCGTGTAGACCGTTGGACAGCATCAGCAGAGACCATGCTAGACGCTTTTCGCACTGAACTACCCGCCAATATTTCGCTTGAACCTATTTTCAAGCAGGCACGTTATACCGAAACTCGCTTGTCTGATTTAGTCGAAAGCCTGCTCCTTGGTTTTGGGCTAGTGCTCATTGTTCTGTTTATTACTTTGGGTTTTCGTTCCGCATTGTTGGTTGCACTATCGCTTCCCATTGCTTCAGCATTTACGCTCGCGCTGATGAGTTTCACTGGCCTACCGATAAACCAAATGTCCGTCACGGGCTTGATCGTATCGCTAGGTATTATGGTGGATAATGCCATCGTAATGGTCGATACCATTCAGCACTACCGCCAGCAAGGCGTGAAACGACTAGAATCCGCCATGCGCGCGATTCGCCACCTTTGGTTACCTCTTCTGGGATCGACCCTCACCACCATTTTGGCTTTCGCTCCGATCTTCCTAATGCCAGGGCCGGCTGGTGAATTTGTTGGCGCTATCGCCATCACCGTGAGTTTCTCTTTGATTGGCTCTTACCTGGTATCCCAACTGCTCGTGTCTGCCTTTGCTGCAAGATGGTTGCCTGCAGGCGAATCCAGCACGCGTTGGTATCACGCTGGCATTACACTTCCTAGGCTAAGCGCACTGTTTAGAACGTCTATACATAGCGCTATTCGTTTCCCACTGATCACTATTCCTTTAGTGTTCATCGTGCCCATGACAGGATTTTGGGCAGCAGGTCAGCTCACCGAGCAATTCTTCCCACCTTCAGACCGAGACATGTTTGAAATTCAGGTTTACCTAGCGCCGCAAGCCAGCATGACGGCCACTTTGGAAACCACGCAAGAAATCGACAGCATCATGGCAAACAATGACGATGTGGAGAGTATTGGCTGGGTGGTAGGTAGCAACTACCCATCGTTCTACTACAACATGATGGGTAGACAACGTGGCGCACCAAATTTCGCTCAAGCCATGGTAAAAGCCAAAAATTTTAGTGCCGCAAACGAAATGATCCCTCAGCTGCAAAGTGAGCTCTCTCGTGCCCTGCCTCACGCCCAAATTTTGGTTAGAAAGCTTGAACAAGGCCCTCCGTTTAATGCACCACTTGAAGTTCGTGTATACGGGCCAAACCTCAACACATTGCGTGAAATTGGCGAAGAAATACGTCTACTGATGGCGCAAACACCTGATGTGATCAACACTCGCGAAACCTTGCAGCCCGGCGTGCCAAAAATCACCATCAATGTGAATGAAGAAGCAAGCCAACTGACAGGTATGTCCCTCAGCGAGGTTGCCACGCTGCTTAACGCCTCTATGTCCGGTATTGTGCAAGGCAGCGTGATTGAAGAAACAGAATCAATTCCTGTGAGAGTCAGAGTGGATGACGAATCACGCACCAGCCTTTCCCAATTAAGCCGGATCAGATTGCCGCTAGCTGGCAATGAAGGACCAATAGATCTTCCTCTTACCGCCATCGCCGATTTGAATGTAGAGCCAAGCCGAGGCGCCATTCCTCGTCGTGACGGTGAACGTGTTAATGTCATTGAAGGCTACCTTACTGCAGGCGTGCTGCCTCAAACCGCACTCAATGCGTTCAACCAAAAACTCGCCGAAGCCAACATTCAGTTGCCCCCGAGTTATCGAATTGAGTTTGGAGGAGAATCGGCTGAGCGAAATGAGTCTGTTAACCAACTAATGGCAAACCTGACCATAGTCATTACGTTGTTGATTGCGGTTGTGGTGGTGTCTTTTAACTCATTCAGGTTGGGCGGGATCATCTTCTTAGTCGGTGCACAAGCCGCCGGACTGGGCTTACTGTCTGTCTGGATTTTTGGTTACCCGTTTGGTTTTACCGTGATCATTGGTTTACTGGGTTTGGTGGGGCTTGCTATCAATGCCGCCATTGTCATATTGGCTGAACTCAAAGCCAGCCCTGCTGCGGTAGCGGGAAACAGAGATGCTATTGTTGAAGCAGTCAGCAGTTGTGGACGCCACATTACTTCTACCACGATTACCACGATTGGTGGCTTCTTACCGTTAATTTTAGCTGGCGGTGGATTTTGGCCTCCCTTTGCAATTGCCATCGCAGGCGGTACTCTACTCACAACGCTACTTTCGTTTTATTTTGTCCCTGCGGCCTTTAAATTCGCGGCCTCCGTGTATCCACTAGACAAAGAAAATTCACTCGAAAGCCAAATGGTATAACCCCGAAATATTCAACACCCATAAAAAAACAGCCACCTAAAAAGGTGGCTGTTTTTCCTAATCGAATCCACGCTAGCTAAAAAGCATAAAGCACAGGGCTGATCATCAAGCCCATCAGCAGCAAAATTGGAAACAAAAGTTTGATAATAAATGGAACCCGCATGGTGGTTTTCCTTTTCATCGTGTAGCGATGAACACATCACACTTAATATGCAAACATGTTTACAGCACGCTCATCCTAAAATCGTCTCAGCGGATTAATTATAGGCACAAATTTTCACTTCCACATACAGAATTGCATACGTTTTTGGGCATTAATTTTGACACCTGATCTTTTCCTTTGAAACGAAAGGAGTTAGCTGACAATTTTAAAGAGACATTTATCACGATTTTTTGTCACTTTTTCCAATCCCACTCGATATTCTGATCTATTCAGGCCAATTCCAATTCGGTCCATCTAGCATTCCTTGACCTTGCACTTCCGTTTGGCCCAACACTTTTTCCAGCGCGATGGAATGGCAATCGGGATGTTCATTCAGTGCATTGATAAGTCGATTTGCATGAGAGATCACCCAAATCTGGGAGTGCTGTGAAGCATGACCAATCAAACGCGCCAAAGCGGGCAATAGATCAGGATGCAAACTGGTTTCCGGCTCATTCAGTACCATCAACGCAGGCGGCCTTGGCGTAAGCAGTGCCGCTATCCACAACACAAATCGCAACGTTCCATCAGAAAGCTCTGCGCCCGTTAATGGTCGCAATAAACCCTTTTGGAAAAATTCCAACGAGAAACGGCCATCGTCTTTGGTGACAACACGCAGCTTACAACCGGGAAAGGCGTCTTCTATGGCGTGATCTAACGCTTCATTGTCACCAATTTCGATAATAGTTTGTAGCGCAGCTGCCAAGTCTCGACCATCGTGATGTAACACAGGCGTACGTGTGCCGAGCTGTGGTTTTCGTGCAGGGGCATCGCTGTCAGTACGGAAATGATCATAAAAACGCCAGCTTCGAATCATTTCTCGAACATGGAAAACTTCCGCTGCCGACGCCGGGTCGGCATGAGAGTCAAACAGACTGTCGTAATTAGGAATGTGTTGAGAAATCACTTCCCACTGCCTGCCTTGACGGATCTTAACGACGCCCCCTTTACGCTCAACCAACGAACTTGCCGGTCGATAATAGTCACCGTTAAAAATGCATTCGTGTTTAATTTCAGGGTCAAACGCAAATGCGGATTGCTGTGGTGCAGGAAGCCCCAACGAGATCGCATAACCAAAGGTGTCACTGGCAAACCCCAGCTTAAGCCTCATCACATTGTTTCGCTTAGTGCCTTGAACCTCAACATCACCGCGCCTCATCGCGTCAGAGATCGTTTCTGGCCCCGCCCAATAGGTTGAGTGCAAACCACCTTCTTCCGCCAGTGAATTGATCACGCCACCAGAGGCCGTTTTGGCCAGTAAACGAAGCGCTTTATAAAGGTTCGATTTACCACTGCCGTTAGGTCCTGTTATCAGGTTCAACGCCCCAAGGGGAAGAGTAAGAGACATGATAGATCGATAGTTAGCAATCGAAAGAGATGTGAGCATCGAAGACACCTAGCTTAACTGTTTTTATATACAGTATCATTAAATCTCAGGATTGGAATACTTGAGTGAAGAAAGAAAAGGAAAGGTGAAAATTGCGTGTAATAGGTACTCGAATCGGTTTTAGGTCGTCCTCGATCCGGTTTTAAGCCGCATCAATACTGGGTTTGAGGGAATATTATACGAAACCGTACTCGATACCATCTTCTGACAAGGAATGACAACATGAACCCTATCGCCTCTCTGCTACTGCTCTTTCTTTCTTTCAATGCGTTGGCAAATACCGTCGGATTCACTCAATTTCAACTTGAAGATGATCCCCATCGCCCGTTAAATGTCACGCTTTGGTATCCAACAATTGACATCTCTCCAGCCGCATTGGTCGCAGACAACATTGCATTTCAAGGCACCCCTGTTGTGAAGAATGCAATAGTGAATCAGGCCCAACACCCCGTCGTCTTGTTGTCACACGGATACCGTGGCAGTTGGCGGAATCTCAACTGGCTGGCAAACGATCTGGTCAAAAAGGGTTACATCGTCGCCGCCCCTGATCACCCCGGCACCACCACTTTTGATCTTTCTCCCCATCAAGCTGAACAATGGTGGCAACGTCCTCGCGATTTAACACGAGTGTTGGACTTTTTGTTAGGCGATGAGCGCTGGAATCGTGTCATTGATGCCAACAACATATCGGCTGTTGGACACTCATTAGGGGGCTGGAGTGTTGCGCAGTTAGTGGGCGCGAAATTCGACCGAGACACCTTCCAAAAACAGTGTCTTTTATTTCCAAACCCACGGACTTGTGGGCTGGCAACAGAGCTTGGATTGCAGTCTTCACAAATGGCCGAGCCAACATCCAGCGACTTTTCCGATGATAGGTTCAAACACGTTGTTATTCTTGACCTCGGCCTTGCCCGCAGTTTCTCGACAGCGAGTCTAAATACCATCAATACACCGGTACTTATTCTGGCAGCGGGTATTGATATTGGAGATTTGCCGCAAGCATTGGAGTCAGGCTATCTTGCCGAACACATTCCCTTGCTCAACCGCCGTTATAAAGTTTTTGAGCAAGCGACCCATTTCAGTTTTATGCAGTTGTGTAAACCCGGAGCAAACCAAATATTAGAAGAGGAACGGCCCGGTGATGGTGTGGTATGTAAGGACGGAGTTGGTACAGACAGAAATACGCTACACGACCAAATATTCACGGATATTACGCAGTTTTTTAACTCGGCAGTCACCCCAGCCGTGCGCGATAACTAAGACGGCGATTCCGATAAGGCTCTAAAGGCACTTGGCGTTTGACTCGTCACGCGAAGAAACTCTCGATTAAAATTTGATTTAGTCTGAAATCCAGAGGCAAGATAGATATCCGTAATGCTGTCTTCTGTTGTTGATAACAACACCTTTGCATGTTCAATGCGATAAGCATTGATAACTTTAGAAATATTCTCACCACGAATTTGATTCACTGCGATAGAAACCTGTTTGGCTGGTATCCCAAGCTGCCGGGATAAACGACTTAACGTGATGTCAGGATCTCGAAATGATGCCTTTTCTATCATCAACACATCAAGCTTGTTCATGATATCGGTAGCATCTTGATCTGACATTTGAGATTTGCTCTGTGTGGGTGATTCGGGCGTTTGTCTATCGGCGTCACTGACCAAAATGCGTGTTGATTCGCTCGTCGTCTCTGTGTGGTTTTGCAGCGTACTGAAACCAACAATCGCCACTGCGATAACCACCATAGGGATCAAAACAAGGTATGACAGTGAAATAATGAATGCCGCGTGGTCGCCGTTATAGACCACGAAATCAAACGACAACGCGCTATCAATAAAAGCAGAGAAAAGCAGCATTGCCCCTGCCGTTCGTTCCGCCATGATGACTCTTTCGACATTTGATAAGCGCACCTCTTCCGGCATTGTGAAAGAAGAACGTATCAATGCACCGCCGTAACCCACATATAAAGCAATTAAGACGATATCAGTTGCTTGCGGCCAAATTTGATAATTAAACGAACAAGCCGCGATGACAAAAGGCCAACACCAATGCCAACGAGATGGCGGCTGTATATGATGCGCTCTCGCAAAACAATACCACGCAGCAACTGGCAGAATCGATGCCAAAATAGGCTGAATAAATCTCAGCATTTGGAGGTCAAACGTCCAACGTAGTCCAACTACCGACGTACAAATGGCACAAAGAAGCGCGAACAGGATCGATTTCATACCGGATTGCCCCAGCTTTAAATACAAAAGCATGGCGGCAATCACAAGCAGCAGTGACACAACGAAAGGAACAGGTATGGCAAGCATTTGACTTAGTTGTGGGTTTCCATCTCAGATACCTTGAGTTTATCGAACATAAACACGCATGTTGTCTTTTTCTTCGCACTACTCGCTAAATGAAACATATAGATCTCACTTTAGCGCAACCAAATGACGTGAAAATGCTTCAAAGCCAGCGGCGAACTTTCTCTTTATAAGCAGGGTATTCATCAGGAAATTGGCTTGCCAGATAGTCTTCTTCCGGCTCAATCTGAAACTTGTTCATATAAAGCACGAACAGTACGCAACCTAGTAAGGTGTACGGGTTAGCAAAATAGAAAGCACTCGCCACGAGCAAAAGCAAGAAACCCACATACATTGGGTTACGTGTAATACGATAAACACCCGATTGCACCAATGAAGTAGATTCCGTTTTCAGCGTTGGATTTACCGTGGTTTGATGCTGACGAAATGCAACAACACCGGCTACAGCAAATACCCCACCTAACACGACCAGCAATACAAATAAGGGCTTAGAAACAGGCAGTAAAAAGCTAATGGCGGGAGTCGCCGAAGCGATGATTTTCATTAGTAACATCACAATAATGACTTGAAGCAAAGGTGGCAGTTTCAGTTTTAGGCTATCCATAATCCCTCCGTTAGCGAACAGAAACCATACAGCGCTTCACCGTGGAAATCCAATATGAATTAACGTGTTAAGCCAGAACGATACCGAGGAATCATACACAACGCTATCACCCATACTCGGTTGGTTCGCTGACAGCAATTCTGTATTGCGTTGCGGTGAATAAGCTACATGCTCCACACTTTTACCGAGCAGTGTAGGGATTGTCCGCGCCAAGGTAACAGGATCGACTAACGTTTTAACATCCGAATACATACACAACGGGAGACATGCATGGAAGCAGCAATTTTCGACGCGCTTGAGCGCATCGTCGGCAGTGAGCACATCATTGTAGATAAGGAAACACTCCACCCGTATGAGTGTGATGGGTTGTCTGTCTATTGTTCGCTACCCACCTGCGTGGTGCTTCCCGCTTCAACGGAAGAAGTCATGGCCATCATGGCGCTTTGTAGCCAATACCAGATCACCGTTGTGGCGCGCGGCGCCGGAACAGGCCTTTCAGCCGGTGCGCTTCCGATCGAAGGCGGCATTGTGCTCTCTCTTGCTAGGCTAAACAGCATCCTTAATATCGACATAAAAAGTGGCCTCGCGGTTGTCCAACCCGGCGTTCGTAACTTGGCGATATCAGAATTTGCTTCCGATTATGGTCTTTACTACGCGCCCGATCCTTCCTCACAAATCGCCTGCTCGATTGGCGGTAATGTCGCGGAAAATGCAGGTGGCGTGCACTGCCTCAAATATGGCCTTACCGTACACAACATTATCTCCTTGGTTGTTGTGACAGCACAGGGAGCGCGTTTGTCCGTTGGCGACAAAAGCGCAGACATTGCAGGGTTTGATTTTCTTGCTTTGATGACAGGTTCTGAAGGTATGTTAGGTGTGGTGACAGAAATCACCGTCCGACTCTTACCCATCCCCGAGCTGGCACGAGTGATCGTCGCAGGGTTCGACAACGTCGAGAATGCCGCCAACGCCGTCAACGACATCATTTCCCAAGGCATTATTCCTGCTGGTTTAGAAATGATGGACAGCTATGCCATTCAAGCCGCAGAAGATTTTGCTCATGCCGGTTATCCCAAAGATGCACACGCTCTTTTGCTGTGTGAGCTTGATGGTAATGCTGACGATGTGAACCATCAGTTGACTGTTACACAGTCCATCTTAGACAAAGCCGGCGCGACATCATTAAAGGTTTCCAACAGCGACGCTGAACGTGCACTCATGTGGAAAGGCAGGAAATCTGCCTTTCCCGCAGTTGGGAGACTTTCTCCCGATTATTACTGCATGGATGGCACCATTCCGCGCCGTCAATTAGCGCCTGTTTTAACCGAAATTCACCGTTTATCCCAACACTATGATTTACGCGTCGCGAACGTGTTCCACGCCGGCGACGGGAATCTTCATCCCTTGATCTTGTTTGATGCAAACGTACCGGGCGAGCTAGAAAAAACTGAGGCCTTTGGTGCAGAGATTTTGCGAATTTGCGTCGAAGCCGGAGGATGCATAACCGGAGAACATGGTGTCGGGATGGAAAAGATCGATCAAATGTATGAGCAATTTAACGATGCCGAACTCGCTCAGTTTCTGCGCGTGAAAGCCGCGTTTGACACTGACAGCCTGCTAAATCCCGGAAAAGGCATTCCTACGCCCAAGCATTGCCAAGAACACACGATAATGAAGCGCAGCCAATCTAAGCAAGAAAAGGGAGGCGCCCCCAATGGCTGATGTCACGCACTCCCTCATTGAACAAGTCTTAGATGCAAAAGCCAGCAACACGCCTCTCAATCTGATTGGTGGCAATACAAAACACTTCATGGGTCGTGAAGCGGTCGGCCAGCCCGTTTCATTGACCAACCATAATGGCATCATTGCTTATCACCCGAGTGAAATGGTGATCACCGCACGATCCGGCACGCGCATCGCCGAGTTGCAATCTGTACTCGCTGAATACAACCAAATGCTGGTTGGCGAGCCGCCTGCATTTGAAGGAAAGGCAACGTTAGGCGGCTCACTCGCCTGTAACATCAATGGCGCTTCTCGCCCTTTTCATGGGTCACTGCGCGATGCCATTCTTGGCGTAAAACTGATCAACGGCCTTGGCGAACATCTTCGATTTGGCGGTCAGGTCATGAAGAATGTGGCGGGTTACGATCTGTCACGCCTTCAAGCTGGCGCCATGGGTGCATTGGGTATTGTTACGGAAGTCAGTCTTCGCGTCATGCCAAAACCCGAGCAGGTAGAAACCTTGCAATGTCACATGGATGCTCAGCAAGCCATCACAAAAATGCGAAGCCTTGTCGCCAAAGGTTACCCGCTTTCTGGCGCTGCATGGGTGGAAGGCTGTTTGTATCTTCGTCTTGCTGGTTCAGAACAAACGGTGCGAAGCACCGCGCAAGAAATCGGCGGTGAAACACTGCAACATCAATCGCTATTCTGGCGATCAATTCGTAATTTTCGTCATCCGTTTTTTAGCAACAGTGGCAAGCTTTATCGGTTTTCGATTAATCCGGCCACACCGCATTTGGCGCAATATGAACACAGCTTGATCAATTGGGCGGGTAATATTCGTTGGGTAAAAATAGACGCAACACTCGATGCATTAGTCCCGCTCGCAGAGGCACACGGCGGACACGTTGCTTGCTATAGCAATGAAAACAGACAACAGCCCTGCTTTCATCCGTTATCACCGACGCATCAACGACTGCATCAAGCACTCAAAGCCGCTTTTGATCCGCAAAGCCTATTCAATCCCGGTCGCATGTATTCTTGGCTTGGAGAGAATTCACGATGAAAACGAACCTCGACAGTACGTTTCTAAAATCAAAAGAAGGACAAAAAGCCGAAGACATACTGCGACGCTGTGTACACTGCGGGTTCTGCAATGCTACCTGTCCTACCTATCAAGAACTCAGTGATGAAAGAGACGGACCACGCGGTCGCATTTATTTGATAAAGCAGATGCTTGAAGGGGGCGAAGTCACCGAAAACACACAACGGCATCTCGATCGCTGCCTAACATGCAGAAGCTGTGAGACCACCTGCCCATCCGGCGTAAAATACGGCCAACTTCTTGATATCGGCCGACAGCAACTTGAAAAGAAAGTCCCGAGAACAGCAAAAGAAAAACTGTATCGATTCATCCTTACCCGCGTTTTCCCACATTCTCTATTGGTTAGTATGAGCATGACACTTGCTCGAACCTTTAGACTTCTTTTACCCAAAGCCTTGCAGAAAAAGCTACCCATGGCGCAGACTCACAAGCGCTATGCCAGCGTCTCCGCATTACATTTACCCAAGCCAATTTCAACAACAAAAGCACACCGAACCATGATTGGTTTTAAAGGCTGTGTGCAACAGGCGCTCACCCCAAACACATTGGCCGCGGCAAGAGCCGTATTGAGCCACCTTGGCATTGAGCTTATCACCATCAACAAAGAAACCTGTTGTGGCGCGATGAACCTTCATCTTGCGGAACACCAACGTGCCATCGAACAAGCCAAACGAAATATCGATGTATGGTGGCCACACATTGAAAATGGCGCAGAGGCCATTGTCATTTCCGCTTCTGGCTGTGGGATTTCCATTAAAGAATACCCAGAGCTATTAAGCGATGAAGCGGCGTATCTAGATAAAGCGAATGCGGTGGCTGCCATTGCCAAAGATCTAAGCGACATCTTGGCGCAAGAAGATTTGAGCCGTTTACCACTCAAGAAAAGTGACCAACGCGCTGCAGTGCATTTCCCATGTTCACTACAACACGGTATCGACCGTAAAGACAATTTATACAAAACACTGTCGCAACTGGGCGTGATCCAAACGAAAACTCAAGAAGATCACTTATGTTGCGGGTCTGCGGGCGCGTATTCGTTGTTACAACCTGAGCTGAGTCAAACGCTGTTGAAACGAAAACTCGAAGCACTGCAAGGTGACAGCCCCGAGGTTATCGTGACCGCGAACATTGGCTGCCAACTTCACCTATCATCAGGCAGCGATGTGCCTGTTAAACATTGGATTGAACTACTTGCAGAGCGGCTATCAACAAATAAGCACTAATTTTTCCGTCTTAACTGCAAATGCTCGGTGATCTGAGAGAGCACAGGTGAATACATCAGACAAAAAAAGGGACAGCTCATCGAGCTGCCCCTTTCCTGAAATGTCAGTCGATTAATTGCGGTGCTTTCAAGCCAATACACGATGACCAGAAACGCTATCTTGTTGCTGATAGATGCTCCACAAACGTTTCGTTGAATCACCCACCATTTTCACAGGTACGGTAGCAAAATAGACAGAAGCCAAAATGACCATGATTGGGTCTGCATACATTGCATACTCAGTGAAACCGGCCTCCATCAAAGCCGCCGCCACGATAAAGCCGACCAGAACGGCCGCACTAATAACGGTATCCATCAGCCACTGACTGGTTTCCGCCTTCAAAATCGTCGACGCGTTTTTGCCTGAGTGTTTTTTGACGATGTAATAACACGCCATACACGCAACAAGATTCACCACACCAAAAATCAGCGCAAAACCTGCGTTTACTTCACGGCCACCGTTAAACATTGCTTCAAAGGCAGATGCAAACGACACCACACAGACCACTGATACGGCGAGACCTTTAATCAAAACCACCAATGATTCAATAACCGCGGCTTTCTGCGCAGAAACACACTGACCTGATTTTCCGTTTTTTGCTGTGCCATTGCTAATGTAAACCGTTGCGCCAAGTGCCATCAATGACAGAAACAAGCTGACCAAAGAGTAAGCACCATCAAAGACTATCGCCATAGATCCAGCCCAAAGACCGATCCCAACACCCAATGCAGCAAAGCAAAAACAAGCAAAACTAGAAAATTTCAGTAAGTTACGTTCTTTCGCATATTCACACGACATAAATCCCCACAAGTGACAAAAAATTTGACTGCAGCGCCTTCCAATAGCGCTTTGATAACCACAATACAGCCATTTTTGGCAATCCATGAGTTACTGAGCGACAACTTTTTGGTCGCTGGGGTTTTCTTCTTTTTATTTAGAGTTAAAATCAATTTGCCGATTACATGCGCCGACATGGACATAAAATGCGAAGTAGCCAAATAGAAATGTTCCTCACCGCCGTCGAAACAGGTTCCATTGCCGGAGCCGCTCGCGAGCTAGAAAAAAGCCGAACCACCGTCAGTGCAGCCATCAGTGCATTGGAAGATAACCTTGGAGTAGAACTGTTGTCCCGCTCTGGTAACAGCGTGACACTCACCAACGTAGGCCGCATGATCCACGACGATTGCGAACGGGTACTGCAAGCCGTCCATGATATCGGTGCCAAGTGTCGTCAATTCGAAAGTGGCATTGAATCCGCGCTGCGAATTGGTCGAGACGATGCCATTCCCGAAGCGTTCTGGCGTGCCACCATGCGTGAAATCCACCAGCTATTTCCTGACTCCAGCGTGTCGCTATATGTCGCACCACCGCCAGAGCTATACGAAATGGTCGATGAAAACATGGTCGATGTTGCCTTTGGTCTGCTACCGGAAACTCGTGCCTTTGGTCGCATCAGCTCTAAAAAGCTTGGGCAGATCCGTATGATGTCAGTGGTGCATAAAGACCACCCTCTCGCCAAACTCAAACGCGTTCAGCGGGCAGATCTAGAACGCTATACCGAAGTGACGCTCGCGTATGTCGATGATGAAGGCCTAAAGGCCCTCGACCCTATCTCGCCGCACTACATCGCCCTGCCCTTTTATGAGCACTTACGCGATGCTGTTTTAGACGGTTCTGGTTGGTCAAACGTCCCATCGGTGCTGTTAAGAAAGTACTTAAGAAGCGGAACATTGCAGGTATTGCGCCACTCCAGCGCGATGCAATTACAACCTTATGGTCAAATCACCTCGATGGATGGGCACACAGGTGCACTCACAGCATGGCTGTCAGATCGCTTAGAAGAGTATTTAGCTGAGAATTCTTAAGTGGAAACGCGTAAGTTGCGCATTTTGATGTGAGTGCTTGTAAGCGGTAATGTGAAAGGTAATCAGCCAAATATCCGCCATTTCAAACATTTTAAGCATCAAGCTAGCTGCATTTTTGGACAATACGACGTAACTGTTTTCGCTGCTTGAGCGCGGGCGTTATCTTGACTACAATGACGCACTTTTTTTGACTACAGGTCACGAACATGAACGACACTAACTCGCTACCCGCTTTGCCAGATCGCCTTGCAGGCAATCCACGTAGCCCGCATCATGTAGCCGAATGTTTTGAACACGAAATCGGTATTGTCTTTAACGGCAAAGAGCGCTTTGACGTTGAAGAATACTGCATCAGCGAAGGTTGGGTGAAATTCCCATCACCAAAAGCGTTGGACCGCCGTGGTCAACCGCTTCTGATGACGCTGAAAGGCAAAGTAGAAGTTTTCTACAAGTAATTAAATACTCCAAGTATTGAAAACGACTGCTGATAGGGCCTAAAGACATTTAGGCCCTTTTTTTGGCGCTAACGATCAGCATTTACCCTCTAAACACGATCAAACACGATCAAACACGATCAAACACGACGATAAACTGATTGCCACTCTCGCCTTCACCTGCACTTTTGACCTGCACATTCGCACTGTGGATCTGCGCAATGTCTTTCACAATAGACATGCCCAGCCCTGCACCATCCCCTTTGTTAGAATGACCGCGATAGAACTTATCAAAAATACGCTGGCGAACGTCTTCGGGCATCGCCATCCCCGTATCCGACACCGTCACTGCCACTTGGCTTGAATCAGTAAGAAGCTCAACGTCTACCGTAATCGAGGAACCTTGCCCTGAATAGCGAATGGCGTTGTCTATTAAGTTGGCAAACAAAATGGAAAGCATGACGGGGTGCGCGCTAACCGACGCTTTTTCGGCTCCAACCAAAGAAATTGTCTGTGAATACTTGAGTGAAATAGGCACTAAGTTGGCGATCTCTTCACGAAGCATGCTCACAAGATCCATTGGCTGCAGGACAAAGTCTTTTTGCTGCTCCACACGAGAGAGCACCAAGAGTTGTTGAATCACCCTATCGGTTCTATCAATGCCTGCCAAAATGCTGCTCAGATCTTTGTTGCGCTCTTTTTCATCAACACTTTGAATCGCATTTTCAGCGTTTAACCTTAATACGGCCAATGGTGTTTTTAATTCATGGGCCGCCGTACTGATCAAGCGTCTTTCGCGCTTCCACGCATTTTCCAACTCCGCCAGCAAAAAGTTAATCTGTTTCACCAATGGCTCAAGCTCAATCGTGGGGTTTTCAACGCGTATACGCTGCAAGTTATTAATGCTTTTCGAAGCAATCAGCTTTCGTAGTTCTTCAATCGGGCGAAAATACCGATTAACCAGCAAAACAATTAACGCAACAAGGAAGGGGATCAATAGAATTTGTGGAAGCCCGATAGAAAGCGCCACTTCTGCTGTCAGTTCCTCTCGAATACCTATCTTTTCAGCGACGAGGATCGTGAATGCCGGTGACGTGTCACCAGGCGGCGTAAAAGGCAATTGAAAGGTACGCCAACGTTCCCCTTCAACCGTCACATCTTTATAGCCCGCTTCGTTTAAGGTGCCTAAAAATACATCCGGTGCATTGGCGCTTTTGCCGACGAGCTTGCCGTTAGACAGATATTGGAACAGCACCTTTTTTTCGTACGGATGCCCATAAGGCGTAGCCGTTTCTTCATCCACCGCCATTTTGTTAATGGAAGAAAACCAATCGGCATAAATCTCGTCCAGTTTTTTCGGTGGACTGTTACCCCAACTCATCGCGGCGAGCGCCAATGTTTTTGCGGATTGACCAAGGTGAGCATCAAAGACTTCGTCTATCTCATGACGGGTTTCAGTATACATGAAAAACCATGAACCCAGAACCAGCAAGCTGCTTAATACCGCAGCGCTAAAAATCAGGTTTCGTTTAATCGAAATAGGCGCTTTATTTTTCAATGATATATCCCACACCGCGAATGTTTTTTATCAAATTACCGCCCGTTTTCTTCCGCAGATTATGAATGTGGACTTCTAAGGCATTTTCGCTCGCACCTTCATCCCAGCCATGCAAGGTTTGCTGCAATTGGTCTTTGCTCATCACGCGGCCTGCATGGGTCATGAGTGTTGTGAGTAACTTAAATTCATTGGGTGTGACTTTGATCGCTTCGCCGTTTAACTCAACACGATTATTGGCCAGAGACACCGACACGCCGTGCAGTTCAATATTCGTGTCCACATAACCCGAAATACGGCGGATCATCACACGCAGACGCGCCAGCAGCTCTTCCAGTGCAAAGGGTTTCACCATGTAATCGTCAGCACCACCGTCTAGACCTTCAACGCGATCTTCTATGTCATCTCGCGCTGTCAGAATCATCACAGGTATGGTGTGTTTGGCTTGTCGCAGTCTTTTGAGCACGTCGATGCCATCGACATCTGGCAGGGTTAAATCCAGTATCACCGCGGTGAAGCTTTCCGTTTTGAGCAGCAATTCTACGCCGCCGCCTTTTTGTACCCAATCCACGGTGAATCCATGGCGGCTTAACGAGGCCACCATGGATTCACCTAACATTTGATCGTCTTCAATCAAAAGAATTCGCATTGTTATTCTAGTTCCTTCAGCTTGCGCTCAATTTCACGTTGTCGGCCTTGATCTGCCAATTCACGCCCTTCTCTCGGTGCGGCTTTTTGGGCTTTTTTCAAAAAGGCAATGGCTTGTGCTTTGTCGCCGTTGTTTGCTAGAAAGTCACCATAAAAGAAATTTGGATCGATACCTTTTGGATTAATTACGAGGGCTTTTTGCAACATAAGCTCGGCTTCATCGTCATCCCCAAACCCAATTGGCCACCCCGGCACCTGATAATACAGTGAGCCCAAACTGGTGTATGCAGACCCTTCAAGCACTTGTGAGTCTGACGAAATCACTTCTTCAAGCATACCTTTAGCTTCTTTCACCAAAGACAAAGCACCCAATCCGCCTTCCGCACCGGCTAGCGTGCTTTTGTTGATGGCAAGCCAGACTTTGAGATCGTCACGTGATGGGTCACTGTCCAACTCTTCTTGATTCATTGCAATCAAAGAATTCAGGCAACTGATTTTGTTCTCTTTATTAAAGGTGTCGTATTGGCACTTTGCCCACTGTTTTTGTACTGTTTTGAGCGTTTCATCTGCATTTGCAGCGGCAACGTTAAAACCCGCAGCCATTGCCAGCATAACAAACAATGATTTGGTGGTTGTTTTTAAGATGGTGTTGATGGTTTTGCTGATACCTGTGTTCATCGTCGTTCCCTCAAAATTATCCGTTTGCTTATTCGCAGCGTGTTTTTGTCGCGTATTCCGTGATGGTCTGATGCTGCTTTTTGATTGCAGAACCCACCAAAGACGGAAACAACTGATTGAGCCTGACAAATAACTTTTCAGGCCAGCCGATCCATTTCACTGATGTCTCTTGTTTGAGCATGTCGACAGCTTGCGCCGCCACAAATGCCGCTTCGTCAGTTTTGTTTCCTAGCTTTTCGTTCATCTCAGTCACACGCGCATCATTCAACGAGGTATTGGTCGCTCTGGGAGCCAAGTACTGAACGCGCCTACCCGTGCCATTAAGCTCGCGGCTGAGTGCTTCACTAAAGCGTTGTAACCCTGCTTTTGCGGCGCAATAACTGGTGTAACAGGGAAAGCCAATCGCCCCGAACGTTGAGCCCACATTCAGGATAACCCCGTCTTGTGCCATCCAACCAAGCGCACTTTGGCTCAGTAGAATGGGCGCGATCAGGTTCAATTCAACGTCGCGTTTTACCGATGCTGGATCGCGATCTTGCAGATACAGGAAGGTGTTACAGCCCGCGTTATTGATCACGATATCGACGGGCTTTCCCGCAACATCAAGCGAGGCACAAAACTGCGATACCGCGTCAAGGCCTTCGGTTCGCGCCAAGTCTGCGATCAAAGATTGGTGACGCGATGAATCGTCAAGGTTTGCCACCAGTTCAGCCAGTTGGCTCGCTTTTCTGCCCACCACGATAAGTTCACAACCTTGCTTTGCGAGCGCAGCAGCGATCTCTTTTCCGATCCCACCCGTTGCGCCTGTCAGCAAGACACGTTTGCCATTCAGTTTCATGTTTGTCCCCTTCTTCAATTCGCTATTGGCTAAACGCTATGCAGCATGGCTTTGTTGCTTAATCGGCAGTTCACACAGCATTTGGCCATACAGTGCAAACACGCGGTTAGCACCGTCAATAATGGCGGCCTGATCGTCAGGGTTCGTCACTTGGTTCATTAGCGTTTCAAAAAAGCCGATATGTTCGACATCCAATGTGCTGTGTGAGGTCAAATAGCTCATTGCCGCATCAGGCAAACCCAAACCGTGTTTCACCAGTGCAGCCATGTCACCACCGACGGACACACTCGTGCCTTCCAGCACCCAAACCATGCCAAAAAAGGCCATAGGATTGCGTCTGTCGATTTGGTGGTAGAGATACGCAACCATCATTTCAATGGGTAAACCCACCGCACCTTCTGCCTGGTTACAGCGAGCCAATTCGGCATCAAACCCACACTGGTTTAAGTCGTTGAGAATCCACTCGTGGTGGCCTTTTTCTTCTTCAATGTACTCACCAATGGCCTGACGCAACCACTCATCGCTTTCTGGCAATCGCGAGCCACAGGCCATCAGCAAAGGCACGGTGTGTTTAACGTGATGAAAAGCTTGCACCAAAAACGCGGTGTAAGTATTCAGGTCAACATTGCCCGCTCGACACGCCTCAAAAATGGGGGCGCTTAACATGGCATTTCGTGCCGCCAAGGTTTGCTGCTCCAGTGTGTTAAAAAACGGTCTGTTGTTGCCTGTCATCGTGTTGCTTGAAGTATTCATGTTCATGGC
The DNA here is from genome assembly GCF_000286835.2 of Enterovibrio norvegicus FF-33. GTDB lineage: Bacteria > Pseudomonadota > Gammaproteobacteria > Enterobacterales > Vibrionaceae > Enterovibrio > Enterovibrio norvegicus_A. The sequence continues at coordinate 1,328,099 of NZ_AJYD02000038.1, read as the reverse complement.
AATAGCTTCCCTACGTATTCAAGTCAGTGAAATATCGGAGCAACTGGTCACGGAAAAATCCGCCACGCTCACGCATTGGTTATTTGGGATAAAACAAGAGAATTGTTGTGCAAACACATCACGACGCGGTCGACCATTCGCGGTCATTAAACTGTCCTGATGCTGAAAAGATTGGGTGAAAATAACGTGCCCGATGGCGGCATAATCCGGTAGGTGGCGATTAAGTTGTGCAATTTGGTTAAGCGTTTGTTCATGGTCATGACTTGCCACCACCGCAGACAACACGGCACAGCCATCGCCAAGCACCACCATTTGACGCAAATGTGGGTAAGCCAAGGCTTCTGCTTCAATCCATTCAGGGCTGACATTGCGTCCAAACGCGGTGATCAATACGTTCTTTTTGCGGCCTGAAACAAACAAGTAACCCTCTTCGTCGAGGTAGCCAAGATCCCCGGTATGAATGTCATCGTTTTGGCAATCTATCGCTTCATGGATATAGCCATTCATCGCCGCGCCTTGCACCACGATTTCACCGTCATCGGCAATACGGACTCGGCAATGTGACAGCGGTTTCCCCACGCTGCCTTGGCGGTGTGCGAATGGCGTATTGAGGCTGACCACCGAGCCACATTCAGATAGCCCATAACCTTCAAACACGGGCAGACCAAGCTGTTGCGCTTTGTGGTGCAAAGACGCCGGCACTTTCGCGCCACCGACGGCGATGAATGTTAAAGGCTGTGTAATGCTTGGCTGCACACTGGCAATTTCTGTCAAAGCCAACAGCAACATGGGCGTCACCACCATGCTCTCTGGTTGGTATTGTGCCAACGCCGCGCCGAAAATATCCGGTGAGAAGCCACTTGATCCGCGAAGCCCCACTTCGAATCCTTCTAACACCACCGTTTCAACACCCAGTGACAATGGCACGTAAATTCCCGTGATATTTTCAAGCAGTGTGGACAACGGCAACGCGACAAGGTGGCGAGACGGCATAGTTTGTGTGCTGACGGCTTGAACCAGAGATTGCGTCACCGCATCAATGGTTTGTGCGCTCAGTGCCACACCTTTTGGCGAACCGGTTGACCCCGAGGTGAACGTTATCTTTGCTATCGTATCGCTGCTCAATGTGTTGGCGGCAAGGCGCGAGTAGCAGGGTAATCCGGCCAGTTCACCTTGGGGTGAAATAGCCAGTGTCGACCAATCCCCCACCAACAAATCCACATCCGCTTCCGCAACGAGATGCGCAACTTGTTCACGAGAGAAAAACGTCGGCACGGGCACAACCGTCACCTGTGCCAGTAATGCAGCAAGATCAACCTTCGCCCAGGCAATGCCGTTCTCAGCAAGCAACGCGATACGTTTGGTCTTCCATTGTTTAAGCGTGTCACTCAAGGTTTCAATGTCGCGCCATAAGGTGCAGTAATCCACGTTACCAATCACACCAATGGCGTCACGGCCGACCAACGCCGTTTTGGTCGGCGTGGTCTGTGCAAAATGGCGGATGCGCGCTAACACATTAACCATGGGACACCCCCAGCCCTGTTTTGTACATGGCCGTATTTGAAGCCAAATGTGTGTTTGATGCTCTCAGGTCAATCTGCGAAAGCTGCTTAGCCCCTGCGACTAAGCTTCCCGCCGACACTTTAGGTTGTGTTTGGTAGTAGCTCCCCCACACAGATTCAGCGTTATCAATGCATGCTGAATCGGCATCTACCAGCGACACGGGCGCCAAGCCAAATCGTTTCATCATGGCTTGCAGTGGCCCCGTCGCGGTGAAGATACACCAGCTAAATCCTTGCTCAACCAGATAACGGGAAAGGTAGGTGAAATGCTGTAACGACACCCCGCGTGAAAATGAAGCGAGCTGACCAAATTCAATCAGCGCGCTGCGTTCAACACGCGCACCAAAATGCTGTGAGATAAGCTGTTCAGCCGGAAGATGCAAATACTGCTCAAGAAACAAGCGTTCGTTGTTTGCTGTGCGAAAGCCACACACCGATAAGATGTTCCCTTCTTCATCTAATGCGCAGAAGAAGTAAGGCATGAACTCAGTGATAGTGGCATCAAACGCGATGCGATAACGTTCGGCAATATAGTGCTCCACGTCCGCTCTCAATGAATGCGATTCTGTCACTATCTCGAAGGTGGCAAATATAGGCTTCTTTTCCATTCCGCTTCTTTCCTAGCTGTAAGCGATAATGAGAGCCTAATCAGTGAGTCTTAAGAATCACTTAAGGATGACTTAAAGATGAGAAATTATTTTTCAGCCAGATACTAACCCCATGAAGTATAAGCAGGAATAAATGTCACCATGACCTCTTGCCATTAATGATAAAATAGTTATCAATCAGCATGTGATGGCAATTGAATGCGCAAAAGAGTGTGCTACTCTCTCTTTCCAGAGAATTCTGACCCTGTCAGTCAACAAGCCGTTTAACCTAGAAAGCAACTCACCATCTCTCAATGAGGAATTATCATGATAGCATCCATCAATTTCCCTATCGGCACACCAGGGCAGCCTTGGGGAGATGAAGAAAAAGCGCAGTGGCTCAAAACCACCAGCATCAAGCGCAGCTACAAAGAGGATGTGATGACAAAAATCGAGGCGTTGAAAGACCGCTTCGACATCACGCAATACGGCGCATTGTCTTTTGATGAATCGCGTTACCCGCAGTTCGGTATTCGAAGCCGTAATTTTGACCAAAGCAAGCCAACAGTTCTGATCACGGGTGGCGTTCATGGTTACGAAACCAGCGGTGTGCATGGCGCGTTGCAGTTTCTTGATACCGAGGCACTGGCTTATACCGAGCACTTCAACCTGGTTGTTGCACCGTGTATCAGCCCTTGGGGTTATGAAACCATCAACCGTTGGAACCCAATTGCAGTTGATCCAAACCGTTCGTTCGTAGAAAACAGCCCATCGGAAGAGTCCGCCAATGTGATGGCGTGGGTAAAACGCTTAAGCGTTGAAGTCTTCACGCACATTGATTTGCATGAAACCACGGATACCGACGATTCTGAATTTCGTCCTGCACTGGCCGCTCGTGATGGCAAAGATTACGAAGAAGACACCGTGCCTGATGGATTCTATACCGTGGGAGACAGTGAAAACCCGAACACCGATTTCCAAACGGCGATCATTGATGAAGTGCGTAAAGTGACGCACATTGCGCCAGCTGACAACAAGGGCTTGATTATTGGTACACCTGTTGAGCAAGACGGTGTGATCAACTACCCAGTGAAATCATTGGGACTGTGCACTGGCTTTACAAATTGCCAGTACAGCACCACCACAGAAGTGTACCCAGACAGCGAGAAAGTCACCGACCAAGAGTGCAACGATGCACAAGTTGCAGCCATTCGCGGTGCATTGAATTATTTGATTGCACAACGCTAAACAATTCAAGATCTCGCGTTCTTCACCTACACACTCCCTCAGCACTGAGGGAGTGTGCTCTTGCTAATGATACAAACCCCACTCAAGTTATCTCGTTAGACTGACCTTATAACTAAGGACAGTTTGAGATTCCGATGCCTAAGCATAAGACGACAACCAAAGTCATACATAGTCTGGAAAATGTTGTATTGGTACTGATTGTCATCGCGACGATTTACGCCATAGGCGAAGAAATCTATCTCGTTATCGTGAATAGAACCGTATCAGTCGGAGATTTATTACTGCTCTTTATTTACCTCGAAGTACTGGCGATGGTTCACAGCTTCTTTGAATCCGGCAAAGTGCCAGTTCGTATGCCCCTTTACATCGGTATTGTTGCACTGGCGCGGTATCTTATTCTCGACATGAAAAACATGGACGATTGGCGAATCATGACCATTGCCGCTGCAACTCTGATCATGGCCATCACGGTGTTTGTGATTCGTATCGGCCATGTCAAATACCCCTACCCCAAAACACCCAACATCGAAGATTAGACAATAGCGTGAACTGAGCCAGTCACTTTCAGGTGGCACGCTCGTTTAGCCTGTTTCGTTCAATCTATTTCGATTCATCTGTTGGGTTTAGTCGGGGCGCTTAGCAAGGCTGGCGTGTAGCTTGTCGTTTTACCGCATCCAGAATACGTCTTGGCGTCAGTGAGCGATTCATCGCGTAGCCTGAGAATAATATCGCCGCAATGCCTAGCGCCATCAGCGGCGTGATTGCATTGTCATAAACCATGTAATCCACCATCACCGCAGCGACGGGATAAATATACCCCAGCACCGCCACCATCGAAATTTCGAGTTTTTGATAGGCGCTATACATGAATATGTACATGATGCATGTATGAATCAATGCTAAAGCCAACAGCCAAAACCAGTGATCGCCTGTCGTAGGAACTTGCTCCATGGGTGCAATAAAGAACAGGACAACACCACCTATAGCGAGCTGAACCACAGCAAGCATATGCGGTTTGATGTGTTTAAGCTGGCGCGTGATAAGCGTGGTAATGGCATAGAGAAACGCCGCTGATATCGAGAGTAGAACGCCAGTTGCTACCCCCCAGCCCGCATTTTCCGTTTCGAGTCCGACAATCAGCGTCACGCCGATAAATGCTAGCCCGATCCAGAGCCAATTATGCGCCGCAAACTTTTCGTTCAGAAACAGCGTCGCTAGCACCATCACAAAGATAGGCTGAACGTGATATGCCACCGTTGAAACCCCAATCGGCGCATATTCAAACGAGGCAAACAACAAGCACCAGTTAGCCACCAACGCAATGCCACCGAATGCGGTTAACGCCCAATCTTTGGCCGTTAATATACTGAAACGCAAATATCCCCGAAGCCCTGAATACACGCCAAGAAACATAAAACCAAACACACATCGGTAAAACACCACATTGAGCGCAGATTGCCCTGATTCAGTCACGAAGACACCTAACGTACCAGACACCACCATGGCAAAAATTAACTCATATTTTCCCCAGTTCTCTTTATTTACCGTCATCACATGTTCCTTATTTTCGTCTTTTCACTTCGCCGATAATCTGAATCTGAATCAGATTTCAGGCTACGAGGCTTCAGTTCAAAGGCGTGAGTATTCATGCGACAACCCTATCCTCAAGTCGATGGGCGCGATATTTATCAATTCTTAGGGGGCGTAAGCTGTGCTTAAGTCGCGTTACTTTCGCGGCATCTATAACAAGAAGTCAAATGCGCAAATGGGAAGATAGATACGGTAATAGGCGATAAATGCTAAGGTAGACAGCATCAAAGGACTGATGAACGAAGGCTAACCATGAATCATGAAATTCCACCAATGAACGCCTTGGTATCATTTGATGCTGTCATCAAAACTGGGACGATCGCAGCTGCAGCCCAAATGCTGTATGTGACGCCCTCAGCGGTCAGCCAGCGAATAAAACAACTCGAAGCATGGTTCAAAGCACCGCTGTTTTTCCGCCATCAAGGCAAGTTGGTATTAACCGAAATGGGCAAACAGTTGGCAGAAACCAGCACCAGCGCATTTGACCAATTGCTGTCTGCAACGCACCACTTACGATCAAGCGCGGCCAGCAGCGAGATTTCAGTCAGTGCCCTATCGTCATTTGCATATCTTCGCCTGATGGATGCACTGCCTCAGTTTTATGCGTCCTATCCCGATTTAAGCATTCATCTCGAAACCGACAATACAAAAGTCGATTTTCGTTCTCACTCACTCGACCTTGCCATTCGCTATACCTACAACCCCAGCCAAGAAGGCCTCACGTTCGATAAAATCGCCGATGAAACCGTCTTTCCCTGTGCAAGCCCAGCCCTTATTGAACAGCTAGGCACTAACGACTTAAAAACCTTGATTGAACAATCTGCGATGATCGTGGATGTCAGCCCACAACTGGTGAACGTGACCCCAGGCTGGCAACAATGGCTAGGAGCACACAGCACAGAGGTTAGCGATAACTGCCGTCAACTTCGTTTCAATGAATATCAATTCGCGATGAAAACGGCGATTGCAGGCCAAGGCGTTATTCTAGCGAGAAGTGTATTGAGCAAAGCGGAAATTGAACGAGGCGAATTAGTTCGGCTATCTGACAAAGCCTTACCGTCGGCATCAAGCTACTATCTTGTTTCAAGAAAAGACGTGCCTTTAAAGCCGCCTGCGCGTGAGTTTTCAAAATGGTTTTTGGCGACGTTTTCCGAGAAAAATTAGTCGATGACAGGTTGTTTACGAGTCAGTTATTCGCAAAAATTCCCTCAATCGCCAAGACCGAGGGCAGAAAATATCGTTTCAACGTGCTCAAAAATCACCAAAATCAGAGGGTTTTCGAGATCGCTAAGCTTTGAATGCCAATGAATCCAACGCGCCCATGCCACTGTGAACGCCGCCTTCAGAGACTTGAGATGACTTGCTGCGAATGAGATACCCCGCGTAGCCGCCGTTTTCCAATGCCGGCTCACCATCAATATGAACCGTGAACAGTCCAATTTCGCTGATCAAATCGTCAATCACGTAAATCTCGCCTTTTCGCACCACATACGCGGCTTGCGAACGAGGAAGAGGAAGCAGCCTGCGCATCAACGCCCACGCTTCGTATTCATTAGGATCTAACGCCTTTAGCTTGGTATAAATGTCATCGCCAAACACACAGTGACCCCCGCCTTCTCCCTGATTTTTCAACACCCACTCATCCAAGGGGCGTTGTTTCACCCATTCAGCGCTTTGCGCGTCCACCGCGATCATATCGCCCAACAAATGCTTCACTTCATTCGCTTCCGATTCGCTCAAACCAAAACGCGTTAATGACTCTGCACTTTGGGAAGAAAGCAGCATTTGTATACGCTTGCTGGTCGCCAACTGCTGGCTCACCGTCGCATTCACCGCCACGCGATGTTTTTCAATCATGACGCGAGTTTGCGTAAGCGCCTCACAACATGCGCGATCAATAATGTCGTGTGCCACATAATCCGAGAACTGGTAACCCGCGCGCAGATAAACCGTGTCAATTGCCCCAATACCATCTAGCAAAAGACGCTGGTTCTCGCCCGTTGAAAGCCCATCATACAGTTCACGAAAAGTACGACGCACCGTTCGAATACCTTTGTCTTGCAGTGCGTGTTCCAACAAGTGTTGGTCATACACATTGTCTTCGCGCTCTTGCACCACCATTAGAAATGTTGGTGTCCCTGCATCTGAAAATTCCTGTTTGATCTTCCATGTCGCCGCAGCAATGCCTGCCGCCAAACCTTGCAACGCGGAATTGCTAACGGGTCGTCCGACTTCATCACCCGACCATTCCGTATAGGGTGCTGGCCATTGTTTTGCCAAATAACAGTGCAATTCATGAATGCGCTGACCGAACGGTCCCATACCCGCCGCGATGCCATTAAATTCAACCAGTTTTGGACCAAGCTGTGCATCGTCCATGAAATCACTGCGCATCAGCAGCATAGGCAAACATGATTGAGGCCCGTCACTGCAATGAATATCGTCTGCCATTTTGAGTAGAGTCTTGAAAAACACATTGCCTGCCGTGATAGGCGCGATGGCTTCATGCAAATAATCATGATCTTGCGATACGGCATGTACCAATTTACCCAGCAGATGGACCGATGACTTAAGCCGTTCAAAACGCGTCTGCTCAATTACCGTTGGCGTTAAGGCAAATGCAGGGTGCCTTGCGGAATCTAGGGTTTGCTTCAACGCCATGCCATGGGTTAATGCCCACTCCACCGCTTCGTTTTTTGCTTTTTCTGTGTTTTTGTACGCCATGGTGGCACTACCTCATCGCAAAATTGAACTACACGAGCCCATTCAATTTAAGTGCAATTTTGCTTGGTGTTGATGACTCTTTCACGCGAATCCTAGGGATTAATGATATAGCCAAAGACTTTACCAGGCTAAATTTGGAATTGATCTGTCAGCTTGGTCAACGCCGTTGATTGGGTACTTAGCTCACCACTGACATCGTTGGTTGTACTGATGGCTGCCGTGAGTAATTGGCTGCCTCGTTTCAGATCTCGGCGACGCTCAGTGAGTTGCTCAATTTCCCTATGCTGCGAAGATAGCGCAACCTCCACTTCCGTACTGCGATGCTCTAACCCATCAAAGGTACGGTTCATTTCACCCAAATACAGTTGTAACTGAACACTGGCTTTTTGGTTATCTTCACTGGCTTGCTTAGAATCATTAAGCAACGAGGTGGCTGCATCCACTCGAGCAAGCAGATCATTGATCCAAGTGCGAATATCGCCGGTTGATTCAGAAGTACGCAGTGAAAGGCTACGAACCTCATCAGCAACCACAGCAAAACCACGTCCATACTCCCCTGCTCGCGCCGCTTCAATTGCGGCATTCAAGGCCAGCAGATTAGTTTGCTGAGCAATGCTTTCAATGACATCCATCACACTGGCTATTTGCTCACTGGTTTGTTTCAAGCTCGCCATCGTCACCTCCACTTTTTCCACCGTGCTGACGCTGTAAGCAATGGATTGTTCAGTCGCCGTCATTTGCGTTTGAAGTTCGCCGTTGTCATGCGCCAACTTACTGATGCATTCGCGAGTATCTTTCATAGCAGAAGCAATCTCCGCGGTTGCCATTTCCATGACGGTTAATGAATGTGCGACCTCTGTGATCTGTGAGCGTGTATCTTCATTGATGTCAGAAACCTTGCGACTTTGGTTCCCCAGCGTATCCGACTGTTGATCCAATTCTCCCGTGCGAGTCTGAATGTGATTAACAAACTGGTTGAACTTCTCAAGTAAATTATTAGTGGCACGCGCAACTGCCGAGACTTCATCATGATAATGGTCGTCGATGCGCACAGAGAGATCGGACTCAGTATCAATATTCGTTAGCGCAGTAGAAATGTTATTCAGTCTAATAATCACGGTTTTCCGAAGCCATAACATCAGCACCATCGCCATGAGCAATGCGACACCACCACCGATATAGATAACGTTAGCCTGCTGATTCAAAAAGCCTATCAGCCCATTCGCAGTATATTGCGCGTGGGCTTGGCGTTCAGTGAGTTTTTCATTAATCGCCAGAAGGATAGGATCAATGGTTGAATACATATCAAAATCCACCAGCCTTCCAGCATCGTAAAAACTCTGATTGGCTATCGCATCACCAAGCTTTTCTACATAAACATCCAGATTTTGCTTCTGTTCAACATGTTCATCGCGCCACGCACTTAGGGAAGGATACCGAGACAACGCCTGCCAACTCTGCTCGTAGTTATCTTTGAACGCGTCAAACTGAGGAGTGACTTCATTCCAGAACAAAAGCTGCGCTTTAATTTTCTGCGACAGCGTCAGTAAGGTGCGATGGTCGCGCTCAAACGCCATTAGCGCCCACACTTCGGGTAATTGCTCGTTCACATATTCCGAATACGCATCAGCAGAACGTGATGATATCCAAAGAGCCAGACTGCCAAGCCCAATGGTTGACGCGATAAAGAGGGTAAAGGCGATCAGCAGCCGCTGACGTACAGTCATGTTTGTTTCCTACCAACTACTCAAATTAAGATTGGGCAACGGTAGTATTCGAGTGTTTCACTTAAGTTACATAATAATCAGTAACGTAGAATTGGCGTATTGAATGCGGCTCACATCACTCTGGGATTTCTTTCCCTGTGTCATTCCCGCTGTCAAAAATCACCTCTGCCTGATGAATACGCGTGTGGCTCACCATGACTTATCAATAGAAGGTCACGCATCAATGGGTTGGAAACAGCGATTGACTAAATCCTTGCTGATCACTCATTTATTACTGACGAATAAATTAAACTTACTATTCATGAGGTCTATCGTTTCGCTCAAATTTGAACTGCCTTACACTGGTTTAATTGGGTTAAGGGAATGATATGACGACAAAATTTATTGCTTGGGGAAAGATTTTCGAGTCAGGCGTGAAAAGCATTGATGACGAGCACAAGATGCTGTTCGATATTGCCAATCGCTTCTACGACAACATTCGTCGGGGTGACGATGATCAGGTAATTTTTGAAACGCTGAATAAATTAATTCGTTATGCAGAAACGCATTTCCGCCGTGAAGAAAAACTGCTTGAAGAAGTGGGTTATCCTGAGGATAAAATCCTGCGTCATAAAGCGCACCACCACAAGTTGATTACTCAAATTTTTGACGTCTACGAAGCCCAATATGAAATCACCGAAAATCGCCTCGTCGACCAGCCCGGAAAAGTAAAAACATTCCTAACCGAATGGTTGATCATGCATATCCTGACCGAAGACCGTGACTACTTCCGCCACATTGAAGAACAGGCAGCCATTCAGTTTGAAGCGGAAGACGTTAGCCAGTAGCCAGTAGCACGGCTTCGGTAAAACCCAAATAAAGGCTTCACCGGAAGCACAGGAGCAAAAATCCGCGTGTGATTGCACTTGGATAGCCAATTGAAATACCCGACACTCTTAACTATCACTTGTTCAGCAATGAACGCCATCATCTAATACTTCCCTGTTTAGCGGTTACTTCACGAGAAATAAATTTTCCTTATTCGACCCTATTTAATTAATAAATTAAAACTGACCAATCAGAAGCGTTATTTATCACTCCAGCCACCAGCCTATATTAATTCATCGAAAGCCTTTTAGATTTGGTTTATCTGAAACAACTAATCATCCAGACACCGATACAATAAATATACCACCACCTTTAAATAGGCCCTGCGCCGCCATAATCACGATAAATATAAAGAACCTTTATTATTGATAATTTACATGCACGCAAGAGACAAAATGCGAATTTCACATGAAAAATTTCAATCACTACGCTCACGGCTTGTCATCAGGCACTTACAACACAAATGCATTATAAAACCTACAAAATGCACAATAAAGCATGCACCCATGAAACATAATGAAATAAATATTTAATTAAAACTTACCTAAATATTATTTTCATTATCATGATGAAATAACTATCTATAATTTTTTTATTTAAAAATCAACATTTTAACATAAGAACCACTACTATTAATGACTTCGAAAATAGGTTAAATACATAACCTTCTCATCTATTAATGATTTTCATCCTATTGATTAAGCATTTGATTTGATGCGAGCTAACACTTTCGCCAATGATACAAAAGGCCAAACGGATCGAATCTATAATTGGCTTTTTACGAGCGTATAACGTTGTTTATCGAACTGTATTATTAACAGGAGTAAATGTTGAAAAAATCGGCATTGATGATATTGGCATGCTTAATGACCAATTATCATAGCGCAGCACTAGCTGGCATGGATGAAATACTTAGCAATAAAGATGACGTTGCGTTTAACTACCCCATAGGTCAACTGGTTTTAAAAATTCAGGCGTTTATTGACAGCGATGGTGTCATTGATTTCTCAGGTGACGCTCTCAGCGGCCTAGTCGGAAATGATTACAATGAACGTACACTTCCCTTCTATAAAGCTTTTCTTCTCAACAATAAGAACATCAATCTAAACGACATCACCCAACTCGACACCATTATAGAAGATGCAAATAGCTTCCATCAACATGTCGATACACTTACTGGTCTTGAAGGTGCTGCCTATCGTTTCGGTTTACTTAACTTCAATAAAGCCATTAACACTGCGATTCTAAATAACCATAGCGTCATCATTGAGCAACTAGAGACAAGTACAGCAAACAGTGATTATCTCTCTCTTGCGGCTCTCGTTTCCCCAGTACAACAGCTAACATTGGCGCAGGCCATTATTAACCACAACCAAGATGCGCGCACAATTCTAGGGCCACAGAATCAGGTTTATGTTGATTCATACACCTCACAAATGAACAACATCATGGGTTATTATTCCGCCAATCTTTTGTCATCATCTGACGGCATTAGCTTTGGACACATTAAACCAGAGCTAGCACCGAACAGTGATTCAAGAGTATTTGTAATCCGGGATGATATTTACACTTTCTGGAATAATGTCCACCCACTTTCCGACGTACTGCTCAATGCTATTGGTTTATATTCGGGCCAATCAGCCAGTTACACTCTCACACAACGTGAAGCCGTGGACGAGCGCCTCACTGCCTACGTGGCAAACAATGACGTCAACTTTTCTTTCGTCAATGAGCCATTGAATGTCAGTCGGCATCACGCTTACTACGCACAGATTGAAAAGAACAACCCACAACCATGTACCGAAATAGAAACGTTTATAAAGGAAGGTGGTGATCTTTACGTCTATCACGATATTGCCGATTTTGTTGACAGCGATTATTCTGCTTTTGAGGGTACCTGCTTACCTAGACTGGTCGCTCAGTATTACGACATCAACCTCAGTACTCGCCGTGATACCTACTCGCGTTTTCACACCATTAATACTATTACCGCCCCATACACCTTCACCACGGTGTCAGGCGTAGCACCCACCATAGACTACCCAGCATTAGGCAACAATTATGATGGAGAGGTTTATGACCCAAGCGTTATGTATCAAGAGAAACACGCCCCGATCATGACGTTTGTCGAACTGTTGATTTCTGCCAATATCAATAGCGAATTACTTGCTCATAGAGACTTATTAATTCAAGCGTTTGATGAGGAGAATCCAGAGAAATATTACCTTGCGCTAATCGGTGTCAATCGAATTCTGGGTGGCATTAACTACCAAGATCCAAGCTTGGTTCGTGACGGAAACCAGATACTCTTATCAGAAAATGTCATTAGCTATCCGCTGTATGAATACAGCCTTGACGGCGGCTTAACCTACCAGCCGATGACGGAAAACAAAATCCGCATCTTCAATCAAACCTATCGCGCAGGCGACATCCGGATCAAAATCAAATCCGATTATGTTGCGCTACTGGGCTACGGTGAAGGCGAAGTGTTTTTTGCCGAACAGATTGACTACGACCCAAGCATTCGTCCGGTTATCGATTTTGATAAACCGGTATATACCTCTGCTGATGGCGACCACAAATTGTACACAGGTCGCACTGACGGAAAAGGCTGGGATTTGGTGATCACGGGGGATGGATACCTTGAACGTGACCGTGCATTATTTGATATACATGTCAAAAATGCGATTGAAGCTTTTTTGAGTTATGAAAACCTTGTACCTCACATCGCGATGTACAACATCCATTCCGTTTTCGTGGCTTCCAATGATCGCGGTGCTGATTGGTCGATTGAACAAGGTTGTGACCCTATCACCTACGACAATTGCCTGGTTGCGGAAAACACCCCAAGCCCTGCTATTGAACATAAAAATAACAAAGATACGGCATTCGATGCAGGTTTTTATAACGGTGGGACGTTCTCAGAGGCACGCGCTTTATCGGTCGATAATTATCGAGTGCGCGGCACCATAGCTAAGGTCGTACCGCATTATGATATGTCGATGGTAATGGTCAATACCAATGTATATGGTGGCCTTGGCGGTATGGTACCCACGTCTAATAAAATGAATCCACATGTATTTGTTCACGAGCTTGGCCATTCATTTGGCGATCTACATGATGAATATACTTACGGTGGAATACGCGACCCGAATTTTTGTGACAGCAATGTGTGCGCTGATTTCAACAAAGTTCCTTGGCGTCACTTCCTGCCTGACAACACCACATTGGATAATGTGTGTAAATCAACCTCTGCTGGTTGCCCTGCTGGTACAACAGGTTGGTATGAAGGTGGGTTAAATCAGGCAAAAGACATGTGGCGTTCAACCGACATCTCAATCATGAAAGAGAACGGTTATCCGTTTTATGCTTATAACGCCGAGCGCTGGGCCAATCGCTTATACGCCAAAACGGGTTATTTCTCTGTCATTGCTCCAAAGCATGCCGCGTTAAACCAGCGATTCATGACGCTACATTATACAGACCAAGCCGAGCAGGTTTTCGCCTTCAATCCATCCGTAGAATTCTATGATGAAGACGGTAGTGAAAAACGTGTACAGTCGTTCAAGTGGTACATCAACGGTGTTCACCAGCAAGCATTGGATAACGCCAAAGAAATCCGATACGGCGAGCATGAATTTAGTGCATATACCGTCAAACTTATCGCTAAGGATGAAACTGGCATCATCGTAAAAGAAGAAGGCACGGTATCGGCGTTTGAATGGAGCGTTGAAAACAACAGTGCATTCAGCGACAACGATGTTCAAGCTACCGCTTCAAATACGACTCAATTGCGTGCCGAGATCGTGATTGATCGTGATGGTATACGTGTTGAGAAAGTGATACCGCTTGAAAAAGAAGCCTCACTCAACACCTGTTCCCCTCAGACATTCAAAGGGCAAACCTTGCAGTTAGTCAATGATGAAGACACATTGACCTTCTGCGCCTATAACGTCGGATACAGTCATAAGCATTCTGTTTTGATTGCAGGTGGTCATGAGCCTGAAAACGAAACTTACCGTTTTGACGTGGTATTAACAGAAGAGATGGCAGGCCAAACTTATCGCTTAGAGAGTCATTCACCACGACACAGAGCAACGACAGTTTCTCCAATCACTGTTGACTTCAGTCAATACTAAACCAACGTAAAATCAAAAATAGGTAGCTTTGGCTACCTATTTTTTTGCTGACACATTAACCATACCCGTCACCGAGGAGCAAGAATCATCTGAGGGTAAGCTTATTTAGCATACATCACAAGCACTGAAATAGAATACAATCAACACATACGAATACTAACCTTCTATTATTTTATTACTGCACCTTTCACACACTAAATGGCGTTCAAACTCATCCATATAAGCCAAAAATTCGCCTAATTCCCAGCCTTTAATTACACCTACGATAAACTCTTTTAATTTACGATTTTTCGTATTTCTAAATTCACTTGGCTTTCTCACCAATACGATGATGTGATGTGGTGTGATGCGTTTCCGTATCACACTTTGAACAACTGTGAACTTATATTTTATGAGGCGGCACCACTAAACCAATGAATAATAACAATTTATTAAGTGATTAAATATCGAAAAAAAAAGATAACCCCTTATTTAGTAAAAATTAATTGCACGTATTTGTTTACTTATATCTAATTTAGGTCAATTTTTCATCGTTTAAAATATAGGTTTATAGAAACCCCTAAAATATCACTTCCATCAGTATGTATTGGCTTTTTATCTGCTTAACTTATCAACAGGTTAAAAGTCAGGCGCAGATTAAACAATGAGGATTCTCTTATTCCGAGCAGAGAATAAACCTAACTCATTTTGGGGCATAAACACCACAGACCTCTGCTTGCTCCCTCACGCCAACAACCTCGCCGTTATCGTCTCTTGGTTGCGCTTTAAATAATCAATGTCTGCCAAATAGCTCAGGTGATGCCCATCTTCTATGTTGGCTTTGAACTGCGCATTGCCTGCGTTGGCTTCATCATGCATAAACCGCACTAAGGTAGTTAAACGCGCCACCATGGTATCCACCAACACGGTACGATCTTGCTTTGTCGCGCCATAGGCATCGCAAAATTGCTTGGCGCGTTCACTTTGCTCTATCAGCGTACCCAATGCGTCGATCTTGTCGGTTTTGAACGGAGCCCAGCAATACACGGCATAGGCGATATCCCACACTCGCGGGGCGGGATGGGCGGTGTCAAAATCAAACACACCAACCACTGTTTTGCCATTCAACGCCACGTTGTAAGGCGAATAGTCGCCATGGCAAATCACTTCCTGCGGTTGTCGCGCGGGTAGCATCCATGTCAATGAATCGGTGTGGTGTTTAGAGAGAAACGATGTTGAAGCATCATGCAGCTTTCTTAACAATTTGGCCGCCGTTATCAGCGCCGTTTCACTGGCAATCGCACCCGTTAAGGGGTAATTGTACGCATCGCCTTTCACGTAACTGAGTAGCTCGGTGTCACCTTCTACGCCTAAGCATGTCGGGCATTCCGTTAAGCCTTGCGCGTGATAGTGATTCAGTAAAAGATGAACGGTAGAAGACCACGCATTCAACGGGCGTACCACGATATCCCCACGCTTATAGATAACACCTTCACGACCGCCAACCAGTTCTTCCATGAATCATAATTCCTCGAAAATAAATGTGGGTATTGTCGCCGTCCAACACATGAATGCATTAATCAGCCCCCAGATTTTCGAGCGAACATCAACAAATGCTCTGACATATCCCCCATGCGAAGGCGGTTGATGACGCAGTCAAGCGCTTGCCGATAGCGCTGTACATTGCCAAATCGTGTGATGACGTGAAATAATCTGCGCAGTTAAATTCTTCAAGCGCACAATGAGTGTTGAACAAATGAATAACGAACTTGATATCATCGACAACCTGCAAGAGTTGGAAACCTTTCTTATCGCAATTGAAAGCGGCGGGTTTGGATTAAAAGGCGTTGCGGGCGTTGCCCTTGCAACCAACAACTCAGATGGCCGCCCATTTGTCGCGGTTCTAGACGACAATCACCAGTTGATCCTTGCTCGCAGTGTCACGCAGGAAGTTTTTGAGACTGGTAAAGATTTGGTTCGCAACGGCCCAAGTAAAACGCACTGATTCGACACAGCGAATATTTCGCCAGCAGACAATGTAAACTGCATTCAACAAAGAGCGCCTGATCTCAGGCGCTCTTTTTGTCTCTGTGCCTCGCATTACCACCGACAACCTGTTTAATACCTTGTGTAACCCCCAGTTTGCTTTAACCTGATAACTCAATTGTTTCGTCATCTATAGACCGATATTTGGCAGAGCTTCGTCTCGTTACTCGGCCAGGAAAGACTATGACGATCATCACTCCCCCTCTTCGTGTTCGCTATCAAACCATTGAGATTGGCAACAACGATATCCATCTATGCACTCTGCGTGACAAGCAGCAGTTTAGTGACCCTTGTGACATCGCCAAAAACCTTGGGATTTCTTCTGCTTCTTGGCCAATTTTTGGCGTGGTATGGCCATCGAGTTTAGTTCTCGCCAACCATATGTTGAGTTTTGATACCGAGGGGAAGCGAATTCTCGAAATGGGTTGCGGCATTGCGTTGTCGAGCTTGTTACTCAACGAGCAAGATGCAGATATTACCGCGACAGATCATCACCCTGAAGTCGAAGGTTTTCTTGATAGAAACACCCAACTGAATAACGGCAATCATATTACTTATGAACGTGCCGATTGGGCGGATGATACGAGTAAACTGGGTTTATTTGATCTGATCATTGGTAGCGATTTGCTCTATGAAGATCAGCATGTCGACTTGCTTGCGTATTTCATTCAAAACCACGCCAACGACAACTGCGAAGTGATTATTGTTGACCCAGGCAGAGGACGCAAAAACAAACTGAGCACCAAGATGCTCGAATACGGTTTCACCAGTAGCCATACCAAACCAGACAACACTGACTATCTCGATAAGATTTTCAAAGGTCATATCCTACGGTTCTTGCGTTAAACCTCACGTGAAGCTTGTCGTTCGATTTGTTGGCAAGGCTTTAACGAGGCATTGCGCCCATCACCCCGCTGCTAGCGGGACAAGTCATTACCCTTTTTGATTGGCTTTCTTGTAAACTACCCTCCGTTTTGTTTTCGATCAGCATGGATTCCTCATTTTGCACACTCTTTCTCAGCTAACCTCCGGCGAACTTGCAGGTATTAAACGCCTAAGCCTTTCCGACAACCTCACCACTTTTCCGCTAGAGATTATTTCGCTGGCTGACAGCTTAGAAATTCTCGATTTGTCTGGAAACCAGCTTTCTTCTCTGCCCGCTGAGATCAAGCAACTGACCAAGCTGAAAATCATCTTTGCCTCAGACAATCTGTTTGAAGCACTGCCAGAAGTGCTGGGTGAATGCCCAGAGTTAGAAATGATTGGCTTTAAAGCTAACCACATCCGCTATGTGTCCGAAAACGCGCTGCCGCCAAAACTCCGCTGGTTGATCTTAACTGACAATCAACTTGAAACCTTGCCAGATGCCGTAGGCCAACGCCCGCGAATGCAAAAACTGGCATTGGCAGGTAACCAGTTAACCTCGCTGCCGCACACAATGGGTGAATTGGAAAACCTCGAGCTTTTGCGTATTTCTGCAAACCAATTGCGTGAATGCCCCGATCACTTGCTTAGCCTGCCAAAACTGGCGTGGTTTGCGTTTGCAGGAAATCCGTTCTGCCAATCTGATGCGAATGTTGAGTCTGTCCCACATGTCCCATCGTCCAGTTTTGAGCGACAAGAAGTGCTCGGTCAAGGCGCGTCAGGCGTGATTTCTAAAGCCGTATGGAATGCAAACCAAGGCGATTTTCCCAATGACATCGCGGTGAAAGTATTTAAAGGCGAAGTCACCAGTGATGGCTACCCACAGGACGAGCTTAATGCGTGCTTAAAGGTCGGCAATCATCCTAGCCTTGTGCAGTCGTTAGCACAGGTCAGCGAGCCCGGTTTTCTTGCACTGGTGATGAATTTGATCCCGTCACACTTTAAGAACCTTGGCCTGCCACCAAACTTCGAAACATGCACGCGAGATACCTTCCCGCAGGGTTTTACGCTGTCGATTGCACAGATCGAAAAAATCGTCGCGCAGATGGAAGACGTTTTTCAGCACATGCATGACAGTCAGGTCTGTCACGGCGATTTGTACGCCCATAACACCTTGTTTGACGAAGAAGCGAATATCATCTTCGGTGATTTTGGTGCGGCAAGCATGTATCACATGTTACCGGAAGCCCAGCAAACGCAGATCAAGCAGATTGAGCACCGCGCCTTGAAGCATTTCATCGACGATTTACTGAGTGTTTGCAGCGAAGAAGACAAGAAGACTGACGCCTTTCGTCGACTCGCGATAGACGCTACCCAGTAGACATTCGGAAATGTCCATGTCCCTTTAGGCGGCGATTTCACCTGAATCTTCGCCTCTTTGGGCTTCAGCAGTAATGAATTGCGGGATCATGTCTCGTTAATATTTATTGCGGATGCGTTTTGCTGTATAACCTCACTCCGCATTCAACTAACCCGGAAAATCCCATGTCTAAGTTTTTCTATAAAGGCAGAATTGAAAAAAAACCAAAATACGAAAGTTTTGGTTACAACACCAAGCGTGCAGCAAAGCCGGGTTCAGAAGACCTTCCGTTGATGCTGACGGTACAAACTGAAGAGCGTAAAGCTGAACTGGAAGCCAAAGCGCTTGAAAACCAGCTGTTTGTGACCATTACAGTAGATGCAGAGCAACCAGAAGAAATTACTGAGTTCGAAACACTGCTTTGCAAGCCACAAACCACAGTGTTTGAAAAAACGCCAAACCGTAATGACGCTTGTTCATGCGGTAGCGGCAAGAAATACAAGAAATGCTGCGGTAAGTAAGCGGCAATCTGAGACACAAAAAAAAGCCAACTCAAAAAGTTGGCGTTTTTTGTTTTCAGTCGCTTGGTTTTTATTGCTTCAGCAGCTGCTGCGCTAAGGTAAGCGTCGATTCTGACACGCCTTGGGTCTCCAACATTTTACGCGCGGTCGATTTATTCAACGCCGTGGGTTGTGCATTGTTGGCGAGAAACATGAACAACAAATCCCGAGTGGGAGCGAGAATATCTGGTTCATCTAAACGACTTCGCAATTGTGCTTGATAACTCTCAGTGAGCTGAAGGTCTTGGCTGTTTGTTTCAATACCCAAAGTGATGGCTTTGACCACACTAGGATGCTCATCGTTCAGCATTTGCTTGAGCAAGGTGGGCTGCATATCAGGATTTCGACTTAGCAATTTGACCGCAACCTGCCTTTCATCTGCATATTGGCTGTCTAAGTAAGGCAGTACTCGGCTGTCCATCTCTGGATTTCCAAGGTTACTGATTGCCAGCAATTCATTGTAGCCCGCCCCTTCACTAGATAATCGTTGGGTTAGAAACGCGGTAACATCACTTGTCATGCGTGGATTTTGCTTTCCAAGAATGCCAATGTTCAACATAGCGGTTTGTCCCAGCAAGCTGTTGGAATGATCGAGCATATTTTGCAATGTGCTCAACGCTACCTGACTGTTTATCTCGCCCATCTTTACTATCGACATAATCGCTCGCAGCCGATCAGTTTCACCAAGTGAATCATCTTCTATCAGCGAAGCAAGCAGGTACTCACCTTCTCGTTCACCAGATCGCTCCAACGCAAAAATTAGGCTTGAGCGCATGCTGTCAGTTATCTCGTCTGAACTGAGCAAATCACGAACGTACCCCCAACCTTGGTTAACCAGAAACAGTCCTAATGCTTGGGCTGTGTCCAAATTTGGATTCGCATCAAACAACACCAGCGTCTCCATGAAGTTTTCTTCATTCACTTCTATGGCTGGCGCAGTATCGTTAAATGCCACTTTATATTTTGCGTTCACGCCAGCACCAAAACTGACTTTCGCCAGAATCAAAGCATCTGGCTTGATGGGGGTCATCGTTATTTCCTGTTCAAGCTGAAGCTCAGAGCCCTCCATTTCTACTGTCTTCCCAGTACTGGAATGTAATTGCGAGGGAAACGACGACGCATCCAACGTCAAATTCCACGTTTCTCTTTCAGACAGGGTTGCGTAGCTAGCCGAGGAGCTTGAATCGGTGGCTTTCTCACGCGTGACTTGGTTGCCATTAATGTCATAAAGGTAGGTGTGCGTGCCATCAGGAAGCTGCAGGCTATGAATGCCATCAAAGTATGAAAACTGAGCCAATAAGGCCGTCACGATATTCAGTGGGTGCTGGGGCGGCAACCCTAGCATTGATACATCGCTGAATTCCCCCGCTTGATAATTGAAAGTAAAACCGAGATACGATGGGATCTCAGTTTTGGGGTCTTCTGATTCAAACTTCACATCATAGGCAACGCCTTTATGTGGTTTTACACCCCCGGTATCGAACTCAATGCTCAATGCATTGGAGAAGTCTGCCAAGACAACGCCCCGACTGGTAAGCTTTGAGCGAATGACTGCGCGGTAAGCTCGCAGTTCGAGCGGTTTGGATGACGGCGTCATCGTACTCAATGGATCATTGGTAAAGTCGTAAGAAGCCAATGCCTTCGGTATTGTGCTGGATGAAACATCAGAAGTGACAGCGTTGCCATCGTGAGTATTGATTTCCGCTGTGGGGTTGGGAACCGGTGTGAAAATAATAAATGACGTGGCGACCACAACACAGGCAAACAGCGAGAGCAGGAGTAATTTTCTGTTCATTGCTTATCCATTTAATAACAGGAGGCACATCACATACCTCCAAAACAAATTACAAATATGCCGTTTGATCGTAAATTGTTTGATTGAACTCATAAATTGGCGACCAGCTAATCAAATCTGTTTCTGCATAGAATATTCTCGCAAAACCAAACAGTTTAACATCGCAATAAAGTCCAACTTTACCGTTACCACCCTGTGCATTTGCATCCCATTTAAGTCGGGTATAGTACTGATGTTTTTTACCCGGTTGTTTTTTATAAGTAACACCCGCTTCCGCATAGGCTTTCGTGCCGGCATTAATTAAGGTGAGCGAACCTTTCACGCCTTTTTCAACAGTTTTAAATAGAAGATTTAAACGGGCATAACCTTTGGCTGTTGCATCACCAGAAATAAATGGTCTCACGCTTGCAAAGATAAAATCGGGTCGACGCACACCATTTATCTTAATCGGCTTGTTGGGTTTGTCGAAACCGCCCACTTCAAGACCAGCCTCAAAGTCTGCACCGACCTTTAATGCCGCTCCAACACTGACACCAAGACGAAAGATACCAGCAGGATCTATCGGCACTGCAGGGATAGGCACGTCAAAGCTAGCAACGGTATGGCTAATCGTCCGTTTGATATCGGTGCGAAGCAGCGCATCACAGGTTGGACTGAGTGAAAACGGAACATCGGAGCCCACACTTAACGAAAGATGTAGGCCGCGCACACATTCGGCATCTTCAGGCTTGAAGTTCAAATCAACCCCGCCCAATACCGAACCGAGCGTTGTATTATGAGGACCAACTGTGACTGTGAAATCATTGCTAGTGTTGCCGATCACCTTCCCTCCGGTGAAGGTGACGTATCCATAACCTTTCCTTGTTTCAACAAAATTTCTAACAATGTTATGGGTGTTAGCTCGATGGGTTTTATTCAGTACCTGACCTGGGGATAGGCCTGATGCTTGTGTTTCAAATGATGAGGTTGAGAATGCTAAAGCTGTTAGCATTAAACCTAACTGCATAACTTTCATTATTATTTCCTAATATTTTATATCAAACATGGGTAATACCTTTTCATTTAAGGCATGAAAAATGTAAGACACAGTAGGAAATACGCGGAGCAACTATTGAAGATTAATCATTAACTAGTTCTATACACTAGTTGGTTAGTACATCAAAAGTGCGAATTTAGCATTATTATTAGACATGTTTTTATTAGCTATTTAGATTATTCTTATTATTACTAACTTACAATATTAAATTATCAAGAAACACAGCGAGGGATACAAATCTAACTATATCAACACCGTCTAGCCCATCAAAAAAAGCCAGCTTCAAAGCTGGCTTTAAAATTAAAACTGTTTCTGGCGTTTTCTAAGCCGCAGTCGAAAAATGCTTCCCAAGCAACGCGTGGTAGAAATCATTGTCCGACAAAACACCAATGATCTTTTCTTCGTCACTGAGCAACACAGACTGCCCCGTGTGATAGCGGATTTCCAGTGCATGACGCATAGAAGTATCTGCCGACGTAATCACAACCGAGTCCACAGCAAGATCAGTGATGCTCTCGCCTTCTTGCCATCGAACAATTGGAAGATTGGCATCTAGACGTTTCGCACCCGTGATTTGGCCTTCTGCATCGGTTTCCAACACAGTTTGTTCGTGTCGGTTCAATACCAAGGTGTTTCCTTCGCGCTCAAGATCGCCAATGGCAGTCATTAACGAGCGGCCTCGCAGTACGTTGAGCGGATTGGTGTGCGCCACAAAGTCTTCCACGTACTGATTTTCAGGGCGCAACACAATGTCTTCTGGCTTACCGTGTTGGATAATTTTGCCTGACTCCATAATGGCAATGTTATTGCCCAATTTCAGCGCCTCATCCAAATCGTGGCTCACGAACAGAATCGTTTTGTTGAGCTTACGTTGAAGTTCTAACAACTCGTCTTGCAACTGGTTTCGAATCAGCGGATCTAGTGCCGAGAAGGGCTCATCCATCAACAGAATGTCACTGTCCATGGTGAACGCTCGCGCAAGACCAACACGTTGCTGCATGCCTCCCGACAGCTCATGGGGCAGTTTGTCATGCCATTCCGTCAGACCAACCATGTCGATCTTTTCCATGGCACGTTGACGACGTTCGTCTTTGCCAACACCTTGCATTTCTAAACCGAAAGCAACGTTGTCAACCACGGATAGCCAAGGCATCAATGCGAACTTTTGAAACACCATGGAAATACGGTGTGAGCGCAAATGGCGCAACGCATTGTCATCAATACCGGCGAGATCGACCATCTCATCGCCATTGCGCACTTTTAGCGAACCACGAGTGACCGGGTTCAAGCCGTTGACCGCGCGAAGCAAGCTGGACTTTCCTGAACCTGAAAGCCCCATCAGTACACAGATCTCCCCTTCTTCGACGCTCAGTGTGGCGTTATGCACGCCAATCACATCGCCCGTTTCTTCTTGTATTTGCTGGCGCGTTTTTCCGTCATCTAACAAGGTCAGGCTTTTATCGATCGACTGACCGAAAATCACGTCCAAGTTTTCTATGGTTACTGCCTTCATGATTACCCCTCTTTCCCTTGTGATGCAGGCGCTTTGCATAAGCGGTCCAAAATAATTGCCACGAGTACAATGGCAAGACCCGCTTCAAAGCCTTGAGAAATATTCACGGTATTCAACGCACGGATAACCGGTTTACCCAAACCATCAGCACCCACTAACGCCGAGATAACCACCATGGAAAGCGACAGCATGATGCACTGCGTAATGCCCGCCATGATGTTTGGCATTGCCGCAGGCAGCTCAACTTTGAACAGCAGTTTATGTGGCGTCGCACCAAAGGCTTTGCCCGCTTCAATCAGCTCTTCTGGCACACTGCGAATACCCAGATAGGTCAAACGAATTGGCGCTGCGATGGCGAAGATAATGGTGGAGATCAAACCCGGCACAACGCCAAGACCAAACAACACCAGCGTTGGAATAAGGTAGACAAACGTTGGGATGGTTTGCATTAAATCGAGAACCGGACGCATAAAGGTATACAGCCACGGGCGATGTGCAGCGAGAATGCCGAGTGGCACACCAATCAATACCGACAACGAGGTAGCAGTGAGCACCAGTACGAAGGTTTCAATCATCTCCGTCCAGTAGCCTAAATTTAAAATCAGCAATAATGCGGCACAAACAAACACCACCAGCGGGATGCTTCTGTGTAAAAGCCAAGCAAGTCCGGCGGTCAGCAGAATTGGCACGTATGGCGGCATCCATTGCATCACATCGACAAGGGATAGGATTAGCCATTCTAGTGACAGGGAAAGCGCATCGAAGAAGCCAGCAGCGTTATCTGTTAACCAATCTACGCCGGTTTCCATGTAATCGCCGAGGGGTATTTTATTGTCAGTAATCCAGTTCATGTGTACTCCAAAATCCATCATGGTTTGGGTGAGTGACGCCATCAATGCGCCCTCACCCTCTGCTCCCGACACTTACTGCGGACGGGCAGCAGTCAATGCCTTACTGGATATTGAGATGTGCTTTAACGGCTGGCAGTGCATCTTTGCCATCCAGCGTTTTAACACCGTCTAACCATGCAGTTAGCGCCTCTGGGTTACCTTGCAGCCATTCTTTTGCAGCCATTTCAGGCTTCACGCCGTCGTTAAGAATGCCGTTCATGATGTCGTTTTCCATCGCCAACGAGAATTTCTGATTGGTCAGCAGCTTGCCAACGTTCGGACACTCGGTGGTGAAGTTTTGGCGTACATTGGTGTAAACGTTCGCGCCGCCAAAGTTAGGACCAAAGAAGTCGTCACCGCCAGCTAGGTATTCCAATTCAAAGTTGCTGTTCATTGGGTGTGGTGCCCAGCCTAAAAATACAATCCACTGGTCGCGACGAACAGCACGCTTCACTTGTGACAACATGCCTGCTTCACTGGATTCAACCAGATTGAAGCTTTTAAGCCCAAATGCATCCGCATCGATCATGTCTTGGATCAAACGGTTGCCATCGTTACCCGGCTCAATGCCATACACGCGGCCTTTGAAGTTATCTTCAAACTTGGCGATATCTGCGAAGGTTTTTACGCCCGCTTCAAAGGCGTACTTTGGCACGGCCAAGGTATATTTCGCGCCTTCAAGGTTCATGTTGATGGTTTCAACCGTGCCCGCATCGCGGTACTTGGCAATATCCCCTTCCATGGTTGGCATCCAGTTGCCCAGGAACACATCAATGTCGCCGTTTGCCAGCGAGGTATAGGTAACAGGGACAGACAGCAGCTGTATGTCGGTTTCGTATCCCATACCTTGCAGTACAAGCGTCGTTGCTGCGGTGGTGGCGGTAATATCCGTCCAACCTACATCTGAAAAACTCACTTTCTCACACTGGTTTGCCATTGCTGGTGCAGCAATCAAGCTTGCCGCTACGGTCAGGCTTAGTGCTGTCAGTCGTTGAGTCTGTTTAATATCCATGATGCTTTCCTCTTCCTTTCTTTGTCTGCGGGCGTTGCAGTAAGCCGCGCCCTTCAGTTTTTTATTCGTTGTCTTGTTTATTCTCGAGTTTGGTTTAGCTACTCGATGCACAAGATCGGTTTTTCTATTCTTGGTTGACTGTTATTGCCTATGTGCATCCGAAACTGTTTTACTTTCAGATGCGTTTTCTGGCGGAACCAAACGCTGCTGAGTCTGCCAGTTTGGATCTTGCCATACCGCCACATCGGTGGAAGGCAAGAGTCCGTTATTCAAGATCATGTCTGCGGCACGCTCTGCCACCATGATGGTTGGCCCGTTTAAGTTGCCGTTGGTGATCGTTGGGAATACCGATGAATCCACCACACGCAGATTTTCAATACCACGCACGCGAAGCGCTGCATCGAGTACTGCCATTGGATCAGTCTCTGCGCCCATTTTGCAGGTGCATGATGGGTGGTACGCGCTTTCCACATTGGCTTTCACCCAGGCATCGATTTCTTCATCACTTTGCACGTTTTCGCCTGGCTGAATTTCACCATCGCCAAAACGCGCAATCGCATCTTGTGCCAAGATTTCACGGGTCAGACGAATACAATCACGCCAATCCTGCTTGTCTTGCTCTGTGCCAATGTAGTTAAAAACGATCTCAGGTTTGTCGTCTGGACGCGCGCTGGTGATACGCACATAACCACGACTTTCCGGTTTGTTCGGGCCAACATGCACCTGAAAGCCGTGCCCTTCCACCGCTGATTTGCCGTCGTAACGGATCGCCGCTGGCAAAAAGTGGTATTGAACGTTCGGCCACTTGATGCCAGCACGGCTGCGAATAAATGCGCATGACTCAAAGTGGTTGGTTGCGCCCAATCCATCTCTAAACAAGATCCAGCGCGTACCGATCAACCCTTTGCTGATCAAACCCAGCTTGCCGTTCAGGGTGATGGGTTCTTTACAGAAATACTGGAAGTAAACTTCCAGATGGTCTTGCAGGTTCTCACCCACGCCCGGCAGATCGTGCTTTACCTCAACCCCTGCGTTTTCCAGCACGGCTTTCGGACCAATACCGGAGAGCTGAAGCAACTGCGGTGAACCAATAGAGCCCGCCGCGCTGATCACTTCTTTGCGTGCGTTCACTTCATGGTGTTGACCGCTCTTCCGATACGAAACGCCTACCGCTTGTTTCTCTTTCAGCAAGATTTTGTTCACCGTCACGCCTCTGATCAACGTGAGGTTGCTGCGTTTCAAGGCACGACGTAAATAGGCATTCGACGTAGACGCACGTACGCCGCCGTCCACCGTCATGTGCATTGGGCCAAAGCCTTCTTGCTGATAGCCGTTGTAATCTTCGGTGACCGGATAACCCGCTTGTTCGCCTGCATCAATGAACGCACGATAAAGCGGGTTCAGTGCCATGTCGTTACCATTGCAGGTACCGACAGGGCCATTGCCGCCGCGATAGTCATCTTCGCCGCCAATCCAGGTTTCAGCGCGTTTGAAATACGGCAAGCAAGATTGATAGTTCCAACCTTGCGCGCCGTTGGCTTCCCACTGGTCAAAGTCACTGGCGTGGCCACGCACATACACCATGCCGTTGATGGAAGAACTGCCGCCCAGCACTTTGCCGCGAGGACAATGTAACTTTCGACCGTCTAATCCGCTTTCGGCTTGGGTTTCAAACTGCCATGCATATTTTTCGGTGTTCATTGGGTAAGAAAGCGCGGTCGGCATCTGAATAAAAATGCTGCGGTCTGTTCCGCCCGCTTCGAGGATCAATACGTTGTGCTCGCCAGATTCCGTCAGGCGATCCGCCAGCACGCAACCCGCTGAACCCGCGCCAACGATGATGTAGTCAAATTCTGTTTCAATTGCCATGATGCTAAAAAAATCCTATTACGCGTACGGGCTATCTACGTCACCCAACTCGACGTAAACGCTCTTGGTCTGGGTGTAATGATTCAGCGTTTGAACACCGTTTTCGCGTCCAATGCCTGATTGCTTGTAGCCACCAACAGGCATTTCAGCCGGAGATGCTCCCCAGTTATTGATCCAACAAATACCCGCTTGCAGCTTGGCAATCACTCGGTGTGCGCGAGAGAAGTTGGTGGTAAACACGCCAGCGGCAAGGCCATACTGCGTATCGTTAGCACGAGCAATCACTTCTTGCTCATCGCTGAAACGCAGCACGGACATCACAGGGCCAAAAATCTCGTGTTTAACGTGAGGCATGTCATCGGTACAGTCTGCAAATATGGTCGGCGCAACAAAGTTACCTTTGTCCAGCCCACCCTCGGTGACTTGGTAACCGCCGCACAGCAAGCGTGCGCTGGTTTGCTTACCTTGTTCGATAAAGCCAAGCACTTTTCCTAAATGGTCTCTGGAGATCAACGCGCCGATTTGGGTATCAGGATGTGTTGGGTCGCCCACAATTAGCTTGTCTGTGCGAGCTGCCAATTTTTCGAGGAAGATGTCGTAGATATCATCATGTACAAACACGCGAGTGCCGTTTGTGCACACTTCACCTTGGGTGTAGAAGTTCGCAAGCATGGCACCTGAAACGGCGTTATCAATGTCAGCATCGTTAAACACGATCAACGGGGACTTGCCGCCCAGCTCCATCGTGACAGACTTAAGCGAGCCTGCTGCATCAGCCATGACTTTCTTGCCTGTTCCGCATTCGCCCGTAAACGAGACCTTAACGATATCCTTGTGGCGAGAGAGCATCTGTCCGACACGGTAGTCGCCCTGAACCACATTGAATACGCCATCTGGCATACCCGCTTCCGAAAATATCTCAGCCAGTTTCAGCGTCGTTAACGGCGTTTCTTCTGAGGGTTTGAATACCATGGCATTGCCTGCCGCCAACGCTGGGCCCGCTTTCCACATCGCGATTTGAATCGGATAGTTCCATGCACCAATGCCCGCACATACGCCCAAAGGCTCTTTGCGCGTATAGAAGAACTGATTTTCACCAAGGCTTTGCTGTTCGCCTTGAATAGACACCGCCAGACCCGCGTAATATTCAATCACGTCTGCGCCTGTCACCACATCAACGTACTGCGCTTCTTGTATTGGCTTACCGGCATCCAGCACTTCTAGTGCTGCCAGCTCATCATTGCGTTCACGCAAAATAGCCACGGCGCGGTTCAAAATCGCACGACGTTCCGCACCACTCATTGCCGACCAAACCTGAAAGCCTTCCCAAGCTGACTTTACTGCAGCATCCACATCGGCCTGACTCGCTTGTTGCACGTCAGCCAGCTTTTCGCCCGTTGCTGGATTTAGGGTTTGAAACGTTTCGCCGGAGGTCGCATCAACGTAGCCTCCGTGAATGTATAACTGTTTAATATCCATTTAATTATTGCCTTTTGATATGGATGGAAAGTCTTGAAGTTGGCGTTCGAGGTAGTCTTCAATCGTCGCAACCGCTTCTAGCGAATCGATACCTTGCGGATTGAGCGCCCCACGAAGCCAGATGCCGTCAACCAATGCAGCAATTCCCTGCGCAACAAACGCAGCGCGATCCGAGGGCATCAGTTTTTTGAGTTCAACGCGAAGATGTGAAAGCAGACGTCTTTCGTTAACGTGTTGGAGTCTAAATAAAGCGGGGTCGTGCATGGCGTGCGACCAGAATGCCAGCCACGTTTTGGTCACTTTGCTGCTCACCTGATTGGGGTCGAAGTTGCCATCAACAATGGCGAGAATGCGCCCTTTGGCATCGTTTGGGTCGGTCATGTTCAACCTTTGTTGAACACCCTTAGAGAGTTCACGGAGCACAGAACGCATGGTTTCTTCCAGCAATCCGTGTTTGCCACCAAAGTAGTGGTTAATGATCCCCGCAGACACCCCTGCTTTTCGGCTGATCAGGGCGACACTCGCCCCAGCCAAACCGACATCGTCGATGGCAGACATGGTTGCCTCCACGAGCTGTGGGCGACGAATTGCGGGCATCCCTACCTTTGGCATCAAATCCTCCTTGATTGGTTAAAAATGTAGCAAAAATGTTTTTTGATTGAACGTTCAATTAAAAACAGACTTACAAATAACGCAATTGTTGTCAAAAATAGATTTGATGTGTAAAAGTAAGAAAATAATAACAAAGATCGTTTTATTTCATAAAATCAAAGACGTAACCAAGAAACACTCAAATTCCCACTGCTCAAAAACCCTGCAATTGATTAGCACACTAAAGGTTATTAGGTAGGAAAAACCTATCCGGAAGGCCTCGGATACTTTCTACATCCATCACATAATGCGTTCAATTTTCATACAGGCCGATTGAAATTTACTGCCGAAAATAGAAATTTCCAACTCGCATTTTTAAAAAATGCAATTCTTAACATCAAGCATATCGACGCTGATCTCCAAATTAAAAGATCGTAAAAAACAAACTCTCACAAAGATGTGAAGTGCGTCTTTTAGACGTTAATATTATGTGTATGTTTTTACCATCCACACTACTGTTGTAATATTAATTAAATATACCTATCAGATTGGATTGAAACAGATCCATCAATGCAGGACGACTCACTATAAGACAGGTAAAAAAATGCTTGCACTAGATAACCGCACCCTACTCACCGTAACAGCGCTTATCTCTATTGGATCAGCCGTCGCATTGTTTTCTCTATGGCGTTCACAATCAAAACCAAACGGTTCAGCTTTTTGGGCGCTGGGGATGTCGAGTGTCGCCCTCGCGAGTATTTTGATTTCGTTTAGAGACGCCATTCCAGATCTCTTTTCACTTGTGGTCGCTAATTCGCTATATATTCTTGGCTTTCAGCTCATTCTACGTGGCATCCGCATTTTTGTTGGTCGACAACCATTGGTCATATTGGATTATGCCCTTGTCCCAATTTCTGCAGCACTTCTCTGTTACTTCAATTACATTGACCAAAATTTAAACATCCGAATTGCCGTTGTCTCTCTGGCATTTATGATTATTTGCACCAATGTAGTCATTACTTTTTTACAAGAGAAGAATGCGCCTTGGCGCTCAGCAGGATTTGCTGTGGCGTCGATGTTCGGGCTGTTTGGTTTAATCCATGGGATACGAGGTGCCATCATGTTGGCGTCGCCGTTAGAACACTATTTTATGGCCAACAACATAACCGCATCATTAGTATTCCTTGGCGGAATATTCATTATTGCTGGAATGGCAATTACCCTAATTTTGCTCACTTATGCCGTACTTGAATCAGAGTTTCGTATTCTTTCTCAAGCCGTTAAACAGTCAGCGTCATCAATCATCATTACCGACAGAACGGGGCTGATTAACTACGTGAATCCCGCCTTCATTGAAACCACAGGGTATCGAGCAGAAGAGCTCATCGGTAATAAACCCAGTATTTTAAAGCCAGGAGAAATGCCCTCAGCAGAATATTCCAATCTGTGGGAGTCCATCTCTAGTGGCAAAGTATGGCGTGGCGAATTCTATAATCGCAAAAAAAATGGCGAGTACTTTTGGGAAATTGCGTCGATTGCACCAGTAAAACAGCGCAATGGTGAAATTAGTCATTTTGTTGCGGTAAAAGAAGATATCACCGCTTTAAAAGAGGCCAAGAAGCATATCGACCATCTAGCAAACCATGACACATTAACGGGTCTGCCCACTAGAAAGCTTGCCATGGAGCGTCTATCAAACGCATTAGCTCATGCGAAAATCCATAACAGAAAGGTGGCTGTGTTATTTGTGGATCTCGATGGCTTCAAGGCGGTAAATGATACTCACGGTCATGACGCAGGTGATCAGGTGTTAAAAAGAACCACGAAAAGGTTATGTGCTTGTGTAAGAGACGTTGATACCATCGCACGTATTGGTGGCGATGAATTTTTAATCTTACTGCCTAATATCGTCAATATCGAATCGATTCGTAAAGTGACGGAAAGAATGATTGAAGCTGTCTCTGCTCCCTATCATTTAGGGAGCGTGGAAGTCACCGTGACGGCCAGTATTGGTATTTCTTTATTCCCTGATGACGATGACGTACCGTTAGAACTCGTTAAACTTGCCGACCACGCAATGTACACAATTAAACATCAGGGAAAAAACAATTACATGTTCACGAACCGATACTGTTCGGTTTGAGTGATTGTTGATTATTGATTGTTGATTGTTGATTGACGACGAATAGCGCGAACCAAGTTTGTATCCAAGCGACTTCAAGAACCTTGGATGTAACGAATAAAAAATCAAAAGACGACGACCTTTATCCTTTACAATGCACCCCGCACTTATTCTCGGTTTTGTCATTCAGTATGATTGGCCATAAAACACAGAAGGTGGCGTTCCAGCTAGACGCAAATTCGCGCTTTTTGCCTTCAGATACCCATGCAACGTCAAGATGCTGGGTATAAACCGGACCATTCGATGACCATTTCCGACTATCCCTCAAAACTGAGCCTACCGCAGACGAATCCGGGTGTTTCTACCGTATTGGAATACCTCGTTATCAAGTTTCCCTTCATTGATGCTCAGGTCTGGCAACAGCGCATGGCTGATGGCAAGGTTCATTACCACGATGGAACACGCGTTTCCGCGCAATCTCTGTTTCAACCGCAACAACGGATCTACTACTACAGAGAAGTTGAAAACGAGCCTCGTGTTCCCTTCCAAGAAGAGATCCTGTTTCAGGATGAGCACATTGTGGTGGTTTACAAACCCCATTTTCTCGCGGTTTTACCCGGCGGTGTTTACGTGAATGAATGTTTGCAGAATCGGTTACGAAAAAGTACCGGTATATCGGAACTGCAAGCGCTACATCGGTTAGACCGAGTGACGGCGGGCTTAGTCATGTTTTCAGTCAACCCTGAGACGAGCCATCTTTACCATCATTTGTTCGAGACACGGCAAATACACAAAACCTACCAAGCGATTGCCAATCTTCGAGAGGGAGAAAACATTGTTGGTCGAGAATGGGAAGTGAAAAACCGAATTGAGCAGTCTGAACCGCGTTTTCGCATGCAGGTGACAGAGGGTAAAGCCAACAGCCATTCCGTGATTCGATGCCTAAAGCAATCCGACGAAAAGGCACTGTTTGAGCTGCATCCGGTGACGGGTAAAACCCATCAACTGCGCGTTCACATGCAAACGCTTGGCTGGCCGATTTTGAATGACAAGTACTACCCTGAATTGCAACCTCTCAGCGCTGACAACTATTTAGCCCCCTTGCAGTTGCTGGCAAAAGAGGTGGAATTTATCGACCCCATTTCACATCAACCTCGACACTTTCGTTCCGACCATCACTTGTCACTCAACTAAGGCTAGACGCACTGTTTTGTTTCCGATTCGTTCAGTGAGCACTTTTCTTTGTGTGTCAGCCCTTATGAGATGTTGGTAATGTGAATGTCAGCTCCGAGTAGCTTTGGCCATCAATACGGTAGTAATCGGAAATCTCGCCCAGTTGTTCAAATCCGAGCTTACGGTATAGCGTGATGGCTTTCTCGTTGCAGCCAATCACATTCAAATCCAGCCATTCGGTTTTTTCGTCGTTCTGACAGAAAGCGATCGCGGTTTTAAGAAGTGATTCGCCTAACCCCTGACGACGAACTGCGCGATCAACGCCCATCCCCAGCAACACGCGATGACGACAATGCTCGTCAGCATAGTGTCGTAAATCAATGTGACCGACTATGTTTCCGCTGCTGTTTTTCGCCAACCAAATCTTACGCCAGTTTGACGATTCCCTATCGGCCAGGACACCATCGCTAAAGCGCTTCTTTACATCGTCAGACACAACACATTCGTCGCGAGATAATGGCTGAAACAACGCCCCACCTTCTGCTCCATTCTCTTCAAGCTGACGGTTTAAGTAAGCAAACAATGCCGCCATATCCTCTGAACCAGCATCCTCGATTTTCATTTCTACATCCTTTTCGCGCGGCTAAAGCGTCATTACCTCAGTCGAGAGCACTCGATCATACCGACCTGCTCCGTATTAAAACAAGTACCGCTTGATCGCTGTCAATCAGACATCAATCATTTTCCTTTGATGATGTTTAAATGACATCACACTGATACCATCGGTCGCCTCTTCTTTTTGTGGTTTCTATTATGACTTCGAATATGGATCATGTTCTGCTGAATATTGCCTTGAACCTCAGTTCTAACCTTGATCGTGATAAACAATACCAACGGTTAATAGAAGGAATGGGGCAGGTTTTTCCCTACGATGCCAGCGCATTATTTATATTTGATAAAGAAGGCTTTCTCACGCCAGTCGCTGTAAAAGGCTTGTCTAGCGCAGTTTTGGGGCGTCGCTTCTTTCCAAAATCACATCCTCGATTAGATGCCATTGTAAAGAGCCTGAACCCAGTGCGCTTTGATGCAAACTGCGAGCTACCCGACCCCTTTGATGGCGTCTTGCTAACCGAGAACACAACCATTGATGTCCATGACTGTATGGGTTGTAGCTTGTATGTCGATGGCCAACTTGTTGGTGCACTCACGATGGATTCCCTGACGGTGGGTGCTTTTGACCACATTGAGCCCGTAGCCATTGAAACCTTCGCCGCACTTGCTGCTGCCACACTGCGAAATATTGGTTTAGTCGAAGCGTTGAAAACGCAAAATCACAAACAAAAAACCGTGACCGAAACGCTAATCCGACAAGCTCGTTCACTAAAAGGTGACATGGTCGGTTTTAGCCCGCAAATGCACCAACTACGAACGAATATCGCGACCGTCGCAAAATCAGATTATGCCGTTCTTATTACGGGTGAAACCGGTACAGGCAAAGAACTGGTTGCGCATAGCGTTCATGCTCAATCAAATCGCAACGACAAACCGATGATTTACGTTAACTGTGCGGCACTGCCAGAGGGCCTGGCGGAAAGTGAATTGTTTGGTCATGTAAAAGGCGCATTTACGGGAGCCATTAACAATCGTGCGGGTAAATTTGAGTTAGCCGACGGTGGTACATTGTTTTTAGACGAAGTCGGCGAATTGCCGCTCGTTTTACAAGCAAAACTACTGCGAGTGATCCAGCAAGGTGAGTTACAACGCGTAGGCAGTGACAAGCACTTGCAGGTGAATGTTCGCATTGTGGCCGCGACAAATCGCAAGCTTGAAGACGAAGTTGAAGCAGGGAATTTCCGCGCCGATTTATTTCACCGTTTGAACGTGTTTCCAATAACGGTACCGGCGATGAGAAAACGCGAAGGCGACATTCCCGTGCTCGCGGGTCATCTGCTCGAAAAAGTCAGGCATCAATTCAATGTGCCAAATCTTCACATTCACGCAAAAGCGCTCTCCATGCTAGAAGAGCAACCTTGGCCAGGTAATGTTCGTGAGCTTGAACATACGCTGACGCGCGCAGCATTGCGCGCAATTCAGGACCAATGCCACACGATTAATCTGATCCATTTTGATGTGGTCGTCACGAGTGATGATGTCAAAAAGACATCGCAGTATTTCCCCGCCGAAAACCAAAATATGCGCGAGTTGGTTGAAGCCTACCAACGAGACCTTATCTCTCATGTACTAGAAAAAACGGGGGGTGTTTGGTCAAAAGCCGCTGAGTTTTTGCACATGGACAGGGGCAACCTCTATCGTATGGGGAAAAAGCTCGGCATTCATCGATAAAGGTTTTCTTCTCCAATTTCCGCGCTCGATGTAAAAAAGACAACAAACGCGTTGTCTTTTTTACATCGAATGAATATTGAAATTGAATAAATATTATTTAATATCAAATAGATAACTGTTGGCACAAAGCATGCAATCACAGTGCATTAATTGAAATAAATCAATATCACCACTGGAGACCCGCTATGTTCTGTATTCAATGTGAGCAGACAATTCAAACACCCACTGTCAAAGGCTGTTCATTCGCGAAAGGTATGTGTGGAAAAACCGCCGAAGTGTCAGACTTGCAAGATGTGTTGGTGTACGCATTACAAGGGGTGTCTTTCTGGGCGAATCTGGCAAGTGAATTCGACATCGTCAACGACGAAATCAACCAATGGGCACCGAAGGCTTTCTTCTCGACTCTTACCAACGTTAACTTCGACCCTGAGCGCATTCTTGAACTGACGCATCAAGCGTCAGTATACAAAGCACGCCTTGAACAACATGTCCGTGCAGCTTACCAAATGGCAGACAAAAGCCTGCCTGCATTACCGCCTGTCGCCAGTTTTGAACTGCCAAAGAATGCTGAAGCAATATTGGCTCTTGCTCCACATGTCGCGGTAAACCGCGGAAAAGACAGCGTGCATGAAGACGTTATCGGCTTACGTCTGCTGTGTCTTTACGGCTTAAAAGGTGCGGCAGCGTACATGGAGCATGCCCTGGTACTCGGTCAAACTGACAACGCTGTGTATGGTGATTATCACAACATTATGGCGTGGCTTGGAACCGATCCTGAAGACTTGGGTGAGCTGCTCGATTACTCAATGAAAATTGGTTTGATGAACTACAAAGTGATGGAAATGTTGGATACCGGTGAAACCACCACCTTTGGTCACCCAGCACCAACCCAAGTCAATGTAAAACCGATTAAAGGCAAATGCATTCTAGTATCAGGCCACGACCTACACGATCTGGAAAAAATCCTTCAACAAACTGAAGGTAAAGGCATCAACGTTTACACCAATGGTGAAATGCTCCCTGCTCACAGCTATCCGGAACTCAACAAATATCCACACCTAGTGGGTAACTACGGCAGCGCATGGCAAAACCAGCAAAAAGAGTTCGCCAACTTCCCTGGTGCGATTGTGATGACATCAAACTGCCTGCTTAACCCAGATATCGGCCAGTATGCAGATCGCCTATTTACCCGCAGCATTGTCGGTTGGCCGGGTGTAGCGCACATTGAAGGTGATGATTTCAGCCAAGTGATCGATAGTGCTCTGGGACTTGATGGCTTCAAACACAACGAAATTGAACACATGATCACCATTGGCTTTGGTCGTAACGCGTTGATGGCTGCTGCCCCTGCCGTTATTGAAGAAGTGAAGAAAGGCAACATCAGCCACTTCTTCTTAGTGGGTGGTTGTGACGGTGATAAATCTGAGCGCAGCTACTACACCGACTTCACTGCTCAAGCGCCTGAAAGTTCTATCATTCTGACACTGGCTTGCGGTAAATACCGTTTCAACAAGAATCAGTTCGGTGACATTAACGGCATTCCTCGTCTTCTTGATGTTGGCCAGTGTAACGATGCCTACTCGGCCATTCAGCTTGCACTTGCGCTTGCCAATGAATTTGAGTGCGACATTAATGAACTACCATTAACCCTCGTTTTGTCTTGGTTTGAACAAAAAGCCATCGTGATTTTACTGACTTTGTTTGCTCTAGGTGTGAAAGGCATTTACACCGGGCCTACCGCTCCCGCATTCCTCACCGACAACTTGATTACGATCATTCAAGACACGTTCGACATGCGCTCTATCTCGACCGTTGAAGAAGATCTTAAAGCGATTCTCGCTGCGTAATAAGAACACTGTCTATCAAAGACGTCAGCCCTTGTGTATTCACTTATTGATGATCACGAGGACTGATGCCAATGATCACTCGCTGTATCATTTCCGAAGAATAGTGAGCCACATAACTGCTCTATGCTGGTTAGGTATCTAGTAATTCATAGGGAAAGCCGCTGTATGACCACCCCATCTGGTGACAATACCGACAACAATCCAGAAAGGAAGCCAACTTCAGGCGTCATGCGGCGCTTTCTTGCCACTCACAAAAGCTCGCTGCCCATTTTATTTCTCTCCGTGTTTGTTGGCCTATTTGCAGGGCTTCTGTGTACTTTCTTTGATATCACTATCGATTGGGTGGTCAATCAACGTGAACATTGGCTAGATGGCCGCTCTGATCTGGCATGGTCGACCATTGTTGTCATTATGCTGAGCAGTTCGATACTGTCTGCTTTTGGCTTTTATCTCGTGATACGCATGGCACCTGAAGCGGCAGGCTCTGGCATCCCTGAGATTGAAGGTGCGCTAGATGGTGTTCGCCCTGTACGCTGGTGGCGGGTGATCCCCGTGAAATTTTTTGGCGGCATTGGCGCGATTGGCGCAGGCTTGGTGCTTGGTCGGGAAGGCCCCTCAGTACAAATGGGCGCGAGTGTCGGCAGAATGCTGACAGACATATTCA
>NZ_AJYD02000038.1:1197252-1290416 GCF_000286835.2 Enterovibrio norvegicus FF-33 | reverse complement strand
CACTTTCAGCTTATCGACAAGCCAACATTTTTTGGTGCGTTGGGGCGATCATGTTTGTGATTGAGGAAATGCGTCCGCAGTTTAAATACAACCTTATTTCCATCAAAGCAGTCATGATTGCCGCCATCATGGCGACCATTACTTACCGATTTTTTCTTGGCCAAGGCGCAATGATCCCCCTTCCCGCCCATGATGAAGTGCCACTCGCATCACTGGCGCTATTTTTGGTGTTAGGCTTGGTCTTTGGTTTTATCGGCGTGTTGTTTAATCGTCTTGTGATCATGTCAATGGATGGCTTCGAACGCTTTCATCGCCATGAAACAAAACGCTTCGTGGGCATTGGCGCAACACTGGGTGCGGTGTTTGGCCTGTTAGCTCTGTTCCTTCCCAAACTCACAGGCGAAGGGTCGAATCTTATCCCTGATGCCGTCTCCGGTACTTTCTCTTTGTCGCTGTTACTGATGCTGTTTTTTGCGAGAGCCATTACCACGCTGGCGTGTTTTTCATCCGGCGCACCCGGTGGGGTGTTTGCGCCCATGCTGGCACTGGGGACATTGTTCGGTACCTGTTTTGGCGCATTGTGCATCATGCTGTTCCCTGATCTCGATATCACGATGGGAATGTTCGCGGTGGCGGGCATGGGCGCGTTGTTTGCCGCGACAGTCAGAGCGCCTGTTACCGGTATTTTATTGGTGATTGAGCTCACCCACAATTACGAGCTGATCTTGCCCCTGCTGATCACGTCGCTCGGCGCGACCATGACAGCGCAGGCGGTGGGCGGCAAGCCGCTTTATAGCCAACTTTTGCATCGTGCTTTATCAAAACAAAAAGCGGAGCCGCCGCCAGAAAATGGTCGCGAAGAAGATGAAGCGGGTAACAAAACAGAAACGAACCAAAGTCGCTAAAAACGGGGGTTCGGATTATGACAAATGCCCGGCACTTTTTTCTTTGCGCCGCCGCTGTATCAACAATGCCATGTAACCGATCACAACAAGATTGATCACTAATGCCAACCAATCTAACAGCTTGCCTTGAGTGACCACACCATAGATCTCAAACGGCAAATAGATAGCACCACTCGCGAGCGCGAACCATTCTGTCCACGCGTATCCACGCCATAAGCCGAAGGCTTCGACGAACCGCACTGAAGCGTACAGCAATGAACCCAGTGCAATAATGGTGATGTTTTTGTCGTTGATTTTGGCAATCGCATGATGGATCACACTGGGATATTCACTTGCAGGATTCAAATGCAGATGCTGCACTAACTCTTCAAACAGAGACTGTATTTCCCGCCCGCCAAGTTCATGAAGGGACAAACCCACGATGATCGCCAGCGCACCTTTTGATGCTTCCAACAAGGCAATTGCCCTGAGTGCTTTCGGTTGTTTCTTCATGCTTTCGCCACACTGTCATTGAGTATTTAAAGCGTGGGCGAAGAAAATAATTCCGTGAGTAGCATTGGCAAGATTTCTGCAATGACAGCGACAAGCTGACCTGTTTTAAATATGTCTAAAGCCTAGTGGCTAACGTCGTTGATTCAACCCTTGGCGCTTCTTTCGCCAATGCACTCACGCGCCGCCAAGCGAGATAAGTCATTAACGAAAACGTAGCAAGCAGTCCCACACTGAATAGCCCCCAGTTATCCCCCACTGTGTGTTCAAGTGCCGAGCCAAACAGATAGCCGGTGCCAACGAGAGCAAACGTCCACGTCATTGCCGACGCAAAATTCAATGCAGTGAAAACAGGCCAGCGCATATCACTTAATGCCACTGGCAAGGCACCTATGGTTCGCATGCCTTTGGGATAGCGATAAAGGAAGATATAGGCTTTGCCATAACGATCTAGCAGCAGCTTGGCGGTGATTACCGATTGTCGATATCTCGGGTTCGAAGAGAGCTTCGCAACGCCATATTTTCTGCCCACGTAGAAACGCAATTCATCACCTAGATAGCCACCAGCGAAAACCACTGTCGCGACCAATGCGACGTTCAACGCGCCAAAATGGGCGGCAATACCAGCAAACAGCGGCAAAGATCCGCTTTTCAAGCCACAGTACAAGAAGAGGATGGCGTAACTCAGCAGGCCGTAATCACGCACAATATTTAAAATGGTTTCCATGGTATCAACTGATGCTCACTGTAAATGCTAACTTATTGATACTTATGTCTAAGCTGTTTGGATCACCACGTTTAGATTCAAAAAGGTTAGCAACCATGACCTAGCGATAGAAAAACCTTCACTATTGCCGATTAATTACCCAATCAATCGCGCTGCTCTTCCCTTTTTGATTGAAAACGCAGTAATATTCAATGGCTCCATCATTGGAGCATCACAATCAACAATTATTCTCAGGGCGGGGCGCAATTCCCCACCGGCGGTATACCGATGCAAAGCAATGCAAAGCAAAGGTGAGCCCGCGAGCGCCCGAACTGAGTTCGGGGTCAGCAGACTTGGTGAGATGCCAAGGCCGACGGTTACAGTCCGGATGAAAGAGGATGATAAAAATGCACCCGTAACACGGCGGCTTACACGCGCGCATGTTTAGGTGGATTGTATGTGGCGGCTATTGGCGACCACTGCTCATCTATGCCCTGATTCTGGTATTTAACCTAGGAGTTACCATGAATCAGACTCACACCTCGTTACTTGCTCAATTTGGCACCCCGTTTGAACGCGTTGACGCAGCCCTTAAGGCGCTTCGTCAAGGTAAAGGCGTACTGCTTCTCGATGATGAAGATCGTGAAAACGAAGGTGACATTATCTATTCGGTCGACCACCTAACAAACCAACAAATGGCGCTCATGATCCGCGAATGCAGCGGTATTGTTTGTCTTTGCCTGCCAGAAGCACAAGCAGACAAGCTCGAACTCAAACCGATGGTGGAAGACAACAACAGCGCCAACCAAACCGCATTTACTGTTTCCATTGAAGCCAAAATCGGTGTGACTACAGGCGTGTCTGCGGCAGATCGCGTGACCACAATCAAGACCGCTTCCAACCCTGATGCACAACCTTCTGATCTTGCACGTCCTGGTCACGTATTCCCGCTTCGTGCCCGTAATGGCGGCGTGCTGACTCGACGTGGTCACACTGAAGGTACAATTGATCTGATGCAAATGGCCGGCTTATCGCCAGCAGGCGTTCTGTGTGAAGTACAAAATGAAGATGGCACCATGGCGAAAACACCAGAAATCATTGCTTTTGGTCTGAAGCATGATATGCCCGTGTTAACCATTGAAGACATGGTGCAGTACCGTCTGATGCAGGCAGAAAAAATCGCTTAAATTCGAGGTGGTTCTAATACGCTATCGACCGCGTTAAGTATTTATAGTTTCAAGCAATAGCCGTGTGCTTTAGATAACTAAAGCACACGGCTTTGTCGTTTAGGGGACATCACCACTAAACAATCACAACTAAATTCAAAAAAATCTCATTACACGACTAAACGTCTTCATTATTATTCCCCCATGTGGCTAGTTTCATTCAATTCAAAAAAACCTTTTAATTCCCCTACTTTATGTGAATTTCAATAGAAAGCCGCCCTCAATAGCATTCGTCAGTAAAATATTATTCCAATCATCCATTCACCTTGTTATTGCGATGAAGTTATTTGCTCGTTAACACAAAGAGTGTGAATTGCTGCCCTGCGCCATAAACAGCACAATCTCGACGGATTACGTATTAATGGAGATCTACCACGTATGGGACGCCACTTTCAGCTTATCGACAAGCCAACATTTTTTGGTGCGTTGGGGCTACTCTTTTCTGTCATCGTTCCGCTACTTATTTGGCCTACTCAGGGTGCTGAATGGATAGCAATTGCAAAAACCTTCATGACCGACAAGCTCGGTTTTCTTTACCTATCATTGGGTATCGCCGCGTTCTTTTTCATGATCTATATCGTGTTCAGTGATATTGGCCAAATCAAACTCGGTGATGCTGACGAAGAACCAGAGTTCGCAACCGGTTCATGGGCTGCCATGTTGTTCTGTGGCGGTATCGGCGCAAGTATCCTTTACTGGGGTACCATAGAATGGGCGTATTACTACCAAAATCCGCCATTTCAACTGGAAGCTGGCAGTGAAGAAGCCGTTCGATGGGCGGCCACTTACGGTATTTTCCACTGGGGCCCAATCGCATGGTCAATCTATCTGATCCCTGCCATTCCAATTGCCTACTTCTTCTATGTGCGTAAGCAGCCAGTATTGAAAGTGTCTGCCGCTTTGATGCCGGTGATTGGCGAAGCACGCAGCCAAGGTAAAACGGGGAAATTCATCGATATTCTGTTTATCTTTGGTTTACTTGGCGGCGCAGCGACCACTCTGGGTCTTGCTGCTCCGTTGATTAACGAAGGTATTAGCTACCTATTCGGCATTCCTACTTCAACCACCTCACAAATCGGTGTGTTGTTACTATGTACCGCGCTGTTCGCTTACTCGTCTTACAAAGGCATGGATGAAGGCATCAAGGTACTGAGTAACATCAACTTCTGGGGTGCACTTGGTCTGCTTGCGTTCGTATTGTTCGCTGGCCCAACCTTGTTCATGCTGGAAACGGGCCTAGATTCCATCGGTCGTATGCTGTCTAACTTCTTCGTGATGGCGACATGGGCAGAACCATTTGGTGGTTACGGCACGTTCGAAGACACCCACTTCCCACAAGATTGGACCATCTTCTACTGGGCGTGGTGGCTAGTATTTGCCCCAAGCATGGGCTTGTTCGTTGCGCGTATTTCTCGCGGCCGTACTATTAAGCAAATGGTGTCAGGCTCTATCTTCTTCGGCTCACTCGGCTGTGCGCTGTACTTCATGATCTTGGGTAACTATGGGCTGTCGTTGCAGCTTTCTGGTCAACTCGATGTTGTGAGTATATTGAACAGTGAAGGCCCGACTCGCGCCATTTTCTCGATCCTTGAAACTCTGCCGATGAGCACCGTGGTTATCGCAGTATTCACCCTGCTATGTATCATCTTTACCGCAACAACGTTTGATTCTATCTCGTTCATTCTGGCCTCTGTGGTTCAGAATAACGTCACCGAAGACCCAATGCGTTGGAACCGTTTGTTCTGGGCATTTACCCTGTCATTCATGCCTTCAGTGCTAATGTTCATGGGTGGCCTAGCAACACTGCAAACCGCGGCTATCGTTGGTGGTTTACCTCTGTTGGTTATCGCGGTCATGCTGATGATTTCGGGTGTAAAAGCAGCAACGCTCGACCTTGCTCACCAAGAAGGTTACATCGACCCTGTTATCAACATTGAAGAATTCCCAGACGTTGACCCTTGGTCAAAAGAAGGCATGGCAATGGCGCAGTTTGAACGCATGAAAGACGAAGCCGTTGCTGCGGCGGAAGAAGAGCGTGAAAAACTGAATGCTATTTGGAATCTGAAGAAAGAGATCCGTGCAACGGCTCTCTCTAAAGGTGAGTCAGGCATGGAACTGGGCGATGCGCCTCAAGAGCAGTTGGTCGAAATCCAACGCTTAACAGACGAGGCCATGGCAGCCAAAGAGCATAAGCTACAAGCGTCTGAGTCTGCACAACAAGCACGTCTGGTTTTCGATGATCTAATGCGCGAACGTAAGCGTCTAGAAGAAGAAAACCAAGACGAATTGAAGCCTGCGTAACGCAAAATTTCTTATAAAACACACAATCAAAAGGCCGAGAAATCGGCCTTTTTTGTTTCTCAGACATTCGAGAATTTCATACTCTGCAGCCTAAAAGCTCGCGATGTCATTCAGCGTTTTACGGATTCAGCGACATTCCATAC
Organism: Enterovibrio norvegicus FF-33; assembly: GCF_000286835.2. Lineage (GTDB taxonomy): Bacteria > Pseudomonadota > Gammaproteobacteria > Enterobacterales > Vibrionaceae > Enterovibrio > Enterovibrio norvegicus_A. The sequence goes on along the minus strand of NZ_AJYD02000038.1, from coordinate 1,284,646 downwards.
CCTAAAGAATGTTCAAATGTCGCAATCTGTTGGAACCCAAGTTTTTCGTAGAATTTGATTGCACCTGTATTCACCGTTGATACCTCAAGATGAACGCCTGACACTTTTGAAGCCGTTAGACGCTCTATCAACGCCATCATCAACTTTTTCCCCAAACCAAACCCTTGCGTTTCTGGCAAACAATTAATGTGAAAATGAGCAGGATATCTATCAAATTCAGGGCGCGGTGCATGTCCCTGATGGATCTTACCCACCACCCAATCACTTGCAGAGTGACCTTTGTATTGATCAAGCGGATAACGCTCGCGCAAAACTGGTAGCCACTCATCTTCGCAACGCGCCGAGAACATTTTTGAATTTGCGGTACTCACGATATAGCCGCAAGGTTGCCCGTTACAAGTTGCTACAAAACACATGTCAGGATTAAGTATTGCGTAGGGAGCTGAAAAAAAATGACCTACCAACTCATCGTTTTCATACAACGAAGTGGCATCTCTGCCATTGTCAGCAGTTAACAAACATATTTTATATAGCGACGGCAAATCGCTTGGATGGAAGGGGCGTATTTCAAACGGCATATAAGGAACTAATATTGACAGAAAATCTAGGCAAAAATGATATATGGGATGTGCTCGACTTTCCAATTACATGTCACCGCCATCTTACGCTCCCCGTCTATCACATTGAATATCATTGATATTTTATTAAAAAATTCTTTCACCGTGAATTAAACACCAACAAGACCAGCGAATGAGGTGTTATTCATGCATAACGGTCGTCAATAACCAACACGCCGATTGTCGAATTCTGTGTCCAGAGCGTACCAACACATATTGCTAATTCATGCGGAGGGTGGATAATGCCCCGTCTCCTTTCATTGAATAATGTCCCCTGCATGCGCCTTGATAAATTCGTTTGTAAAAGCACTGCGTTAACCCGTACAGATGCCATCCAACACATTCAAAACGGTGCGGTAACGGTAAACGAAGTAATCGTGACTTACGAGTCAACACAGGTACATGAAAACAACACGGTCACGTTACAGGGAAAACGATTATCACCACGCCCTTTTCGCTATATCCTCATGCACAAAACCGCAGGAACCATTTGCTCGAATATTGATGAGGCCTACCCGTCACTATTTTCCATCACAAACATCGAGCATAGTGAAGAATTACACATCGCAGGGCGATTAGATGCGGACACAACGGGGCTTGTATTGATCACGGATGATGGTCATTGGTCGTTCAATATCACCACGCCAACCCAACACTGCGAAAAAGTCTATCGTGTGGGGCTTTCTCGCCCTATTCGCGGTGACGAAGCAGAGCAATTCAAGCAGGGCATTATGCTACAAGGAGAGAGCAAACCCACTCTGCCAGCCAAACTCGATGTGCTAAGCCCGCAAGACGTCTTACTGACGATTACAGAAGGTAAGTTCCATCAAGTTAAGCGCATGTTTTCTGCGGTTGGCAACCGTGTAGTCACATTGCACCGAGATCGCATTGGTGAGGTGCTGCTCGATGTTGATGCAGGAGAGTGGCGATATCTCAGCGATGAAGAAATCGCTTCGTTCAGATAATAAGCCTAAGACAACAACGCGGATGCCATGGCCTCCGCGTTTATTGATGGGTTAAAAGCCGAGATTAACGCTCGCCTTGCACTTCGAATTCATCAAACACTAAGCGCGCTTTACCGTCTTCTTGGATTTTCCAATGCTCATGGTGAACCACACCAAAGGCTTTATTCATGGTCCAATCCGCACTTAAAATGAAGCCATCATCATCTTCTGCTGGTTCCCACTTCACATTGGTGTAATCAACATCAGCAAAACCTTGATCCATGATTTGCTGCCAAAACGCTTGGATGTCTTCACGACCTGTAAATTCGCCAAAGGGACGCGCGACCATCAAGGTAGTGTGGTCTGCATACTGCGCGGCACAGCCTGCTGCATCTCGATTGTTGAAGGCATCTTGCCACGCTTTGATCCCCTCGTTATATGGAATAAGTACGTCTTGATTCATTATTTGTTTCGCTCTGTCTTAGAGATATTTAAGGACATAGTGTAGAAACAGGATTAGATTAGATATACACAATAAAAAAAACACATTGTTCTTGTGAGTGTAACAATATGCAAAAGCAGATGAATAGACTTAAACAAATGACCTTGTTTATGCATGTGGTAGAAACGGGTTCAATCACCAATGCCGCAGACAAGTTAGACACCTCAAAATCCGTGGTCAGTCAGGCGCTAAAGCAACTCGAATCAGACCTCGACACAACGTTACTCACACGTACAACTCGCCGACAATCGCTCACTCAAGCAGGTATGCAGTTTTACCAGTATTGTTGTGAAATGCATCGTGTCACTGAACAGGCATGGGATGAGATGAAGGTTCAGCAGACGATTCCCAAAGGCATAATCACCCTAACTGCACCGAATGCCTTAATGACAACATTGGTCGTGCCTGCCTTGTTGGAAGCCTTTACAGATTATCCTGACGTTGCATTCAATTTAATCAATGACGACAATCAGCTCGACTTAATGGAAAACCATATAGATCTCGCGATTCGGGCGGGAAGATCGGAGCATAGTGATAACAAGCAACGCCGAATTGGTAAGTTTAGAGATGTGCTGTGTTGCGCTAAAAACAGAGAATTCACCGAGGACGATGCGCCTTATATTGCCCATCAATGGCAGCCTAAAACGGTATCCCATGCACTCTATAATCCGTTAACTAATGAAACCCGATCATTAACGTTTTCGCCGAAACATAGAACAAACGCGATGCAAACGACACTCGTTCTGATTGAGTCTGGCTATGGCCTGGGGATTTTGCCCAACTTCACTGTTTCCACAAACCCAAAACTGAAAGCCGTGTTACCCGATTTTCAGATGCCACGGGTAAACGTCTATGCCATTCACCCATTCCACGGCACTGTGCCTATTGGCGTAAAAATGGCGATTGATGCCATCGAAAGTGCATTGCACGACTACACCCAAGCAACCTAAATATGCTCACTAATACGCCGGCAAAAAAAAGCCTGCATCATATGCAGGCTCTGTTCGCTATTGGACATCTACGGCTAGACCATCAAACTTTGAGGCTAGCCGTTTTCTTGTGTCGCTTAGCTCGAAGATTATCACCAAGATAAATGAACACACTCAGCAAGATGCACCCACTGATTAAGTTGATAACAGACGTCATCGTGCCATCGAACATCGCACCACTAATGTCTATGACCAAGGCTACCAATGCTAAACGAATCGCTGTGACTAAAGAGGCACTCACACCCGTTTGATTCGGTACGGCTTCCATTGAGCGCGCAAAGAAAATACCAATACACACACCCGCGCCCAAGGAGTAAAGCACCATGAGTGAGGTGATCAGCAACGGAAGCTGCTGCCAACTTGTCGGTAACACAAACATGGCCAACGTCATCAATACAATGGTAAGAAAACCATATCGACGCAGGCTATTCACGCCAAACCATTTGATCAAACGGCCGTTATTGATACTCGCAATCACGAATGCCACCAACAAGCTCACTTGATAAAAAGGAAACACTGCACTGTCGATACCCAGGTGATTTACAAAAATCAGGGGCATATTAGAAATGAACACCATGTAGCCAGAAAATATGGCGGTGGTGATCAACGTGTTTGCCCAGAACTCGCCGTTTTTCAGTACTGTCACGTAGTCACTACCAATGCCCTTAATGGACAGCGGCTTTCGTTTTTCTACAGGCAGTGATTCTGGCAATTGTATAAAGCAAATCAGGCCAGTGACGATGGTCAATGCAGCAATAAACACAAAGTTATAGGTGTACCCGAACTGATAGTTAATCCAGCCACCTAACATTGGCGCGAACGCAATGATACTCACGACCAAACTGTTCAGATCAGACACAATCTCTGTGGCTTTTTCGGCTTTGTATAAATCGAACACCATAGCCGCACCAATAATCATGCATGCTGCACTGCCGAAGCCTTGAACGAAGCGCCAAAAAATCAATACGTTGATGTCAGTGGAAAACACACAGCCAATGCTGCCCAGAATAAACAAGGCATAACCGACGTTGAGCACGCTGCGACGGCCGATCGCATCTGAAAGAGGCCCATAGATCAGTGACGCTAAACAGATACCCAGAAAGTTAAAACTTAAGACCCGCTGAATCATCGTTTCATTGGTGTCGAATGCCACCATCATGTCTGGAAACGCCGGAAGATAGATGTCAGTTTCCATCGCTGCTGCGAGAAAAATCATCAAGATAAGAAAGCGTATTGTGCGCTCACTTAACGTATTGGTTGGCATGACTACCCCTAGAAATACATGCGCCAAAATCGAGTTCCCTTTACGAACTTAAATACAAGGGATCCGAGACGCGAAAAGCATGTTAACAATGTTGCCCAAGCACAGAGCATAACGACAAGGAAAATGCTCACTGTCGGCGAAGGAGTTAACGTTGAGTCCAGCTCGAAGAATGTCGCAGAAAGCACGAGATCCCCACAGCGTAACCTGACGATCGTGACTCTGTCGCTCAAAAGAGGCGTTTGAATGGTCGCTTACAATGAGAGAGGGAGAAGTCTACAAGTTGGAAAAGCAAAATCAACACAATTTGTCGATCTTATCCGCCTGATCTTTCTTCCAATAACAGTTACCGCTGGAAAAATTAGAGTATAAACTCTAAACTGTATTTCTCTTTCCCAAACGGTAAGTTTTATGTTGATCAGAAAAACGTCGTTTACGCCATTTTCACGTCTACTAACACTCGGCGTTACTCTCATGCTGTGTTCCACATTTTCTTATGCGGAGACCCTGTCTTTTGAACAGGCATGGCAAGCGGTTCAAGAACGCAACGATGGTATTGCCGCACAACGCGCAAACGTGCAACGCGCCGAGCACATGCGCAACGCTGCGTCCGCTCACCATCTGCCGAGCGTTTCGCTAAGTGGCAACTACACGCGTCTTGATCAAAACGTAGAACTCAAACCCTCTCAACTTGCTGAACACATGAACGGTGGTCAAGCACTCGGCCAATTGGCTGGGTCATTGGGTGTGGGTGGCTTAGTCAGTAATATCGACAACTTACTCACCACAACGTTGGCAGATCGGGACATTTACACCAGCTCGATTCGCGCTATTTGGCCTATTTTCACTGGCGGACGCATTCTCGCGGCGGAAGACATTGCCAATGCGCAACGCGACGAAGCGACGTATTTGATGCAAATGGAGCAACAGGCCAAGTTTGAAGATTTGGCCAAGGTGTATTTCGCAACCGTGTTGGCAGAACAAGTCTTGCAGACTCGCGCAGAGGTCGAACAAGGGCTGGCGAAGCATTTCGATCATGCCAAGAAGCTCGAAGCGCAAGGTCAGATTGCTCGCGTTGAACGCTTGCAAGCAGAAGTTGCGTACGACAAAGCCAAAACCGAGCGCAAAAAAGCAGAACGTGATTTGGAAATTGCCCAAGCAGCATTAAGAACCTTGGTGAAAAGCACAGGCGATGTTTCTCCCTCCAGTGCCTTGTTTACGCAAACCCAAGCGCCGGCTATGTCACCTTTCTTGCAAAAAACCCTCGCAGGCTACCCAGGCTTAAAAGTGCTGGACGCCAAGCGCAATCAGGCGGATGGCCTTGTTGATATGGAGAAAGGTAAATACTATCCGCAGGTTTATTTATACGGTAATTACAACCTGTATGAAGGCGACTCGCTCACCGCAGAACTGGCACCAGATTGGGCAGTTGGCGTAGGCGTGAGCATTCCGCTGATTGATAACGGCGGCCGCTCAGACAAACTCAAAGCTGCCCACAGCACTGCCCTTCAAGTGAACTACTTGCGTGCTCAGGCAGAGCAAGATCTCTCGCTGTTAGTAGAAAAAACATGGCGTGAAGCCAACCAAGCCCTAGAAGAATACCAAGGCTTGTCATCGAGTATTTCACTGGCAGATGAAAACCTTCGCCTGCGTGAAAAAGCCTTTGTACAAGGGCTTTCAACCTCGCTAGATGTGGTTGATGCCGAGCTGTATCTCGCCAATATCAAAACACAACAACTTGCAGCGTCTTACCAATACGTCTTGTCGCTCTCTCGCTTGCTGGCTGTTAGCGGGGAAATGAACCGTTTCCCCGATTTTCAAGCTGCCGCCTTTACCCACTCTCTTCCAACACAACAGGGATAATCCATCATGAGTAAATTGAAATCCGCATTTATGGCTGTTCCAGCCGCTGCTTTGATTGGATGGGTGGGATACAGTTTTTATCAGGCATACCAACCGCAACCTGAACGCTTTCAAGGTCAAATTGAAGCGCAGCAATACACAGTGTCATCCAAAGTAGCGGGACGTATTGACGAAGTGCTTGTCCGCAAAGGCCAGCAAGTCGAAAAAGGCGATTTGATATTCACCCTGTTTAGTCCAGAAATCGACGCCAAACTAGAGCAAGCGAAAGCCGGTGAAGAAGCCGCAGGCGCGATGGCAGAGCAAGCCGAAAGCGGCGCACGCTCACAAGAAATCAATGCCGCACGTGATCAATGGCAGAAAGCACGAGCCGGGGCTCAGCTTGCCGAGAAAACCTTCCAACGCGTTGACGCACTTTACCGTGAAGGTGTCACCGCCGAACAAAAACGCGATGAAGCCTTTACCCAATGGCAGGCATCGAAATACACCGAAAATGCCGCTCGCCAGATGTATAATATGGCAAAAGAAGGCGCACGTTCTGAAACCAAGCGTGCTGCACAAGAACAAGTCCGCATGGCTGCAGGCGCTGTTGCAGAAGTCGAAGCCTATGCCAAAGACACCAAGATCCACAGTTGGTATCAAGGTGAAGTGAGCCAAATTCTGCTGCAACCGGGCGAGCTTTCACCACAAGGCTTCCCAGTGGTCACCGTGATCGACATGCAAGACGCATGGGCGGTATTCAACATTCGCGAAGACAAGCTGAACCAGTTCAAAAAGGGTGCGGTGTTTAACGCTTCGATCCCTTCACTTAGCGACCAAGCCTATGCATTCGAAGTGACACATGTTGCGCCGATGGGTGATTTCGCCACTTGGCGAGCAACCAACAGTCAGCAAGGTTATGACATGCGCACATTCGAAGTCGAAGCACGCCCTGTTAAAGCCATTGATGGCCTTCGTGCAGGCATGAGTGTGTTGGTGACTGAAAACGACGCGCAAGGCTGATCATGATGAACAGCCCTTCGTTCTTTTCCTTACTCTGGCAAGAATGGCGTTCTACGCTGTCTGACCGCTGGTTGACTGCACTGCTGTGTGGTTTGCCCTTGGCGCTGTTTGTGCTGGTGTGGGCGATATTCTCTTCCGGCACAGGCCGAGATTTACCTGTCGGTGTGGTGGATTTGGATAACAGCAGCCTGTCTCGCGGGCTAGTTCGCTATTACAACGCCAGCCCAACCCTTGAAACCCAAGCTTTCAGCGATGTGGAACAAGCCTCCGATGCGCTCAACAGTGCTGAAACATTTGCCACGGTTATCATTCCGCAAGGATTTGAGAAAGACACGCTGCGAGGCGAAAGCCCAGATGTGACCGCGTTCTATAACAGCCAATACATTTTGATTGGTAAGTTAGTCAGCGCCGCCATCGGCCAAAGCCAAGGCACGTTTGCCGCTACTGTTGAAGCTAAAGGTAAAATGCTGCACGGCACGACTGTCGCCGCGCAAGCCGCCGCGCAATCGGTGCCCATCCGCTTCCAACTTGTCCCTCTGTTTAATAACGGTACGAATTACGCACAGTTTCTAGTATCAGCGATTATCCCTGCCCTTTGGCAAATCACCATTGTGGCCTGTGGAATGCTATCAATGGCGTTAACCGACAAAAATCGCACACTTGAAACCGCCTTTTCCTCTTCTATTGCTAAACCGTTAGCGGCAAAAGTAGTGGGTTTACTCATCCCGCTTTGGCTATTGGGGATAGGGTTCGCCATCGCCATGCACTTCTTACTGGGCTGGCCAATGAACGGCAGTTGGCAGATCGTGTTTGCGGCGCAAGGGTTGATGGTTCTAGCAGGACTTGCCGTTGGCATGCTGCTTTACGTCGGTACACGTGACGCAACACGCGCCATGAGTTTGGTCGCCGGTTTCACCGCCCCTGCATTTGCGTTTATGGGGGTGAGTTTCCCTGCCAGCGACATGCCCTTTCTTGCCCAGTGTTGGCGCGCTTTGTTGCCCGTGAGCCACTACATCACGGCACAGATCGGACAGTTCAATTATGGCGCAACCTTACAACAAGCTATGCCATCGCTTTGCGCACTCGCCGCATTTGGGATTATTTGGCCGATAGTCGTGTTAAAAGTCAAACGTATGAAAAACGCAAACAACGGCGTCAACGGCACACAACAGGAGATCGCATCATGAATTGGCGCACATCGTTTGTTGTTGAACTGAAAAAGCTGTTCTCAAACCCTGCTGTGGTCTTCACAGTATTTGGTGGCATTGTGATTTACTCACTCTTGTACCCACTGCCTTACGCCAACCAATTGCCGAGAGAACTGCGCGTGGCGGTGGTCGATCACGACGAAAGCCAGCAGAGCCGAGTCTTTATCCGCATGCTCGATGCCACACCACAGCTAAAAGTGGTGTCACAACTCAGCAGCGAAAATCAGGCGGGAATCCATATTGCGAATGCCGAAATTGAAGGCGTGATCAGCGTGCCTGAATACTTCTATCGTGATTTATTGCTCGGAAAAAGTCCGGTAGTCGCCGTCGGTGGCGATGCGTCGTTCTTCCTCACTTACGGCACTATCGCGGAAGGCGTGATAGCCGCAGGCAGTACGTTGGGCGCAAAGGTTAAAACCACCAAAGCGATGATGAACGATGTGCCACTGTCGCTAGCGTCCAAGCAAAATTCTCCGTTTTCACTCAATCTGGTGCCTGTTTTCAACCCAACAATGGGTTACGGCAATTACGTAGTACCCGGCGTATTTATCCTGATTTTGCAGCAAACATTGCTGATAGCATCAGGCCTATTAGGCTGTGGAGAAACGAAAACGAGCCGACGACGCTTCATCGCTCGGACCACCATATTGGTGGCGATATACAGCGTCATGACCATGTACTACCTCGGCGCAAGTCTCGACATCAACGGTGTGAATCGTCTTGCGCTGCCGTTACAACTCGCGATAGTGATGCTGCCATTTTTACTGGCAACCATCGGCTGTGGAACCTTGTTGGGGAAAGTCATAAAACGCCCTGAAATGATCACACTGGTTGTATTGCTCAGTTCCATGCCACTGCTGTTTACTTCAGGTTTCGTGTGGCCGACAAGCGCATTACCCGAATGGCTAAACATGTTGGCACAACTGTCACCGTCAACGCCTGCCATTCAAGCCACCATTCAGCTCAACCAAATGGGCGCTACGATACAAAGTCAGTCTGGACACCTTGCTCAGCTTTGGGCGCTGGCAGTCGGTTTTTTAGGGATGGTACTGGTGCCTTTGTTCACCACCAAGACAATGGCGCGCGGTTAACGTCAACAAAGGGGGTAACTCTTAAAAGAGGTATCACTTAGGGCTTCTAAGTGTGAATCAATAATGAGACATCTGGATTCTTTTCTATACTCATTGATAACCCTGTTATTCACTGAGGCGTTACTAATGAAAGGCTTGCATTGCACTATCGTGTTTCTTTGGCTGTTTTCCACAACTGCTGCCGCCGAAATTGGCGTATCAGAAAATACAATCACGTTAGGCATGAGCAATGCCCTTTCTGGGCCGGCTTCTGGGCTAGGTAGCGGTGTCAAAGCGGGCACACTTGCCTACTTCGAAAAGATTAACCAGCAAGGCGGTATTCACGGTCGCAAGATCAACGTCGTTTCACTCGACGATGGCTATGAACCCGACCGCGCCGCAAAGAACGCCAAAAGACTCATCTACACAGACAAGGTCTTTGCCCTTGTTAGCTTTGTCGGCACTCCCACCTCGAAAGCTGTCGTTCCCGAAGTGAATCGCGCGAAAATTCCTTATGTTGGCGCTTTCACAGGTGCAGAATTTTTGCGTAATCCAGCCAACAAAAACATCTTTAATATTCGAGCCAGTTACTTCAATGAAACCAAAAAGTTGGTTGATCATTTCATCAACGACCTCGGTTATAAGAAGATCGCGGTATTTATCCAAGATGATGGTTACGGTGCAGCAGGTAAAGCGGGTGTACAAAGAGCGCTTCGACAACGAGGTCTCAAAATACACGCCGAGGGCAAATATAAACGCAATACACTCGACGTTGAAAAAGGGCTAAACAACATCATGGCTAAGAAGCCTGATGCCGTCATTATGGTGGGCGCTTACAAAGCCTGTGGTGCGTTTATCAAGATGTCCCATGACAAAGGCTTTTATCCCAAGTTCGCTAACATCTCCTTTGTTGGCACGAAGAAACTGATCGCTGAACTGGGCTCTGCGGGGGATGGAAGCTATATCTCGCAAGTGATGCCAAACCCCGATCAAAGTAAGCTCAAAATTATCTCTGATTTCAAAGCCGACATGAATAACTACGGCGTCGACAGCCCTTACTACACGCAATTGGAAGGTTACTTGAATGCCATGGTCATCGTTGATGCTCTTGATCAGTCGGGCCAGCACTTAACGCGAGAGCGCTTTATCAGTGCCATGGAAGGTATGAAGAATAAGGACTTTGGCGGGCTGAAAATAAACTTCGGCAAGTCTGACCGACAGGGTCTAGACGACGTTTACCTAACAAAAATTGAAAACGGAAAAGCCCTACCCATTCAAACGATGAAGTGATTTTATGACTATGTGGTTCAAGATTTTTTCAGGGCTGTCACTGCGCTATCGTATTCTATTGCCATTGATTGGCAGCATTACGATATTCCTGATCATTGCCGCCCTCTTTTTCCATCAAATGACATCGAATGAGCTTTCCAAAATACAGAAAGGAAAAGTCGAGGCACTGGCAAGCTTTCTCAAGCAATCGAGCCGATCCTACATTCTGAATTATGACTTGTCTGCGTTGGAAGATTTCGTGAGAGTGGGAATGCAGGATGACGATATCGACCACATTGAGTTTGTTGACGTAAGTGGCATCCCGTACACAGAGACAAAGCAAAAAACGGTCAATCACGCCGTCAAAAACTATTCAGGTCAAATTATGGCGGAAGACGGCACGCCATTGGGTATCCTGAACATTACCTACAATGAGAAAAATTCGACGGCGGCGTTACAAGAAAACCTTCAAGTTATTCTGATTTGTTTTTTCACCATCATCGCGCTGCTTTGCGTCATCATTTACATCGTTGCGCTGCGCCTTTCTAAGCCGCTGATTGCGATAACGCAAGATCTAACCTTAGTGTCAGACGACGCACTTGATAACTCGCGACTTGTGCTAAAAGGCGCAGAAAGTTTGGCTGATGGTGTTGAGAAGCAACGCGCAGCACTGGATTCCAATGTGTCGGCGATTTCTGAAATCACCGAGATGGTGAAACAAACCAATCAAAACGTTCTCGGTTGCTTAGATGTCTCAAAAGGCACGCTTGCGCTTAGCAATGAAGGCAGCAAGAACATGGGAAAATTGGCGCACTCTGTTGTATTAATTGAAAATTCAAATAAGCACCTTCAAGAAATTAACGACATCATTCAAAAAATATCGGATTACACCAAGGTGATTCATGACATCGTGTTCCAAACCAAGCTTCTTTCACTAAATGCGTCCATTGAAGCCGAACGCGCTGGCGAGCATGGACGCGGCTTTGCGGTGGTCGCCCAAGAAGTCGGTCAGCTTGCTTTGACGTCAGGCCAAGCCTCGCAAGATATCGACAAGTTACTGAAAGATTCCATGGTCACGGTCGGAGAGATTGTGAAAGAAACAGAGCTTCGCGTGAAAGAAAGCAAAGCGCTGTCAGAACAAACTCAAGTCAGCTTTTCCGGCATCTCCGACCAAATTCAAGGGCTCTCTAAAGAAATTGATTCATTCAGCGAAGCCTTTAATCAGCAAATGAAAGGCATCGTACAGGTGAATTCGGCGATGGAGTCGATGGCGGGTATCGTGAACAACAACCATCACATTGCCAATGAAACGTCTCAAGTCTCGATGAGCTACAAAGATCAGAGCTTAAAACTCAAACAAGTTACCGACATCATGAAAGGCCTTATCGAAGGGAAAAAGGCAGCGAGCTAGCCGCAAAGAAACGAGCGACGAACACTGCGCGAAACGAAGTCGTTGAAACTCTGAACATTCTGAATTTCTTAGTTTGTTTGTCCCATGAATACATTTTTTAAGCTTTAATGCAGAGATAGCACGATGACATTCGTCCACTACACTGTTGCGCTAGAAAAGATCCTGTACGTCTTCCAGGCTCACTTCATACCCTCGGTTTTCCAATTCCTCATTGAGACGCTTAATGTCCCCCAGCGTTTTGAGGTATTTACCTTTTAATTCCGGAGTACGCCAATAGTGTTCTTCAGAGCCTGACGTCGCCATCTCGTTTCTCAAGTTGCTGAGAACATCCAACACTTTCAAATTGATCGCAGCTAACGCAGCAAAATCGGCATGATGAATTTTATGAAGGAAGCGTTTGAAAAAGGTGAGTAGATCTTCAGATTCATGGATAAGGTTTTCGGTGAGCAGTGCGCCAACGCTTCGTGCTGTTCCTTTCAGGGAATGGTAATCAGTGAAAAATTGGTTTAACAACTCTTCAGGGTCCGCTTTGTTTTTATCACTTCCCAATGCCTCAATAGCCAGAATTATCAGCTCGAGTTCGATTTCTTTCTCTTCAGAGAAAAGCTCAATATAGTCAGAAGGATCGCTGGCCTGTACGTGTGAAAAATCCGGTTCAAAATGCAATTCGTCGGCGCTGCCTTCTGCTTCGCTTTCGCTGAGGTCTAACAGTGTATTTTCAGAGAACAAAGCAAAGTCATTGTTATTTTCAGCACGATACGCATGATATTGTTTTAGGATCGGCAGTAGCACATGGGGCTCTACCAAGCCTTTTTCAACGAGTATGCGCCCCAATGTTGAGCGCCGCTTTGATACCTCGTCGTTGATGGCATCAAAGAATTCATTGCGCCAAATGTCCAATCGCATACAGGCGGAACGTAGGTCGAGATGTTCGTCGTTTTGCAGCGTGACAATGGATAGGAATTGTTCCGGCGTGATCAATTTCTTTTCGTAGATGATATCCAAGCTGTTTGGCGTCTGGCGAATTTGCTCGACCATGACATCGGCCAAGTCTTTTGCCGAAATGAGTTCGAAATCTAACAAAAAGCTGCCTAAGAGTTTCATTCCACTCACCTGTTTTTGATGACGTTATTGTTAAGTATAAGAAAGAAAGGGGAACAGTGATCTTATCAGTGATAGCTCCGCGCAAATTGAATCACTTTCTTCAGATTCATCACTAAAGCCAAATCCCCACTGCCAAGTACCGCCGCCCCCGCAAACACGTCGTTGCCATTCATTGAGCGATCTAACGGCTTAATGACGATGTCCAAAAACGCCCGTACATGGTCGACGGGTAGCCCCCATTGCTGACCCCGATGGGTAAACACCACAACGCTATGACGCATGCCTTGTTGATACGCGCGACGAAAGACATGCTTCTCTGTCAATTCCCCCAAATATTCATGGGGTTCAATTAGCGGAATAACTTTGTTGTTTTGATATAAAAGAGGATGGCCGTTATCGAACCGGACACTCAAACTTTCTTCTTCTTTGCTGATACCGACAATGTTCGAAATATCAGAAGAGGGGATGGCATAGGTCACGTTGCCAATATCAAACAAAGCCACTTTTAACGTCGCCATGGTTAACGGAAAGATAAGCGCGATTTCAGTGCCTAAGCCTTTCTCAGAATGAATATCTATGGTGCCTTTTATGTCTTCGACTTTTCGTTTAACCGCATCCATGCCCACCCCTCTACCCGAGAGGGCATTGACTTGGTCCGAAGTTGATAAGCCAGGATGGAAGATCAACTCTAGTATCTCTTTGTCCGTGAGTTGATGCTGGCTTTCTTGGGTGATTAATCCGTTAGAGAGGGCTTTGCTCAACACCTTTTCTCTGTCGATGCCTTTACCATCATCACAAATGTTAATGACGACCTTCCCCGCCTCGTTATAGGCGTGAATGAGTAGCCTGCCGACCATGGATTTCCCAGATGCAGCGCGAATATCATGGGTTTCAAATCCATGATCTAGAGCGTTTCGAACCAGATGTGTCAAAGGCTCATTGATGGCGTCGATGACGTTGCTGTCTAACTCTATGTTTTCGCCAACAATCTCTACATCTACTTTCTTGCCAAGCTCCTTAGAAAGGTCCCGCACAATACGGCGATATTTACTCAGCAAATTTCCTATTGGGCGCATTTGCGTTTTCAATAGATCATTGAGCATGCCGTCCGACACTGTCTTCAACTTGTTTGACAACTCAGTCAGCGCGAGGCTCTCTTGTTTCTCTGCAAAATCCGCGAGGGTATTTCGGATTTGCACTAATTCTTCGGAATAACTCATTAGATGTTCGAGAAGGTGTGATTTAACCTTCGTCGTCGGTTCAAACTTGTTCTGAACATCTAACTCTCTCGCTTCCTTTACCTTGTTCTTTGCATGGAGGATTCGGTCTGAGTGGGGCTCAGTGTGTTCGGCATTTGAGTCAATAAGAGAGCTAAGGTAATCAAGCTCACTCAATACATCGTCATCAAATACAGGCGCATCCTCTATCAAGGTAACGTCTATACCAAATGTGTCTATGGCGAAAATAGCCAACGCGTTAAGCGCATTCGCCATGTTTTCTTTTTGCTGAACATCATCCCCATGCTCGTTTTCAAACACATTATCTTCGTCAAACGCGTCATCGCCTTTTGAATATGGCGCGGCTTCTGAACGTGCCGTTTCAATGATGGAGTCCAATAACACCAACAGGTCTTCATTGGCCTCTGTCGAGTCCACCTCTAAGAATTCAAGCAAGATAACTGTTTGCTGAATAAGAAATTGGGTCGTATCGAACCGCGGATCATCTTCGACCAGGGATAGAAGCTTGTCACTCAACCCCGAGAAACCCTGCTTAACATGACGCGTGGACACTGGCAGAGACAGGATATTGGCAACATCCGAAAAGTCTTTTTGCAATGCATTCACGACAGTGTCCAAATCAGACTGAGGCATTAACGTAACTCCTTAGTGAGTTCGTCCGTTTTACCGTGAGACAATTCGGAGGCGAAAGCGCCCTGATAGGCCTCAATAATCGCCCGTGCCATTTCATGAATAGGTACGGTTCGACATACTGCACCTAACTCTTTCGCAACACGCCCCATGCCATATACCACGCAACTTTTTTCATCTTGTACTAGGGTAAATGCACCTTGATGCTTCAAGTGGTGAAGTCCTTTCGCGCCGTCGCTTCCCATCCCTGTTAATAACGCTGCGACGATATGCAAACCTTTGATTTTGGTTGCAGAGTCAAACAGGTAGTCTACCGAAGGTCTAAAGCTGTTTATTGGCGGGTCGAGCGTGGCTCGGACAACCACGTTGCCATCACTCAATTGCACCAGCTTGATGTGATGATTACCTGGCGCAAAGTACACATGAGACTGGGTCAAAACTTCCCCATCGACGGCCTCTTTGACCGTTAGCGGGGTTTTTGTGTTCAATCTTTCTACCAATGCCATTGAGTAGTCTTGAGGGATATGTTGCGCAATGCAAATGGGTGGCATGTCACCAGGGAACTGCGTTAAAAGTACGTCCAGCGCATCAACGCCTCCGGTTGATGAACCAATAAGCACCACCCCGGTCGGCTTTCCTTTCCTATTGTTTGATGGGTGAGTTGAAGGCAACGCCGCCAATTGTGTTTTAAGCGGCGTGGATAATGTATTCAGGTGTATTGCCGACGCTAGCACTTTAACAAGACATTGCGGTGTCGATACTAATATTCGATTTCCCACCACGCTTACCAATGTTCGATAGTGTGTTCCATTCAAAGCCGTCACACCGTCCGCTACAACCACGGTGGGTAGGTTAAGAGGCGTAAACATGGCGGGTAATGATGTGAATACTAACGAGGTTGTGGGCAAATTCTGAGCATCAATGATCAGAGCTTGAGGCGCTTGATGGGAGAAGTATCGACTCACGCTTTCTAAATCGGGTAAAACATGAAGATGAATACTTGGGTCAGTGCCAAGCGTCTTTTCAATCAAAGTGAAGAATGTTTCGCTAGCAGAGACGACATACACCCATTGTGCCCTACTCCCAAGTGCTGACTCTGCACTCTCGGCATCACGAGGCGTGTCATCCAAAAACCGAAAATCGACCACACCGGACTTTGGGTTAAAGCGTATTTGCCGACCAGAACTCCCCCCTACTGACGCGCCAACAATAGGTAATCCATATTGGGCAAGAATGTCTAATGCCACGAGGACATTGCGCTCTCCAATTTGCTGGGATTGCATAAACGCCCCATCATGCACCTGCCCACCACCTAGCACCCAAGTCCTTAAGTTTGCGAGTTTTGACGATGAATGTTTAAATTTTTTCAATAAGTTGGGAATGGCACACGTACCATAATCATTGGCATGCTCTCCCATCGTGATAGCCTCTGGCGCGACAGGTAAACGGTAGTGACACATTCCCCCGCTCTGGTTTTCTTCATCCCAAATACACACAATGACACAGGTACCAACAACAGTTTGCAGCCACATTGATTGGCGGAGAGCAAATTGATATTCACCCGAGTGAACTTGCACGTCACTCATCGACAGACCCCCCTAGATCGGGTTTCCGATAGACAGACACATCAACCAGCTCCAAACCAACATCCATGTGCTGCAATGATTCTGTTAATCCGACAAAGAACAGTCCGCCGGGCTGCAATTGGCTCACCAACGCACGCACCACTTTTTCTCCTGTGCTGCGTGGGAAATAGAACAGGACATTGCGCAGAAAAATGTATTGGAATTGAATGCCAAACTTTTCAGGGTAATGGATCAGGTTATGCTGCCTAAATTTTATGTTTTGCTTTAACCGCTCTGCCACGGTAAAGGTGTTCGCATCACGCGCTGAACGTTCAATGAATTGGTGCTGGAAAAGGGGGGGAATGTCTTCGCGCTGCTCGTTTGGGTATTCACCTAGCCCACATGCCTCAAGACGCTGGGTATCAACGTCGGTAGCAAGAATACGGTAGTCGAAGTTAGCGCGTTCATTTTTGATGGCTTCGCACTGCATGGCCAGTGAAAAAGGTTCTTCACCACTAGAACAGGCAGCAGACCAAATGAATGTTTTTTCCGAGCGCGGGTGCTTGAGAATGTCATTACGGAGTACGTTGAAATGTCGCTGCTCACGAAAAAAGGCGGTTTTATTTGTCGTAATGACGTTGGTAAAGGCAACCAGCTCTACGCCACTCGTGTCTTTTTGAAGCACCCGCATGTAATCGCTATACGTATGTAATTTAAGCGCGCTCAAACGTTTAAACAGCCGCATTTCAAGCATGCTACGTTTCTCATTTTCCAGCTTTATTCCGGCGTGCTGGAAGATCAACGTTGAAAAATAGTCAAACTCGGCTTGTGTCATCCCTTGTGTATTGCCAACACTCGGTGGCTCAATAAAGTAAGACCGTGTTTGACCCTGGTTTTCGGAATGCATATTACACGCCCCTAACCGTCAATCTAAAGCCGATTCCACGCAGTTTGATTATCACTATCTTCTGCTTCTTTTGGCGCGTCAGGTAACGAATGAGCGGCATTGTCGATTTGACGGCGAATGCCCTCCAACGATTGTGCTTCGTACTTATCTCGTAATTCCACATTAACGGTGGTCTCTAGTTCATCCTTTATCACTGTCTCATGCCCACGAAGGAAACTGTTCAGGTTGAGTACCATTCGGTTGAGATCTTCCGCTTGCTTATTAAGCTCGGAGCTGGAGCTGGACGCTTGATCAGCGATGGAGGCAGCATGCTGCGTAGCCTTGTTTATCGACTCAACCGCATTGCTGATTTCTTGAATGCCTCGTGCCTGTTCGTTCGAGGCATCAAAAATCTTTGAGGCACCTTCGAGAACCAAGTTTGACTGTCTCCTTGTTTCCGCGACGATGTTAGAGCCTTTTTCAACGCGACAGGTATTTTCCTTTGCGATCGTTTCAGCCTCACAAATACTCTGTTTCACAATGGCGGAGATTTCTGTGGCGGCTTTACCACTCATTTGTGCAAGGTTGCCGACTTCTTGTGCAACAACAGCAAACCCACGCCCATGCTCGCCAGCCCGTTCGGCTTCAACCGACGCGTTGAACGACAAAAGCTTCGTTTGAAATACAATATCGTCGATAATGGCGGTTTTAGCGCCAATTTCACCGATGATTTTCACCAATTCAGCGATCTTATGATTAGATTCGGAGATCATCCGCATGGCATCATCCAAGCCCGTCATTTTTTCACCCACTTCTTTGGAGAGATCTTTTGACTCTTCAGCGTATTGCACATTGATGCGTACCATACCCGAGATCTCTTCGGTGCTTGCGGATGTTTCTTCTACTGAGCTTGCTTGACGATTTGAGATTTGAGACAAGTTCTGTGACACGTTATCGATACTGCTGGCCACTGTGGCCAAACGCCCAGCACTGTCGGCCATTTTTTTCACCACACTGTTGAATGCCATGTTCAGATCTGACAACTCTTTCGAACTGAATGAGTGCAATCCGCGAAAAATAGATTGGAAAGGACGCATGATGGAACGGCTAAGCCATATGGCAATCGGGATAGTGATGAGTATTGCGGCAATGACACCAAACATCAGTGAATTGTTCGTCGCCACTAGCGCCTCTTCAAGTGTCGCCTGACGTTCACTTAATAGCTGCTCTTCACGATCAATAAAGGCGCCAATTTGACGTCGGAATTCATCAAAGAACACTTTACCTCTCCCTTGAGCAACCAAGTTTGAGATATCGTTCATCGTTTTTCCTTCTCCAATTTCACGACGCAGTTCGATATTCCTATCAAATACTTGTGTTTGCCATTCTGAAATCACGGAGGCAATGTCGTTCAACGTCCGCATTTGTTTAGGATTATCGTTAACGCTCACTTTCAGGTCATTGAGCATAAAATCAATGCTGTTTCGGCCTGCCGTATATGACGTAAGATAGGCGTCATTACCCGTCAGTAAGTAACCTCGTACGCCAGATGCCATCGTCAACACCGTCGTTTCTAAGAGAGAGGCTTGTTCCATCACCTGTAATTTGGCTTTCATCGACGACAATGCTTCTCTGGTGCCGTTAATGTCCTCGACGTCCCCAACTGCAACGTCAATCTGAGAAAGCAAAGCGCTCTCTTCAGCTTTGAATGTGTTGATCAGCGATCCAAAACGATCAAGGTAAGCTCTCCCTTTGTCCTTGTTCACTTCCGCCGACAAACCATTCATGCTTTGAGTGGAGCCAATCTCACGCCGAAGCGCAATCGCATTCTCAGTGACTGACTGCTGCCAATCAGCAATGGTTGTCTCTGCTTTTTCAAGTACAAGAACTTGTGGAGGGTTATCACTGACGGTGACTTTAAGTTCACTGATCAGTGTGGTGAAACGTGACTTCCCGGCACGGTAAGGCGCAAGGAATGATTCATCACCGGCAAGCAAGTAACCTCGCATGCCCGTTTCCATATCAATAGCTGCATTTTCAATCTGAAGAGCCTGATGAATAACACGATGCGTATGATCCACCCAGTCATCTGTCTCCTTAAGCTCTTTGATGCTACTCAAACTCAGTACACCCAAGAAAACCAAACACAGAAGGCTAACGGCGTTACCTAAAATGATTTTTGCGCGAAGAGAGAGACGCTCAAACATAGTTTATCCCTCGTTGTTATTTTGTTGGGAGGAGAACGAAACATGATGGCCGATGATCTCTAGGTCATCAGGGTCCAGTACTTTATGTATATCAAGCAGCAACACTAGGTTCCCTTTTGCTTTGGCGACTCCAGTAATGTAATCACGACCAATACTGTGTGAGATATCCAAATCACGCTCAATTTGCGCTTCGTCAAATCCAACCACTTCATTCACATCATCAACAATACTACCTATGGTTAACGCGTTGACATCACTGATAATGATGGAGGTTTTTTTCGGCTCGTAAGCTTTCTCTTCAAGCCCTAACTTCGACCTCAAATCTATCACCGAGATGATGCGGCCACGAAGATTAATAAGACCTTTAAAATAGGGAGGCACATGAGGAATAGGCGTGACTTTTACCAAGCCAATCACTTCTTTTACTGAGGACAAAGGAATGCCGTATTGTTCATCTGCAAGTGAAAACACAAGGTTCTTTTGGGCTAATCGTGTTGAAGCGTTGTGATCTGACGATGCGCCGCCAGCATATTGTGATAAACATGACGTCTGCTGATCCAATACCTTACTCATTGATTGCACCTCAAATCATCCGTTCGTTAATCGCCTGCACAACGGTTGTATTGTCTGCTAAGACATAAGCACTTCATGTTATTTTGGACGTAAGCCTAGACAAGACCGATATTCACAAAACCTTGGGGATTCAGCATTCCCTCAAATAGGCTGGCTATTTTTCGTCTGGAAATCGGCTTTCTCATGTACCCCGATGCACCGTAGTATTCAGCCACTTTAATGGGGTCAAGACGCAGTTTTTCGCACCCTGTCAAAATCGAGTTTATTTTTCCTTCCACGACTTCGTTATCAATCACTCGGTGCGCTATCTTGTCGAGCAAGCCCATTTTCTCGTTGAAATCAGCCTCGATTTTGCGTTTTTCTGCCTGGCCAATTGAAACAATATTTTCACTTGATATAACAAATATATTTTTCACTTTGATATTGGCTTTGAGATAAACCAATGCGGACAACCCATCCATGTTTGGCATTCTCAAGTCCGTTAAAACCAGATCAACATCTGGATGCCGCTCGACCAAAGCAATAAGTTCTTGTCCATCTTTCGCTTGGCCAAGAATTTCAAAAGGGCCGAATTCGCCTTCAACAGCTTCGAGCGATTGAATGATGCTCTCTCGCATGTCAGCCATGTCATCTGCAAAAATAATTTTCATGTTTACCCTTTTATTCAAACGCACCCAAGGGTGAATCAAATACGAGACATACTTCTCAATGTAGTTTGAAATAGCGGGGCTTGCTGATGAAAATCATACCTCGTTAAGAAAGAGAATCTGTTTTGTTTGAATTAGATTGATGAGAATAAGCGTAGCGCTCACTGCTATATTACCTTGCCCTGTTTTATTGCTTCTCAATCAACGACGCCCCCATCAAATCACGATGATATTCTTAATACTGGTGAGCTATTTACCGCACGAAATGTACTTATTTTCTCATTTTGACAAAAATACTCGCCGCCCATTTTTTTTGATTGTCATTCTGACTATTTCAATATCCAGAAAAATTTCACTTCAATATATCCTCATAAAAATCAACCAATTAAAACTGGCACATTCCTTGAAAGAACTCTGGCAGACACCAACTCAAGGAGATCTCCATGTCTCGCCTTTTGACAGCAGCTCTATTGACAACTGTTTCGCCCTTTGCGATTGCAGCGCCATTTGAAACATGCCCGAGCAAAGCCTATTTATTCCAATCAAGTCCGGTTCAGGTGTACTCCGTTAATCTAGTGACAGGTTCCACCACCCTTTTCACTAATGATGTGGGATTATCCAATCAGGGCATCAACGCCGTGGGGTTTGATAATGGTACGGGTGACGGTGTAGGTTTTGAGGAAAAATACATCTACGGGTTCGAAAAGACCCGCAAGAAAGTCGTCCGTTTGGACAAAGATTTTCAGGCGGATGTTATTAAGGTAAGTGGCCTTCCCAACAATTACTCCTTTTACGTTGGAGACGTGTACGATCGTTATTACTATTTATACGGGCCAGGTAGAGGCTTCTACAGAGTTGATTTAACACCGTTAGACAGCGACCCTAACGCAAAATTAACGGCTGAAACGATCTCAACATCTGCACCATTGGGTATCACAGATTTTGCTTTCCACCCTGGGAACGACGAACTTTACGCTGTGAACAATAGCAACGGTAAATTGTATGAAATTGATACAAATAACGGCTCAACCAAATACATTGGCTCTGTCGGTGTGACTGGCACCTTTGGGGCGGGCTACTTCGATGTTAATGGCTACTATTACATTTCCAGAAACCAAGACGGCGATATCTTTCGTATAGACCTCTCGACACAAGAAAAGATTGATTCCGGCAGTGTGACCGCTGTGAAATTTGCAGACGGTCCCAAGTCAGGTTTAAACGATGGGGCGCGCTGTGAAGATGCACCGGTGATTGATGAAGATTCCACCATTGATTTCGGTGATGCGCCTGACAGCTACAAAACCCTTCTGGCCTCCAACGGTCCTCGACATGAAGTTGGTACTGGGTATTACTTAGGCTTAGTTGCTCCGGATAGCGAAGGAGATGGTCTAATTTCCCCACTGGATGACAATAAAGCAGGCTCAGAAGATGAGGATGGGGTGGGTTTTGTTACCGCAATCGAAGCGGGTAACACTGCGATCATCTCCGTACAAGCCTCAACCACGGGTTATCTGTCAGCTTGGCTCGATTGGAACCAAGATGGAGACTTTGAAGACGCCGATGAGAAAATCGTCAGCGATTCCGTTCTCAATGCCGGCACGAATACACTGAGTATTGCCGTCCCCTCAGATGCCGCAGTCGGTTCCACCTTCAGTCGCTTCCGTTTCTCAGAGCAAGCCGGTCTCGATTATTTCGGCGGTGCAACCACCGGTGAGGTAGAAGATCACCCTGTCACCGTAATGAAATCGGGCACGACATTAGTGCACTACCCGAACGAGCGTGGTTACGCCACATTGGCCTTTGAAGACAACTGGCCAAAAGAAGGCGATTACGACATGAATGATGTGGTGATACGTTTCCGCATCACAGAAACACTGGACGAAAACAATCAAGCGACACGGATCCTCATCAGCGGATACCTCTCTGCCTACGGCGCGGGTTATCACAACGGTTTCGCCATGCGACTTCCTGGTCTAAACCGTGTAGATATAGACAATGCGCAAACAACCATGAAACACAACGGTGTGGTACAAGAAAGCAATGGAATGGAGTCGGATGCCACAGAAGCCATCTTCGTTATCACGGACGATCTCAAACAAAAAGTGCCAGCAGAATGTAACTACTACAGAACGGCGCAATATTGCCAAGAAGAAATCGCGTTTGAGTTCGAAATCGATATCTACCCTCATGATGGCGTCAGCACCTACGGTCTGATGGACATGCCTTATGACCCGTTCATATTCGCAACTCCAGGCCCGTATGTGCGCGATGGTTTGTGGTACAACCCCGGTCGTGGGCTAGAAATACACTTAGCCGATCAAGCGCCTACAGAAAAATTCGATGCCTACTGGTATGGATGGTGGTCTGATGCGGGTAACCCAGCGGAAAACCGTTACTTCAAAACGTCAGCAAACCTACCTTGGGCGCTGCTAATCAACGACGCATGGAAATGGCCTCAAGAGCACGTTGACCTGATTGCGGCCTACCCTGAGTTTGCGGGTTACGCTGAAACGTCGGGTGTTAACAATACCAACTGGTATATGGACGAAAAAGCCACGCTAGGCACTGTTTTCGAGCCGGAGGAATAATCATGAATATCTATTCGATTGTAACCGCATCACTTGTCTTACTATTAACAGCTTGTGGGGGCGGTGGAGGTGATGGTGGCTCAGCATCAACAAGCGGAAGCCCTACCATTACTGATTCTGCTACGGAAGCCGGTGGCAGTACAACAGCGTCAAATACCTCCAACGGTACCAGCAATCCGACACCAACTGTGCTGACTGGTGCCAACCCCGAGGTAGTGGATATCCCGCCGACGGTAACAAGTGATGCTACGCAGATGTCAGAAATGGTGGTGCCGAATGGCTTCAGCTACGACCCCGTTGTTTCGCAAAGCCTAGAAGTCGATATTAGTAGCTACTCGATAAGCCAAGCCTATGTGTCGATATATGGCGGCTTTGTAGAGAACCCAGATGGCTCATATTCTGCCGACTATAACAGCCGAATCACCGCAAAAACGTTAGAGAGTGGATTCGGTGATGTGGATTACCTGCTCGCCGATTCGCAATACTACATGTTGGCCGAAGTGTTCTTCTACGACGGTACAACACCTATTCAAATGCGGATCACCAACGAGCAAACACAGTGGGTTTGGTAATGTGACCAAGTGTTGAAAGCACAACGTAAAAATAACTAAGGGCGGTTTGATACCGCCCTTTTTATTTTGATTAATGCTGACTGATAGACCGCTAGGCTCTACCTCATTTTACGGCGGCGGTGGTTTCTCTTACCACCAACTTTGCTTCCAGCTCCAATTTGTCTGTAACGGGCTCATTACTCAGTTTGGCCAACAAAAAATCTGCCGCTTTCTCGCCCATTGTCTTTGAGGGAACTTGCATGGTGGTGAGTGCAGGATGAATGTGCGACGCCATTGCTACGTCATCAAACCCTACAATGGAAACATCTTCTGGTACACGTACACCCAAGGTTTGGCACTCTAATAACGCCCCCATCGCGATAATATCGTTACCGCAAACAATGGCGGTGGGACGCGGTGAATTTTCCAGTAGCTTCCGCAGTGCCTGACGGCTTTCCGCTAAATCATACTTACATTCAATAATGCGATTTTTGGCTAAGAAAATATCGGCTTTCTTCAGGGTATCTAAGCATCCTGCAAGGCGGTCTTTGGTTCTGTCATTCAAACGCGTGATACCCGGAATCGCGGCAAATTCAGTGTGCCCAAGTTGCAACAAAAACTCGGTTAATCGCGCCGATGCACGGTAATTATCAAAGCCAATGCAAGGATGATCCAATTGTGGCTTAAACGACCATGTATACAGATAAGGCAGTTGCTTTTTATCTAGGATCTCAAATAACTGCGGATGGTGCTCCGCCCCCACCAGCATTAGCCCATCAACGCCTCGCGTGATCAACCTTTCCGCTTGCGCTAATTCTTCATCAACTGAGTAATCCGAACTGGCGATAAATAATGTATATCCTTTCTCCTGCAAGCGTCGTTGAAACGCGTGAATCCCCTCGGCAAAAATTGCGTTATCTAATGTGGGAACAATCACGCCCATGGTTTTTGAATGCTGTGATGCGAGCGCTTGAGCAGCACCATGAGGAATATAACCGAGGGATTCAATCGCAGAACGAATCAGTATCCCCCGCTTCTCGCTGACAGATGCTGGATTCGCCAAATAGCGTGACACAGTCGCCGTAGAGACCCCCGCTGCAATAGCAACATTTTCCGCAGTGGGAGCATCAGAAGGTCGTTTTTGTAAGCGCTTACGCAAAGGCTGTATCTCTTTCACCATAACTCGTTAGTTCTTTGACTCGTTATTGAGATTATAAAGCCACAATTTAACTGATTATAGCTTCGCATAAAATTCTTGCCGTCAAAAACTTGACAGCAGTTCCACTCGCCCACTACTCTTCACAATGTAAGCGCTTACATTTAACAATATATTCACAACACGCTAAGTGCTATACATACAAAACAGATAATAAAACGGCGTCTGCCGCCAACTGACTCTTGAGAGGTTGAACCATGAGCTCTGTATTTCACATCAAGAAACGCTACATCTTACCTCTAGTGTTCTTCTCGCTGTACTTGCTTAACGTTCTTGCCACCAAGGCTCAAATTTCTTTAGGGAACACACCCATTGTTCGTGTCGATGATGTGGGAGAGTTTCTTCTCCTCCTCCTTACATCCCTGACCTTCGTTGTCGCAATGCTGTCTGCCGAGAAAGAAGCAAACAGCGGCTCGGCAAATTAATTAAAACGCAGAAAGGAAGTAGATTTATGTCTGTTCGCCAAAAGGATGACTCCCCACAAAGTGCAGAGCGTCGCCGTTTCCTAGAAGTAGCGAAAAAAGTCGGCTTTACCGCCGCTGTGGTTGCTGGTGCATCGGGAGCGTTGTTAACCTCAACCTCCGCCCAAGCCGCGGTCAACGAAGAAAGAGAACGTCAAAAACGTGCCAAGTACACCATGACCATCGCGACAGCCTACATCATTGGTGCATCGCGCAGCTATCCGATCATGCAACTTGATTTTAAAGAAAACATCCAAAACATGACCCGAGGTCAGGTTTACGTGAAGTTGGCACCGGGTGGTCAACTGGGTGCGGGTGGTGCATTGGCTCAAAAAGTGCAGGCCGGTACCATTCAAGCAGCGCAACATTCCCTTTCCAATTTTGCACCTTTTGCGCCTGCTGTAGATTTAATCAATATTCCTTACTGGTGTGGTGAAAACCAAAAATTCATCAACCTTGTCACGTCAAAAGCTTGGGAAGAAGAAATTCACCCGCGTGTTGAAGCCAAAGGCTTTAAACCGCTTTGGTATGTGGTTATCGACCCACGCGTTGTTGCACTGAGAAAAGGTCTAGAAGGCCCCATCAAAACACCCGATCAACTTGAAGGCGTGAAATTCCGCGTACCGGGTTCAAAAATCCTTCAACAAATGTATCGCCTGCTGGGTGCAAACCCAACACCAGTGGCATGGGGTGAAACACCGTCTGCCATCAAGCAAGGCGTTGCAGATGCACTGGACCCATCGGTAGAAGCGTTGAATGTATTTGGCTTTAAAGACGTGCTTTCATCAGTGACGTTCAACCGCGCGGTGCCAGATTCGCAAGTGTTCTCTTGTAACCTTGAATGGTTCAATAGCTTGCCGAAAGATATTCAAGAAGGCATTGAATTTGCGAGTGAAGTGACGTCAATTCAAAACCTTGCAAAAGTCCCAGCGGCCCGTGCTTATGCCATGGCAGAACTTGGCGACGCCGGTGTTGAATTCTACGCACCTAACCCTGATGAGATGCGCCAATGGATCGACAAAGCTGGTCATCAGCGCCCAGAGTGGGATGATTTCAAACTGCAACTTGCAGGCTCGAAAGCCACCTTCAACAAACTACTTGATGCAGCAAACGGTAACAGCCGTTTCTATGTTCACGACGTGTAACTGCTGAGTAACTTGGCCTCTTGGGTTAATACTCCTCAAGAGGCTACTCGCTCTATTACCACAACGCACGTTGGACTAAGACTATGAAAGCTCTACTAAAAAACATAGATGAAAATGGCGAACGTTGGCTACTGCTGTTTTTCTACAGCACGATCGTCATGACGATCGCAATGGAAGTCATCCGCCGGTTTGTCTTCAGTTATTCCTCTATTTGGGGGGAAGAAGTCGCTCGATATGCCTTTATCTATCTTGCATGGATAGGTGCATCTGCCGCAGTGAAAGAGCGTGCTCACATTCGTATTGATGTCTTGATCCACTACTTACCACAGCGTGGTAAAGCCGTGATGTATTTGTTCGGTGATTTATTAACCATGGTAGTTGCGCTATTTGCCTTCTACTGGTCGCTTCACCCTATCGAAGTATCACTTAAGTTTGGTTCAGTCACACATGGACTAGGCATTAGCCAAGCGTGGTTTATGGCAGCCGTGCCACTAGGGTTCTCCTTGATGTTGTTCCGACTCGTTCAATCGATCATTCGAGATACACGCAGCCTCATACACGGCACGCCTGTGTTTGAAGGCAACAAGTTGTTTGATTAGGAGAATGACATGCTGAATTACTATCAAACAGAAACCTTTGTCGACCTCGGCTGGGAGTTTTATGGCCCAGTGATCGGTATGCTCGTACTGATTGCACTCGCCGTCCCTGTATGGGTATCACTGGGACTCGGCTCAATCGCCCTGCTCTATATCACGGATGTTTTGCCTTTATCACTGTTTGGTGAATCCCTGTTCGACGGCATTGATGCTTTCGCACTGATCGCCGTTCCTCTTTTCATCCTGACAGGTGACGTGTTGGTGCGTACCGGCCTTTCTAACAAGCTGCTCGATGTCGCGGAAGCGAGTGTAGGTGGTGCACGAGCAGGCTTTGGTAGCGCAACCGTACTGGGCTGTGGTTTCTTTGCTTGTATCTCTGGTTCTGATGCTGCAGGTGCCGCTGCCGTCGGTCGAATGACGATTGATCGCTTAGTGAAAGAAGGCTATCCGAAGCCCTATGCGTGTGCATTGGTGGCAGCAGGTGCCTGTACCGGCATTCTCATTCCGCCGTCCATTGCTTACATCATTATCGGTTTAGTATTAGGTATATCCGCATCTACCTTGTTCCTTGCGGCTGCGGTGCCAGGGCTCATGGTCATGGCGGCTATCATGCTAACCAACGTTGTTATGAACCGCATACACGGATATGAAAACGCACGCCAAGGCTTTTCGTTCAAGCGCTGGATTGCCGTCATCATTGATGCGCGATACGCCCTAATGGTTCCGTTTGTTATTTTGGGCGGTATCTACTCAGGCATATTCACGCCAACAGAAGCAGCGGCGATTGCGGTTGTCACTACCATCATCATTGGTTTGTTCCAAGGCACCTTAAAGGTGAGCGATTTTCCAAAAATGCTTGAAAGCTCTGCAAAAGTGAATGGCGTTATTTTGCCTATCATTGCACTGAGCCTTCCACTGGCACAAACACTGGCTGCGCTAAACGTACCGCAGGCATTTGTTGAAAGTATGACCTCTTTGACAGACAGTCATGTGCTGCTGACGCTCATCATGATTGGCATACTGATTTTGGCGGGTTGCTTCATGGAAACAACGCCGAACATTCTGATCCTATCCCCAATTCTGCTGCCGTTAGCACGCGAAATTGGCATGGAAGACGTCCAGTTCTGCATCATGATGGTGACATCACTGGGTGTTGGTTTCATCACACCACCACTTGGTCTGAATCTCTTTGTTGTATCTGGATTGACGGGAACCTCGGTATTGAAGATCGCAGCACGATCGGGGCCTTACGTTATCTCTATGTTGGCAGTCGTATTGATGCTGGCATTTATTCCTGAACTTTCACTCTGGGCACTTGATTAACTCAACGCTTCGGAATAGCTCATAACACTGGACTCACTCTAAAACCCAATGCCTTTCCGGCTTTTTCCAAAAAAAGCCGGTCAGGAGAGTTGCGCCCAAAATTTAACGGAGAATTTATCAACATGGCTGTTAAGTATCTAAAAAAAGCCGAGAAAAATGCGTCAACCGGAGAAGACGATGTTCGCGTAATTGTCTCAGGCATGTTGAAAGACATTGAACAAGGTGGGGAAGAAACCTGCATCGCTTACACCAAAAAATTTGATAACTGGCACGGTGACATCGTTGTCTCTCAAGCGGAGATCGATGCAGCAGCAGAAAAAGTGCCTGAGCAGCTTAAAAAAGATATCCACTTTGCCTACGAGCGTGTTCGTGACTTTGCAAAAGCACAGCTTGCGAGCATGAACGAATTTGAAACAGAGCTATCACCAGGTTTGTTTGCAGGTCAGCGATTGATCCCAATGCAAGCGGCTGGCTGTTATGTACCGGGCGGGCGTTATTCCCATATTGCTTCCGCCATCATGTCCGTGACGACCGCTAAAGTAGCGGGTGTTGATCATGTGATTGCGTGTTCACCACCAGGCCGCGAAGGCGGTATGCACCCCGCAATTTTGTACACATTAAAACTGTGTGGCGCTGACACCATTTTGAACCTTGGTGGCGTGCAAGGCATCGCAGCCATGGCTTTTGGTCAATTCACCGGTCACCCCGCTGACATTCTTGTTGGTCCAGGTAACCAATTTGTCGCCGAAGCAAAACGTCAGCTTTATGGCCGAGTCGGTATCGACATGTTCGCTGGCCCTTCTGAAGTGATGGTTATTGCTGATAAAGATGCGGATCCGGAGTTGGTTGCGGTCGACCTGCTGGGTCAAGCAGAGCATGGGCCGAATACGCCTGCATGGCTTCTCACTGATTCAGAAGCGCTCGCAGAAACTGTCATGAAACGTATGCCAGAGCTTATTGCAGAACTGCCTGAACTGAACAGCAAGGCCGCTGAAGTCGCATGGCGCGATTATGGCGAAGTGATTATTTATGACACCCGCGAAGAAGCCGTCAAAGTCAGTGATGAATATGCCTCTGAGCACTTGGAAGTTCATGCCGCCGATTTGGATTGGTGGCTTCAAAATCTTCGCAACTACGGTTCACTCTTCCTTGGTGAAGAAACCAATGTCGCGTTTGGTGACAAAACGTCTGGCCCTAACCACATTCTGCCAACCAAAGGCGCAGCCAAGTACACAGGCGGCCTGAGTGTGGGCAAGTTTATCAAGGTCGTCACCTATCAACGTTCATCGATTGAAGCTTGCAAAGATGTCGCACAGGTAACCGCGCGTATTTCTCGCCTTGAAGGCATGGAAGCCCACGCGAAAACCGGTGATGCGCGTCTGGCGAAGTACTTCCCAGATGAACAGTTTGATCTGAAGCCTTAACGGACGGGACGGGATGATGACAAATAACGCCATGCAGCACTTATTCGACCTAAGTGGTCAGGTAGCTTTGGTCACAGGCGCAGGCTCTGGAATAGGGCAACGCATGGCATACGCCTTATCACGCGCTGGCGCCAAAGTGGTGCTGGCTGGCCGTCACCCAGAAACCTTGGCGCAAACCGCCGCCTTGATTGCCGGAGAAGGCGGTGATTCTGCCATTGAAACCGTGGACCTAACCAAGCGCGAATTGCTCGATGAATTTGTACAACGCGCATCGGCACACTTTGGTTCGCCAGACATTTTGGTGAACGCGGCAGGCGTGAATCTGCGCCAGCCTGCGGATGACATTTCAATCGACACTTGGGACACGACACTCAATCTCAATCTGTCAGTGCCCTTTTTTCTCGCCAAAGCCTGCTTGTCAGGCATGCGAAAAAAAGGACACGGGAAAGTCATCAACATCGGATCGTTGCAATCGTACCGCGCCTTTGCCAATTCGATCCCGTATGGCGCATCAAAAGGCGGTGTCGCACAGCTCACTCGCGCGATGGCAGAAGCTTGGTCTCAAGAAGGGATCACCACCAACGCCATTGCACCGGGCTTTTTCGAAACGCCCTTAACTCAAAGGGTGTTTAGCGATGATTCACTCGCCTCGCATCATGCGGCCATGACTGCAGTCGGACGAAACGGTGAGCTGCAAGATTTCGATGGATTAACGGTATTTTTGGCGTCTCGCGCGTCTGATTACATCACGGGGCAAATGATTTCGCTTGATGGCGGGTATACCGCCAAGTAAGCAAAATCCTAGCAACACAGTCATAAACAGCATTGGCTTGACCAAAAGGACTCAACGATGAAAGCACTGGTTTACACCGGAGAGAAAGAACTCACCTATATCGAAGATGCAGAAATGCCCGTGCTTCGAGATGGTGAAGTCATGGTGCGCATCGACGCCGTCGGCATCTGTGGTTCAGATCTTCATGCTTACCTCGGTCATGATTCACGCCGCCCTGCCCCATTGATTTTGGGTCACGAAGGCGCAGGCATTGTATGTGGTGCTGACAACGCGGGAAATCGAGATCTCGACGGCCAAGCCGTGGTCATCAATCCCTTAGTGAGTTGCGGACATTGCAGCGCGTGCCGCACCGGATTTGAAAACCAATGTGGCGCTCGTGAAATTATTTCCATGGCGCCACGACAAGGCGCATTCGCTGAATACGTCGCGATTCCAAAACGCAATCTTGTGCCTGTCCCAGAAGGCATGTCCATGACAACGGCGTCACTGGCAGAGCCCATCGCAACAGGCTGGCATGCCGTGACCAAAGGCGCCAATTTAATCACTCGCCCATTGGTTGAAAGCAAGGCGCTGGTTTATGGCGGCGGTGCTGTCGGTTTAGCCGCAGCCTTATCACTGCATGCGCAAGGTTGTCGTCAAATCTTCCTTGCGGAAACCAACGAATTACGACGTGAAACTGTAAAAAGCGCGGGTATATGCACCGTATTTGACCCACTGACTAACCCACTTGTTGCCAGTAACGCCATTGATTTAGTGGTGGATTGTGTGGGTAACAAGCACACCCGCATGGGCTCATCTGACGCCGTAAAACCTGGCGGCGTGATTGTTCATGTGGGGTTACAAGACAGCATTGAAGGTCTTGATGTACGCAAATTCACGCTACAAGAAGTGATCTTCACCGGAAGCTACACCTACACCATGCAAGATTTCCACGCGACAGTGGAGGCCATGCATAACGGCGCGTTAGGCGCGCTGAACTGGATTCAAGAACGCCCGCTCAGCGAAGGTGCGGACGCTTTTGACGACTTACTTAACGGACGTATAGCCGCTGCCAAAGTTGTGCTGCGGCCCGAAAAGTAACCCAAGAAAAGAAAAACGTTTATTCAAAAGGAGATGAAAATGCAAAAACCAGATTTTCTCGTCCACGATTCGACCGACTCCGTTGGCGTGATTGTGGTTGAGGGCTTAGAAGCTGGCCAAACGCTTGTTGGATGGGTAATGGACACGGATGCAACCATCGAAATACTGGCACTAGATGCTATCCCGCTTGGCCACAAAGTTGCGCTCAACGATATTCAAGATGGCGACACTATCTTGAAATATGACAACGACATCGGCAAAGCAATTGCGAACATCGCGAAAGGCGGACATGTTCACGTTCAAAACGTTAAAACGAAGAGGTGGTAAGCCATGAGCAACTATAAATTTATGGGCTATCGCCGCGAAAATGGCCGTGTCGGTGTACGTAACCATGTCATCATTTTGCCATTGGACGATTTGTCGAATGCCGCATGTGAAGCCGTTGCCAACAACATTAAAGGTACGATGGCGATTCCTCACCCGTACGGTCGCCTTCAATTTGGTGAAGATTTAGAACTTCACTTCCGTACGTTGATTGGTACCGGTTGTAACCCGAACGTGGCTGCTGTGGTTGTTATCGGTATCGAGCCTGAATGGACAGCACGTGTTGTTGAAGGTATTGCAGCTTCTGGTAAGCCAGTTCAAGGCTTTGCTATCGAGCAAAACGGCGACATCAACACCATTGCATCGGCTTCTCGTGTTGCGAAAGACTACGTTCAAGCAGCCAGTGAAATCACACGCGAAGAGTGCGATGTTAGTGAGCTTTGGATCTCAATGAAGTGTGGTGAGTCTGATACGACATCAGGTCTCGCGGCTAACCCAACCGTGGGCAACCTGTGTGACAAGCTGTCTGCGCAAGGCGCAACCCTGTGTTTCGGTGAAACCTCCGAGCTAACCGGTGCAGAGCAAATTTGTGCAACGCGTGCTGTTTCACCAGAAATTGGTGAGAAGTTCCTCAACACGTGGCAGGCATACATGGACGAGGTTATCGAACCAAACAAAACCTCTGATTTGTCTGACAGCCAACCAACCAAAGGTAACATTTTGGGCGGGTTGACTACCATCGAAGAGAAAGCGTTTGGTAACTACCAGAAAATCGGTAAACACACGCAATTTGTTGATGTATTGACGCCCGCTGAACGCCCAGCAGCGGGTCCAGGTTTGTACTTCATGGACACGTCTTCTGCAGCCGCAGAGTGTGTGACCTTGCAAGCGGCAGCGGGTTTTGCTGTTCACTTGTTCCCAACAGGTCAAGGTAACGTAATTGGTAACCCTATTATTCCGGTTATTAAGATCACTGCAAACCCACGTACCGTGCGTACCATGGGCGAGCACATCGATGTTGATGTATCGGGTATTCTTGCTCGCGAATTGAATATGGACTCAGCGGGTGATGCGCTGATCGACATGACACTTCGCACTGCAAATGGCCGTTACACCGCAGCGGAATCTCTCGGTCACCGCGAATTCGTACTGACCAAACTGTACCGCAGTGCGTAATCACGCACGATAAAAAGACGCTGAGGAAACTCAGCGTCTTTTTTCTCTGCTCAGGATATGAGAATACCCGTATACCTTTCCCTTAAAGAACTGAACGCACAGATAACCATCAATAAGCGGTACGGTATTTGCTCAAACGTACTAACTCGAATTTATAACGGCCTGCGAACAAAAGATTTGCTCCTGCCGACACACAAAAATTCCCGCGTTGGCGGTTTCTCCGTGACGATTTGTGTTTAACCTAAGCTGCCCACATCGAGCGAAGGCATGAGTCAAAAAGCCAAAAAATAAAAACGTTAAATCAATAATATGGATGTTTTTCATGCTGCCGAAAACAAAAAAAATGATCCCCGATTGGCCGACGCTTAGCCAACATTCTCGAACACTCGCACCCGGCTTATTACTTTCTGTCACCGTTGCTGCTGCAGCCACTTTTCTCTCTGCTCACTATGGTGCACCGCAAATGCTCTTCGCCCTCTTATTGGGCATCGCTTTCCACTTTTTGGCCAACGATTCGAAATGCCAGCCCGGCGTTGAGTTTGCGGCTAAGAAAGTGCTGCGATTTGGCGTGGCATTACTTGGGCTTCGCATTACGATCGATGAGATGATGATGTTAGGTTGGGAAATGCTGGCGTGGGTCGCATGCGGTATCGCACTGACCATCACCATCGGGATGCTTGTTGCCAAATTGCTCGGACGCCGTGTTCAATTTGGTGTACTAACTGGAGGCTCGGTCGCCATCTGTGGCGCGTCAGCGGCACTCGCTATTTCAGCCGTTTTACCTAAGCATCAATACAGTGAGCGAAATACGTTATTTACCGTGATAGCCGTGACGGCATTCAGCACGATTGCCATGGTGATCTACCCCATTTTTGTCAACATACTCGGTTTTGATGACAGGCTTGCCGGGATCTTTATTGGCGGCACTATTCATGATGTCGCGCAGGTCGTCGGCGCGGGATACTCCATTTCCCCTCAAGCGGGTGAATTTGCCACCATCACCAAACTACTGAGGGTTGCTTTGCTTGTCCCTGTGATTCTGGTGATTTCTCTCTATTTTCGAAATCAACGCGATAAAGACGGTGAAAAAGCGGACATTCCTCTGCTGCCACTTTTTGTGGTTGGTTTTTGTGTTTGTGTCGCCATCAACAGCGCACACATTCTGCCAGTGCAAGTAACCAGCGCGTTGTCTGGGCTATCATCGTGGTGTCTTGTCGCAGCCGTTGCGGCACTTGGCATTAAAACCTCCGTGAAGAAGCTCTTTACCATCGGCTACGAGCCCATCTTAATGGTGGTGATCGAAACATTATCGATTGCGGCGTGGGTATTGCTCGGGATTTATTGGTTGGGCTAGCTCAGCCTGAAGCGCTTCATGCCAATAAAAAGACCACGCTAGAATTTCCTGCGTGGTCTTTTTATTCCTGTCGCGTTTTGCACCCGAGCAACGTCATCCTCGCTTGTTCAACAGATGATTGATGCGCGCCATCAAACCCTCAGGATTGGAATACGCGTAGTAATTGATCACCGCTTTTTTGTCGCCCGCCTGAATAACAACAGAGAAATCGTTAGCTTTAAAGTTCGTGACCTCGTGCCAATATATTTTTGTTTTACCTTTAGCGACATACTGGTCATTAACAACCGTATTCTTAGAATCAAACACCCAGAACATCACAACAAAAATGGCGATAAATGCCAATAAGCTGTAAACCACAATTAGCCAACGGCTGTTTTGTTCATCACCGAACACCAATTGAAGGTTTAGCACTGCAAATGCAATACCGACCATCACAACCACAAACGAGAGAGGCTTATTCAGCAACGCATCATTTTCTTCGTTCTGTGAGATATTTTCGTCCAACGCCAACCTCCACTCCTTATCGCTTTATCATCTGTTATGTGTCACTCACTATGAGGACAAATTGACTTTCGACGTACCAGTATTGCCCGTTTATAACCGCGTATTTTTCGCAAAGCTTCCTATCCCCAAGCAATATAAAGATACGTGTTTAGTGTTTATAAAAGTAACACACCGCGAGTGAACCTTGTCACACCTAATCCCCATATCTATATGTTACTTAAAATTCATCCACCTACCCTGACCAACTGACTACACAGTCACGTGATTCCTTTCTACACTCTTAACATCGAAACACTCACTTCATTAACGGGATGGCACTGTGTTTGAAACGTGGATGCGAAAGTTTGAGGATTTTGCTCTGGTAAAGAAACTAACGGTGATTCTTTGCCTCATTGGTCTAGTTCCTACCATTTTCACGGCGGGCATTGGTCTGTATAGCTCATGGTCATCCATGGAGACGCAAAAAAGTGATTCACTCCAAGCCATCGCCCACTTAAAGGGAGATGCGTTAGAAAGCTATTTCAAAAACAGCAATAGTGTTCTTCTAAGCATCGCCAATAACCCAATGACGGCTTCCGCAGCCCCGGCGTTTAATAACGCGTTTAACAATTACCCGCAGTTCAAGCAGAGCCAACTGCCTGATATTCAGCGCTATTACCAGGAACAATTCAACACCAAGTTCCAAGAAATTAACGGTATTCCCTTGGATGCTGACGCGCTATTTGAAGCCATTGGCCCACAAGCATACGCACTTCAACATGCTTACATCACTAACAACCCTAACCCTCTTGGACAGAAACAAGCCCTGACACAAGCAGGCAACCAAGAGTATGACTTTACTCATCGTCGCTTCCATGCAGATTTCCAAAATTACGTTGAAAATTTTGGTTTCTACGACATCTTCTTAGTCGATTTAGAATCTGGCAACGTTGTGTATTCCGCTCACAAAGAAGTCGACTTTGCCACGAACCTGATTGACGGCCCGTTCGCAG
Organism: Enterovibrio norvegicus FF-33; assembly: GCF_000286835.2. GTDB lineage: Bacteria > Pseudomonadota > Gammaproteobacteria > Enterobacterales > Vibrionaceae > Enterovibrio > Enterovibrio norvegicus_A. The sequence continues at coordinate 1,248,136 of NZ_AJYD02000038.1, read as the reverse complement.
AGTCCGGATTAGGTCATGCCTTTTCTGGCTTGCGTGAGCGGCTCGCAGCGGGGCAATCGGTGAAAACCCACTTTGTCGACTACCAGCAATACCGTCCGTCTTATGACGCTCCAACCAGTTTTATTGCCACGCCTATTTATACAAACGGAGAGGCCGTTTCCGCACTGATTGTTCAATTGCCCATTGATCAAATATCTGCCGTCATGGGCAAAGATTATGGCTTAGGAGAAACGGGCGAATCCTTCGTAATTGGTTCAGACAAACGATTACGATCAGACACATTTCATAACGAAGAACTTACCGTTCTCTCTTCGTTTAAAGATAACATTGTCGTTAATACCGAAGCGATTGACGCCGCAATGGCAAGCACCACCTCCGAACCACCTGCGGCTTTACACGGTGACAACTACAACGGTGAATCCACTCTGACGGTATATCAAAAGGTGAACGTTAGCCCTGATGTTGAGTGGCTTGTGGTGGTGGAGCAAGAGTCCAGCGAAGCCTTGGCAGCCGTTTTCACCCTGCAGATTATCTACTTGTTGGTTGTGGTGATTATGGTGTCACTGGTGTTGTTCACCGCGAAAACGTTTGGTCTTCGCATTTCACGTCCGATTCAGGAATTGTCCGCTTTCATTCTCGCATTGCGACAAAATTGGAATTTTTCAAACCGAGCCAAAGTGCACAGCAAAGATGAAGCGGGACAAGCTGCCGAAGCACTTAATACTATGCTGGCATCGCTCAACGACGCAGTTGGAACGATTTCCACCACCATGAATGGCCTTTCTCAAGGCGACTTTACCCAACGAGTGAACACCGAAATGACGGGTGATTTGTTGGTGTTAAAGCGCAGCATCAATGAGTTCGCAGGGGAACTAGAAGCGACCGTCGAAGACATTGGCAACGTTATGTCCCAAATTGAGCAAGGTGACTTCAGTAATCGCGTGGTGAAAGACGCCCAAGGGCAATTAGCGACGCTGAAAAATCAGGTCAACAGCTCTGCGGCGACCACCGCGGCCTTTATCGCTGACACTAAAACCGTGATGGCGGCACTTGAAGTGGGTGACTATAACCCGCGTATTACTGCCCCTGCTGCGGGCGATCTGGCGTCGTTGAAAGAATCTATCAACCAATCGATAGCCAACACTGAAGGGATCATCATCAATATCTGTGATGTGATGGCATCAATGAGCGAAGGACGCTTCGGGCAAACGGTGTCGTTGAACGCACAGGGCAAGATGAATGAAATGAAAATGGCGGTAAACGGGGCCTCGACATCAACAGGCACCGTGATTGCCAATATTGTGTCAGTGATGAACCAGGTGTCGAACGGTGATTTTTCCGCTCGATGTGACACCATGAATGTGTCTGGTGATTTGCGCCAATTAGCAACCTCAGTGAACCAGTCTGCGGAGAATATCGAGCACATATTGACGCATACACGACAAGTACTGGAGCAGTTGGCACAAGGTAACCTGACCGACAATTTCACTCTCGACGCTCATGGCGATTACAAAACCCTGAAACAGGGTATCAATCAAACAATGGCTAGCTTGGCTGTCATGCTTAAAGAGATTCAGAGCACCGCTTCAACAGTGTCTAATACATCAGAAGAAACGTCCGCAGAAGTCTCTGGGTTAAACCAACAAATTGTTACTCAAGTAAAAAGCCTGAAAGACGTTTCCACTTTGATGCGCGCCATGCGCAGCAACATTGATGAAGCTTTAGATCACGCCAATGTGTCGGTCTCGGTTTCACAAAAAGCGCTGGAGCATGCCCAAGAAAGTGAAGTGTTGGTAAAGCAAATCGAAAGCGCAATGGTGTCGATTATCGATTCCAGTCGCAAAATGCAGCAGATCATCAGTACCATTGAAGGCATCGCTTTCCAAACCAACTTATTGGCACTCAATGCCAGCGTGGAAGCCGCAAGAGCGGGCGAACAAGGCCGAGGGTTCTCCGTCGTCGCGGGTGAAGTCCGTAATCTTGCACAACGCAGCGCAGAAGCAGCAAAAGAGATCTCAGCGCTAATTATCGAATCTGATGAACGCATCGTACTGGGCGCAGAGCAAGTGAACCTGTCCGGTGATTTACTCAAAAAAATTACCGAGTCCAGCAGCGAAGTATGCGCAAATTTCGATCGTGTGAATATATCCATCAAAGCACAATTTGACAGGGTCAGAGATGCATCTGACGGCGTAGAAGGTGTGGGCGATAGCATTCAGCAAAGCGCACGTATCTTAACCCGAATTAACGACAATATGGACGGCGTAAGCGGGCAAGCGGAAAACCTGAATGCCATGATTCGACGGTTTAAGTATTAATCTGCGTTATTCGTAAATACACAAAAAAGCACTGTTTGATTAATCATCACACAGTGCTTTTTTTGAATCCAAGGGCATTCATTTATCGCCGCTTGAAAGACGCGAAAGCCAGTCAGCTCGAATTAACAACTTAAGCGAAATTCTTCGCAAGGAAACGTGTCAACGCTTCATTCACAATTTCAGGCTGTTCAAGGCAACTGATGTGCCCTGCTTTGGGAATTGAGATGAACTCGCTACCGTCTATCGCATCATGCAACAGCATCGATTCAAGTGGCGGACGAGGCTTGTCTTCCGCACCCACCATCACCAGTGTTGGCAGCGTGAGCTTTTCAATATCATCAAAGGTATCACGGCGATCAAACACCATGCGACCAACGTGAACAATCGCTTTCGCTTTTTCACCGGAAAGCGCTGACAACCTCTTTTTGAATTCAGCAACAAGCTCAGGGGTGTCTTGTTCGGCATTGCTAGCAAAAAATAACGGCGTGATAGCATCGACCATTGGCGGCGGAACCATTTCCAATTGTTCAATGGTGTCAAACATAGCCACGTATTTAGCCTTAGCGACTTCTGGCTCGTAGCCGACAAAAGTATCCATCAGCACCAGGGCATTAACGCGAGTTGGGGCTTTCAATACCAACTCGGTTCCCCACATACCGCCAACAGACAGGCCCACCAACGCAAACTGCTCAATGCCTAACTGATCCATTAGACAAAGCACATCATCAGCGTAATCCAACAGTGACGTGGTTGAGTCCGGTGCAGCATCAGATTGCCCGTGCGCCCATAGCTCCGGCACAATACAGCGATACTGTTTACTTAACGCTTCAATTTGAGGCTGCCACATGGCGCTGTCCCACAAATAGCTATGCCCGAACACCACCACTGGGCCTTCACCCACATCTAAATACGACATGTTTCTGCCGTTTATTTGAATTTTTTCCATTTCAATTCCCTGTCTATTTTTCACGTGTGCGCCGAGGCAGTCAGAATGGTCACTAGGGTACAGAAAATAGAGCGTCAAAACACGCTTATCCGCATTGATACAGTGAGACGGCTCACCTGAGGTTTACTGTCTAAAATGCATTGACATAACATCAGATACGAACCGCAAAGAAGTCCATATACATTGTTCATATAAGAGAATAAACCGCCACCGAGTGGTGAACTAAATCGTTCTTATCGACATGGGGTGATCAGGGTTCAGTTGCAGTAAATCCCATAGGTTTCCATAGAGATCTTCAAACACCGCTACTACGCCATAGTCTTGTTCAGCCGGTGGTCTGACAAACTTAATCCCCTCATCGACCATTCGGTGATAGTCTCGCCAAAAATCATCGGTGTTGAGAAACAGAAAAACGCGTCCACCAGATTGATTACCAATAAAATCATGCTGCTCAGGCTTCGAAGCCCTAGCTAATAGCAATGTTACGCCGCTTGAACCCGGTGGCGAAACGACGACCCAACGTTTATCTTGCTCTGGTTGGTACGTGTCCTCAACCAACTCAAACTTCAGTTTGTTGACGTAGAAATCAATAGCCTCATCGTAGTCATTGACAACTAACGCTATATGCACAATTGACTGCTTCATTGCCTACCCTTCCCATTTTGTATTGTTAGCATCATGGCTATAGTCATTGAAAAGCACAAACACCCCTTCCAAAAAAACCTCCTTCATACGCAGTGTCATTTTCACTGCATTTCAGGAGGTTCAAAATCATGCTTGAGCGCTTTGCTAACGCCTATGTTTCTCTGTCACTTACGCTAGATTAAATGGGTGAAGAAATAGGTGAAACACCCTCTACTTCTACAACAGTGCTGGCGTTGGCGCGCTCAATAATCTTCACCAGTGCCGATTGAATCACTTCATTTTCTCTGGCATCGGTTTTACTCGCAAAACGCTCTTCTTGAACCTCTGAGCCCTCATCGAGCGTGAACTGCACGGCCACTTCAGAAGCGCAATCTGCACGTTCCCCAAAGTACTGTATCGAAATTTGGGGGTAACCCTTGAAGCCTTTCTTGACCTGTTTAGCGATTCGTTTTTTCGCTTTGTCTACATTCATGCTGACCCCTTAAAGGCACTGAATCCCAGAAAAAAAGTCTGCGCGACATCTCACTGGTTCGGCAGATAAGAATCAATTTTACCACGTGAAGCGCAATCCTCAGATAAAACAGTCAATTCAAAGCGAAAAAATAGACACTCATCCGTCACCCGACTACGCCCCCCTCCAAAGCTATTAATCGTGCGCTTTATCCTGATCGCGCTGACAACATCATCCACTCATAGAAAAGTTAGACTTAATAACTTTGTCCTAAAACGCAAGAACAAAGGGGACTTACCTTCCAAGGGCAGGGTGAGAACTGACATATTGAACAACCAATATTCAAACTTAAAAAATAAGCCGAACATCATAAAATAAATGAGAAAATAATTAGAAACCAACCAGATGTCAATTAGAAATCAATAAATAACCAATTAGAAACTAATGAAAAATAATAATATCTTCAGGTCTTAAACAAAAGACATCTTAATCATTTTAAAAATTATATTTTCATACCCCTCTCTGACATTCGCAAATGGTTGACTTTTAAAAACACTACCACAACAATAGAATGGCATTTGCTTATTCAATAAGCAGTGCACATTAACCACGTCAATCATTGGCTTTATTCATAGAAGGAAAAGATAATGAAAAAAATAAACTTTGTTGCGAAAAAAGGACCTGTACTTGCCACGAAGAAAAAGGAGCCTAATAAGCCAGGCCCTTGCTGTGGGACACCATAAATCACGCCAATAGATTATATTTGTTGATTTATTTATAGGCTTATATTTAAAATACCTTATAGAATATTTCAATTTTGGTGTTTTAACCATGAAGTTTGGGGATGACTTAACATCCCCTCTTTATCGTTATGCTCTGATATTTGAAAGTTAAGTCTATATAATTTTTACAATAAAAGCGGGTTTTCCTCAACGTCCGGATCAGACTGTGACCCGAATTTCTTATTTATATAATCTCATCTATGCAAAAAGAAAACATCAATCGTTTTCTTTTTTACTAATGGCTTTATTGTTAACAGCTTTTCAAGCCCCACTCCCCTACCTATCTGGTTATATCATCGATCAGGTTCTACCTGGTGAAGATTCTAATTTACTTCTAAAGGCCGTTTTTCTACTTGCTATTCTCTATAGCTGCTTCCTAATACTAAATTATGTTAATGCATGGTTTCGCCTAAAGGTGCGGAAAGAGATCATGATTGACTTTAACCAGGATGTCATTAAAAGTATACTGGGTATGAATTATAATCATCGACTCAAAATTAATAACGGTGATTTGTTGTCTCGAGTTACAAGAGATATAGACCAGTTTGAAGTCATTATGCCCTATGGATTATCAGGAGCAATTCATCACATAGCCTTATCTATCGTATTGCTAGTGATCGTTTTTTTCTTGAACTGGCAATTAAGTTCAATACTTCTTGTCCTATTGCCTGCTGCTGTCATTGTTTACATGAGGTTCGACAGTGCATTGTGGTCATCTTCTAAAGATGAAACTGATGCCTCCGCAAAAAAGCTCACTGTCATACAAGAAACCATTGAAGCTGATGCAGAAATAAAGATATACGATGCTGAAAATTTTTTCCTTACTCATTGTCGAAAAGCCGTTGAGCGATTGGAAAGTAAACGTTATATCCGGCAACTCTATGACACAAAAGTTAGCATGATTATTATGGGAATCCCCATGCTAGCCATGGTCATCATTTGGTATCTTGGCGGTGCCATGGTCATTGAAGAGCAACTCACTATAGGCTTAATAATCACCTACACAGCAACGCTAAACTTGATGGTGCCCTCTCTTATTAGAATTATTGAGTTTGTATCAAGCCTCCCCAATGAATTGACAGCGTTAATGCGCGTAAAAGAATTATGCGATTTATCTCAGGTACCGTCTAAACAAGGTTTAGCTGATAATTCCGAGCCAAAAATAGAACATTTCACCGTATTTGAATCAATGATTTTAGAAGACATGAGTTTTTCCTATCATCATGACTACCCCTTATTCACTCGCCTAGACTTGGTTTTCGATAGAGGTCGAGCGCATTTGGTTAATGGTGGTAACGGTGCTGGCAAGTCGACGCTACTCACCATCCTGAGTGGAGAGCTGAAACCTCAATCTGGGCAAATAAAACTAGATACCATTGACCTAAACGGCTTATCAAATCGGTCTCAGTGTATTGCTATGGTCCCACAACGAATCCACATTATTTCTGACTCCATTCGAAATAACGTTACTTTCGGCCAGGATATTGATCAAGACAAAATTCTGACAGCTCTGTCTCTAGTCGGTCTAGATAAGTGGATTGATCGACTAGATAAAGGTATTGATCATGTCATTAAAGATGCGCATTCAGAATTATCGGGAGGCCAAATTCAAAAATTAGGCCTGGCACGAGCCATACTGCGGGATACACCTATTCTACTAATGGACGAGCCTACGAACAACTTAGACAGCGAAGCTGTAAAGTTGCTCATCGACATTATTAGGTCACAAAAACAGTCAAAAATTGTTGTAATTGTAAGCCATGATGATCGCCTATTTGATGCGGTCGATCGCGTCGTTTACCTTGAAAATGATAGTTTACGTAACTCTACTCGAGTCACAGAAACTGCCACCAAAGAAGCTTAATTGGATGAAAGTTTGACTTATCTACGAAAAATAAATAACTGCTCTCTCCGATGCATACTGAATGTTACAGCGGACCTAAACCCTATATTAAATACTCGAACAATTGCACCATTTCACATCCATCTCTTTGATATGGAAACATCGAATAAGCCACCTCGTCATGATTTGTTAATTATTAGGGATAGATAATTGAATGCATCTCATATGAAACTTAAGCAGCCTGGTAAACGATCAATGAAAGGCTATTTTAAGCGCATATTCGCTATCGTTGTTCTGGTTTTCGCTGCTACTGCGGGCTACTTTTTCTATGACAAGCCAACGCTGAACCTGTCGGGGGTGCAAGTGCAACGTAATGATATGGCCTACATCATTCGAGTGACTGGTGAGGTTATTAATGACCGTACCGTTTCTTTGACTGCGTTAGTAAATGGCCGCGTCGAGCAGGTCTATGTTGCTCGTGGTGATCGGGTAAAAAAAGATGACACTCTGGCCTCCATGGATAACCGTGCATCTATGACTCGACTCAAACGCGCCAACGCTGTTGTTCAGCAAGAAATTGTTCGTTTGAAGGAGCAGCAGCAACGCTACAATCGAGTATCAGAGCTATCTGATAGAAATCTCGTCTCTGTCGAAGCGCTAGATCAGGTCAGATTTGAAATGGAAACGGCGCAAGCAGCCGTTGCTATTGCCCAAGCAGATGCCCAAATGAGTGCTATTGAGCAAGACTGGCAAAAGCTGAATGCGCCATTTGATGCAATTATCATTGATAAATGGACTGAATCAGGGCAATGGGTTGAAGCCGGAACACAACTTTTCCAACTCGTCGCCATTAAAGGATGGGAAATTGAGGCGAATTTAGATGCCGTTGACAGTGGCAGGATTCACGTTGGCCAAGTCGTTAATGTGAAATCTGATGCCTTTCCCAACCAAGGTTGGCAAACACAGATTCATTGGATTGGTCCCGCTATCGAACGCACAACAGAACGATACTTAAATACGTTTCCCGTGCGCATGGGGTTGGGCACAGATGCCCCAAAACTGCTATTAGGACAACAGCTCGATATTGAAATCGTAATAGAAGAACGTGGAAACACCCTCAGCCTGCCTTACAGCGCGCTGCGCGAACGCGAACCTGGCGTTTTTGAGGTTGCACTGATTGAACAAGGTACCATCCACCTACAATCTGTTGAATCAGGATTAGAAACCGACACACACGTCGAAATACTCAGTGGAGTTCAAGAAGGGCAAAGGGTTGCGTTATTTGATAGCGGATACCTCGAGAATGGGCGCACAGCAAGGTTTATAGAAAACCATGATCAACATTGAATCCTTGCATAAATCCTATTTCCGCGGAGACACCCCCTTACCCATCATTCGGGGTGTTGATCTGAAGATAGAACGCGGGGAGTTTGTAACGATAATGGGTGCCTCTGGATCAGGAAAGAGCACCCTACTCAACATTATTGGCTGCTTAGACAACGCTGATACAGGCACCTACCATTTAGACGGTACGGCTGTTCATGCCGCTGATTCTGATGGACTTGCTACGCTTCGTTCTTCATTGATTGGAACCATCTTTCAATCATTCAATTTGCTATCACGCCGCGATGCGTTAGCGAATGTCATGCTTCCGTTGGTGTATCAAGGTACCCCGCCCTCACAGCGTCAAGCGCTTGCTTTTGCCGCGCTTGAACGCGTAGGCCTAGCAGATCGCGCAACGCATTTACCCAACCAACTTTCAGGCGGCCAGCAACAACGTGTTGCTATTGCGCGAGCGTTAGTTAACAAGCCTAAGTTGCTTATTGCGGATGAGCCAACAGGTGCTTTAGACAGCCATACCGGGCAGCAGGTTATGGATTTGTTTAAGGCGCTTCATGCTGAGGGCCATACCATTGTCATGGTCACTCACGATGCACATTTAGCCAAAACGGCTGACAGAGTCGTACACATGCGAGACGGCAGGATAGTGATATGAAAGGCTGGCGAATTCTGCCTGATCTGTTTATTGAAGCACGACTTGCGATGCTGGCAAACTGGGGCAGGTCAATGCTCAGTATGATTGGCATTGCTGTGGGTATAGCCGCAGTGATGACAGTGGATACCGTCAGTACGGGCGGGAAAGCATTCGTCATGCAGGAACTTGAAACATTTGGTCTCAAGTCTGTTTGGGTATATCGCGCGCAAAGCAACAAAGATCCACACAAACGAACACGAACAGGTACGGGCATCAATAACAATGATTTGATTGCCGTTCAAGGAGATTGCTGCCCATCTGTCAGCCTCATCAGCCCTATCGTTACCCCTCGGGGACAAGCACCTATCGTTCAAGCTGGTAATCGATACAGCAACGCACAAGTGAGTGGTGTTAATCGGGATTATTTAACCATCAACAATGACCAGTTACGTATAGGAAGAGGCCTTAGAGAAATAGAAATCCGAAATCGTCGGCCTGTTGCAATGATTGGCGAAACCGTTGCTTCTGACCTGTTCCCGGGCATCGCTAACCCCTTAGGTCGTGCACTTCGAATATCAGGCCGTGAATATCAAGTTATTGGTGTTCTGCGCGCTAAAAGTCGGGACTTACTCGCTAGCATTGGTTCTGCTGGAGGCGATGTGAACAATCGAATTTTGGTCAGTTACCCTTTGGTACAGGCACTTAATGGCAGCAACGACGTGAATTACATTCAAGCTGAAGCCTCAACGGTTGAGTCAGCTGAAGCGGCGGCTTCCCAGCTAAAAGGTGTTCTATCGAGACGTTATCAAGGCGTGTTTGAATATGAAAGCGGAACCCTCGCGTCTTACATCAGAACCACTGACAATATTCTTGGCGGCGTAACGATTGTCGGCATTATTGCCGCCTCTAGTGCTTTAATTGTAGGAGCCATCGGTGTTGCCGGCATCATGAGTACTGCTGTCGCGGAGCGAACACGAGAAATTGGTATTCGAGCGGCAATTGGCGCACATCGAAGCCACATAATGATTCAGTTTATCGTCGAATCGGTACTCATTTGTCTGATTGGGGGGTTAGCGGGTTTAGCCATTGGTATGCTCATCGGTGTTGTATTGAATTTTTTTACTGGTTTTCCATTGTTTCCCGGCGTGCTAGGCGTAAGCATTGCGCTTTGCGTGTCAATATTGGTTGGCTTGGTGGCCGGGTATTTACCCGCTCGAAGAGCGGCACAAATGAAGCCCGTGGATGCGCTCAGGGATTCATGAAGGCATGGCTTTCGCTTGCTGCTTTTCATAATATGTCGCTGACAGGACAAGGACATTTCTGGTTAAATGGATAATCCAAACAAATAGCACTGAATCAGTCACAGCGTAAGCAATGCCAAGCAATATCGCGAAGAGAAAGAACTCTAGCGAATGCCATCCTAACGGTCTGTTTTCCTCGTGAACGACCCAAAATAGTAACGAAGAGAGACAGATTGCAACCCATGGTGGAAGCACCAATAATAATGTACTAATTAAAAACACTCGCCATATGAGCTCTTCGTAACACGTGATCCCAACTTGAAATAAGAGATAGTCTCGATTCTTCTTAAGAAGCTTAAACCCATGAAAACAGTTAATAACAAATGTTCTTGGCTCAGGTGAACTTATTGGCAATCCGGCGAACAGCAAGGCGACACCAGCACATATGCCACCTACAACAAACACGCTCATTTCAAATAGAGATATAACCTGCCAATCTATATAGAAATAGAGCGTATAAGCGATCACGGGCAGCATTAATAAGAAAGCAAGACGATCTCCAATGACTCGCGGATAAAGAAAAGACAAAACGATAACTGCAATAAACAGTAGAGCGAGCAAACTCACTCTTGGAAAATTCCTTTTTTAAAGTGACGGCGTAAAACACCCTCTTTGTGTTTTTGTAAGAAATCTAGGAAGTTATCTGAAAACATGGCATAAAGATGGTAGTCGTTCCATCCATCACCGACAGGAACGTAATTTTTAAGTACCCCTTCTTTTATTCCACCAAACTCCGCAAGACGAATTGAATCCTCATTGCCGGATAAAACATAGCCATAGATTTTATGTAAATTCATGACTTGAAATGCCATTTGAAGACTTAACAGTGCTATCTCAGGCCCAAAGACGCTGGTACGGTACGCCTCTTCGCCGACTAAGTAGCGAAGATCGGCAGTACGGCTTTTCCAGTCAATGTTATTGAACCAGACCATCCCTATTGGTTTACCGCTTTTGACAGAGCACACCAATCCTAAAAGGCTTTCTGCACCATAGACAGTTGCGTTCTGTTCAAGCCACGCCATGGCTTGCTCCTTAGCACCATTGACATAGGTAGAGCTATCAAAGACCGTCGAATTAAGGTAAGGATCATCCAACCAGCGAGCTATTGTCTCTATATCTTCGATATTTGGACGGCGCAAAGCGCAATAGATTCCACGAACACTATCAAACACGTTGATCCTCACTCCCCATCATTAATAAATCGTAATACGCACCCTCAACAAAAATCTGGTTTCTTAGTCGCGCTTCTTCAGTGAAACCTAGACGTGTTAAGCAATCTATTTCTCGCTGCTCATTGGGGAGTAACTGAACGTAATACTTACCGAGATGGTATTGCTCAGCTAGCCAACTCATCACGGCCTGGATATGTTCATCAGCAAAATCATGTAACAAGTGGATATCAAGATAGGCAATGCCTTCGAACATGGCTTTTATTCTAACGAAGCCAACCTTAGTCTTTTTTTCATTAAAAACAACAAAATCACCATCACCCAACGCAGCATCAAGCTCTGACATTGAACAACCAAGAGGAAAAGCAAGATTTTTATACGTCGAACACTTGAAATTCGATGATTCTATATTTGAAAAATCATCTACCGTTGCTAATCTTAACAACACTAAAATCACCACTCATATTTTCGGATCATTTAATCGTATAATTTAAACGTTTATATATTCACGTTTTCTTAAATAAATTAGCGATCAGATAGGAGACATTTGATGCAACATACTCTCAACGCGTGACATGTTGAGAAATATGTTCAATAAGATTTTTCCGTTTTATAAACGTAAGATCAAACGTGGCAGACAGCACTTCGCGCCCATTTACATAGGACTTGCCGGTTAACCTTGCACCTAAACGGTTGATTGCTTTTATGCTGACATGCGCTTCTAGGGTATCCCCAGGTAGCACTGGCGACTTAAACCGCATTTGATTCACGGTACTCGCAATGACATCCGTCTCTTCTTCAAACTCACTTCGGTAATGAAGTAAAACAATACCGGCTTGCGCTAATGCTTCCCCCATCAAAACGCCCGGCATCATGCTAACGTGTTTGAAATGCGCGTTAATCAACTCAGAGGACTCAGGTATGTTGTATTGCGCGACGACGTTAGACTCGGTCAAATCACTGACTGAATCCACAAATAAGAATGCATCGCCATAGGGTAAAATCGAGCGAATTGCCGCTTTACCCAGCACGCCTTGCGTATCCCTCAGCCCATCAATGACGTTTCTATTCATATACCCTACTCACTGAGACAGCAATATCAGTCCATTTTTCGCAGGATAGTGGCCGCATTCGTACCACCAAAGCCAAAATTTAAAGATAGGACTGTTTTCAGATCAGCCTGTGTGGCTTCGCGCACGATGGGCATATCAGCAAACAAAGGGTCGATATTATCAATATTGATGGAGGGCGCGATAAAGCCTTCTTTCAGCATCGCAATGCAGGCAATTAACTCAATGGCCCCTACTGCGCCAATCGCATGCCCCGTCATAGATTTCGTAGACGAGAACCTCGGAACATTGCCTCCAAATGCTCTACGTAAACCATTAACCTCGGCCACGTCACCAGCCACTGTTCCTGTCCCATGCGTATTAATAGCGTCAATATCGGCAGAGGACATTCCCGCGTCTTCTAATGAACGGGCAATACACTCAACAAATGTCCCGCCATCGGCTTGAGGTAGCACTAAATCATACGGGTCTGAATTCGCTGCATAGCCCACGATTTCAGCATAAATGGGCGCGTTACGCTCTAAGGCGGAATCGAGCGACTCCAATACAAGCGCCCCAGCCCCACCACTGATCACAAAGCCATCTCTATCACGATCATAAGGGCGAGATGCGCCTTCTGGCGTGTCATTAAAGCCAGTAGACAGCGCCATTCTCAAGGCTTGAAAAGAAGCAACAATCAGCTCGTTCACTTCCTCACAACCGCCTGTTATTGCTCTATCTATAACCCCATCACGTATGAGTTCGTACGAATGCCCAATATTGTGTGCTCCGGTAGCGCAAGCAGACGATATTGAATAGCTTCTCCCAGTAATACCAAAGAGTTTAGTGAGGATTGCACTCGCCGTGCTGCTCATGGATTTGAGGACAGTGTAGGGTTCAGTTCTACGAACCTGACCATCGTAGTACCTTGCCCCTTCTCTGTGTATCACACTCACATCAGCCACACCGCTCCCAACAAGACAAGCTGTTCGCGGGTCTGCGAGTTCTTCTGGCGTTAAACGAGAGGCAGAAATAGCATCACTGGCAGCAACGCTGCAATACAGCGTAGAGGTGGGCATTGCTCTTCGGAGTTTCAAAGGGATGTTCGCAGACTGTATTTTGCACTCATCTAAATGCACCAAACCAGCAACGCGACTCGTTAATCCATACTCAGACCAAGATTCCATTGCGCGAATCCCACTACGACCAAGCTTCAAAGATTCCGTTAACGTGTCAAAATCATTGCCTATTGATGAAACGACACCCACACCGGTCACCACAACACGTCTACGATTATCCATTTTTTTCACTTAACTTGGATTCAATGATGTTTAAAAGGTCGCCAACAGTGTCAAGCTTAATTAAGTCTTCATCATCGATAGAGATTGAAAGAGAATCTTCTAAGTCGAGTGTCAATGACACAGCCTGCATGGAGTCCATTCCAAGATCACCACGTAGTGACATTGAGGGTAGAATGTCTTTAGCTGCAATGGCACTTTCTGATTCGGACTCTAATCGACTCATGATTTCCAATATTATTGAGTCTGTTAAATATTGCGTTTCTTTTATAATAAAGCTCATTATATTACCACCCGATTCTATAAATGGCCACACTAGCAACGTATTTTCTGTGTTTTATATTTTTCATTAAAATACTAACAATGGCTTTTATCATCGTCAATTATCTTAGAGACTTATGCACTGCTCTAGCGCCATTTTAAATCCTGCGCAACACTGTTCGCCTTCTGTTTCCTTTACCCAATAAAACGCTGCGCGTACTGCTTTCAGGGGTTATTTTCCGTGAGGTTATCAGAAACCCTCACAGGTTGAGAGCACATTTTCCCAAATTGTTAGCCATTTATGTTCCAACTTAAAATATAAGCCAAACCTCATGATAATTACTGACGCACTAATTATAAACAGCCGTCTAAACATTAGATATAAACTATAGCTAAATTAGAGATTGATGGTAAAAAAACACATCACTCAGATTTCAAATAAAAGACATAATCGTCATTTAAACGATTTAACTAGTATGTTCCGCCCCTACTCCCCAATATGATACATCGCATCTTTATCGATGATGCATATTGATAAGTGCAACGTGAAACCTGATTGTCACCGAACTTCAACTAATTTGAATCACCGCTCTGTTATCGGGTGTTGTTTGAAAACTTGAATAAATACGTTGCCGAGAATTTTCAAGGTTAAAGCGTCGACTGAACCTAAAGATTTCTTCAACGGTTTGCTAACAGAATGTCACTCAGAGCCAGTAGGTTAGTTGATGGTGGTCGTTATTCTGCGAGTACATTTGATGACTTAGAGAGGATACTGACAGATCAATTTATACACCTAGTTTCTATCCGTGGTATTCAACGGCGAATCGGGCTAGTCTGGTTGCAATCACAACAATAAGGACAGCTAACATGATTCAGCAAGGCCAAACCCTCCCGTCTGCCACTTTGAGCGAGCTCACCAAAGATGGCATGATGAATCACGATACCAACGAATTATTTGCCAACAAAAAAGTCGTTTTATTTGCTGTTCCTGGCGCGTTTACACCCACTTGTTCAGAATCTCATTTGCCTGGTTTCATCGTACTGGCCGACCAAATTAAGGCAAAAGGCGTCGACAGCATTATCTGTGTGTCTGTTAACGATGCGTTTGTGATGCAAGCGTGGGGAGAAACACAAAATGCGGACGAAATCATGATGCTTGGGGATGGCGACGCCAGCTTCACGAAAGCATTAGGATTAGAAATGGACACCGCAACTTTTGGCGGTATTCGCTCACAACGATACGCAATGGTTGTTGAAAATGGTGTCGTGACACAACTCAACGTTGAAGCACCAAAAACGTTTGAAGTGAGTTCAGCTGAAGCTATCCTTACTGCGCTGTAACTCGCTTTGTAGAACAAAAAACGGAAGCGTCAGCTTCCGTTTTTTGTCACTTGAACATAGCGCTAACATCAAACTACTGGCATTACACCGCAAGTCCAAAACACTCGGATCTAAACGCTAGTATTAGATATAGATGGGTAAAATTCCGCGATCTTTCACCTTTCGTATCGCCAATTGCGTGTGAATGTCTTTCACGTTTTGCAGGCATTGTAGCTTGCGGGTAAATTGCTCATAGCCAGCCAGATCTTTCGCAACCACTTCCAGCAAATAATCGTAAGCGCCTGACACCACGTGGCAACTCACCACCTCCGGCATATCGCTAATGGCTTGTTCAACATCATCCACTGACGTCACTTGGTGATTGTTCAAACTCACTTCAACAAACATGGTCATCGCAATACCAATTTTATCGCGAGAAAGTGAAGCGTGATAACCCCCGACTATCTTGTCCTTTTCAAGCCGCTTGATTCGCCTTGCACAGGGCGACGGTGAAAGCCCGACTAAATCCGCAAGCTCTGCAGTTGTCAGTCTCGCGTCTTTTTGCATCAATTCCAAAAGTTGCTTATCAATACGATCCATCAACCACACGCCGCTAATCATCAAAATATACAAAAATAATAGCGGAAACCATCAACGTATAACGATATGAAGCTCAAAGTTGCCACCTATCGCCAATCGTGGTGCACGATAATAGCGTTTTAGGATCATGTGCAGAAATGGAATCACTCATGACGACAAGTCAGCTAGCGTCAAAAACACCAGAAAGATCATCTTCAAAAAGCAAAACAGCCGGCTATCTCGCCATGTTGGCGACATTGCTGCTTTGGGCTGGCTTTTTTATTTCGTTAAAAGGCGGTGCGAATTCAGAACTTCAACCTGCCGATCTCGCGTTGATGCGCTTTCTAGTTCCCGCGTTGTTGCTTGCACCGTTCGTCTATAAAGCTCGACTCCAGATTAGAGCCATTCCAAATAAATACCTGATTGGCATGTTCATCGGCAGTGGACTGCCCTATCTACTGGTCGCCAGTACCGCCATGCAAACAGTGCCTGTCTCACATGGCAGCGCACTCGTACCGGGCACGCTGCCGCTATTTGTGACCGCCATTGCCGTATTGTTTTTTAAGCAGCCTTTAAGCTCACACCGCATTATTGGGCTAATCGCTATTGCCATCGGAACAGCACTTTTTCTCGCCACCAACCTAGGAAGCAGCTTCGGGGGCGATTATGACTGGGCGCAATCAAAGGGACATCTCTTGTTTTTGGTTGGCAGCCTGATGTGGGCGACGTTCACGATTTGTGCGCGTGTCGCCAACCTTGAAGCCCTTGCATGTTCGGGCATATTGGCGGTCATTTCGTGCCTTACTTTAGGCGTTGCCATTAGTGCGGGGTGGCTGCCAAGCACTTTGAGCAGCACTCCCGCTTCAGCATGGCCTTGGAAAGACGTGCTCAGTCATACGTTATTGCAGGGCGTGGGGGCGGGCATTCTCGCGTCTTGCACTTACTTATATGCCGTTAAACAACTCGGGGCGGAACGAAGTGCGGCATTTGGTAGTGCGACACCTGTTATTGCTACCCTGCTCGCCATTCCAATTTTCAACGAACAACCTGATGCAATGACAAGTCTCGCGCTGGTGTTTGTGTGCTTAGGAAGCTTAGTGGCGAGTAATATCTTCTTGAAACAAGATACTTCAATGCACTATCAACCGCCCTCGCACCAAAAATAATGTCTGTGATGCCAGCTATCAGAGTTTCAGAGCGAACTATTTATTCGCTTTGTTTCTCTTTAGCTAGTTGTTTCTCCCTCACCTTAACCCTGTTCTTAATGCCTATCTTCTCACCAGATTTGATCATGAAGTAACTCACTACTGTCATGATCAAAATGAAAGCAAAACCGATCCACACAAACAAACTACCAAACTCAGCGGTCAGGTCGGCTAACGTAAAATCGTAAAACCGCATAAGGCCGGCAACATAGAGCAAGCTCATGCCAGTCCAAACCATCACGGCAAGCCAACGCGTTCTGGAAACCATCAAGGCTTCGTTTTTATGACCAAAGTAAAAGCCCGTCATCATGGTAGGAATAACGGTAGAAAGCACGCCGGAATTTGGCATTTCTAAGCCAAAGATGACCTCGACGGCCAAAATGGTGATCCCCATTAGCACAGAGATAAGGCATAAGGAGAGAGATACTTGCCAAAGTTTGGGTTCCTTGGTGTTGGTTTGAAAGTTTGCAATGTGTTCGTTTGCGGTCATGGTTACGTCCTTGTACAGCCATTTAATCTGACGATGGTGTGTTGTTGTTATGATGATTTAATACGGTGCGTATTAAATCACTGCCTCCATGTGATAACAGAGTCATTTATGGGAGACGCAACAAGTGACAGTGTCATTTACGAGGGAATTCAAGTATTGAATGAGGCGTTGCAACCGTTTAATCGGGGAAGTTAGAGTTTTGGCGGCATAGGGTTCTATACATCACCAAATACAACTGGCTTATCATCCTTTTTCCACTTGGGATAGCTCACCATCACTTTAGAAAACGTCGGATCGTTGTAATGCTTGGTTAGCCACGCGCGTAGATTCGGTAATGGCGCTTGGGCGTACCATTTCTTATCTACACGGGAAAATTGGCGAATAAATGGCAAGATGGCGTAATCAACCAAACTCGGTTGCTCTCCCATTATGTAGGCGTGCTGAGACAACCTCTGTTCAATAGGCATCAACCACTCACAGCATGTATCGCGGTGCTCTGTTTTATTGTCATCGTGATAACGAGAAGCCGCTCGGTATTTTTGCAATGCGCCGACAAACGTCACGTCATTGCTTCTTACCAACTCAAGCATGGCGGGTAACTGATTTTTATCGTGCGAATAAAGTAGGTTTCTCGGGTCAGATTGCGTTAGCGCCCAAACCATCACTTCAATACTTTCATCAATCACATTGCCATCACCCAGCACCAATACCGGCACCGTGGCTTTAGGTGATACAGACAGCATGTCTTCAGGCTTATTTTTCATATCAATGTCGCGCAAAATGACGATTTGGCCAGCATGTAAAATGGCAAGACGGCTTCGCATTGCGTAAGGGCACTGTCTCAATGAATATAGGATCGGCATTGTCATGATGAAAGACTTAAAAAAGAACGCAATAGCTCAATGGTAACTGAATTGGTAATGGGATTCACGCCTGTGCAGACATGACCTAGATCAACAAAAGCCTAATGAGTGGCAATGAAAGCGTGAGGCGAGTAGAATGCCTCCTCAAAAAATTCGATGACAAAAAACGAAGCGAGCAATCTCACAATGAGTAGAAAAATTGAATTATTGGCACCTGGTGGCGATGTAGAAGCGATCAAAGCAGCCATCGTAGCAGGGGCAAATGCCGTTTATTGTGGCTTAGACATTTTCAATGCCCGTAACCGTGCATCCAATCTTTCATTTGATGAGTTAAATGGCGTATTACGATTAGCTCATGAATACGGTTGTGAAGTATTTCTGACTTTAAACGTTGTTATCCTAGAACATGAAATAAAATCACTCGTGAAGTTACTCAATCAATTAGTGAACACGACACTCGATGGCATCATTGTTCAAGATTTAGGTGTGTTTAACCTCGTTAAAAAGCATTTCCCAACGTTAGATGTTCACGCCTCGACTCAGTTAACGACCCACAATGAAGGCCAGCTTCACTTTTTATCAAAAGTCGGTGCTTCACGCGTAAACTTATCTCGTGAATTGAATATCGACGAAATCAAAGAGATGACAGCTGTGGCGCATGAACATGACATGCTAACGGAAGTCTTTGTTCACGGTTCACTATGTATTGCTTTCTCTGGTCAGTGTTACTCAAGCTCTGTGAGCGTCGGTAACTCAGGTAACCGTGGTCGTTGCAGCCAAGCGTGTCGTGACGAATACGAAGTGACCAACGTCGGTACTAAGTACCCACTAAACCTAAAAGATAACTCCGCGTATTTTGACCTGCCTGAACTGGTGGATGCGCAAGTTGACTCATTGAAAATTGAAGGCCGTATTAAAGGAGCTCACTACGTTTATACGGTTGTTGAAAACTGGCGTAAAAATATTAATAAATTTGTTGAAACGGGTGAGTTGTATGAAGATGATTCCAATCTGCATAAAGTATTCAACCGTGGTTTAACCAACAAATTTTTAAAAGGCAATTTAACCAAAGACATGTTTATCGATAACCCTCGTGACAACAGCGTTAACTATGCGGTTGAAAAGAGCAATGCGATTGACGTGGTTCAAATTCAAGAAGTCAGAACCGACCTTTATAACGACAAGAATGCTATTGGCGCGACACTCGAAGAAAAAGTGAAAACGCTCAGTATCGACAAAATTGCCGTAACCATTGCGTTCAAGGCAACGCTGGGTGAGCCACTCACTGTGGTTGTCACGCCAAGTGAACAAGACCAACAAGTGTTTGAAGTGACATCAACGTCACTGCTCAGAGAAGCGGGCGAAAAAGCCATCACCTCAAAAGAGCTAGAAAAACGCTTTAAAGGTGTGATCAATCCTAACTACGAATTACTCGGTTATGATTTCTCTAACTTAGGCGAAAACTTAGCGATCCCATTCCGAGAACTGACGGAAATGAAAGATCGCGTTGCATTCTTAATGAACGGATCTAAAGACGTTATTAAGCACGTGGACGTCCCTGCATTCCCACAACAGCCAAAAGTAGAAGAGAAGCCAAAACTCTCTATGCTGATTGCAGATACCGCAGACCTAAATGTATGCGATGTCACGGATGCTGATATCTACTTCAAGCTCCCTGAAAGCTTCAAAAAACGCGATCGCAAGTACATCAACATCTTCTTAGAAAACCCACGCTTGATCCCATGGTTCCCTGCAGTGTTGATTGGTAAAGACTACGATGAAGCCGTAAAAGTGCTAGAAGAAGTCAAACCAGCACGCATCGTCACCAATAACACGGGTATTGCGTATAAGGCCTATGAAATGGGCATTGAATGGGTTGCGGGTCCGTTCCTGAACACAACAAACTCACACGCGTTAGTCACGATGAAAGAATCGTTAAACTGTGCGGGTGCGTTTATTTCAAACGAGATCAACAAAGGTCAGATTAAACACATTCGTCGTCCTGAAAACTTCAAGTTGGCTTACAGCATTTATCACCCGATTCTGATGATGACAAGCCGTCAGTGTTTCTTCCAACAAACGGTGGGCTGTAACAAACCGGCGATTGAAGCGGGCTGTATGTTGCGATGTGAGAAAGCAACGACGATTACCAATGTAAAAGGCATTTCGTTTGCGGTTGATAAGCAAAAAGGTGGCTACCCAAGCATCTATAACCACGAACAATTCCTAAACATGGACATCGTGACAGATTTCTCTGACTTGTTTGATGAGTTCTTTATTGATTTGACCAACATCGGTGGCGGCTCGAAAGAAAAAGCGGACAAAGTTGAACTCGTTAAGCACTTCGAAAAGCTCGTGAATGGCGATGTCAGTGTTCGAGAAGAGTTGTTTACGATGGTGCCAATCAACACCAACGATCAATACCAACAAGGTTTGTAAGACTGCCCCTAGTTAACCTTGTTGAGGCGCATTAAAAAGTCAACGAAGCCGCGATGATGAATCGCGGCTAATTGGCTTATCTTTTCTTGCGGCAGTAGGCCAGCTAAGTACACCGTTCCATCTGATTCGACCACGGGGAAAAGTGCCAATCATCGAAATAGTGCTTAAATTCCTCGGGAACAATCGACTTCTTGATCTTTGACCTCTCGTTATAACGCACAACTTGGATTTCTATACTTGGTCGTCGCTTTCAAATACCCGTCGCTCAATTTTCTCAAGGGCAAAGCGAACTACGCGTAAAGCAACCCGCTTAAATACGCTGCTCTTTGTTCTGCTCAACATCAAGTACCATTGGAACATAACGAATACCGTTTATGCTTAACTCGTCAGATATTGGTGCGAATCCCACCTTCTTGTAGAAGCCAAGCGCATAAATCGATGCCTTCACGCGAACTAACGCTGCGCCACTTGCTGCTTTCATTTCTTCAACTAAACGCCTAGCCACACCAAAACCGTGATATTCGGTTTTAACATAAAGATGACCAATATAACTTTCATCCCGCCAAGCGACATAACCGATAATTTCGTCGTCAACAGTCGCTTTGATCACAGAGTAAATTTGGGCATCTTTTACGTTGTTAATATCGGCCGTAAACGCTATTCGAAACGCTTTCTTCCCATCAGCACTGAGTAGAGGAACAACGTGTTCTTCATTGCTTGATTCACCTAACTTGAGGATCGCATCTAGATCTTCTGGGTTCGCTTTTTCAAACCTAAATTCCATTTTCACTCCCAACTCAGAACCAATCGCATGGTCTCCCCTTAAAGAGGATAGACATGCGAGGTGTCAACAGAAACACCCGAGGATTCCATCTTTGTCTCAACTGTATATTGTGGCATCTGGGCATTAACAAGAAAGCTATTAGAATTGACTTTTCGACCTAACCATCCTTTTGATGTATATGCCAAGATCAAACAGGAAACATTGCTGGGTAACATTATATAACGGGTCGAAACGCGGACGAATTTTCATCTCTTTAAAATACTATTCATGTGCATATCAATACCCTCTTGTAATTAACAACCATTTACTTTAATTTTTGGAGGGTTTTCAATTTTATTCGCTTGCTTATAGAGAACAATGCATTCGTCATTTAGGCTAATTGGAACCGCGCTTCCCTTAAGAAAAACAACAAAATGCCCCGACACTATTTTAGTTGAAAACACCTCGTAATCTAAGTGAATCAAATCATCCCAACTACCTTTATCACCGTCATAATTGGCAAGCGGAGTTCCAAATTTTATTGAGACAGGGTTCCCGTTTATTTCAACATAAACATCTGATCCAGCAGTTAAATTGTGATTGCCTTTAATTGCAGATTTACTATAAGTAAAATCGACTGCAGTTCTCATCGTCCCTTTTACAGCCTTAAGAGATGCCGTTCTTGCGTTACTTTTCATATCAAAAAATTTCGGCAGTGCTGTCACGGATACAACCCCTAATAGAATTATAACCATTATCAATTCTATTAATGTAAACCCTCGTGGACCCTTTAAAATGTCAAACCTCCTGTAATAAACAAAACTCCATTTTAATATTACACTATATCGTTAAACCTCTATTAATACGCTCTCGCACCATCACATTTACTAGACATTAAAACGGTGTATTAAAACGCACCATTGCACCCACTAACAACAAGCTATTGCCTTTAAAAGACTACTTCCCTTTGATTCAAAAATATATTTACCACAACGCATGAATGTCTCCGGAAAAATCAAAACGACGAGAAATCAGCCATCTTCGCCCTATTTATGAAACTAAACATATCACAATGTTCAAGAAACACGACGGGCTCTCGTTGCACTTTGAATCACCTTCAAGCTTTTACTCTATATTTATTAGATTGTTAGGAAATAGGTTAAATGGTAAGCATGTCACCGGCTTTTCAAGCGTGGAGAAGTGTTCGATCAACGCTATGGCTCACCACACTGATCGAACCGGTATTTTTAAGGTTGTTATGCCAGCGAATTACCCACTGCTCTCACCACAACCCCTGTTTTTTAATCTCATCATAAGCAGCAGTAACATGCGCAGGAATAGTTTGTTCAATTTGATAGCCTTGGGCGGGGTAATCTCTTACGCGTTCGAAGTCTGCCAGCGTGGCTTCTACCACCCTATCAAAGGGAATGTTGTCTGTTGGGTATTCCACCAGCGAGAGCGGCGGTGAAGTGACTAACGCCCTGTTGTATTGACCCGGCCACTGTTTAACGAAAGTGGCGTAAGCGCGACGTTCCATGAAGGGCTTTTGAACCAATAAAAAACGTTTGAAATCATGCCCTTTTTCGAGCATGACTTGATACCCGAAAGAGACATTTTCGCCAGTGTTCGTGGCCTTGGTTTCTAGAATAATTGCGGATTCTGGTACGCCTTCGTCCATGAGGACGTCGGCAAAGGTTTCCGCTTCGGTTTTGTCGAATTCATCTTTAGTGAATCGCCCAAATCCGCCGGATACCATCACGTAAGGTGCGAAGCCTTGGCGATAAAGTGCAGCGGCATATTCCGCGACGCGTACGTCGTTGCTGCCAAGAATGAAGATGCAATCTGAAGGCTGAGGAGCATGGCCAAGTTGGTGATAATCCCAAAGGGTTTCGAGATGTTTATAAATGCGGCTTGGCATACAGGCTGTCCTTTGTATGAACTTGGGTAAACGTTACTTCGCTTTTACTCCTACCCACCCTAATTTTCAAAAGAGGGTGATCAAAAGTATGACCCTAAGCCTGTAATTTTAAATGCTTGGTTGCTTTCGCACCTAACCTGCTCGCTTGCACGTTGGCGGGGTTTCCCATTGAAACGGTTTAAAGACTTCTCGCAAATTCACTTTGGCGTTTAGCCGTGCGGCAAGTAGAAACAGGCCGCCGATTTTTCGGTGCAGAAACAATGCATCGGCTGGCGGGGTGTGCCAATAGCCTTGCTCCATGCTCAGTGCCATGCCTGCTTCGTGAATACGACTGCCGAGGTCAGTGTTGCCGAAGTCGTAGTCGCCGTCATATTGGATCGGCTCGCAAGCGATCATCACCATGTTCACCACCGCGGCTTTTTGCTCGGGGAAGATATGGTTACTGAAAAATCCGATGTGTGCCATGGCATCTGACACACCATCTTTGTCGTTGTTCACAGCGCATGTCAGCAGTTTTTGATAACCCTCGCTGATCGCATCACCGTAACGTCGCGTCGCGCCGAAATCGAGTAGCACGATTTTCCCACTTTCTTTTTGATAAAGATAATTGGCGAAGTTAGGGTCAGTCTGTACCAGTTTGAATTGGAACGCTTCTTTAAACAGAAGCTCAAACAAGTTAGTCACCAAATTATCCCGCGCCACTTGAGGTAAATCTTGCAAGTTCTCGATCGCCTCGCCTTGTTCAAAGCTCATGGTCAGAATGGAAGGCGTAGTGAGTTCTTTATAGACTTTGGGCACGATGAAACGGTTGTCATCTTTGAGTAGTTGATAAAAGGTGTCGCCCATTTCCGCTTCGAGTTCGTAGTTAGCTTCATCATGAAGCTGCTTTTTCGCTTCATCTAACAGGCTTTTGTAATCCACTTCTTTCGGCACTAAACCGGTCAAACGCAGCAGAGTAACAACATTGTCTACATCGCTGCTGATGCTTTTTTTGATGCCGGGGTACTGCACTTTAATGGCCAGTTCTGAGGCATCATCACCATACGCAAAGTGGACTTGCCCAATAGAAGCGGCCGCAACGGGTTTGAACGTGAATGAAATGAAGTGCTGTTGCCAGGTTTTCCCCCATTCAGTTTCCAACACCGACGCCAATTGTTTTGCAGGCATTGGGGCTGCATCGGAACGCAGTTTGGCAAGAATGTCAGTAAGCTCTTTGGGTAGCGCATCTCCCGCATCCATACTCAGCAATTGCCCAACCTTCATGGCCGCGCCGCGAAGTTGCGCGAGTTGGTTGGTAATGCTGGAAATATTTTTGGGGGTCAGCAGCAAATCTTTCGCTGAAGGGCGTTTACCCGATAAGAATTGCTTGGCACCTTCAGCGGCCATGTTGGTGGCGACTTTGGTGACCACAGAACCGAACATGCCGACGCGGCTGAGTCTATTACTAGGAATTTTCTTACCGTCTTTTCCGTTATCGTACCCAGCCACAATGCCTCCAGCGTGTTTGATTTACCTTCCAATACGAGTCTCGATAAGAATCGTTCACTCTTGACGATATTAACCAACGCCAATAAAGGCAAGTCGCCGGTACGAATCAGTGGGTAAACTCAACCGGGATAAAACAGCAGAGACAAAAAAGCCGCGCTTTGAATTTACGTCAAGGCGCGGCTTTTTCAGTTAATGTTGTGTGGATTACACTTTTTTCACGAACTCAGATTTCAGCTTCATCGCGCCAACACCGTCGATTTTACAATCGATGTCGTGGTCACCGTCTACCAGGCGGATGTTTTTAACTTTCGTACCCACTTTAACCACCAGTGAAGAACCCTTCACCTTCAGGTCTTTGATGACTGTGACTGTGTCACCATCTTGCAGGACGTTACCGTTAGAATCTTTGATGATTTTAACGTCGTCAGCATCAGCAGATGCATCTTGTGACCACTCGTTACCACACTCAGGGCAGACATATAGTGCGCCATCTTCGTAGGTGTATTCAGAGTTGCACTGTGGGCAATTTGGTAGAGACATTGATGATTACCTCGGTTCACATGGGTAAAGAGGGCGGTAGTCTAAACCAATCATTGCAGCACGGATATAGCCAAACGTGATAAGCACGCTTTTTTTATAGGGTTAATGCTTAGTTCCCTTAGCGCCTATTCCTATCTCACTCTTCCCATTCACTTATCTCTTACTTATCGCTTACTTATTGCCCCATGTCTTGTTACGAAATTGCCTTTCCCCTCCCAAATTTCGCCTCTTTCTCTACATGCCAAACCGTACCAGTTCACATATTTGAGATGAGATAATTCGCAACAAAAAATTCATGTGGTGAATAATTTCGTTAACCATGACTCGCCAGCCCTTTGTTTTTCTTGATGCCTATTTTAATAGACGAAAAACACTTTCTCTATCACGTGCTTTTACCGTTTAAACACCTGTATGAAAACCGAGCAGCATTGACGCGAATTGCTAGACTCATGGCAGATAATTTTCATTTTATTTAATGAGTTAAATATCATTTAAGGAAGGAAATCATGAATGCCTTGTCCATTCGGCAACGATTGTCATTAATCATTGCCATTGCGGTGCTGTCTTTGGTTTCAGTCACGACGATTACCCTTGTCGTGAAACGAGACAACATGCTGGAAGAACGTAAGAATCAGATCCAAGTACTTGTCGAAACAGCGGAGACCTTGGTCACACGGCTTTATCAACAAGCGCAATCCGGTGATATCAGCATGGAGGAAGCCAAGCAACAGTCAGTCAACGCGCTTGATGCCATGCGCTACGGCGAAAATGGCTACTTCATGATTTACAGCATGAACTCGGACATGGTTCACCACCCTATCGCGACCAATCTGATTGGTAAGAATCTGGCTGATTTGAAAGATGTAAACGGCGTTCATATCATCAGAGATCAAGTGGAAGTGGCAAAAAACGGGGGTGGCTTCGTGCAGTACCATTGGAAAAAAGCAGGACGAGACGATACGCCTTATCCCAAAGTGGCCTATTCCCTTCCCTTTACACCTTGGGGATGGGTATTAAATACAGGCTTGTATGTGGATGACGTCGATACAGTATTTTATCAAGATGTTCGCCGCTTATTGTTGTTAGTCGCCGCTATCGCCGCAGTATTGATGGCTATCTCTTTTACGATTGCTAATAGCATCACAACGCCGATCAATAACTTGAAAAACCTGCTGCAAAGCGCGGAAAAAAATCTTGATCTCACTGTTCGCTTTCGCCCAAGAGGCAAAAATGAAATCACCGATCTTGGCCGCGCATTTAACAACTTGATGAATGCCTTTGAAGAAACGCTAACGAGTATCGCGTCTGGTGCAAATCAGCTGAATAATGAAGTCGCGAAACTGGAAGATCTTTCAGACCACATTGTTGGGGCATCCACCCGTCAATCTGAAGACACAGGCAGTATCGCGGCCTTGGTGGAAGAGTTCTCTGCCAGCATTAATACCATTTCCCATGATGCGGACAAAATGAAGTCGCTCTCTGACGAAAGTGGTATTCAAGCGCAGCAAGGTGCCACCAACATGCGCCAAACCATTGCAAACATGGACCAAATGTCGGAGAAATCTCAGCGCTCTAGCAGTGCCGTTTCGGAACTTGATCAACACTCGAAAGAGATTGAAGGCATTATCAGCGTCATTAACGATGTGGCTGAGCAAACCAACCTTCTCGCGTTGAATGCGGCAATAGAGGCGGCGCGCGCTGGCGATCAAGGACGTGGTTTTGCTGTTGTTGCCGATGAAGTACGAAACCTCGCGGTACGCACGTCAGATTCGACCAAACAAATAGCGTCCACGATTCAGGAATTGCGCTCAGGTATTGAAGCCACGGTCAGCCATATTGAAGACAGTGTGCTTGTGGTCAATGACAATATGTCGCAAACCCACTCCGCCGAGCAATCTGTGCGTGAAATGCACCAGAAATCGCAAGATCTCATCAATATCATTGAAGAAGTGTCGCGATCGCTACATGAGCAATCCAGCGCGAACCAAGAACTGGCAAGACGGATTCAAGACATCGCTGACATG
The DNA here is from genome assembly GCF_000286835.2 of Enterovibrio norvegicus FF-33. GTDB lineage: Bacteria > Pseudomonadota > Gammaproteobacteria > Enterobacterales > Vibrionaceae > Enterovibrio > Enterovibrio norvegicus_A. The sequence goes on along the minus strand of NZ_AJYD02000038.1, from coordinate 1,220,469 downwards.
GCAACAAACAACCACCAATCCGCGTTTGATGTACAAGGTTCGGCACGCGAGGTAAACGGCCTTGTGAGTCAATTTAGGCGTTCTGTGGGACGCTTTAAAGTGTCTGCGCCCGCTTAACCGAATTTTTCACACTTCGTTCCTCCACTGCCTGTGTGAGAAAGTGAAAAGCCCCGAGACCGGGGCTTTTTGCGTTTTATACTGTTTTTATACTAGAAACTGCACGTTGAACTACCGCAGTTTTTTTTCTACGACACTTTATCTAGCTTCTTTTTTTCCAGCCATCCGCCATGACATTGACGACGGTGAACATGAGCAGGTAAACCTTCGTTTGGCTGCGTCCAAGGAGACGCTTCCAACGCTTGCTTCATATCTGTGTAACCACTTTCACGGCGCAGACGAATGGAACGGCGGGAAAACTCGGTATCACTCAGTGCGATATGGCCTTGTATCGGATCAAATGTAATATGCACGATATCAATTTTATTATCCGCCTTAAGGCTGGTCGCCGCTGGTACGTCCTTGCTGGTTAAGAGTTCTGGGGCTTTAGTCAGCAAATGATCGAGATTGCGCTTGGCCACCAGTGCCTCAATATGTTCACTGGTTCTGCTCGCGTATTGAATTTCTTTCTCTCGCCATAAGACTTCGTTCATGGTTTGAGGCAACTCACCTTTCGGATTCCACAAATCCACCATAAAGATCAGCAATTCGTCATCGCCTGCCAAGTCAAGAATGCCGTTCAATGGTGTATTGGAAACCACACCGCCATCCCAGTAATAATCATCTCCCACTTTGGTGGCGGGAAAACCGGGAGGCAATGAGCCACTGGCGACTGCGTGCGCAGGTTCAATCGTGTCAGTACGGCTATCAAAGTAAACCAAGTCGCCATTAGTCACACTGGTTGCACCAACGGTCAAACGCGCTTCACCTTTATTGATCAGATCAAAATCAGCTAGATCGCTCAACGTGGAAAACAACGGTGTTGTGTCATAAAAGCTGGTTGCGCCTTCACCTGGAGGAGCAAGTAAAGGGCTAATCGGGCGCGGTGTGAAAAAATCAGGCTGACCAAACAATAATGCCTGCTGTGCGCTCGCATTATTGAATGTTTGCGCCATCACAGGCGGTATATCAATGTCTGTGCCGGGGCGTGATATGCGCTCCCAAAATTGCTCAAGTTTAGTCAGTCGTTGCTCTGGCGCATTCCCCGCAAGAATCGCAGCGTTTAGCGCGCCAATAGAAATCCCCGCAAACCAATCAGGTGTAAACCCTGCTTCTTCAAGCGCCTGATACGCACCAATATGGTAAGCACCGAGTGCGCCACCGCCTTGAAGCACTAAGCAAACTGTCGGTTTTTTCTTTCTACGTGTTGTCGCCATGATATTCCCTCAATGTGAAAGTTCTGCACTCTGTATAGACCACTATTCAAGACATCATGGTGAAGGTTTCTATTCACCGGACAACAAACCGAATGGAATCACAGTTTGTTGCAGTCCCATCGCTTTATTACAAACAATGGCTGACTGCCGCAGAAAATAGACAAAGCATTTTCTCCTTGCTGCTACCTTGAAGAAAGGCACGCGTTTACTTGATAAGTAATGGTTATCGCGCCTGACCCAATTGCGCTTTAACAAAAGCGCACGAACGTGAAAAAGAGGCGACAATGGAAAACGTATTTTCGAGAAAAGATGACTCCCTTTATTCCAATCCCTACTCGTTTCTCCGTCTCCCCATGGTCAACGATCCCACCGAGACGGAAGCGGATATCGTCATTTTAGGGATGCCTTATGACATGGCGACAACGGGGCGATCGGGTGCACGCTTGGGCCCAGATGCGGTAAGACGCGCATCGGTGAATCTTGCATGGGAGGGTTTTCGTTATCCTTGGCCGTTTGATCTTAGAGATCGATGCAATATTGTTGACGCCGGAGATCTGGTCTTTACCTGTGGTGACAGTGAAAACTTCGTTGCTATGGCAACGGACGCGGCAAGTCAAATTCTAGCCTCTGACAAAGCCTTACTAACGCTTGGCGGTGACCACTTTGTGACACTCCCCCTGCTTCGCGCCCACTATGCCAAATATGGTCAAATGGCATTGATCCATTTCGACGCACACACAGATACCTACAGCCAAGGTAGTCGTTACGATCACGGCACCATGTTTTATCACGCCCCGAGAGAAGGGTTGATTGACCCATCGTCTTCGATACAAATCGGGATCCGTACCGATTATGACAAAGACAATCACGCGTTCAATGTGATTTGCGCGGAAGCCGCCATTGATATGTCCGCCGAGGATATTGCCAACCACGTCAAAGCATTGGTGGGCAACCAGCCTGTCTATTTGACTTTCGATATTGACTGCTTAGATCCCGCCTTTGCCCCGGGCACAGGCACACCAGTGATCGGCGGCATGACCTCTGATAAAGCGCTACGAATTCTACGCGGATTGCGTGGTATCAATTTGGTGGGAATGGACGTGGTTGAAGTGAGCCCACCTTTTGACCATTCAGAGATCACCGCATTGGCGGGAGCAACCATCGCCACAGAGTTGCTTCACCTTTGGGCATCGAAGTAGTAAGAAATATCCGTTAACAGCTGCGACGAACGCGCGTTTCCACCCCTCATTGTTAACCCGCGTTTCGTTTTTGTTCATCGGCTGCTGGCTGTATATCGCGTTCATTCGGCTGAAGTGGCAAAGAATGATTTTCGATAAAGTGCATCACATCCTGCCGGTAAGATTTAAAAAACATATTGGGCGCATGACCGCAGCCAAGATAGTAATTCACTGCCATCGCAGGCTGCACTGTGCGCATGCGTTTAACGATGTCTTTAGTGAGCACGTCGGAATGCAAACCATGCATCAACATCGTTGGCTGTCCTAGCTTGGTAAATTGACGCCAAAGATTCAATACAGGTGCATTCTCATCATATCCAGCAAGAATATTGGGGTCATAATGCGTCGTGTAGTGACCGTTATCCAACCGTCTGATCGAGGCTGAAATCATGGTTTGCCACTGCTGTGAGGTATGCGGTCCGAAAGGTTGATAAAGGGTTTGAAGGTATTGGTTAATCTCGCTGTAACGACGAAAAGAAATCGGTTTCTGCACGTAATGAATAATGCGCTTCAAAGCGTCGGCAGGCACTTCGGGCCCAATATCATTTAATACTAGTGACCCAATGCGATGGCGTTGGTCATCGCTCGAGGCCAGCAACATACCAATTAGCCCGCCCATACTGGTACCTACCCAGTGCACGCGGTCGCAATGATAGAAGTCCATCAACTTGACTGCCATATCAATATAGTTGGCGTAGCTATACTCATTTTTAGGGGATTCCGCCCACTGCGAAAGGCCTCGGCCTAACGTATCAGGCGCGATAACACGATAGCCTTTCGCTGCCAGTTCATCGCCAAGCGCGACGAAGTCGATGCTATTACGTGCTAAACCGTGCCAGCAAATCACGGTCTCCCCACCTTCGGGGTTCCACGTTCTAACATGAAGCTCTCGCCCATTGATAATTGGATACTGTTGCAGCATTTCAGACATAGTCAGTCACTCCTCCTGAGTATTAAATTATTTGACGTAATTCACATTTTCTCAACGTAGAATGCAAAATATTTTTTTTTACTCCCAGAATGCCCCCTTAAAGCGCCACTTTATAAAGACGTTGGTATCAAAAGTGTTAACAATGGGCATTTGTACATAATGCAACCGCTTTCAAACTAGAAATGACGCGTTATTCGTGGCACAACTACCGATTGCATTCGGAAGTAATTTGGTATGAGCCTCGCGTCAAAGCCGTTGTTTATAAGGCTGTGAGGTAGATAACTGTTTAGAATGTTGCGCTTTTCACCTTCATCGCTTTCCAAAAAGCCTTTGTGAATGTGTTTTATGGCATGTCTCGTATCGAATATAAAACGAGGGCATGTACGGGTACGTTAAGGAAGATCATTTGATTACCATAAAAGAGGTGGCTGAACTCGCGAACGTTTCTCAGTCGACTGTATCGCGTGCGCTAAACGGCCACGAGTCAGTGAAGGAGAAAAACCGTATTAAGGTATTCGAGGCTATCGAAACCTTAGGGTATCAACCCAATGCGTTCGCACAAGCACTTGCCTCTAACCGCTCGCACAGTATTGGTATGTTAGTTGGTACATTTGATGGCCCTTATTTTGGCCCCTTGATGCACCATGTCGAACGCATAGTTCGACAGAAAAACTACCATTTGATCATCACGAGTGGTCATGAGCAGCATGAAGAAGAGCAAGAGTCTATCCGCTTTTTAAATGCGAAAAAGATTGATGGTTTAGTGCTCACATCTGACATGCTCAGCGATGCTGAGATTCTGCAAATTGTAGAGAAAACCCCTGCTACCATGCTGATGAACCGTTATATCCCTGAGATTTCGGACCAATGTATTTGCATGGATAACGAATGGGGGGGCTATATTGCGACAGAATATCTGATTAAAAATGGCCATCGCCGAATTGGTTGTATTACTGGCCAGCTAAGTAAAATTGATAGCCGTGAACGCCTTCAAGGTTATCGCAACGCACTAGCAAAATACGAAATCGAATACGACCAAAACTTAGTGATTGAAGGTCGTTTCGACCACGATGGCAATGACACTGCAATCCGCCGTCTGATGGACAGGGATGACGAGATTACCGCCATTTTCTGCCTAAACGACAGCATCGCATTGTCTGCATATGGCGTTTGCCATGATCGCGGCCTAAAAGTCGGTGAGGATATTTCCATCGTCGGGTTTGATAACCACGCATACAGCCCATTCATGACCCCGAGCCTTTCAACTATTAACTTCCCACTGGAAGAGATGGCATGCGAAGCGGCAAAAGGCGTATTGAACATCCTGAATGGCAAACCGCTAAACAACGTAACAAAACGTCTTTTCCCCGCGCTTATGGAGCGCGGCTCAGTAAAAGACATTCGCTGAGACGAAAAACGGCGTGTGCCAGACAAAAAAACAGCCGCTAATGCGGCTGTTTTTGTTATCAACGCTATGCGATGGTTATCTTAGATCAGCTTGCGGCTTGATAAAGCACGCTTTCAGGCACATCTACAATCACACTTTCCACATCACCAGAGCGGCTGAAGATAAGTTTGCAGATCGATTCCGGCAAGCTATTACCCACCACTGAAATCATCTCACCCGATGTCATTTTGACAACAATGGTCGCTTTCTCGCTATCTGTCAGACGATATAGGAACGGCACCTGACAATAGGTAAACGCCAGCTCCCCTGCATTCAATGTCATGTTCTGCGCGACACCATCAGCGCTCACGAACTCAAAACTTGCCTGTTTCGGGCTAAATTCGCTCTTCATCAGCAGTGTTGGCGCAATACGAATCGTACCGCTTTCCACTAACACACCCAATTCGCCAAAGCGCGTGATCACTTCTTCTTTCACTTGGCCGGTCATACCAGGCTGCTGCGCACCGGCATGTTTTGGCGTATGCGAATAAGGGTCAGCGGGGAAGGCGCCATATTCAGTGGGCGTTTTATTAAAACTAATGCCATCCCGCACGCGATAATAGTATGCCGACAACGCCTTGGTGTCTGCGCTGTCTGGGTTTTCCTTAAGGCTTGCAAAGTACACTTCTTGTACAGCAAGTAGCAACTTAGACACCATATGCCAGTAAATACAACCCAAACCTTCATAACCAAACATGGTGCCTGAACGTCCCGTGAACTCTTTGTGGTTGAACACGGTTTCGTAAAGCGCTTTGACGTCGTCAAACTGCGCATCAACAACGTGAGAGTAATCAGCCCGTACTGCGCTCAACGCTTCTTTCAACGCACCTGCGTTTTCAAAGTCTGCATGAAAATGGAATACACCATTCTTATCAGCCTTCACAATGCGCTTGTCACCGCTCTTGTGCATTTCAGACAACAGATCATTCTCTTTCACGGCGTCCAACGAAATGCAGTTTCGGTTCATAAAGTTCGGTAAATCACGATCAGGGTAAAGCATGAACGATTTCTGGTCCGTACGATACATGTCGCTGTTGAACAAACTATCCAGCAATGAAACCGCTTGCGAGCTTGTTAGCGCGCCCGAACTCAGTGCAGCTACCTGCCCTTCCAACATTGGATATAGCGGCAATGATTCCACAGACTCGTTGCTGTATTGCACCACATTATAAGCATTAAACAGGCCATCTTCGCGGGCATTAGCCAATGTGCTGCTGTGCAACAGATCTAAGCTGGTTGACAGCAAGGCCGCGATATCAGCGCTATCTACATGTTCTTTGCCAGAAAAACCATTTTGATGATAAACCTGCGCGCGATAACGGCTCGCGGATTCCACTAATTCTGTCAGCAATTTGTGTTTAGTCTGACGTGTCACGGCTTTCTTCTTCACATCACGCAACGCAGTGTTCAGAATATCCGTGGTTTCTTTTAGCCAAGTCGCGACTTCCGAAGAAAAACGGATTTTCTCTGGTGCATTCACAAACACACCTTGTAGGAACTCAACATAGCGGCGCATGTAATACAGCGTCACCATCGACAGGCCATTGCCCACAATCGCATTGTTCGCATCGTTCCACTCAGGGCGCTGAGTGTTCAACCACACGCCACCGTCGACCACCCAGTTGCTCAGCTTCGCAAGCAAAGGCACCAGCAGTTTTTCTGACAGGTTGACCAGATACACTTCGCGATCCGAGTCCAGTAACAGCTTACCGTCACTGCCTACCATTGAAGCGAGCTTCTCTGTCTTCGCCTGCAGGTCAGTATCAAACGTCACCGTGTCTTTCGGGGTATCAAACAAGGTTTTCGTGTCGCCTATCAAATACGGCACGTTCGCGTAGCTGTAGATTTCCCGCGTCAAATTGGCTGAAAGCTGTGACGGCTCAAAGCGCTCTGACCACTCAAGGAATTTCAGCAAATAGATGATCTGGTGATCGCCCCAATAACCGATATTGCTCCATGGATCATCAGGTTCCAATACTTCCCAATCGATCCCGTCTTTGGTGATGCGATACGGGTTATACCCATCAATGGTGGATGCATTGACGAACTTGGCAATGAACGAACGCAGATAGCCCGGATAGCTCAACGCCAACGCTTCCCAGTTTTGGAAAATGTCACGCCAGTTACCTTGATAAGCCAACAGCGGGTTGCCTTCCTTATCTTTGACCTTGATATCGTAGTGATTCCAAGGGCGACTCGGGTCGCCATGGCGACGGCCAAAGGTCAACGGCAGGTATTCGTAGCAAAGGCGCACTAACTGAATATCATCTGCTTGCTCGGCAAGTTTGATCAGCTCACTCTGTGTGAAGCGCTCAGGCAGCGCGTTGTAGAACGCCTGGTTGCGTTGGAACACATATTGGTTGGTAAGATGAGCTGTATGCAATACATCTTCTTTACGTAGCGTATAGCCCTGCTCAAACACACCCCCGCGCATGGCATTAAACAATACGTTGGCGTAGTGATGGTTGCTGGTTGCTTCATCCGCAGAGAACTGCCACCCGTCAACGGCACTGATCAATGCCACTAGCTCTTGGCGATTCTCTAGGCAATCTTTGTCAATCCGTGCTTTCAACGCGGATGTATCTTCGAGTTGCGCACGCAATGCCACGATGTCTGCGTGATCTTTCCCAGTATCAAGCACCATCATCCATTGATTTGATTCGCCTGCTTTTAGGCTCACCAACTTATGGATAAAGTAAGCGCCGCGCACACCACGTGTCAGGTTTTCACTTTCAATCACATCACCGCGCTTAAACGCTGGCAACTGTTGGCTACTCAGTAAGATGTCTGATTCATCACTATCAATACTGAATACCGTGTTGGTCAGCAGAGCTTCCGCGGGATCCGCACGGTCACTCAGTTTGGCGTACATGCTGTAAAGCGCCAGCGTGGAACCTTGTTCTTTTTCGTTCCACTTGTAGGCATCGACTAATGCACTGCGCGTTTGCAATGCCGCCATCGGGGCACTGTGTGGCAATAGGTTTTGCACGCCATCAAGAATTTCAATCGCGCGGTTTTGACCGGAGAAATCCGTGAGTTCACTGCGGCGAACAAAACCAACATTGTTGCCACTTTCCCAGCTGTACTGGAAGGTCAGGCGCAATGTCTGGTTAATTTCTTCAAACACCACTTTATCGCCAGTGATGTTTTTGTATAAGTTACGGCTAACGGAGAATTTGCCGTCATGTTGTTGGTTGAACGGTTCCCACGTGACCACATCGCCGCCATCATCTTCTAGACGTATAAAGGTCTTAGGGCCGGTGTTGTCCGCACTTTCATGAATTAAATCGACTGAACGGTAAGGAAAAATCGCATTTTCTGGATTACCGCGACCGGCTGACAAGCAGCCTGTTGACGACGCAAATAACCAGTGATCGTTAGCCGATACCACGCTCATGAAAAACGCTGGCATGTGATCGACATTCTCAATGCGATAAAAACGTTCGCCTTTATTATCAACGAATTGCCCTTTAACTGGGGCACTTGTCAACTTAAAACACTTGTCCATACTTCTTGGTTCCTAAAAAAAAGAAAGCGCTTTCTTTTCTAGTCAAATAAAATCCCGACTCGGATTTCTATCCTTCATCGGGAAATCTCTAGGTAAAAGCGATTTATAGGTGGTGACACCTTGCATAATGACCGGGACGAACCCGTGTCGCCTCGGGCATTGATTGCGTACATGTATCGGTTGCTATTGGGCAACGCGACGCAAACGGACATCCGACACTGCTTGGTTTCCAGAGCGGAATATCACCTTTCTTAACAGACAAATCGCGACGTCCTGCTTTTCCGACTTCTGGCACTGCTGATAACAGCAATTTAGAATACGGATGTTGCGGGTTCTGAGTCACGCTGTCACTTTCGCCCCATTCCACCATATGACCCACATACATAACTGCGGTCTTCTCGGCAAAATAGCGCGCTGTTGCAATATCGTGTGTGATATACATGAAGGCGATCCCATGTTTGTCCTTAAGATCCGCCATCAAATTCAAAATGCCAAGACGCACTGAGACGTCAAGCATTGAAATCGGTTCATCCGCCAAAATCACTTCTGGGTCAACCGCAATCGCCCGCGCAATGGCGACTCGCTGGCGTTGACCTCCGCTAAGCTCATGCGGGAATTTTTGTGCCGTTTCGACGGCTGGCGACAACCCCACCAGTTCTAGCAAGGCAATCACTTTCTCGGTGACGTTCTGCTTGGTTGCACGCTGGTGTATTAACAACGGACGCGCAATGTGATGGTGAATATTGTGCACCGGATTTAGCGAGCTAAACGGGTCTTGGAAAATCATTTGTACCTGACGGGCATACTCCAGTTCACCATATTCAGACACATAGTCTGCCAACGGCTTGCCTTTGAACGTAATGCTTCCGCCCGTTTCTTTGTAGATGCGAGTAAGAATGCGCGCACCTGTGCTTTTTCCAGAGCCCGACTCGCCCACAATGGCGAGAGCTTCGCCTTTTCTAAGATCAAACGACACATCGTTAACGGCGCGCATCAAATGGGTCTTTGAATGCCCAATGCGAAAATCCATCATCAGGTTTTTGATTGAGAGAATCGTTTCGTTGTTATCCATCATTCTTCTCTGCCTCTCTAAACCAAATGACACGATACTTGGTGCGCAGGTGCGACCGTTTTCAGCATCGGTTCATGTTCGGTACACGGCGAAAAGCATTTGCTACAACGTGCCTGAAAATTACACCCCTGCGGAATTTGCAGCAGGTTAACGGGATTACCTGGAATGCCGTATAACCGTTCTTTCGGTCCATGAATGGTCGGAAACGAGGAGATCAATCCTTGTGTATACGGGTGCTGCGGTGCACCAAACACAGTTTGCGCGTCACCTAGCTCAATCATATTGCCCGCGTACATCACGCCAATGCGATCGGCAATTTCACCCATCAAGCTAAGATCGTGGCTGATAAACAATATCGAAAAGCCAAACTTCGATTTCAGATCGTAAAGCTCATTCAATATTTCACGCTCAACCACCACATCTAAAGCCGTGGTTGGCTCATCCATAATGATCAGTTTTGGTTCAAGCGCTAACGCAATCGCAATCACCACACGCTGACGCATGCCGCCGCTTAGTTGATGCGGAAACGCGGTCAAACGATCTGGATGAATACCCACGGTTTGCAGAAGCTCGGCGGCTTTTTCATACGCTTGCTTTGGCGTGACTTTCTTGTGCGCCAGCATGACGTCTGTTAACTGTTCGCCAATCGTGATCACTGGGTTCAGTGAATTCATGGCACTTTGAAACACCACGGACACTTCGTTCCAACGAAATGCGCGCAGTGCTTTGTCGTTCATTTTCAGCACATCCTGACCCTTGTAGAGGATTTCCCCTTCAGAAATCAGTGCCGGTGCTTTGTGAAGACGCGATATCGCGAACGCCAAGGTACTTTTACCGCAACCGGATTCACCCGCAATGCCGAGCGTTTCACCTTCTGCAATAGAAATACTGACGTTGTTCACGGCACGCGCCACGCCATTCGGTGACACATAATCGACGCAGAGGTTATTGATTTCTAATAATTTTGACATTACAACCCTCTCCGCTTATCGGCGATTTTCTTCAGCTTATGCCACAACTTCATGTGCGGACCCGTTTTGAGCTTTGGATTGCTCACTTGGTCTATCGACATGTTGATTAGCGCGAGTCCACCGCCGGTGATGGCCAGTGCCAACGCTGGCACCATCATTTCCCACCACGCGCCGGTGTATAACGCTGAGGACGTCTGCGCCCAGTAGAGCATGGAACCCCAGCTCACTTCGGTCGCGTCGCCCAGGCCTAAAATACCTAACCCTGCCTCGGAGCCCATTGCATAAATAACAGCACCCAAGAAGCCGCCAAACACAATGGAAACAAGGTTAGGCAAAATCTCGACCATAATTATCCGCCACTTAGATTCACCCATTACCTCCGCAGATAAGATGAATTCTTTGTGGCGAATTGCCATGGTCTGCGCACGAATAACACGTGCCCCCCATGGCCAGGAGGTCAACCCCAGTAAAAGTGTTATCACCACGGATCCCACTTGCCCCAAAAATGCCGCGAGCACAATGAGCAAGGGAAGCTGTGGAAACACCAAGAAAACGTTTGTTATAAAATTCAGGCGCTCATCAATCTTGCCGCCAAAGTAGCCCGCAGAGACACCCACGGCGACAGCCAATGTCATGGCAATCAAACCGGCAAACAAAGACACGGTGAGTGTTTTACGTGCGCCGTGGAGCACTTGGCTGTATACATCACGACCACTGCGCGTGGTGCCCATAAGATACTGCGCACTCGGTTCCTGATGCGGACGCGCCACCCGTTTTTCAGGTGAATACGGCGCCAGAACGTTGGCAAAAATTGCGCCCACCAGCACGATGGTCAGTAGTAACGTGCCCAAAATCGCAGGCGGGTTGCCGTAGAAAAAGGCGTAGATTGCGCCAAATGCACGTTTGATGCGTTTCATTCCACCGTTTGGCGATTTCATGTTGCTGCCTTGGCCTTGGACGCTTGTATTGACCGTTTTGTCCATCTCTTAACCCTCACTCGCAATGCGTGGATCAAGCCAGACATACAATAAGTCGGCGACAAAGTTAGCGGTCAAAACTGCTGACACAAGAATAAGCAAAATGGCCTGAATCAGAGGGTAATCACGCGCGACAATACCTTTCAGCAAAATGTTGCCAAGCCCCTGATAGTTAAACACCACTTCCGTCATGATCGAACCGGCAAACGAGAAACCAATGGCCATCGCAATGGCGGTCGCGACCGGAAGAATGGCGTTTCGGCCTGCGTATCGGCTCATCACGCGATAGCTACTTAAGCCTTTGGCTTCCGCCATGGTCACGTAGTCTTCACCCAGCACGTTGATCATGGCGTTACGCATGTTAAACACCCATGAGGCAATGCCCACCAACACCATGGAGCCTACGGGTAAAATGGCGTGCTCGAGCACACTGCTAATAAATGCGAGGTTTAAGCCCGGATCCAGCGACGGGTCATAGGTATACGCCAGTGGCAGCAAATCCAATTTGAGACCGAAAATGTAGAACAGAAACAGCGCGGTCACGACATACGGAAAATTACTGACAAACGCCAATACCGGCGGAACAACCTGACCAAAAAAGCCAGTGCGACGATAAGAGGCATACGTGCCAATGCTCACACCTATGATCAAAGACACAATCAGCGAACCAAGAGCCAAGAACAAAGTCCACGGCAAGGCATTGGCGATCACGTCAGACACACTCACTGGGAACATCAACACAGATGGACCAAGATCCAGCGTGAAGACACTTTTGATATACGCCAAATATTGCTCAAAGATATTGCCATCAAGGAAGCCATACATTTCGCGAACGGCATCCATTTGCGCGGGATCCATCCGCCCTTGCGACGCAGCAAACAAGGCTTCTACCGGATCACCCGGCATCATACGTGGCAACATAAAGTTGAACGTAATCGCAATCAAAAAGGCGGAAAAATAAAACATAAACCGCCGCAGCAAAAATGGCATCGCATTGCTCCTTTCTAAGCCCCCCGATGCTAGCGAGGGCTCGCGGTTTGGTTATTTAAGATGCAAGTTGTTCAAAATGATCACTCGCTTACCACCGTCATACCAAACTGGCTGAACGTATGGGTTTTCTTTGGTTGGCCAACCGTCCACTTTCTTGGTGCTGTACTGGAACCACGTAGGGTTTGAGAACAGTGGAATAAACGGCATGTTTTCTGCCGTAAAGGCTTGCAGCTTGTCCAAGATTTCTTTTTGTTCTTCGGCAGAACCCGTCTTACCAAAGCTATCAATCAATGCATCAATGTTAGGGTCATTCACACCGTGGCCAGCATGCCAGCCTTTGCCAACACGCGACGACGAGAAATATTCTTGATAAGCAATAATTGGATTGGTGGCAACCATCGACCAGTTAATCGCGACGTCGTAATTGCTCTCTTTGAGGTTCTTGTCGTATACCGCCCAATCAACAGTTTTGATGGCAGATTTGATCCCGACTTCATCGTAAAACTCAGTCACCATTTGGACCACTTGAATCCAGTCAGTCCAACCGTTGACCACTTCAATATCAAACGCCAGTGGCGAGCCATCCGCTTTTTCTCGGTATCCATCGCCATCGACATCTTTCAAGCCCGCTTCATCAAGCAGTGCTTTGGCTTTCTTTTGGTTAAACTCAGTCAAATGGCTGTATTTTTTTGAGATGTCTTTGTTGATGTTGGTTTCATAAAGCTCGCCGATACCGCCAGCATTAAAGTTGGCAGTGGGGTAACCGTAAGCAGCGATATCGACAATCAGGTCGCGATCAAGCGCCATGGATAACGCCTGACGCACGCGCAGGTCGCTAAAAGGCGCTTCTTTTGTATTCAAATACAAATGGATCGCGTCGTTTGCGGGGTACCAAAAATGGTTGTTGGCTTTATCACGCGCGACAAAGGTAGATTCAATATCCGCGATAAAGTTTGAACCCCAATCGATTTCGCCTTTCATCAGCGCAGGCTGAATTTGGGAGTTATCGTTGTATGAACGAAAGCTCACACAATCAAGGTAAGGACGCCCTTCAAGGTAGTAATTCGGGTTGCGGCAAAGCTCCATTTGTTGCGATTTAAGGAACTTTACTGTGGTCATTGGGCCGCTGCCCACAGGATCTGGATTAGTAAAGGTGGTGAGGTTTTCAACCCCAGACCATTTGTGCTGGGGAACAATGTGGTATTTTTCCAGGTTCCAAATGAAGGTGGAATCTGGCTCTGCCAAGGTAAACACAACCGTGTTGCCGTCTTTCGCTTCTACCGACTGCAAATTGCCACCCGACCAAATACCTTTGAGATCGAACGCCGGGGAATTTTTTGTCAGCACAAAACTGAACACCACATCGCTTGCGTCAAGTGGCTCGCCATCAGACCACTTCAAACCATCACGAAGTTTTACGGTGATGGTTTTCAAATCGTCAGAATAAGTGGCAGATTCTGCCAAACGGAAGTTCGTCTCTCCCGTCATGTTGTTGAACACCATTAAAGGTTCAAACATGATGCCGTGGAACACATCTTTAGACGTATAAGGGTTAAAGTTTTCAACAAAGCCGGTGGTGATGATGGGCACATTAAGCGTGCCACCCTGCTTGATATCAGACGCAGAAATGCCAGCACTTAGCAACGCACCACACACGATAGAAGCGAGGAGTTTCTTGTTTTGCATCATTCCGTCCTTTGTTTTTATAAATTATTGATCTGCCGAGCTAACGCCTTGCCACGCACTCAGCAAAAACCTAACCATGTCTTTCATTTGTAAAGTGTAGCCAACCCGTAAACAGCCATAGGTTTAAACATTGCCAAAAGAAAGCGCTTTCTTTTCACATGATATTAGAAAAATGCGGAGAAGCGACAAGCTGCCATTTACCTTTTTGTAACATTGATCACAGATAAGCCAACAGGGAATTATCGGTAATATCACTAATGAGATTTATTGCATTGTTACAGAATAGTGTGTGGTCGATATTGCAGATTTTTGGCCGTCAGCAACAACGTAAAGACAAGTCAAAAGCCTGATCCCGTCGCCAACGAAAAATCCCCCAGCCGAGGCTGAGGGATTTTTATGACGCTATGTTAGGGGTTTATTTGTTTGGCATGGGTAGAATTTCAAACATACCGTCAAACTCGTCTAAAGTCCCTGCCAATGATTGTATTAGGCTAGCGTCTCCTTTCAGTGTCGCCTTACCTTCTTTCACCAATGCGTTTAGCGTTGTTTTACCCAATACAACTTGCGTGAAGTCGTTCTTACTCACTGACAGTGCAACATCGGTTTGCGGTAGCTGCTCTACTTGGATATTCGCCATGTTCGCGTTAGAGACTTCACCATAGTAATGTTCTTCTAGCTCAGGGTGCGAGACCGCGAAACGGAAGTCCAAATTAGCGAGTTCGGCTTTTTCAGCGTTAAGCTTCACCGCAACAAAATCAAGGAACATACCTGTTGGTGTATTTGCAATCACGTCTGCTGAAGCAATTTTCACTGACGGCTGAATCTCACCAGTACGCAGTTCTACCGCGCCCTGCAAATACGAGTTACGCCATGCCATGGTTTCCGACTGGTAGCCTTGCTGTTCAAAGCTGTCTGCCAATGCAAAGCGATAATCAATGTTGCTTGGGTCGCATTGAACCAAATCATTGAACAGTTGCGATGCTTCTTGGTATTGACCGTTGGTAAAGTGGACTTTGCCTGCTTTATACAGCGTATCCGCACCTGCTGCTTCTACATAAACACACGATTTTTCTGTTGTCTGCAGTGGGTTGGTATTCACTGGGTTCATGTCATGGTAACCAAGATACAGGTTGACCACGGCTCTTGCGTTATGGCTGTAAGAGCCGTGATACCCGTTGGTATGCCACGTGTCTTTTTGTGTTTGCGGCACAATTTTTTCAATCTCACGACCCACATCGTGAACAGTGACACCGTGGTTAGCTAAACGCATGGATTGATTGTGAATGAAGCCATAGTTGTCTCTTTGCAGTGCCATGTATTCTGAGATTTCATTCACTTTTGTGTCAGTATCGTTCCACACAGGTGCAGAGTGCGCAGCATGAATGTTGTCTACCAGCCCGCTATCCACAAAACGTAGCTTGAGTTCGGTGAGATATTTGGTCCACACCAGTGCATCACGCACTTTCGCGCCACGGAACGTATAGATATTGTGCATACCGTCATAAGTCAGCTCAGCAGTATTCAATGATCGATATTCCGGTACATAAAGCACGATTTCTGCGGGTGCTTCTGCCCCTGGCATGTTAATCGCGTGGAATGTTAGCCCATCAATGGTGATTTCTTTTTCACGCGGTTGGATCTCTTGCGTCGGCGCAACCAAGGTCACTTCTCCACGCGATGTCCCCAAGCCCAGTGCGTTATCGACAATACCTTGCGGGTTGTTGTCTAACGTTGTGCCGTATTGGTAGTTTGCACGACGCCCCATGGCGGTGCCTGCAATCACGTTTTCATCCGCAAGTTCTTTAATGAAATCTTTCGGCGCGTAAATCTGCGCGTCTTTTACCATGTCACCAGATTCGAGAATGCCGCGTGAACCCCCAAAGTGATCCGCATGCATGTGCGAATAGATCATGCCGGTGATTTTGTGTTCACCTTTAATTTTCGGCAGATGCAGCTTGGCAAATTCCCATGAAGCGGCCGCCGCTTCTCGTGATAACAATGGATCGTGAATCACATAACCATTGTCGGTGCGGTAAATAGTCATGTTGGACAAGTCGGCACCGCGAATTTGATACACGCCATCGGTCACTTCATACAGACCACCTGCGGTGTAATTGAGCATACCTTGACGCCAGATTGACGGATTCACTGTGTCAGGCAATTCATCCACATTCATGGTGTCCATGTAGTCAAATCGTTGCTTCAACTCGCCGGCTTGGTGGCTGCCGAATTCTGCAATCAAACCACGCTGAGTGCGCTCAAACGCTGAGGTATCTTGCCAAGGCAGTTGCTTTGCCAGTTCTGCATTGGCTTGCTTTGTTTGTTCGGTAGCCGGTTTTCCTTTGTACGTTTCTAAACTGGCGTAATCCGCTGATGCGCTGAAGGAAACCATTAATGCGAGCGCAAGGGTAGAAGGTGCAAAACGTGTATTCATAGACTGTCTCTCTCTTGTATGTTTTTGCTATGAACACAATGTAAAACATCAACCCATCAGGAAACATCCATGAATCTTTATTTAACACATCATGATTTGTTATGTGTTGAACTAGGGTGTCTTTCCAGTACCTTCAGTATTTCAAACTCGTACTACGACCCGAATGGGATAAAGTGATAAAGCAGTGTGTACGCAGATAGGCAGGCAAAAAGGGCGCAAATATGCGCCCTTTCGTCATTGCTATTGCTATTGCTATTGCTATTGCTGGATTTCAGAAAGCAGATCTTTATTCACCACAAGGTTTCTGACGCCGTGAGCATGATCTTCATCAAAATCGTTGCCCTCACACCATTCACCAACGGTCGCAATATTTACTTTGGCAACCTTAGGGCGAACACTCCACGTCACTTGGAATGGTGAGCCTTCTTCATTATATCCAGGGCCCGTCGTTGAGCCCGCGTATTGAATAGGTTTACCTGTGTTGTTTGGCATGTTGATCGCCTGATGCACGCCGTCTTTCTTCTCATGCTCATTCAGTTTTTCAAAATCCAACGCAGTATTGTCATTTACCACCACGTAAACTTGCGTTTCTACGCGGAGTTGTGGATTTTTGTTTGCGTCATTAAAACATGAACCCAAGGTTGCCCCTGGTTCAACTTGTGCAGTGGTATGAACATAATGCACTTCGATCGTATCACCCGCTTTCACGTCGCCATGCTTGCTTGAACAGATTTCACCTTTCACAGGCGCAAGCTCAGCTGCACTCAGCTTACCGGCATATTGGAAGCCGCTTTGGTAACCATGACCGTCACCATTGCCTGCATACTTCGTGAATTCTCCCCCTTTGTGCTCCGCATTTTTATGGAAGTGGATATTACACAGATTCATCTGTGTGTATTCCGGCGCTGGGTTAAACGACAACGTGTTGCGACCCTCATGCGAATCGATGTCTCTTGGAGACTGAGGACCGAATCCTTCACCAGCCGTATTTTCTGCCAGCTCACTACGCTGTTCTGCAATCGCTTCATCAGACACGTTCCCATCGCCGCTTTTTGCCACCACACCAAAAGACGCGATGCTGGCCAATACGATGATACAAAGTTTGCTTGTTTTCACAGGTTCACTCCCTTGTTAGTTCAAATCAGAGGTTCGACTCATAAGACGCTTTTATGCTTTACGCGCCAATCCACATTCGCTGTGAGTGCGAATGCCAAAAAGGCTAACAGAAGTTAAATCAGATCTTTACCCTCCAACCAGTCATATGCCACACATACGAGCCCAGCTCTCAAAAATAATACAATAAGCATAACGTCCAACCATTCACCCTTCATCTTCATAGCGCGTTTATGAGCCAAGAACCACAAGGCTATGAAACTGACAACACTATGATTTTTAGGATGCCTGCCCCCAATCCAGCTGCTTTTGTAGGCGGTGTTAGGCATTAAACGCATGCAAGTAGTATAGAAATGTATACCTATTGGCGGCCGATGCAGTATTGCCGTACTCAGGATGAATAGGGTGTTTTTCTTGCTTATACTTGCATATTATTTAGTCGTTTTTTAAAGGTTAATTTTAAATATGGATACGGTTGAATTGGTTGAAGAAAGCTTTGCGAAACTGCCCGACGGGAAGAGGTTCGCAGAGCTTTTCTATCAGAAAATTTCAGAGCATTCGCCACACCTGATGCCACTTTTTGCGAACACCTCGATGACAAAAATGGCCGACAAACTACTTGCTGCTTTGACGGCAATGGTTGCTGCTTTGCATGATCCGGAGAAGCTGCAGAATATGCTAGGGGCACTGGGGCAGCGACACTTGTCTTACGGTGTGCTGGAGTCACATTATTCGATAGTCGGTCAAACCCTACTTCAGACGTTTGAGGAAGAGCTAGGCGAGGAATGGACGGATGACTATGCTGCTGCTTGGTCAGAGGTCTACAGCAACGCCGCTAAGATAATGCAAGAGGGTGCGGCAAAAGCGAAAGCGCAAAATCAAAGCACAACCAAGACAACCAAGAAACCTGTAAAAACGAGCGCTTTGGCGTGGCTTTATTCTCTGCCAGTTCCAAAACTATTGGTTTTGTGGTTGGCACTGTCGGTGGTTGTATTGGAGATTGCCGCCATTTATGGGGTTCCGAGCTGGACGAGGTTACTCAGTGCCTGCTCTTTGGTGCTGTTAATCCTGACTATGCTTCGCGGAAATAACGATGCAGAAAAAGCCGGGATTCTTGAATGTTGGAAAACGATTGACAGCTCGCACGGCGTGAAAACATCGCGGGCGAGACAGATTGCGATGGAGCGGCTGAATGAAAAGAAATGCGCAATGAACAGACTGGACTTGGCAGAAGTAGGCTTGATGAGTATGTCATTGGACGGTGCTGACCTGAGTGAATCGAATCTGAGTGAGGCAGACCTTACGGAATCATCACTGGCTGGCGCGAACTTTACAAAAGCGCGATTAGACAAAGCGTTATTGGTTAGTGTCTATGCGCCAAAAGTAGACATGTCATTTGTCACCTTGGCCAAGGCTAACCTTTCATCATCCAATTTGGAAAAGGGCTCGTTTCTTTTCTGCAACATGAAAGGGGCCAATCTATCTGGTGCAAATTTGAAAGGCGCAAATCTAACAGGTGTACTGATGGACAAAAATACCTACCTATCTGGTGCTGACCTTCGTGGAGCGATCATAGATAAGAGTATGTTGGATCAAGCCTACACCATTGGAATGATAAAACCTGATGGGAATGTGGTCACCGAGGTATAGAACAAATAACGGAAATACAGGAAAATACAGGGACACACACCTTAAGAATAGTTAAAAATACGAGCCCAAGCACTGGCTAATTCGGTGGTTGGAATCTCAGAAGTGAGCATTATTTAACGATTGTTGGTATTGCCGTCGACAGCTGATTGAATATGGCGTTTTTCGTCATACAGAAGTCTCAGGCCGTTACCTGATAAGTGGATGTGTTTACGAATGGAAGAAAAATTAACGGTCAGGCAGACGAAGACCAGAAAGCCGCTTACGATGCAAGTCAGGTAATGCCGCTTTAAGAGACGATTCTGTGCTAATCATGCTGCCTCTCTCTATACATGTGCAGGTGCTCAACCAGTTTTCACTGTCAAAGCCCAGCCGTTCAAGTAATGATGGTTGCGTGTTGTCTATATTCCCTCTTTTATCATCTCGGATTTGTCTGCCTGTCCAATCAAAAAGCGCGAGGTAATCCATCAACCGAAAGGGGATGCCATCAGGCATGTCTTGTCGCGGGTTTCCTGCGAATGGGAATAAGTGGGCTGCGGTAATTTCTGCTTTCTTTAGCGATTCAATGCGTGCTTTAACGGACGTGTGCTCTGAGGTTTCGGGTGTTTCCGCCATGGCGGCTCTCACTGGATTCAAATCCACGTACGCCATGGCAGCGGCTAAGGCTTTTTCATCCAACAACGCTTGGCTTTTAAATCGCCCTTCCCAGAAATGGCCTGTACATTTGTCTTCGCGGTTGGCCTCTGAGGCAATGTGCTGGTTGAGTAACCGCATTAACCAACTGATTGAGATAAGACGCTCTCGCCAAACTTCTATGATTTCGCTGCATCGCTCTGTTTCTGTATCGGAGAGTTTATCTCCTTGCATGAAGCGCTGAACAAGTGCAGGGCCTTGATGAAACGCCAGCCACCGCTCAACGATTTGGTGCGGTGACAGTCTTTTGACCTTTTCCGTATTGATATGTAACACGACGTGGTAGTGATTGCTCATAATCGCGTAAGCACAAATATCGATACAAAATGCCTTTGACAGCGCTAACAGACGCTTTTCAATCCATTCTCTGCGGTGCTCATAGCTTTGCTGGGATTTGTCATCGTAACCACAAAGAAACGAGCGTCGCACACAGCGCGAAACGCAGTGATAGTAAGGCGTGGCGTCAATACTGATAAGAGATGAGCGGGCTTTTGTCATTGGAAATTTAAATGGCTAACAATTGAACAATGCAGTGAGCATATCGCTCAACCACTTGCCATTCATCTTCAAAGCGCGTTTATGAGCCAAGAAACGCAAGACGCTGAAGCTGAAGCTGAAGCTGAAGCTGACAACACTATGATTTTCTTAGGGTGTCTGTCCCCTTTGTTTTACCTTTGTTTTTTCATACAGAAGTCTCAGGTCGCTCCAACTATTTCTTTCGATGGGAAATAAAAAAGGAGCCCAAAGTGGGCTCCTTTTAATAGAGAATGAAAAACGATTGTTACTGAGTGGTAAACTCAAACTCTGCGAATTTAATATCACCAGTGTCTGCAACATCACCTTTAAGGATGATACCAATCACTTTCATATCAGAATGACTAGGCGTTGGTACAGTGACTTTCAACCAACCGTTACCCAAATCTTCTGTCACAACTTGATCACCATTGATGTCGCCAGCTGGATTCTGGCTGCTCACCAAATACGTCATCGTTCCACTGCTACCGCTTTGGAACTCAATCTTCGTCTCATAAAAGTCGCTTTGCTGCACTTTATAAGAGAAGTGAGTATATGAAGCAATGTTGACACCCGCAGTGTTAGTGGTCTCCATCACTGCTGTCGCCCATTGAACGGTCGCCGATTGACCTTCACCCGTCCAGTTGCTCGCTGGCGAACTGGTAATGGTATCTGAGTAAGGTGCATCACCGCTGTTTGCAGTAAGTACGACACCGCTACCCCATTGATCACCAACGAACTGAAGACCAATTGTATCTTGCTCACCATTAAATGTGACGAAAGTGTTTGCATCACCGGCTTCACCGCTTCCGGTTCCACCGCCATCAGTACCACCATCAGCACCAGTAGGAGAAATAATCACATTGTCGACGAGATACTCGGAGCCTACTCCGGTAGCCCATGCTGGGAATACCATGACAAGATCGATCGCTGTGAGGTCTAGCCCGTTGTTGGATAGGTCACTCAGGTTAAACGTATAGTGCTTCCAAGTATTCAACTCAGGAAGCGTACCTAAGCTCAACTCTACGAACTCACCACCATTATCAGGACCGCCATTTGATTCAACTTTGAATTTCCAGTCATCTGCTGGCGCATCACCTGCCGCAACTAGCTTGATATCAAACGAGATTGTACCTTCTACCATCCATGCATTCACATCGATTGGCTGTGGGTTCGTTGCAACACCTTCACGGGAACTGAAGCCATTTACTGTCGCGCTGACCACTTGGAAGGAAGTAACTTCGCCGTATTCAGCATCACTATCAGTGATTACAGGTGGCGTGGTTCCACCACAACAATCCCACGCTACCCACTGAGGGTTCGCTGCATCGTTAAAGATAACGATTGGAGTGTTACCTGTGGTGCCGCCGTCAGTACCACCATCGGTGCCGCCGTCAGTACCACCATCGGTGCCACCATCGGTGCCGCCGTCAGTGCCACCATCGGTGCCGCCGTCAGTGCCACCATCGGTGCCACCATCGGTGCCACCATCGGTGCCGCCGTCAGTGCCGCCGTCAGTGCCACCATCGGTACCTCCGTCAGTGCCACCATTCGAGCCAACTGCATTGAAGGAGATGTTGTCGAAGTGCATCACTGTGTCTGCATTACGTGAAGTATCTGCATCAACGAAATCAGGGAACACAACTACGCCAGTAACAGGACCATCATAAAGGTCTGCGACAGACGAGAAGTCAAACGTCAGCTCTTCCCACTGGTTAACAAGCGTGTTGTTAGCAAGAAGCTCTTGCGCGTAACCCGTGGCCGTCTCCAGCTTGAAACGTACGGTGCTAGCTTTGTCTTTGTACACCATCATACGTACAACGCTGTTGGTCGCATCAAGGGTGAACGACTCAACGTCGCGAGTAATAGCACCTGCCCATGGCGCACCAGCGGCGCGCGCAATGATTTTAGCTGCGGTGCTTGAACTGTTTACACCCGAGGTGTCTGGGTTAGCAACAAGTTCAATCGCTGGATTGTCATCGTTCTCGAACACTTCCCACGTTACTGCATTGGTTTCGAAGTCGATGCTGTCGATACCGCTGTCAGTGCCACCGTCGGTACCACCGTCAGTGCCGCCATCTGTACCACCGTCAGTGCCAGCAGCATTGAAGGTGATGTTGTCGAAGTGCATGACTGCGTCTGCATCACGTGTAGTATCTGCATCAACGAAATCAGGGAACACGACTACGCCAGTAACAGGACCGTCATACAGGTCTGCAACAGACGAAAAGTCAAACGTCAGCTCTTCCCACTGGTTAACAAGCGTGTTGTTGGCAAGAAGCTCTTGCGCATAACCACTCGCCGTTTCCAATTTGAAGCGTACGGTGCTGATTTTGTCTTTGTACACCATCATACGAACAACGCTGGTGGTCGCATCAAGAGTGAACGGTTCCACGTCGCGAGTAATAGCACCAGCCCATGGTGCGCCATTGGTGCGTGCAATGAGCTTGGCTGCAGTAGCCGAGACATTTGCTCCAGAGGTATCTGGGTTAGCAACAAGTTCTACCGCTGGGTTGTCATCGTTTTCGAACACTTCCCACGTTACCGTGTTCGCTTCGAAGTCGATGATATCGCTCGCAGTGATTGTTACGCCGTTATTACCACCATCAGTGCCGCCGTCAGTA
>NZ_AJYD02000038.1:972258-1197242 GCF_000286835.2 Enterovibrio norvegicus FF-33 | reverse complement strand
CAGTGCCACCATCGGTGCCGCCGTCAGTGCCACCATCGGTGCCGCCATCGGTGCCACCATCGGTACCACCATCGGTGCCGCCATCAGTGCCGCCGTCAGTACCGCCATCGGTGCCTTCTGCATTGAAAGTGACGTTATCAAAATACATTGTTGTATCAGCGCTACGCGTAGTATCCGCATCGACAAAGTCTGGGAATATAACCACGCCAGTCACTGGACCATCAAACAATGACGCAACATCAGAAAAGTCAAACGTCAGTTCTTCCCATTGATTAACGGTTGTGTTTTGGGCAAGAAGCTCTTGCGCATAACCACTTGCTGTTTCCAATTTGAAGCGAACTGTGCTGGCTTTGTCTTTATAAACCATCATGCGAACAACACTGTTTGATGCATCCAGCGTAAACGATTCAACGTCACGCGTGATCGCACCAGCCCATGGCGCACCCGCGGTGCGCGCAATGATTTTAGCGACAGTGTTTGAGTTATTTGTACCAGAAGCATCTGGGTTGGAAACAAACTCAATCGCAGGGTTGTCATCGTTTTCGAACACTTCCCACGCTAGCGTGTTGGTTTCGAAATCAATGCCATCACCAACGGTTGTTGTGCCGCCGTTTGTACCACCATCGGTGTCATTATTTACAAATGCAACATCAGCAATTTGCAGTGTGCCATTTTGTCCAAGTACGATAGCGAAGATGGTCATATCATCAAAGTCAGGCAATGGAACTTCCATTTGCACCCAACCGCCGTCTAACGCAGTACCTGTCGACAGCATGTAATCATTTGCATCTTCATCTTGAGTCAGACTACTGATCGCCACACGAACTGCGTCTAGATCTGTCTTCACTTTAAACTGAGCATGTGTATATGGCGTAACGTCTACTGGGTTGATAGGGCTTACCCACGCTAACGCCCCCCAGCCGTTGGTGGCTGTCACATCAAGTGCAGGGTCATAAGTACCACCCGTTACATCTTCAATGCTCGTACCATTCCAAGCTTGCAGATCTTCGAAAGCAAAGTTGCTCTCTTGACCGGTATATAGAATATACGCAGTCTCTGGCGCTTCTGTTCCACCATCAGTGTCATTGTTTACGAATGCAACATCCGCAATTTGTAATGTTCCGTTCTGACCAAGTACAACAGCAAACGTCGTCATATCTGTGTAGGCAGGTAACGGTACAGACATTTGCACCCAGCCACCGGTCAAATCAGTGCCTGTTGAAAGCGAGTAATCATTTGCACTCTCACCTTCACTTTGGCTACTGATTGAAACACGAACTTGGTCGGCATCAGTCAGCACTTTGAACTCAGCATGTGTATATGGCGTGATGTCTACCGTAGTTGAGGTGTTAACCCAAGCCAATGCACCCCAGCCGTCTGTAACAGTCAGCGTAAGCGCTGGGTCATAGGTTCCACCCGTAACGCTTTCGATGCCCGCACCATTCCACGCTTGTAAATCTTCAAAAGTGATTGTGCTTTCTTGACCTGTATACAGGATGTATCCAGTACCTGATGAGCCAGTGCCGCCACCGTCGGTTCCACCATCAGTTTCCCCAGTCTTGCTGAAACGAACGTTGCGCAGTTCTAGAACACCGCCGTCGTCAGTTGAACCTTGGAAGAAAATCGGTGAAGTCACGTCTGTGAAATCAGGCGAAGTAGCGCTAGTCAGTTCAGTAACAGGGATTTTATATGACTGCCACTCAGAGGTAATTGAGTAACCACCTGGACCAAACGCAACACCATTGTTCGTTTGTGGTCGAGTGCTATCACCAAAGGCACCTGTTTGGAAGCCAATGTTGATTGCCGTTGTCGTGGTGCCTTTGATGTCAAACATCAGGTAACCGTTTTCAAAACCAGTCAGGTTTTGGCCAGAACTGCCAGAAACAGCAGCACTTGCTCCCCAACCCCAATCTTTCGCAGTACCCGCCGTTGGCGGCGTCGTTAGCTCAAGAACTTGCTTGTCTGGATTTGCAGCAAGCCACGCAGTATTTTCCCACGCAACCGCCGTCAGGTTAGCGTTAACCGCACCGTTATAAATCGTGTACTCATTGCCTTCTATCACACCACCTGCGTTGAACGCATATGGGATAGCAAGAATGCCGTCGATAACAGTTTGCGCGTTACCACCATTTGATTTAACGATTGGGTTGCCACCACGAGTAATCCCGTCGAAAGCACCGGCATCAACTTGATCCCAAATGGCGTATTTCGCATTGCCATTGATATCAACTAAACCAAAGTGTTGCTCTGAGTGACTTGGGTTGCTTGAATCGCCTTTCCAAGGTTCATCGAATGCTTGGAAGAAGAACACAGACGCACCATATTCACCTGCCCAGTCAGACATCGCATCAAAGTACGCTTTTTGCTTGTACTCATCCGCTGCACCTGTACCACCCGCGCCATAGCCTTCACTTGAAAGCGTTGACCAACCCGTTTCACCAATGTGAACTTGCTTGGTGCTGTCAACAGACAATACGCTCGTTTGTGCATCGTCAAACTGTGTCATTGCCATGCCAAATGCACGACCCATTGCCGCATCCGCTTGTGCTTGACGAGACATTGATTGCTCGTCAGCTGGAACACGCCAGAACTCAGGATCAAACTGTGTATCGTGGAATGGATAAACGTGAACAGAGACATAATCAACGGCTTGAATTAGCGCTTTGATGTCTGCTTCGTGGCCACGGTAGTAATCGTTGTTGATGGCCCAAACCGCCCAGTTCTCAGAACTGGTGATCCAGATATTGTTGCTAATTGTGCCATCAGCTTTCAGTGCTTGAAGCTCGTTAACGCGGCTCAATATAATGCCTGGCTCAACACGGTAGCTGCTTGCCCACTCAACCATTGCCTCATTACCAACAGCAATCACTTTGATAATGTCAGGGTAGTTTTGAGCAAACTCAACCGCTTTGTCCATTTCTGCATCGTTCTCAGGGCTTTCCTGAGAATGATCAATAGGCTGATCAGAGAATGCATTCAACGCTGAAATCCAAACACCCAGCATCACATTCATTTCGAAGCTTGCGTCTTCTTCTTTCAGTTGGCTAATTGCGATAAGCAGATTTTCAGTATCTGAGAAACCTTGTGTGTTATAGGTACGCAACATGCGAATACCTGAAGCGTGCATGATTTTAAGATCTTCTTTCAGATCGGTCACGCTGGGTACATTTGCTTCGGTACGTGTCGTTGTGCGGAATGCACCGTATGAGATCGCAGTGAGCTTTGCGTTACCAAGAACAGCTTCGCCTGGCGCATCACCATTAGTCACACTAGATACAGGGAAGTTTCCTGTTGGTGCAGGTTGTGCTGCTAGCTCAACGCCACCATGAGTGCCGCCGCCAGTACCACCATCGGTGCCGCCGTCAGTGCCACCATCGGTGCCACCGTCAGTTCCGCCATCGGTGCCGCCGTCAGTTCCGCCATCGGTGCCGCCATCAATGTTTCCATCAGAACCACTTGCTGATACCAACACAACGTCCGCAAACTTCAAGGTGCCTTGACCGCTGAAGATCAAGCCAATCCACTTCATATCAGAAGTTTGTGGAATAGGCACTTCCATTTGAACCCAACCGTTTTCTAGCGACGTACCGCTTGATAGGTTGTAGGTATTTTTATCCTCGGATTCAGAAACACTCTGTACCGATACTTCAACAGTAGAAAATGCAGAGCCAGGTTGAACTTTGAATCGTGCAAATTTAAATGCGGATGCATCAACAGCATTTGCATCTTCATTGCCCCACGCTACAGCTGCAGCATCGGCACCCCAGCTGTTACCGCTGGCTAATGAAAATGATTTGGTGTACTGGTCGCCAGTAAGCGCATTAAGCACTGCACCGCTACCCCAGTTATCACCCCAGAATTCCATACCAAACGTGTCATCTTGATCACTGTAAGCAATGTATGCAGACTTTACAGAAGCGCTGGCGCTACGGGTAATGAGTTCAATATCTGCGATTTTCGCAGTTCCTGCATTACCTTCAAAAACTAGCCCAAACCAAGTCATATCTGTAAATGCAGGTGATGCTGGTAATGGAACTTCCATTTGTACCCAGCCATTGTCGAGCGTATCGCCATCAGACAATGTGTAAACAATCGCACTCTCACTCTGAGTAGCGCTTTGCACTGAAACTTTAACGGAAGAATAGTCTGTAGTTTGAACTTTAAAACGCGCAAAATTGTAAGACGAAATATCAATCGCGTTTTCAGGCTCATTACCCCAAGCAATCGCTATTGCATCGGCACCCCAAGTATTTCCGCTGGTAAGCTCAAAAGTCTTTGGAAACTGGTCATCAGCAAGCTCTGTGTATGTTGTACCACTCCCCCAAGTATCGCCCCAATATTCCATGGAAAATGTGTCGTCTTCACCACTGTAAGCGATATAGGCTTGAGCAGTCACTTCGCCTTCACCCGGTGTGACGCTGCCGCCACCAGAACCTGACCCGGCACCTTCATCATCGAAACTTGGCATGTCAGCAAGTGTTTTTGCAAAAGCAATATTACGAACTTGCAGTGTTTTACCTTGCTCGTCTTCGTCTTCTAAGCCTTTGAAGTAAACTGGAGAAGTAACGTCAGTGAAGTCAATTTTCTTATCGGCGATAAGCTCTGACATTGGGATGGTGAACTTCTTCCACTCAGTGTTGAATTCTCTGGTTGTCGTTCGAGCCGAAGCGCTGCTGTTAGCCGATTTTTGTTGCGGTGAAAACACAACACCATTTTCGGTACCCGGACGAGTGTTATCCGCTCCGATGGCTTCAGGGTCTTCTGCTGGCATGCCTGTTTGAAAACCAATCGTAACGGGCTTGGTCA
The DNA here is from genome assembly GCF_000286835.2 of Enterovibrio norvegicus FF-33. Classification (GTDB taxonomy): domain Bacteria; phylum Pseudomonadota; class Gammaproteobacteria; order Enterobacterales; family Vibrionaceae; genus Enterovibrio; species Enterovibrio norvegicus_A. The sequence continues at coordinate 1,192,436 of NZ_AJYD02000038.1, read as the reverse complement.
GATTGCCTTTAACTTCAAGCGACATGTAGCCATTTGCATAACCTGACAAATCCAACGAACCTTGGCGAGTCGCCTGCGGCACGTTCGTATCATCCGTTGTTGCGACCGCCGCACCCCAACCCCAATCATCTGATTTACCATTTCCATCCGCAAAAGGAGGAGCGGCCACATTAACATGATCGTTAGTAGCACCGGCAAAACCGGTCAACCCGGATTTGTCATTTAGCTGCCAGCCGTAACTCGTGAGGTTCAAATCTGAGTTCAGACCTGAGCCATTCTCGTGAACTGTATAAAACTGAGGTGTTTTGCTTTCATCTCCGGTCACTGACGTTCCACTAACTGGATCGTCGCCACCGCCACACCCAGCCAATGCGACGGAAGCTAGTAACACCGTCTTAGCTAAGAAATTCTTCATCATGTCGTCCGTATGTTTGTCCTACATCTAATCAGCGACGAGCCAGTGCTTACCGCTGGTCTTAGAGCTCCCCTGCCGAACGGAGAAATCTTTTTGCAAAGTGGGTGTCATTGCCAAAAAGAAAGCGCTTTCACTTTATCTTCAAAATAAAGCCGGTTACCCAGCTTTACTGCCATCAAGGTATGAACCTCGCGCATAATGTAAATTTATTGTTAAGTGGCAGTACAACTCAACAACAATCTCCAATTTACATTGAATAGAAAGAGAAGATCCACGGTATGAGATGTAGGAAATGCAAGATTCTCACTCATGAGCCACATCACACAAATTGAAAACAAATATGCACTAACGTCCATAATAAAATGCAATAGTCACTAAATTTGAAGACAAAATGTAAATTTAATGTGAAATGGTTAATGTTTTTATCTGTAAAATTTGCACTATCAAAGGACCCTGCTTAGTTTGTCGTATGACTAGCGGTTTCTTGGTTCATGTGGAAACACTATTGTTAACTTTTCATACATGTGACACTGAAAATCTAGTCAAACTCGACACTTACTTCTTCTTATGCCATTCGGGTGTCTGGCTTTAGTCGGTATTTATTCGGGTTTTAAAATACAATCCAAAGAAAGCGCTTTCTTTTAGGGGTAACCTAATCTCTGACGGAGTGACAATGAAAAAGTCCAGATTATCGATGGCTGTATTGAGCGCTGCCGCTGCCCTTTCGGGTATGCCTGCTGCTAATGCTGCCATTATTGACGAAGTCGAATTCCACGGTTACTTCCGTGCCGGCTTTTTTGCCAGCAAGGAAAATGACTTTAAGAAAGCAGATATTGGAGGCCAAAAAGAACTGCTTGGCAGGCTTGGTTTAGAGTCTGACAATGACGGTAACATTGGTTTCACGACCATCACCAACATTGGTGATGACCAACAGCTTCGCATCAATATTGGTGTCGGTAATACAGAATTCGATGAGCTTATTGGTTTTGTAGAAATGGACGGCATCACTCGCTCAGGGACACTTTGGGGCGGTAAAAGAAAAATTGGCGAAGAAAACTACATCTTCATGACCGATTTTTTCTATACCGATCTTGATGGTCTTGGTGTGGGTATTCAAGATTATGAAGTCGGCGATGGATTTATCGATTTAGCGTATATCTCCAGCGACCGAAACATCAGTCTAACCGGCGACTATGATGATTTTGTCGATGCTGCGTATCAAACGAATAACGCAGGTGATATCGCACTAAACAAAGAATTCATCTTCAACGAAGCCGACCGACAACGTATTCAGTCTAACCAAAATAACCCAATGCACACTTTCCATGCCTCTTACACATTGGGTGCGTTAACAGTTCAAGGTAATTACAAGTACATGCCTAACAACTGGGATTTCACCGGGAAAGAGTGGGCTGACACGGGTTACGACGCAACTGCCATTTACCACATGCTCAATTTCTTTGGTCTTGAAGGGAATGCGTTCTCTTATGCCATTGCGCAAGCTGGTCGTGGTCTAGGTTCAGGAAACCTCCTTGGTGGAACCATCTCTGATTATGGCTCTCTGCGACCAGGCTCGCTGACTCAAGGCTACCACACGGGTGAATGGGGAGACTACTTTGGCGACCCATACTACTTGATCACTCACCGTGAAGAAGATGCGTTGTCTGCACGCGCTCTGCTTTGGGGTGGCTATACCAATAGTTCTGGTATCGGATTCTTCCCTTCCATCCAAGCACAGTATAACGATGAAGGGACTAACTCCACTGCAGGTGCTGACAACGGCGGCTACAACTACTGGGTCTCTGTGATGATGCGTAACATCTTCCCTGTAAGGGATAATTTCATCATCCAAACCGAAGCGGGTTATTACGAGAATACACAAAATGGTGGCACGTGGCATCAGTCAAAATTGACCGTCGCACCAACTTTCGTTTTGTCTGATGGCCTATCAACCGCAGAAATCCGGTTCACGGCAACATACCTGCCACTGTCTTGGACAACGGGTGATTCAACAGACCCTTCAGTGAAATTAAAAGACGACATCGTCTTTGGCATTCAGGCTGATGCCTACTGGTAAGCCGTTCACGTCATGTCTGGCTACGCGAAATGTGTAGCCCTAAAAAATAAGAGATTTTTAGCAATTCTCATGAATTGCCGACGAGTAAGGAAACAATGATGAGTAACTTCCCTTATCGACGTGCACTGTTGGCCACCGCGATTTTAGGCGCCATGGTAGGTTGTGAGTCGAAAGTGTATCAACCCGTTCAAGCGGGCCCAGACACCAGCGTTGCTGTGGTGCAACCAAACGCATCTTGGACGCTAATCTGGAACGATGAATTCAGCGGCGACACCATTGATAAGAACAAATGGGATCACGAAGTAAACTGCTACGGTGGCGGTAATGCCGAGCGTCAATGCTACACAAAACGCCCCGTTAACTCGTTCGTAGAAGATGGAAAACTGCACATCGTTGCACGCAACTATCAGTTTACTGGTCCTTCTGACCCAGAAGGTAAGAGCCGCCACAAAGCCACGCTTCCGTATACGTCTGCTCGCTTAAGAACCATGAACAAAGGCGATTGGCAATATGGGCGCTTTGAAGTGCGCGCTAAACTGCCATTCGGACAAGGTACTTGGCCAGCAATTTGGATGCTGCCGACTGACTATGTTTATGGTGGTTGGGCTGCGTCCGGCGAAATCGACATTGTCGAAGCGGTTAACCTGAAGACACCAACGGATGAGCTTGGTGCCGAAGCAGGTAAAGAAGAAGGCCGTATCCACGGTACGCTTCACTACGGTCGCGAATGGCCTGATAACGTGAGCACGGCGGCAGAGTATGAGCTTCCTGGTCACATTAACCCAGCAGATGGCTTCCATACCTACTCTATCGAGTGGGAAAAGGATGAAATGCGCTGGTACGTGGACGACGTTCACTATGGTACTCAGCGCTCTGACGGTTGGTACAGCCAATACAAAGAAGGCGGCAAATGGGTAACTGGCGAAAGTGATGCGCCGTTCAACCAACGCTTCCATATGATCCTAAACCTAGCATTGGGTGGTTCATGGGCGTCTAACGCCAATGAAGGCGGTATCGACGATGCTATATTCCCACAAACCATGGAAGTGGATTTCGTTCGTGTTTACGAATGTTCAAAAGATCCTGCATCTGGAAAAGGATGTGCCACGGTATCGGAAGACGCACAGTTTGTAGCAGGTACTGCTGCACCGGAAATCATCATTCCGGGTCCAGATTATGCTCGTGGTCCATTGTTCACATTGTATGACGACAAACTCGACAAGCACCTGCGTTCGAAAGAATACGACCCGCAGTTCAAGATCTACACTGAGACCAAAGAAGTCACGGGACGTGGCAACGTTCTGGGCATCAAGAAAACGGGTGAAATCGGTAACTTCTACTTCGAATCCCCTGAAGTCAACATGACAGATTGGATGAACGGTGGTGACATCGTGTTTGACATGATGATCGAAGAAGCAGCACCAAATGTTGGCGTCATGGTTCGCGTCGATAGTGGCTGGCCTGCATCAAGTGATATTGACGTTGAGCTTCCTCCAATTGGTCAATGGAAAGAAGTTCGCATCAACGTTGCCGAACTGATCAACAATGGAAACCGCTTCGCACCAGGTGCAAAAGCGAACATTGGTGGTCTGAAAAACATCTTTGTTATTGAGCCTACTGGTCCAATGGTCCTTAACATCGACAACGTTCGTTACGAGAAGTAAACGCTCTGTAACATGATAACTGGGCGGCGTAAGCCGCCTTTTTTACGCCTATAAAATGTGCAAAAGCGACCAGATTTGATCAGACATGGCATTTCATGGTGCTCAGATCACTTTAATACTGGAAAAACCAAAGCAGTGATTGATAAAATCCCACCTACTTCAACAAACGTAAATTATAGAGAGTAACTCCCCATGGGACGCAGTTTCGAAGTTCGCAAAAATGCAATGGCGAAAACCCAAGGCGCCAAAGTTAAGCTGTATTCAAAATACGGCAAAGAGATCTATGTCATCGCGAAGAACGGTGGCGGCGATCCAGACACGAACCTTTCGCTAAAGCGCATGATCGAAAAAGCAAAAAAAGATCAGGTGCCAAGCCACGTCATCGACAAAGCGATTGAAAAGGCGGCTGGCGGCGGCGGTGAAAACTATGAAGTTGCTCGCTACGAAGGTTTTGGTCCAGGTGGCTTCTCTGTGATTGTTGACTGTCTAACTGACAACAACAACCGCACCTACATGGAAGTACGTCAGTGCTTCGTGAAAACACACGCTAAAATTGGTGGTCCTGGTACGGTTGCTCACATGTTCGAGCATCAAGCTGTATTCCAGTTCGCTGGCGATGACGAAGAAGCCGTACTAGAAGCTCTGATGATGGCAGACGTTGATGTCACTGACATTGAATGCGAAGATGGCGTGATCACTGTATTTGCCCCAACGACTGAATTTTTCAAAGTCAAAAACGCGCTGGCAGATTCCATGCCTGACGTTGAAATTGATGTTGAAGAAATCACCTTCGTTCCACAAACCATGACCGAAGTGAAAGGCGACGATGTTGCAGCTTTCGACAAATTCATGGACATGCTGAACGATTGCGACGACGTACAAAACGTATACCACAACGCAGAAATCGAGGAGTAATACCTCTACGCTGCGTCACGAAATGCCCGGTTCGACCGGGCATTTTCCGTTATATACCTAAGTAACAGGTTGGATTCCTCCATGGAACAACAAGATTTTGAAACGCTGGTAAAAACACTGTGTGAAAAAACCAGCTTGCCGGAAGCACTGGAAGTATTGAAAGCGTGTGATGATGCTGAAGTTGCAGAAGCCGCAAGTTCAATGACCGGCCAATTCTCACTGGCTGAAACCGAAAGTGGCGTAAACCGCGTTTACCATGTTTTCACCGAGCTGAATGATGAAGGCAAAGAAGAAGAATACGTCGAACACGTGATGAACGTGGGCGATGACGTGATCGTTTTCGTTGCATGGTTCTTCTACACCCAGTTTGAAATCAAAAACCGCGATACTTACGCGGCAGCGGGTCGCACTTACAAGCAACCTAAGCGCAGCTAAACGTCAGACCGTTTTCAAATCGTTTAGAAGCGAAAAAGCCAGAATCTTGATCCTGGCTTTTTCTTTGCCGCCCTGCTCATTCAGCGTGCACGCACGCACGCGCGAGCAATACGTATTCCGATTGGTTTTACGTTTGCGCCAATGCGTTCATTGCCCCAATGTGCTGAACCAATGGGATAGGTTTTGCCATGCCAAAACCCTGCGCATAGTTAATCCCCAATTCCTTCAATAAAGTGGCATGCTCTTCCGTTTCCACGTACTCCGCAACAGTCACCAATGACATGTTCTTCGCCACTAAACTGATCGACTGTACAATGAGCTTGTCTGTGGGATTCGTCGGCAAATGGCGAATAAACTCACCATCGATTTTTAGTACCGTCACCGGAATACGACGCAAATAAGAAAAGCTCGCGTATCCCGTTCCAAAATCATCCAACGCAATATTGCAACCCGCCTCTTTCAATGCTTCAACGGTCGTAATGGCTTGTGCTTCATTTTCCAACGCTGCAGATTCTGTGATTTCAAAACAAATACGGTCGAGCGGTATCTGATATATCTTGGCAAGAGAAAGGACATAAGCAGAAAGATCTTCATCCCCCAAGGACTTTGCGGTGAGATTAATCGCGCAGCGGTTAATTAAATTCCACTGCGTAAGATGTGTCGATAATTGCTTAAATGTATTTTCGATCACCCATCTGTCCAATTTCGCTTCTACACCAAACTCATTGATCATGGGAAAGAACTCTTCGGGCTCTAACGAGCTCCCATCGGCTGGGCGCAACCTCAATAAAACCTCAAAACTGTTCGCTGCGGATGGGTCTTGCAGGTTTCGATAGGGCTGGCAGAAAAGCTCAAACTCATTGTTTTTGAGCGCATGTTGCACCGTGATCAACCGTGACACTCTTTGCCCAGAAAGCTGATTGTCATCAAACCAACAAATCTTTTGATTCGCTAAATAGGGCTGATCACAAAACACCGATATTTTAGCATCCAAATCCTCATCATTGGTCAATGTCCAACAATGCAATGTGTGTGAAACTAAACTGATCGACGTACCCTGCCAGTAGAACTGAAACTCATCCAGCATCAAGCTCAAAGTCACCAATTCGCCTTGGATATCCTCTTTTTGCGGTAGAAAAAACAACACGCCCGTCGTAAATGGTGGACGATATGCGCGCTTGATATCTGATCGTGCTGCAAAGAGCTCTCGAGTGATTTGACGTAGCAATTGTGCCTGTCCGCTGTGCCCGATTCCGGCAAGTTTGGTCAGGGTTGGCCACAAATCAAAAAACACCAATATAGGCTGCTCACAGTGCACCATATCCTCTTTGAGCTGTGAAAGATTGTAGAGTCCCGTGTAAGGATCCGTGCGTTCTACGCGGATTTTTTCATTCGACATCAGGAAACTTCGGATAGATGAACTGCCGTGAATGTAAGCCAAAATAGCAAATGCCGTGAGTATCTCCATCAATGCGACATATTCGTCGTCTAACGCCATCGCCGCGTTAACTTGTGTGGTTGCGCTGTAAACAATAATACTTACCACAACAGAGCCGATTAGCATTGGGCGTAAAATCCCAAAGCGCCCTATTCCGATAAACACCATGACCATTGAGACAAAGCCAAGAGAGTAAAGCATCAGAGAATCGGGTAAGAGCAGCTTAACGACGATAAACATAGCGAGCATTGCCAACCAAACACGGTAAGCCCACGGTGAGCTATTCATCCTGAAAATATTCTTGTCTAACGCGATGTATTTATCTTTTCCTGACCAAAACAAAACGCTCAAGAACACAAAAAGTGGCGGTGTGATGATCAAGTGAGTGAGTGACATACTCACCGACGACAATAAGATGAATTCAGCACCGAGGAAAATACCAGAAAGGGATGCCACTAACGTGAGCAGTAGCGCCTGAAGTACAGGTAAGAGCATGCCAAACAACAGAAAATAGATCCCCACTTTCAAAAGAACACTGTGGGCTTTCACTCTTTTCACGGCGTTGCTGTACGCAAGGGTGGTAATAATCGGCGGAATAGGTAACGTCGTCGCAAAGAGAAGTACGTGCACAATGGGCACATCGACGAACAGTAACTGATGGGCAAAAAGTGCAGCAATAATGGCAGGAAGAATACGCAACCCTAGCAGCAACATCGCTGCCACCATAAACGCATTAACAAACGACAGGACAAAGAAACCCATCGGCTCGAAGGTAAAAAACGACGAGAAATAGAAACTCAGCAATATGCCGAAGAAGATAGCTAAATTGGCAAACAGAGGTTTACGCAACTGACGATGTACAGCGTTCTTGAAGGAACGTCGTGCTGTATTTTCTTGCATTACCTTCCTCGGATTTTGCGTGCTGGGGAAAGCGTAGCAACCTCTGAGTGCGTAAAGAGTCTGATGTTGATGCTTTTTTGACTATGTGGCGGGTGTCTTAGCAGTGACGACAATACGTGTAGAAAATAAGCAATCCATTGCAATGCATCCAGATAGCAGTAATGCGCGGGATTTGGAGCCGTTGTGTCTCAATCAAATTTTCGCTGGTAACGCGGCAACATGCTTTCATTGCCTAACACACCACCTTGATGGATATACAGCAGCTGCTTATCCACATTTTTCGGATACCATTCCAGTAAACAACGCCACATTAAAGGGTCGTACAATAGATCAAACTCAATGTGGGTTTGCTCGAGCAAAGATTGCCATACTCGATAGTCCGCTTCGTACAGCTTGCCAAAATGATGTTTCTGGCTGCGCGATAATACCTTTGGATGGTTGGCTTCATTCAGATCATTAAATTGTGTCGTCAGGTAGTTTTTTCCGCCCACACATGGGCAGGTCATCACTTCAATGCCATGTTGGTTAAGATGCTTATTTAAATACAATGCCGTTGTACCCGTGCCTGATGGCAAAGCAACAACAATGTGTTTGTCTTGATTAAATCGTGCCCACTCTACAATCTCATCAGCCAGCGTTTTCACACCCGCTTCCGCGATGGGTGATCGGCCACCTTCTGGCACTAACAAGTGGTGTTCATCCTGCCGATGTTTTTTGATAAACGCCTCAGGATGTATCGGTTCTGCGCAAATGTCGGACATCGCGATCACCTTTGCCCCCAGATCGAGCGCACCACGATAATTGCCGATTGGACGCGCTTTAAGCCAGCTTGGGATCCTGTCTACATAAAACTCCAACTGCCACCCTTTGATGGCCGCCAAAGCAGCTAAAGAAAGCAACGAATTGGCCTGCGGTGAACCATAGCCAATCAAGTGCGAGATATTGGGATCGTCATGCTGCAAAAGCGACATCAGCTTTCGCGCTTTGTTGCCTGAAAATTGGCTGTGTAGCAAATCGTCACGCTTCAAGTAAAACGGGATCTCTTCAAACACATGCTGGGTAACGGGGCTATTGGCAAGTTTCATGATAGTGACTGCAAGACTGGCGGTAAATAACAAGGTGCAGTATACCCGCTCTCATACAGAGAAAGGAAAACCAAACACGATAGAATTCACCCTTTACTTGATCTCTAACAGAACAATAAGCAAACAAACTTGCTCTTTCTTCGCATTTTCTCCCTCAGCGACTCAATGGATTGATAACCATAGAAACATCAAGCTATCAAGATCACGCCAAACACTTTCAATCCAGTACAAATTGCACATTGCCACACAGTGAATGTGATACACAGGTTGAAATATATAAATGATACGTTATAACATAACAATATATTGTGCATAAAATGAACGTATAAAAATGGAAGCTTTAACATGACTCCACCATTCCGCTTACCTGTCACTGTTCTTTCAGGGTTTCTTGGCGCAGGAAAAACCACAGTACTCAGCCACATTCTTAACAATCGACAAGGGAGAAAAGTCGCTGTCATTGTGAATGACATGAGCGAAATCAATATCGATTCAGCCATTGTACAAAACGATGTCTCACTTAATCGAAGCGATGAAAAGTTAGTCGAAATGAGTAACGGCTGCATTTGTTGCACTTTACGAGAAGATCTTCTGTTGGAGGTCACTAAGCTTGCAGAGGAAGGTCGATTCGATTATTTGGTCATTGAATCCACAGGCATTTCCGAGCCATTGCCTGTCGCCGAAACGTTTACTTTCTCAGATAACAACGGGGTTTCACTGTCAGATGTGGCGACACTAGACACGATGGTAACCGTCGTGGATGCGGTGAATTTTCTAAAAGATTATGACGAAGCGCTGTATCTGCAAGAAACGGGAGAGTCCCTAGGTGAAGATGACGAACGCAGCGTCGCCGAGTTACTGATTGACCAAGTGGAGTTTGCCGATGTCCTTTTAATAAGCAAAACAGACCTTGTCGAAACCTCAGAGATAGAAAGATTTATCGCTATTCTCAAAGCCCTCAATACACACGCTCGCATCATCCCTATCGCCAACGGAAATGTGGATATCAATGACGTGCTCAACACCGGTCTTTTTGATTTTGAACGTGCCCAGCAAGCACCGGGATGGCTAAAACAAATGCGAGGTGAACACAAACCTGAAACTGAAGAATACGGCATAGGCAGCTTTACCTATTCCGCCCGCCGTCCGTTTCACCCCAACAAGTTTTTTCAGTTCATTCACAACACCGAGCAATTTGGCAAACTCATTCGCTCCAAAGGGTACTTTTGGCTCGCGTCACGCCCTGAATATGCAGGTCAGTGGAGTCAAGCAGGAGGAATGGCTCGATATGGTTTTGCTGGCATGTTCTGGCATTCCATTCCCAAAGAACAATGGCCAACCAACGAAGAGCATCTCGCGGCAATTATGAAAGTGTGGACGAAGCCTTATGGCGACATGCGCCAAGAGCTCGTTTTCATTGGTCAAAATCTCGATCAAGCATCCATGATAAGTGCTTTGGATGAATGCCTGTTATCAGAAGATGAATTGCTACTTGGCAATCGCTATTGGACCGCTTTGAGTGACCCTTTTCCGGCGTGGGAGCATAGTGAATGAGTAACATGGCAATCAACAATGAGCGTCAAACGGCAGGGGCGCCACCAAGACACATCCTCTCTCGGTATTCTTTTGAAGGAAACACCGCCGACGTGTTAAGCGATATTTATCGTGAGGACACAAACATGGCCATCTGGCAGCGCACGCTTTCAGACAAGTTAGCTGTCGCCGCAGAAGACATTCTCAGGAGAAAACCTCATCTTAAAGCGTCATCAATCGTCTCGCCGGAGACGGCGGTTTCTACCGCCAATGAGATGATTGGTTTAGAGGGAAACGCCTCCCTTTTCAGCGAAGACATCGCTCAACTCGTCGACATGTTCTGTTGTCTGTTTGATCTCCGACGAGCAGGGTTAAGAATAACCGCACTCGATCGGGCTATGTGTCCTAGGTTTCACGTTGATCGTGTGCCCTGTCGATTGATCACTACCTATGTTGGTCACGCGACAGAGTGGATTCCTCACGAACTGGTCGATCGCGCCAAACTGGGTATTGGAAACCAAGGCCAATCCGATGATGCATCAGGTCTGTTGAAAAACAGCCATGCGATTCATCAACTAAAACGAGGTGATGTCGCGTTACTGAAAGGTGAACAATGGGAAGGAAACGAAGGCGCTGGCCTAGTGCATCGTTCACCAAGCATATCGATGACAGCGCGTCGATTGGTATTAACACTCGATTTTATTGATTAAATTAATCTGTCAAGACACAGAGAAAACAGCAGAGCCCTATGATTTATCGGGATCTTATCTATGACTTTGAAGCCATAACAGATATATTCCGGATAGAAACAGACGACGGATGATCTGCTCTAATCTTCGCCAGAACCACGCTGTACCGAGAGGAATAAGACAGCCTAAGCGATATAGATTCTAGAAAGCAAAATCGCTGGCGGTATCAACAAGACACATTAATTTAGGTAAAAATCATGAAGAGCGTAGCAGCAGTTATTCACCATGCTGAGGAGCATTGCAAAGCGAACGGATCACGCTTAACAGAAAAGCGAAAGCACGTACTCACGGGCTTGATTAAGTCCGATAAAGCGCTCTCTGCTTATGAGCTGATTGATTTTTGCAAGAATGAATTTGGAGAGACGATACCCGCGATGTCGGTATATCGAATTTTAGTATTCCTTCAGGATGAAAAGCTCGTCCACAAGTTGAACCTTGCCAACAAATTTGTCGCCTGTGCCCACATCACTTGCGATCACGCACATGGTGTTCCTCAGTTTCTGATCTGTAATCAGTGTCATAAAGTCAGTGAAATCAATATCGAGAAGTCCACGATTGAAACGCTGAAGAACAGTGTCCAAGCCGCGGGGTTTCACTTGGTCACCCCACAAATAGAACTCAATTGCGTGTGTGAAACGTGCTTGTCCGCAGCGGCATAAATAAAATTGATCGCTGTGCTTAGACCTGAACGATGAATGCATTGGGTTGGTGATAGGCAAAGTGTTAACAACGTAAATCGCCCTCTCCTTTTTCCTCACCTCGCCATTTCTCTGTTGAATCAAAAGCTAGCCAATTTGAATACTCAAAACACGCTAGGCTATGGGAATAGGCGACAGAAAAATGCGATGAAGGGATTTTGCACATGAACACGCTAAGAAAACAAAGCATCCATGACTTATTAAAAGGGATCGAAACGGGAGATCCAGAATCAGTCAGGGTCGTCGACCAAGAACAATACATACAACATAATCCGCTGACCAAAGAAGGCGACGTTGGGCTAGCGGAATTGTTCGCCCGATTAGCCAAAACCAACCCACGCGTCGAAATCATTCGAATTTTCTCAGATGGCGATTTTGTCTTCGCACATACCGAATATGACTTCAGCAGTGAAAAAATTTGTTTTGAAGTGTTCCGGTTTGAAGGTGAACGCACCGTCGAGCATTGGGATAATCTTCAACTAAAGCAAGCGCTCAATGCGTCAGGTCATTCGATGATTGATGGCGAAACGCAGGTGAAAGATCAAGATCAAACCGAGAGTAACCGCCAGTGCATCAATGCCTTTGTGAAAGAGGTGTTGATAGAACGAAACACCAACGCCCTACCCGACTATGTTGCTGCTGCGGGCTACGTCGAACACAACCCAGCGCTGACGGATGATATCAAGGCGCTAAATACTGCACTGCTGGACACAGAGGCCGATGGCTCTCCTCGCATTCATTATCAACAGCATCATCGCACATTGGCAGATGGCAACTTTGTGTTGAGCGTTTGTGAGGGTTACCGGGAAGGCATTCACAGTGCATTTTATGATTTATATCGGCTCGACAACGGCCTAATTGTCGAGCATTGGGATACCGTCGAAACCGTTCCACCGCGTGCTGACTGGAACAACCTCAACGGCAAGTTCTGATTGTTATTGCCTGACAGCTACAGACGCGGCTTATCTGTCACCTGCATATCTCTTTTCCATTCATCTAGCGGAGCCACCGCGCGATCGCCTCTTGCCCTGCTACAACACCGATGTCATAGCCTTTTTCCAGTGAGGCTGTGTCACGGCTCAGGCGTTTTAATCTAAACGATTCAGGTGGGCAGATTTCGATGATTTCGACGCCCTTAGGCGGGGTATTGATCAGTTCCAGCGCCTCGTTATAACGAACATGACGCGTTAGCATTGGCGTGATCAACGCTGGGTGATCTTTGAGGAGTCGTTTTGTGAGGGCTGTAAATGTAGGCGCCGTTTTTCGATAACGAGTGGGGCGACTTCGTAGCACCATGATTTTAGTAGCGCCGCGGCGAATGGCTTCGGCAACAGGAATCGCATCCGCTACACCACCATCCACGTAATGCACACCGTCGAGCTCAACACCTTGGCGATACATCACCGGCAAGGCGCTGCTGGCCTTCATGGTTTCCGCCAACACATCAACATGTGGGGTTAAGTATTCTGCTTCGCCCGTGTCTTGTCGTGTCACGCCGAGGAAGAAAGGTCGCGGATCGGCTTGTAGAACACGTTTATCAATCCCTAACTCTTCGAGGGTAATTTTCCACATCCAATCAAGATCCATTAAATCACCACCTAGGGCGAATTTTGCGGGTCTGATGAACTCTTTGCGAAGGCTGTAGTCGAGGTAAATTTTGCGGTTGCGACCGGGCATGTTTGCCAGATAGGCAGCGAGATTGCTAGCCCCCGCTGACACTCCCCAGAAACTATCAAACGGCGAAAAACCTTGCGCCATAAAATGATCGAGTACGCCGCAAGAGAAGATCCCTCGCATTGCACCGCCTTCAACGACCAGCGCATTTGCTCCGACAGTTTTCATGGCTTACTCCCCCGTTATTGCGCGACTAAGCGTTTACGCGACCACATATTGCGCGACGGAGCAACGCTCAACGACGGCAGGTTCTAACTCGACAATTTGGCGTTCGCTGTCTTTGTGATTAATGCGCTGTATAAGCGCATCGACCGCCGCTTTGCCTAAACGATATTTGGGCTGATGAACGGTAGAAAGCGACGGCGACATATATTTCGCAATGTGGATGTCATCGTATCCCATGATTGAAAGGTCTTGAGGAATGGCAATACCTTGTGCATGCGCGGCATTCATTAGCCCCATCGCCATCATGTCGTTACCGGCAAAAATGGCGCTCGGCATCGTGCCGTTTGTCTGAAATTGCTCAAGCGCTTGATAACCGCCTTCACACTCGAAATCCCCTTCGACAATCCATTGTGATTTGATCGGCAATTGCGCTTCTTTCATCGCGCGCTTAAATCCCTCGTAACGCATTTTTGCTTGGTGTTTGATCAACGGCCCTGTGATACAGCCAATCTCGCGATGCCCTTTTTCAATCAGGTGTTTGGTGGCAAGATAACCGCCTCGCAAGGAGTTATCTTGAATTTTGTCGCAAGGCAGCGAAATCGGCCCCCAATCCATCACCACCACAGGCACACTACTCAAGCGTTCAAGCACCTCAGTGTATTCTCCTTCTAGGGTTGAACACATCAAGATAAAACCGTCGACACGCTTTTGCATCAAGGTTTCAATGGAGGCTTTCATGCGCTTAGCATCGCCTTCGGTGTTACACAAAATCAGGTTGTAGCCTGCCAGATAACAACTGCGTTCAACCCCTTTGACCACTTCGCCGAAAAAGGGGTTGGTCGAGGTGGTCACGATCATGCCAAACGTGTTGGTTCGACTGATTTTCAGGCTTCTTGCCAATGCTGACGGTGCGTAATATTTGAGTTCTTTCGCGGCTGTATTCACACGCTCTGCAATTTCATCACTGACAAAGCGTGTTTTGTTGATCACATGGCTCACGGTAGAGGTGGAAACACCGGCTAATTTCGCGATGTCTTTCATTGTTGCCATGCGATCTCCCTGTACATGCGAGTGGCCTATCGCTGTGAGCTATCCATCACATTCAATTCATCGTGAACGGTTTATGGCGAATAGCGAGTGACGGATGGCAGTTACGCTTGGTTTGCCAGAAACGCGTCAACGTCTTCACGAGTCGGTATGGAGGTTTGTGCGCCAAAGCGCGTGACAGAAATGGCTGCCGCTGCGTGCGCAAACTTAATCGCCGATTCTAAAGGCATAGACTCCATTAGACCAGTCACGAATGCGCCATTAAAGGTATCACCTGCCGCAGTAGTATCTGTCGCTTCTACGCGAAACCCTGGAATAATTTTGCCCCTGTTTTGCTGGTTGGCGGTTTGATGACTGACATAAACGCCCTTCGCACCCAAAGTGATCATGACGATTTCAATCCCTTTGTCATGCAACTTATCAGCAGCATTTTTGGCGCTAGTTTCATTGTCTACTTTGATGCCAGTCAGCACTTCGGCTTCTGTTTCATTGGGCGTAATAATATCCACGCACGCCAGCAAACTTTCAGGTAATTCACGCGCAGGGGCTGGGTTCAAAATCACCTTGGTGTGATGCTCTTTGGCCACCAGCGCCGCACGCTCAATACCATCGAGGGGCGTTTCTAACTGCATTAACAAGTAATCCGCCTGACGAATACGCGCCAAATCCGGTTCAATGGCGTCGGCGGTGAGTTTGGCGTTGGCTTCTGCAGAGATACAAATGCTGTTTTCACCGCTGTCAGACACTTGAATCATCGCAATGCCCGTTGGGCAATCCGCCTGCATTTTCACGCCCGCGATGTTGATACCATCACATTTAAAGCTCTCACGAATATTCACCCCAAACGGGTCGTCGCCCACGCACGCAATAAAACCAATGTCAGCCTTCAAGCGCGCAGCGGCCACAGCTTGATTCGCGCCTTTACCACCAGGAATCACTTGATAACCACGGCCGTGAAGCGTTTCGCCAGGGCGCGGAAAAGAAGGGACTTGAAGCACATGATCGGCATTAACACTACCCAAAACCACTAACTTGTTCATTGCACTATCCTCGGCTTATCTAAAAGCCTTATTGTTGTATTTAGCAGGAAAACGGAAGGATTTAATGTTTGTATTCCCAAACCCCAAATCGTTCGGCTTTCTCATTCTTTGCCTGTGTAACGTCGCAGCTTGATGCTCTGTTCTGCATGAAATAGGAATCTTCTCTTCTCAATTGGCGGTAAGCCAAGGGTTTTAAATTGAAAAGAGAAGACCCGCTAGTGATTAGTTCAATAATTACTGAGTAATGACTTTCAAAGGCACAGGAATTGATTTCTCAACCGCTTCACCTTTCAGCATTTTGTCTGCCATTTCGACGCCAATAGCACCAATGAGGTCAGGCTGTTGAGCCACGGTAGCACCTAGCTTGCCACGTTTCACGGCCGCGATACCATCATCTGTGCCATCAAATCCGATGATCAGAATGTCTTTGCCTGATGCCTGAACAGCGCGTAACGCACCCAACGCCATTTCATCGTTCTGCGCAAACACGGCTTGCACATCAGGATTGGCAGCCAACATGTTTTCCATCACGTTCAAGCCCTTAGTGCGGTCGAAATCCGCAGGTTGGCTTGCTAACAATTCCATTTGGCTGGCTTTAACCGCATTGGCAAAACCTTCGCCACGCTCGCGCGCCGCGGATGTGCCCGCAATGCCTTCTAGCTGAATCACTTTGGCTTTCTCGCCGACTTTTTCGACGATATAGCGCCCCGCCATTTCGCCGCCCAGAACGTTGTCAGACGCAATGTGGCTGACCACTTCTCCGCGGGCTGCGCCGCGATCCAAGGTAAACACAGGAATGCCACTGCGATTCGCAATACGAATTGCGTTTGACACCGCCGTCGAATCTGTTGGGTTAATCAAAATAGCTTTCACACCGCGCACAGTGAGATCTTCCACATTGGAAAGCTCTTTACTTGGATCGTTCTGCGAGTCCAACACAATCAGGTCGTAACCTAACTCTTGTGCTTTGGCTTCAGCACCGTCTTTCATTGTCACGAAAAAAGGGTTGTTCAACGTGGATAATACAATTGCCATGGTGTCTTGCGCGTGTGCAGTGATAGAAGCGGTTGAAGACAGCAAAGCCGCGGAGATAAGTAGCGATAATTTTTTCATTTTACGTTCCTTTTTAGTTTCTTTTCTCGTTTTAATTAGCGCCTGAGAGGTAGGGTTCAGGCGCTTGTTCTACACGTTCGTTTAATTGAAAAATTGAGGTGTTACTTATTTTTGTTATCAACCATGACCGCCGCCAATATCACCACAGCTTTGGCAATCATTTGGAAGTAGGAAGAAACGTCTAACAGGTTCAGGGCGTTATTGAGAAAACCGATGATTAGCGCGCCAATCAAGGTCCCCATGATGCGGCCTTTACCGCCCATTAAACTGGTGCCACCAAGAACAACCGCAGCAATGGCATCTAGCTCATAGCCCATACCCGCAGTCGGTTGCGCAGAAGACAGACGCGAGGTGACGATAATGCCCGCTAGCGCTGCCAGAAAACCACAAATCGCATAGGCACCAATTTTGACTTTATCGACATCAATACCTGATAGGCGTGTGGCGGATTCATTGCCGCCCAACGCATAGATATAGCGGCCGAAGCGAGTATGGTTAAGCAAATACCAAACCGCGGCAAACACCACGACCATGATCCAAACAGGGACAGGAATCCCCAAGGCGTAGCCCGTACCAAACCATGCAAATGCATCGGCAGTGTCGGTAAAGCCCGTTGAGATTGGACGACCTTCGGTGTACACCATGGTCACCCCGCGCAACAGCGTCATGGTGACCAATGTCGCGATGAAGGCTTGCACCTTGCCTTTGGCAATGATGATGCCACTGATGGCACCTAACACGGCGCCAGCAAACAACGCCGTTGGCACCGCCACCAGCACAGGCACTTCCATGGCTATCAAACTGGCGGCAAACGCGCCACAAAGCGCGAGCACTGAGCCAACACTCAAATCAATCCCAGCCGTAAGGATCACTAGCGTCATCCCCACCGCAATAATGGCGTTAATCGAGGTCTGGCGCAGAATGTTGAGCACATTATCGACAGTAAAGAAATTGGGGTTTAAAAACGACACCACGGTAATCAGGAGCAGCAGCGCAATCAGGGATTTTTGTTCAATCAACCACGCTTTGCTAAACAGTTTTTTGTTATCAGAATCGGATTGGGTTACGGCGTTGCTACTCATGCTGCATCCTTCTTAACGTGTTTACCTACCGCGCAAGCGAGTAGTGTTTCTTGGTCCGCCTGTTTGGCGTCAAATTCACCGGTAATACGGCCTTCATGCATCACCATGATGCGGTCGCTCATGCCGAGTACTTCTGGCATGTCTGACGACACCAAAATGATGCTGGTGCCTTCGCTTTTGAACCGATTAATCAGTTGATAGATTTCTTTCTTGGCGCCCACATCCACGCCCCGTGTTGGCTCGTCGAGAATAAGCACGCGAGGTTTGGTCATCAAACCTTTGGCTATCGCCACTTTCTGCTGATTGCCGCCGGATAGATTGCCAATGAGTTGGTCTCGGCTTGGGGTTTTTATATTGAAAAGTTGAATAAAATCATCCACCGCAATCACTTCGTCGCTGTGATTGATTTGCATGCCTTTACTTAACTGGTCTAGCGAGCAAATCGACATATTTTCTTTCACGGAGAGGCCGAGAACAAGCCCATCGCCTTTACGGTCTTCTGAGATATACGCAATGCCGTTGACGAGTCCGTCACGCGGGCTGATCGGGTTGACCAACTTGCCATTTAGCTTGATGTCACCACTGTGCAAAGGTAACGCACCGTAAATCACTTTCATTAGTTCAGTACGACCCGCCCCCATCAAGCCCGACACGCCCAAAATTTCGCCGCGTTTAAGGGTAAAACTCACCTCTTTCACACCTGGACCAGATACGCCCATCACCTCTAGGCAAGTATCACCATGGGTGACAGCGATGCGTGGGTATTGCTCTTCCAGCTTGCGCCCCACCATCATTTCGATCAGGCCGTCTTCGTCGGTGTCAGCCACTTTGCATTCGCCGATGAATTTTCCGTCGCGCAGCACCGTTATGTCATCACAAATGGTGAAGATTTCTTTGAGACGGTGTGAGATATAAACGATGCCGCAGCCTTGATCGCGAAGCTCGTTAATCACGGTAAACAGGGATTCAGTTTCCGTATCAGTCAGTGCATCGGTTGGTTCATCCATGATGATGACTTTGGATTGGAACGACAGCGCTTTGGCGATTTCAACCATTTGCTGTTCGCCCAGGCTTAACGCGCCGAGCAAGGTTTTCGAGCTATGTTTCACGTTCAAACGCGCGAGCAATTTATCCGCTTCTGCGAACATTTCATTCCACAGAACGCGACCCAGTGAGCTTGTGAATTCACGACCAAGAAAAATGTTTTCCGCGATGGTCAGTTCAGGAATCAAGTTCAGTTCTTGGTGAATAATGCTGATACCGGCTTGCTGCGAATCACGAGGGCCTTTGAACGCAGCAGGTTTGCCTTCGTAATGAATGGTGCCACCATCGAGGGCATAAATACCCGTCAGCACCTTCATCAGCGTCGATTTTCCTGCGCCATTTTCGCCCATCAGCGCCATGACACGTCCGGGGTACACATTCAGGCTCGCCTTATCCAGCGCTTTCACGCCGGGAAAGGCTTTTTCAATTTCGTTGAGCTGCAATATTGCTTGAGTCATGGTTTATCCTCATTTCGCTCGGATCAGAACACAACGCCAGCTTGGAAAATGACGTTGGCATATGGCGTACATTCACCGGTGCGAATCACCGCATGGCTGCTGTGGGTGCGCTGTTTAAATGCCTCATGTGAAAGGTATTGAATCGCAATGCTTTTGCCGCAACGCCCTTCTTCTTGTTTGATCTCGGCGAGCAGCGCGACGTGGCATTCAGGGCTTACTGAGGCAAACTCTTCCGCAATGATCACGCCTTCAATTTGGGATTCAGTCAGCACCACGCGCACCGTTTCCAGAAAACCGGGAACGCCATGGGTCAACGCCAAATCGATACGAGGCACATGCTGGGGAATGGGCAAACCCGCATCACAAATGGTGTATTCGTCGGTATGCCCCAAGGTGGAGACTAAATGCGCAATGTCTGAATTAAGCAGGGTACTTTTTTTCATTCTTTTACCTTGTCATCGCGATGATTCGCGCAGAGTGAGGGTTTTCTACCTGTCGATGGAGGCGTATTCACATCACCATCGAAACTTTTCGATGACAGTAATCGAAACGTTTCGATGGGTCTTTATCCGAAATGAAGAGCTGTGATTTTGATCGTCATACATGTCGATCATTGGCAGGAAAATTTGAGCTATTTCACTTTAAGGGGTTATATCTAAGCCACCGAAAGAGACTTGTTCAACGAGAATGGGTTTGGGTATACATGAAAACAAGACCAAACCCATGTTGTGGCACAAATACACTGTATTAAGAGGCGGCAGAGCGTCTTCAATGATAGGCTTCTATACCCAAGCAACCTCTTTTATCATATAGCCGCAGGCGTTTTTACTTACATGCACGATCATAATGAATACCCTACTATCTCAGGCATTTATCCTCTCACCAACGAATGGACCATCACA
Source organism: Enterovibrio norvegicus FF-33 (assembly GCF_000286835.2). GTDB lineage: Bacteria > Pseudomonadota > Gammaproteobacteria > Enterobacterales > Vibrionaceae > Enterovibrio > Enterovibrio norvegicus_A. The sequence goes on along the minus strand of NZ_AJYD02000038.1, from coordinate 1,172,002 downwards.
CTACCGTCCACTTTTCAGAGCAAAATTGAAGATGAAGACTTGGTGATCTGGAAATCAGGGCTAACTATTTGGTGTTCTGTTTGGGACATTGACCCTGTAGAAACTCAACAAGATGCAATAACTTGGGTGGTCGAGGAACAAGCCGAAAAGGCGTTCGACGTGCATCAAACGGAGAAAGACGGTCTGATTTTTTATCGTTATCGTTTGTTTGAAGAAACCAACGACTATAGCGTGGCCTCTGTGTATTGCTTTGTGTTTTCGCACTCAAGCTACATACAACTTGGTATCTATGTCGACGATGAAGCCGACTACGCACAGGCCATCGAGATCTGCGAGAGCATGACGTTTATCAATATGGCGGTTCTCCACTAAACACCAAGATCTTCGTCAATGTCACGTCTTCTGTGACAGCCCAATTTGGTTTGCTTACATCGGTTTTGATCGCACGCTTGGCGACGGTTTGAAAGACAGCGATGCCTTCTCTTCCACCCATCTTGGGCATATTTGCAAGCCAACTAAGCACTCTGAATCATAACGCTATCTCTCGCTTTCAACAGAAATGCACACCTGTCATTTCCCCAATGTAAAAAAACCTCTGCACGTCTCGCTTCTACAACACCCCCTTTGTGCCACATGAGACATAGTGTGAAGTGACTTAGTCAAAAAGCACTGAGGGTTTTCCCTCTAACAATAATAAGCATGTGTTGTTTTCTTTGGAGCATTCAAATTTGCTGCCAAAGAGGGTTTCCAATGACGGATACGATCTCCCGCCAAAAACGAGAAAAGTGGTGCCCGACTGAATTAAGTCCAAGGTACGGCTCGTCTACACCCGTGCATCATCTAAGAAACCGCTTTCTCTCTGCGTGGATCTTCTTTTGCTTAGAATCCATTTTTCACGCGACGAGTTCTCGGTTCTTTCAGATCAAAAAAACAAAATAACTGGAGGTAACATGAAGACGGATATTCCTGAAGGCGCGAGAGCGCCGCACTTATGGGAAGCCATTATCTCGCTAATGTCACTCGTTCTCGGTATTAGTGTGTCGATTGTCATGTACGGGCTTGACCCACAAATCCCAATGTTATTGGGCGTGATAGTGGCCTGTGTCATCGCGCTGCGTTGCGGATTCACGTGGAAAGACATTCAAGCAGGCATGGTAAACGGGATTTATAATGCCCTACCCGCGATGATTATTTTGATGATCGTCGGCTCGCTCATTGGTGTTTGGATACTCGCGGGCGTCGTCCCAACGCTGATTTACTACGGCCTGAAAATCCTTGCCCCTGAAGTTTTCCTCCCTGCGTGCGTCCTCATCTGTGCCGTGACTTCTTTGGCGACAGGGACAAGCTGGGGCACAACAGGGACAATCGGTGTGGCACTGATGGGCGTTGGCGGCGGGCTAGATTTCCCTCTGCCTATTGTTGCAGGTGCGGTGCTGTCTGGTGCTTACTTCGGTGACAAAATGTCACCATTGTCTGATACCACTAACCTTGCGCCCGCCATGGCGGGGACTGACTTGTTTACCCACATCAAGCACATGTCCTACACCACTGGGATGACGATAACGATAACCTTGATTATTGAAACGGTGCTCGGCCTGCAATACAGCGCCAGTGGCGGTAATATTGAGCGCATCAACACCATTTTGACGACCTTAGACAATTCTTTCTTTATCAACCCTGTGTTATTCCTTCCTCTTCTGATTGTCCTTGTCGTCTCATATAAAAAAATGCCCGCCATTCCCGGTATTGCACTTGGTGTGATCGCAGGTGCCATTTGTGCGGCAAGTTTACAAGGTGCGGATTACAACGCGATCGCCAGTGTCGCCTTTGGTGGCTATAGCGCTGAAACTGGCGTATCTGATGTGGATTCTCTGCTCTCTCGCGGTGGTATGGATTCAATGATGTACACCATTAGCCTGATCATCGTCGCCATGATGTTTGGTGGTGTGATGGAGCGAACCAACCAGCTTCGCGTTATCGCTGACAAAATTCTTGCCGCCGCTAAGTCCACAGGTTCACTGATTGTGTCGACGGTACTGACGGCAATCGGCGCAAACCTTATTCTTTGTGACCAATACATGGCGATTGTCATGACAGCACGTAGTTATGCAGAGGCATATCGAGAACGTGGTCTGGCACCAGAAAACCTTTCACGCGCCGTGGAAGATTCAGCAACCGTGACGGCCAACCTTGTACCGTGGAACTCAGGTGGTGCTTATCAGGCTGCGACGTTGGGCGTTGCAACACTGGCTTACTTGCCGTTTAATTTCTTTTGTGTCCTCTCGCCATTTGTCACCATACTGTTTGGTGTAATGGGCTGGACTATCTGGAAAACAGATGACAATGAACCACGTGAATCGAGTGTTGAACGTGATTTGTAGTTCGAATAAGCGCTTGGTTTTGAGCTTGATTTAGACACACAAATATGGCGCTCCTTGAGCGCCATTTATATTGCATCTAATGAGAACAACACATTAATTCGGCAAGAAGACCTTCGACCATCCATCACTGACGATGCCATCATCAACAAGCTTTTGAATCGCCCCAGCATCTAGTTCTAACGCTTCAAGCACCTTGCGGCTTGATGCGCCAAATCGTTCTGTCTGCTTTAACGCAATAATTTCTGCCTCGTTCGGGCGTATTGAATAATGGTCAACAATCGTGGTTTCTAGCCCGCTTGGGTGCTGGTCATAAATCGAGAATGCATAACTGCCCAAGTGGCTCCCCACTCGATCATCATTTTTCCTGCTGTATTGCTCACGTAGCCATTCGATACTTTTGATTTCTGCCGCGGCAATATCAAGTTCACAAAAGGTATTGATCCAATAGTCACTCGATTGCTTAGCTAACGCATCGGTAAAGTAGGCTTTTCGTTGCGCGTCATCGAGCGACGATACCCCTTGAAAATGCTTGAGAAGCTCAAAGGTTGGCAGGTCGTTTTCACTCGCATCAAGGTACAGCCAACCATCACTGGTTTGGTAGATGTGTGACAAACTGCCGTAACCCAGCGCTTCTCGACCTGATGGTTCATTGAATGGCGGCCGACCAGCATAGTCATAGCAGTATTTAATCTGAGCGAGATTGGTGGTGGAAGACAATGACGTTCTTGCACGCAAAGCCTGCCCCGTTCTCTCACGATGATACAGCGCAACGGCGATACTCAACCCGCCCGCAAAACCACAGTTCACATCCAGCGTCCCAAGATGCGCATGTTCTTCTGGCGTTTGTGCACCGCCAAAACGACTCATGATGCCACTGTTTGCCTGAATGATATCGTCATAGCCGATGTAATCGGTTTTCTCACCGCGTTGAGGGCCGCCCAAACAATCTAAGCGACAAAAAATAACATCGGGGTTAATCGCCTTAAGTCGATCGTCACTCAAGCCCAAAGCTTCCACTTGTCGTGATGGGGCATTGATCACCACCACGTCGCTATTTTTGACCAATTTTTCAAAAACCTCTTTGCCTTGGTCAGTCAACATATCCATCAGCAGGCTGTCTTTTCCTATGTTGGACAATACGCTGAAAAGCACACCAATCAAGGGGTCATAAAGCGGTGTTGTTGGGTCAAGCTTGGTAACTTTCGCGCCGAAGCGCCCTAGAAATGCCGTGGAGTGGGGCCCTGCGATCACGTTCGTGAGATCTAGAATACGCACCCCGTTGAGCCATTGTTTCTCTCCGCCATCCAGATCAAGAGGTGAGATATGTGAAGGTGTGGCACAAGAAAATGTTGAGCGTTGAGAGAACAAGTCCACTGCCTCGGAGAAATCGCCCTTACGACTCGGGGACACGTCGCACATTTGATCAGCCATTTCCTCAAACCAAACCAAAGGCCCTGGCTGCTTCATTTGGCCATAGGTTTCGTCTTCAACCGTCACGATTAAACCGGCTTCATTACAATGCTGACTGTTTACCCACTCTTGTGTGGTGCGATGCGGAGCACCAGGAATGCCATTTTCGCCAAAGAGCTTCCCCCACTCTTCTGAGGTTTTGCTGATAAACACCCGCTTCATTTTTTCAGAGATTTTCGCCGCCCAATTAGCCGGCAAAGGATAAACACCGATGGATGTTTCTCCCTCCCATTCCGCCATTGGCTGATACAAATCAGTCACATCAGGCAGCCCTTCTTCAACCAGTTCATCGTAAAGTCCCACAAGTTGTAAGCAACGCTTGGCATGGTTACGGTGTGATGGGCAGACGACATAAAAAAAGCGGCCATCTTTGCATTCATAGGTGCGATAGAAAGGGTCGAGGAATTCTTGCAGATCCTCATAGGTGACATCCATTTCCAGCCCGTGCTCACGACGATACGCTATTTCACGCTCACGCATAGTGAGGTATCGATCTGGTAGGCTGTCAATCACAATGGAGTTATAGGATAGGCCCTCCATCAACGCTGCAGCAATTGGCACTTCAACGTGATCACCTCGCCCATGTTTCTCGCGAGCATACAGGGCTAATGACACGCCACTTACCGCGAGTGTGGTGGCGTAAGCGGAGCCAAGTGCCAACGGTGAAAAGCTGGGGTTGCAGCCCATCAGTACGCGATTGAAACCCATGTCCGTGAATACGCCGGATGTTGCTGAAATAACCGCTTCGGTCGCTTTCCACTCTCTTCTCAACGTATCGTTAGAAGCGAAGCCAGGGACAGACAAAGTAATGAGCCTTGGGTCAGCCACACGAAGTGTGTCCAAATCTATACCCAACTGGGACAGTTTTCCCGGCCTAAAGTTTTCAATAATGACATCAGCAGAAGCGCAAAGAGACAGTGCTTGCTCCCTTCCTTCTCTTGTCTTTAAATCCAACGTAATACACAGTTTATTTCTATTTAAAACCGCATTTGCAGGATCATTCCACAGGGGCCCACCCGGTGGATCAATGTGAACAACGTTTGCACCCAAATCGGCAAGAATCATTGCAACTGCTGGCCCAGCAATATACTGCCCAAAGTCGATAACGTTAATTCCGGCAAGCGGCAGTGTATTCCTCATTTATTTTCGCTCCTACCATAGGCATATTTATCTGAAATGAGAAACCCTCCTTTTCAAAGGGAGGAGCTTTCATTACTTCCGATGATAGTTTGCGATTTAATTGAAGACTATTAATAAAAATTAGGTCTTAGTATATAAAAAATTAATGACCTTAGTTTATTGACTATATAATTCTCGATATGAATTATTCGACACGTCACGTCCAACTTCGTTTAGGATCCAATCGATAAATAACTGCGCATGTGAATGCAAAATCGTTGAATTAGAATTCACTAAATAGAACGCCTCTCGCGTTGCAACCTCTGTCTCAAATAAGCGAACAAGTTTACCTTCATTGATATAGCGCTTAACTAGACTACTTCGACCAAGGGCGATGCCTCCATGATTGACTGAAACCTCCAGCGCATTGACCAGTGTATCGAATTGGCTACCATGCTCAAACTCTGCATAAGGCAATCCCATACTGGTGAACCAATGCCCCCAGCCATCTTCATAGCCAATAACATGTAGCAGTTTTTCGTTTAGTAGTGCTGTCGGCGCGAAACCAGAAGGCAGCGTTTCTGCGTATTGCTTGCTACACACGGGGTACAACGTATCCCATGTTAATCGTCGTGCATTGAGGTGTGGCCAACGCCCGTTGCCATGCGTGATCTCCAAGTCACAATCGCTCGAACCGGTACGATTGTTCACCCATATATTACTGGTAATCTTAAGATTTACTTCAGGGTGACTATCCGTGAACCCCTGTAGCCTTGGCGCCAGCCAATGAATGAAGAACACCATATTGACACGTATATTAAGCAGTTTGGTTCGCCCTTGACCAAAGAGTTCTTCGGTCACTTCGGACAGTTTCTCAATCGACTCATGAACCACAGGCATATAAGCAGAGCCCGCATCCGTCAGCTCTAGCCCTCGGGGTAGACGCACAAAAAGCGCGGTGCCCAATTGGCTTTCTAATCCTTTGATATGTTGGCTCATGGCAGCCTGCGTAATATGAAGCTCTTGTGATGCATGGGTAAAGCTTAAGTGTCTTGCTGCCGCTTCAAAGGAACGAAGCCAATTCAATGGTGGAAGTCTCTTTTTCATATTTACGTCCTTGCTTATATATTCTCAATGTAACCCATCAAAACAGAATGTGACGTAATAAATTCGAAACACGAAAACCACGTATAAATTTTCTTATGCCATAGGCTTCGTTTTTTTTGATTGCTCAAAAATCGATAAACATGGAGTTTAATGAGATAGGAAAATTAATACTTACAGCACTAAACATTTTTCAAGTTCCAGCGAAAAAAAGCCATAAAGACAGAATGTGATGACCATCACTAAAAACCATAATAAAAGATATTGGAAAGGAGTATCGCAATGCAACAAGAAATAAACCCAGATAAACGCACAGGCATTTTTGCTGGCGTTAATCCTGTCATGGCAATTGGTTCATCCCTACTTATTATATTGTTTGTTCTTTACACCATATTAGCACCAGAGCATGCCAGTGGCGTTTATTCGGCTTCGAAAAGTTACATTGCAACAAATTTAGCGTGGTACTACATCGGCTTGATGAGCACATTTTTATTTATCTCTATTTATCTTGTATTTAGCCGATACGGAAACATTCGGTTAGGAAAAGATGACGAGAAACCTGAATTTGGTTTCTTTTCCTGGTTTTCAATGCTGTTTGGCGCAGGTATCGGCATCGGTATTCTTTTTTGGAGTATCGCTGAACCTATGTACCATCTCCAAAGTAACCCATTTATCTCTCCTGAAAATGCCATGTCGATTGAGGCTGCGCAGGTAGCGATGCGTATTAGCATCTTCCATTGGGGTCTTCATGGTTGGGGTTTATTCGCACTTTGTGGCCTGTCCCTCGCATACTTTTCTTATCGTAAAGGTCTCCCACTTTCTATCCGCTCCGGCTTGTACCCTTTGCTCGGTGATCGCATTTATGGCCCGATCGGCCACGCCGCTGACCTCCTTGCCGTATTTGGCACTGTATTTGGCATTGCGACCTCGTTAGGTCTCGGCGCTCAGCAAATGAACGCTGGCTTGAACTACCTATTCGGTATTGAAATTAATACCGTCACACAAGTTGTCATTATTATTGTCATTTCCATGGTCGCGACGTTTTCGGTGATCACGGGTGTTAACAAAGGCATCAGGATCCTCAGTGAGCTCAACATGCAGTTGACTGTCGTCATGCTCGCTTTTTTCATTATTCTGGGCCCGACGGCTTACGTGATTGGTTCATTTTTCACCAACTTGGGTGACTACTTACTGAACTTCACTTCGCTCGGATTGTGGGTTGATCCTGACCCAACGCACACTTGGCAAGGTTCTTGGACCATCTTCTACTGGGGATGGTGGATTGCATGGGCACCGTTTTGCGGCGTTTTCATTGCTCGCATCTCACGTGGCCGTACCATCCGTGAATTTGTGCTTGGCGTGCTGATTGCGCCGACGCTACTCGCCACTTTTTGGATCACCATTTTTGGCAATACCGCCATGTACATCGAGCTATTTGGCGGCGGAGGTGTAGTGGAAGCGGTCAACGACGACCTCACACTTGCCTTGTTTACAACCATAGAACTGATGGACGTAGGCCCCATTCTCACCACCCTTGGTGCCACCATTTGTACCATTATGCTCGTGACCTACTTCGTCACCTCTGCTGATTCCGCAACACTTGTCATCTGCACCCTTATTTCAATGGGTAGCGAACATCCACCTACTCGATACCGTATTTTTTGGGGTATGTCGATTGGCTTTGTGGCCGCCGTTCTCTTGCTCGCAGGTGGATTGGGTGCGCTGCAAACGGCCTCTATTGTCGCCGCCTTACCCTTTTCGTTCGTGATCATTGCAACGGCTATTGGCCTTTATCGAGCACTACGTAGAGAACCTCTTCCCGGAAAACCTGACGCATTAGGAGCAGCAGAATGAGTGTATCAGTCACCTTACCCAGAATGATGGAAATTGGGGGCGGCGCTATCGCTCGTGTTCCCGACATGGTTAGAAACTTGAATGCCAGCCGTGTGCTGTTGATTACCGATAAAACCATGGTTCAGTTTGGCTATGCCGACAAAGTTCAAGCGCTGCTGACTCAAGCAGATATTGAATCGCGTGTTTATGCCGACACCATCCCCGAGCCAACCGCAAGTTCAGTGAATGAAGCGGTACAAATAGCCAAAGATGGCGGCTTTGATTGCCTTGTTGCACTGGGTGGCGGAAGTGCCATTGACAGCGCAAAAGCCATCAGCATTCTTGCACGATTTGGCGGAGTGATGCGTGACTACAAAGTGCCTCGCATCGTGAATGAAGAAGGGTTGCCCATCATTGCCATCCCCACCACGGCGGGCACTGGGTCAGAGGTCACCAAGTTTACGGTGATCACGGATGACGCTACCGATGAAAAAATGCTGTGCGTGGGTTTAGGGTTCTCCCCTACTGCTGCCATTGTGGATTATGAACTCACCATGACCTTGCCTGCGCGAATTACTGCAGACACAGGGATTGATGCGCTCACTCACGCCATCGAAGCTTATGTTAGCCGCAAAGCGAGCCCGTTTAGTGACTTTAATGCACTCGAAGCAATGCGTTTGATCGCGCCAAATCTGCGCAAGGTTTATCACACCGGCAGTGATACAAACGCCCGTGAATCCATGATGCGTGGTGCAACGTTGGCAGGCATTGCGTTTTCCAACGCCTCTGTCGCTTTGGTACACGGAATGAGCCGCCCTATCGGCGCTTTCTTCCATGTGCCCCATGGCCTTTCTAACGCCATGCTCTTACCCAGCATCACGGCGTTTTCTATCGAAGAAGCCCCTGAGCGCTATGCAAAATGTGCAATGGCGATGGGTCTTGCCACCGAAAGCGACCCTATCGACGTTGCCAACACTCGACTTGTTGAAGAGTTGGACGCAATCAATCAAGAACTCAATGTACCGACATTGGCGGAGTTTGGCGTATCGCAAGACGAGTTTGAATCTGTGTTGGAGACCATGATTGAACAGGCGCTCGCGTCTGGTTCGCCATCAAACAACCCTAGAATACCCACCCCTGATGAAATGAAATCGTTATATCGACATCTTTGGTCTTAAGAGAAAGGAGCCCCTCAATGGAAAAAATTGGACATTTGATCAACGGTGAATTGCGCGAAGACTGCACAGACACACAGTGGGTCTACAACCCAGCCACAGGTGAAGCGATCAGAGAATTGCTGTTGGCGCCAGATGCACTCACCAATGAAGCTGTCGAGATCGCCAAAGCCGCTTTTCCCGCGTGGCGCGATCAGCCCGCAATTAAACGTGCACGTATCATGTTCCGTTACAAGCAGTTGCTTGAAGAAAACAAAGATGAAATCTGCAAACTCATCGGCGAAGAACATAGGAAAATTGCGCATGACGCCATGGGCGAGTTGCAACGCGGCATCGAAAATGTGGAATACGCTTGCTCCGCCACTGAATTGCTCAAAGGCGAGTTCAGCAAAAATGTAGGCCCAGCTATTGATTCTTGGTCGGAACATCAGCCACTTGGCGTTGTAGCGGGAATTACACCGTTTAACTTCCCTGCCATGGTTCCGCTTTGGATGTTCCCAATGGCACTGGTGTGTGGGAATTGCTTCATTCTCAAGCCCTCCGAAAAAGACCCAAGCACCTCATTGTTCATCGCTAAACTGCTCAAAGAAGCGGGACTTCCTGATGGCGTGATGCAGGTCATTCAAGGTGGAAAATCAGTGGTTGATGGCTTACTCACCAACGATGGCATTGAAGCGGTTAGCTTTGTCGGCAGCACACCAATTGCAAAATACATTTATGAAAAAGCCAGCCAGAATGGTAAGCGCTGTCAGGCACTGGGTGGCGCGAAAAACCACGCCATTGTGATGCCAGACTGCGACCTCGAAAACGCAGCCAATCAATTGGTTGGCGCAGCTTACGGATCATGCGGCGAGCGCTGCATGGCATTGTCAGTTGCGGTCGCAGTTGGCGCCGAAACAGCAGACAAATTGGCTGCCTTGCTCACGCCTAAACTCGCCAAGCTTCGCGTTGGCGCGTTTTACGATAATGACAATGACTTTGGGCCTTTGATCAGCCGTGAGCACAAGCAAAAAGTAGAAGGATATATTTCTTCTGCGGAAAACGACGGCGCAACCATTGTTGTCGACGGCAGAAACCCATTTATTGAAGGCTACGCAAGTGGTTATTTTGTCGGCCCAACACTCATTGATAACGTCCTACCGACCATGACGAGCTATCAAGAAGAAATCTTTGGCCCTGTTCTGCAAATTGTCCGCGTGGACACCATGCAAGAAGCCATGGCGTTAATTGATAGCCATATCTACGGCAATGGCACCTGCATTTTCACCCGTGACGGTGAGGCGGCGCGGTATTTTTCAGACAACATCAAGGTCGGTATGGTGGGCATCAATGTACCGCTGCCCGTCCCTGTTGCTTACCACAGCTTTGGCGGATGGAAACAATCCTTATTTGGGGACTTGCACGCCTATGGACCTGATGCCGTGAAGTTTTATACACGCAGAAAAACCATTACCCAGCGTTGGCCATCGGCGAACGTTCGAGAAGGCGCGGTGTTTTCAATGACAACCCTTTGATCGTTTCGTCCGCCGTTTAGCCCGATAGCCCGATAGCCCGATAGCCATCAGGAAAGGTCACGTCCCTCGTCCGTATGGCAAGGAGTGTAGCGGTTGAGACGTTTAAAAAAGGCAACGCCCTAGGTCTCGATGACCTAGGGCGTTTTTCTTTGTGCTGTAAACACAACACTTGTGCGTGTGACACCATGTTGGCGAATAAAACCGCAGGCAATTGAGAGCACTGACTTCGTAAATGATTTGTTAATGAATGGATAAAATTGAGATCGAGATCTCGGAACGGATTTAGGTTACCGGTAACACTATTGCAACGTTACCGGTAACATCAGTAACAAGCCGGCCAAAAAACGATCAGTGGAAACGCTGTTATTTGTCAACGTGGAACCCATAAGGATACCTCTGAAATGAAAGTGCTATCTAAAGCTTTGTTAGCTGCCACCCTCACCGGACTCTTTTCAGCATCAGCGTTAGCCGCTGATTTTACGTTAAAAATTCAATCATCTGACCCATCAGGGGACCTCAACTATAAGCTTCAGCAAGAGTGGGCTGAAAGAGTCGAACTGATGTCTAACGGCAGAATAGACATAGATCTTCTGCCTGTCGGCTCTATTGTTAAGCATACTGAAACATTAAGCTCTATCAAGCTGGGGATCATCGACGGTCACGTGACAGCAACAGGTTACTTCTCCGGCAAAGATCCTGCGTTTGGTTTGATTGGCAACATGGTTGGCGCATGGTCAGACACCACGCAACTGCTGCAGTACATGAACTACGGCGGCGGTAATGAACTGATGACCGAACTTTACGCCCCTTATGGCGTGAAATTCATTGGCGCATCCACCACGGGCGTTGAATCCTTCATCTCTAAAAAGCCACTTAATGGCGTTGACGATTTGAAAGGCCTTAAGCTGCGTGCACCGGAAGGCTTAGTTCAACAAGTCTTCGCAGCAGCAGGCGCAACGCCGGTTAACTTACCCGGCTCTGAAGTCTTCACTGGCCTTAGCAAGGGCGTTATCGACGCCGCGGACTACACCGTATTTTCCACTAACCAAAAAGCGGGCATGAACGATATTGCTACCCACCCTGTGCAACCCGGCTTCCATTCACTGCCACTTATCGACATTTCAATTTCTCAGAAGAAATGGGATGCCATGCCTGCTGATCTGCAAGAGATCTTGACTACCTCGGTCAGAGACTTCTCTTACGACATCACCACGCAGCTAAAAATAGCTGACCAAGCGGCAGTCACCGAAGCGCAGAACAACCCAAACATCACCATTCACGATTGGTCTGGCGAAGAGCGTAAGAAATTCCGCGAAATCGCGAAGACCCAATGGAAAGTGTTTGCTGAACGCTCGCCAAATGCTCAGAAAGTTTATGACTCGGTCACACTGTTCCTGACATCTAACGGTTTGCTGTAACCCCCTTCGTTTGGATTCCCTTCCAACCATTGGATTTCAAGAGGGCTCACGCCCTCTTTATTCAGGACAAGATTGTTATGGATAATAAACTGGCCAAGGCTGAAGCCAGCCACCATGAAGACGAGCCGCGCAATTTTTTAGACAGAGCCATTATTCGTGTCGGCGACGCGCTCAGCTTGCTGTTTATCGTCACCGCGTTGATCTCGTTTTACGAAGTCATCATGCGCTACGCCTTTAACGCGCCCACGACTTGGGTGCATGAAACGGCCTCGTTTATTGGTGGGTCTTTGTTCATCATCGGTGGCATTTATGCTTTTGCGGCCAACAAGCACGTTCGCGTCGTGCTGATCTACGACGCCGTATCACCTCGAAAACGCCAATACCTCAACATCGTCCACCACATTATTGGGCTCGCTTTCGCTGGCATGCTGACTTATTCCGCCTACCTCACCGCCAACGAATCTTGGTTTGCACCGTGGGGAGACCTTCGCCTTGAGACATCAGGTTCGGTGCTAAACGCCCCTTACCCTGCGCTGCTCAAAGGGCTTATTTTCGTCGTACTCTGCATTTTGGTGATTCAGTTTACGCTGCACCTCATTCAAGAAATCACCCGTTTTAGGAAGTCGAAAGATGTTTGATTTATCGGCAATCGGCCTCGGTTGGGGCAGTATTCTCATGCTGGCAATGATGGTCGCTCTCCTGCTCACTGGCATGCAACTGGCCTTCGTGACTGGCTTTGTCGCCTTGTTTTTCACCTTAGGTTGGTTTGGCCCTGATGCGCTGCCTTTGATTGCTAGCCGCACCTACAGTTTTGTTTCAGGTTATGTGTTTCTCGCTGTCCCCATGTTTGTCTTGATGGCTTCAATCTTAGATCGGTCAGGGATTGCCAAAGATTTGTTCAATGCCATGCGGATCATTGGTCGTCGTGTTCGTGGCGGCGTGGCGGTTCAAACTCTGCTTGTTGCCGTGATTCTGGCTTCGATGAGCGGTGTCATTGGCGGCGAAACCGTCCTACTCGGCATTCTCGCGCTGCCTCAAATGCTGCGATTAGGCTACAACCGCAAGCTCGCCATTGGTACAACCTGCGCGGGCGGCGCACTCGGCACCATGCTGCCCCCCAGTATCGTACTCATCATTTATGGCATGACCGCGAGTGTCTCCATCGGTGATTTGTTCAAAGCATCGTTCTTGCCTGCCCTGTTGCTGGCAAGTTTCTACATCGCTTATGTGTTGATCCGCTGTTATTTAGACCCGTCACTTGCGCCCGATACCATTCCGTCTGATGCGGAAGAAGAGGAGGAAATCAGCTACATGAAGGCGCTGTTTTTCCCGCTACTCTCTGTTGCGGTAGTGCTGGGCAGTATCTATTCCGGTATCGCGTCGGTCACAGAAGCCTCGGCACTCGGCGTTATCGGCATCATGGCGAGTGCGGCAATTCGTGGTGAACTCAACTACAGCATGCTCAAAGACAGTGCCGTCGCAACCATGCGTACGTGCGGCATGATCATTTGGATAGGCATCGGAGCCAGTGCCTTAGTCGGCATTTACAATCTGATGGGCGGCATCGATTTTGTCGGTGATGTGATCTTCTCCCTCAGTGGCGGTGGTGCGCTTTCCACGCTTCTGATCATGATGCTGATTTTGCTGGTACTGGGCATGTTCCTCGATTGGGTTGGTGTTGCTTTGCTCACGATGCCGATCTTCGTGCCCATGATCACCGAGCTGGGTTATGACCCGATTTGGTTTGGCGTGGTGTTCTGTTTAAACATGCAGGTTTCTTTCCTGTCACCCCCGTTTGGGCCCGCGGCGTTTTACCTTAAATCCGTTGCACCAAAAGACATCAGTCTAGGCGAAATCTTCAGTTCGCTGCTGCCATTTATCGCGCTTCAGATCCTTGTGCTGGGCTTAACCATCGCCTTTCCGCAACTCGCTATGTGGTGGAAATGATGCCGTTTCTAACCGGTCACTCGGTGACTTTTTTGTGCCTTCCGCATTGATAAAGGCAAGAGGATAACGATTGTAATGAAACCTAAGAAAATCTTATTCATGGGCGTTTCAGGCTCAGGGAAAAGCCTCATTGGTAGCCTGATTGCACAAAAACTGGCTATTCCCTTTTATGATGGTGATGACTTCCACCCTGAGGAAAACGTCAAAAAAATGCGTCAGGGTATTCCGCTAAGTGATGCCGACAGACACGGTTGGCTAACCACATTGAACCAATTATTCATCGACAATGATGAGCTGGTTGTTGCTTGCTCTGCACTGAAAAAAACCTATCGCGACACTTTGCGCCTCAACAACGATGACATGACAATTGTGTACCTCAGAGGAGATTTCGACACCATTTGGTCTCGCCACCAAAAGCGTACCGATCATTACTTCAACGGCGAAGAAATGCTGCGCAGCCAATTTGAAACCTTGGTTGAACCCACGGCAGATGAGGCCGTTTTTATTGACGTTTCACATCAATCGGAAGACGTAGTAGATCAAGTGATCCTCGCACTAGGAGGCGCTAGCAATGAGTCAGTCTGATATTCCATGATTGGCCTTGGCGTGATGTGCCAAGAGAAGAAGTTGAGTTCTAGCAACCGGTGCTCACACGGCGGCACAGTGTTATTGCCCTAAGTACCTCATATTCGTAAACAACCTAAAGATGCTTGGGTATAAACGAGCCACTCACAACAAAATGGTGAGCGGAATAGCGCGAAGGTGTAACATCAACGACCACGATATGTGAAAGGATGCGATTAGAATTTCATTATGGCGAGTAAGAAAAAAAGACCGACACTTCAAGATATCGCCGACCAAGTTGGCGTAACAAAAATGACAGTGAGCCGCTGTCTTCGCGACCCGTCACAGGTATCAGAAGCGCTGAAAGACAAGATTGAAACGGCGGTCGAAGCGCTTGGCTACATTCCTAATCGTGCCCCTGATATTCTTTCCAATGCAAAAAGTAACGCCATTGGTGTGCTCGTGCCTTCTTTGACTAATCAGGTGTTTGCTGAAGTCATTCGCGGCATCGAATCGGTGACCGCGCCCGCTGGCTATCAAACCATGATTGCTCACTACGGTTACAGCGCTGAACTCGAAGAGCAAAGTATTGCTTCACTGCTTTCTTACAACGTTGACGCCATCATTCTTTCGCAAACCACGCACACAGACAAATCGAGGAAGATGCTCGAAACCGCCTCTATTCCTGTGGTCGAAATCATGGACTCCATTTCTCCCTGCATTGAACAAGCCGTCGGATTTGATAACGGTGCAGCAGCCAAAGCCATGACACAGGCCATGCTGGACAAAGGATGCAAGCAAATTGCCTATTTCGCCGCACGCATGGATCAGCGTACGCAACTGAAAATGGCGGGTTATCTCGACGCCATGAATGCCAGCGGATTAGTGCCCATTACCTTGCAAACAGAGGAAGCCTCTTCGTTTACCTTAGGGTCAACCTTGCTCAAGGAGTTGGTCGCAAACCACCCTGATGTCGATGGCATATTTTGTACCAACGATGATTTAGCGATCGGCGCGCTCTTTGAGTGCCAACGCCGTGATATTCGTATTCCCGAAGACATTGCCATCGCAGGCTTTCACGGCTTGGATATCAGCCGAGCAATGCTGCCTAGACTGGCGACGGTCGTCACGCCAAGGGAAGATGTAGGACGCGTCGCTGCCGAGCAATTGCTCAATCGCCTAAAAGGCAACGAAGATTGGAAACCGTCTATCGACCTTGGTTACCAAATAGAGATCGGTGAAAGCCTCTGATCTATCGTCATGAATCCTTTATGAATCAGACTTCTATCCATTACTAACACTTTGCGAACCCTCCGCGATAATTTTGTGAGATTTGTTCGCTAGATTCTCCCTATCACTCCTGATCGCTTCGCGCAATTTGGAGCACTGATGTCAGGGAGATCAAGATGACAGTTTCACTTAATTCGGCGTTGTTTCCGCCATCACCAAAATCATTGCTAACGGGCAATGACAACATCTTCAATATTTCACCGCTGGCAAGTCTCGATGCCTTCGAGCTTCGAAAATTCATTGAGTTTGGTCGTGGCCCTCGAGAAAAGCCCTCGTTCAATACACTAAATAAAGCTTTCGAATATCACGCCGAGAATACACCCCATGCCATTGCCGCTATGCATGGCAATCGCTCTATTTCTTATCAAACCCTTAATCACAGCGCTGAACAGCTCGCAACATTTCTCCAGCAACGTGGGGTTAGACCTGGCGACTCCGTCGGCCTTTTCCTTACTCGGTCAATACCTATGTTGATTGGTTTGATGGCATGCCTAAAAATTGGCGCCAATTATGTGCCCCAGCACGCTGGCGTCGCCCCACACCCTCAGCTCGAACATATCGTTGACACTGCACGCATTAAGATCGTACTGACACTTTCTCAACACCTAAAAGACCTCCCTACACTCAACGGTTGTGCGGTAATTGAGCTGGATAATCTATTAAAATCAGAAGAGTTTTGCTCTTTAGACATAACAGGTAAACGCCCAACAAAGCCTCAGAACACCTGCTTTATTCTGTTTACCTCAGGCACGACTGGAAGACCCAACGGTGTGCAAGTTACGCATCAAAATGTCTGCAATATTGTGATGACTACACCGGGTAATCTTGGTGTCAAACCGGGCACACGCGTGGCGCAGATATTGAGTATTGCGTTTGATATGTCAGCGTGGGAAGTGTTTGTGGCACTGTGTCATGGCGGAACTTTGCTAATTCGGGACAAAATCATTGAGCACACCGCCATGAATGCCGACGTGATTGTCGCCACGCCATCGGTACTGAGTCAGATTGACCCTGAAAAGTGTCGTGATGTTAGTGTTGTTGCCGTTGCAGGTGAGCCCTGTCCTAAACCACTGGCAGATACTTGGGGCGCATTCTGCGATTTCTATAACTGTTGCGGGCCGACAGAAACCACCATCATCAATACCGCCAAACTTTACCGTCCTGGCGACTCACTGACCATTGGCAAACCTACCCCAAACAACACCGTGTATGTGCTAAATGAAAAACTCGAACCCTGCGCAATCGGCGACGTGGGTGAAATGTGGGCGGGCGGTGTTTGCGTAACGAAAGGGTATCTCGCTAACGCTGAACTCAGTCAATCACGATATCGTGCGGATCCTTTTTTAGGCGATGGACATGTGATGTTCAGAACACGAGACCTTGGCAGATGGACGCCAGATGGTGAACTTGAACACTATGGCCGCACCGACGATCAAGTGAAAGTGAAAGGGTTTCGCGTGGAGCTTGATGCTGTCTCAGCCATGATTGAGCAACTGCCTAGTTGTCGCTTGGCCGTCACCCTAAAAGCAGACACTGACCACCTCGTTTCCTTCGTTGTTCCTGCCAATGTTGACGAACAAGAAGCGATAAACCACGTTGCTGAAAACCTTCCCTATTATTGCGTGCCTGTGCGTGTCATGGCCCTCGATGCGCTGCCATTAACGCCACGTGGGAAAGTGGATAAACGCGAACTAAAGGCGCTTTATGACCAGTTTCACAACAACGTTAAGTCCCACAAGACAGGAGAGGAATAACCCATGATGGCTCCTTACTCTCATTCCCATTCTGAGTTACCTGCCAAGCAGGGTTTACTGCAACGCATGTGGAAATATCCCGCACTGGAACATTACGTTCGCTTAATCATCTTGGTGTCTGTGATCAATCTAGGTTGGCTGATCTATGGTGTCACGCAGGGACAATGGTTTTTTACAAGCCAGATTGATCTCTCAAGCCTCAGCAACATGGTGATCAGTAACTTCTTCGTTGCAATACTGATTCGACAACAGTACATCATCAATTTACTGTTCTGGCTTGCGACACGCGCCCCCGTCACTTGGCCGCTTTCTGTTCGTTGGCATCTAGGCAAAATCTATCATCACGGCGGTCTTCATAGTGGCTGTGCGGTAAACGGTTCGTTATGGTTTGCGCTTTTCACTGGTGCGCTGATTTATCAACGCAATCAAGCCCCTTCATCCGTCTCATCCACCAGCCTGTATAGCACAATGGCGATTGTTGGCTTATTGGTGGTGATCATCGCGATGGCCATGCCCAATATTCGGAAGAAGTTTCACAATGCCTTCGAGCGGACACACCGTTTTGCCGGGTGGTCAATCCTCATCTTGTTTTGGGTGCAGGCATTCGCGGTTGCGGCGGACAGCAAACCCGAGTTAACTCCATTGGCTCGCATGCTGCAAACACCATCTATGTGGCTCATCAGCATCATGACATTCAGCATACTGTTACCGTGGTTACGCCTCCGTAAAGTGCCTGTTTCTATCACGACGCCCTCACGCCATGTCGCGCTGCTGAAGTTCAATTACGGCGTCACCCCGTTTGCGGGCTCTTCAATGGCAATAAGCCGCTCTCCACTTTCTGAATGGCACCACTTTGCCAATGTACCTTCGCCAACTGAACCCGGTTATCGCTTGACCGTATCCCGCGCTGGTGACTGGACGGGGAAACTGATTGACGACAAACCGAGTCACCTATGGGTGAAAGGCATCCCGACCGCGGGTGTCGCAAACATCGAAGTACTGTTCAAACGCGTGGTGTATATCGCTACGGGCAGCGGTATTGGCCCTTGTATACCACATTTGTTAGCACAAAAATTGCCGATTCAGCTGGTGTGGTCAACGCGTGACCCTCGCAAAACCTATGGTGATGAATTGGTCGACGAAATTCTTGCCGCACAACCCGATGCACTGATCTGGGATACCGATAAGCAAGGTAAGCCTGACATGGTGCAATTGGCTTATGCTGCCTACGAAGCGTTTGATGCAGAAGCAGTTATTTGCATTTCCAATCAAAAACTTACACGTCAAGTTGTGTTCGGTTTAGAAAGCCGTGGCATACCTGCTTTTGGCGCCATCTGGGACAGTTAAGGACATGAATATGCTTATTAAAACCACCATGGACCAAGGCGTTGTTGTCATCCGCCTAAATCGTCCAGAGAAACGTAACGCGCTCAACTCAGCGTTGATGCAAGAACTCACGGCAACACTCTCGGAATATGACACTAATCCCGACGTGGGCTGTTTTGTTATCACAGGCTCTGAACAGATCTTCGCGGCAGGCGCAGACATCAGCGAAATGGCAAACAAGAACTACCAAGAAATGGCTGAATGCGATTATTTTGCGGGTTGGGAAGCTATCGACCGAATTCGTACTCCCATCATTGCGGCGGTTTCGGGTTATGCATTAGGCGGCGGTTGTGAGCTTGCGATGATGTGCGACACCATTTTTGCGGCCGATTCAGCGCTATTTGGTCAACCTGAGCTCACCATTGGCGTCATTCCGGGCATGGGTGGCTCTCAGCGCCTGACCAAACTGGTCGGAAAAGCCAAAGCCATGGACATGATATTAACAGGCAGAATGATGGACGCGACAGAAGCTGAACGTGCAGGGCTGGTGTCTCGTGTCGTGCCTGAACACCAACTGCTGCGAGAAACCATGGATGCGGCACACACTATCGCCAGTTACAGCAAACCTGCTGTTGTTCTGGCAAAAGAATGCGTTGTAAATGCAGAGAAGTTGCCCGTGAGCGAAGGGGTACGCTTTGAGCGTCGAGTTTTCCACAGTTTGTTCGCGACTCACGACCAAAAAGAAGGAATGAAAGCGTTTATTGCTAAACGTAAACCCAATTTTATTGGTCAATAACACGCAATCATTGCCGACCCAACACATTGAACAGATTTCTGGGGAGCTGCGATCAATCGAACGCCAGCCCCCCAATTACTTCTTTTACCCTAAAGTCGCTAAAACACACGTCGTACCCTATATAGCTGATATGACACTGTTTACAACAAAGTGTCTTAACTTGGACAACTTTTCCTTCTCACTCCTCATAGAATTACCTTCCGTGGATGAGTCACCATCATCCATTTTTAATGGCCATTCTGAAAATGGTCATGACAAAAAGGACGATGTGATGAGTGATGCCAACAAGCCTAGCGATGAGGAAGAAACGGATAAAGGGGAACAATCCGCCGCCGTAAACAGCGCGCGTCGCTTCACTTATTACCTGATCGCGTTAGCATTGGTCATTTGGTTCTATACCTTGTGGGCTGACCGCGTGACGCCTATGACCAGCCATGGCAGAGTCAACGGGCAGCTTATTCGCATTAGCCCTCAGGTCTCAGGCCCCATTTCGAGCATTTCGGTGGTTAACAATGCCGAGGTCAAACGCAATCAAGCCTTGCTTGCTATTGAAAAGAGTCCGTTTCAATTAAACGTAGAATCCGCGCGGTTAGCACTTCAACAAGCCTCGCAATCCGTCAATGCCGATTCTGCGGCTGTAGACGCAGCCAAAGCCACGCAAGTCGCGGCTCGCGTCAAACTCGCCAATGCAAAACAACATGCTGAACGCAACACGACTCTCGCGCGTCGAGGCGTGGTCAGCCAAGCCACGCTTGATGACAGCCTATCGGCACTGAATACCGCCAGAGCCAATCTTGCAGAAGCCACCGCAGGATTTGCCAGAGCGCAGGAAGCATTAGGTCCGAAAGGTGAAAATAACCCTCAGGTTAAATCAGCGCTGAACAAACTCGATCAAGCACTGCTCGACCTGTCTTATACCGACATCAATGCCCCTGCCGCTGGTGTCATCACCAATATCAACCTAACAGCCGGTGATTATGCGGCGACAGGACACCCTCTACTGACCTACATCAATAACAATCATTTCTGGCTAACCGCCATGGTGCGTGAAAATTCGCTGGTCTATATCCAAAAAGGCACCATCGTGAAGATTGTCTTTGATGCCTATCCCGGTGAAATTTTTCACGGCGAAGTCACTTCGATTGGCTGGGGTAGCAGCGGCAATGGAAGCCTTCAAATCGATGGCAACAATGGCTTGTTTGATTCGCCAGCAGGTATTCAACATGCACAGCGTTTCCCCGTGAATGTTCGTTTCTTTGACATTCCCGATGACGTTAATCTCCGATACGGCGGCCTTGCAACCGTCAGTTTTTATCCTCGTCAGTCTGCGTTTGGAGAAGCCTTACTTGATTTGTGGACGTGGATTTGGAGCTACCTGAGCTATGTCTCGTAGTGGTGTTTCCTAATCATGTTTAGACGCCCCGGTAATGCCATTATCCGTGTTGCGGTTTTTCCCGTTCTGCTCCTATTTTGGCAGCACGTTTTTGGCACGGAAATACCGTTATTAGGCCCTGCAATCTGTGCGGTGTTTTTATGTACTTCACACAAGCCGCCGCCACTGATGATGGTGATACTAATGGCTGTTGTGCTATTTATCACGGCATGGTTTCAGGCCAGTCTCAGTAATCTATTGCTCGACAATCCTATTGTTTATTACTGCATGCTGTTTGTGGTGTTCTATTGGTGCATGTTGCGCTGTCGAATTAATCCACAAGATTTACTGGCGACGCTACTGGTGGTTTCAACAGCAATGATTGCCGTGTTCTCCCGTCAAAAAGGGATAGACGTCACACAAGTGCCACTGGCGTTGATGGAGAATATTTTTATCGCTGGGTTTGTTGCCTATCTGGCGTATTTTCTTGTTCCCGGTGGCGACCCAATAGCGCCGACACCAACGCCACAGCCCTCGGAACCCAAACACACCGAAGTCTGGCATATCGTGGTGAAAGCCAGTGTGATTTTGCTGGTTTTGATCAGTTCTATCGCCCTCAATCTGGTGCAAAGCACCATCGTCACGATTACCGTTGCATTGATACTTAAAGATCCCGATCCGATCAGTGCGCATAGTTATGGTATTCGACGCTTTCTCGCTACCTTGGCAGGCTTTCTGTTCGCGTTGCCTGTGCTCATGATGAGTGTTTTGCAAACCAATCTGATTGGGAACATGGGTATTGTATTGACCTGTTCGCTCCTTATGGGCGTTCACGCCATGAATAAAAATGCCAGTTACAGCACGATTCAATTGCTCTATTCCGGATTTGTGGTCTTGGTGTATTACGGCATTACTCAGAATGCAGGCAGCGCTTTCATCGAGGATGGAAAGCGCCTTTTCTCGATCATGGGCGCGGTGATGTTAGGAATATTTGTATTGATATTGCTTCAGCCCAGATCCACAACAGTCACAACTGCCAAAACAAAAAAAGCGAGACGAGTGACTTAGAAGCGTGGGGGGCGATGTATTTGGCTGGCTTTATTTTCGCCCACGTTCATCTGCTTGCTCATTTTGCTCGTCACTACTGCCGCTAGATAGATCCGTTTCTGATGCGCTAAATGAAGGCAACGGCGCGGCGCTTGCCGGATCGTCTGTCATCATCATAGGCATGACAGCGGTTTCATCTGCGCTCTCTCGCAAACTTCCATTCACTTTCGGCAACGATGAGGTCATTTGAGGTTCATCTTCGTCTTCCATGACTGTTGATAAAACAGCAGGAACGACGCGAATTTGGCTCGCCGTCGTATTGGCGATCGAAGACAGTTCAAAATAGACACTGAATCGGTTTGCTGCATCGTCCTCTTCAATATGCTCTAGCTGACTTTGATGAAGGCTCAATATGGCGTCAACAATTTTGGTTCCCATCCCTAATGAGCCAGAAGCGCTGCCTTCTGCAACATTATTAGACAATCGAAATCCCACACGGCGCGAGCCAACTTTGACAGCCTCAACCAAAATGGTTGAATGCTGAGGACTATGACGAACTGCATTTTCAAGCAGATTGTCGAATACACGATTGATCAGTTGCTCATCAGCGATGACTACGCATTGAATGTCAGCACTCACCACAATGTCGACCTGCTTACGTTTCGCTGACAATGAAAAACGTTGCTCGATATCTTTCAGCAAAAACGACACTTCAATCTCTTGATATGAAAGAACAATTTTTGCTGTTGGGGAACGCGCGGCATCAAGCTGCTCTTTAAGATGGCGCTGAAGCCGCTGTGCATTGTGATACGCCGTATCGATCATGCCTCGCCCTTCATTGTGCTGTATGCGCCACGTTTCGAGATAACCCAGCACATTCGCCAACGGAGTTTTGAGGTCATGACTCAGTTGCATAAGATGCTCACGGCGCTGTGCTTCTTGAATCCGCAACTGAATAAACTGCTGTTGTATCACGGCCATCATACGCCGATATTGCGCCGCGATTTCTTGCAACTCGGCAGCTGAAAACTGTAGCGGCGGAGTAACGCGAAATTCAGAACTCGCCGCTTGCTCAATTTGATTCACCATGAGTCGCCCTGGAATGATGATATGGCGAAACACTAGGCGATAGACACACAAGGCAAAAAGCAAAATTGCCACCAAAGCAGCAAATATCACTGGGGCATACAACAACAAGGATTCTGGATCCATCAGCACGCCACGATGCGAGCTGCCAATCACCACGTACAAATAACCGGCGACTTTGCCGCCTGCATCAATTTGCGCTGCTGAAAATACGTTTTGGCCACCTTTTGACAAGGGGTCATTCCCCAGAATAGGAAAAGGTTGCTTTTGAAGAAATTGTTGAATCGGCGCAACATCAACCTTACGTCTTACAACGTCTTCAATCGGTGGACCGGAGGTAGTGATATTGCCCTCTGGGTCAAGAAAGTAGATTTCAAAGTCAGGCCCCAGCAACATTAAGGTATGGAAAATGGAGGAGAGTGCCTCAGTGCTGTAATCGTCACCCACCATCAGTGGGTTATCATCTCTCATGTGAACAGCCAGCTCGCTGTGAAGTGTCTGTTGTGCCCTGAATTCATTTTCTTTCCAAACAGACACACTCAAAAATGTCAGCAAGGCTGCGCTGATCAAAAACCACACTAAAGTGAATAACAGCAGACGATGCTTAAACGTCAATAGCGACTCCATGACATATTTTGTTGTTTGTACTCATTCTGTCTCTACACGCATGCTGACGTATATCACCAAGTACAACATTGTTCTGTTCCAAACAAAGCTAAAAACAGGCTATATGCGATGCAAAGTAGCCGCTTCTCGAAACTTATACCCGACACCCCATACAGTATGGATGTACTTCGGCATGTCTGGATCACGTTCCAATTTGCTTCGTAAACGATTCACTGCACAACAAACAGTATGACGGTATCCGTCATAGTCCGTGTTCCAAACACGGCTCAATAGCTCGTCTTTGCTGAATACTCGCTCTGGCCTTTTGGCTAAACAACACAGTAGCGAAAATTCCGTAGGCGTAAGATCAATGGTTTTGCCACCTAACGTCACACTGTGTGTTTCCGGTGAAATCTCCAGATGATTGAACAACAAGGATCCGACACTTAGCTCATCGCTGACAGCATCCGTTTCTTCTGCAGCAATGTGATGCCACTGGTTGTGCACAGCAGCCCGACGCATTAATGCGCGTATTCTTGCCTGAAATTCAATCACGCTGAATGGCTTTGCTAAATAGTCATCAGCGCCCGATTCGAAACCTTCCACCATGTCGGATTCAGAGTCCATTGCCGTTAATATCAAAATGGGCACGCCATTGTGCTGGTGGCGCAATTGCTGGCACAAGGTCATACCGTCGCCATCATCAAGGCCTCTATCTAATACCACGGCATCTATTTTTCTTTCGCTGAGGACGCGAAACCCTTCTTCCAATGACGTCCCTTTTACGACTTCATTGCCCATCACTTTCAGGTGCAGTGAAACCAGTTCGGCGATGTCTGCATCATCTTCTAGTACGAGTACAGTCTGAGACATGTTGACTCCCTTAACCTTTTATTGAGGACACCATGTATGAACAAGGAACGCGC
The DNA here is from genome assembly GCF_000286835.2 of Enterovibrio norvegicus FF-33. Taxonomy (GTDB): domain Bacteria; phylum Pseudomonadota; class Gammaproteobacteria; order Enterobacterales; family Vibrionaceae; genus Enterovibrio; species Enterovibrio norvegicus_A. Next base: position 1,147,274 of record NZ_AJYD02000038.1, on the reverse strand, counting down.
AAATAAATTTCATCCTTAAACCTGGAAATGAGGTATGTCTCGTGTAATTCTCCAAACTGAATGTGAATTCTTACAAATAAAACGCACGATTCATATTAGTGGGCATTTTAAGAAGAAAAATCAGAGACTTAATTACCAAACAACCGACAGAACACCGCGCAATTTGATTAGGGAGCGAATCAATTTGAGCATGAAATGTAATGTGGGTGCAGAAAATGTGATGCGTATTTGTTATGATTACAATCAATGCGTACATACTTTTCAATCTGTTAAACCATGTTTGAATGGTTTTCGTAACAGTACGCGAGCGTCATAAATGATTAGAGCTGTATTGATTAATGCAGCAGTTCATATGAGAGGGAACTTCCATGAATAAACTTTTAGCCACGTCATGCCTGCTGCTTTCAGCAATGCCAATGACCAGTTTCGCCGCAGAATGTGGCAAGGTCACCATCGCAGACATGAATTGGAGTTCTGCAACAGTTATCGCCAATATTGACCGCTTCATTCTTGCAAATGGTTATGACTGCGACGCAGAGTTAGTGCCGGGCGATACCATGCCAACCGGTACATCAATGATTGAAAAGGGCGAGCCAGACATTGCGCCAGAATTCTGGAGCAACTCACTAAAAGCGGCATTGGACAAAGGCGTTGAAGAAGGCCGATTACGTTTTGCGGGTAGCACACTATCTGAAGGCGGCGTAGAAGGTTTCTGGGTACCTAAGTTTCTTGTCGACAAAGACCCGAGCCTAGCCACGATTGAAGGCGTAAAAAACAACCCACTACTTTTCAAACACCCAGAAGATCCAACGAAAGGTGCATTTTATGGCTGTCCTGCTGGCTGGAACTGCCAGATTTCATCAGGCAACCTATTTAACGCATTGGGACTTGAAGACAAAGGTTTTGAATTGATTGATCCAGGTTCAGGCGCTGGTCTTTCTGGCTCTATTGCCAAAGCATATGAGCGCGGTCAAGGTTGGTTTGGTTACTACTGGGCGCCTACTGCTGTGCTTGGTAAATACGAAATGGTCAAAGTTGACTTCGGTTCAGGCATTGATGAAGAACACTTCAAAAGCTGTATTACAAGCGAAGAGTGTTTAGATCCCAAAGCGACCATGTACCCACCATCAGCGGTCGATACGGTGGTAACGGAAAGCTTTGCACAACGTGCCCCTGGTGCAATGAGCTACCTGGCTAATCGTTCATTCACCACCAATGAGCTAAACACTCTGCTGGCTTGGATGGAAGATAATCAAGCAGACGGTGAAATTGCCGGTGAATATTTCCTCGAAAATCATAGCGACATTTGGACTCAGTGGGTAACTCCTGACGTGGCAGCAAAAGTGAAAGCGGCACTGTAAGCGCGCATTCAACCAACGGGCTGATGCATTCAGCCCGTTTCTTCAATCACAAATAGTGTCATTGCTCTCACCCGCCTAACGTCTCATCAGTCTCAGTTAAAACACCGAGGCTAAAATCGTACCGGGTATATTCACTATATTTTACTAATAACAACTATACAGAGGATGCTGTACTGTTATGGCAGATAATTCTTGGTTAACGGAATTCCCGGAGATGGAACGCTCCGATCTTCTAACCATCCGAAAAACACTTGATGGTGCTTATCGCGAATTCTCACGAAACTATGGCGAAACCATCGAATCATTTTTCGACCCCCTTCTTCAATTTCTCATCTGGTTTGAAAAGCTACTACTCGGCACGCCGTGGTGGTTAATGATCGTTATTCTTGCTGGCGTCTCTTATCTTGCCAGCCGCTCATGGAAACTCGGCGTCAGTGTTATATTCGTCTTCCTCGCCATTGGTTACTTTGGCATGTGGGAAGATACGATGCGGACCATGAGTATCATACTGGTATGTACCATGCTGGCCATCGGGCTCGGCATACCCATCGGTATCGCCATGGCCCGTTCAAATCGCATTCAATCTCTGGTCACCCCCCTACTTGATGTCATGCAAACCATGCCAGCATTTGTCTACCTGATCCCTGTCGTGATGTTGCTTGGCATTGGTAAAATTCCGGGCGTCATTGCCGTTATCATCTATGCGATTCCACCGGTTATACGCCTGACCAATCTCGGTATCCGACTCGTGGATAAAGAAGTGCTGGAAGCGGCAACCGCTTATGGCGCAAGTTCAACGCAACGCTTGTTTGGCGTACAGTTACCCCTAGCCATGCCAACTATCATGGCAGGCATAAACCAAACCATTATGATGGCACTAGCGATGGTCGTTATCGCCTCAATGATCGGCGTAAAAGGCCTCGGCCAACCGGTACTGAAGTCTATTACTAACCAATACTTCACCCTCGGTTTAATCAACGGTCTTGCTATCGTTGCCTTGGCAATCATTTTTGACCGAGTGTCACAAAGCTATGCAAAACGCACTCAGCAGCATTTAAGTGGAGGTCATCATGAGTAAGTCCAGCACTACACCGCTGATTCAAATCAAAGGCCTTTACAAGATTTTTGGCAAGACACCAGAGAAACTGCTGCCAGACGTGAAAGCAGGCAAGTCCAAAGATGACATATTGGCTGCATCAGGACATACCGTAGGCCTGCAGCAAATTGACTTAGATATCGAACGAGGCGAAATCTTCGTGATTATGGGTCTGTCTGGCTCAGGTAAATCCACCCTCATTCGCCACTTCAACCGTCTGATAGACCCAACTGAAGGTCAAATCATTGTTGAAGGTGAAGACGTGATGAAGTTGGACGAGAAAGGACTACAACATTTCCGCCGCCACAAAATGTCCATGGTGTTTCAACGATTTGGTTTGATGCCGCACCGCACCGTTTTGCAAAACGTAGCTTACGGTCTGCAAGTACAAGGTGTCAGTAAAGCAGAGCGTGACAATAAAGCGACCGAATGGCTTGAAACCGTTGGCCTTGCTGGCTACGAACAGCAGTACCCGTCACAGCTTTCGGGTGGCCAACAGCAGCGTGTTGGTCTCGCTCGCGCCTTGTGTACCGATGCAGAAATTCTATTGATGGATGAAGCCTTCTCTGCCCTTGACCCACTGATCCGCAGTGAAATGCAAGATCAGCTGATTGGTTTGCAGGAAAAGCTTCAAAAAACCATCATTTTCATCACGCATGATTTAGACGAAGCGCTTCGCTTGGGTGATCGCATTGCCATTTTACGCGACGGCAAGCTTATCCAACAGGGTCGCCCGGTTGATATCCTACTTAACCCAGCCGACGACTATGTTGAAGCTTTCGTCAAAGATGTTAATCGCGCTCGCGCACTGACCGTTGATACAGTGATGCAACCACAAAGCCTTCGTATTAGCACCGAAACCATTGGTGAAGCCCTCGCGCAAATGCGTCAAGCAAAAGTGCAGCACGGCTACTACATGAACGATGAAGGTTACCAAGGCGCATTATGCAGAGAGCGTTTGGAATCATTCGATTCATCACGTCATGGCGATGTTATTGATGACAGAGTGCTTGAAACGGTTCCAGGGATTCAATCAGACGCCCTGATAGAACAAGTTATCCCTGATACCATTGAGCATGAACTTCCACTACCCGTGCTTGATGAAGACGGTGAACTTCAAGGCCAGCTTTCTCGCGCTAGCGTGGTAGAGGTCTTGACTGATCAGCAAAGCAACGAAGAGAACACCGTAGATAAGGTCGAGGACACAGACAAAAAGAAACCCGATGAGGAAAGAGTATCAGCCTAGCTTTTCTCGCTTAAAGACTACGTGACTCATCGTCATCCAATCAATGCGCTTCATCTCGAAGCGCATTTTGTTTATCTCCCACATTTTTAAATCCCTGTCAGCTCACCAATAACCAACGAACTCTTCGCTATACTAGTTACATGTTTTCATTCTTGAGACGATATTGTGTTCGCGACCAATAGCAAAAACTCATACGCTCACAGCGCCTTTGGCCTTAAGCTCGCGACGATTAACTTGTTTAATTTTATCGAGCCACCTGGTGCCTTTTATGAGTTCAGTAACATCTACAGCGAAGATCAATGGCGACAAAAGCGCATGTGGCTTAATCGCTACATTGGCAGCTACCAGCCTGACATCATTGCGTTTCAGGAAGTGTTTAGCGCATCAGCACTCAAAGCACTGCTTGAACCGCTGGGATATCGATTTTTTTCCGTGGTGGATGAGCCTGAGCCAATCAATTCCGTCAACGATTACGTGTATAAAAGCCCGGTTGTTTGCCTTGCTTCGCGTTATCCCATATTGAGTGCCTTACCCATGCATGCTGATCCTGTGGTGTCAGAAAAACTGGGTATGAAAAAGGACTTCGAATATAGCCGCCTCCCCCTGTGTGCGACGCTCGAACTTCCTTCTCTCGGTCAAACGGATATTTACGTAGTGCACTTGAAATCCAAACGCCCAACCATGGAAGAAGACGACGAAAGTAAAGGTAAAGAGAAAACGCTTCATGATTCTATGCAGGCAGAAATCGCTGGATCTTGGGCATCATCAATTCAACGTGGTTCAGAAGTTTGTCAATTGATGGCATCCATCATTCAACGTCGCTTTCAAACCAATAATCCCGCGATTGTCATGGGTGATTTCAACGATGATTTGAATTCAGAGGTATTGCGCGCTTTTCATGTCACCGGCTTACGTTCAATTACGGAAGATATGGCGGATATGCCGCTGTCACACTATCAGCTTCATGATAGCTGGGATCTCTTTATCAAAAACACCGGTGAAACAGGCCTTGAACGCCCTAGCACGCACTATTTTCACGCAAAAGGTTCAGTGCTTGACTACATTCTGCTTTCCAACGAATTTAACAGCAGCGATCCGGCCAGCCTTGCAGAAGTTGGCGATTTTCATTGTGAAGACAGCCACCTCATTAACCCAAAGTTCGATCAAGATGCTTACAGCAGTGATCATGCCATTGTCAGTGTCACCATCGGTTTGCGCAGATAATCAAACATCGCGTTAGGAAAAAACAATTCGCTATTTATTCGCGACGCTCTCTAATCTGACGTAGTTTTAATAGAATAGTCTCAACAAAGAGACATTCTTTGTAGCTACTTATGCCGGAGAGCGCTCGCATGTTTCACACCTTACTATCGGCTCAACCACGACTCAAACCTTTGGGACTATCCACTTTAGCTTTTTTGTTATTTGCCATCACATTCTCTACGACTGCGCTCGCCGAGAAAAATGCGCCCAAGGAAATTGTGATTGTGAGCGAAGCATGGGAAGACGCCACAGAGAAAGACGGGACGGGTCTTTACTTCGACATCATGCGCAAAGTTTTTGAGCCTCTGGGATACAAAGTTAAGACCCTAACGACGACCTATTCGCGCAGCATTTACTTAGTTCAAACCCAAAAAATGCATGCGTTTCTTGGTTCTTACATCGATGAACAAGAAAAAGTGCTTTATCCCTATTGGCATTTTGATGCCGAGCAAGTCTCAGCGGTTTACAAGGCTTCTGTTATTCCCAAATGGACAGGTGAAGAATCACTAAAGGGAAAGACGGTAGGATGGGTTAAAGGTTATGACTACAACGAATACATCACCACGTCAGTGAACGTGAGAGAAGTAAAATCACGCCGTCAGGGCTTAACCATGGTGTACTCAGACAGACTGGACGTACTCATCGACGCACGCTCTGAAATTGAAGAAGAATTCGAACAAGGCTACATAGACCGAAATGCGTTTGCAGTGTCGAACGTGACAGATTTAAAACTCTATCCAGCATTTACGAACACGACGGAAGGTGAAGAACTGCGAATGCTTTATGATCAGCGGTTTGAGGTATTGTTAAAATCAGGGGAATTACAGGCTATGTTTGATGAATATGAATGGGACTACTTCCCTTTTCAAACTCAGTAGCTGCGAGGCATAAGTCCCCCGACGCACCATTTTAAAGGGCTTGCCACTTATAAAGCCAACAATGGCATAAAATCAACACGTTAAAACATCCAAAACAAAAACGCCGCTAAACAGCGGCGTTTTTATCGAATTTTTGACTAACGATTATCAGTGACGTCGTGATAATCACCATCAATAGTTTGACCTTGATGACGCTGTTTAGGGCCATAAGGCGTTTGCTCAATGGGCTGTTCATGCTTTTGCTGGTACAAATTCGCTTGTTCCGCTTGAACTTTGCGTAGCTTTTTCATGATGAAAGGTTTGGCGATCAAAGCGCTAATTGAAACGATCAAACCAAACACCGCAGCAAACATTAACGTAAAGAAGCCTAAAATAAGCGTCACCACACCGATCAGGATTTGTCTCATGTAAATTCCCCGTGGATTAAAATCGAGTTGGCTTCAATACTGTTAAAATGCGCCTCTCGCGCTCAATTTTCAAGTGTACTTTACAGATATTTACACTCTCGCCTTCCTATCCTTGCTCTACTTTCATACCAATAACTCAATGTATCTCAATCATCGCTTTGATTTCATTCACTAATAACGGAACATTTTGCCACAACACGAAATGCCCTTCATTGTTAAGCATTTTCAAACTGGCGTTAGGTAAACGTTGTTTTGCGAAGTAAGAGTTCCCCGGATCAGCCAGATCGTCGTCTGCGCCATGAACCAAAACAATAGGCATGGTTAACGACGCCCAATCCTGTGCAGCGAGTTTCTCTAGCTCATGTTCCAATACCATCATCTCGGCATTGGAGCGCAACATGTCGTCAGGAACTAGCCACGTAGCCAATTGTGTGTCGGCGATATAGTTATACCACTTTGGTGATTCCAGCTTTGGATCAAACGCCGACGCAATCAGCAATAAGCTATCAACATGTTCCGGCGCGAGTAACGCTAATTGCAACGCTATTGGTCCGCCTAATGAATGCCCAACAAGCAAGGTATTCTTGTTATCTAGAAGCAAAGGCAACAAGGATTCAGCTTGCTTTTTCAAGCTAGTCTCAACCGGCATTGAAGATTGGCCGAAGCCCAGCCTGTCCACAGAGACCAGTTCGATTTGCTGTAAAGAAGGATGATTTAAATAATCGTCATACGCTTCTTTGCTACCCGGTGAGCCATGAATAAATATCACACGATGCGCTGACAAAGGATTACCCGATATTTTTTGGGGTACACGAACATCCTCTGACATTTGTTTTGGCGCACTACCTTCATTTTCAGTCTTTGTTGCAGCATAAATCGACCAACACATTATCAAACAGATCAGCGCCAACATCCTTTTTTTCATTAAGCCTTTGTCCTTCTCTTGCTTGTCTTCCAAGCGCATAAATAAGTGTTCTAAGAATAGACCGCTAACCCCAATATTCGATTCCATCGGGCCGAAACTAATATGTGCCGAAAAGGAGACTTTACACATCCGCTTGCTTTTGAGACAGAATGGCAATGACATCAAATGTAACCTGTTGCTATGTATCAATGCGCATAATGTCAGTAAGAGGATGTTTGACATGAAAGCCTTCAAAACAACAAAGAAGCCAGTAAGTATTGTCAGTGTGATTGCCATAGCATTCGCTCTAAGCGCATGCTCAACAACACGCCATGATCAGCTTTCCAATTTAGGCTTCGCTACGCCATATTTAGAAGGCTATGACGATGGGTGTCACAGCAAAGTTACCGCTGCAAAAACGATTAAAGATGGCTTTCGCAAAGACCCTGAACGTATGTTTAAAGAAGAAAGGTATGCTGAAGGCTGGGAAGATGGCTATGAGCAATGTTACGTGGTCAACAAATCATTCTACTGACAAAGTAAAAATCCTGCTCTTTGCAGGATTTTAGATATATATCATTCGTTTATCGTGTGTAGATCATGACATCAATGATCGCGCGGGATCACAATCGATCGTTGTATCTCGTTGCCATTTTCTAGCATGGCCGTAAACACGCCTGTACGCGTGAATGGGGCTTCAGTCATGACAAATACCCTCCCATTTTCTGGTGTAACATGCTCTCCCAACGAGCCTGATAAAGTGACCGTCGCGCCTTCAACTGGCGCACCATTTTGTAGCACCTGAACCCAAGCGCCCTGACCGACAGCAGTGACACGCATATCCACGTCATCGTTCATCGTACCAGCGAAAGCTGTCGACGAAGCAGCAAGCATACTCATCGCGATTAGTACTTTCTTCATGGTGACCTCTCTATGATTGTATAAATGTATCTCGATACAAATTCTTCTTTTTATTCACTTCTTTCTATAAACATAGTTGCCCATACACGAAGTGCCAATACGTTAAAAGTCGAACATTTGTTCACTTCAATCTCCACCGTTGCCTCCCTCCTTCCTCACACCGACTGGACGACATCGCGTTAACAAATGATGCTGTAATATTTTTGCAACAATTTATGTGAGGCACACAAAAGCTGTCCTATATTTAATACAGCAATGTATAGGAAACATATTTCATTTGGCGGTCGATGCAGTAAAAGCGCAACTTACGATAAAACAGGAGAGTTCATGCGTAAGCCCCTTCCTCGAACCATCAAAGCACAACTGAGTAGTATTGTTCTTTTGATTTTGACATCCGTTATCGTGTTTTCGATCACTTTTCAGTCGTCATTTAAAGAGCTTGAAACGCTAGATAGTGCATCCGTCGATATACTGAAGAGTCAGACATCAGTGTTGATGCTTCGCCGACATGAGAAAGATTTCATGGCGCGGAATGATGTGAAGTACAAAGACAAATTTGACGCGGAATATAGGGCACTAAGAGCAACGCTTTCTGCTGCATTGAACAAGTTAACGGTCCTCGACATGCCCGGCAGAGAAGCCATCAACGACATGATGTTGAAACTCGACAATTACCAACGAGATTTTGACTCTTTGATCGCACAACGCGTCAATGTGGGCGTCGAGTATGACAGTGGGTTACAAGGCATAGCACGCACAGCATCTCATCGCGTCGAACAAGCCATTCAGCGCATCCAAGACGATACCATTTACAAAATGCTGCTGATGCTCCGTCGTCATGAAAAGGACTTTCTGCTCCGTTCTGATGTGAAATACATCGACGAGTTTAATGCGCAGATGAGTAACGTTGGCTTAGTCATTGCCAGCAGCGAAATACCATCAAGTCATCGCCTTTTGATGGAAACCTCTCTAGGTGATTATCACAAAGCCTTTAATTCGTTGGCGACCAGCCTGCAGGATATTGGTTTGACACCACAAGAAGGTTTACACGGTAGCTTGAGAGCTTCGGTGAGAGAGACAGAAGCGCAGATGAAGTCACTTAGCGAGAACTTAGTGCACGCCATTGATCAACGTGAACATCAAGTCACAACGCGTCTAACCCTTGTTGGTGGCACACTGGCCATCATTGTTTGCCTTTCGTTAGCGTTTATTATCCGCCATGTCACCCACAAGATTTCGGTGGCCAATCAGTTAATGAAAAACATAGCCAAGGGCAACAGTTCACTGGATGTACGTATGCAATTGCCCGGCGACGATGAACTTTCGCAACTGGCGACCAACTTCAATCGTTTTATTGCCAACCTACAACACACCATGGAAAAAATTGCAGGTATTTCATCTGAACTATCGTCCAATGCGCGACACAGTTTAGTGATGGCAGGATCTACTGCTGATAATGCTGAAAAACAGCGAGCAGAGTCGGATTCAGTGTCTACTGCAATGAATGAAATGACGGCGACCAGCCGAGAAATCGCTCAGAGCGTTGCACGCGCGGCAAGTGTTGCCAGAGAATTACAAACCTCTGCGCAAACAGGACGTGATGTGAACAGTGAAACCTCCGTGAAGGCGACAGAACTGTCTGAAAGCATGCGCAGTGCCAGTGACAACATGCAAAGACTGAATGCAGACAGTGAAGAAATTGGCTCAGTGATTGACGTGATACGCTCCATTACTGATCAAACCAATCTTCTCGCATTAAACGCTGCTATCGAAGCTGCGCGAGCCGGAGAGCAAGGAAGAGGCTTTGCCGTGGTTGCCGATCAAGTTCGCGAACTTGCGATGAAAACACACCACTCGACGGATGAAATAACCAAGATCATCGAGCAACTACAATCAGGGATCCGCCATAGCGTCAGCGTAATGAATGAAAGCAGTAACATGGCAACAATAAGTGTCAATCAATCACGTGAAGGCGCTGCAGTAATGAGTGCCATGGTCGAGCAAATTGAAGACATTGCAGGCCAGAATATGCAAATTGCCACCGCCTCTGAAGAGCAAACCATGGTGACCGACAGCGTTGATCGTAATATTGTGGTTATCGCTGAGCTTGCCGGACAGACTGCATCGGCGGCTCAAAAATCCAACCACTCTGCCAGCGCCATTGAACAGCTAGCCAATGAGCTCGACCGACTGGTTGGTACATTTACGGGCGAGCGAGGAAAATCGCATTCAGAAACGCCCAGCACACCAAAGATTGACGGGACAATGAACATGACACAAAGCCAATGGGCAAGTGCGTAAGTTATCAACGACATACGCTCGCTGGTCTTTTTCGCCGTTCAGCGAGCGAGTTTAGCAATCCGATGCAAAGGTATTTCCATCGACTATAGTAATGAAAACGCCATTGCATTGGATTGCTTATGAAAAAGCCCGCGCTGCCAAAAGATGAAGCCCTCAGACTGCAATCTTTAGAGAAACTTAATATTCTCGATACCAGCGCCGACGAGCGATTCGATAGGCTTTCCAGACTAGCAAGCCAGATGTTTGCTACTAAGGTAACTGCTATTAGCTTTATCGACGCCAACAGGCAATGGATGAAATCATGTATCGGGCCCTTTAGCCAAGAGATCCCACGAGATATATCCTTCTGTGCGCATACGATTTTAGATTCAAAGCCTTTCATCGTGAACAACGCACTTGCAGACCCTCGCTTTAGTGACAATCCGTTAGTTACCGCTGAGCCAAATATTCACTTTTATGCTGGCTATCCCATTAAGCACGCCAATGGCACTGTTTTGGGCACACTAAGTATCATGGATGATGAACCGCGAGGTTTCGACGACTATGACATTCAGTGTTTTAAAGACATCGCCGATTTGGTGCAGAGCGAGTTACATGCGATCCAACTGACCACACAAGATCAGCTAACTGGCCTTCTCAATGCACATGGCTTTCAGGTGCTATCACAAAACAGCCTAAACATGTGCGAGCGCCTTAACGCACCGACTTCACTTGCTTATTTTGATGTACGGGGACTCAAGCAGATTAACCAACTACAAAGTAATCGAGATGGTGACAATGCGTTAATGTTTTTTGCTGAATTGTTGACGTTTGGTTTTCGTGACTCTGATGTGCTGGCGCGTTTAGAAAGTGACAAATTTGCTGTGCTGCTCACCAACACACCGATTGCCAATACCAAGGATATTTTGGACCGTTTTAAAGAAAGGGTAGACAGATATGCGGTTGAAAAACGACTCCCCTACACCCTTGATTACAATGTTGGCGTGTCATGGGTGGATGAGGAAGGCGATTATGATTTTGCAGAACTGCTCAATATTGCGCGAAGCCTAGCGGAAAAAACCAAGCCCTAGCGTTTCCAAGTACCGCTTCTTCTCAGCAATGCTGAGCTTCATTTCGCGCTATCAGCTCATCAGTCATCAGTTCAATGCATGACACTTGAAAAGAGATTGATAACCACGACGCCAGCAATGATCATGCCCATGCCCAACATTGCACCTAAATCAAGCTGTTGACCATGCCAAAGCCATGCGACAAGTGACACCAATACAATTCCCGCAGCACTCCAAATAGCATAAGCAATGCCCAAAGGCATGGTTTTAACCGTAATGGAAAGCAGATAGAACGACACAGCATAGCAGGACAACACGACACCAGTGGTGACTGGCTGTGTGAACGACTGCGTCTTTGGCATCATGGACGTTGCCATGATTTCAAATAGAATGGCGATAGCCAATGATACAAAAGGTGGCAATGTGTAGAGAATTTTAAGCACGCTATTCTACTCTTTAGTGACGCTTCCTTTCGAGAAATAATCGTGGCGTCTTCAGACAGCACAAATAGCAAAGCCTCGCCAATAGGGGCGAGGCTTTGTTTAGTCAATCAAACTAAATTATACGCGGTTTGCCGCGTAGTCATTCAGTTCGTCAACAGAAACAGTCGTGATGAACTCATCGTTCAGGTAGAAGTTAACCATCTCACCGTCTTTCTCACCGCGCAGTACCTGCGTAGTGCCATCAGCATAGGCAACAGACATTTCGATAGATTTGTCGTTAACTTGCTTAACGTCTGCCGCAGAAATTTTAATCGGCGCAGTAGTCAGATCTTTGTCTAGTTTCTGGTTGATACGAAAAACAGCGTTCGCAGGCATGTCTGCTACTGCTGGAGATTTACCAGAAATTGGGTTTGTGCCGGTCCAAAACTCGATAGAGTTGAAGATAAACAGGTCGGCTGCAGCTGCAACGCCATAAACTGGGCTCATCAGTACATAAAGACCTGCACGTGCATAACGGTTATCAACAGCTGTCAGGTTCATTTTCATTACCATACCTGACGTTGCCATTTGACCGATACAACCCGTCAGAGACACAGTCAGTACTGCAGCAGCAATAGCTTTAATCGCAATTTTTTTCATCGTTTTACACACAGTGAATTCAAAAAGTTGGCGAAGTATACAGCGAATTTCTCACTTGAAAAGATCGAAAATCAAGCAGGAACCTGTGGCACGCAACAGTGAATTAACAGGTTTTTGTAAGGGCAATGTCAAGATGGTTAAGTGAGGGTTACCAAGTCACAACAGTGGACCCTGACGCCAATGAAAACACACAACTCATTCACCGCGTGAATGCATGGGCATTTGTTTGATTGCTCGTTATTTATACTATTATCTTCAAGTTTACTTATTATGCTTGAGTCTCCTTGTGGTTTGTCCTTACAATCCCTCCTCAAAAAATTGACGGTCACCGACGATGAACAGAAAAAAGAAAATGATTCAAACGCTGAAGAAGCGTGAGAAGAAGAAAAACGCGAAGTTGCATACTTCTAACAAGCCAAAATACATTTCCAAAGCGGACCGTGAGAAGCTAGCACTGGAAACTGAAGCAGTAGATGAAAATACAACTGCTAGTGAACAAGCCAGCACTGAAGAAAACGTATAATCCACATAAACGGCTGTTTTTCTGAAATTTAGAATCATTCGATATTTCCAGCTTGGCGAATTACTGCCACAGGTATTCTCATTCTCTTTCATGCGGTATGGTTAACACCATACAAACTGCAAGAGGAAAGTGGCATGTCAGCGCCAAGTTGGGATTTTTCATTCGTTTATCAAAGCCTTCAAGACCCTGCAATTTCTCATGACCTTCAGCTTAGTCAGCAACATTTAGCGTCGTTTGCCAATCTACCTGCCGACTCGGTAGAAAGCTGCCAACAAGCACTAACGCTTCACGACAACATCCACAACCTGATCCTGTCTGTGTCCAATTACGCGGCTTGTCAGTCTTCTATTGATGCTACAAACGAACAAGCAAAAGCTTTGGTCATAAAAACCGATGTGATGCTGTCAGCCCTTACACAAGCTTTTAGCCCGTTTGAAAGTCAGTTATCAACCTCCGACGATGTTTTTTTTGCCGCCGTGATGTCTGGTGCCGATGACTCAGGCAGCTATGACCGTCATGCATTTCGTCTTTCTCGCCAACGCCTAAATCGTGTTTTCCGCCTATCCGTTCCTGAAGAGCAATTACTTTCAGCGATGCAAGTGGATGGCAAAAATGCATGGGGAAGACTTTACGACGCCATAACAGGGACGGCAAAGGTCACCCTAAAACTTGAAGATGGTATCGAAGAAAAAATTGGACTGTCGCAAGCTGCCAGCTTGCTATATGGCGGTGACAGATATAGACGAGAACCTGCTTGGCGAGCGATTCACTGCGCCATGGAAGAGCAGGAAATTACCTTTGCAGCCATTCTCAACGCGCTGGCTGGAAATCGCCTAACCGAATATCAAAAGCGTAGCCACACCCAACCTCTGCATTTCCTCGCTCCAGCACTAGAAGAAAGCCGCGTCGAGCGACAAACACTCAATGCCATGATGAATGTGGCGGAGCAGCACAAAGCGCTTTCCCGCCGTGCTGCCAAAGCCATGGCAAAGATGTTTGGTACTGACAAATTAGCACCGTGGGATGAAATGGCTGCCATGCCTCCACAAGGCAAGGCTATGGTAGCGAATTACTCATTTAATGAAGCCATCGCGATTATTCGCCGCGCTTTCCATTCAGTGAACGGTGAAATGGCAGAGTTCGTCGACATGATGGTTGAGCAACGCTTAATTGATGCCGCTCCTCAGCCGAATAAAGTCATGGGCGCCTATTGCACCAAGATCCCTAAGACACGCACACCTCTGGTATTCATGAGTTTTGGTGGCAGCATGTCTGATGTCCTCACGCTTGCTCATGAACTCGGTCATGCTTTCCATAACTGGGTGATGAAAGACATGCCGCTGGCTGAAACTGATTACCCAATGACACTGGCCGAAACCGCCTCTATCTTTGCGGAAAACGTCGTGCGTGATGCCTTGCTTGAAGAAGCTGCCAACGATCAAGATAAATTGTTAATGCTTTGGGAAGAGGCACAAACAGCCGTTGCTCTCATGCTGAACATTCCAGTTCGCTTTGAATTTGAACGTGCTTTCTATGAGCAGCGACAGCAAGGTGAACTCACTCCGATGCAATTGCGCAACCTAATGTCAGAGACGTGGAAGAATTGGTATGGTGATGCCATATCAGAGCCAAACGATCTGTTCTGGGCGAGTAAACTTCACTTCAGCATTGCCGAGATCAGCTTCTATAACTATCCGTACCTGTTTGGGTATCTATTCAGTACAGGCGTTTATGCTCAGCGTGCAGAAAAAGGCGAAGCTTTCTATGAAGATTATAAGTCGCTCTTGAAAGATACCGGACGCATGAGCGCAGAAGACGTGGCGACAAAGCACCTAGGTGTGAACTTAGGAAAAGTCGATTTCTGGGCGCAAAGTATCGCTATTACTGAGAAGCGAATAATGGCTTTTGAAGCGCTTGTGAATAAACTCATGCATTGATCTGAACACACTGCTTTAAGCAATCGGCACAAAAAAACACCCGCTTCAGCGGGTGTTTCCGGTACCTAAACTTCGTCAAGAGATTAACGACAGACACAGCACACATGGTCTAGGGTCAATTGCATTGCTCATTGATTGACCTGCCACTTGAGGACTCTCCTGATCGTGAGTAGGAAGAAGAGTTCTCGCACATAGTCCCATCGTCACCTCTGTCATCTATGCCATACCGGCCTGCCGCCACAATAATATTTCCCTTGGCTACATTGTTCATTCCGTATGACGGAGAATCACTAGAAAAGTACAGTCCACTTCCCGCTGGAGCAACGATCCTGTTTCCATAGAAATAGTTACTATTTCCTCGAGACGCTAACCCACCCGAGTTCCCATCCATTTGTCCCATGCAAGTATTATCTACAGCCCAGTTATTGAACGCACCTTCCTTAAACTCAATACATTCATTGCCAAGCGTATTTATTACATTGCGAGAGAATATGTTCTTTGAGGTTGTGTCAGGATCCGATGCTGGGTTTTTCCCATCTCCCCATTGCTTAATCGACGTTCCAACGTAAATACCTTCCCCATTTTTCCCTCCGAGTTTATAAACGAAGGCATGAACACCACAATTTGATATAAACGAGTCTTTAATTGATGAGCGAACGATTTTGTATCTAAATCGTATGCACTCTCCGCCAGCATTTCTAAAGGTCACTCGACGAATATGGACACCCGTTAGGCCATCTAACCGATCGGTGTTGTGAACAAACAGTAATTTATCAGTGTATGATTCGGGTGAATCTCCGCCGTCGAAGAACCCATCTACAACAACGTCCTGCAGCGTAATATAACTATGGCGAATTTGGATTAAGCGGCCATTATTTTTCTTTGGTGGTTTAATAGTCGGTCTTAGAAGAACATTTTTCGTCTGGTTATCAAGGTCTAAGTAATCCGACTCATTTCTTAAGCCTTTGATCGATATTGGGCTTTCTAATAGTCCATCCCTCACGGTCACAATGTTTTCATGATAGACACCGGGACTAAGATAGATTGAATCACCTGGGTAAGCAGCTTCTAGGGCTTTATTGATCGTTAGAAAGGGGGTATTTCTTGTCGTTCCATCATAAAAATCACTGCCCGATTTACCGACAAATATATTGCCCCCAATTGCTGCAATAGGTACTAAAAACAAAAAAATAACAATCACATTCATTAGTTTCATCGATTTATCCTCACCTGCCTGTTACAAGACGACGTTTGATAATTTAATGCTTTACTAATTATTAAGTGATTTAAACTTAGTACTTTTATAGTACTTTAGTGTTAATTAATGCAAAAAAAACCGCGAATGCGGTTTTTTTGAAAGCTATCAGAGGCTTCTAAAGATTAAACACCGCGAGAATTAAGGAATTCCGCATAGGTGCCTTTAAAGTCGGTGATTTGACCGTCTTTAATTTCAATGATTCGTGTTGCCAATGAGTCAACAAATATACGGTCATGCGATGCGAAGAACAAAGTACCTTTGAACTGCTCAAGTGCCGTGTTCAACGATTCAATCGATTCCATATCCATGTGGTTAGTCGGTTCATCAAGTAACAACATGTTGGGTTTGTGCATCATCAGCTTGCCCAGCAACATACGGCCTTGCTCACCACCAGACAGCACTTTCACTGATTTCTTGATGTCATCTTGTGAGAACAGCATGCGACCAAGGAAACCACGAACAACTTGCTCGTCTTCACCTTCTTGACGCCATTGACCCATCCAATCAGTCAGGTTCAAGTCTTCTTCAAAATCAGACGCATGATCCTGTGCATAGTAACCAAGGTTGGTATTCTCAGACCACTTGTAGAAACCAGTACGCGGTTCCAACACACCCGCTAGTGTGTTTAGCAGAGTCGTTTTACCGACACCATTCTCGCCAATAATCGCGATGCGCTCACCGACTTCGAAAATGCCGCTAAATCCAGCAAACAAATCATGTTCAAAACCTTGGCTCAGGTTTTCAATTTCAAGCGCGTTACGGAACAATTCTTTAGATTGTTCAAAGCGAATAAATGGCGTTTGACGACTAGATGCTTTCACTTCGTCTAGTTTGATTTTATCAATTCGCTTAGCACGAGAAGTTGCCTGCTTGGCTTTCGATGCGTTTGCAGAGAAACGTGCGACGAAGGTTTGAAGCTCAGCAATTTGCGCTTTTTTCTTCGCGTTATCGGTTAACAGACGATCACGGGCTTGAGTTGCCGCAGTCATGTATTCGTCGTAGTTACCCGGATAAACACGCAGCTCGCCATAATCCAAATCTGCCATGTGCGTACACACTGAGTTCAAGAAGTGACGGTCATGCGAAATGATGATCATGGTACAGTTACGTTCGTTCAACGTATCTTCCAACCATCGGATAGTGTCGATATCCAAGTTGTTCGTTGGTTCATCGAGTAACATGATATCAGGGTCAGCAAACAGAACCTGTGCCAACAGAACACGTAGTTTCCAGCCAGGAGCAACACTGCTCATCAGACCATAATGTTGATCAAGTGGTATACCCACAGCAAGAAGCAGCTCACCTGCTTTAGACTCCGCCATGTAGCCGTCCATCTCGGCAAACTCCACTTCCAGATCTGCGACACGCATACCATCGTCTTCAGTCATATCTGGCAACGCGTAAATGCGGTCACGCTCTTGCTTCACTTCCCACAATTCTTTGTGGCCCATGATCACAGTGTCGATAACCGTAAATTCTTCGTACGCAAATTGGTTCTGGTTCAGCTTTGCAACGCGTTCGTTGGGATCAACGCTCACATTACCACCGGTAGGTTCCAGCTCACCGCTCAGGATCTTCATAAAGGTTGATTTGCCGCAACCGTTCGCGCCGATAAGGCCATAACGGTTTCCATCGCCAAACTTAACGGAAATGTTTTCGAAAAGAGGCTTGGCGCCAAATTGCTGGGTGATATTAGCTGTACTAATCAAAGTTATTACTATCCTGAACAGTGAATACAAAACGCCGCAAGAGTACAGAGATCGCTCCATTACTTCAAGCAAACAGCGAATTGAGTCACAGACTCACATGAAAAAATCGAGTATTTGCGTCAAAGTCAATTTGTGAACTCCCTTGCCATACGCTGCTTCATCAGTCTTTGGTCAATCAACTGAGACAAACAACCAATTGATTGCCTTGTGCTTCCCACCTCTCAGATCCTGCTATTTGTTTGACTTATCTATTGATATTGAAACTACACTTAGGAGCTAAAACGTCTCATTTATGAGGCATTAATACCGCATTCAGAACGACAGAATAGATGGAATTGCTATGAGTAATCGCTTACCACGCATAATCAAAACCACAATCGCTCGATTATTCAGCCTTCATGTATTAGTACTATTGGCTGGCGCACTGCTAACAACAAGTGCCATCACCATAGGGTCCACGAATGCTTCTGCGGAAACGGGCGCTAAGCAACTACTCTTTATTAATTCACACCACCGCGGCTATGGTTGGAGTGATGAAGTAGAAAGTGGCCTGAGAGAAACGTTCGAATCCTCAGCTGTCCCCATAGAATTGTCTGTGGTATATCTTGACACGCTGCGCCACGACGCATTGCCAATCAAAGAAAAATTGGCCGATATTCTTGCGCTTAAACATGTTTCTGAAGCCACTGACCTTGTTATCACGTCAGATAATGCGGCACTAGACTTTGCATTGGCTCATCAAAACGAGCTATTCCCTCGCCAGCCAATTATTTATACGGCGCTAAAAGATTTTTCGACAAACGCCTACGACGTAAATACGCGTGTCACGGGAATATCCGAATATACCGATTACCAACAAGCCATTAATGTCGCACTCTCGCTGCATCCAAAAACTCAATCCCTTGCATTTATAGGCTCTCAACGAGAACCCCATAACCAACGCATTATCGACATCATCAAAGAAAGTGTTGTCCCGGTTCTTTCCAGCAAATTAGACATCGAAATCTACATAGATAAGTCCATTGATGAACTCGATGATATGTTAAGCGAGCTGCCCACCAACACGATTGTTTTCGCACTTAGCAACACCCTACCCAAAATTGACGGTATGCTTTACAGTCCTGCTGAAACAGCGCGATTATTGGCATCGGTTACGCCATTTCCTGTCTATACGTTTTGGCACTCTCATATCGGCCACGGCGCAATTGGCGGTCAGATTGTGACCGGGTTTAGTCAAGGGAAAGCGGCAGCACAGCTCGCGTTGCAAGTGTTAGCATCAGACGTTGATGCACCGCTACCGAGTCATCAGACAGCACCTGCATCTTTGTTTTTCGACCTTGAAGCGGCAAAAAAGCACAGAATTGACAAAAACCTGCTGCCCGAAGGCGCAAGATTTATCAACTATCAAGCCCCAATTTGGCAAGAATATAAGACAGAAGCTTTGACGACGCTGGTTATTGTTTTTGGCCTGCTCTCTCTCGTACTCGCGTTTGTATTACTCGCAAAACGACAAACTGAGACTATTCATCAGATAAGTGATGAAAACGTCGAACTGACCCACGCATTAGATATAAACCAAGAAACTTTAGACGATGTTACACATCAACTCGAAGAAGTGAATACGATAGATGACCTCACGGGATTAGCCAACGTCCGCCATTTTAACGACATGCTAGATAAAGAGTTACGCCGAGCAAGCCGCTATAAGACACCACTCAGTTTGTTGTTGATTTCAGTTGATCAATTCGATGGCTATATTCATACCCATGGTGAAGAAGATGCGAGTGAACAGCTCGTGACTATCAGTCAGGTCATCAAAGATACCTGCCAGCGCTCTTCCGATGTCCTAGCGTTTCTTCTCGATAACAAGTACGCCATCATATTGCCGCATACTACGCGTGATAACTCAAAAGTGGTTTGCCAAAAATTACATGATGGCCTTAAACAGAAAAATCTGCCTTTCATCCTGTCAAAGACTGGCGCAATCACCTTAAGCATAGGGTTGTCATCACTTGAAAGTACGGCCGACCGTATCAATCCACAACATATGTTGAATACCAGTGAAATGATGCGTATTGATGCGGAAAGAAAAGGAGGGAATGGAACACGATCCGATGTTATTGCGATTCAGTCACCTCAGAACACGATCCATAAAGATTAGTAGCCCATTCATTCTGTCATAGCGCTACTTATCGCCAAATATTGATGTTTATCTCATTACTTTCCACTCATACCTTTTTTGCGTTACCGTGGCTGTGTTGGTTGTTTTTCCAATCTTGTTAATCCAAACATGACGGGAAAGCCACTGTGCATCCGAAATACCTTATCGAAAGGCGCGCATATTTTTTGCTGCGCCTATTTTTTAGCCGACCATATGTACGGCAGTTTAAATACATGGAAACAATTTTTGTTTCCTCGACAATTATCACTTTCCTTTAGGCAATTAGGTATTTCGATTTGCCTTGATAAAATCTAACATCGTCTATGATTGATTAGGCACATACTTATGGCTAAAAAACCTAAAATCTTAGATCGAACTCGCATCATACAATCCATCATTTTATGCCTCGTTATCGCATACACCACTAAATACATTTTTGGTGGGGCACTGATGTATCACTTTGCTATTTCTGCTGGATATGGCATTGCTTTCACGATCGCAAATATTACTATTTCTAACGCTTATCCTCATCGCCCAGTTGGACGAAACATCATTTTGGCGACACTCATTGGTATGCCATTCGGCACCATCAATATGCTGTTATGTATATATTTCTATAAAGGCATTTGGAAAATCGGTGCCATTATGCCGATTCTTATCGTCACTATGGCTATTGCTGTCTTTATTGCATACTTTTTTATTGCACGAGAACGAGCAAACCGCGCCGAGTCCGAATTGAAGGACATCCAATTAAGGCAAGCTGAGCAAGAAAAAGCACTTATCAATAGCCAGTTAAGAAATCTTCAAGGACAAATGGAACCCCATTTTCTTTTTAACACATTGGCTAACATTCAAATTTTGATTGAAACTGATGCAGCAAAAGCAAAAAAACTTCTCGGGAAAATCACCGAATTGCTTCGTGCTAGCCTCAAACAACAACGTAAAGACACCATTACATTAAGTGATGAATTAAAGTTGCTAGACAGCTATTTAGCTATCCAGCAAATCCGCCTGTCAGAGCGTATGGGATATAGCATCTCACTTGATGACTCTGTATCGCCACAAACACTGGTTCCTCCTTTTCTTATACAACCTGCCGTCGAAAATGCCGTTGTTCACGGTATCGAACCCTCAATTAAAGGGGGTCATGTTCATTTACATTTCTCTCGCAATAATAATGTTATTACCGTTGAAGTGTCTGACAATGGTATTGGCTTTAATGAGGCGTCGAAAGGAAATGGTCTCAGTATGAAAAATGTTAGACAACGTCTTTCGGTACTCTATGGCGAACACGGGAAACTTGAACTTATTCCACATAGTGACGGCGGATTTACAACAAGGATTTCAATTCTATGCGCGCATTGATTGCCGATGATGAACCATTACTTCGCCACCACTTAAGCAAATTGCTCAGTGAACTCAGTACAAGTATCGAGGTTGTTGCCAGTGTTAAAGATGGCATTGAAGCTGTTGATAAAATAATCCAACTCAAACCCGACGTTGTGTTTTTAGACATCAGAATGCCAGGGCTGGATGGGCTAGATGTAGCAAGTGCCATTAACAAACTGGATGTATTGCCACGTATCGTCTTTGTAACTGCTTACGATCATTATGCAATTGAAGCTTTCGAAAAAGGGGCGATTGATTACTTAGTCAAACCAATTGATGAATCCCGCCTCCAAAAAACGTGCGAACGATTAGAGAGCCAGCTTGAACAGAACCTTAATCGAGACGACTTAATCCAACTACTTACTCAAACACAAGTTAAACGAGAATCACCTCTTACATGGCTAAAAGTAGCTAAAGGTGAGGATATACACCTTATTCACGTGGATGATGTCGAGTACTTTAAAGCAGAAGATAAGTACGTGACCGTTGTCACGCAAGACAGTGAGTACATCATCAGAACGCCCCTGAAAAGCTTATACAAAAGTCTATGTAGTGATACGTTCTGGCAAATCCACCGTTCGATCATCGTCAAGGTGGCATCAATTAACCGAGTATCTCGAGATATCACTGGAAGAATGGTTGTTGAAATGACCAACGATAATCGAAAACTCCCCGTTAGTCGAAACGCAAACGCATTGTTCAAGCAAATGTAACACCTCCATACATCAACCACCTGTATTCTTAGCGCTCGCATTTACG
The DNA here is from genome assembly GCF_000286835.2 of Enterovibrio norvegicus FF-33. Lineage (GTDB taxonomy): Bacteria > Pseudomonadota > Gammaproteobacteria > Enterobacterales > Vibrionaceae > Enterovibrio > Enterovibrio norvegicus_A. The sequence continues at coordinate 1,125,030 of NZ_AJYD02000038.1, read as the reverse complement.
ATTTATCTGGATGATTCACCCTTTGTCGCATCGTACTTTTCATTGAGCCTAAGCGATATAAAGTGGCGGCATACAAAACACGCTTTTTCGTATTTGGAGGCAAGGAATGCCACGTAAAGACAGCTTACTTAGTCGCACACTCATCTGCGGCATCCTCGTTTTTACAAGCATTATGCCTATCTGGTTTGCTCAAGTTAACGCTGACCCTATCCCGAAAACACTTCAGGAAGTATTCATCGATGCAACGTCAGGGGTAAGCGGGGCTGGAGAGCATGTGTTAAGTGCCGTCGACAGTCTACTCAGACAATATCCAGAAGATGCCTTGCTCACCGCATACTACGGCAGCACCCTCTATGTGAAAGCCAGAGATTCTTGGTTACCTTGGGACAAAGAAAAGTACTCAACGTTGGGTATGGCGTCACTCAACAAGTCGTTAAGATTGCTGTCTAACGAATCATTTTCCAAACCCTATTACGGTCTGAACGAAGGGATTTACATACAATCCATTGCGGCTATAACATTTGTGAATACGCCGGATTTACTTCATCAAAAAGCGCGTGGGTATAATATGCTCAAAAACATGTTAGCGTCGGAACAACTTCAGTATTATCCATTTGAACCACAAGCATGGATACACCTTGGTGCGGTAAAAGCGGCTTTGGATATGGAAGAACCCCATGTTGCACAAGCTTGGGCACAAGAAATGAGAAAACTTGCTCCGACTCACCCTCTTACGCAAGAAGCCTTATCTCTTACGGCAAATACCAACGCATAGCCTTTTAACGAAAGGCTCTTTTCGAGTCTTTATGTCCCCTTATCCATTCTCGACATGACATCCTGCCGATTTATACGTAACTTCAAACTCAGCAACTTTTTTGTCACTTTGATGGTCTTACTCAAGCAATCTCAAGATGCTAACTTGCAGATATTGAAGTCACCGCATCTAGATCGAATTTACAATTCACAATGTCAGAGAGGGCTTTCATGCACTTACGTCTTGTCTCACTTCTTTTTATATCGGTATTGGCGGGATGCGCAAAAAGCGTTTACACCGACTACGATCAACAGTATCCCTACAGTGACATTCAATCTTTCAATATCGTCGCCCACCCATCTTCTGTACCGATCTCTTTGGATGACAGTCGAATAAAACGCGCGGTAGAAGAAGAATTACTCCTACTGGGCCTGACGGAGGCCGATAACGCCCCAAGTGTAAATATTCGATACTTTATTGAGTCTAAAACTGAAAGTGTGGCTTATGGTCCATCTTTTCGTTTTGGTTATGGCTTCAATCGAATTGGCATTGGTTACGAAACCCCCGTTCGTGTTGAAGAGCGAGACTATGGACAACTGGTCGTGGAGATGGTCGACCCAATCACAAACCAAGTGATTTGGCGCGCCATATCGAATAGAAAGCTCACTGATAACATGACGCCATCAAGCAAAAATGTTTTCATTCAGGAACAAGTCAAAGAAATGTTCAAACAGTTTCCTCCGGATAAAAGCAGCTAAAGCAGCGTTTGCTTCAATAGCGAATGTCGGCCAAGACTAGAATGGAAGAACAATACATGTCAGCAACACTACTTATTAAAAATGTTGTTATTCGTGGTCAAGAATCCCTCTCGCAAATTTTAATTGAAGATGGCGTGATTCGTGTCATTGAAAGCAATGATATAGATATCTGTGCCAATCCTGACATCAAGGTTATCGATGCAGAAAAAGGCATGGCCTTGCCGCCATTTTGTGAACCACATATTCACTTAGACACCACCCAAACAGCTGGCGAACCACGCTGGAATATATCAGGCACACTGTTTGAAGGAATTGAGTGCTGGGCAGAGCGCAAAGCGCTCTTGTCGATTGAAGATGTGAAAAAACGTGCCATGCAAACACTCAAGTGGCAAATCGCGAACGGCATCCAGCACGTTCGCACACACGTTGATGTCTCTGACCCCAAGCTGACCGCGCTCAAAGCCATATTGGAAGTGAAAGAAGAAATGAAAAACTGGGTGGATATCCAGATTGTCGCATTTCCACAAGAAGGCATTCTTTCTTACCCCAATGGCAAAGCGTTACTGGAAGAAGCCGTGAAAATGGGAGCGGATGTTGTGGGCGCAATACCCCACTTCGAATTCACCCGCGAGTACGGTGTTGAGTCGTTGCATTTTGCATTTGAGCTCGCGCGAAAATATGATCGGCTTATCGACGTACATTGCGATGAAATCGATGATGAGCAATCCCGCTTTGTCGAAACTGTTGCTGCGCTGGCACACAAACACGATATGGGCGCCAAAGTCACTGCCAGTCATACCACGGCAATGCACAGTTATAATGGCGCGTATACTTCACGGTTATTCCGTTTACTTAGCATGTCAGGCATCAATTTCGTCGCCAACCCTTTGGTGAATATTCATCTGCAAGGTCGATTTGATGATTATCCGAAACGCCGTGGCATAACTCGCGTAAAAGAAATGCTGGCCGCCAATATCAACGTCTGTTTTGGCCATGATGATGTGTTCGACCCTTGGTACCCACTTGGGACTGCCAACATGCTACAAGTCGTCCACATGGGCATGCACGTCTGCCAGATCATGGGGTACGACCAACTGAATCATTCTCTTGATCTAATCAGCCATCACTCAGCACGCACGCTAAACATTCAAGGTCGCTACGGCATTGAAATTGGAAAGCCAGGTAACTTGATTATTCTTCCTGCAGAGAATGATTTCGATGCTCTACGTCGTCAGGTCCCAGTGCGCTTCTCCATACGCCACGGAAACGTCATAGCAGAAACACATCCAGCAACAACATCGATCCACTTGCAGTCCACAGAAGTCGTTACTTTTAAACGCTAGGTTTCCAATGCCCTGCAACAACTGGGCATTGGCTCCCCATGTCCGTTCGTCGCGTTAAATTTGCGATGTTGTTTTCAAAATATGGCTAACTTTCTATACACTTTAATAATGTGAGTGTTTAATAGAGTGATGCTTTTACAACGATGAGAATCACGCCATGCCCCCTCAGATCATCATTCTCAACGGCACAGGTAGTTCGGGAAAAACCAGCATTGCCCGCGTGCTCATCGAGAAACTGCAAACCCAGTATCTAAATTTCAGTATTGATAGCGTCTTGTATTCACTTCCTCCTAGCGATCTTCAAAAAATGATGGCGGGTAAAGCCATTACTCGCGACGGTTACAGTTACACAAAATTAGTGGAAGGTTACCATCAAGCTGCACGCGGACTGGCAAAGGCAGGCTGCAGATTGATTCTCGATAATGCATGGATACCTGAGAAGGAAAAACTCGATATGCTCAACGCATTGTCAGAGTTTGATGTTTGTCTCGTAGGCGTGAAATGTCATTTGCTTGTGGCAATGGAACGAGAACGCCAGCGTGGAGATCGTGCCATTGGATTGGCAGAAAGTGAATACAACCATGTACACACCAATATGAGCTATGACTTTGAAGTAGACACAACAAAACTCTCTTCAGAGGTCAGTGCTGACCAAATCATGGCCTTTTTCAAAACTAAGCCTGCACTTTCAGGCGCACCCACCAGCAGAAAAACGTTAGAAAAGATCGCGATATCCGAAACTCAAGTCGCAAACTAACGCAGACAAAAACCCGCGATGTTTTTATTTCTTTTCTTGGCACACTGAGAGTTCAACCAGAACACTAACGCGAAGCAGCTTAAAAACATTGTGCCCCCACCTCCGCCGCCACCAACTGCTTCTGCGCTGGGCTGATCTGAGCCTGATGTTTCCGACATCGACAATGTTGCGCCCTCAAAGGCTTGAGAACCATAAATCATCACGTAGTACGTGCCCGCACTCATTCCAGACAAGGAACAAACTTCCTGATTTGAACTTGATGACGATCGGCAGTCATACAATGTGGTAGTCGGTGCTGCTCCTGCTCGTACATAAAGGTCTGCATCACCCAAACCTCCAGCCAAAGAAATGGTTACGCCACCCGCAGAAAAACCACTAGCATTCAGTGTTGCGCGATTTGAAGCTAACACGCCAGCACTGGTGATGGTAAAGGAATAATAAATTGCCTCACCAACAGTGCCCTGCAGATTGGTTATCGGTGTCGCAGGGTCGATAGGGTCAGCGCGCTGTTCTGGCGGCAACGATGGCGTGCTTTTTTGCAGAGATAATGCCACACCAGCAAAGTCACTATAGCCATGAAGCATCACATAGAATGTGTCTCCTGCCTCGCCAGATGCCGTGCATGTTTCATTATTTCCGTAATAGTAGGGCCGGCAATCGAAATCTGACTGAGACGGTGTACTACCGAGGTTCAAATACAAGTCTGCGTCACCCGAACCGCCAGCGATACTCACGTCCAAATCACTACCATCGTCAGGTATCTCGAAGAGATAGAACAACATGTCGCCCCGGCTGCCCGCGAGGCTTAACACACTCTCTCCTACCGCTAATGTTTGAGGTGGCGTTACCGTAACATCAAGTTCTATCGTTGCACCGCTATAACTCGTGTCTCCAACCACCAACACGTTGTATTCGCCGCTTCCCTGCAAGGTCACGTCGCACACTTCATTGTTGTTTGCCCCAGCCGCGATGCAATCATAATCCGAAGGAGTCGGCCAGCCGTTGTACTTCACATACAGGTCGGCATTACCCGTCCCACCAGACATGGCGACAGTAGCATTATCCGTGTTTGTCGGAAGCGAGAAGTAATAATAGGTTTCAGATCCCGCACCGCCGCTAGTATTCGAAACTGGTATTTCATCCAACAATTCGATTGCATCCAAACAGGCGTAGACACCCACCTGTTCAAAAGCGTCGATCACATCTGAAGTGTTGTAACCGAGATCGTCTGCGGCTCGAACAACGCCGCAACCGCCATCATCAAAATCAGAGCTTGCTTCCCAATACAGTTTGTTGGCGAATGCAAACGCTTCAAATGCCTTTCTGATATCCCAACCTGAGGTATTGGCAAGGAGATAAAAAGCACGATTAAACACACCGCTCGAGTAGTGAACATCCATACCCGAATAATACTCACTGGCATGATCAATCGAACGACCATCATCGGATGGGGTCACGAAGTAGCGCAACCCGCTGCCAGTTTTGAAGATGTCAGCACCGACTACCCAATCAACACTACCCTTCCAGTAATACTCTGCCGCCTCACCCGCAATATCGGAAAAAGCTTCATTGATGCCGCCCGACATTCCCGAATAAATCAGATTGGAATTTTGACTTGTGAATCCATGGCTAACCTCATGCGCAGACACATTGACATCTACCAAGGGATAAAAGGTGCTGTAACCATCTCCAAATGTCATGGATGATCCATTCCAAAAAGCATTTTCGTAGTTGTTGCTGTAATGCACCCTCATCACAAGCTGGAAAGAAAGGGGCGCCATACTCAGCCAATCGTTGTACATATCAAACACAAGCTGACCAAAGAAATGCGCATCGTTCAAAGGAGAGTTGGCACCGTTGATGCTTTTGTGTGTATTGGTATTGCTGCTGTCATTACACGTATATGAAAACGCGGTAGACCCCGACGTTCCATGGTTCAAATTAACGGTTTTCACATTGGTATTCTCAAGCGTACAAGTATTGTCTGCCTTATTGATATTCAAGCCTGCGTAATCAACACCGTAGTCATAACGCCCTGTTTTCGTGTTGCCACCTGGCCCTTGACCAATATCTGCCGCATGCGCTAAACCTTCCCACATTTTGAGGATATTACCCGTTTTTGCATCGATGTAAGCATGTGGTCGTGTTGGTTTTTGAGTTGGAATAAAAAAGCTGACTTCATAAACTAAGCGAGGAATATTGTTATCATCGAGCCATACAAACAACTCGCTAGTTTCATCTTCAGGGATAACAACATCAACAAAAGGCGGTGACAGCAGGTACTGATTTTTAAGTAATTGTTTTGCACGTTGATGACTGACCGAGGGGGTGACGGCCGTCAAACTTTGAGACAACCCAGTCACATGTTTACCGCGTGCATTGGAAAAACCACCAGCATCTTTATCAGAAACAATACGGCCTTTTCGAACAGGCAGACCTTGATAGTATTGCTGGTGTTTCGACTTGACCTTGCCATTAGGCAAAACAACGGTTTCGATAGGTACAAATCCAGAAAATGGCGATTGCGAGCGCGAATAGGTAGCGCGCTGAACGTCTGAGAGCAATGCGCTTTGACCGCTTACCTTTTCGATGTTTGCTGCAGTCGCGACGGCGACTGGCGAACAGAGAAAACACAAAGCACTGAATTGACGCCAACATACCATAAATACAACACCAAAATCTTATATGAGACAGCTGATCGATATTCAATAATCATGGTTGATGATCGGTGATTGATAAAGGCATGGACATGAGTTAGTAGCGGTTATTCTTGGCACGGAAATGTGTATCAATGTAAGGCGCTGATGTGCAATACATTGTGTTATATCGCCACTATCTGTGGCCACCGTCGTTTTCCAACACTGACCTGCACACCAATACGAAAACACCTGCAAACCCCACGATCTCCTTCAACACGCTAAACTTTAGGAAATAGCGGCCTCGCTAACTGCGCAATATCAAAAACAGCGCTTGCTGTCCCTTGATAAGCCTCAATTTAGTCAGTAGTGTTGCGCCGAAGCATTTTACCGATTTAAGTACTCGCGTATAACAGGAAGCACCAGTGGAACAACTTCAGTCACTCATCACTTTTTTTAGTGAGCACAAATTTCTCCTGACCTTGTTGATCATCACCGTCATCTGGACGATTCGACGCATCATGATCAAGTTCATTTGGGGCGATACCAATTTTCTTAGCGAAGAACAGCGCAAATGGATCTCACAAACCAAAAACGGATCCTTCACCATTCTGCTGATCGTGATGTTTTTGGTCTGGCAGTCAGAGATCAATGAATTTGCACTGTCACTGACTGCCATTGCGGTAGCCGTGGTGGTTGCTTCGAAGGAAATCATTCTGTGTTTTACAGGATCGATCCAACGCGCGAGTTCGCGGTCGTTTCAAATTGGTGAATGGATTGAAGTCGGCTCTCTGTGCGGTGAAGTGATTGAGCACAATTTGATGGCGACAAAAATTCAGGAAATCGATCTCTACCACGGGACGTACAACTACACAGGTAAAACTGCTACGTTTCCTAACAGCCTATTTTTCACCACACCAGTAAAGAACCTTAATTTCATGAAACGCTATGTTTATCATGAATTTAAAATCACAGTAAAAGAAACAACCAATTTATACCCAATGGTACCAAGCCTATTGGCGCACATTGATGATCACTGCCAAGATTTCTATGAAGTGGCCACGCGATACAACCATGTGATTGAGCGTCATGCTGGTGTCGATCTCCCTGGCGCCGATCCGCACGTACAAGTCACATCGACGGACTTAGGAGACCCACAGGTCCATATTCGTATATTTTGCCCGACAGAACGCGCCACAGAATTAGAACAGTTGATCCGCGAAGATTTCATGACGCTTTATTGCGAACGCATACTAAAACACCCCCCCATTGCGATATCAGAAGACTTGCTGACAGAGCTTGAATCTAAGGCCCTACACTGCTGATTCATCAGAAAAGTCACGCCATACGGCTGCCTCAATAAAAAGGCAGCCGTAACTTGTTACTGCCTAATTACCTAAACCCTCGCTGCACCACAAAGTAAAAAAATCATCATTCCTCATAAAGAAAAGTACTTTTCTTCACCGCTTTTATTCACTATTGCCTTTTTTTGTACTTACATTGTTAAACAGATGTTAACACCAACGATGTTCATCTTTTAACCATGAGGAACTAAAAATGCTGTCTACAAGGAAAACGTTAACCGCCTTTGCTGCATGCTGTACCGCTTTCTCAATGTCCGCTTCTGCGGCGACCGAATTAACCATCGCGACGGTGAATAACGGTCACATGATCGAAATGCAAAAGCTTAGCGAAGAGTTTGAAAAACAGAACCCCGATATAAAACTTAATTGGGTGACACTCGAAGAAGGTGTACTCCGTCAACGTGTCACTACAGATATCGCGACCAAAGGTGGTCAGTTTGATGTCATGACAATCGGTATGTACGAGACCCCGATTTGGGCAGAGAAAGGTTGGTTGAAAGAAATCGAAACCGATGCTGCCTACGACGTAGATGACCTACTTCCGTCAATGCGCGCAGGCTTATCAGTCGACGGCAAACTATATGCCGTTCCGTTCTACGGCGAAAGCTCCATGGTTATGTACCGTAAAGATCTGGTCGACAAGGCCGGTATGACAGTCCCAGATCGCGCAACGTGGGGACACATTCGTGATGTTGCCGCAGCGATTCACGATCCGGATAACGGCGTTTACGGTATCTGTCTTCGTGGTAAACCTGGTTGGGGCGACAACACCGCTTTCGTCACCACCATGGCGAATTCGTTCGGCGCTCAATGGTTTGATGAAAACTGGAAACCACAGCTAAACTCGCCAGAGTGGAACCACGCCGTTAACTTCTACGTGGATCTTCTGAGCACTTACGGCCCTCCGGGCTCAAGCTCGAACAGCTTTAACGAAATCCTCGCCCTGTTCAATGAAGGCAAGTGCGGTATGTGGATTGACGCCACTATTGCAGCATCATTCATTACCGATCCAAAACAGAGCAAAGTGCATGACAAAGTCGCCTTTGCACAGTCTCCTGTCGCTGTCACCGATCGCGGTGCAAACTGGTTGTGGGCTTGGGCGCTGGCAGTACCCGCAGCAACCCAAAACACGGAAGCAGCACAGAAATTTGTCACTTGGGCTACGTCAAAAGACTACATCAAGTTAGTGGCTGAGAAGAATGGTTGGGCAAGCGTACCGACAGGTACACGCCAATCAACGTATGAGACACAAGCATTCCTTGATGCCGCATCGTTTGCTGAAGCGGAACTAGCTGCCATCAATTCGGCAGATCCCGCCAACAGCACACAGAACCCAAGCCCTTACGTTGGTGTTCAATTTGCTGCCATCCCTGAATTCCAAGCGATTGGTATTGCGACGGGTCAGCAATTGTCTTCTGCACTAGCAGGCAAAACAACGGTAGAAAAAGCGCTTCAAAGTGCCAACAAGTCAGCTGATCGCGAAATGCGTAAGTCTGGGTACTACAAGTAAACCCCTTTCGCCGGACAGTTCGCTGTCCGGCTACTTCTTCTTTAGTTTTTCGGATAGTCGCTATGCAAAAATGGTTGCCTCGACTGCTGGTTGCGCCCTCCTTTGTCAGCTTGCTGCTCTGGATGATCGTCCCTCTTTCCATGACGATATATTTCTCAACCATCAGATATAACCTGCTTTACCCCGGAGAGAACGAATTTATCGGCTCGATGAATTTCGAGTTCTTTTATACCGATGATGCATTCTGGCCTGCACTGATCAACACCTTGACCTTAGTTGGCATGGTGCTAGTGGTCACTGTAATTGGCGCGCTGCTCATCGCCATTGCGTTAGATAAGCCCTTTTTTGGTCGCGGCATTGCACGTGTCCTGCTTATTTCTCCTTTTTTCATCATGCCCACTGTCAACGCCCTGATCTGGAAAAATATGATGATGCACCCCGTTTATGGTGTGCTGGCATCAGTGTGGGAAAGTGTTGGGCTGGAGCCTATAGATTGGCTTACCGCTTTCCCTCTTGGCTCCATCATCACCATGGTCAGTTGGCAATGGATGCCCTTTGCACTGCTCATTTTTATCACATCGCTACAATCGATGGATCACGAACAAAAAGAAGCGGCACTGCTTGATGGTGCAACAGGCTGGCAAGTGTTTCGTTATCTCACGCTGCCACACCTGGCCCGTCCCATTGCGGTCGTGATGATGATTGAAACCATCTTCATGTTGTCGATATTTGCTGAAATTTTTGTCACCACAGGCGGCGGTCCGGGCTACGAGTCCACCAACCTCGCCTTCCTGATCTTCGCGCAAGCACTGATGCAATTCGACGTGGGTGTCGCCTCTGCGGGTGGTTTGATTGCAGTCATTCTCGCCAACATTGTTGCGTTCTTCCTCATCCGTGCCATTGGCAAAAACTTGGTCGCTTAAGGAGGCATCATGGCTAAACAAGTTTCACTTATCGACCAAACTGGCTGGCTCCGTCCCATTATTTGTTGGGCATTGGCGCTACTGGTCTTTTTCCCAATTTTTATGATGCTAATAACGGCATTCAAAACCGAACAACAAGCGATTTCGGTGCCACCCGCGTTCATCTTTGAACCAACGATTGAAAACTTTGGCATTGTGCAAGAGCGCAGCGACTACATGAAGTTTGCGATTAACTCGGTGATCACAGCGTTCGGCTCAACAATATTGGCGTTACTCATTGCGATTCCCGCGGCCTATTCCATGGCGTTTTATCCTCAAAAACACACCAAGGATATGTTGCTTTGGATGTTGTCTACCAAAATGCTTCCAGCGGTTGGCGTATTGATCCCTATCTATGTGCTGTGCCAAAAGACAGGACTGCTCGATACCACGTTTGCACTCACGATTATTTATACCCTGATCAATCTGCCGATTGTGGTGTGGATGCTGTTCTCTTACTTCAAGGACATCCCGCGTGACATCCTTGAAGCAGTGCGCCTTGATGGTGCAGATACGCTAGGAGAAATTCGTCATGTGTTGCTTCCATTATCGTTAGGGGGCATTGCTTCTACCGCATTGCTATCCATCGTATTGAGTTGGAACGAAGCATTTTGGTCAATCAACTTAACGTCTGCTAACGCAGGCACGCTGGCCACCATGATTTCCACCTATTCAAGTCCAGAAGGATTGTTCTGGGCGAAGCTGTCTGCTGCATCTACGCTTGCGTGTGCGCCTATCGTCATTCTGGGTTGGTTCTGTCAGAAACAACTGGTTCAAGGATTAACCTTCGGGGCTGTTAAATGAGCTACTTACAAGTCAAAAACTTATACAAGAAATACGGTGACGTCCTTGCGCTTAAGGACATCGACTTCGAGATTAAAAAAGGGGAATTCGTTGTTTTCGTGGGACCGTCAGGTTGCGGTAAATCAACGTTGCTACGGACAATTGCCGGCTTAGAGTCTTCTTCTGACGGGGATATTCGATTGGACGGTGAGTCGATCATTGAAACCCACCCCTCTAAGCGCGACGTGGCCATGGTGTTTCAAAGCTATGCGCTTTATCCGCACATGTCGGTGAAAGACAACATGTCATTTGCGCTCAAACTAGCAAAACGCCCACCGCAAGAAATAGAAGAAAAAGTTGGTAACGTTGCCAAAGCACTAAAACTTGAAGCACTGCTTGACCGTAAGCCAAAAGCGCTTTCCGGCGGTCAGCGTCAGCGGGTGGCCATTGGTCGCGCCATCGTGCGAAATCCAAAAGTCTTTCTGTTTGATGAACCTTTGTCTAACCTCGATGCGGCGTTGCGTGTCGAAATGCGCATCGAACTTTCAAGGCTGCATCAAGAACTTCAAAGCACCATGATTTACGTCACGCATGATCAAATTGAAGCCATGACGTTAGCCGACAAAGTGGTGATCATGAGCCAAGGTGAAGTTGCCCAAATCGGTACACCACTTGAGCTTTATCACCAGCCTGCCAGCCGTTTCGTTGCCACCTTCATCGGCACACCCAAAATGAATACCTTGTCCGTTAACAAGGTATTTAGTGGAGAGATGTTAGACGTTACCTTCAATGACGACGCCCGAATTCTTTTACCCAAAGAGGCATATACAGAGCGCGCTTTGGAAGCCGGAAGCATTGGCTTTCGCCCTGAATCCTTGAGCATTTGCGCCACCGATGAAGGTCATATCAACGGAGATGTCGAAGTCATCGAACAGTTGGGCAGCGAAACGCTAACCTACGTCCGTACCTTAAGTGGCGAAACCATCGTCGTGCGTGCAGACCCTAAATTCACGCCTAAGTTGCGTGATGCTGTTGGCGTAAAATTGGACCCATCAAAAGTTTATCTTTTTGACAAAGAAGAAAAAACCACCAACATATACGGCGAGGTTAGCCATGTCTGAAAACAACCGCCTTGTGCATTTTGGTATTGGTGCCTTCCACCGCGGTCATCAGGCTTTTTACTTGAAGCTGCTCAACGAGCAGCTCCCAGAAGCTGATCGCTGGTATTACACCGATGTGAATTTACGAGATGACACACGCCGTATACCCGATGCGTTGAAACAGCAACAAGGTCTCTATCATTTCAAACGCATCGCCCCAGATGGCACTGCACAATACATTGAGATAGACAGTATCGACCGCGTAGAAGATGCCTCAGCCGACCCTTCTGTGATTGAACGTATATTCAATGATAGCGCCGTTAAAGCCCTAACTATTACAGTGACAGAAGCGGGTTACTACCTTACTGACAGCGACGATCTCAACCTCGCCAATCTTGAGATTTCACATGACATAAAGGTAATTAGCCAAGGTAGTGGACAACCTCAAACTCTGTATGGCTACCTCGCACTCGCACTGCTCACTCGCCAAAGTATGGCATCAGGCGCTATCACCGTCGCCACGTGCGATAACTTACGCGACAACGGTAAGCGTCTTGAAAAAGCTTTTGGTCAGTTTATTGAGGCCGCTGAGTTAAGTGACCTTTCAAACTGGATGAGTGACAACGTCACTTTCCCGTGTTCGATGGTGGACAGAATTACACCCGTGCCACCAGCGAATCTGTCACAAGAGATTAAGCGAGAGTTAGGCGTGGATGATGCCTGCCCAATCATGGGCGAAAATTTCGAGCAATGGGTCATCGAAGACAAATTCGCGACCGACTTTCCCCCATTGGAAAAAGTCGGCGTGACCTTCACCAACAAGGTGCATGCGTTTGAAGAAGCAAAAATCCGCATTCTAAATGGCGGACATTTTCTGCTGTCCTATGTCGGTGCGCTGCGTGGCTATCAAACCTACGATGAGAATGTTCGAGACGCCAATCTCAACGAATGGCTCAAGCAGTATCATCAAAATGAAGTCATCCCGACGATTTACGACCGACCGTTTGATTTAGAAGAATATCGAGCAATCATCATTTCTCGTTTCAGCAATGCTTACATTGCCGATTCCATCGAACGTATAGCAATGGACAGCATCAGCAAATTTCCACAGTTTATTTTGCCAACGGTGAAACTCAATCTAGAACGAGATTATATCCCGACCGCTGCCATGAGGCTCATTGCACACTGGTACTGCTTTCTGGCACTCAACATCAGTGGTCGCTTTGCGTTTAACTATAAAGACCCCTACCTCGCGGTTGCAGAAGGGTGGATGGAGCAAACTGACCCAATCGATGCCTTCTTGCAAGACCCTGATGTCTGGCAGGGGCTCAATCAACGTTATCCGTTTTTCGGTGAATCCCTTGCCATTCAAATCAAGCAGACCTTAGACGAATATGAGGAGCGCTACCCATGACACTTTCTCTCGACCTTCACGGTAAGCCGGTGCTCGATAGCAAAGTCGCGTTACTTAGTGGTGCGAACGGTGGCATTGGTCTGGCGGTGGCCTATGCCTACCTCGCCAGCGGGGCGAAATGTGTGATAGTCGATTTACCCCAAGATCCCTCCCCTGGCGTGAGTGCCCTACTCGATAAATATGGCGACAACCTTGCGTATCTGCATGCTGACCTCACAGATGCTGAGGCGCGTCAGCATATTGTCAGCGCCGTAGTATCGAAGTTTGGCGGCATTGATGTGCTGTTTAACAATGCGGCGGTGTTCGACATGGGGCCGTTCCTTGAAGCCACTGAAGCGCAGTTTGACAAGCTGTTCAACGTCAACGTGAAAGCCATGTTCTTTCTGATGCAAGATGTCGCTAAGGCGATGGTTGAAGCTGGGAACGGTGGCAAGATCATCAATATGGCGTCACAAGCAGGACGACGAGGAGAAGCGCTCGTCGCCCATTACTGCGCGACCAAGGCTGCGGTGGTCAGCTATACCCAATCCGCAGCGCTTGCCCTTGCAGAGCACGGGATTACAGTGAATGGCATTTCGCCTGGCGTGGTTGATACCCCAATGTGGGATAGCGTGGATGCCCTGTTTGCCAAGTACGAAAACCGCCAACTGGGTGAAAAGAAAAAACTCGTGGGTGAAGACGTCCCCCTCGGGAAAATGGGTGTGCCCAATGATATTGCCGGCATGGCACTGTTTCTTGCCTCGCCGTTATCGGACTACATCACCGCCCAGACATATAATGTCGATGGCGGCAACGTGATGAGCTAACGATATGACGACCTATCTCGGTATTGATATTGGTACGTCAGCGGTGAAAGTGCTGTTGGTTGACAGCCACGGTGATGTACTTGATAGCCACTCAGAATCTTATGGGATCGACTCGCCGCAGCCATTGTGGAACGAGCAAAACCCAGATGTATGGTGGCAAGCCACCGTCAATTCGCTCAAAGCGCTACAAGCCGTGAATGAATCAGCATGGCGTCAGGTTGCAGCGATTGGGCTATCAGGCCAAATGCACGGTGCAGTGTGCCTTGATGACCAAGGCCAACCATTGCGTCCTGCTATCTTATGGAATGACGGTCGCGCCTTCCAAGAGAGCGCAACACTCAACCGTTTGTGCCCGAACATAGGACACACCGCAGGCGTTCCGGCCATGCCTGGCTTTACCGCGCCAAAGCTGCTTTGGTTGCATGAACATGAACCTGACGTTTTTCGCCGTATCCACAAAGTTATTCTGCCGAAAGATTATGTCCGTCTAAAACTGACCGGCACGTATTGTACCGATGTGAGTGATGCAGCCGGCACGGTATGGCTCGATGAAGCCAAGCGCGATTGGGATGATGACATTTTGCAAGCTTGTCACCTGACGCGAGTGCAAATGCCAACGCTGATTGAAGGTAATGGAAACAGCGGCACACTGCTAGAAGACATCGCAAATCAACTTGGCTTATCCACGCAAGTCTGTGTCGCAGGAGGCGCGGGTGATGCGTCAGCCGGCGGTATTGGCATTGGGGCGATCAACGAAGGCGATGCCTTTTTATCTCTCGGCACATCTGGTCAGATATTCGTTGCCAAAGAGCAACACCTCGCCAACCCAGATGCTTACATTCATGCCTTCGCACATGCGCTGCCAAACCGATGGTGCCATATGGCTTGCCTACTTAATGGAGCCAGTCCACTTCAGTGGTTTTCCACCATTACGTCAACACCCATTGCAACATTGTTAGAAGAAGCAGAAAGCCAGCACAATATTCATGACTCCGTCTATTTTCTTCCCTATCTCACAGGCGAGCGTACCCCGCATAACAATCCTTTTGCAACGGGCAGTTTTGAAGGTATTACGGGGCAGACCCAACGCAGTGACATGACACAAGCCATTCTGGAAGGCATCGCATTCAGCTTTCGAGATTGTTTGCTAGCACTCAACAGTCGTCATCTCTCTTTAACAGCACTTGGGGCCATTGGAGGCGGAGCGAAAAGTGCGTTCTGGCTTCAGATCCTAGCAGATGTATTAAACGTCCCCATTCACAAATACCAAGGCGCTGAAACCGGGCCAGCAATGGGCGCCGCTAGACTCGCTATTTTGAGCCACACTCAACAAGATATCGAATCAGTCTGCACTCCGCCGCCTGTTGAAGCGATCTTTTTGCCCGATCCCGACAGACACAATATCTATGTGAAAAAGCACGTGCATTTTGACCGTTTGTATCAAGCGCTGTCGCCGACCTATGGTCACACAAGCAAGTAGAGGTTACACCTAATGTCAGTTGCTCAAGATCCGGTTTGGGAATTTATACAGATAGAAGATAAGTCCGTGTTCTATAAAGAACATGGTGTGCCGCACCACAGCATTCACTGGCATGTGCACGAACAATATGAACTGCATCTCATCGTAAAAACCAATGGCAAGGCCATGATAGGTAACCACTTGGGTCCTTTCTCACCAGGCCAACTTACCTTGGTAGGGCCGTGGTTGCCTCATAACTGGGAAAGCCAGTTAGCGCCAGGGGAAACGCACGAACTGCGTGACATGGTGATCCTGTTTAAACCTGATCTTTTCTATACCGCTGCAAAGTCATTTCCTGAACTCGTCCAATTTGGTCCATTACTTGAGCAAGCTAAAATGGGGATTGAGTTTTTAAATGTCCCTTTTGATACGGCCGTGGAGTATTTTACTAAAGTAAAACAAAGTGAAGGCGTGACACGCTTGGTGAACTTTCTTTCGTTTATTGATTATCTCAGCCATCGAAATACGCGCTTGCTTTCGAATATGCCAGCATCAGAAGTGAAAGATGCAGGTACCTTGCAAACACGAATCAATGAAGTGGTGGACTACGTGATGCAAAACTATCAGCATCCGCTTCGATTAAAAACGCTTGCTGATAAATTGGGCATGACAGAATCATACTTCTCGCGTTTCTTTCATCAATCCTCAGGACATCGATTTACTGACTTCGTCAACCGCGTCAGAATCCAACGCGCCTGTGTGCTTCTGAGTGATACCAATAACACCATTGCCGACATCAGCCAAACGGTCGGTTTCCACAATCTCGCGAACTTCAGTCGACAATTTCGTCGTATTAACGGGATAAGCCCGCTGGCTTACCGCAAGAAACACCTATCTCCAAGTCGAAATCTCTAGACCGATTCGACACTAAGACCAATAAAAAGACGGCTTAGTCGCGTATCAAGGACGATGATCAAAACTTTGAATCTGACCGGTTTTTGGTGCATACGCCTTTTCAAGGGCATCGATTTCCAAAAACTGGATCAGCGCCAAACTGGCGGCGCAGTAGCTCTGTTTTTCCTCAAATACAGCGCGCGCCACATCAATGCTTTCCTCAGCGAATCGTCGAATTTCCATTGAATTCTGACTATCACTGAACGTAATCTGTTGTTGTAAAAGCATCGTGCGTAAGTGACTGCTGCAAACAGATTCACTCGTGTTCACTTGTTGCCGATCATAAAGAGGCTTGCCTCTAGCCGCCTCAGATCCGTTTGTAATTTCAGCGCAAAACACCGACGGCACAAACAATAAGAACAGAAAAAAAGCAGAGACATAAAAGGAAGAGCGCATAAGTAACAACATCAAACTTATCAACCTGTTAGTAGGTTGAAGATTATTTCATAGATAGGAGTGATTGTTGATACCGCATTCCATTTTTTGAAGCAGGATAGTGTAACGAAACCTATACCCGATGACTTAGAGTCCAACGTGTCAACGCACCACACGTGCCATATTGTCAAAGATACCCAGTAGTGTTTATGTTCAAACGGGGCGTGTTAAACACCTCCCGTCACATCAATAATGGTACCCGTGGAGAAAGACGCGTCGTTAGACAATAAAAAGCAGATTGCAGCAGCAACTTCTTCTGGGCTACCACCACGCTGCAAAGGAATACGCGGGGTAAGGCGAGCAATACGGTCAGGCTCTCCGCCATCAGCATGAATATCAGTATGGATTAGACCCGGCCTCACACCGTTAACACGAATACCTTCTTCCGCCACTTCCTTTGACAGCCCAATAGTCAATGTATCCACCGCACCTTTACTGGCGGCATAATCGACGTATTCGTTTGGCGAACCCGAGCGGGAGGCCCCAGAAGACACATTAACTATCGCACCACCCTTGCCACCGGATGATATCGCCATACGTTTGATGGCTTCGCGAGCACAGAGAAAGCTCCCCGTTACATTGGCGAGCAATACCTTGTTAATGCGGTCGGCATTCATGTCCACCAGCTTACTTTGAGTAAACAAAATACCCGCATTGTTAACCAATCGAGTTAGCGGTATACCGAATGTATCGATACAAGCAAACAGTGCCATCACTTCCTCTTCCTGCGATATGTCTGCTTGAACGGCAAAAGCATGGCCCCCTGTGGCTTTAATGGACGAAACCACAGCATCGGCTGCATCCTTTCTTGAATGGTAATTCACACAAACCACAAAGCCTTGTTCAGCAAGACGCGTCGCTGTCGCCGCGCCAATGCCTCGACTTGCCCCAGTCACGAGGGCAATTTCTTGATGCTTTTGTCCCATCACTTCTTACCAGCATTGGGGGAATCAATGGCTTGTTTTTTGATGATGTATTCGCTCATAGTCGTCGTCCTTTTCCTTTAGCCAACGATATTGACTTAAAATACCGTCCACTGGCAGCACAAGTTGCCTGAGTTTATTCAATCATAAAGGAGTATCACTTCATTCGCTGACAAGCAAAACAGGACGCGAAGAATGAGCGCAAGTTATTGAAAGTGCGAGAAGGGTCTAGACATATACCCAAGTAGCCTAAAGATGCTTGTTCAGTGACAATGGGGTTGGGTATGTATCAGTGAAGTTTAGGACTGAATGATGCATCCAAATCTATTCGTTCACCGTCGAGTGCAATCGGATTCATCACTTCATCAAAGCGCGGATCGGAGAGCATTTTTTCCATACCCTGATCACGCACTTGTCGTGACGGCCAGATAATCCACGAAAACAGGACGACGGATTTGGCGTTGTGATTGCTACTTTGTGAAGGGTAGTCATCAGAGTTTTGGTCACTGCAATGCACTACATTGATCGCACCATAGGCACGCATCAACGGGATAGCGTCAGTCACAAGGCGTCGATAAGTTTCTTTGTTTGTTACGGGTAAGGCGGTAACTAAGCCATCAACATATAGCATGATCTATTTCCTCAGCCGTTCGCGATTGCTGATATAGGAACCCGAAATGCGGCGTTATGATCAAGCCACTGACTTTGTTGTTTTTTGGTTAACACTTTTTAAGGTTTTTTAGCCTTTTTTCAACCTATGCCTACGCATTTTTTGACGTATGCAGCATGGATAAAAAGAAGCGAGTTTGAGATTTAATATTAATCTTGTTGCACTCCCCGTTGCTGACTCATCATCGAGAAATGCATAAGGTTTCTTATGTGTTATTGATTTTGCGGAAGAACATTTTGCGAAAGAAAAGCATGAGGAAATAACGTGACTAAAAGAAGAGATATAGAACGAGAGAGAACATCACCCGGTCACCAAACACTTTTGAATTGCTCAATCATGTAAATAATATCCGAGCCCATCTCGCCAAACTCTTTCGCAGACAGTTTACGATCGAGAAAATCGTTGTACCCACGCAGTTCTTGCTTATCAAAATGCTCCAAATTTTTAAATCCCATGGACCAATCTGGAAATACACGTTTGGTGATCTCACTGCGCTCAAGCACCACTACGCTGGTATGACGATCATCTTGCTGAATTTGACAATAAAGCCTTTCAACAGCTTGCTGCTCACCCTCTAAGATCTGAAAGAAATTTCCTTTTGCATAAAGTAGCAACCCACTGATGTTGTTTCCTGCGTTGTGTGTACGTGCTTTACCTAGAAGCTGCATTAGCTTTGATTCACTAAACTCAATGGTGGCAGCACTCGCATAGATTAACCGAAACATTCATACCCCGAAAACGCACAATTTCACGCCGTAACGACATTTACTCTAGTTGTCTAATAAATATAGTCGTTTATACACGATAAACATAAACACACTTATGCAACGAGATTACGCATAGCCAAATAACCTCAAGATGCTTGTTCAGCGAGAATTTTTGGGCGTTAGGCACGTCACTGAGTAGAACAGTAGAAGGGCAGAGAAAGTAAGGAGAGATGAAATATTAGTGAGACGTTTCAGGGAATATTCGATTGAAATATGGACACAGGAATAGGCAGATCTTGCCCTGTATCCTGGAACAGCTTAAACGCCGCCGAGATACGGTGACCACCATCCTGAAGAATGTAGGTTTTTCCACATGCACACCGAATCAGTTGAATCGCCTCTTTTATACTGTCACCGCTTTTGAGGCTTTTTAGCACACTTTTAAAGCGTGCATCGTCACCACGCAACCATTGGAGATCCATCTTTACCAATTCACTGACTGGGATCAATTCCATGGCGTTTTACCTCATATTCAAAGCATGCAGAACAGCCACTATGACGCAACAAATCCTAAATATTGGAACTATAAGTGAGACTATCGGTGTTCCCATTTTTGTCGCGTACCTGGCTTGAAGGCCGATAGCTCTCCGTTATTCGTTTGCCATTAGCCATTTTTTCAACAAAGCTGCGAGTTGTGCTTGTTCATTGTCATCGAGCGAAGACAGCATTTCTCGTTCATTGTCGACATGCGCTTCCACCACTTTGTCGATTAATACCAAACCTTCCGTTGTCAGCGTCACGAGGCAGCTTCTTCTGTCTATTTCGCTTGCTTGTCGTTCAACTAATCCACGCTTCACCAACCCATCAACGCGAGTGCTCATCGCACCAGATGACAGCATCAACGTCTGATAAAGTTCTGTCGGGGTGACCGCTTCACCCGCTCGACGTAACGAGGCGAGAATATCAAATTCAATATTGCTCAGATCAAATTGCTTAAACACCCCATCAACCCGAATGGTCATTAACTGTTTCGCACGACCTACGCGCCCAATGACCCCCATAGGAGAACAGTCCAAATCCGGCCTTTGCGCCTTCCACTGGGCCAAAATTGTATCAACGTGATCCGTTTTCATTACGCCTCCAAAAGTATCTTTTGTAAAAGATACTTGATCGAAAACACGAAAGCGAATACTTTATCTTTTACAAAAGATACTTTTTAGCGAAATATCAATGAGGAGCTCACCGTGCCAAATTATTTACTCGCAGCACTTGTTCCCATTCTGTGGGGCAGCACCTACGCTGCGGTGAGTCTCTTCTTATCAGATTTATCGCCATTTTGGGTGGCAGTATGGCGTGCACTACCCGCAGGCCTTTTGCTGTTAATACTAAAACCCGGTCGGCCCCCTTTGCCTTGGAGCAAAATGACACTGCTTAGTGTGTTCAACATTGCGGCTTTCTTTCCTCTCCTTTTTATCGCAGCGTATCGCCTACCTGGCTCCGTCGCGGGTACCTTAGGCGCGACACTTCCTTTACAACTGATGTTGGTTCAGTGGCTAGTCGAAGGGAAAAAACCAGAATTTAAAATGCTGGTACTGGCTTTAGTTGGGTTAGGTGGTGTTGTGCTTATCCTTAATCCCAGTGCAGATATCGACCCAATCGGCGCAGCAGCCGCATTGACAGCGACGGCACTCGTGGCACGTTCATCATTGTGGTTAAAAAACTGGCCAGTGACTGACATTTTTCGCCTCACTGCGTGGCAATTGACGCTGGGTGGATTGATGTTGGTGCCAATCGCCTTTTTGGTCGAAGGCATGCCAAAAGCACTGACTCTGCATGAGCTGCCCGGTTTGCTTTGGGTAAGTTTGCTAAACAGCTCTTTCGCATATTGGGCATTTTCACGTTCAATCAAAAAGATTGGTGCCGATTCAATGGCGATGATCAGTATGCTCAACCCTGTAGCCGCAGTGACTCTTGGCATTTTCCTTGTCGGCGAAGTCTTAGGGCCCTATCAATGGTTAGGTATCTCAATCGTAATGTTGAGTTTATTGCTGATGGTAAGAATGAAGCAAAAAGCAGTCAGAAAGGCTTCGCTCAAAGGGTTGTGACAAACGCTTACTGCGATGCGTCGTTATTCAATCAATGTCGACTTAATAAAGGTATGGATAAGGAGGCTTTGAAAGGCCTTTCTTGCTCTCGTTTAATGAGCAGACGACACATAATGGCAACACTGATGCACTCCATCACCAAAGAAACTTGATCTAAGTCGAGGATTTGAGTTCATGTTGATGCATAACGCTCCTCCCTTAACTTGAATCAATCCCCCATCGATGGATAACAGATCAGTGAATAACATCAACATTCCCTTCGTATGCAGCCTGATATAAATCATACATAGCGCATGACCTTCGGTTACTTCCAAAAACACAAACTTGAACAGCGCCCAAACACAGTGCTAAATGCAGGATGATTTTACTTAATGGAGGAAGCGATCATGGAAATACGCATAGACGATCTCAGTGGTAACGAAATTCAGGCACTCCTCCAACAGCACCTCAATCGCATGCACGAAATTAGCCCTGCAGAGAGTGTTCATGCACTTGATTTGAATGGACTGAAAAGCCCAGATGTCACGCTCTGGAGTGCGTGGGTCGATGGTGAGTTGGCAGGTTGCGGAGCGCTAAAGCAAATTAGCCCCTCACATGGCGAAATCAAATCAATGCGTACATCAGAGAACTTTCTTCGTCGTGGCGTTGCTGCGAACCTCCTCGCACATATTCTTCAAGAGTCACGCAGACGCCAATACTCACGTCTAAGTTTAGAAACGGGCACTGAAACAGAATTTGAACCCGCACGGAGACTTTATCAACGTTTTGGTTTTGAAAACTGCTCACCGTTTGCTGAATACGTCGAAGATCCTAATAGCGCTTTTTTCACACGTGCTTTGCAGCAGTTCAGTCCAGCCCTCTAATCCAGTGTTATAGATTTAGAAGAGCCTATGAACCATAGAATTGAAATTGTTGACTACCACCCGCGTTACACCGAGCAAACCATCATGATGTGGCGAGCAAGTAAAGAAAAAGCCATAGGAAAACCTGAAGCGCACAATCTAGAAGCACATCGCTATTATTTAAACCGAATTCTCGCGGCAACGAACCGGATTTATCTAGCCATTGAACGCAGAACCGGACGCGTGCTAGGCATGATTGCTGCAGAAGAAGCGTTTATTACTCAACTCTATGTTGCGCCAGGTTCACAGCGGCAAGGGATTGGTTCTTCTTTAGTTCACTTAATTAAAGAAACCGCCAGCGGGGATCTGCGGCTGTATACATTCGAAGTCAATAAAGGTGCTCGCTACTTTTGGGAGAAACATGGCTTTATCGAACGTGAAATCGGCCAACACGATAATGAAGAAGGCTTAGTCGATATACTTTGCGAGTGGCACAATAGGTCGGCTTTTAGCAGAACCATACATTATGCGTACTCGTAATACGTTATCGCCCTTCTCTTATCGTTAAACGATGCTGTTACACCATCAAGCACCCACGACGAACTCAACTGACTTAAAGGTGTTTGTTCAGAGAGGCATTGTTGTCAAAGCCCCTCAAAGGGGCCACAATCCTTAGACTTTTCTCCTCACATTGCACGAGATGTGCGAATCTGAATCCTATATCTAGAAGTTAGTCAGGCATGACGACAATCTCCTATCTCTTTTACGATAAACAATTCTCGCCAAATGTAGCAATGCAGCGCAAAGACTCACAACGCTTAGCGCGTAAAGGATAGGCCGCAAGCCTTGATGAATATAATTTATCGTGACAAATGAAAAATTGACTTGTCGCTTATAGAGCAAAGCTGTAAGTTGCGCCCTCCTTAGTGCGGTGCTGTCAATGTGGATGCGATAATTGTGCCGCCGGAGCTGTAACGATAGTGTTGATTATTCAATCAGTTCTTATAAATGTGAGCGGAATATATTCGCAAAGCAACTATCGTTTACTTGAGTAGTGTCAACGACTGACGCGCTCACTCCATCTTTCCGACATTTTTTATCCGGGGCATTGACAGAGATGACTAACAACAACACCACTCGACCAACACACGTCGAGAACTCAAACCAAACATTGGCAGATTCAAAAATGTTGGTTGGTTGGCGCGAATGGGTGAGCCTGCCTGAGCTAAACATCTCTGCAATTAAAGCAAAAGTGGATACCGGCGCGCGAACGTCTTGCCTGCATACGTTTGGCATCGAAGAATACGAAAAAGATGGCGAAAAATGGGTGAAGTTTATGATTCATCCTATCCAAGACGACAACATCACTCAAGAAGAGTGCCATGCAAAAGTCAAAGACATGCGAACAGTGCGTGACTCCGGCGGCCATGAGACACTCCGCTATGTGATCGAAACGCAGCTAATTATTGGAAACTTGAGCTATCTGATTGAGATGACATTGACTGCACGCGATAGCATGATATTTAGAATGTTATTGGGACGCACCGCAATGGAAGGCCGCTTGCTGGTTGATTCAGAAGCATCATTTATCGTTGAAGCGCCACAAGGTTAAGTTTATGAAAATTGGAATTCTATCTCGCAACGAAAATCTATACTCCACTCGCCGCCTGATCGAAGCGTGTGAAGCACGTGGGCACGAATACAAAATCATTGATGCTTTGCGTTGCTACATGAACATCAACTCAACCCAGCCATCAATTCACCTGAAGGGTGAAGACTTGGTCGGGTTTGATGCTGTCATTCCACGCATCGGTGCGTCTGTGACTTTCTATGGCTGCGCTGTATTACGTCAGTTTGAAATGATGGGCATTTACACCGTTAACGATTCCGTGGCCATTTCACGTTCGCGCGATAAACTGCGTTCACTCCAGTTGTTGTCGCGTAAAAATATCGGTATGCCGATCACTGGGTTTGCAAGCAAGCCGGGTGACATTAAAGACCTTCTGAGCATGGTTGGCGGCACGCCAGTTGTGATCAAGCTTTTGGAAGGCACGCAAGGTATTGGTGTGGTATTGGCAGAAACACGCAAAGCAGCAGAAAGCGTTATCGAAGCTTTCATGGGCTTGAAAGCCAATATCATGGTTCAGGAATACATCAAGGAAGCGGGCGGTGCGGACATTCGCTGCTTCGTGATTGGCGACAAAGTCATTGCAGCCATGAAGCGACAAGCTCTGCCTGGCGAATTCCGTTCTAACCTCCACCGTGGCGGCAGCGCATCACTGATACGCATCACGCCAACAGAACGTAAAACTGCAGTTGCAGCGGCAAAGGCAATGGGCCTTCACGTTGCGGGTGTAGATTTGCTGCGCTCTGAGCGCGGACCTCTGGTAATGGAAGTTAACTCATCACCAGGTTTAGAAGGGATCGAAACAGCTACCGGAAAAGACGTAGCTTCTTTGGTCATAGAACATATAGAGAAAATAGTCTCTGCTCCGAGGACAAGGACACGTGTCAAAAGCCAATAATAAAAATAACGCATTTGAAATTGGCGGGATCACCATCCCGCCAGGTGAACGCGCTAGCGTTGAATTTGAAGTTGCCAAGCTTTACACACACTCGCCGCTGTCAGTGACAGCGGAAGTTATTCATGGAAAGAAGCCCGGCCCTGTTCTAATGATTAACGCCGCCATTCATGGCGACGAATTGAATGGTGTTGAAGTCGTCCGTCAGACGCTAGAGCGCATTAATCCAGCGACGCTGAAAGGCACGCTTATTGCGATCCCTGTCGTTAACGTTTTCGGCTTTATTCACAAATCACGTTACCTCCCTGATCGCCGAGATCTCAACCGCTGTTTCCCAGGCTCAGAACGTGGTTCGATTGCAGGACGCATGGCATATCAGATCTTTGAACAGATCGTACGCCGATGCACCCATATTATGGACCTGCATACCGCGGCTATTTACCGTACCAATTTGCCACAAATCCGTGCGAATTTGTCCAACGAAGAAACCAACGAAATGGCGATCGCTTTCGGCACCCCTGTGGTTATCGATGCTGCGCTTCGTGAGGGTTCTTTGCGTTCTGAAGCCGAGAAAATTGGCATTCCTGTAATCACCTACGAAGCAGGTGAAGCGCTACGTTTCGAACCGTATGCGATTACTGCGGGTGTGAATGGCGTTAAGCGCGTGATGCAGCACCTAGGGATGATCCGCAAGAGTGCACGCAAGTCGAAAGTTGAACCTGTTATTGCTCGCGCGACGCGTTGGCTTCGTGCAGAGTCAGACGGCATTTTGCGCTCACACGTGTCTCTTGGTCAGCGTGTCAGTAAAGGTCAGTTGCTAGCATCAATCAGCAGCCCAGTCGGTAGCGAAGAAGTACAAACAATTGCACCACTGGGTGGCATTATTATCGGTCAGCAAACACTGCCACTGGTCAATGAAGGTGATGCAATCTTCCACATTGCTTACTTCGAAGAACCAGACCGTATGGTTGAGCAGCAGGTAGAGAACTACTTGGATGAAGTGACTGATGATGCAAGCAATGAAATTAAGTTCGGCATCGGCGTTCAGTAAGCCACAGACGAAGTAGCTACTGACATTTCGTTTATCTGTATAGAGTTGCAGTCTATCTGCAACTCTTTTTTGTTCTTTTTATCTATATTCCCGCCACTCTGTACCCCGTATCTTTCCTCAATTTCCACTCAAGTGAATTTAACAATTCGTCAACATCTTATTATTGAGACAGTTGGCAGGGTTAACCGATGGTTAATATGTAATCGACATCAGAGGACTGACCAGAGGTAATTATTGTGAAAGGATTCATATTGTCATTGCTACTCGCCACCGCCTCGTTTTCCGTGTTTGCGGGATCAACAACGAGCGGGGTTTCTGCCACAGGCTATACCCAAACCAAATACCCCATCGTGCTTGTTCATGGCCTGTTTGGCTTCGACCGGATAGCGGGCGTTGACTATTTCCATGCCATCCCACAAGCGTTAACCCGCAGCGGCGCAAAAGTCTTTGTCGCACAGGTTTCAGCAACGAACAGCTCAGAAAAACGCGGCGAGCAGTTATTGCAGCAAGTTCGCTGGGTACTTGCGGTCACAGGGGCAAAAAAGGTCAACCTAATCGGACACAGCCACGGTAGTCCAACAGCACGATATGTTGCTTCCGTTGCACCACGATATGTGGCTTCAGTCACCAGTGTTGGCGGCGTGAATAAAGGATCAGAATTTGCTGATGTCGTACGAAAAACCTTCTCACCAGGCTCTTCAGGGGAAGCAGTTGCAGTCGGCGCGGCCAAAGCATTGTCTGGATTAATTAGTGTTTTATCGGGCGGCAGTCACTTACCTCAAGACCCACTCGCTTCACTGAATTCTTTGACGACCAAAGGCTCGTTGGCATTCAATGCCAAATACCCAGAAGGCATACCTACGTCTCGCTGCGGTGAAGGGCGTTACCGCGAATCAAATGGTGTTTACTATTACTCTTGGTCAGGCACGAGCACTGCGACCAACATCTTCGATATCACCGACCCTGTTCTATTTGTCACAGGGCTGTTCTTTTCAGAACCCAACGATGGGCTTGTAGGACGCTGCGCAACACATTTAGGGCGTGTGATTCGAAGCAACTATCGCATGAATCATCTTGATGAAGTGAACCAGTTCTTCGGACTTCACCACCTATTTGAAACGGATCCTGTCACTGTCTATCGCCAGCACG
Source organism: Enterovibrio norvegicus FF-33 (assembly GCF_000286835.2). GTDB lineage: Bacteria > Pseudomonadota > Gammaproteobacteria > Enterobacterales > Vibrionaceae > Enterovibrio > Enterovibrio norvegicus_A. The sequence goes on along the minus strand of NZ_AJYD02000038.1, from coordinate 1,098,026 downwards.
CCAACAGGTTGAAGCGACAAGGCTTGTAGCCATAGACAATAATGTCGACGTCTACACACTTAGAAATCAGTGTTCGCATCCTGCTAATACCAACGATCACAGAAGCATACGCTGACATCTAGGATGACAAGGAGTCCCAAATGCGCATTACATATACGTCTTACAAAATCATCTTTCTCATTGTGGTGGGATTAGTATTTGCTGCATTTGTCTACCTGTACGCAAACGATGAAAATGAAGACCAAGCGCAGATACGCTCTCATCTTGGAACTGACGTCGACATCTCATCAGATCGTGATACGTTTGAGTATTTTCTCTCGACCTTAGGTGAACAAGACTTGGTACAAGTGAACGATGCCTATAGCCATTTTTCGGAAACAATGAGTTTCGGAGAACGCCAAAAAGCATTGTTCGATAAGTATCAGGCGTATCGTCAATCGCTATCGCTGATCGCCGCACCAACATCATTATCAGGTATAGAATACTTGCTCCATGTTCATTATCAGAGCCTATCTATTCAATCACTGCATTTCAGCGAAGAAGAACAAAAGCGCCTGTTTTACGAACAAAACTTAACGAGTGAAATGGCAATCAAACGCCTTGAGCTTGAGCTAATGGGCCTTGATGAGGAGAGCTACCAAGCGCAATGGCAATCTGAACTCGACCAATTACCGCCGGATATGAAAGAGAGTTACCAGAACGCCGCATTGATTAGCAACTTAAACACCCTCTCTCAGCAAGATGGAGAGATGAACATCGATAAAATCCGTGCGTTAGTTGGTGACGATGCCGCACAACGTCTTCATGAACTCGATGTGCAAGAAACGGCCTTTCACCAAACCTTCCAACGTTATCTGACCGAGCGCGGTGACATGCTAGATCAAGAATTTGGCTCTGACGCTGAACGAGACAGCGCGTTAACTGCCTTAATAAACACGCACTTTTCACCCGAAGACCAGCGTCGTGTAAAAGCGTTGCAAACGCTCGATAGCGAAGAGAACAATGCCTCTAATTCCATCTAGTTTCAGACTGTGATACTCAGTTATACGCTGGTCAGTTATCCACAGTCGATGTGGTGCAGTTCTGACGTGAATCTAGTGAAAATGTTGCGAAGGCGCGAGCAAGGAGACGCGAAACCGAACCTGCTCTCCGAACCGCTGACGGATGTCATGAATTGCAGATTGAGATTCATCCACGACTTCAACAGCAACAATCTCATCAAACTCATCGGTGTATAACCGCAGGTTGCCTATGTACACCACGTTGTCGTCAACACGTACCAAAAATTTGAGTGGCTCCGGAAGCGCCAACATGGCATAGACAAGGTCGCTATCATCATCGATTGCACGCTCTAGCCCTGTGAGTAGTTGGGTTCGTTTCGGAATCGCGAAATAAAACGGCTGGCCCCAATCTGTTAGTAGCCCAAGTGAATTGGCAGAAACGTTGTCTGCGCGAATCCAAATCAGCACTCTTTCCCTTTTAAACGGCTCAAAGGTGTCAGTTTCTTGTTTTAAAGATGCGCCAACCACAGCAGGCAATACTGTCAGCCGACCCACCACTAATACTTCATCATCTTTGATCTGAGAGATATCTGTGAGCGTATCTGTCATAGGGTTAGAAGAAGAACAACCTGTGATAGTCAGGATCAGAAAAATGAGCATTGCACGCAATGCTGACTGGCCATAGCCCAAGCGAAGAGAAAGATGGGCGAAGTGAAGTTGGTGACACATCATGGTTCAACCATAGTACACATCATGATGTTCAGCGGAGCTCTTATGCCGTGAAAGTAATCGACACCCCATGCGGTCTTCTCATCCACAGCGCATTTTTATGACGCGCGTTCCAATGACAACATATAAGAAGGTGACACTATGCTTAACTGGGAGTCTGTATTAACCACCGCGAAACACGGTAACCCTATCCCTCCGCGTCGGGTTGAAAAATCGGAGGTGGAATGGCAGGCCGAGCTGAGTGAAGAGCAATTCTATATCACGCGTAAACATGGCACCGAACGCCCCTTTAGCTCTGAAATGTGCGGTATTTTTCACCCCGGAATTTATGCTTGTGCCTGCTGCAATACACGCCTTTTTGATGCTCAGGAAAAGTTTGATTCGGGCTCAGGATGGCCGTCTTTTACTGCCCCTGTCGAGGACAATGTCGTGGCGTACACCATGGATATTTCCCATGGCATGACTCGCATTGAAGTGACATGCAACGTGTGCGACGCGCACCTTGGGCATGTCTTCCCTGATGGGCCGCCGCCAACCAAATTGCGTTACTGCATTAATGCTGTTTCGTTAAGCAAAGAAGAGTAGCAGCGACGCGTAAAACGTAAAAAGCCAGCCCATATCAGGCTGGCTTTTTATTGTTCAGAAAGACTGAATTAACTAATCAGCTTTCTTAACGCGGATCTTGCTGCTGGCAACATCACTTTGATTCAGGCTTGCAATCGCTGCTTTTGCTTCATCGTCATTTGGCATTTCAACAAACGCAAAGCCTTTTGAAAGACCTGTTTCTTGGTCTAAAACGAGCGTGCATTCACCCACTGAGCCATGTGCTGAAAAAAGAACACGCAGTTCGTGCTCTGTCGTGGTGCGCGCAAGGTTGCGAACTAGAAGTTTCATATTAAGCCGTCTGATATAAAAAATACGAATGAATTGTCTCAGGTAAACGAGGGCAAACCAAGAAAAGAATCTGCGCATTCATCGATAGTTGCCGTTTGTAACGATGTTGCCAATACCTTCTTGCCATTTCACGCTCTATAACCAACGCCCCCATCACCTACTGTATATTATTTGTCCGCAATTCCTCCGCGCGTTAACGCGGCTGGATCTAACAGCGCGTCGAGCTGCTCTCGTGTCAAATCCGTTTCTTCAAGAGCGACCGCTATGATTGCCCGATTTTCGTTGTAAGCCTTTTTTGCAATATCCGCCGCTTTCAAATATCCAATGACAGGGTTAAGCGCTGTTACTAGAATTGGGTTTTTCTCCAATGCCGCCCCCACACGATCTTCACGTACCTTAAACGTCGCGATAGCTTTTGTTGCAAGAAGATTAAGTGCGTTGGCCATCAAATGAATACTGTCCAGTAGATTGTCGGCGATTAACGGTAGCATCACATTAAGCTCAAAATTCCCCGACTGCCCCGCGATACCAATAGTGACATCATTGCCCATAACCTGCGCAGCGACCATGGCGCTAGACTCTGGGATAACGGGATTTACTTTACCCGGCATGATCGAAGAACCGGGCTGTAAGCTTTCAAGTTCTATCTCACCGAGCCCAGCCAAAGGACCAGAGTTCATCCATCTTAAGTCATTGCTGATTTTCATGACGGCGACGGCAAGATTACGCAATTGGCCAGACAAACCCACTAAGGCATCTTGGCTTCCCATCACATTGAATGGGTGAGAATGAGGCTCAAATCTCGTTCCGGTGAACGCAGTAATCTCAGTGGCAAACAATGACGCAAACTGAGGATGTGCGTTAATTCCCGTTCCTACCGCTGTCCCACCTTGCGCCAACTTCCTTACCTCTTCTAACGCAAAAGTAATACCACGCTGACAACAAGTCATTTGTCGTCTCCATGCTTCCAACTCTTGCCCAAAGGTGACTGGCATGGCATCCATCAAATGGGTTCGCCCTGTTTTGACGATATGCCCAACTTCAGCTTCCTTATCGACCAATGTGCTCGTCAGAATATCAAGGGCAGGAAGCAATCGATTTTCGCACTCTAAAACTGCGCTGATTTGAATGGCGGTTGGTACGGCATCATTGCTGCTTTGGCTCATATTGACATGGTCATTGGGGCTAATGTCTATGCCACATTTGATGGTTGCTAAGGTCGCAACCACTTCATTCATGTTCATGTTTGAGCTGGTGCCTGAACCTGTCTGAAATACATCGACAGGAAAATGATTAAGGTATTCTCCAGCAGATATTTCTTCACAGCTTTCCGTGATTGCTTCTGCAATCTGGGCATCCAAAAGCGACAAGCTGCTGTTCACACTAGCGGCGCAATACTTCACCATGGCCAGCGCGCGAATAAACGGTGCAGGCATCTCCCTTCCACTTACCGTAAAATTATTCACCGCTCGCTGTGTCTGCGCTTGATAAAGCATATTTTTGGGCACTTCCACATCACCCATGCTGTCATGTTCTACTCGTACTTCTTCCGTATTCATCCAATACTCCCAAGTCATGACTCTACCCAAGCAGTTTCAATATGCTTATTCAGCGAGAATTTGTTTGGGTATAACTGTTTAAGTATGGTGGTATAAATAAAATTACGTTGTCTCAGTAGCGGTTAGCCTTCCTTTTGCCGTACCATACGGCGGAAAAACTTAACTGCGTAAGCGCAAGGCGAACAATCATGAATGACGATGACATCCTTACCAGCGAACACCTGATTGAAATCGTTGAGAATCAACTCTCCGATAATAATCCAAAGAAAGTAAAAGAAACCTTGATGCGTCTGCGCATGACAGGTTCCTCTCAAGAAGAGGCCATCGAGTACATTGCATGTGCGCTAATGGTAGAAGTCTACGATGTGGCGAAAGGTAGCGGCGAATTCAACTTAAAACGCTATGAAGAGCATCTTGAAATGTTGCCAGAAATGCCATGGCAGGAAGATCTAGAAGATTAACCGCTGGTGACATAAATATTCAATAAAAAAGCGCCTTTCGGCGCTTTTCGTTTATATCGCCTGAGAAGGCAGCCCACTCAGTCCTATCCCTTCTAACCAATACAGTAAGAAGATATGACACACCACCACAACAGCGGTTAACGCCGCGCGCATGAGGGTATACCAAAATGGATAAATTCCTTTAAACATCAGCCCCACTTCCAGCGCAAACAAAATCACAAACGATGCGATCAATAAGTAGAGCGAATAAGGATACGGCATCAACAAAGCGCCAACCGCAACCAAAGAAAATACAATCCCTACCGTTAACCCATTCGTTGGCTTGTCAGGCTTTGCGCCACTGATTGTCATTCCCCACACAGCACCAGAAAGAAACGCCAAAATAACTGCGCTGTAACTCAAAAAGGTGTGAACGAGTGCGCTCTGCCAGTCGATTGGCCAGATAGGTAACAAAATGCCGAAAGCAACAAAGGGTATCAACCCCATTGCGCCATAGATAAGTGCTGTCTTTTTCATGATCAGGACTCTCATGTTGTTTACGCATACTGCCAATCTGCGCGAGATGAAAAATGGTGAAGCTTTGTTTTGGTCTGAGCTTAGTTTTGGTATTTAGTCAGCGAGAAGTGCGTGTCCTTCGGGAAGCTGTTTTTGAATCCAAAGCACCAATTTGTGCTTCATGTTGGGGCCGTCTTCCTTATCTGAGGCAAGAGGAACGATAATTTTGTCATCCACCAATAGACGGTAGATACATTCAATTTTGATTTTATTGGACGTCCCATCATCAAAGCTCGTAAACCCGCGCTTCGCCGCGTACTGCTCTCCAATTTGCAGCGCTTTTTTCAGTAACTGGGCTTCGTGTTTAATTTTTTTCATTCCATCACTCCAGTTTATTTTCTCGAGCCAGCATAGCAGAGTGATACCTATACTCAAACAGAGTCAATCTGAGTGCTTGGTTATTAACCAAATCTCATCCGGCGACACATTTTTAGATGCAGTGATATTCCCAAGTATCTTCAAGCAACTTGGGTATATCAGGTCGAAGACAAACAAAGCAATCACACTATGTCAAAAAATTACAGAATCAAGTATCGGGAAGTACTTCTATTTTTTAATGACGCGAATTAATCAACAAATAGAGATCCATATCACTCAAATTTTTTAACATCCCCGTAAATTAGTCAATTTAGTGATGCTTGTCACAATAAATATCACAACCACAAGATCAATAAACGAGACTTAGATCGGCATTATTGCAATAGAAAAATATTGACTTCTGAATTCAAAGGGAAATGAAATAAAACTACACGGCAAATGCGAGATGGCTCTCACTTTTTTGGCGACTCACGAGGAAGATAACGTGACAAAGATCAATAAAAACCCGTTATCGGTGTCTTTGAGTGTTTGTGTGGTAATTTGATTTTGACGACAAACAAACCAGCGGTTTTGGCGAACCGCTATACACAATTCAAAGAAACTTCAAACGGGTAACGTTTATGATATCACCAGATGCGAAGATCAAAGTACAAAATTTTGGTCGGTTTCTCTCAAACATGGTTATGCCTAACATTGGCGCGTTTATCGCGTGGGGTCTAATCACAGCACTGTTCATTCCAACCGGTTGGTGGCCTAACGAAACAATGGCTGCTCTGGTTGGTCCTATGATCACCTATCTACTTCCACTTCTTATCGGTTATACCGGAGGTAAGCTAGTGGGCGGCGACCGCGGTGCAGTTGTGGGTGCAGTCACCACCATGGGCGTAATCGTTGGCGCCGACATTCCAATGTTCATGGGCGCAATGATCGCAGGTCCAATGGGCGGTCTAGCCATCAAAACCTTCGATAAGAAAATGGATGGAAAAGTCAAAAGCGGCTTTGAGATGTTGGTTAACAACTTCTCATCCGGCATCATCGGTATGCTGTGTGCCATCATCGCATTCTTCCTGATTGGCCCATTTGTTAAAGTCATCTCAGACGTACTGGCATCAGGGGTTAACTTCCTTGTTGAAGCAAACCTTCTCCCTCTTACTTCTATCCTTGTTGAGCCAGCGAAAATTCTGTTCCTAAACAATGCGATTAACCACGGTATTTTCTCTCCGTTGGGTATTCAGCAGGCTGCAGAAACGGGTAAATCGATCTTCTTCTTGATTGAAGCTAACCCAGGCCCAGGTCTCGGTATTCTGTTGGCTTACATGTTCTTCGGCAAGGGCATGGCAAAACAAACAGCAGGCGGTGCATCCATCATCCAAATCTTTGGTGGTATCCACGAGATCTACTTCCCATATGTACTGATGAACCCACGCCTTCTGCTAGCTGCCATTGCTGGCGGCATGACCGGCGTCTTCATTCTGACTGTGTTCAACGCTGGCTTGGTTTCTCCTGCATCACCGGGTTCTATCTTCGCGATTTTGTTGATGACACCCAAAAGCTCTTTGGTGGGCGTACTGTTGTCAGTCACGGCTTCAACCGCAGTGTCATTCTTCGTAGCATCAATTCTACTGAAAGCGCAGCGCACCACCGATGAAGACGGTGACGAAGATGCGCTGAACAAAGCAACATCACAAATGAAAGACATGAAAGCGACGTCAAAAGGTGCAGTTGCCGCTAAAAGTAGCGGCAACGTAAACATGGCTGACGTTAAGAACATCATCGTTGCTTGTGATGCAGGCATGGGTTCGAGTGCCATGGGTGCTGGATTGCTGCGTAAGAAAGTGAAAGACGCAGGCCTTGATATCAGTGTCACTAACGTGGCGATTAACAATCTTCCATCAGACGTTGATATCGTGATCACCCATTCTGACCTGACAGATCGTGCTCGTAAACATGCTGAGCACGCTCACCACATTTCGTTGAAAAACTTCTTAGATGGTGAGATTTACAACAACTTGGTGACACAACTGTTGGCGGCACAAGGCCCAAAGGCCGCGAATGATGCCGAGTACATCAAAAAACCGTTACTTGCCGCTAACGATGAAACCCTACAGCCTCAACCTCTACCTGCGTTCCAACTCGAGAAGAAGAACGTGCATCTTGGCCTTCGTGCAGACAACAAAGAAGACGCAATTCGCTTTGCAGGAGAACGTTTGGTTGAATTGGGTTACGTTGAGCCAGAGTACGTAGATGCTATGTTTGCTCGTGAAAAACTGGTTTCAACCTACCTTGGCGAGTCTATCGCGGTTCCACATGGCACCATTGAAGCGAAAGACAAGGTCAAGAAAACGGGTATCGTAATTTGCCAATACCCTGCTGGCGTGCGCTTTACCGATGACGAAGACGATGTAGCGAAGCTGGTTATTGGTATCGCTGCGAAGAACGACGAACACATTCAAGTTATTACCGCCATCACCAACGCGTTGGATGATCCAGATGCTATCGAACGTCTTTCTTCAACGAACGATGTTAATGAAGTCCTGGAGATTCTCTCTGCAACCGAGGCTGCATAAGCCCAGTTAAGCCAAAAGGAGCCAGCACCTGTTGGCTCTTTATTTATAACAAGATCTTGATACAAAAGATCGACTTTGTTGGTGAGGTAATAATCATGAAAAAAGCAGTACACTTTGGTGCTGGCAATATTGGTCGCGGCTTTATTGGCAAGCTCCTTGCTGATTCAAACGTGGCTGTCACCTTTGCAGATGTCAACGAGCCACTGATTGATCAGTTGAGCCATAAACAACAATACAATGTTCGTGTGGTTGGTACAGAAAGTACCATTGAGTCAGTCAGTCATATTTCAGCGGTTAATTCGATGAGTGCTGATGTGATCGACCGCATAGCAACCACAGATTTGGTCACCACAGCCGTCGGCGCAAACGTATTAGACAAAATCGCGCGCACCATTGCCGAGGGCCTTAAAAAGCGATTTTCAGACGGTAATGAATCCCCGTTAAACATTATTGCCTGCGAAAATATGGTACGTGGTAGTACCCACCTCAAGGCAGAGGTTTACCGCCACTTAAACGAAGAAGAGCAAGCAAGAACTGACGAGTACGTTGGGTTCGTCGATTCTGCCGTAGACCGTATCGTTCCCCCGATGGATCCGGCGAACGACGACCCACTTGAAGTCACCGTCGAAAGCTTCAGCGAATGGATTGTTGACGATCAGCAATTCAAAGGCGAGATCCCTGCCATTGAAGGCATGGAACGCACTAGTGATCTCATGGCGTATGTTGAGCGCAAGCTCTTTACTCTTAACACTGGCCACTGTATTACAGCTTATTTAGGATGCCTTCATGGCTATAACACTATTAGAGAGGCTATCAATGACCCGATAATCAGAACCGATGTCACGCAAGCAATGATGGAGAGCGGAGAAGTACTCATTCGACGCTATCGTTTTGATCGTGAAAAACATTATGCTTACATCGATAAGATTATTGAGCGCTTTGCCAATCCCTTCCTTGTTGATGAAGTAGGACGTGTCGGACGTGAGCCGATCAGAAAATTGGGGTCGAATGATAGATTAATCAGGCCGTTACTCGGTACAATGGAATACGAAACCGAAAACGATGCATTATTAAAAGGCATTGCTGCCGCGCTGAAATATGAAAACAGCACTGACCCGCAAGCCGTGGAACTTCAAACCTATTTACAACAACACGGTGTGATCAAAACGCTTGCACACTATTGCGGCCTAGAAGAAACAAGCAAAGAGGCGCAAAGCATTGAGTCAATCTACCACCAGCTTTAAAGTCAATTTCCCGCTGAATGGGAACGATAAACGGGAGCAAAAGCTCCCGTTACAGAGGAAGAACACCAAGCCTAAGATGGTAGCACCGATAAAAGAAACGCAGATTATAGAAAGGCTTAACAGCGCGCCGTCAGTGCGAGGGTTCTTTATTGCCTCTGTGGAGGTATTTACCGATGCGATTGACTCTCTCGTGCAACGGATTTTCCGCAAAGATGACTTTGCCGTGAAATCTGTCGTTGGCCCACTGCTCGATGATACTGGTCCCCTGGGAGATATTGCGGTTCGTCTTAAGCTGCTCTATGGCTTGGGTGTATTGCCTGACGCGATTTATCAAGACATCAATGACATCATCAAACTACGAAATCAATTGAACAACGACAGTGAAGAGTACACGTTTACGCACCCTTTCATTCTCAATGCCATCAAGAAACTTAACTTGGTAGAAAAAATGGGCATGGTAAAACTGGACGTGATGCAGCCTGATGATGATGTGGGTTTGGAGTTCTATCAAATGCAACTTATACGTCAACAGCAGATGATAGTATCTGGCCTTTCTCTTGCGATTGTTGAAATTTGTAACGAACTGAACAAGGAGAGTCCTTTCTAGCGTGTGGTATGAGTACTCACGAATCGACTTTCTGCTATGAAAGAGAGGATGCAAGGACGCACACTCTCAACACAACTCCTGCATCACTCCTCGATATCTATCAGTATCCAAGCATGAATAACCAACGGCAAAATCCACGTAACTTCATCATCAAATTCACTGCCAATACTTAAAATACACACAATCAAACTTCCGGTGTGAATGCTTCAAGGTTTATCCGAACAACAAAAAAGGGAGTGACATCATCACCCCCTTTCTCGATTCGCGACCTTAAACATAAGCCACAAGCCTGCGGCTCATAAACTATGGGCGACGGTTTCTCGGTTTTCTATTGTTAGGCGTACCATTCGGTGCGTTACGAGGTGCTCCGCCGCTACGAGAGCCCTCTTTGCGCGAGTTATCGTTGTGTGAACTGTCGTTACGTGAACTGTCGTTACGCGAACCGTCTCGACGTGCGCCGTCTTTATCGGAACGTTGCGGACGCGCATTGTCTGGACGAGGGCCACCTCGGCGAGAGTCATCTCGGCGGTTGTCATCTCTACGCGACTCACCTTTTCGCGAGTCACTTGGGCGTGAATCGCCTTGTCGAGCATCGCCACGGCGTGCATTGCCCGATCGTGAGCTATCTTTACGATGATCGTCTTTCGAGAAAGAACGGCCATCGCCACGTCCAGAACGCGCATTTGATGATGTTCTTGGCTTCGCAAAAGCAATCTTGCCGGATTTTAGATTTTCCTTAGCGGCATGACTCGATGCGCTTTTCACGTCACCCGATCCTGGCTCATTACTCACGTATGCCTCATCAGGGACAAAAGTACTCTTAGAGTCAGCCACAGCAGAGTTAATGTCATCCATCTCTTGTGGTGTTAGCTCGCGCCACTCGCCCAGTTTCAACGTCCCTAAACGCACGTTCATAATACGAATACGTTTTAGTTTGGTAACTTCAAACCCCAAGTATTCGCACATGCGTCTAATTTGGCGGTTCAAGCCTTGGGTCAGGATGATCTTGAAAACAAATTTACTTTGTCTTTCGACGACACAAGGTTTGGTGACGGTATCCAGAATTGGGATGCCGTTTGACATCAATTCAAGGAATTTTGGCGTGATAGGACGATCAACCGTGACAAGATATTCTTTCTCGTGATTGTTGCCCGCACGCAGAATTTTATTGACGATATCACCGTCACTGGTCAGAAAAATCAAACCTTCAGAAGGTTTATCCAAACGTCCAATAGGGAAAATACGTTTTGGGTGACGAATCGCGTCAACAATGTTTCCACGTACATTGCTCGCCGTGGTACAGGTAATACCAATAGGTTTGTTATAAGCAATGTAAACGCGGTCTTCTTTACTTTCAGGCACTTTGTCGATGCGTTTGTTGTTCACCTTCACTTCGTCGCCTGGCAGCACTTTGGTGCCAAGCTCAGGCACGATGCCGTTGATGGTGACTTTTTGCTGCTCAATGAATTTGTCTGCTTCGCGACGCGAGCAAAAACCAGAATCACTGATGAATTTATTTAGTCGTATTCCGCTACTTGTGTTCACAAACGTTTCTTATCTCAAGTTGTACTGATCACGTTCAGCCATGTGGTTTGCGAGCACGCATTGACGCGGCTTCCGATGGCTTTCTCGATGTAATCGCTCATTGTACTTGAAACATAACTTGGCAAGATAGATTGAAGCGCATTTTTTATCATGAATGCTGATAACAGCTGTCTGAACGTCGACATACAGATCTCGAAGGCCAAGCCAACAGAACCGCGAAAGATGTTGTTTGTTTTGTGACAAAACAATCGCTACAAATAGACCACGATAAAATATAACAGACAAAGATAGAAAAATTTGACACGAACCGTCTTAATATTGATGCACGATAATAATGTGCTCTATAATTTATCTATTCTCGAGTAACCTCAGAGGCAGGATTCAGAGGGCCTTGAGGATGCTCGGCAACACATTCGTGACACGTGAAGAACAATCAACGCATTGAAAATCATTACAGAAAAGTAACAGCCGTTCGCGCCAAATTTCAGGGAAGAAAACAGATGAAAAAGCCTTCTTTTCCAGACAATGAAGAGTTTCGTGTTAACACTCTCAAGTCTTTAGATATTCTCGACACCATTCCGGAAGAGCGATTCGATCGTGTCACTCGCATGGCAAAACGCCTCTTCTCCGTTGAGATTGCACTTGTTAGCTTGGTCGATTCAAACCGACAATGGTTTAAATCCAGCCAAGGCTTGGATGCAAGCGAAACACCACGAGACATATCTTTTTGCGGACACACCATACTTGGCGACGAGGTTTTCATTATTTCGGATGCGTCGAAGGACGCGCGTTTTTCTGATAATCCTTTGGTTACTGACAATCCCAATATCCGCTTCTATGCGGGCTATCCAATTAAAACCCCCAATGGTGCCAAGATCGGCACACTGTGTCTGATTGATGCTGAACCTAAAGAATTTGATACCGACGACAAAGAAGCCTTAATTGACCTCGCAACCATGATTGAGCACGAACTGGTGGCTCTGCGTAACTCAAACATCGATGAGCTCACCGGCATTTCAAACCGTCGCGGATTCATGACACTGGGTGCCCATTGCATTCAGATCTGCAAACGCACAAGCATTGATGCAACTCTGATTTTCATCGACCTCAACAAATTTAAGCCCATTAATGACAAATTTGGCCATCAAGAAGGCGATCTCGCCTTAAAAACCTTTTCCAATTTACTGTTTTCGTTTTTTAGAGAGTCTGATCTCTGTGCTCGCATTGGCGGCGACGAATTCGTTGTGTTGCTTGCAAATTCCAAAGCGTTAGTCGCATCCACCATTATGACTCGCTTCCAAACTTACGTAGATGAATACAACAATCATTCAGGAAAAGAGTATGAGCTAGCATTCAGTTATGGCGCAGTCGAATACCAACCTGAACAACACGCATCACTAGAAGATTTACTGTCAGATGCAGATGCCTTGATGTATAAGCAAAAACAAGCAATATAGTGCTAGCGTGACATGGCGTCACTCTGTCTCGCCTCCCCCCGCGATTCCTGCTTTATTGCCACAGGTAAGCGAAATATAATTGAGAACTTCACAGGCTGTGCTTTAATGCGGATCAATAGTCATCTCACCTATTTGAGGCATTACTGTGAGCCAAGCACCGACTAAAATTACTTTCTTTGAATGGCTAACGCCGCTTGTTGCATCTGGCAAGAAAACCATCACGATCCGCGATGTGTCTGAATCACATTATGTACCAGGCACTCGCGTAGACGTACACACCCTAGAAAAAGATGAGTATGTTTGTCAGATCGATATTCTGACCGTTGAGCAGATCGCATTTGAAGACATTGGCGAAGTTCATGCCGCCCAAGAATTTCTGCCACTGGATGAACTGAAACCTTTGATCCGCAAGATCTATCCCGAAGACGATACGTTTTACGTGATCAGCTACAAGCTCGTTAGCTAACCAATACACCATAAGCTGCAGATTGAAATAGAAGCCGACATCATGTCGGCTTTTTTACGCCTTAGTTCCAGACATGGTAATCAAAGCACCGCTTTCAAAGCCTCAAAGAAACGGTCAATTTCTTCTATTGTGTTGTAGTGCATTAAGCCGACACGAAGAATACCGCCTTTGTCTGTGACACCAAACGCGTCCGTGAGCTTGTCGGCGTACAAATGCCCACTCCACACATAGATCTGACGCTTGCCGAGCGCTGACGCAATCTCTGCGGGGTCTCGCTCACCGAAGCGAAGCGCAAACGTCGCTGTTCGCCCTTCGGCTTGTGGCAGGCCAAACAGTTGCACATTCTCTATCAATACCAATTGGTTCAAAAAGTAAGCAGACAGTGATGCTTCGTACTGATGAAGGTTGTCGTAACCCGATGCGAGTCGGTTTCGAAGCGTGTCCCCCTCGCCTAACGACGCGAGATACTCCACAGTGGCCACAAACGCACTCAGCGCTTCGAAATTGAGTGTTCCTGTCTCCCAGCAGTGAGGGGCATAAGTCGGTGCGGGCTCGACTTTATAGGGCTTAATCGATGATAGCCACTGGGCTTTTCCATACAGAAAACCAAGGTGTGGCCCATAAAATTTGTAGGCAGAACCGGCGAGGAAATCCACATCTAACGCCTGCACGTCAACCAATTGATGAGGAAACAAATGAACCGCATCAATAAACACTTTTGCCCCTACCTTGTGGCATTTTTCTATCACTGTTTTTAGGTCAGTTATTGTGCCCGTAATGTTGCTTGCCGCCGTCAGCGCAACCAGTTTTGTCTTTCCACTCAGCAATTCGTCCAACGCATCTACATCCAACTCACCACGATGATCTTTCACTGGCAAATAGTGCACCTGCACATCTCGATCTTGCGCCGCCATGACCCAACTGGATCGATTGGCACCATGGTCCGCCACTGAGACGATCACTTCATCGCCTGGCAGCCATTGTTGGCTCAAGGCGCGGCTGAAGGAAAACGTCACAGACGTCATATTTGGGCCAAAGAAAATTTCACTCGCCGAGGCGGCTCCCACCAGCGAAGCCGCACTTGCTCGTGCATGTTCAACCAATGACACCGTTTCCTCACTCACATGAAACTTGCCACCAAGGTTAGAATTACCAGCACGAAGATAATCACCAAAGGCATCGATAACAGAGTCGGGCAGTTGCGTGCCGCCGGGTCCATCAAGATAGACGGGGAGCAAATCATCAATCTTACGTTGCAGTGCAGGAAATTGACGGCGCAGCGATTTAACGGTTTCTTGATTAAGCGGTAAAGACGAAGACATCACGTACCCCCTCCTGCCCAGATTCGCTCGAGAGCGTTTCTGATATGTGATGGTAATAGCGTTGGTCATCAATAATAACGAATTGATTGGGTTCTAATACCGTATTGAGATGAGGATGTTGTTCAACGGGAGATGTAAATATCTGCGTAAAACCGCCTGCGATGTTTTGTCTCTGCACGCAAAAAATACCAACAAAGCGGAAGCCATCTTGATGAATCCCCTCAGGCGCTGGAGCGCTGGTATCTTGCGCTGAACATGTCACACGGATCTGATGAACATCAACCTCACCGCCGGTATGCTCTAACCCTGTTGCAGCAGTGAATGATCTCAAAAGATGAGCGAATTCAGGCAAGGTCACCATGCCATCATCCATCGGGGCGAAATGACGCTCAACATCGCCAACCACACGATTTACATCCGAAGATTGCATGAAGGCTTTATGAGGCAAGCGCATGATCTCTCCCTCCGTGTCGATCGCAAAACGCGCATAGCTTCTAAAGCGCACATCACTGTCGACATAAGGGTCTTTGCTCAACCTCGAAAAGTAAGGTAGCAAGGTTTGTGACACCGCATCAGGTGTTTGGAAGGCTTCGATCAGAAATTTGTTTTGCATCTCTCATTCCTTGTAAACCGTAACAAAACCCCAACCTGTT
This sequence comes from Enterovibrio norvegicus FF-33, assembly GCF_000286835.2. Classification (GTDB taxonomy): domain Bacteria; phylum Pseudomonadota; class Gammaproteobacteria; order Enterobacterales; family Vibrionaceae; genus Enterovibrio; species Enterovibrio norvegicus_A. The sequence goes on along the minus strand of NZ_AJYD02000038.1, from coordinate 1,082,648 downwards.
ATCAGATTGTTAATGAAATCTTATGCCACATATCACTCAACAAACAAGAGCAAAACGCCAATAAAGACTGATTAACCAGTATTAAATATCACACCTACCCAGAACTGGCATATTCCATTGCTTCTGATGTCATCGTTGGAATTTTGTACCACCCTTAATACTATTAACGGGCATTGGTACCTAATCAGTGTGTATTACCAAGAGCACCCAAAAGGCCCCAAATACCCTCCATGTCTGTGGGTTGTATTTCAGTAGAAGCTCAACCAAGATGCGTATTCATCTCAAAGGACATCAAACATCAACATGGACAACAAACAAAGCGACACAGAGAATTTGACGTGTCGGGCAGTCCCGACAATTGATGCGTTCAAAGAAGACGAATGGAATTCCCTACTGAAGGATGACTACCCATTTGCCCGTCATGCCTTCTTTGTCGCACTAGAGAAAAGTGAGGCCATTGGCCACAAAAGTGGTTGGGCGGCGCAATATCTCACGGTTTATAGAGGCAACACCCTTGTCGGTGCCATGCCATGCTTTGTTAAGAGCCATCCTTATGGCGAATATGTCTTTGATTGGTCTTGGGCCGAAGCCTACGAAGACGCGGGGATTGAATATTACCCAAAACTAGTTTGTGCCATCCCCTTCACGCCTGCTGCCGGTCCACGCTTGCTTATTGTCGAGGGTGAAGACCTACAGGAAATCACGACTTATCTGTTAGGGGGCATGCGCTCGCTCATAGACCAAATCGGCTGCTCCGGTGCACATATTCTTTTCCCTAAGCAGGCGAATTTACCCTCGCTCACTCAACGCGGATTTCTGGAACGACGCGCCGTGCAGTTCCACTGGTTTAATCGAAACTACCTGACGTTTGATGATTTCCTTGCCACGCTGACGTCGCGTCGACGCAAGAATATTCGCAAAGAGCGAAAGAGCATTGGCGATCAATGTGTCGATGTAAAAATGCTGGATGGAGATACCGCCGCACCCTCCGACTGGGCAACGTTTTACCGCTTTTATCAACGTACTTATCTGAAACGTTCGGGACATACAGGCTATCTCAATCAGGCGTTCTTCGAACGCATTGGGGCATCACTGGGAAAAAGCTTGGTGCTTGCTCTTGCATACGTCAACGACGAGCCAGTGGCTGGCGCTTTGTATTTCAAATCGTCCGATACCCTTTACGGTCGATATTGGGGCTGCTTGGCTGAATATGAAAACCTGCACTTTGAACTTTGCTATTACCAAGGCATTGAATATTGCATCCAGCATGACCTTGAGCGATTTGATGCTGGCGCACAAGGCGAACACAAACTGATGCGTGGGTTTGAGCCTGTTTACACCTATTCAGCGCATTACTTGCAGCATCAAGGATTTCATCAAGCCATTGGCGACTATTTGCAGCGGGAGCATACGTTGATAAAGCAGTACCTTGACGATGCAAAGACCCATTTACCTTATCGTTCTGATCTAATCTAAGTTTATGAATGACCTTGATCAATGGCAATGAGTGATGGAATTTGGTGATTTTTTCAACCTTAACGACGGATTAAATTAGGTATTATTTCAACTATCTAATCGACAAAGGACTGCACAATGACCGATCTCACACTGCGTTGTGAATGTGGCACATTACAAGGCACTGTAAAAAATGTCTCGCCTAAAACAGGCAACCATTTGGTGTGTTATTGCGATGACTGCCAAGGGTTTGCCAACCGTCTGGATGCTGGAGGAAAGTGGTTAGATGAATGGGGTGGTACTGAATTATTCCAACTTGCTCCCGCGCAAGTTGATATTCACCAAGGCGCTGACCAATTACGTTGTATGCGAATGACACCCAAAGGGGTTTATCGCTTTTATACGGCCTGTTGCCATTCACCTATCGCTAATACGATTAGTCGAAAAATGCCATTTGCGGGTATACCAACAACAGCGATCCATGATGATGGCAAGGAAGCGGCTTTGGGCCCAGTAAAATGCTACGTGATGGGGAAATTTGCCAAGGGCACACCGCCAACAAATCCACATCCTAAGTTTTCTGCTTCATCACTCATGGCGGTCATGTCGTTTATGCTGAAAAACAAGATAAAAGGCACTAACGTCCCCACGCCTTTTTTTGATGACCAGGGCCGAGCAGTGGCCAAGCCCGACCAAATTGAACGGTAGACCCCAAGGGATTGCTAACGCACTTAGTTCACCAGCTTAGGTCGGCGCAACTCTCTAAAGTGTTGTTGCCGATTTCTCCCCTGTGCTTTGGCCGAATACAAAGCTTGATCCGCTTCATCAAACAAGGTTTCAAGTGAACCCGACGCACGAGTAGGCGACATTGAAGAGATCCCAATACTCATTGTGAGTTTTGTGTCCCAGGGGAACGGTAACTTCGCAAATCGCATGCAAACACGATCCGCAAGGTAGATCGCATCTTCAGCATCCAGTTCAGGACAAACGACAAGAAACTCGTCTCCGCCCCATCGGCCAATATGATCGACAGTCCTAAACACATTCCGTAAGTGATCCGCCGCCATCACCAAACCTTCATCTCCCGCAGTATGCCCCTCGTTATCATTAAGCGTTTTGAAGTCATCGATATTGATCAACAGCACTGACATATTTCTTCCATACCGCTTTGCACGCTTCACTTCCACGTCCATCAATTGTTCCATCGCACGTCGACTTCGAAGGCTGGTCAGCAGATCGTATTGAGGATCATTTTCCGTTTTATTTTGGGCCGACAAATCCCGAATAATGGCGATATTTCGATAAGTTTTATCATATTCAAACGAAGAAATAGCAATCGATAATGGCTTAGCATTTCCAAATTTCGTTTTCCCTTTCACTTCGGTGGTTGAATCTGACATCAATCGTGTGCGGCTTATCTTGGAAAAGTCTTCTCTATGTAAAACATGATCCTGACGCAATGATTCATCCATCAGATCTTCCACTTTCATCGACGTTAACTCTGTCAGGCTATAACCAAAAATCGTGGTTACCCCTTTGTTTGCACGCAGAATATTCCCCTCAGAATCTGCATATAGGCAGCCGTCAGGAGAAAAATTGAAGATAGCATTGGTTTCACGCTGGCGATGAGACATCTGGCGGGCAACCACAGAAACAATAATGGCGAGAAATACAATGACGAATAGCGGAAGTGAGGTGGAAACGTACGACCACGTGCTTTTACTCTCATCTCTAGAGTTGGCATTTTGATTGTGCTTGGAAAGATTCGTAACTACCCCTGCTCGTAGTCTAATTAATGCTTCCCTCGCGTTATTGTCGTCGACCCTTACGCGCTTATCGACATCAACTGCCGATTCTAATTTCAGTTCCAAATAGACATAATTGAGGTTTTTAAAATACGCATTCAATGTGCCTTGAATCGTAATGATGTCATTGACGTCAGAGTTAGGGAGATCGACCAATAGAAGATTGAGCAATGCCTCATTGGCTTCCCAATAACTTTTCGTGGCTTCAACGTAGTAGTAATCAGTCCGCCTCAACACGTAGTTTTTGAAATGATGTATGAAGCCCAGATAACCGAATGCTCTCTCTAATGCTTCAAATTCCAGCGCCACATTCAATTGCTGTTGAGTTTCTGAATGCCATTCATCATTGAGCTTTTCGACGTGATTCGCCTGATGAACGCTGTACCCAACAGACGTTGCCAACATAGCAACACACAGAAGAATGAGAATGGTGTTAAGGGTTTTGTTTGCCATGTATACCTGACACTTAGTCTTATTTTTGAGCCACTTAAATTGTAGTAGATATTCATTCACAAGCTTGAGTATATAGACGGAACGAATGTGCAAAGACAGGCACGAACAGGCAAAGGGGTTAGTACAAATAGTGTGGGTAATACATTGCGGAGGGTACAAACAATGAAGGTGGCATAAGCCACCTTCATAACTGGATATTCTATATTTAGCCGCTAGCTACTAGCTGCTTTGAAGGCTGGTTTTCACCGCTTCAATACGTTTACCAACATATTCTCGGTATTTAAAGTAACCGTATGTCGCTACCAAGGAGAAGAATAGGTATGACAACGCAAAAACAAATGGCGATGTCAGCAGGTCACGTTCCAAACTCCACATCACACCGAATACCGTAATGCCCATTTTTACGGCAAATCCCGAGCAAAGCATAAGAAGCGCAAGTTGTGGGTAGTTGGTATGGCGAAAACTCAGCCAGTAACAACAACCAACGGCCAGTGTCGCTAGTGAAAAGCCCACCATGTACGAGTGAAAATGATCACCAGCAAGGATGCCACCAACAACAGACAGAAAAACAACCGCGAAAAAGGCCATTTCTACTCCTACATAAAGGGTTAATAGAGGGTTGAGCAATATTTGCTCGCTTGGGTCTATTTTTACATAGTTTTGCGCAGAGTGCTAAAACGCCAAATGTTACAACCCTGCAACATAATAACGCCAATTCAGGGTATTAGCAGAAGCTATCTTGCGGTTTTTCTATCACTTAGACATACTTCCGCACGTTAACAACTTGTGCATTTGTTACCGATGGAAACATATTGTTACGATTATGATTTAAAAATATGCGATTCAGACATGATTAATACCTTTAGGGAGCCATTCTCGCCACTTCTTATCGGTAAGCGTGATATTTCATAGGAGATAACACGCCACATTTTTCAGCTTTCTCTACCCTGCTTCATACCTTGTCAACAAATCTTCACTTTACATATGTTATTTCGTATATATGATTTTCCAAATATTAAAGCTTTCAGTGTGAATGATAAGGACAAAGCATGACTATCAAAATCGGTATCAATGGATTTGGACGGATGGGACGCCTCTCTTTCCGTGCAGCATTCGATCAAAGTGACGTAGAATTTGTCGCCATTAACGATCCAGCTGGCGATGCGGCAACACTGGCTCACTTAGCCAACTTCGACTCTGTGCACGGTCGTTGGCACCACGAAGCCAAAGCGCAAGACAATCAAATCATCGTGGGTGACACCGTGATTCAATGCAGCCAAAACCGCGCCATTGGAGATACCGATTGGTCTGGCTGTGATTTAGTGATTGAAGCATCGGGGCAAATGAAGACAAAGGCACTGCTAAACACCTATTTAGAGCAAGGTGTAAAGCGTGTTGTAGTGACTGCGCCAGTGAAAGAAGATGGCGTACTTAATGTGGTCATGGGTGTTAACCATGATCAATATGTTCCAGATGATCATCGCATTGTGACCGCAGCATCTTGCACCACAAACTGTCTTGCACCCGTGGTGAAAGTTATCCATGAGCAATTGGGTATCGTTCATGGTTCAATGACAACCATTCACGATATTACTAATACGCAGACTATTATTGATGCGCCGCATAAAGACCTTCGTCGTGCCCGTGCGTGTGGTACCTCACTCATTCCTACCACCACAGGCTCAGCCACCGCTATTACACACATATTCCCGGAGCTAAAAGGCAAGCTAAATGGCCATGCCGTGCGCGTTCCATTGACCAATGCTTCACTGACTGATTGCGTGTTTGAAGTTAGCCGCCCAACCAGCGAGCAAGAAGTAAATCAGATGCTGAAAGCCGCTGCTGAAGGGCCGCTAAAGGACATCTTGGGCTTCGAAGAACGTCCGCTAGTGTCTATCGACTATCGCACTGACCCTCGCTCAGGCACGATCGACGCGCTTTCAACCATGGTGATCAACGGCACACAAGTTAAACTTTACGTTTGGTACGACAATGAGTGGGGCTATGCAAACCGTACCGCCGAACTCGCATTGATGGTCGGCCGCATCGACAAAGCACAATAGGAGTTTGCAAACCATGCCGTTTGCTGCACTTTCATCAGAACTAAAACAGTACCTAGTCGTCACCGGTAACTACTGGGCTTTCACCCTCACCGATGGCGCATTGAGAATGCTGGTTGTCCTCCATTTTCATAGTTTGGGTTACAGCCCTCTCGATATTGCATTGCTGTTTGTGTTCTATGAATTCTTTGGTGTTGTCACCAACTTAGTGGGTGGCTGGCTAGGTGCACATATTGGTTTGAACCGCACCATGAACATAGGCTTAGGGCTTCAAATTGTTGCTCTGGCGATGCTAATGGTGCCATCAAGCATATTGACTGTTGGCTGGGTCATGGCGGCACAAGCCCTTTCAGGCATTGCCAAAGATCTAAACAAAATGAGCGCAAAGAGTGCGGTTAAGGCGCTGGTTCCTACAAATGCCGAAGGCACGTTATATAAGTGGATTGCAGTACTTACCGGTTCAAAAAATGCACTGAAAGGAGCGGGTTTTTTTCTCGGTGGTGCATTGCTTTCATTGGTTGGATTCCAAGGCTCTGTGCTCATCATGGCCGGCGCATTGACAATGGTTTGGTTAGGTAGCTTGTTTTTCCTAAAATCCGAAATAGGACAAGCAAAGAACAAACCAAAATTTACCCAGCTATTTTCCAAGAGTGCCCCCATAAACGTACTTTCTGCGGCGCGTATGTTCCTATTTGGCGCACGTGATGTCTGGTTTGTGGTCGCACTTCCTGTGTTCCTTGCCAGTCAATTTGGCTGGGATCACTGGACCGTTGGCGGTTTCCTGGCACTTTGGGTGATTGGATATGGTGTTGTTCAGGGGTTTGCACCCAAGATAACGGCAAGAACATCAGGGAGAGTACCCGATGGGCGTGCGGCCATGATCTGGGTCGGCGTTTTAACCGTGATCCCCGGACTCATTGCGCTTGCCCTAATGAACAACATTACACCGCAAATTAGCCTTGTTGCTGGCCTTCTGATATTTGGCGCCATCTTCGCCGTTAACTCATCGCTTCACAGCTATCTTATTGTCAGCTATGCACGTGAAGACGGCGTATCTTTAGATGTTGGGTTCTATTACATGGCGAATGCGATGGGAAGGTTACTAGGAACTCTGCTATCTGGCTGGATTTATCAACACTATGGCTTGGTTGCCTGCTTATGGGTTTCGTGCGCAATGCTTGGCATAACCTGTGTGATATCGCACTGGCTACCCGCTACAGACAAAAAAATGTCAGTGCCATCCTAGCCACACTCATCTCACTAGGCATTGGTTTCCTTGTTCAGAAAGTCTGCCCGTCAAAAAGCAATATCACAAACAACAAAGCCGAGTTTCAAACTCGGCTTTTTTGCTATCGCATGGGTGAGAACCTGGTGCAACGGCCCCTAACAATAAGCATAGTTACCCAACTGGGCAGCAATCAGCGTTTATGCGCTTCTTTTCCAAGTAGGCCTTGTTCAATGCGCCAACTTCTACAACCGGCCCGAGCATTTTAACGCGCATCAATGTGCCATGTGATCCAGAGATTTCAGCGACATGTCCTTCAGAATAATCACTGACGTAGGAAAATGTTTCGACGGCAAGGCGTAACAAATTGAAATCTTGTCTGCGTACCGAAAGGTAAGAGCGCCACATTAACGCATCAAAAACTTCAGATGTGTTATACGCTCGAATGACGAATCGCCAACCTCTGTCTGCGCCATAAAAGTCTAGTGGAAAGAACTTTCGAATTCGTTTTCTAGTTTTCAATGTGGTATCTCTTCTTCATGTGAAAACCTGATGTGTACAAGATCTGAGTATAGAGCCAGATTTCATTGCTGCCATAAATCCACTACAAAATAAATTGTTGTTTTCATTAGTATCTATTCTTTCTTTTTCGTAAATCTGGGTCTAATGATCCAGAACATAATTCTGTACAGTAACCCGAGACAGTTTCCATAATGCAATCCAAGTACAGATACCTGTTTATACTTAGCGCTAATGGCATATCAAAGGAGCGACAGCTTACATGAAGTTAAACATTTTTAGATGGATTATCGTTGTAGTGCTCGTCATCGGCGCATTTGTACTGGGTGTCGAATATCAAAAATTCACCCATCTGGATGCATGCTTAGACATGGGGAAACAAACTCATGCTGGCAGCCATAGAATTTGCGTATTACAAGACAAGCAACAATAAAATAGAAATACGGTCTACTCGTGCAGAAAACAGAAAAGGTTAAAAATCCAAGGTCATAAAACTCACACTTCGTTGATTATTGAGGCCAATGAAAGCTACCTTAATGTAACAATTTATTTATATCCGATGGTTTTCCATTCGATCAGTGCGCTAAATAACTCATTGGTGATTTTTTAAGCCAGAGTTGACTATTTATTGCGGTAAACTGCTGCGAGTAACAGCGTTCTGTTAATTATGATGAGCCTTGCATGCCAAAAACCTTTCTTAATACGCGCCAAAGTATCCAAGCTAAATTATCCGCACTGGTCCTAGGTTTAAGCTTAACTTTCGCTGTTGTCTCTATCTGCTTGCAGCTACACATCAATTATACGAACACCTATTCTTTGACCGTTTCATTGCTAGAAAAAAGAGCAGACAGCTCTTTATCTACCATTCGTTATTCACTAAAAAAAGAAGACACGTCCTTACTTCTTCATCAGCTTCAAAGCCTTGCAGATATGCCATTTGTGAAAAACGTCCATTTAACGAGCATAGATGGAGAGCAATATTGGGCTGACAACATTACACGAAGCCGGAAAGATGGAAGATACAAAAAATACCCACTTGTCACTCAAGGCGAGAGTATTGGCCAACTCGACATCTATTTAAACCTTGAAGAAATTGAAAATAGCGCGTTACGCGATGCCATCCCCGCGGCACTGGTTTACCTTGTTGAAGCTTTACTGGTAGCAATGCTACTTCTGATGATCATTGGCAAAACGTGTATTACTCGCGTGAAGTCATTAGTCGAAAATATAGACAAAATTGACCTTAATAAAGTCAACAAATTTGCTATCCCACACTCGCTGACTCATCACCAAGATGAACTAGGACAAGTGGCGAGATCGGTGCAAGAACTCTATATGCGCATACGAGCTGATTCCATTGAAAAGCGATTAAAAGAACGCACGTTAAAACAACACAAATCGCTACTGGTAGAGGAAGTCACTGCCCGCACTCAAGCTATTGAATGGCAAAATCTCGCCAATAAACTGCTCGCAGATTTATCACTCAGACTGTTGAAAGGCCACAAAACCAACGTTGAACATGATGTTCGATGTTGTATGCCTCAAATGGCAGAACTGCTTGGATCAGACCATATTTTCTGGCTTTCATTCGATCACGACAACATCCTATATCGTGCTTCTTATCCCGAAAGCAGCGAGCAGCCCCCAATTGATTTCAGCGATATGTTCAAAGTGAAACGCTGGCTCATGGCGGCACAGAATGTGGCGCTGGTTGATGTCGATAATTTCGAGGAAGACGCACTTGCAGAGCTCGATTTCCTCAAAGACGTCGGCATACATAGCTTGGCAATGTTCCCCCTTACAGATGGACGCAAGAGCTTTGGTATACTCGCTGCAACCAACAATCACCGCTCTCTCACTTGGAATGAGAACAAAAGCCTCTTACTGACACGTTTTGCCACCATGCTCAGTGAGCTGACGATTCGCGAGCGCGATCACTATGCGATGGCTGAACTTCAAGAAGAGCTGATCATGGCCAATGAAAGACTACGTGTGGAAGCTGAAACCGATGATCTGACACATTTGTTGAATCGTCGGCCATTTAGCCGCCAATTAAGCGCTGCGTTGTATGACACAGTGGATGACCAATCCATGCTGTCTGTCATGATGATAGATATCGATCATTTTAAAGCCTACAACGACATTTATGGTCACTTGCAAGGCGACAAAGTGCTGTCTCGCGTTGCTCAAGCAATGAGTGGTATTGCGAAGCAATGGGATGCACCACTCGCGCGTTTTGGTGGTGAAGAATTTTCCTTGATGCTACCTAACAGCGACCTCGAAAAAACACAAAAAGTGGCTTGGCAACTTTGCCAAGCAGTGCGTGATCTTTGCGTCTCCCACCAAGGGAGCACCAGTAGCGGCATTATCACCATCAGTATCGGTGGCATTACCTGCGAACCCACCGCAGATACTCAGCCCAACCAACTACTGGAAGCCGCTGATCAATGCTTGTACAAAGCAAAGCACGGAGGAAGAAATCGCGCGATTTTACAACCTTACCTTCCTCTTGATAAAGAACCCCAATAACGCCTAGCGGGCACTGCCTTTATCGCGATTCCATTTTTTTCCTCGCTCAATGACACCTACCTACGCGCACAACACCAACGTCGTTCAAGACATCGCGCGTTGCTTTTTTTGTCGTTGTCTCTGAAATCGGAAATGTTGCCTCTTGCAACTGTGCGACTATTACTCAACGTTTTTCGCATGAGCATGAGGTTCCCGATGGTGTCTGTCAGACCGCAGCCACTCCATATCTGCCACGTTGTCAGCTCGTTGAGCGATGCGATGCAAAATGATCAGGTCTTTTCGAACATCCGTCACTTTCCACAACCCTACTTTGAGCACACACTGATCGTATTGAAAAAATCAAAAATACTTTCAGCGCAAACACTTCCTCACCACGCAAGTTTTTTAGAGTTAGACTTAAAAGGATCGCTACCCAGACGGCTAAGAGAATGCCATAAAGTACTCGTGGCGCTTAAACCTCATGTTTGCCAAACCTATGGTGATAAGACATTTCCAATACAATGGGTCGCGCGCAGGCAAAACGTGCCCGTTAAGCTGCACATGTATCAAAATAACGTGGAAAAAAGCAAGGGGCTTAACGCTTGGTTTCGCCAATGGATGCATCGAACGCTTTCCTACTCCTCTGACTTTGTCATTGCACAATCAGACAAGGATAAGGCGTGGCTTAACCAAGTAGCAAATATCCCAAAAGACAAACTGCAGCTTATTCGCTGTGGCGTAGATAGCCGAAAATACTGCCCTTCATTGAAAGTCATTGACACCAATGTGACTAATCATTTTGTCGGTACCGTTCCTGTTCCAACACACCGATTCGTTATCGGCGTCGATGTGTCCGGACAAAGAAAAAGCAAACTAGAAGCATTTTTCGACGAGTATTTTGCAGCGTGCATGCGCTCGCCGACGTTCAAGCAACAAACCTTGCTGCTTGTCTCCGGCAATAGCCCCCACTTAAATAGGCTACGCCGTGGTTTTGAAGGTAAGAATGTCGCAGAAGAACAAATCCGTTTTTGTGGCCACTTAAAGGATAATTATCTTTTTCATACACATATCGATGCCTTTGTCTGTTTACGCCCTGAGCAGCATGACACTTCAGTATTGGAAGCCATGTCGATGGGACTCCCAATTGCATCCCATCGAACTGATAGTGAATATGCTGATGTTGACCATCCACTTTATTGGTCGACCGATTCCGAAACCAATATGCTACAAGATCAGCTGCTAGAGCTATTTTCTGACAACAACAAACGCTTAAAAATCGGCCGAGCAGCGCGACGTTATATTCAGGATTTTCATTGCCAGCCTACCTATCATTCTCGCTTCGGTATGCTCTACGATTTGGCGAATTCAACCTTGAAAGCCGAAGGTTCAACAAGGTCTCCTAGGCCCAACCCCCGTCCAACACAGTCACATCCGTAAAATTTTCAATGAATAAAAATAGGGGTGTTAATGCCAGCTATGCCCCTGAATATCTAGGATGTCAGTCAACCTGCCCAATATACAACCAAGCTCACTTGGGAGCACTTCTCGAAGTTACTGAGTGTTAGGCTATATTTTATTCAGGAAGCCAATATAAAGGTAATGCTCAACGATGAAAATTCTGGTCGTGGATGACATGACATCCATGAGGCACGTCATGCTTAATTTACTGAGAAGCATTGGCTATTTAGATTTGGAGGAAGCCACCAACGGATGGCAAGCCTTTCAAATGTTGAAGAAGAACAGTTATGGATTGCTCATCACGGACCTGAACATGCCAAAGATGGATGGCAGAGAGCTACTCAAAGAAGTGCGTTGTGACGAAAGACTAAAACAAACCCCAGTCCTCATTGTGTCCTGTGAGCAGGATAAAGAGCGGGTAAAAGAGTTGATTCAACATGGCGTTAATGGCTTTGTTGTGAAACCCTTCAATGCGGCGACGCTGCAAAAACAAATTCAGCGTATCGAGCGCCAGCAGCAACTCAGAGCCCAAACGAAGTAGCGCAAAGCATTTCGACCATAACAGCAAGAAATCCCACTCTATCTACAAGATGTGAGCATTCAATCTAAAGTCAGCTATCACCAAATCCGACCGTCATATCTAACGAAATCGCGTTGTGTCGCCAATGTTCGATCACATATTCCTGCGCAACGCCTGCCTCATCAATATGCACACGAGAGATACGCAATGAGGGCGCCCCAACGGTTGATTTTATCGTTGTTGCTATCAGCGCATCAAATGTCGAGGATCGTACGGTGTAGCAGCATTTACTGATGTTGAGCTGCCAGTTCTCTCGATAGAGTTCTGCCAAATTTCCATCCAGTGGGTGCTGGAGCAAGTTAGGCAGTCGCTCCGCGCGAACATAATGATCAGCGTACATTACAGCCCTTCCATCAAGACGATGAATACGGCCAATATTAAACACTTCCGTAAACGGTAGCAGTGATAGGTATGTCGTACTCTCATGATTCGCCATCACACTTTCAGCACGATGAACTTCGATGGAAGGTACGCGGCCTTGGGCGCTGGCAACCGATGAAAACACAAAAGGCAATGAGAGATCCAAATGCAGTGCACGGTGTGAAATGAACCACCCACGTCTATCTTCACGGTAGATCAGGCCATCTGTTTCCAATAGTGAAAGCGCTTCTCTCAGCGTGACACGCGTCGTTTTAAAGGTGTCTGCCAGTTTTCGTTCTGAAGGCAGCTTTTGACCCGCCGCCAATTGCCCGCTTTGGATCTGCTCTTTGATCGCGTCTTTGATTCGAATGTATTGCAAGGTTGCGGCTTCGCTCAGCGATTAACAATAGACTCAGCATACCGCAGCTATTAAAAGATTACAGCTTAGAGGAGAAAGATCAGGTGCTTACTTACGTCTTTGTTTATATCTATACCCTGCAACCTCAAAGTGCTTGTTCAGCGAGAGTTTACTCGGGCATAGACAAGAAGGGATGGTTAGCGTCAACGCACGCCATTTAGCTTTATGATTTCCATGCGTTCAAGCTCATGCAATAACCTTTTTGCATATTCTGGCTCGCAGACTGACAACGCTGAAAGTGCCGCGCCAAGTGGAAGGTTCTTTTCAATAAGGGAAAGGAAAACACTGGTGGCACTATCGCAGATAAGCACGTCTTCAGTATTGGGGCTGAAAATAACAAGCTGATCACCCGATTCATAACTGCATATATCGAGAGAGAAATTGTCCGCTATGCACACATCAACTTCAGCTTTTAGTACCAAATTACTATCAACCAATTCAGCTACTTTCATTCTACTACTCCACGTCATTTTCGCTGACATAAGCGTGAGATGACTACCTCACACGAACAAGACAACCTTCCCGAAACGCACTCCCATTAACGGACAAAGAAAACAAGGTGGGGAACATTCGACAAATTCGTTGCCTTATATTCACTGTATATGCTTTAGCGATAAGCCCATTGAGAATGAAAGGCTATTTACCCCGAGCTCTCATAATCAAGACGAACATGCCCAACCCGTTGCTATACATGTACTCCTTTAGCGCTGCAGCGCGTACTTTTCAATTAAGGTATATAGCGTCGGGCGAGAGACACCAAGAAGATTGGCTGTTTGCGACATATTGCCTTCAGCTCGTGCCAACGCACGCGTCACTGCTTGGCGCTCCGCTTCTTCTCTGACCTGACGGATATTGAGTGGTAGCCCAGAATCTTTTTTTTGCTCTTTCGTTAACGCCAGATCTGAGGCCGAGATTTGATTACCATCAGCCATGATCACGGCAGACTTCACTTTGTTTTGAAGTTCTCGCACGTTTCCTGGCCACATGTGCGTCAACAAGGCTTCCAATGCATCGTCGCTAAACCCCGATATGCTGCGATTCATGGATTGGTTGAACTGAAGCAAAAACGTTTTAGCCAGTAACAACACGTCGTCTCCACGCTCTCTAAGAGGCGGGATAGTGATGGGCACGTCACCAATCCGGTGCAATAAATCTTCTCTGAAGCGCTTTTCAGAACAACGTTGCTTGAGATCTTGATGCGTTGCACAGACGATCTTTACATCAACAGGGATTGAGCGCTGGCCAGAAATTCGGTCAACCACGCGATCTTGCACAAAGCGCAACACCTTGGCTTGAACATGCAAAGGCATGTCCCCGATTTCATCTAAGAACAAGGTGCCGCCATGAGCGGCTTCGATTTTGCCCACTTTGACACGACGAACACCTAAGGTATCGCTCTCTATACCAAATAGTTCATTTTCAAGCAATTCTTCAGGAATGGACGCGCAGTTGATAGTGATAAAAGGCTTCTCGCTACGCGGACTACGATCATGGATAGCTCTTGCCAACAACGCTTTGCCCGTACCACTTTCGCCATAAATCAACACGTTGATATCCGTCAAGGACACACGATCAACCATGCGCAGTAACTGCATCATTTGCGGACTGCCACCAAGAATAGACTCTTGCCGACGCTCATAGCTTTTCAGGCGATCTACTTCCCGCTCTAGTTGCCCGATATGTCGCGCGCGACGAACCAATAACCTCAATAGTTCATCACTAAACGGTTGTTCGATAATATCAAACGCGCCAGATTCCAACGCTAAAACCGCATCACCATCGTTCTCTGTGTTCACCACAACCAGCACTTTTGTGCGAGGTGCAAAAGAGAGAATTTCCTTCATCAACGACAATGTATTGGCATCACATCGTCCAATAACCACAACCGACGTTAACAGTTGCTGCAACGCCGCTGACACACTCAATGAATGCGCGGTGAGTATCGAGCCTTCACTTTCTAATGCTTGGCAGAGTTTCTTCTGTGCGTATGGGTCATCCTCGACAATAAGCAACGCTTCTTGCAATTGAGAGGCCAAACTTTGATGGGTATCAACCATGGATCTCACCTTATAGGGTAATTAGCACCGTGAGTTTGAAAATGCCTCAGGCCAAGCGCGAACAAACTGAAACATTCGCATTCGGAAGCAACACGTAAATCCGTGTTTTTTGCCTTTTTGGCGCATCAGATCCAACGGGTAAGCACATTCAGGTATTTGGGTTCAATCATTTCCCCCGAACTCTACTCTCGTGTTACCTCTGCCAGTCGATTAAAGTCACTGGTGCCACTTTCTTAATTAAAAACAATCTTGATTAAAACAATGGGTACACTTTCAGGCATAGGGCGAATTCTGAAAGGGCTGGTAGCGCAATTCACACGCACCACGTTAGATTATGTTGATAGAAGCTGTTTGATTAACGCAATTCCCGTATCAGGAAAATTAAATCAACAGCAGTCTGAGCGCTAAAAGGTCCGTGGCTGTGTTAGAACTCATCGGTGCTTAATCTGCACTGGCACCCTAAGTCCCGAGTAAAAGTGTTGATTATCGCCTTTGTTATTAAAGTAGGTAGCGAGCACTTTTTTCATTCAAATGCATGAGTGAGTAACACAATCATCGAGACTTTAAACGCTCGATAACCACTCTAGCAGCGTGAAAAAAAGTCGGGCAGTGCAAACCTAGGAATTACGATTAATTCTTATTTTGTAGTCACTTTTCTTTGATATTGAATGGCGTATATGAACGCAGATGTTGCGGGAAGTTGATGTTATTTGATGTCTATCTACCTAACAATAATCCTTAACAATGATGTGTTCCAGGGTTGCTCAAAAGTACGTCTTGAACAAGAATTTGATGTCTGACATCCATCAAAATATGACCGAGCTTATTAAAGCCATCACCGCTCTTTCCCGTCCCCCAAAATGCATCACAATGTGAACATTCCACCAAATCCGCAGGATAAGTTGAAGCCAGTTTTAGAGCGAGATCGGCATGTTGTTGAAATTTTTGCCCCACAACATGGCGCATGACATCACAACGTATATCTAACCAATCACTTTTCACTTCACGGTTAAATTCACGACTCAATGAAAAAGCTTCATCAGGTGTCAGCGCGCATTGGATTTTTTGTTGCAATGCCATACTTTCAAACTTACACGCCTGATAGTAATGTTCTGACGTTAACCACGCCTTCCCGTCTATGCGTAATGGTGCGCCATAGAAGTTCGAAAGAAAGCCGTAGGCCTCGTCCGGTTCGTAAAAACAGATCGTGTTGGTCATTAGCGCAGCCTATTTTTATGTTGTTGGCTGTCTCTAATCATAGTTAAAGGATGAACATTGAGCACTCACGTCTTTAACGTCATAGGGGAAACAGTAAACATTCACATGACATTGAAATTTATATCGACTTTTCAGCATGTAATGCTTAAATACCACGTCTAATTGCTCACTCATTGAGGTGAAAATGCAGCATCTACAAAGCCATTTCGAATACTACGACCAAACTTTCGATAAGCTTGAATTGTCCAGCCAAACCCTTGATAGCACTGAATTTGAAGAGTGTGAGTTTCGAGACTGTCAGTTATCTGAATCCGCTTTTCGACGCTGCAAGTTCATAAACTGTACCTTCACGCGCTGTAATCTTAGTTTGATGAAAGTGAATCACTCTCGCTTCTCTGACGTTACGTTTAGTGAATGTAAATTGGTTGGGGTTGATTGGACTTTTGCGGAATGGCCTGCCTATCGTGTTGATGCCGATATGACATTTTCTAAGTGCATCATGAACGATACCTCGTTTTTTGGCTTAACACTCAGAGGGCTAAACCTCAAAGAATGTAAGCTACACGATGCCGATTTTCGTGAAGGTGATTTTACTGATTCGTCAATGACTTACTGCGATTTCACCAACAGTGTGTTTATGCGCACCAATCTTCAAAATGCCGATTTGACTGAATCCACCAATGTCTCGTTGAGCGTGCTGGACAACAACGTCAATGCCGCTAAATTTTCCCGCTACGAAGCCCTTTATCTGCTCGAAGCACTTGGCATTGAATTAGTGGACTAAACCTACTGGCAAGAAAAACACTCTGCCAGTTTCTTCACGCCTTGGCGGATATCATCCAGCGAACTGTTGCCAAACCCTGCTACCAAAGTTCGCTGCATCCACTCGGGCATGTCACTCACTGAGTCGGCATCGCAGTAAAACAGCAATGTGCGGATCGTAACTCCCTTTTCTTCTAACAACGCTTTGGCTTCTAGCGCGGTTAATCCACCTTGCCAACGAAATGTAACATGCAACCCCGCCGCTTGGCTGATCACTTCCACTTCGTCGCCAAAATGTTGATGTAAGGCTTCGACAAATACCCGCTGTTTTTCTTGATACAAGGTCCGCATTTTTCGGATATGGCGAAGGTAATCCCCTTCCGCGATAAACTCCGCCAAGACTTCTTCAATGTGCATGGCAGTGTCGCCGCCGATGGCATCTTTCACGCTCAAGCATTTCTCGACGAGAGATTCTGGCACCACCATGTAGCCGACACGGATCGCAGGCAGCAGGGTTTTACTGAATGTACCAACATAAATGACATTAGCGGCGTCACCATGAAACTTGGTTGCCAAACCTTGAAGTGAAGGATAGGGACGATTCGCGAATTGGAATTCACTGTCGTAATCATCTTCGATGATCCACCTTGCTTGCTCCCCTTGGGTTTTCTGCGTTGCCCACTCAATGCATCGCATCCTGTCATTGGTGTTTAAACTTGTTCCCATGGGGTATTGATTGCTCGGAGTCAGGTACACCGCCTTGCCATCAAACTTATCGAGCAATGAAATATCTGCCCCTGTTATCGCATCAACAGGCATGTAGGACACATCAATGTTGCTGCGATCAAGCACCTTCCGCATTTGCGCGTAACCGGGGTTTTCCATCATCACCTTTTCACCCGCTTCGAGGATCGCGTTGATGGCAATATAGAGCGCTTGCTGTGCGCCAACAGTAATAATAATGCGTTGCGGCGAGGCATCCACCGAACGGCTGAGTGAAAGATAGTCGCTCAGCGCTTGGCGAAGCGCGAGATTCCCTTGAATGTCATTCTGCCCGCCGAGTATTGAACGTTGAAAATGACATTGCAGCGATCTTGCCCACTTCTTGTAAGGAAATTGCGCAAGATCGGGCACTCCGGGGGCGAAAGGTCGGTTTCTAACATGTGCATCAAAAGGCGGTCGCTTTTCTTCCCTATCATCAACAACGCATTTGGTTTCCAGTGAGCACTGGCGCTCGCTGTTGATATTTGTATGTAAATACTGATCAGGCATTGCCCATTGAATGAAATACCCCGCTCCACGACGGCTCTCAATGTAGCCTTCTGCTTTCAATTGCTCATACACGGCAGTCACCGTGTTTCGGCTCACACGCAGTTCTTCCGCCAACAAGCGCGTGGCAGGTAAACGTCCGTTCGTTGGCCACAGGCCATTCAAAATCTTGTTTTGAATCGCAAGGTACAAGGCACTTTGCTTAGACGTATTGCTCGCATCCAAGCGTAAATCACCGATATCAATGGGTTGCATCTCATCTCGCCTCAAATTGGATCTATTGAGTTATTCAAACTGGCTCTATTTAAGGTGCCAGTTTATCCGTAAATTGCAAGTCAACGGACAAACAAACGCAAAACAGCGCCAAAAGAAGGGAAAGGTTATGACAGTAGGAACAACAGAAAGAACACGCGTAAGAAAAGGCGCACACAAAGCGGTGAAAGACCAAGAAGCGCTTTACAGCATCATTGATGAATCCAAACTCGCGCACGTCGCGTTCAATGACAAACGCGGCCCTACTGTCATCCCTATGCTTGCATGGCGTATCGGCAACAACATCTATATTCATGGCGCGAAAAACAGCCAAATGCTGAAGCACCTTAAAAATGGTGAGCCATGCAGCATGACGTTCTCAATTCTGGATGCATGGGTATTGGCACGCTCTGCGTTTCATCACAGTGCGCATTATCGCTGCGCCATGGCTTTTGGCCGCTTTTCTGTGGTGGAAGACAACGGCGAAAAATCCATCGCACTGGATGCGTTTCTTGAGCAAATCGCCCCAGGGCGAAGCAAAGAAGCGCGCCCCGGCAACGAGAAAGAACTCACCGCCACAGAAATGCTGGTGATGCCGCTGGATGAAACCTCGGTAAAAATTGGACGTCATGGCGTAAACGATGATTTGGCGGACATGGACATTGATGTGTGGGCAGGTATTTTGCCATTTCGCACTGTTGTCGGGCCGTTGGAACCAACGTCTGACAACAAAATTACCGACGTACCAGACTACTCAAGTGCGTACAAAGGCCGTTGGCATGACGAGTAACCATACGATTATTGAATGATTATGCACTCCTCAAGTATGTCGAAGCGCTTGGGGATTGCTCATCTCCCTGATATATTGAATTTTCGTCTATCAGGAGAGGACAAGGATGAGCACATTCAATCGGGTAGCCATTGTCGGCGGTACCCACGGCAACGAATTCAGCGGTATTTATCTTCTTAAAAAGTGGCAGGCTTCCCCTGCGCTTATTCGCCGCGCCAGCTTTGAAACGGAAACACTCTTTGCTAACCCTAATGGCTTTCGCGATAACAAACGTTATCTTGATTGCGATCTCAACCGACAGTTCCTTCCTGCCGATCTCGCGAACATGGAATTAAGCAATTACGAGCAAAGCCGTGCCAAAGTGATCAACGCTCAGCTTGGCCCAAAAGGCAATGCCCGTACTGATTTGGTTATCGACCTGCACAACACCACCAGCAACATGGGCCCGACCATCATTTTGCTGAAAGCAGATGCGTTTAACACCCAGCTAGCCGCGTATGTGTCTGCCCGTATGGCCAACGCCGTGATTCTGTTTGAAGACCATTGTTCGGTCGAAGAGCATTACTTCCTCTGCTCAATCGCAGACCAAGGCATCATCGTAGAAATTGGCCCGCAATCTCAGTCAGTGGTGCGCCAAGATGTGCTGGATTGGATGGACGAAATGACCGCCCACATTCTGGATTTTGTCGAGTTGTTCAACAAGAACGAAGTGCCTGAACTGCCAGCCACCGTTTCTGCCTACCGCTACGAAGAGACGCTCAAATTACCTGAAAGTGAAGAGGGTGAACGCCTTGGTATGGTACATAAGAATGTACAAGATGCTGACTTCACCGTACTGCGTAACGGCGACCCTATCTTCACCCTGTTTGACGGCACCGAAGTCTGCTGGGAAGGCGATTACGATGCTTACCCGCATTTCATCAATGAAGCCGCGTATTACGACAACAACCTTGCGATGTCGCTGGGTAAGAAAGTCGAAATTGATGTGATTCGCTAAGCGTTCATGGATTCGAGTGTGAAAAAAGCGCCGTGTAAAAACGGCGCTTTTTGTTTTGTGCGAAGCACATGTTTTCGCGTTGCTTAACGCTTAGTCAATGTCGCAATCATTGCAACTTTGCAGTGAGATTTCATGTTCAAAAACGGCGTCGTTACCTTCTGCTAAAAGCTCTGCGATTTCATCCGCCACTTCTTGCTCGTCTTCCGCTTTCACTTGGCTCGCAAGGTCTTCTTCTGAGTAACCTTAGAAATTAAGCAGTAAGTAATCGCGCGCTTCCTCTTTTGTACACGTCACGTTCACCGAAAACTCTGGCTCAACCTTGCCTTGAGCAACAATCGCTGCCATTTGTGCAACGACATCCTCTTTCATCGCCGCAGTCAACCAACCAAGATCGGTGCTTACTTTGGTATTTTTAGAGTTAAAACAAGGCGCTTGATGAAAGTAATATTGAAAATTAGTCATGGATAGTTTTTCGTTAAGTGTTTTGAAGCAAGATTATGAGCGTTTTTTGGAAAATACTATCTCAATAGGTTCGGAAGATAGGATTGCCGCCCCCGAAGCCAGTGCACGATTCTCTAAAGCCACGCAGGACGATGTTAAGCGAGATTGGGGAAATACAGGCAGCGGTGAGACCGCAGTATGAGGCCTTCAATATGTGTTTGCCGTAAGCAATACCTTAATGGCGAAAGTGACAGAACGAGGTAGACAGCTTTGTTGTTCGAGAGCATTGGCTGCTGGCGCAGCAAAACCAAAAATAACACGCGTTGCGAATCACTCGTAAGCAACTTGTTAAACCGCTTGGTTGAGGCTAAGATGACCAACACAAAGACCAATTTAGAGACCGATTAAATGACCGCTAGAATTTTAGCCGATGTTGCTGCAAGCATTACTGAGTTGAAAGCTAACCCGATGAAAGTTGCAACGAGTGCTCACGGTGAACCTGTTGCTGTATTGAACCGAAATGAGCCAGCATTTTATTGCGTACCTGCCGAAGCGTACGAAATGATGATGGACAGACTCGAAGATCTTGAACTATTAGCTATTGCGAGAGAGCGTGAATCTGAAGAGAGCATTTCGGTAGATATTGATGACCTATAGACTCGACTTTAAAAAGAGCGCACTCAAAGAGTGGAAAAAGCTTGGCTCTACTCTGCAACAGCAATTTAAGAAAAAGCTAATCGAGCGCTTAGATAACCCACATGTTCCGGCTTCAAAACTCTCTGGGGCTGACAACATATATAAAATCAAGCTGCGTCAATCAGGCTACCGTCTCGTCTACAAAGTTGAAGACGATGTCATCATTGTAACCGTCTTAGCAGTCGGAAAACGCGAACGTAGCGATGTATACCGTAAAGCGACGAAAAGGTTAGATGATTGATTACGGTATAACGCCCGCTCAAGATGTGAAGCACGCTCCCATGACAAAGGAAAGTGGACGTTACAAAGGGATTTAGCATATACCCAAACAGCCTCGGAGAGATTTCATGCTCGATAAAATGGCATTCTTTATCTACGTGATCCGCACAGGTTCTATCTCTTCTGCGGCGCGTCAGTTCAATGTCTCCGTCTCTGCGGGAAGCCGTTGGCTTCAAGAGTTGGAACAACATTTCGGCACCACGCTGTGCCATCGTTCAAACCGCCTATTGGAAGCCACACAGGCGGGTCAGACTCTCTATGAAGAGTTCTCGCCGATTGTCGACAAAGCAGAGCGCATTAGTCAAAAGCTAGCAGGCTTTCAGGATCATGAAAAAGGCCACATCAACATTGCCTGTACACCGGTTTATGCCAACCACTATTTGATGGACAAAATCACCGAGTACACCCGACTCAACCCGAAAGTGACCTTCAACATCAACGTCACGCCTTGGGCTCTCGACCATGCCAGCACTAGCGATTTGATGATCAGTGCCAACGCCCGCTTTCAGGGCTACCGTGAAAAGGATTTGCTGCTGGTAAAAAGGGAACTGTTGGCTTCTCCGTTTGTGGTGGTGGCTTCACCGCAATACACAGAGCAACAAGGCCTGCCAACCCAGCCAGAAGATTTACACGATCACGCTTGTCTGGTCGCCACCACACTCACTGGCAGCAACGAATGGATCTTCCAAAAAGGCGTTGAAAACATCGTGCTGAAAGTGCCAAAAACCATTGAAGTAAACGACAGCGACCTCTTGCTTCGTGGCGTCTCCCAAGGGGCGGGCATTGCTTACCTGCCGCAATTTGTGACGCAAGGAGCGGTCGAAAGCGGAGCGCTAATTCCCTTGCTGCAAGACTTTAACACCAGCACTTGGAGTTTGAATCTGTATTACCACCCAGCCAGTGTCGCCTCGCCCGTCGCCAGTAAATTTAAAGATTTCTTACTGGATAATCCTTGCTGACAAATTCTTGTTTATAGAGCCTCCACTCGCCTAATGTTCCTGCTTTGCATTTTTGCAAAGCCACTTTGAATTTCTGTCTATATCGCCTCCCGCTCCCCTTCCGTAAGCTGAAAAGCAGTTAGCAAATAGCAAACATGGGAGTACTGGTGACATGGAACGCATCTATATTGTGGCGGCTAAGCGCACGCCAATCGGCAGCTTTAACGGTTCTCTCGCGCCATTGTCAGGCGTTGATCTTGGCGCACATGCGATGAAAGCCGCACTTGAGCAAGTAAACATCACCCCAGACCTTATCGACGAAGTCATTGTTGGCAATGTGCTAACGGGCGGTGCGGGTATGGGGCCGGGTCGTCAAGCCGCCATCAACGCAGGCGTTCCAGATACGGTGCCCGCCTACACCCTGAACATGATCTGCGGCAGCGGCATGAAAGTCATCATGGACGGTGCCAGCCACATCCGCGCCGGCGATGCGCAAATCGTCCTCACTTGCGGCATGGAAAGCATGTCCAACGCGCCGTATATCACGTCTGGGCAAGTCCGCCGTGGTGTTCGCATGGGTCATCAGATGCAGGAAGACAGCATCATCAAAGACGGGTTAACCGATGCCTTCCATCACTACCATATGGGCGTAACAGCCGAGAACATTGCCTCCCAATGCAATATCAGCCGCGAAGCGCAGGACAAATTTGCCCTGCAAAGCCAACAGAAATCCGTGAACGCCATTGAAAACGGTCATTTCGAGGCGGAAATTGCGCCAATCACGGTGACTGAGCGCAAACGTCAGTTCGACGTTAAAGACGATGAATACCCCAAAGCAAACGCTACCTTTGAAGGGCTTCAAGCGCTGCGCCCAGCCTTCGACAAACAAGGCAGCGTAACGGCGGGCAACGCTTCTGGCATTAACGATGGCGCATCAGCCATTTTGCTGGCATCAGAAAGCGCGGTGAAACGTCACAACCTCACCCCATTGGCTGAGTTGGTGGAATACGGACAGGGCGCCATTGCGCCAGAGGTGATGGGGCTTGGGCCTGTTTCAGCCATCGCCAACACGTTGACCAAGGCCAAAATGGCCATCGAAGACATCAAGGTATTCGAACTGAACGAAGCCTTTGCGGCACAAGCGCTAGGTGTGATCAAAGAAG
Organism: Enterovibrio norvegicus FF-33; assembly: GCF_000286835.2. Taxonomy (GTDB): domain Bacteria; phylum Pseudomonadota; class Gammaproteobacteria; order Enterobacterales; family Vibrionaceae; genus Enterovibrio; species Enterovibrio norvegicus_A. The sequence goes on along the minus strand of NZ_AJYD02000038.1, from coordinate 1,058,945 downwards.
TCGCTGAAGAACATCAGATCGAACAAGACTGGCTGTTAGAGCGCAGCAACCTAAGCGGCGGCGCGATTGCCCTCGGTCACCCTATTGGCGCGTCCGGCAACCGTATTGTCACCACGCTAGTTTACCAACTGCAACGCACGCAGCAAGAATACGGCTTAGCGTCGCTGTGTATTGGCGGCGGCATGGGCACGGCACTCATTCTGAAACGTTGCTAAGGGAGAGTCACCATGAAAAAAGCAGCGACACCCCAGCAGATTGAACACCTTTTGCATGACGGCATGACTATTATGATTGGCGGCTTTATGGCGACAGGCGCACCAGAGCGCCTCATCGATCTCTTAATTCAAAAAGACATTAGAGACATTACGCTGATCACCACAGACACGGGTTCTCCCGGTCGTGGTTCAAGCCGTTTGATTGCTGATAAGCGGGTCAAAAAGCTGTATGCCTCTCACATTGGGACGAACCCCGAAACAGGCAAACAAATGAACGAAGGCACGTTGGAGGTTGAACTGGTTCCACAGGGCACCCTCGCCGAGCGTATTCGCTCTGCAGGTGCAGGATTAGGCGGCGTACTTACCCCAACAGGGCTTGGCACGATTGTGGCGGAAAACAAGCGCGTGATAGACGTCGATGGGCAACAATTTTTGCTAGCCCCCCCCCTGAAAGCCGACTTGGCTTTAATCAAAGGCTCAAAAGTCGATCGTCGTGGCAACGTCTTTTACAGCAAAACCACCCAGAATTTTAATCCGTTAATGGCAACCGCCGCAGAAATCGTCATTGTCGAACCTGAACAACTTGTTGAGCTTGGCGAGATTGCACCCGAAGCGGTTCATACCCCGAGTATTTTTGTCGATCATATCTTGGTCGATCATATCAACGTCAATCACATTCAGGTGGAGGACACGCAATGACAGCACAATTAGATAAAAATACTATCCGACGTCGCATTGCATGGCGTGTCGCCCGCGAGATGAAAGACGGCGATGTGGTAAACCTAGGCATTGGTTTGCCAACACTGGTCGCCAACCATGTCGATAAAGAGGTCGAGTTGTTACTGCAAGGGGAAAACGGCCTGTTAGGCATTGATCAATTGGCATGTGAAAACACCATGGACGCCGATCTGGTGAATGCAGGCGGACAGCATATTACTGCCGTAAACGGGGCGTGTTACTTCAACAGCGCCGACTCTTTCGCCATCATCCGTGGCGGTCATGTCGATGCCACGGTATTGGGTGCGCTGCAGGTCGATGAACAGGGCAACCTCGCCAACTGGATCATTCCAGGGAAAATGGTGCCGGGCATGGGCGGCGCAATGGATCTGGTCGTCGGTGCCAAAAAGGTCATTGTCGCGATGGAGCATTCCGTGAAAGGCCAGCCTAAGCTGTTAAAGCAATGTTCCCTGCCACTCACCGCCGCGAATCAGGTGAACTTGATCGTGACAGAAATGGGCGTGTTTGAAATCAACGAACGCGGCATGGTACTCACTGAGCTTGCCCCTGAGTTTACCATCGACGACGTTCAGGCCGCGACAGAAGCCACGCTTCTGGTGTCACCAAATTTAACGCCGATGCAGTTGCCTGCTAGCTAACTCATTCGCGTCTATCTAAGAACAAACATGTTTAGAATAATTTGACTCATTGCATGCACTAAAAATAGGGTATAAAGGCACATAGCAGTCAAGTTCAGTGACATGCCATTTACCTTGATGATAAGAGCAATCCCAATGTCTAATGTCGTTCAGTTCTCGAAGTTTGGTGGTAGTAAGAAGACCAACAATACCCCAGCAACACAATCGCCAAGCCCTAAAGCGTTAAGGGAACAGGCAGCATTGAAACAAGATAATCAATGCTACTTCTGTGGCGCACGCAAAGAACCCAAAGAACTGCACTGGCTGGATAAGGTGGGTTTTAAGCAAAAGACGCATGTTGTCTGCGGTACGTGTGGCTCTGACGCTAAATCACGCTCAATGGATGAACTCCGGATAATCCTTGCGCTGAAAGCAATGGATTTCAGAACCGTGAAGATTAAGCAGTATCTTGAATTGAGAGAAAAAGGGGTTCAGATAGACGGTGTCCGTGATTACAAGTTCCACTTTGAAACGATTGAGTGATTGTGAGCATGAGCTAGAGGCGAGTCGATGAATTAAAGCCAATAATTATCGACTTTGCCTATCAGAGGAGTGGCGCTTTTAGAAAAACCAAAACGGTTAAAAAAGCACCCCAAATTTCGTGACATTCACCCGAACTCCCAGCATGCCTTCTTAGGGTGTCATTTATTCATGACTCGCCGCCGTTTCTTACCGATATACAAAAGCATCGTCAGGGCTGTCTGGAAACTCGCTATATGGCTGAGTTCTTATTGTTCAACACGGCGACTCCTGACATTCCTCTGACGTTTTTTCATCATTGCCCTGATATTACGCCCACATCCCCCCCCTACAATTCGCGCCGATTTTCAGTGAGTTACACAGAAGAATTTTGTATACCCTTGTCAGAGCAGCGGACAAGGCGTGATCATACTTCCATGTAAAAAAAGCAGACATAAATTTCGCTTATGTCTTTTAAAAACATCCCGTAACTTACTGGCGAAAATACCTGTCTCTTCTTTTTTAAGGAATAAAACGGCCATGACGTTCAAGCCAAATGCAATTTGTGCGGCACTCTTTTTAGGCTTAGCGAGCTTTTCTACTCACGCTTCTGTGTCAGCGGTAAACGGCGACGATATGGTGAACCCTGAGGGTGGCGTTGTTGTGGGTTACTGGCACAACTGGTGTGATGGTGCAGGTTATAAACGCGGCAACGCACCGTGTGTCACGTTGGAAGAAGTGAACCCAATGTATAACGTGATCGACGTGTCTTTCATGAAAGTGTTCGATACCGCAGAAGGCCGCATTCCTACTTTCCGTCTTGACCCTATGATTGGCTTGTCTGAGCAAGATTTCATTAACGAAATCGCAGAGCTAAACCGTCAAGGTCGTTCTGTGCTGCTAGCTCTTGGTGGTGCGGATGCACACGTAGAATTGAAGACCGGCGATGAGCAAGCATTTGCCGATGAAATCATTCGTCTTACCGACCTGTACGGTTTCGATGGTTTAGACATCGACCTAGAACAAGCGGCGGTTACCGCGGCAGACAACCAAACCGTGATTCCTGCTGCACTGCGTATGGTCAAAGACCACTATGCGGCGCAAGGTAAAAACTTCCTGATCACCATGGCACCAGAGTTTCCTTACCTGACAGAAGGCGGGAAATACGTGCCTTACATTACGGCACTGGAAGGTTACTACGATTGGATCAACCCACAGTTTTACAACCAAGGCGGCGACGGCATTTGGATTGATGGTGTGGGCTGGATTGCACAAAACAACGATGCGCTAAAACAAGAGTTTATCTATTACATCTCTGATTCGTTGATCAACGGTACCCGTGGCTTCCACAAGATCCCGCACGACAAACTGGTATTCGGTATTCCTTCAAGCGACGATGCGGCAGCAACCGGTTTTGTAAAAGATCCTGCCAAGCTATATGCAGCCTTTGGACAGTTAAGTAACCAAGGTCAGCCACTTCGCGGTGTCATGACATGGTCAGTGAACTGGGACATGGGAACAGATGCAGCGGGTAACCAATACAACGAGCAGTTCATTAAAGATTACGGCCCATTTATTCACGGCCAAACGCCACCACCACCAGCGGAAGGCAAACCTGTGTTCAGCGGTGTGAATGACGTTCGCGTTCGCCACGGTGATGAATTCGATGCCATGGCAGGCGTTTCTGCGATGGACGAAGAAAATGGCGACCTGACCTTTAGCATTGTGGTTGATGGCAGCGTTGATACCTCACGTTTGGGTCAATACGTGCTGGTTTACAGTGTTTCTGATGAAGATGACAACGAAACCAAAGCAACGCGCACTGTTGAGGTTTACAGCCAAAAACCTGTTTTCTCCGGTGTGGAGAAACTTACCCTAAAACTGGGCGCTGAATTCGACGCAATGGCCGGCGTAAAAGCCACTGATGCAGAAGATGGCGACCTGACCAGCACCGTATCGGTTGAAGGTAACGTTGATACATCCCTTGTTGGCAAATACGGAATAAGTTACCGCGTCACTGATAGTGCACTTCAAACCGCGACCGTTGACCGTGTGATTTCTGTTACCGACGGCAGCACCTGTGTGAACGCATGGGATGCCTCATCGGTATATAACACAGACGATATCGTGAGCCACGCCGGCAAAACCTGGCAAGCGGGTTGGTGGTCACGTGGTGAAGAACCAGGCACAACGGGCGAATGGGGTGTTTGGCGCGAAACAGGCGACAGCGATTGCGGTGACACTGGCACGCCAGCGGCATCGTTGAAACTGTCAGGCGTGAAAAGCACCTACACTGCCGACAATGGCAATGTCACGCTAGAGCTGGAGCTAGAGAGCAACCAAGCGATGGCAACAGACATCACCGTTTCTGGCGCTTCAATGGTGTCTGGCGGCGAAACTCAAGTGAACGTTGACGGTAAGTTGGCTGTTTCTCTGACGTTGAGCAACGTTGAAGCCGGTCAATACTCGGTATCTGTTATTGGTAAAACCGAAAGCGGCACCACCGTGAAGCAAAACGCGGCGTTTACCGTGAGAGATGAGGCAATTACGCCTCCACCTCCGGGTGGCGAGTATCCTGACTATGTATCAGGTACGGCTTACGCGGCGGGCGATTTGGTGACAGGTGTAGACGGTCATATATACGAATGTAAGCCTTGGCCTTACACCAGCTGGTGTGCGAATGCATCTTACGCACCGGGTGATAGCCTTTACTGGGCTGACGCTTGGGACAAACGGTAAGCACTGTGCTTCCCTGCGACAATTAGCCACTTCCTGAAGCTCAATAACACAAAAGCGCCAGAGTAAAATCTGGCGCTTTTTCCGTTCTAAACAGCCGCGTTATTGTGTGACACCTGCGATAACCGACGGCTCACCCTCAATCACAGGCATATCGCCAATATCTGCTGAACCAGACACAGACGTTGGCACGCTCACTGCTGGATCGGCCAACGTCAGCGCACTACATTGTCCTGAAGCGGCCTGCATGGTCTGCTCAATTTCTCTCGCTTTAACCACATATTGATTTGCTGACCCCATCAGAACTCCGTCAGAAACCGAGAACTGAGGAACATAACGCTCTCCATTCTGCGTATAAGGAATTCCCCACAGATCGCCATTGCCACCATAATTCAGCAAGAATGTCTGTCCCGCAAACGTTCCCGCCGACCCCGATCTGTCATTGGCATTACTATGTGAATAAGTAAATTGAAGTGGCTTGTCGAAGCTAACAACATCCCCGCTACCGTCTTGGATGGCTGTGAGCTGGTTCCATGGCTGGAGACCCGTTTCCCACACATAGTATTCCGTCACGATCGCAGGGTCATAAATATCATAAGAATTCGACACCGTTGATGTCACCATCGGCCCACTTCTTACACCCCAACTGTGTGGCGTTGAATCAATGTTAGATTGCGTGAGCGACGCGTTATAGCGCACAGGTTCGCTGCTGTTTGCACTCACAAGCGTCAGTAAATTACCGCCAGTGGTACTGAACGTGAAATTATGCGGGCCGCTGGCAGTTTCAAATGGGCTACTAGCTCCACTCCAGTGAGTCAAATCACTAAGATCGAGCGTACCAATAGGGCAATTGTCGTAACAGTACAGCGTCACTGACCCACCATTAAGTAACTCGCCAGACCCTGTTTCACTGCCGTTAATAAAGCTCTGCTCATAATAAGTCAGCGCCGTTTTTCCCTGCAGATACTTCACTTCGCCGCCAAGTTGCTCTGAATACATATATAACGATTCATTACTCGACAACACAATTTGAGTCGGACCAAACGCAGTAATCGTTGGGCCATTTTGCCCCCAGCTAAGCTTACCGGTTTTATAAAAACCGTCAGACCCCACACTGTCTTGTGCCGCAGTGAGGTATTTCACCACCCATTGATCAAACGTGCTGTCACTGAATACCGTGCTATCCCAATAACTAAAGCTGACGCCTCGCGCATCAGATAGATTCAATGTTTTAACCGTGTTTTTAATCAATCTACCTGGCGCAGTCACCACGGTATAAGGCGTTTGCGTACCACCGTCATCTTTAACGATCGTCTCACCGTTCGTCACCGCACCCTCTACCTCAGACCAAAGCCCCCAGTAACCGATGTAACCATAACTGTCATAGTTGGCGTTGTTTGCACTGGCATAGCGAATAGGAAAACCCGCATTGACGCCGATTTGCGCACCCGTTGACGCATTGTATAAATCATAGCGATGAACATCGCTGTCAAACAGCGTTCGGCTGAGACACGTACCGCTGTTATCGCCAGACTTATAAGGCAAGCTATCAAAGTCGCTGGCATTTTGAAGCAATACATTATCAGCACTAAACGTTAACGCATAAGCACCGCCATTGCCTGAAGAGGTCAAGGCAATCCCATCAGATCGATCGCTCGACATCACAACACTGGCGCTTTGTGTATATGTACTCGCTCCCTGTTGGCTGGACTCATATAAGGTAAAACCAATCGACCCCGCCAAGGAATCAACAGTCAGCACTTCACCGCCACCTTGTGGCGATAAATCGGTGAAGTTATCAAAGAACTCAAAGTTAAAGGTGAACTGGCCGAAAGGATCCGTACTCGAGGCCCCCTCAGAAATGACAGCTTTAAATCGAATGGCCTGTTCGCCTGATCCAGACGCCATTTCCGGAATCCAAACATTGGCGATCAAGGGCGAAGAATCTGATTCTCGCGTTACGTTCGCGACAGCCTTTAAATAGGACGGTGTATTGCTAGCCCCAGAAGATTGACCGGTAGATCCATCATCACTGTCATCAAAACATGCCCCTTCATCGGCCAAAACGAGGTATGGTCCTTCATTGGCAAATTCCGTCACATTAAATTGAGCCGTGAAGCACAAGATACTGTTGACCAGCTCAATGGGCTCTAACGCCTCATTCCATACATAGTTTTTGGTCTCAGCTGTCGAATATTCCGTTCCAGCATCGTTAAAAGCTGCCGTGGCGATACCCGACCACAGCACAGCAGAACCCGCAACACACAGAGTGTTAATCATTTTCATTTGTCACGACCTCCAGTTGCTGGGGTAACTGTAAACTGCTGGTTGACGTGGTCGTTGCTGCTGTAGAACCGCTATCACTACACGCCCATATCGCACTGCATAGCAGCCCTATACATGCCATTTTCGATAAACCTTTCATACATCCCCCTGCTCACAAGCCAAAGTCATTAAATAACGTTTTATATCTCAATATTGAGAATTAAATTAATCTTAGTTTTAATGTGGGAATATGCGAGCCGGAGAAGAGGTTCAAGCCAGTCAAGACTTACATCTCTAAAGCAATGAATAATAGTATTTTTTTTATATTTTAAAAAATATGTAGAAAAAAGATCCAAGAGATTTATTCAGTTAGCTCTCTATCTTGACCAATAGTTCGGATAAAACCCTAACCCCAAAAAGTGATCGATATCACCAAATCAACAGGAAAGGTAAATTAAGACAGAAAAGCCAAATAGAATGCCAATGAATGTGATCACGATCTGCTGAAGCATGTTGCGGGTTCCTTAGACTGGGCACAGAAACGTTAACACTGAATATACATTTACAGGAACAAACTGCTGTTCGTCTAAAAAAGACAGAGAGGTGTCGTGATGAGTGAAGTTCTTTTAGCCATTGTTGCAGGTGCCGTTGTGGGCTTCTTCTTCAGCGCGGTCAAGCTACCGTTACCTGCTCCTCCTGTCATTTCCGGAATTATGGGCATTGTTGGTATCTACTTGGGTGGCATGGCCTACCAAACAATGATTACCCGCTTTTTTTCTTAACCCAAGCCCGTTCTGTTCATATCTAGCGCAAGGTGTGCCAGTTTTTATTTTCTATTAAAGATGTAAGAAAACTCGAGGAGGACTGGTGTCTACAGGGAAGCTACCGCCGGCGGCAGATGGATTACAACTCAACTTTTGTAAAACATTGGCGTGTCGAAACTTTGGATTGAGTGATGCGAAGTACTATTTGCTTCAAGATACTGATCCGTCTCGTCCCGGTTTGGTGTGCCGTGAGTGTGGCGCCTTTCCTCCTCTCCTTAACAATCAAGCCGTGCGAACCGAGTTTGCACGACTCAAAACGCAAGACTCAGGTAACTTGGCAGCCTGCAGCACAGAGGGCTGCATTGCACATGGTAAGCCCGTCCTCACTAACCGCGAGCTCTATCATGCTTTTGGATACAGTGGTGAACGTCAGCGCTATCGCTGCAAACATTGCCAATCAACCTTCGTGGACAAGTGGTCGAACGCGAACCCAAAGTCTGGCGTACAACAAAAGCTGCTTGGTTTATTGTTCACTGGTCACCCTGTCAGAGAAATCTGCCGCAAGTTAAGCATGAACCCCAAGACATTTTATGATCACTTGGATCAAGTTGCGGCACGCTGTCGAAACAAACTGGCCAGTGTTGACGCCCGTTTTTTACAACTTGCCATCAATAACCCTCTTGCTTCAACGCTTGCACCGTTGCAACCACTGAGTGATAACGGGGTTATGTGGCTAACCACAGGCGATGCAGCGCAAGGTTATGTACTGCTTCAAAACATCAATTATTCCCAAGATGAAGAAAAGCCCGACGAAGAAGCCGATGTTTACACCCCAAACTCACGTCGCATGCCCGATAGCTTTATTCATTTGGCAGAAATTGGCGAGCCAGACAGCAATGATTTGCTGAATCAAGTTAATAACAAATACAAAGAAGTCCTATCTCGTAGCAATGTAGAAGACCTGTACACGCGCCCCGTCAATGTGGACTATCCATCAAAAGGTTGCTTGATACGCCCTCAGTACACTGCGTATGCCCAGTTTCTGCGTTTACAAGAATTGACCATGCAATGGGATGATTTAACACTCTATCTCCCACAAGAACCCTTGCTGCGTTCGGCGGTAATTAGTGTGTTTAAAGAGCGCTTGCAACAACGCCAATGCCAACCGGTTTACGTCACGCAGACGTCGGAATGGCAAGAAAACGACACGGCAGACAATATTGATATCATGTTACTGAGTTGGTGGCGTGATCGCTGGGCGTTCACCCAAAGAGGCAATGCAGCCAAAGCAATATGTCACCTTGGTAAAGAGACGGGAAAAGAAGATGAATGGCTGCAGCGTGCAAGCACCTTCATGCTGGAAGAGTATCAAGCCCGCTTCTACCTGAACTTCCGATCATTGATCGATGAGCCTAGAAGACGACTTCGACCAGGAGGCTTGCTCCCTCTGCTGGATATTTTCCGCGCTTGGAACAACTTGTGCCATCAAAATGGCGATGGGATAACCCCAGCACAAGCGTTGGGGCTAACGAGGCAACCATACACATTGGCACAATTACTCGCGTAATCTTTCGTCAACAAAACAAAAAAGCGAGCTCGATATGCTCGCTTTTTACTTGTCAGTCACATTTCTTATTCGTCTGCTTCTGCTTCAGAATAATCTTCAGTTGCACCGTTACGAGACGTAGAGCACAGGTTGTATACCACGTGCTTATGATTGATTTCTCTTAAATACTTCAACCAACACAGCGCGTATTGAGACTCCGCTGCACGACGTCCGTTTATCTCGTCGACAAACTTTTGCTGTTCTTCGTCTTGCGGCACCATCACACCGTCAAACAGTGCTTTCATGGTACGGCCACTGGTTTCCAAAAGCTGCGATTCCTTAATCGTGAAATAGCCGGAACGCGCGAAACCTTTTGGGAAATGCCTGTCATCAAAAAACCTTTGACCACTAAACATTATTTAACTCCTCAACATACATTGTGCAATATTCTTCATTACTACATTCGATGTAAAGAAAAATATTATTTATCTGACAACAAAGAAAATTTATTCTCTTAGCGTTATAGCGGTGTTTTAGAACCCTGTCGAGTATCAAACACCTGTTTAGTGATGAATTTTATAAGTAAGGTAGCCAATAAGCATTCGCAGGTCGAGCATGAATGAAGTAAGTTATTGTAACAATGTGAAAAACATCATCTTATTACAAAAAATATGCCACTTTTTGACGTTTACTTGTTTTACATCACACCCCTGAATCACAAATAAAAACCCAAATTTACTGGCTTGCAGCTGATTATTGCCACTTTCACTATCGCTATCTTCCGTTAATGATACATACGTCCCAAAATAGCCAACCGGCACTCATGACAATCGAAATATTTAATCAAACGCAGTGATTTTTTTCGTTGTATTTAATTCATGATCTGGATTTATTCTTACTTGGAATTGGCGTAATGGAAACGCCAAAGAAACTTCATCAATATGTCATGTTATTTGGGCTATATTTAATAGACAACGACTTAGCGTCTAGAAACCAAGTAGGTTCTAGATCCCTAGTTATCCAAAGTAACAAGAATACGAACAAGGTAAAATAAGATGGCCAAGTGGGAACAGTGGCTGAAAAACGACACTAATCGAAAAGACAAAGTACATTCTAAGTTCAACGAAGAGTTCGGTGAGCAACCTCAACGCGACAAGAAGCGACGTAAACCGCGCCCTAGTCGAACTTCCCACGAGGAATACCCGTTCGATTGATGAGAAAAAAGCCAGAAATGCTCTGCATTCCTGGCTTTTATAGTTTTGTAAATGAGCAAACCATGCCCGAGTAACCTCAAGGTGCGTGGCTCCCGCACGACCAATCACTGAAGCCATTACTGCTCCAACGAGCATACCTTTCGCAGCACACCAGCCAAATAACTAATGGGAAAATGTCGACCGCAAGAAACGTAAGGATCTTCGAAGACACGAATAAGACATTTCTGGTAATATCGAAATATTAAATAGAATAGATGAGAGGATATGACATGGAACTGGAGATCGTTGCGAAAGCACTGAAAGAGTTAGGGCACCCGACCCGCTTGTCGATTTTCAAACGCTTGGTACGTTCCGGACACAATGGTATCTCCGTCGGAGAAGTTCAAGAAGATCTCGGCATCCCAGGCTCGACATTGTCACATCATCTGTCTAGCTTAATGTCAGCAGGTCTAATTACTCAGCGTCGTGAAGGCCGTGTTCTTTACTGTGTGCCTCAGTTTGAACAATTGAATGGTGTCCTGACGTTCTTGCAAGAAGAGTGTTGTGCTGACGAAGAGCTGACAAATTAGCGCGGAATGAGTATCAAAGTTCGTGGTAAGACATAGCGGCAAAGCACTCTTTTTTCAGAGTAGCCCGCCGCGAATTTATAACAGAATAGACTTAAGCGTTTTGCTCTTGCCATTGTGCGTTGAAGATTTCGACCTGTTTCGTCGTTTCGCGCCAACGCACAGAGCTTTGTAACTCTTTCACTGTAAACTCGTGCTTTTTCGCTAGGCTACCAGCATGTGACACCTCAGTGATTGGCAGTTGATCCAACACTTCAATCGATGATCGACGATTGTTGCAAAGCAACAGCATGTCACAACCTGCCGACAATGCTTGCTGACTTCTCTCTGCTGGGCCACCCATCACGGTTGCCCCTTCCATGTTCAGATCATCTGAGAAAACAATACCTTTGAAGCCCAACTGCTCCCGCAGCACCTTCTTCAACCAGTAAGATGAACCGCTTGCAGGTAAATCATCATAGTGTGGATAAATGACGTGTGCGGGCATCATGGCATCCAAGGTACCCGCATCAATCTGGGCCTTGAAAATGGCCATGTCTTGTTCGAATAGGTTGCTACGCTCATCGATTGGGCTCTCAACATGAGAATCCGCCAACACGGCACCGTGTCCTGGAAAGTGTTTGCCCGTGGTTGCCATGCCCGCTTCTTTCATGCCTGACATAAACGCGCTTGAATAACGAATTACAGTCGCATTGTCATCGCCAAAAGCACGGCTACCAATGGCTTTGCAATCAAAACCTCGATCGAGCACTGGCGCAAAGCTAAGATCGAAATCGTGCGCCATTAGCTCTGCAGCCATCAACCATCCAGACTCTCTTGCAAGCGCCTCACCATTAGGCATTCGCGCATAAGATTGTGCGGCCGGGATCAAGGTGAACTGCTCTCTAAAACGCTGTACGCGACCACCCTCTTGATCAACACCGATTAATATAGGGCGTTTTGCCGCTTTTCGGATTGCCTGATTCAGCGCCGCAAGTTGCTGGCTGTCATGAAAATTACGCGCAAATAGAATTACGCCGCCAACGGTTGGGTGTGCCAATAGCTCTCGCTCTTCAGCGTCTAGCTCGCATCCTTCCACATCAAGCCACAATGGGCCCATGGTGCTCTCCTGTTTCAAATTAGGCTCTGTGGTGAATAGTACGATGAGTCACATCTTCAACACAATTTCGATCACCAAATTCTTAGGACTGTGAGAGACTTAAGTCATCAGATTTAGAAGAATAAAGAGGCTATCCGTGAGCATGTATATTGGCATTATGTCCGGCACAAGTTTGGACGGTATTGACTTGGTGGCTGCTGATTTTGATCATCAAAGCGCTAACGCGCATCATCAAGCCATGTATCCCTTTCCTGAAGCGCTTAAGGAAAAGCTGATTGCATTGAGCCAAGGCGCACCTGTCACACTGGAAGAAATTGGCGCCATCGACCATTTCCTTGGCAAAACCTACGCAAGCGCCGTCAATCAATTCTTAGCACAAACAGGATTAAAAGCCGAAGACATCACGGCTATTGGCTGCCACGGCCAAACCGTATTCCATCAACCTAACGGTCCTATGCCTTTCACGATGCAGCTTGGCGATGCCAACATCATTGCTGCACTAACCGGTATCACCACCGTCGCTGATTTTCGTCGCAAAGATATGGCATTAGGTGGCCAAGGCGCGCCACTCGTTCCTGCGTTTCATCGTTACTTGTTTGGAGAAAGCAATAAAACGCGCGTCGTGCTCAACATCGGGGGTATTGCCAATATCTCCGTATTGGCGCCCAATCACCCCGTGATGGGTTATGACACCGGCCCTGGCAATATGTTGATGGACAGCTGGGTACTCGAACACCAACACAAACCTTATGACGAAGACGGCAATTGGGCCGCTTGCGGCGAGCTGAATCCGGCATTACTCAACCAAATGCTATCTGATGGATATTTCGCAAAGTCTGCCCCAAAAAGCACAGGACGCGAGCTTTTCAATCAGGGTTGGCTAACTCAACAATTGGCACAGTTCGGAGAAGAGATCGCACCGGAAGACGTTCAAGCCACGTTGCTGGCATTAACAGCAACCTCAATTGCCGACGAACTTAACGATGATGACAAGGGAGAGTTGCTGGTCTGTGGCGGTGGGGCAAGAAATTCGACCCTAATGAATGCGTTGCAACACGCACTGCCAAGCTGGCAAGTCATGACAACAGACGATAAAGGGATAGACGGTGATTCGATGGAAGCACTCGCTTTTGCGTGGCTAGCACGTCAGGCATTAGAAGGGGAACCGGGAAATTTGCCTGAAGTGACAGGCGCCAGCCGACCTTGCCGACTTGGCGCTATCTATTATTCGGACTGATCTTTCGCGCTAGCCCAGTTGAGAACCCTGCCGACGCGGGTGTTTAACAGAGATCGGTATTTGGTGGCTCGTTCGCTTGAGATAGAGCAAGTATTGGCTAAAGCTCAGCGGACGCGAATAGTGGTAACCTTGGGCAATATCCACACCATAACGTTTCAGGATGACTGCCGTTTCGAGATCTTCAACCCCTTCAGCCACCACCATCAAACCCAGTGATTTAGCCATCTCCGTTGTTGTTCTCACGATATTTTGCTGGCGAGGATTACTCGTAATCCCCGTGATAAAGCTACGATCAATTTTTAATTCCGTAAACGGCAACTGCGAGAGATAAGTCAGCGAGGAATATCCGGTTCCGTAGTCGTCTATCGACACTTCAATGTCAAACTTTGAAAGCTTCTCTATCACTTCATTAAGCCTCACGTAATCAGACACCATGGTGGATTCAGTTAGCTCAAGCGAAAGAAGACCGGTTGGGACATTGTAGTTTTGTGCAATGTCGGCGATTTTGTCGACAAGATTAGGGATCGCGATGTCTGACGCGCTGATATTGATGGATAAGCGACGGCTATAACCCAGTTCTATTAGCTTACTTTGTTGATAGAACGCCCGCTTGATAACCCATATCGTCAGGTCATTGATCAAGCCTACTCCCTCGGCCAATTTAACAAACACCTCTGGCGACACTTGCCCAAACTTAGGATGCTCCCAACGTAACAAGACTTCTGACCCATGTATTGAGCCCGAACGCAGGTCAATCTGTGGCTGGTGATAAAGCTCCAATTCATCGTTGTCTATCGCCTTTTTGAGGTCCGCGACTAACGACATATTCAAGGTACGGTTAAAGTTATTCAGCGAATCATAAGCATGAACTTTATTGACCGTCATGGACGTTTCAGTGAGTGCCTGCAACGATTTATTGAACAGTACATCGGTAAGCTTACCGTCTTTTGGATATGAACTCGTTCCAATCGTACCCTGAATACGAATAGCAAAACTATTGAGCTCTACATAACAATCGAGTTCATCAATCACACTCGACAAGAGCAACGCCACTTTCTCATCGTCAGACGACAAGACGATGAAACCAAAGTGACCTTCCTTGATACTGGCAATCCTATACGACCGCGATTTTTGATAGCCCGATTCCACAACGTGGACAACATCGCTATCTAATGCTGCATCCAGTTTTTCGCATACCTGACCAACGAAATATCGTTTTTCTTCCGCCGACATATAGGGTGCTAGGCTTGAGAATCGACCAATTTCAAAGCAGCACAGTTTAAAGTTGACGTTTCTATTGATCAGACTTTCGACCATCAGAGACAACACATTCGCATTGGGTGTTGCCGACATGGCATCGTGGGTGAGCTGATATACCGATTCTTCTCGTTGATGTCGAAAACGTTCAGCTAACGCAAGCGCCATACAAAGAACAGCCAGTACCGTACCAAACATCAATGCGTAACGAGTCAGCAATGTGTATTCAATCACGCCAGTCACCAGCAGCGGCGGGAAAATGCCCGCAACCAGTAAAGGAAGCCAAGAAAACAGGAACATCCCGCTCCAACGTCTGCCCACGTTCCAGCGCTGCCAAATAAGCACGCCGATTAAGCCGTAGAACATTGGTTGAATCGCAATTAAAAAAGTACCCGAAATGTGTTCTGGTAAAACAAAGGAAATCAGCATTAAACCGCTTAAGACCATGATGCCATAGTGAACGATTTGTCTAAGCAGAGACTCGACTTTGTGCACTCTCAGATAAAGGTGGGCAAATAGGAGCGCTTGTAAGAATAATCCAAACGTTAACGCGACAATATTATTGCTAAAAAACGTCTGTACCGCGGGTGGAAACAAATAGATACCAAAACCATGAACGGCACCGAGTTGTACTAACGCCGTCAGCACATACCCTGAGTAAACCAAGTAAACTCGTTCTTTGAGCGACAAAAACACAGCAAGATTATATACCGCAACCAGTAACATAATCGCGATGAAACCACCCCATACCGCATGAAGAAGTTGTGTTAGCACATGGAACTCATGCGCATTTAGCAGCCAAATAGGCATAACAGGTATACCCGTTGAATACACCTGTAAATAAATCGTTGAGCTTTCAAACCCATCCAACGTTAATGGTACTGCTGGAGGCATATCGACTTGCGTATAACCTTTTTGGACACTGTCTCCCAAGTGCCAACGCTTAACTTCTTGCCCCTCAGACGCGAACTGATAAATGTTGAGCCTGTCGATCATTGGCGTATCAAAATACAAGCTCAGATGACGATGATCTGCGCCCATATTTTCGACATTCATCTTGATCCAGTAAGATTTTTTCCCAAGTTGCCATGGAATGTCTTTCGGGTCATCAACACTTCTGAATATCGCAGATTCTTTGACGTAACCAAGAATGTGGCTATTGGTGCTATCAACAAAATACCCATAATTGACGTTGATGTTTTCTGCATAAGACGTCAAAGGAGGGAAAAGCCCTGCAAAACGGATCCCTACGATGGCGAACAAAGATACAACAAGCAATGTCGCATAAATCCAAAGCATCCGGTTAGGTATCAGGGATCGGAATCTCATGCCCCTGCCTCGCTTTGCAAGCGCAGGCTACCGATGAACCGATAAAACACGGAAACATACGGATTCGATAAAACGTTCATAGGCTAACCAACTAAAGTGCTGCTACATCAATAATATAAAGGAATCTTTTCACAACACGGTTCATGAGGGGCGATGTCATCGTTCGTATAACCACCAAAATAGCGATACCGGTATGTTTCAATTTAGATACGGATGACTACTTTTTCAAACACGAATGCAGGATGAAGCATAAATTTCATCTTGTTTTCTGTCGTTACTGACGCGAACAAATGAAATGATCGTGAACATTTGTTCACTCTGAAGAAAATCAGTAGACTGAAGACGAATAATTTAAAGTAGGACGTGACAATGAGCACCACGCGAACATTGAGCAGCAACTTTGAAAGCCTGCTAGACGACACGAATCTTCTTACTGAAATCGCGATTCTGTACTATCAACACAACACGACCCAAGAAGAGATTTCTAAGAAATTTGGTGTCAGCCGCGCGAAAGTGAGTCGGCTTTTACGAAGAGCTCGTGAAGAAGGCATTGTCGAAATCACAGTGAAATTCCACCCGGTTCACAGCGCACAACTCGAACAACGGTTGATGGAGAAATTTAATCTAAAACGCGCATTGATCGCCCTCGACCAGCCCAGTGTGCAAGAGCAACGCACCCAAGTTGCCACTCTGGTTTCCTCATTTATCGACGGCAACTTGCAAGACGGTATGGTTGTCGCCGTTGGACAAGGCCAAAACGTTGCGGCGGTTGCCGATCAACCCGGCATTGTTTCTCATCGAAATGCGCGTTTCGTTTGTGCCATCGGCGGTACACACAGAAGTGGCGACATCATTAACGCAGACCACATCTGCCGTCGTCTGGCTAAGAAGTTTGGCGGCAGCAGCGAGACGCTCTACGCCCCTGCTTATGTAGACACACCGCAGATTCGCGATGTTTTTCTTGGTCATCCCAATATCAACGAGACATTAAACCAAGCCCGCAAGGCTGAATTTGCACTGGTTGGTATCGGTGACATGGACGAAAATAGCCACATGGTGAAACTGGGGTGCTTTTCTGCACGCGAGTTCGTTGAAGCCCGAGTTAACGACGGTATTGTTGGGGACATTGGTGGCTTCGACTTCTTCAAATTGGATGGCAGTCGCGCCAATACACTGATGCGTGACCGTGTAGTCGGATTGGAAATGCAGGACTTAATCAACATTCCTAATGTGATCGCCATGGCCAGTGAAAGTCGAAAAGCGCTGTCTATTCTTGGCGCACTAAAAACCCAAACCATTGACGTATTAGCCACCAGTGCAAGTTGTGCCATGGCATTGCTTAATATGGTTGATAACGAACAGTGACCATATTTCTCTAAAATGCGGATTGGACAATATTTCAGCACCCTTTCAACACATTTGGTTATCAAGGGTAAAATGAGTGAGATCGTCGTGAGATTTATCCGATCAGATCGTTGACTTTATCGCATAAAACAAGAAATATGACCCTATCATTTGCACAGGTACGTTGCATTTGTTCAACCTGTTGCTGACATCGATTCAAGCAGGTTGATAGAAATGTCACCGAGCAGCTCCTGACTGCAAAGCATTCATGGTGAAACTCTACATTAAAGGTCTAAAAGATGAGCACGAAACTCGAACAATTACGCAAGCTCACAACCGTGGTTGCGGACACTGGTGATATCGACGCTATCGCGAAGTACCAACCTCAGGATGCGACAACTAACCCATCTCTTATCCTAAAAGCAGCCCAAATCCCCGAGTATGCGCCTCTGATTGAAGAAGCGATTGCCTACGCAAAAACAAAAAGCCAAGACACTGAACAACAACTGGCAGATGCGGGTGACCGTCTCGCGGTAAATATTGGCACAGAAATCCTAAACGTTATTCCAGGTCGTATTTCAACCGAAGTCGATGCGCGCCTTTCTTATGATTTCGAAAATAGCGTCGCTAAAGCACGCAAGCTGATCAACATGTACAACGAAGCAGGTATCAGCAACGACCGTATTCTTATTAAGCTGGCATCAACGTGGGAAGGTATTCGCGCGGCGGAAGTGCTAGAAAAAGAAGGCATCAACTGTAACCTGACGCTGCTGTTCTCGTTTGCTCAAGCGCGCGCCTGTGCTGAAGCGGGTGTTTTCCTGATTTCGCCGTTTGTTGGTCGCATCATGGACTGGTACAAAGCAAAAGAAGGCCGCGATTTTGCCCCAGCAGAAGACCCAGGCGTATTGTCTGTTTCTGCTATCTACGATTACTACAAGTCTCACGGCTACAATACCGTCGTGATGGGCGCAAGCTTCCGTAACATTGGTGAAATTCTTGAGCTGGCTGGCTGTGATCGTCTGACCATAAGTCCTGACCTGCTTCAAACGCTGTCAGATGAACAAGGTGAAGTGGTTCGTAAGCTTTCTGATGATGTTGAAATTAAAGAGCGTCCAGCTTCGATGACACACGCTGAGTTCCTGTGGGAACATAATTCTGACCCTATGGCTGTTGAGAAACTGGCTGAGGGCATTCGCAATTTCGCCGTTGACCAAGGCAAACTTGAAGTCATGATTCGCGAGAAGTTGTAAGTTCGCAAAACACATTTTCAAGAGCGGCTATTGCCGCTCTCTTATTTCTTATATGATCCTGACCTACAGGTCTGAACATCATTTAATAAGGTAAGCCTAAGATGGAACGTAAAACCCTTGCCAATGCGATCCGTGCTCTAAGCATGGACGGTGTACAAAAAGCCAATTCTGGTCACCCAGGCGCCCCAATGGGCATGGCGGACATCGCTGAAGTCCTGTGGCGCGACCACATGAACCATAACCCGCAAAACCCTGAATGGGCTGACCGAGACCGTTTCGTACTGTCGAACGGCCACGGCTCAATGCTGATTTACTCTCTGCTTCACCTGACAGGTTACGATCTGTCGATTGATGATCTGAAAAACTTCCGCCAACTGCATTCAAAAACCCCAGGGCACCCTGAATATGGTTATGCACCGGGCATTGAAACCACCACTGGTCCTCTAGGCCAAGGCATCACCAACGCTGTTGGTATGGCGATGGCAGAGAAATCACTGGCAGCGCAATTTAACCGCGACGGCCATGACATCGTTGACCACAACACCTTCGTGTTCTTGGGTGACGGTTGCTTGATGGAAGGTATCTCTCATGAAGCATGTTCACTGGCGGGTACGCTAGGTCTTGGTAAGCTGGTTGCGTTCTGGGATGACAACGGTATTTCTATCGATGGTCATGTTGAAGGCTGGTTCACTGACAATACGCCTCAGCGTTTTGAAGCGTACGGCTGGCACGTTATTCCTGCTGTTGATGGTCACGATGCCGATGCAATCAATGCGGCGATTGAAGCAGCAAAAGCAGAAACAGGTCGTCCAACCCTGATCTGTACGAAAACCGTGATTGGCTTTGGTTCACCAAATAAAGCTGGCACCCACGATTGTCACGGCGCACCACTAGGCGCTGACGAAATCGCAGCGACCCGTAAACAGCTTGGTTGGGAGCACGGTCCGTTTGAAATCCCTGCTGACGTTTACGGCGCATGGGATGCCAAAGAAGCTGGCGCGGCGAAAGAGTCTGCGTGGAATGAAAGACTTGCAGCTTATGAAGCGGCATACCCAGAGCTTGCTGCTGAATTCAAACGCCGCGTAAACGGCGAACTGCCAGCAGAATGGGAAGCGAAAGCGAGCCAAATCATCGCTGATTTGCAAGCAAACCCAGCGAACATTGCATCACGTAAAGCGTCTCAAAACGCGCTAGAAGCGTTTGGTGCCATGCTACCAGAATTTATGGGCGGCTCTGCTGACCTTGCGCCTTCAAACTTGACCATGTGGTCGGGTTCGAAAGCCGTGACTGCTGAAGACGCATCCGGTAATTACATTCACTACGGTGTGCGTGAGTTCGGTATGACAGCGATCATCAACGGCATCGCGCTGCACGGTGGTTTTGTACCTTACGGCGCAACCTTCCTGATGTTCATGGAATACGCGCGTAACGCAATGCGTATGGCTGCGCTGATGAAAATTCAGAACATCCAAGTGTATACCCATGACTCGATTGGTCTGGGTGAAGATGGCCCAACACACCAGCCGGTTGAGCAAATCGCCTCACTGCGTCTAACGCCAAACATGAGCACATGGCGTCCATGTGACCAAGTGGAATCTGCGGTCGCTTGGAAACTGGCGATTGAGCGCAAAGACGGTCCAACGTCGCTGATCTTCTCGCGTCAAAACTTGGCACAACAAGATCGCAGCACACAGCAAGTGGCTGACATCGCTAAAGGCGGTTACGTGCTGAAAGATTGTGTGGGTCAGCCAGATCTTATCTTGATTGCAACCGGTTCAGAAGTTGAGCTGGCGGTTGAAGCGGCTGCGCAAATTTCTGCTGAAGGTAAGCAAGTTCGCGTGGTATCTATGCCAGCGACAGACGTTTATGACAAGCAAGATGCGGCATACCGTGAATCAGTACTGCCTTCAGATGTGACCGCTCGTGTTGCAATTGAAGCGGGCATCGCTGACTTCTGGTACAAGTACGTTGGCTTTGATGGTCGTATCATCGGCATGCACTCTTTCGGTGAGTCTGCACCAGCAGGCGAGCTGTTCAAGATGTTCGGCTTTACCGTTGAAAACGTGGTAGAAACGGCGAAAGAGCTGCTTGCATAACTGACGATGTCAGGTGTTCGAACGTCAATATTTAGCCCCGCTTTTGCGGGGCTTTTTCTTTTCGATGTCTGAACGAATCAATCAGAAGTTTTGATGAGAGACCAGTCACATTCTACGTGCGTATTTTACGTGCTTGAGATAGACTGTCCGCCGTATTTCATTCACGACTCAGATGGTCAGGGACATGGCATTACGCGTTGCAATTAATGGATTTGGTCGAATTGGCCGTAGTGTGCTTCGCGCACTTTACGAGAGTGGCCGAAGAGACAAAATTGACATCATCGCTGTCAATGAACTCGCTGAGCCTGATGCGATGGCGCACCTTCTGCAATATGACACCAGTCATGGTCGATTTTTTAAAAAAGTCTCCAATAGCCAGGAGTTTCTTTTTGTCGGCGACGATAAAATTCGCATCCTTCACTTAAGTGACATTAATCTGCTTCCTTGGCGTGATCTAGACATCGACATCGTGCTCGATTGCACGGGTGTTTATGGCAATCGCGAACATGGTCAAGCCCATCTCGATGCTGGTGCGAAAAAAGTATTGTTCTCCCATCCTGGTAGTAATGACTTAGATAACACCATCATTTTTGGTGTGAATGAAGACTCCTTGAAAGCCAGCGATCGCATTGTTTCCAATGGTTCTTGTACCACTAACTGTATCGTGCCTGTGATTAAGGTGCTTGATGAACAGTTTGGTATTGAGTCTGGCACCATCACCACCATTCACTCTTCCATGAATGACCAGCAAGTGATTGATGCTTATCACCCTGATTTGCGACGCACCCGTGCTGCGAGTCAGTCAATTATTCCTGTCGACACCAAATTACATTTGGGAATTGGAAGAATCTTTCCGAAATTTTCTGACAAATTTGAAGCGATTTCGGTTAGAGTTCCAACGATTAACGTCACTGCAATGGATTTAAGCGTCACAGTTAACACGAAAGTGAAAGTTAATGACGTAAATCAATCACTCGAAGAGGCCGCTCGGTGTACATTGAACGGCATTGTAGATTATACCGAGGCACCACTTGTCTCGATAGACTTTAACCATGACCCTCACAGCGCCATTGTCGATGGCTCGCAAACACGAGTAAGTAACCACAATTTGGTGAAGATGCTGGTGTGGTGTGATAACGAGTGGGGATTTGCTAACCGGATGCTTGATACCGCGTTAGCCATGGATGCAATTTCAAGTGGCTCGAAGGCTTGAGTCACGGTTTTTATTTTGTAAAAACCAAAGCAAATTTTTTTATTTTTGCAACTTTAGAGAGAGGACGAAAATGTCTGTAATCAAAATGGCCGATCTGGATCTGGCTGGCAAACGTGTATTTATCCGAGCTGACCTAAACGTACCGGTTAAAGAAGGTAAAGTAACTTCTGATGCACGTATTCTTGCATCTCTGCCAACGATTAAGCTTTGCCTAGAAGCTGGCGCGAAAGTCATGGTTACTTCTCACCTTGGTCGTCCAACTGAAGGTGAGTACGCAGAAGAATTCTCTCTGCAGCCTGTCGTTAACTACTTGAACGACGCGCTTGATTGTGACGTTAAACTAGCAAAAGACTACCTGAACGGCCTAGAGCTGAACGCGGGTGAGCTAGTGGTTCTAGAAAACGTTCGTTTCAACAAAGGCGAGAAGAAAAACGAAGACGAGCTGTCTAAAGCTTACGCTGCACTTTGTGATGTGTTCGTGATGGATGCATTCGGCACTGCGCACCGCGCACAAGCATCGACTTACGGCGTAGGTGTATTCGCTCCTATCGCATGTGCAGGCCCTCTTCTAGCGGCTGAACTTGAAGCACTAGGTAAAGCGATGGACAACCCAGCGCGTCCGTTGGTTGCTATCGTTGGTGGTTCTAAAGTTTCTACCAAACTGACTGTTCTTGAGTCTCTATCTAAAATCGCTGACCAATTGGTTGTTGGCGGTGGTATCGCGAACACCTTCATTGCAGCTGAAGGCCACAACGTGGGCAAATCACTGTACGAAGCGGATTTGCTAGATACAGCGAAAAAGCTAATGAAAGAATGTGCAATTCCAGTTGCAACTGATGTTGCATGTGCGAAAGCATTTGACGAAAACGCAGAAGCTGAAATCAAGAACGTTGCTGACGTTCAAGATGACGACATGATTTTCGACCTAGGTCCTCAATCAACTGCGGCTCTTGCTGAAATCATCAGCAACGCGAAAACCATCCTATGGAATGGCCCTGTTGGCGTATTCGAGTTCAAAAACTTCGAAGCGGGTACGGCGGGTATTTCTAAAGCCATCGCTGAATCTGCAGGCTTCTCTGTAGCAGGTGGTGGTGACACATTGGCAGCTATCGACAAGTTCGGTATCAAAGCTGATGTTTCTTACATCTCGACTGGCGGTGGTGCATTCCTTGAGTTTGTTGAAGGTAAAGTACTTCCAGCTGTTGAAATGCTAGAAGCTCGCGCAAAAGCATAATATAAAAAACGGGGGTTGTTACCCCCGTTTTTTATGCATCTTATCTTGCGACTAATGTCCGGTTTGATGCAGACACCAAACCGAAAAATTAATGTGTTTGGTGAGACGTTTGGGTACAATGCGCAGCGCTGATCGCAAACGTTTGCCGATTTAGCTGAGTTGGTCGGGATATGGCCAGCTTGGTACTGATTCATTCAAAGACTACAGAGTAAATAGGACTATTGTTATGTCTAAGATTTTTGATTTTGTAAAACCTGGCGTTATCTCTGGTGACGACGTACAGAAAGTGTTTGAAATTGCTAAAGAGAATAAATTCGCTCTTCCAGCGGTAAACGTAGTAAACACGGATTCAATCAACGGTGTTCTAGAAGCTGCTTCTAAAGTTAAAGCACCTGTTGTTGTTCAGTTCTCTAACGGTGGCGCAGGCTTCTTCGCTGGTAAAGGCGTTAAGCTAGAAGGCCAAGGTGCACAAATCCTTGGTGCTGTTGCTGGCGCAAAATACGTTCACGCAGTTGCTGCGTCTTACGGTGTTCCCGTTATTCTGCACACTGACCATGCTGCTAAGAAATTGCTGCCATGGATCGACGGTCTGCTTGACGCTGGTGAAGCGCACTTCGCTGAAACGGGCAAGCCACTGTTCTCTTCACACATGATTGACCTGTCTGAAGAATCACTAGAAGAAAACATCGAAATCTGTGCTGCATACCTTGCTCGCATGGAAAAGATGGGCATGACGCTAGAAATCGAACTGGGTTGTACTGGTGGTGAAGAAGACGGCGTAGACAACTCTGATATGGACGCGTCTGAGCTTTACACTTCTCCAGAAGACGTTGCATACGCATACGAGAAACTGAGCGCTATCAGCCCACGTTTCACTATCGCAGCATCTTTTGGTAACGTTCACGGTGTTTACCAAGCGGGTAACGTTGTTCTTACTCCAACTATCCTGCGTGATTCTCAAGCTTACTGTGCTGAGAAATTCGGTATCGCTCCGAACGCATTGAACTTCGTATTCCACGGTGGTTCTGGTTCTTCTGAAGCAGAAATCCAAGAGTCTATCGGTTACGGTGTTATCAAAATGAACATCGATACTGATACTCAGTGGGCAACGTGGGACGGTATCCGTACTTACTCTGCTGATAACTTTGATTACCTACAAGGTCAAATCGGTAACCCAACTGGCGAAGCTGCGCCAAACAAGAAGTACTACGATCCACGCGTATGGCTACGTGCTGGTCAGGCTTCTATGGTTACTCGTCTTGAGAAAGCATTTGCTGACCTGAACGCAATCGACGTTCTGTAATTTAGTTTTTTAAAAAAACAGGTTACAAAAGATCTAGAAACCCGCTAAATTTAGCGGGTTTTTTTATGACTGCATTTCAGTCATACCCTGAACCACCTCACGTGACTGGATGCCATCTGATGGTTTCTCGTCGCGTGAGGTGGTTTTGTTTTTGTACTAGTGAGAGAAACGATGACCGAACAAAATGCCGTACTTGTTGTTGAACAAACAGCACATGAAGCCATGAGTTGGTTGGCTTCGAACCAAGAATTGATGATTCAATATGCCATGAATGTGCTGACAGCACTGACTATCCTGCTTATCGGTAACTGGATAGTGAAGAAAGTCGCCGGATCTGTGGCGGTAGTATTGAAGAAGCGCGAACTGGATCAAACAGTTGTCGATTTTATCGAGAACATGGTGCGTTACGTGATGTTTGCGATTGTGCTGATTGCAGCGCTGGGCCGCTTGGGTGTTCAAACAGCCTCTATCGTCGCTGTAATCGGTGCTGCTGGCTTAGCAATTGGTTTGGCACTACAAGGCTCACTGTCGAACTTTGCGGCGGGTGTGTTGATTGTGACGTTCCGTCCGTTCAAGTCAGGTGATTATGTTGAAGTGGGCGGCGTGGCGGGTTCTGTTGCCTCGATTCAGATTTTCTCGACTGTATTGACGACGCCAGATAACAAGATGGTCGTTGTGCCAAATGGGACGGTTATTTCAAGCCCAATCACCAACTACTCTCGTCATGAGACACGTCGTATTGATTTTATCATTGGTGTTTCTTACAAAGCGGATTTGCAAAAGACGAAAGAAGTACTGACCCGAATTGTTAATGCTGATGAGCGTGTTTTGCAAGATCCTGAGCCAACCATTGGTGTTCACGCGCTGGCTGATTCATCGGTGAACTTTGTGGTTCGCCCTTGGGTTAACACCGCAGATTACTGGGCGACTTACTTTGACTTGATGCAGGCGATCAAAGAAGGTCTCGATAAAGAAGGGATTGAAATTCCATTCCCACAGATGGATGTGCATTATCACGCCGCCATTGTGAATGCGAAAGCGAAGGAAAAAAGCAAACCCGTCGCTGAAATGGCATAAAGACAGCATATTGAAGTTGAGCCCTGCCCTTTGGTAGGGCTTTTTTATGCGTGTCATCCCGAGAAGTCACAAATAGATCAGTGTGAGTGTTTTAAATTTGAGACAGTATTTTTTACTGTTTAAACTGTACACTCTGCTCTGATTTTTCTGGTGCGGATTGATCCGGAAATGAGAGGCTCTTGTTGTCGACTCTCAGGGAAATCGACCAAACTACAAAACAACTATCAAGGGAATCGCAATGGAAAATGCAACTAATGAAGCCTTGAATTGGTTTACTGCAAACCAAGATCTGCTGCTTCAATACGCGGTGAATGTTATATCCGCGCTCGTTATTATCATTATCGGTAATTGGGTCGTTAAAAAGATTGCCGGTACCGTCGCGAAAGTGTTACGCAAGAAAGACCTCGACAATGCTGTTGTTGAATTCGTGCATACCTTTATTCGCTATTTACTATTCGTTATTGTCCTGATTGCAGCGCTGGGTAAATTGGGTGTTCAAACCGCATCTGTGGTTGCTGTTATCGGTGCTGCAGGTCTTGCTGTTGGCTTGGCACTGCAAGGGTCGCTGTCAAACTTTGCTGCGGGCGTATTGATTGTTGCATTCCGTCCGTTTAAATCGGGCGACTACGTTGAAATCGCGGGTGTAGCAGGTTCAGTAGATTCAATCCAAATTTTCTCGACGGTATTGAAAACGCCTGACAACAAAATGATCGTTGTGCCTAACGGTGGCGTTATCTCTAGCCCAATCACCAACTATTCACGTCATGATACCCGTCGTATCGACTTCGTTGTTGGCGTTTCCTATAACGCGGATTTGAAAAAAACCAAAGATGTACTGACACGCGTATTGGCGGCAGAGTCACGTCTTCTTGCTGAGCCTGAGCCAACTATCGGTGTGGTTGAGCTAGCCGATTCATCGGTAAACCTTGTGGTACGTCCTTGGGTGCGCACTGGTGATTACTGGCCGGTTTACTTCGATTTGCTGCAAGCTATCAAAGAAGCATTGGACGAAGAAGGAATAGAAATTCCTTTCCCTCAAATGGATGTTCATGTGCAAAAAAGCGAAAGCTAATACTTAGCTAAGTGAATAAAGCGCCAATGGCAGTTATGTTGTCATTGGCTTTTTTTTGTTTGGATTGGGCGGTATTCTGGACTGTCGCTGAATCAATGTTTGAGACAAGGGTTGATCGAGTTAAAACAATTGCTTCCTGTGTAGTGATTTTCCTTGCGATTAGGTGAAGGCTTTCCTACCTTGCGTATCTGATGTTGTGCGCTTTTTTAAGTCACCGACAGTTTGCAGCACAAATTTATGAAGGAACCTGATTTATGAGTGATATCCCATCTGAGTTAAAATTCGCGGCATCCCACGAGTGGGTTCGACCTGAAGGCAATGGTGTGTATACCGTAGGCATTTCTGACCATGCTCAGGCAATGCTGGGTGATATGGTCTTCGTTGATTTACCAGAGGTGGGTGACACCGTAAATGCGGGTGATGATTGCGCCGTTGCTGAATCAGTAAAAGCGGCCTCAGATATTTATTCGCCGCTGACGGGCGAAGTCGTTGCGGTCAATGAAGATTTGGAAGGCTCTCCGGAGTACGTCAACACCGACGCTTACGGAGATGGTTGGTTGTTCCAAATTCGTATCACCGACGATTCGGAACTCAATGAGCTTCTTGATGCACAAGCGTATCAAGAAAATCTGGAAGAAGAAGAGTAGTCCAGTTGAAACAATAAAAAAACACCGCGCAATGCGCGGTGTTTTTGATCAAGCGAAGTGTTTGAAGCACTAATTAGCACTGCTCTTTCAAGCGTCGGATCTCAGCATTAATTTCCTTTACGGTACGATAATGCTCAAAATCCGCGTCTGATTGCGCCTGCACCATTCCCTGATGAAAGTCGAAATCTCCGCGGCCATCAATATAAATACGTCCGTTAAACAACCGATAGACGTGTTTGGCGATGAGAGTCGGGAAATAACGATTAAACATCCGCATTCGCAGTTCCTTTTCTTTTTTATTATTGTGCCTCCCGGCACGGCTAGCCAACATCCTTTATTCCAGTGATTCATTCTGGAATTTTGGCGGGCTGCATTATAACGACGCGTGCATGACCACAATGTGACAGCTAAGACACTTGATCGAATAAAATGAGGATTAAGCGAATGAATTTGGGATAGGTCACATTCTAGATAACTAGACACTTGGTTTATTTATCTGGCACGTAAATCTTGCACTTGTTGGCGGACGGTTTGATGAATGGTTTGGCGAATCCATAGATTCTTAGCACTGTTGGCGTGTTTCTTGTGCCAAATCTGGCGGATAACAAAATTGCTGACATCGACGGGCGCAGGGCTGATCGCGAGCATGGTGTTGAACATGTCCAGTTTTGCCATCAGCTCTGCAACGGTGCAGATGAGGTTTCTACCTGATAGTAAATGGCGAACAGTAAGAAAGCGCTGTGAGCCCATCACAACCTGCCTATCACACCCAAAGGCTTTGAGTGTGTCATCGACTGGGCTACTAAGCTGCCCATCCACAGTAACAAGCGCGTGGGGTGTGGTGATGTAGTCATCCAATGTCAGTGGGCTTTTTAGCGCCGTCGCGACAGGATCGAATAAACACACGTGGCGCTCCGTGTAGAGATCTTCCATACGCAGCGTAGGGTCGTGCGTTTCCACTGCACCTAATACCACATCGACCTGATCCGCTTTCAAGGCTTCGCGATAATTGACGCGATCGACGGGGCGGCAACTCAGTTGGCAGTGCGGCGCTTGCTGGCGAAACACATCAAACAGTGCAGGGGCAAAGACGAGCTCTGCATAATCAGTCAGGCCAATCCTCACCACGCCTTGATATTGTGATGGCTCGAATGCCATAGGTGTCAGCACGTCACTGGCGATGGTTTCTAATAGTTGGGTGATGACGGGCTCCAGTTCTATCGCCCTTGCTGTCGGCAGCATTTCGTTGCCTTGACGGTGGAACAGTGGGTCATCAAGCAGGGAGCGAAGACGGGAGAGGTTGTGGCTCATGGCCGATTGCCCAATGGATAGTTTTTCGGCCGCGCGAGTGACACTGCGTGTGTCCATTAGCGCGGAGAAAGCCACCAGTAGGTTTAAATCCACACCACGCCAATTTACGCGACTCATGAGCTTGGCGTACCCTCACGGCAAATGTCGGCCACCACAGGTTGGCACAGGGCAATGAGATCTTGATAGGCCAATTCAATGCCTGCCAATGGCGAACCACTGCTGATATTGACATGTTCAAATTCGCTGAGAGAAGGGTCGAAGAAAATCGGCATCGCCCCCAATACTGCAATAGGCGTGATCATGCCCGGCGAATAGCCAGTAATGCTTTGAACATGGGTGCTATCAACACAGGTCATGCGACGACAACCTAGCAATGCGCGTACTTTTTTTGGATCCACCGACGCTGTGCCCGGTAAGCAGGCTAATGCGTACTGGCCGCCCATGTCGCGCAACAGCATCGATTTCACTAATTGGCGAGGGTCGACGCCGCGTTGCTCTGCGGCGTCTAATATCGTGGTGGCTGCACGTTGATGCGGCAGTATGCGATGTGCAATGTCATTGTCACGCAGCATCACAACGATAGGTGTATTAAGATCAGGCATCATCTTCTAGGCTGTAAGGCATGTCAGTTTTGTGCCATAGCGAGTCAGTGTCTGGCAGGCGGAATTGGCTGTCATCTTCCAAATTATTTGGCAGCACGACCAGTGCTAGCGCCTGACCATTATCAAAGCGGTAACCTGAAAGCACAGTGCCACCGGTACGCCAGTTTTCACCCACGCTGCGATCAAACACATCACCAGATTTTGGTGCTTCATTGGCTTCACCTTGCAGTAAATACGCCGCACGTTTATTGATACCGCGATACTTGGCGCGAGCAACGGTTTCTTGCCCTGTGTAACAGCCTTTTTTAAAGCTAATGCCATCCAATGCCTGCAGGTTAAGCGCCTGAGGAATGAATTCGTTGGTGGTGATATCGGTGATAGCAGGGATTGCGCTGCGAAGTTCACACAAATCCCACACGCTGTTGTCGCTTAATACGGCGCGCTCACCGAGTTCATTAATGATGTTGTCGGCTTCTTCTGCATCGACAGCTAATAGCCAGCGATTGGCTTCAATTTTAACGGCAGTGCCAGTTTGAGTTTGTCGCACGTCGCCATCGCCCAAAAAGCGAGATTGCATCGCGTTATCGGCTTTATCGCCAACAACACCAATGAGAACTTGTTCGCTTAGGGTGAAGGTGATTTTAGAAAACACAGCGTATTTTTTGATTTCAGCTAACTGCTTTTCGGCAATTGAAGCCGGTTGGGTATATGCGATGCCTTCACCGTGATGGAAAAGGCGCATGACTGACCATACTTTGCCTTTTGCGTCACACTGTGCGGCGAGGGTTGAGCGGTTCTTTTCTAATGACACCAGATCGCAGGTCAGTTGACCTTGAAGATAGCTGATGGTGTCTGCACCCACTGCGGTAATCAGTGCAATATGGTCAAGCGCGATCACTGACAGTGCAGGAAGAGCACTGTCTGAAGAAAGTGGGAGTCTAGGAAACGTGTGCGTTTGGTACCAAGTTGTCATGGTGTCTCTCGCTAAAAAAACGGATTCGTTATGGTAATGCGGTCTGCAAGGAATGTCAGCATTAACTCTTTATGTAAGGGTGAGTTACCTAGATCACAAGGTCAACACCCTTACATCGGCAGTAATAGCGCCTAAGTAAGGGCACTGATACTATTTGGCTTGTTATGTTTGACACTGAATGAGGTAATCATGCTGACCGCCGAAGATAAACCGCGGATCAAATGGGCATGCCGTCGTGGCATGTTAGAGCTGGACGTGATCATTATGCCGTTTTTCGAAGAGTGTTTTGATGACCTGACACAGGCAGAAAAACAGGATTTCGTGACGCTGCTTGAATGTGATGACCCCGATTTGTTTTCTTGGCTAATGGGGCACACCCGCAGTGCGTTGCCAGCACATGCGACAATGACGGATAAAATCATTGCACATAACCGCAGCAAATTGCGTTAACACACGGCTCCAGCGCTCTCGATGGTTGCGCTGGGGGCTGTTTACTCTCTATGTCTCTCTGGTGATGTTACTCTTCGTTGCTTCTGCGTTTCCTCTTGAAGCCAAAACTCTCCTGCTTGTGTTTCTATTGTCTGACTTGATGCGTCGCCTTAAGCATGTCGGTTCAATGACTGGCAATATGCAACTGCACAGTAGTGGCCTTTGCCGCTATCAAGGCAAAGATTATGATGTTTCACGTATCTTTTTGTTTAGCAGACATTTAATTGTTTTAGATCTTAAACGCCATCAGTGTCGTCTTCGTTTACCACTGGCTGCCGATGCGTTCTCTCATGACACTTTTCGCCATATTAGTCGGGTCTGCCTTGTGCTGAAAAGCTGATCAACTTCACGTTTATTGAATATTTAACGTACGCCATCCCTAAACGAATCATTGAGCCCGCCGATAACAAGCTATACAGCCATTTGTCTTGCTTTCGATACGCTGTACCCACGAAGTCTATAGGGAAGGGGTGACATGAAAATTAGAACCAAGCTTTATTCACTGACCGCATTTTCTGCGGTGTCTTTGGTCTTGTTTGCCCTTGTCGGCTGGCAGGCTTCGGAGCGTATGGTTGACTTGAAAACCAAATTGACACTTGTTGGCGACCTGGAAGTTCAATTGCTCAACATGCGAAGAAATGAAAAGGATTTTCTGTCTCGTTTAGACAGCAAATACATTGATCGGTTTGAAGCGAATGTCTCGGAGTTTGATGCATCGCTTATTCAGTTGCAGCAAGAAGCAAACGCCTTGGATCTGACGTTGCCTCAAATTGGCGCGGTCAAACAAGCGATGAAGAATTATCGTGATGGCTTTATTGACCTTACTGAAGGCTACAAAGCACTCGGGTTGAATCGAGAGTTGGGCACGTGGGGCGAATTAACCGCGGCTAATACCGCGTTGCTTTCACAGCAACAAAACAATGCTGAAGTGGAATATCTCGTTACTTTGGTTCGTCTGCTGGTGGCAGATACGTCAATGGCGCGTTTTGATGAATTTAAGGCGATTTGGACTGATGTGTCGTCACGCGTCAAGAGTCCATTATTGACTAAACAAAAGGCATTGGTTGAACGTTATATGCAGTTAAACGGTACGGTTGGATTGGATCATCAATCGGGTTTGCTGGGTAATATCCGTGGGCAAACTCATCAGGTCGAACTTGATTTTGATGCGATGCGTGGCCAGCTTACCGATGAACTGAACACGTCAACCCGATCATTGGCAGCATCAACAGGTTCGGTACTGGTGTTGGTTTTTTTACTGCTCATTTCAATCAGTATTTGGCTAAATCGCGATATTCAGCGTCGCCTTAGAACGCTTACCAGCACCATGGAACAGGTCGCTGCGGAACGCGATTTAACATTGCGTGCGAATGCCGACGGTGATGATGAAATCGCCGTTGTGGCAACAGATTTCAATACGGTACTTGAGCATTGTCAGACCTTAATTGCTGGTGTGAAAATGTCGATCACGACATTGAATGCAACAGCGTCAGATGTTCAAAAACGTAGCTCCCATGCAGAAATCTCCCTTGATAAGCAGCATTCAGAAGCGGAAATGGCCGCCACTGCTGTTAACGAAATGGAAGCAACCATTCGAGAGATTGCATCAAACACCGAAGCGGCGGCATCAAATGCCGATCAAAGCCTATTACGCGCACAGAAAGGCCATCAAACCGTTCAAGCAACACGTAACGCTATTGTCACGCTGTCAGAAGGACTAGGTATCGCCAATAGTGACATTCATAGCTTGGTCTCGCTGTCTCAACAGATTGGTAGTGTGGTTGATGTCATCAAAGATATCTCGGAACAGACGAACTTGTTGGCACTGAATGCAGCGATTGAAGCGGCACGTGCAGGCGAACAGGGCCGAGGTTTTGCCGTAGTGGCGGACGAGGTTCGATCTTTGGCAACGCGTACCCATAAATCGACCGACGAAATTGCGACCATGATTTCGTCATTGCAGCAGCAGACTAACCACGTTGTGGATCGAATTACGTCTTGCCAAAACGACAGTGAGAAATCGGTAAGTTATGTCGAAGAGGCGGCGACAGAGTTGGATAACATCATCGTCGACATGCAGCAAATCATGGACATGAGCACGCAAATTGCAGCGGCGATTGAAGAACAAAGCATGGTAGCGAAAGAGGTGAATCTGAACGTACACTCCATTCAGGACATCACTTCCTCTAACACCGCTGCGACCAGTGAAAATGCACGCGCAGCGGCACGTGTTGCAGAGCAGAGCAAAGAGTTGGAATCTGCTATCGCCGCATTTCGTTCCTGATGTCTCGCCCCTCACTGTGAGAGCGGTGAATCGTTGATGGATGGCGACTCACTGAATTCAAGACAACAAAAAGCCCTCACGTAGAGGGCTTTTTCATGTCAGTCAGTTAGCACGGAAAGTCGGGGACCAAAATGGTTGGGCCACTGTTTTCGACTTTGTCAGGATAATCAAGAGTGTAATGCAACCCGCGACTTTCTTTACGCGCCATGGCGCAGCGCACCATCAGCTCTGCAACTTGCAGTAAATTACGCAGTTCTAGCAAGTTGTTGGATACGCGGAAGTTACTGTAATACTCGTTCGTTTCTTGTTTCAATAACTCAATACGACGTAGCGCGCGTTCAAGACGCTTGGTGGAGCGAACAATGCCCACGTAGTCCCACATAAACAGGCGCAGTTCATGCCAGTTGTGCTGAATAACGACTTCTTCGTCAGAGCAAGTGACGAGACTGTCATCCCAATGTGGTACAGATGGTGGCACTTCGGCTGATGCGGCATTTTCGCCAATGTGCATCGCTGCTGCCCATGCATACACCACGCATTCCAGTAATGAATTTGATGCCATGCGATTAGCGCCATGAAGCCCTGTGTAGCTGACTTCACCAATAGCATAAAGACCTTGAAGATCGGTCTGACCGTTTTTATCGACCATCACGCCGCCACAGGTGTAGTGAGCCGCTGGCACAATAGGAATCGCGTCTGTGGTTAAATCAAAGCCATAGGTGAGCAACTTTTCATAAATAGTGGGGAAATGCTTCATGACAAAGTCAGGGTCTTTGTGACTGATGTCGATGTACATGCAGTCAGCACCCAAGCGCTTCATTTCAAAATCGATAGCGCGTGCGACGACATCCCTTGGCGCAAGCTCGGCACGCTCGTCAAAGTCAGTCATAAAGCGAGAACCATCGGGTCTGCGCAAATACGCGCCTTCACCACGAAGTGCTTCGGTGATCAGATAGTTTCTGGCTTCAGGGTGGAACAAGCAGGTCGGGTGAAACTGATTAAATTCAAGATTGGCGACCCGACAGCCAGCACGCCATGCCATGGCAATACCATCGCCTGAAGAGACGTCTGGGTTCGAGGTGTATTGATAAACCTTCGAGGCACCGCCTGTGGCAAGTACTACAAACTTAGCGCGGACAGTTTCAACCGCTTCTCGATCTCGGTTCCACACGTAGGCACCCAGCACGCGATTCGCCCCTGAGATACCGATTTTTTTACGGGTGATGAGATCAAGGGCATTGTGGCGCTCAAGCACCTTGATGTTTGGGTGCTGCATGACATTTTCTTGCAACGATGTTTGTACGGCCATGCCTGTTGCATCGGCAGCATGCAGAATGCGTCGATGACTGTGGCCACCCTCACGAGTGAGGTGAAATTTAGGTTCGTCACTCTCGCTGTTTTCTTCGCGATCAAAAGGAACGCCACCATCAATCAGCCATTGCACACATTCTTTGGCGTTTTCTGCGATAAAGTGCACGATGTCTTCGTCACACAGGCCATCGCCAGCGATTTGTGTATCCTCAACGTGAGATTCAATGGAATCGCTTTCGTCAAAAACAGCGGCAATGCCACCTTGTGCGTAGTAAGTTGCCCCTTCACTGCTTGGGCCTTTGCTTAACACCATCACTTTTTGTGTCGGCGCAAGATGCAGTGCTAGGGATAAACCCGCGGCACCACTGCCAATAACCAGTACGTCACAGATGTGTTCTGGGTGTTTGCTCATTGATTATGTATTCCTTTCTCTCAAATGAAGCTTGCACAAATCCGCCTGCTGTCATTTGAAACAACGAGATATTCAGGTGGTTTGGTCAGTTTACACTAATCCTGCAGACCGTAGAATGCTAAGTGGGCCGAGCGTTAGATACTCGTTATATTCACAGAGATAAGGATATGGCGAGACGCAGTGGTTACAGAGTCACCATGCTATCTGGTAGACTTTGCGAGCTGGATCGGATCATGAGACGAATCCCGCCTTTTTAGGGAACTTTATATTACCGTATCACTCATACACTTTGCTCACTCTTTACGACGTGTCGTTTTTTTTAAATTTAGTGGCAGCAAAGTGACAACGAGCGAAAAGAAATACCAAGTGCTGACGGTCTTCTGACGTTTTACTGTGACACTTTATCGTGTGAATAGCGTTATTGCGTTAAAGAAGCGCATTGGTATCAATAATAAGGAGAAGGCGCTCGAATGAGCGAGCAGTTAACTGATCAAGCCTTAATAGAGCGCGTACAGAACGGCGATAAACAGGCGTTTAATCTGTTGGTCATCAAATATCAGCATAAGGTAAGCAACCTTATCTCTCGCTATGTGAACAATAGCGGTGATGTCCCCGATGTCACTCAAGAAGCCTTTATCAAAGCTTATCGAGCTTTGCCTGGCTTCCGAGGTGAAAGCGCCTTTTATACGTGGTTGTATCGCATTGCAGTCAATACCGCGAAGAACTATTTGGTCGCCCAAGGACGCCGTCCACCAGCCAGTGATATTGATGCTGAAGAAGCTGAAAATTATGAAAATGGTGGAGCACTGAAAGAAATATCGAACCCTGAGAACCTTATGTTGTCAGAACAGTTGAAGCAGGTGGTGTTTAGTACGATTGAAGCCCTGCCTGAAGATCTGAAAACGGCCATTACACTGCGCGAAATCGACGGCTTGAGTTATGAAGAGATTGCAGAAGTAATGGACTGCCCGGTAGGAACGGTACGCTCGCGTATTTTCCGTGCCAGGGAAGCGGTAGACAAACGTGTTCGTCCACTCATGAACCAGTAACAGTTTTAACTGTTGAAAACGGTGAAATAAATGGCTGAAAAAGAAAACCTTTCCGCATTGTTTGATGGTAACGAGATAGATCAGGCGCTGATTGAAGCGCTAGAAAATGATCCGTCTGCGCAAGAAGCATGGAAAAGCTTTGCCGTTACTCGCGATGTCATGCGTGGAGATGCGCCGAAAAATCCGAATTGGGATATCGCCGCCAGTGTGGCCGCCGCGTTAGACAGTGAGCCAAGCTATGGCTTACAAACATCGGATGCGCAAACTGTAGATACGGTAGTGGCACAGAATGTCGTGCCTTTGCACGAGTCTCAGCCGACACCTCAGACGGCGAGAAAATCGATGCCGTCTTGGTTGCAGCAGCTCACGCAAGTGGGCATGGCAGCGGCCGTCTCACTCGCTGTGATCGTGGGTGTTCAGCAATACAATGGTGGCTTTGATGCCAATACGACGCTGGCCAACTCTCAACCGCCTGTACTGCAAACCATTCCGCTTGGCGGATCGGCAGAGCCTGTGAGCCTTAGCCGAGATTCGATGCAGAGCAACCCTTCGGAAGCTTTGGTGATGGAGCAACGTCGTCGCGTCAATGCGATGTTCCAAGACTATGAGTTGCAGCTGCGCCTTAATGCTGATGAAATCATTGACCAAGGCGTGATGCTAACACCTGACATGAGCAAATAGATTGATGAAAGCTTTCCTGATCGGTGCTGTTGCACTGGTCAGTCTGGTCGCCAATGCCTCGACGGAAGAAAATCCCGCCGGGGCATTGCTACATCAGATGGGCCAGGCCACCGAGCAACAGAACTACGAGTTATCCTACATATTGGTGCGTAAAAATAGCATCGAACCACTTCGTTTCCGTCATGCATTGGTTGAAGGCGAGTCATTTGGTCACATTGCTTATTTGAGCGGTCCTCCGCGTGAAGTCATTCGCCGTGGCAATGAGATCAGCTACTTCGAACCGGGCATCGACCCTTTTACCATTGAAAGTAGCCAAATGGTTGCGCCGCTTCCTGCCATTATGCAGGCGGACATCGAACATCTTTCAACCATGTACGATTTTGTGCCATTGGGCAGAGCGCGAGAAGCAGGCGTTCCTTGTGACGTGGTACGTGTATCTCCTAAAGACGGTGAACGCTACTCGTATGTGTTGTGGATAGACCAAAGCAGTAAGCTACTAGTGCGTGCTGATTTGCTCGACCGCGATGGTGATCCCATTGAACAATATCGCGCGCTATCATTGGTCATTTCTCCGCAAATCGGCGAAGGCATGAGGACGTTGGCAGCACTTGAATTGCCACCCGTGGTGCAGGTACCTAAGTCTTCTGATTCGGTATTGAAATGGCAAGTGACTGGCTTGCCTGAAGGCTTTACGCCAATTTATCAGAACCGTCACCGTTTGATGATCACGGAGCGTCCGGTAGAAAGCCAGATGTTCAGCGATGGCTTGTTTAGTTTTTCTGTGTACTTGGCGGAAGCGGACAAGATGTCAGTGAGAGAGCAATTGGTTCGCAAGGGTAGCCGTACACTGCATAGCCATGTGGTGGGCAATGCGGAAATTACGGTTGTAGGTGACATTCCGCCTGCGACAGCAAAAAAAATCGCAGAGTCAGTTAAGTTATCTCCAGCTGACGAAGCATCGGTTGATTCTGCAGTGAGTGAGAATCAAACCCCATGATCAAGGCGTTGGCTGAAGTGACTGGCAATGGTGACGGTTATTTGACCGTCCGTTGTCAGCAGAAAACCAGCTGTGGCAGTTGCGCGTCAAAAAGCAGCTGCGGCACGGGCATTGTCAGCAACGCATTGCCGGGAAAGGTGCTCGATATTCGGGTGCCTTCCGCCAAATCAGTGACAGTCGGTAGCCTGATAGAAATTGGTCTAGAGGAACAAACAGTCCTCCGGTCAGCAATGCTGGTCTATATTCTGCCTTTAATGTTTGCCATTGCAGGTGCGGTATTGGGCCAGTTTTTGTCTACTCTACTGTCCGTTGGCGAAGGTATTGTTATCTTGCTATCAGCTCTGGCAGGTATTGCGGGTGTTGCTGTAGCACGCCATTTTTCGCACAAGCTCGAGCAGGATACACGCACCACACCGACGCTTTTACGCGTGCTCGGTGGCGCAGTTGGCAGTGCGGCGGTGATAAATGCCGCAACTGATGATAGCGACTAGCCGTTAATTTCGGTAGAATCCCGCCACTTGATCGAGAGATCCTCCAATTTTCACTAACGAGTTAGTCACACCATCTATGAAGCACATTCGTAATTTTTCGATTATTGCCCACATTGACCACGGTAAGTCGACCCTATCAGACCGTTTAATTCAGGTTTGCGGTGGTCTTACTACACGTGAAATGGCAGCGCAGGTTCTAGATTCTATGGATCTAGAACGCGAACGTGGTATCACCATCAAAGCACAAAGTGTGACGCTGAATTACACAGCAAATGACGGGGAAACCTATCAGCTGAACTTCATCGACACCCCAGGGCACGTTGACTTCTCTTATGAAGTATCACGTTCTTTGGCAGCCTGTGAGGGTGCTTTGCTGGTGGTTGACGCGGGTCAGGGCGTAGAAGCTCAGACACTCGCTAACTGTTATACAGCTATCGAGATGGACCTAGAAGTCGTTCCTATCTTGAACAAAATCGATTTACCAGCCGCCGATCCTGATCGTGTTGCTGAAGAAATTGAAGATATCGTTGGTATCGATGCCACTGAAGCCGTTCGCTGTTCTGCGAAAACAGGCTTGGGTGTAGATTTGGTACTCGAAGAGATCGTGAGAAGTGTCCCTGCGCCAGAAGGTGACCCAGAAGGGCCGCTGCAGGCGCTGATCATTGACTCATGGTTTGATAACTAC
This sequence comes from Enterovibrio norvegicus FF-33, assembly GCF_000286835.2. Classification (GTDB taxonomy): domain Bacteria; phylum Pseudomonadota; class Gammaproteobacteria; order Enterobacterales; family Vibrionaceae; genus Enterovibrio; species Enterovibrio norvegicus_A. The sequence continues at coordinate 1,020,322 of NZ_AJYD02000038.1, read as the reverse complement.
TTGGGCGTGGTTTCTCTGGTTCGCATTAAAAATGGCGAACTGAAGAAAAACGACAAGATCAAAGTCATGAGCACCGGCCAAATCTGGGGTGTTGATCGCATCGGTATCTTCACACCAAAACAAACGGATACCCAAGGTCTGCGTACTGGTGAGGTAGGCTGGGTTGTTTGTGGTATTAAAGACATTTTGGGCGCACCTGTGGGTGACACCCTGACGCAAGCGAAAAATGGCGCAGAAAAAGCATTGCCTGGCTTTAAGAAAGTGAAGCCTCAGGTTTATGCGGGTCTGTTCCCTGTTTCGTCTGACGATTATGAGAACTTCCGTGACGCGCTCGGCAAGCTGAGCCTGAATGATGCATCGCTATTCTATGAGCCAGAGAACTCGGCGGCTCTGGGCTTTGGTTTCCGTTGTGGTTTCCTTGGCATGCTGCACATGGAAATCATTCAAGAGCGTCTTGAGCGTGAATACAATCTTGATTTGATCACCACGGCACCAACCGTAGTGTATGAAGTGAAGAAGACCAACGGTGATGTTATCTATGTCGATAGCCCAGCGAAGCTGCCGGCGACGAATGACGTAGAGATCATGGGTGAGCCAGTTGCCCGTTGTCACATTTTGGTGCCATCAGAATACCTCGGTAACGTGATTACCCTGTGTATTGAGAAGCGCGGTACGCAGGTAGACATGGTTTACCACGGTAACCAAGTGGCGCTGACGTATGACATTCCCATGGCGGAAGTGGTTCTCGACTTCTTTGACCGTTTGAAATCAACCTCACGCGGTTATGCATCACTGGATTACAACTTCCAGTGTTACCAAGAGTCAAACATGGTGCGTGTAGACGTATTGCTTAACGGCGATAACGTGGATGCATTGGCCATCATCACGCATAAAGATCATGCTCAAACACGTGGTCGTGATTTGGTTGAGAAGATGAAAGAGTTCATCCCGCGTCAGCAATTTGATATTGCAATTCAAGCGGCGATTGGCACTCACATCATTGCGCGTTCGACGGTGAAACAGCTGCGTAAAAACGTAACCGCTAAGTGTTACGGTGGCGATATCAGCCGTAAGAAGAAACTGCTGCAGAAACAGAAAGACGGCAAGAAGCGCATGAAGCAGATCGGTAACGTTGAACTGCCTCAAGAAGCCTTCCTTGCCATTCTGCACGTAGGCAAAGACAAGTAATAAAAGGATTTTAAGGGAACATAATGGCTAATACTTTCTCGCTGATTCTGGTGCTTATTACCCTGTTTACAGGGATTGTCTGGGCATTGGATACATTCAGATGGGCGCCTAGGCGTCAGCAAAAAGCGGCAGAGACGCTCAATCTAGATAGCAGCGAGATAAGTGCGGAGCAGGTGGCCCAGATTGCCCCTCAGCCAAGCTGGGTGGAAACCTTCGCGTCTGTGTTCCCTGTCATTGGTCTGGTGTTGGTTTTGCGCTCGTTTATTTACGAGCCATTTCAAATCCCGTCAGGCTCAATGATGCCAACTTTGTTGGTGGGCGATTTTATTCTGGTTGAGAAATACGCATACGGCTTGAAAGATCCTGTTTTCCGCCATCAATTGGTGGAAACGGGTAAACCAGAGCGCGGCGATGTGGTGGTGTTCAAATACCCACCACAGCCGAGCATTGATTATATCAAGCGCGTGGTGGGCATGCCGGGCGATACGGTTCGTTACAGCGAAGAGAAGCGTCTGTGTATTCAAAAGCAAGGCGAGTCTGTTTGTGAACTGGTGCCGATTGATGATGTTCACAAAAGTGAATTCACTCAACGTGGCGTGAACCTTATCCAAGCGCAAGAACGCTTGGGTGAAGAGCCTCACCAAATATTGGTGAACCCTTACATGCCAAACCAAACCGGTCAGTACTATCCGACACCAGGCTTAGGTGAATGGATCGTGCCAGACGGTCAGTACTTTGTCATGGGCGATAACCGTGACAACAGTAAAGACAGCCGCTTCTGGGGTTTTGTGCCTGAAGCCAATCTGGTAGGTAAAGCCGTTGCTATCTGGATCAGTTTCGAATTTGACGAACAAGGCGACAGTTTCCTGCCGTCTTGGGTACCTGTCGGCGTGCGATTTGATCGTATCGGTGGCATTGATTAACTTGGAAAGACATGACAACACCTACAAATAGATTACAACGTCGTATCAGTTATGAATTTAACGATGCGGCGTTTCTTAGTCTCGCCCTGACACACCGAAGCGCCAGTGGAAAACACAATGAGCGTTTGGAGTTTCTGGGCGATTCTATTTTGAGTTTCGTTGTTGCTGACGATCTCTACCATCGTTTCCCGAACGTTGATGAAGGCGACATGAGCCGCATGCGTGCAACCTTAGTTCGTGGTAACACGCTGGCCGAATTGGGCCGCGAGTTTGAACTAGGTGATGTGCTGCAGTTAGGTCCAGGTGAGTTGAAAAGTGGTGGTTTCCGCCGTGACTCTATTTTGGCGGATGCTGTAGAAGCGATCATTGGTGCTATCTATCTCGACAGCGATCTGGAAACGGTACGTGGGACGATACTGGCTTGGTACAAGCAACGCCTTGATACCATTATGCCGGGTGTGAACCAGAAAGATCCAAAGACACGTTTGCAGGAATTCCTGCAAGGACGTCGAAAGCCGCTGCCTGCCTATAATGTAACTAAGGTGCACGGTGAAGCACACAACCAGCAATTTACGGTTGAGTGTGAAGTAGCAGGTCTGGAACGACCTGTAGTAGGTAAAGGCAGCAGTCGTCGCAAGGCTGAGCAAGCGGCTGCCGAACTCGCATTGCAAAAGCTGGACTCATGACTGACACACTGCAAATCCACCACTGTGGCTTTATTGCCATTGTAGGTCGCCCTAATGTGGGCAAATCCACGCTTCTCAACCGTTTGGTTGGCCAGAAGCTGTCTATTACCTCGCGCAAACCACAAACCACACGTCACCGCATTATGGGTGTCGATACGCGTGATGGTTATCAAGCTGTGTACGTGGATACGCCAGGACTTCACATTGAAGAGAAGCGTACCATTAACCGCCTGATGAACCGCGCTGCGGCGAGTTCTCTGACCGATGTTGAACTGGTACTTTTCCTTGTTGATGGTACCCAGTGGACTGCCGATGATGAGATGGTATTGAATAAGCTGAAGAAATCGGAATTACCGACCGTTCTGCTTATCAACAAAGTCGACAACGTTAAAGAAAAAGGCGAGTTGTTCCCGCACCTTCAGGCACTAAGCGAAAAGATGGATTTCGTGGATATGATCCCCGTGTCTGCCAAGAGCGGTACCAATATTGATGCGGTAGAAAAACTGGTTCGTAAGCACTTGCCAGAAGGCGAGTGGTACTTCCCTGAAGAGTACGTGACCGACCGTTCACAGCGATTTATGGCATCTGAAATTATCCGTGAAAAGCTGATGCGTTTTACGGGTGATGAATTGCCATACTCGGTCACTGTGGAAATCGAGCGTTTTGATTACAATCCTGCGACAGATGGTTTTGAAATCAACGGGCTTATCTTGGTTGAGCGAAATAGCCAGAAGAAAATGGTGATCGGCAAAGGTGGCGATAAAATCAAAACCATCGGCCGCGAAGCCCGTCTGGATATGGAAGGACTGTTTGAGCGTAAGGTTTACCTTGAGCTTTGGGTGAAAGTGAAATCGAACTGGGCAGATGACGAGCGCGCCTTGCGCAGTCTTGGCTACATCGACGATCTTTAATCACCACTAAAATACATCAGGAGCGATATGGAAGGCTTGCAGCGCTGCTTTGTTCTGCACTCACGACCTTATAGTGAGACCAGCCTGATCCTAGATGTATTTAGCGAAACCCACGGGCGTGTCAGCATAATGGCAAAAGGCGCCCGTGGTAAGCGCTCTCCCCTTAAGGGCGCACTCCAACCTTTTACCCCCTTATTGATGAAATGGTCCGGTCGCGGTGAAATGCGTACGCTTCGCCATGCGGAAGCGATGGGCCTCGCTATTCCCCTTGCTGGTAATGCTTTGTTCTCCGGTTTTTACCTCAATGAAATATTGAGCCGCGTTGTCGAACCTGAAACGGGTTACCATCAGCTGTTTTTCGATTACGTGACCGCGTTGACAGAGTTGGCGCAGCACGCCAACCCAGAACCTGCTTTGCGCCGCTTCGAATTAGCCTTACTCGATTCATTGGGGTATGGCGTTGATTTTCTCAACTGTGCTGGTAGCGGTGAGCCTGTCGATGAGAACATGACGTATATTTTTCGAGAGCAACTTGGCTTTGTTGCGTCATTGATGAAAAGCAATAATCTGACGTTCACTGGCAGCGATTTGAACGCATTGGCAACCCGACAATTCTCCACGGCAGATCAGCTAAAAGCGGCGAAGCGCTTTACACGGCTGGCACTCAAGCCTTATCTTGGCTCCAAGCCTCTAAAAAGCAGAGAGCTATTTTCGTTAAGAACAAGGAAATTAACGCAATGAATACCATTTATCTGGGCGTCAACATTGACCACGTCGCCACCGTTCGTAATGCACGTGGCACCAAATACCCTGATCCTGTGCATGCGGCCGAGATTGCTGAACGTGCGGGCGCGGATGGTATCACTGTGCATTTACGCGAAGATCGTCGCCACATCAAAGATCGCGATGTTTATATCCTACGAGACACGCTACAAACGCGCATGAATCTTGAAATGGCCGTGACGGACGAAATGGTTGCAATCGCATTGGATGTGAAACCTGCGTATGTGTGTCTGGTGCCAGAGAAGCGTGAAGAACTGACTACCGAAGGTGGTTTGGATGTTGTTGGGCAGCTTGAAAAAGTGAAAGCGGCGACACAAACGTTGACCGAGGCAGGCATTAAAGTCTCACTATTTATCGATGCTGACCGCGCACAAATTGATGCAGCAAAAGCATGTGGTGCGCCGTTTATTGAGCTGCACACTGGCAGCTACGCAGATGCAGAATCTGAAGAAGAGATGCAGGCTGAGCTGAAAAAAATCGCTGCGGGTGCGAGCTACGCGGCAGACCAAGGTATTAAAGTGAATGCAGGCCATGGCCTGACTTATCACAACGTGACGCCTATCGCTAAGATCCCAGAGATCTACGAGCTGAACATTGGCCATGCAATTATTGGTCGCGCTGTGTTTGACGGTTTGCCAAAAGCGGTCGCAGACATGAAAGCCATTATGCAGGATGCTCGTCGCTAATGGCGGTTGTCGGTTTAGGGACTGACATTGTAGAAATCGCGCGACTTGAGAAAGTGATTGCGCGAACGGAAGATGCGTTTGCAAGACGCGTCCTCACAGACAGTGAAATGGAAAAATACAGCAGCAGTAAGTTTCCAGCTCGCTATTTGGCAAAGCGTTTCGCCGTCAAAGAAGCGGCAGCCAAAGCGCTGGGAACAGGGATTGCGTGCGGTGTGACTTTTCATGATTTTACGGTGAGTAATGATGAGTTAGGTAAGCCGATAGTGAGCTTTTCTGGCGTAGCCAAACAGTTGGCGGATGAGCGCGGTGTCACTCACGTCTTGCTGACTATTGCCGATGAGAAGCGGTATGCAGTGGCGACGGTATTACTCGATAAATAAAATGCTCGCTGAAGAACAAAAACGCCCGTGATATTGGTAAATATCGCGGGCGTTTTTTATTGCATCAAACGGCAATTATTCAGGTGTGTATCGCTTGAAGATAATGGACGTGTTCACGCCACCGAAGGCAAAGTTATTGCTCATGATGTACTCGCAATCAATATGACGTTCTTCGCCACGAATATAGTCTAATTCCCCACAGGCTGGGTCAATATTGTCTAGATTCAGCGTTGGGCTAAACCAGCCCTCATTCATCATTTCAATGGACAACCATGCTTCAATCGCCCCACAAGCACCCAAAGTATGTCCAAAATAGCTTTTCAGGGAGCTGATAGGCATGCGTGGGCCAAACACATTGGCGGTGGCTTGAGATTCAGCAATATCACCTTTACTTGTTGCTGTGCCATGTGCCGAAACGTAACCGACTTTGTTTGCAGAAATCCCTGCATTTTTTAACGCTTTCTCCATGCATATCTGCATGGTTTCCATTTTTGGGTCGGTGATGTGTGCGGCATCGCAGTTACTCGCAAAGCCGACGATTTCAGCATAGATCGTTGCACCACGGGCTTTCGCATGTTCGTACTCTTCAAGCACCAAACTGCCTGCACCTTCACCAATGACAATACCATCTCGGTCTATATCAAATGGACGAGGCGTTGAATTCGGCGCCTCGTTCTTTTGACTCGTCGCATAAAGAGTATCAAATACCGCTGGCTGCGTTGGGCAAAGCTCATCGGCGCCGCCGGCGACCATTGCCGTTTGATATCCGTGTTTGATCGCTTCGAAGGAATACCCAATTGCTTGGCTACCGGATGTACATGCACTGCTTGTTGGAATCACTCGGCCGCGTAGTCCAAAAAACAAACCCACATTCACGGCCGTGGTAGCGGGCATCATTTGCACATAGGTATTGGCATTGATGGCTTCCGTGGTTTTTTGCTCCATCATGATAGAAAAAGCACGGGAAGGTGGAGTGCTGCCTGTTGACGATCCAAATGCAACGCCTGTTTCACCATTTGTCAGGATATCCATCCCGAGTAGACCGGATTGTTGCAGGGCGAGATCAGAGGCAACGGTAGAATATTTCGCCACCAGTCCCATGCTGCGAACTTGTTTACGAGTGTAATTGGGCGGCAAAGAAAACGCATCAAGTGGAGCGGTTAGGCGAGTGTTTAAGCCCTGATATTGCTCTAGGTCTGTATTGTATTTAACTGCATTTTTGTGTGACTTTAAACGAGATGATACCTCGTCCCAATGGTTGCCGAATGCAGTGACACCTGCCATTCCTGTTACTACTACGCGTCGGTTCATCGTAATCCTCCATTGACTGAAATGACCTGTCGAGTGATATAACTTGCCGCGTCAGACATCAGGAAATTGACCAAACTGGCCACCTCCTCTGGAGCGCCCATACGATTAAGCGCAATATCAGGCAGCGCTTTATCGATGACATGTTGTTCAATCATGCCCGTTTCAATTAGGCCAGGTGCGACACAGTTTACCGTGATGTTGCGCTTGCCCAGTTCCATGGCAAGAGCTTTAGTTGCTCCCATAATCCCAGCTTTTGCCGCGCTGTAATTGGTTTGTCCAGGGTTTCCCATTAATCCTGATACCGATGACATTGTGACAATTCGGCCACCTTGACGCAGCCTGATCATTGGCATAATGCAGGGGTGTAAAACGTTGTAAAAGCTGTCCAGATTGGTGTGAACGACGCCATCCCATTCTTCTTCAGTCATCGCTGGAAAGGCGGTATCTGCCGTTACACCCGCATTGTTAACAACACCGTAATAGGCGCCAAACATTTCAATGTCAGACTCTAATACCGCGCGACATTCATCGCGATAACGAAGATCAAATCGGATGGTTCTTCCGCTGCCACCAAGGTGAGTCAGTTGATTGAGTGTCTCTGCGGCACCCGCTTCATCTTTGCCATAGTGGACGATGATCTCAAAACCTGATGAGGCTAGAGAAAGAGCAATGGCTCGGCCAATTCCTTTACTTGCCCCTGTGACCAGTACGCTGCGGCTCACGAAGCACCTCCTTGTTTGATTTGTGTTAACTCGGCATTTGATGGTTCAAAAGTACTGAGTTGAGATGAGGCGAGTAATGCGCCATTGCTTTCAATCTTGCAACTGAATACCGACACCCCTTCGTGGCTCATGACTTCGTCAACGTGAATGTCTAGCACTTGGTTTCGGGCAAAAAAAGCGGTTACGGTTTGGTAGCGTCGACTTCCTACTAAAAAACCAATGACGGGCGATTGCCCTTTTTGGTAGTAATGAAAGCCAGACCAAGCGGCGATGGTTTGTGCCATTAATTCAATGCCAACCCAAGAAGGTAAACCTTGTTGTTTGGTGTCAAAAAAATGGTGGTCTGTGTTAGGACGTGCTTGGCAGTGGGCAAAACTCTTACCTGCATCCACCATTTTATTGAGGTAAAGCATGGGTGCACGGTGAGGCACCAATTGCTTAATCGGTGGAAATGCCGTGCTTTGGCTAATCATGAAAAAGCGCCCCCAATTCGGCAGAAAGAGCGGAATAAGCAAGCAACTTGTCTTCGAGTACCTTTGGCGCCTCAAATTGCAGTTCTTTGTTATCGAGTCTCACTGGGACTTGCACTGTGTGCCCTTTGCAAAGACGCTTTCCGGACTGAGGGTCGGTAATGAGGTAATCGACTTTTAATCGGTTCTCCCATTCAGCCAAAGTGGCAATAACGCGTATTGTCTGGTTGTATTCAATGGCTTTTATATAGCGAACATTGGCATCAATCACAGGCCACAGAAAGCCAGATGCTTCCATGTCGCGATAACCGTAATCGATTTTTTCCATCAAAAGTCGGCGAGCCTCTTCAAAGAAGCGAAAGTAATTGCCGTGATAGATCACACCCATCGGATCGGCATCTTGGAACGAGGTCACTATGGTCGCTTCAGCTCGCAAGTGCACGGTGCTCATTAATAAAGATCCCAACGTCTTTCTTGAATAAAGGCGATGAAGCGACGCAAATCTTGCTCTAACGGACGATCTTCGCTGACAAAATCAAACTCTGCACCCATTTGAGAGATCATTTCTCTTAGCGAAGGGCTCAGATCGCGCATGGACAATTCGTTGCTGCGACAGCGAAGTTGCAGCGCTTGGAATGAGGCCAATAGGCTCGCGGAGGTGACCTGCTCTGTCAGCTCTAACACGCGTAAGCAATCACGCGCAGCGATGGTACCCATGCTGACTTTGTCCTGATTGTGGCATTCAGTTGAACGGGAAAATACGCTGGCTGGCATGGTGTGTTTGAGGGCTTCAGCGGTCCACGCTGAGATGCCAATTTGCACTGCTTTAAAACCGTGATTGATTGATTTACGGCTGCCTTCTGCACCTGTTAGGTTGAATGGCAATCCGTTATTGAACTTGTAATCCATCAGTTGTGCCATTTGGCGATCCAAAAGATCGGCAATATTCGCGACCGCGATTTTTAGGCTGTCCATAGCCATCGCAATGTGGCCACCATAGAAGTGTCCACCATGCAAAACACGTTCATTTTCACCGTCAATAATAGGGTTGTCATTGGCACTGTTGAGTTCGTTTTCGATCATTTGACGCAGCCACGGCAGTGAATCTTGCAATACGCCAATAACATGTGGCGCACAGCGAAGCGAATAACGGTCTTGTAATCTGTCACTGTTACGCGGCGGGCGATTAACTTGCAGGTCATCGCGAAGCCAGGCGGCGATTTGTTGTTGGCCTGGATGGGGTTTGACGGCGAACAAGGCCTCATCAAAGTGGAAATCATTGCCGTGCATCGCCAGCGACACCATGGCTGTGATTCGGGTAGAAAGCTGTGTTAAGTATTCCGCTCGCTTGAACGCTAAACAGGCAAGAGCCGTCATCACTGACGTACCATTCATCAGAGCTAAACCTTCTTTGGGTTTGAGCTTGATGGGGCTAATGCCTAGTTCGCGAAATACATCAACGGTTGGGCGGACTTCGCCGTTATAGATAACGTCTCGTTCACCGATCAAGGTTGCAGCAAGGTAAGACAGCGGGGTCAGGTCACCGCTAGCGCCAACCGAGCCCTCTTGTGGGATACGCGGTGAAATGTCTTTGTTAATTAAGGTAACGATTTGTTTGAGCAAAGGCATACTCACACCAGACATACCTTGGGTGAGTGAATTTAGTCTTGTGGCTAACACCGCTCTTGCTTGCTGGTGAGATAGGTCATCACCCAGACCACAGCCGTGAAAGCGTGTCAGGTTAAGGGGGAGCTCATCTACCAGCGAAGGTGGGATAGCGACCGTGCACGAATCGCCATAGCCAGTAGTGACGCCATAGATAGCCCCATCTTCCCGCAATAGCCGTTCTAGGAATGCCACACTGCGATCGATACGGCCGCTGAATTCATCACTTGGATTCAGAGCTGCCTGACTTCCATTGGCTATGGCAACAACAGATTCGATGGTTAATGGTTGCTCACCAAATACGATGGTGTCGTCGATATTCTGGGTCATTGTCTTTCCTTGCTAACTGAAATAAATCACCGGTACAGGTGCCTTTTCCATGGCTCTTTTCATCGGTGAATGGATTTATTGTTGTGTTTAGTCGAAGTGAATGACACCTCGGGTATGGAGACCTGCTGTAGATTCCAGCCGAAAGATCAGGGCGTTTTTTTCTGGCTTCCAATTCATGGAAAGTTGCACTTGCATGTCAGGCCAGATCGGTGCTTCAAATTTCAATTTATCAAGCGATCGAAAAGGAGCAGTGATACCGAAAATATCGAGGGCAAAATGTACTACTGCATTGATTTGTGACACCCCTGGGTAGATTGCGAAACCTGGGAAATGACCTTCAAACTCGCGAAGATCGCTGTCGACACAAAGTGAGAGCTCGGCATGAAGGTTCGAGATGGCAGTTTTCACCACGCTAGGTGGGCGATCGGTCGTTTTTTTCTTTGATGAAGGGGTAAATAATTCATCCACGGCGTTCGCTTCGCGTTTCCCTTGGCTGTTTTGGGGGATATGAGAAGCAATCGTATATTCTCGTGGTATAGAAATGGCATCTAGCCATTGTGCGAGGTGTTGCCGTAACGTTTGACGGCATATCGCATCCCCTTGATTCTGAAAGGCGCATTTGCCTTCTTGGCTTAGTACCAGTGCCGCTGCAATGTATTGTCTGTCTGCGCTTTCTTTGGCAATACAGACGGTATCTTCAATCCATGTGTGGTCCATCAAGCGGTTTTCCACTTCCGCCAGAGAAACGCGCTTTTCTTCGATCTTGACGATCCTATCTGCACGCCCCTGCAAGGTAAAAGTACCATCGTTGTGAAAGTCACAAAGATCGCTGGTGTCATAATCCACTTTGGGATGAATAAAGGGGGAGCGCAATCGCAGGCAGCCTTGCTCGGTTAACGTTGCCGAGATACCGTCAAACAACGTCCAAGTCGCGGTGTCTGTGTGTTGCTGTCTGTGAGCGATCCCGCCGGTTTCAGTGCTGCCAAAGACTTCGAACGGGCGTTTACCCAGGTATTGTTCGGTTTTTTCAGCAGCGTTAAACGGTAAAGGGCCACCGGAAGAAAATACGGCACAAAAACACAATCGCGGGTGATCTTGTTTGAGGCGTTTAAGCTGCGCAGGACTGCTGATTAATGTTTGAGACAATGCTTGTTCGGTGCTGTGTTGTTGTGGATAGACGGCGTTGGTGCGAGAAAATGTTCGTCTTGCGCATAAGGGCCACAGTACACGGAACAGCAGACCGTAAATATGTTGATGAGAAACGGTGCTGACAATGGATGACGTTGCAAGTTCGCTGCCCCAAGTTTGTTCAAGGATATCTATTTCCGCTTGTAACTGTTGAAGCGATTTTTCTATCGCTTTGGGTTTTCCGCTTGAGCCTGAGGTGTACAAAACTATTTTGATACTGTCGAGAGACAAGGCATCCAGCGCGATGGCATGGTGACTTTTGTGGTCGATCGGCAATGTAATGGCATCGTTATTGGGTAAGACACTGGCATGACGGTCGGACAACATAGCGTCAAATTCATGGGCTAACTCGTTCAATGCGCCAATCTGGATATTACCCGGTATGACGACAGTTTTTCCCGCATAAGACAAAGCCAGAACAGCAACGGCCATGTAGTAACTGTCGTCGAAACAAACAGCCCATCGTGCTGCGGGGTGTGTATTCAAAACATGGTAAAGCGTCGCGACATCATGCTGAAAGTCTCGTTGTGTTTTGAAACCGATTTCACCATCGGCAACGAGAAATAAGTCATCATCTGTTGGGCGAGAAAGCAAAAGAGAGAGCGGCTTGAAATCCATGAGTATCGGTCTTTATAGAATGACTTATCATTCGTTTGCATAACTCTACAAGGTGTAAGCGCTGTACTAACACCTTGTAGAGTCATGTGGTTCAACGAATCGATTACGTCTCAATAAAATCATCACGTTTTCACAACGTAATAGCATTGTAGTGAGGCAGGATCAGGCTGGTTGAAGCAGTTGCTCTATGGCATCAACAACATCCTGCACAGTACGGACACTTTTGAACACTTCGGGCGGGATCTTCTTACCTATTTCTTTTTGCAAGTGAACGACAAGGTCTACCGCATCAATGCTATCAAGCACTAAGTCCTCATACAGATTGGCGTCTGGCACAACGTCTTCAGGTACCAGCTCAAACAATTCAATTAACGCGTGGTGAACCTGTTTAAAATTCGGGTTATCTACATCAGCCATTTCATTACCTTCTAATGGTGTTCTGACAGCATGCACTGAGCATCTATCGTATGATTTCAATGGCACGTATAGCAGATACGTAAATAGGGAGCGAAGCGCGTGAGGTGAATTGGGGGTATGAATCGTGACATTTCTTGAGTGTTTACATTTTTAGACGTCGATGTTTGAAATTACTCGTAGAATTTGAGTGTTGCCATTATCGACTTGATTTGTCTTGAAATGCATGCTTTTGGTTGTTTGAGTACGTGTTGATTCTGCGTCCTGATTGGGGTTAATAATGTTTCGATTTGCGGAGAGGGCTTATCAGTGGCTGTTGGTTGCATGAAAAAACGGGCACTCCCAAGGGCTGGGATTGCCCGTTTTTCTGTCAGTTTCATCCTCGGTATTGCCTGCTTTATCTAAAGATAATGCGGCGATTGCTCGCGAATATTATTCATTTCATCCAGCAATTCACACAACTCCGGCTCAACATCATCATTGTCATCACCTTGTTTAAACTGTGTCTCTAGCTCATAACAAAGTCCTTTTAGCTTGGGTACTCCGCTGTAAGCGCAACTGCCGTGCAATTTATGAATAATCGGCCAGAGTTCGATATTGTCGCCATCAAGCGCGTTATTGACCTTTTCTTCTACTTCATCAAATGAACGCACGAGCATTTGGAGCATCTCTTTGGCGAGCGCTTCTTTGCCTGATGCCTGTTTCATGGCCAATGACCAATCAATGCTCAGTGACGAACCCACATTATTCGTTTTGATGAGTGGACTTGATGGCTGAATGTCCCCTGTGTGCGGATGGGTCCAGTGGTGAAGGACCTGTTCGAGGATATGCTCTTCAATGGGCTTGGTCAGGTAATCATCCATCCCTTCGTCAAGCAGGCGTTCGCGCTCTCCCGTCATGGCATGAGCGGTCACAGCGATAACCGGTGTTTGGTGATTCAATGGCGACTTTCGTATTTCTTTACATGCGGTTACGCCATCCATTTCGGGCATTTGTATGTCCATCAAAATGAGATCAAAACGTTGTGAACGTGCACGATCTACTGCATGTTTTCCATCGTGTGCCGTCACCACATGGGTCACCCTTTCTTTCAACAACGCCGTGATCAACTTTAAGTTGGCAGGGTTGTCATCGACCGCCATGACCGTCATCGGAAGTTTATTGGTATGGGTTTCCACTGCAGGCGGCAAAACGTCTGGCGCTTGCTGCTCACCTTGAAGAAGTTCTACCAATTTTCGTACAGATAATGGCTTCGCAAGGCATGAGTTCACGCCTGAACTTAACAGGTGCTCTGACAGCGCTAATTCGGTGGTAGGCAGGCAGAAAATGACTTTGTCACTGAAAGATTCAGCATGAGTTGCTTGGGCGATCAAGGTGTCAGGAGAAGGAACATCACTGGCATCGACACAAATTAGCACGCACGAAACGGGTTCAGATTGCTCAGGCAAGGTGTCAACGCTTCGGATGCTGAGGCCAAATTGTGATAAACGCTCACTCATCAACTGGCGGCTTTCAATATCTGATTCCACCAATAGCAGTGATTGCCCTGCTAGTGCTTCGCTGTCTACAGGTTGCACTAACGGCAAATCAGTTTTTAACAGTGACAAAGTAAACCAGAATGTTGAGCCTTGGTGTAAGCGACTACTAAAGCCAATGTCACCACCCATCTGATTCACCAGATTTTGTGTGATCACCAAACCAAGGCCTGTGCCGCCATAACGGCGACTGATGCTGGCATCTGCTTGTCGGAACGCTTGGAACAACTGGGCTTGTTGGCGCTCAGAAATACCGATACCAGAATCGCGGATAACAAACTGAAGCTCTAATTGTTCATCGCGTTGTTGTTTTAGCTCTACGCTGATGCGGATATGACCGCGTTCGGTAAACTTGGTAGCGTTACCGATAAGGTTAGTGAGTACTTGCTGAATACGGAGCGGATCACCAATCACGCCAGCCGGAATGCGAGGGTCAATGCGCAGATCTAGCTCTAGCCCTTTTTCGTGCGCCATCGGCGCGAGCAGGCGCATGACTTCTTCTAGCGAGTCTTCAAAATCAAACGGGATGTTTTCCAGCAGCAACTTGCCCGCTTCGAGTTTGGAGAAATCGAGAATGTCATTAATGATGGTGAGCAAGTTGTTGGCGGACTTTTCGATAGTCTGCAGATAATCTTGCTGGCTGCTGCTCAATTGGGTTTTCAGCATTTGACGCGTAAAGCCAATGACACCGTTAAGCGGGGTACGCAGTTCATGAGACATATTAGCCAAAAATTCTGATTTTACGCGCGCCGCTTCTTGGGCATTTTTCTTGGCAATATCTAGCTCAACGTTTTGAATCTCAAGCTGTTCAAGGGTTTCTCGTAAATCTGAGGTTGCCTGATCGATGCTTTGCTGCATTTCTAAATGGTATTCAGACAGCGAGATCGCCATGGCGTTAATGCCATTTTTTAGTGTGTCGAGTTCGCCCAATAATTTGCCTTCAATCCGAACATCGAGATGCCCTCGACGGATTCGGTCGATCATATTAATCATTTGGGTGATCGGTGTTTCGACATCAAGCAGCAAGCGATAAGCAAAAAAGCCTGACAAAATGACGCCAAGGATCAGCACAACCGCTGCGGAAATGATTTCTTGATACTGCTTTAGCTTGACCGTGGATAAGTCCATTTCCATCGTGATGTAACCGATGGTTTGATCTTGCGTCAGGTTGTTATTGAAGCCGCCAATGGCGCGGATGGGCGCACGCAATAGCAAGGTATCTTGTAACCGACTGATTTCAAGTCGATCGGGTAGTGAGTCGCCGTCGGGGATAGCCATTAAATCGAGATTGCGATGATAGTTTGACGTCACGAAGAGATCATTCTGATCAGAGAACACCGCAATGCTCCGAATGTACTGGCTGTGTTGGCGATGAGTGTGGCCGATGAGTCGGCGCACGTTCTCACGGCTTTCATTAGAAAGACCGATTTCACTGGCGATAGCCAATGGTTCAATGATCGCCTGACCGGCCACGCTCAGTTGCTGTTCCAGCTCTTGATAGCGGTTTTTGATAAAGTAAGCACTGAGCAAGATGCCGATGATCAGAGTCGGTGCGATGGTAAGGGTAATTACTCTGGCGCGAAGTCCGTATTTGGTCATGCTGTTTGTTCTGTGGGAGAATTGCCGTCATTTTCATGACGTACCTGGTCATGACATATATGTCATGACGTCATTGTTCATCGTATCGCTGTTTTTTACCGAGCTATTTATTCAATAGCCGTTTGTTTAGTACCTACATATCCAGTACCTATGACTACATTCTAATCCTAGGTACGGCTGTACACCAAAGCTGTCGGCGAGAATTCAGCAGGTTATCACAACCCGCTGTCCGCCAATATACGATTCACTGCCATGCCCACCGCAGGAAAGGGGGGTGATGGCCGACATTGGAAAACCAACATGGCGCGTTTTTTTCAGCCACAGAAGAAGAAAAATCTCGATACCAAACACAAGGCCTTCACGGTTGAGCGTCTTGACCATCAAGGTGATGGTGTGGCTTTTGACGGAAAAAGACCGGTGTTTATTGCTGGGGCATTAGCGGGCGAAGAAGTCGTGGCGCAGTTGACAGAAGATAAGCGCCAGTTTGCCCGTGCCAAATTGATCAAGGTGGTAACACCAAGTGCTGAACGAATAGAGCCATTTTGTGCCCACTACGGTGTGTGCGGAGGGTGTAACTTGCAACACCTTGGACATGATGCACAGATTAAAGCCAAGCAAAATTCACTTTCTCAGCTGATGAAAAAATTTGCCTCTGCGGATTTAACTCAAGATGCGCCTGTGCGTTCAGAAGGGCAGGGATATCGGCGCCGTGCGCGATTGAGCGTGAAAATCAGTAAAACGGGCGAGCTGGAAATGGGCTTTCGTCAGCGAAGCTCAAAAGAAATCGTGACGGTGACCCATTGTCCGGTTTTAGACAAACAACTTGATGCTCTGCTTCCCGAGGTCTATTCGCTACTGGATGCGTTGCGTGGTCGTCGTGTTATCGGGCACGTTGAGCTGGTGGAGTCAGATGCAGGGCGGGTGCTGCTGGTGCGGGCGATTAAGACACTGCATGACGAAGACATGGCGAGTCTTAAACAGTTTGCCGATGACAAGGCGTTGATTTTGTATCTCCAACAAGGTGAAGGCAACGCCGAGCGTATGTGTGGTGACGCGCCACATTATTCGTTGGGTACGCTGTCGCTTTCTTTTGAACCGCAGGACTTTATTCAGGTCAACGCCGACATTAACCAAAAAATGATTGCCCAGGCACTTGATTGGCTAGATCTTAATAACGACGACAAGGTGCTCGATTTGTTCTGTGGTCTAGGTAACTTCAGTTTACCGATTGCAGGCAAAGCAGAGTCGGTTGTGGGCGTTGAAGGCGTTGAGGACATGGTGCAGCGTGCCAGCGACAACGCAACGCACAATGGTTTAGACAATGTGGCGTTCTACCACGCAAACCTTGAACTGGATGCAGGTAAGACCGAGTGGGGCAAGCAGCGCTATAGCAAAATTTTGCTCGATCCTGCACGTGCTGGCGCTTTAGGGGTTATGCCTTATGTGGCACAATCACGTGCCGAGCGTATCGTGTATGTCTCTTGTAACCCTGCAACACTGGCAAGAGACAGCCAAGTACTGCTCGATAAAGGATACAAGTTAGCCAGGTTGGGCATGTTGGACATGTTCCCCCATACCGGGCACTTAGAGTCGATGGCATTGTTTATCAAAGCCTAAGTCGCTCGAAACCGGCAACCATGATGGTTGCCGGTAAGGATTAGAAAAACAGGATAGTGAAATGGTCGCAATTCGTGGCGCGCACCTAAATGACAACAAAGATTTTTTACTTGAACGCTGGGTAGATGGTCTCGCCCAAGACGCGGATGTTTCGCAGGCGTTGATTGATGCTTATTATGACTGCCAAACGCTGGGCGACGAGCAAGCCATGGCGCAGCCGTTATGGTTTGGTCGAGAGATGATTGAAATCCTTGTCACCTTAAGTATGGACAAGGAAACCTTGATCGCGGCGTTACTCTTCCCTGTGGTGGAAGATGGCTTGCTGGCTCACGACGTGCTCAAAGAACGCTATGGCAGCACCATCGCCAAGCTGGTGGATGGCGTGCAGGAAATGGCGTCTATTCGTCATCTGAATGCCAACGACGAAGAAGCGACGTCAGCGCAAGTGGATAACGTACGCCGCATGTTGCTGTCGATGGTGGATGACTTTCGTTGTGTGGTGATCAAACTGGCAGAGCGGATCAGTTATCTGCGTGAAGTGAAAAATGAGCCGGACAATGTACGAAAGGCCGTCGCTAAAGAGTGCGCCAATATTTATGCGCCATTGGCCAATCGATTAGGGATTGGTCAGCTGAAGTGGGAAATCGAAGATTACACCTTCCGTTATCAGCATTCAGATACCTACAAGCAAATTGCTAAACAGCTAGCTGAACGACGTATTGACCGCGAAGAATACATCGATACGTTCGTCACGGACTTACAGCAGTCAATGAGCGTTTCCAACATCAATGCGCAGGTTTACGGCCGCCCTAAGCACATCTACAGCATCTGGCGTAAGATGCAGAAAAAGAGCCTTGCCTTTGATGAGCTGTTTGATGTTCGCGCTGTGCGTATCATTGCTGACCAGCTTCAAGATTGCTATGCCGCACTAGGGGCAGTGCACACCAAATATCGCCACCTTCCCAAAGAATTCGACGACTACGTCGCTAATCCTAAACCTAACGGTTATCAGTCTATCCACACCGTGGTGTTGGGGCCGGAAGGGAAAACGGTCGAGATCCAAATTCGCACCAAGCAAATGCATGATGATGCCGAGCTAGGCGTCGCCGCGCACTGGAAATACAAGGAAGGTGCAACGACGGGACGCAGTGGTTACGACGAGAAAATCACATGGCTACGTAAACTGCTGGCGTGGCAAGAAGAGATGTCTGATTCGGGCGAAATGCTCGATGAGTTGCGAAGCCAAGTGTTTGATGATCGTGTCTACGCCTTTACTCCGCGCGGTGATGTGGTCGACTTGCCCATTGGTGCAACACCGTTAGATTTCGCCTACCACATTCACTCGGAAGTGGGGCACCGTTGTATTGGTACCAAAGTGGAAGGCCGCATCGTGCCGTTCACTTACCACCTGCAAATGGGCGATCAAGTCGAAATCATCACGCAAAAAGAGCCGAACCCGTCACGTGACTGGCTAAACCCAAGTTTGGGCTTCGTCAATTCAGGTCGTGCTCGTGCCAAAATTAATGCATGGTTCCGCAAGCAATCGCGTGAAAAGAACATGATTGCGGGCAAAGAGATCCTCGATGCCGAACTGACCAAAATTGGTGCCGCCAGTAAAGATGCCACCTTAGCCATGAAGCGCTTCAACATGAATAGCCTTGATGAAGTTTACGCCGGTGTCGGTAGTGGCGATTTACGCATCAATCAGGTGGTGAATTTCATCAATTCCATTGTCAATAAACCGACAAAGGAAGAAGAAGACAAACAGTTACGAGCGAAGCTGGAGCAGGTGGAGAGCTCTCCTGTCCCTAAAAAACCGCGCAGAGACGCGGTGGTGGTAGAAGGGGTTGATAACCTGATGACGCACCTTGCACGTTGCTGTCAGCCCATTCCTGGTGATGCTATTGAAGGCTACGTCACACAGGGACGCGGTATTTCGGTTCACCGTTCTGATTGTGAACAGTTGGCAGATCTTCGTCATCATGCACCCGAGCGTATTATTGATACGGTATGGGGGGGCGGATTTGTCGGCAGTTACCAAATTACGGTGCGTGTTTTGGCGTCAGAACGTAACGGCTTGATTAAAGATCTTTCTAGCATGCTGACCAATGAAAAAGTCAGGGTGTCGGGCATGCAAAGTCGAGTTGATTACAAGCAGAACATATCCATCATGGATTTTGATCTTGAGCTAAGTGATCTTGATGTGCTGAGTCGAGTGATCACCCGCCTTGAGCAGGTGAAGGACGTGCATGAAGCGAAGCGGCTTCGTTAGTCTTATACCTGCGTAAACTCTCGTTGTGCAAGGATGGGAAGCTTGCTCGGGTATCAGCCCAGAAAGGGAAGCAGAGGCTTTCCTTTTTTATTTCAAGACGGCGTTAAAACAAACTGACAATGGATAAATAGGCATGAATAAAATGTCGCGAATGCAAGAATTGCTCGAAATTATGGCGACCCTACGAGACCCGAAAAATGGGTGTCCTTGGGATAAAAAGCAGACGTTCAACTCCATAATTCCTTACACCATCGAAGAAACTTTCGAGACAGTCGATGCCATCGAGCGCCAAAATTGGGGCGATGTGCGTGACGAGTTGGGTGATCTTTTGTTCCAAATTGTGTTCTATAGTCAACTCGGCAAAGAGCAGGGTGACTTTGAATTCGACGACGTGGTTGGTGCGATTTGTGACAAGTTGGTGCGCCGTCATCCCCATGTGTTTGGTGAGAAAGACGCTGATGGCAATCCGTTGCAAGCAGCAGATTGGGAAGGCATCAAAGCGCAAGAGCGAGCTGCTAAAGCCGAACCAGACGCCGAATTGAGTATTCTCGATGATGTACCAACGGCACTGCCCGCATTGGGGCGAGCCGCTAAGCTACAAAAACGCTGTGCCAGTGTTGGTTTTGATTGGGATGCGATTGGGCCTGTTGCCGACAAGGTGCAAGAAGAACTTGAAGAAGTCATGGAAGAAGCGTTGATGGTGAACGTGAACCAGGCTCGTGTTGATGAAGAAATGGGCGACTTACTGTTTTCCGTGGTGAATTTGTCGCGGCATGTGGGAACCAACCCAGAAAAGGCGTTACGACAGGCCAATTTAAAATTTGAAAATCGTTTTCGTCAAATTGAAATGAAATTACGCGAAAATGGTAAAAACTTGCAGGAAACTCAGCAAGATGAACTCGAAAAACTCTGGCAGCAAGTGAAATGTGACGAAGGCAACAAACCAGTGTGAATCGCTGAATTGATTTACAACAAAAAAAAAGGGTACGCCGTGTGATAGTTTTCACGTTGTGGGAAGTTTCGGGCTCTGGTAACATGTCGTCCCGTCCAGATTTCCAATATTTCCCCTAAATCCAACTCTCAGGTTTAGCATGACAACGAATTACATTTTTGTAACTGGCGGGGTGGTTTCCTCCCTCGGTAAGGGTATTGCTGCAGCGTCATTGGCAGCGATTTTAGAAGCACGTGGTCTTAATGTGACCATGATGAAGCTTGACCCTTATATCAACTTGGATCCGGGCACGATGAGCCCAACCCAGCACGGTGAAGTATTCGTTACGGAAGACGGTGCAGAAACCGACCTAGATTTGGGTCACTACGAGCGTTTCATCCGCACCAAGATGACTAAGCGCAATAACTTTACGTCTGGTCGTGTATATTCAGACGTATTGCGTAAAGAGCGCCGAGGCGACTACTTGGGTGCAACCATCCAGGTTATTCCTCATATCACCAACTCTATCAAAGAGCGTGTGCTTGCGGGCGGCGAAGGTCACGATGTGACTATCGTTGAGATCGGCGGCACGGTGGGCGATATCGAGTCATTGCCATTCCTTGAAGCTATCCGTCAGTTGGCGGTTGAGCTAGGTCGTGAACGCACCATGTTCATGCACCTGACTCTGGTTCCTTACCTTGCTGCGGCAGGTGAAGTGAAAACCAAGCCTACTCAACACTCTGTGAAAGAACTGCTATCTATCGGTATTCAGCCAGACATTCTGGTGTGCCGTAGCGATCGCGTTATTCCTGCGAATGAGCGTTCTAAGATTGCCTTGTTCTGTAACGTGCAAGAAAAAGCCGTTATCTCAATGAAGGATGTAGATTCCATCTACAAGATCCCTTCACTGATCCGTTCGCAAGGCTTGGATGATTTGGTTTGTAAGCGTTTCGGTATCGAAGCGCCAGAAGCTGATCTGACAGAGTGGGAACAAGTTATTTATGAAGAAGCGAACCCAACCGGTGAAGTCACTATCGGTATGGTTGGCAAATACATTGAACTGCCCGATGCCTACAAGTCAGTTAACGAAGCGTTGAAGCACGCAGGCTTGAAAAATCGCCTGACCGTGAAGATCAAATACGTTGACTCACAAGATGTAGAAACCAAAGGTGAAGAAGTCCTTCACGGTTTGGACGCTATTCTCGTTCCGGGTGGCTTCGGCGATCGCGGCGTAGAAGGCAAAATTCTGGCAGCGAAATTCGCGCGTGAAAACAAAGTCCCTTACTTGGGTATCTGTCTTGGCATGCAAGTGGCGCTGATCGAATATGCGCGCAACGTTGTTGGCATGGAAGGCGCGAACTCGACTGAGTTCAACAAAGCGACCAAGTACCCGGTTGTTGGCCTGATCACCGAGTGGGTTGACGGCGAAGGTAAGGTAGAAGAGCGTACTGAAAAATCCGATTTGGGCGGCACCATGCGTCTTGGCGCACAGCTGTGTCACCTGAAAGACGGCACCAAAGCGCGTGAGCTTTACGGCAACGCTTCAATCCATGAGCGTCACCGTCACCGCTATGAAGTCAACAATGTGCTACGTCCGCAACTTGAAGAAGCCGGCCTTGTGGTATCGGGTCTGTCAGCGGACAAGAAGCTGGTTGAAATTATTGAAAATCCTGAGCACCCATGGTTTGTGGCGTGCCAGTTCCACCCTGAATTTACCTCGACCCCACGCGATGGCCATCCTCTGTTTGAAGGTTTTGTGGCTGCGTCAGGTAAAAATCAGCGTGGTGAGCTGTAACTGAGAACAAAGGGCGGTTGCGAAGGTAGTGCAGCCGCTTTTCGCATTTTTAAGCTATATGACATACGAGAGGAAACACAATGTCTAAGATCGTTAAAGTTCTAGGTCGTGAAATTATCGATTCACGCGGTAACCCAACTGTAGAAGCAGAAGTTCACCTAGAAGGTGGTTTCGTAGGTATGGCAGCTGCACCATCTGGCGCATCTACCGGTTCTCGCGAAGCTCTTGAATTGCGTGACGGCGACAAAGCTCGTTTCCTAGGTAAAGGCGTACTGAAAGCAATCGGCGCAGTAAACGGCGAAATCGCTAACGCTCTAGAAGGTAAAGACGCGACAAACCAAGCAGAAATCGACCAGATCATGATCGACCTGGACGGTACTGAGAACAAATCTAAGTTCGGTGCTAACGCAATCCTAGCGGTATCTCTAGCGAACGCAAAAGCAGCAGCTGCTGCTAAAGGCATGCCACTGTACGAGCACATTGCTGAACTAAACGGCACTGCTGGTCAGTTCTCTATGCCTCTACCAATGATGAACATCATCAACGGTGGCGAGCATGCTGACAACAACGTTGATATCCAAGAGTTCATGATTCAGCCAGTTGGCGCTGCAACTTTGAAAGAAGCTGTTCGCATGGGTGCGGAAGTATTCCACAACCTAGCGAAAGTATTGAAGTCTAAAGGCTACAACACTGCAGTTGGTGACGAAGGCGGTTTCGCTCCTAACCTTAAGTCTAACGCTGAAGCGCTAGAAGTTATCGCAGAAGCTGTTGCAGCTGCTGGCTACGAGCTAGGCAAAGACATCACTCTTGCTATGGACTGTGCAGCATCTGAGTTCTTCGACAAAGAAGCTGGCATCTACAACATGAAAGGCGAAGGCAAAACCTTCACTGCTGAAGAGTTCAACCACTACCTTGCTGGTCTCGTTGATCAATTCCCAATCGTTTCTATCGAAGACGGTCTGGACGAATCTGATTGGGCTGGCTTCAAGCACCAAACTGAACTGCTGGGCGACAAAATCCAACTAGTGGGTGACGATCTGTTCGTGACTAACACTAAGATTCTGGCTCGTGGTATCGAAGAAGGCATCACTAACTCTATCTTGATCAAGTTCAACCAAATCGGTTCACTAACCGAAACTTTGGCTGCTATCAAGATGGCTAAAGACGCTGGTTTCACTGCAGTTATCTCTCACCGTTCAGGTGAAACTGAAGATGCAACTATCGCTGACCTTGCTGTTGGTACTGCTGCTGGCCAAATCAAGACGGGTTCTATGAGCCGTTCTGACCGTGTTGCTAAGTACAACCAACTTATCCGTATCGAAGAAGCTCTGGGCGAACGCGCACCTTTCAACGGTCTGAAAGAAGTTAAAGGCCAAGCGTAATCGCTTAGCACTTCATTCAGTCGGCGATACGCTGATTTAGAGATGAAAACGGCTCCCTTGGGAGCCGTTTTTTTGTTTGTAGGATAAGGGAAACAACGTCCTAGGACCTCGGTCCTAATTTCTTCGCTAACTCGGGCAAATCCCCATTTAACCCCAAAGCTCGCTTAATAAACTGCGTTTTGATCCCCGGTAGGGTTGCGGCAGCCATTAAACCAATGCCACGAAACAGCTTCTTCGCTGGGTTGTCACCTGAGAAAATATCGCGAAAGCCCTGCATCGCTGTGATCATTTGTGCAGCTTCCGCTTTACGCCAGCGTTCAAAGGCGCGCAGGTTGGCTTTCTCGCCAATGTCTTTGCCTTCATCGTGCAAACGCACCAGTTCTTGCGCCAGCGTGGTGGCATCTAACAGACCAAGATTGACACCTTGGCCCGCTAACGGGTGAATGGTGTGGGCTGCATCGCCCACCAAGGCAACGCGTTCAACGACAAAGTCGCGCGCATAACGCATTTTCAAGGGGAATGCGGCGCGATCACCTTCGACTGAACAAAGACCAAGTCGCGTATCGAAGGCGGCAGTGAGTGATTTGTTAAAGTCTTCATCCGACATGGTGCATCGTTGGTCGGCTTGCTCTGGTGATTGCGACCAAACAATGGAACAAAGATGTGGGTCAGAAAGAGGTAGAAAGGCCAGAGGGCCGTCTGGTGTGAAGATCTGACGTGCCACACCATCGTGAGGCTCTGTGGTGCGTATGTTGGCAACCAGAGCGCTGTGGCCATAGTCCCAATGTGTGAGTGGGATAGAGAGCTGATTTCTCACCCAAGAATTCGCACCGTCTGCACCCACCACCAATTTAGCGGTAATGGCGTTGCCGGAATCCAAGGTTAGCCATGCTTCGGTTTCACCGAACATCATGGAGGCGCATTTATCTGGGCAGAATAGAGTCACATTGTGTTGCTGCTTGATGCGTTCAAACAATGACAGTTGGATAACGCGGTTTTCGACGATATAGCCTAGGTTCGGCTGACCCATGTCCATGGCATCAAAATCGATGGCGCCAAAGCTGTCTTGTTCCCACACTGACATTTTTTGATAAGGGCTACTGCGACGAGCAAGAATGCCTTCCCAAGCGCCAATATTTTTTAGGATATTTTCACTCGCGCGGCTCAGAGCTGAAACGCGAAGGTCGGGCAGGGCATTTAATTCAGGCTCAGGTTCTTTGCCTTCAATGATAGCAATTCGAAGGTCGCTATCAGCCAAAGCTGCCGCTAAAGTTAACCCCACCATGCCGCCGCCAATGATGGCGATATCTACATTTGTCATTTTCATTATCGTTCTACCAGTCCCATCGCTCGTTGCAGCAATGGCGCTTTTAATCCGCTAAAGACGGACATGGCCGCCAGCCCTAAATTGCGCCCAAGGATAAGCGGCGCAGACGTGTTGGAAAAGCCGTGCACAAGGCCAGAGGTCATGGCAACAGTCGCATCCCTATCGGGTTCTCGACGTTGTAGATAGCGCTGCAGCAATGCCATGTCGCCGCAATCTTGTTGTTCGTTGTGTGCGCGAGCAATTTCTTCTGCCAAGGTGATGACATCACGAAGCCCAAGGTTAAAGCCTTGTCCCGCAATAGGGTGCAAGGTTTGCGCGGCATTGCCGACAGCCGCGAAACGGTGGCTGATCAGTTGCGTGGCTTGGCGCAAAATCAGCGGATAGCTGTTTCGCTGTCCAACATGCAATAGCTTACCAAGACGCCAACCAAAGATGGCTTGGAGCTTGTCTGCAAACGCGTGATCAGACAGCTCGATAAGTGCAGGGACATCCTGTGGTTTGACGCACCAAACTAAAGAGCTTCGCCCTTCAGACATCGGCAATAAAGCCACGGGACCTGATTCAGTGAAACGCTCGAACGCTTTGCCCTGATGCGGTAAAGATGTCGTGATATTGGCAATCAGTGCCACTTGTTCAAAATCATGCTCGTGGCGGGAAATTCCAACCATGTCGCAGCATGAAGAGAGTGCGCCGTCGGCGGCGACCATCAACTTAGTGGTGAGCGTTTGCCCGTCGTTGAGCGTAAGAGTGACTTTGTCGGTCGCACGGGTAATGTCAGTGACAAACGCAGGGCAAAACAGTGAGATATTTTTCGCCTGACTCAGCGATTTATGGAATACGCGTCCCGCATCAGCAAGTTCAATAACGTTTCCTAAAAACGGCAGTCCTTCCTTGTCGGCGTGCATTTCAGTGAATCCAAAATGGCCTCGGTCGGAGACGTGAATGGTATTGATGGCGGTAGCAAATGGCGCCACGCCATGCCATACGCCGATTTGGTCGAGCAATTGGCAACTGCCGTAGGAAAGGGCAATGCTTCGGGCGTCATACCCCGGGTGAGTATTATCGGGGATGGCCGCTTCGACCACTGCCACAGAAAGCTTTGCTTGCGTTAAGCGCTCAATGGCCAGAGCGAGTGTCGCACCGGCCATCGCACCACCTGCGATAACAACATCATATGAGTGTGTTGACGGCGCTGTTGCATCCATTCGTTGCCAATCTCCAGCCATTATTGGGGGCTAATGCGTGACGTGTTGAGCGCTGAGTGCGAGTATCTAGTCTCAGTGCAGTGTTGGCGTTTTGTCTTCATCATCTTGTGACTTGATGCCAAGGTCGGCATGCAGTGTCATGGCGCAGACACGGACGTGCTCAATCACTTGCTCAAGCAATACCGCTTGTTCTTCCATGTCATCGTCTTCGTCGATACCCAGTTGTGCAATTTCAGCCAGGTCGGCGAGTACTTCTTTGGCATCTTCTGACAATTTTCCCGCCGTGACACCCGCCAGGCCGACACCTGCGATGAAAGCATTAACCCACTCAGACAGCGCATCACCACGGTCGAGTAGCACAGTGTTCTCGTCGGGTAACAGTGGTTCGAAGTCCATTTGACCCGCGGAAAGCTGTTTGTGTGCGATACCTAGTGAAGTCGCTGCCAATGTTTTTGATTCATGAGGCCAGCCTTCACCTTCGTTGGTGTAGTCATAAAGCATTGGCATCCAATTGCCCAGCTCTGGATCGAGTCCGCCGCATAACATGCCACATAGTAGACCCTGCATTTCAGCCGGAGTAACGGCTAAACTGTCAGATTTAAGTGTGGTAGCAATGTTGCTGTATTCGGGTAAAGTTACTTGAGTCACGAGGGCCACCTTGGATGCCATTAATTTCAAGCCGTATGCTACCACTTAGCGCAATGGCACTGAACATCTCAACCAAAAAAGTCCATGCATGACCACGGAATCGTGGGTGAGAAATTAAAAATAGCTCTGATTTTCATCACATTGACGACTTTTCGTCTAAACAGTACGTCGAGAGACGCAAGACATTAGGATAAACTTGCAGTTTAATCTTCCATTTTCTATAGTTTGTGCCCGTTACGTCAGGGTGCGACATCGCGCTTTGAAGGGAGCTCTAAAAGATTATGACTACGCAGGCTGTTGAAATTCGAATCCTAGGCAAGACAATGCGCGTTAACTGTCCGGCGGGTCAGGAAGAAGCATTGATTGAAGCGGCGAACGACTTTGATCAGCGGTTGCATGAATTGTCCGGGCGCACTAAAGTAACGAATACAGAGCAGTTGCTCACCATCGCGGCGCTTAACGTCTGTTACGAACTGTTAGCAGAGCGACAGCAAGGCGTCGACGAAAAGAATGAAATGGAACAGCGCATCACGCTGTTGCAAAAAACGATTGAAGAGGCGTTGTTAAAACACAGCGCATCAAAAGCCTAAGGGCTTTACCTGTTTGACCCTGGAGTGTTCGTCAGTGGATCTGAGTCCCTGAGCCGATAAGCAAATCTAAGGGTGAGTTGTTACAGGCTTTTGTGCAAGCTCGGCTCGTACCGAGAAGCCTACGGTCTGTTCTGCCCATCCGCCTTGAACCGCAGGGTTCAAGGGCGTAAGATTCCCAACGGCACTCTGGGGCCTTCCCCACAAAATACACACCGCGATACGGCAAGGACAGCCGATGCAAGCGACAGCTTCCGAACAGCGAAATTCGCTGCGCAAACATATCCGAAGCCAACGCCGTGCACTGACGGCACAAGCGCAAACCGATGCTTCGGCTGCGCTTCTGTTGCGCTTTCAGCAATCCGACGCAGTAAAAAGCGCCACCCATATCGCTTTGTATCTCGCTGTTGATGGCGAGCTTGATACCGCCCCACTCATCGAGTATTGCTGGGCGCAAGGCAAGTCGGTTTATCTTCCCGTGATCCACCCATTCAGCAAAGGGCACTTGCTCTTTCTTCGCTATCATCCGCAATCGACACTTGTTGCCAATCGTTACGGCATTCTTGAGCCCAAGCTCGATGTGCGTGATGTGTTGCCCGCTGAAAAACTGGATCTGATTTGCACGCCACTGGTCGCGTTCGATCAAAGCGGACAGCGCTTAGGCATGGGCGGCGGCTATTATGATCGCACACTGGCTCCGTGGTATGAGACCCGACAAGGCGCACGACCTTTAGGGGTTGCGCATGATTGTCAGCAAGTGGATGCCTTACCTATTGAGGTGTGGGACGTACCACTGCCTGAGATCTTGACGCCATCTAGGCACTGGCAATGGTCGATCTGACACGATCACCATTGATCGATAAGAACGAGATCTGGGTACGCAAAAATCCCCACCTTAACGAGACAGATCTGTATAATCGGCCTCGCGTTTTTCCCCCTTATTTAGCAGGAGATCCTCATGACTCAGGATGAAATGAAGAAAGCGGCTGGCTGGGCTGCGTTGGAATATGTCACCAAAGGCAGCATTGTCGGTGTTGGCACTGGCTCAACCGTTAATCACTTCATCGATGCCCTTGAAACCATGAAAGAGCAAATAAAAGGTGCAGTGTCGAGCTCTGTCGCATCGACTGAGCGTCTTGAGAAGATCGGAATCCAAGTGTTTGATGCCAACGAAGTGGCGAGTTTGGATATCTACGTGGATGGTGCGGACGAAATCAACCCTGGCAATGACATGATCAAAGGCGGTGGTGCAGCATTAACTCGCGAGAAGATCGTCGCAGCTCTTTCTGATAAATTCATCTGCATTATTGATGACACCAAAAAGGTTGATGTACTGGGTCAATTCCCATTGCCTGTTGAAGTGATCCCAATGGCGCGTTCTTATGTGGCGCGTGAGCTGGTTAAACTTGGCGGTGACCCTTGCTACCGTGAAGGTTGCACCACGGATAACGGCAACATGATTCTGGATGTGCACAACCTTCAAATCACCAATGCCAAAGAACTCGAAGATAAAATCAATGCGATTGCAGGTGTTGTGACCGTTGGTTTGTTTGCAAACCGTGGCGCTGACGTCGTGCTGGAAGGCACACCGAACGGTGTCGTAAAAAGCTAAATTTTCTTTGGCGAGCAAACCCTTAGCATTTCACTTTTTTTGATGTGAAAGCCAAACGTTTGCGTGCAAGAAACTCAATAAGTTAGCGGCGTCTCTGAGACGCCGTTTTTTTTCGCTTTTATAACGTAATATTCTTACCCTTTCGGATAACTTTTTGTTACCTTAGTCACTAATTATGAGGGGTTGATACGTTTTTTTGGTTGAAAATCATTCAACCGGCCAGAGTTTTGATCGCAGCCCCCAGCCACTTGGATGGCGTAACCAATTTTTGTAATTCTGGTTTGTTTTTAAGGATGAGAACCGCATGGCTAAAGTGTCGCTTGAAAAAGACAAAATAAAAATCCTTCTTCTTGAAGGCGTTCATCCCACAGCAATAGAAGTGTTGCAAGGCGCTGGCTATAGCAATATTGAATATCATAAAGGGTCATTGGCAGGTGAGGAACTTGAAGCCGCCATTGCTGATGCTCACTTCGTCGGTATCCGTTCTCGTACTCAGCTCACTGAGAAAGTGTTTGAAAAGGCAAAGAAACTGGTCGCTGTCGGCTGTTTCTGCATTGGTACAAACCAAGTCAATCTCAACGCGGCTGCAAAGCGTGGTATCCCTGTATTTAACGCCCCATTCTCTAACACCCGCAGTGTTGCTGAGTTAGTACTTGGTGAAATCCTATTGTTGCTTCGCGGCATTCCAGCGAAGAACGCTAAGGCACACCGTGGTGAGTGGATGAAATCGGCGGATCAATCGTTCGAGGCGCGCGGCAAAAATCTTGGCATCATCGGTTACGGTCATATTGGTACTCAGTTGGGTATTTTGGCGGAAAACCTCGGTATGCGTGTTTTCTTCTACGATATTGAGAGCAAACTTTCATTGGGAAATGCTCAACAAGTCGGCTCCATGTCAGAACTGCTTAACAAAAGCGACGTGATCACTTTGCATGTGCCTGAAACAGTATCCACTCAAGATCTTATGGGTAGCGAAGAGTTCGCGCGCATGAAGCCAGGCGCTGTGTTCATTAATGCCGCTCGCGGTACGGTGGTTGATATCGACGCACTTTGCGGCGCACTGGAAAGCGGTCACATCGGCGGTGCAGCGATTGACGTATTCCCAACGGAGCCAAAAACCAACAGCGACCCGTTTACGTCGCCGTTGCAGGCATTCGACAATGTTATTTTGACGCCGCACATCGGTGGTTCTACACAAGAAGCGCAGGAAAATATCGGCATCGAAGTCGCGGGTAAAATGGTGAAGTACTCAGACAATGGTTCAACGCTGTCTTGTGTTAACTTCCCAGAAGTATCACTGCCTGAGCACAGCGGTACATCACGCCTGCTGCACATTCACCAGAACAAACCGGGTATTTTGACCAAGATAAATACCATCTTTGCAGAAGAAGGCATCAACATTGCTGCTCAGTATCTGCAAACTAATGCTGAGTTTGGCTATGTTGTGATCGACGTCGAAACTGAGCATTCTGAAAAGGCATTAAAGAAACTGAAAGCGATCGATGGCACCTTGCGTGCACGTATCCTTCACTGATTGACGCGTTTGCCCCCCTCAAACCGTCTTTCTCCCATGAAATAAGGCCGCAGTCATTGCGGCCTTATTTTTTGTCTTTTTAAACCCTTAGATGGCTTAGATGGGCGTTATTCGCCGAGCGCGTACACCACATTCACGCGATCTGTGATGGTGATTTCTGCATCTTGATAAGTGGCGTTGACATCAGCAGTGGCTTCAGCCATTCGCATCATAACAGGGCGAATTGGCGTTTGATCGACGTAGCGAATTTCCCATACGCCTGCCAAGGTTTCACCAAATCCATTTGCGAGTGACTTTGCTTTCGCTTGCGCATCAGCAATGGCAGCCATGCGAGCTTTTTCTTTCAACTCCGATTCCTTGCTCGAAGAAAAAGAGATGCCATTGACGCGATTCAGGCCATCAGCCAATGCCCCGTCCAATAAGCGATTTAGGTTAGCGAGGTCTCGAACTGTTACTGTCACGGAGCGACTTGCACGATAACCTGTGAGTTTAGGCTCGCTGTTTTTGGGGTAGCTGTATTGAGGTTGCAGCGAGAGGTTGGCACTTTCGATATCTTTCTTGTCTATGCCCATTTTTTTAAGGCGTTCAAGCAAGGCGGCAATCGCATCGTCAGACGCTTTTTTTGCGGCTTGTGCTGATGTGCGATTAAGGGATACAGCCACATCAATATTTGCCATGTCTGGCATAGCAACCACTTCG
Source organism: Enterovibrio norvegicus FF-33 (assembly GCF_000286835.2). Lineage (GTDB taxonomy): Bacteria > Pseudomonadota > Gammaproteobacteria > Enterobacterales > Vibrionaceae > Enterovibrio > Enterovibrio norvegicus_A. The sequence continues at coordinate 989,304 of NZ_AJYD02000038.1, read as the reverse complement.
CCAATACCCACGGTTTCTAAATGCGGAAAGTCAGGTGATGCGGCAGAGGTGAAAGGAGAAAGGGCGATAGTTGCCCCGAACACTGTGGCTATTAGATGCTTTTTCATACGAATGCTTCCATTTTGTCTATTTCAACACGATTTGACCGCAAGAGTCTCTGGATTATCCCTAACGGAAGAAAGAATGTAGCGTGGGTTAAGGAAAAACGGCTCGAGCGTAACTTAAGCATGCTTTTGTCATTTTCGCCAGTATGCCGCTTTCGGTGGCAAAGTGATGCCAATAGAGGTGGCGTGTCACCCCATCTCCGGGGCATAAGTCGATAAGCTCGCCGTTTGCCAATTCCTGTTCAATTTGAAGTTTAGGGATCAAGCAATACGCCACGCCGAGTTTTGCCATATTGACGAAAGCGTCGGATGAACGAACCATGTGGCTACGCCAGCCTACAGTCGGCAGATTGAATCGTTCAGAAACAAACTGCGTGTGCATATCGTCGAAGCGATCAAATACCACAGCAGGTGCTTTACTCACTGCTTGGGCATTGAGTCCATGAGGGAAATACTGTGCCTTGAACGCGGGTGTACAAACACAGACGTACTCCATGGTTCCCAGTTTTGGCGCAACACAGCCTTGAAGTGGTGAGGGCTCCGTGCTGATGGCAATCACGGCTTCACCTGCGCGAAGGCGATTCAGCGTTCGGCTTTCGTCATCCACAATCAAATTGATTTCTAAAGACTGCGCTTTCATCAGCGGTGCCAATGCGGGTAGCAACCATGTGGCAAGGCTGTCAGCATTGGTAGCGATAGGGACCGTGATAGCAACGGATGAGCCGTCGGGCGTGAGTTCAGGGAGTAATTCTTTTTCCAGCAGTTGAAGTCGGCGATAGAGCCCCAGCAGTTTTTTCCCAATAGCGGTGGGTTGAGGCGGAGATTCCCGCACTAAAACTGGCTGTGCGACAAACTTTTCTAATTGCTTAATGCGCTGTGAGACGGCGGATTGCGTCACAAACAACGCTTCCGCCGCTTTATCAAAACCACCATGGGCAATAACGGCATCCAAGGCTTCTACCCAGCGATAATCCAATCCTTTCATGATAACCATATTAGTTAGTCTTATTTATCATTAAAATTATTAGATTTACTTACTTTTGTCATCCCTCTAATTTTACCTCTCTCGTACTAGCGATAAATAAAACATAGGATGTATCAAAATGAGCAGTGGCATAGTGCTTCAAGGGTTCGGGTTAGGATTGAGCATGATTGTGCCAATTGGGGCGCAGAATGCATTTGTACTGAACCAAGGGATCCGCAAACACCACCATGTGGCTGTGGCAACCATCTGTTTTATTTGCGATGCGCTATTGATCCTTCTTGGTGTGTTTGGTGGCGGCGCGATGTTAGCGAACAATGAGATTTTGCTGAATGTCGTGACCTTAGGCGGCGTTGCGTTTCTTCTCACTTACGCGTTTCAATCGCTGAGACAAGCATGGCGGGCTCAAAATGACGATGCTTCTAGTGCATCAACATCAACATCAGCAACAGCCAATAAAACCCTACTCTCTGTTATCTTAGGCGCGTTAGCCGTGACACTACTCAATCCACATGTGTATCTCGACACCGTGGTGGTACTTGGCTCAATTGGCGGCCAGTTTGAACCCTCGCAACGCAATGCATTTGCGATTGGCACCGTGCTTGCTTCGCTCGTTTGGTTTTATGGAATTGCGCTTGGCGCTGCCAAATTATCACCCGTATTATCGAAACCGCGTGTGCGTCAGGTGATAGACGTGCTTGTTGCTGCGATGATGATCTATGTGGCGTATCTGCTCATGCAAAAATGGATGATGAATTGGGAGGGATAATGTCGCAAACACTCGACGAGATAATGAAGAAGAACATCGCACTGATGACCGCATGTGATGTTGTTTATCAGCAATGGGAGCATGAACCTATTTTAGATTTCGATACGGACGAACGTGTAGGAGAACGACTAGGTTGGACGGCGACGCCCACAAAAAGCTTGTTTCTGTCGTTTAAGTCGGGCGGACATGCCTTATTGCTCACCCATAAAGACGCACGCCTCGACAGCAAAAGCGTGAAGGCCTTGATGGGGAAACGCCCCTCGATTGCATCGAATGAAGAAATGATCGCCACTTTGGGGTGTGTCCCAGGTGCAGTGTGTCCCTTTGGATTACCCGAGCATATCCCATTGTTGGTTGATGATACGCTGTTTGGTTTTGATACTTTAATGTATACGCCAGGTCCCCCAGAATTTACGTTTGCGTTTGCCGCGAAAGATCTCCCCGTTCTCCTCTCTGCATTACCTAATCCTATTCACCTTCTTGGACAGCCAGCGGATGCGTGATGGCCTCGTTACTGAGGTAAGCCGTTAATAAATCGCTCGATACTGTCCAATATGTTGATATTCACACGTTTGTCGTTGCCATTGCTGGTGTGGCAATGACGAATGTGGGAATATTGCTATCCTCTATACATAATATTTCTGGGCGGCGCAGGTAAGCGGCGCCATATCTGGGTTGCGTCATGGTGAGGAAAACGCGATGCGAATGCTGACAGTCATGCTGATCGTATTGTTCGGATGGCTTCAATATCACCTTTGGTGGGGCAAAAACGGGATGGAAGAATATCTCGACGTTAGCGCAGTGACTGAGTTGACAGCTCAAGCTAACGACAAGCTAAACCAACGCAACCAACAGATGTTCGCAGAAATTGCAGACCTCAAACGCGGGCAAGAAGCGATTGAAGAGCGTGCCCGTAATGAACTCGGCATGATAAAACCGGGAGAAACGTTCTTCCGCATTGTGAGTGACTAACGTACTCCCCTTATAAAACGAAGAGAATCATGACAACCCCGGCAAGTAATGAAAATCAATGCTCGCCTCGCTCCGTCGTTTCTGATGTTGTTGCCATTGTGCCAGCAGCAGGCGTGGGTAAGCGCATGGGCGCAGCCTGTCCCAAACAATATCTCACCATTGGCAATAAAACCTTATTAGAACACACAGTGCATTACTTACTTGATCACCCCAAGGTGTCAAAAGTGGTGATAGCAATTGGTGCGGAAGATGAATGTTTTCATTCAACGTCGCTGGCTGATGATGATCGGGTAGTGGTGACAATTGGTGGTGCAGAGCGTGCAGATTCGGTCTTAGCAGGGCTTAACGCCACTCATGCCGAATGGGTGATGGTGCACGATGCAGCAAGGCCATGCGTTCGTCATGAAGACATTGATGCGCTTATTGAAGCGGCAACATCTCATGCAGATGGCGCATTGCTCGCCTCGCCAGTGCGAGACACGATGAAACGAGCAAATACCGAGGGTTGCGTTGATCATACAGTGTGCCGTGAGCAGCTTTGGCATGCACTTACACCACAAATGTTTCGACGAGATCTATTACTAACGGCATTACAGCGTGCGCTTGAGCAATCATTGGCCGTGACCGATGAAGCATCAGCCATCGAGTTTGCGGGTGGCACACCTAAGTTAGTCGTCGGCCACGCAGACAATATTAAAGTCACCCAGCCAGAAGATTTGGCACTCGCCGCATTTTTCTTAACGCAACGATCCTAGCTGGGATAGACCTCAAGAGGACAAACAATGATGCGTATTGGACACGGTTTTGACGTACACAAATTTGGCGGAGAAGGCCCAATTGTCATTGGTGGCGTTAAGATCCCTTATGAGCAAGGCTTGATTGCGCACTCCGACGGCGATGTGGCACTTCATGCCCTTTGTGACGCCTTGCTTGGTGCGATTGCATCAGGCGACATTGGTCGTCACTTTCCGGACACAGATGCGGAGTGGGAAGGCGCGGATAGCCGTTTTCTGCTGCGCGACGTTTACGCAAAAGTGAAGGCAAAAGGATATGTTATCGGTAATCTTGATGTGACCATCATGGCGCAAGCACCTAAAATGGCACCGCACATTGATGCCATGTGTGCAGCGATTGCCGACGATCTCGAAACGGATATCAGTAACGTTAATGTGAAAGCGACCACCACTGAACGACTAGGTTTTACAGGGCGCAAAGAAGGCATCGCCTGTGAAGCTGTCGTTATTATCCGTAAGGAATCTCATGACTGATGTAATGACATCGTTGGCCTACCTGAACGGTAAACCAACCGCGACAGGTCGCTTGAAAGCAAAACCTGAGCACTTTTTCGTCAGCGAAACGCTTGATTTTACCCCCGCAGGACATGGCGAGCATTTCCTTGTTCGTATCCGTAAAATTGGCGAAAACACCAAGTATGTTGTCAATGAATTGGCAAAAGCGTGTGGGGTGAAATCTCGTGATGTGAGCTGGGCGGGATTAAAAGACCGTCATGCCGTCACTGAACAATGGTTTAGTGTGCATCTTCCAGGTCAACCTGACCCCGATTTGACTGAATTTCTCGAAACCCATGAAGGGATCGATGCAATTCTAGAGACCACTCGCCACGACAAAAAACTGCGTCCCGGTGATTTGATTGGCAATCGCTTCTCGTTAGTGATCACAGATTTTGATGGTGATGATGCGATCGAAGCGCGTCTTGTCAGCATCCGCGACAAAGGTGTACCAAACTACTTTGGCAGCCAACGTTTTGGCCGTAATGGGAACAATGTCGTCGCGGCGCGTGAATGGGGCCAAGACAAAATCCGCGTGCGTGATAAAAGCCAACGCAGTTTCTATTTGTCAGCAGCTCGCTCGTACTTGTTTAACTTGGTGTTGTCAGCACGAATTAAGCAGGACATGGCGCATACACCAATGCGTGGCGACATGCTGATCGATGACACCGATCACTTGAAAATGGCGCTGGAAATCAATAAAGCTAATGAGCTTCTCGAAAAAGGCATTTGGCAAATCTCGGGCCCGATGACTGGCGATAATGCGCTGCCGACTGAAGCTGACGCACGTAAATTTGAGCAGGCCATTATCAACCAAGAGCCGGACTTGTTAGCTGTTATTCGCAGCAACCGTATGCGACACGATCGCCGAGCATTGATGCTCTTCCCGCAAGATATGGCATGGACTCACGATGAAGGAACACTGACAGTGTCTTTCTCGCTACCTGCAGGAAGCTTTGCCACGGCTGTGATGCGAGAGCTTATTCAAGACACAACGGATGGAGAGTCTGATGCACATATTGATCAGTAATGACGATGGTGTGTTTGCTGAAGGCATTAATGTGCTGGCGGAAACCTTATCTGAAATAGCGACGGTCACCGTTGTCGCACCGGATCGTAATCGTTCAGGTGCATCGAACTCGCTGACATTGGAAAGCCCGCTGCGCATTCGGGAAATCGCTGAGCGTCGTTATGCAGTGCAAGGCACGCCGACAGATAGCGTGCACATGGCATTAAATGCGCTGATCAAAGAAAAAGTCGATTTTGTCGTCGCGGGCATCAATCACGGTGCAAATTTGGGCGATGACGTACTTTATTCGGGCACTGTTGCTGCGGCAACAGAAGGCTTTTTCCTTGGCGTGCCTGCGATAGCGGTCTCCCTTTGTGGTTCCACACATTTTCATACAGCCGCACAAGTGGTAAAAAAAGCAGTGCTGTTGGATCAACACAACCCATTGCCGCGTAACCGCATTTTAAATATTAACGTGCCTGATTGCCCGCTAGACGAATTGAATGGCTGGCAGGTGACGCGTCTTGGTGCGCGACATCGTGCAGAAGACATGATCGAAGAAACCGATCCGCGTGGGCAACCTATATTTTGGATTGGTCCTCCTGGCGCTAAACAAGATGCAGGTCCGGGTACAGATTTCCATGCCATTGAAAACAAATGTGTCTCTTTGACGCCTTTACAGGTCGATCTAACAGCGCATGATACGCTGGATACGCTGTCTCAGTGGGCAACATACGCAACGGAACAATAAAGGTGACATTGGTGAATTACTCGCATTCACTTATTCAACTACTTCGACAACAAGGGATTGCAGACCAACGTGTGCTCAATGCTATTGAGCGTTTGCCTCGTCATCTCTTTGTTTCTGAAGCAATGGCTCATCAAGCCTATGACAACAACGCGTTGCCGATAGGCTTTGGTCAAACGATTTCACAGCCATATATTGTGGCAAAGATGACAGAGCTCTTAACGCTGGATTATGACAGTCGTGTATTAGAAGTAGGAACGGGGTCGGGCTTTCAGACATGTGTGCTAGCGCAACTGGTTGAGCATGTTTATTCCGTGGAGCGAATTAAGCAGCTTCAAATGGTCGCGAAGCGCCGTTTTAAACAGCTTGAGCTCTACAATATATCAACAAAACATGGTGATGGATGGGAAGGTTGGGCAAGTAAAGGTCCGTTTGATGCCATCCTTGTTACCGCGGCTGCAGCCAGTATGCCTAGGGCGCTTTGCGAGCAGCTCGCAGAGGGTGGAACCCTTATCGTGCCTGTCGGCGAGACCGATCAGACGCTTTACAAAGTCACCCGTATTGGTGATGAATTTGAAACAACAGCAATTGAAGCGGTACGTTTTGTCCCATTAGTTGCTGGTGATTTGGCTTAGGTAAGTATTTGTGGAAGGGGTTTCAATTCAGTTGAAAATACTGGTTTTTCTTTCTGTGTTGGGATTTTTGTCCGCGTGCTCAATATCAAGCCCCGCACCTGTTTCGAGTGTGGGTCCTGACTATGGCGATGTAGAGCGGGGAAGCTACCGCGGCAGCTATTACAAGGTGCAGAAGGGCGATACCTTGTACTACATTGCTTATGTCACGGACCGAGATGTTAAAGAAATTATCAGCGCCAATAAGCTCACGTCCCCCTATACTATTTTCCCTGGTCAGAAACTAAATCTCTGGCAGGAGAAGTACGTCCCGCCTACGTATGGCAAGAAAAGCGACATTCCTATTGCACCGATAGTTGTCGCCCCAGCAGTAGTCGCGACAGCGCCAGTTGTTGCTTCTAAGGCGCCAGTTGTACCTACAGGATCATCTGCTAAATCGGACAAAGATAAACAAAAATACGCTTCGCAAAAAAAGTCTGAGTCTAGTTCACAAAATAAGAAAAATGTTGAACAGCAAAAAGTGAAGGAGTACAGTCGACCTGTAACAAAAAACAAACCATCTGTTGATAAATCTGCAAATAAGTCGTCAGGAGCACCGAAAGCAATAAGTTGGCAATGGCCAGTGAGCGGACGGGTAGTTTCGGGATTTTCCAGCTCAGAGCTTGGAAATAAAGGCGTCGATATAGCAGGTAAACGTGGGCAGAGCATCAGTGCTTCTGCTGACGGCAAGGTGGTTTATGCGGGCAATGCGCTACGCGGTTATGGGAATTTGATCATCATAAAACATAACGATGATTATTTAAGCGCTTATGCACACAACGACCGCATATTTGTGTCAGAACGCCAGAGCGTCAAGAAGGGGCAAAAAATAGCGTCAATGGGCAGCTCTGGTACAAACAGTGTCCGGTTGCATTTCGAGATTCGTTACAAAGGAAAATCGGTGAATCCGTTAAGGTATCTGCCGAAGCGGTAAACCGAGACAGATTTTGCTGTACTGTCTTGCTGCTACGCCAAAATTGGGAGGCGCTATGGGTCAGAATAATACTGCAAAGAAAGTCGATGACTTGGTCGTTGAAGAAGCTGAAATCGAGCAAATAGAGCTTGATGCTGACGCTGAAGCTGAAAAGTCTGAAAAAGCTGAAAGCGTTGAAGAGTCGGTATCCTTCTCTGCATCCTCTAAAGCATTGGATGCTACTCAACTTTATCTAAGCGAAATTGGTTACTCTCCTCTGCTAACGGCAGACGAGGAAGTGCTGTACGCACGTCGTGCACTTCGTGGTGATGAAGCCGCTCGAAAACGTATGATCGAAAGTAACCTCCGTTTGGTGGTTAAGATCTCTCGTCGTTACTCTAACCGCGGTTTGGCTCTGCTGGATCTGGTGGAAGAAGGTAACTTGGGACTGATTCGTGCGGTTGAGAAGTTCGATCCAGAACGTGGTTTTCGTTTCTCTACTTACGCAACGTGGTGGATCCGTCAGACGATAGAACGCGCGATAATGAACCAGACTCGTACTATTCGCCTGCCTATTCATGTCGTGAAAGAGCTAAATGTCTACCTACGTACTGCACGTGAGTTGGCACAAAAACTTGATCATGAGCCCACAGCAGAAGACATTGCACTGCAACTTGATAAGCCTGTTGAAGACGTTAACCGTATGTTGCGCCTTAACGAGCGTATCAGCTCAGTCGATAACCCTATCGGCGGTGATTCAGAAAAAGCGCTTTTAGATATCATCCCTGATGAGAAAGAAGGCGGTCCTGAAACCACCACGCAAGACGATGACATGAAAAAGTCTATCGTTCATTGGCTGCAAGAATTGAACCCGAAACAACGCGAAGTGTTAGCACGCCGCTTTGGATTGCTGGGTCATGAAGCATCAACATTGGAAGATGTTGGTCGTGAGATCGGATTGACACGTGAACGTGTGCGTCAAATCCAAGTGGAAGGTTTACGTCGCCTGCGCGATATGTTGACTCACCAAGGTTTGAACATTGAATCCTTGTTCAATACTGAGCACTAAACACTTCTCTTCTTATTTCTCGTTTCTAAGTGTTTAGTTAAAAGCCCCGTTTGGGGCTTTTTTGTGTCTGGTGGCGCCATACCTACCCGTCAGGTTATAGAAGGGCTTTCAGTCGATAAAGCGCGTCGAGTGCTTGTCGTGGTGTTAGGTTATCGGGCTCGATATCCGCCAACGCCTTTTCGGTCTCGCTCAGCTCAGGAAGAAGCGAAAGTTGAGCGGCAGATGTTGGCTTAACGGATTCACCTGTCACTACCTCATGCCCACTTGCTTCTAATTGACGAAGTTTGTTTTTCGCGCGCTGAATGACGGTTTTAGGTACGCCAGCAAGACCAGCAACCGCCAATCCATATGACTTGCTTGCCGCGCCTTCTTGAACGGCGTGCATGAAGGCAATCTCATCACCATGTTCAACCGCATCAAGGTGAACATTGACCAAGCCTTCAACTTGACCTGAGAGCTCAGTCAGTTCGAAGTAGTGGGTGGCGAATAACGTCATGGCTTTGAGCCTTTCAGCTAACCATTCTGCACTTGCCCACGCGAGCGATAAGCCATCATAGGTGCTGGTGCCGCGACCGATCTCATCCATCAATACCAAGCTGTTCTCGGTGGCGTTGTGAAGGATGTTTGCGGTTTCGGTCATCTCAACCATGAACGTTGAGCGACCAGAGGCCAGATCGTCCGATGCGCCAATACGCGTGAAAATACGATCCACAGGACCAAGAGTCACGCCCTCTGCAGGCACGTAAGAGCCGATATGTGCCAAGAGAGTGATCAGTGCTGTTTGGCGCATGTACGTTGATTTACCGCCCATGTTAGGGCCAGTAATGATCAACATGCGGCGATCGGGACGTAATGATGTTGGGTTTGCAATAAACGGCGCATCTAAAACCTGCTCAACCACAGGGTGGCGACCACCAACAATGTCGATACCACGCTTTTCGGTAAGTGTCGGGCGACAATAATTTAGCGTTTCTGCGCGCTCTGCAAGGTTCGCCATCACGTCGAGTGTAGATAGTGCATCAGACACGCGCTGTAGCGTTTCGAGATGCGGCAACAGCTTGTCGAACAACTCTTCCCACAACTTTTTCTCTAGTGCTAACGCTTTAGACTTGGAATTGAGGACTTTGTCTTCATGCGCTTTTAACTCAGGGATAATGTAGCGCTCCGCATTTTTCAGCGTTTGGCGGCGCACATAGTGCGGAGGCACTAAATGGCTTTGACCTCGGCTGACCTGAATAAAGAAACCATGAACCTGATTGAAGCCGACTTTGAGGGTATCAATGTTGTGCTGTTCACGTTCACGGCGTTCAAGTTCTTCCAAAAAGCGAGTTGCGCCGTCCGCCAGTTCGCGCCATTCATCAAGCTCTGCGTTGTATCCTGGGGCAATAACACCACCATCACGGATCACAACAGGTGGTGCTTCCACAACGGCTTCTACCAATAACTGAACCAGATCGGGCATTGGCTCGCTTGCTGCTTTGAGCGGTGCAATCGCACAGTCATCTACTTCAGTGAGCAAGGTTTCAATTTCAGGCAATTGCTGCAATGCGCCGCGTAGTCTTGCCATATCACGTGGACGAGCAGACCGAAGCGCCAAGCGCGCCAGGATACGTTCCATATCTCCAACAGGATGCAGCGTCGTTGCCAAATCAGAATAAATCCCGGTATCTTTTAAAACAGTGATGGCATCAAGGCGAGCATTGACGGTGACAAAGTCACGCATGGGTTGGTGCAGCCAGCGTTTGAGCAAGCGACTTCCCATCGGGGTGGTGGTTTTGTCTAGTATGGATGCGACGGTATTTTCAAAGCCGCCTGATAAATTTTGTGTCAGTTCGAGATTACGGCGCGTTGCAGCATCTAAAATAACGGTATGGTCTTTGTTCTCTTTGACCAAAGCACGAATATGCGGCAATGCGGTGCGCTGCGTGTCTTTCACGTATTGCATTAAGCAACCGGCAGCAGCGAGACCCAGTGAGCAGTCTTCAACGCCAAAGCCAATTAAATCTCGCGTGCCAAACTGTTGATTAAGCTGCTGCTTAGCTGTTTCGACATCAAACTCCCAAATTGGGCGTCGACGACTGCCTTTGCACATGGCGGTCAGCGCGGGGAACGAAAAATCTTCAGGATAGAGTAATTCGGCGGGGCGGGTACGCTGAAGTTCAGCCTGCATTTCTTCTTCTGTCGCAGGCTCACTTAATAGAAAACGCCCTGACGTAATATCGAGCGTGGCATAACCAAAACGCTCACCGTGGGCAAAGATAGACGCAACTAAATTATCAACACGTTCGCTGAGTAAGGCTTCATCAGAAACGGTGCCTGGTGTGATAATTCGCACTACTTGGCGATCAACTGGCCCTTTGCTGGTGGCTGGGTCACCGATTTGCTCACAAATCGCTGCAGATTCTCCGAGCTGAACCAGACGTGCGAGGTAGCCTTCGACAGAATGATAAGGAACACCAGCCATAGGAATAGGTTCGCCAGCAGAGGCACCACGCTTGGTCAGTGATATATCGAGCAATTGAGAAGCTCGCTTGGCATCGTCAAAGAACAATTCGTAGAAATCACCCATACGATAGAAAAGAAGTTCTTCAGGATGCTGCGCCTTAATTCTAAGGTATTGCTGCATCATTGGCGTGTGAGTAGCGAGTGCTTGTACTGTCACGTTCTGGCCTGCAAAATTACAAAGGTAAGAGAAGGGAACAAGGATACGTGAATCGCGGTGAAAGGGTAAAGTATCGATATCGCGATGACTGGAAGATGATGAAAAATATGACCGTCAGAGGGAAGCATGGAACAGTTAGTGAAATTGGCGACACAAATTGGTGAACGGCTTAATGATAACCAACAGACGGTGACCACTGCAGAGTCATGCACAGGCGGTGGTATTGCTTACATGCTGACAGAGATTGCGGGTAGTTCTGCGTGGTTTGAGCGCGCGTTTGTCACTTATAGCAATGACGCGAAACATGACATGGTAGGCGTGTCGCAAGAGACGCTGGTCGCCCATGGTGCAGTGAGTGAAGAGGTTGCCGCTCAAATGGCAGAAGGAGCGCTAAAGGCCGCAAGTGCTGATTTCGCACTCGCGGTTACGGGGATAGCCGGGCCAACAGGTGGCAGTGACGAGAAGCCTGTTGGCATGGTGTGTTTTGGTTGGGCAACCAAGAAAGGGGTGGTAACGGAGACTTGTTTGTTTGACGGAACACGCTATGACATTCGTAGAAACACTATCGCCCACAGTTTGTGCCGTTTGCTCAGTTACCTAGAAGCAGAAAAATAAGAGACGCGACACGAAAGCAAAGAAAAAGTTTACACAGGGCTAGACACTGTATAAATGGACAGTATACTTAGCCTCATTAGCGAACAGTTATCTGAACGAATATTGCTTCCGTTGGAGAATCAAATGGACGACAACAAACAGAAGGCATTAGCCGCGGCCCTAGGCCAGATCGAGAAACAATTTGGTAAAGGATCGATCATGCGCCTAGGCGACGATCGCACCATGGATATTGATACCGTATCAACCGGTTCATTGTCACTGGATATCGCGCTGGGAGCGGGTGGCTTGCCGTTCGGTCGTATTGTTGAAATCTACGGTCCTGAGTCTTCAGGTAAAACAACGTTGACGCTGCAAGTCGTGGCGGAAGCGCAGAAAATTGGTAAGACTTGTGCATTTATCGATGCAGAGCATGCGCTTGACCCTGTCTATGCGGGCAAGTTAGGTGTAGATATCGATAACCTTTTGGTTTCACAACCAGATACCGGTGAGCAGGCGCTGGAAATTGCTGATGCATTGACTCGCTCAGGCGCTGTTGACGTTATCATCATTGACTCCGTTGCTGCATTGACGCCTAAAGCTGAAATCGAAGGCGAAATGGGTGACTCTCACATGGGTCTGCAAGCGCGTATGCTTTCTCAAGCCATGCGTAAGCTGACTGCTAACATCAAAAACAGCAACACCTTGATGATTTTCATCAACCAGATTCGTATGAAGATTGGTGTGATGTTTGGCAACCCAGAAACCACGACAGGTGGTAACGCACTGAAATTTTATGCATCTGTTCGTCTTGATATCCGCCGTATTGGCTCTATCAAAGAAGGCGACGAGATTGTTGGTAATGACACCCGCGTAAAAGTCGTGAAGAACAAGATTGCAGCACCGTTTAAACAAGCTGAATTCCAAATTATGTACGGCGAAGGTATCAACCTTTATGGCGAACTGATCGACTTGGGCGTTAAGCACAAGCTGGTTGAGAAAGCAGGTGCATGGTATAGCTACAACGGCGACAAGATTGGTCAAGGTAAGTCGAATTCTTGTAAATACCTAAAAGAGAACTCACACCTTGCTGAAGAGCTAGATAAAAAGCTGCGTGCAATGTTGCTGAGCAATGGTAAAGAAGAAAGCGCAAAAGAAGATGCTAAGCAACCAGAAGGCGAAGCATTCTGAGTCTAAGCGCCAGAGAATTAGCGGTGGGCATGCTTGCCCGCCGTGATCATTCTGAACTGGAGCTTCGCCAAAAATTGGCGAAGAAACAGTGCCCACCAGAAGACATAGATATTGCCATCGAGCATTGCCATTACCATGGTTGGCTAGATGACAAGCGTTTTGCCGAAGCGACGCTACGCCATGGTGTGGCAAAAGGACATGGCTGGCAACGCATTTGCTTTGATGCCAAACGTAAAGGTATCACCACGCCTATGCTAGAAGCAGCGCAAGAAAATCAACAACATGACTGGTATGAGTTAGCGAAAGAACTCGCGATTCGTCGCTTTGCTGACCTAGACGGTTTTTTCCCCGATGTTGATTTTAAACAGCGTGCAAAGTGGACCCGATATCTACAAAGTCGCGGTTTTAGCTTCGATCAAATCAACTACGCATTCTCAAAAGAAAGTTAAAACCCCCTCATTCTTCACTCGCACTGCGAGCTATCTTGTTTCTGCCTCTTTTCGCCACAGGTTAGGTTGTTTACAATAAGCAGCAATTGACTCTGGTAATTTCGCTGTTAACGGCGATTTAGTTACTACCACAACTCCAATTTCAGGATTAGCCAATGTACATGAGCACCGACGAGGTTCGCACAGCGTTTCTCCAATTCTTTGAAAGCAAAGGGCACACCATCGTGCCTAGCTCATCGCTTGTACCTGCAAACGACCCAACGCTGTTGTTTACAAACGCAGGTATGAACCAGTTTAAAGATTGCTTCCTTGGCGCAGAAAAGCGCGCCTATACGCGTGCCACGTCATCACAACGCTGTGTACGTGCAGGTGGTAAGCATAATGACCTGGAAAATGTCGGCTTCACTGCCCGTCACCACACGTTTTTTGAAATGCTGGGTAACTTCAGCTTTGGTGACTATTTCAAAGAAGACGCGATTGGTTACGCCTGGGAGTTTCTGACTGATGTTCTGAAGCTACCTAAAGATCGCTTGATGGTAACGATATACGAAACAGATGACGAAGCATTCGCACTCTGGAACGAGAATATCGGTATCCCAGCGGATCGCATCGTACGTATTGGTGACAAGGAAGGCGGTAAAGCGTTTGAGTCAGATAACTTCTGGCAAATGGGCGATACCGGTCCTTGCGGCCCATGTACTGAAATTTTCTACGATCACGGCGATCATATCTGGGGCGGTCCTCCGGGCTCACCGGAAGAAGATGGTGACCGTTTTATCGAGATTTGGAACAACGTATTCATGCAGTTTAACCGTCATGCTGATGGCACGATGGAGCCACTGCCAAAACCATCTGTAGATACAGGTATGGGTATTGAGCGTATCGCTGCGATCATGCAGGGCGTTCACTCAAACTATGAAATCGACATCTTCCAAACGTTGATCAAATCAGCGGCAGATGTGATTGGTTATGAAGATTTGTCTAACCAGTCTCTACGCGTTGTGGCGGACCACATTCGTTCATGTGCGTTTTTGATTGTTGATGGTGTGATGCCATCAAACGAAGGCCGCGGCTATGTGTTGCGTCGAATCATCCGTCGCGCTGTTCGTCACGGTAACAAGCTAGGCGCGAAAGACGCATTCTTCTTCAAGCTAGTGGGTCCTTTGGCTGAGATCATGGGCACCGCAGGCGAAGAGTTGAAGAAGCAACAAGCTTTGGTTGAGAAAGTCCTGAAGATTGAAGAAGAAAACTTCGGTCGCACACTGGATCGCGGTATGGCGATTTTGGACGATGCACTAGAAGGCTTGAAAGGCGATGTTCTTGATGGCGAAACGGTATTCAAGCTTTACGATACCTATGGCTTCCCTGCTGACTTAACCAACGATGTTGCGCGTGAGCGCGGTCTAACCATCGATGAAGAAGGCTTTGAAGCTGCGATGGAAGCGCAACGTCAACGTGCACGTGAAGCTGGCCAGTTTGGAACCGACTATAACGCGGTTATTAAAATTGAAAGCGATTCTGCGTTCACCGGTTATGGTGAAACAGAAGGCCGTGGCTTGATCACTGACATCTTTGTTGATGGCTTGGCAACGGACACGCTGGCAAATGCCGATGAAGCTGTGATCGTTCTTGACCAAACACCATTCTATGCAGAATCGGGCGGTCAAAGTGGTGATGCAGGCTTCCTGATGACAGATGCTGGCAAGTTTGAAGTGCTTGATACGCAGAAGTTCGGCGCAGCAATTGGCCATCGCGGTAAGCTTGTTGATGGCGTGCTGACGGTTGGTGATAGCGTTGAAGCAAAAGTAAACGCAGAACGCCGTCAGGCGATTGCACTCAATCACTCAGCAACGCACCTCCTTCACGAAGCACTACGTATCGTACTTGGTGACCATGTGCAGCAGAAAGGCTCTCTGGTTCGCGCTGAAGGTCTGCGTTTTGATTTCTCTCACCTAGAAGCAGTGAAGCCAGAAGAACTACGAACGGTAGAAGCGCTGGTTAACGAGCAAATCCGTCGTAACCATGACGTTAGCACTGAGTTGATGGATATTGAGTCTGCGAAAGCAAAAGGCGCAATGGCACTGTTCGGCGAGAAATATGATGAGCAGGTTCGTGTCCTGAGCATGGGCGATTTTTCTATCGAACTTTGCGGTGGCACACACGCCAATCGTACCGGTGATATCGGTATGCTGAAAATTACCTCTGAAGGTGGCATTGCAGCAGGCGTGCGCCGTATTGAAGCGGTAACGGGTAAAGGAGCAGAAGACGCCTTTTATCGCCAGCAGCAGGAGTTCACTCAGAAAGTGAGCGACTCTCAAACCCGTGCGAAAGCACTGGAAAAAGAGATCCAACAACTGAAAGAAAAACTGGCCGCGCAAGAAAGCGCAAGCTTGATCAACAATGTAAAAGATATCAATGGTATCAAAGTGTTGATCTGTAAGTTGGATGGCGCGGATAACAAAGCACTACGCACCATGGTTGATGATCTGAAAAACCAAATGGGCAGTGGTGTTGTGTTCCTTGGCAATGTCGCTGATGACAAAGTCGGTCTGATTGCCGGTGTTACCAAAGACTTGGTAGGCAAAGTCAAAGCGGGTGAGTTGGTCAATATGGTTGCTCAGCAAGTCGGTGGCAAAGGCGGTGGTCGCCCAGATATGGCACAAGCCGGCGGTACGGATGTTGCGGCGTTGCCTGATGCGCTAGACACGGTTACGCCGTGGCTGACAGAGCGTCTGTAAGGCATATAAGCACTGTAAAATCTGTGTAAAGAAAGGCTTCCCTTGGAAGCCTTTTTTGTCCCTATTATTTGTACAGTTTATTCTTTGCACTTTTATTTGAACTCTGTATAGTGCATCGCCTTAAAGTAGGTGAGGCTTTTAAGTAAAGTCTTATACATCGGAATTTTGTTCCGAGAGGGCGAACTTTCTTTGCTGTGCAGTATCTTACAAGGTGAACTTCTGTGCACAGGAGTCACAATGTCTGGATTCGATCGCTAAATTCTCATTGGCAAACTGGAGTTGGTCAGAGAAATAAGCCATATTGAAAAACCGTAAAGGCGCTGTATAGCTGTTTCGGTTGCCTGTAAAGGATGCTCGCAAGGAAGGAAGATGTTGATTGTCCATCTCGGAGCTTGAGCTGCCGCGTGAGTTTGCTTCGTGCAGTAAGAAGACCAAACACTCAACTAAGAAGAAAGTTGTAATTACTCAAGGAGTAGAAGAATGCTGATTTTGACTCGTCGCGTTGGTGAAACGCTGATGATTGGTGATGAAGTTACAGTAACTGTACTGGGTGTTAAAGGTAACCAAGTACGTATCGGTGTGAACGCGCCTAAAGAAGTATCTGTTCACCGTGAAGAGATCTACATGCGTATTCAGGCTGAAAAAGGCAATCCAACGCCGACCACTGGTAATTTCTAAGCTTAACGCAGTCGTATTTACAAAAGGCCGATTATTTCATCGGCCTTTTTGCTAAAGGCAGGTTGTTCATTTAAAACGCAAATGGATGCTTTTGTGTTCACCGAACAGCGCGACTGGCGGAGAAGTGTGCAAACGCACCGTGTTTGCAGCTTTTTCCAGATAAAGTGTTTGACATATTTTCGTCTCAAAGTAATATGTGCCTCCGCAAGAC
>NZ_AJYD02000038.1:963212-972248 GCF_000286835.2 Enterovibrio norvegicus FF-33 | reverse complement strand
AGCTGGTTGCGTTCTGGGATGACAACGGTATTTCTATCGATGGTCACGTTGATGGCTGGTTCACTGACAATACACCTCAGCGTTTTGAAGCATACGGTTGGCATGTTATTCCAGCAGTAGACGGTCACGATGCAGCAGCAATCAATGCAGCGATTGAAGCAGCAAAAGCAGAAACAGGCCGTCCGACCCTGATCTGTACAAAAACCGTGATTGGTTTCGGTTCACCAAACAAAGCAGGCACACACGATTGTCACGGCGCACCACTAGGCGCTGACGAAATTGAAGCGACCCGTAAACAACTAGGTTGGGAACATGGCCCGTTTGAAATCCCGCAGGACATCTATTCAGCGTGGTCTGCGAAAGACGCAGGCGCAGCTAAGGAATCGGCGTGGAATGAGAAACTTGCAGCTTATGAAGCAGCTCACCCTGGACTTGCAGCTGAATTCAAACGCCGCGTAAACGGTGAACTACCAGCAGAATGGGAAGCGAAAGCGAGCCAAATCATCGCTGACTTGCAAGCCAACCCCGCCAACATTGCATCACGTAAAGCCTCTCAAAACGCGCTAGAAGCGTTTGGTGCCATGTTGCCAGAATTTATGGGTGGCTCTGCTGACCTTGCACCTTCAAACTTGACCATGTGGTCGGGTTCGAAAGCCGTGACGGCAGACGACGCATCCGGTAACTACATTCACTACGGTGTGCGTGAGTTCGGTATGACGGCGATCATCAACGGTATCGCACTGCACGGCGGTTTTGTGCCTTACGGCGCAACCTTCCTAATGTTCATGGAATACGCACGTAACGCAATGCGCATGGCTGCACTGATGAAAATTCAGAACATCCAAGTGTACACCCATGACTCTATCGGTTTGGGTGAAGATGGCCCAACACACCAACCTGTTGAGCAAATCGCATCGCTTCGCCTAACACCAAACATGAGCACATGGCGTCCGTGTGACCAAGTGGAATCTGCTGTTGCTTGGAAACTGGCGATTGAACGTAAAGACGGTCCAACGTCGCTTATCTTCTCGCGTCAAAACTTAGCACAGCAAGCGCGCAGTGAAGACCAAGTATCCGACATCTCTAAAGGCGGTTACGTCTTAGTAGATAGCGTTGGCCAACCAGAGATGATTCTGATTGCGACCGGGTCTGAAGTTGAGCTTGCTGTTAACGCTAGCAAAGATTTGTCGGCACAAGGTTTCAACGTGCGCGTTGTTTCTATGCCTTCAACCGATACATTCGATAAGCAAGATGCAGCGTACCGTGAATCAGTACTGCCTTCTGACGTAACGGCACGCGTTGCGATTGAAGCAGGCATTGCAGACTTCTGGTACAAGTATGTTGGCTTCGATGGTCGCATTATCGGTATGCACAGTTTTGGTGAGTCGGCACCGGCTGATCAGCTGTTCAAAATGTTTGGTTTCACGGTTGAAAACGTCGTTGAGACAGCGAAAGAGTTACTCGCATAACTTCCAGCTCAAACATAAAAAACCCGCCAATTGGCGGGTTTCTTTTTATCTGCTCGCTTTGAAATTGCGCGACCAGAAATTACGCGAATTGCTTTCTACGCAACTCTCGTGAAAGACCGAGGTACAAACTCACACACATCACCAACAAGAACACCGCGAACGGCAACCCAGTAGAAATGGTTGCTGCTTGAAGTGCCCCTAAGCCGCCCCCCATCAAAAGTGCTATCGCCGCAAGTCCTTCAATGGAGCACCAGAAAATACGCTGAGAAACTGGCGCATCAATTTTGCCGCCTGCTGTAATTGTATCAATAACCAGCGAACCCGAATCTGATGATGTCACAAAGAAAATAATTGTCAGAATCATACCAAAGAAACTGATCACGCCAGTAAACGGCAAGGCTTCAAACATCTTGTAGATGGAGAGCTCTGGCTGCCAGTTGCCATTGGTGATCAAGTTTACAACACCATTGTAACCGCCATCCATTTGATCCAATGCCGTCGTACCAAACGTTGTCATCCAAACAATACAAACAATGGTTGGTGCAATCAGTACTGCCAGAATAAATTCACGTACGGTACGACCGCGAGAAACACGAGCGATGAACATACCAACGAATGGAGACCAAGATACCCACCACGCCCAGTAGAAGGTTGTCCAACCATGGTAGAAACCAGAATCTTCACGACCCACCCAGTTAGACAGCGCAGGCAACCAGCTGAGGTAATCAACCGTGTTAGACACCACACCGCTAAAGATAAGCGCCGTTGGGCCTACAGCAATCACGAACACCATCAACATGCCCGCCATCACCATGTTGATTTCACTCAGGCGCTTAACACCGCCGTCCATGCCACGATAAACCGACACCAATGCCGCTAAGGTGATCAGCAGAATCAGGATAGATTTTGTTTCAATACCCGCATCAATACCAAACAGATAGTTGAGTCCTGCTGCAATCTGGTTCGCACCTATACCAAGCGATGTTGCCAAGCCAAACAATGTCGCCAGTACTGCCATGATATCGATGACGTGTCCCCAAACACCCCAAACGCGATCACCCAGCAACGGGTAGAAGGCGGAACGAAGTGTCAGCGGCAGACCTTTGTTGTAATGAAAGAAGGCCAACGCCAACCCCACCACCGCATAAACTGCCCACGCGTGAAAACCCCAGTGGAAAATCGATGCTGCCGTACCAATGCTTCGTGCCGCCTCAGAGCCAACTTCTAAGCCTAATGGTGGGTTAAGCGTATGGTTCATAGGCTCTAACACGCCATAGAACATCAGGCCAATGCCGACACCTGCTGAAAACAGCATGGCAAACCACGCTGGATAGGAGTAATCAGGTGTCGCTTCATCCCCACCCAGTCGAATTTTACCGACTGGCAAAAATGCGAGCACCAAACAAAAAATTAAAAATATGTTGGCTGAAATCACAAAGAACCAGTCAAAAGACTGGGTGATTGCTGGGCGCAACCACCCAAAGAACTCTGCGGCTTGCTCTTGAAATATCAGCACACCCAATACAAACACCACCACCATGATGGCGGAAATGGGGAAAACAGGGTTGTGGAAATCAAGCCCTAGTGCGTTAACGTTATCTTGACCAACTTTATAATCAGTATTGTATTGATCGTCATTATTCACTTCCGATGTTGAATCACTCACAGCATTGCCTCATTTTTTCACTCCCAAACGCCACCCGGTTGAGCAGTAATAGCAACGCCCTTTCTCACGCCTCGTAGAGTGAGAAAGAGCATTCATTAAATACACCGCATAATGATGACCAATAGCCCTTTGAAAATCAGATAAAACCCCGTTTCATCCCGATTAATGAGCAATCGGTCAAGAGCGTAATGTAAACGCAATTGAATATCTCACTTTAGAGATGAACAGAGTTAAAATTGAGAATTAAAAACAAAGCGGAGACCAATAGGAAGTACCTATGGTCACGATAATGGCAGGGTTTCACGGTTAAAATGTGTTTAAAACCGCCAAAGAACTGCTCATTCAATCAGCCCTCATCAAACACCAAATTTAAACCCACCAAATGGTAGTTTATTCGTACCTTACAGCACACAACCTAAATATATCGCCTCACCATTAGCAAACTCTGAAATAGAAAATCTCTCCCACCTTTAAATTTTTTATGCCTCGTCCACTCATCTATCACCTCTTAGACTGGCTCCATCAAAACGTTTAATTGGAGATAAGCGATGTCGGACACCAAAACAGCGAGTCAGGGATACATTGAACGCAATGTCGACTTTAGTGTTCCCGTGATCATTAAAGGTGGTGAATTGCCTTTTTCTGATACACCCATGGTTGGTGTTAAAAGAATGATGTTCGAACGACGTGGCGACGAAATAGCAAGACGTGCTACTTCTTGCGTTCGTTACGAACCAGAAAGCTTCTTCAAACCGCACAGCCATCCTGGCGGTGAAGAGTACCTCGTCTTAGACGGCACATTCTCTGACCAAAATGGCGACTTCTCGAAAGGAATGTATGTTCGCAACCCTGTTGGCTCAACACATCAACCATTTACTCACGAAGGCTGCGAAATTTTCGTGAAACTCTCGCAAGTGCCGGAAAGTGAACCTGACTACTTTTATCTCGACACAAATACGGCGACATGGGAAACGATGGCTGACGGTAAAAGAACACTTCAGTTATGGCAGTCGTCTCTTGAATCGAGCGCGTTGCTAGATTTGCCAGCAGGCTTTAATAGCGATGTTGAATCACACTCAGATGTTAACGAAATTTTCGTCATCTCTGGGCAAGCTATTGTCAACGGCGAACACTATGCCGACCACTCTTGGATTCGTTTCCCCGCCAATACACCCGTACAAATTTATTCTGTCGATGGCGCGCGGATTTATCAAAAAATTGGCAAAGGCGAAGTTCGTACCTAACCCAATAAAATCACAATCGTAATGCTAATTAGCAAGGAATCGTCGGATAGATCCGACCAAGGAGAAGTCATGCTTTCTGAAAATAGAATCACCCTTTTTGAAACGACAGGGTTCCCTAACCCAGCCCGTATTCGCGCAGCTATAGCGGAGAAATCTGCCCTAAATGATGTCGATTTTGTCGAAATTGATGTTATGAATCTCGAACATAGAACTGATCAATTCTATGCCATGAACCCGATGGGTACCGTACCTGTTCTGCGCACCGCCGAAGGTGAGTTCATTTCCGAGTCCACAGCGATCACAGAATATATTGATGCATTCTTTGCAGGGCCGTCGCTAACAGGAACAACACCTCTAGAGCGTGGGTTGATCCATATGATGCAACGCCGTGCCGAATCAATGGTGCTTGATGCAGTTGCTACCTATTTTCACCACGCCACTCAAGGACTAGGCCCTCTCATTGAGAAATATCAATGTAGTGAATGGGGCAACCACCAAAAGCAGACTGCATTATCAGGCTTGTCATATTTCAATGAGCACTTAAATGAACATTCGTTCGTCGCGGCAGATACTTTTTCAATGGCAGATATCACGCTGTTTTATGGGCTCGCGTTCGCAGAATTTTCCGGGCTAAACATTCCTGCAGAATTGACAAGTCTTATTGCTTGGCGCGAAGAGATGGCCAAGCGTCCTTGTTTCTCCAATCAATAAGGAAATGTATCACCATGAAAGTACATCCATTCTTTCACATAGAAACAGGCTCTTTAACCTATGTTGTGTCAGACAGTGGGCTTGCGGTGATCATAGACCCCGTTCTTGATTACAAGGACGGGGAAATCCTGTCTACCCATATTGATGAGGTGTTGGATTTCATCAAGAAAAAAAGCCTAAAATTGCGATACATTCTTGACACACACATTCATGCAGATCACCTCTCTGCTACCGATTACGTCAAAAAGAAAATGGGTGGGAAGACAGTGATGAGTAAAGGTATTCATCATGTTTTTTCGTACTGGAAAGACAAATTTGGACTAGAGAAACTGGCTAAGTTCGATTTTCTTGTGGGGGATAATTCTCGCCTGCATTTTGGTACAAAAGTGATCGAAGTGATGGAAACACCGGGGCATACACCTGCCTGTGTCACCTATCGAATTGACGACTGCATATTTGTCGGTGACACTTTGTTTGCACCAGACAGAGGCACATCGAGAGTAGACTTCCCAGGAGGAAGCGCTGAAACGCTCTATCAATCAATAATGAAGATCTACGCGCTACCCGATAACACAAACGTTTACCTCTGCCACGATTATCCACCCATAGGTATCAGCCCTACAAGCTGTACACCATTAGAGTGGCAAAAAAAGCGAAATGTCATGCTAAACAATCAGGTATCAAAAGATGAGTATGTGATGATGAGATCGGGAAGAGACAAAGTGTTAAATGAACCGCGACTATTGAATATTGCAGTGCCCTATAATCTGACGTTTAAACTACCAACATAAAATCAATATTGAAAAGAAGAAACTTAGCGACGGTATTGCCGACTATTTAAGTCGCAATACCCCGCTCGCTTAACTCAGTGAGATACTTGTGAAAGGAGCCATCGCCGAAAAGCGATAATTCGCTGGTCTGTATCCAACTCATTTCGCCAAACTAAGTAGTAGCAAAAACTGGACGGGTAACTGCTCGTTTTACGATCGAAAGGGCACACCAATTGCCCTCTTTCTAATTCATCCACTACCAGCACCCCTCTCGCTAATGCTAACCCTTTTCCCCTAATGGCAGATTCCATCACACTCGAAAAATTGTTAATTTTTAGACCGTGCATTCTTTCTGGTGCAGGAACACCCAGTTTTTCACACCATTCACTCCAAGAAGGATATAAATGGCTAGAGGTCACCGAATGATCATGAATTAAAGGAATGTGATCTAGCGTTTCAGGGAGACCAATCTCTAATTGGTATTTTTCCATAAAGTCAGGGGAACAAACGGGAAATACATCCTCAAACATCAAATGCTGAACACTCAAATTTGGCCATTGACCCATTCCATACCGAATCCCAATATCAATACCTTGAGTGCTGTAGTCGACGAGCGTCACGTCTGTTTCAACATGAATATCAATATCAGGAAAGTCATTCTGGAAATCATCAATTTTTGGCAACAACCATTTGGACGCGATTGAAGGACTTGCCGACAAGGTAATGACTGTCTCCCCACTTTCCTCTTTTAGCAGGCTTAACCCTTTAAGAATATGGCTGAATCCACGTTGGATCTCTGGAAATGCCCGAATTGCTTCTTCCGTCAAAGACAGACGAGAAGCCCCCGATGTCGCACGTATAAATAGTTTAACCCCTAACCATTCCTCAAGCTGCCGCACCTGTTGTCCAACGGCTGCAGGCGTTACGTTGAGCTCCTGTGCCGCCCCTGCAAAACTCAAATGCCTCGCTGAAGCTTCAAATGCTTTAATGCCATTAAGGTGTGCAACCCTTTGCACCTTCTGCTTGATATAGTTTCTTTTAGAAACATCCATTTACCATCAACCCTAAAAATCTAATATCGATGACCTATCACTCGACAACAAACCTCTTTTATAGGCATCTTTTTTTAACATAGACAACAATTTGCATTAACGCACATTACTGCCTGCCTTTACGTTTTTATTCCACGCCGATTTTCGGTCAATGAACAGTAGCGAACCATTAAAAATAGTGACTTTATATACAACTTGACGAGCATTGAAATGATAGGCACACATCTCCACCTACCCCATCAAAGACGAGATAAATAACATCTGGAATGGCATGCCTCCTGAATTTCAGCGACTCTAGTTACACCCAACCGGCTCAAATTTTGGAATGTTAAACCAATTACATAAGGTAATGCTAAAGTACCATTTATGAATAGTTAATCCATAGAGCGCAATAAATGACATCCGTCTTTATTTTAAATCAATGCATCTTAATAAAGATTGTAGCAACCATATCAAAACCAAAAAATACGATTATGTATATTAATTATTTACACTACCATTCAATAACTTAGATTAAAAACTTAATTCACACACCACCAATACTAACCCGATATAAAAACAAAACAAGATGAATGGCAAAAATCAATATAAATTTCGCGTCAAAATAAATTTGGTACTAATTTAATCCCAAGTAACTAACAACGCATTAATCCCTCTCTTTTATTAAGGAGATATTAAGCGCATAAAAAGCTTCCGACACAACAAATTGTGGAAAATAGTAAAACAAATCAGATAGTTAAACCAATAGTATAAAAAACAGACACCAATTACACAAAACTAATACATGCGAATCTAAAAATGACAACCTTATATTTCTAATTCTTTTTTAATTAAAATTTAAAAAAGGAATAATCGAAAAAATTAATGTATTACAAGTAAGACTTAATTCGCTTTTCTTTTACCCCCTCCAGGTCAAATATTAACCACAACTGTGCACCTTCTTCACACGAAGCGCAGATCTGATCATCACGGATATCGATTTTGGAGCAAACTAAACCATGGCAAACATCATCAAGGGAACTGAAGGTAAAGACAGAATCATTGGAACAGCCGGTGTCGACATTATTTATGGCATGGGCGGCGATGATTATATCCAAGGAAATGGCGATACCGACTACATCTACGGTGGCGACGGGGACGACACAGTGATAGGTGGAGACGGTGCCGATGAAGTTCATGGCGACGCGGGCAATGACTGGGTACGAGGCGGCTTCACCGATGACAATCTATTCGGTGATGATGGTGACGACCTTGTCGAAGGTGGACTAGGAAACGACACATTGCACGGAGGCAACGGAAACGATCGCCTGTTTGGTAACGAAGGTATCGATACCATTTATGGCGATGACGGTGATGACAAAGTACGTGCTGGCGACGATAACGACATCGTTCACGGCGGTCGTGGCAAAGACATTCTCTTTGGTGATGACGGCGATGACACTTTAAACGGTGACGATGGTGACGACATCCTTTGGGGTGGCAAAGGCACAGATACCCTCGAAGGTGGCGACGACAACGACGCACTTTGGGGTGGTATCGGCAATGACCTGCTATATGGCCAAAACGGCGACGACAGCCTTCATGGCGAAAATGGCAATGATACATTAAGCGGTGGCGCCGGAAATGACAGCCTCTACGGCGATGCTGGTGATGACATCCTCTCAGGCGGAACGGGCAATGATTCCCTTTTTGGTGGTAACGGCGTTGATAGCCTGAAAGGAGAGGATGGCGACGACACACTCTATGGCGGTTTGGGTAACGACCAACTTGATGGTGGCAACCACAACGACATACTTTACGGGAATGAGGGCGATGATGTTCTGACTGGCGGTGCTGGCGATGATGTTCTGACTGGCGATTCTGGTGATGGCACCACGTCAGGCCCCGGAGGCGCAGTAGAAGTATCGATCCCAGGCGAAAACACAAACGCCGATTCTGACGGCAATGACACCCTTCATGCAGGTGACGGTGATGACACCCTTTATGGCCAAGGCGGCAACGATAAACTCTATGGAGAAAGAGGAAACGACAAAGCCTATGGCGGCAATGGAAACGACATATTGGTTGGCGGCCTTGGCGACGACCTCCTCGATGGTGGTGATGGCGACGACAAACTCTACGGCC
>NZ_AJYD02000038.1:962766-963202 GCF_000286835.2 Enterovibrio norvegicus FF-33 | reverse complement strand
CGGTTTATCCCGTATCGAGGGTTCGAATCCCTCCTTCACCGCCATTATTTTGTTGGTGGTTAGAAATGACAATCAACACGTTTTCTCTAGCAAAGAAAACCATTTTTCAAATTGAGAAGTATTGCGCGTGTAGCTCAGCTGGATAGAGTACCTGGCTACGAACCAGGCGGTCGGAGGTTCGAATCCTCCCACGCGCACCATTTTAATGTAACGAGTTGTTTGACTTGTTATTGCACCAAATTTGTGTGGTGAGGTGGCCGAGAGGCTGAAGGCGCTCCCCTGCTAAGGGAGTATACGGTTTATCCCGTATCGAGGGTTCGAATCCCTCCTTCACCGCCATTCTTTGCCACCACTGAATTTACCTAAGGTAATGTTCATTGGTGGCACTGTTCCTTTTGTAGCTAAGAGGAACGCTTTATGAAAGAAGAAAGCACTG
>NZ_AJYD02000038.1:924218-962756 GCF_000286835.2 Enterovibrio norvegicus FF-33 | reverse complement strand
CTACGAACCAGGCGGTCGGAGGTTCGAATCCTCCCACGCGCACCATCATCTTTCTGCATTTAAATTCATTTTTTCTGCCTATTTTTGTATTATCTCAAAAAGCAAACTTCCCTCAATGAATACCGTTTTTTTTCACTTTCAGTGACTTCTCTCTAAACACCGTTTATCTGTTCCAAAACCCTG
Source organism: Enterovibrio norvegicus FF-33 (assembly GCF_000286835.2). Lineage (GTDB taxonomy): Bacteria > Pseudomonadota > Gammaproteobacteria > Enterobacterales > Vibrionaceae > Enterovibrio > Enterovibrio norvegicus_A. The sequence continues at coordinate 962,573 of NZ_AJYD02000038.1, read as the reverse complement.
CGTTAATTTCCTGATATTACTCTCTTTTATCCCATTTTTTTTAGTAACATAGCAAAGGCATATAGCACCAATGCCGGTTAACAGTTTGGTAACATTTGTGCGTTTTTATTGCGTCAGAGGCCGAAAATGGCAGAAATGATCAGTATTACAGGATTGTCATTATTGTGATTTGTTAGTATTTTGACCTACTACTTAACTGAATAAGTAAATTCTCAATAAAATGTTACTCACATCTGAGAGAATGGTTGTTGCTGATTGGTTTTAGGACAATCGGTTCAAAGGAAGGAACAAACCTATGGATTTGGGAAGCACTCTCGAGCAAGCCGCTACGCTCATGTTTACAGGCATGGCTGTGGTTTTTATCTTTCTCACCATTTTGATCGTTCTGGTCAATTTGATGTCACGTATTGTCCCCGAAGAGCTGCCGCCTCAGGCCGCTTCGACCACGACACCTAATCAAAATAATAACGGTCAAATTTCTGGGGACACTATCGCTGCCATTTCTGCAGCGGTGCATAAATATCGTAGTCGCCAGCGTTAGCTGATGCGAAACATACAATTACAAGGAGTTATGTCGTATGTCTAAGCCACTCGCTATTACAGATGTCGTTTTACGCGATGCCCATCAGTCTCTCTTTGCGACGCGTATGCGTCTTGATGACATGTTACCGATTGCTGCGGCGCTCGATGATGTCGGTTACTGGTCTTTGGAGACGTGGGGCGGTGCAACATTTGATTCCTGCATCCGTTTTCTTGGTGAAGATCCGTGGGTGCGTCTGCGTGAGCTGAAAAAAGCCATGCCAAAAACACCGATGCAGATGTTGCTTCGTGGTCAAAACCTACTGGGTTATCGACATTATGCCGATGACGTGGTGGAGAAATTTGTTGAACGTTCACATGCAAACGGTATGGACGTTTTCCGTATTTTCGATGCAATGAACGATGTTCGTAACTTTGAAAGAGCCGTTAAGTCAGCCGTCGATGTTGGCGCACACGCGCAGGGTACGCTGTCTTATACGACTAGCCCTCATCACACGCTAGATACATGGACCGACCTAGCAAAACGTCTTGAGGACCTCGGCTGTCACTCTCTGTGTATTAAAGACATGGCGGGTTTGCTCAGACCTTACGAAGCGGAAGAGCTTATCAAGCGCATAAAAGCCTCTTGTGATATCCCACTGGCGCTTCACTGCCATGCAACCACTGGACTCTCTACAGCAACCGCTGTGAAGGCTGTGGAAGCGGGTCTGGATATTCTGGACACCGCTATCTCTTCGATGAGCTCAACCTACGGGCATACTCCGACCGAAACCGTGGTTGCCATGCTGCAAGGCACAGAGCGCGACACCGGTTTGCAACTTGATACGATTGAACCCATCGCGGCCTATTTCCGAGAAGTGCGTAAAAAATACGCCAAGTTCGAAGGTCAGCTCAAAGGTGTTGATTCGCGCATTTTGATTGCTCAAGTCCCTGGTGGCATGCTGACGAACATGGAAGGTCAGTTGAAAGAGCAAGGTGCAGCTGATCGTATGGACGAAGTGTTGGAAGAGATTCCGCGCATCCGCAAAGATCTGGGTTATATCCCATTGGTTACGCCAACGTCACAAATTGTGGGCACCCAAGCGGTTATCAATGTACTGACGGGTGAACGCTATAAAAGCATCACCAAAGAAACTGCGGGTGTACTGAAAGGCGAATACGGCGCAGCACCATCCGAAGTCAATGCTGAGCTACAAGCTCGTGTGCTTGATGGCGCTCAGCCTATCACTTGCCGCCCAGCGGATTTGCTGGAGTCAGAACTTCATCTGTTGACGGACGAGTTGATTGCCAAATCGAAAGAAGAGGGTATTTTGCTAGCCGAATCACAAGTGGATGACGTGCTGACTTATGCATTGTTCCCGCAAGTTGGTCTGAAGTTCCTGAAAAATCGTGGTAACCCTGATGCATTCGAACCCGCTCCGGGTACTGAAGCAGATGTTGTAGCAACGGCACCGGCGGCTGCACCATCTGTTGGTGGTACTGAAGCTTACAGCGTCCAAGTAAACGGTCAGGTCTATGATGTGGTTGTTGGCCCTCAGGGCGAGCTAACGTCTGTCGCGCCGGCTTCAGGTCAACAGGTCGCATCTGCGCCAGCGCCAACATCAGGCACGGCAGAATCCGTTGCTGCGCCATTGGCGGGTAATATATTCAAAGTTGTCGCCAAGCAAGGGCATCAGGTTCAAGAGGGGGATGTATTGATCATTCTTGAAGCGATGAAAATGGAAACTGAAATCCGTGCAATACGTGCAGGGATTGTCCAAGACGTCATGGTGAAAGAGGGTGATTCTGTCACTGTCGGCTCACCGTTGATGAGCCTAGCGTAAGAGGATAGACGAAAACATGGAAGGTTTGTTGATCCTCTGGCAAGGCACGGGTCTTGCCAATTTCCAGATTGGCCAGTTGGTGATGATTTTTGTTGGGTGCCTGCTATTATTTTTGGCTATCCGCAAAGGTTTTGAACCCTTACTGCTATTACCCATTGGTTTTGGTGCCATTCTTGCCAATATTCCCGAAGTGGGTTTGGCGAACAATGCATTGGAAAACGCTATCTACGCTGCTAACCCTGATGTTTTGGGTGAGTTTGCACGTATTCTAGGCATTTCAGATGTGAACCCTGAAGCGATTCGAGTGGCGGTTGACGGTGCCAGCGTGCATCAAATTACTGAGCTTGATGAAGCGGCACATGCAGCGAAGTTTACCGATGGGACGCTTTACACGTTTTATAACGTGTCGATTGCCTCCGGTATTGCGCCACTCCTGATCTTTATGGGTGTCGGTGCGATGACAGACTTTGGCGCGTTGATTGCTAACCCTCGCACACTGTGGCTCGGTGCGGCGGCGCAGTTCGGTATCTTCGCTACCTTGTTTGGTGCCATTATGCTGAACTTGGTGCCGGGTATGGAGTTCTCGTTGGCAGATGCTGCATCGATTGCGATTATCGGTGGCGCTGATGGCCCGACAGCTATCTTCCTCGCCAGTAAGCTTTCTCCTGATCTGCTGGGAGCGATTGCGGTTGCTGCCTACAGTTACATGGCGTTGGTGCCGATTATTCAGCCACCGATCATGAAGCTGTTTACCTCTGAAGATGAACGTAAAATCGAGATGAAGCAGTTACGCCACGTCTCTAAAACCGAAAAGATTATATTCCCCCTCGCCGTATTGGTGATGGCGATTATCTTCTTGCCATCGGCAACGCCGTTGGTCGGTATGTTCTGCTTAGGTAATCTGATGCGTGAGTGTGGCGTGGTTGATCGTCTGTCAAACACTGCACAAAACGAGCTTATCAATATCGTGACCATCTTCTTGGGTCTCTCCGTTGGTTCGAAGCTTCAAGCGGAGCAATTCCTTCACGTTGAAACCTTAGGGATTCTGGTACTGGGTGCGGTCGCATTTAGTATTGGTACTGCGGCTGGCGTGTTGATGGCGAAATTGCTGAACAAATACAGCAAAGACAACATCAATCCATTGATTGGTGCTGCGGGTGTGTCTGCAGTGCCTATGGCGGCGCGAGTGGTGAATAAGGTTGGCTTGGATGCTAACCCGCATAACTTCTTGCTGATGCATGCAATGGGACCTAACGTTGCCGGCGTATTAGGCTCCGCCGTTGCTGCGGGCGTGTTACTGGCCCTAGTGGGGTAAGTGCTCAGCGACGCTTATGCGCTAAGTTAGCGTGATAGGCTAAGTCAACGTGATGAAATAAAGGCGGAAGGCATTGTGTCTTCCGCCTTTTTTAATGACACTGAAAAGTATTAATGGCGCAAAAAGGATGATGGCATGTCTCACAATCTTCAATTGGCAATCACTGCGTTTGGTGAACCCGACACCCTAAAACTACAACAAACGGAGATACCTGAACCGACAACGGATCAGGTATTGGTCAACGTCGCCTATGCGGGCGTTAATCCGGTTGATGCGAAAACGCGTGCAGGACTTGGCTGGGGCGCTGAAAAAATCAAAGACTCTCTCCCGTGGGTCCCTGGTTTTGATGCGGCGGGTACGGTGGTTAACGCCGTGGGTCAATATCAGGCTGGTGATCGTGTTGCAGGGCGAATAGTAGAAGGTGGTGGTTACGGCCAATATCTTTGCGCCAATCTCGATGCGCTTTCTCGTATACCTGAAACTGTATCCTTTCAACACGCCGCGTCGCTGCCAGTTGCCGGCCTAACGGCACTTCAAGCCTTGGAGCTTGCAGATTTAAAAGCAGGTGAATCAGTGTTGATATTGGCAGGTGCTGGCGGCGTGGGACATATTGCGATCCAGCTTGCTAAAACGATGGGGGCAACCGTGTATGCCTCTTGTTCTGACGCTAACCTTGAGTTTGTTTCTCAGCTTGGTGCTAAGGCATTGGATTATCGCGCATCCGCGCTTGATGCGCAGGTCACTGACATTGATGTGTTGATTGATTTGATGGGCGGCGATGCAGGGGAAGCGGCGTTAGCGTGTGTGAAACAAGGTGGGCGAGTGATTACCGTTCCCACGATTACCGCTGATCGCATTATTGCTGCTGCCAAGGCAAAAGGGATTGAAGCGCAAGGTATGCTTGTAAAGCCCAATCCTGTGCAAATGGATGCCCTTTTGGCAAAAGTCGCAGCAGGAGAGTTACACGTGGAAATCGCCAAAACCTATCCGCTAGAGCACGGCGTGCAAGCGCACATTGATATCCAATCAGGTCGAACGCGCGGCAAGATTTTATTGGAGATGCCGCAATGAGCCGCTATGACCAATATGACGCCCTGATTTTTGATTTAGATGGCACCTTGCTCGACTCCATGCCGGGTCATTATGCGGCATGGCAAAAAACTGCGGCGGACTTTGGCTTTGAGGTATCGGAAAGCTGGTACCACACACGCGGCGGAAGTCCGACTATTTTGACTGCCACCACCTTGGTGGAGCAGCTTCATCTGGATATAGAACCCAGTGTGCTGGCTGCACATAAAATGCAGTGTTTCGCAGAGGTCATGGAAGCGCATCTGGAAATGTTGCCTTTTACGGAAGTTGCTCGTCGTTATGCGGGAAAGAAACCGATGGCGGTAGGGACCGGAACTTTGACCGACATTGCCACGCGTATGCTAAAAAAGGCCGAACTACTTCACTTGTTTGATGTGGTGGTTGGTGCTGATCAGGTGTCTGCGCATAAACCGTCACCGGATACCTTTCTGCGCTGTGCAGAACTTCTCAGCGTGACCCCAAGCAAATGTCTCGTGTTTGAAGATGCCGTGTTTGGCTTTGATGCGGCGGCTGCAGCAGGCATGGATGTAATCGATGTACGAGTGACCGATGTTGGATTGGATTAGCGGAGACTCCGCGCTGTGGGTATTATTTTCGACCGGTTTTCTCAGCGCGACCTTACTTCCCGGCGGTTCAGAAGCGAACCTGATCCTTCTTCTGAAAGAAAACACTTATAGCCTTAGTGTCTTGGTTGTCGTCGCCACGCTGGGCAACACTTTGGGCGGCATGACCAATTATTGGATAGGGCGCTTCCTTCCAGCGCGAACCCTTGAGCAAAAACAAGGTCAAAGAGCCATTGCTTGGCTGCAACGCTATGGTTATTGGACCTTGTTGTTAAGCTGGCTTCCTATTATCGGTGACCCTCTTTGTCTCGCTGCGGGTTGGTTGAGACTGAAACAACGGTGGTGCTGGATATTGATTGCGGCAGGAAAAGCCCTCAGATATCTGATACTCGCGCTTGTGACTCGAGGGTTGCTGTTTGTCTAATTTTTTTTTGAAAGGATAGTGTGTGCGTTATTTTATCCTTACGGCAGCGGCGCTTGCGCTGTCAGGTTGTGGTGTTTATTCAGCTTCACCAGAAACGATGCTTCCTTCGGGGATTACATTCATTGAACAACACGAAGCCAAACCGGGCACTCCTGCAATCCCTTATCAGAAATATCAACTCGATAACGGATTGACTGTATTGCTCCATCCAGATAACTCCGATCCTTTAGTGCATGTTGATGTGACTTATCATGTCGGTTCTGCACGAGAAGAACCGGGTAAATCAGGTTTTGCGCATTTCTTTGAGCACATGATGTTTCAAGGCTCCAAGAATGTTGGCGATCAGCAGCATTTTAAACTAGTCACTGAGTCGGGTGGCAGTGTGAATGGCACGACCAACCGAGATCGCACCAATTACTACGAAACGGTTCCGGCGAATGAGCTAGAAAAAATGCTGTGGCTAGAGTCCGATCGAATGGGCTTTTTGCTTGAAGCCGTGTCGCAACGTAAATTCGAGATTCAACGCGATACGGTGAAAAATGAACGGGCGCAAAACTATGATAATCGCCCTTATGGACTGGTGCAGGAAACCTTGTCTGCTGCATTGTACCCACCGACTCATCCTTATAGTTGGCCAACGATTGGCTACGTAGAGGATCTTAATCGCGTTGATGTTAACGATCTTAAAGCCTTCTTCCTACGTTGGTATGGACCTAACAATGCAACGCTTACCATTGGTGGTGATATCGATGTCGAACAAACCCTCGCTTGGGTCGACAAATACTTTGGTGACATTCCGCGTGGGCCTGATGCGGTTAAAGCAGACACATGGCCTGTCACGCTCGACAGCGATCGTTTTGTGACGATTGAAGATAAGATCCAGCAACCTATGTTGGTGATGAGTTGGCCAACGGAATACCCCGACGCAGAATCAACGGTTGCACTGGATATGCTGGCATCCGTGCTTGGACAAGGGCGCAACAGTTTACTTTATCAAGAGCTGGTTAAACCTGGCAAAGTCCTCAGTGCTAGCGCCTATCAAGATTGCGCAGAGCTTGCCTGTACATTTCAGCTTTATGTGCTTGGCAACCAAGGCCAAGATTTGACCGAGGTACGTGATGACGTTTTCAAGGTGCTGGATTCACTAAAAGTGCGCGGCATCAAGCAAGATGATCTTGCTCAAGTGAAAGGCAGTGCTGAAGCGGGTGCCGTGTTTGGTCTGCAAAGTGTTCACGGTAAAGTCTCGCAGTTGGCGTCCAACGAAACCTTCTATGGAAAGCCGGACAGATTATCGCAATGGCTCACGGATCTGGGTGACGTAACCACCAAAGACGTTGAACGTGCGTTTAGTCAGTTTGTTTGGCAGCAACCGTCAGTCACGGTTTCTGTGGTTCCAACAGGCAAACCATCATTGGAAGCGGTGCCTCAAAATTTCAACGCCGTACGAGCGAAAGCAAAAGACCAGGATACCAATCCGGCGTTGATTGAAGCCCGCCAAACCCCAGAGACTTTCGATCGCAGCGTGATACCTGGACCTTCCGGATCGGTCACCTTGAATGTGCCTACGCTTTATCATTCGATGCTGGGCAATGGCATTCAAATTACGGGCGCTGAATCGAATGAAACGCCAACGGTGGCGATGCATCTCATTCTTCCAGCAGGCACCTTAATGGAGCCTAAAGGGAAAAATGGTCTCGCATCACTAACCGCGGATTTAATTGCCGAAGGCACTCAGAATCAAACGAGCGAAGCCATTGCCGCGCAGTTGGATCGCCTAGGGTCGAGTGTGAGTATCAGTGCATCGGGGCGTGGCACCACGGTAAGTGTGTCCTCTTTGACTAAAAATCTAAAAGAAACCCTGATGATTGCAGGCGACATGCTGTTTAATCCTCGTTTTGATCAGGCGGATTTTGATCGACTTAAAAAGCAGGCACTTGAAAGTATTCAGTTTAGCCACCAAACGCCACAATGGCAGGCGAGTCAGGCTCGCCGTGAAGTCTTGTATCAAGACCCTTGGCATGCGTTGCCATCAGAAGGTACGTTGGGCACATTGAACAGCCTGACACTGGATGATGTGAAAGCCTTTTATGCTGACAATTATACGCCGGATACCACTCGACTGATTGCCGTTGGTGACATCGACAAACAGACGCTTCTTTCGAAAATTAATGGATTGAGCCGTTGGAAAGGGGGAGAGGCAAACAGCCCTGCAAAAGCAGAACTGAAACAGTATGCTAAGCCGCAAATTTGGCTGGTAGATAAGCCCGGAGCGCCGCAAAGTGTGGTGCAGATGGTACGTCACGCTATGTCTTACGATGCAACGGGAGAAATGTTTAAAACGCAATTGGCGAACTTTAATCTTGCCGGTAATTTTAACTCACGTTTGAACCTCAATCTTCGTGAAGACAAAGGCTACACTTACGGTGCTAGCGGTTATGTGCTGGGCGATCAGGACAAAGGGCGTATTGTTTTTCAAGCGCAAGTGCGTGCAGACACCACCTTGGATACCGTTAAGGAAATGCAAAACGAACTGTCAGTCATGGCAGAACAAGGCATAACCGATGAAGAGTTAGCGTTTTTGCGTCTTGCTGTCGGGCAGAAAGATGCGCTGAGTTATGAAACGCCGGGCGATAAAGCCGGTCTTATTGCCAACATCATGCGCCATGAATTGCCTTCAGATTACAAAGCAACGCAGAAAGCAATCATCGATGATGTAGACAAACAGACATTAAACACACTGGCCAGTGAGTGGTTCAACCCAGATGATTATCAGGTCATTGTTGTTGGCGATGCCAGCAAGCTTGAGCCTTCACTTGCCACATTGGGATTACCTGTAAAACGTTTAGTGATTGAGAATTGAGCGATATTTATAGGTAGTTAGACTAACCGTAAAAACAGTGAGATGGCTTTTGGCGTTGAGAGTGATTATCCTTAGCCATCTTACTGCTTACAAAATATAAACGAGTACAGCCTTGAATAGTTTTTCTCAAAGGTTGGCAGCGTTTTCTGAACATCCAGAAGCGCTTAAAGGCATTGGCCGAGGCGTGGAACGCGAAGCGTTGCGTATCACACCAGAAGGGACTTTGTCATCTGCCGCCCACCCAACAGCGTTAGGCTCAGCGTTAACGCATCAGTGGATCACGACCGACTTTGCAGAACAATTGCTGGAGTTCATTACCCCAGTGACGTACTCGGTCTCTGACATGCTGACGCAGTTGCAGGACATTCATAGGTTTACCTACCGTGAGTTAGGCGGTGAATCTCTGTGGCCGCTTTCAATGCCATGCTATGTTGCCAATGAAGATGACATCACACTGGCGCAGTACGGCACATCGAATGTTGGCACAATGAAAACGTTGTACCGTCAGGGCCTTAAGCACCGTTACGGCAGTGTGATGCAGGTTATCTCTGGCGTGCACTTCAATTTTTCATTCCCGGACAGTTTCTGGCAGCAGAAGTTTGGTGAACAAACGCCTTATGCGCGTCAAGAGTCGGTGTCAGATGCGTACTTCGGTTTGATCCGAAACTACTACCGCTTTGGCTGGATGATCCCGTATTTGTTTGGCGCGTCCCCAGCGTTGTGTGGGTCGTTTATCAAGCAAACCAACACCAATCTAGATTTCAAAGTGTTGGGTAAAGGCACATATTATTTGCCTTATGCGACATCATTGCGTTTGAGTGATTTAGGCTATACCAACAGTGCGCAAAGTGGATTGAAGATTGGTTTTAACAGCCTTGAGCAGTACCTTGAAGGGGTACGCACCGCCATTCAAACGCCATCTGCTGATTTTGCCAAAATTGGTGTGAAAGATGCCACTGGCTATCGCCAACTGAATGCCAATGTGCTGCAAATTGAAAACGAGCTTTATGCTCCAATTCGACCTAAGCGTGTTGCCAAAAGTGGTGAAAAACCATCAGAGGCTTTAGATCGTGGCGGTGTGGAATACATCGAAGTGCGATCGTTGGATGTGAACCCATTCAGTCCAACGGGTATTGATGAGAATCAGGCTTACTTCTTGGATCTTTTCCTTACTTGGAGCGTGATGACTGACTCTGAACCGATGACGGATTGTGAGCTGCAATGCTGGCACCAGAACTGGAACAAAGTGGTGATGGAAGGACGTAAGCCGGGCCTGACTTTGCAAATTGGTTGTGATGGCGAACAGTTAACTCAGGTTGAGTGGGGACATCGTGTCTTTGCTGATCTGGCTAAACTGGCGGTAGTCATGGACAAGGCATATGGCGGGGACAAATACCAAGCGGTATGTCGTGAGCTTGTGACCTGGTTTGACAACCCAGATAAAACGCTGTCAGCGCGATTGCTTCGTGATGTTGTCGAGCAAGAAAGCATCGGTACAGTCGGGCTTGCGATTGCTAAACAAAACGCTGAGTTGTATGCGCAAGGCGAGTATCACCTTGTCTCTGAAGCACAATTTCGTGAAGAAGCGCAGGCGAGTCTGAAAAAACAGCAAGATGTGGAGCAAGGCGACGCTATTAGCTTCGATCAGTATCTGGCTGAATATTTTGGTGATAGTGTGTCGCTTTAATGGACTCAGTTTTCACTAGAAAACAGGCAGGTCTTCCTGCCTGTTTTTGTATCTGGGATGCCTAAACACATTCTCGCTGAACAAGTATCTTGAGGTTACTTGGGCATCTGGATAACTTTTCGTGTCGATGGTTCGAGAGACAAGGACAACTATGCGCTTTTCACCCAAGTGGCTTTTACTTCTCACCTCATTAGTTTTGGTAGGGTGCGCTAATCCTCCGCCAAAAAGCCCCGAGAACATTTGCAGTATTTTCCGTCAATATGATGGTTGGTATGAAGATGCGGTGGACATGGAAGACGAATGGGGAACGCCGATACACGTCGCTATGGCTTTCATGAAACAAGAAAGCTCCTACATTCATGATGCGCTGCCACCGAGAGACTATGTGCTCTGGGTGATCCCATGGGGCCGCGTCAGCAGTGCTTATGGTTATGCTCAAGCACAAGATCCTGCTTGGTCTGATTATCAAAAAGCCACCAGCAATGGCGGCTCTCGAACCGACTACGGCGACGCCATGCAGTTTATTGGATGGTACACCAGCGAAACGCAACGTCAGTTGGGGATATCCAAATGGGATGCGTACAATCAGTACTTGGCGTATCACGACGGCCGTGGCGGTTTTAAGCGTGGTACTTATAAATCAAAACCTAAGGTGATGCAGGTAGCTCGTAAAGTAGAGCGTCAGGCGAAGACCTATGGTGGACAGCTGCAGAGTTGTCGCTCAGAGCTTGAATCTAACCGAAGCTGGTGGCCGTTCTAGTCAAAGCGGACATCCATTGATAATGTCATTGAGAAAGCGCCAATCTTGGCGCTTTCTTTGTTTTTATGGCTTTGTTTTTATGGCTTGGTTTTTTGGCTAGTCAAAGCCCATCTGACGCCTGCCTAACTCAGTTAAATCATCTTCCGATGCTCTTCCTTGATAAGTGCGTTCATGATGCTCAGGGGCAAAGTCTGGGCAGCTTTCGCCACGGAGAAACGCCGGGCGCTGTTTGTCCAAAAAGTGACGATTTTTCTCGCAATCAGGCGCAGCACCAATGAATAGGACGTTGCTATAGCCATCACCATTGTGTTTATCTTCGACGGCATGAATAGTATCTGGGTGCCACCACACGGTATCACCGGGGCGCACGACTGGAATAGACACTAAGCCCTCAAATAACAGCGGATGCCACTGTTGAAAAACAGTGAGTGCGCGGCCAGGCGCAGCGCCGCATAGATCATCCTCGGGAACATCATCTTGAATGGCTCTTAGGAGCATATAAGGAATGGCGAGTGTTGATGGCACCATTCGTAATGTGCCATCACCTTTACCTTGCTGCGTTAACGCCACCCAGCCTTGAAAGGTGCGAAACACACTGCATACAGCGGGCGACGGGAACTCTTCCACTTCAATGCGATTAGCACCATAAAACGCATTGTATTGATGCCAGTCACCGAGAAAAATATCATGGTAAACCTCGCGATAGTGGGGTTCTATCCAACGTTCGACGGAGCCGGAGTCCACATGCGGCGATAAACCTAACGTGGCATCGCCCGGTTCGCGCCGACGGACACGATCCGCGTAGCTGGCTTCCAAGTCTGGATTGAAAAAGGTTTTGCCCTTGTCCTGCCATGTCCATAAATGATTGAGATGACGACGAGCGACGGCCATGTTGGGGTGTTGTCGGGCCCATATTTGTGCAGCAGACCAGTAGATCCCAAAGATCTGCGGCTTGTCGGATTTCAACTGACTGAAATAATTGTCTTCAACCGTCGGAACATGTTCATAGTAGCCGTTTTCAATAATGTAGCGGGAGAGGGCGTCATTGTGTGCTGTGACTTCATCCGCAGGCAAGGTGTTGCGAATAATGCAGCAACCCGCTTGGTGAACGCGCTTGCGTTGTTCGTCATTAAAGCCATTCTCGGCAATATCAGAAAATGCAAACTGTGGGATAGCTGAGCCCTCACTTTCTTCACGTTTAATCCGTTCGACTTCCGTTTCCATTGCTTTAGATATGTCATCAAATCGGCGTTTGTAATCGGGACACTGTGCTTTCAGTTCTCGCTTAAATTCGCGAATTTGTTGAGGTAGATTTTGCGTGGAAAGTGCCATGCGCCCTCCTTTCCTGTCTTACATCCATGAACGCCTAACAAACTCTCATTTCACCGCGTGATCTATCGCTTGTTTTTGGCTTCGCATTTAACGTTTTTGCAACTTAATTTACACAAATATACTACCTTTATTGGAACGTTCCAGTTTATTTTTTAATCAATGGCTTTGGTGTCTCGCATATATTTGTAATTGAAAGATAACTTTTTTCATTGGCTGGAAAGCGATAACCCGAGGACTGTTCATCCGTGCCTGAGAGCAAATCATCACGACATTCCAGTGGACGAAAGGCCACTGTGATTGACGTTGCAAAAGCAGCGGGCGTCTCTAAATCCACAGTTTCTTTAGTGCTTCGCGGCAATACAGGAGTGAAGGCTGAAACCGTTGAAAAAGTGAATCTGGCGATAGGTGAGCTAGGTTATGTCTACAACCGCGATGCGGCAGGGCTGAGAAACAAAGAATCGAATCTTGTCGCCATCGTGGCAAACGACTTGGCCAATCCTTATCTGGCACAGGTCATTATTGCGCTTGAAGGTCAGTTGGAGCAGCAAGGCTTTATGCCTATTGTCGTCAATATCAATGAAAGTGTGGCGCGGCAAACCGCGATGGTCGCTTCACTTAAGGAACACAATGTCGCTGGTTTTTTTATTACGCCAGCGCCCAAGACTGAAGCGGCTTGGCTGCAAGCATTGGCCGATGCGTCATCTCCCGTTGTGTGTTTGATGCGTGATGTTGAAGGGGCAAATGTACCAACTGTGATGCCAGATAACCGCCTAGGTATGTATTTATCAACCCGATACTTGATTGGCCTTGGGCATCGGCGGATCGCATTCATCGGTGGGGTTGAGTCGATATCTGATTATCAAGAGCGCAAACAAGGCTTTATGAGAGCGATGGAAGAGGCCGAGTTGTCTGTTGAAACTGGTGATATTGAGCCAAGCTCGACCAAGCGCCAAGGCGGGAAAATTGCGCTGAACCGAGTGTTAGACCGCGCACCAGATATCACTGCGATTGTCTGTTTTACGGATGTGGTGGCTTACGGCGCGTATACCGCGTTGCGCGAGCGAGGATTAACCCCTGGCAAAGATATTGCTGTGGTGGGATTCGATGATTTAGAAGACAGTCGGCTGATGTCACCGGCGCTGACCACAGTGAGAGTCAGTGCAGAAGACATTGCCCTGATGGCATGTGAAAGATTACAGCAATGGCGAGAGAACCAAAAAGTGCCAGAAAGCGCCCTCGTTGGTGTGGAACTAGTGATTCGTTCGTCATGTTGTTCGGTGGGGAAATAGGCGAGTGAATGGGCCTAATTTTCCTCAACAACAAAAGGATGGCTGCAGTAAACGCAGGTCAATGACACAGATGGGACTACTATCATGAGAAAACGCAACATGATTCAAACCCTGCCCCTCGCAGGTACTTTGCTGTTAAGCGCAGCGGTCGCGCAGGCAGAAGATGTGGAAGTATTGCACTGGTGGACGTCGGGCGGTGAGGCCGCAGCACTGACCGTACTAAAAGACGATCTGGGTACCCAAGGCATTGGCTGGCAAGACATGCCAGTTGCGGGCGGTGGTGGTGGTAATGCCATGACAGTGTTGCGTGCTCGAGTAACGTCTGGTAATCCACCAACAGCTGTGCAAATGCTGGGTTTTGATATTCAAGATTGGGCGGCAGAAGATGTCGTTGCCAACCTTAACAGTGTTGCAGAAGCGGAAGGCTGGAATGACAAAGTACCTAGTGCATTGCAGCGTTTTTCTAAGTACGACGGCAAGTGGGTCTCAGCACCGGTTAATGTCCACTCGACCAACTGGATTTGGGCCAACAAAAAATTGCTTGATGAAGTGGGTGTTAAACAGCCGCAAACGTGGGAGGAGTTGATTGGTGCGCTGGATAAACTAAAAGCTGCAGGGTATATCCCGCTGGCTCACGGTGGTCAAGCTTGGCAAGACGCTACCCTGTTTGATGGCGTGGTGCTAACAACGGGCGGCATTGATTTCTATCGCAAGGCGATGATTGATCTTGATCCGGAGGCGCTAGGTTCAGACACCATGGTGAAGGTGTTTGATCGTATGTCTCAGCTTCGCGGTTACGTAGATAAGAACTTCCCGGGTCGTGATTGGAACTTGGCATCTGCGATGGTGATTGAAAACAAAGCAGGCATGCAAATCATGGGTGACTGGGCGAAAGGCGAGTTTCTCAAAGCGGGCATGAAGCCCAATGAAGATTTCTTATGTTTCCGTATGCCGGGCACGCAAGGCATGGTGACCTTCAATGCTGACCAATTTGTGATGTTTGATGTGGGCGAATCAAAAGCCCAACAAGCAATGGCAAAAGCGATTATGTCGCCGACCTTTCAGTCTGCATTTAACGTGGTGAAAGGCTCAGTGCCAGCCCGTACTGACGTATCAAATGAAGCGTTTGACGCTTGCGGTCAGAAAGGCATGGCCGATCTTGCTGAAGCTAACAAAAACAACACCTTGGTTGGCAGTATGGCCCATGGACACGCTGCACCTGCCGCAGTGAAAAATGCCGTTTATGATGTGGTGACTAATCACTTCAATGGTGGCATGGATTCGAAGCAAGCGACAAAAGCCTTGGTCTCTGCGGTGCAAGACGCGCAGTAGGGAATCGATAGCAGTAGCGAGGAAAGAGAAGGCGACATTCGTGTGTCGAATGCGCCTTCTATCGCCCTTAGATAGAAGGCTTTTCTGTCTATTGAACCTCGCATTTTGTTAGCCTTTCGCTTCAAGGACTGATTTATGTCTTCTCCTGGAAAATACAGCTCTCGCCAATTTTGGCAGCAGTTGCTCCCTAAAATTGTCATCGCGCCCTCCTTTGCGCTGATACTTTTCTTTGTCTATGGGTTTATTGCATGGACAACGTATATCTCCTTTAGCACCTCACGCATGCTGCCCAATTACAACCTAGATGGTGTGCGTCCCTACGAAAAACTGTGGAATAGTCTGAACTGGAATGTGGCGCTGGAAAACCTCGCCATCTTCGGTATTTTGTACATCGTGATTTGCTGTGCGCTGGGGTTATTTCTCGCTATCTTGCTCGACCAGAAAATCCGTATAGAAGGCGCATTACGACCCATTTTTCTCTACCCCATGGCGCTGAGTTTTATTGTGACAGGGACGGCGTGGAAATGGTTCCTTAATCCAGGACTTGGCCTTGAGAAAACCATGCGAGAGATGGGCTGGGAAAGTTTTAGCTTCGATTGGCTGATCAATCCCGACATGGCGATCTACACCGTGGTGATTGCCGGGGTCTGGCAGACCTCTGGTTTTGTCATGGCAATGTTCCTTGCGGGCCTTCGTGGTATTGACAGTGAAATGCTGAAAGCAGCGCAACTTGATGGCGCATCAGCCTTTCAAATGTATCGACGTATCATTATTCCGCAATTGCGTCCGGTGTTTCTCAGTGCCTTCATCGTGCTCGCCCACATGGCGATAAAGAGCTACGACTTGGTCATTGCATTGACAGGCGGTGGCCCCGGAAATGCCACCGAAATGCCCGCCACCTTTATGTACTCCTATACCTTCTCCCGTAACCAAATGGCGGTGGGTTCAGCGAGTGCCATCATCATGTTAATGACCATCGCCGCGATTATCGTGCCGTATCTCTATAGCGAGTTGAAGGAGAAAAAGCATGAGCAGTAGGGAAAATAACACACCTTTCCAAGGGGCTCGTTTTTGGCGCGCGCTGATTTACATCACGCTGATCGTGTTCGGTTGTATGTACTTACTTCCTTTGTTTGTCATGCTGGTGACTTCGTTTAAAGAGTTGGATGAGATTCGTCAAGGCAACATGTTGGCGCTACCTCAGGTTTGGACGATAGAGCCTTGGGTTTCAGCTTGGGGCTCGGCTTGTATCGGACTGACGTGTGAGGGGATTAATGGGTATTTCATGAACTCCATTATGATCACAGTGCCGGGTGTCTTGATATCGACAATCTTAGGAGCCTTGAATGGGTATGTGCTGACTAAGTGGCGTTTTAGAGGACATCGTTGGGTATTTGGTATCATGCTGTTTGGCTGCTTCATCCCATTTCAGGTCGTGCTCGTCCCCATGAGTCAAGTTCTAGGGACGCTTGGTTTGGCGAACACCACGGCAGGCTTGGTGCTGGTGCATGTGATTTATGGCGTTGGCTTTACCACACTTTTCTTCCGTAATTATTACGAAGCCTTTCCGAGTGAATTGATCCGTGCCGCCATGATTGATGGCGCAGGGTTCTTTAGAATGTTCTTCCGCATTTTATTGCCAAGCTCAGGCCCGATCATTGTGGTGACGATCATTTGGCAGTTCACAAATATCTGGAACGATTTCCTGTTTGGCGCTTCGTTTGCGTCGGGGGGGACTGCGCCTATCACAGTCGCATTGAATAATCTGGTTAACTCTTCGACGGGTGTGAAGGAATACAACGTGCACATGGCTGGTGCCATGATTGCTGCACTTCCCACGCTTTTGGTTTATATCCTGGCCGGGCGCTACTTCGTTCGCGGTCTCATGGCGGGCTCAGTAAAAGGATAATGCAATGGCATCTTTGACGCTCAATAACGTAAAAAAACGGTTTGGACAAATAGAGGTTTTAAAGGGTATTGATATTGCCATTGATGATGGTGATTTTTTGGTGCTGGTAGGACCTTCAGGTTGCGGTAAATCAACCTTGCTGAACATGATTGCAGGGCTTGATAGCATCAGTGATGGCGACGTGATGATCGGTGACAACATGATCAATACGCTGCATCCCGCTGATCGTGATATTGCGATGGTGTTTCAGTCTTACGCTTTGTATCCGAACATGACGGTGGCACAGAATATCTCGTTTGGTCTGGAAATGCGTCACGTTCCAAAACCAGAGCGTGAGCGCTTGATTGGTGACGTGTCAGCCATGCTGCAAATTGAGCACTTACTGAAGCGCAAACCGGGTCAATTGTCGGGTGGCCAACGACAGCGTGTCGCGATGGGGCGTGCACTGGTGCGCGACCCGAAAATTTTCTTGTTTGATGAGCCATTGTCTAACCTTGATGCGAAGTTACGGGTAGACATGCGAACGGAAATCAAACGTCTCCACCAGCGCCTAAACGCCACGATTGTTTATGTTACTCATGATCAGATTGAAGCTATGACGCTAGCCACCAAAATCGCGGTCATGAAAGATGGTGAAGTGCAGCAGCTTGGCTCACCCGCTGAGGTGTATGACAACCCAGCAAATACGTTTGTGGCAACCTTCATGGGTAGCCCTTCGATGAACTTGTTTGATGCAAAGGTAGAAGCATCAGATAGCTCGAAGACTCAACTTGAGATCCATGGGCATGAAGGGGAAGCACAAGTCGTCAGCTATAACCGTGGTTTTTCTGAGTTGGCCTCTTATGTTGGTAAAACGGTGAGCCTTGGTGTGCGTCCGGAAGACATCTCTGACCAAAAGCAGGGCGGTGAAGGAACACTGCTTTGCAAAGTGGATGTCACCGAGCCAACAGGGGCAGATACGTATGTGATTACGTTGTTGTCTGGAAAAGAAGTCGTGGCGCGAATGCCCGCTAATGCTAATTTAAAACTGGGTGATATCACTCACTTTGCTTTCAACCCAGAAAAGCTGGTGTTGTTTGATCGAGAAACAGGAATGCGTATCCGGTGAGTGGTTAAACATGTAGAAAGCCCCACGTTGGTAAATCAACATGGGTTTTTTTTGCACCGAGGTTTTTATGTGGCGCTTCTTACTGGTGAATGAGGCTAGTTGCCCGTATTCAAGCCCGAAACAGTTTGTGCCACGTTTTCAGCGCCAACGCGAATTTCTTCCATCACTGACGAGGCTTCAGATATTTGTTGCTTACCCAGTTCCGCAGAATCGGACACGCTCGACATCTTACGTGTTGCTTCTGATGTTAGATCTCGATTCTTTTTCACAACGTCTGCAATCTCTGCGGTTGATTGGCTGGTTCTTGCTGCCAATTGTCGAACTTCATCTGCAACCACCGCAAAACCGCGGCCTTGATCGCCTGCTCGTGCGGCTTCAATGGCCGCATTGAGAGCGAGTAGGTTTGTCTGATCTGCAATGTCGCTGATCGTCGAGACAATCGCTTCAATACTTTTAGATTGTTCGTTTAGCTGGGAAATCGAGGCGGATGTTTCCAGCACCTGTTCAGAAATAGATTGAGACGTTGACACCGTTGACTCCAACACACTTGCCCCTTGCTTAGCAATTTGCGATGTTTCGACCGATGTGGAGTAGGCGATTTCAGCTGCTGCTCGAATGGCCAGTTCTTGTTCAATCTTTTCGGTAATATTGCTGGCGAATTTTACAACACGAACAACCTTGCCTTTGTCGTCAAATACCGGGTTATAGGTGGCTCGTAGCCAAAGCACATTGCCTTTGGCGTCTTTGCGTTCAAACTGCCCGCCTTTGAAATCACCAGAGGCCAGTTCAGCCCAGAAATTGGGGTTGGCCTGCAAAAAATGGTCTGGGCAGAACATGCGGTGGTGTTTACCCTGGATTTGATCAAGTGAATAGCCGACGGCACCAAGAAAGTTGGCATTGGCTTTAACAATGGTGCCATCAGGAAGGAATTCGATCGTCGCCATTGATTTATCCAATGCGGTAGCCACAGCTTGGTTATCATCACGCAATATTTTGTCTTTGGTGACGTCTGCTGCAATCTTCATGACTTCAGTGACAGTCCCATTTTCTTTTATCGGGAAGTAAGTGGCTTCTAGCCACAGGCGTTCGCCTTTACTGTTTCTCCGAGCAACCGTGCCGCTAATCACTTCTCCAGCACGTAAACGCGCCCAAAATTTTTGATATTCTGCGCTTTGGGCATACTCGGCATCACACAGTTCGCGGTGATGTTTACCCGTTAGTTGTTCCAGGGTAAAACCCGCTGCGCCTAGGAAAAGGTGATTAGCGCGTTTGACGACACCATCAGGCGTGAAGTAAATGGTGGCGACACTGTTATTGATTGCGTCGAGCAAAGCCGTGTTATGAGCCGCAGCTTCTTCAACGGCTTGAAGTTTGTTTTTTAATTTCCCATTGAACATCGAATCTACCTTCCACAAGTTATTCTCATTTGCTGATGAGGCGTTTAATCTGACGTATCAGCAAAGTGCTCTTTAAAAAATAGTTCAAATATCACACTAACGTCTGATATTTAAGAAGCCATGTAATATGCGCATCAAGTAAAAAATTGAGGGAGTGAAATCTAATGGGATGTGAATGTGTAAAAAAGCCAGCGATTAGCTGGCTTAGTCATGTAGAGAGCAGAAACTAGACGTTTGCGCTTTTGGGGACGGGAAGTATTTTGACTTGCTTTATCATGTTCTCTGCCACCTCGACAATTTCCATTTGATGACCTTCGACCTCAATGCTGACTTGGCTATCAGGAATGTCTTCCAAATGCTCGAGTATTAACCCATTTAAGGTACGAGGTCCATCGGTGGGTAATGCCCAGTTTAGGCTTTTGTTCAAATCACGAATGTTGGCTGTTCCGTCAATCATGTAACTGCCGTCTGGCAGCGCCGTGATTTCTTCAGCAAGGCTCGGTGAAAGTGATGTGGTGAATTCACCAATAATCTCTTCCAGAATGTCTTCCAAAGTGACGAGTCCGATAATGTCGCCGTATTCATCTACAACAAGACCTATGCGTTGCTTATTGCGCTGGAATTTGAGCATTTGCACGTTGAGAGGCGTGCCTTCGGGAATGTAGTAAACTTCATCGGCTGCTCTCAGCAGATTTTCTTTATTGAACTCATTTTCCACCATCATACGATAGGCTTCACGAACACGCAGCATCCCGACAACTTCATCAATGTTATCGCGATAGAGCACCATGCGACCATGGGGTGCATGCGTTAACTGACGCATGATGGCTTTCCAATCATCATTAACATTAATGCCAGTAATCTCGTTGCGTGGCACCATGATGTCATTGACCGTAATTTCTTCTAGTTCCAGAATCGAGATCAGCATGTCTTGGTGGCGACGGGGGATCAGCCCGCCAGCTTCATTGACCACTGTACGCAGCTCTTCTGAGCTAAGGTGGTTTCTTCCATCATGGCTGGTGGTTAAACCAATTAAACGTAAAAAGCCATTGGTAATACCATTAATCAACCACACCAGTGGGTACATCACTTTCATTAGGATGTTAAGTAAGATACTACTGGTGTAGGACACGCGTTCAGGGTAGAGCGCGGCAAGTGTTTTTGGCGTGACTTCTGCAAAAACAAGGATGACTAAGGTGAGACCACCGGTAGCAATAGCAACGCCAAGGTCGCCGTACAAGCGCATACCCAATATGGTGGCGATGGCAGAGGCCAATATATTGACGAGATTGTTGCCAATCAGGATAAGGCCTATGAGCCTATCTGGGCGCGAAAGCAGCTTTTCTACGCGCTTTGCGCCTTTGTGTCCTTGGTTGGAAAGGTGCCGAACTCGGTAACGGTTTAACGACATCATTCCGGTTTCGGAACCGGAGAAATACGCTGAAACGACGATGAGCAATACCAATAGGGAAATTAACGTTCCCGTCGATATGTCGTCCAAATTACAAGATCCTTTTTATTCAATTCAGCCCTAATTAAGGACAAGAATGTGAGCTGCTGTCAAACCCGATGGTTAAAATTTAGCCCTGTCATCACGAAGCAATAATGACTTCGCGTACAAATCGGCTGCCGAAATAGGCCAGAGTCAGCAAAAATGCGCCTACAATACTTATCCAAATAACACGTCGACCACGCCATCCAGAACGATAGTGTCCCCATAGTAAGGTGCCATAAACACACCATGCCATGGCGGATAAAATAGCTTTATGCGCTTTACCTTGGGCAATCATGTCATGCACGAATGCAAAGCCAGTTATCAGCGTTAGCGTCAGTAAAATCTCACCAATCAAAATGATATTGAACAACTGACGTTCTACGGCCATTAGTGGCGGTAAATTCGGATTCATCATGAGCTTTTTCTTACTCTTCAATTGATGATCAAGCCACGCTAATTGTATGGCATACAATGTCGCTATCATCAGTGTTGAATAAGAGAATAGAGCCAGTGATATATGCAAAAGGACCTGTGGGTTCGCTTCAAGGTGCGAAATGACAGCCCCTGGAAGCAAGGTCGCAGCAGTAAGATTAATTGCAGAAAAGCTGTAGACGACGGGCAGTAATACCCAAACGCGCATTTTGAAAAGAAGACCGGTAGTGATAGCGGCAATAATAAAACTGATCAAAGACGCGACATTAAGGATACTGAGATTTTGGCCGCCATCGGCAAAAATAAGATCAGATATCAGATAAGCATGGAGAGCGAGTGCACCGCAAGCGCTGAGAAAAACGCGTTTTGCAGGGATCTGATTGGGGCCGGATAGCCCGGGTATGATCTGCATAAGTGCCGCTATATAGAGCAGTGCGGCTAGGAGTGCTATAAAAATATCCATGCGTCTTTCAACAACATCGCGTAAAAAATAAAGGTTTTAGTATACCCTGCACAGCTAAGAGTCGCTATGCAAGGCAGCCGATCTTTTAGGCATAACCGTCTTGCAGCTTGCAAACTCAGCAGAAAGTGACAGCAACTACCTTTAAAACTATCGTCACTGCCATCATGTAAGACAAGCTTATAATGAGTTATAATCCCAGCAATTTTGTGTTGATCGCCACCTGAGTATTATCAGCTTTGTGGTGCCGTCGCGTAGAGAGCGAGTAGGACATGTTTGAGAACTTAACGGATCGTTTATCTCGATCGCTGAAAAATATCAGCGGTCGTGGTCGACTCACTGAAGACAATATTAAAGAGACCCTGCGCGAAGTGCGTATGGCGTTACTTGAAGCCGATGTTGCGCTTCCTGTGGTGCGTGATTTCGTCAAAAAAGTAAAAGAAAGTGCGGTTGGCCTTGAAGTATCCAAAAGCCTGACGCCAGGTCAAGAATTCATCAAGATAGTTCAATCTGAACTAGAAGTTGTGATGGGTGAGTCCAACGCTGAATTGGATTTGGCATCCCAGCCTCCTGCGGTTGTGTTGATGGCAGGTTTGCAAGGTGCGGGTAAAACGACCAGCGTCGGTAAACTGGGTAAAATGCTCAAAGAGCGCCACAAGAAGAAAGTGCTGGTGGTCTCGGCTGACGTTTATCGCCCTGCGGCGATTAAACAGTTGGAAACGTTGGCGACGGATGTTGGGATCGATTTTTTCCCTTCAACGGCAGATCAAAAGCCTGTTGATATTGCATCAGCAGCACTGGCGCACGGCAAGCTGAAATTTTACGATGTGGTGATTGTCGATACTGCAGGTCGTCTGCATGTCGATGAAGCCATGATGGATGAAATTAAAGACATCCATGCTGCTCTAAATCCAATAGAAACCCTGTTTGTGGTTGATGCCATGACGGGGCAAGATGCCGCAAATACGGCAAAAGCATTTAACGATGCACTGCCATTGACCGGTGTGATCCTGACGAAAGTCGATGGTGATGCTCGTGGTGGTGCGGCGCTGTCTGTGCGTCATCTTACGGGTAAGCCGATTAAATTCTTGGGTGTGGGCGAGAAAACTGACGCACTTGAACCCTTCCACCCTGATCGTATTGCAAGTCGTATTTTGGGGATGGGAGACGTACTGTCGCTTATTGAAGATCTCCAGCGCAATGTCGATACCGATAAAGCGGAACAATTGGCGAAAAAGTTCAAAGAGAAGAAAGGCTTTGATCTGCAAGACTTCCGTGATCAGTTACAACAGATGAAGAACATGGGCGGCATGATGGGCATGATGGATAAACTGCCAGGCATGTCCAATCTTCCTGATGATGTAAAAAACCAAGTGGACGACAAAATGTTCGTTCAAATGGAAGCCATCATCAATTCCATGACGCCAAAAGAGCGTACACGGCCTGACCTGATTAAAGGGTCACGTAAAAAGCGTATTGCTGCGGGTTCTGGTACACAAGTTCAGGACGTTAACCGTTTGCTTAAGCAGTTCACCCAAATGCAGAAAATGATGAAGAAAATACAAAAGGGTGGCATGAAGAACATGATGCGCAATATGAAAGGCATGATGGGTGGCATGGGCGGAGGCGGTGGAATGTTCCCGCGTTAAGCGTATGCTACGTAAATAAAGGTCTAGGAATGTGAAGCACCTAGGCCTAAAAGACTAAAGCAACCGGATTTGCTAAGTGATTGATTGTTTATTTGCACTGATGCTTTTTTAGCTAAAGCAGTTGCATTCGATCACAGAAAGCGTAAAATTCCGGAGCTTTATTTTGGCACGAGGCCCTGTATTTACGCAGGGCCAATTTAATTCAGTAATGCAATAGAGGACGATATGGTAACCATTCGTTTGGCACGTCACGGCGCTAAAAAGCGTCCATTCTATCAAATCGTTGTTGCCGACAGCCGCCAAGCTCGCGACGGTCGCTTCATCGAGAAAATTGGTTTCTTCAACCCGATCGCACAAGGTCAAGAAGAGAAACTGCGTTTGGACCTTGATCGCGTTACCCATTGGGTTGGCGAAGGTGCAGCGGTTTCTGACCGAGTAGCACGCTTGATCAAAGACGCTGCGAAAGCTGCGTAATTTATCAGTGTCAGGGTTAAAAGAAGAAATGAGTGAGCAAGAAAAGATTGTAGTAGGCAAGCTAGGTGCTTCTTATGGCATCCGTGGTTGGCTCAAAGTTTTTTCTTACACTGAAAATGCTGAAAGTATTTTCGACTACACACCTTGGTTTATTAAGGTGCGTGGCGAGTGGCAAGAATTCGGTCTTGAAGACTGGAAACGCCATGGTCAAGGTTTTGTTGGTAAACTGAATGGTCTGGATTTGCGTGAAGACGCCCAGGTCATGACGAATGCCGAAATTGCGGTTAACCCAGAGGTATTGCCTGCGCTGTCGGATGAAGAATTCTACTGGCGAGAGCTCTACGGTATGGAAGTGTTCACTACCAAAGGTTACAACCTGGGTAAGGTCTCGGACATTCTGGAGACAGGCTCTAACGATGTGTTAGTCGTGACTGCAAACTTGAAAGATGCTTTTGGACAGAAGGAACGCCTAGTGCCGTTCCTCGATGGGCAAGTCATCAAGTCGATTGATCGCTCTGCTCAACGGATCGAAGTTGACTGGGATCCTGGATTTTAAAATCCCCAGGTAACACTTAAAGCAATAGGAGCGGAAAAATGTGGGTTGGTATTATCAGCCTTTTTCCTGAAATGTTCCGTGCTGTTACCGATTTTGGGGTAACTGGCCAGGCGGTAAAAAAAGGCCTACTCGAAGTAGAAACGTGGAATCCCCGCGATTTTACTCACGATAAACACCGGACGGTTGATGACCGACCTTATGGTGGCGGCCCGGGCATGTTGATGATGGTACAGCCTTTGCGCGATGCCATTGACGCTGCCAAACATACCGCCAAAGGCAAGGCGAAAGTGATTTACCTTTCACCTCAAGGTCGAAAGCTTGACCAAGCAGGTGTCGAAGAGTTGGCGCAGAATGAGAACTTGATTCTTATCTGTGGACGCTACGAAGGGGTAGATGAGCGCATTATACAAACCGTAGTCGATGAAGAATGGTCTATTGGTGATTTTGTGCTCAGTGGTGGCGAACTGCCTGCCATGACGTTGGTTGACGCAGTCGCTCGGTTTGTACCGGGTGTACTTGGAGACTTTGCGTCAGCGGAAGAAGATTCTTTCGCAAATGGCTTGCTTGATTGCCCACACTACACGCGACCTGAAGTGTTAGACGGACTCGATGTACCTTCGGTACTGAAATCCGGTAACCATCAGGACATACGCCGCTGGCGATTGAAGCAATCGCTAGGCCGAACCTGGCTCAGAAGACCAGAGCTCCTGGAAAACCTAGCTCTGACTGACGAACAGGAATTACTACTTGCTGCGTTCATTAAAGAACACAGTTAAAGTTCCTAAACATACTTAGTATCAGTTTATTCTAGGGTATAGAAAATGAGTAACATCATCAAAGCGCTCGAAGAAGAGCAACTTAAGCAAGACATTCCTGGCTTCAAAGTGGGTGACACTGTTGTTGTTCAGGTTAAAGTTAAAGAAGGTGAGCGTTCACGTCTACAGGCCTATGAAGGTGTTGTAATCGCGAAACGTAACCGTGGTCTGCATTCTGCATTTACCGTTCGTAAGATTTCTAACGGTGAAGGCGTTGAGCGTGTATTCCAAACTCACTCACCAGTTGTTGACAGCATTACTGTTAAACGTCGCGGTGCAGTACGTCGTGCCAAACTGTACTACCTGCGTGAGCGTTCTGGTAAGGCAGCTCGTATCAAAGAGCGTCTCACTAAGAAATAATCGCTCCGGCGTTTATACCCCGCAAGGGATAGAAAAAGCCCGCCATTTGGCGGGCTTTTCTTTTATCGGTACAAAGACAAACGTTCAGCTAAAGCTTTCTTCTATATACAGCTGAGCAACCTCAAGATGCTTGTTCAGCGAGAAGTTGTTGGTTTGCTGGCTGCGCCGGCAAGGCGCTGATTTGAAAACATAGTGGCTCTACGTTGAAAGTCAGCAATAAAGCCTGGAAGCCAACAAGACTGGTGCTTGGCAGCCACACATCACGCTCACTTTTTTGACGAAAAGGGTCGAAAGGGAGGGGGACTATTCCTTCCACTTTTCTCCTTAAATTGAGCGTGATGTGTGGCTCTGAATCCTGCATATTGAGGTGACTCGGGTATAATGCGTTGTTGCTATGGAGGATTACGCGTGAAATACGATTGGATTTTATTTGATGCAGATGAAACTTTGTTTTCGTTTGATGCATTTGCTGGATTAAAGGCCCTGTTTTCTGGCCTTGGCGTTGATTTCTCTGTGCAAGACTTTTCTGAATACCAAGCCGTGAACAAGCCACTTTGGGGAAAATACCAAAACGGCGAGATCACTGCAAAGCAATTACAGGAAGATCGCTTCGTTCTGTGGTCGGAAAGACTGAATGTTTCCCCCGCGAAACTTAATCGTCTCTTTTTGAATGCCATGGTCGATGTGTGCCAGCCACTTGAGGGAGTGAGTGAGCTAATTCCTGTGCTCGCTCAAAAAGCCAAACTCGGCATCATCACCAATGGTTTTACTCAGCTTCAGCAAGTGCGTTTGGAAAAAACGAATTTGAGTGAGTATTTTGATTTGGTGGTGATATCGGAAGAGGTTGGGGTCGCTAAGCCAGACGTGGCGATTTTCGATTATGCTTTCGAGAAAATGGGACAACCAGAAAAATCGCGCATTTTGATGGTGGGAGATAATCCTGATTCGGATGTTCTTGGCGGGAATAAAGCGGGTATCGATACTTGCTGGCTAAACCGTGATGAACAATGTGTGTCCAATGGTGTCTCTCCGACTTATATTGCCAACTCTTGGGCGGAGATTGAACGCTATTTACTAGGCTAATGCGCTAAACACTGTCTGCAGGCAGGTTGTTCGTGCAACCTGCTGACTATTTTCCCTTCATGTATTTGCCTTTCTCTTCTCATGTTGCTCTCCTGTTTTTGCAATATTCATTTGGTTTCAAAGATAGAACACCGTACTGACTCAAAGCAGTCTTCACTCTTTAGGTAAGTCAGCATCTTACCGACGCTAGTTGTATTTGTTGTTAGCTTGGTTTTCTGCTTGGGCTTTTGATAGAGATAAACCAAAAGAACAATTTGAGGAGACAAGTAATGGAACCAACCGAAACACTGGCTAAGCAAATGGTGGGAGTACTATCCCGTAATTGGTGGGTGTTATTGCTACGTGGTATTGCGGCCATTATTTTTGGCTTTATGATGTGGACGCTTCCGCCGGGAGAGTCGATAGAAACCTTAGTGCTGGTTTTTGGCATTTACGCGTTTGTGGATGGCAGCTTGCAAGTATGGACAGCCTTGGTTGAGCGTAAAGATCATGATAACTGGGTTGTGTTGTTACTTTGGGGCGTAGTGGGGATCGCGGCAGGGATCATGACGTTTGCCGTCCCTGGCCTGACGGCAGTTGCATTGCTTTTTTATATAGCTGTTTGGGCAATCGTCAAAGGGGTGCTAGAAATCATTACCGCGATCAGACTTCGTAAAGAAATCACAGGTGAGTGGCTGTTAATCTTTGGCGGTATTATTTCTATCTTGTTTGGTGGCTTCTTGATGAGTAATCCAGCAGCTGGTGCGATGGCGTTGGTATGGGTTATTGCGACGTATGCGTTTGTGTTTGGTGTGTTGTTTGTTGCTTTGTCTTTCAAACTCAAAAGCATGAAAACGTCAGACAGTTAGTTGATTGCATCAGGAAATCGCAGTCAAAAACGGGTTATTCGTCTATAGTGAATGCCTTTTCGTCTGAATGATAAATTGAGGAACAGGATGCTAAATAAATTCCTGACGTCGCTACTGGCGTTGCTTTTGGTTGGTTGTGTGAATATCGAAGCAACAGAGTCTTTGGTTCAAAAAGGTAACTGGCAGGCGGTCGGTGAGCGTGATGGTGTGAGAGGTTTACCCTCTCGTTCTATGTCCAATCTGGATGCTTTGGCCAATAAAGCTGGCGTTCAAAATGTAGACGTTGGTGGCTATGAAGCGGGTTATAACACTGGCATCGATCTCTACTGCGATGTTAACAATGCTTATGATATAGGTCTGTCTGGTATGCAATACCTTGGGGTGTGTTCAAACCAAGATGATGGTATGCGCTTTCAGATGCAATGGCAGCGAGGCTTTGAGGACTTCCAATCTGCCGATCAGACTTTCTGATTAGCTGCTGATCGTGTTCCAATTCAAAGGCCATTATTTGGCCTTTGTTCATTTTTGTTTACGAATATATTTCCCGACTTTATCCTTCCTCCCTTTCATAGCTTCTAATAAAGCCAATTTCATTTCTTTGTGTAAACTTATCATTACAATGTTATTTTTTCTTTACGAATGCTTGCAATCCCGTTTCAGATTGATAAGGTGTGTGACATCTGCGGCGAAAACAACGCTGTTCAATATGGTTAAGCACTAAAAGATTAAGTAAGGATTGTTTTCATGGAAAGAGATCTGCTGACGAATGTACACATTCAGGATGAAACGGTACTGATCACGCCAGAGCAGTTACGCCAAAAACTGCCGGTGAAAAAAGAGACGCTGGAATTTATCTCTAGATCACGTGATGACATCGCCAATATTATCCATAAAAAAGATCACCGCTTGTTGGTGGTTTGTGGACCTTGCTCAATTCACGACACCGAGGCTGCGATTGCATACGCTAAACAATTAAAAACGTTGTCAGATCAATTGAACGACCAGATTTATATCGTGATGCGTGTTTACTTTGAAAAGCCACGTACAACGGTTGGCTGGAAAGGATTGATAAACGATCCGCACCTTGACGGTTCTTTTGATGTAGAAGCGGGTTTGCACAAAGCGCGCGAGTTGTTGATTACGCTGTCAGATATGGGTTTGCCATTGGCTACTGAAGCGCTTGACCCAATTAGCCCTCAATACCTTGGCGACCTGTTTAGTTGGGCGGCTATCGGTGCGCGCACGACGGAGTCACAGACTCACCGTGAAATGGCCAGTGGTCTATCAATGCCTATCGGTTTCAAAAATGGTACTGATGGTAGCCTTTCTACTGCAATTAATGCGATGAAAGCGGCTTCGTCTGGTCACCGTTTTATGGGGATCAATAAAGAGGGGCAGGTTGCGTTATTGACTACCCAAGGCAATCCTGATGGTCATGTCATCCTTCGTGGTGGTAAACAAACAAATTACGATTCTGTCTCTGTGACGGAATGCGAAAATGAGATGAAAGACGCAGGGCTAGAAGCATCTCTGATGGTAGACTGCAGCCATGCTAACTCTCGTAAAGATTTTCATCGTCAGCCACTGGTGGCCGAGGATGTCTTTCATCAAATTCGTGAAGGTAATCAGTCTATTATCGGCTTGATGATTGAAAGTAACATCCATGAAGGAAATCAATCTGCGGATCTTCCGCGTGAAGAGATGGCTTATGGCGTGTCTATTACGGATGCATGTATTGATTGGGAGGACACTGAAACCCTGTTGCGTCGTGCACATAGTGATTTGACCCCATTCTTGGAACAGCGTTTAAAAGGAAGTTAAGCCTCATGGTTGCAGAGTTGTCCCTTCTCCGGGATCAGATTGATGAAGTCGATAAACAAATGGTGGAATTACTAGCGCGACGCCTAGCACTCGTTTCGGATGTGGGCGAAGTGAAAAGCCGTCATGGTTTGCCTATCTATGCGCCTGATCGTGAGGCGGCAATGCTGGCTTCTCGCCGTCAGGAAGCCGAACTCAAAGGTATTCCACCTGATCTGATCGAGGATATTCTTCGCCGTACAATGCGTGAATCATACGCCAGTGAGAATGACTCGGGGTTTAAATGCCTTAATCCTGAATTGCGCTCCATTGTGATAGTTGGCGGTAACGGACAGCTGGGCAAATTATTCGGTAAGCTATTTCGTCTGTCAGGTTATGACGTGAAAGTGCTGGGTAGCCAAGATTGGGATAACGCGGAAGCCATGCTATCGGATGCAGGGATGGTTGTGGTCACCGTACCTATTCATCGAACAGACTCTGTAATTCGACAGCTCAGTACCTTGCCAGATGATTGTATTTTGGCTGATCTTACCTCCATCAAGAGTGAGCCGTTGCAAGCTATGCTCGAGTCCCATAAGGGACCAGTTGTGGGTCTGCATCCTATGTTTGGGCCAGACATTGCGAGTTTGGCTAAGCAGGTCATTGTATATTGTGATGGTCGTAATCCCGAAGCTTACCAATGGTTGCTAGAGCAGTTTCGTATCTGGGGGGCGAGTTTGCATCGTATCAGTGCGATTGAGCATGATCAGGGCATGACTCTGATCCAAGCATTGCGCCACTTTACATCATTTGTTTACGGCCTGCATTTGGCCGAAGAAAACCCGAACTTGTCACAACTCACTGCACTCAGTTCACCGATTTATCGTCTTGAGTTGGCAATGGTAGGGCGCTTGTTTGCACAGGATGCACAGCTTTATGCGGACATTATTATGTCGTCTAACCAGAATATAGACATGATTAAGCGCTTCCATGCTCGCTTTGGTGAAGCGATTGAGTTACTTGATCAAAAAGACAAAGATGGTTTTATTACTGCCTTTAAGCAGGTTGATGGCTGGTTTGGTGATTTCGCTCCGCGCTTCTTAAAAGAAAGCCAGAACTTGCTGAGGCAAGCGAATGATACTGCTCACCGAGGTTAGTCTTTATTGGAAAGTGGCATAACGAGAAATGAAAAAAGGAGCAATTGCTCCTTTTTATTTACCTGGATAAAAGTCATGCTGACGGTGAGTTGTGCCGTTAGACATCAATCTCAGTTGGGGCAACATTCTCAATAGGGTATGAGCCTAATACTTTGATGTAGCGTGTCAGCTTGGTCAACTCTTCTAGCGTCTCTTTCATGATGTCTGTGCGCATATTGCCTTCCACATCGACGTAAAACATTTCTTCCCAAGGGTTGCCCAATACCGGACGTGACTCAAGTTTGGTCATATTGATGCCTCGGGTGCGCAGCACCAGCAAACATTCCACCAGTGAGCCCGCAGTTTGTCCTGTAGACA
Source organism: Enterovibrio norvegicus FF-33 (assembly GCF_000286835.2). GTDB lineage: Bacteria > Pseudomonadota > Gammaproteobacteria > Enterobacterales > Vibrionaceae > Enterovibrio > Enterovibrio norvegicus_A. The sequence goes on along the minus strand of NZ_AJYD02000038.1, from coordinate 931,662 downwards.
TAATAAAAGTGGTTTTGGCCGGTATCAGAGCAGTGACGTCAATAGGTTTACGCGCCACCACGATAAAACGTGTGTGATTTTCTTGCTGATTGGCAATGCCAAACTTGAGCGGTTTCAGCCCGTAAAGCTCACCACTGCTCGCATTGCCAATCGCCGCTACGTTTGGTTGTTTCAATTCAGCCACGACTTTCATCGCTTCGGCGGTGCTGGAGCAATATTCTTGTTTGATGTTGCCCAGTGAACGTAGAAACTCGCTGCATTGCTGGTGTGGCTGCGGGTGCGAGTAAAGCACATTAATCTTATCAACGTCAGTGTCCACCGAGGTCAATAAGCAGTGCTCGATAGGCTGCGTGATTTCACCCACGATGGACAAACGCGTGTGCTGAAGTTGGTCATAAACATCGTTTATTGAGCCAGAACTCGTATTTTCGATCGGCAGAACGCCGTAATCTGCGTTGCCACTTTCGACTACTTCAATGACTTCTTTGAAGCTTGGGCATTGAATTTCAGCAAGCTTAGTGTGTTTACGGGCGAAGAAATTGCGTGCAGCAAGATTGGAGTATGAGCCTTTCCCACCGAGAAACGAAACACGAGCTAGGGGCTGTTCATTGTCTGGGTTCGCCAAGCGTTGTAAAAATGCTTGCTGATAGAGCACGGAATCTTCAATAACACTGTGGAAGATTTTGGTGACGTACTGCGGGTCAAGATCGTGGGTGTGGCCATCGGCGACCAGTCTTTCCAGAAGAGCTTGCTCTCGTTCTATATCACGAACAGGTTTCTGGGTTTGAATTTTGCTCTTCGCAACTTCCAGGCTGAGCTTGCGGCGATCAGCCAGTAGCGATAGCAATTGCTTATCGATTCGACTGACATTTTCTCTGATTTCATCCAGTGACATAGTTGGTTTACTCATTCCCTTTCCCTGTTGTTTCTTAGTCTGACCCTGACTGACATAAAAAAGCCCCCCTGATGGAGGGAGGCTTCGGGATTCTATCGTTATCGATGCTCGCCCTAAACCCCACCTCAAAAGGTGCGGATAAAAAAGCGAAAGAAAAACGAGGTTGTCAGTGTCATCGATAGTGGTTTTAGTTGACGTTATATTGTTCAACCATATTGGGCTGACCGTGTCATGTCAAGACGAATAAGCCCCGCATTGGCGGGGCTGATTCTTTTTAATCCTCAATGGGTTTATACAACTTCAGATTCTTCATCTTCCGGCACGTCAATGTGACTTGCGCGGCGAGCTTCACCTTTGTGAGCTTGTTTGTTGAGTTGCTTCTCCAGTTTCTGACCTACGTCATTTATTGCTGCATACATATCATCATGTTCTGCTGATGCAACCAGCTTTGTGCCAGGAACCGATACGCCGGCTTCTACTTTGAATTTGTTTCCAGGTGCTTCACTGATGACTGCATGAGGGTTAATGAGAGCGACTTGCCATTTTTCCAGCTTTTCAAAACGAGATGTGATTCGATCGCGGATAGCTGCAGTGACGTCGATGTTTTTACCAGTAACTTCTACTCTCATAGGTCTTTCCTCTTTTGCTTGCCCTTTGCCGGGCTCACTTTCAGATTACGTTTCTGTAGGATAAATAAAGTGATCTAGATCACCTTTATGCAGTGAAAGTTTATCTGTCTAAGTAATTGTGATCCTGTTTTTAACTCTGATTTAAAACTGCCAGAAAGTGCTTGATGTAAGGATTGGATGTGTTGCAAGATGAGGAGATAAGGTCGCTAACAAACATTCAATGTTAGGGATTTTATTCGTGCTAAATAATCTTGTTGATGAATAATTCACCAACTTGCATACGTATCCTATGTGAGTACTTGGGGATATATCAGATTGGCATGTATACCGAATGATAAAAAAAGCAGCCAAATGGCTGCTTTTTTCGTTGATAGGTTGTGCTATGCGCCAGCGCCGTTTAACTGAATCAGTTCTCGAGTACGCTTCGCTGGTTCTTCAAGCTCAAGTTCTTCGTAAGCTTTAAGCATTAATGGCAATGATTTTTTCGCGGCGTCAGTGTCAGGGAAATCTCGCTGGATTTGTTGACAACGATTGATCACAGCAATCCATGCTTCACGTCTCACATAAAAATCAGCGGTTGCCAATTCGTAGTCCGCCAGGCGGTTTTTCAATGAGACGAGTCGCTTTTGAGCATCAGCAGCATATTCACTATCAGGATAGCGATCTAGCAAACGACGGAAATCAATAAAGGCACGGCGTACGGGCTCAGGATCTCGATCGCTCCTGTCTATGCTCATTACATCATGAATAAAGCTTCTGTCTTGCGCCATGCTCGTTAGGCCACGCATATACAAGACCCAGTCCATTTCCTGATGTCCGGGATTCATACGCATAAAGCGATCAATCGTCGCCTCGCCCAAGGCTAGGTCATCATTTTTGTAGTACGCGTAGACCAAATCAAGCTGCACTTGTTCTGAATAGGCGCCAAAAGGATAGCGAGAATCGAGGGCTTCGAGTTTTTGGATCGCGGTATTCCAACTGCCTTGGTTAAGTGAAACCTGTGCTTCCTGATACAGCTCCGACGGCGGAATATCAGGAACAATGTCTTCAGTGCTTGAACATCCAGCCAGCACGGAAATGGCAAGTAGTGAGGATAAAGTAAGGCGTTTCATTACTACAGGTGCTTCCTTGAAAGAATATTTTCAGCCTTTGCCATTACGGATTCAGCCGCAAAAAGCTACAATGGCGCGATAGAGGTTATTCTACCCATCGGCCAGATATAATACCAACAAGTAAACGTGACCAAGCCCTAGGGCTGAAAATCGCGTAATACGGTATTAGTCTCATTGAGAATCAAAAAGTTCGTTATGGCACAGCAGTTAGAGTTAAACAGTACAGTTAATGAGAATCAACTAGGGCAACGTCTCGATCAGGCGGTAGCGGAGTTGTTTCCGGATTATTCCCGATCGCGCATCAAAGAATGGATTCTTGCAGACAAAGTGACTGTCGATGGTGAAATCTCCAATAAACCGCGTTTGAAAATGATGGGTGGCGAATCCATCGTTGTTCAAGCGGATATTGAAGATGAACTGCGTTGGGAAGCTCAGGACATTCCACTTAATATCGTTTATGAAGATGATGATATTGTCGTGATCAACAAGCCTCGTGGTTTGGTTGTGCATCCAGGCGCAGGTTGTCCAGATGGCACCGTCCTAAATGGTTTGTTGCATCTTTACCCGCAGATCGCTGAAGTTCCGCGTGCAGGTATTGTTCACCGTCTAGACAAAGACACCACGGGTCTAATGGTGGTTGCGAAGAATGTTCCAACCCAGACACGATTGGTTCGTGCATTGCAAAAGCGTAAAAAATTCACCCGTGAATATGAAGCGATTGCGATGGGCACCATGACAGGTGGCGGTACTATTGAGAAATCTATTGGTCGTCATTCGACCAAGCGAACTCAAATGGCGGTTCAGGAGTTGGGCAAACCAGCGATCACGCATTATCGAGTGGTTGAGCATTTCCGTGCCCATACACGCTTACGCGTGCGCTTGGAAACGGGTCGTACTCACCAAATCCGTGTTCACATGGCTTACTTGAATCATCCGTTGATCGGTGATCACTTGTATGGTGGCCGTCCACGACCGCCGCGTAATGCTGGTGATACCCTAATCCAAACACTTCGTTCTTTTGATCGTCAGGCACTACATGCTGCCATGTTGCGTATTGAGCATCCGACAACAAAAGAAACGATGGAATGGCATGCGCCGATCCCAGATGACATGGTGAATCTGACTGAAGTGTTACGTGCTGATGCGCTTGAGCTTGGGGACTTGGATTACTAAGCATGGATTGGATCACGCCAGACTGGCCAGCACCATTGTCGGTAAAAGCAGTGAGTACTACTCGAGCGGGAGGCGTAAGCCAACCGCCGTTTGATAGCTTTAATTTGGGTATTCACGTTGATGACTCTCTTGATGCTGTCTTGGCAAACCGTACTCGATTAGCTGATGTTATGTGTATGCCATCAGCGCCAAGCTGGCTGAACCAAATCCATGGAACAGGTGTGGTGACACTACCATTGACGTCAACGTTGCAAGTACCAGATGCTGATGCATCTTTTACGGCTGAAATGGGGCAAGTTTGTGTGGTGATGACTGCAGATTGCTTACCTGTACTTTTTTGCAGTAAAGATGGCGCTCAAGTAGCGGCTGCGCATGCAGGCTGGCGTGGTTTGGTTAATGGTGTGCTGGAAGAGACCTTGGCTCAATTTTCTGATCCTAAAAACGTCATGGCATGGCTTGGCCCTGCTATTGGCGCAGAGAAATTTGAAGTTGGTGGCGAGGTGAGAGAGCAATTTATAGCGAAGGATGCTGGCGCAAGCTCTGCATTTAAACCGCGTAACGGTCGCTGGTTAGCGGATATTTATCTTCTAGCCCGCCGTCGCCTTGCGCAGGCAGGTGTCACTGATATTTATGGCGGGACTCATTGCACGGTCTCAGAGCCAGAACGTTTTTTTTCCTACCGTCGAGAGGCTCGTACAGGCCGTCAGGCAAGCTGTATTTGGATCTCTACAGATAGCATGCGATAAAAATTTCACCAAATAACTTGAAATCGGTCACGATCGCTCCCATTTTCGTTATGCAAACTTAGACGAAATTAGAGGAGGGGCTATGCGCCTTGACCGATTTACCAGCAAATTCCAACTGGCCATTTCCGACGCTCAGTCATTGGCCTTAGGGCGCGATAATCAATACATCGAACCCGTCCACTTGATGGTGTCTCTCCTCAATCAGGACAGCAGTACCATTCGACCTTTGATGACACTACTTAATGTTGATGTTACTCAATTACGCTCTAGTCTCAGTGAACTGTTAGATAAACTTCCCAAAGTCACTGGTACAGGCGGTGATGTTCAGCTTTCCCATGGCATGGGCATGTTGTTCAACATGTGCGACAAACTGTCGCAAAAGCGTAAAGACAAATTCATTTCCTCTGAGTTGTTTATCCTCGCTGCAGTCGAAGAAAAAGGGGCATTGGGAGAACTATTGCGTAGTCTTGGATTGGCTACAAAAAAAGTGGAAGCAGCGATCGATAAAGTTCGCGGCGGTCAGTCCATTGATGACCCCAATGCTGAAGAGTCCCGACAGGCACTGCAAAAGTTCACGGTCGACCTGACTGAAAAAGCCGAACAAGGCAAGTTAGATCCTGTGATTGGTCGTGACGAGGAAATTCGTCGCACCATACAAGTGTTGCAGCGCAGAACGAAAAATAACCCTGTGATCATTGGCGAGCCGGGCGTTGGTAAAACCGCGATCGTGGAAGGCCTTGCTCAACGTATCGTTAATGGCGAGGTGCCAGAAGGGCTTCGCAATAAACGCGTGCTTTCTCTTGATATGGGTTCCTTGGTCGCGGGGGCGAAATATCGAGGTGAATTCGAAGAACGTTTGAAATCAGTTTTGAACGAGTTGGCGAAAGAAGAAGGCAATGTCATTCTGTTTATCGATGAAATCCACACAATGGTGGGGGCCGGTAAAGCAGAAGGCGCGATGGATGCGGGTAATATGCTCAAACCTGCACTTGCTCGTGGCGAGTTACATTGTGTTGGCGCGACGACTTTAGACGAGTATCGCCAATATGTAGAAAAAGATGCGGCCCTTGAGCGTCGCTTCCAGAAAGTATTAGTCAATGAACCAACGGTGGAAGATACCGTTGCCATTCTACGTGGCCTGAAAGAGCGTTACGAACTTCACCATGCTGTGGAAATTACCGACCCTGCGATTGTGGCGGCAGCGAGCTTATCTCATCGTTATATCTCTGATCGCCAATTACCAGATAAGGCAATAGATCTTATTGATGAAGCAGCGTCTAGTATTCGAATGCAAATTGACTCAAAGCCGGAGCAACTAGATCGTTTAGAACGACGTCTTATTCAGCTCAAAATCGAGCAGCAAGCGCTGGCAAAAGAAAATGATGATGCAAGTAAAAAACGTCTTGAAACATTGCAGACAGAGATTGATGAGAAAGAGCGTGATTATGCTGAGCTGGAAGAGGTTTGGAATGCAGAAAAAGCGGCGCTGTCAGGCACACAACATATAAAGAGTGCGTTAGAGCAAGCTCGCACTGATTTAGAGATTGCACGTCGAGCGGGTGATCTCAATCGAATGTCGGAGCTGCAATATGGACGTATCCCGGAACTAGAGAAGCAACTGGATCTTGCAAGCCAAGCAGAGATGCAGGAAATGACATTGCTCAGAAACCGAGTAACAGAAGCTGAAATCGCCGAAGTCCTGTCGCGTCAAACAGGTATTCCTGTCGCCAAAATGCTTGAAGGCGAGAAAGAAAAATTACTTCAAATGGAAGATGAACTTCATTCCCGTGTTATTGGACAAGAAGAAGCGGTCAATTCAGTGGCAAATGCCATACGTCGTAGCCGAGCCGGTCTTGCTGATCCAAATCGTCCAATAGGCTCATTCCTATTTTTGGGGCCAACGGGGGTAGGTAAAACGGAGCTTTGCAAATCGCTAGCTGAGTTCATGTTTGATAGTAGCGATGCCATGGTACGTATCGATATGTCGGAGTTTATGGAGAAACACTCTGTAGCGAGACTAGTTGGTGCGCCTCCAGGTTATGTGGGTTATGAAGAAGGCGGGTACTTAACAGAAGCTGTACGCCGACGTCCATACTCTGTCATTTTGCTGGATGAAGTAGAAAAGGCACACCCAGATGTATTTAACCTTCTCCTACAAGTATTGGATGATGGTCGATTGACTGATGGGCAAGGTCGAACTGTCGATTTTCGCAATACTGTGGTTATCATGACTTCTAACCTTGGTTCGGATCGGATTCAAGAACACTTTGGTGAATTGGATTACGACGGTATCAAAGTGATGGTTATGGATGTTGTGAGCAAGCACTTTCGTCCAGAATTTATTAACCGTATTGATGAAGCTGTGGTGTTCCACCCGTTGGGTCAAGATCACATCAAGCTGATTGCAGATATTCAGTTACATCTTCTCGCACAGCGAATGGCTGAACGAGACTTGGTGCTTGAGGTTAGTGAAGAAGCATTGACCTTGATTGCTCAAGCGGGTTTCGACCCCGTATATGGAGCGCGCCCGTTAAAACGTGCTATTCAACAGAGTATTGAAAACCCGTTGGCGCAGGCCATCCTTAAAGGTGAAGTCAAACCTGGTAAGCCAGTTCGACTGGTAGTAGAGGACGACCAAATAAAAGCAATCCAATAACTTTTTCAATTCGAGAACATGGAAAGAGGCTAGAAATAGCCTCTTTCTTGCTTTTAGTGCATTTAATCTGGTGGATTAGATTGCTTTATAAGCGTCTTGAGTGATTGTCGAGCAAAAAGGTCTATTTATTGAGGTTTTCTAAAAAATCCCTTGCCAACATATCAATTCTCCCTATAATGCAGCCCATCGACACGGTGAGTGCTTCCAGTAGGAAACGCCCATTGAATCGATAT
>NZ_AJYD02000038.1:889991-924208 GCF_000286835.2 Enterovibrio norvegicus FF-33 | reverse complement strand
GATGTTTTGATTGGCGGCTATGGCAACGACCACCTCAACGGCGGCACGGGCAACGACTACCTCGATGGCGGTGACGACCACGATGCACTGTACGGTGAGGATGGTAATGACGTACTTTACGGTGGTAACGGCTGGGATTGGCTGTTCGGTGGCCGCGGAGCAGATGAACTTCACGGTGGAAATGACCACGACAAGCTATACGGTGAAGACGGCGGCGATAAACTTTGGGGTGACGCTGGCAACGATCAAATGCATGGCGGGTTTGGTAACGATTACCTCGACGGTGGCGACGGTGATGATGTTCTTCACGGTGAAGGCAACGAAGACACCCTTCTAGGCGGTGCAGGCAACGATGCACTGTATGGCGAAAACGAAAAAGATCACCTTTATGGTGGTGACGGAAATGACTACCTAGATGGTGGCAATGACGACGACAAACTGTTTGGCGAAGGTGGTGATGACACCCTTGTCGGCGGCCTTGGCAAAGATCATCTTTTTGGTGGCGACGGAAACGACACACTTTGGGGTGGAGACAATGTTGATTACTTAAAAGGCCATTACGGTAACGATAAACTCTTCGGCGGTCGCGGCGCTGACACACTGCACGGCAATGACGGTAACGATGAGTTGTGGGGTGAAGACGGCGATGACACCATTGAAGGCGGTGGCCATAACGATGTGATTTATGGTGGTAACGGCGGCGACAGGCTCTTTGGCCAAGGCCACAGCGATATCATCTATGGCGGTAATGAAAATGATTACATCGACGGTGGCAATGACGCTGATAAGCTTTACGGTGACGCAGGTAATGACACCATCGTCGGCGGCACAGGCAATGACTTTATTGCTGGTGGCAGTGGCCATGATGTACTTTGGGGAGGGACTCACGCTGATACCTTCTATTTCGACGGCGCGTCTGGTCACGATGTGATCAAAGACTTTAATCACCGTTGGGAGGGAGACAAACTTCAAATTGATGATTCTTTAGCAACGAACATTGGCCAAATCTCAACTTGGCAAAATGGAGCTAACTTAGAACTCTATTTTAAAGCCAGTGGAGATGTAATTGGGCAAATCACCCTAGAGAATTTCTCCTCATCACAATATGGTGACGATATGTTCCAATTCGTCTAATTAATAAAATGGCCCTGCATTATATGCAGGGCCATTTTATTTCCCACATATAATTACACACAGTACAAGGAGGTGAAAACAAGGAAGTTCTAATTAACTAACTAACTAATTAACTAATTAAACAATTAAACAATTAAACACTGAGCAAAAAACACAATAAGTTTATTCTCATCTTTTCATATCATTCCTGTTTGAATCATATGAGGTGTACTTTTGCTCAATACTTTCACAGTAATAAGTTGATACTGGAGTTAAAGTAATGTTAAACCGAAACATTAAGAAAACAGCAGCACTTGGCGTGCTAGTGGCTTCCACTGCCTTTTCTGCTGTGTCTGTAGCTGGACCCGTACACAATATAACTTTGGACAACATGGGGGATCCTCTGTGGTGGGTTAACACCCCCATGCAAGGCGTAGGTACTCTCAGCCCGCGCACAAGTTCTTGGGCAGCTTCAGATGTTCGCACTCGAACTGATAAGTCCGGTTCGCTTAGGCTTCATCATATTACCCAAGACGGCACTTGGCTTAACGGTCAAAGATTGAGAGCCGTTGATGTTAATTTGGAAACCACCGTTGCCCCTGCTGATACACAAGCCTCAGGGGATCTGTGGGGATTAATTGCTGGTGTTTCAAATGGTCAAAACCGCTGTAAATTCTTTCCTGACCTTCCAATTGGGGGCGTTTGGAATGGGTTGTGGGCAGGACACTCAGCGTCTATCGGTGTAGGAACTCCAGGCGATATCAATTTCGGCGTCAGCCTTACTGTGGGTACTGAATGTGACGGCGTTCACAATGGCTATGGCGTCAATGTTGCTGCTGGCGCTAGCGTCTCAAGTGGGCTTTTTGATGCAATCAACCTCGCAACAGCGCCACTGCCTATCAAGGTCACAGCTAACATAGGCGCCGGCGCCACTGTAAAAGGTTCAATGGGGGGAGGCTACACAGGCTATTTCAATGGTGTACCACACCCCTACTACTTTTACAGTCTTAGAATGCCAGAATATGGCTACACCCAGCTTGAGACATCGGCGCACCAGAATTTTGGTGTGAATGTAAAAGTAGGCATCGGTATAGGTGTTGGTATTGGCGGATCCGTGAACACGGTGAAAGCGAAAATACCCGTGAGACTTGAAGGCGGTATCACGCGAGATAATAACCCAAAAAACTGGAAATTTTACGTGAGATCTAATGCCAACAAAGCTCTGAATGCGTTTGGTGGGAGTATTAACGCAAGTATTTGGTATAGTCTTCCTCCTCTTAATGGAACATTATGGAAAACCACACTTATTGACTGGCCAGGAATCAAAATTTCGAGTATCACGCTATTTGATAAATTCGTTAAAGGAAAAATCATTGTTAATAAAAACACCGGTGATTCAACCTTGTATAACGTACGTAACGCTTACTAATTAAACACACCAAATAAAGCATGTGTCGAATAATGACACATGCTTATTTTCGATATCACATGAGGTTTAACACAACATGAAGAAGTCATCCATTTATGTGTTAAGTACATTCTTTGCCATTTTAGCGTTCTGGATATTCACCTTATACAGTGAAGAAAATATTCAAACTGGCAAAGTAGATGAAGGTAAAATCACAGCGATTATTGATAAAAAGACCCAATCCAACTCAGACATACCTTCCACTCCAATAAATAATAACCCAATAAAAAATACTGTTACTCATAATGATAGCCAATACTTGGGTTACAAGATCACAGTAGGGACCAAACTCGTCACAGATCTGGACAAGATTGAAGAGATTAAATCGCTAACAACCTTTGATATTGTCTTGCAAAAAAGCCAGTTCGCAGAGTCTAATCTAAAAGGATTGGTGACGAATCTGAAAATTGATAGCGCCTCTTTTGGCGATATCAATGACAACAACCCTCTTGGATTCACGTATTCTTATGAGGGACCGCAAATATACAGAGATGTCGATCTTTTAGGTTTAGATCTATCACACCCATTGGGTATCACTGCCTATGTTCTATCATCCATTTCTTACAGTGATTCCCCCTCGCCTATTATTTTTCAAGAGCCTAGCAGAACCGTGGAGTACACCTATCAAATAAGCGCTAACGGCGACAAAGCTTCTCGTGTTATGCAATCTATCATTCCAATATCTCAAACGGATGACACAGCGAACCTTAGCAGTGATTACCAGGAAACTTGGAGCGCGAGGTTAAATACAAACAAGCGCATCGCGTCAGCAGCATCACACGGAACACTCTCTGCGACATTGTTGCTCCCTGTAGAGAGCCGCAATGATCAGGCTAACAATGCTGATGTCACATTGACACAAGAAATATTTATCACCGCCACCCAATTCACACCTTCTAACGTTTCGTTTCCTGATGATCTTTTCGCCTTTAATGCCAATAAAAAATTCAACACGGCACTCGTCGCTAGTACGAACAATAAGATTATCGAGTCTGATGAAACCTTCTACACAGAGCTAGACAAACTTTCTACCTCTTTATCTTTCAGCGATTCGATTATCGTTGGTGAATACCTGCTTTCCTATAAAACGGTAGCGGAAGTGAAAGGTATGCTGTCAGACGACACCCTAACTGCGCTTGAGCGCCAAGCGATTCTAATGGCGATTCAAAATGCAAATAAACCAGAATCAGAAGTATATTTGTCTTCCGTTGTTATGGACGCTGAAGTTCCAGATAGATTTAGAAATGCAGGCATGGTTAATCTGGCACTGGTTGAAAGCTCAACGCAGATCACACTCAATGCGCTTGACGGTGTGATGCAGCAAAAAGAAGCCCCCTCTCTGGTTGAAACCGCGCTTTACAATATTGGCAATCTTGCCCGCAGTAACCCTGCCCTAGCCAACGAAAGCAATGGCATCATTCTGGATATTATTGATAGAAGTGCAGATGGCTCCAGAGAAAAAGTGGTCGCACTAAGAGCTGCTGCAAATTCCGACAATGACGTCTTTACCTCAAGCTTTGTTAAATCACTGGAATCAGAGGCCATCAACGAACGGTACGCTGCGGTTGAAGGCGCACTTCGCCGTGAAGGAGGGAAAGAAGAGGCGCTCAATCGTTTGGTTAAAGAAGATAGCGCCATTGTGATGATCGCTGCGGCTAAATATTACAGTAGCAACGAAATGCCAGCTGCCGAGCAAGAAAAATTTTACGAGAGGCTAGTTAACGAGACCAACCCTGAAATTCAAGAAGCACTCACATCTGTTCTGCTCAGCGGCAAAGGTGGGGGACCAAATAACACCACATTGAAAAAGCTCGAAGAGCTGGCTCAAACATCCGGTCAGCCGGGTGTTAAAAAAGTGGTTGACATCTATAAGAATGATTTCCACCAGCAGCAATTGACGTCATCACAAACCACACCACAATCACAGGACGAATCAGCATCAACAACTAACTAAACCTTCGACTAACGGTACTGAAGGCGCTTTAGTGCTCCTATATCGACAATTAGCGAAAAGAAAAGCTATGCAAACTAGCAACAAAAAATTCGTCGTTAATCGCTGATAGAAACGGCATGTTAGATGTGTAAAGACATCGAAATAACAAATCGTATTAGGCCCTGAAAAAAAAGCCATAAAAATCAAATAAGGACAGTAAATGATGGATCATACTTCAGCAGAAAAACTCAACCTGACGCTTATCAAAACGTACTTCGCTTCACTCAAAAATGGCGACATGGAGACCTTTGCCACTCTTTTTGACAAAGAAGTTGTTTGGCATCAACCCGGCAATCATCCCTTTTCCGGCGAAAAGCATGGCTTTGAGGAAATAGGGCAAATGGTCGGCGGCATGATGAGTCAAACGGCAGGTACATTTGTTGTCTCACAAGACGGTGACCTAATGGCAAATGGTGACTTAGTGTCTGCTCCCGTTTCGTTTAGTGGATCTAAAGGCAGTGCCTCTATTTCAATGCAAGGCAGTGATTTATTCCTTATAAAAAATAATAAGATCGTTGAAGTGTGGCTGTTTTCTCAAAACCAAACAAAAGAAGACGCCTTTTGGTCTGCTTGATAAAGGGCAAGAAATTAGCTCAATAACCCTCACCATTAACAAGGATGTCGATAGGCGCACTATGGAAACAAATACCGCGAAGAGAAACACTAAGCCTGTTGTTGTTATCGTCGGCTTTGGCAAAGGCCTAGGGCAAGCGATTGCATCTCGATTTGAAAAAGTGGGCTACGTCGCTGTTGGTATAAGCCGAACAAGCCCAATGATTTCTGCAGATACGACCATACCCGCGGAGGTCAATAAAGCCTTCGCAAAAATAGAAGAACAGTTCGGTACACCCGACACCGTGATTTGCAACACAGCGATGTTAACCATGGGTCCTTTCCTCTCAACCCCTGCGGGTGTCTTTGAGCAAACATGGAGAACCGCGGTAATGAGCACATTCAATGTCGCCTCCGCCGTCTTACCGAGGATGGTGAGAGCAAAACGCGGTACCTTGATCGTCACCGGTGCGACGGCAAGCATCAAAGGAGGTAAGAATTTCAGCGCGTTTTCATCCGCCAAATTTGCACTGAGAGGCTTAACACAATCACTGGCAAGAGAGTTTCAGCCTCAAGGTGTTCATGTTGCGCATGTTGTAATTGATGGCATTGTTTGGTCCGAAAAGAGTCGAGAACGGTTTCACGAGCTTCAAGAGGAAAATGCAATCTCCCCAAGCGGCGCTGCCAACCTCTACTTTACTTTGGCAACTCAGCCAAAATCTGCGTGGAGCCATGAATTAGATCTTCGCCCTTACTCTGAAAATTTTTAACGAACGATCTCAAAGAAGATGGAGATGGAGATGAAAACCCACACTGTTATCGTTGGTGGCGGCTTAAGTGGCCTTTATGCTGCGTATCTTTTAGAGCAACAGCAAGAAGACTATGTGTTAATTGAAGCGAGAAACCGCTTTGGTGGCAGAGTCTTATCGACTTCACTCAAAGATACAGACGCAGAAACAAACCCCGACGCACCAATAGAAGGTCAGGTTGATCTAGGTCCGTCATGGTTCTGGCCCACCATTAATCCGCGCTTGGCCGACCTGGTTAAAACATTTCAACTTCGCCACTACAAACAATTTTCTACCGGTGCGTACCAAATGGAGTCCCAACGTGGGACACCACCACAATCGATTAACCTTGGTTATGAAATCATGCCGGATTCACATCGAATTGAAGGCGGAATGGGGGCGTTGGTGGAGGCCCTTATGTCTCAACTTCCAGCCCACAAACTTCAACTTGAGTGCACCTTAACCGACCTTGCCAGAATCAATGACAACACCTATCGCCTAACAACAGAACACAAAGGCGTTCCTACAACGTTGGAAGCGAATTGCATCATTTTTGCTATGCCATTGAGGCTGGTGAGCAAGACCATCGCGTTTTCGCCACCTATGTCGCCAACGCTGCAGTCAACCTTTAATAAAACCGAAACGTGGATGGCCTCTCATGCCAAAGCCGTTTTTGTTTATGACACACCATTTTGGCGTGAAAAAGGGTTGTCCGGCTCTGCATCTAGCCGCGTAGGCCCGCTCGCAGAAATTCACGACGCGACACCAGAAATGAACGGCAACGCCTCCTACGGCGCTTTAATGGGATTTATGGGTGTCAATGGCCCTGCAAGAAAAACAGCCGGTGATGAGGTTTTGCGCAAGCTCTGTTTACAGCAACTCGAGAGAATATTTGGCCCTGAGGCCTCAAATCCCATAACCGTGCATTATGTTGATTGGTTTCAAAACCCCTACACAGCAACAAATGAAGATCAAGCCATGGGCTCACACAGCGTCTATGGATTTACGCAAAGGGACGAGAGCTACCCCAATGTGTTTTACGCCGGTACCGAAGCGGCTCGCGAGTTCGGAGGATATTTAGAAGGCGCGCTCGAAGCTGCGCAAAATGCTGTATTGCAGCGGTCGCGGGAAAAACACGACAAGTAAAACGTACCTATTTCTTAGCCAGTCGACTCAAGATGAACTGAAAAATTATAGGTTCATCTTGAGCGAAATAACCTTCAGATACTTCGGCTAAATATCGCTTTTGGATCACAACCAAATCGATTGCCGCCCTTTGTTCCTCGAAGCAATAAAAGCACAGCAAAAATCAACCCACCCACCAACGGAATCATGTTTATCAACATCCACCATCCTGACTTGTTGATGTCGTGCAGTCGTCTGATCGTTACACCGAGTGATGGTAATAGCGTCATCCCCCACCATAACAATGAAGCGTTAAGATCCGTGATATTGAAATTGTGTACGCCCACTGAGGCAACATCCAACAAAACACAGAAGGCCAAAATCAAATTTTGAGTGAAAAAGTAGCCGAAATATTCCTTTCTTCTCGCCCTTCCATAAAACGTTGCATACTTTAAATAACCAAGAAATAACCACTTCATTTGTTTTCCCTTACTGCTGGGGTATCTAGGTCAAAATCGACTAGCACGCTAACAAAGCATAAGGGTAGAAACGGGGATATATCCCTCATAAACACAAGTGGCTTCTGCACTTACATATTAACTCTCAGTATTAATACGTGATCTTATAAGTGGCAATTCATACAGTTGCATTCTCATTCTCGGACATAGGAAAAAATGAGACATTTTTAACGCAGTGAACGTTCAATTAACAGCAAGCATAAAACAAAAAGCCAGTCGCGAGGACTGGCTTTTTGCGTATTAAAAACAATAAATTACCCGCCGAACGTACCGTTGTTGCCGTGGCTGGCTTGATGACATTTAGGGTCAACACCGAAGCGATTCTCTCCTTTGGTACCTTCAAAGGCCTGCATAATAAGCAAAGCAATTACGCCAAAAGGAACGATACCGAGTAGTGCCCACCAACCAACGCGATCAGTGTCGTGCAATCTGCGCACCGTCACCGCGAGAGTCGGAATAAACACGGCCACCGCATACACCATGCCCAGAGTGCCAATACCAGCTTCGGCATTAAAAGACCCGACCCATTGGTCGACAAAGCCCAGTGCAAAGGAAACCAAAACATTGATCAAGATAAACGTCCAGTATTCCTTTCTACGCGCTCGCCCTTTAAATAATGCGTATTTCTTAAGCACCCCAATATACTCGTTCATTGTTTTCTCCAACTTCACTCATCACTCATCACTCAATGCAAATGGCACTTTGTACCATATCGTTACTTTACCAAAGAAAACGGCCCCCTAGTCATCTCTCGATGCAGGATCTTGACTCGCTCATCAGATTCATTTTGATAAGAAAAATCGATGTAATCGTGAATATCCAATTTTCTCGCTCAATGCACATTTCCCATGTTGCCAAAGCATGAACAACATGAGTAACTAACCTACCGAGAAAAGCTCACGGACGTATCACTGAATGAGAAAGCTAGGCCCACAAACGAAGCAGCACGCAGAAGAAAAGCCGTCTCGCTTAGTGGCATGGCTGCCTGTCGTTTTGGCCG
Organism: Enterovibrio norvegicus FF-33; assembly: GCF_000286835.2. Taxonomy (GTDB): domain Bacteria; phylum Pseudomonadota; class Gammaproteobacteria; order Enterobacterales; family Vibrionaceae; genus Enterovibrio; species Enterovibrio norvegicus_A. The sequence continues at coordinate 915,651 of NZ_AJYD02000038.1, read as the reverse complement.
TCATTGCGACAATGAGTTGGGCAGGTAACATCACCTTGGCTAAATTGGTGAACGCGACCATCCCCCCTATGGGGCTGTCTTTCTGGCGTTGGACAGTGGCTGCGGTTGTACTCTTTCCCTTCGTCTATAACCCCATGCGCGCACAGTGGCCGTTGCTTAAGCAACATCTCGGTTTGGTACTTGTCCTCGCATTGCTTGGTGTCGCCGGATACAACAGTCTTGTTTACATTGCACTGGAAAATACACTCTCGACCAACGTCGTGATCTTGCAATCTACTTCTCCATTGATGATTTTACTGGTGCAGTTTTTGTTGCTGGGCCACACAACAACGCTTAAACAAACGATCGCCATTGCTATCTCAGCTATCGGCGTGCTGCTGATCATTACCAAAGGTCAGCTCATCTCGGATTTTTCCATTGGTCAAAGTGAGCTTATTGCCCTGTTCGCCATTCTGGTATGGGCGACTTACTGCGTATTGGTCCAACGTTTACCGGAAGCGCTCAAAGGCTTACCCATTCTTGGCTATACCGTGTACATCGGCACGGCAATGATTTTCCCCGTTTATCTTGCTGAGTCTGTGTTTATTCAAACCATGCCTGTGTCATTCAATAGCGTGGCGATTTCCCTCTATACCGGAATCTTCGCGTCTGGCATTGCGTTTTTCTGTTGGAACAGTGCGGTAATGAAGATGGGGGCGGCACAAACTGGGCAATTTATGCACCTCATTCCGGTGTTTGGCATTATCTTTTCAATGCTGTTACTCGGGGAACGAATGGCTGGCTATCACTATGTTGGCATTACCTTTATTGTACTGGGGTTATTTATTGCTCATCTCCCTTCCAGAAAGCAACAACTCTCTTCACCACGATAAACACTGACCTGAAAATGAAGATTGAGTCACACCGCGACATTCCGTTATAGTGACGCCCAATAGCTACTAGGGCGTATCAACATGCTACATATTTCTCAAACCGTCTCGATCCCAGATGACGAAATCGACATTTCGTATATTCGTGCACAAGGTGCAGGTGGTCAGAACGTCAATAAAGTGTCCTCTGCCGTACACTTACGTTTTGATATCAACGCCTCGTCTTTGCCTGATTTTTACAAAGAAAGACTGCTTGCGCTGAAAGACAGTCGCATCACCAAAGAAGGTGTGATTGTGATAAAAGGCCAGCAATATCGTACGCAGGAAAAGAACCGCGATGACGCACTTTCACGCTTGCAGGAAATGATCAAAAGCGTGGGTATTGTTCAAAAGGCGAGAAGAGCGACCAAGCCGACTAAAGGGTCACAAAAAAGACGTGTTGATGGCAAAACACTACGTGGAAAAACGAAATCAATGCGTGGCAAAATACCATTATAAAAAGGCCAAGCTTGCGCTTGGCCATTCTCACACCGTCTTCGCAATACGTTAACGGTATTCGTCTTAAGTTCCGTCTCCATCACCTCCATTTCGAAGACACTCATCACAACGTTTTATTGGCACGCTAAGGCCTCAATACAAACAAGCCTTCACTGGTCTGATGTCACACAACGCAAATCGTATTCACACCGTTACTTGTCACTCCTCAGCACTTAGTGTCCAATCAAATAGAATCAATAAGAGGAGTTTTACGTGTCTCAAGCCCACTTCAGTGATTACCCACTCGCCCAGACTCAAGCCATTGTCTGGAATGATATGGATGCCCTCCAGCACATCAACAACACCGTATATTTTCGCTATTTTGAAGATGTTCGCGTGGTTATGCTCGAAGAACTGAACGTATTTGATCACGTCAAAAGCCACAACATTGGCCCTGTTGTGGCGTCAACACGCTGTGACTATCGCGCCCCACTGGTGTACCCCGATACCATCACGACCGTTTCATGGGTCGAAGATGTGCAAAAGAAGCGCTATACCATGAAATATGAAATCCACAGCCATAACCAACAGCGATGTGTCGCGGTGGGTGAAGCATTAGTGGTGTATTGTGATTTCAGTGACGGGAAGAGCTGTGCCATTCCAGAAAAGACCGCTAACGCATTACAGAAGTATCTTTTACCAGAAAACGCCGAATGACATCTCCCAGAGCAACGCTCACATTCCACCAGCTTCGTTCAGGGTATGAGGCCGATAAAACATCGGCGTTGACCGATGCGCTTTTGCAGGGTCAGCACCTTGTTATTAAAGGTGCATCGGGATCAGGGAAAACCAGTTTATTGCGCGTGATGTGCGCACTGCAACCCGCGCAACACGGTCATATTGCTTACCAAAAACAAACTGTATCGGTTCAAAACTTACCTTGGTGGCGTCGTCAATTTTGCTACCTTCCGCAAGAACCCGTGATGGGTGCGAACACCATCGCGGACGTTCTCCGATTACCTTGGTCGTTACAAGCAACCGACAACCTTTTGCCAAGTGATGAAGAGTGCCAAACCACACTCGCGTGCCTGAACCTTCAACACGACATGAACCAAGACGTAGACACCCTTTCGGGAGGCCAAAAACAACGGCTCGCCATTGCCCGTGCATTGTTACTGGATCGACCCGTGTGGTTGATGGATGAACCCACATCAGCGCTGGACGCCAAAAACAGAGACAGCTTGATGACGTTACTAAAAACACTTCCCATTATTACGGTGTCTATTTCACACGATCCTGAATGGATGAACGCTGCAAGCCACACCTTCGTGTTGGGAGATCATCATGAATGAAGCGTTGAACATCAACAGTTGGGCGCTTGCGGGGTTATACCTGCTCTTTATTATTCCGTTGTTTTTTTTTCAGCGCTGGCAACTAGGACTCAGTAAAAACCTAATTTCAGCCGTGGTGCGCATGACGCTGCAATTGGCAGTGGTTGGTTTGTACCTGCAAACGTTGTTCGCTTTCGCCAATATCTGGCTCAATACCTTGTGGTTGCTCATCATGATATTGGTGGCGAGTGGCACCATCTGCAAACAAGCCAGCGCCAGCTTAAAACAGCTCATACCACCAATATTGGCAGGGCAACTTCTCGCCATGTCGCTGGTATTGCCGGTATTAATGATTGGGGTGATTCAAGCCGAGCCTTGGTGGAAAGCCCAATACCTCATTCCCGTTGCTGGCATGTTGCTGGGAAACGCATTGTCAGCCAATGTGCTTGCTCTGGAACGGTTACTTACCAGCTTAAAAAAGCGACACGCCGAATATCAATTCTATGTCGCGTTGGGAGCACCTAATCCGAGCCGTCCATTTTTGCGTGAAGCTCTCACCGCTGCATTGCGACCGCCTATAGCCGCCATGAGCACACTCGGAATCGTTAGCCTTCCGGGTATGATGACAGGTCAAATACTCGGAGGAACAGAACCCCTGCTTGCCGTGAAATATCAACTCGTGATTATGGTGGCGATTTTCATCTCAGTGTTTGTTTCCGCAGCAACCACGTTGTATTTCGTCAGCCGACGCTTATTTAATCGCTACGGACAACTAACCTCAGAATCACGGTCTAAACCTTTACCTTGATTTAGCGTCCCTTGAAATCTCTCATCTAACCATAAAAGTGGCGCACTCTGCTCGGGAGCGGAGGTTGATGAAAAGAGCCATCGACGCATGGATAGGCATTGAAATATTCAACAATATTAATCTTTATTACAAAATCAATAACCATCAATAGATAAGCATTAATTATAAAGAGCCGATCGACTTACAACATATAAGACAAAAATATAATTAATATTATCAATTGATAGCAAAAAGCTATCGATTTATTACACACTTTAATTTTTTTAAAAAAATATATATGCATAACTTTTTCATGAAGTTAACGCTAAATAAAACCTAACAATGACACCACACAAAACTTCCTCGCTTGCAATTAACCTCACATGCCCTATCTTAATTTCCAGTAATTATTTAAAAGTGAAAATTAAGTGATTGCTAATGTAATTGCCTATATAAAATATCATGAGGATATAATTATGACACACAGGAAGCTGTCTACACTCTCCCTTTTCATTGGATTAAGTATACTCGGACATTCCTCTGCGCTTTATGCCTATCAAGCGCATTATGACGACAATGACATTGATGAGATAATTCAATCTTTACAAAAAAAAGAGGTACATTCCGACTACAAATTATTTAGCCTCACCCAGCCTGAAATTACATTTGGAGAAATCAATCAAGAAGGGTATGAAAATGCCATAGCCATCTATCACGAAGGAAACGTAATAATAAACGGCAACAGCGTTGGTGATAAAGAAAATCTTCAATCCGTTATTATTCATGAAGGATTTCATTCACTCAAACCGGAGTTATCAGAATCAGAGGTTGATATTGAAGCAGCCTTGTATGCGGAAAAAATGGGCATAAACTATCTTGCACAACACTCTTATGATCCTATTTCAAGTGATGCTTACCGCCCTAGTATGCCGAATATTTTCAAAAATAATCTCGTACGAGGTTTGTGCCGTTCAGGTACAGGTACTGCATTAAGCGCGTTTGGGGCTTTCGGTTTAATAGGTTTAGTTGAAGATATCTATAATAGCTATATCGGTGGTACAGCGGTTAGCCAAGAAAGCTTTAATGCCGCCAAAGGGCTCGCCGTTCCTCTCTCTTGGGCAATGTTTGACTATGTCTTAGGCAATGCACAATGGGTTCACGGTTTTCCGGGAAGCCATGCCAGTGATGGTCAGCGAATCAATGATATGTTACGCAGTATTCCGAGAGTGGGCAGCATCATCGCCGATACGTTGCAAGTAGGCGCGTTTTCGGAGCGTGTGCTTCGTGAAGAACTTGGACTCATGATGTTTGTGGGTGCTATTGGTACAAATGCAATGATTCAAAAAGTCGCAGATAGCGACAATGCCACAGCGGCAGCATGGCCACTAAAAATCGTCGATACCGCTATTTGGGGTGGCTTAAATGGTATGGTTGGCGAATTTGTCAGATATAAAAATGGCGGTACCTACACTGCCCTGCCCGCATCGTATCATGAGTCTCTCGTTCCATACCTTGGTTCACAAAAATGGCAACTTCTGACCTCATCTATCAACTGTGGCCTTGCCGCGTATGCGGGGAATCAAGCATGGGGTGGCTATGCAAAATGGCAACCCGTCACTAAAAATTCAACCACCTCTGAGTATGCAAGTAGCGCTTATGGTGCTGCTGCCGCATACATGGGGACATGGATAGCCGTTGACGGCGTATTTAAATCGATGCAATACGGGATAAATGCGGGAGTTGCAGGTTTTAGAGATGTGGTTTGGCGTAATTTTGTCCAATCAGGCATTGGACTCATCAACCTCGCTTACTCCGTTGAATACCATCCAGACGCACTCCCAGCCGATACGGATTACGGGGATATACCTGACGTCACCACTCACCTTCGCAAAAAACGCTCAACCTCCATAGACATGAGAACGGCGAGAATGCGCAAGATTTTTCATGAACTGCAAATATCTAAATCTGAGGCACTTGCAGCGTGGGAAAGCGTCACCGCAGCCCCTATGGATCTGAATAATTTTCAGAAAGTTGACGTGACGAGGCTGGAACAAGATCTTGCATTGGAAAACAGCCCACATAATACCAAAGCGACGGGTGTCACCAACAAGACGTTGAGCCAATTAAAGACGCTTCAACTGTCACATCTTGCCAAAGAAGCTAAAACCGTCACCAAAGTGCTGACAAGAAATTACGCGGACTGGCGGGCGTGGTGGAATGCCAGCAGTTGGGAAAACCCCGTATTTTGCTCAAAAGATGGCGTACTTGAATACGGCCAATGGCTATCGAATGGAGGGAACATTACCGAACATAACTGCGGAGTTAACAGTTACGGTGATGGGGTTAACGCTGTACTCAAGTTTAACGATGGCTCGATGGCAATGGGTATAAACGGACGCACCATAAAATCAGGTGAAGCATGGACAATAGGCGCTAACGGAGGAACCGATTGGAACGGATACTGGGGGTATGCATTTTTCGACGCCCAGGGACGCCCTACCGCAATGGCCTTTACGAGCAAGAATTGGGCGAAATGGGGCGCTGGGTTTAGTTTCCTTTATAAAAATGGTAGCTGGGAATATTGGAAGAATGATAACTGGATCTCATCGTTTTCGGATGGGCAGTCGCTCGATCGTAACGCGCCGAGATTCAATATTCCCGCGCTTTAATGCAATAGGCTTATGTCTTCACGAAGAAAAAGCACGAGCATAATATAGAGCGTCAAAAATAGAAAAGGTCTGCCCACAATGGGTAGACCTTTGCTCGTTTAGCGCTACCTCCCAGACACCTAAAAATCGCGGATTCAAAGTATCTTTAGGCTGTTTGGCTTTCTTTGACTATCTCAACACAAACTGTGAGACACCTTGCTTCAACACACCGTTCGATTTGAGCCCTCGTCATAGTAAATGATGTCCAGTAACTCTCCTTTTTGCGTGGTTAAGCGCTTACTGATTGGCACCACTGAATTCCGGATCTCTGCCACAATCTTCTTGATGTCACCCAAACGGTCATGCGTAGATAATGCCAATTGAAGCACTTCGTCCTCCACTGGCAGCTATTTGCACCTCAGGTATCGCAGTCTCCTAGGCATGATGACAGGGCAAATCCTCGGCGGCACAGGCCCGCTACTTGCTGTGAACAATACCAACTGGTGATCATGATAGCGATTTTTTTCACCGTCACTCTTTCGGTTGCCACCACCCTCAAATTTGCCAGCCACAGCGCGTTTGATCGGTTTGGGCAACTGAAGCTTTGAGCTTCAATCAACGCTAATCAGTGTCGGTGAGCCCCCATCACGCACACCGCTCTGAACGAATCGATATACACAACCCGATCAAAAAAGCCCTGACTAAATCAGTCAGGGCTTTTCATTCATTCGAACAATCACTTTTTACTTACGACACCAAGAGCACCAGGCCAGGTAACAGTACAAACACGGTGGCAAGGTAGCCAACAACAGTCAGTTTCGATTTCACCGCATAGTCAGCAAGGGTCTCCGCACACTTAACAGGCAGATCACGTAGGAATGGCAGCCCATAAATCACCACGATGCCCAATACATTAAATGTGAGGTGGACAAGTGCAATTTGCAGGGCAAACACCGCGTTGTCGCCCGTCACAGCGGTTGCTGCAAGCAATGCGGTAATACAAGTACCAATGTTTGCGCCCAGCATGAACGGATACACTTTACGAACAGTCAGTACGTTGGTGCCTACCAAAGGCACAACCAAGCTCGTAGTGGTTGATGAAGATTGAACAAGAATCGTCACTAGCGTGCCTGATGCGATGCCATGAATAGGACCGCGTCCAATCGCGCTATTAAGGACTTCACGCGCCCTGCCTACCATCAGTCTTTTCATCAGTTTGCCCATCACTGTAATCGCAGCGATAACCAAAAGAATGCCGAAGATAACCAAAGCAATACCGCCAAAGCTTCCTGGCAGCGCTTCAAATACCGATTTGGCGCCATTCACAACAGGCTTGGTGATCGGCTTAATGAAGTTAAAGCTCTTCATGCTCAGGTCGTCAGCATGCATCAGTGGAGAGACGAGCCAAGCTGATATCTTCGCTAAGAAGCCAGTCATCATTTCGAGAGGAAGGAAGATAGCAACAGCAATAAGGTTGAAGAAATCGTGTACTGTTGCGCAGGTAAAGGCACGACGGAACTCATCTTTACAGCGTGCATGACCCAAGCTGACCAGCGTGTTCGTCACTGTTGTGCCCACGTTGGCACCCATAACCATGGGGATAGCTAACTCGACTGGCAAGCCACCCGCCACCAACCCAACAATGATCGACGTCACTGTACTGGATGACTGAATAAGCGCTGTACCAATAATACCTATCATCAAACCCGCTACAGGGTTAGATGCAAATTCGAACAATTCTTTCGCGTGATCACCAGCAGCCCATTTGAAGCCACTGCCAATCATTGAAACCGATACCAGCAGCAGATACAGCATGGCGATAAGGGCAGCCCACTGCAGAGCGCGTTTGGTTGGAGCTTTGGACTGAGGTCCTTGCAGTGCGTCAGATTGGATGCTCATAACTCGTTTCCTGATATGTAAGTAATTTGTCAGTTCGCAGGCATCGTATGAATGTAATGTGACAAAAATATTACCAGCACGTTTAATTTGAATGTTTTTTGACTTTTTCGTGACGAGTTTGTGACCATCCAATAGAAAATCTCATCTTCACGAATCATCTCGCTCATTGATGAAGTGCAACCCCTTTCACTTGCGTATCTCCACTTCAATACGCAACCTCAATACGTAACAAAGCCAGCATTAGCTAGCTTTGTTAACACACGTGAAATTGGGGTGAGCTGATGTCTTGTTAGTAACCCATGGCTCTTGCGACAAACGCACGAGTACGATCATGTTGCGGGTTATCAAAGATTTGCGAAGGGGGCCCTTGTTCCACAATCACGCCGCCTTCCATGAAAATCACGGTGTCTGCAATATCACGCGCAAACTGCATCTCATGGGTAACAACAATCATGGTCTGTTTTTGCTGAGCCAGTTGCTTCATGACAGACAACACTTCGTCGACCCATTCAGGGTCAAGCGCGGATGTCGGCTCATCAAACAAAATCACCTCGCCTTTGCACGCCATCGCGCGCGCAATGCCGACACGCTGCTGCTGACCGCCAGAGAGCTGCGCCGGATACTTATGAAGGTGGTCCATCATGCCCACGCTCTCAAGTAGTTTTCTGGCTGATTCTTCTGCTTGTGCTTTAGGCTCTTTCCAAACGGTAATCAGAGATTCCGCCACATTCGCCAGCGCCGTTTTATTCGCAAACAGCGCGTAACTTTGAAACACGAAACTGCTCTGTTTGCGTAACTGATGAATGTCAGACTTGGTGGCTTTTTCTGCAGTGACGCTAACCCCACCAATTTGAATGTCTCCGGTTGTTGGCGTTTCGAGAAAGTTCAGGCAACGCAACAGCGTGGATTTTCCGGTGCCCGATGGCCCAATAATCGCCACAATCTCACCTTGATGAATGTCAAGGTCGATGTGCTTTAGCACTTCTACGTCACCAAAGCGTTTGCTTAACCGTTTGACACTAATCATCGCGCATACGCCTTATTCAACCTGACTTCCAACATTGACTGAACCTGGGTGAAGAAAATCACCACCAGCCAGTAAATCAGTGCGACGGCCAAAAATGCTTCAAAGAACTTAAAGCTCGATGATGCTTCCATCTGCGCTTTCGCCATGATTTCTGCCACACCCAGCGTAAAGGCCAGCGAGGTACTTTTGATCATATCGATGAAATAGTTCATTAGCGATGGCGTCGCGACACGTGCAGCCTGAGGCAAGATAATGCGTCTCATGGCTTGAAGTTCAGTCATACCAACACTGAGGCTCGCTTCCAGCTGGTTCTTATCAATCCCCATTATGGCGGCGCGAATGCTCTCGGCCATGTACGCAGAGAAATGAAGCGAGATACCAATGACCGCCGCAGTAAATGCATCCATACCGACGAAAATCGGGAACACTTGTGGCAGACCGTAATACAGTAAAAACAATTGAACCAGTAACGGTGTCCCTCTAAAGAAAGAGATATACACCACCACAATCGCATTCAATACGTTGACTCTGAACACCCTTACCAGTGCGAGAAACACCGATAACACCAGAGCAATCGCAAAGCCTATCAGCGACATTTCTAGGGTGACTCCCAGATACTTTACCAGTATCGGGAGCAGCGCTAGCATGTAGTCAAAATCGAAGCCGTTCATTATTGGGTAATGTCAGAGTCGAACCATTTCTGAGAGATTTCGCTTAGGGTGCCGTCGGCTTTCATCTCGGTCAGTGCTTGGTCAACTTTGGTTTTAATCGCTAATTTTTCAGGCGTGTTCAAAAATGGCATCGCGTTCTGAATGGTCTCGAACGGTTCGCCCGCCAGTTGCAATGGCAAGCCAGACTTTTGAATAAGCTGTGCCGAAGAAACGCGGTCCATGATGAAAGCATCAGTACGGCCTAGCGCCACATCTTGCTCAAATCCAGAATCATACGTGATGATGTTGATTTCGTTTTTCTTGTCGTAGTTACGCAGTAGTTGCTCAAAGTTACTGCCAAGGTTCACCGCGACTTTCTTGCCTTTCAGGTCATCAATACCTGCGATGTCATCACGGCCTTTACGAATCACAACTTGCGCACCATCCAAAACGTAAGGGACGGAGAATGCGTACTTAGCAGTGCGCGCTTCGGTGATGGTAATTTGGTTACTGATGGTGTCGATATGGCCCGCTTCTAACATGCCAAACAAACCAGAAAAACTCGATGTCACGAATTCAACGTTATAGTCAGCACGCTTACCAATCTCGTTCCAAACATCAATTTCAAAGCCCTGCAGTTCATCCATTTTCACAAAAGTGAATGGGAAATAACGGCCAGACATACCCACTTTCACATCGTCTTGAGCCAGTGAAGCAGTAGCGGTAACGCTGGTTGCCAAAGCAAGGGTGGCAAGCAAAAGATTTTTCATTGAAGACATTTTTATTACTCCATTTTTTTGATGTCGCCAATGTAACCTAAGTGAAATTTTGTAATAAATAACGAAACGATCTATTTAATACTCTGTAAATAAGACATTTACTGGCCTTATAGTTTGCAGTATAAAAATCGAACGGTGTTTTTGACTAAGATGAGCCCAATTCACCCATATTTATTCACTCCAATACGACTGAGAAATAAAAACAATCGCCCCACTTAACCGTTAATGCTGCTTCCGTCGACAAATGCAGAGCGTTACGCACAAAAAAGCGGATGCCGTTTAGCACCCGCTCATGTTGTCTAACAGCCATCACTAGGAACGAGAAGCGCGGCTCCCCGGCAGAAGATCAAGAAGGGCATTTTCAGCTTCAAAGATGGCATTGTTCTTTTGCGCATCTAATGGGCTTTCTTGCAACGACATCGGATCCCATCCACTGCGCGGCGTTTCAAAGAAGTTGCCACTGTAGATATGAATGCCACCCGTAAATAAATCCGTTGGGTTAAGCACCGAATGAATTGCATTGATATCCATCGAAAGTACTTCACCCGGCGCAAGTGTCGCCGCCCCTACCGCGCAGATTTCTGATGCTGCTTGCTCGTCGTTCCGACGCCAAAAAATATGATCTTCCCTTCCTTCATATACCCCCACCACCGCCCAAAGGTTGTGGTTATGCGCAGGCATGGTCATTTTGGGTGCCCAAACAAAATGAAGAATCGTGAATGCATCCGACACATACAACGTTTCATAGCCAGCACGGCGAGCTGGTTGAAGCACTGCGGCGACAGAAGCAGGGTCTCGTAAGCTCTCTGTGAGTATGTCCACAATGTATTTCTGCGGGTCTGGCTTTCCAAACGCCGATTCACATTCCTTGATCAGTCGTGCTAAATCAAATGCCATTTCACTCTTCCTTGATGCGTCGTTCATTCATTGTAGATCGTAGCGCGCCAGCCTCCAGTCACAGAGAGAAGAATCACCGTGATCACACGGCAAATAGTGTTAATAAGATCACTAAAATCAGGGATATGTGATTGCCTTCTCAGTCAGTTCAACATGCAACATTTCTCCAGTAAAGGGCTTATTTGTCCAATATCTTAAGCACCAGACCGAGCGCATAATCAGGCCATCTCCCTACAAATCTAAAAACATTAAACAAAGGTCTGAACCATGAAAACTAACTTAGCAGAGTTAAAGCGTCATCTACTCACCGGCACCAGCCACATGTTGCCATTCGTTGTTGCAGGTGGTGTTCTACTTGCTCTATCTGTCATGCTTGGCGGTAAAGGCGCTGTACCTGAAGGTGTGTTCCTTGAAGGCATTTGGGACATGGGTATCGCAGGTTTCACCCTGTTTGTTCCTGTTCTTGGCGGTTACATCGCTTACTCAATCGCAGACCGTCCAGCATTGGCTCCAGGTATGATTGGTGCTTACCTTGCTAACCAAGTACAAGCGGGGTTCCTTGGTGCAATCATCGTCGGTTTCATCGCAGGTTACGTTGTTCTACAACTGAAGCGTATTCCTCTTTCTAACAAGCTTAAAGCGCTTTCAACCTACTTCATTATTCCAATCGGCGGTACGTTCATCGTATCAGCACTGGTTGTTTGGGTAATCGGTCAACCTATCGCTGGCTTCATGGCATTCATGAACGAAGGCCTGCAATCCATGGCTGGCGCATCTAAAGCGGTTCTGGGTGCAGTGCTAGGTGGGATGACAGCATTCGATATGGGCGGCCCAATCAACAAAGTCGCAACCCTGTTCGCACAAACTCAAGTTGGCACTCAACCTTGGTTGATGGGCGGCGTTGGTGTGGCAATCTGTGTGCCACCACTCGGCATGGCACTAGCAACTTTCCTTGCTCCTAAGAAATACTCTCCAGAAGAAAAAGAAGCCGGTAAAGCAGCAGCAATCATGGGTTGTATCGGTATCACTGAAGGTGCAATTCCTTTCGCAGCCAATGACCCAGCACGCGTTATCCCAGCCATCGTTGCAGGCGGTATCGTCGGTAACGTTGTGGCCTTCATGGCAGGTGTGCTTAACCACGCACCTTGGGGTGGCCTGATTGTTCTGCCGGTTGTTGAAGGTCGCATGATGTATGTCATCGCGGTTATTGCAGGTGCAGCAACCACAGCGCTCGTTGTGAACGCACTGAAAAAACCCGTCGCTGACCGTGAAGAAGAAACAAAAGCAAACACTGAAGAACTTGAACTGTCCTTCGACTAATACATGTTTAGCTAAAACCACGAATTAACGGAGCGACGACCTCCAATAACGTTGTCGTTCCACACTGAACGAATAACAATAAAAGTGTAAAAGAGAGATTGATGATGAAACTTATCGGCGTAACTTCTTGCCCATCTGGCGTTGCTCATACTTACATGGCAGCAGAAGCACTGGAAACCGCGGCTCGCGCAAAAGGCTGGGACGTTAAAATTGAAACTCAAGGTGCCATTGGCGTTGAAAACGAACTTTCCGCAGAAGACGTTGCATCGGCAGATGTGGTTATCCTAACCAAAGACATCGCCATCAAACGAGAAGAGCGTTTTGCGGGTAAGAAGATTGTTCGTGTCACCGTTACCCAAGCGGCAAAACAAGCCCCTGACATTATCAGTAAGTTAGAGAGCATGTTAGCGCAAGCTTAATCATTCCAGCGGAGTGGATGCCAAACCCACTCCGCTTTCTTCGTTTTTACCATCCGTAAAGCTCCACTTATTTACCTACCTTCTTACATCGCTTTACGCATTCGTATTCAATAAAAGATAAATCGCCATGCACATCAACATTACTGAATCACTCACCCATTTTAACGGAAAGCTTGTCGCCATTTGCAGCAACGAGAGCACGCCACCGGAAGGCGCATATCAAGTCAATTTCAACCGCCTTGAAATTATTCTTGAGGGAGAATACGACCTGATTGTGGATGCCAAAGATGGCTGCAGCCAGCTAACGCTGAAACAAGGAGAAATGGTTTACATCCCTTCCAATGCGTGGAGCAAGCCAACGTGGGATAAGCCCTGCAAAATGGTTTCTGTTCTGTTTGGCAAGCATCAGGTTGGGTTCAGTTTTGTGCAGTACACAACGGAGGGAGGGTTTGTGGACGTGCAAAAGCACGCGCTTTCACTGCCATCATCCATGGCCTTGGAGCATGTGCTGGACGCTCTCAACTGCATGAGTGATAAAAGCCGCTCGAACGTGATGGGAGAACACCTCGCCAATGCGCTGATTCTGTATTGTCTCGAATTGCTAGACAACCCCGTTCAAAGCAAAATCAGCCGCAGTGAAAAGCTTTACCGCAGCATGTGTATTTACGTGCAAGAGAACTTCCACAAGGACATTACCCGTGTTTCCGTCGCCAACCGATTTGGTGTGTCGTCCGCCCATGTTTCACGTTTGTTTAACCAAGAAGGCTCGGTGAAATACGCTGATTACGTGACCTATGTTCGCCTTGACCGTGCCAAATTCATGCTGAAAAAATACAACTTTAAACTAGAAGAAATTGCTCATCGTTGCGGATTCAAAGACACGAACTATTTCTGCCGCGTGTTTAAGAATAAAACAGGTAAGACGCCAAGTGGGTATCGATTGGGGGCGGTTTGAGGCCCGAGGTTAGCCGTCAGAAGTCAGAGATGGCTACCCCTCCCAGATTTAGCTTTGTACGCGAGGAGTCTAATGTGGTTTCCTAATGCATTGATGCTAAAACCAATTACCGAATCATTGACGACGGTTGATAAATGAATGTTGCAGTAGTACTCTTCATTTAGGTTAGTTGGAAGCCTACCTCGCCAAAGCAATCGTACCAACGCATAAACCCGAGTTAATCAGCATTTCACTCACATATCATCCCACAACCCATAGCGAGTAGGTTGTATACAAGGAGGACGATATGCGTCATCAAAACAATCTCGATCTTCAACTGTGGCTTCGCGAAGCCAAGTTTCTACAAAAAGCCGCTCAATCTGATTCACTGGCACAATCTCTGCCCGTGCTTAGGCGTTTGCTTGAATCTAAAATATTCACCAATATCACCTTGCCAGAACTCAAGCGTCACTCCGCCACTATTCAACGCAAGCATCTACTTCATATGTTGGCAGCCGAGAATGGACAGAGCTGTTGGGCGGACTTTAAGAAAATCGTTTCAACGGCTCCGAAAGGTACACTTCTCCCCTATAGCACCGAACGGCTAGATGCTGGTTACTTGGTTCAGTGGTTCTCTTCCGTTTCGGAGGCGCAACGCTATACCGAGCAACACCGTGGAAAAGTGGTGAAGGTGGGCAGTCAGGCAGCCGTAGTGCCAGAACAATAGAAAACTTGGCGTAAACGGAGGGGAATCCTCCGCTTTTTCATGAGAATTAAATCGGTTTTGTCCCTTTTCCATTTACGAATGTTCTTCACTTATCGCTCAGAACACAAACTCTCCATTATTTAAACTAATCTTTTAGCCCTCACGAATTCAACCCGTGAATGCTGGCGGTTACTGGGCGATTAATCAATAACCAATCAGATTTCCATGCGATCAAAATCAAGCATCATTCTATGTACTTTGTGGTACATTTCCGCCAAAAGTTTTAGACAATGATGGCGTGTTGCTTGCCGAGAAACGAAAGGCGGTAGATTTGGCTGAACGGGATCATTAGACCACTACAAGTTGCTCGCTAATAAGTTGGAGAAACAATGAGAAAACCAAGAGTATTTATAGGTTCGTCAGTCGAAAGCTTGTCGATTGCAGATGCAATTGCTGAGAACTTAGAGTTTGATGCAGAGGTTACGATATGGCGAAATGGAACATTCAACCTTTCCAGTAATGCTCTTGATGATTTAATGTCAAAGGCTAAGTCAGTAGACTTCTCAATTTTCATCTTTTCTCCAGACGACCTGACGATCATGAGGTCTAGAGAAAGGTACGTTGTGAGAGACAACGTGGTTTTTGAACTTGGTTTGTTTATTGGAGCAATAGGAAAGAATAGGTGCTTTATTGTAAAGCCACGTGGTGTTGATTTGCATTTTCCAAGCGATCTACTTGGAATTACTCCAACTGATTTTGATGCTAACAGAAGTGATGAGGATCTGGTGTCCTCTCTCAATTACTCGACAACCCAAATTAAGCGAGCATTCAAAGTTCAGGGCCTGCTTGAACTTGATTTTGTACAGGAAAAACCGCGCATTGATGTAAATGCTCAACTAGCAGCGCTCACTGATATTGATATGGTCGCATTGGCTATGTTGCTTGAGTCCACAAACTTAGATGTGGAAGGATGCGCTAGTTGGGATTTGTATAACCGTTTTAACCAATATGATTTCAGTTCAGCGCAGATCAATTTGGCAGTGATAAAGCTGACTCGTTCAGGCATGCTCGAAAAAATTAATACTTCTGACTTTAACGGTAATGAGTACTTTAGTTATAAGCTAACGGAGTACGGAATTGACGTTTGTCTTTCAAATCAAGAGCGTATTGAAACTCTTACAACACCGAAGAAACGCCAAGCGGCGTGGGATGTTCCTCAATAGTTGGTTTATTCTAAAGCTCGCTAATCACAAGTTAACTGATTAGAAGCGACTCAAACTGACTTATGACCTGCTGTCTTAGGCTTATTTTTTCTGGCTCGTTCATGCCCCAGAGTGAGTTGATACTTCGAACATCTGAGCACATGATTTATCTCTCTAAGGCTACATTTTTCTAATGATTTAACACTTTATAAAATGACAGAGAAATGCATATAGTAAAAATATGCACGTTTCTAGTTCGGGATGCCCGAATTCTCCCATTCAGATCGCAGCCGAAAAAGTTAATCTACTGATTTTATAAAGATATATAGTAAGTTTGGACAACTGTAAGCGGACTAATCGGGCGGCCCGGTTTTGTACTAAATGGGCAAGATGCCCGCTAATAAGCTGTTAAGCCTATTTTACATGAGGATGATTTTGAAAAAGTTAGTAAGTCGCTATTCCTTGCACATTTGTTTTTGCTTCGCCGGATTTTACATTTCAGCAGTAGCTTTAGTGTATGCAGACGCTGAGTCGCATAGCTTTGTGTCGGTCCTAAATTCAATTGGTGTTTTTCTAGCATCAGCTGGTGCTGTTGCCGCATTACTTACTTTATTTCATGTTGTTTACTCAAGAGTGGAAGACAAAGAAGAGCAAGAGGTCAACTACTTTAAATATTCGCTTTTTATTCTGGATCGACAAGCGATGTTTATATCGATGTATGAAGATAGGATTGCACATTTTCAGGGGACTGATGAAACACAAAGAGCCCTACAGCTTGAATCAATCAAATTTGACGACACACTCTGTAATGTTATTAGCATTGAAAGATGTCTAGGTTTGCTTTCATCCCCTAATGCTGCGCTGTTATCGGAACTAGATCGTTGTCAAAGAGACTTTAAGATACTATCGCATACAATTGCGCGTAGAAACCAATTGTATATAAACGATTACCAAAGGAAAGTTCAGCATCACTTTTCACCAGGTATGGCTTTTAGCCAAGAAGAATTAGAAGAAATCGTTGGTAATTCTCTTTTACCCTCGCTCGTTGAGTTTACTAATGAGGTATACCTACAATTGCCGAAAGTTAAAGGGCATATCGTTGATGTTCACAAGCAATTGCATACAGAGTTTAAGCGAAAGTACCCATATAGAAAGTTCGTAGAAAGCAAATAGGCTTAACAACTGTTCAAGAGGGACTCGCAACACGTGGCATTTTCATTATGCGTTGGTTTAAGTGTTTAAGGTACAATGGTTTAGGTTTGGTGGTTGGCGTTGTTCACCACTTAACGCGGCTACGAAATGGAAACTATGAAATCATATATATTTAAAACAGATGGTGGCAGTGTCGGCTACTTCCAACGCAATGGAGGTGACTGCAAGCTCTATGTTTCATCTGAATACTTCCCAATTTGTGAGTTCAAGAGTTGGTCGAAGTGGGAGCAATATATAGAGTCTGGGCATGATGGGGCTCCCGAATCTACACATGAGCACCCTATTAGTAAAGCTGTTAGCTACTTTTTGTGGGAACACTGTGAAAGTGTTTCCCCAAATATCGTTGAGTTTCATGAAAGTGCCTATCGACCTGGAACGTATTTTCCTAGGATTAATCGTGACATTTCCAATTTGTATCTGCACCAAATTTCGTCGAGTTCATTTATTGATGAGCTGCGAGCTTTTTACAATATCATCGACACAATGGAAGATATTTTCAAAGTAGTAGAACCAACGAAAGAGAACATTACTACTTATGGGCATCGAATTCGGGAAGTGCTTACTGTCGCATGTACTGAGGTTGAGTATTTGTTTTTACAAGCACTAAAGAAAAATGGTTATGAAGAGAAGCGACAGTATAGAACGAGTGACTTCGTATCTCTTTTAAATGTTTACAAACTATCTGAATATGAAGTTGAACTTAAAATGCACCCTAAATTAGGGCGTATTAAGCCTTTCGCATCGTGGGATGAAAGTAAGCCAACTCAAAGTCTATTTTGGTACTCAGCCTATAATGCGTCTAAACATGATCGTGGAGGTAGCTTTGAGAAAGCATCTATTGAAGCTATGGTAAATGCAATTGCTGCAATTCACATCTTACTAGAAGCACAATATGGTTCTAAGATCTTTGACAAGCCTTTGTATTCCCAATACGAAAGCTGTTTTTACACACGCAAGTCACCGATATGGAACGTTGAAGATATGTTAGCTCCGTATATCGACGAGAAATTAAAGGTTATTTGGGACTGCGAATCTGAATATTTTGCGAGCTAATTTCGTATAACACATATGAGCCCTTCTCCGGTCAATAGGCAATAGTTTTCTTCTGGCTGCGTTAGCAGCCAATGCTCTCGAACAACAAAGTCGTCTACTTCGTTTTTCCCGATTTGAAGTTATCCGAAGTAGACGCTATAGAGCTTTAGTTCTAACCCGTTTCTGTCCACTTTTGAGTTAGCCACGATGGCTAGCTCAGAATTGTCCAAAAACGGTTTATAGCGGTCATTCTAAACCGTGTGATCACCAAACATTCTGCATCAAACGCATTCTCATAAAAAAACCGCTCGTAGGAGCGGCAATAGACGTGAGTGACGCTTTTCTTATGGTGATGTCTTAAAGTGCTAATTCAGATTTTAGGAAGGTGATCATCTCGTCTTCTGTTGTCATTGTTTTGAGGGTGTCTCTGAATGTGGCATGAATCAGTTTGCGCGCAAGGCCAGAAAAAATGCGCATGTGCTGGTCGCCTTGGTTTTTATTGAGCGTCAGCATGATGACAAATTCGACCGCGCCATCTTCGTCGTCGCTCCAAATCACTGGCTTGTTCAAGCGAGCGATAGAGATAGACGAATGCGCAATGTTGTCTGATTTGGTGTGTGGAATCGCAAAGCCATTGCCAAGGCCTGTGGTAAAGACAGACTCTCGCGCCCAGATATCGGCTTCTAGCTCGTTGACCAAGTGAGTACGACCACGTACACCTAGGTTGCCCACCAGCGTTTGAATCGCTTCTTCTTTGCTGTTGAAATCGCAATCTAGCAGCACACATTCCACATCAAGCAGTGGCTTACCTTCTTGCGATTGGGCGAACGCTTCTAGCAAGGCTTCAACGTCGGCAATTGTCGCGCAATTACAGGCTTGCACGAACAGTTCACGACAAAGCTGGCTGTCTAGTTGACGAAGTTGTGCCTTCGTTGACGCAATGCTTGGTGCAGCCATGCTCAGTTCGTCCAACCCAGCACCGACCAACAGAGGCAATACTTTCTTGTTTGCGCCCAATTCACCGCACAAGCCAACCCATTTACCGTGCTCATGCGCACCTTTAACGACGGCTTCTAGTAAGCGTAAGAATGACGGTGCAAGACTGTTGTAGAGCTTGGCAACGTTGTCGTTGTCACGGTCAACCGCCAGTAGGTATTGGGTCATGTCGTTTGAGCCAATACTGAAGAAATCCACTTCTTTGCAGAACTGATCCATGATGAATGCCACGGATGGGATTTCGACCATGATGCCCAGCTCAAATTCACCGTACACCACGTTTTCGGCATCAAGCTGCGCTTTCACAATAGCAATTTGTTCTTTCACCCAACGGATTTCTTCGATGCTTTGAATCATCGGGATCATTACCTTGGCGTGACCGTATTTCGCGGCATGCAAAATAGCGCGAATTTGGGTGTGGAACAACGCTAGGAATTGCGGGTAGATGCGCACCGCGCGGTAACCCAAGAATGGGTTGTGCTCGTGCGCCAGGTTCAAGTAATCCAGCGGCTTGTCACCACCGATATCCATGGTGCGGATAATCACCGCTTTGTCGCCCGCCGCTTCCAGCACTTGCTTGTACGCATCGAATTGTTCTTGCTCATCAGGCGCAGTGCTGCGGTCCATGAACAGCATTTCTGTGCGGAACAGACCAATACCTTCCGCGCCTTTCTCAAACGCCGATTCCGCTTCTACGGTACAGGCGATGT
This sequence comes from Enterovibrio norvegicus FF-33, assembly GCF_000286835.2. GTDB lineage: Bacteria > Pseudomonadota > Gammaproteobacteria > Enterobacterales > Vibrionaceae > Enterovibrio > Enterovibrio norvegicus_A. The sequence goes on along the minus strand of NZ_AJYD02000038.1, from coordinate 895,756 downwards.
TTGCCGCGATTTCAATCTTGTGGCCGTCTTTGGTTTGCGCTTGCAGGTTTAGGTATTCGCTTTCAGACGCTTTGACTTGCTCAGCAATCCACATTGCACGCTCGAAGTAAGTTGAAACTGCTTCAGATGGGGTAAGTGCCACGATGCCTAGCCCGCCATCCACGAACAGCGTTTCGCCTTCGTGTTTCGTACACGCGTCGATTTCAACGCCAGATACTGCAGGAATGTTGAACGCACGCGCCAGAATGACGGTGTGTGAGGTAGAACCCGCTTGGGTGAGGATCAGCCCTTGCAAATAGTCACGATCTAGGCCGAGAAATTGGCTCGGGGTTAGATCGTTGGCGATCACGATTGACAGTTCAGTCAGCGTGAAATCGGTAGAGACTTGAACATGTGGATGTGCGGTCATCAGCAATTGTAACGCGATGTCTTTGATGTCCAGCACACGCTCTTTTAGGTATGCAGAAGACGATTGCATCAAGGTTTCAGTGATGGCGGCAACGGTCAGAAGGATCGCTTTCGCCAGCGACTCACCGTTCGACACAAAACCCGATACTTTTTCATTCAGGATGTCATCGTTCAAGATGCCCAAATGCGCCTTGATGATTTCTTTTTCTTGGCCACTCGCCAATTCGGCTTTATTAATCAGAGTTTCAGTGACTTGCTGCTTCGCTTGTTCAAAGTTGAGCGATGCGGTTTCTTGCTCGAACACGGACAGTTCGATGTCGTTGTAGCGAATCAATTTACCCTTGGCAATACCTGCAGACAGGCGCTTCGCGCGGATAAGGGTTGGGTTATGATTCATCAGCGATTGTGGCAGGGTCACGTCGCCCTCATCCATCACTACCAACTCTTCATCGCAATGTGGGAATTCGTTGTGAAGGTAAGCCGTCAGTGTGTCATGCGCTTGTTCAGCATCATCACCTTCGATGATAAGCAAACACGCATCATTAAGTAGCGTATCAGTGCCAACCAACGACAATACGCTCTTCGCTGACGCTTGATTGTCATTGCGAAGATTGTGAAGTGTAATTTGACTGCTAAACGCGCGACATGCCGCTTCGAGGTGGTTTGCAGGGCGGGCATGAATGCCATTTGGGAGTTCACAGGTAAACGCGAGTTCTAATTTCATTGGGTTCACTTAAATTTTTTCAATAAGGCAATGGAGTGATTGATAGCGTCTTGAACCGAGACCTGACAAACGGGTTTTCCGTGGTATCGGTCGCTTTCAGCAGGGCTAATTTCGGTGGCTAACACGATGTGATCCGCAGCATCAAACTCGCGTTTAGATATTTTGTTTTCGATACCCATCGCGCCCTGCGTTTCGACTTTTATTTGAATGTTCAGGATGCGCGCAGCGTCAACAAGACGGTCAGCCGCCATGTAACAGTGGGCAATGCCGGTGTGGCAGGCAGTAATCGCAACTACTTTCATGAGCACTACTTATCGTTTAATCCAGACAGCTTGATGCTATGCCTTAGCGTGCTGGACAAATAGATGAAATATCTATCATTTACTGGACAAAACGCGCATGAAAATCAATGTGTGAAATAGGTCACCGTCGTGATTAGAAAGGGGTGCAAGTCAGCGGCTAAAAATATGCACATCTCGAAAACGAGACGCTCTATTAAATCTCGTTCATCGCTAACTGCGTGAGCACAAAATGAGCAAATATTTTCACGGGAAATTGGACGATAACCGACCAAAAAAGAAAATATTGCTTTCGATAGGATGAAAACCGGAATGACCATTTTGGAGGCGAAGTGTATCGCGAGACCCAGTTCACAGATTCAGGGCATTTAAGGACGCCAAAACCGCCTTAACAAGATTTCTCTGTGATGTATGCCATACGGTGTTACTTGTGATCAATGGGTTGGCAAATCAAAGTCTATCTTTTCAATAACTCACAGTAACCAGCAGTCACTATGAACCTGAAACGAATAGAAACCTTTGTTATTGTCGCCACTCTCCGTAGTTTCCGAAAAGCTGCCGACCAGCAGTTCACCACGCAACCTGCTATTTCTTCTCGTATCGCCAGTTTAGAAAAAGAGTTGGGCGTTACGCTGTTCGACCGTGATGCATCGCCCATTTCCCTCACGACAAAAGGACGCGAATTGTTGCCTTTTGCAGAGAAAATGCTGATGTCTGCAGAGCAATTCCAAAAGCGCGCCGAGAATACCTCGCTGTTTACGGGAACGTTACGACTTGGCATTTCAGAAACCGTGGTTCACACCTGGCTTACGGAATTCTTGCGCAGTTTTAACGATCGATTTCCTCGATTGGATATTGATATCACGGTCGATGTCACCGCCAATCTTCGACACGATTTACTGGACAGAACTCTCGATCTGGCATTTTTAATGGGGCCACTTTCAGAGCCTTCTGTGACTAACTTGCCGCTGTGTCGTTACCCTCTGGTGTGGGTGGGTAGTCCGTCTCTCAATCTACCCGAACGAAAATTGACCATAGAAGAGCTAGCCCCTTGGCCCGTGATCACTTACGCCCGCAACACCCAACCATTTAGTGAGATCAAACAGCAATTCAACCAAGCTGATGCCGTCAATATGCGCTTTTTCACGTCGAGTTCTTTGTCAGCTTGTTTACGGATGACGGTAGATGGGCTAGGTATCGCCACCCTTCCAGCAAAGATTGCCGAACCAGAAATTGAAAATGGACGATTACGCACGGTGAACTGCGATTGGACACCTTCCCCGCTTGGCTTTACAGCGTCTTATCTTCGCGCCCCCTTCAATGGGGCAGCAGAAGAGGCGGCTAAATTGGCGATGGAAGTGGCGGCGGTTCATACACACTCACACGCTTATCCCATGGCCAGCGATTAATTTTATTTATCAGAAAAGGTAAAAAACTATAATTGGACGAAATGACATCAACCTGCAACATTTAGTTAACACGATTAACATGTAGGTATAAGGATGACAGCCTCAATGATCGCCGGACAGGATACGTCTATCGTGACTAATCATCACGAAGCAGCACTCACTCAAGCACGCGAATTACGCCAACTTGCAAGAGTCGGAAAGTTTAAAGGCCCCACCAGCGGGTTCGCACCCGGCCTAGCACAAGGCAATGTGGTGATACTGCCTAAGAGTTGGGCGGATGACTTTCTGCTGTTCTGTCAACAAAACCCTATTGCATGCCCCCTTCTTGCTGTCTCCGCACCCGGTAAACCTATTCTTGATGCCTTAGGCGAAGACATTGATATTCGCACTGACGTGCCTGAATACCGCGTGTTCCGTCACGGTGAATTGTCTGAAGAGACATCCGATATTACGGATTTGTGGCGCACTGACTTGGTGACTTTCGTATTGGGCTGTTCATTTTCATTTGAAGACTCGCTCATGCGTGCGGGACTGTCGCTACGCAACATAGATTGCAATGCCAATGTCTCTATGTACCGCACCAACATAGCCACCAACCCAAGCCAATACTTTAGTGGTGACATGGTGGTTTCCATGCGCCCGTTTAAGCCAGCAGATGCCATCCGCGCCGTGCAAATTACCACGCGCTATCCGAAGTCCCATGGCGCACCCATTCACCTTGGTTATCCAGAGATGATTGGCATTAAAGACCTGTCCAAGCCAGATTTTGGCGATCCCGTGCCAATTAATGATGACGAGATCCCCGTATTTTGGGCGTGTGGTGTCACACCGCAATTGGCCATTGCCAACGCCTGTCCACCCATTGCTATCACACATTCACCAGGGAAGATGTTAGTGACCGATGTGAGCAATGATCAGCTTTCCATTCTTTAACGAACACAAGTGAAAAGGAGACTTCCAATGAAGTTATTGAAAACCCTGCTACCCGCTGCGGTGGTATCTTTCTCGGCATTAATGATGCCTTCAACATTTGCGGCTCAATGGCACATGCCAACTCCGTATGGCGACGCCAACTTGCCAACAAAAATTGCTTATGGCTTCGCCGAACAAATCAACGAAGCAACGGGCGGTGATCTGGACATCAAAGTTCACTCCGGCGCATCGTTAATGAAGCACCCTGAAATCCCTCGCGCAGTGCGTACGGGTCAGGTTCAGCTTGGCGAAGTGTTCATTGGCATCATGGGTAATACTCACCCCATTTTTAAACATGACAACATTCCTTTCCTCGCCACCGATTACGAACAAGCACAAGCCCTTTGGGAAGCGTCAAAGCCTGAGATTGAAAAACAGCTCAATAAAGAAGGCATGATGTTGCTATACACCGTCCCATGGCCTGCGCAAAGCTTGTATTCCAAGAAGCCGGTGAACTCGCTAGCAGATATTCAAGGCACCAAGATGCGCGCCTACAGCCCGTCGACATCTCGTCTGGCTGATCTGATGAACACCACCCCAACCACAGTGCAAGTGCCTGATATCCCTCAAGCATTCAGCACTGGCATCATTGATGCGATGATCACGTCGCCATCTACTGGCGCTAATGGTCAAGCTTGGGATTACCTGAGCCACTTCAATGAAATCAAGGCATGGATCCCGAAAAATGTCGTGGTTGTGAACAAACGCGCGTTCAAACGTTTGGACAAGAAAACCCAACAAGCGATGTTGGATGCTGCCGCAGCAGCTGAAGCACGTGGTTGGAGCGAAGTGACCGCTCAAGAAGCCAAAGACACCAAAACATTGGCTGACAACGGCATTGAGGTTTCACAACCTTCTGAGCAGCTTCTCAACGAGCTACAAGCTATTGGCGTCACCATGACCAGTGAATGGGAAGCTGAATCGCCAGAAACACTGACTCCCGTTCTAAAAGCTTATCGTGGTCAGTAACCACTCACTCTAGATAAGTCGATAAGTCACCCTCCCCGATCGGATTGGGGAGGGCGTTCAAACCAATCATGGCGAGAACTGCGCACTTGCGACAGTTAGGCCAATCAGGACGGTTTAAAAAAAGGTTAAGACTATGCGATTTAAGCAAGCCTTGTACATGCTGTCGGGCGGCTTGTCCGGTTTCTTCATTGTGTTGATCATGATGATCATCCTTGCCCAAATCATCGGTCGTCTGCTTGGCTTTATCGTGCCATCAGCAGAAGACTTTTCCGGTTACGCACTGGCAGCCTCCACCTTCTTTGGGTTGGCCTATACCTTTCACGAAGGCGGCCATATTCGCGTCAACCTAGCGATTCAACGCTTGCCTGACGCATGGCAGCGTCCACTCGAAACGCTGGTATTAGGTTTAGCGTTTTTACTGCTGTGCTTTGCCAGTTACTACTGCACCTACATGGTGTGGGAGTCACACGATTTCGAAGAAGTGACTCACGGCTATATTCCTATTCCATTGTGGATCCCTCAGGTTCCGCTTGCTGTTGGCATGATTGCGTTTAACCTTGCCGTGCTGGACAGCCTCATCGACAACATTCGTGGCATTACGCCCCATTACAAGGTGCTGGAAGGGGAAGACGTGACCCTAGACCTTGGCGACGACAAGGAGGGCGTGTAATGACCGACATGACACTAATATCGTTTATTTTGGCACTCAGCCTACTGTTATTTTTGGCGGCAGGGCTTTGGGTTTCTCTCGCTCTGATCGGCGTAGGCGTGATTGGCCTTTACATGACAGGCAACGAACAAATCGGGCTGCTGTTTGCGTCATCAAGTTGGGGGGCAAGCACCAGTTGGTCGCTCACGGCACTGCCCATGTTTATCTGGATGGGCGAACTGCTCTTTAGAACCAAATTATCTGAAGACTTATTCAAAGGCCTTGCCCCTTGGCTAAGCGGGCTTCCTGGCAAACTATTGCACGTGAACGTACTG
>NZ_AJYD02000038.1:801498-886750 GCF_000286835.2 Enterovibrio norvegicus FF-33 | reverse complement strand
ATGTGAGCGATTGCTTCAGAATCGTTCCACTTGAGGTTGCTTGGGTATCATTTTAAGTACCAGTGTGATGCTCATCATAATATCGCAACAACCTTCCAAAAATGTTTATTGGCAAAATATCAATCACATAGAAACAGAACACATATACAGATCTGTTGTGCTGCCTAAACTTTCAAGCAATAAATATCAATCAGCCGTTATTTTTATTACATATAACACAAAAGACCTACATTTGAACCATCTCTGACCAATGTTTAACCTCACCTTGCAAAAACTTAAAGCTGGAATATTCTCCCGCGGGGGTATACCTTTAAAAGCAATAAGTTACGTTAACTTTATCGCTTAAATACAAGGCGTCAAAGACGTCGAACCGATATACGAGAGAATGCAAATTGATGTTTAAAATTGCAAAGCAATATATCCAGAATGAATCTGGCGTCACCGCTGTCGAATACGCCATATTGGGTGTTGCGATGTCAATTATCGTATTGGCAGCACTGAGTCAAAATAGCGACTTACACGAAGCACTCAAGACCGCATTTGTGACTATCCAAACCAATATCAATAACGCAGGTTCTTGATCACGGATTGATATCCCAAAAAACCGCTTCTTATCGTTAACATTCTTCATGAATAGCGAGAATGGCCTTGCTGGAAAACCAAAGGTTCGGCCTATCCTCAAAAAGCCCAATCTGTTTCAGAGTTTAGAAACAACGACTTTACTTAAATGACGCCGCCACTGGTCCCTATACTTCGTATCGAGTTGAGTAGCAGGGTAAGACCAAATGGCAGTGCGCGACAGTGCGTTGATTTCATGCAGAGAATGCGGCCTTGTTTGTGCCATTCCTAATTTGGAACATGGCCAAGGGGCGGCATGTCCTCGTTGTGGCCATACTCTGCTTACGCACGTAAAGAATACGCACACCAACGTTCTCGCTTACGGCTTATCTTGCGGCATCATGCTTGCACTTAGCTGCTTTTTCCCGTTCATGTCTATTCGCGTTCAGGGCTTGTCGAACGACATCGTGCTATTGAACGCACTCAGCGTATTTCACTATTTCGACAACGATGTACTGGCTGCGATGCTGATCTTTACTGTGGTGGTGCTTCCCGTATTGACCATCACCGCCATGATGTATCTGTTCTTTAAAGCCAGCAGGGTTTTCTCATCCAGCCTACCGGACGGCTCCGTTACCCGTTCAAACGCCAATCAATGGACGCAGTTTCTCTGCCGCTTCGTACTTCGCGTTGAGCCTTGGCTGCTTGTCGATATCTTCTTTGTGGGCGTATTAGTCAGTATCGTGAAAATTGCTGCCATGACGGATGTGTCGTTAGGACCCGCATTTTGGACTTTTTTTCTTTACGCACATCTGGTTTTGAAATGTTCGCGCGTGGCAGACAAGCAATGGCTTTGGGATCGACTGTTTCCGACCCAGTCGTACGCACATGTTCATGCTGGCGACACCCACCTCAGCCAAACGCATCTTGTTTGCCGATTGTGCAGCCAAATCAACCCAACACACGCATCAAGCCAGCACGATCCCAAGACGTGCCAACGATGTGGCAGCGGCTTGCAGGCATTTAACCCGTCCAACATTCTGACAACGTCTGCCGCACTGGTGACCACCGCGATCATCCTTTATATCCCCGCGAATTTGTACCCCATGATGTACACCACCAGCTTTGGATCGTCGGCTGCTTCAACCATCATGGACGGCGTGATTTTGATTTGGCAGTTGGGCTCTTACCCCATTGCCCTGATTATTCTGACGGCCAGCATTATCGTGCCAATCACTAAAATGCTGATCTTGGTGCATTTACTCATCAAGGCGAAATCCTCCAGAAAACAAAGCGCCAGAGACGCCTTAATACGGCTGAAACAATATCGCTTTATTGAAATCATTGGTCGCTGGTCAATGATCGACATCTTCGTCGTCGCGATACTCACCGCGCTGGTTCAATTTCATCAATTAATGAGCATTACTCCCGGCCCCGCCGTGTTCTATTTCGCCTTGGTCGTCGTTTTCACTTTGCTCGCGACGCACACCTTTGACCCTCGTGTTCTTTGGCAAACCGAAGCCGTTTCAGCAGATGACAATTGTGCTGTTTCACCGGCTCCCGCCTCAGGCCAACAGACACCGATAAAACAGGAAAAGCATGGATAAAGACCGTGACGTTACCGCGCACGTAAAACCCGCTAAACGCATGGCGGCTGTGTGGATCATTCCTATCGTGTCGCTTTTCGCGGGCATATGGATGATCTACCAATATGCCAGTGAACAAGGCCCAGAAATCACGCTCACCGTTCCCACCGCTGAAGGCATAGAAGCAGGAAAAACCTTGGTAAAAGCACGAAGCGTGAAAATTGGTATCGTCAACAACGTGGCATTGAGCAAAAACTACAACGAAATTTTGCTCACGGTGCGAATGGACAGTGGCACCGAAAGAATGCTGAGAGAAGATACATTATTTTGGGTGGTGAAACCCCGCATCGGAACCGAAGGCGTATCGGGATTAGAGACCTTATTGTCTGGCCCCTACCTTGAACTGAGACCGGGTGAATCTGACGTCAAAAAAGACAAATTCACCGTGCTCGATTCCCCACCCGTGGCCCCCGCAGATACCAAAGGTTTGCGCGTTGTCCTCACTTCTGACGATGCAGGTAAACTCGCCATTGGCGATCCGGTGATGTACGAAGGATACACCGTCGGTCGGGTAGAAAAAGTCGGCTTCGACATCGACAAACGAAATGCCACCTATCAACTATTCATTTTCCAACCTTACGATGCTTTAGTCCGGAAACACACTCGCTTTTGGCTCAATTCAGGGCTAGATATCAAGCTCAACGCCGAAGGGTTTAGCGTGAATGTCGCTTCCCTCGAATCCCTCATGATTGGTGGTGTGAGTTTTGGTGTACCGGATGGAAATACGGATGGATCAGCGATTACCGAACAAATGCTGTCTTTTAAACTGTTTGATAATAAGAAAGAAATTCGCGAGAAAATGTATGAGCAATTCGTCGCTTACGCCATGCTATTTGGTGAATCGGTACGGGGGCTCAACCCCGGCGCCTCAGTAGAATATCGTGGCATTCGCATTGGCACGGTCAAGAAAGTGCCCCTTCATCTAAGCCAACAAGCAGAAATGGGATCAGAAAAGATCCCCGTTCTGGTGCATATCGAAATGGAGCGAATATATGATGCTTCGCTCACGCTGAGCGAATCACAGCTGTTGGCTGACTTTAAAAAAGCGTTTGGCCATGGGCTTCGTGCCTCGCTCAAAACGGGTAATTTACTGACGGGGGCATTGTACATCGACACCGACTTTTACCCTGACTCCCCCCCTGAAACCCACATGGCGCAATATTACGGCTTTAACGTATTCCCAACCATTGACGGCGAATTTGTTCAGTTCCAGCGCCAGATAGGTACCATTCTTACCAAGTTAAGTAAGCTGCCACTCGACACCACACTGTCGTCTCTGGACGACACGCTCAGTACCACGCAACAAACGTTAAAAACCTTTGATGGCCTTGGACAGGATCTTTCTGTGACAGTCAGGCGTCTCGACGCCCTGCTAAAACAAAAAGACACACAGCAGCTACCAAAAGAGATTCAAAATAGCCTGACGCAACTTCAAAAAAACTTAAAAGGATTCAGTCCTGAATCAAGCTCCTACTCGGAACTTCAACAGGCGTTGTCACAGGTCAACGATGCATTAGGTCAACTCGAGCCGTTACTTAAAACCCTCAACGATTCCCCGGATGCGTTGATATTTGGCACAAGCGGACAAAACGACCCCGTGCCTGCGAAAGGAAAACGCCAATGAAAACTCTCCTCATGACGGCCTTGGCTTTGTTGATGCTCACTGCATGCAGTAGCACACAAAATATTGCACAAAACACCTATTTGCTCACGTCCGACTCATTGGGCAGAACCTATACCTTTCAGAACAAGGTGCCCATTCTGGTCATTCCCAACGTTGCGGTGTCGGATATCCTTTCTGGCAGCGGCATTGTTTACCAAATCTCGAACACTGAAACGGTCGCAGCAAACAATAACCGATGGGCGGAGGGCTTATCCGAACAACTCACCCGACTCATCATCTCTGGGCTTCGCGAGAAACAAACACGCTACTGGCCTGTTGGCACTTCGCCTATTTCCAGCACCTCGCCAGTGCAAACGCTTTGGGTAAAGATGGCGCAATTTAATGGCAGTTATACTGGCGATGCCATGTTGGCAGGTGAATGGATGTTGTTTGATGACAGCGGCAACATCCTGTTGTCCGAAACCTTCCAAATAAGCGAGCCCTTGAAGCAGGAGGGCTATCCCGCTTTGGTCGATGCCCTTTCCGTAGCACTCGATACTCTCACCACCCAGCTGGCTAGCACGCTGAATCCTTGAGGTAGAACCATGAAAACGAACACGTTACTTTCCCTAATTTGCGTATACGCCACCCTGCTCGGTATACCAACTGCCGCGCAAGCAGATGACAGGATCACATTGGGCCGAACCATCGTGTTTAAGAACACCGATTACGGTGCAGATATTCCCTTGGTGATTTGCCGCCGCGTCAACGCCATTCAAGTAAAGGCTGACCGGGATATGTACCTTCAAAAAGTGAAAATCACCTTTAAAAATGGCGATACCAAAACCATTCGCTTTTACCGCGACGTCGGGAAAGACAAAACCACAGATTGGCGAAAGCTGGCTTACAAACGCTGTGTTAAGAAGCTGGAAGTGTTCGGCAAGTCAGAAAATTCATCTGCAGGCGTTCGGGTTTATGGCCGGCAGTAATCATGGACTGCCGCTAGAAGCTCAACACCGCACTCACTCAACAAAAAACGCGCCAGTCACGGCGCGTTTTTCCTTCGAAAATGCAGTAATCAGCACTGATTCTCAATGGGTATGACACCCATCTGATCAAAACAGAATGCGTAAACGTCGGCATTCAAATCCATCACTTTATGGGTCGGCATGCCCGCGCCGTGACCTGCATTAACATCTATGCGGATCAGCACTGGATTATCGCCGCCGTGTTTGGCTTGCAGCTCGGCAATGAATTTATAGGAATGAGCAGGCACAACGCGATCATCATGATCGGCAGTCGTCACCAATGTTGAAGGGTATGTCACCCCTGCCTTGACGTTATGCACGGGCGAGTAACCGAGCAAGTAGTTAAACATGGCCTCGCTTTGCGCCGACGTTCCGTAATCATACGCCCAACCTTCGCCCGAGGTGAAGGTGTGGTAACGCAGCATGTCTAACACACCCACTGCTGGAAGCGCGACTTTGAACAACTCAGGACGCTGTGTCATACAAGCGCCCACCAGCAAACCGCCATTTGAGCCACCACGAATGCCGAGTTTCTCAGAACATGTGTACTTCTCGTCAATCAGGTATTCAGCCGCCGCGATAAAGTCATCAAACACGTTTTGCTTTTGCTGCTGTGTCCCTGCGTCATGCCATGCTTTGCCGTATTCACCGCCGCCACGTAAATTGGCAACCGCATAAACGCCTCCCATTTCAATCCAACTTGCCACGTTTGGGTTAAATGAAGGCTCAAGGCTAATGTTGAAACCGCCATAACCGTACAGCAGGGTGGGATGAGAGCCATCAAGTGCAATACCCTTGCGGTAGCAAATCATCATCGGCACTTTCGTGCCATCTTTGGAGGTATAGAACACCTGCTTTGATTCAAGTTGCGTGCTATCAATGGCACACGCGCTGCGTCGATACAGCGTGGCCTCGCCCGTTTGCGGGTCAAAGCGGTAAGTATCGCTGGCAGTGGTGTAATTGGTGAAAGTGAAATACAGCGTTTTATCTTTTGCTCGCGCACCAAAACCGGACACACTGCCGACGCCTGGTAATGACACATCACGTACGAATGCGCCGTCAAATTGGTATTGTTTCACTTGCGTTTGTACATCAACCAAATAGCTCGCGAACAAGTAGCCTGCGCCTTTGTTCACGCTAAGCTCATGGCTTGTTTCAGGGATTAAATCTGTCCAATTTTTTTGATGAGGTGAAGCTGTGTCGACCGCCACCATGCGACCCATTGGCGCATCAAGGTTGGTGTAAATAATCAACTTGCCATCATGGTGTTCAAACACATCACTGTCTGCGCTTTCATCTTCTGTCAGGCAAACCCGATCTGTGCCTTTGTCTAAATCCTGCACATAGAGCATATTGCCAGAGGTCGCATTCGCACCCGTGATCACCAGAAAACGATCGTCTTCTGTGGTGTAGCCACCCACGTAGCGATACTGAGGATCGCCTTCGCCACCAAACACTAATTCATCGTCTGCCTGCGACGTGCCCAATCGATGAAAATAGAGTTTATGAAGCTCGGTACGCGCAGACAATTCGCTGCCTTCCGGTTTGTCATAAGTCGAGTAGTAAAAACCTTCACTGCCCCGCCATTCAATACCTGAGAATTTCACGTTCTCGATTTTATCGCTGAGCAACACGCCCGAAACTGCGTCCATGACACAGATGGTGCGCCAATCGCTGCCTCCTTCAGATGTAGAATAAGCAATGAAGGTGTCATCAGCGGAAAAGCGCATTTGATCGAGAGAGGTAGTGCCTTCTTCACTCCAACTATTGGGGTCGAGAAACACACCCGCATTTTCCATCACATCTTTGGTGCGAAAGACCACCGCTTGATCTTGCAGGCCATCGTTGCGGTAAAAATAGGTATATTCCCCGCGCGTGAACGGTGGAGATTCCTTGACGTAATTATTTGCCGTTTCAAGACGTGCCCGGATCGCATCGCGAAACGGTATCGCACGCAAATAACCGAATGTGACGTCATTTTGGGCATCAACCCAAGCAGCAGTTTCTTCACTCAGATCATTTTCAATCCAACGATATGGGTCTGCGACCACAGAAGAAAAGTAAGTGTCCACAGTCTCGTCTTGACGTGTGCTCGGATAGCGGAACATGGCGTACTCCGTGTTGATTTTATGCATGTCATCATAACGAAAGGCTCAGGCGTCTGCCGATGTTTCTGTCCACATCCCAAACGATTAGCATATTGATGGCACCACCACACTGGGCACTTAATCAATACACTTTGCAGGGCGAATGGCTTCATGATAGATTCGCGATATTAGCGGCATCTACCGTCTAAGCCGAAACAAAACAGCACAACCCAACTAGGAGGAACAACATGATTGTAGCAATGACCCACCCGGCAGGAATCGTACGCTAAGTAGCGCTTTTTAAACGATGGGTAAAACCACGTTTGCTCCACAGCTACCGCCCTTCTTTGCCCGGTGAATCTCGACCGGGGTCTTTCCGAATTGATTCGACCCTACAACACTCTGTTACTCAAACACACAGATATACGCTCTGTGCGTAGGGAAAAACAATGACACCTTTTAAAACACTAAGCCAACTTGGCTGGCAACCTGTATTTCAGCAACAACTGACACTGGAAGATTACGAAAATACCCGTATCGCCAGAATTGCAGAACATCATCGTAGTCACTACTTACTGATCAATGAAACAGGCACAGAATCTCTTGAGATCCACGCATCGTTTCCCAGCATGACAGTTGGCGATTGGATATTGATCGACGATGACGGCCATTTCATTCGTCAGTTAGACCGTCAATCCTTATTTGCACGCAAAGGCGCTGGCACAAAAGTGATTGAACAGTTGATCGCAGCGAACATCGACACCGCCTTTGTTGTGTGTGCACTGGACCACGACTTTAATCTCAACCGTATCGAGCGCTATCTAGCAATGTGTGCCGATGCATTTGTTGAACCGGTTGTGGTGCTGACTAAGCGTGACCTTGCAGAAAACAGCCTTGATGCCGACGGCAACGCGTTTGATCTTGATGAGACCATTCGTTCAGTCGAAGCCTTAGCGCCTTTTTTGGCTGTTGAAGCAGTTAACGCACTCGATGAGCATACAGCTAACGCCCTCAGCCCTTGGCTGAAAGCGGGAAAAACGCTGGTTGTGATGGGGTCATCAGGCGTAGGTAAATCCACCTTGGTGAACACCCTGCTGGGGGATTCGGTGCAAACAACAGGTGGGATCCGCGAAAGCGACAGCAAAGGCCGACACACAACAACAGCGCGAAGCCTACACTGTTTGCCGTCTGGTGCAGTATTGCTGGATACGCCAGGGATGCGAGAATTGAAGATCTTCGATAGCGAAGATGGTCTCAATACTCTGTTTGCCGAAATCAAAGAATTAGAATCACAATGTCGATTTAGCGATTGCCAGCATGGTAACGAACCGGGTTGCGCTATTCGTGCCGCGTTGGAAACTGGCAATATCGACGAGCGTCGTTTAAGTAACTATCTCAAGTTGCAAAACGAAGACGCGAGAAACTCTGCCACCATGGCGCAAAAACGCGCAAAGGATAAAACCTTTACTAAGATGGTGAACACGATCCAATCAAGCAACCGCCATAAGAAAAAAGGGTTTTAAACCCGACATAAACAGAGCGACCCCGTGTCGCTCTGTTTCCCTCACCACCTCAACAGAATTTGCCTCCAAAACACGTGGCCTCGCAGATCCTAAGTTAATGGGTGCCCTCTGTATCCATTCTCGCGGCTAAACGCACCATGTGAAAATGCATTAGCGCATAGCAGAGGCTTCGACATGATACAAAAACGGTATTTGCTCTTGTCTGATACAAAAATCGCGGTTCAGAAAGCGTAAACTAAGATTGTACTTTGCTGATCTATTCATCCTTCCCCAATTGTTTCACAGTACAAAACGACTCATCACCCCTCATCGACAAGGAACATTCTATGAAAGCAGGATTAGGCACCGCAGCCTTTGGCACCACCACATCGCCTGCTGATGCCTTCAAAGTGTTAAATGCTTATGTCGCTATGGGCGGAAGAATCATTGATACCGCCAACAACTATGCATTTTGGGCAGGCAGTGGCGGTGAAAGCGAACGCACGATTGGAGAATGGCTGAAAACGGTTGACCGCAACTCAGTCGATATTCACACCAAAATTGGAGCATTTCCGCTGGATGGTCAGGACTTTTCCAAGTCCGAAGGCTTGAGTCGCCAAGCTATCGACACCGCCATTGCAGCGTCACTCACTCGTCTTGGTACTGACTATATTGATGTGCTTTACGCCCATGTGGATGACTTGAACACGCCACTAGAAGAAACGTGGACAGTACTCACAGAATACGTAAGAAAAGGCGTGGTGAAGAAACTCGGTATCTCAAATTACACGCTTGCTCGTCTCAGCGACCTTTGTGTACTCATTGAACGCCAAGAATTAACCCCTATCAGTTATGCGCAATATCGCTATACCGTGATCCCACCGAAAGACGATGCGGATTTTGGCGAACAAGTTTGCCTGACTGATGACATTAAGTCTCTGCTTCAACAAGCCAACCCTGACATCATTTTAGTGGCCTATTCGCCTTTGCTAGAAGGCGCATTTGAACACAGAGGAAAATTGCCCGCAGAATACGACACAACAGCCAATGAACGCTATGTGTTGGAACTTCGGGCCGAATCAGACATGACATTACTCAGCCCTTCCGCACTCGTGCTACGAAAAATTGCGAACGAAGGTATTCTGCCGCTGTGTATGACGAGTAAAGTGAGCCGCTTGAAAGAGAATTTTTCGTTGGTCAAACAATTGAAATAAATAAAAACGCATTGATAGGCGATAAAGGCAAGGTTAATCGTGCGAACTCACCCATTGCTAGCAGCAAAATAAACAAAGCGGCCAATGGGAGCCGCTTTCAATTAGGGGGATTTTTTGCCAATGCCAGCTGCTAGGGTTCGCAGCAACTGCTTTTAGCGAATTAGCGTTCGGCTTTCGGCGCAGGCACAACCGGATAGCGCATACCCGCCATGTGCTCAATGCAGTGGATCACCTGACAGCTGTAACCGAATTCATTGTCATACCAGATATAAAGCACACAACGATTGCCATCGGCAATGGTCGCTTGGCTATCAACAACACCCGCGTAACGTGAGCCAACAATATCCGAAGAGACTATTTCAGTTGATTGGGTGTAATCAATTTGTCCTGCCAACGGCGATACCAGCGCAGTTTCACGCAAGAATGCATTCAAAGACTCACGTTCCACGTCATTGCCTAGGTTCAGATTCGCAATCGCCATGGAAACATTTGGCGTTGGAACACGAATCGCATTACCTGTTAGCTTGCCTTTTAATGCTGGAAGCGCCTTCGCGACAGCCTTCGCCGCACCTGTCGACGTTATCACCATGTTCAATGATGCTGCTCGACCACGGCGTTCACCACTGTGGAAATTATCAATCAAGTTTTGATCGTTAGTGAAAGAGTGCACGGTTTCAATATGGCCCGATTCCACGCCATAGCGATCATTCATCGCTTTTAGCACAGGCGTAATGGCATTGGTGGTGCAGCTAGCCGCTGAAATAATAGTGTCGTTATCAGCAATATCATCGTGGTTCACACCAAATACGATGTTTTTGATATCACCTTTCCCCGGTGCAGTCAGCAACACTTTTTCAGCGCCTTTAGCGGTTAAATGTTGGCTGAGTCCTTCTACATCCCGCCACATTCCCGTGTTATCCACCACAACGGCATTTTTAATACCATGCGCTTCATAATCAACCTCAGAGGGATGATTCGCATAGATGAACTGAATGTAGTTACCATTCACAATCAGCGCATTACGGGCTTCATCAACCAAAATAGAACCATTAAATGGTCCGTGTACTGAATCACGACGCAGCAAGCTGGCGCGCTTTTCCAAGTCGCCATCTTTGCCGCCACGTACAACAATCGCGCGTAAACGCAGGGGATACCCCGGTCCGCTTTTCTCGATCATCAGACGTGTCACTAAACGTCCAATGCGGCCAAAACCATACAGCACAACATCTTTGGGCTCCTTAAGAGGTGTGCTTTTCGGTAGTTCTGCGACTGTTGTCTTTAAAAACTCGTCCAATTGCGCGCAATCTTGATGATCGCGCCAGTAAAGACTTGCGAGACGGCCCAAATCAATGCGACACGCAGGTAAATCAAACCCAGCTAACGCTTCTAGAAGCGGCAAGGTATGCGAAGTCGTCACTTCCTGTCCGGTATACCAACGTGCAACACGATGAGATTTGAGAAGATCAATGGTGCTGGCATTAATCACTGCCCGACCGTAGATCTGAATTTCGACACCTTTTTCGCGGTAGAGTTTGCCGATAAGAGGAGACATAGTTTCGGCATCGGTTTGGCTTTGTTGCCATTGGGTAAGATATTGTTCAGGGCTCATCGTTACTTTCTTTGCCTTTTTGGGTGCTTCACGGTGAAAAGTAGGATTAGGACTGTTTTTATTATTTTGGCGCAGAGTCTAACGAGGGAATAATTATTAACCAAGAAAAAATAAGATCTAAATCTATTGCCTATTATTCAATACTTTAACGATATTTTCGTTAACTAATTACTGTCTAATCCCCCTTAGCTTTATCGCCAACTAAAATCTGACTGAAAGTTTACTACGTTATATCGACAGGAAATTGTGATCACCCCACTTAATATTCGTCGATAAGTAAGAACACAAGCGGCTTCCTCTCTTCATTGCTCATTTATTTCTGACAAATAAGTGACAACTTAATTACACCTCTAAATGTTTCACTTTTAAGCCATGCATTAGTCACCTATATAAAACAAGGCTTTACAAGCATCTATTCTCAAATCGGTGACTTACACTTGATAAATTATCCATTATTGGTATCATTTACAGGGTTGCAATGCTTAGAACACTAAAGGATTTGAATCACAATGAGTACTGAGACGATTTACCAGAACGCGGCATTAACGCGTTTGAGGACGGACGAAGACGAGTGGGTGTTTCGTGTTCCCAGAACGGATGATGGCATCAATATCCATAGCCTCATCGCTAACTGCCCCCCGCTTGATGAAAACTCCTCGTACTGCAACTTCCTCCAGTCTTCCCATTTTAGTAAAACCTGCATTGTCGCTGAGCATGATGGCGAGATAGCTGGATTTATTTCTGCCTATCTAAAACCGGATTCCCCTCATGATCTGTTTGTTTGGCAAGTCGCTGTGTCTCCAAACATGCGTGGTAAAGGGTTGGCTTATCACATGCTGCAAGAGCTTTTGATGCGAGAGCATTTACAACATGTTGAGGCGATCGAAACCACGATCACTAAATCGAATGAAGGGTCATGGCATTTGTTTAAAAAACTTGATGCCGCAAACGGCAGAAAAGGTGAAGTCTCCGTGTTTCTTGATGAAGCGCAGCATTTTAAGGGACGTCATGACACTGAGTTTCTTTTCCGCATCCCTTTGAATAAAAACACTCAATAATAACGGAACCCTCATGGACATTTTTAACAAGCAAGAATCAAACGTTAAGTCTTACTGCAACAGCTTCCCGGTGCTATTTACCGCAGCCAAAGGCTGCTGGCTGAAAACAGATAATGGCGATCGATACATTGATTTTCTCGCTGGTGCAGGCTCGCTCAATTACGGCCATAACAACGCAATATTGAAGAAAGCCTTGATCGACTATATCGACAAAGACGGTATTACCCATGGCCTAGACATGCATACTGAGGCCAAAGCCGCGTTTCTAACCGCACTCCGTAATCACATCTTCGAACCTAGAAATCTTGATTACAAAGTGCAGTTTACTGGCCCAACAGGCACCAATGCTGTTGAAGCGGCGATGAAACTGGCACGTAAAGTCACTGGGCGTACCAACATCGTCACCTTCACCAATGGTTTCCATGGCTGTACCATGGGTGCGTTAGCAGCAACGGGTAACCAACATCATCGTGGTGGTTCAGGTATGCCACTTGCTGGTACGTCTCGTCTTCCTTATGAAGGGTATGCCGGTGTCGACGGATTGGCACTACTTGAAACGATGCTGAACGACAATTCAAGCGGCCTCGACAAGCCAGCTGCAGTTTTGTTGGAAGTGGTTCAAGGTGAAGGCGGCCTGAACGTGGCGTCTGATGCTTGGCTGCAAAAACTCTGCAAAATCTGTAAAGCCCATGGCATTTTGACGATTGTGGATGATATCCAAGCAGGTTGTGGCCGAACGGGGACTTTCTTTAGCTTTGAGCCGTCAGGCATCAAACCGGACATGATCACATTATCAAAATCCATCGGTGGTTACGGCCTGCCTATGGCAGTAGTACTGCTGAAGCCTGAATTGGATAAGTGGTCACCAGGCGAGCACAACGGTACATTCCGTGGTAACAATCACGCCTTTATCACTGCCACCAGTGCCATTGAAACTTACTGGCAGAATGATGACTTCGAGAATCACATTGCAGACCGAAGCCAACAAGTAAAGAAAACCATCGACCGTGTTCTGAAACGATTCCCAAGTTTATTTGTGCGCACCAAAGGTCGCGGCATGATGCAAGGTATTGAGTGTCAGCGACCTGAGTTTGCATCTTCTATCACGCGCCACTGCTTTGAAAACGGTATGGTGATTGAAACTGCAGGCCCGAATGATGAAGTGGTCAAATTTTTCTCACCACTTACTATCAGTGAGTCGGAACTAGAGCAAGGCCTACATATCTTCGAAAAAGCGGCCGAGCATGTTGCTACTGTTTCCACCCGTAAAGCGTCGTAAGGAATAAAAGATGATTGTAAGAACTCTTGAAGAGTGCCAAAACAGCGAGCGTCGCGTGGTATCAGAAACGTGGGAAAGCGTTCGCATGCTGCTCAAAGACGACAAGATGGGATTTTCTTTCCACATCACGACGATTTACGAAGGCACCGAAACGCACATCCACTACAAAAATCACTTAGAGTCAGTGTACTGCATGTCCGGCGAAGGTGAGATCGAAGTGGTCGGCGGTGAAACCTATCCAATTAAGCCGGGTACGCTTTATATTCTCGACAAGAACGATGAACACTATCTGCGCGCCTACACAAATAAAGAAATGGTGATGGCCTGTGTCTTCAACCCGCCCATCACAGGCAATGAAGTCCACGACGAAAATGGCGTTTACCCGCTAGTCGACTGATTTACCCCCACCGCTTTAGGGAGCAATTTGCTCCCTTTCATTTATCGTCTTGGCAAGCAAAGGATTCATCCATGACTTATACCGTAGAAAAGATCGGTGGCACATCTATGTCGGCATTTGATGCCGTTTTGGACAACATTTTCCTCCGCCCCGCTTCCCCCTATAATCGCGTTTTTGTCGTTTCTGCTTACGGCGGGATTACCGATGCGCTATTGGAATGTAAACGCACCGGAGAGCCTGGTATTTATCAGCTTGTCGCAAAGCGCGATGACAGTTGGATTGAAGCCTTCCATGCACTCAAACAGCGTTTGCAGCTCATTAATGGCAACATGTTTGCCGACCCATTGAGCCGCACTCGCGCTGACAACTTCATTTGTTCACGTGTTGATGAGGCACAAAACTGCATCACCAACATTTTAGCGACTTGCCAGTACGGTCAGTTCACACTGCGTCAGTACCTTCCTCAAATCCGAGAGTTTTTATCTTCAATCGGCGAAGCGCACAGTGCGTTTAACACGGCCCTGAAGCTAAGAACTCTTGATATCAACGCACGTTTTGTTGATTTGTCAGGCTGGGATAACACACTGCAAGGTAACCTTGATTCCGTCATCTCTAGCGCGTTTAAAGACATCGATGTCAGCACCGAGTTACCCATTGTGACAGGCTATGCGTATTGCGATGAAGGACTAATGAAAACCTATGATCGTGGCTACAGCGAAATCACCTTTAGTCGCATTGCCTGCAATACATCGGCTGATCTTGCCATCATCCACAAAGAGTACCATTTGAGTAGCGCAGACCCACGTATTGTCGGCCCTGAAAACGTGCTGCCAATCGGTCAATCCAATTTCGATGTGGCCGACCAACTGGCCAATTTAGGGATGGAAGCCATTCACCCAAATGCCGCCTCAGGCCTTCGTCAGAACAATATTCCGCTTCAAATTAAGAATACCTTCGAGCCAGAACATAAAGGCACATTGATTTCGAAAGCGTATCAACCAGAAGCGCAAAAAATCGAAATCATCGCGGGAAAAAATAAGGTGTTTGCACTCCACATCTTTGATCAGGCGATGGTGGGCAAGATCGATAATGTAAGTTACGAGTTAATGGAAATCATCGCGGATGAGCGTGTGAATTTGGTTGGTAAAGAGATGAACGCCAACTCCATTACTTACTATTTGAGCGGCGCGTCAAAAAGCCTCAATCAAATGCTTTATCGCGCAGAAAAGCGTTTTCCTCATTCCACCATCACGGGCCATATGGTGGCACTGATCTCCGCAATCGGATCAGAAATCAATACCAACACAACGCTGAGTAAAGGCGTATTGGCCTTGATGAGTCACGACATTTCACCCATCGCCGTTCACTCATCGATGCGTAATGTGAACGTGCAGTTCGTCGTCAAAGATAATGTCTATGAAAACGCGATTCGCGCGCTGCATCAGGAGTTTTTTTCCAAGCAAGCTCGTAAGCAAGTCGCGTAGCGATTCGGCAAACTTAAAGAAATCCCAATCGGATTAAGTCAGCGGTCAGACAGTACTAAAAAAACAGGGCCAGCGATCATGCATCGCTGGCCCTGTTTTTTAAGATAAATATCAGCTAAAAATCTAAGCCAGAAGATTAACGCGCTTTAATCAATACCGATGTGTCCATGCGCCCCAAGCCTTGGGTTTGAAGTTCGGCATACTTTTCATCAACGGCTTTGGTAAGAGGCAGTGCTAAGCCTTTGGATTTAGCTTCATCAAGACAAATCCCTAAATCCTTGCGCATCCAATCAATGGCGAAGCCAAAGTCAAACTTATCCTGCGCCATTGTTATTGCACGGTTTTCCATTTGCCATGAACCCGCCGCCCCGTGCTTAAGAACATTCACCATTTGTTCAACGTCTAAGCCAGATGCTTGCGCCAAGGTTATACCTTCACTCAATCCCTGCAAAATACCGGCAATGCATATCTGATTAACCATTTTACAGCGCTGACCTTGGCCGTTTTCGCCCATCAATACCGCTTGCTTAGAATATGCATCAATCACGGTCTTTACGTCAGCGAATACGTCGGCATCTCCGCCGCACATCACCGTCAATGCACCATTTTCTGCGCCCGCTTGTCCGCCCGATACAGGCGCATCAATAAAGTGAACACCCTTTTCGCGACACGCACACGCTAGTTCCATTGCCAATTCAGCCGATGTGGTGGTGTGATCCACCAGCACGCTGTCAGGTTTCATACTGGCAAGAACGCCAGTCTCGCCATATACCACGCTACGAACATCGTCATCATTGCCCACGCACACAAACACCATATCGCAGTTTTCAGCCGCATCACGAGGGGTTAACTCAACCGAGCCTTGATAAGCTTCTGCCCACTTCTCAGCGCGTGCTGTTGTGCGATTAAATACGCGAGTCGCATGGCCTGCCTTGGCCAGATACCCTGCCATGGGATACCCCATCACACCCAACCCAATGAATGAAACCTTCTTGTTTGTCATCTCCGCTTCCCTAGCCTCTACAGTAAAGGAACGTTGTAACGTGACGATAGACAGGAAACAAGCAAAAGTTCCTTTTGATCTTGGCGTTATAGACAGAAACCTCGTTGCTATTAATCGAAAGCATACGCGCACATTAACCAATAAAGTGCTACCCTAACGCGGACTTATCTTAAGAGATGCTAAAAATGAGCAAACTGACTGCAGATACCCAAGCGAACCTGATGCTTTTCGTTGAAGAAACCCAACGCACCCAAGTGGTGTGGGGCTTGAAAAACGAAGAAGATGGTTGGCTGGCTTGCGACTCTTCTGAATTCGAAAACAGCGAAGTAATGCCTTTCTGGTCTGCAAAAGAAGATGCAGAACATCATAATGTCGAAGAATGGGCTGATTTCGATGTCGTTGAAATCCCGTTGGATGTGTTCGTTGAGGATTGGTTAGTCACGCTCAGCGAAGATGGCGTACTGGTTGGTACCAACTGGAATGCAGAGCTAGAAGGCAAAGAACTTGAGCCTACGGAACTCGCGAAACTATACCTGTAGTCAAACGACTCTGACAGATGCAAAAAAGGGGCTAGCGGTGTTATCCGCCAGCCCCTTTTTTATATCAGTCGATACACAATCGTTCACTTAGAAACTAGAAACTAGAAACTAGAAACTAGAAACTAGAAACTAGAAACTAGAAAAGATTAGATCATTCACCGCTATGTATTACACCGCGACCGAGTCATATAATGCGATTCCAGTCAGTACCGACATTTCATCAAGATACTGGCGAACATGACCCGGATAACGCAGCCCTTTTATCACGGTATAATTGCGTAGGAACGGAAAGAGATTTACGTCGTCATATGTCAGTTGATTATGACGCTGTGAAGGCGGCACCAGCCAATCAAGCTTGAACAATTCCACGTTCAATTTGGCAAGATATTCTTCACTGTTAGCAAAAGCTTCGTCAAACGTCATTCCAATCATGGCGGATTTGTTTTTGATAAACCATGCATTCGCCTCTTCAATTTGAAATTCCGGTAAATTGATCATCATCCAACGCGGATAAATCAGGTGAGAACCGAAATATCCAGCCACTTCCATCCACGATGAAATGCGATCACTCTGACGGCCAGCGGCCACAATAGGTTGCCCATCCACGTTGTCAAAGTACGCCGCGATATCAAGACTTTCAGCCATATAAGAACCATCAGGCGTTTCTAGAATCGGTACCAAGTTAGCACCCACTTTCTCGACACGTGCCTCAACATCATGATTCTGAAGATAGACAAGCTCCACATCCACCTTTTTCAAGCCGGCGACCATCATAGCCTTGATACAGAATGGGCAATGATCGAACACGAACAGTTTCATACAACATCCTTTTTTGAAACACGGCATGTGCCCACGTTTTGTTGTGGCACAGAATTGGAATCGCGATTGTAATGAGTTTTATCAACAAGCGATATGACGCCCTCCGCAATCTGCATAAAGGGCAAAAATCCATGCCACATTCCAAAGCAGGAGAAGACGAAAACTAGACCGCGGCTTTTTTTGGTGTTCGCGTAAACAAAAGATAAACCAGAGGCACAATGCAGACAAAAGGCAACATGGCTAAGTTAAGCGTTTGCCACCCTAAGGTGACTTCGAGATTCCCCGCCAACAATGCTGTAATAGTGACACTACCAAACACCGCAAACTCATTGAATGCCTGTGCGCGCGATTTATCCTGAGGCAAATATGTCTGGGTGAGTTTACTGGTCGCACCAATAAACATGAAATTCCACCCAACCCCAAGCAGAACCAAAGCCACACGGAAATGCCACTCCGACACCCCATTCATGTTCACTAAAATACAGGCGATAAAGAACAAGCTCCCCAGCATGATGGTCATACGTGTCCCGATTTTACCAATAATTGACCCAGTGAAAAATGACGGAGCAAACATCCCTAATACGTGCCACTCAATCACCAGCGCCGCCTGCTCGAACTCAAATCCGTGCTTGTGCATAGCAATGGGCGTGACTGTCATCAACAAATTCATCACCGCATACGCGACAACGGCTGCGAACACTGCAACCAAATATCCTGGAGCGCGAATAATGCGAAACACCGAGCGTGGTGGGTTGTTTTTATCAATCGCCGGAGCTGGCGGTAAGCCGATAAATTGCAGAACAATGAGAGAGATAATATAAAGCACAGTGATGCCAACGAAAGCACCGCTAAAATGCGTACCGGGTAGCCAGTGCTGACTGGCAATTGCGAGGTTTGGGCCAAGCACTGCCGCCAGCACGCCTCCGACCATGGACAATGAAATGGCCTTATCACGGCTTTCAGGGGCGCTCACTTCCAACGCAGCAAAGCGATACAAGGTGCCAAATCCGATCCCGACGCCCAGCAGTAAAGTACTGAAGCAAAATAGCCAGAAAGCCGCTTCACTCAAGGCATAAACACACAATAACGCGCCAAAAATGCCAATAATATTGCCAAGCATGAACCCATTTTTTCGACCGACTTTCGCCATAATGAGAGAGGCAGGGATAGTGGCTAGCATCAAACCAACAAACTGAGTAGAAACAGGCAAGGTGACCCAACTGTCACTCGGGGAGAGTTGTTGACCTATCAGGCCATTAACCGAAATGAGCACGATATTTCCACTCATAAGAAGGGCTTGGCAAAGCGCCAACAACCAAACATTTCTATTCATTCCGTGAATATCCAGAGCAAAGGAAAGCAATCATCCGAGTATCCCGCAGCGAGGTAGTGACAGCAACCTTTGAAAGGGTTTTCAATTCATCAACATTTCAAACCTTCGAACAAACAGTCGCCAGTTTACATGCTGGATCACATCTTAAGCCTGTGTAAGGCATTCTAACATTCCTGTCTCGATATTAAGCCACACAGAATCAACAGAGTGTGCAAATCTTTAAATGTTAACAAGCCAGCTCGTATCACTATTTATACTCAAGGAGGGTGTTAGCTATGTCAGTGGTTTCAAATGAGGCAATAGAAATACTTGGGGAATCAGACGTCGATTTTCTCTATGGCTCAACGCAAGATGACTATTTTGATTTGCAACGCGACAACGATGATCTCACCATTGTCGGATTCAGCGGGCATGACACTATGTATTCGGGTCGCGGTGATGACATATTGGTCGGTGGTGCAGGTAACGATTTTCTCTTTGCAAATTTCGGCAGTAACTCGTTGCGCGGCGGTACGGGTGACGATTATATTCTGAGTAAAATCGACTCAGACCAAGATCGCGGCAACTATCGCGATGTGATGCAAGGCGGTATCGGCGACGATACTCTCTCTTCTGAAAGCTCGCAAAACTGCACAATGTATGGCGGAGAAGGCGATGACTTTTTCTCATTTAGAGATCTCGGCGCAGCCGAGTCTGGCGTGAGTTTCTGCATTGGCGGACAGGGAGCAGATTCATTTAATTTCTTTGAGTTTGAGGAAAGCGATGATGTCGACCCAAGCAATACCGTAGTGCGTATTACTGATTTTGAAGTCGGCGTTGATAAGCTCGCGTTCCACTTTTATGGCAATGAATACCTCACCGATCAAGACACTTCATTTATCGTGACGCAACAAGGCGCAAACATGCTGATCAACTTTCAGGACAAGGTATCCATTGTCTTGCATAGTATTGACAGCGCCAATGTCACCACGAGCGACCTGTTTCGGAATGATGATGTAGAGCCTATAAACCCGATTCTTTTCTAACGTTTAGTTTCACCGTTAAAACCTTACCGGTGCACCGAACTGAGGTTTTGGTTGGGCATTGCAGTCCTATCTTTAAGAATAGTTGCCAATAGCAACCTATATACCCGAGCCATCTCAATAACTCAATGCATAACGGCTCGGGTATATTGTCCATACGATCACAGTAACCCTCCTTTCTCTTTCATTACAATTTCGATGCACTTCAATCTATAAGGCATAACTCGTGAACTGCGCTGTGAAATACCGCTAGCGTGTTGTTTTTTTTAACACCATCAATACCATGCTCATAGTTAAGTTGTTTTTGGAAACTAATGTTTTGTCAATAAAACTCAGCCGCACAACCAACACTGCTGGAATCATCAATTCTTTGTGGCAGTCACCTGGCGTGTCTCGGATTGATATGGCCATGAAATTAGGGCTAGATAAGTCTACCGTAACAAAGACTGTTAACCATCTCATTGATATCGGCATGATCGTCGAGCAGCCTCAGGCTGTGTCCGGAAAGGGGGGCCGCCCCAAAGTCTCATTGTTATTCAACGCTGAGTTTGGCGTAATAATTGGTGTCGATGTCAATTCTGATGCCATCAAAGTTTCCGTCATCAACTTGCTCGGGCAGGTGATCTATCACGACATGATCGCCATCGATACCCAAGCCCTCATAGATAAAGCCGTTGCTGATGCTTTGCTACCTTGCATTGAAACCATTCAATCATTGTTCCCCCGTATTTTGGCAATTGGTATTGGTATGCCGGGGCTGATTGATCCAGACAAGGGTCAACTACACGTTTCTCATTCCCTAAACGCTAGGTCGACCATCAACTTTACCTCTCGATTTAAGCGATATTTCCCCTATCCAGTTTTCATCGACAACGATGCAAACTGCGGCGCTTGGGGTGAGCTCATGCAGCAACGAAGCCTGCCCTTTGATCACTTCCTCTATGTGCTGCTTTCAACGCACCATGCGAGAGAGCTTTATCACCGACTAGGGATTGGCGTAGGCGTGGTGCTCAATCGCCAACTGTTTTATGGCGAGCAATTTATGGCGGGGCAATTTAACAGCCAGGCGCTGATGCAAGGCGCTGAACCGACGCCTAGCGTCATCATCGAAGAATTCTCATCACTTGCCGTAAACGTTTGTAGTTTAATGAGTATTCGCCGGATCGTCATCGGTGGTAATGGCATGTCTTTCGGTTCTGAACTCGCGGCTTCACTGCGAAAGCACAGTGACAATCTGGCGGGGTCATTAATCGTCAAACCCAACATCGAGTTTTCATTGTTAGGTCCACAAGCCGCTGCGATGGGTGCAGCCTGTATGGCTTGGCAAAAATTGCTCACACCCGAACTCAAGCTTGCTGAAAGTCTCGGCCTGTCTGAAAACGGAAATCTTTCCATTTAATGGCGAATGACAAGGACGTCTGATGACAATGATATTCCCCGCACCAAAGCGCTACTTAGCAGGATATTCGACAAAACATGTCAATGTCTCTGCGTTAGTATCTTCTTGTCCGATACGCTTTGGGGCTAAAGTATTAATCGCTACCCTCAACTATCGCCACGATCCCGCTCTAGCAAAGCAAGGTTTTCGCATTCGGTTTATGGGGGGATGCCTCGTCGTTGACTATGCCGACCTTCATGGTATTCGCTACGCACATCTCGCCATTAATCAGTTGATTCAAAAGAATGCTGTGATTCGAGAGGACATCGTCATCGAAGATTGGCCAGACTTTCCAACACGGTCTGTTTTGCTGGATATTAGCCGTGATCGTGTGCCGACCATGGCATCACTCAAACGATTGATCGATTATTTCTCTTCACTGCGATTCAACCAATTGCAGCTTTATACCGAACATACCTTCGCTTACCGCAATCATGAGAAAGTATGGGCCAATTATTCGCCAATAACAGCGCAAGAAATCAAAGAAATCGATGCGTATTGTCGTCAACTGGGTATCGAGTTGGTCGCCAACCAAGCTTGCTTTGGCCATATGGAAAAGTGGCTTAATCATGCCGATTATCAACATCTTGCCGAGCAGACGTCGGGCTTTCTCGATCAAAGGGGAGACTTTCGCCCTGGTGCTTTTGGACTGAATCCAATCAGCCCACAAACAGAAACGTTTATTGACGAGTTACTCCAAGAGCTATTGCCGAATTTTTCGAGTGACACCATTAACATTAATTTTGATGAAACCATGGACCTCGGCGCTGGGGCAAGCAAATCTGCCTGCGAGATTTTCGGTAAAGGAAAGGTCTATCTCACTTACCTAAATAAAGTGATCTCTCTTGCCAAATCAAAAGGGAAACAGTGCCAAATGTTTAGCGACATGCTGTTTCGCTACCCCAACCTGATTGACCAACTCCCCGACGATCTCATCTTATTAAATTGGGGGTACGAACCCGATCACCCCTTTGATGCTGAGCACAAACAGCTTTCCTTGTTTGGATATCCGTTTCATGTCGTGGTATCGACAAATTGTTTTGCCTCTGTTTCAGGCCGTTGGCATGCGGCCGTTTCGCATATGCGTAGAGCGGCTAAATCCGCCAAGCGCTTTGGCGCTGAAGGGTACATGGTGACCGAGTGGGGTGACATGGGACATGGGCAGCAGTACGCTATGCCTATCCCGGCTTATGCGTTTGGTGCCGCCATGGCGTGGGGACAAGAGCAGCAACTCGACAGTAATGTCATCGACGCAGTGAAAGGGTTCTACCCTGATGCCACTCATACCGAGGCAGAAGCGCTTATTGCACTACAAGATATCTACCTCTCAACAGGAGTCAAAACCCCTAACTGTGCATTTTTTGGCCCCGTCCTGTTTGATCAAAAATCACGTCGGCACATCAAACATGCCACTGGCGTACCATCCCACACTCTGGATATTGCGCGCAAAGAATTGACTATGTGGAAGCAAAAACTGGCGCTCCTTGATGCCAGTGAAATGATGCCAGATTTACTGTGGACGATCGATGCGCTCGATATTGCTTGTCGCATCGTGCAAGGATATGCCGAAGAAGGCCACCGTCAGGTAGAGCGTTTTTCATCTTCACGAAAAGATACCCTTCGTCATGATGTACAACAGCTTTTGAACACTTATCGAAAGCTTTGGGCGGAATACTATCGACCAGGCGGTTTAACGCAAAGTAGCGAACGATTGGAGTATTTATTGACCTTGCTCGAAGACATCCCCGTTCAGATCGACGCAAAAGAGGCTGTCTTATGACGAACACATTTTTCGAGGTCAAATCGGCGATTCAAACACTTTCGCTGAATAATAAAGTCCTTTTTGTTCATGCTTCTATACGCTCACTGGGCAAACTTGATGGCGGAGCGATAGCGCTAGTCAATACCTTTCTTGACGCAGGGTGCACCGTTATCGTACCGGCATTTAACTACGATACACTTTGTCTCCCACCTAAAGGAGTGGATTACCAACAAAATGGGCATCGCGGTCAATGGCATTTCGAACACACCGAGCCCTTTGATGTCAGCTCAAATCACATCGAACCCTCTATGGGCGCGTTTGCCGCTGCGGTTGTCAACCACCCTAAACGGTTAAGAACCGATCATCCGATCAACAGCTTTGCCGGTGTGGGCCCTAAAGCAGCTGCAATATTGGCACAACAAACTGATGCTGATGTCTATGGTCACTATCAAGGTTCGGAGGTCAAAGACGCTATCGTGTTATCAATAGGCGTGACACCAAAGAGTCTTACCCCTATTCATTGCGCAGAACAACAGGCTGGACGCCGCTTATTCCGCAGATGGGCACTCACCGCCTCAAGGGGAGAAGTTGAGGTTTGCATCGGTAGTTGCTCGAATGGGTTTAATCAGCTTGAGGATGCGATGCAACCTGCGGCGACAAAAATCACAGTGGGATTAGGTGACTGGACAAGCTACTCGCTTGAATCGCTATTGGAAAACTGCACGCGTGCCATCATTGAAAACCCATCTATTACCCAATGCAACATTGATTGCCCGCGTTGCCAAGATATGGTCAGCGGTGGATTGATCATTAACAATTGAATACAACACCGACAAGTGACATCGTCACTTACTGGTGCCTTCACCATCACGACTGCACCGCATTTACCGTCATTAATTCGGTTATATTTTTGACCAACGCCATTTCAGTGTCTACTTTTTAACACACGTGCAACATTAAAGAGTAAGGGAATGAAGGAAATGAAGGGAACTCATAATAATATCAATTACCTAGTAAAAGTAAGCAAGCAAGAAGATCTGGGCGGTTATTCAGCATCATTCTCGTTTACAACCCAATCCAATGACACAGACGTAGAGCAAAAAGCGTATGAATTGATGAATTCAGATAAATCTGTGTCAATTTTCAAAAGCAAAGAAGACGCAGAGATTGCCGCAGAAAAATGTGTACTGGTCTGCATTGATGATGGATTTATTAACTATTGATTCCCCCATGTTTATTCACAAAAAGCACCTCTCGGTGCTTTTTTCGTTAATACGCTGCACCAGATAGATCATCTTTATCGACCAGGCTGCCATTCTTCATACTGTGGCATATCATGCTCATAATTCATCCAGCTGACTTCGTGCGATTTCCAAATACGAAGTGCGGGCGTTTTCTGGGGATCATCATCTAAACAAGCTATACGCAGCACATGAAATGGCATCCCTTCTTTGGTAGAGATAAGTTGGCTGCCGCACACTGAGCAAAATTTTCTCAACTTACCCGGTGAAGATTCAAACTGTGACAATTTGTCCTCCCCCGTTAACCAGCGAAAATCCTCTGGCTTCACCGCCGCACATGTATTGAAAGCCGCTGCATGCGCTTTACGGCATGTGTTACACGAACAATGCATGATCGGTGAACTTAATGCTTCCACCTCATATTGCACAGCTCCACAAAGACAACTTCCTTTCATCTTGTTCTCCTTTCTTATACTTAATGATCACATGCTCTCTAGTCTCGCTCTACATCGATTAAACCCTGTTCTGATCAAAAAGTATACGGCAGAGACAACGTAAAAAATCTCCTTTAAACAGATAGATACAAAAAAGGCACCTTTATAAGGTGCCTTTAGCAGTATGCGAAGATCGAGGACATCTAACGGGCCTAAGCCACTTCAGCAGCTTCCGTCTTCTGTGATTTATCAAACAAAAGCTTGTAACTCATAATGCCAATCACCAGCACTTTGATGATCATCATTTGTGTGTTGCCGTAGTATGCGGCCATACCAACAAAACCCGAGAGCAGCATAAGCTTGCGGTAGTTGGTCAAGGTGGTCATATACAGTGCCAGCAAAATCACACCCAAATCCGCAAACTGCAAGGCAACGGATAACGTAGGCTCTGCAATAAACGCTGAAACCGCCACGTAAACGATGTACATAATACCTGCCGCCATCACTCCGCCCAGACCAAGGATCACGGCCTTTGACGCATTGGTGAAGTCTTTTGCATAGCGGTAAGTATTCAGTGATGCCACTGACAGGTTAAGAATGACTTTCGGCCACCATCCCATCAAAAACGCCCACAACGTATCGTTCGCTGCAGAGCCAAACGCGGCAAATCGCGTAAATTTCATGGTATTGAAAATAGTAATACCGATGTAGAAAGCAACGGATGTCCATCCAAGGATTTCTGTGAAAAAGTCTAACGTCATTCAGGGTATATCTCTTACAGAGGAGCATGAAAAGCTCAAATTTGCGTTTTTTTTAACCGACAGAAAGGACGTAGCCAACTTGCCGAATATTTAACCATTACGCCCGCACAAGTAAGGGGGAAAATAAGGTCTGGAGCGATAATAAGGCGAGAATGACGCGATTATCAACATCTAATGCAGATATATATTATTTTACTTCTTTCATCGAATGTCAGAGACAGCAGAAGCGGCATCCCGTTTGTGGCTAAGGTATTGAATCCAGCTTTCAGTTTGCGTTGTCGGCTCGATTTCATTGGCTCGCTTCGCATGCTCAAGGGCTTTATCTAGATTGTCGAGTTTGTCATAAGCGATTGCCTGACCAAGTTCAGCTTGCGCTTGTTGGCTTGTTTCCGTGATCAAATCCAGACTGGTTAACGCCTCTTGATACAAACCACGTTGAAGTTGTGACTGTGCCAGCGACCAACGATACTGATTGTCTTTCTCCGCTGCTCGCTGCCAAGCCGCAATCGCATTATCCCACTCTTTCGCCAACTGCCAGTAACTGGCTTCCATCGCCAAAGAGGAGGCTTTAGCATTTTTCGTATTCAACTCGAGCATCAAAGCGGCGGCTTTTTCAGGAACACCCTGTTGACCATAAAGTTGTGCCATCATCCTTTTCTCTGAAGGTGACAGTGCGATTCCTTTACGCACCGCCAAAACAAGGGTTTTCAACATGTCAGTTGGCTTATTGAGATGCTGATAACTCGCCGTTAACTGAAGCCACCAAGCCTTATTCTCAGGATCAATTTCGATAAGCTGTTTAAGCGAGGCAATCGTCCCCTTCCATTGCTTCAGCGTGATCTGAGCGCCCAATTTTAGAGACAAAGAAGACACCTTGGCCGCCGCCAGTGAAAGGTGACGATTAATCGCGGACAGCGCTTGTTTTGCTTGCTGATTTTGATAGTGAGCCTGCGCAATACGTAGCCAAATATCAGCCAATTCTTTTTCGGTTGGCGCATGACTGGAGGTAAGTGGAAGCTTGTCACTGGTCAGTGAATAATAACGACGAAGGGCTTCGGCGTAGCGCGATTGCGAAAGCAAGATATCAGCGAGCATACGTTGCGCTGAGCGCTGTGCATCAGGTTCAAGCTTGTTGCTGTCTACTGCCGCTTCTAATGACCTTATCGCTTTGTTGGGTACACCTAATTGCCAATACAAGCCGCCTAACATGCGCTGCACGAAAGCAACGTCATACGTGCTAGCCGTGGATGTACTTTCCAGTACTGTGGTTGCCTCTTTCCATTTTTCCTGCTGTTGCAAGTTTATCGCGCGTTGTACCTTATTGGCAGTACTCGCCGAAAGCGTTGCTGCACCAACAGGCTGCAACATAAAACAAACAGTACAAATAGATGTCAAAATCAAACGAAGCGTTCTCATTTGGCTACCGTAAAATCAAACTTAACGGTTTGACCCTGCTGTGCAATGACTTGACCGTTAATGCGTTGAGGGGCGTATTTCCACTTTTTCAGCGCGCGTAGTGCTTCGCGATCAAACATGCGTTTTGGTTTTGAATCCACCACTTTCAAATCTGTCGGGCGTCCTTTTTCATTTATCGTAAAGCTAATCAAAACATATCCTTCAATACCGCGTTTTAATGCTTTGGCAGGATATCTTGCTTCCACGCGTAAAGTCGGCGTTGCTGCCTGTGCCGTTCCCACCTCCATAGATGGCAAAGCACTCGCAGGCGTCGCAGCGAGCTTCGACACAACAGGCAACGATGTTTCAAAACCCGTGACGCTAATATCCATCGCAATATCTGGCAGTAATTCACTGATGCTGGGTTGCGCGGTCGTATTCGCGGTACTGGTAACTTGCGGATTCAAAACAGGCGTTAACGGTGTTGCAGATTGTGGAGGCGGTTCGGGTTTTGGCGGCAACAAACGTTCTCGGCGTGTTAACTCAGATTCGGGTTCAACCATCACAAGATCGAAAGCCAGTGAGTTGCTTGCACGCCTATCGTTTGGCCGTGAAGGCTCAACCATCGCAGCCATCAGTGCAAACAGTGCAAGCACACAAAACCCAGCAACGGGGACTGCCAATATCCAACGCAGCATTAACCTTGCTCCGCTGCCAATGCAATGTTATCAATACCCGCTCCTTTAGCGGCATCGATAACCGTCACTACCGTGCCGTTGTATGCGAGCTTGTCTGCTTGGATGACCAATGAAGCGCCTGGCTGTT
This sequence comes from Enterovibrio norvegicus FF-33, assembly GCF_000286835.2. Taxonomy (GTDB): domain Bacteria; phylum Pseudomonadota; class Gammaproteobacteria; order Enterobacterales; family Vibrionaceae; genus Enterovibrio; species Enterovibrio norvegicus_A. The sequence continues at coordinate 858,713 of NZ_AJYD02000038.1, read as the reverse complement.
CAACCATGAGCCTTATTAGCGTCGCTTCAAGACGTTCTTCATCCACTCGTTGCTTATCGATATAGATATCATTGCTAGCAGTAATCGCAACGATTATCCCAACGCCTTTTTGTACTGAAGCATGGCTAGCTGCGGGGCGGTTAACATCAACGCCGGACTCTCTAACAAACGTACTAGTGACAATAAAAAAGATCAGCATGATGAATACAATATCCAGCATGGAGGTCAAATCAATCTGGGCATCATCTCTGGGTTTTTGTTGTCGTTGGAATCTCACTGCTGACTCCTTAACGCTTTGGACAAAGAGGCTTCACGGCGCTCGCATGCTTTGAAAAGTCGCGCATGTGCAAACATTCCCGTGAGTGCGATCACCATCCCAGCCAAAGTGGGAAGCGTTGCCATCGAAATACCAGCAGCCATCGAACGTGGCTCGCTGGTCCCATCCATAGCAATAACATCAAATACCGTAATCATGCCTGTGACAGTGCCAAGTAATCCGAGCATAGGGCAAATCACCACCAGCCCTTTAATCAGATTGAGATGACGAAACAACAGAACATGCGCGTCAAAAAGCCAGCCGTCACGAATCACTCGAGATGCCCATGACGCAGGGTTATCGCGAGTCTGCCAGCGTGACACCAAGGATTGGTGAGTATTGGGGAAGATCAGCGCTAAAAAGAGTATCCGCTCTGCCACCAACAACCAACACACCCCTGCGACAATCGCTAACCCCCATAGAATTGGACCACCTTGCGTCATAAAGCCTAACAGTGACTGCCACCACTGTTCAGCAAGGTTTGCCTGATAAACGGTTATCTCTGTCATGCTCGCAACTCGACAACACTCGTGGGGATGGACACTTCAGACTGCTGCGCAACCAAGCTCACACCAATTTTTTCCAGCGTTCCCCTCAGCATTTCAGCCTGCGTCGTCAACATATTGTGTGCTAAGAGTAAGGGCATGGCCGCGACTAAACCCATCACAGTGGTAACCAACGCCATTGAGATACCTCCAGCCATGACCGTGGGATCACTGTTGCCAAATTGGGTGATGACCTGAAAGGTTTCTATCATACCCGTCACCGTGCCCAACAACCCAAGCATCGGTGCTATTGCTGCCAACAGTTTGAGCATCGACAAACCTTTTTCAAAGCCTTGCTGCTCATCCATAATGGTTTCCATCAATCTCAGCTCAAGAGAATCCAAACTTCGGTTAGGTTCTGAGTGATAAACCGTCAATACTCGCCCTAAGGGATTATTACCCGCTGTTTCAGGGTGTTTAATTTGCGCACGAATCATTAAGCGCGTTCTTAACAGCACGACCCCTCGCACTAGGGCAATACCCAAGCCCACCGTCAATAAACCAGCGATGATCTTACCGACAACACCAGCTTGCTGAAATCGTTGCGACAATGTCGGCATGTTTGACAATTGGTTAAGCACCTCGCCGCGAGTAGGATCAATGGTGACAAATTCTCCCGCCTTGGTTTGACGCAAAGTCGCATTCGTCAAGCCCCCGTTGGGTTGATACGGCAGCAGGTTCGCTTGTTGGCGTACGCCATCCCATTCGAGGTAACCGTCTTGACCCACCAAGCCGATATTTCCCAAGCGCTGCACTGATTTTTCATGGATCGCTCCACTCACATCACGCACATTGACCTGCACTGGCGCTATTTCACCACTGGCCACGAGATCGTTCGACATGCCGACAAACAAGGCGTTAAGTTTAGATAGAGAAGGCAACACTTTCGCGTCAGCGATGTCATCAAGTGTACGATTATATTCACGAGCTAGATCGGACTGAGACGCCGACACTGGCGAATCTACACGCCCTTGTTGAAGCTCTCTGCCAACTTGCCTCACCACACCAAAGACTTCCCCTAAACTGCCTGTTTCCAGATGCAGGGTTTGTTCAAGATCAGACAATGTCTTTTCGTTGGTGGTGAAGTTATCACTCAGTGTTTCAGTCTCGCGTTCAAGCGTCTCTTGTTGTGTTTGAAGTGCGGTTAGCTGGTTTTTCAGCGCAGCCTCTTGCTCTTGAAATGCTGACTCACGCTCCCTGTTATGTGCCTTGCCTTCAATGTGTGCAGCTTGAGATTTATCCACCAAATCACTCAGCACGGGCAAAGAAACACCACTCATTAGCAGTGCCAGTAGCAAGTTTGGGAGCAGATTTTTCATCTTCATTTTTGCGCCGCCGGTTGAGAAGGCTCAGTCAAAGATAGCGGCAAACTCAATAGTGTTGGCGCAGCATTTTTGTTGGCAACTTGGTAGGCCAAATGCAATTTATCCCTATCAATGTCGCGACCTTCAGCCGACACTGGCACCCACGCAGAGTGAGGACGGTCGAAATACCAAAATGCACTGCCATCTAGACTTTTAGCGACAAGAGAAAGGCGACCAAGATGGAGAACATCGACATCTCGTATAACCCCATCCAACGTCATTTTTTCCTGATATACGCCCAGCTTAGCGCCATAGTCTAGCTCTATTTGATAAGCTTCGAGGATGCGGCGAAACTTCTCTGCATCACTGACGTCCGCCAGAGACATCATGCTTAAGAGCCCAGCAACACGCTGCTGACGGCGGTCGTGCTTGATCGGTAGATCGGATTCTACCCAGCTATCCAGCGCATCGATCATGAGATACATCAAAGGCACAATGCCTTGTCGTGTTTGTTTGATGTCTTCCAATTGTTGATGAAGGCGATCTTTCTCTTGGTCTTGATCAATAACCAAGTTTTGGAGGTGGTGACGATAAACCTTCAGGTTTTCAATTTCCTGTTGAAGGCGTTCAATCTCAGCTTTCATCTGTTGAGTATTTTCGTCACTCGCATCAATGCGTTTTTGGGAGACGGTTGCAGCGCGGAGTGTGTCAGCCTCAATGGAAGCGGCCCTATCCAATTCAGTCGCACCCACTAAGAGAGGTGTGCTAACTAAGGTGATAACAAAGATGCGTTTGAAGAGTTTCATGAAATAGTGTGTCTCTGGATACTTGGTCAATATTTACACTGTAAAACAATCATGCCAATCAGCCTGATCATACCTGTAAATATACTTTTTAAAACAATCGGTTATTTCTGTAAAATGCATCTCTACTGACGCAATAGCTTCATCCATGTAGCAAGATTGCGTTCATGGCTCATTAGCACTTTCGATTTAACAAATTTTCGACCTGAGGCCAAAGTGCTTCTCTCGCTATATTGTCGCAGATTAATTGATCCACTCCAGCACGGAAAAGGTCAGTTTGATTCGCCTTAGTCGCATTTGGCATCAGAACAAGCAAAGGTAACGCCGTGCTTTCTCTTAAACGTCTAACATCTGTCATACAAGGCAGTACGCCTTCAGAAGCAATCAGCACCAAATCGAAATTGTATTGCTGGAGTGCGCGCTCTGCTTGTTTGACATGAAGAACACGTGTCACTTTGCAACCGTGTTGACTAAATGTCGTTTTCACCCAACCGCATAGGGATAACCTGCTTTCAATAAGAAGTAACTCCGGCATGCCTACACCCTCAAATGATATTAATTCTCATTATACTCTCATGTCTATCCTGAAAGGTCTACTTTTGCAACCTGTACGACGAAACAGGAAAGACTGTACAGCAACTAATTTGTAATCCTGTGAAAATAAAACCAATAAATTAGATGTCACTCCCATATTACCGTCAATATAACGCATTGAAACTCTTGCCTAAACAATGTCCAGAAGAGTAGACTTCCCCTTCTAAAATAAGAGCTTCCATTTACATTGATGGTATCAATTAAAATTTATGTCTACGAATAAACCTCTACTTGTTGTCTCTCTCGCTTTGTTTTTTACGATGCTAGCAATGATGCTCACCTCACTGACCTATTCAAGTCAGATATATGTGATTCAAATTCAAAAGCAACACGAGAAACTATTGAAAGATCCAGAAGACGCTAAAGTGTCTGATTTAGTAGGGTTAGCCGACATTTGCGAAGATATCCGTTTTAGTGGCACTTTGTCACTTCATCTGTCAGCGGAAGAAACCTTTAGTGTTCAACGCGCATGCGAAGACATCAAAACCCGTTTACGTCTTAATCAGTTCACGGAACAACGCCTGTCAATGCGCCGTTAACCGCGCATTGGACATTGCAAGCATTCGAGCGGGAGCCTAGGCTCCCTTTCTTTTTGCTCGATAGATTGAAGCGCAGCGCACATTGTGGCAAAGTCGCAGCCGAATTCACTCATCCACGGGCTTTAACATGAACGTCCAACCAAATAACCCACTTCATGGGCTTAAACTTGAGCAAATCGTCAATGCGTTAGTTGACCATTATGGCTGGCCATATTTAGGTCAACAGATCGCCATTAACTGCTTTAGAAGCGATCCTTCCGTGAAGTCTAGCCTCAAGTTTCTTCGTAAAACGCCTTGGGCACGAGAAAAAACTGAAGAGCTATATATTGACACTTTCTGTACTCAGGATGAGACCGCAGATCCGTGGGCAGCGGCATTAAACAAACTAGAAAAGTAATCATATTTTCAATCGGTTAGATGAAGTCGTCACCATTGTGCTCGTGGTTATACCCAAGCATCCTCAAGATGTTTGTTCAGTGAGAATTTGCTAGGGTGTAGATTGAATAAGCCAAGATCACATATGGAAATGACATGGAATCAGGCTGGGAATCACTAACACTGGTTTTTCTTGCACCGCTGTTTTTAATCTGCATGGTGCTTGAATACCGACTGCTGCGCAGGCAAGGCACCAACGACTATTCGTTGAAAGAGCTAGTGTGTAACTTTAGCCTTGCCGGTCTTCATCAAGGCGCAGATATTATCGCCACCGTTCTACTCATGCCTTTCTTCTTATGGCTGTATCAGTTTCGCCTGTTCGATATCACCATGACGCCATTGGCGGTATTTTCCGCATTTATTCTTCAAGATTTCTTTTATTATTGGTTTCATCGAACATCGCATAACGTGCATTGGCTATGGGCCTCACACGTTGCCCATCATAGCTCCGAGAAGATGAACTTCACGACGGCGTTTCGCCAAAGCCTGACCTACCCCATTTCAGGCATGTGGTTGTTCTGGACCCCGCTCATGTTACTTGGTTACCCACCGACTTTCGTTGTGGTGGTGGTTGCACTTAACCTTGGCTTCCAATTCTTTGTTCATACCTGCACAGTGGAAAAATTGGGTTGGATTGAACACATTTTCAATACGCCCTCTCATCACCGCGTGCATCACGCTCGAAACCCAGAATACATCGACAAAAATTTTGCAGGCGTCTTGATCATATGGGACAAACTGTTTGGTACTTTTGTTGAAGAAAGAAGCGACATCCACATTCATTACGGTATTCCACATGCCATAAACAGTTGGAATCCCTTTGTGGTGACCTTTCACCAATGGAAAACACTCGTCACGCTGGCCTTTTCGCCTGCCAAGACGCCCATAAGTGTTCGTCTAACCTATTTGTTTGGCGCTCCCAAGATCAGTGATAGCACCATTCGAAATAAGCCTCCCAAAAGTTCGACAAACTAAAATTAAGCTGACTCACCACATGTCAGCCTAAGTTGTTGGAAAAAGTGACTAGAAATCTTTTGCGAAAAAGCCAGCACACATCGCAATTTTCAACGCATTACTGCGCATCCATGTCCCGCTACTAAGAAAGCCCTACAAGTCGCACTAAAGCCCAATCAAAGCTGTGCCTATACTTTATTATTAAAAATGTAACCGCTTACATTTTTAATATAACTATTCAAACAGCTCAGTTGGCTCATTAAGTAGGAGGCACTATGTCGGATAAGAAAGGACATTCATCAGACACGGACGCGCAACAAACGGAAGGCATTTACGACCTCTATGACAAACACCCAGAAACCGCAGACGAAAAGGTGTTTGGTCGAAAAAGCCACTCTGACAGACGTGGATTTCTAAAAGGCGCAGGCTTGGCCACCATGGCTGCCGTGCTTGGCGGCGCGATCCCTTTTCATCGCAATATGCCTGCAGGCATGGTTCCCGCCGCATTTGCTGAAGGGCTCGATGATGTCACCATTGCAGGGAAAGATGGCCTGATCGTGCTTAACGACAGACCATTAAACGCTGAAACGCCCCCTCACCTGCTTAATGACGATGTCACGCCAACAGCACGACATTTCATTCGTAACAACGGTATTCCACCAATTGCTGTCGATGCTGACACGTGGACACTGACCATTGATGGTTTAGTCGATAAACCCATGACACTCACCATCGAAGATCTCAAGAAGAACTTCGACGTGGTTGAGCAACAATTGGTCGTGGAATGTGGTGGTAATGGCCGCGCGTATTTTGAACCGAAAGCCAAAGGCAACCAATGGACCTTGGGTGCTGTTGCGTGTTCATCTTGGACGGGCGTTCGCTTGGCTGACGTATTGAAAGCAGCCGGCGTACAAGAAGGCGCGGTGTATACCGCCCACTACAGTGCCGATAAACACCTTTCGGGCAAGGAAGGCAAACTGCCCATTTCTCGTGGGGTACCGATAGAGAAAGCCTTGGGCGGTGAAAACCTGATTGCCTTTGCACAAAATGGCGAAGCATTGCACGACATGAACGGTGCGCCGCTTCGTTTGGTTGTGCCAGGTTGGCCGGGTTCGTGTTCACAGAAATGGCTCACCAAAATCACGGTGCGAGATCAAGTGCATGATGGGCCGAAGATGACAGGCAAAGCCTATCGCGTGCCTAATCGCCCCGTTGCACCGGGAGAGAAAGTCGATAAAGACGATTTTGTGATCATAGAAAGAATGCCTGTGAAGTCTCTGATCACCTCGCCGCAAACGAACAGTGAAGTCGCAGGTAAAGAAGTCTTAGTACGCGGCCATACGTGGTCTGGGGATCGTAAAGTCTCCAAGGTTCAACTGTCGAACGATTTCGGCGCAACATGGATCGATGCCGATCTTTCCGATCCCGCGAATGACGGCGCATGGCAAACCTTTGAATCAAAAGTCACTTTCCCGCAAGCCGGTTATTACGAAGTGTGGGCAAAAGCCACCGATGACCAAGGCGTTAGCCAACCGTTCGCGATTGCATGGAACCCGAAAGGCTACCTCAACAACAGCTTTCACCGTATCGCACTCGTTGTAAAAGGGTAGGTGGAATGGTTTTGATGAAATCAACTACAGCGTCGTTGTTCGGCGCTGCTTTCTTGTTTTCTCCCCTCGTAGCAAACGCGGCAGATGATGCCTTGATTGCTGTAGGGGAACAACAAGCCGCCGTGTGTAAAGCCTGTCATCAGGTAGACCCTAATGGCATGACGGTTGTGGGACCTCCCCTTTACGGACTCGCGGATCGAGAAATCGCCGCGTTTTCGGGCTTCAATTACAGCGAAGGCCTTTCAGCGAACCGTGTTGAAGGGAAAACATGGGATGTGGAATCCCTTGATGCCTTTTTAACGTCACCCGTGGATTTCGCACCAGGCACGAACATGGCGTATCCCGGTGTAAAAGATCCCGGTGCTCGCGCAGCCATCATTGCGTGGCTCGCCACAAAAAATCCGACGCCGCCAAATTGGCAAAGCAGCGATGAAGCGATTCCTGTGAAAGCCTTGGGTGAAGGTATTCTTGCCCCGGATGAAAACATGTCGCTCGTTGCCTCTACCTGTTCCGTGTGCCACTCATTACACCTTGTTGTGCAGCAGGGGCTCAGCCGTGATAGTTGGGACGAAACCTTGGAATGGATGGTTGATGAACAAGGCATGGATGAGCTAGACGATGAGGATCATGAGCGCGTCCTCGATTACCTCGCCACCTACTATGGCGAATAGCGAGATCTGAGTTTTGTTCTCAATTGTGGGCGGAGCAACTGCGCAAAACTGCACCGCTTCCCTTTCTAACAATCTGATATCTCTAGTAAGCTCTACGTCATACCCAATGACAATGTATTAGGCTAATGACACGCATCCAATCGATACGACGCTGTGCAGTAACGGTCTCTTTATCCCTGACCGTTACTTCTTTCTGTACTTCAGCTAACTCCGAGCCTGATCTTGGAAGTACTCCTCTCGTTGGTGCCATTTATAACAGCAGTCAGCTGGTTTATTCTAATATCTACGAATCTATGAATATCAGCGCAGCCACCAGCCGTGACATCGCGCTGTTTATGGTTGGTGGTGTCGCGCTCGATGCATTGGTATTGACCTTACCTCTCGATGCGAGCGTTAAGGCCAGAGTCATTTCTCAGTTATCCAATCCGAAATACGCGATTCAGCTCGGGCACTTGCTCTATAGCTTTTACGATCGCTACACCGGCGAAGTGGTTAACCAAGACATCTTCAAACAGTATTTGCTGGACACTTTCACTGAGGCTGAACTCACGCAATGGCAGCATTCATTGTTCTCAATCGATGATAAAAAAGAAGCGACCAAATCAAGCAGCCATGGCCCTAAAACCGAAGAAGAAGCCCTGCTGAATCGACAGTTCATCGCCGCACTTGTGACGCTTTATGATGCCCTTTTTGGCAAAGATAAACTGCTTTATGGCGATGACCTGCCCGATCAATATCAATACCTCACGGACAGCAAAGCAGACAGGGAAACGGTCGCCACCGTGCAGCAAGTGCTGGTAAACATGCTCACTAAGTACAGTGAAAGCCTTGAAGAAGGCGACATGAAAGCGGCCATTCTCAGCATTATTGATGACGCCAAACCTGAAAACCAGACCAAAAAGAACAATCGCGCCCAAGCCATTACCATCAGCTTGGTCGATTTTGTGCGATTAAATGTGTTGAAAGGCTATCGTCAATACCTGCTTGAAGGCGCGAAAGTCGACGCATTAAACGCGTGGATGCAAGACGCACTGAACGATGAGCCCAATGCATTACTTGCCTATTTAGCGCATCAAAACACACGTCCCTTTGCCGTTCAAATGACAGTTGATGGTCTGCAACAAGGCCTGATTCAAGGCTTGGTGAGCAAGCAACCTTCACCTTTCTTGCAGCAAGTGAAGCGTGATGAACAGAACATCGAAGGCTTTGCACCGAAAGGCGTCGAAATCACTCAGACAAACCACTTGCCAGATAACACTTTCTTGTTTGAGATTGCGGACACACCTTATACCGACCCACGCTACCTGCCTTTCTTCAGCAGACTTTATCAAGAAGGCGCGAAGGGCGTTGTGGAATATGGTGTGTCGACCACACCCACCATCAGCGTACGCAATTTGCCGATCATCAAAACCGGTGCAAACGTGGCAGGCGACGGTGGCACGGGTATCCCGAATTTTCACTTTGTCGATCGCGAACAAGATCGCGCCTATTACTTCTTTGGTAACGACGCCATTCAGCTCGATCCACTATTTAGTGGTAACGGTGCAAAGACGCAATTTGAGCGGTTGGTTCCACTGGTCACGCTTAACTGCAATGCACAATATGATTGGTATGCGCAATCCAGTTACGACCCTCTGATTAACCTTGGCCTCGGGGAGGCGATACGTGATTTTGGTGAGCAGCGCTGCTTGAAAGATCTACGCAAGCGCGGCGAGATAGAAGTCTCCCTTCACTCGATGCGCGAAAGCTTAATAAAAGACATCCACGCCTATCAAGACATCACATGGTGGACGCCGCTAACGCGCTCGACCAAGCGATTAACCATAAAAGACAAGCTGGGAGATTACGCCAAGCTTTCTCAAAAAGGCCTACCTGACTTTGTGTTGGCCTATAACCCTTGGGCAGACCATTTCGCCCATTTCACGGGCCCCTTTGCAAATGAAATTCTCGCGCCAACGGGCGAGCTCAATCGTTTAGATTTTTGGCTCGGAGAAATGGAAACGGTTTACCGCAAAGCAGGCGTTTACGATCAGGTGCTTTGGGGCATAGCCGGCGATCATGGTTTGTCACCTATCTACCATATCGTTAGCCCAGAGAAAGAAGTGTTTGAGGGCATCCAATCGGATTACGACATGTCTTTGCGTATTCGCAAGATTTCATCTGATGAAGGAGAAGGGCCTAAAATCACCCACACCTTCGATTACCCAAGTAATAAAGGGATTGATGTCATTGTGGCATCCACCGCGGGTGGTAACTACATGATGGATCTATTCAATAGCCAACGAGGCTGGGAAACACAGCCTCTCTATAGCGAACTCATTTTCTGGAAGCCTTTATCCGCGAAGAAGGATGATCCTGCGATAGACATGGTGCACGAAACCGTTTCACGCCTTGGCGATAGCTTGGATTACCTTGCGGTTCGCGAACAAGACTGCAGCTTATCGGCCTGTACGTTGCGTTTGGTCGCGGTGAAAGATGGCGTTCGACATGATGAATTTATTACTCGAATCGGCAACCGCACTTTGTATCACGCTAAAAACGGCCAAACACCTGTGCTGTTGAATCTTTATGAGACCAACCCTTACGCAGCAGCGTTGAGCGAAACAGAACAGCAGGAGAAATCTGCGTTAATTGACCAGTGCATGAACAAAGTAGACGCAACCAGTCCGCAGACCTGGTGTGATAAAAGCACATGGCAACAGCTAACAAGACTCACCCCTAGACCAGACAGCGTCAATCAGCTTGCCCACCTTTATGATGAAAGCCGAGCAGGCACCATCAACCTTTTCCCCGCACAAGGCGTTGGCTACAACACCAAGGTACCCGGACGTCATGCTGGCGAGCATTTTCATGAGAAAGATGCCTTCATTGGGTTTTGGGGGACGCCGGTTACCGCTCACCAACGCGTGACAACTGCAATCAATGGCTCTTTGTCACCCACCCTCTATGAGTATTTGTCCGGCAATTCTGTAGAAGTTGGCGAAGACGGTTGGGGTTTTCCATCACTATTGCCCAACCTTATTGGTACGCAACCATTGGAATAACACTCGCGAACACATGAAGGTCTCCTGATCTCCTACTGGAGACCTTTACGCAGTAGCTCACGATTAACCAATTGAAATACGAATATAAATCACAATTCATGCCGACTACTTAATGCTTTGTTCGCATTTTTTGCTGTCTCCGCGTACATCGTTCAAACGCTGAATCTGTCTATTTTCGACTGTACATATGCCATACAAACCCTATCTGATTAATAAGAAATCGTAATGCATTCATCACAAACGCTCTAAATCCCACCTAAGTTGATTATTCTTTTATGTATTTCAGTGACACTTTGCACAATTTGCTAGTCTTTATGTGTCGGCATGCAGTTCTACTCAACTCATCAACGGGTGAGTAGCGCCTTAATTTATTCGCTTTATCGTTAAGGTATTCGCATTAAGGATTCGACTATGAAATTGAATTTCGGACTTTTAGCACTTTTGGCTGCTTTCATCGCTTTTCCTTCTTTAGCTCATGCTCAAGAAGGAATGGTTCAGATTCAAAGCCAATACAGTGTCCCCATTACGACAGAACGACTAATCGTCGCCGCCAAAGCCCGTGGACTCAATGTTATCGGACGCGTGAATCACGCAGAAGGAGCAAAAAATGCAGGTATGTCATTACGCCCAACGGAGTTAGTCATCTTTGGTAACCCTAAAGTTGGCACACCGATGATGGTGTGTAGTCAAACAGTGGGTATCGATCTTCCGCAAAAAGCACTGATTTGGGAAGATGCTAAAGGAGAAGTGTGGTTAGGCTACAACAACCCTACCTATGTAGCAGAGCGGCATCGTATTGAAGACTGTGGAATGTCTGTTAAAAAGGTAGAAAAAGCGTTGCTCTCTTTAGCAAAATTGGCCACTCAACCTTCACCTCAATAGCGATGGATTGATCGACTGTTTTTCAAAAACGAAAAACAAAAAACCCGCAGGCTTTCGCGTGCGGGTTTTTTAGTATTACTGACTTAGTAAGAATTACTTCTTAGCGTTAAGCGCTTTAACGTCAGCAATAACTTTTTCAGCAACGTTCGCAGGACAAGGTGCGTAATGTGCAAATTCCATAGAGAATTGGCCGCGACCTGAAGTCATTGTACGTAGGGTACCGATGTAACCAAACATTTCTGACAATGGTACGTCCGCTTTAACACGAACACCCGTTACGCCAGCCATTTGGTCTTTGATCATGCCACGACGACGGTTAAGGTCACCGATTACATCACCAACATGGTCATCTGGAGTGAACACGTCTACAGCCATGATTGGCTCTAGAAGTTGAGCACCCGCTTTAGGCATAGATTGACGGAATGCACCTTTCGCTGCGATTTCAAATGCTACTGCAGATGAATCGACTGCGTGGAAGCCACCGTCAAGTAGCTCGATTTCAACATCAAGTACAGGGAAACCAGCAAGAACACCAGTATCCATCATGCCTTTGAAGCCTTTCTCGATTGCAGGCCAGAATTCTTTAGGAACGTTACCGCCCACTACAGAAGACTTGAACGAGAAACCTGAACCAACTTCGCCTGGCTTCATGATGTAGTCGATCTTACCGAACTGACCAGAACCACCAGACTGTTTCTTGTGCGTGTAGCTATCTTCAACAGCTTTAGTGATAGTTTCACGGTAAGCAACTTGTGGTTGACCAACAGTTAGGTCTACACCGTAAGTACGCTTCAAGATATCAACTTTGATGTCTAGGTGAAGTTCGCCCATACCTTTCAGGATGGTTTCACCAGTTTCTTCATCAGTTTCAACTTGGAACGTTGGATCTTCTGCAACCATTTTACCGATTGCGATACCCATTTTCTCAGAACCGCCTTTGTCTTTAGGAGCAACTGCGATTGAGATTACTGGCACTGGGAAGATCATTGGCTCAAGCGTAACTTGGTGCTTAGGATCACACAGAGTGTGACCAGTCTGCACGTTTTTCATACCAACGATAGCGATGATATCACCAGCTTGTGCGCTAGTTAGTTCGTTACGGTCATCTGCTTGCATCTCAACCATACGGCCAACACGCTCAGTTTTACCAGTAAACGAGTTAAGGATGGTGTCACCCTTGTTCAGTTTACCTGAGTAAATACGTACGAATGTTAGTGCACCAAAGCGGTCATCCATGATTTTGAATGCCAGCGCTTTGAAAGTTTCGTCAGCAGAAACAATAGCGTGCTCGCCATTTTCTTCGCCGTTTTCGTCCATCAGTGGTTGTGGATCAACTTCAGTTGGAGAAGGAAGGTAATCAACAACAGCATCAAGAATTAGTTGCATACCTTTGTTCTTGAAAGCAGAACCACAGTAAGCTGGGAAGAAATCCATTGTGCGAGTACCCTTACGGATACATGCTTTAAGCTGCTCAATAGATGGCTCTTCGCCTTCCATGTATGCTTCCATCAGGTCGTCGTCTTGCTCAACAGCAGTTTCGACTAGCATCTCACGGTATTCTTCTACTTGATCAAGCATGTTCTCAGGAACATCTGTGATCTCGTAGTTTTCAGGAAGACCTGAGTCATCCCAAACGTATGCTTTACGAGTCAGAAGGTCTACAACACCGCAGAATTCGTCTTCGATACCGATTGGTAGAACCATAACCAATGGGTTAGCAGCTAGCACGTCTTTAGTTTGCTTAACAACTCGGAAGAAGTCTGCACCCATACGGTCTAGTTTGTTAACGAAGATGATACGTGCAACTTCTGATTCGTTCGCGTAGCGCCAGTTAGTTTCTGACTGAGGCTCAACACCACCAGAACCACAGAAAACACCGATACCACCATCAAGTACTTTCAGTGAGCGATAAACTTCTACAGTGAAGTCAACGTGTCCCGGAGTATCGATAACGTTAAAACGGTGGTCTTTCCAGAAACAGCTAACTGCTGCTGACTGGATGGTAATACCACGCTCAGCTTCCTGTTCCATAAAGTCGGTAGTAGATTCACCATCGTGAACCTCACCAGTTTTGTGGATTTGACCGGTAAGCTTAAGGATACGCTCGGTAGTAGTGGTTTTACCCGCATCAACGTGCGCGAAAATACCAATGTTTCTGTATTTACTTAGATCTGTCATTGTTCGTCTCTATAAACAATTACTGGCTTATATAAGGGCGGAGATTATAGCAGGCGTTGTCGCGTAAAGAAACATGTTGTACACAGCGAGATAATTTAAGTTTATGTTGCTGTATTTCTAACCACATTTCAGACCCAATCACGTTTATCTCCGGCGTTCTTTTCTGCTTGCGTGTTTATGCAGGTGGCATTGTCCCCAATCCTGATTCCATTAGAAGTGACGACTTTGTTTGTGGATACAGATTGGCTTTTTTTCAACCATGCGCACCGAGTTACTCGAACTTTGCCTTACCTCTTCGCAAAATCGAGAGGAATAACTCAGTTTTGGTTCAATAAATCCTTATAGTCAGTGCACTTTTTTGCGCAAGTCGCGCTTAGTTTTGCGTCTAAGGAATTTGTATGTCTTCCGCCCGTATTTCATCGTTGGAGATGGGACGCCTGTTGGCAATATTTGCCGTGGTCATTATCCATGCTGGGCCTTTGCGTGGTGACGCTTACAGCCAGAACATCAATATTCTCTCTGATGTCATCAATCAACTGTCTCGTTTTGCGGTTCCTTTCTTCTTTTTGCTGACGGGGTACTTTACCCAGCCCAAACTGACTCAGGCACCGTCTAAGACATTCTCACATTATGCCAAACCTCTGGTGGCTATCTGGTTAGCGTGGAGTGCTATCTATTTGTTAATCCCATTTCGTTTCGATGTGGCGATGACAGAAGGCTATCTAGCTGCTCGTATTGGATACTGGAACTTTCTATTAGACTCACCCCTGAATACGTTATTTGAAGGTGGCATGGTTCATCTTTGGTACATTCCAGGGTTACTTTGTGCCCTTGGCATCATTGCATTACTCATCAGATTCAAGCAGCAATCCTTAATGGTACCATTGGCCCTCGGTCTCTATATGTGGGGCCTAGGTGCGGGAAGCTATCAACCCATCATGGAAGGTGAGGCGCCAATTTTCACCCGCAATGGTCCCTTCTTTAGCTTGCTGATGGTTGTCGCGGGCTTCGAATTACGTCGTCGAAACATAACATTTTCAACAAAGGTATCAGTAGCAATGTTCTTGGGTGGGTTGTCATTATGTTTGGCAGAAGGGGCATTGCTCAGTCAATACGATATTTGGATGGCAACACATGACTTCTTGCTAGGTACGCCAATCATGGCCATCGGTATTTTTA
This sequence comes from Enterovibrio norvegicus FF-33, assembly GCF_000286835.2. Classification (GTDB taxonomy): domain Bacteria; phylum Pseudomonadota; class Gammaproteobacteria; order Enterobacterales; family Vibrionaceae; genus Enterovibrio; species Enterovibrio norvegicus_A. Next base: position 843,659 of record NZ_AJYD02000038.1, on the reverse strand, counting down.
GTCTGCTACTCAATCACCCAACGTGGGGGAATTCACCCGTGACGTTTGCTTTGAGTCAGCGTGTTCTGGGCGTTTATGTGGCGCACTTTGTTGTGATGATTGTGTTGTTTAACGTCCTTGGCGCTTTCGCCATCGAAGGACCTGTTAAAGATATGTTGCTCGCGCCATTGACTGTTTTACTCTCATTTGGATTGGTTTTCTTGTTGGAAAAGCTGCCTTTCACACGCTTTCTAGTCCAAATGAATAACAGTAAACCTCACCAGATCCCGCGCACCAAAGCAGCCTAGTTAATAAAACTCGCCGTCTGCTAAAGATAAAAAGTCCGGAGAGTGAAATGTCCAACTTTACGGGGTCACTTCAGAGTCCGGACTTTTTTTACCGATGATCACCCGCGGGCGTATCCTGAAGCAGACTATCGATTTTCTTCAAAAAGCTGTCCTTGAGATGAGCCTGGTCATACTTAAGATCATAAATGTTGTGAAATCCAATATGCAATTCAACACCATTGCCCTTCAAATACACGTTATATCCATCATAGTCAGTTGATGCTTCAACCCCTTGATAGCGTTTACCAAATTCAGTCGTTTCGCCTTTTTCCATAATCACTTCGAACGCCGCCAACAACTTGGCAATGTTGAGTTCATTTTTCATGACGCACCTCTTATTGCTTACATTTGGAATAAACAAACTCCTTTCAGCATTTCGGTAGCAAAGAGCATGTCACTGTTCATGAGTATGATTTTCAATACACGAGTGTGCAAAACAAGGATCACCGAAAAGTGATCGGTAACGCTACGCCATGTGATTAAGTATACAAGTGTTGCGCGACTATCTGGCTTGGTCGTCTCACACAAAAATATGCTGGTATGTCCGACAGGAGCCGATGCATGACTCAAGTCAATCAATGTCTATTCCACCTTTCCTTATTTTATCACCCCCTTTCACTCTCAAATCAAACGCATCGCTACTAAGACACGGTCAACCAATTAATAATTAAAGATAAATGTTGGCCCTACCGCGTGATTACGTTCACAGATGTGAGATCGCTTATTGGTTATTTCTTCCGCTTTAGATCATAGCTATTTCACTAACTTGTAAAAAAAACGTAACAAGATATTCGTACCGTTCGAAGCAGACGTGCCAAGTTAGCTCCGAACAGCAAGGATGATGCCTACGCTGTCCCCCATCAAAAGGAACGAAAGATGAATAGCTTAAAACTCACTGTTGCGCTTGCAGCAGGAACATTGCTCTCTGCGCAAGCTGTCAATGCTGAAACCCTTCGCCTGTTGACGTGGGGGGGGTATGCACCGCAAGAAGTGATTGACCAGTTCGAGAAAGAAACGGGTATTGAAGTCAAAGTCACCAAATCAAACAATGAAGATATGATTTCAAAACTGCGCGCAACGCGCGGCTCAGGCTTTGATCTCGTTCAACCAAGTCAGGACCGTATTACCGGCGCACAACGTGATTTTGGTATCTATCAGCCTATCGATATGAGCAAGGTCGACACGGCACTGTTGATCCCTTCCATGGTAGACGCCACCAAGAAAAACACGGCACTAGATGGTGAGGTTTATGGTGTACCACACATTTGGGGTACCAGCGGCTTGGTCATAAACACCAAAAACGCAGGCATGATCAAAGATTACACCGATCTGTGTAATAAACAGTACGAAGGCAAAGTGTCTTATCGCCTCAAGCGACCAACCTTAATAGGCTTCGCATTTGCCATGGGAGAAGACCCGTTTGCCGCCTACAGCGATCCGGCTAAATACAAAGCCATTTTGGACAAAGTAGAAGCGAAGCTGGTCGAGTGCAAACCCAACGTGAAAGCGTATTGGTCAGGCGGTGATGAGCTGCTCAACCTTGTGCGTTCTGGTGAAGTGGTTGGTGCAATGGCGTGGGATGCAGGTGGATGGAAAGTAAACAGAGACAATGCTGACATCAATTTTGTCGCCCCTGCTTCTGGTGCGCTAGGCTGGATTGATACCTTCGCGATTCCAAGAAAATCCAAAGCGGTTGATGCCGCTTACCAGTGGATTAACTTCGTTAACCAGCCTGAGGTTGCCGCAAAAATCACTGAGTCAGCAGGCAACTTTACTGCGTCTAAAGGTGCAGATAATTTTGTCAACGACACCGCAAAAGCCCAGTTCCAAACCAGCTTCCCGCAAGCAGACATCGATAACATCAAATGGTATCCAACTGTGCCTGCTGGTTTAGAAGAAATGGAAGGCTTGGTGCTCGATCGCGTGAAAGCAGCAAACTAAGCTCGTTAGTCTCCCATCACGGCCTGTGATCCGCACAGGCCGTTTCTATCACACTCTTTATCGCATGTTTTTGGTCGTTTTTGTTGACCCATATTGTGACCTAGTCTGAACCAATTGGCGGTACTTTCATGACAGAACACCCTATCCCGGATCTCGAATGCCGGGCATTGACCAAAGCCTTCGCCGATTTCACGGCCGTAGACAACATTGATTTCACCGTGCCTAACGGCAGCTTCTTCTCCATTCTCGGCCCATCAGGTTGCGGAAAAACCACCCTGCTAAGAATGCTTGCCGGGTTTGAGCAAGCCAGTCATGGCGACATTTTTATTAAAGGGAAACGAGTAAACGATATCAGCCCAAATCGACGCCCCGTCAATATGGTGTTTCAGCATTTGGCCCTTTTCCCCACCATGACCGTGGCTGAAAACATTGGCTATGGGCTTCGCCGCCGCAAAACGCCGTCGCATGAAATTAAAAAGAAAATCGATGAAGTGCTCGCGCGCGTGGGACTTTCTGGCAGTGGTCCAAAGCAGATTTCCCAGCTTTCTGGCGGTCAAAAACAGCGTATAGCCATCGCGCGGTGTCTGGTATTAAACCCTGACGTACTTTTGCTTGATGAACCTCTCGGCGCGCTGGATTTAAAACTGCGCGAACAAATGAAAGTGGAACTGAAACACTTACAACAAGAATTTGGTACCACCTTTGTTTACATCACCCACGACCAATCAGAAGCCTTGGTCATGTCCGACCAAGTCGCCGTAATGAACAACGGCCAGTTTGAACAACTCGGCACACCGCAGGACCTTTACTATTCACCTTCCACCGCATTTGTCGCCAAATTTGTCGGCGAAAATAATCAACGCACGGGCACCGTCACTGCCATCAATGGCAACGTGGTTACCTTGAAAGGCGAAGGCGGTGACATTATGCAGGCCAATGCGGGAAGCCCGCTTTCAATTGGTCAACGCTCTGATGTGTTTGTGCGTCCAGAAGCGATCAGCATTGCTTTTCCAGACGCCAAGCCTGCGACTGCCGACAACGGGTTTGATGTCGCAGTGAAAGAGATCCTGTTTGACGGTTCTCGCAGCCAATTGGTGGTCGATTGCCCACAGCACCAAACGCAATTTTCCGTTCAATTACCGCAAACCGAAGCGTTTCGTCATGTACGTCCTGGCGACGCACTGTTTGTGCATTGGCAGTCGCAGTTTTCTCGCTGCCTACCCTCACAGAAATAGGACTCCACCATGATTGAACGAGGTAACCGACTTGCCCTGTTTCTGCTGCTGACGCCCTTTCTACTTTGGCTGACACTGCTGATCATCTTGCCTCATATGCAGATGTTTTCTATTTCGATTCACGACCGCGCGGTCGGTGGCGCGAAGGTACTGAGTATCGAAAACTACGCCACGTTTTTCAGTGAGCCTCTTTACTGGCGTACCTTTATGCGCACCGCGGTGATGTCCTTGTTAGCAACAGCCCTAACCTTAGTGATCGCCTTTCCAGTCGCCTTTTATATTGCCAAGGTGTGCCAAGGAAAAGCTAAAAGCTTGCTGTTTGTCGCCTGTTTACTGCCATTTTGGGTCAGTGAATTGGTGCGATCTTACGGCTGGATGATCTTGTTACGCGAGTCAGGGTTAGTGAGCGGTTTACTGCAAACCCTTGGCCTTGTTGATCAACCCGTTGAGCTACTATACAACGATGTGACCATCATGGTGGGGTTGGTCTACACCTCCATGTTGTTTATGGTCGTGCCCCTTGTCACCACACTAGACAGCCTTGATAACAGTCTTATTGAAGCGGCCTATGATTTGGGCGGAAGCAGTTGGGATGTAATGCGAGAAGTCGTGATACCCCATGCCATGAGCGGCATTGTGGCTGGGTGCATTGTGGTCTTCATGCTGACGTTAGGTAATTACCTCACCCCAACATTGCTGGGCGGAAAAGACAGCCTGTGGTTTACCGAACAAATATTTACCCAGTTCATCACTCGCTTCAACTGGGAACAAGGCTCTGCGTTCGGCATTTTGCTGCTGGGCATGTCATCACTGATGGTCTGGGGCGGCTTGAAGCTGACTCGACAATCCTTCGTTAAGACAATGGGGTAACAACATGATCCCTTCATTGCCTACCAATAAACGTTTCGCCCGTGCTTATCAGGGATACATTGCCCTTTTCTTCCTTTTTCTGATGCTGCCATTAGTCGTGGTTGCCGTGTTCTCATTTAACGACAGTTTGTTCCCTTCCCTGCCGTGGAACGGGTTCACCATGGATTGGTTTACAGGTACGTCCGAACCTAAAGTGGGCATTTTTCATGACCGAGAACTCACGGACGGCATTGGCGTCAGCTTGTTTGTTGCCATCGCTGTCACCCTGTGTTCACTGACCTTCGCCACCACAAACGCATTCCTTTTTGAGCGGTTTGAATTTCGCTTCAAAGGGTTCTGCTATGTGCTGCTTTTATTGCCATTGGTAATTCCTGGCGTGATTTTAGGCGTGTCGATTCTGCTGATGAGCAGCACCATCGCCAATGGCATTGAAGACAGCATAGGCTGGGATATTGAGTGGATGCGACCGGGACTGGTGCTCGTGGTACTGGGTCAGTTTGCCTTTATCACCACCATTTGTACCTTGGTGATTGCGGCAAGACTGCGCAAATTTGATATCAGCTTAGAAGAGGCTGCGCTGAATCTCGGTGCCACGAAAACAGAAGCCGTGTTTACTATCACCTTACCATTTTTGCGTCCTGCATTGATTGGCGCAGGGATCATTGCGTTTTTAATGTCGTTTGAGAACTTCAACACGACACTGATGCTAGTCGGCTCTGACGCGCCGCTGACCATTGCCATGTTTGATCGCCTGCGAGAAGGTTCAACACCCGTCATTAACGCCGTCTCTTTACTGCTCATGGTCGCATCCGCCATGTTGGCGCTCGCCAGTATCTGGGTATCATCCAGAGGCGATCAAACCAACACCTAGCTAACAACCAACAAGAAGGGGGCCGGGAGCAACCCGCTCTCGGGAGCCCCTTCGTACACCCGCAATCGACAGCCTAAAAGCCTGAACCTGGTTGTTTCAAAAACTCGATTTCTTCTGGAGTCGACTCACGACCCAGTATCATATTGCGGTGCGGATACCGGCCAAAACGGTCGATAATCACTTTATGTTTCAGCTCAAACTCGTAACAGGTTTTCTCTTCCAGGCTATCAAAGAGTTGTACCGATTCTTTATGAACTTCCAATGACTCACTGTGCATGAACGGCATGTACAAAAAAGGACGTTCAACTTCCGTCAACTCTCTATCGAGACCCAGACTTAAGGCTTCTTGTGCTAGCGCTAATGCCATCGGATCTTGCGCAAATGACAACGGCGTATCGCGATACACATTCCGTGAAAACTGATCTAACACGATAATCTCGGCCAAACGACCCTTCGCTGTGTCACGCCAATCCACGAGTTCACATCGTGTAGCCCTTTCTAACACAGGCAAAAAACGTTGCTCAATTTCTTTATCTAAATCAGCATTTTTTACGAACCAATCTTTAGGCGTTAGCTCTTCAAACCAAAACGTAAGAACACGATTAAACATGTCATTCTCCTTTACCCTGATTCCAATAACTTAACGGGTTTCGTCGCTGATTGTGTGACAATTTTTGGGATTCTTGACAGTCATATCGCCAAGCAAACTTCATCTCAATACCTTTTTTATCATCAGGTATAAAACGCGTCGACGAAGCACAAATACGAGTCTGTGATATTTAACGGAAAGTATAGATTGGTGAATCCGGTCTAACGACTCATCAGCTGCAACAAAATGGAAAAAGGAAACCTCATGGACGTCATGGCAAGTTGGGCAACCCACCTTTTGGAAATCAGTGCCGCTCTCTTTATTTTCCTGCTGGGCTGCTTGTTTCTCTGCATCATTTACCTCTACATCCGTGATGTCACTCAAACAAAGCAGGCAATACGACGTAACTATCCTGTCGTAGGACGCTTTCGATATTGGTTCGAACATATGGGGGAATTTTTTCGCCAATATTTCTTCGCACAAGACCGCGATGAACTCCCTTTTAACCGGGCTCAGCGCAGTTGGGTGTATCGCGCAGCCAAAAACATCGACAGCACTGTCGCGTTTGGGTCAACACGCCCATTGAATCAGCCCGGCGATGTCATCTTTCTTAATTGCCCATTTCCAACACTGTCTGAAGATGCAGTGCCTGCCAGTGCTGTCACTATTGGTGAAGGGGTTGCACGCGTCCCCTACACCACTTCAAGCATTTTCAACATCTCCGGCATGAGTTTTGGCGCACTCAGTGTGCCGGCCGTGCTTTCCTTGTCCAAAGGTGCCAAAAAAGCGGGTGTCTGGATGAACACTGGCGAAGGCGGTTTGTCACCGTATCATCTTGAGGGAGGTGCAGATATTGTGTTCCAAATTGGCACGGCTAAATATGGAGTGCGTGATGAAAACGGTGAACTGAGCGACGAAAGGCTCAAAGCCATTGCGGCTCATCAACAAGTACGCATGTTTGAAATCAAAATGAGTCAAGGCGCAAAACCGGGCAAAGGCGGGATCTTACCTGGTAATAAAGTCAGCGCTGAAATTGCAGCCATTCGAGGCATTCTCGAAGGAGAGGATTCCATTAGCCCGAATGGGCACAAAGACATCCGTTGCGTTGATGACTTGCTGGATATGATAGATAGAATCCGCCAAGTTACAGGAAAACCTGTTGGCTTCAAAATGGTACTCGGCGCTTATGGCTGGCTTGACGAGTTAATGCTGACTATTCACAGCCGTGGTATCTCATCTGCGCCAGACTTTATTACCCTTGATTCCGCGGATGGAGGGACAGGTGCCGCGCCGCAGTCGCTGATGGACTTTATGGGCTTACCGATTAAGCGTAGTTTGCCCATGCTTGTTGACAAACTTGAGAGTCATGGGCTCAAACAACGCGTGAAAGTGATTGTTTCGGGTAAATTGGTGAACCCAGCGGAGGTCGCATGGGCAATGTGTATAGGGGCAGATTTTATCACGTCGGCGCGTGGTTTTATGTTCTCACTCGGTTGTATTCAGGCGTTGCAATGCAACAAAAACACCTGCCCAACAGGCATCACTACCCATGACCGAAAGTTACATAAAGGTCTGGTGGTCAGCGACAAAGCCGAGCGTGTTGCACACTACGCAACAAACCTGATGTACGAAGTGGGTGTGATTGCCCGCGCCTGCGGTGTCACCGAGCCCAGAAAACTAAAACGCTTTCACGCCCAACTCATCAACGATCGAGGGTTGCCACAGTCGCTGGATGAATGACATCCATCCGCTTAAAGAAAAGAAGCGCTATCTAGCGCTTCTCTTTTCCCGCCTTCGAGGTCACTTTTCTCACCGATCGGGGCTTGGTGGTTCGCCGTTTATTTTGATTCAAATAGACAGGGAGTTCCGCCAAAGAATCCACCACAATATCCGGCGCTGATTTGCGAATATCAATTCCATAATTATAGCCGTGGCTAACACAAACAACAGAGCAATGAGCAGCTCTGGAAGCATTCACATCATTCACACTCCCACCAACGAGCAAGAGTTGCTCTGGTTTGAGTTGCAGCAAGAGCGCCGCTTCCAACAAGCCATCAGCAGAAGGTTTAGGCTCTTGTAATGCGTCTCGACCTAACACCAGTGAAAAGTGACTACGAATACCTAACACCGTCAGAATCTCATTAGCTTGTGCGGTGGCTTGGTTCGTAACAACCGCCATGGGGATTTTTCGTCGCCTCAGCTGGTGAAGACAAGCTTCAACGCCCTCGAACAAGGACGCACCCTCATGATTACGGCGCTGGTAGGCTTTCATAAAAAGTGCACTGCCGATACGAAACACGGGGTCAGGTACGATTCCATCAATCTTTCGAGAAAGAATACGGTGGACCAACTTATCTGAACCATCTCCAATCCAATCGCGAACATGTTCCGACCTCAAGCTCGGTAAGCGCAAGTCGGACAACATTTCCTCTGCCGCGTGGCAAATGTCGTTTGCGGTATCCACCAAGATACCATCTAACTCAAAAACAACGGCTTTTACCTGTGTTGCTGACAACATAGGTCACTCCAAATGTGATGATTAGTATGAGAGTAACGTTCGCCAGTGCGACTGTTAGGCGTTCGCTGCTTGGGTTAGCCCTTTCTGGTTGAAGACATCGAGGTGTTATTGAATGCACAGCTATTGAGTTAACAAGGACGTTGTGACTGCGAAACATGAGAGCAGCAGTTAGGTGAAATAACGTCGTCTTTCTAATTTAGCAGAGTCGCAGAAAAAGCTAGTAACATCGTTTTACCGCATGATATCTATCTCGTTGATCTTTGTTAGACAGTAAAACATCAACCACCTAGTCAATTGATTTATAAGTGATATTTTTATTATCATATTTTTGTAACTCTTGGCGCCGCACCCAAAACTAGGATCAGTCATTCAAGTCTCATAGCTATTAGCGACCTATTAATGCATTCCTACCGCCCACCACACGCTTTTGCTTAGATTTGTTCAATAAATCAAAGTCAAAGAATGAAATATAGTGATATTAAATCATGAGCTTTGCTTGTCATGATTTCTCTTTCGAGTAAACTGACCGACTTTTTTGACGCAGGAGAGTTTTCATGTTTATCGGCTTCGACTATGGAACCGCAAACTGTTCTGTGGCTGTTATTGAGAATGGCGTACCGCGCCTCCTTCCTCTGGAAGGCGACAGCCCTTTCATCCCCTCGACCCTTTGTGCGCCGACGCGAGAAGCAGTGAGCGAGTATCTTTGGCGTCATTTTTCAATCAAACCCAACGATCCGGTCGGTGAGCAACTATTACGCCGTGCCGTGGCTTTTAATCGTGAAGAAGGGATTGATATCGAACCGGGTGATCTACGTTTTGGTCGCTCAGCGTTAGCGACCTATTTAGAAGATCCTGAAGAGGTTTACTACGTTAAGTCTCCAAAGTCTTTTCTAGGAGCAACGGGGTTGCGCGATGTGCAAGTCAGTTTCTTTGAAGATCTGGTGTGCGCAATGATGGCTAACATCAAGCAACAAGCAGAAGCCAATCTACAGAATGACATTTTGCAGGCTGTGATTGGCCGCCCAGTGAACTTTCAAGGAAGCGGCGGTGAAAAAGCCAACCAACAGGCAGAATCAATTCTTACTGCCGCCGCCAAACGCGCCGGATTTAAAGACGTGCTATTCCAATTTGAACCCGTTGCCGCAGGTTTGGAATATGAAAGCACACTGAGACAAGACAGCACTGTTTTAGTGGTCGATATTGGTGGTGGCACCACAGACTGTAGCTTGATTCAGATGGGTCCAAGCTGGAGGAACCAAGAAGATCGCCACGCTTCGTTGCTGGGACACTCGGGGTGTCGTGTCGGTGGGAACGACCTTGATATTCATTTGGCATTTGATCAACTCATGCCGCTGTTTGGCAAAGGTTCAACCCTGCAACGCGGTATTGATATGCCCGTGACACAGTTTTGGAATCCCATAGCAATCAACAATGTTGTCGCTCAGTCCGATTTCTATGCCTCTGCCAATCGCAAAGTACTAGAACAACTCATGCGTGATGCCAGCGAACCTGAAAAGATCGCACGTTTGATTAACGTGCATAGAGAAACGTTGGGTTATCAAATCGTTCGTGGCGCAGAAGAAGCGAAGATTTTGCTTTCAGAGCAACCTACCACGCAAGTGACGCTACCCATGGTTGGTGAGCAACTGAATGTTGATATCAACACAGAACAGTTAGCAGATGCGATAGTGAAACCCGTGACTAAGATTACCGAATTGGTGACCGAGGCATTGGCGCAAGCACAAATCAAGCCTGATGCCATTTTCATGACAGGTGGTAGTGCGCGATCTCCGATTTTACGTGCGTTGCTTGAAACAACGTTACCAGGTGTACCTATCGTCGCTGGTGACTATTTTGGTTCTGTAACATCAGGTCTTGCCCGCCACGCTGCTGCGCGATTTGCGTAAAAAAAGACAATGTCAGAAAGGCATAAAGAAATCCACCTACCTGAGTTGTCTCCATCATAGGGACATGTTCAGGTAGGTGTTCGTCAATGCGGACGAATTGTTCAATCGGTGATACTTCACTCAGATTGACATCAGCGAGAAAAGGCAGTGGATTGCTGATAAAACACTCACTCATAGTAGCTACTATTGAGTGGAGTGTTATTTATTACATAGAGAGGGGAAAATAGCGCGAAGAGAGCCATTTTGTGCGGCACACTTCTAAAGTTCTAATCGATAAGATAGTGATTAACCGCAGAAAAGCACATCGCTATTCCATTAATGACGGCACCTCAGCGACACAATCAGACAGTTTTACATCAAATTCCGTAATAAACTCGCCTACCATGTCAAAATAGCGATAGCGAAACACCACATCATTTTCAAACAACATAACTGCTTGCCGAGCCCTGCAGGTGTTTTTCACCACCAGCGGCGGCACGACCTGACGAAAATACTGAATATCAATGTCTTCTACCACATCATCAACAATTGTATGGTCAAGACGCAGCAAACGACCTTCTCCCTCTTGCGAGACCGAGTCTAGCCTCGTTCCATTATCGACCATAACGGGGACATCACGATTGATGCGTATCTCAGCGGCTTTAACAAATGAAGGAGCCGCGTCATACATCGCATCTTGCCGGATCAACCCATAGGAGAGCATACAGTAGTCAATACCAGTTCCCCCCGTTGATGCCTGAGCAGGCGATACGTCACATTGACGCTCTACCGCTTCAACATCTTGTTGCGTGACTAACGTTCCGTTTACCGCCATCCAATCGGATGAAATACCAGAGCAACCGACCAGTAGCAACACGGTCAATGATCCAATTGTTCGTCTCAAATACATTCCTTACTGGTTAGTGTCGATGCAGTTCCTCAATGCCACGTACATCAACAAAGTCAGTGTCTCTAAATCAACGTTTGATTGTGTCATCACAACATGAATTTTCAGGGATAACTTTGAGAAGCCACCAATATTCCAACATTATTAGCATAAACACCCGCCCAATGCTTTCTTCTCAAACACACTCAAAAAGAACAGATATCAATACACGGAAAATTATTTAGCCATGCTATTCATCAACAACATCACCTCAATCAGTAAGCCCATCATTTCCAGACTGATATCCCATGAAAAAAACGATGAGGCTATTTTCCATTAGAACACATAACATATTCCGACATAAAAACCGTATTCACACTTTCATCTCCAAAGCAATAACCATACATAAGTTCATAAGGGGTCATCATAATCACTCACCTCGTTAATGTGACGACACATAAAGTTAACATTTCAATTTTTTACATTTGTTACAAACTTAATGAGATTCGAGTCGCACTGTTGTAAAAATGAGACATGAATCAAATTTTCTGTAACCAATTGATTTATAGTGACTTAAACACAGGAATTGTTTCAATAAATGACAGAATTTGTCAAAGTGTGACATTGCTTTAAAAATTTAACCTCTTATTATCCTCCCTGTCAGTTGCCTAGAAAATAAGAGAAATTAGAACATGATTGAATTAAGCGTTGTTATTCCCACCTACAATCGTCGCGAATTGCTGTCACATACTTTAAATGCGTTGGCAGAACAAACACTGCCTTCAGATTCCTTTGAGGTCATTATTATTGATGATGGTGGCTGCGACGATTCTGAAGCCATTGTTCAATCTTTTTCAAAAAAATTAAATGTGAAATATTTCTGGCAGGAAGATAAAGGCTTTCGCGCCGGGAAAGCCAGAAACGTAGGCACCGCAATTGCTGAAGGGAAATATGTTGTCTACCTAGACACGGGCGTGTTGCTTGCGACAGGTGCACTGGAAGAACATTTGTTCCGCCACAAAGTCTCTACACACCCTATTGCTATTGTTGGCTATGTTTACGGCTTCGATCTTGATGAAGAAGGTGTAAAGAAAATGGAATCGGTTATTAGCCCTAATAACGTAGATGCTATTTTGCGTGAGTTAGACAAGCAAGGCATGCATGATATTCGCCAATCACAATACGATGACCTGGGCCAAAATATCAGTGATTGGCCAGCGCCTTTCGATCTATTTTGGACATGCCACGTTTCTGCTGAGCGCGAAGAATTAATCAAAGCCGGTATGTTTGATGAACGCTTTAACAGCTGGGGTGGTGAAGATGTCGATTTAGGTGTACGCCTGTTCCGAAACAACAACATGTTCATCGTCGACAAATCCATGGCGTCTTTTCACTGGCCGCATCCGAAAGAAGTCAAAGACACCAGTGATAGCTCAAAAAGCGCCGCCGAACTCATCCATAGCAAATACAATATCTGGCAAACCAGTTATTACAATCTAGATCATGAGATCAATGATTTACCGCTCAACAAGTTGATCAAAGTAATGAAAACCAGCCCCAATTATCCAATGGCTGACAACTCGCTGTACACCGCCAAGCGTAAAGCCTCACCCGACACCACCGTAGAAGCATAAGGAGTCAGTTTATGCCTTGTGTTTACGAGAATATTTTCCCTGTTTCAAACGGCATGACCATCGAGGATGCTAAGGCCGTTTATCGCGATCAGATGAATTTCCACAAGGAAGCGACTTTTGTTGGCGAACCACACATTGCGTTTACTTTGGCGAGAGACTCAGACGACTATCAGCGTGATGTGCAGTTTTCTTTGATCGACAAAGCCAGTTTCAACAATGCCATCACTGTGGGTGAAGGCACGGTTATCTATTCAGACGATAACCTTGCTTTTGAAAACCGCCCCGTTCGTCTAACCGTGGTGCAAGTTAACGACCAACCACCAGGAAAAATCACCATCGGAAAGGGTGTCGTGATGCAGGGTACGGCTGTCGTCTCATATCAAGAAGTCGAGATTGGGGACAAGGTACTGTTTGGCCCACAAGTCACCATCATGGACAGTAGCGGTCACCCTGTCACAGGGCGCTGGGGTAATGACGATGCCGCGCGAACGCGAAGTGCAAAGGTCACGATCAAAGACAATGCTTGGCTCGGTATGGGGGTCACTATTTTGAAAGGTGTCACCATCGGACACAATGCAGTGATCGGTGCTAACAGTGTTGTCTACCAAGATGTGCCAGATAACTGCATCGCCATGGGCAACCCTGCTCAAATAGTTAAACAGTTAGACATCGCGCCTTAACCTCACTCGCAGATCCTCCTATTCCGTCAAACTGAAGACGAACGCCTTCAAAATAACGGGAGGATCTGCTCGTTCTCTCCAACATGGATTGTTTCATGTCTTTATATGCCCGTTTTATCGCGCCTCTATCAAGCTACAAAAGCTTGATCGCGCTGGCACTACCCGTCGCATTACAAACCGCTATTTTTTCGAGCAAAAGCACCGTCGATACCCTGATGTTAGGCTCTTTGAGTGAGCTAGATATCGCTGCCATTGGTCTTGCAGCAAAAGCACAAATGATCATCACCTTTTTCATTATTGGTTTGAGTATCGGTGGCGGTCAAATTGCCGCGCAGTGCTTTGGCATGAAGAGCGAAGACGGACAGCGAAAGCTCCACACAACGGTGTTCATTACCTTGCTGCTGAGTGTTAGCACCGCCCTGCTGTTTTTCATTATATTGTTCTTCTTCCCCAGTCAATTAATGTCACTGGGAAGCCAATCTGCAGACATCATTGGTAAAGGGTCTGACTACCTACAAACTATCGCGATCAGTCTCTTTTGTTTTGCTTATGCATCGAGTATTGCCAGTGGATTGCGCGCCATGCACCAACCTGGTATCGCAACAAAAATCAGCTTGATCGGTGTGGCGCTGAACCTTGTCTTCAACTGGATACTCATCTTCGGTCACTTTGGCTTTCCAGCGATGGGCATCAAAGGGGCGGCGTTGGGAACCGTGTTCAGTGCAGTGATTGAGTGTGTCGCTCTTTACCTTTACTTGCGCGCTAAAACACACCCTCTGACTCATTTTCGTCTTCACCATTTCAACGCCCTTCGCCGCCAAGATGTCATTTTAGTGGCACGTCTTTCTGCAACCGCAGCGTTAAATAGCGTGGTTTGGGCTGCGGGACTATTCGCCTTCCACGCGATCCTTGGTTATAGCGATCCGAACCTGTTGGTTGCGTTGTCCGTACTTGCACCTTTGGAGGCGCTCGCGATGTCTTTACTTATTGGCTTGGCGACAGCGGGTTCGATTATAGTGGGCAACTTGGTGGGTGCAAACGAGCACGAAAAATTGCCACTCGCCGTTCGTCGACACGTCATATTCAGTGGCGTGATTGGTATCGTCACAGCGGTAATTTTGTCGTTGCTGGAAGCGCCGTTGCTCTCACTGTTCTTCCATTCTGATTTACCGTCAGAAGCCGAATATCTCACGTCATCACTGTTCGATATCATGGCTGCCTCTTTGGTGATCAAAAGCATCTCAATGATGCTCATAGTGGGCGTACTTCGCGCAGGTGGAGATGCCAATTTCTGCTTGGTGACTGATGTGCTCGCACAGTGGGTCTTCTTGTTGCCTTGTGCGTTCTGGCTGACTCATGTACTCGGGTTCCCACCCGTGTATTTGTTTGGTTTGATCATAGTGGAAGAAACACTCAAAGCACTGGTTTGCTACTGGCGACTCAATAGTGGAAAGTGGGTTAAGAACTTGGCATCTAGCTTAAGTTAACATCGGCTTAAACTAACCGAGCGCTATCAGGAAATTCCATAAAAAAGCCCGCTTACAATGAGCGGGCTCTCTATCAATGTTTCACCAGGGGCATCAGCGAGAAGATGTTAGCTCATCGACCAGAACGCGGCTTCACGTTGTCCCAAGGGCTGCTTCCGCGACCTGAGCGATCATTGTTACTTGCTACAGAAGGCTTGTCACTGCGAGATTTGTCAGCACCATGACGCGAGCGGCTGTCATTTGAACGACCATCTGAACGTGCGTTTTCGCTACGTCCTGCGTTGCTGCGAGGCTGACGGTTTTTCGGGGAGCTGCTCTTTGATGAACTGTTTTTTGTCGCCAAGTGCTTTGGCTTAAAGTTCAGCACTGAAATAGGCACTGGATTACGTGGTTCAAACCCTTCAATAACACGACGCTCAATCAAATGGCCTAAGCGGCTTTCAATCATGCACAGGTTTTTGAAATCGTCTTTCGACAAGAAAGTGATCGCTTCACCCTTCGCGCCTGCACGCCCTGTACGACCAATACGGTGAATGTAGTCGTCAGCTGGGAATGGCAAATCGTAGTTAACCACTCGGGTCAGCTCTTCGATATCAATACCACGAGAGGCAACACCCGTTGCAACTAAGTATTTCAGTGCACCAGATTTAAAGTCTTCCAACAACTGCTCACGAACCGCTTGGCTGCGACCGCTGTGGAATGACTCGGCAGGAATACCGCGTTTACCTAACTGTTCCACCAACTTGGCAGCGCCATGTTTGGTTTCTAAGAAGATCAGGGCTTGGTCCCATTTCTGCTCGATGATCAAATGGCTCAACAGCGCAGATTTTTTGTCTTTATCAACCGTGGTTAGCCACTGCGTAATCTCTGGCTTGCTTTGCGAATCCGCGGTTGAAAGTTCAACGGGGTTTGGCACAGCAGTTTTTGCCAGCATGCGGATTTTGTCAGACAAGGTTGCGGAAAACAGCAAGTTCTGACGATCAACAGGCAAACGCTCGATGATCTTGTTGATATCCTCGATGAAGCCCATGTCCAACATGCGATCGGCTTCATCAAGAACCAAAATTTCAATTTCGTCGAAGTGAACGGCGCGTTGCGCGTACATGTCTAGCAAACGGCCTGGTGTTGCAACCAGAATATCGACGCCTTCAATCAAACGCTGTTTCTGTGCAGCGATTTCTTTACCGCCATACATAGCCAATGTAGTCAGTGGTAAGTTCTTTGCGTACTGCTCTGCATTCTTTTCTACCTGTGCCGCCAACTCACGTGTTGGTGCAAGGATTAACGCACGTACACGTTTTTTACGCTGGGTCTCACCACGGCTCAATATCTCAAGAATTGGCAATACAAAGCCTGCTGTTTTACCCGTACCGGTTTGTGCTGCGGCTAGCAGGTTCTTACCTTTTAAAATCACAGGAATGGCTTTTTCCTGGATCGGCGTTGGGGTTTCATACCCAAGTTCAGTGACGGCAGAAACAATCGGCAGGCTTAAGCCCAGCTTAGAGAATGGCATGAGAAATCTCGGCGTAAAAAGAAAAGACAACAAGTATGGCAGATAGCAACGCCACAAAGGGCGCGCATTCTAGCACGAGTGGTTCAAAAAGCAGAGCAATGTCTGTGCAGGTCAATTTACGCATTGGCAAGGCGATGTTGAAGCATCACTCAAGCCATGATTTTCTCTATCATTTGCTCGCATTCCTTTTGCGTGGCATAGCGTGGAACGGGATAATTCCACTTCGCCTCTTGAATAGCATTTTTGGCGATGATTGCCACATCCGACGTTTGAATTTCCGCCAGTGTTTTTGGCAACGATAAAGCGTCTTGCAATGATACTATATAGGTAATAAAAGCATGTGCATTGGTCGCATCATCCCATGTTGCATCACCTACCCCGGCCATGTGCGCCAGATCAGCCATTCGTGATGTCGCGCTCGGCAATGAAAATCTCAACACATGAGGCAACGCCAAAGCATTGGCGAGGCCATGAGGTGTACCGTATTTGGCACCAAGATTATGTGCAATCGCATGGGTGTAACCCAAACTGGCTTTGGTGAACGCCAGCCCAGCATAGTACGACGCCATGGCCATATTGAGCCTCACCTTCAGCGACTGGCCATCTTTGTAGGCGGAAACAAGATTTTGACTGATGAGTTTTATTGCGGCATTGGCATACCCGTCGGTTTCGGTTGTCGCGTTCACAGACAAGTAGGCTTCAACTGCATGCGTTAACGCATCCATTCCTGTTGCCGCGGTAATATGCGGTGGGAGCCCCGTCATTAAAACGGGATCGAGCGCAGCCATCATTGGGACCAACTTGGGATCCATCAAGGGCGTTTTTTGATGGGTAAATGGGTCTGATATCACCGCGGCAACTGTTACCTCTGAACCTGTGCCTGCCGTGGTTGGAATAACAAACAATGGAGCAGGTGTTCGCCACACTCTCAAGATTCCGGCCAATTTTCGAATCGATTTTTTATTGGTCACACGCGCAGCAATCACTTTGGCGCAATCCATTGGCGAGCCACCGCCAATCGCTAAAATGCCCGCGCACTGTTCGCGAAAATATATGTCTCGACCTTCTTCGGCCATGGGGTAGGTGGGATCAGGCGTGACACTGGCATAGCGAACAAAGCTCACGCCAAAACGTGATAAATGCGCCTCCACTTTATCGACTATCCCCACATCGACTAAAGGCTGGTCGGTCACTATCAGCAACTTGCCGAGATTCATCAACCCAATGGCTTCGCACAATTGCTCGGTACTGTCAGCGCCAGTAAACAACGTAGGGCGCGGGATAGAGATCACCCTCGCCGCGACCTTCAGCGCTTTCATATAGCCTTTAAAGAAAAACAACGACGGTTGCCCCATGGTAATGCTACCTCTGGTGAACGGTAGTAACAGCCTAGGCAACAGACGGGGTCGCATCTAGCTTTTTCCTTTCAAAAACAGCGATTCATCACGATGCGTGGTCAATATTTCTTCGGCTGATATACTCATGGCTTCCAACACTACCCGTCAGAGGAAGACCATGGGACAGACCACCAAATCACTCAACGAAAAACAGATCGCGTTTATCGAAAAGCAAAAGCTCTATTTTGTGGGTACTGCTGCACCAACCGGAACGGTGAATATGTCGCCTAAAGGGGGCGATTCTCTGCGTGTGATCGACAGTAAAACGCTGGCGTGGTTGAACCTGACGGGCAGTGGCAATGAATCCGCCGCTCATGTTTTACAAGACCCGCGCATGACTGTGATGTTTTGTGCTTTCGAAGGGGCTCCTTTGATCCTTCGTGCCTATGGCACTGCGCGAGCCATCCATCGCAATGATCCTGAGTGGGCAATTTACAGCGTCCTTTTTCCTGAAAGCATCGCATCGCGACAGATCTTCTTGCTTGATATCGATATGGTGCAAGCATCATGCGGCATGTCAGTCCCCTTCTTTCGTTACGAAAGCGATCGTGATGAACTGGATAAATGGTCAGCCAAACAAGGCGAGCACGGTATTCAAAGATACTGGCTCAAAAAAAACCAAACCAGCTTGGACGGCTTTGAATCGCAGATCGCCGAGAAATCGGGCTTAAAGATCGACGAATAACAATCGACGATTGATAAAAATATAAAAAGGAGGAGTGAATACATCACGCCTCCTTTTTCATTGTGATTTTAACCAATGAGGCTTACCACGCCATTTCGCCAGTGTGCACTTTCGCACTAAGATCCAGCGAAGACGGCTCTACCGCGTCAGGGTATAACTTGGTCATTTTCTCAATCAATGTTTTACTGTCTTTACTGCTCTTTTTCGCTTCAACAAAATCAGTGATGTATGAGAGTGAATACTCAATCGCGTCGGCATTCAAAGAAGTGTCCGCTGCCATGTGACCTGGTACCACCACCTCAGGTTTCAGTGCCTGCATTTTTTTCAGTTGAGCAGTCCACGCTGCCAGTTCCGCGTCTGTTTGCGTATCTGCCATCCAACCATGCATGTCACCGAATACACCTACGTTACCCAATACCGCTTTGTTAGCAGGTAGCCATAAATATGGGCGGTGTGCCAGTGCGCCTTCCGTCCCCTTGATTTCGATCGGCGTGCCATTCACTGAGAATGAGGAGGCAGTAACCGCTTCTGGAACAATTGGTTTCACAGGGGCATTGGCGCCCATTTTTGGCCCCCAAAATGCCACTTTCCCAGCCAATTTCTTCTCAATCACTTTCTTCACAGCAGGCGTTGTGATGATCTCAGCATTGGGAAAGAACTGATGAATCACTTCTGCACCGAAATAGTAATCCGGATCTGCCTGACTAATAAAAATGGTTTTCAGTTCTTTGCCTGAGTCCAGCACCTTAGCTGCGATGCGTAGGGCATCAGCGCGAGTAAAACCAGTGTCGATCAGTGCCGCTTCGGTTTCTCCATACACTAGGGTAGATGTCACCAAAAAGCTGTTTTCATCGCCATGATAGACATCCAGTGTCAATGGCGCCGTGTCAGCTGCGAACGTTTGACCGGCAAGTAGCGTTGTCAAAAGTGCGATACGTGTTTTCATCATTGTTCTCCAAAAGAGTGTATTTTAATTTTCTTGTCGGAGACTAGATTAGTGAATTGACCTGCTTGGAAAAACAGCAAATACTGAGCAATATTGTTTCTTATATCGAGCTAATCATGGATAGGATCACTGCTGCAAAGGTGTTTATTGATGTGTCGAAAACCGGAAGCTTTACCGCAAGCGCCGACCGCTTAGACATGTCACGCCCTATGGTGACGCGATACATTGAAACCATGGAAAATTGGTTGGAAACACGCCTGCTGAATCGCACCACACGTCAAGTGTCTCTGACTTCAGCCGGTGAGCGATACCTTGATCACATTGAACAACTCGTTGATCAGGCGGAATCGCTCTCTTTCCTTAATACGACTCATGGTGAATTAACAGGAACAGTGCGCATTGCCGTCTCCATGTCATTTGGCCATGCGCAGCTCGTTCCCGCGTTGAAAACCTTCATGGCGGACAACCCTCGTGTCATCATCGACATGGACTTACGAGACACAACCAACGATTTGACCCACGATCGTATCGATCTCGCCATTCGCATTTCATCCAACCCCGATCCCTCTTTGATAGGAAAGCCTATCGCAGTTTGTGAATCCGTCTTGGTCGCTTCTCCGTCATATATCGATAGCCATGCACCGATCACATGCCCTTCCGACCTGTCGACACATCAGTGTCTTGGTTATAGAAACTTCGCGCACCACGTATGGCATTTGCAAAACGGCGAATTGAGCGAATCAATCGATATCCAATGCCAACTTACGGCGAATGAAGCGACAGCATTGTTATACGGCTCAATAGAAGGGATGGGGATTTCAATGCAACCAACTTACTTGGCGGAGAAATATATTCAGTCTGGTGAGCTTGTTCCAATTCTGGGTGAATGGAAGCCGCAAGACATGCAGATTTACGTTCTTTACCCATCGAGAAAAAACATGGCTCCCGCAGTTAGAGCAGTGATTGACTACCTGAGCGACTATTTTCAATTCTTAGGTAAAAAGTGATAATCGATCCAACACGTCACTTGTTGGCATTTCTCATAATAAAAGCCAACAGGTCGAATTTGCTTTGGCAATATGACCTCAAAATACATTTAAAATAAAAAACAAAAGGCTAGGTATATTCACTATGAATGCAAAAATCATCCTTGATACTGACCCCGGTATTGATGACGCGATGGCAATACTGTTTGCAGAGGCTAATCCAAACGTTGAGTTGGTCGCGCTGACTACGGTGTTTGGCAATACGGAGATCGATATCAGTACGCGTAATGCACTTTACCTCAAACAACGTTTTGGCTTTAAATGCGACGTGGCAAAAGGGGCGAGTAAACCGCTTAAGCGCCCACCCGTCGGCGCCAGTATTGCGGTTCATGGCGAGAACGGATTCGGCAACGTAGACATGAAAGAACCCACGATTTCTGCCGACCCACGTGCAGCACACCAATACATCATCGATACCGTCAAAGCATCACCTAACGAGATCACGCTGGTCGCTGTTGGGCCACTGACCAACCTTGCTTTGGCACTGATTGAAGCACCTGAAATTAGGGGATTGGTCAAAGAGGTGGTGATCATGGGTGGGGCTTTTGGCACGCATGAACACACAGGCAATGTCACCCCATTTGCCGAAGCCAATGTTCACGACGACCCACATGCCGCAGATGTCGTATTTACCGCTGACTGGCCTGTCACCGTGATAGGTTTAGATGTCACTCACGAAACCTTCTTCTCCACCGACTATATCGACACGCTTCGCGATACGTGCGGAGAAGTGGGTGAGTTTATGTGGGATATCAGCCGCTTCTACCTCGATTTTTACAAATCTCGCATGGGGGTAAATGGCTGTTTTGTTCACGACCCTTCTGCTATTGCTTATGTGATAAACCCTTCACTGTTTACGCTACGTGAAGGCCCTATCCGAGTGGTATGCGACGGCCCGGCCGAAGGTCTGACCCTGCAAAAGTACAAACAGACACAACACAAAACCGATGAATGGGCAGACAAAAAGCCGCAACAAGTGGCCGTGGCAGTTAACGACCAAGGCGTACTCGATTTGTACTTGGATTCCATGACCCAATACGGTAATCGCTAACCTATTGCCATGAATGGCTTATTAGTCCGCGCCAATGACGGCCAGTAAGAAGGTCCAATTGGCGCGCTTTATTCCTGTTTAATTTCATCGACCTTATCTTCCCCTTCTGTTGTTTCTCGCGACTGCGATCTTCTCCCCACCAATAAAAGCAAACATGAAAAATCGTCTCATTTCTACATAAGTATCTGACAACCATGCTTTGTTCGAACAAAACAGACACATTGCTGATATAGCGTATTACGCAGCCCACATTTCAAGGCCATGGTACTTGTCGCCATCAGAGGGCAGTTCGGCTTAATACTCAGGAGATTTCAATGGCTGCTAAAGGATTCGATACCGCGTTTTTGTCTATCCCTATTTCTCTCCCTCGTTTGGGCGAAAGCTTACTCGAAGTGGCATGGGAGTTTGGTGAGCCCCTGCATTACGAACACTTTTCATTGGTGATGAACCGTGAAACCAAAATGGCGTTTTACACTGCGCACAACATAGATCGTGAAAGCCTGATCAGCTTGAAACGAAGCAGTTGGAAACTCGACCCGCGAGTCGATCTCACCTATCAAGCAGGTCCTGCTGTCTACAAGAATAATGTGTGGGATCGCGGACACATGGTGCGACGCGCAGCCATTAATTGGGGGAAGCGTCCTGAGGCTAGCCAAGCCAATCGAGATTCCTTTTTCTATACCAACGCCAATCTACAACACGCCAAGTTTAATCAGGACGAATGGCTAGAACTTGAAAATTGGCTGCTTGAAGAACAAGAGCTCGGCGATCGCTTGTCGGTGTTTACTGGCCCAATCAATACCATCAATGACCAACCCTATCGCGGTACATTTATTCCATCAGCCTTCTGGAAAGTCATCGTGTTTACCCTTGGTGGTGAGCTGCAATGTCGCGCGTTTTTAATGAAACAAAGCGAATTTTGGGATGATCATGACGGAAAAAACAGCCTCAATTTAGAAAGCTATCAGGTCTCTCTCACCCAAATCAGTGAGCTGACGGATCTGTACTTTCAAGTAGAACTGTATGAAGCCAATCCGATTTTCTATTCGCCAAATAACTTTACGCTTTCAAACGATATCGACACGCCGGAAATGCGGCCAATTGAATCACCAACAGATATCGTCAATACACGCGGTGATTACACTGACATTGTTCAAGCGCTTTGGGATGGTGACAGAAACCGCTTTAGCGTGACGCGAATGAAAGAAGGCCGTTGGATGAATGAAGGAGCGGATATCAAGCTCAACGAGCAAGGGACACGCAATCCGAGAAAGCGCGATCTCGCGAAATTTAGGCTGTTCGATTCAGTAAATACCGACAAGTTAATGCATTCATCTTCCTATCAAGCATTCAAGCGTTTAATAGATAACTACAACGAATTACAACGTGATGGTGAGCAATACAGCCAACAGGAACTGATTGAAATAGACCATTTTCTCGAGACATGCTTTAACGCTGAAAGCAGTAATGCTGTGCCTTTAATGGAAGAGGTGTATCACTACATCACGGCGAGTCGTGAGATTGGCGGGCTAGGCTTTGAGGCAAAGAAATATTCCGATATGCCCTTTTCCAGCCCCACATTTGGCTCGAATGCGTGCGTGGACCTTTCAAACATGGCGGCATTTAGAGAAACCGTGCGCAACCTCTGGTTTGGTCTGTACACCAATTACTTTGATAAAGCTGTGGTTGGTGCATCCGGTTTTGAGCATGTCTTTTTAGGCGAAATCAAGCGCGAAGGATCGCGCTATGAAGTCAGCGGATACCATTATTGGGTGAAGTTTTTTTGGGATGAACAAGCCGCAATGAGCGGTCAGTCCAACCTCAATTATCTCGGCTCGTTTTATGATGGTCCTGAAGGGCAACTCAATGCCGATGTGGCGACCCTTTCCATGCGATGGCGAGTGGGGAACAAATCTGCATTGAAAGAAAAAGGCGGGTTCTTCGTGGGTACTAGCCCAGAATGCATGCTAGCAATGGGAACGCTACTGAGCTTTGAAAGCTATCGAAACGAAACCGACCCACTACCATTTTTCGACGGCGAATCTTTCCGACGTACTGCCATTAACGACTGGCGCTATGACTTGGTGCTTTATCGTGAAACACGTCAAGATAAATCTCGCGGATTCCATTTACGTTCGTTCTTCCCCATCCTGAAAAGCCAAGACAACACCCAACCCCTTTTAGCGCCGCATTCCAATGCCGAGGTCTTATTGTATAAAGAAGGCGATGTCATTATCGCATCGGCACTCCCTAACCCTGAAGGTGCAGGTGATAAAAACGAGTGGGTTGCCATTCGCAATGAAACGGGAGGGTTGGTCGATGTCACCGGATGGAAAATACGCAGCAAATCTGGCACCACCACGATTCAAGAAAAAACCAAGCTTGCACCTGGGCGAGATCATCGCATTATCGTGCGAGCCGGAGGTGGCGGTGCTGCCCTTTCGAACAAAGGGTCAACCATTGAGTTGTTAGACACTGAGCAAAACGTGATTTCAAAAGTGGAATATAAATCAGTCAGTCGACGCGCCGAAGGACAAGTGCTGAATTTCACGTAATCCTATGATGTCCATGAAGCCGATCTGACGCTTTACATCTTGGTAGGCTTTGAGGTCAATAGTGACTGATTAAGACAAAGAATGCGTACTTACAAATCTAGCCCTAACCATTAAATACATGCATGTTTTAGTGAGAGGGGCTTTTTTGGCTTACATGTTTTTTAATGGTCTCACAATCTCGTCTAGCCCTTCAATTTTCAAGGTGAGACAAAGCGCCATCAGCTTCCCAAGTTCTCCGTTCGGGAAACCCTGTCTTTCAAACCACAACAAGTATTCTTCAGGTAAGTCGATCAGTACTCTGCCTGAATATTTGCCGAAGGGCATTTTAACACGGGCAAGTTTGAGCATATTTTCTTTTTCTAGCATGGTGTGAACGCTTTGAACGGGAAACAAGAAAGCAGTGTATACCCATACGGATTCAAGATCCGAAAAAAGCCAGCAGAACGGCATAAACGCGTCTTGCTGGCGTTTGCATTTAGCGTGTTACGAACTCCACGGAAAATCAGATACTCAACGCACGACTAGAAACCAATCGCATTCACACCAAGTGGCGCACCACCGCCAACGCTATCTTGAGCGATAAGTTCATACACTTTGCCCGCTTCGACAGTGATCATCGCTGGACCAATTGCCTCAGTTTTTGTGCCAGTGGGGGTAACGGTCACAAACAGAGAACCCGCGGGCAAGCGAATGCCTGACACCCCTTGGCCTAGGCTAACACCAGTAAGACTCGGCGCAGCATTCCCAATGTCGCCATCAGCCGTCACATAGATATCAACCACACCCGCACTGACTGACGCATGGAAGACAGACAGCTTGGCTTCAGTCGCAACAGAACGACGATCTTCTTTCAACGCACCCAACGTAATATCTGCAGAATCCGTTGCATCGACACTGCCATAAGCAATAGCGCTATAAAAAGCACCGGCTTCGAGGTTCACTGGCACGTTATTGATAACAGTAACAGGGACACTAGGCGCCGTGACAGTGACGGTGTGATCACCTGCTGGAATCGTCAGAAAACCCGTTTCTTCGGAAAACGTCAGCCCTGTTACCGCTGCCGTTGAAGAGCCATCTAAAAACACATCTACCGCAGGTGCATCAGCCACTTCGTGGATCACGCGAACGTCGGCGCCAGTATTGGCATCCAAAATCAACGAGCTACGTTCACCGTTGGCTACTAGCAGTGCAACAGGAACGCTAGCTGCCCCTGCATAGACATTCGGAATCGCAGTGATGAATAGATCATTGCCATTTGCTAAAGGGACGGCACCTGAATCATAAACCACCGTTTTACTGCCATTTGGAGTAATACGAATGCGGTAATCGCCCACTGGTAAGTCAATTTGATCACTGTTGGAACGGTAATCAAGCGTCAGAGCAGGTGCCGAATCCGCAATGTCTGCTGTTGGGGCTGTCGCGTAAATGTCGACAGTACCTACATCAGGCGAACCATGTAAAACCTGAATTCGAGCATTTCCTGACGGAATAGCCGAATCCGCATTCTCTATGATGGCCAGCTCTAACGTGCTGTCAGCGACACTACCCAATGCAACAGCGGTGTAACTGCGCTCAGTCTCAAGCGTATAGTCACCGTCCAGAACGGTGGCTAGAGATTGATCGGGCAATTGTGCTTTCACTTCTACCGCGTAGTTAGCGGCATTCACCGTCAGAAACTGACTCCCTTCCCCATAATTAACGCTATTAAGTATCTCAGTGCCATTAGCGTTAACATTCACTAATGGTGCATCAGCACTTGCATGAATAATTCTAAGTTTACTTTGAGTATGTGACGTATTGTTATCGTTGCTACCACAACCTGATAGAATAGCGACTGCAGCCAAAACACCTACGGATATAAATCTTTTCATAAATCACTCCTTCGTTTAAATATCCTGAAGAATTACGGCAAGATTTACAAAAGGATCTTAAGTCTTTATTTATACACCTGGTCAAATAACATCAAAATAAACCGAATTTTCCCCCGACACAAACCAATAAAGCAATATCGCAACATTATGTTTACAATGTAAAAAAACCAGAAGTCATCTCAGAATACACCAGCAAATAAATCTCATTAAATACAAATATTAACGTATAATAAAATAAAAACCCCTCACTTACGAAACACTATTCTCACTATAGATAGCATAATCCGCACAATTTAAAATCGAAAACATGCAACCACATACTTACCAGACCACAAATTAATAAGAAAAAAAGAAAACACTTAATTATATAAACCTTTTATTTAAGGAATGCTCTTTCAGATTAAATAATTAAAGATCAGGGGGATATAAAAAGGAAAAATAAGAAACGTAAGCTCATAAAATAAAACAACGTGATGTCAAGATTTTCAGGTGTAAATAAGGCACATAAGCACCGTATTCAACCAGTATGTTCAATCTAGCTGGCACACTTCGCAACCAAAAAGTTTGCTGTGCATCCAGCAACCCACGCAAAAGCCAAGAACGGCCTCAAGCCACGTCAACATGAAACAGATCCCCAAGACAGAGAGAAGCCAAACATCAGAAAAATCGAGCAAACGAAATGCCAAACAGGTGACCCCCATCGTTGCGCCTAATATCCACGCAAAGCGTTTAGGCTTGATTGGCCGCCAAACTGGCTTTAACTTCATTGTCATGGCGGTACCTAGCACACCCGATGGACTGAGTGGCGTTAAACCAAACATCGCAGCCATTGCCATGTCAAAGATGACATAAGGTCCGATATAAATGACGGGATCCCATTCGGGACGAACAACGAGTATAAATAGGGTGACTGCAGACAGAATATTGAGCAGCCCTGCGCGCGCTCGCGTTGCGGTTTCATCTATCCGCAAATCACTTTTACCCGGCAGGCTTTGCCCCATCGCCAATACAGGTTTAGTCAAAAAGGTATGATATTGTTTTTGTTCGTCAGCGCGCATGAACCCTCCCTCTTCCCTCATTTTTCTCTAAGTCTATACGCTTAGCAAAATGATGACGGTATTGGGTGGATCTGATTTTCTCATTCCGGCCAAATCTTGCTCGCTGAGCAATTTTTCGCCCGACATCCAAGCAATTCTTTGCTCTCTTTAATACCACTTAATTGTAACCCCTTGTTTTTATTGCACCACATAGCTGGCACACCCTTTGCGTTATCTCTTGCGTTGTATCACTCATTTCTCTGTCGGCCATGATTGGCGGGCAACCATTGAATAAGGACATCGCAATGCCAACTCCATGTTATATCGCTATCGAAGGCAAAACTCAGGGCAACATTACCGCGGGCGCTTTCACCGCGGATTCTGTCGGCAACATCTATGTGGAAGGCCACGAAGACCAAATGCTGGTGCAAGCCTTTGACCACATCGTCACCGTGCCGACTGACCCACAAAGCGGTCAGCCTTCTGGCCAACGTGTTCACAAGCCCTTCAAGTTCACCGTGGCGCTGAACAAGGCCGTGCCGCTGATGTACAACTCTCTGGCCTCAGGCGAGATGCTGCCGAAAATTGAACTCAAATGGTACCGCACCTCGGTGGAAGGCAAGCAAGAGCATTTCTTCTCGACCATCCTGACGGACAGCACCATCATCGATATCGATTGCCAGATGCCCCATTGCCAAGACGCGAACAAGAAAGAGTTCACCCAGCTGGTGACTGTCTCTGTCGCATACCGCAAGATTGATTGGGAACACACAGTAGCAGGAACGTCAGGTGCCGATGACTGGCGTGCGCCGGTTGAAGCCTAAGGCTTCGCTGCATAAGGCTCAGCTTCCTCGTTTTCGAAAGAATTGAGCCTTTAGTGCCCAACCCGCCCTTGAGCGGGTTTTGTCGTCAAGCAATGACGCCTGACGATACCTCGTTTTAAGCTGGGATGGTTTATGGCTACGGAAAGCGGTCTGCAATTTACTCTTCATGTTGAAGGCTTACCTGACGACGCCTTGGCGGTGGTCGAATTCTCGGGGGCATCAGCCTTGTCTGCCCCGTTCCTGTATCAGGTGAAACTCGCCAGCCGCACTGACACTTTGACTGACCATGACGTTGTTGACCGCAATGTCTCTTTGATGCTGTGGAAAGACGGGGAGTTGGTCCAACGCTTTCATGGCGTTGTGCGCAGCTTTACCCGCGGCGACACGGGTTTCAGTCATACCCGTTATGCGCTTGAAATGGTCCCTGCCCTTTCGCGTTTGTCCCTTCGCCATAACAGCCGTATTTTCCAGCAACAGTCTGTCCCTGAAATCATCAGTATCTTGCTGCAAGAGATGGGCATTGATGAGTATGCGTTTTCGGTGTCTGGCTCGCCGCAAGTACGCGAATACTGTGTGCAGTACCGTGAATCGGACCTGGAATTCTTAGCGCGTATCGCGGCCGAAGAAGGCTTGTTCTATACCTTCTTGCACAGCAAAGACAAACACACGGTGTTGTTTTCGGATGACACTCAGACGCTGTCTCACTCTTCGCTGACACTCCCGTATAACGCCACCGTGGGCGGCACGGCCAGCTCAGCCTTTATCAAAGGCTGGCAACGTTCAGCGAAAACTCGACCTTCCTCTGCGCAGCTTAAAGATTATAGCTTTAAAAAACCGGCTTATGGCTTTTTGCATGACCATCCCGGTACAGAGATGGATTATCAGCGCGGCACCTATGAGCATTATGATTATCCTGGTCGCTTTAAAAGTGATGCGGCAGGAAAACCTTTTACCCAATACCGTTTAGAGCACTTGCGCAGTGATGCCATTACCGCGACCGCCTCAAGCAATGTCATGCAAATCCAAGCCGGCATGCTGTTTGATTTGGCTGACCACCCTGATGATGAGGCGAACCGTGGTTGGGTGGTGGTCTCAACGCAGTGTGAAGGCACACAACCCCAAGCGCTCGAAGAGCACGGGGGTGAGGGCATGACAACGTATCACAATACCTTTTCGGTCATTCCCGCTCACCGCCCGTGGCGTCCCGCGCCACAAGCCAAACCCTGTGTGCATGGCCCACAAATGGCGATTGTCACTGGGCCTGCGGGGGAAGAAATCTTCTGTGATGAGCACGGGCGCGTGAAAGTGCAGTTTCCGTGGGACCGATACGGCAACAGCGATGAAGCCTCAAGTTGTTGGGTACGTGTCTCCCAAGGCTGGGCAGGCGGGCAATACGGCATGATGGCGATACCGCGCATTGGTCATGAAGTGATTGTGTCGTTTTTAGAAGGCGACCCGGACCAACCGATTATCACGGGCAGAACTTATCACGCGACCAATGTGCCGCCCTATCCGCTGCCAGCCAACAAAACCCGTACGGTACTGAGAACCGAAACCCATCAAGGCGAGGGATTTAACGAACTGCGCTTTGAAGACCAAGCAGACAAAGAAGAGATTTACGTTCATGCCCAAAAGGACATGAACCTGCTGGTCGAGAATGACCGCAAAGACAACATCAAACATGATTTGCATCTGGATGTGGAGAATGAGCGTTTCTCGCACATCAAAGTCGATGACCATTTAACCGTCGACGGGCAAAGCAAAGAGCATGTGAAGGGTGATAAAACCATCGTGACCGACAGTTCACTGCACATCAAAGCCGGCGTGGGAATACTCAACGAAGCAGGCTCTGAGATTCATCTAAAAAGCGGTCACAAATCTATTCTCGAAGCCTATACCGAAGTCACGCTCAAAGTCGGCGGCAACTTCATCAAAATAGACCCCGCAGGTGTTCATATCGTCGGCTCAGCGATCAATATCAACTCAGGCGGCAGCGCAGGATCTGGCTCAGGCTTTGGTGGGGCAATGCCGATGTTGCCGGGGGGAGTTGAAGCAGAGAAAGCGCCGGATGAGGCGGTTCGGAACTTGGCAACCGCTTCACAACAATCAGCGGCACCATTGATTTTACTTCAGCAAACTAAGGCTCTCGTTGCTGCTGGAAAGTCAGGGAAACCTCTTTGTGAAGAATGTATCGATTCAGGCGAGGATAGCTAAGTGAACTTGCCTGACATAGAAGCGAATCAGAATCCTCTTTACATTCTGCTCGACGGCGCAGTCATAGAGGATGCAGCCAAACTCAGTTATGAACTCGCAGCCAATCAAGACATCGAGATTATATACAGCGGCACAGTGCTTAACATCGTGGCGAATTTGAGCCCAATTATTCTTCCGTTAAAAAACAATCAAGTTTTGCTCAATGCAGCGATGGACAAAAAGCCACACGATTGGGGAATAGTTTTTGAGGCGGAAGCATCAACGTCCGACGTAGCAGATCACTTAAAGACGGTTATCAAAGCCGATTTAGGTAATGGAAGCACATCAGTGTTTAGATTCTATCTTCCTCACGTTGTAGGCCGAATTGCTTTGGCCTCCACTGATACACAAAAGCATCGACTGTTTGGACCCATCACCAAGATTTGGAGCCAGTCTCGCGCCGACAAAATTTGGGAGACGACAGAGATAACCTATTTTGAGAAGCCTCCTCAAGAAGAAAACATAGGCTGGATGGCACTATCAGATAACCAGTTAACGGCTTTAGGAGAAGCAGCTAAACAACACTTTCATTATCGAGCCTTAGATCATGTGAACCAGCATTTTCCTAAACATTTTTACCGAGCATCCCCACAGGATCAGCTTCTAAAAATCGAGTCCTATGTGAAACAAGGCCAGTCTTATGGTTTGAGTAGCGAAATGGAAAGCCTTTGCTTTATCAATATTCTGTGCATGTTAGGGGAAGAGGCATTGGAAGGTGAAAAGCACAGCGATGTCAAAAAGCTACTTGATAGCAAAGACACAATGCTTCCATCAGAAAGAATTCAAAACGCATTGAATAAAGCGACAGAGCTTTATGAACACAGAGAGTCTCTAAATGGTTAATAAAGCAAATGAAGCGGCTACAACATCGAGCGCTGATAGCATCGACTCGCTAATGTCTACCTGTCCATTAAATGATGATCTCATCGTTATTCACCCAATGCGCTATTCCGTTAAGCAAATAGAGCTAAGCTTCATGCTACCTTCAGATGTGGGGAGCGGCCTGCCTGTTTTAAAAGAGCATGATTACATCATGCGTCCTGTCATTGATGCTTTTATTTATCTTTTTAATGAAAGGGACAATTACGTTCTGCTGTCTGAGTTTGATACTTCCGGTGAGGCAATCAAAACGGAATGTATATTTGGAGATGTTCCCAATGAGATACAGGGCCATTTTCCTGTCATCACTCAAGAAAAGAATGACAAATTCTCGATACTCCTTTCTTACATAAAGCTGGACGAAGCGTTCGTTCTAGGTTTAGTCAAAGATAAAAGCATTAGAAAAAATCAACTTCAGCACGTAAGCGTCAGCAGAGCTCGAAGGGGCAAAGAAGACCACTGCCTAATGGTCGAAGATCTTCCGACCGTGAGCCCAGATTTTTCAAGTGAAACTTTTAATTTTGATTGGTCTTTATGGTCCACCTCTGATCTATCGACCCCACCGTTACTGGCTAAATACAGATCAGTGACACCCGACAGTCATGTTGCTGTCGCTGTCATTGACCCAGTGGGGATCAGCATAGAACTTTGCACACTTTTCAATGCTCAATATGATGCTGGATTTACCCATATAGCGGAGACGCAATATCCTTACACGATTGCGAATGCGACAAAAATGCTAATCAATAGAGAGGCACAAAAAGGGTTTAGAAAAGAAGTAAAAAAACGCGTATCCATTGCCCATGAACCCAAAGATTATCAATACGGGCTTCCCACATACTATGAGCGAACAGAAAAAGAGATTGAAGACATTCGTGAAGATCGCCGAGACAGGATAATCAAGGATTATCACGATGTTATTCGCTCAGAAGAAATGGATAAATTTCAATCGGACCGCGATGCTTACACTAAGGCTCTAAGCACTAGCTTAGAAGAGATAGCCCTTGATTGGACACAATGGCTTGAATCCGACTACACCGACTTCGCACTAGCCCTTTATTCTCCATTTAAACAAGAACAAATTAAGCTAAAGGAAATTGCCATTGCAAATATGCTTGGCAATGTACAAGCGACAGAAGTAGGCAAAAAACTGCGTGACGACTGGATTAAAGATTTCGCCTACTGCACAACGGAGAAAGATAAACCAGAGTCAAAAGGAATCGGTGGACAAATATGGTCAACCATTGGTGTGCTCAAATCTGGTTACAAAGAGCTCAGCAAGCACTTAAAACTTGTTTATGACGCTGGCTCTATAGATTGGGATGACGTCATATCTACCCAAAGGCGACTCATCTCTGACGGTATTCTTGAAGCCACCGAAGCAACTGACAGCATTCAATACTCCATAGGTGAAAAAGTCGCTCAATTTGTGGTTGATCCTGAACTTGAAGAAGCTTGGCACGTTTATTATCACGCCATGGCTGAACGATATGGCTATCAATACGGTGTCATGAACACATCATTGAATGATGTGTTAGAAGATATTGAGGATTTCAATGCGGTTCAACTAGCAGCATCTGCAGAACATGTCCTAGTGGCTAAAACGAAGATAACCAAAAAGAAAAAACTTAAAAGCAAAGGTAAAAGCAAAGGCGGAGTCAAAAAGAAAGCGAAGTTTGTTGACCCAAAGGTCAAAATAAAGATCTTTCAATTAAATTCTGTTATTAAACCAGGAGTGAAACCCAGTGTTTTAGAAGGTTTGGCTTACTGGGTAGTAAAAAATGTGGATAAGAGCAAAATTAATAACCCAGACAGCAAACTCGGCCAATGGAGTAAGCAGTTGTCAGGCGTTGTAGAAAAGCACAACGGAAGGCTCACGGGATTGCTGCTGATTGCGCAAGTTGCAAATATGATAGCTGTATTAAATACAACAATCTCAGCCAAAAAGCGCGACACTAAAATGGTCGTTGAGATCACCAATAGTGCTGTGGGCTTGATTCAATCTACACTGGCTTTCATCCAAAGTGTCAAGTTTTCTGGTGACGAGCAAGCTATGAAGCTTGTGGCTAAATCCAATATAAAATCTTTCGGCATCAAGTCGACAAGATCAATCGTGAAACTAGGACAACCAATACCAGAACAAGTTATAAGTAGATATTCAGCAGCCGTTACAAAACGATTAACGGGCATCGCGAGGTTTGGATACCGTGCATTACCGATAATCGGAAACTTCCTGGGAGTCATAACCAGCGGCTTCAACTTAGCCGAGGATATAGAGCAGCAAGACAGTTTAGGAGCCAAAGTTGTTGCAGTCTCCTCCCTGATTGTCAATTCGGCAGCGCTAGTTTTAGCCGTTGTGGCACTTGTTCCGGGCGTAAATGCAGTGGTTGGCGTCATTGCATTAGTACTGGCAATAGTAGGCGTTGCTTTAGACCTTATTCATGCGTGGATAGAAGATAGTAGGCTCGAAACATTTCTCAAAGGATCCTTCTGGGGCATTGGTAGCACATACGTCTATAAGAGGAGCTTACCAGATGACACATCCGCAAGAATAAAATACTTCAAAGACGTTGCAGACGAAGATGTTCAGAAAGTAAAAACAAAAGAGTTGGTAGCTTTTACCGACGAACTGTTTAGGCCAATATTTAGCCACTCTTCATATGATGAAAGCGGTTGGTTTTATAAATACGAAGATTTTTCGTTAAATATTTATTTTCCGGGGTATGAAAGCAATGTTAGTAAAATTTCACTCAAGGTTCTTGGTGTCATCGATGACAAAACCGAACTCTTGTATGGTCGGGTCATCAACGCAGATGGTTCAGAAGAGCCTCCAACAAACAAAATCAACATGAAGTCATCCTCTGGAGAGGGTTTTGCTCTTGAGGCTTCATTTAAAGAAAGTCTCTGGAAAAAGGATTACGACAGCTATCGTTTCGATATTAGCTATGCAAATCCTAGCTCATTTCCCGTAACGTTAAACTATTCGGTAGACTTGGATGATGACGCTGCTCTTTTTTGGCAGGATGATGTAAGTACCGAAATTGAAGTAGAAAAATAATTGAGGCGAATTATGCCAAATAGAATCAATAAAGTTTCTGATGACCTTTGGATCGGGGCGGAGCAAGAAGGCTACGCACCACATTTTAGGAATACAATAAAAAGAAGAGGCAAGGGCTTTAGCACGGGTTTTGGTACTAGCCATATCATGGAGGACATTCTTAGCCCTCCCGCAAAAACTGTGGAGCTAGTTGATGACAACGAAACAGATGAAGGCGGGTTTTATGACGCATCTTATCTCCTTTTCTCAGCGGGAACGCATGGAGATTTCATTGATATGAGAGTGAACAGCGTGCATAACAGGCAGACACTGACTCGCTTTTCACAATTTTTCATGTTCCCAATATTTTTATTTACATATCTAGTTATAAGATTACTTCGCGACGACACTCCTTGGCTATATTTAGATCCTGCCGAATTAGGTATTCTTATCTTCGTATTTGCTCTGTGTTTTGTTGAATTTTTTCGACCAATACGAACCCCTGTTAGATTCCATCATAAAAATCAGGAGGTTTATGTTTACCACAAAAAAGCACTATATCGGATCCCTTGGAGTGAATGTGAAATCGCTTCAATGTATGCCCCCCACCATGTCGGTTATGGTGCTTTTTCGGATGCATATAACCTGAACCTTTGGTTGTACCCCAAACACTGTGTAAAAGGAGAATGCGGAAACCAGCCTATCGCTTTAAATTTGGTAACTGCTGTGGCTGAGCATGGAGAGGTATATGTTTATTGGGAGTTCGTTCGACGGTTCATGACCATAGGAGAAAAGGGTGTCCTAACGGGAAATATGCAACAAAAAGTGCTTTTTGGTTTTCCGAATCCCGATTGGAGCACAAAGGCAAAAGTTATTGGTTGGTGCTTATCGCCAATTTTTTATGGACTGTTGCCATTCATCTCACCATCTCAATTTGCAATTCGCTTCAATCCAATCAAAGACCATTGGCCTGAAGAAGTACATAAATGGACTGGGAAAACAGTCAACTGGCATTAACTCTGCTAACACAGTCATCGTCGTCTTTACTGCAAACCTTGGGTAAAGACGACGAATTCGGCTCACCCCAACAACCTCCCCTTAATCCCATTAAACACCGCCAGCACCCTATCGTGGGTTGGCTTGTGGTTGGCGATAACAGTAAAGCATGCCAGCGTCCTATTTTCATATTTCTGTGCCAGTTACAGATTCAAGTCGCTTGCAATGTAGAGTTGTTTTAAAAAAATAATTCAGGTGACATATGCCTAGAAAAATAAATAAAATATCCAGAGATCTATGGATTGGTGCCGAACACTATGGATATGCACCAAAGTTCAAAAACACAATCAGCCAAAGAGGCTCAGGTTTCAGTACAGGCTTCGGCACCAGTCATATAATGGAAGATGTTCTCAGTCCTCCACCAAAAGAAGTTCATATTGATTGGCATAACCGCGAAACGTTTTACAATGCAGGCTATTCATTTGTATCCAGTACCCATGGAGACTTTATTGATATGCGAATTAATAGCGTTCACAATCGGCAAACATTAACTCGTTTCTCGCAATTTATCTTATTTCCAATATTGATACTAACTTACTTAACCTTTAGGTTATCACGTGATGACACTCCTTGGTTTTACTTACAACCTGTCGAGTTAGGCATGTTTGTCTTCATTTTATTATTATGTTCAGTTGAGATATGTAGACCAATCAAAACACCCGTGCGATTTCATCATAAGAACCAAGAAGTTTATGTCTACCATAAAAACTCCTTGTATCGAATACCTTGGAAAGAATGTGAAATTGCCACTATGTTCGCACCTCACCATGTAGGCTATGGCGCATTTTCAGATGCTTATAACTTAAACCTATGGCTCTATCCGAAACACTGCGTAAACAATAAGGCAGGAGATCAACCAGTTGCCCTCAATCTTGTGACCTCTGTTGACGGACATGCAGATACATATATATATTGGGAATACGTCAGGCGCTTTATGATAGGTGGACAAAATTCTATTGGCGCGGGTAACGAACAAAAACCTTTTTTATATAGATTCCCAAATCGTAACTGGAGTTTAAAGGCCAGAGTAATTGGTTGGTTTCTCTCTCCGATTTTTTATGGACTGTTGCCATTCATCTCACCATCTCAATTCGCAATTCGTTTTAATCCAATCAAAAGCCATTGGCCTGAAGAAGTACATAAATGGACCGGGAAAACAGTCAACTGGCATTAACTATATAAGTTCATTTTTAGATTGAATGCTCGTCGTCCGCACTGAAACCTAAGGTACCGACGGCGAACTCAACTCACCCCAACAACCCGCCAGCACCCTATCGTGGGCTGGCTTGTGGTCGGCGATGAACGACAAACACGTTAATGCGATTTGGTCGTATTTATCCAGTAGCGGGACATTCAAATCACTTGAAATGGAGCGTACGTATTTGAGTTGGCTTTCTGATGGACGCAAAAACAGTGCAAAAATAAAATCACCGTTGCTTAAACTTGGCGGGCTCAGTGGCGAATTGGCGGCCAATGCCGGGTATGGTTTTTCTGCCGAATGAAGGTTAACGTTTCAAGATGGCTGCATCGTCTTCATTGCAGCGGCCAGATTGGTTGCAGGACCAGGATGTAAAGGCAAGGTGGGCATTCAACTTAATCCCATCAATGCCGATCGCTTTATCGCTTGTATGTTGGGTGTACTAAGACAAAATAACTTCAAGTTTGTTGCTTTCTTTGGAGACCGAGACGAAAACGGCATGAACAAAGATTTTGAAATGCTCAACGAACGCCTTACAGTCGCGATAGCTATGGGTCTTGCTCTCAGTGATGTATTAATGCTCCCTACAGTTGTTTTTGAAGAATACAAAAAGGGATCTCTTCAAGAGGAGTATGCTCCGCTGATTGCAGATTCTATTCTTCGAAAGGACAGAGCAGGCTCTATCCAGCCTTGGGTTTCAAATTTGCCAGAAACTTTAGCAAGCCTGCTTTCTTGCTTAATTAACAAACAAGACTTACCACTAGGGAGCGCCCATGGTGGATATGCGTTAGGGGGCTATGCTTACTCCCCAAAATGGGAAAGCTTGAAAGAGGAAGTTGTCCAAAAAAACGCGAATCAAGCCTCGGCCATCCTGCAAATTCTTAATTGGAGTCCATTCGACCTTGGCGAAATAGGGAAATCTAGCAAACGTCAGTTTCAGGAAGCGCTCATAAGAATGAATACTGATTTAGAGGATGTGAGAACACCTACCGAACAATGGGATAATTTACTTGAAAATTGGCAGATAGTAGGTTTTTTTGTTCTACAGAACTCAAACACAAAAAGTGCTAGAGAACGAAATACCGAAGCGTATAACATTCTTTCTCAAAGGCTTCTCTCTGACTTCGACTTGTATGTGGCACACAAAAAGGTCAACGTTTGGGGGGTTGAATTTACCTCATGGAGAGAAGCTGTTTTAATATACAACGGTGATGAGTCTGATACAGATCTACAGCAAGCTAATAAACTCGCGAGAGAAAAATAGTAAGTTTAAAAGCGGAAAAAACCAACTGGAATATTAGGGTATTTTAATGAATGGACGTATTTTAATATTAGCGTTTATAAGTGCGTTGTTGCTAGCAGGATGCCTCGCAGAAAAAGAGCCTACTTTTCGTGAGATGCTTCAGCACGGCCCAAAGGTCCTATCCTACTACTCTAACACAAAAACACCTAAAACAAATCAAGACAATCCATACATATCAAGCATATACAAGCCTGGCGACCTACTTTACCAACCCATACTGGATTTCCAAAATGGTCGCCTAGACAAGGCACTTCCAAAACTAAAATCTTTGTCTGAGGGTGGTAACACTGACGCAATGTTCTGGTATGCGGATTTTCTAACTAAAAGCAGTGTTAAGACTAGGCAAGATGGATATCAATGGTTTGAAAAAGCGGCAAAATTAGGCAACCCATATGCTGCGATGGTGCTCATACCTACAAGTAGAACTTGTAGGGACTACTTCATGGAGTTGTGCAGTGAACATTGGAAGGATATCGCAAAGAGTCTATTAGAAAAACGAGCTGAAGGTGGTGATCTACGGGCAAAGTATTATCTAGAAAAGCCAATTAACCCCCAAACCAAAGCAGATTTCGAGAAGATGCTATCCTTGGTCGACGAATCAGCAAAGATGAACTTTTTTATCCCTACTTTGGATATGCTTAAATTCTATGAAGGCATGGGAGATAACACTGACTATGAAATAGTGCGTATTCTTCAGTTCGTAGCTAAATACAATTTCGTACCTGCCTATAGCACTTTAAATGAATTTTCGACTACAAATGAAATCTCCCCCAAAGCCATAAAGTTGGGTTCAAAAGTACAGTTAGAAATAGATGCACTTCGTTGTACCAAAGAAAGCCATAAACTCGAGAAACAAGATTTAATTGAATGCCTATCCAAAGCCTACACTTTGAATGACTTTTATAATGAGCCTTTCACACTTAAATACATAGTTTTACCCGACAATCCAGACTTAATTCAGATGGCAAAAGAAAAATCTAAAGCTTTCATCTCAACAATGACTCCAACTATCTACATCGACGAAATGCATGTAGACGGCTACTTCTAATCAACCCAACAACCTCCCCTTTATACCATTGAACAAAGCCAGCACCCTATCGTGGGCTGGCTTGTGGTCGACGATGGACGACAAACACATTAATGCGCTTTGTTCATATTTGTCCGGTAGCGGAACATTCATTGCTGCAAGTCTAGCTGCAGGACATGGATGCAAAGAAAAGATAGGCATGCGATCAATTTATTACTGCGTGTTAGGGCTTACTAAAGAAATACTTGAGGCAATAATTCGGCAGGGCTAAGATCGCAAAAGCTAGCGCTAAAAAAGTTGGATGGAACATAAGGATATTTTGATGTTAAGAAAATCAGTGGTCGCGGTTGCCATCTTAGGGGTGCTAGCAGGGTTCTTCTTCTATGAAAAAGAACCTTCATTTATGGACTTTCAGCGACAGGGTCCAAGTACTTTAACGTACTTCTTTCAAAATGAGATCCCTTCAGAAAATTCACCCGACCCCTATATTTCAAGCCTATATCGTCCCGGCGACCCTCTATATCAGCCAATACTAGATTTCCAAAATGGTCGTAAATACCTTGCAAT
Organism: Enterovibrio norvegicus FF-33; assembly: GCF_000286835.2. Lineage (GTDB taxonomy): Bacteria > Pseudomonadota > Gammaproteobacteria > Enterobacterales > Vibrionaceae > Enterovibrio > Enterovibrio norvegicus_A. Next base: position 804,491 of record NZ_AJYD02000038.1, on the reverse strand, counting down.
CCCAAAGCTTAAAGAGCTTTCAGAGGCAGGAAATAGTGATGCTATGTTTTGGTATGCTCACAACCGGATGACGCAGAGTATTAAAACTCGTTACGAGGGCTACAACTGGTTTGAAAAGTCTGCCAAATTAGGCAATCCCTATTCTGCATTAATCCTTGATACAGATAGCTACTATTGCAATGCTTATTTCCCATCTCTTTGTAGCAAAGAATGGGGGGAACTCGCACAAAAATCTTTCAAGAAAAGAGCCGCCGCAGGAGACATCAGAGCAAAGTATTATCTTGAACGACCAACCAAATTTGTTCGAGGAGAAGATTTCAAAAAATGGGTTGCACTTGTTGAAGAATATGCCAAGAAGAACGAATTTGCACCAGTGATGGACATGCTGTCTAGATTCGAAAGCAATAAAAAACTCTCAGAAGATCAAAGAGAGGATTTGCTTCATGTCTATAGATTCCTTGCAAAATACAATTTTGTTCCAGCATACAATGCCCTTTATACACATTCCAGATATGAGACAATATTTAGTGAGGCAATCAAACTCGGATCAAAAGTACAATTAGAAATCGAGACTCTGAGGTGTGTGGAAATAAGCGAAACACTCCCTACACCTGATTTGGTTGATTGCTTATCAAAAGCCTACACTCTTCAAGAATTGTTCAATGAACCCTTTTCACTGGATTATATCGTTGTACCCGATGACCCAGAACTAGTAAATAGAGCAAAAGAAAAGTCTAGAGCTTTCATCGAGACGATGACACCAACAATCTACATTGATGAAATGCACATTGAAGGTTACAGATAAAAGAGAGTCATCCCAACAACCTCCCCCTAATCCCATTAAACACAGCCAGCACCCTATCGTGGGCTGGCTTGTAGTCAGCGATAAACGACAAACATGTTAATGCACTTTGGTCGTATTTGTCCGGTAGCGGGACATTCAAATCACTTGAAATGGTGCGTACGTAGTTGAGTTGGCTTTCTGATGGCAGCTTGAGCGAATCCGGAATGGCATCTTGAATCACTTGCGTCATATTCTCAGCAAAATCGGGCCACTGACCCAAATCAACGTGGGTATCTTGAGCCAAGCGCAGAAATTTCTTTTGCTCTGCGGTGAGCGAGTAGGTAAAGGTGACGGCTCCTACTGAGAAGGTTATGTCTTTCATCATCAAGTTCTCTGCGCCATGAGTCATTGGCTAAATCCATTTCACTGCATGCTATCAGTACCGAAAGGCATCGAGTGTCTGAGTGATGCGCCAAAACGTTAAATTGGTGTGCTCGCTGTTTTTTCATTCCGGCCAAATCTTGCTCGCTGAGCAATTTTTCGCCCGACATCCAAGCAATTCTTTGCTCTGTTCAACCACACCCTTCTATAACCCCTTGTTTTTATTGCACCACATAGCTGGCACACCCTTTGCGTTATCTCTTGCGTTGTATCACTCATTTCTCTGTCGGCCATGATTGGCGGGCAACCATTGAATAAGGACATCGCAATGCCAACTCCATGTTATATCGCTATCGAAGGCAAAACTCAGGGCAACATTACCGCGGGCGCTTTCACCGCGGATTCTGTCGGCAACATCTATGTGGAAGGCCACGAAGACCAAATGCTGGTGCAAGCGTTTGACCACATCGTCACCGTACCCACTGACCCACAGAGCGGCCAGCCTTCTGGTCAACGTGTTCACAAGCCCTTCAAGTTCACCGTGGCACTGAACAAAGCCGTGCCGCTGATGTACAACTCTCTGGCCTCAGGCGAGATGCTGCCGAAAATTGAACTCAAATGGTACCGCACCTCGGTGGAAGGCAAGCAAGAGCATTTCTTCTCGACCATCCTGACGGACAGCACCATCATCGATATCGATTGCCAGATGCCCCATTGCCAAGACGCGAACAAGAAAGAGTTCACCCAGCTGGTGACTGTCTCTGTCGCATACCGCAAGATTGATTGGGAACACACAGTAGCAGGAACGTCAGGTGCCGATGACTGGCGTGCGCCGGTTGAAGCCTAAGGCTTCGCTGCATAAGGCTCAGCTTCCTCGTTTTCGAAAGAATTGAGCCTTTAGTGCCCAACCCGCCCTTGAGCGGGTTTTGTCGTCAAGCAATGACGCCTGACGATACCTCGTTTTAAGCTGGGATGGTTTATGGCTACGGAAAGCGGTCTGCAATTTACTCTTCATGTTGAAGGCTTACCTGACGACGCCTTGGCGGTGGTCGAATTCTCGGGGGCATCAGCCTTGTCTGCCCCGTTCCTGTATCAGGTGAAACTCGCCAGCCGCACTGACACTTTGACTGACCATGACGTTGTTGACCGCAATGTCTCTTTGATGCTGTGGAAAGACGGGGAGTTGGTTCAACGCTTTCATGGGGTTGTGCGCAGCTTTACCCGCGGTGACACGGGTTTCAGTCATACTCGTTATGCCCTTGAAATGGTGCCTGCCCTTTCGCGTTTGTCCCTTCGCCATAACAGCCGCATTTTCCAACAACAGTCTGTCCCTGAAATCATCAGTATCTTGCTGCAAGAAATGGGCATTGATGAGTATGCGTTTTCGGTGTCTGGCTCGCCGCAAGTACGCGAATACTGTGTGCAGTACCGTGAATCGGACCTGGAATTCTTAGCGCGTATCGCGGCCGAAGAAGGCTTGTTCTATACCTTCTTGCACAGCAAAGACAAACACACGGTGTTGTTTTCGGATGACACTCAGACGCTGTCTCACTCTTCGCTGACACTCCCGTATAACGCCACCGTGGGCGGCACGGCCAGCTCAGCCTTTATCAAAGGCTGGCAACGTTCAGCGAAAACTCGACCTTCCTCTGCGCAGCTTAAAGATTATAGCTTTAAAAAACCGGCTTATGGCTTTTTGCATGACCATCCCGGTACAGAGATGGATTATCAGCGCGGCACCTATGAGCATTATGATTATCCTGGTCGCTTTAAAAGTGATGCGGCAGGAAAACCTTTTACCCAATACCGGTTAGAACATCTAAGAAGC
>NZ_AJYD02000038.1:609055-801273 GCF_000286835.2 Enterovibrio norvegicus FF-33 | reverse complement strand
ACGGCATGATGGCGATACCGCGCATTGGTCATGAAGTGATTGTGTCTTTCTTAGAGGGCGACCCGGACCAACCGATTATTACAGGGCGAACGTATCACGCGACCAATGTGCCGCCTTACCCGCTGCCAGCGAACAAAACCCGCACGGTACTGAGAACCGAAACCCATCAAGGCGAAGGGTTCAATGAACTGCGCTTTGAAGACCAAGCGGACAACGAAGAGATTTACGTTCATGCCCAAAAGGACATGAACCTGCTGGTCGAGAATGACCGCAAAGACAACATCAAACATGACTTGCATCTGGATGTGGAAAACGAACGCTTCTCGCACATCAAAGTCGATGACCATTTAACCGTCGACGGGCAAAGCAAAGAGCATGTGAAGGGTGATAAAACGGTTATCAGCGATAACAATATTCATATCAAGCAAGGAACATCTCAGCTTGTTGAGGCAGGCTCTGAGATCCATCAGAAATCAGGCGCCAAATTGGTCATCGAGGCGGGAAGTCAGATTACGCTCAAAGCGGGGGGATGCTTTGTCACTGTTGATGGTTCAGGCGTTCATATTTCAGGACCAGTTGTAGACCTAAACGCAGGCGGAGGGGCTGGCGGCGGCAGCGGTTTTGGTGGTATTGCACCGACATTGCCTTTTGGTGTCTCTGCACCAAAGACCCCTCAAGAACAGACAGCATCGCTCACTAGCGCCTCAATGTTTTCTCTCGATGCAAATGTCATCACCACTTTGAATTACACAGAAGCAGTAGAAGACGGTGCGCTTGTCACCGAGTTATGCAACTGTGGGGAGGATGGCACGTGTCCAATCCACAACACCTGATCGGCCCTGATTATATTAAAGTTATCAATGATGTGAAGAGCATACCAGACGAAAACCTCTTCGCAATTGTCGAGTCTCATCTATACCCTGAATGGAAAGATTCTTTGAGACTAGAACGTAAAGATGAGTTTTGGGCATCACTGTTTGAAGACACGCCTTTTGGGCATATTGAATTTGGTCCCGTACTGATCGATCTGTCTTACGAACCGGATGCAAAAATGGCTTATCTTGCATACTGCGAAGAAATGCCAGCAGCTATATTCTTCACGACAACCGATACCATTCGCGTGAGTAAGCTAGCGCCAAAATTGAAGGGCCGGCTAATAGCCAACACAGAATCAGCTCAAGCACTGTTTCGATTTTACGATCCTAGAATGATGTTACCACTGCTATCCGCTATATCGACACAAGAGCAAGCTCAGCTATTCCCCGTTATAGAAGCAATTTACTGGCACTCACACCACTGGCTCGAAGCCAAGCTCATGTCTCACGTAGAGAATTCCACTGGTAATCCGACGTACGCACTAAATATCAATAAAGATAAACAACAAAACATGCAAGCCGTCTTAGAAAAATGGCTTAACGGAGTAGTAGTTCGATGAGCAACACCTATGTAATTAAACCCGGCGACACACTTCTCCAGATAGCCTACGACTACAATGTGCACTTTGTTGATTTGCTGGCATTGAACCCAAAATACCAAAAAAATCCTGACCTTATTTTTCCAGGTGAGGCGCTAAAATTGCCTATTGCCATTGAAGAGGATATCGAACCTAGCTTCGATATCGAACCGATTTCAAACAAAGTTGAGGTCAAAAATGGCTGTGTTAAAGGTCAACCATTTTGTAAAATAAATGAAATCTGTGACATTCTTTTCGTCACTGGTGAACAGCCAGATCAATATTATTTACTTGATGAAGATACACAAATATCCATCGAAGAAGAGCTGAGCATTACCGACAAACTGATTCAAGATTACGGTAAGCTACTCGAAGAATCAGCGACTTTAGACAGCACAAATGAAAGTGAATTAAACCAACACAAAAAAAAGAAACAAGCTTGGTTTGATCAGGCCGCCTATGCTGGCGTAATAAAGCAAGGTACCCCGAGTGACGACACTGAGAAAAACTCTAAAAAACCTGCATCAAAAGACAACCCTCAGCGAATAAGATCACAGATCAAATCACTACAAGACCGACGCCGCATCATTCATGATTATGTTCCTTTTTATGGATTAACCTCGGAGTCATCCAAAGTTAAGCTTAAAAACAAAGTCGTTGAAACACTGGACAGCGAAATCGCAGCGTGGGAAGCAAAGCTCAATAAACCTCAATCAGCCGAATCTTCAAGCAAACAAAACGTTGATTTAAACAACCTTGGACACAAAAAACTTGTTACGACCAAGCCCAAACGCCATGTCGTGGAAGTTTGGATGGTGAGTAAAAATAGATTGGTTTACTTACGTGCCGATTTTGTTGAAAAAGCACGTCGAAAATGGATAACCAATCCAGTTAAAGACAATCTTGCCGCCGCCATTGCCAATAGAGATAGAAAAGGAATACAGAAGGCACTTTTCGACGACATCAAAAAGGGGTTGCCCAAATCAGCCAAACAAGCGGCATTTGGAAAGCTTGAAGGGAAGTTTAAGGAATGGAAACTACAAGGCGGTAAATTTGACGAATGGAAATTAGAGCAAACCCTAGAAAATGACCGAGGTGAAATTATTTTTGCCGCTTCTGAAGAGGCTCAATTGCTTCGTTATGCCGCGCAAGCCAGTGTCAAAGCAACATTAGAACCAGCGGAAGGAAGAATTGACATCGGTGTTGGTGCTGAAGCCAGCTTTGCCCTAGCAGAAGGAGCCGTAAAAGCTAAACGGTTTTTCCCGCATAAAAATGGTTATAACGTGCAGCTCTCTTATATCGACGCAATGAAGCATGAAGCAATGTACCCATGCGGACGTTTTCGTGCAGATTTGGAGGTCATGCTAAGTTGCTTTGTCGGCGTGATGGGACAGGCAGGTATCAAGTTAACCAATCAACCGCAAGACAAGGGAGCCTCGGGTGCACATTTATTACTGTCTCCAGATGTGAACGTAGGTACTAGAGCAAATGGCGAGGTAGGGCTGAGTGCGGGTGCCTTCGCGGGTGCACAAGCCGGCGGGCAAATTGCCGGATCGGTCCAATGGGAGCCACCAGAGAATATTTACACTGGCGACTTTGGCGCGCTCGCAGAGATTAAAGCGGATGGCAACATTGCTTTTGGCGCCGGCGCGAGCTTGGATTTTATGGTGGAGCTAACACAAGAGGGAAAGTTTTTATTTTACTGTGCTGGAAAGCTTGTGTTCGGCCCCGGTGGCTCAGGTGGATTCGGTACTTCTGTAGATTTTGAAAAGATATGGGAACTTGCCAAGGTGATTTGGGGAGCCCTTCAAATTATTGACTATCGATTTCTACAAAATATTGATGAAGCAGCTTATTCTTTTTTCTATCGTGCAGCATACATGGCTTTCTCTGCACCACAAAGCACTCTAAGCGCACTTCGGAACCCTGGAGAGACACTAAATAATGTCATTAGTTCAGGTGTAATCAAAGTGAACAAATGGTGGAATGAAAGAATCGAGTACTACGACAGGCAGGAAATATTAGGGAATGAGGCCAGAATACTATCCCAACGTATTCTAGACGACAAAACTTTTTCGGGGATTCCCGCTGAGTTATTGCCACCCCAAGCTCTAGGCATGATGCTAAATACACTTTTAGTCACGTTCTATTTCTCTTGGGAAGAAAAACAAGAAAAGGCCATTTTCAAACTTCTAAATGAAAGCATATCTAGCTGGAGGAAATTTGAAGAGGTCTTAGCTTGTACAAATGATAAAGGAGAGAAACAATCAGGTGAAAAGGTGCTATTTCATAACATCGACAGATTAAATGCTATATTAGATGGATACCAACAAAACATGTTCAACTCTTGGGTAAATAATCTAGCTTCAAAAAATCGCTTAGCCAATAGTAAAAGAGACATACCGTTTACTCCATACAAGAACATAAACAATAAAAAGTCCACTGTGGCTTATCAAATAAATGAAATCAATAAATTTGGTGCTGAGTTCTTTGTTTAAGATTATATTTACTTAAAAATCTGATGATTGAATGCTGCATCTAAAACCGTAAATTTTGTCCTCTGTAGTTGGGTCAACACCAAATCGTGTCATGGTTTTTCCTGCACGAATTGTTTTCATTGACCCAGCCTCAGGACCACTTGGGTTGTATTCGGGAGATATTTTGTAGTAGTCAACGCTAAACCAGTCATTCACCCACTCTCTTCTACCACCAGTCAAATCATATATACCTAGTGGGTTGGGAGGCCAAATTCCCACTTTTCGCTCGTCTGAATAGTAGTTCCATTCTTCCTTTTTGTAGTCCACGTAAATAGCGGCCTCAGCATCGTAATAATGGCCTCCTTTTCGCTGAAGGTATCCATTGTTTGTAGCATAATATACATTTTCCCCACGACTTCTCGCTGCATATTCCCATTGCGCTTCAGAAGGCAAATCAAATGGTATATTTGTCACTTCACCTAACCAATTACAGTAACTTTTAGCCTCTTGCCAACCTGAAACTGAAGCAGAAAAAGCATGGAGTTTGCGTTTTATCTTTGGAAATACATCACCATCACGCAGGTATTCTCTACCACCATTGATAAATGGAAGCCCAAGAGAATGGAGATAAACATCGACATCGAACAACTGCGCTTCGAATTTAGAAAGGTAATAGCTATCTAATGTAACTTTATGAAGAAACTTCGCACCTGATTCTAAAGAACTATATGTACTGAAACACTTCGCCTCGGGCGTCCAATCCATTCTTTCAGTACTCACAGGATCACAAGGCGCCTTGAAGTCTCCCATCATAAATGTGCCACCTTCAACGAATACAATGTCATCAATAGCACGAACAGCCACATCCAAAATTTCTCTTTTTAAATTTTCATCTTTATCTGGATATAAACGTTCAATATTTTGTTGAATCTCTGAAATTCTCTCCTGAGATACCGCATCACTAGTAATGGGAGGAGTTGAACTAGCATCACCGCAAGAAGCGATAAAAGGTGCAATTAGAATCAATAAGCCTAGCGATTTCATCGTTGTTATACTTCCTTGTATTTCATAACCAAATATTACTTGAGGCCGATTTAGAAGTTAACGTTCAATTACCAATTGTGGGGTGCAATCTACGAGATTCGATTTACATTCTCATTATTGCAAAACCATTTATAAACAAGGCGATATTCTCAGCCGCTTCCAACACGACGAGCAAGGGCGGTTAACCGCACACACGCAGCATCAAAATGGTCGCCAAACACAGTCTCGCCAATACCAATATGGTGCTGACGGTAATTTAACTGAAATGGCTGACAGCCGCTTCGGTACTGTTTTCTACGATTACGATCCCCTTTCTCGATTAAAGAAAACCCGTGGTGTGGTTGAGGAATCCTTCGCCCACGACCCTGCAGGTAACCTGCTCGATCAGGTGATCGGTGCAGAGGTAGGACGAAAGCCGTTCGACGTTGAAGGCAACCAACTCAAGTTTCATGGTGAAAGCCACTATGAGTACGACGAATTTGGCCGACTCATCACTGAAAAACGGGGCAAAGACCAGCGCTTAATCACCCGTTACGAATACGACTGTCAGCACCGATTGATCAAAGCATCACTCCCAGAGGGTTCATTCGCTCACTACAAATACGATGCCTTTGGGCGACGCATTAGAAGAACATCACCGATAAACTCGGTGCAGAGAAAACCACTGAGTTTGTTTGGCAAGGCGACACCTTAATTGCTGAAACTAGCAGCGAGCATTACCAGACATACATTTACGAGCCGGGCACCTTCAAGCCCATGGCAATGCTGTCAGGCGAAGGGTCAGATTACGAGGTTTACCACTACCACCTCGACCAAATCGGCACACCAACAGACATCACCGATTTACACGGTAAATCCGTATGGTCAGTACAATACCGCGCTTACGGCAATATACTCAGAAAACACGTTGAAGAAATCGTCAGCCCTCTACGTTTTCAAGGCCAGTATTTCGATGAAGAAACAGGACTTCACTACAACCGACACCGCTACTACAGCCCGAACACAGGGCGATTTATTACTGCTGACCCTATAGGGCTTGCAGGTGGGTTAAATAACTACCAATATGTGCCTAATCCGACGGGATGGGCAGATCCGTTAGGGTTGGCTGTTGTTGAGGCTGGTGGTGTTTGTTGTGGAGGTAGTCAAAAACCCGATTTTTATGTTGGTTCGGACGGACCTGCTACTACTTTGCCTTCAACGGGGTATCGATACATGGATTCAAGCTATGCTGAAAGAACAATGGCATCGCAAGAAGCGCCATTAAGCTATTTTGGCTTCGAGAAATTTGAAACCGGACAACAAGCAAGAGATGCATTCCAAATATTTTATGAAGAAGGAAACCCAGCTTCTTGGAGTGACGCCCGTCTTAGAGGAGAGTTTGATACTTTGCAGCTTTTCGATCCTGAATGGGGACTTAGAGCAAGAGTCCCCCACGACGCTGGTGACAGAGGAGGATTTTTAGAGCCCTTGACTGAATATTATCCTCAATATGGCAAAGGTGGTGGTGTACAGCTGGTACCTAGAGATAGAATGACAGTGAAATTCGACGATGTGAAGCTAATTCCCGAGGAGTAAACATATTGTGACTGATGAGCAATTATATAAAAACCTGTCTTACTTAATTAGTAAGTATATTTTGGATAGTAGCAAAAAAAACAAACTACTTGATGAAATAAAGAATCGCGGCTTTAGCGGTGTTAAAGGGGTTCTCCATGAAATTTCCTCATCAAAAATTGACATAGATAATAAAGACACCCAATTAATAAAGGATATTGCGTTTTATTTCGCATAGATATACCCAAGCAACGATTAGGTATCGTCGGTAGATTTCAAGGTAGTTGACCAGACTTTCTAATTAATCGGCTCTTTTTTGACCGCCATGTTTGTTATTGTCTACGCTTTTGGGGTTGAGTGTCTTGGAGGTGGCTATCAAGGCCTTATTGATGTTAAAAACTTACCTAAGTCGACTGTAGTAAGAACTGATAAATTGTCAGAGATTTTTAAGTTATGATAGACAAAAATGAATTACTAACCAATATAACCATTCTGTTAAAACTGGCCAATGATAGGAATATGCAACAGGGTGTTATAGTTTACAAAGGAGCAATTGAAAAAATATCTCAAGCAAAATCGCAAGAAGAAATATTTATCTGCTGGGACAAACTCAAGCATGCTTTAGTTGGTATTGAAGCTCATGGCTATTTGACAAACAAAGAGTTTGAAATTGTGAAAAATATACGTTTGATGGGATAAATCAACGGAAATAACTGGGACAATCGCTTTTAAAAAAGTCGAAAAATCGGCCTCATGCCTTTTCATTCCTTCGGAATAAGGACCAATTTTAAATTGGGTTAGCACTCATCCGTGCAAATACCGATCTAAATCTACTTAGACTGACAGATAGCAGACACCCTTACACCCAACCATACAAACGAGCTAGAGCTGCTATCATTCACCGCTACTACTGCTACTTCCCTTCCCATCACCTGCAATAGCTGTTATACATAGATATAACACCATCTCAGCCAAAGGATTACCATGGCTCATTGGCACGATAACCAACCTATTTTTCGCCAGTTTGCTGATCAAATCACCCAACAAATCTTACAGGGTATCTGGCAAGAAGGTCAGGCTTTGCCTTCGGTTCGAACTGTTGCTGCTGATTTGAAAATCAACCATTTAACCGTCATGAAAGGCTATCAACTGCTGGTGGATGAGGGATTGATCGAGAAACGGCGCGGTCAGGGTATGTTTGTCATGCAAGGCGTAAAGCAAGCGTTGCTTGATGCAGAAAAAACGCGTTTTCTCCAGCAGCAGATCCCTCAAATTGCCGACACATTACAACGTCTGGGTATGTCTCTTGATGATTTTATTCAGCAACTCAAATCACATACAGAAGGTGACCAATGAGTGCATTAGTCAGCGTAAAACACGTTTCTAAGCAATACAGTGGGCGAGAAATCACACAAGGTGATGTGCTTACCGACATTAGCTTTGAGCTAAAGCCCGGTCAGGTGCTTGGCCTACTCGGACACAATGGCGCGGGTAAATCGACGCTCATCAAAGCGATGTTAGGTGCGCATCAATACCAAGGCCAGATCAGTGTTAACGGTTACGAGCCCGTGACACAACGTGACAAAATGATGGAGAGTTTATCGTATATTTCGGATGTGAACGTGCTACCCGAATGGATGACAGTGGCACAATTGTTAGATTACACCGAAGGCGTACATCCTGGCTTTAAGCGCAGTAAAGCGGATGCGTTATTGACTCAAACCGATATCAAGCCTCGCACACGTATCAGCGCGCTTTCAAAAGGCATGAAAGTCCAACTTCATCTCGCGATAGTGATTGCGACCAATACGCAAATTCTCATTTTGGACGAGCCAACACTCGGGTTGGATTTGGTGTATCGCGATACGTTTTATCGCCACCTTTTGGAATGGTTCCACGATGGTGAGCGAGTGTTGATCATCGCCAGCCATGAAGTCGCAGAAATCGAACACCTGCTGACGGATGTATTGATCCTTAAACACGGGCGCGCAGTGATGCAGACCTCAATGGAATCAATCAGTGAGGCGTACTTCATTCTCGATGCCAGTGATGATTTTAGTGGCCAAATAGAAGCTTTGAATCCGATATCTTCACAAAAAGGACTCGGTACGACCAAATGGCTACTATCTCGTGATTGCGCGTACCAAGTTGAAGGGATGGGCATGGTATACAAGGTTAGGCTAGCCGACCTATTTCTAGCATTGCAAAGGGAGGCCGTATGATGCGTTCAGTGTTAGCGATGTTACGCAAAGAGTGGTTGGAAAACCCATTGGTATTGCGCATACCTCTGTTTCTGTTCGCCTGTGGATTTCTGCTATTTGTCAGCGTGATGAGCAACTCTAGCCTGCAAAATGACATGTCCTTCCAAATGAGCATTGATGGTGATGCCAGTGACATTCACCATTCGCTGGGTGATAGCATTAATGGGTTCATTGCAGGTGCGGCGGGGCTCTTGTCTATCCTGCTTGGTACGCATTACTTCCCGAGAACGCTGCGTAAGGCGCGTACAGAGGGCAGCATCATGTTTTGGCGCAGCATGCCCGTTAGTGACGTCAAAACACACGTGGTGAAACTCACGTTTGGATTGCTCGTTATTCCCCTCGTTTGTTCAATCTTGGTCTTAGCTGCAAATATGATGCTTTGGATCTTGAATGTATCGACCGAACACCAATTGGCACTGTTTCAAAGCCAAGCGTCTTTGGGCAACATATTTGTGAGTTGGATTACCTTCTTATTACGCATGGTGTTTGCCGGTGTCTTACTGCTGCCGCTTGCACTGTCAGCAATGGCGATTTCACAAAAAGTGAATTCACCGCTTATCGTCATGTTCATCGCAGTTTGTGCACTGAAGTGGATGCCGATCGTTCTGCTTGGTTTCTATGGTATCGATGATTTTTTCTCTGCCATTTTTTCCCTGCCACTGAACGCGATTATCTACTCGAATCCCCTTAGCGCGATCCCTGAAGCGGGCTGGTTCAACGTGGCAATTTATACACTCTGTGGCGTCATGGCTGGCGCGACAAGTCTGAAATTCAGCCGCACCGCGTAAATATCTGTCTATTCGCTGATCGTATTTAAACATTCTCACAAAACGCATGGGTCGACAGATTCCTTAATTTCATCTGTCCACCTATGCGTCCTAACCCAACCACACGGCCCCAATCTTCCCGTATCGCTTTCTCAGTTGTCCCCATTCCCATGACGTTCCTTCATGCCTCGCAGAAAAAAACAACACAGGCATGACCGACAACAATAATTCCAACCCAACCTACAATCATCTCGTTTTATTTCGTTTCATCTCGAAAAAGGGTATGAAAAGCAATCCTTTGAGATCGAAATCAAATATGAACCTTCACACCTAGTGTTATATTCACCGTTAACTCTCTGAGAGATATAGAAAAAGCACTTGCTGGAAAATGAAAGTCGCAGTTTCGCTGGCTGTAACATCGAACCCGACGGCATCGCCAGCACCGTTTTTCGCAAGTATCTCCTATCCCTTTATCAAGCTATATATGGTTTACAGATGAAAAAACTACTTGTTCCGTTACTTCTATTTAGTACTCATGCATTTGCTGAAAACAACTTTTATGCTGGTGTCAGTGCATCCGTTTTCAACGATACGGAATTAAAACTAAGTGGCATGTCGGCTGATAAAAACAGTGATATAGGGGCTAGTGCATCTGCAGGCTACAGTTTTGCAATGTCATCGGGTTTGGAGCTAGGCATTGAAGTGGAGTATGTGAAATACGGCAAAGCAAAATTTACCGATACTTACCATGTAGAAAATGAGGCTGTTTATATCAATGCCAAGCCTAAGTTCATTGAAGTTGGGAACAATCTATACAGCGCTCTGATTTTAGGTGTGGGCTCGATGTCCTCTGAAATCAAGAACAATGGTCAAACCATTAAAGATTCCGATCTTTCTTACCAAGCAGGCCTTGAAGTTGGCTATATGATTGACGAATGGGATATCGGCATAGGATACCGTTATCAAACGGCTGATTTCGATGGTTTCTACGGCATGGATGTATCCAATCAAAGCGTGACCCTTGGCATTCGATACAACTTCTAATTCGGTTATGACCTCAAACTGCTTCAATTTGATGAGTCAGCGACATATTGCGCTGACTCATACAATCTTCTTGCCTGCTGCTGCTTAAATACTCAAACTCATTTCTTTAAGTCGGTAAGAGATCTCGCACAAGCCTTTCACAAAAAGCATGGGTCGATAAATTCCGCTGTTTCATCTGTGCATCCATCCGCCCTGATTTCACCACACTGACCCAATTTTCCAGCATGCTTTTAAAGCCTTTGGTTTCCAGCGTATCTGTCCAATCGGCCATTTCTATGCGTTCAGTTTTGCCGTTTTCGAGTTTTTCGCCGCGCAGAAAACCGTCAAATTGGTAGGCTTCGTTTTCAAAACACAGAGAAACGGACTCACAGGTTTTGCCAAATAAGCGGTTCATTTGGCCATTGAACAGCGTGCCGTTTTCCTCCCAACTCAGGTTAATCATGGCGATGTCATCACCCTTGCGTTGCACAGAGATTTGCACATCTTGCTGGTCAATTTTCCCGTTAAGATTGAGTGAATCGATCACGTGGATCATGTCATCAAGAACGAAGTCTTGTGCTGCGCCTATAAGGTTCAAACGGTGTTTATGCCAACTGATAGTAAGAAGGTCACTACGCACCACCAGCGATTGCCAAAGCGGAATGTAGCGACGGTTGAAGCCAACAAACAATGGGACGGATTGACGCTCTGAAAGCGCATGGAGTGTTTGGTAGTCAGCGAAATTCAAAGCGGCAGGTTTATCAACGAATACAGGAATGCCATGCTCGATAAAGAACGTCGCGATGGGGGCATGGGTTTCACTATTGGTGTGGATCATCACGCCATCGACGTTCATATTCACCAACGCTCGATAATCACGACACGTTTCTGTGATGCGGTACTCTCTGGCAACTTCAGCCAGTTTTTCAGGGTTTCGAGTACACAACACTAGCTCTAAGGCTGGCATACGGGTCAACAAAGGAAGGTAGGCTTTGGTGGCAATGTCACCCAAGCCAATCACGGCGATTCTCATTAATGTTCTTTCCGATTTATTTAATACTGATTAAAGACTGTATTCCCGCTCGACTTTAGCAATGCGCGTTGTAAACGCGGCATACCATTTTTTACGCCCAAGCTTTTGCGCTTCCAAGTGGTCGACGTTCGCTTTCCACTGTTTGATGGATTCAAGATCCTGCCAATACGAAACCGTAATGCCTAGATCATCACGGGCGGATTCAACACCCAAGAACCCCGGTTGCTGCTCCGCGAGTTCGACCATTTTCCCTGCCATCTCGCCATAGCCATCGTCGATATTCGTTCGCAGGTTGGTGAAAATAACAGCGTAATAAGGGGGCGCGGGGGTGTTCGCAATATCTGACATGGGCATTCCTTTCCCTTTTATTTGACGTGGAAAGACAGCCTAGCGCAGAACACGCTTTAGCCCAAGTCACCCAGTTAACCTTCAACCACCTTTAACCGTCTCAAATGCACTAATGAAGCTCAGATTAATGTTTTTTTCCTCACAAAGTAGCATTGCAGCAATACCGTTATGCGCTTAGCTTTAATTTGAGCCCAAATAAATCAAGAGGTTAAGTAGTGATGGACAGCAATAAACTCGCGCAAAGAATTCGTGTTGTATTTTCCGCTATCGCGTTGATTACTGTCCCTTTTGTTACCTTTGCCAATGAGCTGCCTGTGGTAAAAGTCGGCGTGCTTAAGTTCGGGACAATCAATTGGGAAATGGATGTCATCAAACGCAATAAACTCGACGAAAAAGCGGGTTTCATGCTCGATATCACCCCGCTTGCCGCCAAAAATGCATCTTCCGTTGCACTACAAGGCAACGCCGTAGACGTCATTTTCTCTGATTGGGTATGGGTAAGTCGCCAGCGCGCTGCAGGGAAAAGCTATACCTTGTCACCCACCTCTGCGACCGCAGGTGGGTTGTTTGCCGCGGCTGATCTCACACTCGCCTCCCCTTGCGATATCGCCGGAAAACAGCTTGGTATCGCAGGCGGAGCGGTAGACAAAACGTGGGTGCTCTATCAAGCGTATTGCAAAGCCAAAGAGAACAAAGACGTCAGTGAAACCACCGAACAGCAATTTGTCGCGCCGCCACTTCTTAATAAATTACTCATGCAGGGTAAGCTACCCGTGGGCATCAATTTTTGGCACTACGGCGCAAGGCTTGAAGCGGCCGGCTTCCAACCGGTTATCTCTCTTGATCAGATCGTCGAAGGCTTAGGCATAGAAACACAAGTGCCAATGCTCGGCTGGGTATTTGATGAAAAATGGGCAGACACCAACCCGCAATTAGTTTCCTCATTTTTGAAGGCTTCGTCTGAGGCGAGAGCAATATTGCGAACCTCTGATGAAGAATGGGATGTGATACGACCGTTAACAAAAGCCAAAAACGATGAGGTGTTTTCTGAACTTAGAACAGCATATCGACGCGGATTTTCAGGCACATTTGGTGAACAACAGCAAAAGGCAGCCGCGCAGATTTTCGCAATTCTCGCCAAAGAAGGAGGGCCAAAACTGGTGGGTAAATCCGATTCATTAAGTAAAGGCACATTCTGGCTCAATCAGTAAGCGTGCAAAGGTCTGGGATTATAGGTAAAGGGACTGCCATTACGTGATTCGGCTTAACCACACTCGCCTACTGTTACCCGCATTGCTGATGATTTTCTGGCAATGGTCCGCGGTGTGGATAAACAATCCCGATTATCCCACGCCCGTTGCTGTCTACCATGCCTTCGTTTTTGAGCTAACACAGGAACAAATGCTTTATAACCTTGGCATGACGCTTTGGCGGGTAGTACTGAGCTTTGCGTTCTCCATGGTGCTCGGTGTGATTTTTGGCATCATGATGGGACGCTTTCCGAAGCTCAATGAACTGTCGGATCCCGTTCTGATCCTCGCCTTGAACATTCCTGCGCTGGTGACCATTTTACTATGCTACCTGAGCATCGGCCTGGTTGAGGCCGCAGCCGTCACAGCCGTCGCCCTCAATAAAATCCCGACCGTTGTTGCGATGATCCGAGAAGGGGCACGCGTGGTGGACAACGATCTTCTCGATGTTGGCCGTGTCTTTCAGCTTTCGCCAGCAACGCGCTTTTTCCGCGTATTCCTCCCTCAGCTATACCCTTACATCATGGCTTCTGCCAGAACTGGCCTTTCGCTGATATGGAAGATTGTCTTAGTGGTCGAGTTAATTGGACGAAGTAATGGCGTTGGGTTCAAACTTCACACTCTGTTTCAATTCTTCGATATTGCCGGCATTCTCGCTTATACCTTCGCCTTTGTTGCCATTATCTATCTGTTAGAAGCATTGATATTCCGCCCGCTCGACAGAGTCGTTTCGCGGGGGCGCGTATGATCTCGATTGCCCTGAATATTCAAAGCAAGCGCTATAAGCAGGATGAGCTTGTTATTGCCGATCTGAACGGCAATATCAAAGCAGGGAAAATCACCGCCATTGTCGGGCCATCTGGCTGCGGTAAATCGACCTTGTTGAACATGATTGCAGGGCTTGAAACATCACAACCCGATGAAATATCGTTTTCAAATCTACAAAGTGCCCAACCAAGGGTTGGGTATATCTTCCAAGCTCCGCGCCTTATGCCGTGGCTAACCGCGAAAGAAAATTTGGCGCTGGTATGTGGCAAAGACAACCCAGCGATCAGTGAAACCCTCGATGCCATGGGTATCCTTGATAAGCAAAATGCCTACCCCGCCGAGTTATCCGGTGGGATGCAAAAGCGGGTCAGCATCGCACGCGCGTTTGTTTACAACCCCGACCTCTTGTTGCTCGATGAGCCTTTTACCTCTTTGGATGCCCCCACCGCCGATCAGCTCAGACAACAATTGCTTGCGATGTGGGGGCGGCATCAATCCACCATGGTGTTTGTCACTCACGATCTTCGCGAAGCCATTTCACTGGCAGACGAAATTTGGTTCCTCAGTCGTTCGCCAACCACAGTGATTCATACCTTGCCCATAACACAACCGCCCGCGCGTTTACTCGCCGACAAACAAGGACGCCAGCAGATTGATCACGTCACCACCAAGCTGATGGATGAACATCCAAACTTGCTCAGCGGCCTGACAGGTAGTACACCCTCTCAACCAGAGTGAAAAAATCCGCACAGCGTCATCGCACATCACAGTATAACTTGCGTATAATGCCCACTTTCTTACTGCCCGGTGGAATCCAACATGGCTAAGACGCTGACGCAAGAGCGCATCGCAGAGATCCTCAAACTAGACATTGACCAACGTTACAAATACTTAGTGAAAGAAGTCGTAGAGAATCGCGAGATTTGGATACTGACTGATGAGCACGGCTGCGTCATGCTCAATACCGAAGAAGAAGATTGCGTTCCCGTGTGGCCAAATCAAGAGTTTGCACAAGAGTGGGCAACCGGTGAGTGGGAACACTGCAAACCTGAGGCCATTGGCCTGAACAAGTGGCATAGCCGCTGGACAAACGGACTGCTGGACGATGAGCTTTCTATCGTTGCTTTCCCAAACATCGACTTAGAAGGTGTCGTGCTGTTCCCTGATGAGTTTGATTTTGATCTGACCAGTCTGGCGAAAAAACAAAAGCGCTAAGTCTTCAGTCATCGCGCCAATCACAGAATGATTGTGTTGATGCAGAGTGACGAAGAGTAAAGAATAAATAGAGAAAGAGCGGGCAATGCCCGCTCTTTTTTTCATTCGGAAAACTAAATCATGTAAAAACGCTAAATGCCGCTTGATACTCTTCTATCCACCTTCAGGTTAAATCAATTCACCATTAATATGGAACTCCTGCCAATCATCACCTGAAATGGCCATATATTTTAAAAGCACGATTAATTGAAATATAGATCAGCATAGAAATTAACATAGCCTTGTTGATTATATACAAAGTTGAGTTGTCATAAATATGGGGAGGAGTCATTACAAATAAATACGATGACTATCACCATCTCTGTCGGAACCTGATTTTTAAAGGGCTCTATGTATCATTCACTATGGGAATGATATTGCACAACTCACCACTTGATCATACTGCTACTTGTCATCTGAATTCCCGCTTTAATTGAGAATCGATCGTATTAATAAAATTTGGTTCGAATTCAAATTGATTGAAATCAACAAACCTTCATTCATGCTGTTTGTAGCACCGTTTCCCCCCGAATATAAATTCCCTCACATTTAGGGAGTATTTATAGTCACCCCGTAATATTCCATTCAAGATTCTACGTTTTGAACCCTAAAAAACATTCGCTTGGTGAATGTTTTGTTAATGGGTTTGGGGCAAATAAAAATAGCTAAGTCTATTAGCACACAGATCCGCGCAAGCGATGTGAGAATGACAATGAAAAACTGGATCGATAAGGCGGTGTTAGCGCCAATGAAGCGTCGAAGCTTCATGAAGTGGGGGGCCGCGGTTGGCGGTGGTACCGCAGCACTGAGTGCGGGTTTGCCATTGAAAGCCGTGGCTAAAACAGCACCTCAACACGCAGAAGACACCAAAACCGTCTGGTCAGCGTGCATGGTGAACTGTGGCAGCCGTTGTGCATTGCAAGTTCATACTAAAAACGGCGTGATCACCCAAATCGAATCGGACAACCGTGGTGACGATCAAGGCTTTGGGAATCACCAAGTCCGTGCGTGTCTTCGTGGTCGCTCGATTAAGCACCGTGTTTACAACCCTGACCGTCTGAAATACCCAATGAAGCGCATCGGCAAGCGTGGCGAAGGCCAATTTGAGCGCATTAGCTGGGACGAAGCGTTTGATTTGATGTCAGAGAAACTGCAATACACCATCAAAGAATACGGCAATGATGCGATCTTCATTACCTACGGTTCAGGCACACAAGGTTACCGCACCGACGGTAAAGATTGCTTCAAGCGTCTGTTCAACCTTGTTGGTGGTTTCCTTGATTACTACGGTAACTACAGCTGGGGTCAAATTCAGTTTGCTCTGCCGTTCACTTACGGCTCCATCAAACCGTCGGCTTACGGTAGCTACACCACGGAAATCGAAAACGCTGATCTGTTGGTGATGTTCGGTTACAACCCTGCGGAAACGCGCATGAGCGGTGGTGGCGAAATTCACGAGCACGTCAATGCGCAACGAAAGAACAACGTTCGCACCATCATTATCGATCCGCGTTACACCGACACCATGTTGGGTAAAGAAGACCTATGGCTACCTATCCGCCCAGGTACCGATGCGGCTCTGGTTGAAGGTATCGCGCACACCTTGATCACAGAGAGCTTGGTTGACCAAGATTTCTTGATCAAATACTGCCAAGGCTACGATTCATCAACCTTGCCAGCAAGCGCCCCACAAAACGGCCACTACAAAGCGCACATCTTGGGTCAGGGTCCTGATGGCATCGAGAAGACACCCGTGTGGGCGTCAAAAATCACCGGCATTCCTGTTGATCAAATCGTGCAACTGGCGCGTGAAATCGGCACAGCAAAGGCGTGTTTCATCACCCAAGGTACGGGCATTCAGCGGCAAGCGAACGGCGAGCAAACCTCTCGTGCGATCGTGATGCTGCCGATCCTAACGGGTAACATCGGTCGCCCAGGTACGAACACCGGTGATATGCCTGCGAACTGGAGCTACCCAGCGCCGCGCATTCCAACGGGCGTTAACCCGATCCAAGTAAAAGTGCCGTTCTTCAAATGGAGCGATGCGATTTACCGTCATCACGAAATGACTGATAAAACCGACGGCATTCAAGGTGGCGAGCGTCTGCGTACCCCGATCAAGTTCCTACTGAGCTACTCAGGCAACATGATCATGAACCAACATGCCGACATCAATAAGCACCGCAAACTGATTGAAGATGAAACCCAAGCGGAATTCATCGTGGTGTGTGATAACCACATGACCTCTTCTGCCCGCTTTGCAGACCTTCTGCTGCCCGACGTGACCACCATCGAAAACAACGAAGTGAGCTCTGACGGTTACTCATCAGGTTCATTGGGCGGCGTGTTCCCGCTGGTGCGCGCTATCGAGCCATTGTACGAAACACGTTGTGCCTACGACATGTGTGTGGGTCTGTCTGAGCGCCTTGGCGTGAAAGAAGCCTTCACCGAAGGCCGTACCCGTGACGGTTGGTTGGAATACCTTTACGACGGTGCGCGTCAAAAAGATGCCAACCTGCCAACGCTCGAAGATCTTCGTAAAAATGGCCCTTACACGTTAGCTGCGCCAAAAGAAGGCCGTATCGCGCTGGAAGATTTCCGTAACGATCCAGAGAAGCATGCCCTAGGCACGCCTTCAGGCAAGATTGAGATCTACTCCACCAAGCTGGAAACCATCGCGAAAGAGTGGACGTTGGCAGACGATGAAATCATCACGCCGATCCCGCAATACGTGACCACGTGGGAAAGCCACTTGGATCCAAAAACCGAGCAGTTCCCGCTGCAGTTCTTTGGCTATCACACCAAAGGGCGCACGCACTCGACGTACCACAACATTCCGTGGCTGCGCGAAGTGGTGTTCGACGGTATTTGGATGAACCCAATTGATGCGAAAACGCGTGGTCTTGAAAGCGGCGATTACGTTCGCGTGTTCAATGATCGTGGCGAAATTCGCGTTGCCATCAAAGTCACGCCGCGCATCATGCCGGGCGTGACGGCATTGGGCCAAGGCGCTTGGTACTCCCCAGACAAAAACGGTATCGATTTGGGCGGTTGTATCAACACGCTGACCTCACAGAAGAACACACCACTGTCGAAGGGGAATCCTCAGCACACCATCCTAGTCCAAGTGGCCAAGGTTTAAGGGGAGATAAATAGATGACTCAATACGGATTCCACGTAGACACCAGCAAGTGTACAGGCTGTAAAACCTGTCAGGTTTCATGTAAAGACCGCAGTGACCTGCCTGTGGGCGTTAACTGGCGTCGTGTTTACGAATACGCCGGCGGTGACTGGGTACAAAACGACGACGGCACAGTGAACCAGAACGTTTACGCCTACTACATGTCGATTTCATGTAACCACTGCTCAAACCCAGCGTGTGTGAAAGCTTGCCCAACGGGCGCGATGCACAAACGTACTGAAGATGGCCTTGTGGTTGTCGATAAAGACGTGTGTGTGGGTTGCCAATACTGTGGCATGGCGTGCCCTTATGGCGCACCTCAATACGACCCTGCGAAAAAACACATGACCAAGTGTGATGGTTGCTACGAGCGCATTGCAGAAGGCCGCAAGCCAGTGTGTGTCGAGTCTTGCCCATTGCGTGCGCTGGATTTCGGTCCAATGGACGAACTGCGCGAAATGTACGGCACGAAAAACGACGTTGCGCCGCTGCCCGATCCACGTTTGACATCGCCAAACCTGATCGTCACCACCTGCCGTAACTCTCGCCCCACTGGCGACACCACAGGCAGCATCCAAAACCCGACAGAGGTATCGCTATGAGTGAATTATCGCTGGTCTTCTTTACCGTATTAGCGCAATCCGCCGTCGGTATGTTTATCGCCCTAGGTTTGGTGGAAATGTTCCTCAAACCCGAGCGTAAAAGCATGAACATCGCGTTTATGGCATCACTGACACTGTTGGGTCTGGGCGCGATTGCGTCAGTGACGCACTTAGGTCAGCCATTTCGCATGTTCAACGTGATGTTCGGTCTTGCACACATGTCTGCACTGAGCATGGAAATCGTCGCATTGTCACTGTTTGGTGGCGCGGCATTTACCTACACCGCACTGCGCGTGTTGAACATTCAACCTACCCTGCAAAAGCTCACGCTACCTGCGGCAATGGCACTGGGTGTTGTGTTCATTCTTGCGATTGTGAACGTGTACCGTTTGCCAACCGTGGTGAGCTGGAACTCGCATTGGACCACGTTCCAGTTTTTGATGACTGCAGGTGTCGTTGGCCCAATTGCAGCCGCATTGGCACTGCGCGTTCAAGCTGCAAAAATTGGTAAGGTTCAACAATGCGCTGACCGTTCACTGGCCATGGCCGCACTGATCACCATGGCAATGTCATTGGTTGGTTTTGGTGGCTACGCAGTCTGGTTAGGTCAGCTAAATGCTTACGCCAACCCCTTCGCGATGGCGAACGCAGAAGCCTTCACCATGGCGCGTATCGGTTTGATGGCATCAGGTGTTGTACTGTTTGCATCTCAAGCATTGCGTGGCAATAACAAAAACGCTGGCATCGCGATTGCGGCGTTTTTGATGGTTGTGATGGCAGAACTGTCTGGTCGTGCGTTCTTCTACGACGCCTTCATCAGCGCTAGCTCTGGTATGTAATATCCCGATTTTTGGGTCAAAAAGGGGCTGGAATGTCAGCCCCTCTTTTTGAATGTTAACGCGTTACCTTTTCTTTTTGTCACCCCTTTTTATTTTTTAAAACACGTTCTTTTTTACCTCATTAATTTTAACCGAATAAGCCCATTGCCATGAATGACTCTCGCTACGAAACGCTTGCAAGCCTGACCATCGCCAGTCACTTTTTCTATCGTGCATTGCATCAAGCGCCAGATGCACACTTCATTAACGCTCTCTATGACGAGCCGATGTTCGATGAATGGCCCGTAGACATGGCGAATGCCAAGGTGGAACAAGGGTTAGCGTTGCTTAAACAACGACCTAATCTACACGCGGCCAGCCGTGATTACGCACAATTGTTTGTCGGACCAAATACCCTGACAGCAGCGCCTTGGGGCTCTGTGTATCTGACGGAGGAACAAACTACCTGTGGCGCTGCTACGCTGGCGATTCGCGCGTTTTACGCGGAGCATGGCATTGCTATCGATACAGGCGAACGTGAACCCGAAGATCATATTGGTTTGGTGTTTTCCTTCATCACTTATTTGCTTGAGACCGCATTTAACGCACAAGTGGTTGAAGCCACTCACAATGAAAGCTTGGCATCATTAAAGGCCTTTTTGAGCGATCATGTGCTGACGTGGGCACCGCGCTTTTTCGCGATCATGCGCGAAGGTGCACAAACCGAGTTTTACCAAGGCATTAGCTATCTTGCGGAAGGCACGCTAGAGCAATTGGCGTCGCAGGTGAACGCGCAATACAACAGCGTAAATCTCTATCGTTAATCGCTAGCGTGAATATCAAACGTTACTCAGAACCGCACATGTTTACCGACAATCAGGGTTAGGCACCATGTCAGACAGAGACGAGCGCTATTACAACGCACAATTGAACATGCAACAGTGCAGTCGCCGGGGGCTTTTTCGCGCCTTGTGGTCTGGTGTCAGTAAGCCTGTAAAAGCGTCTACTCAGATAGCCGCTATTCGCAGCGTTCCCCGCCCGCCCACAGCGGTAGAAGAAGCGTTGTTAAATCGCCTCTGCGATGGGTGCGGAAAATGTGAAGAGGTGTGTCCACAGCACGTCATTAGCATGCTCGAAGAGAAACCCACGCTTACGCTAGATGGCGGTTCGTGCACAGAGTGTGGTGAATGCCAACGCGTTTGCCCAACACTTTCGCTCGCAAATACATCGGCCAATGGCGTGCCATCGACAGGCGCTGTCGCCGCACTTTCAGGCATGTGTGTTCGTCAAATGGGGGCACCTTGCCAATCGTGCGAAGAGGCTTGCCCACATCAAGCGATTGACACTGTAAATCGAAGTGTTTCAATCAAAACGGAGCTTTGCTCTGGCTGTGCGCAATGCCGTGTCGCCTGCCCGTCTCATGCCATTCAGATGGTGATGCGTTAACGCATAGCGATTGTCATCCACCACAAAAACGAAAAAGAGCGGGACTAGCCGCTCTTTGATTGTTCATTTGGCCGTGTATCAACCTAATCGCACTGGCTTCACATTGATATGCTGGCTAAGTACATTGATGGCGGCCGCTTTGTAGCGCGGGTTCGCATCAAGGTTCTCAAATAGCCATTTGCAGCTAAACACCATTTTAATGGCATGCACTTCTGGCACTTTCACTATGGCACTGGCAATGTCTTCCCATGCAAAAGCATCAACGTCACTTCGTGATTCTTCAACAACACTTGGCAAGGCCTCTGGAACGCCTTTTTCAATATATAGCGCCGTCAACCAAATCCAGTAACGTTGCCAAAGTTCAGCTAACAACGGGCGGAATCTGTCACTGTCACCAAGCACTGTCTGGGTAATGTCCACCAGCGCTTGAAACGCCGTCACGCCATGTAAGGTCGTGAGTGCGGGTTCAAACAGGTACAAGCCAATAGCACGATCACCGATTTCTTGAATTTTCAGCTCGAGATTTTCTTCGGTGATAAAGAAATTCTCCGCCACAGCGATATCGTGAAGCGCAGGCTCAGAACACAAACGCTCGCACACATTCAGGCTACCACCTCGAAAACTCAGCTCGGGTTTCGCAGCATGTAATGTCACCCAATTTTCTTCGGCGCTGACCGAGATACTGGCGAAATCAGTGCGCGGCGGCAACATGCGTTTATACAGATCTTCATAACGTATCGCCCAATACGCCAGCGCATCAGCGATCAACCCTTTATCGCCATGCATCATGGCGAAGCTTACTCTGATCAAGGGATGAAACAGCCCCATCGGCAGCGCATATTGAAGCTTATCGAGCGCAGACATGATGTACGCATTTTGATCGTCCGTTGCTTGTAAGCCGTCGTAAAACATACGCTGAAAATCTGCCAGCAGGTTTGCTTGTCCTAAATAATCAGGCCAGTTTTCTTGCGTCACCACGCCCTTGTCACGAAGACGCAGATCGTCAGTAATTTTTGAGCGATAACGCGGCCATGAAGCACGAAAATCCCTGATGTTTTCATCACTGGCACCCAGTGCTTGCAACGACATAATAGTCATCGGGTAATGATTCGCCATGCCGCCTTTTGTCACGCCACCAAGGTTGGGGTGAAACGCGCTGTCTTTCAGCATTTCATCATTTACCAACGCAGATATGTCAGCAGCTGCGTTGAATTGTCGTGTCGCAGTATTTGATGGATTAAATAACATGGTGACTCCTCCTTGCGTTGATAATGTGTTTGTTGCTGTGCCTACCTGAGATGCTTATAAAAAGTCCACATCTGGTGCGACAGGCACAATGCCGTGCGGGTTACGCAACGGACTTTTTGAGTTGTAACCGCGGCGATACACATCCAGATCGATAGTGCCTCGCACGCCCGGCTGTTTAACCAGTTCTTTCAAATACGCCGAGATATTCGGGTAATCTCGCAGCGCTTTCAGGTTGCATTTGAACGCGGTGAAGTAACCCACATCAAAACGCACCAGCGTCGGCAGTAATCGCCAATCCGCTTCGGTGATCTGATTCCCCAGCAAATACTTGTGATTCCCTAAACGGGTTTCTATTTCCTCCAACGACGCAAACAACGTCGTCACCGCTTCCGTATACGCCTCTTGCGTTCTGGCAAAGCCCGCTTTGTACACGCCGTTATTCACGGTGTTGAACACCCACTCGTTCATCGCATCAATGCGGTGCGCCAATTTAGACGGATAGAAATTTTTTTTATCACCTGTCACCTCGTTAAACGTACTGTTGAACATACGGATAATCTCAGACGACTCGTTACTCACAATGGTCTGTGTTTTCTTGTCCCACAGCACAGGTACCGTCACGCGACCTGTAAAATCGGGATTGGATTTCACGTATAGCTGATGCATCGCATCGAGCCCAAACAGCTCATCAGTAAATCTCGGCGTACTTTTATCAAACACCCAACCTTGATCGGTGCGAAGCGGCGCAACCAGCGACAACCCGACCACATTCTGCAATTGCTTCACGTTGCGATAAATCAAGGTGCGATGCGCCCAAGGGCAATTCAACGCCGCGAACAAATGGTAGCGCCCAGCTTCTGCTTTAAAGCCTGCGTCACCGCTGATGCCCGCCTCTCCCGTTTCCGTTACCCACGAGCGAAATTTCGCCGTGCCGCGTTGAAACTGGCCATTGGCCTTCTCATATTCTTTGGTCTCCAACTCAAGCAATGCATCGTCGGTGAGCCAGCGTCCTTCAACTAATTTTCCCATCACTTCATTCCTTCTCAGCATTCCTTCTCAGCGTTGGCGTATATCACTGGTTGCCAACCTGCTCTCGGCCATGTGGCGTCGTAAAATCCAACGCTGGGCCAATCGGCACAATGCGTGTCGGGTTCACCGTTTCGTGGCTACCGTAGTAATGCGCCTTGATATGGTCGATATGAACCGTGCCTGCGATGCCGGGCATTTGATAAAGCTCGCGCAGGTATCCAAACAAATTTGGGTAATCGACAATACGACGACTACTGCATTTGAAATGCCCAACATAAACAGCATCAAACCGAATCAAGGTGGTGAACAAACGCCAATCGGCCTCAGTTAAAGCGTCACCCAGCAAATAGCGCTGTGTGGCAAGTTTCACTTCCAATACATCGAGTGCATGGAACACATCTTCTACCGCTTCGTCATAAGCCGCTTGTGTGGTCGCAAACCCAGCGCGATACACGCCGTTATTGATGTTGGGATAAACATAATCGTTCACCTCGTCGATGGCCTCACGCAGTGCAGTCGGGTAGTAATCGCCTGGCTTGGCGCCCACTTCATCAAACGCGCTGTTCAACATGCGAATGATGTCCGCCGATTCATTGCTCACAATGGTGTGGGTTTTCTTATCCCACAGCACAGGCACAGTTACGCGTCCGGTGTAATCGCTCATCGCCTCGGTATAGATTTGATGCAAATGCGTTTTACCGTTCACGGTATCTGGCACCACATCATCGCCGGGCAAAAACGTCCAACCGTCATCGCCCATAAAGGCATTAACGACCGACACGGAGATCATGTCTTCGAGCCCTTTTAACGCACGAAAAATCAACGTCCGATGCGCCCAAGGACAAGCCAGTGACACATACAAATGGTATCTGCCCGGTTCAGCGTTAAACCCTGCATCACCGCTTGGCCCTGCGCCGCCATCTTGGGTTATCCAGTGACGAAAACTGGGTGCTTTCCGGGTAAAACGTCCGTCTGTCTTGCTGGTGTCATACCAATCGGTTCGCCACTTTCCATCTACTAATAAGCCCATTACCTGTCATCCTTTGCCATCAACTTTCGATGAGCAAACAATAATCGACCTCAATACATCAATAAACAGTGAGAACATGAATTGATTATTCTCGATAAGAGAACAATGAGCAGAAAAGAAGGCTCACCTTTTCTCTTGAGTTTTCACATGCCGATGAGGAATACTGGCAGCTATAAAAATCCCCAATAAATGAGCATGCTAGCGATGAAAATTGATTTAACTCGATTGGTCACAGAAAGCCGTAACCCAGCCAGTGCAAACATCGACACACTTTCCACGCTCGATATGCTGGCTGTGATGAATCAGGAAGATCAACAAGTGGCACTCGCTGTCAAAGCACAACTGCCTCACATCGCGAAAGCGGTCGATGCCATTACGACGGCATTTGCCCAAGGTGGCAGGTTGATTTATATGGGGGCGGGCACGTCTGGTCGATTGGGTATTCTAGACGCCAGCGAATGCCCTCCGACATTTGGCAGCAAAGCCGAGCAGGTCGTAGGATTAATTGCAGGGGGTCATCCTGCCATTCTCAAGGCGGTCGAAAATGCAGAAGACAATACAGAACTCGGTGAGCAGGATTTAAAAGATCTTAAGCTCTCAAACAAAGACGTACTTGTCGGTATCGCAGCCAGTGGACGCACCCCGTATGTATTGGGCGGCATGGCGTACGCCAAAACATTAGGTGTCACCGTGGTGGCCATTGCCTGTAACCCACAGTGCGCGATGGTGGATGAAGCGGATATTGCTATCACGCCGATTGTTGGCCCTGAAGTTGTCACCGGATCTTCACGCATGAAAGCAGGAACAGCACAAAAACTTATCCTGAACATGCTCACCACAGGCGCGATGATTCGAAGCGGCAAAGTATATGGCAACTTAATGGTCGATGTAGAAGCCACCAACGCCAAACTGGTTCAGCGCCAAGTCAACATTGTAGTGGAAGCAACAGGCGAATCGTCACAAGCGGCTGAAGCGGCGCTTAATGCCTGCAACCGCCACTGCAAAACCGCCATTCTCATGCTTCTAGCAGGCATTAATGCAGAACAAGCGAAAGCACGATTGGAACAACATGATGGCTTTATCCGCAACGCATTGAACAAACACCAATAGCTGCACTCTTTTAGTGCATTCTCGCACTATTTCTGCACAGCTTTGAAGCGAAACGTTTCAAAGCTGTGATGACAACTATTCAATCATTCCTTTTTAGTGCAGAACTAAATAACACTATTTCAGTAAGTTATAGAAAAACCGCACTCACTTGGCGCCCCTCTGCCCCTTATTGGAACAATCAGGCATGTTTTGTGCTTTATTGCCCCCAATGGAATTTTGTTCTCATGGAAGTAGAGGAATAACAACGTGGAAAACATCAGCAGCGCGATTCAAACGCTAACAGAAAGCGCGAACACGCTCTTTATCTTGATGGGTGCCATCATGGTACTCGCCATGCACGCAGGCTTTGCCTTTTTGGAAGTCGGCACCGTCAGACATCGTAACCAAGTGAATGCCTTGGTCAAAATCATGTCAGACTTTGGTTTCTCAGCGCTTGCATACTTCTTTATTGGCTACTGGGTAGCCTATGACACCACCTTTTTTAGCAGCGCAGAAACACTCTCCGCCAACAACGGCTATGAACTCGTTAAGTTCTTTTTCTTGATGACATTTGCCGCCGCTATACCCGCTATTATCTCCGGTGGTGTGGCAGAGCGCGCGAAGTTCACCCCTATGTTAATTGCCGCCGCGGCCATCGTGGCCTTTGTTTATCCTTTCTTCGAAGGCTTAATCTGGAACGGTAACTTTGGCTTCCAAGATTGGCTAGACGCCTCGTTCGGTGCGCCTTTCCATGACTTCGCAGGTTCTGTTGTTGTGCATGCTGTCGGCGGTTGGATTGCCCTCGCTGCCGTTATGATCCTTGGCGTGCGCAAAGGCCGATACCGTGGCGGTAAACTTATCGCTTTCGCACCATCAAACATTCCGTTTCTTGCACTTGGCGCATGGATCCTCACCATCGGTTGGTTCGGCTTTAACGTCATGTCTGCACAAACGCTGGATGGCATCAGCGGTTTAGTAGCGGTCAACACCTTGATGGCGATGGTTGGCGGTATCGTCGCATCACTCATCGTGGGTAAAAATGACCCCGGTTTCCTACACAATGGTCCCCTTGCTGGTCTTGTCGCTGTGTGTGCGGGCTCTGACCTGATGCACCCAATTGGTGCGCTAGTGACGGGTGGTGTTGCTGGCGCCTTGTTCGTTTGGTTATTCACCTTGACCCAAAACCGTTTGAAAATTGATGACGTTTTGGGTGTTTGGCCGTTGCACGGCGTATGTGGTGTTTGGGGTGGTCTCGCCGCCGGTATTTTTGGCTTAGAAGCTCTGGGCGGTTTGGGCGGCGTGAGCTTCATCTCTCAGCTTATCGGCACCATGACAGGTGTTGTGGTGGCCTTCGTGGGCGGGTGGATTGTCTACACCGCCGTCGATAAAGCCGCAGGCATTCGTATGACGGAAGAAGAAGAGTACAACGGCGCAGACTTGGCGATTCACAAAATCGCCTCGACGTCAGAAGACTAATCACGCACCTTGCTGAAGCAGTTTGAAAAGCCCATCTCTGCCTGTGAGATGGGCTTTTTTTGTCGCGGAGAACACGCTGAAGTAGGAGTACAAACAAGAAAAAAACGATTGTGTAGTGAGCTATTTCTGTAAAAAGTGTGATTGATAAAACTTCGGTGTGACGGCGAGTTTCTTTTTGAATTGGCGCTGGAAATGGGCTTGATCAGAAAAACCAAGCTGCAGCGCAACGTCTGAGATGTCTTGGCCAGATTTCAGCATCACTTTGGCGCGCTTAATTTTCTCATCCATCAAATAAGCGTGAGGCGGCAAACCAAATTGACTTTTGAATGCTCGAAGTAGCTGATAGCGACTCATCCCTGCCTCTTCAGCAAGCTCATCCAGTTGATGAGTATGATCAATGTCATCGAGCATCTTTTCACGAATATGAGTCAAATACGGTTGCTGGGCCATTTTCCCAATGTGATCGTGGGCTTGCTTCCCGAGCATCATTTCGATGAAGTCGTACAAACAGACCTGCGCCTGCAGTGCACTGGAATCCGATTGAAGCGCATCGAAAAGAGCTTGAAAGCGCTGTTTGACGAAAGGACTTCGTTCCAAGTCGTTCAAAAATGGCGTGTAATCACTGCTATCGCGTTGAAGGACATCTCGCTGCACATCGCCCATCTTTAACGTATCAACAAACAACATGCTGTAAGACCACGTACCCGCATTGGGGTTACACGCATGGACATCCGCGGGGTTAATCGTCACCACATCACTTTCGCCAATATAGTGGGTTTTCTGACGATTTCGATAGTACGCATGGCCTTGATTAATGATGCCAAACGAAAACTCATCGTGAGAATGCGCGTCATAACAGGCATGACTTTGGTTGGCGACTCGCAGTTCA
Source organism: Enterovibrio norvegicus FF-33 (assembly GCF_000286835.2). Taxonomy (GTDB): domain Bacteria; phylum Pseudomonadota; class Gammaproteobacteria; order Enterobacterales; family Vibrionaceae; genus Enterovibrio; species Enterovibrio norvegicus_A. The sequence goes on along the minus strand of NZ_AJYD02000038.1, from coordinate 773,233 downwards.
ACCCAAGGCAACACAGTGCTTTGTTTGAAGCTGGCACTCCCGTCCTTTTTCATCGCAATCCTTTTGCCTGTTTGCCGTTATCACTTAGGTCCATATCATTAGCACAGAAACGGCCAACAACACACCCATCACACGATTAAACTGACGTTGTTGCCTTGGATCCTCGAGACGGCTTGCAAGCACAGTGCCCAGCACAGCCCACACACCCACGCCAATTAAACACAGTACCAATGAGACGCTGGTAAAAATCAGCAAATACAGGTTTTCATCACCACGCCCAAACACAAACAAACTGATTCCTGACATAGCAACTAACCACGCTTTGGGGTTGAGAAGTTGCGTCAATGACCCCGTCCACAGTCCCGATCGCGCCGTATGTGAAGCTGCCATACTCGCCGCAGGTGCAGTGAAAATCTTATAGGCCAAGTAAAAAAGATACAGGCTGCCGCTCACCTGCATGATCCCTTCGAGTTTTGGTAAAACGTGCAGCAGCCCCTGCATCACGCTCCCCGACAAATACACCACAAAGGCATAAGCCAACGATGCGCCCAACACATGTTTTGCTGCTTCCTTCACGCCCGCGTTTACCGCTGTGCTGGTGGCCAGAATATTCACAGGCCCTGGGGTTACGGCCCCCACAAAGGCGAAAGTCGCCATCGCTAAAATCACACTTTCCATGTACTGCTCCCTTTTCAATGAACAGAGAATATTCGATACCGCAGAAAAGGTATTGAACGATATTGCAGGCGCATACTCACCCGACAGTTATGCCCATTTTTTGAAAAATAATGACGCCATCTATGTTGGCATAAAATGACCTATTTAGTTTATGCATTGAACCGTAAGATTACTTACATCAACTCAATGGAGGCAACATCATGAAACTTAAGCCAATTGCTATCGTATGTTCATCACTCATATTCTCATCGGTTACCTTTGCAGATATCAATCCTGTTGAAAAAGCACTGAGCGTTGAAGGTGCACAAGTCACCTTGCCGGTCCAAGCAGCCAAAGGCGCGTTTTCGCCAGAATTCATCGATGCTGCAAGACAAAACTTGTCCAACTTCCATTGGCAAATGGGTGGCGACCACGCGCTTTACTACAACATGCACATGAGCGAATTTGTGCCGACCGCCGTGTCATCGCCAGCTGAAGAGTACAAGCCATTGGCCCGTAACATTCAGCACCAACTCGACAACTTGCTGGTTCAAACTGATAGTAAAGGCGAACTGACAATGGCGGAGTATCTCGCCGACCCACAGTTTCGCACCCAAGGATTTGTGCTGATCCATGAAGGCAAGCTGGTTTATGAAGCCTATCCCGGCATGAAGCCAACCGATCGTCATATTTGGGCGTCAGCCGCCAAAACGACCGTCGGCACTGTCATCGCCATGATGGTGGAAGAAGGTAAGGTGGACCCTCAAGCGCCGATCACCAACTACGTGCCAGAACTCAAGGGGACGGTATGGGACAAAATCAGCGTGTTGAATGTTTTGAACCATGCCACAGGCCTCGACAATGAAGAAACCGCCAAATCCATTATGAACCCAGATTCCGCCGTTGTTCGCTTCTTTGCCGCAGCATTTGGTTCTCCGCGCTATGCCACAGGGGAACTGGAAGGCTGGCTTGATGTCGCGAAGGACACAAAAGAGGTTGACGATGAAAATGCCGGCGAGCGTTTCAGCTATGCATCGATGAACACGATGGTATTAACGCAGCTTATCGAAAATATTGAAGGAGAAACATGGGCGAAGGTCTTTGAAGATCGCGTTTGGTCTAAAGTGACGGCACGTCAGCCTATGTTGACCAACCTCACTCCCGATGGCATGGCCATTTCTGTTGGTCTGATGTCGAGCACCATGGAAGACATGGCACGCTGGGGAGCCCTGTTTACACCAAGCTGGAGTGCTGTCGCCACTGAGCCCGTCGTGTCTCAAGCCGTGATAGATCGCATTCATCAAAGCGGTGACACCAAGGCATATGTCGGCACAACCAAAGAAGCCAGCTCTCAGCATGCTTTCAATGAGAAGTCGCAATACAACTCGTATCAGTTTGACTACATCTTCGACGACGGTGCGATGGCGAAAAGCGGCAACCTCGGCCAATTCATCTACATCGATCCGGCCAGAGATTTTGTCGGCGTCATGTACTCCAACAACCCTTATCACTCAGGATTTGGCGAAAACAAAGGTCCAGCACTGATGCGCGCTGCAGCCAAAGCACTCGCTGATAAATAATCCATCTTCACGCCACCTATCTATTAGCTTCAAGGACGAAGCGCACTTTTAAGAGAAATTAAAGATGAAAAAAATTGCGCTAGTCCCTCTCGCTATTCTCCTCGCTGCGCCTGTCTTTGCTCAAGATGGCGACATTATCGACCCTGCAGATGTCACTAAGGTCTACACCCAAGCAGGTGTACTTTTAAGCGGCAACAGTGACATTCAACTTCAAGGCCAAATATCGGGCGGCCTAGAAAATGGTCAACAATTCGCGCTATTGGCCGAAGCGTACTTTAAAGATGAAGACCGAAACGCGAACGATTTTGGCAGTGACTACACAAACTCTCGATTTCAGTACTTCCATGTGTTTGAACCGGGCTTTCACGCTGTCCCCAAGCTTGGGTTTTCCGTTGACTACATCAATACACGCGATGATGCAGCAGGCATGAACAACGATCTGATATCCATTGGAGGTGTCGCGGCGATTAATCCCGCTTACACAGCAGGACTGCTCGTTTTTCCGCGCTTAGGTGTGATCACAGGCGATATCGAATTGACCCAACAAGGCATTGATGATTCCGTCTCCGGTTTCTCGGCGGGGCTCATAACAGCCAAATACCTTGGCGACTCAGGCTCCTACCTTCACTTCACGCCTGAATATCAAAGTGTGTCTGGCGATACGATAGAAATGGACACAGTCTCTTTCAAAGCTGGCATTAATGCGCCCTTAAATAGCGCAAGAACATGGTGGGTAAACACACGTTTTGACTACACCAAAACCTCGCTATCAACGAATAACATAGCCCTACCAAGTGACTGGCAATCTGAAGTTTGGTTTGGTATTCGCAAATACTTTTAAGCTTCCTAATCAATCCGTCAAGGCCTTGCTACTGTCACTCCCATCAGTGGCAGAGGCCTTTTCCTTCTGCTTCTAAGCGGTGCTGGCACTCATTAACATTTGTTGTTGGCGATATTGCGGCGCGGTGAATCCCGTCCACTTTTTGAAAGCACGATTGAAGTTAGCCAGATCGGTATACCCACAATGCCAAGCGATATCGAGCATCGATAGCGATTGATCTTTGAGCAGTTTTTTTGCGGTTTGCTCTCTCGCCGTATCACGCAATTCTCGCATCGTTATGCCATTGTCGCTCAACCTTCTTAACAAGGTTCGCGTTGACATGCCCACCATCTTCGCCAACCAATCCACATGAAAATTAGGCAAGCACGCATAGGTACTCGCCAGCTTTGTCATGCTTTCCATCCAGTGCTCCGACAGCTCTCGATCTTCTACTGCATGAAATCCCTCAGAGACCGGCAATTCAATCGCAGCTATTGGCTGTTGATAGCGAATATCTAATTGCAAGAAAGAGGCTGGAAGCTGATCTTTAGGCGGAGGATTAATACTCATCCACACATGATTGGGTAACCAATTTTCATCAACAAAACGACGACAAAACGCCCCTAGCACAAGTGTTCTAAACCATTCTGTTTGATCAAAACCCGGTGATGTAGGGCGATAAGCACTGCGGTGGCAGAGCATCCACTGGTCACCAAATTTTTCTGGCCATACCACCACATGATTACTCAACAGCGGCATCCATGCCATCAAAACATGCACGCCATCATCTATCGAGTCACATGCATCAAGCGCGTCGCTCAACGCCGGAGAAAGCTGGCTAAGGGAAATCAACCGACCCACCTCAATACCAATATGTTCTTTTTGCGATACCACGAGTTTCTGCAAAAAGCGCATCACATTCACCGCAGGCAACCAACATTCTTCGTCAGCAATGCGTTCGGGAATATCGTACTGAGATGCAATCACCTTCCACTCGATCCGGTTTTTGTTGAAATACTCAATAAAAGGCAGCAGATTTTGAGATGACGCTAAGCTCGGTGTTTTAGGCGTTTGATTGGGCATGGTGTGATAAACATCTGGTTAATCGTCTTGTTGGCAATGTGCCATTAGCGAGAAACATTTGAAAGGCAAACTGTCGTCAATTTAACGTTCAGATGGTCAGTCATGCTTTATTGCTGAGTTTCAACGCAGAGCGACTCTGTTTTCAAACCAACGCCGCGGTTGACAGCCAACAACGCTATCTGAACAAGCATCTTGAGGTTGTTTTGGTATAGCGCAAAGCAAAATGTATCCTGACTGACTTATCAGAGCTGGAAATCAACCCATTCCCTGATTTCTCAACTCTTGCTCTGCTCATTGCCCTCAGGGTAATTCCCATTTAACACCCAGAGATATTTAATGTAATCGTCAACATACATTGCGCTTACAAAGCCGAGTGTTGTCTTTCCTTGTTCGTCGGAGAGTTGGAAGCCGTTATCCACTGTTCAGAAGGAACACACACAATCCAGTGTGTTGATACCTCATACCGATAGCGAAGACCTAAAAAACGAAGGACTGAACATGTTGAAAAGAATCGGATACCTATCTCTGCTACTCGCTGCAAGCAACGTAATGGCAGAAACTGCCCCAGCCACCCACCATGCTATTAACTATGAAGGTCGCATAACTAAAGATTATGCCGCTGGCACGGTCCAGTTCAACTGGCCAGGTACGACATTAAAAACGCAATTTGTTGGCAGCCAACTTACTCTGAACCTGATTGGAAATGGCGATCACTTCGATGTGCTGATCAACGGGAAGTTGTCGCACAAAATTCTAACCAACCGCGGTAACACCGTTCAGTCGTTTACTTTATTTGAAAGTGAACAATCCGAGAACGTCACGGTAGACGTCGTCAAACGTACCGAAAACTATGAAACCATGACCAAGGTGATATCACTGGATCATGATGGAACGTTGAACGGTATTTGGGAGGATCAGCCACATATCCTGTTTATTGGTGATTCCATTAGCGCGGGTTTTGGCAGTGAATCAACCAAACGCGAGTGCACGTGGGAAGAGGTATATACCTCGTCTAACGCCCGTTTAGCCTTTCCTTATCAAACCGGTGAAACGTTAGATGCCAGCATCACGCAAGTGTCTTTCTCTGGCCTCGGTCTTATTCGCAACTGGAGCGGCAATCAACCGCATCACAACCTCACCGACTATGCCGACAAAGCGGGTGCAATTTTTGGCCGGACATTGGCGTTTGAAGACACCTACCCCAACCTGATTGTGGTGGAAGTGGGAACCAATGATTTCAGTACCGATCCCCAGCCTCATGAACCTTGGAGTGACATCGAAGACGTAAAAGAAGCGTGGACAGATCGCATGGTCGAATTTGTGACGGATCTGAAGTCTCGCTACAACAACACCAGCGTCATTTTGATGCCCCGTCCTGCCTACCCTTACGACGACATTATTCCTGCCACACAAGAAGCCATTGAAAGGCTAGATAACCAAGGACAAGACGGCGTGTACAGCCACACCTTTGTTTCGCCACTCGAAGGGTGTATCTGGCACCCAACAGTCAAAGAGCATGCGTCGATTGCGGCGAAGCTAAGTGACTTTATTACAGCGAATAACCTGCTTTGATGGTGGCATACCATCCATAGGTAAAACCATGGATGAAAGAGCGGCATTGTTGCCGCTCTTTTTTTCCCTTTTTTACATTCACCCGCATCCAATCATTCGATGCCTTCGTCTCTTACTACGAAAGCCCTTCCATCAGGCAAGGCTGATCATAATGACAAGGAAATCGAGATGTCTAAATTATCGTTTGCGACACTGCCATTTCTGCTGGCTTCGTGTGCCGTCGCCACTGAAACCGTTAAGCAAACCGATGTTGGTAACGTTTATGTCGATCAAAGCGGCCTCACGCTTTACACCTTTTCCAAAGACCCCAATGGCCAATCGGTGTGCAATGGCAATTGCGCGATTAACTGGCCTCCGCTATTCGCCGATGAAGCGAACCGTTCACTGTTTGACGACCATGCAGAATTCAGCCAAATCACACGGTCTGACGGAACGGAACAATGGGCATTGAACGGAAAGCCTCTTTATCGATGGAAAAATGATACCCAAGCAGGGGACAATGCTGGCGCTGGCATTAAAGGCGTTTGGCCCATTGCGCGCGCTGACGACGTGACGCTGAGGATTTACAATAACGGTAAACAACGCTTTTTAGTGGATAGCGACAACATTACCCTCTATACCTTTGATAAAGATAAAAATGGCACGTCGAACTGCTACGGTGAATGTGCAACAAAATGGCCACCCGCTATGGTTGCCCCTGCCTTGCTTTCAAAAGGTGTCAATGCGCTTGAACTGACAGGCGGATATGGCATGACTCAGCGGAACGATGGCACCTATCAATGGACTTACAACAACAGCCCTTTGTACCGATGGTTTAAGGACAAACAGCCCGGAGATATCAGTGGTAATGGTGTGAAAAACGTCTGGCATATCGTGCAACAATGAGGTGAATAGTGAGTGTAGATACAATTGAAATTGGCCACCTACTCTCACGCATTGCGCTTCGAGACCGAAAGGCTTTCGAAGCGCTTTACGTGTTAACTAATGCTCGCTTGTTTTGCCTGCTCAAATCGATAGTTAAAGACGAGCAAATCGCAGCGGATCTATTGCAAGAAGGCTTTTTGAAACTCTGGTTTGGGCGCCCTTCGTACCCCATTAACCATCCTTGGGCATGGCTCTGTCAAAGCATGAGAAACCTTGCCATTGATGAACTTCGACGAGCACGTTACACAAAGGAAGAATTCAGGGCTGAGCCAATGAATGAGACCGATTTTCTGTCTGTCAGGCCCAGTCATAATCCCGACGCTCATTCACAGAAAATGCAAGATTGTTTGCTGGCCCTGTCCGTCGAGAAACGTAACGTGATCGTCCTCGCTTATGAGCATGGCATGAGCCATCAGGAAATCGTAAAACATGTCAGTACGCCGTTGGGAACGGTGAAGTCGTGGATTCGTCGCGGGTTAATGGAGCTGAAAAAATGTCTGAATTGAAGCCAAGTCATCGCTACAACTCACAAGAGCTTCGGGACAAACTGGCGGCAGAATATGTACTCGGCACTCTCCCCCCGCGCGTTCGTCGTAGGTTGGAAACCTTAACGGAAAATGACCCAAGCTGGTGGGAGTACATTGAGATTTGGCAGCAGCACTTTTCTGCCTTTAATCCGGCCATAGATGCCAATACCGATGACAGCCAATTTTCAACGCCCCCCGCTTCCGTATGGAAGAACCTTTCATTGGCGATCTTCCCTTCATCGACAAACACACGCGAAAACATCAAGCCTTCGTTGTTTAGACACCCTTGGTTTGTTCCGGTGGGGTTTGTCTTTTCCTTGATGGTGGGGATATTAATCAACCCTGTGTTTGTCTCACAGACTCCGATCTCTTCTGTCGCTCAGGTAAAACCTGCATCCTATCTCGCCATGATGTCGTCCGCCGACGAACCCAACCTGTTTGCGCTGGTTGCGTATCAAGGCGCAAAACCCGGTGAATCTAATCTCCGCTTACAGCGAAACTTAAGGGACACAGACCTTCCGATGGAAAACGCGGTTGTATGGATGGTCGACAAAGATACGGGCACCCGAAAAGAAATTGGCTCCCTGCGCAGCATCAATGACACCCGATTTATGACGCCAACAGAATGGAAAGCACTCAAGAACAGTACTGAGTTGATTGTGACAGCCGAAATGTCGCCAACCAGTCAGGTGTTGTACCGCGGACGCTGTGTACAGTTGAGCGACTGGAACGCGATTTAATCTAATCACTCGCGGATTTCACCCAATTCTCAGGCAAAAAAATCCCGGCATCCAAGGAGGAAATGCCGGGTACAGATATCAGAACCGTAAGAGCAGGACTGTTATCAATGGAGTGTGTTCGCGCTAATGCCAACTCGAAAGGCCTTAGCGCAGAAGATCACGACGCAGAAACAGAAAGCCCGTTTGCATCAAAAAAGTGAAGTTTGTTGGCGTGGAACTGAAGACCAACATGATCTCCCGCTTCAACTTCACTTTCTCCGTCAGTGCGAACGGTCAATTTGCCCAATTCGCCGCAATCTACAACTAGATAGATATCCGCACCTAGGTATTCGGTCACATCAATAATGCCTTGGCAGTCACCTTCTTCCGGAGACACCAGATCAATGGCTTCAGGTCGAACACCGATTTGCGTTGCTTCACGCCCATAAGGATACGCACCGCCTTCGCTGCCACCCGCAAGCACATACTTATCGCCTTCTGTCATGCAAGGCATCACATTCATTTTTGGACTACCAATAAACTGCGCCACAAACAGGTTTTCAGGGTGGTTGTACAGGGTTTTTGGGCTGCCCACTTGTTCAATGATTCCGCCTTGCAACACCACAATCTTGTCGGCAAGCGTCATAGCTTCAACCTGGTCGTGGGTCACGTAAATCATGGTGGATTTCAGTGATTGGTGCAGCTTGGCAATTTCATAACGCATTTCAACGCGCAAGGAGGCATCAAGGTTAGACAGAGGTTCGTCGAACAAAAACGCGGTGGGATCGCGCACAATGGAACGACCAATCGCAACGCGCTGACGTTGACCGCCCGACAAATTGCGTGGACGCCGATCTAAGTACGTATCTAACTTCAGCACTTGCGCGGCGTAATTCACTTTTTCATCGATTTCCGCTTGAGGACGCCCCTGTGTTTTCAAGCTAAAGCCCATGTTCTCGCGCACCGTCATGTGCGGATACAAGGCATAACTTTGAAACACCATAGTGAGGCCACGTTTCGCGGGAGGCTGATCGGTCATATCAATATCATCTATCAAAATCTGCCCGCGGCTAGTTTCTTCAAGCCCAGCGATCATGCGCAACAAGGTCGATTTACCGCACCCTGATGGCCCAACGAAAATGACGAGTTCGCCCTCTTCAACAGACAAATCGATTCCTTTGATCACTTGCGTGTCGCCATACCACTTCTCGACACGATTGAGTTGAATAGATCCCATGTTCCTAGCCTCCTGCTATATCTGACAACGACCATGACAACCACACTGATGCGGTCCATGTGAAATGACCACCGCCCGCCGGTGTTCCATCGTCTGCGTTGAAATATTCTGCAAATCCAAAATTCGATATCAGCCCTGCGGTTTGTTGTCGCACCGCACGCGCCAAGACGACATGGCCTTGATCTTCCAGCCCCCAGCCAATCAATGCGTTCATGAACCCCCAAACAGGGCCGCGCCAGTAACGCATAGCATCGTATTTATCACCCGCGGGGTCATAGCTCGGCACAATGTAATGTCCGCTCGCCAACAAACGCTCGAGGTGTTCAACCATGCCGGGGCTTTCAATACCTGCAAACCAGCAAAGAAAGGAGGCATTCGACAAACTGCCTGCGAACTTACCATTGCGAAGATTGACACTGTCGAACGCTTTCATTTCTTCGTTCCAAAGCTGCATGCAGCCTTGTTCTAGCGTTGTAATCCATGCTTCCACTTCACTGACATCTTCACCGAGCATTTTGCCTATTTCGGCCAGATCACGATGACCGCGAAGCAATGTGAATGTCAGGGTAGGGTCTGCGACACGCAGTGGCCCATTCTTGGCAATTTCTTCCTCATCCCAGCCCGAGTCTCGCCCAAAATACAGCAGCGCAAGATAGCGATCGTAATCAAGCTTGGTCGGGCGCATGGAAGCATCGACGTGTGACGTATCACGACGTTTGTACTCACCGACAGCGGAGGTATCAATCGCTTCTGAGGCTTCATCCCAATCCGGTGCATTGTCTCGGCCACTTTCCCACGGGTGCGTGCTCGCAATCGCGCCAGACTCACCACGGCATTCCATGTACCAACGGTGCCATTTCACCAATGCAGGATAGAGTTTTCTAAGTTTCTCTTCGCCCAAGACGGTATCGCGCTGGTAGATTTTTCTGGCAAAGGTTGCTATCAGCGGTGGTTGGCTGATCCCCGATGAGGCAATGGGCCCTTTTCCTTGCCACACATCGGGGCCAGGGAAGTAGCCTTCATCAGGCTGATGAAACACAATGTGCGGCACCATGCCGTTGTCCCATTGCGCGGTGAATAGCGTTTCGATTTCCTGCCATGCGCGCGGCAGATCGAAGGTGGAAAAACCCAATGCTGCAAAAGCACTGTCCCAGTTCCACTGATACGGGTAAAGCCCCGCTGTTGGCACTGTGTATCCGCCACGATCATTGTCTTTCAATATATCGATAGCTTGTTGATCTAACTTTTCCATCATCGCTTCCCTAAACAGTTCGTCTCTGCATTTTTCATTTGTTCATCCACGCCGCTACTTCACCGATCCGGCAGTCAGGCCTTTCACCATAAAGCGTTCAAGCCCAAGGAAAATTAGCATGATGGGCACAGTGGCAATCACGGCCCCAGCCATTAAGTGCTGCCTTGGGATCTCGGAGCTATTGAGCATGGCGACGCCGCGAGTCAGGGTGAATTTCGACGGGTCGTCCAACAGCATGAAAGCGAGCAGGAACTCGTTCCACGCAATCATGAACACGTAAAGCGACACCGAGGCCATAGCAGGCAGGCTAAGCGGTAAGGTGATCTTCCAAATCACTTTCAACCGAGAGAGCCCATCCATCAGCCCCGCTTCTTCCACTTCGGCGGGCAAGCCACGGAAGTAACCTTGCAGCATATAAAGCGCAACTGGGATGGTGGTCACAGGGTAGATAAGCAAAATGCCAAACAGTGAATTGCGCAGGCCAAGCATGCTGAATCCGATGTAAATCGGCAGCGCCAGTACGATCATTGGCACCATATAAATCAGCAAAATGGAACGGGACATTGCCGCTTGTCCGCGAAAACGTAAACGTGCGACGGCATACGCGCCCGGTACACTGAACAACAAAGTAACAATCACCGTCGCGACGGAAACGCCAAAGGACGTCATTAGATATTCACCGAAGTTAAACTGCTCGAACAATTCGGTGTAGGAACGAAACAAGCCGAACCCTTTGTCGAGGTCGAGACTGAAATCAAGCGGATTAGCGAGCAAGGCTTGCTGACTTTTGAGGCTAGTCATCACCATGACATAAAACGGCACTGCCACAATAATGATGAAGAACAGATAGCCAAACCAGTAAAGGAAATTGATGATCGCGCCTTCAAACTCATGGCGGTCCAGCCACCCTTGTGGCGCATCAACCAACATGCGTGATAGCGGCCAAACGGTGAACAGTGCCATAACCACAAAAGCGACCGCTTGGGACAACGTATGCACTTCCAATGGCAAAGAAAACGGCTCTAACCCTGTCATGACCAGAAACAGTAGCAAGAACACTGTCGTGCCACTGACCACCAGCGCTGTTCCTTCAAGGCGATGTTGCATTCGCAGTATATACACTGCCGCAACGGCCCCAGCGATGAGCGAAGCCATCATCACGGGTGCGACGGCTGCGCCTGTCATCAGTGCGAGAGCAACAGTAACCGTAACGGCTGAACTCGCGCCCCACGCAGCGCCGATCATGGCGCACACGAAATCAGATTGGCGATACCAAATGTGTTCGGTAACGGTTCTCATAACCCCTCCTCCCTGCTGACATAACGGAAAAACAAGAACGAGAAAATCAACAAGCACGCGAAGATCACCACAGCAACCGCTGTGCCCGCGCCAATATTCGACAAGGCAAAAGCTTGCTCATACACGTTCACGGTAAGAGTACGTGTGCCTGCATTACCGCCAGTGAGCAGGAAAATGTCGTCAAATTTGTTGAAAGTCCAAATAAAGCGCAACAAGAAAAGCACAGACAAAATACCCAGTAGCTGCGGAATAGACAGATACCAGAATTGCTGGAACGGTGATGCGCCATCCATGCGTGCGGCTTCATACATATCGGCGTCAATGGATTGCATTCGCGCCAAAATGAACAAGAAAGAAAGGGGGAAGTAACGCCAAATCTCAAACACGGTGACGCTAATCAGCGCGAGGGGCTTTTCACCGAAGAAATTGATCGGCGCACTGATCGCTCCCATCTGAATCAACAGCGCATTAGCGGAACCCGAAAAGGGATCAAACAACGTCACCCAAGTAAACGCCACCGCTATCACGGGTGCGACATACGGGAACAGCATTAAGCCGCGAATAATACCTTGGCCTTTAAAGGTTTTGTTCAACAACAACGCCGCCATCATGCCCACAACAAGCGCGCCTATGGTGCCAAACACGGTGTAAAAAATGGTCACCCACAGCACTTCAGCAAATTCTTCGCTATCAAACACTTTGACGAAGTTATCCAGCGTAAAATTGGCGTTGAATAAGTCTGAGCTGCTCACCCCCGTCATTTCGGCTGGGTAATCACGCATCCCAACAGGGTTGGCAAGATAGGCTTCTTCCACCACGACGGGGATCTGGAATCTCTCTTTGTAACCCGGCGTCCAGTTACCCAGATCACAATTCAGTTCACGTGCACTGAGCGTACAATTCTCTGGCACAGACTGAACCGCTAACCCTTCTGGCAACACGTCTTTCAGTGTGACATTGTCAATTGGCTTTTCTCGTGAGCGGTTGGTGAGGCGATATTCAATCTTAATCTCATCGCCAACCGCGGTTGCTTTACCACGAAAACGCTCGTAAACATTCGGTTCAACCGGACGCAGATCAGCGAGCTGTATCGGTTTTACACTGATCCAAAAAATGGTCAGTAATGGCAGCAGCACAACCAAGGCCACTGAGATTAAAGTGGGTGATAACAGCCCCCACGCTAAACGGGTTTCACGCCGTTGCAGCGGCCCCACCCCCTTGGGCGGTTCAGGCTTGATCGTATTGATTTGTTCGCTCATCCCAATTCCTTGGATAATATCTGCCCATCAGGAGCGGGATTACCGCGCCTGTGCTAAGTAAAAATAACCCCGAGCAACCTCAAGATGTTTGTTCAGCGAGAATTTGTTGGCTTGCGGGCGCGCGCTGATTTGAAAACATAGTGGCTCTACGTTGAGAGTCAGCAACAAAGCACGGAAGCCAACAAACTCGCCCTTCGGGAGCCACGCCTCTTGAGATGACTCAGGTATCACATTATTGGATTTCGGCTAACGCCTTGTTCATGGCATCGACAGTGGAAGATGCATCGCGCTTTCCGTCGATGTATTCGCGTACCAGTCGGTTGATGGATTGGCTGTTAATCACACGAGATGCCAATGCCAACTGACCGTCTGCGACACCCCAACGTTGCGCGTTGTTCAAGCCACTCACTATCTCTTCAATCATTTCAGCTTCGTACAGCTCAGAAAGTGGCGCTTTGCGATCGACACCCACAGGCAGTTTTGACCAAGCTTCGGTATACAGCGTGGGGTTGGTTTCGTCGCCACGGCGAACTGGGAATTTTCCTTCTGGTGCGATAGCCAAGGTATTGGTGTAACCATCACTCATTGAATAGCGCACAAACGCCATGGCGTTATCAATGTCAGCATCTGTCGTGATACCGAAATAACGCACATCGCCCCATGCCGCACCATCTGGGTTAGAAGGGCCAGAGAAGCGTGTCACAATGCCCGTTTTCGAAGCCAGTTCACGACTGGTTGGATCGCTATTGATCGTCGGTGGTGCGCTATCTCGCAGGCCTGCTAGCTCATCAAGAATGAAGGGAGACCAAATGATCATGGCTGCCTTGCCTGCAAAATAGAGCTCGCGAGATTGCTTCCAATACAACTCGCCATCTGGCGATGCATTGGCAATTGCTTTGTAGAAATCGAGCACTTCTGTGGTCTTTTTCTTATCCAGCATTTGAATGCCATCTTTGTTGACAGGAGAAACACCGTTCGCAAGGAAAACATGCTCAAGCACTTGGCTCATGAAGTTTTCATCCACTTTGGTAGCGGCGACAAAGCCGAACATTTCAGGCGGGTTGTGAAGTGCTTTCAGCGCCGCGACCACATTCGCGAACGAATCAGGAGCGGCCAATTTCTTCTCGTCGAACAAATCTTTTCGGTAAACGATCATTTGCGTCCAGCCATCGACGGGTATAGCCGCGTAGCCATCAGGCACTGTGGCCATTTGCAACGCACCAGGCGCAAAGGTATCGCCACCCAATTCTTCAATGACTTCCGTGGCAGCGTCGGCGTCCAAAATGCCAGCTTCACTCCAGGGCAAGGTGTATTGAAGTGGGTGATAAATCACGTCAGGTAAATCACCGGCGGAAAACGCGGCCGTTGCTCGCGTTCCAAGATCGCTCTCGGTCACAGGGATCACTTCTACCTTGGTACCTGACAGTTTTTCAAAATCCTGCGCCATCTCTTTTTGTCGCTCAAGACGCTCAGGCTGTTCTTCCGTGGTCCAGAATCTCAACGTCTCGGCAGACACCGATGAAGCGCCAAACAACGCGGTCAACACGATACCCGCTAGCCAACGTCGCTTACCTGCTTGCTGATTGTTCATGGTTTTCTCCTTATGGTGCGCATCAATCACACTTACTACACATTGCTGCTACCGCTCTCTTCATCACTATGATCATGATGACAATGAGAACGGCGTTGTATCAGTTGGGCATCAACAAGCTCTCGTAACGCTTCCGGTTTTTCGCCACTGATTTGGCGCAGCAACAAGGTCGCAAGTTGCTCTCCGGAGTAACGCATATCCACAGAAAACGTCGTCAAAGGGGGTGATGAAAACTCACTTTCCGGTAATCCGTCGTAACCGATCACGGCCAATTCTGAGCCGATGTCTAGCCCTTTTTCTGCTGCTGCTCGGTACACACCTAGCGCAGCAATATCTAACGCGCAAACAATCGCTGTCGGGGGAGAAGGCAAATTGAGCAGAGCTGAACCCAATCGATGACCAGCGGCTTTCGTGATGCCTCCAGACACAATCAGCGATTCGTCAATCTCAAGGCCAACACTTGTGACCCCCTGTCGATAGCCATTTTCACGAAGGCGGCTGTAATTGTATTCCTGACCACCGTTAACAAACGCAATGCGTCTGTGGCCTTGTTTCGCCAGTAATTTCACTGATTCGCACATGGCTGACTCACCTCGAATATCGAAGTAGCTGACACCAGTTATGTCGGGGATTCGGCCAAAAATCACGAACGGCGCCTTGGCGTCTGTGAGTAACTGAACACGAGGATCTTCAACGCGACTTCTCGGCAAAATGAACCCATCAACTTTGTGCTCGGCAATCAAACGCGTCAGCGTAGCCAGTTCATCGTCTTCACTGTTGGCGGTCGCAACGGTTAACGTCCAGTTTTCGCGGCTCACTGCTCGGCTGATCCCATCAATGAAATTGGTCAAAAAGGGACGGTGCGCGTTGTCGTTGCCTAAATTCAACACCAGCCCAATCGCCCTAACTTGTCCTGTTTTGATCGCTTGTGCGTAGCTCAATGCGCGATACCCCATTTCCTCAGCCTTTGCTCTCACACGTTGTTTGGTTATGGGTGAAATATCAGGATAGTCATTGAGGGCACGCGATACCGTGCCTTTACTAAGGCCAAGAGCACACGCGAGATCATTAATGGTCGGTCGTCTGTTTCGTTGTGCTTTTGCCGCATTGGCCGAGCGAGAACTGAAAACCATAAATCACTCATAGTTTGTATCGTTAATTTAAAAACTATTTAACGAAACCGGTTTCGGCAAATAATTAACGTGTCAATATCGAGAAAAAATGCACCAATAAAGGGAGATGTTGTGAGTAGAGAGTGTGGCAAGGTTTGATAACGGGTTTGAAAGTAGCAGATGGTATCGTCAACAGGTCACGCGTTGAGCACCACAATTGGACATGGGAAAACTCATCATTCCTGATGTGAAATGGCAGGTCGTGACGGCGAAAGCCATCTCCCTCTTCTGCCTAAACGAAAAAAGACCAGCTTGCTTGCTGGTCCTTCAAATGAATATTTTTAGCGATGGTGTCCGCTAGATAGCGGGCGTTAGCGCGTTAATAACCAACTTACTACAGTTTACGCCCTAGCCTTTTCTCAACCTGTTTCTTTTCCCATTCTGGGCCAAAAAGATTCAGTACTTCAAAGGCGCTAAGACCGTGGGAAACAATGCCAATCCCCCACCCCATGGCTGGCCACCATGCCCAGATATAATCAGGACTGGTCATAAAGTTCAAAATGAACAATCCCGTAATAACCAACACGTAACTGACAAGGTGTGAGTAGAACCCCTTGATTTCGCGCACTTGGTTGAGAACACGCGTTTCTTCTTCGGTAATGTTAATGTCTGCTGTCATCTCTGGCTCCGGCTCTTTTTGAAGGTCTGATACTTGAAGTTCAAATACAGCAGCCAAAGATTTCAGTGATTCCAGTCCCGGTTTGTCTCCACGTTCGATACGTTGAATCGTGCGAACGCTAAGCCCGCTCATCTCTGAAAGCTGCTCTTGAGACCAACCGCGTTGTAACCTGAGTTTTCTGACAATCATTATTGAATCCTTTCTGCTGTGTGCCCTTTCAATCTACAAAAAACCGGAGAACACTGGCTACGACACCGCCGTGACACTTACCTGACAGTTGTTTAAAAACATAGGTTTAGCACTGTACATCACGGGCATCAACTTAGCCCGCCAGCAATGCGACAGAAAACCGACTGCACGACGAATGTAACGAAATAGCCCGGATAGGTGCCATGAAATCACAAACCCAAACGCACCGACAGCCACGCTGCAATGTCTTTTATCTGCGCCATACAGACTTGATGTTCCATGGGATACGTCGACCAATTTGGCGTAAAGCCCGCAGCGAGCAAGTCATCTCGTGCTTCTTCTCCCATTGCCGGCAATACCACAGGATCGAAACTGCCATGCATGATTTCTATCGGAAGCGCGCGATTTACTGCTGAATGCTCAATGGTGTCAGAGGTCGGAAAGTAGGTTGATAACGTGAGCAAACCTGCCAGTGGATGGGGAAAGCTCAGCGCCGCTTGATACGCGACAGCGCCGCCTTGAGAAAAGCCTGCCAGAATAATGCGCTCTGACGCAATGCCACGTGCCATTTCTCGCTCAACCAAATCAGTGACGCTTTTTGCAGATGCCAACAGTTGTTCCGTATTGAGTTTACGCCCTGCCCCCATCTCTAAAATGTCATACCACGCTGGCATGACCATACCGCCGTTGACGGTAACAGCAAGGGAGGGTGAATGCGGAAAGATAAATCGCACCGGTGCAGACGCCGGTAAACGCAGTTCGGGTAGGATAGCTTCAAAATCATGACCATTTGACCCAAGACCATGTAACCAAATCACGCTAGCCGTGGCGGCGACTTGGGGTTCCACTTCTACACATTTAAGCATTGTTGTCTGTCCATATAGATATCGTTATGCCTGGTAGACATAACGATACAGCGAAGCATTCCAAATGGCGACTGGCCGTTACCGTTAAACACTGCGCTCATTTTCAATCACCAAGATGTTGGAACAGGCAGGCAGAGGTAGAGGTAGAGGTAGAAGATTGAGAATTGAAGATTGAAAACGATGACCCATATCGCACGTAAATGACTTCACGTGCGAATGCGTGACAGGCTTAAGCGGGTGTCGGCATTTCAGTGCGAAAAACAGTCGCCATCGGAACATTTACCATAATTGAACGGTCAAGCTGTCCCACTTCCATCGCGACCGGACGCTCACCTTCACCGTCAACCAGCAAACCCGTGAGCCCCTTTAGCGGGCCGTTGATAACGGCAACCGTGACACCCTCGACAAGATTGTTGGCGATTGATGTCGATTCATCATAGTGATGAAGAATGGTTTTGATTTTCACAATGTGCGTTTCAGGGATCGCGGCGAGGTAATGACCATTTCTGATCATATGAGAGAAACCTGGCGCTTCCTTCACCTGAGCCAATCCTTCAGGCAGGGTGCGCACGAACACATGAGATTTAAACAATGGCTCATACGTCGTCTTGGTTTTAAAGCCAATCATTTGTCTAATAGCCCGACGCGGCAGATAAACGTCATACCCTTTGGCCAACAAATGTTCGAACAACATGCTCTCAGAATTGGCGTGGGTATAAACTGCATACCAGCGATAGTAATGCAATTCGCGATCTCCTATTTGGGCGAGTGCCAACAAGAAAAATACAAGGTTGGCATTTAAGGCAATGAGGATGGAACAATCAAACACTTACACGGCGGATGCCGATTTTCCGGAGCGATAATATCGCTTCAGCCCCTTACAGAGAAGCGAAAAAAAGCAATGATGAGAGATGGTTTCCTAAAGCAGGTGTGTGGATAGGATTGGTGTCACATCAATCCTTGGTGAAATGCTTGGTCAGGAAGTGCAATTGATGCT
Organism: Enterovibrio norvegicus FF-33; assembly: GCF_000286835.2. Lineage (GTDB taxonomy): Bacteria > Pseudomonadota > Gammaproteobacteria > Enterobacterales > Vibrionaceae > Enterovibrio > Enterovibrio norvegicus_A. Next base: position 754,870 of record NZ_AJYD02000038.1, on the reverse strand, counting down.
CTATGGGGTATTCGTCGAGTGACATTTTGCACTCGTATCCTAACTTTTCATAAAAAGGTTTTGCTTGAAAACTGAAGGTATCAACCATAGAAGAATGACAGCCTTGCTCAATCGCATAGGCTTCCATTTTTTCCATCAGTGTCTGACCAATCCCTTTGCCGCTCAATGATGGCTCGACCCAGAGAAAACGAATGTACATCCAATTCCCCCATAGGCGAGAAACAATACCGCCAACGCGAACGCCCTTATCATCAACCGCATACATGCCGATGTGTGTTTCTTTTATATGATCAACAAACGGGTCGTTGAAGGCGCGAAGTCCAACAAGCACATCATCAATATCTAGCTTGCTGGGGTCGACTACAATCTGATAATTCATCACACCTCCTTGTGCGAAAAGCGAAAGCTTGGAAGACAATCCCGCTAAGCGCTCTGGTGCTCTTCGGCAATGGCCTGCTTCAACTGTTTAATGCGCGTTTCTTTATAGCCAAAAATACCAAACATCGCGATGGTGACGCCCAAACAGGTATAAAGCTGAACTTGCGTGTACACGTTGAAGTTTGAGATCAGGAAGAACAGCATCAATGCCATCAGAACAACCTGAATGATCCAACGCGATTTGTCATTGAAGTTGAACGTTTTACTTTCTTCGTCGTACTTAACGTGGACACGGCCAACAAGAAAGCCGAGGTTTATCAGCAAACCGTCGTTATCTGTCGCTTCTTTATAATCAATACGGTTTAACGCCAAGTATTTTTCCAGACCTTTCAGATCCATGAATTCGTTCTCCTTCAAACGCAAAAAGGCAGAAAACAACGTCATAGGTTTCACAACCACCTAGGTTTCCTGCTCGGCGAGATAATACCAGAACGCCAGACGCACAGCAGTGCCTAATGCGCAGAACAGCCCCGCAGTGCTCACACAAAAAAGTGAGAAAATATTTCACCCCTTTCAGAGACTCGCCCGTTTATATCGAAAAACCCACGATAAAAAGGATCGGGATATGAAGCGTAATCAAGTCTCTATTGCTGTTGCAACAGCACTCACGGTTATCATTGGCTGCTCAGAATCTATCAATGACAACACACCAAACGTTAAAGAAACGCCCACCCCTGCCATTCAGGAAGAAGCCTTGGTGTCGCAAGTGGAAGTGGAAGCAGTAGAAGCCGATGCCATTCAAGTCATGCCATCTTCTCCAACAGCAAAAATCGCCTATCACCGTGCTGCGCATAAACAGTTGGCGGTGATGTCGATGCCAAACCCTGCCCCTTACCTTGCCGATCCATTCTTCGAGCCAGAAAATCGCGATAAGTATCTCGACACCCCGAGCAATATCACCCATTTGGTCGCGACTACCCCGTTATCGACCTTTTCAGTCGATGTCGACACAGGTAGCTACGCCAATGTGCGCAGCTACCTCAAGATGGGAAATACGCCACCCGCGGATGCCATTCGCGAAGAAGCTTTCATCAACTACTTTGACTACAACTACCCTGCGCCGTCCACCAAGGTTCAACCGTTTTCAGTCAACACTGAGCTGGCATCAGCGCCTTGGAATGCTGAACGTCAACTCTTGCGTATTGCACTCAAAGGCTATGACATTCCTATCAACGAGCGAAAACCCTCAAATCTCGTGTTTCTGGTTGATGTCTCCGGCTCAATGAACGAACCCAACAAACTGCCCTTGCTAGTACAAAGCCTTTCTCTGATCGCGAAGAACCTTGGCAGCGACGACAAAGTCAGTCTGGTGACATACGCCGGCAACGCTTCCGTGGTGCTTGAACCGACGCAAGGTGATGATCAACAAGCCATCATCAACGCCCTGAAAAGCCTTCAAGCAGGAGGTGGCACATATGGTGAAAGTGGCATTAAGCTCGCCTATCAACAAGCAAAGAATGGCTTTATCAAAGACGGGGTTAATCGCGTTATTTTGGCGACCGATGGTGATTTCAATGTCGGCGTCACCAGCCTGGACGCACTGAAAGATTTGGTGGAAGAGGAACGTGAAAACGGTATTTCTCTGACCACGATTGGATTTGGACGCGGAAACTACAACGACGCCATGATGGAGCAACTGGCCAATATCGGTGACGGCAACCATGCCTATATCGATACCCTGCATGAAGCACAGAAAGTGCTATTACGTCAGATGAGCGGCACACTGCAAAGCATTGCATCAGACGTGAAAATTCAAGTCGAATTTAACCCTAACACCGTCAAAGAATACCGTTTGATCGGCTATCAAAACCGCAAACTACGAGATGAAGATTTTAAAAACGACAAGGTTGATGCCGGAGAGATTGGTGCAGGCCATACTGTCACCGCGCTTTATGAGGTGACACTCGTTGGCGACCAAGGCCGCATTGACGATCTTCGTTATCAGGTCAATACATCTGGCAAAGCCGGCTTTGGTGACGAACTGGCGCAAGTCAAAGTCCGATACAAACTGCCGGGCGAAGAACAAAGCAAGCTCACCACCCAATTGGTGAACAACAATAATGGCAAACGCCAGTTCACAGAAGCAAGTACCGACTTTCAGTTTGCCACCGCCGTTGCTGCCTTTGCGCAGAAACTCAAAGACAATCACTACGTGGATGGTTTAGCCTACAGTCAAATTGCTGATATCGCGCGGGAAAACCGAGGCGACGATCCGCACAACTATCGTGGTGAATTTGTCAGCTTAGTGGAGATAGCTCAGAGCCTGTAATGGACAATCAAAGCCTTTAATGAACAGTCTAACTGACGAACAACTGATGGTGAGTTTCAGCAAGGGCGAACAACGCGCCTTTGCTGAACTGTATCAACGCCATAAGAATCCGTTATATCGCTACTTCGTCAGACAACTGGGCGCGAGCCAGCATGCCCGCGCAGAAGAGCTGTATCAAGATGTTTGGTATCGTGTGATCGATAAGCGCGAAAGCTATACACCCTCGGCTAAGTTCACCACTTGGCTCTATCATATCGCCCACAATTTGGTGATTGATGAGCACCGGAAAAACCTGTCGTCTAACGCTTACGCCAAGACACTGAGCGATGAACAAAAGCACACGCCAGACATGGACGGCGATAAACCGCAAGCCATCAAAGCCTGCATGGCCTTATTGGCACCCTTGCAACGCGAGGCTTTTCTGTTGCGCCACGAAGCGGGGTTTGAACCCGCACAGATTTGCGAAATTTTGGGTGCAAAAGCCGAAGCCGTTAAAACACGCCTTCGCTATGCGATGGAGCAACTTCGTGAGTGCCTGACGAAAAAACTTGGAGAACGCCAATGACAGCGCCATTCAAAGATGAAGACATCGTCGCGCTGTACAAGGAAAGCGCGACTGAAACCCCAAGTGATGCCTTGGATAATCGTATTCTTGCCCATGCAACATCCGCTACTCGTAAACCCGTTCCTTGGTGGACGTATGCAGGCGTCGCCGCCACGGTCGGATTCATTGCCTTGCTCGCACCGTGGAAGTGGGTCGATCAAAGCCTGCAATCACCGGCTCATATTGAATTGATGGAAGCGCCAATACCAAAGCAGAACCTCCAGCAAGCAGAAAGCCTAGATCTGGAATCCACGATAGAGGCTGAGATAGAAATAGAAGCCGACACTGCGCCTTTGGAAGCGCGATCTCTGCTGAAATCCCAGCCAACCGAAGCCTTTAAATCGATAGATAGCCAACGCACACCACAAGCAAAATCCAGCGCGGCAATGAAAGCCAAGCTCAGTCCATTTGCAGAAGTGGAAAGCCTGCTTGCAAAGGGCGAGAAACAAAAGGCCATTGCGTTGCTTAAACAGCAACTGGACGAACAGCCAGCGTTATATGGCTCACTGCCACCTCATCTCAAACGCCTGCTTGAGGAAGAAATAAGTAATTGATAAATAACACTTAACTATATATTTCGATATTTGTAGAAATATAACAATTGACGTGATGATTTTTATTCCTATAATTCTAGAAAAATAGAAATGACAAATTCAGCTTTTTTAGGGAATTTACAGTGACTGATTAGACATCAGTAGGAGAATGAATATGAATCCAGAAATCATGACCATGGCAAAAGAAGCGCTCAATATGTTTGCGTTTCTAGCCACAGAGCTAATCATCTTGTTCCTAGCAATCAGCTATATTGTTGGCATTTTGCAAGAATTTCTTACCCCAGAAAAAGTTCAATCCATCCTGAGTTCGAAAAAGGGGAAAGGTTACTTTATCGCCGCGCTATTAGGTTCGATCACCCCTTTTTGTTCTTGCTCAACGATTCCTTTCCTAAAAGGTTTGTTGCGTGCGAGAGCGGGTTTCGGCCCTATGATGGTGTTCCTATTTGCCAGCCCATTGCTTAACCCAGTCATCATTGGTTTGTTTGTGATCACCTTCGGCTGGAAAGTGGCAGTATTTTACTTTGCCGTCGCAATGACAGTGTCAGTTGTTGCTGGTTACACCCTTGAAAAACTGAGCTTTGAGCGTTATGTAAAACCAGAAGCGTACGAAGCAGCAGGTGCGTCTTCATGCGGTACTTCTTGTGGTGACTCAAGCGAGAAAAAAGCTGAAGAAAAACCTGTATTAAGCCGTGCTACAAGTGCATATTGTGAACCAGCGCCAATGGCGGCGAAAACCTCTTGCTGTGGTGATAGCGCGCAAAAAGCTGAACCAAAAATTGAAGTATCTTGCTGCTCAGCAGACGGCAGTGCGACAGCAACGATTATTGAAGACAAAGAACCAAGCCGTTGGGTACGAATTTGGCACTCAACCTGGAAAGATTTCAAGCAAGTCTTCCCATACCTAATAATGGGTATTGCAATCGGCTCGTTAATCTACGGCTTCATACCGACGGATTTAATTGTCAAATACGCAGGTGAAGCGAAATGGTATGCGATTCCAGTTGCAGCGGTCATCGGTATTCCCTTGTACATCCGTGCTGAAGCGGTCATTCCACTCAGTGCTGCACTGGTACAAAAAGGCATGGCGTTAGGCTCAGTAATGGCACTTATCATCGGTAGTGCGGGTGCAAGTCTTACAGAAGTGATTCTTTTAAAATCAATATTTAAGAACCAAATGATTGCAGCCTTCTTATTTGTCATCCTAACCATGGCAATCGGCGCAGGTTACCTATATAGCTTTATCTTTGCTTAAACTAAATAAAAATCCTCGAGCGATTGCTTGAGGATTTTTTTCTTTTAGGGGGACGACAATTGCAGAATTCTATGAATGTTGAGAGTATCAGTGCTAACAAATAAAGGCGCAAAACTGTCTCAGCGATTCCGTTAATCTTGAGGGTTTTGTTTCGCACTGATGTCGGCATAGGTGTGAAGCAGCTCTGTCAGGGCGTTAACCCAGCCAAATACATCCACAGGTGCATTTTTCAATGTTGCTTCAACGTGCTCACAATGTGTTTCAAGGGAAATTGCTTGCTCCAATCGAAACGATATTGCATAGAAATGCCACAGGATTAATCGTGTCATCCTTTCGCTATTTTGCTTCGCATTGTCTGAGTCATCAAAGGCTTGTTGATTTTCACTCAGTGCGATAGCGGTCATACGCAGCATGGCATCAAGGCGTGCAGACAATAGGCGCTCTTCGCTGTCTACTTCTTCTTGCTCAAACGTGAAAATTTCACTCATCACGTCCTCTGGCACCATTCGGCTTATGATGCGAGCACTAAACTCTTCCAGTTCATGGCGTGGCATGGTGACGAGACAGTCAAAGGTGTAATCGCGAAGCATAAGGTCACTCTAAGTCGTTATAGATTTCAATAGTCGCATTCTAAATGCTGAAGTGTGATTTGCCACGGTTTTCTTAGCGCGGCAGGCTTCACCAATCCCCTGATGATGAAAACCACAATCAGTTCCTTGGCAGAAGAGGAAAGCCTACCTAGGGAGGTTTCGGCAGCGAGCGCTGCATAAAGAGGGTGTGAGTGATTAGACAATGAGCCTTGAATTGGCGGGGTGAGAAGAGGCCAGAGTCTTGCTCCAGCCTTTTTTTGTTTTATTTGGCGTCTACATCATACCAAGGGAAAGGCCCCATAAACTCGTCCGACAAAATGCGCCAGATGTTCATTTCCAACCACTGATCGTAACCCACCCAATTCTCATATTTGGGTAGCTTCAATACTGAGGGGATCAGGAATGGGTTTGTGCCTTTCTGTAACTCCGCATAAAAGCCGGCACGTAAATCCTGAATGAACGCAAGTTGGGCCTGAATTTCCTCTTTGCCGCCACCTTGAAGAGGGTTCTCTCCTTCATTGTGAGAAAACACCGCACGGTCGAAATCCAGCGCGAGAATTTCACTCAACGAACGTTCCCATTCACGTGGGTTGAAATCCGGTACGACAGCAAAGATGACACGATTAGGTGTCACCAGATCGGCAATGTAGGCAATGCGCTCTTTCGGTAGCACGAACACAGTCATACCCATGCCGTGGTTTAAACCCAGAAAATGCAGTTCAACCTTGGTATCACCAAACATCATATCCTTGCGAGAGCCCGACCACGTATCAGTCGGATTGACCATATCCGGATAAGGGTTGGCCTTAATCCACTTCGCGGCATCTTTGTGAGCAAGAATTTTGGCGCCCTGATCAAGGAAGACTTGCCCGCCACTTGAGTGATCCCAGTGGTTGTGCGTTTGAAGCGCCCAGACAATCGGTTTATCTGTGATCGATTGGATTTCTTTAACCATGGCTTTCGCGTGAGGTGTGTTGATCGTTTCAAACACAACAACGCCTTCATCGGTCACTGCAAACATGGAGATATACTCTCCAGATTGCGAGAAAGTGTAGATGTTTTGGGCAATCTCTACAGCCTTCGCTGACGCCTTTGCCTGCGCAAGCGGCGCACTGATAAATGCAATATATGCAATAAATATCGAGGTAAGTACCTTGAACCTTTTCATGTGGTCATTCCTTGTTAGTCCTTTAGTGACAGAAGGTAACAGTTGTGACAATGAGTAAAGAAGGTGCTAATTTGCATTTACGGAATGTTAAAAATGCAATAAGTATGATCACTCACGAACAAGCGTTTCTTCAGGTCGTTGAATCTGGCAGCTTTAAAAAAGCTGCGCTGCATCTAGACGTGGAAGCTTCATCGCTCAGTCGAAAAGTCGCGGCATTGGAAGCAAGGCTTCAGGTCAAACTGCTTCAGCGCTCAACGGCGCGTTCACTGCCCACCGAATTGGGACAGGCTTACTACAAAGGCCTTAGCAAACTCACCATCGAGCAATCTGCGCTGGAAGAGGAAATCACCGGCGGCTCATCTTCAGTTCGAGGGCGATTACGAGTGAGTGCCACGGTGGATTTTGGCGAGCGGTTTCTGGTTCCTGTCATTTTACAAATCCAAAAACAGGCTCCGGACTTGTCGGTGGAATTGTTGCTTGGCAGTGACGTAGACAATCTGCTTGAGAAAAATCTCGATGTGGCGTTTCGCTTTGGGCCGCTAGCTGATTCTTCGCTCTATGCACGGCAGGTGGGCGACATTCCCCGCGTGTTGGTGGCAAGCCCTGATTATCTAGCGAGAATGGGAACACCGAAAAAACTCGACGATCTGAAATCACATCAGTTTGTGCTGTATTCGCTTTATCAAGCGAGAGTGGATATTGCGTTTGAAGATGGCAATCTGTTTTCACATCAAGGCATTCACAGCAATGTGGCTGCCAACAGCTTACGGTCAATTCGCCCTTTGGTGGTCGCAGGAGCAGGGATCCATTGGGGGCCAAGATGGTTGTATCAACAAGATCTGGATTCAGGGGGTGTGGTTGAGTTGCTTCCACAGCACCCCGTGAAAGGCTTCTCGATTTTTGCCGTTTATACCGCAAGAGATTACCTACCCCAGAAAACACGGCTGTTTATCGATTGTGTTGTCGATCAGCTCGCTGAACTTCGGGACTAAAAAGGAACTCGAGAGGGAGCGGTTAATGGGTGAGAGGGTTTTGGACAAGAAATGAGCTGACTAGGCCAATTACTTGGTCGCTAAATTAATAATAAAAGCTAATGACTGTTCGACTACAGTTAGCTACCCTCTTGGATCTTATTGGGCGACAGATGCCATAAATATGAATCTACATCCCCCTGAATTCCATCTTTTGAATCTTCGAATGCGGGACATAGCTTAGGGTTTGATAAGCATTCACTCCACATTTTCTTTACTTCTAACAGGTCTGCATCTGTAAAAAAAACTCTTGGTCACTTAGTATATTATGGGCGCTCCACTTACACTCGTAGTTTGAATAAAATAGCATTCGAAATATATCCAGAAACTCCAAACTACACTCATGAGTTTCAAGCGCATATGCCAAAGTAGCACAACGGTTACTTTCGATCGGATTCAGAACGCCGTCAATCAGATACAGCTCGCTCATCTCCAATATCCCTGAGGCCCAAGGCTGCCGCATTCCTAATATCACTACTTTTAGAAGCTAATTTCCCAATAAAAAATGAAACAACATCATCATCGCCAATAAGTACAAGTTCATTTGTTACTTTCAACAATGTCTTCCAATCTGAATTAGTAAACTTTGCTTTAAGACTATCAATATCTTTCATATTTTTAGATTATCTCTAAAAGTAGGTCACGTTTTATCACGTTTCGAAAACGGGTGATTCAATAGTATGTGGCGCACTGGCATATGCTGTGTGTCCCAAAAGTGGAAAAGTGAATGTTCGGATTATAAAAATCAGGGTGAATAGGAGACTTTTAAATACCTCATCAAAAATGATGCAGGCTCACTTGGGGGCAAAAATGATGGAGATTTAGATGTACTGATTCATACGAACTATGTACGGAAGTTACTGGCTTCGAAGTTTTAGATATGCCAATCATAGTTCATGACTGGCAAGCAGAATAGAATTATCCCTGAACAGAATGGGCTTTTTGGATAGTTTTGTTTTGAGACTCTGTCGCTGCGACAATGATGCGCTTATAAACCTTGTTTTTATCACCCGCAGATGCGTTACGAACAAATCTCGCAAGTGGTGAGGTCGCATTGTTGGCTTTAGAATCAATCATCACGCTTCTCCTAGTGCATGCTAGCACCTACTATTTCTCTTACAACTTCCAAAGTATACGCTGGATCCAAATACGGTTGCAAACTGCTCACATCGCTGTGATGGCTGTGGGTCGTTCCATCGTTATCTTTAAGAAGCAAATCCACCTGAATTTGAGAGCCATATTTTTCTTTAAGTTGTTCGATAACTTGCTGAGAACCAAAGAACTGTTCAACAAAATGCTCTGGTAAGATTCTTCTCCCTTCGACCTTCTCTCTTGCCTTTACAAAGTTCCACGCCAGCTCCGGTCGTTGATAGACAAAAACCACTAATACCATCCTGTCCTTTCTTAGCGAGCGGCTAATGTTTTTATCCGCAACATTAAAGCTAGCCAACGTTCCATCAAGAAGAAAGCTCTGGTTATTCTTAAAAATCATATCCATAGCACGTTCGACAAGAGTAATCACCGCAGCTTGGAATAAGTATGAATTGTTACCATTGTAATCTTCAAACTCCTCCCTTAAATCATCAGGATCTAGGCGCAAAACATGCCCACCATCTTCAGTTAAAGCTGCGACCAGCTCCTTAGATGATTCAGTTTTCCCTGCGCCTGGAGATCCGCTCATAAACACAGAAACTGGATCCTTCTCTGGAGCGTAGATACTGGTATCAGTCAGTCTGCGGCAAATCCTAGTACGATTTTTCTTGGCAAAATCCAAGGCCTTTTTCTGAATAGCCAACTCGCTGGGTGAAAGTTCCAATTCATTTTCTCCAGTGGAAAGAAATCGCCTGCAACCCAAAGAGGCACAGGCAATTTTCACGTTGTATCGTTTATAGAGCTTTTAGCTAATCAATTTCTTAAAAGGAGTATATCAACCACATCTCTATATATCTGTATCTTCGGAAATTTTAAGCGCATCTTCGATCTCGACACCAAGATAGCGAATGGTGTTATCAAGTTTCACATGCCCTAAAAGTAGTTGTACCGCCCGGATATTTTTTGTTCTCGCATAGATCAGCGTTGCCTTAGTCCTTCGCATGGAGTGGGTCCCATACTGCACAGCGTCAAGTCCAAGTGTCGTTGCCCACTTTTTTATGATGTGGGCGTAGTAGGAGTAGCTCATTGCGCCCCAGTTTTTCTGGGGCTGGGAAAGATAAAGTCCTGCGGCGAAAGTTGACTGACAAACAACCACTGGCTAAGTGCGTGTTGAGTTTTTGTTGTTATCTCAAATTGAACATCCCGTTGCGTTTTGCTTTGCTTGAACAGAATTCTGGGATAAATGATGCCTGACGACGAAATGTCGCACTTCAAACTTGAAGCTAAGAAGTTTAAATGGTTTCTTTTGCCCTAAGTGTCGTCTCTGTTTATTAGTAGTCACCATGCTCCACCTCCATGGTTATTTGAGTGACTAGTTAATTTTAGGAATGACAGTTTTGGATAATATTACCTAATGCGAATTGGGGAACCGCAATTTTTTTAGAGCAATTGACCTAAGAAGGAAAGGGGCAAAAGTGTGTTGGAACATCACCTCGACACTATTCGCTGAAAAACTCATCGGTACAATGTCCTTACCCAACACATAGGCACAAACCTGATGCCATTAAATACCGCTTCGCTGTCGGTGGTGTTGAAACCTTGGGATGCGTAAAAGCTGACTGAATTAACCGATGCCCTTAAACGAACTTCGTCGGCATCCGCTAGCGCTAACAGGTGCTGCAAAAGTAGCTTACCTAAACCCCTTCCTTGATAATCACTATCGACGAACAAATGCGTTATATAGTCTTTGTCTCTGATCGCGCCAAAGCCGATCAATTTTCCATTATCAGTCATTTTCGCACTCTGAAAGCACGTTCGATCAAACGTCGTTTCTACGTCCGGCAGGATTTTCGTGGTAAAGAACTCCCGCCCTTCTTCACTAAAATGTGGAAGGATACTTGTATTGGCCACATGACCAACCAACTCAACGACTGATGCTAAATCGGCGAATTCCGTTTCTTCGATAATCATTATTCACTCTTCGCTCATATGACGACTGACACCGGATAGTTAATTGGATAATTAGGGGTTACTCACTCACTTCAATTTTTGAAAGTGGACAAAAATAGTAAGTCCCACCAGCGATTAACGCGCCAAGTACGAAAGCGAACAAAACATTGAAGTCAAAACTCAAGGCGACTTGGATCGAAATGACTGAACCAACACTAGCAATAATGACTACCGTCATAGAAATGCGCCAAGCTTTATCACAATGAGAACAATGCTTTGCACGCATCGTCCGTGTAAACAGAGCTTTAGAAAAAGGTATCGTTCTTTCATTGCAGTGGGGGCATTTCAACATACGTATTTATCCAAATGACTAAAGTGATAAACATCAGCTAAAACTGACATGACAAGAAGTTGCGGACACGCCTATGTGCCCTTCCCCACCAAAAAACGTCGGTTTAGCGAGCCGGATGTTTTAATGCATTAAACTAAAACATAAAGTCTGATATAGCGGAAACCCTATCGGTCAAACATCGGCAACGAGCTCATTTAATGCGACCATAAACACAACCAAGGATGCCCTATGATTTCCCGCTACGGTTTCATCATAAAATCACCGGACTACCAGAAAGATCAGCATCAGTCTGTAATTGAATCCCCTCTGTTTCGCTCAGAAATTCTCGGCGTGAGTTCAGATGAAGAAGCAATTGACGCAGCCAGACAGCTCATTGCCAATGGCGCTCAAGTGGTCGAGCTTTGCGGTGGGTTTGGTCAAGAGAGTGCTGAAAAGATCATTACTAAGCTGGACAGCGATATCCCCGTTGGGTTTGTGGCGTTCTCAGAGTGCGAAATGAAAAAACTGGATGGGCAAGCCTAAAACTGATGTGTTATTTCCGTGATCCGCTGGGATCAGTGTTACGCCTAGGTTTACTTGAACACCCAATAAACGCCATTTGAGTGTTAATAATACGCAAAAAAACCTCAAATTTTGAGGGCTGAAATGTCGTCTTTTGTTCATAACTCATTCGATTTACGGCAATTTTTGCCAACTACTGTGAGTTTATGCAATCTATTGTAATGGAACGTAAATTCAGTATTCACATGCTGACTCCCCCCTTACTATGCCTGAAAAACAACAACGCCCCACGGTTAATAACACGCGATAAATTATAACGTTACGTCACGCTAACTTATTGCCACGGGTATAAAAACAGACTTTTGGAGCTTGCGCATGTCTACACCAACTCAAAACAAACACAAAACATCATCCATCAAACGATTCATGGCATTTATCGTTAACTTTCCACCGTATTTGTATTTCCCTGTTAAACAGAAAGCACCTGAAAAAACCGTCAGCGATAGCGTAAAGGAAAGCGCGTAACCGAGATTGAAAGCACCGAATCACAGCACTTCTCGATCAGGTTTTTATCATGGCTAACCAACAACACGGCGCAGTGCTGTTCCTTTGCTAGCATGATCAAAAGCTCCGTCACTTCTTTGGCAATGATAGGGTCGAGACGAGATGTGGGTTCATCGGCGAACAAGAACACAGGGTCGAGCAGCAGCGCACGAAGTATAGAAAAACGCTGTAGCTCGCCGCCAGACACGGAAGTACTTCGTCGTTCAAGCAACTCAGGGGCAAGTTTGAGCTTTTCCATCAAGTGCGCAACCTTCTGCCGATCAATGCTATGAAGCGTGGTCAGATCGTCCAGTAGCGTCCCAAGCGTAACGCTTGATGTAACAGCGGATGGTGGGTCTTGAAACAGTTTGAGCCATTGGTAAGGGGTAACGTTTTCACCCAACTTTTCAATTTTTCCCTCTAGGGGCGGGAGTAACCCGAGTAGTGTGTCACCCAGCGTACTTTTACCGCAGCCGCTGTCGCCCACCACACCCATGACTTCACCTGCATGCAAGGTGAAAGAGATGTCTTTCGCGAGGGATTTGTGTTGGCGACCAATGCTTAAATCGCTAACGGTCAACACAGGCTTAGTGAATGCTTGTGGGTACGCACTTTTTTGCCAATGACGAGGGTCTGCGGCGATCAGTGCTTGGGTGTATGCGTGTTGCGGCGTTTCGAGTACTTGTGATGCAGTGCCTTGTTCAACCACGGTGCCTTCTTTCATCACAATGATGTCGCCACCAATTTGGCGAGCAACATCAATGTCATGGGTGATGGTGAGCAAGCCGCCACCTTGGGCGCTTTTCCGCAAAAGGTTGATGATGTCGTCTCTGCGGCTAACATCCAGCCCTTTAGTGGGTTCATCGGCCAGAATTAAGGTCGCGCCGCCTGCTGTCGCGGCTGCCACTGCCAAACGCTGGGCCATACCACCAGAAAGCTCGCCGGGTCGTTTCAACGCACTGGATTTCAACCCCAACTCATCCAAATCATAGATTGCGTTATCAAAGGCTGATTCTGGGGTTTGCTCGTGCACGCACTCATACACTTCTGCCACTTGTTGATAGCTTTGCATCAATGGGTCTAATGCGCGCCAAGGTTCTTGAGGCAACATGATCATTTGTTTGCCCCAGCGTGTTTTCAACGCGGGTATATCATGAGCTTTTCCCAGAACTTCAACCCGACCGTGTTGCTGCAATGTCACGGGTAGCAAGCCGATGATCGCTTGCGCTAACAGGCTTTTTCCTGATCCTGTTTGACCGAGAATGGTTAAGGGTTTGTCCTGAAAGAGCGATAGCGAGAGTGGCTCAAGCAGCGACACATCCCCCGCGGTGATCGACAGATCAGTCAATTGAATTAATGGGGTCATCGCCTGTTCCTGCTAAAAGATGAAAACCTAACACCAGCATTGCGACCACAACCAAAGGTTGCGCCAACACCCAAGGTGCTTCGATATAGAACGGGAAGAGTTCGACACTCATTAACCCAAGTTCAGCGAGCGGCGGCTGAATGCCGACAGCGACAAAGCCGAGCGATGCCATCATGAGGATGGCGTTTGCTCCCCCAAAAGCGGCCATGGTTAATATCGAAGGCAAAATAGCTGGCCAGATATGACGTTTGAATTGATACCACTTTCCAAATCCCATCATGGCGGAGAGTTGTCTTTCTGGGCTATTGATTCTCGTGCGAGTAATGACACGAGTGACGCGATAATACTCAACCCACTGAACCAGTGAAATCGCCAAATAAAGCACAAGGAATGAACCTGGCGCAATGGCGGCAAGCAATAGCACCATGACCAAACCCGGCAAGGCGAGAAGAATGTTCACCAACACATCTAAGGCTTGTTCAACGCGTCCTCCCGCCCACGCAGAGCACACGCCTAGGGCGACACCCAACACCGATGACGTGATCACGCACAGCAAACTTAATGAGAAAGACAGCGTAATGGCACTGGCAAGGCGTGTTGCCATATCCCGACCGAAATGATCAGTCCCTAGCCAGTGCACACTGTCTGGTGGAAGTAAGGTCATGGCGAGATTTTGTTGTTCCATGGTGTAAGGCGATAGCCAGTTAACGCAGAGTGCAAAACCAAACAACACAAACAACACAAACAAAATGGATAATCCGATACGTTTTCGAGGCGTGAGATTTTTTATCATTGTGCTTCTCTCCCTCTCGGATCGATCCAATAACACGCGACGTCGATAACGCTGTTCAGTAACACAAACAAAATGCCCATCGCGAGCGCACACCCTTGGATGACGGGAATGTCACGCGCAAAAATGGCATGCGCTAATCCATGCCCAACACCCGGCCATGAAAACAGTGATTCGATCATCACGATGCCTTCAATCACGCTCACCAGTTGAATGCCGATAAACGCGATGACGGGTACGGCCATGTTTCTCACACCATGACGGAGAAAGGTTTGTACCTCAGACAGCCCTTTGACGCGGGAGAATTGATAGAAAGGTGAATGCAGGACGTTGAGTGTGCTTGCATGCACCACGCGGTTAGACACAGCGGCCAAGCTAATACCAAGTGTGAGGGCGGGCAGCACTAGGTGTTGCCACGTGCCAAACCCTGCGACGGGAAGCAGTTGCCATTCCATCGCAAAGATCAGGATGAGTACCAAACCGAGCACAAATACCGGCAGCGCTTTGGTGCAGGTGGACAGCCAAACAAGCGCACTGTTAATGGCCCCGCCTTTTTTTGCTGACCAAATCCCTAAGGGCACGGCAATCAGCGAAGACAACAAAATCCCAAACACCGCCAGTAGAAGCGAATGACCGAGCTGGTGAGCAACGGCTTCACTCACTGGCAAGCCGCTCACGAGTGAATTGCCAAGGTTGAATTGCATCAGCTCCATCAACCAACTGACATAACTGCTGAACCAGCCTTGGTCGAGGTTGAGTTCTTCGCGCACCAAATCGGCGGCGGCGGTATCTACGTTGTCTTGCCCGTATCGGCTTGCTGCAATGCGATACGCCATATCACCGGGTAAACTTCTCATCATAATAAACGTGAGGGTACCAACCCCCCAAACCACAAGAACCAATTGGAATAACCGCTTTTTAATCAGCAAAAGCATGTTTATTTAAAATCCATTTGGTTGATGAAGTAGTTTCGCTCAAACGGGTCAAACGCGAAGCCTTGAACACGACCGTTTACTGCGGTGTGTTGGCTGTAACTGGAAATAGGCAACACGGGGTAGTCTTCGTGAATGGCTCTTGCGACTTGCTGGCTCAATGCCGTGCTTCTGGCTGTATCGCGGGTTTGAATAAGCTCTGCAATGGCGGCATCCACTTCTGCATTTTCCCAGTTCATGGTGCCCCAATCGCCACCGCCGTTAGAAAAATCGGTGCTGATGATAGGAAGAGGGTCTGCGATGAAGCCAAAGTTACGTGCAATCAGCGCCATCTCGAGCGAACCATCTGCATGTCCTGCTGGGATCATGCTTGAGTTGGTGATATCGACAATCAAATCCACGCCAAGCTCTGCCCACTGCGCTTGAATCGCAGTCGCGACGGTGGCGAGTTCAGGGCGATCTGCGTAGGTGATTAAACGAATTTGAAAAGGCTTGCCATCACGGGTGAGTTTTCCGTTTTCATCGGCTGTCCAGCCCATTTCAGCGAATAGCGCGTTGGCTTCAGCTTGGTCAAATTCGTCGTTCGGCACGTCAGCCACATACCATTGAGACATAGAGCTTGGTAGCAACTGCGCTGTTTCAGAACCTTCTGCACTCAAGACATTTTTGGCAATCGCCGCACGATTGATTGCCATGCTTAGGGCTTTACGAGCGCGCACGTCATCAA
Organism: Enterovibrio norvegicus FF-33; assembly: GCF_000286835.2. Taxonomy (GTDB): domain Bacteria; phylum Pseudomonadota; class Gammaproteobacteria; order Enterobacterales; family Vibrionaceae; genus Enterovibrio; species Enterovibrio norvegicus_A. Next base: position 738,711 of record NZ_AJYD02000038.1, on the reverse strand, counting down.
GGAAAGGGTGACCGCTGTTGAGTTTGACAAACAAGGTACGTGGGATCAGGTTGCTGTGTACCTTCACATCGCTGGTGTCTGCCAACTGCGGAATCATGGCAGGGGCGAGGGTAAACACGATGTCAGCTTCACCCGATTTTGCTTGAAGAATACGGCTTTCAGGACGGTGCCCTGTCAGGTAGGTTGCGAACGTGATGTTGGCATTGTCTCCCCAATAGTCGCCAAACTTCTTCACCGTCAGCTTGTGGGGTGGTTCGAAGCTTTCCATTTGATACGGCCCTGTTCCATACAGTGTCGCTACCTCTCCCGTTTCGTTATAGGACGCCGGCGCAACAATGGCCGTCGAATAGTTAGTCAGAAGTGCAGGGAAAGCGACGTAAGGTTCGCGCAAATGAAATTGGATTTGGTTATCGCCAACGGCTTTGATGCTTTCTACTGAGGCTTTTTTCAGCGTACCGTGCTTTTTCAAGGCATTGTTTAGGCTGCCCAAAACCGCATCGACGTTCATGGCTGTGCCATCGTGAAATACGACGCTGTCTTTCAGTGTGAACGTCCAATCCAGTCCATCATCACTGACCTTCCATGCAGACGCCAAACCCGGCGTAATGTCGCCTTTCTTATTCACATTCAACAAGGTTTCGATAACCTGCATGCGGGTAAGAATATAGCCTTGTTTAGACGGGTCTAAGCTTGAGATTTCCCAAGGCCCACTGATGGATAATGTATTTGATTTTTCAGGGGTTAACTGTACAGGTTGTTTCGTCGAGAACCATACGGCAACACAAGCAAGAATGAGCGCACCATAAACAAACAATCGAACGATTTTCTTCTTTTTCGCCACCGTGGCGTATGAAATTTCAGTCATAAAGATCCCTAACGTATTCCTTTAACGTCATAAAAATGAAGGTGTAATGATTAAATGGAGGGCGCTATGACAACGGTGGCGAGCGAGTGCGTGGACGGAAATTCGCGCTAAGGCGAGCTTCTACACTTTCAAAGGTTTTGTCATGTTCGGGATCCACGGTTGTTGGTATCGAAACGGTCGCGTAAATCACTGCATGGTTAATGGAATCAAAAACCGAGCATTGGTGCGTTGTGTGAAAGTCTTCAGACGTGTCGGCTTCGTGGTGCAAGGAAGCGAAACTTAACCCTAGCGTTAAACAAAGGAGTAAGAATATAAACTGCGGCGATGCAGTAACACGATGAAAAAAAGACACAACATCAACGTCACGAGAACAAGAGTTGTTATAATATAACAATTCTTGTTTCAACTTTAAACGATAATTGTTATCAACTTCGTTTTGTCTAATATTTTATACGCATTTAAAGAAATGAGGCGTTTAAGGCGGAATACCCCCTGACCCAAACCGCGATTATTTCCGTGCGGTCTTAGGATTGAGTAACCCCTGTAAACTGAATTGGGTTAGCGTTAACAATGCGCGTATTGCTTGCTGAGAAAGCGAGTTTGTTCAATGGATTGATAAGGATATCCAGATGTTTGGTGACACGCTTTCAGCTGCGTTTTGGTTTACGTTTCGGCACAAAATGGCGCTTTTACGCATTACCATTATCCCAATTTTGGTGTCAATTTTTCTGCAATTGGTCGCGATTGAATTGCAAAGCGTATCGTTCATTTATGCCGTGATATTCATAGAAGCGATATTAAGCTCAATTATCGCCATAAACGTTCACCGCATTGTGCTTGAAGGGGAAGAATCAGTACCGAAGTGGGGGCGTTTCAAGATAGGCAAGATAGAGCTGTGGTTTTTGGCACATTATCTCAGTCTTTGGTTCGGGGTTTATGCGATCTTTCTATTAGCGTCGGTGCTTGGTGCGTTTGTTGGTGTGCTTATTATTGTAGGGGGGATTTTTTCATGCCGCCTTTGTCTCGTATTCCCGGCTATCGCTCTCGGCAAAGCGGTATCGTTTCCTTATGCTTGGAAACTGACAGCGCAGCGAACGTTCTACATGCTTTGCGTTGTTGCAATAACGCCGCTGATTTTTAGCTTATTCTTGATTACTCTAGGATTTCTCGGTGTTCCTGATGCAATCTTTTCCTTTTCTAGCCATTTAATAACCATGCTGGCTGTCATCACCCTTTCATTCGCTTATCAGAAACTGACGGAGGAACCGAAGCATTTGGAAAGAGACTGAGGAATAGAAAAAGAGAAGCAAGGCAGGAGATGAGTCGCATTCTAAATACAATTTGGTGGCGAAATTTCTCTGTCATTTTATGCCCCTATTATTGAATGGGGATAGAATAGTAAATGACCGACTCATCTGAATTAGGTTGGTATTCTCTTCCATATGTTTCAATGTCTGGTCCTTGAGTATGCCAATCGATCCCCCCCATCAACCACGTGGAATAAATGAAATTGACGGTGCTGTCTAATTGCGTTGGTTTACCACGATGTGAAAACTTGGCATATCGTGATGCTGCGATCGACACCGCGGTGAGTCCATCAGGAATATTTGTGAGTGACGAAACCTCCACTGCTGCGATGTATTCCAACAATTCAGTGTTTTCTGTTGTTGGTTGCACCACACCGTAAGCCACATAAGGATCGCTGCGGCATTGAATTTCTTTGATTCTTGGTAAAAATGCGTCCCAAAGTGCCGGCAACATTTGGCTGATATTATTTTTATCTGAGTCAGACCCATAAAACGTGGTTCCCAGCCCGACGAGCATCATGGCTTTCTGGTCAATGATCTCTGGTTCCAATTTAACTTGTTGATTCAAGTGACGCAGGTAATCAGGTGTAAATTGAATCTTTTTCAACCATCGTTTCTTGCCTTCTATCTGCCTATATTGGTTTGGCGTCACACCGAAAAGTGACTTAAAGGCGCGCGTATAGGCTTCTTGAGATTCAAATCCCGCTTCCAGCGCAATATCCAATATGCGGTTGTCGTCGACCTCAAGGGAAAGCAATGAGCACGATAACCGGCGATTTCGAATGTAGGTTTTTAACGTCTCACCGGTTAGCGCTTTGAAGATACGTTGGAAATGCCATTGGCTTAACCCTGCAATTCTCGCCACGTTATTCAACTGTATGTCGTTTCCAAGGTTGGCTTCGATAAAATCGACGCCAATCTGAATTTTGTCCAAATAGGTCAATATGCTTACCCTTGTTCTGGCAATTCAAAAAAGCCGGTGGCGGATACCAACTGCCCTTCATCATTGTATTCACCGATACTGATCCCCTCTCCGAGTATATGTCCTTCTCGATCGCACATATTCCATTTCGCGAGGCATTTATTGTGGTGTGACATGAAATACGTCGTAACAAAGTGACCACCATCGACTTGTTGATGAAAGTCCAACATATACTGAAGCAAGTCGTCCCAAGTCTCTGTTTGAATGAGGGGGTCGGTATACACCACATTTTCATTCATTGACTGCCTAAACAGCGCAATTTTTTCTTCTTTTGATTCAGCCTTCCAAGCGCTTGCGTAGGTTTCCCATATTTTCTGCTTTTCCATCATTACTTACCTTTCGTTTAAAAATGGCAGTTTGACGAATATTGAACATGCAGTTTTGATATTTTGTGCGATTTTCACATTGAACCATCATAGTGATTGGCGAACTGAACGTTGAAACCCGTTCACATTAAGTCAAACCATCTTCTGTAAATCATCAGACTTCCGTTTGGCTTAACTGCGCCGCCATATTCTCGCCACCATTGATCACCACATTGCCAGCCTGTGACTTCGTTGCTTTGGTTTAATGTCCTTTCACACATCATCTCGCCAATCATTTGCAAGGAAGACTCATGACTGATTTAATTTTTGGGCTTCTCGCCCTATTGCTGCTCGCCGTTTTTGGCTTTGGCGCATTCGTGTTAGTAAAAACAGGGCTAAACCGTTTAAACATCAATATTGATTTACCTGAGGTGCAAGCGCGCAGCTCCCTGTTATTAAAAGGCGTGTTGGCCTTGGTGCTTTGTTTACTCGCCATCGTGCCACTCTCCATGGTGCATGACATGGCGAACGAGCGGGAGTATTTGTACAACGACGTGGTGAATGAAATTGGCCAATCGTGGGGGAGTGAGCAAACCTTGGCTGGGCCTGTGCTGGTGCTGCCTTACACCTATGTGGTGATTCAAGAGGTGGCAACGGGTGACGGGGAAGTGAAAGAAGTAAGTGAACGTCGAACACGTCGCTACGACGAAGTCGTGATCTTACCGACAACGCTGGATCTGAAAGCGGCATTAACACATGACTTTCGCACTCGAGGCATTTATCAGTCTCTCGTTTACCAAAGCACGATCGAAGGTAAGGCTGATTTTCAATTTGCGCTACCCAATATTGCCAACCTCGAAACCTTCCATTTTGATGCCGCACGTTTGGTGTTCGGGTTATCCGCAAACAAAGCGATTGATGGCGTAGACATGTTCACGGTGACAGGAGAAGGGCTACCCGCTGAAATGAGTTTGATGTCGGGCACCGGGCTGGACACTGATGCACTGAAACGTGGCTTTCATCGTCCTATCTCGCTGGCGGAAACACCCGTGCCGTTTACGTTGGATTTTAAAATCCGTTTACGTGGTTCGCAAGGAATTGGTTTCTTGCCGTTAGGGGAAAGCTCAACGTTTGAATTAACAACAGACTGGCCGCACCCAAGCTTTGTGGGCGCACTGCCAACGGCGAGAAACATTAACGATAACGGCTTTTCTGCCACGTGGAATATCAGCCATTTAAGCCGAAATTATCCGCAGGTGTTTGTTGATTCTGCCAGCATCAACCTCGACGAGGCGAATGCTTATACCCAGCTATTTGAGCCAAACACTCACTACGGAAAGATTGAGCGCTCATTGAAGTACGGTCTGCTGTTTGTTGCGTTGACGTTTATTGTATTGATGATGTTTGAACTTGGTATGAAGCAAGGCAATGCACAGAGCTTGTCGGCGCTGCAGTACGCCATGGTGGGTGCTGCCATGACGCTGTTTTATCTGGTGCTATTGGCGCTTTCTGAACACATGAGTTTCACCATGGCATTCATGGCGGCAGCGAGTATTCCCTTGATCAGCATTCCCGCGTATGTGGGCAGCGCAACAGGCAGCGTGGGGAGAGGCGTGATCATGCTGTCTATGCTTATCGGTTTGTATGCACTCTTGTACTCCATCCTGCGTCTCGAAGACTACGCCTTGCTCATGGGCAGTGGTTTGTTGGTCACGGTGCTGTTGACCTTGATGTTTATGACGAGGAAGAAAAGGTAGCGTCATAATGAAGGGAAGGGCGAATAATGGTTGTAACACAAAGCCGCCCTCTCTCTCTCTCTCTCAACACACTTCACCACACATCCTTGTTCGGATCATTGGCTTTAACCCAGGCTGCGTTTTCTCGCGCTTCTAAATACAGCTGCAAACCATTGTATGAGGCAAATGCCGCCGCGCCGCCAAGGTGTTGGAAGTCATCAAAATAGTCATCTTCTAGCGGGCACAGTTCAGAGAGTGTGCTCGCCCCTTTTGCTATTGCCCACTGAATGGCAAAGCTCGGCGCAATCGTGCCTGAAACCGAGACATCTTCAATGGATAGCTCAAGATCACTTCGGGCCGCGGCTTCGCGTTTTTCAGCTTCTTCAATGGCAATGTCATCAATGATTTGGGTGCGGCGAGCGGGGGAAATTCGCTTATTCAATTTCGCGATTTTTAACGCGTAATCAAAACGCGCGGGGGTGACAATTTCAACCAGTTGAGTGAGCAGTTCTTTGTCGATATCGCTCGCTTTTTCAAAGAAATCGACACAATTTCTGAGTGACGCATAGCATGTGCCGTTGAATTCAAAACTGCTCGTATCGTCCATCGCATCAAAAGTCAGGCCGTCAACAATAAGTGGCCAACCTTCATACGCCACGCGCTGTTTGGCAATTTCATACATGTGCCAGGCACTTTCACCAAAGCCGCCCAAGATGGACCCTGAAAATTCACTTTCTTCGAGTTCTTCTTTTGTCCAGTTTTCACCGATGGCGAGGTGCTTGGTGTATTTGGAGATGAGCGCCTGTTTAACGTGGGCGCGAAACTGCCAAATGGAATTGATGTCGCGAGAGTGTTTGATGGCATCGCATTCTTTGCATGCCGGTAACGCCAACAATGCATGTTCGACGTTTTTTCGGGCAGTACGGGGAAAATGAAGAATTTCCGATGAGGGTTCACCACAGAACCAGCAAATGTGGCGCTGGTTGAACGGGATATCGATCAATGTATGAGAGTGAGTTTGCATGGCCGCTTTACGCTTATTCTGATGTCCGCAGTTTACTGGGTAAGTGCGTCAATGTATCTCTTCTTGCGACAACAAAATCCGCTTCTTTTTTCTGGCTTGTCTCAACGGATACCATTTGCAACAAAGTATCCCTTAATCAACCCATTGAAAGGTGTATGATTTCAGACAGGCCACGAACATTGGAAAACCCATGCAGTTAATCAAGATCGACAAAACGTTATACCGTTCACGTTTAAACAGGGTGATCGTTGCCTGTATTGCCATTTTGGCGATATCGAGCTTGGCGATTTCTCAGACATTGATACTGATTTTCCCGTCTCAAACGGGATCTCACTTTCATTGGAATTTGCTTGGCGTAGTGGTGAGCGCGATTGGGTTGGTGATGACGCTGATCAAGCTGAAAACTCACCCTAAAATGCGCGAAGTGGCGTATGTGTGGGATCTCAAGCAGGCGCTGAATTTAATCTATCGGAAAAATAGAAAGCTCGTAGCGGCTGCCAAACTGGGCAATCCTGATGCCATGCTGGCGCTTCAGTTCAGCTACGAAGGCTCTCGCCAGTTGTGGCAACTGGACGACAACACCATCACCATGAGCAGCCTCAATGAAGCACAAGCACAGCTTGATGAGTGGGTCCGCGAGTACAATGTGCAGTTAGACATTACACACTATCACTCAGCGTCACTTAAAGCGTTTTAATCCGCGATCCGATAGGGCGTTAGCTTTGTAGCTATGCGCCCTATTACTTCAACTATCAAAATCACTTCGACTTATTTATCACTTCAATTTATCCATCGCTTTCGGCTCTTGCTGAGTCGCACAGTGCACACTGCCACCACCGGCAGCAATCGCATCAAGGTTCAATGCTTCGATTTGACGATCCGGGAACAACAGTTCGAGGGTTTCCTTGGCTTTTTTGTCTGCGGCTTTGTCGCCAAATTCTTGCATGATCACCGCGCCATTACAGACGTAAAAACCCACATATCCGGCGGCGAAATCGGGATCGTCATATTCCTCCCTTACGCTTGAAGGTGTTTCAAGCGGGTTAACCGTGAGCCTATTACCTTGTGCATCGGTCGCGTTAGCTAAGATATTTGCATGCTCTCGGGTTAAGGCGAACTCGTAAGAATTGGGGTCAGTATCTATGCCCACTACCACATTGCCCGGCGTGGTAAATCGCGCATAGAAATCGGTGTGACCATCGGTAATGTCACGCCCTTTGATACCGGGCAGCCAGATGATTTTCTCAAGCCCGAGCAACGGCATGATCAGATCTTCAAACTGCGCTTTTGACATGTTCGGGTTTCGGTTGTTATTGAGGGTGCAACTTTCGGTAATGATCGCTGTGCCGATACCGTCCACTTCAATGCAGCCGCCCTCCATCACCAGAGGGGTATTGATAACAGGTACATTCGCCAACTTGGCAATCTGCGTCGCTACCGTCGCATCTTTCTGATGCATTTGTTTGTCGCCCCAACCATTAAAGTTGAAATCCACCGCGCCAGTATTTCCCACGTTGCTGAGTACAAACGTCGGGGCGGTATCACGCGCCCACAGATCGTCCATGTCACCGACAATCAGATCCACCTTGTCGCCCATCAGTGATTTTGCCAATGCCATGTCTTTTTGGCGCACCAACATCGACACAGGTTCATATTTGGCAATGGTCAGCGCAATATCAGCCAGATTTTCTTGCACGACAGGCAATAGGTCGCTTCCCCAGATCTGCTTGTTGGCGCCGAACGCCATCCATGTTCGCACGTGCGGTGAGGCTTCATCTGGCATAAACCAACCTTGAGAGAAATTGGTCGCGCCAGTTGTTTTTGCGCTAAGAAGATGCGTCAGCGGTAATGTCATGGCGAGCACACTGGCATGTTGGATAAATCGACGACGAGAAATCATGCTTCCCCCCTGAATTAAGGCTGATGATTTAACTATCAGAAAGATAGCAGACACATCATCATAGGGAGCCTTTGCATTATTGAGTGGTGCGTTTTTAAGAGAACACTGATTGCGCATTACTTTCGGTACACTGCGCTTTTTCCCCTTGAAAGCGAGCGCAATGACCTCCATTTTGAGTGGCAGTGAACCTCTGTGCTGCAACGCGGTCTCAAACAGGTCATTTTTCCTTTGTTTTTGATTCACCAAGGACAAGAATTTTATGTTATCGGATACTTTTCAACGCCTTAATGATTACCTGCAAAGTCAGGTTATCGGCCAACCACAACTGGTTAAGCAACTGCTGATCGCTTTATTGGCAGACGGTCACATCTTGGTGCAAGGGCCACCGGGTCTCGCGAAAACCCGCGCAGTCAAAATGTTAGCGGACTGCATTGAAGGGGATTTCCACCGCATTCAATTCACCCCTGACTTGCTGCCAGCCGATCTAACGGGTACCGACATTTTCCGTCCTGAAACGGGAGAGTTCACCTTTCAGCCGGGGCCAATTTTCAATTCACTGGTACTGGCGGATGAGATAAACCGCGCCCCCGCCAAAGTGCAGGCCGCCATGCTTGAAGCCATGGCAGAAAAGCAGATCACGGCAGGCAGAAAAACCTATCCGTTACCCGAGCTATTTCTGGTGATGGCGACGCAAAACCCGATCGAGCAAGAAGGCACGTATCCGCTGCCGGAAGCACAGCTCGACCGCTTCTTGCTGCAATTAAACGTTGAATACCCAGATGCCGACAGTGAACTTGAGATCCTTCGTCTTAATCGCGGCGAAGCGCAAGGTCTAGAGAAACAAGAGCCTGTGCATCTAAAACAAGAGAACATTTTTGAAGCGCGTCAGGCTGTGCTTGGCATTCACATGGCAGAAGATGTCGAGAAGTACATCATTCGTTTGATCATGGCCACACGCGATCCGCATCGTTACAGCGACAAACTGGCGGCGTGGCTACAAATGGGGGTAAGCCCTCGCGCCACGTTAGCGTTAGATCGCTGCGCCCGTGCACATGCATGGTTAGCAGGGCGAGATTTCGTGACCCCCGACGATGTGCAAGCCATGGCCTACCCTGTACTGCGCCACCGCCTGCTGTTGAGCTACGAAGCCCAAGCAGAAGGTATCGCGGCGGATAGCGTGGTGAAACACTTGATTGAGCAGGTCGCCAGCGTATGAGCCTGACAGACACCACCGCGGTTTTGCCACCACACAGTGACGGCGTCAACGTGGGTCTGGCTGAACTGCTGCACTACCAGAAACAGGCGGTGCGATGGCTGCCGCCGGCGTTGAGCATTTGGTCGCAATTAAGTGGCCAACACGGCAGTCGCCAGAAAGGGCGCGGCATGAACTTCTCTGAAGTACGTCCGTATCAATCGGGCGATGACATTCGCGCTATTGATTGGCGGGTGACGGCTCGCACCGGAAAAACCCATACCAAGCTGTTCACGGAAGAACGGGAACAGCCTGTGATGCTGATGGTCGATCTCAGTGCCAGCATGAAGTTTGGTTCGCAACTGATGTTGAAATCGGTTCAAGCCACTCACTTTGCCAGCCTACTCAGTTGGTTGGTGGTGAGCCAACAAGATCGCATTGGTGCGGTGATCTACAACGGCATTCAACTGCGTGAGTGCAAACCGACCGCAAGACGCCAAGGTACCTTGCACATCATTCATGCCTTGATGGAATCCCACAAAGAAATGCTGACGGCAGAGAACCACACTGCCTCCACGGAAGGTTGGCAAGGGGCGCTTAGACACATGCACCATTTGTGTCCCAAAGGCAGTGAAATCGCCATCATCAGCGATTTTTACGCGCTGACCCAAGCGGACAAGCGCAGATTGAGCCAACTTCGCCAACATAACCGCATTCAGTTTGTGCAGATTTCAGACCCGCTTGAGCAGGGACAAACCGACTACCGCGGTCATGAATGGGTATCGGATGATATCGACACGGCATGGCTGGATTTTTCTGCGCGTAAAACCCGCGAAAGTCTGGCCATTCAGTACCAACGCCACCAGCAATTTATTACCGATATGGCGCGGTCGTTGGCGATTCCCCTGCATACCATCAGCGCCGCACAGCCGCTGTTGCAGCAGATTGGCAGCACACGTCGCGGCAGTGCAAACGCTACCAATACGAAATGAGGTCAAACACGATGAAGGCATTGTCATAACCATGACGAATACAGCATCAACAACATTACCACTGGCCGATATTCAGCTTCAGATCGCCCCCGAGGTCTGGCCGCTGGCATGGGGCTGGTGGGCATTGATCGCAGCACTTTTGGCAGGCACATTACTTGCCATCTTTTTGCTGCGTCAGCGTACTCAACGCTTACAAGCGCGAAATGAAGCGCTCAATCAGCTAACTCAAGCCGATTCACTGGCTGCCATCAATGCATTATTAAAGCGCGCGGCACTGAGCTATTTCGACCGCGATTTGGTTGCGGGTCTGACTGGCTCAGCGTGGCTAGCATTTCTCGACAGCCAACTGCCTGCCATCAAACAAGGCTTTGTCGCCCAAGACGAGCTTTGGCAGAAAGGGATATTTGCCAACGTCGCACTGTCAGACGCCGAGCTGAATACCTGTAAAGCATTAGCAGAAACGTGGTTAAAACAAGCATTGCCGCCCAACAGCAAACCCATAGACAGCAACGCTACCAAGGAGGCAAACCATGTTTGAGTTTGTCTGGTGGTGGGCGTTTATTTTGCTGCCGTTACCCTTGCTGGTATACAAGTTCGCCAAGCCCGTGCCAACCCCAGCGGCTATCCACTTGCCCCGCATTCCAAAAGGCTTGGGTGGTAAACAACAACGCAGCCGTTTACGACAGCTGCTGATGGCGCTGCTGTGGGTGAGCGTAGTGCTCGCCGCTGCCCGTCCGATTTGGTATGGCGACCCTATTCAGATCCAGCCAGAACACAGAGACATGATGCTGGCCGTCGATCTGTCAGGCTCTATGGCAATGGAAGACATGGTGATGACCAATGGCAGCACCACCGATCGCTTATCTGCCGTCAAAGATGTGCTGGCGGATTTCATCACAAAACGCGAAGGCGACCGCGTGGGCTTGGTGCTATTTGCCGATCACGGCTATCTGCAAACGCCGCTCACGCTGGATCGCAACACCGTGGCGCAACAGCTTGAACGCGCCGTTCTCGGGCTGATCGGTGAAAGCACCGCCATTGGTGAAGGCTTAGGCGTTGCCACCAAAACCTTTATTGATAGCAAAGCCCCGCAGCGCGTGATCATCTTACTCAGTGACGGCGCGAATACGGCGGGTGTTATTGACCCATTAGAAGCGGCAGAGCTTGCCAAAGAAAACGACGTGACCATTTATACCATTGGCGTTGGTGCCGACAGCATGCTGCAACGCAGCTTGTTTGGCACAAGACGGGTTAACCCTTCGCAAGATTTGGACGAAAGAACCCTGACCGACATCGCCAAAATGACCGGTGGGGAATACTTCCGCGCTCGGGACAGAAAAGAGCTTGAAACCATTTACCAACTCATCGACCAGCTAGAGCCGATCTCAACCGTTCAGCAAACATGGCGACCACGAGACGAGCTTTTCCGCTTTCCGCTTGGATTCGCGCTGGCGTTGTCTGTCGTCATCGTTGTTTTAAGGAGACGTCATGGCTGATTTTACCTTTATGCACCCCACATGGCTGTTGGCCTTATTGCCACTCGCCGTGCTTCTTCCTTGGGTTCAAGGAAAAGCACAAAAATCGGGCTTGATCGCGCCGCATCTCGCCGCGTTGCTGTCGGGCAACCAAACAGCTAACCGCAAACCCAAGCGTTGGCCTGTTGCTGTGCTTGCTAGCGCATGGCTAATGTCAGTGATTGCCTTGGCTGGACCAAGCTGGCAGAAAACTGAATTACCTGCGGTTAACCTTGCCGGCGCACGCGTGTTGGTGATGGACATGTCCCGCTCTATGTACGCCACGGATATTGCCCCTAATCGTCTGACACAAGCGCGATTCAAAGCGCTCGACATGTTACCGGGCTGGAAAGAAGGCAGCACAGGCTTGGTGACGTATGCGGGCGATGGCTACATCGTCAGCCCGTTAACCGAAGATGCCGCAACCCTAAAAACCCTGATCCCGAATTTGTCTCCCGTCATTATGCCAATCCCCGGTAGCAACGCCGCTGCAGGGATAAACCAAGCGATGGATTTGTTGAAACAAGCTGGGTTTGCGCAAGGAGACATCGTGTTAATCACCGATGGATTGAGCAATAGCGAGTCCAACGCCGCGCTTAACGTGCTGGGGGGCACCGATTATCGCGTCTCTGTTTTGGCGGTCGGCACACAACAAGGTGCGCCAATCAAACTGCCAGACGGCAAATTGCTGGAACAAAATGGCATGCCAGTGATAGCGAAACTTAACCTTAATACCTTGGCGTCTATCACCCAGAAAACAGGCGGCATGCTCCAGCAGTGGCAGCCGACCAACCGAGACGTGAATAACCTCGTCGCGTTTACCGCCAAGCCGCTCGACGGCAACGCCGATGGGAAGAGTAAAACCATTGAAGAACGCATCAACGATGGTTTCTGGCTGCTCCTGCCTATCATGTTACTCGCGCTGTTTGGTTTTCGAAAAGGCGTGGTATTAGCCGCCCTGATTGTTGTCATGCCGATTAACCCAGCTTCAGCTGCGGCTTTTAAGACCGACGATCAACAAGCCTACGAGCAGTTTGAATCGGGCAATTATCAAGATGCGGCGAGCGCTTTTGAATCGCCTTCATGGAAAGGAATAGCGCAGTACAAAGCCGAAGATTATCAGGGCGCGATAGAGACCTTGTCGCAATTGGACGATCCAGTTTCTCAATACAACCTCGGCAATGCGTACGCCCAGGCTGGCGATTTAGAGGCTGCTCAGAAAACCTATGAATCTTTGCTGACGAAAACGCCGGATAACGCCGATGCCAAGCACAATCTGGATGTGGTGAAAAAAGCCCTCGAACAGCAGAAACAACAACAACAAGAACAGAAAGATCAGCAAAACAACGACCAACAGCAGGGTGAGGGTGACGAGTCACAGGACAAGTCTCAAAGCCAGCAAGGCAGTCAAGATCAGTCATCGCAGGATCAACAAGGCGATCAGCAACAGCAAAATCCGTCTAAGCAAGAGGGCTCTGGGCAAGAGAGTTCTGAGCAAGAACGTTCGGGCCAAGAAAGCGCAGATCAACAACAAGAGCAATCCTCTGAACAGAGTCAGCCGCAAAGCGCCGACGCCAACAAGCAAGACGGTGCCGAGCAACATAGCGAAGCCAAATCTGAGCAAGAGCAAACCAAGGAACAAGACGGACAGCAGAATGAACAAGGTCAGGATGGCGAACAAAATCAGGACGGAGAACAAGGCGAACAGCCAGCGGCAATGGCCTCTGAATCCGGTGAGCCTGCCAACGACAGCGATGCCCTGACCGCCAGCAATCCGGTACTTAAAAAGCTCGAGCAAGTGCAGGATGATACCGCCGCCTTGCTTCGCGCTCAGTTAATCCTTCAGGCTAGGCAAAAAGAGATGCCGCAGCCTACTGAAAATTCATGGTGAACAAAGAATGAACGATCAGAGATTTTCGCTGATGTCACTGTCACAACAGGCCAAAGCCGCCTTGCTAATCGTTGCGATGGTGATGGCGTCTCTACCCAGCGTGGCATTTGCGGCAACCGCCGAAGCCACGGTGTCCAAAAACGTGGTCGCGCTGGGTGACGCATTACAACTGACTATTTCTGTCGATGAAAGCGTGAGTAATGACGCTCTGGATCTCTCGCCACTCGACAAAGATTTCATCTATGGCAGACCGAGCGTTAGCAGCAACACGTCTTACATCAATGGCGCATTAACGCGCAGCACCATATGGCGCGTGGCAATCGCAGGCAAACAGGTCGGCAGTTACACGGTTCCGATGTTAACCATTGATGGCATGAGCACTGATCCCATCACCATCAAGGTAGAAGAAGCAGGTCAGGCGACAGCACAAGCCGATACGCAAGCGGTCGACGTGATCGCCACACTTGATCGCCACGATGGCTATGTTGGCGAAACCTTCAATTATCGCGTTCGCCTGATGATCGGCACACGGTTAGATTCCCCTGCCCTGCAAGCGCCGTTCGGTGAAGGCTTTGACGTCACGCAAGTGGGCGAAGATGTGCAAGCCGAGGCCGTGGTGAATGGTCGTCGATATGTAGTGATCAGTCGTCAATATCAAATCACCCCGACTCAAGCCGGCGAACTCACGATTGAAGGCGCGGTATTCAGTGGCACTGAAGTCAAAGGGAATAGCTGGGGCGCATCACTGGGGGTACCTCTCAGCCGTCAAGCCAACGGCTTAACCCTGAACATTGAAAACAAACCCGTGGATTTCCAAGGCTTGTGGCTACCAACGCCAAGCCTTGAACTAACTCAAAGCTGGCAACCGGACACGCTAAGTCAACGACTCAGCACCGAGGTGGGTGAGCCGATTAACCGCGTGATCACCCTGAAAATCAAAAACATTGCCCAAAGCGCCATGCCAAATCTCAATCTGGATTATCCCACCAGCGTGAATGTGTATTCTGACAAACCGGAGTACAGCGAGGACGGTGATTACACCGTGATGACCGTGAAACAAGTCATTATTCCTCGTCAGGAAGGGAAAATCACACTGCCGGCTCTGTCGATTAATTGGTTTAATACAAAAGATAAACAACAACAGACTAGCGAGATCGAAGGTCTTTCCTTAACTGTAACGCCGGGAGAAAACACGCCTGATGTTCAGCCCGAGCTATCCGATACAAGCACGAATCAAACACCGTCTTCGCCTTTACAAACCAGTGATACTAAGGTGATCACGCAAGCGGGTTATTGGCCGTGGGCGACAGGTTTCTTTGCCACTTTATGGATCGGCACATTGGGCTTATATTTACGCAGACCAAAGGCTAACCGAGCCTCAACGGCAGAAACGCAGACGTCAAAATCGCCTCACGCTGACAATGTCCTGCTGATGCTGAAAACCGCGGTTAGTGCCAATGATGCCGTCGCGGTTGCGACTCACTATCGCAACTGGCAAACCGGTCATCTACCGCACGATTTACGCGAGAAAATTGGTGCAGAGATTAACGCCATGATGGAAAGCCGATACAGTTCGCACGCCCAAGGTTGGCGCAATAACGAATTGCTTGCGCTGCTCAAACAAGCAGAGAAAGTGAAGCGCCACAAAACCAAAGGCCAATCACTCAGCGAGCTAACCCCTTAGGCTCAGTGAAGCGTTAACAGCCTAGAAACGACAGCATAGATAAACAAAAAAACCGGAGGTCGCCTTCCGGTTTTTTTGTGAATTTAAGGTAGGTGCAGACATCAACGATGCCAGCTAGCTGTATCTATTGCAGTGCCATAAGAACATACTAAAGCTAGTTATGTGATTGCTCGACGATTGAAACAATATACCCGAGCATTACCTAACAAGGTCCTCAGGCAGGCACAAGCTTGCTTTTGGCTTAAGAAGTTACCTCTAAGGAAAGCATCATGAGCAAAGGACAAAACAGCAAAAAGAACCAAAAGAAAAAGCCCCTTCTCACCGCAAAAGAAAAGAAAGCTGAGAAGGTATCCAAGAAAGCTATCACAAACGTTTTCAGTAAATAAGGTTAAGCAGGCCATCGATGTCATTTGATGGCCTCTGTGTGTGCAAGGGCACTGGCTTGTTAGAACGGAATCCACGAACTTAAACATTTAGCGCGATGACCGTTGTAGTTTTGGCGATTTCTCACTGCTGCGTAGCCACTGTGAAAGCTGAACATAGCTGGAATCGCCAATAGACTGGCCAACCACAAGATCAATTCATTCACGGAATAGAAAAGGCAAAAAAACAGTGATGTGATGCTGATAATGAATACGCCCACATCACACCACATCAGGACTTTCTTGTTCTTCACAAACCCCTCCCAGTCATAGACATACCAATCCATTGAAAACTGGTCACATTGTGGACAAACGCCACTTTGGGGAAGGGTCTTGGTGATCTCTTGGCAATTGGGGCAGCGGGCTTTCATCGTAACCTTTTATTTCACATCAGTAAGTTGCATCAGAGACACAACACGCCTTGATGATTTTGTTACGTGAACACTACTCATTGAAGTCTTTACGCATAGGCTGACCACGGTTTTGATCAGCGTCAGCTGATTTATACCAACCATTTTTTAGATAGAATCTCTCAGCCTGAAAATTACCCGGAATATAGCGCAGCATGGCGCCAACACATTGGTCTTCAATCAGTTTATCTACAACATAGCTATGGATGACTTGGCCCAAGCCCTTACCCCTATAAGCAGGCGCAAGATAAAACAAATTCACGTAGCCAGCTCTCTGGTTATCCGATGTTTCTATTCCGGATTTAAACTCAAGCTGGCCGATAATTTTCTTCTCATGCCATATGTGGAAAAAACCGTCTGGGCTTTCTTCTGACAATGAATAGAACCACCGAATCGCATCGTCCTCCGAGAACCCTTTATCAGAACCGTGGCTGATAAACCACGCATCCCTTCGGAAGGTGACACAGGTACTCAAATCACGCTCTAGGTTTACAGGAATAAATACTATATCCATTGTTAACTCTTCATTGAAACGACATTGATATGTGGTTAGTCCACACTGGGTTGCACTAAAAGGCATTCACCAAACAGCCAGTTAGTACTCAATTCCATTTTTTATCATCGTAACATTTTGCCTAAAAAGCAGTTTTTGAAGTGTCCCGTTTTGAGAGTGAGTAAATATCTCTGAATGTTTCTTCACAGCTCAGGTGGAAAGAATCAGTGCTGCTGGTCATAAGAACGCTGCGGCAAAACGATGGCTCTCATCCCACCAAACTACTGGCACTGATGTAACCATTTCATACGGATTGTTGCGCCCTTGTTACCCCTTAATATTTGAATACAATTCGAGGTAGATCCTCACGTAAACCTCCTATCGTATAAACCCATATATTGATATAGATCAATACATGACACCTTTGCAGACAGTCAGAGCGTCGACTTCACCCGATCACAACTCGCGTTTTTATTTGTACGTGTTCGCACGATACCCCCATTTTCGAGTTGTTCATGATTGAGGTGCCAAAATGTTAGAAACCCTTATGTTGTCGCGGATACAGTTCGCGGCGAACATCAGCTTCCATATCCTTTTCCCGACGATCACCATTGCGTTGGGCTGGATGCTGGTGTTCTTCAAACTCCGTTTTAACCGAACGCAAGATTCAGTCTGGCTGGATCTCTATTACTTTTGGGTAAAGGTGTTCGCGTTAACCTTCGCGCTGGGCGTGGTGTCTGGCATTACCATGAGTTTCCAATTTGGCACCAACTGGCCGGGCTTTATGGAACGCGTGGGCAATGTCGCGGGCCCGTTGCTGGGTTATGAAGTCATGACCGCGTTCTTCATGGAAGCCACCTTCCTTGGTGTCATGTTGTTTGGTCGTGGCAGAGTGGCGGATTGGGTACATACGCTCGCAACAATATTGGTGGCGGTGGGCACAAGCCTCTCGGCATTTTGGATCTTGGTGCTCAACAGCTGGATGCACACGCCCGCGGGTTATGAACTGATTGACGGCATTGTTCACGTTACCAGTTGGAAAGAGGTGATATTGAACCCGTCACTGCCGTATCGACTGGCACACACCTTGTTGGCATCTGGCCTAACTGCCAGTTTCTTGATTGCAGGTATTAGCGCCTATCAATACCTTAAAAAGCCCGATTATCGCGTGGCAAAAACAGGGCTGAAAGTCTCGATACTTGCCGCAGCAGGACTCATTCCGGTGCAGATTTTTGTCGGTGACTTACATGGTTTGAACACCCTTGAGCATCAACCCGAGAAAATCGCCGCAATGGAAGGAGTGTGGGAAACCCAAAATGGCGCGCCGCTTCTGCTGTTTGCGATCCCTGATGAAGATACTCGTAGCAATGCGCTGGAAATTGGTATCCCAAAGTTGGCGAGCCTGATCCTCACCCATGACTTACATGGTGAATTGGTTGGCTTAAATGATTTTGAAGATCACCCGCCTGTGTCACCGCTGTTCTATGGTTTTCGCATCATGGTTGGTATGGGTGTGCTGATGCTTTTGGTCGCCAGCTATGGCGCAGTTAGGATCATTCGTAAGCGCGAATTGCCAAAGCCATATCTATACGGGCTAGTGGCGATGACCTTCTCCGGCTGGATAGCCACTTTGGCTGGCTGGTATGTGACGGAAATTGGTCGTCAGCCTTGGTTGGTGAACGGTGTGCTACGCACTTCAGAGGCTGTCACCACTGTGCCAAGTGGCCATGTCATGATTTCACTGACGATGTATTTGGTGGTCTATGTGGTGTTGCTGGTGGCCTATATTCGCACCTTGTTCTACTTGGCGAGAAAGGCCATCCATGCCGAGCATAACACGCCGACTCCATCCACTCAGGAGGCAATCGTATGATGGATTACTTGCCGGAAATCTACTTGCTGCTATTGGGTTTTTCTGCCTTCATGTACGCCATTCTTGATGGCTACGATCTTGGTGTGGGTATCTTATTGCCCGCTAATCACCAAGCGCAGCGCGACAGAATGATTGCCTCTATTGGCCCGTTCTGGGATGCCAATGAAACCTGGTTGGTACTGGCGATTGGCATCTTGCTGATTGCATTTCCGCCTGCGCACAGCTTGATCCTGACAGAGCTTTATCTGCCTACCGCCGTCATGCTGGTTGCCCTTATCATGCGAGGCGTCGCATTTGATTTTCGCGCCAAAGCGAAAGCCGAGCGCAAAGACACGTGGGATCGCTGTTTTAAAGCTGGCTCGCTGATAGCGTCATTGTCGCAAGGCTACATGATGGGTCGCTACATAATGGGCTTTGAGTCGTCACCGTCTGCATACAGTTTCGCTCTATTAAGTGCGCTATGTGTCACCGCGGCATATGTCTATATTGGCGGGGCATGGCTGGTGCTAAAAACCGAAGGGGAATTGCAAATTCGCGCTGCGAGATGGTCTCGTCGTGCGGGTTGGCTGGCGGCGATTGGCATTGCTTCAGTGAGCATTGTGAACCCTATTGTTAACGAGCAAGTCGCCGATCGATGGTTCAGCTTCCCTGAAATGCTGTTGCTCGCCCCTGTACCATTGGTCGTGATGTCCATCATTTATCTGGTTGACCACTATCTGCGTCAAGTCCCGATGAAAGATGATTTGGGTGCAAGATGGCCTTTCTTCGGCGTAAGCATGATCTTTGCGCTCAGTTTCTTAGGGTTGGCCTATAGCTTCTTCCCGTATGTGGTGCCGGGTATCATGACGGCACAGGATGCCGCTAGCTCTCCCGCCACACTGAAGATTGTCGGTGTCGGCGCAGCGTTCGTCATGCCCATGATCTTACTTTATACCTTTGTGGTTTATCGAATATTCAGAGGGAAGGCAACAGAGCTTAGCTATCAGTAGGTTCTGGCATCAATAGAGCCAATTAACCGTTGATTTAGTTGGAAATAGATAAGAGAAAGGCGCACCGATTGGGGTGCGCCTTTGTGTTTGGATGTTGGCATTTATTTACTTAACAATATTATTTTCTTGAGCATATTGCGCGTAAAGAATGTCCGCAAAGTCGCTTTCTGAAATCTCTTCAAGGACCAAATCTCTCACCGCATCAGCTAATTTGTCATTGTCACTGGTCAGTTCAAAGTCATTCAATGACAAATACTCAAGGGCAACGATTAAACCCGTTCTTTTGTTTGCGTCAGGTAAGGCGTGAGCGACAGCTATGCTAGCAGTGTATTTTGCTGCTATATCAAAGATGTCATCCAAACCATCATAAACAATAGCATTGTCTATTCTCCCCAGAGCACCTTGTAACTTAGGTATATCAACAGAACCCTGCATACCCGGCTCTGTCGCTAATATGAACATATTTATTTCTACAACGCGCTCGAAAGGAAAACAGATAATATCCATTACATATCAGCTAATTTTTCAAACGTTTTACGATGCGTTCTCAAAGCCAACTTAGTTTCAGATTTTACAATTTGCTGCCCATGAACACCTGAAAGATCGAGTTTTTTAGTGGCTTTAATCTTTGGCCTCTCAATAGCACCTACACCATATGATTCGATTTTTTTGTTCATATTTATTACCTCAAAAAACCTAACACTCAAAGTATACTACCAAAAGAAAAAGCAAGTCGAATATGAGAAATACGGCTGACTCTTAAAAGACGTAGCGCCCCCATTACCACATCAAATCGTCAGGGATTTTGAAGTCTGCATATGGGTCATCTTCGTCAATCTCTTGCTCGTTAACAGTGTTGTTAACGATGATCGTCTCTTCGTCTCGTTGGCTAATTTTGTCTGCCACCACGCCGGGTACAATGGAGTAGCCATCAAGGTAGCGTGCAATCGCCAAACGGCCATTTACCAACTGAGCTTGGATGTCTCTATTGACGTAAAGTTTTTTCACCAACGTACCATCGGTGAAGTTGTAACCAATGTCGCCATCTCTACGGTCAATTTTGTTCATTTCGACAAGCTGTTTCACCTGTGCGGCAATCGCTTTCTTCTCAGCTTCAATCTGCTTCTGACGATTAAGCTCTTGGTCTTGTGCGATTTGCGCTGAGCGATTTTCTTCAACAGCGGCTTTAGCTTCTTTCGCCAAGGTACGGGATTTTTTAGACGTCTTCCCGGCTTTCTTCATTGCCTTTTTGTCGATAAGACCAGCTTTCAGCATCTGTTCTTGTAGTGTTAGTTTTGCCATTTTGACTCCGCCACGGGCACAGTATTATTAGTGATGGTTTTAAAAACGAGTATGCCCCGATGATACCATCGCTCACGCCACTTAAAAGAGCGAATAATCAAAGGTGGCTCATCTAAACTCACCATTACGCGTTTGCCAATCTCCCATTTTCGACTTCTCCCCGCCCACATAACGAAAAAGCCTCGGTATTTACCGAGGCCAATGCTTGTTTAAGCACAGAAATATTGACCGCTATTACGGCTGTTGACGTGTCGCCGTTAGCACTATTTCACGTACACATACATTCTGTGGCTGGTTGTATGCGTAGGTCACTGCGTTAGCGATGTCATCCGCCGCTAGAATGCCGCCCATGTCTTCTTTCCAGCTTTCGTAGCCAGCTTTTATTTCATCGCTCGTCGTGTGAGACAAGAGTTCGGTTTCTACCGCGCCAGGAGCGATGGTGATAACACGAACGTTTGCGGCTGCCACTTCTTCACGTACATTTTCAGAGATGGCATGAACTGCGAACTTGGTGCCGCAGTACGCTGCGTGGTTCGGGAATGTTTTACGGCCAGCGACGGAACTGATGTTAATGATGGTGCCACTATTACGCGCAATCATTGGTGCAAGGACGGCTTGCATGCCATTCATCAAACCGACCACGTTCACGTTGAACATGGTTTGCCATTCAGCAGCATCTTGGGTTGCCATGTCGCCCAGCAACATCACACCCGCGTTGTTAACCAGCAGATCGGCTTCGCCGTAAATGGCTTGTGCAGCAGCAACGGCATCATCGAAAGAGGCTTTGTCTGTCACATCCACTTGCTTACACAGGGTGTTTGGTAAGTTCAATGCTTCAAGGCGCTCTACACGACGTGCAAGCAGCAACAGTGGATGACCTTGCGCTGAGAATTGTTTTGCGATGGCTTCACCAATGCCTGAACTTGCACCTGTGATAACAACTAACTTTTTCATGCTCTACCTCGATCGGATTGTTTGTTTTTGTTATTGGGTGTTTCTTATTGAGGCTGCATTCTAAATAAGTCATGATTGTTGATATATATATCACAATAAAACTCAGTGTTACCTTATGAGCACCAATAGAGATCCATTGAACGACAATCTGCACGACATTCGTGCCTTCGTGGCCATTGCCGAATCAGGCAGTTTTTCAAAAGCGGCTGACAAACTCGGGGCTTCACGCGCGCATATGTCACGTCAGCTTAGTCAGCTTGAATCCCGTCTAGGCGTGCAACTCATTATTCGTACGACTCGATCTCAACGATTAACCACAGCAGGCGAAGCATTCTTTACACGTTGCCAAGCAGCACTGATGCAAATTGATGATGCGATCGCTCACGCAAGTGATGATGCCGATCAGATGAAAGGCGCTATCGCGGTGAATTGTGTTGGTGGGATCATTGGAGAATCGCTGATTGGCGACGCTATTCATCAGTTCTGCGCGGCCCACCGCGATATCCATGTTGAACTCGATTTCAGCTCAGAGCGTGTTGATCTGATCCAATCACGGTTTGATCTCGTCCTGCGCATGGGCACACTGCCGGACTCTCTGTTAATTGGCCGTGAAATGGGGAACATAAGAATTGGTACATATGCATCGCCTCGTTATTTGGCACTAAGCGGAAAACCGACACACCCACGCGACCTGCAACAACACGATTGCCTAACTGGCTCTGTGACGAAGTGGAAATACGTGAGTACCAATTCGCCAGTGCAGCACGTCGAGGTAGATGTCACCGGTAATTTACAATGTAAAAATGGACATGTGCTATTAAACGCGGCCTTACAAGGTAACGGGATATGTCGCTTGCCCGATTTGTACTGCAATGAGGCTGTCGCGGAAGGGAAATTAGAAACGGTGTTTACGGATTGGCAAGTTGATAAAGTGCCCCTTTATCTTCTCTATCACAAAGACCGCCACCAGCCTGCAAGGCTTAAAGCCCTGATCTCACATTTGATGGTAACTGTGCCACCGCAACTGCGTGCGAGCACATAAAAAACCACGCCACTCGATTAGCGCTTGGCGTGGTTTTTTGTGCAGTTTGGTGTTTACGCGGGTTCGATAGCTTCTTCTGTCACTTTTTGATTTGCCGCCAATGTTGCCGCTAAACTTGCCGCTTTTTTGGCTTTGCGTGCTTTGTGTTTCTCGCGCCCTGCCAACCAAATCAATGGCACCACGATCAAGGTCGTACCCACGATCATGATCATGTCGGGCACTTCGCCAAACAGCACCAAACCTACACCCACCGCACAGACTAAGCCGCTGTATTCCGCACTGGCGATTTTGTTGCTTTCCGCCGCGCGATACGCAATCACACAGGTGGCGGCATAGACCAAGATGAATGCGGTCGAACCGGCCGCGCGCCAGAATAGATCCAAGCTAAATGGCATGCCTTCATACAAAGCCAGCGCAAACGCGATGGGAATACCAATCAGGTTATGCAGCATCAAGGTCTGAGACACCGTTTGCTCACGTGGGATTTTAGGGATCAACAAGTTGTTGACCGCCAGCGTCACCGCCACAATCAGCGCAGAGGACGCCCCCCAATCAAGTTCTGTCGGACGCACCAAAATGAGCACGCCGATAAACCCAACCACCGCAGCAATAATTGACGGCGCGGACAATTTCTCTCGCAAAAAAATTGCAGCCAATGACAACATGATCAGTGGTGCCGCATAGAAAATGGCGTTCGCGGTTGCCAGCGGCATGGTCGTCAGCGCAATCACTGAAAAGAACACGCCAAGTAGCCATATATGGGCACGCAATGCATGCCATTTTAAGCCTTTTTTCAGGTTTTTTACGGGCGCCGTCAAACAGAAAGGAAGCAAAATGAGAACGGCAGACACCTGACGAAATAGGGCAAACTGGAAGATGGCCCCATCTGGTCCACCCTCCATGGTTTTCACAAGCGCGTCGGAAAACGTCGCGCTGAGATTGCCAAGAACCAACAATGTCATGGCCAACCCAACAGAAATAGTACGCACGATAAAGGCTCCGGTTCGTGATGGAGGATCAAACATTGATCACAAAAACACATACTAGCGCCGCTTTAGCATGACGTATAATGATGAAAATTCTTCTTTCATGAGTTATTTAGATAATGAAGTTTCCACCACTACGTGCCGTACAATATTTTGAGGTGGTTGCCCGTCTAAATAGCTTCTCTAAAGCGGCTGAACGCT
This sequence comes from Enterovibrio norvegicus FF-33, assembly GCF_000286835.2. Taxonomy (GTDB): domain Bacteria; phylum Pseudomonadota; class Gammaproteobacteria; order Enterobacterales; family Vibrionaceae; genus Enterovibrio; species Enterovibrio norvegicus_A. The sequence continues at coordinate 714,647 of NZ_AJYD02000038.1, read as the reverse complement.
TGAGCGTGACACAAAGCGCGGTGAGTCATCAGATCCGCTTATTGGAAGATTTTTTGGGTGAATCTTTGTTTGATCGCCAAGGTCGTTTACTGCAACTCACTGCTGTCGGTCAGCGCTATTACGATGACGTTGCTGACCCATTGCAAGCCATCGCTCGCGCCAGCCATCAAGTCAGAGAAGGCGTGTCTGGCCAACTTCGACTAGCCGTATTCAGCTCACTGGCGGTGAAATGGCTGATGCCGCAATTATCTGATTTTCGACAAAAACACCCTGAAATCGACCTCGCACTGGAAATGTTTGCCGACCACCCTCACCTCTCTGATAAGCTGGCAGACTGCTTTATTATCGATTTCGAGCCAGGGCGAAACTACCAGTACGATTTGCTTTACAAAGAATATTTATACCCCGTCTGTAGCCACAAAATTTGGCAACAAATCAAAGACAAGCCGTTGCCAGAAGCACTATGGGATTACCCATTATTATCTGTCACTTCATTAATGGAAAACGACTGGGCGCAGTGGTGTAAGTTGGGCGGATTTTCATTGCCAAAAAGCGTAAAAATTCATTCGTTCAGCCACATGCTGCTTGCGACCGAGGCGGCGCGCTATGAACATGGTATTACCTTTTTAAATTACTATTTCATGAACGAAATAGACCGCGAGCAGCTGGTGCGGATCCCCATGCATGAAATGCCCACCGGTGACAGCCTGTACTTTGTGTATAAAAAGCACCGCGCGCGTCAACCTGAAATTCTGCAACTCGGTCGCTGGTTGCAGCAAATTTCCTCCCAAGATGACGTGAATACCTAAACTCAACCACATCCAACAGCCTCAATATTCACCGCTTTTTACTTAACCTGTCTATTTCCTTGCCCCCTTGTTCTGATGGTGTGTTGAAACACGCGTTTACGTGAATTACGTCTAAACTCAAATGTGAGCCAAGGCTAATTTTTGAATCATGTTTCTTATTGTTAATAAAAGATAAGGCAAGGAATGAAGCAATCCATGTTGAATCAACATCACTCAAGTCCGCAATTTACGCTGCGAGGCACGGTAATTAACGGAATGTTGCTTTTCTGTTTTATCTCTTCTTATGGTCTAGCCGCAGAAAGTAATACGACGACAAACCAAACTGAATATGGTTACTCCGACCTATATGGCGAGCTAACTCCGACACAAGTCTATTCCTTGGTCAAAAACATTGATTCAATGGTGATGCACTATGCCTATCGATACAAACCCAAGATCTCAAGCTCTTTGCCACGAAATGTTATCCCGGTAAAAAACTACCGGCCAGAGCAAGTCTTTCTTGCATTGGCAAAATTGGGCGACGATATCGATCTGTTTGCTAAACAAGTGGGCACACCCGTTATCAAGCGTGTGAAACGACAAGGAAGCGAAGCCATTCCCGCAGAAGTCTTTTTGTTAGCGGGTGCCTGTTTAGATTCGTTGTCAACGATCCTCGCAACACTTGAACCACATAACAGTTTTGGTGACTTTTACTCTCATCGTCATTATGAGCGCACCAGAACCCCCTCCGATGTCTACGCCCTTGTCGACTTGATCCACAGAAAACTGACAGTGTTGGTCGGTGAACAGAGCAAACTGGATGAGTGAACAATCAATGAATTATAAACACTTTCGCTACACGATTGGAAAGCGCCTCGCATTAGGCTTTGGTTTGGTCCTCGCCATTTTGGTTGCTGCTGTCACCTTATCCAGCACTCGGCTAACGGACGTTCAACATGTTGAACAAGAGCTCGTCGGATCGACATTTTCGGCCTCCTTGGCGAGCCATCAACTCGTTGCAGAGGTGAATAAATCACTGGCCATCTTGCGTGGGTACTTGGTTTTGGGAAACCCTGAATTCAAGGAGGAACGCCAAGCAGTATGGGAAAGCATAGATAAACAATTAAAAGTGCTTGATTCGGAAATCGAAAGCGAACATCAACAAATGAATGGCTACAAAGAGAAGCTCGCCACGTTGACAGAAAGTCTAAGACAATATCGCGCAGCACAAGATGACGCGGAACGCATTGCCCACACGGTTGACGAACAACCGGCCATGAAAATCTACGCCCAGCAAGGCGAACCGATTGTTGTAGAGCTGATTGACTCGATTAATCGCCTAACTTCGATTGAACGAGGATTACCTGCAACGCCAAAAAGAAAAGAATTGCTCGGGCTGTTCGCCGAGTCCAGTGCTTCATTTTCTCTCGGTCTCGCCTCTATTCAATCCTATTTACTCAGTGGTGACCCAGCCTTTAAATCGACGTTTTCACAACAGTGGACCACAAATACGATCCTCTTCGATACACTCGAAGAACATAAGCACCTGCTAACACGTGAACAAGTGCGATATTACAATGACTATGCTGGTTATCGAGACCAGTTTTCACCCGTCGTAATGCAACTGTTTGCGGTACGAGATTCCGACCAATGGAACATGTCGCAATACCTATTGGGAACCAAGGCCTCCCCGCTTGCCACCCTATCTCTCGTGCTCATCGGCGAAATTGTAGAACTACAAAACGAGGCGTTAAAAAATGAGGTAGAAAAACTCAACTCGCTCAATAAAGAGATTGGAACGGTTCTCAAGCTAACGGGATTTTTTGGTATTATTTTAGGCATATTGGTAGCGTTTTTAATTACGCGATCAGTCACTTCTCCGTTGATCCGTATGACAAAAAGCCTCAAGACCGTATCAAGATGCGGGGATTACTCTCTTCGGCTGGACGTCAAAGGAAACGATGAAATTAGCCAGTCCTCTGAGGCATTTAATTCACTCATGACCGCCACACAAAGTGCCTTGAGTGAAATCAATACCGTGATGGCGAAGATTTCTGAAGGTGATCTTAGCATTCGAATCCAAGGCGATTATCGCGGCGATCTGCTTTCAATCAAAGAAGCAACAAACCGCTCCTTAAACAACGCCGAACTTGCAGAACATGCTAAACGAGAAGCCGAAGAAGCATCAAAAGACATTGCTGAAGAGAATGCGCAGGTCCGTCAGGCACTAGATTGCGTATCAAATAACATCATGCTGGCCAACAGCAGCAATCAAATCATCTATCTCAATGATGCCGCTAAAAATATGCTCATCGATGCCCAGGATGATTTTGGTAAAGAGATAAAGAACTTTAATCCGTCAAAAATTATCGGTGAACATATTGATGTATTCCATCGCGTCCCCTCCAAGCAGCAGAACATTCTTGCGAAACTAACCACGCCATTCAGGAGTGAATTTTTTGTTGGCGATAGAGTCATGTCAATCAATGCGATGCCCATGATTGGTTTAGCCGGTGATCGTATTGGTACTGTGATTGAGTGGAAAGATCGCACCGCCGAAGTCGCCATTGAGCGCGAAATCGCAGAGGTGATTTCGGGCGCCACCCGAGGAGATTTTAGTGGCCGCATCGAAATGGCTGGAAAAGAGGGCTTTTTCTACAACTTGGCGGAAGGTCTCAACGCACTGACAGAGAACGTCGAACTTTCGTTGGCTGACATGCAGCACATTCTCGCTGCCATGGCAAAAGGTGACCTCACTCAGCGCATGCAGAGATCCTACAGCGGCCGACTTGCTCAGCTCAAAAAAGACACCAACCAGACCATCGATAAACTCACGGAGGTTATCCAAAGCATTCGTGACACCGCCTCTACAGTTTCTATCTCCTCGCGCGAGATAGTTGCTGGCAATCAGGATTTAAGCATGCGGACTGAATTGCAGGCCTCTTCTTTGCAGTCAACCGCGGCGAGCATGGAGCAAATGACAGGCACGGTGAAACAAAGTGCCGAGAATGCCTTTTCCACCAAAATGGTGAGCATGAAAGCACGGGCTAAGGCGCGAGAAGGTGGCAATGCGGTTTCAAGAACGATTGCCGCCATGGATGAAATTAGAGATGCAAGCAACGAAATTGCTGAGATCATCGGCGTGATTGATGAAATCGCCTTCCAGACTAATTTATTGGCACTCAATGCAGCGGTTGAGGCGGCAAGAGCCGGTGAACAAGGACGCGGTTTTGCGGTGGTTGCAGGGGAGGTTCGTAACCTGGCACAGCGTTCCGCCAGTGCCGCGAAGGAGATAAAAGAGCTGATTGAAGCGAGTAAAAAGAAAGTCGCCACTGGCTCAGATTTAGTGAGTGAATCTGGAAAAACACTGACGGAAATCGTTTCAATGGTCGAGGATGTTGGCAGTAAAATGGAAGAGATTTCAGATGCGGCGCAAGAACAAAGCGTCGGCATTGAGCAAGTCAATTTGTCCATCACCAAAATGGACAATATGACGCAGCAAAATGCCTCCTTAGTAGAGGAAGCTACCACCGCCAGTGAAGGCATGTGGAATCTTTCTCAGGACATGACTGAAATGGTGGCGTTCTTTAATCTGCCAGAAAACGAAATGCCAACACGCAAAAACAACACCGCCCTCTCTGGCGGCAGCGCTGACCACCTGATCTTCGATGAAGATGAAGGCGACACGGTTTGTATTGACGGCGATAATCAAAGGGAAGAAGTCGAAGAAGACAATAACGGTGAAGACGACGAATAATAGGCGTAGCTAGCCTATCAAGTCTTCACGGAGGGTGTTTCAATACCTCAGCCTTGTCATCAAGCAAACAAAAAGCGGGCTTTCGCCCGCTTCTTTATTTTTCATATGCAGCTTACTAACTTGCACGAGTTTTAAAGAAGGTAACCAGTTCAAGCAAACTTTCCGCCTCAGCGAGTAAGTTCTCACTGGCTGCCGTGGTTTCCTCAGCCAAACCCGCGTTTTGCTGCGTCATATTATCCATTTCAGTCACCGCGCGGTTAATCTCGCCAATGCCTTGTGATTGCTCCTGAGTGGCCGTGCTCATGTCGCCAATCAACTTAGATACACTCTTAATGGCATCAACAATTTCGACCAAATTATTACCCGACTCTCTCACCAAATGTGTGCCGTCTTTGGTTTTATTGACACTGGCATTGATCAGCTCTTTGATTTCAATCGAGGCTTTGGCGCTTCGTTGAGCGAGGTTACGCACCTCTCCAGCAACCACCGCAAAACCGCGTCCTTGCTCGCCGGCACGCGCAGCTTCCACCGCCGCATTCAGCGCCAAAAGGTTTGTCTGGAAGGCGATTTCATTGATAACGCCAATGATGTCAGAAATCTGCTTACTGGATTTTTCGATCTCAGCCATCGCACCGACTGCCTCAAGCACCACTTTACCGCCGCGTTCTGCTTTTTGCGTGGCTTCATTGGCCAACATCACAGCACTTTGAGACGTATCTGCATTCTGCTGAACCGTAGCAGTGATTTCTTGCATACTCGCTGCCGTTTCCTCCAAGCTGGCTGCTTGAGATTCAGTGCGGTCGCTTAAGTCAGTTGTACCTAACTTTATCTCGCGCGCGCCACTGCCCACAGAGTTAGATCCTCGGACAATATCTGTAACCAACTTGTTGAGGTGGTCAATGGTTGAATTAAGCGCATTACGAACAGGTTCAAATTCTGCATCCAACGTCTCCCCCACCGTGTGATTAAGATCCCCCTTGGAGAGCGACAATAGACAATCACTGATCAAGGACACTGCGCGTTTTTTCGACGTGATATCGGTCGCGTATTTGACGACTTTAATTGGTTTTCCATTCATATCGCGAATGGGGTTGTACGAGGCCTGAATCCACACTTCGCGGCCGCCTTTAGCAATACGTCGAAACTCGGCACTTTCAAATTCACCGCGATTGAGTTTTTCCCAAAAGGCTTTGTATTCACGCGAACCACTTTCCTGTTGATCAACGAAAAGAGAGTGATGACGCCCTTGAACTTCTTTCAGCGTATATCCCATCGCGTTTAAGAAATTATCATTGGCATGGCGAATCGTGCCGTCCATGTCAAATTCAATGACCGCTTGGGATTTTCCAATGGCTTCAATTTGACCTTCAAAGTCTGAGTTTTTTAATTTTTGTGCCGTCACATCAGAGGCATACTTAACAACTTTGAAGGGTCGACCCGATGCATCCAGGATGGGATTGTAAGAGGCTTGTATCCATATTTCTTTGCCTCCTTTACCAATTCGCTTGTACTCGCCAGCCTGAAATTCGCCGCTACCAAGCTTTTTCCAAAAATTCTTATATTCTTGGGAGTCTCGTTGCTCACGGCCAACAAACATAGAATGATGTTTACCTTCGATTTCTTCTAATCGATAACCCACAGCATTAAGGAAATTGTCGTTTGCCTGGCGAATAGTGCCGTCGAGATTAAATTCAATCACCGCCTGTGACTTACCAATTGCTGCAACTTGACCCGCAAAATCAGCGTTTCGCAACTTGTGCACAGTAATGTCAGTGGCGAACTTAACAACTTTAAAGGGTTTACCATCCTCATCCAGAATAGGGTTGTAAGATGCGCTAATCCACACCTCTTTACCGCCTTTTCCTAGACGCTTATATTGCGCACTCTGAAACTCACCAGTCGCCAGAAGTTCCCAAAACTGTCGGTATTCTGTTGAACGAGCATAGTCAGACTCCACAAACATCGAATGATGCTTACCAACGATTTCCTCTCGCGTATATCCCACCACACCAAGGAAATTATCATTGGCGTTGAGGATGTTTCCTTTCATATCAAATTCGATGACACCTTGACTACGATTTATGGCATTGATTTGGCCTGAGTAATCAAGATTTTTGTTTTTATCTTGCGTGATATCAGTGACAAATTTCACCACTTTCCTCACGCTACCCTCAGCAGAATAAACCGGCGTATACGATGCCTGAATCCAGACATTCACCCCATTATTCCCCACGCGTTTGTACTCGGAGGAAAACGATTTACCATTCGCCAATTTGGCCCAAAAATCACGATATTCCATGGATTTTGCATAAGCGGGGTCAACGAACATCGAATGATGCTTCCCGACGATTTGCTCAAGGCCGTAACCCATGACTTTGAGAAAATTCTCGTTCGCAAATAGAATATGGCCCGAAGGGTCGAATTCAATGATCGCAATCGACTTATCAAGCGCAGCGATCTTGGCATTGGCATCGCTTCCAACGTCAGTGTGAGAGCCAATCACACTACCCATGGCTCGCTTCAAGTTTGATAAAAATGACTTTTGCATTAATGAGACTCCCGTATCCTCTTATAGAATACTAGTCGACGTCCTACATTCTTCCTCCCTTTACTCGTTTTAAATCAATCTTATTTGCCGACTATCCAAGCAACATCAAAATGCTTGTTCAACAAGCATTTTGTGGCGGATCAAAAAAGCCAGCATTTCGCTGGCTTTTTGTCTCGCGGGCACGTGGTGGCGGAGATTAAATCAGGCCAAGTTCGCGCAGGCGCTCCATCAAATAACGGTGAGCAGTATAACGCTCAGAAAGCACCACTTCAGGCTTTGGATGCAGGAACAAAGGCAATGAAATGCGAGACTTGCTCATGTCCGCACCTTCTGGGTTCACCACACGGTGTGTGGTTGATGGAAAGTAACCGCCTGATGCTTCCTGCAACATATCGCCAATATTAATAATGATGTTGCCAAAATCACATGGGACATCTAACCATTCCCCTTCCTTCCCAAGCACTTGCAGGCCAGGCTCATTGGCGGCAGGCAAGATAGTGAGCAAGTTAATATCTTCATGCGCGGCAGCACGAATCGCGTCAGGTTCTTCATTCCCGAGCATTGGCGGATAGTGCAACACACGGAGCAAGGTTTTATCGCTGCCGTCTATCATGCTCGACAGCGACTGCGAATATCGTGCGGATACGTCTTCAGGAGAGTGGGTTTCAACCCACGCAAGTAGCTGTTGTGCAAGCCCATTGGCCTGTTCATAGTAATCTTGCAGCTCGTCCTTAAGTGTTTCAGGACACTGACCCCAAGGGTAATAATGAAAGAACTCTTTGATGTCTTTTTTCTTTTGACCTTTTGCCACTTCAGACACATCTGATGGGAAAAAACCATCTTGGCTTTGAGGGTGAAAACGAAAGTTCGCTTTGTCTTCACTGTCAAAAAATTGCTGCCAATGCTCATAGATTGAAGCCACTAGATCTTGGCTAATAGGGTGGTTTTTGAGTACGCCAAATCCTGTCTCACGGAGGGATTCAACGAAACGCGCAGCGGCATCAGGCGCGTTGAAATCGACGGCTTCCAATTTCATGGTGATTCACTTTCTTTTGAATTGTTATTGTAAGCCGTGATTCTAGCAGTTGGCCTCTCTAGGGCAACATAACGAACATAGAATATTTCTCTGGATTGCCTGTGTAACGGTTATCGGTGAGGGGATTGAGCCAGTACAAGGGAGCAAAAGGTTACTCCCTTTTACAGTGTAAAATCACCCCACACTTCGAAGCCCACAGGCTGATTGTTGCAGAGACTGCCATTCGTCACGCAGTACGCCATAACGCAGTGAATCAAAATACTCCCCTTGGTAGAAACGCACTTTGCGAATGCGCCCTTCTTCTTGCATACCTAATGCACTGGCACATTTCATCATGCGGGGGTTGCCAGACCAAGTGGTGAGGCCGATGCGCTCTACGTCGTAGTATTCAAAAAGATGAGAGATCCACAAGGTCAGTGCTTTACGGCCAATTTGTTTACCCCAATGTGTAGATGCAAAAATGGTAATGCCTACTTCTAACCAACGCGTGGATTGCTCTTCCCAATAGCAAGAAAGATATCCGACCGCCTCTCCTTGATAATCAATCACCATGGCGGTTTTCGCTTCTTTGAGGCGCTTAAACAGATGGCGGCGAAATTGAAATTTTGATTGATGCTCTAAGGGAAAGTAAGGCGCGTCGTGCGCTTTCCACTCATTGTCCACATAGATAAAGTGCCAGAGATGATCCCGCTCTTCGGTTTTGGCGGGACGCAAACGAATATCGTCAAATGTAAACATGCTGCTCCTTGTCATGTCGCCGCTATCGCGGTCTTTTTTATCAATGTAACGCGAAGCTAGCGCCGATCAGGACAAACCCGTTATTTCCCCCAATGCGCTATTACCGTTAAAACTACTCCCAGTGAATGATACCCGAGCAACCTCAAGAAGCAGGATTCAGAGCCACTGTGTTTTTAAATCAGTAGCGTGCGCAAGCCTACAAACTATCGCTCAACAAACATCTTGAGGTTAGTTGGATATATATAGCTAATAGGAAATTCAATCATCCTACTGAGATCTGATTCTCAATTTTGATTACATGACGTTTGCAATATGGATGAGTCGTTGACGACATGGCTAACAAGTTATTGGACAAAGCGAAATGATTTCCTACCCTTTTGATAGAGCAAGCCACAATTCGCATAATAATTTTATACACAATGCACCATATTTGGGGATATCCGCTATGGCGTTAACAGCTCGGCAAGTCACGTTGATCACGAACAGTTTTCGCAAGGTAGAGCCTATCTCGCTTCAAGCTGCTGAAATATTCTACGACACACTGTTTTCATATGACCCGACACTAAAACCTCTTTTTAAGGGTGACATGAAGCAACAAGGTCGTAAATTGATGGCGATTTTGCATGCAGCAGTGAGCAGCTTGAACGCACCAGAGCAACTGCTTCCTGTATTACAGCAGTTAGCAAAACGCCACGAAGGGTATGGGGTAAAAAAAGCGCACTTTACGCCCGTAGGCAATGCATTGCTGCACACCCTCAAAGTAGGATTAGGTGATGATTTCACGCGAGAAACACGAGATGCTTGGGTCGAACTGATTCACTTTGTCGCAGACACGATGAAAGCAGAGATGGCGGCCTAAATCGCCACACTTGGTTGTTTTTTGCAAAAAAATAGCCGCTAAGCGGCTATTTTTTATGGATTATACACTTATGGCGCCACAACAATAGGACCACTAAACGCGTTCACCGCTGGAGCCTCACCTTTGAATTTCTCGTACTCCACAAGACAAGTATACGCACTGCACGCTTGTGCCAATTCTGACGTACCAATATCTAATGTCATGGTGTTTGGGTCACCATAGGTATCGATAGCACCAATTTCCGAACCTGTTGGACCATACCAAGCGCCCTCTTGTATACGAATCACACCTGATGGGTAATCATCCGACACCACAGCCCCAGCGATAAGCTGACCACGGTCGTTATAGACCCTAATCAAATCACCGTCTTTAATGCCTTTTGCTTTGGCATCAGAAGGGTTGATATAGGCGGGTTCACGTCCCTGCACCGTGTAGGTTTCACGAATGGCTGGCGACTCACACATTTGAGAGTGAAGACGTTTATCTGGATGGCAAGATTGCAGCCAAAATGGGAAGGACTCTGAACCGGGGCCGCCATGTGAACGCTCTGCTTTTTCAAACCACATGGGATGCTCTTGGCAGTATTCATAACCATAACTACCGATCTTCCGACTGGTTATCTCAATGAATCCGGATGGCGTACCCAGAGGGTTCAGTTCGGGATCTTCACGGAATAACGCATGACGAACAAAGGTATGACCTTCACCAAAACTCACGTAGCCATCTTTCCAGAACGTTTTAAAATCTGGCATCTCGAAGTTGCCTTTATTGGCCACCGCGCATTCATTGTAGAGTTTTTCCACCCACTGCATTTCGGTCATGTCTTGTGCAAATTCTTTCTCTTTACCAATGCCAAAGCGCTGAGTCAGCCCTTTGAAAATATCGAAGTCTGAACGAGATTGATAAAGTGGATCCACCAGCTTGTGCATAGCAAGCAATCCTGTGGCGGAATACGCGCCATAGAGATCAATATCGTTGCGTTCAAACTGGGTACAAGCAGGCAACACAATGTCAGAAAAACGGCAGGTGGCTGTCCACGCAAAATCAATGGTTACCGCTGTTTCAATGTTGTAGTAAGCCTTCTTCATTCGGTTGTGATCTTGGTGGTGGTGCCAAGGGTTATTACCACTAACGACCACCATCTTGATCGGCGGCAATTTCACTTTACTGCCGTTGTAGTTGATCTCTTTACCCGGCTCTTCAATGGCTTCTATCCAACGCGCCACAGGAATGGTGCTTGAATAGCCTTTGAAGTCACTATTGTTATGAAGCGGCGTCATACCCGGATCAAGGTTCCGAGGGAAGCCACCCGGCCCAGCTGCGCCTGTGGCAGGCTCACCAATACCGCTATAGTGGTGAGCGTATGATACGCCACCACCAGGAAGGCCAATACCGCCCAACATACTGGCGATAACCGCGCCCATCCAATATGGCTGCTCACCATGTTGCTGGCGCTGCACACACCAGCCAAACATAATCTGTGTGCGTTCGCTGGCAAGCATGCGTGCAAATTCACGGATCTTATCAGCAGGCACACCACAAATTGCTGATGCCCATTCAGGCGTTTTCTCGACTTTGTCTTTGGTTTTACCCGTCACGTAATCAACAAAGGGTTCAAAGCCTAGGCAATACAGTTTAATGAAGTCTTTGTCGTAAAGATCTTCGGTGTAAAGGGTATGTGCGATCCCCAACATGAACGGCACATCGGTTTGCGGATTGATATAGAGATGATCACAGCCGAGATAGTTCTGTGTTTTGCTCACCACAGGATCCACGGAGATCACCTTAATTTCACTTTTCGCGACTTTTTCTTTCAGCTCCGCAAAATAGCCGTATACATCATGGGTAGGACATTGCCATCCCACCTGTGCGTTTTTGACGGGATCGTTCGCCCAGATAATGATCTGTTTGGCGTTTTCCAACACCAACGGCCAAGAGGTTTGCTGTGCATACACTTCGGTAGAACCCAGCACGTAAGGCAAAATGGTTTGCCCTGCACCTGTTGAATAGTCACCGATTTTCTTCACGAAAAAGCCATGCATGGCAATGGCACGTTGCATGTGTGTGGTGCAACTATGGAATTGCCCAGTCTGACGCCAGCCGGTTTGGCCCGCTAATAGCCCTGATGGTCCATAGGTTTTCTGTACCCGCTCTAGTTCACCATAAAATAGATCCAGTGCTTGATCCCACGTGACACGGATAAAACGATTATCGCCGCGCGTGGTATTCCAGCCCTCTGTTTTCTTCAACCAATCCAATCGCACCATCGGGTATCTAACCCGCGATGGGTTATAGATCAGCCCTTTGATCCCATCGAGCATTTCGGTTGGGTGTTTGTCATGGCTAAACGCCACCACTTCTGCCACTTCACCGCCAACAACGCGGGCACGGAATGCACCCCAATGCGAGCCAGATGTGCGCCATGCTCCTTCTAACAATTCAGAGTTTGCTTCCGCATCTGTCGCGACAAGAAGGCTAGGTCCAATCGCGACCGTTGCACTGACAGATAACATGCGTTTTAAAAAAGAACGTCGATTCATCGCCATGCCGTTATCCCTCTTAGTGATCAGCAAAGGTGCTGGAATGTTTTTGCAAGTACTTGAGTACCAGCGCCTGGGTTGCCTGATCGAAATTCACAAAGCCCATCATGCCGTCAAACATACCCGGCCAAGTGTTAGCGTCAAAGTGCGCAACATCCGGTTGGGTGTGACACAAACTACAGTTCGTTTCATACGCTTGTTTGGCTTCCGTCCAAATAGGATCAACATTGTCGAGGAAGTTCGATTTTTTCGCCCACAGATCCACTTCTACACGCTGCCATGTTAGGCCGGTCAAATCGTCTTCTTTGGTTTCGAACGTTCTAATATCTGTTTGGCTCTGCGCAACGGCTTTAGACAATGCCGCCGAAGCGATATTCAAACCAAAGTCTTCATAAATTACGCGGCCAAAGCCTTTCATTTTGCGCCAACCTGTTATGGAAATTTTGATGGCGTCTTTTCTATCGTCAAGCACAGTCACTTTACTCGCAGGCTCAAGCACACCACCATCTTGGGTCAGGCCTTCATCGACATACATTTCTAAGAAATTGACGCTATAAACGGGTTTGTCTTTATCGAAACTGGTGCTGTGGGACATAGAAATAAGCTTGCCGAGCATGCCACCTGTTGAATCCATTTCAGCAGGAAGTTCGTGGGCAATCCCTTTATGACAATCAATACAACTTTGATCCCGTTCGGCTGCTTGTGTCATTTGCAGACGCGCTGCGGGACGCATATTTTCTATCTGCATACTCTCGTACTTATGACATGTTTTACATTCAGCCGAGCCGTTGGCTGAAAATCGTGCCCACTCATGCTGAGCAAGTTCTAGTCGCTTATCGAGGAATTTTTCACGCGTGCCTATCACGCCAAATACTTGGGCGAACACTTCTTTACTTGCCTGCATTTTACGGGCGATTTTATCCGTCCAATTGTGAGGAACATGACAGTCTGGACAAGTCGCACGCACCCCCGATGTGTTAGACCAATGCACGGTGTGCTGCAATTCGGGATACACGTTTTCACGCATGGTGTGGCAGGAAATACAGAATTTTTCCGTGTTCGTCATTTCCAGTGCGGTGTTAAACCCGCCCCAGAAAATCACACCTGCAATAAACCCACCTAGTGTCAGGGCGCCTAAACTGATTTTTGTTGCTGGGCGCCGCATGGTTGCCCAAAGTTTTCTTATAAATTCTTTCATCGATATCTGCTCTTGCTCATCAGGTCACCGAGTAACGTTGGTGCGACGATCTGGGTGATTTTCTTGCGCACTTTCACGCGTCAATTGAATGCAACGTTTGGGTGGGATTTAACCGTGTCCCGGAGGACCAAAAAGAAATATCTGACTCATCCAGATAAGAAAGCCATAACCGCCAATTAATACGACACTTAGGATCGGAAACAAAAAAATGGCGATAAAACAGAACGCCCGCCACTCAAAGCTTCTTTTCTCCGGTTCCTGAACAATATTGTTTTCACTGTGTTCCATAACGATGCCTCGCTCATCTGATGACGTGATCACCCTTCGCCATCAAGGTTTATTAGTATTTATCCAACTAGTCTAGGAGAACCATTTCGATTATGTGTCTCTTTATTGATGCAAATATCAATGCGAAGTCGTTGATTACAGTACGCAAGCAGATAAATCTGAACGGAATATTCAGAGGAGGGAAAAACTGAGAACACATAAATTCTGTCCGCTATACGCCATTTTTTTAATGGACTGTCGCTTTGAGCCTTAAGCTAGGCTATTTGGCCCCTGCTTTGTCAATCAGATACCCTTACAAACCATCCACAATCGAATCTCTCGGCGTTAACCTTAAGATATTGAAAAAACGTGTTTATTTAGTGATATTTGCGTTTTTCGTAGGGCTAGTAGTCAACAACATCTAGGCTCTGCCAATTCCATCACGCATTTACACTGTAAACTTTGTGCTCATTAATGATTCACTGTGCTGGCGATATATTGGTCTATTATTTTTTCATGTAACTCTTTATTTAGTCTAAGAAAAACAATGAAACCAATTGCATCTCCGATTCTCTACCATGTGTATGTTCGCAGCTTCTTTGACAGCAATGGCGATGGCGTCGGCGATCTCGATGGGGTGCGAGAAAAACTAGACTATTTTGTATGGTTAGGCGTTGACGGCATCTTGCTATCCCCTATTTTTGAATCGCCACTGAGTGATTTTGGTTACGACATCACCAATCTTCGCTGTCTGAATGGGGAATATGGGGATATCGAAACATTCACACGACTGGTGAAAGAGGCAAGAGCACGCAATCTTCTGGTCTTCCTTGATTTTGTGGCTAACCACACGTCTAGTAAGCACCCCTGGTTTTTAGAAAGCAGTTCTGGCAACAATACCCCCAAGGCAGATTGGTATGTGTGGACACCAGCACGAAAAGATGGCACCCCACCCAACAATTGGCTCACCATTTTCGGGGAGTCCGCATGGCGCTGGCACCCTACCCGCGGCGAGTACTATTTACACAACACCCTGAGCAATCAACCCGACCTGAATTACCGAAATACCGAGGTGGTTCGACAATTAATGGGTAATGTCCGGTTTTGGCTCGACTTGGACATTGACGGGTTGCGCTTCGATTCGGTGAATCTGTTCCTGCACGACGACAAATTGCGCAGCAATCCTTCACGACATTTGGGGTGGCAAGACGAAGCAAGGGCCGACCCATATCGCTACCAGAGTCAACGCTATAACATCAGTCGGCCTGAGAATATTCATCTGCTTAAACAGCTTCGCGTGATTGCTGATAGCTACGATGAAAGGAAGTGGCTTCTAGGGTCATTGAGCGACCCGTCTCCTTATGCTGTGATTGACCGTTACACCAGCGAAGGCGATGCGCTGGATGCCGCCAATGTATTCGAATCACTTAGCATGTGTCATAACTTTCAGCAGGTTGGTGAGCAACTCAATGCTTTTTTCAATGCTGTGCATCCAGGGATGGGGTGCTGGAGCACGGGCAATCACGATATCGCCCGCACGGTGTCGCGCTGGCAAGACGCAAAAAACCAACCTGAGTCCGCCAAGCTCTTGCTGACCATGTTGTGCAGCTTGCAAGGTGTGATCAGCATTTACCAAGGTGAAGAGTTGGGTTTACCGGAAGCCAATGTGCCGCCTGCGGCACGGAAAGATTTCTTTGGTCAGCAAGTCATTGCCAATTATGTCGGCCGCGATGGCTGCCGAACGCCGCTACCATGGTCTCAAACACATGCCCATCTAGGTTTTAGCGATCACACCCCGTGGCTTCCGGCAGCGCAAGAACATGCCCCTCTAACAATAGACGCTCAAATGGCAAACACTGATTCGGCGCTCCATTTCACCCATGCCTTGTTGAAATGGCGAAAAAACCAACCAGCACTCGTTGAAGGAAGCTGTCGTGTGTTGGCATTCAATGATTCTCTGATGGTGTTGGAACGCCACCACGAATCCCAAACCCTCATCATTGCATTAAACGGTTCAGCCCAAGACGCCACCATTCGGCTAAATTTACCGAATACAGCGGCGACGATTGATCTGCCTCATATGAACAATGTCTCTGCAGAAGCTAACGGTGTATTGAACCTCAAACCTTGGCAAGCATGGGTTGGCGAACTAAATCGCTAATTTTAGTAAATGCTCATATATGAAAAAGAATTCAAGACGTTAACCGCCCATACTGTTGAAACAATGAACGGACAATGGTCGCGTTCTATTAGGGAAGCAACAAAGAAAATAACAAAAACAGCTATGTCGAATAAGGAGCAAGTAATGTCAGATCCCGTCGTGTCAGGTAATCAGCCGATCAAAGTCACCCTCGAGAAAGACAAGGAGTATTACTACTGCCAGTGTGGACGTTCGAAGAATCAACCTTTTTGTGATGGTGCCCATGCGGGTACGTCGTTTACCCCGCTCGCCTACAAGGCAGACAAAGACGGTGATTCATGGTTTTGTGCCTGCAAACACACAGGGAATTCCCCGTTTTGCGATGGTACACATACGCGCTATACAGCAGACGATGTAGGCAAAGAAATGCCTGAAGTACAACACACAGATGCAGCGCCTGCCGCTAAAGCAACACCAGAAGAACCGTTTGTTGAGCTTATCCACCAATTGGCGAAAGATGGCCTGAGCAAATTTGGGCATCATGGTCCAATGACATCGATGGGCGTGCCTCGTTACAAGTTACCTGAATGGGATCAAATCCAAGTCATGGTGGCGCAAATGGCAACCAAGCCGCTGCTTGATGATGTTCCCGTCTCGACAGAGTTGGTGATTGGTCCTCGGGCGAAAAAGCCGCTAACGCTCTCTACCCCACTGTTTGTGTCTGACATGAGCTTCGGCGCTTTGTCGGAAGAGGCCAAAGTGGCGCTGGCAATGGGCGCTGAAAAAGCGGGGACGGGCATTTGTTCAGGTGAAGGCGGCATGTTGCCGGAAGAGCATGCGGCGAACAGTCGCTATTTCTACGAGTTGGCGAGCGCCAAATTCGGTTACAAGGAAGATCTACTCAAAGGCGTTCAAGCGTTCCATTTTAAAGGCGGCCAAGGGGCAAAAACAGGGACTGGCGGGCATCTACCAGGGATCAAAAATCACGGTAAAATCTCTGAAGTTCGCGGCATTCCCGAAGGCACCGACGCTATTTCCCCGTCAACCTTTGTCGATTTGCACACCGCGGCTGATTTTGCCCGCTTTGCCGATGAAGTGCGCGCGGTGACAGGCGGTATTCCTATTGGGTTTAAGCTCAGTGCCAACCATGTGGAAGCGGATATTGGCTTTGCACTTGATGCAGGTGCAGATTACATCATCCTCGATGGTCGTGGCGGCGGCACTGGCGCTGCGCCTACCCTGTTTCGCGATCACATCAGTGTTCCCACCATTCCCGCTTTGGCGCGTGCTCGACGCTTCTTGGATTCACAAGGCGCTAGCGATGTCACCTTGATCATTACAGGTGGCCTTCGTTTGCCGAGTGATTTTGTTAAAGCGCTGGCGTTGGGGGCTGACGGCATTGCTATTTCTAACAGTGCGATGCAAGCCATTGGCTGTATTGGTGCGAGAATGTGTAATTCCAATATGTGTCCCGCGGGTATTGCGACCCAAGATCCAGCGCTGCGAAAACGCCTCAATGTTGAAAAGTCCGCAGAGCAGCTCTATAACTTTTTCACGGCTTCAACACACCTGATGCAAGTGATGGCGAGAGCATGTGGACATGATGATCTGAGTAAATTTAATATCAACGATATCGCCACTTTCCACAAAGAGATGGCAGAGCTTGCTGGTATTCACTACTCAGGCGCAGGCCCAGCTGGACATTAATCTTGTCTAAATACTGAATGCGCTCCACAAAAAAGAGGCAGGGTATTCCTGCCTCTTTGTCGTTTTAAGGTATCGCGGTAAAACGCTACGTCATGGCGTGACCACCAGCAATGGCGTAGTTTCACCCACCACAGAGCGTTTGAACGCCTTTCCGTCTCGATCGAACAAGTGACAATAGTCTTCAGGGAACTCAATACAGCGCTTGTCGCCCGCCCGAATCGTTGTTTGTCCTTCTATTCGGATAACAACAGGGTCAGCGCTTTGCGGCGTATTGAAATACATCAAGCATTCATTACCCAATTGCTCAACCACGCTCAGTTCTACCCCGCCTTCTTGAATTGCGTCTTTCTCGCCAAAGCGAATGTGTTCTGGGCGGATCCCCACCACACAAGGGTCACCAACACTGGCGCCAATCGAATTCGCCGCCACAGAGATTTCCTGCCCTCGGTGAATTTGAACCTGCGTGGTGAACTCACCCACTTCCACAATGTCTGCGGTCAGAAAGTTCATCTTCGGCGAACCAATAAAGCCCGCGACAAAGGTATTGGCGGGATGATTATAAAGCTCTAGCGGAGATCCCACTTGCTCCACTCGCCCAGCATCCAATACCACGATCTTGGTCGCCAATGTCATCGCTTCAACCTGATCATGGGTCACGTAGATCATTGTCGCGCCTAGGCGATCGTGCAATCTGGCAATTTCCATGCGCATTTGAACACGCAACGACGCATCCAAGTTCGACAATGGCTCATCGAACAAAAAGACTTTAGGTTCACGAACGATGGCGCGGCCGATAGCAACACGCTGGCGTTGGCCACCAGAGAGCTCCTTCGGTTTCCGTTCCAGTAGGGGATCTAATTGCAACGCGGCCGCAACTTCACGCACTTTCTCGTCCACAGTCTTAGGCGCTGTTTTTGCCAATTGCAGGCCAAATGCCATGTTGTCGTAAACAGTCATGTGCGGATACAGAGCGTAGGATTGGAACACCATGCCGATCCCACGCTCAGGCGGTGGCAGATCATTACAAACCTCCCCTTCGATCAGCAGTTCACCACTGGTAATATCTTCAAGGCCCGCGATCAAACGCAGTAACGTGGATTTACCGCATCCTGACGGCCCAACGAAAACCACAAAGTCACCGGATTGAATATTCAGATCAACATCTTTAGTGACATGGACTTTGCCAAACTTCTTATTAACTTTCTTTAAAATGACCTCAGCCATAATGCATCCTTACCCGTTTGATTCTGTTGCAAAGGCCGCCTGATAGGGCGGTAGGGTGACCGACCCATTCTCGATTTCAAAGGTGAAACCATGGCCTTCCAATGCTTGCCAACTTCCGGCTGGCAGCGTCATGGTCATCGAAGAATCGGTGAGATTAAACACCAACAGCACACGTTGATTGGCATCGGATCGCACGAAACGCAAGCCTTGAAGGGTTGATGCCAAATCGGTGAGATCACCACTCACCAATGCAGGGAATTGCTTACGCCAACGCAGATATCCACGATAATGAGCAAGCATGCTGTTTGTGTCGGATTCCTGTGTGTTCACGGCTAATGCACTGTGGCGGCGATCAACGGGCAACCAAGGCTCAGCTTGGCTAAATCCCGCATTCTGCTCGTTCGCAATCCAAGGCATCGGTGTTCGACAACCATCTCGCCCTTTGTATTCAGGCCAGAATGGGATGCCATAGGGATCTTGGATTTTATGGAAAGGAATGTCGGCTTCTGGCAAGCCCAGCTCTTCACCTTGGTACAAACACACGCTGCCTCGCAGGGATGTGAGCAGCGCCAACAACACCTTGCCATACGCGCACGGATCCGATTCTTCCGATCCCCAGCGTGACACACATCGCACCACATCATGGTTGGACAGTGCCCAGCACGCCCAACCGTCGCCAATCGCAGATTCAATGTTCTCGATCACCGACGCTAAATAAGCTGGGGAACGATGAACATTGAGCAAGTCGAAGGTATAGGCCATGTGCAGTTTGTCGTTACCACTGGTGTATTGCGCCATCAAAGCCAAGGGGTCATCGTCGCCGATCTCCCCTACAGTGGTAATATCTTCGTATTGATCCAGTAACACCCGCAATTGCTCGAGAAAGCCAATGTTCTCAGGCTGTGAGATATCGTATTTGTGCTTTTGCATGGAATACGGATTCGTGCCTGGCACGCCCAATGATTTACTGTCTCCGGAAGACAACGGGGGATTGTCACGCAGTTGACGATCATGGGTGTAGAAATTGACGGTATCAAGGCGGAAACCATCTACGCCCAAATCGAGCCAAAACTTCACCGTATCCAGAAGATGCGTCACGACGTCAGGGTTGTGGAAGTTGAGATCCGGTTGACTAACAAGGAAGTTATGAAGGTAATATTGTTGACGACGGCTTTCCCATTGCCATGCGCAGCCACCAAAAATGGATAGCCAGTTATTCGGTGGCGTGCCATCGGGTTTGGGATCCGCCCAGACATACCAATCGGCTTTAGGGTTGTCACGGTTGACGCGACTTTCCTCAAACCACGCGTGCTCGTCAGAGGTATGACTAAGCACCTGATCGATCATCACTTTAAGCCCCAGATCGTGCGCGGTCATGACCAACTGTTTGAAATTATCCAATGAGCCAAACAATGGGTCGACATCGCAGTAATCCGATACGTCATAACCGAAGTCTTTCATGGGTGATTTAAAGAAAGGCGACAACCAAATAGCATCGACCCCTAACGCGGCGACATAAGGAAGCTGTTGGGTGATACCGGGTAAATCACCGATACCGTCTTGGTTAGCATCATAAAAGCTACGAGGGTAAATTTGGTAAATCACCGCACCGCGCCACCAAGGCAATTGTTGTTGATTCATTTTGTGTGTTATCCCTTAACTGCGCCTGCGGTGAGGCCCGAAACAATGCGGCGCTGGAAGACCAGAACCATAACGATAAGCGGCACGGTAACGATGACCGAGGCGGCCATGATGGTGCCCCAGGGCAATTCGTATTGACCCGCTCCCGAGATCAAAGCAATGGCCACAGGGACCGTGCGCTCTTCGTTGGTGAGGGTGAAGGTCAAGGCGAACAAGAATTCATTCCATGCTGCAATGAACGCAAGCAATCCCGTGGTGACCAGTGCGGGCCAAAGCAAAGGCATCAACACCTTGGTAATGATTTGCCACGGCGTCGCGCCATCAACAATGGCCGCTTCTTCAAGCTCTAATGGCAATTGCTGCATAAAGGTCGTCAATACCCACACCGTGAACGGCAGTGTGAAGATCATGTATGCCAATGCCAGGCCGGGCATGGAGTTGTAAAGCCCAAGTGCACGGATAAGCTCAAACAGACCTGAAAGCACAGCCACCTGCGGGAACATAGAGACCCCAAGAATGGTGAGCAGCACGATGTTGCGACCACGAAAGCGGATACGCCCAAGTGCGTAGGAAGCGGTCACACCGAGCAATAACGAGATTGCCACCACCACGGTTGACACGCCCACAGAGTTGAGCAAGTTTCGGCCAAACGTTCCACCAGAGAACACGGAGGCGTAGTTACTCCAGTCAAATACTCTTGGGAAATATTCCACTTCAAACAGGGCTGAGCCAGATTTGAATGAGGTGACGATGGCGTAATAGAACGGGAAGACCGAGAACACCACGATCACTGAAACCAAGAGAAAAAACCCGACTCGCCAATACCATTTTTTAGACATATTAGGTTCCCCCATTCATGTTTCTACGCCCGATATAGAGGTAGAAAATGGTGCACAAAGCAACGATCAAGAACAACAAGGTCGATGCCGCTGAGCCGTAGCCAACATCTTGGAAATCCACCAGATTTTGTCGCGCATAGATCGACATCGACATGGTGGCTTCGTTAGAGGGGGTAAGCACGTAGATAAGATCGAAGACCCGCAACGCATCGAGCGCTCGGAATACCACGGCGACCATTACCGCAGGCATGATCAAGGGCAAGGTGACTTTAAAAAATACCCTGACAGGATGGATACCGTCGATTCTCGCCGCTTCATAGCAATCGGATGGCAGCATTTGCAAAGCTGCAAGCACCAAAAGCGCCATAAAGGGCGTGGTTTTCCACACATCAACCGCAATAACCACATTGAGTGACATATCGCTGTCTGCTGTCCATGCCAGTGGCGCAGCGATCACCCCTATCGTCATCAAAAAATCATTCACAATCCCGAATTGATCGTGAAGCATCCAGCCCCACATTTTTGCCGACACAATAGTAGGGATAGCCCAAGGGACTAAAACGGCAGCACGCACCAAGCCCTGCCCTTTAAATTTGGTATTGAGAACCAAAGCCACAATGATGCCAAACACGGTTTCTAGGCTCACGGACACCACCGCGAAATACAGGGTATTCCAAACGGATTGCCACCAGGTGGGATCAAATAATATGCCGTAATATTCACCGTCTTCGTAGACAACGTAGTTATCGAACCCAATGAATTCAGTGACCCCACTGCCATCCAGGGTGGCGTTGGTCATGCTGAACCAGAGGGTTCTTAGCAATGGCCAACCTGCCACCATGATGAGAGTGATGATCATGGGCGCGAGAAACCACCAGGCGGCGCGTACGCGTTTTCGCGTTAAAGCGCTGGTCTGTTCCATAAGATTTCCTTTTGAATGCAACTGTCAGGCGCTGAGCGCGTCTGACAGTGATAGTGACAGCTTACCAACGACCACCGCGGCTAATGCGCTTGAGATCTTTTTGTAATTTCGCCAATGCCACATCGGCATTTTGACTGCCAGACAGCACACTGTGTGTGGCATTCCAAAACGCGTTAGATACTTGGTTGTATTTTGCGCCTGTCGCGGTTGATGGGCGCGGCGTACCATTGGCGAAAGTGTCATAAAGGCTGCCGAAGAACGGCACCGCCGTCAGCACTTCTTCATCTGAATAAAGGGATTCAATGGTGGGATTGTACGAGCCTACAATGGCGCGACGTTTCTGCTCTTCCAGTGAAGTGAGATACATCACGAGGCTTGCGGCAAGCTCAGGGTTCTTCGAGTATTTAGAGACGGCTAATTGCCAGCCACCAAGCGTGCCGGAATGGCTACCATCTTCGCCACCTTTGGGCAGTGCAACGACACCGATTTTGCCTTTGATGGGTGAATCTTCGCTGTTACCCAGTGACCACGCGTAAGGCCAGTTACGCATAAACACCGCGTTACCGGTTTGGAAAACACCGCGCGCTTCTTCTTCGCCATAGTTCAGAACACCAGGAGGGGAAATGGTATCGACCCAGCCTGCTGCGGTCGTCAGCGCTTGTTTCGCATTGTCATTGTTGATGGTGATCTTGCCATCTCCATCAACAATGGTGCCCCCGTTATAAGAGGCAACCCACTCTAACGCATCACAAGTTAAGCCTTCGTAAGCACGCCCCTGCCAAACAAAGCCCCACATTTTGTCATTGCCTGCTTCACGCTCAGCTTTCATGATCTTTTCAGCAGTCGCGGTGAGCGCTTCCCACGTTTCGGGGGCTTTCTCTCCATACTTTTCAAGCAGGTCAGAGCGATAATAAAGCACGCCAGCATCGGTAAACCATGGCATGGCAACCAAGCGATCTTTTACGGTGTTATTGGAAACAATGGAGGGGAAGTGGCTTGATTCTTCACCGTTTGAGTACGGTTTCAAATCTATAAAATGATTGCCAAGTATACCTGGCCAAATAACATCAATCTGAAACACATCAATGTCGTCTGCACCCGCAGCCAATAGCTGTTGATACAGAGCAAGGCGCTCTGTAGTCGAGTTGGGGGTCGTGATGATTTTTACCGTATGGCCGGTCTCTTGTTCCCATGCAGCCACACCCTGCTGACAAAGCTCCAGCTCTTGGCCTACTGCACCACACGAAATAGAAAGGGTCTCAGCATAAGCGCTAACGCTTAATAAAGTTGAAGCAACGACGGCTGCGAAGATTGAACGTTTCATGAAGAACTCCCTGTCGCGTCATCCCGGTATTACGCCTTGTTCTCTGTATTCCACAATGATGATGGAACCTCAAGCTCAGAAGATGCTGAGCAAATGGGATCATCGCGGTGTACAGATAAATCAGGGTAGGATTTTCGACCGATCAGCCAGCCTATGGGGACAGAGGTGTAAAGTGCATTATCCAAAAGAACACGTTGTGTGTTTGATGCTTCATCTTGCAAGCGTGCTTTTGCGCACATCTCAGCAACTTTCAGCACCTGATGCCAACTGTCGAAACCTTCTAACCGCGCAATCGCCTCCAGCGCCTGCATGTGACTACATTGCAATAGGCGCTTTTGTTGTTTGGCTTGCCGTTTAAAGGCCTTGAGATCTGAGGCGTTCAGGATCTTGGATGTCACAGTGTTCCCTATGGATCATTGACCGGTGAAAATACGCGCACAGTGGCCCACTCACAGCATGCATCCCTTCCGAGTGACAACCAAATTCTAAGAGGTTATTAGGTGGTGGATATTGCGCTCGCTTTGCCTTCGTGGGCGGCAGGCCGATATCTGCGGCACTCACTAAACGCTATCATTGCGTTTACATTTTTGCAATATCTGGAACGTGATAAGAAGGCCACGACGATATATCCTATAGAAGATGCCGAAATATTAGGCAAAAAAAACGAGCCGTCAGGCTCGTTAAAGGGTTAGCAAATCAATGCATCGGGCGAACCCGAATGCCAATAGGACAAAGGTATCTATTCGTCTTTAATCCTAGTAGCTACAGAGGTTTCCAATGTCAGCGTTGTGTCAAAAAATCGTGAGTTTTGTTAACCACCTGCTGCTACCTCATCTAAAACACTCAGTACGGCGCTGTCTAAATGACCGTCATAAACTTGGCGACAGACTTTACGTCGAACAGCAAGACCCGAGATAAGGCGTTCAATGGACAGGTGTTTAACATCCTGTTGCTCGTTGTAGAACTCTATCGTACGACTTAAAGTTGCATAAGGCATGATTTCGCCATCAACACGCAGCCAATCGAGCTTCTCCATAAAGGCCTGGCACTCTTCAGCAATCGTGGTGGCAGGGTGACCTGTCATGGCAGACAAAGCAGTGATACTCCGCTGGAGCGCTTCCGCTGAGGTGTATTTTGACAAGGTAATGGTTAACTCATCAGCATTGATCTCAACCAAATGTTTACGCTGTTTAACACGACGACCTAAACGGCCTCCTCGCTTTTCCTTACGTTGGATCGGTTCAAATTCACCATCAATGATCCCGGAAAGCTGATCAAGGTCTTGCTTCGGCAAGATCTCATTACGAAGGGGGTTGGGCATGGTAGGCGCAAGTGATCGTTTACCTTCGTTGTACGTTTTCGCACGTGAATAACGGATCACTTCATCCACATTGCACTTGATGTCGATCCTAAAATCCGAATGCTTCTTATCATCATCCATACGAGACACGGTCAGATGATAGCCATACAAGTTAAGCGCAAACACATCTTCCGTTTGCGTTTCCTTTTTTGCCATTTTCCGAAGCTCTCGGATCAGATCACTCGAAAAACGTCGCCATTCGATGTTTCTAGCGATTTTCTGGTTAAGGTCACTCAGGGACATAGAATCTTCCAGTCGACGCGACATACGGCTTCTGAAGAGGCTATAGAGCTGAAATACCAAAGTATGTTGACGTAAGATCTCTGGTGGGAACAAGAAGAAGTAGTCGCGAGTCATTAGCTCTTCAAAAAATGAAGGCTCCCACACCAAAATGTACAGGTTCGGTTTGATACGAATTTCGCCATCTTCACCTTCACGCGGCGCTTCTTCTGAGGCCGTGATCGTTCGAGCAATAAATCGGAAACGATCACTTTTGAAGCCTTCTGGCATGTTTTCACTCAACCATCGACCAGTGAGTTCGTGCAATTGGAAGTCTGTAAATTCAATGCGATCAATGCTTTCGCGAATTGAATCCCGTGCAGGGCCACTGTCTTTCTTACCGCGTAGCGAGAGAATATCAGTGATGTATACAGGGGTTTTATTACCCACCTTCTGTGTTTGCAGTTCATAACTTGGCAAATGATGATCATGATATTGAACAGTCAGCGTAAATAACGCAAACAACGTCATCAGATCGTCAACGGTCATGATCGACTTCGAGGATCGAGTTTCAATGATCGCCTTACTACCACTGATCGCAACCATCGATTTTTGATAGCTTTTCTTGGTCCGAGGTGGTGCCAACGCTTGATCAATAATACCTGCCCAGCTGGTGGGTGATATTAGGATTTGATCTTTCTCATCAGGCATCAACGGCGGCGTGCCTAAACCATGCTCGCTCAACAGTTGTTTGTTTACATGGTTTTGAGCCAAGGCTTTGGAGCGTTTTTGCTTCTCCATGACTTTGGTTCTTTCTGACTGAAGTCCCGACGCTCCCAGTACCGAAATCAATTGGCTTGGATTAACAAAGCGATGCAGCATGGTTTTTCCTGCGAGACCTTCCTCGAAACGAACGCCTTGCTGGGTAAATAATCCAATTTGTACCGCAGCACGTAAACGCTGTTGAATAGCAGCACGTGTAAGGTGACCATCTGTGGCTTCAATCAATTCTGTGGTTGATACGTACCCATCTTTTGATGCGAACCCTCGCAATGAAATTAAGTTCAGCAGCTCAAGAATGCTTTTCGTCACGCCTTTGAAATGTTCATACTGCGGTAACCAATCAATCAATTGGCCATGAACTTGAAAAAGGTGCCCATCTTTGTGGGATCGTGGCGCTGTGATCAGTATTTTTTCCGGGGGACTTGAGGCCATTTCGCCACAGCTCCTTGTTAAGCCAATTCGTTATCAGAATACAGATGACCGTAATTAAGCCATCTTTCCGAAAAGATTAATAGAAAAAAAACAAGAAAGAAAGATCTTTTTTTGAAGAGGCTTTTTAACTGATCTTATTGATTAATACTGATCTTATTGATTATATGATCTTATGATCAGGGTGAGAATTTCTCTGTAATTCGTTGATATATAAAGGTAAAAAATATCAACAGATCGTAACGATGATCATGGGTAAGCCGGAACAATGATCATTACTTACTTGAAAGCATGATCATTAATGACATGAAACGATGATCATCGTGATATCGAAAACGTGATCATCAATAGAGCAAAAGAATGATCATGGTATTGTCACAGCTTATCCACAGACGTTTTTATCAAATGTGTGTATAAAGACGTCGTTTGAAGTATTCGTCATGAATCTTCATCAAAATACATCCGGAAAGATGATCATGAATGTGCGCTTTTGAGTCGTTTTATCATGCTTTCCGACCCCTACTCTGCTTTCCTGATCGATATATCCTCTCTTTAGTATGTTCAATATCGGAATTGAAATGGCAACAAGCGTATTTTAGTCAGCCATGCATATGTGTCCGACGCCCGAAACAATGATCAAGCTGAGTAGCCTGTATTTCAATTGAATCATGCTATCAAGGCTATAATACTCAAGACGAGTGTGTTTAGTGCCTGATTTTACGTTCGATTCAGTGTTGAAAAGGCATCAGCCGTAATTTAGACGCTACCCACCATCGTTCCGAGCGTTCATTAACATGATCTATCACTTCACTTTTACTTGATCATTTTTTCGTGAAGCAAAGATCCATCGACACGTAAATATGTTGTTTTGTTGCCCTTAAACACACCTTGATCATCGTTCCTTCACCGTGATTATGGCACTGGAATGATGATCAAGGATACCGATGTCATTCATCCCTAAAATGGCATGTATTGTTCTCTATCTTGATCATCGTTCCGAAAAGATGATCAAGATAACGGGTTTCGGATGATTTTTGGCATGAGGCGCAGCGTTTTTAGAATATTTATGGATGAAATTACAGACTTTGATATTCAAAATGCGCTTGCCGTAATCTAGCCACCCTTTTACACCGTTCCGGAAGATGTTTTGTACTAGCCGTTTTAGCTAATGGTTTACAATGTAAAAAGGTGACGCCGTAACACTTTTAAAGTGCGAATATTCTACCGTTGATTAGTCACATTTTTTTGCGCAGTTTTTCATTGATTTTCCATAGAGTGACCATGATCTTAATTATTTAGCAGCCCGTTCAGCTTTTTATTGTAAGTGCTGTAATTTGCTGTACACTTTATTTCAATTCTCTTTTATGGCGAAAAGAAAAATGAATAGGGAAAAGACGATAGAAAACCTGCAGTCGATTGCAGAACAAACTAAGCAAGTGCAGGCGGACAGAATTGAAATCGTGATGGAAGAGCGTCACGACCAATTGTTCCCTCCAATGTCAAAAGCCTTAATGGAAACTCGATCAGGATTGACGCGTCGTAAACTTGATGAAGCGATCACTCGAATGGAAGAGGCGGGGCATCAGTTTACCAAGAACAACGCCAATCATTATTCTATTACTTTAGATGAAGCACACCAGATCATGGAATCGGCAAAGATGCCGGCTTTCTATCAAGGTAAAGGTGCAAACCACAAGCCTTGGGTGATCAATATTCAGAACCAAAAAGGCGGCACCGGTAAATCAATGAGTGCGGTGCATTTGGCAGCGTGTCTGGCGTTGAATCTGGAAAAGCGATACCGTATTTGCTTGATTGACCTTGACCCACAGGGGTCGCTACGTCTTTTCCTTAATCCGCAGATCAGCGTGACAGAGCAGGAGGGTATCTATTCTGCTGTCGATGTCATGTTGGAGAACACACCACAAGAAGCCGATAAAGAGTTCATGATGAAGAACGTACTGTTATCGACACAGTACCCGAACTTGAAAACGATCGCTGCTTTTCCTGAAGATGCCATGTTCAATGCAGAAGCTTGGCAAAATCTAGCAACCAATGGTTCTTTGGACATTGTCAGACTCCTGCAAGAAAAAGTGATTGATAAGATTGCAGATGAATTTGATGTGATCATGGTAGATACCGGACCACACATTGATCCTCTAGTATGGAATGCAATGTATGCTTCAAATGCATTGCTTATTCCTTGCGCCGCGAAGCGCCTTGACTGGGCATCGACAGTGAATTTCTTCCAGCATTTGCCGACCGTTTACGAGATGTTCCCAGAAGACTGGCCTGGATTGGAGTTTGTTCGACTGGTACCAACCATGTTTGAAGACGACAATAAGAAACAGGTATCGGTATTAACAGAAATGAATTATCTGTTGGGTGATCAAGTGATGATGGCAACGATTCCGCGTAGCCGTGCATTTGAAACCTGTGCAGACACCTACAGCACGGTGTTTGATCTAACTTCACAAGATTTTGAAGGTGGTAAAAAAACGCTGTCTACCGCGCAAGAAGCGGTTCATCGTGCAGGACTGGAGCTTGAGCGTGTGCTTCACAGTCACTGGTCGCAACGCAATCAGGAGTGATTAAATGGCCATTAAAACCTCTGAACTAAATGCTCGTTTGTTTGGCAAGGCTGACAAGCGACGCGCAACCACTGCGCAAGAAGCTCAAAAAGCAGCGTCAGAAAAAGCGACTGTTATTGAATTGTCTGTGGCGGGTGAAGCGACCGTAGAATTTGAATTGGTGCGTGTTGCATCGGCTGACGTGGTATCACGTACATCAGTGTTTGCAGAAAATGCACGCGAACAATCGTTTTTGAACGAACTTGCCCTGTCAGACATTTTGGTGACGCTGAAAGATCGTGGGCAGCAATACCCTGCTGTTGGTCGCTGGCTTGAAGGTAACAAGATTGAAGTCCTCGACGGTAGCCGCCGTCGTATGTCTTGTATTTTGGCGAACCAAGATTTTCTTGTTTATGTCGCCAAAGGCATCAACAGCAAGCATGCGAAGTTCTTGTCTGATGTTGCGAATGCACATAAACCGTTGTCTCTTTTCGAGCGTGGTAAAGAAATGCAAACCATGCTTGACCGAGGCGAAGTGCTGGATCAAAAAGAACTCGCTAAGGTCTGTCAATGTAGTGAGGCTTTGGTGAGTGGTGCATTGAAAGCGGCGGCATTGCCTCTTCCGCTTTTGCAGGCCTACCCGAGTGTTGGTGAGCTAGGTCGACCAACCATTGTGAAACTTCACCGTCTGTTTTTCTCGCTAACAGATGAAGAACAAGCAGCGTTCCTAGCGAAACTTGCTGAGTCGCCTGTTTGGCAGACTGTCGATGCAGCAGGTGTTAGTCGTATTACGCGCGAAGTGACGCTGATTCTGGAACAATGGTCTGATGCATTGAAGCCTAAAGCCGCTAAGCCAGAAGCGCCATCTACAGAGCTCGTCAAAGGCCGAGCGAGTTACCGCCGTAAAGGTGATTCTCTGGCCATTAATCTCAAAAAGATGAGTGAAGAAGACGCTTCGGCGATACTCGACTTTATTCAATCTCGACTCGCGTAACGTCTTATACGTTTTGACAAAAACGTGCCTTTTGGCACGTTTTTTTTTGAATCCAGCAGTGTTCCGGTATCATGAAACCGTTATCGATGATGAATGGCGACACTGTGGCTTCTGATCCTATCTCTACTCTACTTTCCCTACATGCAATGGCTCAACGCGATTACGTGCGCATTCCTGTCTTTGTAAGTGGCGACCAAGATTTTTTGTCTTTGTTGCTTAACGCGTTGCCAAATATCACTTTGGTTAGCGATGATTGGGATTTTCCTGATCGCCTTTTTTGGCGACAAGCTAAGCAACTATTAGGGCAAGAAACCCACACGCTCGCGCTTGATGTTCGCCAGCACATTGATGTCGAAAAGATATGCGCGATTAGTGGTTGCATCAAAGGTGGGGAACTACTCCTGTTTCTTGTGGGTGATGGTGATGAACCACAAAAAAATGAATCACTTTTCCGCGATCGCTTTCTGTCATTTGCTTCTCATGCAAATGCAGCGACGATCTGCCAATCTGGCTTTATCTCTATGCCTACGTTAACTCTCTCAGACACTCGAGAGATCTTACCGCGATTGGACACCGTCACAACGCCTGATCAGGTTAAGGCAATTGATGCAATCGAACGTGTGTTGTCAGGACATCGGCGTCGTCCCGCGCTTTTGGTTGCTGATAGGGGACGAGGTAAGTCCTCTACAATGGGGATGGCGGCTGCCTCTATCATGCATTGCAGTAAAAAACGCATCGTGGTGACCTCTCCGTCTGTGGCTAACGTCGATACTTTGTTTCAACACGCAGCGCGTCAATCTTCATTGCAAAATACTCCGCTGCTACGCAAAAACAAATATGGCTATGTAGCTGAAAATGGCAGTGAGCTGCTGTTTGTTGCGCCAGACGCTCTACTTCAAGAAACGCCAGAATGCGATCTATTGATGATTGACGAAGCGGCTGCTATTCCCTTACCGATGCTTGGACAAATACTCAAATGTTATAGCCGAATTGTATTTTCGTCGACAGAACACGGCTACGAGGGAACAGGGCGGGCGTTCAGTACCCGTTTTAGATCGATGCTGGATGCCAAAGCGAAAGGATGGAAAGAAATCAGGCTCAAAGCACCAGTGCGTTGGGCGGAAAATGATCCGCTTGAAGCGTGGTTATTTGCTACTTTTCTTTTCGATGCCGAGCCGTATTTGCCTCTTGTGATTACTGACGTAGTCATTCGCGAAATCTCTAACAGTGAACTCTCTGCTGATGAAGGGCTGTTGAAGCAAGTGTTTTCATTGTTAGTGAGTGCGCATTACCAAACATCACCGAATGACCTGGTTCAATTACTGGATGGTGAGAACCAATCTGTGTTGGTCGCATTCCGAGGAGATGTTGCAGTTGGTGTGGCATTAGCGCAACGAGAAGGCGGCTTTGATGAAGCGTTGGCAAAAGAGGTTGTGAGCGGTAAGCGCCGTCTTCGTGGCCATCTTTTGGCGCAAAGTCTGGCGACACATACGGGAACACTCGATGCTCTTACCGATTCACTGCTTCGTATTACCCGCGTCGCTGTGCTTCCTTCCTGCCGTCAGCAAGGGATCGGACACGCGCTAATTGCTTCAGTAGAGCAGATTGCAAAAAGAAGTGACATTACTATTGTTGGCACCAGTTTTGGGGCGAATAGTGAACTTTGGCAGTTTTGGTCGTCAATGGGGTATCTGCCTGCTCGCTTGGGTGTGCAGAGGGATGCTGCCAGTGGCACATACTCGCTGCAATTGATTAAACCATTGGCTTGTTCGCTTGAATGGATTGGGGACCTGCACTCTTTGTTCAGCACGAATTTCCCGCACCAACTTAACGAGCAGTTTTCCACTATTGAACCTACGCTTGTCGCACAACTTTTGTTTTCTTCGATAGATATTAAGCCGCCCAGTGAGCAGATGCTCAAGCAGGTTGCCCTTTTTGCCAATGGTGCACTAGGTTATGATCTCGTCACTGGGAGTCTGTGGGTGTGGTTTGTTCATTGGTTGGCTACTCGAGATGACCCCGAAACTGATCAAATGCAATGTTGCGCACTCATTATGCGTGTCTTACAACGTCGCTCCTGGAAAGAAGTGGCTGAAGTTTTCGGCTACCAAGGACGGAAAGACACTGAAGCGTCCATTCGTCATTGGGTTGCAACACAACTACCAACTAACGAAAAGGAAATCGAATGAAATTTATCGCCGACACCCACACACATACGCTGGCAAGTGGACACGCTTATAGTACGGTGATAGAAAATGCGCAGGCTGCGGCTGAGGCAGGTTTGCTCTATATGTGTGTCACCGACCATGCGAGCAAAATGCCCGGCGCCCCGCATCATTGGCACTTTGTCAATCAACGCGTGTTACCAGATACGTTAAGTGGTGTGCGACTGTTACGTGGCGTTGAAGCTAACATTCTTAATGTTGATGGTGAGCTCGACATGCCAATCTATGTCTATGGCGAACTAGAGTGGGTAAATGCCAGTTTGCATGAGGCGGTGTTCCGCGCTACAGATTTGAAATCCCATACTCAAGCTATCATTAATGCGATAAAAACAGAGCGTGTTGATGCGATTGCGCATTCGGGAAATCCGTCTTATCCCATTGATGCTGAGGCTGTGGTCCGAGAAGCCGCCAATTCGGGTGTCGCGATTGAATTAAATAATTCGTCATTGAATGGTTCTCGAAAGGGCAGCGAACCAAATTGTCTAATTATCGCTGCGTTAGCAAAAGAATATGGCGCTTGGGTAACAACTGGTTCTGATGCCCATTTTGCTAACAACGTTGGCCAGCTGTCTAGCGTGGCAGAGATGATAAAAACAGTAGGTCTGTCCAAAGATCAGATTATCACTAGCGACGTTACCTTGTTTGAAGAGTACATTGCCAAGCGTCAATCGATCCGAAGAAAGCGTGTATTGGAAAATATGAATCGCTAAGCGATTTACACTGTAAAGCTGAAATTAGGGGGGATGATTTTAAGAACAGATACGTCTAGCTTTCAATACAAACGGTGTAACGAAACGCGAATATACTACAAGATTGCTACTATACGACTTGTTGGGTAGCAGGGTAGAGGCCAGTATGACAAAAGAATATGAAAAACTGTGTGATGTATTAATAGAAAAGTCTGGCGGTGAAAGTGAATGCAAGCGATTCCAAGAACGTGTTGAGTTGGGAAATGGCGGTATTCATGCGCGCTTGCATGTCGCCCCACATCATATAGATATCGAGCATGAAGAAAGTGAGTTTGGACATCGTGTCATCATTCGAGACGTTAGCCGAAGTGGTTTAGGCTTGGTCGCAGATCATGACATTGATTTAGATGCGGTATGTTTTCTCAAAGTCGCCGATGAGCCGCAACTGAAAGGCAGTCTCGTTTATCGTAAAAGTCATGAAGATGGAAAATACCGTTACGGGTTTAGTTTAGATGAGTGGTTATCGGATGAGACCCATCATACCTTGTCACCTTAGCAATAAAACGAAGTCGTTAATAATAAGTAACTTACTGATTTAAATGGCACACTTGAAGAGTGTGCTTTTTTTATGTCTGAATTGCGGCGATTAATGCGTATTCTGTTGCACCACAATGACTAAAACTCTCTATAATTCATTTATATGACATGCGTATCTTAAACGAGTTGTCTGTTATCTTTTTAATGCGATCTGATTCTAACTTGCCCTTAGAGGTGATTCTTTCTAGGTGTTTCATCTTGGTACAATGGGAATGTGATGTTAGTTCGTATTTTTAATGTTCTAATTTAGGGGATTACATGCTGCAGCAGCTTTTGCGGCTATCGAATGATGGTCGCAGGGTATATATGACCGTAGTGCCAAAGGCAGAGGAAGATGCGCCCCGCATAGAGAAGAAACATATTGTTGACTGGCTCAAAGAGAATAGTGTGGCCAGCTTTTTTCGTTTTGACGAAACAATAGATTCTGTTCTCGATAAGATGAATGCGTCTAATGAGGAATGGAAAGGGGAGCCTGATGATGTCGTTGTGGCTGAGCGTCGCGATGCGACGGTGAGTGCGCGCTTTGACGATCAGAAAATGACAGCTTTTTTGCGTGTTAGTGGTGCCTGCGGTGGTAACCCAATTAAAGGGAATGATTTGCTGACTTCTCTGAAGAAAGAGCAGATCGTTCGCGGTGTCAAAAAACAAACGCTGCAGAAGTTGCTGACAGCGTCATCACGCCTCAAACCAGGCGAATTCTTAGAAGTCCCCATTGCAGCAGGTAAATGGCCAACGCCAGGCGAGGATTCGAAGCTTGCTTACCTCGTGCAGGACAGTAAAGCTCGCGTACTGCGTCCGCAGCAGCGCGAGGATGGCACTGTTGATATGCGTGATCTCGGTAAGATGGTCACGGTACAAGAAGGTCAACCTCTTGCGAAGCGTATTCCTTCAACCAAAGGTATTGAAGGGTTCCGTGTCACGGGAGAAATTTTGGCTACAACGCCAGGTAAAAACATCCCCCTTAAGCTCTACCCTGGTAGTAATTACAGCCCAAATGATGAAAATGTGATTGTTTCTGATACCACCGGAATGCCAATATTGCATCCTGATGGTGTAGAAGTGGACAACGCGCTTTGCATGAAGTCGGTAACGGTTGCAACAGGTCACGTCGATTTTGAAGGTAGCGTTGTTATCAATGGCGACGTTAACTCAGGAATGAAAGTTCAAGCCACTGGCTCTATCACTGTGGGGGGTGTTGTAGAATCGGCGATACTTGAAGCGGGTGGTGACATTGTCATTCACAATGGCATTCTGGGAAGGCAAGTACAGTCAGACCAAGAAATCACAACCGTTATTAAGGCAAAAGGGTCAGTTGTAGCGAAATTTGCTCAGTACACAAAAATTGAAGCCAAAGAAGATATCACCATTAGTCAGCATGCGATGCATTGCACCACGATCACCGAGGGCAACCTTATCATTTGTGATCAGATGAAGCGCACGGGAACATTGACAGGCGGCAAGCACGTGGCGTTGGGCGGTGTACAAGTCGTTACGTTAGGCGCAGCTTCCGGTGTCCATACCTACATTCATGCTTTTACAGGATTGGGAGAACTCATGCAGGGAACACTTAACCTGTCAAAAGAGCTCGATCATGAACATGAGCAGTTGATGAAAGTGAAAGACGCTGAAATGAAGTTACTTCAGCAGCCAGCACACAAAAGACCGGATGAATTGATTGAGCGTCTCTCTTGGACTAAAACTCATCACTTTGAACGCATCGCTGAAATCAAAGCACTCATGGATAGCAGTGCGTCAGAGTTAAACACACTCTATCGCCGTTACTCTATTGAGGTGTTTAAAAACAGTTTCCCTGGCGCACATTGCCAAATTGGCGATACCTCTATTGATCTAACCAATGAATATGGTGCTTGCAAGATGGTGACTAACGGAAAAGAAATCAAACTCGAACCGCTATAGAAAATCTTCTTATACCGTCATTTACACTGTAAACAGTAAATGAATTTGTAATAGAGATAAAAAAAGCACCGAAAGGTGCTTTTTTTGATCGCGTGTCTTTTAAAGGAATAGCGTTATCCCGTTTTCTGAACTTTGCCTTCTTTGAGTGCTTGAAGAACGGCGGTCTTGGAGCCATCTGCCACAATGCTACCTTGTTCAATAACGATAATACGGTCAACGATATCGAGCATACCTGTTTTGTGTGTATTGATAATTAACGTTTCGTCTCTACGTAACGAGCCCAATTGCTGTTTGATGTATTGTTCTGAACGGTTATCCATCGCACTAGTGGGTTCATCCATCATTAATACAGGTGGCCGACCGAGCATTGCTCTTGCTAACGCGATAGCTTGACGCTGGCC
This sequence comes from Enterovibrio norvegicus FF-33, assembly GCF_000286835.2. Lineage (GTDB taxonomy): Bacteria > Pseudomonadota > Gammaproteobacteria > Enterobacterales > Vibrionaceae > Enterovibrio > Enterovibrio norvegicus_A. The sequence goes on along the minus strand of NZ_AJYD02000038.1, from coordinate 678,938 downwards.
GCCAGACAATTGATTGCCGCCTTCACCAACCTGACGTTCTAAGCCAGCGGGATCCCGTTGAGTAAAGGTGGTCACACCGGCACGATTGGCTGCATCCAAAATGTCTCTGTCATCAGCTAACGGGCGTCCAAGGGTGATGTTGTCGCGAATGGAACCAAAGAACAGAACTGGGTCTTGAGGAACACAGCCTATATTGCGTCGTATGTCGATATTGTGGATTTGGCTGATGTCTGTGTCATCTATCCTTACAGAACCCTCTGTGGGAAGATACAGACCCATTAACAAGCGGCTTAGCGTTGTCTTACCTGAGCCGATACGACCGATGATTGCGACTTTCTCACCAGGTAATATGCTTATTGAGATATCCCGCAGTGCAGCAACCTCTGAATTGGGATAATTGAAATTTACACGATCAAATTCAATCTTGCCTCTGATAATCGGACGGTGAATATAACGTTTTCCTTCTTCTTGCTCTGAGGGCATTTCCATCAACTGACTGATGATCGCCATTGCGGATCTTGCTTGGTTGTAACGGGTTGATAGCAAGGACAGCTGAACCAATGGACCTACAGCGCGTGAGCTCAGCATAGTCGCCGCAATCAAACCACCCATGGTGAGGTCACCATTGGCAATCAGATATACACCAAAAACAATCATGGCAACGCTGACAAACTGTTGAATAAAGCCTGCCGCATTCTGTATGGAGTCTGTCAGTCTTCGGGTTTTGATGCCCCAGTTAGCCATGTGTGCAACCGCTTCCTCCCAGCGGTATTGAAACTGGCTTTCAGCACCGAACAATTTGATGGTTTCGAGGCCAGCAAGGCTCTCAATCAAATTTGCGTTTTTTTGAGACGAAAGGCGAGACCCTTCTTCAATGGTATGACGCAGTGGTTTTTGAATGATCATGGCATGCACCATCAACACCAGTACTGCGAATATGGGTACAGCAACCAATGGTCCTGCCACTATCCATATAATAAACAAAAAGAAGAATGCAAAGGGTAGGTCGATTAATGCCGACACGGACGCTGAGGTGAAGAAATCCCGTATCGATTCAAACTCTTGCATGTGTCGGGCAAATGCACCAACGGAAGGCGGACGCGCCTCCATGCGAATCCCCATCACTTTTTGGAAAATGCGCGCAGAAATGAGCAGATCCGATTTCTTACCAGAGATATCGATGAAGTAACTACGTAGCATCTTGAGTACTAAATCGAAGATAAATATGACGAACACACCGCTGGCTAAAACCCAGAGGGATTCAAATGCGAGATTAGGGACAATTTTGTCATAGACGATACGAGAGAAAAGCGGTGTCGCAATGGCAAAGGTGTTAATGAAAACCGACGCGATAAGAACGTCTCTGTATATCGATTTTGATTCCCAAAGCGTACTCCAAAACCAGTGCCCAGTGCGTTCTTTTAATATTTCAGGAGAGCGTTCATCATATCTAAATCGCTTTTTGAGTAAGAATACTCGGCCAAGGTATTCTTCCTCAAGATCTGAAATTTGGACGACATTAGATGTGGTTTCAGTATGAGGGGCGACAATTTCGGCTTCCCCTTTTTTTTGGTCAATGCCGAGTAACACGCAAGCTTCGTTGCCTTTGAGCAATAAAACGCAAGGGCAAAGAAGTGATGATAAATCGGCAAGTTCCATTCTTGTTTCTTTGGCATCGATTCCAGCGCGCTCTGCCGCACGCGGAAACAAAAATGGCGACAAATAACCATCTGAAATCGGCAAGCCTGAAACTAAGGCATCAGGCGAGTTGGACTGACCGAAGTAACGGCTGACGTAAACCAAAGATTGCAAGAGCGGGTCTTTAACCATGATTCTCTACTTTCTTCTCGAAGATGAAGCCTTGGAAACCGCTAACAAACAGCTCTGAAAGCTTGTTGAGCTGCGCTTCTGTTTCCACACGAGTTGCAATGGTGGTTATGTTCAAGTTATGCGCAGTCCTGCAAATTGATGCTAGTACATGGCTTTGTGCTTCATCGTCAAGATTGCTGGTATAGGCAAAGTCTATCTTCACGTAAGAAGGCTTGAACTTGTTAAGGTAATCGAGTGACTGGAAATTCCGGCCGTAGTTATCGACACCAAATCCAAAATTGAAGCGATGCGCTTGCTCCGTTAGCAAGCTGACGTGATCAGGAAAGCGGACGAATACGCTTTCAGGAATTTCAAAAAACAGGCGACCCGCCAAATTACGGTGCTTTTGCATCGCCGTGCTCATCCAACGAATAAATGAGGCATTGGTGACACTGTTTTGGGTTAAGTTGATGGCGATCGGGCCAAGCGCTGGGTCATCAATTAGGCGCTCAATCATGTGATTCACAACATAGCGGTCAAATGATTCACCCAATTCTAATTGCTCGACGGCCCCCAAGAAGTGCGCTGCACCATAGTAATCTTGCCCTTTTTCTATCGCAGAAAAGACTTCCTGATGGATAACATTTTGGTCGCTTGTCGAAGCGGATTGAAATTTGAATACAAACCACTCGTGTGCGATGGCATCCAAAATCAGGGATTTCCATTGCTGTTTACCCATGGATGAATCGTTTGCAGTTTGATCTATCATCGAAATTGGATGATTCGGGGAATTTCGCGCTTGTGTAAGGGCGTTATCTGCTTGTGCAAGCAGGACACTTGGATCGCGGTTGACGGAGTTATTTACCGCAAGACCTATCGCCACCTTCGGAGGGCTGATACCCATTGGGTCGTGTTGCATGTCATTGACGATGGCCAAAAGACTTTCACCAATGATCATCAATTCTTCACTGCTGCAATTGGGTGCGAGAATAACAAATTCGTCTTTTGATATGCGTGACGCAGTGACATCTGCATCGCTAATCGTCGTATTCAGCTTTTTAGAAAACTGAGTCACGATCATATCACCTTGCTCAAATCCTTGGTTTTGATAGGTGTCACTGATTAAATCGACTTTGGCCATGACTAAGCCGCCCACTGCCGATTCCGTCAACCACGATTTCAACTGGCCCACGAAGAAGCTTCGGTTGCCTAGTCCTGAGACTGTATCTCGATAAGCATGCTCACGCAGCCTGTCCGCTTCTTTTGCCTGTTGGTCAAAATAGGCTTCCAACTGACTACTCATTTGGTTGATGGCTTTCACTACGGTTCTAAGTTCAGTGGTTGGAGGCAGTGGTATTGGGTCTCCGAACTTATTGCGAGCAATTTCTTTGGCACGGTCAGTGATCGTTGCGAGAGGCCGCAATGAACGACTGAGCTGGACAGCAATGATCAGCATCGCTGCGACAAACAATGCGCCAATCCATACACCAAGCTGGATAGTTGAATGCCACATCTCACGATAGGCATAGCCAGGGTGGGACACGACTTTTACCTCGGCAAGCTGCAGCCAACCGCTAGTAAATGTCCGCTCTTCGGTTATCACGGGGAAGAGGTCGAGAGCGATATACCAATTAGGTACCCCTTCAACAGTCACTGGATAGTTACGAATAATTTCGCTGCCGTCAGAGAGCATTTTGAGGCGAACTTCTTGATAGAAACCCCCATCAAACAAGGCATTAATGACGGACTCAGTGGCAACTTTGTCGTCGTCTTCTAGGTACGGTGCGAGCGCGAGCCCCATCGAATTGATTGTGTTGTTTACCTCAGCTGATTGCTGAGTCAGCAGGAAGTTACGAGTGGTGTTTAGTTCAATGCCCGTCACCGCTAAAATAAGCAGGAAGAAGATTGCCAACATCCATGTAAACAATTGCCGGTACAAAGTCATAGACGTTTATCCATCATAGTTTTTTATCGGTTTATTCAGCTTTACAGTACCCATTCGAGCTCTTAGATCGTTCCACAATCCCAAGCGTGATGATTTACCTGCAAGCTCACCTTTACCGCGTTCTTTCATAAGCCATAGCCTGCTACCGTTGAAACTGTAAACTGGGAGCAGATCTCGTCGTTTCGACGCCATTTTAATTTCAGGATCAATATTATCGAGCAAAACCGGCTCTGATGAGGCTGTGGGGTAATAAGCAACAACCATGTGAAATTGGTTGAGCTTAATGGCTTTTACGTAAACAAGCCTGAGCTTCTTGTCATCTATCCCAAGCTCTCTCAATGTAAAGTATTTAGCGATGCTAAAGTCTTCACAATCACCCGCCGCGCTACCCAAAAACTCGAGTGGCGTAGCCCAATAGTCCTTCTTTCCCCAGAGGTCGATATCGTTGACAAAATAGAGTTGGTTGAAAAAGTTGTTAACAGCAGCGAGCTTCTCTTTTTCTGAGAGGTTTGCTGAGTTAGCAACAACATTTCGCCACGCTGTCACACGTTTTCCAGCTCTATCGCCATAAAAATTTGCCACTTTCTCGATCCATTGAGAATCGGAGTCACTCAGCGCAAATGTCATGATCGACGGCAGAAGGAACAATAAAAATAGCGTCGCCCGCTTACGCATTAGGCGACCTCAAAAACTATTGTTCCCTTCGGGTAAAGATGGTCCATGCTTCTTTAATATCTCCTTTCAATCCTTTAACCCGGCCAACGACACGGCGATTAACGAGTTGCGTTGTTTCCGTATTGTCAGCGAGCATTAAGTCGCCTTCACCAAGACCAAGAATGGTGATGCGTTTGGCGTCTACGCCTCTTTCAATAAGTTGTGCTTGTACAGCTTCGGCACGCCGGACAGATAAAGCTGAATTGTAGTCATCCGACCCAATCGAGCTGGTATGTCCTTGAAGTTCAAGAGAGGTTTCAGGATAAAGCTTAAGGAATTCCGTCATTTTGTCCAGCGCTTCTAGGTAAGCAGTTTCGACAATTGCAGCGTCGTTAGCAAACTGAATTCTTAGCGAATTGTCACTTTCATGTAAAAGGTATGTTGGACAGCCGTCATTGTCGATAACAGCAATGTTTGGTGTGTCATCGCATAAGTCGCGAGCATTGATGACGCCATCGTTATCGGCATCAAGTAAATCTGAACGTTGCTCAGCGAGGGGAGGCGCGTCAGCGGATAAAGAGCAACCGCTGATGGCCAAAAGAATGCTGCTGAAAAGCAAAACGTGTTTCATGAATCAACCTTCTTTATCTATGACAGGTTCAAGCCATTCCTCGGGTACATCAATGCGTAGGGCGTCGAGTAAACTGCCCGTGCTGTTGAGTACGCGGTACTTGGCAGTGATATATGCGTAGTGAGCGTCTAGGTATGAGCGACGAGCCTCGAACAGTTCGTTCTCGGTGTTCAACAGATCGAGCAATGTTCTTCGGCCAATCCGAAACTGCTTTTCATAAGCGATCACGGTTTCAGATGCCGCATCAACATGTTGTGCTAGATACTTCTTCTGTTGCTCGGTAAGCTCATAGGCGCTCCACGCAAGACGGGTACTTTCGCCTAAAAGGCGAGACGCATTGTCGAATACGTCTTTGGACTTGTTAAGTTGGTAAGCGCTGCGACGAACATTTGAAAGGTCGCTACCGCCGTTGTAAATGTTAAAACGTAAACGCAACATTGCGCTGAATTCATTGACATCCTCTTCTACACCGTTGGCGTCGTTACTCCAATTTTGGCTAGCTTCAAAGGAGAGTGTCGGATAAAGGTTACCTTTGTTTTGTCTGTACTGTGCTCTTGCTGCATCGATATCGTAGGTTGCTAGTCTGATCACCGGATTTGTTGCATACGCAATCTCTAGGGCTTCAGCTTGGCTAGAAGGCATAAATAGGGTATCGACTTCCGGATCGACGGGTGATTCTAACGAAACACCAACGAGGCGGAAAAATTCAGTATGTGCGTCATCAAGATTACTTTTCGCCGCCAGCATGTTGGTAATTGAACGAGCAACACGGGCCTGTACCTGAGAGAGATCGGCGGTAGAGCCAATGCCTGATTCTGCACGTCGTTCGATATCCGACAGCATCTTCTCATGCACTACGACGTTAGCTTTAGACAGCGACAATAGTTGTTTAGCAAGCAATACGGCGACATAGGCTTCGGTGACTCTCAATGACTTATCTTGGGCATCGGAGAGAAGTTGATAGCGCTGCGCTTCAGCTTCAAACTCTGTGCGCTCTATATTATTGAGCGTTTTACTATCCCAAATGAGCTGCGTCAGGCTGATATTTGCATCTTTACGGTTGAAGTCTTTCTCTCCCGATGCTTGGGTGGAGCTGTTGTCGATGTGTTCGAAACCATAACCCGCATTGACATTGATATCGGGTAAGTATTCTCCTTGAGCGGAGTCAATGTCTTCACGATTACTCATAAAGTCATTAAAGGCACTTTTCAATTCCGGATCGGTGGCAATGGTCGTCGCTACGGCTTGTTCGACAGACATTGACCATGCAGGTGTACACAGCGCACTGATGGCTGAAGCGATAAGTAACTTTTTCCAATTCAAAACACATTCCCCTATAAATGACCGAAATATCAGTCCAACAGTTTTCTGATCAGCTTATTCTCGAAGTGCTGATTTCTGAGCTTGTAATATTGGTTTTAGTAGGTAGTCAAGAACGCTGCGCTTTCCTGTAATGATGTCTGTTGATGCCGTCATGCCAGGTATGATAGGCAGTTCTTTCCCATCTCCGATGTTGTTTGATTCGGTGCGAATTTTTACCAGATAAAAGCTGTTGCCTTCTTCATCCTGAATTGTATCTGCACTGATGGTTTCAAGGATGCCAGTGAGGCCACCATATACCGTGAAGTCATAAGCACTGAATTTTACGATGGCTTCTAACCCCGGACGCAGAAAAGCAATATCTTGCGGGGCAATTTTGGCTTCAATCAAAAGGTTGTCTTCACTGGGGACGATTTCCACTAAATCCATGCCAGGTTGAATAACGCCGCCAACGGTATTGACGTGGAGCTTTTTAATAGTGCCATCAACGGGACTTAGCACCACGGTGCGTTCCACTCTGTCAGCCAGCGTGACACGGGTTTCGGTCATCGCGAGTAACTTGTCTTCTACGTCGTTCAAGCGATCTTGCTGCTCACCACGGAATTTCAACGCGACGTCAATGTGCTTGAATACCATTTCCTGCAATGAAGATGATAAAGAGGGCACGGAAAGCTCTGCAGATGAAAGCTCTCTTTTGGTGTCATTCACTTGTCGTTGTAGTTTTAATAAATCGATTTGAGGAACGACCCCTTCATCGGCAAGCGGTTTGGTTATGTTGTATTCCTCTCGGGCGTAGCTATAGCTTTGTTTGAGGTTTTGAACCCGCGCTTTTACTTCAATCAGTTCTTGTTCTTTTTGTCGTATTTGTTGAGACGTCACTGAGAGCTGATTCTGCAAATTATTGAGTTTATCTCTGTATTCAGCGCGTTGACGAGACACCACTGAGCGGTGTTCTTCGATAAAAACTGGATCAAATTCGAGCGGCGTCCGGGGAAGGGTAACGGCTTGTAGCCAGTTGCCAATATCAGTATTGGGATCGACAACTACCGAATCAACCAGTGCTCGCAGTGTCACTGAATCGCCTCGCAAACTGGTTAACTCTTGGACACGCTCACGAAAATCTGAGCGGAACATAGTGTCATCAATCAACAGCAGCTGTTGCCCTTTGGTGACGACATCACCTTCTCGGATCAGTAACTCTTTGACTAAACCCCCTTCGAGGTTTTGAACCACTTGCAGTTGAGATGAAGGGATCACCTTACCCTGGCCGACAGTGACCTTGTCTAATTCAGCGAATGACGCCCAAAAGACACTGATGGAAAGAAATAGCACGATCACCCACAGCAGAACTCTTGCGCTTCTTGGTGTAGAGAGCAAAAGTGCGGCTGTTTTGTCGTCAATGTAATCAAGGTGTTCACTGGCTGGCAGTCTAGACCCAGACTGATCGCGTTTTGTCATTGTTTTACCAACTATAAAATCAACGAAACTTACTATGTAAGAGTAGTTTATCTATTAGATTCTCACTAATTTGAATCAGTCTACCGACTGTGACTCGTCTCAATACTCTTATGAATGAGAATATTGGAATCAATGTTGATCACAGTAAAAATGCGGGATGTAGAGGAATTGAAGGGGTGAACTCAACCCTTGAAGTTTTCTTTGTCTAGATGATGTTTTTTGAGCTTTTCGTATAGGGTTTTTCGCGCAAGTCCAAGTTCTGTTTGCACTTCTTTGAGCATGCCGTTGTGTCGATTGAGAGAATCAAAAAGTATTGCTCTTTCAACTTTTTGCATTCGCTCGCCCAGTGAGTCGTGTTCTTTTTCATGTTCGCTGCGGCTATCGTTTTCTAGTGATTGCTCACCCATCAATACCCAACGCTCTGCAAAGGTTCTGAGTTCGCGTACATTGCCATTCCAACGATGGTTCATGATCATGGTTTTGTGTTCTAGATCTAAATTCGGTGGGGCAATACCGAAACGCGAAGCTGTGGTTCGGAAAAAATTCTGGCAGAGCGTAATGATATCATCTCCTCGCTCTCTCAATGGTGGGAAGTGCAAAGTGGTCATGGATATAGAATCAAATAGAGGGGGAGAAAACATGTTTTGCTTTGTGCTATTAAGCAGATCAACCCTTGTTGATGCGATAATTCGAGGTCGAGATGACGAAGATAGTAAGGCGCTTATTTTGTCTTGCATACTTGGGGTGAGTGCCTCGATCCCATCGAGAAACAAGGTGCCTTTTCCTGCCGCGGCAATTTTACTGTTTTTGTAGGTGGATAAAGCAGTGAATGCGCTCTGCTCTGTGCCAAACAATTCGATTTCCATCAAGGCTTCGGGTATTTGTCGGCATTTGAATGAGAGGAAGGGTTCATCTTGTCGATTGCCATGATCGTGAAGAAATCGTGCAGCAAGCTCTTTTCCGGTGCCTCTTTCGCCTTGTAACAACACATCCCCTGATTGGTCTTTTAAATGGAATATTGAACGCCTAAGTTGTTTTATCAACTCGCAGTTACCAAGAATACGCGGGCCGGGTGCACTTTGGGTTTCGAGTTCACGTTTTAACTCGCGGTTTTCCATCACCAGGCGGCGTTTTTCGATACCACGGCGCAGCACATCTAGCAGGTGATCCGTTGAAAAAGGCTTTTCGAGGAAGTCATAAGCGCCCTTTCGCATGGCGGAAACGGCAGTAGAGATATCACCATGCCCCGTTAACATGACAACCGACAGTTCTGGATCGACGGACTGCGCTTTAGTTAGAAAGCTCATGCCATCCATGATAGGCATGTTGATGTCAGACACTATGACGCCTTCGAAGGAACTGTTGAGTTGGCTCAATGCCTCGGTGGCAGAGGAAAAGGTACGCGATTGGAACCCTTCAATTTCCAAGGTTTGACTCAATGCTTCTCGGATAGATCGTTCGTCATCGATAATCCATATTTCGTGCGTCATATTGGCGTATCCCCATCGTAAAGCCGTTGCAGGTTGACAATAAACTCAGCGCCACCAGAAGTATGGTCTCGCACTTGTAAACTGCCGCCAAATCCTTCGACGATTCGACGACAAATGGTGAGACCTAAGCCCAGCCCTTCTTTTTTGGTGGTATAGAAGGGCGCAAATATCTGCTTCTTCGTGTTGTTATCCATCCCCGGGCCATTGTCCCAAACGTGCAGTGACACGCGATCGAGGTGAGTTTCGACGGTAATGCCAATCTGCGCAGAAGCTGTGCTGGCGACCGATTGGGACGCATTACTTAGTAGGTTAAGAACCACTTGTTCAAGCTGGACGGTATCGGCATTCACTCGAAGACCTTCTTCTGGCACATTGCATTTGATGTGAATACCATTTTTATTGAAGCTCGCTTCTGAAAGTTGGATTGATGCCATCACCACATCGTCTATAGAGGCTCGAGATTTGCTGCTTTCGTTTTGTTTGCGGGCAAAGATTTTAAATCGCGCCACAATCTCCGCAACGAGCCCTATCAGATCATTTAACGTGGTTAAATTACTATTGACGGCGTCATAGCGTTCTTTTTGCATCAACTTGAGGCTGTTTTCAGTGTAAGTACGCATGGCTGCCAGAGGTTGGTTGATTTCGTGATTAATGCTGGCGGACATTTCTCCCAGCATGGCAAGCTTGGCGGCTTGAATGAGTTCTGACTCGGTTTGGCGCAACGCTTGTTGCGTCTCTTCGTATTGTTGAATACTCAGACGAAGCGCAGAGTTGGTTTCTTCGAGAGTTGCTGTGCGAGAAGCCACTTTTTGCTCTAGTTCATCATTGAGAATAGCGAGTTTTCTTTGTGTTTTAAGCGTTTGCAGCCAAGCGGTGATCACCAATATCAGCAGCGCATAGAAAGTCGCAAAAAGCAGCGTTGCTTGAATGACCACCGGCCAAATATTGCTAGTAGGGATAAAACCATAGATCCGCCATCCTGCGCTTCCCAGGTCGGTACTTGAGAGCAAAACGCTTTCTCTGTCTTGGGCCATAATGCCTAAAGACAGGTCTGACAAAGGCTTGGTTTCTTCTATGTCTTGATAGTCAGTTAGGTTACTGAGCGCCGAGTCGCCGTAGCGACGCGATGCGCGAATTGCATTTTTTTGATTTTCAGTGAGTATCGACAAGGATTGATAGAGCCATTCGTCACGAGAGCTATAAAACACAACACCTAGAGGGTCTGCGATCAGGTAATCAAACTTCTGTTGATCCCAGATACGATCAATGATTGAGAGATCGACTTTGAGCGTCAGTACGCCAGTGATTGTGACGCCATCCCATATTGGGTATGAAAAGTAATAGCCACGCTTATCTGATACCACGCCCAAAGCGTAGTATCGCCCTTTATTACCTTCAATAGCTTGCTGATAGTAAGGACGATAATTGTAGTTGTGACCGACGAAGCTTCCTTCTTCTTGATAATTACTTGAGGCGATGGTTAGCCCGTTACGATCCATCACATAGATGACATCGCTATTTAGGCGTGCATTCCAATCAGCCAGTAATTGGTTCGTGTTGGTGAGAAGACGTGTGCTTTTCGGGACTCGCAACATGCGTTTCAACCGTGGATCGGCAGAGAGAACAACGGGAATTTCACTGTATCTAGCCAATTCCGCCGCGAGTTTCTCTTGCAACTGATACACATCTGTTTTGATGTCGCTATCAAAACGCTTTTCGATGGAATAGTAAGTGAGAACAGCGACGAGAGAAGTCAAAAGCACACCAATGACAGTCACTATTGAAATAAAGAAACGTCGGCGCATAGCATCCCTGATAAATGACGGTTATAAATGGGCGAGTGGACCAGCGTGGCGTTTATGGACCTTACAAACGCGACCAAGACTTAAAGCCATGAAATTCGCTTGAGAAAAGCGTCCAGCCACCTCAAAATGACGAAAACAGAACTCGGAGCACCACAATGGATTTGTATGATATTCGAAGAGAATATAACCAAGGCGGATTGAGACGCAAAGACCTGCCTGAAAACCCTGTTCAATTCTTTGAACATTGGCTCAAACAAGCCATTGAAGCGAAGCTTCCTGACCCTACAGCAATGACGGTTGCCACGGTTGATGAAAACGGTCAGCCTTTTCAACGTATTGTGCTGCTAAAGCATGTGGATGATGGCGGCTTTGTGTTTTATACCAACCTTGGTAGCCGTAAAGCGAAGCAGTTGGCTGATAACGCGCGTATCAGCTTACATTTTCCATGGCACCCGTTGGAGCGTCAGGTACACATTACCGGAACGGCAGAAAAGTTGAGCAAGCTTGAGGTGATGAAGTACTTTCTTGCTCGCCCAAAAGAGAGCCAGCTTGCTGCATGGGCGAGCCGTCAGAGTGAACGCATTACTGCGCGTACCGCACTTGAAAGCAAATACATGGAGCTGAAACAGCAGTTTGAGAAGGGTGAAGTACCGGTACCCACTTTTTGGGGCGGTTTTCGCGTTAAGCCTTCTTCGGTTGAATTTTGGCAAGGCGGTGAGCACCGCCTGCATGACAGGTTTATCTACCAAGAAGAAAATGAGGGTGATTGGGAGATAGAGCGTCTTGCTCCGTAATTGCCTTGCCGTTTAGAAACCTATTTTGAAAAAGCAGCGTAAGCTGCTTTTTTGTCACTGTCTCTCTATTTTCCCTTTTATGCTCTCCTATTCAGAAGTGGTTCATTCTGATATCACCAATGCCATTTGCTGCCTCAGCAAGGTGTCAGGAATACAGGATCCAATGCCTAATTCAAGGGCTTTATCGACTAACTCGGTTTTACTCGAAGCGCCCAGTTTGATCCTGAGATTTGCAAAGTGATTTTCGACCGTTTTTACTGATACGCCCAATATCTTGGCAATGGACTGCGGTTTCTTGCCATAAAGGTGAAGAAAAAGCACCTCTGATTCTCGGGGCGTGAGCGGAGGTTGATGACAATGTTCACTCTCCTTCGTCGGTGGGCAGGGTGGCTCATGCCCTATCGCTTTACATATCCATTGCCCAACTTCCAACATCGCGCTGTTATTCACTGCTTGTCCATGAAATAGAATGCCTTTGATCTGTCCGTTATCGCTATACCACGGCACTTTGGTAAAGATATGGGCTCGCCATTGACCGTCTGGATAAGGATGAACGTTAAGGACACGCATGCAACGCCCTGATTTCATTACCTGTATGTCTTGTTGTTGGAAGATCTTTGCATAAGCAGATAACGGCTGAGACATATCGAAATCTGTTTTTCCGACGAGTGCATCCGGTGATATCGCGCCGACAAGCTCGGAAAATTCTTTGTTAACGTGCACAAACGTAGAGTCGGTGTTTTTACATCCCCAGCAGCCAGGCATTTGTTCGAAGATGGCATTAAGAGGAGGGAGAGGAGATATTTTCATAACACGATTAGGTGGATACCTTAACTTGCAGTGTATTGTAAGTGTTTACAATTTTTTGAGACTGTATCATATTTTGGGCGATTTAGGCGAAAAAAAACCGGCTCGTAGGGAGCCGGTAAAGACAAGAGTTTTGCTCATACGAGCATTGTCCTGTTCGACGTGTAGAAGAGACCATCTACTCTCGAGTATCTGGGTAAATGTATCGAGAATAAATGGGTCACCGAGGTAAATTCAGTGATGAAACAGCATCATACTGCAATATGTGCTGTTCAGTTATTACTATACGCAGATGCTAGAAAGTCGGGCAGGGGGGGAATGTACTAGTTTTCGATTTATTGACGAGTTTGTTTTTTATTGGGGATGTAGATCCCGGTTTGTATGTCTTGTGTTCTATGCATTTCTTGTGATTTTTATTTACCAAAGAAAAAGCCCGTCACGTGATGTGACGGGCTTTAAAGGGACTGAGTAGGAAAACGGTGGTTAAACTAGATGTTTCTTACCACACGGAACCCTAAATAGTTGGCACTTAAATCAGATTTCAGCTCTAAGCGTTCGGCAACACGAGCACTGCTTGGTGAAAAGCTCCAAGCGCCTCCACGAGCAACGGGAGCCCGACTTTCCGCCCATTCCCAAACGTTACCTGCGGTATCGTAAATACCGAAAGGATTGGCAGGAAAACTGGCTACTGGTGACGTACTTTTGTTTGACCAGCTGGTTCCGCTCCAGCCGGTATTGGCATTACCAACACCGATGTCGTTACCCCACCAAAAGTCTGACGCACTGCCTGCACGAGCAGCGACTTCCCACTGAACTTCTGAAGGCAATGTATAGTCGAAACCTGTTTGCTTGCTTAACCATTTTGAATAAGCCAGTGCATCGTCTCGGGTAATGCATACCACAGGCGCGTTATCAGCTTGTTCAAAGCCTGGCTTGCGCCAGTTATGGTTCAGTAGTTGTTTCGGTTCGCCGTTCACAAGAGACGTACAACCCTGCCCTTCTTCAGCTTCTGTCACATAACCGGTTGTAGCGACAAACTCACCAAATTGTTTCACTGTTACCGGCGTAGCAGCAATGGAGAAAGGTTGGTCGACAAGCACAGGTTGTTTCGCTTCAAAACCTACGTTGTATTGGCCTGCACCAATAACCACCATTTTGGGTGCTTGACGATTGTTCGAGAGTTTGTCAGCGAATTGCTTTCCCGGTTTAGGACGGTTCTCCTGCTCTCTTAAGCTCGCCCAAACGACAGAATCTTTGTTCATGTACATTTGACGGCTATACGCTTCGAACCCTGGCTTTTCGACAGTCAGCTGGTGCTGGCCTGCTGGAAGCATGATTTCTACCGGAGTAGAACCATAAGTGACGCCATTGATCGTAACGTTATCTTCAAAGCGATTTGAGCGGATTTTTACGTTTACCCAGCGTTTAGCTTGCTGCTTTGGCGAAGCCTTGGCAGAAGTGAATGATTTCTCAACACAATAGCGCTCAGCAAAATCGAGTAGCTTACAGGAAGCATTCTCGTCAGGCTGGCTACGCATTTCAGCTTGCATACGGGTGATATAACGGTTGTTTCCACTAAAGCCGCTATCTACCACGTTACTGTTCATCACATGAATGTTGAACGAGACACGGTTGGCATTGAGCTTGGCGGTAGAAGATTCCGTTACTTTATCTAAGACGTGTGATTGGAAAGTGTTGACCGCTTTTTGCATCGTCAGGGTTTTGCCCTGATTCGAACATGCTGCCAGCGTCATCGACTCGCTACACGTAATGGTATGCACGACTTCAATGGTATCGGCAAACGTCAATTCTTGACGAAGACGTTTCACGCGCGCTTCTTTTTTCGATTCTTGCAAATTGTCGAGTGCGCTTACCAACAGTTGTTTCTGGCGGTTTTCACCTTCAACAATACGTGTTTGTTCAGCGACAACTTGATCATTTTGAAGCGTCGATGTTTGATTTTCTTTTACAGCTTTCCATGCTGATTGATAATCATTTTTATACTGCGTGAGGTCAGTATCCGGATTTTCGATTAGGCGACGGAATTGTTCATCAAGACGCTCTTGCGCCATTGTCCGTCTCTTCTCTAGTTCAATCGCTTTACTTGCTAATGACTCTCGTTCTGCGAGCAAAGCATCCAGTTTATCTCTTTGCGTCTGGAGGTTTTCAGCGTGTAAGCCTATTTCACTTCTTTTATCAGCTAGCTTCTGCTCCAGAGCAACGACCGGATCATTGGTTGCTACATTGGTGTCATTGGCAAGCGATTGACCACTAAGAAGTATCGGCGATAACGCGAATACCAACGCGGTGATGCGATTACTTTTCATATGTCCCTTGCTTATTCTCAGAATTTCAATAGAAAAGCTTTGTCCCAAATAGCTAGATTAACACGTATGTGCTATTTAGCTCGTCCATGTTACTCATTATTTGATGCTTATCGTTATTAATCAATCTCTATCTTTTGATTAATAGCTCAGTAATTTTTACCCTTATTTAGATTAAGCCATAAATAGAGGGTGATGCTCACTTAATGATGGATAGAATAAGGTAATTATTGACGCATAATTATTATTTGGCGTCATAATTTTGACGTTTTGGGAAATAATGTTAATTCCGCGGGATGCTTAACGTGAATATGAAAAACGAAGGATCTTTTTCATCGGAACGATGATCATGGCGTGATCATGACAAGAAAGTATCGAAAGCATGATCAAGCGATGTATTTGCCACTACATTCAACTTAAACTAATTTAAGTTTTTGTTTTTATGTGATTAATGATTTTTCCCTATTTGGTCTTTGATTCGTGAACTTGAATGCCACTGAGATCTACAGCCAAATTTTGTTGAGATCATGCACAAAATCACAATCCAAATGACATTGCCCGTAGTTTGACCATCTCTTGATCATCTTTCCGTAGCGATTTTACTTCTTGTTTTCAGGGATAGCGTGGCAGAATAGAAGCAGTTAAGTCATCTATCATTATCCTATGGCATCTGAATTGAAGCACTCGCAAGTCATGGCATTACCCAACCATCCGTCGTTGCATGCGCACGACTACCGTCAGGTAGTGATTGGGTTGCAAGGCCAAACAGAGTTTGAGCTTTCTGGGCGCGGCAGTCTTGTCGGGCCGGGTCAAGGTTGCCTGGTGTCTGAGTCCGAGCTTCATGCGTTCTCTGGGCGTGGTCACAACGAGATTTTGGTGATCAACTTGCCAGATGCGGTGCTGATGGGTGAGCTGAGCATGAAACAGAAGGTCGATACCTTGTTTCAGCGCGACGCGTATTTTCAACTGGATAGCCAAGCGCAGGTATTAGTGAAAGCGTTGACAGCTGAAATGGTCGCCAATCCCGATGACCTTATATTGGGTAGAGCCTGCGCGGATACCTTACTTTGCGTCATGGAGCGACACTTTCGTGACCAGCTTGCACCGCGCCGCCAGGGTCATCGGCTTAACATGGATATTATCGACCTTTATATCCGTCAACATATCAGCCGTAAGATCAGTGTGGCGCAAATGGCAGGCTCGGTATTCCTGGCAGAAAGTCAGTTCCATCAGCTATTTAAAGCCCAAGTGGGCATGACGCCGCATCAGTACGTGCTGAAAAAACGCTTTGACCTTGCACAAGAACTGCTTTGTACCAGCGAACTCAATCTTACCCAGATATCAGACAGCTGTGGGTTCTCCTCCCAGAGCGGCTTTACCTCTGCATTCTCCCGATACTTTGGCATGTCGCCATCTCGCTTCCGCCAACAACACTGATCTAAATCATTAGATATGAAATAAATTGTTATGCCTTGATAAAGGCAGTGGTTCTCTGTTTGTTAATCATCGGAGTTTTTTGCAATAATGCCGCAGAATTTTGAAAGACTCCCCGTCATATCACACCTAGAATCGGTCGCTAATCTAACATATTAGTAACATTTACCACTGCCTCGTGGTTTCAAGGAGAGAGGAATCTGCTTATGTTGAAAGCGACCGATGTGTTGGTGCCAAGCTATCTTGAGCAACCATCGAAAGATCTGTGGCCGGCTATTTCTGCCCACTACTGCGTGGACGAAAGTACGCTACTTGAATCATTGATTCCGTTGGCAACGCCATCGGCGCAGGAACGCAGTGAAGCAGAAGCACGTGCCACTGAGCTTATTGAGCGGGTGCGTGCAGATAAAAAAGCGGTGCAGATGATTGATGCGCTGCTCCTAGAATACAGTCTGGACACCCGAGAAGGCATTTTGCTGATGTGTTTGGCCGAAGCCTTGATGCGAGTGCCGGATAAGAAAACCGCAGATGCATTGATCCGTGACAAGTTAGGCGTGGCGGATTGGAAGGCCCATCTTAAAGGCTCTGACTCGTTATTTGTTAATGCCTCAACGTGGGGTCTGATGTTGACGGGGAAAGTCGTCAATTTGGATGAACGCGAGGAAGGCGGTCCCAGTAAGGTGATAAACCGCTTTGTGAACAAGATGTCTGAGCCAGTGATCCGCCAGGCTATGCATCAAGCAATGAAAGTGATGGGACACCAGTTTGTGCTGGGTCGTAACATCAATGAAGCGCTGGATAATGGCAAGCCACTGCGTCAAAAAGGTTTTTCATACTCTTTTGACATGCTTGGCGAAGCTGCGCTGACCACGCAAGATGCGCAGAAATATCTGAATGACTACATGCAGGCGATTGAAACAGTCGCACAGCATCTTCAAGTGGGTGGCGCACCGACGCCATCGGTTTCGATTAAACTCTCTGCGCTCCACCCGCGTTATGAAGTGGCCAATGAAGATCGCGTTCTGAGCGAGATGTTTGACACTGTGCTGGGGTTGCTCAAACGCGCTCGTGAGCTAAATGTTGCGATCACGATTGATGCAGAAGAAGCGGATCGCCTTGAGCTGTCGCTAAAACTGTTCGAAAAACTGTTCACCCATGAACACATCAAAGGGTGGGGACAGTTTGGTCTGGTTGTTCAGGCTTACTCAAAACGTGCTCTCCCTGTCATCGTTTGGCTTGCCGCTCTAGCTCGCGAAAACAACACCAAGATCCCGATGCGCTTGGTCAAAGGGGCGTATTGGGACAGCGAAATTAAGCTGTCACAGCAAAACGGCTTACCGGGCTACCCGGTCTACACCCGCAAAGAGGGTACGGATGTTGCGTATCTTGCTTGTGCCCGGTTTCTCCTGTCTCAGCACGTTAGTGGCCTAATTTTCCCGCAATTTGCTAGCCATAACGCCCAAACCGTTGCAGCGATTCATGCCATGGCTTGCCATGATGATTATGAATTCCAGCGTCTTCATGGCATGGGCGATGCGCTTTATGCCCATGCACACGCCATGTTTGGCCAATCTGTCCGTATCTACGCACCTGTAGGCAGTCACAAAGACCTTCTGCCGTATCTCGTTCGTCGCTTGCTCGAAAATGGCGCTAACAGTTCGTTTGTTCACCGTTTGGTCGATGCACGTTGCCCAGTCAGTGACTTGACGTCGCATCCTGTCGACATGCTGGCATCACGCCCAACGCTTCATAACCCACGTATTCCTATGCCGAATGAGATTTTCGGTGAATCGCGCAGGAACTCAAAGGGCGTCGCTATCGACATTGAAAGCGAATGGCAAACGTTTGATGCCAGTGTTCAACGCTTCATGGCCACGCAATGGCAGGCCGGCCCTATTATCAATGGCGAACGCTTGTTAGGTGGTGAGCACAACGTGGTCGCGCCTTATGATCATCGCATTGACGTCGGCGTTATTCGTTGGGCGAATGCCCATGATGTTGATACTGCACTTTCTGTTGCTGCTGACAACACAGAAGCTTGGCGTACCTTGCCGACGGCAGAAAGAGGTAAGTACCTACTTCTACTTGCGGACAAGCTGGAAGAGAAC
Organism: Enterovibrio norvegicus FF-33; assembly: GCF_000286835.2. Lineage (GTDB taxonomy): Bacteria > Pseudomonadota > Gammaproteobacteria > Enterobacterales > Vibrionaceae > Enterovibrio > Enterovibrio norvegicus_A. Next base: position 660,359 of record NZ_AJYD02000038.1, on the reverse strand, counting down.
TTGGGCGAGTTGGTCGCGCTTTGTCACCGTGAAGCGGGTAAAACCATTCATGACAGCATTGATGAAGTGCGCGAAGCGGTCGATTTTCTCCGTTACTACCCAGTGCAAGCCGAGCAAGTGATAAGCGATCTCCAAACCTTTACGCGCTTTGATGGCAAGACGGCGATACTCCGTCGTGAAGGCCGAGGTGTTTTTACCTGCATTAGCCCTTGGAACTTTCCGCTAGCCATATTTATCGGTCAAATTTCAGCGGCCTTGGTAACGGGGAATACCGTCGTGGCCAAGCCCGCAGAGCAAACGTCGTTGATTGCATTCCGCACCATTGAATTACTGCTGGAAACGGGCATACCGAAAGGCGTGATCCACCTGCTTCCGGGCAGTGGCGCAGTGGTAGGTAGTGCATTGACGGGTGATGATCGCATTGCGGGGGTTGCTTTCACGGGCTCAACGCCAACCGCGCAGCGCATTAACCAAACGCTGGCTTCTCGTCACGCGCTTCCGGTGCCATTTATCGCAGAGACGGGCGGGCAAAATGCCATGATCGTGGACAGCACTGCATTGCCAGAGCAGGTGACTCGAGATGTGATTCGTTCAGCATTTGCTTCTGCAGGGCAGCGTTGCTCCGCCCTTCGTGTGTTGTATGTCCAACAAGACGTCGCTGATCGCGTGATTGGTTTGATTAAGGGCGCGATGGCAGAAATGCGGGTAGGTTTACCTTATCTGCATTCCACCGATGTCGGTCCAGTGATTGACGAATTAGCGCAGCAAAAGCTGCAAAATCACGTTAATGAGCTATTTAAAACCAGCAACTTCATCGCTAAAGCGCCGATGGGCAGTGAAACGCGAATAGGCACTTACATTGCTCCCGTGGCCTTTGAAATCAACAGTATTACACAGCTGACTCAAGAGCACTTTGGCCCGATTCTCCATGTGGTGCGTTATCACGCTGATCATCTTGATCGTGTGATTGATGACATTAATCATGCAGGCTTTGGGTTGACGCTGGGTGTTCACAGCCGCAACGAAAACACCTATCGGCATATTGAATCACGCGCAAAAGTGGGTAACTGCTATATCAACCGTGATCAAGTTGGCGCGGTGGTTGGCGTGCAACCCTTTGGTGGACAAGGCCTATCAGGCACGGGTCCGAAAGCGGGTGGTCCGCACTATCTCTACCGCTTCACCAAAGAGGAGGTTGTGGCATGAGCAAGGTTCAAGGAATACAGAATATGACAGAAACAACGCGCTTGGCGGCACAGAGTCTAGCGGTCTGGGAAGAGTGGAATGGCATGGGTGTGGCAGCTCGTCGAGTGTTACTGACTGCTTGGGCTGACAATGTAGAACAGCGTGGAGATGTTTTTGAAACCGCCGCACAAATGATTCGTTTTCATTTGCAACACGCCGAAGCTTTGTTAGAGCCAGTACACGATATGCCAGGCCCGACAGGGGAAACCAATGAACTGTATACCGCAGGTCGAGGCTTATTCCTGATCACGGGTGACGACAGCTTGTCACTGACGGCTCTAGCCGGACAGCTGACGGCAACCTTGGTTGCAGGAAACTGTGCGTTGGTGGCTGTACCTGCTGCATTGCGTCACGACACAGACGCCCTGCTGGCTGACTTGGTCAAAACAAGCGTATCTGACCGACTCGTGCCCACGATCGATCTCAATCACGTTGACAGCGCCTTAGCGGACGCACCTCTTTGTGGGGTGGCCGCCGTGGCCAGTGATGCACTTTTGATTGAAATGAACCGAACCTTGGCTGCCCGAGACGGTGTGTTGGTCCAATTTGTCGCTGAGAACAATGCCGACCTGCTGCCTATCGTGGCCTCGCCAACCTATCTGCTTCGTTTTATTACAGAGCGAACGCGAACCATAAATATTACTGCTGTAGGGGGCAATGCCACCTTGTTAGAACTCGGCAGTGGTGAACATTAAAACCAACAAAAATTGGGCGTCTTATTTTGGCGCTCGCGCATTGAGGGAAATAGAATGATTGAAAACAGCGTTGCAATCAGCGCCACGTTTATCGTGTACCTGGTTCTTATGCTTGGCATTGGCATTTATGCCTACAAACGTACATCCAGCTCGGAAGACTACTTCCTTGGCGGTCGATCGCTGGGCCCTTGGCCTGCGGCTATTTCTGCCGGCGCATCTGACATGAGTGGCTGGTTGCTGCTTGGTTTACCGGGTTATGCTTATGCCGCTGGCATCGAATCCTTGTGGCTGGCGGCGGGTTTGTTAGCAGGCACTTACTTAAACTGGCTGATATGCGCCAAGCGACTTCGCACCTACAGTATTGAAGTTGATAATGCGCTGACCATTCCAGAGTTTTTGTCGCGTCGCTTTGAAGACAAATCCAAGTTACTGCAAACCATTTCCGCGTTCTTCATTTTGCTGTTCTTCCTTTTCTACACCAGCTCTGGTCTGGTTGCTGGTGGCAAGCTGTTTGAAACCGTGTTCGGCCTTGATTACAGTACCGCAGTTGTTGTTGGCACCGTGTGCGTGGTGTCTTACACCTTGTTCGGTGGTTTCTTGGCGGTATCGTGGACCGATCTGGTTCAGGGCTTGTTGATGGCTGCGGCCCTGATGATTGTGCCAATTGCGACCATGGACGTTGCGTTTACTGACCTGCCTGGGGCATTGGAAGCGAAAAATCCAGAATTGCTAACGCTTTGGAATGACATTAACGGTGAGCCTCTGTCTGCGATTGCAATCATCTCTTTGGTTGCGTGGGGGCTGGGTTACTTCGGACAACCACATATTTTGGCGCGTTTTCAGGCTACCCGTACCAACAAAGACATCACGACAGCGCGTCATATCGCAGTGGTTTGGAGTGCCATCTCTATGGTGGGTGCTGTGCTGATCGGTCTTGTGGGAATCTTGTATGTTGACCAACACCTTGGCGGTGAACTGGCTGACGGCGAAACCATTTTCATGTATCTGGTGAATGCGGCATTCCACCCTGTGATCGCCGGCATTCTTTTAGCGGCTATCTTGGCTGCGGTGATGAGTACAGCAGATTCACAATTGTTAGTTTCCTCTTCGGCATTGGCAGAAGACTTCTACAAACAAGTATTCCGTCCGCAAGCATCAACGAAAGAAGTCGTCATGGTGGGTCGTTTCGCCGTGGTTGTTCTTTCTGTTGTGGCATTGGCGCTGGCGATGAACCCAGAAAGTTCGGTGCTTGGCTTAGTGTCATACGCGTGGGCAGGATTTGGTGCAGCCTTTGGTCCTGCGCTGCTGTTGAGCTTGTTCTGGAAAGATATGAACCGCAATGGCGCACTCGCTGGGGTTATCATCGGTGGCGTGACTGTGGTTGTTTGGAAACAAATCTCGGGCGGCATTTTCGATATCTACGAAATCGTACCTGGATTCATTTTCGCTTCTGTTGCCATTATCTCGATAAGCAAAATGACAGGCGGTGCAGCGGATACAGTCATGCAAAAATTTGATGATTATGAACAGAGCTTAAAGACACTGCCATAACTCAACATTGAATTGAATTCTTCAAAAAGAATTCATGAAGCAGAAAAGGGGGGATGCGAAAGCATCCCCTTTTTTATTTCAATCATAGGGTTAGTGTGAGTGGACTGATTTACTCATACTTTTCTCATGCCTAGCATGAGTATTGAATTATTAACAGATAACTCAAAAGCGAGATTCATGGGCTACAGTTACTAATGGGCAAATGCGTCTAGCGACCTATTTTTTTGTTGCACCGTTTAACCCGTGAGTTAAGAAAAGGCTGAGGGCGTTGATATGGCAAGCAAATTAATCATTACACAACTTGAAGGCAATGCACTGATTTTTGCCGCAGATGGAAGTGTGAGGGCGGCAGAGCAATATGCAGAGCTGAAGCCCGATGAAGTGCTTGTGACCGAAAATGGCGGTGCCGTGCTAAAAGAAAACGGCGACCGTGAGATACGACTTGGCCCAAATAGCGGCTTTCTTTTCGAACCTCCCCCAGAGTCTGACAACGATGTAAATGCCCTGAAGCGTGGTGTCGAAGAAGGTGATGACCCAACAGAAGGCGCGGATCCTGCAGCGGGAGAGCAAAGCAGCTCGTCCGTGTTTTTTGGCGCTGGCAATGTGATCGTACAAGCTGCAGGCAGTGGCCGCCCTGGTTTGGGAGAGCTATTGCAAGAGGCTAAAGGGGAGGAGAACCAAAGCGTTGAGCCCCTGTCTATTAACAATTTCACGACGCAGCAACTAGGTTCTTTGTCTACCTTACAACGATTTTTTCTTGATCGTCTGAATCAAAGCGAGGCAAACGAAGAGTCTACGGCTTCCATTACAACGCCAGACATTACCACCTCTGCGTCCCCAACGCCTGTGCCCACAAACCCAGAGCCATCTCCGTCATCAGAACCCACTGATCCTTCAGATTCTGACTCTGGCAATAATGCACCCGCAGTGACGCTCGCATTGAATAACGTCACTGAAGAGTCGGTATCTGAAGGGCAGTCAGTTGCAACGATCACGGCGACGGATGTCAATAATGATGCTGTGACGGTTAACTTGCTTAACAATGAAGCCAGTTATTTCCGCATTGAAGACGGGCAGGTCGTTCTAACGCAAATCGGGGTGGACGCCATCAATGATGATGCGCTCGGACTTGATGCGTTGGAAATCGTCGTTGAAGCCAGCGATGGTGATTTGGTTGAACAAATCAGCGGTACGATTACCGTGAATAAAGTGAACGATAACGTGCCTACTCTCACTGTGGACGCAGTCAATGTGACGGAAGACGCGGTCTCCGAAGGCATGGTATTGGCAACCTACACGGCCAATGACGCAGATGGAAATACTCTCACCTTTACCCTCACTGACAATGATGATGGCTATCTGTCAATACAGGACGGTAACGTGACGTTGACTGCGGAAGGTGTTGCTGCCATTAATAACGACGCTTTGTCTATCGAGGCGATTGCCGTCAATATTACGGTGAGTGACGGAGACTTTCAGACCAGTGCTTCCGATCTTGTGGTGGTAACGCGCGTGAACGACAGCTCTCCTGACATATCAGTGATTGCGAGCGATGTGACGGAAGATAGTGTATCAGTCGGTCAAACGATCGCGACGTTTACGGCATCAGATGCCGATGGCGGCGATTTGACGTTCTCACTGTTGAATAATGACAGCGGCTACTTTGTCATTTCCGGTAGCAATGTTCAGCTGACAGAAGCAGGTGTAAACGCGATTCAAGATGATGAGCTGGATATTCGCAGCTTGTCGATATCTGTCACCGCTTCTGATGGTGAAAATCAGACGACCGCGACAGATACGATTTTGGTTGGTCGCGCCAATGACAACTTACCTAATGTATCAATATCGGTGAATTCACTGCTGGAAGAAGACGTGTCGGAATTGACGTTAGTCGCCACGGTGACAGCGACCGATGCAGATAATGACCCAATAACCCTTACGTTAGCAAATAACGAAAGTGACTACTTCGTTTTAACCGGCAACGAAGTGTATCTAACTGCGACAGGCGTTGCTGCTATCAATCAAGATGGCGTAGATCCTCTCACGGCGATGTCGTTATCAGTACAAGCGTCTGATGGCACTTATTCCGTGGTAGCGACAGAATCAGTGAGCATTGATCGGGTCAACGACAACGACCCAACCATCACGTTGAATGTCTCCGACGCGATGGAAGAATCTGTCAGTGAAGGCCAAGTGCTGGCAACGATTGTTGCATCAGATCTAGATTCAGATTCGCTGGAATACAGCCTGATGACTGCCAATGCGGATTGGCTAGAAATCGATGGGGATGAAGTGCGATTGACTGCTGATGGCGTCGCTGCCATCAATGATGATGTGGCAGAGCTGAACAGCATCAGTTTCAGTGTGACGGCAGATGATGGTGACCGTCAAAGCAGCGTGGACGCCGATGTGACGGTGAATCGTGTCAACGACAATGCCCCTGTGATTAGCCTCACGGTGAACGATCTGACCGAAGAGTCCGTGTCAGAAAACGATGTGGTGGCGACCTTCACCGTCTCTGATGCGGATGAAGATGCGTTATCGATTACGCTCATTAACAACGATAGCAATTACTTTGTGTTGAGTGGCACGCAAGTGTTGCTTACTGCGACAGGCGTTGCTGCGATTAACAGCGACAGTGCAGACCCCTTGCTTACCTCAATGTCTTTCTCTGTGACAGCAAACGATGGTACAACGACCACAGAAGCGTCTGCCACTGTGTCCGTGACACGTATTGAAGATATTGTGGCGGCAGATGACCAAGATGAGATTACAGCACTAGGTACTATTACTGGCAATGTGATCTCAGGGCTAAATGGCGATGGCAGCGATACTGTGCACGATGGTGTTACCGTGACGCAGGTAAGCTATCTGGGTGATGATTACGTGCTGTCGGAAGGCAGCGTGACAATTGCGACTGAGTCTGGTTCTTTCACCATGACGGACGACGGCAATTACACCTATATCTCATCCATTCAAACTCAATTCTATGCGAGCGAGCTTATCGCGGCATTTGATAGCTCAAATGGCGTGACTTTCTATGGCGCCGGCTTAGACCAAAACATCTTCCTTGGTGGCAATGCCGCTGCAGGGCTAGATTTGGACACCCTCTTAAACCAAGAAATTCATGATGACAATCCTGCTCCAGCCAACACCAGCGACGATGTGATTGATGGCGGTAATGGTGATGACGTTCTCTACGGATATGGTGGCAACGATAACATCGAAGGAGGTAACGGGGTTGATGAGCTGCATGGCGGAGAAGGTAACGACATTCTCTCCGGTGGCAATGGCAAAGATGTGCTTTATGGTGATGCGGGGAACGATACTCTGGACGGCGGCAGAGGTGGAGACCGTCTTGTCGGTGGCGAAGGTGACGACACGCTAACATTGGGCAATGGCCCTGATGTGGTGGTGTTTGAGTCCGGCACTGACACTGTGAATGGTTTCAAAACCAGTAACGACAGCAGCATCATCAAGAATGCCACCTCAATCGACACATTCGATGAACTCATGATGGAGCAAGTCGGTGATGATACCCATATCACGCTCGACACTGGCAAACTGATTTTAAAAGACATCGATATAGATGATTTGGATACCGACAACTTTACCTTTGAAGGTGCTGTTGCTGGTGGAGATTACGCCGCATTAGTGTATGGGTTTCGTGATGAAATTGACCAGACTATCTTGACCCTGAGTGGACTCAATACCGACGACACCTTCGATTACTACTTGTATGGCGCTGATGGCGAGCAAGTGGGTAAGGGGTCTTCAACCTACACCGGAAGCGATGTGACTATCGAGGCGACAGAAAATACCTCGTTTCGCTACTTAGTGATAGACAATACCGATGTGCTAGTGGAAGCGCTTTATGGATCGTTAGAAACCCTGTCCCTTACGGATGAAGCTTTCATTTACACGGTTGTTGATAGCGATTCAAACCTAGATCAAGCCACGCTGACGATAAGCTTTGACGACGCCACCAGTTTGGTTGCAACCGTTCAGACCGCTGGGCTCAGTGGTGAAGTTAGTGGTGCGCATATTGCCGAAGGAAATCTGGTTAATAATGATCACCTTACAGGCGATTGGTCTCTGTCTGCGGTCAGTTTTGACGGAGCGATCTATAACGCTGCAGAAGGCATCATGCTGATTGAAACACCCTATGGATCGCTGACCATTTATGGTGAAGATGAAGGCACTCATAAAAAAGGAGACTTCAGCTATCAATTGATGACAGATGTCACTGAAAACGACGTTCTGGAATCGTTTAGCTATGAATTAGTCAATGATAGCAGCGGTTTGCGTTTTGAAAGCACGCTGGATATCCGCCTTGCAGACAACACCAATGAAGATTTGAGCGACCTTGTCAATACCACTGAGTTGACGGGTGACGACAACGCGAATTTGTTAGCGGGTCATCAAGGGGACGATACCATCAGCGGCGACGCGGGTGCTGATCATATTTACGGTGGCGCGGGTATTGATGTCATTGATGCTGGCTTAGGTGATGATCTGATTGTGGGTGGCAAGGGCAGCGATTCGCTAACAGGCGGGACGGGCGCAGATGTATTTGCGTTTCTTAAAGGCGATGCCGACACGTTTGCGACAGACGTGATTGCAGACTTTGATGTTGCGTTTGATAAATTGGATTTGTCTGATCTCCTCGAAGGTGCAAATGCAGATAACATTGATGATTACTTGGTATCTCTAAGTGACGAAAATGGTAAAGCGACACTATCAGTGGCGAGCGACGGTGAGAACACCGATCAAGTTATTGTGTTTAATGACAAATCGCTCACAGAGTTGAGCCAGGATGTACTGGGTATTGCATCAGGATCGGGTTCAGAAATCTTGGGTCGAATGTTAGAAGATGGACTGCTGATCACGCATCAATAGTTTCAGATACGCCAGCTAAGCCCAGCTATTAGACAGAGGAAGACTCGCCATGAGAGATTTGAGCTCTTTGATAGAGCTTACACACGTTACTAACGGGTGATCAATTTGCATCTTCTTACCCTCATTCAGATACACCGTTCGCATACCTGCATTTACCCCTGCTTGTACCCCCAAAATTGTATCATCCACAAATAAACATTGGTCAGTGGGAGCCGCCATATTCATCGCTGCATAGTGAAGTAAATCGGGTGCAGGTTTCCAGCTGTTAGCATCAAACGCGCTGAATAGCCGACCTGTAAAGTGCGAAAGTAACCCTGTCATGCCGAGCGACAGTTCCATTTTTTCTACGGGGCCATTGGATGCCACGCACATATCGACTCCGGCTTCTTCAAGCATGTTGAGTAAATCAGGCACGCCATTAATTGGAGTGAGGTGTGTTTTAAATAAAGATTCGCACTTTTTCCGATACAGCGGCTCTAGCTCGTCTAAAGAGATTAATAGCCCATATCGCTCACAGGTCTGAAGCAAAATATCAGCGAGTTTCCCACCTTGGAAATTATCTAAACATTCTTGTAAATCAAGCACGATATCGTAGTGAGCGAATACATCGACCATGGCCATTTGACTGAGGACTTCACTGTCTACCAGCGTACCGTCACAGTCAAAAATAACGCAAGACAAAGGGGTGTCGTAGTCAAAAAGATTCATTCGATTTTAGTTAACCTGTTTACTGGGTTGAACAATCGGGCATACCGTAAGCCTTGACCTGACTAAGAAATTCGACAAGTGCTATTTAGTAAATTGCCAACTAGGTCTTGTCATTGGTGGTTAATCGGGGGAAAAATCAACGCCAGATCGGGTTTTATTATCAGTGAGTCAATGTGTTAGAAATGGGACGGGGAAAGGCGATCCTCGGCTCAGGAAGCCGAGGATCTAACAAGGGAAATGTGTGTCGTGAGTGTTAGTGGTCGAGGTATAGGTAGTTCTGCCAGCTCTTCATGCGGATAAGAATTTTACGCATGATGGAGACATGGTGGAAGCTGTCAGAATAAACGGCAATTTCAACGTTGGTGCCAAATGGAAGATTGTACTCGCTCATATCATCGTTGATTTGAAGTACCACCAAAGCTCTGCCCTGCTTATTGAACATGGCATCACCAAGCAGTGCACCCTGCGCTTGAACTTGTCCTTCTCCAATAGCGGGTATGACTTCAACGACTTCTCCGCTGAATGTTTTGCCCGGCAAAGCACGGAAAATAAATTCAGCCTCAAAGCCCGTCTTCAAACGGAGCAAACTGTTTTGTCTGAATGCGCCTACAAAGCGCTCTTTTTCTTCATTCACGAACGTCATAACAGGACGCAAAGGCATAGGCACAGCCATCATGCCAGGGCGGAGTGTTACTTGTGTCACTAAGCCGTCAGTTGGCGCACGAACCACAGTGCTGTCGAGATCAAATTGAGCTTGTTCCAAGCTCGCCTGCGCTTGTGCAACCTGCGTGTTCACACCATCAATAACAGATTCTAACGCAATAAGCTGGCGACTTTCTTCTGCTTCAGCAGCGGCTAACAAGGCTTGTGCAGCAAGATAAAATTGTCGTTTGTTGTCAACGTCAGACTTGGTGAATGCGCCTTTTTTTGCCCCTTTTTGGTAACGCTCAAATTCCAATTTGGTGCGATCGCGTTCTGCGACTGCTCGCAAGGTATTGGCTTTAGCCGTTTGATATGAGGCTTCCAAACCTAGAGCAGATTGTTTAGCTGCGGTGAGTGCTGCTTGAGCGTCAATCACGCGTGAGTTAAATCGCGTTGGATCAATCTTGAATAGCACGTCACCTTGCTTTAAAGGCTGGTTGGGTTGTACCGGTACTTCCACCACTTGTCCGCGTACATTGGGAATGATAGGGGTAGTGACATACACATTGCCACCTAGCGATGTGTGAGGGTGGTTATAGTTCATTAGCAAAATCAATGAGCCAATGAGCACCACGCCACCTAATACAGCGGTAGGCACTGTCCACTTGTTTAAAGGAATACGAAATATTTTGAAAATAGCGATACATAGCGCGGTATAGGTGAGAATAAGCAGTAAATCCATTAGATTTCTCCCTTTTTCGGCGCTAGGTCGTCTTGTGATGGAGGCGTTGATGAAGGTTGTTTTTCCAACTCTTGCACTCTTTTCTTGAGTGCGTTTAACTCCTCCTGTATCGACTCTTGATTGTGCTCAAGCGTACTCATGCCCCAACCTCTGTCGTGTTGCCAAAGCGTTGCCCATATCCACAAAAAAGGCCAGAGGACGTGTAACGTGAACAAGCTGACCCATCCGGCATGATGAATTGCGTCCTGATGGGGGTGATTGCGCTTTTTAGCGATTTCATAGGGAATGTCATGAATCACTATCACGCCGTAGAAGATGACCAGCGCGACAAAAATCAGCAGCGCCAGCGCGATGTAATCAAGGTTCATTTTTCATCCTTAAAATTTTGATATTGATATAAACCTACCTGTTTGCCTACATTTGAACACATGAATAGATGTGGGCACGGATAAGGCATTGTCAGTGTATAAGAATTTTCATTCCGTCTCATTGTTTGTATGTCCAATAATTTTGAACCGACAAGCAGCGATGACAGTCATTCGCCATTTTTGTTTGAAGGCGCGGGATTGTTTGCTTGTGTGCGGAATCGAGTACACTGAGATTTCAATGCTAGGTGTTGTATCAAAGCATCTTGAGGTGGCTGAGGTGTATGTTTTCAATAAAAGGAGAAGGGATGTATTCGCACACATGGAAAGACGGCAAAGGCATTGCGTTACCGGCCGGAAAAGTGGTTTGTATTGGCCGGAATTACGTTGAACATGCCCAAGAGCTGAACAACCCAATTCCTGATGAGCCCGTGTTGTTTATCAAACCCTCCACAGCGCTGGTAGGCTCGTCTTCTTCTCTGGTGCTAAAAGAAACCCTAGCCCCTATACATTACGAAGCAGAACTGTCCGTGCTGATTGGTCAGCCGTTAACTCATGCAACGGAAGCCGAGGTGCGAGAAGCGATTATGGGTTTAGGTGTTGCACTCGACCTGACGCGACGAGAAGCGCAAAGTGCGCTAAAAGAAAAAGGGTTGCCGTGGGAGATTGCGAAAGCGTTCGATGGCAGCTGCGTACAATCCCCGTTTGTGGCGAATCACCAAATGGACTTAGCGTCGACCAAGTATGGGTTGGATATTAATGGCGAAGCGCGTCAGCGAGGCGATACACAATTAATGATAACGCCTGTGATCGCTTTGATTTGTCACCTTACTCAATACTTCACCCTATTGCCGGGGGACATTGTACTGACAGGGACGCCAAAAGGTGTTGGCCAACTGCATGCGGGCGACGAGTTGGCGTTGTCATTGTCGGGTGACACTCTCGCGAATTTTCGCTGTGTGGCTGCGCCTTAAATAGCTCGTGCGCTAAACCGATGGAGCTCTGAACAAATACGGAAACAGGGCCTTTTTCTCTGAGTCGGAAAGCCCGCAAACGCGGTCGATGTTGATTTGTGGAATGTCTTCCGCGTTTCCACCGTAATATTTGAATGCCTTCTCGATACTCGCTTCGCGGATCAGATGAAACACAGGGAATGGCGACCGATTGGTCAAGTTGCTGTCGTCTTCAGGCTCGACATCAGCAAAGCAATAGTCAGGGTGAAAACTGGCGATTTGATAGATGCCACGCCAGCCAAATTGATCAATCAGCATGTCTGCCACATCCAAGAACTGGTTGTAGTCATCAAAGTCTTGAAAGAGATGGGGTGTGACGACCAAGGTTGTTTCCAAGTCCGCCACTTCACTGCTGTCTAACAACGATAATTCCGCCAGCAGACAATCCATCACTGTTTGATCATCTGTGCCTTCACACACTTCAATTTTGATTTGCTTGTTACGCTGTGGTTTAGCGGCAAAAGGGCAAAGATTGAGGCCAATGACGACCTTCTCTAACCATTCTGTGGTTTGTTGTTCGATGTCTAGAACAGACCATTGCGTCGTCATGGGAAATCCCCCTTTGAATGCGAGGGAGTATAGTAGCGAGGGTCTGGTGAAATGCCTACGAACAAGGGTGATTTACAGTGCAAATCACCCTTGTTTGCTGATTAATTAGTCGTAACAGGGGCTTTCCACGCCTTGGTGCCCCAAAGTGGCACGGTAGACAGGCTGTGCTTGTGGCTGCCTTGTGTCTCTTTGGTGGAATAAGAGAGGTACATCAGAGTTTGATTATCAGAATCAAAAATTCGACGAATCTTCATCGATTTAAACAGAATACTTTTCGATGCGGTAAAGACAACCTCGCCTGACTTTGATCTATCGACGTTTTCAATCATCTCTTCGGTGATTTCACCTGTTTGACGACAAGAAATGCCCATGTCTGACGGGTCAGAAAAATCCAGGTCGGCTTTCACGTGACTGATATGGCAAGTGACACCGGAGACTTCAGGGTCACTGAAAATTTGAATTTTAATGTCTTTGGTGGTGAAAAGACCCAGACTCACGTCTCCCACCTCATTGTCGGAACAACCTGTGACGGTCAGTGCAAGCAGAGAAGCGGCAACAAGAGGGCGCGAATAAGTTGAAAGTGAAGCTAGAGAGAAAAAGTTGGGTCGCATTGCGAGGTAACCTGCTAATCGTTGTTAAAAAAAGACGCTGACTCACTCTAACAGTGGCAAGCCTCGTTTGTCTAACAACGACTTGCCATGCCATCTATTGGTCACATATTACGCTGGTCTTGGCTGCGAAGTTACGGTGCATTCACGCGTGTACTTTGAGCGTTAAAAAGCGGCACTGTTGTTTTACGCGAAGATCACTTAATAATACAGGCGATCAGTTGAACTGAGCATCACCAGGCTTACGATCTAAGTTTTCAGGGTTGAACGATTTTAGCTCGTTGTAGGCATCACAATAGCTGGCGGTGAGGTTGTACTTCTCACGCGCGGCTTCGATTTTTCGTTCTGCGATACGACGGTTGTCAGCGCCATTGCGCGTAGAGCTAAAAATTCGCTGCTGGGTAAATAATTCTTGGGTGAATTTATTTTTGCAGATCGACTCGTTTTTTTCTGTGACCACTTCACCGAAAGATTCTTGCTCTTCGGCGAAAACGGTGGGTGTGGCTAACAGTCCAATAACTAATGCTTTTACAAAGAGATAGCGCATCCGTGTTGCCTCTTGAGGTGATGTCATGATTAAAGATAGTTCACACTGGGCCGCCTCTCCAGTGGGACGAGTGATTGATTATTGATACAAGACGAGATTGTGTGCGTTGAATGGTTACTAAGCGGTTTTTCCGATATTTTCTGTCAGGTTGAAGAAAATGTGCGCTGATATCGGCGCGGGTTAACATTCCTGCAAAAAGGGAGATGAAGCAAACAGAGGTTTGGCGGTATCTTCTTCTTTTTCAAGGAACGACAGCGGCGTAGCAGATGCAAAAACAAGTGAACAGTTCATATCTACAACTCTTTATGCGTGAGTCAGGCACCGCAGCCATGCTGGATACAGAGCAACTGCCAGATGTGTCAGACGTTGATGCGATTGCCCTTTTTGATTGGATGGCCAGTAAGCGTTCATTTTCCACCTCCGAAGTGCGCGGTCAGCGTTGGATAAAATCGTGTAGTGCCGGTTACATCACCGAGCTGTTATTACATGCTGATGGTTCACTGGAAGAACATACGCTTTTCAATAGACTCCCGACCACGGGTTGTTGGAAGCTAGAACAAGGTGTACTTGATATCGAAATCACCAAAGGCAGTAATAAGTATCGTAGCCGTGTGATTGCGAATAAAGCAGTGAATATTCACTCAGCCATCGAATATAAAAACAACGAGTTGCATTCCTACCTCAAGCTTGCACAGGTTATGCCCGTGGCGAAAAGCGCCTAGTCCTCATTACCTGAAATTAAGCCGAACCTGAATCCAATTTGAAGGCCAGCACATGCTGGCCTTTTGCGTTTTATCATTAAGAAAAGTCCATCATTGAAAGGATTGATGTCTCGTCACGTTCTGTTCTCGACTATACCTTTAGAAAAAGGACGAAAACGTGCGAATAGGAATACCTACGTGGGCGGTTGTTGCCATTGGTTTGGTGTTAAACATTGTTGCTGCGTTGATGACCAACTTCGTGATCGATGGCTTGGGCGAGCAATCCGCGTCAGTTATCGAAACGCAAACCAACAATAATCAGCTTATTCAACTTAGCTGGCAGCAGCTCGATGCGCTCGAACGTCGTCGAGAAACCATCCTGGTCATTTTGGCTGTTAAACCTGATATGGGCTCTCTCCCCCTGCCGTTTAGTCGTCGATTGCTGCAGTCGTTCAATGATATGAGTGAGACTGCGGTTACACAGCACAATATGCCACTCATCATGGACGCCATTGACCAACAGCAGGATCTTCTGCGAAACAAAATTGATACGTTATATCTCGATAACCTACAGTTGGCTGACTCTCAACGAGATTTAGGCAGTAAAATCTCCGCTTACCGAAACCTCGCTCTCTTCCTCCAAGTACTTGGGCTGGCACTTATCATGGCCAGAGACCTTTCTAGAAAGCCAAGTTAGCCTGATATCCTCACCAATAAATCACAATTATACGAATGGTTATAAATTCTATTTTTATGTAAATTAATAGAATTTATAGCTGGATATTTTTGAAAATAAAGCACCTAAAATTGTAGGTGTTTTGGTCTAATAGCCGAACAACGTGTTGACGTTTTAAGACTTTTTTGCAGTGTTTTGCTGCTTTTGATTGATGCGATTTTTGGGGTGGGAAATGAAAGGCGCTAACCGCGTTCGTACTGTTGTGGCTGATATGTTTGCCATGGTCGTGTTCTGTTTTGTGACGGGCATGATGATTGAAATTTTTGTGTCGGGCATGTCGTTTGAACAATCGCTGGCATCAAGACTGCTATCGATACCGGTCAATATTTTGATCGCTTGGCCTTATGGCGTGTTTCGCGACAGCGTGCTGACATTTGCAACGCGTCGGTCGTCATCTCGGCTGGGCAAGCGCGCAGCAGATTTCTTTGCTTACGTGACGTTCCAATCTCCCGTGTACGCTGGCATATTGTTCAGTGTGGGTGCAGAGCCAAACCAAATTGTCACGGCAGTGGCGAGTAATGCGTTGCTTTCCGGCATGTTGGGCATGGTATATGGCGTGTTTTTAGAACGCTGCCGCAAGTTGTTTCGTGTTGGGGCAACTTTACCGAATCAGCTAAGTGCGTAATGCGAGATCGCATCAAATGAACATCGAAAAGGGGGCCAAGGTGGCCCCCTTTTCGATCATGGCATCATGGCATCATGGCAACTTTCACATCATGCTATTGATTGCTCTTTATTTATCAGACCACACCGCAAATTCATTTCCGCTGGGTTCGGTAAAATGAAAACGTCGCCCGCCCGGAAATTCAAAAATGGGTTTCACGATTTTACCGCCAGTCTGGCGAACGTTGATTTCTGTTTGTTCCAGTGAGTCACTGAATAATACGATCAGAGCGGAACCATTGGCTGTGTCGGCGAACTGATCAGCACGAAAGAATCCACCATCTAAACCTTGGTCAGAAAATGCGGTGTAATCTGGGCCGTAATCGGTGAACGTCCAGCCGAACGCTTCAGAGAAAAAGGACTTGGTGGCGAGAAGATCACAGGCGGGAAATTCAACGTAATTTATCTTACCGTGTTGCGTCATTGGCTCACTCCAAAATAAGGGGCGTGGATGGGTGTGTCATACGGTAACGTGTGTAGACATAACGTCCGTATTGGCTTAGAAACCCCGCACAGCCTCTGAAAGTTGATTGAGATGATGATAAATCAAGCCGCCTCCATTCATTGAGATCAAGGCCACTTTCTAAGCAATGCTAACGTCAGTGTAGGTAAACAAAATGCCGTGCGGTGACATTGCTTTCAATGTTATGGAACGCAGACTAGCGTTACATTAAAAAACAGGGAGATAAAGCGGCCTCAGAAGCACATTTTCCTCGCATCACCTAATTGCCATCTCACTGTCATGAGACTGTCACCGCAACAGGAAAAAGTAGCGCCATTATTTATGGTATTACAGGAGTTACCTCATGCGTACACAGCGCACTCTTCTACTTTCATTGTTAGCAGCATCTATCGCCACCGGTGTTCACGCCGCGGATAATCAAGCGTTCCAACGCATCAGTGCGTTCTCTACAGACAACAATATTCCGCCGGGCGTGGAAAGGACGCATGAAAGCTCGGCAGAAATTATTGCTGTTAGCGAAGATGGCAACACCTTGGTCTATTCAGACAGCCCCCTTGAAGGCGTCGGCCTTGTTGATATTCGTGACCCGAAAAAGCCAATGGGCAAGGGCTTCATCACGATGGGGGGGGAGCCAACCTCGATAGATGTGGTGGGTGAGACGTTTGTCACTGCGGTGAATACCTCGGAAAGCTATACCCAACCCTCCGGCTTTTTGGTGCAACGTAACCTAGAGTCGGGCAAACAAATCGCTAAGTGTGATCTCGGCGGTCAGCCTGACTCAGTCGCCGTGGCCAAAGATGGCAGCTTTGTCGCTGTCGCCATCGAGAACGAGCGCGATGAAGATCTTAATGATGGCGTAATGCCGCAATTCCCCGCTGGGCACTTGTCTCTTATCCCGCTTTCAAACGGCGTAATGGATTGCGACGCCCACAAGAAGGTCGCGATGACAGGGTTGTCTGACATTGCGCCTAACGACCCTGAACCTGAGTTTGTAGATATTAACGGTTTGGGTGAAGTGGTTGTTACCCTTCAAGAGAACAATCATCTTGTGCTGGTGGATGGCAGAAAAGGCACTGTGATCACCGATTTTTCTGCGGGTACGGTGGACCTTAATAACGTCGATTTGGATGAAGAGCGCGCCCTGACATTTGACGGTAAGCAAATGGCGAGAAAACGTGAACCCGACGCCGTGAAATGGATCGACGATGATCGCTTCGTGACCGCCAATGAAGGAGATTACGAAGGGGGGTCTCGCAGTTTCACTATCTTCAACAAGCAAGGCAACGTGTTGTTTGAATCAGGGTTAGATTTTGAATATCGCGCGGCGTTGGCGGGTCACTACCCTGAAAAACGTTCAGGCAACAAAGGCGTTGAGCCTGAAGGACTTGAAATAGGCACCTTCAATGGTGAGCGCTTTATCTTTGTTACCTCAGAGCGCGGTTCATTGATCGGTGTCTATCGCGATACAGGTGCAGCGCCAGAATTTGTGCAACTGTTGCCATCCGGTATTTCGCCTGAGTCTGCGGTTGCAATCCCAAGCCGTGGCTTGCTGGCGACGGCCAATGAAACGGATTTGATTGAAGATGGCGGTGTGCGTTCGCACGTCATGCTTTATCAAGTAACGTCCGATGCGCCTGCTTACCCACAAATTGAATCAGTCATGATAGATGGCAAGCCACTAGGCTGGGGTGCATTGTCCGGTTTGGTTGCGGATCTGAATAACGAAAACACCTTGTATGCCGTCAACGACAGCTTCTATAAAGCACAGCCGTCAATTTTCGTCATAGATGCATCATCGACACCGGCCAAAATCACGCAGCGCATTGCTGTTACTGTCAACGGTAAGCCTGCGAAAAATGTGGACTTAGAAGGCATCACCACCGATGGCAACGGCGGATTCTGGCTTGCCTCTGAAGGGCGTACCGACAAGAACATTCCTCACGCGCTTTATCGCACCGATGCTAACGGCAAGATTGTCGAAACCGTTGCCTTCCCAGTCGACCTGCTTGCGGTTGAAAAGCGCTATGGCGCAGAAGGGATCACACGCGTAGGCGACAATCTGTGGATAGCGATTCAGCGAAGCTGGAAAGATGACCCTGAAAATACCGTCAAGCTGGTGCAATACAATACCCGTACTGGTGATTGGAAAGCGGTGCGTTACCCGACAGATGTTGCCAAAAAAGGCTGGGTCGGATTATCTGAAATCACCGCTTACGAAGACGCGTTGTACATCATCGAGCGTGACAACCAAATTGGTGATGCCGCGAAAGTGAAGCAATTGACGCGCGTTATCTTGGGTGATGTAACGCCAGCCCCATTGAGTGGTGAACTGCCATTAGTCAACAAAGATGTGGTGTATGATTTTATCCCTGATCTACAAGCGACGGGTGGTTATGTGACCGATAAAATTGAAGGTTTTGCCATCACCAAAGATGGACGTGCATATGCAGTCACCGATAACGACGGCGTTGATGACAGCAGCGGTGAAACCTTATTCTTTGCGCTCAAGCATGATGGCAAGCCCGTCGACTTTGCAGCGCTGCGTCCATAACGCAACGGCGTTTTAACCATGGGTTAAATCCAAACCCATACGTTCAAAAACCCCCTCAAACGTCAGCAAATCGCTGGCGTTTTTACGTTCTGTTTTATTGATGTATTTACATTGTAAAACGCTGATTTATGAAATTGTTATTAAGAAGACACCTCGCCATCCATAACCTTACAAAAATGTATAGTTCAGGAAAGCCTCCTGACAACGACGGCGCGTAGAGTGGCTCCATCGACAGAGACATTCTGATTGAGCCAAAACTAATAACGAGGACACCACCATGAAAAAGAACATCAACTTTAAGCCTGCTGCTATTTCTGTACTTCTTGGTATGAGCGCCATGATGGCAATGGGTTCAGCAAATGCGAGTGATGCACCAACATCGCTAAATCAAGATGCGGTGTCACTGCTTCAAGCGGTTGAAATTGCGAAAAATGAAACGGGCGGTATTCCGCTTGAGGCAGAGCGCGACGTTAAACACGGTCAAGCGGTTTACGAAGTGGAACTGTCTGCAACTGACGGCCAAGAAATCCACACCGTGATTAATGCTCAAACAGGCGAAGTGATTTTGATGCAAAAACGCCGCGACCATGACGACGACCAAGATGACCAAGTTGAAGATGCCATGTGGTTGTCAGGTTTGAACAACGGCACTTATCTGTCGCTCGAACAAGCCGTGATGCAAGCCGAAACCGAATTTGGTGGTAAAGCGTGGAGCGTGGATGTAGACGATCACTTCGGCAAAATAACTTATGACGTGGAAATGCTTGATGCCAATGGCAAGCGCGTAGAAACACATATTGATGCCGTTGCGGTTGCAGCCAAGTAATTTGTTACAAGCAAAATAGAATCACACAAAAACGATTGTGATGACTGAGGCGATGTTGCCTAAGCAGAGACTAACAAACACAGAATAAGGGCGTCGTCGTTTGACGCCCTCAAGGAGTGAATAATGGTTAAATCTATACGTCAATCTATGTCAAAGCTATCGATGTCGAAGCTATGGCTACGGGCCAAAGCGCTGGCAAAGCAAGTTCGAGAGAATGGTGTCACTGCGGTTGTCGGTGTATTGAGCTTTTCCCTGCTTTTCATGCTAGGACTGGTTACACTAGGAATCACACTGTTAGCAGGTGTTACTGCGGTGATTATTGCCGCTTGGAAACAACGTCAGTTTAAAAATGACGTCGCTAACCCAACAGATCATAATATCAACAACGAGCCTATTGCTGCGGTATAAGCCGCCGCTTTCAAGAGAGAGTTCACATGCGAATATTACTGGTTGAAGACGATGTGAGTCTCAGCAGTTTTGTGGAAAAAGGGTTACGTGAAGCAGGTCATCAGGTCGAAGTGACCGACAACGGCAAATATGCGCTGACCCTTTGCATGGCAGAACAATACGATGTCGCGATTGTCGACCGAATGCTGCCCGGATTGGATGGCTTATCGCTGGTTAAAGCGCTCCGTGCTGCACAAATTGGCACTCCGATTTTATTTCTAACCTCCCTTGGCGGCGTTGATGACCGCGTGGAAGGGTTAGAGGCAGGGGGGGATGACTACCTGACCAAGCCCTTTGCCTTTTCTGAATTGTTGGCTCGTGTGACGGCGTTATCGCGCCGCTCTGTACTTAAATCCAACGAAACCAATCCTGAATTGAGCTTTGGCGATGTCGTGATCAACTTGTTTGAACACACGGCGATTCGTCAAGGTATCTCGCTTGATTTGCAACCGAAAGAGTTTCGTATTCTGGAGCTCTTCCTGCGCCATCCTGGACGAGTGATCACACGTACCATGTTGCTAGAGCACGTGTGGGACATTCATTTCGACCCGCAAACCAGCGTAGTCGAAACCCACATCAGTCGATTGAGAAATAAGCTGGAAAAACCGTTCGGTGACACACTGATCCAAACTTTACGCGGTGTGGGCTACAAGTTAGAACATAAAGACGGCGGAGAGGTGAAATGATTGCAAAGTTTTCAGCCTCTGTTCGTCAGTACTTATCGTTCCGTCGCTTGCTTGATGCGCTTCCTAAATGGATGAAAACCTCTGCCACACAGCAGGGATTAATGTTTGGTGCCGTGTCATTGCTCAGCCTGTTTTTGATGGCGGCAGTGACATTTGTCTATGTCGAGCATGAACTGAGCGATCAAAATAGCGAGATAGTGAAAGAATCCCGCGCATTAATTGAAGGTCATGGTCAGCGGAAGGTTGATGATGACCCGATTGAAGATGATGAAATCCTCGCGGTATTAACATCAGGATTCATCTTAGCTGGCGTTTTGGTGTCATTACTCACCGCAGTACTGGTCGTGGCGATGGGGCGGATCAGCCAAAAGCGCATTAATCGTATTGAACGTGTGCTCAATGCGGCGGCAGATGGCGATTTGTCTGTGCGAACCGGAGAGCGATATACACACAACGATTTGGCGCGTATTTCGGTGTCAGTGGACGAAATGTTGTCGCGTCTTGAAGGTTCGGTCGCCGCCATGAGTGATATTTCATCCAACATTGCGCATGAGCTGAAAACGCCAATCACCCGTTTACGTCATAACCTTTTGACGCTGAGAGAAGAAGCGGAAACGCTGAAGGTGACGGAACAAGCCCCTTTTATGCAGGAATTGGATCATGCACTGGCAGACTCACAGCGGTTAGCCTCCATCTTTGATGCCTTACTGCGTATTTCACAAATTGAATCTGGCGCGAGACGTAGTCGTTTCTCGCAGATTGATTTGGTACACATTATCGATACGGTGGCCGAAATCTATGGCGATGTTGCGGAAGATGCTGGCATGTCGCTGGTGGTTGAAAAACCCATGCAGCCTCTGCTGTTTCAAGGCGACAGAGAACTGCTGATCCAACAAGTGGCAAACCTGATTGAAAACGCCCTGCGTTATTGCCCTGATGGTAGTCAGATCTCGCTTAGCTGCGGCCAAGCGCGAGAAAGTAATCAAGTCTGGTTGAAAGTGGAAGACAACGGCCCCGGTATTCCAGATGCTGAAAAAGAGCGCGTGTTTGAACGTCTGTATCGCGTCGACAAGAGCCGCACAGACGGCGGGCTGGGGTTAGGGCTTTCTCTTGCCAAAGCCGTAGCAGGGTTGCACCACGGCGTGATTACCCTGACTGATCGCAAGCCGGGGTTAGGTGTGATGGTTACTTTGCCGCGATAAGCTACCCACCCAATTTCATCCCCCCACACGAATTGACAAAACTGTCGCTAGTGGGGGGCAGGCTGCCTGAGCTAGATCTTCCCTTCCTTAAAATCTTTTTGGAAATAGAGCACTTTTTGCAGATAGCGTCTGGCTTCATCTTTAGGATGTTTCGTCGTGAGTGCATCGTACACCTGACTTGGCGAGCGCTGATTCAATGCAACCATCGCTTTTTTCCTGTCAGTGTGGAATGTCGCCAGTACACCGCCCGTTCCGCCGTTATATGCTGAAATCATACTGAAATGCCGTGAAGATGGGTTGGTGACGTCGCGTAAATATCGCGTTTTTAGAATGTATAAATACGCTGCGCCAGTATCGATATTGTTAGCAGGGTCAAACAGGTATTCTTTGGTTGGCATTCCTGGCTTTTTCTTTACCAGATTAAACACATCCGCCCCTGCTGTTTTTGGGATCACCTGCATCAAACCGTACGCACCCGCATGGCTTACTGCATAAGGGTTGAAGCTACTTTCGGTTTTGATCACCGCATAAATCAAGCCTTCAGGAATGTCATAGCGCTTTGATGCATCGCGCACCAAGTGGGCGTATTGATATTCACGTTGGGCAAGGTGGTCTTTTACCATGTCGATTTGGACGTAGTAAGCGTTACCTTTCTTGATGGTTTTGGATTGCAGCTTGTTTTCAAGCATGTAGGCGGCAAAGCGATTTGCCCGCCATTCCCACTCAATCGATTTCCCTTCCTGATCGACCACTTGCCCTAAGAAAAACGGTTTGCCTTTAAGCTGAATATCTTTGTCCGTGAACTGTTCAATATCTTTAGGATCGGCAGGCATGAGCACGGTTTGAACAATCGCTTTGTGCAATTTTTCCATCGGCTTATGCTGCGACACGGTTGAAACATAGATTTTACCCGCATCAAAGTCGATGTGTGCCCGAGTCTGATAACCGTCGAGATATTTCACATAGCGATGCTTGCTGGATTCGATGTATTCGTCTTCGCCCCATTGTTTCTTCGCTTCTTTGGCGAGCAATGAAAACAGCGCAGCAATCGCTTTTTTGTTGCTATCGGAAATCGGCTCACCAGCAATCGGCGGCGTATGATGATCATTGCTTTGAGGTGGTGTCGAACAGCCTGTGATTAGGGCTGTGCAGAGAAACAGAACGGTTTTTTTCATGATGAATTAAGTATCTCTTTTCTGAGTGAAGAGTGTTTTTTAATCAGATGGTTGGCGGGAGAATAATGGAGAACCTCCGCCTATTGAATAGAGGCGACGATGCTATGCCTAGGCTTAAGAAAAGAAAAGGAATTTGTGGGAGGTTATGTGGTGCAGACATCATAAGTTTGGCGTGAATACCGACTTAAAACCACATTAAGCCGAACTGGGCGTTGCGAAATAACACGATTGACGATTATCCCTTACGCCGTCAGTTCGTTTCAGTTGAACACGACTTTCTGATAACAATGTAAACCATAACAATGGTTTGAAGATTCTGTCGCGAATTGCTTAAAGAGAGTGGCTGTGTATCACTGCTGCTGTTTTTTGAGCGTGATGTTATATGCCAACTTAAAGCAATACAAACCAATACCAAGCCAGATCAGGATAAACACGAACGAAGGCAGGAAGGTTAGCTTACTTAAGGACACATGATCGCCCGTCTGATCATAAGACCATAAATAAGTGGGTGAGTAGATGGAGTTCAGCATGACGAAAATGCCGAGGAATCGGAGGAAATAACTGCCAGCTTTACCAAGGTACCAGCTAACGACAAATACGCCGATCACAAAGCTTAAAATCAGGCCCGTTGTCAGACTGTCGATATACAGGAAGAAAAAAGCGCTGAAAGCAATGAGAACAACTTTTATACCCTTACTGGCGTTAATGCTCGTGGCGTAGATAAGAAGCCCCCAAAGAGACGCACCCGCATAACCAGAGAAAGCAATAATAATCTGACCTATCCGTCCACTAACCGCGGAAATTACATGTCCTTCCCTCCACGCTAGATGCAGGCTTTGAAGGTGGTTTCCAGTCAGTAAAGTAGCAAGCGCGTGTGAGCCCTCATGGAGAAAAACCTCAACGGGTTTTAGTGAATAACTCAATATTGCCGAATGACTGAAATGATGCATCCATAACGCTAAAAAAGCGAAAAGAAGAAAGATAAACAGATCCCCTTTCGCGTGTTGTTGTATGCGTTTAAACATCGATAACCTCAACCGACTAAGAACAAAATTGCCTTTATTCAAGATATGGCAAGAAAAGCCTATTCTGGAATTTTACGAGTGTAACTTTTCACATGTGTAAATGGTAAACACTGTAAATGGTACTTGAGAAAAATCGCAGAAACGAAAAAGGCGTTATCAAACCCTAAGTTTCTAACGCCTTGAATAAATTGAACATCATGTTGTGTATGACGAACATGGGCAAACTGAATATTTGCGCTTGGTTTAACGATTAATCAATGTCGCAATCAGTACAACTTTGCAGCGCGATTTCATGTTCAAAGACGGCTGCTTCGCTACCCTCTGCCAGTAGCTCTGCTATTTCATCCGCGACCTCTTGCTCATCTTCCGCTTTCACTTGATTTGCGAGTTCTTCTTCTGAGTAGCCGTAGAAATTCAGCAATAAGTAGTCACGCGCTTCGTCTTTCGTGCAAGTAACGTGCACTGAAAGATCTGGTTCAACGTTGCCTTGCGCGATAATCGCAGCCATTTGCGCGACGACATCATCTTTCATCGCAGCCGTTAACCAACCAAGATCCGTGCTGACTGTGGTTTTTTTACAGTTAAAACAAGGAAGTTGATGAAAGTAGTATTGAAAATCAGTCATGGGTAATTTTTCTTTAAGTGTTTTGTAGCAAGATTATGAGCGTTTTCTAGCAAAATACTATCTCAATAGACATTGAAGACAAGATTGTCTTGGATGATTTTGAGTGCAAATTGATGACCGCTTACTTAATCTGAACGGTATAAAATATCTTGAGAGTCGAGGCCAACAAAATATTGTGCGCACAAGGTAAGAACAGCCGCTATGCGTCTAATTTATCGACAATGAAGTTCGCAATCGGAAAACATGACGTGGCGGCTGGCGATGGCGCATTGCATACCACCAAGGTGCGTGGGGTTTGATGGAATAAGAAATCATCCACCATGTCGCCGTTTTGATAGACCGCCTGCGCTCGGATACCAGAAGGATATGTGAGCAAATCCTCTTTGGTTAGCAACGGGCAGTATTTCTGCACTTCTTTGAGATATCCCGGCTTCCATACCCCGTTACGCAACTCTTTCATCGCTGAAGAAAAATTGCGTCGAATAACGTTGTAAAAGCCGACATATTGCAGCATTTCTGCGGTGTCTTTGAAAGAAAATGAAAACCGCGAGTACCCTTCGCGAGCAAGACTTAGCACTGCATTAGGGCCGACGGTGACCGAGCCATCAATCATCTTGGTGAGGTGAACGCCGAGAAAGGGCAGGTCGGGATCGGGGATGGGGTAAATTAGACTAGAAATAATCCCATTGTGTCGCTGTGGAAGCTGGAAATAATCGCCTCGGAAAGGCACGATTTGGAAATCTGGCGTTTTGCCGAGCATACGCACAATGCGATCTGACATGACACCGCCACAGGCAATCACCTTGTCGGCATGGAGGATCTGGGTGCCAGCAACAACCGTCACACCTTCCTCGGTTTCCTGTATGTATTCGACGCTGCTATTGAATATAACCTCGCCGCCGCTCTCCTTGATCAGTGTTCCGAGTTTTTCACAGATCTGGCGGTAATTGACAATGCCTGTTGATGGCACAAATATCGCGCCAACCCCTTCAATGTTTGGCTCTTTTTGGTGAAGTTGAGCCGCGTCTAAAACCTCGAATTCCAAGCCGTTTTCTTGGGCGCGGGTTTTTAATGCTTCCATGCGACCAAGTTCTATGTCATTCGTGGCAACTAGCAGTTTTCCGCATTCTTCAAAAGGAATGTCGTGCTCGCGGCAAAACGCTTTAATCGCTAGGTTCCCCTCGGTACAGAATTTGGCTTTCATGCTGCCCGGTGTGTAGTAGACACCTGCGTGAATCACACCGCTGTTACGGCCAGTTTGATGACTGGCGACTTGGTCTTCTTTATCCACCACCACGACGTGTGCATCGGGATAGCGAGTTTGCAGTTCATGCGCCACGCTAAGCCCAACAATGCCTGCGCCAATTACCAGATAGTCACAATTCTTCATTTGCCAGTCCTAGCGTGTTGTCCAACAAAGCGTTTCGCTCAACGTTAGCATTGAAGGCGAAAATGAACGAAATGAAAAGGAGGGATCGGCCAGTCTGTGATGCGAGTGTCCGAGAGTTGGGCGAGTTAGCTGGCGGATCTCGGGAATAAGAGGTGGTTGCTTAATCCCGCTTTTGCTGAGGATATGACACGCGATAGTGGGAGAGGCTCGCCGAACACATAACCTTGAGTGTAGTCGAGGCCGGCATCTTGTACTTGCTGATAGTCTTCTTCGTTGTTGACTTTCTGTGCCCCTGTTTTGATGTTGAGAGTGTCACCAATCTGTTTGATGGATTCAACGATACGTTTCTCCACTCGGCTCGATCGCATCAGAGAAATAATGCTGCCATCAATTTTGAGCATGGTGACATTTAGGGTTTTTAAATGGCTGAATGAGGTGAGTTCTGCTCCGAAGTTATCAACGGCTACTGAGCAGCCTAAAGCACGGAACGTTGAGACGACATCTCTGGCTTTCATTGGGTCTATCAGTAAGGTGTTTTCTTTGATTTCAATACACAGGCTTGAAGCCGGTAGCGCACTCTGTTTGATGAGTGTTGTGCAATGTTCAACAAAGGCGCTGTTGTAGAAAGCTTCAGATGAAAGGTTAACAGCGACAGAAAGATTCGCGTCATGTAATGCCTGTGCTTGTTTTTCCAGCACTTCACTAAACACCCAGCGTTCAATTTTTATCAGGCGTCCTGTTTGCTCCGCGGCACTAAAAAACGTATTTGGGAGCAGCAGCTGTCCATCTTCTGTGATCATTCTGATCAAAAGCTCATGCCATGTCGCAAGGCCGTTTCGTCGGGGAACAATCGGCATGCAAAGTAACGTGAATGAACCTTGCTCAATTGCTGTGTCGATTTGTTGTAGCAGATTATCTCTACTGAGTTGCATGCTTTGCTTTGGTGTTGATTCATCGAAGAGAGACACATGGGGAGCCTCACCATCAACAGCCAATGCCAAGGCGACTTGAGCGTGATAAAGCAATTGAAAAGGGGGAATCTCTAATGTGTTGGCTGCGGTAAGACCAATGGCACTTTCTATTGAAAACGCTTTGGCATCGTGGGTGTATTTGAGGTGATCCAGTTTAGTGGTGATTTCTTTGGCGATTTCGAACGCATGAGACGGCGCGCAGTGTTGGAGTAAAATGGCAAACCTGTCATCGCTGATCCGTGCAAGATATCCGGCTTTGTGTACGTTGGCTTTTAGAACAAGCGCAGCAGACTTGATCACTTGATCCCGTGCAGGTCGACCGAGTAAGTCCTTTAGCGCTCCTAGTCCTTCAAGTTGAACAACAGCGAGTGTGTGCTCCCCCGAATGTTGTTGCAACGTGTCGATATGATGTTGCAGCACATGGTCAAAATCGCGGCGATTGGGCAAGCCTGTTAATTTATCCAATCGCAAATCGTTATCTGTCTGATCCATCCAACTTGCTTTTGCCGTATGCTGCAGCGTGATAACCCACCCTTCAAATACACTTTCGTCGGACAACATTGGTTTAGCTGATAGTGCAACTTGGACGTCCAGCCCTTGTGTGGTTTGCAACCAGAAGACATTGTCCAGAATGAAATCATCGTTTGGCGTGTTGACCAATAAGTGCCTAAGCGAAAGCGAAGCGTCGCCATCAAACAGTGAAAAACAGGTATCAATGCTTTTACTGATACTATCCGTGCCGCAATGGGTAATATCACGGGCACTTTGGTTTATCACTTGAATATTGAGGTTTGTATCTAGCACGATAATGCCTTCACTCGAAGCATGGATAGCCGATGCTAGCTGTGTTTTTGCATTCTCTTGCGGGTTGTTCGCTGCTGAAACATGCGGCGTCACGGTGCACACGCCAACTAAGTGCGGATGGTTATCATCGAGAGTGATTTTTGCCATGAGTGAATGATGCGGGTTTTCTTTACCGTCAAGCACTCGGCGTACATGGGTGTGATAGTGAGCGCCGTTAATAGTCAATGCAAGCATGGCATCAAACTGACGGCGATCGTGAGGGTGGAGTAGGTTGCGCCACATGCGTTTGTCAATGAACTCCCCCGATTTCATTCCAAACAGAGCGTACATTTCAGGGTTCCAATACAACACATCGTTTATGGGGCTGTACTCCCACACGCCAAACTGGGCAGCTTTGAGTGCTAATGCTGAGCGATCAATCAGTTCGATGTCTTTCGAGGCATCGCGTTCATGACTGATATCTGTCATCGTGCCAATGACTTTCTTGGTCGAGTCTTGATCTAACTGCTCAATAGGCTGACTGCAATCACGTATCCAGCGATAGCTTTGTTCATCGTCAATCACGCGGTATTCCATCGCCACGGGCTCTAGGCCAATTCTAGAGACAGAGTGTTGGTATTCTCTGAGATCATCAGGATGAATATGAGCCATCCATTCATAGAGACGTTTGACGGTATACGCTTTGATGCCAATGGCTTGATAAGCATTGTCTGACAAATGCATGAATTTGGTATGACATTCCATTTCATAAACCGTAATGTGATTTATGCCCAGTGCGAACTCGAACTTTTGAGACCACATGCTTCTCTCTGCATCAATGCGGCGTTCTTTATCGATATTTTGTATTTGGTAGACAAAATGAATCACATTGTCTGTCCATTGGTCTTTGACGGCGGAAACACCGATTTGGACCCATATCACCTGTTTATTCTTGGTGAGAAAGCGTAACGCGAGTTGGAAGCTATCGGTCTCTCCTGCCGCTAGTTTTTGGCATTGCTCGTTCACATCGTGTTTGTCTGAATGAAACACAAGCTGATTGAAATTCTTGCGTTGAAGGTCTTCGTTGCTCAGCCCGATAAGCGCTAAAAAACTGCGATTGGCGTTAATCATGCGCCCTTCAGGCGATACCATAACCATACCGATCACTGATGCGTTCATGGCGCCAGAGAATAGGGCGGCTTTCTCATCGCTCATTTTTTGTATTTCTCGCAACTTGGCGGTTTTCACTGCCAACAAGATACCGATCAACATTGCGCCAGCGATGGGGGGCAATAAGCCCGCGGGATTAGCGGCAGCATCCGAAAATGTGAGCTTGGTTGACGGAGAAACCATTAAAATATCGAGAACCACGGATACAAAAAATGCAGTTATAAACGCAGAGAGTCGATCCAATACAGCACAAGCGAAAGTCAGTGCAAAGGCAATGGCAATGAAAGGGTATGCCACATGCGAGAGGAGATAGCCCGACAGAGCCGTGATACCTAATATCAAACAGACTGTTTTCATATTAGAAAATGACGATGGCAGTTCGATAGGTCGCTTGAGTAAGATATAGGTCACGGGTGTCATCGCCAAAATACCAATCACATCACCGAAATACCAAGCCAGGGCGACGTCGTTAAAGGGGATTGAAAGCGCTTTATGTAATGTATAGCCACCCGCGATAGCGCCAAGCAAAGGACTGAGTAAAACCGTTAGGCCAATAAAAATGGAAAAGCTCTGCATTGATAAGAAGGGTGAAGCGTTTCGACTGGCATAAACGAGAGCCACGCAGCCAGCAGTGATCGTCGCGGTGTTGGATAAAGCGAGTTGTATGCTCTGAAGTGGACCATCGCCAAACAGCATATTAGCCAGCAATATGGCAATAAATGCGGATCCCGTTAGAGCGGCTCGTTGTGCGTTGGGTGCGAGTGATATCAGCGCGATGGCCAAACCATTCGCGTACCAAGTGAAGGCTGCACTGCCAGGTTGTCTGAGTAGATAGATGGCTACCAGCGATAAAGATAGACAGCCAATAAACACCAGCATGGCGCGCACGAGCAAGGCATCGTTAGGAAACAAGTCTTTTGATTGTACTTGCTCGTCAGAGAGTGCCATCTACTCATCCATTGTTTAGTCGCGAAAAATTGATTAATGATTAAAAATTAATTACCTATCCTGACTGCTTACCGGATGGAGGAGATCAATGTGCTCGGTATCCGCCTAAAGGGGGATACCGAGCGCGCGTGTCCTTTATCAAAAGTTTAGCCCATGTCTCATTTGTGGGATATTAATTTAGGCGCTTTCACCTGACGAAAAGGAGCGGAGAATCTATAGCTCGTTGTATTTAACGGCGCGACCATAACATTTTTCGACGGGATATTTTTCGTTGTTAAGCACGAGTTTCTTATCACAGGCCTCTTCAAGATCAATATTGCACTTCTCTGCAATGCGCAGCAAATACAGCTGAATATCTGCCAGTTCATGAGCCAAGGCTTCTTTCTTTTCTTGCGGAAAATCAGCCGCTTGTTCTGGGGTTAACCACTGAAATAATTCAGCCAGCTCACCGACTTCGCCGCTTAGAGCCATCACGAGGTTTTTCGGGTTGTGGAATTGCTCCCAGTCACGTGCTTTGGCGAAACTCGCCAGTTCACTTTGTAAGCGTACAAAAGGAGATATCGCGGTGTTTTTCATGCTGCCACTGCCTGTTAACGGGGTTTGAACGCCAGTTTGTCACGTTAATCATGTGGTGAAAATAGCTTGCTCGCGATGGCCAATCAGAAAATTTTCAATGTCTCGCCATGGAACAAATTTGAAGCAAAGCGTGTCCTATTTTTGTGAATTTAAAGACTTTCTTAATAATCTGAAAGCGAAACGTCGTTGAACCTGTCTATTCTCTAAGAGTTTAATAGCCACATGAGCGCGCCTTTTGAATGACGTGACAACAACCCTTTTACAGTATTCGCCGCTAACGCTTTTTTTTGCGGTGATTTTGCTGTCCTATCTCCTTGAAGATCTCGCCATCATTACGGCAAGTGTCGCCGCTTCTCAGGGCGTAATGTCTGTGCCTATGGCACTGCTCGCTATCTTTATCGGTATCGCCACGGGCGATGCTGGCTTGTATGCGCTTGGATATTGGGCTCGAAAATGGCGTCGTTTACGTGGTTTTTTGCTGACGAAACCGAGTGTAAGGGTGATTCGAAAAAAACTGCGCGCACACGCAATCGGCAATCTTTTCCTCATTCGATTTGTTCCGGGTTTACGTTTCGTCGGCTTCTGCCTGAGTGGTTTTTTCCGCGTTGGGCTACGTGATTTTTTAATGGCTGTGGTGTTTGCAACAACACTATGGACTGCCGCGGTGTTCACATTGGTTTACCAACTCGGTGAAATCGAATGGATTAACAGCAATGTCAGTTGGGCGCTTATTCCTGTCGTGCTGATTTTGCTTATTGTTATTAACCGTTTTGCAGGCAACAAGCTTAAGGAGAAAGCGGTTTGCACAGATTAAAATTGGTGGAAGAAAAAACAGCACCTGCCTTACCCGTTAATCATGGGATGCCACCATTGAACATGGAAGGTAACCCATTTTCCGCTTTTGAGTTTTGGCCCGGTTGGGTGTTTTATACCCCAGTTGCCGTGCAGTGGATTTGGCATGGCATTAAATATCGCAGCGCAAGTCTCCCCCTTATCGCTAACCCTGGTATTGAACTCAGTGGCATGGTGGGCGAATCCAAAGACGCCATATTGTCGCTGGCGGGAGAAAAAGCCAAACCATGGATTTTGCCTTATGTGATGTGGGAAAAATCCACCGTCCCAGCAGAAACACAAGCGCATCAGGCACTCACCACTTTGCATCAAGCAGGGCTAGGTTTTCCTGTGGTGGCGAAGCCGGATTTAGGTTGTCGTGGTGCGGGTGTACGTTTGGTTGAAAACAAAGCCGAATTGGAAGAATACCTCCGCCTTTTCCCTGATGGCGCGCGGCTCATGCTGCAAAAAAAAGCGCCGTATAACGCTGAAGCGGGCGTTTTCTATGTGCGTTACCCCGGTGAAAAACGCGGTCGAATTTTCTCTCTTACGCTGAAATACAATCCCTTCGTGATTGGTGATGGGAAGCGATCGTTAGCGCAGTTGATCGATGATGACCCTCGTGCCGGAAAATTACGGCATCTTTATCGTGCCCGTCATGAAGACAAGCTCGATTTGGTATTAGCCACGGGTGAGACCTTTAGGTTAGCGTTTGCAGGCAGTCATTGCCGAGGTGCCATCTTTAGAAATGGCAGCGAATACATCACTGACGCATTAGTTGCTCGATTAGATGAAATTTTTGATGATTTCCCCGGTTATCACTACGGGCGCATTGATCTCAAATTCCGCGACATGGAAAGTTTGATGCGAGGTGACGATTTCGCGCTTATCGAAGTCAATGGAGCGAGCAGTGAAGCCGCCCATATTTGGGACAGAGGCGCGACGCTGAAAGATGCGTTTTCAACCTTGCTAGAACAGTACCGTATCTTGTTTGAAATTGGCGATTTACAGCGTAAATCGGGTCACAAGGTGCCGACGTTGGTTGAGCTTTATAAAGCATGGCGGCGTGAAAAAGCGTTGGTGCAACATTATCCATCGACAGATTGAAGCTTGAGTCACTGATTGAACTTGAGTTGATGAACGAGCTTAGGTCGAACAACAAAGAATAAGAGTGTGAAAGATGAAGGTGAAAGCATGTTAGCAAAGGATGCTGTAAGCAATCGCAATCCAAGCGCAATTATAGATGCGTTAGCTGAAGTGCCAGCTGAAGTTATCGGCGGGATGGACGTCGCGGCACAAGCTTTGGAGTTGTTGCATCAGTTGTCTGATGAGCAATATAACCATGTGGCAACGCCGTACCTGCAAAGTGCCATTGGGCAACATATGCGCCATATTCTCGATGTTTTTCACGCGATCACAGCGTGGCCGAATTCTGATTTTGTGGATTACGATATTCGCCGCCGAGCTCATCCTGTCGAGAGAGAAAAAAGCATTGCCATTGAAGAGTGGATATCGCTCTATCATTGGCTGGAAACGATAAGTGAAGCGAACCTTTCAACGGGCATGAACGTTAGTGGAGAAGTCAGCTTGAAACACCATGTCGCGTCCGTCACGCAATCCACCCTTGGTCGTGAATTGTCTTTTGTTGCCAGCCATGCGGTGCATCACTTTGCACTTATCCGCGTGAGTTTGTGTGCGCAGGATATATCAACCGCCGAGACCTTTGGTATGGCACCTGCGACCGCGACTTTTTATCGAGGAGGCGACTAAATGTGCACGGTAAGTTGGTTGCTGCATGAGTCGGGCTACGACGTTTTTTTCAATCGCGATGAACAAAAAGGGCGTGCTATCGCCTTCTCACCTCAATTATTTGCGCACCGTAATACGGCTTTTATGATGCCTGTCGATCCTGATGGTGGCGGCACATGGATGGCGACTAATCAGCATGGCTTGTCGCTCTGCTTATTGAATTACTACCAAGGTGACATTCCTGAATTGCCGCTTATAAGCCGAGGCTTATTGGTGAAAATGCTCGCACCATCGGCCATGGTGTCAGATGTGGTAGCGACGTTAAATACACGCCATTTGGGATCGTATGCGCCGTTTACCTTGCTGGTTTTCGCACCAGATTTGTCGTCACGACAAGGTCATGTGATCGCATTTCAATGGGACGGCCACGTACTAACCCAAAGGCCAAGTATTGAGCCCATGATATCGTCTTCTGTTGCGTTTACTGAAGTTATGCAGGCGCGAAGACAGGCACATACTGTGATTCTAACGGCGCCGCGCAGCGTTGAAAAAGCGTGGGAATTTCACCGCAGTCATGTACCAGAGGCAGGTTATAAATCGGTGTGCATGCACCGTGAAGACGCGAATACTGTGAGTTTTACCCACCTTAAGGTGACCCCTGAGCAGGTGGAAATGGTCTACGTGGATGGCCCTCCCTGCCAAAACGGTGAGGCGGTAACGACAGCGCTTGTGAGAAAGAACCAGCCACTTAAGCTGGTGGCGAGTGATCAAGGTTAAAGGCGCAGATAGACGTGAACATTGATTCAAACGAGTGATTAAAAACCTCGCAGAAAAGTGAAAAGTCGTGAAAGGAAAAGTGCACTGCTCGGTCATATCTCCCAGCAACGAATTATTAAAAAATGGAGTGATGAAATGTCTCGAATTTTACTATTGATCTCACTGTTCTTTTCCGCGGCTACGTTCGCGGCTGAAGACGTTTACACGGGTTTTTTCAGTAACAAAGCGGTGAGTGGATACGACACGGTTTCTTATTTTGAAGGCGGCCCTGTGCAAGGGAAGTCTGACTTTAAAACGGAGTACCAAGGCGCGGAATGGCTGTTTTCAAGCCAAGCCAATCTCGACAAATTTTTGGCCAATCCCGAACAGTACGCCCCTCAATATGGCGGCTATTGCGCATGGGCCATTGCAGAAAAAGATGACCTTGCTCCTGGCGACCCAGCTTACTGGAAAATCGTCGATGGAAAGCTTTACCTGAACTACGACAAATCGATTCAGGGCAAATGGGAAAAAGATGTTCCCGGCTTCATTTCTCAGGGCGATTTGAACTGGGTGAAACGTTAGAAAAAACGAGAGGCGCCTTATTATAGATAAGGGGCTAAAGACGGCATCATGGTGCCATTTTGCATTCACGAGTTGCAACTTACCGTGTTGCACGTACTTGGCTTCATCAGGGAGAGAGAATGAATACCAGCCCCTTTCTATTGCCAAGAAAAACGCCGTTTGGCGTGGTTGAAAAAACAGTGGAGTCCTTAACTGGGCTCCGCACGTTAGACAAATACTATCGCCTTCGCCCAGAAGGGATAGATACCGATCATTTTCTGACTTATACCCTTGATGTGTTGGGCATTGATTATCAAGTTGTGTCACAAGAAGTTGATCATATTCCCCGTTCAGGAAGCTCTGTCGTTGTCGCCAACCATCCGTTAGGCGGTGTGGAAGGGGTTATCCTTGCCAAAGTGCTGCGTGAAGTGCGGCCTGATGTGAAAGTGCTCGCCAATTACTACCTTAAACGTATTCCTGAGCTGAGCGATCTCTTTATCGGCGTGGATGTGTTTGAAGGCGAAAGTGCTCGTCGTGCCAATATGCGCGCGCTGCGAGAAGCGCATCAGCACGTTGGTGACGGTGGACTGTTACTGGTGTTTCCCGCCGGAGAGGTGTCGACCTTCGACGAAAATGGCTTGTTAAATGACAAAGCATGGAGCCGCTCTGTGGCGGCCATTGTGAGAAAGCACAAAGCCTCTGTCGTACCTATTTTTATCGGTGGGCGTAACAGCCGCAAGTTTTATCGTGCAGGAACGATTCACCCACTACTTCGCACTGTGTTGCTCGGGCGAGAATTGCTCAACAAACGTGGAAAACCTATCCCTCTGACCATCGGTGAACCGATCAAATGGAAAGAGTGTCGGGCGTTTGAAAACGATGATGCACTGGTTAATTATTTGCGTTTGAACACCTATCTGCTGAATCAAGAAAAAGCCGTCAGTGCTTTGGCTAGCAGTGATGGCGAACCTATCATTGATTCGGTCGGGACAGATGTCATCGAAGCTGAAATCAAAACCCTACCAGACGATGCCAAGTTACTGTCGTCGAGCGAGTTTGATGTGTATTGCACAACCAGCGAGCACATCCCCTGCATTCTTAAAGAAATTGGTCGCATGCGTGAAATCAACTTCCGAGCAGTGGGCGAAGGGACAGGGCTTTCGTGCGATCTGGATGACTACGATAACTATTATCTGCACTTGTTTATTTGGGACAGAGAAGCACAACAAATGGTGGGTGCTTATCGTTTAGGGCAGGTCCAGGACATTGTGAAAACACACGGAATTGAAGGGCTCTATTCGCGCAGTCTGTTTCAATATGATGAGCGGTTTGTCGACAGCATGAACGTATCGCTGGAAATGGGACGCTCGGTGATCGATGTAAAATATCAGCGTAGCTTGTCGGCATTGTTATTACTTTGGAAAGGCATTGCGGAATATGTCAGCCGACATTCGCATATCACCACTCTGTTTGGCCCTGTGAGCATCAGCAATGATTATCCCCTGACAGCAAGACGTCTATTGGCAGAAAGCTTGAGCGTTCATCATTACGACGACAACATGGCACAGTTGGTGAAACCTACCACGCCACTAGAAACCTCAGAGCCTGTGCCATGGCACACCTCAATGCTATCTGCGTTGGGTGACATGCAAGTGTTATCGAGAGTAATAAGCAGAATGAGCAGCGGTTTGGGTGTGCCTGTGTTACTGCGCCAGTACCTTGGTTTGAACGGGAAGTTGGTGTGTTTCAATGTCGATCCGGCGTTTAACAACGCGTTAGATGGGTTGATTGTGGTCGACTTGCGCAACGTACAAGCGAAGACATTGGGACGATATATGGGTAAAGAGCAAGCAGAGGCTTACCTCGAAAGCCATCAAGCGCTGTAGCCAAACCTTTCTAGCCTATGGCTTAAGGTTTAAGTACGCGCTCTAGTTCTTGGTCTCGCTCTTGATATAAACACCCAATAAAAAACAGCGCCGATAGGGCGCTGTTTTGGTTTTCTTTGTTTGGCTTTGGGTCTAAAGGCTGAATCGGCTTAGAAATTTAAGCGAGCGCCAATAGAAATGCTGCTGGTTTCCGCATTGCCACGGTCACGATAACCCAATTCAATTGCCATGCCTGGACCAATCGCGGGTGCAAGGCTCAGACCAATTGCACCAATCAAACCATAGCCGTCTTCGACTTCGGTGCCATAGGTGTTTTCGTAATAGTTACCACCGCCGCGCACATAGACATCACCCAACACAATCGGCAGGTTAACCTGCAGTGCCAGTGGAACAGAGATAGACGTGAAATCCTGATCAACGCCATCAATATCGGGGATTTCAGCCGTCGTTTCACCATAGCCTGAGTAAATACTGGTCATACTGGTGAGCTTTAGGTTACCCGTGACGGCCCAAAAGTAGCCTGTCGCACTGCGCCCTTTATATTTAACATCCGCAACACCGGCATCGGCACCTACCGAAAGTGGCAATATCAATGCAGAAGCAGAAGACGCAAACATGGCGCAAACAAGCGCTGTAGCTAATGTAAAAATCCGTGTTTTGGCCATAAATTCACCTCATGTGAAAGACGGTTAAAGTGTGTCAGTTATGCGACGTGCAATATGCATTTATTCTAGGAGTGAATCGGACGAACTGCGGGGAACTTGAGGGTGATTTTGTAATTAGAACAGAGATTTGTGAGCCATCCCAAAGCATGGCGAGACCTTGTGAAACAAAAACGGCACCCGAAGGTGCCGATAAGCATCATATGTCCGCGTTTTATGCCAGCGAACTGGGATCACCGCTCGCTTAGTTGTTAAGCCGTGACGAGTGCAGAGACGACACCAATCAAACCACCAAACACGCCACCCCAAACAACCAGCCAGCCAAGGTGCTCGCGGATCATCGTTTGAACAATGTCTTTCACCATATCAGGGGTTAGCTCATCAAGACGTTGCTCGATAACGGTTTCAATGTTGGCGGTGATATCGCCTAACATCTCTGGTTGTTCAATCTGGCCTTTGAGCGCTTCACGGAAACTTTCTTGCTGCGTAATGTCGATCACGGACTGACGCATTTTCGCCACGAACGGTTCACGCAACGGGGTCAGCGCTTCTGCACCGCCCATCATCATTAACATGCCACCGAATTGGCTGTTATTGATCACGTCAACTAAGCCGTCAAACGTCGGATTGAAATCAATCTTCTCAATGACAGGGTCAAGGTTCAGGTTGGCGCCGCCTGACATTTCTTTGTTAAGGAAGCGATCAATGTTCTCCTTAGTAAAGAACTGATCCATCATCAAAGATTTGATGCCCAACTTAAAGGCTTCAAAACGCGCTTGAATAACCCCGGAGCCATAAAGACCTGGCACTTTCTCAAATAGCATGTGCACAGCCAGCAAATTGGTGAGTGAGCCAGACAACGCAAATAAACCGCCATAAAGGGCAATGGGTTGGTCAAGGAAATAGCCTGCCGCGAAAATGGCCGCAGCGATGATGTTAGTCAGAAAACTCTTGTTCATGGTTTGCCTTGCGAAATCAATTTGATTGGGCGAATTCTAAAGGATGGTGTCGTGAGTAACAATATCGCGATTTTTTTAGATTCACCCCTCAGACCGGATGTAGCACGCTTTTCAAATCAATAGTGCGCCACCTACACTTTTTGAGTTCTCTTAAACGCGGAGTAGGAATGATGCGACGACATTGGCTGTGTGTGGTACTGGTTCTCGTATTGAGTGCCTGTAGCAGTAGCAGTCGTCCTTTTGCGTTTAAAAATCTTGCTAAATCCGACATGGATTTGATCACGGATATTCATATTGTGGAGATCCGCGATTTAATTCAAACCCTCACCATCAAACTCTACAAACGTAACCCAAGAGAGCTCACCAAAGTGCCCGGCGCAACGGTGAACGCCCGCCTTGCTTCTTTTATGACCGTTAAACGCCCAATAAATGGCTACGCAGAACTTGGCAACATCGACGGGGTAGATGCCCTGTATCTTGCATTTGCGGAGGAATTCGAAGGGGATCGTGTGTTCGCGCTGATGGTCGGTATCACGGGTATGGTCAGCAGCAGTTACAACAACCAACTGGAGTTCTATTTGCTGGACGATATTGATCAGCAAAAGCTCTACAACAGCGCCCGCAACCTAGAAACTGTCGCATGGTTGCTAAACACTCGCACAGACAGTAACGGCAATCTCATGCTGTGGAGCAATGGCCTCACCGAAGAGGGCGTGCCCAATTACAGTTATGAGCGCGTGTTAGGTCAAATGATGGTTATCCAAGACATGATGGCGAAAATGGTGGCCGACAGCACCAACCGTCACATCAATCAGGTGGTGCACGGGTTTGCATCGATGACTTTCTTCCCGATTTAAATCCCCCTTTCTCGCGGCTCTTTCACAAGACTCACCATGCGAGCTTCCCGTTTTTTAATCTATTCATCAGTAAATAAAGGCCAATTCGCTTGACCACATCGGGCAGGATTTTGAGCCAATCACGCATTGTTGATGTGTGCCTCTTCCTAAAGATGAAAGCGAAGCTACATCGGCTTTTACGCCGAGACAGCACCACTAAACAGCGACAGTTATGTCGCAATTATAAGATATGCAACTAATCTTACTCAATATGTGTTGTTAACAAGACAAGTTGCGTGACGCTGATTGAGCAGAATGATGATGTGGCTTATCAGTGGTTCATTTGACGTACGACATTTTGCCCAAGAAAAGAGTCAGTAAAATGAAGCTTTCGATCAAACTCTCCGCCTTTTTCTTATTCCTAGCATTGCTCATGGTTGTTATGGTCGCGACGGTGTCTTTGAAAGGAAAAGACATTGCGCAATCCACCGTATTGACGAGTATTGAGCGCGAAGCGGCGCTGCTGATCAAACTCATAGATAGGGAGCTTCTTGCGCGTTATAACGATACAAAAACCTTCCCTCTTTCGCTTGGTAGTCTTGATGAGCAGCGCTTGAAAGGCTTGGGGGAAACGGCCGCTCTTGCTAAAACGCTGAACGGTTATGTTCGACATGACAACATGTATCGTCGAATGGTTGTCTTCGATCTTGAAGGCAACGTTGTCGCGGCAAACAGTCAAAATACGTTTGGTAAGCCACTCGCCGATCTGTCTATATCCCCTGCAGCAATGCGAGAACGTGATTGGTTTCAACGCGCAATTCAGGGGGAATCCCTTAATCCAGAGATGCCTAATGGCACATTTGTTGTTGGACCAGAGCGAAATCTTCTGGAAAACGACAGTAATCACTACGACATGATCTTTTCGACCGTGTTGCGTGATATGTCAGGTAACCCTCTGGGGCTTTGGGTCAATGTGGTTGATTTTGAAGCGATTGAGCGAATCGTTGAAGAAACCTATGTACTGTTGTCGTCTGAAGGTTACAACGGTGTAGAGCTGACTCTGTTAGATCGCCAAGGCTACGTTATTGTCGACATGGATCCTGTCGGGCAAAAAGCAGCCAACTATCAGCGAGATTTCACCACGATCGGACAGTTAAACCTCATGGAGCGTGGCGTAGAGGCGGCGAAACTCGCCGTGTCTGGGTTTAGCGGCGCTAACATTTCTATGCACTCTCGGAAACACATTCAGCAAGTCACGGGTTATGCACATTCCAATGGGGCGTACGATTATCCAGGATTGTCTTGGTCGGCATATATTCGGGTGGGAGTAGATGAAGCATTTGCTGCGTCTGATACCTTAGTTCGCAACGCCATACTTTTCGCATTGATGTTTGTTGCTTTCGGTCT
The DNA here is from genome assembly GCF_000286835.2 of Enterovibrio norvegicus FF-33. GTDB lineage: Bacteria > Pseudomonadota > Gammaproteobacteria > Enterobacterales > Vibrionaceae > Enterovibrio > Enterovibrio norvegicus_A. Next base: position 620,207 of record NZ_AJYD02000038.1, on the reverse strand, counting down.
GGCGCTCGCATTTTACCTTTCTCGGCGCATTGTTGTGCCAATGAACCCTTCAACTGGCGCTGTTAATCTGATTGGTCAGAACCAAGCTCATGTACCTGTCTCCAAGATGTATAGCCTAAATGAACCGGAGCCAATGGTCGCATCATTGGTCGATATTCATGCTGAAGGCGAGCGTGACATCATATACAGAGCGGCCTTTAGTCAGGCGGCCGTTGGTATTGCAAGGGTCTCACTGGATGGTCGCTTTTTGGAAGTGAATGATAAAATGTGCGCGCTCATGGGATATGACAAAGAGCGAATACTAAATAAGAGCCTTTATGAGATTACTCATCCAGACTGTCGACAAATCACTAAAACGTCAATTGATGAGTTGATTACCGACAAAACGAAGTCGTTTACCTTGGAAAAACAATACATTCGAAGTGACGGTGAGGAGTTTTGGTCCACGACATCGGTTTCTTTAGTGTGTGATGACCAAGGGGGGCCAAAGTACCTCATTGAAGTTGTTGAAGACATCTCAGAGCGAAAGGAAGCAGAGAAGGAGCTTCTCAGTGCGAAAGAAACCAGAGACGAATTACTTCGTGGGATGAAACTGGCCTCAAATGCCGGTGGGATTTGTAACTGGTCCATGGATATTCACACGAGTGAATTGAAATGGGACGAAGGTATGTTCAACCTCTATGGTTTTTCCAAAGCGAATGCTTTGACGTATGAAGACTGGCGCAAAACGATACACCCCGATGACGTTGACTATGCCGAAAATGAAGTGCGTCGCTCGCTTAATGCGAATACTGCGTTTAATGCCGAGTTTCGTATTGTTCATGGTTTTACGAAAGAGGTGAGATGGATAAAGGCGGCGGGCGATGTCTACCATAATCCCAATAGTGAGCAATATACGTTATTTGGCATTAATCTCGATATCACCGATGAGCGCACGTTGCAGAAAAAGCTGGAGCAGGAATCAAAAACAGCATTGAAAGCGAGCGAAGCCAAGTCTCGGTTTCTTGCTACCATGAGCCATGAAATCCGCACGCCGATGAATGGCGTTGTGGGCATGATTGATTTGCTCAGAGAGAGTGAACTGACCAAAGATCAGCAACGGATGACGGCCACAATTCGAGATTCATCTTTTTCATTGCTTGAGATTATCAACGACATTCTCGACTTCTCGAAAATTGAGTCGGGGCAAATGGAGTTGGAGTACCGAGATACGGATCTGCTGGGTTTGATCGAAAGAACACTTGATGTTTTTTGGGTAACGGCGCAAGAAAGCAACGTGGTACTGAGGATTCACTACGATTTTCGGTTACCTAAACAAATAAAAATGGATTCGGTACGCATTCGACAGGTATTACTCAACTTAGTGGGTAATGCTATTAAGTTCTCATACAGACCCGATAAAAAGGCGTTTGTTACTGTGAGCACGGAATATCTTCAAGACAGCCGCTCTCTCCGTATTTCTATCTCCGACACTGGCGTAGGGATGACGGAGGCGCAGGTCGATAAGCTATTTATGCCGTTCACACAAGCCGATAGCTCTACCACGCGAAAATATGGCGGCACGGGACTGGGTCTTAGCATTTCAAAATCCTTTGTTGAACTGATGAAAGGTAATATTTGCGTCACCAGTGAGCCTGAAATAGGCAGTGACTTTACGGTGACGCTGCCGTTGTATCACAGTACATCAGATGAAACCTTGCTTAATAATTATGACTTTCACGACTACCATTTCGTTGTGATGATAGAAGACGAAGAAATTTATCGCACCTGTGAACAAATTATTTTGCAATGTCAGCCTAAGATGATCACACGTGAAATGCCTACCTCTATTGATGATTGTCGAACCATTGTCATCACGGTTAATGAGCCTTTCCATATCAACGATCAGAAATTAAAAAACATTGTGTTAGATACGGAAGTCTCCGAACTCGCAGGTTATGTTGCTCCACAGCTCTATTATTTGGGCATTCGACCGTTCAACCCAAGCGAGTTGATCACGGCATTATTTGTGCTCTGTGGCTTTGAAAAACCGGATTTCACAAATGTAGATTATTCATTATTCAACAGCACAGCTGACGACGTTGATGATGATGGTATTGAGAAAGACAGCATTGTTGTTCTATGCGTTGAGGATCAGCCTACCAATCGAATGGTGCTGGAGCGCCAGCTTACAAATCTTGGCTATCACTATGAAATGACAAAAAACGGTGTGGAAGCCCTGATGAAATGGAAGTCGGGTCACTATCCTGTTGTGTTAACGGATTGCCACATGCCTGAAATGGATGGTTTTGCACTCACTACTGAAATTCGTCGATTAGAAGCCGAACAACAGCGTGATAAAACCATCATCATTGCGATAACAGCCAATGCATTGGCGGGCGAATCGGAAAACTGCATTCAAGCGGGAATGGATGACTATATTTCCAAACCTGTTGAGCTCGTCAAACTGAAATCAACACTGGCAAGAAATGTCATAAAAATGCCGGTTAATGCGGTATCGACATTGCCAGCCAAACTGCCCAGTACATCGATTGCGCTGAACACTGAGCTTTTTGACTTCGACCACTTAGAGAGCATGATCGGCACCTGTGACAAAAAAATGATGAATGCAGTGTTGACCATTTTTTGGGAATCACTGATCTCTGACATGGCTTTATTGGAACAAGCCATTTCAGACAATGATATCGATCAGATTGGTGTGCTTACCCATGGCTTAAAAGGATCCTCCGCATCAAGCGGTGCTTTGTCATTGAGTGCGCTCTTTGACGTGATGGGAACGAGTAAAGCAGATATTAGCAAGGTAAAGCAGGTACTTGCCGAGGTGAAAACCATGATGGGAGGTATTAAAGAGGTACTTACCAAAGAAAGCGATATCAATGTGTGACCTTACCTTAACCTTAGGCTTTTTCCGCTGGCGTGAATGGCTATGTCTAGCGGAAAGGCCGCCATGTTTAAGGGCGTCATGAGTACCAAAAAAGCATGACAGGACGGTTTCATTATTTTCTAGACGCCTGTCATTGTCCGAAAATTTGTCAGGTTCGATTCGTGTGGTTTTTACACATATGCATCGAGCTGAAATCGACGGTCTTTGAATGCTGCTCGCAGTTTTTTCTCTAACGACGCCCATCACGTAAAAAAGATCACATCGTTAATCGAAAATCCATACTAATTGTGTATGAATATCATCCTCCCCAATTTCAGTTTAACAGGCATTTTTGCTTTACTGCCTTAAAATTCCGTTCAAACAAAGATGACTTAATTGGCTTTGCTGAAGTATTTCGTTCTGTACTCGTGCGCGAGAAAGCGATTTCTTCTCATGCACGTCTCTATCAAAACCAATTAAGGAAGAGATACCGATGGCAAATATCATTAATGGAACCAATGGCGATGATGTTCTTCGCGGCACACCCGGCGCTGACGAGATTTATGGCTTGGACGGCAATGACTTTATTCAGGCCGATGGCGATACCGATTATGTTGACGGTGGACGTGGTAATGACACCGTAATTGGCGGCGACAACGACGATGTTGTACGTGGTGGCGAAGGGAATGATTCTGTACGTGGTGGCTTTGGTAACGACGAGTTGTTCGGTGATGATGGTGATGACATCGTTGAGGGTGGTTTGGGAGTAGACCTTCTCTATGGCGGCAACGGCAACGATTCTTTGCAAGGTGATGAAGGTAACGACACACTTTACGGTGATGCGGGCAACGATCGCCTCAGAGGCGGCGTGGGTGACGACAAACTGTTTGGTGGCGTAGGAAACGATATCCTGTTTGGTGGTGACGGTAACGATACATTAAATGGCGATGACGGTGTCGACGTGCTTTGGGGTGACGCTGGAAACGACACCATGAACGGCGGTGCGGGTAACGATACCTTACGCGGTGGTGACGGTGCTGATGTGATGCACGGCAACGAAGACAATGACGTGATCTTCGGTGAAAACGGTAACGACGCGATATACGGCGATGCGGGTAACGACCAACTGTTCGGCCAAGCGGGTGACGATAAACTTTACGGCGGAACAGGCGACGACATCATTAACGGCAATGATGGTAAAGATACCCTGTATGGCCAAGCCGGGAACGACTTTCTTTACGGAAAAGACGGCAACGATAACCTTCAAGGTGGCGATGGCCACGACGAGTTATTCGGCGGCCTTGACGATGATCTGTTGAACGGCGGCAACGGTGACGACATGCTTAATGGTGGTTATGGCGAAGACGAACTGCACGGTGGTGAAGGTAATGACACCCTGTTTGGGCGCGGTGATGATGACACCGTGTTCGGCGGCGCGGGTGATGATTACGTCAGCGGTGGCCTTGGCGATGATCAAGTGAATGGCGGCTCAGGCAATGACACTATTCTTGGCGAAGAAGGTAACGACACCCTAATTGGTCTTGAAGGAAACGACACCATTTATGGTGGTTTGGGCAACGACTTCATCAACGGTCATACTGACAATGACATTCTTTACGGATGGTCGGGTGAAGACACGATGTTGGGCGGTTTGGGTAACGACAAACTGTTTGGTGAAGCGGACAACGACAAGTTGTACGGTCATGATGGCTTAGATCGCCTAAACGGCGGTGGCGGCGATGACTACCTTGATGGTGGTATGGGTCGAGATATTCTCACTGGCGGTGCGGGTTCGGATGTGTTTTTCTTCAACAACAGCAGTGAGAACGACATCATTTTGGATTTCAACGGCAAGTACGACACCATTGCGCTTCAAAAAACACTCGCAACCAAAATGGGCGACATCAACATCCGTCAGTCTGGTGAAGATGTGGTCATGACGTTTGATAATGCGCAAACCAAAATCGTACTCGATAAGTTCAATGCATCCGATCTGGATAACAGCATGTTTGATTTCGTTTAAACCCTAGATTTCGTTTAGACCTCAGTTTTCGTTTAGACTTAAGTTTTCGCGAAAATATCCCAAAGCGGAGGTACGCCTCCGTTTTCTCGTTGAACGATCCCCAATGCTAATCTCCTCGCCTCAACATACTTAAATTTGCCAACCAATGGTCAATATCAGACCTTTGTTCGCGCACTCTGCGCGTTTTGTGATTAGAGTGATAAACCCAAGCATCTTGAGGTCACTTGCGTATATCTCGCATGTCTATTGCTTGCGCTGTTAGCCCAACCGATAACGAATACGTCAGAAAAGGAACGCTGATGCATAACGGAGAGATCACCAATAGGGGTAGCGATAACTTCGACAGCAACATCAAGGCACTGCTCGGTACCGAACTTCCCATTATTCAAGCGCCAATGGCAGGCGTGCAAGACAGCACGCTGGCCATCGCAGTGAGTGAAGCGGGTGGGTTAGGGTCTTTGCCTTGTGGCATGTTGAGTATCGATCAAATCGTGAGTGAGATAGAAGCGATTCAAGCCTCGACGACCAAACCCTACAATCTCAACTTCTTCTGTCATCGCATGCCGCAATTCGACCAAAGCCAACACGCAAAATGGAGAACTGTGCTGACGCCGTACTTTGAAGAGTTTGATGTGAATGCAGCAAGCCTGCTCAACAGCGCAACCAGAATGCCGTTTAACCACGATATTGCTGATGCCATCGAACCTTTTTGCCCCTCATTTATCAGTTTTCATTTTGGTCTTCCCGATAAACAACTTTTGGCGCGGGTAAAAAGCTGGGGCGCAAAAGTGGTGTCTTCTGCGACCACGGTTGAAGAAGCTATATGGTTAGAAGCCAATGGGGCTGACGGTATTATTGCGCAAGGCATAGAGGCGGGCGGTCATCGAGGCATGTTCCTGACGGATAACCTTACTACCCAAATGGGAGCCGCTGCGCTGATCTCGCAAATCGCCCAACGTGTCAATGTGCCTGTGATTGGCGCGGGTGGTATTGGTGACAGTAACGACGTGCAAAGCGCTTTGTCACTAGGTGCCGATGCTGTGCTAGTTGGAACCGCGTATCTATTGTGCGTGGAAGCTAAGACCTCACCATTGCACCGTGCTGCTATTCAGAGCGGCCAATCACCGCATACCGCGCTGACGAACATATTTTCAGGCAGACCCGCTCGTGGCATCGTCAATCGCGCCATGAAAGAGCTGGGTTGTATCCATCCACTCGTCCCGACGTTTCCGTTTGCCTCGATTGAGGCGACCCCTCTTCGAAGCCAAGCTGAATTGCAAGGCCGTGATGATTTCACGCCACTTTGGTGTGGACAAAATACATCAGGTTGCAAAGCAATTTCAGCGGGTGAATTGACGAAAGCGCTATATACTCAAGCATCTTGAAGTTGCTTGGGTATATAGTTGCGCCTGAATCTCTGCTATTGAGGTTGTTCGGGTCTATCTATCAATTTGATAGACAGAAACGACTGTTACTTTTCAGCTTATTGTTTATAGTTCTATCACTAAAAAATGAATGACTTGCTCTGAGGGCTTCAGGCAAGTGGGATTGCATTATGGTCAAACCAGAAAATAATTGTATCGTCATCTTTGGCGCGTCGGGTGATTTGACCCATCGCAAATTAATTCCTGCCTTCTATCATCTTTTTGCTAATGGATTGCTGTCAGAAAAATTCGCCATTCTAGGGGTCAGTCGTACCCACTACTCTGATGCCGAATTTCAAGAAAAACTCAAAATCTCGCTAACAGCGAATGAGAAAGTTGATCAGCAAATGCTGACAGAGTTTCTTGAGCGTGTTCATTACCAGCCGATTGATACGTCAGATGTCGACGATTACGGCAAGTTGAAAGCGCGCTTGGATGATATCGAGCAAGTTTACGAAACCGGTGGCAACACCACCTTCTATTTGGCGACACCGCCAAGTTTGTACAGCGTTATCCCAACGAGCCTTGCTGCTCATGGCCTGAACACAGAAGACAACGGCTGGAAACGCCTGATCGTTGAAAAGCCATTCGGCTATGATCTTGCGACCGCTGAACAGCTCGATAAAACCCTTCACAATGCTTTCCAAGAACATCAGATTTACCGCATTGACCACTACCTTGGTAAAGAAACGGTTCAAAACCTGCTGGTTTTCCGTTTCGCTAACGGTATGTTCGAACCCCTTTGGAACCGCAACTTCATCGATTATGTTGAAATTACTGCGGCTGAGTTCCTGGGTGTAGAAGAACGTGGCGGCTATTATGACGGTGCGGGCGCCGTGCGCGACATGTTCCAAAACCACCTGCTGCAAGTATTGGCAATGGTGGGTATGGAGCCGCCTGCGGTCATAAACGCAGATTCAATGCGTAACGAAGTGGTGAAAGTGCTGAACAGCCTTCAGCCACTGACCGAAGAAAAGTTGAAGAATAATCTGGTACTGGGACAATACACTGAGTCTGATGTGCGTGGTGCTCACCTCAAAGGCTATCGCCAAGAGAATGGTGTAGCAGACGATTCCCGCACGGAAACGTATGTCGGTTTGAAGATGTTTATCGATAACTGGCGTTGGAACGGCGTGCCGTTTTACGTTCGTACCGGTAAACGCTTGCCAACGCGAGTGACGGAAGTGGTCATTCACTTCCAAAAAACGCCGCACCCAGTGTTTGGCGCGAATGCCCCAGAGAACAAGCTGATTATTCGTATTCAACCTGATGAAGGCATTCAAATGAGCTTTGGTTTGAAAGAACCGGGCGCAGGCTTTAAAGCCAAGGAAGTCTCGATGGACTTCCATTACGACACCCTTGAAGAAACCCAAATGCTCACGGCATACGAACGTTTGCTGCTCGACTCAATGAAAGGCGATGCCACATTGTTTGCGCGAACCGATGCAGTGAAAGCGTGTTGGGAATTCGTTCAACCGATTTTGGAATACAAGGAAAACCCTGAGCACCTATACGGCTACGCCGCAGGGACGTGGGGGCCAAAAGAAGCTGATGAACTACTGAACGACGAAGATCGTTCATGGCGCTTCCCTTGTAAGAACTTAGCAGATACGGATTATTGTGAACTATGAGTAACATGAACTATCGCGTATTCGATGATTCTCAGCAGGTGGTTGAAGCCCTTGCTCAGAGCTTGTTGGAATACAGCGAAATGGGACGTCCTATACACATTTCACTGTCTGGTGGCAGCACGCCATCACAGCTTTTCAGTTACTTGGCAAACGCGGATTACGCCACGCGTATTCAGTGGCAGAACCTGCATTTCTGGTGGGGCGACGAACGTTGCGTGGCACCAGATAATGAGCAAAGCAATTACGGACAAGCAAAGGCACTGTTGTTTGACCACATCCAGATCCCTGCTGAGAACATTCACCGTATCCGTGGTGAAGACTTCGTGGCAGGCGAAGTGATTCGTTTTACGGAAGAGATGTATGACACGATTCCAGATAGCGAAGGTCAACTAGACCAAGGTAAGACACCTGCATTTGACTGGATTTTGCTTGGCATGGGCACAGACGGACATACCGCTTCCCTGTTCCCAGGTAAAACAGATTACGAAACCACAGAAATTGCGACCATTGCTTCACACCCTGAAAGCCATCAGTTCCGTGTGTCCAAAACTGCGCATCTGTTGAAAAACGCAAAACGCATTACCTACTTGGTATTGGGCGCTAGCAAAGCGTCGGTATTGAAAGAAATCGCCGACAACGCGCCAGCAGCCGAGGCTTACCCTGCTGCAAAAGTTCGCTGTGAAAAACAAGCGGATACAACCGAGTGGTATTTAGATTCAGAAGCAGCCCAAGAGCTGGCCTAAGGAGATATAAATGAAAGCTGATATTGGTGTAATCGGACTGGCCGTGATGGGTCAAAACCTGATCCTGAACATGAACGACCACGGATTCAAAGTCGTTGCTTTTAACCGTACTGTCGCCAAAGTGGACGAGTTCCTTGAAGGCCCAGCGAAAGGCACCAACATTGTGGGTGCTACCTCGCTAGAAGACATGGTGAGCAAACTAGAAGCACCACGTAAAGTGATGTTGATGGTTCGCGCAGGCGATGTGGTTGATCAATTCATCAACGCACTTGTGCCGCTGCTAGACGAAGGCGACATCATCATTGATGGTGGTAACACCAACTACCCTGACACCAACCGCCGCGTTGCAGAGCTACGCGAAAAAGGCATCCACTTTGTGGGTACCGGTGTTTCTGGTGGTGAAGAAGGCGCACGTTTCGGGCCGTCAATCATGCCGGGCGGCAGCCCAGAGGCATGGCCTTTCGTGAAGCCAATCTTCCAAGCTATCGCCGCGAAAACTGACGATGGCGAAGCATGTTGTGATTGGGTTGGCCGTGAAGGTGCAGGTCACTTCGTGAAAATGGTTCACAACGGTATTGAATACGGCGACATGCAGCTGATCAGCGAAGCCTACCACTTCATGAAAGAAGGTTTGGGTATGTCGCATGATGAAATGCAAGCGACCTTTGCCGAGTGGAACAACACTGAGCTAAACAGCTACCTGATCGAAATCTCTGCGGACATTTTGGGTTACCGCGACGAAGACGGCGAACCACTGGTTGAGAAAATCATGGATGCAGCAGGCCAAAAAGGCACGGGCAAATGGACAGGTATCAATGCGTTAGATTTGGGTATTCCATTGACGCTGATCACCGAGTCAGTGTTCGCGCGCGTGCTGTCTTCAATGAAAGACCAACGCGTTGAAGCGGCTGCGTTGTTCGATAACCCAATCCAACCGGTTGAAGGTGACAAGTCAGAGTGGCTAGATGCACTACGCCAAGCGTTGCTTGCTTCTAAAATCATTTCTTACGCACAAGGCTTCATGCTGATCCGCGAAGCGTCTGAAGCGAACAACTGGGAACTGAACTACGGCAATGTAGCGCTAATGTGGCGTGGCGGTTGTATCATCCGTAGCGCATTCCTTGGCAACATTCGTGATGCGTTTGAAGCAAACCCAGAACTGCCGTTCCTAGGCACAGATGCGTACTTCAAAGACATTCTGCAAGGCAGCCTGCCAGCATGGCGTAAAGTGGTGGCTAAGTCGTTCGAAAGCGGCCTACCAATGCCATGTATGTCTTCTGCACTGACCTTCCTGAACGGTTACACCACCGCTCGCCTGCCAGCGAACATGATTCAGGCACAACGTGACTACTTCGGCGCGCACACGTACGAGCGCACGGACAAAGCACGCGGCGAGTTCTTCCACACGAACTGGACTGGCACAGGCGGCAACATCTCGTCTACCACCTACGACGTGTAAGCCATCAACGCATAAGCACAGAGCGTGTAAATAGCCTCTGATGCCAGAGATAAAAACACCAAAGGGCAGGATGAATATCCTGCCCTTTTTTGTGCGTGAAATTTATAGACAAAAGTTGAACAAAAATCACACAATCACTTGCAATCTATAAGCCATTGAAGCCATCGATTACGTGGGAGTTATGCACAGAAATTGGGGATAAGGTTAGGGGGCAGCTGAGTACATGAGTTTTGTGAAGAGTGCTTTTGGGGGAGAGGATGATTCCACGTTGTGTTGACTCATTTCTGCCCCAAAGTGAGCTAGGCTCTTTCTCTGCTCGGATAATAGCTCCCCCGATTGGCCTTATTCTTTCTAATCTGAACCGAGATTTTTACTGTTGATAACCACAGCATCGTAGAGATCCAATGCATGTTGATGAAAAAAGACATCTTGAAGCTTTTCCGCAAATCGACATCTTAAATGATTAAAAAAGATATTAGAATCAGTTGGTAACGAGCAGTTAAGGTATAATGCATTGTTATTAAGGGACAAAATATCGTGTTTAATTCCGACATTTTGTCATCTAATACACTGTTATGTTCTATGAGGCATTGTTTATGCGCAAGAATACATACATAGGTATTTTAATTGTGGTATCTAGCTTTCAAGCGTACTTAAGTTATTTGTTACATAGCGATCAAATTCAAGTTGTCGCTTTACAATGGATCATCTCAGTATTTTATATGCCGTTGTATATTGTTTTGCTCATTTTGAGTGGCGGTATTGAATCTATATTTGGCTGGAATATTGGCCCGACAGGAATGGGCTATTTACAAAATGAGATATGGTTTTTGGGAGCTATTATATTGATCCCTGTAAATTATGTACTGAGTAAATGGTGTTATCGTTTAATACGCAGCAAACGTTCATCGTCATAAACATAACAAGTTGCTTAAACGGAACTAAAACAGTGGGTTACGTTTCGCTTCGCTCCACATTATAACCCACAATTTTAGTCCGCTTAGCAAGG
>NZ_AJYD02000038.1:608046-609045 GCF_000286835.2 Enterovibrio norvegicus FF-33 | reverse complement strand
CCGTTTTTCATAGCAGGTGGTTTAAATGGGTTTTGCTTTGAATCGTTTTCTGGCGGTTTGGTTAAAGTGTTTGTTTCTCAGGTTGCAGTGCTGAGTTCAAACGAAAGGGTTTTTTCTTGGTGGTTTGTTGAAACGGTTTCGTTTGGGTTTAGTTAAAAATGTCTTTTTCAACAGCAGGTTGGCGGCAAGCCGCGTAAGGTTTGGTTCTTGCTATAACAAGGTAATCAATGGGACGCAATCGCACTGCGGCGTTTTTCTAACCCATTGTGAATAAGGTTATTTTTTGGTTTTTGGGTGTTGTCAGCGCCCATTATTACGACGTTATGCACTTGTAGTAATTGCCTTCCCTATGTCTAATTTTCTCTACTAAGCTCATTGTGCTAACTGATGAGAATAAGAGGGAACTATGAAAACTAAAATTTCAAGCGTGGTGGTGTCTCTAGTATTTGCTTACGCACTAACAAGCAATACGAATGAAGTTCAAGCATACGGAGGCGGTTTTTGTGATGGTTATCAAGACGGTTATAAAGCAGGCGCTGAATCTTTCGGGATGGGATTTCCCGGCTATCCTGGTTGCCCGGGAGATCCTGGAAGTTTTGGAGGAAGCAACTCTCCTTATCAAAGAGGGTATGCAATTGGTATAAGGGATGCGACGCGCTACATGTGTCGAAACAATCGAAACCATAGATTATGCTGACAGAATCCTGAAATTAGGCAAAGGCTGCTGTAAAGTGCAGCCCTTTTCGCGCTTTAATGACAATGATACCCACCAGTTTTATGGTTATTGTGACAGCCTTCTGAGTTTGTTCCACCTGAGTGAGCGTGCGCAGTTCCAAAAAAACAGATGACAAATAGCATGATTACAAGTTTCTTCATGTGTTATTCCCCTAACTTCAAGATAGTACACCAAAATGATAGTTCTATCTTTAATGGTTGTACAGTTTGTTATACAGAATGGCGTTTAAATCGATTTTGGTTAGTAAACGCCCGTTATTCAAA
>NZ_AJYD02000038.1:607648-608036 GCF_000286835.2 Enterovibrio norvegicus FF-33 | reverse complement strand
CGTTATATGTCTGTTCCTATTGAATGTACTCAGTCCGAGGTTTGGCGAGCTAAACCCGTTTTTCATAGCAGGTGGTTTAAATGGGTTTTGCTTTGAATCGTCATCTGGCGGTTTGGTTAAAGTGTTTATTTCTCAGGTTTCAGTGCTGAATTTAAACGAAAGGGCTTTTTCTTGGTGGTTTGTTGAAGCTGTTTCGTTTGGGTTTAGTTCAAAATGTCTTGTTCAACAGCAGGTTGGCGGCAAGCCGCGCAAGGTTTGGTTCTTGCTATAACAAGGTAATCAATGGGACGCAATCGCACTGCGGTTTTTTTCTAACCCATTGTGAATACGGTTATTTTGTTTGTTTTTGGGTGTTGCCAGCGCCCATTATTACGACGTTATATCGCTT
>NZ_AJYD02000038.1:518502-607638 GCF_000286835.2 Enterovibrio norvegicus FF-33 | reverse complement strand
AGAGCTACATCATCAGTTTGACCGACGACAAGTCGGAGTTCACTGCGACGGCGATCACCGACACGGACGCAGGGGCAGACACCGTCTCTGAAAGTGCAGCAATCGGCGACAGCGTGGGGGTGACCTTCAACTCGGTCGATGGTGATGGCTCAGATAGCATCACGTTTACCCTAACTGATAATGCAGGGGGGCTGTTCACCATCGATCCCGACTCGGGCAAAGTGACGGTGGCAGGCGCGTTGGATTACGAAACAGCAACGAGCCATAACATCACGGTGCAAGCCACGTCGACTGATGGCAGTAGCACAACGCACACAATGACCATTAACCTAACGGATGATAAAAGCGAGTTCTCTGTTACGGCTATTACTGATTCGGATGCCACAAACAGTGAAATATCGGAGAACGCAGGGATTGGTTCAACCGTTGGGTTGACGTTAAATGCAACGGACAGTGATGCCACAGACACCGTCAGTTATTCATTAAGTAACAACGCAAGTGGCTTGTTTACGATTCACCCTACCAGCGGTGTTGTTACCGTTGCGGGGAACTTAGATTACGAAACAGCACAACAACACACCATTGTGGTTCAGGCGACGTCTACCGATGGCAGTGTTAGCAGCCAGTCTTATGTCATTGATGTGCTTAATGCCAATGCAGTAGATGGGGATACAGACGCGAGCGTCGGTAGCATCACTGACACGGATACCGATACGGATCAGGTTTCAGACGTTGCCAACATAGGTTCAACGGTTGGCATCGACCTTTCCGCTATTGATGCGGACGGTGACAACATTGTTTATTCATTAACGGATAATGCTGGTGGACTGTTTACGGTTGATCCATCAACGGGTGTCGTGACCGTCGCGGCAGACCTGAGTGCACTGACGGGTACGACCCAAACCGTCAGCGTACTCGCCACTTCAAGCGATGGCAGTAGCAGCACAAGAGATTTTGACATCAATGTTATCGATGGCGGAATTGGCGAACTCACCGACATTGACAACATGCAAAATCTCACAGGTGATGCCAGTAATGGATATGTGTACCTCAGAGCGCAAGCAGTTGATGGTGATGGTGACGCCGTCACTTATAGCTTGAGTGACAACCATGGCGGTGCGTTCAGTATTAACTCATCGACCGGGCAAGTGTCTGTGGCGAATCATAACTTGTTGAATGCGTCGACAGAGCCACAAGTCACGATTGAAGTGACTGCAACCTCAGCGGACGGCAGTTCAATCGCCAAAGAATATGTCATTGATGTCACCGCAGAAACGGATGGCTCGGGTATAGGCGCAGTCACTGATTCTAACGGAAGTTCCAATTCAGTGAGTGAAAGTGCGGCAAACGGAACTTCTGTCGGGTTAACGGCGTACGCTGATCCTGAAGGTATTGGAAGTTGGATTGATAGTACACAGGTTCGTTGGCATGGACATGGTGGCAGCCATGTCACTGGGATTCATGCCAATGGTATACCTTCTGGGGCGACCGTTACTTTTTATCTTGGAGGGACAGTGATATCGACCGTCGTGGCCACTGGCGGAACGGTTTATGCCACTGGCTCTAACTATAATCAACCTATATCGAATGGCACTGATGTGTGGGCGACGGTGACCTATGATGGCCAAACATCTAATGTATCCAGTGGCCTCCACTATCAAGATTCTTCGTCTAATTACCCCATTTCATTTTCGACGAATAAAGACTCAGTATCTTATTCGCTTATTGATGATCACAACGGCGCATTTCAGATAAATTCGACAAACGGCCAAGTGACAATCAGAGATAATTCTAAGCTGGATTTTGAAACCGACCCTTATCCTACTGTCACGGTGCGAGCGGTTGATTCGTCAGGGCATGTTTCAATCAATACGTTTGGTATTACGCTCACGGATGATTTCACGGCGGTGGCGGACACTTACACCGTGAGTGAAGAAAACACACTCACTGTTGATGCCTCTTCAGGTCTGCTTGCGAACGATACGGGAGACACCAACAATTCCATTGAAGTGGCGACCGATGCGTCAGGAACGGGGGCAGCAACAGTAAATGGTGCGACCACATTCGTGACAACCCTCGGCGGTTCGGTGACGGTGAATCCCGATGGTTCTTTCACCTACCAAGCGCCTTTGTTCGATCATACGGCGTCTGAAACGCAACAAGACAGCTTCTATTATCGCGTTGGTGATGGCGCTTGGACTCAAGTTGCTCTTGATGTTACCGATCAGAATGTCGACGCCATTGACGACAGCGATAGCGTTGGTGAATTGGGCTTAATTTACGGCAATGTGATTTCTGATACGGGTGGCGAAGATTCGGCAAGCTCCGACGCAAAAGTCACGTCAGTATTGTATGACGGTACCACCTATTTTGTGAGCGGCCCAACCACCATTGCTGCGGCGCTCGGTACATTGATCATTAACCCTGACGGAAGCTACAGTTTCCAGTCATCCGCCTCCGGTGGCGGTCCATTCACCAACGAGCAGTTTACCTATACGCTCGGTGATGACGACGGTGATTCTGACACTGCGGTACTTTCTATTACTCACGACGCCTCAATGACCGCCGTTGCAGATGTGGTGTCAGTCTATGAGTCTGGCCTAGTATATGGTTCAGAGTATGGCAATGAACTGCATTATCGCGTCGGTAACCTTCTTGATAACGATATGGGCCTGACTGGCGATGCAACATTAGATTCTGTTGAATGGAATGGGACGACCTACAATCCTGACGCAAATGGGTTGATCAACATAGAAACCGATCACGGTGTATTTTCTCTCTATACCGAAGATTTTGGCGTTCATCGAAGTGGTGAATATCAGTTTCTTCTCACCTCAGCCACTGACGGCCTGGATGAAACGGAAGTGTTTACCTACACAGTGTCAAACGCTGGTGAATCAGTGACGTCAACCGTCACGGTCAGTTTGATTGACGATCCGATTATTTCGTTTGCAGGGTTAGACATTGACGATAATTTCACGGGGACTTCCGCAGATGAAACTATTTTTGGTGGAGGTGGTGTAGATATTTTGGATGGCGGTTTAGGTGATGATTTGATGGTCGGTGGGCAAGGTGACGATACGCTCACAGGCGGTGGTGGATCCGATACGTTTAAGTTCCTTCATGCTGACATCGAAGGGCAATCGGGTGTGTCAGTTGACCATATTACTGATTTCGATTTGATGGCCGATGCCATCGACTTGTCTGATTTACTTCAAGATGAAAATGAAACTTCTTTGGATGCCTATTTATCGTTTGTGGATGACGGCGGCGGTAACGTGGTGATTAATGTTTCAAGTGAAGGTGATGGAAACATTGACCAGCAGATTGTTATCGACAACCTCAGTGTGTCTGACATGACATCTGCCTATTCATTGGACACTGTAGGTAAAACAGATGGCGAAGTGAGTAACATGATTTTGGATGCGATGCTGTTGCAATCACAACTCTACATCGACTAATACTGAAGTGATTCGCTGAATAAATAATTGAAGGTTTAACGGCGAGCGGCAAGCGCAAAAGTGCTTGCCGCTTTTTGCTGAATACTGTCTTACATGCTCATTCCCATGCCAGCGTTGGCTTTCTTTCCGACTTGGTAATACCAAATAGAAAGAGGAATAAAAATGAGGTTCATGATGGTGGTGAAATTCAGGCCGAAACCATCTTGGATCAGTGGTCTGAGTGTTTCACTCGATACCGCAACACCAAATCCAGAAAAGATCGCATCGATGCTCAAACCGGTAAATAAGATACCGACAAAGAGCAGCCCGACCATCCACTTGGTGGGGCGAGTGCCATAGTATTTTTGGTATACCCGCATCATGGGGATGGTCAGCACATCTGCCAAAATAAAGCCGATAACCCCACCGAACGAAATGCCGCCATGCCAAAGCGCCGCCGCCAACAGCAAATTACCGACTGAACAGACATACGCGATCATGGCGACGAAAATACCAATAATTACATCAAGGAAGGAATGCAGCCATGCTGGCATATTCACATCGCTGCTGATAAACAAAGCGCGCCAACCGTCAAGCGGCACAATGGCGATAAGCACTGAAGACACCACCACGCCAATCAGAATTTCTTTGCCAATCATGGCCAGATCCATATGAAAAAAGCCTGCCGTTTTACTGATTTTCGCCATGGTGGACGATAACGGGGCGTGGGACGGCATGGAATCCATGTCCATGTGCTTGTCCATGTGTTCATGACCTTCGTGCTTCATCGCTGGCATATCCATGCCGCAGTCGCTTTCTTCATGTTTGTCAGCAGGTTTAGCCATGTCCATGTGTTCATGACCTTCGTGCTTCATCGCTGACATATCCATGCCACAGCCACTCATGGTTGTTGTTGCTTCGCTGGATTTGGGTTTTTGGTCATCCTCTAATTTCTGACGAAGCTCGGCTTCAACATCTTTGGGGAAGAAGCGTTCAAACAAGAAAGCGACAGCCATAATCAGAATCGAACCACCGATGATTTCCCCCCAAAAGAATGTCCAACCGAGCAAGGCGACCAAGACAATAAACATTTCCACGATCAAATTGGTGCTCGACACCAGAAAAGCCATTGCATTGGCGATGGTGGACTTTTTAATCATCAAGGTGTGAGAAAGCGAAGCGGCGGCATAAGAGCAGGATGACGAGACGACACCGAGCAAGGTGGTGAAAGCGAGGCTTTTTGCGCTAGTGCTACCCAAGTGTTTGGCGACGGTTTCCACAGGAAGCCAATTGCGTATAAACGAAGAGAGCATCAACCCAAACGCCAACGGCCAGTAGATTTGCCATATCATGTTGAAGAACACATCAATGAAGTGAAAAATAACGTTGGAATGTTCGCCGCCCATCATTGCTTTCCCCGTCTATTAGCTAATTGGAATAAAGGGTAGTGGACGTCTTGATAACCACGTGTATCACAAAAGATTCTTTATCAACAAAAGCAACAGCCCGCCAAATGTGACGGGCTGTGTATCTAGTTTCTCACCTGTTTTGCTACAAGGTTATTCTTCGTCTTCTTCCGAGCCCATCACAATGGTGACAGGGCCATAGTAATGATGATGGTGGTGTGTGGTGCGGTGATGATGGTGTGTGCCTTTGTGGGTATCAACACCGCCGTGGAGGTGGTGCCCGTGGCTTGGCTCATGATCACGATATTCCATATGGTCTTTATTGTGCTTGTGCTCTACGTCGTCACCATAGGCATGTTCCATGGTTTCATGAGTGGACACTTTGGTTTTTTGTTGCGCCATGGCGGTTCTCCTTCGAAGAAATTCACCAAGAAGTCTGGCATGCCTCGGCGATTCTTGAAGGGTTAATCGCGTGTCAATGCTGAGACCAACACGCGGTATTCAATGAAGGGTGTACTGCGGCTTTCAAAGAGTGTGATATTGGTTCGGCGCTTAACAAGACGTTGTGCAGCGTGAAATGCGACACACTATTTGGTCAAAGATAGTGAAAACGGTTTATCTGCTGAGGTGAAGGTTTAGACTTGGCATTCATCGCCAAGGAGAAAACCATTTGAGCAAACCAAGTAAAACCAAAACCAGTTTTTATCGACGCTTATTGGTGTCGCATCTTATTGGTCAGGGTGTGAATACGGTTCCCGCCATCATCAAAGAAACAGGAATGCCAAGGCGTACCGCACAAGACACCATTGATGCCTTAGAAGAACTTGATATCAATGTGCAATTTGTCGGCGCAAACAAAAATGGCGGTTATGAAATTAACGATTGGGGCGCGGTCAACAAAGATTGGGTTGCTAAGAATGAAAGTAGAATCCGAGAAGCGTTAGATTACCCGCAGGCTGGCGAGTCGTCGTGATATACCTAAGCAATCTCGCAACGAAAAACGCGTTGCCAATTGAAGTTTAGCGACACGTTTTTCGTTGGTCGTTTTGGGTTGATAGGTAGGCGTTAAGGCACGAGTGTTTTTAATTGCTCGATATCGACAGGCTGGTCGTAATCAACGTTTGAAAAACCAAAACCATTAAGCTGCAAGAAGTCGGTGAGAACACCTTCGTAATCGGCAATCTGTGTGAAATTCTCCGGCGTCATTTGTGCAAGCAGAGTGTTAACCTCATCTTGCACATCTGGCTGAAGTTCCCAGTCATCCAGTCGGATCAGTCCTTCATCGTCTCTGTCTTGTTGACGGTTCCACTTGTTGTAGAACAACCGATCCATTTGCTCAATACAACCCTCTTGCAGGCCTTTGGCTTTCATCACTCGGTAAAGCGCCAGCAGGTAAGGGGTTAGCCCTGGGATAAACACACTGGCTTTGGTCACGAGCGCCTTGCACACCGCAATATCGGCTTGTCCATTAATGCCTGACAGCAGCGCATCGATGTCATGTCGGGTCTGATGAAGATGCGTTTTGGCTAAACCTAGCGTGCCTTTGTGGTAAATCGCATGCGTGTGTTCTGGGCCAATGTAAGAGTAGGCGACAGTGCGACAACCTTCCGCCAACAAATCGTTCTGACCGAGAAACTGCATCCAGCTTAGCCAGTCTTCACCGCCCATCACTTTCACGGTGTCATTGATCTCTTGCTCACTGGCGGGAGATAACGTGACGCTATTCAGACGGTTTTTCTCGAAATCTATGGCATAACCTTCGACAGCTTCGCCGATAGGTTTGATAGATGAGCGCCAAAACTCGCCCGTTTCGGGGTTAGGGCGTATGCCTGTTGCCAATGAGTACACAACCAGATCGACCTTCCCGCCGCATTGGGTGCGTATGGTGTCAGCCACCATTTGACGGGTTTGATCAGAAAAAGCATCGCCGACGATATTGGACGTGGTGCGGCCAGCTTTGATAGCAGCGTCTTTGACAAAAATATTGTTATACCAACCTGCACTGCCAATGCCTTTGTCTGACATGCCGCGCTCAAAGGACACGCCAATGGTTGAAGCGTTCGCGGGGCCAAAGGTCAGTGCAATGCGAGAAGCCAGCCCAAATCCAGAAGACGCACCTAAAATCAGTACGTTTCTGGGCATATCTGACGTTCGAGCTTGCTGCTGTGCCAGATAAATTTGCTTTTCTATGGCAGCTTTGCACCCAATGGGGTGGCAACTGCGGGCGATGACGCCCTGAATTTGAGGCTGGAGAATCATCGTTACAGTCTTTCCGCTAAATAGGCTTCGTAATCGGGTATATCGACCTGCACTTCTTCGCTCATCATTGGAGACGTGATCAAATAACGGGCGGTGGCACGATTAATGGCGACAGGAATGTTCCACACGGCCGCAATACGCAGTAACGCTTTCACATCCGGGTCGTGGGGCACTGAGCTGAGTGGGTCCCAAAAGAACACCAAAACGTCGATTTTCTTTTCGCAAATCATTGCACCCAATTGCTGATCACCGCCCATTGGGCCACTCATCAGTGATGTGATATTGAGGCCTGTTTCTCGGCTCAAAATCGTACCTGTGGTTCCCGTCGCGAAAAGTTGGTGGTGGGAGAGTGCATCTTTATTTTCTTCAACCCAGCGTAAAAGGTCGGTTTTGCGGTGATCATGTGCAACGAGTGCGATTTGTTTGCTTTTGCTGACCGTACGATTGGTTGATTTCATTTCTAACTTCTTATTCATTCTATGGACGAAGGCTTATTCTGGTGATTTTGGCTGGTTTGAGCGACACGATAATCATCATTTCCAGACATTGATCATTAAATATGGAACATCGTCGCGTTCAAACGGGGCTTTGTGATAACTCTCGTTGGGTTAATCGTCTTATTGTGCTAACCCAAGCTGTGTGCTACTTGGCGCAATATGGCAGATACTTTTCCGTGTCTGGTGCATGGCTTAACCAGAGTCGGATAAAAGATGCCACCTCATCGGCATTGTTGAGATCCAGCGAAGTCATGTTTCCATCAGTCAATGACGCTAGCGGTTTATCACATGCGACGGCAATGATGTTGCTGTCATGGCTAAACAGTGTCGGCTTGCCGTGCGCGGGTCGGTGTACCTCTACTTTGGTCAGTACCGCATCGCGGAAACCTTCAACCAGCACAATATCCAGTCGTGAGTGATCCAACTGGTTTAGACATTCTTGCAAAGAAGGTTCTCTGTCTAAATTGTCGTGATATTCAAAAAAAAGCATGTGACGTTTTGCCGTCGCGAGAAGTAATTGATCGCTACCTGCGTAACGAAGACGGTAACTGTCTTTACGTGGCGAGTCCGGCTCTATGTCATGATGACTATGTTTGACGAGTCCTACACGCAGGCCAACAGCATTAAGTTGCGGGATAACTGCTTCAAGTAAGGTTGTTTTTCCTGAGCCACTGAAGCCAGCAAAGCCAAGCACAGGGGTAGGTTGGTTGCATTGCATGATGTTAACGCCTACTTTCTAAAAAGTGATAAAGACAAAAATAAACATGATTACGTACTACATTATTACGTGCACAGTGACGTAGACACACTACAGTTAGCGATGGCATTCCTGCCGTTGCATATTAAAGCTAAATTTGAAGAGAGTCTGGTTGGCAGCATCACGTGACCAAGCGCAGGGTAAGATAAGGATGTACCCGTTGTGCTGTCGCAGCCAAATAGCCTTCTCTAACTATCGAAAACACTAAATTATCACGGAGCGATAATATGTGGGTTACCCTCGATTTTGAAGCATCTGGCCTTACAGAAGCTTCATACCCGATAGAAGTTGGTTACAGCTTGCCCGATGGCGCTGGCGTTAGCCTACTTATCAACCCAGCGTCTTCTCCTGAATCATGGCAGTATTGGGATGATCATGCGGAAATTGAAATACATGGCGTTAGCCGTGAGTATTTGAAAATAAATGGCTTATCCGTGTTTGATGTCTGTACCCATTTGAACAACACCTTGTGTTATTTCGACGATGTATTGTGTGATAGCCAATGGGACTTGTTCTGGCTTGGGAGATTGTATAAAGCCGCGCACATGCGGCCAACGTTTACTTTGACGGAGGTGGGGCACTGGCTTCACCGTCATGATGGTATCGACAGGCAGGATTTTTTGAGTGCGTTGGCATCGCTTGGGCCTGCTCCACATCGGGCAGAAGCGGATGCGAAACACATTCGAGAAGCCTTATCGATGGTGCTTAATCGTCAAAGCTGTTCGTAAGTCACTCTGAGTGCGTTACCCTTTGCTATCTGATTGTGTAGTGAATATTGAAATCAAATGGTAACGCCTCAAACCACACTTCGATTTGCGACGTTTAATGTCGCGATGTCTGCTGATCAACCTGATCAGGTATTCAGTTCGCTAAGAAACGCCGACAGTGAGCGATTCAATCGTATTGCTGCCATCATTCAACATTGCCAACCTGATGTGTTGCTTCTGTGCGAGTTCGATCATCACGGTGAAGGGGGTGATGATGGCATGCTGGCGTATTTTCAGTCCCATTACTTAAATCAATCGCAATATGGGCAATGCCCCATCACGTATCCCTTTCAGTACCTTCCTCCTACCAATACAGGGTTACCGCTGTTTGACGGTGAAGAGGTTTCTTCCGCGCCTGAACGTGCGCATGGCTTTGGGCGACACCATGGGCAATATGGTTTCATCCTGCTGAGCAAGTATCCGTTGGACATCGATAATGCGCGCAGTTGGCAATCGTTTCTTTGGCAGAGCATGCCCAATACCCGTATGCCACGACATTACTTCGATCATGCCGTGGAACAAAGGCTACGTTTGTCATCCAAAAATCATGTCGCGATCCCAGTGTTCGTCGGTGAACATACCGTGCATGTTGTGGCGTGTCATCCCACGCCACCTGTCTTCGACGGTGCAGAAAAGCGAAACCTCAAACGCAATGCTGATGAAATTCGCTTATTGCACGATATCCTGAAAAATGAATCCTATTTGGTTGATGATAAGGGCTTAGTAGGCGGTTTGGCCAAAGGCTCATCATTTGTGGTGATGGGGGATTTGAATGCCGATCCGAAAAACGGTGAGGGTGACAAAGCGGTGATTGCCCAATTGATCGGTGATACGCGTATTCAGCCTTTTCCTATCCCTCAAAGTGGCGGAGCGGCGCACTTTGTGCGTGGGCGTCATGTACGAAACAAAAACCAAGCCACTCATCAGCGCGGCTTGCGTTTGGACTACGTGTTGCCATCGAAGGATTTGCAAGTAAAAGAAACGGGGGTGTTCTGGCCTGCGCCAGATGACCAGCTATTGACACTTTTATTGGATGACGTTGGCAAATTTCGTGCTTCTGCGACATCAGATCACCGTTTGGTTTGGGCTGATATTTGCCTGAGTTAGAGAGTGTTGTGCTAGCACCTGGTGAGTTTTTTGCCGAAAACTAAGGCGGTGTGTGAAAGCGTTCAAGATTTCATCGTTTTGCTGACGATAACGTTCCGTCCATTGTAACTTAAATGTTAACGTGGTCGAGAAACTATGGATTTCTTCAATGAATGGAGTAGCAAGGATGAAAACGATCACCTCACTGGCAGCAGCAATAACCCTTGGTCTGATGTCAGCATCGGCGTCAGCCGATGCGTTTAAGCCTTCTGTGATTTTTGACATGGGTGGTAAGTTCGATAAATCGTTCAACCAAGCCGCCTACACCGGTGCAGAAGCATTTAAAGCGGAAACAGGTGTTAGCTACGGTGAGTTTGAAATCACTAATGAAGCCCAGCGTGAACAAGCGATGCTGCGCATGGCGCAACGTGGCTTTAGCCCAATCGTAGCGGTTGGCTTTCAACAAGCTCCGATCGTAGAAAAAGTGGCGAAGCAATTCCCTAAAACCCAATTTGTCATCATCGATGCTGTGGTTGATCTCCCCAACGTGCGTTCTGTTGTGTTTAAAGAACACGAAGGCTCATTCCTTGTTGGCGCACTGGCGGTGATGAAAAGTGAAAGCGACAAAGTCGGTTTCATTGGCGGTATGGATATCCCGCTGATCCGTAAATTTGCTTGTGGTTATGAGCAAGGCGCGAAATTCCAAGCGGCTGACGCGGACGTTGTTCAGAACATGACGGGCTCAACGCCTGCGGCTTGGAATAACCCTACCAAGGGCGCAGAGCTTGCAAAATCTCAGTTTGATAAAGGCGTTGATGTCGTTTATGCCGCAGCAGGTGGTACCGGTGTTGGTGTGTATCAAGCCGCTGTTGATGAAGGTAAATACGCTGTCGGCGTTGATTCCAACCAAAACTATCTGCACCCAGGTGTGATGCTGACCTCTATGGTTAAGCGTGTTGATGTCGCGGTTCAAGATGCGTTCAACGATGCGCAAAACGGTGAATTCACCCCTGGTTTGCAAGCACTTGGCTTGAAAGAAGGCGGTGTTGACTGGTCATTGGATGAGTACAACAAAGATCTGGTCACGCCTGAAATGGAAGCGCGTGTTAAGCAGATCCGCGACGATATCATTGCTGGCAAGATCGTGGTCCACGATTACTTCAGCACAGATTCTTGCGAGTATTAATTTAGCGACCTCATTCGCCCCTTGATTTGGCTTATGCCTATCAGGGGGCGTTTTGTATCGCTAGCCTTCGTTGTACTTGCCAAGGAGCAGGCATGGCAAACCCCGCAATAGAACTGCGCGATATCAACAAACGCTTTGGTGCAGTCCACGCAAACAAAGACATCGACCTCAAAGTGATGCCGGGCACTATTCACGGTATTGTCGGGGAAAATGGGGCGGGAAAATCCACCCTGATGTCTATTCTCTATGGCTTTTATCAGGCCGACTCCGGCACCATCGAAGTGGATGGTTCCATCGTTAAAATCAAAGACTCCCAAAACGCCATTTCTCATGGTATTGGCATGGTGCACCAACATTTTATGTTAGTGGAAACGTTCACCGTGTTAGAAAACGTGATGCTAGGCGCCGAAGGGCACAGCTTACTCAATGTGGCGTCGACCAATGTGCGTGCCGCATTGAAAAAAATCGAAAGTGATTATGGCCTAACCGTTAATCCAGACGCCATTGTTGGTGAGTTGGCGGTGGGCATTCAGCAACGGGTTGAAATCTTGAAGGCGCTGTATCGCGGCGCACGCATTCTTATTCTGGATGAACCTACGGGTGTGCTGACACCGCAAGAAATCGAACAGTTCTTCGATATCCTCAACACCCTAAAATCTCAGGGTGTGACCATCATTCTGATCACGCACAAACTGAAAGAGATCATGGCGGTCACTGACTCGGTGTCGGTAATGCGTCAAGGTGCGATGGTCGCGCATCGCACCACAGCAGAGACCAGTGTCGACGAATTGGCTGAGCTCATGGTGGGCCGGAAAGTCCTGCTTCGTGTTGATAAAGGCAAGGCCACACCCGGTGAAGAGCGTCTTCGCGTTGAAAGCGTCTCATGGAGGGACAGCCGAGGTGTTAAACGTCTCAAGAACCTAAATTTCAGCCTGCGAGCTGGCGAAATTCTTGGTGTTGCGGGGGTGTCTGGGAATGGTCAGTCGGAACTGTTGTCAGTGTTGTCTGGCGTGACGACGCCACAAGAAGGCGAGATAACGCTAAAAACGGGGAAAGGTGAGCAAACGTTTTCACCTAAAACCAAGCGTAATGCTGGGCTCATGCGTCAACTTAGCGTGGGGCATATACCAGAAGATCGTATTCGCCAAGGGTTAGTGAAAGCCATGCCG
The DNA here is from genome assembly GCF_000286835.2 of Enterovibrio norvegicus FF-33. Classification (GTDB taxonomy): domain Bacteria; phylum Pseudomonadota; class Gammaproteobacteria; order Enterobacterales; family Vibrionaceae; genus Enterovibrio; species Enterovibrio norvegicus_A. The sequence continues at coordinate 595,071 of NZ_AJYD02000038.1, read as the reverse complement.
GCATCTGAAAGCGCCATATTGGGTTTCCAGCATGATATTGCCTACGGCAAAGGCTTATTGAACCCAGCGGCGATTGAAGCGGCAACACGCAACATGATGGAAAAATACGATGTTCGCCCCGCAGATCCTCATCTGAAATCCGCCAACTTCTCCGGCGGTAACCAACAGAAATTGATTATTGCGCGTGAAATGCTGCGAGAGCCGGATGTGTTGCTTGTCGGGCAGCCAACCCGTGGCGTTGATATTGGTGCGATTGAGTTTATTCACCGCAACCTGATTGCAGCGCGCGATGCGGGTGCAGCGATATTGTTAGTGTCGACAGAACTTGAAGAAATCATGTCTTTGTCTGATCGCATCATTGTATTGGCGGATGGCGAAATCACGGGTGACGTGATTGCCAAAGACACCAATGAACGCCAACTCGGTATTTTGATGGCGAATGCCGCGCAAGAGGAGGGTGCAGCATGAGTGTGGCTCAACAAAGTGCCCCTGCGTGGGTAAAAGTATTTCTGGTTCCCGCACTGCAACTGACCGTGGCGCTGGTGATCTCTAGCTTAGTGGTACTGATGGTCGGTGAAAGCCCGACAGCCGCGTTCAGTGTGATGATCCAAGGGGCGACAAACTTAGAATATGGTGGCTTAAGCAACACCTTGTATTACGCCACAAACTTTGTGTTTACAGGTTTAGCCGTGGCTGTCGCGTTCCATGCAGGTTTGTTCAATATCGGCGGTGAAGGTCAAGCGTATATCGCAGGGTTAGGCATCGGCATTCTGATGCTGGTGTTGGACGATGTGTTATCCATGTGGCTGATGGCACCACTCGCCATCATTATCGCAGCGGCCTTTGGCGCATTGTGGGGGGCGATTCCAGGCTACCTTCAAGCCAAGCGCGGCTCGCACATCGTGGTAACGACCATCATGTTTAACTTCATTGCTTTCTCGGTAATGGGTTACGCGCTGGTGGAGCACATCGCCAAATATGGCGGTAACTCGACCGATTCCCGTTACTTCAATCCTGAAGCGGTATTCCCAAAACTTTACGAGTTAGCCGCAAGTTGGGGATATGAACTGCCATTTTCACTTCTTAACCCGTCTATCCTCCTTGCTCTCGTCGTTGCGTATTTGGTGTGGTTGTTGCTGTTCAGAACGCGATTGGGCTATGCCATTCGTGTGGTTGGGCAAAACGCCGAAGCGGCAGAATATGCCGGTATTGATGCGAAGAAAATCATTATTATTGCCATGACAATCTCTGGCGCATTAGCCGGATTGATGGCGGTCAATGAGGTCTTTGGCGCTCAAAATCGCCTTATTCTCAACTTCACAGGCGGCTTTGGCTTCATCGGGATCGCCGTTGCGTTGATGGGACGTAATCACCCGATTGGTATCTTGGTTGCTGCGTTGTTGTTTGGCGCGTTATACCAAGGCGGCACGGAGTTGCAGTTCGAAATGCCAAGTCTGAACCCAGAGCTGATCATGGTGATCCAAGGGTTGGTGATTTTCTTTACGGGTGCGTTAGATAGACTCATTCGTAAACCGGTTGAAGGCTTCTTTATGCGCCGCGGCGCGAAAGGTGAGGAGGTTGCCAATGGAACTGTTTAGCTGGATTTTGTCCTCTGCTGACTCCACGCTTCGCTTGGCCGTACCGCTTATTTTCGCTGCAATGGCGGGGATATTCTCTGAGCGTGCTGGGGTGGTGGATATTGGTCTTGAAGGCAAAATGCTGTTTTCAGCCTTTGTGGCTGCAGCGGTATCTTACGTGACGGGCAACCCTTGGTTGGGTTTAACCGCTGCTATTTTGGCATCAATGATGTTGGCGCTGATCCACGGGTACGCCTCAATTACTCAGAAAGGCGATCAGATCATTTCTGGCCTTGCGGTGAATTTCTTCGCCTCGGGGATGACAATCACACTCGGCCATGCGTGGTTTGAGCGTGGCGGTCAAACACCATCGTTAAGTGGAGAACAACGCTTTTTACCGGCTCAACTGCCGGGCGCAGAGTGGATGGGCGATGTTGTGCCCGTGCTAGGTCCGTTTTATCGCGATGTGGTCTCAGGACACAATGTGCTGGTGTATCTGGCGTTTGTCGCAGTGATAGTGACCTGGTGGGTATTGTTCAGAACCCGTTTTGGGCTGCGTCTTCGTGCGGTGGGTGAAGAGCCTAACGCCATCGACACCGCGGGTATCTCGGTTGTTTGGCTTCGCTATCGCGCCGTATTAATTGCAGGCTTACTGTGTGGTTTGGCTGGCGCGTATTTGTCGACAGCGCAAAACGCAGCGTTTGGTAAAGAGATGACAGCAGGGCAGGGCTACATCGCGCTGGCGGCGGTTATTTTTGGTAAATGGCAACCACGCAACGCATTGTTAGCTTGTTTACTGTTTGGCTTTTTGTCCGCACTGGAAACGCGGATGCAAGGCGTAGACATTCCGTTTGTGGGCGTGTTGCCGACACAAGTGTTCTCTGCCTTGCCGTATGTGTTAACCGTGGTATTGCTGGCGGGATTCATTGGTAAAGCGGTTGCACCGAAATCTATTGGGCGGCCTTACGAGAAAGAGCGCTAACGTTTGATTGGCTGGGTTTGACTAGCTGGGTTTGATTAGGTTGGATTAGCTTGGCTTAGGTTGAATTGAAGCAAAAACGCCACCGAAAGGGTGGCGTTGTTTGTTCAGACACCAGCGGTAAAGCGGGTGTGACGACGACAAAGCGAACTTGCGTTATGCGTTGGCCGCCGTCGTTGGTAGAACGCGTTTAAGAATATCGGCCAGTGTCACGACACCCACCATTTTCCCATCCTTGCTGACTACCGCCAATTGAACACTGGCTTCACGCATGCGAGCGAGCGCTTCATATATCGGCATTTTTGAGTCAAGCACATATGCGTTACGCGCAACGTCTCGAGCGGGTTTGTCGGTTGGTTCCAATAACGTATCACGCACATGAACCACAAGCGGCTTGAGGCCACTTTTTCCAAACACCAGAATACGTAAATGCCCTGACTTCATCGCCGCGGCACGCACGTCTGCAACGGTCGCGTTTTTATCGACATGTGCCATCACCTGACCTTGAGTGACCAAGGTTTCAATGGGGATTGAGCTCAGATCAATAAGACCAGACAGCTGTCGCTGAATGTTCGGTTTCAGCGTACCTGTCTTGCCCGAATGCTCCACCAACTGGCGAATGGTATCCACGTCTTGCCCACCGACAGCCGCGCTTTCAACGGGTTCAACCCCAGACGCTTTGACCAGTCGGTTAGCAATGCTGTTTATTGCTTTCAGTAGCGGACGCAGCGGCCAAACGTAGGCTCTAGCCGCAATACCAATGGCAAGTGCGGACTTTTCTGGGTGTGCAATGGACCAAGATTTCGGCGCCATCTCGCCCACGACTAAGTGCAGGAACGTCACAACAAACAGTGCAAAACCGAAGGCGGCACCATCAGCGGCCCATGCCGGCAAGCCCATGGCAAGAAACACCGGGCCAACCCAATGGTCAACCGCAGGTTTGGTGACCGCACCAAGCGCAAATGTACAGAAGGTGATGCCGAGTTGGGCACCTGCCAACATCAGCGTCAGGTCGTTCATACCCCGAAGCGCAGCGCGCGCCGACGCACTTTCTACGGCGACTTCTTCAAGGCGGTGTCGACGCGCACCCATCAAAGCAAATTCGATAATGACGAAAAAACCACTCAAAACAATAAGGGCAAGTGTCACGATAGTGACGATCAACGGATCGGTCATTCTTCACCCTCCACGATTTGCTGTTCCACCAGTTTTACACGCACCTCTGTTGGCACGTGTCGCTCGATACGTAACACCTCAATCTCGAGATGTCGCATGATCGGCTCGCCAGACGCGAGCTCGGAAGGATCAATAGGAAGCGCAATATTCACCGTCTCTCCCTCGGCAGGAAGAGCGCCTCGCTCAGCAATCAAGATACCGGCGATGGTTTCTACATCTCCTCGCGGTAAATCATAACCAATCGCACGTTCTACTTCGTCGACGTGAACATCACCTTCCATCAACCAGACGTTGTCGCCTTCAGGCACCACTGCATCGCCGTGATCGGCGTCATGTTCATCGGTGATTTCGCCCACAATCTCCATCGCTAAATCTTCAATGGTCAACACGCCAGCAAAACCGCCGTATTCATCGATCACACACGCTAAGTGATGGGTAGACGTCACAAGCTGATCCAGTGCGTTAGGCAGTCGCATCAGCGTTGGCAACACAGTAGCAGGGCGCATCACTGATTCTACGGTGTCGTCAGCATGGCCAGCATCGATACGCGCCAGAACGTCTGGGAGATGAACCACACCAACAGGTGCGTCGTCATCATTGATGACCGGATATCGCGTATGCGCTTGCGCCATGAGTGACAGGAGTTCTGTCAACGTGGTTTCAGGTTCAACCCAATCCACTTGCGAGCGGGGCACCATCGCGTGTTCCACGTCGCGTTCAGGGAAATCAAGGATGCGGTCCATCATCAGTGATAGTTCAACAGGCAAATCACCGCTATCGCGTGAGTTAGCGATAATGTGGTGTAAATCTTCCTCAGATGCGCTGACGTCGAGATCGTGCACGGGCTCAATGCGAACCGCGCGAAGAAGCAAGTTAGCGGACTTGTCGAAGAAGCTGATGAGCCAGCCAAACACAGACATGTAAATCAAGGTGGAGCGAGACAACATGCGAGACATTGACTCAGCGTTCGCAATCGCCAGGTTTTTGGGGTAAAGCTCACCCATGATCATTTGAACCACCATCGCAACGATCAAAGTAATCACCGTACCGATAGCAATACCGGCCTCAAGTGACAGCCCGAAGCTTTGCAATAAAAGCCCCATAGATTGACCGACAAGCGGTTCGGCAGCAAAGCCCAACACTAAGCCTGTCACTGTGATGCCAAGCTGGGCACCCGACAACATGAAGCTGGTGCGTTTAGTGATTTTGAGCGCGCGTTTTGCGGCTTCATCGCCGGTCGCAGCTAAGGTCGCGAGTCTCGCTCGGTCAACCGCCATATACGCGAATTCTTGCGCAACGAAATAGCCGTTTGCGGCAATAATTGCCAAGAGAAATAGAATGCCGAACAGAAGGGTAATGAGGGGCTCAATCATGCTCGTGTCCTCCCTTGATAACATAAAGCCAGTAAGGGGCGACACAATCGACGAGAGTTGGGGTCCACAAAGTATTCCTAACGTAATAACAGGACGCGCAGTATATTTCCGCGATAACGATTTAGTCTAGTGAATACTCACATTGCACCTTGCAAAGAAAGTGAGACAGGGTGGGCAACCGACCATCACCACCGCATGAATACACCACGTTAGCAGCAAGCAGAGCCTTCCCAACACGCTATTTACCGTTCAACCGCGTTACCGTCTGTTACAAACTATCACTGCACTAAGTGTGGTTTTGAGCCTTCGTAGCAGCAAAAACACCAATCAAAGGTGACAATCATTGGCAACAATCGAAGGTGAAACGGGTTTCAGCGGTGCAGTGTGGACTTGCGCATTAATCTGCATGCAGCGATTTTTGGCGCTTTGGATAAAGCGATGATTGATGCAAACCGCCACCGTGTAGGAAGCCGTTTGAGGTGTAGCTTAGATGAGAGTGGGGATCGGTGGTTTGAAAGTGAGCGCAGCCCCTAAATCGCTTTTGGACAATAACGGCTTAGAGTCGGTACATTCATACCAACATTTCGGATAAGCTAAATTTGTGCAAACTACATTAAGGCGTAAATGTATGTACTGATTCAGTGGCTATTCAGAAGACGACCATTTAATGTCTTCCATTGACGCTATATAAAAGGCGCGTGAAAAGAACTCTCTCCTCAAAATAACAATAATAACAAAGAGAAAAATAGCGTAGAATACATAATGGTGGATAATCCAAGCTAAAGAGGATATTCCAAAGTAATAGGCCCTTACACCATATTGAAAGTGGTAAGACGCCAGAACGCTCATCTCGGACAGTTTGTTGACGACGAGACTCGTCGCCTTTGAATCCTTTTCACTTGGTTCTGGCGCTGACCCCAGCATAAGCAATGAGTTCGCGTGTAAACTCATAGACCACGCAAATTCAAAAAACGCAATCACCATAATAAATAACAAACTCGTTATTTTTAAAACCACGGCCTCCTCTGTCGTTCCATTCAAGTAAGAAAAAGAGTTTATCTTTTCGGTGATTGATTGGCTTGTACCTAACAGTGCGACTAAGCCGCTGATAACAAAAACAGTCGTCGTCGCGAAGAAAGACACATTGTGAATCAATCCTCGCACCAAGCTGACATCTGTAATTCTCTCATGGCGCCAGAGCATTTGTGTTGCCCACGCTTTTCTCCATAACATCATTTGACTGGAAATATTCTTCCCAAATATGGCTTTACTTATAGGCTCATAAAGAAATAAAGACAAAAAGAGGACAACAAGTGCTATCAGATCTCCGTCATTCAGTTTTTGTAAGAATTCAGTCATCCTCTTTCACCCATCACGCCCTTCATTCTTTGATCGAATCTGACCAGGCTGACATCACCTCTGTCATCCCAGAGTTTTCAAGCCGACCATCTTCAACTTGACTCGAAATGATGCTAGGACAAGCGAAATTGAACGGATATATAGTCCGTGGGGCTAATTTGACCTGTCGTAGTGATCCCCTTAAATCCTCAACGAGACTTTCATCCATAGTGTCATCGACAATCGTGAGATCACTCAGGCTAGTATCTATCCTCGGCGTATACATCGCTTTCTCAATATCCATCTTGTAATCCAAGATAAACGAGGATAGCTGCGCTACCGCTGGCATTATTTTTCTTCCGCCTGAAGCCCCTAAAGCGAAGTAAAGACCATCACTGCGTTTGAGAATGGTGGGACACATATTCGCCAAGCATCTTTTGCCCGCAGCGAGCGAGTTTGGCTTATTAGGTTCCGGATCAAACCACATGATCCCGTTGTTCATAAGAATGCCACTGTCCCCCAGCATCAACTTGGAGCCGAAAATTGAAAGCAGTGTCTGCGTGACCGATACACAATTCCCCTCCGAATCAACAACATTAAAATGTGTCGTGCAACTAGGCGCCACTTCTTTACGTTCATCCCCCATAAAACGATAACGCTCTTCGTTGGCCAACCTAATGGCAGTGTCATATACCTTGTAGGCGTTTGAGTCAGGAGAATTGCCCTCTGGCTGCCAATTCTCCATAAGTGAAAAAGTGCGTTTTAAGGTTGGTCCGGCAGTCATTGACGGTGTACCAAATATGGTATGGTCGCGATAACTGTATTTATCTGCAGTCTGCAAAGTCGCCGTGTAGCTTTCAAAGTCTTCCAAGCAATGCTTGCCGCCCGCAGCAACAAGCTCATTGACAATGGTTCTTGCTAACTCACCGCGGTAAAAGCTTTGATGACCCTTCTCTGCTATTGTCTCCAGCGTTTTAGCAAGGCTAGACTGATCACAGACGTTTGATGAATGAGAAGTCCAAGCAGAAGATTTAGGGAAAAGACAGGAATCCAAGAAAGTCTCGGCGGAGGCTTTATACAGTACCAGATCTTTAGTGACGGAAGAAATAATCAGCTGCGCGTACCAATCAACGGCTAACCCTTTCTTAGCAAGGTCTATTGATGGTTGAATGAGTTCTTTCCAAGGAAGTGATGAAAAATGCTCAGCTGCCAGCCCCATTCCAGCGACTTGACCGGGAATAGCCACCGCCAACGCACCAGTAACATTCCTGTCTTCATGGACGCGAGTCCAAGGAAACAAATCTGTCGCCGAACCTTCAACAAGCGGATAGTCTTCGACATCAAGATTCTTAGGTGATTTCATACCGAAGTTGATCACCTTAACGTCGTCCGTTTTGGCTAAACGAACCACCATAAAGCCGCCACCACCGATACCACTCATCCAAGGTTCTGCGACGCCTAAAGCGAACGATGTTGCTATTGCAGCATCAACAACGTTTCCGCCGTTTCTTAAAACCTGAGCACCGATTTCTGAAGCTATGCGACTTTGTGAGGTCACCACACCACGGTGAGTACGAACAACCTTTTTAGTGATACTCCAAGACGATGACTGAGACAAACTCACGGTTAAACTCCATTTTTATTTGTGTTACGACGGAAAATCACCACCGCAGATATGATAGATAAAACTAAAAACAACACAGAAAGTGGCGTAGAGACGAAAACGAGCCAGTTCCCATCGGACAGGGTGAGCGCCTGACGCACAGCTTGTTCTCCTACGGGCTCGAGAACAAAGCCAATCATCATTGGAGCAAGAGGGAAATCGAGTTTTCGCATGACATAACCCAGCAAGCCAAAGCCCAACATCATCCAAAGATCGACCGTACTGTTGTTGAATCCATAAACACCGATAAGACAAAACACCGCGATAATTGGTAGCAGCACACTTTGGGGGATTCTCGTAATTTGAAAAAACATCTTTATCGCGACCTTACCGACCAGTGGCAGAAACAGTGATGCGATAAAAAGCACGACAAACAGTGAATAGATCAGCGAAATATCTTCACTAAAAAGTGCTGGTCCAGGCGCTAAGCCATGTATCAGAAAAGCCCCCATCAATACCGCAGTTGTCACATCACCCGGCACACCTAAAGCGAGCAGAGGAATCAAAGCACCTCCGCAAGTAGCATTGTTCGCAGATTCCGCAGCAGCGACCCCCTCTAACTCTCCTTGACCAAACTTCTCAGGTGACGCCGATTTCCGTTTCGCCTCGGAATATGACAAAAACGCAGCTGGAGTAGCTCCCAATCCGGGTATTGCACCTAGCACTACACCAATGAATGAGCCTCTGCAGATAGTTTTTAGACTCCCCCTGATTTGAAACCAGGAAATAGATGAATTGGCATTGTCGGTTGCTTGCTTAGCTGTCCGTTTCTCGACCAAATTTTCTGCCTGAATAAGGAGCTCAGAAACGGCGAATAAACCGATCAGCATCGCCATCAGAGAAATACCGTTCATCAAATTGACGTTATCAAAGGTAAACCTTGGTGTGGCAACCATCGGATCTAGCCCGACAGTTCCAAAAAGAAAGCCTAATGAAGCGGCTATCAACCCCTTCGAAAGCGAATTGCCTGACACACCAGCCACAACAAGAAGCGCAAAAAGTACTAGGGTTGCAAATTCCGGCGGTCCAAAATTAGTCGCCAATTTGGCAAGGGAGACTGCGCCCAGAACCAATATGGCAGTAGCAATAACATCGGCAATAACGGAAGCCCACAGCGCCATACCCATAGCCTCGCTTCCCCTTCCTTTTTGAGCCAAAGGGTAGCCATCCAAAACAGTCGCAGCTGCTGCGGGAGAGCCTGGTGTATTCAATAAAATGGCAGGAATACTCCCTCCAAAAAGACACCCTTTATAAGCCCCTAACAAAACGCAAAATGCGGTTAGAGGACTAAATCCATAGGTAAGCGGGATAATCAACGCAATACCCATGGTTCCGGTTAGCCCGGGGATTGCCCCCATAAAGATGCCAAATGCGACGCCAACAAAAATAGCGACAAGATTAAGTACAGAAAAAACTGAAACTACAGATTGAAGGATTTCGCCTTCCATACCACTCTCCTTGGTTTAAACGGACATTCCCAATCCAATAACAAACAGTGCATAGAGCGCGATGGTGACCAGCGCCGGTATGATGATTAGCGTCGCTGGTCGTCGTACTCCATTGATAAGAAAGAGCAGAAACATCATTGCAGATACAGAAAGGATGAAGCCGTATGTTTCAAACACGCTGATAAATAGGACTATCACAAGGACAGTGAGAAGAGGTCGAAACCAAGTCCCAACACTCTGCTTAGGGGCTATCGTTTCCTGCTCACCAGAAGTTTTATCAAAGCTACTTACAAACAGAAAAACTGCGCCAATACCGACCAACGCACAACCAAAGTATGGGAAGAACCTCGGTGACAACGCGATAGATGGAGTATCTTCAACCTGTTCTGGGATTAATGTGACACCTATACCCACAGCGATAATGACAAGCACCACTGCTGACAATCTGTCCTTTAATTTTTGATTCATCATTCCTTCCTGAATTCCTGCTCTAACCTTCCCTCGCTTAATACTGGGCTATTTCCCTAGCCCAGAAAGCTGAATGATTTCGCCTTGTTCGTGAAACGTTTCTGTCACATTCTCCTCAAAACTCTTCGAGTCGAGATAGTTCACCTGCATAGCGAGTTTTTCGATAATCGCCATGAAACCCTCGGTTTCTGTCGCAACTTTTATTGCACTGGCAAGTCGCTCTACCACTTCATCAGGGATCCCTTTTGGACCCGCAATACCCAAAATAGAAGGCGCAGAGATCTCGTACCCTGCATCAATCAAGGTTGGTACATTTGGGAACTCAGCCATTCGCTTGTCGGTAATAATTGAAAGAAGTTTAAATTCGCCAGAGCGGACTTGGGGCAACCACTCCGTTGCTCCAGCCATCAAATCGACGTGCCCACCCAACAGCGCAGTAACACTTGCAGCACCGCCTTTAAATGGGATCGCCTTCCATTTCAACGACTCTTGTTGCGCGAGACGTTCCATAGCAAGGTGTTGTGGAGTGCCGGCACCAGCAATTGCGTAACTCACTTCACCCGGATGTTGCTTCACATATTCGACAAGCTCTTGAATAGAAGAGTAAGGCGCATCCTTGGGCGCCACTATTCCAAGGTTCCATTGGGCAATTTGAGAGATAAAAGAAAAGTCGTTTAAAGGATCGTACGGCAGATTTTGCATATGGGGCGATAGTACTGCCGCGCCTGTGGTGAGTGTGAAAATAGAATATCCATCGGGGCGTTGTGCTTTCGACAACGCCGCAGCGACAGATCCGCCACCTCCCGGTTTATTAATGACGGTCACTTTCTCACCAAGGCTTTTCTCAAGTTCAGTGGATAGCACTCGTGACACGGTGTCCGTTGTTCCACCCGCCCCATAACCAACCGTTAACTTAATTGTCTTCGTTGGCCATTCAGCGGCTTGAGTGAAATTGGCGACAAAAGAAAGCGCAGCAAAAAGAGTAGCGAATAGATACTTCATGATATTTACCTCCATATAAATATTGCATTACAATACTTTGTTGTGCATTGTGTTACTCTGTTAACAACCATATAACGATCAGGTTACGATCGCAAATCAGATCTTGCTTTCTAATGTCTTATTTCTGAGGATTTAGAGGATGGAAAATCGCTTATTTGTTGGCTCAGTTAAGAAAGCCTTTGAAATTATTGAAGCTTTTGATGTGACGACGCAAAGCATGAGTTTGACCGAACTAGTTCAGGTCACAGGGATGGGGAAAAGCGCAGTACAACGCTATGTTTATACTCTTGAGGAACTGGGATACCTGACCAAGAGTCCAACCTCAAAGCGATATGAGCTCTCCTTAAAAATGCTCCTCCCGGCAAGTAGTTACCTCAGTCAAAATAATCTGGTGAGTGCTATAAACCCCCATATTATCAATCTGCGTCAGAACTTGGATGCACGCGTGGGCGTCAGCGTTTATCACCAAGAAAGAGTAGTGTATCTCATTCCACTACAAAGCATCACAGAAGCCTACCCAAACGATTATCCAGGCTTTACGGTGCCCATTTTCTGTACAAGTTCGGGGAGAATATTCCTGTCCACTTTTGATGATAATAAGGTCGAGTCAATTTTGGAGAAGGAAACCAAAAAGTCATTCACACCGTTGACAATGACAAATGAGGTAGACATCAAGAATGAAGTGCATAAGTTCAAGCAAAATGGATACTGCATAACGAATCAAGAGATAAGCCATGGAAAGATAAATATTTCCGTACCAATTTTGGATTACGACAAGGAAATAATAGCCTGTATTGTCGCAGTATTTAAAACGAGCGAATGGGATGAAAGTCGATTAATAAAGGAGGTGTTTCCTAAGATTCAAGAAGTTGCTTCATTTATCAGGGTTCCTTCCCGATAAAGGTGCAAGCATTTAGTTTCTAGCAATCGTTCCAAGGAAAAAAAAGCCAAAGTAATGGATATGCAGAAGGGCTATTAGCGGGGTTGCTGGACTTTGAAGCATTCTCCAGTGGAAAGAAATCACCTGCAACCTAAAGAGGCACAGGCAATTTTCACGTTGTATCGTTTATACAGTTCTTAGCTAGTCAATTTCTTCAAAGGGGATATATCAACCACATATTTAAATATCTGTGTCTTCGGAAATTTTGAGCGCATCTTCGATCTCGACGCCAAGATAGCGTATGGGGTTATCAAGTTTTACATGCCCTAAAAGTAGTTGTACCGCCTTGATATTTTTTGTTCTCGGATAGATCAGCGTTGCCTTAGTCCTTCGCATGGAGTGGGTTCCATACTGAGCAGCGTCAAGTCCAAGGGGCGTTGCCCACTTTTTTACGATGTGGGCGTAGTAGGAGTAACTCATTGGCGCCCGAGTTTTTCTGGGACTGGGAAAGATAAAGTCCTGCGGCGAAAGTTGACTGACAAACAACCACTGGCTAAGTGCGTGTTGAGTTTTTGCTGTTATCTCAAACTGAACATCCCGTTGCGTTTTGCTTTGCGTGAACAGAATTCTGGGATGAATGATGCCTAACGACGAAATGTCGCAAACCCTCATTCTATGTAAGTCACAAGACCGGAGTTTACAGTCAATCGCGAGATCTAAAAGCGCCAGTTCCATCTGATTGCCCTCTATCTCAAGGCGCGTGCGGATCCGCCAGATATCTTCGAGTTTAAATGGCTTCTTTTGTCCTAAGTGTCTTCTCTGTTTATTAATAGTCACCATGCTCCACCTCCATCGGTTGTTTGAGTGACTAAATAATTTTAGAAATGACAGTTTTGGATAATATTTCCTAATGCGAACGGGGCGTCAGAACTTTGCTTGGGGCAAATACTCTAAGAAGGAATGGGGCATAAACGGTTTAGAGTGATCACCATAAACCGCATTGGGACAAAAGCGAGCTAGCACAAAGGGTATCTGCGCAGCTCGCTTTAGAGTGGACTTGGTTATTTATCTAGTTTCGCAGAGGCTTTTTTTCCAACAAAGTAACCCGCACAGAAGACCGCAACAAAGACAACGGCGCCCAACGCGTAAGCCAGTGCTTCTGGCGCACCTAGCCCAAATGCGAACGCAAAACTGATACCAAGGAATGCTTCTTTTAGCCATTCTGTCGCTGGCGCGTTAGTACTCATGCCTATCATGGCGACAAAGATAAAAAGGGCTATCAAGCCGACTTTCAAGCCGACGAGGGTGGAACGTTGCATAAATGGCTCCCGCTAAAATAACGGGGCCATTATACGATATATTTCACCGCTATAGGCACTGCGCCAGTTGACCTTTTTTGGTGGCTGCAAGCACACATCCGCGCTCGCTGTCAGACGCTGACTTGCACTGACCCATTAATTCTCCCGCTGATGGTGCCATCGCGCCAAGCACTTTTTGCGCATGGCTAACGACTTTGCCGCATTCGCTTTCTGGGACAGGGTCATGGCCTGAACATGCATTCAGACCCAATGCGAGTAGGGCGATAAATGTAGATTTTGCGGCAAGCTTGCTCAATGACATGTGTCCTTCCTTTAATCAGTATGATTTCAAATTAAGGGTAGGAGAGGAGTCTCATAAATGCGAAAGCGTGTGTGCGATAGTTAAAAAAAACGGGTGCGATTCGCACCCGTTATCTTGGTTGTTATTGGAGATTGGCAAAGATTAATCGCCAATAAACCCACCCGTTTGATGTCGCCAAAGCTGTGCGTAAATCCCGCCGCTGGCAATCAATTCTTGGTGCGTCCCTTCTTCGGCAATTTCACCGTTATCGAGCACGATGAGTCGGTCCATCGCTGCAATCGTCGACAATCGGTGAGCAATCGCAATCACGGTTTTGCCTTGCATCAGTTCATAGAGGCTTTCTTGAATCGCGGCTTCAACTTCGGAATCCAATGCGGAAGTGGCTTCGTCCAAAATCAAAATAGGCGCGTCTTTTAACAATACACGAGAAATCGCCACGCGTTGACGTTGACCGCCCGACAGTTTCACACCGCGCTCGCCAACTTGAGAGTCATAGCCATGGTTACCGTGTGTGTCGCTAAGCTGTTTGATGAAATCATGCGCTTGCGCTTTTTTACTCGCATCCAACATGGCTTCTTCACTTGCATCGGGGTTGCCGTACAAGATGTTGTCTCTAATCGAGCGATGCAGCAGCGAGGTGTCTTGTGTCACCATGCCAATGTTCGCGCGTAATGAATCTTGTGTGACCGCGGAGATAGTCTGACCGTCGATTTTGATTTTACCGCCTTCGACATCATGAAAACGCATCAGCAGGTTCACCATGGTTGACTTGCCCGCACCAGAGCGCCCGACCAGACCGACTTTTTCACCCGGCTTGATGGTGAGGTTCAGCTTCTCAATCACGCCTTTGCCTTCACCATAGTGGAAGCTGACATCACTGAATGAAATCTCACCGTTCGGCACTGTCAGTACGGGTGCATTTGGTGCATCAGTAACTTCTACAGGCTTCGCCAATGTGGCCATGCCATCAACCACTGTCCCTATGTTCTCGAACAGCGCGCCGATCTCCCACATGATCCACTTGGACATGCCATTGATTCGCAGCGCAAGACTGACAGCGATAGCGATGGCACCTATGGAGATGGCTGAATCAAGCCATAGCCATATTGAAATCGCACTGATGGCGAAAACCAAGGCATAGTTAATGATTTCAACGGCGATATTGAAGCCTGTCGCTAAGCGCATTTGGCGATGAACGGTATCAAGGAAGGTATCCATGCCTTCTTCTGCGTACGCGGTTTCTCTGTCTGTGTGTGAGAAGAGTTTCACGGTGGCAATGTTGGTGTAGCTGTCAACAATGCGTCCGGTCATGAGCGAGCGCGCGTCGGCCTGTTCTGTCGAAACGGCTTTCAATCGTGGCACGAAGTACATCTGAATACAGATATACGCCATGAGCCAGATGATAAGCGGGATCATCAAGCGAATGTCTGCTTGCCCCACCATGACGAGCATGGTGGTGAAATACACCGCGATATAAACCGCGACATCCAGTAATTTCATCACGGTTTCACGTATCGACAAGGCGGTTTGCATCACTTTAGTGGCAATGCGTCCTGCGAAGTCATTTTGGTAAAACCCGATACTCTGTTTAAGTAAATAGCGGTGTGCCAGCCAGCGGATAGACATGGGGTAATTGCCAAGCAACGACTGGTGTAAAACAAGGGAGTGTAAGGAGACCAGCAGGGGCATAACAATAAGGACCAATACACCCATCCAGATCAGCGTATTGCCTTCGTGTGCGAGAAACGTCGCTTTGTCTTGGTGGGTCAGCCAGTCAACCAGTTTGCCCATGAAACCAAATAGAGAGACTTCTGCAATCGCGATTAGCGCGGTCAGAAACGACATTGCGACCAATGGCCTTTCAAAGCCCTTGGTGTAGTGACGGCAAAAGGCGAGCAAAGTATTGGGTGGCTGCTCTGGTTGTTCAGGGGGAAATGCCCTAGTGACACGCTCAAAGAGTTTGTAAATCATGAAACCTTCGGAATACAGAGTAATGATCGGCGATAGGAAGTTATCGGCAGAAGTTGACCACATGATACGACTCTGCGGGGAAGAATAGCACTCTATTTGTATGAAAAATCATTCAGTTTTAGATTCAATTACCTTAAGTGGTCGTCGCCTCTCTGTTGTCAGGTTTTTTTATAGCCTTGTAAAGAATGTATGACTTCTTTCACGTATGCAGTGCAGTGGAGGACACATCAACTAGAGTTAACCCAAATTTAGACGGTTGAGATACTTACAGCCTGTCATCAGGAGGCGATGGATGTTTTCTTTTGCTCAGAAAGAACCCACTGCGATGAGGCCTGATGTGGGGTTCTCCCTCGCATCTCGCTTGAACCAACGAGTGTCCATTGGGGGGAAATCTAAACAGTGTGCCTGCAATACACCTGCGCATGAGGACAAAACGGATCATCCGCTATCGATTAAGAACGCAGACGCGGCAGAGCCAATAAAGATTCAAATGATGAGCAAAGACAGCCTTAGTTCTGATGGTGCAGAACGTGAAGCTGATGATGTTGCCAATCAAGTGATGAATAAACCTGCCTCAAGTCCCTCAGGAAATTCTTGCAGTGCCTGTCAAAAAAGAGGAAGTGCGACGCCGTCATCGTTGGGAAAAGCGCTGCCTCTATCTAGGCCTTCTATACCTTCACATTTGCAAAGCAGAGTGCCTGGTGCTGGCGAACCACTTTCTGTTCATGTTCGACAGGATATGGAACAACGCTTCGGTTATGACTTCAGCAATGTGCGTGTTCATAACGATGCGAATGCCGCAGACTCGGCGTCTAGTTTGCGTGCTCGTGCTTATACCCTCGGGAATAACATCGTCTTCAATCGAGGACAATATCAGCCTCATTCTGTGTCGGGTCAAAAGGTGCTCGCACACGAATTAACGCATGTATTACAGCAGTCCAAAGCGGGACGTTCTGCTACGCAGTTTTTAAGTGAAGCGGATTGCGCGAACGAGTGTTCAAAAAAAGACGGGAATACGACTGAAACAGGCAAGTTTTCCATCACCGTCTTTGCTGATAAAGAAGGGCCATTTTTGTTGTTACCGGCAACGCATAAAGTCGGGCATTCATGGATACGCTTGCAAGATGACAAAGGCAATTTATGGACGTACGGCTTTTGGCCTAAGGAAGGTTTCGATGCTGACGATACCCGCGCTGACGTTGATGGCTGTGTACATCACCCTGATAAAACCCAACACAACAAAAACAACCCGACGAGACAGTCGTTTGAACTTACCGCGGAGCAGTTTAATGCGGCGTATAAGTTTGCAGTGAAAACGTGTAATGACCGCCCTAAATACAACCTGTTTGGGTTGCAATGCACTGAATTCGTGAAGCAGGCTCTGGCGGCAGCGGGTCAAGGGAGTGCGGGTGGTTTTGGTTTGATATGGGAAAGCCCGAATGCACTCGCGTCGTGGATGAAAACCAACGCATTCGTCCTTGGGATTAGCACGACAGGTGCGACCTCTGCGGCTGGTCAAGCAGGACAGGGAGCTGTTGGGTTAGATTTAAAATACCGTCATCAGTTTTATTCGCTACTTGGCACTAAGCTGCGTTTATATGGCATGGGGCGAGCAGAGATAAGCCGCCCAGTCAAAGCGGGATCTGCGGGGTTTGGTTTGGAGCTAAACGCTCAAAAAGTCTGGTTGCCTGAGTTGTATCTCGAAACAGGCGCGACTATCGGCGATCTCAATCCAACCGCAGGGCAAGATAAATTTGGAGCCGGCGTGATGGGCAGTGCGGGACTGCGCTTTAGTATCGATGAGTTAGCGTTTGTTGGGGTGGAATACAATCTGGTCAAAGATCTGGTGAATAACGATCCAGAACTGCATCGTTTGATGTTTAGCGTGGGAATCAGGCTGTTCTAAAAAAGCCGGCTAATTTCAGCCGGCTCTGGTTAGATTAAAACGTTATCTGGCGCTATTGGCGTTAGCCACACACTTTAGACCAGCTACCGTCGCTTCCTGGTACGGACGCTGTCCACCAGTTGGCTTGATAGACTTTGCCGTCATTAACGACCTTGTCACCCGTGTTAGCATGGCTTGGATTACCCTGCCAGTCAGTTTGTGGTAAGTCTGGGTAAACACTCAGACCCGTCGTATCACAAGTGCCTGGGTCTGGGTTGCCTGGATCTGTTGGACCGGTAGAACCGGACAGGTCAGCCAAAGGCAAATCACTGTACTCAAACGCGAACGCGTAATCGACACCGTTGATGTTAACGGTGTAGTTAGCGGGACCAGAGATTGGCAGGTAGTAAACCATATCCAATTCATAGCTATCACCTGCTGGCAGTGCTTTCCATGCTGGTAGCGAGAACGCAGCGCGGTGCATGTTACCCTCAAGGCCACCAATGTTGTTAGACTTGGTGTGACCTGAAACAATCACTTTCAGACCGCCACCAGACTGATCTTTTGCGTTGTCCGGCGAAGAGGTTGGAATGTCGAATTGGAATTCCGTTCCGCCCGGCAAATCAGTGCCAGTGTTGTTGGTGAAGGTGATCTTAGGGTTGATTGGGTAATTCTGATCGCCTACTTTGAAACCACCGATTGAAACAGTGATATCCACAGCTTCCAATGGCATTGGGTTATCAGACAGCTTGTTACCGTATGGGGTGGCCGCCGCGAACTTGTCGTAGATCGCTTTGGTCATAGTGTTACCCATGTGGAATTCACCGTTGCCCGTCTTACATGCATTTTCCGTGTCATCGACGTTCGTTGTACGGTTACCGTTTGCGTCGAACAGGTAGCAGTTATAGTCACCTGCTAATTCCCAGAACATTACGCCGCCGATACCTTTGTCGATGATGTAGTCAGATTTCACGCTGACAGACGCTTCATCTTCGGTAGACAGGAAGACTTTCTTCTCTGCGTTCCATAACCAAGGTGCAACTGCAACGCTGTCGTAGTTACGCTCGTAGGTGCCTGTCAATACGTCCTGTGGGTCGTTCGCGGGGTCAAGCTTATATGCGGTCGCGTACGAACCAAAGATACCGTTTTCAAGGTTCTTTGCGTGCCACATTGGGTTGGAGCCTGCACCCATTTCGTTGCCTTTAGGATCGGTATCGTGCCACATGTTGTCGATACCCACAGCGCCGTTACCACAATTGTTCTTCTCGCCTTCACCTGTGCCCGCTAAACACTCAGCTTGGTTTGGAAGGGCGGCTTTGCCCCACAGACCATTCTCGCCACCGGCGACATCTTGCCAACCACGGGTGTAATACGGCACACCAATGTTGATACGACCAGCAGGCATAGAACCACGGAAGTAGTGGTATGCCCAGTCAGTGTTCAGATAGCCCATGCCGCCATACTGGCTAGTGCCATAGACATTCCATGCAGCGAGTTCTGAATCTTTACCTGTATCGTACAATGCTGAGTTGTGACCAACGTGGTCATTCCAAGCACCATGCAAGTCGTAAGACATGATGTTGACGTAATCGAGGTACTTAGTGACATCGAAGGTTTCCATGCCACGCAGCAAGTAACCTGATGACGGCGACGCAATGGTCAACATGTAGTGAAAATTGTCATCAACCGATGCCTGATCGAGTTTCTCACGCAGTACGCGCATCAGCTCTTGATAAGACGCCCATAGATACGCACGACGCGGCTCCATGAAGTTTTTGTCATCTGGGTTGCCCGCACCTGCCATAGAGGTTGGGTATTCGTAATCGATATCCACACCGTCAAATTTGTACTTACGGATCATTTCAACGGCTGAGGTAGCGAATTTTTCGATGCCTGCATGGTTGATAGAACCGTCAGCATTGGTGGTCATGGTGTAGAAACCGCCGTCTGCGACACGATTACCGTCTGTGCCAAAGTGACCGCCTGTTTCCGCCCAACCACCGATTGAGATCAGTGTTTTAACGTCATGTTTTTTCTTGTAAGTAGCGAGTGCACCGAAGTGGCCTTTGAAGCCGAGTGTAGGATCTATTTCAACGCCAGGCCATTCTTTACCAACAGCGGCGTTTGTTGGGTCGTTAACATCACCAATATTCACGTTGCCGTCGGAGCCAATGCTCACGAACGCATAGTTGATATGGGTGAGTTGTTCCCATGGAATATCGTTAACCAGGTAAGAGGCTTGCGGGTCATCACCCGAACGCCAGCTTGTGAAGTAACCAATAATTCGACGAGGGTGGTCGACACCCATATCTTCACGGCCATCTGCGTCATAAATCGTACAGTAAGGAACGTTAAGTCCCGCTGTTTGATAGAGACCTTCAGGGCGACAGTTTGAAACGGTTGGCGTGCCAGTAACGCTGACGCTAATTAGAGCAGAATCGGTTGATGCGCCTTTGTCATCTGTCGCTTTTGCATAGACAGAAACTGAACCGGCTTTGTCTGTCATCCAATCAAACGTGTACGGTGCCGTATCAGCCGAACCTTTCAATTGGCCGGCGACGTAGAAATCAACTTTCGCGATTGTGCCATCTGCATCGGCGGCATCCGCTGTTAGTGTGACGACGGCACCTTGGTCAACGGCTGTTGCTGACGTTGCAACTGAAACAGTTGGTGCTTCATTGCCAGGATCAACAGTGCCTGCGTCGACAGTCACGCTGAGCGTTGTTGATTCAGTGATGGCACCTTTATCATCGGTTGCTTTAACCGTGATCGTGTGGGCACCTTCAGCGGCAGTCCAGTTTACAGAGTAGGGAGAAGAAGTGTCTGAACCGACTGACGCGCCATCAACGAAGAATTCGACTTTAGTAACAGAGCCATCAGTATCTGCTGCGGCAGCACTTAGCGCGACCACGTCACCGCTAGTGATCTTATCGGTTGCAGTCGGAGAAACCAGCGATGTGGTAGGTGCTTGGTTTTCTGGTGGAGTCACTGAACCGCCAGTATCGCACTGATCAATTTCTTTCCATTCTTTGTAAGAGCCAGATGACGTTATGGGGTCGTTACCCATTGTCCACCAGTTGGCCGTGTAGACTTTGTTATCTTGCTGAACAGTAGAGCCACCGCCATAAGCAACGTCGCCTTTCCATTCTTGAATTGTTGAGCAATCAGTTGCTGCTTGCGCGTTGAAAGCAAACATACACGCGACGGCGACTGCCGACAGCGTGAAGCCTTTGCTCTTGCGTGTCACATCCATTGGAATTACCTCGAAAAAATTAACTGGCTATTGATCTATTTGTAATTAACGCAACTTAAATTGCGTACTAAATAAAGTAGTGGAGTTGCAGTTTTGAGACACGGCTGTTTTCGTCAGAGTTAGATCTCTAGTCAGTATCTGTGATGAAAAGCTTTTCTCTCTTGGTAGTGACTCACAATTTTAACTGACACATATTCAGTGAATTCATGAAATCTGTGCAGTGAATGTTTGGCGGGCAATACCGTATGCTAGACCAATGTCTAATGAGGATTGTCGACAGTTTGGGTTGAAAAATGCACAATTTGCGGTTAATAATTAACCCATAGAGAAATGTTGTCGACAATGTGTGGTGTTATGCGAGCAACTTATTAAACCCATTGTCGACACCAAAGGAATTGCACAATGAAGGATGTCACCAAATCAGAAGGGATGACGGAATGGCTAATTGAAGCCATTGTCAGCGGAAAATTTGCGTCGGGAAGCAAGATTTCGGAACCAGAATTATCTCGTGAGCTTGGCGTGAGTCGTGGGCCTTTACGAGAAGCCATGATGCGTTTGGAAGCCATGGGCTTAGTCGAGCGCATTCCTCATGTTGGCGCACGAGTGGTTGCGATAAGTGCGGCACAACTTTCCGATATTTACGCGGTGCGAGAAGCATTAGAGGGCATGGCAATTCGACAAGCCTGTACCCATATCACTGCGCGTGAACTGGATGCGTTGAAACATCTTCTTCATCGCCACCAACAGCACATCGACGATGTAGATGGCGCGACCTATTTTCATCAACAGGGCGACTTTGACTTTCATTATCGAATTATTCAAGCCAGCCGAAACAATAAATTAATCAGTTTGTTATGCGATGAACTTTACCATTTGGTGCGCATGTATCGTACCCAATCAACGCGAACCCAATCCCGGCCAGAACGCGCATTAAATGAGCATGTTCAAATCTTAAATGCATTAGAAGAAAGGGATGCAGAACTGGCGGAAATGCTGATGCGAAGACATATCCGACGAAGCGGCGAATTGGCAGCGCAGCAACTAAATTCAGACAGGGAGAAAGCCTCATGAGCGCAGGGAAGAAATTCCGCGATGCAGTCGTAAACGGCAGACCGTTGCAAGTGATGGGCACGATCAACGCGTATACCGCGATGTTGGCAGAACAAACCGGACACCAAGCTATTTATCTTTCTGGTGGTGGTGTCGCAAACGCCTCTTTTGGTTTGCCTGACTTAGGGATCACCACGCTTAACGACGTACTCGAAGACGCGCGTCGTATTACGGATGCATCTCGCCTTCCATTGCTGGTGGACATTGATACTGGATTCGGGGGGGCATTCAGCATTGCTCGCACGGTGCGTGAAATGGAACGAGCGGGTGTGGCGGCGGTGCATCTTGAAGATCAGGTTTCACAAAAACGCTGTGGGCATCGACCCAACAAAGCCATCGTAAGCCAAGCTGAAATGATTGACCGCGTCAAAGCGGCAGTAGATGCAAGAACGGACCCGCATTTCGTCATCATGGCGCGTACCGATGCACTGGCGGTTGAGGGGTTAGACTCTGCCTTGGAACGTGCTCAAGCTTGTGTTGAAGCCGGTGCGGACATGATTTTCCCAGAAGCCATTAATACCCTCGAACAATACAAGATTTTCACGCAAGCGCTTAACGTCCCTGTGCTGGCAAACATTACGGAATTTGGTCAAACGCCTCTGTTCTCGGTCAGTGAATTGGACGAAGTTGGGGTTGATCTCGTGCTGTATCCGCTCTCAGCATTTCGTGCCATGAATCAGGCGGCACTTAACGTTTATCAGCAAGTGAAAGCCGATGGTCATCAACGCAATGTTGTCGACACGATGCAGACGCGTGATGAGTTGTATCACTACCTCGGTTACCACAATTACGAACAGCAGCTCGACAACCTGTTTGCTGAGAAAGAATGAGTTCGCTTTGAAATAGAAACGCTGAAACAGAAAGCTTGAAGCACAAAGATGAAAAAAGACATTGAAGCAGAAAAAGCAGTAGGGAAACACATAAAAACAATGAATTAGTCGACGACAAGGAGCATACCATGACGGACAAAAACAAGCCGTTGAGCGGAGAAGGACTACGGGGTCAAAGTGCGGGCAGCACGGCTTTGTGTACGGTCGGAAAATCGGGCACGGGATTAACCTACCGAGGTTACGACATTACGGATCTTGCTAATCACGCTGAGTTTGAGGAAGTCGCGTATCTCCTGTTGAAAGGCAAGCTACCGAACGCGCAAGAATTGAAAGATTACAAGCAAACCTTGGTCCACAAAAGGGGCTTACCTTCGGCTTTGTGTCGCGTACTAGAAAGTATTCCTGCTGATGCTCACCCCATGGATGTGATGCGCACCGGTTGCTCCATGTTGGGTAACCTTGATACCGAATTGGATTTCTCAGAGCAGTCAGACAAATCCGACACCATTCTCGCGCACCTTCCCGCCATGATTTGCTATTGGTATCGCTTCTCACATGATGGCGTACGCATTGATACCGCCGCGAGCGATCAAAACAGCATTGCGGGCTATTTCCTCGACATGTTGTCTGACGACACGCCATCTGATCTGCATATCCGCGTCATGCATTGCTCGTTAGTTTTGTACGCTGAACATGAATTCAATGCGTCCACCTTTGCAGCTCGGGTGTGTGCTTCTACCTTGTCGGATATTCATTCGTGCGTGACTGCCGCCATTGGCACCTTACGTGGGCCGTTGCATGGCGGCGCGAACGAGGCCGCAATGGCGATGATTGAAAACTGGACCACACCCGATCAAGCAGAAACCACGCTAATGGGAATGCTGGCGAACAAAGAAAAAGTGATGGGGTTTGGGCACGCGATTTATCGTGAGTCCGACCCGAGAAACGCGCTGATAAAAGCATGGTCAAAACAGCTGTCTGAGTCTTCGTCTGAAGCGGCATTGTATGACGTATCGGAGCGTGTCGAGCAGGTAATGAAACGTGAAAAAGATCTGTTCCCTAACGCTGATTTCTTCCATGCCTCGGCGTATCACTTCATGGGGATCCCCATCAAGCTATTCACGCCCATATTTGTGATGAGCCGCGTTACAGGCTGGTGTGCTCATGTCTTTGAGCAACGTGCCAACAACCGAATTATTAGACCAAGTGCGGACTACATTGGGCCAGAGCATCAAGACTGGTTGCCAATCGAAAAACGCCAATAAGTGATTAAGGAAAGGAATCTAAACATGTCAATGAATGTCGATGTAAACCAGCGTCCCGAGCCTGATGCACTGCTACAAACCATTGCCGATTATGTGTGCGATAAAGAGATCACTTCTACGGAGGCGTACAACACCGCGCGCAATTGCCTGATCGATACCCTTGGGTGCGGGTTGTTAGCGTTACGCTTTCCAGAGTGCACTAAGCATATGGGACCACTGGTTCCGGGCACAACAGTAAGAAACGGTGCGCGCGTGCCGGGCACTTCCCATGAACTCGATCCGATCACAGCTGCATTTAACATCGGCTGCATGATTCGCTGGCTGGATTTTAACGATACTTGGCTCGCCGCCGAGTGGGGACACCCATCAGATAACCTGGGCGGCATTCTTGCCACCGCAGATTATCTTAGCCGTATTGCTGTGTCAGAAGGTAAACCTGCTTTGACCATGCACGACGTGCTAACGGCGATGATTAAAGCCCATGAAATTCAAGGTGTGTTGGCACTAGAAAACAGCTACAACCGCGTTGGTTTTGATCACGTCCTTTTGGTGCGTGTTGCGTCGACAGGCGTGGTTACACGAATGTTGGGTGGTAACCGCGATCAAGTCATTGATGCATTGTCACAAGCGTGGGTGGATGGTTGTTCGCTGCGTACTTATCGTCATGCTCCGAATGCGGGTTCTCGTAAATCATGGGCAGCGGGCGATGCGACCTCGCGTGCGGTTCGATTGGCCATGATCACCATGAAAGGTGAAATGGGCTTACCGTCTGTACTGACCGCTAAGAAGTGGGGCTTTTATGATGTGCTGTTCAAAGGTGAATCATTCCGCGTGAACCAGCCTTTTGATGCCTATGTGATGGAAAATGTTCTGTTTAAGATTTCATTCCCTGCGGAATTTCATGCACAAACGGCAGTGGAATGTGCCGTGACCTTGCACCCGCAAGTGGTGAGTCGCCTCGATGAGATTGATCGTATTGAAGTGACCACGCATGAGTCTGCGATTCGTATTATCTCCAAAGTGGGCGATTTGGCGAACCCCGCCGATCGCGACCATTGCTTGCAATACATGCTTGCTGTGCCTTTGATTCACGGCGATTTAGTGGCCGAGCATTATGAAGACAGTTTTCACCGAGGCGACAGCCGAATTGATGCGCTGCGCGAGAAAATGACGATTGTTGAAGACACGCGCTACAGCGAAGAATATCTCGACCCAGAGAAACGTTCGATTGCGAATGCGGTACAGGTTTTCTTCACTGATGGGTCGTCGACCGAGAAGGTAGAAGTGAAATATCCGATTGGTCATCGTCGTCGCCGTGAAGAAGGGATCCCTGTGCTTGAGGATAAATTCAAACGTAACCTCCTCACGCGTTTTCCGGCGGCGCAAGCAAATAAGATTTATACGCTTTGTTTAGATCAAAACACCTTGATGAAGACGCCGGTAAATACCTTTATGGAGATGTTTACCATTAATTAGTGTTTCATCAACAAGCCAACATAAGGCTTGAGAAACAGCAGTTACTTGGCAGTAAGCAACGACATCCGCTTGCTGCCAAGCTTTTTTACCTGACTGAGTGCCATTGGCGACTCAAACCTGCAGGTAGAGAAGCAAAACCTCAGCAAGAGGCAAGGAGCATGACAATGTCAGCCTATCAAAACGCCTATCAGCAATCCGTCGCCAGCCCAGATACTTTCTGGTTGCAACAAGCAAGGAATATTCAGTGGTTCACACCACCAACTGTCGCACTGGAAAATGATGCCAACGGCATTGAACGTTGGTTTCCTGATGGTGAGCTTAATACATCGTATCTCGCGCTCGATTATCACGTCGAGAACGGACGCGGCGATCAGACGGCGTTGATCTATGACTCGCCAGTCACCGGTAAAAAAGCGCAATACAGCTATGCAGTGCTTCGTGATCAAGTGGCCAAGTGTGCGGGTATGTTGGCAGCCCTTGGTGTGACCAAAGGGGATCGTGTTGTTATCTACATGCCCATGATCCCGCAAGCCGCTATTTCAATGCTGGCCTGTGCGCGACTAGGTGCTATTCATTCGGTGGTATTTGGCGGCTTTGCGCCGAATGAGCTGGCCGTTAGGCTAGAAGATGCGGAACCCAAAGTGTTGCTGACTGCATCGTGTGGCATCGAAGTGTGCAAAGTGATCCCTTATAAGCCGATGGTCGACCAAGCAGTAATGGACAGTCGTTGGAAGCCCGACAAAGTGGTGGTTTATCAACGGCCCGAACAACCTGCTGCACTAGACCATGAGCGTGATGCAGATTGGGCGACCTTATTTGAACGTGCCTCGCCGCATGACTGCGTTCCCGTTAATTCAACCGATCCTTTATATATTCTTTATACATCGGGAACTACCGGAAAGCCAAAGGGTGTGGTTCGAGACAATGGCGGTCATGCTGTCGCCATGAAATACAGCATGTCGACCGTGTATAACATGGAACCGGGAGAAGTGTTTTGGGCGGCTTCTGATGTCGGTTGGGTGGTGGGGCATTCCTACATTGTTTACGCGCCGCTGATTCATGGTTGCACCAGCATTATGTTTGAAGGAAAGCCCGTGCGAACGCCAGATCCTGCCGCGTTTTGGCGTGTTTGTGATGAATACAATGTCTCGGTATTGTTTTCTGCACCCACGGCGTTTCGTGCAATCAAAAAAGAAGATCCAGACGGTAAGCTGATTGGTGACTATCCGATGGCATCGCTTCGCACGATTTTCATGGCGGGTGAGCGTTTAGACCCGCCCACGTTGGAATGGGTGGAGCTTCACACTGGACGTCCGGTTGTTGATCATTGGTGGCAAACAGAAACGGGCTGGGCGATTTCCTGCAACCCCATTGGTTTGGAAAGCTTCATGACGAAACCAGGGTCATCAACCAAACCAACGCCTGGTTTCAATGTGCAAATTTTGAATGAGCTAGGCCAGCCTGCCGAAACAAATCAACAAGGATTTATTGCCATCAAACGACCATTGCCACCGAGTTGTCTGTCGACGGTATGGCGGAATCATGACCGATTTGAATCAGGCTATTTACAACAGTTTCCCGGTTACTACGTGTCTGGGGATGGCGGTTATGTGGATGAAGACGGCTATTTGTTTGTCATGGGGCGCATTGACGACGTGATCAATGTGTCAGGCCATCGTTTATCGACGGGAGAAATGGAAGAAGTCGTGGGTGCGCATGAAGCCGTTGCTGAGTGTGCTGTTGTGGGTGTTTATGACGAAATCAAAGGCCAGTTACCATTGGGTTTGGTGGTACTCAAAGACGGGTATTACTCGCATGACGGCGATATTGAAAAAGCATTGGTAGCCAAAGTGCGTAGTGAAATTGGCCCTGTTGCTTGTTTTCAACGTGCGATTGTCGTCGACCGATTGCCAAAAACACGCTCTGGAAAAATTCTGCGTCGTATTATCCGTCAGATTGCGGACGGTGAAAGTTATTCGGTGCCTTCAACCATTGATGATCCCGCCAGCCTTGATGATATTAGCCACGTTTTATCCGGACATTAACGCATTAACTGAAAGATTAAGTTAGCGCGGAATGGGGATAGGCAGAAAAAACAAGCAGGCCACCTAACTCGGTGGCCTGTTCTCAATGTTATTGGGTGTTCACGTAGGCTTTAAAGCGTGCTTTTGCTTCTGGGCTCGCTTTCTCGAACCAGTAGTGCAGCTGATAATCTATTTCGTCTATTGATTTGCTACCCACCACGACATGAGAGGTGCGTGATACCGTCGTCGATGGTACTGCAGTCAGTTGCAATGAAGCTGGTGCATCGGTTTGATTGAAGCGTGAAAGCTCGGCCAAATAGTCACGACTTAACTGAAAGCCGCTTTTCATTAGTTTATTTTGTTCAAACGCAATGGATGAATTTGTTTCATCAACGAGCTTAAAATTTGGGTTGTCGTTAAATGCCCGAGCCTGACGTTTGTTCTTGTGCTTTGGAAAAGCAAAATAAACATCTTTGTCATTGGCATCAAATGTCACAACCAGTACATCAGATTTGATGAAAGAGATGTCTTTACCTTCTTCGAAGCTTTCAACATAGCGAAACGCGACTTGTTGTGTCCCGTTTTCCAGTATTACCGGCTCTTGTTTTCCAAACATAGAAGACTTGTGTGATTGGCCGTTGTAAGTCAAAAGTTCAACATTGTTGTTAGCGTGAAGTGTCACTTCCGCAGCCACTGACAATGGCAGCATCGCTGCAAGTACAGACGCGAGAAACAGGTTTCTTCTCATTGTGATCCCTTAAATCTAAAAATGGGCCCACACAAAAGTGGTGGGCCAAATAGTGGTTATTTTACGTGACAGGCGAAACCTTTCAGATAGAAGCCTTCTGGGTAAGCACTATCGAGAGGGTGATCTGCGGCTTGTTCAAAACGTTCAATAAATTGAACCTGACGTTGAGCATCAAGCGCTGCGTCAGCAAGAATTTTTTGGAACAGCGCGTTGTCCATCAAACCTGAGCAAGAATAGGTAAGCAGCGTGCCACCCGGTTTCAGGATTTGCATCGCCACCATGTTGATGTCTTTGTAACCACGACATGCACCATTTAGCTGAGATTTTGACTCTGCAAACTTAGGTGGGTCCATGATGACAACGTCAAAGCGCTCGCCACGGTCACGGTATTCGCGTAGCAATTTAAACACGTCTGCATTCACAAACTGCGCTTTTGACAGGTCATAGCCGTTTATTTCAGCATTGGCTTTCGCAATGTCTAGCGCAGGCTGAGACACGTCAACATTGATAACTTCTGACGCGCCGCCTTTTAGGGCATACAGGCCAAAGCCTCCGGTGTAACAGAAGCAGTTCAGCACGCGTTTACCGTTGATGTATTTCACGGAAGCTTCGCGGCTATCACGTTGGTCAAGGTAGAAGCCTGTTTTGTGTCCACCAACGATATCAACACTGATCTTCACGCCGTTTTCTTCAATCACCAAAGAAGCAGGTGGCATGTCGCCATGCAGCACGCCTGTGCGCTCTTTCAAGCCTTCTTTCTTACGGACTGATACGTCTGAACGTTCGTAGATGCTGCACTCAGGGTGAAGTGCGACGAGTGCATCAACGAGGTTTTGCTTTTGTGCTTCAGCGCCTGCGCTGAGTAACTGGCAAACCATGAAGTCTTGATAGCGGTCAATGGTGATACCTGGGAGGCCATCAGATTCAGCCGCAATCAAACGGTAGCCCGTTAGGCCATCTCGAACGGCGAGTGTGTCACGTAGGCCTTGTGCTTCTTGAAGGCGTTTTTTGAAGAATTCGACGTCGATTTCTTCTTGCTCAAACGACCAGACTCGCACGCGGATCTGAGAATTAGGAGAAAATGCGCCACGCGCTAGCCATTGGCCTTGATGATCATAAACATCCACTGTTTGACCGAGAGCGGGTTTGCCCTCTACACGCTGAATACCACGTGAGAAAATCCATGGGTGGCGACGGCGTAGTGATTTTTCACGGCCTTTAACCAGATAAACAGACGGATTCATTGGTTTTTCCTAAATTCAGATGTCTGACTCACTGCAACAGCATACAGCGGCCTATAAATTGGGGGTGTATTGTCAGAGAAGAAGGGCAAGAATGCAAACAGCCGCAGGCTCTGCGGCTGTTTTTTAGTAAAGTTATTCGGTACGCAAGCCGTCAACAAGAGATGTCAGGCTAGTGGATTGCTTTTGCAAGTCAGTCACGTCTTTTGCTGTTTGCTGAATCATCTCGCTAACTTGCCATGCTTGTTGGCGCACACGCTCGACGTCAGACGAAATGGTGCCTGCAACGCTGCCTTGTTGGTTTGCAGCTGTTGCAATTTCAGTGCTTCGGTCTGTAATACGCTGACTACGCTCCGAAATGTGACCAATCTCAAGGTCGATGTTCTTCATCAAGGATTCACTTGCCGCTGCATTATCGACGGTGCCTTGCATGACGCCTCGAAGGTGCGCGGTGTTGCTTTCTAGGTCTTGAATCATTCGCTGGATTTCAACGGTCGCTTGTTGCGTGCGACCTGCCAGTGTGCGGACTTCATCGGCAACAACAGCAAAACCACGACCTTGTTCGCCAGCGCGTGCGGCTTCAATAGCGGCGTTCAATGCAAGCAGATTGGTTTGTTCTGAAATGGCACTGATAGTCGAAACCATACTACCAATCTCATTGGAATTCTGCTCCAGTGAGGAGACTGCTTTTGAGGCCGCTTCAATTTCGGCACTCAGTGCTTGAATGGCATGCAGGGTTTGGTTGACCTGTTGGCGGCTTTGTTCTGACGCTTCACCAGCAACCATAATTTCCCCTGACGTTTGCTCAGCGTGCGTTGCAACGTCACGGATAGAACCTGCCATTTCTTCAGTCGCACTGGCTAATGAATCAAGGTAAGTACGTTGCTCAGTTGAAAGATTTTCACTTTCAGTGCTGCGATGACCCAAATCTGCAGAAAGCTGCCCCATTAGGTTAGATGCATTCTTAATGGCTTTGACTAGGCTTTGTTCGCGATCGGCAACATTGTCGACAGTGGTCGCGATGATGCTAAATTCATCTCTTACGGGGAAGAAATTCATACGACTGGTAAGGTCGCCGTCTAGCATGCGTTGAAGTGCGGTGTTCATGGTGTACATTGCGCCGCCAATGAAGCTAGAGACATAGTGCGATGCCATGAGTCCAAGAATAAACAGGGCGGCCATGATGCTGAGTGAACTTGTACTCATGTGAGACCAAAAACTGCTGTCTAGCACTTGGTATGTGGTCTGAGAAGACTGGCCCCATTTGTTGTTTGACTGGGTTGCATTTACGCCAGTGGCGGCGATGATTGAAGCCGCTTCATCAGCGCTGACATCGTAGTGAGACAACACGGCGTTTAACGCTGCGCTATGTTTGTCTTGAACGTCGGCCATTTGCGAGGTTGATGCTGAATGGAATACAACACCAGTGGCAATGGTCAGCGAAAACATGAACACGTAAAGGAAATGAAATTTTCCTTTTAGGCTGAGTCGGATGAGGTATTGGTCAATCCAACGGAACGGCGTTTCTTTCATCTTGAATAAATCCTACAGCTTGAGGTTACTCGGGTAGGGGGATATTACACTGTTGCATACGGTAAAAACCAATCATAGGAGTGTGACATATGTCTCAAATATGTATCAAGGCCGGTGTCTCTGGGCGGGTTCAGGGGGTTGGGTTTCGGTTTCACACTGCCCACGAAGGATTGAAGCTGTCTTTATCCGGTTTTGCGCGAAATGAAACTGATGGCACAGTGACCGTATTAATGTGCGGCGATGAGAAAAATATCAACGCGCTTTTGGTGTGGTTGGAGCATGGCCCTCAGACGGCCAATGTGACTGGAGTGACAAAAGAGCAAGTTGATTGGCATGCGATAGATGGTTTTTCGATTCAGTAAATGTCCGCTAATCACGTTTGTATTGGCCAGTTTATTCTTAATAGACGCACCAAAAAAGAAAAAAAGAGGCGCTGATCAGCGCCTCTTTTTTCAAATGCATTTAACAGGCTTAGGAAGACCCGCAAGCTTGGTAGCTTGTTTCGCTGGCCCTTTAGGAAACAGTTTATATAGATATCGGCTATTGCCTTTTTCTGGGCCGTATTTCTTCTCCATGGACTTCACCAGCATGCGAACAGCAGGAGAAGTGTTGTACTCCTTATAAAACGCTTGTACAAAGTAAACCACTTCCCAGTGCGCTTCAGTCAGCGTAATGTTTTCTTGCTCAGCAAGAAGCGGCACTAGCGCTTCATCCCACTCAGAGAAATTTTTCAAATAACCTTGGGCATCGGTTTCAATTTGCTTGCCGTTTAATTCCAACATGGATTACCTCGTGTTTCGATCGCGCAAAGCATATCGACTTGTGAGAGAGGCTTCAAGATCATGTTATTCGGCAATAGCAAAAAAGAAAAAAGCTCCCGAAGGAGCTTTTCTAAATCATGTTAACGCTGTCCGATTAATCGTCGCCGCCGAAAATGCCAAGCAGTTGCAGCAGGCTCAGGAACAGGTTGTAAATTGCCACATACAGACCAACGGTTGCTGAGATGTAGTTGGTTTCACCACCACGGATGATTGACTGAGTCGTCAGCAAAATCACACCAGTAGAGAACAGAACGAACGCACCGCTAATTGCCACTGAAATCATTGGCATTTGCAGGAAGATGTTTGCAATCATACCGACGATGATCACAACAAAACCTGCCATCAACATACCGTTAAGGAACGACAGGTCACGTTTGGTGGTCAGTGCATAAGCAGAACACGCCATAAAGGTCAGTGCGGTACCGCCCAGTGCCGGTGCAATTGCCCAACCGAGACCAGCGCCTACGTACATGTTTAGGATTGGACCTAAGGTGTAACCCATGAAACCGGTTAGCGCGAAAGTTAGCACTATGCCCATTGAGTTATTTTTGTTCTTTTCGGTTAGGAAAAGTAAGCCGTAGAAACCAACCAAAGTAATGATTATGCCAGGGTATGGCATGTTCATCGCCATTGACACACCAGCAACCAATGCTGACCACACAAGGGTTAGTGACAATAGGAAATAGGTGTTGCGTAACACCTTGTTGGTTGCTAACTGGCTCTCTTGCGAGTACTCGCGAGCAACGAAACGATCATTCATAGCTTTCTCCCGATGGGGTGCAGACATTTATTTCTATACGACATTTATTGCGCCTTTGGCTCAACTTTTCAAGTCACAATTGTCGCATTACTGATAATAAAACAGCTTAGCCTTTGAGAATACTAATATATCCCTCCAGCTAAGCCTGTTTGATCTTGTAAGCAAATGTTAACGAGTGGTTAACCCGAAAGCTATTACTTATTTGCACTCATGTTCTAGTGATGCAAAATCTGACTCAAGAACAACTGAGTTCGGTCAGATTGCGGATTATTGAAGAATTCCTGTGGGACATTTTCTTCAATAATTTCACCTGCATCCATAAAGATAACGCGATCCGCGACCTCTTTTGCAAAGCCCATTTCGTGCGTTACACACAACATAGTCATGCCTTCTTCAGCTAACTCTACCATTACATCCAGCACTTCGCGCACCATTTCTGGATCGAGTGCAGAGGTAGGTTCATCGAAAAGCATCACATTTGGGTTCATGCATAACGAACGCGCAATTGCTACACGCTGCTGCTGACCGCCTGAAAGCTGACCTGGGTATTTACCCGCTTGCTCTGGAATCTTTACGCGCTCCAGAAACTTCATCGCGACTTCTTCCGCTTCATCCTTGGGCATTTTCTTTACCCAAATCGGTGCTAGCGTACAATTCTCCAACACAGTGAGGTGAGGGAAGAGGTTAAAGTGCTGGAAACACATGCCCACTTCTTTTCTCACCAGTTCAATGTTTTTCAAATCGTCGGTTAGCTCAGTACCGCCAACAATAATGGAACCTTGTTGATGTTCTTCAAGACGGTTGATGCAGCGGATCATGGTTGATTTACCTGAACCGGAAGGGCCGCAAATTACGATCTTTTCGCCTTTTGAAACGGAAAGATTAATGTTTTTAAGCACGTGAAACTGACCGTACCATTTATTCACATCGGTCAGTTGGATAACAGGGGCGTCTTGTTGCGTCATAATACTATCCTTGTTCTCTATCGCTTGTGACCAGTGTGGAGTTTGTTTTCAAGATAAATACTGTAGCGGGACATGCCGAAACAGAAAATCCAGAACACCAATGCCACAAACACATAGCTTTCCGTTGCGAAACCTAGCCAATTGGGGTCGGTATTCGCCGACTGACCAATACCCAGCACGTCAAACATACCAATGATAAGGACGAGACTGGTGTCTTTGAACAGCCCAATAAAGGTATTCACAATCGAAGGAATGGTGATTTTCAGTGCCTGAGGCAGAATGATGAATCCCATTTTCTTCCAATAACTGAGGCCTAATGCATCTGCAGCTTCATACTGACCTTTTGGAATCGCCTGCAAACCACCACGCACGACTTCTGCCATGTAGGCAGCCGAGAACATGACGACACCGATCAAAGCGCGAACGAGCTTGTTAGTTTCCGACTCACCAGACATGAACAATGGCAACATAACTGACGCCATGAACAATACGGTAATTAACGGAACACCGCGCCACACTTCGATATACACAGTACATAAACTGCGAATTATCGGCATATCAGAGCGTCGACCCAATGCCAGCATCACGCCAATAGGCAGTGAAACGACAATACCGACAATGGCGATGATCATCGTGATAAGCAGCCCACCCCAAAGGTGAGTTTCCACCTTTGGCAAGCCTGCTACGTCACCGAAAATCAAGAACACAGCCATGAGCGGGAAGGCAACAATGAATAACAGCAGAATCCAACCACGCTTTGGTGTGCGTTCATAGATCAACAGACCGGTGATAATGGCCAAAATCGCATAGAACAACTGAGGACGCCAAAGCTCTTCCTGTGGATAGAAGCCGAACATAAACTGGTCAAAACGTACGTTGATAAATACCCAACATGCGCCTTCTCGCGAACAATCGTCGCGTGATGAGCCGATCCAATCTGCATTAAGGAATGCCCACTCAACAACAGCCCACAATCCTTTCATGGCAAGAAATGCCAAAATCACGGTCATGACTGAGTTGAGAGGCGATGAAAACAAGTTTTTGCGCATCCATCCTACCGCACCAACTGTATTTGGTGGTGCCGGCAAATCTGGTTGAAACTCATGTTTTGCCATGGGTTACCTCTCTACCAGTGCGACTTTGGCGTTGTAGATATTCATTAACAGTGAAGTCAATAAACTCAACGTCAGATAAACACCCATCGTCATTGCAATAATCTCAATGGCTTGCCCTGTTTGGTTGAGCGTTGTGCCTGCAAATACTGAGACCAAATCGGGGTAGCCGATAGCCATCGCCAACGAAGAGTTCTTCGTTAGGTTTAGGTATTGACTGGTGAGTGGAGGAATAATAATTCGCATGGCTTGTGGGATCACCACCAAGCGAAGCGTTCTGTTACGAGGAAGCCCCAACGCCATAGCTGCTTCTGTTTGCCCATGGCTGACGGCGTTAATACCCGAACGCACAATCTCTGCGATAAATGACGCAGTATAAATAGACAGTGCGAGCGTGAGTGCCGCGAGCTCAGGAATAATTGAGAAGCCACCCTGGAAGTTGAAACCTTTCAATTGAGGATATTCCAGTGACACTGGCATGCCTGCGACAAAGAAAGCCAGCAGAGGTAAACCAATGATCGCGGTAATCGATATCGCAAATACTGGCGTTTGTTCGCCTGTTTTTTCTTGTTTCTTCTTCGCAAATCGAGCCAAGCCAAAGCTAAACACCAGGGCGATAACAAGGGCGATTGAAATCAATACTGAACCTTCTTCAAAAACGGGGCGAGTGAAAAACAAACCACGAACGTTTAAGAAGACGGATTCACCCAAGCTTAAGCTCTGCCGAGGAGAGGGCAGGGCTTGCAATACGGCGAAGTACCAGAAAAAGATTTGAAGCAGGAGGGGGATATTTCGAAAGATTTCGATATAAATCGCGGCAAAACGATTCAATAGCCAGTTTCTTGAAAGTCTCGCAATACCAACCAGAAAACCAATAATGGTTGCTAATACAATCCCTAAAACAGAAACCAACGCCGTATTTAATAGACCGACAAAAAATGTTCGACCATACGAGTAGGTTTCATCGTAATCAATGAGCGTTAATCCAATACCAAACCCCGCTTCTTGGCTCATAAAGCCAAACCCTGTTGCAATACCGCGAGCGTCTAAGTTGGTGAGTGCATTATCTACAATGTTGTAAACAAACAATACCAAGGCACAAATTGCAATCGCTTGGAAAACTACAGAGCGAAACGTTGGATTGTATATCAGGCTTTGCTTTTTCTCAGGGCGAGGAGCCGATGAGCTAAGCATATTCTCTTTAGATGCCATACAACCGCACCCCTATCCTTTCACGTTGAAATAAGGGGCACAGATGCTGTGCCCCACAAGTGCTATAAGTAGATAACTACTTAACTTAACGGATAGGTGGCGCGTAGAGGATACCGCCGTCATTCCAAAGGGCATTAACGCCGCGTTGAATGTTAAGCGGAGAGTCGGTACCTACAGTACGTTGGAAGCTCTCATCGTAGTTACCAACTTGCTTGACTACTTGGTAACCCCAATCATCATTCAGACCCAGCCCCTTACCTTTAGGACCATCTTGTCCAAGAATACGGCGGATGTTTGGATCTTTAGATTTCAGCATTTCATCAGCGTTGGCAGAAGTAATGCCAAACTCTTCAGCATTGATCATGGTGTTCAACGTCCACTTAGCAATGTTGAACCAGTTGTCATCGCCTTGGCGAACAACAGGGCCCAAAGGCTCTTTAGAAATGATTTCTGGCAATACCACAGCACTCTTAGGATCCGCCAGTTTGATGCGTGATGCATACAGGCCAGATTGGTCAGTGGTTAAGGTGTCACAACGACCAGACTCAAAACCTTTAACGGTCGCGTCATACGTATCGTAAACAACTGGCTTGAATGAGATTCCGTTAGCACGGAAGTAGTCAGAAAGGTTCAGCTCAGTCGTTGTACCGGATTGAACACAAACTGAAGCGCCATCAAGCTCTAATGCACTGGTCAGGCCGAGGTCTTTTTTCACCATGAAGCCTTGACCATCGTAATAGTTAACGCCAACGAAGTTCAGACCCAAAGTACCGTCACGTTGCAGTGTCCACGTTGTGTTACGAGAAAGAATATCGATTTCGCCTGATTGCAGGGCAGTGAAGCGTTCTTTCGCTGTCAGCGGAACATATTTGACTTTGTTCTTGTCACCCAGAACGGCAGCAGCCATTGCCTGACAGAACTCAACGTCGATACCTTCCCATTGACCTTCTGCATTTGGGTTAGAGAAGCCAGGAAGCCCGGTGCTGACACCACAGCTAACAACGCCAGCCTTTTTGACTTTATCCAAGGTGCTATCCCCTTCGGCACTTGCACCGGTAGAGAAAAGCAGTGCTGAGACAACTGCAAGTCCAAATGTCGACTTTTTAGAAACCATACCTATTAATCCTTTATTGGTTATAACTGGGTCTTACTCATGGACGAGTTACATCTAAGGCAATTAGCCCAACAGTAGTGAGAAACTCGTAAAACCATTTATTAACACTGAAACCGAAATTAACACTCGGTTAACAAATCCAGTATAGGGCCAGATGTCTTGGCTGCAAATTGAACAAGTAAGAGGTGTGACCTAGGCAATGATCTTGGCAAATTT
The DNA here is from genome assembly GCF_000286835.2 of Enterovibrio norvegicus FF-33. GTDB lineage: Bacteria > Pseudomonadota > Gammaproteobacteria > Enterobacterales > Vibrionaceae > Enterovibrio > Enterovibrio norvegicus_A. Next base: position 558,011 of record NZ_AJYD02000038.1, on the reverse strand, counting down.
GAGGCATTGTTTAGTATAAAATGTGAAGGCAAGGTGTTTGTAACACATTGTTTTTATGCGACTCGTACAGCATGTGTATCAATGAATATGCAACCTACCGCCATATTGAGCACTTCGGTTTGTTTCTGCGTGTTTCGCAATGACTAGAATATTATGTGCTTTTTGATTAGATGCTTATGCATATGTAAATCTGACAAGACTTTAAATTATTGATAAGCGGTCGAATGTAAATCGCCGTTCGAGCGCGATATGCGCATAGTGGCTTAAATGTGTCCGATTGAACAAAAATGCATAATTAGTGGGTTTACAAAGCGACTTCTGAACATTATTATACGTACCACTCACGGAGAGATGGCTGAGTGGTTTAAAGCACCGGTCTTGAAAACCGGCGAGGGTTTATAGCCCTCCTAGGGTTCAAATCCCTATTTCTCCGCCAAATTTGATAAAGCCCGCTCATTGAGCGGGCTTTTTCGCATCTGGGATCTGCTTGCTATGGTCTCGGGATTTTGAAATCCCTCTAGACTTCGATCTGGTGCCGCCGAATGAGAAGAGGCCGCTGATAAATCAGCGGCCTTTTTGCCTTTCAACAGACTTAGATGAGAGCGAGTTTTCGTCAATCAGTTCATTGATCACGCCTTGGAAATAACGATCTCTTCTAGCATTAGACCCGGCTTAACGAAATCGATATCTAACACGTAGAAACCAGGGTGTAGTTTCACCTGTAGGCCTTCAACTTTCACACAGTCACCGCAAGTTCCATTCGTGGGTAACGTCATGCTGAATTCGCCGTTAAGAAATAAGCTACATGCTGATTGCGCGAGCGAATCTCGGTCAAAGTGCATAACACCATGAAATTGATAGTTGGCTGTTTCGTTCACTTCAAGTGTTACAGACGTATTAACATTGGTGTGTAGGTTCAGCGTTTGTTCTGCTTGATGAATTAAACCTTTGGGTGCTTGGTCTAAAGAGGTAAAGGCTTGTATCGGTTCATAGGCTTTGAGAGCGCGCTCCATAACAGGCGTGGACATAATGAAACGACAAATGTTCATCGCGCTGCGTTGCAACTCACCGAGGGTTAAAGTCTTTTCTGCTAACGCTTCTAACGTGTCGTCACCCATGATATTTGATTCTGCGCCGTTGTGTTCTACCACCATATACAGATCGTTTTGAGCGCGCAGCATGAAAGAGGTGAACGTCTTACTTTCTTGCCCCGCGTTTATCGGGTCATTCATTTTTGCCCACCAATCAGTCATCACAATGCCTGTGAAGCCCCATTCATTGCGAAGGATGGTTGTGTTCAGATCGTAGTTGGATGCTGCCCAGTGACCATTAACAGGATTGTATGAGGTCATAATGGTTGAGGCCTTGCCTTCCTTGACGGCGATCTCGAAAGGCTTAATGTGGATCTCTCTAAGTGCACGTTCAGAAAGAATGCTATCAACATCTACACGCGCAGTTTCTTGGTCATTGCCAGCAAAATGCTTGATTGTCCCAGAGACGCCAGCATTAGCGAGACCCCGAGTTTGTGCCGCAGCCATGACACCGGTGAGAAGCGGGTCTTCAGAGAAATACTCAAAATTACGACCATTCAGTGGATGTCGATGAATGTTGATACCAGGCCCTAATAAGGTATCAATGTGGTTGGCACTTAGTTCTTTACCAATTAAGTAAAAGAGCTTTTCGTTTAAAGCAAGATTCCAAGTGCAGCCAAGTAATGTACCGATAGGAACCTGAGTGGCTTTGTGACCACTATCCATGCGAATGCCAGAAGGACCATCGGCGGCAGCCGCCACGGGAATTCCTAAGTTAAATAGGCAATCTGAAAGGCCACCAAACGCAGCCGCGGTGCCCGGTGTGACCTTTGGGCTACACATGCCTTCGCCACGAACAATCATGGCGAGTTGTTCAGGTGTCATTTGAGCAACAAATTCGCTTAAGCTCGCTTTTCCCTGTTTAACATCGATTAATTTAATGCCTTGGTCACCCACTATATCAAGAGGTGTTGGCATGTTTTCTTTAATACGCTCGGCCAAAGAGACGGTGCGAACGGGCACCGTTTCAAGGCAAGATTCGTAAACGCCGTTCGGTGTTTTCTTAGCGGGTTTGATGCGTTCAAAAGAATAAGTGGGCGCGCAAGCTTCACTTAGTGACTCAACCAAAACTAACGAGTCTACGTGATAATCCGCAGCGATATGTTTTGCATGGCGAATGCTATCGCCCATGAAAAATTGGTAGTTACCTGACTCAATGACATAGCTGTTGCGGCTACCTGTCACGCCACTATCATCATAGGAAGCCAGCATGCTTGCAGGGACGGAAATTTTCACAAAGTCACTTTGGTTTGGCTCGATGACCTTTGTCTTGGCGAAACCGATTAGCACTTTTGCGGGCTTGCCTAATTGACCTTGTGGCGCTTCAACATAAAGCTGCACCACTTCTTTACTGGCGTAATGACTGCCAATGTTACTCACTTTGATATCAAAAATTAGCAAGGCTTTTGCGCCTTCACCGTGAATCGAGAAATCTACTAACTCACGAGTAAACGCGGTATAGGATAAACCCGCGCCAAACTCAAATTGAACAGAATCGGGTTGGAAGGTTTCAAAATATCGGTAGCCGACATAGATGTCTTCAACGTAAAGGTTACGGTCTTTACGCCCGAAATTGGGTGATGATGGGTAGTCAGAAAGGTGGTGAGCAATGGTGTCGGTTAAGCGACCACTTGGGGACTGTTGCCCAGATACGATATCAGCAAGTGCATGACCGCCTTCCATTCCCGCCGCCCAGCTATAAAGTACGGCTTTGAGCGATTGTTTGTGTTCCAGCGTGTTTAACCACGACATGTCCATGATGTTCGTGACATTCATGACCACGATAACGTCCGAAAAGTGACTCGCCACTTTGGAGAGCATGTCGATTTCATGATTGGTTAAACGATAACTGCCTTGTTCCTCAGCGTTATCCTGATCTTCTCCCGCCGTACGTCCAATAAATACCATTGCTTTATCTGACCGCGCAGACGCGCTGGCGACGAGATCATCTGACAAAGCCATTTCTTTTTGGAACCAAGGCGCAGATGCCCAACCGCCGCAGCCGTTATCGAACGGATTGTCGGCGACCCAGTCTTGATAAACAGCCACTAACTCTTCATTGATGGTAATCGCGCTATTGGCTAGAAACCCCTCGAGGATATTGACTGCATATGGGACATTCACGGCACCTCCTGATCCCGTACCACTTCGATAGGTGTCAATTTGGCAACGCCCAAACAGAGACACCACATCATTTTCCTTCAAGGGTAAAATCGAGTCAGTGTTTTTTAAGAGTACGACACCTTCTGCCGCAGCTTGGCGGCTGACAGGGACGAGGTGGCTTTGCGCATCCATAATTTCTTTTCTGTTCATATACAATCACACAACCGTTTTAGTCTTGCTATCGTCATTATCAGTATGGCAATTAGCGGGATAATGTCGTTGAAAACAAGAGTGAAAATTCACGTTATTGATGAGAAATAGTATACTTGCGGAGTGCGTGAAACTACCAATATGGCGACCAATAAAAGGAATCGAGCGACATGAGTGTCGTCTACCAACTTAGATCACATCAAAAACATAGCCACCTAAAATTCGCTTATCTAGATGGCCATCATCACAGCGATTTCGCGGCACATAAGCATGATTTTTCGGAGTTGTTTTTTGTCACAAGCGGAAGTGGAAAACATACGGTGGCAGATCACGAGTATCCAATACGCAAAGGCGATGTGTTTGTGATAAACGGCGATATCGAGCACGGCTTCAGTGATGTGAAGAAGCTTGAAGTTGTGAACCTCATGTTTGATGCGAAAAGGCCTTTTTTTGAGCTGCCGTCTATGCGTCAGTTACCGGGCTACCAGGCAATGTTCAAAATAGAACCCATTGCTAGGCAAACCACTGAATACAAAGCCAAGTTGACCCTAGATAGACAACAACTGCTTGAAATCGAGCACTTGCTGACTGTGATTAAGACAGAATACGAATCATATCAACCCGCGTTTGAGGTGATGCTGACAAGCTCGATGCAACAATTGGTCATTCGTCTTGCACGAATATATCAAGATAGCAGCAGTGATTTACCACCGACCACGATTGCGTTGAGCCGAGCCCTTGTATTTATTGAACAGAATTTCAATGATGCCGAGGTCAATACCGATACTATCGCCAAAGCAGCATTTATCAGTAAGCGTCAGATGGAAAGGTTGTTTCGACAATTTATGAATTCATCGCCAAACCAGTACTTGAAGCAGATTCAACTTAACTATGCAGTAAAACTGTTAGATAGCGGTAGTGACTTGACGATTCAATATATTGCTGAGAACTGCGGCTTTTCTGATAGCAATTATTTCTCAAAGTGCTTCAAGCAGCAGTTTAGATGCAGCCCTAGAGCTTATAGAAAACGGGCGATTGTTGAGAGGGGTGACACCAACGCTGATAGATACCGTTGTATCTCGTGGAAAGACGGGCAAGCGCTGTAATTCCGATGGTAGCCATTAGACGATAGATAATAGAAAAGGAGGCAAAATGCCTCCTTTTCGTTAAGCGTGATGGTTACGTGTGGCGATCATCTAGTAACACTACACGTCATGAAGATGCTTACTTACTACTACTCTCTTCTTTTAGAAAAGCGCTAAACCGGCTTGATATAACGCGTTGGCGTAATATCAGGATTTAGAAGGTACCGAATTCTTCGCCCGCTTAAACCTGGGCTCATACCACCAATTCTCTGCCACGTAGACCAACCCAGCACGCCATCACTTCTGTCAAAGTGCTTACTTTGGTCTATATCGCCGATATGGTGTGTTGTCGTTGGATCACCGACTGTAAAAGCATGGTCGGTTTGCCCACAGACGGTGTGTACGAGAGGTGCTTCCATTCTATCACTACCACAAAATGCATTGGCAGCCCGAATGACTTCTCTACCACGTAATACCGTGTCTCTTATTGGGCTGCTGGTCGCTATTGAGAGACTGTATTTAGGGCTACTTACGCCACAGCCATCTCTTAAAATTTCTAAAAGGCGGGTGGTGTGAGCGAATGCGTTGTTTGTGAAACTCTCGTCAAGGTGGCACAAAACAACACTGTCTGAGTAATCTTCCACAATGATCAAGCAATGACAGGGGCCCACACCTGTTGTGGTGAGTACGGTTTTGGCTTGGTCTGGGAATTTGTTTGGTTCAAAGCAAAATCCTGCATAGCCTTGAGGGACGATCAGAATTTTTCTTGCTTCGTCCAAAGGTTTAGACAACCTGCCTGTTTCTTGAATCGTAATCATGCAGAAATATCCTTTTTAATCTGTATGTTATCAATAATTAGTGTCGAGTATCTAGCTAACCCTACGCTTAATCTACGTTTGGGTTTCATATCTATAAATCACAACGCTACTCACTGTAAGTCCCAAAGGATTGTCGAACTCATAGTATGAGCAGAAGTTTTACAACGAAATGCTTTGCGGGATGAATTGAAGGATTTTCGAAAACCAAAGACCCTAGATGTGACTAATGCATCAATATATTGTAACCTAATCGTTTCATATGTTTCATAAATTGGACTAAATTCCACCTTATAATACAAATATCAACATAATTTTGTTTGTTAAGAAGCGTTTTAGCTGGATTTAAGATGTACTCAGTTAACAAACAAGTTAAACACCTAGAAGCACATCACGCTGGAACGTAACCCTTTCATTTGTAGGTGTTTACAGGCTTCTAGTTCGATTCGTGACTTTAGCAAAATGACTTTGTTGTGAAAGGATGTCGCAGCAATACAGGGAAATTCCATAGGTATGATATTCACGGAAGACGTAAAACGATCGCTTTCAAGTCCTATTTCGAGCGAGCTGCCATGCGGCAAATATCTGAAGACTGACCGAGCAACGTTCAGGCCGCTAAGAAATGAATTTAATGTCGCTCAAACCGCACTGAGAAAACTGGCGCAAAACCCAGATGAAGCCGAACTGGACAACTTGCAGGATGAGAACCTGCAGGCGTGGAAGCAACTGGGTGCGAGCCTAAAGAAAACGTTTGAAACAGAAAGTCGGGATATAGAACTCATCGGATGGATGCTCGCTGTTCAGCTGATCGTGGACAACAGTATTGATGGCGCGTCAAACCTCATCGCTTGGCTAAATGAACTTGTCGAGAATGATTGGGATACTCTCAATCCCGTTTTGCCTCAAGACAAGTTGAAAGGTGAGGGGGATGAAGCCCAAAAAGCGCAATTTGAAGCCAAGGTAAAAGCCTTTTTCCAGATATGTGGGGACAGTGAAGACAGCAGTCTTCTTTATGCGCCGCTTCTCATGTTGCCACTGGTTGGTAACATCACTTTCTTTCAGTATCAAAGTGCTGAGAATAAAGGTGGTGCACCTCAGTTACGCCAGCAAGCGACACAAGCACTCGTGTCGCAGAAAAGCCTTGTGCAAGCTCGTACCGATAACCTCGCACAGCTATCCAAACTTTTTGTGTCAGTTTCTGAGTGTGTCAATAAACACACTCAGCCGATGCTGGTTAAAGGTGTGAATTTCACCTTCGCTTTGTCTCTCATCTCAAAAGCTCAGAGTGCGATCACCTATCTCACAGGGCTTACGCCAACAAAAGAACATTCTGAACCTTCCAATAGTCAAAATTCCTCTAGCCAAGACAATGCCCAATCGATGGAGATACAGGCTGGCGTCAATGATCGTCAATCAGTCAGTCAGCAATCGGTATCTCAAGTCAGTGTCTCGGTGTCTGAAACCGCAAGCTTCTCAGAGGCAGCGAAAATGAACAACATGAACCGAGACCAAGCGTTCGTCCAACTGCGTGAGTTGGCGGAGTACTTCCGTGTCAGTGAGCCTCACAGCCCTGTCTCTTTTCTTTTAGAAAAAGCCATTCGTTGGGGCTATATGCCGTTGCCAGAACTCATGACTGAGCTGCTGGTGGGCAGAGAAAACGATCAAGACAAAATTTTCAATCTTATTGGCTTAGATAGCGAGGAGAGAGTGGTGTTGCCTGAGGTGACTTCAGTAAAGACCTCTCGTCCTTCTTCTCCGCCGATGCAAAATTCCGTTCAGGAAAATGCTTCGCATAACACTGATCAGAAGGAAACACCGAAAGAAAGCTCTAGTAAATCCTCTTCGGGTTCAACGGGTTTACGTTGGTAGGGATAGATTTGTTCACAAATAAATAGGGAAAACTATGGCTAGTATTTTTATGCGCATTGATGGCGTGGATGTGAAAGGCGGAGCAACGATTGAAGGGCTGGAAGGTACAGGCTGGTTTGCGATCAGTTCGTACAAATGGGGTGGCGTGCGCAACGTTGCTATGGATATCGGCAATGCTAATAACGCTGACTCAGGCATGGTGGCAATCACTGAAGTGAACTTTACCAAGCAAGCCGATGGTGCGTCTGAAGATCTACTGTCTTTCCTGTTTAACCCAGGTAAAGAAGGAAAGATGGTCGAGATCGCGTTCACCAAGCCAGAGTCTGGTGGTCAAGGTGCCGTGGTTTACTTCCAAATTAAGCTCTCCAATGCGCGCCTTGTGTCTTACAACGTTGAAGGCACTGATGGCTCTCAACCAATGGAGAAAGTCGCCCTTTCTTACATTGAGATTTCTCAAAAGCATAACTATGAACTTGAAGATGGCGAGCTGAAAGATGGCGGCATCGTCACCTACAACATACCTCAAGGTAAATTGCTGTCAGGTGCTAAGTAATCGATAGGCGCTGCCTTTGTGGTCGGCGCTTTTTCTTAGTGACGTAAAATTAAAAATGGAATTGTGTTATGGCACTGAATGCACAACATAAACGTGTAAGTAAGAACCGAGTCAGTATTACTTATGATGTGGAAACAAATGGGGCTGTAGAGACCAAAGAGCTGCCTTTCGTGGTCGGTGTCATTGGTGATTTCTCTGGCCACAAACCTGACTCTGATAAAACGGACTTAGAAGAGCGTGAATTTACTGGCGTCGATAAAGACAACTTCGATTCAGTGATGACTCAGGTTCATCCGCAACTTAGCTATAAAGTTGACAACAAATTGGCTGATGACGATAGCCAGTTCGAAGTTAACCTTAGCTTCCAATCCATGCGCGACTTTCACCCTGAAAGCTTAGTTGATCAAATTGATCCGCTGAGACAATTGGTTGAAACCCGTAACCAGCTAAAAGACCTGCTGAGCAAAGCAGACCGCTCTCGTGATCTTGAGCGCCTTCTGAAAGAAGTTCTGCAAAGCACAGATGCAATCCAAGGGTTGGCTGATGAGCTTGGCGTGAAGAAGGAAGGAGATGAGTAATGTCGACTGAACAACAAGCAAATCAAGCGGGTGCAGAAGCGGCGGAAGGTCAAGCGAGTTTTCTAGAACGCGCGATTACTGCAACGACGCAAACACCACCAGATACAACCAAAGAGTTACTTTCAAACCTGACGTCACAAGTGCTTGATGGCACGGTCACTTGGGATAAAAACCTGACGTTGACCATCGAAAAAGCCATTGTGGCCATCGATGAGAAAATCTCCGAGCAGCTACAAGCTGTGATGAAAGAGAAAGATTTTCAAAAGCTCGAAGGTACATGGCTTGGCCTACAGAAACTGGTGAAGAACAGCGATTTGGGTCCAGACCTGAAAATTAAGCTGGCTGACTACACCAAGCAAGAATTGCTAGAGCAATTTGAAGATGCGCCTGCTATCGATCGTAGCCGCTTCTTCACCATGATTTACCAAGAAGAGTTTGGTACGGCGGGTGGTCAACCTTACGGTGCGCTGATTGGTGATTATGAGTTTGGTTATGGCGATGAAGATGTGGCGCTATTGCGCTACATGGGTGAAGTGGCTTCGGCTTCTCATGCCCCATTCGTTGCAGCAGCGAACGCGAGCATGTTCGATTTCGATTCGTTCCAAACGTTCCAAGAAGGTAAGCCAGTTGCTGCCGGTTTTGACTCACCAGCTTACGCAAGCTGGAATGCATTCCGTGCAAGCGACGACAGCCGTTATGTGGCACTTACGCTACCTAAAACGTTGGCACGTCTGCCATACGGCGAAGGCACAATTCCTGTGAAATCTTTTGCGTTTGAAGAGCTAGCAAAAGGCGCTGACGGTTCGGCTGTGCCAGAATCTGAAGACGACTTCGTATGGAGCAACGCGGCGTACGATTACGGTCTAAACCTGACCAATGCCTATCGTCAGTTCGGCTGGTGTACTGCCATTCGCGGTAATGACAACGGCGGTAAAGTGGAAAACCTTCCTAACTTTACTTTCAAGAACGATGCTGGCGATCTCCTTCAGCAATGTCCTACCGAAGTTAACCTAACTGATGAGCGTGAAAAAGAGCTTAGCGACCTAGGTTTCTTGCCGTTGGTTCACTACAAAAACACCAACTACGGTGTGTTCATGGGCGCGCAAACGGCACACAAGCCGAAGACGTATACCGACCCTGAAGCGACAGCGAACGCTGCCATTTCAGCTCGCCTGCCTTACACCATGGCAAGTAGCCGTATCGCACACTTCTTGAAAGTGATGGGCCGCGACAAAATCGGTTCACACCTTGAAGCGACCGATGTTGAGAAAGAGCTAAATACTTGGATTCACCAATATGTGAACCCAAATGCTATCGGCAACGAAGCGAAAGCTCGTCATCCCTTGGTTGAAGCGAAAGTGACCGTTCAGGAACAAGCGGGTAAGCCAGGCGCTTACTCTGCTGTCGCTTATCTTCGTCCTTGGCTACAAATGGAAGAATTGACGACCTCCTTACGGATGGTTGCCAATATTCCAGGCTAACTCAAATGGCGGGGGAATATCCCCGCTTTTTGAACAGGGATGATAGCCGATGGCAGATAACGCAACCTTTATTAATTCTCACGACAGCGAGCACTGGCAAGCTCTGCTGGCCTCGTCACGTGATAATGATCTGGATGCGTTTAGGTCTTCTGTTACTCGGCTTATTTCCGCACTCGACGAGAAAATCAGCGAGCAGCTCTCGTTGGTGATCCAAGAGCCAGAATTCAAAAAACTCGAATCCAGTTGGCGAGGGCTACAAGGCCTAATCGAACTGCCTGTTTCAATGCGACGCATCAAAGTAAAAATGCTTGATGCCACCTGGCAGGAAATAGCGAACGATGTGAGTCTATCTTTCGACGTTTCTCAATCGACGCTCTACAGAAAAACTTACTCTCAGGAACTTGATACAGCGGGAGGTCAGCCTTTTGGTATGTTGGTGATTGATCATCGCGTTCATCCTGATTTTAGTGACGACAGTGATTATGACGACCTCTATACCCTACAACTCTTGTCTGAAGTGGGGGAGAGGGCATTGTGTCCAATTGCACTTGGTGTCGACCCGTATTTCTTTGGCGATCAGCCTGAGCGTCAGATGCATGACAACGCACGTATTGCTCGAATTTTAGATAGCGATGATTACCGATCATGGCAATTACTGCGTAAAAACCAATCAAGCCGTTTTCTTCATCTGGTATTGCCAGAATATAGCCAGCGTTTACCTTGGCAAAACTACCCTGCGGGGTTTGTTTTTAATGAGGTTCCGCTGTCTGAGCCTGTGTTGTGGGGCAATCCTGCCTACTTACTGGCTGCCAATGTATTGCGCGAATTTGATCGCATTAGTTGGTTTGGTTTCTTACGTGCCTATGATGAAACCGCAGGTCATGGGGCTATTTTGCTCGAAAAGAAAAACCAGTTTGCACGTGTTGATATATTCAGTGAGGAAGATGGGTTCTGGTCTGAGCAAGGCTTTATCGCTCTCAGTAGTTTGTATTTAAGCAGTCAGCAAGGCTTTTTCTCGAATCAGTCTGTATGGCAAGCCCCCGACGAAGCAAGCCGACTACTTGGTATGCTGCAAACCAATTTAATGGCATGTCGTTTTGGGCATTACATCAAGGCACAGCTTCGAGACCAAGTAGGCAGCTTTGACAGTGCTGCAGATTGTAAGCGCAGCCTAGAGCGCTGGATTCAAAAATACATCAGCGAAGTGGATTATGGTGAAGATGCCATCATGGCGCGCTATCCGCTTAAATCTTGTGACATTACTTTGATTGAAGATGCGTCCGATCAAACGCGTTATCTTTGTGAAATCCGCCTTCAACCTCAATATCAATATGAAATTCTAGACGCTCAAATCGTGCTTTCTACAGCTGTGTCTTCCAATGAAGTGGGAGAAAGTGCATGAGCTTGACCATGAAGTTAAAACAGCAGTGGCGCGGCGATTTGGATGATGTGCGTGACGCCATCATTGCGCACATTTCTTCTCTGATTTCTGGACGTGCACCAATCTGGACGGGCAATGAAAACGACAATGCTCTCAGTGGCACTATCGCCACGCTTGGTATGCAAAACATCTCATCTTCTCAAAGCAAAGCAAATAGTGAAGTGGTCGGGGAAGAGATTCGCCAGCTCATCAAAGCCTTTGAGCCGCGTCTATCAGCGGTTGACTTAGAAGTGAATGAAGAGACGACAGGCAACAATCAGCTTGAGTTTCGCATTACGGCCGTTCTGCATACTGACCAAGGTGATGAGACGGTTGTTTTTGATTCGTTTTTAGATTTCAGCACCAGTAAACTTGATGTAAGGAAAACGAATCTTGTCTGATTCCCTGCTTGCCTATTTTGAACAAGAGCTTCGCTTTATCCGTGAAGAAGCTGTTGGATTCTCTCAGCGTCATCCCGGCGCGGCGAGCTCACTCGGTTTGAACAAGGAAACCGTTGATGACCCTCAAGTCGCGAGGTTGATCGAAAGTGTTGCGTTGCTTAACGGCAAACTCCAAAAACGCTTAGATGATGCCTATCCAGAGTTTACAGAAAGCCTGCTGCGATTATTGTTCCCACACTATCTTCGTCCAGTTCCATCGTTTGGGATACTGAGTATTGATGTCGGTGATGATGCAACGGCACAACATTGCATACCCAAAGACACTGAGTTCGATGTGTCTGATGACAACGGCCATCACGCTGTTTTTCGCACAACGCAAAATTTGACGATTAACCCTATAGAGCTGTCAGCACTAGATGTCCTGATGGCACCCTTTGACATCGCAAAACCGCGTGGTGCTGAGCAATCTAAAGCGATGCTGACATTCACGTTTAGCGCTTTTGATGAAGGCATGCCTTTGTCTAGTTTGTCGATGTCACACATAGATTTGCAATTGCAGGGCGATCCGAATTTAATGCTTCGCCTACATGACATGGTGTTGTCCGGTATTGAGCAGGTGGTTGTTTCTTGGGATGGCGGCGAACGCATTCTTGGACAAGATGCGTTAGAGGTGGTGGGGTTTGACAGTAAACAATCAACGCTCCCGTATCTTGCGAGCAGCTTCTTTGGCTTTAAACTTCTTACCGAATTCTTCGTTTTCCCTGAGCGCTTTCATGCATTGCGTTTGAATTTAGGGGATGCAGTCAAACACATTGATTCGCATAGCCTAACAATCAAACTGTTTATTGAAGACCTTGAGGTGGATGTTGCACGCGCCATCGATAAATCGAATTTCACGCTTCATAGCACCCCTGTCGTTAACCTGCACCGTGTGGTTGCTGAGCCAACGCGTATTGATTTCACCCAATCGTCTTATCCGTTAACGATAGATGCAAGCAATCCAGATGCTTTTTCTTTGTTCTCTATTGTGAGTGTTGAAGATGTCGATGAGTGTGGAACAACACCAGTACCCGCGCTATACAGCGATCAATATCAAGTGTCAAAAACGGGTTATCGCTGGCAGCTTTCTGAACGTGACACGGAAGCGGGGGAGACAGAATATCGGCTAAAGGTCACGGATACGCGAAATGAAAGTGCGGACAGTGATCCTCGTATTTGGCTGGTCAACACTCTGTGCTCGAACGGTCGACATGCGGCAAAACTTACTACCAATAGTCATATCCAATGCCGTGAAACCATCACCATTCCCGGCACTGCACGATTGAGTCGTCGACCAACACAACCCGCTCCGAAAAAAGATCTGCAAAACAGCTCATGGGTATTGCTCTCTCATCTGCATTTTAACTATCACGCGATTTTTGGTGCTGAAGATCCGGTAACGCAACTGAAGTCTTTATTTTCTCTTTATAACCATCATGATAGCCAACAAATCACGGCGTATATCAACGCGTTGGTGGCGATTGACACTGAGCAAGTGGTCGCACCAATTCGTGTCTCGGGTAAAAGTTGTTTTGCTTACGGCACGAAGATCAAAGTGACACTAAATGCGAATGAATTAGTGGGTGGAATTGAGCTATTTTCGCATTTGCTCGATCGCTTTTTTGCCTGCTTCGCCGGTTTCAATAGTTTCACGCAGGTGGATGTATTGCTTGAAGGGCAAGATTCTGTATTTCAAGCCTTTCCAAGGAGGGCCGGATGCAAAAGTCTTCTTTAGAAAAGTGGGTTGAACACCCTTATTTAGCAACACTGCAGAGCAGCTGGCAGTTGGTCAAGCATCATGCTCAAGCGCAAGGCGTACGTCCTAATGTTCGATTTAAAGCGGCACGGCTCCCAGCGTATTACCATTCGGAGGTTGTGTCAGTTGAACGCTGCATGAGTGATGACTGGCAGATCACGACATCTTTGTCGGGGTTATCAGGCGCGAAAGGGGTAATGCCTAGAAGCATTTATAAAGAAGCCATCCAAGCTGTGTTTGATGAAGAAGACCATGCCATGGCTGACTTCTTCGACAGTTTTAATAATCGTTATTACCGTCTGTACTGCCAAACCGAAAACAAACATAACCTTTCTGCTCAATGCGAAGAGGAAACATTTGATTGGGTGACCTATAGCCCTTCGATCACGCGATTACTCACCAATTTACATGGTGCGGTAGGCAGCCCTAAAGGTATTCCAGCCAGTCATTTCGTGCAATACACCGGCCTGATTGGGCTGAAGGTGACCTGTCCAGAAACACTTCGTTGCATGCTTGAAGACTATTTTGGCTATCCGTTTGATGTGGAGCGAAGCGCGCTTTCATACCAACCGATTAGCCAAGATGCGCTGACGAAAATCGGTTCATCAGGAATAAACCGTGCGTTGGGTTTTGATGCCTTGATTGGAAAGAACGCTGCGATGGTCGGGCAGAAACTTGACGTTAAAGTGAGACCACAAAGCTACGACGAATACCGCGCTATTCGTCGAGATAAACGCCTTGCTTTCGCCATCAACCAAATGGTGACGCAATACATTGGCGTGAACCTGAAATTTCGCTTGTTGATGAAAGTCGATGGGCAGTATCTGCCGAGACTTTCGCTCTCGGAGAATCAGCAAAAAGGGCAGCAATTGGGCCAGTCAGCTTGGATACGGACGCAGGATAACAAGATGACATTTGTAGAAATGCCACTTAAGGGATAACGGATACCATTATGATAAACATCGAACTTCAGAATCTGGTGAGAAGATTGGCACCGGGCGTAAAATCATCGCTTGAGGCTGCGGCGGGCGATTGTATGGGTCGAACGCATTACGCCGTTGAGTTAGAGCATTGGTTTTACGAGTTGATCAAAGATTCAGCCCTCGGCTGGCACGCTGCCGTAAACCAAAGCAATGTGTCTAAAGGTGCGCTGCTTGATCAACTCGATCAGAAGTTATCATCGTATGCCCGTGGTAATAATGCCGCACCTTCGCTGTCGCCATCACTGATTGAACTCTTAAAAGATGCGTGGCTACTTGCGTCACTTAATCAATCTCAAGCGAGTGTGAACGAGTACCATCTATTGCTGGTATTGCAGCAGCGAATTACTCAAAGTGCCTATAACGGCCCATTGAGTCATTGGATCTCAGAACTGTCTTCAGAATGGCTCAAGAGCAAGGCGAACGAAGTCTCTAGCGGTAAATTGGGCGAGGCTTCAACTGCTGGTGGCGCGCCAGTCGCAGTTGGAGAAGCCAGCACGGCCGCGTTAGATAAATTCACCCATAACCTGACCGAAGCCGCGCGAAACGGAAAACTTGATCCTATCTCTGGGCGTTCGAGTGAAATTCGAAAATCCATTGATATCCTTTGTCGCCGTCGTCAAAACAGTCCCATTCTTGTGGGAGACCCTGGTGTGGGTAAAACCGCTATCGTTGAAGGTCTCGCGCAACAAATTGTTGATGGAAATGTACCGCCAGCACTGGCTAACGTTGAACTACGCAGTCTAGATTTGTCCCTTCTTCAAGCGGGTGCCAGCATCAAAGGCGAATTTGAAAGTCGCCTCAAAGATATCATCAACGAAATCAAACAATCACCGATCCCTATCATCATTTTCATTGATGAAGCACATACCTTAATTGGTGCGGGTGGTGCCGCGGGTCAAAACGATGCTGCTAATATATTGAAGCCAGCATTAGCGCGTGGTGAGTTTCGTTCATTAGCAGCGACAACGTGGGCGGAATACAAGCAATACTTCGAAACAGACGCCGCACTGACGCGTCGTTTCCAAGTGGTTTCAGTCGGTGAGCCAAACCAAAAAGATGCCGTTCAAATGTTGCGTGGCGTGAAGGCAAGCTTAGAGAAGCATCACAATGTGAAAGTGTTGCAAGAAGCCATAGAAGCCGCGGTGACCCTGTCGATGCGTTATCTCCCAGAGCGCAAATTGCCTGACAAAGCTATCAGCCTGCTAGATACCGCATGTTCACGAATCGGTTTGAGCCAAAGTGCAACGCCACAGCAACTAGAAGGCTTGGCTGAGCAAATTCTCTACACCAACAATGAAATAGATTCGTTTCGTCATGAGTCTGCATTGTGGTCGATTGAAAGTGATCAACTGGAGAAAGCAGAGTCTCGTTTGGAATCTTTGCATGCAGAGCATGACGCCCTAGAAAAGCAGTGGGAAGAAGAAAAAACCTTGGTATCGAGCATTCTGGTTTTACAAGAGTCGCTTGATGAAAAGTACCGAGACGGAGAAGACATTTCTGCGTTGCCAGAGCGTAAAGAACTCGACGAAAAAATGACCGAGCTTCGCGATATTCAAGGTGAACATGCTCTGGTAATACCACAAGTGAACCAAGAAACCATCGCAGAAGTTATTTCACTGTGGACGGGGATCCCTGTCGGCAACATGGTGAAAGAAGAAGTCGAACGCTTGATGCATCTGGAAATTCATATTGGTCAGCGTGTGATTGGCCAAGTTGCACCCATCGACGAGATTTCAAAAGCCATTCGTATGTCCCGAGCCGGTCTGACTGATCCACGCAAACCTGTTGGCGTGTTCCTCATGTGTGGCCCAAGTGGTGTGGGTAAAACGGAAACGGCGTTGGCGCTGACAGATTTGTTGTATGGCGGTGAGCAAAACATCACCACGATCAACATGACCGAATTTAAAGAAGAGCACAAAATCTCCATGCTGCTGGGCTCACCCGCAGGTTACGTGGGCTTCGGGAAAGGCGGTGTGTTAACAGAAGCGGTGCGTAAGAACCCATATTCTGTGCTCTTGTTGGATGAAATGGAAAAAGCGCATCCAGGTGTGCATGACTTGTTTTATCAAATCTTTGATAAAGGCACGATCAGTGACAGCGAAGGCCGAGAAATCGACTTCCGTAATACCATTATCATTATGACGTCCAATGCAGCGGACAGTGCCGTAGTTGCAGCTTGTGCAACGGAGCGTCCTACCATTCCAGACCTGACGCAACGCATCTTCCCTGAGCTTCAGAACTTCTTTAAACCTGCATTCTTAGGGCGCGCCACCGTGGTGCCGTATTTCCCGTTGAATGAAGAAGAAATGGCGTCCATTGCTAAGTTGTCTCTGAAACGAATCGAGAAGCGTGTTTCGGCTCATTACGGTGCAACGTTTGAGTATGCCGATGACGTGATTGAACAGCTTGTGATGCGCAATCACTCTCCAGAAACTGGCGCACGTGCGATAGAGCAAATCATCAACAGAACCTTGATGCCTGAACTCGCGAATCAGTGCATTACGCGTATGAGTGAAGGTGAGCCAATCACCGCCATTCGCGTCCGTGTTGACGGTGGCCAATTCGGTTTTGATATCGACTAATAGAACGACTTAAAAGTGGTTTGGTGTACGCCCAGCTCCAGAGAATGAAAAAGGAAGCTGGGCGAAACTTGCAAGACGTTAAGGAAGATGTATGAGCGCGGCACTGTTTAATCAAGAACAGATAGATTGGATTAAAAGACAGGTGAAGATAGCGATTGTCTGTGGTGGTGAAAAGCACCATACCGATAATTATATCTATGAGAACCTGAGCCCGCGCTCCACCAAAACCTATCGCCTCGTTGCTGAAGATATCGCCGATGCTTTGCACACCGCTGGCTTTCGACGCGTCGCCTTGCTTGAAGAGAGCATGAAGCTACCGCGACAACTCAAAGACGGCGAGTTTGACCTCGTATTCGCCAACAGCGGTGGGCTGCAAGGTTTCGATTCTATGTGCCATTTGCCCTCCATGCTAGAAATGCTGGGTGTTCCTTATGTGGGGCATGCGCCTATGACGGCGGGTTTGCTCGACAACAAATTAATGTTCAAACACGAGCTTTCAGCACTAGGTATATCAACGGCACCGTTTATTACGCTGCAACCCGAAGCGCCGTTTTTCTCTGACTCTCAACTGCGCATGCTTGATCATATGGATGCTGAGTTTGGGCAAGGTTACATCGTGAAACCTGTTGTTGGTCGCGCATCTATCCATGTTCATCCCGTGTTCGATCGTGATGATTTGGTGAATGTTGTGAATCAAGTACACGAAGCGACGAGCAATGCGGTCATCATTGAGCCTTACCTTTCGGGGGCTGAGTTTGTTGCCGCTGTCATGGGGCCGGTTATATATCGCAATGGTGAGCTTGAAGAACATGATCGCCCGTTGGTGTTTTCGGTGACCGAGCGTTTACTGGCAGACAAAGAGCTGATTTTCACGTCGATGGATGTGTGCCCGATAACGTCGGATCGACTCAAGGCTGTGGTAGATGAGGCATTGAAAGCAGATATCTCAGCCATCGCATGTCAGATATTTCGCGCTTTCAATATTCAAACCTTGATCCGCGTTGACCTACGTATGGATAAGAAGGGGAGACTGTATGTTCTTGAAGCGAACCCGAAACCTGATCTGAAATCTCCAAAAGGCAGTGAAGTTAATCTGGTGGGCTTTGGGCTAAGCCTTGAGGGATTGGACTACGAATCACTCATACAATCATTATTGTTTAACCGCTTACAGCAGCTTTATCGACACAGACCAACGAACGTTTCTCATTGCTTGACGGATGCCTTTTCAGCGTTGAACGCGAAAGGGGACGAGCATGAGTAATCTGTCGAAAAATAGCCGCGTACTTTTCGGTATTTTGTTACTCGGGCTTTCTCTATTTCTTGTGGTGTTTGTAGGGTATGCACAAACACTGAAAAGTTATCAGCATCAAACACGAGAAGCGATTCTTGCGCAGGCAGAAGTCGCCAAACTCAACATTGAACAGGTCCTAAGTTCTGGTGTGCCGCTGCAAGATATTGCCGGTCTGCAAGCTTTGTTGTCACCCATTGCAGACACTGACCCGTCAGTGGTCGACCTGCGTTTAACCTCAGGTGAAACTGAGCTTTATCGCTATACCAATACGGTGATTGAGGGCAACTTCATTACTATTCCGCTGAACAACAAGTTCTCCCGCGCGGGTTCGCTAGATATTTTACTGAGCGATGCACCCATCAAAGAAAAAGTGGATGCAAGTTTCCTCACGCTTTTATGGGCCATGGTCGTTTTGCTTTCGTTGTTTATTTGGTCTATCACGCTGAATCAAAGTGGCAGCCGATACCTAAAAAGCTTCTCCGTGATCTTTTTGACCATGACAATGCTGGTGGTCATTTTGGTGACGGTATTGCTCAAACAAAGCCTTGAAAACAAAGCTGACTCAATGGCAAACCTGATTGGGCATCGACTTGCCCCAGTGCTTCAAGCTGACATTGACCCCGCCTTGGTGGGTGGCATGGATCAGATGTTGGCTGATTTCATCCGGTCAAATAAGGAAGTTGGCTCATTGACTGTGTTCGTCAATGACCGTGCTATTGCTCGCAGTGAGGATGGCCAACTCAGCCAAGTGTTATCACAATTTGCGGAATATGAAAGTGAAGATGACAAAGGCAATGTTGTTCACATCGCTTTCCATCCAGAAGTGTTACTTGGACAACTTCTCAAGGTACTAAAAAGCTTCGCGATTTTGTTTGGCGGTTGTGCATTCGTTTGCTTTGCTTTTGTGAAATTACTGAGCAAGGAAACGACAGTAAATAGCCAGAGCAAAGATGATGTGTTGGATAAAATAAAGCCGCTTCTTTTGATGATAGTGCTTATGGAGGCGCTGATGGCACCTATTTTGCCGCAGTTTATTGAGCAGGTAGCATTGGACGCTGGCTACTCTGACGCGGCAGCCTCTGTTTTCTTCTCCCTCTATTTTCTTGGCTTTACGTTAACACTGCTTCCTGCTTCGAAAGTCGCAGAGTATGCCGACAATCGACGCGTTCTGCTTGCGGGGATTTGTCTTGCGGCGTTGGGAAGCTTGGCGATTTTTGTCAGCGACCACATCGCGGTATTACTTTCTGCAAGGTTCATTTCTGGCGTCGGACAGGCGGCGGTGTTTATTGCGGTGCAGCAGTATATTTTGTCTTACAGCAACCAACACAACAAAACCCAAGCCACTGGCATTATTGTTTTCTGCTTCAACGCAGGGTTCATTGCAGGCGCGGCATTCGGTGCTCTTTTAGCGGATATGCTCGGCGTGCAAGGCATTTTCGCCCTGTCGGCGGTGATTGGCTTTGGCATGTTCTTGTTCGCGCAATGGCTACCGGTTTTGGTATCAAAATCGGATGTACGAAGACCGGATTCCAAAATCGCGATGGTCAAGAATGCGGCAAAAGAACTTGCTCGAGATTCAGCCCGCTATCTTTGCCAAGCCTCCTTCCTCCGAACGCTGTTGCTGGTAGGTATTCCCGCCAAAATGTTGCTTACGGGTGTCGTTTTTTTCGCGGTTCCTTTGCTCATGGCCGATCAGGGCATCTCAAAAGAAAGTGTGGGTCAGGTGCTCATGACTTACGCCATTGTGGTGTTGTTCGTTAACGGAAAAGTGACCCCCATGATCGACAGGAAAGGTGGCGCCAAGCTGTCTTTGGGGGTTGGCAGTTTGGTTACAGTATCTGCATTGCTGCTTCTCGGTTGGGGATTAGAGAGGGAAGCAATGTCCCTGACAGTAATTATGACAACGCTTGCCATGATTTTGCTTGGACTATCTCATGGACTGATCAACGCCCCTGTCGTTACACAGATCGTTTCCAGCGTACCGACGAATGAACAATCAAAAGCGGCGGCGACCTATCGATTCCTCGAGCGTATTGGGCACGTGACTGGCGCAATGCTTATTGGTTTTCTTCTTAACTCGTTCAGTGTCAGTCAGAGTTTCACACTACTCGCAGGCTTCTTCGTTTTGGCTGGCCTGATTTTCTTTCTGACAGGCGCAAAAGGCACTGATAAACAGCCAGTGAGCGAGGTGCAGTCATGAATAAGCGTCGTCTGTTGAAGATGAATGTGATTTGCGTATCTATCGTGAGTCTATTTTTGTTCTCTTTTTCATTGAGTGCTGTGTCGTCAGATTGGCCAGATTGGGTGGGAGAAACGGTAAAAGTCAAAGCGGAAGACGATTGGACGTTCGAAGGGAAAAATGACGAATTGCACATTGCCCCTCGTAAATCGAATTCGACCATTTGGGTTATTGTCTCTCGAAAAGCGACGTCTTACGACACAGCACTATCAACTATGTTGAACGTTTACCAGCAAGAGTTTGATAGTGTTTCTTTTAATGTGGTTAAGCTTCCCAAGACCGATGCCGAGCTTGACCAACTGCTTGAAGAGGCGGAGCAGCGCGCGCAGCTTCTATACACTGTGGGGTCTAAAGCCACTGTCGCAGTACACAGGCAATATCAAGGTAAAAAGCTACCTGTTGTATCGGTGAATGCGAAAGATCCTGTGCTCATGGGGCTTATCGATGAGTATCAAGGTTCTGGCGATAATTTCGCGTTCACGTCCCTCAATCTTCCTGCCAATGTCACACTCAGTTTCTTACTGAAATACATGCCGGAACTGTCTCAAATTGGTGTTCTCTATGCGCGCACAAATCAAAGTGCCTATATCACTCAGTTTTTACCCCTTCAACAAGAAGCCGAGCGTCGTGGTATTCGTGTGCTGGGTTTTGAAGTTGATGAATCGATGGAAGATCAAACGCTGGAGCGTGTGATGGCGTCAGAAATTAGCGCCCTTCAATCGCAAGATACCAATTTAGACAACAGCTTACTGTGGTTAACGGGCAGTTCGAGTTTGCTAGCACGGGTTGAAGAAATTAATGGTTTATCCCAAAACCTGCCGCTGCTAACCGTGGTGCCAGAAGCCGTAAACGGCGATGAGCATAGTGCCTTGATGTCAGTGGGGGTGAGTTTTGTGAATAACGCTCACCAAGCGGCGCTATATGGCATTCGTATTCTTCGCGATGGAGAAAAAGCGGGCGATTTGCCCGTGGGCGTGATTTCACCGCCTGATATTTCGATCAGTTTTAGACAAGCAAAGCGCCTAGAAAAAGCAGTGCCGTTGGTATTGCTCGAAATGGCGAGCGATGTGTATTCAGAAAACGGCAGTGTTGTACGTTCTCAAGGTATGAGTGTGGAGAGGCAATAATTGAGAGCAAAAAAGATGTGTAAAAACGTGCTCGTCACCACTGCATTGATGGTTATGTTTTCAAGTTTTCGGGTGAACGCTGATATCGGTCCAGAGCGTCTGTTACTGACAACACAGGAGTGGTTTCCTTATCAATACCAAGAAGCAGGTGTGATGAAAGGGCCGGGTGTGGATTCCGTTAAATGCGTGATGAAGGAGATGAAGCAGCCTTATCAGTTGACGATGACGAAATGGGATAAAGCGCAGTTGTTGGTGGAAGTGGGAAGCCAGCATGGTTTCTTCCTTGCGTCTCAAAATACCATTCGTGATTCCTATGCCGTGTTTTCATCGCCTATCGATGAACAACAGTGGAGCTGGGTCTTTCTTTCCGATGCCACGGATGTTGGCAGTGATAAATTTAAAGAGCACGTAGAAGTCGCGGCGCTTTTTGGGTCGAATAAATGGTTTTGGTTACACAAGCAAGGTTACCGCGTTGAACGTAAACCGCGCTCTTCTAGTGCTTTGCTCGAATTGCTGCTTAATGGCGAGGTCGGAGCCATATTGGCTAACGATGTCGTGATTGATGAAACGATAAAAAAACAAGGTGTCAGCTACCGCGCGATTTCTAAAAAACGGATAAAGAGCAATCCGTTGGGGGTGTATTTTTCTCGAAATTTTGTTGAGAAGTACCCGCAGTTTATGGACTCGTTTAATTCTTCTGCCAAGAAATGTATGGGAAGAGGCTATGCCGCTATCAATTAGGATTATTAGCTCGCCCTCTGGCGAGACCGTTTCAGAGTGGAATAAACAATTTCCAGAAGAAGGTGGTGAGATTGGTCGTGCCTATGGCTCGACATTGCAGCTTAGCGATGCAAGCCGAGAGATTTCTGGCACCCATGCGATGATAAAAAAATCGGCGCGTGGCTACCAAGTTGTGGACAACAGTACCAACGGATTGTTTATAAATGGCTCGCCTCAGCGGTTAGGGAAGGGGAATCAAACCACTGTAACAGACGGTGATGTGCTCAATGTTGGGCAATACCGTTTGCTTGTTTCCTGTTTTGTACCGGAGCAAGCTGCAGCCGCTAAACAGCCGTCGTTGGCGACCTCGCAAGGTATGCCATTTAGTGACGACCCGTTTGTGAATCTTCATAAGCAAGCACCCAATAAACATGCTGAACCCCATCTTAACGTTGCGGCATCCGCACGACCAAATAACACGAAAAGCTATGATGCCTCGGCACAAGGTGCATTTGTGTCACCCAACCAAGCATCCGCACAACAAAATGGGTTTGATGCAGATCCTTTCCAAGAAAATACATTTTCGGGGCCAAATGATCAGAGCCGAGCACCTTTTGGGGAGCAGCAACATGCGGATCATGGCAATGGATTTCATAGTGGCAGTCGCTTTCAGCAACCTGTTTCCAGTTTTGGCGGGCAGGTAGAAGGTGGTTTTGGTGAGTCTGGTATGAACGCCAACGATCCGTTTGCGAATTCTAATGACTCCTTTGCCCCGTCATCACCGCAAGCCCCTATGGATGCGCCGGCTGATCTTTCGCACGGATTTTCGGATGATCCTTTTGTTGATAGTGATGACAATTTTCCCAGTTTTACTGCGCACCCTGAAGACGTATTTGAACCCGTTGGGACAAACCAGACTTCCGTGGCGGAATATTTAACGCCTCGAGAGCACGAACAGCAATACGTTGAAAAAGCGATGGAGTTGGCTTTGGGTCGCTTACTAGAAGAGTTATCTCCGGACACACTTGAAGGGATGTTTAACGATTTGATCCGCCCATCTTTCTTTGGTCGAAAACCCAAATATTGGGATATGTATAAGCGCTATTTTCAACGTCAAGTTACCAATCGAGATTGGCATATTAAATTTGGGGCTTACTTTCAAGAGTCTTACCGCATGTTGAAAGTGGGAGGTAAGTAAGATGAAAACTTTTCTCGTCTCATTGCTCTCTATCGGCCTATTGATGGGGTGTAGCTCTTCTGTTTCCGTCAATCCGGTTGACTGGTTCAGCGATGCGACTGCACCGCAATTTACCATAGACATTCGCGCCGAAAGCAACATTAACCCAAATGTAGATAACCTGCCTTCTCCGGTTGAAATTCGGATTTATCAACTCGCCGACAGCGAAGCCTTTAATCAGGCAGATTTCATTCAACTTTATAACGACGACCAAGGGGCATTGAAAGCAGGTTTGTTGTCCAAGCGCTATTTGCCAAGTGTGATGCCAGGGGAAACGCGTAGGGAAGTGATTCTCGCAAATGCGGAAACCAAATTTGTTGGCGTTATTGTCGCGTTTGCGAACTATCGAGAAGCCAACAACAAAGCAATTTTTACATCGTTTGGGAACTGGTCTCAGACCATCACGCTGCAATTGGATGGCATCAACCTGACGATGACAGGGACAGAGGATTAAGCCGTGGACATGACAAAGGTCGTTTGGAGTGAGGGTATGTTTCTCAACCCTCAACATTTCCAACAGCAAGAGCGGTATTTAGAACATTTTGCCAAATCATATTGTGGGCAAATTGCACCAGGAAGTTTTGGGCTTTCTGAGTTGGAATTCGATGCTTCGATGCCAAAGATTGGCAAAGTTGGAGTGAAGAAAGCCAAGGGGATTTTCCCTGATGGTACTCCTTTTGAAATGACGCAGGGATTGGTGCTCGATATTCCCAAAGGCACGTTGAATAAACGTGTTTATTTGGCTGTGCCTGTTTATCGCGCGGGCGTGGTCGATATTGGTCAAGGTCAGCATATGCGTAATATGCCGTTAGAGTTTCAGGCCTACGACACTAGCCGAGATCACAGCGAAGCCGTGCCTTTAGATGTGGCGCAATTGAACGTCGTGTTGAAGCTTGAAGGTGAAGATTTACAAGACTACACCCTGCTGCCAGTCGCATTCGTCTCTGAGCACAAATCGGAGGGTGAAGTGCTGCTAAACAAGGCTTTCGTTCCCGCTTGTTTGAGCTTCAATGTGTCTGATTATCTGAAAGATTGCGTGTCGGAAATTTACGCTCAAATGCAGTATCGTGCCCAAACTATTTCTCATCGCCTCCAAGTCGACAGTGGCAGCAAAAGCTATCAAGCGCTGATGCGCGACTACCTTTGGTTACAAACTCTGGGAGGATGGTTGCCCAAAATTCGTCATTGGCTTGAAACGGGCTCATTAACTGCAGAAGCGCTCTACCTCGAATGCATTGCAATGACGGGACAGATGCAAGGTCTAGAAGGACGCATGCCCGAAGAGTTTCCAATATGGAACCCCAACGCTATGTACGACAACTTCTGCATTGCGTTTGGCGAGTTGCAAGTGCTCCTGCGTGAAGTTCAACTGGACAACGTCACTACACTCCCTTGGGACTCGAGTTTGTTTGTTTCCCGTCGCTTACTTCGCACCATCGTGAAAGATCGCGCACTATTCAATAATGGTCGCTTCATTGTTGTAGTGTCGTCTGACAGTTTGGGAGCGGTAGAGCTGGGTGAACAATTTTCCATGGCTGCAAAAATGGCAGGAAACAGCAATATTGCAGATCTTGTCCGAAATGCATTATCAGGCGTTGAGCTTCGCTATTTGCCCGTCGCACCAACGGAATTGAAATCGCGCAGCAATGCGGCGTATTTCGAAGTGAATATTCAATCGGATCTTTGGCAATCTCTAGTGAAAAAAGATGAACCTATTGCGCTTCATATTGATGAGCGTGTGGGCAATGTTAACGTTGAACTGCACGTGATCAGGTAGGCAGCATATGAGCGGACTTTTTAATGAAGAGCCCACCATTGTTGTCCGCAGGCAGCAATTGGATGCGCAAGTACAAGCAACACCTCAAGAAGCGATGCCAGAGTTGGGCGATAGTGGTCAATTGATCGAAAACCTCTCGGTGTATGGCAGCCCATTGCTTAATGCTGCGACAGAATTACTTGGCACGTTGGTGACGCTATCTCGCCAAGGCGAGCCAAGAGATCTCGAACGATTTCGCCAACAAGTGCTAGACGGCATTGCTAACTTTAAGCGCAGAGGCTTGTACCTTGATTATCATCCCAGTGTAATCGATAGAGCATGCTTTGTGCTTTGTGCGGCATTCGATGAAATCATTCTTTATACCGAATGGGGGCAGCGCGCACGATGGGAAAACCACTCGCTATTGAGCAAAGTATTTAATCAGCGAAATGGCGGCGAGGTATTTTTTGTTTTGTTAGAAAAAGCATGCCAGCAGCCTACAAAGCTCGCAGATTTTATCGAACTTCAATACGTTTTAGTCATGCTTGGTTTCAAAGGTCGCTATCGACATGTTGAGCCCAGTGCTTTGCACGACATCAAATCTGACGTCTACGGTATTCTCCGTCATTACCGTGAAGAATCGCCGCTTCCTATTCCGCGAACACCAAATTTGCACACGCACACACAGCCAAACAAGCCATTAAGCATGGCGAAAATCATCACAATCTCGTGTGTGTTACTCGGTGGTGGCTATTTTGCGTCTGAGTATTGGTATCACACTCGCAGCGAGGCGCTGCTCAGTCAGTTCGCCACTCTCGATTTGTCAGACGTGAATCTCGCTAAAACCAATAAAGATTTGGTGTACGTCAGTTCCGAACAAGACTTGGGTTTGCTGCCACTAAATGAACCTAAAAACGTTGAAACAAGTACGCCTTCTTCCGTCACGGTTGATTGGGAAATCATGTTAGCGGTGTTCTCAGAATCTGCGGATGTTCTCAGGCTTTCCACTAACCTCAGCAAATCCGGTTATGACACCTATTCCGTTGAGACAGACTCAGGGATAGAAGTCATTTTGGACGCGGGTAACAATTTGAACGCGATTAAAAAACTCAAAAATGAACTGAACGTGCGCTATGGCTTGAATGCGACGATCAGGAGGGCGCAGCAATAATATGAAAAAGGCACTCTTACTCCTTTTGCTCGCACTGGCTCTTTCGGGAGCATGTTGGCTTGGCTGGTGGGTTGTTCCCGCCGAATCCGACGTTTCTTGGGCGCGAATGGCGTTCCTAATTGCGGCCTTTGTGTTGCCTTTCTTGGTGTTGGCTTTTGGCCTTTTGTCTAAGCCGAAAACGGAAGAATCCATTCAAAAACATGAACAACAGGTTTTGCTTGAGCAAGACAGTAAAGCGATTCGAGAAATCTTCACGGCATCGATTAACAAGATAAAAGGTGACGGTAACCGTAAACTGTCGAGCATGTATTCGTTGCCTTGGTATTTGTTGATAGGACGTCAAAATAGTGCCAAGAGTGCATTGCTTAGTCAAAATGACCTCGAGCCCGTGATTGATGTCCAATTGAGCGAAACAGACGCGACGCAATACCTTCGTTTCTGGAGCAATGACCATATGGTGGTCATTGAAGCTGGACATCGACTTTTTGACCATGACGGCGTTGACCCAGCATTGTGGAAGGTGCTGGCACAACAGCTGATGAAGTACCGTCCAAGACAAGGTTTGAATGGCATTCTCACTGTTGTTGAAGTCAATCAATTGATAGAAGCTGACAAGAAAGACTCACAGGCCCTCGCTATAACCTTGCAAGACGCCGTACTTTCTTTGTATGAAATGCTCGGTGTAGACCTACCCGTATATAGTGCCTTCACCAAAGCCGATACGATCGCAGATTTCGTTCCTTTCTTTGAAAGTTACTCGGGTCGAGACGTCGACAACCCGTTTGGTATTACCTTATCAAATGATGACACGCGCCGATTTGATAGCATCCAGTTTGACGAAAAAGTAAAACAATTGCTTAAAGACTTGGCTAAGCAGCAAATGACACTGCTGCGAAATGTCAGTAACGAGCGGACAGACTCTGTAATCGCGCTGCCTTATCAACTGCGAATTTTCTTCGATCAAATAAGAACGTTGATGGCGGAAGTCGGGCGAGAGAATCGTGTTCGCAGTGCGGTATGGGTTCGCGGTGTCTATTTGGTTTCGAGTGGACAAAGTGGCAAAGAGTTGGATTTACTTACCCAAGTTATCGCCGAGCGCGCGGAATTTAATGCTTTGGTACGCCGCGATCAATTACCAGGAAGGCGAGGCTATTTTGCGGGTCGCTTGTTCTCTGATGTGCTGTTACCAGAGCGCAAGATCACTGCGATGAATCTGCTTCGTCAGACGCGCTATTTGATGTCGAGAACTGCGATGGTAGCGGTCGCGTTTCTGGTCATTGGCGGCGTGTCGGCAGCAATGAAAGAAAATTGGGACAATGACGAGGCGTGGCGTAGCAAAGCTTTGATCCAACTGGGCCTTTATCAAAGTGATATTGAACGGCTAGCCAAAGAATCGCACACCATCATTGATACGATTTCAGTTATGAGTGAACTACGTGGTGTAGTGAAAGAGGGCGTCGCCCCTCGTCCCTGGTACAATCAAGTGAGTGTTCAGCAGCAAGAAACGGCAAACATGGTGTACAACACTTACACGGAACAATTGCATTTGTTCTTGCTGCCTCGTGTTGAAGAACTTATCAGCAATGAGCTTTATGTGTATGTGAGTTTGGGAAATCCCACTCGTATTTTTGAAATTTTGCGTTACTACAAAATGCTCTTTAATCAACAACAGTTGGATAAAGATGCGTTGATTTCGTACTTGCTTGAGAACTTGGAGGATCAAGGTGAAGCCTCCATGAGTGATGTAAAATCGCTTTCAATGTTACTCGATGATTTATTCGAAAGTCAGTATGAGCATGCTCTTACGCCAAACAATGAACTCATCTCTGTTGCTTCAAGTAACCTTGATGGACTCTCACCTGAGCGCTTGATCTATGCCCGACTAAAAAGCTTGCCTGCTTATCGCGCGCAAGTGGATGTTCGACGCCAGCTAGGGGACAAGTTCGACGTTCTGTTTACCTTCTCTGACGGTTTTCATGGTTATGTCATGCCTGAAATATTCACGAAACAGGGGTATGACAACCTTGATCTTTCCGCTAATTCGCCAGTACTAAAACAACAATACGAAGAGTTTCGAGCGATTCAAGGTGATTTGTCGCCAGTATCAATTCCCGAAATGACGGCGCTCAGCAAACAGATCCAACGCCTCTACTTTTCAGACTACATATATCGCTGGCAAGACATTCTGAGCAACATTGACGTGAGAAAATTCACGTCGACCAATGACTTGAGCTATTCACTTCGTCTTTCAAGAGAACCATCGAACGGACCGTTACTCGACTTATTGGACGCCATTGTCATTAATACAACGTTGGCAAAACAAGAGACAGGTGATACCGCGGCGCTTCAGCAAGGTGCGAAAATCCTCAAGCTCGGTAAAGTGGCGAAAGTCGCTAAGACGGCAGATAAAGTCGGCGGCGTTGCCGGTGATAAGTTGCTAAAGCTTCGACCGTCTTATGTAGTGAACGAAACTTTTGCCAGCTACAGTGCATTTTTAAAAGGGCAAGGCGATGCCAAAAGCCCATTGCCTGTGGATGCGTTAATTGCACAGTTTGACAGCTTGAACGCTTATTTTGATGCAGCGCTGACTAGCCCTGAACCGAGTAAGGTGATGATGGATTACGCTATTGCCCATGCGCAAGGTAGCCAAGACGCCTTGGTGTTATTTGGTCGCCAATCGAGTAATGCGCCAGCACAAGTTGCGAGTTGGGTGAAATCTATTGAACGTCAATCTTGGCAGCAGGTTATCTATTCAAGTGCGGGGTACTTAAACAAGCAGTGGGATGAGCAGGTTTATCAATACTACGCTGCAACTGTCGCTGGGCGATTCCCGTTCGCGTTGCAAGGGCGTGGAGAAGTGGCGATAGATGATTTTTCTCGTTTCTTTAAGCCTCAAGGCAAACTAGATAACTTCATTGACCAAATGCTCGCGCCATTTGTTTATTGGGATAACGGCTTATTGAAGCTGAGACAAATTGATGGCCAAGCCATGCCCATTTCGGCAACTAGCCGCGACCAGATTAAGAAAGCCAAAACGATTAGTGAGTTGTTCTTTGGTTCTGCTGGGCAAGAACTGGCACTGCAAGTGTCATTGCGTCCAAGTTCTATGAGCACCAACGTGACCGAATTCCAGATCCGCGAAGTAGAGAATGTATTCAGTTATCGTCATGGCCCTAGAGTATGGAGTCATGTCTCTTGGCCGTCGATGGGGATTGATGGCTATTTGAGTACTAGCTTTTACCAAGGTGAGAATCGCTTGGCGACTCGCTCCTATTCAGGCGAATGGGCCTTGTTCAGAGCGATTTTCGATGGAGCGACCAGTTCAAGTAGTGATCGTCGAATCAACAAACTTAACTATGAGTTAGACACACACAAAATCGTGCTTGATTACACGTTGCAAGACAGTGTGGTGGTGCTCGATAAAGGCTTGTTTACACAGTTCGATTTGCCGAGGAGGCTTTGATGACACCTGACCATCTTAAGTTGTTAGCGGAAACCCTTGCTATGCAGGAAAGCTGGCAGGTGGGGACGGTGTTAGACAGAAAATTCACACTGACGGAGCAACTCAGTTCGAAACCTGTGCCGAACGCTTACTTGGCGACAGAGATTGAAACGGGTGACACGGTTGTGTTGCGTCGAGCACCATTAGGCTCCGAGAAATCCAGCTTAGAGCGTGAATGGGAAGCGCTATCAGCATGCAAGGGAGAAGGGATTCAGAAAGCGCTAGCGCTTTATCCCACACCCCGTTGCATTGCACTGGAATACTACCCTGACATGGTGCCATTGATTGATATGAATCCCTATCAGGCTGAAATCTTCACCCTCTTGTTGCCTGGTATATTAAAAGCTTTGTGCCATTGTCATCAGGCTGGCTGGATTCATGGTGATATCAAGCCATCTAATGTGCTTTGGAACCAAATAGACAACCGTGTGTGTCTGATTGATTTTGGCGCGGCAATGCCCATTGGCTTGTCGCGCAAAAATCTGAGTGCTTGGCATATGAGCAAAGGCTTCTCTTCAGAAGCTCAAGCCCAAGGGCAGGGGGTTGTCGCAGCCTCAGACGATTGGTATTCGTTGATCCGCTGGCTAAGACAAATGGACAAGGCAGATTTGTCAGAGATCGCTAGACAACGAATTGATAAGACCATGGAATGGCTGAGAAAGCAGCCATAGTGATAGTGACCCAAAGCCGAGAGATGATCCTCGGCTTTTTCGTTCTTATCGTTTGAGTCAGCTTGTTTATATTTTGATGGCTAGAGCAACGCCACAAGCGGCCAAAATGCCACCTGACACTTTGTTGATGCGTGCTTTGGCTTTCTTGCCATTGAAGATGCGAGTGGCTTTGTCACCCAAGATGGCATAGCCACTCAATACGCCGCCAACGGCAATCGTTGAGAGAATCAAAACGGCTAAAATGCCAGCGCCAGAAAGGGTTTGAACATCAATGAAAGCAGGAAAGAAACCCATGTAAAACAAGATAGCCTTTGGGTTTGAAAGGGTGGTCACCAAGCCCATGGCAAAGCTGGAAGTCCCTTTGGCTTTCGATGCTTTTTGTGCGGTGAGGTCACTGTCAGACGTCGGTGATGTCCAGCTTTTGTAAGCCAGCCAAATCAAGTAAGTCGCGCCTGCGTATTTAAGAAACACTGAAAACTCGCCCATGGCGGTCGCCACCGCTGACAACCCCGATAGCGCCAGACAAATGAAGATGTAGTCCGCTACAAGCACCCCGAGAACAACCATGAAGCCTTGTTTCATGCCAAAGGAAAGTGATCGTGAAACCACCGCCATCACGCTTGGTCCGGGAATGATCACAGATAGGAGCAGGGCGAGAAACAGCGCGAAGCCAGAAAATAACGACATGGTTCTTCCTTGAACTAACCAAATGAGAAGAGATTTGCATGACCCAGAATCAATGCTCTGATTATGCGTATTACTTAACCACCGATCAAGACGGTGGGAATACCTACAACGATCGTGCCGCCATGCGCTGTCATGTCTCCCATTCTTGCGGCAGGAAGGTTACCAAATAATACCGTCGCGCTGCCTTTAGTGATGGTGTCTGGTGGCCCGACACAGGTACACATTTGCCCGACAGTTGCGGCGGGCATGTTAGCAATAAGTACCGTACAAGGGAGCGGCAATATTGGCCCTCCAACATGCGGGATTGGCGGTACGGCTGGGGTTTGCATTGGGCAAACATGCATGTCGCCAGCACGGGCTGCAGGTAATGTCATGCTGCGTTACCTATGTTTCCATTGCCGCCGTTGGCAATGTCTAAACCCATTTCGATAAACAGTTTGTATCGCGGGTCTGCTTCTGCACCGTCTGGCAAAATTGCGGTGAGATTAATAGAACCTGCGACGGCTTGTGCGTACAAATACTCAGGCGGTGGAACAACAGGGTCCGTTGGGCCTGTCATGCTCCCACCGCTCCAAAATACCGCTTGGGCGACCCAGCCGGCGCCATTTTGTAGCGTAGCGGCATTCGCTGTGGACTCTGCATAGCGACGGCTGGTTTCATCTGGCGTATGCACCCAGGCTTTGGCTGCGCGAATGGCATCAAGTTGCGCCTCATCCCAATCTTGGCGTGTACCTGCACAGCAGCAAGCCCACCACACGGCCTCGCGAACGGGTAAGCCGTGGGCGAGGAAGATAACGGCATCGGCATTCAAGCCCTCTTGCAAGGCGCGATTCAATAATTGCTCAGGGGTCATGCCAGGTTCAATGAGTGGCTTGATGCCATCTTGCGGTTCGTATTGGCACAGAATGTTTTGTGCGAACGGGTGGGGGATCTTTACAAAACTCATCAGTTCACCTTCGTAATTGCGCCTTGAATTTGGACCATGGCTCCGCCTTTGACCTCTGCCATGGCGCTACCATTAATGCTGACCATTGCGCCTTTAATATCGGCTTTACCAGACCCTTCAACTGTCACCATTGCCCCTTTTAGCTCTGCTTTCCCGCTGCCATTGATACTTATTTGTGGCGCATCGAGCTTGATACCGCTGTTGCTGATTTCTAACTTGCATGCACCCACTGATAGAGAAATCTTGGTCTTGCCGCTTATTTCGATAGTTTGTCCATCAACGGATACTTTTGATGTGGCTGAGATTTCAGTGTTGCTGCCTGCATCGACCTTTACGTTCTTGTCTGACGACAATGCCATGTCTGCTTTGCTGCTGGCTGTATATTTGTCGTCGGTTTTTGCGGTGAAGGCTTCTTTGCTGCTGATGTCGATGGTTTTCTCGACCGTGAGTGCCTCTTTTCCTGTCACGGTACGCGTGCTGTCATTCAGCACTTCGACCATAAAATCACGTTCTGCATGCAGGAACACTTCTTCCTTGTCTTTCTTGTCTTCGAATCGTAATTCGTTGCCGTTCTTGCTGCTGCCTTTTGGCGTTGAACGGGTTTTGATGCCGCTTTGTGTCGCAGCGGAGTAGGGCGGAATATTCTTGGTGTTATAAATTGACCCGGATACCACGGGTCTGTCTGGGTCACCTTCGATATAGCTGATAAGCACTTCATCACCAATGCGGGGAATGAACTGCATACCAAAGCCATTACTCGCAGCACCCTGAACCACGGGCAGCCAACAAGAGGTGTTTTCATCGTTCTTGCCTTCAGTGTCCCAGTGAAACTGAACCTTCACTTGCCCCGATTTATCTTTGTAGATTTCTTCACTACTTGGGCCAGTGACCGTTGCAGTATGAATACTGTGTATGCGTGGCTTGTCGATATAGGCAGGGCGGAATGGTGTCGCAGAAGGAATGCATTCAAAGCGATTTGTGCATTCGAACGGCCTACCGCTTGCAGCGCCGGCATAATCACTTTGAATTGAAATAACGACGTATTCTTGATTGCAGTGATTAATGGGGTGCTTCGTTAGTTTGAATTTACTGCCCGCGCCCAAGGCTGCGACTTTGGATTCGGCGAAGCTGATTATTTTCCCGCTATCGTGAATCTCCATCTGTCGTTTTGCGCTATCACGTATGGCGGCTTTGTCAGAAAAGCCTTGCCCATAATGGTATTGGCTAAGCCCTGACACAAACGCAGCGCTAGAGGTTTTCTTCTCACCGCTCGCAATGGCTTCAGCCAGGGTTTCGCTGTGATCGCCAAGAGATATAGTTGATGTGTTAACCCGTGTTTCTGTCAGCCAACTGGTCACTTCTCTTGATGGGTCTGGATTTGGAGTTTGATAAGTGAATATGTTGTCTGTAATTGCTTGGAATGCTTGATTGCTATCACCCACTACTACGATAGGTTTGCTGCTCGAGTGTTCAAAATGATAATGCCAACCTTCAAAGCTCATTATGCGTTTGACAAAAGCTAGGTCGGTTTCGTCTGCTTGTGTGCAATATTCATGGGTAGTACCCGATCCCGAGACGGACACTTTCGCGTTACTTTTTATCCCAGCTTCATCCAGCACGTCTTCAATAATCTGCTTGCTCGTCATATTCTGGAATATTTTGCGATTTTGACGATAGATCAACAGCGAAAAGGGATCTTTTGCTTCTAAGGTGTAGTAATAAAGCTCTTTCTCTTCGCTGTATCCTTGTAGAGAAATCGTGGTAATCAGCCCTAGCAACGTGTTGTCATCTTGTGAGTTTTTGATATCGAACTTAAGTATTTTCCCAAGCGCTTTATCGGCGATGAGATCTTCACAAACAACGGATGCGTTGAGCGTGCAGTGATTTGAGATTTCTGCATGCATAGAAAGGTTCGTCACAATGTGGGGACCTTTCCCGTCAATAGTTGCGGTAATGGGGCGAGCGTTGGCCTGAAAAGCGGTTGGCATAGATTTTTTCCCTAAAATTCAGCAATCGCTATAAGCACTGTTGATTCCCTAAAGGAATGCGTGCCGTTGTTTGTTGTTAACGCTTAATCTTATGCTAGCTGATGCAATGCGCCTTTAATTGGGTGACTGTTTGCGGGTCGAATCAAACTATTTTGCAAGTTTCACTGGGGGAATACATTTCGGTCGCTTAGTGTTTTGTTTTTATTGTTAAATCCAGAGTAAATAAAAAACCCCTCGACGAGAGCCGAGGGGCTGGTGAACGATAACGGAGAAAATATCTGAGGATACTTTCTATTGTTTGCTATCTAACTGATGCTATACGGCTGGTTCGAACATCGGATACAGAACGGATCAGCGCTTGCGAAACACTCGGCGCTTGTTTCTCGTCATATATCAGCCATGTCTGACCATTGTCTATTGAGTACTCAATAGTTAAGCCAGGGAATGGGCTGTTCGCTTTCAATATCCCAGCATCAATGATGCCACCTGGTACGGGCAGGTTGAAGGCGATTCCTTCAGCTTCCAGTTTCGGCAAGATATTCTTGGCGACGAGGTTAGCGAAACGGTTGTAGTCAGTATTTCGCTCTGCGTCATTGACCATTTTGCCTGAGGCGTCGTTGGCTTCCCATGATGCTTTGTGCCATGCGCGTTCGGCTAAACCAATTGTGCGTGGAAACGCCATGCCTTCAAACTGCGCTTCAGTTCGAATAGTTTCTGTCCATACAGAACCTTGCAGCCCTAACACATTTTCAGGGTTATCCAGTGTTTTCACTGTTGCGGCGTCTAATACGTCTTGCTTGGTCAGTGGTGCACCTGCACGGGTGAAATCAGCATTCGCATACAAGTCTTCTGGCATAAAGCCAAAGGATTTGCGGGTGTCAGTGAATCGAGGAGCCCAGTAATAGCCGCGCTCTTGTGGGTCTGGTTCGTACGGATGGTCGAAATAGAAGTGCGTTGCTTGATTGTAGATAACGCCATAACCGTTGTTAGCTAAGTTGTACGCGCGGTCTGCAACACCCCACTCCCAGATGTTTTGCCAAGCATTACCGCTGACTTTTTTGTTGGCTATTTGGCCACGAGGGTAGACCTTGTTGTTGTGCATTAAGCCGTCTTCCCAGCCACCAAGATCAAGATTGTTGTTGGCGGATATGGCTGAGATGCGCTCGACAAAATGCTGGCTCAGTTCATCAACGGTTGAAATACCATAGTTGTTATCAGCAAGGAATGCTTGGCAGATTGGTGAGTCTTTCCAAGCCCCAGCAATTTCGTCTCCACCAAAGTGGAAAGTTTTCAAGGGCTGAATATCTTGGTGCAGTTTCACCAGTGAAGTCACAACGGTATCAACAAAGTTATAGGTGGGTTCCATACAGACGTTCATTGCATTGTCAGTAAACATTTGAACAGACAAGTACTCTGTTGTGTCGTTTGGATCGCTTAGAAGATACTCATTGGCTTTTACCAAATCGCCTTGTTCAGCAAACTTCTCATAGCGTGCTTCCATGGCTTTAATGGCTGCATGAGCATGGCCAGGCATATCTACTTCTGGAATAACTTCGATGTTTAATGCTTTTGCTGCACTTAAGATTTCTTTGTAATCGTCCTGAGTGTAGAAACCGTTCGACTCGGCTGTGCCCTCTGGACCAGCGCCAAGGAATGGTAGTAGACAGTTTGTTTCTTTTGGATCGTGACAGCGCTTAGAGCCGATCTCCGCAAGCTCTGGCAACTCAGGGATCTCAATGCGCCAGGCTTCATCATCACTCAGGCGAAGGTGCAATTTATTCAGCTTCAGTGCTGACATCTGATCTAATAATTCGAGCAAAGACG
Source organism: Enterovibrio norvegicus FF-33 (assembly GCF_000286835.2). Classification (GTDB taxonomy): domain Bacteria; phylum Pseudomonadota; class Gammaproteobacteria; order Enterobacterales; family Vibrionaceae; genus Enterovibrio; species Enterovibrio norvegicus_A. The sequence continues at coordinate 521,886 of NZ_AJYD02000038.1, read as the reverse complement.
CTTTGCTACGGAAATTGCGTACGGCATCAATAGACAGACCACGATAGCCGAAGCGAGGTGCATCAGTGATTTTTGCTTCGGGGATAAGGTTTCCATTTGCCAATTGAAGCAGAGATTGAGCTGCATACAAAGCGCCAGCAGCGTCGGCAGCTTTAATATCAATGCGCTCTGCGGAAGGTAGAACGGTGAGGTCATAAGCCTCCTCCCACTTTGATTGGCCATCAATAGTGATCTGTCCCCAGCCGACATGAATAATTTTTGATTGATTGGGTGTCCAAGGTACAGCGGTCAGGCCAAATTGGTTAGCAATGAACTCAGCTTGATCTTGATAGCCATTGCTGAATACGACAACCCAAGAGCTATCGATGGTAACGTCAGTTGTTCCCACTTGGATTTCTGCTGGCGTTGGGATAACCCCCTTAATGTTGTCAACGATGTTAAGGTCGGCGTTACGGTTAAAGCGATCTTGGGCGGTGAAAGGGTCATAGTAATCTGTGATACCGCCATAGCGCTTCCATTTCTCTGCAGAATCAAACTCACTGACAAACGGCAATTCTTCGCTTGGCTTGACGGGAACAACACCGTTTATCTGATTTGAAGTACTCGCGATGAGTGCAGTCTCGCCAGTTTCTGATACAAGATACCAGTTTGGCATGACATCGGTTTTTGCTACTTGCCATGCATCAGCTGTGAACTCAATATTCAGCGTCTGACCTGGTTCAAGCCCCTTAAAAGTTGTTGTGGGCTCAAGTTTAAAAATATCACCATTAACGTGGGTGACGTTGACTGTGTCAGTGGCAAGCTCACGGATCATGCGGATATGACTGAAATACAAAGACCATCCAGTTGCTGGAAGTGCGGTTGTACTGTCATTCTTGATGGCGATTTCTGATCTAAATGTGCGCCATTCATCCTGAGTGTTGTCGATAACTGAATAGGTTAGATCAATGCCGTTGCCTAGCTGCGTTAACGCTTGCGATGTGACAGCAAAAGCTGGCGCAGCGAGCGCTATTGATATCGCAGTTGTTAGGATTGCGTTTTTAAACACTCCACTTTTCATTTATTTCACTCCGTAAAAAAAACAACAAAAAAACTATCACTGAACGTATGAAAAGTATTCGATTGTGTATTGTTTTGTGGTCATGAAGGAGATTTTTTGTTTTATTTATAGGCATTAATTTATTCGTACAAATTAAGTGTGATCTTTATCGTTGCTTTGCCATTTATGAGTGTGTTCGAGTGATGTGTCTTAGCGGGTAATATGGAGTTTTTTCAGCCCAGATGGTACTGCCTGTTTTTAAATCTGGAAGAGCATTGTGCCAGTTAAATTTTTAGTTATTAGATCCCTTATAACAGCAATTGCTCATTGTTATCGTTGCAACTATATAGAGCAGTCTGGCTATGACATGTTTCTTTTATGAAAGCTCAAATCAAAAAAAGCTGACAAATTGTCAGCTTTTCAATTGTTTGATGCGATGATCTTCGATCAGTCGATTGAAACTGGGCCTAGTAAATCTTTCAGGATCATTTTCTGAATATCGATGCCCAAGGTCATCACGATCAGGCTCCAATTCAAAAATGGCAACGAACCTTGCGAAATACCGTGTGCAAAGTTAGTGGCATTCCAGTGAAAAACCTCTGAGAGCTTTTCTGTGGTCAGCGCTTCGTAATTGTCGTTATCGATCAGATTGCTGAATTGCTCGCTGGTCGGACACACGAATTTGTCATTCGGTCTGAAAGCCGTGGGTTTGAAGTAAGAAAGGACCTTTCTCACGTTAACCTCAATCACGTCACCATCGCTTTGGATGTTCGGCTTTCCAGCGAGCGCACATAAGAAGCACCAGCATGGGTAAGGAATTGTCGAAACATTGTCTGGTTCGTTTTTATAACGCGCCGTCCATGCATTCACATTCTTTTGCTGAATACCCGTCACGCTAACCAATTGATTTGAATCGTATCCGTTGTCTTTCAGTAGGTTAATCACCTCTGCAACTTCTGACACAAAAGGTTTGGTCCATTTATTGTACGGAGCGAGTGTCGTATCTCTTATCATAATCGATTATAAATCTTCTTTTTAAACAGCCGGTTAGGCTATTTTCTTGTAACGTTACCCGAGATCATACGTGTTCAGGTCGATAAGTCTACTGTTATCGGAATGATGGGCACCCCTCAGCACATTCTTATCCAAACTAGCATCAATACAACTATTGATAAGCAAACACTTTCTTGGTGACGACCGTCAGTTGCACAAATTGCCTCGCCATTTCTCGATTGAGCCAAAGATAGCCAAAATAACTGATATCTCGGGTATCGCCTTTTGGGTCGGCAATGGTGTCAGAGGAGAGATTCAAGATACTAATCTGTTCAAGGCTCATGGCAGTGACGTCTTTATTGACTATCTGGTGGGCGAGGTCTTCGAAATGGTTGGAGAGCGCATATTGCGTTTCGATAAGCCCGTCCATTTCGCTGATTTCATCTTTACCTTGTTGGGCATCCCATTGGGTGCTGATCAGCGCTTCAAGTTCGGCGTAGAGCCGCTTTTCAATCAGCAATATAGAATTGAGAACATTCTTGTTAATACCAGATTCTTTGAGTGCGTGAGGCAGTATGCTTTGTTGTATATCTACAAGCTCGTTGAGTTTGTCGGCATGCGAAGGTTCAAAACTGCCTTGTTTCGCGTCTTCAATGTGTTGGGTGTAGTAACGGTTAAACTCTTGAAGGAATGTTTCGAGTAAGAAAATGAATTGATCTGTGGCTCTTGAAGGGAAGATATACAAGCTAACCAAAACAGCCACGACGCCAGCCCACAGCACATTCATGATCCGCCAGCCTGCCGCTTCAAAATCGGCAGGACCACCACCTGCAACGATGACGATGGTAACGGCAGCCATCAATGCAGCATAGGCGTAACGTTCCTGTGTGAAATACATAGCACCTATCAGCAAAGCGAAAAACGCGAAATGATGTATCCAGTGATATTGCGGGGGGATAAGAAACAATGCGAGACCAGCCATACCTCCAGCAATCGTCCCTAATACGCGTTGTTTTGCTTTGGAAAGTACACCACCCACAAAGGGAATGGCTCCCAATATGGTCACTGCGGTGATTAACGCCCAATAGCCGTAGGGCACATCGAAAGCTCGGACGATGAGTAAAATGAAACCCATCACAATGGTGACTCTGACCATGTAGAGCAGACGGGCGTGTTGCAGGGTAAAGGTGGGGTATTGCGTCATGGTAGCGCCAAGCTTGGTTTTTAGTGCTTTAAGCATATATAACGAGTCATGGCGCGTATGACGAAAAGTGCGACAAACAAAAAGCCAACAAGGGTTACAGGTGAAATCGGCCGAAAGCCATGGAGATCTAGCCACTCTCGCGTGCAGT
>NZ_AJYD02000038.1:453794-518426 GCF_000286835.2 Enterovibrio norvegicus FF-33 | reverse complement strand
GGGAGTGGCCTCATGTTTGTTCTTTATTCCAGAATGATATGCGGTAAATAACGCGATAAATCTTGCGTGATTAGCGAAGCATCTTCGCGTATAGAAATGCCAGCGGCTTTGTCGTCAACCAGCCAACTGCCAATCAGCGTATAGTTGTCACCAAATTTTGGTAGCGGATGATACGCCTGAACAATCATTCCTTCTTCACCGTATGGGCCATCAACCGCCATGGTTTCTTTGCCATCTTTAAAGATGGATATGTTCGCGCCTTCTCGCGAGAAAAGGGGCTTAACCACAAAGTTGTTTAGGCTTTTACGCGCAGGGTCATCAGCAAAGTAAGACGCGAGCAGGTTAGGGTGATTGGGGAATAACTTCCAAAGCATAGGCAGAAGCGCTTTGTTGGAAATCACGCTCTTCCACATGGGCTCCATCCAGTTAACATTAGCCGTATCTAGGTGCTTCTCATATTCTTCATCGAACATAAACTCCCAAGGGTACAGCTTGAACATCCAATCAATGACGTTATCTTGCCTATCGGTAAATAGCCCTTTTGCGTCAACACCAATGTCTTCGATAAAAACAAAAGCTGATGAAAGCCCCGCTTCTTTCGCGCAATCTTCCATATATTGCACGGTGCCGCGATCTTCTTCTGTGTCGCGACAGCAGGAGAAATGCAGCGTTTTCCCCGGGAATCGACGACCTAACTCTTTAAATCTTCGGATCAATAAATCTTGTAGCAAATTGAACTGATCGGCATCACGCCTGATCTTGCCACTGTTAACCATTTCTTCTAACCAAACCCATTGCCAAAAACCCGTCTCGAACACAGAAGTGGGTGTATCCGCATTGTTTTCGTATAGCTTGGCATGACCGCTGCCGTTGTAAGCAAGATCGAGCCTTGAATAGAGCGATGGTTCGCGTGCTGTCCAAGAGTCCAAAATACCTTGCCAACGTGATTGTGGGATCTGAAAGCGCTTTAGCCAGTATTCGTCTTTGACAACATGATCGACAACGTCTAAGCACATTTCATGCAGTTCTTCGGTTGGCGTTTCAAGGTCTTCCTCAATTTGCTTTAAGGTGAACTGGTAGTAAGCGGATTCGTCCCAATACGGTTCGCCATACATGGTGTGAAAGCCGAACCCGTATTCATCTGCGAGCTTTTTCCAATGTGGGCGAGGGGTACTGCTAACTCTAAACATCAACGAGATCCATAAGTTGTTGGCGTTGTTCAATACGCGAGTTTTTTACACCGCGAAAGAGGCAAATAACGAGAAATAGAGTGGGGCAGAGATCATGCTACGTCAGGTTAAGCCCTGGTCAACAGCATGGCATGATCAACAGAGTAGCCATGGCCAACAGGATCCCTGTGGCCACTGACACTGACATGAAGGATAGCGCTACCCGCCCCAACCTTTGCTGCTAGAGCGGCTCCAGCTCGATTTTGCTGCAACCTTAGAACCAAAACCGCCACGAGAGATTGTTTTGCTGACAGCGGGTTTCTGCTTGAGGTGATCTTGAGGGACGTAGACCTTTGAATATTTGCTTTTTCTGCCGTAAGAGTACCCGTCAGAAGAGACCCAATCACCGTAATACCGACTTCCAGGATAAGAAGAACTAAACATGGGCTGGTGGTAGTAAGATCGGTTATTGATGGCTTGCCCAAACATGAATCCGGCCATTGCTGGCATGAACCAGTTATTCTGAGGAGCACGTACACAGTTCTCGTAGCCGAATTCGGCGCCGCAGTCATCCTGTGAGTTATATTTTGGCGCTGTGCTGGCTGCGTCATCCACGGCATCTTGATAGGCCGCGCGGCATTCGCTGCTGTATCCTGGATTATCGTCAACACAATCCGTGACATTGGCATAAATGTTCATTTCTTTGCCGTTGTCACTGCAACCGGACACCAACACAATGGCGGCGACGGTAACGCTCGGTACTGCAGGTCGCCAGCTTTTGCGCAGGCGTGGTTTTATGACCTGTTGGCTTCTTTTCATGTCAACATCTCCTAGTAGGTCATACAAGCTGCGTTAAGCAGGCCAATGGAAATGGACATCGAACCCATAACAATACCTGCTGGGATCTCATTATTTTGGATGCGTTCAACCAGTTTTGGCATGAAGCCGTATCTGACAATCAAGAATGCAAGAATTTGGGCGACAAGTGCAACAACGCCCCAAATGGCAAAATCCAAGAGGTTGACTGAATTACTCGCGGCACTGGCGATGGCTAAGCTGTAGCCGATAAATGCACCCGACAGGGTAAGAGCGGCTGCGATATTATTTTCTTCTTTTAGCAACTGCCATTCGTCATAAGGTGTGATGCGGATATAGACGAACTTGAAGATCATCAAAAACAAAATTGACAGGCCGAGATAGAGAGCAAATGAGCCTAGGCTTGCTAATGAAAGTTCGAGTTGAGACATAAGAGTTCCTTTCTGAATGTGATAAATGGCGGTGGGATTAGCCCGCCACGGTAAAGTCGGTAGGAGAGAGCTGAATACCCGTGCTTAGGACAACGGCATGTTCAGCACGACCACCTGAAATGATTTCTTCGCCAGAGACGAGCAAGGATTCGAAGATATCTTCGCCAGCTTCCCGTTCATAAACCATGATGAACTGGTCGGTTGTTGATGTGCTGCCATCTTCGGCCCAGGTTTTTTCCGTCATCGCTACTGGCTGTGTGTTGTCCCAGACTTTCTCGTAAGTCATGCCATCGAGTTCCCAATGCGGTTGGACAATTTTATTGTTTATCCAATCATTCCACGCTGCGTCGGTATCGACAGGTTTTGATTCGTAAAAATAAAACAGTTTCACTTCACTCACATCGGCATCGCTGGTGCCAGACTGCAATACTTGGAAGTACCCGTCGTCATCGGTATAGAACCTCAACAACCGAGTGTGGGCATCTAGTTTCACTTCGCCAACGGCTTTGATGATTTGGGTGCGTGAAGCCTGCTCAATGGTTAACACCGGCTCCATGAGGCGAAACTTCAAGTCATCAAGCTCTATGGCACCGCCGAGTCGCAACCCGAGTACCTCAGGTGCGCTGGCTTCTGGCGGGGGAGTGGCTTTGTTTTTCTTCAACCAACTAAACATATAAACACCGAGGGTCAGAATATATAAATGCGTGAAAACCTCTCACGCATTCAGCAATTACTTGGCAGTACTCTGCGAAGAAACGATAACAGAATGGATGAGTCTGTCACCGTTTTAAACGTCGCAAAGCGGTATTGCCTTAGCGTGAGACGGTTACTTTTTGCCTAAAATACGCGCAAGTTCATCTTCAGCAGATGCACTTTGACTGCCCGTGATACCGGCTTCAGACAATTTTTTATCAAGGCTGCTGCCCGATTGTTCTTGTTCGAGTTCTGTTGCCGCTTCGAATTGCGCTTGGCGCTCTTGTTGGCGATTTTTGATTCGCTCCAACGATTCAACAGCAGTGTGCATTTTTGCGTTCGCGCCTAAGTTAGTATTCGACACCGCAGCTTGAGCACGTTGCACAGATTCATTGGCTTTCACCACATCAACTTGTTGCTCAAGTTGGCGCAATTTATCCTTGGCTTGCGCAATATTGGTTTTTAGCGTCTTTTCTGACTGAGTGAACTGTTGCAAATAGATGTTTTCGGCATCTTGCTCGTTGCGAAGTGTGGCGACGCGAGTTGCACATTCGAGCGCCAGATCTTGCTGACCCTTCTCCATGGCAGCGCGTGCATGACCTTCATATTCGGTAATACTGCTTTCAAAGCCTGCGACTTTTTGAGCAGAGAGTTTTCGCTTGGCAATAATGCCGACCAGAGCATTGTCTGAGCGTCGTAACTCTTCTTTTGCATCGCGGATTTCTTGATCTAAGATGCGCAATGCTTGATTGTCTGCAACTGATTCTGCTGCTTCGGTTGCGCCACCTTTAATCGCCGTAAATAACTTTTTCCATACGCTCATCGTGGTGCTTCCTTATAGGTAATCTTGGTACAGTTCGAGAAATGCTTCGATATTACGAAACAGTGTGGCGACTTCAATCACGACAGTCTCTGCCTTTGATTGTGATGAAAGCGAACCAAATGCGGTGTAATAACTGTCTCCGCCGATTTCGTTTATACCGATAGTGCTGAGAGGGAACATTTTGTGGGTACGTAGTATGGTGTCATTTAAACCAGAAACGTCTTTTACTGCGTCTTGTGGAAACAGTAGGGCCTCTACGAGAATTTGCTCTCCGGCAACGGCCAGAAATGCTTCGATACCATCCTCATTGGTTAAACATAAGGACTCTCCAGCTTCAGCGACACTCCAACCATCATGTTCAGCCAGCAGTGTTTGCAGATCATTCAATTGCCAGGTCATAGTGTTCCCTCTAGTTTGGCTCGACGCTGTGCGTCAAAATAATAAAGATGCAAGCCTCCAACTTTTTGTCAGTAAGCCTTTTCTCTAGTTTTCATTCTGTACTACCTGCAGAATGCCGTTAGCATTTCTTTGAGGTAGCATTTGGTCAATACGGTTTACAGATGTTCCGACGTAACATCAATTAGTAACATGTAAGCAGCTAATAATAAACCAAACTAGAATACTAACAAAAGTCACCCTATGAAATGCGCGCTTGGTTTCTCAAAAGGTGAACGTGTAACACATTGAAATTACCTTAAAAGTCATCAAGTAATACGAATTCAACATTTGAATTTGAGAGATGTCTGGCAAGCAATGCGAGTGCACTTAAGGAGGGGGCATTCAAGATGGTCGCGTTTGGATCTAGGCGTCTCAATTGATTGGGGTGGTGTGAACGCTAAATCTGAGCGATACATAGGGCCATAGACACAGAGCGATATTGTTCTCGTCTTTACTTCACTTCAGCATTTGAACGCCAGACTCAATCTCTTTATGTGATCTGGGTGTGACAATGCCGTTAGTTTTTCCGAGCCGATTCTCTCGAATAAATCGACCAACACTGAAAAGCCCCGAAAAGAGGGGCTTGTTTTGTGGGCAAAATCCTTGGATCTTGTGTTAGCTCATCACCATATTGGCTGCCATGGCCAACAGTAATACGGCGAAGACTTTTTTGATCGTCGGAACGGGCAGGTGATGCGTTGCTTTTGCCCCCAAAGGTGCGGTAAACCACGAAGTACAAACAATGCCAAATAAAGCCGGAAGATAGACAAACCCCAAAAAACCATCCGCTAAAGCAAAATGCGCACTTCCAGAACTGATGTAACCAACAGAGCCAAATAACGCGATCACAATGCCGCATGCTGATGCACACCCGATAGCCTTCTTCATATCAAGTGAGAAAAACGTCAATAGAGGAACCAAGAGAGCACCGCCACCGATACCGATCATGGCAGACAAACCACCGGTGATGGTTGTGAGCAGGGTTAACACACCTTTATTGGGCAATTGACGATCTGTCGCATCATCTTTTTTACGGCTGCTGTATAACATTTTCAATGCGATAAGCACAACGCTAACGGCAAACACTAATCGAACCACATCCTCTGGCAACAGTGCAGCCATAAATCCGCTGATCAGAGCACCGAGGGCGACGCCCGTCATTATCCACGGGGCTAAATCCCATGGCACATTGCCATTCTTGTGGTGCGCGATGGCGGAAGATGTGGAGGTGAATAATATCGACGCTAACGATGTGGCGATCGCAACGATCACCACTTGCTCAGAAGGTAGAATCGAAAAATAGAGCAAAATGCTGGTGAGAACAGGGACAATAACGAGTCCTCCGCCAATACCTAGTAGCCCTGCCAAAAAACCCACACCACAGCCTAGTAGCGCGCAGTATATAAACAACAATAGCAATTCACTCATTTAGCTCACTTTTTAATATAGGGAGGGGATTTAATACTAAATAAACACAGTGTGTCCGTATTTTAGGGGTGTGAATATAACTGACCGTTGGTAGGACTTTCAAATAAAATAGATCATGAATATTTCTCATGATGATTGTGAGGTAAAACCATTGTTAATCTGATTTTCAACCACGTATAAATAGATTCTGCTTTGAACCTAGAGAAATGTAGCCATTTTCTAGTGGTAGGTTATAAGAAGGTGTTTTTCTTTATTTCGAGCGAGAATGACTAAAAGAGTAGAAAGCTCGGAAATAAACAAATTTAGGCTGTCGGTTGAAGAAAGGGTGTCAGATTACGATGAATAGAGAATTTACATTTACGATTAAGAGCATTTGTCTCGATGAAAACTACCATCCTTCGGATAACACCCGAATTACAACCAATTTTGCTAACTTAGCAAGAGGGGATAGCCGTCAAGAAAACCTGCGTAACGCATTGAAGATGATTGATAATAGCTTTAATTCCTTAGCTCACTGGGACAACCCAAAAGGCGATCGTTACTCTGTAGAGCTTGAAATCGTCTCGGTTGACATGGACATTGAGAGCCGCGGGCAAGCCTTTCCATCAATAGAAATATTGAAGACAAACATTGTCGACCATCAAACCAACGAACGCATTGAAGGCATTGTCGGAAATAATTTTTCCTCTTACGTTCGTGACTATGATTTCAGCGTATTGCTATTAGACCATAACAAAAATAAACCGGGGTTCAGTATCCCTAATAAATTTGGTGAATTACATGGAAAGCTGTTTAAGTATTTCGTAAATTCTAATGAGTACAAGCAGCATTTTAGTAAGCCACCCGTTATATGTCTCAGCGTGTCTGATAATAAAACCTATCACCGAACTGAGAATCAGCATCCTGTTTTGGGTTTTGAATATCAACCGAACGACTCGTCGTTAACAGAGCAATACTTCAAAAAAATGGGATTGCAAGTGCGCTATTTCATGCCGCCAAATAGCGTCGCGCCTTTGGCATTTTATTTTGTGGGTGATTTACTCAATGATTACACCAATCTTGAGCTAATTAGCACCATCAGCACAATGGGGACATTCCAAAGAATCTACCGACCTGAGATCTACAATGCCAATGCTGTCGCAGGGAAGTGCTACCAACCCAATTTGAAAAACTCAGACCATTCGCTCACTCAAATTGTTTATGACCGTGAAGAGCGTGGTCAGTTAGCTATTGAGCAAGGCAAGTTTGCACAAGAGCATTTCATTAAGCCTTACCAATCGATTCTTGAGAATTGGTCAGCGCAATACGCTTTGATTATACCCAAGTAGTCTGAAGATGCAGGATTCAGCGAGCTTTACTGACGTTATGATCAAGGCGTCCCTTTGCCGATGTAGTGAGCTCCATCAAAAAGGGACAACACCGAGCATAGCGTCAGTAAACTCGCCCGAAGGGAGGCCCTCAGAGCGTCCACTTCATCGTTAAATTCCTGTGAAATAGAATGACTATTCCTACAAGAATTTGCCTTGAATTGAACACTCTGAGGGCCTCTGAAATCGAGCATCTTCAGGTTACTTGGGTATAACCCATTAGACAGCAGAATTTATGATGAAAAAATTATTACCTACCTCGACCGCGGGCAGCCTGCCTAAACCCTTATGGCTGGCGCAGCCCGAGACGCTTTGGTCTCCTTGGAAATTGCAAAATGAGGAGTTAGCGCAGGGCAAACACGATGCGTTACGTTTATCACTGCAAGAGCAGCAACACGCAGGGGTTGATATTGTCAGTGATGGCGAACAAACACGCCAACACTTCGTCACGACATTCATAGAGCACCTTAATGGCGTAGATTTTGAAAAACGTGAAACTGTTAAGATTCGTGATCGTTACGATGCAAGCGTACCAACTGTCGTCGGCGCGGTGAGCCGTCAGAAGTCCATTTTTGTTGAAGATGCTAAGTTCTTACGTCAACAAACCAAGCAACCGATAAAGTGGGCTTTACCTGGTCCTATGACCATGATCGACACACTTTATGATGCGCACTACAAAAGCCGAGAAAAGCTCGCATGGGAATTTGCCAAAATTCTTAATCAAGAAGCGAAAGAGTTAGAGGCGGCTGGTGTAGATATTATCCAATTTGATGAGCCCGCATTTAATGTCTTCTTTGATGAGGTCAATGACTGGGGGATCGCCACGTTAGAAAGGGCCATTGAAGGCCTAAAATGCGAAACCGCCGTCCATATTTGCTATGGCTATGGCATCAAAGCCAATACAGATTGGAAAAAGACCTTGGGATCAGAGTGGCGACAATATGAAGAAATCTTCCCTAAGCTGCAAAAATCCAACATCGATATTATCTCTCTCGAGTGCCACAACTCCCGTGTGCCGATCGAGCTACTTGAGCTTATTCGCGGTAAGAAAGTGATGGTCGGGGCGATTGATGTCGCCACCAACACCATCGAGACGCCTGAAGAAGTCGCGGAAACCTTACGAAAAGCGCTCAAGTTTGTTGATGCAGAGAACCTTTACCCTTGCACCAACTGCGGCATGGCACCCTTATCTCATGAAGTCGCAAACGCGAAGCTAAATGCACTTAACGCAGGTGCAGAGATAATCCGCAAAGAACTTTCGACTTAGCCCGCAAGAGATTGATGTTTGGGCCTGGGCTCATTACCGCTCTCCCTAAACAGGGAGAACGGTAACAAGCACGCATTAACCAATAATGCTGAGCGTGGCCTGCAAGATAATCAAGTTAACGATATCAATGAAGAACGCGCCGACAATTGGCACTACCATGAAAGCTTGTGGTGATGGGCCGAAGCGATTGACCACCGAGCCCATGTTCATCACGGCTGTTGGGGTTGCCCCCAAGCCAAAGCCACAGTGACCACTGGCTATTACGGCGGCGTCGTAGTTACGCCCCATCACTCGGTAAGTCACAAAGTAAGTGAACATCGCCAACATCATAGATTGCACAATCAGGATGATGAGGAAAGGCACAGCCAGATCGAGAATGTTCCAAAGCTTTAGGCTCATCAAGGCCATGGCGAGAAACAGCGCGAGTGACACAGTGCCGAGAATATCCACGGTGTCCACGTCCAGTTTCTTTGCTTTGCTCACTTCAACGAAGTTGGTGATCACCACACCAATGAAGAGTGCATACACAAAATCAGGGATCATCAGCCATTTGATGTCGAAGCTGCTTACCCATTGTTCGAGGTACTTAGCGCCAGTGACACAGATCAGCAAAATGAACAGGGTTTCAATGACCTTTTTCGCCGTCACGTTATCTTCTTCGTTCTCGCTGTAGGTCACCAACTCAGGGAATTGGTCATGGGTTTTGTTGGTCGCGCCGTATTGCGATTGCAGCTTGTTTTTATCAATCAAACGCTGCGCGACAGGGCTGCCGATAATACCCCCCATGATCAAACCGAAGGTGGCAGAGGCCATCGCGATTTCCAGCACGTTATTCATGCCGTAAACGTCTTGGAAGGTTTGCGCCCACGCAGCGCCAGTACCGTGTCCGCCAGACAGAGTGATAGAACCCGCAATCAACCCCATTAGCGGGTCAAGGCCAAGCACGGTAGCCAAAGATACGCCAATCCCGTTTTGGATCATGATGTAGAGCGAGGCCACACCCAGGAAGATGAATACCTTTGCACCGCCTTTGATGAGTTGTGTGTAGTTAGCTGCCAAGCCCACAGTGGCGAAAAACATCAGCATAAAGGTGTGTTGTAGGGGCAAGTGGAACTCGAGTTCTATGCCTCTGAAGTGTAAAACCGTGATCGCACTGGCGACAACTAAACCGCCGACAATGGGTTCAGGGATGTTGAACTGCTTTAGAAGGGGAACTCTGGCATTGATAAAATGCCCAAGAAACAGCACGAAAATGGCGATAAGAAAAGACTCGAGTGCGCCGACTGAAATTAGTTGATTCATATAGCCTCTGTGATCTCATCATCCTCCGTAATGCATGAGATTCTTATTTTGATTTATCTTCGGTTCGAAAGAATTCGCGACAGCGCTGAGCCTTCTTGGCTTGCTCACAGCGCGACACGCTCATTTCGGGGCGTTGTTATCTCACATTGCGTGCATTAAACACAGTACCCGACTGCAAAAATATTCACTTTCGGTGTCATTTTAACCACTTTGGGTTGAGCTGCACCGAAAAGGTTATCAAGCCTTTGTAGCGGCATGTGCTTTTCAGAAAGCTTAAGAAGGAAAAGGGGGGTGTGATTGTCGCGAATGTAACAATTTGGAATGAAAAAAGCGGACCACCAATTTGCAGTGTCCGCTTTTGGTTTACATGAGAGTATTCACCTTGATGGAAAGAGTTTGTGTCGATAAATCGCCACGATAAACGCAATAAGCGGATAGAACCAAATGAGGTGATTGGCGTGGATCTCTTTAAAGGTTACCTCAATGATCATCAGCAGCAAGGTAAAGCACACCACCGTTTCTTCAATGGACAAGGTTTTGTTGGCGTTGCGCACCAAAAAGTAGATCAGCGCGCAAAGCTGGGTGAGGGGGAACAGCACATGCAGTACGTCTGGCGTGATGGAGTAGAGGCTGGTGGAATCGAAATTCAGGCTAAAGCGCAGAATGAATACGTTCTCAATCATGCTTTGATGATCCCACGCGAGGAAAATCAGTAAGGGTGATGCACCAATGGCGCAACCAATCAAAAAATTCAGCCGAATATCTTTGCGCAAAAACATCGCGAGCAGGAAGGCGGCAGGCGAGAATTTGGTCGCGAATGAGAGGCCCATTAACACACCCGCGAGCAACCACTTTTCTTTTTGAACACACACCAAACCCACTAATAGCAGCGCGACAGGGTAAATATCGTTCGCGCCGACGTGAAACACTTCGTACCACAGCCTCTCAGGTAGAAATAGCAATACCATCGACGCCAACATAGCGCTTCGAACTTGCCATCCGTTGGTTTCAATCTGGCTGCGTGAAGTTAAACAACCCGCCACCAACGAACACAGCGCAAGGGCTGAAATAGCAAGAAAGGCAACACTCGTTAACTTATAGCCGATGCCCGGGAAGTAGGCTGAGGCGGCGTACCCCAATATCATGCCAGGACCATAGTGAAAGCCGCGGTGTTCAGGCGCGAGCTCAGGGCGAATATTGATACTTTCACTTAGATAGGGGTTTTCACCCTGAAGAAATAGCAGCTTGGCGGCATGTTCAGTGGTGTAGCCAATATCGACCGTGGGTGCAGCAAAGATGAAGTCACCATAAGCGGGCACCATGCGGGCAAAAATCAAGGCCAGCACCGCCATGGCAAAAACAGCTTCAGTCATCAGCATCGTCTTACCGATATCATCAGACTGTGTTCTGTGATTGAAAAGGGTCAGGATCAGCGCAAACAAGCCGCTGAAACAGAGAAACTTGGTGAACGGATGTCCCCAATCGTAGGTTTGGAACAGGCGATAAGCACAGTAGATGAAGACGAGTGAAAATAAGAAAGATGACGAGCATAAGACTAGATGCCAGCCTTTTTGCAAAGACGCAGACTTTTCAAATGACGCAGTAAAAAAACGCATAGCGGTCCTCAAACAGTGTTCATGCCGAAGCACGGCGACAAAAGGCCCGGCTATTCAATCCCCTATCAATGAGTGTAGAAGAAACGCAACAGAGCGCATAATGCACTCTGTTGTTTTGTAGTGACTAATTTGGCGATTTAACGACTTAGAGATTCAGTGACGGTGCGGAATCAATCCGGCAATCATAAAAGTGTGTGTCGCCAGTGCCTGACATTTTCTGGACGCCGCGCAACTGTTGTCGGCAATGGCGGCTTGCTGGGTATATATCACTTCCCCGTCTTTAATGGTTGAAACCACGGTGATGTCAGCAAGCTCCATTGGGTTAACCTTCAATGGATTGTCAGACAACAAGACCAAATCGGCCACTTTGCCTGTTTCAATCGAGCCTTTGGTCTTCTCTTCAAAGTGCTGATACGCCGCCCAGATGGTCTGTGCTTTCAACGCCGTCATAGATGGCACGCGCTGGTCTTTGCCTAACACGCGTCCACTTCGAGTGATCCGGTTAACGGTGGCGGAATAGACCCGCATCGAATTAGGGAACGCAACGGGCGCATCGTGGTGAGAAGTAAATATCATGTCGCGATCCAATGCCCAGCCAGTGGGTGAAATATTTTCAGCCCGTTCATCGCCGAGTACAGATTGTGCATGCCAATCACCCCAATAGAAGGTGTGCATAGGGAAGAAAGACGGCATAACGTTGAGTTCTTTAAACGACTGCACCTGATCTTCTCGGGCGGTTTGCGCGTGAATGGCGACAAAGCGTCGCTCGCCTTCACCATATTTCTTCGTCGCGTTTTTCACGGCGCGGATATATTGGTCGATGGCTGCATCACCGTTAGCATGTGTGAGTAATTGCCAGCCGTTTTCCATCGCCATACCGACATATTTCTCCGCTTCTTCATCCGGCATGATGGGGTAGCCGAGATAACCTGCTTTTTGGCCTTCAGGCGGGATAAGATAGGGTTTGGTTAGCCATGCGGTTTTGCCTTGTGGCGAACCATCTAGCGTCAGTTTGACGCCGCCGACCCGGAAACCATTGTTGTAGCTTTGGCTAAGGTAGGGCGGCTTCATGATGTCTGTGCCGAGCTGAATATCCGTGTAGGCCACCACGTCCAGCAGCAGTTTCTTTTTCTGCGCAATGTCGTACATGGTTTTGACACTGTCAGACATGGTGCGGCCTTCTTGCGCCGTGGTGTAGCCATATTTGGCGTACAACTCCATGCCTGCCTGAAACAGCAATTCGTTCTCGTCGGGACTGATTTGCGTAAATAAAGGGATCAGTGCACCGAAAAACGCGGACTCCTCAAGCACACCATTAGGCTCGTTGCTGTCAGGGACTCGGCGGATCACACCGCCTGGAGGGTTCTTGCTGTCAGCGTTGAAGCCCAGCATATCGAGCGCTTTACTGTTCAAAACAGCCAAATGCCCAGACTGATGAATAATGAGGATGGGAACCTCGGTCGACACGGCATCCAAATCGAAGCGGGTTGGGTGAATTTGCTCTTTTAGCTGAGAATCGTCATAACCAAAACCGATGATGAAGTCTTGCGCTTTATTGGTTGGCTTATCAGCCCAAATACGCAGGGCTTCCTGTAAACTGATGATGTCGGTCACCGGGCCATCTGGCGGTGACAATAAGTTAGCAGACACCGCTTGAAGACCGGTATTCATGACATGACCATGGGCATCGATAAAGCCCGGTATCATCGTCATGCCTTTCAAATCGACCACGTGGGTACTGTTACTGGCTAACTTAAGTACGTCTTCGTTGTCGCCAACGGCAAGGATTTTGCCATTGAGTATCGCCACAGCGTTGGCATCTGGTTGTTTATCGTTGACCGTGATGACCTGCGCATTGTGATAAATGGTGTCTGCAAAGGGCATTTTAGGGCTATCTGCAAGCGCAGGAAAGGAAGCGGCGAGTGCCGTCAGCGTCAACAACGAGGCTTTCATAGTGGCTCCTTCAATAAAGAAAAAAGCGGTTCAAGCCCGCTTGTCATCTCTAGTGTATGCCGTGGCTCGCCCAGAAGTCGTCTAGATTTTGAAGCAATTGATGACGTTCATCGTCTGTTAAAAAAGCGGCCTCAATGGCATTTCGTGTGAATTGCACTAACTGTGCTTTGTTAGGGGAAAGTGCCTGATTCAGCGCAAGGAAGTTGTCATTCATGTAGCCGCCAAAAAATGCGGGATCGTCGGAGTTCACTGTCACGCAAAGCCCTTCGTCCAGAAGATTGAGAATGTTGTGATCTTCCATACGGTCGAATACCCGCAGTTTAATATTGGAAAGCGGGCATACCGTCAGTGGCATACGTGTTTCTGCCAGTTCTATCATTAGTGTAGGGTCTTGCACGCATTGAACGCCGTGGTCGATTCGATTCACATGGAGCAAGCGAATCGCATCCCAAATATTGCTTGCTGGGCCTTCTTCGCCCGCGTGTGCGACGGCTTTCAATCCCAGTGCACGTGCTTGAGCGAAGACGTGCGTGAATTTTTCAGGTGGATGCCCAAGCTCGGAAGAATCCAGTCCAACTGCGATAAGACGGTGCAGGTGGGGTTTTGCTTGTTCCAACGTTTCAAACGCCGCTTCTTCAGAAAGGTGGCGTAGGAAACACATAATGAGCTTGCTGGTGATACCGAGTTCTTTCTCTCCCTGACGCAGCGCATGGTAGATGCCGTTGATCACGGTATCAAACGCGATACCACGGTCAGTGTGAGTTTGTGGGTCAAAAAAGATCTCCGTGTGCATCACGTTGTCCGCTTTGCAGCGCATCAAATAGGCCCAAGTCAGATCGAAAAAATCTCGCTCTGTGATCAGTACGTTGGCGCCTTGGTAATAGATATCGAGAAAAGACTGAAGATCATTGAAATGGTAAGCCGCGCGCGCCTCCTGAACATTGGCGTAGGGCAGGGTGATACCATTGCGCTCCGCCAACTCGAACATCAGTTCTGGTTCCAATGAGCCTTCAATATGAAGGTGCAACTCTACTTTGGGTAAGTGTCGGATAAAGTCTTCCATAAGATTCTCCCTTACACGTTGGGTGGTTTCTCGTCACCAGAGAGGTGGTGCTTTCACATTGCCAGTGCGATATGACGATTTGTACGGCGACCGTTGTTGCCACACTGGCCGCAGCCTTGGCGTTCAATGCTGGTTGATGGAAAGAAGATAGCGCATGTATTCCGTATGCATACCTTTATAAAAATTAGTGGTTACTGACCGTTCGGTCAACTTATGCGGCGTTGGGTTTTTCGCTGTCTGCGTTGTGATTTAGAATCAAACCTTGTTTACAGCATGTCGCGCGCGACGATAACGAGACTGTTCAGACCAAGTGTTATCACGTTAATTTGTAGGGCTTTTCCCGTTAATCGCTGTCAAATGCAATATTTACTTACATTCTGTATGGCTAATGGTGACCAGAGTCTGAGATACTCAATGTCCATTATTTGATGTGTTTAGGACAAACTGACGCGCTAATGACAATTCTCTATCCTGCTCTGCTGCTGGTTACCCTGTGGGTGTGCTTTTTTGTTCACTTCTCTAGTTCGTTGAACTGGCAGATGGTGAGTGATGTCGGTGTGTATGGTTTGGTCGCCACCGCAGTGGCTTTTCCTGTGTTTCATGGTGAATGGGGCGAGTTTAAGTTCGCGGGGTACATCATCGCGATGGCTTCTGGTATTGGCTTAATCGGTAAATTGCTGATTGATGCTAAACGCCCTGATAAAAGCGGCAATGACAGTTTCCCTTCGAACCACACCGCCAATGCCTTTGCTGCGTCGACCGTGCTTGCGATGAGTTATGGCTGGATCATCGGTTTACTTTCTTACGGCTTGGCCATGCTGGTGGGGCTAGGTCGAGTAAAAGCCTTAAAGCACCACTGGCGTGACGTCATCGTAGGGCTGTGCGTCGGCCTTTCCACCGCGATTGCGGCTGTTGCTTGGATCTAACCCACCGTTATCCTGTTTACTCCTCCCCCAAAACAAGCTGCTTTTTTACTCGTTACTGTACTTGCTCACTTAGCAATTGTTGTTGGAATTGTTTGGGGGCTTGACCCACATGGCGAGTAAAGAAGCGAGAAAAATAGCCAGGGTCTTTAAAGCCGAGTTGATAGCCAATTTCTTTCGATGAGAGTTGGGTGAAAATCAGCAATCGCTTGGCTTCATCGATAATCCGTCCGTGAATAATCTCTAACGCTTGCTGATCAGCGCTGCGCTGGCATGTGCGGTTGAGTTGTCCTTGGCTTAAGCCCAATGCGGCGGCGTATTCACTCACACTCCAGTGCTGGTTGTAATGTTGTTCCACCAAAGCCGTGAATTTTTCGAACAAGATGGTCTTAGCGTCTGACACTTGCGAAGATTCTCTGTGTTTCACCTGTCTATTAAGCAGCACGAACACTATCTTCAAGTACGCGCCAATCATAGATGCTTGCCCCACAGCGCGCCCTTGGTATTCTGCCAATAAGCGTTCGCCTAATAACTTCAACTCCACAACATTCCGCCCATCTGTAATGGGGAGCACCATGGGTTCACGAAACAGTGAAGAGAGTGCTTGTCGCTCGGTTTCGTTGAATAAGCTCAATATGAAAGGTTGGGAGATCGACAGAATAAACCCTGTCACCCCAGGCTGGTGGATGAAGCCATGCACCTCTTTAGCGGGAATGGAAAGGACACAACCCCCTCGATATTCGGCGCTGCTCTCTCTGATTTGAGCCGTCATTGAGCCAGACTCAAGAATCATCAACTGATGCAAATCATCGTGTCGGTGTGGGTGAATTTCCCAGTTATGTTTTGGCAGAGATTGCTCAAGCCGCGCGATGTGCATGTAATCCGGTGAGTCTTCTGGCTGTTCTTCACCGTAAAGAAAGTAATGGGGGATGTTTGACATCACACTCGCGCTTCAAAAGTTAGTAATGTTAAAAATGTACAACAAAATGTAAAAAAGTTGAATTTATTGCGAGCGACATCATGACTATTCTGATCCTAATTCTCATGCGAAGGTCAGAAAGACATGGTTTCGATCCCTTATATGCAGCTCAGAGGCGGAAGCTCCAAAGGCATCTATTTTCTTGCAAGTGACTTGCCGGACGATGCTGAAGAAAGAAACCAGATCATTCTTGATGCTGTTGGTCGTGATGCGCGACAAATCGATGGATTGGGTGGTGCAAACCCGTTAACGAGTAAAGTGGCGGTGGTGTCTGCTTCTGCACATGCTGATTACGATGTTGACTACCTGTTTGTTCAAGTCGTTGTCGGTGACAATCGCGTTGATACCACACCCAATTGCGGAAACATTTTGGCGGGCGTGGGTGCCTTTGCCATTGAATCTGGCCTTGTTGAAGCGACCCATCCGAAAACCATGGTACGTGTGTTGATGACCAATAGCGGCAATCGCTGTGATTTGGAAATCGAAACACCTAACGGTCACGTGAAATATGACGGCGATGCTGCGATTGATGGCGTGCCAGGCACCGCATCTCCCGTGATTTGTCATTATCAAGATATTGCCGGCTCGATCACTGGCGCATTACTGCCCACGGGCAATACCCGCGATACGTTTGAAGGCCTCGACGGTCAATACGACGTCACCTGCATTGATAACGGCATGCCTGTTGTTGTGCTGCGTGCAGAAGATTTCGGTGTGACAGGGTACGAAAGTGCAGATGAACTGAACAACCATGTTGAGTTGAAAGCACGCATTGAAGCTGTTCGATTAAAAGCGGGTGTTGCGATGAACCTCGGTGATGTGACTGACAAAGTCGTGCCTAAAATGTGTTTGATTGCGTCCCCCGTTGCTGGCGGCAATGTCTCCTCCCGTACTTTTATCCCTCACGTTTGCCACTCTGCCATTGGCGTGCTGGGCGCAGTGTCCGTTGCGACGGCGTGTGCGTTATCTGGCTCGGTCGCAGAGGGGATTGCCTCAATCCCTGACGGCTTGGTGAAAACCTTGTCCGTTGAACACCCTTCAGGGGAATTCTCCATGACGTTGACGTTTGACCAATCTGGCGCAGTGCAGAGTGCTGGATTGGTCAGGACGGCGCGTTTGCTCGCGAAAGGTGAGCTTTATTTGCCCAAGACAGTCATTTAGCTAGGCGCTGACAGTTAGCGCATCAAAGCCAGCGTTTTAATACATAAGCGCCTTAATTAATAACGAAAACGCAGCTTTTTTAAGTGCTGCACAGGAGTCACGGAATGACCAAACCCAGCTGTATGCCACCGGATAACAACACACGCACTCCGCGATTTGTGGCACCCGCCAATGCCTGCGATGCCCATTGCCATGTGTTCGGCCCTCATGCGCAGTTCCCTTATGCAGAGACCGCAACCTATTGGCCGCCTGATGCGGGCAAAGATACGCTGAAACGTGTGCATGACACGCTGGGTATTTCCCGCGCTGTGTTGGTGCAAGCGAGCTGCCACGGGCGAGATAACCGCGCCATGATGGACGCGATTGCAACCAGTAACGGCGCTTACCGCGGCGTGTGCATGGCTGACGATACGTTTACAGACAATGACTTTCAGGATCTTCATGAAGGTGGCGTTCGCGGTATTCGCTTCAATTTCGTGACCCATCTTGGTGGCGCACCCAACCTTGAAATGATGGAACGTGTGTTGAACCGAGTGAAGCCGTTTGGTTGGCATTTGGTTATTCACGTCAACGCAGAAGACATTATTCGTTACGAGGCGTTCTTCAACCGATTCGACATGGACATCGTGGTTGATCACATGGGGCGCGTGCCAACCTCTGAAGGTGTCGGTCAAAAGGCGTATCAAATTCTTCTCGATTTTATGCAGCGTGATAACTGGTGGGTCAAAGTGTGCGGCTCTGAGCGCATCGCTATCGCGCCGCCTTTTTATGATGCTGTGCCATATGCACAAGGGCTAGTAGAAGTCGCCCCTGATCGCATTCTATGGGGAACGGATTACCCGCACCCGAACATCAAAAAGCACATGCCAAATGATGCGGATTTGTTGGATCTCGTGCCATTGATTGCGCGTGACGAAGCCACGCAGAAGAAGATTTTGGTGGATAACCCAGCACGCCTTTACGGTTTTGACGAGTAAGGAAAGCAGTATGTCTATGAGAACAATCCAAGGCGTCGCCGTTCGACACATTGAACGTGCTGACAACGCGGTATTGGAAGGGCTCGCCGAATGCGGCAGCGCGACTGTGCATGAAGCCCAAGCGCGCACAGGCAACCTTAACCCTAACCTGCGTCCTATTTATTCTGGTGCGCAAATCGCGGGCAGTGCCGTGACGGTGTTGGCACAACCTGGCGACAACTGGATGGTGCACGTGGCGATTGAGTTGTGTCAGCCCGGCGATGTGCTGGTGATCGCAACCACCTCGCCGTGCACAGACGGCTATTTCGGTGATTTGTTAGCAACGTCTGCCCAAGCGCGTGGCGTGCAAGGGCTGATCATTGACGCGGGTGTACGTGACACCAAAGATCTAACAGAAATGAATTTCCCCGTGTGGTCAAAAGCGGTGTCTATCAAAGGCACAGTGAAAGCGACATTGGGGTCGGTGAACGTGCCCGTGGTTTGTGGCAATCAACCGATTTATGCCGGTGATGTGATTGTGGCCGATGACGACGGCGTGTGTGTGGTGCCAAGAGACCATGCAGAAACGGTTCTAGCCGCAGCGAGATCACGAGTGGCGTTAGAAGAAGAAAAACGACAAATGCTTGAGAGCGGCATTTTGGGGTTAGACATGTACAACATGCGCCCTAAGTTGGATCAAGCCGGCTTTCGCTATGTAGATGGTTTGGAGGATTTGGAATGAGCAAGGATACGCTGATTATTGATTGTCATGGTCATTACACCACAGCACCGAATGCGCTGGGTGAATACCGTGATCAACAGAAAGCCGAACTGGCAACCGATCCTCTGTTCGACCACGTCAAAGGCGTGGTGAACATTTCCGATGACCAAATCCGTGACAGCCTTGAAGGTGCGCAACTGAAACTGCAAAACGAGCGCGGCACGGACGTGACCATTTTCTCGCCGCGTGCAAGTTGGATGGGGCACCACATTGGTAACCAAACCACGAGCAAATATTGGACTGAGCACTGCAATGAACTGATTCATCGTATTGCAGAGCTGTATCCACAAAACTTCATTGGTGCGGCGCAATTACCGCAATCGCCTGAGGCAGACTTAACTGTGAGTGCAGCAGAGCTTGAGCGTTGCGTGAAAGAGTTTGGGTTTGTGGGGTGTAACCTCAGCCCAGATCCATCAGGTGGCTACTGGACAGCGCCGCCGCTGGATGACAAATACTACTACCCCATTTACGAGAAAATGTGTGAGCTGGATGTACCAGCGATGATCCACGTCAGTGGATGTTGTCACCCGTGTTTCCACACCACGGGCTCTCATTACCTTGGTGCTGACACCACGGCATTCCAACAGTTGATGATGTCGAAAACCTTGTTCAAAGATTTCCCTGAGTTGAAGTTCATCGTGCCACACGGCGGTGGCGCAGTGCCGTATCACTGGGGGCGTTTCCGTGGTCTGTGTGACATGTTCGGCTTGCCAGCACTGAATGACATCATGGAAAACAACATCTTCTTTGATACTTGTGTCTACCACCAAGAAGGTATCGATTTGCTGCTTGAAGTCGTGCCAACGGAAAACATTCTGTTTGCCTCTGAGATGATTGGCGCGGTGCGTGGGATAGACTCGCAAACGGGTCACTTCTTTGACGACACCAAACGTTACATCGATGGTTCAACACTGAGCGATGAAGACAAAGCCAAGATTTTCAATGGAAATACGCGCCGAGTATTCTCTCGATTAGATGCCAGACTGAAAGAAGTTGGTTTGATTTAATGTGCGTTATTTGAGCGTTATTTGAGCGTTATTTAAGGAGTAAATAATGCGTGAAAAAAGAGATTATGACGACATTCCCGGCACCTACGTGTTTGATGGACAAAAGTCGCGCCAAGGGTATCACCTCAACATGTTTTGCATGTCGCTGAACAAAGCTGAAAATCGCGATGTGTTTCGTGAGAGCGAAGCTGAGTACCTCGACAAATACCCCATGACGGAGGCACAGCGCAAAGCGGTATTGGCGCGAGATTGGCTGGGCATGTTGCGTTTGGGTGGCAATATCTATTACACCTTCAAACTCGCCATTTTTGATGGATTGACCATGCAAGATGCAGGCGCAGGCATGTCGGGAAATGGCATGACAGTGGATGATTTTCGTCAAATGATGCTGTCGGGTGGTCGTTCCATTGAAGGTAATCGCAGCAAAGCGGAATGGGCGGAATATTACGCGCGTCCGGAAAACAAGGATGAAGCAAATGGCTAAAGTGGTTGCAGGGATTGGCACATCGCATATTCCATTGATTGGCGCTGCCATGGATAACGGCAGTATGCATGGCGAATATTGGCAGCGTTTCGTGGGCGGTGTTCAGGTCGCCCGCGATTGGATGGAAACGGTCAAACCCGATGTGTGTTTGATTGTATTTAATGACCATGCGTCTGCCTTTTCGCTTGAATCTGTCGCGACATTCTCGATTGGTGTCGCCCCAGAGTTTCACCCTGCTGATGAAGGTTACGGCCCGCGTCAGGTGCCTTCTTGTCAAGGGCACAGTGAATTTGCGTGGCACATTGCGGAATCGTTGATCCTTGATGAGTTCGACATGACCATCGTTAATCAGATGGATGTGGATCATGGCCTTACCGTGCCCTTGTCTGTGATGTATGGGCAGCCGAGTGAGTGGCCGTGTAAAGTGATCCCGCTGGCGGTCAACGTGGTGCAATATCCTCAACCCACGGGCAACCGTTGTTTCAATCTGGGCAAAGCGATTCGTAAAGCGGTGGAATCCTTTCCTGACGATATCACGGTCGCCATTTTTGGGACGGGCGGGTTATCACATCAGCTGCAAGGCGAACGCGCTGGGCTGATTAATACCGAATATGATTGCAACTGGCTCGACAAAATGGTCGAAGACCCAATGGCGGTGAAAGACATTTCCCACACCGAATACATTCGTGAAGCCGGATCAGAAGGTATCGAGGCCATCATGTGGCTGGTGATGCGCGGCGCGATGGATGAAAAGGTCGATGAAGTGTATCGATTTACTCACGCCCCAGTGTCGAACTCCCATTATGGTTTGACATTGTTAGAAAACAAGTGTGACAGGGTCACATCTGATGTGCTCACATTCAAGGAGTGAAGAATGAAAATAGTCATGGTGGGTGAGGGCGCGTTCGGACACAAGCACCTCGATGCGTTGAAAAATATTGATGATGTGGAAGTGGTCTCTATTGCGGGTGGTGTGGAAGAAAGCACCCGCGAGACCGCAGAGAAATACGGCATTCCGCATTGGACGCTAGACCTTCAAGAAGCCTTGTCGCAACCGGGCGTTGAAGCGGCTATTATCACGTCGCCAACGCCGATTCATGCCGCGCAGGCCATTGATGTGATGGAAGCAGGCAAGCATGTGATGATCGAAATCCCAATGGCCGATTCTTTGGCCGATGCAGAATCGATTTGCACGGTACAACGTGCCACCGGGTTGGTCGCGATGGCAGGGCACACTCGCCGTTTCAATCCGAGCCATCAATACTTGAACAAGAAGTTTCGCGCGGGTGAACTGACGATTCAGCAAATGGATGTGCAGACCTATTTCTTCCGTCGCCAGAATCTCAATGCCTTGGGACAACCGCGCAGTTGGACGGATCATCTGTTGTGGCATCACGCGTGTCATACGGTGGATTTGTTTGCGTATCAAACGGGCGAAGACATTGTGCAAGTGCAAGCCATGGAAGGGCCAAAGCACC
Organism: Enterovibrio norvegicus FF-33; assembly: GCF_000286835.2. GTDB lineage: Bacteria > Pseudomonadota > Gammaproteobacteria > Enterobacterales > Vibrionaceae > Enterovibrio > Enterovibrio norvegicus_A. The sequence continues at coordinate 496,291 of NZ_AJYD02000038.1, read as the reverse complement.
CTGAGCTTGGCATTGCTATGGACATGAGCATTGGGTTGAAAACGGCGTCTGGTGCTTTGTGTACGCTGTCTTTGTCGTTCAACAACGATGGCCCTCTCGGCACATTCTTTCGTTATATTTGCGATAACGGCACCTACATGGCGCGTTATGACGATTTGGTTGATGGACGTGAGAATCCGATTGATGTCAGCACTGTCGATGTGTCAATGAATGGCATCGAGTTGCAAGACAGAGAGTTCATTGCCGCCATTCGTGAAGGGCGCGAACCTAATGCCAGTGTGTGCCAAGCGTTGGTAGCGATGAAAGTGCTTGATAAAATTGAACAAGTGCTGAGTCACTAGCTTGCTATAGGTCATCATTTTCATTCGTTAGGTACTATTAAGGGGAATGTCATTACATGGAAAAGCGCAACATTGGATCGCTAAGCGTGTCACCGATTGGGTTGGGCTGCATGAGCATGTCTCATGGCTATGGGCCAAGCGATGAAAAAACATCGATTCAGCTGCTCAATGAAGCGCTCGATGTGGGCTATGACTTCCTCGATACCGCCACCATGTACGGGGGCGGAAGAAACGAAGAACTGCTGGCAAAAGCGCTAAAAACGCGCCGACAGGAATACGTGCTGGCGAGTAAATGCGCCTTGTTTTCCCAAGACGGTAAGCCGACGATTGACGGTAGAGCAGAGACTATCAAAGCGCAGTGTGAAGCGAGCCTGCAACGGTTAAAAACCGATGTGATTGATCTTTACTACTTACATCGACTCGACCCAAAAGTGCCGATTGAAGAAAGCGTGGGTGCCTTAGCGAATTTGGTCCGCGAAGGAAAGATCCGTGAAATTGGCTTGTCTGAAGTCTCCGCAGATACTTTGCGTCGCGCGCACGACATTCACCCCATTGCGGCGGTGCAATCTGAATATTCCCTATGGACACGTCTACCAGAAATTAAAATGCTCGATGTGTGTGAAAGTTTAGGAACCACCTTTGTGCCTTTTTCACCCCTTGGTCGTCAATTTTTGACGGGTAAAGCCCAAGAAGCGTCGTGCTTAACGGAGGGAGATATTCGCACCAGCAATGCACGTCCACGGTTTGAAACCGAAGCGTTTGCCCAAAACAGTAAACTGCTCGAACCGCTTAGAGAAGTGGCGCAAGAATTCAACTGCTCGTTGGCACAGTTGGCGTTAGCGTGGATTATTGCGTTACCAAACCGGGCCGGTAAGCAAACGCTCATTCCTATTCCTGGCACCAAACATATTGCGTACATGCGTGAAAATATCGCGGCAATGAATGTGAATTTACCGCTTGATGTGGCTGAATATGTGTCGAGCTTGATTGACGATGATAAGGTCATTGGCGCGCGTTACAACGACAGGCAAATGAAAGTCATGGACTCTGAGCGAGACAGAAACTAGGGTGCAATGTGTTGGTAGTGGCACAAAAGATTTGACCCTAAAAGCCGTCTGAATGCAGACGGCTTTGTCGTTTTGGTAAGCTTGATGACTGAACTTGAAGAGCAACTTGTCAATCTATCAAACTGCTTGCCCATCAACCGATAAATTTACCGACAAAGTTCGTAATATTGCCAAAGCTTGCGCCAGCCATGACCACCACAATCAGTACGCCCATGACCGACAAATACACAGGGTGTTTGTAGTCACCCACAATGTCTTTACGGCGTGTTGCAGCAAGCACGAATCCCAATACCACAGGCAGGATAATACTGTTGACCAGACCTGCCAGCATCAGCAGCAAGATAGGCATGTTCATCAACACCGTACCGACGCTGGTGATGATAATGAAAGCAATACACCAGCGTTTTTCGTTACGTGCGACGACAGGGAATAGGGTTTTAATCAGTGAAATCGCCATGTAGGAATTGCCGACCACTGAAGTGATAGAGGCAACAAACAGCACCAGGCCGAAGATGAAGTAGCCGACGTCCCCAGCGCCTTGACGGAAGGCATCCGCAGCAGGATTTGAAGTATCCAGTACCGCGCCCGCAGCAATCACACCAAACACGGCGAAGAACAGCAGAATACGAATGACCACCGCAATCGAAATACCTGCCCATGCGGCGGTTTTAATCGCGGCTGCGTTTTCTTTGCCTTGCAAGCCGATGTCGACCAAGCGCTGTGCGCCAGTGTAGTAACCGCCAACAGCACCACCGACGATGGTCAGAGTGGGCAGTAGTAAGCTTCCGACGTCACTTGGCATGACCGCAGCGGTGAGGGTTTCGCCGATTGGCGGCAGACTGGTCATGGCTACGTAAGCGATCAACACAATCATGAACAGGCCGAGATAACGCGCCATCTGGTCCATGCGCTTCGAGGCGTTATGAACCACAAACAACAAACAACCGACCAAGCCTGTGAACAACGCGCCCCATGTTGTATCTACGCCAGTGAGGACATTAATGCCCAATGCCGCGCCGCTGACATTACCAAAGTTAAACGCCACGGCGCCAAGCGCGAGCAAAATACCGATAAAGTAACCTGCACCTGGTGCAATTTTATTGGCGATATCTTGAATACGTAGACCAGACACACCCACGATGCGCCAAAGGTTCATCACAATACCGAAGGTGATAAACATCGATGCGAAAACAGGGAAGGCCATGTCCATCTTGTAGATGTTGGTGAATACGGCAGTTTGCGTAAGAAATCCAGGGCCAACTGATGTTGTAGCCATAAGGAATGCGACGCTAAGAATGGCCTTGTTTTGCCAAGACGTTGTAGGGGTGTTTTGAGTAATCGTTTGCGTTGTCATGCCGAATCCAAAAATTGTTGTCTCTCTCTTTATAAAAAAAGAAAAACAACTGACCGGGATCAGCTGACGTTTGGCGGGTAACTTGTTGAAAAAACTCGTCGTTGCGGCTTGTCTTTTTGCTGGGAGCGGATACTAAAGACTCACTAAAAGTAAGTCAATCATTAAGTCAGAAAAAACGGAATGTTCTAATGCCATTGCGTACCACTGAATGGTTTTTCAATGATGTAACACATCCGTATTGTTCGACAGTGTTTATGAGGTGTGCTCAAGGTTTCCACTAAATGCGGTGGTTATGTAGTCGATTGAAGGGTTTTTGCCATTGAATCTGGGCATGGTAATTCGTAAGGTCAAAACAGCATAAATTTTTTGATTTTCGATATGAACACTTAGAGGAAGCGCCAATGGATGGGATACCAAACCATGTCATGCTCAAACAATATAGTGACCAAGCTTCATTTTCTGATAATCACGTTCGTGAGATCCCTTATCAAGGGGAAACGGCGATGGATATTTACTTGCAGGTCATGAACAACACACCTAAGTGGGTGGGGGCGTTAATGCGGTTGCGCAACCGCATCACTTCTGCAATCGGCCTAAAACACCTCGGGAACTTCGATGATTTTGCTCCCGTTAAAACAGATTACAAGGTCGGTGATCGTGTAGGGATTTTTACCATGATCTACCACTCACCCGTTGAGGTGATCATGGAAGACCAAGATAAACATCTTGATGTGAAAGTCTCGTTTCACATTACGCCAAATGGCAACCGTGCGACTGTCACAGCAAGCACCGTGGTGCATGTTAAAAATCGACTCGGCAATGTATATATGTTTTTCGTCGGCCCCATCCACAAACTGATAGTGCCTGCGACGCTAAAAAAACTGCCTTCGCCAGAGTGAAGACATGAACGTTTTCGATAAGTATCAGGACCAAGTTAGTGCGCTAAGGGACGCTGATGCAGGATGCATAAACGGATACGCTTGGACTGAAACTGGTTCTGTGTGTCCCAGTTAAACTTCGCGCGAACAATTTACCACTGTTTGTTTCTGTCGACGAACCGTAACGTAAAGCCCCCGCCCACCCATAACCCGAAGTCAAATTTCCCATCTTTGTTCTCAAGGATGTTATTTCATTCACTGTGGTTCTGCGCCAATTGTCTCTGTAATTAAATCTGATGCTCGCGAGGTGAGAGCAGTAACGGTCGTAAGCGCCATCTTTTCCATAGGTTGAGCTGTCAAAATCATCATCCCAGTTTAAGCCAGTGTTTTGAAATCTTGCAAAATTTTCGGGGCTACCCGTCACTGAAGAATCACTTTGAAACGATTCGTAGGTTTTCCCTGAGTTTGTTGACGTGGTGTCTGCTGTGTAACCCAAATGAAGCATCAGTGCTTCGCTAGGGGTGCCTGTAAACAAATTCTCTGTGACCGTTTCTGCGATGACTTTGAGGCATACGCCCGTCGCAGTGTTCGAGCTGGCGTCGTCAACAGCACCACCGCACAGCGACAAAGCCGTTGTCGTCACCGTCACTATATTGCTCGTAATTGATCCTATGCTGGCAGTCACCTCCGACGTGCCGGCGGCCATCGCATTCATTTGTGGGCCAGAAAACGTCGCTATGCCTGAATCAGAAATGTTCATTGTGACGCTATTGGAAACATCACTGACCGTTCCTTCGTTATAGGTGCCTGTAACAGTAAATGTCTGAGAAGCATCGTATTCCATCGTTGAGGTTATGGCGTTACTTCCACCGACTTGAGGGTTAATTCCATTAAGCTCGGGCGTCAATTCAAGAGAGACTATGTAGGGTGGAACAACATCTAAGCCAAAGGCATTACTTGATCTGCCTCCGACTGTGGCTGTGATGAAAGCAGAGCCAAGCGACAGAGCTTTAACTAAGCCCGTCGAAGAGACCGAAAGCACACTGTTGTCTGAAGATGTCCAAACAACGCCATTATTGAGTGTCGATTTCGAGAGGGGAGCGGAAGAAGTGATGACTTTTAACTGCAACGTTTGACCGGGAGAAAGTTGCAGGAGTATTTGAGCTCCAGTCTCTCCATCGGTCTGAATATCAATGGAATTTGGAGCCGTTTGCGCTGTATCTGTACTTTGGTCACTATTGCTGCCGATCCAGATAAAATCGCCATTGCATCCAGCGAGATGCAAGCACAACAAAACGATGAAACCTTGATAAACAACTTTCACCAAGTACTACCTCTGTACAACAAAGTGCATATGCATAGTTAAAGCGTAGTCCAAAGATGGGAATTACAACACTTTCAAATGAATATTTTTTCATTGTAAGTATCTATAGAATATAAATTTTACCTTTATAGGCACATCAGTTTCGTTTCAAATTCTCCGTACTTCCCACGTTCAGATCTTCGTCCAGCTTTGCTTTGATCTCATCAATCAAATCCATAATTGAAGCGGCTTCATCAGGTGTCGCCCCATCGAGCAATGCATCTTGAAGTAGTGAATTAATGCGTTCCTTCCTTAAAAGAAACAAATCATGCAGTGAATACGCCACTTCCAAACGACGTTTAGGGAATTGTTCGATGAGATGGCGCAGAATCTCTCCGGAACGTTTTGGATAGGCCATGACAATATTTTTGGCGACGTCATTGGCATTCAATGCCGAGCCTTGCAGAGCGAGTTTAATCAACAAACCCGGATCAGAGGGATTTTGTCCCAGGGCAGCAATCAAGAGTTTCAGTTCTGGATTGGTGGTGTTGGTGTCTTTAAAGTCGAGCATAGGATCAAGCTCAGATGCCCCAGGAATAGGTTGGACACTGACCTTGAACGTGTTGGTTGAGGGTATTTTTTCTGTTCGGACGTACAGCTTCCGGATCATGAGGAACACAAACACAAAAACATGAACCGTAATGATGTAGTAATAGAGCCACACCACGCTAAATTCGCTCATCAAAGAACTGGCGACAATCGGGCCGATCACTCCGCCAGCGCCCAATAATATTTGCATAGTGCTGGTAACGGGCATCGCTTCTTTTGGATCGATGTGGTCAAACACTTGTGTCACTGCTAACGGAAACAATGCCACGCCAGAACCACCGGAAATCCAGAACAGTACCGCCAATAACTCTATTGGGTAGGGATGGAAGTTATCGAATACGATCAAACTGTTGCTGACCACGCCCATCACCATTAGCCCTGATGCGATGACGCGTTTGTCATATCTGTCCGCTAACCATCCGGTGGGAAACTGGGTAAGCAACCCGCCCATTTGATACGAACCCAAAATAAGCGATAGCCAAATCCCCGAAATACCTTTGCTGTATGCGTATAGCGAAATGAGTGACACGCTTGACGCGTTAATCAAACCCGCACAAAAACACAAAAGTGTTCCCGAGGGGGAATAATCCCAGAGTTTCTTTAACGTAATCGGTGTGCTTCTCGCCGGTAATTCAGGCGCGGGTAGTCGGCTCATGGACATAATGATGAGCGAGAAACACAGAAAAACAGAGATTAAGCCAAACAAACGCGGATCTTGTTCGTTGAACATACTGAACAGAAAGGGCGCAGTACCAAAACCAATCGCAAAACAAATCTGATACGTGCCGTAAACGCGCCCTCGATTGCTTCGGTCACTTAAAACGTTGAGCCAGCTTTCCAGCGTGATGAATGAAGTCACATAGCAAAAACCGGCGATCATCCTAAGCGCGCCAGTGAGCCAAATGTCCGTGGTGTAACTGTGGATCACGGACACAATCGACAGCATCGCCGCCATGGATGCAAATGCCCGAATATGACCTGCACGCAGCACGGCACGTGAACCAAATAGCCCCGCACAAATTGCGCCTACGGCAAACATACTCATGGCGAGACCAATGTTTGAGGTCTCATAGCCTGTTTCCTTCATGCGTATAGGGAGCATGATGAAGAAAAGGTTATGGCTGATGGCAAAGCCAAAAATGGTAAAAAGGATGGGGCGTATACGCCAAAATATATTTGTTTTCATATCCGTATGTCGTCAGGCTCTTCCAATTTAAGCGTAGACTTAATTTCTAAACGCAAATGTCATCAATTCAGACAGTTTCAAGCATGCAGAAGTGATAAATAGACACGGTGAGAGCCGTGCTTTCTGCTTTGCAAATTGAACAATGATTGGGGCTGGTTTTTCACCAAAATAGTACCATGAGATGGCACTAAACCTTGGTCTCATCAGGAAGTGATAGCGCTATCTCTTGGCTTTTTGACAGCATTCTTATTAATGGAATAGCAATGACTTGGGTATCAATAGTTTTGCTTTTTCGACCTAGGGTTTGATTTTGGTGGATGAATAGCAAAAATGTACTTTTCTGTGTCTTTGAAATGGCTTTTATTTTAAATTGGATAGGCTCTTACTGTCATGCTTTGCCAGGGTGTAAACCATTCTTATTGAATTCTAATGGCAATAACTATTCGTTAAATTAGGAGGGGTTATGGTAAGTCTGGAAAAATTAAAACCTGATCATGAAAATGAAATACGGAAAATCACACTTGGTGATGAACAAGCGAAATATACAGCCCTTCCTGATGCGTTTCTTTCTAGTGATAGAGGAAGCGCCGAACATTTTGTTGTCATGCTTGATGGCGTTGTCGTTGGGTACTTCAAAATTGAACGAGATTTTTCTACTCAACGTAATGCTTGTGATGAGAATGCTATTGGGCTTAGGAAATTTGCGATTGATCTAAATCAGCAAGGGAAAGGATTAGGCAAAGCGGCGGTCTTATTGTTGGGGAAGATGGCGAAGGAGTATTTCCCAGAAGCAGATTGGTTGTACTTGACCGTGAACTGCAAAAATACAGTTGCATATCAGTGTTATCTCAAGGGTGGCTTTGAAGACACACATGAGCGCTATCTTGGTGGACCCAATGGCCCACAGCACATTATGAGGCTTGAGATCTAGCACCAGAAAACGCGTAAAGTGAATGCCTATTCAGTCTTATGTTTATATTTTCTGTTGATCATCTGCCTTTGTTGGTTAATATTGGTTTCTTGTATTAATAAATATTCTAAATTTAAAACCCTCTTATTCTCTTTTTCTTTTACATTGGATATTTCGAATTGAGATATCGTCTCTTGGGTGAGTCATTTAATTCCATTTAACACCAATGATCTTTCCTTTAATAAACTGTGATCCTGTTTCCGTTAACAAATATTTACATTTACATTGTGTGGAAGAATATAGTCCTGAGTGTTTGACTGATCTAGTCAAATAAAAAGGACGACATCTATGAACACATTCAACGTTAGTGGTAGAAAGCTGTTGGTCGTGGCAATGAGTGCCGCATTGCTGACGGGTTTTGCAGGCTGTGAAGATCCAAGGTGGGTTGCAAATAAAGTTAGCAAGGCAATCAAGGAAAAGAATCTTGTTGATCATCTTGAGGCCATGGAAGTAGCGGCCGTGCCAACGCCCGATGGCAGTTCAACAACACGCGCTGCGGGGACTGAAGGTTACGCTAATTCCGCGGATTATATCAAAGCCACGCTGGAAGCGAATGGCTACGATGTCACATTCCAACCTTTCGATTTTAGAAGCTGGTCTGAACAAGATGGCACAACGTTAAGCGTCAATGGGCAAGCGCTTGTTCATGTACGTGATGCAACGGACGATATTCCGGCGGACTATGCTGCCATGTCTTACTCTGGTGGTTCTGATGGCGCGTTGAACGCTGACATTGCCTTTGTGACGCCCGATTTTGATTTTGAATCCCCAGACTACGATGATACTGATGGTTGTGAAGCCGCCGATTTTGATGGCGTAGACGTGACCGGAAAAGTGGCGGTGATCCAGCGTGGTGGCTGTACATTCAATGCGAAAGTCGTGAATGCGGAAAACGCAGGTGCGGTTGGCGCTATTGTGTTTAACCAAGGTAATAATGACGGTCGTAAAGCCGTGGTCAACGGCACCTTGGGCAGTGACAGTGAAGCGGGTATACCTGCGTTTGGTGCTCGCTATGATCTCGGTAAAGCTTGGTATGACCTTGCGCAATCGAATGCGGTCGCTGCGGCGTTGAATATCGGTGTTGAAGACGAAGTTGTTGTGACACAAAACCTCCTAGCAGAAACCAAAAAAGGTAACCCTGATCAGATCGTGATGCTGGGCGCACATTTGGATTCTGTGCAAGAAGGACCGGGCATTAACGATAACGGTTCCGGTAGTGCGGGGATCTTGGAATACGCGATTCGCCTAGAGAAGAAAATGAGGCAACTTCCGGTTAACCAAAAGAACAAAGTCCGTTTCGCTTGGTGGGCGGCAGAAGAAGCTGGCTTGGTCGGTTCTAACTACTACACCGAAGAGGTGTTAGGCGGTTATTACAACGATGCACAAGCACAAATCATGGAAGAGGAAGGTGTCACTGATCCGGCAGACCTCACCGCGGCACAGCGTGAATTGGTCGATGCGCGTTATCTTGAAATCAACCCGATTAAAATGTACCTCAACTTCGACATGATCGGCTCGCCAAACTATGTGTTTGGTGTGATGGATGGTGATTTGTCAGATACCAAAGACAGCCCAGACAATGCATACCCAGGTGACTTTGAGCCACCAGAAGGTACGTCGCACATCGAAGGTCTGTTCAACGAGTTCTTTACTGATAAAGATGAATCCACTGTGCCGCAAGCCTTATCAAAACGTTCGGATTACTCGGGCTTTGCCGATTGGGGAATTGCGTTTGGTGGTCTGTTTACAGGGGCTGAACAAATCAAATCCGCAGAGGAAGCCGAGCAATTTGGCGGTGATGTAGATGTCGCTTACGACAAGTGCTATCACCAAGCCTGTGATGATCTCAATAACGTGAGCAACAAAGCGTTAAGAGTGAACTCGAAAGCGCTAGCTTACGTGGCGACCTTCTATGCGATGAGTGATGATCTCTATGCGGATGGACGTGAAGATGAACCTGAACAGCGCACACTGCTGCGTTCTTTGTCGGTGCAAGAATCTAGCAATCAACACCGTATTGGTCAGAAAATTAAATCTGCATCGCGTGAAGTGTCTGATCATGGTCACTTCCATGGTGATTTCGACCAAGACCGCGAATAGTCAGCAGATAGACTGGATCGCGTTTGTTAGTGCAACAGAGTGAATACAGTAAAGCTGATTAAGAAGTAAAACCTAAAACCTAAAACCTAAAACCAAGGGAGCCAAATGGCTCCCTTTTTGATTTTCTATGTATTTATCCCCAAACGAGATTATTTGGCCATTTCTCCTGCTTGCATGGCCAGGCGCATTTGGCTATTTGCCGCACCAAACCCTGTGTATCCATTGCGTTGGACAATCTCAAAGCAGAATCTGCCTGCAAACAAAGTGGTATAGAGTTGGTAGAAACTGCCGTTTTCATCTTCGTCATACAAAATATTAAAGCGCTTGAGCTTGGCAATAGTTTCATCCGACAGGTCGAATCGTGCCGCTAAATCGTCGTAGTAATTGACCGTTGCCGGTAAGGTCGTGGTTTGTTGGGCATCCATAAACGCGGCCGTCGCGAAAATATCTTTGGTGGAGAGCGCAATATGGTTAACGCCCGTGCCTGCGTATTGATCGAGGATACGGCTAGATACCGTGCGTGAAGCTTGGCTGCTGTTTAAGGTAAAGCTCACGCCGCGATCAGGCGTTTGTAGGGCTTGGCTTCGAATCAGACCGCCGGGATCGGTAACATTCACGGTTGGCATGGTTCTCATGCTGAACATCGAACGGAACACCAGCACAGAGTGGAGCATTTCTTCGTAGCTCATCGAGAGCGCAATATGATCGACTTTATTCAAAAACGCCTGCGCCTCGACATCGCTATGCCACTGAAATTCACGCTCCCAATGAGCCGGTTTTTCTGACCCATCCACCATATAAAGCAAGCTTTCACCTGGGCCATAAATGGCAGGAATACCGTGTGTGTCGGTGTTTGGGTTGCCATAAACGGGGGTGAATTCCAGTTTCTTGGCGCGCTCCACCATGTCTTTCACGTTATCGCAGGTCATGCCGACCGCACAGACTGAAACACCGTGATGCTGGTGGAAGTTCTGTGCAAAACTATCTGGCTCCATGTTCATCACCAGATTGATATTGCCTTGTCGCCACAACTCAACATGTTTCTTTTTGTGTGTCGCTGCATGGCTGAAACCCAGTTGAGAAAGCAGCTTGGTGAGACTTTTCTTCTCGGTATCGTTCAGTGCAAACTCAATGAATTCGATGTCACGAGGTGGCGACACGACGGGAATAGACGTTGCGTCCTCGTCGGGTGTTTTTTCCGCAGCGTGGTTGGCGAACACTAATGAACGATATCCATCACGCGCTGTTTTCTCTGCTGATCCCGCACGAAACTGGTCGTTGAATATTTCCAGCGAGAAAGGACCGTCATAGCCTGTTGCATGCATGTTGGCGACGAAGTGGTCAATCGGCAAATCACCTTGGCCGGGGAAACAACGGTAATGTCGGCTCCAGCTTAGGTGATCCATTGACAAACTTGGCGCATCCGCAACTTGCACGAGAAATATTCTGTCACCGGGAATGTTGAGCATGGTATCAAGCTCAGTTTGGCGCGAGAAGATGTGAAAGGTGTCTAGGCACAGCCCAACGGCATCATGGTTTGCTCGACGCACGATTTCCCACGAATCGCGATAGTCATAGACGTATTTCCCCCATGCCAGCGCTTCATAAGCAATCCGCATATTACGCTTCGATGCGCGCTCGCCTAACTCATGAAAATCATCGGCTGCTCGTTGAATACCACCCAAGGCATGCGGTGATGTATTGCTGCAGACCATTAACAGATCCGTACCCAACTCTTCCATTAGGTCGAATTTTCGCTCAGCGCGATCAAAGGCTTTTTGGCGATAAGGAGCAGGTAAACCTTCAAAGTCTCGAAAGGGCTGATAGGTCACCACTTCTAAACCGTGATCGTCCAACATACGGCGGATTTCTTTCACAGAACCGTTGTGGGTGATCAGATCACTTTCGAAAATTTCGATGCCACGAAAGCCGGCTTTTGCGATAGCTTCAATACGTTCACGAAAGGTGCCTGACAAACATACAGTTGCAATGGAGTAGATCATGCCTCGTCTCCGTATGTCGCCATGAGTCCGTCGATGGCCAGTGCATAACCTTTTACGCCAAACCCAACAACAATGCCTGCTGCAACGGGGGAAAGATAAGAATGATGACGAAATTCCTCACGGGCATGGATATTGGAAATATGAATTTCAATGACAGGGACTTGTGCGCCTTTAATGGCATCTTGTAAGGCCACTGACGTATGGGTGAACGCACCGGCATTAAACACCACGCCGATCATGTCACCGTTTGCGATTTTTCTTCCCGCATCATGCATAGCATCAATCAGGACACCTTCATGGTTGCTTTGCATAAACTCAATCGCCACGCCGTGTTTTTGGGCGGCGTCGTGACAGAGTGTTTCGACATCCGCGAGCGTTGTGTTGCCGTACAGGCCGGGTTCACGTTGGCCTAACAAGTTGAGATTTGGGCCATTCATTACCAGTATTGATTTCATCATTTACTTCCTTGTCCAATCCGAAAATATTAACCAATATCATCGATATATACGGTTCTTCCCGTTTTCACGGCCTCTAAAACGGCTTCGGTGACACGAAGGTTCTGAAGTCCATCTCGCACTGTTACCAAGGGTTTTTCTTGCTTGCGTATCACTCGACAAAAATGATTAAGCTGCTCAACCAAAGGATCTTTGCGCTCAAGGGTAATGGTTTCGCTGGTAAAGGGTTTCCACCAAGAACGATCAGCTTTTATCGGATAATGTTTAAGGCGCATGGTAGGCACTGAAATAGAGCCGTCAGTGCCTGCAATGTGGTAGCAATTTTCATCAGTGCTCGTGGCGTACGCTTTGTTTTCTTGCGAGGTTTGCTCCCAGCTAGAGCCAGAAGCTGCCGTGTCTGAGAGTAAAAATGTCCCCAACGCGCCATTGGCAAAGCTGAGGTTAATCGACACCGTGTCTTCCACATCAAAGTTGCGGCGACGGTTTGATGCCATGGCCTGTACCGCAACAATTTCGCCGCATAAATAGCGAAGGTTGCCAATTTCATGGATGAGATTAATCAGAATAGGGCCGCCGCCTTCTTTGGTGCGCCATGGTGCGGCGTCAAAGTAATCATCGGGTTTACAGAACAGTGCGCAACCTTGTACGGCGACCAAGGCTCCCAGCACGTCGGAGTCAATTAGCTCTCGTGTCCGCTTGATGATGGGGCTATGCATACGATGGTGTCCAACCAATAGGGTGTCCCAAATACCTGGAGAGCGCATTGCAATGTTGAGTAATTCCGTCGCTTCTGCCACTGAATGTGCCACGGGCTTTTCAATCAAGACGGGAACCTTGTATTCCATGCACACTTTGGTTTGCTCGACATGCATGTTGTTAGGGGTGGCAAGGATAACGCCATCAACACGTAAAGTAGCAAGCATGTCGTTCAGATCAGAGAAGTGCGGGACGCCACATTTTTTTGCGAGTTCAATGCTGGCTTCAAAAGGGTCGACAATGGCTGCAAGCTGACAGACTTCGCTGCTTTGGATGAGCTGAATGTGATTTTTGCCAATCAGACCAGCACCAACGACAGCAAGGTTTAATGGTTCCATGTGGGGCGAATATCCTTATTAGTTAATAGCGATATGCAGGGAGCGTGTCGCAGATGAAGACGAGTTAGCGTTGTTCACCAAACTCACGTAAGCGCTCAACAAATCCACCTAAGTGCGATTCCAATGCGTGAACACAGGCCGGAAGGTCACGATTTAGTGCGGCCTCTAAAATCACCTGATGTTCGTCAATAATATGTGAGCCTCGAAAGCCATTAGTGCGCAGTTCCATCATCACAAACTGTCGGAACTGATCGTAGATCTGTCGGTGGTAGTGCATGTGTAATTCCGAATCGCAGGCACCAATCAATGCCGCATGGAACTCGTAATCGCAGCGATGCCACATCATGAAGTTGTCTTCAATGTTGTTGCGCATTTTGCTCTCTACATGCTCAAGCTTGTGGTGGGCAGCAACCAGATTGCTTTCCCATTCCATATCGCCATTAACAAAAGATTGCTCTGCGCCATTGGATTCAAGAAGAATGCGCAGCCGCGTCAGCTCTTCCATCTTCTTGGTTGAGAAGCTAGCGACGTGAAACCCTTTTTGCCCTTCAGCAATCACTAAACCATCGCTGGCTAGTCGCGTCAGGCATTCGCGTAATAAGTTCACACCGCTGCCATAGCGTGTTTTTAGCGACTCCATACGCAGACGGCTTCCGGGTTTATAGTCGCCTCTTAATAAATCTGTTCTTAACGTTTCATAGAGGTTCATTGCCTCTGGCCTCAAGCGTTGGATTAACCTACATCCACATTCTCGTCCTAATAAAACGAAGAATATGTCTTATTTTTATGAATTCACTATAAGTCAAAAAATGTCCCTCAAAATGAATAATGGGTGATGTTTTAACAAATGAGACACATTTGGGTAACAACGACGTAATCGGATCGTCTACGCTATGTTCATGTTAAACGGTGCGCTGATTTTTTGACCAAGGGGGTCATTAAGCAAACCAAATGCTGGGTACTTGAATCACAAGGGCCCATACAAAGGAGTGGTGTATGAAATTGTTGTCCAGATCCTCGGCAAGCTGGCTGAGCAACGTCACGAAAGCAACAACGTTGGCGATTGCGATGCTTTCTGTAACGGCTGCTAGTGCTGCGGATATGAAGTTGCGCTTATCGGCGCCAAGTTCGGAAACTGACCAACGTGCAATTGCATTAACGGAAGTCTTTGGGCCAGGCGTAGCGAGTTTTGCGGAGTTTGAACCGCACTGGAATGCTTCATTGTTTAAGCAAGGCACAGAGCTAGAAGCCATTGCTCGTGGCAACCTTGATATGGCGATGGCATCGGCGCAAGAATTGGCCGAATTCATTCCTGCCTTTTCTATTTTCGCAGCGGGCTACATGCACCGTGATGCGGACCATCAGGTCGCGGTGTTTAATTCTGATGCCATGGACCCTTTGAAAGAAGAAGTGGAAGATCTGCTGGGCGTGAAACTGCTTAGCGTCATTTATCTAGGTCGTCGTCAGTTGAACCTTCGTACTGATGAGGAAGTGAAAACACCGGCAGATTTGGCGGGTGTGAAACTGCGTATGCCAGGTTCAGATTCATGGCAGTTCTTGGGTAAAGCGCTGGGCGCAAACCCAACACCAATGGCCTTTACCGAAGTGTATACCGCTTTGCAGACTGGCGCGGTTGACGGACAAGACAACCCATTGCCAACCGATAAAGATGCCAAGTTCTACGAAGTGACTAAGCAGATTGTATTGACGAATCACTTAGTGGATTTGAACTATTTAGCGGTATCGAAAAAAGTGTGGGATGACTTAACGCCTGAACAGCAAACCCAAATGCAGAAAGCGGCTGATGATGCTGCGGCTTATGGGCGCAAAAACCAACTGGCATTGGAAGCTGAGTTGGTGGATTTCTTCCGCGAGCAAGGTTTGAAAGTGTATGAGCCTAATCTAGAGGCTTTCCGTTCACACGTTCAAAAAGCGTACCTTGAGTCTGAGTTTTCTGAAAGCTGGCCGAAAGGCATGGTGGAAAACATCAACAACCTGTGAGGTTTAACGCGTGAAAACTATTCTGCTTTGGTTTCAGCGAATAGCAGATGGGGTTGCGGTCATTATGTTGGCCGCAATGTTCCTGATTTTTTGTGCGCAAATATTCTCCCGATATGTCCTTAATGCTCCTATTGGCTGGTCTTCAGAGCTTCTGCTGACACTTTGGCTGTGGGTGATTTTTTGGACGGGCGCATTTTGTTTGCGTAACAAAGATCATATTCGCTTTGATCTTCTTTTTTTAAGTGTTCCGGGAAAGGTACAACGTATTTTTCTTATTTTGTCTGCATTGGGCATCATCATCGGTTTTGGCATCAGCTTTCTGCCGACATGGGACTACATCACTTTCTATAAGATCAAGAAGAGCGCGATCTTAAAATGGCGCCTCGACTATGTATTCAGCATTTACGGGGTATTTCTGGGCGTCATTATTCTCCGCTACGGTATTGCACTGATTCAGTATTTGAATCCGAATTACAAAGTGCAAGACGATGATAAGGACGAGCAGGTGGAAGAATGAGTTTGGCGTTAACACTATGCTTGGTCACTGTGTTGCTTTTGGCTGCATTCGGTACGCCAGTATCATTTTCAATGATCATTGGTGCTATCGTTTATCTCTTGGTGAGCGGTCAAGATTTAGCACTGGCTGGTGAGCAGATTATTCAAGGTTTCTACAACAGCTTTATCCTGTTGGCGGTTCCTCTGTTTATTGCCGCTGCCAATATCATGAATGCGGGCAGTATTACGGATCGACTGCTTCAATTCTGTGTGGCTATGGTGGGGCATTTCCGAGGTGGACTGGGTCACGTGAATATCGTTTCCAGTTTGATTTTTTCGGGTATGTCTGGCTCTGCGGTCGCAGATGCGGCAGGCGTCGGGCGAGTTATCATTAACATGATGACCAAAGATGGACGCTATCCGCCTGCTTATGCCGCTGCGGTGACGGCGGCTTCTGCGACGATAGGTCCTATTATCCCGCCTTCGATCCCGATGGTGATTTATGCCTTGGTGTCGGATACCTCGATTGGCTATTTGTTTATCGCAGGCTTGTTACCGGGTTTATTGATGGGCGCTGTATTGATGGGAATGAACACCTATCTTGCGACCAAAATGAATATTCCTAGAGAGCCTAAAACACCAACGAAAGACATTCCTGGGATAACTTTCCGAGCGTTACCAACACTCTTAATGCCAGGTATTCTGTTGTTTGGTATTTATGGTGGTGTGACGACACCAACGGAAGCAGCAGCAGTCGCAGCAGCGTATGCGTTGATACTGGCGGCAGTCGTTTACCGTTCTATTAGTTTGAAAGAACTGTATGCGGCACTGAAGGAAAGTGCGTTTTCATCAGCATCAGTGGGTTTGGTGATTGGCTCAGCGCTAATCTTCAATTACATCATTGCGACGGAAAATGTGCCAACTTCTATCGCGAATATGATTGAAGCCGCTGATTTATCGCCAATGGCGTTCCTGATCATCGTTAATCTGATTTATCTTGCACTGGGCTTCTTGCTGGATGCGACAACCGTTATTTTGGTTATCGTTCCACTGTTTATTCCTGCGTGTCGTGAGTTAGGTATCGATTTGGTTCATTTTGGCGTGATAACGATTGTGAACCTGATGATCGGGCTGATAACACCGCCTTATGGTGTGCTGTTGTTCGTGATAAATGGAACCACAGGCATACCGTTAGCGGGCATTATTAAACAAGTGATCCCGTTTATTTGTGTATTGCTGGTGGCCTTGGTCATCATGATTTTGACTCCCGACGTGGTGTTGTGGATTCCGCGCCTAATGGGATATCAAGGATAGACACGAACAACGTTTGACGAGTTTGCATTATGTGAACGCAGACAGGCGAGGACCGATTTATGTAAAAGAGAAGGCTATACGCCTTCTCTTTTTGTTTTTGTCGAATGTCTGCCGGATGTGAAACCGAATTGCTTGGGTTGTCATATACCAGCTAAAGATAAGGATTGGAGATCCACCGAGGCTTACTCTGTCTTGAGTGATTAACATCCACCCATAAGACAAAAACCAGCCACCCTGGCTGGTTTTTTAACTTCCTCGGTATGTGGAATAGCCATAAGGAGAAACAAGTAAAGGAACATGAAAGTGTTTCGTGGCATCGGATACACCAAATCGGATCACGATGTCATCCAGAAAAGGAATGGGTTCAAGAGGCGTATTCGTCGAACGAAAATAAGCGGCAGTTGAAAAGACAAGCTGGTAAAGACCTGGGGCACAGTCATCATCGATTAGCAGGGGAGCATGTGTTCTGCCATCATCATTGGTCACGGTTGAAACCAGCGGCTGAAGCCCGTCATCACCGATACGGTAGAGTGAGATTTTGATGCCCTTTGCTGGCACACCTCTCGCGGTATCGAGAACATGTGTCGTCAATTTTCCCATGCGTTATCACCTCTGTTTCTTACTTCGACCGAAATACCGAAATCATCTCAATACGTCTATCTCTGTGTCAAAATTCCCTGAAACGGGCGCAGTACATTTGTTCGCGCCATATTAAAAACTTAGCATTCCGTAAGGCATTTTTCTAACGTGTCGCTGAATAAAATGTAAGCAAAAAAGAGCATAACATGTTCGTTTTTGTGTTTTGCTTGTTGACGCACAGATTGGCAAGTCAGTTTATTACGGGAGGTGTGTTTGAGGCATTGAGGCATTGAGGGGTTGGCACAAATTATAGCCAACCCCTGCAACAGTTACGCTGGTTGCAGCGACGCGCGAACCAACGGTTTATCGTTGATTGGAAGGTGAAGCAGTGCTGCAGCAAGTGCTAGCACAACCGTTGCCCACCAGATTGGCGTATACGAACCATAGAAGTCGTATATACGGCCACCTGCCCACGCACCCAAGAAGCTGCCAATTTGGTGGGTAAAGAACACCAAACCATAGAGGGTAGACATGTAACGCGGGCCGAAGATTTGTCTGACTAGGCCAGAGGTTAACGGCACTGTGCCTAACCAGCAAAAACCGATAGCCGCGCCAAATACGATCGCGGTTTCTGTTGTCAGTGGCAGTGTCACAAACAAAGAAAGCACAACGGCTCGCATCAGATAAAGGCTCGTCATCACATAGCGCTTGTTGAATCGGTCACCCATCACGCCCCAAAAATAGGAGCCAAAAATATTGAATATTCCCACATAAGCCAATGCCATCGCTGCGGTATTGCCCGGTAACCCTTTATCCGCAATGTAGCTAGGCAAGTGGGTGGCAATAAACATCACCTGAAAACCACATACAAAGAAGCCTGCATGGATAAACCAATAGCCCGGATGGCGAAAAGCTTCTGCCAGCGCTTGACGCAAGGTTTGGGTGTCTGCCGTGGTTTGTGATTGTCCTTCACTTGTTGCACTCTTCATGAATACTGAAAAGGCGATGATCACCGTACACAGCACGGCGAATACTTGCATGGCCGTTTGCCAATCGTAGTTTGCCAGCATGCTTTGCGCGCCGGGGATCACGGCAAACATGCCGAACGAACCTGCCGCGGTTGTCAGACCAAACGCTTTGGCTGTGTGCTCTGCCGGCACGACTTTCGCCACAGCGCCTAGCACGATGACATAGCTGGTTGCACTCAGACCAAGACCGACTAAAACACCGATAGACAAGAACAAAACGCCAGAGCTGGTGGCGATAGATGTGAGATACAGACCCAGAGCGTAGGCAATACCGCCTAAGGCGACAATGCGTTTAGCGCCGAAGCGATCTGCTGCCATACCGATAAAAGGTTGGAACATGCCAAACATGAGGTTTTGCACGGCAATGGCAAGGCTAAAAAATTCACGTCCTGATTGGAACGTGTCGCTGATAGGCATCATGAAAATGCCGAAAGATTGCCTGATCCCTAGGCTGATAATCAAAATCCCTATCCCCAGCCATACCATTAGTGGGAACCGGAAAATGCTCATAGATGTACCTTAAAATTGAGTATAAAAAGTGGGTGTTAATAAAAGTGTTTGATATCAAGGGCGGTTGTTCAGCTTACTCTGGTGATTCCATGTGGTGTCGCTGGTGACAGCCACCATCCACGGCGTAATCTGAGAGCGCACGTTGTAGTGGCGAACAATGATGAACACCGATCAGGGTAATAATCAGCACAGCTAGCCAACGTGTTAACTGGGCGGAAAGTGATTGCGAGTTCATGTCGATCCCAGAGATTGAAAGGCGCGTAGAGTAGTGGCATCAACACTATGAAGCAAATGAATTGAACGCAAAAAGGTCATGCATAAAATGCATGACCTTTTGATACACTTGCCGAGAGTAGTAAATGGAAGATTGAGAGGAGAATAAACTGCTCAGTGAGCGGGGCACCAGGTATAAACCGTATTGATGTCGGTTGCGGGCATTTTTAGGACCTTGTTGCTGCCACGGATCTCGTTTTGTTTTAGCGCCGCATCAATCGTTTTGCTGGCGGGCAGTCCTGCATGAGACAAAATCTGCGAGACAGCGTCTTGCGGCTGTTTGACGAAATCTTCGTAATTGATCGTGATTAAATCGAGATCAAGCTCTTGTACTTCCTGCTTGGTGGTTTGCATTAACTTGTTTAATTGAAAAGCAGTGCCTGCGACGGCATGGTCGCGCAGCATGTCGTATTGCGCCAGCTCCTGCAAAGAGTACGCGCCGCGCCACCAGAGTAAATGTCTGCCTAAATACTCCCATTCTTCCGTCGAAATCATGGAGTGCACTGTGGAGGCGGGATCACGCACGATATTGACGAATTTAGCATCGGGAAAAATGCTGTGCAAAAAGCAGAGTCTGGCGGGGCCAGTAAAACGCAAACCGAGTTGCGCTTTTTGTGAAAGGATTAAGCGTTTCGCCAATACGTCTTTTATGGTTGTAATTTCCATCGGCGTGGCGTGTTTTCCACGCAGAAAACCGCGATCAAAATCAATGTCGTCACGGGTTGATTCGTCCCAAAAAGAAATCGCTTCAGAAGGCACCGGTGAAAACTCTTTCGCAAGGCTTCCAAGAAGAGAAGATGATTGTGCCGCATGG
This sequence comes from Enterovibrio norvegicus FF-33, assembly GCF_000286835.2. Classification (GTDB taxonomy): domain Bacteria; phylum Pseudomonadota; class Gammaproteobacteria; order Enterobacterales; family Vibrionaceae; genus Enterovibrio; species Enterovibrio norvegicus_A. Next base: position 475,917 of record NZ_AJYD02000038.1, on the reverse strand, counting down.
TTTCGCCAACCCGACGCATGGTGAAAGAGTCGATGTTGCCAATCAGATCGTGGGTGTTTTTCAAAGTTCTTATCGAGCCAGCACAGATCGCGATGATGAAAGATGAGATCAGAAATGAAGGTTACCCCAGATCGAGGAGGGCCAACAAAAATCAGCGGTTTATTTAACGCAGATGAGGTGTCGTTCATTCTGATGCTCCTTCAACGGGTTACCTAAGAAGGAGCAATTTAGATGCCAGTGATCTATGCCAGTAGAATCAAGGATTTGTTACTAGATGCTGTGCGGCATGGCAACTTGAGTTGCAAATTGAAAACGCAAATGTCGCAGAAATCGATTATTGCTCAAGCGTTTGATGTTCGACAAAAGCAAACATTGACGCGATGACATAGTCACGATCACCGCCGCCATGTTCTTTGATAGAGCGAATGGCATTATCGACAACCTTATCGCCTGCTTTTTCTCTTAATCGCTCAACTAGCTGGATTAAAAAGTCAGGCGTGAATTCCGGATGGCACTGCATCGTTAGAATGTGGTTCTCTTTTGCTGTTATCGCAAACGGGCAAAATGTGGATCCCGCGATGACACTAAAGTCAGGTGCAGGAGATTGCACCTGATCTTGATGGCATGCGATCAGATTGAGTGCGGTAGGCCGTGAAGACATGGAGCCTTGATCACGGTTCATGCTTTCGATGGGATAAACACCCATCCCCCAGCCTTTGTTCGATTTATCTGCTCGTCCACCAAGTGCTTGGTGAATGAGCTGGTGGCCGAAGCATACGCCGAGCAAAGGGCGTTTTGCTTCATCGCAGCGTCTTACGAATTCACTGACGGCTTTTATCCACGAATCTGGGTCGTAGACTCCCCATTTACTGCCTGTGACAAGCCAGATATCGCAATCGTCAGGGCTATTTGGATACTCTTCTTCAAAGCAGCGAAAGGTCGAATAGCTATTGATCGCGCTATCCTGAAAAAGACGCTTGAACGCATCGTCGTAGTGACCATAAGTTGGAATGGACTCGGGGTAGTGATCGTCACACAACAATATGCCAAGTTTCATAACCTTATCCGTGCTCCTTGCTCGTTATGGCATTCCAATGAATAGTACTCATAGTAGACCAAGCATATATTATGTCTTTTGAGTATAAGTTAATGTACGAATTACTAGATATATACTGATTCACTCAAATAATGGTTTCACATTCTAACTATTTGTCATTGATGAGTTTTTTATCTGGTCATTTTCTGAAAGACTAATTTTAACGACTAGGCTGGTTATTTTTTGACTCATTGAATTCAAAAACATGCTCTCTTACACAGATTCAATGTGTTCGGTCTTTTATTGTTAGGTTAAACTCAAGTAAGATGCAGCACAAAGTCGAGCGTCATACTGACGCATGGCGAGCCAAAATCATAGTGGAGAAACAAGCTTGATTAGTGTTTTCCTTGTAGATGATCACGAGCTGGTTCGCACAGGGATACGTCGTCTTCTCGAAGATGAACGTGGTGTAAAAGTGGTAGGGGAAGCCGAAAGCGGTGAGGAAGCAGTCAAGTGGTGTCGTAGTAATCATGCAGACATTATCTTGATGGACATGAACATGCCTGGTATTGGAGGTTTAGAAGCGACACGAAAGCTTCTGCGTTATAACCCCGATGTTAAGATTATTGTTCTTACTATTCATACAGAAAACCCATTTCCGACCAAAGTCATGCAGGCCGGTGCCGCAGGTTACCTGACCAAAGGGGCGGGGGCGAACGAAATGGTGAATGCGATACGCGCGGTGAATAGCGGTCAACGCTATATTTCACCAGAAATCGCACAACAAATGGCGTTGAGTCAATTTACACCGGATGCAGAGAACCCTTTTAAGAATCTTTCTGAGCGCGAGCTGCAGATTATGATGATGATTACGAAAGGGCAGAAGGTGACAGATATTTCTGAGCAATTGAACCTTAGCCCCAAAACAGTTAACAGCTACCGGTACCGCTTGTTCAGCAAGTTAGCTATTAATGGTGATGTTGAACTGACCCATTTGGCAATTCGCCATGGTATGCTAGACACAGAAGCTCTCTAACCAAAACTGTTCGCTGTGTTTGATGCCAAAAATTTCTTAAAAACCGTCTCTGACAAACCGGGCGTCTATCGCATGATGGACGCTTCTGGAGAGATCATTTACGTCGGTAAAGCAAAGTCGCTGAAAAAGCGACTTTCTAGCTACTTTCGCACAAATGTGGTGGGGGAGAAAACGCGTGCATTGGTGAAAAATATCACCAATGTAGAAGTGACGATCACTCACAGCGAAACCGAAGCGCTCATTCTTGAGCATAATCTCATCAAGCAGCACTTACCGCGCTACAACGTATTGCTGCGTGATGATAAGTCATATCCCTATATTTTCCTGTCTGCCAGCAAGCATCCTCGCTTGTCGATTCACCGTGGTGCGAAAAAGCGAAAAGGTGAATATTTTGGTCCGTTCCCTGATGCGGGCGCGGTAAGACAAAGTCTTTATCTTCTCCAGAAAATATTTCCTGTTCGCCAATGTGAAGACTCGGTGTATGCCAACCGTTCACGACCTTGCTTGATGTATCAAATTGGGCGATGTGCAGGACCTTGCGTGAGTGGCATTATTTCCGATGACGACTACGCAGAGTTGGTCAACTTCACGCGCTTATTTTTGCAAGGCAAAGACCAACAGGTTTTCTCTACGCTGGTGGAAAAAATGGAGCTGGCCAGCAAAGAGTTGGCGTTTGAAAAAGCCGCCCAATACCGAGATCAAATTCAGGCGCTTCGTCGTGTTCAGGAACAACAATTTGTTTCTCAAAACAGTGAAGATGACTTGGATGCGATTGGCGTGTCTATTGAGAATGGCATTGCGTGTATCCACGTGTTGTTTTTGCGCCAAGGTAAAGTGCTTGGCAGCCGTAGCTATTTTCCGAAAATGCCCGCCAATACTGATATCAATGAACTGGTGTCGAGTTTCGTTAGTCAGTTTTATTTTAATCAAGCAGAAGGGCGCACTATTCCTACCAGCATTTTGATAGGGCAGGATTTAGGTGACGAGATAGAATCCCTTGCCACTGCCTTGTCGGAGATCGCAGGTCGAAAAGTGCATTTGCAGAGCAAGCCTCGAGGTGCGCGCGCACGTTTTTTGAAGCTAGCACAAACCAATGCCGCCACGGCGTTAACGACTAAGATCAACCAAAAAATGACGATACATAATCGTTTCTCCGTGCTGGCGGATGCGCTAGATCTTGAACCGATCAAACGGATGGAATGTTTTGATATCAGCCACACCATGGGTGAGCAGACAGTGGCATCTTGCGTGGTATTTAATCAAGACGGCCCAGTAAAACCAGAATATCGTCGTTATAACATCACCGGTATCACGGGTGGCGATGATTATGCTGCGATGGCGCAGGTGCTTGAGCGTCGTTACAGTAAGCAAACCGATCCTGACAAAATCCCAGACATCATTCTTATTGATGGTGGTAAAGGGCAGCTGAATAAAGCGTGGGAGGTCGTTAGACCGCTTCTAGATGATTGGCCAAGGCATCCGCTACTGTTAGGGGTCGCAAAAGGCACCACACGCCGCCCTGGGCTCGAGACGTTGATAAAGGTTAGCGGCGAAGAGTTTTCTATGCCGTCGGATTCGCCCGCACTGCACCTGATTCAGCATATTCGCGACGAAAGTCATAACCATGCGATTTCTGGACACAGAGCCAAGCGCGCGAAAGTGCGAAAAAGCAGTGTGTTGCAAGAAATCGAAGGTGTTGGGCCGAAGCGTCGACAAGCTTTGCTTAAATACTTGGGCGGAATTCAGGAACTTAAGCGAGCATCTGTTGAAGAAATAGCCAAAGTGCCAGGAATTAGCCGAGTTTTGGCAGAGAAAATTCATTCCTCATTGCAACAGCAGTGACTTTCAAGCACCATAACGCCGACACTCACAAATTATTACAAGTATGCGACTGAATATCCCCATTATCCTGACTCTACTACGCATCGCATTAATTCCCGTTTTTGTTGTCGCGTTTTACTTACCCTATGAGTGGTCGGCGTTTGCTGCTGCACTTATTTTTGTTATCGCGGGCTTCACTGATTGGCTTGATGGCTTTCTGGCGAGAACGCTCAACCAAACCACGCGGTTTGGTGCGTTTCTTGACCCTGTTGCAGACAAGGTGATGGTGGCGATTGCATTGGTCCTTATTGCAGAGCATTACCATTCGTTCTGGGTGACAATTCCTGCTGCGACTATGATTGCGCGAGAAGTGATCATTTCAGCATTGCGAGAATGGATGGCAGAGCTGGGTAAACGCGCTAGCGTTGCAGTTTCGTGGGTGGGTAAATTCAAGACAGCAGCTCAAATGTTTGCGCTGACCATGCTGCTTTGGCATGACAATGAAATCATTACCTATATTGGTTACGCAGCACTGTATGTTGCAACGGGTTTGACGTATTGGTCGATGTATCAGTATTTACTGGCGGCGAAAGATGATCTGTTGAACGCAGATTAACAGCGCATTTAGAACTAAACCGAGATTCAACAAGAAAGGCCGCATGATGATGCGGCCTTTTTTTGTATGAAGCTAGCGACTAGAACCTAGAACGTAAAGCAGACTATCTCGATCCATATTAATGATGCTTTGGAAACGACAGAGAAAATGCGGCACCTTCAAGATCTGATGTGCTGACAGTGATTGAGCCTTCATAGCTTTGGACAATGTCATCACACACGGCAAGACCAATACCTGTGCCTGGATTCAATTGATCAGCCCGCACGCCGCGCTGAAAGATGGAATCGCGGAACGCATCAGCTACGCCAGGGCCATCATCTTCGATGATCAGCAGATAACTGTCAGAGGTTTCCATCGTTCGAATACGAACTTGGCTGATGCAATATCGAAATGCATTCTCCAATAAGTTACCCAGTAATTCAGTCAGATCGTCTTTGTTCAGTGGCAGGGAAGGTAACCCTGTAAACTCAGTAGTAACAGTGACAGATTTGTCATTATAGATTTTGATGAACATGCCCGTCAGGCTATCAACTTGAGGTTGCAATAAAGTACTTTCTCGCACGAGACCTTGTTGACCTAACAAGGCACGTTTTAGTTGATACTGCACCATGTCATCCATTTGGCTGACTTGTTCGACGATGCGTTTACTCATCGCATCACGCGCTAGTGTAGAGTCATCCAAAAGCGCATTGGTGGCCGCTAGGCGACTTTTTAAACTGTGTGCAAGATCATCCATGGCATGGCGATAACGAAGCGTTTGCTCTTTGCGAAGTGTGATCATTCGGTTTAGCGCTTCCGTCACGTCTTCAAGTTCAGAGGGGTAATCTTGGTCGAGTTTTTCCCGTCGAGACTCTGCAATTTCATTGAGTTCATCAGCGAGTTTACGCAGTGGGCTGAAGCTCCAGTAGGATGCTGCATAAAGTAAACCCGTTGCACCTATAAACAGCAAGGCAACATAAAGCCAAGTTTTACGTTTTAGCGCTGACAAGCTGTTAAGTTGTGTCGAGACTTCCCGCAGTAAAAAGAAGTGTTTGCTGTCGTTGTAGGTTGCATCTGAGATGAAATGGACCACATAAGGCTTGTCGCGATAGGTGATAAGATCGGGCTCACCCATTTCATAAGGGATATGGGCGCAGATATCGCCCATGCCGTCGCGTTTTGCTTCCGATGACATCCAGAACATGCGTTGGTCTTTTTCGCAGATAAATGCAAGATAATTTGAGTTAGCATCCTTTGCTAACAACGTATCTGATGGATCGTCTTTATCGAGATCTAAAATTCTATCTCGTCGTAATTCACTAAAAATATTAGGGACGGCGGAGACTAAATCGGCGGAATAGATCGCAATATAGCTATTGATGTAGAGTTGATTGAGCAACAATCCAAACGCCAAAGAAAACACCAGAATAATAGCGATTGACGTAGAAATGACCCGTTTATGGATCGGTGGTGTTATTTTGGTGGCCATATATCCGAGTATCCTCAAGATGTTTGTTTAACACGCGCCGCTTTATGTTGTGTGACGGTTAGTTGACCTGCACTTCAAAAATGTACCCTTGACCACGAATGGTGGAAATGGGGTTGTCTTGTCCTGCTTGTGTTAGCTTCTTGCGCAAACGACTCATCATGACTTCAATGGTATTTGGGTCGCCTTCTTGATCTTGATAAAGCACGTCAAGCAGTCGCTGCTTAGAAACCACTTGACGGTTATGGCGGACAAGATATTCGAGTAAATCATATTCGAAGGCCGTCAAGTCGAGCGGCGTTTCGTCGACGGTTACTTTCTTGGCCAGCAAGTCGACAACGATTTTATCTGCTTTGATTTCCGGTTTGATAAAGCCTGCGCTGCGACGCACTAGTGCGTTCAAACGCGCAACTAGCTCTTCTTTCTGGAAGGGCTTGACTAGGTAATCGTCCCCGCCAGCGTCTAGCGCTGATACTTTGTCTTGCCAGTTAGCGCGACCAGTGAGCACGAGAATGGGCATACGAATACCTGCATGGCGAATGTCTTTGATGAGACTAACACCATCACGGTCAGGTAAACCTAGGTCGACAATCGCAATATCGTTCGGATAGTCCTTGGCCATATAGAGGCCTTCGGTGGCAGTAGCGGCGCAATGTGCTTGATTGCCAAGCGCTTGCAGTTCTGTTTTCAGGTGATGACTCAACAAGGGGTCATCTTCGACAATCAGGATTCGCATAACGAGGCACCTTTTTTATTCGCGGCAAAACGAAGCATGGCAATGCCGTTCGTCGTTTTGCTCTAGAGCTATATTTGGCAACAGATTAAGGGTCAGCAGGGAAATGCGTGAGAATTGATAGCCGACCCAGCGAACAGTGTAACGCTGTTCGCTGAATCTGAGCTGACTCGCAGGCTGAGAATGCGAGCGAATTAGGTGAGTATGACGAGCAGGGTACCTGCAAATGTCAGTAGAACGTTCGCAATGGCATAAGTGCCAGCATAACCTAGTGCAGGAATGGTACTGCGAGCATGTTGGTTGATCATGTCCATCGCAGGTGCGCAGGTACGCGCACCGATGATCGCCCCGAACAACAAAGCACGGTTCATTTTTAGGATATAGGCGCCTACAAGATAGGCGAGAATCACTGGAATAACACTGATGGCCAATGCGCCTAACATAATGGTGAAACCCATTTGTTGGAGGTATTCCCAAAGGTTGCCACCCGCGCTTAGGCCCACGCCGACCATGAAGGTCATCAGGCCAAGCTCTTTCACCATGTTGATTGCCCCTTGCGGCACATAACCAAAGGTTGGGTGGTTGGCACGAAGGAAGCCAAGCAAAATACCTGCGATAAGTAAGCCTGACGCATTACCCAGACCTAGTGTCATTTGGCCGAAAGTCATCGTGACTAGACCGAAAATCAAACCGAATATGAAAAACGAGCAGAACGCCAGCATGTCCGAAACCTGGCTATGAATAGAGATAAAGCCGATTCGCTCCGCTAAACCCAGTACGCGTCGTTTTTCTCCGCTGACCTGCAATACATCACCTTTTGATAGCAAAATATTGTGGTCCATGGGCATTTCAATTTGTGCGCGTACGACACGGTTTAAGAAGCAGCCGTATTCTGACAGATTCAGATCTGACAGGCGCTTGCCGATGATGGCGTCATTTTTCACCACAATCTCTTCTTCCACTACGCGAAGGTCGAGCAAGTCGCGGTCGAATACCTCTTTGCCGTTTCGGAAAGAAGGATCAAGACGTGCGTGGCTATCGGGGTAGCCCACTAGCGCGATTTCATCACCTTCTTGCAAAATGGCATCACCATCAGGGTTGGCCAATATGCCATTGCGGCGAATGCGTTCGATGTAACAACCTGTTTGGCGGTAAATACCGAGTTCACGCAAGTTACGCCCATCGACCCAGTTAATGAGTTCGGGGCCGACACGGTAGGCGCGAATAATAGGCAAATAGACTTTACGCTGTGACGAGCCCCCCAAACCACGTTCCATGGCGATTTGTTGCGCAGAATGTTCGAGGTTTTCTTTTTGCAATTTCGGCATTAGGTTGGCAAGCACGATGAGGCTAACCAAACCCACCAAATAGGCCAAGGCATAGCCAACACTTAGGTTATCAATCATGGCGGCTATTTCTTGCGGTGAGTAATTGACCCCTGCAAGTCCCGCATTCAGTGCGTCTTTTGCGCCAACTAAAACGGGTGTTGCTGTCAACGCCCCTGCCATCATGCCTGTTGCGATACTGCTGTCTAAACCGAATTGATAACGCATCAATAAGGTGATGCCTACCGACGCGATCAATACCGTCAGAGCGAGGACTAAATAGGATTTACCGTCACGGAAGAAGATCCCGAAAAAGTTCGGCCCCGCTTCAATGCCCACGCAAAAGATAAACAGCATAAAGCCGATATTCAGTGCTTCAGGGCTAAAAGAGAAACCTGCATGCCCAAAGCTAAGTGCGGTGACCAGCACGCCAATAGAGTTTCCAAATTGAAAGCTACCGATTCGGATTTTTCCGATACCAAGGCCAATCGCCAGTACGACGAATAGGAGGAGTATATCGTTTTGAACGAGCAGGTTGTTGACGTCTATGTTCACTGAACCATTATCCGCAGCGGGAGGAAGGGGGATTTCTTGGCGGGCATTATACGCATTTGCCATCAAATGTAATTTAAAGTTGTGAGAAAAATGGCATTTTATTTCAGGTGCTTGTCAGAATTTGAACAGAATAGTGTGAGGTGAAAGAGGTGTGTGGTTATTTCGCTGATTTTGAACAAGAAAAAGCCAGCGCGTGGCTGGCTTTTGAAAGCGATATAGCGGAGCATTTTGAGGTTGCTCAGCCAGAAGCGTGTCGATTGATTAGTCGTACAGGCCTAGGTTTGCTTTTGCATAGGCTTCGAACTCAGTAAAGCCGCCGACGTGATCTTGGTCTACGAAAATCTGTGGCACTGTATCAACAGGCTTACCGACGGTTTGCTCTAGGTCGGCTTTGCTGATGCCTTCCGCGTGGATATCAACATAGCGGTAGTTGAAATCATCACGTTCTTCTTTCAATTTGTCTGCCAGATCTTTCGCGCGCACACAGAATGGGCAACCAGGACGACCAAAAATAACTACGAACATAATCTACGATCCTATTATTTATAAACTTTTAGTGATGGTGCCAAACACATCCATGCGGCTTCATCATCTGACTTGTGCAAACTATGCCTGATGCGATTGTAAGATAAAAGAAGGTTTTAACTTTTATTCCAATCGGAGAAAGCTATCAATGAAATTTTGACCGTTCGATGGCGAGAAACACGCAGGTATACGTAAACAAGCATGTTGAGGTGCGTGTTTGGGTATAGTAAGGACCGAACCGGATTAGAATAATACCGACCCTAATGATAAGGATGAGAACATGAATGCTGCCATAGAGACGCTTTTAGCCCATCGTTCGATTCGTCAATTTGAGAGCACGCCAATTTCAGATGAACAGCGTTGCACGATTATTGACTGTGCGCGTGCAGCATCGACATCGAGTTTCATTCAGTGCACCAGCATCATTCGAGTCGTAGATAAAGAGAAACGTCGCTTGCTTGCTGAGTATGCGGGCAATCAAGCCTATGTGATGGAGGCGGCTGAATTCTTTGTTTTCTGTGCGGATTACCATCGCCACTTACAGATAAAGCCGGATGCCAAAGTCGGATTTGCGGAGCAAATGTTAATCGGGGCGGTGGATGCTGCGCTAATGGCGCAAAATGCATTGGTTGCTGCAGAGTCGATGGGGTTGGGAGGCGTATATATTGGTGGGCTTCGTAATAATCCTGACAAAGTCAGTGATCTTCTTAAACTTCCTGAACAAGTCGTCCCTTTGTTTGGTTTGTGTTTAGGTTATCCGGCGCAAGACCCAGAAGTTAAACCCCGTTTGCCTGTTGATTTGATGGTCCACGAAGATAAATATCAGCCGATGGATAAAACACGCTTAGCCGAATATGACGACGTGGTTCGTGAATACTATTCAACGCGCACAGGTGGCAATAGAACGATGAGCTGGAGTGAACAGATTTCAGCTACGTTGGACAAAGAATCACGCCCATTTATGCGTGATTTTTTACACAGTAAAGGCTTCGCCGTTAAGTAGTCATTTTGCTTGTTACGATACGGTAACTTTATGTGCGAATGGCATTAACATGTGTCAGGGTGTAACAAGATATTTTTCATGTAAATTTAATTATAACAATGGCTTATATCTATTTTACGCATCGTAATAAAGCTGTCTATGTTACATTTCTTGTCTACTTCTTCATCATTCGAAAATCTTTTTTCGCGTTAAATAAAAGTAGATTTTGATCACGTTATGAATCCCTGATAGACTCCGCGCGCTTTGGTTGTTCTCACTCGATTTGAGAAATGCCAAAAATAATTTATGGAATTGAACCATTTTTAGCCGTATGTCTTTATTAGTCATAGCGTTAACACGGTTTGGTTGTTGTTATAGGTGACGCAGTTAGGTCTTGGAACTTGGGTTTTTCCAGCGACACCTTTTAGTCGTGATTTTATTGAGTTGTAACATGAAAAAACTGAACAAAGCTACGGGCGTTCTTGCTGCCGGTTTCTTTATCAATATGTGTATTGGTATTCTGTACGCATGGTCTGTTTTCAAACAGTCTTTGGTAGAGCAGGGTTGGTCAAACGCCGATGCATCAATGCCTTACACCGTTGCAACCATCTGTTTCGCCATTTCTTTGTTGGTAGCGGGTAACCTTCAAGACCGTATGGGTCCACGTAAAGTGTTGATCTTGGGTGTTGTTATGGTTGGTATCGGCATGATCGTTTCTAGCTTTGCTACCACGCCAATGACGCTACTGCTGAGCTTTGGTGTTATCACAGGTTGTGGTATCGGCTTCGGTTACGCGTGTCTTGCTCCTGCTGCAATGAAGTGGTTCCACCCTTCGAAGAAAGGTCTGGTTAATGGCCTGATTGCTGCGGGTTTTGGTTTGGCTGCGGTTTACCTTGCGCCACTGACATCGACTCTGATCACTAACTACGGTGTTAACACCAGTTTCTTGATCCTCGGTGTGGGTATTTTGGTTCTTGCTGTGCCATTGGCTTGCACTATTAACAACCCACCTGCGGATTACACCCCAGAAGCACCTGCTGGCTACGTGGCTAAGAAAGGCGCGGGTGATATGAACGTAGGTTGGCGTGAGATGGTTAAGACGCCACAGTTTTACTCACTGTGGCTGATGTACGCATTGGCGTCTTCTGCGGGTCTGATGGTCATTGGTAACATTACCTCTATCGCGATCAACCAATCTGATTTGACGCAAGTGGCCTTCCTGGTTGTTGTTCTGGCTATCTTTAACTCTGGTGGCCGTGTTGCAGCAGGTATCTTGTCTGACAAAATCGGCGGTCTAAAAACCCTGATGCTGGCGTTCATCATGCAAGGCATCAACATGATGATGTTTGCAACCTACAACACTGAGTTCACCCTGATGGTTGGCGCTGCTGTTGCCGGTGTTGGTTACGGTACGCTTCTGGCGGTATTCCCATCTATCACTGCTGATTACTACGGTTTGAAAAACTACGGTGGTAACTATGGCGTGCTTTACACTGCTTGGGGTGTGAGTGGCTTCATTGGTCCTGTTGTTGCTGCAACAGCAGTAGACATGACCGGTAACTACGTGATGGCTTACACTGTTTGTGCCGTTATGCTGGGTGTTGCGGTTGTTCTGTCAGTTATCACTAAACCAGTGAAAGCGACGGAAACACAAGAACAGCAAGTTGCCGCGTAACGGCAGACGTTAATACGTTTCGAAGAACCCGCTCATTGAGCGGGTTTTTTAATGCCTGAAGAATGTCTCATTGACCAAGAACTTCGCGTCTTTCCCCCTCAACACTTGATTGTCCCCTCTAACCTTTTTCTTATGCTTTCTCCCCATTTCCAGCATTTTGTCAGTATTTAGAAGGGTTGAATTTATGGTCTGACCAGTGTTCGATTCTAATATTGTGTTCCACCCGTGAGAATTAATGAGACATGATAAATACCTACATTCTTTAGTGTAATTGAACGTCGTTCTATATAGACATCAGTAAGTCACTGAAAATAAAACAGTGTTCATTAAAGGTGGTTAGACCTGTCGGTTTTTTGTATGTTTTTTTAGATACGCCTGAATAGAAAACAGCGTTTGATTGTTGATCCCGCATTGGCTAGGTTGTGTTCACCACCGAATACCAGGAGGGTATTAACATGCATTCAGTGGATTCAACCTGTGTGAACAGTGAGCGTGAACAAATAGACAAGATTCAGGCGGGGCATCCCTTAGCCCGCAATTACTTTGACCAGCTGGTCGCTTGCTATTTGTCACCATTACATCGTCGATGCATGGCTTGGTTGGGGTGTCCTTATGATGCGGATGACGTATTGCAGGAAACCTTAGTGCGGAGTTACCGCTACATCCATGCCTACCGCGGCGAAGCAGCATTCAGAAGCTGGCTATATGCAATTGCAGACAACCAGTGCAGAAGCTATTTAAAAAAGCGCGCGACTCATGCACAGCGCTTTGTCTCCGACGAGACACAAGAAGAAGCGGGCAGTGAAGAAAAATGTCCGGTCACAACAGAAGATGGCATTTCACATACGGTGAAATCGTTAGCGAAAACGGCGCAGGAAATTCTTGTGCTCCGGTTTGAGCATGACTTGTCGTTGGAAGAGATCAGCAATGTATTGGGGCTGGGGTTAAGCGCAACGAAAATGCGTTTATACCGAGCGATTGATGCGGCTGAGAAACATGTGGTGAGAGAAGAGGGGCTGCTCGCGATTGCGTGAGAGTAGATTTATACCCGAGTCACCTCAACATGCGGGTGATTCTGTATATCGAGGTCACTCAGGTATATAAAGCGAGAGACATTAAACGTTTACCATTAATAAAAGAAAACCGCCAAATTGGCGGTTTTCTTGTTTCATTCAGCCTAGCAATACGCGCGTTGGCAGATCTGAGAGTGTTAGCAAATCACTTTAATGGCTAGACCGCCTTGAGACGTTTCGCGGTATTTCGCGTTCATGTCTTTGCCGGTTTCCAGCATGGTCTCAATAACCTTGTCCAAAGAAACACGAGGCTCAGACGAACGGCGAAGCGCCATACGCGTTGAGTTGATTGCTTTCATTGCAGCAATGCCGTTACGTTCGATGCAAGGAACCTGTACCTGACCAGCGACAGGGTCACACGTGAGACCAAGGTTGTGTTCCATGCCGATTTCAGCAGCAATACACACCTGTTGTGCGCTACCGCCCATCAGTTCAGCAAGACCGGCTGCAGCCATAGAACAAGCAACACCCACTTCACCCTGACAACCAACTTCCGCACCTGAAATAGACGCGTTTTGCTTGTAAAGGCCACCAATCGCGCCAGTTACTGCAAAGTAGCGAATATATTCACGTGGGCCAACGTTCTGGATGAACTTGTCGTAGTACGCCAAAACCGCAGGGATGATGCCACATGCGCCGTTTGTTGGTGCAGTGACTACGCGACCGCCCGCTGCGTTTTCTTCGTTAACTGCAAACGCGAACATGTTTACCCAGTCAATCACTGCCATCGGATCGTTTGAGAATTTCTCAGACGAGATAAGCTGTTGACGCAACGCTGCAGCACGACGTGGAACGCGCAGAGGGCCAGGTAGAACACCTTCGTTGCTCATGCCGCGATCTAAACACTCGCGCATGGTGCGCCAAATGTTACCGAAATAGGTTTGGATCTCTTCTTCAGAGTGCATGGCGTGCATGTTAGCCATGACAACGGCACTGATCGACAATCCGGTTTCTTTACAATGACTCAGCAGTTCTTCAGCGCTGTTGAAATCGTAAGGGACTTTGATTTTGTTAGCGTCTTCTTTGCCGAAGTTTTCTTCATCAACGATGAAACCACCGCCGATAGAGTAATACGTTTTGGTGTAGATCTTCTCTTCGCCGTTCCACGCATGAATTTGCATGCCGTTTTCGTGCAATGGCAAATTGGTGTTGTGGAAGTTCATGCCGCCTTCACGTGGGAAATCCACCGTATGGCAATGCATGCCAACCGGCATACGTTCGGTTTCTTCAACGCGTGCGATAAAGCCCGGAATGCTATCGATATCTACATGTTCAGGGGTGTTGCCCGCCAAACCCATGATGATCGCGACATCGGTATGGTGGCCTTTACCTGTAAGAGAGAGTGAGCCATAGACATCAACGGTGATTTTGGTGGTGTCACGGAGCATTTCTTTGCTACGCAAATCGTCGATGAAAGATTTGCCGGCTTTCATTGGGCCGACAGTGTGAGAGCTTGAAGGGCCTACACCGATCTTGAAGATGTCAAAAACGCTGATCATTAGTCATACCTCAGTCAATGCCCGCGTTTTACACAAAGCGAACATTTGGATTTAGTTTTTCGTTTATCCATCCATGGAGGCGACGTAAATCAGTACCGTAGGGGAAGTCTGGGGTTACTGATTTAGAAAGCAAAAAGAGCAAGATGCGTGAAAAGCATCCTGCTCTATAATTCGTGGCTATTCTACACGATTTATTACGATACGAAACTGTACATAATCGCTGAAATTGCTACTAGACCCATGAAGGTGACGAAGATGTTGCTCGCCTTGCCACCGAACTTCTGCATCGCGGGTACTTTCTTGATTGCGTACATCGGCATGATGAACAGAATCGTTGCGATGATTGGGCCACCCAGTGACTCGATCATGCCCAGAATGCTTGGGTTGATGGTTGCTACAATCCAGCTAGTGATGATAACGAACGTCACGGTGAACATGTCGATTTTCTTCAAGTTAACTGTTTTGTTGCGTGAACGCAGTTGCTTGATGATGAGACCGTTCAGACCTTCACGTGCACCCATGTAGTGACCGAAGAAAGAAGAGACGATAGCAACGAAAGCAACAACAGGACCCAAGTAAGAAATGAATGGGCTGTCGTGCTTGTTCGCAAGGTAAGACAGAACCGCCAAGTTTTGAGCTTTTGCTTCTGCAAGGTCAGCAGGCGTTAGGCTTAGTACGCAAGAGAACACGAACAGCATAACGAAGCCAAGCAACATACCAGACGTGCGAATCAGGATTTGTTTCGCTTTACGTTCTGCGTCGTCACCGTAGTTGCGCGTTTGTGCCATAGAGAATGCAGAAATTGCAGGGCTGTGGTTAAACGCGAAGACCAATACAGGAATAGAAATCCAGATGGTGGTCATGAAGTCACCGGCTGAAGGCACTTGCTGCAGTGCAGACATGTTCCAATCAGGGATAAGGTAAACAGACATGAACAGTAGGATGGTCACTAGCGGGTAAACCAAGAACTGAGTCACTTTCAACATCAGTTTCTCACCCGCCAGCATGACAGACATCATGCCAAGGATAAGAACAATTGAAAGTACAGCGCGTGGAAGTGATTCCATGCCTAGCTGGTTAACCATGAAAGAGTCAACCGTGTTGGTAATACCAACGCCGTAAATCAGAACGATTGGGTAAATCGCGAAAAAGTATAGCAAAGTGATGAGTTTACCCGCTGTCGCGCCGAAGTGCTCTTCAACAACTTCAGTAATGTCGCTACCTGGTTTTTTAGATGACAGTACAAAACGTGCCAAACCACGGTGAGCCAGATAAGTCATAGGACCTACCAGAACAGCGAGAGCAACCAGCGGCCAGAATCCGTTTAAGCCTGCATTGATTGGAAGAAAGAGGATACCTGCACCTACAGCTGTTCCGAACAGCGATAGCATCCAAGTTGTGTCTTGCGCTGACCACTTCATTTTGTCTGCGCTGGAAGTTACGGTGGAGTGAGTATTCATCAATTAGTCACCAAAATAATACGGAACGGATCTGAATTTGATGCGTATTATTTACATTTTTGCAGACTATAAAGTGATGAGGATCACTTTTTGTAGCAATAATAATTCGTGCAACGAATTTAATTGATCTGACCCCGTTATCAATTTTTATGGTTTAAAAACTATGTTTAAACACACTAAAAATAGTTTATTAAATCAAAATTAGTTTAGAGAAAGTTGCCGACTGAGCGCATGAAGGATTTGTGCGGTGACCCCCCAAATCAGGTGTTCTTGGTAGCTCATGGCATAGATATCGTAGGTATTCCCGCGAACGAGGAAGGGTTGCTTGCGAATGGCTTTTCGTCTCAAAAACTGAGCGAGTGGTACTTCAAAGAGCGTATCGACTTCGTTGGAATCGATGACGGGGGTGTAAGAAGGATCAACAAAAGCTATAACCGGTGTGACGAGATACCCACTCACGGTAGGTAATGACGCCAAACAGCCGAGAAGATCATCGCGATTTGTGCAGACACCGATCTCTTCTTCCATTTCTCTGATCGCCGTTTCAACGATGTCTTGGTCTGAATTTTCGACTTTGCCGCCAGGGAAACTAATTTGGCCGGGGTGATGCTTCAAATGCGTGGCGCGCTTGGTTAGCAAGACATGCAATTCACCGTTTCTCTCTGCCAGCGCAATCATCACGGCTGCAGGGCGTAACTCACTCCCTACCTGGCGTTTCATGGCGTCGGTGGCGCGTTGTATCACGCGCTCGTCGTAATTGTGGCTGGGGCTGAGGCTAAAGCGTTGAACCAGCCAGTTTCGAGAAAGGGGGCGCATGGGGCTTTGGCGCGTCTGAGGCGCCAAAATAGCAGATTGATTCAACGTGATTGTACTGTTCATCCTTGCTGCATTTTCCATGCGTACTTCCTAGGTGCTTGCTAAGACTGTGTTTGCCAATACTGTGTATGAAGGCTACGTATGGGAAGACCATACTGACGAAAGCTATTTTACTTAGACAAGGTCGGCAGGATTTTGCTGAGTTTGTCTAATGTTTCTTGATATTCCGATGCGGCTTCACTGTCTGCAACAACGCCACCGCCTGCCCATGCATAGATACGTTGTTTATGACAAACAAGCGTGCGAATCGTGATGCTTGTGTCCATCGTGCCGCAACGGCTGATATATCCCATGCTGCCACAATAAATGCTTCGACGGTGAGGTTCGAGTTCTTCAATGATTTCCATTGCTCTGACCTTTGGTGCGCCGGTAATGGAACCGCCAGGGAAGCACGCGCGGAGCAAATCCGTGGCATGTTTTCCTTCCGAGAGCGTTCCCGTTACGGTACTGACCATGTGGTGAACGGCTGGGAATGTCTCAATATTAAAAAGTTTAGGCACATTTACTGAACCTGGCGAGGCAACACGGCCAATATCATTACGAAGTAGGTCGACGATCATCAGGTTTTCTGCGCGATCTTTCTCTGCATGTTGTAAGCAGTGGATGTTATCTGCATCTACTTTTGGGTCGTCGCTTCGAGGACGCGTCCCTTTAATCGGTTTGGTTTCGATGGCTTGGTCATGCAGTTGCAAGAAACGTTCTGGCGACACAGAAAGAATGGCGCTGTCTTCCATGCGCATAAACCCAGAAAATGGCGCCCCATTAATGTGGGCAAGACGCTGATACGCTTCCCATTCGCTGCCAAGATAAGGGGCTTCAAAACGTTGTGCTAAGTTAATTTGATAGCAGTCCCCGGATGTGAGGTATGCCTGTACGCAATTGAACTTCTCGGTATAGCTTTGCGGCGTCATGTTCGCTTGCCATTGGCCTTCAAGCGTAAAGTCTTGTTGCTCAGGCGCACATTGTTTATTCAGCCAAACCAAACGCTGCTCACCTGCAGGCTGAATGACAACCATTTTCTTTTCCTGATGATCAGCAATGATCGCCCAATCATAAATGCCGATTGCTAGATCGGGGATATCGATATCCCGCATGGCTAATGCTGGCAGTGTTTCGACCTGACGCCCTAAATCGTAACTGAAATACCCTAACGCGCCGCCTAAGAAAGGCCAAGGGGCGATATGGTCAAGTTTCGGAAGCAGTGCTGTTTGCAGTGCGTGAAGTTCTTCAAACGGATCTGTCTCGCTGGCAGATGTTCGTCCATCACGATAGCGAATTAGGTTAATGCCGTTTTCGTTGCACAAAGTGGCAATGGGATCGGCAACGAGAATGTCGAATCGATTGTCGGGGTGTGACTGCGCAGCAGATTGCAGCAGCATGGCCCAAGGCAAATGTTCGATTCGAGAAAATAAGGACGTGAGCGCTGACGGAGAGTACTCAAGAAACTGCAAAGAGATAGGCGTTCGTCTGGATT
The DNA here is from genome assembly GCF_000286835.2 of Enterovibrio norvegicus FF-33. Taxonomy (GTDB): domain Bacteria; phylum Pseudomonadota; class Gammaproteobacteria; order Enterobacterales; family Vibrionaceae; genus Enterovibrio; species Enterovibrio norvegicus_A. Next base: position 457,766 of record NZ_AJYD02000038.1, on the reverse strand, counting down.
CTGTCATTTTCGTGTTTTTGTGATCGGCATTGATGCGTCAATTGGCGCTGATTGGGTCGTAAGAGTATCATATTCGCGGGGTTTATACTCAAGCCGCCAACAGGCAGTTTTTGCATTTAGCACAACGTGGAAAGCAAAACACACGAACGGTTTCGGGCATGATGCCTGTCTATCATGTGTTTGACACATACAAAGATACAGTTAGGTCGCTCCCCCAAAAGCGGCCTACGCTTTGACTATAAGAACGCTTTACTGGAAGCTCTGTTTAGCCCGCACCAATAAGCGAGTAAGCAGCGCCAAGGAATCATAACAATGAAAGAGGCAACTATGACCTTCATTCGTAAGGAAGACGTTATCGACAGTGTCGCTGACGCCCTGCAGTATATTTCTTACTATCACCCTATCGATTTTGTTCAAGCCCTTGAAAAGGCCTACAACAAAGAGCAAAGCCAAGCAGCTAAAGACGCCATCGCGCAAATTCTAATCAACTCGCGTATGTCCGCTGAAGGAAAACGTCCTATTTGTCAGGACACCGGCATCGTAACGTGTTTCGTGAACATTGGTATGAATGTTCAGTGGGAAGGCGACATGACCGTGCAGCAAATGGTCGATGAAGGTGTACGCCGCGCTTACAACAATTCCGATAACCCTCTGCGTGCGTCTGTGGTTGCTGACCCTGCAGGCAAACGTCTTAATACTAAAGACAATACGCCAGCGGTTGTGCACATCAATATGGTGCCAGGTAACACGGTAGAAATTCAAATTGCAGCCAAGGGCGGCGGTTCAGAAAACAAAACCAAAATGGTAATGCTGAACCCTTCTGACGATGTAGCGGCGTGGGTAGAAAAAACGCTGCCAACCATGGGGGCGGGTTGGTGTCCACCGGGTATGCTGGGTATAGGCATTGGCGGTACGGCTGAGAAAGCGGCAGTACTGGCGAAAGAATCGTTGATGGAACACATCGACATTCAAGAGCTTATCGATCGCGGCCCGCAAAATGCGGAAGAAGAACTTCGTTTAGATATTTTTGACCGTGTAAATCGACTCGGTATTGGCGCACAAGGCCTTGGTGGCTTGACCACCGTGGTTGATGTGAAGATCAAAACCGCCCCGACCCATGCGGCGTCTAAACCCGTTTGTTTGATCCCGAACTGTGCGGCAACGCGCCACGTGCATTTCACCCTTGACGGCTCAGGCCCTGCGGAATTGGTGCCACCAAAGCTAGAAGAATGGCCAGAAGTGACATGGGAAGTGGGCGACAACGTGCGTCGCGTTAACCTAGATAACATCAGTAAAGATGATATCCAAGAGTGGAAAACTGGGGAAACTGTGCTTCTGTCTGGCAAGATCTTAACCGGTCGCGATGCCGCGCATAAACGTATTCAAGAAATGTTGAACAACGGTGAAGGCTTGCCAGAAGGCGTCGACTTTAATGGTCGCTTCATCTATTACGTTGGCCCTGTTGACGCAGTGGGCGACGAAGCGGTAGGCCCGGCAGGCCCAACAACCTCAACGCGCATGGATAAGTTCACCGAGATGATGCTGGGTGATACTGGCCTTATTGGCATGATCGGTAAAGCCGAGCGCGGCCCCGCGACGGTTGAATCTATCAAGCAGCATAAAGCGGTCTATTTGATGGCCGTTGGCGGCGCTGCATACCTTGTTTCAAAAGCCATCAAGAAAGCGCGCGTTGTCGCGTTTGAAGATTTGGGTATGGAAGCAATATACGAATTCGACGTTGTGGACATGCCAGTGACCGTAGCCGTTGACTCACGCGGTGACAACGCGCACCAAATTGGCCCGGATACGTGGAAAGTGAAAATCGCTGAGATGGACGGTTAACGCCATCAATATTTAGTGTCAAAGCCGCAGCGAGTGTTGCGGCTTCTTTCTATAATCATTACCTGTCAACGCAAAGGCTTACTGAGTCAACATTAACAGCGTGTCTCATGTTCAAGACCTTCCCTGCAAAAATACTTTCCTGTGCTCCATTCTTACTCACATGGCGATAACATTATTACATTGTCTAACTTCCCATTACTGAAGGTCTATTCAGGGGCGGTAGCGTGGCAAAATACAGGGCTATATACGAGAGAGTGGGCTGGTCACACCCTGCGCACCGTTCTGTAGAATATGCGTATAGATTTGTGTGGTTCGCACGTCAGAATGACCTAGCTGTGCTTGGACTGTACGAATATCTGCCCCTGATTGCAGTAAGTGCGTCGCGAATGAATGCCTTAACGTGTGCGGCGTGACGTGCTTTTGTATGTCGGCCAATTTGGTGGTTGATCTCACGGCGCGTTGAATTTGCTTTTCGTCAATATGATGGCGACGCACAAGGCCGTTTTCTGGGTCTTCACTGAGTTTTTGCGAAGGGAACAGATATTGCCACGGCAGTGCACGAGATTGAGTTTGGTATTTCTCCCTGAGTCGATGTGGCATCCAAACGCCAGAGAAACTCGGATTTTTATTATCAAGGCTTAGTACGTAATCGACGTGTTGAATTTGAGCACGAAGGGCATTGAATAGCTCGGGGGCGAGTGTGACGACACGGTTCTTGCCGCCTTTACCATCGATAACTTTGATGCAGCGAAAATCAAAATCAACGTCTTTTACGCGCAGACGCACCGCTTCCATCAGGCGTAAACCGCTGCCATACATGAGCGAGCAGGCGAGATGGTGCGTGGGCGGGCAGCAATCTAAAAAGCGTTTTATTTCACTGTGTGTGAGCACTTCAGGAAGCTTTTGCTTTTTTTGGCTTGAAACGAAATTCAGCTTTAGTGACAGTGGGCTATCAAGAATTTCTTTGTAAAGAAAGGCCAAGGCGTTTAGAGCCAGCGCTTGTGTGTTTGCCGCTACATCTTTTTTGTTCACGAGATCATTGAGGAACTCTTCGACTTCTTTATCGCCCATTGTTGAAGGGTGACGCATTTGATGAAACCGGATGTAAGTTGAGATCCAATGAAGGTACGCTTGTATGGTCCGCTTCGCGTAGCGTTGAACATACATTTTCTCGCTTATCATTTGAAGAAAGGGGGACGTCATTGTTGTTTTACTGCCTTTTGGATACTGTGAATGCATCCAGTTTAGCTAATGACGGTGCATAATATTCACCGACGCCGTTTTGGGGTGTTTCCTCTTGCCAACTTTGAGATGTGCGCGATAAGGTTTTTGAAAACAATATGTTGCTCACTAAGGAAAAGTGGGCATCCGTAATTATGGGACATGTTGGGGTGTTTAAATGCACCACTTTGATGTCTATTAAAATGTTATACGCTGTAATTTTACTTACATGTAAGCAGCGACTTTGAGCGCCAAACCACAGTGGTTTTCTCAACAAAAAAGCGGTTTGGTTTTGGATCGCCGCTCACCATTGAAAGTGTTGCAAACAAGCCATCAATGGCCAGAAAAGACCAAGCATCCTGCGGGCTGTTTGCAAAGGCAAAAGGCGAGATGTGGCTAATCAATTGGATTGGGTGGCAGCTTTATAACAAAGGCTTTCAAGGCGGACGCAAAACATCTCCGCAAATTTTGTTAAATCAACTTTTGGCGTTTAAGGTGGCTTTTGTACGTGAAGCTAATGTTTTTCGCCCCTTAAAACGACGTTAGCTGCCTGTTCTTTCTTGATGTACTTGGTACGAAGTTTGGTAGCTAAACCTGCTTTTTATAGCAGGTGGTTTAAATGGGTCTGACTTTAGATTTCAAATCGTCTGTTGGTTAAAGTGTTTGTTTTATCGGTTGAAGCGCAGAATTCAAATCAAAGGGCTTTTTCTTGGTGGTTCACTCAAGTCATTTGGTTTGTGTTTAAGTCATTCTTTTTGTTCAAAAGGGTGGTTGGCGGCAAGCCGCGAACAATCGAATCTTGCGCTAACAAGGCTATCAACAGGACGCAATTTCGGTTCGGTGTTTTTCAAAACATCGTGAATACAATGGTTTAAGCGGTATTGGGTGGTTTGATATGCGCCTGTTATG
>NZ_AJYD02000038.1:444935-453784 GCF_000286835.2 Enterovibrio norvegicus FF-33 | reverse complement strand
GTTCGTCCTCCTCTGAGCCAGTGACGGCCATTCTCCTTATTCTGTTCGCCTTTCGGCTACCTCGGTCGAGTGACGCCCACTAAGACCATGAGGCGTTCCCCGCACGTTGGACAACATCGCGTCACGGGCTGTTTGGCGGGGGGCTCAAGTGGCAACGTCAGGTGTGCCATTTGAAGCAACATAAGCTGAATATGGTGTCGTTTTCGCTTCGCACTGCCATGCAACAAACCATAGTCACTTACGCGTTGCAGCCCTTTGGGTAACACATGCTGCAGTATCAACATCAAAAAGCGGTGGGTGGGTAAAGAACGCGTTGCCGATTGTTTGGTCTGACTGTCGGTGTACCGGAACGTCACCTGATGGTCGCTGATATCGATGATGTCCTTGTCAGGTAATACCCCACGATACAGATACCGAGAGAGATATTTGAGCGCAGATAAACCACGACCGACCGCCCGACAATCGACCACCCACGTCTCAGGCATAATGGTGACGGGTCGTTTGCCTTGAAGGGTCAAGTTATTGAGGTGCTGTTGATAAAAAGCGCATCGAAGCGCTGCTGTTGTTGACGGTTCATGGTGTTTCTCTCCTGTCCGCTGCCGGATTGGCAGGGTTGGGAGAAACGTAGACGGTGTGGTGTTATTCTGCCGCATAGCGGCTTCGTTCAACAATAACAATACCAAAAGCAATCAGAATGCCACCGGACACGTTGTTGCTATTGGGTATTGCGCTTTAATCTATTATTTAGCTGCGCCAATCAGCCCTGCTTGCACAGCATAGGTGATCATTTCGGCTGTCGAGGTAATGTCGAGTTTATGTTTGATGTTTTGGCGGTGGGTTTCGACGGTTCTGACGCTGATGTCGAGTTCTTGGGCGATCTGTTTACTGCTTTTTCCTTGGGTGACGAGCAAAAGTACGGTGATTTCTCGGCGGCTGAGAACAGATTTTGTGGTGGTTTTTACAGGGTTTTTATCTGGTGCGTTGAATAGCGCTTTGCTGGCGGATTGGCAGAAGTAGCTTGCGCCAGAATGCACGGTTTCAATGGCTTTGACCATCTCTTCTGCCGAGACATCTTTCAGAATGTAGCCGGACGCACCGCACTGCATCACTTCCAAAATGTATTCGCGGTTATCGTGCATGGTGAGCATGAGGATTTTGGTGTTGGGGTGTTCTTGCTTGAACAAGGCAGTGGCTTCTAAGCCGTTGAGGATCGGCATAGTGATGTCCATGAGCACAACGTCAGGGTCAAGCACTTTGGCTTGTTCCAGGGCTTCAACGCCATTGCTGGCAGTGCCGACGACAGCAATGCCCGGTTCGCTTTCCAGCCTTGCGATAAAGCCTTCGATGACGACGCGGTGATCGTCAACCAGTAATACGCGAATGTCGTCCGTGCCTTGGCTCATGGCCTGTCTACTCCTGTAAGTCATTGAACGCCCAGATCCTGTAACGTTTCTGATTACACCTCTTTGGTGATTGCTGATAAGTCTAACAACACCATGATTTCGGTGCCGTTTGCGGTGCTAGAACTGATTTCCAGATCACCCCCAATGAACTCAATGCGCTCTCGCATGTTGCGTAAACCAATGCCGCGCCCTTTTAGTGCGTCTGACACTTTAAAGCCGATGCCGTTGTCTCGAATAATGAGTTGAAGGCGCTCACCAAGCTGGGTGACTTCAAGCTCAACGAGAGAGCTACCGCTGTGTTTTTCAACGTTCACCAAGGATTCTTGCACCACGCGATACAAGGTGGTGACCACATCCGGGGGCAGGGTGGCATCAATGGGGGCGAGGTGAGGTTCGACTTGAATGTTGGTGGCAGACGCGAAGTCAGCGGCAAGGCTTTCTAACGCGGCGGTCAAACCGATGTCATCGAGCGTGGTCGGGCGAAGGGTACGAGACATTCTGCGTACTTCACTGATGGCCATGACTAACGAGCGTTCACTCTTTTGAAGATGGGTCAGTTCGCTTTCCTCGTTTCGATAGAGCACGCTTTTGGCGAGTAATTCTAAATGGCATTTGGCGGACACCAATAGCTGATTAATGCCATCGTGCAGTTCTCGTGAGAGGTGCTTTTTCTCGTCTTCTTGCATCATGACAGTGCGGTAGGCGAGTTCCCTTAGCCTCATATCGGCAATGCGGTGTTCGTGCAGGTTCACCGCCAACGCTATTACGATCATGATCACCACGGAAGTAATGAGCACCACAATGATGGCGAGATATGTCGTGTTGATGCTGGTTTGTACCGAGGTTTTCACCTCTTCAATTTGATGACCAATGTCTTCAATGTACAAGCCGGAACCGACCATCCATTTCCATTTCGACAACCACACGGAATAGCTGAGCTTGGGCACGATTTCATCGGTAGACGGTTTGTGCCAAAGGTACTCATGAAAACCGCCACCTGCTTTGGCGGAGGCAATCAGATTTTGGATTAGAAAATCCCCGTTTGAATCTTGAAGGCCTATCAGATTTTGGCCTTCAAGCTCCGGCATGATGGGGTGAACAAGGTTGTAGCCGTTTTCATCGTAAACAAAGAAGTAGCCGTCATCGCTGTAACGCATCTCGCGCAAGATCTCTAGCACCTGGAGTTTAGCCTCCGCGTCATTCGCATCGGCGTTATCGTAAATGTGCTTGATGCTTTGTGTCGCGAGGTTCACGTAATCTTTGATCGATTGCTCACGGGAGGAGAGCATGCTGGCGCGAAAGGTGGAAACCTCTTTCACTCCCAATGACTCCGCTTGCTGAATGGTGATCCAGCCAATCATGTAACTGATGACAATCAGCGGGATCACCGTCAGTAAAATGATTTTAAGTTTGAGTGTCATCCACTGCTCTCCCTGCGTGACCACCATGACTCCCCTCAGTGTAGAACCCTTTTTGTAGCGTTTGTGGCGACTTTCTACTGCGTTATCGGCTTCTCATGTAGGCCTGCTACACATCGAAGCCTCTGCCTTGTATAAAGCCGCCACAAACTGTTGCAAGAATTACCAATATTCGTCAAGCCATAGGCGATACTCGCGAAGGGTTTAGCTCGTCTCCAACATCAAAATCCATACAGTTCTGGCAAGAGCAAAATGCTGGCAAGCACCGCCACTTGGATAAAGATAAAGGGCATGACACCGCGGTAAATGTCCCGGGTTGTTATCCCATCAGGGGCACAGCCTTTGAGGTAGAACAAGCTGAACCCGAACGGCGGCGTTAAGAAGGAAGACTGTAAGTTCATCGCAATCAAAATCGCAAACCACGTCATGTTGATGCCCATCATCTCCGCCACAGGGGCAAGGATCGGCACAATGATGAAACAGATTTCAACGAAGTCGATAAAGAAGCCCAACAGCAAAATCACGAGCATGGTGATGATCAAAAATCCCCATTTTTCACCCGGCAGCGCCAGCATCCATTCTTCAACCAAATAGTCGCCGCCCGTGTAGGTGAACGCCATGGAAAAGGCGGTCGCACCCAGCAAAATACCGAACACCATGGCGGTGACTTTGACGGTTTCAAAGGCGCTGTCATACAGCAGCTTCCAAGAGAACTGGCGATAGATCAGCGACAGAAGAATCGCGCCAATACCACCCAAAGCAGCAGACTCTGTCGGCGTCGCAATGCCCGCGAAAATTGAGCCAAGCACCACGATGATCAGTGCCAGCGGCGGAATGACCGCTTTCAAGGCTTCGATGATTTCTTCTTTGCGTGATTGGCCTTCAATGGGCTCCATGGCTTGCGCGGCTTCAGGGTGGCGAAAGGCGAAATAGAGGATGTAGAGAATGTACGCCCCAACCAGCATTAAGCCTGGCCAAACGGCTGCTTGGAACAAATCGCCGACGGGAATGCCGAGCACATCGCCAAGCAGGATGAGCACGATAGACGGAGGAATGATCTGCCCCAAGGTGCCGGACGCACATATGGTGCCGCAGGCGAGGCCTTTGTCGTATTGGTACTTGAGCATAACAGGCAATGAAATTAAGCCCATTGCCACGACAGATGCACCCACCACGCCGGTTGATGCCGCGAGCAGGCTACCGACCAACACGGTCGAAATGGCGAGCCCACCGCGCACGCCACCAAACAAGCGCGCCATGGCTTCAAGCAATTGCTCGGCAAGGCGTGTTTTTTGTAGCACGAGGCCCATAAATACAAACAGCGGCACCGCCATGAGCACGGTGTTTTGCATGATGCTCATGATCCGAAATGGCATGAACGCGAAGATATCGAGACCTTCTGCCCATACACCGAACAGCAACGCAATGCCACCGAAGGTAAAGGCAACAGGGAAGCCGATCAGCAAGGCAAACAGGGCGACAACAAACATGATAATGCCAATCATTGGAGACTCCCTGATACGGCTGGGCGAAGAAGACGCGAGAGGGCGTTAAGGATTAACCCCAACCCGGTGACGGCGATAAAGAAGAAGGAAAACGGGATCATGGCTTTGATGATCCAGCGATGCGGCAATCCACCGGGGTCCCCGCTGCTTTCGCCAAGCTGCAAGGACTCATTGGCGAAGTCGATACCGAAATAAACAATGAGAATCGCAAACGGCATCAGGAAAAGGACACAACCGAGCAGGTCGACCAGTGCCTGCGTTTTTTCACTCCAGCGTTCATACAAGACATCAATGCGCACGTGTCCGCCTGCTTTCACGGCGTAAGGCACGCCCAATAAAAAGACGGCAGAAAATAAATGCCATTCCATTTCTTGCAGTGCGATGGACACGCTGTCGAAGGCGTAACGCATCACCACGTTGTAAAACACATTGAGCATCAATAAAAGAAATAAGGAACTGGCTATCCAACCGAGCGCGTCGGCGATGCGGTTTATGAGCCGTTCCAGAACTATCAGGCTTTGCATAAGACATCCTGTTCAAGCAAAACGAAAAAGGCGCCGAACAATTGCTCGGCGCAAAAGGCTACTCAGCGGTCTGCTGACTGTTGAGGTATGCCTTGTCTGAAATCGTGGTCCAGCGGCGGGCTTTATTGAGGTATTCCGCTTGTGAATCGAGAATTTTCTTGGCTTGTGCGTCGTTTGCTGCGTGTTCAGCGAGCAAGGCATCGTTGGCGGTTTTCATGGCAGTAAGCACAGATTCTGGGAACTGCTTCACTTGGATATCTGGGTACTCATTCAACATGGTTTCCCACGCTTCTGCACTGGCATGGGCGTTTTGGATATACATGTCGTAAGAGGCGGTACGCATGGCAACACGCAGGATTTCTTGTAGATCTTCTGGCAGTCTGTCCCAGCTACGTTTGTTGAACAGGAACTGCAATTCCGTTGCTGGTTCATGCCAACCTGTGTAGTAAAGCGGCGCAACTTTGTGGAAACCCATGCGCAAATCAAGGCCAGGGCCAACCCACTCAAGGGCGTCAATCGTGCGGCGCTCTAATGCGGTGTAAAGCTCGCCCGGCGCAATGTTGGTTGGGCTTGCGCCTAGCTTGGCGAGCACTTCGCCCGCAAAGCCGGGAATGCGCATTTTCAGGCCGTTCAGATCGTCAACGCCGTTGATCTCTTTTTGAAACCAACCGCCCATTTGCACGCCAGTGTTACCACCAGGGAATGACAGCAAATTGTGTGGGGAGTAGACCTCTTCCATCAGTGCCATGCCGCCGCCGTGGTAGAACCATGCGTACTGTTCAGAGGCGACCATGCCGAACGGCATCGTGGTGAAATACAAGGTGTTCGGGACTTTGCCTTTCCAGTAGTAAGAGGCGGAATGCCCCATGTCGTACTGACCCGCTTTTACCATATCAAACACACCAAACGGTGCTTTGTGCTTGTTTGATGAGTCGATACGAATTTGAAGGCGGCCGTTCGACATTTTCTCTGCCATTGCCGCCATGTTCTTGGTGGCATCACCGAAAATGGGGAAGTTGGGTCCCCATGTTTCTGCAAGCTTTAAGCGGTAAACCTTATCGGCAGCATAAGAAGAAAAACTCGCCGTGGTGAGCAGTGTGACCGTGCCGAGCATGAGCAGCACTTTTTTCGCAGTTGAGGTAACAGTGACCATGATTCACATCCTTTTGATCGTTGTGTTCGACCCCAAGAATGCGAAACATCTTGTTAACAAAATAGCCGTGTTACTTCGCACGTAGCAGCGCAAGAGCGGGGACGCTGGTGGCGAAATGTCTCCGTATTTCTACGTAATGGTTTTGATTTTTACACAGTAAGTGATTGATTGTTTCTTTCGAAGCCTCGTTTTCACCCAGTAAGAATTACGTAGTTTCTGAAGCGCAAAAATCTCAAGATTTTGGCAAATTATGTGAACTGGAATTTACAGCTTATACCTTAGCGTCTAACATAATTTGGCCAGTTGCTGCCGCTTTTGGTAACCATAGATTTAGCCTTGATAGTAACTGACTTTCAGTTAACTCTGCGCGCTGTGCGACTGTTTGCCAATTGATATCTGAATAGCCACCGACTCAGTAGACACATCTGAGCCTTTCTTTGCTCAAATCCAGAATCCGTACTCATCGGTTTAGATCGCTATCTCTAAGCCGTTTCTGTCAAAAACTCAGCTAGCTAAAATCCTACAAACCTGCGATCGGCTGTAGCCGGTCGCTTCTGCCATTTCTCTCAGGCTGAGACCTTTCTCTCTAAAGCTTTTCACTTTCTGGTGCAGCACACGCTAGATATTGAACTTAGCAATAGCCGAAGTGAGTTGCTGGTTAGAAGAAGAAAGTTGCTTCACATTGCTGAGAGTGGCTTCACCACTTACATTGAGTTTCTCGACCATTTCTCGAATGGTTCGAATGTTCTCACTAATTTCTTCTGATGCTTGGCTTTGAGTGCGTGTTACGTCGGTGATGTTACTGTTCAACAGGTTAATTTCTTCTACTGACGCGCTCATGATATCGAGATTGGCATCAACCGTTTTGGTTTGCTCAACATTTTGTAAGCAACTCTTCTTAGTGTTATCGATAGCGCGAACGGCGTTCACCGTCCCTTCATTCAACTTTTGAAGCATTTCATTAATTTCAGAGGTGCTTTGTTGGGTGCGACTTGCAAGTGCGCGAACTTCATCTGCAACCACAGCAAAGCCTCGCCCTTGCTCACCTGCACGAGCAGCTTCAATGGCTGCGTTTAATGCGAGTAAGTTAGTTTGGTCGGCAATCTCGCCGATGACGGTTAAAACAGAGGCAATTTTCTCTGAGTTTTCACTCATGGCTTGAATGTCACTTTCCATCAGTGTGATTTCACTCAGTAGTGCATTAATCCCCGTAACGGATTGGCTGACTTGTTGTTTGGAGTCGGCGGTTTGTTGTTGCGTTTTTTGGGTGCAGCTCAAAGCGTCAGAGGCGCTTTCTGCCACGGTATGGACTGTTGTACTCATTTTCTCAACCCGAGAAACAACAAGCTGAGTCACTTCGCTGTGGTGGGACAGAACATCATGGTTTTCCATTGTTTTTGTTTTTACTTCTTTAACTTCTGAAGAAATTTTAGACGTCGCTTCAGAAATGCCGCCAACGATGTCCTGTAAGTTCTGAGCAACGTCATTGATGCCTTTGGCGATAACGCTGATTTCATCCTTAGTGTTTACGTCAACACGCGCAGTGAGATCGCCATTGGCCAGTTTCTTCATAGCACGCATGATTTGGGACAATGGTTGAAGCAATTTACTGACAAGAAAAATGGTTATTCCTGTTACCAATAACACTTGAATGAGCGAAAAAATGAATGAATCTGTTCGATTGGCGACCACGGTATGGAAAGCGTGGTCCTTGTTGATAGCGACTGCGAGATACCAAGGCGTACCTTCAATAGCGGTAATGTTGAATAGATAGGGAATGTTGCCCAGTGTTAGCTCGCTGACAATTGGATTTGCAGCAAGAACGGGTAGGGCTTCAGAAGTCAGTTGAGACGACAGTTCACTTGCTGGCTTGAGCGACATTGAAGGGTCAGCACTGGCAAGTAAGGTTGCTTTGTTGTCTAGGAGTAATGCCTGTGTATTTTGGCTACTAATACTGTTGATGTATTCAATGAGCTGTTTGATCTTTATGTCGCCAGCAATAACGGCGTTTTCACCGGAACGTCGAGAGTACTGCTGGGCAATAGTCACGACCAGTTCACCGGTTACAGAATCTTTGTACGGGGCGGTGATCACTGGGGAAGGGCTTGAATTGGCTTCGATATACCAAGGGCGTTTCCTTGGGTCGTAGCCTTCACTCGACGGCTTGCCATTGAAACGAATCATCTCACCAGAGCCCGTTCCGATATAGACAGACTGAAAGCCACCGGAAAGAAGGGCTTGATTCAGGTATGGAAAAAGAGGCCCATCTTTAACTTTTAAGTCCGTTTCTTTGGCACTTCGAATGATGTCTAGGCGAGGTTGAATCCAGTTTTGAATGCCCTTGGCGCTGGCAATACCGACAGAGTCGACGTATCGATTGACTGAATCCTGAGTGTAGGATGTCAATTGTTGATCTTGCCGCTGGAACTGAACGGCAGCAACAACAATGATGATTGTGGCAATGGCCAGTGAAATTTTGTGCTTGATGGAACGAGGAATGATCATTTAATCGTCTCTCATTTGGGTTGTTCGTCTCATATGCGCTCACATTAATGAGCATAGAACAGGCCTTGAGATTTATCGCTACGGCACGACAACTGCATCGTGATTTTGAATTGTAAAGCGGGAGGAAATTGAATTTGAAGGGCTTGATTCCGGGAGGAAGAATGCAAAAAAGCCTGCTCAATGAGCAGGCTTTTTTGCTTCTTACGAAAGTGGTGGGCGATACCGGGCTCGAACCAGTGACCCCCTCCTTGTAAGGGAGGTGCTCTCCCAACTGAGCTAATCGCCCGAATAATCGCAATTGGGATTCTCTAAAAGAGAGTGCGATTATTGGAATTTGGTGG
>NZ_AJYD02000038.1:443925-444925 GCF_000286835.2 Enterovibrio norvegicus FF-33 | reverse complement strand
ATTGCTTATTAAGGGTGTAGCGATAGAAGAACTGCAAGCCATTGCGATCGAGTTTGACGGTGCTCCAGGAGTGGGTTCCGATAAGGTTCACGAAGTAGGTTTTGAGCTGTTGCTGAGAGAGATTATCCGGTGGACAATCAAAGAACTGGGCGATGCGGCGGACGGCACGGCTGTAGGCATCAATGGTGGCGGGTCGTTTCCCTTGAAGGGTTAAGTTATTGAGGTGCTGTTGATAAAGCGCATCGAAGCGCTGCTGTTGTTGACGGTTCATGGTGTGTTTCTCCTGTCCGCTGCCGGACTGGCAGGGTTGGGAGAAACGTAGACGGGATGTTCTATTCTGCCGCATAGCGGCTTCGTTCAACAAGGCGCTTAACTGGACATTCTCAACGCTTGGCATTTTTCATTCCATCGTTGAGTTCAGTGTTTACGGTGGTAAGGTAAGGTTTCGTGGTAGCGTTGTTCACACCTTAATGCGGCTACATGTTCTAAGGGGTAATATGAAGGATCGAGGAATATGGCTAGTTGCTTTTCTCCTTTCAATTGTTCAGGCATATTGCTCGTATCTGCTTCATAACGATTTGATTCAAACAGCAATACTGAAGTGGGTTGTTTCACTACTCTATATCCCTTTGTACGTCGTTCTTCTCTTGATTGGTGGTTTATTAGAAGGTTTCTTTGGTCTGCATGTACTAAAAGGGGGAGTCGCATTTCCGTACTTGAATGATGTTTTGTGGCTGTTTGGTATCGTAATCTTACTACCGTTGAATTTGTGGCTTTTGAGGTTGTTCGTGCGCTTTAAACAACGAACATAACAAATAAGAATAAGTGTCGCGCAGCCGACACTTTATTCGGGTGTTGAACAAGCCCGACGCCTCTTTATTGAGTAAATTGCTCGGATGAGCATAGGATGGATCTACGCCCGTCACTTTTGTCAGGACGCGCGTAGCCATGAGGTTAATAGATAACTATTAACTTCAATGATTTACGTTAGCGGTGTGTG
>NZ_AJYD02000038.1:335399-443915 GCF_000286835.2 Enterovibrio norvegicus FF-33 | reverse complement strand
AGGCGGTGTGGTGTTATTCTGCCGCATAGCGGCTTCGTTCAACAAGGCGTTTAAACGGAACTAAAACAGTGGGTTATGTTTCGCTTCGCTACACATTATAACCCACAATTTTAGTCCGCTTAACGCGGCGTTATATCAGATTGGAGAACCACATGATTAGGCATGTGTACTTATTAATAATATTTCTTATTTCAAACTCTGTTATTGCCATTGAAAAAGAAGAGTTGTTGTCATACGTGGAAGAAATAGAAGCAACTAGCAGTCTTGTGGCTTTTGAATTTATGCGCGAACAACAGGAAGGTGATTTCAGCAATGCCTACAAGCTTGGATGTGATCAATTTCGCGAAACAACATCACCTTTTGGCCTAAGAAAAACCTTCAAACATCTTGAAAATAGTGCCCAAAGTGTTTCTTTAGCAAAGTTACAGTCTACTCATGTTGTGATTAGTACTGAGTACCCTTTTGGTATAGCTCAATTCACTTTGCTGACAGAGGGACAAAAAGGTAAGTATTTATATCATGTTATAGGTGTTAATGTGGAGCGAAAATGCATAAACAGTAGCTCCTCTCGACTTCAAGTCTCTAACGTAGAATTCAAATAAGTTTGATTTTTAGTTATGTGTGGCGTTGAGAAAATACTTGATATAACAAAACAATCAACGGGACGCTTTGTCACTGCGGACGGTTGTCTAACCTGTTGTGAATAAGCGGTTTTAAGCAGTTTTGGGCGGTTTGGTAAGCGCCCGTTATTGCGACGTTATACGCTGTAATTTTACTTACATGTAAGCAGCGACTTTGAGCGCCAAACCACAGTGGTTTTCTCAACAAAAAAGCGGTTTGGTTTTGGATCGCCGCTCACCATTGAAAGTGTTGCAAACAAGCCATCAATGGCCAGAAAAGACCAAGCATCCCAAGGGCTGCTTGCAAAGGCAAAAGGCGAGGTTCGGCTATTCAAACGGATTGGGTGGCAGCTTTATAACAAAGGTTTTCAAGGCGGACGAAAAACATTCCCGCAAATTTTGTTATATCAACTTATGGCGTGTACGGTGGCTTTATTACGTGAAGCTAATGTTTTACGCCCCTTAAAACGACGTTAGTTGTCATTGGAGATTCCAGTTTATGCAGTTCAGAATTGCTAATATAAATGACTTAGAAAGCTTAGCTAAGTTGCATGCTGAAAGTTGGCGAGAATCGTATCGAGGAATATTCCCTGATAACTTTTTAGATAATGATGTTTGGGAAGAGCGACGTGCATCTTGGGAAGGTCGCTTATCTAGTCCCAAAGAGAATCAGCGAGTATTGATTGCTACTAAAGATAACCAAATTTGTGGTTTCATCTGCGCTTATGGAAATGAAAACTCCAAATGGGGAACTTTCGTTGATAATTTACATGTTTCAAAATCTTCCCAAGGGAATGGCGTTGGTAAACAATTAATGTACTTAATTGCCAAATGGGCTGACGAGTTATTTGAAAATAAAGGCTTATACCTTGAAGTCCTCGAAGACAATCTAAATGCGCGAAGTTTCTACCATAGAATTGGCGCTAAGCACCAAGAAACGAATTTGTGGCAACCACCAGGTAGCGATGAAAAAATCAATGATTTGCTATATGTCTGGGAAAGTAACCAGCAATTATTGCAAATAAACAACTAACAAATAAGAATAAGTGTCGCGCAGCCGACACTTTATTCGGGTGTTGAACAAGCCCGACGCCTCTTTATTGAGTAAATTGCTCGGATGAGCATAGGATGGATCTACGCCCGTCACTTTTGTCAGGACGAGCGTAGCCATGAAGTTAATAGATAACCATTTACTTCAATGATTTACGTTAGCGGTGCGTGTATTTCTCGGTTCGTCCTCCTCTGAGCCAGTGACACAAACACCTCGCGTGTGTGATAGCCATTTTTCTGAGTTCGGCAGGCACGGTGAAAGTGATCATAAAATAGTGTGTCGGCAATAACTTCGCCTCTTGCCGAGCCAGCCATTGCATGGTGTTGGTGTGTTGACACTGCGGACAATGACGGTGCCCACAAGATAGCGGCGTTCGGTCATCATGGTGACACCCCTGACAACCCCATTGCACGTGACCTAATGCCCCTGTTCGGCAGCGAGACATGGCCATGATGGCACGAGAGATATCTGGGTTAAGGCGCCTTGGCTCGAGTTCAGCGCCATGATGATTGAGCAAGGAAAGAAAGGTGCTCATGCGTCCTCCCACAATATCGTCAGTCCCGTTGAAAGTCGTATTGCCATTTTGCTTTTGTCGCAATGAGACCGTTCCACCACATCAATACCTCTGCCAGCAACGCAATCAATAACAAGATGTTGAGGCGCTTGATACAACGCGTTAGGTTGTGCCATAGAGCCAGTCCATATGCGGGACTTTTTAAGTCGCGGAACGCTTCCTCTATCTGCATTCTCTTTGCATATAAGCGTGTTATCTGAATCGCGTTTAGCGTGTCATTGGGGATATTAGTCACCAGCATCCACGGCGCGTTTGCGCTTTTGTCAAAGAGACGAGACGCCGTATGCTTCTTGCTGGTACGGGTATGACGTTGCGCTTTCCGTCCTTTCGGTGCCTGTTTAACAAGATGAGCATGACAAGCCAAAGGAGAGCGGCGTGCGAGTTGGCAAGTGCCCAGATAGGCGGGTTTGTTGTTTGCATTGGGATAGAGTTCTTTATGGCATTACCAAGCAATCGGTCGACTCGCAAGTATCAGAGAGTGAAGTCGTTTTTTATGAATAGTGGGACACTGATTTTGTAGAGTATCTTGTAGAATTTGAATATCGCGCATTGTTCATTCCTTTTATTGGAATGTGGTTTTGGCGAAATTCATTAGATCAAAAGGGTCGATGCGCGTCTTTCTCATTGTTTAGAAAAGGAATTATGAGGGGATTTGCTAGATCACAACGTTAGCTGTCAAAGGATAGTTATGAGAATACTGACAAATATATGCTCTGACGATTTACAAAAAAGCAAAGAATTTTATGTTGAGCTACTTGGCTTCAATGTGAAGTACGACAGCGATTGGTATGTGCAACTTTGCTCTCCAGAAGATTCGGAAATTGAATATGGAATTATTCAGAGGAATCACGATCTTGTACCCAGAGATTATCAAAAACCCCCAACCGGTATGTACGTCACCTTCGTAGTAAAGGATGTTGATGCCACTTACCAGACTGCATTAACTATGGGGTTACCTATTTTGCATGAACCTCGCAATGAATTTTACGGGCAACGCCGCTTTCTGGTAAAAGACCCAAATGGTTGCCTAATTGACATTTGTTCACCTTGGGAGTCTGAGTGATTACACCTAACACATATGAGCCCCTCTCCGGTCAAGAGGCATGGCTGTCTTTATGACTGCGTAAGCAGTCACTGCTTTCGAACAACAAAGTCATTCACTTTGCGTCGTTATTTGAGCCATTAAGTCGTTGCTTACGGCAAACACATATAGAGGGTCTCTTACTGCGGTCTCACGGCTGCCTGTCATTCATGTGACAGGGCCAGACTAGGCGTCAGCAACTTGGTTGTTCACTTTCCAGTTAAGCCAGCGGGTTAAGCTGGCGGGCATGGGTCAATGAGTATCAAGGTATGTTTAACGGTGTCTTTAAGGTCGCGAAAAAAGGAAGTTATGTGCTTATAGAGGGAAGTTGGAATGAACTATGATGAATTCAACCATTTTTGTGGCTCATTCGCAGGGACGAGTCATGTTGTTCAATGGGGTAATTCGGATGTATGGAAGGTGGGTGATAAAGTATTCGCTGTCGGTGGTTGGAGTGGCAACTCTCAAGCAGCGTTCACCTTTAAAACATCAAACTTGAACTACGAATTTCTGAGTCATTACGATGGGTATCGACCTGCGCCTTATTTTGCTAGCCGGGGCATGAAGTGGATACAGCAGACAGAAACATCTGGTGAGCTAGACGACGATTTGAAGTACTACCTATCAGAATCCTACCGGATTGTTGCTAGTGGTCTAAGTAAGCGTAAACAGCAAGAGTTAGGTATAAGTCAGTCAAATCAACCATGTTCATGACTATGTTTTCGAGATGAACGGTGTCACCCCCGCAATTTTTCATTTCAACCTTTGGCGTTTAAAGTGGCTTTTCAGAATGGATCTAGCATTTTTCGCCCCTAAAGCGACGTTGTGTTCAAAAGGATTTCACATGAAGAAAACTTCAATGGTTCTAATGCTCATATTGGCTTTATCTGGATGCGATCTTGCGAAGCATGTACAAGAAATGTCACAAAAACAGGCCAAGCTAGAGCGTCTTATACAAAGCAATTATGGCTGGAAGGCTCAGGTCGGTTGGAATATTCGCAATGACGTGCTTCAACAAGTCACCGTGAATGTCAGTGCTTCAGATGTTGGTAGCCAAACCATTTCATCGCTTGAAGAGCAAGTAAACAAATCACTTCGGACAGTTTTTGAAGAGCAACCCGAAACCGTCGTCCTGCAAGTTGTGCTGTCTTTAGAAAAGTGAGTATGTCAAAGCGTTCAGGGCATGTTACCAATGCTTAGATCCAGCGTGAGTGTCAGCCTTTTAGCTATCTTTAAGTTATCGTCTACTGTTGGATTTTCGTTAGAGTGGGCCGCACCATGACGACAAAGAGTGTTCAAGCAATTGGATGATATTCGCCTTCAAGACGGCGACCAATACGCTACGGTTGAGTCTGTTAGAAAACGCATTAACAAAACGATTCCATCTGTATCGGAAGAGGTTAAGTACGGTGGCATTCTATTTTCTTCCGGTAGGCAGCATGACACCCATGATTGAAGTATTGTGACAGTCATTGTTTGTACATAGATGCGTTAAATCTATTAGCGTAAAAACTCAAGGAGTAAATAATGGTGATGACAAATAGAAGCACGGTTCGTGTGTTAACAAGACGAGTCATCATTACATTGATATATCTAGTAGTAACAAGTGTTAATGCTGATGAGAAAATTCAGAGTCAAGTTAAAGGGAGTAACACGCATAATCATAACGCAATAGATAGAGTTTGGGGGATGCCTAGCGATAGCAAAGCACACCTTATGAGTGCTCCTGAAACTAAATCACTTGAAGAGGTTATTGATCTCATTAAGGCGGTTGAAAGTGCTTATCCTGATGACGATTGGAAAGTAACTGCTGCACGGCTGAGAAAAACACATTACAACAGTAAGTTATGGGACCTTCTACTCATTGGTTCCATTGACATAGAACCAGCATCAGTTGATAAGGGGGTTTCGCCTTCTGTGATCAGCATCTTGAAGAAAGGGAACATTGTTTTCAAGGACCCCCACGGCAACGCTATTGATGTCACGCATGTATGGGCACTAATTAACGCATTATCATATCCATCAATTGATACAGGTATTGATGATTTAAGTGGTATTTCTGTGGCAGATTCAATTAGTTGGGTTGGTGATATTGGTAGTGTCTTATCAGAATATGGCCTCAAAACGAGACCTCATTTCGATTCGTTGCAACAATACTTTCATGGCTATTCTAGTGGGTCTGATTTATATGGTGATGTTGATGGATATGGCGTTTTTCATCAATCGATAGACGGGGGTATGTCTCTCAGTCAAAGGGTTGAATTTTACTATCAGGGGAATTTCAAAAATCGTTTTGATTATTATGAGAAAGCCACCGATATAAAGTTTGAAGAATCGAAAAATGAATATACGGTATCTAATTTATCAGTGGAAAATGTCATTGAACCTCATGTGAGAAAGTTCGCCTACTTCTGGACGCTACATCTGTGTCGAGCAAACGAATTGGAATGTGTATTAGATGATGTTGAAAAAAAATTTTATACCACGAAGGATATAGACACTGTCATTTCGTTGTACTCACAATGGATGACAACACAATTAACGGATGCATCGCGTTACTAAGTTTTGAGCGAGATGAACGACGCTGAATGGTGCTCTTTGAGGTTATCTTGTTACTCTCAGCGCACAGATGATTGCTTGTTTTCGTGTTAAAGTTGTCCTGTTTGATATCGTTGTCATTTGGGTGAGTTTCGTTTGTTTGCGAAGAAAAGAGTCAAGCTAATACCTGAAGATGCGTTGAGGGTTAAGGCTATCAATTGCGTCCACAATCGCAATCTTGCGCATTGCTTTCTGCCTGCGGGTTTTGTTCGCAATTTGGTCTGGGATCATCTTCATCAAGAAGCTGTTCCAACCCCTCTAAATAACGAGTGCCGGGTAGGTGAAATAGATAAAATCATGAGGTGTTATACCCAAACAACCTCTCGCTGAGCAAGCAGGTTGACGTTGCTTAGGTATAACTCTTTCAATTGCGTAAGGTCATGATGTAGATATGCGTAAAACCGACAAAAAATTAGATAATCAGATTAGGGAAGTGCTGACCAATGTGTGTGACACCGCACTTCAAGAATTGGCGGGGTTTCAGTGGTTAACGCATTTGGTGGATTACTCAAATTTCCCTAAAAGCCTGAAGGTGGTCTGTGTATTCGATACAAACAGTAGC
This sequence comes from Enterovibrio norvegicus FF-33, assembly GCF_000286835.2. Taxonomy (GTDB): domain Bacteria; phylum Pseudomonadota; class Gammaproteobacteria; order Enterobacterales; family Vibrionaceae; genus Enterovibrio; species Enterovibrio norvegicus_A. The sequence continues at coordinate 437,429 of NZ_AJYD02000038.1, read as the reverse complement.
CTAAATGATTTTGAGCAGAGCAACCATTTTCAACGCTTTAATGCTCTGATTCAAAAGAGTCTGACTGGTGCTGGTATCAATGTTGGCACTAACTTTATCGCATATGATACGGAAGAGAATTGCAGCAGAGATAACAATGGCAGATGGGCGGAAAGGCTCTGAGTATTGACCATTCGTTAGCCTGAAAATGTTGCCTACTGCTAGGAATTAATTTGATGGTTTGCCCTTAAGAAATGAAGAATCCGTATCTGTCATATGTAGAAGAATTAAAGAGGGCGCTCAAATGCTTAAGTTCGCCTGAAAAAGCGGAATCAAGTCGCCGCTATTTCCCCGAAGGAATTCATTGCATCGGGGCGTCTGCATCAGACATAAAGCGTGTTATTGATGATTTTCACGTTGAGCATAAGGCGTTGAGTGCGGCGGAAGTACTGTGTGTTACTGAGTATTTGTTAGAAAACGCAGAGTACAGTGAAGACGTGTTAGTGGCTTTTGGGTTGATAAACAAACTCGTCAAGAAAAATTATGACGACGATCTGATATTACGTTTTGAATTTTGGCTAGAAAACTACGCGTCAAACTGGTCTCACGTCGATGATCTGTGCATTAAAACGCTTTACCAGTTCATGCTAGCTCGGCCGCATTTGATTGTGACAACACAGCGATGGGCGCATTCGAACGTATCTTGGTGTAGACGTGCAAGTAATGTGGCTTGGGTGAAGTTTGTTAAGCGGAAGGTGGGTAAGTCTGTTTACTGCTTAGATAAAGATCTTATCTTTCAGCAGTGTGATCTGTTACTTAGCGATGACGATGTTTTTGTTCAAAAAAGCGTTGGATGGTTGCTTAAGGTGACATCTATGCACCATAAAGATGATGTCATCACATATATCGAGAACAATTTTGCCAAAATGACAAGGCCAACCATTCGCTATGCAATCGAGAAATTAGATGCTGAAAGTAGAATGAGGTTACTTGCACTGACTAAATAATCATTTTTTCATGCACTTATTGTTACTAGTGCTGCTGAACCACGAATTTCGAAAAATGGGCTCGATTTTGGAGTATTATGCCGTAATTGAGTTGTACGAAGATGTCCATGTCCATGTCCACGACTATACCAATTAAGAATGTTAATCCCCCCGAAGTTTCCTGTTCAAACTGTCGAGCTTGTTGCTGTCGCTTGGAGGTCATGATCATCACTGACACGGGCGTTCCTGAAGAGCATATTGCTTTCGATAAATGGGGGGGTGAAACGATGTTGCGCTTGGATGATGGCTGGTGTTCAGCATTAGACCGCGAGACATATATGTGCACGATTTATGAAAATCGCCCGTGGATTTGTCGAGAGTTTGAAATGGGTTCTTGGGAATGCAGAGACGAAAGGGCAGAACTGGATTCTCTATAGTGTCGATGTCCTTTGCACAGGTTTTAAACGCCAAGCCGAATTACACGAATTGATAGGCGCAACAAACAGGCGCAAAAATAATGGGCAGAATAATCTGCCCATTTTAATATGTCGCTTAGTTGCAGCTGTAAGCCGTGTATTTAGCCAAACAGCCCTTGCATGACCAACTTAGGCGTGCGGTCTTCTTTGAACAAACCCCAATGCTTCTCAGGCTCTTCAGGGTGTGCATCGCCTTTCCATGGTTCATCGAAAGCTTCAAACACGAAAGTCAGGATCTTTTCGCTTCGTGTCCAATCCAATAATTGCTCATAGTAAGCGGCTTGAATTTCCTCAGATGCATTCCATGCCTCTATACCACGGCCATTAGAGGCAGTCGCCCAACCTGCTTCTGTGATGATCACTGGCTTGTCAGGGTAGCGGTTTGCAACAGCAAAGTAGTTATCCTTTGTGTATCCCAGCGCATCATCGATGGTTTTGTATTCCCAAACCGGATAAGTGTGCAGGGAGATAAAATCCAACTCTGCAACTAGCTCATCCAGTTTGTATGTCCAAGGAACATAGTTTTCGCAGAAAGTGACAGGCTGTGAAATTTCAGCTTTCACACGCTTTACGTGTTCAACCAGCTTCTCTACTGAAATCAAATGGTCTGTCCACTCGACGCTCGCCTCATTGCCGACAGACACGTAGCCAACGGTATCTGGGTAAGCGTTAGCAAGATCGATCAGTCGTTCAATCTCTTGCTCGTTGGCTTCGCGGTTTGCTTGCAATTCTTCTTCGCTGAATTGCGCTCCCCAAGGGCAACCTGGATTATTCATCTCTGCGGCGACATCTGCGCCCAGCATGACTTTAAAATCCAGACCTTCGTTTTGAATAACATCTAAGACTAAGCGCGCATGTGTGCTGCAGTCATAAAGGCGTAGGGCAGACCAGTTCTTTGAGAGAATTAACAAGTCTTCCTTCACTTGGTTATACGACGGGTAAATCCCTTCGCGCGGGTTTTGCCCTTCACGATATCCTGAATAACAAATAGCGTTTCTGTATTCCATAGCATTTTACCTTTTCTCTTATTACTTATAGTTAGATAGAACAAGACGATTCGGAGAATGCATTGATTAAGCGTTGTACTTAAAATTGCCGTCTTTGTCCCAAAGCCCCCAATAGGCACCGACTGCACCTTCGTCTTCAACTTTCCATGCTTCGTCAAAAGATGAGAAATAGAAGACTTCGATGTTTTCTTCCTCTGCCCAAGCAAAGGTGTCGATAAAGTATTTCATTGCATTCATTTCGGATGGAATGGCGCCACGTTCAGCGACACCTTGATTTGGCCAACCTGTCTCAGAGACAATGACGCGTTTGCCATTTCCAACTTTCATTGCGCGGTGGTACATCTCTTTCATGTAAGGCACAGCAAAGTCTGCCGGACAGCCTTCCCAGAAAGGGTAGCAATTGGTCATGACCACCTGACAAGCGTCAGTCACGCGGGGGTGGTTTTCAAACAGGAAGTAGGCGTCGACATATCCCACTTCTACATTGGGCAGTGCTTCTTTTGCACGGTTGATGTAATCAATCAAATCGTCTTCTGACAGGTCACCGCGCAACAACACTTCATTGCCGATGGCTAAAACATCAACATGACCCGCTTTCGCTACTTCAATCGCGTTAATAAATTCAATTTCGTTCTTTTCTTTGTCGTGATCAATCCATACGCCGACCATGGTTTTTAGACCATATTCTTTGGCGATCTTGGGAATGTTCTCGTGTCCTTCCGTGCAGGAAAATGAACGCACCCAATTCACATGGGGAACAATAATTTTCAATCTTTCGTGGATCTGCGCTTCGCTGATCTCAGAACCCGGACCTTGTCCATCGATGTATGGACTGAAGGAAATACCATGAATTTTGTTATCCACGATCTGGCGCGTTTTCTTTTTCAACTCAATTAACCCATCGCCGTTGTGATACGAAAGGTGGCTGATTCTGCTGGACACTGTCTGACTCCCTCTGGATATCGCTATCCTACTGTTATATCGCATTATTATTCAGCGACTTATGTTTTTTTACGCGCAGATTTCATCTTATGAGCAATTCAACGTGTTGCATTAGAACAGCAAAAGAAAGCGCTTTCTTTTTGATTTTTGCCACAAGCTGCACATAACACAACCAACAATATTGCGAAGGTAAACATGGATCACATTTGTTGTTTTATTGATGTTAACTTTTGCTGGTAAGTGTTTGGGCGCATATGTATTGGTGAAAATGCTTGAAAAACATAGAGTTAATTGTGGCGGTGCAGCGGTGAATTTTATGCAGAAAAGCGCTTAGAAAATCATCAAAAATAGCGGGTTTCTATGCACAGCTAACTGACCGAAATGATGAGGTATCTATACAAAGTTGAGATTGGCTAACGCGAATATTGGACTTGTATTTGTTTAGTGTGTGAACGAAGTTGTTGAGATGAATGGCAGACAGTTCAATTTATTTCAATGAAAGGGGAGAAAGGGAATTTAATGCGAAAAGAACGGGCACGTTTCCATGCCCGCCAGAAATGCTACACCGTAAACTTATGCACCAGTTCATTCTGGCTAACGGCTTGTTTATCTAATCGCTCACTGGCCCCCGCAACGTTTTGCATGGCGCTGTAACTGCTATCGGCAATGAAGCTGATGTGTTCCACGTTACGTGCGATATCTGCAGATGTCGTGCGCTGCTCTGTTGCAGCTTGTGCAATCTGGCTACTCATGTCACTGATCATCATGATGATAGATTCAATTTCTTCCATGGCAGAGTTAGCATCTGAAGCCTGTGTCACGCTGTGGCTCATCTCATCGACACATTCCTGCATGACGGCGACGGCTTCACTTGATTGTGTTTGTAGCTTGCTAATCATCTCTTCGATTTCAGACGTGGAGTCTGATGTTCGTTTAGCAAGCACACGTACTTCATCGGCAACAACGGCAAAGCCTCGCCCTTGCTCACCGGCTCGCGCTGCTTCAATGGCGGCGTTAAGGGCCAACAAGTTAGTTTGGTCAGCAATGTTGCTGATCACATCCAAGATGGTTTCGATATTGGATGTCATCTCTTGCAAAGAAGAAACGACGTTCACCGAGTCATCTAAGCGAGTTGAAAGCTGGTGAGTGGTGCTGATACTGCGCGTCATGATTTCACGACCTTTCGCAGCGGCATCACTCACTTCCATCACTTTGTCCATGGTTTGTTGCGCGCTACTTGCCACATCTCGAACGGAGTGTTCCATTTGTGTCATCGCTGCCGCAACGGCCGTAGTTTGTTGGCGTTGCTCGTTGAGTTGTGCCTTGGCTGTTTGGGTGGTGGATTGGTTCTCCGCCGCCACTTGCGCTTGATCTTCTGCCGCATCCCTCAGTTGTTTCAAGATGCCTTGAAGGTTCGCCGCCAAGGTATTGATGTGATCCGCTAATTGGCCAAACTCATTGTGTTCTTTCACTTCGATGCGTTGGGTCATGTCGCCTTCAGTGATGGCTTCTAGAACGGCTAGCGTGCTGCTCAGTGGTTTACGAACGCTTCGGGCAATATGCCAGCCGATAAAGAAGGTAATAGCTAGAATCAACACACCGATAAAGATGGTTTGTCGTACGCCATTTTGGAACGAAGCGTTGGCCTGTTCGATAGAAGAGAGCATTACGCCGTCGGCTTGTTCACGAAATTGGTCGAGAATGGACATGGCATTATCAACTTCAAGGGCTAAGTTACCGATGTTGTCGTAAAGCTCATTGGTTGCCACCAAATAGGCATAATGTTGATCCAACACGCCGCCTTCACGGCTGACGTCATAAGTAAACGCATCGAGGTCTTTTTGGAATTTCTCCTTGAGATCTGGCAATTGAGATGTCAGGGATTTGAACGAGTAGTTGAGCTGTTTCACACTACGTTTGTTGCCTGAAATGGCTTTGGTGACATCGTTTAACTTGTTACTTGCTAGCGCATCTGAGGTATGAGTTTCAGTTTCTTGTAGTTTCTTGAAGTACGTTTTTGAAATGATCTTTAGGGTGGTTGAACCATTGTTTGCGACAAAGTCTTGCATACCAAGCGCAAGGGCTGTGTTCATTCGCTGGAATTGTCGTGCCGCTTTTATACCGTTTTCTTTTGCCGCTTGTTGGCGCTGAAAGTTACTCATAGCCAGGGACGCTTCAGCAAAGTAGCGTTTTTCAATCTCACGTAGAGTTTCGAGTTGGTCGCCCAATCCTTGTTGGCTTGAGGTTGCTTGATACAGGTTACCCAGTGCCACACCGAATTTTTGTCTGGCGGCTTCAAATTTGTCGAGCACTTGCTGACTATCGGTTTTATTGCCACTGGTTAGGTAGTCTTTAAAAACCTTGTCTGCGGCGAGAAGGCTAACGCTGGCTTCGTTCGACATTGAAACTAAGGGCAAGGCTTTCGAAGTGACGACCTCGAGTTGTTCGTGAATATTTTGAGAACTGTTTAGGTTCAATGTATTGGTTGCGATTAAGCTGACGGCCAGTACCGCGAAACCTGCATACATTCGACGAATGACAGAACTCTGTCGTTTTTTAGCCATTTGTTTCCTCCCACTAGCCACAGGCTAATGTCTCCCAGAAATGCTGCCCAACATTGCGAGCCGCTAAAGTGTTACAACAGAAGGTGATTGATGGTCGCTAACCATACTTTCTTCCATTACTAAAAAAGTTGATTGATGACTTCTAACACATCGCTATTCTTATCATCCGCAAGTATTTCAAAAACTTTATGATTAAAATGTGTCGGCATTTCGAGTCTTTGAAGTGCGACGCAAATTTGTTGAGAAAGTGGTTAATAAGTGACTGATGATTGATAGGTGCATTTAGCTACCCATCATCAAATCACGCCGTTTTGTAACGAAAAGTAAAAATCGGGACAGACGCCTCGATTGAATTGGATAAAAACACTGTTCATTATTGCTCAATGTGTTTGTCTCTAGCATACTGACATCTTCATGAAATCATTCATTTGGAGCTGCCCGTGGCTGAAGAAACAATATTCAGTAAAATTATCCGTAGGGAAATCCCAGCAGACATCGTTTATCAGGACGATCTTGTTACTGCCTTCCGTGACATCAATCCCCGCGCGCCAAGCCATATGCTTATTATCCCAAACAAACTGATCCCAACCGTGAACGATATCGAAGCGGATGACGAAGCGGCAATGGGTCGTATGTTTACCGTGGCTCGCAAGCTAGCAGAAGAAGAAGGCATTGCTGAAAATGGCTATCGCCTCATCATGAACTGTAATAATCACGGTGGTCAGGAGGTGTATCATATTCATATGCACCTACTAGGCGGTCGTCCATTAGGCCCGTTGCTTCTCGGCTAATGAATCATCGAATTTTGCAAGCCCCTGTCGTATTGCTCAGGGCTCTTAGCGCATTGAATAAAAAACATATTTTGGTTGGCCTACTAAGTGTTGGGCTAATTGGCTGTGCCAATTTGTCAGTCCAAGGCTTGTTCAGTCATTACTCTGCCGGCTTAAAGCAAACTCATTTATTGGCTTCTCAAGGGGAATATGCGCAAGCGTTGGAAACCCTGCCAGAGTCCGTCGATGGTGAACTGTTGGATGGTATGGAGCGCGGTCGATTGGCCTTGCTCGCAGGGGATAGTGCTGCTAGTAAAGGTGGATTTGACCAAGCAGATCTCGCGGCGAGAGAGCAACAACAGCAAGCGATGATTCAAATTTCTGAAGGGTTTAATCAAGCGGGGTCACTGCTGACCAACGACAATATGTTGACGTATTCACCGCCGGATTACGAGCTGGGGTTCTTGCATCTGTATATGATGCTGGGCTATGTGCAGCAAGGTGATTTAACGGCAGCGTTGGTGGAAGCTCGTCGTGCTAATCAGGTTCAAGAAGACGCGCGTAAACTTCGAGAGTCAGAATTGAAGAATGCGACGGCTTCGGCCCAGAAAAACGGCATTTCTGATAATGTTGGCGCAGTGTTATCTCGCTATCCTGATGCTGGCTCAATGCTTGGTGCAGTGCAAAATGGGTATCTTTTTTATCTGTCAGCATTGTTGTATGAAGCGGAAGGGAGCCTTAACGGCGCGTTCATTGATTTCAGCCGAGCGTTGGCAGTTGCACCTGACAATCAATTTGTCGCCAGTGCCGCTATGCGTGTTGCGTTCAAGCAGGGGCGTAAAAACGACCTTAAACTGCTTGAACAACGTTATGGGAAATACCAACGGCCTTTGAATAGCCAATCTCAACTCGTGGTGATTAATGAGCAAGGTATTGTTAATGCTCGTCAGGATTGGCGTTTACCTATCTGGTTTTCAGACCGAAATGGCAACCTAGAAACCTACAGCTTGGCACTTCCGTATTACACTTCTTTTAGTGCTAGGCCTCAGAAGTCATTTCACATTGATGAATCAGATGTGATGCCAGAGGCGGTGGTCAATGTAAATGCCATGGCTCAACAAGCCTTGAATGAAGCGATGCCTGCAATGAGTGTTCGACAGATTTTGCGGGTTGTGGCGAAAAACGAAATGCGCAAGTCTCTGTCTGAAAAGGACGAAAGTGGTGTTGGCAATTTGGTCGCCAACATTTTTAATGTGTTGAGTGAGCAACCGGATACGCGCAGTTGGCAAACGTTGCCTGAAAGTGCGGGTGTATACAGTGGCATGTATTCGGCCGGCAAACATGCTATGACGGTTGATGGTCAATCTATCGAAGTCTCGCTTCAACCGGGTAAAACAACCTTGGTATGGCTGTCCCGACAAGGTGGGAAAGTGGTTCATTGGCAAGGGATTTTAGGAGGAATATGATGCGATATGCGGTGATGTTGCTATCAGCGGCGTTAGTATTGTCAGGGTGTGCAGCTAATACATCCGGAATCAGCATAGATAGCAGTAACCAGAATGTGGTTTTGGGTAACGCTGTGCTGGGTAAATCACTGGAATTTGGCAATGCTAAAACCAGCGAAGTGAACGAGCGCTTATTGGCACAGGTAAAGGTGACCAACAAAAGCGGTGATGCTCAGAATCTTCAATACCGTTTTAACTGGTATGACGCACAAGGCTTGGAAGTCGACAGCGGTAAATCGCCGTGGCGACAGTTCACCATTTACGGTGGTGATTCGATCACACTTCAAGGTGTGGCATTGAACCCTGATGCGAAGAATTTTCGCGTGTCACTGCGTAACGTGCAGTGAAACGTCCATTAATCAAATTGACAGGTAAGTAGAATGAATAAAAGCGTGATTGCGCTGATGGGTGTTGCACTCATCATGGGTGGGTGTTCACAAAAGGTGAGCTACGGTGATGCTCAAGAAGTGGAAACAACCACCATTGAGTTTGGTTCGACAGATCTGCAAAAAATCGCTGTAGAAATGACAGACAGCATGCTGACTTCTGGTGCGGTTGCAGCGATTACGCGTGATAGCCGACCGATTGTGTTTGTCGAATCTATTAAGAACAAAACGGCCGAGCACATCGACACGGAATCCATCACTGATTCTATCAGCACGCGTATGTTGAAGTCGGGCAAGTTCCGTTTTGTTGATATGACCCGTGTTGAAGCGGTTCGTGACCAGCTTGATTTCCAGAATAACGATGCTCTGGTAAACCCAGGTACGGCGATTCAGTTTGGTAAAATGGTCGGCGCGCAATACATGCTGTACGGCAATCTATCAAGCATCAATAAGAGCGCGGGTAGCGACCAAGATGTTTATTACAAGATGACCATGCGTTTGATGGATCTTGAGTCTGGCTTGATCGAATGGGCTGACGAGACAGAAATCCGTAAAAAACAGTCAAAGTCTTTGATTGGATGGTAGTCCTTGTCGCTTTACGCTGAACAAGAAAAGGTCGCAGTTATTCAAAGACTGCGGCCTGATTTTATTATTCACGACGCCCAATTGCTTGATGGTGGTCTGAGTAACCGTTGTATGAAACTTTCTGCGTCAGATGGTCGGCAGTTTGTTTGGCGGCCAAAAAGCGAAGCCACCAAGGTGTTTGGTTTGAGCCGTCAGCATGAGCATGACGCTCTGCTGATTGCGTCCGAAAGTGGGCTTGCCGCATCGCCCATCGCGCTGTATTCGGATGGTTTGCTTAATGCTTGGGTACAAGGTGAGGTGCTTGATGGCATTGCGCTGGATTCAATAGCAATATTGCAGGCAAAGGTCCACGATCTCCCGCTGCTAGCCAATCGATTCGACCCCTTTGAGAAAGGTCTCCACTACTTCAGTCATCTTTCCCCCACGTTGATTTCAGACGACATCAAGGCTATTCATTGTCACTTTCAGCATCATGCATTCAAAAGTGAACTTGCGCTGACTACCTGTCATTACGATTTGGGCTATTACAATCTGATTAAATGCCCAGCAGGTGAACTAAAAATTATTGATTGGGAATACGCAGCATTAGGCGATCCTGCTCTAGATTTGGTGATGACTTCGCTTGCCAATGATATCGAACTTGAAACCTTGGTGAATCATTATTGTCGAATACGACGTATGGATAACGTGGCGCTATGGCAGGAAACCTGTGCCCGCTGGCTACCTGTGGCATATTATCTAGGCGTACTGTGGTTTTCACTGGGCTACCAATTATATGGACAGCCCCTTTATCAAGACCGAGCGTTGTGTTTTACCTCTGTATTGAAAGACAGTCTATTACAGTAAACGCGCACCAAAGAGGTACAGATGAAACGACGACATCATCCAATCCGAAATCTGTTTTTCGCTGCTCTTGCTGCGTTTTCTCTTGCTGCCTGTACCAATCAGTTTGCCTACAACACGCTGCCGTTTTGGATTGACTACTATCTGTCTGACTATGTGGACATGACATCTTCTCAGCAAAAACAGCTCGATCAAGATCTGGACGCTTTCCATGAATGGCACCGTCAGACTGAATTGCCACAAATTCAAGCATTACTGAATCAACTGAGGCGCGACACGGTCAAGCCGCTGTCTTATTCGCAGATAGGCGCATACCATCAGCGCGCGAATGAAAGGGTCAATGCATCAGTAGAAGGCTTAACGCCTGCGCTCGTTAATCTTATTCGTTCATTGAGTGATGAGCAGGCCGCTCAGTGGCTGAGCACAATGAATGACAAAATTGACGAAGGCGTCGAAGAAGCGAAGAAGGGAACGTTGGGAGAACAACGAGAGCGGCGACAAGATCGCTTAGTGGAGCGTGCGGAATTTTGGGTTGATACGGTCAACAAAAAGCAACAGCTTCAGTTGCTTGAAATGGCAACCTATCAGATAGAAATGCGTCCGGTGTTTTATGACATTCGTGACGAGCTGGTGGCGGAATTCGCCAATATTATCACCAACCGAAAAGCACCAGATCTAGCGCAGCGGCTCAATGCCTATTTCACTCGGCTGATACATTTTCAGAGTGATGAATATAAGAATGATATGGCTATCTATATAGGTCGACGTTATGAATTGCTTCAGCGAATCGATCGTAATCTCACCGATAAGCAGCGGAAGGCGTTAAGGGAAAAATTGACTTCGCTCAGTGATGATATTGCCAGCGTGACGAAACCTTAACCAATGCATGACGAATTTATTGACCCTCTCGAGGCTTTGATCTTTAACCTTAACTAATGTGTGTGAATGCGTGATAGATTGTGATATCAGCAAGGCAGAAACTGGCGTTTGCCATACGAGTGTGAGAAGGAGTTTCAGTGATTATCTATCTTCATGGCTTTGATTCAACAAGCCCAGGAAACCACGAAAAGGTCATGCAACTTCAGTTCATTGACCCAGATGTTCGTTTCATTAGCTACAGCACACTTCATCCCAAACACGATATGCAGCATTTGCTCAAAGAAGTCAGCAAGCACATTGAACTGTCTGACGACAAGCATCCGATAATATGCGGCGTGGGTCTTGGTGGTTATTGGTCTGAACGTATTGGTTTTCTTACTGGTTTAAAGCAGGTGATATTCAACCCAAACCTGTTCCCACAAGAGAACATGGAAGGCCGAATTGATAGGCCCGAAGAGTATGCTGATATCGGCACAAAATGTGTTGAAGATTTCCGTGTTAAAAATGCAGGTCGTTGTTTAGTCGTTTTATCGACAAACGACGAGTTACTGGATAATTCACGCAGCAAATCCACACTTAGTCCATATTATGAAATTATTTGGGATGAAGTGCAGGGGCACAAATTCAAGAGCATTTCTCATCATCTTCAGGCAATAAAAGCGTTTAAAGAGCAAGCTTAATATTCAGGTTTACTTTTGGGACATTCACACAAAGGACATGAGTTGTTACAGCTCATGTCCTTTGTGTTTTCATCACGTTATCAAACATCGTTAATCCCAACTGAATTGAACGTTTTCACTGCATTTGGCATGCATTCACAGATATAAAAATTGATTGAGATCAAGTGATCTGTATAATGGATTCGACTTATTGATCGTGACGTTGAGCGCAAAACACTAAAAACAAATAGCGCGAGAACAGAACCAAAATGAATAAAAAATCTGTTACTCACACCACCTCATGCGATCAAGATTTTACCTCACCTCCTACATACACCTTTTCTTTCATCACGCGTCACTAACGCGGGATGTAGCACAATTTTTTCGTATTAAAATCATGGTGAGGAAGTAATCGTGACCAAAATTATCGTAGTCGGTGGCGGTGCCGGTGGCCTGGAATTGGCAACCAAACTAGGCCGCACACTTGGACGTAAGGGACGCGCCAAGGTCACTCTTGTTGATCGTAAGGCAAGCCATTTATGGAAGCCTCTGTTGCATGAAGTAGCGACTGGTTCATTGGATGAAGGCGTGGATGCGATCAGCTATCGTGCACACGCGAGAAACCATTACTTTGACTTTCAGTTAGGCAGTTTGGCTAACATCGATCGTGACAATAAAACCATTCAATTGGCAGCGTTGCACGATGACGAAGATGGCGAACTGTTGATGCCTGAGCGTGAGTTAAGTTATGACATTCTTGTGATGGCGATTGGCTCTACATCCAATGACTTCAACACGGAAGGTGTTCGTGATCACTGCATTTTCCTAGACAGCCCAGAACAAGCACGTCGTTTCCGAAATGAAATGAACAACGAGTTCTTAAAACTTCATGCAAAATCTGGCAATGGCTCTGTGGATATCGCGATTGTTGGTGGTGGCGCGACGGGTGTTGAGCTCTCAGCAGAACTTCACAATGCGATTAAAGAACTGCACAACTATGGTTTCAAAGACTTAGACAGTTCTAAGCTGAACGTGACCTTGGTGGAGGCGGGCGAGCGCATTCTTCCTGCATTGCCACCGCGGATTTCAGGTGCAGCGCAGCAAGAATTGATCAAGTTAGGTGTAAATGTGCGCACCGCGACCATGGTTGTGAAAGCGGAAGAAGATGGTTTGACGACCAAAGATGGCGACAAGATCTCAGCGCAAATCATGGTATGGGCAGCAGGCATTAAAGCGCCAGATTTTCTGAAAGAGATCGCAGGGCTTGAAACTAACCGTATTAATCAGTTAGTGGTGAAACCTACACTGCAAACTACGCGTGACGACGATATCTTCGTGTTAGGGGATTGTGCAGCATGCGAGCAAGCTGATGGCACCATGGTGCCTCCGCGCGCTCAGTCAGCGCACCAGATGGCCAGTCGTTGTTTCTCAAACATCGTAGCGAAAATCACCGACCGTGAGTTGAAACCTTATATCTACAAAGATCATGGGTCTTTAGTGTCACTCAGTCGTTTTTCTACCGTGGGTAGCTTGATGGGTAACCTGACTAGTGGCTCAATGATGGTTGAGGGGCGGCTTGCGCGTCTGGTATACATTTCGCTATATCGCATGCATCAAATCGCGCTTCATGGGGTGTTAAAAACCGGATTGATGATGGTTGTGAGTCGAATTAACCGCGTGCTTCGACCGTCGTTGAAACTGCACTAAAATCTAATATTGAATATTAAGCGGCTGATTAGCCGCTTTTATTATACCTGATTGTTGGCTGGGTTCAGCGATGTTAAGCGTGGGTGTGTTGGGCGACTGATTTTTAGACTGCTAGGTTCTATTGCTTGGCATGCTGGGTGCCATGCGGATAATTTTTCAACAGGCAATGGTTTGGATTTAATGTAGCCTTGGATATACTCACAGCCTTGCGCGTTGAGCCAAGTCAACTGTTCGTCAGTTTCAACGCCTTCGGCAACGACCTCTAGTCCCAATACTCGCGACAACTGGATAATAGCGGCACATAAGGTGGATGATTTATCTTCTTCTCCGTGGATGCTGGTAATAAAGTGCCTGTCTATCTTCAATACATCAAATGCATATTGTTGTAGCACCGCGAGAGACGAGTACCCAGTGCCGAAGTCGTCAAGATAAAGGCGTATTCCGATATGTTTTAGCTCAGATAGCGACGCAGCAGTGGTTTTTCCATCTTCCATCAATATGGATTCGGTAATCTCAATGCCCAGCTTTTGATGGGGTATCGCATGTGTTTCCAGCAATGTCTTAACGAAGCCAATAAATGTAGGGTCATTGAGTTGTTTTGGCGATACGTTCACCGTGATCCCTGGAAAGTGATCATTTTCGGCGATTTTTTTCCATTGGGCCAACAAGCCACAAACGTTGTTCAGTACCCAGCGACCAAGCGCATGAATTTGGTTAGTGTCTTCGGCAATTGAGATGAAATCCATCGGAGAGATATTGCCAAGCGTTGGGTGGTTCCATCGAAGTAGTGCCTCAAAATGGGCGACATTTTCCCCTCTACATATTGGCTGGAAGACGAGAGAGAACTGTTTGTTATCGATGGCATAAGAGAGTTCTTGTTCAATATTGAAACGAGTTTGAATGCGCTTGAGCATCTTCTCGTTATAAAAGGTGATAGCTTCACCACTTGCTTTCGCGTGATACATCGCGATATCCGCTTGTTGAATAATGTCCAACAAGGTAAATCGATATTCGGTAATTCTTGAGATGCCGATACTTGCACCGACCTGAATGTTATGTCCGTCAATCATGTAGGGCTGATCGAGCGCGTCACGGTATGTGTTGGCGAAACGACGGGCGCTTTCTTGGTCGACGATGCCACTTAAACAAACAACAAACTCGTCCCCACCAAAACGGAAACTGCGATGCTTTTCTGGCGTTGCAAAATAAATTCTTTCTGCCACCGCCTGCAAAAGCTTATCACCGATAAGATGCCCAAGAGAGTCGTTCACCTGTTTGAACCTATCAAGGTCGATGAAAAGGATTGAAAAGCCGTCACTTTCACCAAGTTGTAGCTGCAATTGTTCCTGCTTGAGTCTCTTTTCAAGTGCGAGTCTGTTGTTGAGTGAAGTGAGGTTATCGTGATAGGCCTGAAAACGCAGCTTTTTGGTTTGCTCCTTAACCAATCGATTTGCCAGTTCAAGCCGGCTGGAATACGACCATACACAAACACTCGTCGCAAACGTTAATAGGATACCAAGTACTGTCATGATAATGCTGTATCGATACCCCATGAAGTTCTGATTGGTATGTGCGAAGGCAATCCAAAGTCCCTCTTCACTGCCGGGGATTTTAACCAAATGACGCACGGTTTCGGTATGAACATCCGGAGATGATGTTGACTCATCGCCGGATGAAAAGAGAAGCGAAGATGCGTCACCTTTAGCGCTAAATTGAGGCATCACCGAAATATGTAGATTATCGAGTGTCTTATAGTCAGGCCAGATGGCGGCAAAGAATGAATCAAAGTAGATGGAAGTAACAAGGTAGCCACGTAGTTTCTCGTTGTTCATTACCGCGGAAAAAAGACGAACACCGCTTCCCGTGTCCTGAACAAAAAAACTGGCTTCAGGTCGTCGCTGAAAGAAAGCTCTTTCCATCGCATAAGCAAATTGACACGTAGATTCTGCTCGCCAACCTATGTAGTTTTCTGCCTGATTTTGCGGTGACACATACAACACTGGGAAGGTGAAATCGTTCAGAGACCATGAACAATTGTCGGTGGTTTGGGGGAACAGTTTGTACCCGACGTAACTTTGGCCTTCTGTGTTTATCACTTGGTCTTCAAATTGGGAGCTGGAAACCTTGGCCACCTTCGGAAGCCAGAAAACCGAATGAATGCCAGACCCTTCTCGGGTGCTGCTGGCAAGGAATTGCTGGAATTTTTCTTTATCTAGACTTTCACTGCTCTGGAAGTACAACTGTGCGGTTAACTGCAGTTCATTAAAGGAGAAAAACGCTTTCTCGAGTACTTTGAGCTTTTGCTCTATCAATGTATTGAACGTACTTTGACGTTTTTCGGCTTCAAGATAGTTGACTGAAATGCCACTGCATATGGCGATAACGGTGCCGATAGCGCAGATGATCCAGTGAAGCTTTTTAGAGAATATATTTTTCATCGAACATGAACCAAGTGGTGCTGATACTCTCAATTATAAGAATCACTGTGACAGTTTCGTTCAGATATGATTTCAGTTACGTGACAGCGTTTTCCACTTTTCCATTCTTCTATTTTTTATTTATATAAATCAATGTATTGGAAATAATCCTGGAGGGGGCGATGTATCACGCTTTGGACGTTGTAGTGAGAAGTTGCGATGAAGCGCAATGCCCGAGAATCCTTAGATATTAATAGATGGGGATATGTTGATTGGCACGATAGAAGGTTAAAGCGCAAATGAGATTTAGTGAGAACGCAAAATGTCTTCGGGTATCAAGCTATACACCAAGCCTTCTTTAGGCGACCCGTCATACATGTAACGATTTCTCGCTTTGCATTCGTAAGTCGCCCCAAGCTTTTCTGCAATACGGATACTGGCTTGGTTAGCAGGGTCCATCACGAGTTCGAGTCGGGTTAACAACAAATGGCTAAAGGCGAGGGTTGCAGCAATTTCAGAGGCTTCATGTGCATAGCCTCGGCCTTGAGAAGCGGTCGCTATCCAATATCCTAAATTTGCCATGTTCGCGACGCTGTCTATGCTCGAGATGTAAATGCAACCAACGAGAGTGCCTGTCTCTATTTCAAATGCAGCCAGTTCGAAGCTGCTGCCCGTGAGCCAACCTTGACGGCTTCGGTTTATCCAAGCTTCAGCATCTAAATCATCAAACCCTTCATGGCACCAATCAAGCCAAGGCCCCACGGTATCTGAAGATTGGCTAATCGCATCGCGCAAAGCAATGACATCGATTCGATTTAGCGCACGCAGAAGAAGGCGCTCTGTTTGAAATTCCAAGTTAGCTTGCATGGTGTATACCGCAGTCATCTATGGTCAATGGGGAGTCCAAGTTAAAGCAGAGATAGATCAGTATAGATTGGTGCTTTAAAACAACGCCCTCATGAGAGGGCGTTGTTAACGGTGTTTATTCGGCGCGAGTAACTTGAATAATCAGTCCCATAAGTGGGTGATCAAGGTAGTGGATTTCACCACTGCGCATTCTGCGCTTTTGCTCGAAGGAATAGGGCTTGAGATATTTTTCAATTGCATAAGTACGCTCAAGCTTCTGGAAGCCAGCGAATTGGCTAGTATCACCCGTTTCGGTGATTTGAGTGCCATCAGTCATGATGCCGTCCAACTCAGTTTCTGGCTGGTTTGCTAGCGGTGCAGCCACTTCGTTGACATCTTGCAGGACTTTTCGCTCACCAGGCTCGCGAAGCACGAGGTCGGTTTCAATGAACAGATAGTGCTGAACGTAAACACGAATAAAACCGTCTAGCTCATACATCGAGCCGCTTTGTTTTTCTTCGCCCGCGTAGCCAGTAGTGGTGTTTAGCGGCGCATCTTTGGCTGTGCCATCAGTGTAGTATTCCTTGCCATAGTTTTTGCCTGCGGTGAAACGCAATTTTGGCATGGCATTCTTGCTGCCGTCATTCTGACGCCAAGCGGTATGCAAGAGAGGTTTGAAACCAGCATGATTGGCTAATCTGTTGTATTCCGCATTCAATTGCCAATCACTCTTTGGCAGCAATTGGATCCCTCTTGCTGATAGTGTGGCCGAGTCGAACACAGAAACCGCATTAGAGAAATTGATGTTAGGTTGCGAATCCGGCCAGTTTTCCTGAACGTTATCAGGGCTCTGGTTGCGTTTAAATACAATCACTTCAACGTCAAACCAACGTTCTGCGATTGATGGCCAGCTAATGGTGCACAGCAGCAGGAAAATTAGCTTTTTCAAAGCATTACTCCGTTAATAGCATCTCGTCGCCTGTTCTCAGGCGACCAATAGGTTGTCAGCAAATTGAATCAGTAGTGTTTCGACAAACTCGACCCGTGCTCTGCGATCAGTCAATGATTCGACAATTTTGAGCTTGGTAGGTCCGTCGAAGCGATATCGAGTTGGGTGCGATTGTAACAGACCCACTAGGAAGCCGGGATCAATTTGGGCGTTTTGGTTAAACTCGATCACACCGCCTTTGTCGTGGGCATCTATCTTACGTACACCCAGTTTCGCTGCATCTAGTTTGATTTGCTGCACCTTTAATAGGTTCGATGCGGCATCCGGTAGAAGACCAAAACGGTCGATCAGTTCAACGCGCAATTCTTCAACGTCATCCTGAGAGCGTGTGCCTGCAATTCGCTTGTAAAGCGACAGTCGGGTATTGATATCAGGAATATAGCTGTCGGGTAGTAACGCAGGTAGGCGTAATTCAACATCGGTTTGTTGGTTCAGCAAATCTTCTAAAGACGGTTCTTTGCCATCTTTGAGTGCTTCTACCGCTTGCTCCAGCATCTCCATGTATAGCGTGAAACCTACCGAGTGAATTTGTCCGCTTTGTTCTTCGCCCAGTAATTCACCTGCCCCACGAATTTCTAAATCATGGGTTGCCAAGGTGAAACCAGCGCCCAAATCTTCCAACGATGAAATGGCTTCAAGACGCTTAACAGCATCTTTCGTCATGCGTTTTGGATGCGGGGTGAGCAGGTAAGCATAGGCCTGATGGTGTGAACGACCGACACGCCCGCGCAATTGGTGCAACTGCGCGAGGCCTAAACGGTCTGCGCGATCCATCAAAATGGTGTTCGCTGTCGGGACGTCAATACCCGTTTCGATGATGGTGGTACACACCAATACATTGAAACGCTGGTGGTAGAAATCCGACATGATGCGCTCGAGTTCGCGTTCACGCATTTGCCCATGTGCCACGGTAATGCGTGCTTCTGGTACGAGTTCTGCAAGTTCGTCGGCGGTTTTTTCAATACTGTCGACATCATTGTGAAGGAAATAAACTTGGCCACCACGCATGATTTCGCGAAGCAGTGATTCTCTGATCGTGGCATTGTCCCGCTCACGAACAAAGGTTTTGATCGCCAGTCGGCGTGACGGTGGTGTGGCGATGATCGACAAATCACGCATGCCGCTCATGGCCATGTTTAAGGTGCGAGGGATTGGCGTGGCGGTGAGCGTTAAGATATCGACATCTGCGCGCATCGCTTTCACTTTTTCTTTTTGACGTACACCGAATCGATGTTCTTCATCGACAATCAGTAAACCCAGATCGTTATATTTCACATCACTTTGTAGGAGCTTGTGTGTGCCGATCAAGATGTCGACTTTACCTTCTGCACAATCTGCCATGATCGCTTTTTGCTCTTTCGCGGATTTAAAGCGTGAAAGCACTTCGACACGAACGGGCTGGTTAGCGAAGCGGTCACGGAAGTTTTCAAAATGCTGCTGAGCGAGCAGGGTAGTCGGCACGAGAATAGCGACTTGTTTGGCGTTATTTACGGCGAGGAAAGTTGCGCGCATTGCGACTTCGGTTTTACCAAAGCCGACATCACCACACACTAAGCGATCCATGGCAAGAGGTTGGCACATGTCTGATAAAACAGCATTTATCGCTTGGGTTTGATCGGGCGTTTCTTCAAACGGGAAGCCGGTACAGAAATCTAAATAGGCTTCACGATCATGTTTAAAGGCAAAACCGACTTTGGTCGCGCGCTTGGCATAAACATCGAGAAGCTCTGCGGCGACATCTCTGACTTTCTCTGCTGCTTTTTTCCGTGCTTTTTCCCATACTTCGCCACCAAGGCGATGCAGTGGGGCGGTTTCTTCTGCACCACCACTGTAGCGGCTGATCAGGTGCAATGAAGCGACAGGCACGTAAAGTTTCGCGCCTTGCTGGTATTCCAACGTGACGTATTCGGTTTCAATGCCACCCGCTTCGAGTGTTTGTAAGCCTAAGTAGCGCCCAACACCGTGTTCAAGGTGAACAACTGGCTGTCCAATCTGCAATTCTGCTAGATTTCGGATCATGGTGTCATTGTTGGTAGTGGCTTTTTTATCGCCACGGCGACGCTGTTGAATGACGCGTTCACCCAGCAAGTTACTTTCACAAATGAGCGCAAAATCTGGACTTTCAGCGACAAAGCCTATTTCGGCAGGGCCGACAATCATGGCGTAAGGCGTTGGCGCATTGAGCGCTTCGTCTAATGTGGTGCAAACTAGTGGGCGAATTTTGATCCGCGCGAGCAGATCCAGCATGGCTTCACGGCGTCCCTCCGTTTCCACTGAGAACACAATCTTGCCTTTGAAATCTTCTGTGAACTTACGCAGTGTACCCAATGGCTCTTTGAGTTGCTGATTGACGGTCAGTTCTGGCAGCAGTTTTACCGGGGCATTAAACCGACCTGCTTTTTGCTCTGTTGTACCAATGTCGAGTTTGATACGGGGGTAGGCTTTAAACGCACCAAACAATTCTTCAACGTTTTGCCAAATATCGATCGGCGGAAGCAAAGGGCGAAGCGGATCAACGCGACGTTGATCGAAACGATACTCGGCGTCGGTCAGGAATTGTTTTGTTGCAGCTTCTAGGTCACCTTTGGTGAGCAGTAGCGTATCGTCAGGCAGATAATCAAACAGCGTTTCTGTCTGTTCAAAAAACAAAGGTTGCCAGTATTCGATACCTGCGGGCCATGTTTTCTTGCTGACTTGTTGATAGATAGATTCGGGTTCGCGTCGCGCTTCAAAACGCTCTCGCCAACGCACACGGAATTGCTCAACGGCGTCGTCATCGGTTGGGAATTCGTGAGCGGGAAGTAAGTTAATGTGCTCAAGCTCTTGCGTCGAACGCTGATTCTCAGGATCGAACTCTCGAATGGTGTCGATTTCATCATCAAAGAAATCGATACGATACGGTTGGTTTGAGCCCATCGGGAACAGGTCAAGTATCGAACCGCGGCTTGCATATTCGCCGTGCTGGATTACTTGGTCAACGTGGCGATAGCCAGAAAGCTCGAGCTTATAGCGCAATTTCTCAAGAGAAAGTACATCGCCTTTTTTCACCATGAGCGCATGTTGAACCAAGAAGGAGCGTGGCATAACGCGTTGCAGCAAAGTGGAAACGGGAATAATCAATATGCCAGCGGTTTGCTGGGACAATTGATAAAGGCGTGCGATACGATCTGAAATAATGTCTTGATGCGGCGAGAAATTGTCATAAGGCAGCGTTTCCCAATCGGGGAACACATGGCACGCTTGCCCGGTGAATTGTTGGATTTCGGGCTGTAATCTAAGGGCCGTTTGGTTATCTGGTACAACGAGCAGCATGAACCTATGCTGCTGGTCAGCCAGATTGGCAATGGTTAAAGGCAGTGAAGCGCCAAGAAGATTGGCAATAACACGTGTGTCACCTGCTTTGGTTGGTGCAGGCAAATCAAATAAAGCGTTGTCTGTCATGAGTCGGGGCTTAATTATCTCGTTCTAATGCGCGCTGTCGGAGGAGTTTCTGCTGTTGATGCAATGCAGCACGTATCAGCACATCTCGGTCTTCTTCTTGAAGGCGAATGTATTTCATGCCCACGGCGTATTTACCATTTTTCTCTTTGCAGCCATAAACGCTACCGTAACAGTAAATTGCTGAGGGTGGGTTCTCAAGAAAGAGTTTAAGGCGAATATGTTGGCCTTTTTGAAAAGCTTTCTTTGCAATGAAAGTCAGGCTGCTCGCACCGAAGGTTTCGGTTTGATAGCGCAGTTTTGGATTATCTTGTTGAGCCAGCATAAAACCGAGGAGCAAATTAATTTTTTCATTCTGAGCAATAAGATATTTACTCAGTGCATGGCCATCATCATGGCGTAGCGCGTGAATTTCCTTTTCGACGCTACTGTCAATGTCGCCACATTGGCTGGCGATACGAAACGCAACGGGGATTTCACGACCAAACTCTACCTCTGAAGGCACCTGCTCGCCGTCACCTAATTCTTCAACATTGATTTTTAGGTGCGCATGCACGGAAAAGTATTGCTCTTGACTCATGATGTATCCTAATGCTTTGTAATCTGTTGATTATACCCAAACTGACCCATTATGCATGTTTCTACGCGAATAACGCCGTTTCCAGTTTTGAGGGAAGAAATCGGGTATATGCCGCTTTCGTTTTGTTTCGCAAGAGCGGATGGGGTCAAAGGTTTAAGAAGAATGGAACGATTTGCCCGAAAAAGCGCCTAACCGCTGATTGTGAGTCGGCGTTTCGTGGCAATCCGCTGACCTAAAAGGTATTCTTGCAACTCATTACACTCGAAATTTAACGGTCTGCTGCGGTGTTTATACTTGGGTGTCTACCAAGCAGACTGAATCACTCGTTGAGAATTCAATTTATGTTTCACCCGTTATCGGTGTTTATTGGTCTGCGTTATCTGCGCGGGCGATCAGGTGATAAGTTTGGGCGGTTTGTGTCGTACATGTCGACCGCAGGTATCACAATTGGTGTGATGGCGTTGATCACTGTGTTATCCGTGATGAATGGCTTCGAAGGGCAACTGAAACACCGTATTTTGGGGGTCATTCCTCAAGCGGTTATTTCTGGTGACTCAGAGTTAGCGCCGGATGTTAATACGATCGCTAAGTGGGAGAGTGTGGTTGATACTGCGCCCATCGTGAGCACGGATGCGGTGGTGCAAAGCCCTGTATCTATCGGAGCAGGACGCTTGTTGGGTGTTGACCCTGGTAGTCCTGAACCTATTCGAGAGTTTATGGTTCGAGGCTCATTTGATCAGTTGCTTCCGGGCAGTTATAACCTTGTGCTGGGGCGAAAAACCGCGCGCTCGCTAGACGTTTCAGTCGGCGATAAGGTCCGTGTGATGATCACGAGTGCAAGTCAGTTTACGCCTGTGGGGCGTATCCCTTCTCAGCGAAATTTTACTGTCACTGGTATCTATGACACTGCAACGGATGTTGACGGTCAACTTATGTTTGCCAACTTGAATGATGTGGCGAGATTGATGCGCCTACCTCGCTCACAACCTGCCGATCTTCGTCTTTTCATCACAGACCCATTCGACGTGCCGACTCTTAAGCAAGTGGCAGAAACCATGGGTTATGAATGGTCAGATTGGCGAGAACTGCGCGGCGAGTTATTCCAAGCGGTGAAGATGGAAAAAAACATGATGGGCTTAATGCTAAGCCTGATCATCTTGGTGGCGGCATTTAACATCATTTCAGCATTGATTATGGTCGTAATGGAAAAGCAATCGGAAGTGGCGATATTGAAAACACAAGGCATGACCCAGAAAAACATCGTGGCGCTTTTCGTGGTTCAGGGGGCGAGCAGTGGTGTGATTGGCGCCATGCTTGGTGGTCTGTCGGGTACGCTGTTGGCCATTAACATCAATGAAATTATGCACCTTTTTAATGTTAGCTTGCTAGGTAACGGCATAGCACTGCCTGTTGTTGTGAAACCTGAACAGATTCTATCTGTTGTCTTGGGCGCGATTGTGCTCAGTCTTCTTGCTACTTTGTTCCCGTCATTTAAGGCGGCTTCTGTTCGTCCAGCTGAGGCGCTTCGCTATGAGTAATGCATTGTTAACCTGTTCAAACGTCGTTAAAACCTATCAAGAAGGCGAGTTGAATACTCAGGTGTTGAAAGGTGTGTCTTTTTCGATTGATAAAGGCGAACTGGTAGCGATTGTGGGTGCGTCTGGCTCAGGTAAGAGCACCTTGCTCCACATATTGGGTGCATTGGATACCTTGACTGAAGGTACGGTGCATTTTGATGGGAAAGATTTGATCAAAATGCGCGCCTCTGAGCAGGCCACACTGCGCAATCGTAATATCGGTTTTATTTACCAGTTCCATCATCTTTTGGCGGATTTTACCGCGTTGGAAAATGTGGCGATGCCGTTGATGATTGGCGGAGAAAAACCGGTGGAAGCAAAGCGCCGTGCATTGGAGATACTGGAAGCGGTGAGTATGGCGCATCGCGCAGAGCACAGACCTTCCGAACTGTCTGGCGGTGAGCGCCAGCGTGTTGCGATTGCGCGCGCCGTGGTTAATCGTCCTGCGTTGGTGCTGGCTGATGAGCCGACCGGCAATCTCGATCATAAAACGGCGTTAGATATTTATGATTTGATGCGTCAGCTAAATCGTGAATTTAATACGGCATTCTTGGTGGTCACGCACGATAAGGAACTGGCGAGCAAGATGGATCGGCAGTTATCGATGTTGGATGGTCAGTTTGTTGAGCAGCAACAGCCAGAGGCCGTCGCACCATGATTGAACCGTTAGCGCTGTTTATTGGGCGTCGATTCAGTAAAGCGAAGCGCCGCAACAAGCTGGTGTCATTTATCTCTGTGTCTTCCATGATTGGTATCTCGGTGGGCGTGATGGTGATCATTGTTGGGCTGTCAGCCATGAATGGTTTTGAGCGCGAGCTGAATAATCGCGTGTTAGCCGTGATCCCACATGCGCAACTTGAGGGCGTGAATACACCCGTCAATGCGTGGGAAGAAATGCAAGAAACCGCCGTTGCGAATCCACGAGTGGTGGCGGGAGCGCCTTATGTCACCTTGACGGCGCTGTTGGAAAAAGGTGTAAACCTTAAGCCCGTTCAGCTCCGTGGGATCGACCCGTCACAAGAAGCCAACGTCAGCAGTATTAGCGACTATGTACTGGGGGATGGCTGGGCGTCACTCACGGCAGGAAATAATTCAGTTGTGCTGGGTAAAGGCATTGCTGATGCGTTGAAGGTTAAAAAAGGCGACTGGCTCACCGCGCTGGTGCCTTCTCCTGATCCTGAGCTTAAGCTGCGAGCGCCAAAACGTATTCGCCTCCAAGTATCGGGGATTCTGAGCTTGGGAGGACAGGTCGATCACGGGCTGGCCTTAATTCCAATTCAAGATGCACAGCAATACCTTGGCATGGGTGAAGCGGTATCTGGCGTGGCGTTGAAACTGAGCGATCCTTTGGATGCCAGAAGCATTGTGCGTGAGGTGGGCCAAACGCTGAAAGAGTATGTGTACCTTAAAAACTGGACGCAGGAATACGGCTTCCTTTATCGCGATATCCAAATGGTGCGAGCCATTATGTATCTGGTCATGGTGCTCGTGATCGGCGTCGCCTGTTTTAACATTGTTTCGACGCTCATGATGGCGGTGAAAGACCGCGCAGCAGACGTGGCTGTGTTGCGTACCATGGGCGCAAAAGATGGATTGATTCGATCTATTTTCGTCTGGCATGGCTTGCTGTCTGGTTTGTTTGGTAGCTTGATTGGCTCGGTGGCAGGGTGCTTGATTGCGCTTAATCTCACCACTATCGTGGGCGGCATTGAACGCTTAACGGGGCAAGACTTTCTCTCAGGCGACATCTACTTTGTGGACTTCTTGCCGACTGAACTGCATTACAGCGATGTGTTGATGGTGTCTGTGACAGCGGTGGTGTTGAGTCTTTTGGCGACGTGGTATCCGGCTCAACGTGCCTGCAAACTACAACCGGCATCGGTATTGAGTGCGAGGTAGTGTTTAGTGAATAGATTATGCACCAAGTCTTTTGATTACTTCGATGATATCCCATTGATATATCATCAAGTTACAGAGAATAGATATAACAGCGTCTAATCTGTCGCAGCCGATGAATAATTAAAAAAATACCCCGCCATTGCGGGGTATTTTTGTATCTGCTGCTGAGTGCTCATTGACTGTGAGGTTACTCAGGTATGTCTCGGCTCTTTCTCTTTAGTGATTTCATTTTTGGTAATCGCAAACGACGTTTTTGCCAGCTTCTTACGACTGAATAACGCCAAAGCCCTTGAACACCAAAATAGCCAACGATGGCAAAGAAAATCCCACAGACTAAACAACCGAGCAGGAATGGAGGGCCAATCTGATTCATTTGACTAAACAGGAAATCCCACGTCAGTTCAAAATGAAAATGAATATTGGGTGTTCCCAGCAACCATGCTCCCACCTTGTAGGAGCCATAAAAAATCACAGGCATGGTGATGGGGTTGGTGATCCAAACCAACGCAATCGACAGGGGCAAATTAACCCCAAACATGATGGCAAGACCTGCCGCCATGATCATTTGGCTGGGAAGGGGAATAAAAGCCATAAAAAGGCCAACGGCGAATGCACCGGATGCAGAGCGTCGATTCAAGCACCAAAGGTTCGGGTCATAAAGCAGATTGCCAAAGACCGCGAGCGCTTTTTGTTTGCGAATCACGTCGTGTCTGGGAAGAAACTTTTTAAATATTTTTCTTGGCATAGGTATTCTTTTCACACGGAATCGATACCAGCATGAAAGTATTGCTCGGTATCGTGGTGGCTATAGTCACGCTCAAATGGTGGCCAGACATTCCAGAAATCAGCACCTTGGCGGTGGCTTCTTTCTTTTTTCTTGTCATTCTGCTCGCCCTAAGAAAGCACGTTTCCGTGTTTTTCATTGGTCTCACCCTTGGCTGTCTAGTGGCATCCAGCTCTGCGGCACTGTTTAAATACAAAACCATTTCCGCTCTGACAGTGGCTCAGAATACTACCATAGCAGGGAAAGTTGGCAGCCTTTTTACCACTGAAAAATTGCAAACAAGTGTAATCTTTGATGTGGACACAGTGAATGGACGCAAACTGACCACTTTTGAGACGTTTCGGGTGCGACTTTACTGGCGAAGTGAAGAACCTGTAAAGCAAGGACAGCGCTGGGAAATCACGGCAAGATTGCGAGAGCCGTATGGACGCTTGAACGAAGCAGGCTTTGATGCAGAGACCTATTTTTTGTCTCGACACATTCATTCCAAAGGCACCGTGCTCACCGCAAAGATCATAGACGATACTTCCTCATATCGGCAGCAGCTATTTGAAAAAATACAAATTGAGTTAGGGAATTTACCGTCGTCGCGATATTTGGTGGCACTTGCATTTGGTGAGCGCTCGTTGCTTCAACGCGTTGATTGGACACAACTCAGAGATACAGGGCTTGCGCACCTGTTGGCTATTTCTGGCCTTCATATTGGACTGGCGTTCTTTTTTGGTGACAGGGTCACTAAGCTGTTATTACCGATTGTCCGTCGCCGTGACAATGCGCTGTGGTTAGCCGCATTGGTGGGGCTATTGTGTGCATTCGGATATGCATGGGTGGCCGGTTTTACTATGACGGCACAGCGCGCATTGATTGCGCTAGTGACCTTTTCGTTGGTTCGTTAGACCGGGTTCAGCGTCAGTCCTTTTAACACCTTCTTGATTGTGCTGACGGTGGTATTAATTTCCGATCCGCTATCGATTTTTTCTGCCAGCTTTTGGCTTTCTTTTGGCGCAGTGTTTGTGCTTTGTATCATGTCTATGACTGGCGAGAGACGTGAAGATAAAGATATGACAGGTGAGGACATCGATGGAAGTAAAGGCGGGGGGTTAGCAACATCGTGTGCGTTGATTAAACGCTACTTTCTTTTGCTGTGGCGAATGCAGGTTTTTCTCACGCTCGGCATGTTGCCGTTTATGTGGGCGTGGTTTGGTGGCATAAGCATGACCGCCATTGTTTACAACCTGATCGCAGTCCCTCTCGTTAGCTTGGTCACTGTTCCTCTTATTTTGATAGCGCTGATACTTTCGCCGTTTATGCCTGCCACTTGGGTATGGACTGCGGCTGACCTTTCTTTGTCTCCTTTGTTGTTGGCTTTAGATACCGTCGCCTTGGGATGGCTGGAGATTGGGCGACTGTCAGGTATGTGGTTGATGGTTGTTATTCTCTTTGTTGTGTTAGTCACGATGTTGAACGTGAGGCGGTCTTTGGTGCTATTGGGTGTTGTCGCCATGATTCTGCTGACATGGGGCAGAAGCACTAACAACAATGCTGATTGGCGCGTCGATGTACTTGATGTTGGTCATGGCTTGGCGGTATTGATTGAAAAAGACGGCGAGGCAATTCTGTACGACACAGGCGCGGCATGGACATCGAGCAGCATCGCAGAAAGTGTTGTTTATTCCGTTCTGCAATCCCGAGGAAGCGCGTTGGTGGGGCTTATTCTAAGTCACCGTGATAATGACCATGCGGGCGGTGCTGAATGGGTGATCGCTCAAATAGGCCCTCAATGGGTGAGAGCCAGTGAAAATAACGCGGCGTTTCTGCCTTGTAAACGTGGAGAGACATGGCGTTGGAAAGGGCTGGATTTCGACGTGTTGTATCCACTGATGCTTGTCGATGAGGCGAGAAATCCCGACTCCTGTGTTATTCGTGTCTCGGATGGGGAGAACGCAGTTTTGTTGACGGGAGATTTACCGGCCAAAGGTGAGGACTATTTGGTTGAGCAAAATGATGACCTGGATGCTCAAGTCCTCATCGTTCCCCACCACGGTAGCAAAACCTCTTCTTCAGCATTATTCATTGACCATGTTCGCCCAAAGGCAGCTATTGCTTCGACGGGGCGATATACACCCTGGAATTTGCCAAATCCTGACGTTGTCGCCCGCTATCATCAGCGAAATATCGCGTGGTACGAAACAGGTAAGCATGGTCAGGTGAGTGTGCGTTTTTCCAGCAAGGGGTGGCGTGTTCTTAGTCATCGTCTTGATCTGGAGCCATATTGGTACCGTAAGAAGTTTGGAGCACCCAAAAGAAAAGAGTAGAATGCCCGCTACTTGCAGAAATATAAGCAAATAAAATGTCAAATTACCAAGATAAAACCACTCGGGAAACGTTCAAAGCACTGTGGCCCTATATTGCCAATTACAAACTAGGGTTGGTGGTTGCCATCATCGCGTTGGTGATCAACGCGGCAAGTGACACCTTGATGCTCTCTATGATAAAGCCGTTGCTCGATGAAGGCTTTACCTACGACAGCGTTGATGGTGATTTCCTTAAGATGATGCCTTTTTATCTTGTTGGCCTAATGCTCATTCGAGGCGCATCCAGTTTCGTTTCCACCTACGGTCTTTCTTGGGTGTCCGGTAACGTCGTGATGGTGATGCGCCGTCGCATGTTTAACCATTTTATGAAGATGCCTGTGAGCTTCTTTGATAAAGAATCTTCCGGTGCATTGCTGTCGCGCATCACTTATGACTCAGAACAAGTTGCTAACGCCACCAGTGGCGCATTGGTCAGTCTTGTTCGTGAAGGTGCGTCAATCATTGGTTTGATGACCCTGATGTTCTACTACAGCTGGGAACTTTCGGCAATCTTACTCGTCATCGCACCTGTGGTAGCGTGGGCGATTGGTTTTGTATCAAAACGCTTCCGTAAAATTTCATCCAATATGCAAGAAGCCATGGGGTCAGTGACCTCGTCAGCAGAGCAAATGCTGAAAGGCCATAAAGTGGTATTGAGCTTTGGTGGTCAGGAAGTTGAAAAAGCACGCTTTGAAGATGTCAGTAATGGTATGCGTCAGCAAACCATGAAGTTGGTGTCAGCGCAGGCCATTGCTAACCCTGTTATCCAGCTTATCGCCTCTTTTGCGCTTGTTGTGGTTCTCATGCTGGCAAACACTGAGGCTATTCGCTCAGAGTTGACTGCGGGTACATTTGCAGTGGTGTTTGGTGCGATGTTTGGTTTGATGCGCCCTTTGAAGGCACTGACCAATGTGACATCACAGTTCCAACGTGGTATGGCGGCGTGTAACAGCTTGTTTGAATTGATGGAAATGGAAACTGAGAAAGACAACGGTAGCCATGAAGTTGCACGTGTGAAAGGGGACATCCATGTCAAAGATGTGGTGTTTACTTATCCAACCAAAGATACCCCAGCATTGAACAAAGTGAGTTTTGAGCTGGAAGCCGGCAAAACCTTAGCCCTAGTTGGGCGCTCAGGTTCAGGCAAAAGTACCATCGCCAATTTGCTGACGCGTTTTTATGATATTAATGGCGGCGATATCACGATTGATAACGTGCGAATTGAGGATTACACCCTGAATAACCTTCGTGATCAGGTAGCCATTGTTTCTCAAAATGTTCACTTGTTTAACGATAGTATCGCCAATAATATCGCGTATGCCGCAGCAGGCGAATACACGCGGGAAGAAATAGAACGCGCCGCAGAGCTGGCTTACGCGAGTGATTTCATTCAAAACATGGAACAAGGTTTTGATACGGTTATTGGTGAAAACGGGGTGAGCTTATCTGGTGGTCAGCGTCAGCGCATTGCGATTGCACGTGCCTTGTTACGCGATGCACCTGTACTGATCCTCGATGAAGCGACCTCAGCACTGGATACGGAATCTGAACGCGCGATTCAGGCAGCCCTTGACGAGCTGCAAAAAGATCGCACCGTATTGGTCATTGCACACCGTTTGTCGACCATTGAAAACGCCGATGAAATTTTGGTGGTCGATGAAGGCGAAATTGTTGAACGCGGTAACCATACCGCGTTGATGGAAAAAGACGGTGCTTATGCGCAACTATACCGAATCCAGTTTGGAGATTAACGCTTGGCGGGTTTGGTAGATAAAATTTGGTTTGAAAACCACCCGCTAGGATGGATTGGCGCGCCACTGCTGTGGCCGCTGAGCAAGGTGTTTGGTGCCATTGCTCGTCAGCGTCGCAAGGCATTTCTTGATGATAGCAATGGCGCTTATAAAGCCCCAGTTCCTGTCATCGTGGTGGGCAACATCACAGTCGGTGGCAATGGAAAAACCCCTGTTGTTATTTGGCTGGTGGAGCAACTAAAAGCCTTGGGAATGAATCCGGGCGTGGTGTCTCGTGGCTATGGCGGCAAAGCAACACATTATCCATTAGTGCTCAATGATAAAACCAGCACCGATATCGCCGGCGATGAGCCTGTGTTGATCTATCAACGCACTGGCGCACCGGTTGCAATTTCACCTGTTCGTAGTGATGCCGTTAAAGCGCTGCTGCCTCTTGGTGTTGATATCGTGATCACTGATGACGGGCTTCAACACTATAAATTGGCGCGAGACATTGAGTTTGTGGTTGTCGATGGCGAGAGACGCTTCGGCAATGGTTACTACATGCCGCTTGGACCACTGCGAGAGCAAACTGATCGTCTAAACGACGTAGACTTTGTCATTTGCAATGGCACTTCGGTATCGTCTGGTGAAATAGCCATGACGTTAGCCCCCTGCGAGTTGGTTAACCTGAAAACGGGTCAACGCATCGTCGCCAGCAGTATCAATAATGCGGTGGCGATGGCCGGTATTGGTAACCCTCAACGATTTTTCAATACGCTTAACGATCTAGGGCTGACACTTATTCATTGTGAGCCGTTCGCAGACCACAAAGCCTTTGAGTTTGATCAACTCGCGGCGTTAGCGCAGAAAGGCGAGCATTTACTGATGACAGAAAAAGATGCCGTCAAATGCCGCGCAATGTTGCAACAGCACCCAGAAATTGAGAATTGGTGGTATTTGCCCGTTGATGCGAGTTTCAATGCGGACGATACTGCCAACGTAATAAATACCATTAAGAAAGTGAAGGATGGATATGGATCACCGACTGCTTGAAATCGTCGCTTGCCCTGCGTGTAAGGGAAAGCTCAACTACAACAAAGAAAAGAATGAGTTGGTTTGTAAGTTTGACCGTTTGGCGTATCCGATCTGCGATGGCATTCCTGTGATGCTAACGACGGAAGCGCGTGAAATGTCATCGGACGAGGTTAAGCAATGAAATTCACCGTGGTGATCCCTGCTCGGTACGCGTCCAGTCGTTTACCTGCAAAGCCGCTGGTAGATATTGGCGGCAAACCCATGATCCAATGGGTTTACGAGCAAGCCATGAAGTCGGGTGCCGACAAAGTGATTATCGCAACCGATGATCAGCGTATTGTTGATGCTGCAAATGCCTTTGGTGCAGAAGTGTGCATGACCCGTGAAGATCACCAATCTGGTACTGAGCGTCTTGCTGAAGTTGTTGAAAAATATAATCTCGATGCGAACGAGATCATTATCAATGTTCAGGGCGATGAGCCACTCATTCCGCCGAGTGTGATTCGCCAGGTTGCAGAGAACCTTGCCAAAAGCGAAGCACCGATGGCCACACTTGCCGTGAACATTGATCACGCCGATGACGTGTTCAATCCGAATGCGGTGAAAGTGGTGACGGACAAAGACGGCTATGCATTGTATTTCAGCCGTGCGTCTATCCCATGGGATCGCGATAATTTCGCCAAAGTGCCTGCTGAAATTCACCATAATCTCAAACGCCATATTGGTATCTACGGTTATCGTGCAGGCTTTATTAACACCTACATCAACTGGGCACCGAGCCCGATTGAGCACATTGAGTGTTTGGAGCAACTGCGCGTACTTTGGTATGGCGAAAAAATCCACGTTGATGTCGCGATTGAAGTGCCGCCAGCAGGGGTAGATACGCCAGAAGATCTTGAAGCAGTGCGTGAGTTCGTTGCAAACCTTTAGAGGCTGCAGCAGAGGTTTCGGGTAACAGGTTTTGGGTAACGTGTGACACGTAAAACGCGCCAGCCACAAGCAAGGCTAACAATAAAAAAGAGCTGCCTCAGGGCAGCTCTTTTTTTCGTTTACAGCTTGTTATAACCATTTAGTTTGCTGGCACGGATTCAAGTTGAAGGTCAGGAGCAGTCTCTGGAGAGGTCACAGGGTCACCCTGAAACTCATCTTGCTGCTGCGCGACTTTATCGCGTAGACGTTGCCATAACTGCCCTAAGCGCTCATGCCAGAAGCGTTCAAATTGTTCGAGATACTGCGCACGAGGACTGTATTTTATCCAAGGTTGCTGAATCTCTTTCTGTGCCATGTAATTTGTTGGCGCCGGAATAGGATCTAGGCCAGCAGTTTGGAAGTCATACAGTGCACGAGGCATATGGCTCGCGGATGTCACTAGCACCAAATTGCTTTGACCGACCACCGACGCTGCTTGAAATGCCTCCTCCCACGTGTCCTTTGCGGTTTCCAGCAAGAGAATATTGTTCTTATTCACACCCATTGCCATTGCAACGCGGGCCAGCATACGAGCATGGCTCACTTCATATCCGCCATCATAGCCAGATAGGATCAGTTTTGACGTTGGATACATAAAGTGAATACGAATGCCTTCCACCAATCGCATCAGTGCCACACGTGACAATTCTGACGTTGGCGGTATCTCATCATCTACAACATGTCCGTGTCCCAGCACCATGACGTATTCGACAGGTTCTTCTGGGGCGAGAAACTGGGTGTGTTGTCTTTCTAACTTCATTAACAGCGATGAAGATAATGGCTGGAAAGACACCAGTCCGATTAACAATAGTGAAACAAATACTAAGAACGAGCCGAACCCTTTACGCTGCGTGAACCAAATCAAAAAAAGGCCAAAAAATCCGATAAGCAGTAGCGCAGGCAGGGGCATCAGTAAAGTTGATACGAGTTTTTTTAGTTCAAACATGAAATGTCGCCCGAAATATAGTCAAACAGGGGCCAATAAGTACAACAAACCTTTATTAACGGCAGTCTTATGCGAAAATAACCCCCTTACTGAATATGATAACGAAGGCGCTGTGACTGAGGATAGAAATTTCGACGACATTGCCCACAAATTTGTTAAAAACATTTACGGTTCCGGCAAGGGAGAAATCCGCCAAGCCGTTGTTTGGCAAGATCTCGAATCAATTTTAAGACGGCTGGGTGAATCCAAACCACTGGACATTTTGGATGCCGGAGGCGGGTTGGCGCAGCTTTCGCAGCAAGTCGCCCTGCGCGGTCATCACGTCACCTTGTGTGATCTTTCTTCACAGATGCTCGAGTTGGCGGAAAAAGATATCGATGCGGCAGGGCTTCTGCCGCACTATCGCTTCGTTCATGCGCCCGTGCAGGAAATCGCACAGCATATGGATAAAAAGGCCGACTTGGTGCTTTTTCATGCAGTGATGGAATGGTTGGCTGATCCGCATGAAGCGCTGAATGTCATACTTTCGCAAGTAAAGCCTGGTGGCATTGCGTCAGTGATGTTCTACAACCAAAATGGCCTGCTGTTCAAGAATTTGATTTGCGGCAACCTCACCCATGTGGAAGAGGGGATGCCGCACAGAAAACGCTTCAAGCTTCAGCCTCAAAAAGGTCTTCCACCTGAAGATGTTTACCAGTGGATAGAAGAGGCTGGGTTTACTATTTTGGGAAAAAGCGGTGTACGCACGTTCCATGACTATATGAAAGACACAAGAATGGGCGAATACACCTTTGAACAGGTTGTGGCGATGGAGCAAAAGCTCTGCCGTCAGGAACCTTTTATATCGTTAGGTCGCTACATCCATGTTTGGGCGCAAAGACCTCTCGATAAATAATTAGAAATAGACAACAAGGATTACGGATGAGCGAATTCTCTCAGACTGTTCCTGAGTTGGTTGGTTGGGTGAAACAGAACGACTTCTCTCTCAATCTGCCGCCGGAACGGCTGGCATTTCTCCTTGCCGTTGCAGTCTTAAGCAGCGAGCGATATGAGGAGGAGCTAGGGGAAGGGGAACTTGTCGATGCATTTCGCATTGTGAGTGACCAATTCGATCAAGCTAGCGAAACGATTGCCTTTCGCGCGAACAATGCCATTAACGATTTGGTGCGTAGCCGCCTGATCAGTCGCTTTACCAGCGAACTGACAGACGGTGCGAGCATCTATCGTCTTACACCGCTTGCACTGGGTATCAGCGATTATTACGCGCGTCATCGCGAATACAGCTCATTGAAGCTGTCCATTCAGCTTTCAATGGTTGCAGACGAGATCGACAAAGCATTGTCGGCGGCTTCTGAAGATGGCGATGCAGACTTTTGGCGCAAAAATGTTTATGGCGTGCTCAAGTACTCTGTGGCCGAGATTTTCGACCGTATCGACTTGAATCAGCGCACCATGGACGAACAGCAGCAGAAAGTAAAAAGCGATATTGCTGAGCTGTTAAACCAAGACTGGCAAGCCGCCATTGCCAACTGTGAGCAATTGCTGAATGAAACCTCCAGCACGCTGCGTGAACTGCAAGACACCTTGCAATCTGCGGGTGATCAATTGCAAACCCAGCTTCTGAATATTCAGGAACAAGTGCTCGGTCGCGACGATCTCGATTTCGTTGATGCCATGCTCTACAACCTGCAAATGAAGCTAGATCGCATTATTAACTGGGGCCAGCAAGCGATTGACCTGTGGATCGGTTACGACCGCCACGTACACAAATTTATTCGTAATGCCATCGACATGGACAAAAACCGCGCGTTTAGCCAGCGTTTACGTCAGTCGGTGACAGAATACTTCGATAGCCCGTGGTTCCTGACCTATGCGGATGCCGAGCGCCTACGTGATATGCGTGATGAGGCGTTAGTGCTTCGTGATGACGAAGTGATGGGCGAAATGCCCGCAGAGGTCGAGTTTGAAGAACTCACTGTGGTTAGCGACCAATTGGGCGATCAAATCGGTGACATGTTATCTCGCCATCGTACGACAGGCGAAGGCATCGATTTGGGCGTTGTTTTGAAAAACTATCTGGCTCAACACCCACAAGCACGCCATTTTGATTTGGCTCGAATCGTGATTAATCAGGCCGTACGCCTGGGTTATTCACAATCTGATCTAAACGCGATCCAACCGGATTGGCAGGCAATTAACGAATATGGAGCCAAGGTACAAGCGAATGTCATCGATAAATATTGAAGAATTTATGCCAGAGGAACTGGCGAAAGCGATTGCCAATCCTTTGTTTCCTGCATTGGATAGCACGCTGCGTGCTGGCCGCCATATTGCCAGCGAAGATTTGGATAACCACGCTTATCTGATTGAGTTTGAAATGCCGCTGCAGCATTTTTATCAGCGCTACAACGCTGAATTAGTGCGTGCGCCAGAAGGCTTTTTCTACCTGCGTCCTCGTTCTACTTCATTGATAGGCCGAAGTGTTCTGTCTGAGCTAGACATGCTGGTGGGTAAGGTGTTGTGTTTCCTTTACCTGAGCCCTGAACGTTTGGCGCAGGAAGGTATTTTCACCACCCAAGAGTTATTTGATGAACTCCTCAGCTTGGCGGATGAGAAAAAACTGATGAAGTTGGTGACATTGCGCGCCAGCGGTTCAGACCTTGATCGTGACAAGTTGTATGACAAGGTGAAAACGGCACTGCGCCGTCTTCGTCGCCTCGGCATGATTGTGCCAATTGGTGAGAGCGGAAAATTCCGCGTTAGTGAAGCCACATTCCGCTTTGGTGCAGACGTACGTTCTGGTGATGATGCTCGTGAAGCGCAATTGCGTTTGATTCGAGATGGCGAAGCCGTTGTTCACTTGCAAGAACATGCGCAGTCGAGCCTGCTCAATGATGAAGAGAACGATGAGTTTGAAGTCGACGAATCAACAATCGATGATCAGGAGGTTCAAGCATGATCCAGCGCGGTAAATTTCAATCGCTGACCATGGTCAACTGGAACGGCTTCTTTGCCCGCACCTTTGACATTGATAATCTGGTCACCACGCTGTCAGGGGGTAACGGTGCCGGTAAATCGACCACGATGGCCGCATTTATCACAGCCATGATCCCAGACCAAAGCCTGCTTCACTTCCGTAACACCACGGAAGCGGGCAGTTCAACGGCGTCTCGTGATAAAGGCTTACACGGCAAACTCAAACCGGGTGCCTGTTACGCAGCGCTTGATGTGGTGAACTCACGCAATCAACGCGTTCTGTTTGGTGTGCGTTTGCAGCAAGTAGCGGGTCGTGACAAAAAGGTCGATATTAAACCTTTCATCATTCAAGGCTTGCCTTCACACGTTAAGCCAACCGACATTTTGATTGAGAACGTGTCGGCTAATCAGGTGCGTGTGCGCCAGTTAAACGACGTCAAAGATTCGTTAGCAGAATACGAAACCGCGCACTACAAAGCGTTTACGTCTGTGACTGATTATCACGCGCAAATGTTTGAGCTTGGCGCATTGCCGAAAAAGCTGCGTAATCAAACCGACCGTTCTAAGTTCTATCGCCTGATTGAAGCCTCGCTTTATGGTGGTATTTCAAGTGCGATCACCAAATCACTGCGTGATTATCTGTTGCCGCAAAACGGTGGTGTGAAGAAAGCGTTCCAAGATATGGAAGTGGCGCTTCGCGAAAACCGCATGACGCTAGAAGCCATCAAGCTGACGCAACGTGACCGTGATTTGTTCAAGCACCTGATCACTGAATCGACCAACTATGTGGCGTCTGACTACATGCGTCATGCCAACGAGCGTCGTAAGAAACTCGAGCTGGCATTGCAACGTCGTGGTGAGCTACTGGGTTCTCGTCGTCAGCTTAATGATTTTCAAGGTACGTTTGGTCGCATGACCGACGAACTTGATGTGTTAACAGACGGTCAAGCTCACTTAGAGCAAGATTATCAAGCGGCGTCTGATCACCTGCAATTGGTTCAGACAGCCGTTCGCCAACAAGAGAAAGTCGAGCGCTACCAAGAAGATTTGGAAGAGCTTGCGGTTCGTCTTGAAGAACAAATGATGGTGGTGGAAGAAGCCACTGAACAACTGGCGATCGCCGAAGAGCAAGCCCATCTCAGCGAAGAAGAAGTTGATAGCCTAAAAACGCAACTGGCGGATTATCAACAAGCGCTGGATATGCAGCAAACCCGTGCGCTTCAGTATCAACAGGCTGTTAAAGCGCTCGAGAAAGCGCAAGATTTGACAGGCAATGATGCACTTCAGCAGCACAATGCCGCTGAAATACTGGGTGCACTTAAAGCCGACGAAGAAACGCAAACCAGCGAACTGCTTAGCTTGAAACACAAGCTGGATTTGTCATCGGCGGCAGCAAAACAATTTGAACGTGGTTTAGCAATAGTGCGCAGCATTGCGGGTGATGTATCACGTCAAGATGCGGGTGTTAAAGCGCGTGAAGTGATGACCAAAGGCCGTGAGTTTGCAAACCTTGCTAACAATACCGATCAGTTGAGTGCACAGCATCGCGACCTTGAGCGTCAAATGCGTAGCTTCCAGCAGGCAAAAACACTGTCTGAGCAATATCAGCGTCAGTTTAATACGGCGGTTGAGTCAGAAGAGTTGGCCGAGTTGGAAATGGCGCGTCAGCAAGCACGTCTAGAGACAGCTGAAGAAGCGGTTGGCGAGCAAGCTGAAAAAGTACGCGAATTGCAACGAAACGAGAACGAAATTAACGTCAAAGTCGCTGATTTCGAAAAAGTCGCGCCTGCATGGATCGCAGCGCAAGAAGCATTAGAAAAGCTAGCGGATCAGTCTGGCGAAACCTTGTACGACAACCAAGCCGTTCTCGACACAATGCAAAAAGTGATGGTGAAAGAGCGTCAAACATTGGATACCCGCGACAAGCTGGCTGCTGAGAAACAAGCACTAGAAGCGGAAATTGAACGTTTGGCACAACCGGGTGGCAGCGGCGATGCGCGTTTGCAATCACTGGCCGACACCCTGGGTGGTACGCTGCTTTCTGAGATTTACGATGACATCACGATGGAAGATGCGCCGTACTTTTCTGCGTTGTACGGCCCGGCGCGTCATGCCATTGTGGTTCCTGATCTGAAAGGCATTAAAGAGAAACTGGTTGATATCGATGATTGCCCAGATGATCTTTATGTGATTGAAGGTGAGACTGACGGTTTTGACGATAACGTTTTTGATGCAGACGAAATGGATGGGGCGGTTTGCGTTCACCTTAATGACCGCCAGCTTCGCTATTCTCGTTTCCCGAAAGTGCCGTTGTTTGGTCGCGCTGCGCGTGAACATCGCCTAGAGAATCTGCGTGAGAAGCGTGAAGAGTTGGTAGAAGACTACGCAAAAGCCTCTTTTGATGCGCAGAAGCTACAGCGTTTGAGCCAAAGTTTTAACCAGTTCGTTTCTCACCACATGAACGTGGCGTTTAACGAAGATCCAGAAGCCGCATTGAAAGCATTGCGCGAACAACGCAACAGCGTTCAGCGTCAATTAGGTCAACTGCGTGATAACGAACAACAGGTTCGTAGTCAGCTAACTGGTGCAAAAGAAGCCATCGCGCTGCTGAACAAGCTTCAGCATGTGGTGAATGCACTGGAA
This sequence comes from Enterovibrio norvegicus FF-33, assembly GCF_000286835.2. Taxonomy (GTDB): domain Bacteria; phylum Pseudomonadota; class Gammaproteobacteria; order Enterobacterales; family Vibrionaceae; genus Enterovibrio; species Enterovibrio norvegicus_A. Next base: position 398,935 of record NZ_AJYD02000038.1, on the reverse strand, counting down.
GACGAAACGATTGAAGCGCGCCTTCAAGAGTTGGTACTGCGTTTGTCGCAAGCGGACGAAGCGCGTCACTTTACCCGTGAACACGGTAAAGCGCTGGCTGAGCTAGAGCCGCTAGTGTCGGCTCTGGACGCTGACCCAGAACAATTTGATGCACTGAATGAATCGTATTTGCAGGCTGATCAGGCGTTGCAACTTCTCAAGAAGAAGCTGTTTGCGCTGTCTGATTTGGTCGAGCGTCGTCATCACTTCGGTTATCAAGATGCCGTCGCACTGCTTGATAAGAGCAGTGAGCTGAATGAACAGCTGAAAGCGAAATTGATTGATGCTGAACGTGCGCGTGCTCGTTCACGTGAGCACGTTAAACAGGTTCGCGATCAAGTTAACCAATACAACCAACTGCTAGCATCACTGAAAAGCTCTCATCAAGCGAAGCAAGAAACGGTGGCAGAATTCAAGCGTGAATTGGTTGAACTTGGTGTTCGCGCCGATGTTGAAGCAGAAGAACGTGCCCGCATTCGTCGTGATGAATTGAATGCGCAACTGTCTCAGTCTCGTCAACGTAAGAGTGAACTTGAAAAAGGCCTCACTTCCATTGAACTGGAAATGAAGTCGCTGCTCAAAACGCTGAAGAAAGTGAGCAAAGAGTATTCTGACTTGCGTACTTTCGTGGTTAACGCCAAAGCGGGTTGGGTGGAAGTACTTAAAATTGCGCGTAGCAGCGGCGTTGAAAAGCAACTTAACCGCCGTGAAATGGCTTACATGTCAGCCGATGAACTGCGTTCATTGTCAGATAAATCACTCGGTGCGTTGCGTCTCGCTGTTGCAGACAATGAAACATTGCGTGATGCATTGCGCGCGTCGGAAGACATGGCACGTCCTGAGCGAAAAGTGTTGTTCTACGTGGCGGTTTATCAGCATCTTCGTGAGCGCATTCGCCACGACATTATCCGTACAGACGATCCTGTCGAAGCGATCGAAGAAATGGAAGTGGAACTGGGTCGCCTCACTGAAGAGCTTACCCAGCGCGAGAAGCGCTTGGCGATCAGCTCTGAATCGGTGGCGAATATTATTCGTAAAACCATTCAGCGTGAACAGAACCGCATTCGTTTGTTGAACCAAGGTTTGTCGAACATAGGTTTTGGTCAGGTCAAAGGCGTACGTCTTAACGTATCCATTCGTGATACTCACGCACAACTCCTTGCTGGATTGGCTGAAAATGCCGAACAACATCAAGATTTGTTCGGCAACAACCGTTTGACTTTCTCGGAAGCGATGGCGAAGTTGTTCCAGCGTTTGAATCCGCATATCGATATGGGTCAGCGTTCGCCGCAGATCCTAGGCGAAGAGTTGCTGGATTACCGTAACTATCTTGAGCTCGGTATTGAAGTTAACCGTGGCACTGACGGTTGGTTACGTGCTGAATCCGGTGCGTTGTCGACCGGTGAAGCGATTGGTACGGGTCAGGCCATCTTGTTGATGGTGGTACAGAGTTGGGAAGAGGAATCTCGCCGTCTACGCGGTAAAGATGTTATTCCTTGTCGTCTACTATTCCTTGATGAAGCAGCCCGTTTGGATGCGAAGTCTATCTCGACCCTGTTCGAGCTATGCCATCGTCTAGACATGCAGCTTCTTATCGCAGCACCTGAAAACATCAGCCCAGAGCAAGGTACAACGTACAAATTGGTGCGTAAGATCTTTAACGATAAAGAACATGTACATGTGGTGGGCCTGCGCGGTTTTGGTGAGGTCTCTAAGTTGAACTCGCCAATACAGGAAACCTTAGAAGCGGTTGACTAGACCACTAGAAATCGAAAAGGCCAGCATCGATGCTGGCCTTTTTTTATCTATTTTTCATCTTTTTTTGGCGTAGTCCTAAATTTTCTTGGTTAGGACTAAGCAATTTTAAACATACCAATCTGCTCAGTTAACTTGTGCGCCTGCGTGTTAATGCTTTGAGCGGTGTTATCGGTATCGTGGGTTCGGTCAGAGACGGACTCCGCTGAACGCGCAATATTATTCACGTTAATCGTGATGTCTTCCGTGACCGTAGATTGCTCATTGGCGGCAGTGGCAATTTGCGTGTTCATGTCATTAATGCCCGTCATCATACTCGCAATCTCTTCAAGCATCTTATTGTTTTTATTGCAATTATCCACGCTGCTGGCGACAAACTGATTGGCGCCACTAATGCCAGTAACCACTTTGTTGGTTTCTTTCTGCAACGATTCGACCTTTGCGCGGATCTCTTCTGTGGATGTTTGTGTACGAATAGCTAATGAGCGCACTTCGTCAGCCACCACAGCAAACCCTCTGCCTTGTTCGCCGGCGCGGGCGGCTTCGATTGCCGCATTCAAAGCAAGAAGATTTGTCTGCTCTGCGATTCCCTGGATCACATCGAGCACAGACCCGATAGAGTTACTTTCCGCCGACAGTTGCTCCATGGACTCAGTCGCATCACCCATGCGATTAGATAGCTGCGAAATCTCACTGACTAATTGCTGCCCCACATCAGCACTTTGACGAACTGATTGAACCACGTTTTCTGATGATTCAGAGGCGTTATTGGCAAAACTAGCCACCTCGGTAATCGACGCGCTCATTTGTGTGGCGGCTGTCGCGACCTGATTTGAATTAGCGGCTTGTAGGTCGACCTCTTTCCGCATGGTATTGATGTTATTCTGAATGTTATCTGAAGCCATCCCTAGGGCTTTGACTGCGGTATCAGCGCCTTTAATGACGTCGAGAAAGTCTTCCAACATCATATTCATGGATTTCGACAACTCAGCAATTTCATCTTTTCCTGTTTCCTTCAGCCGAATCGTCAAATCGTGAGTTTTGGCAATGTGTGAAATACTCGTGGTCAACTCAGTAATAGGTTTGCTAATACTCCCTGAAATCATCCAGGCAATGATGAGAGAAAGCAGTATCAATGCTGTTCCAACCATCAATGCGATTCTCTCCAATGACGTATGCAACTCATTGACTCTGGACAGGGCTTCCGCCGTTTCAATTTCAGCTACTAGCGCCCAGTTTTTTCCTAGTATCGATATAGGACGATAAGCAGCGAATACATGTTTCCCGGCGTGATTCAGACCTGAAATAAAGCCTGATTCGCCCTGTAAAGCAGCATTGGTATGGACTGAGCGGATACTTTGTTGCCCGGAAGAAGATTCAGTTAAACCGATGCGATTGACAGTCTCCGCGGGAACACCCGAAGTACGGAGCATGTCGAGGTAGCGTTCTTTGTTTTCTACCAGCATTCGAGCTTGCGAGCGGATTAGATTATCTGGACCAACAATGAAGCTTTCGCCAGTGGTTCCCATACCGTCGAGCTCCCAATTACCGTCGTAGGTCATGATGGCGTTAATGCTGTCGATAGGCATTTGGAATATCAGCACACCAATGTTGGTGCCATTTCGAACGACTGGGGTGGCGATGAACGAAGCAGGGCTGTCATATGAAGGGTAGTAAGGTGCATAGTCGACAAAGTTGAATGCACCTTTATTAAGGTTTCTTGCGCCTGCAAAGGCTTCTGCTAATCCACTGGTTTTGTATGGGCCATCAATAAGATTGGTGGCGTAGTCGAGTTCTTTAAACACCGAATAAACGACATTGCCCGAATTGTCGACCATGAAAATATCGTAGTAACCGAAAGATTCAAGGAAGGTGCGGTAATTGGAGTGGAAAACATCATGAACTTCACTATACGTCGTACCGTCAGCAGCTTTATCCAGTAAATGCTTGTTACCTAGAGGGTGCGAATTTAGTCCGATATAAGCTTGTTGAAGCAGCTTCCCATTGAGACCAATAGCACCTAGATTTGCAAGTGCATTAGATGGCTTACCGTTCGTCTCTGTGAAGGTACTACCGAAGTCATTCACATAATAATTTTTAAGTGTATCGGCTTGATCTGGCACTAATTCGGCTTCGGTCGTGACGCTTTGAAAACTCGTCGAAAACTGAATCATCGCGTCTTCTGTCATGGTGGAATTCGCGAGGTTAGTTAGCTGCTGAGAGATGGTGTTGAAGTAGCGTTCTATTTCCGATTTTTTTACTTCACGAGCGGACATCAATTGATTTTGGATTTGATGTTCAAGCGCAGCGCTTGATGTTTCGCTTGCCGTAATTGTTAGTAATGCTGCCGTTGCAATGACGGCTGCAGCGCTCATGGCGACAAAAGCGGTTTTAATTTTTGTGGATATGTTCATGCTGCCATGCCCTAATAATTAAACAAAAATTGCAGATGTGACACTCTGTAATTGTAGGGAACTTTTACCCCAATATTGTTGATTCAATGGTTTTTCTTACAGAAGAAATTTAACAACATGAATTACATGGTGTTTATTTTTATGAGTGAGAGTTTTAAAATTGCAATATGAGAATTTAAATGACAAATAATATGAGTTTGTCATTTTTTGAGGGCGGGTTGTTTGTGTGCTTGTCGATAAATCTGGGTGGTGTCGTCAATTAAAATAGGCACGTTACAGTGTACGTGCCTGATGAAATAAAAGAGATTAAAACAAGTAGGAATTAACTTACTGATGATGTGTTGATTTCTCTAATATTGCGACAGAGTAATATTGCTCAAATTTATAGCCAGTGTCGGTTAATAATCCCACTTGTTTAAAGCCAAACTTTTCATGCAAACGCAGGGAGGCAGGGTTGGGGAGGGTAATCACAGAATAGGCGCGGCGAATAGGTGAGGCATCCATTTTTTCCAGCAATGCTGTCATTAACTCAGAACCTGACCCTTTCGCACGACATTCATGGTGGAGGTAAATAGTCATTTCGCTGCTGATTTTGTATGCCAGTTTTTCACGAAATTCGCCGTTATATGCAAACCCGATAACCTCATCTTCAGGATCTTCCTTCACTAATACATGGTAATAGCCATCGCTATGCGTAAGCTTTTCAAACCACGCTAATCGTCGCTCTGGTGACCAAGTGTCATAGTCAAACGTAATGGCAGTCTCTAACACATAGTGGTTGTAAATCGCGTTAATCGCGTCGAGATCGGCAATAGTCGCATTTCTAATTGTCACGTTCTTACTCCCTTAGCGTTCTTTTAGCGCAAGCTTTACAGCCGCTGCTGCATGTAATTCGGTCGTGTCATAAAGCGGCATTGAGGTGTGTTTTTGTTGTACTAACAAGCCAATTTCTGTGCAACCCAAAATGACGGCTTCAACCCCTTGCGCTTTGAGGTCATCCATCACAGACAAGTACTGCTTGCGCGAGTGCGCTGATACCTTACCTTGGCAAAGTTCTTGGTAGATGATCTCGTGAACGATGTCTTGATGCCACTCCGGTGGCACCGTGACTTTAATCCCTTGCGCAATGAGCCGTTCTTTATAAAAAGGCTGAGACATCGTAAATCGTGTGCCCAGCAATCCTACATGTTGAATGCCGTCGATTTTTAGCCTGTCCGCGGTTGCGTCGGCGATGTGCAGTAAGGGAACAGTAATGGCTTCTTGCACGGCAGGCGCAACTTTGTGCATGGTGTTGGTGCCAATCATGACAAACTCAGCACCAGCAGCTTCTAGTTTTTGCGCTTCTTTCGCCAAAATCTGAGCGGAAGCATCCCAATCTCCTGCGCGCTGGAGTGCTTCAATTTCTGCGAAATCGACACTGCTGAGCACTATTTTCGACGAATGATGGCCGCCCAGTGTGTCTTTGGTCATCTGATTGAGGAGTCGATAATAGGTCGCGGTCGACTCCCAACTCATGCCGCCTATCAAACCAATTATTTTCATTGTGCGCGTCCCTATGTTCTGCTTAGGCGAACCCTTGATGATTCCTTGCTCGAGTGTGATTATGAAGCTCACACTTCGTAGTAAATACCATATAATTTCCGAAAAGACACTGATAGTCTGCGAAACGTATCCGATTGCATTTTTCTCGACAATGCGTTGTTTTTTGGACCTAGGTTTGTAGGTCAATGTAGGAGTATTCAGTGTGGCGAAAATGGAAAGGGTAGTCATCGCACCAAATGGACCAGAGCTATCTGCGTTGGTTCAGGGTTATTGGCGTTTGGCTGAATGGAACATGTCAGCTCAAGAAAGACTCACATTTATTAAGCAGCACCTAGACATGGGTATTACCACTGTCGATCATGCTGATATCTATGGTGATTATCGTTGTGAAACGTTGTTTGGCGAGGCGTTAAAACTGGAGCCAAGCCTACGCGATAAAATGGAAATCGTCTCTAAATGCGATATACATTTAGTGAGTAAAACGGCGCCCGAGCGTAAGATTAATCACTATGACACCAGTGAGTCTCATATCACTCAGTCGGTGAACAATAGCTTGTCACGCCTTGGCGTGGAAAGCCTCGATGTAGTGCTCATTCATCGCCCAGATTGTTTGATGGATGCCGATGAAGTGGCTGAAACGTTTGAAAAGCTGCACCTTGCTGGCAAAGTGAAACACTTTGGTGTGTCTAATTTCACGCCAAGTCAATTTTCATTGCTTCAGTCACGACTTGATAAGCCATTGGTCACCAACCAAGTGGAAATCAACCCTATCAACTTTGATGTCGCCCACGATGGCACCTTGGATTTGATGCAGCAGTTACGCGTAAGACCAATGGCATGGTCTTGTTTGGCAGGCGGAGAAATCTTCCATTCTGATTCAGAGCAGGCCGTTCGCTTGAGAGAGACGTTGAGTGAGATTGCTCAAGAATTGGATGCCACGCTAGAGCAGGTGATCTACGCATTTGTACATCGCTTACCTAGCAAACCCTTGCCGATCGTGGGGTCTGGTAAAATTGAGCGAGTGAAATCGGCGCTGGAAGCGATGTCTTTGGCGCTTAGTCGCGAACAGTGGTATCGCATTTGGGTCGCCAGCAAAGGGTTTGGGGTGCCATAAACGCTGAAAGAGATTGCGCCGACATATTGCATGTATAGACGTCAATGGATTGATTCGTGATTATCCGGAACAATCAGTGTTTAGCTTAAAGGGCTTAGCTGCTTGTTCCATTGGTTGCAAGAGTTGCACCAACACCTTTTAACCAGCTGTTGTACCAGCTGCCCAAGCTTTCAATGGGCTTGGGCCGACAAATCAAAAAGCCTTGCAGTAAAATGCCGGGGTATCTGGAATAGAGATAGTCCAGATCTTCAAAATGTTCTATACCTTCAGCGACCAAATCCACATCAAATGAATTAGTGATTTCTGCCAGTGATTGGACGATCACTTGACTGAATAGATCTTGATGGATGTGATTGATCAGTGTTCTATCAATTTTGACTTCCGTAAAAGGCAAACTCCGTAACTGTTGAATATTGGTGAAGCCCGTGCCGAAATCATCCATCGACAATCCATAGCCTTTGATGCGAAGTCGATTGAGTGACTCCATCTGTTCGCACGTTTTGAGAGCGTATTCCTCTGTAATTTCCAGTACCACCCGTGTCTTCTCTATCCCCCTTGCTTCAAAGAGACTTTCGAGGCGGTTGGGGATCTCTAAGTCGGCCAATTGCTGCGCAGACAAATTAATACTGATTTTGACCTTGTCACCGAATATCTCTGACAGCTTTGACATATCTTTGGCGGTCGTTTCGGCCAATTGCATGGTCATTAAATCCATCAAATCATGTTTGATTGCGGTGGGAATGAAGCGACCAGGCAGCACGGCATCTGCTTCGCCCGGTAGTCGAATGCGTGCGAGGACTTCGAGGCTTTCGACGCGGTTATTTTGAGGGTTCAATTTAGGCTGATAGTAGGGTATGACTTGGTGGCTCATGATACAGTTGAGCAACTCTTCTTTGCGCATTTTTTTAAAGTTGGTAAATCGGCGTTCTTCGATTTGGTCCATTCTGTCAATGATCAGCTGCAAAGCTTCTACTTTTAGCGGCTTGGAAACGTTACCAAGCAGGCAAATAAACTGTTGGCGAGCGACTTCCGCCGCGAGTTCAATAATCCGCACATCCAGATCAGAAATAATGCAAACGCCACCTTTGAAACTCATATTGCCGAGCTCTCGGATCACGCCCATTCCATCAATGTCTGGCATGTTTAGGTCGGTGAGTACAATGTCATATTTAGCAGGAAACCGACGCACTTCATTTATTGCATCGACTGATGATGAGAAGCGAGTGACATACTTGTATCCGAGATCATTAAGCATGCCACCAATCAACTCTAAAATGGCGGCCGAGTCATCAACGATCAAAATACGTCTATCTTTGCTCATCTCATTGTCCTAAAAATATGTCTCAATGTTAAAACTAGATGCTTCCCATCAATTTACAATCTATCGCTCATCCTAAAAAACCGACATAGTGGCAAAAATTGTGATTTATTGAGTTTTTTGATGCGCTTAGCGCTCAGTCACTCATCCAAAAAATGTGTAAATTTTCATTAAGCTCATTAAGCTCATTAAGCTCATTGATCTCGCTGCAATGGCCGATTTCGGCGAATGATATTCATCTGAGCGATTACATTAGTGGTAATTACACCGAGTGACTTCAAGACAAGTAACAAACAAATGCAGGATACATAATGGAAATGGAACGGAAAGATGTGTTTGACTTAGTGCTTTTAGCCGCACTTTGGGGGGGGGCTTTTATTCTGATTCGTTATGCCGTGCCATCCTTTGGCCCGTTTGCACTGATATTGGTTCGCGTTGGTTTAGCGACGTTGCTGCTTTTACCCATTCTTATCGTGAAAGGCCAATTAGGTGAATTCAAAACACATTGGTTTCATGCTTGTGTCGTTGGATTGTTCAGTTCGGCCTTTCCTTTCTTGCTATTCGCATATGCAATGATCAGTGTGTCAGGTAGTTTTGCGTCGATTGTTAATGCGGGAACCCCAATATGGGGGGCGATTATTGCTTATTTTTGGCTTGGCGAATCCATGACGAAAAACCGGATACTTGGTCTTCTCATGGGTGTGGTCGGTGTTGTGATTTTGGTGTGGGGTAAGTTGGATTTTGGTGACCAAGGTCTAGGGTGGCCGGTTCTCGCAGTATTAGGGGCAACGCTAATGTATGGTATTTCGGCAAGCTACACGAAACGCTTTTTGACGGGTGTTCCGCCACTTGTTACCGCAACGGGCAGTCAGTTGGGTTCAACACTGGTGTTGTTGCCATTCGGTGTTCTGTTTTGGCCTGAGACAATGCCAAGTGCTGCTGGCTGGATGTCTGCCATGGTACTTGGTTTTGCGTCGACAGGTTTTGCGTATGTGATCTTTTTCCGATTGATTAGCCGTGTTGGGCCCGCGAATACCATTACGGTGACCTTTCTCATACCGCTATTTGCGGCCGTTTGGGGGGCAATGTTCCTCGATGAAACCATCACGGTAAGAATGCTGATCGGGGCGTTAGCCATCTTCTCAGGTACGGCACTGGCTACGGGGATGTTAAAAGGCAGGAAAGCGGCCAAAAGTATTTAGACGACGAAGTGCCGATGCGGAGTTTAAGTTAGATTGATAAGAAAAAGTAAGAGAGTTCAAAAAAACAAAGAGCCCTAAAAGGGCTCTTTGTTTTAGATAAGCATGTTGAGAAAATCATGGTTTCATGACTTAAAGAAAAATACTTATTCGGCTTTCTCTGACTCGGCGGTGGTCAGTGCTGAAACCTCTAAGAGAGGAGCAGCATCAATATTTTCCGCATTCATCATTGATGAAATACGCTGCACCGAAGAAATCAGCAAAGATTGTTCCCACTCTTCCAACGATTGAAAGCGAGAGATGAAACTTTCCTGCAATGGCTTTGGCGCTTGCTCAAGCGCTTTTTCGCCTTCTGGTGTGAGGTGCGCATGCACTTTTCGCTTATCAAGATTACTTCTTACACGCACGATAAGGTTACGACTAGCAAGGCGATCGAGAATGGTTGTTGCAGTGGCTTGGCTCATATTGGTGTGATTCGACAATTGACGAATAGTCACTTCATCCAAATCATGAATCGCTCGCATTAACACGAGTTGAGGGCCGGTGAGACCAGCGACTTTGTTGAGCTTACGTGAATGCAGGTCGATGGCTCGAATAATTTGCCTAAGCGCAACCAGTACCTCTTCGTGCTTCTCCATCGAAGCGTCTCCTTAACCTTGTGCAGAGTGTGAAATTCCGCGAAATTATCTGTGTAAAAAGCAAATATTAAAAGGCTTTTTAAACAACCTTACACACCGGAAACCAAAGATGCGATGTTGCTACGTCAAAGAATCTATTTTGATGTCGAATTATCCGTTTTGATAAAGAGTTGTTAGTGTTTCCTTGTCACTAGATGCGTATCTAAATGATTTTTTATCTCATTATCATTTGAACTAATGCATTGTTGAGTGTAATAATCACTCTCATTCGCAATAACTTGTTACACATCACTCATCAAGGATAGATTATGACGCCTTCATCACGGGCTTTTGCCTTTTCCGTATGTTCACTTTCATTTGTTTCATTCAATGCCGCGGCTGCAACGCCCGAGCAGGTTGTCGAGCATTATGCAGATGTTGCCCATGCTGTTTACAGTGATTCACACACAACAGCGATTCAACTCGATGTCGCTATCGATGCGCTCATTGAGCAACCTTCAGCGCAAACTCTAGCGACGGCAAAACTTGCATGGCTTGCGGCGCGCGTGCCGTATCAGCAATCTGAGGTGTTTCGCTTTGGCAATGCCATTGTGGACGACTGGGAAGGGCAATTAAATGCTTGGCCGTTGGATGAAGGGCTGATCGATTATGTTGCACAGGATTATCAATATGAACTCGGTAATGACGGCGCTGTGGCGAACATTGTGGCGAATGATTCGCTTCGCATTGGTCATGACGTGCTGGATGTTAAGCAGATAACGCCGGAGTTGATTGCTTCCTTAAACGAATTGGGTGGGTCTGAAGCCAATGTAGCCTCGGGTTATCACGCCATCGAATTTCTACTTTGGGGGCAAGACCTTAACGGTACAAACAGCGGCGCGGGTAATCGCTCATATACTGATTTTGCTTACGAAGCGTCATGCACAAATGATAACTGTGACCGTCGCAGAGCGTATTTAAAGGCCGCTTCAGAATTGCTGATCACGGATTTGGCATGGATGGAAAATCAATGGGCAGAGGGCGTGTCGAATAATTATCGTCAAACATTATTGAGTGAAAGCAGTGAAAACGGCCTGCGTAAGATGTTGTTTGGTATGGGCTCACTTTCGTTAGGCGAATTGGCGGGTGAGCGTATGAAAGTCGCGTTAGAAGCGAATTCGACTGAAGATGAGCATGATTGCTTTTCTGACAATACGCATAACTCTCACTACTACAACGAACAAGGCATTTATAACGTCTTCACTGGGACATATTCCCGTGCAGATGGTTCGACCTTGAACGGCCCTTCATTGTTCGACATGGTTAAACAATCCAATCCAGAAAAAGCGAATGCGATCAAATCAGATTTTGATTCAGCCCGAAGCGCTGTGTTTAAGTTGGTGGAATCAGCTGAAGTGAACAATGTTCATTTTGACCAACTGATTGCTTCAAACAACACGGCTGGACATCAAATGATCAATGACGCGATTGCCGCGTTAGTGCAGCAAACGCGAGGCATTGAGTCTATCGCTGGCTTGCTAGAGATTAGCAACTTAAACCCAGACAGCGCTGATCATCAGTTTTAGTCACGCCAATTAGGGCGTCGCCAACGCAAAGTATCTGTTGTGTTGGCTGCGCGCTTATTTGTATGGATTGTAGTTATGAAATATTCGCTTTTACTCCTCACTTTCGTTGTCTTTTCATCATTCTCTTTTTCGTCAGCGGCGAGTGCGATTAAAACTGGCGGCGATACCACGACGAACAAACAAGGCGCGAATGCCTTTTCCCAACCCGCGACTAATTTACCGATGAGTGAGCGCATTGATTTCAGTGTCGGTAACAGTTTCTTTCGCAACCCTTGGGTGAGTTCACCTGCATCTACCGATGCAAGAGATGGACTTGGTCCGCTGTTCAATACCAACGGATGCCAGAACTGTCACATAAAAGATGGTCGCGGACACCTGCCGCAGAAGGGCGATCAGAATGCGGTTTCCTTGTTGATCCGCTTGAGTATTCCGGCAATCACCCATGCGCAGAAAAAACAGCTGATTATGACCGGAAACATCTCTGAGCCTATTTATGGCGGCCAGCTTCAAGATTTTGCGCTTTCTGGTGAAAAGCCAGAAGGCCGTATTGTGGTCGACTACGAATACCACACCGAAACGTTTAAAGATGGTCACGCTGTCACGTTGCGTAAGCCAATTATTAGTATTCAAGATTTAAACTACGGTGAAATGGACCCAGACACTGAAATGTCGGCACGCATTGCTCCACCGATGATTGGGTTGGGATTGTTGGAATCCATTCCTGATTCGACGCTACTGGCGATAGCAGTGGCGCAAGAAGACGCGGGCAAAGGTGTGTCGGGTCGACCCAACTACGTTTGGGATGTGGAAAAAGCTAAGACCGTGATCGGACGTTTTGGCTGGAAAGCGGGTCAACCGTCATTAATGCAACAAAATGCCGCTGCATTCAATGGTGATTTAGGCTTAACCAGCACATTATTCCCAGAGGAAAATTGCTCAGCGTCACAAGATCTTTGTGAGCGGCTCCCCAATGGTGGAGAGTCAGAAGTCAGTGAGAAAATCCTCAATTTCGTTGAGTTTTATTCTCAACACCTCGCTGTACCCATGCGCAGAAATATCGATGATCCGCGTGTCATCGAAGGGGAGGCACTATTTCTAGGTGCAGGGTGTGCAAGCTGTCATCAATCTTCATTAAAAACCGGTGAGCGAAAAGACAGACCAGCCCTGAGTGATCAGATCATTCACCCATACACGGATTTATTGTTGCACGACATGGGAGAGGGTTTGGCAGATAACCGCGGTGAGTTCATTGCGAATGGCCGCGAATGGCGAACCGCGCCGCTATGGGGTATTGGCTACACCGAAGAAGTGAACGGTCATACCGAGTATTTGCACGATGGCCGAGCTCGAAATGAATTAGAAGCGATCCTTTGGCATGGCGGTGAAGCGCAAGCTAGCAAGCAAGCCGTGTTGGGATTTAACACACAACAGCGCGAAGCTTTGATTGCGTTTCTAAAGTCGTTATAGGAACGAATGATGAAGAGTCTTTTGATGAACGGATACACGGATGGTACCAAGTGGCTCGCGTTAATTATGACGCTGTCACTTTTGTCGGGTTGTGATAATCCAGCGAATTCTGGAATATCCTCAAGTTTGCTTTGGGATATGCAAAAACAGTCTGCGTTAACGTTTGCTTTGCACGCCAAAAAGCTAGAAGCAGACGTGTCGTCTTTGTGTAAAACAGCAACACCAGAGACGTTAGCGAACGCACAAGCACAATGGACGGAAACCATGAGGGCGTGGCAACCGTTAGCAGGCGCCAATTTTGGTCACGAAGCCGCCATGTCTTTGAGTTGGCAAATCCAATTCTATCCTGACAAGAAAAACACCACAGGTAGACAACTTACGCAGCTACTTGATAGCGCTGGTGACGTCACGCCAGAGAGTTTAGCCGGCAGCAGTGTTGCGGTTCAGGGGCTTGGTGCGTTGGAATGGTTGTTGTTTGATAAAGCAAATGTTTCTGCTTTGGCCACCCGTTGCGAAGTGATGCAAGCGGTAGCGGCACGTTTGAAGCAATCAACCCTTGAAATGGAGGCTATCTGGCAAACTAATCCTTGGGAAACTTCGTCACAAGATCAACGTGAGAAAGCGGCACTCAGCATTTTGGCGGGGCAGCTAGACGCCACCATCAAAACGTTGTCCTTCCCTATGGGGAAACCAGGTTTCCCTAAGCCGTATCAAGCGCAAGCCTGGCGTTCATCGCAATCATTGGCTTTGCTGCGTAGCAGTATTGAAGCGTTGAATGCGCGTTATATTGTCACTCTCGATACGCTTCTTCGTGATAGGGATCAGTCTGAGTTAGCTGATAGATTAACTAAGCATTGGAAGGCCGCGCAAGAGAGTGTGCCGACAGGTAATGGCATGAAACCCATTCTGACCAACCAAACGGGTTATCGTCAATTAATGACGCTTTCGAACAATTTGGAGTACCTGAAGATCGCGTTGGCCGATGAAGCGGCACCTGCACTTGGCATGGTGGTTGGTTTTAATTCGACGGATGGTGATTAGCTCGTGCGCCCGAACAATGAAGAGCAAACAGAAGTAAGCCAAAAACGCCGAAGAGTAATGCTGTCTGCGCTTGGCGTAATGGCAACAACGAGTATAGCGGGCGGGTTAACCCTTCGCGGAACGTCAGCTGCACAATCCTCGCCCGCCTATATTGGCTGTGCTCGGCAAAGCGATGGGATGTTCGCCGTGATGGCAATGAATGATTCGGGGGAGGTATGTTATACCTCGCCACTGCCTTCTCGGGGGCATGGGCTGGTGGTCGATCCTCTCACTCGGCTCGGTTTTGTGTTCGCACGTCGACCTGGGGCATTTGTCCAAGTGCTATCTATTGAAACGGGACAAACAATCTCGACCTATCTTTCCGATACTAATCGATATTTCTATGGTCATGGTGATGTGCTCGGAAATACTTTGTTTACCACCGAAGGCGTTAAGGGGACGAGTGAGGGTATTATCGGCGTCTATCACATTCACCCAGATGGCGTGCTTAAAAAAGAGCGTGAAATAGCGGGGTTTGGGATCGGGCCGCATGAGATAAAAGTGGTTAACGAAACGACGTTAGCTGTCGCTGTTGGTGGTATTCGTACCGATAATCGAACAGCGACAAACCTTGATTCGATGTCTCCGTCACTGGTGTTGATAGACATTCCATCAGGCCGCATTGTTGAAAAGCATCAACTTGCAGACCACCAACTTAGCATTCGTCATCTTGCTGTTAGCCCTAATCAGGACGTGGTGATTGCGCAGCAATATAAAGGTGACCCTGACCACATCGCCCCTTTATTAGCGATAAGACGAAATAATGGTGACTTTACTGCACTAAAGGCGGGTACTGAACACTGGACGCGTTTTCAGCAGTACATTGGCAGTGTGGCATGCACGGGGTCGCAGGTTATTGCAACTTCTCCTCGTGGAAATTGCTTTGGAATATGGGACATAGAAACGGGTGAGCTTCAGGCGATCTCTTCATTGATGGATGCTTCTGGTGCGTCAGCGCAACGGGAAGGCTTCGCGATCAGTGCGGGAACAGGAAGAGTGGTAATACAAGAACCGAGAAAAAGTATTACTTTTCAGACATCTGAGGTGACTTGGGATAATCATTGGGTCATGCTTTAGAATGACATTTTTCTAACCCTTTGTTTTTCTAGAATCATAAAAAATCCGCTAACGAAAGCCGCGTCCTTTGCCATACTAAGATCTCAAATGGGAGGTAGCGCATGTTTTCAGCTCGTACGCTTTTCAAGACATTGTGGGTAACAGCACTCATTCCAATGTTTTTGTGGGCACCGTCGTTATGCGCATCAGAGCCTTCTGATATGCAAAAAAAGCCTTCATTGGCGGCAGTCACTTGGGTAAAACAAGCAGAGTCAGACGTTGGATTGGTTTCTAACACGAATGAGCTTGCGAATATTTATGAGTATTTTTCTTTCTCACCTATCTGGCATGATTATCGTGCAAAAGATGAGCTCGAAACACAGATCAATATCATTTCTCTTGCAGGCCTAAGTGAAAACTTTGAATGGCGTGCCGTCGTGCTTAGAGATCTAAGAAGCAGCGGTGATTGGCGTGCGTATGATGTGTTTGCAACCGACAGCTTGCTTGCCTTGATCAGCTACATAGAATCGATCCCAGATAATGGCAAAAGCTGGTTTTTCGGTACTGATATCACAGAATCGCTTCCCTCGCCGACGGTGACGCAAACCAACAAGCTTATTGCGTTTGCTAGCCGGAATAAGCTTTATCGCTTCGTCTTTGAGCTGCGCCCTAGCACCTCACAGTACAAGCAGATGGCTAAGGCCATCGTCAAACTCCAAGATGACGAAGAAACGTATTGGCCTAAGCTCATTCAGCGTGGTTTGATCCGTCCGGGTGACAAGTTAGATAATGCAGATAGTTTGATCACAAACCTTGAGCGGCAAGGGGTGCTGAGTGTCACTGAAGCGCAGCGCTTGAAAATCGAACAGGTCAGTTTTTATAACGCTGTTCTTTCTCAGGCCGTTAAGCGTTTCCAAGCTCGCCATGGCTTAAAAGAAGACGGGGTGATTGGAGACAAAACACGCCGCTGGTTGAATAAATCGGCTATTAGTCGGATCCAAATCCTCGCGCTGAACATGGAGCGCTTGCGGTTGTGGCCGACTGAAAGGCAGAAAATCATCCTTGTGAATATTCCAAATTATGAAATGGAACTTTGGATTGATAGCGAAATGATCCTCGACAGCAAAGTCGTGGTTGGTCGCCCTAGTCGACGCACACCTTTGTTTGATTCTCGCTTAGATTCCGTTGTGTTTAACCCAAGTTGGAATGTCCCCGTGACTATCATGCGAAAGGACATTTTGCCTAAGGCACGCCAAGATAATGAGTATTTGGCAAAGCACAGTTACACAGTGTTAAGCAGTTGGGTGAATGGAAGCGTGATCCCTCATGAAGACATTGATTGGGAAAACGTGACCGCGAGAAACTTCCCTTATCGATTGCAACAATCTCCTGGCAATTTTAATGCCTTGGGCCGCTACAAGTTTAATACGCCTAATGGGAATGCGATTTATCTGCATGACACGCCAGCTAAAAGCTTGTTTAACAAAGAAAGCCGAGCATTTAGTTCTGGTTGTATTCGGGTTCAAAAAGCGGAGATATTAGCGCAAGTACTATTGAACCGATCCGGACTCGAATTTGGTGACTATGACTATTATCGCCGGATCCCAGAAACCAAGTGGGTATCACTCAGACAAAAAATCGCGGTACACACCATTTATCAAACCGCATGGGTTAACGAAGATGGGGAAGTGCAGTTCCGCAATGATGTCTATCATTATGACGCACGACCCAAGCGCAGCACGCCACTTTCAGCATCATTAACCGCAAAAAACCTGTAATCCTAGCCTAGCGAATTGAAAAGCGGGTAACACGAACCCGTGTGATAGCGTAGGTCAGTTGAGACCTACGCCACAATTACATATTTTTACACTTCGCTGACAAAGATAAAAACCAACTTAAAATCAGCACGAAGCGGTATTTTTTACAGCGTTTCGCTCATTTTAGAGACACTTGACCGTTTGATTCCTGCTTCTTCTGCCGTTAAATTCCAAAATGTTTGAAGCGCTCTGAACTGCTGAGTCAAAGCAGAGAGCGGCTTTTTTTTGAGTTTTTATTTTGGGAAATAGTGGGCTTTATGGACGGTTTGGATACTCAACGTCGCCGCTTTTTGCTGGGCGGTGCGGCGTGTATTGTGGCGGCTTCGTTGCCAAAAGCTGCATTCGCGTTGCCTTTGGCGTCTGGTGAGCCACGCGAATTGGCAATGACAAGCATAAACACCGGCGAACACCTTAATGTTTGCTATTTTAATGGCCAAAAGTATCTAGAAGATGAACTGAAACTGCTGAACAATTTGTGTCGTGATCACCGCAGAAACGTTTCTACAGATATGGATGAGAAGTTATACGATCAGCTAACCGCGATTTATCAGCAGGTCGGCGCGAAGAATCCGATTACCATGATCTCAGGGTATCGTTCACCGGCGACGAATGAAATGCTGCGTAAAAATGGTGGCGGTCAAGCGAAGAAAAGTTACCACATGACGGGGCAGGCTCTCGATTTCTATATTGAAGGCGTGCCATTGGCAGATATTCGTAATGCGGCGCGATCGCTCAAAGCGGGCGGCGTTGGCTATTACCCCAATAGTGGGTTTGTCCACATTGATACTGGTCCAGTAAGAACGTGGTAATAGATTTCCCTGAACAAGCCTCTGTGGAGGCTACTCAGTGAAAGATTAAGGCGCAGCTTTCGAGCTAGCGCCTTTTTTGTTTTTTTCGGCTAGACGTTTATCGCTTCTTCTTCTGCTTCTGCTTCTGCTTCTGCTTCTGCTTCTGCTTCTGCTTCTTTTTCTTTTGATTTCGCTATGGTTTGGTCAGCTCGGATATAGCGCTGGCGCTTTTTCTCTTTGAGTTTGGTCATGTCCACCATCACTAATCCGTCGATACAATTCGCGAAATCTGGGTCGATACCGAAATCCAAGAACTGCACACCACCGGGTTCGCAAAGCTCACCATATTGTTTGTAAAGTGTGGGAATGCCTGTGCCGAGGTTATCGAGCAACACTTTCAATGTTTTCAAATCTTGTTGATAGTCGTTACCGCAAAAATGACTTAGCAATTCATGCTCTTTTTGGGTGTCTAAATTGAATGGCTGTTTAGACTGTGCGACCTTGTTCGTGGCACCAAAATAGGTGCGATAGAAGAAGATGAGAAGCTCCTTGGCAGCATGTGGCATGGCATTACTGATGGAAACTGGGCCAAACAAGTAGCGATAGTGTGGATGCTTAGTCAAGAATGCGCCGATCCCCAGCCACAAATATTCCAAACTGCGTTTGCCCCAATACTTAGGCTGAACAAAACTTCGCCCCAGTTCTAACCCAGCATCAAGGAAGGGCGTCATGCCTTGGTCATAGTCAAACAAAGTGTGGGTGTATAAGCACTCAATACCTTGCTGGGCAATGACCGCTTGGGTATCACAAAAACGGTAAGCGCCAACAATGTCCATCACGGTGGGGTCCCAAAGCACCAAATGAAAGTAGTGCTCGTCATATTTATCGATGTCACGCCGCTGACCGGTTCCTTCACCGACGGCGCGAAATGCTATTTCTCGCAATCGGCCGATTTCTCGCATCACGGAAGATTCATCTTTGTATCGGTACAGGTAGATTTCCTTACCGTCAGGCGTAACGCCAAGCCGCTCACTGTTTCCAAGTTCTTTTCTTAGCGTGAGACGAGGTTCTGGCGAGGCAATGGCAGACTCCGTGGGAAAGAGACCGGCTTTCCCTTTGCCGATGTTATAAAGGTGCTTCTTAAAAAGCTTTACTCGTGTTTTGTACGGTAAATTTGCGCTGGTACTGTAGCTTGAAAAAGGGATGGTTTCGCCAATGGTAAAGGTGATGTTGTTGTTCTCTTGCCCAAACATTTCATTGACCAACAATAGTGTTGAAAGCGGCTTATAAACCATCGACGCGCCATAAAAAACCGCAGAATTTCGGCCATCAACGTGAATGGGAAGGATCGGCGCCTTAGCTTTTGTCGCCATTCTCAAGAAGCCACTGTGCCAGTCGATGTCTTTAACACCGGTTGGGCCTAGTCTCGATACTTCGCCAGCGGGGAAGATGATCAATGCACCCTCATTGTTTAGCCATTCATCAATTTTGCGTAAGTTTTCTTTTGGCGTTTTACCCGACATGTTATTAACCGGAAGCAGGCAATTGTGAAGAGGACCAATTTGCATTAACAGGTTATTGGCGACGGCTTTAACGTCAGGGCGGATTTCTCTCACCAGCTTGAGTAGCGCTAATCCATCAAGCGAACCGATAGGGTGGTTGGCAATGATAATCACTCGTCCAGAGTCGGGAATGCGCTCTTTTTCTCGGTCGCTGGTGAAATAACTAAAGTGAAAATAATCCAAGACCTGTTCGATAAACTCAAAGCCCTTGAGGTAAGGATATTTGTGGCCGAAATCATGAAAAGCTTGCTGGTGGAGTAAGCGTCGAAGTGTGGATGAAACCGGTCGGGCGATCCAAGGCTTTTCCGCCAAGGTGGGGTAATGATGGGTGATAACATCGTCAATATTAAACATGGGCGTCCTTACTGTATGTGACTACGCGGCTTCGGTATCTCGATCTGAGGCGTCCCCGTTTGTTGTATTTATGGTCCATTTAGTGTGGTCAGCGAACGCTGTTGATTCCGCCAGTAATTCGGGCTTTTCTGTCCATCGAATAAGCTGAATCGTGCCTTCATGTTGTTCAATTAACGCAGTGCAGCTTTCAATCCAGTCACCGTCATTGAGATATAGCGTTCCATTCAGTGTTTTAATGTCTGGGTGATGAATGTGTCCACATACAACGGCATCAGCGTTTTTCCTCTGTGCATATTGCACTGCAGCATGTTCAAAGCGCGCAATGGCGATATTGGCGGATTGAACTTTCGATTTGATGTAAGAAGCGAGCGACCAATAGGGAAAGCCAAGCTTACGTCTTGTCCATGCCCATCCTCGGTTGAGAAATAGCAGAAAGTCGTAGCCGATATAGCCCGCTATCTCGGTTAAACGGCTATGACAAACTGCGCTATCAAATTCATCGCCATGTACGGCGATAATTCGTTTTCCGGTAACGGTTTCATGGATAAATCGTGCACGAACTTCGATACGGCCAAAATCGAATTTAAGATAGTCTCGGATGGCCGCATCATGGTTACCCGGAACATAAATCAACCTGCAACCTGTATGAGCCCGATGGATGAGGAGTGAGAGAATCTCACTGTGGCTTTCTGGCCAATGTCGGCTTGATTTCATCGAATAGAAATCCACGATGTCGCCAACTAAAACGATGGTTTCTGCTTCATGTCTTTGCAGAAAATCTAACAGATATTTAGCCTTGCAATCTTTGTTGCCCAAGTGGAGATCTGAAATCCACAGAGTACGCACTGAGATTGGAGTCATAGTCTTCCGTCTAATGATCAAAATAAGTCACTCTACGAAAGTTAGGCTACTGGGTTTGGATGAAAGAATGTTGTCAATACGGTGACATCCCGATGTCATATTGATGGCAAGGGAATGACAATAGGCGTTTAGTGCCAGTGAGTGAGTACCGAATTAAGGGCATGCTATTTGCGAGGCGACCATGACGAGAGCGTGAAAATCCGCGGGAGAGCGTGGTATGCTTTGGGCGTTTTCGCATTTATACGGATTGTATTATGGCTTTGAAGTTCGAGATTGTTCCTGTTACCGCTTTCCAACAAAATTGTTCAATTATCTGGTGTGATAAAACCAAAGAAGCTGCGTTGGTTGATCCCGGTGGTGATGTGGCTAAATTGATTGCCAAAGTTGATGAGCTGGGCGTCCAAGTCACCAAGGTTCTGCTTACCCATGGTCATCTTGATCATGTCGGTGGCACGGTTGATATTGCAGAGGCTTATAAAGTGCCTGTGATTGGTCCAGAAAAACAGGATGCGTTTTGGCTGCAGGGATTACCGAAGCAAAGTGAAATGTTTGGATTTGCGCGCACCGAGTCATTCGAGCCCGATCAATGGCTAAATGATGGCGACAGCGTCACTATTGGTGATAGCACATTGAATGTGGTTCACACACCAGGCCATACACCGGGTCATGTGGTATTTGTGAGCGATGAAGATCGTCTGGCTTGGGTTGGTGACGTGTTGTTTAACGGCAGCATCGGTCGGACGGATTTCCCCAAAGGCGATCACGCGACACTGATCAGTTCGATCAAAGACAAACTGTTCCCGCTGGGCAATGACATTCGTTTCGTTCCTGGTCATGGTCCAACATCTACCTTTGGTGTTGAGCGCCAGCAAAACCCTTACGTTGCAGACAGCATGCCTATTTGGTAAGTAATCACCGTTCTATATTTGTGGTCTCTGTGGGCATTCTGCCCGCAGAAGCCAAATACTGTCGTGTTAACCCAACAAAATCCTCCAACGGTCTATCCAACAGGTCTTCACTTACAAAGACATCAAAACCCAATAACTCGCGGGTATATTTCATTCTGTTAGCGAGCATTGCCACTAAGCCTTTGTAGACTTTCCCACTCGCGCTGACATAGGGCGTATCGTCAAACATCATGTCTTCAAGTTTGGTGTTGGGCGGAGACTCTGATCGGCGATAGGCCACCAACAGTAAACTGCGTTGCTCCATAATAATATGACTGGCCAGTCGAAAACTGATGCCGTCCAGCAGGGGTTCGTAGTCTTTTAGC
This sequence comes from Enterovibrio norvegicus FF-33, assembly GCF_000286835.2. Taxonomy (GTDB): domain Bacteria; phylum Pseudomonadota; class Gammaproteobacteria; order Enterobacterales; family Vibrionaceae; genus Enterovibrio; species Enterovibrio norvegicus_A. The sequence goes on along the minus strand of NZ_AJYD02000038.1, from coordinate 377,093 downwards.
CGAATACCAATCCAAGGCATAGGTTGATGCCAGCCTTCTTGAGAAACAGAGGGGATTCCAATTTCTCGAATGTCTCTCCATCTAACGCTCCACCCGCCTTTTGGCGTGTGATGTTGGAGGTGCATCTCGGATAACGAAAACGACAGATTTTGTTGGTCAATAATCCGCGAAATGTACACCCCGAGGCCGCCAATCAAGCTCAGACCAAGTAAGGCTGGGGCAAGGTTAATCTGAGGGTTCAAAATAACAACGGCAAGCACAATCATCACCAGCGCAACGACAGCGATCGTAAAGTACTTACCAATATGTTGGTGAGGAGGATAGATAAGCAATTGTCTTTTCACCTTGTTGTGCTTCCTCCTATCGATACATATTCAAAGCATAGTGCGATCACTTGATGAACGGTTGCTTAACATAATACGCCGTTTGGTAGCGGGAGTGCGATAAACGCGCTGTTTATATTTCAAACAAAAAGATAAACACTTTCCGACAGTTGGCGCAACTTTTGCCCGAAAACACGGTTAGCGCTATAAAACCCATCCGGATTTTGGTATAAAACGCGCTTTGTTTTTCACCCTGCTGTATTCAGGGGATGCTTAACGCAGTGCATCGGAGTAGGACGATTTAATGAAAATCTCTCATAAACGTAAAGTTCAAGGCAAACTTCAAAAACACATTAAAGCAGTGAAGTCTGCTTCAGTGGCGTCTTTGAAAAAAGAAAAGCCAGTGAAAGTCGTCGCAGCGGCGAAAGCAGTCGTTGAACCAAAAACCGACGCCGCACCCAAAGCGGTTGTAAACGCGTCGCTGACGCCAAAACAACAGCAAATTCTCGACATCGTTCGTCAGAATGCTGAAGGTATCAATCCGAAAGGAATTGGCTTGGTAGCAGGTCAGGAAGAATCTAAGGCAGCATCTTGGGCTTCTGCTGGCCTTAAGAAACTGGCTGAAGAAGGTGTGGTTGAACGCCTACAAATGGGAAGCAAAGTGCTCTACAAAGCACTTTAAATTTCTCTGCGTTTCACGGGTTTTTGGAGCCAGCTTTCGAGCTGGTTTTTTTGTAGTCAAAAATAGCCAAAATTTAATCGCCTGTTACAATGGTGTAGCCGAGTTTAGTTGTATTTCTAGGCAGCTAAAATGAAACGCTGATCCAACCCAAACTTCTACTTTATTTGCGAGACTAATCTCGAAAAATGCATATAGTGGGTTGTAATTTGAACATGCACCAACGAATTTCATTGTCGCAGTATTCGACGGTTTTTCGTCATGTTGTCTGCAAATCTAGATGACTGTTTGAAGTGTCTAAACAGTCATCTAGATGCTGAAAGTTGGTGGTGACAGAGTTGTGGTCTCGGCGTTATCTGGGAATGTATCCAATAAAACAAAGCAGCAGGATTTGCGATGACAGGATATTTTGGCGGTAGTGAAAATCAAACCAGCAGCGTAGTGAATTTTGATTATACCCACTTTCTCTGCGAGTCTAGTCGGGAGCACTGGACATTTCTTCAAGTGCTGAGAGTGCAAATTGCACGTTGGCGACGTCGGAACACAAGTGTAATCAGTGATGAAGGTTGCCGCTTTCCTAGCGAGGCATTTACTGTCGAGGTTAGTCACTCACTGTCATCGCTTTACAGCGATGTTTCAAACCTTATCACTTTGATTGAAGAAGCCAAAAAGCAGCATATTGAAGCGCTTAATATCATGCTGCCATATGCCCTCGATGCCAATGAGCTAGAAAAAATTCGTCGGAAAACACAGGTAGAGATCGTTCAATTCCAAGAAGAGCGAGACATTTTGCAGGTTACTCTCTAGCTTCAGGCTATTTTCTAGAAGACAAAAACGCCATCTCTTACTGAAAAGATGGCGTAGTTTGAGAAATCAGCACAACAAGCAAAACCGTATTGCCTGAAACACATTGTTTGAAAATTCAGCAGTTACAGTGTTACACCTTTCACAAGCAGATAGACAGCCACCAAACCTGCTGCAATCACCAATGCCAACAGAATTCTGTTTCTTCCCTCAAAAGCAGGCTGGCCTGCCTCACGTTTTGCATAGATGTAAAATGCGATGCCAGGAAGATACAAAAGCGCCGCTAACAATAGGTGGTGTAAGCCAGACGCGTAAAGCAGCCACACACCATAAACCGTCGCCAGTGTTGATATAATCCGTACTCTCGTACTGCTCAGTTCTGAATAAGAGAGCTTGAACAAATAGCTGCCAACCAGTAAATAGGGCACCAGAATCATTTCCGACGCGATGGTGAGGAGATCGTCATACCCGCCACCAATGAGATACATAAAAATCAGGCAAAGTTGTACGACAGAGCTGGTTAGCCATAGTGAACGTGTTGGCGCGCCATTACTGTTGGTTTCGGCAAAGCACTTGGGGAACATACCTTCTTTTGCCGCACTATAAGGCGTTTCTGTGGCCAGTAAGGTCCAACTTAGATAAGCCCCGCACACAGATATAATCAAACCGGCTCCAATAATCACAACCCCAGCCTTGCCGATCAGCGCTTCGAGTATTTTTGCCGTAGAAGGGTTTGGGTATTTAGCGAGTTCTGGCGTCGATACCACACCCATAGCGAGCAACGTGACAGACACATAGAGGAACAAACAGGTGAGTAACCCAAGGATGGTGGCACGACCAACGTCTTTTCGGTTTTTAGCGCGGCTGGATACCACTACCGCACCCTCCACACCGATAAATACCCACACAGTGATCAGCATGGTTTGTTTGACTTGATCAAATAAGCTGGGCTCATTGGCGATTTGTCTGCCGCTGAAATCGAACGTAAAGGTATGCCATTTGAAAGCAATCAGTGCGGCGACGATAAAAATGATGATGGGAATAAGTTTGGCGATAGTGGTGACATAGTTGACGATAGCTGCGGTTTGCACCCCGCGTAACACTAAGGTGTGTACAAGCCAGATGAGTATTGATGACAAGCCAATGGAAAGTAGCGTGTTGCCATTTCCAAATAGGGTTAACGAACTGGTGTCGAAGAAAAGCCCCAGCGTACTGAAAACTATCACCAAATAAGACACATTCGCCACGGCGGCACTGAGCCAATATCCCCAAGCAGAGAAGAACCCACATAAATCACCAAAACCGGCTTGGGCATAACCAAATACCCCCCCCGTCACTTCCGGTTTGTTGACGATGAGTTCTTGAAAGGTCAGAGCCAAACACACCATGCCAAAACCTGTGATTGCCCAGCCTAGCGTCACGGCCGCAGGGCTCGCAATAGCAGCCATGTTCTGCGGCAAGCTAAATACACCAGCGCCAATCATTGAGCCAATCACTAGCGCCGTTAGCGCTTTCAAGTCCAGTTTTTTGCCCAAAATAATGCCCACAAAATCTACTTCAGAAGTGGGTCATTATAGTTAAGAACTTATAGGGAGCATTTGTTCAGAAATGGGATTAATGATTGCTAATTTATTGGATGCGATTGAAGAATCACAAGATGTCTTGAAATAGGAAAGGTTTCGCGGCATTGAGTGCATTTAATACACAAAATACCGCGAGGCAGTAATTTTTGAAGACAGCTTTAGTGCAGGTGTTCGGGCAATCCGTTAATCACGAAACCTTGTGCAAACATACTTTTCGCCGAATCTCGTTGATCCTCGCAGCGCATTGAAGCTTGTTCGAAATCGTGAAAATCACCAAATGCGATAACCGCGGATGATGTGTCTGACGCCATCGCTTTTTGCATCAGCGCTGCCGCATCATAAGTGGCTGTTGGTCTTGCAATACGGATTTGAGATGCTTGAATGCCAGCCTGCTGAAAAAGGGATAAACAAAAATTTGAAGGCGGTGCAATCAAGGTGATCCATTTTTGGCTGCTGCTATGCGTTTTCAACAAACGAAGCAGGTAGGCCAATTCACTCATATTGTTTTGATATACGCTAACTGGCACCAGGTTTCCCGACGTTGTGCTGCTAGCCGACAGGGTACTTGAGTCAGCTTCATGAAAACTCCTAGAGCCTGCCGCAATACGTGCGTAATGCTGGCGAACCGCAGAGCGAGAATGGTCTGAATGAGATACCGCATGAAGCGTTGCATATGATTGTTTCATCTCAAAGTCCTGTGTGTATATCCAATACTGTATAGGCATACAGTAGTTATATATTTATCAAAAAACAATAGGAATGAAGAGAACATCGAGACGGTGATCACGAATATTGATGATCTTATCGGTTTAAAAATCAGTTTATGTGGCCTGACGGCGTTGTTAAAATGGCCTCACAATGGAAATACATAATGAGATCTGGATATGGATCAGGAATTCTGGCATAGCCGCTGGGCGGAGAATCGTATTGGTTTTCACCTTACCGACACGAACCCTCTGCTGACAAAATATTGGGCAGCATTAACCCCAAAACGCGAAGAAGCGGTATTTGTCCCTCTGTGCGGAAAGTCAGTGGATCTTGGCTGGCTGGCGACAAAACATGATGACGTGGTGGGTGTGGAATTGAGTGAGATCGCCGTGCGTGCGTTTTTCTCAGAGCACCTTTATACGCCGCTGGTGACGGCGATCAGCCCTATCATGAAGCTTTATCAGTTTGATGAGGTCTCCATTTACAGCGGTGATTATTTTACCGCGCCGTTAGACACCTATCCGTTGATTTACGATCGCGCAGCACTGATTGCTATGCCCCAAAGCATGCGACAGCGATATGTTGATAGGCTTCTTTCTTTGCTGCAACCAGGTGGTCGAATATTGTTAGTGACATTGGATTACCCACAAGATCAGATGGATGGCCCTCCTTTTAGTGTGACGGCGGAAGAGGTGATGTCACTGTATGACGGCTATAAAATTACGCAGTTAGCACGAGATGAAAACAGCGATCGCCCACCGAAAGGGCAAGCGGCTTCGTATTTCGTAGAAGAAGTGTGGATGATCGAGTCGAAATAAAACAAGAAAGCTTGACGTTCTCTCATTGAAAACCAGCCACCCATTGGGTGGCTGGTTTATTTCGGCAGCGCCAATCTAGGTTCGTTTTGTCCGATTAGATGTAGCGCTAAACAGATTAATCGAGATCAAAAATCAATCTGAATGGCAGATGCTGCGGTAACGGCTTTACGCACTGCTGAATTGGTATCTGTGTCTCTTGCCAATGCCACACCAAGACGGCGACGGCCATCAATGTCCGGCTTACCAAACAGACGGACTTGGGTATCAGGGTAACGTAGTGCTTGTGCAAGACCATCAAAACCAATGTTGTTTGAGCTGCCTTCTCCTAACACCACGGCAGATGCCGAAGGGCCATACAAGTTAATCGCATTGATAGGTAAACCTAAGAACGCGCGAACGTGAAGAGCAAACTCAGAAAGGTCTTGCGAAATCAGCGTTACCATTCCGGTATCGTGTGGACGAGGGGACACCTCGCTGAATAGCACATCATCGCCTTTTACGAATAATTCCACGCCAAATAAGCCATAACCGCCTAATGCCGCCACCACTTTTTTTGCGAGTTCTTCGGCTGCCTGACGGGCTTTTACGCTCATCGCTTGAGGTTGCCATGATTCGCGGTAGTCACCATCTTCTTGGCGATGGCCAATGGGTGCACAGAAATGAATGCCATCTATTGCACTGACGGTAAGAAGGGTGATTTCATAGTCAAAATCAACAAAGCCTTCGACGATAACGCGACCACGCCCTGCACGACCGCCTTCTTGTGCATAGTTCCACGCTTTTTCGATGTCAGCATTGGTCTTCACAACACTCTGGCCTTTGCCTGAAGAGCTCATAACAGGTTTAACCACACACGGCATACCAACAGATTCAATTGCCGCGTGAAACGCTTCTGAGGTATCAGCAAAGGCATACGGGGAGGTTGCCACACCAAGTTCTTCTGCGGCAAGACGACGAATGCCTTCTCGGTTCATGGTGAGTTGGGTTGCGCGAGCGGTAGGGACGATATTCACGCCGGATTTCTCAAGCTCAACGAGGCGATCAGTGGCAATGGCTTCGATTTCTGGCACCACGTAATCTGGTTTCTCTTGGGCAATGATGGCTGCAAGCGCATCGCCATCGAGCATATCGACGACATGGCTGCGATGCGCAACTTGCATCGCGGGTGCATCCGCGTAACGGTCACACGCGATGACTTCAATGCCAAGACGCTGACATTCAATCGCTACTTCTTTACCTAGCTCACCAGAGCCCAACAGCAGGACGCGTGTGGCGCCCGGACGAGTTGCTGTACCAATCATGATTATCTTCCATCAATGCAAATAACTGCTGGTGATTTTACCTTAAGCAATCGTTTGCGCAAGCGTTTGCCTTTGTGGTTTGTAAGGTTTTAGGAAGAATGAACTAAGTGAGTGTTTATTGGCGACGGGTTGACGATGACGGGGTGATTAATGCTTAGCAGTGATAAGTGGTCGATAGAAGTACCGCCGCCTAAAAAGGCGGCGGAAAACGACAAAAAGTCGTATTAGCTATTTTTAGCTTTACGCGTTTCCCAATGGGTAATAAAGAACACCGCAGCGACGATGATCGCAGCGCCCAACCAAAGGCGACCCGGCGGGACCCAACCAAACACCAAAAATCCGAACAACACATTCAAAGGCAGTTTGGCATTGTCAAAAGGCTGAACGAATGACGCATCCGCAGCGGCATACGCTTTGGCGATAGCCCATTGAGCAACAGCAGTGAGCAGGCCTGCACCAAGCAGCATAAGCCACACCATTTCTCCTTTTGGCATTGTCCAATCTGGTATCGCTAGCAAGATGTTAAACGGCGTGATGAGCAATAGCAGGTAAACGACCATGGTGGTGGGTGAGTCGTTGTGCGACAGTTTCTTAACCATCAAGGAATAAGTTGCCCAGAAGAACGCAGCACCGATAGGTAGCATGGTTGCCCAGCTAAAATCGTCTGACCAAGGCTCAAGAATGATCATTGCGCCTACAAAACCGCTCAATGTAGCAAGCCAGCGGGCAGGGCCTACTCGCTCACCCAGAAATAGGCCTGAACCAATTGTGGCAAACAGTGGGGAGGTCATCAGTAACGCAATGCCTTGCCAAATCGGAACGGGATAAGCGAGTGCCCATAGCCAAAGTTGGATACCAATGACTGAGAAGAAAACGCGTAAACAGTGCATGCCGAGATGGTCGGTCTTAAGTGCTTGGCGAATGCCCATGCTTCTCAGCCAAGGGATCATCACAATCAGCGCAATAAAGTACTGAACAAACGCAACCGTGGTGGAAGGTAGTTGCATTTTGAAGCTGACATATTGCGCAAGGCTATTGATCATCGCAAAGCATACGCCAGCGGTGAGCATCCAAGAAGCGCCAAGAACGGGGTTGTGAGATTGGCTCATGCGTGTACAGAAATTAGGAAAAGTGACGTGATAGTAGCGAACTTTGTCTGCGGGGTATAACGAAAACGCCGGCGTTACCCAGCGTTTTTCAATGTTATGACGATAAACGCATCAACTGGGCATTAAATGGCCAAATAACCCAACGGAATGTCTGGGTTTAGGGCCTCCAAAACCGCTTGTGTATCTTGCAAGTGGCTGATCACGGCATTGGCTTTTTCCACCAAAACAACTTCTTGGATGTCTTTCAATGCTACTTCTGCCAAGTTCATGGCGATGAGCGCGACTTGCAACGGGGGAAGACTAGGGTTGAACGCGGCATTTTCTGCGTACATACCTGAGAAGATCTGCCCGTTATTGTCACGGATAGCCACACCGCTCAAATTGTGTGAATACGGTGCATGACTGCGATTCGTTGCGCTGACAGCAGCCTGAATAAGTGCATCGTCTTCCTCGGCCGTTAAACCATGATTAACAGGAACCAGCAGTGGCTGGTCGATACCGAGATCAATCGGGCCAAAAGGCTCTGGCAGATATTCGTGTAATAACTTGGCTTCACGATCGGGAAGTTGAATGTTTAGTGTATCCGCACCGTTGATCTCATTCATAAACTGACGGCAGTGGCCACATGGGCTGTAGTTGATGGTGATGTCTTTAAGCGCAGATTCCCCCTTCAACCAAGCGTGGCTAATGGCAGATTGTTCGGCATGTACCGCTTGATTGAGCTGCACACCTTCAAATTCCATGTTCGCACCAAAATAGAGACGACCCGACGCGCCACGAGCAATCGCGCCAACATAGAACTTTGAAATAGGGGCGATAGAGTAAGCCGCAGCGATAGGCAGCATGGCAACACGCAGGCCTTTGTCTGCTAAGCCCGTTAGCTTGAGTAGGTTTTCATAGTCTTGGGCACTGATTGTCGCGTCAAAATCTGGCGAGGTGCAGAGTTGTTCCATAGCCTCTTTGAGTGGTGAGGGTAGGGCTGCAATCGCGTCTTGAATGCTAACTCGCATGCTTGCTCCAAGTGTTGTTGTATGGGGAATCATTTTAAGAGCAAACGCCTGCCTATTAATGTGATTTTGATCACTTAAATAGTGCAATGAGACGTATCATTTCATAAATATAAGTGACCTCACATGAATTCGATTTCATTTGATACAGGTCGAGATTGGGCTGCAATTAACAAAGAACTCAATGACATGAAAAACAAACGGGGCTAGAATGGCTGTCATGATCCCACATATCACTAACGCTAATGAACTTAATGCGCCCTCCTGATAGTGAGTTTCAGCTGCTTTTGCCGTGCCTATGGCGTGAGACACCGCGCCGATTGAAAGGCCTCTAGCAAGAGAGGATTTAATCTTCATGATGTTCAGTAGCGGATAGCCAATCAGTGCACCGAAAAGCCCTGCAACCACCACGAGTGCAGCCGTGACCGCGGGAATACCGCCTATATGTTCAGCCGTGCCCAAGGCAAAAGGCGTTGAGATAGATTTTGGCAACACAGATGCTGCTATCTGGAGATCTCCGCCCGCCAGCAACGCGAATGTGGTGCCAAGAGTCATTGAGAGCAAACTCGCGCCAAGACATGCCAGTAAGATGGTTTTCCAGTGTCGTTTAATCACGTGCATTTGCTCGTATAAGGGATACGCCAATGCAATTACCGCAGGGCCAAGCATGAAATTTATGGCTTTGTTCTGGTCAAAGTATTCTTTGTAGGTATTGCCTGAATAAATCACCATTGGCATCAGTACAAGTAAGCTGATCAGCAAAGGATTGAAAATAGGATGACGTAGTTTTAAGGCAATATGACGGGCGATGAAGTACACCACAAGGGTTGCAATAAGCCACATTAGTTATCTTCCCCTTGATATTTATCCAGAATTTTTGCCATAACAATCAGCACCACCGTAGAGCTCAATATCGTGGCGCCCAATAGAGGCATCGAATCGGTGATCAACAGATGAAAGTGATCCATTAGCCCCATGCTGGCAGGGATAAAGAACAGTGGCATGATGGTAATCAGTACCGTGCAGGCATCTTTTACCCAACGTCCCGGTACGATGCCCGTTGTTAGGCTCACGAAAAGCAACAGCATGCTAATGATACTGCTGGGTATTGGAAGGTGTAACAGTTGAGTCAGTAAGCTACCCACAAGGGTATAAATCGCGATGAGTGCGAAACCAAGAAGATATTTCACGTCGAAGACCCTGATAGACAGTCGTGAAACTATTCTAGACTGAGCTCGCTATGAAAATCTTGTTCAAAACATGGTAATTCCTACCATTGCACAATAGTTAGGCAACGTGAAGGGCGTTACATCAGATAGATAATCGCTGCAGCAGCACTGAGCACAGAAAGAAGCGTACCTGTAATGATGGGCACAACGTTACGTTGTGTTTTCAATTCTTGTACGGGTTCATCGATGTGAATGTCAAGAGGGTCAGGTTCTGAGGGATTGGGTATCACTTCAGCTTGTCGTTGATAGGTTTTTTGAGGCAACGCAACGCGGTAGCCATGATCGCCCACCACATCTAACGGAAGTGTTTTTTCGCCATGGCGATAAGATTTAGCCAGCAGTGAGCACAGGCTATTTTGGTGCTGAGAAAAAGAAGAGTCGGGTAACGATGTAGAAGCATACAGAATACGAGCAGACAGCACTTCTCCAGCATGGTAGCAAAGCATTTCTAGTAAGCGACACTCTTCATAGGTGAGTGTGCTTACTGTACTGTCTTGCCAAAACAAGGAACGGCTTTCTGGTTCAAAATCGACGTTAGAAAAGCGGTAGCACCGACTGTTTACTTTGGTTACCATTTTCTCATCCACCTCACTATCTCTTATTAGAAAAGTGTGGACTCAAATCACGGAAATTCAAATGTAACACCTCTGTTTCTTTGGAGGTGTATAGCGTACATCACGCGGTATTCAGCAAAGGTTAGTGATAATCACTAAGATACAAGCGATTCGACGTAGTGATAAATGGATTTTAGAATCGCTAATTTTTTTGTGTCGCTTTGATTTTCTTCAGCGAGATCTTCCAATCGCGCCATGTATTCAGGCAAGTGTGTTTCGAAATAATCTCGGCGATGAAGGTGCCATTTCTTTTGCTCGCTGTCAGTCAGCGTCCAAGAATAGTTGCGAGCACGGTAGCGAAACAACAGCGGATGAATACGCTTGTCAGCGACATTGATTTCAAGCGCCGCGAGATTTTCCGGTTTGGTTTGACGAATGATATCCATGGTGGAGCGATCAGACGGCGAGAAGAAACCATCATAGAGCGCCGCATCCACATTGTTAGCATCGCCATACTGGGGCTTTTCAGCGTAAAGCTCGACCAGTTTTTCTCTTACCTGTGGGTGTGCCTGAAGTTTCTTCAAGTGATCAAGACAGCGTTGGCGATCAATACCCAATCTTTCAGCATCTTCTGGACGCAAGGTTTTTGCTTCAGCTAAGACAGGACATTTATTGATGTGAATGAGTTTGATAGGAGCAGGTAACTCATCAGGTGCGAGGTCGGCACGCTTTGTATATAAACGTTCACGAAGTGCCGTTGCATCTAAGTCAAACAATGGGGATGGGTCGAGCGCAAGATCAATGGCGATAACGGCGTTTTTGTTGTCTGGGTGCCACGCAACGGGAACAATCCAACTGGTGTTACCGCGCTCAGTGCCAAACATGCCTGAAACATGCACAAGCGGTTTCATCGCGACGATGTCGATCAATGCTGTTAGCTTATTTTTATTGCGATGTGTATACAGGTAATCAAACAAACGAGGTTGGGCTTGTTTGAATTTCTTCGCCATTTCGATGGTGGCAATCACATCAGCCATTGCATCGTGCGCGTTCGCGTGCTCAATACCATTGGCAACGGAAAGATGTTCCAACTTAAAGCTGCTGGCACCCTCAGCGTTTACTGGCCACTCAATGCCTTCAGGGCGAAGTGCATACGCGGCACGCATTGCATCCAACAAATCCCACCTTGAATTACCGTTTTGCCAACTCCACCCGTAAGGGTCAAAGAAATTGCGATAAAGCGTATAGCGCGATACTTCATCATCAAATCGAATATTGTTGTAGCCCACTGAGCATGTCCCTGGCATAGAGAGTTGCTCATGAATTTTGGCAATGAACTCTGGCTCAGGCAATCCGCGAGAAACGGCAGTTTGAGGCGTAATTCCGGTAATCAAACACGCTTCTGGCTGAGGCAAATAGTCATTGGGTGGCTGGCAATAAATGACCAACGGTTCACCGATGATATTGAAGTCTTTGTCTGTTCTTACGCCTGCAAACTGACAAGGTCGATCTAGAGCAGGGCTGATGCCAAAGGTTTCGTAATCAAAGAAGAAAAAAGTTGGTTCGTTGGTGTTTGCCACGGTGGTATCCAAGGGTTTGAAAGACGTGGGGATGTTACCGCAAAATTGGTGAGAAATCTTGCAATGGCAAAGAAAAGGGCCGGATGCGCAGGCCCTAAATGACGTTAATCGCCGTCGAGTACTAACCTTGCGTTCAGAGGTTGCACAGGGCGAGCGTTGTTACCCATGGCATTCATCTGTGATTTGGTCAGCGTCTGCGTATGGCTCATAACGCGTAACGCGGTATCATCGATGAATGGAAAGCGGTTGTTGTCCGTTCTATTGGAAATATAGCGATAAATATCGAATTCAACATTAAGGGAAGAAAATGAAAATAACGCCGCTGTCCCAGCATATTGGCGCCAGCATTGATGATGTCAGTCTGGCCAATTGTAGTGAGAATGAGTTTGCGCAAATCTATCAGGCATTCTTAACTCACAAAGTGATCTTTTTTCGCAAACAGCACCTTTCACCGCAACAACAGCTTGAGCTAGCAGCGCGTTTTGGCGAATTGGAAGCACCACACCCATTCTTCCCTCATGTCGAGGGCTTCCCTCAAGTCAGCGTCATCGAAACCACACGCGGAAATCCGCCTGGTAAGAGTTACTGGCACACGGACATGACGTGGCAGAAAGCACCACCCAAATGCTCGGTGCTCTGCGCGCAGCATCTTCCTTCTGCTGGGGGAGATACTATCTGGGTTTCTATGGAAGCGGTTTACCGAGCACTGCCCGATGCGTTGAAACAGTCACTACGCGGCAGAACAGCAACCCATGCTGTGCATGGATTTGCAGGGAGTCGATTTGATGAAGTGGATGCGCAGGGCGAGAGCAAAGTAAGTAACATTTCAAGCGGGATAAAGGATATTCATCATCCTTTAGTGACAGTACACCCAGAAACAGGAAAACCTACCCTCTATATCAACGAGCAATTTTGCCAGCGTGTCGATGACGAAGACTTAGAAAAGGGTGAAGAATTATTATCGTCGCTATTTTCATACAGTCATGTTGAAGAATTTCAGGTACGTTTTCGCTGGCAAACAGGAAGTATCGCCATTTGGGATAATCGCTGTACTCAACATTTCGCTGTTACCGATTACGGTGACGAACCAAGAAGATTGCATCGTGTCGTCGTAAAAGGCGATGAGCCTCAGGCTTACAGCACGTTGTGAACATACAGAGCCAGTGAGTGTCATTATCACAGAATGTTATTGTCTCTCTAACCCTTGGAAAAATAGCGTAAATATTGGGCTATAGTTAATCAAAAAACATACCCAAAATCGGTTGGCGAAGCTCGCAATTTTTTATTGGTTAGCAAGGACAAGTAAATGGTTTGGTTAGATAACGCTAGGATCCTCGCGATTCTGGCGGTCGTGATGTTGCATGTCGCGGCAGACTTTGTGTTTGATGCACAACTGGGTAGCATCTCTTGGTGGATAGGGAATGTGTATGACAGCGCAGTCAGGTGGTGCGTGCCTGTTTTTGTCATGATAAGTGGCGCTTTGTTACTTGACCCTTCTAAAACGGAATCCCTGCAAGATTTCTACAAAAAGCGCGTCTCAAGGCTGCTTATCCCGTTAGTGTTTTGGACGTTGGTCTATCTCGGCTGGCAGGTTGTTAAAGGGGTGGTTAAAAATCAGCCTGAATCGGTGTCTTCGCTTCTTCTTAGTGTATTGAACGGTACACCTTATTATCACATGTGGTTTCTCTACATGATCGTAGGGCTGTATCTGTTTACACCATTTTTTCGAATGGTTGTCATGCAAGCCTCTGAAAATGCGCTTTGGGTGCTCGTTGTTGCGGGTATGTCGATCGCTGCGATTAATTCAGGTGTTGAAAAGCTGAATGGGCAAGACGCGGGTTTGTTCATCAATTGGTTTTTGTTATATGTACCCTATTTCTTTTTGGGTTATTTGTTACGCCAAACAGAACGCTATCCGCCATTTCGCATGATTGTCGGCGTGTTTGTGACTACATTTGTTGTTACATCATTAGGCTTCTTTCTCTTGGCATCCGCTTCATCTGTAAAAATAGGTCTCTATTTCTACGATTACTTGAGTCTTACTGTCATTCCCATGTCGATCAGTGTGATGTTTATGTTTAAGCGAAAAAACCGACCGCTTTGGACTACTGATGTTACCAAAGCGCTCGCTTCGTTGACGCTAGGCGTTTACCTGATCCATCCGATGGTTCTAGAAATACTCAATTTTGCAGGAATCGGCGCAATGTCGTTCACACCTTTGATTTCCATTCCTGTTATTACTTTCGTCGTTTACCTCGGTTCGCTCGTTGCTGCATGGTGCCTATCACGTATCCCGTTACTTAAGCGCTGCATTTGATGGTCTTTCTTTTCTAGGGGGCTTATCGCTCCTTAGCATCCTTGTTTATGTGACAAATAGGGTGGGTGAAACGACGTCTTACATCAGAGAGCTAAGAGGGATGTGCTGCCTGATAACATTAATGTAGAAGGTGATGCTAAAACTCGAGAAGTGTTATTGCTGTGTGTTCAGCCTATCTATGCACCATGCTTTCCTGTCTATCTGTCGACGTTTTCTTCTTTATTCTCTTTATGCCCCCTTTTATAAAAGGGCGAACGCCAGTTGTGTGTGTCTCTCGGCATAACATGTTGAAATCTAGTGTTGGGTAAAAAGGCGTATCGTATGGGTTTATATTCAATAACTTGCTTTGTTTTAGTTTGTAACCTACTGAATAATAAGTATAAAAAATGTTAAATATGTTGAAATGCGACTCAGCCAAGCATTTCGGCTATTTATTTTATCCTTCCGCATAAATACTAAACAGTATGCTGTCGACTTTGTATGAAACATATGTTTAACATTGGATGAATATGCGCAATTTTTCGCTGCATTTAGTTTTGGGGCTAAGAAAACCATCTTTATTGCGCATAGTTTTTGGGTAACGGAACTGCCCCTGTTGCATACAAAGGAACTGATAAAATGAAAAAAACAATCCTCGCGTTGGCGATGGCTGCGCCACTGGCTTTTTCGGCTGCATCAGCAAGCGCTGAAACGTTAAAAATTGGGATGTCTCAATACCCAGAGGGCCTTCACCCGATCCTCGTTTCGAACGTCGCGGCATCATACATTCTGAGTACAGCGCACCGCGGCACGGTGATTTATGGCAAAGACTGGTTGTTACAATGTAACGCATGTGTCGACGTGCCCAGCTTTGAAAACGGATTAGCAGAGCGAATAGTGCTTGATGATGGTCGTGAAGGCATCAAACTCAAAGTGCAAATTCCAAATGATTTGTTTTGGGGGGACGGTGTTCCTGTCACCACCAAAGATATCGCGCTTGGTTACGCGATTGAAACCGATGAGCGTGTCGGCAACCCAGGTCTTCAAGAAGCCAAGACCATGGAAAAGCTGGTTGTGCTTGATGACAAGAACTTTGAAGTCGTTCTGAACAAAATCACATTCAAATACAATACGTTCATTCCTACTGCTATGCCTGCTCATGTGGAAGGCGATGTGTATAGCAAGGATCCAACGAGTTATTCAAAAACCACCAAGTACGCCACTGAACCAACAAACCCTGGTTTGTATTTCGGTCCTTTTGTGATTTCGAAAGTCAATGCAGGAAGTTTCATCACCGCTCAGAAAAATCCGCATTGGAAAGGTAAGTCTCCTGTCATTGACGAAATCATATTTAAAGCCATTGAGAACACCTCAGCGCTAGAAGCGCATCTTCTTTCTGGCTCTGTGGACTATTTGCCCGGTGAACTCGGCCTTTCATTGGATCAAGTGCTGCAACTTGAAAAGCGTCACGGTGATAAATACAAGGTTCACTACGAGCCTGGTCTGCTTTACGAGCACTTAGACACCACGATGAACAACCCGCATCTGGCCATTAAGGAAGTTCGTCAGGCGCTTCTTTATGGCGCGAATCGAGAGCAATTGGTGGATAAGCTTTTCGGTGGTAAGCAGCCAGTCGCAGATACGAACGTGAGCCCACGTGATACGACCTTTTTTGCTGACGTAAAACGCTACGAATATAATCCTGAAAAAGCCAAGCAGTTGCTCGAAGGTGCTGGATTTACGTTAAAAAATGGCGTGATGGTTGATTCGGAAGGTAATGAGCTACGCATCGAATTAATGACGACAGCGGGTAACAAAACCCGTGAGCTGGTGCAGCAAGTTCTTCAATCCCAGTGGAAACAGATTGGTGTGAAGGTGAGCATCAATAACCAGCCAGCGCGTGTCTATTTCGGTGAAACGTTAAACAAGCGCAAGCACAAAGGCCTAGCCATGTTTGCATGGTACTCATCACCTGAGAGTCCACCGCGTACCACGCTGCTTTCTACTAACATCCCAACGGAAGAAAACGGTTGGTCTGGTCAAAACTACATTGGTTACCAAAACCCTGCGATGGATGATTTGCTAAACAAGGTAGAAGCAGAGCTGGATACCGAAAAGCGTAAGAAGATCTTCCATGAAATTCAGAATATCTATGCGGAAGACCTGCCAGCACTGCCTCTGTATTTCCGTGCAGACAGCTTCGTGATGCCGAAATGGTTGGAAGGTGTGACACCGACGGGTCATATGTTCCCATCCACCAACTGGGTTGAAGAGTGGTACACCACTAAGAAGTAGGAGCCGTACATGGACGACAAGATACTTGATGTTCGTCGTCTGCGGGTGGCCTTTAAAGGCTACCCTGCGGTTAACGATATCAGCTTTCATATCAACAAAGGCGAGATCCTTGGCGTTGTCGGTGAATCAGGGTGTGGCAAAAGCCTTGCTGCGTTGACGCTAATGGGGCTGCAACCAAACGTCATGAAAGCCAGTGGTGAAGTGGTCTTTCGTGGTGAAAACCTGCTAAGCAACAGCGATGCGGATTGGCAGAAAGTGCGCGGTGAAGGTATCGCCATGATCTTTCAAGAACCCATGACTGCGCTTAACCCTGTTGTGACGGTCGGGGATCAAATTGCGGAGATGTTTGAACTTCACCGTGGTAACAATAAAGCGGAAGCGAAAGAGCGCGCGATTGACATGCTCGAAAGGGTGCACATTCCCGATCCAGTTCGACGTGCAACTGCTTACCCACATGAGCTCTCTGGTGGGATGCGGCAGCGTGTCATGATCGCCATGGCGCTGGCATGTGAACCTGAACTGATTATCGCTGACGAACCCACGACGGCATTGGACGTCACGGTACAAGCTCAGGTTCTCGATTTGCTGGAAGAGCTTCGTGATACCACAGGCACAGCGGTTCAATTCATCAGCCACAATTTGGGTGTTGTCTCTCAGCTTGCTGAGCGCGTCATCGTAATGTACGCGGGACGCATTGTTGAGCAAGCAACCGCTGAAGAACTGTTCGCTAATCCTCAGCACCCTTATACGCAAGGGCTACTGGCGACATTGCCAAAAATTGGCGCTGCACGTGATGTGTTGCCTGCGATTCCAGGTGCCGTGCCCCCGCTCGATTTACGCGGTTCTGGTTGTCCGTTCGCCGATCGATGCAGCAAAGCGACGCCGACCTGTGTGTCTGCAATGCCTGAATCGGTTGAACTCAACACCGTTCACACGGTGGCGTGCCACCATACATAAGGACGGACTTTATGACATTATTAAAACTAGACAATGTCTGTCAGCGCTATCCCATTGGTCAAAAAGGTTGGTTTGGAAAACCTGCGCAAGAACTGAAAGCGGTGACCAAGATATCCCTGTCATTGAATGAAGGGGAGACCATAGCGATTGTTGGCGAATCAGGCTGCGGGAAATCGACGTTAGGTCGCATGGTCGCATTACTAGAAGCGCCAGCTGAAGGCACGGTTGAGCTTGCCGGTGTGAAAACCGCGGGCTTGAAAGGCGAGGCGCTTAAAGCGTTGCGCCGTAAACTTGGGTTAGTATTTCAAGACCCGTACTCTGCACTGAATCCGCGCATGCCAGTTTCTGAACTGGTGGGGGAGCCGCTTGATGTTTATAACGTTGGCGACAAAGCCTCGCGCAAAGCCAAGGTGATTGATGCATTAATCGCTGTGGGTTTGAGTGAAGACGCACTCGATCGCTATCCGCATGAGTTTTCCGGTGGTCAGCGTCAGCGTATCTGTATCGCTCGCGCTTTGGTGCTCGAACCTTCGTTGATCATTGCTGATGAACCCCTGTCGGCACTCGATGTGTCGGTGCAAAGCCAAGTGTTGAATTTGTTTGCGGAGTTACAGCGCGAACGAAACCTGTCTTTTTTCTTCATTAGCCATGACATGGCCGTGGTGGACTATCTCGCCGATACCATTGTTGTGATGTATCTCGGTCAGATTGTTGAGCAAGCACCGCGCGATGCGTTTTTTGCTAACCCTGCTCACCCATATAGTCAGGCACTACTCGCCGCTGTACCTGAGGTGGGGCGAGGGAAACGCAAGCGAGGGTTATCGTTACAAGGCGATGTGCCAAGCCCGATAGACCCGCCCAGTGGCTGTGCGTTTCATCCGCGCTGTGCGAAAGCGACGGATCGATGCCAGTCTGAAGCGCCTAAGGCGTTGATGTATGGCGGTGATGAAAAGCATATTGTTGCTTGCCACTTCCCCAGTGAAGTGATTGACGCAAAAAAGTTTGATTGTAAGGAGGCCACGGTATGACGCGTTTCATTATTGGCCGCACACTACAGAGCATGTTTGTCCTGTTTTTAGTTTCATTTGTTTCTTACGCGCTGATTGGTCTCATGCCCGGAGACCCGATTGATTTGATGGCAACGTCAGATCCGACAATGACAGCAGCAGATGTCGCAAGACTCAAAGCCCTTCAGGGATTAGACCAACCGTTGATTGAACGTTACTGGCACTGGCTATCTGCCGCCGTTCAGGGTGACTTTGGTTATTCGCGTCTGTATTACCAACCTGCGGAAGACGTGTTGATTCCGGCTGTGTGGAATACGGTAAAGCTGGTGGGCATTGCGACTTTGCTTTCACTGCTGATCGCTATTCCTGTTGGGGTGATTGCTGCATTGAAACATCGTACTTGGGTGGATTACGTGATCAGCTTTGGTGCCTTTGTGGGTTTCTCAACACCTGCGTTTTGGCTAGCGCTAATGCTAATTCTTGTCTTCTCAGTCACACTTGGCTGGCTGCCAGCTGGTGGCACGGGTGAGGCCGAAGGGGGTGGTTTTTGGGTGGAACTGCAACACCTTATCCTTCCAGTAATATCGCTGACTGTTTTGAATGTGGCGAGTCATTCCCGCTATGTTCGCGGCACCATGCTAGAAGTCATGCGTCAGGATTACATTCGAACAGCGATTGCGAAAGGGGCGTCAAAAACCCGTGTGATTTTTCACCACGCATTGCGTAATGCGATGATCCCTTTAGTGACCATTATTGCGTTGGACATTGGCTTCTTACTGTCTGGTGCATTGATCACGGAAACCGTGTTTGCGTGGCCGGGTATGGGTAAGCTGATCTTCGATGCCATCATGGGGAATGACTATAACCTTGCTCTGTTGGGACTCATGGTGATCACTTTTACTGCGCTATTGGGTAACCTGCTTGCAGATATTGCCTATGCAAAACTTGACCCACGAATCAGTCTGACAAAAGGGGCATCCGCATGACACAACATGTTTCCAATGCTGCTCCCGTTGCAGCACCGAAGCGCCAAGCTTCTTCGCCATGGGTACTTGTGTGGCACCGGTTCTGTCAACACAAAGCCGGCTTGGTGAGTGCGGTATTTATCATACTGTTTGCGATACTTTGCTTTAGCGCACCACTGCTTGCGAGTTGGTTTGGACACGACCCATTTGAAGTGGATTTCTTTGCGCGGTTTGAGCCTGCGAGTGATGCTCACTGGTTGGGCGCCGATGAGCTAGGTCGAGATGTATTCCTCCGTTTACTCTATGGCGGTCAAGTGTCGCTATCAGTCGGTGCGGTTGCAGCCTTGATGACGGCAATACTAGGCACCTTAGTTGGCGTCTTTGCGGGTTACTTTGGCGGTAAGCTTGACGCTGTACTAATGCGTATTGCTGATTTCACGCTGTCGCTGCCGACATTACCTTTGATGATCGTGATGGCGGCGGTCGACCTAAGTAAACTGGGTCTGCCTGAAAGCTGGGCGCAAGGTGAGAACGCTAGCTTCATTCGCATCATTGTGATTGTCGCCTTGTTTGGCTGGCCAACGACAGCGCGTTTGGTGCGCTCTGGTACGTTGTCATTACGAGAGCGTGACTATGTGAAAGCGGCTGTCGGTTATGGCGCTTCGCCTTGGCGGATCATTCGTCGTCATGTATTGCCGAATGTGTTGTCGCCCGTGATCATCGCAACCACCATGGCGCTGGGTGGCGTAATTTTGCTGGAAAGTGCGTTGTCATTTTTAGGTCTAGGCATTCAACCGCCGATGCCTTCATGGGGCAACATGCTGCAAAATGCGCAAGAAGTCATCTGGCAATCTCCAGGGTTGGCGATCTATCCCGGTATCGCCATTTTGGTGACCGTGATGGCGTTTAACTTCCTCGGTGATGCGTTGCAAGACGCGCTCGATCCTAAATCGGGTAACTGATTTTCAAACTCAATAAAAAGCCAGCGAATGCTGGCTTTTCTTTTTATTCAGACTATTAGCGAGATATATCTTCCCACCGAAATCTTCTCGTCGAAATGATTTGTACTCGAATTGCAGCCTCTTCTTTCTAATTAGCCTTAAACATGTAAATATTATACATGTTATAGTTTCAATACTTCCTAGGTGCCCATGATGATCAATATTGTTGATAAAGAAAAAGAAGAGAGAATCCCGCCCATACTTCGTCTTGGCTTTAGGCCGCTCTTTCTGCTGGCGGGTATTTATGCCGTTTTTTCGATCTGCACTTGGGTATGGTTGTTTACCTCTGGAAGCCAATCGCCGCTTAACGTGCCTGCGATCTGGTGGCATGCCCATGAAATGTTGTTTGGTGTTGCGATGGCTGTTGTCGCGGGATTTCTCATGACCGCTGTGCAGACGTGGACGGGTGTGAAAGGCACCTCCGGTGGGCGGCTGGCCTTTATTGTGATGCTGTGGATTGCAGCGAGGGTTCTGTTTTGGACGGACACGCCTTTATCTATCATCGCATTAGTTGATACGTCATTTCTTGTGCTGACAGGGTGGGAGATCGGTTATCGAGTGGTGATCACTAAACGCTGGCGAAATCTGTTTTTTATTCCGATGTTGCTGGTGGCAATCAGTGCGAATTTGGCGAGTTATGCCACTGTAAAGGGCATGCCACCCTTTTCCGCTAATGCGCTGTGGCAGGCGATGTTGTGGTGGTTCATGATTCTTATCTCCATCATGGGGGGGCGAGTGATACCGTTTTTCACCGCCAAGCGTTTCCAGCTTGAAGCACCCAAGCCCATATTATGGCTCGAGATGTTGGCCATACTTCCTCTTGTGATGCTTGCTGTTATCTCATTTTTCCCTTTGGTGCCAACGTGGTTCAACGCGTCGTTACTATGGGTCGCGGGTATCGCTCAGTGTATTCGTTTATACCGTTGGCAAGGAGTCCGATCATTCGGTGAGCCTCTCGTTTGGTCATTGCACCTGTTTTATCTTGCGCTGCCTGTCGGCTTGATTGCGAAAGCGTTGTATATCGGTAATGCATGGATTTCACATTCATTGATTCACCTTTTTGCGATGGGCACATTGGCTGGTGTTGTTCTGGCAATGATTGCTCGTGTGAGTATGGGACATACTGGCAGGGCGATTTATCAAGGCCCATCATTTAGCTTTGCGTATTTTTCATTGGTATTGGCGACGCTGGTGCGAGTGTTGGGACCAATAGTCTGGCCCGAACATTTGCAAACATGGGTCGTTATCGCGGGAATAGGTTGGAGTATGGCTTTTGGTGGCTTTGTTGTTTGTTTCGGTCCGATGCTGATTAAGGCGCGCGTAGACGGGCACCCAGGGTAGCGGCTATTGAGAAATCTACGGCACGTCAATGTTCTGTGGCACGTCGCACTGCAATAAACCGAGATTGCGTCATACTACTGATATGATAATCAAGGAGTAATTGTCGTGTGTAGATGGCTGGCGTACCAAGGTAAACCGTGTTTTCTGGATGAAATGCTACATCAGCCTAACCATTCATTGGTGATGCAGAGCATGGAAGCGTCGAAAGCAGTGACGGCGGTCAACGCTGACGGTTTTGGTGCGGCCTGGTATGGTGAAAAGCCGACGCCTGCGTTGTATCGTGAAGTGTTACCTGCTTGGTCTGATGCCAACCTACGTTCTCTCGCCCAACATACTAAATCTCATCGCTTCATGGCACATGTGAGGGCATCAACAGGTGCAAACACATCTCGAGAGAATTGCCATCCGTTCAACGTTAAAAATTGGCTCTTTATGCACAATGGGCAAATCCCAGAGTTCGAAAGAGTTCGTTATCAACTTGAGCGACAGCTCGATGAGCCTTGTTATTTAAAGCGTAAAGGTACAACAGATAGCGAGCTGATATTCCTCCTTTTAATGCAGCACGGGTTAGATCAAAACCCCAAATTGGCATTAAGACGAGTGATTAGCATGATTGAAGTAGAGATGGGCAATAAGGGCATTAATGATCAGCCTTTCAAGGCGGCATTGTGTATCAGCGATGGTCATCAATACTGGGCTTTGCGTTACGCCTCGTTCGGTACGCCACCAACCATGTTTTATAAAAGTGTCGACAGCGGTGTTGTACTTGCATCTGAGCCGTTTGAGCTAGACAGACATGAGTGGAAAAGTATTCCAGCTCAAAGTTTTGTTGAAATGGTTGGTGAGCAAGTGACAGTGACAGAATTTCACATCGCATAGGAAACGCATGATAGCACCGCTTGAATATTAGCTATGGTCATGACCTTATCCGGTGACACGGTGATCATGAACAGGACAAAGGGCCCTGTGTGCCCTTTCGTTCAATGCCATTCTGTTTTTGCAAATCTGCAATCCGATCAACTCAGTTTTCTAATTTGACGTTGCTGTTCTTTACTGACGAAACGCCTTATCTCTGTTAGTACGCGCGGAGTCATTTTAGAGCTCCACTGAGTGCTCTATGGTCGCCAAAGTGTATTTTAATGAGCCGGATTTCGTTTTAACCGCAATTTAACCAGCAATGTCACCGGTATGTCGATGATATTGAGTTTGAGGTAAAACACCAAGGTCATCAGGGCAACCGGTAGCGTTAAGACAATAGTAGGAAGATGATATAGCCATTGATTCAAAATGCTGTTCAGCGTGAGCATAAGCCCCGAAACTCCAAGACAGGCAAGCCATTTGACGTGTCGGTAAGGGAGGGGTTGTTTTCGCTGACTGATCACATAGAAAAATATGAGGCGAAGTGAATGGGCGCTAAAGAGCACAGCGACAATTCCCAAAACACCCCATTGTGGAGTGAGCACGCTGTATCCGATGAGTGCAAACAGCGCGCACCCTGCCTGAATCCACATTTGAGCTTGGCTGGAATCGCCACAATAGCAGCCTAGATTCATGTAATCACCAGCATTTTTGATCATAGCTATCAACAATAGGAATACGAGAACGACACTCGCATCGGCGTAGACTTCGGGTAGTAGCCACTGAATTGCCATTGGCGCCGTGAGGATGAGCAAGGTCCCAAGCATAATACCGAGATTAGTGCCAAGTATTGCCTTATCCGCACATTGTTGTTTGCCATCTGGGTTCTGCAACATGGGGATTCGGGTAGGGAACCACCATAGTGCGTAGGGTTGCATCAGCAAGCCCAAAATCAGCGTGAACTTGGTTGCAACCGCATAAACAGCTAACTCTTCGATACCGACACCATGGGCAAGGAACCAGCGATCTGCGCCTTGGACGAGATAGATTGAGACTGCCCCAATCAGCACGGGAACGCCAAAAGAAAGGAGTTGTTTGGAATCTGCAAGGTGACCAATTTTTCCCATTTGTCCTCGTTGATATCCAACAAGGCAGAGCGTTAAAAGCAGACTTGAAATGGCCCCTGAGATCAGTACGGCGTCTAGCCCATATCCTAGCTCGAGCAGGACGACGGTGAGAGTGGCTTGCACAAAAGCTTTGATTACATTGAGATAGCAGAAGCGCTTGGCCAGAGCATTCATTCGCATCAAGGTTAGCGGTATGGCGATCACGCCATCGAGCATAGTAGGGATCAGTAACAAAGCGATTTGATACCAAGCAAACTCGACTGGCATTAAAGTGAGCAGCCATGGCGTCACTAAGAGGATTACCCCACTACCAATAAAACAAATGATGACACTGAGAGTGAAACAGTTTGAGACTAACTGCTGGCGCCGCTTTCCTTCTGAAGTTCCTACATAGCGGTACATCGCATCGACAATTCCAAAACTGAATAGAATCGTGCCGATATCTGCCAGTAGGATCAGTGACTCTAACGAGCCATATTCTACGAGTGATAACTTATGCGTCAGGTAGGGCAACATTAATAATGAAATGCCCTTCATCATGATAATGCCTATCGCGTAGTAGAAAGATTGTGTCATCCAAGCCATCACGGTTTACCAAGCAATTTTGAGTACACTTCTGCAATCACCCAACAGACTGCGAACACGGCGTTTGTGCATATCAAGACGAAGCGAGTTTAGTCCAAGCCAGATGGCTTTAGCGTACTGATGTCTGCTGCGATAATAGTCTGCATAGCCTTCAAGCAAGCGAGCTTTACCTTTAGTAAGCCCTTGAGACGAAACCTCACTGTGTAGATGTTTTCGGCAATATTGGTCAAATATCCTCTCTATATGTCGCAAATTATCGAGTTTGCGATTTTGGGTTTGGGTTAGAGAGTTTTGCCGCATCAGGTAAGCGGTTTGCACCGAGCTGAGCACACCAATAGGGTGCTGCTCACAAATGCGAAGCCAGAGATCCCAGTCTTCGCCAAAGCTTAATGAGTCATCAAACCAAATGGGGTGTGCAAGTTGGTGGCGATTCAGTATCACGGTTGATGTACCAATGATGTTATTGATAAGAATCGTCTCAAGCGCTCTGTCAATCCGAAAGGCTTGGCCACTTGCCTGTTGATAATGGCCCCAGTAAGCAAAGCAATCGACAATCGGCTGAAGCTCTTCATCAACATGTTCGTAATTAGTGAAACTTAACGCGATATCTGGGTGGAGTTTGTGTAAGTTCAGTTGCAGTGCCAATTTATCGGGGTACCAATAGTCGTCTGCATCGAGAAAAGCGATGTAATCGCCCTTAGCATGCCTAAGCCCGATGTTGCGTGCTTTGGCCGCACTGCCAACTGCGGTATGGAATACGCGTATCCGGCTATCTGTAATAGTGGTGAGGTACTCCTCTGTATCGTCACTGCTGTTGTCATTAATGATCAGCAGTTCAAGATTCTTGTGCGTTTGATTGAGCACACTTTCCATTGCTTTGGGTAAAAATGGCAAACAGTTGTGTGAGGGGGTGATAACCGAAACCTTGTCCATGATGTGCTCCTATGGCCAGACGAAACTCAACAACAGCACAGAATGTGCCATTATTTCAAGCTGTTGACTTATAAGTATTTTTATAGAAGGGCGATAGGGGCGCGTACCTAGTACGGGCGAAAAGATGCATATTGAATGTCAAACTGACAAAACGATGCAGGTTTCGTAGTGTTGTTAGCTTCTATTAACGCTAACTGATTAATAAATATCACTAACTTTAGTTGGCACTTTATTTGCTATTGGCTGAATACACATAAAAAAGCAGCAGCCTGAGCGTGTCCCAATGAAAAAAGTCGCCTTTATCGCCCCTACGTATCCTGTCCTGAGCGAAACTTTTATTCAAACCGAAGTTGAGTCCATTAAAGCATGTGGTCATGAGGTTATGGTGTTTGCCTTTGATATCAATAAAAGTGAGCAGCGTTTTGACTACGACTTGGCAGAAATTGCGCAAGATGTTGACTGGAATCTTTGGACTCAGATTTCTCAACGGGGACTGCTCAAGGCTATGCATTTCGTCTATGGTCAAGTTGGTTTGCCTAAGCGTTCACTGTTCTACTATGGCCTTAAACTTGCAATGCAATTGGCGGAGAAAAAAGTGGATCATGTGCATGCCCATTTTGCTCAACATACCGCTGCACACGCTATTGTTGCAGCGAGACTGCTTAATATCAGTTGTTCGTTTGTGGCACATGGACACGATGTGTACGAGGCAGCATTTGATATTAAGAACAAAATCGAAGCGAGTGATTTCGTTGTCGCAGTCTGCCAAGACATGCTCAATGACTTTGATAACGTGGCGCGCGGTAACGTCAAATTACTCCATTGTGGTGTGACAACAGATAAATTTATCCTTCGCGGGAAGCAGCCCTCTTCTCACCTTCGTCTTGTGTTCTTGGGGCGTTTGGTTGAACAAAAAGGTGTGCATCACCTCATAGAGGCGTTAGCGTCCTTGAAAGATCGGGTTGAGTTTCAACTGGATATTGTAGGCACTGGCGATATGGAGGAAGACCTAATTAAGCAGGTCAGCGAGCACGGACTTTCTAAGCGTGTAACTTTTCTCGGCGCAAAACCTCATGATTGGGTGAAAGAACATTTGGCTGACTACGATTGCTTAGTGGCACCGTTCTGCTTTTCCAAAACAGGATGTGTTGATACAGGGCCGTTGGTTCTTAAAGAAGCAATGGCGGTGGGGACGCCCGTCATTACGACCAATATCATGGGCTGTAAAGAAATCGTCACTCCAGAAACAGGCTATTTAGTGGATGAGCAAAATGTACAACAGTTAGCTACCAGCTTGGCTCAGTTTGCTCGGCTTACTTTTCAAGAGCGGCTAAAAATGGGCTACCACGCTCACAAGCGAGTCGTTGATAGCTTTAATGCTTACGTGCAAGCCAAGCGATTATCTGGATGGATCGAAAGTGTTTGAGGCTAGTGGGCTCTAGTGACGCGGCGGGGTTAATGAACAGTTTAAGGGCGCAAAGTGCGCCCTTAAAGTATTTGAAATGCACTAAATGGCAATACCGTACGGTTCATAACCTTGCCATGCATGGTCATACAAGGCACGAGACTCTTTTCGTAGCTTTTCAATTTTTGCCACTTCATATTGGCTCAAATCGCGAGCATTCAACGTCGCACTGCGCTCGATGGTTTGTATCTGCTCGTAGTTCTCATGTTCCTTACCATTTTTAACCCCAGAAATGGCTTTTAAGTGAAGTTGAACTTCAGCAATCATTTTGCTTTCTGGCAAAGCAACCAAGACTTTAATATCTCGATATCCAGACGGGCGAGGAGTATGGAAACGATTGATGACTTCCATTGTTTTCGCTGACGCGGCTAATTGCTCATAAGCGATATTCAAATCTTCTATTGAGTCCGTTTCCACAGTGATTCGAACAAGGTCAGTGAGGCGTGATACATCACCATCGAGTTCTTTATTGACCTTTTCGGTTGCGCGCTCCAGTCCTTTCAATCCAGCGGATAACACGTTGCCGTTACTTTGTTTGGCAATATCGCTGGCAAGTTGTTCTAGTTCTGCCTGAGCAGCTGGGGCTGAGGCATAAAGCTTGGTTAAATCGGCATGTGGTTGTGCGATGGCTTGGGCGCGGAATGAAGGAATAGAAAACAGCTCTGAAAGGCTCGCTTCGTGACCGGCTTGTGGCTGCTGATAAGAAATGCTCTGGCTATTTTCGGGTACTTTTACGTCGAGTTGCTCAGCATAAGCCGGCACACGAATCACCAGAATTGGAACGATAATCAGCGCTTTAAACATTCTTCCCATCTAAATACCTCTGTTGGTTGAGGGTCACTCGGTTAGCGTCCTGTGAGTGACTACAACTTCATCATATCGACTGAAGATGAATGTTAGCTGAATGGAAGGGCGAGGTTCGAGGTGAAGTTCTCAATCTGTGTTTTTACACGAGGCGCAGATCAAATTATGCAAATTATTATTCTGGCATTTGTAATATGTATAGTTTATCTGTGCGTATATCCCATATCGATTAATTAATCACTCTGTGAATGTTTGTCAAAATTGATGTGGTGACGTTAACTTAATGTAATGACAGTTATCGTGTGTTTCTTACCCAGAGATGCTCGTTAAGAGATCGATATGGAGGACGTAACATGTATCATCCAGATTATCTTATGCAGCTATGTCATATCAGCGACCTAGCAGTACAAGAACTCGAACCGACGTTTGACCATTTGCCAACTACCGCACACGCCGATGGTCAATACAGATTAAGACGCTATTCCATCGTGCAGTGTGATGCTGGCGCTGTCCGCCAAATGCCCCAACACACCTTTGTGCAAAGCCGATCCATTAACCAACACCAAGGTGGTGTTGTTCGCCATTTTGAAGACTTGTCGCCGAATGTTCTTCATTCGGAAGGGTTCTTTGAGCTTTGTCGATTGTTTAAAGACAACAATGAACTGGACGATCAGCAGGACATCGAGATCCATCAAATGAGAGTGATTACCCTAAATGACATCACTCCCGTGTCGCCAGAAGGAGTGCATCAGGATGGCTTTGATCATATTGCGATAGCGGCAATTCATCGGAAAAACGTGCAAGGCGGGGAAATTTTGGTGTACAAAGACAAAGCCGAGCAGCCGTTCTTTTCGCTGGCAATGAACGACGGAGATGTGGCGCTGCTCGACGATCATGCCGTTTGGCACAACGCAAACCCGATCCGGCCTATTAACCCTTCCTTGCTGGGACATGTTGACTTGTTTGTGTTGACGGCGCGCGAACGTTGATGCCTTCTCCTGTTCGGGTTAGGGCAAGTGAAATGATGAGTTTTGCTAGCCTTGACCCGAAGGGAATCAACCATAATTTTGCTTATTCTTATCTTTAAAATCACACAGTTACTTGTCCTTAAGTTAAACTGGTCGCAATATGAACTAATAAACCGCGTCTTTAATGTTGAATACTCCCAAATACCTCGCTTTAGTAGCAACCTTATTAACCCCTGTGTGTTGGGCTGAAGTTGTTGACGCCACAGATACCACTGAAACTCGTCTCGATGTGGCGATAGAGACAAAGAAGCCTGACGTCGATACTGTCGAAACACTGCGCCTTAAGCGAAGCGAAAACTGGGGCATAGCCGCCACGTTACGTTCTGCTGGTGTTCCTTACGCCGAAGGTGGCAGCGCGAATGTCTCCAGCTTCGTCCCTATGATGTTCTACCAAGATGAAGCGTTTTTCATCAATGGAACAGAAGGCGGCATCCGTCTTTGGGAAGAAGATGAGTGGCGGGTCAATGCTATCCTTCGCATGCGATTTATTGATTTGCCGACGGCCGTACAGAACGATATCGGCGGTGATACCGGCGACTTTGGTTTCCAACTAAAACGCCAACTTGGTGATGGCTGGTATGCAGATCTCGATGTGTTATCGGATAAAGATTATCGTTTCCACAGTGTTGCCACGCTCGGTAAAACAATTCATACAGAGGATTTTGACCTCGACGCGACGGTTTCGGCGCGTTACAAAGATGCAGACTTCAATAGCTTCTATTACGGGTTGTCAGAATACCGAAATGAAGGGGTACACATTGGAGCTGGCGTTGATCTCAAAGCGGGCATGAAAGGGCGTTACCACGTCTATTCCAATCTTTATCTCGTCGGGGCGGCATACGCGACGTATTTTGATAAGAATGTTCGCCATGCGGCTACCATCGACAAGAATTGGCAAGGGGAGGTTTTCGCTGGTTTCGGTTTCTTCAATGATCACAAACGCGATGGCGAACGAGAGATTTCGACTCGTCCATATTGGCGATTAGCGTATGGTTGGGCAACGCCTTCTAACATTGGTGAGATCATTGCAGGTGGTACGGAAAAAGACCCCTATGGTAATACGTTAACCTCGGTGTTTTATGGGCATCCGTTGACTGACTCTCTGTTTGGCGTCCCACTGGATATTTACTTGACGCCTGGCGTTGTTTGGCACTGGAGTTCTGAGGTACAAGCCTCGTCAGCCGAGTTTGTGATGGCGATTAAGGCCTATTACACGTTCGATTGGCCAACAGAATGGCGAATCGGTGCGGCAGAAGGTTTGTCATACGTCAATAACATCACCTATGTAGAAAGCTCTGAAATGGAGCGCAAAGGTTATGAGCCAAGCCATTTGCTCAACTACATTGATCTTTCTGTTGATGTGAATGTCGGTGATTTGATTGGTCAGAAGAAATTGAACAATCTGTGGTTGGGTTATTCAATTCATCACCGTTCGGCGATTTTTGAGAAAGCGAGCCAGTTTGGTCGAATCAAAGGTGGCAGTAACTACAACACGATTTACTTGCAGATGGACTTCTAAACTAAGAAGCTGGCACCTACGCGTTGGAATGTATGCGATGGTCAATCTGATGAACAAAAAAGCGGGCTTTAGAGCCCGCTTCTTTATGTTTGGTATTTAGGCAGTGTAGGGAAGGTAACCCGTGAAGCCTACAATTTTCCAGCCTGATTCGGTTTGCTTCAGGTAATACAGCGTTTGCCACTTCAGCACCTCAGGTTCTTTGCCGACAACCTGAATGGTGCCATCAAACTGCTTACGCGCGATGGCTTTGCCGTCTTTTACTTCGATTTGTTCAAGCGTGGTGAGCTTATGAATAGCGTCTTCTAGAGGCTCTGCGTATTTCGTATCAAGACTTGCACGCGCAGCTTCTAACCATGAGTCTCGGTAATCTCCGAAACGTGAAAATGCCAAGTTCCATTTCCCCGGGTCTTGATCGAATCCTGCATTCACGGCAAAAAATTCATGCTCCAGAAAGTCGTTTTCCACCATTGACCAATTCGCTTGGGTGTAAGCCTGAATATCTTTGGCGACGAGCATGTCCCAAATTTCTGCGCGATCGGGATCTTTATCTGAAAATGGATTGCTTTTAATCATTTATGACTCCAACAGTATGAATTCGCTGATGGCTTATAAAACGGGATTTAAGGACAAAAGAAAATGGGAGATAAACAAGGCTGAGAGGTTGCTCGGGGATAAGGTAAAAAAAGGGGGCTCAGGGAGCCCAAATAAAGAAAATCAAAGCGCGAAACGTGACCAAGTGTTGGCTACTTCTCGCGTTTGATGTTGGCAATATATTTGCAATGAATTGGACGCGCGGGCTAGGAAACTAAGCCTAGTAAGTCTTTTGCAGCTTGCTCCATTGAAGCCTTGGCAGGTTCATCACCCATTGCTAAGGCTTCGCTGTAAACAAATTCAATGTCGGTAATACCAACAAAGCTAAGTACCGTTTTGAGGTAGCCGACGACATGGTCGTTTTCAGTGTCTTTGTGAATGCCGCCTCGCGTTGTCACTATGATGGCTTTCTTGCCAGTCAATAGACCTTGCGGGCCTTGCTCTGTATATGCAAATGTCACTCCCGCACGTGCAATAAAATCGAACCAGTTTTTTAGCTGTGTTGGAATGGAAAAGTTGTACATTGGCGCAGCGATAACCAACGTATCACTGGCTTGGATTTCGTTAATTAATTGGTCCGACAGCGCTAGCGCATCTTGCTGTTTCTGAGTGGGGTTTTTCGCTCCACGTAAACCTGTCGCAAGTTCACCATCCAGCACGGGAACGGGGTGCGCGGCCAAATCACGCTCGATAATGAAATTGTCGCGGCCAAGTTGGTCAACCATTCCATCAATCAATGTTGTTGAAGAAGAATACTCGCCAAGAATGCTCGATTTTAGAACCAGTACATTTGCCATTTCATGCCCTATTAATATTCGTGTTTACTGTGTCTTATTGTGATAACAACTATAGAGAAAGGATAGCAGGCAAAAAAGCGGAAAAATCTGGGGGTAGTGTTCGAAAATATTGAATGAGATAACGCTTGCTGAATGTGAACCTATAAAAAAGGCTTCCTACAGGAAGCCCTTCTCGAGCAATTATGCGTTTAACCGCACTTAGAATCGCCGCAGTTTAGGCAAGTCTGGCAGCCGTCTTTTACAACAACCGCTTTGTTGTGGCACTTATAGCAAAGCGTCGCACTTGGCGGGAAGCCTGTGTTCACTTCTTCTTCTGCTTTTGGTTCCACTTTCGCTGTGTTTTCAGCACGCTTCGCTTCAAGGAATGCTTTTTGGTGTTCATCCATTTCTGGATTATCCAGCATGCCGATTTGCATCAGATGTTGTTCAATAACGTTGCCGATTTCTGCAATCAACGAAGGCACATATTTGCCTTTATTCCAGTAACCGCCTTTTGGATCGAACACTGAGCGAAGCTCTTCAACCAAGAATGTGCAATCGCCACCTTTACGGAATACGGCAGAGATAATGCGCGTTAACGCCACAATCCACTGGTAATGCTCAAGGCTCTTACTGTTGATGAAAATCTCAAATGGCTGACGCATTGCATGATCGGTGCCTTCGTTCAACACGACATCGTTGATGGTGATGAACAGAGAATGCTCAGAAACGTGCTCAGGGGTTTTCAGCTTGTAGGTGGTACCCAGCAAAACCTCTGGACGTGGCATTTCTTCATGCATGGTTTCTAGCACTGGCGCGACGTCTTCTACCAATTTAACCGGTGATTCTTGAACGACGTCTTTGCTTTTTACTTTATAAGAAACAATTTTGCTTTCGATTTTACGTGTCATAACGAATTACTTCTTCAGAGTGGACAGCTTGATCGCAAGCCATCCTGACAATGTGTATCCCCGAGTATCTTGAGGTTACTCGGGGATAGGATTAAAACTTACCGTAGTAGCCTTCTTTCAGCGCATCGTAAAGGTTTGCTGCTGAGTGAATCTCGCCGTCGTACTCAATCTTCTCGTTGCCTTTGGCTTCGAAGGTAGAGCCGTCTTCCAGCGTAAACACGTACGTGGTTTTCTCAAGATCTTCATCTTTCACCAATACACCTTGGAACACTTCTGGGTTGAAGCGGAAGGTCGTACAGCCTTTCAGACCTTTATCATACGCATCCATGTAGATGTTCTTGAAGTCTTCAAACGGGAAGTCGGTTGGCACATTGGCGGTTTTCGAGATTGAAGAGTCTATCCAACGTTGCGCAGCAGCCTGAACTTCTACGTGCTGACTTGGTGTAATGTCGTCGGCGGTGATGAAATACTCAGGTAATTGCTCGTCTTCTTTGGTGCTGTATGGCATCGCTTTGGTGTTGATAATCTCGCGGTAGGCCAGCAACTCAAAGCTATACACGTCGACGCTTTCTTTCGATTTCTTACCCGGTTTAATCACGTTACGCGTGTAGTGATGCGCAAAGCTTGGCTCGATACCATTACTCGCGTTATTCGCTAGCGACAGTGAAATTGTTCCTGTTGGTGCAATTGAACTGTGGTGCGTAAAGCGACCGCCTTTCTCAACCAGCTTTGCAATTAAATCTGGGCGAATATCGCCAATTTGCTGCATGTAACGGCTGTATTTGGCGTGAAGAACTTTGCCTTTCACCTTGTCACCAATCTTAATGCCGTCTGTTGCCATCTCTGGGCGTAGACGGAGCATTTTAGCGGTAACAACGAATTCCTGGTCCATCACAGGTGCAACGCCTTTCTCTTCGGCAAGTGCAACAGCTTGTTCCCAACCGGTGATCGCCATTTCCTGAGAAACTTGCTCAGTGAACGCGATAGACGCAGCGCTGCCGTATTTGTGGCGAAGCATCGTCAGCGTAGAGCCCAAACCAAGGAAACCCATACCGTGACGGCGTTTGGTTTCGATCTCTTCACGCTGTTTTGCTAACGGCAGTTGGTTGATCTCCACCACGTTGTCCAACATACGGGTGAAAGTCGCGACAACCTTACGATACATTTCCCAATCGAAACGTGCTTTCTCTGTGAATGGGTCACGAACGAATTTGGTCAGGTTAACTGAACCTAGTAGGCACGCACCATACGGTGGAAGAGGCTGCTCACCACAAGGATTCGTTGCACGGATCTCTTCACAGAACCAGTTGTTGTTCATCTGGTTAACTTTGTCGATCAGAATGAAGCCAGGTTCTGCGTAGTCGTAGGTTGACGTCATGATGACGTTCCAAAGATTGCGCGCTGGCATGGTGCGGTAGATCTTGCACGCAATGCGGCCGATTTCGTCTTCAACAAATCCTTCGCTGCTTGGCCAGTCTGCCCACACGATATTGGCATCGTTGTGCAGATCAGTTTTATCCTGACGTGCTTCTTTTTCAGTGACAGGGAAGATTAACTGCCATTCGCCGTCGTTCTTCACTGCTTCAATGAATTCTTCGTTGATCAGTAGTGACAAGTTGAATTGACGCAGACGGCCATTTTCACGCTTGGCACGGATGAATTCCATCACGTCAGGGTGACGAATATCCATGGTACCCATTTGTGCGCCACGACGACCACCTGCAGACGACACGGTAAAGCACATCTTGTCGTAGATATCCATGAACGACAGTGGGCCTGATGTGTACGCACCAGCGCCTGATACAAACGCGCCACGTGGACGTAAGGTAGAGAAATCGTAGCCAATACCACAACCCGCTTTTAGGGTCAGGCCTGCTTCATGAACTTTACCTAGAATGTCATCCATTGAATCTTCAATGGTGCCACTTACCGTGCAGTTGATGGTAGACGTTGCAGGCTTGTGCTCGAAAGCGCCAGCGTTAGACGTGATGCGTCCTGCCGGGATTGCACCGTGACGAAGTGCCCACAAAAATTCTTGGTACCATTTGTCTTGTACCGATTTCTCTTCGAGATCGGCAAGTGCACGAGCAACACGCTTGAATGTGTCATCGAGTGTGACATCGATTGCTTCACCGTGTTTGCTTTTTAAGCGGTACTTGCTGTCCCAGATTTCCATAGACGTATCTTGGTATGGAATTGCTAGAACACCAGTAGGTTCGATTTCAGAAGCTGACTTGGTTTTGGCCATTATGAATTGCACCTCGAGAGTAATGCCGACTTGTTGAGCGAAGCTTGGCCAAAGACACTATATTGTGTCTCTGATTGGCAAGGGCGCAGATCAAACCACTATATCGTGTGATCTTCAAGTCTTGACAAGCAGAGTTTATGGAACAAATTTTACTTCTCTTTACGGTATAGTGTGTTGTGTGTTCAAACTGTTCTGATCATGAAACCAATTAGAGAGACAATGACCGGAAATTAGCCATATTCGTCAGATCAGAAACACCAAGGTGAAAGGGCAAAGATGTGGTTTTTTTGTCGGCGCGCTGAATTTTTTTGTCATCCTACCTCTATTCTTCCGTCAAAATGAAAAAAAATAGTGTGATTTCCTCGTGATGATAGGGAATCGTTCAACACATATGGATATTTTTACTGTATTAAAGCGCAACCTTTTGTCTGTTCGCCAGTTTTCAATACACGGTGCGTCGAGTTTGATGACGGTCTACTATCTCTAGAAGCCAACAAATAATGTTGCCATGAGATTGCGATTGTAAATACAATGTTGAGTTTGCTGTGTGGGGAAAGCCAAGCGCGATATCAAATCAGCCTTGAGAACAGAGTAATGACAAGATTTGAGGAAAGGCGCGAATGAACCTGTTTATGCTCGATGTCGATGGTACGCTCATCGATAGTTATGATTTCGACTCCGACTGCTTTCGATCAGCCGTCGAAGAAGTGCTAGGTCTGCAGTTAACAGAAGACTGGGGCGCGTTCACTAATGTGACTGACGTAGGCATTTTAGAAGAACTGATTGAACAGCAAGGTATGCGTCACGAAAGAATGCGAATTCTTCGTGAGGTAAAAAGCCTATTTCTGAATAAACTGCGTGCTTACATCACGTCAAATGCGAATGAACTGGTAGCAACGCCTGGTGCCATTAAATTTGTGAACGATATGAAGTCTCATCCAAATGTCGTGCTCGCTATTGCGACGGGCGGCTGGGAAGAGTCTGCACGAATGAAGCTCAAAGCCGCAGGTTTTGACGTGAGTGGTGTGAGCTTTGCTTCGTGCTCGGATGCGATGACGCGCAGTGAGATAATGGCACTGGCCGCGTTTCGCGCCAAGCAAGATACTGGCGCCGTGTTTAGCCGTCGCGTGTATTTTGGTGATGGTGAGTGGGACAAGATGGCGACGAATACGTTAGGGTATGAATTTGTTGCGGTGGGAACAAAAGTGCAGCACCACACGCGGATTCCTAACTTCGTTCATTATGATGCTATTTTCGGGAAACTTGGGCTAATTAACATGTTAAATGCTAAATCAGCCTGATTTTTCCATCATGATTTAAAGTAAAAACAGCGCCATCTGGCGCTGTTTTTATTTGTGTAGTTATCATGAGTTGGTGGGCGGAATTATGCATTCACATGTGTAGATTCTTCGCTCAGATTTTGCTTCAGGGAATCAAAATAAGCTTTCGTTTCATCAGCAACGACATGGCGCAGTAAGATCAGGCCGATCAAGTTAGGCACTGCCATTAATCCGTTAACAATGTCTGCAATTAACCAAATCATATCCAGCTTAATAAAAGCCCCCGACAGCACAAGCGCTAAGAACACAATTTTGTAAGCCAGCACTGCGCGTTGTCCAAACAAATACACCACGCAGCGCTCGCCGTAGTAGTTCCAGCCCAGAATAGTCGTAAAGGCAAAGAACATGAGTCCTATGGCGACTACCATCGGGCCATAGCTTTGGTTAAGTCCCAAAGAGAAGGCTTCGGTGGTCATTCTCGCGCCTTCTATGTCCATTGACCATACGCCGGTTAGAACCAGAGCAAGACCCGTCATAGAGCAGATCACAATGGTATCAAGGAAAGTACCGACCATAGAGATCAAACCTTGACGAACACAGGAGTTCGTTTGGGCAGAAGCTGCTGCCATAGGCGCACTGCCAAGGCCTGATTCATTTGAAAATACCCCTCGCGCCACACCCGACTGAATTGCGAGCATGATGGTCGCACCAACAAAACCGCCTGTTGCCGCTGCGCCAGTAAATGCTGAGTTAACAATCAAACTCATTGCCGAAGGAATCGCGCTGGCATTATTGAATAAAATCACCACACACGCCGTGACGTAAATGACCGTCATGGTTGGGATGATCTTACTCGCCATGCCGGCAATTGATTTGATGCCACCGATAGTGACTGCTGCGACTAACAAGGTCAGCACAATGGCAGTGACTTCATGGGGAATGTTAAATGCGATATGTCCCGCGTCCACAATGGCATTCACTTGTGGAAAAGTACCAATACCGAAACACGCCACACCGATAGTGAAGAATGCAAATAGGCGAGCGAGCCATTTTTGCCCTGCACCTTTTTCAAGGTAAAGCATTGGACCGCCCAGCATATTACCGTTGGCATCCTGTTCACGGTATTTCACCGCGAGTAGACATTCGGCATATTTTGTCGCCATACCAAATAAGGCTGCCATCCACATCCAAAAAAGCGCACCTGGGCCGCCAAGTTTGATGGCAGTGGCTACACCGACGATGTTGCCTGTACCAATGGTGGCGGAGAGGGCGGTGCACAATGCGGCAAAACTGGATACATCGCCTTTGTCTTTTACGTTTTTCTCTTTGGTGAAAAGATACGTTAGTGCTAAAGGGAGTTTAAGAAACTGGATTGCACCGAGGCGAAATGTGAAATATACACCCGTGCCAACTAGCAGTAATAAAAGTGGTGGACCCCAAACGAGGTTATCGATGATCTCAAGTAGGTTGTGTAGTGAATAGTTCATTTATCCCCCTTTAATATCCACTTTTCTTGAGTAAATGTAAGAAAAAGCAGGCTTTGATTAAAAGGAGGAGAATAGCCGCAAAAAGCAGCAGTAAAGTGGGTACTTTATTGCGGTTATCTCCTCTGTCCTTTTGCCTGAGAGTTTCACTTGAAGTTATTCGATATCACGGTGGATGTACTCGAATACGCAAGCTTGCTCCTTCGGCGCCCGATTTAACGGATCTCTCCAGAGGCTCCTCCAACAACAGTCCATACCCACGTGCAAATGCACATATTGGGTGCCTGAAAGATTTACTTCTTCGGCGGATGGCAATGCCATCTCTCTCCTGCTGTCTTCAACGGAACGTCAAATTGTCGAAAGCATCATAGATCACAGAAATACGAATGCAATGATAAATAAGGCTCTTAGGCGAATTTGAACTTAAACAAGGTGAAATTGGCAGGGTGTGTTAACTGGATGTGGTTACATTGATACATTAAAAGGAGATGCAGTACAAAACGTCAACAATTCGTGAGGCAGAAAGTACCACAGGTTACTATCTTATTTATGATACACATGAGCTCGTGATAGATGCAGAGAACTAGTGAGTCATCTGCATTCAAGTTTTCCCTATTTCCGCCGATAAATCTTCATCTTATAAATTAACCAATTAGTAAATAACCTATAAGAAATGACGACGTTTAATGAACTCTTAGGCACAAAGCCAGGTGACGCTGAATCGACCGTAAAGCAGAGATATAAACTGCTCTCTACGCGCGTACACCCAGACAAAGGTGGGTCTAAAGCCCTGATGCAACTTGTGCGTCACGCTTATGACAACACCATTAAAGGACGCGGTGAAAACGCGTTGTCTATACCGGCGTCTGCGAGTTTCAGTGACGGTGGCGCGTTAGAGCGAGAACTGCTCAAGACAAAGAAAGAGCGAGATGAGCTCACCGCATTAAATCAGTTACTTAAAGTCCAACTCAGTCAGGCACAAAAAGGCAAAAGCGTAGGTGCGAACACAAGTAGCGCATCTGGCGCAGACTTTTCGAGAAAAATTGCGCAGTTGGAGGGGGAGTTGGTGTTACTTAAAGAAGAGCGTAACAGACTCTCCAATCAAAAAGACAGCGCCATTGCCGAACAGCATAAATTGGCGGGAGAATTACGACGCGCGCTTTCCGACAACGAGGTGATGGAAACAGAACTCGATAGAAAATCCGGTGTGAAGACACCGGGATTACTTCTTTGGGCACAGAAGTTTTGGCTGCCTGCAATGGCGATGTCGTCGCTTGTTGTTGTCGTTGCTTTAGGTATGAAAATGTTGGATTGGTCATTCGTTACTGGCTGGCTTGATGATACTTCACCAGAAGTTGCACCACCTAGAGTACGCGTCGTTCATGCTAAACCCAGCGAAAAAGAGGTGCAGAAAATAGAACGTGGTGCACTGGAAGCCCAAGACGATGACACCGGTACTAGCAGCTTACCGTTCCTTAAGCTGACTCAGAAAACAGGTGTATGGGCGCTAGCATCCTATACTGAATCTGATAAACCCTATATCGCTATTCGCAGCGACAATGGGTCATACATCGTCAATGATTGTACTGGCGATTTTCGCTTATATCTTAACGAACAGTTAAAGCCACTTCGTGTTGCTGCAAACTTAATTTATCAGCATCAGAATCAACATTTTCATGTTTATAAAATTCCTTATGGTCAAGGCTCGTCACCTGAAAGCTGGTTGCAAAGTCGAAAACTCGAAATCAATGAAGAGCTGTTTACGAGTAAATCTTTCAGAACGAGTCGTGTTGCATTAGTCAATCAATGTCAAAAAATGATGCTGTAATAAGCAGGATCTTTAGTTTAGATATAACCTTATGAATATTGGACGGAAAAAAGGTCAATAGTATCGATGATAGAGGAAAATTACCTTCTCACAGCGATAAAGCCTGAACGGCAGGATATTCCGGCTGGTGTACTGACGCGACAGCGTCTCGTCGTCAGCGATTCTGTTAGCATAAAAGGGCTGGTCACGGGAATAGGTGTCCCAGATTGGTCTGATGGCAATGAACCCGCTAAAAATGATGCAAGCGTGGTTTCTGCTTTGATGCATTCAGGTTGTCGTCTTATCGGCAAAGCGCAAATGGATGATTTTGGTACCAGTATCAGTGGGCAGAATCCTTTCCTTGCGAGATTGAAAAACCCCATTGCACCGGACGCTCGTCTTGGTGGTTCATCATCCGGAGCGGCGCTAGCGGTAGCTAAAGGTGCAGCCACCATTGCGATTGGAAACGATTGTTGTGGTGGTGTACTCATTCCCGCGTCTTACTGTCATCTCTATGGTTACCGACCTTCACAGGGTATGATCGATTTGAGAGGCATTTCGGCACTATCACCATCATTTGATGCCGTTGGTTTTATGTCCAAAAAGCTCCCTATACTGCAGCAAATAGCAGAGAAATGTTGGACGAAACCGCCTAAAGCTGTCCGTTTCAAGGCTTTAAAATATGCACCGACCTTGTTTCAAGAATTGTTACCTATTGAAGCGATGCTGGAATGGGAGGTGGCGATGAATGATTCGAAGATTCGTAGCAAAGATGTGCCAAATTTTGGCAAGCTTGCACTAACTCAAGCCCATAATATACACACCGTGATATTGGGAAGAGAAATTGATCTGCAGTATGGTCAATGGTTTGATGTTCACAAGCCTAAATTTTCAGATGAAACCGCAGAATTTTTGAGCCGTATTCGAGGGAATAGCTTTAAAGAATTTGTTGAAACGAAGAAAAAAAGAGAACTATTTAGTGACAGCATCCAAGGCTTTTTTTCTAGCGGTGAGTTGTTAATGATTCCAACTTCACCTGGGCAACCGCCTGACGATATGTTTCTTGATGACACGTTTCTTTTAAATCAACGCCGTTTATATGCCATTGCTGAAGTGGCAGGCCTAGCACAACTCACGCTGCCTTTTTTGAACGTCAATGGCACGCCTATGGGAGTTTCTCTACTTGCTCACCCTGGTGAAGATCGTTTGCTTTTTGAAGCGGCGGGCCGCTGGTTTATCTGATCTTAATGTTATGCAACGAATCGTCCTTTCCTACCTTTTTCCATCCGTTTGAGTCCTCAAATCACAGTTGCTTATCAAGCAGACACTCTTGTGTAACATAGTGATGTGCATACTGTTTGTTCACTCTTAATGCACCAATAATTTTCATATTATTTCATGGCGTAATGACATCGTAATTTACCAACAGGTCAAGAAAAATTTATTATTTTGATTTTATTGCCTTAACATTATGTTTTAAATGAAAAAAATTGCATTTGGCCTGTCGTGAACCTATCAACAGAATCTGTGGATAACCACGTGAATTATTTGGGGGGTTGATTTGTAACGCCATGATATTAATAGTCTAATTTTCGAATTTGACGATTTTATTTCGACGGGTGTCGTTGTGAATGTAATCTGTTAAATGTTGGCGCACATAGTGATCAGCAATTGTTTCAAAATTCGCCACTTTATAGGGGTGTTTTTGATTGAATTTGTCAAAGGAAAAAGAGGCAAGTCATTTGACTTACCTCTTTGCTTAATTCACAGAATCGTGGCCATTTGCAAACTCTCTATTTGCTATAAGGACGCGCCTGAGGGTTCGATCAGATCGTCCGCACCATTTCCGTTTGCGTCATTTCCGCCAAACTCATCCTCTCCGTTTAATTGGCCATCTCCATTTGTATCGAAAGAAGCAAAATTGCTAGCACTCATGTCAAAGGCTGTTCCGTCATTAGCGGCATTTTGGCTTTCTAAATCTAGATAGTTAGGGATGCCGTCATTGTCTGAGTCGGGGGCGAACGCGATGAGTCCTTGGAAGCCAGGGTTATCCACCAGTAAGTTATCATCGTTATCAGTCAGGCCAATCTCAATGACATCTGGAATGGTGTCATTGTCACTATCCAAATCTACGTCATTTGAGTAGCCATCGCCATCGGTGTCAATGGTGAAAGCAACACTGGCCATGGGTGACAACGGGATCAGCTGGAAGTCTCCCAAACTCAATGCACCACTGTAAAAGCTGGTATCAATGTAGAAGTCTGGCGTTCCTCCGTTGTAGGTGGTTGTTCTGAGTATGTTGCCGTTGTTTCGATAAACAATGACCCCTTGCAGAACATCAATCGCCAATGTGTCTCCAATGGAAACCGTGCCAAAGGTTCCCTGACTCGACCCATTCTCATAGATGCTTAACGATGACCCCACGATATAGAAGGCATAGTCAATATCAGTGTAGCTGGCGGAGGACTCAACGTTTCCCAGACCAATCATGTTGTAAGTCCCCAACGATTTAACGTTGAAGCTCAGGCGGTAGTTGTCTTCAAAACCGTAGGTAGAAAAACGTGAGGAATTAGCCTGCCAAGTCCACGATCCGCCATTGGCATTGAGTAGACCATTGGAGACGTTACTGTTCCCAGTGAGTAAAGGCCAATCTAATACAGCTTCAGGCACTCTCAACTCACCGTCGTTGGTTAGGCCATCGTTGTCACGGTCAATATCTTG
>NZ_AJYD02000038.1:333420-334613 GCF_000286835.2 Enterovibrio norvegicus FF-33 | reverse complement strand
CTGCGCCCGAGAGCGGCGTCAATTCGATGTTACTAAGGCGGATCGCCCCGCTATAGAAGCTGGAATCGACGTAGAAGTCAGGGGTGTCGCCGGAGTAGGCAACGTCACGAAGCACCGTGTCGTTGCGCAAGTAGGTGACCGTGCCCGCATTGACTTGGATGGTCATTGTGTCTCCCACAGAGACACTGCCCGCGCCAAAGTTGGTGCGATACGCCCCATTTTCATAGATGTAGAGTGTGGAGCCCACGAGGTAGAAGGCGTAATCAATGTCGGCATAGCTGGCGGAGCTTTCCACGCTGCCCAGACCCATCATGTTGTTACTGCCCAGCGCATCGACTCGGAACGAGAAACGGTAGTTGTCGTTAAAGCCATAGGTGGAGAAACGCGCTGAATTGGCTTGATAGGTCCAGCTGCCGCCGTTGGCACTGAGCACGCCATCCGTGAAGCTCGCGCCGTAAAGCGTCGGCCAATCTGTGACGTCAGCGTGAGTGCGTGATTCTAAATCGTCACTTAAGCCGTCGTTATCACGGTCAATGTCGCTGTTGTCACCCACGCCGTCATTGTCGGAATCGGTGGTTTCAGCGGCGTCTTCAGGGAAAGCGTCGCTGTTATCGCCGACGCCATCGCCGTCCGTGTCGGTGGTCTCCGACGCATCCGTTGGGAAGGCATCACTGTTATCGCCCACGCCATCGCCATCGGTGTCGGTGGTCTCCGTTTCATCCGTAGGGAAGGCATCGCCGTTGTCACCGACGCCATCACCGTCGGTGTCGGTGTCTTCGTTCGGATCGAACGGGAACGCATCGTAAATATCTAACGTGCCGTCGTTGTCATCGTCGTCATCGTTCGGGTTCGAGAGGCCGTCGCCGTCTGCATCTTCGGCGCGATCATCGACCCCGTTGTTGTTGACGTCGTGACCGCCGAGTTCGTCATTGCCATCGAGCATGCCATCGCCATTGGAATCAAACGCCGCAAAGTCACTGGCGGCCATGTCAAAGGCCGTGCCGTCGTTCTCTGCGTTTTGGCTTTCCAAGTCGAGGTAATCAGGAATGCCGTCACCGTCAGAATCGGGGGCGGGATCAACGCTGGCTTGCAGGTCAATGCTATCGACCTTGAGATCGCCGTCGTTATCGGCCAAGCCTGCTTCAATCACATCCGGGATGGTGTCGTTATCACTGTCCAAATCGACATCGTTA
>NZ_AJYD02000038.1:332411-332802 GCF_000286835.2 Enterovibrio norvegicus FF-33 | reverse complement strand
CGAGATCGACATCGTTGGTCACGCCATCGTTATCTGCATCGGCCGATAAGCCCGCACCAGACAGGGGAGTGACCGCCAGTTCGCTCAGGCGGATCGCGCCACTGTGGAAGCTGGAATCGACGTAGAAGTCAGGGGTATCGCCGCTGTAGGTGACTTCGCGAAGCGCTGTGTCGTTGCGCAAGTAGGTGACCGTGCCCGCATTGACTTGGATGGTCATTGTGTCTCCCACAGAGACACTGCCCGCGCCAAAGTTGGTGCGATACGCCCCATTTTCATAGATGTACAGTGTGGAGCCCACGAGGTAGAAGGCGTAATCAATGTCGGCATAGCTGGCGGAGCTTTCTACGCTGCCCAGACCCATCATGTTGTTACTTCCCAGCGCATCGACTTT
>NZ_AJYD02000038.1:0-331345 GCF_000286835.2 Enterovibrio norvegicus FF-33 | reverse complement strand
TCGCTGTTGTCACCCACGCCGTCATTGTCGGAATCGGTGGTTTCAGTGGCGTCTTCAGGGAAGGCGTCACGGTTATCGCCGACGCCATCGCCGTCCGTGTCGGTGGTCTCCGACGCATCTTCAGGGAAGGCATCACTGTTATCGCCCACGCCATCGCCGTCTGTATCTGTTGTTTCAGAGCCATCTGTAGGGAAGGCATCGCCGTTGTCACCGACGCCATCACCGTCGGTGTCGGTGTCTTCGTTCGGATCGAACGGGAACGCATCGTAAATATCTAACGTGCCGTCGTTGTCATCGTCGTCATCGTTCGGGTTCGAGAGGCCGTCGCCGTCTGCATCTTCGGCGCGATCATCGACCCCGTTGTTGTTGACGTCGTGACCGCCGAGTTCGTCATTGCCATCGAGCATGCCATCGCCATTGGAATCAAACGCCGCAAAGTCACTGGCGGCCATGTCAAAGGCCGTGCCGTCGTTCTCTGCGTTTTGGCTTTCCAAGTCGAGGTAATCAGGAATGCCGTCACCGTCAGAATCGGGGGCGGGATCAACGCTGGCTTGCAGGTCAATGCTATCGACCTTGAGATCGCCATCGGTATCGGCCAAGCCAGCTTCAATCACATCTGGGATGGTGTCGTTATCCGAGTCGAGATCGACATCGTTAGTCACGCCATCGTTATCTGCATCGGCCGATAAGCCTGCGCCAGACAGGGGAGTGACCGCCAGTTCGCTCAGGCGGATCGCGCCGCTGTGGAAGCTGGAGTCGACGTAGAAGTCAGGGGTATCGCCGGAGTAGGTGACTTCGCGAAGCGCTGTGTCGTTACGCAAGTAGGTGACCGTGCCCGCATTGACTTGGATGGTCATTGTGTCTCCCACAGAGACACTGCCCGCGCCAAAGTTGGTGCGATACGCCCCATTTTCATAGATGTACAGTGTGGAGCCCACGAGGTAGAAGGCGTAATCAATGTCGGTATAGCTGGCGGCGCTTT
This sequence comes from Enterovibrio norvegicus FF-33, assembly GCF_000286835.2. Lineage (GTDB taxonomy): Bacteria > Pseudomonadota > Gammaproteobacteria > Enterobacterales > Vibrionaceae > Enterovibrio > Enterovibrio norvegicus_A. The sequence continues at coordinate 330,363 of NZ_AJYD02000038.1, read as the reverse complement.
CCACGCTGCCCAGGCCCATCATGTTGTTACTGCCCAGTGCATCGACTCGGAACGAGAAACGGTAGTTGTCGTTAAAGCCGTAGGTGGAGAAACGCGCTGAATTGGCTTGATAAGTCCAGCTGCCGCCGTTGGCACTGAGTACGCCATCCGAGAAGCTGGCGCCGTAAAGCGTCGGCCAGTCTGTGACATCAGCGTGAGTGCGTGATTCTAAATCGTCACTTAAGCCGTCGTTATCACGGTCAATGTCGCTGTTGTCACCCACGCCGTCATTGTCGGAATCGGTGGTCTCGGTGGCGTCTTCAGGGAAAGCGTCACTGTTATCGCCGACGCCATCGCCGTCGGTGTCGGTGGTCTCCGACGCATCCGTTGGGAACGCATCACTGTTATCGCCGACGCCATCGCCGTCTGTATCTGTTGTTTCAGAGCCATCTGTTGGGAAAGCATCGCCGTTGTCACCGACGCCGTCACCGTCGGTGTCAGTGTCTTCATTTGGATCGAACGGGAACGCATCATCCACGTCGAGCGTGCCGTCGTTGTCATCGTCGTCATCGTTCGGGTTCGAGAGGCCGTCGCCGTCTGCATCTTCGGCGCGATCATCGACCCCGTTGTTGTTGACGTCGTGACCGCCGAGTTCGTCATTGCCATCGAGCATGCCATCGCCATTGGAATCAAACGCCGCAAAGTCACTGGCGGCCATGTCAAAGGCCGTGCCGTCGTTCTCTGCGTTTTGGCTTTCCAAGTCGAGGTAATCAGGAATGCCGTCACCGTCAGAATCGGGGGCGGGATCAACGCTGGCTTGCAGGTCAATGCTATCGACCTTGAGATCGCCATCGCTGTCTGCCAGACCAGCTTCAATCACATCCGGGATGGTGTCGTTATCCGAGTCGAGATCGACATCGTTGGTCACGCCATCGTTATCTGCATCGGCCGACAAGCCTGCGCCCGAGAGCGGCGTCAATTCGATGTTACTAAGGCGGATCGCGCCGCTATAGAAACTGGAGTCAACGTAGAAGTCAGGGGTATCGCCGCTGTAGGTGACTTCGCGAAGCTCGGTGTTGTTTCGGAGGTATCGAATGGTGTTTGTATTGACTTCAATAGTCAGCGTGTCGCCTACGGAAACACTGCCCAGACTACCTCTGCTAGCACCGCTTTCGTAAACGCTCAGAGAGCCGCCCGTCAAGTAGAAAGCGTAATCGATATCGGTATAGCTGGCGGAGCTTTCGACACTGCCTAGCCCAATCATGTTGTAGGTGCCAAGTGCGTCAATGGTGAAGCTCAAGCGATAGTTGTCGCTAAATCCATATTGAGAGAAACTATCGGAATTGGCTTGCTGTCCCCAGCTTCCGCCGTTCGCCGTTAAGACGCCATCGGTAAAGACAGCACTACCCGTTAACGTCGGCCAATTGGTGACTAGCGCAGATGTGCGTGATTCTAAATCGTCACTTAAGCCATCGTTATCACGGTCTATATCACTGTTGTCACCGACACCATCGCCATCTGAGTCTACCCATTCATTCGGGTTATTGACGAATTGGTCGCTGTTATCACCCACGCCATCGCCGTCAGTGTCCGTGGTCTCTGTATTATCTAGCGGGAAGGCGTCGTCAATATCTAAAACGCCATCATTGTCATCGTCATCATCCTGAGTGTTACCTACACCATCACCGTCGGTGTCATATTGTTCGTTAGGATCAAGTGGACGCCAATCGTCTTCATCGTTGACGCCATCGCCGTCATCATCATTGTCGGCGTTATTGCCGATACCATCGCCGTCAGTATCTACTGTCTCCGTCGCGTCTTTAGGGAAGGCATCGTCTTCATCTAATACGCCATCGTTGTCATCATCGGGATCGACATCGTCGAGAATGCCATCACCATCTGTATCGACGATCACGGATTCCACTAGATTTTTCATGTCGATAATCCCGCCAGAAACGGTCAAGCCATTCCAAGCTGGAACACGGCGAGCAGTGTCCATGACTAATTGTTTTATTTCTCTGAAATTCATGGACGGGTCCATCGCCCAAGCAAGCGCAACCACACCAGTCACAACAGGCGTTGCTTGTGATGTGCCACTAAAGCCTGAATATCCTCCCGAGGAATTGGCCGTGATAAATTCGGTTGGTGCCGCAATATCAACACTGACTGCGCCATAGTTTGAATAGCTGATCCGGCCTTCGCTTTGATTGGATGCCGCGATACTTAAAATGTTGTCGTTGTCGTAAGAAGCAGGGTAGACGGGGCTGTTGTCGATATTGGAATTAAAGTTGTGTGATGCAATCACCATTAAGTGGTCATCACTCTCAATGTCCGTGATCACATCTTTGAAGGCTTGACTGTAGTCACCGCTGATACCCCAACTGTGGTTCGAAATCCGAGAACCTTTTGACGTCGCATAACGCAAAGATGCCATTGCATCTGATACGGCGGCGGCAAAACTCAGTGGGCCACCGGTATCCATTAATTGACACTTCCATGCACTGCCGACATACCCAATGCCGTTATTACCTTCTCCACAGATGGTTCCTGCCACGGGTGTGCCATGGGAGCCAAATACTGTGTTGGTGCGACCATTTATGTCATCGACAATGCCATTGTTATCGTCATCGACACCATTTCCTGCGATTTCGTCTGGGTTGACCCAAAAGTTTTCTCTTAGATCCTCGTGGCTGCGAAGTACACCTTGGTCATAAACAGCAATCGGCCCAATGGCGGTTGCATCGGTGGTGGTTTCCCATGCTTCATAGGCATTCAATTGATTGAGCCACCAAGCGGTGCCATTGCTAATACCACCATTGGATTCATTGGGAGCAAGTGCCCATTCAATCAAATAATCGGGCTCACCAAATGCGACATTAGGGTGCGCATTGACGGTTTCGAGCGCGAGCTCAAATGCCATCTCTGAAGGGATCTGATAGACATGAACGCGTGAATTTTTAGCCGCTGGGTCGAGTGATTGCTTATGGTTAAAACCAATATCAGATAGTGCGGTATTGCTATCAATGCCATCAACAATTCGCACGGTCAGTACGTTGGGAACATGCTTAGATTCAACCATGCGAGCAAAAGTAGGTAACTGGAGAGGATCTCTGCCTTTGTTGAAATGATAGCTTTCGAATTTGACCCAACCCGGTGTGCGAGGCTGGGCAAGGTGATACTCAACTTGCTTGCGCCAATAATCACTAAAAGGACGTTTTTCAAGTGATGCACTCAACCAAGGGCGCTCGGCATTCGGCTTGCCTTCAATACCATGACCGGCAAGGCTTTCTTCAAATGGAATGCTTATTGATGTGGGTGCACCCGATGTATTTGGGCTTGATTGAACCGCGCCGTCATCGTTGATTGCGATCAGCGGTGATAAGCCTTTAGCCGTATTGGCAGCCGATAGAGAGTGGCCTGATTGAAGTGCTCCCACAACAAAAAAAGCAGTTAACATGAAAACGCCAAGAGTAAGCAATCGCTTTCTTATCGATTTTCCTTTGTCTGTATGGTTAATACATTGCTTGGTATTTTGTTGTTTGTCTCTTGATGAATCTCTACGGGATGCGGCCACAGTAATAACCCTTTTGTTTATGTAATTATATGGTTTTGTCAGTCACTGCTGAGTGGTATTTAATGAATGTGCATATCAATTGAAAGTGAGAAGGATATTGTTCGCATACTAGTGACATTAGCTGTATTGCTACTCATGACTTGTAGCAGACATGGGATTACTTATATATTGAGGGATATCTAATTTAGTGAGTGGGTGTACATCTAAAGTATTAAAACTTATTTACTAGATAAGACTGCTCATTGGTTGTATCTTTCTGAATTGATGAGGGAAATAAGAGTCAGCGCAATGAGATGTGTCGTTTCACGCTGCGCACTTACGTTGTGGTGAACAAAGAAAAATGCACTTCGTTCATAACGTGTTGAAACAAGGTTTGTGATATTTGTGATTGATGATTTCGGTTATATCCATATCTAATTCCGACCTGTTCAATTGGTGGCGTATAGTGGCGAGGTTTAGGTGTGAAAATAATTATCAATGTGTTGGAGGTTTTTTGATTTAAAATTGACGGGTTTTTAGTTTATTTCAAATTTTCTATGGTTTTTTATTCAGCGTTTACTGTGCGGGTAAAGAGATTAAGGTGTTCTTCCATTTGAATCTTTTTTGCCGGAGCCATATCATATTTTGCTGCGTGTAAATCGAACTACTGCATTTGTCAGCTACGAATGATTCAGGGCTTCTGATGGCAAAATGCACTATTTTTCAATTAATACCTAGTAACACCCACGCCTTGCTGTTTTTGGACGGTCGTGTTGGCCAATATTGAGCAACCCCATACTTACTTAATTTCGCGGGATTTCCCGAGTTTCCTTTCTTTACACTCGTCGCCTGTCTAGCGGACGTGTAGACTTCAGCATCATTTGATTCTATTGATTTGCCGAGGCGGAAATGAGCACTGATACCACCTATTTACAGACGTTGAAACAGGTTTTCGGATTTGAAGGCTTACGAGGTGGTCAGCAGCAAGTGGTTGAGAGAGTGCTTTCGGGGCACTCCTCGGCGGCGATATTTCCTACTGGATCGGGTAAATCATTGTGTTATCAGCTCCCCGCGCTTCATCTTCCTCACTTAACACTCGTGATATCGCCTTTACTGGCATTGATGAAAGATCAGCTCGATTTTCTCAAAAGCAAAGGGATACCCGCCGCGTCTCTTGATTCTACGTTGACCTATGATGAGTCACGAGAAGTAATGAGAGCGGTAAAAGCGGGTGAGACGAAGATCTTGATGATTTCAGTCGAACGCCTTAAAAATGAACGATTCAGACAGTTCATTTCATCCGTTTCTTTGTCGCTTCTCGTGGTGGATGAGGCGCACTGTATATCGGAATGGGGGCATAATTTCCGCCCAGATTACCTGAAATTGCCCGTTTATTGTAAGCAACTCAATATCCCCCAAGTACTATTGCTGACGGCTACCGCAACACCCCAAGTCATTGCAGACATGGGAACCAAGTTCGGTATTGCTTCGCAAGACATTGTGGTAACCGGTTTCTATCGCAGCAATTTGGATCTCAACGTGGTTGCATGCCCTGAGCAGGATAAAGCGGCCACCTTACTTACCCAGCTAAAAAATGCATCACAAGCCCCGACCATTATTTACGTCACCTTACAAAACACGGCTGAAACGGTCGCAAGTTTTTTACGGAATGAAGGGCTGCCTGCTCATGCCTATCACGCGGGTATGCCAAATGATGAACGACAGAAAATTCAAAACCGTTTTATGCAAGGTGAGATCAACTGCATTGTCGCGACGATTGCTTTTGGTATGGGTGTTGATAAGTCAGATATTCGCGCCGTGATACATTACGATTTGCCTAAATCGATAGAAAACTACAGCCAGGAAATTGGTCGGGCAGGGCGCGATGGGCAAACGTCGACGTGCTCGGTGCTTGCCAACCGAGAATCGCTGAGCGTACTGGAAAACTTTGTTTATGGTGACACACCAGACCGCGTCGCTATTTATTCGGTGATTGAAGAGGTTGGCAAAACACCGTTAGGCAGCTCTTGGGAAGTGATGTTGAATCGCCTTTCACGTGACAGCAACATTCGACAGCTTCCTCTGAAAACCTTGCTGGTTTACCTCGAATTAGAAGGGGTGATTGAGCCTCAATACAGCTATTTTGCGGACTATCGATTTAAAACGTTATTAAGTGTTGAGCAAATCATCGGGCATTTTGATGGAGAGCGTAAGCAGTTTGTCGAAGCCGTGTTTGCAGCATCGCCAAAATCTCGCACTTGGCATACGGTTGATTTTGAGGCGCTTTGGCAGGGGTTTCATGCTGACCGCAACCGTGCAGTCACGGCGTTGGATTACTTTGCCGACAAGGGCTGGATTGAGCTGGAAAGCAAACAAATGACAGACGTTTTCCGTGTGTGTCGTCCTGAGGCATTGACGGGAACACCCGCTGCTGAGCTAAGCGATAAAATACACGATATGTTTCAGGCCAAGGAGCACAGTGAGATTCAGCGTGTTCATGCCATGCTCGAACTGTTTGAAACCACGACCTGCTTGAGTCATCGACTGGCAAGTTACTTTGCAGATGAGCATGCGCCGAAGCAATGCGGACATTGCTCTGTGTGCCGAGGCCAAATTGCGACGCTACCGAGTGCTTCAGCATTGTTGCCATTGGAGTTATCTGATCTCCAACGTGCAAGTCAGCCGTTACTCAATGCTGCGGAAGATGACGCTGTCACTTCTCACGCCATTGCGAGATACCTATGCGGCATCGCGACGCCACTGACAGGGCGGCTTCGTTTAGGTAAAACAGCAGGTTTTGGTAAGTTTGGTCAGTATCCGTTTGCCGACGTTAAAGCGATTTGTGAGCAGATCAAACCTGGGTAACCGTCGATTTGCTTATAAAATCTTGAGTAAAGCGAGTGTCATGAGCGCTGATACATTTAGTTCAGCGTCTTGGCTCTTTTATTACTTGATGTGTCTTGCACTAACCAGGTTGTCAGCATCTTGATCAATTGCTGTTTAGTGATTGGCTTAACGAGGTGATCGTGCATGGTCTCTTGAATCTCGATGATTGCTTCTTCACTGTACTCACCGGAAAGTGCCACGATTGGAATGTCATGTCGTAATCGTCGTATTTCCCTTGTGGCCTCAATACCACCCATTCCTGGCATGTGAATATCCATCACGATGAGATCAAAAGGCTCGTTGGTGATTTTTTGAATGGCTTCTTCGCCAGATGCCGCCTGAACAACTGTAACCCCTTCGGTGGTGAGGTAAGCTTGAACCAGCAAGCGGTTAACTTGCATATCGTCCACAACCAATACTCGCTTTCCCATCAAACTTCCCAATTTCACCAAGCTGCCTTCATCGATCAATGACGCGAGTGAACGATGGAATGCCGGGCTTTGGTTAATGCCGTCTAAATGCCCTTGAACCAAATTGGACGCATAGATACCTGTTGGGGGTTCAGAGTCTTCATTCTCTGGGGTGTGGTAGATCAAAATGGGGGTAACTTGGGCTTGGTAGCCGAGATCTCCTGCTCGGAGTGCCTTGACCAAGTCAATGTCTCGCTCGAGTAACATGCGATCCATCATGATGAAATCAACAGGTTGCTGACAAAGATTACTAAATCCAAGTTTGATATTTTGCGCGAGAATGACGTCTGCACCGAGTATTTCTAACGCTGCAGTGAGCCAAGCCTGTGATTGCATATTGCCAATAACAAGGCACGATTTACCCATCATATAATCGGTAAGTATTGCCACGGATTTATCATCATGGACTTGTTGGTCGATCGAAGGGAAAGAGAGAACAAACTCTGTGAATTTTCCGGCTAACGATCGGCAAGTAATGTCACCACCAAAAGATTGCATAACTCGCTTACAGTAAGAAAGCCCCAGCCCGTTACCCTGATCTTTGCCTTTGGTGTAGAGCTCATCAAAAATGTGTGCTTGGTGCTCAGTTGAAATACCGGGACCCGTATCAATGAGATGAATTTCGTTATAGTCGGTAGATTTTCGAAAATGAATATTCACACGGCTATTGGGGAAGGCATCAAAGTAATGAATCGCATTTTTTAGCAAGTTGAATAAGACAAAACTGTAAAGTGTGTCGCTGCCACGAAAAAGGAAATCATCGTGCGTATTGATATTAATCCTGTTTTTGTGGTTGTCGCTGTAAAAGCTGAAATCTCTTAGCGCCTGCTTCGTTAATTCAACGGCAGAGTAGTGTTCAAAGAGTTCTGTACTGATCCCATCTCCGCGCAGTTCATCGAGTATGGCGTCTATAAATCGTGTTCCGAGCTGAACGGCTTTTTTCCCTTCCGCCAGCTCTTGGTAGATTTTTTTCATATCTTGAGACGCAAAGGGGCTGAGAGAGGCGTTTTCCACACCAAACATATCGGCATCAATACGCTCGAAGTGGTACTTGATTTTGGTCAGTGGGTTACGAATTTCATGGGCAATGGAGCCAGCCAGAACCTGTGATTTACGAATTTTGTCTTCGGTGACGATAAAACGGTTTGCTTCGTCGAACAGGCGCTGTAAGCCCATGATTTCTTCGCTGGAAAACAGGTCGCTCTCGTTTTCTTTGGACACCATGTAGAGGTGAGTGACTTCACTTTTGTCATTGGTGATGGGCAATACGAGCGATGTACCCGCGCTAATCATTTCGCGAGCGACAGATCGAAGGTATTCCGGATCTTCTGGGCGGTCGTGCTTAAGTTGATATTCAAGTTCTTCCTTAACAAGAACAGAGCGGTCGCCTTCAAAACATGACAAATACACGTTCGTTTCCGCGTTGTTAGCGACTTTTTGTATACGACCTGATTTGGCATTCAACACATGATTGAGTTTCACCACTGCTTCGTCGGTCGAGTAGCGAAATTCGCCTATCAAGTTGCAGATACTTTCGACCGGGTTGCCTTTTTCTCTATATAGAAGTCGGTTAGCCCCTCGGCGAATCATTGCATGAGATTTATTCCAGAAAATACCGGTAACCAGCGTCCAAAGAGCAAACAGCAAAGATGTTTTCGAAGCGTCCTGAACGCTAATCACTACGATAGGGATGATATAAAGCGCTGCGTTAGCAATAAAACTGAAACTGATCAGTACCATATAGCGGCTGCTATAAAAGCGATTGTGAAGCAGTGCATAACCCACAAGAACGGCTTCAATGATTGATAGTGCAGGTGGTAACCATGCTTTGGAGAAATCATTGAGCAATATTGGGATCAAAAAATGCGCAAGGAAGGTTGAAAGAATAAATCCAACCATACCCATGACCATGTAAGTGGCCTTGACCTGTTTGAGTCGAATTGTACTTCTGCTGGATCGAATGAAATTGACCAGTGTGAGCACAACAAGAAGCAATAGGATGCCAAAAAAAGCGCCACTGGCTGGACCAAAGTGAATGACAAAATTGCCAATGCCAGAGACATCAACCGTTCTCACATTCATTCCTGGAATGACATTGGTGGCTAATGTAATGGCGCAGGCAATAACAAAGAGTATCCATTGCCAAGTACTCAGCTGAAATGCGTTACGCTCTGATACTAATCGACATGAAAATAGGAACGCGAAGGCAAAGGCAAGCCCAGAGAACAAATTGGCTAACAGCGCCATGATAGTGGCTGTTCCGCTTCCCAAAGCGACTAATAGATCTGATTGAAAGTAGGCGTTAGACAGTATCCATAACGAAATGAAAACAGTGTAAAGCGTATAGGGAAGGTAAATCGGTCGGGATACACCCGACCGATTTTTCGTTAATGCTCTGGCAAAGTGGACCGCCCAAAGCATAACGACAACAGCAATCGCGACGAGAAATATCGCAATGAAGTTGTTAGACATTATGTTGATAAGGTTAGGCATTTTCCGCCGTTCTCGCCTGTCTACGCATTTTTATAATTCTCTTGTTGTAGTCTCTGAAGCTACAGTGTTCAAAGGCTTGGCTCATTGGCCCTGTAAAAACGATTCCTTGATATGTTGTAAGGTCTGTTCCCTCGACCTTTTGCTGACATATAGAAACGTAAGGCAGTGTCCCTTTACTGTCGTTGTTAACCGACCCATAGAAAGCCAATATCGATGGCTGTTCAACAATGGTATAAGCCGCTTCCAAACCGATATCAGCCAATTTAACTGTCAGATATTTAAGGGTTAAATAGAGAATGTGATTCAATTTCTCTCGTGGACCCCCGATCGCCATTCGGATGATTTCACACACTGCTCGCTTTTGTGTGATGGTTTGCAATAGCGAATAATCAAACGCTGCAACAGAGCCAAGGTTTAATTTGTTTTTCAGTGGCTTATGGAATATCCCTGATCTCTCCAATGTTTGGATTTTCTCATTAGATGCGATCAGTGTCCAACTTTCTGTTTGGAAAAATGGATCGAATGTTAGCCAGTTATCTCGGTGTTGCCATCGTTGAATAAGTGCTGTTGAAAGGAGTAAGGGGGGGGAATTGTCATTCTCTTGATAAAGAATGAAATGCTCACCGTATGAAGAGACATCAAGGTAGTAAAGCATCTCGTACCAGTGTTGCTGTTTGACAAAAGTCTCTAAATTTATCAGTACGTTCGCCAATGATAGTTTCATTGGAACAGGAGAATAATTGGTCAGGAATAGGCGTTGATCATCTCGAATATCGGTAACCACTTCGTATCGATAGCGATCATTGTCTGGCGCTGTGTGCAATTTCCCCCTTGGCATAGAAGAGTGCTTTACGAGATGGTTTTCTGCTTCTGAAATAAGCTGGGATACTTTAAATGCTGCCCAACAACCTAGGATGTCGCCATAAAAAGCAAGGGCAATTCTCTCGATGGAGAGGAATATCTCGGGAAGGTTACGAAACGGTGTGACGCCAGTGATGGATCTCGCGGTGTCACATGTCAACGTCGTGAAAAGGTTTCCTCTCGGTTGAGTACTTGGAAGTGCTTTAGTGATTTCGTTTGAGCGATATGAAACGATTCTCTCGAAGAGATCGAATTGATTAGTAGAAAACATATAGTCATTAACCAGTTCCAAAAAAGCATGATTATTTTGCTCGGAAGGCGAAAGCGTTGCCATCTTCTCAAGTTGGCATTGAACTGATAGTTTTGAAGTTGCGGGGGTTTGTGTCGCCATAGTGTCGTACATACTGAAATCCTCGACATTGATTGTTGAAGTCCAGATAAGTGTACGATCTATGTATGGCGACTATTTATCGTTGTTGGCTTGTGACGCTATTTTGAGAAAAGCGGTTTGGTAGGTCAGGGAACTCAATAGTCGCCCTGACAGAAATATGGTTTTTTCGCGAAGAAAACTTGTGGCGAAGGTTATTTGTGTGGGGGTGAATCAATTTCACGCCTTCGCGGTATTATTTAAAGGAGCCGTTTTTGTAGACAGTGACTTTAGCTTAGAACAAGCGTAGTCACCTCTTCTCGTTCGACAATAAATTCACATTTAAAGACACTTTGGCTTTGTATTTTATCGGCAATATCATTTCTCAATTTCAGTTCCAAGGAATTATTTTTTATCGAAATTATTGAAGAGGAATCAAAGCCCAATATTTGATTGGCATAGGGGTAAATGGCTTTAAAAAGACTCTCTTTTGCCGAGAATATAAGTGTAACTTTCTGGTTGATTGACAACCCTGAATTTCTTAATAGAGAAAATTCATGATTGCTGGCAATTAGGTGCTTCAACTCATTCGCTACTTTGTTGCTCACTGTATTTTCGACATCGATACCGACATATTTGATATGTTCGTTAGTTGTTACCACGCATATTGCCGTATTCTGGCTATGCGAAATTGAACCCGAAAACCCTATAGGGAATATTGGTTTCCTGTCTTCATCTCGGCCTACATGCAATGACTTAGATCCAATACGTTCTAGGGCCCATTTTGAAACAACTCGCCCAGCCAAGTATTCGGCTTTTCTCTTAGTTACGGCTTGCTGAATGTCATTTGGTACTGATATGTCATAGTGCTCTTTAAGTTGGTTGGACATCTGACTGATATCAAATTGGCACCGACAAAGTAGCACGCTTGGAAAAGCATGCTCTTTGGAAGTTTCAACGTCTGATATAAAACGATTGCTATCTGTTTCCAGGTGCCCACTGGGTGAAAACCTGAGACGCATTTTTTCAATATGTGGCTTGCTGAGTAACACTTTTTTCACTTACTAGAAGGTGGAGCAACGAACTAATCGCATCAGTGACTTGGGATGCACATGTGTCGATAAAAAAATGCCCGCCATGAAAGTGCATACTCTTAAACTCTGTGGATGTCAGCTCTGCCCAAGCCACAAGTTGTTTTTCGCTGACTTGTTCATCATCTGTTCCTGCAAGGGCTGTAATGTCACAAGGAAGCGGAGATTGTGATGCTTGATAATTATCGGAAATGGAAAAGTCAGCTTTAAGCATTGGTAGAAGTAGTTCCATAAGCTCTTTATTCATCATCACTTCTTTCGGCGTTCCATTCATTGCAGCGATTTTGTCCAAAAAGAGCTTATCTGGCAAATCGCATATCCTCTCACTTGTCTTTACCGTGTGAGGGGCTCTGCTTCCTGATGCAATGAAATGAATAGGTGATGGATAGTGCTGTTCAATTAACTCTACGGCCAATTGGTAAGCCACTCTGCTACCTAAGCTATGTCCAAGTAAAACATAGGGTAGAGATGTTATGTCTTTTGAGAATTTCAATAACTCTGTGGTCATTTCATGCATATTGTTAATTGCGGGTTCTAAAAGTCGAGAGGCTCGACCTGGAGGCTGTACAATAACTAGCTCCACGAATGTCGGTAATACTTGTGTCCATGCTTGAAATGTTGCCGCGTTGCCTCCCGCATATGGAAAACAGAATAGCCTCATCTTGGCCTGGGCATTAGGGGCAGGTATCACAAACCAATCACTATTTTTCATTTTGTTCATTGGTGAAAACTCCATGTATTTCACTTTCTATCAAACTGGGTTATTAATTTCCGCGATAAGACATTTAGTTAAATGTTCAAGATGTTCGATCTGAAGATCGAGGAAATTGTCCATCTCCGCTTCGCTATACATGGCAGGGCTGTACCCCCATGTGAGATTGAGTTGGTTGTTGTCCGTATTAAGCTTGCCAAAAGGCGCGAATCGAATAGGGTGCATTCCCTCTTCGCGACCTTTGTACTCTGGCGCTGAGTTTTCCTGCATTTCTGCTGCATCTGGAGCATCAGGCACATAATTAAATTCGAGGTTATGTTTCGGGATATGCGAAATTGTTGTTCCCTGATCTGGGCTTTTGAACCTTAAATATTGCAAGGATTGGCTTGAGGTTGGAGCCTCTTTCAGTCGAAGTTTGATGGACTCGAGATACTGTTGAGTAGAGTGGTTATTCGGTTGGTCGAGATAAACGAAATCATAGCGTGAAACCCAGCCGATTGTTCTGCTTAGGTTGAAGTCTTTGTGGGCGCGATTGTTTCGGGTAATACACAAAAACGCATTTTTACCATGGTACCAACTTTTGAAAGCCGACTCCAACGCGCCGATAAAGAGTGTTTCAGTGTCAAAGTTAGAAATATCATTACATGTGTCTAAAAGTACTTTTATTTTGTTATCGATTGGACGTTTAACAAATTGAGGTTCCGTGAGTGTATCTTCGATTGGCCAACTTGAAAGTAAAAGCTTCTGATAAATATCAGCACAGTTCTCCCAGCATTTATCTAACCATTCATTTATGTCGTGAATGGAGGATTGTTTAGCGCTCTCAAATTGGTGTTTGAAAAATTCATTAAGTTGTACATGAGTTTCAGGTACTTTAACGGTCTCTCCAGATTGTAATTGTTGGTAGGCGAGAGACAGGTCTTCTTTTAATATACCTAGTGAGTAACCGTCAACGATCAGATGATGGAATACCATGAACAGACGACCAGGCTGTCCTTTTCCAAAAGAGAAAAACGCAATGTAAAAGAGCCTCTCCCCAATATCGAGTTGAGTTTGCAGCTCGGCACAGATACGTTCAACTTCTGCTGATTTATCAGTGTCGCTTTTTTCATCAAGATGAAATTCCACCCACCAGTCTGATAACGACTCGAGTGGGAGATAGAGTTGGTTCCATTTCCCATCGTTTTTACGCCAGACACGCCTGAGCCCAGAGTGGTGTTTAAGGATATACCTCACGGCTTCTTTCGCTAATACGCTGTCAAATTCGGGCTTGAGTTTGAATAGTTCTGATACATTCCAATGGTTAGGCTGTGGACGTTCCAACAACCAGTGGTCATTAAAACTGATTGGGTAGGGGTGGTGGTTTTCAATAGATTTAGCGGAAGCGTTCAACGTGCAGACATCAAGCTTTGACGCAAGGTGCTCAATACTGTGCTCACTAAATAGCAAAGGAAGAGGCAGCTGTTTACCTGCTCTGGTCAGAATAGACTGAAGCCGTACGGCTTGAATTGAATTCCCCCCCAGCGCAAAGAAATTATCTTTGGTTCCTACTGCGGAACGACCTAGCAAAGATGCGATCTCGTTACAAAGTAGGAGTTGGTTATCGGTTACGGGCGCGACATAGATAGTTGATGATTTAGTTGGAAATTGGCTGGTTTTCGACGCATTTGCGATCGCTTCCGCCGTAAAGTAGTTTGACGTCGATGACCAGGCCGTTAAAGGAATACCTTGTACTGTTGATGCGTTGATATCTTGACGTTTATTGATTTTTCTTTCATTGGTTTGTGTTGCTTTTTCTGGGGTAAAACGAACGTTAGAAAGCGCAGATGTTGACATCACAAGTGGATTTGAAATGCTGCCAATTTCCTTGATGAAATTCCTCGCGGGAGTGTTTCTTTCTCCGATGACTGTTGGAATTTCACAGTTTTCAACGACTAAAACGTTGCCGAGGTGTGACATCATTTCGTACTCGATGCCTCGCCCCATTGACCGGCAACTGAGCATAAACCCTTCCAATGAGGCAAGGTCTTGTTTTTCGCTGTATAACACCGCACCAACAATGCCAAGGTCACCAAATATATCAGTAACTTGTACCGTAAAACCAAATAATTCTTTATTGGTAAAGAGGGATAAAAGTGTTTCTTCATCATAACGTTTAAGCGTGGTACTGAATTGGTTTGTTCGCAGGCTAATTTCAGACACCCTGGATAAGCTATTCTCGTTAATGGGTGAAAAAGTCACATCAGTATTTAATGATGAGAGGTACTCAGCAAACGTGGTTGTAGATGCTTTATGTAGGTCTCGTTTTTTATTCTGTTTATAGAGATGTGTTCTGTCTGAAGCCTTATTGGCAGTAAGAATCGGGTCGAAAACCCAAATGTTATTCAACCAATCATGCATATCTTCAATCTTGGGTTTTTGAATCACTAACACTTCTGGGCAGTTGGCGCGCACTTCTGCACACTGAACGAGGTCGTCGTCAATAAAAATAAAGCTGTCCAACCCAAGGTTTAACTCTTCAGCGAGTGAGTGAATGTTATCTGATTTACGATGCCAATTAATTTTGGCGGCTGCAATGTCCTCTCTTTTTATCATCATGTCATGATTATTTTCAATCGCATCCCAAACGTCATTTTCTTCATTTTTGCTGCATAGGGTCAGTAATACTCCTTTTTGCTTAAGGCTCAGCACGAGTGTCTGAAACGCCTTAAATGTATCTGAAACGTTGATGCCTTTTGTCCCTTTTTCTCCGACGACGCCTTGCCAGAGAGTATTGTCACAATCCAAAACCAGCACTTTAAATTGGCTTTTCTTTGGTCGATAAATTGATCGGAGCATTGCTGTTGTTATAGCGGCGTATCCCTCATCGGTATAGGGGATGTGTGCCGACTGAAAGCTGTTAATGTCAAAGTGGTTATTTGTGTAATAACGTGCTTTGACCATAAAGCTTGGTGTGACTGAGATGACTTTTGAGTCTGAAAATGAATTGAAAAATTCATTTTCAATTGACGAGATTCTCTCGCCATACATCTCTTCATGTTCTGGAGACATAGGACAAAAAATAATGGTACATGGACGAATTAATGGCTCTTTTTCGATTAATATCTTTAATAGTTGGAGGCTTTGCTCTTTGGCAAATATAAGCGGATGCTCTCCAACAAGCCAGCTGTCCCAGTTAATGATAACAGCAATATTTTCAATTGATTCCGTATATACGGAACTACTGTTTTCAAGCAGTTGCTGTTGGATTTGGTTAAACGGAGCAAATCGCCAAGGCTGCATAAAGCTGAGTTGGCTATTCCAGAATGTCAGCACTGGATCCATTGGTTCGACAGAGAAATTGGCAAGAATATAATCGACAGGTTCATTGTGCTTTGCCAGTGTTCGGCTAAGCGTTAAGTCGATCACTTTTGTCGTTTCGTCGTTGACAAAAGCAAGCACGACGTCCCAATACTCGTTGAGTAGCGATTTGACGAGTGGTGCATCAAACATTGATGCGTCGTAATCAAGACAAAGAGCCGTGCTGTCGCCGACATCAATGAAGGAAAACATAAGATCGAGTTGTGCGTTTACCGTGTCGGGAATGAGCTCATTCAGGATAGCGTCATCGTGAGACGCATCTTCGAGCAATTGAATGTTCTGGTATCGCAGAGAGACATTGTAAAGAGGACTTTTGTTGCCTCTAGCTGGTTTGATTTCATCTACGATAAAATCAAACGGGCAGCTTTGATGTGCGCGAATGTTGGAAAATGTTCTTTGCACTTTTTCAAGTTGAGAGGCCAAGCTGTCATTTTTCGATAGTTGGCCTCGAATGGCTAGAAAATTAACGAAACAGCCAATTATATTATTAACTTCCTGTTTTTCCCTACCCGCTTCCACCGTGCCGATGACGACATCGTTTGTGCTAGCCCACTTAAACATCAGTGTATTAAGACTCGCGAGCATCAGTTCAAACATGCTGACTTGTTTGCGTTTTGCGTAATCTCGAACTCGTGCCGCTTGGTCATTCGGTAATTGAAGAAATTGACGCTCACCGATATATGACGATGTTGTATTAGAAGGTTTAGATATTGGAAAGGGTATTTCCCTCGGTGCATCACTGAGTTCAGCGTGCCAAAAGGCCAAGTCTGCTTTTAGTTTTTCTGTTGCAATCCCGTTCTGATAAAGCGTTTTGTGCTGCCACAAGCTGAAATCGATGTAGCTATATGGCAGCTCAGCGAGCTGAGGTTGGGTGTTTTTTTCGAGCGATTGATAGATCGATAGAAATTCTCGGCCTAGTATCGCCGTTGACCAGTCATCTCCGATCGCGTGGTGCATCACTACAGAGAGGGTGATGGAGCCCCCTGTAGAAATGAAGACTGCAATGTTGATTAGAGGTGCTTTACTCAGGTCAAACTGTGTTTCGTGATGCTCCAAAATAGCGCTTTGGACTGTCATGTCGTTGACTTCATTGATCGCTATTGTTGGGCGAACTGAGTCATCAATACATTGAAATAACTGATTTTCTATTGAATAAAAACGTGTTCTTAGACCTTCGTGTCTGTTCAGCAATATATCAACTGTTTCTTGCAGCAAGGGCAGTTTTGTATTGGCTGGTAAGGGGAGTGTGAATATCATGTTGTGATGCTGACTACCCCCCGTGATTTGATGCAGTAGCCAGAAACGCTGCTGCGCAAAAGACGCGAGAGCATCTTTTTCACCGGAAGCGAGCCAACTCTGTTCTTTTTCAGCATGAAGGCCACTAAGACATTGAATAATGGCTTCCTTGTTAGATTTAATTTCTTTTGAAATATCGGGTGTCATCGCTCCCGGTTTCGAGCGGGCGGCCAATTTTCCTTCTTTGACAAACAATACAATGCCTGAGTCGTGCCAGCATTTAATACGTTGAGCAATATCCATATCTAACCCTAAAATGTGTGCTTAGAAGAAATCTTCTTCAGAGAAAATATCTTCGTTGGTCAAGTCTTGATCCAGTGCGTTTGCTAACTGCATTTCATCTATGCGTTTGGCCACTTCTTGTAATGTTTGTCGCTCAATAAACTCTCTGACAGATAGCGTTAGACATAGTGTTTTATTGATCTCGTTGACTAATTGGACCGCCAAGAGTGAATGCCCTCCTAGCTCGAAGAAATTCGCCGTAACACTCAATTCACGTTCCTGCAGTTTGAGTTGTTCTGCCCAAATAGGGGTAATTAACTTTTCTGTCGGCGTTTGTGGTGCGACGAACTCGTTGTTTACAGAAAGATCTGGGGCAGGAAGCGCTTGTTTGTCTAGTTTACCATTCGCCGTTTTAGGCAATGTTTCCAATGCAATAATGGCGGTAGGAATCATGTACTCTGGCAGTGACCCCCTTAGTGTCTGTTTCACATCCTGTGTAGCACTATCGAAATCCGGTGTTGAAACCACATAGGCGATCAAATGTGTTGCGGGTTGACCAACAGGGAGTACAGCAGCATCGGCAATGCCATCAATCGCCTGTATTTGTGCGGCGATCTCAGCGGGTTCAATACGATATCCTCGCAGTTTGACTTGTTCATCTATGCGCCCCAGATAGCGCAGCGAGCCATCACCAAAGCAAGACACAGCATCACCGGTTCGATAAAGCCTAACTAACTCTCCATTTTTTCCCAATGGGGCATTAACAAATTTTTCTTCTGTTAGTGATGGTTGATTTAAGTAACCACGCGCAACGGATAAGCCTCCAATATATAGCTCGCCACGCGCTCCAACAGGAAGCTTTTTCCCTGATGGAGATAGGTTAAACAGCGTTGTATTTGGGTAGGCGAAACCAATCCCTTGGTCTTTACTTGGATGAACTTGCGCAATCATGGCACCAACGGTGGTTTCGGTTGGCCCGTACTCATCAACAATTACTTTCGCGATAGGGCGGAGCGTGGATATAGTTGCGGGGTCTAATGCCTCACCGCCTAGTATTAGCAATTGAAGCGAAATGCCATCGTTCGACGTCAATAGTGCTTTGGCTAAACTTGGTGTCGTTTTGACCATATCAACATGTTTGTCGGAGAGGTGTTGTGAGTAAGCCACCGCATCCAATATGTCGCCATCGTATACACACACACATTTTCCGCTTAGTAACGGGATTAGCGTGGTGGTTACCGTTAAGTCAAAGCAATAATTTGTTGAGAAGTCGACATTGTTAACGTCAGCCATCCAAGAGGACACCGCGTTAAGGTAGTTGGTGATGTTTCCATGTTCTACCATTACGCCTTTGGGTTGACCGGTGGTGCCCGAGGTATAAATAACGTAGGCCAAATCGTTAGGGCTAATTGCTACGAGTGGAGCCTCTGACGGTGCAGAGAGAACACTATCATCATCCACTTTTAGTACAGTTGGTCGTGTTGTCTTATGCTCTTGGAGTGACGCCAATACGTTGTCGCATTCAGAATGACTGATAATGCAACTCGCTTGTGTGTCCTCAAGGAGGTATATCATTCTATCTATCGGATATGCTGGTGACACTGGAACGTAGGCACATCCTGCTTTCAGGACAGCGATGATGCTGACAAGCATGTCGATGCCTGGGGTGAGTATCAACGGGATGAGTTTGCTGGGATTTTCAACGAGCGACAGACTTTCAATGATCGTGTTTGCAAGCTGGTTTGCTTTTCGATCTAACTCTCGATAAGTGAGAGTATATCCGTCAGTGATAACGGCACAATCCAGAGGTTGCTTTTTAACGATGGCATCAAAGACCGAAGGCAGTGATAACTCACTAATAACCTGCGTAGAGCCGTGTTGTTTATTGATAATTCGTTCGTCTGATTCGGTGACTAAGTGTTGCTCTATCAAACGTGCATCGGGATTGTCTGTAATATTAATAAATGACAGTTCCAAAAGCTCATTAAAGTGAGCAATGGTGTCATGATCAAACAAAGCTTGTGCGTAGTTGATGCTCCCTCGGATCTCTTTATTGCTGTCGTCCATCTGCAGGCTTAGATCATATCTTGCCGCTGTTTCCGCCATTGGTCCGTTCGAAATGATGCTTCCAAAATCATTGTCCATATGGTCATCATGACTCGCGCCGAATGTTTGTAAGCTAAACATGATTTGGAATAGTGGATGCCGTGACGTATCTCTAGGTACATTTAGAGAACTGACCAGCTTTTCAAATGGCAACGTCTGGTGAGCCTTAGCGTCGGTGAGAGTGCGATGGAGCGTCTCAATCAGCGATTCAGCATTTTGATCTTGCTCAATAGAAATCCTAAGTGGCAACGTGTTGACGAAAAAGCCTATTAAATTATGAAGCTGTGGATTCTCTCTATTGTCAGACGGTGTACCTATAACAAAGTCTGATTGGCTTGAAAGGGTGCTAAGCACATTTGCAAATCCGGCCAGTAAAACAGTGTAAAGCGTCGTATTGTTGCTGATGGCTAAACTTCTGAGTTTTTCAGACAACGCTTCATTTAGCGTAAATGCAATGTCTTTACCCCGATAATCTATGGAGCTAGGCCTTGCTCTGTCAGTTGCGAGGGTAAGTGTTTCCACCCCATCAAGTTGACCTTTCCAGAATGATATCTGCTTGCCTATTTCGACGTCATTTAGCGTATTTTTTTGCCAAGCTGCGTAATCAGCATACTGTATTTGTAAGGCAGGTAACTTAGGTTTTGTGCCTTTCTGAAATGCTTGATAAGACGCTATCATTTCGCTCAAAAACACATCGGTGGACCATCCATCAACAGCAATATGATGGAAAACAAATAACAGATACTGTTGAGCTTCTTGCTCGATCATCGTTACTCGAAGAGGACATTCAATAGAGAAATTAAATGGTTTTTCGATGTGGAGCTTAACCTCACTTTCAATATCTTTGTCATCATTAACTGTGATTTTTTCGATAATATTAGGCGTATCAATCACTGTTTGGTAATCGACACCATTCTCGTCAGGAACGAATAGGGTTCTTAAAACATGATGCCTTTCGATGACATGATTAATCGCCTTGGAAAGAATGCCAAGGTCTATGTCATCGTTGAGTTGTAGGAGGGTTGGTAAGTGATAGGCATCCGTTCCTTGCTCCAAACGCTCAATAAAGAGCAATCTTTCTTGAGCAAAAGAAAGAGGTGCTAGGGTTTCTTTTCTCAATGGTATTTTGTCTTGAAGGTCATCATTTAACGCAGCCGCCATCCCCTCTATGGTCTGAAGTTGGAACAGATTCTGAAGACTCAATGACAAGCCGAGGTTTTCTTCAATGATGGCCATTAGACGAACGGCTGAAATAGAATTTCCTCCAAGCGCAAAGAAACTCTGGTCGATACTGATACGGTCTCGGCTAAACATCTCTTTCCAAATTTCGGCCAATTGCTTTTCCCTCATTGATCGAGGTGCAATATAAGATGTCTCCGATGTTATTGATGTCATCACTGGCTCAGGAAGTTTTTGTCTGTCAATTTTCCCGTTTGGAGTGAGTGGCAAATTGTCGAGAATGTCTATGAACGTAGGTATCATGTATTCAGGTAGCTGTTTTTGCAGCGATTGGCGAATTACTTCACTGGAAATCCCACCGCTTTGTTCAGGAACGATATACGCTGCAAGTGTTTTGTTTTCGCCTTGGTGAATACAAGTCACTACGCACTGTTGAATCGTGGTGAATAGCATGAGGTTTTCTTCAATTTCGGCTAAGTCAATTCGGTGACCACGAACCTTAACCTGAAAGTCGTTACGCCCGATGAACTCCAGTTCACCGTAGGTGTTCCATCTGACTAAATCGCCTGTTCCAAATAGACGATCTCCTGTTTGAACATGTGCCGTAAATCGCTCGTCTGTGTATGGCTTTTGGGTGTAACCCTTGGCCAAACAATCACCGCCAATGTATAGCTCTCCGGTCGCGCCTAGCGGTACATCTTTCAAGCTTGAATCTAGGATGTAAGTTGATACGTTGGATATAGGCTGTCCAAGAGGAATGCCTTTGTGTATGCGGTCGGTATTGATGGTTTTGCGAGTATCAAAACACGTCACGTCAGCCGCGACTTCCGAAGAGCCGTAGATATTCAAAAGTGTTGCATTAGGAAAACAGTGATAGAAATTGCGTACCGTATTGGGTGTGAGTGTTTCTCCACTACACGTCCACAACGTGATGCTATCAAAATCACTCTGGCGCTGTTCTGGCAGGCTTAGGATGGCGTCCAGTAAGGATGGAACAAGCACAAGTCTATTCACTTTGTGGTGCGAGATTCGTGTGCTCATTTTCAGGAGATCTTGGCCATCATGATTGCCAATGATAAGTGTGGTTATACCATTGAGAAGTGACCCAAATAGCTCCGATGCGTGATCCACGAAATTGAGTGATGTTTTGTGGCAATTGACGTCATCAATATTGAATGGATGCTTGGACCACATCCAGTGCAATCTATTTAACAGGCCTCGTTCAGTGCCCATAACCCCTTTAGGTGTGCCAGTCGAGCCTGAAGTATAGAGGACATATATAGGCGTATCTGTTTGAGTGATGTTGAGGTTATCGCTAGCCAGTAGTTCAAGATTAATCGCATCAATATGAAGGGTTGTTACCCCATTACGAAGCTGAAGTGGTGAAAGGGAGCTATGGCTAAATAACACATTTATACATGCATCATCAGCCATAAAATTGAGTCGTGCTTCTGGGTAAGCAGGATCCAGTGGTACATACGTTGCACCTAGCTTTAACGTAGCAAGAATAGCGATCGTGCTTGAAATGCTACGTTGTAAATGAATGCCGACCCTGTTGCCTGAAGTGATCCCTTGTTGAACCAAAAGATGACTTAATTTGTTTGCTTGGGTATTTAGCTCTGCATAGGTAACGCTTTCATTGTCTTGCTTTAATGCGATGTGATCGGGTAACTCATTAACTCTTCGTTCGAATAGATCCACCAGTGACACCGAGTAGTCGATCTCAACAATGCTTCCTTTACTGTGATTCGAAAGCCATAGCTTATCTTGGGCTGTCAATCCATCTATATCCTGAAGATGCAGGTCAGCAATAGAAGAAAATTGCTCAAGAACGTGAGTGTATAGCTCATTGATACGCTCAAGAGTTTGAGTGGAATAAAGTGATGCTGCCCCCGTCAATTCGCCAGAAATCTCTTCAGCGCTGTCATCAATGAACATGTTGAGGTCAAATTTGGCTGTTTTGGGGAATAAACTCGCCGATGTACCCGAAGGGACTCTAAATGGAAGTTCTTCAGCATGATCTTTGTTTGTCGCAAATGACTGCACACTAAACATAACTTGGAAAATAGGGTGCCTAGAGGTGTCTCTTGGGACATCAAGCAACTGCGTTAACGTTTCAAACGACATATCTTGATGCTCTTTTGCATCAAGTAGTGATTTGTTTGTTGTGTTGAATAACGACGATACGCTTTGGGTTTCGTTGCAACTTAGCCGAATAGGAAGGGAGTTGACGAAGAGTCCAATAATCTCTTGTGTATCAGCGTTGTTTCGATTGTCGGATGGTGTTCCTATCACGACATCATTTTGTCCCGATAACTTTGACAATGTCACGTAAAGGGCTGCCATCATAACAGTGTAGAGCGTGACATCATGACTCTCTGCCAATGCTCTTAAGGCTCGCGACTCATTGGTATTCAATGAGAATGAAGACGCAATGCCGTCGTAGTTAAACACTGACGGGCGAGAGTAATCATTTCGGATGGCTAGATTTTGATAGCCTGATAATTGGGGTATCCAATATTGCTTGAGGACGTCCATTCGTCCATTGCTAAGCTCTTTCTCATTCCACGCTGCGTAATCTGCAAAACTATTAGCGGCAGGTTTCAAGTCTATTGCCTTTCCTGCTGTGACTTGTGAGTAGGCGACGGCCAAATCTTTGAGGAAGATATCGGCTGACCAACCATCAAAGGCAATGTGGTGGAAAGTCATTAGCAGAAGGTTGGTTTCTCCATTGTTGAATAATGCAAAACGAACCGGTCCGGTTTGTGAGAGGTCAAACTTTTTGGTTGCTAGGGATCTGATTAAAGATTCCAGTTCAACATTATCGTGTTCTGTATAAGTGGTAATTTCCTCTCTCTTTTCCATGATCTCTTGAACAGGTACATGCTCACTATTCAGGGAGAAATGTGTTCTTAAGATTGAGTGCTTCTGAACAACTGCATCCAAAGCTTGTTTTAAGGCCGCTATATCAGCCGATGACGTTAGCTCAACCAAGCTTGGAATATGATAGGCCGATGAGTTTTCCTCGAATCTGTCGATGAAAAAGATGCCTGCCTGTGCGGCAGTTAGTGGCGCAAATTTTCGGTCCGGTTCGGATGGGATTTGCATTGCTGATGGAGAAACCCGTGGGCTTTGATTGCTGGCTTTTATTTCAGCCAGCACTGCACTCATTGCTTGAATTGTTCGATGCTCAAAAACAACACGTAAAGGTACGGTTAGACCGAACGTTTTCTGAATGGCACCGATGAGCCTTACGGCGCTGATGCTGTTTCCACCAATGTGGAAAAAATCATCGTTTGTACTGATTGATTGACGAGATAACTCGCTTTGCCACAATACCAAAAGCGCAGTTTCTTCATCGGTTTCAGGTAAAACAATGCTAGATAGCGCGTTAGATTCTGTTTGTGGGTCGGGCAGTGCTGAGCGGTCTAGCTTACCGTTTGAAGTCACAGGGAAAGCGCTAAGTTCCACATAGAATGTCGGCACCATATATTCAGGTAAATGTGTCGACAAAAAGCGTCTTAGGGAATCTGTTGATACGTGATCATCTGCTGATGTAATCAGATAAGCGACAAGGCAATCCAGTGCTTCTTTACCATCCGGATCTCGACGGAGGTGAACGAAGGCCTCTTCTATCTTTTCATGACTGAGTAGTTTGGATTCGATCTCGCCAAGTTCAATACGAAAACCTCGAAGTTTTACTTGGAAATCTTCTCGCCCAAGAAACTCTAAGACACCAGACTCTGAACGCATCCATCTGGCTCTGTCTCCGGTGTGATATAAGCGAGCGCTAGGCGTGTCGCTTAATGGATTAGCAATGAACTTTCGATCAGTCATGACTTGATCGTCATAGTACCCTTTTGCTAAACAGTCCCCGCCAATGTATAGGTCTCCTGGTACGCCAACAGGACAAGGAGAGAGAAGTTCATCAAGCACATAATACTGCGCGTTTGCGATTGGTCTGCCGTAGGGAATACTTACCCACGCTGGATTGATATCCGAAATGGGGTAGAAGTTTGACCATATAGCCGCTTCAGTAGCGCCGCCAAGTCCGAGTATGGCAGCATTTGGGAAATACCGTTCAACATGCTTAGGAAGAGCGAGACCAATCCAGTCACCACTGAAGAACACTCGCTTGAGGCGTGAATTATCCGCACCGGATTTTGATATCAGACCTTCCATTAGCGGCATAAGTTGCTTCATGTAAGCCGGTGAAGAGTCCCAGAATGTAATAGGCTCTCGAAGGAGAATATTGGCCAGTTTTTCAGGATCTTTACATTCATCATTTGAAGCAATCCGAATACTCCCGCCTGCGCCTAATACACCAAAGATGTCATACACAGACAGGTCGAATGACAATGAAGTAACAAAAAGGAGCCTGTCGTGCTTGTCGACATTCTGCGAAGTATTAACCCAATTTAGCGTGTTATAGACGGCTCTATGCTGCATCTCAACACCTTTTGGGGTGCCGGTGGTGCCAGACGTGAATATGATATAAGCAGTGGAATCAGATGGAATATGTCTGTTTTCGTTGTCTGCTGATTGTTGTTTTTGATGCCACTGGGTGGTAATCAATGGGTCAGTCGGAGCGAGTGGCGAGCATCTATCAAGAACAACGTCAAAACGATACTGAAGTTCGTCATCAAACAACGCTGATCGAGAAATGATGGTTGGATTTTTATAGATCGCCGTTGAGCGAGAAACTTCCTCGAAAAACTCAGAATGGAAATACAGTGGCTTTTCTAAATCCTGTCGCCATGCGCTGTTGATTGAATCCGGGTTATTGTCGGAGAAAGAAGCAATAGATGACTCCAACTCTCCCTTTTTCGCTAGGTCAGGTAGGTCACAAAATACGAGCTTACCATTAGGCTTAAGCAACGGTGTCAGAGCATCGATGACTGATTCTGTATAGCGATAACCAGGGAAAAACTGAGCGGTACTAGCCAGTAAAATAACGTCAACACTACCCAGTTCAACGGGAACTGATTCGTGCGCAAACCCCTGATGAAAACTCAGGCCAGGTAGATTGCTTGCTTGTTTCAGTCGGTTTGCAGCAAGTGCTTTTTCTGATGGGTCGATAGCATAGTAATGCTTTACTTGGCTGGCGAGCTCAAAAGAAATGATCCCTGATCCGCACCCAATCTCAAGCACTGTGGCATCTTTGTGCATGAAGGGTTCACATAGATTCACGACATGGTCGCGATATCTGTCTACCTGATCCTGGGCGAAGCATTTACCGTTATAAATGCTGGTAAAGCCACCTGCGGTGATTTCATCATTTGCGTTTTCCGCAATATGGTCGAACATGGCTCGAGTGTCTGAAAAACGCCCTAATTCAGTCTGCACGTGTTCATTCAATGCATCCATCACAATGAAGCTGTCAATCTGAGTATCTAGCCATTTGGCTTGCCTAAACGCACATAACTGGGACTGGCAAGTAACAATGATATTAACGTCATTAGCCTGACCAATTTGAGTGAGTATGTTCCGAACTCGCGATCTTGGAGAATTGATTTCTATTGGTACATAGGCGGCTCCCGCTTTCACTATGCCCATGACTGCGACGACGGTATTGGTATCTCGCTCTAAGCACACTGGGATGAGAGAGCCCGTTTTTGCGCCTTGATTTCGTAACTGGTTTGCCAACTGGTTTGCGCGCGCGTCCAATTCCCGATAAGTCATTTCGTCACCATCACAGTCGACTAATGCAATAGCGTTAGGCTGTTGAGCAACTTGTGATTCAAAATATCTATGCAGCGTTTGCTGTTGGTCATACTCGTCAGATGTTTGGTTCCACTCGTGGACTAGACGTTTCCACTCATTCGAGGTTAACCATTCGAGGCGGCCGATTTGCTCGACGGGGCGCGACACAATGGATTCAAGCAATACGGTAAAGTGTGATGCCATCTCTTCAACGGTCTGTCGATCAAAGAGGCTAGTATTGAACTCCCAGACAGTGGTCAGTTTGTCTTGTTGTTCAGAAGCCCAAAGCGTTAAGTCGAACTTCGTGACACTGGCATCAACATCAATGGGTTGCAAAGAGAGATCGGGGAGTTGAAGCCTGTCGAGTGCTAAGTTACTAGATACGGCATTTTGAAGGGCAATCGATACTTGAGCCAAAGGCTGGTGGCTCGTATTTCTCACGGGCTGAAGCACTTCAACTAAATGCTCAAAAGGTACGTTTTGATTGGTCTGAGCCTCAGCGGCCATATTGCTGACTTGATGTAGAAATTCAACAAATGGTTGCTTGCTGTCAACCGATGAACGTAAAACGAGTGTGTTGATAAAGAAACCGAGCATTTCTTCAACTTCATAGCGAGTACGGCCCGCATTTGGTGAGGCAACCGCAATGTCGTCGGTATTGGCATACCGAGTCAGGAGGATTTGATATGCAGAGAGCAAGACATTAAACAGCGTTGTTCCCTGATCTTCGCTGAGTGCTTTGATTCGTGATGTTAAAGATGACGACAATTGAACGGTGATCTTTTCCCCTTCGAAGCGTTGAACAACGGGCCGAGGGTAGTCAGTTGGCAACTCTAGCAATGGAGGAAGATCTTTTAATTGTTTCTGCCAGTATGTCACTTCCATATTAAAGGTATTTGATCTGACATGGTCACGTTGCCAGACAGCATAGTCAGCGTACTGAAGTCTTGGTGGCGTTGGATCTAAGGTGTGTCCTGCGAGTTTAGATGTATAAAGTGAAATGACTTCGTCCATCAGTAAGCCGACTGACCATAGATCCGTGATGATGTGATGCATGTTGATCCAAAGGACATGCTTATCACGTGATAGTTTGAAAATACGAACTCTGAATAGTGGACCATGCTCGAGGTCGAAAGGCGCAAGAGCATCACGTTTTAATAAGCCATCTAACTGGGATTCGTCACAATCTTCGATGCGTAGTTCCAGATCAAATTGGTCTTGAATGACTAACATCGGTTCACCGTCTACCGTAGGGAAGCGACTACGGAACACTTCGTGGCGTGAAACAATGGTTGTGAAAGCATCATTTAATGCGCCGTTGTCCAGGTTACCCTCGAGAACGTAGCCATCGTATACATTGTATCCGGCTGATTGCTCACCGATTTGTTCTATTAGCCACAATCGTTGCTGAGTCAATGAAAGCGGTAGAAGCTGGTTTCGCGACACGGGAGTGACAGGTTTGTCGACATCCGCAACGTTGCGAGTACTTTGTTCAATTTCTGAAGAAAATAGTGCTAACGTTGAGTGTGTGAACACGGTTTTTAGGGGCAGTCTAAGGTTGAACGTTTCTTCAACTCTGGTGATGATTTTTGCTGCCAGTAACGAATGCCCACCGACGGTAAAGAAGTTGTCAGAAAGGCCAAGCTCTTCGATATTTAGTACATCTTGCCATATTGTTTTGAGCGCTAATTCTGTATCCGTTAGCTGTCTTTGTGCCTCCGCTCTTTCAAGTAGCGTTGAAGGCGAATGGTAGTAGCGATGAATAGTTTCCTCGCTCAACATGTAGATAGCGGTTGGTAGGTCTTGCCTTGGATATTTGCGTTCCAGTATTTTTTGTACCGATGCTGTATTGATATGTTCGGATGATGCAGCAAAGAAAGCAATGAGGGTGTTGTCTTCATTACGCGCTACAAGTGACGCCGTCACATTTTCGATGCCAAGTAGAGATTTTTCAAGCAAGGCTGAATGTTGTGTTTGGTAGTGTGTGATATAGGGTTGAGATAACACAGGACGAAGTGTGTCGCCGCGGACCAATATCTGTGGTTTTTCCTTGCCGCCAAAACCTACAGAAGTAACACTGACCCCTTGGCCTTTGGTGGCATTCTTTGTTGTGATGTCAGAAGACAAAGGCGAGCCAAGCGGCAGGAATTTCCAACCTAAGTCATGTCGAGTATTGGCGTGAATGAACCCATCGAATGCTCCCAGTGTCACGTTGTGTAGCATCGTGACATGCTGCGAAGAGTCGAGTTTTTGTAAGGATGATGACTCGATAAGGTCACCGGATACAAGCAGGGAATAAGTTGCAGTGTCTTTATTGCAACGGATTGAATCACTAGCATTCACTTGTTTCTTGCTTAGGTGAACCCATGACGTTGAATCAAGTGCAATTGGATCCAATGGGTCTGGTAACTCTGCTGTATTTGAGACCACATATGCGATGAGTCGATCATCACGGGCGATGACAATGGCATCGGACACTTCGTCTTGTGCTTTAAGATTGTTGGCAATTTCACCCAGTTCTATGCGGTGACCTCGTAGTTTAATTTGATCGTCAATTCGCCCAATGTAAACCATTGACTCATCGTGATTTAATGTGGCGAGATCGCCCGTGCGATACACATATCCGGCCTCTGAATTCACAAATTGTTTTGACGTCAGGTCTGGACGATTCAGGTAGCCTTCAGCAAGGCTAACGCCGCCGATACATAGTTCACCCACAGCGCCATAAGGCAGTATTTGACCTTCTTGAGACAGGATGAAGTGTTGGTATCCTGGTAAATTCTGCCCCAGTGACACTGGCTCATTCAGCGAGCATTTTGCTAATAATGACCATACAGTTGCTTCAGTGGGGCCATAGCAATTCCATACCTCATCAAAATGAGTGACAAGGCGATCTTTCGTTTGCTCTGGCAATGCTTCGCCGCCGCAAAGTGCTAATAAAGATCCACTTTTTGGCAGCTCATTATCCAGTAATAGTTTCCATCTCGATGGCGTTGTTTGTATGAGGTCAATGTGCTGATCAGACACTAATGTGTTGATGCGACGTGCGTCTGCGATGATTTCGCTACAAGGGATCACACAACATTGACCAAGGCTTAGACATCCGAGCCATTCGTATAATGCGATATCGAAGCTCACAGTGGTTAGCCATAACCAATGTGTTCTGAGGGCTGTCGGTAAAGAGTCATGCATGCCATTAATAAAATTGAAAGCAGCACCGTGGCTGATGATCACCCCTTTGGGTTTACCTGTAGAGCCTGAGGTGAAAATGACGTAAGCAGTGTCGTTGGGCAAGATCGATGGCAACAAGGTGTCATGTTTCATTGCGGGTAAGGCATCGATACACACAGGATGAGCAAGGGTGTTGGGGAGTTGTGTGCGTAAGACAGAATCTGTCACTATCCATTTGCACTCAGTGTCATTCAGTATACCGGTGTTTCTAGCCGCGGGATGCGAAGGGTCTAGTGGTACATATGCTGCGCCAGATTTGAGTATTCCCAATAGGGCAATTAAGAGCGAGTCAGAGTGTGGGAGATAAAGCGCAATCAAATCACCTTTGTTTACGCCTGATTCAACAAGGTGTTTTGCTAAGGTATCCGACTGCTGATCGAGGTCTGCGAAACTGCGGTCTTTGATATCCCCATCATTAGCAATGAATTTCGATGCGGTTTTAGACGTAAATTGATTAACGGCATTTTCAAAAAGCGAGATTAGCTGCCCATTGCTGGCCTCAGGTTCGATTTGAGGATTCCAATTCTGCAAATACTCAACGCTTTTCTGATCGACCAGACAATATTCGCTTGGCGATTGAGCGGGGTGAGCGATGAACTCACTGGCTAACTGTTCAAAAGCGGCATCAAGAAGACCGATTGTCGTGCTAGTTAAAACGGTTGAGTTGTAATGCCAATATAAATTGTCATTGTCATCGTATTGCAAAGCAATATCAGTCGGTTCTTCACTGACGGTTGAGCCAAACTCAATTTGGTAAACTGGGTTGAATATGGCTGTAGAGAGCATCATTTCATCGTTGTATTTAACAGCGCTCCATGACGGCAGTGACTCCCACAAGCGCTTAAGATCGAACGCGAGTGACAAGATCGTCTGGTTTGTATCGAACGGAATAACAACAGGCTTTCTTTCATCGTTATGGCATATGTTAATGACCAGCGACGCTTCATAGCCACGATAAGATATAGCGGCAGTGAGTAACGATAGCGCCAGCCAGTGGTTCTCTATGTTGTTACTTTGGGACAGTAACCTTAGGCCTTCATGTGTGCTGGGAGGCATGCATGAAAGTTGGCTTTGGCGGTTGAAGGAATCCGCAGTTCTGGTGCCATCGAGAGGAATACTATGAAGCATTGGCGCATCTCGAAGCATGTCAACCCAGACTGCAATATCCTCAGATACGTCATGTTCTTGAACAGACTCTGTTTTGAATGCGTTTTGTGCAGGGAGAGCTTTGCGATCTATTTTTCCATTGGGCGTGGTTGGAAAGCTAGCTAACGAAATAATACTTGATGGGATCATGTGAGCTGGCAGATCCAACGTCAATGCGCTTTTTAGTGAAGCCTCTATATTCCTTTTAGGGAGCGTGGATGCCACGTCGAGACGTGTTACTTTTCCTCCTTGAGACGTTGGGTAAAAAGCATCAACAATGAGTTGAGCAATAGAATCATGCGCAGAGGTCGCCCAGCGCTCTTCAGATTGAAGAGGGAGCTCTTGTTTCAGGTGATTTAGCCAACTCGCAATTTTCTGTCTACAGACACACTGAAGAGTCTTCGCCTCGCCATCCCAAAGGTAAATATCACCACATCGGTCATGTGACGAAACAGGTGTGTTTTTCGATAGGATACGACGGTCGCCGTATGTGAATTGAGGTATGGTATCTAGCGTTTCTAATGGGGTCGGAACGATGGCGACTGTGGCGCCAGATTGTTCCATCATCGTGGTTAGGTAAGCATGCGAGTTTTCGCCATCGAGTACCAAAACCGATCCTCCCGCCATGAAACTGGCAAGAGTCGCAGTAGCGAGTTCTTCAGGCGTTCGTGCCGCCACCGCGACCATTGATAGATCACAGTTGTGGTCTGTGAGTGTATGAGCGAGTTGCTGCGCGTTGTCGGTAAACTCTCTATATGTTACTGCTTTATCGTTATATTCGAAGGCGACAGCTTCGGGTAGCATCTCGCGAATCGATGAAATAGCGCTGAGCCAATCAGATGTGTTTTCAGGCTGTTTTGTCACGTCGTTAGTTTGATTTTCAAGAAGGTCACTGATTTTCCTGTCTGCGTTGTTGACCATCGCCACAAGGACATCACGGTATAATGTGGATAGGCTTTCGACGGATTCTTTCGTGTAAAGATCACTACAATATTCAAATGCACCGGCAATGCCGTCATTGGCGTCAAACAGATTTAAAGTGAGATCATATTGGCTCGCTTGTTTGAGGGGAGGCAAAATCCGCAACGTTAAAGCATTCAATTCGACAGTGTCGACAGGTGCATTTTGTAGGGCAAACATCACTTGGAAAAGCGGGCTTGAAGAAAGGTCACGGTCAGGTTGAAGGAGCTCAACCAGGCGTTCAAATGGCATAGCTTGGTGTGCAAAGCTTCTTAAGCAGTCCTGTTTGACTTCAGCTACTAATGTCGAGACGGTTTTCTCAGGCAATACTTGGCTTCTCAAAACCAAGTTATTGATAAATAGACCTACTGTTTGTCGCCAATCTTCCCCTTTATTACTTTCCCTGCCGGACACGGGTGTCCCAACAACGATGTCATAGTGTCCACTATACAAAGCCAGCGTAATATCAAATGCGGCTTTGAGAGACATATAAAGTGTTAGTCCTTGCTCTCTGCTCCATTGTTTTACTTGTGTACTCAGCGTATCACTTAGTGCCAGTTCAAAAGAGGCGCCAGCGTGACTTTGTTTTTCTGGTCGAGGGAAATCAGTGGGTAGCCAAGGTGTTGTGGGTAAATTGCTTAGGTAGTTACACCAGAAAGCATCTTCTTCTGAATTTGCCACTACCTCTTGTTGGGAAAAGGCATAATCAGAGAATGCGCGCGGTGGCTGAACACTCGGTGTTGTTCCGGATTCTATGCGTGCATATCCTTCACTTAACTCTCGAATGATAAGTGAAATCGACCATCCATCTGCAATGATGTGGTGGCAGTTAATGAGCAAGATATGGCGTGTTTCTGACAGCGTAACGAGGCTAACTTTGAACAGCTTGCCTTCTGTTAGTAAAAAGCGCTGGTTGGCTAAGCCCTCAAGCGTCGAGGAGAGATCGTTTTCAGCTATATAGCGTTGTTCAAAACAAGAAAGAGAAGCATCAAACGATTGTGTTACTTCGTTGTCATCTGTGGAGAAGCGCGCGCGAAGTGCTGAATGGCGTTGAGCAATTAGGTCTATTGCTTTCGTTAACGATTCAACATTCAAATTGCCTTTTATCTCAAGTGCCGTTGGCAGATTGAGTGCAGATCCCAGATCTTCTAGCTGTTCAAGAAACCAAAGTCGTTTCTGGGCGAATGAAAGTGGTGATTTCAACGGTGAAATCTCGTTGTCATGCGAAGCAGGTAAATGGCTGTTTGTGATTTCGGTGTGGAGTCTTGATTCAACGAGTTGTGTGAATGCAGAGAGGACACTGTGTTCAAGCAGTTCATGAAGCTCAATACTCACATTGAGCTCACTATTGACGAGTTGTTGGACATCCAGAGCAAAAATGGAGTCTCCCCCAAGCAAGTAGTAATCATCGTCTGGAGACAGTGTGTCTATATCTAATGTGTAGCCCCAAATGTTAGCGACAATTTGCGCAGTATCCGACACATACTGACCTTCAAGCTCTACTTCAGGAAGAACAATGGAAGAAACTTCAGGTTCGAGAGTTGGAGGTGTTTCTATGGTATCTGCAGAACTCTCTGGTACCGGCGTCCAACAACGTTGAGGTTCGAAAGCGTAACCTGGCATGGAAATGCGGTGTCCTGAAAAGGGAATCTCAGACGCATTGAAGGACGTTTTACCCGCTAAAAAGTTTGTGGTGATATTGGTTTCTTGAGATCGGCTGTCAACGTCATCAACGTTATTAATGTCGATGGCATTATTATCATTGATAGCCTTTTCCAGTTCAGTAATGAGCGACGTAGCGTCGGTAAAGTTCACTGCGATACGGAAATCAAAATGAGCACGACCAGCGATGCTTGTGTAGCTAAGGTCTTGGCTAAAACAACGAGGTGATTGCTTTAACCATTCGATAGTTTTGTGTATCAATAATGTCAGTGCATAAGGTGTTTTTGCTGAAAGGAAAAATGGATATTGCGCTAGCTGATCATCGATGGAAGCGTCTAGAATTGGCGCAGATTCAAGTACAACGTGACAGTTTGTGCCACTTAAACCAAAGGCACTGACACCAGCAAGTCTATTTTCTCCCTCCCACTTTTGTTTGCTTGTCGCTACGCTGACTGCTCCATCAAAGCTGATGGCTGGATTAGGGGCGTTAAAAAATAGAGAAGGGACGATAAGGTTGTTTTTTAGGCATAGCAGCGTCTTAACTATGCCCAGCAAGCCTGCCGCAGAATCAAGGTGCCCTAAGTTTGTTTTTGCTGAGCCGATAGGGCAAAAACCGGTGTCCGATGTAAACTGACGAAAAGCGGCATTGATAGCAGACACTTCAATGGGGTCTCCTAGCTTTGTTCCCGTTCCGTGTGCCTCCATGTAGCTGAGGTTTCGAGGGTCAATACCCGCATTTCTCCAGGCTTTTGCCAATACCTTTTGCTGTGCGTCACCATTGGGAGCAGAGATGCCTGCGGAGCGGCCATCTTGGTTTATAGCGCTGCCTTTGATAACACCCCAAATGTTATCTTTGTCATCAATAGCGTGTGTGAGCGGCTTAAGCAGCAATGCTATGACACCTTCTCCAAGCCCTGTCCCTGAGCTGTCATCTGAAAAAGTGCGGGTAAAACCGTCCACTGACTCGATACCAATTTTGTCACCGGTTTCAATGGGTAACAGCATTAAGTTGACGGCACCGACAATAGCGGTTTCGCAATCACCATTACGTAGCCCCTGACAGGCTAGATGCAAAGCAGTTAAAGACGATGAGCATGCGGTATCGACGACCATTGATGGCCCTTGCAGATTAAGTAAATATGCAAGACGGCTAGCTGTCATTGAGGCAAGGTTACCTAACGTTGACGACGCTTTATGCTCTGGAGCGACATCATCAATATATTGTCGATAGAGTGCATCATGGGCGTACCCGAGATAAATGCCTGTTTCAGAATCTTGAATTTTTCCTGTGTAACCAGCGTCTTCGATAGCATGGTAAGCAGTCTGTAGAAACAGTTTTTGATGGGGATCCGTAAGGGCCGCTTCTTTTGGAGACATGCCAAAGAAGGCGGGGTCAAATTTATCGACACTATCAAGATACCCCCCAGTTCGATAAGCCGGAGAAAGGTTTGGATGCTTAAATCGCATGTATGCATCGGTGTCAACTTGGCGATCAGAGGGAAACGTCGATACACCATGTTCTTCTGATTTCAGCATTGACCAAAAGTCATACTTATTGCTGCAAGCCGGCAAATTCACTTCAATGCCTATAACAGCAATATCGTTGCTGTTCACTTCTTCAATATGGTCAGACGATTCGTTTGAAAAGCCAATTTGGTCGATGATATTTAAGTCCATTTTAAAACCTTTAGTGACAACTTATCCTAGGGGGAGTGCTATTTTTAAAGCCAGATGTTATGCATATTTACGCTTGTAGTGTTTCCATAGGAAAAAATAGCCAGTAATCATTAATGTGAATGCCAGTGCCGCCACGAGGTACATAATGTCATCACCCCAAGTGACAAGTTGATCTTTGAGTCCAAAGCGTCTCCAGCTTATAACGCAGACTAGGCTTGATGCTTGGATTAGAATTGATGCCCACAGAGAGCGGAACCAGATATAGACCATGATGTAGAATACGGAAGATACAAAAGAATATATCCCAACAATGAGCTCAAATTGCATCACGGCATAAACTAATGCTTGCAGAAGAATCGCAACGGTGATGTTGCTGTAATCTTTCAAGTCATTGTATACGGCGCCGCGAAAAACGATTTCTTCCACGAAAGGCACTATTATTGCCAAAGAGAAAAGTAGGAATAGTGGGGCAGCTTCTTTGTCCATGATCCAAGCCATGTAATTATCTAGCTCGGGAAGCGTTGCTTTTACACTACTAAAGTTGACGACAGTGACTGTGAATATAGACATACAAACGGCAACGAAAACCGTCAGGAATATGGTGGTTTTATCAATTTTTCTAAACTGACAAGCTTGAATGAGGCTCTTGCCTCTTACTCGAAAGAATAAGTCGGAAAGAATGACACACAAAGTAAAATAGAGCAGTGCTGTTAAAAGAGGTAGATTGTAGAATGCCTCTTGCAGAGGTTTTACATCGAGTAAAACATCGAATAAAAGGAATATCAGCGCGTATCCCAAACCAACATAAACCGCAAGATAGCCTAAGGTTAGGCCAATAACCTTCCCCCATGCTGTTTGCGTCTTTTCTTCCATGCGTGTCGACGCAATTGTAGTATCCATACTCATAGTAATAACCTTTATTGTTTAGCGTATTTTTTGAAATCTTCGTGTTCATATGCCGATGGGGTTTGGCAAAGAGCACGGAGTTTGAATAAACAGAAAATGATGATTGAGAACGTAAAGACCAGTAGGGTGTTGTGGTAACCGTTATGATATTGCTCAATCATGGCATTGTGGCGCAGCACGTAAATACCACCGGTGGAAAGCACCTGCATGATGACCGCTGAATACATTGAACGAGTCCAGAGATAAAGCGTCGTGAATAAGCATGTTCCCACTGCTGCGTATAGCATAAGTGGAACATCGCGCATGAGTTC
This sequence comes from Enterovibrio norvegicus FF-33, assembly GCF_000286835.2. Lineage (GTDB taxonomy): Bacteria > Pseudomonadota > Gammaproteobacteria > Enterobacterales > Vibrionaceae > Enterovibrio > Enterovibrio norvegicus_A. The sequence continues at coordinate 294,192 of NZ_AJYD02000038.1, read as the reverse complement.
GAAGTAGTAGGTATAGATGACACAAAGCAGCAAATAACATACTGGGAGGTATAGCCCTCTGCGCAGTTCGTTGAACAATAAACCGCGGAAAAATATTTCCTTATAAAAAGAACCAATTAATAAGAAAAGTAAGAATGACCACCCGCTTGGCGTATCGACCAAAAATGCCATTACGGACTCATACCCACCAAAATTGCTCTTTAGGTAGGGCAATGCGAAAAGCGTATGTGTAAAGACTGCAGCAGCTAAGCTAAGCGCTATGATTAAGTATATTTTGGTTGGTTCAATACGCACAAAATTGCATCGCTTGAACAGGTTTTCCTTCTTCGCTATACGGATGAAACCGTAAAAAAGGGTTATCTGGATGATGTCATTGACGACAATCATGACAATGCCATTATTATTAAACCACTCACCATATTGGGCGTGGTTTCCCATTACCTTATACCAAAGCATAATTAGCGGTATGAGTACGCCGAAATATATAATTGAATGTACGGCAGTCCAACTGACAGATCTCAAGATCTTTTTGAACGCCGACGGCACGTCTCTAGGCGCCGCTTCTGCTTCCATATGGTTGTTCATACAGTTCCTTTTGATTCACGTTTTTAAATATTTTTATACCGTTACTTTCACGGTGGTATTGCTAAGGTTTTCATTAACAAAAGATCTAAAACTTTTGTTCTTATTTCCAAGTAGAGATATTCCGATCATAAAGACGGATCCAAACATAATGAATTGTTGCCAATTCTCTCTTGATAACATGCTGCCTAAAATCCAAACTCCTGCAGGAACGGCCAGATTTAAGAATGCAAAAAATATCCCGAAAAGGCGGCCAAGCATGTGTTGTGGTACCGTTCGTTGGAATTGTGATAGTACAGGTATGTTTTGAATGGTATTTAGGATCGCTAGGATTAAAAGCAGTCCTGAGAATACTGCGGTTATGTTTATGGTGTTGTTTTCTTCACCAAATGGGTATCCCCACACCATAAGTATCATTGATTGTGGTATCAGCAATAGACAGAAGTAGCGTATTAGTCGCTTTTGCATCCATGTCCTGCTTGCTATTACCGCGCCCAAAATAGTACCGATAGCAATGGATGCTTCAATCAGCGACAGTTGAAATGGTGAAACGCCCCAAACTTGGTAAGTAACAAACGGCATCATGACAAGAATAAATGGAAGGTAGATACTGTTGAGTAGAACTTCATAAAGTAAGAAAAAACGAATGGAGCGATGTTCCTTGATATATGAAAACACTTCTTTTTGTGCAGAAAAATAACTGATTTCATCAGCAGGTGTTTTATTGACCTGTTTCTTTATTTGAAGTTGTGTCTGGATCGCGGATGAAGCGAAATATGTTGCGCCCGATAAACAGAAGATTGTGAAGAGGTCTACATATCCATAAAGTAAGGCGCCAGTGATTGGCGCAACAATGCGTGTAACGGCTGTTACCGATTGGATGAGCCCATTTGCCGCAGGAAGTTCTTGTTCAGCAAATAGTTCGGGAAGAGCAGCATTAAAGCTCAGGTTTAGCAAAGACTGAATAGCTGCAATGATGACGATATAAAAAAGAAGCGCGTTTAGCGTAGTACTCCAATCTACCGTGAGTACAAAGCCAATGGTAAAAAGCCCTGTGAAGAGATCACTAAGGCAAATTACCCGTTTCTTTGCCCATCGGTCCACCCAAACCCCGCTAAGCAGACTGATTACCACTGAAGGAACAAAAGACAGTGCGACAGCTAGCGAAAATAGAGAGACGGATTTTGTTATGTCCAACAGGTACAAACTGATGGCAAAGGACAAACTTCCGGTCGCGGTTTGAGAAGAGAGAAGCCCCACACTTACAATCACTCTGTTGCTTAGCATCATATTCACTCCGTTAGCTCGTGGGTAACGTAAGCAAAAAGCTTTAAGTACATAGCAAGTAGTGTGTTGATTTGGTCTTTTCGTAGCGTGCCTGTATTAACGTGTAACCTCAGTTCATTTGCACCACCACCTTCTGGTAGTGAGAGCATTAAATCAAAATGCTGCTCTACGTCTTGCTTTAGGCTATCTTCCTGGCTTCGAACAATAATTTGAGTGTGTTTATTGTCAATATGTCCGGACGTGCTGATGTTTGGAGACTTCTCTGCGTCCACCAACGTAGCTTGGGTGCTGGCAACCATTTCCGAAATTGACTTTGCATTCGACAGGTCTATCGAGAACGGCGAGATCAATCCATCTTTCGCAGCGAAGGTAAAGTTAACATCGTGGCATTTATTCACTTGGGCAATGAGGTAGGCAAAAATGGCTACCTGCCCATGAAGAACAGGGGTGTCGCAACGTTGCATAGCAGCAATGAATTTTGCCCATGTGTGTATGTCGTAGGACGCTTTTAGTGTGACCATTGATCGCCCAGTTCTTGGTGAAAAGAACGAATCTGGAAGCCGTGTTGGTTGGATTTGAATGTGGGTATTGTTGGCGTCTATCAACTGGCCAAGTTTTCGAATTGTGGTGTGGTTGAATAGATCTGTTACTCGAATAGAGCCTGCAAAGGTCGATTCAATCTTGGCGTGTGCCTGAACGATCAATAAAGAGTTAGCACCAATATCAAAGAAATTGTCTGTGACGCTAATACGGGTTGCACCGAGCAGCGTCTCCCATATGTCGAGTAACTTTCGCTCTGTATCGGTTTGAGCATTTGTATGCTTACTCCCCGTCATCACGGGAGCTTGTCGGTTGAGAAGTTCTTCTCTGTTTGTTTTTCCGTTAGTTGTCAGGGGAATATGGTCAATTTCTGTCACACTGCAAGGTATCATGTAGTTAGGGAGGTGCTGTTCAAGCAAGGCGCGGTATTCATTCAGCGTTCTTGATGATGAAGATACGACGAATGCAGCCAATGACTGACCATGTGGAACAACAACGGCTTCAGAAATATCGTCGATGGCTTGCAATTGATGTTCTATCTCGCCCAATTCGATGCGGAAACCTCGAACTTTTACTTGTTCGTCTCCGCGTCCGAGATATTCAATCTCTCCGTTGGGCAATTTGCGCGCAATGTCGCCTGAGCGATAAAGTGTCTGCTCGGGTGAAAAGGAGTCTTCGACAAAACGCTCTCTGTTCAAACTATCCCTGTTTAAATAGCCTCTGGTAATGCCAGCACCGCCTATGTACATTTCCCCAGCAATACCGACCGGCTGAATAGTATTGGCCTCGCCCATGATATAGATATAGAGGTCATCAATAGGCTGTCCAATCAGGCTTCGGTGTGCATTGTGAATGTCTGACGCGGTTAAGGACTTATAAGTAACGTGTACGGTCGTTTCAGTGATGCCGTACATGTTGATTAACGCCGTTTGATTGAGAGGGTGCCTTTCAATCCATGATTGAAGTGCACTAAACGTCAATGCCTCTCCACCAAAAATCACGTAACGCAGTGTCAGTGGATGATTGGTTTTCTTTTCCATTTCAGAAAGCTGATAGAAAGCGCTAGGTGTTTGGTTGAGAACGGTGACTTTTTCTTTGCTTAGTAACTGACAAAAATCATTTGGAGATCTTGCTACCAGCGGTGGCACAACGACTAGTTTTCCACCATGAAGCAATGCTCCCCAGATTTCCCAAACGGAGAAATCGAAAGCAAAACTATGGAAGAGCGTCCACACATCGTCGTCAGTGAAACCAAATTTGGCCTCGGTGGTGTCAAAAAGTCGAACAACTTGGCGGTGTTCAACCTGAACACCCTTGGGAATACCGGTAGATCCAGACGTATAAATGATATAAGCCAAGTTGTCATGGCTAACCTGAGAACAAAACGTAGTAGGCTGGCTTTGAAGTGCCAGTTGCGTGTTTTCGGAAAATAGATTTAACGCGCCACTTTCTGCTGGCAAGACATCGTGACTTGTTGCTGTGACCAATATCGTTGCGCCGCAATCATAAAGAATATGTTGCACCCGTTTTTGTGGGGAGTTTGGGTCAACGGGTACATAGGCCGCGCCTGTTTTTAGGATGGCGAGAATGGCGACTAGCATTTCGAAACAAGGTTCTGCGACGAGTACTATTTTCACTTCTTCCTTGGCACCTCTGGCTTTTAAAAGGTGTGCAAGTCGATTAGCGCGTTCATTGAGGGATTGGTAATTCCATTCGTTCCCTTGATACGAAATAGCCGTATTCTCGGGATACCTCAGTGCCATGGCTTCAAAACGCGTCACAATCGTATCGGTCGAAAGATGACTCAAAACTGTCGACGATCTTGCTTCATGCGCTATTTCTATTTGTTCTTCTTGGCTAATAAGGCTCAGTAAACATTGAGGTTTTTCGCGATGCGCGACGATTGAGTGCAACAGATTCTCAAAGCGCGTAGTCATCTGTTGTAGGGTTTCGTGTGTAAACAGATCAGCGTCGAAATCCCAGTGGAGTCTCAGGCTGTCTTCGGTTTCCGCAATGTCTAGCAAGAGATCAAATTTAGCGGTAGTGGGAGTGACATCTAGTGGTTTAATCTCTAAGCCAGCGATAGTCGGGATCGAAATATCCTGATTTTGCATAACTAGCATGATTTGAAACAGGGGATGATGGCTGAGGTTACGTGTTGGGGACAACGCCTCGACAAGCTGTTCGAACGGATACTGTTGGTGAGCATACGCAGCAAGCAAGTGACTTCGATTCTGTTGTAGCTGGTTTTCGAAAGAATCGGATTGATTGATGTTCGAGCGTACAATCAGAGTGTTAACGAAAAAACCAATCAGTGAATCAATGCCGGGTTGCTCTCTATTAGCGATAGGCGTTCCCATGACAATGTCAGACTCGTTAGAATATTTGCTGAGGAACAGGCTAAATGCAGTTTGAAAAACCATGAATAGCGTTGTTCCTGTCTCCATTGAGAGCGATTTAAGTGCGCTTGTTAACGATGGACTCAGGTATTGTGTAGTCCTAGCGCCTTTGTACGATTGAATCGCGGGTCTATGGCAGTCCAACGGCAGTTGGTGACATTCAGGGAGCCCTTCCAGCGCACTCGTCCAAAAAAGTTTCTGCTGCTGAAAAGCGTCGGTTTTTTCAAAATCTCGCTGCCATGTTGCATAGTCTGAATATTGAATATCCATAGGGGGCAGGGAAGGGGAATTGCCGCTTGTTAAGTCACGATACAAGGTACTAAGTTCATGAGTGAGCACCGCAAGAGACCAGCCATCAGACGCAATGTGGTGCATGGTGAGTAGCAAAATATGATTGTTGGCATCTTGCTTTATGAGATGAGCGCGCAGCAGCAAGTCTTTGCTCAAATCGAATGGGAAATGACTCATTTCTTGAGTAAGCGAAGCTAATGCAGATTCTTTCTCGGTTATAGAAAGTTCCTGGTGGTCGAAATGCACAATGTCGAGGTCCACATTCTGGGATACCGAAGTACTCACCGAATGACCATCAGAAGAGTAGGTCGTTCTAATGATTTCATGGCGCATGATGGTTATATTGATCGCTTTCTCAAGCGCCAGATAATCAATCGAGCCTTGGATGTGCAAATTTGTATGAATATTGTAACGACCTTTTGTATGGTCGATTTTGTCGATAAGCCACATACGATGTTGCCCAAATGACAACGGTTTATGGGTGTTTTCTGTTTTTGTAACAGGGTTTGAATAAGCGGATGGAGCGCTATTTGATATTATTAACGCAAGCTCTTTAATAAGGGGAGAAGCAAAAATATCACGCAGGGGAAGATCAACTTTCCACTGTTCACGCACGTTAGCCATTAGTCGTGTTGCGGATAGAGAATGACCGCCAATTAAGAAGAAATTATCATCTCGACTAACGTTGTCTCGCTTGAGAATGCCTTCTACGATGTTTGCTAACCGAAGCTCTGTATCATTTTGTGGCGCAGAATAACGTGTTTTTGCTTCGGGCTTTGGAAGCGCGTTACGATCCAGCTTACCGTTTGCCGTTAAAGGCATGTCTTTCATTAAAACGAATATAGAAGGCACCATGTATGACGGTAATGCATCAAGAACATGTTGGCGTAGTTGTGCGCAAATATGATCGTTTTCTTCATCGATTGGAACGACCCAAGCGGCTAGCGATATTTCATCGTTGTTATCAAGGTATGTCCCGACATGGCAAGCCGACGTGACTTTAGCGAGCTCATGCTCAATTTCGCCTGTTTCGATACGTTGGCCTCTGATTTTTATTTGTTGATCTAGTCTCCCCAAATATTCAATATTTCCGCAGCGTTTCCAGCGAGCCTTGTCGCCTGTTTTGTAAAGACGCCCCTCACCAAACGGGTTGTTTATAAATCGCTCAGCGGTCAGTTTCTTCTTGTTGAGATAACCGCGAGCAAGGTTTACCCCTCCAATAAAGAGTTCGCCCGCAATGCCAATTGGGCAGGGCTGACCATGAAGATCCAAAATAAGTAATGTGGTGTTATCAATAGGCTTTCCAATCGGAATTGGGTTGGGCAAATTGGCAACTGAACAATCGAAGTAGGACACGTCGATTGTGGCTTCTGTAGGGCCATATAGATTGTGAAGTTTCGTTCCATTGGTTTCTTGAAGCTGGGTTTGGAACATACAGGCTTGTTGGTAAGTGAGCGCCTCTCCACTTGCAAAAACCTGCTTAAGGTTCTTCATATTCTTGGCGTCTTTCGGTGTTAGAGCCGTTAAAAACGCAGACAGCATCGAGGGAACAAAATGCATGCAGGTAATACCCTGCTCCCCAACGACGGAAAGAATCTTTGATGGCTCCTTCTCTTCTCCGTGGCCAAGAAGGTGAAGGCTTGCCCCCGTGAATGACCACCAAATGAGTTCCCAAACCGATACATCAAATGTGTAGGGCGTTTTTTGCAAAACAATGTCAGATTTAAACAATGGGTACTTTTTCTGCATCCATTCAAGTCGGTTGACCAAGGAATGGTGTTCAATCAGAACACCCTTAGGCTCACCAGTGCTGCCTGAGGTGTAAATCACATATGCTAGATTCGTCGGTGAATGAGCCGTTTTGGGGTTGTCGGTGCTATAGCGAGAGGTGTCTAGTGTCGTCACATCAACAGACTGACAAAGCGCATTGTTGGCGGGTTTCTCACCATGGAGGTGAAGACTTGCTCCACAATCCTCAAGTATGTAATGCGTTCTTTTTTCCGGGTTGTCGACACTAATTGGGAGCCAAGCGCCGCCAGCCTTGGTGATAGCGAACAGTGTCACCATCATATCTATGCTTCGAGGCATTTGAATGGCAACAATGGATTCTGGCCCAACACCTGATTCAATAAGATAGTGAGCCATACGGTTTACTTTTCTGTTAAAAGCCGCCCAGGTGAGTGCACTGTCTTTCGATGAAATGGCTATTGCGCCAGGTTGAGCTTCAACGAGATCTTCAAACCTTTCTTTGAGGGATAGAAGTGAACTGCTGGCTGTTTGCGTGTCATTGAACTCGGACAAAATGTAATTTGATTCATCCGTTGTAGTGAGCGCAATGTCATTGACGAGCGTCAGTGGGTTAGCGAGCATATTTCGAACCACATGTTCAAAATGGTTCGCCATTACTTCAATCGTTTGTATTTCAAAAAGGTCAGTGCTGAATTCAAATATCGCTTGGTAGCCGTTATCAACAGACGGATAGATATCTAGCTTTATGTCGAGTTTGGCGTTATTTGATGGAACATTTAAATTCTCAAGTGTCAGCCCATTCAACGCAATGGTTTCAGCCTGAGCGAATTGGTTGTGGAAAATAAACATGCTATCAAAAATTGGATTTCTACCCGGCTCTTGGTCTGCCCATTGATTAACCATTTCGTGAAAAGGGTATGATTGGTTGTTCAACACACTGATTAAACGTGTGTGCTGTGCACAAAGAAGCTCTTGAATGCTCTGGTTAGGTTCACAATGGAAAGCAATAGGAAGAAAGTTGTTAAACATTCCTACCATATTTTCCGTTTGATGTTGTGTTCTTCCTGCGCAGAGAATGGATGAAGAAAATTCGATTTGTTGACTGTATTTAGCCAGTACTAAGTGGAAAGCGGTAAAAAGGATCGTGTTTGCAGAGAAACTGGCATTAGCGAGTTCATCTATTTCATTGGATACAGTATTGCCAAGTGAAATCCGTACCTGAGCGCCTTTAAATGAAGGCGTTTCCGGTCTAGGGTGGTCAGTAATGAAATCAAGTCTTGGCGGTAAAGACTTGATTTCTTTTTCCCAAAATTCAGCCTGTTCTTTTAGCTTGTTTTGTTGGCTTTCGGTCGTTAACCAATGTGCATAATCACCAAAACAAACCTCTGGCGTGGCTAGTTGCTCATCTTCGCCAGATAGCACCTTTAAAAGCTCATTGAGAATAATAATGAGAGACACGCCATCACTGGCAATGTGGTGTATGTCTAGGAGAAGAATATGACTCGTTTGCTCAGGAATAATCCCAAGGCGAAACAACGGCCCCGTAGTTAGATCAAACGGCCTGACAAATGAACGCCAACAATCTGATAACAAAGTGCCACTATCAAACCATTCAGCATGAACTGTTGGCTCGACGACTTCCTGAAATAGTGTGCTTGCGTTGTATTTAAAGCGAGAACAGAGGATAGGATGCCTTTTCATGACACCTTTAAAAGACTGTTCAATATGATCAGGTGAAACATTGCCACTTAATCTGAGAGCCAAAGGCATATTGTATGCAGTGCTTTCCGGCAACATTTGAGATTGAGTGAATAGGCCTTCTTGCATCGGCGTGGCGGGGAATGCCGTTAAGTCATTGGCGGGCTGAATGTCGCTAACGTCAGATTCATCTGCTTTTTTGTCTAAAAGGCGACTTTGTTCGCGCACTGTAGGTGTAGCAAAAAGCGTTTTAATATCGAGATGCTTGCTTAGGTGTTTCTGAATCTGTGCTGACGCTCTGCTAATGGCTAGCGAGTTTGCGCCAAAGCGAAATAGGTCATCGTTTACGGATAGATTTGGTTGAGCCAAAATCCGCTTCCATATTTCAAGCATTTTTTCTTCTGTCGCGCTGGCGGGCTGGGCGCGGCTTGTTTTTTGTTCCGTGTTAGGCGTGGGCAGTGCTTCAATGTCTACTTTGTTGTTCGCCGTTAAAGGTAAACGGTCTAAATGGAAATATGATTGAGGAAGCATGTAGCGAGGTAAAAACTCAGCCAATTTCTGACTAATGGCGTTTTGGTCAGATAGCTCTGACTGACAGAGGTAAGCAATAATAGAGCCGTTGCCTTCATCGTTACCAACAACTGAGACAAACGCTTCTGAAGCACCCGTTATATCAATAAGGTGAGTATGAATCTCGCCTAGTTCGATGCGCAAACCGCGAATCTTGACTTGCGCATCGAGTCTGCACACATATGTCAACGTAGAATCAGGTGATGCGATAACTTCATCACCAGTGCGATAGAGGCGCCCTTGATACCCAGGTAAAACGATAAATTGGCGAGATGTGAGATCAGGACGGTTTAAGTATCCTTTTGCCAGTGCATCACCACCAATGTATAGCTCGCCTGGGACGCCGGGAAGACAAGGGAGTCCATCAATATCGATAACGTAGGCTTCAGTGGTATTAATGGCTTTGCCGATAGGGAAGGTGCCAGCTGTTTGTGCACTGGTATCCACGGCATAAGCCGTAGCAAAAACGGTCGTTTCTGTCGGGCCATATACATGAACAAGGCGGCCTGGCCCCATGGAACGAAATGCCTTTCGTACGTGAGGCACTGAGACTTTTTCACCGCCGAACAATATTTTTCTGACTTGAGAGAGGGCGCTGAGATTGACATCGACCAAGGCGTTAAACAGTGCTGTAGTGACAAAAAACACCGAGATTTCAGCAGTTTCAATGTGGCGAGAAAGGGCGGTAAGGTCTTCTTGTGTCTCTTTATCAACGAGGACCAGTTCCGCACCGTTACACAAGGTTGTGAAGATGTCGAAAATCGAACCATCAAAACCATAGGATGATAGCTGCAGCACTTTGTCATCGTGAGAAATATCAACATAAGTCGGTGATGTGACGAAGCTCGATACCGCGCCGTGTGGTGTGCAGATCCCTTTAGGTATGCCTGTCGAGCCAGAACTGTAAATAATATATGCAATATCGTTTATGTTGAGATCTAAACTCGGTGCAGGTTGGCTTCCATCGATAAGTTCTGAGATTTTATACGTTGGAATCGCTGAGGTGTACTTGTCCTCGTCGGAAGTAATGCAGCAGTGTGCACTTGTATCTTCCAGCATAAATTCAGATCTTTTTGCCGGTAAATCTGGAAGTAGAGGAAGGTAAGTCGCCCCTGCTTTCAAAATGCCAAATATGGCGCAAATCATGTCGATATTCTGTGGCGTTCTCAGCGCGACGATACTTCCTTTTTCGACCCCTTTATTTGCTAAAGACGCGGCGATTTGGTCGCTGATGTTATCCAGTTTCTGATAAGTCAATGAGGTGTCATTTGATGAAACCGCTGATTTCTCTGGGAAACGTAAAACCGTTTGTTTAAACAAAGAAATGAGATCTTTCTTATATTCAGGTTTTGAGGGAGCGAGGGTATACGGTTGCACACTAAGAAGTGATAACGACTTCATGGGAGCGGTTGATATCTGTAGAGAACGTTCAAGAATTGATGAGAAATGCGCAAGGAAGCTGTGACTGAATGATGACTCAAATCGCCCTTTTTTGGTGATCAAGTTACACTCAAATCCTTCAAGTTGTGTGATTGCTAACGTGAGATCAAAATCTGTTTCTTCGTCTGTTTCTAAAGTGTTAATCGTAAAACCGGTGCCTTGAGCGATCGTCGTGTCTAAGGGGTAGTTTTCGACGACTAATAAGCTATCAAACATCCGAGCTTCTTGAGGCAGTGATGTTAAACCGTGGATATCTTTAAGTGCGAATGCCCCATGCTCATTGATGTCTGCAAGGTAGCCTTGAACGTGGTGCGCCCAATCGTTAAAAGACTGTTCTAAATTGAGCGATGCACAAAAAGGCACAGTATTAATGAATAACCCTGCGGTATGCGAAATATGGGGCACGGAAAGGTGACGACCAGACACGGTTGTTGCGAAGGTCAGATTCTTTTGATTTTGGTAAAAGCGCAGTGTGAGCGCAAACACGGCATGAAAAATGGTTGCAGCACTGACTGATTGTTTTTCGCTGAACGTTTTGATGGCTTCTAATGTGTTTTGTGGCAGCGTGAGTACGGTTTTGTTCTCGGTAATTTGTACTGCTTTGCTTTCGTCTGTAAGTTCCGTGCTACGAGGCAGAGGTCGGTTAACTTCTGCCGATGTCACCGCTTCTCGCCACCAAGTCGTCGCTTTATCTGAGTCGGTTTTCTTCCATCCCTCAACAATCTCGCTGGTGCTCGCTGTTAGTGGCATTGTCGCATCTGGCGTTTTATATACATCCAACAGCGACTTCAATAGTAGAGCGCTACTCCAACCGTCTAAAATAATGTGGTGAAAGCAAAGGATGATGGTGTAGCTCGATTCACTGTGCTTTAGAACAGAAAGCTGAATAGGTGTCGACTCTAAGCAAATATTGTTAGGACTACGAAGGGTTGAAAGTAGGCTGGGGTGATCCAGAGTGCTGTCATAAACGTCTAAGTTCAGTTCACGTTTTTTAAGGACAACTTGAACAGGGTTGTCGATGCCTTTCCAACGAAAAACAGTGCGTAAGGCGTCATTGTTCATGACGACTTTATCCCATGCGGATTGCAACGTTCTAGTGTCAAGCACGCCGCTGATATTGAGTCTGATCTGCTCGAAATACAATTGGCTGTCAGGTTCGGCGATATGATGGAATAACATGCCCTCCTGCAGTGGCAGAAGCGGTAAAATCGCTGAAACATTGCTCTTGTCAATCCCTGACATTTCTATTGTCCTTGTTTGTGTGCTTGCCCTAGAAGGGTGTTCCGTACGTTTGACTAAAAAAGCGCGTCTAAATCTTGCTGACTAAGACCTGAATCACTGAAGTCTGATGGTGTGAAATGAATGTCATTTGCGCTAAGTAAGTGGGTTAGCAACTGTTCGATATTGTCCTCCCACTGTCGCAGCAGCTCACTCGCTGTTTTATCTCCGCTTTGCCCCATGACTTTGACTTGTAGAATCAGTTCATTTCCAGATATCCAGCAATCACATTCAAAGTGCGCAGTGGTTGCATTTAGTTGACTGCAATCTGGCCCTGTATCTGTAAGGTTGAGCAAGAATAAATCGCTCTCATTGTTGACGTTCAAATCGCCCAGATAGTTGAATCTGCACGCAGGTTTGACAGGATAAGTATCTCGATATGGGCTAACGGCAAAACTAAGCCCGTGGTGAGGGGCATTTCGTGTTCCTTCCTTGGCATCACGAATGACACTATCCGGTTGTTCGACATTGGTGAAATGTACGGGGTAAAACGCGGTATACCATCCTACGGAACGAGAGAGGTCGATTGACTCGGTCTGCCGTCCGTGGGATTCAACATCAATGCTAAATTGCTTCTGTTTAGTATGGGCTTTCAATGAAAGGGTCAACGCGGCAAGCAATAAGTCCTGAGTCTTGGTATTGAAAACGTCGTGAACATTGCTGAAAAGCTTGTCTAAGATGCCGTGTTTAGCCGTTAGGCGTTCAGTCAGCATCATATCGTTTGGTCGCTGATGACTTTGATGCAATCTAAGTGGTTCAGATGTGGATTGATGCCAATATTGATTGGTAGAAAGATCATTGGTCGTCGATCTATCTTCGAATCGCTGGTCAGTATATTCCTGAATAGACGCCGATTTTGGCATCAATTTGATGTGTTCTCGCGCATCAACTGAACGACATGCTGACGCTAAGTCTTCCAGGATAATTCGCCATGAAACACCATCAACTAGTAAGTGGTGGGCAATCAGCAACAATTGAGGAGTATCGCCTTCGAGGAATATACCTTTAAAAAGGAGACGGTCATCGAGGGATATGTTCTGTTTTAGTGATAATCCCAATTGCTCCAACGACAACGCTTTGTCTTTTGGCGCACGTTCCAACACAAATTCATTCGCAATATCTATGTGCTGATAATGAGCTTCACCATGAGAAAAACTCAATCGCAAGGCATCATGTTGCACAAGTATGGCTTTTAAGGATTGCTCAATGGTTTCAGCAGATAGGTTTAGAGAGAGATCCAATAGAACTGACTGATGAAAATGACCTGGATGAGTAAATTGTTGGTCAAAGAACCAATTCATTGCCGGCGTCATTGTGGTTTTACCTTCAAGCGGCGCTTGAGAGTATGCTGGGGCACTGGCTGATTTGGACAGCTTGTTCGTCAACTCTTTAATTGTTGGATGAAGTAATATTTCTTTAGTGTCTAAAGCCCATCCTTCCGACCGCAAATGTGCCACGATTTGCAGTGCTTTGATGGAGTCCCCGCCTATTTGGAAAAAATTGGAATCAGAAGAAATAAGCTCAACGTTGAGCGTTTTCTTCCAAGCATTCAGCAGGGCAAGCTCTTTGTCGCCGAGAGGCAGTTCTTCATTTGAATTGCTGTTCTCCGACTGTTTTTGTGCCGATGTTTCATCTGCGATTTGACGCAATACCTGCGTGTCGACCTTGCCATTTGGCGTTAATGGAAGGGTATCGAGGCGAATATAGAATTGAGGCAGCATGTAATCTGGTAGTTCAGATGACAGAGACCGGTTTGGATCAATGAGTTCATTTGAGGACACATAAAATGCATATAAGTGCTTGGCACCGTGCTGTTCGAAAACGCGAACCGCTGTTGATATAACGCCATCGTATTTTAGTAGCGCACTTTCAATCTCCGTGACTTCGATTCGATAGCCTCGAAGTTGCACTTGGTCACCATCTCGTCCCTGATATATGAGGTTTCCTTCACTATTCTGGTGTGCAATATCACCCGTTTTGTATAGCGTTGATCGTGCGCCAAATGGACTGTCTACAAACGATAATGAAGTGTTTTTTGAGTCTTCAAAATACCCAGGGGAGACGCCATCACCGCCTATCCATATTTCTCCCATTTGACCTGAATTAACCGGACGCATGGAATCATCCAAAAGATAAACGTCTACGTTATCGGCCGCTTTTCCGATAGGGACAACATGATGCGTATCGTTGTGTTCATTAAATGTATGTGTAATACAACCAACAACGGTCTCAGTGGGTCCATATTCATTAATGATCTTTGCGTTCGGGAATGCGCGCTGTGCTCGACTGGCAAGGTTTGTCGTTAACTGCTCACCACCCACAATGAAGCAAGTGAGGTGAGTGTTAGAGGTATCCTGTATTTCCGCCATTGTGGTCAGTATGTCTAAATGGGCTGGCGTAATTTTGAGCGTATTGACTCGCGCATCCAATAGCAGTGATTCGAGTTGGCTGTAGAGTTGACTTGCGCCGGGTATCAGCAATGTTCCGTATGAGGTCAGTGGCGCAAACAATGTTGTGACTGTTAAATCAAAAGAGATACTCGTAAACAATGCCGAGTGGATGGGATTATTCTGGTTATACCGTTTGGCAAAATTAAGATAATTAGTGAGCCCACGGTTGGTGATCTTTACACCTTTAGGTTCACCAGTAGAGCCTGATGTGAAAATGATGTATGCAAGGTCATCAGGCTCAGCTTGGTTATCACAGTGAATGTCGTCCGAAGCAGTTGATAACAATTGTGTTGATTCGACTGTTACGTATTGTTGTCTTAGCCATTGAGGCACACAATCTTGATCATGGAGGCTTTGGTAAACAACAATAGTTGGCTTTGCGGTACTCAGGATTCGCTCTTTTCGGGTCGTAGGTAAGTCTTGGTCAATAGGCACATAACAAGCACCAAGGCGGTTTATCCCGCTAAGGAGAGCCAGTAGATTAATTGAAGCCGGACTGATGACAGCGACCCGATCGCCTTTGTTAACACCTAAACCTTTTAGTGCAGTGGTAACACGGCAGCTAGCTTGAAATAACTGGCGATAAGATAGAGATGTTGCCGCACTGATTAACGCAGTCTTGTCTGGCACTGTTTGTGCCGCGTCATCTAATAAGTGGCTAATGGTCTTCTTATCGTCGTACACCACTGGAGAGAACGTGATTGGAGCGACTTGCTGAGTATTGCCAAAGAGTGTCGTTAGAGCGATCTCAGGTGCATCAAGCATTTCCTTCATCATTTCAACAAAACTGTTGAGCATTGAAGAAAGGTCTTCATAGGAAAACAAAGACTTAGCACTTTCAAGCGTGATTTGAAGGTGGCCGTCAATGCTATGTTGGATGAACAGCGTTAGGTCTAACTTTGCACCTCCATTGTGAAATGGAATGTGCTTGTAACGGGCAGACGAGAGGGTGCGCGGCATGGGTTGGTAAACAAACATGATGTCGTACAACGCATTGCGGCTTTGAGATAAGCTATTCTCGGATAGGTTAACAACCTCATGAAAAGCAATATGATTCTGAAGACGTGATTTGACATGGATGGAAAGCGTTGACAGGTTTTCATGAACGGATTTAGACAAATCAACCGTCGGTGTAAGTAGGACGCTGTCAACGAACATTCCGGGCAATGAAATCGAGTCTGCATTTCTTTGCGTAATAGGTATGCCGACAGAAAATGTGTCTTGGTTGCAACATTGTGCAACCCAAATTTGGAAAAAGTTTAACAGTGCATTTTGTATGCTGGTGTTCTGATCTAGGCCAAATGATTCGAGTTTTGACAACAGATCAGAGGGCAGTGGTTTATGGACGGCACCGCCACAAAAATCTTGCAATGGAAGTCGTCTATTTTGTTGTGGCCAAACAAGTTCGCTCGGAAGGTTGCCAAGCGCACTTCGCCAATAATTTTGCTTTTCACCATCTACATAGACAGATTGCTGGTTTTCATAGATATCTAGTGCATCAATCTGCTCGGCGCTTTGTGATACAAGGCTTTTTCCTTCTATCGCAGAAACCCACTCGTCAAAGAGTATAGGCAGTGATAGGCCGTCACAAATCAAGTGATGGCAATCGATAACCAGTACAGACTTATTGCGGTAACTCCCATAATAGAAACGTATCAGGTTGTCAGTATTGACATTAAACGCAGCAGCAATGGTTTCCAATTGAGCCAACAGGTCAGTTTGGTCGTTTAGCTCAATATGATGAATGAATTCAGAGCTATCGGTGCGAGCGTCATATTCCCAACACGGCTTGTCTGAATGCCACTGGATTTTGGTACTAAGTACCCTGTGGCACTTTATAAGCTCATGCGCCGCGTTTTGTATACTGTTGTCATCAAACCTTGCATCTAGTTCTACTGCAGCGGACACGTTGTAAGCCGTGCCGGTCTCTCTTTGGCAGAGCGCAAACATGGAAAGCTGCGAAGCCGTTAGAGCATATACATCGCGATTGGCTTTTTTAATGATACTGCGTTTGGATGAGTCCGACGCTCGAGCGTGGTCAATGGCTCGCCCCATTTCCTCTAAAGTCAGATAGTCGTATACATCAGTCAGAGAGATTTCAACATTGAATGAATGTTTTACTTGCTGAAGTAGATAAAGTGCGTCGAGAGAATTGCCGCCTTTTGCAAAGAAATGGTCTGATTTGGTTATTTTTCCGCAATGCAAAATGTCGTTCCACAGTGCGGCGAGTTCATTTTCTGTCTCAGACAGTGGCTGGGTGCTGGCTTGCCCGAACTCGAGTGCCTCAATGTCTGATGACACATGAGTGAACTCTCCATCTTCTGCTCTACTTTTGAGTTGAAAGCGTTGGATCTTTCCACTGGTCGTCTTGGGAATAAGTTTTACAGGTACAACGATATCGGCATGGAGTTGATGATGTGCGAGCAAAAGGGTCTGTGCGGATTTTTTTATACTGATGAAGCTTTCGAGTGTTCCACGATACTGGACGAAAACAGCGAGTAATGGATTTGCTTGACTGGGTGAGTCGATCGAAGTCACAGCGACAGAGCCTAGTGAAATTCCCTCGGCATTAGCGAGGGTTTGCTCCAAATCGTGGGGGTAAATATTTTGTCCATTAATGATGATTAGGTCTTTGCTTCGCCCTGTTACGTAAAGCTCACCATCTTTGAAAAACCCAAGATCCCCAGTCTTTAGCCATCCATCATTAGAGATCGTTGCAGCTGTCTTGTCTGGGTCATTGAAATACCCCTTTGTAACACTGCCACCTCTTATCTCAATGTCTCCGATGACCATTTCGTCGCAGAGTTGACCGTTGAGCGTTATATCAACGTCCATGTCATGTATCGGCCTTCCTAAAGCAACAAACTGCAGCCCATGAGGCTGTACATCGACTTCTGCGCCAATACCTAAATGGTCTCTGTTTACGAAAATCGTTTTGAGATGTCGGCCAGCGGGAGGAAACGTGACGCCTAACGTGGCTTCTGCCAACCCATATACTGGAAACATCACGTTGCTTTTGAGGCCAAACTTTGCCAAATCGGCAGTAAATTTTTCACTCAATGCGGCATCAATCGGCTCTGCACCATTAAATATGAGGCGCACATTAGAGAGAGACCATTCAGGGGTTTTTCGGGAGTTGTTTAGTTTTTTTAGTAGATAGCTATAGCCAAAGTTAGGCGAAGAAAGAATGGTTGCTTTGACGTCTGATGCATTCTTCAGCCAACTTAATGGGTCTCGTATAAAACTTGCTGTTGGCATCAAGTATTGATCACAGCCAACCATCATTGGATTGATGTGAAAGCCGATGAGTCCCATATCGTGAGTCAGTGGCATCCAGCTAAAAGTGGTGTCGTTTAAAGTCGTTTTTGTGGCTTCAATTGTAGATATGTTGTTTGTGATGATATTTGTATGGGTAAGGGTCACTCCCTTAGGAGAACCAGTTGAACCTGAAGAAAACTGAATGAATGCAATGTCATCTGGTTTTGAATCTATTCGAGAGGGTTCTATTTCTAGGACATCTTGGCGCTTTTTAAGTAAGAGCACTCTATCGTCATCAATAGCACAGCCATGATCTCGATTGGCATCTTCAATCACTATCCATGGTGTGATAAGCGTTTTTTCGATGCTTGCCAATTTTTGTTTGTGTGATTGTGTTGTGCCAAAAGCTAAGGGGACAGCAATGAATCTTCCAAATACACACGCCCAAAAGGCAATGGCAAATGATTCATTGTCCTCAATTTGGAGAATGATCTTATCTTGGGGTTTGACACCTATATTTTTCCAATTCTCGGAGACCGCGAGTGCTTGTTGTTTTAACTCGCCATAGCTTAAAAATTCCGCCGGATTTTTGTGGTGGGAGAAGTAAATACCTTTGGTGCTTTGTTGACTCGCTTTATCGAGAACATCAACCAGAGTACTAAATTGGAAAAACATGATCCCTACCTTGAATGTATTGCAATGAGCAGAACTGACAGTTACAAGAATCGAGATTCAATACTTAAAGTGTCTAGTAATCTATGTTTTTCGGGTGAGGCCGCGAGAGGACTCTCATTAATCATAAAATATGGGAAATGCGTATATATGCTAAAAGTGTGAATTTTCATTACAATGAAAATGACAGCATAACTAATTGATTTTTAGTGTTACATTTATAAATTCACTTGTTTTTTTATGGGTGGAGTGAGTTGCGTCATGCCTGCTGGATTGTTGTATTTTGAGATTATATGTTGTGTGTGTTGTGATTTCTGGTCTTTGTGACTTTGTGAAGGGTGTCTTGGGTTGTCGATTTTTTAAGAGAAAATTAGCGTTTATTACACGAGCCATATACTGTGTTTTTTTTCGCAGAAACTAGAGACGTTACATTTTTTTGAGACGCAGTTTACATGGGGTGATGTATATATTGGATGATCGACGCTAGGAAAAGATGTGTGATTTCACGTGAATGTACATCAGTATTTTATGTTCAGGCCAATGGTTGTCCTTTCATTTAACCAAGTAATTACTCAATAAGTTGCTACCCAAATCAGTCCAAGTTGTTGATTATTTAACCTATTGATTCACAGGCTTGTGCGCGTAGGCATTGAACATTTATAGCATATATCCACTTGCGATCTTTCCTCGGAAAGAGTCAATTTTATCCAGTAAATTGACGCCTAATTTTTTCACTTGTGCTGTTATAAACGCTATTTCTATTTGGGATGTGATTTTGATTCTCATTTTTCCATGAGATCTATGGTGCCTTTCGTTGCTTTATTTTTTTCTACAAAGTAATGAATGTATCATTTTTCTAAATATAATTTGAAACATAAGTGTCGATGTGAATGCCTAATGTTTTTTTTGGGGGCATCTGCATTTGGTTTGTTTTTTAGTGTGATTTAATAAAGTTATGAAATGTTAGGAAGTTAACGGTGATCTCAAGGGGGACACAAAGAGTGTCTCTTCTGACCAGAACGACCATGGTCTAAGTAAATTTATGCGTCGATAAATAAGTGTTACATCAATGTAAATACGCATTGTGGTAAATTCGGCAGTTTCCACTCGCTGTACCAAGGATTAACGTGAGCTATTTAGCAATGTACTCACTACGTTGGAAGGGTTGCCACGTATCAAGCGTTTGTTTCTCTGGGGTGAAAACCTCTACCGTCAGCGGAAAACACTGCGCGCCATCACTGGAATGGGTGCTGCTGCAATCTCCCCCTGGACATGCTGAAAGCGCTCCAAGCAAATCGGTTTCGGCAAAGAACTCAATATAATCCCCTTTGCGTGCTGGGCTGGCTTTCATAAAATATTGGTGCGAATCTTTGGTGAAACCCGTACACATAAACACATTTAATACATCATGAATGTGTTTTTCTGCGTCTTTTGGGCTGACGCCTCGTGTATCCGCCAGTGCACGGGTGAGGTTAGAGTGGCAGCAATGATGGTAGTTTTCTCCATGGAGTCGGTTGTGTGTGTAGGGGTCGCAACGCGTGCCAATGACATCATGTACACCCGCGCCATCCTGATCCCATCCATACCAGCTCAATGAATCATCTGTAATCGTTGCTATCGGCCTTAAATAAGGCATGTTGCTCCACAATCTGTCACCGGTTGTTAAATGGGTGGCATGCAGTTGTCGGGTTTTTCCACTGAAAAAGTGTTCACTGAGATCATCTCGTTGCCAGAGATTCAAGTCCCCAACCTGTGACCCATGCTGGCAGGAAATCCGGAAAAAACACCCAGCAGGAACGACAAAGCAGCGTGCTTCCCTTGGGGGGATCTCTTGTAAAGCAGTGCGAGTGGATGAAACTCTTGCTGTGTGATAAAAATTGGCATCAAAGGGAGGCAGAGAATCTGTGGCGTAACAGACAACGGCTTTAGCTGCGCGGCGTTCGTGTGCATCCGTTGGTGAAACACTTGCAACACCCTCACTTTTTCTGTTTTTCGTCATGTTATTTTCTCTATGCCATCACGATGAAGTAAGTATATCCGATCTCTTCAATATTGAGGTTTCAGAAGCGGGTCATTAGTACCATATCTAGTCAATCTGAAGCTGTTGGATATTGAAATAAACGCTTCATAACACCCAGATTATTTCTATTGGTCGTGGAGTTTGTCGTGCAAGGTGTCTACCATGAAACCAAAGGTTTTGGCGTCTTTGTGTTTGGGCTATAAATAGGAAATGGTGCGGGTATGACGATAGACAATCTTTATATCTATCTTGGTACAGTCTGCCTGATTGGGGTAGTTGTTATCTGGTGGGCGGCTTCTGCGCTGTTAAAATCAAAATCAAACCGTGAAAAAAGGCTCCGGCGTCTTAAAAACTTCAACAGCGTCCAGACTACTTCTCCTAAAGTACCAGGACAACCCGCAGAAATTGATGCGGCGGTAGAGAAAATTGAGAATCGTTTTTCCATTATCAGCAAGATAGCCTTTTTCTTTATCTTTGTTGTCTTTGGTATCGCGTTATCGTTTCCTTTTCTAAACTCGATACCTGCTGCTTTGGTTTCAATTGTTGTTGCTGTTTCTACCACGGTTCTGGGGTTTGCAGCGAAGCCTGTTATCGAAAATATTATTGCTGGTGTCGTGCTTTCTCTTTCCAAGGCTATCCGGGTCGGGGATACCGTCGTGGTTGATAACCAATACGGTACCGTGGAGGACATCAGCCTAAACCACACGATTATTAAGCTCTGGAACTGGAAGCGGTTGATCATTCCCAGCAACAAAATGCTGTCTCTGGAGTTGGAAAGCTTCTCTTACAACGATCCTTACATTTGGGTTCATGTGGAGTTTTATACTTCTTACGAAAATGATTTAGAGCAAGTACGACAGATGGCTATTGAGGCAGTGGAGGACAGTCAGCATTTTATTTCTCAGGATGCGCCTGCATTCTGGGTCATGGATCTCGATAAAGATGCTTATCAATGCTGGGTGGCGGGTTGGACTAATTCAGCTTCCAGAGCTTGGAATCTCGCCAGTGATATTCGTACGGGAATCGCAATACGTTTTCAGGCTGCGGGAATTAAGGCGCACAATTTTCAGGTCAAGATGGCGCCACATGATGGGCATGCCGAGCATGAATCCAAGATCCACGCACTAAACGGTTCTTGATGTCTACTCAAACGGTTTAGGTGTTGTCTTTCCTCTCTCTGTGGTTTTTCACGTTCTGATGCCGTTCTGTATCGGGTTGATTGTCGCTGATTTTGTCATTGCCTGCGGCTTTAGCGGTTGGTATGTCTTGGCGCTGGCGCTCTCTTCTTGTTTCGTCATCCTTTGTGGCCATCTAATGACATCGAGCATGGCTTTGATGATGGGGGTGTTGTGGGAGGAGGGGGTGACTGAGTCGGTGCTTTCGCTTGCGACGGCCATATCCTGACCCATATCTGCCAGCACGGTAGGTTTATAGAAACCGTCGCCCAGCACGTGTCTCTTGGCGCCTTCCAAGCAGCCTCAGCTGCTTCAATGGCATTTACGGTTTCAACTATCTTTGCGTGATTGTGCCCCTGCTGCGTGTTAGTCCTGTTCAAATTTCCGGCTGTCAGAAACGTGGAATCTTGCTTGTAAGACGAAAAGCGCTAAAATGAATACTGTATATATAAACAGTATATTTTATGACCATTATCCCTATTCTTGCTAGTGCCGGTATTACTGGCTTTGAGTCGCCAGCGGGCGATTATCGCCAATTGCCTTTGAGCCTTGATGAGCTGCTTGTCGAGCATCCAAGCGCGACCTTTATTGGTAAAGCGTCGGGTGATTCCATGCAGGGCGTGGGCATCTTCGATGGCGACATTTTGATCGTCGATCGGCACGTTACCGCCAGGGATGGTGATGTGATTGTGGCAAACTTAAACGGCGAGTTTATCTGTAAGCTACTTGATGTTTCGCGTCGCCTTTTGCTCTCGGCCAATGACAAGTATTCCTCTGTGGCCATCACTCAACACGACACCTTTACCATTGAGGGTGTTGTGATCCGCTCTATCCGCTGTCACCGCCAGAGTCCGCTTTTGTGTACGCGTTAGTGGATGCCAATTCCTTTTATTGCAGTGCCGAGCAGGTGTTTAGGCCTGATTGGCGTGGCAAGCCAGTCATTGTGCTTTCTAATAACGATGGTTGTGTCGTCGCGGCGAACCGACAGGCGAAAGAGGCAGGCATAGAGAAATTCAAACCGTACTTTCAGGTTCGTGCCCGTTGTGAGGCGGCAGGGGTGATTGTGTGTTCGTCGAACTATGAGCTTTATGGCGATTTGTCTGATCGCATGATGCAGGTGATCGGTCGCTTTGCGCCTGAGCAGCATGTCTACTCGATCGATGAATCGTTCCTATCGTTTCATCGCTGCAGTGCGGTGCTTGATTTACGTGCGCAAGGGCAGGAACTGCGTCATGCAGTATGGAAAGAGTGTCGGTTGGCGGTCGGGGTAGGTATGGGGGCAACCTTGACCTTGGCCAAAGCGGCTAACCATGCAGCGAAAAAGTTACAGGGTTACAACGGTGTCTGTGTGTTGGACTCGGAAGCCGAGCGTATTGCGGTGCTTTCGCACATGGAAGCGGGGGATGTGTGGGGCATCGGCCGTAAAATTGCCGCGCGGTTGAAGCTCCAAGGGGTGAATACCGCACTGCAGTTGTCTCGCATGCCACTTGGCCTTGCGCGTAAGGAATTCAACATTGAAATGGAACGCACGGTCAGGGAGCTAAACGGGGAGGTCTGCAAAGGGTGGGACGTGGCCCGCGCTGACAAGAAGCAGATCTTCTCAACGCGTTCGATGGGTGAGCGGATTCAGGATGAAGAATCGCTACGCCAGGCATTGTGTAAACACGCGGGAATTGCAGCAGCAAAAATGCGTGTACAAGGGTCTTTGTGTTCGGTGTTGATGGTGTTTGCGGGTAACTCTCCGTTTGATGAAAAACCAAAAAGCTTTAAGCAGATGGTGCACTTTGCGTTTCCAGCGGATGACACGGCGGTGATCACATCGGCAGTAGCGGCTATGGTACCGAAGCTGTTTCAAGAAGGTGTGCGGTATTACAAAGTGGGTGTCGGGTTGCTTGATTTGGTTAACGCCAAGCACGTGCAGCCAGACTTGTTTAACACTCAGCCTGGGAATCCAGCGTTGATGCAGGCGTTTGATGGATTGAATCAGCGTTATGGTACGGGCGCGGTGTTTATGGCTGCGCAGGGGATCGATCCGAAGTGGGGCATGCGGCGTGAATTTTTGTCGCCCCAGTATACGACGCGGTGGGGCGATGTGCCGGTGGTGAGGTGTTGAGCGCTTCACTCGTCACTTGAATAAACATTCATCGGTGGAGAGTGTCGAGCCTTTTGACCAAATTTTCTCTTCCAACGATGCACTGAGCGGCGCTAAATCTAGGTTCTCTAAACATCCACCCACGTCCATGGTTTTACGCATGGCTTTCATGAATTTCGCGGTATAAATGGCACCTAGTGCGATGCTTGGTAAGTACCCAAATGATCCATCGCTCTAGCCTAAAACGTCTACTACAGATGTTGCTGCAACAGATAAACCTATTTTTTTGCGTATTCTTTGAAGCACCAATGGGTCCACACCCTTATTGTTGAGGGTTTACGCGGCCTATAATTTGGCATGGTTCTTAGTCGTTCAAATTCAATTGTGAAAGATGCCAACTGTTTGTTTTTGGGTAAGATTTCGTTATTCCATTGCTTGCATAAATAGCCACCATAACCTGCGAGTACTTTCTTGTTACGATTTGAATGCAGCCTTCCAAAGTATTTGCGCCAACGATAATTTTTGAACTCAGTAGATAGATGTTCAGGTATCACTCGGCTAGGTGGCTCAACATTCATATTCCAAACGTCAACCACGTCTTCACCTCGAGTTTTACCTTCGATGACGGGCATCAAAGAGAATTTAAGGGGGGAAGGAGCAAACATACCCCAGTGTTGATCAATGCGAAGTACTTTAGCGGGTATTGATACATGTTGAGGGCGTTTAATTTGAAACTGCTGAACACCGCTAACGTTGTAGTAGGTCACAATATAAAGTGCACCCAAGGCCACACAATTTTCCACGTACCCAGCATGGTCTTTTGGGTCGTTATAAGGCAGAAATCGTTCCGTTATTCGCCCCATCATGTCTCGATTATCCGCGATCCAACGGTAGAGTTTATTTCCGATCCCTAACAGGGGTTTCCATCCCATCACAATGCCGATGGGCCTAAAAAGTAGCGACACTTTAAACAGATATTGAACGCCATTCCAGTGAGTGTGTAAGCCACCTTGATGATCGCGAAGTACCCAACTGTTTTCCCGTTCCATGATCGGATAAATGTCTGGGTTCTGCTGCGCAGGGTGTAGTTTTACTCTGTCAGGAAGAAGAAAGTTTCGCAGTATTAGGCAGGTTTTCTTGCAGAATCCGCAGCCTTCATCATAGAAAATAACGATGTCTCTCCGTTTGGGTTTGGCATTGAATTTGGCTAACCAGTCCCAACACACTCCCGGAATGAGTAAGCTCAGCGACATAAAGTCGATAAATGGGAAAAGCACGATGTGGAGAGACAGAAAGAAGGCGCTGTGCATGACGATCAACAGTGCAAGTGTGAATAATCGCAATTGAACGTGGAAGATAGGAGAGAAAACCAGAAATATTGCAATGATTTCTAGATACCAAACAAAGTAAGTACCAAAGGTTAACAGTTCAGGAAAACCTCTCATCCAAACGGCAAATACGGTGGCGAGTTGTTCGATATGAACGGCGTAGTATGCGGCATCCATGGTGACTTGCCAGTCATCTGACGTTTTCAATAATGCGGTGAAAAAATACAAATACATCACCTGAAGAAGAACGGCGACCGATACAACTGAAAAGTATCTGTGGTCATCAGGTACTGCATTTTCGTCTGTTTTATATCGACGATTTAGCGAGCTATCTATTGAAAATCTTGCACCAATAGGTAACAGGATTGCCCAAAAACACATAACCACGAGCAGTACGTCACCGCCGGTTACAATCATGCTGTTTCGATTTACGATAGAGAAAAGAAAAATCCAACTAATGAACGCCATGGTTCTGGATTTGTAGCCAATGAGGAGCAAGATAGCGACGAACGCAGCAATGACAAAAAGTAACGTGACGAACCATTCACTACCATTCATCCAATAAAGTGAAAGTCGATACTCTGAGGAAAGCGCCATGGACGCGGTGCGACTAAGCAGCCCGTCATCAGTATAAAACGCAGAGATATCACGCGCTCTACTGATCAGATCAACCAGAATCATTAAGGCGAGACCGATACGGAACAATGCCAATGTACGTAAGTCGATACCGAATACTGTTTTAAAAGAACTCATCAACAATTCCAATGCTTACCAGTTATGCATGCGTTGAGTAAATAAAAATGGACATAACCAAAGTATCACTCTTAATAATGGTATTTATTATAGTTGTTGCTGATCTGCTTTTATGTGCTTGATCTTATATTTGCTTGTGACGCTGTGGTGTATTTTTATTATTCCAATTTTCAATACTTTCACTCGGTGTTGTTGATTACGTGACTTCATCAGAGTGATAGCCAGAGATGGGCAACCAAGCTATACACGTTGCAAAAGGTATAAGCTTTTCAGTTTCATGGCTATGTGGATGTATGCTCAATGTGTTGGTTGAAGATGAACGGTGAGTCTTTGCGAAGTGGAATAATAGCCATAGGCAGCTAAAGGCCAACGCTTCCTACTTTATTGAGAAGCGAGGCTAATACATATAATACGTAAAAATCAATATGACATACTGACTTTTTATTAAGGCATTTTCTGTTTGGATTTTTCAGTATGCCTTGTTTTTTTTGAAACGGAGAGCTTCATCAAGGTATTAGAAATGGTGGTGTATTACTCGTTGAGTAACGTGTAAGAATTTCGCAGTAAATAGTCACGAGAATATAGTTTGTTAAAAGCGAAATTTGCCCAAGCTCACTTTATTGATACTCAACGATTTAGAACGCCAATTTTCAGCAGTTTCTGTCCAGAAAATGTCAGCGCAGCACTCGGCCGCGCTGGTAGTTAATCAATCAATCAAGTAACGCGCAATCAAGTGCTGTTTGAAATACTCAGGGTTGAGTGGTTCGCCCGTCGCCTGAATCACCAATTCATCGGTGGAGAGCGTTGAGCCTTTTGACCAAATGTTCTCTTCCAACCATGTACTGACCGGCGCCAAATCTAGGTTCTTTAAGCATGCATCCACATCGACGGTTTTACGCATGGCATGCATGAATTGTGCGGCATACATGGCGCCTAGTGTGTAGCTTGGAAAGTACCCAAAGCTTCCATCGGTCCAATGAATATCTTGCATACAGCCGTTAGTGTATTCGCCGTCGGTTGAGAGACCCAAATATTCCTGCATTTTCTGATTCCACAAGGCTGGAATGTCATCGACTTCAATTTTTCCTTCGATTAGGTCGCGTTCGATCTCAAAGCGAAGAATGACGTGTGCTGGGTAGGTCACTTCGTCTGCATCAACACGGATATAGCCAGGTCGGACGCGCTGGTAGAGGGCGTTGATGTTTTCTCTGCCAAATGCAGCGTCGTCTTGTTTGTCGAAGGCTTCTGCGGATAGTGTGGCGAGGTGGTCAACGAAGAACGGATGTCGACCCAGTTGCATTTCAAAGAACAAGCTTTGGCTTTCATGAATCCCCATCGAGCGGGCTTCGCCAGCGGGAAAGCCTGCGTAGCTTTTTGGCAAGCTTTGTTCGTATCGCGCATGTCCGGTTTCATGAACCACGCCCATTATCGCAGACGTGAAATCTTGCTCGTCGTAACGGGTGGTAATACGAACATCCGAAGGTACGCCCCCGCAGAATGGGTGAACACTGACATCGAGTCGTCCGTGATTGAAATTAAATCCGAGGATTTCCATCATCTGCTTGCCGAGAGCTGCTTGTTTGTCGGTGTCAAAAGGGCCTTTTGGCTCGGTGATTACCGTCGATTTTTGCTTTTCGAGCACTTTCTGAATCAGGTTTGGCAGCCATGATTTAAGATCGCCAAACAGTATGTCGAGTTTTTCGGTGGTCATACCGGGTTCATAAAGGTCGAGCATGGCGTCATAAGGGCGGACACCCGTTTGAGTGGCGCGGGTATTAGCTTCTTCTCGAGACGCCTCTACGACCTTTTTCAGGTTCTCTGCGAATCCAGGCCAATCGTTTTTGCCGCGTTGGCTGCGCCATTCATGTTCGCATTTTGAACCAAGCAGAGATTTCTTCTCAACCAGTTCTGACGGTAATTGCGTGGCTTGAGTCCAAGCGCGTTTAATTTCACGAAGGTTAGTTCGTTGTTCGTTAGTGAGTGACGTATCACTTTCTGCTGTTGTTATCCATTCACCCATGCGTGAGTCTGTGAGTGTTTCGTGGCAAAGCACGGCGAGGTCGCTCATGGCTTTTGAGCGTGCGTCGTTGCCGCCGTCTGGCATCATCGTAGCTTGGTCCCAGCCACAAATCGCGGCTAAATGCGAATAGCTGGAGAGCTTTTGAAACTGTTTTTCGATTTTTTCTATCGCTTTCATAGTGTTATTCCATCTCGTATCTCAACCGTGAGCTGTGAATGATTCCATTCTTACCATTTCAACATGGTAGGCTCATCAGGACGATGATAATGCTGTTGTCAGGCGTTGTTATTATTGAGCTTAAATTTTTCGATGATGATGACGCAATCAAACGTTATCTGGTTGAAAAAGCGTCGATTGAGAGGGCGCTTGAGGTGTTTTACTCTTGTTTAGTGCCAAGCGATGTCCTCGTTCGTTTGACATTAGCACGCGTTTGTCGAGTATTCTGTAGGAAATACAAAGAAGAAGTGGGTTTATGTACATTTTTGGTTATGGCAGTTTGATTAATGACGAATCTAGACGATTGACGGGTGAGACTGGGAAAGCGTTTCCAGCGCTGGTGTCTGGCTTGCAACGTCATTGGAGTAAAGTGAGTACAGCCAAGATGTCTCCACTTGTTGTTCGTGAAGGGAATGGTTATTGCAATGGCGTATTGATTCACATTGACGACTCGGCGCTCGATGTTTTTGATATTCGTGAGGCAGGTTATAAGCGGATATTGTTAGACAGTGAACGCGTTAAGGTATTGGACGATGCGTTTGTTATTGATGGGCCTGTTTATGTATACGTGACAGAAGAGGTGATTACGCCGTGTACCGTTCAGCCAGTGGTGCAGAGTTACGTTGATACTGTGATGGCAGGTTGCCTGCGGTACTCTGCGGATTTCGCCCAAACATTTGTTACAACCACCCACGGTTGGCAATATCCCCGTTTGAATGATCGTTCTCGTCCGCTTTATCAGCGCGTTGCGGGTGTGCGAAGCGAAGATCGTCCGGTTATTGATGCTTTGCTTGTGGGCTGGGAACCAACTGCTGGCGTTTGATTCTGTCCACATGAACTAAAAAGCCACGTCATTACGACGTGGCTCTGGTCATTGGCGTGTCATCACTCGGTGTGATTACTCTTCGTAAACAAACTCAGGTGATTCAATTTCAACGCGGCGGTTTTTAGCGCGGCCTTCTGAAGAGTCGTTAGACGCTACAGGATCGCTTTCGCCTGCACCAACAACGCTCAGACGGTCTGCACTGATGCCGTTATCGACGAAGTAGTTTGCAACAGTCTGTGCGCGTTCTTCTGACAACGTTTGGTTGAATGCTTCTGAACCGACACTGTCAGTGTGACCGACGATGATAGCCGTTGAGGTATCAAAATCTTGTAGGCGTTTAAGCATCGGGCCTAGTTGCTGTGAAGCACCATCTGACAAGGTTGCTTTACCAAACGCAAACAGTTCTACGTCATCGGCTTCAGAGAACACATATTTCTTAGGCTCTGCGACTGTTTCAACAATAACAATTTCTTCAACTACCATGACAACTGGTTCTGGCTCAGAGGTACGACCGAAGTGGAAAGTCAAACCAGCACTGATCAGGTGATTATCGGCGTTGAAGTAACCTTCATCCATGTCGTGGATGTATTGGTATTCAAGTCGAACATTAACCAGATCGCTTGCACGGTGATCAAGACCTACTGCACCTAGCAGAGAAATATCGTCTTGGTCGCCTGCGTTGCTGTTCCAATCCCACCAAGCGGCACCAATTTTACCGTAAAGCTCAGTTTGGTCAGTAATACCGAAGCCCAGTTTTGGCGCCAAGGTCAATGCGGTCAGATCGCCACTAATAGCGCCAGGTGTTGGGCTATAGCTTGCATCGAAATGGCCTAGGTAATCATAGGTTGATTCAATTGAGAAACCGTTACCGAAGTCGTAACCACCAATTAAGCCGCCGCCGACTTCGTTGTCGTCACAACTGCCAACTTGGCAAGCGTCTGAAAGTGTTGAAGAACCGACGCGAGCACCGAGGTAAAAGTTTGAATCATCTTGAGCGTATACACTTGCCAATGGACTTATGGCCACAATTAATCCAAGGCTTATCACTGCTTTTTTCATTTGTTTTCTCCATTCCTTCTAGAGAGGGTTTGGTAAGAGAGACTTCAGTACTACGTTACAAGTCACCACCACAAGTTTGCTTTTCGCAAATCTTTTCAATCACCAACTGATGTGGTGATTTAATAAGCTAGGCTAGGCGGGGAAAGCGCGCAATACAATAGGCAGGACAGAAATTCAGGCTTTTTTAATACAACACTGTTCAAAAAAAGAGGTTTTTTGTTGGATTATTGTTAATTCAGTGGCTTGCGTGAAATTAACTGGGGCTAACTGGGGGGTAAGTGACGTTGTCGCAGTGTTGGGATTAAATGAAAAAGCGCCTAGTAGAGGCGCTTTGCTGCTTGTTTGCCAGACACTGGGCGGCTGACGGAAATCTGTTTTCCTTTTTTCATGCCTTTCTCATAATCGTCTGTGATCCCCTTCATCGCATCTCTCAATTGTTGCTTAAAGGTTTCACGGTCGATGTTCTTGAACTGGCTGTCGATATAGTCTTTGATTTTTTTGTCTGCATCGCCATCAGGCGCGATGTTAGGCAGTTTTGCTAATGCGCCATCAAGCCAGCCAAACGTGAACGAACCCATTCTGCGAGTGATCTCTGTTTGCGATGTGCCTGAACCTTGGAAGCTATTGCGGAATTGTCCAATGTGTTCATTCATTTCACGATAGACAATATCAAATGCGAAGGCGGCGAAAATGGCGCGATCGGCATCGCCAATGAATTCTGCTTTTTTAAGCCCTTTGTGGTTCGTTAGCACACATTCGACGCCAAAGCGGGTATTAATGCCTCGAATTATTTTGAGAACAGCGTCGCTGATCGAGGTGGGTAGCAGGGTGGCTGATGTGGTTTTTCCCATACGGATGAAATCAATATCGTCTTGATCCAAGCCGTATTTCTTCATCAGGCTCTGTGCCATTTTTATCGCTGCGGCAGCTTCATTGATGTTGGATGAGTTACTCAGCTCCAAACATTTTGCAATCTTTTTAAGCGCTTTGCGTTTAGCGTCAGACATTCACTTCACCACTAAAAATCAGGAGCGATATTTTACCTTCTCAACGTCGAATTTCCAAACGACATTGTTGAGATATTGCCCATTATATTCATTCTATGAGTCTTGACAAAGTTCAACATACCAAACAAAAAATCTGATTTTTCTCAAAGGTGTGAAAGATATGTAGAAGCTACACGGTCAATATTGGCACGTGTCACTACAGTGAATGGAACTATGTTGCGAGCAGAATCTTTTTCTATTAAAAACATAACAATGGCGATTCTCGCGTTGATTTTCTTCGCAGCAAACTCTGTGCTTTGCCGTATGGCCTTGTCTGACACGGATATCGATCCCGCTTCATTTACTTCAATCCGGCTGGTTTCTGGTGCCGCGATGTTGTTTTTGCTTTCTTCTTTAGTCGCAGCAAAGCGCAACACGCCGGAAGACAATTGCCAATTGCTCCATAGTGCGATTGAGCATTGGTTGGCGGCAGCGATGCTGTTTCTGTACGCCGCCACGTTTTCGTTTGCTTACCTCTACCTTGATACCGGAATGGGGGCACTTATCTTGTTTGCCTTTGTTCAACTAACCATGTTTGCTTACGGTCACTATCGCGAAGGTGGCGCAAGTGGCATGGAATACATTGGTGCGTTAACGGCCATTTGTGGTTTGGGCTACCTTGTTTCACCTGGTGTAAATTCTCCAAATGTGTGGGGATGTATATTGATGGCGATTTCAGGTGTGGCGTGGGGCGCGTATAGCGTGCTGGGTAAAGAAATGAAAGTGCCACAACTCAAAGCTAACTGTATTAACTTTAGACTAAGTCTTTTCTTTGTTATTCCATTTTTCTTACTCAATATTCCAATGAATACGCTTTCTCAAGAGGGTGTTTGGCTGGCCATTGCTTCTGGTGCCATTGCTTCCGCGATTGGCTACGCCATATGGTACGGCGTGATACAGCACTTTAAAGCGACACAAGCAGGGGTGATGCAGCTGTCAGTTCCTGTGATGGCAGCATTTGCGGGTCACCTTTTGATGTCTGAGTCTATCTCGATGCGAATGATGATTTCTGCGTCTGTGATATTACTTGGTATTGCAGTGACATTCGTTGGCAGGGATCGAAAACAGTCGCCAGTGACTTAGGTCAGAATGAGTACCGCTTAGGTCTGGTTGAAAACGAAGCGTAACGCTCTAAGCATCGGTTCAGTGCTTTTCTCTTGTTTACATCGACCCTAGCACAAAGCGCCTAACACACGACCCCTCACTATTTGTGTAAAGCGCCGATCCATGTCCTTATTCGTCGTCACTGTTCACCATGCGCTAAATGAATCGGCATTGTCTTGATTCATTAGTTTTGTGGGTATTAACACTTCTGTGCTATCGACTTTATGTTCATCGAGCCATTTATCAGCGATTTTGACAGCTTCGCGACTCATGACATCTGGAAACTGAGTTGCTGTGCCTATCCAGCCTTTTCGCCTTTGAAGTAGGGCATCACGTCCAGCAGGGCTTCCATCTACAGACATGATCAGCGCGTTGGCGTTGGCTTGTACGATGGCTTGCTCTGCGCCAAGAGCTGTCGGGTCGTTAATCGCAAACACGCCATCAATCCCTGAGTACGCTTGTAGTGCATACGCCATGCTCTCCAATCCGCCTTCAATACTTGCCGTGCCGTTCAATTGATCACTGATGACCACTATCTTGGGATAGTGCACCAGCGCTTGTTTGCATCCGGTCACGCGCTCGATGACAGAAGAAACTTGGGGGCCGTTAATGATGATTACATTTCCGCGGGCATTCAGTGATTCCGCTAGCCCTTTGCAAGCAATGCGTCCGGCCTGAACATTGTCAGTCGTAATGGTCGCAGTTGCTCCTTTAGCGCGTACATCAATAGCAAAAATGGGTGTTCCATGTGTCACGATACGTTCAACCGTAGGGCCGATTTTGTGTTCGTCGGACGCAACGAGGAAAATAACGTCAACCTTTTCGGCGACAAATTCTTCAAGCTGTCTCACTTGGCGAGGGTGATCATAAGCGCTGGAACGAACCAGTAGGCGAACATCATCGCCAAACGTTATTTGTAGTTCATCGCGAAGGCTTCGCACCATGGTAACAAAGTAGGGGTTGGTGAGATCTGACACGCTGACACCTGCCGTGATGGCTGCCTGAGACCATGAAGGAAACAAGCAGACGAGGTAAAGTGTCAGGGCATTCAGTGTTTTCATGCAGGGGCTTTTGCTTGCTCTGAAGTACCAGACTCTGAAGTGCCGGGCTCCATGGCGCCCGTCATGATGGCAACAGCATCTGACATGGTGTGGGTGCTGGGTGAGATAATATCCACACGTTGACCCAAGCGATGAATATGAACCCGATCGGCCACTTCAAATACATGAGGCATGTTATGGCTGATCAGTACCACTGGCATGCCGCGATTTCTCACCTCAAGGATCAAATCGAGTACTTTCCGTGACTCTTTAACGCCAAGTGCCGCGGTGGGCTCATCCATGATCACAACTTTAGACCCAAATAACGCTGAGCGAGCGACCGCTACCCCTTGGCGTTGACCGCCTGATAGGGTTTCGACGGCCTGCGTAATATCTTGAATGGTCATTAATCCTAATTCAGTGAGTTTCTCTTTGGCTTTGTCTCGCATGGCTTTTTTGTCCAGCATACGAAACCATTTACCGCGCCAGTCATTGTGTCTTATCTCTCTGCCCAAAAACAGGTTATCAGCAATGTTTAGAGCAGGGGCAACAGCAAGGTTTTGGTATACGGTTTCAATACCTGCTTCTCGCGCTTGCATCGGGTTGTTGAAATTCACGCGCTTACCGTCAAGGGTAATCTCTCCTGCATCGGGGATCAGTGCGCCAGAAAGTGCTTTGATTAAGCTAGATTTGCCCGCGCCGTTGTCTCCAATGACGGCGAGTATCTCACCTGGCATTAAGTCGAAATCTGCACCGTCTAGCGCGGTGACTCGCCCGTAGCGTTTAACCAACCCTCGCGCTTGTAGAACAGGTACTTGGTTTGACTCACTCATGACGATACCCTCCGCAGCCATTGGTCGATACTGACCGCAACAATGATTAATACGCCGACAGTAAACTCCTGCCACAACACGTCTACGCCCATTAGCGCAAGGCCATTTCGGAATATTCCCACGATCAGGGCGCCGATAAGTGTGCCAAAAATGGAGCCACGCCCGCCGAAAAGACTGGTGCCACCGATGACCACTGCGGTTATGGAATCGAGATTGGCGGTATAGCCTGCTTGCGGGCTGACAGAGCCGATGCGACCGATTAATACCCACGCCGCTAAGGCACAAACTACGCCCGCGGTGATATACACCGACAGCAGAATTCGTTTAGTTCTAATGCCTGCGAGGCGCGCTGCATCAGGATCATCGCCTGTGGCATAAACATGTCGACCCCAAGCCGTCCAATTGAGTGCATACCAAAACACGATGAACAAAACGAACATAAAAAGGGAACTGTAGGCGATGCGAGCGCCAAACACTTCGACGGTATTACCAAGCCACTGTAACAGCGGCGCTTGCTGGTCGATGACTTGAGAGCGAATGGTTTGACTGTTTGAATACCACAGATTAAGAGCAAAAAAGATGTTCCAAGTCCCCAAGGTCGCAATGAACGGGGGAAGCTTGATTTTTGCCACCAATAGGCCATTTATTAGGCCTGCCAACGCGCCCACAAGCAGCCCGGCAAAGAGCGCGACAGGGGCGGGCAGCCCAAAGTCGATGGCAAATCGGCCCATTACAACAGAGGTCAGCACCATAATGGCGCCGACAGAAAGGTCTATGCCTGCTGTTAAAATAATCAACGTTTGGGCAATACCAATCACGCCAATAATCGTCACTTGCTGGAGCACTAATGACAGGTTGAACGGATGGAAGAATCTATCGCCAACCAAGGTAGAGAAAAAAGCGACCGCAAGTATCAGCACCAGGCAGGGTACTGCTGTGGGGTGATTGTGAAGATAAAGCTGAATGCGCTGAACGAGACTAAAGGTTTCGTTCGAAAGCTGGTCACCCGCGAGCCTGTTGCCGCTAGGTGAGGGATTTTGTGGTGATGACATTACGCGCTCCCGAGTGCGTCCGTGCTCGCAAGAAAGTGAGAGAGGGCATCTCGCCCTCTCTATCGCATTAGAGGATTAGCCCCAGCACTTAGTTTTACCTTGCTTAGATGTTGATGAAGCCACGCCAGTTGCGGGCTCATCAGTGATCAGCTCTACGCCCGTATCGAAGAAAGCTTTACCTGGCGTTGCGCCTGGTTTGACGCCAGATTTCGCGTATTCAACGACAGCTTCTACGCCAAGCGCAGCCATCTGCAAAGGGAACTGCATAGAGGTTGCACCAATGACGCCTGCTTCAACGTTATCGACCCCTGGGCAGCCACCATCAACAGAAACAATCATCACATCATCTTGTCGGCCTAGTGCTTTCAACGCTTCATACGCACCAGCCGCTGCGGGCTCATTGATGGTATATACGAGGTTGATGCTGGGATCTTTTTGCAGCAAGTTTTCCATGGCGCGACGGCCACCTTCTTCAGAACCTTGTGTCACGTCGTTACCCACAATGCGAGGGTCGTCTTCATCGCGGTTAATGTTAGGGTTTTTGGTGTCGATGCCAAAGCCTGTCAGGAAACCTTGGTTACGTGCAACATCGACAGAGATATTGGCTGTGCTCAAATCAAGCAGTGCAATTTTGGCATTTTTGGCCTCATCGCCCATTTGCGCTTTCGCCCATTCGCCAATTAATTCACCGGCTTTGAAGTTATCAGTCGCGAAGGTGGCGTCAGCCACATTGGGGGGTGTGAAAGGGGTGTCCAGCGCAATCACCAATACACCGGCATCTTGAGCACGTTTGACCGAAGGCGCGAGTGCTTGAGGGTCACTCGGTGTGATCAGTATGCCTTTCGCGCCAGCCGCCACGAGGTTCTCAATGGCCTGAACTTGTGAATCTGTATCGCCATCAAAACGGCCGGCAAAAGAACTCACTTTTGCGCCAAGCTCCGTGGCTTTTTCTTGTGCGCCTTCCTTCATCTTCACGAAGAAAGGGTTGGTGTTAGTTTTCGTGATGAGACCGATGAGCACTTCTTCTGCTGTGGCTTGTGCCATCGGTAGCGATGCAATCATGGCGGCCAGCAGTGATTTTTTTAAGAGCGATTTCCGTAAAAGCGAATTCATAGCAAATCTCCTTGTGAATTGACATCTACAGACTGACAAACAAAAACGAATGGTCGGTTTCAAACGGAAAGATATTTCATTCACAATTGAAACAAAGGCGCTAACCGATTGATATAAGGCGAAGCAGTGCCGCTGACAGCGCATGACGAGTGACGGGTTTTGTGATCAAGTCCCAATCTGACTGATAGCCAAACTGCTGACTAAGCTGTTCTTTGGGCAATCCTGACATCAAGATCACTGGTATTTTAGGTTGTATAACGTGCAGCGTGTTTTTGAGCCAGACGCCAGTTTCTTTGTTGCCAAGGTTAATATCACTGATGACATAGTTCGGCTTTGTCGCTTCACTGAGCTTGATGGCTTCTTTGGCTGAAGTTGCAAGCGTTACGGAGGCACCTTGTGTTTCTAGCATTTGCTTTATCGGTAGCGCGACATCATTGTCGTCATCAACCAGCAAAATGGTGATGCCTTCAAGGTGAAGCGCTTGCATAGTGCTGGTGGCAGCAGGTGCAGTTGTATTGGTAGCATCTGGGAGAGAAGTCATTGAGGTTTTTTCCGTGGTTGAAGCGAGGTGTTCAGGCTCGTAACAAGGAAGGATCATACTGATAGCCGTGCCTTTGCCCACAGTTGAATCAATCACAATCTCGCCTTTAGATTGCTCCACAAACCCATATACCATGCTCAAACCCAATCCGCTGCCTTTGCCCTTTTCTTTGGTCGAGAAAAATGGCTCCATCACTTTATCGATGTCATCAGGGTGAATACCACTGCCTGAGTCTTCAACCTCAATAATTACAGCTGCTTTCTTGTCGTGAAGTAGGCAGCATGGGCGTGTCGTGACGATAACTCTTCCTGCTTGTGTCATGGCGGCATTGGCATTGAGAAGTAAATTCATCAACGCATTTTCTAGCCCACTTTTATCCGCAAAGATAAGCGCGTCTTGTGGCGAGGTATGCATCAGTAACTGACTTGTGCCATCTAACGAGTACTCCATAAGATCGGACAACTCATCCAAGGTTTGCTCGACGTTGACAGGTTCGGGGTGGAGGGGTTGGGTCCGGCTAAAAGCAAGCAGGCGCTCAATCAACTGGCTGCCTTTTTCGGTCACAGAGAGTGCGCGGTTTAAATAGGTCCTGCTGGTGTCATCGAGCGTGCTAGTCATATCCAATAACTCTAAATTTCCGCTCAAGGCAGAGAGTAGATTATTGAAATCATGTGCTATCCCGCCAGTGAGTTGTCCCAGTGTTTCCATTTTTTGTGCTTGTTTGAGCGCGAGATCGATTTGGCGCTTTTCTGTTAGGTCGCGATACAAGGTGATAAATCCGCCAGAAGGAATGGGCTGGCTACGATATTCGATAATACGCCCATCTTTGAACTGTCTTTCAAACAGCAAGGGCTGAAGGTGCCTTAGCGAGGTGTAGGTTTCATTTTGCTGTGCATGTTCAGCGGAAGACTGAAGACGAAGTGAAAGCTTTTCCTGCACATCTTCAATGGTCATGCCGAACGCCAGTTGGTTTTCATCAATACCTAATAGGAACGCATATTTGCTGTTCCACGCGAGCAAGCGGTTGTCGGCATCAAAGGCACTTAGGCCATCCTGCATTTCATGGAAAATGGTTTCAAGGAGTACGTTTTGCTGGAAAAGATCCTGTGTCGCGCGCTCTTTTTCTATGGCATTTCGCTGAAATGCCGAGAATGCGGTGGCCAGTTTTCCGATTTCATCTTTTCGTTCGAGCTTAACGGGCGCTTGCTGGGTGTTGCCTTGAGCTAGATTTAGCATCTCATCCGTTACGCTTAGGAGATCTTTGGCCATTTTATCGTTGAATCGGTAGAGGTAGTAAACGCCCGCCACCAAAGAAAGTAGAATCATAGCCATCAGTAGCATCACACGATTAATCGCTGATTTAGCTAGGCGTTGTTGCTCGCTTACCTCCTGCTGATGAATAGCGACGATTTCACGCACATAGTCGGTCATGCGATCTGATTGTGCGCGGATTGAAGCAAGCAGGAAGGCATTTTCTGAACGCAGGACGTTGATATGTGTATTACTTCGAGTCAATGACGCTAAAACAGGCATTACATCATGGGCGATTCGTTCGTTTGCGACTGGGTCACTCGTTAGCATATTGGTGATTTGGTCAATCCAGCCTTGCGAAATGCGGGTAGGATCTTTCGCAAAAGCGTGAATAAAAAGGGCGCCAAATGGGTAGGCGTCTAGCTCATCAAGTGCAAACTGCTGTGCCATCAAATCTTCTCGGATATACAATTCTCGCTCAACGTTCGACATGAGTTTTTGCAGGGTCACGTCAACTTCGCCAATGCGCTGACCCAACTCGTGGGCGTATGAAGGTGTGGTGAGCTTTAGGGCGTCGTCGTTTAACGTCGCTGCCCTCGCTTGAAGTTGTTTCTTCTCGTTTTGGATTTGGTGAGGCCTTGCTGAAGCGGCCGTATAAGGTGCCAACGCGGCAATCTGGGCAACACCTTGGGATAAATTCAATGCGGTCTGAGTATCTGCGAGCGTAGTTTGTGTGACTCTGTCGAGCAGATATTGGTTCTGCCACAGCGTGAACAAAGAAAAGCCAGCCATGAGTGTGGTCAGCGCAAGCAAGACTGAAAGCGTCAACATTAAGTGAGGGCGAATGCTGTTTCCGTTCATGGGATGGCTCAGTGAGGTTGTGGAACGAGTTTGGTGACGGAAGCATCGAAGCAATACCCCAATCCGCGTTCGGTCTTGATGAGTCGAGGGATTCGAGGGTTGGATTCGATTTTGCGGCGAAGACGCACCACAAGCACGTCTATGGTGCGATCGAGAGAGTCAGAATCATAGCCATGGGTTCGTTCCATCAAATGTTCCCTCGTCAATACCCGCTGCGGTGAGGAGATAAAGGCTTCTAGCAACGAAAACTCGCCATAAGTGAGATCTGGTGTGCGCCCATCGGCATGCTGAAGCAATCGCCGCGAGAGATATAACGTCCAATCGTCAAACTGGTAAACCGTTTCGTTTGTTTCAACGGACACTCGTTTTGTGCCGGCGTTTTGACTTCGACGTAAAAGCGCATTAATGCGGGCCGTGAACTCACGAAGATTAAACGGCTTCATCATGTAGTCATCAGCAGCCACTTCGAGGCCGATGATTCTGTCTGTTTCGTCGCCTTTCCCCGTCAACATCATGATCGGTATGTCACTGTTTTCGCGAAGTTGCCGGGCAAGTTGAAGACCATCTTCGTTGTTAAGGCGCAGGTCAATAACAGCAAGATCGACATTGTCTGCCGCGTAGAGCTCATCACCAGTGGATACGGGCGTGACGGTGTAACCTATTTGGCGTAATGCATCGGTCAAAACTGTCCTAACATCATGTTCATCATCAACGACCACAATGTGAGAGACGCGACTATTCATGGTTCATCCTTGAGTGTTGGTATTTCTATCAATAGATAATGAGTCTAGCAATAACAAGTTCAAAGGAAGGAGGAGCGACCAAGAGTGTGGCCTCAACAGTGCTTTGTCTGCGAAAGCATACCTAACGGATGATGCTCGAGTTTGGGTATACTGCCAGCGTCAATTTAACCTCTGAGGCCGCCTTGCAATATCAAGAAGGATTCATCATCAGCCGCCATGGCCGAGATATCGGTGATGTCACCGAACTTGTTTTTTGGGTGCAGACAAATACTGGCCCTGCAAAATTGGTGATAACAGGCGAGAAACCAGTTTTCTTTGTTGCTAACGAACGGGTGTCCGCAGCGCAACAAACTCTGACCGAGGCTGCCTTTCGTTTTCACTGCAAAGCACTCGCGTTGTGTGATTTTCTGCATCGTGAGATGACGGGGTTCTACTTCAATACCATTTCTGATGCCACTCGCGCGAGTCGATTGTTGCAAGCCGAAGAGTTTGAACCCTATGAAGCAGACGTGCGATTAACCGACCGTTACTTGATGGAGCGCTTTATTTGCGGCGGGTTAACCTTTACGGGTACAGCAAAGCAGAAAAATGGTTTTGTCGAATACCGTAATGTGAAAGCCAAAGCGTCTGACTATTCGACCTCATTGTCGCGTGTTTCATTGGATATTGAGTGTTCTGAAAAGGGCGTTTTGTATTCCATTGGCTTAGACGGTGAGATGGACAGCCGCGTCATCATGGTTGGACCAACACCTGATGATGCAGAAGAGATGCCTTGGATTGACTGGGTCGATAACGAACTCGAGCTATTGAAAGCTCTTAATGCATGGTTTATTCGCTTTGATCCCGATGTGATCGTGGGTTGGAGCGTTGTCGATTTCGATTTTCGCTTACTGATTAAACGCGCGGCATTTAACAAAATCGATTTGCGCTTGGGCCGAGGTGCTGAAAAAGCGCATTGGCGTGATTCCAACAACAGTCGCCAAGGCTTTATTACGTTACCGGGAAGGGTGGTGATTGACGGCATTGATGGTTTGAAAACGGCGACATACAGTTTTCGTTCTTGGTCGTTGGAGTCGGTGTCGCGAGAAATGTTTGGTGAAGGGAAAGCGATTGATAATCCCTATGATCGTATGGATTCAATCAATCGCATGTTTCGGGACGACAAGCCCGCATTGGCGAAATATAACTTACAAGATTGTGTGTTGGTGAATCGTATTTTTGCGGACACCCATTTGATGGAGTTTCTGATCCAACGCACCCGCCTAACTGGCATTGAGCTAGATCGCATTGGCGGCTCGGTTGCAGCGTTTACCAACCTGTATATGCCTAGGTTGCACCGAGCTGGCTATGTCGCGCCTACACTGACCAGTGAAAACTGGATTGCCAGCCCCGGCGGTTATGTCATGGACAGTAAGCCTGGCTTGTATGACTCTGTGCTGGTGCTCGATTTCAAATCGCTGTACCCGTCGATTATCCGTACGTTTTTGATTGACCCGCTGGGTTTGATCGAAGGGCTGAAACAGGACGATCCAAGCCTGACTGTGCCGGGTTTTCGTGGTGGTGTTTTCCACCGTGAGACGCACTTTCTTCCTGCCATGATTGAAAACCTTTGGAAAGCGCGCGATGAAGCCAAACGGCAGGGCGAAAAAGCATTTTCGCAGGCAATAAAAATCATCATGAACTCTTTTTATGGTGTGCTGGGCTCATCGGGTTGTCGTTTCTTCGACCACCGTTTAGCGTCGTCAATCACTATGCGCGGGCATGAAATCATGAAGCTGACACGTGATTTGATTGAAGCGAAAGGCTACAACGTTATTTATGGCGATACTGATTCGACCTTTGTGTCGTTAGGGCGTCAATACAGTCACGAAGAAGCGGACGCAGTAGGGCAATCGCTGGTGGCACATATCAATCAGTGGTGGGATCAGCACCTTCTGGATGAATATCAGATCCCTTCGGCGCTCGAAATTGAGTATGAAACGCATTATCAGAAGTTTTTGATGCCGACGATTCGAGGCCAAGATACCGGCAGCAAAAAGCGTTATGCCGGCTTGGTCGACAAGCAAGGTGAGCGACACATTGTTTACAAAGGGTTAGAAACAGTCAGAACCGACTGGACGCCGCTGGCGCAGGAGTTTCAGCAGACCTTGTATCAACGGGTTTTCGATGGTGAAGACATTGATGATTATGTTCGTACCATGGTCGAAGATACGTTACGCGGTCACAATAATGAAAAGTTGATTTACCGAAAGAGGCTGCGTCGCAAGCTGTCTGATTACGAGAAAAATGTTCCGCCGCATGTAAGAGCCGCCCGTAAGGCCGATGCTGTGAATGAAAAACTCGGTCGAGCGCTGCAATACCAGCATGGCGGTTGGATTGAGTATGTGATCACGCTAAATGGCCCTGAGCCATTAGAAGCGTTGGTTAGCCAATATGATTACCAGCATTACGTTGATAAGCAGTTAAAACCTATTGCAGACGGTATTTTACCGTTTGTCGGCAAGAGCTTTGATGCCTTGTCGATGCCACAGTTGGGGTTGTTCTAAGTTTTATCCAGAGAAAAAATGCCGGGGTATTCCCCGGTATTTTTATTGGAAAATTCGTCGGTACTAGAAGAGATCAACGTTCGAAACGTTGGTGCGTGAAGCGACTACTGGGTCAAAACAGACCGCACCACGGTTTGGGGTGCAGACTTTAAATACATCACCACAGTCAAATATGGCGAGAATAACTTCATCGTCTGAGCCAAAACACGTTGGCAGGGCCTGTCCTACCTTGGCAATGACTTCCTGACCTTCATGTTTCCATGTCAGGGCTGCAATACGTGCGTCGTTGATGGGAGCATCAATATGCTTGGCTATCGCAGTATAAATAGATTCTGCGTGTTCTTGGGATTCTGCAGCGGGTACAAAAAACGACATAACTACTCCTTTTTATTACTCATTTCTTCTCGTCACTTATTCCGATTCATGACGATAACCCGAAAGGTTATGTGGTAAAAGTAACAAATTCAGACCACTAAACGCAATGATATTTCTTTTATGTAGGTGAATTCACCTACTATGTGGTTGTCATAAAAAGAGGTAGATAAGTGAATGTAGCGGGCGGTATTCGCATGGAACGATTACTCACTCTGTTACTTGATCCCGTTTGATATCTGCTGAAATTTGCTTTTCGATCGGAAAGTCGCTTGAATGAAATGAATAGCTTAACGGCAATGAGGTGCAAAGTTGGAGCAACTTGATTTTTTTACGGTGCCCAGCCCCTGTATTGGTGTTTGTCAGGTGAACAATAAGGGGTATTGCAAAGGTTGCTTACGCAGCAGGGATGAGCGTTTCCATTGGAATGACTTTAGCAGCGAACAGCGACGCAATGTCGTGCGGTTATGTAAGCAGCGCTATACGCGTGTTATAAAGGCGAAATTGGCGAAAGAAGCCATGCAAGCTGTCGAAGAAACCAATCCTCAACAATCCTTGTTTGGTGATGAAGACTAAAACCAAAAGCGACTAGAACCAGAAAGATTGGAAATAGGTGAGCTTGGTGATGAATATTAGCCAAGTTTGGCATTGAAAGAATAATACCTAAAATAACAGACACAAAAAAAGCGCCGATAGTCGGCGCTTTTTTTCGTCTCATTCACTTCTTAGCGAAGCGAAGAGCCGTCAAACTGCAAAAGCAATTATACGCGGATGAAATCCATGTGCATAACTTTTGGTTTGAACGGGTGACGTTGGATGTCTTGTGGCTTAACGTTCACTTCTTGACCGTCGATTACTAGAGTAATCGCTTCGTAGAACTCAGGCTTATCCATCTGAGTGATCACTTTAGCGTGCTCAAGAGAGATAGCAACTGGAGCGGCTTCGCCACCGTAAACTACAGCTGGGAAGTGGTCAGTCAAACGCAGGCGGCGGCTCGCACCCTTACCCTGCTCAGTACGTACTACTGCTTCGAATTTCATAATATATACTCTTTAAAATAGAGAGTTGAGAATATGTATCCAGAATGCGACCAATCTAGATACGAGTAAATCGAGCGCGGATACTACCACCCAGATAGTGGGATCACAAGTGAAACTAGGACGTTATACGTCATTTGGTGGCTCGTTGAGTGATTACTGTTCGTTATGCACGTTATGGCAATCAATTTACAAGTTTTGGTTCCACGTTGTTTCACGCTGCGCTGTTGATCATGTCGCTCACTTCTTGCTGTGACGCAAATTGGTCGAGGTCGAAGATTTTATCGCGGATCGCCCAGAATCGACCGTTCTTCCTCGCCACGACAAAATCTGGCAATCGTAAGCGATGCTCAGCTCTGACAACCTTGGAAGGCGCGGTATCGGTAAACGGGCGATGACGGTCAACCAAATGCGGGTTGATGAATTTTGCGAGAAAATCATCTTTCTGTCGTTTAGTGGAAAGCGGCCAGACTTCGTGGATCTCGGCGCCGTCGTGTCCCACAAAAGTCACTTTAAGTTGTGGCTTGTCGAATTTGTTTTTACCCGCTTCCAAGCGCATGTCGGCGCATGCCATGATCATGGCGTCTTTGAGCTTTAATGCATCTCGTAGCTTTTTGTCAGGGTCGACAAGGGTATGGTCGCACTGATGGCAGCGACGAGCAGCAATGTCATTGTCTGCGCCACATTCGCTGCAATACTTGGCGCGAAAACGATAACCACAGATTTCTCGTTCGCCATCCTCGTCTTCAAAAAAGCCCTGGCAACGACGTCCGTAGTGCTCAATCAGAAATGCATTGTCGTCTAGTTTACCCCAGAAATTGTTATTGAAGCCGCATGCGGGGCAGGGAACCGTGACGA
Source organism: Enterovibrio norvegicus FF-33 (assembly GCF_000286835.2). GTDB lineage: Bacteria > Pseudomonadota > Gammaproteobacteria > Enterobacterales > Vibrionaceae > Enterovibrio > Enterovibrio norvegicus_A. The sequence goes on along the minus strand of NZ_AJYD02000038.1, from coordinate 250,092 downwards.
TTTCACTGTCGCTGTCAGGTTTAGGGTCGCCAATTTCAGGCTGATACAAATCGTAAACATTGCCAGCGTAATCTAATATCAGGCAATCCTTCTTGCCTGGGGAGAGTCTTAAGCCTCGGCCTGCAATTTGCTGATACAGGCTAACTGATTCAGTTGGTCGTAAAATGGCGATCAGGTCAACATGCGGCGCATCAAATCCTGTAGTCAGCACCGATACGTTAACCAGATATTTTATTTCTCGCTTTTTAAAGCGCTGGATAATGCTGTCTCGTTCGTCCAGCGCGGTTTCGCCAATCACCAGCGCGGATTCAGCGGGTGGCAAAAGTCCAAGAATTTCCTGAGCGTGTCTCACCGTGGCGGCGAAAATCATCACGCCGTGACGGTCTTTCGCGTATTGCATGACTTGATCGACGATCTGTGGCGTCGCGCGAGGGGCATTTTCGATAACACGGTCTAAGTCAGCTTCTTTGTAAAACCCTGTCGTTGAGGCTTTGAGCTGCGAGAAGTCATAACTCAGTACGGGCGCATCCAGCACCTTGGCTTCAGTGAGAAAGCCTTCATCAAGCAAAAATCGGATCGGAAGTTCAAAAATACAGTCATGGAAGAAGCGCGGCTTTTCACTTCGCACACGACCTGCGGTATGAAACTGATAAATCCAACCCATGCCGAGGCGATAGGGCGTTGCGGTCAAACCAAGCACTTTAATGCCGGGGTTAACCTGCTGTAGATGAGAGATAACTTTGCGGTAACTGCTGTCTGCGTTGTCTGGCACACGGTGACATTCGTCGATAACGAGCAAGGAAAACTGATCGTTGAATTCGTCAAGATTTCGCACCATGGATTGCACCGAGGCGAACACGACTTTATCTGCGCTTTCTTTGCGGCCTAAGCCGGCTGAGAAAATACCGCCTTTTAGGCCGTACCCTTCGTATTTTTCGTGGTTTTGCTCCACCAACTCTTTAACGTGGGCTAGCACCAATACTCGCCCTCGGGCAAGCTTTGCTAGCTCGGCGATGACCAAGCTTTTACCCGCGCCAGTAGGCAGTACAGCAACGGCGGGCGTAGAATGGCGACGGAAATAGTGAACGACGGCTTTCACCGTGTCTGCTTGGTAAGGTCGAAGGGTATACATGCGATCAATAAGGCAGCCGTTTAAGGCCGCCCAGTGTAGCGAGGCACAGAATAATTAGCTAGCGGGCGAGTTCATTAGCGCAACAATCGCTTGGTCATTAAGCAGTGTTGACGTCGAGGCATGTAATCGAATTGTTCATAGAACTCACGTGCGCCGCTATTGCCGATGTTTACTTCAAGAATGACTGCGTGACAATCTCTCGCTTGTGCATGAGATTCGATATTGGGTAGGACATGAGAACCCACCCCTTGGCGTCGCCAATCATGTGACAAGTATATCTGGTCGATGACTGCGATGCGTCCACCCAGTTCAATGCTAAAGCTGTAGCAAAGCACAACAAAGCCGATCGCCTCTTGTTCCTCACTTTTATCAAGCTCGATGAGAAACACATCGCCATGTGCGGGATGGGCAATCAAGAAATTGAACGCAGACGTCACATGTGCCACATCAAAAGAAAGTGCCTCGTGATCATGCAGTTGCTTTGATAGTTCGAGGAGACGCGGCATTGACTCTATGGAAGGTGATTGCAGCGTAATATTCATAAATGCTTCCCTAATCAACATGTTAACCAGTGCGAGATTATAATCATAAATCCAAGGGCACAGGATTAGACTGTAACGAATTTGTTAAGTTCGCCATCTCTTAGTTATAGACATGAGAAACGAGAGTGCAATTTCATCGGTTCAATATGAGATTGATAAAACGTTTTTCGCTGTACCTTTAACGTGAACTTCCTATAATGCGCCCATCGAGAACATCACGGACAAAATACAATGATCAGGCTAGACAAATTTCTTTGTGAAACGGTAGGTGTTACCCGCACCCAAGCAACAAGATTACTCAAAGAAAAACGCGTGACAGTTAATGGTGACATCGTTAAGAGCGGCTCATTGAAAATTGCAGAAGATGCTGATGTCGAATTCGATGGCGCTTCACTGCATTTGTCTGGCCCGCGTTACATCATGATGAACAAGCCTGAAGGCTATGTGTGCTCTCATGAAGACGGGCATAACCCGACCGTGTTTATCCTAGTAGACGAAGTCGGTGCGGATAAATTGCACATTGCAGGTCGCCTAGATTGTGACACAACAGGCTTGCTTCTGCTGACTGATGACGGTCAATGGTCTCACCGTGTGACATCGCCTAAACACAAGTGCGATAAAGTGTATCGTGTTGTGCTGGATGATCCGATTTCAGAAGAGACGGCGGATGTGTTCTCTGAAGGTCTTCTGCTTCGTGGAGAAAAAACAGACACGCTACCAGCACAGCTAGAGCAAGTGAGCGAGAAGGAAGCACTACTGACGATTCACGAAGGTAAATACCATCAAGTGAAGCGTATGTTTGCTGCTGTCGGCAATAGAGTCGTCGGCCTTCACCGTGAATCAGTGGGTGAATTAGTGCTAGACGATTCACTGGAGCCTGGGCAATACCGTGCACTAACCGCAGAAGAAATCGCACTCTTTATGCCTCGCAAATAATCATATCGAAATCGGATGTCTTAGACGAGAAGTGCGCTAGTCAGCACCTTCAACTAAACCATCTTGATTGAAAACGCCGCGGGCATTTGTTCCGCGGCGTTTTTTTGTGCTCGGTTTCCCGACGGTGAAGTCTCATGTATAGATGCTACAAGCCGATAGACGAGATATTTTATTGTCATGATGAATTTTTATGCTTAATTATCTGCAATTTACTAGCGATTCCGTTTGTGTCTGAATAGAAAGTCATTATTTCCTCAAGGGAATTAATCATAGTGCTATTATGTGAGCCAGACACAGTTTTGAACTGTGCATCTTTTTTCTTCACCTTTTCTTTCTAAGGCGTACATGACAACGAATGCGGTACATCAGCCAGCTCAACAGCTGACCTTTCTTTTGATCCTCGTCCTTGGCGCGATTGCGGCGTTGACGCCGTTGGCTATCGATATGTATTTACCCGCCATGCCTGATATCGCGAGGGAGTTGGGTGTCGCGCCGGGGCTTGTTCAGCGTACACTCGCGGCGTATACCGCGGGTTTTGCTCTGGGGCAGTTGATTCACGGCCCAATTTCAGACAGTTATGGTCGTCGTCCCGTATTGATCGTCGGCGTCATCATGTTCTTGATCGGCGCAGTGGTGAGTGCCAACGCCACTGATATTGAAACTCTGACTTATATTCGTGCTGCGCAAGGTTTCTGTGGCGCTGCTGCTGCAGTCGTGATTCAAGCGCTGGTTCGCGACATGTTCGATAAAGAAGATTTCGCCCGCACCATGTCGTTTATTACCTTGGTCATGACGGTTGCACCTTTGGCCGCGCCTATGATGGGGGGATATCTGGCGGTTTGGTTTGGATGGCGTTCGATTTTTTGGGTACTGGCAGGTTTCGCCGCACTGGTGATTGTGCTCGTGGTGACAATGATCCCTGAAACGTTGGCGCTTGATCGCCGCCCGCCGCTACGTATCGGTTCGACCTTGCGTAATTACGCGAAAATTCTGCGCACCAAGCAATCTGTTGGCTACATCGTGGCTTCTGGTTTTTCGTTTGCAGGCATGTTCTCTTTTTTAACGGCAGGTTCTTTTGTCTACATCGATTACTACGGTGTCAGCACCCAAAACTTCGGTTACCTGTTTGGCCTTAACGTGGTGTGCTTGATTCTGTTTACCATGCTGAATGGCAAGTTTGTGCGCAAAGTGGGCAGCGAGAATATGCTGAAAATCGGTTTGATGATCCAACTCTTCGCTGGCATTGGGTTGATCGTCGGTCAGGTTTTCGGTTTGGGCTTATGGGGAACAGTGATTCCGGTAATGCTCTTTGTCGGTACGATTTCCATTGTTGGCAGTAATTCCATGGCCTGTGTGCTGAGTGCTTACCCTGAGTTGGCGGGTACAGCCTCTTCATTAGCAGGCACAATGAGATTTGGTATCGGTACTATTGTTGGTGGTATAGTCGCCTCCATTCCTGTGCATTCAGCGTGGCCCATGACCGGTGCTATGGCTGCATGTGCGATTTTATCCGCCCTGTTTTACTGGGGTTTAGCGAAAAAATAAGAACATGAGTTACATAAAAGAAATCAAATCCGTAGTGGATTCAGCGTTAAGCGAACTTAACGACGCGAAAGCGGCAGGAAAAATACAAAACAACCCAGTGAGTGAAGATTCTTTTCTTTGTCGCTGGGTGGCGCAGTCGATCAAGAAACAGCGTTTTGACAACGTTGTGCTGAAAGATCTGACGCGTTGGGTTCAGCAAGGTCGCAGTATGGGTAAACACGCCAATCTTAAAGGCCAAATGCTGCATATTGCTTCGGTATATCATCATCAATTTCCTGATGGCGATGAGCATGTTGCTGTCACGATTGCTCAGTTTGATGATTTGCTTACCGAGCTGGAAAAGAATGATTGGATGGTGCATACCGATCAAGAGATAAGCCGCAAGATGCGGGTCATTTCTGATGGGCAGCATTCCTTTGTGGCAAATAGTGCTGCAGTGGAAAAAAGCTTCAACGAAGCAGGGGAGCTAGTGAAGCCGATGAGCCTCTATGTCCGCGGTCCAGAAGCTTGGTTCATTGAAGCCTTTTTGGCTAACGGCTTGCTCGCCACTAAGGTGACCGATTACAAATCGATCATCAAATACCACGGTGAATATAAGATCTGGCCTCGAAATCAGGCCGATTGTTTAGTGGTGTTGCCAGAAAGCTTGAAGCCTTAATCTTGTAGAAACTAGAAACTAGAAACTAGAAACTAGAAACTAGAAACTAGAAAAGGCTTAATTAGCGGCGTGAAGGTGTTGTCACCTTTGCGCCGCTTTTCTTTGCTAACGCAAACGCCATACCGCGAAAGATAAACAGGTGGGCGGGCATCATGGCGAACCAGTAAAGCAAGCCGCTAAAACCGGCAGGGTGCCACCACGCACGAATATCCAAGCTTCGATGTTCCCCGTGATCGACAATCGTAAATTCGAGTCTGCCAAGTCCGGGAGCTTTCATGCCAAACAACAGTGATAAGTGACGATTCTCTTCGCACTTGATGACCTTCCAGCTGTCGATGTAGTCGCCAGTTTTTAGCGTTTCACCATCAGGGCGTCGTTTTTTGAGGGCATCACCGCCAATGGCAGCATCCATGTAAGCGCGCAGCGTCCATAAGGCATCCCCAAAGAAATAGCCTTCATCGCCGCCTACATTGCAGATTTTTTGCCATAAAGTGTGTGCAGATGCATCCGTGTCGACAGTGAATCCTGCTTGTTTTGGGTAGTAGCCATAACCTTTGTGCCAGCGAGCAACAGCATCAGGGTCGAATCCCCAGAGATCGTTTCTCACCACATCGCTTTCTTCGGCTAATGCAGATTCGACGGCGCGCTCGAAGCTGATTTGCGGGGAAGGAATGAGGGAAGATATGTCTTCGCCAGTTGGCACCAAGTCGTACTCTAAGCCTTGTATTAATGACTGGGCGATGGGTTTGGGAACTGTGGTGACTAAGCTCAACCAATGCGTCGCAATACGTGGCGTCAAAAGAGGCACTTTGAAGATGGCGACGCGTTTATTAATGATACGCGCAAATCGGCGCATTTGATCTTCGTAGCTGATAGTTTCAGGCCCTCGGGCATCAAATGTCGGAGAGCCATCAACGGGAAGAGATACCAGCTTGGTCAGATAACCAATCATGGTTTCGAGCGCAATAGGGCATGATGCTGAACGAATCGATGCAGGAGCCGTGACGACAGGGAGGTGAGAGACAATATCTCGCATTACTTCAAATGCCGCAGAGCCTGAACCAATTATGATCCCCGCCCGAAGTTCAATAACTTGTTTGCCTGAGTCTCTGAGTATGTTTCCCGTCGCTTTTCGCGCGGCAAGGTGACTGGATGATACGTTGTCTGGCTGGGTCGCACCGAGGTAAATCACCCGCTCAACATCACTTTTACTGACGGCACGTGACATGTGGTGCGCCATGTCTAACTCATACTGATAAAAATCAGAGCCAGATGCCATGCCGTGTACCAGATAAAACACGGTAGATACGTCGCTTAATACCGATGAAAGATCGCCGCTATCATGCAGGTCTACTTGATGCAGTTCGAGATTGGGGTGCCCAGACCATGGAATATTTTGCAGACTCGATAAATCACGACTTGTTGCTACAACAGGGTATTGTTGACTGAGTAGTGCCGAGACTAAATGACGGCCAATGTATCCCGTTGCACCAAGAACCAGAATTTTTCCCGTGACCGCTTGCATGCTACCCCTAGTCTTAGTGTTGGAATGTCAAAAAATATTTCTCACTTGATATGAGAAGTGACGAATCCCCTTTGTTACTCGGTAATGTCAGAGAAGTGTCAGGGAAATAACCATATCATTCAATTGCCTCGCAAACGAGACGTGGCAGCGCTTCATTGCCCTAAACGCAGGCAGGAAGGGGCATTGAAAGAATGTTGAATGAAACTGTTCGATCTGTGTGAGAGTTTGTTTGTCAAAGTGAGCACTTGATTCAAATAACTTTCTTGACGATTGATATTGGGGTAAATTGCTTGACCAATCGTTGCGGGTCTCGTCCGTGTGTCGATAAATGGACATTGTTAGGGGTTTAAATGTTAGAGCTTTTTGGACTTTGCAAAGGATACCTTGATGGGGGAGAGTTCCATCCTGTTTTGCAAGGCGCTGAGTTGTCTTTAGCGAACAACGACCAAGTTGCGCTGATGGGCGAAAGTGGATCGGGGAAAAGTACCTTGCTTAACCTGATTGGTGGCTTAGACAACCCCGACTCGGGACAAGTCTGGATTGATAACGCAGCCATTCATGCTTTGTCAGAAAGCGAACGTACACGTTACCGGCGTCACTACATCGGTATGGTATTCCAACAATACAACCTTCTTCCTACCTTGACGGTAGCGGATAACATTCGCTTTTGTCGTCAATTAAAAGGCCTGCATGAAGACGACAGTCTTTGGCGTCAAATCATTTCAGCGCTAGATCTTATGCCCTTGTTGGGGCGTTATCCTGAAGAAATCTCCGGTGGTCAGCAGCAACGCGCGGCAATAGCCCGTGCTTTGTACATGGAACCTAAAATTTTGCTGGCTGATGAACCTACCGGCAGCTTGGATGAACGCAACGCCGATGCAGTAATGCGCCTTCTTACGACTCTTACCAAAACACTGGATTGCACGTTATTGGTGGTCACCCACAGTGAAAAAGTGGCGGATTATTTAGGGCAGCGTGTCACGCTGCAAGGGGGCGTGTTGAATGTACGTACCCGTAGCTAAAGCACTCATAGGGCATTATCGCCGTCATCCGTTTCAGGTTTTATTGGTATGGCTAGGGCTAACCCTAGGCGTCGCTTTGTTGGTGGGCGTCATGTCGATAAACCAGCATGCACAGACCAGTTACAAAAAAGGCGCTAACCTTTTTACCAATCCTTTCCCGTATGTGTTGCATCACCGTGAGCGTGGAAAACGCATTGATGAACAACTCTACATTTCAATGCGAAAAGAAGGGTTTAATCAATGTGTCCCCGTCGATCTTCATAGAACGTCCACAGAGGATGACCAAGACATTCAACTAATGGGTGTCGATACCATTGCGATGTTTGCTTTCAATGCCGCCAATCCAACGTCTTCCTTGAGTACCTTACCTCTTACTGAAGGAATGGGCGTGCAATGGGTAAGCCGTGAATTGGCGAATCACTTTGGTTGGACTGAAGGCCAGAAGCTGGTCTTGCAAGACGGCAAGGAAATTGGCCCCCTTAAAATGATGGACGGCGGCCAAATCGGTGCAGGTACACGGCTTTTGGGTGATATCTCGGTTATTCGCCAGTTATCTGATCACTCGGGTTTTGCGCTGATTTACTGCGGTGAAATGGACAAAGCCAAGCGTGATGAGTTGCGTGAATTCTTGCCGCCAACCATGACGCTCTCTCGTACCGAAACCGCCGAGCTTGGTCCATTAACGCGGGCGTTCCACCTTAATTTGTTTGCCATGGGCTTGTTAGCATTCGTGGTGGGTTTGTTTATATTCTATCAAGCAATATCGTTGTCGATGGCACAGCGTCAGCCTTTGGTTGGCATTATGCGCCAACTAGGTGTTGGTAGAAAATCACTGGCTTGGGTCGTTGCCGGGGAAATGCTCGTTTGGCTAATGCTGGGCTTGATCAGCGGTAACATTGTTGGATTATTTCTTGCTCAAAAGCTTATCCCCACCGTTGCAACGACACTGAGCGATCTTTATGGTGCTAACGTTGACCTCACATTGAATTGGCAATGGGAGTGGGGCTTCTATAGCTTCCTTCTCGGTGTTTGCGGCTTCATTCTGGCCTCAGGCTGGCCGTTATATCGCTTGCTAACCACGCCGCCTGCTCGTCTTTCTAAGCGTATGTCATTGGTGCGTTTTTCCAACGCTGAATTCCGTTGGCAAGCCATTGTTGCTGCCATTTTCATCGTCGTGGCTATAGGGGTTTATAGTGCCCCTCAAAGTCAGGCTCAAGGTTTTACGCTAATAGCCTTAATCCTCATCAGTGGCGGTTTGTTGTTGCCATTTTTGATGTGGAAAACCTTCGTGCTGATCTCTGAAAAAATCAAGATTGCCCGACTACGTTGGTTCTTGTCGGATGCATCAGCAAGCCTCACTTATCGTGGTATTGCTGCCATGGCATTTATGATGGCCATTGCGACCAATATTGGTATGGAAACCATGGTGGGCAGCTTTCGGAGTACAACTGAAGGCTGGTTACAGCAACGTCTAGCTGCTGATATCTATATCCGCCCCGATAAAGTGGTCGCAGAACAACTGTCTGAGTGGCTTGAAGCCCAAGAGGATGTTGATCAAAGCTTGGTGCAGTGGCGACATGAAATTGATACCGCTCAAGGTGTAGTAGAAATTTACTCCATTGGCACCAGCAAGGAAGAACGTGAAGCGCTTGCACTGAAAGTAGCAATACCGGATTACTGGGCTCATCTGCATCAAAGTAAACGAATTCTGTTGAGTGAATCGTTGGCGATGAAATTCGATGTTCACCCTGGCGATAGCATTAACTTGCCAACGCCATTTGGTGACGGTTGGAAGGTTGCAGGTATTTATTTTGATTACGGTAACCCATACAGCCAAGTGATGATTTCAAACCGATCGTCACTAATTCCTTGGATGCATGAAGAAGGGCGGGTTGGCGTTGCAGCGCTGCTTAAAGACGGTGTTGATGAAACACAGTTGGTCGAAAACATGCGAAACCAATTTGGGTTGCAGGAAACGCAGGTAAGTAATCAGCGTGAAATTTTGGCAAGGGCCATGCGTATTTTCGATAGAACGTTCCTTGTCACGGACACGCTATGTACCCTGACATTGATCATCGCTATTTGTGGCCTATTCTTCTCCACGCTAGCCACCGAACTGTCACGACAGCGTCAATACTCGCTTCTACGATACATGGGGATTTCTGGCCGAGAATTGGCGTTCTTAGGTGGCGGCCAGTTAATGTTAATTGGCTTGTTCTCTGCGTTGTTTGCCTTGCCATTGGGTCTGCTTATCGCAGAGGTATTGATCAACATTGTGCTGAAGTATTCATTTGGCTGGACAATGTCAGTGTCCTATTTTCCGTTTAGTTATATGACCACACTTGGCGGGGCGTTGTTAACGCTTCTCGTCGCTGGAGGGTGGCCAGTTTGGCGCCTCATCAAGCGGTCTGCCATTCTCTCATTCAGGGACGCACAGTAATGCGGGATGATGATAAACCTCAACCTTTTATGCTGACAATCATCGGCTGGAGTTCGGTGGTTTTACTGTGTGTACTGGCATTGTTTGGCTCTGTACTCCTTCATGACGACGTGCCAAATAGTTTGGCGGTTGATATGCTGGTGGCGAGCGACGGCGACGGTTTTTCAACGGTTAAACCGGGGCGTCGTCTGTCATTTCCAACTGACTACGGCAAGCATGACGATTTTAGACAAGAATGGTGGTATGTCACCGCGAACGTAAGTGACAAGCAAGGTAACCAATACGGTGTCCAGTGGACATTGTTTCGCACGGCGCTGTCAGCACAGCAAGGCGATAGATGGGATAATACACATGTGTTTATGGCCCATGCGGTATTGACGACAAAAACTGAGACGTTTGCCGCTGAGCGATTTGCGCGAGGGGGCATTGGTCAAACAGGTGTGACCAGCAAACCGTTCAATGCTTGGCTCGATAACTGGGAATGGCGCAGTCAAACAGCCGCCCCTTTTCCTGCAGAGCTCACCGCACAAGACGATGATTTCAGTTTTGATCTTAATATGGTTCAGAGCCAAGCTGAAATCATGCAAGGCGACCAAGGTTATAGCCGAAAGCATGCGACAAAAGATGTTGCTTCTTACTACTTCAGTGTTCCTGCTGTGGTATTTGAGGGCACAGTGACCATTAATGGCGAGAATATCGAGGTCAGCGGAAAAGGCTGGGTAGATCGCGAGTGGAGCACACAAGCCCTAAGTGATGATCAGCGAGGCTGGGATTGGTTTTCACTCCAGTTGGACGATGGCCAGTCGTTGATGGTGGTACAGGTACGAAGTGAGCAGGGACCGTATCGTTTTGGCTCACTAACTGCCGCTGATGGCAGTACGCGTACTTTGGATCATGATGACATCAACATGGTGCCTACGTCGTTCTCAAAAATGCCTACCGGGCGCCATTTGCCAACCGAGTGGCAAATTCAGATAGCGGACGTAGACATGACAATAACCACGTCTCCGGTGAACGCTAACAATTGGTTGCCGTTCGCCTTTCCATACTGGGAAGGCCCCATTAATGTATTGGGCTCTTCGACAGGCGTCGGGTTCATGGAAGCAACGGGCTATTAGCATGCAGGTGTGCGCTAAGCGGGGCGCACTTATCTTCCAATATCTGATCTCAAGAATCGCACAGTTCATCCCTCATATTTAACCACTTCATCATCATCTGAATATCACTCTTTATCGCGTTTATCTGTTGTTTTAGACGGAGATTAGAATGAATATCGACTCGTTCAATGGTTGTAAACACAGACAAAGGCTATTGTTATAAGGAAATTTAACAATAGTGCAACATGCCTATCTCAATGTTCACTGTGAGTATGGGCTGTGGAGGATGTGGCAGAATGTTTCCCATTATTTTAGGTACGGCAAAATTCGGTACCTACACCAATAAAGACGACAGCTTCGCGGTTCTTGATGCTTTTCTGGAAATGGGGGGCAGTCGCTTAGATACTGCCAATAACTATGCGTGTTGGCACCCCGATGGGAAAGGGGACGAAAGCGAAACCGTATTAGGGCAATGGCTGCAAGGCAAAGACAGAAAGCGTGTAGAGGTGATGACGAAAATAGGGGCTCAATCCGTCGATGGATTCACTTATGACAAATTAGACGGTCTTTCTCCCGACAATATCAAACGCTCATTGGACAAAACACTAACACGACTCAACACCGATTATCTTGATGTGTTGTACGCGCACGTGGATGACTTAAACGTGCCATTACTCGATACTTGGAAAACACTGTCATCCTTGGTGGACGAGGGGATTGTCAGACAGTTGGGCATTTCAAACTATAAAGAATCGCGGGTGTTAGAGCTCGTTGATGTGATTGAACAACATCAACTTAGGCCTTTCGATTATGCTCAATATCGATACTCGATTATTTCACCAAACGCAGGCGCAGATTTTGGTCCGCAAGTGATCCTCAATGAACATCTTTTTGGCGCATTGAAGCGACTGGCTGTTAAACCAGAGATTATTGGCTACAGCCCTTTACTGGATGGATGCTACGAATTCTCCGCAGACGATCTGCCAGAGAATTACGACAACTTGTTGAATTGCGCCATGCTTGACGACATTCAAGCGCAAGCTGAAGGGAATGGTTCAACGCCTTCAGCCCTGGTGTTGAAAACCATTGCTGATTACGGCATAACACCCGTCACGGCAGCGTCAACGCCAGAAAGGCTTAAGTCTAACCTTCAGTTGCTTCTTCCTATATAAGAGAGCGCTTAACCCCGATCTTAACGTTACTCAGGGATATATAGGATGTAGGGGTACATCCGTCAGTTAGGCTGTGCTAATGTGTTGAATATGTTGTGATGTCGTCACGGCGGACAATAAAGTAAACATGGAAATAGTCTAATGATTAAGCCAATTCTAACCTTAGGGTTTGCTTTGTCGCTTGCGGCCTGCACTTCGTCACCGGATCCTGTAGACGAACGTATTGAAGCAGCGATAAAGCTTTGTCATAGCGACAGCGCCAAAGCGTTTTCACAAACCGTTGATGGCCTGCGTGTAATGTGTCATAGCGGAAGTTCATACATCATTCGTGGTGACATTTCTCTGGATGACATAGTCGAAATGGACAGGGTGTATTGTTCAAGCATGGGCATTCGTGATTTTGTGTCGAGCGAAGCTGGCGAAGTGAAACTCTCTTGTAGCGATGGTTCCAATTACGTTTTATAAAGCGAGAATAACAATGAAAAAAATAATGGTGATGGCGGTCATTGCCGCGTCAATGGCAGGTTGCTCTTCGATTGAAACGGCAGAATCTATGCCAAACCCTGATCAACGTGTTGTTGACAGTCGATTGAACATTTCGACAGACCTGAACGCCACCTACTGTGAAGGTAAAGGCTTCGAGAAGTACATGGAGCGCGAGAAATACTATACGTTTACGTGTAAAGATGGTGCTTTCTTCAATATTGCGAAGTAATTTGCCCACTTAGGTGTTGGTTTTAAAAGGCGCTGGCATTTGTCGGCGCTTTTTCGTTTATAAAGGAAGGTTAGTGATCTTATCTAACTGAATTATATAAATAGTGCCTAACTTAAATTCTGATTTTTCTCTCATGTTTTTCTGCATATATAGGTCGAAGATTGTCACTTTTGGATTGTTGGTAGATATTCCCGCCCACTTTCTCAAAATGCTTTCCCCAAAATCCCTCCAAAACTTTCCCTCCAAAACGACAGCGAATTCTGGGTGAATAGAGTGTGGCATGCCTAAAAATGAGTTATGCATTACGGTGTCACGTTTTGCTTGGGGGCTTTTATAAACACGTATTCACTGCCTCGCTCGTCGTGATACTTGTCAGTCATTTTCCGACTCTTGTGACCGAGCAGCACTTGGGTGTCGTATCCCAATTCTGAATAGGTGCGCTCAGCAAGTGAGCGGAGTTCATGAAAACTCGGTGCGGAACCTTCATCCCAAACGAGACCACTCTCATCACGAATTTTCAGGAAGGATTTACTCAGAGACATGGCGCTGACAGGGCTGCCTTTTCTGGTTGGCGCATACTTGGTCGATAAGTGAAGAAGATAACGACTGACCACACCAGAAGCGCGGCATTGCTCAATGATCTCGCCTAAGGACATACCAATGAGCGGGTTGGTGAGCCACAACGGAAATGCGAGTTTGGTTCTGCCTCGGCTTTTATTGACGCTGACTAGCAGATGACCGTCTTTGACGTCAGCGAATCTCAGTTCACACAAGTCTTGCCGCCTAAGGCCGGTTGTTAAGCCGAGATACAGCGAATTGATGGCATAAGGAAAGATCTGCTTATTGGCCGATGCGACGAGAGCAGGCCAGTCGTCTTTGGTGAGTCGATTACGCGCCACTTTCAATCGTGGTGTCCTCGTCGCTGAAGCTGGGTTCACGCCGCCTTCGATTTCACCGGCATGCAAGGCTTCTTTGAACATGTCTATCCAGGTTGAACGAAGGCGTGCGGCCATGTGCATTTTGCCTTGGGCTTTGTACTCATCAATGATCTTGGCAAGCGACTTCGTATCGATGTCTTTAATGCCGGTTTGACCAAAGCGATCCTCGAGCACCTTTACGCAGTAACCGCGTTGTTTAACGGTATTCTCTGATACTTCTCCAATTGATTTCCTTTCGCGCTGTAGCTTCATGTATCGCTGGCACCAACTTTTGATACTGATACCTTGCCTAGCCACTTTAGGGGCATTTTCGTCAAGGATATTCTGGTAGTGATCGATCAGTTGTTTGGCGATACGGTCGTTAAGCTCTTTAGCAATTTTTATCGCCTGTTTCTTATCAGTACCCAATCCGTGGAAGCGTCCTGTGCGCTGGTCTCTGTATTGGTAGTAGACTTTGCCAGTGCGCTTATCAAGCTTCTGATAAAGACTAGGTACATCGATGGCGTGCGTTCTCGGTCTAGCGGCCATAGTTCATGATCCTTTCAACCATTGGGTCTGAATAAGGGCCTTCATTGGCGGCAGAAAGACCGATGAAACGGGCATCTTTTTGAACCATCCAGCGGCCGCCCACTTTGACAGGACAGGGTTTGATTTGGTGTGTTTTCACCCATCGAGACATTGTAGCTGGAGAATATTGCTCTCCAGGAAAGGTGATAGCAGCCCAATCAGACAGACGGATAAATTGATATTCGTTCATTTGAGCCTCCGAAGATGTTCAATTCTTAGCAAAAGAAAGTAGACGCGGGTAGCTACAAATCTAAAAACCATGCTAACTGGAAATACCTTAGGGCGGATGACTACCTCCATGATTGAAGATAGCGAACCATTCGGTTTTTAGAAGGGGCCAGGATTGGCTTTGTCTACGCCGCTTTGTCAGGGATGAGAGACATTGCTTCGCTGTAACCCTCCCAGTTATCGACCCCTTGTTGCTCAAGGGCTGTCAGCAGACTGTTTCGTTCGAGAAGGTGTTTGTATTCGCGCATCGAGATCGACACCATGCCTTCGTCTAGCTGTTCAGCCACCATCGCTTTTCGTCGTGGAGGTGTCGCGGCTTGGCCTGGACTCTTTTCTGCTTGTAGCGATTTCGCCTCAGTCTTTTGGTTTGCATGGCTCTGCTCCTCATCCTGACGGTTTTTCTGGTTGGCGACGTGGTCTGAAATCCGCGCTTTGACCAACGCGGTAAAATCCTCATTGGCTTTGAACGCAATTTGCTCCCAGTCGTTGAACAAAAACAGATGGCTGTTCGCGAGCGTGTTGAGATTGGCCGCGTTAGCGCGTGCCACTTTTGCCAAAGCATCAGCCTCAATTTTTGCCTTTGCAATGGCGGTGTCTGCCGCATCCTGCAAACTGGTCCGGCTCTTCTTACCTTTCATGGCGTGTTGAACCGAAACAGACAGGGCAGGGAGCGGGGCGTTAACTTCAGACCCGAGCGCTTTGACATGGGCCGCGATCGTCGCGTTGGCCTTGTCTTGGATGCGTTGGCGGATCTCATCCTTACGGGCTTGCACCTGCTTATCTGTCGCAAGGCGAGCCTGGCGAATGTGCTCACCGATGAACTTGAGATCTTTGACGAAGGTGTCGACGTCTACCACTTCACCTTGTACTTGTTCTTGAAGGGCTTTGAGTTTGTCTTCCGTGTCTTTGAAGATCTTCACTTGCGATTCCGCGTCGGCAAAATCTTGTTCGGTTTCGATGGGCTTTTTTGACTCTTCTACCAGCGCCATCGCTGCCGTTTTAAAGGCGTCGAGGTTGGACGTTAAAGAGAGACCGTCCATGCGGTAAGTGATCGTCGGCAAACCCAGCACAGGTTCTGGCTCGACAACCGCAACATCGTTCACTTGGTACTGCGATAAATCTTTTGCGAATTGCGCCCATCCTGCGATGAGTGCGTCGCGACGTTCAGGGAGAGAGATGTACTCACAATAGTGAAAGTTATCTTCGGTCCCGTCACTGCACACGAAAATGACGCGCTCAGCTTCGGACACCAAGAGTTGTTGCTCGATCTGCCAGAAGTAATGTGGCTCTAAGTCATTGGCCTTCACGCGTTCAACCAACTTGGCGTTCAGTAGTTTGTGCTCAAAGACAATGTCATCAAGTACGGTAATACCATCAAAGGAGGCGAGAAGCGGTAAACCCTCAACCATGCGTGTCGCCGTGGTGGGGTAGAGCTCTTCACCAATGATCACTTCCGCAAGCGGCCTGGCGCCTTCTTCCGCAGCATGACCTTTATCAAAGATGCGTTGTTGTGCGGGGCTGACGTCTTTGGTTTCACCCGTGGCTTTTTCGCGTAGTAGCGCCCCACGAGATTGGTACTTGCTGTCTCCCATCATGACGGGGGCTTCTGAGGCATTGAAATGCAATGCGCGTAGTTCATGCCATTCTTTTGAACCTTGAATTGCTTGGACGACATTCATGCTGATTTCTCCTCATTGATGGTGACGTTACGGATCGCGGTCTTTTGGACGTCATTCAGTCGGCCTTTGGTTTCAACCGTGGTGATGATTTGCTCGGCGGTTTTCTTTCCGCTCTGAATCGCGATTGCCCACTTTTTGAAATTGATGTTGAACTGGTCTTCGGGGTAGGCGGGTTTTTCTTCGATTAGCTCTGCATCTGTCTTTGGCTCAGCAGGCGTAATGTCGCGCTCAACCAAAGCGACATTGCTGTTTTCCAGCTCATCGGGGGTATACACACCCAAAATGACATCGGGGCAGTAACGACGGGCCCACTTCTTAACGGCGACATAGGTGATTTGTTGTTGCGGATCGGTCGCCCATTGTGTCGAGTTACGCGGCCAGCATTGCATCAGTAAGATATCGATGGAACGCGGTTTGTCTTCGCCGCGAAGCGTGGAATACACTTTCACCCCAACGCCTTCTTCGTCTTTGTCCGTCCAGTTTTGCTTGGCGTAACGCGCACCTTTCGGGCTGTTTTCCATTTTGAACTTGCCGATCACGCGTTCCCAGGGACCAAAGAATTCGAACTCGAGTCGGTCTTTAGTCGGGGCCATCGCAGTGATGACGGCGTTTACCAGCTGCGCTTCATAACCCAAGTTGCCTTGTACGAGGTGCGTCTTTTGGGCGACGGCGAACGGGTTCATTCCCCATTGCATCGCTTGCATGCACACCGCCAAACAGTCGCCGTTATTGCCTGCGAGGTGATTTGGGACGGTCACTTTGCTGCCAGCCATCATTTCCGCTAGGCGGCAAAGGTGGGTGAGGGTGTCAGTATTCATCCACGAGTCAGGACGGGCAACGACGGTGCTTTGTTCTGCTGTCATAAGATCAGTCATGAGAAAGCTACCTCGTTAAGCTGCTTGATGCTGTTCAGCATCGAAAGCTGATGTGATGATGTTGATGTTTCGCTGTAAGAAGGCACTCATGGCTTGGTCCATGATTTCTTCGTAAGTGAGTAAGTTGCGGACAGAATCCAAACCCTTGTTGGACTCTAAATGGCAGAGGACTAACACGAGCCGGTCAGCGCTTTTCCCTTCATGGAAGTCAGCAAAAAAGTAGGTGGCGAAGTCGCGAAATTTCAGGCCAGCGAATTCGCGGGAACGGAGGAGGTGCTCTTTGCCTTCTTGCATGAATGTGTTGAGGGCTTCTTCACGTGCGTCTTGTTTTGATAAGCGGCGTGATTCTTTAGCTTCTGCGTTGTTCAAGTAGTTATCAGATGGCGTGTACATGACAATCTCCTTGTAAGTGACTTAGCTACTTTTAGAACTAAATAAATTGTTCTTTTAGTAATCAAAAGATAATTACTGTCACATTACTTTGTCAAATAAATCATGATAACTTTTTTCACATTTTCTCGGCTGAGACACAAAAAAAGCCCGGGAATCCGAGCTTTGTGTAGATAAATGTTTTTAGCTAGACTGGTTTTACATGACTCACAAGCGTGCCGATTACTTGTGATTCATGCTCAAGCCTTGTGAAGCGCATATCAGGTGGGAAATCGGGATTGAGTGATTTCAACATCACTTGAGAGTCGATAATTTGCACCTGTTTAAACGTGGCTTGGGAGCTTTTATCTGTTGATAAAACAACATATTTCCCATCTATAGGTTGTGTCATTGTAGGGTCGACAAAAATAAGATCGTCCAGATCAAACCTAGGTTTCATCGACTCGTTTTTAACTCTTAAAGCATAAGCTCCTGGCGAACATTTTACAGGAGATGGGTGGAGTGGATAGCTCTGCTTATCATTAAGACTGTGGGTGTCAGACCATGTTTTGGCTTCTTCCCAAGAGATTTCAGGAACCCGTTGCTCAATGGCAAGACCTGGACGGAAATCATTTGATGAATTGGCATTAAAATCAGGCGAGCCCTCACCATTTAGCAACCATATAGGGTCGCATTTCAACGCTCTCGCGATATAGAACAAGGTGTCTGCTCTCGCATTCAGGGTTCTGCCAGACTCGATTTTCGCTATACCCATCCGGCTAACACCTGATAAAGATGCAAGATCGTGCTGAGTTAGTTCATGGTCCTTACGTCGCTGGATTAATCGAGATGCCAATTCTGTCTTCATAAGTGACTCTTTTTGTTAGCTATATATCCATGATAACTCCTTTCTCGACACTTTAAGAACAATTTGATACTTGCAGAATAATGTTCTAAGTGTAATCATTTGTGACGGGAGGTATCAAATTATGCTTACCGTAGACCTGATTGTTAAATCGCTGGGCGGCGTTCAGAAAGTCGCTACGACGTTCAGTGTTAGTAGAACAGCTGTCCTTAAATGGCGTAGCAGAGGCATACCTGAATATGTTCATTTGCTGTGTCATATCTCTAGTCAAATCCCCTATACCTATGACCCTAGCGCTTTTGGAAAAGATGAGAAGGCCCTGGGACTTAATTTAGTGAAGCCAACCGATGACCAAACGGTCACTTCTGAGGAAATAGCTAATGACAAATCCGTATATTCAGAAGCGGCTTGACCGCTTGGAGCAAAACCGTTTGATCGGTAAGCCTGGTTTATCGATTGATCAGGTTCGTGATTCTCAGGTTAAGGTCCGATTCACTGAGCACGAGTCGGACCTATTGGCGCTTGTTTCCCAAAAACTGGGGCAACCAAAAGCTGTGCTATCCAACGTCCTGCTGATAGACGCCATCATTGATCTTCTCTCTACGGATGAACAATTGTGTAGCGAGGTTATGGCTGCCTGGTCCGAACAATCCCTTCCTTCGCTCGACTTCTTTTCTGAAATCCATGCACGCGCTCCACGACCGGAAGAACCCATTGAAGGTGAGTATTGTCTCGTGAAGCCTTCAGTTTCGCTCATGTTGGAGAATAAATAGGAGGCATCCGTGAATCTTCTATGGGCTAAGTTGGAGCGGGGCGAGTGCTCCGCAGAAGAATTAAAGTGGAGCAACGAGTTTTGTGATTTGGTCATTAAGAAGATCGCGCAGCGTCGCGGTCTTCGGCCTGATCAAGTGCGTTGTTCGTTCAATCTACAGGTGATGGGAGACCCTGAAATTTTGGGGCCTGAGGATACATACAGACCTGAACATGATGGACTTCATTGATGAGTATCGTAAGGGCGAAACGTGCCCAAAACTTCACAGTAATTAGCAATCAAGTATATGCCGATGGGCAATTGTCTTTTCAAGCGATGGGTATGTTGTCGTATCTACTATCCAAACCTGACAATTGGACCGTGAGCGTAGAGCAGTTAGTCAAAGTCACAGGCGGAACAGCAAAGAAAACGGGTAAAGAGGGTGTCTATAACATTCTCAAAGAACTCAAATCTGCGGGATTTGTCCTGACGAGAAAATACGCGGATGGGCACATTACTTACACCGTGTTTGATGCGCCTATTTCGGATAACCCAAATCAGGCTAAACCGGAAAAGGTTCGAGCAAATGCGGCAAACCCAGATTTGGCTGAGCCGGATCTTGTCGCCCCAAATACGGCAGACCCTGATCAGACTAAGCCTAATCAGGCTGAGCCGACACTAATAAGTACTGAATATAAACAAGAACTGAGAGGTAACAATACAGCGCACAACGTCGAAACGCCGTTGAGCGTAGATATCGAGCCCGCGATTTTTCAATTGCCACTCAAAGGCGGGGGCTCGAGCCCTGTGACCCAGTCTGACATTGAAACACTCTCCAAAACCTACTCAACCGTTGATGTGAAATCTGAAATAGCCAAAGCAGCAGATTGGCTTATTTCTAACCCGACGAGGCGTAAAACACCGCGAGGTATCAAACGATTTATCACGGGCTGGTTATCACGTTCTAGTGAGCGATTAGGCAGACCCACGTCGATGAGTCAACAAGCACGCATCGAAGCGCAGAATGCCTCCGCAGTTCAGGAATGGCTCGAAAGCCAAGTTTGCAATACCTACGACGCGGCGGGGTAGATCTCATGAACATACGCGATCAGAAAGACTTTGCAGCAAGGCTAGAAGCCGTCATGGGGTTATACAGTAAATCGTTATCGAAAGCCGTCCTCGATGAGTGGTGGCGAGCACTAAAACACATGGATTTCGGGGCCGTCGACCAGGCTCTTGAGCTGCACACACAAAACCCCGATGCAGGTCAGTATCCCCCGAAACCTGCCGATGTCATTCGGCTGATGGGGGGGACATCCAAAGACCGTGCGATTGTGGCTTGGTCGAAAGTGTCGAAGGCCATTTCGAGTGTCGGTGCTTGGAACGACGTCGTGTTTGACGATGCACTTATCCATGCATGTATCGACCAAATGGGCGGATGGGCCAAGCTCTGTCAGTCCTCGGAAAAAGACCTCCCATTTCGAGCGGCAGAGTTCGAAAACAAATACCGTACTGCACTGTTTAACCCGCCTGAATCCTATCCAAAAAGTCTCAGTGGCATGGCAAACCAACACAACGCCTCCCAGGGATTAGACGTCTCGCCGCCAATGACCATCGGCAATATTGCGCAATGCCGTGAGGTTTACAAAGGCGGTTCTTTACCCCCGATTGTCAGCATTCTATCGATAGATGACACCAAAGCACTCATCGTTTCTCGCCCGTCGTTGGCGAACCACTAAGAGGAAATGACCATGCGTGATTACACCCCTTCGCAAGCTGAAATCAATGCCATGTTCGACGAACTATCGACCAACGGCTATGAGAGCTATCTGCGACATATGAAAGAACAAACGAACCTCAAAATGGACGACATCGTGCGGATGATCGTCAAGGCGACGGGTCAAACCGCGATTGATATTCGTAAGTGGAAAAAAGACGGCGTGGCGAATAAAGCGTGTGCGAAAGCACTGTGTGAATTGGCTCAGCGTATGGGGTTCTATTTCGGGCAACACATGCTGCTACCGACGAAAGCGGTCTGCAAGCATTGGCTCGTGCACGATCGCCACAACTTTTCCGGCACGTAGCGAGGAGGCGTCATGAACGGTGATGACATTGGCATTGCAGTGTGGCTACTCATTGTCCTTGGGGTTTACCTGTTGTGGTTAGGCTCCGACATGCGAAAAGGCGATGACAGAGATCATTGGGACGATGAGTGATGCAACTGGCACTCGTTAAAACACAGGGTGGCGTACTGGTTCCGCTAACCGAAGCGGACAAGGCGTTGCTCGACAAAAAGCGCATTGGCACGGTGTTGGAAGCCCATTTCAAGGTGACGAGAAACCCCAAGTTCCATCGTAAGTACTTTGCGTTGTTGAACTTGGGCTTTGACTACTGGAACCCAAAGGGAGGCACGGTATCACCGCAGGAGCGAAACCTGCTTAGTCGTTTCGCTGGCGAGCTGGCGAAGTGGGGCGGAGAACAACAAACCTTGCAAGATCTCGCCAATGGATTTTTGGATGTGATGGCGCAAAAGCGTGCGTCGTTGGAGGTGGAGAAAAGCTTTGAAGCCTACCGAAAATGGGTCGCGATGGAAGCAGGCTTTTTTAAGATCGTCGTGTTCCCGAATGGGGCGGTGAAGAAAGAGGCTAAATCCATCTCATTTGCCAAGATGGATGACAATGAATTCGCTGAGCTGTACCGCGCGTCATTCACCGTTATCTGGAACCACATTCTGCACAAGTACTTTGAAAGTGAAGACGATGCCGAAAAGGCCGTGAATCAACTACTGGGGTTTGCATGATGAACGTCAAAACACCCGCCATTCGTAGTAAAAAACTCACTCAAGCCGCTAGGGGGCAAGAATGCACGTTAGAAATCTTAGGTGTTTGCTGCTTTAACCCTGACACCGTCGTGTTTGCGCATTTCCCAAGTGCCACGCATGGGATGGCGTATAAATCAGATGACTTCTGGGGGGCGGATGCCTGCGTCAATTGCCATGACGTGATCGACGGACGTGTGAAGTATGCCTTTGAGCCTGGGGAGCGAGAAGAGTACATGCTCAGAGCCCTGCATTTGACATTGGCTAGACGAATTCGTTTAGGTCTTATCCAGGTTAAGGGGAGCGCCCAATGAGTCGAGCGATTGAACTGATGATCAGAATGCACAGCGAGAAAACACCGTCGATGCAACGAGGCCGAGCGACGTTAACCGGTGATGTCATCTTAGGTGTGCTCGGTAAGCTTCAACACGAACACCCTGTTGGGAGTGATGCAATGATGTGGCGATGGTTAAACGACATGTATGCGTTTGAGCGTCTTCAAAAGAAGATGGAAGAACTCATTCCGGAAGACGCCAAACGGAAGGACCTGTGCAAACACATGATCACCTTGGCGCTGATGGTGTTCGCGGAAAAGCCGCTAGAGCCACAGCAACGAAAGCTCACGTCACTTTGGAAGAACCACAGCGAGCAGGCAAGGCGCAGTAAGCGATTAATGCGAACCTGGCAGGTGCAAATCAATGTGATGGAAAAGCAGCTAGACGGCGATTCTGCGTTTAAGACCGCGCAGCTGGTTGCGGCGATTGCGAAGCGCAAGCAATGGATCGTTGATGAGCGACAGCGGTTAGAGGAGTACGCAAAAGCTCAGGCAAAAAAGAGCTGTCAGTGTCCGAAGTGCGGGGGAACGGGCGTGACGAGGGTTGTTGATACCTGTTCAGGTTGCGGGGGAAGTGGAGGGGTGACGCTAAAGGCAGATGGGGTGAGGAAGCATTTGAGGCAGGCGGGGATTTCGCAGGTGAGCGATAGCGTGTGGAGTAGGGAGCTAGAGGGGTTGTTTGAAAGGGTGTTGATGGGGTTATGTAGGGAGGGGGATGAGGTGAGTATGATATTTGGGGTAATGTTATGTTTGGAGTGCTCACAAAGCTAATTTTTCTCCCCTAGGTGTTTAGATGCGTATTCCTTAAATTTTGAACTCAATTCACTATCATCATCTAATAATTTAAGAGCATTTTTCTTTTCCTCATAACGCATCGCTTTCGTCTTGAGGTGCGTGCTTAAAACTTGAATCGACTGATCGATAGAAAATAGGGAGGTTGATACGAGGGTGCAAATAGCATAAGCCGCAAAAAGAAAGCTCGTGAAAATTTGAGAGCTTTCTTTAGAAAGTGGAATATTGGAAAAAAGGATCGACATGGAAAAGGTCGAGAACAGCAAAAACCAAATTGACCATATTCGTGAACCGAATTCACTCGTGTATGAGGTTATTTTTTGCATGTCTTTTGACATTAAGCCCTGACAGGCATTTAGATTGTCTGATTTTCCTTTTATATTTAGTGAGATAGCGATAACAGGCAGGAAAATTGCGTTAATTAGATAGAACTTTGGCTTAAGTATCTGAACGGCCTCAGTTGATAGCATCAAAAGCGATGCTATCATAGTCAAAATTCCGATAGATAGGGCAATAAAAATACGAATTTTCATGAGGCCGCATCTAGTTCTTCGACTGAGATTTGTTCAACTAACCACTCCCTTACTTTTGGATATAAATCTTGTGGGTCAAGCACTCCGTTAACATATCTGAGTGTAAGTTTCTTTTGTAAGCTTAGCTCTCTGCCAACAAGTTTACCCACTTTATCAAGCTCAATAGTAATGTCATTTGGATGTTGGTGCCGCATCGCTTTTGATACGTTATTTATTATCTCTTGCGAGCGCTGAGTGCTTTTTCTTTTATACGAAATTTCAAGTGAAACATTTATGCTTGATCCATCAACCGCGTCAGCAGATAGAAGCTCTTCAGATATACCAAATTCTTTTAGCTTTTCCATATCACCAAATACACTCAGAAGCCAGTTGAGCCCTTTACCTTTTGGTTTTACGGACACGCTTTTTGCGTCAAAGTGTTCAATATCGGATCCAATTTTTTGTCTGACGTCTTCTACTGCTTCCTCTCCAATAGTATCAACGAGAGGTGCACCAATCTTAAGAATCTTGGTATTTGAGTTTTCTAATTTCTTTTGTGCCAACTCTGGTACTTTCATTGTCAGTAAAACAAAAGCTTTATCTTCAATCACACCAGATGAGCGAAGTAGCCAATTAATGTGTTTTTCAAGCTCAGAAGTCCGGAGTGATGCTGATTGTATGATGGCTAAGTGATTGTTGAAGGCACCGAAGTACAGAATTGAGTCCAAAAACTCGCGCCTTTTACCTTCATCTGTCTCTGGTGGGGCTAATGATTCAACTTCTAAAAACTCTCGGTCATCATCAATTGTAACAGTTGATTTGTTTGCTCCTTCGGCATAACGCATTAAATCACCGAATACGATACCCCATTGGCTTTCTTTGTTGTTTATGAATAGTTTGGATTTCTTGTAATCATCCTCATCTGGATCGTGAGAATCTTCATTTACGATTTGATAGCGACTTTTTACCAAGCATAAGGATACAAGAGCTTTATGGAGAAGCTCAGAAAACGACAAGTGACCGTCATAGTTAACAAGCTCAGCATATCGATAGTGAAGAGTCTTGCTCTTGTGGTTGACAGTAATCTCTCTACTTAGTATATCTTTCTTCTTGCTTTTCTTAGGCATTTTCAATCTCGACACAGTAATGCTAAACCGAAGTGATACTGTGATTTTAAAAAATGGGGTTGGTTGAGTTTATAAATATTCTGATATATTTTTTTATTAGTCTTTTAATGCTGCTTTTGTGTTGATTACACCAGATGTTATGTTCTTATTGTAATGATAAGTAAGATTTTTATTGATTACTTGTAGGTGAATCGTGTCTTACAATGCAGCCTTTGAATGAAGGGTAGTGGATGTCTACTGAATCGTCGTTTATATATTCCACGCTACCGCCTTTTGCTTATCGGCAGGCAACCCACCAGTGTCTAAATTTTCTAGCTAGAATGTACCACAAAGTGCATTAGGGGAGGCATGATTTAGATCGCATGTGAGGTCGAACGGTTAGATCTTAGTCAATAGAATTAGATGGTTGCAGGGTGAGAAGCCCTGAGGATGATAGATAGCTTAGGGCAGAACCCTGGCGACGGACTGTAGCAATATGGATGCGCTGAGTATTTCAGGGAAGAGATAAGAGCCGTAGAACGCAAGCCATCCAAGGATGACCAGGGTGGTACTTTTTAGCGTACCAGCTTTGTGCAATTGTTTATCCATAGTAACCTCCTTATTTTCATTGAGGTCGCTAGGATTCTGCTCCACAGTGTGTACTGCCCTAAACTATCTAAGTTCACATCCTAGTTTCTAAGCGAATGAATTACAACAATTATGTCTGTAAGACGCTTATTAATATTAATTGCCATCAAGAATGGCGGCAGGGTGAGAGGGTTGGTGGCTGTAAATGCAAGGAACGTACGGATGTGGCCCATCAGTGATAGCCTAACAAAAAAATTGATAATTGTAGTAACCTTAACTCAACTCTTAATGTAGATAGTATTGATTTACGACTAGAATACTCCTTGAAGGGACCTCCAAGGAGTTTAAATAAGTTATGAGAGTGTTTGTTTGGCTGTGAAGTCTTCGTTCCAGTGTGTGTCGTCTCTCATTTTCACCCCCGGCTCATCAAGCAATAAGTCATGTTTAAGTATATCCTCTAAAATTGCTCCATTTTTACTAAACCGCATGGTTGTTTCGGCAATCTCAAAGCTGTCTACCAGCGCCGCGGGTTGAATTGCATGACAATAGATCGCTCTTATATCTTTATCTTTACAATCAAAGCTCTGAATTGAATTTCGAATTTTGTCAGCTCTTGAATATTCGACTATTGGGCCATGCAGTGTTTCGTAGGCTATATGCACTATAGTTGGAGCGTCTAAAGGTGCTTGATTGATCGCTTTGCTGAGCAACTTTCTAACATCTTTTGCCTTTTTATCTATTGACTCCTCGGCTATACATTCCCACTTTGCGCAATAAGCAGTGAAAACTCCTTCGCAGAAGAGGTTGAGTATGTGCTCTTGATCGTCAGGGCCCCATGCGTTAATCGCTTTTGGGGAGTGGATTTGGGTATATGAACCGCTGCTATCGTAGCCTCCAGCAAAGAGAGCTATCATTTGGGGGGAATTCCAGCGCACTTGAAACCGGTCAAAATGCTTATTAACCGCATTCATATCAATGTGGTTTGCAGTAATGATTATTTGCTCATTCTCCAATGATATGGAGTCTTCTATACCGTTTCTTCGGATTAGTTCTACTAGTACGTGTGATACTAGATTTTCATCTGTATTTGATACTTCGGTCTTGAATACCACATCGACGTGCGTGGGCGTACCATAAGTGGTAAGTACTGGAACGAGTTTAGCCCATCGCTTTCTCCATTCTTTTCTTTCTAGTTCTGAATATTCAGTTACTTTTGCTTGTCTTTTGCATTCTACATAGAAATGTTCACTACCTCTGGTAACAAATAAGTCCGGCGTTTTTGACCTAGAAACCTCAGGTATGAATTCGACTGTCCAACCATTTCTCCTATACATAATGGCAACCAAAATTTCGAATAAAATTGAATCAGGCTGGTTTGCTTTACCCTTAAGAAGTTCGTCGAGCTTAGAATCGATGCCTTTAATGCTTTTTGCCAAATCGATATGGCGACCAATCGCAGCGAAGAATGGGTAAATTCTCGACGATTGGGGAAGTTCGTCAACGCTTGGTCGATCATACAGTGATTCTACTAGATACAGATACCAAGCAATCCAGTCGCTGTGGAAGGCAACTCTAGCATCTTCATCTTCAATATTGATGCCAAAGTTTGAACTGTCCGGGATTAGCTGTTCTTGCTGTTTTTTGAAGTAGGCCACCACGTTTAGCTTTCTTTCGTGCCAAACATCCTGTCCCATATGATCTAGAAACCAATCGAGAGCCTTTTTACTGTTAATGAACCACTCATCACTTTTTCTACTTTCTAGAAACTGTTCTAGTGAGTCCCAATCCTTTTCGCTGCGCGAAGCTGATTTTACCTTTGAGCGGCCTTTCTTACTGACTTTTCGAGGTTTATCTTTTTTGCGGTTTTTACCTTTGTTGGTTTTACGCAATGTACAGTCCTTATATAAATATTCTCAGGTTCTTGTTACTGCAGTTTCATTGGGGGCGTTTCTTTGCCTATAGGCACGCATCACGCCATCACTGTCTAAATTATCTGACTGAAATGTACCACGAAGTGCGTAAGATGAGGCATGAGTTAGATCGTGTTTGAGGTGCGACTGGGGAGATTTTGTTCGATCAAATCAGATGGTTGAAGTTTGAGAGGATTGGCTGCGGGGGGCAGCCCTTGCGCTTTAAGTGGGTAAGAATACTACGAGTACTCTTAAACACATTTTTTGTCCACTTTACCAAATACTTGATTGATTCGTTGGGGGATAATATATGTACCCTCGAGCATATGATCTATGATTTGCATAGCCATATATAGTTGATCTTCACTTTGAGGCTTTACCTCATGTGCAGCTTCATTTCCTAGGCTGCGTAAGCGGTGCAATGTATCCGAGCCTTCTTTTGTTATTACTGACATTTGACACAAAGAATTAATTTTAGCGAATAGATCTTTGCCTTGAGCGTTTTGCTCTTTACAGACTGTTTCAATCAAAGCTCGGACACCAATACCAGCTAAGATAAATAAACCATTGCTAATGGCACTCGTGGTTTCTCGATAGATAGCTTGAACGTTTAAAGGTAACAAGTAGGTATTAATCGCGCGAAGCTGATGTGTTCGGTTTGGGAAGTAGCTTTCTGTGATATTGCCTACTAAGGCGTCATGCTCATAGCTATAATGATCGTCCTCAGAATGAGTGGATTCAATGCGAAAAGACACTGCATCACAACCACTACATTGAATGATCTGATGCCGTCTATCCCAATCCATTCGGTAGCCATCACCTGCGTCGTCAAAACCGCTTTCATGAAATGATGAAACTATAGAATGAGACGTTTCTCTAGCACATTCGTTACACACAAACTTTTGTTTATCACTAGAACAATCTTCGAGTTTGAATATTTTTGTTATCTTACCCAATTCAAAATTACCTCTTGAAGGCTTACAACTTGATAGCGGGAATCTTACTCGCTTAGTACAAAGTAGGGGCTCTGGATTATTTTACGTAACCTCTTTCTGATGCAGAGGGATCTATAGCTACCGCCCTTTGCTCATCAGCACGCAACACGCCATCACTGTCTAAATTATCTGGCGGGAATGTACCATGAAGTGCATAAGGAGAGGCATTATTTTGATCGTGGTTGAGGTTGAGTGGTGAGATTTTGTTCAATTAAAATAGATGGTTGCATGGTGAGAGGGTTAGCTGCGTGTGGCAACCAGAGGGTGCAAATGCCTATTAACCAGTGAAATGCTCATCGGTGCTATAGTAGGGCTAAATGGTGCTCTACGTAGTCTAGAGTTTGGTTCTTGTCGTACCTGCCCCCCGGAGACCAGTTATGAAAAATGTCCTCATTAATAATGAACTCTAAATCACTAAATTTCTCAGATAGTGGCGTGTAGTTAACTCCAAAAAGAGGAACAGAAAATTCATCGAATTGGTCACTTGTTAAGTCATAAATTAACTCATTGACTACCACCCAATAGTGGCGCTCATCGTTGGGGTAATCGTAGCCTTCTATAACTTTCACATCGCATTCAGGATGCTTGCTTTTCACAATATGAGCAAAGACTCTTGATGCTCCTTCACAACTATTTTTAGGAAACTCGAAGGACCCCATAAACAATGAAAAATCTTCATGTGAAGCTTTCTCGTAGATCGAGCGAATTCTTTGTGCTAGTTGGACTATTTCATGCTTCATTGTATGACTCTTTTATACTCAAATGGATTCACTGTTGGTATTGGTAACCAGCAAGGAAATCTGTTGTGATTGGAAGGCTCTATATGGCCACGCGGGCGTAGCCAATGGAGAGTCTCGTAAGCTATATGGGGATCATATATGTTAGTAGAATTCTGCAACTTCACTCTGGGAAGAGATAAGCCTCTATCTGAAGTATCAGTTGTTCAAGGCAGGCAAATCTATCTCTAAACTCTTGATCATCTTTGTTACAGAAATGTCGTGACATAGGACCTTTACCTGCTTGTGTGAACTCTTTTCTCACATATATCTCCCATTCCTCGTCGAGGTGCTCACTTAGAGTAGTTTCTTCGGCAATAATTCTACTGTTTAGATTGGTTGGAATAATAGAAAGAATATTTCTTTCCTTAAGATGATTATTTTCATCAGCCCACATCCATGCGTTTCGGTCATATAAAGTTTCGAGCACAACAGGAATGTTGAAACCCGCTTGGATAATAGGTATTACGTGTTGAGGCTTCGGAAGCTTAAAACATTTTGCCGAGCGGATATTATCAGGTACTTCATTCCAGGCATTTGAAGCTTTAATAGCATCCGCATCTAGATCAAGAAGTCCTGCCGCCCGTGGTAAATTAGGATGGTGCTTTGCTTGGCTTCTCCATGACTGAAGCATATCGATAACATAGTTGATACCAGCACTTTCCTTTGTTTCAATATCAATATCCTGCGATCTGTTCGGGATAAAAACACTTATCGCTTTCTCTATGATTAATTTATCAGAAGGTCCCTCTACAAATAGCTTTCTACGGTTAGCCTCAGCTAAGGCCTTTGCCTCAATTCTTGCGGCTTCACGCTGCCTTACCCTTTCCTCAAGCTCTTCAACCATTGGTGCAAATAGGGCCGTTGTACCCATTCGCTCATCTAAATCACTTAGCTCATTGGTTTCTTTGGTTCCTTGATTTTGATCCGATGTATACATGTGATGGCAAGATATCTGGTTCTCATCTTTCTCCTTACAGTGGAGGTTATAAAAAACAGGAGAGTGAGTAGATAGAAATATTTGGGATATACTTGAGTTTACGAATTCCCAAAACTGATCTGCCAACTCAATGGAGCTAGATAATTCAAGACTGTTTTCAGGTTCTTCATAAGCCCAAATGAAATTATAGGGCTGTGCACCTCGTCCCTGAAGGCTTCGAGTTTTATCAGCCATAAATTTTAGAATTAGAGGTATATGTCTGGCTTTTACGCCATCACCTCGTACATCGAGTGAAATATCTTGCTCATCACTTAAGAAGTCAAGACTTTCAAAAATATGACTTAGATTTCTCGGTAAAGCCAACCTTGAATTCAGACCCAATGAATGTCTGATGTTTTGTGTTAGATCTTGCAGTTGATGTGATATTGATTGTTCGAAGTCTCTGCTAGAATCACGAAACTCTCGGTTTGCTACTTCAGCTATCACATCATAAATGCTGGCCCGAAGTAATGAGAAATACTTTAGGTCTTTTATGGCGGGGACATATATAAATTTAATGTTCCTCAAAAGGGCATGAAGGTTTGATCTTTCAGGTATTTTCAATTCTTCTATGTAAACACCACTTCTTGGACCCACAACTTCACGGTGACCTATATACTCATTATATACAAGGCCATTGTCTCGCCAACGTTTTTCCCAGACGACAATGTCACCATTTACACGACGATAATTTTCTGGGACTGACAATTCGATCTTAACAATTATTTCTTTTGCTCTTCTGTTTGGAAGGTTGAAAATGTTATGATCAATCTTGAAATCTAACTCTTTATTTTGGTCTGTTTTACCATTAAAGAATAGATTCAATGCCCTAAGAACATTTGATTTCCCGGAATCATTTCTACCAACCAATACTGCTAGCTGATTAGGTGATATACTCAAAGTACGAATTGACCGGAAGTTTTTTATCTCGACTCTTTTTATCTGAAAGCTCATAAATACTACTTAGGAATTGATGTTGGTTTAATCGGCTAAAAACTTATTAGACTCCAAGTTTAGGGGGCACGCTACCGCTCACAAATTATCGGCACGCAACAAGCCATCACTGCCTAAAACTTTTGGGCGAGAATGTACCATAAAGTGCATATGGGGAGGCATGATTTAGTTCGCAGTTGAGGTGTGATTGATGAGATTTTGTTCAAAGAAATGGGGTGGTTGCAGAGTGAGAGCTATTTGGGGTGAAGATTACGGCAGGAGCTTTGCAGAAAGCATTAGAAACGATGACTTTATGTTTATCTCAAGAGATTGGAGCGAATAAAGTGTCGGCTGCGCGACACTTATTCTAGTGGTCAAAACCTTCGACTACATATCTCTCAATGCTGTAATTAGTTTGGTAAAAGTAAATGAGGCGCTAGGGGGCTCTGAAAGCGTCAAAGCTTGGTTGGCACTTGCCTCATTTTCATCTTTAACCTTTCTGTCTAGTGCCAATAGTTGCTCAATTACTTGTTGCGCTAACAGTGGCGATTCTTCTGTTGATAATAGGTTGATTGTCTCTGTGGTAAGTTTGAAAGAACTTTCACTGCCAACCCATGAAATTCCGGCTGTGCCGTTTAGAGCTACACCAGCTTTCCAAGTGACATTTTCAGGGTTCTTTTCGGATGCCATACTTTTCTTAATTTCATCTGCTACGTAACTTAAAGTGCCCGACCAAAGAACTTTGTCATTAAATATAACTTCAGCTTCAGAAAAGCTTCGTTGCTCACTAATGACACCAATTTTCTTGTAACCACCATCAAAGTTAACGGTTGCGTAATCTTGTTTGGGCTGCTCAAAAGATCCCATCGCAAACAATGCGGTAACACAAATTGTTATGGTGATAATGATTGATGCGATTGGAGCAGTCATAAATTGCTTGGTACTTTCAGTACTCATTTGATGTCTTTCCTGTGTTGAAATGTGGATGAGATCTACTTCGCTAAAAAAACAGACACTCTCGGCACTAGATAGGTCATTGTTGTCTATTTATTACGACGAGAATTTATCATAAAGTGTGCAAGGCTAAACTTGATTTGGATCGTGTGAGGGTGCGAGTGGGGGAGTTTTATTCAAATTAATCAGATGGTTGCGGGGTGAGAGGGTTTGGCTGGTCTTTTCCATTAACAATTAAAACTTCGCTCAATTCTTTGAACGACCAATTCTCTCACTTTAGCTGAAAGAAAGTGCGAGGGGATGTATCTAAGGTAATAAGAGCGACGCGTTGGTCGAGATGTTTGCTTGATGTAATTCAGAATCGCCTCTGCGTGTTCCTTGTCCCATGCCCACAGCAACTTACCTCTGATTTGCCATTGCCAATATGCATCAATTGGCCAGTTCAATTTGTGCTGTCTATTTGAGTGGCAATGAGAACATAGAACTAAACCATTCGTAAGCAGTGGGTAACCGGCATAACCTGAGTCACCACCACTTCTTAGAAACTGGCTGGAGCCTGATGGTGGCTTCCAGCTTATTTTAGAAGGAAACCTTTCGAGAACTCGCCAACTGCCCCATCTATGAATCGGTCTTGTCTCATCAGGGTGAATCTTCCGGTTCGATAAGAACTCAAACGGTTCTTCGAATTTAGCTAGCTCACCACAATCAGGGCACTTTATGTCTATTGGTTTGTCATTCATTTGGTGCCCAAGCGCGCAATATTGTTCATGTCGGACAGCTTACGCGAGTAACGGGTGTGCAGCAAAGGGGCAAGTAACAGCCGTGATCAGGATAAATATCTAGTTCAAATTTCCCGCTGTCAGAAAGCCTAGCTCTTGCTAGTGAGACGAAAATCGCTAGAATGAATACTGTATATTTAAACAGTGAAAAATATGAACATTATCCCTATCTTCGCCAGTGCGGGTATCACCGGTTTTGAGTCTCCAGCCAGTGATTATCGCCAACTTCCTCTAAGCCTGGATGAGTTGCTCGTCGAGCACCCAAGCGCGACCTTCATTGGTAAAGCGTCGGGTGAGTCTATGCAAGGAGTGGGGATTTTCGACGGCGATATCTTGGTTGTGGATCGTCACGTTACCGCCAGAGATGGCGATGTGATTGTGGCGAACTTAAACGGGGAGTTTATCTGTAAGCTCCTTGATGTTCCGCGTCGTCTTCTGCTCTCAGCCAATGACAAGTATTCCTCAGTACCTATCACCAAACATGACACCTTTACTATAGAGGGAGTGGTGATCCGCTCAATACGTTGTCACCGTCAGAGTCCGCTTTTATGTTCGCGTTAGTCGATGAGGTGCTGTTCAGTTGAATTAGATGGTTGCAGGGTGAGAGGGTTGGGTGGTTGGAATCGAGGAATTAATGGCAATACAACGCTTTCCAGGAGAGATTTCGCAATGTAATCACTGGTATGTTCCAATCATTTTAAGTGTAGATTTTCTTATAAAATAGCGTCATATATGAACGATTAAGTCTATGTGCCGAAAAATTCAAAAGCTAAACTCTGCAACTGGAAAGCTTTTGAGATTGCTCTTACTAATGCGCAAGGACGTTGGGTACATCGAACTTATCTTTTCAAATCCATGTTTTTTACAAAAGTTAAGAAGGATCGGATTATTTATATCTTCAATCGCGATAGTCTCCCATGGTGAGTTTTGGACAAGATAATTCAATAGCGACTTGAAAATGCCTTTATTTTGTAGTTCTTCGTTAAGGCGCACGGTAGCGATGGTTAGGCAGGATTGGCGTATGTCATTAGTTTGGTTTCGAAGCAATAATTCGATCCCCGTGGCTTGAAGAGTACAACTGTTCCAAACTTCGGGTTCATCGCTCTGCAGTTCTAACCACTTTTCAAATTGGTGTCTGAGACTTGGTTGGTCTGCAAGTTGCCATTTTTTGAATTCAATAAAATTCATTAAAGTGCCTTCTAATCTATGTTTGAGTCTTTAAGGGGGGGCTAAGGCTGTAATCAATATTAGTTTAGTAATATTGTTAGTTAAATGGAGGACTAGAGTTGTCTAGTATCTGTTGATTTTACTGGTTTTGTGGCTGGTCGGGCACGATTCTCTCGGGGGAAATGCCAAATGTTAAAGCTCTCATTAGGGTAAGTGTCATATTTGATTTCGTCCCATCCCAACAGGTGTGCCATCTTCGGAAGTGCTAACTCCTTGGCTTTAGACAACGTGAGACCAGGCGTTAGGAACTTGAGGTACCCAGCGTTTACTGAGCCAGTTAAAATATCTACAACTTGTAAGCCAAGATGCTCTTTGGAATCGTTCATTGAAACCTCTTCAATGGATCGCTCTCGACCCATTTGAGCGAGCAAGTTATTTGCTATGATCCCAACAACTTCATCATTCTTTTTGTACTTATCGCACTTCTGGTCAATGAGCACTGTTAAGTGAGATTTCAGCTGTTGTGCAGTGCCTTTCAACAGCATTGTGTATGTCTTGTAAAAAGCGTCTTCTCTATTGTTCCGCCAGTTGTTGTATATCGATTTTTCGACCACTATCGAGTGAAAACAACAAGAGCTATTTAAGACAACATGCAGTAGTTCAACACACATGTTCGCCTGTCCATGACTATTTTTAATTTTTGACCATTTTAACTCTCCTACTATGCCATGCTTCTGCTTGAGCTTTGCAACGTGTGAATTGAAGAGTTCAACATTATTAGAAGGTACACAGAGAAGCCCTATAGAGTAGCAGCGGTCACTTCCTGTAGTACCACTTTCATCGCCATATACAACATAATCAGGTTTAGTGTTCACAGACATGTTTGAAGTTATCATAGTCTAAATTGTCTGACTAAAATGTATCATGCAGTGAAGTATGAAGGACTTGATATCGGTCGCATGGATATGACAGTTTTCAGATTTTGTTCAAATAAATTAGATGGTTGTAGGGTGAGAGTGTTAGCTGCACATGGCAGCCAGGATACTATGAGTTGTTGGTCGGGGGAGGGGGAATGTGTGCTATGACTCTAAGTTAAAGTTGTTTTCTTCCGCAATATCCCATGCTCTTGCAAACTGAGCTGGTGTTGGAGGTATTACGTCAAACCAGTCGAAATTGAATACCTTTTCTCTAGCTTTGTGTAAGTCCCCTATAGTTTCAAAACCATCACCAGGTAAGCCTGATTCGGCATTGACAACTAAAACGCTTAAAGGAGGTAGTTTGTTCTGAGCACAAAAGTGAAGAATATGACCTAATTGTCTATCCATTGTCCCCGCTCCCTTATAGCCGAGAATATCTGCGACCTCGCCGTAAGTTGTGATTCTGCGTTCGTAGGCGAATCCTATCAAAATTTGCCATATCTGGAGAGCTCGGTTTTCGAGGCTCGGATGACTAGAAAAGTATTTAACCATGTAACTTTTTCCTAAGAGTTGTCTGTAAGCTGCTTGATGTTCCGCGTCGTCTGCTTCTTTCGGCCAATGACAAGTATTCCTCTGTCGCTATCACCAAACATGACACCTTCACGATGGAGGGAGTGGTGATCCGCTCAATCCGTTGTCACCGTCAGAGTCCGCTTCTGTGTTCGCGTTAATTGATGAGGTGTTGGTCAAAGGAATTAGATGACTGCGGACTGAGAGCGTTGGCTGCGCGGGGGCAGCCAATTACTGATCGAGAAAAGGGCTCAAATATCTCGCGTGTTAAATTGAATTCCCGAGATTTGAAGACTTCTACAGAGATTGTCTGGTAGGTCAAAACTGTGTTCGACAGATTGGTTCGAAAGGATTCGCTTAATACTTTGTATATCATTGTTCATTGCGTTGTGGCTAGTGAGTGTGTCCTTAACCCACTTCGATTGGGGATCTTGAAG
Organism: Enterovibrio norvegicus FF-33; assembly: GCF_000286835.2. GTDB lineage: Bacteria > Pseudomonadota > Gammaproteobacteria > Enterobacterales > Vibrionaceae > Enterovibrio > Enterovibrio norvegicus_A. Next base: position 214,469 of record NZ_AJYD02000038.1, on the reverse strand, counting down.
CCAGTCGAACCATTCACTAGAGATAAAAGCTTTAAGAGAAAATCGACCACCACCAAGGCCATGCCCCCAACCTTCAGATACATTGACTGGACGCTCATTATCTTCAAGATCCCATTCGATAATTTTGGGGTACTGTCCATTATTTCCACCATTCCAATCGCCAATATCAATATACAGAAGTAGTGATTTCATATTTATACCTAATGATGGCTGCAAGAGATGCTGACTAATAACCGCGACAAGCTAGCTTATGGTATTTCAGGTGGTAACAACAATTGTGTTTGAGAAAAACGAACGAACTAGTTCACAAATACGGCTAGTTTGTTTTGATGGTGCTGCAAAGCAAGGATGAGAGAGTGAGAGCCAAACTCTCTTCGCGTTGAGTTGGCAGGAGAAAGGAGATGGCTCTCTGTTCACATCATTCAAAATCCTGTGCCCCATTGCCAGTTGAACGCTGGGCATTTCGAGAAGGTTGGAAAATGCGCGTAACTGAGGTGTTACTCTGTGGGAGTGAATTAGGCGAGTATCAAAACGCAAATTTGAGTTTTGATGAATGGAAATGCTTAAGAGCGCCGTGAACTAGCACCGACCTATTCGAAAATGCGTTAAGTGTCATCAGTAACGACGGTTACCTTTTCAAGCTCAAAATCTTTGAAGTTAATGGCCTTCGCGGTAAACGTGTTACTTCCCGCCTGAGCCTCAAGAAAGCTGATATCAAATTTTCGTTCATCACCTAAGAACAGTGAGTAGCTGTTGTTATCAAATTTAAACTTCGTTTGGCTGGTTAGTCTTTTCAGGCTGATCTGGGTGTGTTTGCTTCCAAACACCGTCGCGACACGTTTCTCATTAGCTTTTTCAGCTGGCGTGTCGTCTTCATCAGAGCATTTGGTGATTGAGGCGTAGGAAGAAACAACCAGACACCAAGAGCTGTCAGTCGTGGGTTTATCCGAAGGGATGTTGACCAGATGAATATAGGTTGGCTTCCAGCGGCGAAGTGAATACGAAGCTGCAACGTCCACCAGTTGAAAGATATCCTGTTCTAGCTTTTCAGCGCGTGCATTGGCCAGTTGTTTTGTATAAACGGGTACGGATACGGCTGTGACAACAGCAAGTACCGAGAGCGTGACAATCGTTTCGATGAGGCTCAGTCCTTTGAAACGCTTCATTACACGTGCCTCCTGGCTCAGTGATTTTGGCTTAGAAATGCCATTAGTCGAGTAGGGTAGGCAAATGGGAGTCGAACGTTAAGTGACGAGCAAAAGATTGTCGAGGCAGGTCAATGCTTGGTGTAATTGATGACTTTGTCGCAGCTTGGTTTCAAGATATACCTGGTGTGTTTTAGTGGCGCATTCTCTCTTTAAAATTATGTAGTGGAGGTCAGTGCATTGGCGTGGTGATGAGCCGCAGTTAACGGCTCATTAAGTATTACTCCTTTACTAATCGCCATAATCGTTTACTACAACTTGGGCAATCATAACTTTCAGATAACCATTTATTTATGTCATCCGAAAATGCAAGAAGGGCGACACCACCAGTTACGATTGCAACACAAATTGCAAATGCAAACCCGGTCCCTGCAAAAAAATATGTTACCCAAGCCCAAAAGCCGCCGCCGACAAAGCCTCCTCCAAGCACCTTTAAAAAGAAGTCCTTATTGGCCTCTTCTTTATGACCACAACTTTTACACTCTATATAAGCCACGATATTCCCCTATTTCTATGAGATTTAATGAATCAACTTAACAGAAAAATTTGAGAGAGAAAGTTGTTTTATTATTTATCTAGACGTGCATCTTAAAAGGTGTCGCTCATGATTATAATTGTTGATATGAATTAATTTTATGGGCTGATATATAAAGTGGCGTTAGATATAGGATGAAATAATCTGTGCTTAAAGGTGTTTAAAAGATCGTCTAGATATCCGTCTTAGCAGAAACAAAGGCTATTGCTTTCTCTTTTGTGTCAGGTAACTCGATCACCTCGATTACCTCAATTACGTTATTGTGCTCAGTGACTAAAACTTCCTGGTAAATCCCGTTGACGTATTCATTGAAGAAACCATAAGATGCTTTCTCTCCTAAAATTTTTCTCGCGTATAAATGATAGTGGTTCGGAAACTTCCAAGGAAACTCGCCTTTCCAAGGAGACTTTTGTGATAGCTTTAGTTGAGAACCTTCGATACCAGCGAGATTGCTTTTAAGCCTACATTTCCAAAGGTATCTACGACCTAAATTATCACCGGCATTGGCAAAAGCGTAGTTTGCGGCATAGATTTTATCCTCACTGAACCATTTTCTGGTACCGGCTAGTAGACTACTTTTAACACAGGTCTGAGTCCCAAGCTCTATTGTGCCATGATAGAGAATCATTCCTTTTGGCAGCTCGTCTTTGTTGTAATTTTTTAGTAACTTTAGAAAATTTTCGCATAATGACGCATCTTCAGAATCTTTTGCCTTAGGTGCCGTACGATCGACGCACTTAGGTTGGAGGAGGGGCTTTTCAACTTTGGGTTTGATAGAACTTTTAAAAAAATTCTTTAGTAAATTTACTATTCGATTGATCATTTGAGAGATGCACCTTTATGCTGGAAATGACGTCAGTGAGAATTATGGTTTAATTTTGGCACTACTTTGGTGATGCTATATATGTGTTTGAAGTTAACAAAAAACGTTCTTCAACAGGCCCTGGAACACGATAAAGCCTGCCGATACCATTTTCTTTTTTGAAGTTATAAAGACGGTATATCCAGTAATCCTGGCCTTTCTCGGTGGATACTTTGACCTCATTCGCTGAAATGTAAAACGCAGTGTTAATACCGCCAGTGGTGGTTTTTACTTCGATGAACTTGTGAGACTCATCGTCATTAAATGACTTGATGTCATATCCTGCTGAACTGTTGATTGTTGCAACGTGCTCAACTCTGGAAGCTAAGTCGGGACGACCAAGTTCTGTAAGTTGTTTTTGCTCAAATGCAATGACTGCTTTTTCACCAGCATCTCCAAGCTGGCGGTTAGATTGCTCCCTCGCTGCCCAATCAATGGTGCCAGATGGTTTTCTGCTACCCTGCTTTTTAGAGTTGGAAGGTTTTGGGGGCGGAGTTTCAACCAAAGAGGCATCGGATAATGGAATCGGCGCTTTATAACCAGGCATTCGAGCGTCTTTAATGTGTGCGGCAAAGAGCTCTTTAATATTGTCGGCTAAAGGCCAAGACAAAAGGTTCCAAAAGAAATGCACAGGTTTCGATGAGTTTGGATTCCACTCATTGAAAGTTAGTGGACCGAAGAAGGTGTAGTCATCATTGCTGTTGACCCTCATGAAAAGATAGATAGTGCCGGTATCAGGGTCATGTGAAAGCAAGTCTTTCACTTGCTTGCTATTGGCGGTAACTTCGTTCTGAGTATTCCAGAACAGAACACCATCTTCCGTCAGATAATCATCGTAATCGTTGCTTTCGTTTCTCTCCATGGTGACGATAAAAACATGATCGTTTGGAGTGGGGTAACCAGAAACAATTCCTGTGCCGCCCCAACGCCCTGAACCTGAAGAAAACTTGTAGTCTGGGTCGAACAGATGACTAATGTCTTCGCGACTATATGCCTGGTACAAGTTGAGCTTGAGCGATTTAGGGACTATCTCAAAGCCGAGTTTAGTGAGGATCTCAAAGCATGGGCTTTTTTTCCCGCCGGAGAAATGAAAAGAGCGAATTTGTTGCTGCAGAAGGCGAGTTAGCGCTAGACCAAATATGGCCTTGGGAGGATATGGGCGCCCATTAATAAGCACATCATATGTGGTTGAGTCGATATAACTCTCAATGTCTCCGTGCAATTCGTGGAAATGTTCAGCCGCTGCCACGATGTCACCGTTCGTTAACTTTGACGCGATTGTTTTGAGTCGAGCAATGCGTTTGCTTTTATCTAGTTTCAATCCCACGTGAGACCTCTATTTATTAGACGACTTAGACTAACACAACTTGTTGATTATCAAGTGCCACATAGTACTTTCCTGTCCTAAATACGCCGAGTACTTCACTGTTACTTGGAATATCCTGCCAGGGACCGGATTCTCCCTCACTGGGGGAAAACCCAATAATGTTTACCATCTTGACGAACTGTACGTTCGAGAGCGACTTCCGCTCAATAAAGCCGCCAAAAGGAAAATAGACCAGGCTGCCGTCTTTGAGCAGAGCAGGGAGATTCTCGCGACGGGACACGTCTTCAAGCGATGTCGCTGAAGCGGAGATGATCCCAGATTTGTAGTTGTGTCTGTAACGTATGGCTGGCATAAATTGTACTGTATATTTAAACAGTGTTTAGTGTAGAGGATCGGAGTTGAGAAGGGCAAGATCAATTCCACCTAATCTATTAGGCCGTTTGATTGAGTTCATTTTGTGGCCAGAGAAAGACAGTAGTCAGAATCCCACTAAAAACGGCTTTACCTTTTCCTAGCAATATTTTGCTTGTGAGCAACTTTTTGCCTGGATTTGGGCAAAGAATTGCTCACTGATTGAATGGTTGCAATAAGCCATTGATTCTTATGACTGGCTTTGTGGAGTAATTCTTGCAAGGTGCTTGTTAAATATAGAGAATTTTTGGGAAGGGAATGGCAAGGATTGTAAGGCTGGATGGTTTATCAAAAAATGATGCCATTCGAATTGAAGGGAATATTTCACGTTACAGTGATGCCGACTTGCTGACGATGCTGCCTTCAGGTTCAAGTGGGGTGTCGATTCAATCGTCCCTCGCTCGGGGCGAGATGGTAGTGGTGTCTGATAACCCCACAGCCCCGTTGTTTAAGTACGCCGATGGCAAGTTGGTCGCCAATGCCAGCAACCAAATTACCATGACTGACCAAGCATTCAATGATGCCAAACAGCGTTTTTTGACCGCCCAGCCGCGCATGGGTGCATCGCGATCAGCCAATAATGGTCCGGCCTCTTCCTTTTCAGAACCAAGTTATGTTCCAGAGCCAGTGATTGCTGAACCGCCGCTGACACCCACACCACCGCCAGCGATATCAGAGAATTTTTCTAGGGCGCCTCAAGCTGACAAAGTATTTGCCAAATCTTGCACCCGACCGTACGGCGATACACAAGCCTGCGAAGAGGAACTAAAGGCTCCAAATTTTGGTGTGATGGCAGCAATGGCCCCTGCAAGGGCGATGACAGCTAGCGGTCTTTTACCACTAGGGAAGATAACAGGCACGACCTCTAGAATGCCTCTTAACTGGGCGCTTGCGGGAGAAATGGCCAAGAGCACAGTATCTCGTGCTAACTTCTTGCTATTGGCATTTTGGCCATCGCAATTGGGTGATGGCACCCTATATTCGGAAGACGAATTAGCACAATTGCCCGAAGCTATAACACGCGTTCGCTTCCGGCTATATCAAGATGAAAACGGCAATCCACAAGTTGTAGGCATACACACAGGCGAAGGCAGCCCGTATGGTGATAGTGTACGACGTATTTCAGCCAATGCCGTTGGGGAGAGATTTGAGGCGAAAGTCGATGAGCAAATAACGCTGACCTGGTACCCCGACGACAGCGACAACCTGCTCACTGCAGGTACATCGTTTCCTGACACCAGTGGCCTTGAAATCAGCAATATTCTCGTTCGCCCGATAGATTATGATGGACAGGAACTAGACAAGCTAGTCTATCCAAACCCTGAAGCGGAACACATTGAACTGATAGTGACGTTTCCGGCAGATAGTGGTATTGACCCACTTTATTTGGTGTTTAGTCGGCCAAGGAAGCCCAAAGTTAAACCACTTGAAGTTGGTACCTATGGCGATTTAGCTCCTCGAAGTAAGAAAGATGGGATGGACATCGATCATATTCCTTCTCTAGCAGCATTAAAGCGAGCGCTGATGAAAGAGCTTGGAGTTACATTCCTGACTGAAGAACAAATTAACATGTTAAAAAATTCTGCAGCAGGAATTGCTATACCAGCCAAAGTACATCAAAAATGCAGTGAAACTTACGGTGGACGTAACCAACCTGAAAAACAGATAGAAGATTCTAATAGCATTAAGGATGCTGTTGATAGTAACTTTGATGCTATAGAGCAGTGCTTGAAAGAAAATGGTTACGAACAAGATCAGTTGGATTCAGCGCGAAAAAAACTGCATGAAATTAACAAAGAAAATGGATGGTATTGATGAGTACGGAATATGGAAAGATGATAGGTCAAACGTACAACCAACTCATGAAGCAGGCTCACTTTGCCTCCTTAAGTGGTGGAAACGTGCCACGTGATGTTGATCCTGCTTTCGATACGTTTTTCGTGACGTCTAAATCCAACAATGTTTCGTTTGTCTTTGATCGACAAACAAACACGCTCATTGGTATTGAAGTTAAACCAAATCAGGTTGGCGCATTACCGCTGGGAATAACGGTAAACATGAAATCGAATGAAGTGACAGATTTACTGGGTCAACCAACAGCAGCTATGCCAGCAAAAAAGGTACCAGTACTAGGGTTGGTTGGTGCTTGGGAAAGATTCAACGTCAGTGGCGACACTGTCCTAGTGGTGTATGACCCGGAATCGGAGAACGTTAGTCAGCTCCGTTATGAGCAACCTTCTTGCGGCTAGTGTTCTGATTATCTCATTACCTGATTTGCGCTAAGTAGGCTTACGTTGTCAGAGAAATTGTCAGTTACATTCGACCAGAGTATTTCTTTGAATTTTGTTTTTGGTAAATCGAACAACCTAAACCGCTTGAGCCTCACCAAAAACCGCGTTATTTTCTTCTAATAATGCATAACCTCGACCTTTAAACGGGCCGAGGTTTTTTTGTGCCCAATCTAACCCGCCACTGCGCGGGTTTTTTTGTACCTAAATTTTGAGGAGTGAGGGCTATGTCTTTTCGACTCGGCACACGTTCATCCAAACGATTAGCGCCAGTTCATATTGATATGGTGCGTGTGGTTAAGCGAGCCATACAGATTACCCCTGTTGATTTTGCTGTTCTCGAAGGATTAAGAACGCTTGAGCGTCATCTGGTGCTCATGCAGCAAGGCGGGTCTCGTACGAAGAAAAGCCGTCACTTGACGGGCCATGCTGTCGACCTCGGCGCATGGGTGTGTGGTGAAGTGCGATGGGATTTTGGCCTGTATGTGAAGATTGCATACGCCATGAGACAAGCGGCGATTGAGTTGGATGTGTCTGTGGTATGGGGCGCCTGTTGGAGTGTCATCAATGATGAAGAAGACTTGGAAGCCGCCATCGCTCGCTATGTTGCGCGCAAGAAGCAGCAAGGTAAAACACCGCTCATTGATGGTCCTCATTTCCACCTTTGCCGTAAGCGTTACCCCGTTGAGCAACAAGAGGCCGCGTAATGAGTATTTGGAACGTTCTGTCCGGCATCGTTGAGCCGGTTACTGCGTTGATTGATGATCTTCATACCAGTGATGAAGAACGCCTGCAGGTCAAAGCTCGCCTGTTTGATATGCAAAGCGCCATGGCCGCGAAGGTCATGGATTATGAAGCCCGTCTGATTGAATCGAAAACCAAGGTCATTACTGCTGAGGCGCAAGGCGCGAGTTGGTTACAACGTAATTGGCGTCCTATCACTATGCTGACGTTCTTGGTCCTTGTCGTTGCCGATACCTTTGGGCTGACTGAGTTTCGATTGGCCACCGAAGCCTGGACTCTCCTGCAGATTGGATTGGGTGGTTATGTCATCGGGCGAAGCGCTGAAAAGATTGTGCCTAAAGTCACTGAGGCGATGAGTAGAGATTAACAATGAATGAATCTGCTTCTGGCATTTCCTATGGCGCGTCAGCGGTGACCACCATGGCAGGACTAACCTTTAACGAATGGGTCGCCTTGGGCGGCTTTCTTATTGGTGTCGCCACCTTTGCAGTTAACTGGTGGTACAAACATGCCCAGACAAAAATCATGCAGGACAAGCAAGACCAGGACTGACCACGGTTGGTGACGGAGGAAATGCATGAGTGATTTACAAACCAAATCAGGCCGCATTGTCAGTGTCATTCGTTGGAATGGTACCAGCGCGCGCGTCGTCCTTAGAGACGGTTCGCGCATAACCACAAAAGCCAGCCATCGTCCCATGATGGGGGATTGGATTGTCGAAGGTGAGCTGAGCCGAGAACAAGTCAGTCAGTAATGTCTCGCGATTGGAAGAAATTACAAGCGCAGTTTCAACACGACCATGAGAAATACGGGACCGGCGCAAAGGAATGGTGTGAAGCAAAAGGGCTGAATTACGCCAGTGCGCGCAGACACATTAAAGTGCGCACTATTGCGCAGTTCACAACTGCGCAAAAAGAAACCGCGAAAGTGCGCAGTGCGCAAAGAAAGGCTGCGAAGAAAGAGCAGCAGAAAACCCAAGTCATCATTATCGATGAGCGCCAACGTGAAGAGGCTGAGAGTGGGCATGACGTTCGAGGTGAATCTTTTCGAAAAGGGAGCTTTTACGCGCGCTACTTTCCCGCCGATAAACAGGTCATGTTTGATGCCGCGTTTACGGCCACGTTGGAAGATGAATTGCTACTGACTCGGGCGAGATTACAAAGCGGTATTGAGTACTTAGGCAAGATCCATGAAGACCTTTCAAAGGCAGAGACACTGAAAGAACGCGTTGCACTCTATGAAGCGTTTACACGATTGAATGGCCAACTCGACATACTCACTGGCCGCATTGAATCGCTGACCCGAACCATGAGCACATTGGGTATCGATGTCGTTAGGCGCGAGAAGATCATTGCGGAAACGCAGAAGTTATTTAGCGATGGCAACGCAGATGATACGCCGATAGGTCAGATACTCGAAGAGCTCAGAGAAATGGGCTCTGGCGGGTTGATGGGCTCTTGAGCCCAGTGCTGGCGCAGTTTTCCCCCAATGGGGTAAAACCTCCGCGGTGGTGTTTTTCGTATGACAGAACAAGCATTGACCGAAGAGATTAAACGCAATCTCTCCGACAAATGGTGGCGTCTAAACAACCTCTACAAGATAGAGAATGAACAAGGCAAGCTGGTCACGTTTCGGTTAAGGCCAGCACAACGGTTGCTGTTCGAGCTGATGCATTGGCTCAACATCATTCTTAAAGCCAGACAGATTGGTTTCTCTACCGCCATCGATATCTACCTCTTGGACGAGGCGCTTTTCAATAACAACCTCAAGTGCGGGATCATCGCCCAGGACCAAAATGCGGCGGGCGAGATATTCAGGACCAAGATAGAAATCCCGTTCGACAACTTACCGGATTGGTTGAAGGCGCGTTTCATTATCAAGTCACGCACCTCAGGCAAAACCGGTGGCAGCCTGTTGTTTGCGCATGGCTCGAGCATTCAGGTGGCGACATCGTTTCGTTCAGGGACGGTCCATCGGCTGCATGTTTCTGAGCACGGCAAGATTTGTGCGCAGTATCCACAGAAAGCCAAAGAAGTGCGCACCGGTACCTTGAATGCGATTCACCCTGGATGTGTGGCGTTCATTGAGTCAACCGCAGAAGGTGTGGGCGGCGACTTTCACGCCATGGCCTCCAAATCCATGGAGCATGCACGCGTTGGCAGCGACCTGACATCACTCGACTGGAAGTTTCACTTCTTTGCGTGGTGGCAAGATCCGAAGTATCGCGCCAAGGTCCCGAAACATGGCCTGGTGATGAGCAAAACGCAGCGTGATTACTTTACGGCGGTGGAAGCAGCCATGGATTGCATCATCGATGATGAGCAGCGCCAATGGTACGTGCTCAAAGAAGCCGAGCAGGGTGATGAGATGAAACAAGAGTTTCCCTCGACGCCGCTAGAAGCGTTTTTGACCTCAGGTCGACGCGTGTTCGATGCCAATCATGTGATGAAGGCGGAAGGCCAATGCTCAAAGCCGCTCATTGTGTATGACGTTGAGCCTGTTACCGGTGAGAAGACCAAAGCCGCTAAACCCGAAACGCTGGATGAGCAAGGCCAGCGTAGCTTGATGAACATGTTGCTCGTTTGGGAGCTGCCGGACCCTGACGAAGATTACGCCGTTGGGGTGGATATTGCCGAAGGACTCGAACACGGTGATCGCTCCAGTTTCGATGTGGTGAAGAAAAGCACCGGCGAGCAAGTGGCGCACTGGTTCGGGTACCTGGACGTGGAAATGTTCGCACACGTAGTCGCCCACATCGGCAAATGGTACAACAAGGCGTTCGTGGGACCTGAGCGGAACAATCATGGTCACGCGTTTATCCTGGCGTTTAAAGATCTGTACCCCACACAACGTATTTACTGCGAGCAGTACATCGACCGTGACGATGAAGACGAAACGGTCAAACTCGGTTGGCTCACCACGAAACACTCCAAACCCATTCTCTCTGAAGGCATGAAAACGTTATTGCGTCATGACCAATCTGGCATCAACTGGATAGGGACCGTGTCGGAGTTCCACACGTTTGTGTACGACAAGAAAGGGGCGATGGGGGCGCAAGAAGGGTGCTTCGATGACCAGGTGATGAGCTACATGATTGCTCAAGAGATGCGTGCGCGAATGCCGGCACGTGTTGCGAAAGATAAGCAACCCCAACAAATACGGGTTAAACACTGGATGGCGAGGTAGATGACGGCAGCTCTGACAGACAAAGGCATAGAGACCACACAATTGACGGCCATCATGTCTGACATCGATGCGCAGCCTCAATGGCGTAGCAATGCCAATCGAGCCTGTGCTTACTATGACGGTGACCAACTTGCCCCTGATTTGATCTCCGTGCTTCGCGATCGTGGGCAACCTGAAACCATGCACAATCTCATCGCGCCAGCGATTGACGGCGTATTGGGGATGGAAGCGAAGACGCGTACCGATTTAATGGTCGTGGCGGACGATCCTGATGAAGAGATGGAGCTGCTCGCCGAAGCGATTAACGCCGAGTTTGCGGATGCGGCCAGATTAGGGCGCCTTGATCGGGCACGCTCTGAAGCCTACGCGGGCCAAACCAAATGCGGGATAGGGTTTGTGGAGGCCTACCGGAATCCCGATCCTTTTGGGCACAAGTACAAAATCAAAAATGTCCCGAGAGATGAGATCTATTGGGATTGGTTCTCCATTGAACCGGATTGGTCCGATTGCAATTGGGTGATGCGCCAACGTTGGGAAGAGATCGCCACGTTGAAGGCCAAGATGCCCCACAAAGCCAAGGTGTTGGACCATGCGCTGAACGAGTGGGAAGGCTTTGCCGATGTCTCCATGATTGAAGGTGTCGACGCTAATCTGGTGAGTGCCTGGGAGGAATACCAAGGCTGGAGCCGCTCGCACTCGGAATACCTCAGTACCAATCGCAAACGTATTCGTCTGCAGATCATCTATCGTCGCCATATCGAACGCAAAACGGTGATCCGCCTCAGTGATGGCCGTGTGATTGAATACAACCCGAACAACTTGGCGCATACCACGGCCGTGGCCATGGGAAAGGCGTCGCTGTCGGTGGGGCAAGTGAGCCAGATTATCGAAACCTGGTTTGCTGGACCACACAAGCTCGGATCCCGTGCATGCCAAGCGCCCAATGGGATGTTTCCGATCGTCCCGTTCTTTGGCTATCGAAAAGATAAAAGTGGTGAGCCGTATGGCTTAATCGCGCGGGCGATACCGGCGCAAGATGAAGTGAACTTTCGGCGTATCAAACTGACCTGGTTACTTCAGGCCAAACGTGTGATTGCGGACGAAGATGCGACCAACATGAGCCGAGAGCGATTGTTGGAAGAGGTCGAGCGTCCTGATGGCTACATCGAGTTAAACCCCGAGCGCAAGAACAAGAAGACCATCGCGGAATCCCTCCAGGTTCAACAAGATTTCAGTGTCGCCTCGCAGCAGTTTGAGGTGATGCAAGACTCGATGAAGCTCATCCAAGACACGATGGGCATTTACTCCGCGTTTCTCGGGCAAGAAGGGGCCGCCGATTCCGGTGTCGCCATTGCGAACTTGGTGGAGCAAGGCTCAACCACCTTGGCTGAGCTCAATGATAACTATCGATTGTCGAGTCAAATGCTGGGTGAGCTCATGCTGGGTTACATCATTGAAGACATGTCAGGGCAACGCAATAAGCCGGTGGTGATCAATCGCGACAACAAGATGAAGCGCAAAACCGTGGTGGTGAATGAAGAAACCGAGCAGGGGCTTAACAACGATGTCACCCGCCTGCGTGCTCATATTTCACTGGCGCCTATCCAACAAACGACCGCGTACAAAGCGCAGTTGGCTGACCGCATGATGATGTTGACGACGAACTTACCACCCGAAGCGCAAATGTCGGTGTTTGATTTGGTCTGCGAGCTCTCTGATATCCCGAACAAACAAGAGTTTCTTGAGCGTATCCGCGGGGCCTTGAAGGTGCCCAAAGATCCTGAGGACATGACGCCTGAAGAACACGCCGCGTATGAGGCAGAGCAACAGAAAGCGGCCGAGCAAGAAGCGCTGATGATGCGCGAGATGAACGCCAAGGTGGCCGAGCTCGAAGCGAAGGTGGAGAAGCTGAAATCCGACGCGTCATCGTCCCATTATGACAATGCGAAGACGCAAGCAGAGACCGGTAAAACACTGGCCGAGATGCAACAGCTGACCGAAGACATGAAGCAGGTTCGTGTGCAGTACGACGCGTTCTTGTCCCAACAAATCGACGCATTGCAGCTGTAGCTGACGAATCAATAGCGAGGTAACGGGTGTGAGAAGGCGCCATGAAGAATCACTGCAGGAATACCGCGTCACGGTGTCACTGGCGGATTTGCAAACGGGCAAAGCCATCCGGTGTGCGCATGGCAATTATGGGCGCGTGTTTGTCATTCCCTTACTCAACGGCGAGGTGGTGAATAACGCGACTGGGGGCATTGTTTGCTCCGTCAAATTGGAAGGGGTGGAAGAGTCCATCCCTGATGGGGAAGTCTTGCTGAGTCAAACCAACCCGCCCACTTACGACAAACCCAATTGGATCGGACTTGCCGATGATCTGGTTGTTCAGGCCGATTTGGATAATCCGCCGACGGGCGTTGACGCCGTCAAGCTCGTGATTGAGAGGTGGTAGCATGAGAAAAGGTCTTTTCAATACCGTGAGTGGTCCTGGTGATTCCCAAGAAGTCACCGAGCTGACGCAAAAAGTGGAGCAAGTTGATGCCGAAGTGGGTGGGCTGATGGGCGCGCTCGCCTACCAAGACTCTTTCTTTCAGTCTGGGTATCGTGATGAAGACGGGGTGTATAAAGCGATCCCCCAGGAAAAGCGATTGCCGAAGCTGCAAAGCATTGGCAGCACCTTTATCGATGCCAAAGCGTTTGGCCAAGCCAATCCCCAAATACTGCAAGACATCGCACGTGCTAACCAACGTGCCATTGAGGTGGCGCTGGGCACGAGGCATCCCGACGGCACCAAGGTCAATGATGCGGACCTTCCTCATACGTTCAATGTTGAGCTCCCGATTGGCTACTTTCCCATTGTTGGCGATCTGGACTTACCACCGTGTGTAGGACGGTTTTATGGCCTCGGCAGCATGCTTCGCAGAAAAGGGCTATACGTGGGCAACACCGAAGCGCTCAGAAACATTTCGGAGTTTGGGACCTGCTTATTTATCGTCGGTGACAACAACGAAAGCGGTATTCGCACGCAGTGCAGCAGCTCTCGCGTGGGGTATTTCACGATACATGGCGGTTTAAAGCCCGAGGGATCCGGTGGGCATGGGGTGATTGAAGGCTATACGCCGCCGATTGCAGAAGCGACCGCATTGAGTACGTTGAGTGACCGCGCGGCAGCCTTACCCAATACGTTTACGCAAAATCGGTTTGGTGAGCCGATTGTTCACCGAGATCTGACGGCGTTTTCTCAAGCCGGCAATGGTGACACACACATCACGGTGGCAGTTGGGTCTTACAACGATCAGTTTCCTGTTGTGGATGATGACTCGATAGACATTCCGTTAGTGCGCTATGTGCGTGCCTATGACAGTGACAGGGTGGAAATTGCGCGCTACGCCATGTCGGGCACGAAGCTCGGTGGCGGCCATCGATTTTCTTTCCATGATGGTGATTGCACCTCGCGGCCGGCACGCGATGAGGATGGCCAGGTGCTGGCATCCGAAACCCGTGTGTACCATCAACCTTTCGATCCCGAGACGGATGAAAACACGACCATTGTGGTGCCAGGCGGTCTTCCTGCGGACACCGTGACGGTTGACGTCTCCCTTTATCACCTGGTTTACCATCAAACCTACACGATGCTCATGTTCCCCTTCCTCCATGGGAAGTTTTCGGTCGCCGCGCGACAACACGCCAATCACTTTGAAAGCATCACAGTGGAGTCGATGCCCTGGAATGGCTGGATGCTGGTCGATGGTTTTTGTAATCGTCATGTCGGGATCATCTGTCGCTATAACCAGCTTGATGGCTTTCACGCGCCGGCAGGCTACGAAGACTACATGCACAATACCTTTGAAGCGTGTGCGGGCATTAATAACCAAGGGTGGGGCGTGTATCTGCGAGAACCCTTTAACACTTCGCACTCCAATGATAACGCCTGGCCGGATGGTGAGGGACGCTTCATCGTGCATAGAAAGCGGACCTACAGCGCGTCTTTGAATGATCTCGGTAACTTTGACACCTACGGGAACCGTGGTGGGGCCTTCTATTTTGGGGCGGACAGTAATCGCCTCATTACCGGCAGTGCAGAGCACCACTATGACGCCCACAACATTGACATTTTCGGCACACGTTCCGATAAGCATCTGGGCGATTGGAACCCTTTGCGTTGGGCTGGGTGCATTGTGTTCGCGGCTTTGGCGCGTCAAAACGAAATCACCATGACCAGCACGCCGACGGACACACGTCGTGTGCTGTTTTGTCGTTGGCGAAACCCGCTTCAAACCGTGGCCACGACCAATCCGGATTCCAACATTTTTGCCGCCGAATCGTGTAACCACTACACCCACCCAAGGCCCGATCAGATCGGAAGCCTCGTGAATGTGCTGGCGCCTTCTTTTGCCAACATGATGTTCACCCAATACTGGGAGCACGACAGGCTCACGGAGGGCAACCTCAATAAAGGGGGCTCGGGATTTATCGATCTCTTGGCGACCTGGAGTAAGAGGGACACCTTGTTGTTTCGCCCTTATCTCTATTCGGTGTCACCCAAACAAAACTTTGATAGCAGTGTGCTCAACGTGGTGTTCAGTAGCCAAGATGACGACACCGACGTGGCCAAAGCGGGGCGCGTGACGCTGTCCGCTGACCAATTGGGCATCGCGGGCCAATACGCGACCGACAACATGTATGTAGGGACGGTCCATTGGGTTGCGACGAACGACACCATCCCTGTGGGGAGCAGTAAAATGGTCGCGACCTTCATCAGTGAGGCGGGCAGTGGGTTCGACATTGCCAATCTGGACCTGTCTCGTCCCTCGTTGTCCATCAGTTATGTGGATGATGACCAATCCAAAGTGGCACAAGGTGGCATTGATTATGACCAGTCATTGCCTGACTCCTTGATCATTCAAACCCCTCGCATTGCGCGCTATCAGAACGCCAATGATGACTGGGTATTGCGCGTGCAGTTTGAATTATTCAACGCGGGAGACAGTGATTTTGTCGGCAACGGTGTGAACAACGAGCGCTACCGCTTTGCCTTTCGGTTCGAAACCCATTGTCGAAACAATACTGTCTTGAACTGACAACTCTATCTAATCATAAACGTATTAACTACCGAGGATTGGCTTATCGCTACGAGGTATCTAAAGGTAATAATATTTTTTATGTTCAGATACCTACAAGGTGCTCTCAATCAATTATGATCTGCCTCAGTTGCACTTTCACTGAGGATTAAACCGAGTATGTATAGTCGTAAAGAAGCTAAGAGAATTTGTATTGATTATATCCAATCAGATATTGAGTCCAATATTGAACAAGAAATTTTGCCTAAACACATTCCAATTCAAAGGCGAATGTTGGAGCGTGCAAGTGAATTAGAGCCCTTCTTTGTTGAAACTCTTGAGCAGGTTTCAGAATACGACATTCAACTAGCAATGGAGCTTATCCCTGATTCGCGCTTTTTCTGGTCAGAAACTGTAGGTGATGAGATTAGAAATGACTTTGGAGAGTTGGAGAGTGTGAACGAGCAACTTTCAAGGTATGCCGCGATTATGAGTAACTTGCTTGAACGCAGAACCGAAATCATGAATAGAGGACGAGTTTTCTGCGATTACGAGAGCTCTATTTCATCACTATTGGAAAATGCAGGAGAGGGTAACTATTTGTTTGAAAGCTATACGAGCCCTGAGCTAAAGAAAATCAATTTTGATTCGCGATATTGGCCTTCGTTGTCAGATTTCTTTCAAACTATTGCGTTTGAAAACGATAGCTTGGAAGTTGTGGGGCGTGATTTGGCTTCTGATATTGTCATTTCCCAGCATAGGCCATCAAAACAAGACACAGTAGCTTTACTGCTCGGGGATATTGAGCAAAGAAAAGTTGGGAATTTGTCGAAATCACTTCGCTATAGTGATGATGTTTTAGCAACGATTCTGAATATAGCCCTAGACCTGAAAGATGAGGAAATCTTTACAACGGAATACATTAAAAGTGCTAGACAGAAGCTGAGGGCTAAAGGGGTGAAATATGCCTAATGCGATCACTTGAAACTTACTGATTTAGTAGCCTCTCCATGTTCTGGTAGAGGCTTTTTTTTGGAGGGGCTGCAACGAAAGTAACACCATGTTTTGGAGAACAGTCTCTGTCGCTAAGGGTTTTCAGCGAGAGCCCTTAACCGCACAGACAGCGATACGTCTACACAGGAGAAGCAAACGTGGACATCGAAATCACAGGTAATGAAACACTCGAAGAACTGGACGCTCTGATGGCGAAGTACGAAGACGCCGAGGTGGTTGACGAACTGCCGTCGGAATCATCACCGCCAGAAGAAAAGCCAGCGCTAAGCGCGGATGTTGCGTCATCTGATGCCGATACTGCTGCGGAGTCGGCCCCCGCAAATGACGACACCAACGAGCAAGAGATCGACGAAGGCACCCCAACGGGCATCGCAGCGAAAGACGGCGAACATGTCATTCCTTATGACGTGCTTGAGCGCGAGCGCGAAGAAAAGGCCCAACTCAAAGAGCAGCTGGAAGTGTTGCAGCAAAAAGAGGCGACCTGGGAAGAATCAGGGCGGCTTCTGCAAATACGCGACCGACAACTCGAGAAGCTGGGTGTGGCTCCCGAGGATTTACCTGAGAAGTTACAACTGACCGACGAACAGTTGGAGACATTGGCAGAGGACTATCCCGACATTGGCATGGCCATTCGTGGGCTTGTCGCCAAGGTGGCCAACATAGAGCGTCAGTTCACCGACACCGCAGAACCTGCGTCATCTCAACCGGACCCCGACACGAACACCCAAGCAGTGTTAGCGGCCATTCATGCCAATGAGGCGCTCAACGCGTGGCACGAATCCGGCGGAGAACGATGGGACAAAGCGATTGAATTTGATGACCAACTACAAGCCGATCCGCAGTGGGCTAACCAGCCCTTAGAGGCACGCTTCAACGAGGCCGTCCGTCTGACCAAAACGCACTTTGATGAGCAAATCACAGAGAAAGCGAAGGCGGCAGCGGAAAAAGCCAACGAAGACGTCTTGCCTAACTCACCGAGTGAGGTGGGCTCGAGCAGTCAACACACGCCATCAAAGGCTGAACAGCTATTGAATGCGGATGCAGAATCCATGCAAACGCTGATGGCGGAGATGTCGACAGAAGACATCGAGAACATTCTTGCTCAAACCAGTGATTAGCACTGCCGTGTAGACGGCAAAAGAGACCGCCCGCGTGGCGGTTTTTTTGTGTGAAGGATACCGAGCATGACAACCATTACGCGAGAGCAAGCACGCCGCTTGCAGGAGGCGGCACTTTTTACGGCCGCCAACCGAAATCGCTCGTTCACCAATATGCTGACCGAGCAGGCGCCCAAAGCCGCCAAAGGAGACATGAAGGGGAATAAGCAAACCTCGTCGGGTGCACCAATAGTGCAAGTCACCGATTTGAAAAAGACCAAAGGCGACACCGTGGACATGCAGATTGTCCACAAACTCACTAAACGCCCGACCATGGGCGATCAACGTATCGCGGGGCGCGGTGAATCGTTGGACTTCACGGCGTTCGAACTGTCGATTGACCAAGGTCGTCACCAAGTCGATGCGGGCGGCAAGATGAGCAAGCAACGCACGGCCCATAACTTGATGAGCACGTCGCGCACGCTTCTTGGCACGTACTACAACGATCTGAAAGACCAGCTCGCCACCGTTCATATGGCCGGTGCGCGCGGGGATTTCATTGCCGATGACACCATTGTTCCTTTGTCTGCCCACGAAGAGTACGCAGGCATGTTGGTCAATGACGTGTTGCCACCCACCTACGATCGCCATTTCTTCGGCGGGGACGCCACCACGTTTGAAACGCTCGATCAGGCGGATGTCTTCAGCATGAGTGTGGTTGATAGTCTGTCCTTGTTCTTGGATGAAATGGACCATCCCATTCAGCCGATCCGTTTTAACGAAGACAAGCTGGCGGGCGATGAACCGTTCTTTATCCTCAACATCACGCCCCGTCAGTGGAATGACTTTAAGCAGACCTCGTCTTACAAAGATTGGCAGCAACTGGCCGCCACGGCGATGAAGCGCAAGGGGGATTTCAGCCATCAAGTCTTCCGCGGTGATTGCGTCATGCACGAAAACATCTTGGTGCGTAAATACCTCGGTATGCCCATTCGTTTCAATACAGGCTCGACGGTCAACGTGGCAGGGAATGACAACGAGGCCACCGTGCGTCAGGTGACGGCAAGCACGTCCATCGATCGCGCCATGCTCATTGGGGCGCAAGCTTTAGCCGATGCATGGGGTTCAACCTCGAAGGGCAGCCAGTTTAGCGTGCACACGGAGAAAACCGATTCTGGTAACCGAGATGAGGTCACGATCGCCTGGATGAATGGCCTCAAGAAAATCCGCTTTAAGGATAAGAACGGGCGAATGAATGATCACGGCGTGGTGGCTGTGGATACCGCAATTTCAATGGGCTAATGGCAAAGGCCGGCAACTTGCTGGCCTTATCTCACTGCGTTGGAGAACAGAATAATGGCAAATGTAATTAAAGCGCCCTCGATGCA
Source organism: Enterovibrio norvegicus FF-33 (assembly GCF_000286835.2). GTDB lineage: Bacteria > Pseudomonadota > Gammaproteobacteria > Enterobacterales > Vibrionaceae > Enterovibrio > Enterovibrio norvegicus_A. The sequence goes on along the minus strand of NZ_AJYD02000038.1, from coordinate 195,349 downwards.
TGACCGCATGTATGTGGGAGCGCACGGTAACGTCTCATTGGCGTTTACGGGCGTGGAGCTTAATGCCGCCGCGGTCGACACCCTCGTCGAAATGATCCAAGTGGAAATTGGCATCAACGTGATTGGACTTCGCGTGAACACCGACGGCTTAGGCGCGGGTGTGAAGGCGGATATCACGCTGGGCGACGAGGTGCTGGCCATGGACGTGGACGTGTCACAAGCGCGCACGGTCGCGCTGCCTATCGACACGGTCTACACCATGAGCAAGCAGGTGTTGATGGCCACGCTGAAAGGGGCGCCAGCCACGGGCAAGTTGGAAATTAACCCTGAGTATGTCGTCAAAGGCTACTGATCTACCAAGGCGCGTCATGCGCCTTTTTCGATGTTAGGAGGTTGAAGATGGGTGTGCAAAACATCGTGTATGTCGGGCCGAAAGCCTTTAAGCGTGACACGGTAACAGGAACGCGCCAGGTGTTCCCTAGGCTGACGCCAATTGAGGTGACGGATGAGAACGCGGCCATGTTGCTTCGCTTTGAACACGTCTTTATTGCCGAGGGGCAGCTCGATACCTTTTTGAGTGAAGAGAAGGTGCGTGTGAAAACCTTGGCGGATGAACAGGCCAAACAAGAGGAAGAGGCCAAAGCCTTGCAACAGGCCATGGACATGACCGTGACACTCCATGGTGACGTGGTCGATCTGTCTAAGATGACCGGTCCCAAGCTTGCCACGTTGGTGGAGAGCATTGATGCGTTAACCCTTGAACCGAAAGGCCCGCAAGAGCCGATGCCGGAGTATCGAAAGCGTGTCCGCGATGCGTTACGTGACGTCGAAGAGATCGCCGGATGAGAGAGGTGCCCGTTTCTGCCTTTGTGCCAAGGCTGCGTACCCTGGTCAATGTTCCCCTTATTCCGCTTATGGAAAGCGCGGTGGTGGATGCGGCGATTCAATTTTGCCGTCAAAGCCAAGTGGTGGTGTATACCCGACGCCTTGATCGGGTTTACGCCCATCAAACCCTTTCCGCCGTGGAACGCGCGGGTATTAATCGCCGAACCCAAGGCCGCTACAAGTCGGCTGGGATCTATCGGGTTGAAAGGTCAGGGGTCACCGACAAGGTGGTCATGACGGAAGACGCGTATCAGGCCCTGTCATTGGACGAAGTCAGTTTCACCGAGTCGGCGAGCAATGTGACGCTGCATGCGGTGATTGAGCCGCAACAAGGGACCGCCCATTTACCGGCATTGCTGTTCGAGGATTGGGCGCTGGGGATCTGCGCGGGCGCCGCCAGTTTCCTGCTTCGACAGCCTGACAAGGAGTGGTCAAATGTCCAACTCGGCGTTTACCAAGAGCGGGAGTTCGTTGAGCAAATACGCAAGGCCAAACGTTGGCGATTGGAACATACCCCGGCACTGAATCCGCCTCATGCGGTGAGAAAACACGAGTTTTTCTGATGCAAATATCTGACGTGATAAACGTGATGGCCGAGCAGCTGATTGATAAGCGGTTCGTGAGGTGGTCAGAGGCGGAGCTGTTGCTTTACATCAACCAAGCCCTGTCCATTCTGGCCGTGAATCTGCCCGATGAATTCAGGCGAACGGACACGGTGAATAGTGAGAGCAGCGAAGTGGTGTTGCCCGAAGGGGCTATCTCGTTGATGTCGGTCGATGCCGTGGATGACATGGGTGTGAGTTTTGTGGCGCTGGAAAAGCTCAATCAGTTAGATCCGATGTGGCGAGTGCGGGAAGGACAGCCTTCTTCTTGGACGCAAGCCCGCGAGGAGAAAACACGGTATTGGCTGTATCCCAGCCCCAGCCATGCTGTGTCGGTCACGCACACCTATTCGGCATTTTCGTTTCTACACGGCGACGATGTTTTGCCCATCAAAGACGCTTACGTCTCTGCGGTGATGGATTTCGTGCTTCATCGTGCTTACGGCAAGGACGGACAAAATGCCAGTGAACAGAACAAATCCTTGCTTCATCTGCAGCTGTTTAATGCTGCCATTGGCAACGTGATGGATTTGAGTGCGATGAAGAAACAACAACGTCGGCAACGGGAGGCGGAGCGATGATACGGTTAACGGGCGTATTAACTGACGCGTCGGGAAATACGACGCTCCCGCATGCGATCATTGAGTTTATTTCCAAAAGTAATTCAGGCGATGCGCTGATCCATTCCACGGTGTATCACCGAACTGATCACTTAGCGCGGTACGATTTTACGCTCAAAAGCGGTGAGTACGACGTTTTTGCACAGGTGTCCCGACGTTCCGATGTCGACCATGTTGGGGATTGCTCGGTGAGCCCCGCGATGTCGGGCGATTATACGTTGGAATCCTTGCTGATCTTTGATGAGCCAGTGCCACATCCTTCCGTGGTCACCGTGATGAACATTCGCGATCAGTTGCTCGATAGCCAACAGGAATTGGAGGATGACCAAACCGCGCTAAATGACCGTATGACGGCATTTAACCAGTCATACCAAACGGCACAATCGCACTTTTCATCGGTGCAAACGATGCACGCGAATGTGGTCGATAAGCACGGTGTGATTGTGGATTATCACGCCACCATTTTGGATGCTGTGGCCACGACGGCCGGCAATAAAAGTGCGGCAGAATCAGCGTCTCAAGATGCCATTTTAGCGCGTAATAAAGCGTGGATGTTTGCGTCGAATCCTGAAAATAGCCCCATCGATGGCAGTTTCTATTCGGCAAAACATTGGGCATTGAAAGCGTTGTCGTACTCGCAACAAACGTTCGTTTCTGGCGGGATGTTTACCCCCACGACGGCGCAACCTTATCCCGACGGCTACGAAACACTTGATAGAGACACATTGTGGCTGGTGAACTTTGCGGATGAAACCACGTCGTTTACTTACACCGCGGGACCATTGGCTGGAAAGACGGTTAAGCCAGGGCACTTGTTGTTCTTTGATGTGCCGTCAAACGTGATGGACGTGATCCCGTTTCCTGATTTTTCCATCAATCCGACCACCATTGGCGCCTTGCCACTCGATGCGACTGCGGTAAACGCAGACAAACTCTCAGGTAAAACCAAACAAGAAGTGGTCGATGAGGCGCAGACGGGCATGATCAATCAAGAAGCCGCGGATTTGCGTTACTACGGCGTCCATAAAGCGCCGCCATTTGGCACGGTGCGACCGATAGTGAAACGTACCTATATCACCAATGGGGATTTCGCCGTCTGGGACGGGCCGAGTTATGTGAGCATTGACGAAATTGGCATTAATTATCACGTGCCGATCGCTGGGATGTGGTTTACGCGCTGGCTAAATCCCAACTTCGCCGACTTAGTGTCGGGAACGGTTAGGCAATTCATTTACCAAGGTGAATACAGCGACACCGCTGTGCCTGCGAAATCTGGGCTTTCGATCAGCACGAGTCAGCCGATGGTAACTCACCTCGTGATATCACAGCGCATGCCTGACGCGTTCTATGCGTTGAAAGGCCAGCGTGTCGAGGTGACATTTGAACTCAGCTTAAGTGACGTGCTTTTTCTGGGATATCACAGCGGGCCTATGGTGGGTGAGATTGACGTGCGTGTGATGCTCAATACCGAAAACAGTGTGATGGAGATACCGGCAGGCCAGCAAACGGATGGGGACTGGGTCATCGTTGAAAATGTGCTGTCCAACAAAGTGCGCGGTGTATCGAGAAGTTACCGCGCCGTGTTTCAAAACATTGCGCCGGATGAGAATCACCCCGCGATTTTTGATAGCTACCTTGAGCTGAATATTGGGGTGAAGTGGTTCGATGTGGAAACAAGCTCCAGGATAGAGTTCATTATTACCAATGTCGTTGTGGACATAGAGAGCGAGTCGTCGGTCTTTATTCCGATGGATGAAAGCGTCACTCGTTTAAAAACGCAACGATATCACCGCCAAATCCCGACGCTCTTTTGTCCCGTGATAGGTAAAGCGTCCACGCCCCATTGGAGTTTTGCACAGATGGCGTTCGACCCGCCCATGGCCATGACGCCAATCGTATTGTTTAAGGACGAGAATTGGTGGTCTGGTGCTGGGTGGGCCGCTGAGCCTTCAGTGACGGTGACCGAGGAAACCATTCGCATCGAAGGCGAGGCGTCGAGTGAAAGTGGTGCAACGGTCAACGGCCTATCTCTTATGGCCTATGTGGTGAACTAACGATGTTGATTGACGTGTCGATGATGCGCGGCGAGATCCCACGGTTTAAAGCGCATCTCCTTCCCAATGAAGCGGCAACCTATGCGCTCGACTGTGAGTTTACCCATGGTGTCTTGACGCCAATGAAGCAAAACGCCATGGCCGATAACTTGCCCTTGTCACCACGCTCGCTGTTTCGATATGGCGATCATTGGCTGGTATGGTCAGGCAGTGCGGAGGTCAGTGCTATCTCTTCGCCGCAAGCAAGAGATCCGTATCAAAGGGTTTATTTTACTGGGGAGGGAAAGCCGAAAGTCACTGCGCAAGACATCGCGATTGGTCCCAACGGGGTGGGGCCACAAGCGGCGTATGATCTGGGCGTGCCCAAGCCATCTTCAGCCCCGTTGATTGTGGCCATCGATGCGAGCACGGGGGAGTCACCGCCTGAAGGTGAAGCGGCCGCCTTTGATGATGAAACGCGCTTCTATGTGCAGACGTATGTCACGCGATTTGGCGAAGAAGGTATCCCGAGCAATCCCTCTCAAGAGTTACTTGTCGAGCGTCCTGGTTCCACCGTGACGGTGCGGATCACGAGCCCGACCACGAACACGCATAACATTACCCATATCCGACTGTATCGCACGAGCACCTCACTGACGGACGAAGCGTATTTACTGGTGGACGAGGTCCCAATATCCCAATCCACTATTGTCGATGCTGCGCGAGACGCGACAGGCCCCGTGGTGGAGACCTGGGACTATGCATTGCCGCCTGAAAACTTGCAGGGACTGTGCCAGATGGCCAATGGGATCTGTGCGGGATTTAGCGGGAACGAGATTTTGTTCAGTGACGCGTATTTGCCATATGCCTGGCCAAAAAGAAATCGCGCGACCACAGAGCATGAGATTGTGGCCATCACGGCGATCGGCACCTCATTAGTGGTCGGTACAAAAGGCTACCCCTATTTGTTTTCGGGGATCACGCCCGATGCGATGACGGCCACCAAGATTGAGCGAGAGCAAGCGTGCGTCAGTGCACGCTCCATGGTCGTGATTAATGGCGTGGTGTTTTACGCCTCACCCGATGGCATCGTGGCGATTGGCTCAGACGGCGCGATACCTGCCACCGAATCCATCATTGACCCCGTGACGTGGCGAGCTCGTTGGACACCGGAAAGCCTATCGGCGGTGAGTGTGGAAGGGCTGTATGTTGCCCAAAGCGAGGGCGGCTCCTTTGTGTTTGATCCCGTCTCAATGGCGTTCACGCGAACAACAGACACTTGGGATGCCTCGTTCACCGATTTGGAAAATGACCGCCTCGTGATGGTCAATGGTCGTCAATTGCTGCATTGGCGGCAAGGCGAACAACATCGCCCACTCGTTTGGCGATCAAAGGCCTTTCTTGTGCCGAAAGACGCGTTGCTCAGCAGTGCGCGTATTCAAACGGACCATCCAGAACGGCTGTCGCTACGTTTTCTTGCCGACGGAGAAGAGGTGTTCACCGTGGCCATGGGAAGCCTGACACACGACGCCTTTCGGCTACCTTGCGTGAGAGCGACCTATTGGCAAGTGGAAGTGTCGGGGACCGCAGACGTTGATCGTATTCTTTTGGCGTCCTCGATGCAGGAGTTGGCGTGATATGACGTCAAAGTGGAACGGGCGACGCGATCTCGATGCCCTCATTGAGAACGTGGAGAAACTGACGGGGCGCCGCGGAAATGGCTTACACCGTGCGCTGACGCTGCAAGACTTGGCCGATCTCAACATCATAGGTATTCGCCGAAGCAGTGTGTCGGGAGGGTCGAAACTGATCCCTATTCCGCCGCCATCAAAACCTGGGAATACAACGTCAACGGTCGAGCGGCCAACGCTGCCACAAGGCATGCAAGGATATGGCGGATTTGGCGCTATCTTGATCCGATGGAACGTACCCGATTATGCGGGACATTCGCACACCGAAATTTGGAAGGCCTCACCCGATGAGGAGGGCAATGCCCCTTCGCTGTCTGACGCGGTCATGATTGGCACGACTCGCGCGACTTTGTTTAGCGATGTGGTGTCCACGGGGGCCACGTTTTATTTCTGGCTTCGCCATGTGAATGTGAAAGACATCCCAGGGCCTTACACCGACGAAGGTGGGCTTTATGTCGAAACCAGTGTGGATATTAGTCGCGTCATCGATGAGATTGGTGAGCAACTTGAAGACTCAGAGCTGATTGCTTTTCTGCGCCAAGATATTGCACAAACGGGCGAAACGTTCGACAACATGTGGGGCGTCAAACAACAAGCCGGTGACATTCAAGCGGGCATTGGCTTACTTGCCAAAGAAGATGGCACCAGTCAGGTCGCGATTGCGGCGTCCAGTGTGGTGATCTTCGATCCCAACCAGGACACGGAAGAGGGACAACCTACCTTGTCACCGCTGTTCGCCATTGACGACGGCAATGTGGTGATCCCACGTGCCCTCATCCGAAAGGCCACCATTCAAATTCTGGATGCCCAAATCATTACCGCCGACAAAGTGGTTTCAGGGATAAGCATGGAAAGTCCCGTGATCACGGGCGGTACGTTCTATGGCGGGGACGCCTTTTTTGGCGTTGGTGGACCTTATGGTGGTTATCACACGCACATCACCAACGACGGCAGAGTGTATACCGATGACTTGTATGCCAGTGGCTATATTTTCGGCTCAGAGATCCATGGCACGTCGGTATATAGCTCCGCCGTGCACAGTACGAGCATCACGGGCGGGTCTATCTACGGCGCCCGTATCACCACGATACAAAACTATTACGCGTGCTTGGGTGATAACCATTCTGCGCGCGCTTACCCTTGGAATGGTGGGCTGTCTGTCGCGTGTTTACCGCGGTTTAACGGACACAACGAAGTGGGAGCGGGTCACAACGATTCGGGATGGAAAAGTCTCACCTCAAACCTTTACAGTGCCGGCGATTTGACGACACCGACTCACGTTGATGAGGTTCGCCGATTTCGATTTCGCACCATTGCGCCAGGCGCCTTTCGCATCAAAATGTGTGCACCAAGGGCGGGGGGCACACGCTTTGGCGGGTTTCGTCTCGCGCTCATGAACAGCTATGGGCACATTGTTGCGACCAGTGATTCTTTTACCAGTGCACTGGGACACTCTCGCGCATTACGTGCCGGTGACACGTTCACCTGTGGGCAGATGACGTTTGTGGTTGAGACGGCCATTTACAATGCGAGCAGCGAATATGCGCAGCAGATGGGCATGGCGTATAGAGGCAGCGGGGGCATGTACTGTGTTTTTCGCAATGCAAAAACCTTGTATGGCGTCGGTTGGACGACGAATCCGTCTTCCACCCATCGTCTGGCTATTCGTCAGGAATCCGCGCATGACTATGGCGGTTTTAAAACCATTATCGATTGGGATGTGAATAACGCGATTGATCCGAGGTGATGGATGTTTAGCGCCAAAGAAACGTATCAGTTTTACCGTGATGATAGCGTCATGACGTTTGACGAATTTCAGTCACTGTTTGACCAGGGTGTGATCACACAGGAGGAATACGACACACGCCATGCGTTAATGATGGAGGTGGTCGAAGGGAATGTGGAAAAAGAGCGGGAGTGGAGAAACCACGAATTGGTGTTAACGGACAGACTCATGCCGGCCGACGCCACGTACAACGGGGCGTTGATTAAAGCCAGCACGTATGAGCAAGACATCGCCGCTTACCGTCAACGTTTGAGAGATTACGACTTTCGGCTTTCTCCTCGCCCCTTGCGACCTGCTTGGTATGAGGGCTAGCGATGACGGTAGAAAAAGCCAAGTGGCCGGACTATCGGGACGTGTTGCTTCCGATCATTCAAGAAACCCAGACGCGAAACCAGCATGCGTTCGCGAAAGAGATTGACGAGGCACTGACCGATGGCAGTGCCTTTTTGTTTGTAGGGGCGGATGGATTTTTTGTCTTACGACCGTTTGAGCGTAACAACGGGACCTTATGGGTCACGGTGATGTTCGCGTTTAACTGGGCGGGGAATGCGATTGAGCGTTATCAAGCGACCGTGGAAAAGCTCTCACGGCAGATTGGGGCAAGGGGGCTGGATCTCTACACCAAGGTAGCAGGGCTTTCGCTTCTTTTTGAACGTCAGGGGTTTCAACAAATCAGTGTGCGTGACGGGGTTCAGCACTGGGAGAAGCGACTGTGAGGACAGGGCATGGGCGGTAAAGGCGGCAGCAATGAAGTGAAAGAGACGTCAGCGCAAATCGCGGCGTCGGAAGTGGCGCAAAAGCAGTGGGAGATCTACGAGAACGAACTGAGTCAACATATCGACGTTTTCCGTGGGCGAATAAACAACTTTCGCGCGGATGCCAACATGTCTGAACGGGGATCGAACGTCAATTTGGCCTATCAAGATGCCTTCAGTAACACAAAGGGTGATGCCGCGAAGGCCATGGCGGCCAGTGGGGTTGACCCTTCCAGTGGCAAGTTCACGCAAACCATGGCACAGATGAGCACGGAGCAAGGGACAGGAACCACCGACACGGTTAATCGTGCGCAAGCCGCGGAGCAGGACAAATACATAGCGGGGCTCTCTGATTATGTGGCGATGGGCGTAGGTGAACAATCGGATGCCCTGCAAGGGCTCAGTGATGTGGCGTCTCTCAGTACCCAAAAGGCGATCAATGATGCGGCCACGGCTTTTAACAAACGGTCGTCAAACTTGCAGCTTGCAGGCGCAGCAGCCGGTGTCGGGCTTCGCAGTTACATGGGCATGCAAAAAGGGCCAACCGCACAAAATGGGGTAGGCGATGGTATTAGCACCATGCGCAAGCAACGTGATGTCTCACCTTATGGCATGCACAACCGCGCCGACACGCTTTACGCATAAGGAGGTTACATGGGCATCGCGGCAGATCGTTACGCGGAACTCTCTCGTCAGAACTACGACGATTGGCTCAAACGTTTTTACCCTTCCCAGAAACGTCTGCTTGAGGAATCTCAAAATGGCGTTCTCCTCAATGAGCAATTAAGCCGAGTAGACAGTGTCGCGAAGCAATCGATGGCAGGGGCAAACTTGGCTGATGCGAATCGGATGGGGCGCTATGGCGTGGCGCCAGGTCAAGATACCAACCGTCAGGCCAATATGGCGCTGTCGGTGGCCAAAGCGAAAAACAGTTTGCGTGAACACGAAAGAGACCGCTCGTTAAGGGCGTTATCGGGCGGATCGACCGGATTACGTCAGTATGCCGATCACAATGTCGCCTCGTAAGGAGAGAAGCCATGGGATACAGCATTACCAGTTTGGCAAACAATACCAAGCGCATGGCGATGGGGGGCTTGCGAGATGCCGCCAATCGCGAGGAGCAGATGGAATCGGCCAATAAACAACTCAAGCAAGCTGAGCGTCAACAGAAAATGAGCGCGACCGTGGGCGGTGCGACAACGGGGGCCATGATTGGCGCCCAGTATGGGTCGGTAGGCGGACCATGGGGCGCGGTGATTGGGGCAGCAGCCGGTTTTGTTCTCGGCAATTTATTTTAGGAGCGAACATGAGCAGACTCGACACGCGGGGTTTCATGGACGGTGCGCTTCGTGCATTTGATGTGGCTGATCGGTACTTTCAGCGCAAAGACGATGCCCAATACCGTCGTGAACGGGACACGGAAAACGATCGCCGGTACAACGAATCGTTAAATCTTCGCCATGCCGAAGAGACGCGCCGGCAGACGCAGTTTGAGGACCTGTATGGTGTCGATGGCCAGGGGGGCGCATTGGCGCAAGATCGGGCACGACAAAGTGAATCACATGAACAAACGCTAAAGCTTCGAGATGCGCAACTTGCCAATGCAAATTCCGCTAAGCGAAGGAATGACTACTTGCATCAGCAAGAGCAAAAGTCAGTCTACATCAATGAAAATGCGCCCTTACTCAATGCCGGCTGGCAGCGGTTTATGGAAACCGGTGAAACGGATGCGGTGTTTGATGATGAGCGAGTCAAAGGCGGTGCGTATGATCCCAGACGCTACTTGGACCCCGAACTGAATCACGCTGCCGACGTGCTTGAAGCCAACATACCGAAGGTCATTAATGGCGAGGGGGACTTTAACGATCCTGAGTTAAAAGCCGCGTTCTCTTCCTTCTATCAATCCAATCTCAAGGCTGCGGTTGGGCAAAAAGACCCCAAAACAGGGAAAGCGATCAAGCAGGTTCGATGGGGAGGATTGACCTTCGCGAACGATATTCAGCCTGAGTTAGAGGGAGAACAACCTGGGCTCGTGATCACCGCTGACGTGATGTACGAAGGAGACGATGAATGGGTAGCGCGTCCCATCACGCAAGGACGCTCCACCGCGGATGATGACAACGTCAAAGTCATTCCGTTAGAACATGCCCTTCAAGATATTACCGGACAGCTCAAGCTCCGACGCCAGGCCTCACTGTCGCCCACCTACCGATCGGTGTTTCACCCGAAAGGGAAAGACACGGAGAAGGACTTGAGAAAAGCCCTGTTAGACGTTGAGAAACAGCGCAGTGAAGCGCTAAAAGAGCTCAGTATCGGCAGCACGCCCGAGCAACTTGAAGCGATGAATCAACACTATGATGGCCAAGCGCAAAAAGTCAGGGCGCTATTTAACGATGAGCCGCAAATGCCGTCTTCACCGCCCACTCATGATATTGACCAATGGGCGGGAAATGACGCCAATAAACACGGCTTTTTGAATGCACTGCGCGAAAAGGGCCAAGAGGTGGCGGGTGTGGATGTCGCCACGATTGATCTCGCCTACAAGGATCAAATCAACAAGCAAAAAGCCGCCAAGTCTGAACAGCTGGCCGGTCAAATTCGGACTGAGAACGCCAAACGATACGCCTCTCGATAGCCCTTTTATGAACAACCGAGCCGTTGCCCTTGTGGGTAGCGGCTTTTTTTTGTCTCTCTTGGAGCAACATATGCCAAACGAATCACGTGGAAACAACCCTGACGCGACAGTGAATGGGCGCACCGACATGACGTTTGAGTTATCGGATGACTTTGATTTGAACGCCTACGCACCGACAAAAAACCTGGAAGTCACCGCAGGCGACGCGGCCAAAGCGGTAGCGATTGGCGCGATGAACAGCGTGGAAGGCGGCACGGAAGTCGTAAGCCAGACACAGAATTACTTAGGCGATAAGGCGCGAGAGTTAGGTGTGCCCGATGCATTGATTGATGCCGCGAACTACACACCGCAAGGTTTGGCCGCCAATTATGTGTCCTGGGTGGGAGACATCATGGGTCAAGGTGCAGATGCCGTCAGAGATACGCTGACGGATGACGGCAAAGAAGCCCTTGAGACATTGCCCGTGTCTGAATCGCCCGATGGAAGCTGGAAGTTTTCCACGGATCCTGCTGTCTGGGGAATGCAATTGAGCCAAGGGCTTGGGTATCTGGCGCCTACCGTGGCGTCTGCCATCGCAACGGGCGGGATGTCGTTACCCAATGCGGTGAGTTCATTGACGAGCATGGCGGTCCGCTCGGGAGCCAGGCCGGAGCTAGCGGCAAAAGCGGCAACACATGCGGTGAATCTGCTGACGAAAGCGCCCACAGCGGCGGTGTCTATGGCGAGCGATGTGGGCGCGCAAGGCCAGCAATCCAAAGAAAGTATCTTGAACACGCCGTTTGAAGACTTGCTGAAAAGTGAGGTGTTTACGTCAGCGTTTATGGATGTCGATACCGACCCCGAGTTCGCTTTGCTCAGTGATGACCAAAAACTAGAAGAAGCGAGAGCACGCGTTGCCAATGGTGCCTCTCAAGCCACGATGACCGACCCACTCACGTTGGGGGCAAGTGTCGCAGCAACACTTGTCGGCGATGTTCCTTTGGCAAACGCACTGGTTAAAGGAACGGGAAAAGGCATCATGAAAGGCGCGGCGATAGGGGCGGTGCGTGAAGCACCCACAGAAGCCCTCCAAGGTGGCGTTGAGCAGTATGTGTCGAACAAGGTCGCTAATGAATTCGCCGGTACAGATAAAGCGTTGATGGATGGCGTGGCACTTGGTGCCGTGAATGAAGCCGCGATTGGCGGTGTCCTCGGCAGTGGCATGGGCGCCGTTGGCGGGGCACGCGCCGCGCCGCCAGAGCCGGAGGTGATTGCGCCTCACCCTGGATCCGTTGAAACAGCGCCAGATGGGCAAGCAGGTCCCAATGTTTCACCTGTGGAGGAGCCGTCCCTCGCTGAAACAGAGGAAACAGTCCAACCGGTAGCGCCATCGCAAGACGTCAATATCGCGCCAACAGACAGTGACGCAGCTGACCCGCTCACTGCCAAGCGTGACCAGTCTCGCGCCGTGTTGCGTGAAAAACAGGTATTGAGCGACCCCTCAAATCATGACATTCAACTGTTAAAGCGTGCTTATGCCTTTGATGCGCAGAAAACCGATGCGGCACTTGAACGTATTGAACAAGGAGATATCACGGCTGAACAAGACATCTATGCGTTAGCAGAACAAGCGTCCTCGTTGGATATAGATGAAACGGGTGTGCAGCAAGCCTTCGATGCCGCGGTGGAAAAACGTCAGGCGGGACAACAATCGGGGTACGTGGCGGCTCAGTCAAAAGCAGAACGCTACATTACCGCCATCGAGCAAGGCCGTCAGCAACTGACAGAAGAACGCGATGGCGTGCCCACCTATAAGCCATACTCCCCGCCTTACGATCCGCGTCTAGAAGAGGCGCAAGCCGAGCGTGATGGTAGGCAAACGCCACACCGAGATTTTGACGCAGACATTGCTAGAGCTGAATTGCTCAAGCGTGAAGCGAATGCGGAGCGTGCGTTAAAACCGGAAGAGCCAGAAACACGTGATGGTGATGTCACAAAAACATTTCAACGCGATAAGGCTTGGCGTCAGGCACGACATCAGGCTGAGGCGCAGCGTTCTGAGCTCATTCCTTTGTCCGATTTTTCAGAGACAGTCAAGAAAACCAAGTCGATGCGTAAACGGTTAAGTAAACGCATGGCCAAAGCTAACCCACAGTTGAAAGCGGCCTTGCTTGAATCGCTTCGCCATGCGCCGGAGCGATTAGCGGCATTCAATGCTGAGGCAGAAAGACGTCAGGCTGTTAACGAGGCGAAGCCCGAGACCATTGAACGACGTGCGAAAACGGAAGCCCTTTTTTCGCCAGCGACAGAAACGAACGCGGTACCTGATTTTTCACCCAATGCCATTAAGCAGGTGATGGATGATTTGCGATCGCGCGGTGAAAATCTTATTCGTACGTTGCCCAAGCATGAGCAGCTGACGGCGCGAGAGGATCTAAGAAAAGCCGAAGCGTTTGTGAAAACACGCCTGAGCATGATGCGTGATGAAGCTAAAACTCGCCGTACAAAAAAGCTAAAAGAGTTCATGCCACGCTATCAGCCAGAAATCGAAAAGGACGCGCCCTCCAGTCCTAATGATGGGGCGGTGTCAGAATCACAGACGGTGACAAAGAACATCGAGCCTCATAACGATACCCCGCCAAATCGCATTGAAGATGTCGGCGAAAAAATTGGTGGTGCGCGAAAAGACGTATGGGGCGCCTACGCTGACTCGATAAAAGGAGAAACACCGGAAGACATTCAGTCTCTGACACTCTCAAACGCCTGGCCCCAACCCAATTACATCGCCTTATTGGACCAAGGTGTATCGTTGACAGCCATCAGTCTTTTCCGCGCCATGCGTGACAGCATTCCCCCAAAACCTCGGCGTGCGCACAAGTTAGTGCCATGGGCGTACGCCCTTAAACGTATGCGTGATGTGTCGATGGCTGCGGTTAAGGGGGCACTAACACCTGAGGAGGTGACTGACGCGCTTAAAAAGTCATCGAGCAGGGACAGCCATAAAGTGATGGGGAGAGCCGCGCTCTATGATGCCGTGGGTCATGCGCATAGTCTGGCGCATCTATCTCTGACAAGCGGGCATTACAGCATGTTCAAAGGTGAAACGTTTGACCCTCCTAAAACGATATGGACGGTGGAACGTTCGGCCAAAGGCAGTGCTTATGGGAACTGGCCAAGGCTCTTATCCTATGGCGACACCAAAGACGCGGCCATTGAAGAGTTTAAAGCGCAATACGAAAAATTGATGAGCCAACCTAAAAAGCGCAAGGCGGCCTCGTTTGATGTCTACACCAAGCGCAGTGAGCCTGGGTATTTTGTCGGTAAAAAAGTCGGGCGTTCATACATTGACCTTGCAGGCCCGATAGACAGCCTTGGGGAAGCCCGCCGTATGGTCGATGAAGACCATGATGCGTTGGCAGACAAACTGGATGCCGCAAAGTTTACGCCGCCACCTCGTCGTGACACCAATGATCCGCGTGTCGGTGAAGACATGCGCCAAGGCAGCGATGTCAAAGCTGAGGACTTTGCGAAGACCTTTGGGTTTCGTGGCGTGGAATTTGGCAATTGGGTGGAGCAAGGCAAGCGTCAGTCGATGGTGAACGATGCCTATGACGCATTGATGGACATGGCCGCCATTCTTGGTATTTCACCGAAAGCGATATCCCTCAATGGACAACTTGGACTCGCATTTGGCGCAAGAGGGCGTGGCGGTGTTGATCCCGCTGCGGCGCATTACGAGCCTGGCAAGGTGGTGATCAATCTGACTAAAAAGCATGGCGCGGGTTCGCTCGGGCATGAGTGGTGGCATGCGTTAGATAACTACTTCGCCAAATTGGATAATGGAAGTCACAAACCCAGTGATGCCTTCATGACAACCAACACGGGGACGCACTGGGGGAATGACCATCAAGTGCGTGTTGAAATGCGCGATGCCTTCATGAACGTGATGACCACAATTGGGAAGAGTGATCTCAAAGCGCGTTCTATGGTGCATGACCGAAAAAGAAGTAAAGACTATTGGTCCACGCCCGTTGAAATGAGTGCACGTGCATTTGAATCGTATTTGATTGCAAAACTTGCCGATCAGGATGCAAGGAATGACTTTCTCGCCAACATCGCAAGTGAATCCGCGTGGGAGAAAAATGCGATTGGCAGTGACGTTAAAAATGCGTATCCCTACCCAACAGCATCGGAATCTCAATCACTCCGACGCGCCTATGACCGCTTGTTCAATACCATCGAGCAACAGGAATTCGACGATGGGCGGGTGATGCTGTACTCCCGTGAAGGCGTCTCCAGGCAACGTGCCCGTATCAAAGGTATGTCCGTCAAGCATGCAGAGTTAGGGGTACAGCAGTGGTTGAA
This sequence comes from Enterovibrio norvegicus FF-33, assembly GCF_000286835.2. Lineage (GTDB taxonomy): Bacteria > Pseudomonadota > Gammaproteobacteria > Enterobacterales > Vibrionaceae > Enterovibrio > Enterovibrio norvegicus_A. Next base: position 179,998 of record NZ_AJYD02000038.1, on the reverse strand, counting down.
AGAATATCGCGGGGGAGCGGGGATACACATAGAGGTGGTCCCAACGCAAAAAAGTGCCGAACAGATGCTTGGTCGCTCCTTTCCTGACGCCACCGTCCATGCCTTTTATCACGATCAGAGTGCCGCTGTGGTATTGGTCGCTGAAAACATCAAAGACATGAAAATGCTTCGCCAGAAACTTCGCCATGAAGTGTTGGTTCATCACGGATTGAAAGCGGTGGTGGGGGACAGCGAATATCAAAAGCTCGTCGAGCGGGTGCATGCGGGCAAGCAATCCAAGCACCTTAAACCGCTTTGGGACACAGTCCTGAAACACTACGCCGATCAAGACCCGCTCACGCAAGTCGAAGAAGTGTTAGCCCATGCGTCAGAGATTGAGCGAAGCCGTATTCAACAATGGTGGGATCGCCTTGTTGCCGCCATTGCGCGGGCTTTGCGTAAGGTGGGGCTGATGCGCCCAAGCGACATGACACGTGCAGAAATGAACAACATTGTTCAGACATTGATTGACCGCATCAAGTCGGTGAACCATTGGAAAGTTCAGGCCACCCCATCCAATAAGCGATCGTCGCTGTCGCAAGCAAAGTTCAGTCGGGTGCAGGACGAGGCACCGCTTATTCGAGGTGAGCCAATTCACGGCAAAACCTACAAAGAAATCAGGCTAAAAGCACTTGCAAAAGGTTTTCTGTTGGCAGGGCGAGCATACCTTAACAAGGGCTCTGGCATATCGGTTAGCGTGGGTAAAACGGGGATCAAACATACAATGAAAGGCGCGATGCCCGATTTGGCTGCATCGATTCCCTATACCGGCGAGCTCATTGAAAAATCCGTGTATTTAGGGGAGATCGAAGAGTCAAAAGGTAACAAAAACGATATCGCCCATCATCGGTTTGGCGCGCATTTTGAAGTAGAAGGCAGAGTGCATGACGTTGTCATTGATGTGCGCGAAATGCCGGATGGCAAGTTTTATTATGACCATTCCTTTGAGCGGGATGATTCAGCTTCCGATGGCAACAGTTCGGGGCCGCGCCTACATGCCCAAGGACCCATTGTACCAAGGGAGGGAGCGGAAGCTGAGAGTAAAACCGTAACACCAGATGACGACGATGTGAAGTTTTCTCGCACACAGAACATGACGTTTGAAGAGGCCATGGCGCAGGTGGAGCGCGGGAAAACACCGGCTGATCGGTTTAAATCCGCGCTCAGCTCGGTGGCGTTAGCCGTCAAGGGTGTTGCCGGCGGCAAGGTGGGGTTGGGTGCCGTGTCACTTCGCCAATTGTCGGATTTGGCCGCTGACACGCTACCCATGCTGAAAACCTATGTCGATACCGTCCATCGTATGCTGACAAGGCGTAATCAAATGGCGTTTGAGTCAGCGGAGATAGCGCAAGACATTCGTAAGTGGGCAGCAAAGAATCAGCATGATGCAGACACGATGTTTGGGCTTGCCCATCAAGCGACTGTGGAGGGCGTGGATCCTGATGGTAAGTTTGTTTCTGCAGCTGCAGCCATTGAGCGGCGTATCGAGTACGTCGAAAACATCAATGAGGGCAGTCATAAGACTCAAGCGCAAACTGATGAGCTGAAAGAGCTTAGAAGTAATCTGATTAACGAACCACATCGGCAGGCAAAACATGCGCAGCTAAAACGGCAGTTCGATAGGTTGCCTGAAGAGGCGAAAACGCATTATCGCTCAATGCGAGATAACTACAAACAACGTCACCATGACTATCGGCGTCTGCTAGAACAGCAAATACAGAATGCCGAGGTCGATGGCAGGAGAAAGAAGAAACAGATTGCAGAGCTTCGCACCGTCTTTGATTTGCAAGAGGTTAACGCACCCTATTTCCCGCTAACACGTTTTGGTAAATATTGGCTGTCTTCCGTCGATGAGAACGGCGAAAAGCGTTACATGATGTTCGATAGTGAAGCAGAACAAACCGGTACCGCTGACCGGCTCCGTAAGAAGGGGTTTGATGTAAATACAGGTTACCGCCTGGAAGGCAATACGGGTATTAGCGGGGCGAGCCTAAGTTTTGTTACGGATTTTATTGGTAAGGTCGACGGCACATCGTTGAATGAGGCCAAGAAAGAAGAAATCAAAGACGCTATCTATCAGCTTTACCTGCAGGCACTCCCGTCTCGCTCAATGCGCAAACAGTTTCTTCACCGTAAGAAAGTCAAAGGGTGGAGCAATGATGCGCTGCGGGCCATGGCATCGAACATGATGAAAGGTGCGTATCAGCTCGCTAGGATGGAATATGCTGATGAATTGACCAAGCATGCCAATGACACATCAAAGGCAGCTGACGCATCGGGTGACAATCAAGCCGGTCGCTATGCCGAAGAGCTCTTGAAGCGTCACGATTGGGTGATGAACCCAAAACATTCAAGCGTCGCTCAACACATTACGTCACTGGGTTTTATCTGGATGCTAGGTGTGTCTCCGGCCGCTGCCGCCGTCAACACGACTCAGAATTTCGTGGTGGCGTTACCGATTCTTGCGAGTAAGTTTGGTTCAGCCAAAGCGGCGGGTGCGTTGACGCGAACTATGAAAGAGTTTGTGACCAGTAAAGGAAAAATCCTCAATAAGCTCAATGGATATGACGAAAAGGATGCCTATCAACAATGGCATGACATGGGCCTTTTGGATGCGACCAATGCGCATGATTTAGCCGGAATGGCCGAAGCGGAGAATTGGCAATACAACGAGAATCGCGAAAAAGTGATGGGTATGGTGAGCGCACTGTTCCATAAAGCCGAAGTGTTTAACCGCGAAACAACCGCGATTGCTGCTTATCGTTTGTCGAGGCAAAAAGGGATAAGCCATGAGGCGTCAGTCAAAGCCGCTGCTGACATGACGTGGGACGCTCACTTTGACTATACCAATGCCAATCGCGCTCGATACATGCAATCTCCCTCGATGAAAGTCATTACCCAGTTCAAGCAATACAGCCAGAACATGACGTATTACTTACTGCGCAATCTATATGTTGGTTTTAAGGGAGCAACAGTCGAAGAAAAATCGGCAGCACGAAAGCAGCTTTTCGGCACACTTGGGTTGACGGCATTGCTAGGTGGCGTAAGTGCTATGCCTCTTGGAATGCTTTACGCGCTCGCCAATGCGTTGGATGCGGCCTTTGGTGACGATGATGAGCCCTGGGATGCAGAGATTGAATTCAAAGCCTACCTATCCGACATCGTCGGAAAAGAGATGAGTGACTTGGTTCTCTATGGCGCGGGTGGTGCCGGTGTATCTCCCCGTATTTCACTTGATGGCCTTTGGATCCGCGATCCCAATAGAGATTTGGAAGGGCAGGACTTGTGGACTCATTACGCGCAGCAAATTGCAGGACCCGTTCTTGGTGGTGTGGTGATGGGCGCAATTCGTGGTAGCCAGGACATCTCTGATGGTAAATACGGGCGAGGAATCGAAAAGATTGTGCCTAAATTTGTTCGAGATCCGATGAAGGCATTTCGGTACGAGGAAGAGGGCGCGTTGAACTATCGGGGGGATGCTTACAAGGAGAAAGGTGATTTCATTTGGCATCAACTCTTGCTGCAAGGCATTGGGTTCTCAGACCACGACTTGATGAAACAGTATGAGCAAAATAATGCCATCAAGGGCTATGAGAAACACATACTCGACCGACGCCGAGACCTAATGACGGCGTATTGGTTGGCGGCCAAGCAAGCTGATGCCGCGTTGATGCTTGATGTAAAAAAGCAAATAGGGAAATTCAATTATGTTCATCGGCCTATTGCGATAGATGCAAGAGCGCTTAGACGGTCAATTAAAGCTAGACAACGAGCGAGTCATGAGAATACAGAGGGTATACGGGTGACGAAAAGCTTGCGGTATTTGGATAATTGATAGTTTGTTAATCCAGTCGGGCTGATAAAGGCTACCAGTTCAGAACGGTCGCCTTCAAACTGATTTTTGCACAAAACTGCGTTATAGCAAGTTAATAGCCCTCCTAAACAGTATGGCCATTGGCTCCGGATCGAATACACCCATTACGTTAGCATTTAGCCACTCCTTACGCTCTATTTCGCCCCACATAACCACATAGCCGTTGCTGTTTGCAATGAAGTCAAATAGGTATCTCTGAGTTCGTCCGTTTCCCTCCCTGAAAGGATGTAGCAAATTAAACTCACAATAATGTTCGGCAAGCTTTTCAGCGAATTGAGCTATCGGCAGTCCTTTAAGCCATTTATCTTCCGCCAACGCAGCAAACAACTTTGTGGCCTCTAGCTCTATAAAGTTACAGTTGCAAAAACGCGTATCACCCTTGGTTATATCACAAGTCCTGAGCTTGCCAGCCCAAGGATAGAGATCGCTAAAAAGTGAAGCGTGGATCTGCTCCATTGTTCGCAAGTTATAAGGAGGGTGACGAAATTGAATCTTTTGCGCTGCGGCCTCAGTTAGATCAACCTCCAACTCTTCGAGGATGTAGATATTTCGCTCGTCGAAATTGTTAATCAGTACATCTGTACCAGGGTAGCAATACGGATCGCCATAGATAGGCGTGTACTTGTCCATTATCCTTTGTTCCTTTTTTTGAGTATGCGAGCGATAATCTCTTCCTTCGACTCAGTTTTGGGTTCGCCCGACACTGTGATCCCCTCTAAGTTCGAAGAACCTTTGAAGCTACTAGCGTTGTTCATGGCGTAAAGCTCTTCAGGAGTTAATTTTCTCTGATATGACTCAAAGATAGCCCTCAATGCCGAATAGTACTGTTCAAGCTGAGCCCAAGATCGTGCCTTTACATCTCTGGCCAAACTCTTTCTCAGATACAGTTTTACATCTCGAAAAGATTTGCCCTTACGTATATCCTCCCAAGGAGGCATCTCAGAGCATGGTTTCGCAATCATTACCAAAAATGCCTTGAGATCTTCAGATCCTTTGATTGGCTCAGAGATCCCCGTCAGCTCCTTAAGGTCACGAGAGAAGTTCTGATAACTCGAGGACATATTCAGTAAGCTAATGTCATCCCTAAGAACCAGAAACCGATAAGCCTTAATTAAGTCTTTTCTTAATATTTCCATTCCGTGATCGCCCATTGAAACGTGCTTAACAAGCAATTGTTAGTAAACATAAGTGGCACGAAGAGTGTCTAACTTTGTTCTTCCATGAGGCGCGGTATGATTCCCAGCAATAACTTCTACCTCGAAGCCATCAATACAAGGCCAAATTCGATTCTGTAACCACTCAGTAACAGAGGAGCTTCCCGCAGCCTTCCTTGCATAATTGTAGTCTTCAACCATCGCTGCCCGAGGCGCACGAACCCTAATCACAACCTCCTCAAGCGCTAATACTTTCGCCTCAAAGTCAGCTACTGAAACACTCATTTATAACTCCTTACTAGAAATTTGTACTCTGCTGGTACATTCAGTTATCGCAATAATAGCCACTTATTACAACTTTAATTTAAGCTTAATTGGGTATTAATTAGCATGAAGCGGGTGTCAATTCACTACTTTCACAAAAGAGACAAAATATCAAATGCTTATGAGTGGACGTTAAAGACTTTGGTTGCTAGCTTGAGTGTACAGTCCATAGACACTAGACAGGCATTAGAAAAAACAAGCCAAAAGATGATTTAGAGGCGTAAGCGGTAACTAACTCGCCTTTGGGCATGACCTTCTCATGTTTTTGTGTCCTAGCCCTCTCACACTGCTGTTTGGAGTCTTCTCATCAACGATTTCAACACCTGTGCTTTTTCAAGTGCGGTGCCTATCTCTTCCATGACTGATTCAAACTCTTGTACCGTGATTTTAATCTCAGGTAGTGGCGTTTCGATATTGACTGATTTACCCGATTTAACTATTTGATACCCTTTCATCTCTAAGCACTCAAACTGGCTCTTGATATGGTCGAAGTCGTCTGCTCGACCAAGAAACTGCAACTTAATAGTTTTACCGTAGATTTGATGAACAATTCGCACCTGTTTGTTGGCAGGATCAGGGTAGAAATGAATCCAGTTGTGTCCAACAGCTCGAGGTTTTGATTGTTCTGGGTTCAACTTTGGGAAGTTATTTGAAACGTAAGCCAAATATTTTCTGGCAAATTCTGTAGTTCTTGAGCAAATTTTCGCTACATAATATCTTCGATTTTTATCGATCGCGTTTTTTAATATCTGAGCGCGATAGCACCCTCGTTTGTCGCCTTGGGCAACGAAATAATCCATGATTTTTTCGTATGAGATGGCCGCATCATAAGGCTCAGAATTTCTAGCAATGTAATCCTCTGGTGCAATGATGCAGGTTCTGAAATCTTGCCATAGTCCATCTTCAATACCTTTATTTCCTCTTAATCTGTATCGCTTTCCTTGCTGTGGTTGAGCTGAAGCATCAATTTTGTTTTCTAATAGTATGGCGTGAGAAGACATATCATCAGATTGGTAGAGATAAACAAGATCCGACTCTCCGAGAGATGTATCAGCTACAGAGTGCCAAGCACCGATCGTTTTAACAGAGGCTACTTCTTTACGAACTTGGCAAACGATCCATTGAGAAAAGGAGTCTGAAACGTTCAGTTCCTCTAGCACTAAGAGATCAATATCGCGTTCTGTAATGCTTTGAAATGTATTAAGTGTTTGCATCGGATTAATAGTTTTCATGCATTTAACTTCTAGCATGCCATTTTCCTTATTCGCTGAGTAAAAGATATGAATGCCGTAGGGCTAACTATAATTTTTTCAATCAACACATTGAGTTTATGAGCAACATCATAAAAAATGCCGATGATGTGCTCATTTCTTTTACCTATCCATTAGTACATATTTGGCAAAAAATAATTGGTTTGGGATTTTTCTTCATGACTGATAACACGAAATGGTGCAGAAACGGCATTGAGCGATCGCGATCAAACTGGTTTTGGGACATGAGAAAGGGATGTTAGCCAGAATGAGTTATCATGACTTGCTTTCAACATTCTCACTCACAAATCAAACGGACAAGGATTTTCACCGTGAATCTTCCCCATCTTCTTAGCATACCGGCGTTGTTTCTATCACTCTCTGCCTCCGCCAATATATATTCCCCGTTTTGCCCATTGGGTTGCCCAGAAGTGCGTGACGGCAACAACCTCGTCTTCACACACATCTATGCGCTTTCACAAAACCCGACGACCAAGTTTGCTGACTGGGCGGCGTATGAAGTTGATGTGGTCAACTTTGGACCTGGGCCTGGAAGGAATTGGGGCAATAACCCTGTGTTACCCGAAGAAGATGTTCTTGAGAAAGGGGACTATTCTGGCGCATTTAAAGCCATCGGTGCGGATCGTGGGCACATGGCCCCGTTAGCCGCTTTTGCAGGTAGCAAGTATTGGTATGAGACGAACTATATCAGCAACATTGTACCGCAATCGTCAGCATTGAATCAGGGATCATGGGAAGATCTTGAGCAGGCAATACGTGACGGTGTTAGCTACGGTGAGTCATTGTTTGTCATTAACGGTTCTTTGTATGAGAAACCGATGGATGACATGCCAAAAGCAAATGAAGATCATGAAATCCCGTCAGCGTTCTATAAGGTTGTGTATGACGAAAGAGGGAACGCCGCCGCGTTTATTATGGAACAAGACACTAAACGCACAACGCGATACTGTGATAAGCAGGTTTCACTTCAAGAATTGAAGACGCGTGTTGGCTATTCACTTCCCGAAATAGCACTGAGCAGTGCCATGAAAAAGCGAATAGGTTGTTAGGGACACTTCGCAAGATTTGGCGCTGAGAAACGTAGCAGTTAAACACCCATGTTGTTTCACTCTGAATCATAAGAAGAGAGTTGGTCGCGATAGGAAAAAGCGTTTCAATGGATCTCGAGAGCCCTTTGTTCCTTTCTCTAATCTCTCCGCAAGTTCATGGGGCTCTTTTTACCTGCCTCTAGACTTTCCTATATCCTTCAATCTCATCAAGGCGCGCTTCATGCCCGAGGATGGCATCGGCTTGTTCAGCAACCGTGTTGAGTTTTTTCAGTGCGGCATCCAGCATTAAGTCCAGCGTATCGACAGTTTTCGCTCGGCGAAAAAATATCAACCAATCTATGCGTTTAGTTGGTGCTGTTTTTATCATTTTTTCTCCAGGTAGGAACAGTATTACTGATCCTCAGTATTGTCACTTTTCAATGATGACCACGTCAATATCATCATGCCTATCGCCAAGAGATTAATGGATAAGCCCGTTCTTTCAGCCGAAGGGACGTCTATTTGGCCGACCCAGGTCGAAATATACATGGAAAGACCGGTTCTGAAGTAGAAAATTGGCGAATCAGCGAACAGCGTGACTGACTGCATCATGAAAAAAATGACCAACATCCATTTGCCGACTTTGTACTTTAAAGCAACCAGGAGACAGGTGACGTAGCCGAATAGTAAATAGATTAGATAGTCAGTTCGATACACTGAATAATCGTCATAAATGGCGTATTCAACAGATGATGCCATCAAAAGCAATGTCAGGGTAAAGCCAACAATTAGCATTATTTTTCGATTCATCATGAGTACAAGGTTGACGAGAGATTACGTCGATTTTACCACCGTGTATTCCTCGCGTTCAAAATGGTGTCTTGTAATACACCCATTGGCATTGAACCTCGCGTGTTGTCTAGAATGCTAATTCCTCAATGGGCGTCAACCTACACAAATGTGGTGCTGATCACAGGTTTGTGACTTTTTTCTCATGCTGCATGTATGGTTTGTTCATCATTTGAACTGTATGAACAATATTATTCACAGTTGATACGTGTAATTGAAATGGGACATTAGTTGTAACTTTCAACGGTCGCTCGCTTGTGACCCTTACTGGCTGGGTTGATTATCACTCATACCTTAAGTGGTTAATTAAGGAATAATATGGCAAATGGATAACTCAGTTGGCAAAGGTAAACAAAAGGAAGCTATAGAGCGAGAAGCTCTCTGTGATGAGATTGATACTTTAATGGATTTAATGCTCGTCGAAGGGGAGCTCTCTGATGGAACCAAAATTTGGATACGCCGTACACTCATGAAGTTAGTCAGTGCACTCGGTGACAATAATCCAAAGTGACATTTGAGGCATTCCAGATTGGGATGCCTCAAGCTTTTTATGTAGAAAATCGTGTCTACCGACTCACTTTGCCCAAACAGAAAATTGAGATGACAAATGACGATTTTGAGCTGAAAATCGACGTTTTGAGCGGAAAAACCCCTCCAAAACTCGATGTAAGTTCTTGTCTTCTCAACAATCAAATTTCGAATTGATGTTTGCTGAAAGCCGGTTTCACGCAGCCTATCCATATGAATTTATTAAGTTAAGTCTGTAATTAGCCATAGTGATATACGTTTACCTGTAAAGATGGTGCTTTCTTCAATATAGCGAAGTGATTTAGCTACTTTTGTTATTGATTTTTAAAGGCGTTGACGGTAGTCGGCGCCTTTTTGTTATTTGAGATTGTTTTATCCTTAATATTCTGTATTTAAAGGATAATGATAGCGCTAAATTACCGTATTTCTGCACAAATTTCTGTGTATTAGAGTGGGAAGATTGTGTCTTTTAGGTGGTTCATCATTATTTCTTCCAAACGAGAACGCTCTCTTCGCGAATTTTTAGAAATGATTTGCTCGGTGATATGGCGCTGACGGGCTGCCTTTCTTTGTTGGCGAATACTTGGTCGATAAGTGAAGAAGGTACTGGCTGACCACACCGGAAGCGCGACATTGTTCATTCTAAAAGTTCTTCCTGTTTTTATTTCTACTCAACACCGATGAATTTTGGTTTGTAATCAATGAATCCAAACTTACCGTTAATATTATCCTCATGGATTAAATCAATGGGGTAGTCATAAACTGAATAGATTTTCCCCTCTGAGGACTTGAATATCTTTGCAGACAAGAAATTGACATGGTCATATTGAAAATCCTGTAAGTCGATATCTTTTTTGTTAGATATATCGATAGGTTTCTGCCATTTTTCTGAAATTAAATAGAGAAATATATCGCTACCCCAATAACCCCAAATATACTTTTTCGTGTATATTCTTCCTGATTTTTTCTGATGCACTACTGATGTCAATATGCCATCTATACATGCACCTTGAGACTTCAAGCTCTCCGATTCACTATTGAATTTGAACTTGCATCCGGTGCCATTTATGAAAGGCTTGATATTCCAGAGGAACATAAGTAGACCCAACACGATGAGAGCTGCAAGTACAGAATATTCTCTATTCGACTTTTTTAAATGATGCTTCAGCTTCGCCATTATAGTGTCCATATAGGTATTCACCATCTTCTAACCCTGAAGTATCCCCTATATGACCACTCGTGGAACAAACAACTTTACCGTCAAAAGTGATACATTCAAGCGATGCTTGATGGGATTGAAAAACAAAAGAAACAAAAAACGACAATGCATAAATGAAGAATAACAACGTAATCAAGACTAATTTTGTTTTCTTATTATGAATTACATTTTCTTTTTTATGCGGTATTGATTTGACTTCTTCACCTTCATAAAAACGTGCAACGGGATCGTTATTTTCAGACACGGTGGGTTCAGCTGTCGCACTGTCTTTAACATTAGGCATGTCGCCTATTTTTTCATCTAAACTATCTTCTATAAAGCCAGAGTGAAGCATATACCCTTTACCGGGCAGCGTTTCTATTATTTCGCCTTTGTCTGAAAGTGCTTGGCGAATGGCTTTTATTGCCATTGTCAAAGAGTTTGGACCTACCACTCGCATCGGCCAACCAGCAGCAATAAGATCTGATTTTGTGACCTCATTGCCTTTATTTTCAATAAGATGAGAGAGTACCATTGATTCAGATATACTAAGCTTTGACACTTCTCCAGTGCTATTGTTAAAAATAGTTTTTTTCAACCTATCAAAAATGTAGCTGTGCATATTTTCTTCTCGAATCAATGAAGACACACTCTCTCTCCTACCTATTATAGATTACAATATGGGAACGGGATTTACATTAGTCGTCCGGGTAGTAATCAGACCCAGAACCATCAGTTTATAGAGCTCAATTTGCAAATTCACCAGGTAATGGATCTCTTATGGTAAATCGATCTGTGAAATAGGAGATTCGTTTTTTCAATTCTCCACCACCTGTTGTTGTTGAATTTTCGTTAGAATAATAAGTTTGCTCTACTTCGAAAATAAAAATAAATTCCCCTCTCGTTTCTTTACCGAAACTTAATGTATTATTGTTGTTACAACCTACTTGCTCCGCACTTACATTGCATGGGAATTTAATATATGAACTTGGATTAGGATTACTTTCTAATCCTGAATTACTTGCTAATAAACTTTGATCAATAATTTTCACTGATCTTACTTTCTTGTCATTTTCATCGTTATTGAACGTCTCACCGAAATCATCACCTTTATCTAAAACCAGTAAATATAAATAGTATTGGCGACTATTGAGAAATTCTTTTATTCCGTCGGCGACCCAGGTATTTTGGGTTATAGTTGCATATACTTGATGATTTGTATAATTAAGACTTTCAGCTCCGGTCATTTGTGGAAGTAATGAAGTCTCTTTTACCTTGATCGTTTTAGATGAACAAAGACTATCCATTTCTTTATGGCAATATGTTATTTTGAAATCGCCTGCTTTTTTTGCTATGAGTTGTTGAGCTCTTTCATCAAATACAATACAGCCACCATCTGCGCATCCTGTAACTTGTATTTGTCTCTGGGAAACATGCTCTTGATGCATGCTGTTACTATTTAGGAAGCCTACTAGTATCTCTATTTTTCTCCTTTCTCCGCGTAGCATTGGCGTTTCATCTACAAGAAGTAAGAGATTTGATGCTTGTTCGACTGAGATGATCATACGCTCTGTTGCAACATGTTGATTTGATCTTAGTTTTGCCTGCAGAGTAAAATCGCCCTCACCAGTCGCTGTTAAATAAGAGTTATTTTGTTCAGTCACATTAATATTGTCACCATTATTCTCGATAACAAAGATCACATCCTCCACATCGCCGACAGAATCATCTGTATAGATGCCAGAAACCGAAATTTTTGTTGTTATACCCGACGGTATTCTGATATTAGAGTTTTTGAAAAAGATCTTCTTGAGCTCTTTTTCTGCTACTTCTAATTTTTTGGGTTCGGACTCAAAATTATTTAAAAATGCAGAGATCTCTACTTCACCTTTCTCTAATGCATAGATGTAGCCGTTCTCTATGTTGATGATTTTATTCGAACCTGGTTTTTTATAATCCCACCCAACTACACTAGTGACATCTGCTTTTTGCTTATTATTGTATGTGGCAGTGACAGAAAATTTTGTGCTGCTTCCTTGGCTAAGTTTCACTTTATCTATATCTATCACTAATGCTTCTATTTCTGCAGAAGATATATCAAATGTAAACTCATCACTCTCTATCTCCTTCCAAGCCACTTTAACAAAGGCCTGACCGTACTCTTTGAATTTTATAAATCGCTGATCTAAATCTTTGCTATTTGTTCTAACGACTTCAATATTATCAGATGTATTCCAAAAAACTTGGGAGGTGACAATACTGGAACTCTCATCGCTAAATTTACCAGTGGCTTGGATTTTTTTGCTCAAACCTACGATATAAGAGCTAGTGGTCTGCTCGCTTTGCTCAACCCAATCTAACGTTATTGCTTGAAGCTCAGCCTCTGTAACTTCAACTAAAAATGTATGAGAGACATCTCCATTGTCATAAGTTAAATTGACCTGACCAGGTGTTTTAGATGAAAATAAAACGTTACCGTTACCGTCTTTGTTAATGATGACATCTGTGATATCTGTGGCGTCTTGATACTCCGCCTTAATATGCTCTAGGTCAATATCGATATCATCAGTTGTTCCGTTGGTGTAGGTCCCTTTAACGGTAACTAATGTCTCGATACCCGCAGGAATAATTGGTTTATTCACGCTTAAGTTGACGCTTTGAAGCGTTGCTTCAGACACTTCTAACGTGAATGCAAAAGAGACACACTTTTCCTCACATAAACTATCATTCGGTGTTTCACCGCTTGGAATTTGCTCACCATAATATACAAGGACAGGCACATTCGTCGCTTGGTTGATATTAGTCAGATCCAGGTTATTATTTTCATCTAAAGAAACTGTTGGTGCGTCACCTACTGCGGACTGGTTTTTAGCAATTTTCAGATTACCCTTATCAATGAGATTAGACGATGTTTGAACGCGAGATCCATCGCTAAAAATGATATCCATGTCAAAGGGCTTATTTACACCCGCTATCGCATTCTGATCCTTTACCTCTATGGAAAGTACCTGTTTTTCTAATACTTCCAAGTCATAGGTTGAATCGATGAGATTGTAGCCATCTAGCCTTGGATCTTTATATGTTGCTGTAATGACAGTACTACCAGAATTATTCCCTTTAACTATGCCATTAGAACTAATGAATGCCACGCTTTGATCACTGGATGACCATTTAATATATTGACTATTAGTGAGGTCATCTGTCGAGCCATCAGTAAAATATCCAGTTGCTGTAAAACTATTTAAGAATCCTGAGACTAATCCTGTTTCTGTATCACCTTTTATTTTTGTATTGTATTCGATTCTTAGTTCTTCAAGAAATGGCGCTTCTTCATTAGCATCGTCGATAGCTTCTACATCTCCGGCTTGTTGTGCTACAGATGTCTTATCACCCTTACAGCCTGATACTAATAAAATAAAAAATGTTATACATAGTGCAGATATTATTAACCTGATTTTTTCTTTTTTATCATTTACTACTTTGTTCATGGTTTGTACTCATCTTTCCACATTGGTTAAAAGAGGTCCTGATGATAGTGGCATTGTTTTTTTTTGCATCCAATAAAAGATAATAAACATTATAAATGTTATAAAACAATGGCTTGTAGGTTTCCTTTGGTTTGTTTTATATTGTTAATTCAGGCTGACTTTTTAGCTTTATTTCTTATTATAATTTATTACTTCTGGTTTTTTGTTTTTGTTTTTATATTCCTCGGTGAATTATTCTGTTGAGGTGTTACAATGTTTTCTACTAAAAAAGCCGCGAATTTAGTCCGTAATTACAAGCTGGATGACTTTCATTTTTTTAACGTTAATAAAACTATTCAGACCTGGGAGATCAATGATATTGAAAGTTCGGTTGTAAGGTTTCGTGTTTTTAGTCAGCCTATAGTTAGGCGATTCGGCCAATTCGAAAAGAAAGCGAGAGAGTTACTTTTTAGACCACATAATATTGATGATGTGGACGCTTTTTATGATGGTTTATCGCGAGAGTACAGAAGAAACCTTGCTGAGGAGCAAATCAAATTCTTGACATTACAGGTTAGGAAGAAAAACATTAACCTCGATGAAGGTGAACTGATATTTATCAATATGGAACCTGAGGTGTTATCGTTTCTAACCGTGGAAGTTTATGAACTTTACCAAGCGCTTTTTTTCGCTGGCGCGAATTTGGTTATTGAAATTACGGAAAGAAATATTGAACGACTCGATCTTAGAAGTGTATATAGGCTTTTTGATCTTGGTGTTGAGTTTGCGCTTGACGATTTCGATCTGATGGGGCAGTACTTGGACTTCTCGCTTTTGGCGAATGAGTGTTTTCGTTTTATAAAGATTGAGCTTGATATGGCGTTACAAAATAAAAACACTGTATCTGAAATAAGAGAAAGTTTTGGTAAAGAAGTGATCGTTGAGCGTATTGAATTTCAAGAGTCTATGTTAGAGGTTATGACGTTACATTGTGACTACCTACAAGGATATTTATTGGCTGATCCACAGTTAATTTAATGGAACTGTAGTGGTCTAATGATCCCGGACACCATTTAAGGTGATAAAATGACCACTAAAGAAAGAGGTGTTCCATGACAAGACAACGTCGTTCATTTTCAGCTGAATTCAAACTGGAAGCAGCCTGCTTGGTGCTTGACCAAGGGTATTCAATTGCTGAGGCTAGCCGCTCATTAAACATCGGTGAAACAGGACTCAGACGCTGGGTCACACAACTTGAACAAGAGCGTGGCGGTAGTACGCCAGTTTCCAAAGCCTTAACGCCAGAGCAGCAGAAAATCCAAGAGTTAGAGGCAAGGATCCATCGACTTGAACGAGAAAAATCCATTCTAAAAAAGGCGACTGTAGATTCAACTGCTCTCTTGATGTCGGACGAACTCGAACGTACGCGTTGATAGACCAATTGAGAGAGCAAGAACCGGTGAATTGGTCTGTGCTGTGTTCGGTATCGCCACGTCGACTGACTATGAGCACTGCCAACGACGCCATGATATTGATGCTGAACGTTTGCATCTTCGTAGCGAGATCAACCGACTGTTTACGCTGAGCAGAAGCTCTGCGGGTAGTCGCACTCTGGTCGACATGATGTGTGAAATCGGACATAAGATTGGACGATTCAAGGTTTGCCGATTGATGAAAGAGGCACAACTCATCAGAAAGCAACCCGACTCACATAACTATAAGCAAGCCACGGTTGAGCGGCCTGATATTCCCAATCATCTTGATCGTCAGTTCATTGTCGACGGCCCAGATCAAGTATGGTGCGGCGATATTACCTATATATGGGCGGGTCATCGTTGGTGCTATCTTGCCGTTGTCATTGACCTGTATCGCAGACGGGTTGTCGGTTGGGCCATGTCTGACAGTCCTGATGCGGCATTGGTGACAAAAGCGTTGTCGATGGCGTATGAGCACCGAGGAAAACCAAGTGGCGTGATGTTCCATTCGGATCAAGGGTCCCAATACAGCAGTCGCCAGTTTCGACAACACCTGTGGCGGTATCGGATGACACAAAGCATGAGTCGACGTGGCAACTGCTGGGACAACGCTCCAATGGAAAGGCTATTTAGAAGTCTAAAATCTGAATGGATACCAGCAACAGGCTATGCATTTTTCGCTTAGGCATCCAAAGATATCAGTCATTACCTGATGAGCTATTAAAATTGGAAGAGAGCGCATAGTTATAACGGTGGGCTTCCACCTGCGAAAGCTGAAAATCGACCTAATTTACTGTCCGGAATGAGTTGACCACTACAATTTTCGAGGGTGTAGCGAAGACAGTGATGCTAAAAGATCGCGTTGTTTGAGTTGGATTATTGGTTTCAACGAGCCAAGAGAGTGAGAACCCAGCGTCGCACGATGGGTTCTCACTGCAAATAATGGGTCGATTAGAATGGCTTTTGTGCGTAGCCTGTTACTTCTGTGACACCGATTTCTTTACCCAATGCAGTCATTGGATGCACAACCATTAGGCCGCGAACAGATTTCTTCAATTTACCCATGTCGGCTTGTTCGGTTTTTGATAAAACACGATTGAAGTTCAAAGCAACGATTTTTTGTGCTTTTGCACTTAGATGAGTTTGTTGCTGGGACTTAGCTTCGGAAATTTTAAGCGTTAATGTGTTGATTTCATTAGTCAGCTTCGCAATTTCTTCGTGGTTTTTTGTCAAGTTGGCCACTTCTAGGTGACGGCGACAAAAATCAAGCTGCTTATTGTCTTCTTGTATTGTGGTTTTTAAATTCATGGCTCTGCCTTTTTTGAACATGCCTTTTCAGATGCCTTTAATGAAAGGTCTGTTTTAGGACGTTGATCTGTCTTTTGTTTAATGCGGAGAGTATACCAGTAAGTGTTTTGTCTTTTTCAATAAATGTGATCTTAAGCCTCTTCCGCCGCTATTTCTTTGCCTTTTGGGTTATATGCGCCACTTCGGCTTTCTTGGCACTACTTCCACACCTTGTTGGTAGCGGCCTGCAATGGCATTGAGGGTGAGTTCTAATGCGTGTTCACTGATCAATTCAAACTGCTGTGGCAAAGATTGCACTTTCATCGGGATGAAATCGAGCATGCGGTTGTCACCAAAAGTGGCGAATTTCGTGTGATTAGCAATGTCGGGATGAACGAGAATAGCATCAAGTACACCTTCAAATAGCGCATAAGAGGTAGTAACCACGGCATCGGGTAGCAGGTTATTCTCGTACCAGCACAGCATCAACCGCTTACCTTCTTCTTGGCTGAAATGGTCTCCGTGAATCACTTGTGTGGCGACACCGGCTTGACTTGCCGCGGAGAGAAAGCCCTGTTCGCGCTCTTTCGATACGCCCAACTCTGGGACTGCACCAATCAAGCCTATCGATTTAACGTTCTCTTCCATCAATTTTTCCGTCAGGGCGAATGCCCCTTCGAGATCTTCGCTAATGACACAGGCGAAATATTCATCATCCAATGCTCGGTCAATGGCGATGACAGGTGTGCCTGAAGATTGAATGGCAGGGTAGAAGTCATTGTCCGCAGGCAATGAGGAGGCAACAATCAAGGCATCAATCTTTCGACTGAGCAGCGTGTTGGCTACCTGCATTTCTGTTGAAGGGTTGTCGTCAGAGCAACTAATGATAAGTTGATAGCCTGCCAGCCTAGCGTCTCGCTCTAGAAGTTTGGCAATTTTAGCGTAGCTGGTGTTCTCTAAATCGGGGATCACAAGGCCAAAAGAGCGGCTGGTTCCTGCGCGCAATGCACTGGCTGCATGGTCTGGGCGATAGTTATGTTCATTCACAACCGCCATGACCTTTTGCTGTGTGCGTTCGCTAATGCGGTACTTGGCCGATTTTCCATTGATCACATAGCTTGCCGTGGTACGAGAAACGCCTGCCAACTTTGCAATTTCATTTAGCTTCATTGTTTTTCATTTCCGTACTCTGTGCGCGTGATCAAAAAACGCAAATTGGATCAAAATCATTCTTTGCATTATAAGCTGAAAGGATTCAGCATCAATAGCAGAAAGGTTTCAGCATGTTTAAAAATGTGCGCGGAGCCCTTTTTTTGACCTGCTTGCTGAAACGATTCAGCTAGTGGGTGAGAAAGGATAAACAAGGTATGTAAACGCCGGTGAGCATGATTCACCTAACGGCAGAGGTAGGCAAAATGTTGGAACTCACACCAAGCGATATTCTCCTAGGTAAGCAGGCGAATAATAAACAAAAAGCGATCAGCAATATTGCAAAAGACTTGGTAAATAAAGGTCTTGTTGCTGAAGGCTACGATGTAGGCATGCTTGCGCGAGAAGCGCAAAATTCGACGTTTCTCGGCAATGGCATTGCGATTCCGCACGGCACCACAGACACGCGAGACTTGGTGAAGGAAACTGGCGTACAGCTTCATCATTTTGCCGAAGGTGTTGATTGGGGCGATGGCAACACGGTTTACCTTGCTATTGGTATTGCGGCGAAATCGGATGAGCACTTAGGCATTTTGAAACAACTTACCCATGTGTTGTCTGCAGATGGTGTTGAAGATGCGCTGAAGAGCGCGGTGCTTGCAGATGATGTGCTGGCGATATTAAACGGTGAAGGGCAAAAAGGACTTCTTTTTGATGACTCTGTGGTCACTGTTGATTTTCCTGGCTCTGACTTGATTTCATTACTCGCGGTCACGGCAGGCAAACTTAAGAACGCAAACGCGGTGAATGAAGATTACATTGCAGATTTGCTCGTAAAACCTGCCACGTATTTAGGGCAGGGGCTATGGCTCGCTTCATCCGAAAATGGCGTAAACCGACCTGCCTTGTCTTTCATTTCAGTACACATGCCATTTGACGTGGAAAGCAAACCTGTGAAAGGGCTGATTGCTATTGCGGCGTCAGGTGCAGCACACGTTGAAATATTGAATAACCTCAGTGCACTTTTGTTCAATGGAAAAACCAACGATCTGTTTGCGAGCACTGCTGAAGATGTGATTAAAGCACTGACGGAAGTGCGTCAGGCGGGTATCAGTCATACGTTCAAGATTAAAAACGCCCACGGTTTGCATGCGCGACCTGGCGCAATGTTGGTGAGTGTTGCTAAAAAATTCGACTCTCAAATTTGGGTGGCCAATGTCAGTTCTGAAAGCAAGCAAGTCAACGCTAAAAGCTTGATGAAAGTCATCGCGTTAGGCGTTAAGCACGGGCATGAGCTTGAGTTTACGGCTGATGGCGTTGATGCCCTGCAAGCAATAGATGCGATTGGCGAAGCGATAGCCAATGGTTTGGGTGAGGGCTGATAAATGAAAAATAACGGCGTGGTAACCGTAACGCTTAACCCTGCACTGGATATGACCGGAAGCATGGGAACACTCAAAGCGGGATTCGTTAACTTAATCAATTCATCAAACCTCAACCCAGGTGGCAAAGGCGTGAATGTCGCTAAGGTGCTTGCAGAGCTTGGCGCGAAAGTCACGGTAACGGGCTTCTTAGGCGACGACAACCAAGACCCTTTCGCACATCTGTTTGAACAACTCGGCATTGAAGACAAATTTATTCGTGTGTCAGGCGCATCGCGTATCAACGTGAAGCTAGTTGAAGACACTGGACGAGTGACGGACTTGAACTTCCCTGGAGTCACGGTTGATCTGGCCTCATTGCAGGCATTCGAAAATACCTTGTTTGAATTGGCTAAAACCAATGATCTCTTCGTGATTGCTGGCAGCCTTCCTGTTGGCGTCACTCCAGCTCATTTACATGGCTGGATTGCCGCCCTGCGAGAGAAAGGCAAAAAAGTGTTCTTTGACAGCAGTAATGCAGCACTTGTTGAGGGGCTGAAAGCGTCTCCATGGTTGGTGAAACCGAATGATGAAGAGCTTTCACAGTGGGCAGGACGAGAACTCAATGATTACCAATCCCTGCAGGATGCAGGCTCTGCATTGGCGGCAACAGGCATTCAAAATGTGGTCATTTCTCGCGGGGCAGACGGTGTGTTGTGGTGTAGCGAGGGCGAATGGTTTGCTAGTCAGCCTCCTCGAATGGAGGTTGTCAGCACCGTCGGTGCCGGGGACACCTTAGTTGCAGGACTGTGCTGGGCTGAGCTTAATCAATGGGAAAAAGAACAGGCACTCAGTTTTGCAACGGCGCTATCCGCGCTCGCCGTGACACAGATTAATGTCGGCGTGTCGGATATTTATCAAGTCGAAGCGCTGCAAAACGAGATAAGCGTAAAACAGTTACAAGCAAATCATGAAACAGGGGTAGAAAGATGAAAGCAGTCATTATTACATCGTGCCCAAGCGGTATTGCAAACACTATCATCGCGGCAGGCATGCTGGAAAAAGCAGCGGCAGCGCTGAAGTGGAAAGCAACGATAGAATGCCAAAACACAGTGAAAGCAGTGCAGAAGGCCTCTGCATCGGACATTGAGTCCGCAGACTTAATCATCGCAGTCGGTCCTGTTTCTGACATGGCACGCTTTAATGGCAAGAAGGTTTATCAGGCCTCACTTGACGAATGCTATAGCAGTTCAACGCAATTGATAGAAAATGCAGCGTCAAATGCGAAAGTTTACGCACATAAAGATATTGCGCCAGCGACTGATACTGACAAGGTTGCCTCTGCAAAAATTCGTATCGTCGGCATTACGGCGTGTCCAACCGGTGTAGCGCATACTTTTATGGCCGCTGAAGCCATTGAGGAAGAAGCCAAAGCGCAGGGTATGTGGGTGAAAATTGAAACTCGTGGCTCTGTTGGCGCCAAAAACCAACTGACCGATGAAGAAATTGCGCAGGCAGATTTGGTGTTTATTGGCGCAGATATCGAAGTGGACATGGCCCGCTTTGATGGCAAACGCGTATATCGTACCAGTACCAGTGCGGCCTTAAAAAAGACCAAACAAGAACTGGCTAACGCCTTTGATCAAGCGGCAGTGTATAAGCACGGTCGCACGAAATCTGATAGCGCCAATAAGAATGAGCGCACTGGCGCTTACAAACACTTGATGACAGGTGTATCTCACATGCTGCCATTGGTTGTAGCGGGTGGTTTGTGTATTGCGCTTTCGTTTGTGTTTGGCATCGAAGCGTTTAAAGAGCAAGGTACGTTGGCTGCGGCGTTAATGGAAATTGGTGGCGCAAGTGCGTTTGCATTGATGGTGCCTGTGCTGGCCGGTTTCATTGCATTCTCGATTGCAGACCGTCCGGGCTTAGCACCGGGTTTGATTGGTGGTATGTTGGCCAGTTCAACTGGCGCGGGTTTCCTTGGTGGTATCGTCGCGGGCTTCTTGGCGGGTTACACCGCGAAATTCATTGCGGATAAATTGGAACTGCCAGATTCCATGGCGGCATTGAAGCCAATACTGATTATTCCATTGGTGGCGAGCTTGATCACTGGCCTTGTGATGATCTTCGTTGTCGGTGGTCCTGTTGCTGGCATCATGAATAGCCTGACCGAATTTTTAAACAGTATGGGTTCCACCAATGCCGTGCTATTGGGTGTGATTCTTGGTGCGATGATGTGCTTTGACTTGGGTGGCCCGGTTAACAAGGCAGCATACACGTTTGGTGTGGGTCTGTTGGCCTCTCAAACGTATACGCCGATGGCGGCAGTGATGGCGGCAGGTATGGTGCCAGCAATGGGGATGGGCCTTGCGACGTGGTTAGCAAGAAGCCGATTTTCAGCACAAGAGCGAGAAGCGGGCAAAGCGTCATTTGTCCTCGGAATGTGCTTTATCTCTGAAGGTGCCATTCCGTTTGCCGCGCGTGATCCCATGCGAGTGATTCCAGCGTGTATGGCGGGTGGGGCATTAACGGGAGCCTTGTCGATGCTGGTTGGGGCAAAACTGATGGCACCACATGGCGGTATATTTGTTCTGTTTATTCCGAATGCGATTACCCCTGTACTCCTGTATTTAGGTGCTATCGCCGCCGGTACTGTGGTAACTGGTGTTCTGTATGCCGTGCTGAAACGCAGTGAAGAGCCACAGGCTGTCGCTCAACAAGCTTAATATCTGACAGATAGTTAAAGCTGGAAATAAAAGAGTCGGCCAATGTGCCGACTCTTGTTGTATATCTCTATTTTCCAAGCAATTTACGCGAGCAAATCTGACAATTTGCTAGCGAAATGAGCGGTGAGATTGATAAAGGTTGAGGCCGTTTTGCCCTTGCATAAAAGCAACATGAAGCTCGACCAATACCTCACTTTCTTTTATCCAAGCGTTATCTTGCTGTTGTTGGCAAAATTCCATCATTCCCACAATGATCGTGTCGAGTTTCTTCAGGCTCCAGCGTTTAACCTCTTTTTCGACATCAGCATGAGAAGCCAAACTTTGAAGTTTCGCATAGCAAAACTGCAAATAATTATAAGCTTCATCTATGCGGCCTTCGCTTTGATGAAGACGCTGTAGTTTTTCACAGCCATCGACAAAATAAGCGATGGCATCGCTTTGTGTTTGGCTAATAGGTGGAGCGAAAAGGACAGAGGGCGTATTCGTAATGAGGTTTGCCAACCCATTGACACCGGAACTCGTACCTTCGCTATACCATGACTTGATATCTTCTAACCAAATGTTTGCTGCGTCCATTTGCTCGCTCCTTGGCTCGTTGAGGAGCATGGGCAACCAATCATCACAACGACAAATTACGCCGTTGTGAATAGATTAAATGCCGAGGTCATCCATCAATGAATTGGTTTCTTGCTGCGGCTTACTATTGGATTTCTTTGAATCTTTGCCTTCTAGCTGTTTAGCAATTTCTGTCTCGAGAATATCGTCAGGGTTGAGTTCTTCCGCTTCTTCAAATTCTTCGAGTTGGATGAACTCCGTTCTCTCCATGGAAAGCTCGAGGTAGAAAATATTGTTATCTTCGGTGCTAAAGCTCACTCTGCGAGCCTGAGGGCGATCGATATTGCTATCAACAGTGACATTAATGTTTTTGTTGATTGCCATCATTTTTGGCTGATTTTGGGTAATGTTGGTTTGAAGCGAACGTTTTATTTTACCCGTGAAGTCACCCACCATTTGATTCATTAACTCGCCAAGCACATCAGCTACCTCGTCAGACGTATGAAGAGTGGCTAATTCTTCCTCTGGAATACCCATGTGTGACATGTACTTGGTGTAGAGCTCAAGTGCCGCTTTCGCGTCGAAATTAATGACCACAAGACCAGAAAAACCACCGTCAAAGAGAACGAAGCAGCCAAAATCAGGCTTCAGACTGGTTTTAGTGATTTTCTGAACCATGGCAGAGTAGTGAACAGGTGAATCTGTTGCTTTCGAAAGCACGGATGTAACAGACTTACAAAGCTTCAGTAGGATGTCTTCCGTGGTCACAACTTTAGTTTTTCTCATAAATAACTCGCTCGTTCTTTTTTTAAAATTATCTCGTCAATTGTGGCACTAAATTGGAAAAAGTGCCGAGTTCTCAAGCATCAGGTGTGCTGACTTTTCCATGATCGAGTTCATGTGTTAATGCAATGCGTTTGGATTTAACTGCTGAAATGGTTCCATCGAGTTGTTCATTCAAAGTGAAAATCAACGATTCTATGTCGTTACTTTTTGCATCAGCACTTTGTTCAAGCGAAATACACAAGTCTGAAAGGGCAAATGCCCCAATGCTGCGAGATGATGTTTTTAGTTTGTGTGCAGAGGCTTTTATTTGGTCAAAATCATAAGGGGCATGTGTCATCGCCAAGTCGGTTAATTCCGGCACACAGTGCTTGATGAATTCTCCGAGAACGTCTGCGTAGGTTTCTTTATCTCCCCAGAACAGCTTTTGAAGCACACTGGCTTCGAGTTCCATCTCTACCTGCGGCAGAGCAGTCTCTTGGATCATATTTTCAGACCGCGCGGTGTCGGTGTTCGCTACCTCTTGCAGCGCTGTCTCGTGGATCAAGGGATCGGAGACGTTTAATGCGACACTGGTCGGAGAGGATATTTCCTCGAAGGGCTTGCTCTTAGAGCACCATTTACTCAGTACTTTTTGGATAACATCAATTTCAACGGGTTTCGCTATAAAATCGTTCATGCCTGTCTCAATGCAACGTTCAGCCTCGCCAACAAGTGCATTGGCAGTTAGCGCAATAATTGGGACAAATTCATTTCGTTCTTTTTGAATAGCACGTATGGCATGAGTGAGTTCATAACCGTCCATGTTAGGCATGTGGCAATCGGTCAACACAAGAGTGAATGCCTGTTTACGGTAAGCACGCAAAGCCTCTAAGCCATCACCTGTCATGACGACCTTGTAGCCGAGATAAGTAAGCTGTTTATTGATCACTGTTTGGTTGGTGACATTGTCTTCTGCGACAAGAATGGTTCCTTGTTCTTGATCAGTACGTTCGATGAATGCTTCTCTTGTGCTGGTGTCAAGCGCGGGATAGTCAGGGCTTTCAAGCCCAACACAGATGCGCAAGCCGCTGAGTAGCATCGACAATTTCAATGGCGAAGCATAGACAGCAAACACATCAATACCACCATAACGATGGACGGGGAGTTGCATATCGAGTTCGAGATAGCGAATTTCGACACTAGACGAAAGAAATGGCGGCATGAGTTGTTTGGTTTGTAGATAATCGCGACAGATGACGACGTATTTCACATCGCTTCGCTCAAATTTTTGCTGATGCAGCAATTCGACTGACGTGCTGTGACAGGAAATATTTAACTGTTGCAGATAGTTATCGATGCTAGTTTTTAGGGCGCCGTTTTCTAGTGTGTTGACGCATATCACGCTGCTAAGCGTCTGCGCAGACTCACGCAGCAAGTCAATATTGCAATTTTCTGGAATGTTGATGTTGTCAGCGACAGGCAGTTCAAAACTTACGGTAAATATTGAGCCTATGCCTTCCTCACTTTCAGCGCGAATACTTCCCCCCATAAGAGAAACAATGTTCTGACTGATTGCGAGGCCTAAGCCTGAGCCACCGTAGCGACGAGTCGTTGAATACTCAGCTTGGGTAAATGGTTTGAAAATCGCTTCAAGCTTGTCTTGGCTGATACCAATACCGTTATCACGAATCTCGATGGATATGGATGAGTGGTTGTTGTGTTCAGGTTGATTTTTTATCCAAACTTGCACTTCTCCACGATGTGGTTGACCACCTGAAAATTTAATTCCGTTACCAATAAGGTTAAACAGTATTTGCCGAATGCGGGTAGGGTCACCACTGAGACACGTTGGGACGGAGGGAGATATGTAAAGCGTCAAGGATACGTTTTTGTCTGTCGCCTCTGTTGCCAAATTATCCATCACCTGTTCCGCGATGTTGCGCAATGACAGTGGAACATCATCAATTCGCATCTTTCCGGCTTCAATACGAGAAAAATCGAGAATATCGTTGATGATAGAAAGAAGTGATAACGCCGAATCACGAACCGTTGTGGCCACGCCCATTTGTGTCGCGTCCAACTTTGAGCGCCGCAAAATATCAATCATGCCAATGACGCCGTTCATTGGCGTACGTATTTCATGGCTCATTGCCGCCAAAAACTGTGCTTTGGTTTTTGAAGCCGCCTCTGCCAATTCTTTCTGATAGAGAAGTTGTTCTCTTGCCTGATTTCGCGAAATGATGTGGTCGCGAAAGGAGCTAAGTGCGTGAGAGATTTGGCCCACTTCGTCAGGTCTGTTTTTGTAAAGGATCGGAATCTCGGTATTACCATCAGCGAGGTTGCGCATGGTATCAGCGAGCCTAGCGATAGGCTGCGTGACTTTTTTATAGATGTAAACGGTCAGTGCAATACTGACTAGTGTCATGATGGCAAACAATCCGAAAAAAGATATCTGATTGTTTTTCAATACTTTATGCAGGCTGGCCATGGAGTTGGCCGCACTGAAACTGGTCTCGCGTGAAAACTCTGTTAGCGATGTTTCCAGTGTTTTGTATTCGTTGTTGTTGATGGTTTTAAGGGCATGAATTGCTTCATTCTTTTTGAACGGGTCATACTCGCTAAAGATTCGTTCGGTGCGTGTCACTAGGTCGTTGATGATTCGTTCAATTTCGTCAAGATTTAGCGTGTATTGTTCGTTAGTGGACATCGCCCGTAACTGCTCGAGATAATTGGAAAAGAAAGCAGCATTTTCATGGAAATGTTTAATTTGGTTATCTTCACCGTTGAGATAGAAATACACAGAAGACATCATATCTTCTGCATCCTCTCTCATGAGCCATATGATTTGTTGGTTCTCAACGTTTGTCTCAGTATCGTTGCTAACATCTAACCCTAACAGCGCTTGAATGGCACGATTCAATTCTGGTGCAAGGTCTTTCTTGATCAGTTTCTTTTCATTCATTGCCCACTTTTCTCTTTGTGGGTCGTATTGTCTGAGTACCTCACTTTCGATTTTCGTTTCGAACGCTTTGTAATTACTTTCAATACGATGAAGTTTACTGGCGTTATCACCATGAATCTTATTCAGCTCTTTCAACGAAACTTCAAATTGGTTCTTGTTCTTGAAATAGGTGTCGAGTGAGGCGCTTTCGCCTAAGGCATAGCTCAGCATATTCCGGTTCATTTCACCGACGAAACGTAGCATAGAGACTGAAAGTAGGGCGCGTGGGATTTCTAACTGGCGGGTATTCGTGGTGTCAGTGCTGGCGGTATCATGCATGACATAGGTGGATATAGAGAGCAGCATGGCGCAAAGTGTCATCATTGCCATAATAAATCCCACTTTCCCTACGATACTTTTGGAAAAGGGGAATTGATTGTCGCGCTGGATTTGGTTTTCTGACATCACGAATCCTTGATGAGTGACACTTTCGTCCAGTAAGTGCAGGTGGTGACATTTTTAGCGTGATTTAGGCATTAATTTTTATAGGATGGTGCCAACTTATTTCGCCATGAAAAGACGCGTTAAAGTGCTACGCTTGCGTCATCGAACTTATAATGTAGTAACACTGGGCTCTCTTGTGAGTACTATGACTCAAATAAGTGACATATGGCTAATTAATTGGTATCAATTTTCATGTCAGAGCAATAAAATTGGACGTAGGAAGTCACGCATTGGAGGTATTAAATGGTCGTTGAGTCAGATGGATATGCGGCTCTAATTGAGTATTTCATTGAAAACTTGGCTGTGTTTGCTGCGTCAGGTGACAAAGTTGGTTCTGAAAACATTGATGATCTTGTCCATGAACTGGTTGCAAGCCAACTTATGGTCATTTGTGAACAGAACAAAGACATGCCACAACCACTGCGCTTTGCGGTGATGAGCGAAGCGGATAAAGTGGTTGCCGATTTAGAAGAGATATTGAGCTCGGTTTGGAATCAGAAACCTACGTTTGCTCAGATTAACGTGCTTGAAGAGTATATTGGTCTGGTTAAAAACCTGTTTGATGCTGCTGTTGCTGAGTGTGCTTAAACCTCTGGTGGTAACGTCGGGATGGCACTAAGTTCGCGCATATCGCATCTTAGCGCAAACAAGTGGTTGCACTGCTCTCTGCTCTGATTAAAATGCGCCTTTATTCTTTTAAGGCGCACCCCATGAAACCTCACGCCATTCACAAACTCTACGATCAAAGGCTTGCGCAATCGACTAAGCCATTTCGTGCGCGAGGGGCCAGTGTTGTTCGCTGTATTCACTGCATGGTTGTTGAAAGGTTATGTATTTGTGAAGAAAGACAAACCTTGACGACGAACGCCGGATTTTTGCTCGTTATGTATGATGATGAGGTATTAAAGCCGAGTAATACTGGGCGTCTCATCGCGGATACAGTTGAAGATACCTACGCGTATATTTGGTCGCGTAAAACGCCCAATGAAGAGATGGTGGCGTTGGTCAATGACCCGATATGGCAGCCATTCGTTGTTTTCCCTGCACAGTATGCCAGCGAAGACCGCGTTGTTAGTCAGCCAGTGATAAAAGCGGGAAAACGTCCTCTTTTCATCATGATTGATGGCACTTGGCAGGAAGCGAAAAAAATATTCCGTAAGAGCCCTTGGTTAGATGAAGTGCCCGTTCTAAGCATCAAGGTCGATACGCAATCGCGTTATCAAATGAGAGAAGCGAACGGTGAAGGTCAGCTTGCAACAGCAGAGGTGGCCGCACAAGTGCTGGCACTTGCGGGGGATATCAAAGCGTCCCAATGTTTGGATGCATGGTTTGATGTGTTCCGTGAGTACTATTTGACGGGGAAAAAACAGCGTAATCTCCCAGACCCGGCTGCGCTTGATAAATATAGAGAGCTTCGAACCCTCTAATTTAACAATGGTTTGCGATTCACTTCGCATAGTTGTAGCGCTGAAAAGACGACACAAAGAGTTACTTTGTCTTTAGTCACATTAAGAACCGTTTGAAACAGGGATAATTCAAACAGATTGACGATTTTGCTATTAGGAACAACGGAGTAAAGGATGTATTACGGCTTTGATGTAGGTGGCACCAAAATTGAGTTTGGCGCATTTGACAATGATCTAAAGCGTCAGGCAACAGAGCGCGAGCCTACCCCTGGAGACAACTATGAGCTGTTGGTTGAAACGCTAGCGGGCTTAGTGGCGAAATACGACCAAAAATTTGGTTGTGAAGGCACGGTCGGGCTTGGTATTCCCGGCATTGAAAAGGCTGAAGATGGCACAGTGTTAACGGTCAATGTGCCAGCTGCGAAAGGTAGAACGCTTCGTGCAGATCTTGAAGCAAAAATTGGCCGAGCGGTAGCGCTTAACAATGATGCGAACTGCTTCGCGCTGTCTGAAGCGTGGGATGAAGAGCTTCAAGGTGAAAAGGTTGTCCTTGGCTTGATTCTGGGCACAGGGTTCGGCGGTGGCATTGTGCTGGATGGCAAGATTGTTTCTGGTAAGAATAATGTCGCGGGTGAGCTCGGACACATGCGCATGCCGATTGACGCTTGGCTGCACCTTGGTAAAAATGCGCCAATTTTTGAATGTGGTTGTGAGAAAAAAGGCTGTATCGACAACTATCTCTCTGGTCGCGGATTTGAAATGCTGTACACGCATTTTCATGGAGAAGAGAAAAAAGCGGTCAATATTATTGCGGATTTTAAAGCAGGTGAATCTCGTGATGTTGAGTTCGTCGACATCTATATGGAAATGCTAGCGATGGTCTTTGCTGGTTTGTTTACCGGTATTGATCCCGATGTGGTGGTGTTAGGTGGTGGACTGTCGAATTTCGATGCCATCTATGAAGAAATGCCTAAACGTCTTCCTAAGCATTTACTTTCCATTGCTCACCCTCCAAAAATCATCAAAGCCAAGCACGGAGACTCCGGCGGAGTCCGTGGCGCTGCATTTTTGAATATCCAGCGCTAAAGTCTTAGCTGAGACGCTTGGAAACGAAAGGCACCTGAGTGAAAGGTGCCTTTTCTCATACCAAAACATTAAATTGGCTTCATGTACCGCTGATCTATTCGGCGTTATGTGTGAAATAATTCCTCAGCTATCTGAGTTGTATCAATAAGAATTGGATAAGTTGATCAGGTGATTTTGAAACAGAACACTTCGCGAACTCTTTTCGTACTCCTTGTGCTTTTATTCTTGTCTGTCGTCGCCATTTTTTGGTTTTATGCTGGTGGTGCGCGTTCAACCTACACGGTATCTCCAACAGAGTTTAAGGTTGAATATATTGATGACACCCCAATGGGGGGAGATACACAAGGAAGTGTTACCGTTGATGGCGATGGATACGTTGTTCTTAACTGCAATCTGGGTAAAGCGCACCGATGGCCTTTCTGTGAAGTGGCGATCAGTTTAAGCGCGGATGCTGCAAACGGGATTGATTTAACGCACTATCATTCTATGGTCATTGAGGCTGCTTACGATACGCCTGAGCCGAATCAGCGCTTACGCGTGTATCTGAGAAACTTCAATTCGGCATACTCTCGTATTGATGACCCTGTTTCGCTGAAATTTAATGGGCTTGAATACAACCCGAGTGGATCGATGTCTGAGTACGTGCTGCCTTTAAAAGCGTTTCAGGTTATCTCTTGGTGGATCTCTGATCTAGATATACCGCTGGAGCATGCTGGGCCAGAATTGAGTAATGTCTCATTGATAGAGATAGCAACGGGTAGTGCGCCAATATTGGGTGAGCATGAGCTTGTTATCAGAGGTATTCGCTTTGAGGGACTGATGCTCTCAGAGTCTCAGCTTTTTCGTGGAATAACGTTTGTTTGGCTTGCCACTATCATGACGCTATTGACGGTTAAATACACGCAAAGCCGACGTATCTATAATCTGGAGCGTTCACGAGCAGACCGTTTGAAAGTGATTAACTTGGCGTTAAAGCAAAAAAGTGAAACCTTGTCAGTGCTTGCCAATACTGATGCACTCACAGGCTTGAGAAATCGCTTGGGTATCTATCAGGAACTCGAAAAACATATTACTTCGATGGACGATAGAAGCTGCACGGTGTTGTGTTTGGACATTGACCACTTTAAGTATGTCAATGACACCTACGGTCATGACATGGGTGACAAACTACTCGTGAGTACGGCGAAAATCATGCGAGAATCAGCAAGTACTAGCGATGTCATTGTCCGTTGGGGGGGAGAAGAGTTTGTGATTTTCTGTCCTAAGCGCAACTTAGCTCAAGCATCCTTCTTAGCCGAAAGAATTCGATCCGCGTTTGAGTCTACAGCATGGTCTCATGGCGAATTGCTAACGTGCAGTATTGGTGTGTCATCGATGCGCGAAGCCAGTATCGCTGCAATGATCGCAGATGCTGATGACGCTCTTTATCGAGCCAAACAACTCGGAAGAAATCGGGTGGAAGTGTTTGCTGAAACACTGATGACGGTTTAAACAAAAAAAGCAGCGTTGATAAGCTGCTTTTTTTAAATTTCATTTTTTTTCTATGCGGTGCGCTGTTTACAGCTGTGTTTTTTCAGCGTTTGCTTTGCAGTGTTTAACCGCATTTTCTAGCAAGCCCAGAGCGGATGTTTCTGGCTCAGGAAGTGCGGCGTCCGACACGTTAATCGGCGAAGTGCGATCACCCCAACGTATCACGCCCGCACCCCAAGTCAGGCCTGCACCAAATGCTGCCATCAACAATGTGCTGTTTGGTGTCACTCGGCCTTCTTCAACGGCTTCACACAACGCGATTGGAATGGTTGCAGCCGAAGTATTGCCATACTTGTGGATATTAATAAACGCTTTATCCAACGGGATCTTTGCGTGATCGCAAAGTGCTTCGATAATGCGCTTGTTAGCTTGATGTGGGATCACCAAGTCAATATCACTTTCCGTTGCATTAGCGCGTCCGAGAACGGCACTTGCAGCGGCTCCCATGCCTTTTACGGCACGTCTGAAAATTTCACGGCCAACGAAGTTAAAGCTGAAATAGCCGCTGTCTTCTTCAAAGCGCTGCATGGCGGTGCCAAATGCAGGGATAGCGAGCACATCTCTTCCTTCGGAATCACAGCCAAGTTGGGCTTCGAGTAGTCCTACTTCTTTATCTGTTTTACTCAGCACAACGGCGCCTGCGCCATCACCAAACAAAACGGCAGTATCACGTTTGCTCCAATCGAGATACCAGCTCAAGCGCTCCGCACCAATGATCACTGCATGTTGATACGCACCAGCCTGAATCATTCTCGTCGCTGTTTCAAGCGCATACAAAAATCCGGTACACGCTGCGTTTAAATCGAACGCAGCCGCTTTCTTAGCGCCAATTTCAAGCTGTACTTTCGAGGCAATGTTCGGAATTAACGTATCTGGCGAGCAAGTGGCGACGATGATGAGATCAACATCAGCACCTTCAATCCCCGCTGTTGCCAGCGCATGTTTTGCGGCAATTGTTGCCATGTCTGATGTGTTGACGTGGCTGATGCGGCGAGCACTGATACCGGTTCGAGAAGAAATCCATTCGTCTGAAGTGTCAATGATGGTGCTTATGTCGTTGTTGGTGAGTTCTGCCTGAGGTAAGCATTTTCCCCAGCCAGTAATTTCGGCAAATGGCATGAGAGTCTCTTGTTTTGTTTTAACTGTTGCCAGTGTACCGCTGTTATATTATTGAAACAAATAGCGTGCTGTGCGCTGTGAACAATAGCGACATATTCCTGAGCAAGGATACTGAAACCAAAAGTGGCCCGAAGGCCACATGGTTTACGTGTTGATTGCGCCTTGAAAACGAGGTTCTGTTACCAAAACAACCAAGCAAATATCGCGAGAACAGTAATGGCAACCACATTCAAGTAAATTCCTGCACGCATCATCTCTGACTGTTTGATGTGACCTGATGCGAAAACAATGGCATTTGGCGGCGTGGCGACAGGCAACATAAAGGCACAGGAGGCTGCAATGGCAATCAATGCAGACAGAATTACGGGTGAAACCCCAAGTGCTTCAGCAACCGTGGCGAATACAGGTACGAGAAGCGCAGCACTCGCGGTGTTACTGGCAAATTCCGTCAGAAACACGACAAATGCCACAACAGCCAGCAAGGTAAAGAAGATGCCTGCTGATGAAAGGAAGCTGCTCAACGATTCAGCCAAGAACACACTGGTCCCGGTCGCTTTCAACACGTTGCTCAAACACAAGCCGCCACCAAACAGCAGTAATACACCCCAGTCTGTTGTTTTCTCGATATCTTTCCAATTAACCACACGTGATGCGCCAAGAAGGATAATGGCAGAGATAGCGACAAGGGAGTCAAATTTACTTAAGCCACCCAGCATTTGGTTGATTGGCTTACTGAAGATCCAACAGAACACCGTCAGTGCAAAAATAGCCAGAGTAAGACGACGCGCATTGGTCCACTCAATAGGCTTGTGATCCAGTTCGAAGGTGTGGTTCAAATTGGGTTTGGTCAAGAAATAAAGAACGGCAATGGTGATCGGTAACAACGTGACGGTAATTGGCAGGCCTAGTTTCATCCACTCTATAAAGTTTAAGTTAACTTCTGCCGCTGCAATGGCGTTGGGAGGGCTACCAACAATTGTCGCGATACCACCAATGCTGGCGCAATATGCGATACCTAGAAGTACAAACACGTAGGTACCACGGTCAGATTTTGCATTGACCTTGCTGAGTACGCCAAGAACCAATGGCAGCATCATTGCCGTTGTTGCTGTGTTTGAAATCCACATTGAAAGGCCGGCAGTAACACCAAACAACATCATCACAGCAACGCTCATTCTGCCTTTGGCAATGACCAGCACTTTGTCGGCAATGGCCTGATCAAGTTTTTGGGTATGAAGCGCAGCCGCTAGCGCAAAGCCACCCAGAAAGAGAAAGATAATGGGATTGGAAAAATTTGACAGCGCTGTAGAGGTATTAAAGACCCCTAAACCGACGGCAAGTACCGGAACAAGCAGCGCAGTAATACTGACGTGTAGCGCTTCGGTAAGCCAAAGTACGGCGATGAAAACAAGCAGGCTTAGACCGACGACAACGTCCTTCTCGAAAGGAAGGAAGGTCATCATAAGGGTGAACAGTGCAACGTTGGCTATAAGAATTAGGCTATTTTTGTTAAACAGCCAATCTTTGAAAGCAAGGGTTAATGCTGTCATATCGACTTCCTCTAAGAATATGTAGGGTGGTTTTTATTGTTTGAATTGAATTCAACTGCATTATTGCCTACCTAAATGATTTCGTAGAGAGCGCCAAACCACATCATTAACAAGATGTTGCTTGAATGTTTAAAACTGGGATGGCGTGAATTTTAAATGGGTAGGTTTCCACCCACCAGATTTGAGAGGGTGTGACAGAGTGTTACTCAGGAAGAGAAAGTGTTTCGGTCGGGATGGTTTCTTTGGGGCCGAGGAATTTGGGCTGCTCGTTTAGAACATAGATATCCAGCACGGCTTTTACTCGTGCAAGTATTTCACGAGCGCGTATTTTTAAACCTGCCAGCCCTTTTGGACTTGGCACGGCCAGACAAATAGCATCAATTTCGTAATAGTCTGCAATGAAGAGGGCGCGTTCACAGTGAAATGCTTGAGTGACTAGCGTGAATTCGTCTGCATCAAAGACTTTCTTGGCTCGTACGATGGAATCAAGCGTTCTAAATCCTGCGTAATCAAGAAAGATACGGTCATCAGGAATACCTGCTTTTAGCATATCTCTTTTCATCGTCCATGGTTCGTTATAAGAGCGATGCGCGTTGTCACCACTGAGCAGCAATACATCGACTTTGTTGTTGAGATAAAGGCGTTGAGCCGCTTCTATTCGGTAGGTATAAAAAGGGTTAAGGGTCTTTCCAATGTATTTGCTGGTGCCCAATACCAAGCCAACATGACGAGCAGGCGTTTCAGCGATCGAATCGTAAATGCGATCTTTTGCTTGATAAGAGACCCAGAGATCCATCGCCGCAATACTGAGTAGCGAGATAATAAAAAGAATAAAGACAGCAGTTGACGCTTTTCGAAATGACATCACAATTAGAAAGGTACTAAAACCAGTGAGGAACCAGAAGGTTAAACTAAAAAATGAAAAAAAACAAAAAGAACCGCCGCTTCCTTACGGAAAACGGAGGTTCTTGTTCAAATTATTTAATGATTCAGCGTTAGAATGACGTACGTTTGTACTGACGGTACTTCGGTTCCCAGAAGATCGCATCAATGCGTTCTTGTAACACGTCGTCGGTCAGTTCCAGCGCAACACCGTCTTCAATGGCTTTCTTTGCCACAGCGAGAGCAATGTATCGCGATACCGACTGAATCTCTTCTAGAGGCGGTAGCAGTGGACCTCGACCATATTTTGCTAACGGAGAACATTCGGCCAATGCGCGGCTTGATTCCATCAACATGCCATCAGTCACGCGTTTCGCGTCTGTTGCCAGCACACCGAGACCAATGCCAGGGAAGATGTAGCTGTTGTTACACTGGGCGATGGTATAGGTTTTACCACCATCCAGAACAACGGGATCAAACGGGCTTCCCGTCGCCACTAATGCTTCGCCGTTGGTCCAACGCAGAATATCAAACGGCGTGGCTTCCACGCGGCTTGTTGGATTTGACAGTGGAAATACAATCGGGCGTTCGCAATGTTCATGCATCGCTTTGATCACATCTTCGCTGAACAAGCCTGGTGCACCAGAGACTCCAATCAAGACTGTAGGCTTAGCATTCTTCACCACGTCTAACAGGGAGATGTTTTGGTCTGCGAGTTCCCAATTTTTAATTGCTGACGATTTCTGAACCAACTTCTGTTGGAAGTCGAGCAGGTTTGGCATGGCATCAATCAATAGACCCCAGCGATCAACCATGAAGACGTGTTGTCGCGCTTCTTTGTCGCTGATCCCTTCGGAAACCATTTGGGCAATAATCGCTTCAGCGATACCACAGCCAGCAGAGCCCGCACCAAGGAAGGTGACACGTTGGTCGGATAGCTTGGTGCCTGCAGCTTTACAGGCGGCAATCAAAGATCCCACGGTAACAGCAGCGGTACCTTGAATGTCGTCATTAAAACAGCAGACGCGATCTTTGTAGCGCTCAAGGATTGGCATTGCGTTCTTTTGTGCGAAATCCTCAAACTGGATCAGTGCATCTGGCCAGCGATGCTGAACGGCTTGGATGAATTCTTCGATAAAATCATCGTAATCTTGGCCTGTGATACGCGTATGCCTCCAACCCATGTACATAGGGTCAGACAATCGCTGTGGGTTATTGGTACCCACATCCAATACGATTGGCAATGTATAAGCGGGGCTGATACCACCACATGCGGTATAAAGCGAAAGCTTGCCAATAGGAATACCCATGCCACCGATACCTTGGTCACCCAGACCAAGAATACGTTCACCGTCAGTCACCACGATAACTTTAACGTTGTGGCGAGAAGCATTGTTAAGCATGTCGTCAATGCGGTAGCGGTTCGGGTAAGAGATAAACAAGCCACGGCCACGACGATAAATTTCAGAGAAATTTTCACAGGCTGCACCGACAGTCGGGGTGTAGATTATCGGCATCATTTCGCTGATATGGCTATTCACTAAGCGATAAAACAGGGTTTCGTTAGTATCTTGGATATTGCGCAAATAAATGTGCTTATCCATATCGTTTTCGAAACGCTGATATTGTTTGTAGGCACGTTCTGCCTGTTCTTCTATTGACTCAATAGCTTCTGGAAGTAGGCCTTCCAGATTGAAGAACATCCGCTCTTCAACAGAGAACGCACTGCCTTTGTTAAGCAGCGGCGTTTCAAGCAACGCTGGGCCAGCGTATGGAATGTAGAGTGGACGTTTTTGATTATGCATGAAGAAGACAACTCAATTCTTTCAGAAGACATGATTAAAATAGGGTAAGTGTTTAGACAGACGGGAATTTACTTCCCGTTTAAGCAGTGTAGTGGTGTTGACCTTGCACGTTCAAGATCATTTTAAACAAAGCGACCACCTGAACCTTAAACAGTGACCTACTACAAACAAGTCGGGTGGATATCCACTCATCTCGTTGTCTATTGAAAATCAAGAAACGTTTGGCGCTGTTTGGGCACTGTTCTGAGGTACACTAGGCGCATTGAAATTCAAACGCCTACACAATGAATCCATGATCAAATCAACCCTTCAGCTACCCATTGACGCTATTCAAGCATCTGTCGAAATCGCGTTAGCCAAGCGTAATGTGATTATTCAATCAGACACCGGAACAGGCAAGTCCACGCGCTTGCCTGTTTGGGCATCGAAACTTGGTCGAGTGCTTGTGATTGAGCCACGTCGTGTGGCTTGTACATCACTGACGGGCTTTGTCGCAGAAAGTATAGGCGCAAAGATTGGTGAGCAAGTCGGGTATGCCATCAAGTTTGATTATCGTTTTAGTGATGACACTCAGATTGTTTTTGCGACCCCAGGCGTTGTGCTTCGTTGGTTCAGTGAAGATAAGCTTTCTAAGTTCGATGTGGTGATGATTGATGAATTCCACGAACGACGTGCAGAAACCGATTTGCTGGCAGCGCTACTAAATAAACTGAACAAGCACCGATTGATCATCACGTCTGCCACGTTAGACAGTGACAAACTTAGCCAATATTTTCATGCGGAGATGCTTAAAGCGGATGCCAAGAGTTACGGTGTCACGGTTTCTTATCATGCCTCAGACAGTCAAGTGATGCCGTCGGGCAAGCACATAGAATCACGACTAAAGCCTGTGGTTGAGCGTGCATTGGAACGCGGCGGTGATTTACTGGTGTTTCTGCCAGGGAAAAAGGAAATCAATCTGTGCCGTTCGGCGTTGAGTGGACTCGGCGCTGATGTTATTCCACTTCATGCATCGGTGTCCGATCTTGATCGAAAACACGCACTGAACCAAAGCGACAATCAACGCATTGTGTTGGCGACCAATGTGGCGGAAACCTCATTAACCATTCCTGGCATCGTGACAGTTATTGATACGGGAATGGAAAGGCGCACCCATCAACGCAATGGTCGAACAGCGTTGGCGCTCCATACTATCTCCAAGGCGAGCGCCAAGCAGCGGGCAGGGCGTGCTGGGCGAATAGCAGCAGGGTATTGCGAACGACTTTATGGTCAACATGCGCCGCTTGAAGCTTTTACACCGCCAGAGCTTGAACGCGAAGATTTGATTGAAACCATGCTTGCTGCAGCGTGCAGTGGTTTTACATTAGACCAACTCGTGTTTCTTTCTCCTTTACCCGACAAGTCTCTGCTATCCGCACGCACAAGACTCATTGCTATGGGGGCAATTGATAACAATGGCGTAGTGACCGAGCATGGTAAATTGCTTTATCCACTCCCGATTGATTCTCTGTTTGCCCACTTGATATCCGGTATGACGTCTAGGCCGAACAAAGAAGCCATGTGTGATTTGGCCGCCATACTGCAAACGCCAGTGACCGTCTGGAAGCGTCGACCCGGTGAAATGGCATTAGAGAACTACAAGGCATGGAATACGCATGCGTGTGACGTTGTCACTTCAATCGCTGTGCTACGCGGTGAGCAGTCAGAAGACATTGATGTGGATCTGCTTGCACGTGATGAAGCAAGACGTTTATCTGCGTCTTTGAGAGAGGCCATGGTGTTGCCGCAATGGGATGCTGCCAGTCGATTTCAGCGAGAAAACTTCTTGCGCAATGTCATCGACATTGCACCAGAGCTTGCCTTTGTAAGGCGAGAGAAGCGTCAACAGGCGTTTGGAAATGGTGACAGTGAAGTGGTACTCAGCCGTGATAGTGATTTCCCTGCAGAGCCGCAAGCGGCGCTTGTATTTGATCAGTTCCACTTAGCTGGCCGAGGCGCAAAGCAAACCACATCGTACGCCACCTGCATGGCTCCGTTGCCCTTTTTATGGCTTACGCATGCCGACTTGGGCGAGCTGGAAATAGCCGAGCAGATTGAAAAAGCGGGCAAAGTGTTTGATGTGGTTCAGCGCGTATATGCGGGGAGAATCATAGAACAATGTGAACGTGAAGCCGAGGGCGCGAGTTTACTTCTCGCGATAGCCAAGCAGATTCTAGACGGCGAATTGATGAATGGTGTTGGCGAGCACCTATCCCATCAGGTCACTTACTGGAATTTATTCCAAACCTTGGTTGCTGAAAAACCACAGCCGGCAGTTGATGTCTTGGTTTGGCTCGAGCAGACGCTTTCTGATCTTGGTGTTGAAACAGTTGATGACATGGACTTGATCGACCCAAGCGACATTCAGTTTGATGGCATTCCATCTTGGGAGTTTGACGACTTTGTTCGGACATACCCGTTACAGGTCACCTTGGCTGAGTTAAAACTCGACGTTGAATATTCTAGATCTAAACGCATGGTCGTTGTTCACTATGTTAAAGGTAATCGAAAGGATGGGCCAAAGCGGTGGGAGTTACCTTCGTGGAATGGATGGCGGGTTAAGTACAAAAAAGCGAGCCGTATTGTCGATGTTAAGTAGCCGCATCTGAGAATGAGTAGCCAAGCGGATGTGAAGCAATTTACTTTGATGTAATGTTGAAAAAGCGAACTCGTCAAATCGAATTCGCTTAATTTTAGGTGTTTGATTAACGCACGCGGCGATAGTGATTTTTCACCATGGCGTTCAACAACACTTCGCTTTTTACCAACGTATATTG
This sequence comes from Enterovibrio norvegicus FF-33, assembly GCF_000286835.2. GTDB lineage: Bacteria > Pseudomonadota > Gammaproteobacteria > Enterobacterales > Vibrionaceae > Enterovibrio > Enterovibrio norvegicus_A. Next base: position 141,306 of record NZ_AJYD02000038.1, on the reverse strand, counting down.
TTGAGGTTGCTCAAGCAGACCAAACAGTGATGCGCCGCCACCGAGTAACGTAGGGATTTGAGTAACAATAAGTTCGTCAATCAGATCTTGTTCTAGAAAACTCTGAACGGTTTTACCGCCGTCGATGTAAAGTGTTTTATAGCCCTGCTCGTTGAGATTGGTGACAATCTCTTTGATATCTCCAGATACAAGAAACACTTTGTCTTCGTAGGCGTTGGGAATGCACTTGAGGGTATGACTTATGACGAAAACGGGTTTGGAGTAGGGCCAGTCAATACCAAATCCACAGACGGTTTCGAAAGTATTTCTGCCCATCACCAATGCATCAACACTTTGCATGAACTCAGCCCACCCAAAATCCAAGCCCTCAGGATTAGGAATGCTGTGAAGCCATTCAATACCGCCGTTTTTGTCAGCGATGTAGCCATCTAAGCTGGTAGCAATATATACGATGTTTGTCATTGGTATTTTCCTAGAACAGGCTTAAAAAACAAAAAAGCCATTCACTCGATAAGCAAATGGCTTCTCAATTCAGCAAGAAAGCGGGATTAGTCGCGGAAGTTATCGAACTGGAATGGTTGCCCCATATCCGCTTCGCGAACCAATTTCATGACAGCTTGTAGATCATCACGATTCTTTCCGGTGACACGAAGTTGATCGCCTTGGATTTGAGTTTGCACTTTAATCTTGGCGTCTTTGATCAACTTAACGAGCTTCTTCGCGATCAAGGCTTCAATGCCGTTTTTAAAATGTACATCGCTGAAAAAGGTTTTTCCTGAGTGAATCATGTCTTTTGGTTCCATCGCACGGGCATCGACGCCTCGTTTAGCGAGGTTGCCACGAAGAATGTCCATCATCTGATTCACTTGAAAATCGGATTCTGCAGAAACCTTGACGACTTCTTTGTTGAGTTCAAAACTTGCGTCCACATTACGAAAGTCAAAACGGGTTAGAAGCTCGCGTTTAGCGTTGTCTACCGCGTTTTTAAGCTCAACGTTGTCAATCTCCGAGACGATATCAAAAGCAGGCATAGTGTGTTCCTGATGTTTATCTAATGAATAAAAAAGTGACGATTCTGCATTGCTGGGTGTTAACTATTGCGCTTGGCAACCGCATCCGACAGCATTTGCAGCATTGTTGTTGTATCGTCCCAGCTTAAGCATGGGTCAGTAATCGACTGACCATAAGTTAGGCTATCAATCTTGTCTTTATCGACAGCTTGATTACCTTCTTCGATAAAGCTTTCTGCCATGATCCCAGCGATGTGCGTGTCACCATCAACAATCTGCTGACAAATATCGGCTGCAACATCGATCTGGCGTTTGTGTTGTTTTTCGCAGTTTGCATGGCTGAAGTCAACGACCAATCGCGGTACTAAATCGAACGTATTAAGATCATCAGCAGCACTTACCACATCTTGACGGTGATAATTGGGTTGATGACCACCACGCAGAATAACGTGACCGTAAGGATTACCGCTGGTGCGATAGATAGTCATGACACCTTGCTTGTCAGGCGAGCAGAACAAGTGAGAGGTTTGGCTTGAGCGGATCGCGTCAATGGCGATTTTGATATTGCCGTCAGTGCCATTCTTAAAGCCAACAGGGCAAGACAGTGCTGATGCCATTTCTCGGTGGATTTGTGATTCAGTGGTACGTGCACCAATCGCCCCCCAAGAGACCAAGTCGGCAATGTATTGGCCGGTGATCATGTCAAGAAACTCAGTGGCTGTTGGCATGCCTAACGTATTAACATCCAGTAAGAACTTACGCGCCTTGAATAGGCCTTCACGTAGGTTACAACTGCCATCTAAGCGAGGATCGTTGATCATGCCTTTCCAGCCAACAACGGTGCGTGGCTTTTCAAAATAGGTACGCATGATGATATGAAGCGTGTCGCGATGGGTGTCCGCAAATGCTTTCAAGCGTTTTGCGTAATCAAGCCCAGCATCGGGGTCATGAATCGAACATGGGCCTACCACGACGAGCAGGCGGTTATCGCGTCCTGCTAAAATTTCTTCTGCTTGTTGACGCGCTTCCGCGATATGCAGTGCAACAGTATCAGAAAGTGGGGAAGCCGCTTCCACTTCTGCTGGCGTTGGCAAAGTGTCAACAGGTTGTGTTCTTAGTTCGTCGGTTTTAATCGGCATGGAAACTGCCTTCCTTACTTCATCGTTGTTGCGAAGCCAGTAAGATATCAAAATTTTGTACTTAGAAAAGCAAGGAGTTTATGTTTCAGCGATTTATTCTGCTTATTGCCGCAGATTTCGCCTATTCAGAGGAAATCTGCAGGTAACTTGTGCTGTGGCTTTCGCTAACATGTAAAACAAAAGACAATTTTGTTTTTTCACTTGTAACGTATCAGTAGTCTGGGTATGTTTTGTATTAGACGTTCGAAAATCAGGCGGTTGCAAAAATACGCTGTCAAACGTTCGCTATCTATTTTATGCCGTTATGGCACGTTGATTTTTACAAGGCAGTATTGGTGCACTATGTCTCAAATGGATTTGACTTATTCTTACGTTCTTAAATCTCCCGCTCAACTTGATAATCCCGAACAGGCAATTGGCTTGGTGGCATTAGGGCCACTTTTCAACAATGCTGTTGGCGTGCATCCTGCTTCGTTGGACGATAAATCCCAAGCTGTTGAAACCCTGGTAGCCTTGCTTGATAAAACGTATCAGTGTAATCCTGACCGCCCACTCCGTGTCATGCTTAATGAGCAAAGCACGTTGGCTTTACGTGACCTTAAAGGCGGCGAGTCTGAGCCGAGGGAAGCAAACCCTGCGATGGGGTTACGCGGTGTTTCTCGCTTTGCCAGTGCGGTTGGAAAACCGGGTTTCGTGTTGGAATGCGATGTGCTTAAAAGTGCCATTCGCGATAAAAACCTACCGGTAGAAATTGTTGTTCCTTTTGTTCGTACGTCGAGCGAAGCGGCAACCATTATTGATTTGTTGGCAGAGCAGGGACTATGTCGTGGCGCGAATGGCTTGAAAGTGCTGGTGGCTTGCCAACTACCTTCCAATGCTGTGCTTGCCGAGCCCCTTTTGGCGTATTTCGACGGCTTCGTCGTCGACGTCGACAATTTGGCTGCATTCACTTTAGGTGTGGATTTTTCAGACACCTCTTTGCCTCATGCATTCAATAAAAACAATGAAGCTATACGCAGTTTGATTCTAGATACCATTCGTAAAACGCAATTGGCAGAGAAGCCGATTCAAGTGCTCACTCAAGAGACGGATACTTCGATCATTGAGCTTGCAGAAGCGGCCAATGTGGAGTTGGTTTACCAGTAATCAAGCTTACTTGCTGCATTTAGACGCCACGACAATCGCCACCGCTTGTCGTGGCGTTTGTCGTTTTGGAAAGCAACAGTTGTTTTATTTTCTTGTTAGCAGTCTTTTTGTGTTTAAAATTTCGCATCTTGATGCTGGTCGGACAGATAAATCACCGTAAAACCGCCCAATAAAGAATCAATCAGCATGTGGATTCAAATTACTACAACCGTCGCTCGCATAAATCTCGTATACTGCGCGATAGTCAAAATGAATGAGCAAAACCTCGATGATTAAAATTGGTCAGTTGAACACTCTTACTGTTGTTAAAGAAGTTGATTTCGGCGTGTTTGTCGATGGTGGCGAGGACTTCGGCAATATCTTGCTGCCTAAGCGATACGTCCCGAAAGGCACACGACTTGGCGATGAAATTGAGGTATTCATTTATTTTGATTCACAGGATGAAATCATTGCGACGACCGAAAAGCCGCTGGCTCATGTGGGGCAGTTTGCGAAGCTAAATTGCATCAGCACAACGCCTGTGGGCGCGTTTCTCAATTGGGGGCTGCCGAAAGATCTGTTGGTCCCATTTAGCGAGCAGCGTATTCCTTTGCAGGAAGGCCGATCTTATTTGGTGTTTTTGTACATGGATAACGCATCAGGCCGTATTGTTGGTACGACCAAGTTCAATAAGTTTCTCGATAAAACGCCAGCTCGCTACGAGAAAGGCGAACAGGTTCATGTCACCATCGTGGAAGAAACCGATCTGGGTTACAAGTGCGCCATCAACGATGCGCATTCAGGTTTACTGTTTAAATCGGAAGTGTTTGGTAAATTGTTCGTCGGTAAGAGCTTGAGAGCGTATGTGAAGCAAATGCGTGAAGACGGTAAAATCGACCTGTCTCTGCAAAAGCTTGGTCGCGGTAAGCTGGATGACCTTTCTGAGAAAGTGCTGCATACGTTAGAGCTAAAAGGCGGATTCTTGCCAGTCAATGATAAGAGCAGCCCTGACGAGATCTTTGAGTTGTTCCGCACCAGTAAAGCGACGTTTAAGAAAACCATTGGTAGCCTTTACAAAGAGCGTCGAATTCGCATTGAACAAGATGGCATTCACCTCACCAAATGATTTTTGTTAGACGGCATTGATGCTAGAAAAAGCTGCTTCGGTGGCTTTTTTTGTGCCTGTGTGTTTGTGACTTTACGCGGATGAGGAATGTCTGAAAAAGACGAGAACCGTGAGATAAAAAGAGTCCGGAACGATTCCTGTTCCGGACTTAGGGGAATGGCTCGTTAGAGCCTTGCGCTAACTGGTTTTAATGGAGATTAATAACACTTCAAAATTTAGTCTGTGCAAGGCTGTCGTGCCGTTTCATCATTGAGACTTTTGCAATCAACTAGTCGATGAAAAGATTAATGTCTCTAACTAGCTCTCTAGGAAGGCCATTTTTGATGCGATTGCCTACCCATTTACCAATACCAATTGGCTGGTTTCGGTAGCATACAATCACTTCACCTTTCCCAATGCCGTCACTTGGACGTATATCTCTTCCCATATACCATTCTTTAGCATCTTGTGCTGTTAGTTCAACGCAGGATGGTTCTGAGCCATTAGCCAGCGCCATGATGGTTTCATGCTGCCAGCGGAATCCGTTTTTATGTGACTCTGCGAGTTTCAAGCCAATACGGTCGAATTTAATTTCAGGAAGCAAAGCTTCAATCGCCGCTGGGAATATCCACACTTCTTTATCGCGAAGCCAAACGTTGGAAGAGACGGGGGCATCTAACCCCAATGTTTCTTTCAGCGCTACACACACTGCATCTGCCTCATTTGGCTTGGCTTTTAGGAATGGGAACTTGCGAGGGCGTTTTTTGATCATTTCGCTGCCAACACTCGCGGTCTTTTTCAAGCGCGCTACGAAGAAGCCTTCACTGTCAAAGATCTGAGGGAAGACGTGCAAGAAGCCTTCTTCTGTGCAAGCCGCGTCTGCGCCATCAAACAAAGTGTTTAGTGGCTCAAACTCAACCGCATCACCAAAGGTTTCTTTGAGGAAGTAACAGACATGCTGGTTTTCTTCGTGGCTCAGGGTACACGTGGAGTAAACCATCATGCCGCCGGGCTTCAGGGCATGGAATGCACTGACAATCAGATCTTTTTGCGTATTCGCAATGTCGTTAACCGCTTCTAAGCTCCAGTTCGCAAATGCATCAGCATCTTTACGGATAGTCCCTTCGCCTGAGCAGGGGGCATCAAGTAAAATGGCGTCAAAGGTCTCTGGTAGCCATTCCCCGAACACGCGTCCATCGTATTTTGTGAGCGCTGCATTGTGCACGCCACACCGCAACAGGTTGGCATGAAGGACTTTCACACGACTTGCTGAATACTCGTTGGCAACGAGCAAGCCGTTATTGTTCATCTCAGCAGCGATCTGTGTTGTTTTAGACCCTGGCGCAGCAGCCATATCAAGAATGCGTTCCAGTGGGAGCCCATTTTCAAACAGTGCTGTCACAGGCAGCATCGAGCTTGCTTCCTGAATATAGAAAAGCCCTGCCATGTGCTCGGCAGTATTGCCGAGAGGAACCGTATCGTTCTCATCCTGGTCGATCCAGAAGCCGTTATCACACCATGGAACCGGAGTGAGGGTCCAGCTTTTCTCTGACGCACGTCGTTGGAAATCTTCGATCGACGTTTTAAGGGTGTTGACGCGAATGCTTCGGCGCAAAGGGCGCTTACAGGCGTCAACAAAGTCCGTCATGGAAAGGTGGGAAGGCAGGATTTGTTCTATCTGGTTCAAGAACAATGCTGGCATGTCGATATTTGGATGCACCGGAGCGGTCTCTCTTTGGAATTTCTGAACTGCGAAGTGTAAAAGGAAAGCGGCTGAGACGCCAGACGAAGCGCTTGCTGTTAAAGAAAAAGGCGCGAATCCAAGGGAGTTCACGCCTTTATGCCCGTATTTGTTAGTCGATAATTAGAAATAAGGGATAGCGGTTCGCCAAGATGTCCATTCCTCTTTTGGTTGCTTGTTAAGAAGGAAGTGCTGATCGGATCTCGCGGGTTTCGCCAGTTTGTCACCTTCCGGTGTAGCGAAGGATATTCCGCCTTTTATAATACTTTCTAGGGTACCACTTCGAACCGTCGCGCCAGTCAGACCAATGGAAACGTCGACACCGGATTGGTTCCAGAAAACCGTGTTGTTCCTTATTAGGTGTTTATAGTCATCACTGATCTTCACTTCAATTAAGACACGGTCGGCAAAGCGACCCAAACTCACATCAGTGACTGCGCCGACTTCGAAGTCACGAAACAATATGGGGGTACCAACATTAACGGAATCGCGATTTTCGCTTTCCAAAATGAGCGTCAATCCGCCCGCATATTCGGCAGCTTTGTGAAGCTGGAAGGACTGACGCTTCGCACCTTTACCAGGCACGACAGAAATGTAAGCACCAAACAATGAATCAAGATTCTCTGTTTTCGTTAAGCTAAGTGTTGGTTGAGCAACCCAAAAGTAGCTGGTTGCGCGTGCTAACTGCTCTGAAAACTCTGGATAGATTGTCGCATTTACAATGACACCACCATCTTTAAACGCAGGAGATAGCTTGTTAACTTCACCAACATCAACACCTTGGTAGCGTATCTTACTTCCTGATGAGAGGCCGCTGGCATCGTCAGCGGTGAATGTGAGTTTTAATCCGTAATTTTGAGCGGCGGTAAAGCTGTTATATAACTTCCAATGGGTACCAGTTTTGTTGTCGATACCTTTGATGTCACCAAAAGAGATCCCGCCCGCGACGATAGATTTAAGCGAACCCGTGTCAATCTCAACACCGGAGAGTCCTGCTTTGATGTCCACACCTGAATGATTCCAAAACACAGTGTGTGGTGTGATCAGATGATGGTAACGGTTGTCGATCTGTAGCGAGACTTTCACTTTATCTTGTGCCAATTCAAAACGCTCAACCTTTCCCACGGTGAAGTTTTTGTACATCACCGGGCTACCTTCAGACACTGAAGGCAATTTGTTTGCCGTCAGTGTTATTCGCTTGAATCCTCGAAGTGCTTCTTTGGCGTTACGAGCAAGAATTTCTGATTCAAACAAGAGATATTCAGTTTTTGCTTTGCTATTCCCTTCGCTGGTAAAGCTGATGGTTTTGTCCACCATCTGAGCGAAGGTTGGAACACTGAATTCAATCCCTTCGGCACTCACATTTCCGTTAATACCCCCTAAAACAAAGAAGCGAGAATGGCTTTTTATGAGATGTGCATAGTCTGGATAAACAACAAGGCTGAGAGAAACGTCGTCAGCGTTCAGTTGTGTGTTGCTGACGAACCCTACTTGAATACCACGATAAATCACCTTGGTGCCTGTTTTTAGCCCCCAAACATTGTCAGAACTCAGTGTCAGAACGAGCGCACCAGGATCGTTAGCGATCATGCTTACGCTGGTCTTTGCCGTGAACTCATGACTTTCTTCACCTTCGCCCGGTTGTAACGATAATGTGTTTCCAGTGACTAGGTTTGCTAGGTGTTTCACACCACTCAAAGACAGCTCAGGCTTATCGATAATAAACTCAGTGCCCGCTGTTAATGTCCATGCCATTGAAGGGTTAATATTGGCTTTGGCGATAGTGCCAGAGAAGTTGTCATTAAAATGGATGCCATTCAGGCGGCCAATCTCCAAGCCTTGGTAAAGAATGGGGGAGTTTGGGTTGGTTATCCCGTGGTTCTCGGGCAGAGCAATAGTGATAGGAAGGCCACGGTCAGTATCGTTAATCGAGCTGTAAAGTGTGAAAACGTCTAAAGGAACGGCAGGTTCAGCATTTTTGGGAGAGTCAAAGGCAATACCGCCAGCGAGTACTGATGCAAGGTTTTCAACGTTAACGTCAATACCACCTAAGCCAATATCTGCGCTGACACCACTGACATTCCAGAATTTAGTGCTTTTTGTCACTAGCTTGGCGTATTCTTTCTGAATACTGAGTGACACTGTCACACCTTGATTGTCAGAGGTTAAACGATAGTCAACCACTTCGCCCACACGGATTTTTTTATAGTAAATACCTGAGCCAATATTTAATGACCCCAAATCCGGGGCTTGCAGTTGAATGTGTAAATTACCATCGCCAGAGGCATTAACAGGAGGCTCTTCTGCGGCAACAAAAGTGGTTCGCACTTCACCAATTCCTGGCTTAACTGCAATGTAGTTGCCAGTCACAAGGGCATCTAGCCCCGTAATGCCTGTGATTGATGCTTTTGGTCTAACAACCCAAAAAACAGTGTTCTGACGCAGGATTTTTGTTGCTTCTGGGTAGATGTCAGCTTGAGCTGAAATGCTTTTTAGGTCGTCAGAGAGCCTCACTTTTCTAACGATCCCGACTTCTAGGCCTTGATAGCGAATTGTGGTTCTTCCAGCCTCAATGCCTTGGGCGTCAGTAAAATGGATTTCGATACGCTCACCGGCTTCATTGACCGATTTGTACAAAAGCCAGCCTGCAAGCATGAAGGCGAGGGCCGTGAATATCCACAGAGGTGAAATGCTTTTATCTTTTTTCAATTGTGGTTCAGTCACTTGAGAATCTTCAACGTTGCTCATGTTTGTCCCAAATAAGTCGAGAGTCGAGGCTTTCAGCCGAAATCATGGTTAACACCACGACCAGCCCAAAGGCGATGGCGCCAGGCCCAGGAGTAAAATCGAGTAGGTTGCCACGGTCAATCAGTGAAACCATGATGGCAATAACACAGAGGTCCATCATTGACCATTTACCAATCCACTTGACGAAACGATACATTTTCATTCGCTGCCTGCGACCTATTGTCACTTTGAGGTGGATACAAATTAAGATGTATAGGAGGCCAACTATCTTTGCGACAGGCACGATGATACTGGCAGTGAAAATGATAATGGCAATGCCATACATTCCTTGCTTTATCAGACCTGCTACGCCTGAAAAAATGGTGTCTTCAAACCGTTTTCCGTTGCTCAACAGAATAGAAATAGGATAGAAGTTAGCAGGAAAGATAAATATGACGGCAGCAAGTAGAGATGCCCACGTTTTTTGGACGCTTTGAAAAACGCGAGATTCCAGCTTTGCACTGCATCGGAAGCAATGTTGATGATTGCTCTCTTGCGTTAACCCACAATGTTGGCAGCGGATCAGCGTTTCAGTTTTAAACGTGCGATTACCAACGTGATTGCTAGGTTTATTCATCTCAAAATCTTGCAACGCTTCATTGTTGATACTGTAGGCATCCCAATAACGTTTTGGGGAGATGCGAGACAACAAAAAGGCGACTAGCACTTGTAACATCACAAAGCTAAGCAACGCTGGCCCTACGGATATCTCCGCAATCTCAATCACCTTGAAGCCGGCAACCGCCAAGCTGACGAGAAACACATCGATCATGACCCAATGTTTAATGACTTTTAGGCAATAAGTGGCCACAAAAAGAGATTTGGCATGATGGAAAGACAAAGCCAAGTTTGCGCCTAAGATGGAAACAAGAAAAAGCAATGGGGCAAAGGCGGTACAAAAGATGACGAGCAGGCCAACAAAAGGGAAGGAATCCATTAAGGTAATGGCACCACTGGTTACCGTTGTGGAGAGTGGGACACCCACCAAGTTAATAGAAAGCAGTGGGAACAATTGTGCTGGGAAGAACAGAGCAAGTGCGGCGAATGCAATAGCCACTTCTCCAGACCGACTAAGCGAGGAGTTTTTAATGACACGAGAGTCACAGGTTGGGCAACGAGCACTGAAACCCCGCTGAACAGGGATCTCTTGCAATAGCAGATCACAGGAGGTGCATTTAAGCACGCGCATAGCGGTTTATTCCCCTAAGGTCGTTCGAATTACCCATAGATTGGGTATAGTTTATCACCCAACACGGCAAATATTGCGGTGTTGATATCGAGACCCTGTCCATGGGCTGCTTTGGTATACATGTATGCTGCAAATGTGCATCTTAATCAATCTGTTATTCAAGAACACGTAATTTTTGATAAAACATTGGTATAGCGTCGAGACAAATTGAGTGGCTTCATATTTTCGAGAACATTCAATCACACAAGTGATAACTGGATTAACGCACCATCTTAGCGTGACAACATTGAACCCTTGCTCAATAATCTTTATCTTATCTAACTTGGTCCAACTTGATCCAACTGGATGTAGTCACATATGGATAGTAAAACAGAATTTTACGCGCTGCTTTCCCGCCAAACTGTGTCTCTTATTGAGAATGAATCGAACCTTATTGCTAACCTTGCTAACGTTAGTGCACTCCTGTTTCAGTCATTAGATGACATTAACTGGGCTGGGTTTTATCTGGATGATGGCGAGGAATTGGTGCTAGGACCATTCCAAGGCAACACGGCGTGTGTGCGTATTCCTTACCAAAAAGGCGTTTGCGGAAGTGCGTTCAGTCACAAACGTGTTGAACGAATTGCAGATGTACATCTTTTTGATGGGCATATCGCTTGTGATGCACAAAGTAATTCAGAAATTGTTTTACCTTTGTATAAAGGCGAAAAATTGTTGGGTGTGTTGGACATAGATTCGCCAAAAATAGCAAGATTTGATCACCATGATGAAACCGGACTCACTTTATTGGTCAATGAATTGCAAAAACACCTCTAAATTTAAGGTTCTCTGTGGTTTTTCGGACACAGGTATCTATAATACGCAGCACTAAATTTGTTAACTCGTACACGATCTCTGTTGTCGCCGTTGCGCAATGAGACAGGAAGAAAAATGGAAAACACTGAAAAATTAGCCAACAGCAAGCAAGTTATTGCCTATATCGCTGAACGTTTCCCTGCATGCTTTACCCTTGAAGGTGAAGCCCGCCCACTGAAAATAGGCATATTCCAAGACTTGGCTGAACGTCTTGCTGATGATGCTAAAGTCAGTAAAACGCAACTTCGCGCGGCACTTCGCCAATATACATCTTCCTGGCGTTACCTTTACGGGGTAAAAGCCGGCGCTATTCGTGTTGATCTTGACGGCAACGATTGTGGTGAGCTTGAGCAAGAGCACGTTGACCACGCGCAAACTGCGCTAGCTGAAAGCAAAACGCGTGCAGCTGAGCGTCGTAAAGAGCAAGCTGCGAAAAATGGCGATAAAAAAGCCAGCTCGAAAGAGAAAAGAGCGCCAAAATCAAATAAATCAACAGCTAACCCAGCAAATTCTCGACCAGCTAAGGCAAAAAATACTAAGCTAGTTAAGAAGCCGGTTGAGCCACGTCGTGAACTCAAGGCTGAAGACATTGTCGTAGGTAAGGACGTAAACGTTAATATGGGTAATGGCAACATGCCCGCTACGATTGTAGAACTTAACAAGGACGAGGTTCGCGTTCGTTTGAGCAATGGTCTAACCATGCTAGTAAAAGCGGAGCACCTCAGTTCGTAAAGGAGATCCTTCGACGCATGATCTGTCGATTCCGCTTTTCCGTGATTGCTGCCAGCTTAATGCTGGTGGCGTCCACCCAAGCCTTAGAGGCTAATTACGCCACCGCTGAGCTGCCTACTCTGGTTTCAGAACCTCAGCATAAAGCTGCCAGCGTGCGGATAACGAGTAGTTTTGAAACGTCGCATTACAAGCAATTCCAGCTAAATGACGATTTTTCTTCTAATGTGTTCGATCGCTATCTTGAAACGCTAGACTTCAATCGCCTCTTCCTGACTCAGGTAGAAGTGGATGCGATGTCTAAGTGGCGTACGAGCATAGATGATCAATTGCGCTCTGGCGACACTTCCGCAGCTTATGACATTTTCAATACTGCATTGAAAAAACGTTTTGAGCGTTATCAGTACGCGCTTGCTTTGCTTGATAACGAAATTACGTTTGATGCAGAAGAAGAGATGTTGATTGATCGCAGTGAAGAGCCATGGGCAAAAAACACTGACGAATTGAATGAGCTTTGGCGTAAGCGTGTTAAGAATGACGCGTTGAACCTTAAGCTTGCCGGTAAGGCGTGGCCTGAAATTCAGGAAACCTTGTCAAAGCGCTACAACAGCGCACTTAAACGATTGATTCAAACCAAGAGTGAAGATGTTTTTCAGGTTTATCTGAATGCTTTCTCTCGTGAGGTTGATCCACATACCAGTTACCTTTCGCCACGAAACGCTGAACAATTCCAATCAGAGATGAATCTCTCTCTTGAAGGTATTGGCGCCGTGCTGCAAGTAGATGATGACTTTACGGTTATTCGTTCGCTTGTTGCTGGTGGGCCCGCATCGAAATCGAAAAAGCTTTCTCCTGGTGATCGCATCATTGGTGTTGCTCAAGATGATGAGCAGATTATAGATGTAATCGGCTGGCGATTAGATGATGTTGTTCAGCTGATCAAAGGACCGAAAGGAAGCAAGGTTGAGCTGCAAATCTTGCCTGAAGGTGCTAACGCTAAGAGTTACAACGTCACTCTTGTGCGAGACAAAATTCGCCTTGAAGACCGCGCTGTTAAATCTGAAGTGATTGAGCAGGAAAGCGCGAAAGTCGGCGTTATATCTGTCCCGAGCTTTTATGTTGGCCTCGCCGAAGATACCAAGAAAGAAATCGCAAACCTGAAGAAAGATAACGTAAGCGGTATTGTTATTGATCTGAGAAATAATGGCGGCGGTGCGCTTAGCGAAGCATCGGCACTAACAGGTTTGTTTATTAAGGGTGGTCCTGTTGTACAGGTTCGTGACAGCTATGGTCGTGTCAAAGTAAACGGCGATAGTGATAGCAAGATTTATTATGACGGCCCAGTCACAGTGTTGATTAACCGTTATTCAGCTTCTGCTTCAGAAATCTTTGCTGCTGCACTTCAAGATTACGGTCGCGCAGTGATTATTGGTGAGCAATCCTTTGGTAAAGGGACCGTTCAGCAACATCGCACGCTGCAGAAGATCTATGACTTGGGCGATAAACCGTTAGGTCATGTTCAATACACGATCCAAAAATTCTATCGCATCAATGGTGGCAGTACGCAGCACTTAGGTGTTGTACCTGATATTTCATTCCCAACAGCGGTTGATCCGGAAGAAACCGGTGAAAGTGTTGAAGACAACGCATTGCCGTGGGATAGCATTAATCCTGCTGCTTATAAAAAAGTTGGTGAATTGAATTCCTTGTTCTCTAATTTGGACAAGGCACACCAAGAGCGTACTAAAACGGATACTGAGTTTGGCTATATTCTGAGCGACATTGCAGAATATAAGGCTTTGAAGGACGATAATGCTATTTCACTCAATGAAAAAGCACGTGTTATCGAACAGGAAAATGCCGATACCAAACGCCTTTCTCGTTTGAATGAGCGTCAGGTGGAACTTGATAAACCACCGTTCAAATCGTTGGACGATGTACCAACAGATTATGAAGAGCCGGATGCTTACCTCGATGAAGCCGCATTAATTACGCTTGATTTGGCAAAAAAACTAAACAGTTAGTGTGATTCTCACAGTAACCAATCGAAAAGCGGGCTTATGCCCGCTTTTTCTTTTTTCAATAGAAGAAGTAACGAAAACGTTAACAAAATGAGCCCCTAATAGTGATATGTGTCTAAAATTAAAGTGATGCTATCAAGCGAAGGGGAAGCCAATGACAAAGTTCATCAGTCTATTTATTGTAATTTTCTCTGTATCATTGCCAATCAAAGCACAAGACCTCACTCAATTTGACTTCCCCTTGTTGATTGGCGATTGGTACTGGTTTAGTCCCGATCAGCAAGAAGGTACGGGAACGGATCCGGACGTAAAATACAAAGCGATTAATATCACATTCAGCTCAGACTACCAGTTCAATGTGAAGTTACTGAATAGCGATGGAACTGTTGAAGAAGCTAAAGGCTTTTACGATCTTGATGATTCTACGTTAGTGCTGAACGACGAATACGGTGATTCTCAACACCATGAATACCAACTTAATCACAATCAATTGATGCTAAAAGGTGCTCGGTTCACCAAAATTTTGCCACACAATTTGTCCGGCGCATGGTTTAGCGAAGTGATTAAAGGTAAAGATGTTGATGAGCAAGTCGAAAAGCTCGCACTGATGTTACGTCCTGATTTCTTGTTTTCAGTGAGAGTATCTGGAAAACAAGGGCAGCAAGTTACACATCGAGGCGTCTACTTTTTAGAGAATGACCATCTTGTTCTTATCTATCGAGGTGGTCAGCAAGATTCAGAATTTCAATTGGATTCAAATACGCTGACATTAACGAACACTGATTTTGGTATGGAAGCGATATTAAGACGTCAATGAGAGTAGAGCGGAATATCCATCAAAGTAAAGTACGGTGGTTGATGTGATTCAAGTGAAAAGAATGAAAAAGAAAGGGCGCTGTTCTCAGCGCCCTTTTTGCGAAAGAGAGGAATTAAATATTGAAGGCTTTTTTCAATGCGTTGAGATAATTGCTGTCTCGACAGATTGATTTTCCGGGCTCATCCGAAATTTTCGCAACAGGTTTACCATTGCAAGTGACAAGCTTAATGACAATGTTAAGTGTTTCTACTTCAGGTAAGTGACAAGTCAGCTGCGTACCGATCCCAAACGACGTATTAATACGGCCTGAGAAATGGTGATGGATATCGAGCGCTTTTTCTAGGGTCAGTCCATCAGAAAAAATCAGCGTTTTTTCCATCGGATTGATATCTAGACCTTGATAATGCGCGATCGCTTTCTCACCCCAAGTCATCGGGTCTCCACTGTCATGACGTAGTCCCGAAAACTGTTGACTCAAATACGGCGTGAAGTCTTTAAGAAAAGCGTCCATGTTAATGCAATCAGTGAGTGCGATGCCGAGTTTTGTCGGGTATTCCTGTAACCATCGGTTAAGTGCAATTTGTTGTGAATCGGCTAAATCGCCCGCCAGTTGTTGATGTGCCTGGAACCATTCATGGGCTTGCGTACCCACGGCGGGAATACCATGCTTTGCAGCCAACAAAAGGTTCGATGTCCCAGCAAAGTGGATCGAATGATGCACCAGATGATCCACGATGGCATGATGCACCGCTTTCGAAAAGCGGCGACGAGTACCAAAATCGACAAACTGAAACGCTTTGTCTGCATTGGAAAGGGCACTGTGCGCCGAGAGGGTGTTTAACTTATTATTGAGTAAATCAACAGCATGTTTGGCGTGTGTGTCTGGGTATTTTTCGTGACAACGTAACTCGCAAATTATAGCCAGTAATGGCACTTCCCATAGGATGATATCGAGCCATTTACCTTCGATACGAATAGCAAGTTGCTTGTCTTCAATCGACACGGTGACATGGTCCGCACTGAGTGAGAACGTTGAAAGAAATGTAAGATAATCAGATTGATAAAGCCCAAGAGTTGAAAGAAATGTCACATCACTCTCTGTAAAAGACAGATTCGCAAGTGATTGAATTTCAAATTCCAATCGAGTTTTTAATGAAACAAGACTTTCATCGCTACGGCAATGGAACTCAGCAGTGGCAACGACATCAGGGTAGTGATGAAAGATCGCCTGCTGCATATTTAGTTTGTAGGCATCCGTGTCTAATAATGACGAAATAATGGGTGTGTGCATGCCTGATTTTATACCTCGAATCGGGTGTTGGCTGAACGTTGGCAATTCTCGCCCAGTTGCGCCAGGCAGTTTTATTTAAGGGTGCAAATTTAACGTCAAACTAGGCAGTCTAGTCAACCTATAGATAATATGATCTCCATCTATTCTTCTAAACGTTAAAGTGCGTTTGGTTATTTGCTGCTCAGCCAAGCTATAGCAATACACTGGCTTAGTGAGTATCTTAGGTGAATACTCCGATTTTTTAACAGGCTGCTGGTGGAATTGACTAACAGCCTGTCAATCGTTATGCAATAAAAGGAATCTGACATGACGCAACAACCTCAGGCCAAGTACCGTAAAGATTACAAGGCTCCTGACTTTACGATAACTCATCTTGACTTGGATTTTGACCTTCAAGCTTCACACACACAAGTTATTGCTAAAAGCCGAGTGAAGCAGCAGGTTATTGGTTCAGATTCTATGTTTTTGGATGGTGATGGTCTGTCTCTAAAGCGTGTAGAGATAAACGGTGAAGCGTGGCCGCATTTTGAAGAAACGCCAGAAGGGCTAGTCCTAACGCAATTGCCAACAGAATTTGAACTCTTGATAGAGACACACATTGATCCCGCTGCAAACAGTTCATTGGAAGGTTTGTATTTATCCGATGGGGCATACTGCACACAATGTGAAGCAGAGGGCTTCCGTAGAATTACTTACTATCTTGACCGTCCTGACGTGCTGGCCAAGTTCACCACAAAAATTGCCGCAGATAAATCTGCCTTTCCATTTCTACTAAGTAACGGCAACAAAGTCGGCTCTGGAGAATTAGAGAGTGGTCGTCACTGGGTACAGTGGGAAGACCCGTATGCAAAGCCAAGTTACTTGTTTGCGCTGGTAGCGGGCGATTTTGATCGCCTTGCAGACAGTTTCACCACACGAAGTGGTCGCGATGTTGCCTTGGAGATTTTCGTCGACAAAGGCAACTTAGATCGTGCAACCCATGCAATGACATCACTGAAAAACTCGATGAAGTGGGATGAGGATCGTTTTGATCTTGAATACGATCTTGATATCTACATGATCGTTGCCGTTGATTTCTTCAACATGGGAGCAATGGAAAACAAAGGCTTAAATGTCTTTAACTCCAAGTATGTTCTCGCGAATTCAGACACCGCCACCGATACTGACTACCTTGGTATTGAAGCGGTGATAGGTCACGAATATTTCCACAACTGGACAGGCAACCGTGTGACCTGTCGTGATTGGTTCCAGTTAAGCCTTAAAGAAGGTCTGACGGTTTTCCGTGACCAAGAGTTCTCTTCAGATCTCGGTTCACGAGCAGTAAACCGTATTGGCAATGTGCGTACCATGCGCGGTCCTCAATTTGCAGAAGACCGCAGCCCAATGGCACACCCAATCCGCCCTGACAAAGTTATCGAAATGAATAACTTCTACACATTGACCGTGTATGAAAAGGGCAGTGAAGTGATCCGTATGATGCATACCCTTCTAGGAGAAGTGAAGTTTCAGAAAGGCATCAAGCTTTACTTTGAACGTCACGATGGCACCGCGGCCACTTGTGAAGACTTTGTCAAAGCAATGGAAGATGCATCTGGAATCGATTTGAAGCAATTCCGTCTTTGGTATAGCCAGTCTGGAACACCTGTGCTTGATGTAACCAGTGTTTATGATGATGAAAGCAACACGCTGACATTGCGTGTAAAACAACACACGCCATCGACTGCGGATCAGAAAGATAAGCAACCTCTGATGATCCCATTCGATGTAGAGCTATATGCTTCAGATGGTAACGTCATTGAGTTACAGTGTAACGGAGAAGTTGTCAGCAATGTCTTGCACGTTACTGAGTCTGAGCAGACCTTTGTCTTTGACAATGTAGGCGAACAACCCGTTATCTCAATGCTGCGTGAGTTCTCTGCGCCCGTCACACTTCGTTATGCCTACAGTGATGAAGAGCTCGCGTTTTTGATGGTGCATGCACGTAATGAATTTGCACGTTGGGATGCAGGTCAGATGCTTTTGGCAAAGCACATCAAAGCAAATGTCATTCGCGTGCAGGCTGGCGAAGCCGTTCACATTCCTGAAGAAGTCGTTGATGCATTCCGCGGTGTCTTGTTGAGTGATCAGCTTGATGCGGCACTGATTGCAGAAGTGATGCAGTTGCCGAGTGAAAATGAAATCGGTGGCTGGTTTGACGTTGTTGACGTCGATGCCATTAACGCAGTTCGTGGTGCCACTAAACAGCATTTTGCGAATGAGTTGGCGGATGAATTCAGCGCGATCTATCACTCTCTGAAGCAAATGGAATACAGCATTGCGCATGATGCGATAGGTCAACGCAGCCTGCGCAATATGTGTTTGGCTTATTTGGCACTGACTGAGCAAGGGGATGACATCGTTTCTGCGCATTACACCGACTCTAACAACATGACAGATACCGCCGCGGCATTGGCAGCAGCGAATCATGCAGAGCTGGCTAGCCGAGCGGCCTTGATGCAAGCATTTAGTGATAAATGGCAACATGATGGTCTGGTGATGGACAAATGGTTCATGCTGCAGGGGGGCAATCCAGCACAAGGTGCATTGGATAATGTGAAAGCGCAGATGTCTCATCCGGCGTTTAGCCTCAAAAACCCGAACCGCACCCGTTCATTGGTTGGTGCTTTCTGCAACAACAACCCGGTAAACTTCCATGCCAAAGATGGGGCGGGTTATGAGTTCCTGTCTGACATTTTGATTCAACTAAATGAATCCAACCCTCAGGTCGCGTCAAGGCTTATAGATCCTTTGCTGAAATTTAAGCGATTCGATCAAGATCGTCAGGCGCTAATGCGAGATCAACTAGAGCGATTGGCCTTGCTTGATAATCTCGCGAAAGATCTTTACGAGAAAATCAACAAAGCACTCGAAGTGTAAACACAACACTTGCGAAAACTGTTGGAATAAGTAATTTAAAGCCGTCTAAGAGGAGACGGCTTTTTTTATGAAATCGAATGTGTACTTATTTACCCTTGATATCTCTTATCACACCTTTCAGCAACATTATGCCGGCGTGGCATCAACGGTTGTCGTCAAAACAGACAATGGCTTAACACTGCAACTGCCTGCATCGCGCTTGCGTCCATATCTAAGCCAATTAGGCTTAAAAGGCCGTTTTAGGCTGGTTGTAGACGAGGCGAATCGTTTTAAATCCCTCGAACTAATAGTCTAAACCGTACGTCAATCACATATCCAAAAACTCAAATACAATTAACGTTATTTGATGTAACGAATTTATTAACTAAGTCGTAAACTACTCCATACGTCGCAAAGACTAATTAACTTCTATACTCATAGCGATTACATAAAAAATATATGGAGTAAACCATGACCGCGCGTGACCCTATTGTGCCGGTGTTGCTTGAGAAAGTTTATCATCTCATTGCTGAAAAACTGGACAAGAAACAACAACCACTCGTAGAAACTTTGGCAAAAAGGATTTTGGGTCCCATCTCAGATGATGATTTACAGGAAAGGAATGAATCCGACCTCTACGGTGCTGTTATCAGCTTGTGGCATCATCTAAATACGTTCGAACAAGACCAGATCTTTGTAAAGGTATTCAACCCTACATTGAGTGGAAATGGTTGGCAGTCAACACATACGATCGTTGAAATTGTCACGCCGGATGCGCCTTTCTTGGTTGATTCTGTTCGCATGGCGTTGAATCGTCTTGATATTGCTTCGCACCTCATGCTCAATGGGCCGTTGCATGTATTAAAAGACAGTGGTGGGCATGTTGTCGAGATTGGCGGAGAGAAGGGGGTTCGTCAAACCGTCTTCCATCTAGAAATCGACCGCATGACCAGCAAGAAAGAAATGGCAGCTTTGGAAGCCGAGGTAACGGAAACGCTAACCGACGTTGCGCTAATCGTTAATGATTGGCAACCAATGCAAGCCAAAATGCAGGAGTTGATTGCAGCGCTTAAGAAAGATAAGCCGCCGGTTGATAAAGAACGTAAAGATGAAGCGGTCGAGTTTCTCCAGTGGATTGGTTCCCACAATTTCACGTTCATGGGTTACAAGTATTATGAGCTGAATGCGATAGAAGGTGACCATGAACTCAAACAATCTGACGAACAAGGTTTAGGTCTGGCGAAGAAGTTAGATCTTAAACGACCCGGCGTAAAATTGTCTGCCATGCCTGAATCGGCACGCGCAACAGCATTGCGTAAAGAACTCCTTATTATCAATAAAGGCAGCAGTAAATCGCGTGTACACCGCCCAGCGTATATGGACTACATTGGCCTTAAGAGCTTTGATAAAAAAGGCAATGTTATTGGTGAGCACCGTTTTCATGGCCTTTATGCTTCTGCTGCATATAACCAAGCGACCAATGCGATCCCCGTACTGCGAAACAAAGTGCAACGGATCCTTGAGATCAGTGGTTACTACCAAGGATCGCATTCGTGGAAAGCGCTGGCTAATATCATTGAAAACTTCCCACGCGATGAATTATTCCAAGCGTCTGAAACTGAGATGCTGGATATCGGTATGGGTATCGTTCAGGTACAAGACCGCGATATGTTGCGCGTCTTTGTTCGACGAGACCCATTTGGACGCTTCTTTTCGTGCATGGTGTATGTGGCGCGTGAACGCTATAACACTGAGTTCCGTATCGCAGCACAGCGTATTATGAAGAACTATTTTGGCTCCGATCAGGAAGTGGAATTCAATACGTTTTTCTCTGAAAGTCCGTTGGCACGAACGCATTACATTGTGCGTGTTGAAAACAACAACTTTGACATTGATGTGAAGAAATTGGAGCAGAACCTGACTGAAGCCGCGTCTTCTTGGGATGATCGTCTACAAGAATCTGTCATTGCAAACTTTGGCGAGAACAGTGGTACGCCAATTGCAAAACGCTATCTTGGTGCTTTCCCTCGTTCATATAAAGAAGCCATGTTGCCGGGCTCAGCGGTGGCTGATATCGAGCGATTAGAAAACCTAAGCGAAGACAATAAGCTAGATATGCTTTTTTATCGGCCTCAGGAAGAGCCCGCCACGTCTCGCTCAGTCCGTCTCAAGTTGTTTCAGAAAGATGAGGCAATCCACCTTTCCGACGTAATGCCTATGCTCGAAAACTTGGGTTTACGCGTGATTGGTGAGTCACCTTACAAGGTACAGACAACGACGGGTGATGTGTTTTGGATCCTCGATTTCTCCATGCTTCACAGTGCCGGCAACGGGTTTGATCTGTCTGAAGCACGTGAACGTTTCCAAGAGGCTTTTGGTGCGATTTGGCATGGTAAGCTAGAAAGTGATGGCTTCAACCGTTTGGTGCTAAATGCGGGTCTTACTGGGCGTGAAGTGACTATTTTACGTTCTTATGCGCGTTATATGCGTCAAGTCGCGTTCCCGTTCAGTCAAGCTTATATTGAAGAGACATTGACCTCGCATGCAGATTTGGCGCAATGCTTGGTGACGTTATTTGATAAGCGTTTTGGTGGCTCAAAGAATAGTCAGAAAGACCAAACACGTATCATCAGTCAAATTGAAGGCGAGCTTGAAAAAGTAGAAAGCCTTGATGATGACCGTATTATTCGTCGATACATGGAAATGATCCTCGCAACGTTGCGCACGAACTATTTCCAAAAAGACAAAGAGACGGGTCAATTTAAAGACTATCTATCATTGAAACTTCAACCTTCTCAAATTCCGGAAATACCAAAACCCGTTCCTTTCTTTGAAATTTTCGTCTATTCGCCAGACGTTGAAGGTGTGCACCTTCGCGGTGGCAAAGTCGCACGTGGTGGCCTTCGTTGGTCAGACCGACAAGAAGATTTCCGAACCGAAGTCCTTGGATTGGTTAAAGCGCAACAGGTTAAGAATACGGTTATTGTTCCTGTGGGGGCGAAAGGCGGATTCGTTTGTAAGAAGCAGCACTCGCTAAGCGGCCGCGATGAAATTTTTGCGGAAGGTCAGCGTTGCTATCGTATATTCATTCGTGGTTTGCTCGATATCACGGATAACATCATTGAAGGCGAATTAACGCCACCAGTGAATGTGGTTCGTCATGATGAGGACGACCCGTATTTGGTTGTTGCTGCGGATAAAGGCACAGCGACTTTCTCAGATTTGGCCAACTCAGTATCAGAAGAATATAACTTCTGGTTAGGCGATGCATTTGCATCGGGTGGCTCAAACGGTTATGACCACAAAGCCATGGGTATTACGGCCAAAGGTGGTTGGGAATCGGTGAAGCGTCACTTCCGAGAAATTGGTATTGATTGCCAGGAAACGGATTTCACCTGTGTAGCTATTGGCGACATGGCGGGTGACGTATTCGGTAATGGCATGTTGTTATCGAAGCACATTCGATTAGTGGCTGCGTTTAACCACATGCATATCTTTATCGACCCGACCCCAGATTCAGCGAAAACATGGGTAGAGCGAGATCGTTTGTTCAAACTTCCTCGTTCAAGCTGGGAAGATTACAACACCAAGCTTATCTCTAAAGGCGGCGGTATATTCTCGCGTAAAGCGAAGTCTATTGAATTGACCCCTGAGATTCAGAAAATGCTCGGTGTGCGTAAACAGAGCATGGCACCAAATGAGTTGATCAAACAGATCTTAAAATCCAACGTGGATCTTCTCTGGAATGGCGGTATCGGTACGTATGTGAAAGCCGAGTCTGAGACGCATACTGATGTTGGCGATCGCGCTAACGACGGTCTTCGTCTAAACGGTAGCGAGCTTGGCGCCAAGATTATTGGTGAGGGTGGTAACCTAGGTATGACCCAGCTTGGTCGCATCGAATTCGCTATGAATGGTGGTCTGGTCAATACGGACTTCATTGATAACGTCGGTGGCGTGGATTGTTCAGACAATGAAGTGAACATTAAGATCTTACTCAATGGCTTGGTAGCGGCAGGGGATCTCACCTACAAGCAGCGCAACGAGTTGCTTGAGCGCATGGAAGATGAAGTCGGTGACATTGTTCTGGATGATGCTTACTGTCAAAGCGAGTCTATTTCTGTCACCAATAATCAGAAAGCCGCTCTGTTGAAAGAACAAATTCGCTTTATCCATTATTTGGAAAAAGAGGGCAAACTGGATCGTCAGCTAGAATATTTGCCAGACGATGAAACCCTTGCAGAGCGTCAACTGCATGGCAAAGGGCTGACAAGGCCCGAAATTGCTGTGCTGGTGGCATACGGCAAGATGGTACTCAAAGAGCAGTTAGTGGTAGAGCAAATTACCCAAGATCCGCACTTTGGAAAACTTCTGCCACAATATTTCCCACAAGAGTTACAGCGTAACTATCGCGAGGCAATGGAAACACACCCATTGCGTGCTGAAATCATTGCGACTTCCTTGGCAAATCAAATGTCCAACGTCATGGGCTTCAATTTTGTCACGCGAATGCAAGATGAAACCGGGGCGAGCGTTGGAGACATTGCGTCGGCCTACGCCATTGTGAATGAAGTGTTTGATTTTGATAAAACCTTCGAAGACATTCGCGCTTTAGATAACGTAATTCCTGCACAAATTCAGTACGCAGTCATGTTTCGCTGTCGTCGTATGCTTCGTCGTGCATCTCGTTGGATTCTTCGTAATCCGATGAAAGCGAAAGGCATTGAGGAGCAAGTCGCGTTCTACAAACCCGCAGTGAAGAATCTGGCTGATAATCTTGAAACCTATTTGGTTCCGGCTGAAATAGAGGAGCATGAAGAACAGGCGAGTGAATTCATTGTTCTAGGTGTACCAAAAGAAATTGCAAATAAAGTCGTGCGTTTAAGTAGTTTGTTCGCAGGTCTCGACCTGGCACAGGTGTCAGAGCAGATGAACAAGCCTTACGATGTGGTCGCACGTTTGTACTTTGTACTGGGTGACACACTTTCTCTGCACTGGTTCCTCAAGCAAATTACCAACCAACCCGTGGAAAACCATTGGCAAGCGTTGGCTCGTGCTTCTTTCCGTGAAGATCTGGATTGGCAGCAACGCTTATTGACGGCACATATCCTTGAAGGCATGAATAAAGGAGAGTCAGCGGAGTTGGGTTTAGAGTCCTGGATGGTTGAACATGCAGTGAGTCTCGGGCGCTGGGAAAGCATTGTGGCCGAGTTTAAAGTGGGCACAGTGCATGAATTTGCTAAATTCTCCGTTGCATTGCGGGAACTTACACTTTTAAATTTGAATTAAGCTAACAAAGTGTTGATAATACAGCCCCGTTTATTCGGGGCTTTTTTTTGGAGGTTACATGATGTACCGCCTCGCCAGATCGGCAATCTTTCAGCTAGACCCAGAGCATGCACATGATCTGGCAATCAAGAATCTTTCTCGCTTCACTGGCACTCCTCTTGATGTATTTTATCGTCAAAATCTTCCTCCTCGTCCCGTTCAAGTCATGGGATTGCATTTCAAAAACCCAGTAGGCCTTGCAGCTGGCTTGGATAAAAACGGCGAATGCATTGATGCATTTGGTGCAATGGGTTTCGGCTCTATCGAAGTAGGGACGGTCACACCGCGCCCACAAGATGGTAACGACAAACCACGTCTGTTCCGTGTTATTCCTGCGGAAGGTATTATCAACCGCATGGGTTTCAACAACCACGGTGTGGATGCGCTGGTGGAGAATGTTAAGAAGGCCAAGTATGACGGCGTGATTGGCATCAACATAGGAAAGAACAAAGACACACCATTGGAAAATGGCAAAGATGATTACCTAATCTGCATGGACAAAGTTTATGACCATGCAGGGTATATAGCGGTTAACATTTCTTCGCCAAATACACCTGGATTACGATCACTGCAATACGGTGACGCACTGGACGATTTGCTTTCTGCATTGAAAGTGCGCCAGAACGAACTTGCGAAAAGTCGCGGTAAATATGTTCCAGTTGCTTTGAAGATTGCACCTGATATGACCGAAGATGAACTGGTGCAAGTGGCCGATGCGCTAGTGCGTTATAACATTGATGGTGTTATTGCAACTAACACAACCTTGGATCGTTCTTTGGTCGAAGGTATGCCTCATGCACATGAGGCGGGTGGGTTGAGCGGTCGTCCAGTTCAAAACAAAAGCACGGAAGTGATTCGCCGTCTTCATCAGGAGCTTAATGGTAAACTACCGATTATCGGTGTAGGTGGCGTTGACTCAGTGATGGCGGCAAAAGAGAAAATGATGGCAGGCGCTGAGCTTGTTCAAGTTTACTCTGGCTTTATCTACCACGGTCCGCGTTTGGTTAAAGATATCGTACGAAATATTTAACCAAAAAAATTAAGAATGCGCAGTAAAGGGGGAGGATGACTTCCCCTTTTTTTTTATCTCAAGCCGATTACACTTCCCCAAAGCACAATTTATTCAGTGGTCACGGACCGATTCTCTGCAAGCGCAGGAGCGAGCACGATGTTGAAACCTAATAACGCATGGAAGTGGTACTTCGATAAAGAAGCACAAGCATTGATGCTGGATTTAGGTGAAGACATGGTTTTCCAAGTGGCCATAGAATGCAAACAGCTCATCCCCGATGCGTTTGCTGAAACCCCATTTTCAGTTGATGACGCATCACTATTCCAAGCGTATTTTGATGCAGTAGATGCGCTTTCTCTATCAGGCCCTCGCAAGGCCGAACTCGTTTTGAACGCAGTGGCAGCAAATCGCTTCCATAAACCGCTACTACCAAAAAGCTGGTTTTTCCAAGAACAAGAAGGGTACTCAGCCGCAGAAGCTGGCTCGCTTGTGACATTGAAAACTGAGCACGGCAGTGAATCCTTTTTAGTGATTGAAAACGCAGGCATCGCTTCATTGTGTATGCATGCAGGCGAGTCACCATTGGCGCTGACCGACACAAAACAAATGCGGTTCTGTGAAGCTATAAAAGTAATGAATGATCGGTTATCAATATACCAACAGCAATACGATAACGGCAGTGGTCATTATGCGTTAGTAGGCTGATAGAACCGTTCTATCAGCCTCTTTTCTTTCCATTCTTAAATCCTCAATCATCCATCAAGCATTCTAACTTCTACCTGTAACAGGCTAAATTGCCACTGAACACGTAAAATCCCCGATATAAAGACTGATCACATATCCTTTGAGCTTGTATCTCGCGCTGGCGCCTCTATGGCGTATCGACCAGGGGTGAGTTGGCCCTGCTCGCATTGAATCAATACAAGCCATACAGAACTGCTCTGTCTGAATAGCCTTATCCCAGGCTTTGATTCACCTGCTTTTATCTATCAATGAAAAAGAAGGGCTGTCTCATTTATATGCAATTGTGAGAAAGTCTCTTTAAATCAACGAGAATCCTCCCACCAATAAAAGTGATCTATCTCACGCAATTTGCATCAATACAATGTTTATCCGCTTTCAATTATCGCTATAAATTGGCGAAAACAGGTCTATTTTAGAAACGATAATAACTAAATTTCCCCATTTATCGAAAGGTAAGCCATTGATTCATCACAGTGGTATATACCAGATTTGGTGTGAATAGTAACTTTCTTGTTAGGAATGAATGGGGCGTTAAGACTATTTTTGATGCTACATATTCATTAATGTTGTGGATAAGTGTGTGCTTACTATTTGTACATATATAGATTAACAATCTGGCTTGAGGCTGGGTTGTGATCCCCATCCAGAACGATTAAGCATATTGTGATATTGGTTTCTTGTGGGAAACAGTTTTCTTCGTTGTGGATAACGCGAAAGTGAGGGGAAGATGAGGCGTTGAGTGTAATAAAAGCCTTCTTTTGAAATAGCGCTTTTAGATAAGTAATAGGTATAGCTTGGCGCTACAAGACCTTGCTCTTTGGCTAAATTGAATGGAAAAGAAATGGCTGCCAATAGAGCGCTACGTCACGAAATCAGGTATAATCGCGCGCAAAATCCCTCAGAATACATTTCCATGAATCAATATTTAGCTATTACCTCTCGCGGTCTCGAAAACCTGCTTGCAGAAGAACTCGAACAACTCGGCGCAAGCAGCGTTAAAGCGGTTAATGCCGGCGTACGTTTCCTTGCCGATGAGAAAACCCTTTACAAGTGCTGTTTATGGAGCCGCACAGCATCACGATTTATTCTTGTACTCAGCGAATTTGCCGTACGTGATGACATGGACCTGTATCTGGGTGCAACTGCCATTAACTGGCCAGAATACTTTAGCGAGAAAAAGCGAATTGCTGTTGATTTCAACGGTACTAACCGTGAAATTCGCAACAGTCAGTACGGTGCGCTGAAAGTTAAAGATGCCATCGTAGACCGCTTTATTAAGGCGGATCGTGAGCGTCCAAGCATTGACCGTGAGCAACCTGACCTTCGTATTCACATGCGCTTGTCTCGTGAAGATGGCCTGCTGGGTATCGACATGGTAGGTAGTGGCTTGCACCAGCGTGGTTACCGTACCGAAGCAGGTATGGCTCCTTTGCGTGAAACCAATGCCGCGGCATTGGTGATGAAAAGCGGTTGGACATCAGAGCAACCCTTGCTTGACCCTATGTGTGGTTCAGGCACGTTACTGATTGAAGCAGCAATGATGGCAGCGCAAGTTGCGCCAGGATTGAAACGTAAACGTTGGGGCTTTGAATCACTGAAATCTTTCAACCGCGAAGAGTGGATGGAAGTGCATGCGGAAGTTACCGTTAAGTCCAAGAAAGGCCCTGCAAGGTGCGAAACGCGCTTCTTTGGTTTTGATAACGACCGTCGTGTGCTTGAAACGGCAAAAGCGAATGCGAACCGCGCAGGTGTTGGTAGCCTTATTCAGTTTGAAGAAGCAGACGCAAGTACACTGCAAAACCCAGAAGGGTTTGGCACGGGTCACATCATTTGTAACCCGCCATATGGCGAGCGTCTTGGTACTACTCCGGGTCTTATTGCGCTGTACACCCAGTTGGGCGTGCAGCTTAAAACGCAATTCAAAGGTTCCGTCGCACACATCTACTCTGGTTCTAACGAACTCCTGAGCTGCATTCGCATGCGTGCAGAGAGCACCTATAACCTGCGTAACGGTGCACTTGATTGTGAAATGAAGACGTACCAGATCACTGCCCGTGGTGAGGTGACAACGTCACCAGATGGCCAAGTGCAAGTGCAAATGCCGGATGTTGCCCCAGAGTTTTCTAACCGTTTACGCAAGAACCTCAAGAAACTCGAGAAGTGGGCGAAACAGCAGGGCGTTGAATGTTATCGCTTGTACGACGCTGACTTACCCGATTACAACGTGGCGATTGACCGTTATAACGACAACATCGTTATTCAAGAATACGCGCCGCCTAAAACAATCCCGGAAGAGACTGCCCGTCGTCGTTTGATGGACACTGTGCGTGCGACTATTGCCGTGACTGGTGTTAACGCAAACAACGTCATCTTGAAAACCCGAGAGAAGCAAAAAGGCACTAACCAGTATCAGAAGCTGGGTGAAGCCAAGCGTTTTATGAAGGTTCACGAATACAACGTGACGCTGGAAGTTAATCTTCAAGACTACCTTGATACAGGTTTGTTCCTAGACCACCGTAACACCCGCAAGATGTTGGGTGATAAAGCGAAAGGTAAAGACTTCCTCAATTTGTTTGCTTACACCGGTACAGCAACGGTTCATGCCGCTGTGGGTGGCGCGAAGTCAACAACCACCGTAGATATGTCTAAAACCTATCTCGCGTGGGCTGAACGCAACATGGAATTGAATCGTAAAGCGGGGAATCAGCATCAATACATTCATGCGGACTGCCTAAAGTGGCTTGAGTCAGAACAAGGTCAATACGATCTTATTTTCATCGATCCTCCAACGTTCTCTAACTCAAAACGTATGGAAGATAACTTTGATGTGCAACGTGACCACATCAAACTGATGGCTGATCTGAAACGTCTACTTCGAACTGACGGCGAGATTGTGTTCTCTAACAACAAACGTAACTTCAAGATGGATCTCGAAGCGCTCGGCGAACTGGGTTTGTCAGCACAAAACATTACTCATCGTTCTATTCCATTGGATTTTGAACGTAACAAGCAGATCCACAACTGTTGGATTATTACCCACAAGGAAGGTTAATGGCCTTAATCCTCTACAGCACGGAAGGGTGTCACCTTTGTGAAGAGGCAATGGCTTTATATCAAGCAGCGGATAACACCGCTGCTTTGAACGTTATAGACATTGCATTTGATGACACGCTGTACTCTCGTTACGGCGTCACTATTCCTGTTATCTCACTTCAAACGAAAGACGGCTCAGTCATTGAAGAACTGAGCTGGCCTTTTGATTCTTTCGCTCTAACAACATGGTTAGTTAAACATGGCATTGATTAACATCACCAACGCTCAGCTCGCTTACGGCGATAATCCTTTACTCGACCACGCAGAATTTGCGTTGCAGCCCAATGAACGGGTTTGTCTTGTCGGCCGAAACGGCGCGGGTAAATCGACTCTAATGAAAGTCATCCATGGCACAGTGCAGCTTGATGACGGCAGTATTAACCGCCAGCAAGATTTGAAAGTGTCACGTTTAGAGCAAGATCCTCCGCGTGATTCCGAAGGCACTGTGGTTGACTATGTGTCTGAAGGTTTAGCAGAAGCAGGGGCGCTCCTTAAGCAGTACCACGAATTGCTCGGGTTGATGGAAACGGATCCTAGCGAGAAGAACATCAACCGATTGGCAAGGGTTCAAGATCAGCTAGACCATTCTGGCGCATGGCATTTTGAAAACCAACTGACCATGGTGCTTGATGCACTTAAATTGGATGGTTCTAAGAAGTTGTCCGAATTGTCTGGTGGTTGGCAGCGTAAAGCCGCTTTAGCGCGTGCACTGGTGTGTGAGCCTGATGTATTACTTCTAGATGAGCCAACGAACCATTTGGACGTGGCGACGATTTTGTGGCTGGAAAACTTCCTTAAAGATTTCAAAGGCGCGATCATCTTCATCTCGCACGACCGTGCATTTATTCGTTCTATGGCAACACGCATCGTTGACCTCGACCGCGGTCAATTGAGCTCATGGCCTGGCGATTACGAAAAATACCTTGATGCCAAAGAAGAAGCGCTTCGTGTCGAAGCTGATCAAAACGCTGAGTTCGACAAAAAACTCGCGCAAGAAGAAACCTGGATTCGCCAGGGGATCAAAGCGCGTCGTACGCGTAACGAAGGCCGTGTACGTGCCCTCAAGCAACTTCGTCGCGAACGATCTGAGCGTGTCGAAGTGTTGGGTAATGCCAATATACTGGTTGATGAAGCGGTTAAGTCAGGAAAAATCGTTTTCGAAGCGAAAGACATTAGCTTTAAGTTTGATGGAAAGAACTTAATCGAAGACTTTAGCTTTAATGTGATGCGTGGAGACCGTATTGCATTGATTGGGCCTAACGGCTGTGGCAAAAGTACGTTGCTGAAGTTGATGTTGGGAAATCTGGAATCCGAAACTGGCAAGTTCCATGTCGGCACTAAGCTCGAAGTGGCTTATTTTGACCAATACCGAGAGAAGCTCGATCCAGAGAAAACCGTGGTCGATAACCTTGCGGCAGGCAAGATGGAAGTCGAAGTGGGTGGGCGTAAGCGACATGTGCTTGGCTACCTGCAAGATTTCTTGTTCCACCCACGTCGTGCACGAACACCAGTAAAAGCCTTATCTGGTGGTGAGAAGAACCGCCTTCTACTCGCGCGTATCTTCCTTAAGCCTTGTAATTTATTGGTTCTCGATGAACCAACCAACGATTTGGATATCGAAACGTTGGAACTTTTGGAAGAATTGCTTGCCAACTATCAGGGTACTTTGCTGTTAGTGAGCCATGATCGTCAGTTTGTCGATAACACCGTGACTCATAGCTGGGTGTTTGAAGGTGAGGGTGTTATTCACAAATTCGTCGGTGGTTATCACGATGCGATGCAGCAACGCGATAATTATCGTCAGACGATTGGTGCAGATAAACCTCAAGAGAAACAAAAGAAACAGGAAGCTTCACAAGAAGAAGCGCCTATAAAACAAGCTGAAAACAATAAGCCAGGCAAAAAACTGTCTTATAAGTTGCAAAGAGAGCTAGAAGCGCTTCCACAGCTTCTTGAAAACTTAGAGAATGAAATCTCGCAGTTACAGGAATCGGTGAACGATCCTGCGTTCTTCCAGAAAAGCGCCGAAGAAACACAGCCTGTCTTGCAGCGTCTGGGCGATGTGGAAGCTGAGTTAGAAACAGCGTTTGAACGATGGGAAGAACTCGAAGAGATGCAGAAGGAATAGTAATGCAGTTCAACAAATTTAAACTTTCAGCTGTCGCGCTTGCGATGGCTGGTTTTCCAATGATCGCGAATGCGGCGTTGTACTCTGTCACCAAAATAGACACTCCATCAGAATCCAACTCTGCCACTGCTACCGCGATTTCGCCTAATGGCGATAAAGTTGCGGTTGAGGTGTTAAGTGGCCCTGTGGGACTTAACTACTCTCAAGAGCTGCCTTACATGGTAGACGTAGAGCATTTCATTAATAGCTATAATGACTTGGATAGTTACTGTTTTAACTACCTTGGCTACAACACCTGCGATACGTGGGCGAATGAGCGATGGTATGGCATTAAAGCATCTAGTGAAGTGTGTGATAGTGAAGACTATGATGCCAATATTTGTACTGGCGGCTTGAACAAAGAAATTGATGCTTGGCATGCAGGTTATACCAGCAATAGTGTCGCTACTTTAGATGGCTCTCAGGTTAATCCGTTTGGTTCAGGTGTTTCCGGTACAACGCTGACAAACCCAAATACGGATTCTACCAATGTTGTCGTTAATGCGGTGACTGATTCTGGGGAGGCGATGGGGGCTTCCAGCAGTCCTTATTTCGACGAAGGTAGCTATAACGCTCGTGCATTTGTTCGTCGAGGCTTTTCAGGAAGCACAGAACTTCTTCCTCCATCAAGCGCAACAGGTGTTATTCCACAAATCGGTCAAACCAATGCCAATGGCTCAATAGATGCTAACGGCACGACGATTGTGTTTGGTTCGGCCTCAACGCATAACATGGCAGAACCAAACAATAGCAACAAGGCTCCAGAGGATTCTGGGCTTTCCGATTTAAATAGCTGCTCAAGCTCTGTTGACTATAGCAACCGTGCTTGTCAGTACTATCAGTTTGCTAATCAGGCATCTGTTTGGTTGCTCGGCGCGACTGATGCCAATAATGCACGAGTTATTGCTGGCTTCCCGAATGGTGCAACTGGCAATACAGACGATACCGCTCAGGCAAGTGTTCGTGCTGCAGCGCTTGTAGGGGCGGACACTGCGCCGACAATGGTTGGTTTTAGCACTTATGATGATAGTGACTTCTATGCTCGTGCCGTGAAGTTTACGCCAACCGCCGATTTTGATGCGTGTTTTGCGACACTAAAACTAGATTCATCCGCTGGCACTTGCTGGGGTATGTCGCTTATTCCTGGCATAGAAATCCGCCAAAATGGCGATATTATCTATAGTTACACCGAAGCCAACGACATTAATGCAAACAATGTCGTTGTAGGTGTGGCTAAGAACTACAGGCTGAATAACGGTGCATACGCAGAAAATGTGTTTGTTAATGAAGGCACATCAACGACACTTTTAACCACTGCTCAAAGTTCATTGTTCTTTAATGGCTACAACGCGACTGCGGCGGCGATTAACGACAATAATGAGCTGGTGGGTAAGGTCGATATTGAATCCTCCCGTGATCGCGCTCGACGCCAGCGTGGCTATGTATATCTGCATGGCTCTGCGCCAAATTTGGCCGATTTCGACAATACGCGCGGTTGGTTGTTGGATGATCTGACCAATGGTGCAACGGGAGCTAATGCTTACCGTATCGCTGAAGCTTATGATATTGCAGTAAATGGTGATATTGCAGCGTCTGCTTTCTATTGTGCTGGTGGCTATAGTTCAACAGCCCATGACGCAAAATGTGATGGCGAAGAAGCGCTGGTGGCCGTGAAACTGACACGTGAAAGCGGTGATATTACCCCTCGTCCTTACGAAACAAATACGATCACTCGCAGCGGTGGTAGTTTTGGTGTGCTAGGCCTTGCTCTTCTTGGTCTAGGTGGACTGTTGAGACGTAGAAAGTAATGTTCATTTTTGGCTCGTCCTCACAAATATTTGTCGGATGAGCCAGTCGATGCTTGATTATTTATTAACCTTGAATGAATCTTAAATGGTGCGGTTCATTAACAGTGACCCTGTTAAGCCGCATCGCAAAGATACATTTGTCGAAGGATAAGAGGGCGGAAATATGAAAAGACAGAAGCGAGATCGTTTAGAGCGAGCACAAGCTAAAGGCTATCAAGCCGGCGTAAGCGGTCGATCCTCTGAAACATGTCCTTATCAAGCCACGGACGCACGCAGCCAATGGCTAGGCGGTTGGCGTGATGGTCGAGATACTAAAGCGACGTCAATGAAATAATCTCTTTCTTGCAATCCATCCAAATAAGCCCCGAATTCGGGGCTTTTTCTTATCCGTTTAATGCACTATAACTAATGGGTTTTAAATTATTGTTCAATACAGGATTGGAGGTGTCGATATCTCTACTTAAGTCTGTGGGTGGAAACCGTGTGGGTGAAGCTGATTCGCACCAGAACGGACAAACGCGAGAAGAGAGGGATCTGCAGCACTAAACAAAAAAACCGCCACAGGGGCGGTTTAATGAAAGATTGGCGCATGTTTAGAATGAAGAGGTATCTTGAAATAAACCTACTTTCAAATCTTTCGCCGCGTAGATTTCTTTGCCATCTACCAGTACACGGCCATCAGCAACGCCCATTACCAATTTACGGTTAATGACACGCTTCATCTGAATTTCATACGTCACTTTTTTCGCAGTAGGGAGGATTTGACCAGTGAATTTCACTTCGCCTACACCCAGAGCTCGGCCTTTACCTTCGCCACCCATCCAGCCAAGGAAGAAACCAACCAGCTGCCACATTGCATCCAAGCCCAAACAACCAGGCATTACTGGGTCACCAGGGAAGTGGCAATCAAAAAACCAAAGGTCAGGTGTGATGTCGAGTTCAGCAACAATAAAACCTTTACCGAAATCACCACCTTCATCGGTGATGTTTGCAATTCGGTCCATCATCAGCATGTTTGGAGCTGGCAACTGAGGACGGCCAGGGCCAAAAAGCTCGCCCTGACTTGAGGCAATTAGGTCGTCGCGATCATATGAGTGACGTTTCATTAGTATTGTACTGCTCCTGCAAAAAGATGTCATTATTCTAGCGTACACGTGTACGCTAGACAACTCTGATCAGTGTCGGCTGAACATGTTTTTAAGCTTATTTATTAGTGATGTGTGACGATGCTCACCATGGTGGAAGAGTTCGATTCGCAGCGCGATTTTATCGAGCAGTGTTTCGGTTTCTTCATCGTCCTCTTCGCCACTAAATGGCACACCGGTGATCAATGGGAATGCTTCTTCAACATTTTCAACGGCCCAGATGTTGAACTTACCATCACGAATGGCTTCGGTGACGTCCTTACTAAGGCAGAGTGCATTGAGGTTTGTCATTGGCAAAATGACACCTTGAGAGCCGGATAAGCCGCGATGCTCACAGATGTGGTAGAAGCCTTCAATTTTCTCATTGATACCGCCAACTGCTTGTACACGACCGAATTGGTCGACAGCGCCCGTGATGGCAATGCTCTGGTTGATCGGCTGTTGAGACAGAGCGCTCACAAAGGCGCATAGTTCAGCCAACGATGCGCTGTCACCGTCCACTTCACAGTAAGACTGCTCGAATACGATAGAGGCGGAGTAAGGCAATGGCTCGTCCAAATCCAGTGCAGCACTCACGAAAGCTTGCATGATCATCATGCCTTTCGCGTGGATATTGCCACCCAGTTCTGCTTTGCGTTCTACGTCAGCAATGTCACCGTCACCGAAATGCACGACACAAGAGATA
This sequence comes from Enterovibrio norvegicus FF-33, assembly GCF_000286835.2. Taxonomy (GTDB): domain Bacteria; phylum Pseudomonadota; class Gammaproteobacteria; order Enterobacterales; family Vibrionaceae; genus Enterovibrio; species Enterovibrio norvegicus_A. Next base: position 106,620 of record NZ_AJYD02000038.1, on the reverse strand, counting down.
CGTGCCGGTTCGCCATACGCCATTGGATGTCCAGGCATCTCAACCACGGTCAGGCCGTTTACCTGCCCAATATGTTCGCCTTCAGTATCAATAAATACTTGGCCTTTGTGAATGTCATCAACGGCACGAAGTGGCAGATAAGACTCACGGAAGTATTTGGCTGAAATCGCCGCATCTAAGTCTTCATCAGTGATGACGTCTGTCAGTGATTGATAATCAGCTTCACGCAAAATAGTTTGAACCCACAACGGGCAAAGGGGCATGCGCTCTTGGTCTTCAGCGTGACGTGCACCAGCCTGCATAAAGCGTTTGATTGCACCTGTGGTCAGAGGTTTTACGCCGAATTGCTGCTGGAAGCCTTTAACCACAGCAAGGTAGGTATCAATGTTTTCTTCTGAAAGATGTATGTCTTGCTCGTATTCACAATAACTCGCAATACCGTGTAGCTCTGGTTCGCCACTTGCGAAGTCTGCCATTAATCCACGATCACCAATAACGATGACACTGACAGAGATGGTTTCAGGATGTGGCAATTCGCAATAGGTATCTCGCTTGGCGCTTTTCCAATGCAACGTTTTTGTCGCAATGACGTTTTTCAATCGATTCCAAATATTGGCCTGACTGATAATGCCGGTTAGCGAAATAATCAGCACGCCACCATTCGCTTTATGGAGTAAACCTTCCATTTTTTGTGACGTTGTCACGCTGTCGTTGTTAGGATAAACTGCACCAAATAACTGAGTTTCATCAAAGTTTTCAGCAATAACAACAGGCATGTCCGGTTTGGGAAGGTGGTCAACCACCATCTTCTCCGTTAGCGTAAAGTAGTCATGAACATCGGCCGCGGTGACCAGCAAAAGGCGAGGGAAGTGCGACTCATGGACAAGCCGTTGAATGCTGTTTTTCAGTCGAGGTTGCAGAGCACTGGGCGCAACGGCGTCTATCGAAGCGTAATTTTCAATGTGCTGCTCTACGTGAGAGAACTGGGGAACAACGGACTGCCAGGTAACTTCTTGCATACGTCTGGGTTTCTGCCTTTGGAGATTTAGATATATCCATTATAAAGGAATAAGACCCTGCAAAGTAGCGAAGATAACCGCTTGTCATGATTCGAGAAAATAATTAAAAATAAAGGCTCACTTTGTGAGCGAAGCGACGAAAATATCAATAAGATATAACAGGTAAAATTTGATTAAAAAGTAATCTACTGTTACGCTGTAACTGTAATTTCACATCACTTTAGCTCTCACAATAAAAAATTAATAATATGAAATATCAACAACTTGAAAATCTCGAAGCCGGATGGAAATGGAGTTATCTGGTTAAGAAGCACAAAGAGGGCTTCAATGTATCCCGCTATGTCGATACCAGCGAGATAGATGTATCGATTAAATCTCTTCTGGCACTTGAACACGAACCCACTCGAGTGATCGAATGGATTGGTGAGCATATGTCACCGGCGCTCGATATTAAGCTCAAGCAAGCCATTCGCGCTAAGCGGAAACGTCACTTTAATGCAGAACAAGAGCACACGCGCAAGAAGTCTATTGACCTCGATTTTCGTGTGTGGGAAAAACTGTCTGTGAAAGCGCAAGAACTCGATGCCACATTGTCAGATACGATAGAGTATTTGATTGGTGAAGCTAATCGTTCGCAAAACGCCAACAAGAAAGTTGATGCGTTGAAGAAAGATTTGAATAGTTTGTTAGATTTGTAAGGTGAATTCATGGAGTACTTTCTGGCGGGGAGTTTTATCGCGCTGTTTGTGTTTATCGCCATTGACCGTCCCATTCTTCTCATCAAATTCAAAGACGGTGAGATCATAAAGACACGAGGTAAAATCCCTCACGGACTCTTGCACGACTGCGCAGAGATTGCCAAGCGCAATCCGATTACCGGAACAGTGGAAGTTTATCGTAATCGATTTAAACCCGTTAAATTGGTCATATCGAAAAGTATCGATAACAAAGCGCAGCAACGAATTCGCAACGTCTTCCCTTATAAGTCTTTCAAATAATGCATGCCGTTACACCTCAAGCCTTTCGTTTAACGCGAGGGGCTGACCTCAAACTGTCAATTCTCGACGCCATTAAATATCATAATATTCCAGCAGGGTGTGTAGCCTCCGTTGTGGGGTGTTTATCGCGACTTGTGATCAGAACTGCAGACGGAAAATCCACTATCGACATTCATGAAGATGTTGAAATTATCTCAGTGTCAGGCACGCTTACGCCCGATCATGTGCATCTTCATATTGCTGTCGCAAATAAGCAGGGCGAAATGGTAGGCGGGCATTTAATGGAAGGCAGTATCGTCAGCCACACTGCCGAAGTATGTTTGTTCTCGTTTCCGAATATGTCTTTTACACGTGAGTTTGACGGCGGGACTGGGTACACCGAGTTAGTCGTAGGCAAACAGTAGACGATATAATAAAGGTAAAGCAGACAATGATTTATTAATGACATTGTGAATAGTTATGTGCCATGGTTAGAAAATCTTCGGGTAAAAGACAAGGTGGCATGCATAGAACGCTAGTTTCAGTGACTAAACGTCGTTGAGATAGTATCTAATATTGCATACTTTCAAGGTGTTAATGCCTACTCGGGTTCGTTTGTTCACTTAGCAATATAGCCAGTAATGCGTTTATTAGTCGAACACATAACGCACTATAACTTTTAGTGTTGGCTTGCCATAATCTTGCCACATTTGTTCTTTATTCATCCTTAATTGCCCCCCGAAAGTGACAGATTGTTTTGGTGTAATAAGCCCATCAAAAACGATACAGGACGTGGCAATGTTAACCCTGACATTCATTCGAACTCACTTCTTTCAAGGGCCAACCTCTGATTGGCTGCTCACCGCACTACTCATCTTTCTCATGCCTGCACTGGCTTTCGCTGCAGAAGAAGAAGGAGGCTTATACATTCAGTCAGCAAATAGTGAATCGACGTTGTGGACAGAAGCACCCCAGTTTTCAACCGATGCCAGCATGGTGATTAATGGGTTGATCAATCGCGTAGCCGTTAGGCAGGTATTTTCTAATCCAACCGAGGATTGGGTCAACGCGCGGTATCTATTCCCGTTGCCACAAAATGCCGCCGTTGATCGGTTAAGAATTCGCGTCGGCGAACGTGTTATCGAAGGCGAAATTCAAGAAAAGCAGAAAGCCCGAGAGATCTTCAATCAAGCGGCTGCCATCGGCAAGAAAGCATCATTGATTGAACAACACCGTTCAAATCTGTTTTCAACGCAGATGGCAAACATTGCACCGAACGAGACCATTATCGTTGAGATTGAATATCAAGAAACGCTTCACTATGAAGATGGAGAATTCAGTCTTCGCTTTCCAACCACGTTTACGCAGCGCTATATACCTGGGTTGCCACTGTCTTCAGTATCGGAAAGTCATGCACCTAATCTTGACGAGACGCGACGAGAGCAAGCCAGTGAAACCATTAAGCCGGCTTCGTCAGCATTGGCTGATCTTCAAAACGGCTGGGCAGAAGCAACGGCTCAAGTGACCGATGCCAACGAAATATCCTCTGAATACAGAGATCCATTAATCGATGACGCTATCGCATTTAATCTCGATATTGACCTCAACATGGGGTTGCCTGTCGGGTTAATCGAAAGCCAAACAGGAAACATCAACGTTGTTGAAGTTACGGCCGGTCGCTATTCGGTCACTCTCAGTGAAATGGCGATTGCAGATCGAGATTTCGAACTGTCATGGCGTCCGTTAGCAGGGGCAGAACCAGTGGCTGCGATGTTTGTTCAACACGGCGACAATGAAAATTATGGCCTGCTAATGGCGATGCCGCCGCAATCAAAAACGTCTAACCCGATCCCCCAAAACATCACCTTAGTACTGGATACTTCGGGTTCTATGTATGGTGATGCGATGGACCAAGCCAAAGAATCGGTTATCTATGCGTTGAGCCGCTTAGATTCTGACGACTATTTCAACCTGATCGTGTTTAACGACAAAGCCAAGCGTTTGTCAGCCAATGCGTTACCAGCGAACAATGACAATATCCAAAATGTCATTCGCGGCGTTAAACGTTTGGAAGCCGATGGCGGTACGGAAATGGTCGATGCCGTTACGCTTGCCTATGATTCTGCCGCTCTGGATGGCTACTTAAATCAAATTGTATTTATCACTGATGGCGCCATTGGCAACGAAGAGGAACTGTATCGTCTGATTGACCAAGGGCGAGGAGACCGCCGCTTATTTACAGTAGGCATCGGCTCAGCACCTAACAGTGCGTTTATGCAGCGTGCGGCAGTCAGTGGCAAGGGTACGTTTACGCATGTCAGCAGTTTGAACGAAGTGAATGCGGTTATGAAGCCTCTTTTTGACAAGTTATCAAGCCCGATAATGAAAGATATCGACGTGAAATGGCAAAATGGAAAGCCCGTTGATGCTTGGCCCTCGCCATTTTCCGACCTCTATCAAAGCCAACCGTTAACCTTGGCGTTTGCTATCCCTGAAGATGCCGAGACGCTGACGCTAAGTGGTCAATTGACAGATGATGAATGGACGTATGAGATCAGTCTGGCAGACATCAATGCGGAAAAGGCGAATGGCATTGACGTGCTTTGGGCTCGTAATCAGATCGAAAGCATTACGCTCAACCAGGCGCTAAATAACGAAGTGAAAAAGTCTCGTATCACGCAGCTTGGGCTGGATCACCACATCGTCACTAAACACACTAGCCTTGTTGCCGTTGATAAAACCCCAAGTCGACCAATGAGCGAGACGGCCACGCCGCATCAAATAGCACCTCATCAACCCAAGAACGTACAACCCTTGTTACAAAGTGGGCTGGGTAGTACTGGGTTAGTTATTCTCGGGTTTTGTATGGTCTTTATGAGTCTATCAGCGTGGTTAATGACGGGGCGTAGACGAGAGTTTTCCTTTGAAAAAGGGCGCTTATTATGAATAAAGGGATTCGCCGTTTTTTACCGCAAACACCGGCACACTGTTTGCTCATTGGCACAGTGACATGTGGCGCGATTTTGATGGCTAATGGACTGTATATCAAAGCCAAGGCGCAGTTGGCACAAGTTCTTATCAGCCATGCCTGGGAGCAACAAAAGCTAACCGGTGACAACCACAAACCTTGGCCGTGGGCAGACACATATCCGATAGCGAAGCTGTCAATGCAAGATCAAACGTCTAATTGGGTGTTGTCTGGTGCGAATGCGCGAAACCTTGCGTTTGGACCGACGTTACAAACACAAACCGCCGCACCTGGTAGAAAAGGGAACGTGGTGGTCTTTGGTCATAACGACACCCATTTCTCGGGGCTGGCCTCGTTAACTCTAGGGGACGAACTCAACCTAGAAACGCGTGCGGGAACCAAGCTGTACTATCAAGTGACGAATGTGGCCGTCGTGCATGAATCGGAAACTGAGTGGGCAGCCAATACGGCAGATGATCGTATCACACTGATCACATGCTATCCGTTTGATTCATTAACATTTAACGGGCCAATGCGGTATATTGTCGTCGCTAAACCGATTGACCCTGAAATTGGCTTAGATGATTTCTCCCCAACGGAATTTTATACTCGTCACCACACGAATAAGTTGTGGCTTTAAATACCTTAACCATAACGCACTATAACTTAAAAGTATGCATCTAAAACTAATCAAATACCGAGGATTAAACACGGTAAGTCCCTGACGGAAAGAAAGAGGGGATTCGAAGTTAAGCTAAACACCAAATAAACAGAATTTTACTTTCCATTCTTATTTGTGATATTGCCTTGGTTTGATTAATAGTACTAATTAACAATACTATAGGCCGATTTTTAGCTGTCTGTGATTTGATGTACGGGTTGGAAATATCCTGATAAAGCATAGTGTTTCACTGTTGCAACACTATGTGTATGGCTCGCATTTTTAACGCTGATTGAGTGGTATTTCTTTCTAAATTTACCGTTTAGGAAAAAGATGTAATCAAGGGCATATTGTTTCATTGCAACATGCGATCACTCTTAACTTTCAGCGGTATACGACCTTATGATTAAACATCTTATCGTACTTGATGGCCCTTCAGGGGCTGGTAAAACATCGCTAGCAAGAGAGCTTCAAGAGCAGCTTTTAAATGATAACTGGCTCTATTTTTCTTTAGATACTTTCACCTCTACGTTGCCAGTTTCAGTGTTAGCACAATGTCAGTCAGAAAACGATTGGCAAGACGTCGACTCAAGCACCTTGCTGCAGAACGCGCTGCTATGTGTCGACACGTTACTAAAAGCAGGGAACAACGTCATTTTCGATTCCGTTATTTCCACCTCAAAGCGTGCATTACAAATCGATCTCGCGTTCGAACAGCATGACCGTTTCTACGTCGGTGTGCATTGCGAACTTTCAGAACTGGAACGTCGTGCGGCCGCACGAAATGATCGTACCATTGAACAAGCCAGACATAGCTTTGCAACCGCACCAATGCACCTTATCTACGATTTGGAAATCGACAGCACCTCAACTTCAGTAAAAGAACTCGCCACTATTGTTGCTGCCACTATGTATGAGCAAAAACACGACGTGTAATCGATGAATTTCATTTTATCGCCCAGGTTTTGAACCTGGGCATTCCAACAGAGCGTCTCTTTTTATAACCAACATACTTTGTTAATGTATTGAATATATAGAAATACGCGGTTGGAAAACGATGACCTTTATTTATCTCGCAGACAGACCTGAGTTTCTGCCGCTTGTCGCCAAGTGGTACTTCAATGAATGGGGCGCACTCTCAAACGCGTCACTAGAAGATTTCACGAACAAGCTCAGTGACTACCTCAACACCGATAAAATCCCACTACTTGTTCTCGCCATGGACGGAGACATTGCCGTCGGTGCAGCGCATTTACGCTTCCATGAAATGAATATCTACCCAGACAAAGAACATTGGTTAGGAGGTGTATATGTTGATTTCCCATATCGAGGAAAACATATTGCCTCAGCGCTTGTCACCATGATCGAAGAAATCGCATTAACGAATGGCGTTCAACAACTACACCTACAAACCGAACAACTCGACGGCGGCTTATACGCGAAGCTGGGTTGGCAGGAGATTGAGCAAGTTGAAAGTCGGGGAGTCGATGTATCAGTGCGGGTTAAGTCGTTAACTTGATAGATAAATTAAAGTGTTACCGCGTCACTTTTTGGATGATTTCTTACTAAACTATGTCTACAAAATCGATAAATTACACAGGTAGGAAATCTAAAAATATCTCGCTCATTGCTAAATAGTCATATTGCCATCTCGATAATATACATTTTATGATATGACTGGCCAGCTTACCGATGGGCTATCCGCATGCAATTTTGATGATTTAATTGAGCATCCGCATAAGTTGAGCGGGTCTTTAGCTGGTCAGCGTTTGAAATGTTGCCAGAAAATGAAGGTAGTTTATGCAAGAGAGCTGATATTGAATATAAAGCGTGTGTTCGCATTTATCGAATAAGTGGCACGAGAGTTAAAATAAACCGTAGCAGCCGGTTTTAATACTTCCATTTATCCCGCGTCGGTATCCACGTTTTATAAACAGCTAATGCAGTTAGCAATGGTTCAGAGCATCGCGAACTCCAAGCGCGAGCAAGTGAATCCAGTTGACGAAAACATTCAATCTGCCGAACACCAAAGAACATGACAACAAAGTTAGAACCAAAATCGCAATCCGCACAAACCAAAAAGAAACATCAACGGCACAACGCCAACAAAGATCAAACAGACAAAGCTTAAAGTCGCTGAAAGAATGAGCAATAGACCAGATAAACGCCAAACCGCACTATGTTATCATTCACACCACACTACGCATTATGTATATTATGTTAAATAAGATATGCAGTAGCGTGAAATGTGCTTCCCTCATGCCATCAAGTCCTCTCTTTACTCATTAGATTCAGTCTATTGAACGTAATTGTCTATTTACCATAAAGTATATAATTACTAGCGTATTAAGAAGTTCATCTGGAAACTGGTTCCAACTGACTTCTTCATCACCTAACAATTATAAGTAACAAGCAGCTGGCAGCTTAACTTATTTCAAAACATCATCGGCTCGTTGTTTTGAAAAGCACGCCGGATGCTTGATAGTGAAACACGTTCGGCCAACCGTATTTCTCGACGCTTTCTATACTCATCTTACTCCGTTCATCAGCACAGAATTTGATATGTTTCCCTATGAGCGAGCCAGAGGCTTACTTTTTTCTTTGGGTATGAGTCTGCCGATTTTGTATGGCGCTCTCGCTCAAGATTATGTGCGAGCTGCCTTTATGACATTGGGCGCGCTTTTGGCGTTGTTGCTCGACCCACGCAGCCAAGCACTCAAACAAATGGCAGCTATCGTAATCGGCGTGCTCGCCGTCATTGTCTCTGCCGCTTTAGGTTTGACTTTGGTTGGCCATTCTCAACTTGCCATCGCAGCTCTGATGATCTTTGGCTTCCTTGCTGGTCAACCCAAACCCGAACATGCCTATTGGGGATTACTCGGCAAATATCTCGCCACGGCATTGCTGCTAGCCCAATTGGGTTTTCCCGCTTCGGCATCCATTGGCATCGCGTATTTTGCCGGCGCCTTGCTAGCCTTAATGCTGATTCTCTTGCAAGGATGGATGTACAAAACAGATGAGATTGCGCATTCACCCAACAACGAATTTTTCCAAATCATTAAGGGAGACACCAATGGACCTTTATATGGACTCACTTTACCCCTAACGATACTGGCCGCTACCATTAGCGCGGATTGGATGCATGTGACTCAGCCTGGCTGGGTTGGCTTGACCATATTATTTGTCATGCATATTGATGATCGACTTTCATGGCACCATCTTTGGGATCGTATTCTAGGCACCCTTTTGGGAATTTTGATTGCCTATATTGCGGTTCGTTATATTGACCAAATTGGCTTGGCCATCGTTGTTGCCTTGTTTGCTTTTTGGATCCCGTACAGTCTGCGTAAAAGCTATTTACTTTTCAGCCTCGTCATCACGGTGACTGTGATGGTGGCAATAAACTTCGCCTTGTTACCTAAGGGTGATTTACAACTGATGAGTTGGCGCTTCCTCGATACTTTAATCGGTTGCTTTTGGGTGGCTATCGCGCTCATCATGACTCATGGGCTCCATGCGCGAAAAGCAAAACTCGACTAGTCGATCTGAAGTTTTAAGCGTAAGTCTCCCCGACCGTTAAGCCAATCTCGCCATTGGCGGTAACAATCCGGATCAATTGCAGCGATGACACTTCGTGGCGCCAAGCTTTTTTCAAAAACAGGTTTGCCGTCAAAACTTGATGAACACCCGCCTGCTTCTCGAAGTATCAATTCGCCCGCGGCGTAATCCCAAAGCATCTGACTGCCATGCAGATAAACCTGACACCGACTGGCCGCTATCCAACACCAATCAAGTGCGCTTGCACCGAAACTTCGTTGAGAACGATACGGCGGATCTATTGCGAGTATCGATGCCAAGTTAGTCGGTAGGCGTTTAAAATCTATCAATGCTGAGGCATGATTTAGTGAATTGTTGAACATGACTCTTGGTCGTAATATTTGTCCATTGAGATGTGCGCCACTTCCTTGGAAAGCAAAAAACGATTCATCTCGATTTGGGTCATGCACCAGACTCAACACCACCTTGCTTTCAACCACCAACGCCAAAGATGTACAAAAGTACGGGATGCCGGCGGCAAAATTTCCCGTTCCATCAATGGGATCTAACACCCAAGCTGCGCTGTCTAAGTACGTTATTACTGATGCATGCTGTTGCGAAGTTTGCTCCTCGCCTAATACAGGAATGTGAGGCCAGTAACTCGTTAACGTCTCGATCAAACGCTGCTGCATTTGTTTATCAGCAAGCGTTACCAGTGAGTCATCTTCTTTGTGTGAAACCTCTTGTTGATAGGCGTTCAAAGCAAACTTAGGTAACATTATGTCTTGGGCAGCTTGGCTGACAATATCTCTCAGTACCTGCCAAGCTGTGCCAATTGGCATGTTAAGTAGCTGCTCTACGTGGTCATGTGTCAGTACTTCGTTTCTCTGACTCTCTGTTCGGCAGTCCATAACACCTCCGGTGTGATATCAGCGCCATAAAAATCGGAATCAATTAGCCTCTTGTCGAAATGGTGACTCTGACTCTATTTCTTCATCCATTTCAGTGTGATAGCGGTCAATGCGATCTACTTCTTCCTTTGCGCCGAGCATAACGGGAATACGTTGATGAAGTTTATCCGGGCAAACTCCCATCACTCTTTCACGACCCGTTGTTGAAGCGCCGCCCGCTTGTTCAATGATAAAACTCATCGGGTTGGCTTCGTACAATAAGCGCAACCTTCCCTCTTTTACATTCTCTCTATTGTCTCTGGGGTACATGAAAATGCCGCCGCGCATCAGAATTCTGTGAACTTCTGCCACCATGGATGCTACCCATCTCGTATTGAAATCTCGTCCTCGCGGACCATCTGCTCCAGCAACAACTTCATCGATGTAGCGTTTAACGGCTGGTTCCCAGTGACGCTGATTGGACATATTGATTGCGAATTCACTGGTCGATTCTGGGATTTGCAACTTTGGGTGCGTCAAGATGAACTCGCCAATATCTTGGTCGAGTGTGAACCCGTTAACCCCCTGACCTGTCGTGAGCACCAAATTCGTTGCGGGACCATAAAGCACATATCCCGCGCAGACTTGCCGAACGCCAGGTTGTAGAAAGTGCTCTTCACGTGGCGCAGAAATGTTTTCTGGGCAACGCAAAATCGAAAAAATAGTACCTATCGAAACATTAACCTCGGTGTTTGAAGAACCATCCAGCGGATCAAAAACCAACAAGTATTTTCCCGTGGGGTATTTCGAGGGGATGGGATAGACCTCTTCCATCTCTTCCGAGGCCATACCTGCGAGATGACCCGACCATTCCAGTGCGCGTAACATGATGTCGTTAGAGATAATATCGAGTTTCTTCTGTGTCTCACCTTGAACGTTTTCAGTTTCGGCGCTGCCAAGAACGTTAATCAGTTGGCCGCGATTTACGTCATCTGATATTTCTTTGCACGCGGTGACAATGGCACTGAGTAACAAAGTAAACTCCCCAGTCGATTCTGGAATTCGGCGCTGCTCTTCGATAATAAAGCGTGTAAACGTCATGCCCTTTCTCATACTGAACTCCTTAAATTGCTGGCTCGCGTTTGGCGAATCTGTCATGGGTTGTGGCAACACTTACACGATTTGAACCGTTCAAAACCAGCTCTTCGATCAGTGGCTGCATAATCAACTCCATCGCTAATCCCATCTTGCCGCCTGGGACGACAATGTTGTTGCGACGTGACATAAATGAACCATGAACCATGTTGAGCAGATTCGAAAAATCGACGCCCGTTTTCTTTGGATCTCTAAAGCGAATCACTACCATGCTTTCATCCAACGTAGGAATATCACGGGCGATAAATGGGTTAGAGGTATCCACCATAGGAACACGCTGAAAATTGATATCCGTTAGTGAAAACTGTGGCGTAATAAAGTGCACATAATCATGCATGCGACGAAGAATGGTGTCCGTCACGGCTTCACGGCTGTAACCCCGCACATGTGTGTCACGATGAATTTTCTGTATCCATTCTAAATTCACAATGGGAACCACACCGATCAACAAATCGACAAACCGCGCCACGTTGCTTTTCTCTGTCACCACTCCGCCATGCAAACCTTCATAGAATAAAAGATCAGAGCCTTCAGGAATGGGTGTCCAAGGCGTAAACGTCCCGACTTTCTGGCTGTGAAGCAATGCTTCTTCTTCATTGTGAATGTAGTATCGACGAAGTGCCGTGCCCGATTCAGAATAGGCTTTAAAGGTTTTTTCGAGCTCAACGAAATCATTGCCGTCGGAACCAAAATGACTCAAATTTTTGCCTTTTTCGTAAGCGCGTTTTAGCCGCTCGCGCATCTCGACTCTGTCATAGCGGTGATAACTATCGCCCTCAATCACTGCGGCATCAAAATGATTGCGACGGAATATTTGCTCCATGGCATTTTTCACCGTCGATGTCCCTGCTCCAGATGATCCTGTCACAGCAACAATAGGATGTTTAACTGACATAATTGCACTCCTTGGCGTATTTCTCGTATTTTCAATCTCTAATCCTGATTCAATGGAAAGACGGCGTTAGCTCGCCATTTGCATAACGAAATGCCATGACCTCTAAATTTGTTGGCGTGATTTTTGATGCCATTCCTGCGCAACCAAATGCCTCATAGCGTTCTTGACAGAGTGTTTGCATGGCTTGTGTTGCGGCGGACAGAAACTTACGCGGATCAAAATTGCTAGGATTGTTCGCTAGAAAACGTCGCACAGCACCAGTGCTTGCCATGCGAAGATCGGTATCTATATTGACCTTTCGCACGCCATGTCTAATGCCTTCAACAATTTCACTGACGGGAACGCCATAGGTTTCTCCCATTTCGCCGCCATGTTCGTTGATAATTTCTAGCCAGTCTTGAGGGACAGAGGAAGAACCATGCATGACCAAGTGCGTGTCGGGGATCATCGCATGTATGGCTTTGATTCGGTCAATGGCAAGAATATCGCCCGTTGGCGGTCGGCTAAATTTGTATGCGCCATGACTGGTGCCAATGGCAATGGCCAACGCATCAACCCCTGTTTGTTGAACAAACATTAAGGCTTCTTCAGGATCGGTCAGCAACTGATCGTGACTAAGTACACCTTCAGCACCAGAGCCATCTTCTTCTCCGGCTGTGCCGGTTTCCAGTGATCCCAAACAACCCAACTCGCCTTCTACTGACACACCACCAGCGTGTGACATCTCAACGACTCGACGCGTGATATCGGCGTTATATTCATAACTCGCTGGCGTTTTCATGTCTTCCAGCAACGAGCCATCCATCATGACGGAGGTAAATCCTTGCTGAACAGACTGAAGGCAAACGGCCAGTGAAGCGCCGTGATCTTGATGTACCACAATCGGAATAGAGGGCCATTGCTCAACAGCCGCCAACATAAGATGACGTAAAAAGCCTGCGCCAGCATAAGTTCGCGCCCCAGCCGATGCTTGCAAAATGACAGGACTGTCACACGCTTCTGCGGCCTGCATGATAGCGTGAACTTGTTCCATGTTATTCACGTTGAACGCCGGAACACCGTAACTGTGCTCGGCTGCGTGGTCGAGTAATTGCCTTAAGCTGATCAATGCCATTATTCTCTCCTTGCTTGCTGTATTTGAAAATTTTTATCTGAAAATAGCCTCTGTCATATTGTATTAATCATCACTATTAATATATTTGGCTTCTATTTTATATTTGATAAATAGATGACAAATTGGTTTAAAAAATATAAAACTTTAAGCAATATGCATTCCCCTAGTGAAATCACAATAAGGGTGAAACGTCACTCACACCAATCAGAAATAACAAAGATAAGGATAAGCTACACTTATAAGCCATGTAGATACTGAGTTATATGATTTAAAATCAATGACTTGATAATCCACCAGCACAGTGGGAATTCACTTTTGTCTAATGTGGGATGATAAAAACCCTCCTATATAAATCAATAAGATAGTGATAAGTACCTCTCAGAATATATATCACCACCCTACTCGATATTAATATTTATCGTAGGTATAAGTAGATGCTATTTCACTTCAATCTCTTTATCACCAACAATTAAACCAAGCCAACAAGTGGATGGCGAAACAGTCTCCAAATACATAAAAGGAAAATATTATGGCTAAAAGTTATCAAGCTGGCGTGAAGGATTATCGCGATACATATTGGATGCCTGACTACATACCCGCAGATACTGATATTCTCGCCTGCTTTAAAATTGAGCCTCAACCGGGTGTCCCTCGCGAAGAAGCCGCAGCAGCAGTTGCGGCAGAATCATCAACAGGTACGTGGACAACGGTATGGACAGATCTACTTACCGATCTCGACTACTACAAAGGACGTGCCTATGCCATTGAGGATGTGCCTGGAGACGATACCGCTTTTTATGCTTTTGTGGCTTACCCCATCGATCTGTTCGAAGAAGGCTCAGTGGTCAATGTGCTGACTTCTCTCGTGGGTAACGTATTTGGCTTTAAAGCACTGAGAGGTTTGCGCTTAGAAGACGTGCGCTTCCCAATTGCTTATGTGAAAACCTGTGGCGGACCGCCAAATGGTATTCAAGTTGAGCGCGACAAAATGAACAAATATGGACGCGCCCTGCTTGGCTGCACGATTAAACCAAAACTGGGCCTTTCCGCCAAGAACTACGGACGAGCTTGCTATGAAGGCCTACGCGGAGGGCTTGATTTCACCAAAGATGATGAGAATGTTAACTCTCAACCCTTTATGCGCTGGCGTGATCGATTCGAATATGTCGCGGAAGCCATTCATCGCGCTGAGCGAGAAACTGGCGAACGCAAAGGACATTACCTCAATGTTACCGCCGCTACTCCAGAAGAAATGTACCGCCGTGCCGAGTTCGCCAAAGAACTCGATATGCCCATCATCATGCATGACTTCCTGACGGCAGGTTTTACCGCTAACACGGGACTCGCGAACTGGTGCCGCGAGAATGGCATGTTGTTGCACATTCACCGAGCGATGCACGCCGTATTAGATAGAAATCCGCGTCATGGCATTCATTTTCGGGTGCTGTCGAAATGTCTTCGTCTATCAGGCGGTGATCACCTTCACTCAGGAACCGTGGTGGGTAAACTCGAAGGAGACAGAGAAGCGACGCTGGGTTGGATTGACATCATGCGTGATCGTTTCATTAAAGAAGATCGCTCACGAGGTATTTTCTTCGATCAAGATTTTGGTTCTATGCCCGGCGTATTACCCGTGGCTTCAGGGGGAATCCATGTATGGCATATGCCGGCGCTGGTGTCGATTTTCGGTGATGATGCCATCTTCCAATTTGGTGGAGGCACACTCGGTCACCCTTGGGGTAATGCAGCAGGTGCAGCGGCAAACCGTGTTGCATTAGAAGCCTGTACGCAAGCGAGAAACGAAGGCCGTGAACTTGAGCGCGAAGGGAAAGACATTCTTACCGCCGCCGCCAAACATAGCCCGGAATTAAAAGCGGCGATGGAAACATGGAAAGAGGTCAAATTTGAATTTGATACCGTCGACAAGCTGGATGTCGTTCATGCCTGATCCTCTGTCGATTATGCATAACGTGAAGAGTGACAATACCAAGTATTAAAGGAGCCATACCATGAGCGAAGTGATGGATTACCCGTCGCGTTTAACGGACAAACATAGCCGAAAATTTGAAACGTTTTCTTATCTGCCGCGGATGACCGCCGAGCAGATCCGTCGACAAGTGCAATACATTGTCAGCAAAGGTTGGAACCCTGCTATTGAGCATTCGGAGCCAGAGGAAGCCAGTGGTGCGTATTGGTACATGTGGAAGTTGCCGATGTTTGGTGAAACTGATGTGGATACCATTCTCAACGAGGCACAGCTTTGCCATAACTTAAACCCTGATCACCACGTGAGATTAGTGGGATACGACAACTTGGCGCAAAGTCAGGGGGCATCGATGGTGATTTATCGGGCCCCTGGTTTCGAATAGCCAATTTTTTCATGATAAGTCCTTTGACTGGGCAGAGTATTCTATCCACTCCCGTTCTGACCCAGTCCTTTTTCCCGCCAAGATGACATCACAACACGGAGGCCAGTAATGACTCAACCAATACAAGCGATGCCTTCGCATCATCAATACACCATTGACAAAGAACCCTACTATCAGGAAGCAGGTGACGAGATTACGCTATATCAAGCCGCCTATCAGTCCCGTATTCCTATGATGCTAAAAGGTCCTACAGGCTGTGGGAAAACGCGTTTTATTGAACATATGGCATGGCGTTTAGGTAGACCATTAATTACCATTTCCTGCCATGAAGACATGACGGCTTCTGATCTTATTGGCCGCTACTTGCTTGATGCCAACGGAACATATTGGCAAGACGGTCCGCTTACCCTCGCTGCTCGTATAGGCGCAATTTGTTATCTCGATGAAGTGGTTGAAGCTCGGCAAGATACCACGGTCGCGATTCACTCGCTGACAGACTATAGGCGATCGTTATCGTTAGAAAAGAAAGGCGAACTGCTAACCGCTCATCCAGATTTCCAGCTGGTGATTTCTTACAACCCCGGCTATCAGACCTTGATGAAAGATCTGAAAACGTCCACCAAGCAGCGCTTTGCCGCGTTGGAATTTACCTATCCTGACGAAGAAACCGAAATGCAGATTGTCTGTCATGAAACTGGCATTGATCAAGATACAGCGCGTCGGCTCATTCAAATCGCGCGTCATGCCAGAAACCTAGTGGGACATGGGTTAACCGAAGGCATTTCTACACGGCTTCTGGTTTACACCGCTCAACTGATCTCTCAAGGGATACCTGCCATTTCAGCGTGTCATATGGCCCTAGTTCGTCCATTGAGCGATGACCCTGATATTCGTGAGACCTTGGATGCGACCGTATCGGGATGCTTCTAACTAAATAAGAGGTTGATTGAGGGAGCGAAGACCATGACAAACGAGCCAGTTTTATCTATTCAGCAAACCAAGGCAATGTTGCAAAGCCATGGTGCCCTTAACACGCTTGTAAATGAAGCTTTAGATAATGCTCAACGCTTATTTAGTCCGGATGAGTTGCGACAATATTTGAGTGAAATTGAACAATTTATCGCTAATAAACAATCAAATATATTCATTCAAGCTTGGGTTTATTCTATCCCTAACGTTTATCAATATCATCATGGTGACACAAGTGACAATGTCACTAAAAACGTTCTACATAGCTTGTCTGAACTGGGGCAATGGGTCAGTGCAGAGCGATTGATTCAGTTTCTGGAGTCCTTACCGAAGGTAGCGCCCCACGTAAACTCATGGGAAGAATTCACTGCATATTTGGCACTCATTGAAACGTTGGCTTTAAAGGCGCCACGCAATCTAAAAACGCTATTGGACAATGCGCCGATGTTGTTAGATGTGTTGCCCTTATCTGGTTTCAAGTATTGGGCTAATTTTGGGGTAAACGCCCATGCAAACAATGCTGCGGCTATTGATGCTTACTTTTCATTATCATCGACAGAAAGCCAAACCGTGCTTCAACAACAACGTCGTGGGACACTATTTTCTGACATTCAGCGACAATTACAGTTTTTCTTACGCGCCGTTTGGGGTAAAGAATTCTTCATGCGGCCTATTGCCAGCTGCTATACGGCCATTAGCAATATTGATAGATATGCCATTGAAGATTCAACAAACGCGAAAGTAAATTCGGGTGTGATTAGCAACGCTGTCGCCACGATTGAAAATGGCGTTATTCTTCTACCGGATGCTATCGATAGCGATGACCATTCAAACTCACCGTCATTGCCTTGTCGCAAATCAGAAAAGCAAGTGTATCGCGCGATGGCAGCCCATTGTGCCGCTCATCTTCGATATAGCCGCCCTCGTGTCAGTAAAGAGTACAACGCCCTTGAACGTGTATGCATTGAATTGTTTGAAGATGCCCGCGTTGAAGCATTGGCGATACGGATATTCCCGGGTCTTAAATCACTGTGGTTAGGGCTTCACCGTCAATCTTCGCCTCTACTTTCAATACGACAGTCTCCACAACAATCTTCAAACCCTATGTTAACGCTTCAATGTATCAGCGTCGCTTTACTCAATATGGACATTGAAGAAACACATCCTCACCCGCTCGTTGAGTTATCACTCAGAAAATTCACAGCATTGATGAACCGTGACATGCCTGATGGGCACTTTGAAGGTATTGAACAGTTAGGCTGCTGGCTGGCTAGTGAGCTTAAGGTTATAGATGAATGTGAAAGGTCAGTCGCCCCATTGTCATTGCGCCCATTTGTCGTCTATCGAGACGACAATCAATACCTTTGGCGAAAAACAACTGCTGATATCATTCGGTGGGAGATCCAACACCAACGCCAGGTTAAACGAACGGTCTCTGTCATGGAGATGGTGAACGAAATTGACTGCGAATTGGCAGATGAAAACGCGCAAGAAATTTGGGTGCTGGAATCTGAGTTTTTCCGAGATGGCGATCCGGAAAATGTCAGCATGAATGAACAAGAAGCAAAAGAACGGACCTCTCCGCCATTTTTCTATCCAGAATGGGACTACGGCTTAGATGCGCATCGTCCTGCATGGGTAACCCTCACAGAGAGACGCGTACCTAAGGGTAATGCTGAAGATATCGACCGTATTATTGCCAAACGTCAAATCTTGGTACGAAGAATTAAGGCTATGGTAGAAGCGCTGCAACCTAAAGGCTTAATTCGGTTACGCAAGCAATATGAAGGCGATGGATTGGACCTAGACGCGGCCATTGAAGCCATGAAAGAGCTTAGACGTGGCGCACTCCCAGACATGAACATTGATCAGCGCCTTAAACGCCAAGAACGAGACCTCGCTGTATTGGTACTACTCGACCTTTCACAATCAACACTTGATGCTATCCCCAACGACATTGAGAGCCGCACCATTCTCAATGTCGCTCAAGAAGCTACGGTCATGTTGGCAAGCGCACTAGATGGTATTGGTGATGCGTTTGCCATACACGGGTTTTCATCAAATGGAAGGCATGATGTCCAATATCAGAGAGTAAAAGACTTTGAAGATGAATACGATGATGCTGCCAAATCACGGCTAGCGGGCATAAAAGGCGGCCTATCGACACGCATGGGCGCAGCGTTGCGTCATGCCAAAACATTTTTGGCTGAACAACCACAACGTAAGAAACTACTGTTATTGGTGAGTGATGGAGAGCCTGCCGACATTGATGTTCGTGATCCGCTTTATCTTCAAGCCGATACCCGACGTGCAGTCGAGGAGCTTTGCAGTCAGGGCGTCATTCCCTATTGCCTGACGATCGATCCGAACGCGGACAATTATGTCTGTCAGGTCTTTGGGCAAGGTCATTACACTGTAGTGGATCGTGTGACGCAACTGCCCGATGTTCTTCCAAATCTGTTTGCCTCTCTTACCAAGCGAGCGGGTTAGAGAGCGTTCTTTTCAGTACATAGGGAATGACTGAAACAACACGTGCGGATTAAGACAAGGACGTATTATGCATCTGACCCTGCGACAACTGAACATCTTCCAAGCGGTAGCAACGCACTCTAGTTATACACGAGCCGCCGAAGAGCTACATCTCACGCAACCCGCTGTGTCTATGCAGATTAAGCAACTCGAAGACAACATTGGCTTGGCCTTGTTTGAGCAGCTAGGTAAATCCTTGTTTTTGACAGAGGCCGGTGAAGAACTGCTTGGCTATTGCGAGCGGATATCTCAGCAACTGCGTGATGCAGAAGATGTCTTTGATAGCATGAAGACGCTTTCTACTGGCAAGTTGAATATTACCGTCGCCAGCACAGCCAATTACTTTGCAGCGCGTTTACTCGCTTCGTTTTCCCAGCAACACCCTGACATCAAACTCAGTCTCAAAGTGACCAATCGAGAAAACCTATTGAAAGATCTCAAGAGCAATGGCTGTGATTTAGCCATTATGGGAAAGCCACCAGAAGAGCTTGAATTGAACGCGACGGTATTTATGGAAAATCCCCTTGTTGTTGTCGCGCCAGTTAATCATCCACTTTGCCAAGAAACCAACATACCGCTGTCACGCATTGCTAGAGAGCCCATGGTCGTTCGTGAGCAAGGTTCAGGAACACGTTTTTCCATTGAGCGTTTTTTCCACAATCACGGATTATCGTTAATTGTCGCGGCAGAAATGAGCGCGAGTGAGGCGATTAAGCAGGCAGTATCTGCGGGATTGAGTTTGGGGATCGTGTCGAGTCATACCATTGAGCTTGAATTGGAGGCAAACCGACTGAAGGTACTTGATGTTGAGAATATGCCGATAATACGGCACTGGTATCTGGTGCACCGAAAAGAAAAGAAACTGTCTCCGATTGCCATAGCGTTTAGAGATTACTTACTGCGGGTTGCACCAGATCTGTAGTGACATCAGACCAAAAAGCATCATAAAAATCCTAACTCAATGTATTAAAATACAAAAAATAGGTGACGGCGTCACTAATAAACAGGTGAGATGCGTTCAAATTATTCCTAAAGTAACCTGAATCGCTTAGGTTGTAGCATCACCAGATACGTGACGTTGTAACGTCTGTCTAAGCACGACAGAGCGGATTGGCTTGGTAACGAAATCATCCATCCCTGCTTGAAGACACTTCTCTTTATCTTCATTCATGGCATTAGCCGTAAGTGCAATAATCGGCAATTGACATCCTTTCGCACGAAGCTGCTTTGTTGCCTCTATGCCGCAAAGCACTGGCATCGACATATCCATTAAAATAATATCAAACTGGGTTTTGCCCTCGTCGATCATATCAATTGCCTCTTGACCATTGTTTGCCACTACAACGTGATGACCCGCTTTTTCCAGCATCAATTTGACGACCATTTGGTTTGCTTTGCTGTCTTCTGCAACCAATATATTCATTGGCTTCAATTTGCTCTCTTCCGACTTGTCTTTATGTACGATTTCTTGTGGCAACGGTTTGATCAAAGGAATATCAATATAGAACGTCGTACCCACACCCGGTTGACTGTCAAAGTCGATAGACCCTTTCATCATCGATACCAGTTTCTTACAGATAGAAAGGCCTAACCCTGTACCACCGTATCGGCGTGTGATACTGCCATCCGCCTGAGTAAAAGGCTGGAAGATATCTTTCTTCCTATTATGGCTTATGCCAATGCCCGTATCTTTTACGGCAAGCTTGAGTGTGTTCCCCTCGGCGTGCATGAAAACCTGCACTTTTCCTGTCTCAGTAAACTTGACTGCATTGCCTACAAGGTTCAACAATATTTGCGTAAAACGGTTCCCATCTTGATAGATGAGCTTGGGCACGTTGTCAGCAACCTCAACGTCCAACTTGATGTCTTTGCCCGAAGAGACTTCTTTCAGTTGATTAAACACCACCGTGACGCTTTCTCTTGGATTGATGTTCTCTGGGTGCAAAGCAAACCGATCTGACTCTACACGCGATAAATCAAGTACGTCATTGATAATCGTCAGAAGCAGTTGGGCAGACTTGTCCATTTGTAACACCCACGATTCTTGCTCTTCATTGATGGGTGATTGTTGTAGTGCATCTAACAACCCCATCACGGCATTGAGGGGCGTGCGGATCTCATGACTCATCATCGCAAGAAACTGAGATTTTGCCGCGTTAGCAGATTCTGCTTGCTGCCTGGCTTGTTGCAGCTCATGCAGACGCTGCTTCCGTATCGTGATGTCTTTTGCGGTGCCCCGAAAACCCATGCAGTTTCCGCGTTTATCATAGTAAGGCCGACCAGAAAGGCTTATCCATTGCTCCGCCCCTTGGTTGTAGACTTTCCACTCGACTTCAGAGAATGGCTCCTCTACTTGAATTAAATCGAGCAGTTTATTTTTGACGTCAGGTTGTCGATTGAGTTGACCCATGATCGCCTGAGGCTCGGCTGATAACGATTCGTTGGATGGAGAAGAGAGATACGTAAACTGCAGATTGTTATTAATTTCCCAGAACCAATCACCGGCTGTTTTTGCGAAGTCCCTAAAGCGCTGACGACTCGCTGTCAATTCTTGCGTCTTGACCGAAACAAGGCACTGCAAACGCTCTCGATAGTCGATATCAATAATGGTGCGTTCAATCAACGGGCGAAAACGCTCGATAACTTGCTGCGCTTTGGTATCAAAACCGCCCCTATTGGAAGAAAATAGCAATAGTATTGATTCGCTGGCGTTGACTGTCATACCCGTGATCAGGGCAGATCGGCAGGATTCAAAATCTATCGGCTCCAACAAGCTAAATTCTTGAACACGCTCTGGGGCATATAAAATGACAGTCTGACCGTTCACGCAACGTGAAAATGTTCCACCGTCTCGCCAATGAAATTTCTCCACTTCATGAGACGTCGACACTAAACAGGAATATCTGTCTTCGGTATCTTTGTTACGCGTAAGCACCAAAGCATTATCAAACGCGACATAACGTTCAATCACTTTAAGTAGCGTATTGAACACTTCAATTTTATTGCTGGCACCAGACATCGCAGAGATCGCAGAAAGGATGGCGCGATTCTCTTCTTTGAATTTATGTTCTCGTTCTTCAACGCGATTTAATTCAAATAACGTTTCCTGTAACTTCTCTGATACAGCGCTTGTCATAACTCATCCTTGTGAAACAAAACTGCAGAGATCATCAAATTTCCATGAGCAATCTCTCCTCCAAGAAACTGCCCTTGCTCACCAAACGTAAATGGGCAGATGAAAGGAGCTTGGTGCATAGACAAACTCATGTTCGCCGCAACATCGTTCAATGAATCTCTTACGTGGAGCATACACCCTGCACAATAGATGGCGATGCCTCCGATTGGATCACGGGGGTTTTTGTCATGGTCATTGGCAGAATCAACAACGCGACCTGCACGGGAAACCAGCATTTCTGTGGTTCCAGACATAAAATGTACGGTTTCACCCTCACCGAGGTTACAGAACATTTGGATGCCACCGTCCTCCGACACAGACGCAGGATGCGAGAGTGTGTAATACGGCATTCCATGGATTATTCCCGTTTGGCGACCTAAGGGAAACAAGGTTGACTGAGCGAACAAATCGTCGTTATCAATGACTCTTCCTGTCGCGCTCTGAAACCAGTTCGCATAAACCTCTGCGGCAGGCTGACCGTTTAATTCCAACAAGGTTCTGCCGTCTATTCGTGTTGCCACAGCACTGTCCCCTAGCGGGGCATATCCACTATGGAATGAATAGCTGACCCGAGCAGACGGAAAAAACACCGCCATGGCAATGCCATTACTCGTGACGTTGTCACTATCAAACAGTGACCAATTGCCGCTCACGCCATCATCGGCAGCGGTACCACCGATAATGGGGACGTTTACGCCTAACTCACTGGTGATCGCGCGGAGTATGGTTTCTTCATGTCCTGGCGTGGTATGGAGTGTGATAAGCGCAGGGAGCTCTCCAGGACGACCACTACTATCAATGGCGCGTTGGAGCACCTGCTTAGCTTGCAAAAACACGTCGTTTTCTGAGGATAAATTGCACAGCGCGCTGCCATAGGCACCAGATTCATCTTGAACTGCCCAAGCTGCAATGTTGTGGCCACCCACGTAGCCTTTATCTGTCATCGTGCCTCTGCATGACGAACACCCTATGATATAGGTATCAGGAAATTGCTTCTTAAATTCATTTTTGATGCTTTGGACGTCTTGGGTTTCGGTGTAGTAGACAAGCATCAGCGAAGGAGACGAGATTTTCTTGCGAATCTCTTCCTTGATAGCCTTGACGGCAGAAGCGGCATTTAAATCGGTAGACGACGATGTCGCAATTCTCATGGGTGATTTCTATAGTGTCGCGGCAATTAAATTAATAATAGCGTTCTCCCTTCTGCTATGACCAGTCTTTCGCTTCATTCTTTTCGTTTAATCACTGAATTCTCTATTAATAGACGATAGAATTGTGACATTGTAAGTCAAAATTTTGCTCGCGATGGACAGCCAGCTATATCTCGTCATTAATACACAGCAACCTCTTGGTCAACGTATAAGCAAGCGATTGGCCGAAAAAGGAAATATCGTCGTCTATCTGACTGATGACGATCAAGAAGGCTATGCCATTGCGGCAGAAGAACCTAGGGTGCGTTACCGCTATTGCTCACCGAAGAATCAAGCCATGCTTGCAGAAGAAATAGAATGGACACAACGCTGCGTATCATTAATCGATGGCATTGTGGTCATGGTCTCAGAGTCCGAAATCGAAGACATTCAGATGCCACTTGATGAGCGATTTTTTTCTTGTGCTCGACCTCAAAATACTTCCTCAGAACTTTCACAAGAGCCGCTGCAAGAACTCAGCATTACTTATGTCATTGTTGCCCAGAAGCCTCAAGCGCCCGACTCACTTAAAGCATTACATTTGGCTTTGTGTTCACGCGCACATGATGACGAAAAATGTAATGGATTTAGAGTCAACTATGTTTTGGTGTCGTTAAATGACAAGGACGAAGAGGATAACGACACAACACAGAGCGATATTGCAACGAGTGCGTCAAATCTGACACATTACTTGACCTCACAGCAGGCTAAAGCGGTACATCGACAAGCTTTCTACTTTAAGAATTCCTCAGATTGATTTGCAGTAAAAAAGCCATCTGTCGCTGCTTTTTTACTAGATTCAGTCAATTCGATCAAAATAGTCATCCAATAGCCAAAATGTTAACTTAAATCGCACAAACATTAATTTAATGTTAAAAGTTAATTTCTATTTGATCTTGATCAATGTGCAAAATGAATTTATGCGCTGCCCCATATTTAACACTGTCAGGTAAAGCATAAATATAAGCACGTTTATTACCCATTACGATGACTTCATGCGCAATCAAAACACTATTATCTGAATCTAAATTCACTTGCAAAGACGACGGTGTTGCTGGTGAGAAAACCACCACAGAACCCCCTGCATCCCCTTGTTTATCATATTGAATATGAACCTTTTCACCTTTCAGTGAAACTTGGCATTTATCCGCCAACATCGTGCAAGTAAGTGTGTTTTTTGAACTAGAATAGTCAATGGTTCGCCAAACAAAAGCAGCAATAAGTACAGCCATAACGACTAATATTTGTATTAAACGAGCGGTGGTTAATTTTTCTGCAGCCATAAGATCTTTACTTTTCCCGTGTTACAGAGCTCAAAGTTTTAATATAAATGTTACCTAAGGGTAAACCGTCTGTGGGTAGAGGCCTGTATTTAACTGATTAAGTGAAGTATTATCGATACCGAAAATGCCACTTTTACAAAGAAATAGCAATGGAATGCATCAAGTGGGTATAAATCAATCACTATTCGCATTGCATTGCTCCTGGGTGGCATTGTGACGTAAAAGTCACGTTGTTTTTACGTGAGTGTAGTAATCAAAAAGTGGAAGCATGCAATATGAGCCAAGATAAGCAGCTTGAACTGGAATACAACTACCGCGTTGTCCGTCAATTTACCCTAGTAACAATATTGTGGGGCATTGTGGGCATGGGTGTTGGTGTTCTCATTGCATCTCAGTTGGTATGGCCCGCGCTAAACTTCGATATTCCTTACCTGACATATAGCCGACTAAGACCACTGCATACCAATGCAGTCATCTTTGGTTTCGGTACAAGTGCATTGTTCGCAACGTCTTACTACGTTGTTCAGCGCACATGTCAAACGCGTTTATTCGGAGGCAAGCTGGCTGAGTTTACCTTCTGGGGTTGGCAAGCAGTTATTCTGTCTGCAGCAATTTCGTTACCGTTGGGTTATACCACCAGTAAAGAATATGCAGAATTGGAATGGCCAATCGATATCTTAATAGCGGTTGTATGGGTCGCATACGCTGTGGTTTTCTTCGGAACCATGATTAAGCGAAAGACATCCCATATTTATGTCGCGAACTGGTTTTTCGGAGCCTTCATCCTAACCGTTGCGGTGTTACATATCGTCAACAGTATGGCGATCCCTGTTTCAGGCATGAAGTCTTATTCGATTTACGCCGGTGCCATTGATGCCATGATTCAGTGGTGGTACGGACATAACGCCGTAGGTTTTCTTTTGACCGCTGGCTTCTTGGGTATGATGTATTACTTTGTCCCTAAGCAAGCAGGTCGCCCAGTTTATTCCTACCGTCTATCGATTGTGCATTTCTGGGCGCTAGTATCGCTCTACATTTGGGCGGGTCCTCACCACCTGCACTACACCGCACTTCCAGACTGGACTCAGTCTTTGGGTATGGTTATGTCGATCATTCTGTTTGCTCCTTCTTGGGGTGGCATGATCAACGGTATCATGACGCTATCTGGTGCTTGGCATAAACTTCGTTATGACCCAATCCTTCGCTTCTTGATCGTATCTCTGTCGTTCTACGGTATGTCTACGTTCGAAGGGCCAATGATGGCCATTAAGACAGTGAATGCCCTATCCCACTACACTGACTGGACCATTGGTCACGTACACTCAGGTGCTTTAGGCTGGGTTGCGATGGTATCGATTGGTGCTGTTTACCACCTTATTCCTAAATTGTTTGGTCAAGAGCGTATGTACTCTTTGAGCCTAATTAACGTTCACTTCTGGCTCGCAACCGTCGGTACTGTTTTGTATATCGTCGCGATGTGGATTTCAGGTGTAATGCAAGGTCTGATGTGGCGTGCGGTGAATACTGACGGAACATTGACTTACAGCTTCGTTGAGTCGCTGGAAGCTTCTTACCCGTTCTATTTTGTTCGCTTTGTTGGTGGCGTTATCTTCCTTTCAGGCATGTTTTTGATGGCATACAACGCCTACAAAACCATCACTGCGCCGGAAGCTAGCTTGAAAGCCATTGAAGAACCCGCATAAGGAGACCAACGAATGAGTTCTAGTCGTCATGAAATTGTAGAGAAGAACGTTGGTCTTTTTGCAATCTTAACGATCATTGCGATCAGCTTGGGTGCATTGGTGGAAATAACCCCTCTACTGTACCAAAAGCAAACCACTGAACCTGTCGACAACCTGCGCCCTTACACGGCTCTGGAAATGGAAGGTCGTGATATCTACATCCGAGAAGGTTGTAACGTTTGTCACAGCCAAATGATCCGTCCATTCCGTGCCGAAACAGAGCGCTATGGGCACTACTCTGTTGCTGGTGAAAGCGTTTGGGAGCATCCATTCCTGTGGGGCTCTAAGCGTACTGGTCCTGATTTGGCGCGTGTTGGCGAACGTTACTCTGACGAGTGGCATCGCGTTCACCTAATCAACCCACGTGCGGTTGTGCCTGAATCAAACATGCCAGGTTTCCCTTGGTTAGCTGAAAATGTGTTAACTGGGGATCTGACAGAGAAAAAACTGACGGTTTTCCGAGACATGTTTGGCGTGCCATACACGGATGAGCAAATAGCGAACGCGCAAGCTGACGTTCAAGGAAAAACAGAGATGGATGCGTTGATTGCGTATCTACAATCTCTCGGCCATGCAATGAAGTAAGGGACTGTTATGGAAATTGTATCGTTCCACAGTATCTGGACACTTGTGATTTTTGTGTGCTTCATTGTGATTGCGCTTTGGGCGTACAGCGGTCGTCGTAAAACGGAATTTGACGAAGCTGCAAACCTTGTCTTCGCTGACGAGGAAAAAGGACTTAAAAAGACAGGAGAAGATAACAAATGACAACATTTTGGAGTCTATTCATCACTGTCATTGTCGTCGCGACGCTAATTGGTTGTGCTGCACTGGTTATATGGTGCAGTAAAGACCTAAAAGGTATTGCTGACGGTGAGGATATGGGACACGAATACGACGGTATTCGTGAGCTGAACAACCCGCTACCGAAATGGTGGTCCTATATGTTTTGGGCCACTATTGTGTTTGGCGTGGTTTACTTGGCTCTTTACCCAGGCTTAGGGAACTATAAGGGTTTGTTTGGTTGGCAGAGTTCTGCGCAGAATGTCAGTAACATCGAAGAATCTCGTGAGCTTTTGGCAAACAGCCAAGGGATTGACCAATACGCACGTGAGCTTAATGCAGCAAACGCCGTGTTTGGTGAAACATTCCGCAAGCTGGCTTACAAGCCGGGTACGGATGAGCTTCTCGACATCACTGAAATAGCGAAGAACCCAGAAGCCGTTAAAGTTGGCCAACGCCTATTCATTCAGAACTGTGCACAATGCCACGGCTCGGATGCTCGCGGTCAATCTGGCTTTCCTAACCTAACAGACAGTGCATGGCTGTATGGCGGGGAACCAGAAACCATTAAGGCCACCCTTCTGCACGGCCGCGTCGGTAACATGCCTGCATGGTTGGCGGCATTTGGCGAAGATGGCGTTTCTGAAGTTTCTGCCTATGCGTTGAGCCTTTCAGGTCGTAAGGTCAACGCTGAAGAAGCCGCGAAAGGTAAAGCACGCTTCGTTGTTTGTGCAGCTTGTCACGGCACTGACGGTAAAGGTAACCCAGCATTTGGTGCACCGGATCTAACAGACAATATTTGGTTGTTTGGTGGTTCACGTAAAGCCGTTGAAGACACTGTTCGATATGGCCGTCAAGGTGTGATGCCAGCTTGGAAAGACATTCTGGACGAAGATAAGATCCAGCTTCTTTCAGCTTATGTTTGGCAGCTAGGAAACCCGCAAAACTAATAATAAGTTGTCATTGTTAGGCCCCCGCTTGCGGGGGCTTTTTTACCCAAGAACATTCGTAAACACAGGAAAGCGATATGAACAAACCATGGTATAAGCAGTTTTGGCCTTGGTTCCTGATTGCCTTGCCCGGCAGCGTCGTCGTTGCGAGCTTATTCACTTTTACACTTTTCAGTAAAAATCAGGTTTCTCTCGTCGCCGAAGACTATTACAAAGAGGGAAAAGGGATTAATCAAGATCTCTCTCGCCTTCGCCAAGCAGATGCATTGTCACTGTCTGCACGCTTAACACTTTCCGATGACAACGCCATTGTTATCCTAGACAAAGGTGAGTTGGCTCAGTTCCCTACGATCAAAGTGACTTTTCAACACCGTACTCTCGCCGACAAAGATATTGAGAAAATGGTGAACTCAGACCAAAATGGTCGTTATCGTCTAGCTCTTGTAGAACCGCTGCAAGGGCCTTGGTATGTTGAAATCAATGCATTTGATGGTAGCTGGGCACTGAATGGCCGCGCTAACTTCCCATCTTCAGACCCAGTTAAGTTGTATGGTCAGAGCAAGGAATGACAAAAGATTGTTATCACTGTGGAGAGCCAGTGCTTACTGGCGACTCTTATAACGTAGAGATCCAGGGCGTAAACCGTACAATGTGTTGCCCGGGTTGTGAGGCTGTTGCCACCACCATCGTTGCTAACGGCCTAACCTCTTACTACGAATATCGCACCGCGCCAGCAGAAAAAGCCAACCTTATTCCTGACGAACTTCAATCTCTCAGCCTTTACGACAACGAAGACGTGCAGCAAGAGTTTGTCCGTCATGAAAACGGGATTGATGAAGTTGTACTCTCTGTCGATGGCGTCTCGTGTGCAGCGTGTGCTTGGTTGATCGAAAAACAAATTAGCACGCAAGACGGCGTCTCTCGCATTCAAGTCAATACAACAACAAATCGCGCCACGTTACGCTGGGATCCGTCCAAAGCAAAATTAAGCACCCTTCTGAGTAAAATTCATGCTTTAGGATACAAAGCCGCTCCGTTTGAAGCTGATAATCAAGAAGCACAATATCACCGCACCATGAAGCAATACCTCTACAAGCTAGGGGTTGCAGGATTGGCAACCATGCAGGTGATGATGTTGGCGATTGCCATGTACTTTGAAGTATTTGGCGACATGGACGAGTCATTTCGTAACTATTTTCGCTGGGTTAGCCTTATTTTTGCCACGCCAGTTCTGCTGTATTCCGCCATGCCTTTTTACATCAATGCTTGGCGCAATCTAAAAGCAAGAACGTTAGGCATGGATGTTCCTGTCTCCATCGCTTTGTTGTTTGCTTATTTTGCCAGTTTGTACGCAACAGTGACCGGCACAGGCGAAGTGTTTTTCGAATCTATCGCCATGTTTACTTTTTTCCTGCTGATAGGAAGGTTTCTTGAGATGCGTGCACGCAGAACAGCGGCAGCAGCCAGTGCAAACCTGCTTAAACTCATCCCGCGTTTGGCAACATTAGATTCTGGCGAACAAATCCCAGCAAAATCTCTCACCGTTGGCCATGTCGTTCGTGTTCTCCCCGGCGAACCCTTCCCTTCAGATGGTGTCATTGTTGAAGGTATTACCACCGTCGATGAGTCCATGCTTACGGGTGAATCCATGCCTGAGTCACGACAGCTTGGCGACAAAGTGTATGCTGGTACGCTTAACATTGACGGCAATGTGAATGTTGAAGTAACGGCGGAGAAAAAAGACTCTTTGATCGCTCATATCGTTCAGCTACAAGACGCAGCGCAACTCGCTAAACCGCGTGTCGCTGAAATTGCTGATATCGTTGCACGTTACTTTGTCGCCGTCATTTTGCTCATTTCTGCATTAACATGGTGGTATTGGCAAAGCCATCGCCCTGAAGATGCGTTTTGGATAATGTTGTCTGTGCTTGTCGCCACTTGTCCGTGTGCACTTTCTTTGGCAACACCAACTGCATTGACTTGTTCTACCTCTACATTCGGAAAGCTTGGGATTCTCCTTCGTCGAGGTCATGTGTTTGAAACCTTGACCAAGATTAATCGTGTGATTATCGATAAAACAGGCACCCTCACCGAGGGCAACGTCACTTTGGCTGACACAGCTGTTTATAGCGATATAGAGAAGAGTGAAGCATTAGCGATCGCAGCAGCCCTAGAGTCGTATGCGAATCACCCTATCGCCGATGCCTTTAAAAATATCAACGTGGCGTCTGGCGTGATACAGGTCGAAAACGTTATCGGCGAAGGCATTAAAGGCACTTATCAAACTCAGGAATGGCGCATTGGTAAGCCTGAGTTTGCCCTTTCTGATACGCGAGCAGCAGAAACATGCAATCATCAAATTTGGTTATCTTGCAGTGGCAAAAAGATAGCGTCATTTCAATTGGTCGACCCTATTCGCGAAAGTAGCCAAACCTTGATCAATAAATTCCACGAAGCGGGTATCGCTGTCACCATGTTAACTGGTGATAACTCAGCAACCGCGACATCCGTGGCAAATCAGCTCGGTATTGATGAGCTTGTATCAGGCGTATCACCTCAAGGTAAGCTCGATTACTTAAAATCACTCCCTGAAGATCAAATCACCATGATGATCGGGGATGGCGTTAACGATGCGCCTGTTCTGGCAGGGGCACATCTTTCTGTGGCTATGGGTGGCGGCACAGATGTAGCAAAAGCGTCTGCTGATATGGTTCTTCTCGGAGATGATTTGACTAAGCTGCTTGATGCTCGTCATCTTGCCGCGTTCACTCAAAAAATCATTCGTCAGAATCTCGCTTGGGCGTTAGGCTACAACCTTGTCATTCTTCCTCTTGCTGTGATGGGATTTGTCGCACCTTATGTGGCAGTGGCAGGCATGTCTGCAAGTTCTGTTATCGTTGTCACGAACTCTCTGCGCCTGTTCAAGAAAGACCTCATCGAAAGATTCAAGGACAAGTAGTTATGGAAAGCCTATATATTCTGATCCCTATCGCCATCATGCTTGTTTGTGTTGCTGTTGGCGTCTTCATTTGGGCGGTCAAATCCGAACAATTTGAAGATCTAGAACGTCAAGGCATGAATATTCTTCTTGATGACGATGAAAAGCTTACGCCAGAAACAAAAAACACATCAGCCACATCAGAGCGAAGTGAAAACAAGTAATGCCAATCTCTGATCTTGTTGCAGCGTTTATGGTTGGCATCTTGGGAGCCGGGCATTGTCTGAGCATGTGCGGTGGTGTAGCAGCCGCTGTTTCATTCGGCACACCAAACAGCCAGAATAAATTGCCTTACCTTCTTTTCTATAACGGCGGCAGACTTTTATCTTACGGTATCATTGGTGCAATTGGTGGCGGTCTTGTTTCTGGTGTTGTCGGTGTTAGTCACGTTAGCCAAAGTTTGATTTGGTTGCGACTAGCTGCCGCTATCATGATGATTTTACTTGCGCTGTACATTGGTCAATTCTGGAATGGGTTGTCTTACGTTGAGCGACTAGGCAAAGGTCTGTGGCGGCATATTTCTCCGCTAACATCAAAACTACTTCCTTTAAAATCACCCTTCGCGGCTTTACCATTTGGTATGGTTTGGGGATGGCTACCTTGCGGACTTGTCTATTCTGCGCTCAGTTGGGCGGCAGTATCAGGAAATGCGTTTCATGGTTTATTGATAATGCTCGCATTTGGCTTGGGTACCCTGCCCGCAATGCTATTTGTTGGCACCTCCGCAGAGTCATTAAAGAAGTTACTTAACAACATGATTTTTCGAAAGTTCTCATCATTAATACTGCTAATGTACGGAATAGTTACCGCTTATTCTGTATACAATCAGTTGTAGTAAGGGTCGATTTATCACGTGAAAGTGGTAAAATATTGACTCAAATCAATTTGGCTAAGCAGGCTCATGATTCAAGACAAAATAATGACTAAAAGAGTTCAATCAGGCGGATGCGCAATCCATTGTCAGGACTGCAGTATCAGTCAGCTCTGCATTCCTTTCACATTGAGTGAAAGTGAGCTAAATCAGCTTGACCAAATTATTGAACGTAAGAAGCCAATTCAAAAAGGACAGCCTCTGTTTCAAGCAGGTGATCCACTTCGTTCTTTGTATGCAATCCGTTCAGGTACGATCAAAAGCTATACCATCACCGAACAAGGTGATGAGCAAATTACTGCATTCCATCTTGCCGGTGATCTTGTTGGTTTTGACGCCATTAATCACATGTCCCATCCAAGTTTCGCTCAAGCACTTGAAACCTCAATGGTGTGCGAAATCCCGTTTGAAACCCTTGATGACCTTTCGGGCAAAATGCCTAAACTTCGCCAACAAATCATGCGTTTGATGAGTAGCGAGATCAAAGGCGATCAGGAAATGATTTTACTGTTGTCCAAGAAAAATGCCGAAGAACGCTTGGCTGCATTCTTACATAGCCTTTCTACGCGCTTCTCTCAGCGTGGTTTTTCAGCCAAAGAGTTTCGTTTGACCATGACACGTGGTGATATTGGCAATTATCTTGGTCTGACGGTGGAAACCATCAGCCGCTTGCTTGGTCGTTTCCAGAAAAGTGAAATGTTGAGCGTGAAGGGTAAGTACATTACCGTTCTTGATCATGATGAGCTAAGTCGCCTCGCAGGTGTCAGTAAGTAATCAATACTGACAAATTGACTGAATACGAAATGGCGCTATACGCGCCATTTCTCTTTTTTTACGTTTATCTTTCTGAATTTATCGCGCCATCCGCCTAGATTGCGTTACATTAAAGTAACGCATCAATAAGTTGGAGGTGTTATGAACAGATATACCAACTTGCTCGTGGCTATAGATCCCGACCACGAAGAACAGCCCGCACTCTCGCGTGCGCTGGACATCGCTAGAAAGTCTTCTGCGGATGTCAAAATTACACTCTTTCTTGCTATCTATGACTTTTCCTATGAAATGACCTCAATGCTGTCATCAGAAGAGCGTCAAGCCATGAGAACTGGCGTACTTCGTCAACGCGAAGAATGGGTGGCATCTTTGGTTGCCCAACATGACACGGAGAGCATTGACGTGACCACACATGTGGTCTGGCACAATCGACCTTACGAAAGCATGATTGCACAAGTTTTTGATAGCAAACATGACTTACTGGTTAAAACCACACACGAACACGATAAGTTAGGCTCCGTGATCTTTACGCCGACAGATTGGCACTTACTGCGTAAATGCCCTTGTCCTGTTTTACTGGTGAAAGAACATGCTTGGCCGGAATACGGAAAAATTCTTACCGCTGTTAATGTGTCTTCAGAGAACGAAACGCACATCCCTCTCAACGATAAGTTGATTGATGAAGCCAAAGCCATGGCTAAACTTCTCACCGCTGAGGTGAACCTTGTCAATGCCTACCCTGCTACACCTGTTAACGTCACCATTGAGTTACCCGAATTCGACCCAGCTTCTTATACCGATGCTGTTCGGGGTCATCATTTACTTGAAATGAAGGCATTGCGACAAAAGCACGGTATAGACGAGTCGCAAACCTTCTGCCAAGAAGGACTGCCAGAGGATGTTATCCCTGCCGTTTCGAAAGAACTCGATGCGGAACTGGTAATATTGGGTACAACAGGTCGTGTAGGGTTGTCTGCCATTTTTATTGGTAATACCGCAGAACACACGATTGATCAGCTAAATTGCGATGTTCTTGCCATCAAGCCAGATGGGTATGTCAGCCCGTTGGCACCAAACTTGTCTGAAGAATAGTGCTTTACTCACATGTGTACATAAGCGCCTGCGGGCGCTTTTCTTTTTTAATCATGCTGGCATCCTGCCCCGAAATCCGTATCATACGCGCCAAACCTTCGCATTGAGCATCGAGGGTCGGGCTTTTTGCCCACAGCGATTTTCCAGTCGCGGATTCGATGGCGTAGAGAAATTTCAGAGGCACTCAGTATTACCATGTCAAATCAAGAACTCACCAAATCACAAAAATACAACCAGAATAAGCTTAACAAACGTCTTCGCCGAAATGTGGGTCAAGCAATTGCTGACTTCAATATGATCGAAGAAGGCGACCGTATTATGGTTTGTCTTAGTGGTGGCAAAGACAGCTACACCATGCTCGAAATTCTGCAAAATTTGCAGAGAAGCGCACCGGTGTCATTTGAACTGATCGCGGTTAACCTCGATCAAAAACAACCGGGCTTCCCTGAGCATGTGTTACCAGAGTATCTTGATAATCTTGGCGTCGAATACAAGATAGTAGAAGAAGACACTTACGCGATCGTGAAAGACAAGGTACCGGAAGGTAAAACGACCTGTTCACTTTGTTCGCGTCTGCGTCGTGGCATTTTGTATCGTACGGCGAAGGAGATTGGCGCAACCAAGATTGCCCTTGGCCATCACCGTGACGACATTCTAGAAACCTTGTTCTTAAACATGTTCTATGGCGGTAAGCTAAAGGGCATGCCACCGAAATTGGTTTCTGACAACGGCGAACATGTGGTTATTCGCCCGCTGGCTTATTGCCGCGAAAAAGATATTGAGCGCTACGCGCAAACGGCAGAATTCCCAATTATTCCTTGTAACCTGTGCGGCTCACAGCCAAACATGCAACGCCAAGTGATCAAAGAGATGCTGCGTGATTGGGACCGACGCTTCCCAGGACGTATCGAAACCATGTTTACAGCAATGCAAAACGTGGTTCCTTCACATCTGGCTGACTTTGAATTATTTGATTTCAAAAATGTTGACCAACATTCAGGTGTCATTAACGGCGGCGATACCGCTTTTGATAAAGAGCAATTTACAGATGTTTCCCCATCACAAGACGATGTGATTGAAGTGGACCCTGCTTTGGCGCTCAACGTTGTTCAGGTTAGCTAATAGCTGATTCACACAAAGCTTAAATAACAAAGCCCGCTAACTGCGGGCTTTGTTGTATTTATTCGTTAAAAACAGATTAACTTTGCGGTATCCAAGGCGTCACTTTTATTGGTTGCTGGCTAAACAAAACGCGCTCGTCGTCTTGTAAATCTGCCAGTCGCACGACGGCCACTTTGCCTTCCATATCGATAATTCGGCCTTTACTGGTTTCCAGTGATGATTGCGGCTCTGCGAAGTGTAACGATACACCCTCTACGTCTGGCATAAACCATGACGAGAACATACCGCCTAAATCCTGCATCATTGCCGTCATCTGAGGCACAAGCACCCTAACGTCGTCTACTGACATCTCATTCTCAAAGGCATTCTTTGCCATCACTTGAAATGACACATCGCAAAACGCATCACCTGCAGTTTCGATGAATACATCAGGGTTTACTCTTCGCAAATTACTATCGATCGGCAAAGGGAGCTCTTGCGAAGCGGGAATGACAAACTCCTCGTAGTGCTTCTTTTTTGTCATCCAAGCTTTTGTGATAGTGCAAACCTCTCCCGTTTGAGGCTTCACCATAAAATAGCCCACTTTCACATCAGGGTGAGTATCACTATTGTTATGCTTGAGCTGAGTAAACAGCTTGCTGTAGCTAAATTCAATCTGCGCTGCGCCAACAGGCAGTGAAATTACAGCTGCCACAACAGCAGCCGTAAGTCCTTTGATCATCCTTGGCTCCAATATTCTTCGTTATATCGAATCATGCCTTGCACTTCTTCGACATATGCCTGACCGCGTTCTGAGTAGCTTTCTAATCCATTAGCCAGAGTAACTCCCGTGACCGGCTTGCCGTCTTTTCTAAGGTCAGCACGAATATCACGTAAAGACGCGTAAGCTTTATTACGGTTTACATTAAGAAAATAAGCACGGATGGATTGGAAAGTATCTTTAAACACGGCGACTTCATGTGTTTTACCTTGGCTACGTGCACTTGGCACCATGCCGCAGCCAGAAGTGTAACACCACTGTCCAAAGTAATTATTACCTTCACGAGCAAAGCGTGACGTACCCCACCCCGACTCCTTTGCCGCTTGGCTTAGCACGAGATCAGCCGGAATAATATCGACACGTTTTAACGCCTCTTTAAACCACGCTTGGTCAGGGCCATTTTCGGGTAAAGGTAAATTAAAGAGATCAGCGACCTTGGCAAGGAAAGCCTGATCATCTTGGTTAATACTTGCTGCGCCGGACAGGCTACTTAAACGTGTTCGTGCGTTTTCTATCAGGCCATTAATGTAAGTCACACCAGGCTTAAGGAATGCTACGAATGCCTTTTTCTTTTCTTCAACAATTTTGTAATCACCAAAATCAGGCTTCTGCACCATTTCTGGTGGTGGAGAAGCCGGTTGGAGTTGATTTAAGTTAGTGATTTGAGTTTGGGGGGCGTCGCTACACGCAGATATAAACAGAGCCGAAGCCAAAACAGCATGGGAAAGCTTCATTTATGCGTTGAAAACCTCTTTATTACCGTCTCCTGAAGAAGAATCATCATCCCCTTCTTGTGACACGGTCACTTCAATACCAACACCGAACATCTCGCGATACAGCACCCCTTTCACGTTAAACATAAACGGCAGTGCAAACAGTAACGCTATCCCGCCTGTCGCGTAAGAAAACACAAACAGAACGGCAATGACGATGTAAACCAAGGTCAATGGTATCAGTTTTTTTGTGATCGCTCTAAAAGAAACAATCATCGCAGTTAAAGGACGTAACCGTTTTTCGCATATCAGTAAAATCGTCATAGAAAACGCGATACCGAGAAAAATGCCAAGCAACGGGATGATTTGATTACCGACACTTTGCAGTGCTGAAATAAAGCACATGGCCATTGTGACGGCGAGTGCATACGCCATACCTTTAATGATGTGACGCGGCTTGGTTCGAAAACCAATAGCGTGGCTCAACCCCATCAAACTGGCACCGGCATACAAAGGTGCACTCAGCACCGTCGTTGCAAAGATGGCAATTCGACCTGAAGCCAAAAGATCCTCCGTCATCGGTTGTTTACCCAACAGGGCATCGAACAAGACTGCTGGGGAGTCCAGCATGATCGAAAGCGCAATGAAGAAGATGGCAACATTAGCCCCTGCCAGCAACAAGGTCGCGGGTAGGAATCGCCAAAAATGCTTTTGTGTTAATTTGAGTGCTTCCTGAACCACACTGGAAGCACTCAAGGTATAGTTTCCTGTCAGCGCATTTTCTAACGTGCCGCCAACATGGAGTGCGTTGCTCAATTGTTGTTTATTCATAGCAAAGTAACTTTTGTCTTTAGCCTAAGAAATTTCCGTCTTTATAAAGTTATAGGTGATATTTTTTCAACTCGTCTCAAAGTGATGTATTTTTAGGCAACGAATTAAAGCGCTATACTACTGGACGCCTGTTTCACGAAATTTCGCGATGGGCATCACATGCCGGAATTTGGTTGATGTTTCCGCACATCTCGGTTGTCACACAATTATTGGGCAGGATTTTGCCTCTAAAGTACAAAAAAACGCTTTAACTTCATGGTTTGCACGTCTATCATGCGCCGTCTACTTTTTAGGGGAATTTTTTCTAGCTAATCGCCCGTGGTGTAAGGAGAGAGAGTAGAATTGAACGCGACACAACCAATGAAAAAACCCGTTGTACAACTGAAGGGACTCTGTAAGAGTTTCGATGGTAAAGAGATCATTTCAAATTTTGATCTTGAGATAAACAACGGCGAGTTTTTGACAATCCTGGGTCCGTCCGGTTGTGGCAAGACCACAGTACTTCGTTTGATTGCTGGTCTTGAAGATGCAGACGATGGCCAAATTATCATTGACGACCAAGATGTGACTGCAATCCCCGCAGAGCAACGTCACGTCAATACCGTATTCCAAAGCTATGCGCTATTCCCTCACATGACTGTGTTCGAAAATGTCGCTTTCGGTCTGCGCATGCAGAAAGTTGCCGAAACTGAAATCGAACCGCGTGTCATGGAAGCGCTGCGCATGGTTCAACTTGAGAAATTCGCTCCTCGCAATCCTCATCAGCTGTCAGGCGGCCAACAACAACGCGTTGCGATTGCTCGTGCTGTTGTGAATAAGCCTAAAGTGCTTTTGCTTGACGAGTCCCTCTCGGCGCTGGATTACAAACTGCGTAAGCAAATGCAGAACGAGCTTAAACAGCTCCAGCGTAAATTGGGAATCACCTTCATTTTCGTGACTCACGATCAAGAAGAAGCATTATCGATGTCTGACCGCATTATCGTCATGCAATCAGGTGACGTAGTTCAAGATGGCACGCCTCGTGAAATCTACGAAGAACCTGCGAACTTGTTTGTCGCGCGCTTCATTGGCGAGATCAATGTATTTGACGCACACGTTATTGCACGCATTGATGAGCAACGCATTACGGCAACCGTAGAAGGTCAAGAATGTCAGGTCTACTGCAAACTTGATGTCGGTGCTGGTGACAAAGTTAAGGTTCTACTTCGCCCCGAAGATCTTCGTATTGAAGAAATCAGCGCAACAGAGTCCAGCAATGGCATTGTTGGTTATGTTCGTGAACGTAACTACAAAGGCATGACGTTGGATTCAGTGCTTGAACTTGAATCTGGCATGTCTGTCATGGTAAGTGAATTCTTCAACGAAGACGATCCTGATGTTGACCACTCATTAGATCAGAAAGTGGCGATTACCTGGGTTGAAAGCTGGGAAGTGGTACTGCCTGATGAAGAAGCTTAATCTCCAAAACGCCATTATTGGCGTCATTGTAGGTTGGTTGCTGCTGTTCGTATTAATTCCGAACCTGATGATTATCGTCACCAGTTTCCTGACTCGCGATGACGCAAACCTCATAGAGATGACTTTCACCTTGAGCAACTATGCCAAGTTGATGGATCCGCTCTATGCGAAAGTAGTTTGGCATTCCTTTTACATGGCAGCCATTGCTACCTCGCTATGCCTATTGATTGGGTATCCGTTCGCTTACATTATCGCGCGCATGCCTAAACATATGCGCCCGTTCATGTTGTTTATGGTGATCGTTCCGTTTTGGACGAACTCCCTAATCCGCACTTACGGTTTAAAAATCTTTTTGGGTACACGTGGCTTACTCAATGACGGCTTACTCACACTAGGCATAATTGAGAAACCGCTTCGCATCATGTACACCGAATATGCGGTCATGATTGGTTTGGTATATATCCTGCTACCTTTCATGATCCTGCCGTTGTATTCAAGCATTGAGAAGTTAGATAACAGCTACCTTGAAGCAGCGAAAGATCTAGGTGCCAGCAAATTTCAAGCGTTCGTTAAAGTTATTTTGCCACTGACCATGCCGGGTATTATTGCTGGTTGTCTATTGGTTCTGCTTCCTGCTCTTGGCATGTTCTATGTGTCAGACCTCCTTGGCGGCGCGAAGAACCTATTGATTGGTAATGTCATCAAGAGTCAGATCCTCAATGTTCGTGATTGGCCGTTTGGTTCAGCCGCGAGTATTTCTCTGACAGTATTGATGGGACTGATGCTGTTGGCCTACTGGCGTGTCAGCAAACTAATGAACAAGAAGGTGGAGCTGGAATGAATCGTTTCTTCAAAACCAGCTTTATGTCGCTGGTCTACGCGTTCTTGTACATTCCTATCGTCATTCTTATCGTTAACTCATTTAACGAAAGTAAGTTCGGTATCGAATGGAAAGGTTTTACGACCAAGTGGTATACCCAACTGCTAAGCAACGACAG
This sequence comes from Enterovibrio norvegicus FF-33, assembly GCF_000286835.2. Taxonomy (GTDB): domain Bacteria; phylum Pseudomonadota; class Gammaproteobacteria; order Enterobacterales; family Vibrionaceae; genus Enterovibrio; species Enterovibrio norvegicus_A. Next base: position 66,797 of record NZ_AJYD02000038.1, on the reverse strand, counting down.
CTTGGTACAGGCTGCAGGTAACTCACTGACTATTGCGGTATTTTCAGCAACGGCAGCGGCCATTATTGGTAGCCTGACCGCAGTTGCGCTGTATCGCTATCGTTTTCGTGGCAAAAAGTTCGTCAATGGCATGCTGTTTGTGGTCATGATGTCGCCTGATATTGTGATGGCGATTTCGCTACTGGCGCTATTTGTGTTGATCGGTGCGCAATTGGGCTTTCTTACCCTATTGCTGTCGCACATCACCTTTTGCTTACCATTTGTTGTGGTGACCGTATACAGCCGCTTAAATGGCTTTGACTTACGCATGCTTGAAGCAGCGAAAGATTTAGCAGCAAGTGAGTGGGTTATCCTGACCAAGATCATTCTGCCCCTTGCAGCCCCAGCGGTTGCAGCAGGTTGGTTATTAAGCTTTACCCTTTCATTGGATGATGTGATTGTCAGCTCGTTTGTCACTGGGCCAAGTTACGAAATCTTGCCGTTGAAGATTTATTCGATGGTCAAGGTAGGCGTATCGCCTGAAGTGAACGCACTCGCTACACTCATGCTTATCGTATCTCTCGTGCTGGTTATTTGCTCTCAGCTACTGGCACGCGACAAGGTGAGATAGTCGTCAAAGGGCAAGTGTCGGACCTCCTCTTACGCTTGCCCTGTCGATTTTCGCACTTTTCAGTCACGGGTGACGACGTACACCCGTTATTCTAACTAACCAATACCTACGAAAAACACAGGAGTTGTTGATGAAACTCTGGTCTAAGTTTGTGCTGGGAAGCTCTCTAGCTTTCTCTCTTTTCTCAAACACTGCTATTTCGGCAGAAAATGAACTCTACTTCTATAACTGGTCTGAGTATATTCCGACTGAAGTTATTGAAGAGTTTACCGAAGAAACCGGTATCAAAGTCATTTACTCAACTTATGAGTCAAATGAAAGCATGTATGCCAAACTCAAAACGCACCCTGACGGTTACGATTTAGTCGTTCCTTCCACGTATTACGTGAAGAAAATGCGTGATGAAGGCATGTTACAACCTATTGATAAGAGCAAGCTAAGCCATTTCGACGGTTTGGATCCAAACAACCTCAACAAACCTTTTGATCCAAATAACGAGTACTCTGTCCCTTACATCTGGGGTGCGACAGGTATTGGTGTCAACACCGACTATGTCGAAAAAGACAGCGTAAATTCGTGGGCGGACCTTTGGAGTCCTAACTACGAAGGTCAGTTGTTGATGATGGATGACGCTCGAGAGTTCTTCCACATTGCTCTCACCAAGCTTGGATATTCAGCAAACACTACCAACCCCGAAGAAATCAAGCAGGCTTACGAAGAGCTGAAGAAAATCATGCCAAACGTGCTGGTATTCAACTCAGACTTCCCTGCTAACCCTTACATGGCGGGTGAAGTAGCACTGGGTATGCTTTGGAACGGTTCTGCTTATATCGCTCGTAGCGAAGGCGCACCTGTTGATATCGTATGGCCAGAAGAAGGCGCGATTTTCTGGATGGACAACCTTGCCATTCCAGCAACAGCAAAGAATGCGGATTCTGCGCACAAAATGATCAACTTCCTTCTTCGCCCCGAAATTGCGGCGCGTCTTGCTATTGAAATTGGCTATCCAACGCCAGTAAAAGCGGCCTACCCGCTTCTTCCAAAAGCATTTAAAGACGACCCAAGTATTTATCCACCACAAGAAGTGATGGATAAAGGCGAATGGCAAAGTTCAGTTGGCACGGCAAACGTGCTGTATGAAGAGTATTTCCAGCGGCTAAAAGCAGGCCAATAATCTGGCATGTGGTCCCATGACTGCAGATAATACAAAAACATAAAGCGGCTTCTCAGCCGCTTTTTTTAGCAAATAATCAAACGAATAATAGTGATTGGCACCAATGTGTCCAATCTGGACGCTAGGATTGAAGCGCGAGTAGTTCTTCAACCAATTTCGGAACCAGAATACTCGCTTTGCCATAACGTTTTTCATCAAACTCGCTTTCAACAGCACTCGGCTCAAGATTGACTTCTATGGTTTTCGCTCCACCGATCGCTGCTTCATGAACAAATCCCGCTGCCGGGTAAACCGACCCTGACGTACCAATAGAAAGAAACAGATCCGCGCTGAGTAACGCATCATGGATTTTATCCATGGCGATAGGCATTTCACCAAACCAAACAACATGAGGGCGCATCGGAGATGGCATCTGACAACAATGACAAGCATCATCAACCATGATATCCCCTGTCCAATCGACCACTTGTTTTGAATAGCTACAACGTGCCTTAAGCAATTCTCCGTGCATGTGGATCACATTTTCACTACCTGCACGTTCATGTAAGTTATCGATGTTTTGCGTCACGATAGTGACATTGCCTTCAAGTTCGCGTTCCAATCGCGCTAGCGCTTCATGCGCCAAGTTAGGTGCAACACCTGATTGAAGCTGTTTTCTGCGCTGGTTGTAAAAGGTTTGAACCAGTGCGGGGTTTCTCGTAAAGCCCTCAGGCGTTGCTACATCCTCGATATGGTGCTCTTCCCATAATCCATCTTGCGCACGGAAAGTTCGAATACCCGACTCCGCGGAAATTCCTGCACCTGTCAGTATTACTATGTTTTTATACGGGAATTGCATATTGAGCATCCTTTCTCGATTTGATCTTTAACCTTTATAACATTGTTGAATTGAGCAAAACAGGTTCAGCATGCTAGACCATGGTCGAATTTGACATGATTTACTGAATTTACACATGAAATCAAAATTCTGTCTTATATTTAATCTATGCCTTAAATACGAGATTGAGATTAACCATTGCGGCGTTTTACACAACCCCTATTTATCTCCATGCTTTCCCTGCTGACGGTTCCTGCCGTTTCGGCGAGCGAGAGCGTGAAAATAAGCGGTTTTGGCAACGCAACCTACATTAAATCAGGTACTGATGACTTTGGTTATAAATACGATCTGACGAAAGAAGCACAATACGGTGGCTGGGAGTTTGATACGGGTTCAGCCTTCGGGCTTCAACTCAATGCGAACATTGCAGACGACGTTGACTTCGTCGTCCAAGGTGTTTTCCAAGATCGCATTGAAAATGATTTAGATAAAAGCATCACTTGGGCATTCTTACGATACAACGCAACGCCAAATCTTACGTTTCGCATTGGTCGAATCGCGACGCCGCTTTACATGTTGTCCGAGTATCGTGATGTCGGATTTGCCTACCTATGGACGAAACCAATCACTGATTTCTATGCGAACATTCCCATCTCCTCAATTGATGGCGTTGATGTTGCCTATAGTGTTCCTTGGGAGCATGGACTGTTTGAAGCTCGGTTATTTGCTGGGCAATCAGACATTACCATTGAAACAGTGATCGAACCTTATGAGGTGTCACTGTCTCCAGTAATCGGAACAAAGCTCTCCTACTCCGTTAAAGATTGGCTTTTTTCAGCAACAGCTACAACAACTGTTGTCAAACAAGGCGATCCATCTACTAGCGTGACAGCTGGACTCGAACAAGACCCTGCACTCATGTTTTTCTGGCCAGAAGTTGGCACTATTGCGTCCGACTTTAATTTTGTTGATTCGCGCTTTTACTACTACTCACTAGGCGCACTCTACGAAACGGGTGACTGGACCATACAATCAGAATTGAGTTATACCGATGCAGAATGGCCTTTTTTCCCCGATCTTACTGCCGGTTATCTAAGTGTCGGTAAAACCTTCTCCAATGTCACCGCATTTGGTTTTGTATCTAAAACAAAATCGGTTGGAGATATGTATGATTTAACGCCACCAAATTCACAGGGGCTTGCAATACCAGACATTGCGGCGGCTTATGGCTATACCAAATCTCTTCTCGATGCTCGTGTTATCAACCAAGAAACATTGGGCTTTGGCGCACGAATTGATCTCAGCTCTCAGGTTGCACTAAAAGGACAAATAGAAAGAACATGGCTGAACAACCAAGATTTTGGGGCGTGGTTGACCACGGTGGAAGGATTGAATGCCACTGTGCCAGACTATATTGATACATACTCGATCAGCCTAACGTTTGTGTTCTGATATGAAGATACTTGTATTAGCAATGCTCACAATCATTTCCTTAGCATGGGTACCTACTAGCCGTGCAGAACTGGTCGTCGTTGTGAATCAAGAGAATCCTCTCGCTAACCTGTCTAGTCGCCAGCTTATCGACCTTTACATGGGTCGCAGTAGCCATTATCCAGATGGCATGATGGTGTTGACCACTGACTTGCCAGACAGTAGTCCTGAGAGAGAGGCGTTTTATCGACAATTAGTTGGAAAGTCTGCTGCCCAAATCAATGCTTACTGGGCGCGATTGCTCTTTGCTGGTAAATCCGAACCCCCTTATACAATCTCGTCGACAGAAAATGCCGCTGATTACGTTAAAAATAATAAAAACGCCATAGCGTACATCAATGAAGCAGAACTCTCGCAAGGCTTGAAAGTGGTATACCGGTTTGAAGATTCTCAATAAAAGAGTTCATATTCGTGTTGCCTCAGGGGTAGCAAGTGGTGCACTCATTTTCTCCGTCATTGCATCCATTGTCTGGTTCTATATTTCTTATCACGATGAAGTCGATCGTTCTCGAAATCAAATTCGACAAGTTATCACGACGGTAGAGCAAACAGCCTCAATCGCCATGTACCTAGGAAACAAAGAGCTCGCAGAGGAAGTGCTACGTGGGTTAGAAGCCAATGACATTATTTCAGCAGCGCGGCTAACGAGTCAGGAAGGCCTATCGGCATCATTTGAAGGTAGTGGCGATTTAAAGCAAACCGACATCGCCGTGATATTTCCAATCAAATCGCCATTCAATGAAAACGAAATCGTCGGCGACCTGCTGATTTACCCAAACCAGCAGTACATCGAAGACAATGCGATTGCACTCGCGAAAATCCAAGTCATCGTGCTTGTGCTCTACTCAATCATCATTGCTTTTTTAACGCTGGTCATCGTTAACCGTATCCTCACCGAACCATTGAAAAACGTGGCAAATCGATTCCACTTGATCACGCCAGGTGATTCCACACGCATTGAGATCCCTTTTGGTCACAAGCACAATGAAATCGGGGCATTAGTTGGTGATATCAACCATATGCTCGATGCGGTAAATAATCAGATCGATAACGAGCGCGATCTCAGATCGCAAACCGAGAACCTTTCAAAGAAATTCCGCTTTATTTTTGAGCGCGCGAGTGCTGGTATCGGATTGATAGATGCCACCGATCATCTCATTGTCGCAAACCCCGCGCTGCTGAGACTCCTAGGGCAAACCTTCATTGTTGATACCGAACGCTTCTCCAAAACTGACTTCACGGCCTATTTTAACGACCCACAAGTGATAAAAGAGTTTATTGAAGAATTCTGGGCCAAACCAGGTAACCAATTCAGCGCCGTAGATATTCAACTGAAGCACAAAGTTAGAGCTACAGATCGTTGGGTACATTGCCTATTCTCCAAAGTTGAAGACATCAACAACCCTGATGACAGTTTATTAGAGGTGGTGCTGTATGACATTACCGAGCGCGCTGAGCGTGAACAGAATATTATTTACGAAGCAGAACACGACCCAATTACACAATTACTCAATCGCAGAGCAGGCATGACCAAGCTTGAAAACTCAACCATGGAGGCGGAGAAAAAAGAACGTAGCTTTGCCGTTTTAATGATTGATTTAGATGGCTTCAAACATGTCAACGACACTTACGGTCATGATGCGGGTGACAAAGTGATCATCGAGGTAGCACATCGAATTAAACAATTTTTCCGTGGTTCAGATGTCGTCGCCCGTTGGGGTGGAGACGAGTTTCTGATCGGTTTTTCCTACAACCCTAACTACGATACCGCTGTCTCTGACATTGCCACAGACTTACAGTTCCAGATATCTCAGCCTATCCAAATAGGTCATGAACAGACTACTGCCGTTGGTTCAAGCATTGGGATTAGCCTTTTCCCAGACAATGACACTGCTGTTGGGCCTTTGATTGAACAAGCTGATGAAGCCATGTATTACGTCAAAAATAACGGCAAAAACTTTTTTCATTTTTATCAACGAGAGAAAGTAGCCGCCCCAGCCAACAAATAATCCTACCTTGGATCATCGGAAAAGAAGCGTTACGCTATCGTCTAAATCCAATATGTCCCTTGCTCGTAGGAGAAACAATGCATCCATTGCGCGTATCAGTCAGAGCGGTATGCTATCGCGATGACACCCTATTGCTCGCCGAACATAGAGACGAGCGTGGCCTTTGGTATATTTTACCAGGCGGAGGCATTCAACATAACGAAACACTCGACATCGCCTTTAAGAGAGAATTGCTTGAAGAAACTGGCGGTGAAGCAGACATGGGCGATGTGTTATTCGTCAGAGAAGTCATAGCAGATAAGCTAGATACAACATTCCTTCCTCAACACCTTCACCAAATTGAACTGTTTGTTGAGGCGACAAATTTTCGTGATGTAGCAACCCCATCGCAACCAGACAAAAATCAGATTGGCACAATATGGATGCCATTAGAAAGACTGCCCAGTCTGCTTTTCTTTCCAAAAACCATGGTTGAAGCCTTCCAGACCCGCCAGTTTGACCGCATATACCAAGGCCACATTATGTAGGTGCTACAGATACTCAAGCACATAGGCAACAACCATGAATTTTATTTATATAATTTGCTGAACAGTGAACTGGCTAGACCATTGCAAGCCTGTGACTCAGTTACAATGCCGGACAAGATAAACAGTGGAAAACCACAGTAGAGCTCATGCAGTTAAACAACTATTTTAGTCAGAACAATAATCAGTTTGCATTTACGCGTCAGCAGGCGAGCCATTTTGCTAAATTGGTCGCGGGCGATTTTAATCCTATTCACGACGAAGACTCAAAACGATTCTGTGTTCCAGGTGATCTCCTTTTCTCTGTCTTACTGGCAAAAGCCGGTATCAGCCAAAAAATGCACATCTCGTTTGGCGGCATGATCTCAGACAACATGTCCCTGACGTTCAAAGAAGATGCACTCGGTACAATCGAAGTGCTAGATGCGAATGACAAATGCTATCTGACCATGACGCGCGAAGGCGACAACTTGGTTGATGAAAAACTCGCTGCTAACGTGGCAGAACATTATGTGAAATTTTCTGGCATGAATTTCCCGCACATCATGGTGCCTTTGATGGAAAAGAGCGGGATGATGATCAACCCCGACCGCCCTTTGGTTATCTATGAAAGCATGCACCTAAACTTCCACCATCTAAACTTCTCAGCGCCTACCGTTGAGCTGACGGATTCAGTGATGGAAGTGAATGGAAAGCGCGGAACGGTAAGTTTGGCCTTTTGCTTCAAAGAAAATGGTCAGATCATTGGTGAAGGCAGAAAAAAATTGGTTTGCAGCGGCCTACGTCCATTTGAACATTCTGCCGTTGATGCACTCGTCGACAAATTTAATAGCCGAAAATCTGTATTCCTATCTGCGCTGCCAGTTTAATTCATTAGATCGCGTCAATACGCGTATCTTATAGCAGGCAATAAATACGTAATATTGACCCCGAGTTATTCGGGGTTTTTTATACCCGTCAATGTCTTACTTATAAATATTCGCGCCACATTTGAGACCGTGTTCTATATTTAAGTTACGGTCATCGCACTGGAGCCGAATATGACAATTGACAAGTTGCTTTCTCATGTAGACAAACTCCCTAAGATTCCCAAGGTCGTCCAAGAACTCATGGATCTCGTTAATAGCGACGGCTCAGACATGAATCAAATCTCGACCAAAATTGCTATGGACCAAGTGATAAGTGCCCGTGTATTACGGTTGTCTAACTCTTCACATTTTGGTCGCGGGCGAACGGTAGCTTCTGTGGACGACGCGGTTATTCGTCTTGGATTAGGACCCATTCGCACACTCGTGACGGCTTCTGCACTGATGAGTACATTTCCCAAAATAGAGGGCTTAGATCTCAATGCTTTCTGGGGAACAACGTTTGAAGTCGCTACATTTTGTAAAGCGATAGCAAAAGAACTTAAATCAGACCAAAACGAAGCATTTACAGCCGGTATGCTGCACAACATCGGTGATCTGTTGATCTATACGGTCTATCCCGACCAGGCGCAAAAAGTCGAACTGCACATGGATATGGGTAAAACGAAACCAGAAGCGCAGCAAATTGTGCTAAGTACTGACGGTGCTGAGTTAGGCGGCATGCTCGCAAAGAATTGGAAATTTGCCGACACTCTCATCGATGCAATTTCGCATCAATACTCTGCAGTGCAAGGCGACGAATTTTCACAACTAGCCGCCATCATTAATCTATCAAGAAAGATTGATTGCAACTGGGAAGGGTTAGCGGATAGAGAAGCGCAACAGACGTGGCTTAACCATCAGCTAGAATACAGCATGCTGGGTTTAAACGAAGATTTCATAGAGTTGGTCGAAAACACCCGTGGGGTCGGCAGAGAGCTAGCAAGCTCCCTCGCCTAACAAGCCAACATCAGATCAAATAGCCGCCAATGCTGGCGGTTTTTTTTTCGTCTGATTTCTATTGAAAAAACTCAAAATATCAAACTTTTCGCCGCAAGCTAGAAATAGTGCGCCATAGCAAGATACCGCGATCGAATATGTTCTATCAATGCGCGCAGTTTCTCTGGCGGATGGCGCGTATGGGGGTAGATAGCATAGATCCCCAGTTTCTTAGCAACTTGATGGGGTAACAAGTCAATCAATGTGCCCTGTTGCAGATCGTGATACACCAAACATTTTGGCACGTACACGATACCGTGGCCGGCCAATGCCGCTTTTCTCAGCGCTGCAGCATTATTAGTCGAAAAGTTTCCGCTGACCTTAACGATACGTTTACTTTCTGTTCCAGGTACGAAGAACTCCCAATCCCCTTCACCTGTCGTTTGGTAGGTGTAATGTAAACAATTGTGGTTTATCAACGCATCTGGGGAATTCGGCTTGCCCCGCCGTGTTATATACACAGGAGCGGCACACACCAACCATTGCGAATCGATAATATGACGTGCGATCAAGCTTGAATCTTCAAGGTAGCCGGTACGAATGGCTAAGTCGAACCCTTCATCAATCAAATCAACAAAACGGTTGCTGAGTTTGACATCGATCCTTAAGCCATTGTGTTGGCTGGCAAACTCAGCAATAGCTTCGGCCAGCAATAAATCTCCCGATATGGTAGGAACAGAAACACGCAGATGCCCTTTAATCTCAGAAGAGAGTTGAGTCACAGAGTCAGTCACATCTTGGTTCAGCTGAACCATTTGTTTTGCTGTGGGAAGCAAGGCTATTCCCGCCTCAGTGAGAGATAGCTTACGCGTGGTTCGATGGAGTAATTGAACCTTCAAATCCATCTCAAGCCGCTGGATACGCTTACTCACGACGGAATTTGCTAAACCAAGCTTGTCTGCTGCAAGCTTGAAAGACCCAAGCTCCGCCACTTCCGCAAACAAAATCACATCATCTGAACGCATTGATTATATCCATTAAGGAAACAATTAATTCATTTAATGCTATTTATTCACTTATGGCAATTGCATATTCTCAATGTCTAATAAATAGGCACAGCCTGACAGAATCAATGAGCTAGCGTTATACATGGATACACTGTTGCGAGGACGATTTATGCAACCTGCTCGGATTTACCCAGCGAAACCTGCCAAGGTCTATCTCTACGCAACCTGTCTGGTTGATATGTTTGACCCAGACACAGGGATAGACGCGATTTCCGTCCTTGAGCAGCAAAGCATCGAGGTTGTATTTGTCGACAAACAAACCTGTTGCGGACAACCTGCTTATAGCTCTGGCTACACCCAAGAATCACGCGATGTGGCACAACATCAAATGTCCCTGTTTCAAGAACCTATCCCCATCGTGATCCTTTCTGGTTCATGTGGCGGAATGATGGTTCATCACTACCCTAAACTCTTCGCCGGTCACCCCATTGAACAGCAAGCGCTGGCCTTTTCGCAAAGGGTGTTCGAGTTCACCGAATTTCTCACTAATGTGTGTCGCGTAAAGTTCGAAGACAAAGGCGAGCCTACCGCCGTGGTTGTTCACACTTCTTGCGCAGCAAGACGTGAAATGAACGTACACCATTATTCTGCGCACTTGCTCGGTCAACTCAGTAACGTGGACATTAAAAAAGCAGCATATGAGGAAGAGTGTTGCGGGTTTGGCGGGACTTTTTCGGTGCGTCATCCCAACATCAGTGAAGCCATGGTCACAGACAAAACCCACAACCTGATCAACAGTGGCGCGATTGAACTCGTGAGTGCCGATTGGGGTTGCATGCTTAACATTAACGGCGCGCTAGAATACCAAGGTAAATCATTCAAGGGGCAACACATCGCTCGTTTTTTGGCGAAACGCACACACGCTGACGGAGGTGCGTCATGAGTCATAACACACCAGAGCATTTTCATCAGCAAGCAAAAGAAGCACTCGCTGACAAAGAGCTAAGACAGAACTTCCGAGGCGCCATGGATTATCTTCGTGGTAAGCGACGTGAAGCCTTTCCCGATGCAGATGAAGAAAAAGCGGTGCGAGACCGTGCAGAAGCGATTCGTCAGCGATGTTTAAGCAAGCTACCTGACCTGCTAGAAAAGCTTGAAATACAATGCCAACGAAACGGCATACAGGTTCATTGGGCACAGAACTCTGATGAAGCCAATGCGCTGTTTAGTGCGCTGGCAAAGAAGCATCAAGCAAAGCTTATCGTCAAAGGTAAATCGATGGTGAGTGAGGAGATTGGCCTTAATCACCACATGGACAAACAGGGCGTGCATTGCCTTGAAAGCGACATGGGCGAATACATTGTTCAGCTCGATGGCGACACACCTTCTCATATCATCATGCCGGCAATTCATAAGAACAAGCAGCAAGTTTCTGACACGTTCGAACACAACATCCGTGATTTCAAACCAACCACGGATGTCGATGAGCTAATCAAAACCGGGCGTAAAATGCTGCGCCAAGCCTATCAAGATGCAGAATTTGGTATTTCAGGGGTCAATTTCCCTGTGGCTGAAACGGGCACACTGTGTTTGGTGGAAAATGAAGGCAACGGGCGCATGTGCACCACCATCCCAGACGTTCACATCGCCATTACAGGCATTGAGAAAGTGGTTGAGTTCTTATCGGATATACCGCCGCTATACAGTGCCCTCACGCGTTCTGCGACGGGACAAAACATCACGACGTATTTCAATATGATCAGTGGCCCCCGTAAAGACGGCGAATTGGATGGGCCAAAAGAAGTGCATTTGATTTTACTAGATAACGGCCGCACTCAGGCTTACCACGACGAAGAACTGCGCAAAACGCTTCAATGCATTCGCTGCGGCGCATGTATGAACCATTGCCCTGTTTATACCCGCATTGGCGGTCATGCATACGGTACGGTTTATCCGGGGCCGATCGGTAAAATCATCTCCCCTCACATGATGGGCCTTGAAAGTACCAAATCTATTATTACCGCATCCAGCATGTGTGGCGCATGTGAAGAAGTCTGCCCTGTCCGAATCCCTATTCCATCCTTGCTGCAAAGGTTGCGTCAAGAAGCCAAGCACAATGCGAACGACGGGCATGAAGCGTTAAATGGTCAAGACGCCGACAACAGCAATATTGAAAAGATAGCCATGAAGGGCTTTGCATTCGCAGCGAGCCATCCCTCGCTGTATCACAATGCGTTGAGTATCGCCCGAAAGATGAACGGCGCAATCCCTAAGCACTTGGGTCACTGGACGCAATGTCGCGTGAAGCCCAAACTCGCCACGACGTCACTGAAAGCAAAAATTGCCAAGCGTAACGGGAGCAAAAAATGACGAACCAAAGCCAACAAGCTCGCACAGCAATATTTGCCAAACTCAATGCAGCGCCAAAGCAAACGGTCAACGCGTCGCTACCAGAATGGCAAGCATGGCAAGATGACGACGCTCAGGCTCGCGCTGATCGCTTGGCAACATGCATGACAACGGCTCACACAGAAATTATCCGCGTCTCGGAAAATAATTTAATGGCGCGATTGGTCGCCTGTCTCGATGACAATAGCTTCAAAAACGTGTTGCTGGGCAGAGATAATCCATTCACGGCGGCTCTGCAGGCCGCCGATATCGAATGTGATATCAAAACCTACGACCAGTCTATCGATCAGATCAAAAATGACCTGTTCAATCATATTGATGCGAGCCTAACTGTCATTCCAGCCGCTATTGCGGATACCGGTACTCTTGCCGTTATCACGGGGGCAAAAGAACCGCGAGCTTTGTCACTCGTTCCACCCACACATATTGCCATACTGCGGGAATGTGACATTGTTTCTAACTTCAGTGACTTGATGACTTCTCCGTTTTGGAAACAAGCAGGATGGGACACCTGCCCACCGACGAACCTATTGCTGATCTCTGGGCCATCAAAAACTGCCGATATTCAACAAACGCTCGCTTACGGCGCACATGGCCCCAAGCGATTGATCGTATTTATGGTTAAGGAGTAACCATGAGCCAGACGCTGGCAAATAACACCAAGGCACAGCTACTTGATCAACTAAACCAACGTATTCCTTCATCGCGTTTGATCACGGACAACACGCGTAGGTTAGCTTATGGAACAGACGCCAGCTTTTATCGATTAATCCCTGAAATGGTTGTGCAGGCGGACGATCTCGATGATGTCATTTTCATTATCAACACCTGCGTTGAAATGAAAGCACCGTTCACCTTTCGTGCCGCGGGCACCAGCCTTTCTGGACAAGCGGTCTCAGATTCAGTATTGATTACGCTTACGGACAACTGGCGAGAACACGAGATTATTGATGATGGGTACAAAATACGGCTTCAGCCAGGTGTGATTGGCGCAGACGCCAACCGTTACCTAACACCATTTATGCGGAAGATCGGCCCAGATCCGGCATCGATCAACAGTTGTAAGATTGGTGGCATTGCCGCCAACAATGCTAGCGGCATGTGCTGTGGCACGGCGCAAAACACCTACAAAACCGTGGATTCAATGAAAATCGTCTTCCACGATGGTACCTTGCTTGATACGTCAAATGCCCAATCCGTCGATGAATTCAAAATCAGCCATCGTGAGATGATTCAAGGTATTGAATCTCTGTGTGCCGATGTCGAACAGAATCACGCCTTGAAAGAACGTATTGCGCACAAGTATCGACTCAAAAACACCACAGGCTACGCCCTGAATGCGTTAATTGATTACCAAGACCCTATCGACGTGCTAACGCACTTAATGGTGGGTTCAGAAGGCACGCTCGGGTTTATAGCAGAAATCACTTACCACACAGTGATAGAACATCCTTTCAAAGCCTCTGCGCTGCTCGTGTTTGATGATATTGAAACCGCATCTAATGCGGTGACCGCATTGTCTAAAACCCCCGTTTCGGCCGTCGAAATGATGGACGGTCGTGCACTTCGTTCCGTGGCAAACAACCCGGGCATGCCCGATTTCATGCCAGTGCTGACACTGGAACACTGTGCCCTGCTGGTGGAAACACGCGCCAGCGATGAAGACACGCTCTACATGCAAAGTAAAACCATCATGGCGACACTCGCCGCTTACGACATTTTGCATCAAGTGGCGTTCACCTCGGAAGCAGAAACCGTCGGTACGTTATGGGGCATTCGAAAAGGTATGTTCCCCGCAGTCGGTGCAGTCAGGCAAGCAGGCACCACGGTGATTATCGAAGACGTCGCTTTTCCCGTTGAGAGATTGGCAGGAGGAATTCGTGAACTTCAGGCGCTATTCAGTGAGTTCCAATACCATGAAGCCATTATTTTCGGTCATGCTCTTGAAGGTAATCTGCACTTCGTTTTCACTCAAGGATTTGACAGCGAAACTGAGGTTGAGCGCTATGGGAAATTCATGGATGCCGTCACACAACTTGTGGCGGTTAAATACCAAGGGTCACTAAAAGCGGAACACGGCACAGGACGCAACATGGCACCCTATGTTGAGCTTGAGTGGGGGGCAGACGCCTACCAGATAATGCGACGGATCAAGTCTCTGTTTGACCCGCTAGGGCTGTTAAATCCAGGCGTCATTATTAACGACAACCCAAAAGCGCATATCACCCACCTTAAACCCATGCCCAAAGCCGATGACTTAGTGGACAGATGTATCGAGTGTGGTTTCTGTGAAGCCGTCTGCCCATCACGCACGCTGTCTTTGTCGCCTCGCCAACGGATTGTGATTTATCGCGAACTACGCCGCCTTGATGGCATTAATGAACCTGCCAGAAAAGCTGAATTGCAAAAAGCGTTTGATTACCTCGGTGTGGACACCTGTGCCGCTACTGGATTGTGCGCAGAGCGTTGCCCCGTTGGCATTAATACTGGCGATCTCATCAAGAAATTGCGCACTGAAAAATACAAACGTTTCACCCCTATTGCACGTTGGACAGCAAAGCATTTTTCCACAGTAACCTCACTCACGCGCGTCGGACTATCAGCAAACCAATGGTTACAAAAGACGACCGGAGAGAAAGCGCTGGGTTCAACCGTTAACGGACTGCGCAAACTGACGAAGGGAAACACGCCCGAGTGGCAAAATCGTTTCCCAACCGCAAACCGCTACAAGCTAAAATCGAGTACGGAGCGCAGCCTTAAAAAAGTGGTGTATTTTCCGTCTTGCGCCAGCAGAAGCATGAGCAATGAAATCGGCAGTGACGAGCATCGGCCACTCACAGAAGTGACAATGTCACTCCTTGAGCGTGCAGGATATCAGGTCATCATTCCAAAAAATCTCAGTAACCAATGTTGCGGTATGCCCTATAACAGCAAAGGGATGACAACGATCAGCAAAGACAAAAGCTATCGTTTAGAGGCGACATTATGGCAAGCCAGCGAGATGGGAAAACTCCCTATATTGATGGATACCAGCCCCTGCGCAAAACTGAGCAAAGAACTGTTCACTTTCCCTTTAGAGGTGTTCGAGCCAGCCAGCTTCGTACTGGAACATGCTATTGATGACCTTAATATCACGCCCGTAGACGAAACGGTCATGCTCCACATCACATGCAGCACCAGAAAGATGGGGCTTGCAGATACATTATTGAAAGTGGCTAAAGCCTGCGCAAAAGAAGTGATCGTGCCTGAGCATATCGAATGTTGTGGATTTGCCGGTGATAAAGGCTTCTTCACCCCTGAGCTCAATGCCGCAGCGGTCGCGCCATTGAAGATGCAAATCCCAGAAGGCTGCTCTCGCGGCTTCAGTAACAGCCGAACCTGTGAAATAGGCTTAACCCATCACAGTGGTATTTCGTATCGTTCCATTTTGTATTTATTAGATGAAGTGTCGACAAAGCGCCAGACTGCTCATACTGCGAACAAGCCAGCGAGGATAAAAAGCAGCGTCACCTGATCCTGAATGGCAACTAGGTTGGCGAGAGTAAGCTCTCGCCTTCATCAAGCTCGAACGCTAAGGGCTTTGTCGACAAACTGCGCCCTTCTATCATTGCCAATAGTGACAACGCTGCTTGCTCACCCGTTTCAACATCTGGCGTGACGATGCTTGCCAGCCTTGGCATCATAGACTGACCGATATCTAATGCGTGAATACCTGCAATACCTATATCTTCTGGCACACGTAAATCAAGTTGCTGGCACTCTAGCAAAACACCGGCCGCCAACTCATCATCAGTACAGAAAAATGCATCAGTGTCCGAATAGCGCTCCATCACTTTTCGCGCCATCTTTTTTGCAACGGAAACGGAAGACTCTGATTTAGCCGTTAAGCTTCTCGCCTGCAAGCCCGCTTGCTCCATCGCATTCACATACCCCTGAAGCTTACTCTGCGTGCGAATGCCCTTTTTGGCGCTCAAGCACACAATGTTCTCGTAACCACGCTCAATCATCAAAGTAACCATCGACATAGCAGCAAGCTCATTATCGATGCCAACAGACATTGTGCTCGCGTCGTCTTCCGTACTCATGACTTCATCAGCATCCAACACTTCAATAAACGGAATACCAGCCGTGCCGATCATCTTCAATGCACGCTCTGAATGTTCACTGTCAGCAAGGATCAATCCATCCACATTAAAAGACAATAACGACTGAATTCGCTGCTCTTCAATATCCACATCGTATCCGCCATGCGCCACCATCACTTGATAGTTTACAGTTTCCGTTACTTTCTCTATGCCTTTGATCACGTGTTGAAACACTGGGTGACTAAGGGAAGGAAGAACAACACCAATCGTTCGACTACTGCGATTAGACAAGATACCTGGCACACGGTTAGTAATGTAACCGACATCATCCAGGGCAATTTGAATACTATTACCTGTCGATTTGGCCACTTTGTCGGGGTATTTCAAGTAGCGGCTCACCGTCATCTTTGTCACGCCGACTATCTCGGCGACGTCTTGCATCGTTGGCCGACGTTTTTTTTGCATAACCCAAAATCCTTAACCGAACGACGAAAATAGCCGCTTGGTTAAATTCTTGAACACATTCAGAAATTTGCCACGGTTAATATGCAAAGTGTGAGGTTACTAAGGTATATCGCTTTGTCTAACAGCACTTTTCTATGATTGGCTATTGCTTGCTCTTATCAATACGCACATAACGTGCAAATTTAGGAATACCATTTTTCGTGTAACCGTTGTAACGATAGGTCACAAGACTTCCAATTTCAGGCGGGGTTCCTCTTTGTTTATCCGTAAAACCTGTACCGATTTTAAACACCTTTCCATCGTCCGTTTTCACCACAATCGATCCCATTCTCCCTTCATGCTTACCTTTCCCCTCAACATGCCCGATCACCAAGGCTTCGGCATCGATGGCAAGTTTGAGTTTCAATACGTTGTCACTGCGGCCCAAGTCATACCCACCAGTCATCTTTCTGAGCATCAAACCTTCGCCGCCATTCTGGTCAACCTTCGTTAACAACGATTGAACGTGAGATTCACTGAGTGCAGGAAAATGCGCCACATATTGAATATGCTCGGCAGCCGTTTGATCAACAAAGCGAGCCAATGCGTCAAACCTTGTCACAAAATCATGAGGCTGATTAGGAAGATCAAACAGCATATAACGAATGGATCCCCATTCCATGTCATCAGGCTTGTCATCCATAACCACTGACATCACATGCTCGAAGCGATTTCTGCCTGCCCATAGTTCACCTTCAACAGCATAATCAGGTAAATCATCAGTGAACCATGACGGTGCAGAAATCGGTGTTCCCTGACGGGTTATAAGCCGATCGCCAGTCCATATCGCCCTAATGCCATCAAGCTTTTCACTAAACAGGTAATCAGCCCAGTCGATTGCCATCCCTTGCTGATAATCCGTCGCCAACTGAACCACGAGTCGTGATGCATGCGTTGACAGTGCAACCTTCTCTTGGTCAAGGTTGTTGCGAGAAAAACCATCAAGAAAATAACTCTGCTTTGAAAAGTCCGATTTTGATTGGTTCTCTTGTGCGAGCACGCAGGCTTGGTAACTCAATATCGACGAGATAGCGCCCGCCATGACATATTTTTTCATCGCCATTCCATAAGCAATAATTTGCTTATCATTTTCTTTATACAACGATGAAGTGCCACTTGAATGAATTATTGTGGGACTGCCTATATAGTTAGGCATTTGTTGTTGCAGTTTGATGCAAAGAAATGGCGCGTTCTCTCGATTCGCACCAAATAATTTCGGACAATAATAGTGATGTTATAAGCGAGTGATCTCAGCCAAATGCATAAATGTAAGAACCATTTTTGATGGTATTAATCACTTTCTTCGACAGATAACTCGGCAATGCAGGACAACCCCAACTTCTGCCAAGCTGACCCGTTTTCGATATGACTTTGGGATGAGCATATGCCGCTCCATGGATGACAATTGCACGCTTGCGCGCATTGTCATTAAGCCCTTTCGATAGCCCATCGAGACGCAAGGAATAACCATGTTTGCCATAATACGTTTCCGCAGCTCGATAGACGCCTATTGAGGTTTGACGAGAATTAACACGATTTGAAAAATCTTTGGCATAAAGACTACCGCTGTTTTTCCCGTGAGAAACATAAGATGAAAAAAGCGTTTTTCGTTTAGCCGCATCAAACACCCAAAAGCGCTTTTGTGAAGACGGCTTGCTGTAATCAATCAAAGTGAAAATTGACGTATCGTCTTTGTGCGTCTTGAAGTGGTTATACGCTTTCTCGAACTTATCGTAAGAGACTTCATGAGATAGCTTTAGCTCGCTATACATGGTCTTCGCACCAGGAAGATGCGAGGCAAAAGCATTTGCCGAAAAAACAAATAATGTCAGCGCAAACAGCGCTTTTACTGCCCTAAACATGTTATTCCCTATTAATTAGCACATCATTCATATCGAGTTCCCAAAAGTCACTGTTACGTTGGGAAGTATTAAATGAGTACCAAAATTCGTGCCAGCCATGGCATAGCAACGAATGGTTATTTTATTCAATAAGTTAGAATTAGTATTTTTTCTGGCTGACTGATATTCATCATTTAAGCCAGATCAAACCGACTTTGAAGGCATGTACTTGCCGCTTGTCAGCATTCTGTCGTGAAGATCTTGCCACAACGGCAAAAAGTGAGAAAGCCAGCATAACTGCTGGCTTTCTGTTTTTAAGGTAAGGTGCGTCTGATATGAAACAGCCTTGTAAAGACCTTATATGACGCTGATCGCATTTTTAATCCGCTTATCAGAAATCGGATAAGGAGTCCCTAATTGCTGGGCGAAGTAACTTACGCGTAATTCTTCTATCATCCATCGGATTTCTTTTACCGTTTCGGGGATTTTCTGCCCTTTCGGTATTTTGTTGAGTAACTCTTTGTACTCACCCGCAATGGATTCAATTTTCAGCATGTGCAGACGGTCTTTGTTCGGGTCAATTGGCAATTTTTCCAAACGACGTTCAACCGCATTTAAATACCGTTGGATATCTGGCAAACGCTTCCAACCGCACTCAGTCGCGAAACCTTTAAAGATAAGGCCATCGACCTGTGCCTTGATGTCCGACAGTGCAAACGCCATAGTGAAGTCAATTTTCCCCTTCAACTTCTTATTGATGTTGAACGCCGTTGTCAGAATCTGCTCTACCTGTTTCGCAATATCTACCACAGTGTCACCCAATTCTGCGCGAACATATTCCTTCAACGCGTTGAATGCATCAGGTTCCCATTTCAGACCACCTTGCGCTTCAATCAGCTTATCCACCCCACACGCAATACAGTCATCAATCAAATCCAATACGCGACCGTATGGGTTGAAGTACAACCCAAGTTTGGATTTATTTGGCAAATTGTCATGCAAGTATTTGATCGGTGAAGGCACATTCAACAAGATCAAACGACGCTGGCCTTGTTGCATGACCTGACGTTGTTCTTCTTCCGTTTCGAACAGCTTAATCCCTACCGAATCTTTGTTATCGATGATTGCTGGGAATGCTCGAACTTCAAAGCCACCGCGCTTTTGCTGATACATCTGTGGCAGTTGACCAAAGCTCCATGTCGTCAAACCCTGCTGTTCGATGTCATCATCGGCAACTTGTGACAAGGTTTCTTGTACTTTCTCTTTCAGGCTCTCTTTTAGCGCATACAGATCCTGATTCTCGCTAAGTTTGCGGTTTTTATGGTCAACCGCGCGGAAAGAGATTTTCAAATGCTCTGGAAGCTGTGCGAGTTGCCAAGCATCACGCAGCACGGTTGTTCCCGTCATGCGTTTCAACTCTTTCTCAAGCGCATCAAGGATCGGTGCTTCCATCGGTGTCACGCGCTGAAGAAATGCAGACGCATAGTTCGGTGCAGGCACAAAGTTACGTCGTAACGTCTTAGGTAGTGATTTAATCAGTGCCACCACCAATTCATGGCGAAGCCCAGGTATTTGCCAGTCAAATCCTTCGGGTTCAACCTGATTCAGAACAGGTAGCGGGATATGAACCGTGACGCCATCGTGATCTTCCCCTGGCTCAAACTGGTAAGAAAGCTTGAGTTTCAAGTTTCCTTGATGCCAGAAATTAGGATAATCCAGCTCTGTAATGTGGCTGGCATCCCCTGCCAGCAGCATGGCTTTTTCAAAGTTCAGCTTTTCAGGTTCGTCTCGGCTAACGTTCTTCCACCAGGAATCAAAATGACGCCCAGAGACCACTGTATGTTCAATACGCTGGTCGTAGAATTCATAAAGCGTGTCATCGTCGACCAAAATATCGCGGCGACGTGATTTTTTCTCAAGCTCTTCGACTTCTTCTAACAGCTTACGGTTTTGATGGTAAAACTTGTGTTTGGTGTCCCAATCGCCTTCCACCAGCGCTGACCGTATAAATATCTCGCGGCTCAATACAGCATCAATGTTGCCATAATTCACCTTACGATTAGGCACGATAGGAATGCCATACAGCATGACTTTCTCATGAGCAAAGACAGCCGCTTGCTTCTTCTCCCAATGAGGTTCGCTGTAGCTGCGCTTGATCAAGTGCTTGGCAAGAGGCTCAACCCACTCAGGTTGGATCTTTGCGGCAACACGCCCCCATAACTTGGAGGTTTCAACCAGTTCCGCCACCATGACCCATTTTGGCTGTTTCTTGAAAATGCCAGAACCAGGGAAAATACCGAAACGCGCATTACGAGCGCCTTGATACTCATTCTTCTCTTGATCTTTCAGGCCAATGTGTGAGAGCAAACCGGCCAGCAGTGACGTGTGTACGGCTTGATAATCTGCTGGCTCTTGGTTGATTTTAAAACCAAGTTCATGGACAACCTGACGGATTTGGAAATGCACATCCTGCCACTCGCGAACACGCAAATAGTTAAGGTATTCTTTCTTACACTGCTTGCGGAACTGATTACCCGATAGCTCTTTTTGCTGCTCTGCGATGTAATCCCACATGTTGACGAACGACACAAAATCAGATTCTTTGTCGTTAAATCGACTGTGTTTCTCATCAGACGCTTGCTGCTTATCCGATGGACGCTCACGCGGATCTTGAATCGACAACGCCGCCGCAATCACCATGACTTCTTTCAGCGCACCCATACGTGCTGATTCCAACACCATGCGTGCCAAACGAGGATCGATAGGCAATTTTGCGAGTGCACGCCCCGTTTCAGTCAGATGTTTGTGTTCATCGTGGCTCTTGCCTTGCTTCAGTGCACCAAGCTCTTCTAGCAGACGCACGCCATCTGAAATGTTTCGGCTATCCGGTGGCTGAACAAATGGGAAAGCCGCAATATCGCCAAGCCCAATCGCGGTCATTTGGAGGATAACGGACGCCAAATTGGTACGCAGGATCTCTGGATCAGTAAATTCTGAACGCGACAAGAAATCGTCTTCGGAGAATAAACGAATACAAATACCGTCAGACACACGTCCACAACGACCTTTACGCTGATTGGCACTCGCTTGCGAGATGGCTTCAATCGGCAAACGCTGAACCTTGGTGCGATAGCTATAACGAGAAATACGCGCCGTACCCGGGTCAATAACATACTTGATACCCGGCACAGTCAGCGAGGTTTCCGCCACATTGGTCGCAAGAACAATTCGGCGTCCTGAATGCGTCTGGAACACGCGATTTTGCTCACCCGATGACAAACGTGCGTATAGCGGCAAAATTTCAGTGCCACGAAGATTGCGCTTTTCCAACGCATCCGCAGTATCTCTGATTTCTCGTTCGCCATTCATGAAGATCAGAATGTCGCCCGGCCCTTCGTCATGCAACTCATCCACGGCATCGAAAATGGCTTGAAGTTGATCGCGATCGTTATCATCGCTGTCTTCAACCAATGGACGATAACGCACTTCAACCGGATAGGTACGGCCAGATACTTCAATGATGGGTGCACCACGGAAGTGATTAGAAAAACGTTCCGGATCAATGGTTGCGGACGTAATAATCAGTTTTAAGTCTGGGCGCTTCGGCAGCAATTGCTTCAAGTAACCCAGAATGAAATCGATATTCAGACTACGTTCGTGTGCTTCATCGATAATGATGCAGTCATACTGACTCAGAAAGCGATCATGCTGTATTTCTGCCAGCAAGATACCGTCTGTCATCAGCTTAACTTTCGATTCCGCCGAGACTTGATCGTTAAACCGCACTTTATAACCGACGGTTTTGCCCAACTCAGTGTCGAGCTCTTCCGCAATACGATTCGCAACGGTACGGGCGGCAAGACGTCTTGGCTGCGTATGGCCAATCAGACCAGAGACACCCAGCCCCAACTCCATACATATTTTCGGCAACTGGGTGGTTTTACCCGAGCCGGTTTCACCCGCCACGATCACCACTTGGTGATTGGCAATGGCCTCTGCAATGTCATCTTTTTTCTGACTAACGGGCAGTTGCTCTGGGTAAGAAATTTTTGGCATAGATTGCAGGCGTTGCATACGCACTTGCATTGAACGCGCAATGTCTAAAGCCAGCTCTTCAAAGACGGCCTGACGGGCTTCGTCTTTCTTAATGCGCTGTGCCCCTTTGATGCGTTTGCTCAGACGAAATCTGTCTTTGATCATGCAATCGTCTAGTGCCGCGAACAGGGTTTTTTCGTTATTTTGATGATTTGAAGCGGTCAAAACGGTATCCAAGAAATGCTGTTAATAATGAAGATACATACACGGTACGTAGTCGCAGAACAAATGTGCGCAATACCGTCTTAAAAATTGCG
This sequence comes from Enterovibrio norvegicus FF-33, assembly GCF_000286835.2. Taxonomy (GTDB): domain Bacteria; phylum Pseudomonadota; class Gammaproteobacteria; order Enterobacterales; family Vibrionaceae; genus Enterovibrio; species Enterovibrio norvegicus_A. Next base: position 44,130 of record NZ_AJYD02000038.1, on the reverse strand, counting down.
ACGATTCTACCACAGACCTTCTTAAACGCCCTCTTCAATCTCTGTCACGTCATCTCTCGTCTAATCCATGAATATCACTTGAAATAAAGCGTTAGCATGAAATCAGCAGAGCCCTGTATTTACTGCATATCGTTAAGCTTTCATCACCTCGCTAGCGCATTTGGGTTATGCGCCAATCCGCACTAGCTCTACCCACAGGAATAGTGAATCGCGAAAGAAACAATCTTAACGATAGAACGGTCGTATCAACTCTCTTCCTCATGACGATTATCATCTATGTGAGACAGCCAAAATTTGCATGCCAATTACACTTTATCGTACGACATACCTAGCTGGACCACGATGGAGATAACAATGACAACAGTGTATGGAATTGACTTTGATTATGTCGCTTTAGGATCTGACGAAGACGATACGTTTGAAGGCATGAACGGCAGTGATTTTTTAAATGGGCTGGACGGAGACGACGGGATCATTGGTTTTGGCGGCGATGACGTTATATTCGGGGATGACATTCCCATCGATGAGTATTTCGAAGCCGAAGCCGAGGCGTTGGAAGGTACCTTGAGTGCGCTGTATGAATCGCTCAAAGAGCAAGATTTCTCATGGGTATCACCTGAAGACGTGAACATGGCACTTTCAAGCGTTCAGCAATTCATTGCGGAAAACCCGGCGTTTCTCAATCACATCGCCTCGTTCGGTGGTGATGACACTCTTACGGGTGGCACAGGACATGACATTGTTTATGGTGGTGCAGGGGACGATTACCTAGGAGGTGGTAGCGGCGACGATATTCTCATCGGTCTGGCTGGTAATAATGATTTACTTGGTGGCGTTGGTAACGATGTTCTGATTGGTGGCATTGGTAACGATCGCTTGTTCGGAAATGACGGCACTGATTATCTCGTCGGTACCAGTGGCAATGATTTCTATATTGGTGGTGACGGGCAAGATTACTTCATGTTCTCTGGGCTAATGGAAGGCGAGCAAAGCCAAGATCGTATCGTTGATTTTGAGCAAGACAATGACATGGTGTTTTTGTTGAATATGGCAGATGACTTTGATGATTTAGACATCAATCAAGTCGGATCAACCGTTGTTTTGAACCTCTCCGATTCGCATGCAGTCACATTTAACAATGCACAGCTAACCGATTTCTCGAATGATGATTTTATTTTCTACAACGCATAGCGGCTAAATCCCTTTCCTTTCCTAAAAAAGAAAGGCTGTAGTTTGCCTTTCTTTCGTTCTTTTCTCGGTCAACGCCTCCTGCAAATCGCATTCACCTTGTCCAATGGCAAAAATACTTTGTCTTCGCTAAATATTTTGTTTCTTGCGTGAATCTTTGCCGATGGAAACAATAGATATGTTAACGAAAGCCAACGCAACGTGCCCCACCCTTCGTTAACAACTCAATAATGTCAGTTGAAACGATCATTCAAGGAGAAAAAGATGCCTACACAACATGCAAGCGCGGTTTGGGAAGGAACGCTGAAATCAGGCAAAGGCACTATGAAGTATGGGGACGTAACGGGCCCATTTACGTTTGCATCACGATTTGAAAATGGTGCAGGCACTAACCCAGAAGAACTCGTTGGCGCAGCGCATTCTGGATGTTATTCCATGTTTCTTTCAGCACTGCTTTCAGAGAAGCATTTTGACCCAACGATTAAAACATCGGCCAAAGTTCATTTAGGTGAAGATGACGGCCCAAAGATCACCTTGATTCAGCTTGAATCTAAGGTGTCAGCGGAAGGGCTCACAGACGAGATATTGCAAGAACTCGGTGCAATCGCAAAGCAAAAGTGTCCAATTTCACGACTGTTTACCGGCACTGAAATCACTCTGTCTTTATCTCTGATTTAGGACTGTCCTGCGTCATTTTCAAACAGGTATACGCCGGGCTTGTGCTCGGCGTTTTTTATATTTAGACGCCTATTGCAAACACAAATGCTGTTATGCCCTGTTAGTCGTTTTAGGCCACGCTTAATATCCCTACAATTTATACATGTTTGTTAACAATAACCTCGGCTACAATGCGTCTCAATTACCAAATAGTCACAGAAAGGAAACCTTGTGAGTCAGTTTGTTGTCTGCGCGTTATACAAGTTTGTTGAATTAAAAGATTACCAAGACCTTCAAGCGCCATTAACGGCGTTGATGGAAAAGCACCAAATACGAGGCACTTTACTGCTGGCACAAGAAGGGGTTAACGGCACGGTTGCTGCGCCTCGTGAAAGTATTGATATTTTCCTCGCTAACCTTAACGCAGACCCACGCCTTTCCGGTATCAATTTCAAAGAATCGTTCTCTGATGAGCAGCCTTTTAACCGCAGCAAAGTGAAATTGAAGAAAGAAATCGTCACCATGGGGATAGAAGGCATCGACCCCCGTCATGTGGTTGGCACTTACGTCAAACCAGCGGAATGGAACGCGCTGATCGCCGATCCTGAAGTATTTGTTGTTGATACGCGCAACGATTACGAGATTGAGCTAGGTACATTCGAAGGCGCAGTTAACCCACACACTGAAACCTTCCGTGAGTTTCCCGACTATGTTAAAGAGAACATGGATCCGAAGAAACACAAAAAAGTGGCCATGTTCTGTACCGGCGGTATTCGCTGCGAAAAATCAACAGCCTACATGAAAGAGCAAGGGTTTGACGAGGTCTATCACCTTGAAGGGGGTATTCTGAAATACCTTGAAGAAGTGCCAGAAGAAAACAGCCTTTGGAATGGTGATTGCTATGTTTTCGATGGTCGCGTTGCCGTTAATCATCAGTTAGAACAAAGCGACTATGAGCTTTGTAATGCGTGTCGCCTGCCAATCACGCAAGAAGACAAACAGAGTCCTCAGTTTGAACACGGCGTAAGCTGCCCGAAATGTTTTGGCACTCACACTGATGAACAAATAGCAGGGTTTAGAGAGCGAGAAAAACAAGTTCAACTCGCTAAACAACGCGGTGAAGTCCATGTCGGCGCTGACGCCATCAAGCATAAAAACTTAAAACGTGCACAAAAGTTATCGCTAAAAGAAAAGCAACGCTCGCGCCGTAAATAAAACGATTAAAAACACTGGCCGATCCCCTCGGCCAGTTTTGCTCTGTTAAGCTTTTGAGAATCACGCCCCCTCAGTCTCCATCACCTCAATTTTTACCGAACGATATGATTTGTTCCATACCTTACTTGGCATGATGTCTGTTTCCACTGCGCTGTATCAGCCAGATTTAGATATCTTTGCTCACTGTGAGCAAGGCGAGCGATAAAAAAGCGCGATAACATGCCATGCTCCCTGTCTTCGGCTTAAAAGCATTCCCAAGCAAATTCTTGATGAACAAAGCCACCCATCCTGCTTCGGTGTATATTTTTTTACCGTGACAGCTACTACGTTCAGCATAAACAACACACATCCATCGCTATTCGCCCAGCAAGTCACACACCCCACACTTAAATCTCATACGAAATGTAATCGATTAACCTGCCACTCTCATTATTGAGAAATGAAAATTGTAAAAAATATTTACACTCGATGTAGGTCAGGGAATTTCAGCAATCAATCAACGTTTCATTAATGTGCCTGTTAGGACAAGAGTTCTTCGTGTTTGGATAACAGGTATTTTCGTGACTGTTGTTAACGTGACATAGCGGCTTCTTAATTACATATCCACCAATAAGAAGCAGCCCCTCTGCGAATGTGCACCTGCGCAGTGGTTATTTGAGATAGACGCAATGACTGCATAACAACAGGTTGTGATTTTTTTCAGTCCAAACTGCGGTGATTGGCGAAACGACATCGTCACCATCTATTGCGATTGAAATCAATCAGTGACGTATCCACCAGCAATCAAGGGATGAAACAATGAGTGATGATAAAATAGCGGAGCTCAGAGCACTAATTAATGCACCAAGCCCAGAGTCCGACAGCAGCACCAGCAATTTGACCCGGTCTGCTCGATTTTTCAACAAACAGTGTTACGACGGCACAGATTTTGTGCAAGGAGGGCCGGAGGTTGGGCTTGGCGGGATCGAGAAATGGTTAGCGCCATACCCCATGGTTTCACTGCCGCAATATGATAGCGTTACGCTGAGTGAAAGGCAGCAAGCGCTTGAGCAAGCAAAAATAGATAACTTTTTTGAATACGCCAAGTTACCTGGCGCTGTTATACACGGAAACGTCACCACGACTGACGTACAAGATGCTAATGAGTGGCGTTACCGAGGTGGCTTAGAAGAAGCTGAGTATAACTTCGGTGTGAATGATGCTGACCCTGACTTTGCAGGCGTCCGACTGTTTGAAGGCACTATTGCCTATCTTGAAAAAAACTTTTTAACGATAGTGCTTTCTCCGGATATCGCGGCAAAGTTTATCAACCTCCTCACCGTTATCTATAGCTCTCTGGCCGATAACAGACCAGGGCGTATCACCTTTGAAATCATGGATCCTATTCTGCTGACTTTTCCGAGCAGAAAGTGCAACAACGTGGATGAATTGGATTTCTATCCCGACTTTTGTACCACGCACCCACAGTATGAGCAGCGGATTAATCAATGGCCAAAAGCGTCATATGACAATGATTTTCGTTCTGATGATGTTGTTGGATGGTTGATGACGGCAGCGCCTACGCCAGTGTTCAATTATCTGAAGCCTTACACACAACATCAGAGAAACTTTCCAGTTACGGACAAACATTTCAAACGCGTCGCGGGTTTTGAGTCTGATGATTTAGACCAAGCGATGGCAGAAGACCGACTGTTCATTTTGGATTTCAAAGATTTCCATGATGAAACCGTCGCGCCACGTAACTGGGATAATTCAGGTGCAAGGTTACATGCCGGTATTGCTTTGTTCGCTATCCCATCGAACGGAGGCACACTAAAAACAATTGCCATACAGCCAACTCAAACCCCTATCGGCCATTCATTTTGGGACAACTACAACTGGTTCTTCCTCAATATCTTTGGCTATGGCAATCAAAAATCCCCAGCATCAAGAATTATCACCCCAGCAGATAACTACTGGGCATGGCAAATGGCGAAGAACTGCATCACGACAATGACATCCATGGCCGCGGTGGTGGACCACTTGTCTACGCACGTTTACCTCGGTCCAATTCCTGTTGCCTATTTCCGAAACATCCCCAATCACCATCCTTTGCGTCCACTGCTGGACACGCACTTGATGGCGCTGGTAACCAATAACCATACAGGGATCTTTGAAGAGGTAGGTGTTCAAGTTATTGGCGAGGCCGACCCTTATGGCAACCCTTATAACGGTCTGTTGACTGGCGCTATTCAGCGTCTGTCTGGTTTCAGTAGCACCACATTTTTAAACGCCACTGTGCGAAGGAAAAACCATTACCACTTCTTCGAACACAGCACACCGTTTGATCGAATGGAAGATCCTGCGTTCTCTCAATTGGACGACTACCCACAACATGATGACAATCGTTTAATGCCCATCATCCATGAATGGGTCGATGGCTACCTTCGCTTGTATTACCACTCTGACCAAGATGTCCGTGATGACAATGAGGTTCAAGCTTTCCTTTATGAAACCACTCATGAAGGCAGAGTTCGCGGTTTCCCCGACAATGCAGATTCAATCGAAGAACTTGTCGATATTGTCGCAAGGATTGTTTACTGGATGTCCGTCAACCATGGTTTCACCAGTCTTGCATCGTTCATGAAGTTAGGCGCACTCGGTTTTTATCGTGGTCACCCTATAGAGCCGACTCACCCTTATTCAGAAAGAGATTGGCTCAACGTATGTCCACCAATGAATGTTGGCGCAGGGTTGTTCTTCTTTTCTCGTATCTTTACGGATCTGCCCGAAGACTGGCACCGCTCTTTGGGTAAATACCCCAAAGGCCAGTTCAAGCATGATTACAATGTCTATCCGTTACTCGATGTTTTCCAATCACAACTTCAGGATCTCGATGACGAAATACGTGCGAAGAACTCAGAACGCCGCTGGAGTTATGATTTGAGAATGCCTTCAACCATCACGGTCAGTCCTTGGAATTAATGACTTGGAACGACGGCTTTGACATTGAAGTTTTTGGAGACCCAATATGAAACAAATTGATTTAACACGAAGAGCAACGATGCGAACCCTTCTCATTGCAGGGGGATCTTGTCTGGCGCTGTCTCAAATCAACATTTGGAAGCAGCCAAAACGTGCATTAGCGTCAACGACAGACAATGCTAAATCGCTTGCTGCGGCTGAGGAGTTCGAATTATCGTCCCCTGAGCAAGACGTGTTCGTCGCAATAAAGAAAAACCTGACGTACTCAAAAACAGTAAAAGATGAACAGATAGCGGAATTTGCAAAAGGAATGGTTGAAACCAGCCCACCTGGCACTGATTTCAAAAAAGCCTTTGCTGGCTTGCAGCAAGAGTTCCAGTTGATGGAATATTTTATTCGCTATATCCATGCTTAATATTGGTTAGAACCAACATACAATGAGGCCATATCATCATGGCCTCATTTTTTTGCGCCGTTGAGCGATACCTTCGATCTCCCCGCTTTTTATGCTCCCCAATTAACGGTGTATGGTCTACGCAGCAAATTGCTAAGAAATCACGTCATATCATACCTTTTGGCACTATTTCGGCACTCTACACCTGCCGCTACAAAGGCATTCTTTGGTTGCTGATAGTCTTCTGGCACACCAAGACAAACCGATTATTCAGTTGGCACTTAACATCAATATGCACCTTTCTATAACACGGAAAGCATTTGCATTAACTAATCGAAACCATGGAGGTCAAAATGTTAATGTCACACTCCCCTAAAGTTAAGTTGTCACAAGCGGCACTGCTCGTTGCATCAATACTAAGTTTTGGTAATGCAAACGCAGCTGGCTATCAGATCGCCTTTGACTCTGTCAGCGGGCTAGGACGCGCGTACGCAGGTGAAGCGGCGATTGGCGACTCTGCGGCTGCCATGGGACGAAATCCAGCACTCATGGCCCTGTTTAAGCAGGCCGAAATTTCTGGCGCCATGATCTACTTCGATGCGGATATTGATGTCACAGGAAGTTCAGATGCGCTTTCATCCGATGACACGGTGCCCTCACAATTTGTGCCCTCCACCTACTATGTCCAACCTCTCAATGAACAACTGGCCTTCGGGCTTGGCTTTTACTCAAACTATGGGCTAGGAACTGATTTAAAAGATGATTTTGCCGCAGGTGACATTGGTGGCGACACCTCATTGCTGTCAGTAAATCTTAATCCTTCAATCTCTTACCGTATCAATCCTATGTTTAGTGTGGGTGCTGGTGTCAGCCTTATCTATGCAACCGGTGAAGTTAACCGCCATTACGGCGCAGTAAATCCTGTGTCTCCTTCAAGTAAAATTCTTAGTTGGGAAGCTGATGACTGGGCGTTAGGCTGGAATTTGGGTGCATTGGTTGAACTTGATGAGAACAATCGCTTTGGCTTGGCTTATCGCGCCGGTGTTGATCTGGAACTCGGTGGTGATTTCACTGACCATACCCCTGGCTTAGTCGCTATCCCCGGCGGAGGATCTGTAGACAGTCAATCAGACGTCCCCTTACCTGCTACCGTTGAATTTTCCGGCTTTCATCAACTGAACCATACATTCGCTGTGCACTACAGTGCGCTATGGACACAATGGAGTGACTACACCGAATTCAAAGCAACTGGCACGGGTTGTTCTGTTACTGGTGGCACCTGTTTTAACAAGCCAGAAACGTACGACGATAGCTGGCGCTGGTCCTTTGGTGCGACATATCAGCTCAATCAAGCAATCAAACTCAGAGCGGGTGTGGCATTAGATGAAAAGGCAGGCACGACGACATTAAGCATTCCCGATCAAGACGCCTTTTGGTATGCCGCTGGCCTAAATTACCAACACAGCGCTGAATGGTCTTTTGATCTTGGCCTTGCATATATGGATAGATCAAACGAAAGCTATACGGAAACGAGTTTGTTTGTGGGAGAGCAAGACTATCAAACCAAAGGTTACCTCGTGATCCTTGGGGCTCAAGCGAACTATCGTTTTTAATAGATGTTTTTGAATACGCTTTTTGTATAAGCACGTCCAAAAACACGTTACCACTTTGACTCAGCCCGGTTTACCGGGCTTTTTTATGTCGTTACGTTAACATATGGTTCTGATGTATGTGCCGCTGCACCGCTTTAAGAAACATAAACTCGGTACCCAATGTGCCACCTTCTATGGACTAAAACTATTCACAAAAAAAGCCCCAACAGGCTCATGCTGGGGCGTAAAACTGTTGCGATAGCAACAGTAAAGGACAAAGAAAGGATTTGCTGCGTTGGTTAATCAAAGCGCATTGGGTTTCACCCTCAGCTCACGTCGTAAAATCTTACCCACGGCTGATTTAGGCAGTTCGTTAACGACAGTGATCTTTTTTGGTATTTTGTAGGCAGTTAGATTCTCACGGCAGTATTGCTTGATCTCGCCAATATCAATGGATTCTTTTGCTGTGATATAGGCGTCGACGGCTTCGCCAGTGACCGGGTCTGGCACACCAACCACGGCAACTTCTATAACGTCAGGATGTGAACACAACACTTGTTCAACCTCGCTGGGGTAAACGTTAAAACCGGACACCAAAATCATGTCCTTGAGTCGGTCAACAATTTGAATGCAGCTATCATCCAAAATCATTCCCATATCTCCGGTTTTAAAGTAACCATCAGCGGTTAAAACCTCTGCGGTTTCTTCAGGGTTCTTCCAGTAGCCTTTCATCACCTGTGGGCCTTTTACAACGATTTGCCCCACATCTCCCTGCGGCACTGGCGAATCATTTACATCCCAGATCTCGACCTGTGTTCCAATCAGAGCCTGCCCCACTGTCCCATAATGCTCTTTACCGGGGTAATTGATGCTAATCACTGGCGATGTTTCAGACATGCCATAACCTTCGGTGATCTCCCCGCCCGTCGCCTCTTTCCACGCCATTCTGGCGCTATCGATAAGCGCGGTGCCACCCGATACCGTCATTTTCAAATGGGAAAAATCTAGATCACGAAAGCCCGCGTGCTGGCACAAACCAACGAACAACGTATTAATGCCAGCCATACCTGTAAATTTGTGGGGTTTAATCAAGGCAACGAAGCTATCCAAATCCCTTGGGTTTGGGATCAGGATGTTGGCATGCCCTTGAGAGAAAAACAGGATCAAATTCACCGCAAACGCGTAAATGTGATACAGCGGCAAGGGACAGACAAAGATCTCTTTACCCGGCTCAATCGTGGTAGATAACCTTTCAGACAATTGCATCGCATTGCTAAGTACAGAGTGATGGGTCAAGCAAGCGCCCTTTGCCCTTCCTGTGGTTCCCCCAGTGTATTGCAACATGCACACGGCATCGGGCGGAACGATAACAGGCATTAATGTTTCACCTTCACAGGCAGCCAAGGCGCTGTTTAAATCGGTCTGATTAATGTCTTTTTGGCATTCAATATTTGGTAACTCGCCTGCGGTGGTGTAAATCACCACCTCGATATCGGTTTGATCAATAATCCCCGAAAGCTTTTCTGCAAACGGAGAAAAAATCACAATGGCTTTGGCGCCTGAATCAGAAAATTGGTGCAGCATTTCTCGCTGTGTATATAAAGGATTGGTATTCACCAACACCAGGCCCGCTCGCAATGCTGCAAACGCGACAATAGGAAACTCAAGAATGTTAGGTAGCTGAATGGCAATGCGATCACCCGGTTGCAACGCGGTATGAGTTTGGAACCAGCACGCTAACGCTCTCGATCTCTCTTCCACATCACGATAGCTAAGTTGTGCGGGCCCACAATAGAACGCTGTTTTGTCACCGTACTCTTCACATGCCTGCACGATATAGCGCGCTAGGTTTTTACTGTTATTTTCACTGTCAGTTCGAAACACGGGGAATTCTCCTTTTCGTCAAACCAAACCCAAGCTAGGGCAACTGTCTCGCCAGAGGTCTCTCCCTAATCTAGCGAAGAGAGCATATGATTAGCGGACAAAAAACCGATAAAACCATTGATGCAGTCGCGTTCCATAGGGTGGAAATAGCATGTCAGCGAAGAACAGCCTACCGCGACTAAACACGGACTTCGCATGAGAGAAAGTTCGAAACCCTTCTACACCGTGATAGCTGCCTAAGCCTGAATCACCTGTTCCCCCAAAAGGTAGGTCATCCACCACCACATGAAATGCCGCATCATTGATACACACACCACCTGCATGGGTGTTGTTCAATACCGTATTCTGAAAGTGTTTGTCGAAACTTTGAATGTAGAGCCCCAGCGGGCGCGAGTTGGCATTTATACTATCAATCACTTGGCTCAAGTCGTCGTATCCAATAATGGGCAATATGGGCCCAAATATCTCTTCTTGCATCACTGTCATTGTTCGATCACTTCCAATGATCAAGGTCAACGGCATATAACATTCATCCTGGTCCGTGGGCACTTCCCCCAAAGGGATCACTTCCGCGCCGAGTGATTTGGCTTGCTCTAAATAGCCCACTAATCGGCCATGTTGCCGTCGATTGATAATGCGCGTTCGTTTTGAAAAGCCATCAAGTGACGGATACATCGATTCATGTCGCAACCGTATGGCAGCAACCAATTCATTCACCCGACTTTTAGGGCAGTACACATAATCTGGTGACACGCAGGTTTGACCTGCATTCATGGTTTTCCCATAGATAAAGCGCTTAACCGCTTCACCGAGCGGGATTTTGTCATCGATAATCACGGGTGATTTACCCCCCAATTCCAGTGTTACCGGAACTAAATTTTCAGCCGCCGCCCTCATGACATGTCGACCGACCTCCGTTGATCCTGTAAACAGAAGATGATCAAACGGTAAACCAGAAAAAGCCTGCGCCACTTCCGCTTCTCCCAAGGTAACGCCCACTTTGCTGGAATCAAAGATACCTGCTAATAACTTCACCAATACAGCATTGGTGTTTGGCGTGTATTCGGACATTTTAATCATGGCGCGATTACCCGCAGCCAGTGCCGCCACTAAAGGCCCGATGGTAAGAAACACCGGATAGTTCCAAGGCGCAATAATACCTACCACCCCTTTAGGTTGATAAACAACCTTCGCATGTGCCGGCTGAAACACGATGCCAACGGCACGTTTTTGTGGCTTCATCCATCGCTGTAAGTGCTTCAGTGTGTAATCCACAGAAGAAATAGAAGAGAAAATGTCACCCAACATGCTTTCATCATGACTGCGGTAACCAAAATCCGTTTCTAGCGCATTAAGCAAATCTTGTTTGTTTATCAAAATTGCCTGCTTAAGCTGTTTCAGCTCACGCACTCTCTGTTCGTAACGTGGAAAACGGTCTTTATCAAACGCCATTTTCTGGCGCTCAAACAAACTGACCATTTGCGTTTTTGCCGTTGCTACCAAACTTTCAGCTATCACGCTATCTGGGATTTGCTCTGCATTACTCATAGGAACTCCTTGTATTGGTACGGCAGTGCGCTTGGTTCCAATATGAAGTATTCGAGATCAGATCTGATTGTTAATTTGCGCCAAAGACTTATCCCACACGCGACGATGCAGAATTAAAACGATGATAGGAAATGTGAAAATAGAGGATCAAAGACCAGTCGACTTGGCTTTAAAGTGGGCGGGAGTGTGAGTCGTTAAGCTCTAGGATGGATGTGCTCGATCATTGAGTTTGTAGAAAGATAATTGTGACGATACTCCCCAGGTGCACACCCTTCCCAACGACGAAAAGCACGATTAAAGTTGGCCACATTGGAAAAACCAACCAAATAGCCAATCTCGCTGATACTCATGTGGGGTTGTTTAATGTAGCTCAGTGTTAATCGTTTACGGGTGTTATCCAGAATTTCTTTGTAGCAGGTGCCCTGTTCGCTCAGCTTGCGTTGCAAATTACGCAAACTCAACCCAAGTTGTTTCGCGACATCGGCTTGTGAAGGTGCGCCCATGGGTAATTCTTCTAGGATTTTACTTTCGATGAGGTAAGTCAGGTTTGTCTTATCCACTCGGCTCATGAACTTATTGAGTATTTCGATGTGCAACTGATTAATGGCGGGATTATTGCCAAATGCCCGCTCTTTGGCTTGCTCTAAATCAAGCACTACAGCATTGCGTTCGCAGCCGTATTCGATTGGGCAGTTGAAGAACTCAGAAACTACAGGGCAATCATCACTTGAACGCTCAAAGGTGCATTGGATCTTAATAGGGTCGATATCGCCACCTACCAAATCTCGCGATAGCTGCACAAGTGTCGCTAGAAATGACTCGATAAGGTCTGGAGATAGCACCAATCTACCGCTATCGGTATAGCGATATACGACGAGTTCAACGATAAGTTCATCGCCCGATTCGTAGGTGTCCATGTTGCTGCAATTCGATACAACTCGCTTGTACTGGCTCACACGTTCTAACGCTTCTTGCAAGCTGAACGCCGACTGCACGGCATAACCCAACGCGTGCAACGCCGAAGGGTGAAAAGAACGCGCCACTTCTATATTGAATTGACGGTTTCCCACACGCTTATTACAGAAGGTAAAAAGATTCCCTAGACTCTCGACACAAATCCGCCCTTCCGGATCGTTAACTTCTGCAGGGTCGATATCAAACATCTCCAATGTTTTCACTGGATCGAGATCTAGCGATTTCATTGCTCGAGTAACAGGGATAATCCAACCACTTAACGTAGAGTAATATGCATTCATTTGAGCCACTTCCAACTACAACACTCAAATTGTTGCAACAATGTTGCAGGATGTAAAGTTAACGAATGGAGGTTAAGCAAGTGTTGATTACGTTTAGATTAGCGCATGCTCTTTGCGAGTCCATTCGCTTAGCCGATCAAGTTGGCCGTCTATTTCTCGCAAATAAATATTTATAATTTCAGTGCTTTAATGTCACTTTGACATTGTTGAGATGAGCGCTTCATACCACGTCTATAAGACATCGATACGAGCTAGTACACAGTAGAACACCATTAAACCTTTAGAAAAAATGCGTCTTTTTTGATGCTTTGTGACTAAGGCAAAAGAAGGGCGTTTTCGTCAAACAGCATGCAGCCTACTTCAAATCTAGACACGCATAGCTAATAGACCATGCAACCGCCACAAACATAGTCTTAAATACCCATACGTGACTTAGCTCTCACATCTGTTATTTGTTAAATAAATCTGTATAATTCCCCGCCTATTCATTCGTGCTTTAATTTCTGTTGATTTGGCAACTCTCATTCAGCGATTAGCCAATCTTATATACCTAGGAATACTTCTTTGATCTCAACCGCTAACATCACCATGCAATTCGGCGCCGAGCCATTATTCGAAAACATTTCTGCTAAGTTCGGTAACGGTAATCGTTATGGCTTAATCGGAGCTAATGGATGTGGTAAATCAACGTTCATGAAGATTCTTAGCGGTGCGCTGACGCCAAGCTCGGGCAACGTATCAATCACCCCTGGGTTAAAGCTTGGCGTACTGAGCCAAGACCAATTTGCCTTTGAACAAAACAACGTTATCGACGTCGTGATCATGGGTGACCGCAAGCTATGGGAAGTTAAACAAGAGCGCGAGCGCATCTACTCACTGCCAGAAATGAGTGAAGAAGATGGTATGAAGGTCGCTGAGCTAGAAAGCGAATTCGCCGAAATGGGTGGCTACACCGCCGAAAGCCGCGCGGGTGACATCCTACTTCAAGCGGGCATCGAAGAAGAATTGCATTTTGGTCTGATGCAACACGTTGCGCCAGGCTGGAAACTGCGTGTGCTACTTGCACAAGCCTTGTTTGCCAACCCTGATATCTTGTTGCTAGATGAACCTACCAACAACTTGGATATTCACACCATTAACTGGCTTGCAGAAGAGTTGAACCAGCGTAAGTGTACGATGATCATCATCTCGCACGATCGCCACTTCTTGAACTCTGTATGTACCCACATGGCAGACATTGATTACGGTGAGCTACGTATTTACCCAGGTAACTACGAGTACTTCCTTGAGGCGTCTAGCTTGATCCGCGATCAGCTCTTATCAGGTAACGCGAAAAAAGCGGCTGAGATAAGTGAATTGCAGGACTTTGTTAACCGTTTTGGTGCGAACGCATCTAAAGCGAAACAAGCGAGTTCTCGTGCGAAGAAGATGGATAAAATTAAGTTAGACGACGTTAAGTCGTCTAGCCGCATGAGCCCGTCTATTAATTTTGGTGAAGGCAAGAAACTGCATCGTCAAGCCCTTGAACTGCAAAATCTAGGTCACTCTTTTGACGACGAGTTGCTGTTTGAAAACGGCAACTTGTTACTTGAAGCTGGTTCTCGTTTAGCCGTTATTGGCGAGAATGGCGTGGGTAAGACAACACTGTTGCGCTGCCTCGTGAACGAAATCGAACAAAACCACGGCATTGTTAAGTGGTCTGAAAACGCATCAGTTGGTTACTGCCCACAAGACAGCACTGCTGACTTCGACAACGATCTAAGCATCTTTGATTGGATCTCGCAGTGGCGCACAGTGAAACACGATGATTTGATGGTTCGCGGTATTTTAGGCCGTTTGCTGTTCACTGCCGATGATGTGAACAAGAAAGCGAAGAACTGTTCAGGTGGTGAAAAGAACCGTTTGTTGTTTGGTAAGTTAATGATGCAAGACATCAATGTGCTTGTCATGGACGAACCAACCAACCACATGGACATGGAAGCGATTGAAGCGCTAAACAATGCATTGAAAGTTTACGAAGGTACGCTTATTTTTGTTAGCCATGACCGTGAGTTTGTCTCGTCTCTTGCCACTTCTATTATCGAAGTGAAAGGCAAGACGCTGGTTAACTTCCAAGGCACTTATGATGAGTACCTCGATCACCAACAGAAATTGCTTCAAGTGGCATAACACCACAAACTGACAATGTACGACGCAAAAGTACAACGTAGAAACATGCGACATAAACTGTCGTTAGAATAAACACTTAGTGGCTTGGAGGGTGGATTAACTCACCATCCCAGCCACGAGTAATGGAGAAACTCTTCATGACTGAACAAGAAAGAATTGAACTGCAGCAAAACAACCCGCTGCATGGCCTAAAAATGGAAGACATGCTCACTCAGCTTGTTGATCATTACGGCTGGGAAATACTTGATACTGCAATGCGTTTGAACTGCTTTAATACCAAGCCAAGCATCGCTAGCAGCTTGAAATACTTAAAGAAAACGGAATGGGCGAGAGAGAAAGTAGAAAACTTTTACCTGTACCGTTTTAAACGCATGCCTAAAGCGTCTGAAGCTGAATTTGAGATGCCAGCTCGCTCACGTACCTTTGCACATGGTTTAAAGCCGAGAGAGCCGATGGAGCTGACAGTTGAGTCCATTTTGCTTTCCCAAGCAAAAGCTGCATCTGCGCATAAAGAAAGAACCGGCCGTCGTCCTAGTCGCCGTTAATATTTCAAAAAAAGCCAAACTTTATTGTGGGTTTGGCTTTCTTGTTACGTGTTGCCCTGCTCTGCCCTAGGTCATTGAGCCTAAGACGATATTTTTAGTGAACCTCTCATCTTTTTCACCGTCTGAAAGATAAGAAGCACCAGCAAGTCGCTGACAACTTCTCAAATTATCCCTCATACTCTTATTCTATATGTATTGGTGGGTGTGACTTCACTCAGCCATATGCCATATGTACTCAAAAGCTGATTCATACTGATAAAGCTCATCAATAAACTTCACTAGGTAACCTACATGTTTTCAAAACTGTCTTCGATTCTAAGAGAAGTCTTTACTGAAGAAGGTGGCAGTGCCGCTTCAAACGAACACCGTTATCAACGTGCGATGGCAGGTTTATTGTGCGAAGTCGCCAGTGCCGATAACGAACTCGACCCTCGTGAAGAGGCAGCTAAAACACGAATGCTTGGTGAGTTATTAGGGATTGAAGAAGCGGCGTCAAACTCACTCGTCAATGAAGCGCGCGTCGATGCATCAAACTCCGTGTCACTCTATGACTACACAGACAAGTTGCGCCAGCTAGATCAGCAACAGCGATTCAGCTTGGTCAAAGCGATGTGGGAAGTCGCGTATGCGGACGGTAAGCTCGATCCGCTAGAAGAGTCTGTGATCCGAAAAACGTCGGAATTGTTATATCTCGACCACGCATTGTTCATCAAAGCAAAACTTGAAGCGCAAGCCGACGCCAAACACTAAGTTAACGTTCATCAAACCTAGTGCGAGACATCGTGCTAGGTGTTTAACATCAGCAGTTGACCGTCAATTTCTACTCGACGTAAGCGAGTGCCAAACACCGCTTCCAGCGTGTCCACGTGCATCACTTCCCTAGGACTACCTTGAGATACAAGGTGGCCATTTTTAAGTAACATCACCCTATCTGCATCACTGAGTGTTCGATTGATATCATGATTGGACATGATCACCGCAATACCACGATCAGCAATGCGACGAATCATCTTGTACATCACGCTTTGCTGAGCGATGTCGAGTGCGCTTGCTGGTTCGTCGAGAATAAGCAGTTTTCCATCGGGATTTATATCAGGCCAAATTTGTAAGCACACACCGGCAAGTCTTACGCGCTGCCATTCCCCACCCGAAAGCTGCTCAGTATTGCGATTCAGCTTATCTTCAATCCTCAAGGTTGAGCATATGTCTTTGACGGCCGCATCTAATTCAATGGGATTACTTTTGGTCAACGCGGACAAACTTAAACTGAGGTACTGATAAACGCCGATGGCAAAAGCAGGCTTTTGTTGTTGGCTCAAATACGCTCGTTGTCTTGCTAAGGTTTTGCTGTCTATATCCGCCAGTGCGATGCCATTTAAGGAAACGTTGCCTTGGCCTTCCGTTAAACCAGACAATAATTCCAACAACGTGCTTTTCCCGCTTCCGTTTGCACCAAGCAGATGAACAATCTCGCCTTGCCCAACAGAAAAACTTAACGGAAGAAGACGCGTACCTAATGCAATATTCTTAGCTTCAATCATGCGCGTCTCAATAACATCCAGATAAATAGAGGCGCACCAAGTGACGTTGTCACTGCACCTACAGGTAACTCTGCTTCAGCAATTGCCATACGCCCTATCGTGTCAGCCACTAACAACAGTGAAGCACCAGCGAGCGCTGAAAGCGGAAGAAGATACCTGTTTTCTGTCCCTAGCCAAAGTCGCAAAAAATGCGGAACCACTAAGCCGACAAAGCCAATCACACCGGCCATGGCAACCGACGCGCCAACAAGCACACTGACCATCAAGATCAGCTGCCATCTGAGCGTTTGAATATTCAATCCTAACTGCTTCGCTGGCGCTTCACCCAGCATCATCAGATCCAGGTTATGCCCTTGCGTACACAGCCAAAGCACAGCAGGCACAACCACCACGGCAAGCGTTAGCTGCGCCCAATGCACACCTGAAAGGCTTCCCATCAGCCAGTAAAGTAGCTGACGAAGGTTAAGGTCTGAACTGAAATAGAATGTCCACGTTACGATGGCGCCGGAGAGAATACCCAGTGCAACACCAATCAGTAATAGCCTTGCTGTCGACATAGTTCGCTTGCGAGCTAACCATACCAGTACGCCAGTAAAAGATAGCGCCCCAAGCATCGCAGCAGACATTAATCCGTACTGAGTGGCTAACGCCGGGAAGAAAAACATAACAAGCACAAGGGCAAGGCTTGCACCACCGGAAATGCCTAACACGCCGGGCTCTGCCAATGGATTACCCAGTAACACCTGCAGCACCGCACCAGACACCGCCAAAGAGGCGCCAATCAAGATGGCAGCAATAACGCGCGGGACACGAAGCTCCATCAACAATTGTTGCGCTAGAGGAGAATCAACATGGAAAGGGAAAATCCAGATCTCACCTGCCGCCAGTGAAAGCAATGAGCACACAATAAGCAGTGCGACAGCGGTAATGAGAGCGGTATGCCAGCGCCGAGTGCGACGCTGAACAAGTTGAAGTAAATGCATGGTTTTATAGTTTAAACGTCAATAGCCGCCAACCATACAGAGAACGCAGAACAATGAAAAGTGCTAACTGATTGCGATCGGCCCTGGCTCGCTTCCCACGTTAACAAAAAGGGGTTTCGATTCATCCGGAACAAAAGGTGTCACCAGTAAACAAGCGCGCTGACCTACCGCGACGTTGGCATTGGGGAACACAGCCGCCTCCCCGCCTTTTTGCGCCACGTATAGCGTACCGTTTTCTTCTGCCAGCTGTTCGCCTTCCTTGAAGTAAGTGAAGTTTGCTGCATCACCACTAAAGGCCAAAGAGAATGCATCGTCGGTTTTGGTAATGGTGCGCGTCACCTTATAGATAGAAAGATCATGTTCAATCGCGGCTTCGACGTTTTCACAATCACATAGAAAGTTTATCAGCGCTTGTTTAAGCGGCGCGAATTCTGACATATCGTTTTGATACAAAGGCGCGACACGACCCATTTCAAAGGTTGCGGCCAATGCACCGAAATTCTCACCACTCCACCAACTGAATGTTGAAGATGGCGTGCGGCTTAACAGCATAGCATCCATCTGTGCCGACTTTAGGAAGCCAATAAGAGGGCGAACATCGGTTGTCTTTGTTGAAGCAGGCACGACGGCAAACATGTAGTGTTTGGAATCACGAATGGCGCTGTGCATATCAAAGTGCCACTTCTCATCATTGTCTTTGGTATTGACAAAGAAGCGGCGAACATGCTCTTGAAGATGATTAGCCAGCTGACATTCTGCATTGCGATCGGCGTTAACATCAGCAAAGAGACGGTTCAAATTTTCCTCAATAAAACGCGTGTGAGCATGAATCGCATCAGGATGCGCAATGATGAAAAGAGTGCGTGATTGAGGAACCCACGCGCCATTCAGTATTTCACTCACCAAATCATCAACCAGCTCAATCGGTGCGGTTTCATCACCATGAATACCAGAAGAAATTACAATGGCGCGATTCGCGTTTTCTGGTGAAACCTCCAATACGCCAACGTCATGATGAATAATATCGAGACCATTTGGCAGTTGAAATGAATACGGTTTGAATGTCATCGGCGAAGACAAAGTGTGCTTGAGAAAGCCACCGGAGAGTTGACTGTCCATTTTCAAAACTTCCTAATTTATTATTTTCGTATCTCGCTAACTACTATACCCGAACAATATTAGGATTCATGTTTGTGTTATTACGTGGTGTAAGAATTGAGAGATTGAAAGGCATGTTTATCAGGTGGTGCGTGATTTTTACCCAATAAAAAACCGCAGCAAAAAGCTACGGTTCTTAACATGCCAGGGCATAGAAGCAAATTAACTAAGAAGTAACTGTCTTCGGAACAGACTTTCTTCTAAAATTACCATCGAGAATTACTTGTCGATTTTTGCGTTTTCTACGCGTGCTTTCAGCTTTTGCCCCGGGCGGAACGTTACTACTCGACGAGCAGTAATTGGAATATCTTCACCCGTTTTTGGGTTGCGGCCTGGACGTTCGTTCTTTTCGCGAAGATCAAAGTTTCCGAAACCAGACAGCTTAACTTGCTCGCCACCTTCGAGTGCTTTTCGAACTTCTTCGAAGAACGCTTCGACGGTGTCCTTGGCGTCCCGCTTGCTCATCCCGACATTTTCAAACAGGTTCTCAGCCAGATCGGCCTTAGTGAGCGCCATAGGTCATTCCCTCAAGAAATGTTAAACATAAATGAGATACATCGTATCTTCACTACCAATTGCACTGCATTGGAAATATTCACTTGCTCCACTGTCGGGCAGCATATTCCGCATCAGTAACTTACGAACAGTGTAAGCCAACTGGCTGATTTGCGCCAACTTTTTTCCATATCATTATTTAGAACAGTGCTCTGTTTATGAGGATTTCATTCTTGCGTCATGCATAAAAAATGAGACATGACGATGGCAAAATCCTGTTTAGATGATGTTTTTATTCGAGTTTTAAACAGTTAAAAACCAAGGTCTGTTATCGTTTTGATAAAACTTAGGTTTATCAAAACGATAGGTGTTAGAACTTTTGGACATAAAAAAAGCAGCCCGAAGGCTGCTTTTTATTGATAGTTTTCGCATTAGTCGCGAAGGTGAGCACCGAATTTTTCGCCAAGTGTCGCAACAACTGCCGCAACCGCCTCAGAAATATCACTTTCTTCTAAAGTACGTTCAGTAGATTGTAGCGTCAGAGCGATAGCCAGACTCTTCTTACCTTCTTCAACGCCTTTGCCTTTATAAAGGTCGAAAAGCTTAGAGCCTTTGATAAGTGCATTGTCGGTATCTAAACATGCGCGTACAACTGCTTCTGATTCTACGTCATCAGCAACAATCACCGCGATGTCACGACGGTTCGCTGGGAACTTAGAAATCACAACCGCTTCCGGAATCACACGCTGATTGATAGCAGCCCACTCGATTTCGAACACGATAGTGCGACCATTCAGGCCAAACTTACGCTCAAGCTCAGGGTGAACCGTACCAATGTGGCCGACAATCTTGCCGTCGACTTCAATCGCCGCGCTCTGACCTGGGTGCAGCGCCGGATGCTTAGACGCTTTGAAACTGTATGCCAACTCATTAGCAGTTAGCTCCAGAACCGCTTCCAGATCGCCTTTAAGGTCAAAGAAATCGACAGTGTTAGTCGCAATGTCCCAGTGCTCTTCAGAACGCGCACCGGCAATCACACCTGCCAGCATCATTTCTTGGCGCATGCCGTTTTCAGCAGTCGCTTCAGGAATAAAACGCAGACCTGCTTCAAACAGACGCACACGTGGTTGCTGACGTTTCTGGTTGTACGTCACTGTGTTTAGCAGACCTGTCCACAAGCTCAAACGCATTGCTGACATGTCAGCAGAGATTGGGTGTGGCAAGATCAGTGGCTCAACGTTTGGCACGATCAGCGCCTGTTGAGAAGGCTCAACAAAACTATAAGTAATCGCTTCGTGGTAACCACGGTCAACCAGCAAATCACGAACGCGTTTCAGAGGTTGGTTGACCTCTTTATATTCGTTCATGGTCAGGTGCGCTTCAGGCGCTTGGTTTGGAATGTTGTCGTAACCGAAGATACGCCCTACTTCTTCAACCAAGTCTTCTTCAATGGCCAGATCAAAACGCCATGACGGTGCTTTCGCTGTCCAACCTGCTTCTGTGGTTTCTACGTCACAACCCAGACGCGTCAAGATCTCCACAACATCGTCAGAAGAGATGGCGTGGCCCAGAAGGCGATCCAATTTGCTGCGACGCAGAGAAATGGTTTTCGCTTTAGGGAGATTCTCTTCAGATTCTTGACCGACGATTTCACCCGCTTCACCACCACAGATATCAATCAGCAGTTGTGTCGCACGCTCCATGGCGTGGTACTGAAGGCTTGAATCAACACCACGCTCAAAGCGGTGTGATGAATCCGTGTGCAAGCCGTAGCTACGTGCACGACCACGAATTGAATCAGGTGCAAAGAATGCAGCTTCTAACAATACGTCAGTCGTCTCGGTAGTCACACCCGAGAACTCACCACCAAAGATACCAGCAATAGCCAGTGCTTTGTTGTGGTCAGCAATAACAAGCGTGTTGTCGTTTAGCTCAGCTTCATTACCGTCCAGAAGAACCAGTTTCTCGCCTTGCTTCGCCATACGCGCAACGATGCCACCTTCAATCTTAGAAAGATCGAATGCATGCATAGGTTGGCCTTGCTCAAGCATCACGTAGTTAGTGATGTCGACGATTGGATCAATAGAGCGAATACCGCTACGACGCAGCTTTTCTTGCATCCAAAGTGGCGATGCCGCTTTCACGTTCACGTTGCGAACCACTCGGCCCAAGTAACGTGGACACGCGATAGGCGCTTCGATAGCAACAGAAATCTTGTCATCAATTGACGGTGCTACGTTGTCAAACGCAGGCTCAGATACTTCAGCACGGTTCAATACACCCACTTCACGAGCCATGCCTTTAAGGCTCAAGCAATCAGCTCGGTTTGCCGTCAGATCAACATCAATAGTGACATCGTTTAGCGACAGGAACTCGCGGAAGTCAGTACCCAGAACCGCGTCTGCAGGTAGTTCCATGATGCCGTCAGATTCAACGTTAATGCCAAGCTCGGTGAACGAGCACAGCATACCGTGAGAAGGTTGACCACGAAGTTTCGCTTTCTTGATTTTAAAATCGCCAGGCAGAACCGCACCAACGGTTGCTACAGCAACTTTAATACCCAAACGACAGTTTGATGCACCACAAACGATATCCAGCAGCTCTTCGCCACCGACGTTTACTTTGGTAACACGTAATTTGTCCGCATCAGGGTGTTGACCACATTCAACCACTTCACCAACGACTACGCCGGTGAATTCACCGGCAACAGCTTCAATGTCGTCGACTTCTAGGCCAGCCATGGTGATTTGGTGTGCCAGTTCTTCGCTATTGACAGCAGGCTTAACCCACTCGCGAAGCCAGGATTCACTGAATTTCATTTCTCAATTACCCCAATGCTTACTTGAATTGTTTCAGGAAACGCAAATCGTTCTCGAAGAACGCACGCAGGTCATTCACGCCGTAACGCAGCATGGTTAGACGCTCAACACCCATACCAAAGGCAAAACCTGAGTATTTCTCTGGGTCGATATTTACTGCGCGAAGTACGTTCGGGTGAACCATACCGCAGCCAAGGATTTCCAACCACTTACCGTCTTTACGACGAACATCCACTTCCGCAGAAGGCTCAGTGAATGGGAAGTAAGAAGGACGGAAACGCACTTCAAGATCTTCTTCAAAGAAGTTGCACAGGAAGTCATGAAGGATGCCTTTTAGCTGCGCAAAGTTAACATTTTCGTCAACCAGCATGCCTTCAACTTGGTGGAACATTGGCGTGTGCGTTTGGTCGTAATCATTACGGTAAACGCGGCCAGGCGCAATGAATCGTAGTGGTGGCTGGCTCTCTTCCATGGTACGGATCTGAACACCTGAAGTGTGCGTACGAAGCATCAAATCTGGGTTAAAGAAGAAGGTGTCATGATCAGTACGTGCTGGATGATCTTCTGCAATGTTCAGTGCATCGAAGTTGTGGAATGCATCTTCGATTTCTGGACCTGTTTTTACGTCAAAGCCCAAATCACCGAAGAAACTTTCAATGCGTTCAATGGTACGAGTTACCGGGTGAATGCCACCATTTTCAATGCGACGACCAGGCAGGGTCACATCGATAGATTCAGCAGCCAGCTTCGCTTCAAGTTCAGCACTTTCTAGCGCATTTTTACGCTCAGAGATCGCTTGCTGAACTGCCTGCTTCGCTTTATTGATGCTTGCGCCCGCTTCACGGCGTTCCTCATGCGGCAATTTGCCCAATGCTTGAAGTTGCGTAGTTAGCTCGCCTTTCTTACCTAGGTACTTAACACGTACCTCATCCAAAGCCACAACAGAGTCAGCCGATTCGATAGCTGCCGTTGCGCTGGATAGAATGTCTTCTAGTTGTTGCATCGTTTCCTCATCCACCCTTTCAGGCGATTACTTACGGAGTAAAAGATATACCAATTCTCGTAACAAAATACGTGAACCAATCGCGACTCGCATCGGCGAATTTTGCTCTGAGAATTGGTATAGACGTAACGGTACATAGTAAATAAACCGTGAACTAAAGCCAAACTGAAAGTGACATCAAGTGCTTGTCATGCCTATTTCATCACCACATTTATGGTTGAATCATGTAAATCGCGAAGAAGTTGGCCTTTTCATGAAAGGAGAAGACTCAATTATCCGCATCGGAGCATGTAAAAATGGACGCTGAAGAGGTAAAGCGAAGAGAATTAGACTGGGTTTATACCTGAGTAACCTCAGAATACTGCAGTTAACATTAATCAGGCATACAAATTTCAGATGTAAAAAAGGGGAGCCTAAGCTCCCCTTTCTTGCAAAATCTATTCTGTATAATTACAGAGCAGCTTTCGCTTTCTCAACAAGTACAGAGAAAGTAGCTTTGTCGAATACAGCGATATCAGCAAGGATCTTACGATCGATTTCGATAGACGCTTTCTTCAGACCGTTGATGAAACGGCTGTAAGACATACCATTCTGACGAGCCGCAGCATTGATACGTGCAATCCAAAGTTGACGGAATTGACGTTTCTTCTGACGACGGTCACGGTAAGCGTATTGACCAGCTTTGGTAACTGCTTGGAAAGCTACGCGGTAAACACGTGAACGTGCACCGTAATAACCTTTAGCTTGTTTTAGAACTTTCTTGTGACGTGCACGAGCTTGTACACCACGTTTTACGCGAGCCATGGACTCTCTCCTAAACTAAATCGTTAATAAACTAAGAAAAATTATGCGTATGGAAGCATACGAGCAACTGCAGCAACTTCGCACTTAGGCAGAATTGCATTTGGACGCAGTTGACGTTTGTTCTTAGTAGTACGCTTAGTCAGGATGTGACGTTTAGTCGCGTGCTTGAACTTGAAGCCGCCAGCAGTTTTCTTGAAACGCTTAGCTGCACCTTTGTTTGATTTCATCTTAGGCATGATGAATAACTCCGCATTGTTGCATGTTAATAACAATGTAATCCGGCGAACAAAGAGGCTACACCCGAAGGCATAGCCTCTTACGTTACTTGTATGCCGAAATTACTTCTTTTTAGGGGCAAGAACCATGATCATTTGACGACCTTCGATTCGCGTTGGGAAGCTTTCTACCAAACAAATTTCAGCAGTGTCTTCTTTCAAGCGATTCAAAACGTCAACACCGATTTCTTGGTGCGCCATTTCGCGACCACGGAATCGGATTGTAACCTTGACCTTGTTACCCTCTTCAATAAAGCGAACCAGGTTGCGTAGTTTTACCTGATAGTCGCCAATATCGGTACCAGGACGGAATTTAATTTCCTTAACCTGAATAACCTTTTGTTTTTTCTTCTGCTCTTTCGTAGCCTTGCTCTTTTCGTAAATGAACTTACCGTAGTCCATCACGCGACAGACAGGTGGTTCGGCATTAGGGCTAATTTCGACCAGATCCACACCTGCCTCTTGAGCAGTTGCTAGAGCGTCTTCGATTGAAACTACGCCAACGGCTTCGCCGTCTAGGCCGGTCAAACGAACTTCGCTAATACCGCGAATTTCGTCATTCAATCGATGAGCATTTTGTTTAACTGGGACTTTTCTTGTTGCGCCTTTAATACCTTATTCCTCCAAAATATTGAGCGTTCGGGTACGAACTTCGTTCTCGAGCAGAGAAATGAATTCGTCAATTTTATATTTACCCAAATCTTTACCTTTGCGTGTACGTACCGCGATTTCACCGGCTTCCATTTCTTGGTCACCGCAAACCAACATATAAGGTACGCGCTTCAAAGTGTGTTCACGGATTTTAAAACCAATCTTCTCGTTTCTCAAGTCCGCTGACGCTCTAAAACCTGCTTTTTGCAGTTTTTTTGCTACTTCCTGAACATAATCAGCCTGATTGTCGGTGATATTCATGACAATCGCTTGCTGAGGAGCCAGCCATACCGGGAAATGACCCGCGTATTCTTCAATCAAAATGCCAATGAAGCGTTCCAGAGAACCCAAAATCGCACGGTGAATCATGACTGGGGTATGGCGTTCGTTGTCTTCACCAACGTACGTTGCGCCCAAACGCTCAGGCAGAGCAAAATCGAGCTGAACAGTACCACACTGCCATGCGCGATCCAAACAATCATGCAAAGTAAATTCAATCTTAGGACCATAGAAAGCACCTTCGCCTTCCAAAATCTCAAATTTGATGTCCATTGACTCAAGTGCTTCAGCCAATGCCTTCTCTGCACGGTCCCACATTTCGTCAGAACCAACACGCTGTTCAGGGCGTGTAGATAGCTTCACAACAATCTCATCAAAACCGAATGTTTTGTATGTGTCGTAAACCATAGAGATGCAAGATGTCACTTCATCTTGAACTTGGTTTGGCGTACAGAAGATGTGAGCATCATCCTGAGTGAAGCCACGAACACGCATCAGACCGTGCAATGCACCTGATGGCTCGTTACGGTGACAGCTACCAAACTCCGCCATACGCAGCGGCAAATCACGGTATGACTTCAGACCTTGGTTAAAGATCTGTACGTGACCTGGGCAGTTCATCGGCTTAAGCGCATATTCACGGCTTTCAGATTGCGTGGTGAACATGTAGTCAGCGTATTTGTCCCAGTGACCAGAACGCTCCCAAAGAACGCGATCCATGATCAGCGGGCCTTTGACTTCTTGGTATTCATATTCGGTCAGTTTTTCGCGGACGAACGTTTCCAGTTCACGGAAAACAGTCCAACCATTGTGGTGCCAGAACACCATACCCGGCGCTTCTTGCTGCATGTGGTACAGATCAAGTTGCTTACCTAGTTTACGGTGGTCACGCTTTGCCGCTTCTTCAAGACGAACAAGGTGCGCTTTTAATTCTTTCTTATCGTAAAACGCTGTGCCGTAGATACGCTGCAGCATCTTGTTGTCGCTGTTACCACGCCAGTAAGCGCCAGCAACGTTTAAGATCTTGAAGTTTTGGCAGAAGCTCATGTTCGGCACGTGCGGACCGCGGCACATGTCGATGTATTCTTCATGGTGGTAAAGTCCTGGGCGATCGTCTCGAGAAACGTTTTCGTCCAGAATTTCAATTTTGTAAGTCTCGCCGCGTGATTCAAACGTATCGCGCGCTTCCTGCCAGCTTACATTCTTCTTAATGACCTGATATTTGGTTTTTGCCAAATCTTTCATGCGCTTTTCAATCGCATCAAGGTCTTCTTGGGTCAACGAGCGATCCAAGTCTAAGTCATAGTAGAAACCGCTGTCGATGGTCGGACCGATCGCCATTTTTGCATCAGGGAACAGTTGCTTGATCGCATGACCCAGCAAGTGAGCACAAGAGTGACGAATGATTTC
Organism: Enterovibrio norvegicus FF-33; assembly: GCF_000286835.2. Taxonomy (GTDB): domain Bacteria; phylum Pseudomonadota; class Gammaproteobacteria; order Enterobacterales; family Vibrionaceae; genus Enterovibrio; species Enterovibrio norvegicus_A. Next base: position 17,300 of record NZ_AJYD02000038.1, on the reverse strand, counting down.
GAGACCGTCTGCGTCTTTTGCGGTGATGATTTCTAGCTTAGCGTCGTGTTCAATCAAATCACACGCATCAACACGGTTTCCGTCAACACGACCAGCGATACAAGCTTTAGCAAGACCAGGGCCGATGTCGAAAGCAACATCATAAGTAGAAACCGGGTTGTCAAAAGAACGTTGACTACCGTCAGGAAGAGTAATTACAGGCATTTTTATGTCCTATTTACAGTGGTGCTACACACGAAGTAGCACTTGTTTTAGTTATTGGCGTCTGAACTCGAGGAGTATTGAATAGACGTCTTAGAGAGTGCTTCGTTAGGTGCTCATTTTAATACCAATCAAAACGGGCGCACCTGAAGCGAGACGCGATTGTAACCGCGCCCCTGCCCGTGATCAATTCGTATCAATACACAATTGTGTCAAATCAACAAATCACCACGGTTTTTCATTGTGTTGGATACACTACTGTTTCCTGTATATACCTACGCAATGTCAATATGCTGGTATAGCAGTTACAGGTGCCCAGAGAAATTCGTGCCCTTGGCCATGCGGTCATAAAGGATGACATTGACGCAAGCAGCCAGGTTCATACAGCCATTCGTAGGAATGTAGATAGTTTCCGCACAAAACTCGGTGATCTCTTTCTTCAGCGAATTGTCTTCTGGGCCAAAGATGTAAAACGCACGAGCAGGATGTTTGTAGTCAGGAAGCGGTTTTGCGCCTTCCACCAACTCAACGGCAATTGGAATACAACCAACCGGCACAACGGCTTTGAGATCATCAACACCAATAAGCGGCGTATCTAACACTCTGTTTTTCGTGTCGGTACAAAACTTTGCCGCCCTGTCGTAACGGGTTCCGGTGTAAAACACGGAGTTCACACCGTAACAGCCAGCAGCACGCATAACAGAACCGACATTTTCGGGTGATTTTGGGTTTACTAACCCTATACAGCTGTAACCTTGTTTCATTTTTTCCAATAACGCCAAAATTTAAATTGGCGACATTCTACATGAATTCTGAAAGCCCTTGCTGCTTGAAAAACGTTTTCAGGAAAAAACAGTCTTTGAAACGCCAAAGTATTGAGGCAATAAAAAGCACTTGGGCGGGATGTTTTTGATTAAAAGCCGCGGGTTTTGAAAGGAATAGACATAAAATAATGGTATAAACGTCGCTTGCTAAATCGTCATACAGAGATTTTCTTGTAATGCCATCAACGTCCACTTCCCCCCTGTTCTTGTCGCTACTTTTTCCTTTCTTTGCTTTTGCTGACAGTCAAACAGCAGAGACCGAGTTGTCTTCTCACTCTTTACATTACAGCCAGCTCATTGCAGAGACCTGTTCAACACAAGTCACTCAACAAGACAGAGAACAAAACGCATTTCGTAAGATGTCTAGCGCTCTTGCCAATGCGCAAGTAATGGACCGCCAATATACGGTTACACCGAGCCTACTCGAGCAAATGCATAAGCTTTTACCAAGGTACATTGATTGTGATGCACCCGCTCAAACCCAGCTAGAGCCTATTGTTGATAGCTTCATTTCGTTTCTCGCCGTGAATCGTAAGCTGCCGAGTGATGAGCGCCGTGCCTATATAAAGTACGCGATGAAACTGTCAGAAATTGATTCGCAGTCAAAGTGAACTCATTCCCCTACGTCTACGTAGAGGAATTTAATGTTGCACTGCTATCGCTTGGGCCTTCATGGCGTTCGTCAAAGAGGCCTCTTTTTCCGGCTTATAACTTCGCCACGAAAAAAGGCATCAACAACGACTGATAAATGAATGTCTTTCTCTTCACCTCGTCGTCAAAAGTTTCCTAGGCGACCCACTCACTTTCATATCAAACTGTTAAAAGCCCTCATAAATCGTAGATTTTTCCTATTTTCGGCTGATTACAACAAGCAATAACAGATAGTTACAATCTCATCACGCTTAATGTTTCAATAATATTTCACACTACCATCAAGTATCTGAGACAACTGACCCCTGCATAAAATGCATCGTTAAATATACACCTTCACCCCCCAGCGCACCTTGCGATATAGCAAAGACACCTGCAGTATTTTCTAAAAATATTGAATGGTGTTTTTTATCACGCTGATATCAATTAATGCTCGTTGCGTTAGTCATTCGCAATAAAAAAGTCTGCCACTCGTCTCGATGTCTGATGCTCTCTCAGATAGGCGCTTTTCGACGAGTTGCTATCTAAACGTCTCGGTCAAGCAGTACGAGGCATCTAAGGAACGTGAAGGTAAATTCACAACATTAAGGAAAAATATCATGGGATGGTTTACAAACTTTTTTAAGGGAATTGGGGATGCTATTAGCGCCGTTGGCGATGCAATTGCTGATGTAACCACGGGGATCGCCAATGTGGTCAGCACAGCAGTCAGCGTCGTTGATGAATTTATTAGCGACGTTGGTGATAAAATCGCTGATGCCACCGCCGACATACCGATAGTCAACGGCATTACCGCAGCAGTCGCGACAGTCATTGATGGCGTTACTGATGCAGCCGAAATCGTCACACATCACTTTATGATGAATGTAGCGCAAGTTGGTCAAGCGACAGGAACCGTCATCTCAACAACAGGTGACGTGGTTGATGCCGTTTGCGAAGGTAATACAGAATGTATCCCCGAGATCATTAAAGATGGTATTGGTGAGATAGTAGAAACTGCTGATCAACATCTTGCGATGCACCTTGAGCATGATATCGAATTACTTCAAATCCCACTCGAAATGGTCGCAGAAGCATCCAGTGAGCTATTAACGGGCATCATCGGTCACAATGACATTTCTCAAGCACCGTTTCTATTAGATGACGCTCAAAGCTTTGTGTTCGACACTGTCATTCACGAAGGCATCCTTGAGCCCGCTGTCGACGCATGGGCGGTTACCAACAATCACGTGTTTGGCAACGTGGTCGATCAACTTTCACATGCTGACATGGGCATGGGTTGGGCAACAGACCACGGAATGGGTCCTGATACTGGTCACAGTAGTGATATGGGCCATGGAACTGACCATAACAACGGATGTGGTTGTGGTGACACAACAATGCCAGCTGTGGCTGACGAATTTATGTGGGTGTAACCCATTAAGTAACATCTGGGCGTTTAAAGCGTCCAAGTCAACGCTAAAAACGGCCTCATCGCATTCAGCATGAAGCCGTTTTTTATCTATTCTAGCCCCATGCAGTTTGCGTAAAACGTGGTGGTTGCTGGCCAGTCTGAAAATACCCCCACTACCCCAACATCTTGCGCCAATACGTCCAGCAAAGTCATGACATCACCGTCGTTATTGATCACGTCTTTCACTGATTGGTAATACCATCCGCCACCATTGCCAAGATGACCAGAACGCTCCAACGTCCAAGTAATGATGCCTAACCCCGCTGCTTTGGCATGTTTAGCATAATCAGACGGCGCAATGTTACCCTTCTCATCGACAGTGACCAATGCATAAAGTGGTGGCGATATATATCCCACACCGCTCTCTTTCAGCGCTTTCATGTCTTTTAACGACGACTTCCAGCTTTCATCATCGTACATACGTGAATCTAAGTAGACCGATTGTTGACCAAATTCAGGTTCATTGGCGACCCAGTAATCCACATCATCAGTATTGAAAGACTGCGGATAAACGTCCAACGCTTTTACACCTGCCTCTTTGTATTCATCAATCATTTTTTGTGCGTAATCGCGCTGCGTAAAGCCATTGTAGGGCATAGGAACTTTGGGCTCTTTTAGTTCAGGTGTCATTTTCACGCCCAAACTTTTCAACAGTGCAATGCTCTCTGCATGCGTCATCAAGGTGCCACGACTGGCATACAGGTCAGTACGAAAATCTGCCGTACCATTCATGTATTCTTCTGGTGTTGTCGCCATGGGATTCGCACCATCCATTTTTCCCTTGAGTTGTCTAAATTCGTCCAAAGTGAAATCTGACGTGCGGCATTCCGCCGTTGCTTTCTCGCCCGTTTGAGGATTGGCAGGCGTGAATGGTACGGTGCATTTTTCGGCTAATTTTGGATAAGCCAACACATCCGTCGTGGTGTGCAGATCGTTTTGAGAATGACGACACACCAGTTGCTTGTCTTTGGTAAAGGTGACATCACACTCTATGATCCCCGCGCCCATTTGCGCTGCAGCCACATAGGATTCCTTCGTGTGCTCGGGAAACTGCAATGAAGCCCCGCGATGACCAATTGAGAAGGTGCTTTTCTTCGGTGAATTTGAAAAGCATGCTTCAAGCTTTTCTTTGAGCGGACCACTGTCCATGTCGGCGACCAGATAAAAAGGACGAGGCCCTAAAGTGACAGGGTCGGCAGCCATCACACTGCCTGTTGCGAATATCGAAAATAGAACGCCAAAGCTGACGATATTTTTCATGGTCTTTTCTCCCTAGAGGGTAAAGTGCGATATCTAATAACATTTGCGATATAAGAATAGCGATATAACCGTAATCGAACGGCATTCTGTGCTTTCAATATGACTAATTTGAGACAAAAGCTTGACGATTGGATGTTAAGTTCAGCCTTGTCTTTGAATCGCAACACCTTCACCCTGACTTGCTAGGCACATAACTTCTTCGCCCCTTAAAAAACCACACTTGATTTTCGCCGCCAAGTCATACACTCTTATTTGTATATACGAATAGTCACGGTGTTCATATGACAGCTACGCCTCGCTTTAAACAAATTCAGGAATACCTGCAGAAGAAAATTGAATCACGAGAATGGACAGTAGGGACACGCGTTCCTACTGAGGCGGAATTGTGCGAACAATTTTCAGTAAGCCGAATGACGGTTAACAAAGCGGTGAGGGATCTGGTTAATGAAGGCTGGCTAGAGCGCACACCAAGGCTTGGTACATTTGTGTGTCAAAAGAAAGCTGAAAGTCCTCTGATGGATATTCGTAACATCGCCGACGAAGTTCAGGAACGCGGGCAACGCTATCACAGTGAGATTGTCTCACTGCAAAGCATCAGTTCGCCTGAGGATGTCGCCATGCGTTTAGGCATGATGCTAGGGTCAGAAGTCTACAAAAGTGAAATCGTACATTTCGCCGATGATATGCCCATTCAACTTGAAATCCGTTGGGTGAACCCCGCGCACGCTCCCGATTACTTAAAGCAGAATTTTTCAACCATCACACCCAATCAGTATCTGGTTTCTCAATGCCCTCTGAGTACGATAGAGCATACTGTTGAAGCAATTCTCCCTCCCCCGCACGTTGCCTTACACCTTAGTATGGACAGCCGACACCCCTGCTTGTTGCTGCATAGAAGAACGTGGAGTGAAGGCCAATTGATCAGTGCGGCGTTACTGTATCACCCTGGCGATCGCTACAAGCTCAGCGCGAGAGCCGTTCTCGATTAAGCCAGCGACAAGATGCTGACAAATATCTCAAAAATACTCACTGGCCACTTAGATTTACACTTTTGATCACATTCATGTAACACAGTATCTTGCACCCGTTGATTTAATTGTCTATACATTTGTATAGACATATAGATTACAGGCGCAGTGGTAGATGAAAACAATGTTCACTGACTGCCGTATCGTCAGTTTGCACACAGACGTAACCGAACAACAAGGTTACCAAGTGCAAGAAAACATGATGATTGCGGTTGAAAATGGCGTTATTAGCGCCCTCGGTTCGTCATTGCCATCAGACGGCTTCACACATGTCTCACTCGAGAATCGACTTGTCACGCCCGGTCTCATTGATTGCCATACCCATTTGGTTTTCGCTGGTAACCGCGCCAACGAATTCGAGCAGCGCCTCAATGGCGTTTCTTACCAAGATATTGCCGCACAAGGTGGCGGTATTCTTGCGACGGTTAATGCCACACGCAAAGCAAGTCTTGAATCCCTCATTGAACTCGCGTTACCACGTGCAAAAGCATTGATTAGTGACGGCGTCACAACTGTAGAAATCAAGAGTGGTTATGGCCTAACGGTTAATGACGAACTGAAAATGCTTCGCGCCGCGAAAATGGTAGGACGAGAAGCAAACATCCACGTCACGACAACGTTGCTTGGCGCACATGCACTTCCTCCTGAGTTTGCTGGAAGAGGCAACGATTATATCGATCTGGTGTGCAATGAAATGATCCCCGCTGCCGCAGAAGATAATCTAGCCGATGCCGTGGACGTGTTCTGCGAAGGCATTGGTTTTAGCAAGATACAGATGCAGCGTGTGTTCGAGGCGGCCCTTTCACATGGCCTGAAAATCAAAGGTCATACTGAGCAACTTTCCAATCTGGGCGGTAGCGCTCTTGCTGCCCAAATGGGCGCGCGCTCCGTCGATCATATTGAATACATAGATTTAAGTGGCGTGGAAGCCCTCGCCGCTAACAACACCGTAGCGACCTTGCTTCCCGGTGCGTTTTACTTTCTAAGAGAGACTCAAAAGCCACCTATTGATCTGCTACGAAAAAATCACGTCCCAATGGCAATAGCCACCGATTTCAATCCCGGCACCTCACCGTTTGCCAGCCTGACACTGATGATGAACATGGCGTCGACATTCTTTGGCCTAACTCCCAAAGAAACCCTTTATGGCGTCACCAAACATGCCGCCCAAGCATTGGGACTGAACAAAGGTCAGCTAGCCATCGGATCCGATGCAGACTTTGCGGTTTGGGATCTTTCCGAGCCCGCTGAACTGAGCTACCAGATTGGAGTGACAGGCCTCCATGCTCGCTACCTCAATGGAGTAAAAGCCAATGACCATTGATATGTCGCTTTGGCAAGGTCGCATTGATGAAGAAGACGGTGACAAAGGTGCGCGGCTTCATCAAAAAATTCAACCTGCTGACAAAGCGAGCGAGCCCGGCATTATGCTGATGGGCTTTGCGTGCGACGAAGGTGTTTCACGCAACAAAGGCCGCGTCGGCGCATATGCTGCGCCCAATGAAGTTCGTAAAATGTTGGCAAACCTACCGTGGTACGACTCACGTCCGTTTTACGACAACGGCAATACGCCTTGTGACGATCACGATCTCGCAAAAGCTCAGAAGCTACTGGCAAAAAACGTTACCGATGCTCTCAGACAAAAGCACTTCCCCATTATAGTGGGAGGAGGCCATGAAGTAGCATGGGGCACGTTTCAAGGGCTCGCCAACCACTGCCTACAAAAAAACACGACCACCCCACCGCGTATTGGCATCATCAATTTTGATGCGCATTTTGATCTTCGTGCGCCGTCAGGGCAAAGCGCTCAAGGCAGTTCAGGTACCCCGTTTTCACAGATTGCCGATTTCTGCCAACACCGTGGTTGGCCGTTTCACTATGCGTGCATAGGTGTCAGCAGAGCCAGCAATACTCAAGCTCTTTTTGATCGTGCTGAATTACTGTCGGTTTTGGCCATTGAAGACAAGCATATTTCTGCGGAATCGCTATCGACAGTGCGAGACAAACTTCAGGGTTTCATGTCACAGGTCGATGCGCTTTACCTCACCATCGACATTGACGTGTTTCCTGCATCAACCGCTCCAGGCGTCAGTGCACCTGCCGTTCATGGCGTGGCTTACCCACTGGTGGAGTCATTAATTGAAGACATTCTGTCTGCTGAAAATAGCGACGGAACAATGAAACTTACCCTTGCCGATATCGCAGAACTTAATCCGCGATATGACATTGATAACCACACTGCTCGCCTTGCTGCCCGTCTTATTTGGACAATTGCTCGCAGCCTTTCTGGTCCTACCCATTTTCAAGGAGTGATGTAATGAACGACCCTCGTCTGGATCTCTCGCGGACTATAGAAGCCCCAACAGGCACAACGCTTACCGCCAAGTCATGGCTTACCGAAGCGCCGCTGAGAATGTTAATGAACAATCTTCACCCCGATGTAGCTGAACACCCGCATGCGCTGGTGGTTTACGGCGGTATTGGCCGAGCAGCCAGAAACTGGCAATGTTTCGACAAAATTGTTGACGTGCTGACTCGACTCGAAGATGACCAGACCTTGTTGGTTCAATCCGGTAAGCCTGTGGGCGTATTCCCTACCCACAAAGATGCGCCTCGCGTCTTGATCGCTAACTCGAACTTGGTACCGCACTGGGCAAACTGGGAGCACTTCAACGAGCTCGATAAGCAAGGCTTGATGATGTATGGCCAGATGACAGCAGGAAGTTGGATATACATTGGTTCACAGGGCATTGTTCAGGGCACATACGAAACCTTCGTCGCTGTGGCGAAAAAGCATTTTGGTGGCGAAGCGAAAGGTCGGTGGGTTCTGACGGGCGGATTAGGTGGCATGGGTGGTGCACAGCCCCTCGCTGCCACCATGGCTAACTTCTCAATGATCGCCGTCGATTGCGATGAAAGCCGTATAGATTATCGCCTACGCACAGGTTACGTCGACAAAAAGGCCATCGACCTCGATGGTGCCTTAGCCCTGCTTCAGCAATCACTCGACGACAACACACCTATTTCTATTGGTTTGTTAGGCAATGCTGCGAACATCTTTGCAGAACTCGTGGAACGCGGTATCACGCCAGATGTGGTTACCGACCAAACCTCGGCGCATGATCCACTCAATGGCTACCTGCCAAAAGGCTGGACCATGGAATACGCCGCCGAACAGCGCAAAATTGATGAAGCGGGCGTAGTAAATGCCGCCAAAATTTCCATGGCAGAGCAAGTCAAAGCCATGCTGACATTGCAAGAACGCGGCGCGGCGACGCTCGATTACGGTAACAATATCCGTCAGATGGCGCTGGAAAAAGGTGTAGAGAACGCGTTCGATTTCCCCGGATTTGTGCCTGCGTACATTCGCCCATTGTTCTGCCAAGGCATTGGCCCTTTTCGCTGGGTCGCACTGTCTGGCGACCCAGAGGACATCTATAAAACCGATCAAAAAGTCAAAGAACTGATCCCTGATAATCCGCATCTTCATCAATGGCTAGACATGGCAAGAGAGCGCATTCAGTTCCAGGGATTGCCCGCGCGTATCTGTTGGGTTGGTTTGAAAGATCGTGCTCGTCTTGGTTTAGCGTTCAATGAAATGGTCAAAAATGGCGAGTTGAAAGCCCCTATCGTTATTGGTCGAGATCACCTTGATTCTGGTTCAGTCGCCAGTCCAAACCGTGAAACCGAAGGCATGTTAGATGGCTCAGACGCCGTCTCAGATTGGCCGCTCTTGAACGCGCTTTTAAACACTGCCTCAGGTGCGACTTGGGTGTCACTCCATCACGGTGGCGGCGTGGGCATGGGTTTCTCGCAACATTCTGGCGTTGTCATTGTCTGTGACGGTACCGAAGATGCCGCCAAACGCGTCGGACGGGTACTGCATAACGACCCGGCCACAGGTGTGATGCGCCATGCAGACGCAGGCTATGGCATTGCTATCAACTGCGCCAAAGAACAGCAACTGGATTTACCGTTGCTTGATGTCCCAAATGTGCCCGTGATTAAGTAAGGAATAACCATGTACAAACTAACATTGACCCCGGGCGAACTTACCCTGAAACAACTTCGCGCGGTCAGCCGCGAAGGCGTACAACTTTCTTTCACAAGCGGCGTAAAAGAACACATGCAGCCAAGCATTGATACTGTCGCCAATGTGCTATCCGAAGGGCGCGTGGTCTACGGTATCAACACAGGCTTTGGCTTGTTGGCAAACACGCGCATTGATGCCGAGGATCTGGAAACACTTCAACGCTCTATTGTGTTGTCACACGCTGCTGGCATTGGCACTTTCATGGACGATCATACCGTCCGTCTGATGATGGTGTTGAAAATAAACAGTCTCGCTCGTGGTTATTCCGGTATTCGATTTTCCGTCGTTGAGGCATTGGCAACGCTGATTAACGCAGACGTCTACCCCTGTATTCCAAAGAAAGGCTCTGTCGGTGCATCTGGCGATCTCGCCCCACTGGCTCACATGAGCACGGTGCTTCTAGGTGAAGGACAAGCAAGACATAAAGGCGAGATAATTTCTGGCGCTGTTGCACTGAAAATAGCGGGATTAGAGCCTATCACCCTTGGCCCTAAAGAAGGTCTGGCACTTCTTAACGGCACACAAGCTTCAACGGCATTTGCGCTTGAAGGCTTATTTGCAGCGGAAGATCTTTACGCATCCGCCACAGCATGTGGTGCGTTGTCAGTAGAAGCGGCGCTAGGAAGTCGCCGCCCGTTTGATCCGCGCATTCATCGCGTACGCGGGCATCGCAGTCAAATAGACGCCGCCGCGGCTTATCGTCATTTATTAGAAAACGACAGCGAAATTGGCAACAGCCATCAAGGGTGCGAAAAAGTGCAAGACCCCTACTCGCTGCGCTGCCAACCACAAGTGATGGGCGCTTGCTTGCAACAGATCCGCAATTCAGCCGACGTACTAGAAATTGAGTCTAATTCCGTGTCCGATAACCCCTTGGTGTTTAGCGACGATGGTGACATTATTTCTGGCGGCAATTTCCACGCAGAGCCAGTCGCAATGGCGGCAGATAATCTCGCCCTCGCCATTGCAGAAATTGGCAGCTTGTCTGAGCGTCGTATGGCATTGCTGATCGACAGTGGTCTGAGCAAGCTTCCACCATTTTTAGTCGACAATGGCGGCGTTAACAGCGGATTCATGATTGCACAAGTCACCGCGGCAGCACTGGCAAGCGAAAACAAAACACTCGCACACCCTGCGTCAGTTGATAGCCTACCTACGTCTGCCAACCAAGAAGATCATGTTTCCATGGCGACTTTCGCAGGCCGCCGACTCACCGAAATGGCTGAAAACACACGAGGTATTCTTGCCATTGAATTGCTTTCAGCCTGTCAGGGTTTGGATTTCCGCGCACCATTAAAAAGCACAAAACAGCTAGAGCAGATCAAAGCGGAGCTAAGAAGTCATGTTAGCTTCTACGACAAAGACCGTTACTTTGCGCCAGACATAGAAAGTGCCAACAATCATCTCAAAAATGCCAGCCATAACAAGTTCATGCCAGCACAGTTGTTGCCAAGCATCAGATAGTCATGGCCGTATTTTGGATTATAAAAGCCACGGATTAAGCTCTCACTGAACATTTACCGGAGCCTTTACCGTAAAGGCTCCGCTGATTTTTTTACAAAAACCGAATATCCATCATATATTGCAAGCTTTGCAACACCTCACTCTGCACAGATTGCGCTACTATTTTGTTATCACACCAAATTTGCACGCTTAATGCAGAGGTTCCCTATGTGGCATTCGCTTTCTGTTCAGCTTTCACTCGCTCTCGGTCAGCAGTTTGAAGTCGAAGAAAAAATGCCGATTGACGGTGGCGATATTAATGAATGTTACGCTATCAGTAGCGGCGAAATTCGTTTCTTCGTCAAAATCAATTCACGTGAAAACCTCCCAATCTATGAAGCGGAAGCAGAGGGTTTGCGCCATTTAGCAAACAGTGCAGAGGTTTCCGTCCCGCAAGTTATCTATATGGGCGTGATTAAAGAGAAAGCTGTATTGGTGTTGGATTATTTGCCCATGAAACCGCTTGATGACGAAAGCGCCTATTTGCTGGGTAAAGACATGGCGCTATTGCATCAGTGGGGTGAACAACTGGAATACGGTTTCGACATTGATAACTTCATCGGCACAACGGAACAGCGAAATAGCTGGCACAGAAAGTGGGCTAACTTTTTTGCGGATCACCGTATTGGGTGGCAGCTAAAATTAGCCGAAGAACGTGGCATGTCGTTTGGCGACGTAGAGACGATTGTTGAAGCCGTAAAAGACCGGCTTGTCGGCCATCAACCAAAAGCCAGCTTACTTCACGGGGATTTGTGGAAAGGCAACGCATCAGCGACCATTAACGGCCCGGTTGTCTTTGACCCCGCTTGTTATTGGGGTGATCGAGAAGTTGATGTCGCCACGACACAGCTTTTTGGCGGTTTCCCGCAAGACTTCTATCGAGGTTACAACGAAGTGTTCCCACTTGATGAAGGCTTTGAGCAGCGCAAAGACATCTACAATCTCTACCATATGATCAACCATTGCCTGATGTTTGGCGGGCACTATCTCGAAGAGACAGAGGCTTTGATCAACAAACTGGGGTTAACTGAATAAAGTCGTTTACGAGTTACATCGAATTGAATTAAATTGTGGGCGCATATTGGCGCCCTTTTCGATCTTGTGCGCTTTTTCTTCCGCCCGACAGATGGTATTTCCTATGATTCAAGCTGCAATTTTTGATATGGATGGCCTGATCGTTAATTCAGAGCCTTTCTGGCAAGACGCTCAGTTAGCTGTACTGAGTGAACTGGGTGTACAACTCACCCGACAAGACACCATCGACACCACCGGCATCCGTATCGATCAAATCGTTAAGCACTATTACGAAACACAAGGCTGGCAAGGCCCATCTTGTGACCAAGTGTGTGACATGATTTTGGATAAAGTGATCGAACTAGTCGCAATTCACAAGCCCATTATGCCAGGTGTGATTCACGCTCTCGAGCTATGCAAAGCTGCCAACCTTCGTATTGCACTGGCGTCTTCGTCGCCGCTTCGATTGATAGAAACCACGCTCAAAGCGCTGGATTTGGAAGACTGGTTCGAGCAATGCCACTCAGCTGAGCATTTGAAGTACGGTAAACCTCATCCAGAGGTATATCTCAATACCGCAGACAGCCTTGGTATCTCCCCTGAAAATTGCGTAGCACTTGAAGATTCGTTTACGGGTTTATTAGCCGCGAAAGCAGCGCAAATGCGAACCATTGTTGTGCCAGAACATGCAGTTGCCGACCAAGCTCGCTGGGTGATCAGTGACGTCAAACTTACGTCGCTTAACGAATTAACCACGGAAATATTGACGCGATAACACTGAATTGGGCGTGATTTTCACCAAATTACGCCCTTTTTTCATCCATTCTCTGAATCCCGCTCGCAATTCGACATACCCACACACACCTAGCAACGTTTAGTTACGTAACCCATAACAACCAGAAAATCATTTCGATCAAACACATTATGCAAATGAATGCTTTAGCGTGAATTCTGGTCTCGGGTCATAGTTTGACCTTATTTCACTGAGCAAAGATTCTTCATTTCTTAGAATGGGAACACATGATTGGTTCAGGCAACAGCTACCTTTTCACCATCATGTTGAGAAGCTCGCGGTTCAGATAGGGAGTTGGACATGCAAAATTATACTGAAAGAGGGATCGACTGTCCGCATTGTGGACACAAGATTCGCATTACATTGGATACAAGTGGTGGCGACCAAGAGTTCTATGACGATTGCCCATCTTGCTGCCACGCTATTCACCTCAATTTGCAGATTGACTCGCAGCACAAGACGATCAACTTATTTGTCGACGCGGATGACGAGCAAATTTTTTAAATTGCCCAAACACATATAGGTTACGTCAAAAGCCAGCATTGCTGGCTTTTTTACGTCTCGTGCTTCACGTCGAATAGAACAAAAAATAGTGACGCAATTACATGCGGGCCGCCAACACTCGCTCTACTGTGTCAACAACGGCTTGTGTTTGCGGGTCGACTTCAATGTTTACCTTGTCTCCCACCTTGCGCCAACCCATGTTTGTTCGCTGCATCGTTTCTGGGATTAAATTGACGCAGAAGCAGTTATCTCTCACCTCACCGATCGTAAGGCTGATGCCATCAATGCCTATATAGCCTTTATCAAACACATATTTTGTTATGTGCTGAGGCAATTCCATCCACACTTGGCGATTGTTCTCGCTATCAATCACATCTGAAACCTGCGCCGTGCACATGATGTGGCCTGACATGGAGTGGCCGCCAATTTCATCGCCAAACTTGGCGGCTCTTTCAAGGTTAATCTTGTCACCCTCAACCAAAGTGCCAAGGTTTGTCAGGTTTAACGTCGCCTGCATTAAATCAAACCACACAAGATCGCCATCCACTTTAGTGACAGTCAGGCAACAGCCGTTATGTGCGACCGACGCGCCGAGAGTTATCCCTTTTAATAACTCTTCGGTAAAGCGCACGGCATGGCTTTGAAAGTCTGTCTTCTTGTCAATATGAACAACATCGGCTGTAGCCTGAACGATTCCTGTAAACATGTTTGCCCCCTGATACCCATAAAAAGCGCTGCTTTGTCTATTCTATCTATCGCGAAAACTGATACCCAGTGACAGTACGCCCGTATCGGCGTCCATCATCAAAAGCAAACAATAAACTCGTTAAACAACATCTTACGCCAGTGTCACCGTCTTGAGTCAACATCATATATAAATATGTAGTACTTTCTCCGTTGTATTGATTGCCGAAAGTCTCGGCAGGCGTATAATTCGCTGTCCTTTTTCCTGCCTCTTTTCTATTTCGGAGTTATAGGTGCAAAATTATCGCCTAGAAGCCAAATCCATCATTAAGTTGGGGATCCCAGTCTTTATCGCGCAACTTGCGCAAACCTCAATGGGATTCGTTGACACCGTGATGGCAGGTGGCGTCAGCGCCACAGACATGGCTGCGGTTGCCGTTGCATCCAGCATTTGGTTGCCCTCTATACTGTTCGGTATCGGCATTTTGCTTGCCATGGTTCCCATCATTGCTCAACTGCATGGATCTGGTCGTCAAAGTAAGATTCCGTTTCAAGTGCAACAAGGCATCTACATGGCGCTAATCATGTCCGTGCCTATTATCTTGGTGCTGATTAACGCCGGTTACATCGTTAACTATATGGACGTAGAACCTGCACTGGCTGAAAAAACCATTGGCTACTTACATGCCATCAGTTGGGCCGTGCCCGCGTTCTTGTTGTTCCAAGCACTACGAAACCTAGCCGAAGGCATGTCCCTCACTATCCCAGCAATGGTGATTGGCTTTATCGGCTTAGCAGCGAACGTGCCGCTAAACTGGATTTTCGTTTACGGTAAATTCGGTGCCCCAGAACTCGGCGGTGTCGGTTGCGGTGTTGCAACTGCAATCGTGTACTGGCTGATGCTGGTAGCAATGCTTATCTACATCAAGGTCAACAAACGTCTTAACCGTGTTGAAGCGTTCAATGGATTTTCGAAACCAGACGTTCCAGCGCTTTGGCGTATCTTCAAAATGGGCTTGCCTGTTGCTGCTGCCATTTTCTTTGAAGTCACTCTGTTTGCCGTTGTTGCCCTTCTGATTGCGCCTCTAGGTTCAATGGTTGTCGCGGCACACCAAGTTGCCATCAACTTTTCATCCATGGTGTTCATGTTGCCAATGAGCTTGGCAACGGCAGTAAGCATTCGTGTTAGTCATCAGTTGGGCGAACGCTCTATAGAGGGTGCAGCACGCGCCGCTAAACTCGGTATTCTGATTGGTTTTGGCACCGCGTTGATCACGGCAGCACTCACCGTGTTGTTGCGAGAGCCTATTATTCACCTCTATACCAAGAATACAGAGGTTGTCACCATTGCTGCGAATCTGATGTTGCTGGCAGCTATTTATCAATGTACCGATTCCATCCAAGTGGTCGCTGCGGGTGCATTGCGCGGTTACAAAGACATGCGCGCTATTTTTGAGCGCACGTTCATTGCGTATTGGATCCTCGGCGTACCGATGGGCTACATCTTAGGTATGACCGACTGGATCGTGGAGCCAATGGGCGCCTACGGTTTCTGGATAGGTATTATCGTTGGCCTAACGTCTGCCGCGATCATGCTAGGAATGCGTTTACATTGGATTCGCAAGCAGCCTGAGTCCTATCAGTTGGCGATGGCTGAAAAGTAATCGTAACGCTTCCTCACTTCTCAAATCCCGACGTCATGTCGGGATTTTTCTTTGTGTGCCACGATTTTCGATCCTGCTTTTCATATACTTCGTAAACGTTAATAGTGATTTGAAATAATGGAATACTGCTGGCTTGAAGATCTCACTCCTTTTAGTGAATACCCTGATAGTTGCGACGTTGAATGGTTGCTTTGGCACAGATCCGGCGGTGGAAAACTTCTCCAACTATCAACAACGACTCGCCAATGTACTCGATACCGAACGACTTCCTCTGCATAAAGCCGTTGTTATTGCGCTCCCCAGAAAACGGGATCTTGTTTTGCCCCTCGAAGATGTCCGCATGGGCTTATTGGATGCTTATGAACTAAGAGAGTGCGGCTTGTTTCAACTTGTCGCAGACAGGAATTCGATTCTTGGCAAAGTTCAGGATGCGTTTCGCCAGTTGGACTACGAAGTGAAACTGCTTCGTACATTAGAACGTTGTTTAGACTTGGTTGAAGACCCAACTCTCACTGCAACATTAAAAGAGATTCAGGCGCATAAGCAACGTCAAATACAAACCGTATATTGGAATACCTTTGTTGCCAGTGATGCATGGCGAAAACAGCTCACACCGCCAAACTCGGCAATGATCCCGCCTGAAGCCCCTCTTCCACATAGCGATGCCTTGCTCGCCATCACTGCATACACCAATGCGATTATATCGCCCAGTTCCAACCTCAGTATCATCGCCATGCAAGAACCGATCGAAAAACAGCGCTATCTCGGTGCGTTGTTTTATTCCATGGATGAAAGTACGCGCTGGCTAAACACAATCACACAGCAACTTGAGCGCGATGATAGCAAAGTGATTTGCGGAGCCAACCGCGACAAAACACGACTCAATTATCTGCGAAATGTTTTTGACACGTTTTTCGTGGGTGACATACAGCCCTATCTTTCCAAAATCAACAGTCTATACCTTGATGTACAACCGGCTCTTGAGGCATTGGATGGACAACTGCCTAAAACAACGCCATTTTTAGCGTATAGCGATGCCTATCTGGGTGGCGCTCATTATCAAGATTTTCAGCTATCCATCAAAAATCACGTCGGCTATTGGCAACGCCTTTTCAAACGTTGTCAGCTACAAGTAGGCAATCAGGCGAAAAAATAGACTGAGCCTTACTTCTCAGAAACCAAATACTTGAGCTTTCGTGCACACAGAGGCACCAATTTGTTCACCAAATCGTCAAACGAACGCAGAAGCACAAAAAAGTCAGGTTTTACGCTTGCGCGCGTTCCTCCTACTCGCTAATATTCATCCCGCTTTCACGGAAAGCTTCGCTGAAGTTCAGCACGGTATGCGTCTATAGCTCAGTTGGTTAGAGTACTGCCTTGACATGGCAGGGGTCGGCAGTTCGAGTCTGCCCGGACGCACCATTCCTTCCCTAACCAGGATGGAATCAGAATTTGGGTCTATAGCTCAGTTGGTTAGAGTACTGCCTTGACATGGCAGGGGTCGGCAGTTCGAGTCTGCCTAGACGCACCAAGCTTCTCCTTAGAAACAACGTTATCGAAAGATAACAATGCAATGCGTCCGTAGCTCAGTTGGTTAGAGTACTGCCTTGACATGGCAGGGGTCGGCA
>NZ_AJYD02000037.1 GCF_000286835.2 Enterovibrio norvegicus FF-33 | reverse complement strand
ACGGAACAGGAACTAACACCACGGACTTGGTAAGCTCAGGATGAGCAGGTAACGCAAGGATTGTGTTACTAGCAAGGAATGCGGCATTAGGGACACGGATGGAACCGTAGCAGTAGATAGGATATTTACTGGTCAGGAAGACACTTAGGACAACCCAGGATGGGGGCTTAAGGAATCACTTCAGGATGAAGTTAAGGACACCCTCAGGATGAGGACGAGAATCGAGACAGGATGACTCGACGGGTCAAGGTAAGACCGAAGGACACCTCCAGGACGGAGAGATAAGGATTGAGCTGAAGGATTCGGCCACTGATCATGGAATGATGCAGGGAGCACATTCGTAGCAGGATAGCTGCAAGTAAGACCTCAGGGCACGACGAAAGTCGTGCCCGTTCTTGTTT
>NZ_AJYD02000036.1 GCF_000286835.2 Enterovibrio norvegicus FF-33 | reverse complement strand
TGTTTCAATCAGTTTGTGTTAGTAAACGCCCATTATTCGAACGTTATGCATAAACACAGAAGGGAGATAGTATGGCAAAATTTCTAAGAGATGAGTTCATCTACGATGTGTCCTTAACCGAGGATACATTGATTCAGATATCCGAATCTTTTGCTGCACGTGGGGCTCCTCTTCTGGAAATAGCGAATAATTCAGGTGAAGACAAGAAACAGCCATTTATCACCTTTATATTGAGGTTTGACAATAAAGGCTACAAGCTATTTTCGATTGATGATCTCTTACATCATTTCAGAAGAGCTGAAAAAATCGAAAGGTTGATAATCACCCTTGAAACTGCTGAAAGCATTTCAAGTAACCGTATGCTCGGCGATTATCTAGAGCTTAGATTAGATAGAAACAATAATGACAACAGCTTTGTTCAAGTATCCTCAGATCGGCAAGACTGGGTCGATGCATCATTTTCAAGTGTCAGTGAGGTGCTAGGCCGCTGCTCAAACAAGCACGGCTGGGCTCGTTCGACTTGGTCCACCTTGATTATTCAATTGCTAGGGGTGGTTGGCGGGTTTAGCGTTAGCCTTTGGGCTGCATCAAAACTATCTGAGAGCTTGGATATAGATAATGCATTTGTAATTACGTTCCTTTTCGTATTACTACTGTTTTCAAATGCATGGGGGTATGCGAACCAAGCACTACTAAGGTTTGTGCATTCTGTTTACCCTAGTATTCACTTTTATCGTCCAGACAAAGATAGAAAGAATTGGCTGCTCCAAGGGGTAATTGCTGGCGTTGCCGCAACATGCACTGCATATTTTTTGGGCGGGCTTTTAAGTTACGTCGGCGACTTCATCAACGAGCTGGTAAAGTAATGCATAACAAAGCCAGCCAGAGGGACCAAAAAACCGCCGCTTCGCTCTGGTTTTTCGGCCCCTGCTGGCGGCGTTATGCGTAAATGGAGGAAACATGGAAAATCAGGGAAAGCTGTACTTCTTCTGTGGCAAGATGGGAGCAGGAAAATCGACCAAATCTAAGGTTGTAGCTGCTGAAAACAATGCAGTCTTAATTTCAGAAGACGATTGGTTGTCAGCTCATTATCCTTCCCAAATTCAAACATTTGACGACTACATCAAGTACTCAAACTTAATTAAGCCTTTCGTTAAAAGCCATGTTCAAAACTTGCTGAATGTTGGGGTTAACGTTGTCATGGATTTTCCAGCTAATACTGTAAGGCAAAGAATTTGGTTTGTATCACTGTGCGTCGAAGTAGATAGTGAGCATGAGCTGTTGTATTTAGACTTAACAGATGAGCAATGTTTATCCCAAATTGCTAAACGCCGAGTTGAACAACCAGAAAGAGCTATGTTTGACACAGAGGCTGTATTTCATCATGTGACCCAGTATTTTGAAGCTCCAGCCGCGAGTGAAAATCTCAGTCTGGTACGTGTGGGAGAATACGCATAACAAATAAGAATAAGTGTCGCGCAGCCGACACTTTATTCGGGTG
>NZ_AJYD02000035.1 GCF_000286835.2 Enterovibrio norvegicus FF-33 | reverse complement strand
TTTTCTCAACAAAAAAGCGGTTTGGTTTTGGATCGCCGCTCACCATTGAAAGTGTTGCAAACAAGCCATCAATGGCCAGAAAAGACCAAGCATCCCAAGGGCTGCTTGCAAAGGCAAAAGGCGAGGTTCGGCTATTCAAACAGATTGGGTGGCAGCTTTATAACAAAGGTTTTCAAGGCGGACGCAAAACATTCCCGCAAATTTTGTTATATCAACTTATGGCGTTTACGGTGGCTTTCTTGCGTGAAGCTAATGTTTTACGCCCCTTAAAACGACGTTAT
>NZ_AJYD02000034.1 GCF_000286835.2 Enterovibrio norvegicus FF-33 | reverse complement strand
TCCGCCATTTATTAAAAAGCCTCGTCAGAAATGACGGGGCTTTTTAACGTCTAGAATTTATCAAAGGGATAATACAAGATCGATATTTGAACCCCTATCGAGTTCATTGCCCATCTATTAGCTATTGTCACAAATCCTCCTTTACACGATCAAAAAGTCCCTCCTGTATGGATACAAATTCCCAGCACCATAGCGACGTACATCAGAAATCCCAACCCGTTACCTGCCCATATCGTTGGGTTTTTATGGTAAAGACCGTAGATCGTCCAAAGCAGGGCAATAGCTGCGTACAGCAGCCAAGCTATCAAAGATAACCCAGCAGCATGTTCACTGTGAGAAAAATATAGTTTGTACAGTTGAGGCAGTGTGGCAAGCGGGCTAACAAGCCCCATAACGAGCATGACAGGCTCGAGTGCTCTTCCAAAGCGTTCTATAAGGGTCATATTGTTCCAGGCTGACGTTTACTCATAAATTCAGACTAATGGGCGGCGTCAAAACCTGCAATGAACGAGGAGGGCGATATCGAGACTGTACCGGAAATGATTAGAGCGTGATGGTTTTACTTTCAACGACATCCCAAAGAGCTTTCACTAAAGGGTTGTCGAGTTGAGATCTCAGGCAACATACACCAAGCTCAAAAGGCTTGATGGGAGCTAGCCTGAGCCGATTGATTTTTTCTCGTACTGGGCTGTTATTTATTACAATATCTGGCGCGATACCGACGCCACAACCTAATGCCACCATGCTAACTATGGCTTCGTGGCCTGATACTTGTGCGTAAATATTTGGCTTTATCTTCATCGTCTTGAACCAAGTGTTGGCACGCTCTCTCGCTGTACCTGCTTCTGGCACTATAAATGGAATGGATGACCAATTCGGGGTATCGTTTTGAAGAGTATCGGCAAAGCTGCTGATCCCTGCAGGTGCAATAACAGACAATGGGATTTCACTAATGGCTTCAAAAGCGATTTTATTTGGCAGTTGTTCGGGCTTTGCCGATATCGCAATGTCAGCATCGCTAGAAAGGATTTTGTCTATTGCTTGAGCAGGGTCGCCTGTTGAAACTTTCAGCTCAATCAAGGGATGACGAAGTCTGAATTCAGAGAGCAGTTCCGGTAAATGGCTATAGCTGGCTGTCACCGAACAAAATAGACGTATTTCGCCTTGAAGCTCGTTACCTGAGCCATTGAACAAGTTTTGATATTGCTGCCATTCACTGAGAATTTTGAGTGCGATTGGAAGAAGTTTTTTACCTGCCAATGTGAGTTCGACACTTCGGTTATCACGTAGGAAGAGTTGTTGATTCGCTTCTTGTTCTAGTTTTTGAATCTGACGGCTCAGCGCTGATGGACTGATGTGCATTGCCGCTGCTGTTTTCGAGAAGTTTTTGCTATCGCAAAGGTGAATAAAAAATTGGAGATGCCTGACGTCCATGAACGGTCTCTCATGTTGCAAAAAATGCAATTACATGTTGTGAATATATCACTTTAAGCAATCTTATGCCTGTTCTATTATGAAGCCAATTCGATGGGGCAGATTGTCATGCTTACATCGCTCAGGACAGTTTTTTCTTACGGAGTATTCGACATGTCTAACTATTTCAATACCTTAAACTTACGTGAGCAATTGGCTCAGTTGGGTGTTTGCCGCTTTATGGATAAGGCGGAATTTGCTAATGAAGCTGATTACCTTAAAGGTAAAAAAGTAGTTATCGTTGGCTGTGGCGCGCAAGGTCTGAACCAAGGTTTGAACATGCGTGACTCAGGTCTAGATGTGTCTTATGCCCTTCGCCAGGCTGCAATCGATGAACAACGCCAGTCTTACAAAAACGCGAAAGAAAATGGCTTTAATGTCGACACTTACGAAAACCTGATCCCACAAGCGGATTTGGTTGTAAACCTAACACCCGATAAGCAACATACTAGTGTTGTAAGCGCGGTTATGCCATTGATGAAACAAGGCGCTGCATTGGGATATTCACATGGCTTCAACATCGTTGAAGAAGGCATGGAAATTCGTAAAGACATCACTGTTGTGATGGTTGCGCCTAAGTGCCCAGGTACCGAAGTACGTGAAGAGTACAAGCGTGGTTTCGGCGTACCAACATTGATGGCGGTTCACCCAGAGAATGATCCGCAAGGTGAAGGTCACGAGATTGCAAAAGCATGGGCTGCTGCAACTGGTGGTCACCGTGCAGGTGTTCTTGAGTCTTCATTTGTTGCCGAAGTGAAATCAGATCTGATGGGTGAGCAAACCATCCTTTGTGGCATGCTTCAAGCGGGTTCTATCGTATGTTACGAGAAGATGGTTGCCGACGGTATTGAACCAGCGTACGCAGGTAAACTGCTGCAGTTTGGTTGGGAAACCATCACTGAAGCGCTGAAGTTTGGTGGTATCACGCACATGATGGATCGCCTGTCTAATCCTGCGAAAATCAAAGCGTTCGAATTATCAGAAGATCTGAAAGATCTAATGCGCCCACTATACAACAAGCACATGGATGACATCATTTCAGGTCACTTCTCATCGACCATGATGGCTGATTGGGCAAATGACGATGCAGAACTGCTAGGCTGGCGTGAAGAAACGGCTGGTACGGCGTTCGAGCAATACCCAGAGTCTGACATTAAGATCGCAGAGCAAGAATACTTTGACAACGGTATCTTGATGGTTGCGATGGTTCGTGCGGGTGTTGAATTGGCATTTGAAGCAATGACAGCATCAGGCATCATCGAAGAGTCTGCATATTATGAATCACTGCACGAACTTCCACTGATCGCTAACACTGTTGCTCGTAAGCGCCTTTATGAAATGAACGTGGTTATTTCTGACACTGCAGAATACGGTAACTACCTGTTCGCTAACGTTGCAACGCCTCTGCTGCGCGAAAAATTCATGCCGGGCGTTGGTACTGACGTTATCGGTAAAGGCTTGGGCAATGTTGGTAATGACGCTGATAACGCAACCTTGATTGCTGTTAATGATGTGGTACGCACTCACCCAGTGGAGTGGATTGGTCAGGAGCTTCGCGGCTACATGACTGACATGAAACGCATTGCGGTTGGCGATTAATTCGCATCACTGTAAATAGAATTGAAAAACCCGGCTTCTGCCGGGTTTTTTTATGTTCTTTTTACTGTTGAGAAAGATATTTATCCGTTGCTCTTCTCATTTAGCTTCTGTTCGAACTCCACCAATTTTTGCTCCATTTCTGCAAGCTTTTGGCGAGTGCGCAGTAACACTTGAGTTTGTACATCAAACTCTTCGCGGCTAACTACGTCCAGCTTTGCCAATTGACCTTGGATGACTTCTCGAACTTTCTGCTCAACATCATTACCCAGATCTTTGACCGGCTTCGGCATAGACTCATGGATTTGCTTGGCGATTTGCTCCAGTTTTTTTGGATCGAACATGCATTACTCCTCAATTTGATGCCGTTATTCTAAGCAACACCATACCTTTTGTCGAAACTGTCTTGCGCACTTTTGGTGAAAGTGTGTTTCATCTTGATACGTAATGATAAAAAAAAGGGCCTCATCATGAGACCCTTTGTTTACACATAAATTAATGCGCTGGTTTTTCCTCTGCGATTCTCTCTATGTCTTCCTCAAATACAGGCAGCGGCTCGTGGCGGCTAGCTAAATATGAGTAAATCACAGGCAGAACGAACAGGGTGAACAGGGTACCGATAGCCAGACCTGCAACGATAACAATACCGATACTGAAACGTTGAGCCGCACCAGCACCCGTTGCGTACATCAGCGGGATTAGACCTGCAATCATCGCAGCGGTGGTCATCAGGATTGGGCGAAGACGCACTTTTGCCGCCTCCATGACCGCTTCCATTTTGTTCTTGCCGTGCAGTAGCTGTTCTTCTTTAGCCACTTCACAAATCAGAATCCCGTGCTTAGTGATAAGACCAATCAAGGTGATGAGACCGACTTGGGAATATATGTTCATGGTTGCAGCGCCCCACGCAAGGGCTATCAAAGCACCACAGATAGCCAGCGGTACGGATACCAGAATGACTAGCGGATCACGCAATGATTCAAATTGAATCGCAAGAACAAGATAAATTACAGCCAGTGCTAGCATAAAGGTGCCAAGCAAGGCGCTACCTTCGGTCACGAACTGACGAGATTCTCCTAGGTAGTCATGCTGATAACCGCGTGGCAATTTCTCGGCTGCGATGCTTTCAAACCAGTCAATCGCGTCACCCATGGCAACGCCTGGCGCGGCAACCGCACCAATCGTCGCGGAGTTAAGCTGATTAAAGTGAGGCAGAGCCCGAGGCTCAGCAACCACATCAATCGTTACCAACGAGCCAAGAGGCACTGCTTCACCACTGGCAGAGCGTACGTAGTAACCCTTTATTGATTCAGGGTTCTGACGGTATCTACGTTCTACTTGCGGGATCACTTCATAGGAACGGCCATCTAGGTCGATTCGGTTGACGTAGCCATCCGCCATCATGGTACCCAGGGTGATACCAATGTCCTGCATGGTTACGCCGTACGCACCCGCTTTGTCTTTGTCGATGTTGATTTTCATCGTCGCAGAATCGAAGTTCAGATCCATATCCGCGTAAACGAACTGAGAGTTGGTTTTCACTTCAGCCAAGATTTCCGCAGCTACTTGGAACAGGCTTTCGAAGTTGCTTGGCGTAGTGATCACAAACTGAATTGGCAAGCCCGAGGATGCACCTGGAAGCTCTGGCATCTGGAATGCCGTTACTGCCATTCCTGGAACGTCTTTTACCTCTTCTGTCATGCGTTTAACTACATCTGCCTGACTGGCTTCGCGATCACTCCAAGGAACCAAGGATGCAATACCAAACGCCTGATTGGACTTAGGTACGCCTGAGAATACCTGCGCGAACGACACTTCTGGTTGAGAAGCCAATTTCTCGTTCACTTCATCCATGGTGTTTTGGATGTAATCCAAGTTTGCTGTTGATGGGGCTGTACCCATCATCATCATCACGCCTTTGTCTTCTGCTGGTGCTAGTTCACTTGGAATGAACTTAAACAAAATTGGCAGACTAACAAACACAATGACGGCGAAGGTAATGATCACCGGACGAATCGTCATGATGCCAGCTAGCATACGGGCGTAGCCTTCGGTCATGCGATCGAGGAAACGGTGTACTGTGGCCTCGAACTTGTTTGGCTGCTCATTGGCTTTAAGCATTTTAGAACACATCATTGGGGACAGTGTCAGCGCGATAATGCCTGAAATAAACACCGCACCTGCCAGAGTGAGCGCAAACTCCTTGAATAGGGAGCCTGTAATACCTCCCATCAAGGCGATTGGCGCATACACTGCTGCGAGTGTCAGGGTCATTGAAATGACCGGTACGGCGATTTCACGAGTACCAATGATTGCTGCCCGAAACGGGGTTTCGCCGAGCTTTATATGACGGTCTACGTTTTCCAATACAACGATGGCGTCATCCACCACCAGACCGATAGCCAGTACCATTGCCAATAGCGTCATCAGGTTTAGCGAAAAGCCAAACACCTGCATTATCATCGCCACACCGATTAACGACAGTGGGATTGTGATAATAGGAATGAGGACGGCACGGAACGAACCGAGGAACAGGGTGATAACCACGAGTACAATCAATGCCGCTTCAATGATGGTTTTCACCACTTCGTTAATCGATTCATTGATGGCAACGGTCGAGTCATACAACACGTTCATCTTAATGGTGCTTGGCATATTGCGCTCAAGCTCGGGAAGTTTGGCCATCACATCTGCTGCGATGTTGATAGGGTTAGCGGTAGGCGCGGCATTGATCGCGGCAACCACGGCTTCAGATCCATTGGCCGTCGCACGATAAATATCGTGGCTCTTCTCCAAAGATACCGTGGCAATATCGCCAAGGCGAAGTACCTGACCTTTTTCGGTCGAGACGACCAAGCGGCTGAGCTCTTCAGTGTTAGATACCTGAGTGTCGGCAGAGCCGTTATACACCATAAAGGTACCAATAGACTGACCTGTTGCTGACTGATAGTTATTGGCGTTCAATACACCCATCACATCGGTCGCGGTCAGGTTGAATGCAGCCATTTTCGCTGGATCTAGCCATACACGTAATGCGTATTTCAGACCGCCGTAAAGGTCAATTTTCGACACACCGTTAACGGTAAATAGCTGTGGCTTGGTCACACGTTCTAGGTAATCAGTGATCTGGCTGGAATCGAGCGTATCTGATGTAAAGCCAATATACATGACCGCTGTAGTCGAACCCGTGGACATGCTCACTGAAGGGTCTTCCGACTCTCCGGGTAATTGTGCGCGCACCGAGTTTACCTTGGCGAGAATATCAGCCAATGCTGCATTTGGGTCTGTGTTGAGCTTCATGTAGACAGTCACCGTCGAGCTGCCAAGCACCGATTCAGACGTCATAAAATCGATATTATCGGCCTGTGCAACAGCTTGTTCTAGCGGTGTGGTAATGAAGCCCTGGATCAAATCAGCACTAGCACCATAGTAACTGGTGCTAATGGTGACCACGGTGTTGGTCATGTCCGGGTATTCACGAACCTGCATCTTGAAAATAGATTGCAGGCCGAGCAGCGCGATCAGAAAACTGATCGACACCGCCAAAACCGGACGCTTTATGAAAATATCCGTAAATTTCATCGCGACCTCATTACAGCTGTGGCAATTGTGTCGGTGGTGTCAGCGCGTCATTTTCAACAACGCGAACCTTGGCACCATTGCTCAAACGAACCTGACCTGAAGTGACGACTTTATCGCCAGCGTTTAGGCCATCAAGAACATGTGCAATATGACCTTTACGCTCACCGACCTTCACGACTTGCTGATAAGCACGGGTATTACCGTCTTCTTCACGCAGAACATAGACGTTTTCGCCATATAGGGTGAAATTGATAGCGGTTTGATCGACCACAACTTGATCTTCAATGGTGGGCAAAATGACTTTGGCGCGAGCAAACATACCTGAACGCAACTGACCGTCGTTGTTTGGAATATCCGCTTGGATTTGAATCAGGCCACTTTGGAAGTTCACCGCAGGTTCAATAGCGCTGATCTTTCCCGTGAATGGTGTTTCTGGGTATGCATCGACAGAGATATTGATTCGTTGACCAAGGTGGATTTTAGCGATGTCTGTTTGCGGCACAGTAAAACGTAGTCGCATGACAGAGGTATCTTCCAATCGCACAATCTCAGTGCCTGGCTGCAGATATTGCCCCAAGAACACATTGCGCAAACCGACAACGCCATCAAAAGGTGCATCGATAGTACGGCGGTCGATAGATGCATTCAGACTTTCTATATCCGCTTGAAGTGAGCGGAAGTTGGCTTCTGCTTCGTCCAGTGCTTCTTTCGATATTGAGCCCTTACGGAACAAGCCCTGATAACGTTTGTACTTAGCTTCCGCTGCAGGCAAACGTGCTTGGGTACTCTTCAGGTTTGCGAGTTCGACCTTTGAATCCAGCGCAAGCAGCACATCATTTTGTTTAACTGGCTGCCCTGATTCGAAATTAATGCTGTCGATGATGCCGTTCACTTCTGTCGATAGTGTGACACCTTGATTCGGCTCGATAAAGCCGATGGCCTCAATGGTGGGTACCCATTCAGTGGCCGATAATTCGGTGACCGTGACCGGGAAATCCGGCTCAGGCATATTTGCCATGTACTCGGCGATTTTCTGTTGCTTGAACATGTTAAAGCCGATAACTGTACCAAACAGCATAATTGCCACGATCAACATGACAACAAACCATTTCTTCATTGAGATTTCTCCGGTTCTTTATGAAGGCTAATAGCGTCCCAGCAAGCCTCGACGGCATCGTCGATTGCTGAAGCGTTGAGATTTATAACACCCCGGGCCTGTTTGCGAGCTAAACAAATCGCGGGTTCAAGCCCTATCCCAGAAAGCACATCACTGGGGAGTGGTTTGAATGTTCCATTCGCGACACCAGCCTGAAAAAGGTTGTGGATTGGAGCGAAAAGCGCTTTTTCCATCGTCCTTTGTTCTGAGCTGTTTTGATAAGGCAAGCTATCAAACTGTTCGCGATTTATTGCATGGCCGTCACGACTGATGGTGAGTTGCCAAGCGTTTCGCCATGCAGTAACAAATTGTTGTTTCATCGACATATTGTCAGTCAGCCCGTGCACTATTTTCTTTGCACATTGGCTCATGACATGATGGCGAAGTTGAGCGAGTAAATCGTTTTTATCTGAGAAGTACCGATAGATGGTACCAGCAGCAACCCCTGCCTCTTTCGCGACCATTTGCATGGAAAGGCGATCAAAACCGTGTTCTGCCAATAATCGCTCGGTGGCTTCTAGAATTTGTGTTTTTTTGTCGGACATACATTTTGCCTACAATGAATGAACGTTCATTCATTGTATTTGTTTTGAGACTGGCTGCAAGGTAAAACTATCATTGAATTTACTGGTTTTTTTAATTAAATGATGAGTATGTTCTCAAATCAGCGCCACGCAGAGCAGCTTGGCCTCATCGCCAACAAATTTTCGCTGAGCAAGCATCTTGACGTTGCTTGGGTATACAATGCACGAGCAAACTAATACTCCATATATCCGAGGACACCATGAAACTGAACCCTGCCCAAAATGACGCTGTCCATCATGTGTCTGGACCGTGCCTAGTACTGGCAGGCGCTGGCTCAGGTAAAACCCGCGTTATTACCAATAAAATTGCTTACCTCGTTCAGCAGTGCGACTACAAAGCGCGCCACATTGCAGCCGTGACGTTCACCAACAAAGCGGCACGTGAAATGAAAGAACGCGTTAATCAAACGCTCAGCCGCCAGGAATCACGCGGGCTAATGGTGTCCACGTTTCACACACTGGGCCTCAACATCATTCGTCGGGAATACAAAAGCCTTGGCTTAAAAGCGGGCTTTTCGCTTTTTGATGATCAAGACCAAATGGCGCTGCTGAAAGAACTGACAGAAGATGAACTTGAGGGCGATAAGGATTTACTCAAACAGCTTCTTCATACCATCTCCAATTGGAAAAATGACATGCTGACGCCACTGCAGGCAGAATCTGCAGCCATGGGCGAGCGTGACCAACTGTTTGCGCATTGCTACACCATGTATCAAAAGCAGATGAAGGCGTATAACGCGCTCGATTTTGACGACCTCATCTTGATGCCCGTGATCTTGCTAAAAACCAATCAAGAAGTGCGTGAACGTTGGCAAAATAAAATTCGTTACCTGTTGGTGGACGAATACCAAGACACCAATACGAGTCAATATCAGTTAGTGAAACTGCTGGTGGGAGAACGAGAGCGGTTTACTGTGGTGGGCGATGATGATCAGTCCATTTATAGCTGGCGCGGCGCACAGCCTAAAAACCTATTGATGCTCAGTGAGGACTTTCCTTCGCTCAAAGTGATTAAGCTGGAGCAGAATTATCGCTCAACCAGTCGAATTTTGAGGTCGGCTAATATCCTGATCGCGAATAACCCGCATGTTTTCGAGAAAACGCTATTCTCAGCGCTTCCAGATGGTGAAATGTTGACCGTGCTTAAAGCGAATAACGAAGAGCATGAAGCAGAGCGAGTGGTGGGTGAAATCATCGCGCATCGTTACATGAAGCGAACTGACTACAAAGATTATGCGATTTTGTATCGTGGCAACCATCAGTCACGCTTGTTCGAAAAAGCGCTGATGCAAAACCGTATTCCCTACAAAATTTCAGGCGGTACCTCTTTTTTCGCTCGAGCTGAAATCAAAGACATCATGGCGTACTTGCGCCTACTGACCAATCAAGACGATGACAACGCCTTTCTACGTATCGTGAACACGCCACGTCGCGAAATTGGGCCAGTAACACTGGAAAAGCTCGGTACTTACGCGAACATGCGTGGAAAAAGCCTGTTTGCAGCGAGCTTCGAAATCGGGCTTCAAGAACATCTTGCTGGTCGCGGTTTGGAATCGCTCCAACGCTTCACGCGTTGGATTGTCGAATTGTCGGATCAGTTCGAGCGCGGTGATGCCGTGGATGCCGTGCGATCGCTCGTACGTGACTCACACTATGAAGATTGGCTGTATGAAAACTCATCCAGCCCGAAAGCCGCAGAAATGGCGATGAAAAATGTCTCCGACTTGTACAGTTGGATTGTGGCTGACTTAGAGGGTGACAATCCAGACAATGAGCAAAAAACACTGCGTGAAGTGGTTCAGCGTCTGACATTGCGAGACATGATGGAGCGAGGCGAAGACAGCGATGATGCCGATCAGGTGCAATTGATGACCTTGCATGCATCGAAAGGCCTCGAGTTCCCGTATGTCTTTTTGGTTGGCATGGAAGAAGGGTTGTTGCCACACCAATCGAGTATCGACGAAGATAACGTCGAGGAGGAGCGTCGGCTTGCGTATGTGGGTATCACTCGAGCGCAGAAAGAAATGACGTTCACGCTTTGTAAAGAGCGTCGACAATATGGTGAACTGATAAAACCGCTGCCGAGTCGTTTTCTCGAAGAGCTACCCTACGATGATGTGGAGTGGGAAGAAAAGAAAAAGCCCCAGACTCAGGAAGAACGCATGGCGAAAGGAACCGCAGCCATCGCAAACCTTCGCGCGATGTTGAACAAAGATTGAAGATGACACAGTGAAATGACCGCTTCACAAAACACAAAGGCGACCATCAGGTCGCCTTTGTCGTCGATTAAATCGTATTACAGCGCCAGCATATGGTCGATAGCAGCAACGATCTCTTCGTCTGAACAATCCATACACGTACCGCGAGCAGGCATACCATTAAAGCCATTGATGGCGTGGTTATTCACAACGTCACGGCCCTGAGCGAGGCGTGGCTCCCACGCTGCGGCGTCACCTGCTAAAGGTGCACCCGCGGCCCCTGTCGCATGACAGGCCATACAATAGGTGTTGTAGACGGCATCGCCCGTGCGAGGACCAGTAGGAGCGGCCGCAGTTTCAACTGGAGCTTCACCTTCCAAATAAACAGAGCCTACCGGTGCGATTCGCTCGGCAATGGCTTCTTCAGACATGTCAGCGGCATTCGCTGCGCCCATCAGAGATAGCGCGGTGATAGCTGACACTGCTAAACGACGTAAAAAAATTCCCTTTGCGCTCACGGCTTCACTCCCAATATGTTTTTAGCTCCGAAAATTCGGGCGTTTTTTATGCTGTTAGTTATTTTTATCACAACTCGTGGTGTTGATCGGCTAACTAGGTCGATCTTTTGAGCTTTTGTGATATGACTGACTACGAAGCTATGCCGTAATTAGGTTAACTCCGTGTAAACACTAAGTGATTATAGCGCTTTAGATTGTTGCGTTAAACCGTTATGATTATGGTCATTGGCACGGTTTTTATCCTGATTGAGCAAAAAGAGAGCGGTCGGGAAGAAAATTAAAAAAAGTGCTAGACGGCAAGGGGTGATCTCCGTAATATGCGACTCCGCCGACAGGGACAAAGCGTCCGTAGCTCAGCTGGATAGAGCGTTGGCCTCCGGAGCCGAAGGTCGCAGGTTCGAATCCTGTCGGGCGCACCAAACCGGAAATGGAAACAAATTGGCAAAAAAAGTAATGTGGTGGCTATAGCTCAGTTGGTAGAGTCCTGGATTGTGATTCCAGTTGTCGCGGGTTCGAGTCCCGTTAGCCACCCCACTCGGTGAATAGCGCAGCTTGGTAGCGCATCTGGTTTGGGACCAGA
>NZ_AJYD02000033.1:9626-10072 GCF_000286835.2 Enterovibrio norvegicus FF-33 | reverse complement strand
CACCCGAATAAAGTGTCGGCTGCGCGACACTTATTCTTATTTGTTAAATGTATTTCTAATCGAATGGAGTGAATTGAATGTCATATCCATGCGGGTTTTCTCTAGGTGGCTCTTCTGGCTCAGTGGCATATAATTGAATTTCGCCTGTTACTTCAAAGCCAATTTGGCTACCAATACTTTTCACCATATAAGGTGGCTCATCTATATCTGTAGCCCACACTTTGATCCCCATAATCGCATTACCTTTAGGGCAAGAGAACCCTTCTGCCATTTCACCGCAAACACCTTCTGCTAAAACGGTGTAGTGAGTATATGGAGTTGTTTCTTTTCCATAACGGAGCTTTAATTTCCAATCACTATCATTACTCATACTTTGCCCTTGAACACTTGTCGCAATAAACATTAACGTGATTAGAGCGAAGAAATTAGGAATATTCATATACATT
>NZ_AJYD02000033.1:8648-9616 GCF_000286835.2 Enterovibrio norvegicus FF-33 | reverse complement strand
GCTCAAAGTCGCTGCTTACATGTAAGTAAAATTACAGCGTATAACGCTGTGATAACGGGCACTTGCCCGCACTAACCCCCACCAATCCAATGTATTCACGACACTTTCTTAGCGCTTCGAGATTGGCAAGGTGTCCCGTTCATGACCTTGTTAGCTATCTTTTATGACAATAGTTCTAGCCAACAAATCGCCCAAACGTCTTCTCTTTTTCCCCAAAATAAATGCTGAATCTATGAACCCAAGAGTAATACAAAGAAGGTTTCTAAAAAATGATTGGACCAATGAGCAATATGCTCCTGTTTTTTTATCAATAACCGAGATTTTAAAAACCCACTTCCCCAAACTTCGACCCTTTGGTAATGAATCACTCAAAAGATAATAAGACACAGAAAAAGCTAGTGAATATATTCGAACGCTTTCTGTATCTAATTTAGCTTCACTTAGAATGTAAAAAACACCTATAAAAATCAGCCCACTAATTAGTGAATCTGCCATTTGTGCTAAAAATCGATCTCGAAGAGGTGCTGTCGAAAAGTCTGGTGTTTCGAATGGACCCTCTTCTGGCCTGCCGGAAAGCTCCTCAAGAGCACCAGAAAAGTTTCCCAAATGTGGCTCTTTTTTTTCCATAGCATCCTTCCCTGTAACTAACGTCGTAATAATGGGCGCTGACAACACCCAAAAACCAAAAAAACAACCTCATTCACAATGGGTTAGAAAAACACCGCAGTGCGATTGCGTCCCATTGATTACCTTGTTATAGCAAGAGCCAAACCTTACGCGGCTTGCCGCCAACCTGCTGTTGAACAGGGCCTTTTGACTTTAAATCCAAACGAAACTGTTTCAACAAACCACCAAGAAAAAGCCCTTTCGTTTGAATTCAAAACTGAACGTCAAGAAACAAACACTTTAACCGATCCGCCAGATGACGATTCAAAGCTAACCCCATTTAAACCACCGGCTATGAAAAG
>NZ_AJYD02000033.1:6461-6790 GCF_000286835.2 Enterovibrio norvegicus FF-33 | reverse complement strand
TACCCAAAGGGCTACAACGGGTGCGGGACTATGGCTTGTTGCATGGTAGCGCCAAACAAAAGCGACACGGCATTCAGCTCATGCTGCTTCAAATGGCACGTCTGATGTTGCCTGTGCCACCGCCGTTAAATAAGCCAGTAACAAGACGTTGCCCACACTGTGGTGAACACCTGATGGTCTGCGTCGGAGTCTCGCGACCGAGATAGCCGAAAGGCAAACAGAATAAGGAGAATGGCATTCATGTAAACACAGGAGGACTGACCGACAAAAAAACACATCGTTAACGTAACATCTTGAAGTGAATGGCTATCAGCTCACTTCTTGGCTGT
>NZ_AJYD02000033.1:1281-3920 GCF_000286835.2 Enterovibrio norvegicus FF-33 | reverse complement strand
CTTATTTGGCTTGCCAAACCTGGGACTGAGTACACTCAAAAAGATTCAGCGATATAACGTCGCAATAACGGGCGCTTATCAAACCACCCAAAACTGCTTTAATCCTTTGTATTCGCAACACTTTGAAAAGCTGACGCATTGAAAAAGCGTCCACGTTTATTGCCTTGTTATACGAGGGCATCCAAAAATTGGACAATTCTAGTTACCGACAAACTGACGCCTTCAACAATTGCAGTTGCAGCATCTGGAATAATTTCGACTGTATACTCAGTTACTCCATCAGGGTAGCGAGACAATTTTAGAATGATTGAATCTTGTGATTCACCAGCTGAACGCAAATCCCATATATTGCCTTCGAGATTTAGGATAATTTCGTTGGTCTCAATGTCGATGATTACTGGTGCGTACACCCAATGAGACATTCTCATTTCATGAGGTGTTGTGCTCAGCCTGTATTTTCCATTTAGGAAATCTAGGACAGTCTCCATGCCTATTTCTCGTATAACGTCGTTTTAAGGGGCGTAAAACATTAGCTTCACGCAAGAAAGCCACCGTAAACGCCATAAATTGATATAACAAAATTTGCGGGAATGTTTTGCGTCCGCCTTGAAAACCTTTGTTATAAAGCTGCCACCCAATCTGTTTGAATAGCCGAACCTCGCCTTTTGCCTTTGCAAGCAGCCCTTGGGATGCTTGGTCTTTTCTGGCCATTGATGGCTTGTTTGCAACACTTTCAATGGTGAGCGGCGATCAAAAACCAAACCGCTTTTTTGTTGAGAAAACCACTGTGGTTTGGCGCTCAAAGTCGCTGCTTACATGTAAGTAAAATTACAGCGTATAACGTTCGAATAACGGGCGTTTACTAGCCAAAGCTGAGTGAAGCACCTAAATCACAGCGTTTCTATGAAAAAATGCGCCACGAGTAAACGTCCCGTTCATTTGCTTGTTATGAAAATGAACTGCTAACCACCAAGAATTGCTCTTAAGGCTAGAGCTTGAGGAACCTCAGATAACGTACCAAGTAATGGATACTCGTTACTACTATCACCATACTTCTGGCTATGCAGATCATACGCTGCTTCAACAGATTCAGCCTCTATTGGCTCTCCTGCAAGCTCGAATCCTTGCGTCAACAACTGGCTTTGCTCACTTTCAAAGGTTTGCGTACCTGATTCCAAATGGATAACAACCGTTTCTTTTTGCATAAACTGATAAGTCTTCATTAATCACTCCTTTGGTTAAACGGTGAAGTAAAAGAGCCCAAAGAGATGATTTAAAGTTTTCATAACGTCGTTTTAAGCGGCGTAAAACATTCACTTCACGCAAGAAAGCCACCGTAAACACCGTAATTTGATATAACAAAATTTGCGGGAATGTTTTGCGTCCGCCTTGAAAACCTTTGTTATAAAGCTGCCACCCAATCTGTTTGAATAGCCGAACCTCGCCTTTTGCCTTTGCAAGCAGCCCTTGGGATGCTTGGTCTTTTCTGGCCATTGATGGCTTGTTTGCAACACTTTCAATGGTGAGCGGCGATCAAAAACCAAACCGCTTTTTTGTTGAGAAAACCACTGTGGTTTGGCGCTCAAAGTCGCTGCTTACATGTAAGTAAAATTACAGCGTATAACGTTAGCATAACGGGCGTTTACTAGCCCAAACTGATTGAAACAGTTAAATCACCGCTTTTGATAAAATGCGCCACGAGTAAACGTCCCGTTCATGCTCTTGTTATGGCGGGCGAAATTATCTTTTTGCCACAATACGCATTTCTACCAAGGCATTTTCTGGAATGAACTCAGATACTCCTATAGCAGACCACGCTGGATATGGAGCTTTCACATACTCGTCTTTGACTTTTGAAAACACCTCAATGTGCGCCTTTAAGTCAATGTGGAATGTGGTCATTTCAAGAATGTCATCGTAAGTTTGCCCTGCGGCATCGAGATATACACCTAGTTTATAAAACGCATCGTGGAACTGCTCTTGGGGATCAATGCTGATTGGTTTATCTTTTCTAGCAGCAGTAACGCCGGATAGATAAACCGTTCCATCTGCTTCAATTGCCGGTGAAAAGTGCCAATCGTAGTAGTAGTGTTTGAATTGCTCAGGGACAATAGACTTCTTCATATTACCTCTTAGCCATAACGTTGCAATAACGGGCGCTTATAAAACCACCCAAAACCGTTTAATCCTTTGTATTCACGACACTTTGGAAAAGTTCCACATTGACAAAGCGTCCCGTTTATAGCCTTGTTATGCAAGCATCCGGACTCAGGATATGTCATGAAGTTTCACAACTTTCTCTTGGGCAAAAAGTGTTAATTTTCCGCAGTCCATACACTCTAACGACGTAGTACTTTTATTTGCCCAATCCAGACCTAAGAAGCTAGCTGCCCTCGTGTTAAGTAGAAAATTTGAATGCCTAAAGTACTCACTATTACAGTGACTACAAACCACGTTCTTTCCCGCTGCTCTGAACTTGAACAAATCGTAATTCTCCAACTCAACACGTTTATGCTTTAGTTTGATTTCATCAAGAAACCCCATAAACACCGGAATGCCTAGAATGAAAAGTAGCGCAACAATTGCTAAGAGTGCTTCACCCATACTATCCAAATCACAACCACGAATGTATTAACTGC
>NZ_AJYD02000033.1:177-1271 GCF_000286835.2 Enterovibrio norvegicus FF-33 | reverse complement strand
GAAATTGCGTCCTGTTGATAGCCTTGTTAGCGCAAGATTCGATTGTGCGCGGCTTGCCGCCAACCACCCTTTTGAACAAGAAGAATGGCTTAAACACAAACCAAATGACTTGAGTAAACTTCCAAGAAAAAGCCTTTTGATTTGAATTCTGCACTAATACTCCAAATTATTAGGATCCCAAGGAACATATAACGTCACGATAACGGGCGTTTACTTTACCAAATTGATTGAAACGCCTGAATCACAGCGTTTCTATAAAAATTTGCGCCACGAGTAAACGTCCTGTTCATTGTTTTGTTATATTTCCCTACACCACACGTTCTTTACACCAACACTAGTAAAGCCAAAAGACTTGCAGTTACGACTGCTGGTACTGTTTAATTCCACATCCGTCAGGAGAACTTCAATACCGTTGTCGAAAGCATCCTTTTTACGAGCATCAAGCAATGCTTTTTGGCAACCTCTGCCTCGAAATTCTTCTTGTGTATATGCATTCGCTAATATTGCATACTTACTTTCAAAAAAGCATGTAGCCCATGCGCAAGGTATGCCATTTACGAATGCTACATAGCAACGAAATTTTTCAGTGCAATATAGCGAGCGCTTTTTTAACCAAGTTTCTTCTGAACAACTGACCCCAGACGTTTTCAACAGAGAAAGAAAGTCCTCGACTCTACTATGCCCCCATACTTCTACATTGATAGCATTTGATGAGTCCTTTGAACCCTGCAAACTCTCCTGCGTTAGTTGAAGAAATTCATGTTCAAAGACTTTTGTAAACTCGTGACTTGATAGCCAAGAGTCGAGTTCGGGGGTGGTTGCTTTCGGTTCAACACTGATTTCTAGTGGCAAACTAATGTCAAATAGCCCTAGGCTACTTTCCAACGACTCTAAGTTACAAATATCTCTGATAACTATTTGATTGTCGTATCTACGGGTTTTGTCCACATAAGTAGTGAAAGAAATTGAATCGGTAACGGACAGCTCACTTGGTGTATCCGTAGACAGAGTCCGCTCATTATTGAAGATAAAGTAAGAGTTATATACTTCCTGTACTCTTTGATCCTGCATTTGTCTCTCTTATCTAAAGAAAT
>NZ_AJYD02000033.1:0-167 GCF_000286835.2 Enterovibrio norvegicus FF-33 | reverse complement strand
AAAGTCGCTGCTTACATGTAAGTAAAATTACAGCGTATAACGTCGCGATAACAGGCGCATATCAAACCGCCCAATATCGCTTAAACCATTGTATTCACGATGTTTTGAAAAACACCGAACCGAAATTGCGTCCTGTTGATAGCCTTGTTAGCGCAAGATTCGATTGT
>NZ_AJYD02000032.1 GCF_000286835.2 Enterovibrio norvegicus FF-33 | reverse complement strand
TCGCCTTCTTCCACGGTAGGGTTGGTGATTTTCTTAACACGTGTTTCTTGTGCATTCGGGAAGGTCGTAGCGGTATAGCACGTGTGCTCTTCTTGTGTGTTGGTCGACATGGCATTCACACGAGCAGGGAAGAGGCCGATCCTAACTTGCTCACCGGTCACTGGGTCAACGCGATATAACCATGTGCTGTTGATGTTCCCACTGACATTCTGATTCTTGGCGGCAACAAGAATTTGACCGTTTTGGTCGAGGGTCGCTGCCGTTACAAAGTCAATATTGTGGAATGATTTGAGCGTCATTTCAGCCGTGGACGGGTCGACAGAGAAGGTACGGGTATTGGTGACGTACAAAAGCGCATTGTCTTTAAAGACAAAGTCCCCCCAAGACGAAAAGCCCCCAAATGCGATGTTATTGTCGAAGGCTTTGGTGTCAGACACGGCACCAGAAAGTGGGTCAATAGAAAACAGCTTGGTTGCATTGGACGCGATGAGTTTACTGTTGGCCGCATCGTAAGCCATTCGCAGTGTAGCAGGCACGTTGGCGACCACGGTATGGCGTTGTGCATCGTGGTCAAAATAGGCCAGTTGATTGGGCAACGACGTTGACGCATGGAGAGAAAGGCTGTTGAACTCGTCGGACGAGACATGCGCGCTTGCATCTGCGACATGATAATCAGCCGGTCTCGGCACACTGACATAATAGGTGCGGTTGGTGGTTGGGTCGTAGGCCATGGCAGAGCTACTAAAGGCCGCCCTAGATGATATTAGTGCGCGGTCTCCTGGGTTCGAATAGCCCAGCA
>NZ_AJYD02000031.1:47160-233412 GCF_000286835.2 Enterovibrio norvegicus FF-33 | reverse complement strand
GCGGGCATTCTACTGATTGGGTCGTTAACGTCAAGCGTTTATTTCCGTTCAGTTTTGAAGCCGTTTCGCCGTACTGATTGGGCTGTTTGTTCCGTGTGGAGCAGGTCGCCGTGTCAGTGAGTACGCATTATAGGGAGGCTTCGGGACTTGGCAAGGCCTTATTTGTCATTTCTTATTAAAAAGTAAGTCTTTGTATGAATTCCATGCGAAAGCCTTATTTCCACACATCTTATCAACAGCTATCACACATGTATCGGTGTATATCTATCAATTCTCACTTACCCCAATCTCCCCCTACCTAACAATTTATAAGCCTGAAAACGAAAATATCAGCGATGGAGTGAAATATCTCGTTCGTAGAAAGATCGGAAATATCTATAGAGTAGATGTAGATGTAGATGTAGATGTAGATGTAGATGTAGATGTAGAAAAGCGTTGCTCTTCTTTATATAGCTGTCAAACAATAATAGATATATGTAGCGCAGGATATGAAGCGAAGAGGGAAAAGACGCGTTATGAATTTGCAAAATTTAGATAAATAAAAAGCCAGGCAATGCCTGGCTTTTTATCGATAGGTTCAGCGTGCTTATTCAGCAGCTTCCTCAGCAGATTGCTCAGGACGATCTACCAACTCGATGTAAGCCATAGGGGCTTTATCGCCGACACGTACACCGCATTTAAGAATGCGAGTGTAACCGCCTGCACGAGAGGCAAAACGTGGACCTAGTTCGTTGAACAACTTCGCTACAACTTCGTCATTACGAGTGCGAGCGAATGCAAGACGACGGTTAGCAACACTGTCGATCTTTGCTAGGGTAATCAATGGCTCAATTACGCGACGCAGCTCTTTTGCTTTAGGCAAAGTTGTTTTGATAACTTCATGAGTTACCAGAGAGCTAGCCATGTTGCTGAACATCGCTTTACGATGACTGCTGTTGCGATTGAGTTGACGACCACTCTTACGATGGCGCATGACCTAATCCTTCTAACTAAGTAATCAGTATCTGATTAATCTTCAGCGATTGATGCTGGCGGCCAGTTTTCCAGGCGCATACCCAGAGACAAACCACGTGAAGCCAGCACGTCTTTGATTTCAGTCAAAGACTTTTTACCAAGGTTAGGCGTCTTAAGAAGCTCAACCTCCGTACGCTGTACCAGATCACCGATGTAGTGGATCGCTTCTGCTTTCAAACAGTTAGCAGAGCGAACAGTTAGTTCCAGATCGTCTACAGGACGCAGTAGGATCGGATCGAACTCTGGCTTCTCTTCTTTCTCTTCAGGAACTCGTACATCACGAAGATCTACAAATGCATCCAGTTGTTCAGCAAGAATAGTTGCTGCACGACGGATAGCTTCCTCAGGATCAAGCGTACCATTGGTTTCCATATCGATAACCAACTTGTCAAGGTCAGTACGCTGTTCAACACGTGCTGCTTCAACATTGTAAGCAATACGGTCTACTGGGCTGAACGTCGCATCGACAAGTAGACGGCCGATAGGGCGCTCGTCTTCTTCAGTATGAATACGGGCTGACGCTGGTACATAGCCACGACCACGTTCTACCTTGATTCGCATGCTTATTTCAGCATTTGAATCTGTCAGGTGGCAGATTACGTGTTCTGGGTTCGCAATCTCAACACCACCGTCGTGGGTGATGTCGCCTGCAACAACAGGGCCTGCACCAGACTTATTAAGAGTAAGGATAACTTCATCTTTACCCTCTACCTTAACGGCCAGGCCTTTAAGGTTAAGCAGGATTTCCAGGATATCTTCCTGTACACCCTCTTTGGTGCTGTACTCGTGCAACACGCCATCAATCTCTACTTCTGTCACTGCGCAACCAGGCATAGATGACAGTAGGATACGACGTAGAGCATTGCCTAGGGTGTGACCAAAGCCACGCTCTAGCGGCTCAAGAGTTACTTTTGCGTGCGTCGAGCTTACTTGTTCTATGTCAACTAGACGCGGCTTAAGAAATTCTGTTACAGAACCCTGCATTGTGTCCTCTCTTTAGTTTAGCTTTACTTAGAGTAAAGCTCGACGATCAGGTGTTCGTTGATGTCAGCAGACAAATCTGAACGCTCTGGTAGGCGCTTGAAAGTGCCTTCCATTTTGTTGCTGTCTACTTCGATCCAAGTTGGCAGCTCGCGCTGAGCAGCAATTTCAAGTGCTGCTTTAATGCGTGCTTGGTTCTTAGCTTTCTCGCGAATGCTAACAACGTCATTAGCCGTTACCTTGAAAGAAGGAACGTTAACCACTTTGCCGTTTACTAGAATCGCCTTGTGGCTTACCAGCTGACGTGATTCAGCGCGAGTTGCGCCAAAACCCATGCGGTAAACAACGTTATCCAGACGACCTTCTAGAAGTTGCAGCAGGTTTTCACCTGTGTTGCCTTTTAGGCGTGCAGCTTCTTGATAGTAGTTACGGAATTGCTTTTCAAGAACGCCATAAGTACGACGAACTTTCTGCTTCTCACGAAGCTGAACGCCGTATTCAGACAGACGACCGCGACGAGCGCCGTGCACGCCTGGGGCGTTGTCAATTTTACACTTGGTATCAATCGCGCGTACGCCTGACTTTAGGAACAAGTCAGTACCTTCGCGACGGCTAAGCTTCAGCTTAGGACCCAAATATCTTGCCATGATCTTTCTCCAGAATTCTAAGAAACAGCGTTATACGCGGCGTTTCTTAGGTGGACGACAACCGTTATGTGGGATTGGAGTCGCATCAACAATATTTGTGATACGGAAACCAGCCGCGTTCAGTGCGCGAATCGTAGATTCACGACCTGGACCAGGACCCTTTACCATAACTTCCAGGTTCTTAAGGCCATATTCTTTAGCCATCTCACCACAACGCTCAGCAGCAACCTGTGCAGCGAACGGAGTTGATTTACGAGAACCGCGGAAACCAGAACCACCTGCAGTTGCCCATGCAAGAGCATTACCTTGACGGTCTGTAATGGTAACGATTGTGTTGTTGAAAGACGCATGGATATGCGCTACGCCATCAGCAACTTGCTTGCGTACGCGTTTACGTGCGCGATTTGGTTGTTTAGCCATTAGTAATCACCTACCCCGATTATTTCTTGATCGGTTTGCGCGGACCCTTACGGGTACGAGCATTGGTCTTCGTGCGCTGGCCACGTAGTGGCAAGCTGCGACGATGACGCAAACCGCGGTAACAACCAAGGTCCATAAGACGCTTGATGTTCATTGAAACTTCACGACGTAGATCACCTTCTACGGTGTACTTGGCAACGCCATCACGCAGTAGATCGATCTGCTCTTCAGTTAGTTCACTGATCTTCATGCTTTCAGCAATACCAGTCTCAGCCAAAATAGCTTTTGAACGGGTTTTACCGATACCGAAAATCGCAGTCAATGCGATTACGGCATGCTTCTGATCAGGAATGTTAATGCCTGCAATACGGGCCACTATTCACTCCTAGTACTTTTTCAAGAAGAACCGCTGCAGAGCCCGTTGAGGATACGCAGCGGCTATACCACTTCTTTTGCACACACAAAAGGTGGGCTGGCTAATGTAGCCACCCTGCCTATATTTTGCAAGAAAAATATTCTGCTATTAGCCTTGGCGCTGCTTGTGCTTTGGCTCACTGCAAATCACGCGAACGACACCGTTACGCTTGATTACTTTACAGTTACGGCAGATTTTCTTAACGGAAGCACGAACTTTCATTGCTAAACTCCGTAGATGTCAATCTGTTATCGGCCATAGCCTTTCAGATTGGCTTTCTTCAACACGGACTCATATTGTTGAGACATCAGATGTGTCTGAACTTGAGCCATAAAGTCCATGATTACTACGACTACAATAAGTAGGGAAGTACCGCCAAAATAGAAGCGTACATTCCAAGCAATCATCATGAACTCGGGGATCAGACAGATAAAGGTGATATACAACGCACCCGCAAGGGTTAGTCGAGTCATTACTTTATCAATGTACTTTGCAGTCTGCTCGCCCGGGCGAATACCAGGTACGAATGCACCAGACTTCTTCAGATTGTCTGCTGTCTCACGCGGGTTGAAAACCAACGCCGTGTAGAAGAAACAGAAAAAGATAATCGCTGCAGCATAAAGAATTACATACAGTGGTTGACCAGGACTCAGTGCCAATGACACATCAGCTAGCCAGCCCAACTGTTCACTTTGGCCAAACCATTGGGCCAAGGTGCCTGGAAACAGGATAATGCTTGATGCAAAAATTGCCGGAATTACGCCTGCCATGTTTATTTTCAATGGCAAATGAGTGCTCTGTGCAGCAAAAACACGACGGCCTTGCTGACGTTTGGCGTAGTTAACGACGATACGACGTTGACCACGTTCCATGAACACTACGAACGCAATTACTGCAAATGCAATTACCGCAATCAACAGAAGAAGAAGCACGTGCAATTCACCTTGACGCGCTTGCTCCGCTGTCTGTCCAATAGCGGATGGTAATCCTGCAACGATACCCGTGAAAATAATCAAGGAAATACCGTTACCGATACCTCGCTCAGTGATCTGCTCACCTAACCACATCAAGAACATGGTACCGGTAACCAAACTCACAACAGCAGTGAAGTAGAAACCAAACCCTGGGTTAACCACAAGGCCTGGAATCATACTTGGCAACCCGGTAGCGATACCAATCGCTTGGAAGGTTGCCAGCACTAACGTGCCGTAGCGGGTGTACTGGCTAATCTTGCGACGACCAGACTCCCCCTCCTTTTTCAACTCAGCCAAGGCTGGATGAACTACCGTAAGCAGCTGGACAATAATCGATGCCGATATATACGGCATGATACCCAATGCTAAGATAGAAGC
The DNA here is from genome assembly GCF_000286835.2 of Enterovibrio norvegicus FF-33. Lineage (GTDB taxonomy): Bacteria > Pseudomonadota > Gammaproteobacteria > Enterobacterales > Vibrionaceae > Enterovibrio > Enterovibrio norvegicus_A. The sequence continues at coordinate 228,583 of NZ_AJYD02000031.1, read as the reverse complement.
ACGCTCAAGAGCACCACCAGAGAACATGTTAAACAGTTCAATGATGGTACCTTGTTGCTGTTCGAACAGATCGGCAAGTACAGCAGCGTCAATACCAGGAATTGGTACAAAAGAGCCGGCACGGAAAACCAATAACGCACCTACCACAAACAGTAGACGGCTTTTGAGTTCCGCAAGTCCACCTTTTGCACTACTAAAATTTTGTCCTGGTTGTTTTGCCATCTGTACCTCGTCCTCGAGCTAATTATTCCTCGATTTTACCGCCAGCAGCTTCAATTGCAGCTTGAGCACCTTTGGTAACGCGAAGACCTTTAATAGTCACTGAACGCGCGATTTCACCAGACAGTACGATTTTCGCCGTACGGATGTCTTTAGTGATAACGTTAGCTGCTTTCAGTGTCTCAAGGCTTACTACGTCACCTTCAACTTTAGCCAGTTCGCTTAGACGAACTTCAGCTGCAGTTAGGCTCTTACGAGAAGTAAAACCAAATTTTGGCAGACGTTGTTTCAAAGGCATTTGACCGCCTTCGAAACCTGGGCGCACAGAACCACCTGAACGTGATTTCTGACCTTTGTGACCGCGGCCACCAGTTTTGCCCAGGCCTGAACCGATACCACGACCTACGCGCTTCTTAGAAGGCTTAGAACCCGCGGCCGGAGATAGAGTATTCAAACGCATGCGATTACTCCTCCACTTTAACCATGTAGTAAACTTGATTGATCATGCCGCGTACGCAAGCAGTATCTTCAAGTTCAACGGTGTGGTTGATGCGACGAAGGCCCAAGCCACGCAGCGAAGCTTTATGTTTCGGCAGTCGGCCGATAGAGCTACGAGTCTGAGTTACTTTAATAGTTTTAGCCATGTCGAATTACCCCAGAATTTCGTTTACTGGCAGACCGCGCTTGGCAGCTACCATTTCTGGAGACTTCATACCACCCAAACCAAGAATCGTTGCACGAACGATGTTGATTGGGTTAGTAGAACCGTATGCTTTCGCCAGAACGTTGCGAACACCCGCAACTTCTAGTACTGCACGCATCGCACCACCTGCGATGATACCTGTACCTTCTGAAGCAGGTTGCATGTACACTTTTGAACCAGTGTGGCGACCTTTAACAGCGTGGTGCAGAGTACCGTCATTCAACGCGATAGTAACCATGTTACGACGCGCTTTTTCCATTGATTTTTGGATAGCGGCAGGTACTTCACGGGCTTTGCCGTAACCGAAACCTACGCGACCATTGCCATCACCAACTACAGTAAGAGCGGTGAAGCTAAAGATGCGACCACCTTTAACCGTTTTAGAAACACGGTTAACAGCAATCAGCTTCTCTTGCAAATCACTTTGTTGTTTTTCGTTAGCCATCTTTCCGCCTACCTTAGAATTTCAGACCAGCTTCACGGGCAGCATCTGCCAGTGCAGCCACGCGGCCGTGGTATTGGAAACCGGAGCGGTCAAAAGCAACAGATTCGATGCCTTTTTCCAGCGCACGTTCAGCGACTGCTTTACCCACAGCTGCTGCAGCGTCTTTGTTACCGGTACTCGTCAATTGATCACGGATCGCTTTTTCTACGGTAGAAGCAGCTGCGATAACTTCAGAGCCATTAGCTGCGATAACCTGTGCGTACACGTGACGTGGAGTACGGTGCACAACTAGGCGAGTCGCACCCAGTTCAGCAATCTTGCGACGCGCTCGGGTCGCACGACGGATACGAGCAATTTTCTTATCCATAGTGTTACCTTACTTCTTCTTAGCTTCTTTAGTACGCACGACTTCGTCAGAGTAACGAACACCTTTGCCTTTGTAAGGCTCAGGTTGACGGTATGCGCGGATGTCAGCAGCTACTTGACCAACTAATTGCTTGTCTGTACCAGTCAAAACAATTTCAGTTTGGCTTGGGCATTCTGCTTTGATGCCTGCAGGCAGGTCGTGTTCAACAGGGTGAGAGAAGCCCAAAGTTAGAGCTACTGCGTTACCCTTGATTGATGCACGATAACCAACACCTTTCAGGATCAGTTTCTTGGTAAAGCCTTGAGTAACACCAACAACCATGTTGTTTACTAGTGCACGTGCAGTACCAGCTTGGGCGTTAGCCTTTGCGATACCTTCGCGCGGTGCAAACTTCACAGCGTCGTCTTCTTGGCTTAATACCACTGCATTATTGATAACGCGGGACAATTCGCCCAAGCTACCTTTAACAGTGATTTCCTGACCGTTAAGGTTCACCTCTACGCCGGCAGGAATTACTACGGGTGCTTTTGCAACACGAGACATTTCCTACTCCTTAAGCTACGTAGCAGATGATCTCACCGCCCAGACCCGCTTTGCGAGCGGCGCGGTCGGTCATCAAACCTTTAGAAGTTGATATTACAGCAATACCCAGACCACCCATTACAGAAGGCAGCGCATCTTTTTTCTTATAGATACGCAGACCTGGACGGCTTACACGTTGGATTTGCTCGATAACTGGGTTTGCTTCGAAGTATTTCAAAGTCACTTCCAGTTCTGGCTTAACATCGCTTGTAACAGCGTAGTCAGCCACATAGCCTTCAACTTTAAGTAGCTCAGCAATTGCCACTTTAAGTTTCGACGAAGGCATTTTAACAGCAACTTTCGCTGCTGTCTGACCGTTGCGAATGCGGGTCAGCATATCCGAAATCGGATCTTGCATGCTCATAAGTCTTTACTCCCGAGATTCAATTACCAGCTCGCCTTACGCAGACCCGGAATCTCGCCTTTCATGCAAGCTTCACGGACCTTGATTCGGCTAAGGCCGAATTTACGTAGGTAGCCATGTGGACGACCAGTCTGGTTACAGCGGTTACGCTTACGAGACGTGGATGAATCACGCGGTAAAGATTGAAGCTTCAGGACTGCATCCCAACGATCTTCTTCAGACGTGTTTACACTTTTAATTGCAGCTTTAAGTGCAGCGCGCTTTTCAGCAAACTTTACTACCAGCTTCGCGCGTTTTACTTCGCGCGCTTTCATTGATTGCTTAGCCATTACAGTAACCCTTCACCTTACTTACGGAATGGGAAGTTAAAGGCAGCCAGCAGAGCTTGACCTTCCTCATCAGTCGCCGCTGTAGTCGTGATAGTAATATCAAGACCACGGATACGATCTACTTTGTCGTAGTCGATCTCTGGGAAGATGATTTGCTCACGAACGCCCATGCTATAGTTACCGCGACCGTCGAAAGATTTCGAACTCACGCCGCGGAAGTCGCGTACACGTGGTAGAGCGATTGAAATCAAACGCTCAAAGAAATCCCACATACGTTCGCCACGCAGGGTTACTTTACAACCAATAGGGTAGCCCTCTCGGATCTTGAAGCCAGCAACAGATTTACGTGCTTTAGTGATAAGCGGCTTCTGACCAGTAATAGTGGTCATATCTGAAGCTGCGTTCTCAAGCAGTTTTTTATCGTTGATCGCTTCGCCCACACCCATGTTCAGGGTGATCTTTTCGATCCTTGGGACTTGCATGATACTCTTGTATTCGAACTTTTCAGCAAGCTCTTTTACAACAGTCTCTTTGTAGTAATCATGCAGTTTCGCCATAGTACTACTCCAACTTACTTAATAGTTTCGCCATTCGACTTAAAGAAACGGACTTTTTTGCCGTCTTCAAATCGGAAGCCTACACGGTCTGCTTTACCAGTTGCCGCGTTGTAGATAGCCACGTTAGAAACGTCAAGAGCTGCTTCTTTTTCAATGATGCCGCCTTGAACACCCATTGCCGGAACTGGCTTCTGGTGTTTCTTAACTAGGTTGATACCTTCAACGATAACCTTACCGGTAGTCAGTACCTTAGATACTTTACCTTTCTTGCCTTTATCTTTACCAACAAGAACGATAATTTCGTCTTCACGACGGATTTTAGCTGCCATTTTTAAACCGCTCCTTACAGAACTTCAGGCGCCAGAGACACAATCTTCATGAACTTATCGCCACGAAGTTCACGTGTCACAGGGCCAAAGATACGAGTACCGATTGGTTGCTCGGTGTTGTCGTTCAACAATACGCAAGCATTACGGTCGAAGCGAATGACAGAGCCGTCTGGACGACGAACGCCTTTACGGGTGCGTACTACAACCGCCTTCAGGACGTCACCTTTCTTAACTTTACCGCGTGGGATTGCATCCTTCACGGTAACTTTGATGACATCGCCGATATGGGCGTAGCGACGGTGTGAACCACCCAGCACCTTAATACACATTACACTGCGAGCGCCGGAGTTGTCGGCTGCATCCAGCATACTTTGCATTTGGATCATGGTAAGTGCTCCGCTGTTATTACATCTAGACCCATCTCGGGTCGGGCTGCCTTATTACAAGGGCGGCGAATAATAACACTATTTTTTAAAGATGAATAGATAAAAAATAAACGGCCCCAAAGTTGGAGCCGTTTAAATTTTAACCGTTGGAAAGTTACCCTTACAGGCGTGCTTTCTCAACTACGCGTACCAGAGTCCAAGACTTAGTCTTAGACAGTGGACGGCACTCACGAACTTCAACTTTATCGCCTTGGGCGCATTCGTTGTTTTCATCGTGAACATGTAGTTTAGTTGTACGCTTGATGAACTTACCGTAGATCGGGTGTTTCACCTGGCGCTCAATTGCAACAACAATAGACTTGTCGCCTTTGTCGCTAACTACAAGGCCTTGTTGAGTACGGATTTGGTCGCTCATTATGCGTTGCCCTTCTGGTTCAGAACGGTTTTAACACGTGCGATATCACGACGAACAGTCTTCAGAGTGTGAGTCTGCTGAAGTTGACCTGTAGCTGATTGCATGCGCAGGTTGAATTGCTCACGCAGCAGACCCAGCAGTTCTTCATTCAGCTGTTCTACGCTCTTTTCGCGAAGTTCTTGTGCTTTCATCACATCACCGCCTTAGTTACGAAAGTGGTTTTGATTGGTAGTTTACGTGAAGCTAGCTCGAATGCTTCGCGAGCTAGGGTTTCAGAAACACCATCCATCTCGTACAGGACTTTACCTGGTTGAATTTGTGCAACCCAGTAACTAACAGAACCCTTACCTTTACCCTGACGAACTTCCAGAGGTTTAGTAGTGATCGGCTTGTCTGGGAAAACACGGATCCAGATTTGACCCTGACGTTTAATGTGACGAGTCATAGCACGACGTGCAGCTTCGATCTGACGAGCAGTGATACGACCACGACCAACAGCTTTAAGGCCGAAGGTACCGAAGCTTACGTCAGTACCCGCAGCAAGACCGCGGTTACGACCTTTAAAAGCCTTGCGGAACTTAGTACGTTTTGGTTGAAGCATCGATAGACTCCTTACTTACGGCCTTTACGCTGCTTCTTAGGCTTGTCAGCCTGTGGCTCAGCAACTGGCATACCGCCTAGAACTTCACCTTTGAAGATCCAAACTTTAATACCAATTACACCGTAAGTGGTGTGAGCCGAAGAAGTTGCGTAGTCAATATCAGCACGAAGGGTGTGCAATGGCACACGACCTTCACGGTACCACTCGGTACGAGCGATTTCAGCGCCGCCAAGACGGCCGCTTACTTCCACTTTGATACCTTTGGCGCCTAGACGCATTGCGTTTTGTACCGCGCGCTTCATAGCACGACGGAACATAACACGACGCTCTAGCTGAGAAGCGATGCTGTCACCAACAAGCTGAGCATCAAGCTCTGGCTTACGTACTTCTGCAATGTTGATTTGTGCAGGTACACCGGCTAGTTGAGCAACGCGAGCGCGTAGTTTTTCTACGTCTTCGCCTTTCTTACCGATAACAACACCTGGGCGAGCAGTGTGAATAGTCACACGAATACTCTTAGCAGGGCGCTCGATAACGATGCGAGATACAGACGCTTTTTTCAGTTCATTAGTCAGGAACTGACGTACCTTGAAGTCGCCATCTAGGTTATCAGCGAAATCTTGGCTGTTAGCAAACCAAGTGGAATTCCAAGGCTTACAAATGCCAAGACGAATACCATTAGGATGTACTTTTTGACCCATTGCTTTCTCTCCTCGTCTCTTAGCGGTCTGCTACAACAATAGTGATGTGGCTAGAACGCTTCAAGATGCGATCGGCACGGCCTTTTGCACGAGGCATAATGCGCTTCATGACTGGACCTTCGTCAACAAAGATTTTTGCGACATTCAAATCATCAATGTCAGCACCTTCGTTATGCTCGGCGTTTGCGATAGCAGACTCCAGAACTTTCTTGATCAGCTCAGCAGCTTTTTTGTCGCTGAACGTCAGAACTTCTAGAGCTTGTGCGACGTTTTTACCGCGCACTTGGTCTGCAACCAAACGTGCTTTTTGAGGCGAAATACGAGCAAAGCGATGTTTAGCAATAGCTTCCATATCTTAACTCCTAACGCTTCTTAGCTTTCTTATCTGCAGCATGGCCGCGATAAGTACGTGTTGGTGCAAATTCGCCCAGCTTGTGACCGATCATCTCTTCAGTGACGAAAACAGGTACGTGCTGACGACCATTATGGACAGCGATGGTCAAACCGATCATCTGAGGGATGATCATTGAACGACGGGACCAAGTCTTAACAGGCTTTTTGTCACCGCTTTCCAACGCTTTCTCTACCTTCTTCAGCAAGTGCAGGTCAATAAATGGACCTTTCTTGAGAGAACGTGGCATGGCGTATCCTCTTTAAAATTACTTGTTACGACGACGTACAATGTACTTGTCGGTACGTTTGTTCTTACGGGTTTTGAAGCCCTTAGTTGGCATACCCCAAGGTGATACTGGGTGACGACCGCCTGATGTACGACCTTCACCACCACCGTGTGGGTGATCCACTGGGTTCATTGCTACACCACGTACGGTAGGGCGAACGCCTCTCCAACGTGTTGCACCAGCTTTACCCAATTCACGCAGCATGTGCTCTGCGTTACCAACTTCACCGATGGTCGCACGACCTTCAGAAAGAACCTTACGCATTTCGCCAGAACGCAAACGAATAGTTACGTATGCGCCATCGCGAGCAACGATTTGTGCGTATGCACCTGCTGAACGAGCCAGCTGTGCACCTTTACCAGGTTTCAGTTCAACACAGTGAACAGTTGAACCTACTGGGATGTTGCGCATTGGCAGGGTGTTACCTGCTTTAATCGCAGCATCTGGACCAGATTGGATCTGATCGCCAGCTTTCATACCTTTAGGTGCAATGATGTAACGACGCTCACCGTCTGCGTACAGAACCAGTGCAATGTTTGCACTGCGGTTTGGATCGTATTCCAGGCGCTCAACTTTCGCTGGGATGCCGTCTTTAGTACGCTTGAAGTCAATCAAACGGTAGTGTTGCTTATGACCACCACCGATGTGACGTACTGTGATTCGACCGTTGTTGTTACGACCGCCTGACTTCTGGTTTTTCTCCAGAAGCGGTGCGTAAGGCTTACCTTTGTACAGGTCAGCGTTAACAATTTTAACAACGTGACGACGACCCGGTGAAGTAGGCTTACATTTAACAATTGCCATTTTTTAATACTCCTCCGTCTTACTCAGCGCCGCCAGCGAAGTCGATGTCTTGACCTTCTTTCAAGATGACATACGCTTTTTTGACGTCTGAACGACGACCTTGGCGAGCACCTTGACGTTTGGTCTTACCCTTAGTGATAAGAGTATTTACAGACTTAACTTCAACTTCGAACAGTTTCTCAACTGCCGCTTTGATCTCTTTCTTAGTTGCAGTCATCGCTACTTTGAAAACGATAGTGTTACCGTTTTCTGCAGCCATGGTTGCTTTTTCAGAGATGTGCGGAGCACGTAGAACTTTAAGGATACGCTCTTCAGTGATCATCCCAGCATCTCCTCAACTTGCTTAACTGCAGCAGCAGTCATAACGACTTTGTCGAAAGCGATCAGGCTAACTGGGTCAATGCCTGCTGCATCACGGATATCAACCTTGTACAGGTTGCGTGCTGCAAGGAACAGGTTCTCATCGACTTCTGCAGTTACGATCAGAGCTTCTGTTAGCTCAAGCTCTTTCAGCTTAGCAATCAGCTCTTTAGTTTTTGGTGCTTCAACTGAGAAGTTGTCAACAACGATCAAACGATCTTGACGAACTAGCTCAGAAAGAATGCTCTTTAGAGCACCACGGTACATCTTTTTGTTAACTTTCTGGCTATGGTCCTGAGGACGAGCTGCGAAAGTTACACCACCCGAGCGCCAAATTGGGCTACGGATTGTACCTGCACGGGCGCGACCAGTACCCTTCTGACGCCATGGCTTAGCACCACCACCGCGTACATCTGAACGGGTTTTCTGAGCACGAGTACCCTGACGGGCACCAGCTGCGTATGCAACGACTACCTGGTGTACCAGGGCTTCGTTGTATTCACGCCCGAAGGTAGTTTCGGAGACAGTTAGCGCATCAGCGCCTTTGACTACCAATTCCATTACTAACTCCTCGACGTTACGCTTTAACGGCTGGTTTAACGATCACGTTGCTGCCAGTAGCACCAGGGACTGCACCTTTAATAAGTAGCAGTTTGCGCTCAGCGTCAACACGTACGATCTCTAGGTTCTGAGTTGTTACTTGTTCAGCACCCATGTGCCCAGCCATTTTTTTGCCTTTGAATACACGGCCTGGAGTTTGGCATTGGCCAATTGAACCCGGAGCACGGTGAGACAAAGAGTTACCATGGGTCATATCTTGAGTACGGAAGTTCCAACGCTTAACAGCGCCTTGGAAGCCCTTACCTTTAGATGTACCAGTAACGTCTACTTTCTTAATATCTGCAAACAGATCTACGTTCAGCTCAGCGCCGACTTCGAACTCTTCACCACCATTCAGACGGAATTCCCACAGACCGCGACCAGCTTCAACACCTGCTTTCGCAAAGTGACCAGCTGCTGGCTTAGAAACGCGGCTTGCTTTCTTCACACCTGAAGTTACTTGGATAGCAGAGTAACCATCTACTTCAGGAGTACGTACCTGAGTAACACGGTTAGTTTCTACTTCTACAACGGTTACAGGGATAGAAACGCCATCTTCAGTGAAGATGCGAGTCATACCTACTTTACGACCGACTAGACCAATCATTACTTATATCCCCTCTTAACCCAGGCTGATTTGAACATCAACGCCCGCAGCAAGGTCAAGACGCATCAGAGCATCAACAGTTTTATCTGTTGGCTCAACGATGTCGATCAGACGCTTGTGAGTACGAATTTCGTACTGGTCACGTGCATCTTTATTGACGTGCGGAGAGACAAGAACGGTGAAGCGCTCTTTACGAGTTGGCAGTGGGATAGGACCACGAACCTGCGCACCAGTGCGCTTTGCGGTTTCAACGATTTCCGCAGTAGACTGATCGATCAAACGATGATCGAAAGCCTTCAGGCGGATACGGATACGTTGGTTCTGCATTAGACAGAGCTCCAAATAAAAAAATTACACAAACAATATCGCCACTCTACCACGTGAAAACGAGGGAATGCCGATTGATTTATGTGAAACCGTAGTATCAATATTTGATACATTGTCAGCCACTTAACGTGACTGCGAACATAAGCGGAGTATACATTACAGACTAATCAAGCTTAACGCTTACTGCGACTAGTCTTCCTCCTGTGCTCATTGGTTCACAACTGTACTTACGAGAGCATTTTGTCTCAGGCAGTGCGGGCATTATACAGATCGCAAATGGCTTTGCAAGCCACGTTTAAAAATTAATCACAGGCCACGTTTTAAGGCCGTTTAAACCTATTACTCGGCCTCAATCATCTGAGCTTGGTTGTAGTTTTGAATCCCAACTTTTTCGATAAGACCGAGTTGGGTTTCTAACCAATCAACATGCTCTTCTTCATCTTCTAGAATATGATTGAACAGATCGCGAGAAACATAATCTCGAACACTTTCGGCATACTCAATCGCATCCCTTAAATCAGGAATCGCATCCATTTCTAACGCCAAATCGCATTCGAGCATTTCTTTCGTATCTTCACCGATTCGAAGTTTTCCAAGATCTTGCAAATTAGGGATGCCTTCAAGGAATAGTATTCGTTCGATGAGATCGTCAGCATGCTTCATTTCATCTATAGATTCTTCATACTCTTTATCGGCGAGCACTTTCAATCCCCAGTCTTTATACATTCGGGAGTGAAGGAAGTATTGGTTGATAGCAATCAGTTCATTGGCGAGGGATTTGTTGAGGTGTTGAATGATTTTGGGGTCAGATTTCATGACTCACGCTCCTTTTCGGCTTCTAGTAAAAATAGAAGCGAGAAAAGGCCTGTCAATGTTAAAAGTGGTACATAGTCGTGCTAAGCAGACTCAGCATGCTTGTTGATAAAGCGGATTGGATTCTACGTCTTGCAATATCTCTTTCGCTGACCGAATACACTTACCACACTGAGAGCCTAAAGGTAGCGCTTTGCGAATAGCGCGAATGTCTGTCATTCCCTGCTCGTAAGCTAACTTTTTTAATGTCTTATCGGAAATACCATGACATAGGCAAACGTACATTTGAATCTACCTCAACAACAATCTTACAAGAAATATAAATGAGAACGGTTTGTATTACCAATCGTTTTTATCAATTATTCCTCTCTTTTCTTGCCTAATTTTTACGCACTATTTTTTGTGTTTTATGCCTTTAATAAACACTAGATACAAAAAAGGACGCCGAAGCGTCCTTTTTAAGCATTGTGCTATCGGAGCTTAAAATTAAGCAACGATCTTAGCAACAACACCTGCACCAACTGTACGACCACCTTCGCGGATTGCGAAGCGTAGACCTTCGTCCATCGCGATTGGCGAGATCAGAGTTACAGTCATTGCAATGTTATCACCTGGCATTACCATCTCTACGCCTTCTGGCAATTCGATAGTACCGGTCACGTCAGTTGTACGGAAGTAGAACTGTGGACGGTAGCCTTTGAAGAACGGAGTATGACGGCCGCCTTCATCTTTCGACAGAACATAAATTTCTGATGTGAAAGTGGTGTGTGGAGTGATTGAACCAGGCTTAGCCAGTACTTGACCACGTTGAACTTCGTCACGCTTAGTACCACGTAGAAGAACACCAACGTTCTCACCAGCACGGCCTTCGTCAAGAAGTTTACGGAACATCTCAACACCAGTACAAGTTGTGGTGATGGTGTCTACGATACCAACGATAGCAACTTCGTCACCTACGCGAACGATACCTTGCTCAACACGACCCGTTACAACAGTACCACGGCCTTGAATTGAGAAAACATCTTCGATTGGTAGGATGAATGGCTTGTCGATAGCACGCTCTGGCTCTGGGATGTAAGAATCCAGTGCTTCAGCTAGTTCAACAATTTTCGCTTCCCACTGCTCTTCGCCGTTCAATGCACCTAGTGCTGAACCTTGAATTACTGGGCAATCGTCGCCTGGGAAGTCGTACTCAGAAAGAAGTTCACGAACTTCCATCTCAACCAACTCAAGCAGCTCTTCGTCATCAACCATGTCACACTTGTTCATGAAAACAAGGATGTATGGAATACCAACTTGGCGACCTAGTAGGATGTGCTCACGAGTCTGTGGCATAGGGCCATCAGTCGCAGCAACAACCAGGATACCACCGTCCATTTGCGCAGCACCGGTGATCATGTTTTTAACATAATCGGCGTGTCCTGGGCAGTCTACGTGTGCGTAGTGACGTGAAGGAGTATCGTATTCTACGTGTGAGGTAGAGATAGTGATACCGCGCTCACGCTCTTCAGGAGCGTTATCGATAGATGCGAAGTCACGTGCTGAACCGCCGTATACTTTTGACAGTACAGTACAGATAGCAGCAGTTAGAGTGGTTTTACCGTGGTCAACGTGGCCGATTGTACCAACGTTAACGTGCGGTTTCGTACGTTCAAATTTTTCTTTAGACACGATCGTGTTCCTTCCTAGTTATGAGCCGCACCTACCGTCGTAAGTGCGATCAGAAGTTTTTATCAATGCTGGCGAACAATGCCAGCATCAAAGTTACTAATCAACAACGCTGTGCGATGATTGAATCAGCAACATTCTTTGGAACATCAGCGTATTCGCTAAATTCCATAGAGTAAGATGCGCGGCCCTGAGTCGCTGAACGCAAGTCAGTTGCGTAACCAAACATCTCAGCCAGCGGTACCTGTGCGCGAATAATTCTCAAACCAGCAGGACCTTCATCCATACCAGAAATCAAACCACGGCGACGGTTCAAGTCACCCACTACATCACCCATCCAGTCTTCTGGAGTGGTGATTTCCACTTTCATCATTGGCTCAAGAATAACAGGTTGCGCTTCAAGCGCACCTTTCTTGAAGGCCATAGATGCAGCGATTTTAAACGCCATTTCGTTAGAGTCAACATCATGGTAAGAGCCATCGAACAACGTCGCTTTCACGTCAAGCACTGGGTAACCGGCGAGTACACCGCTACTCATTTGCTCTTCAATGCCTTTACCAACAGAACTGATGTATTCTTTTGGTACTGAACCACCAACGATTTCATCAACGAAGACAAAGCCTTCGCCTAGTTCAGATGGCTCCAGTTTGATCCATACATGACCATACTGACCGCGACCACCGGACTGCTTGACGAATTTGCCTTCGACTTCAGCACTTCCACGGATAGTTTCGCGATATGCCACCTGCGGCTTACCTACATTACATTCCACACTGAACTCACGACGCATGCGATCGACAATGATGTCGAGGTGTAATTCACCCATGCCAGAGATCAGGGTTTGTCCTGACTCTTTATCCGTTTCGACGCGGAATGATGGATCTTCTGCTGCCAGCTTACCCAGCGCGATACCCATTTTCTCTTGATCAGCTTGTGAGCGTGGCTCAACGGCAATCTGAATAACAGGCTCAGGAAACTCCATACGCTCAAGAATCACTTTAGATTCTAGTGCACATAACGTGTCACCTGTCGTCACGTCTTTCAGACCAATTGCCGCAGCGATGTCACCCGCGCAGATCTCTTTGATCTCTTCGCGTTTATTTGAGTGCATCTGAACGATACGTCCAAATCGCTCACGTTTTTGCTTCACAGAGTTATAAACTGTGTCGCCAGTGTTAACCACACCTGAGTAAACACGCAGGAAGGTCAATGTACCCACGAATGGGTCAGTGGCGATTTTGAATGCTAGTGCTGCAAAGGGTTCGTTATCGTCTGCATGACGGTCGATCTCATTGCCATCTTCGTCTTCACCCTTGATTGCTGTCACGTCAACCGGAGAAGGAAGGTATTCAACAACGGCATCTAGCACCGCTTGAACACCTTTGTTCTTAAATGCAGAACCACAAGTTGCCAGTACGATTTCATTGTTAATCGTGCGTTCACGCAAAGCTTGCTTGATTTCGGCCTCTGTCAATTCCCCGTCTTCGAGGTATTTATCCATCAGCTCTTCATTTGCTTCAGCAGCGGCTTCTATCAGATTCTGATGCCACTCTTCAGCCAGCTCTTGCATGTCTGCAGGGATCTCTTCATAACTGAAGGTCATACCCTGATCAGCTTCATTCCAGTTAATCGCCTTCATTTTGATCAGGTCGATTACACCGCGAAACTCATCTTCTGCGCCAATATTCAAATGAATTGGAACAGGGTTAGCGCCTAGTCGATCTTTAATTTGATTAACTACGCGCAAATAATCTGCGCCTGTACGATCCATCTTATTGACGAAAACCATACGAGGGACTTGATATTTGTCGGCTTGACGCCAAACAGTCTCAGACTGAGGCTCAACGCCGGACGCTGCACAAAATACAACGACTGCACCATCTAATACACGTAATGAACGCTCAACTTCAATCGTGAAGTCAACGTGTCCAGGGGTATCGATGATATTGATGCGATGCTCAGCGAATTGTGCATCCATACCACGCCAGAAGGTTGTAGTCGCAGCGGAGGTAATGGTAATACCACGCTCTTGCTCCTGCTCCATCCAGTCCATGGTTGCCGCACCATCGTGCACTTCACCAATCTTATGAGATAGACCGGTATAAAACAGGATACGCTCTGTTGTTGTAGTTTTGCCTGCGTCTACGTGCGCGCAAATACCGATGTTACGGTAGCGCTCAATAGGTGTCTTACGAGCCACAGTAGTATCCTCTTACTCAGGTCGATCTTGGAATTGGGTTTAGGCGCGGCAGAAGCCGCGCCTAAAAAGGTATTACCAGCGGTAATGAGCAAACGCTTTGTTCGCTTCTGCCATACGGTGAACGTCTTCACGTTTCTTAACAGCAGTACCTTTGTTCTCAGATGCATCTAACATTTCGTTAGCTAGACGCTGAGCCATAGATTTTTCACCACGCTTACGCGCTGCTTCAACCAACCAACGCATAGCAAGTGCGTTACGGCGAACCGGACGTACTTCTACTGGTACTTGGTAAGTTGAACCACCAACACGGCGAGATTTAACCTCTACCGCAGGGCGTACGTTTTCAAGAGCTAGTTCAAACACAGACAGATGTTCTTTACCAGAACGCTCAGCCATGATTTCTAGTGCACCATAAACGATTTTTTCTGCAGTCGACTTTTTACCGTCAACCATTACGATGTTTACAAATTTTGCCAGCAGCTCTGATCCGAACTTAGGATCCGGAAGGATTTTACGCTGACCAATTACGCGACGACGTGGCATGGAATTCTCCGTTGTCTTCTTCAGGTTTTATCCAAAACTTTTCAGTTTTTTCAAAATTACAAATTAATTAGTGTTTGGCCTTACTTAACGGATTCCATTAAGACTTCGGACGTTTCACACCGTACTTAGAACGACCTTGTTTACGGTCATTAACGCCTGCACAGTCAAGTGCACCACGAACGGTGTGGTAACGCACACCTGGAAGGTCTTTTACACGACCGCCGCGGATAAGAACAACGCTGTGCTCTTGCAGGTTGTGACCTTCACCGCCGATGTATGAAGTAACTTCAAAACCGTTGGTCAGGCGAACACGGCAAACTTTACGTAGAGCCGAGTTAGGTTTTTTAGGCGTGGTAGTGTAAACACGAGTACAAACACCACGTTTTTGCGGACACGCTTCCAACGCAGGCACGTTGCTTTTCGCAACTTGCTTGATGCGTGGCTTACGTACCAGCTGGTTAATAGTTGCCATTAAATAGCTCCTGATATTACTTACGTATATGTGTGAAAAATCTATGCCCCACAGAAGTAGGGACGCGAAATTTTAGGCGTCGTCTATTTGGGTGTCAAGATTTATACAACGATCTTTGCATCGAGCAATTTGTAAACGCTGCTATCCTGAGCTTTTACGCTAGTCGAAAGAGACAATATTCACCATTTCATTTGCGTGACATGCTGCTCCGTTAGCGAAACAAAACCTTTAATATCAACAAGTTCGAAATCCTCACTAATTTCCCGACTTAAGCCTCTCGCCACCACATCGTCATGAAGAACATAAATACGACGTCCTGACAACGTCAACGCTTCTTGCCACTCCCCGCTGTCAATTGCGGCGATCACAGCGTCTTCGATCAATAAGATCTCGCTGTTTGGGTCAGAATAGCGCAAACAATTGCTCAACGATGACGACGAAAAAGGAGAAGTACTGACTGTATGAAGCATCGTCTGTCCTTTAAAACTGGAGCACTTTTAGAACTGAAGTACTTTGGCACACTGAGCTAATTGTTCAGCGATCACTTCTGGCGTTGTGATATCGACATCGACAACTAACGATGGTTTGCTCAAGCCGCGTTCACTCAACGATGCTTCACAAACATAGATGTCTTCAACATCGCAAAGTGCCAACATTTTAAATGTTGAAATGTAGTCACGACATAAAATGTCAGCTGGCTGCTGATGCGAGAGAAGTTGCAAGACACCATCACCCACAAAGAACAACACAAGATTTTCACTGTAGTTTGAGGTAGCCAAAACGGCATCAAGCCCTTCACGCCCACTTGCAGATCCATGCGGTGCTGATGAAAAGACAAATCCAAGTTTCTTCATGTTCGAACCTTAAAACTGCACAACGCGATCGGCAGTAAGCATCGCTTCTGACAGCGCACCCAACCCAGCCTGCGAAAAGCCATCTGCCATATTGGATGACGATAACTGATGTTGCTTGGCTTCATCTTGGCTCACTTGTCCACGACGCAGCGCAGCGGCAACGCACGTTTCCAGTTCGGTATTGTTTTCTTTTGCCAACGTTTGCCATGCCACGACCAAATCAAACTCATCGTTGGCAGGCACGGTTAGCGATGAAGCATTAGACACACCATCTTGATAAAAAAAGACACGCGATAATGTGTGCCCTTTCTCCACTAGCGCCTTAGCAAATCGATAGGCTGTCAGTGACGATTGTCGGCCATATACGGGCGCACTCACCACGATGACGTAATCTAGTGTCATCTTTCCTCATCCTCACCTTTACGCTGACGGATATACAGATACACAGTGTGCTTAGAAATATTGAGACGGTCTGCCACACGGTTGATCGCATCTTTGATATCGAAAATACCTTTATCGAACAATTCCATAACGATCTGACGATTCTTGGTGTTATTGGATACGGATTTATCTGCGTTGATTTCTTCGATGGTGCGTTCAACCGTTTGGTCCACTAACTCGTCAACGTCGCTGGCAAAGTTAACCGCAGAAACCGCCTGACGTGCTTCTTCGGTTGGCATAAATGCTTGCAATACCTGAGAAAAAGGAGCGTCCAGATTGATATTGATACAAAGCAGTCCAATGACACGATTTTCGCCATTGCGAATAGCCACCGTGATGGATTTCATCAGAGTGTTGCCCTTGGCACGCGTAAAATAAGCACGGGAGAAGTTGCGTTCAGATCCTTCGATATCACGCAGCATACGTAGCGCCAAATCCGTGATAGGTGAGCCAACCTGACGACCAGTATTCTCGCCGTTGGCAATTTTAATCGCTGACGTATTCAAGTCTTCCAGTGAGTGCAGCACGATTTCACAGTGTTGGCCAATCAATGCAGCTAACCCGTCAACCACGGCTTCATAGGATTTTAGGATAATGTTGTCTTGTTCGGTAAAAGGATTACTTTCGATAAAGTCACTGTCGACGATCACATCTGAACCGAAACTGTCTGTTGATACCACAGGCCTATTTTCCTTTTGTTAGTTTTCGCTCATCAACGGACAAAAGATAAACGAAATCTGCAATCTTTAAAATCTAGCGATAAGTCTAACAGACTTGGTTCAAAAGATGTAAAAACCCCGACAGACGTCGGGGTTTTGAGTGTTCCAATGCTATCGCTTTAAGGCGGTATTAATTAGCGGCTGGTTTACCTTTGATTTCTAGCAGCTCAACATCAAACACTAACGTTGAATTTGCTGGAATAGCAGGCGTGTCTTGCGAGCCATATGCCAACTCAGAAGGGATCACGAATTTGAACTTAGAACCGACAGGCATTAGCTGAACACCTTCTGTCCAACCTGGGATCACGCGGTTGAGTGGGAAAGTCGCTGGCTGGTTACGATCGTAAGAGCTATCAAATTGCGTACCGTCAGTCAGGGTGCCTTTGTAGTGCACAACAACGGTATCTTCCGCTGCTGGTTTCTCACCGTCACCCATTTTCTCAACCATGTACATCAAGCCAGAGTCTGTGGTGGTTACACCATCGGTTTTCGCAAACTGTGTGCGGTACTCATCGCCAGCTTTCACTGCAACCGCTGCTTTCTCTTGCGATTGCTTTTGCGCCATTTCTGCAACACGCTGATCTAGCGCTTGCAATGCCACTTGTGCTTCTTCTTCACTCAATTTTGATTGATCAGCAAAGGCGTCTTGTACACCTTGAAGAACCAGATCAGAGCTTAGTGCCAAACCAATTTCTTGTTGTTGCTCAAGATTTGCTTTTAAATATTGCGCTAACGAAGCACCAATTGCATAGGCGGCTTTGTCATCTTCAGTGGCGAATGTAACGGTTTCAACAGCGACAGGCGCTTCAACTTTCACGGTTTCTTCTTTCGCGTCTTCTTGACAACCTACGGCCAGTGCAACGGTGGCCGCCAGCAATGACATTTTAAAAACTGATTTCATTAGTTACTCCGTTGGTATAAAAACCACATTTCTCTCATTCGCTTACGCGATAAAAATGCGAAAGCCCGAAACGATCAATATACTCGACGTTATAGGGGTCCAAGATAAGGAACACAAGCGTGATGCGACAATTCGTCAGCACAATTTGCTTATTTCTGACACTGTTAGCACTTTCAGGATGCTTTCACTCTACGCGTGAAGCCCAGCGTTGGGCGCTTCATCCTGATGGCGTAACCAGTTTCAGTCTCAGCCGAGATGGGCGTTTTGCCCTCATAGCATCGACTGAACAAGGTATCGTTCTCTGGGACCTAATGCAAAATAAGCAACTTGCTGATTTTGGCTATCAAGACCCAGATAAGAGCACAGTGATCGCCAGTCAGATCTCTGACAACAATCGCTATGCGGTCTCTGCCACATCGCAAAACTTTGCAGTATGGGATTTGGCATGGGGACAAGCAGAAGGCCTTTGGTCGATATCAGACGGGATCATCCGTGGCCTAGACATCAGCAACAACGGCCAGAAAATCCTACTTGCACTGTCAAACGGCAAAGCCTTGTTCGTGGACTTAGGCACAGGAAGACGCTTAGAGTTCCTTGCTCATAAAGAAAAAGTAAACAGTGTCTCTCTCTCGCCCAATGGAAAATATGCCCTGTCAGGCGGCAATGACCACAATGCTTATTTGTGGAGCACTGAAACCGGGCAGATCATCAATACATTTGCACATAGCCACCGTATAACACGCGTTGAACTGCACCGAACTGGAAAATATGCCTTCTCCGCGGACGGCGATGACACGGCCATCATCTGGGATCTTTCAACGGGCGAGGCAATAAGCGAGCTGCAGATGTTCCACCGCTACCCTAACTTTACCACCGCCCGCTTTTCAGACGATGGCAGTAAATTGGTGACGGGAACACCCGCGCGAAGAATAGAATATTGGGACACGGGGACGGGTGATAATCTCGGTCGTTGGTTGGCGGTAGAGCAACAAAATACTCGGCCGCCAAGTGCAGTGGTGTATGATGTGGCGATTGATCCAACCGGACGCGTCATCTCTGGCACATCAGCCGGTATCGCACAAGCTTGGATAGCGCAGGAAGATTGAAAACACCATGACCGAATTTGAACAACAGCTACAAAAGCACATTGAAGATCTTGAAATCAAGCAGGCGTTTCAAGAGCACACCATTGAAGAACTCAATGACGCAGTGACTGCCCATCAAAAGGCGATTGACCGAATGAATACGCAAATTGCGTTTTTGGTCTCCAAACTACGTTCTATGGAACCGGCTAACATTGCGGGCATGGATGAAGAAACGCCGCCACCGCATTATTAGAGTGGGGTGTGGCAATAACAGGTCCTAGGTATGAGGAAGAACCAAGCGATTCTCCCCAGGTTCTAGGGCCTAGCTATTACTCTCAACCCTCAACGCCTCATCTGCAAATATCGCCACCAGCGCATTTCCACTTTCGTCAACTGTCGCTCGGTACATCCCTGCACAGTTCAGTTCAAAGTTAACCTTACCGTTTGCGTCAACCGCAATCACACCGCCTTCACCACCTAGATCAAGAAAATCGCCGTGTATGACATCGCGACAGGCCTGCTCTATCGAGGCATCTCCATATTGCATGCGTCCTGCAATATCACCAGCCACGGTGCAGCGCATTAACAACTCGCCCATACCCGTTGCAGAAACCGCCACATTGCCGTTGCGCGCATAGTTACCACCGCCAACAATAGGTGTGTCACCCACGCGCCCCCAGCGCTTGTTGGTTAAACCGCCAGTGCTTGTGGCTGCTGCCAGGTTACCGTTTTTATCGAGCGCTACTGCACCCACAGTGCCATGTTTTTTTTCATCGGGATAACGCGCTTCTGACAGTGCCACGCCGCCGGTTTTTTTCATCACTTTTAATTCGTTGTAACGGCGCGGCGTAAAGAAGTAATCCTGCTCGGTGTAGTCGTACCCACATTCTTTAAATGCAAACGCTTCTGCACCATCCCCCGCCAGCATGGCATGAGGGCTTTTGAGCATGACATCGCGGGCAAGCTGAATCGGATTTTTGATATGACGAATAAGCGTCACTGCACCCGCATCCAGATTCTGTCCATTCATCACGCAAGCGTCCATCTCCACCGTTTCCTCGTGAGTGAGCACCGAACCTTTACCCGCATTAAATAATGGGCTGTCTTCCATCACCGTGACGGCAGCAACCGTGGCATCTAACGCATTTCCGCCTGACACTAATACGGCATGACCAGCCAGCACAGATAGACGTAGTGCTTCACGATAAGCTTGCTCAAGTTCTGGCGTCATCAAGCTACGTTCGATGGTGCCAGCACCGCCGTGAATAGCAATAGAGAACGGTTGAGGCATCAGAAGTTCCTTGGCGTTTAAGATTCGAGGTTAAGTGGGCAATTAAAGAACTTGATGATGTTGAAGTAAAGCGCTTTTCTCTTTTCACAAAACGAATAAAAAAAACGCCGCTCGGTTTCCCAAGCGGCGTTTCAATCAGAAGTCAGTCGACCTCAGGCATTCAGCAATTAGTGAGAACCACAACCGCCGCCGCCACAACATTCGTGGTCGTCGCCTTTGTCTTCGCCGCCACAACAACCACCTTCGTGGTCATGATCATGGTGACCGCCACAACCACCTTCTTGGTGGATATGACCATGAGCGATCTCTTCTTCTGTTGCTTCGCGTAGTTCAATTACCTCAACGTCAAACGTCAACGTTTGACCAGCCAGCATATGGTTACCGTCAACAACAACTTCGTCGCCATCAACTTCAGTCACTTCTACTGGGATTGGACCTTGGTCCGTATCCGCGAGGAAGCGCATGCCAACAGTAATTTCGTCAACGCCTTGGAACACATCAGCAGGAACACGCTGAACCATTTCGTCCATGTGCTCACCGTACGCGTCTTCCGGCGTAACAGTCACTTCAAATTTCTCGCCCACTTCGCGGCCTTCCAGCGCGTTTTCTAGGCCAATGATCAGGTTGTCGTGACCTTGAAGGTACTGCAATGGGTTCGATTGTGTTGACTCGTCAACCACGATACCGTCTTCGTTTTTCACTTGGTAAGCAATGCTTACTACCACGTCTTTAGTGACTTTCATCTTTACTCCGGAAGCGGTTATTTAAGTCTGGGTGCTGCCATAGCGAGTTTGCATCATGGCCACCTGCTTATTTCGGCGCCGATAATACAGAAAACTGTTCGCTACGACTATCACTGCGGTTTAAATATCCCTATCACTTGTCCATCTTCTTGCTTTGGATCTGACTCAGAAGCTTCCGTTGCTATTGGTGAGCGGCGGTCAGTATGGCCACACTTAACACACTCAACCATTTCCACGTGATGCTCTTGCCACCAGCGCATCGTGTCACTCTCTTTGCATGAGGGGCAGGTTGCGCCAGCAATAAAACGTTTCTTTCTCATGTCAGTCCTTGTACTTATTCCATCAATCACAGCGCCAAATCAGCCGTGTTTATCCCATGATAATCGGCGATTAATATTATTCCCTGTTCCAGCTTTGGTGTCGCTCTGTATCCCCTTTCATTTCGAGGTCGAACAACTCTTCCAGCTCTAAACGGGCTTCTTTCGTTCTTGACGCCGCCGACACATCATCACTGTGATGAGGCTGCATTTCATGCAAACGCATTTCATCTAACTTTCGGAAAAAGGCTTCGGCTCGTTTTGCTTTATACGGATGCATACCCAAGGCGATCAGTGTCTGTTTACCTAAATCCAGCGCGCTTAAAAAGGTTTCTCGCGCAAAGCCGTCCACATTGTGGCCGAGCAATTGATTCGCCTCAACACGACTTCGAGCACGCGCCAACACTTTGAGGTTAGGGAAATGATGCTGACAAATCGTCACAATTTCTATCACCTCCTCCGGCGAATCCGTACAAATGATAATTGCTTCGGCGGATGCAGCGCCAGCAGCACGCAGCAAATCCAGCTGTGTTGCATCGCCGTAATACACCTTATAGCCAAACCTACGCAGCAAAGCGATTTGCGACGGGTCTCGCTCAAGGATTGTCAGTTTAATTTTGTTGGCAAATAGCAAACGCCCGACCACCTGCCCAAATCGGCCAAATCCGGTGATAATGACGCGCCCACCTTCATCATCAAACTGTTCGTTTTCTGGCAACGACACGTCTGCATTAATGGTGCGAGCAAACCATTTATTTTGCAGCATCAGCAAGATGGGTGTTGTCATCATCGACAAGCTTACGACCACCAACAAAAAAGCATTGAGATCAGGGTCTAGCAAACCTTCACCACGTGCGGCGGTGAAAAGTACGAATGCAAACTCGCCGCCCTGACTGAGCAGAAGCGCCACCTGACTTCTCGATTTCGCGCTGCCGCCAAACATGCGAACCAATCCATATATGATGGCGGCTTTCACGCTGATCAAGGCCACAACGGCACTTAATATTTCAATCGGGTATTCGAGTAATAAACCCAAATCGACGGCCATCCCGACTGCGATAAAAAACAGACCGAGTAACAAGCCTTTAAATGGCTCAATGGCAATTTCAAGCTCGTGGCGATATTCACTTTCGGCCAGCAGCACACCCGCGAGGAAGGTACCCAGTGCCATCGATAAGCCCAACGCCTGCATACCAAGCGCAAACCCGATTACCAGCAAGAGGGCGGCAATGGTAAACATTTCCTTTACGCGACTCATCACGACCCAACGCAACAGGGGCCGTAACAAGTAATGCCCGCCCACCAGCAAAAGGACAACGGCACCGAGCATAATGACCACATCGAGCCAGCTGCCGCTGGCGCCACCGGCTAATGCCGGTAACACAGCTAGCATAGGGATCACCGCAATATCTTGAAAAAGCAGCACCGCAAATGCCGATTGCCCGGCTTCAATGCGCATCATGCGTTGCTCTTCAATGATGCGCATGGCAATAGCGGTCGACGAAAGGGCAAGCCCCATCCCAACAATTAAGGCGTCCACGTTAGAGGCGCCAAACATTGCAACCACCAAGCCGATAACCACGGCGCTAATCATCACCTGACTACCGCCCAACCCCAAGATCGGCTTGCGCATTTGCAGCAACTTCTTCGGGTTCAATTCAAGACCAATGAGGAACAAGAGCAATACCACGCCCAATTCGGCGAAGTGCAATATGGCTTCCACATCGCTGATAAGGCCAAGTCCCCAAGGGCCAATGACCACACCCGCGATAAGATAACCAAGCACAGATCCTATCCCAAGGCGTTGAGCAAGCGGCACAGCAACGACGGCAGCCACAAGGAAGATAAGTGCATCGAGAAGGAAATTATGCTCCATCACACCACCTCCGATACGGGATGACACAGCCAATCTGCGTATAACTCTGCGTGTGCATTTCTATCGTCATCGGCAATTCGACGCGCCCAGTGCAGCACTAAGGGCTCAACCCAGCGCATTTGACACAATAGCGCGGTGAGTTCAAACGGCTGAAGTAGTTCTCCCATGCTGTACTTGTTGTAACCGGTTTGGCTGAATGCTTCAGCGGCACCGCCTGTCGTGACGACAAATCGACAGGTCTTGCCAGCCAGCGCATTTCCGCCACCGTGTGCAAAGCCTTTGCCAAGCACCACATCAATCCATTCTTTTAACAGTGACGGGCAAGAGTACATTTGTAGTGGGTGTTGAAATACGATCACATCATGGGCAAGCAAAAGCTCACGCTCATGGTGAACGTCAATAATAAAGTCGGGATACGTGGCATAGAGATCATGAATCGTCACATGTTCGAACTGACGAGCAGTATCAACCATGCGCTTATTTGCCACCGATTCATGCGGATCGGGATGAGCAAATAAGACCAACACTTTTGATCGAAAAAGCGACGTCGTTGTGGTTTCCATTTCGCAGCAAATTCCTATATCACTGTGATGCATCGGCATCTAACAGGCAAAAGCACTAACGCAATATTTTTTATCGTCTTTTTATGATGACACAAAACGCCTTATCATGAGGCACTCTCTGTATATTCTCCACCATACGGTAAATATGGCATCTTTTCATCGCCTCACGCGATCACGTCTTAAGTAAACTTCTGGCCTATGGTATAACTGCGCCAGAATTCTCTACTTCAAAGCATACGGCTGGGGCCGTCAGTTGTCATGATCACACTCTCAGATATTCAGCTTCTTCGCGGCGGCAAACCGCTACTTAATCAAGCGTCGGCCACCATTCACCCTGGCGATAAAGTCGGTCTGGTGGGTAAAAATGGCTGCGGTAAATCTACCCTTTTTGCATTGCTAAAAGGCGAACTATCTCTCGACGCAGGAAGCTGCAACTTCCCAAGTGGTTGGCAACTGGCATGGGTCGCGCAAGAAACACCGGCCCTAGCGCGCGAAGCCGTTGAATACGTCATTGACGGTGATCGTGAATACCGTGCGCTAGAAGCAGCACTGCGTCACGCTGAAGCGATTGATGATGGCCACCAAGCTGCGGTCATTCACGACAAGATTGATGCCGTGGGTGGTTACAGCATTCGAGCCCGCGCTTCAGAGCTCTTAGACGGTCTAGGTTTCAGCCAAGAGCAAATGCAGTGGAATTTGACCCAGTTCTCGGGCGGTTGGCGTATGCGTCTTAACCTCGCTCAAGCTCTGCTTTGTCGCTCAGACCTTTTACTACTCGATGAACCGACTAACCACCTCGATTTAGACGCCGTAATGTGGCTAGAGAAATGGCTGCAAAACTACCGCGGTACCTTAGTATTGATTTCCCATGACCGCGATTTTCTTGATCCTGTGGTCAATCGCATCATTCATATCGAAAACGATTTGTTGAACGAGTACACCGGTAACTATTCATCGTTTGAAACCATGCGCGCTGAAAAACTGATGTTGCAACAGTCGATGTATCAGAAGCAGAAAAAGCAAATGACGCACATGCAGTCATACATTGATCGCTTCCGTTACAAAGCCAGTAAAGCACGCCAGGCACAAAGCCGTATCAAAGCACTGGAGCGCATGGAAAAGGTACTGCCAGCACAATTCGATAACCCCTTCAGTTTCGAGTTTCGCGAGCCGAGCGCCCTGCCAAATCCCATTCTGATGATGAAAGACGTGGCGGCAGGCTATCCTAACAAGCTGATTTTGGAAAAAATTCACCTAAACTTAGTGCCAGGTAGCCGTATCGGTCTATTGGGTCGTAACGGTGCAGGTAAATCAACGCTAATCAAACTTCTGTCTGGTGATCTGCCAGCACAAGCAGGTGAGCTTCAATACTCACAAGGCGTGAAAATTGGCTATTTTGCGCAGCATCAACTTGAAACACTTCGTACCGACGAAACGCCGCTGCAACACATGATGCGCCTTGCCCCAAAATCAACCGAACAACAGTTGCGTGACTATCTCGGTAGTTTTGGCTTTGTCGGCGAAAAGGTATTGGACATCATTGCCCCATTCTCTGGCGGCGAGAAAGCACGCCTAGTGCTGGCATTGATCGTGTGGCAAAAGCCAAACCTGCTGTTGCTCGATGAACCAACGAACCATTTAGACCTTGATATGCGTTCCGCGCTGACATTGGCGCTACAATCATTTGAAGGTGCGATGGTTATTGTCAGTCACGATCGCTACTTGCTGCGCGCCACGACCGATGATTTGTATCTGGTTCACGATCAGCAAGTGTCGCAATTTAACGGTGATTTAAATGACTACCATCAATGGCTCACCGAACAGCAACGCGCCGAGCGTCGTCAGGAACAAGCGGAAAATGCGAAGCCTGTCAGCACCAACTCCCAAGCCGCGCGCAAAGAACAAAAGCGCCTTGAAGCCGAGTTCCGACGTTTGACTGCACCAATACGCAAGAAAATTGACAGTCTGGACACAAAACTTGAAACCTACTCTGCCACAATCGCCGAAGTAGAATCAGCCCTTGCGGAACCTTCCATTTATGAAGTGACCAATAAAGACAAGCTGACAGAGTTACTGCGCAAACAAGCAGATGCAAAATCGTCGCTGGAAGAGGTCGAACTGGAATGGATGGATCTTCAGGAACAACTGGAAGAGATGGACGCGGCACACCAAAACCGCTAAAAAACAATGCCACCGCCGATGGGCTGTGGCAGTTTTGCCTGCAACACTACAGTCAGCAGGAAGTGAAACATGCCTGCCTGAAACTTCAAGACCAGTTCAAAGGTAACGTCAATCTTGCGTTGCTATTGGCATGGCTAGAAGATGCAGGCTTTTCACTGACCAATACCTCGCTGGCTGCGCTTCGTCAATCCATCACCCAATCTGAAACACTACTCGGTCGCTACCGCTTGATGCGACGTGATCTTAAACCTCAGCTATCACGCGGCGCTTACCAAAAAATGTTGAACTACGAATTGACGCTGGAAAAGTTTCAACAACAAGTGCTACTCGCCTGCATCAACCAACAACCATGGCGAGAAAATGGTCCTTCAGCACTTGAGATGTATTGCGGACAGCTCGACCCCGCTGCCCGCTATCTGTATCCAACCTTGACCAAAGGCCTGCACGGCCTGACGGAATAACGCCGCTTTCCGTTACGCCCAAATGAAGAACAAGCATGATGCGGTTAACAAACCCATCACGCGATTGAACACAATCCAGCTTCTTTCAGTGGGCAGCACTTTACCTACCCAGACACCAAAGCCAGCCCAAAGTGACGTTAGCGGAAAACCAACCGCCATAAAAATCAGTACAATCACCATGGCAGACCACCAGTAATCGCCACCTGCAAGTGTAAATGTGCCCACGGCGCTCACTGCCATCGCCCACGCTTTTGGGTTCACGTACTGAAACGCGGCACCTTCAAGCAACGTCATTGGGCGTCTATCACTCAAATCAGCTTGATTCGGTGCACCTGCATTGGCGATACGCCATGACAAAAGCAACAAATACGCGCTCGCCACCAGTTTCATCACCTGCTGAACCCATGGGAACATTTCAAACACGACCCCTAACCCGCCAGCGACAACGGCGATGAGAGAGGCAACACCTAGCGTAATACCCACAAGATGCGGAACAGTGCGACGATAACCGAAGTTTGCCCCCGAGGCGGTCAGCATCATATTGTTTGGCCCCGGTGTGCCTGTCATGGTGGCAGCGAATATCGCCAGTGTTGCCAGAAATGAAAGTTCCATCATGAATTGTCTCCCCGCTCACATTGTATCGATACAATCCATACAGTTTTGTTGAACTAGTCACCATTATTGGTCAGAATTCACGCTAACAGGGATCAAGTTTTCAATCAAAAGGTTTATTGTCACCATGACAATCATGAATATTGTGTTAGAGAAAGACGGCACGCCGATTTACCGTCAAATCGCGGATGCCATTGCAGGCAAAGTTCTCAGTAATGAGCTTGCTGCAGGTGCGAAACTGCCAACCCACAGAGCACTGGCTGATGCATTGTCTGTCACTGTTGGCACGGTAACCCGAGCTTATGCCGAAGCAGAACGACGCGGTATTGTCGAAGCCAAAGTCGGCGCGGGCACTTATGTCAGTGACAGCGACAAACCGCATTGGACCTTTGCTAGCCCTGAACGTCCGGGGATCACCAGCTTTGGCTACAACGTACCACCAGCCATTAATCGCGCCGATTTGTTTTCCGATGCTTTGCAGCAATTGGCTTCACACCCCAATGAATTGAATAACCTGATGCTGTACCAGCCGCCATCTGGCATTGTCCGTCATCGTGAAATCTTGTCGCAGTGGCTAGCACAACACAGCATCATCACTGATCCCAGCCGATTGCTGTTCTGCTCGGGCGCACAAAACGCCATGCAGCTTTGCTTACTGACCCTTTGTCGTGCTGGTGATACCATTCTCGCTGACAAATTCACGTATCCCGGCTTAATGAGCCTCGCGCGTCAACTTCAACTTACGGTCAAGCCAGTGGACATGGATGACGAAGGCATGTTGCCTGATTCGCTGCAAGCAGCCTGTCAGCAGTATCAACCGCGCATGGTGTACTTAACTCCAACTCTGCAAAACCCTACCACCGCCATCATGAGCGAATCTCGTCGCAAGGCACTGATTAACGTGTGTCAAACTCAGCAATTGGTGATTGTCGAAGACGATGTGAACGGATTGCTGCCGCGAGAGCGACCGCAGCCTTTTGTCAATCTGGCGCCAGATGATGTGATTTATATAGGCGGGATGGCGAAAACGTTGGCACCAGGGTTACGTTTGGGTTTTCTGCATCTGCCAGAGCGTTTCTACCCGCAATTTGTCAATGCACTGCAAAATCACAGTTGGATGATCAGTCCCTTGCTCACCGCCATGGCAGCGATCTTGTTGGAAAATGGCGGCGCTAACCAAATTTTAGAAACTATCCGTACTGAAATGGAACAACGCTGGGCATTACTACAACAATATCTTGGCAATGCGGATCTGCGTTTTCATCCCAATGGTTTTCATGGTTGGTTACGACTCCCCGATGAATGGTCATTGAGCGAATTCCTCACTGCGTGTAAAGCACAGGGGTTGGAGATCAAATCCTC
Organism: Enterovibrio norvegicus FF-33; assembly: GCF_000286835.2. GTDB lineage: Bacteria > Pseudomonadota > Gammaproteobacteria > Enterobacterales > Vibrionaceae > Enterovibrio > Enterovibrio norvegicus_A. The sequence continues at coordinate 200,105 of NZ_AJYD02000031.1, read as the reverse complement.
TGAGCTGTTTGTGCCAGCGGGATATTCTGCACCACCTTGCGTGCGGATTGCAGTGAGTGCGCCGCCCAATAGAGAAACGCTGGAAAACGGCTGCCAGCAGCTGGCACAATTGCTAGCCAATCCCCCGCTGTCCGAATTTGCGATGTGAGTGTGACCTTGATGACTGAAAATTTCGAGCCCATGAAATGGGGACGTAACCCCCACGTGCAAACACTGTTGCCTCGCTTTGTCAGACGCAAAGCCTTGTTTGAACCGATCTGGCAGCGCATAGATACCCCTGACGGTGACTTTCTCGATCTGTGCTGGACAGAGCCACCAGAACAAGCCCAAGGCAAACCTGTGGTTATCTTGTTTCATGGTTTAGCGGGGTGTTTTTACAGCCCATACGCCAACGGCCTGCTCAACGCCTTCAAACAACAAGGTTGGCTCGGTGTCATGATGCATTTTCGAGGCTGTAGCGGTCTGATTAACCGCCAGCCACGCAGCTACCATTCAGGTGAAACCAGCGATGCGCGCTTTGTTCTGGAATACATCAGTACCCGTTTCCCCGACGTACCTAGGGTTGCAACGGGCGTGTCACTGGGCGGCAATATGTTGGTGCGCTATCTGGCCGAATTTAACCATGACCCGTTGATTAACGCCGGCTGTGTGATCAGCCCGCCTCTCGATTTAGCGGCTTGTTCATCGCGTATCCAGCTCGGGTTTTCCAAGGTTTATCAGGCTTACTTGCTGCGTTCAATGAATCGTACCCTGTCGAAAAAGCTCGAACGTCACCCCGAAATCGGTCATTGGAAAAGTGGTCAGAAAGTGAAGATATCGACACTCTATGAGTTTGATGAAACCGTCACTGCACCACTCCATGCATTTAAAAGCGCGGAGGATTATTACAAACTATGCAGTGGGTTATCTGTCTTACAAGACATTGCGACACCGCTGAAAGTGATCCATGCTAAAGATGACCCATTTATGACACAGGCAGTGATACCAACCGGTCACCTGCCCGATAACATTGATTACCATTTAACAGAGTATGGCGGTCATGTTGGCTTCGTGTCAGGTACGCTCAAGCACCCCGAGTTTTGGCTTGAGAAGGAAGTACCACGCTGGTTAGCCCTGCACTTAGAATAGCCACAACACGCAGGGCGAGAGAGGTGAAATATGACATTATCTCGCACTGCTTTTTCGCTATTGGCGATATCTTTCTTTGTGCCCAGTGCCCATGCCGATACCATGCGCTTTGGGCCACTCATTTCACAAAGCCAAGCGCCACTGCAAATCACAGGGTTAACGCCCATCATGCAAGACCCCACGCTTTTGCAAGCGGATGAAACGGAGGTATTTGCCTCTGCAACGATGGCAAGCGTGTGGGCGAATACCCCAGAATATCAATTCGATTATTACCACAATCAATTCATGCTCGGTTTCATGCATGCACTCAGTGAAGAGACAAAGTTCGGTGTTTGGTATCAATACCGTTATGCTGCCAATAATCGTCTAGATGGGCTGACGGAAAAGTTTCACAGCGTTTTTGGCATTGATCAAAATGGGCGCACCGAGGTCAATGAAAACCGCTTTTATATCGACTATCCCAGCGACAACAACGATCCAATGGAAGATTTTGTCGGCGACCCATTGCTAAGCGCCATTAACCTCTATGGTGAACAGACCCTCTATCGCACAACGCACCATGCCATTAGCCTAGGCGTCACCTTGTTTTTCAATCGCGTCAGCCACGGCATTTTTACCAACACGTCTTTTGAACAGTCTTTGCAGGTCAATTACGCCTACCAACAAGAAAATCATCACGTAACAGCGACGATTGCGATGGTGCATCGACCCAACAAACAGCAACATTTCGCTCCGGTAAAGTCCGTCGGAATGAATGGAGGAATTAGCTACCAGTATCGATGGCGAGAAAACCATGACTTCATTGGTGAATACCTTATCTCACAAGCTAAAACTGACAGTAAGGAGTTGGGAGAGCTCACATCACCCGTTCATGAGTTCGCGCTAGGTTATCGCTACCTTTTTGATACCAGTGCGATAGAATTGTTGGCACTAGAAAACATGTTTAACCACGATAACAGCACCGATATCGTGTTTAGTGCCACTTTCCGCCACCGTTTTATGTTGTAGGTATCGCGATGATCATCCCTTGGCAAGAAATCCCAGAAGAGACCCTGAAAAACTTGGTTGAGCACTTTGTGCTGCGCGAGGGCACAGACTATGGCGAGCAAGAAGCAAGCTTCGATGAAAAAGTCGAACAAGTCTATGTCCTGCTCAAGAACAAAGAAGCCATGGTGGTCTATTCTGAGTTACACGAAACGGTCGATATCAAGCACGCGCGATCACTCAGCGCTTAACGTCTGCTTGACCAATACGCTACACCCTGTTAATTGTTTGACATCATTTTAAAAATTGACAGGGTTTGTCATGTCTGCAAAACACCCGATTATTGCAGTCACCGGTTCATCTGGGGCAGGAACCACCACCACTTCCGACGCATTTCGGAAGATATTCAATATGATGGACATCCGCGCGGCCTGGGTTGAAGGCGACAGTTTTCACCGTTTTACGCGTCCTGAAATGGACGTTGAAATTCGCAAGGCCAGAGAGCAGGGTCGTCACATCAGCTATTTTGGCCCTCAAGCCAATGATTTCCCAAGACTAGAATCCTTTTTCGATGAATATGGCAAACACGGTACGGGACAATTCCGCCGTTACTTGCATACGTTTGATGAAGCAGTGCCGTATAACCAAATGCCAGGTACGTTTACGGCATGGCAAGATTTGCCAGAGAATAACGACTTAATGTTCTATGAAGGGCTTCACGGCGGTATTGCCGACGGCGAAATTAACGTGGCTCAGCATGTTGATTTGCTCATTGGCATGGTGCCAATTGTGAACCTGGAGTGGATTCAGAAATTTGTTCGCGACACGCGCGACCGCGGCCACTCACGAGAAGCCGTGACGGACTCCATCGTGCGCTCAATGGACGATTATCTTAACTACATCACGCCGCAGTTTAGTCGCACACACATTAACTTCCAGCGCGTACCGACCGTTGATACCTCTAACCCGCTTAACGCTAAAGGCATTCCAAGTCTTGATGAAAGCTTTGTCGTGATACGTTTTCGCGGCATCAAGAAAGTGGATTTCCCTTATTTTCTGGCCGTGATCCAAGGCTCTTTCATGTCACGGCATGACACCTTGGTTGTGCCTGGGGGCAAAATGAGCTTCGCCATGGAGTTGATCATCCAACCGCTTATTCAGCAGTTAATCGAAACGGGCAAGATAAGCTAAGCCCACGAGAGCCTCCCTTTTCTGTATGAAGATCTTGGCAATCCATTGATAAACAGTCAATAGCAAAAAAGGAGGGCATGCCCTCCTTTGTTTTATGGTCACTTCCAACAAAACCGCAAACACGCCATTAAGCCGCCTCACGAACCTCGTAAGAGTGGGTCATTTCAATACTGGCACCCAACATCAAACACACCGAGCAGTATTTCTCTAGGCTGTCTTTGACCGCAGAAGCCACCAATGCTTCATCCAATGCGGTACCTGTGACCACAAAGTGAATATTGATCTGGGTAAACAAGCGCGGTGCTTGCTCTCGGCGCTCTGCCGTCAGTTCGGCTTCACAATATGACACTGCTTGATTAGCCGCTTTAAGCGCTGCAACAACGTCGACAGAGCTGCATCCACCGGCCCCCATCAGCACCATTTCCATTGGACTCGGGGCTTTTTCTCCGCCATTCCCATCCATCACGATGCTATGACCTGAATTCGACTGCCCTAAAAACGTCTCTTTTCCGCACCACTTGACGCTTGCTCGCATCTATTTCTCCTGTTTACTTTCAGTGTCGTGATCTTGTCCACGTTTTTAGCCTTTAATAGGGGGGGAAGTCCATATCAAAATCAAGAAATCGTGCTGGAAAAAGGATAAACTCAATGACTCAAACAGAGAGCTTGTAGCCTGACGGTTGACACTTTATGCTATCCCACGGACTTGTGCCGCAGGACGGTGGGCTAAGGAAGACTCATCAGGCAACAACTGCAGAGGAAATGAGAGATATGGTTCCAGGAAAACCTCAAACAGACCCAACACTAGAGTGGTTCCTTTCACACTGCCACATTCATAAGTACCCATCAAAAAGTACGCTGATTCATGCTGGTGAGAAAGCTGAAACGCTTTATTACATCGTGAAAGGCTCTGTGGCTGTACTGATCAAGGATGAAGAAGGCAAAGAGATGATCCTTTCTTACCTCAACCAGGGCGACTTCATTGGCGAACTGGGCTTATTTGAGGAAGATCAGGAGCGTACAGCTTGGGTTCGCGCTAAATCTCCATGCGAAGTCGCTGAAATCTCATTCAAAAAATTCCGTCAGCTGATTCAAGTGAATCCAGACATTCTGATGCGCCTTTCTTCTCAGATGGCTCGTCGTTTGCAAATCACTAGCCAAAAAGTTGGTGACTTAGCATTCCTAGATGTGACTGGTCGTATCGCGCAAACACTGCTTAATCTGGCGAAACAACCAGATGCTATGACTCACCCAGACGGTATGCAAATCAAGATCACCCGTCAGGAAATCGGTCAAATCGTAGGTTGCTCACGTGAAACCGTTGGTCGTATTCTGAAGATGCTGGAAGAGCAGAATCTAATTTCTGCACACGGTAAAACTATCGTGGTATACGGTACTCGCTAAGCATTATTGCTTTGAAATGAAAGCCACCATTATGGTGGCTTTTTTGTTTGAGCATGATCACTATCACGTCAAAAAATCCACAAAACCCCTTTCCCAGTGCTACCTTTCAATGCAAAGCATGTATACATTTACGTGCAACGTTTTTTTGCGATGATGGAGCATCGATATGGACTTGGAACATCAAGCGTTTAGCCGCATAAATACGACACCTGCCGTCGTCCCTTGGGGTCAGGTCAGCACCGAATTAACTGGCTTTGCCGGTATGTCTCACTATCAGCTACAGCGCATGCTCGGTGATGACGGACGCAAATCAACACCGACCTCTCACGAAGAGTGGCCATCAAACTTGGTATCAGAGCGCAATTAGATCGGCGAACGGTACACGCGATGGGCAATCGCTACAGGAGTAGCGACTGCATGAGCCACTAACGGTCCCTACTTATCGGTACTTTCAAAGATTTTATCTGCCGAGGCCTCAACAAACCCTTGATACAGGCTTCCGTTCGGTAACGGGTAACGTTTGGCAAACTCATAAAACCCACCCGGGATCATCAGTTCTTCATCACTAAAGCGCACCGTCACTTTGTCCGCCATGGTTGCCGATTGCTCCAAGCGCACTTGCGGATCCCCTTTCACCTCACCGCCAGATTCATTAATCGCAAAACCTGACTCTCGCAGCAATTGGTTCACATCCAACACGTCATGGAGCGTACTCAATTGATTCACACTCACCGTGAAATGATTGGCACCAAAGCCATGAGCAGACAGCCAACCTGCATATTCACTTTCCGCCGCTAACTGATGATAAGTTTCCGTGTCAATGCCCCACAAACGACCACCATACAAGAACGCGGGATCATTAAGTGCTGTGTCATCTACCTGATCAACCAAGGCACGAACAGCCTGCTGCAGTTCCGTGGAACACTGTCCCACCAGCAACTCACTGATAAACACTTTGGGTGCATCAGGGTTAGGATGCTCATAATGCCGCGCGTACAGTTTTTTCGCTTTGAAATGGTACTCCCCTTTAGGGGTATAACCGATGGCGATAAACGGCGCAGCCAAACGATCTAGCCCCACCTTGGGTAACGCAAAAGTGCGCAACGCGATGTGGTCATTGAGAAGCGGACTGCCCTCTTCTAATAACGCATGCACTTTTGCTGCCGACGGGCATAACCTATCGATATAGTCTTTCCAAAGCTCATCAAATAAAGCCTGAACGCGCTCCATCACATCCTCCTACATTGAGTGTTCGGTAGTTACTTATCTTTTGTTACAACGACAGCCCAGGGCTGAGTTGATCAGGCAAGGACACATCCTCACCTTCCATTGACGCCATAGGATAAGCGCAATAGTCAGCGGCATAGTAAGCACTTGGTCGTAAATTGCCTGATGCTCCCGGCCCGCCGAAAGGTGCATCACCACTCGCGCCCGTTAGCTGGCGATTGCGATTAACGATACCTGCGCGAATATGGTCAAGAAAATACGCCCATTCTGCGTCATCGGTTGAAATTAACCCTGCCGACAAACCGTAGCGGGTATCATTGGCCAGCGTGACGGCGTCTTCAAGAGAGTCATAACGCACCACTTGAAGTAGTGGCCCGAAATATTCTTCATCAGGCAATTGAGCCACTTGGCTCACTTCAATAATGCCCGGAGTGACGACGGCATCATGCAGCAACTGGGCTTTTAGAAGCGGCTGCCCACCCAGTGATTCGAGATTGCCCTGAGCAGCAAGAATGCCTTCTGCTGCGCGCACAGAGATTTGTGACCCCATGAACGAGGCAGGTTGATCAAATTGACCACCCACTTTGATGTTTTTGGCCATCTCAACCAAACGCGAAAGCAATGCATCACCGCGATCGCCTTTCGGTACATAAAGACGACGAGCACAGGTGCAACGCTGCCCTGCACTGATAAATGCGGATTGAATGATGGTATACACGGTGGCATCAAGATCGCCGTATTGATCGGAAATCACCATCGGGTTATTTCCGCCCATTTCCAACGCCAACATTTTGCCCGGCTCTCCCGCAAATTGACGATGCAGAATATGACCTGTGTTAGCGCTACCTGTGAACAACAGACCATCGATGCCTTTAGATTGTGCCAGCGCCTCGCCCGTTTCACGCCCTCCTTGGACCATATTGATCACGCCTTTCGGCAGTCCCGCCTCAATCCAAAGCTTAATGGTTTCTTCTGCTGTTTTTGGCGTTAAATCCGAAGGTTTAAATACCACGGTATTCCCCGCCAACAACGCGGGAACAATATGACCGTTCGGCAAATGTCCGGGGAAATTGTAAGGCCCAAATATCGCCATTACCCCTAGAGGGCGATGGCGTAGCACCGCCTGTGTGCCAGCAACATCTTTGCTGCGCTCACCCGTTCGTTCTTGATAAGCACGCAGTGAAAGGGCAATTTTCCCGACCATGGCAGCAGCTTCAGTGCGGGTTTCCCACAGTGGCTTACCGGTTTCTTCGGCAATCACTTGTGCCATGTGTTCGCTGTTTTCTTTTAGCTTCTCGGCAAAACGTTCGACCAGTGCCTGACGTTCTGCGAAAGCGGTGTGCTTCCATGTGGCAAACGCGTCTCTCGCCGAACTCACAGCGGCTTCCACTTGTGGAGATGTGGCTGCTCGTCCCTGCCATATTGACTCACTGTTAAACGGATTCAGTGAATCAAACATATCGCCATCACCCGCGATGGGCTGGTTATCAATCCATTGTGTCATCATCTACTCCTACACCGACACGAGTCGCACGTTATCACCATTTTTGACACTCAACGCATCGGCGACTTCTTGGCTGATCAACGCTTCATTGCGCTCTTCGTCCACACCAATCTTGGCGGACGTGGCGCGAAAATTTTGAAAGTCACTGTTACAAATCAGGTAATCCTGCGCACTGCTGTGCTCCGCAATCTTCACCCTTGCAGTGAACGAGCGGCGAATAGAATCAATGTTCTGACGTAGACACTCCACTGTAGGCCCCGCATCAAAAATATCGACGTAGCCACGACGCGTGAAGCCTTCCTTTTCAAGCAAACGCAGCGCTGGACGGGTTTTTTCATGCACCTCACCAATCACTGCACGGGCTTCATCACTCAACAGGTTGACGTAAATCGGCAACTTGGGCATCAAATCCGCGATAAAGCCTTTCTGTCCAATGCCAGTTAAATAATCCGCCAGCGTAAAATCAATCGAAAAGAAATGCTCTTTCAGCCACTTCCAAAACGGTGAGTTACCTTCTTCATCAGACACGCCGCGCATTTCAGCGAAAATCACGTCTGAGAACTTTTCGGGGAACTGCGCCAGCATCAAGAAGCGGCATTTCGACAGCAACTTACCATTGAGACCACCACGAAACTCTGGGCGTAAAAACAGGGTGCATATTTCTGTCGCGCCCGTGTAGTTATTGCCAAAGGTCAGCACTTCTACCACGTTGTGGACATTTAACCGGCGTGAGTGATGCACCACCTTGCTGATGTGGTAGCTGTAAAACGGATTGTCCATCCCAATCGCTGCTTCAATACCCGTCGTACCTGCGATCTCTCCCGTTTCAGTGTCCTCAGCAACCATGAGGTAACCTTCGGTGCCTGGCGCTTGGGCATCGCGGCCAAAACTGTCTACCGAGTGGTCGATACGGCCTTGGATCAATTCATCATTGACCGGCAGCGACGTGAATCCGTGACCCGACTCTACGGCGCACAGCATCAGCGCATCAAAATCAGTTTTCTTTATGGGACGAATTACCAACATCTTACTTCCTCCTGCTGCAATGGATGGTCAAAACAGGACGGCAATTAAGCCGCCGCCAGTTTCGCCAGCGCACGATCCAGACGCGCTAAACCTTCTTCTACTTCTTCTTTGGTAATAACCAGTGATGGCGTCATGCGAACCACGTTGGCACCGGCTACCAGCAGCAGCAAGCCTTCATCACCTGCAGCCAGCAATACGTCTCGCGCTCGGCCGTTCCATTTGTCGTTAAGAGCTGCGCCAATCAGCAAGCCCTTACCACGGATCTCACTGAACATATTGTATTTGGCATTCAGCGCTTCAAGACCGTCACGAAACCAACCTTCGCGCTCTTTCACACCAGCAAGTACTTCAGGCTTACTCACTTCTTCCACGACCGCTTCTGCTACTGCACACGCCAGTGGATTACCGCCGTACGTTGAACCGTGCGTACCGACTTTCATGTGCGCTGCCAGAGCTTTTGTGGTCAGCATGGCCCCAATAGGGAAGCCACCGCCCAGTGATTTTGCTGTGCTGAGGATGTCCGGTGTCACCCCCGTTTGCTCATAGGCATAGAAGGTACCCGTACGGCCATTGCCAGTTTGCACTTCATCGAAAATCAGCAATGCATGGTGCTTATCACAAAGCTCACGTACACCTTGCAAGAAGGCTGAATCTGCCGTGACAATACCGCCCTCACCTTGCAAAGGCTCCATCATAATGGCGCACGTTTTGTCAGACATGGCCGCAGCCAATGCTTCAAGATCGTTATATGGCAGATGGGTGACATTGCCCGGTTTCGGGCCAAAGCCATCAGAGTAAGCGGCTTGCCCACCAACGGTCACCGTAAAGAAAGTACGCCCATGGAAACCTTGAGCAAACGCGATGATCTCGCTTTTCTCTGGACCATGTTCTTCCACTGCCCAGCGACGGGCCAGCTTCAGTGCGGCTTCATTGGCTTCTGCGCCGGAATTGGCAAAAAACACACGTTCGGCAAAGCTCACTTCCGTCAGTTTTTTCGCCAAACGCAGCGCGGGAGCGTTGGTCATCACATTGCTCAGGTGCCACAGCTTGTCGGCCTGTTCTTTTAGCGCATTCACCATCACTGGGTGGCAGTGACCAAGACAGCTCACCGCAATCCCGCCAGCAAAGTCGATATATTCACGATCGTCTTGATCCCAGATGCGCGAGCCTTGGCCTCTATCTGGAATCATTGTCATTGGTGCATAACAGGGCACCATTACTTCATCGAACAATTTACGTTCTACTTTATGTCCGGCTGTCATCGCTCATATCCTTCTGTCGATTCTGCTTTAAGCATAGTATTTACATTTCGTTAACCACATCAATAGCAGAAAATATCAAACCCTTAGGCTGTAAAGATGGGTAAATTCATCACAGTGCCATAGTTATGCGCAATTTCGGCAAAATGATTAATAGAGCAAGAGGTAAGAGTGTCTTTCCTAGTGGGAAACAAAGCGAAGATGAAAGATTGAAGATGAATAAGGTTTCACTGTGAACGGTGAGAAAACCGCGTGATTTAAATGTAAATTTAGTGATACAGATCGTTTTGCTCGTCAGCGTCAGAACTCAAAGCATCACAGAGGGAAGGTTATCGCCCAAACTCAGAAGCAACGGCTAAGACATGACAGAAGAAGAAAGGAAGTTAGCGAGAAGTTGATGACCTTGCTCGGTCAAAATGCTTTCCGGATGAAATTGAACCCCTTCAAGTGCAAGGGTGCGATGGCGAATCCCCATAATCTCATCAAACACACCATCGCGTTCTGTCCATGCCGTGACATCAAAACAATCGGGCAGAGAATCCGCATCTACCACTAATGAATGGTAGCGCGTGACGGTCAGGGGGTGATTCAACCCTTCAAACACTCCGATGCCTCGATGTGTCACTGGACTGGTTTTTCCATGCATGACTTGCCTCGCGCGCACCACCTGAGCGCCAAATGCCTGCGCCATGGCTTGATGCCCAAGGCAAACACCAAGAATAGGCAGCTTTCCTGCATAGTGTGCGATGGCTTCAAGGGATATACCGGCATCATCCGGCGTGCAAGGTCCTGGGGAAATCACGAGGTGAGTCGGCGCCATGGCATCGATATCGGCAAGGGTGATGGCATCGTTGCGGTGCACTTCAACCTTTGCACCTAACTGGCAAAAGTACTGATAGAGGTTGTAAGTAAAAGAGTCGTAATTATCAATAATTAACAGCACAGTCGATTCCGCCACATCCTTCTCGCACTACGTCAGCGAGACTGGGCGCAAATGCTACCACAGCAATCTGCGCGCTGCATTAGATGGCTGCATCAGAACTCACTGATAGGCAGAATTGGCGTTGGCCAAGGCATGGCGAGCCAACCTTGGTATAACTTTGATAATTCGCCGCTATTGGTGTCTAGAATATGGACAAGGCGAGGATCAATCAAAGTGCCTGCTTCTTGAGAGATAGCCTGAATCGCGCCAACGACCCGATCTTCAACGCTGCCCTGTCGACGCTCCACCTCACTGTCTAACCGCTCTGCCACACACACAACACGACACTCCTCTGGAATTTTCTCTCCTTCAATTTCCGGAAAACCCGACCCATCCCAACGGGTGTTTTTGTACGTCAGCAAAGTCACTGAGACACAGGCAAAGCCTTTGGTTGCTTCAGATAGGAGCAACATGCTTCGACTGTCTGCCGATGTATTATTGCCGCCATCATCCCAAAGCTCGCCAATCGAACAAAGTGGGTAGGCCAAAGAAATATCTTCCGCTTTCGATTTGGTCAAACCATATTGCATCGCTAACCACTCGCTGAGTTCGGCGATACGAGGCGCTGCAATTTCGACGTCGTTGTTGTGAAGCGCAGCCACCGCCGCGATTTGATTCATGACCAGTTGGTAATTTTCACGCATGGTATTAGCGCGAGATTCCCCCAGCAAGTTGGCAACACGACTCTTCACTAACTCTGGTGAAACAGGCTTAATGAGAAAATCCGCTGCACCGCTTTTTAGCCCTTCGACTTCGCTTTGATATTCGTCGAGCGCCGAGACAATCACGATAGGAATATGACTGACACCTCGTTCACTTTTTAGCTGCCGACACACCTCGTAGCCATTCATTCCCGGCATCATAATATCAAGTAAGATCAAATCAGGTCGTTGCTGCATCGTCAGTTCAATCGCGCGCTCGCCGCTCTTGGCGAAAATCAAGGTGTACTGCTCTTGCAAGATGGTACGCATCACATGCAGATTGCTGGGTTCGTCATCAACAACCAGGATTTTATACGCCATAACTTTGTACTCCACTGTGCTGCGATGTCGGCATTTCATTCATCATGGTTAAGATCAAATCGTACGCCTCATCCAGTTCAAAATTTTCAATCGCCCCAACAAACTGCGCGAGCAGTGACGGAGCAACAAACGCCGCCAATGCGGGCACCAATTCTTTGTACAAGCCATCATCAAACTGACCTTCTGATAATCGGCTAATGAACAATTCCGCTTTACGGGCGAATGCATCAGGCGTCAGCTTCACCAATTCCAGATCTTTATCTAGCTCTTCAGCACGCACGCCAAGGTAAGCCAACGCTCTTTCAAACGTCGCCACGAAGCATGCTTCTAATGCTTGCACGTTTGATTCCGCTTTCCCCATGTCTCCGCCTTCAATGTAAGCGAGCAAACGCGTCAACTCTTGCTCAACACGCTGGAAGCCTATGTGGTGAGCGCCGTCTATCGCTTCTGCTAGCAATCGCTCTAACACCTCAGGTTGCTCATGGAGAAGTTGCTCTATACGCTGCGGAAGATTGGCATAATTGGCGCGATATTCGCCCACTACACTGAGTAATATTTCCGATGTTGGCCAATGACGGAATGCCCATGAATCATTGAAGTAGTCTTTCTCTTTTTCCTGCTCAACCCTATTCAAGATTGCTACATTGTTGTCGTTTTCATCACTGCCGCAGCAGTTTTTCAATACCTCAAATATGGCATCGCTACGAAAGGGCTTTTCAATCACAGCATCAAACCCTTTTTCTTCCCAATCAGCGTCGGTAGTTGGATCAACCACAAGCTTCATTGCTATCACGTTTAACGACTCTATACCGCTTTGTTTTGACCACTCCCGCAAGATCTTCGGTGTTGGGTAATGCTGCTCATCAAGATAAGCATCAAACAAAACCACATCCACTGGCTGAGTCTTGATCACATCTTGAGCGGAATCGATATCCGTATAGGTCAGCACTTTCACCCCTTGGCGCAATAACATATCGCGCAACTCCTGCTGGTTGCGCTGAACATCATCTATCACCAAGACTTCCAGCGGCGGTAAGGCATAGCGGATAGGTTCACTGTTGAGCCCCGCATTGCTTTGAGTAGGAATAATGGGTAAATCAGCATAAATCACCGAACCATGAATAGATTCTCCGTCAAACCAAAGCTTGCCATTCATAAGCTCGATAAGCTGAGTGACAAGGGTTGCGGACAAGGTTTGACTGGACTTTTCGTTGTTCTTAGACAGTGAATGGGCATTTTCTAACGAGTAACTTGCCACCGCAAAACGAACCATGTTGTCCGTCGGCAATACATGCAAGGCAACATTACCTTTGTCAGTTTTCGTCAATGCACTTCGCATCATGTTTTGAAGCAGTTGTTTGATTCGGCGTGAATCGCCCACGTAGTGCTCCCATAAATGATCGCTGTAATCCAAGGTAACGTGCAGATCTCGTGCCTGCACGGTCTCGCGAGCAATAAACTCGATTTGGCGGCAAAGTTGCACTAAGGAGAAGTCGCCAATATCGAGCGGCAGCGACTGACTTTCGAGTTTGGACGTGTCCAGAATGTCATTGATTAGTTTTAACAAGCTGTTACCCGACTCTCTGATGACCTCCAAATGATGACGATGAACGGGGTTGTTTTCTTCATCAATCAAGACTTCTGTCAGCCCCAATATGGAATTCATCGGCGAGCGAAACTCGTAACTCATGTTGGCTAAGAAAGAGGCCTTCGACTGTGACGCTTTTTCAGCTAAGCGTATTTTCTCTTCAAACTCTTCTTCGGCTTCGCGCTTGTCGGTGATGTCGATAATGACGCCATCAATCCAGGTGCTGCCGTCTTCGGCACGATAGCTGTGCCCAATCTCCCAGAACCATTTTTCTTCTTCATCGCGGCTTATAAAGCGATATTCACAGTCATATTTACCGTTTCGTCTCGCCGCTAATTCACGTGCTTTGCGATAATTAGCGGTGTCTTCTTGATGAATACGATCAATAAAATGAGAGACCCCGTTTTCACCCGTCAGAATAGATGCGCTGTAACCCGTAATCGATTTTGCTGCATCACTGATATACACCATATGACGCGTTGCACCCGTCATTTCACGAAAAGCCATGCACGGTAAATTAGCCACTAACGAGCGATACTGTTTCGCGTTTTCTCTTAAAGCCCATGCGAGGTGTCGCTGTTCGGAAATATCAGAAAGAACGCCTACAAATTCATGATGCCCTGCTGCATCTTGGTGATAGCCAATCGCTAACCTAACAGGGAATACGGAACCGTCTTTGTGCTTGGCCATCACTTCGCGAACACTGCCTACTACGCCTGACTCTCTATTTTCCAAAAAATTATGAATGTACATATCATGACGATGCTGATGTTCGTCAGTGACCAAAATACGAATGTTTTTCCCCGTTGCATCAGAGGCATGCCAACCAAATACATTTTCTGCAGCCTGGTTGAAAAACGTGATGGTGCCTTTGCCATCAAGCGAAATAATCGCCTCAGTCGCGGTATGTAAAATCGCATCAAGCTTTTTCTCGCTTTCACCTAAGCGATTAGCTTTGGCTTTAACATCAAACAACGTATTGGCGAGTTGGCTGAACATCACAACGAAGGTGAAGCTAAAGATCAAAATCATCAGCACATCGCGCACCGCAAAAGGAAGTGCATCAATACGGTTAGGTTGCGCAGATAACAAAATGGCTTCACACGATAAAATCGCACTCACGAGTAGCGCTATCGTGACGCAAAGCCCACTCGCTAGGGCTCCGGAAATATCACGCTCCCAAAGCATATTTTTTTGTTTAGAAAAACGAAACCAAAGAGCAAATGCGATTAATAGTGCCCCTACTCCTAGTGCCATGGTGAACACCGCCAGGTCAAAATGTGCGATCGCGACGCCATTAATACCGGCATAAACCAGTATGTTTTGCACAATCAAGGACAGTGTCATTAATCCTGCTGCGATGAATATTTTGAGCGGCGGATTGAACGTAAAAGCGATCATTCGAAGCGCCGTTACGTTCAAAAAAAACGTCAAGGCCAATGGCAAAACAAACAAGAGGGGGAGGAAACCTTGATCTTGAAATGATGACACAGACAACACAGTGGCGATGGGCAATAAAGCCATACCGACCGTTAATGTCAGAGCATTGACTAAGATAGGAGAAAACCGGATAAGCGCCACACGTTTTGTCTGCAACGGGCGATGCAAAAAGGCGAGTGTCGCCGTGATAAACGTAGCGACTGACGCAAGCAGCAACACCCATGGGCCAGTAAAACTATGGGGCAATGGCTGATAAGTGACCGAAGGCAGGAAAAATAATGACAGTGATTCAATGATTGACATGCACGCTACCGATTCAGCTCAAGGAGATACGCACTTAAGCGACGCTCAATAAAGAGATGTTCGCCGCTCAAGTGAGACACTTATAAGCGTAGTAAAGAATCAGCGGGCAACCCATTAAAAGAAGGGTAAAAAATAGGCTCCCGCAGGAGCCTATTTTTAGATTAAAACCTCATTATTTGATGTTGCAGGTAAAGCGACGGAAAACAGCGGTTGTTTTCTCATCGAGTGTGACCTGTCCACATGGGATATCAATAAACCCCCAAAGACGAATGCCGAGTGATACCGAATCTCCATAGCCAATACCTTCATTGGTAAGAAATTCGCTGTTTTGATTGTACTTACGATTGCTCTTCCAACGCAGCCAAGGACGATTTGGGTTAACGTCACCGTTAATGGTGGGTTGTACCCAGAAGAAGCTTTTGTTTTTGAATCTCAACGTGAATTTCTGTGGCGCCTCGACGTAATTCAAACTGACAATCACAGGATCGTGATCAGAGGATGAATACGGGTTATCCGATTTAACCAAATCACCGGTAAAGCGGCCTGAATATTCAAACAAGGTGCTTTCTACCGAGTTGATATGCCAATCTTCCACGCCAGTCAGCTTTTCAACCACGCTCGTATTACCGACAGCGTGATCCAAACTACCTAGCTCACCGTCAAAGGTATAAGAGAAGGCATCATCACCTAAAGCGTAAGTCGCCAGATTGACATAGCCGAAGCCATCACCCACTTCCCGCGCCATTTCATCCAGCGTCACACCCGCAATCGAGGTGCCAGCCGCCGTGACAATTTTGCGCGATGCATTGGCAGCGTCATAATCGGTCATTACACGCATGGGATCTTCTTGTCCGTAGGCATTGAAGTCGCCAAGCGCAATGATATCGCCTTGCACATCGATTAACGCGTTCCCGAGTGTTTCTGCTGCTGACACACGGAATTCGTTACAGCGCCCTTGCAGATCGGCGGGGTCATCATTGAATTCGCCCGCAACCCAATCTTCATAGCAGCCAGAGCCTTTCGATTTAAAGTGGCTCACGGCAACGGATAGATTTTCACCCTCAACCACACTGAAGGTTTGCAGTAAGCTATCACGTTGGAACTTATCTAATTGACGCTCCTCACCATCAGGGTTAGCACCACTGATGTGCTGCTCAGGCATACGCACGACCACGGCGTCGGAAGCTGGTGTGACTTTCTCAGGACGATAAATCAACGCCACTTGTATCGCGTCACCACCTAGGAACGCCCCTTCGGTCAGATCATTGGTTGCTGGTGTCACATAGGTGTAATGATCCGTTTCATCAGCAAAACGACTGTTTAGCTCGGTCACCAAGTTCGCCAATGCGCCAGAATCAGCAAAGCCATTGTTCTCGATTTCCATCAAGCCAACGATATCTGCATTCATTGCCTGCAATGCATTAACGATTTTCGCCTGTTGCAACGCAAACCCTGCCGCGTCTTTGGTACCTCGGTTACAGCCGCGAGATGCATCCGCATCCGCCTGATCGTCACAGGTGACATTCAAGTCACCACCAATAGCGCTGGCACTGGTGAAGTAGTTCAACACGTTAAAGCTAGCAACCTTCAAATTGGTGTCGTCGAAGGATTGCGGCGCGGCGGTGCGATCTTGCTCGCGCACAAAATCACCCGCAGTAATCGTGTTGGTTGTCACGAGACGATAGTCACTAAAGCTATAACCAATCACGCCCTCAAGGTTGGTCACGGTATCACCGATACGGATGTAACCTTGCTCAGCATCCAGGTCAGGGAAATACGGCACTACACCATCTGGCGCTTTCAGATCAGACTCAATAAACAGTTGGTTGGCATCATTTTGTGCAACTAAATCCGCCGCCTCCTGCGAGCCTGCAATGTGAAGCTGAGTCGGCTTGAACAGTGGCTCATCATGTGACAGCACCATATTGTTACGGAACGCGTCAAAATCGAAACCAAAGTTACGCGTGACAACCATATCGCTGGTCTGTGTCAGACGGACTTTCATGCCTTCGTGGCGTTCCAGTGCGTCATCTAAAGTTTCACCCTCATCTACCACCAGATCCGTGGCAGCCAATTCACCGACAGTATCGATCACTTCCCAGTTGTTGCCTGATGCGTCCAACTCGGTAAAGCTGAAGAATTCTTTGACCTTACCACCAGCACAGACTTGCATGCCGGGTTCCACATCAGTCGGTGCTTGGCTCGTGAAAACAAAGAGACCATCAGAGGTAGCAGCGTCATTGTCGCCGTTGGCATCTTGCAGCCAAAAGCCTTTGTACAACCCTGTCGTCACTGCTGTGACCACACCGGAAACAAAGTAGTCGTCCGTACTCTCAAAACTGCCATCTGGGACAAGTGGACTGCGCGCCCCGCTACCCTGCACGGCATAGGTTGGTGTTAAGGTTTCATCGACACATGTAAAGGTATTGCCCCCCCCCCCGCCGCCATCACATGCCTCAAGGCCACTACAACCAAGGCCATCAAACGTATCTTGAGCGAAGCTTTGCCACTCCACTGCGGGGTCAAACGCGCCGGTGACATCAGTACGGCCAGTACTGCCTTCTTTGCGACGCAACGTTGTGTTGGCGGCATACGTCGACCCCAAGGCAAGCTCACCTAAGCTGTCGACTACATTGTCGTTATCATCAACCAATGCCACCACGTCATTGCCATTAAAGCTTAACGAACCAGAAGTGATTTGACTGACGTCGGTGACATCAGCAGACGCGTTGCTGTTCCCCACCACAACACTCTCCCCTGCGGCCAATGAGCCAGAAAGGGCGATGGTGGATGAGAACGTCTCGTTACTGTTGAACGCCAATTTCAACACCCAATTATCCAGCGCAACACTGGACGTACCGAGGTTGGAAATTTCGATCGCCTTGTTGTTTGACGAGCCTTCGACATATTCCGTGATCAATACATCGGCGCTGGCGGGCAGAGCGACACTTAAAGCTAGAGCCAGAGAGCTCCATGTTGAAGTCTTCATTTGCTGTCCTTTTTTGCGTGTGAAGTCATAAACACAACAAATGATTTAACAGCCTGAGATTTCATTTAAGTGATGAAAGCCGCAGTTCTTCTAATAGAGAGAGGGCGTTTCTTTTTGAAATAGGATACTGATTCAAGCTTCAACACAAACCGAAATCGTTAAGTGCGTCGCAAACAGATTGAGATTGGGAGGATTTGGAGACAAAAAAAGCAGCGGTTAGGCTGCTTTTTATCGATGTTGGCGAAGACTATGGACGGGTCACAAAACCCACAGCTTCGTACACTTTCTTCAGTGTCACGGCTGCACGTACGGAGGCTTTTTCAGCACCCGCTTTCATAACCTGATCAAGATAGTCACGATCTTCACGGAACTGCTTATAACGCGCCTGTACAGGCTCAAGCATCGCCACCACGGCGTCTGCCGTGTCGGTTTTTAGGTGACCGTACATTTTGTCGGCGTAGTCTGCTTCAATTTCAGCAAACGTCTTGCCCGTCGCAACAGACATCAAGCCCATCAAGTTCGCGACACCCGGCTTGTTTTCGATGTCGAACAGCACACGTGGCGGCTCTTCTGAATCCGTCATGGCGCGCTTAATTTTCTTCGCAATGGCTTTTGGATCTTCTAGCAAACCAATCACATTGTTGCGGTTATCATCCGACTTCGACATCTTCTTAGTCGGATCTTGCAAGCTCATCACACGTGCACCCACTTGTGGGATGTAAGGCTCTGGTACAGAGAACACCTCGCCATACACATTGTTGAAACGGTGTGCGACATCACGTGCTAGCTCAAGGTGCTGCTTTTGGTCATGACCAACAGGCACTTGGTTCGCTTGATACAGCAAAATGTCAGCAGCCATCAATACGGGGTAACCAAACAGACCCGCATTAATATTTTCAGCGTGGCGAGATGATTTATCTTTAAACTGGGTCATGCGATTTAACTCACCCATTTGGGTGTAGCAATTCAGCACCCAACCCAATTGTGCATGCTCTGGCACGTGAGATTGAATAAACAGGTTGCTCTTTTCTGGGCTAACACCCACAGCAAGGCACAATGCAAGCGAGTCCAGCGTGGCTTCACGAAGCTTTGACGCTTCTTGACGTACCGTAATGGCATGCAAGTCAACGATGCAGTATTGGCAATCGTAGTCATCTTGCATCTGTTCCCACTGACGCAAAGCTCCAATGTAGTTGCCGATACTGAGTTCACCAGAAGGTTGAACACCGCTAAGTACAATGGGTTTGGTCGTAGGATTACTCATGTTCTTTCTGTTCCTGTCAGTCAATTCAGCCAGCGTGACTAAACGCTGGCTGTATGTTCGAGAAAATTCGAATCTTTAATTTACGCTGTTTTTTCGGTGCTGAGAACCGTTAAAAGCTGGTTAAATTGGTCTGCGACAAATTCCGGCGCGCTGTCGCTAATGGGCTCGCCATAGTTATACCCGTATGTCAGGCCAACAGAGATAATGCCAGCATTTTTGGCGGCTAGGATATCGTTTTTCGAGTCACCTACCATCATCATTTGCACATCACTCAAACCATGCTTGTCACGTAGGCTAACCAACCCTTCTGGATCCGGCTTGTTCGTTGGCAAAGAATCCCCGCCAATCACATCACTAAAGTAATGCGCCAAACCTAGGTCTTCCAAAATTTCAGGCACAAACTGATACGGCTTGTTGGTCACAATACCCATCGTATAACCCGCCTCTTTCAAGGCTGAAAGCGTGTCTTTCACACCTGGGTACACGACAGTTTTGTCGTGACCGTTGTTCGCGTAGTGAAAATCAAAACGTGCACGGATTTTTTGGTACAGCGCTTCATCCAATTCTGGATTGATATTAACGCTTTGGCTTAAAGCACGCTTGAGCATGATTTCCGCGCCATTGCCAATCCAACCACGTACGTCGTTATCCGTCACCGTGTGCAGGTTAAGGTCAGCTAGCGCCATGCGAATGCCTTCGGCAAGATCGGGGGCACTGTCGACTAACGTACCGTCTAAATCAAAAGCGATGTATTTGATGGTTTCAAAGGTTGCCGTCACGAATTATTTTCCTACTTTACTCAGTTCCGCGCGCATTTCATCAATCACTGCTTTGTAATCAGGCTGACTGAAAATAGCTGAGCCTGCGACAAACATGTCAGCACCGGCTTCTGCCACTTCGCGGATATTATCTACTTTAATGCCGCCATCAATTTCGAGGCGAATATCGCGACCGCTTTCGTCAATACGACGACGCACTTCGCGCAGTTTATTCAATGTTTCAGGAATGAAGGACTGGCCGCCAAAACCAGGGTTAACCGACATCAACAAAATCATGTCGAGCTTGTCCATCACATGATCAAGATAGTGCAGCGGCGTAGCTGGGTTGAAAACCAATCCGGCCTGACAGCCATGATCTTTGATTAACTGTAGGCTGCGATCTACGTGATCACTTGCTTCTGCATGGAAGGTGATCATCGTTGCGCCGGCTTTGGCAAAATCAGGAATGATGCGGTCAACGGGCTTCACCATCAGGTGAACGTCAATTGGCGCGGTGATGCCATAGTCACGAAGTGCTTGACAGATAGGCGCACCAAACGTCAGGTTTGGTACAAAATGGTTGTCCATCACATCAAAATGCACCACGTCAGCGCCCGCTGCCAGTACATTTGCGACATCTTCACCTAAACGTGCGAAATCCGCCGAGAGTATTGACGGTGCAATCAGAAAATCCTTCATCCTATAGCCTCACTAGCCCAAAAGTCGGCGCAATTCTACCCCATCAAAGACCGTGTGTCTTATCAGATCCGCTGATTGATACCATAACGCGGCAGTTTTACAGATGGCGCAAGTGACACCCAGACGAATAGACTAAGCTGGAGTCAGATCAGGCAAATATCAAAGAGAATGTGTATGCACGACACCGAGCAAAAAGAAGAAAAGGTCACTATTTGGGAGGTAGTGAAAAGTGTGTTCGCTGCGATGCTTGGCGTACAGTCCGACAAAAATAGGCAGCGGGACTTCAAGCAATCGAGCATGCTGCCTTATATTCTTGTCGGTGTTGTTTTTGTGGTTTTATTTGTCGTGGGGTTGATTGGGGTTGTGTCACTGATCATGCCCAATGAGTGATCACTGATTGGTGCAGCCCGAGCATTAAGGTGACTCGGGACTTTCACTTGCGAACAATGCCAGCAACTCATCCACTTTGTTTCTGCCACTGCCATTTCGACTAATGGTTCGTTTCACTCGCACTACATTGAGATGCGCACCATGATAAAGACTTCGCGTTAGCGGCGTATCATGGTTTGAAACCAGCACAGGCACACTCTTATCCATTGCCGCTTTACGGGCATACTCACCCAGTAAGGCTTGATCATCAAGACTGAACCCACCACTGGAATAGGTGGTGAAATTGGAAGTAGAAGAAAGCGGTGCGTATGGCGGATCGCAGTACATCACGCTACCACGGCGCGCACTCTTAAAGCTCTGCTCGTATCCTTCGCACACAAAGATCGCTTTTTTTGATTTCTCTGAAAAGAACTCAAGCTCCGCTTGCGGGAAATAAGGTTTCTTGTAAGAACCAAACGGCACATTGAAGCCGCCTTTCTTGTTGTAGCGGCAAAGGCCATTAAATCCATGTCGGTTCATATACAGGAAATACAATGAACGCAGGTACGGATCTGTGGTGGCGTTAAATTCTTCGCGGATCGACAAATAGGCTTCTTTTTGATTGTACTCTTGAGTAAACAAGGTTCGCACGTCATCGATATAGCGCTGAGGCTCTTGTTTGACCAAATTATACAGATTAATCAGATCCGGATTGATGTCAGCAAGGCGATAATGTTCAAAGTCTGTATTCAGAAATACAGAGCCTGCTCCAACGAAAGGTTCGATCAGCTTTTTGCCTTCCGGCAGGTGTTTGCGGATATCCTCAACCAGAGAGTATTTACCCCCGGCCCACTTAAGAAAGGCACGATGCTTTTTCATTAATGTGTATCCACTACCACAGCTGTTCGAAAGGTGGCGGATTGTATCTCATTTTTTGTCATCAATCAGCGTAATTTCGCGCCTGACGTGAAGCCAAGTTGCGCTTAATTAACCAGTCCAATCTCTTTATGAATTTGAGTGAAGGATTTCGCCCATGGATTCAGGTTGCGAATATTGGCAGGCAATGCCAATTCTGCACGGCGAGCCTCTGCCACACTTGGGTAGTCACCGAGTAATACCATATACCAAGCCTCACCGTTTCGGCGCGTTTCATACACCAAAGCACGACCTAGCAAAGTATATTGCAATAAGAACTCGTCTACCGCTTGGGTAGACTGTAACGCGGCAAGCTGCAGCGCATAACGCGACACGGGGACAGTCAGCAGTAGATTGTTTGCCATCGGCACGTCAGAGCTCACGTTGACCGATTCAGTCACTAATGCCGTCGTCTCATCCACAACCACTTGCTCAACGAGCGCTTCTCCGCTTGTTTGTGTATTGGCTTGGGCGGCGGTGCTTGATTGTGGTGTTGCTAATTCAGGGATTAATGGCTCGGTCACTGCATTGGTGCCGTCTCCACCAATTTCTTGATCATCCATGATGGCATCAACCACTTTGTCTGGAACAACAATTCTTCGGTCTTGGTCGCGACGCCCAACAGTCATGCCTTCTACAACGGGTGCGACGGGCAGAAAAATCATGTCATCAGTAACCTCGGAGGTATCCGATAGCGCCTGTTCCCCCTGCTGTTCCGCGGTTTGTTGCGCTAGCTCTTTTTCTTTTTCGGCCAACATCGCAGCCAACTCTTTCACACCATCCGGTGTTTCAACAACGATTTCTTCTTGTGAAGTTTGAGGTGCCATTGACCACCACACCAAACCACCACCTAATGCAAAAAGAAGGAACAATAGAATAATCAAAGGCAAAGGTGAGCGACGTTTTTTCTCTTCCATCAGAGAAGTCTCCTGCTGTTCCAGCCCTCTCAAAGCGCCGGGTAAAGAAGGCAAAGAGGCAGCTTTTTGCTTTAGCGCTCTGCGCTGCGCTGCATCCAATTGGCGGTTGACCATCATGACTTCGATGAACATCTCGCGTTCATTATCAGCCAGTGGGCTGATTTCTAACTCTAACGGTTTAACACCTTGACCGTAAGAGACTTTGTGCAACCACTTGTTCAATTTACCACGCAAACTAAACAGCAACACATTGATTTGCCAATCATTTCTCTGTTGAGCTTGCGTCACCAATGCCCATAGCTCAGCGATTAACGAGGCACTCAAACGTTGCGCATCATCTATGACAATAAGGGCATGAACGCCATTGCCTTCCAGCATATATTCGAGACTTTGGAGCATGGAATCATGCTCATTGAACACGCCATCACGCACGATTTGACGCAAGATAATTGCGCGATGTTGCGCATCTTGCTGACTATGGTTGCAGATAAGAAGGGATTGGGTGGGCTCGTTCGCCCAATTCTCGAGATAGCGTTCGCTCAACCACGTCTTACCTGCACCAGGCTCGCCAGTGATTTGAACAAGGTTAGAACTGAATCGAGTAAGAAACTGAATTCTCGACAAAAGCTGGATCTGACTGTCCAAATCCAGCGCGATCATGTCATGGGAGCCTGTCATATACAAACCCGCTTAGTGTGTCTTAATGACCTCAGCAAGCGTCTCGGATGTTACGTTTGCAACCACTTCGGACGTACCAATCGATGTTGGCAGCACGAATCGCAGTTGCCCTGAAAGCACTTTTTTATCGCGTTTCATATGCTTAATAAACGCATCATAGTCCATGCTTGCTGGTGCTTTCACGGGGAGATTCGCTTTTTCAAGCAAAGAAGTGATACGGCTAACATCTTCTTGCGAAAGCAGTTGTTGAATCTGAGCCGTTTTGGCAGCCATCACGGTACCGGCGGCAACCGCTTCGCCATGCAACCAATTGCCGTATCCCATTTCAGCTTCGATTGCATGACCGAAAGTATGACCAAGATTGAGCAACGCGCGAACGCCAGACTCTTTCTCATCTTCAGCAACAACATCCGCTTTAATCTGGCAGCAACGCTTGATGGCATACACCAAAGCCGATGAATCAAGCTGGTTGAGTACATCGAGGTTTTCGTCAAGCCATGCAAAAAAGGCACTGTCGACAATAATGCCGTATTTAATAACTTCAGCCATACCCGCTGCAAATTCACGTGCAGGTAAGGTTTTCATCACTTCAATATCAATCACGACCGCTTTAGGTTGATAAAACGCGCCGATCATATTTTTACCAAGAGGATGGTTCACCGCGGTTTTCCCCCCCACAGAGGAATCCACTTGCGATAACAGGGTAGTAGGTACTTGAATAAAGTCCACACCACGCTGATAACAAGCCGCAGCAAAGCCCACCAGATCACCAATCACACCACCACCTAACGCGACAATCAAAACGTCACGGGCGTAATTACCTTCAAGCAAGAAGGTATTGATGGTGTTGAATGTCTCTAGTGTTTTGTACTGCTCACCATCGGGAAGGGTAAGCAAAGCTGGCAAACCACCAGCTTTTCTCAAGGTTTCCAGGAGACGATCCGCATACAGCGGAGCAACGGTGTCATTAGTGACAACCACCACTTGACGACCTTTAGCATCAGAAAAGAAGGTGGGATCTGAGAGCAATCCAGCACCAATTGATATGGGGTAGCTTCTGTCGCCTAGGTTAACGTCGATCCTTTCCATGGAATGCCTTTTTCGTGCTTAGTGATTTTCCAATAGTTCGATGATTTGGTTTGCCACAACCTTGGCGCTTTGATCATCAGTACGAACTACGTAGTCAGCGATTTCTTCATAAAGAGGATTACGCTCTTCCGCCAATGCTTCCAGCACTTCACGAGGTTGATCGGTTTGCAGCAATGGACGCTTCTTGTCACGTTGAGTACGTGCCAATTGCTTTTCGATAGTGGTCTCTAGATACACAACGATGCCACGAGCAGACAGACGATTACGGCTCTCCTTACTAAGGATAGAACCACCGCCAGTCGCCAACACGATACCTTGCTTTTCAGTCAGGTCGTTGATGACGTTCTCTTCGCGAACACGGAATCCTTCTTCACCTTCAACATCAAACACCCATGCGATATCAGCACCAGTGCGCTCTTCAATCACGGTGTCCGAGTCAAAAAATTCCATGTGTAGTTGTTGTGCTAGGTGTCGACCAATTGTGCTTTTGCCAGCCCCCATTGGACCTACAAGAAAGATATTTCGTTTTTCAGCCATGTTAAGCAATATACGCGCGGTTAATGAAAACAACACCGCCCGCAGGCTCGCTACTTGAAAGCCCGAGGCGCCAATTTCCTCACAGATAATTCGTGATCAGACCAAAAATTATCTCAGGTCAACTAGCCCTTTGGCAACTTAAAATACGCCTTTAGGGCTGTTTAAATTTACGGGCACAGTGTGGTTAAGAAGGAAACAGGCTGAAATGTGCACTTGGTGCTCACTTCTGCCTGTTCATGCGATTTGTTACGGTAAACAATTATAACACAATGACTTAAATGACTTTATTGCGTCATGATTCTTGGTGTAACAAAGATAAGAAGCTCCCGTTTGCCCATGGTTTCATAGTTACGGCGAAAGAGTTGCCCTAGTCCAGGAATGTCACCAAGTAGGGGGATTTTATCGACACCTTCCATCATTTCGTGTTGATAAATACCACCGAGCACGACAGTTTCACCATCATTAACGAGAACTTGTGTACCAATTCGCTGAGTATTGATAGCCATTGCTTCACCCGTACCCGCTTTTACTGTGCCAGCTGGCTTATCTTGGGTGACCTCCAAATCCAACACTAATTTGTTGTCAGGGGTAATTTGAGGTGTCACTGACAAACTCAATACCGCCTTTTTAAATGACACCGCCGCCGCGCCACTTGAAGACGCTTCCAGATAAGGCAATTCTGTCCCTTGTTCAATGTAAGCTGCTCGCTTGTTGGTTGTCAGCAAACGAGGGGACGAAATGATCTCAGCGCGAGACTCAGCCTGAAGCGCTGACAGCTCAAGATCTAACAGCAAGTCTTTGCCTAGATTAGCCACCTGAAAAGCAATGCTTGCCGCATTAGGGCTCACCGCGCCAAGGTTTACATTGAGGAAGTCATCGATTTCAATAGCATCAGGTTCATTATCTGCACCGAAATCTATGCGATCTGAATGTTGCCAATTTCCTTCAATCGACCCTCCCACATTGAAATTACCGTTTTGATTAGCGACACCCCAACGCACACCAATCTCTTCCAACGTTCCCTCATCAACGGTCACGATTCTCGCTTCTATCTCCACTTGCTGAACAGGAATATCCAATGATGCGATGAGTGACTTCACCACATCAATATTGTCGGCCAAGTCTCTGATCACTAGGGCATTCGTCCGTGAGTCGACAGCGATGCTGCCTCGCTCAGTCAGTAGACTGATCCCTTCATCTTCGTCGCCATCAAGCATGTTTTTAAGATCGACGGCATTGGCGTACTTAATATGCAGCACTTCTGAACGCAGTGATGCCAGCTCTCTTTCGGTGCGACGTTTTTCAAGCACCAAGCGCTCTTGCTCATCAAGCTCAGCTTTGGGTGCCACCAGCAAAATATTGCCCATCTGGCGCTTATCTAAGCCTTTTACATTCAAGATGGTGTCTAGTGCTTTTTGCCACGGAACATCATCGAGCCTAAGCGTTAAATTGCCATTTACCGTATCAGACACCACCAAGTTAAACCCATTGTGCTCTGCCACCATCTGCAGGACTGAACGCACAGAAATATCTTGAAAGTTAATCGATATATTGGCGTTTTTCTTCGCTGCTTTATCTTTTTTAGACTGACCGCTAGGCAGCGATGAGAACGGGATAATTTCTACCGTTAGCACATTATTGGTTTGATAATAGTCGTAACCAAAAAAGCCCTTGGTCTTTAGCGTTAATTGCGTGTCGTCGTCAACCGTCTGCACATCCAACGAGGTCGCGATGGTTTCGATCTGGTCAAGGCTTCTTGCTCCAATCAAGTTATCTTCGATTTGTGTCGCTTTGGCACTTATCGTCAATGTCTTGTCTTTCTTATCAAAGTTTGTAACAACGGATTTATCCGCAAATGTCAGGGTCAGCAGTGTTCGACCATTATCCCCCTTTGCAAATTCCAAGTTTTGTAACTGGTTGGCCGCAGACACAACGGGCGTCAGCAACAGACATGCTAAAGCAATAATCCAATGCACACCTCCGCTTACGTTGCCTTGGCATCCTTTCCTCAGGCTTCTCATTCTTTACCCTTATTTATTGTTATTTAGTGCCAATCTGACGTTACGTACTTGCCAGCAACCTAGGCCATCCGGCAAATGTTCTGTGAGAGATAATGTGTGCTGGCTAATACTGTCGACACGACCTCTATGATTTCCAATCATGCGTCCCAGCCCTACACGATGTAGCGTGTTATCTGGCGCTTCAACTAAGGCCCAATAACTGCCAGGTAAGCCAATTACACCTTTAAAATCTAACGACGCCAGCTCATACCCCTCCAAGGCGTCTCTATTATTCGGTAAATCATTAGGTTGCCAGCAATCGCCTTTTGCCAAGGTGTCCTCTTGCTCTGCGATGGGTAATACAAAGGGATCAGAATCAACAGTGGGCTCAAACGACATTGCCAAATAGCTAGGCTCTGGTGGCAATTGCGTCGCAGTCACCTTCGCAGAAGCGTAAGTCTGCACAATGAAGCGATCCAAATCTTGAGATGTCTCATGTTGCATGCAACCCGTTAACGCCAGTGTCACTACCAGCCCAGAAAGGTATCTCATTGCTCCCCCCCGAATTCCCTGTTTTCATATCGATAGGTATGCGCTGTCACCACAAAACGCAGATCGCTGCGCTTATCAACGCGTGAGACAGTGAAATCTTGCAGCGCGACAATACGTGGTAAACGAGCCAATGCAGCAGAAAACTGACCAATATCGCGATAGCTACCATTAAGTTCAATCTCAAGGGGGACTTGGTGAAGCCAACCGACACGTTTACCGCTCCGCCAATTGAGACGGGCAAAATTCAAGTTATATTGGAGCCCAGTATCATTGATACCTGCGAGTAAAAGGGCGAGTTCATCTTGTGCAGGAAGCTGCTGAGTTAAGCGCGCATAGTAACGCTGCAGCTCCTGCACTTGCTCTTCAACGTCGGGTAACGCGGCAACTTGCTCCGCTTTAATACGAAACTGCGTACGAAGCAGGCTCTCCTCTTGTTTTGCTGCATTTACTTCTTCCTGTGCTGGCAGCACAACAAAGAAAATAGAAGCGGCGAAAAGGGTTACAGCCAAAACGCCAAGCAAGATGTTTTGCGCGACGGGGGACCATTCAGGGATCTCATCGAGTTCCCAATCACGCCAATCAGCTGTCATTTTTTTTCTCCTGCGGCAAATTGGGAATGACATATCCCACAAGCTCAAACGTTGCCTTAAATCGCTTTTCCACCAACGTAGGGCGCGATGAATCACTAATGATGGAATGAATTTGCACGTTATCTGCGCCAACATCATCTTCAAGCAATGCCAGCAAGCTAGCCAGTTGGGCATTTGAGCGACTGCGCCCTTCAATGCTTACCTTGACTGAAGTCATAGATACTTTATCGAGTACAACGCCATCAGGCGTTATCTGAGGCAGGAGATTGAACAGCATGGTGGCGTTATTGCGTTGTTTTTGCAGCGAGTTGACCAAGGTTAAACGACGATGAAGCGCATCTCGCTCGATTTCTCTTTTTGCAAAGGTGCGCAAGGTGCTATTCAAACTGTCGATTTCAGTTTGCAAGCGTGCGTTACGCGTTTCTTGGGTGTTTAATTGCTGATAAATCACCCAACGCGACATCCCTACACATCCAGCCACGACTAAAATCGCAATCATTATTTTGTGGAAAAATCGTCGACGCATAGCCAAGCGTTTACTATCACGCCATGGCAGTAAATTAATACTGACGATCATGCGAGACTCCTCGAAGTGCTAAACCAATCGCGGTAGACCAAGCACTGACTGGCTCGTTGAGTTGCTCAATGATATTCGGGGAGTAGACCAGCCCCTGTAAGGGGTTGAGCGCCTGAGTAGGCCAAGACAAACACGTTTCAAGTAATGAAATATCAACGCTTTTCGCGCTCTCTCCTGATAGCCAAACATGTGAAACTTCTGCACCTGAAAGCTGTGTCGCAGCAAGTTGGTAATGACGCTTAATGACATCAGCAAGCTGTTCAGTAAAGTGCTGTCGAGCCAGTTTGGCATCAGAGGCTCCAGACAGTACCGGGGCGGGTAACTCTCGGTAAAACTGTCCCGATTGACCGTCTCCCATACAAATCTGTAACCGCTCACTACCCACATCGACCAACAAGCCTATGCCTTGCATCAACTGATGGCCTGACTGCTCGCGATATAAACGCATTAAAGCTTGAGTATGTAATTCGATCACAGAAAGCTCAAAACCCGCACTTTCAAGCCCATTGAGCGTCTCGTTAAGCATGGACTTTCGACATGCATACACCTCGGTCGCACTTTTATCGTCAAGCACGTGATAATCATAAAGCAGTTCGTCAATAGGCAGTCCAAGGCTTTCAGAGAGCTGCAAGCCCACTTGCACAAATTGCTCATGATCTGGCACGTCAGCGAGTGGCGGAAAACGTTTTACCGCAACACTGCTTTGCGGTACGCCCATGATTTGGTGTTTTGGCCAATGCCAAGGCATTGAGCAAGCTTTACTAATCTGCTTTTTTAACCCTCGTAGTACCGCTTCCAATGTTTCTACTTCGTAAGGCACAACCAAGAGCGTTTTTAACGCGACTGATTTGCTACCTTGCTGAAGTAAGGCCGCTCGCACAGCACTTGTGCCAATATCGATGCCCACTGTTGTTGTTACACCAAACATTTGCAGCGCTACCTTCTTAAAAGTCAGCATCAAGTAACTTTTTTGAAAGTTCTCTTTGCGGATCCGTTATTTTTTGTTCAGTTGTCTTTATACTAACGACACTAATCGATCTGACGGTTCGACAAAAAACGTGACGGGAAATATCAAGTGAAGTTCATTAAGCGGCTGCTTATCATTGCATTGATTTGCATATTGTTTGGAGTGGGTACAATCTTTGGGTTTTATATTTATGTAAAACCAGAGTTACCAGATGTAGCCACCCTCAAAGATGTCGAGTTGCAAACACCAATGCAGGTATTTAGCGCAGACGGCAAACTTATCTCTCAATTTGGTGAAAAACGTCGTATACCAGTCACTTACGATCAAATTCCTCAAAATTTAATGAATGCATTGATCGCCACCGAAGACAGCCGCTTTTACGAGCATCCTGGCATTGATCCGATTGGCATTACTCGCGCGGCAATTGTGGTCGCGATGTCTGGCTCAGCCAAACAAGGTGCGAGTACCATTACTCAGCAATTGGCACGTAATTTCTTCCTCTCTAATGAGAAGAAAATCATGCGGAAAATCAAAGAGATTTTCATCGCCATCCACATTGAGCAATTGCTGACAAAACAAGAAATCATGACGCTATACGTCAACAAGATTTTCTTGGGTTATCGCTCCTACGGATTTGGCGCTGCTGCACGCGTGTATTTTGGCAAAGAGTTGAACGAACTCACCCTGAGTGAAATCGCCACCCTTGCTGGCATGCCAAAAGCACCATCAACAATGAACCCGATTTATTCGGTAGAGCGCGCAACCCATCGACGTAACGTCGTACTAAAACGTATGTTGGACGAGGGCTACATTACGCGCTCTGAATATGAGCAGGCTCGAAATGAGCCGCTGGTTGCTCGCTACCATGGCGCTGAAATCGAGCTAAACGCACCCTATGTGGCAGAGTTGGCACGTGCATGGGCTGTAGATAAATACGGTGCAGACGTTTATGAATCAGGCTTGAAGGTTTACACCACGGTCGATTCTCGTCTGCAAAATTCAGCTCAAGAAGCTACTGTTAACAACTTGCTCTCTTATGACCAACGCCATGGTTACCGCGGCGCTGTTGCGACATTGTGGAAGGATAAAACCACGCCTTGGGATGCTGATAAAATCAAAGCACACCTCAATAAACAACCGTCTTATGGCGAACTCAAGCCCGCAGTCGTGACCAACGTTGACGCAAAAACCGCCGAGGTTGAACTTCAAAATGGCGATATAGCTACCCTGCCTTGGAATGGCATGAAATGGGCTCGTCGCTACGTCACCGATACCCGTCAAGGTTCTGCGCCGAAACAAGCCGCAGACATATTGAGTGCTGGTGAACAAATTTGGGTCCGGAATATCGATGACACTTGGCACCTCAGCCAAGTGCCGGATGCCAACACGGCCATGGTTGCTATCTCTCCTGACAATGGTGCCGTCAAGGCATTGGTGGGCGGCTTTAACTTCGTCCACAGCAAGTTCAACCGCGCAACACAGTCTATCCGTCAGGTAGGTTCAAGCATTAAACCATTCATCTACTCAGCAGCCATTGATCAAGGCATGACACTGGCAACACTGGTTAATGATGCCCCTATCAATCGATGGGACGCGAGTCAGGGTGTCGCATGG
Organism: Enterovibrio norvegicus FF-33; assembly: GCF_000286835.2. Taxonomy (GTDB): domain Bacteria; phylum Pseudomonadota; class Gammaproteobacteria; order Enterobacterales; family Vibrionaceae; genus Enterovibrio; species Enterovibrio norvegicus_A. Next base: position 168,532 of record NZ_AJYD02000031.1, on the reverse strand, counting down.
CGTCCGAAGAATTCGCCACCGACTTATGATGGCCCAACCCGTGCTCGCATCGGTTTGGCACAATCAAAGAATGTTATGGCTGTGCGTGTCCTTCGTCGTGTTGGGCTGGATGAAACAATCGACTTCCTCACCCGTTTTGGCTTTAAGCAAGATGACTTACCGCGCGCAGAAGCACTTGCATTGGGCGCAGGTAGTTTGACGCCAATGGAAATGGCGCAAGGATTTGGTGTATTTGCAAACGGCGGTTATTACCTCAAGCCGTATTACATTGAAAAAGTCGAAGATGCATTTGGCAAATTAGAATACAGCGCAACCCCGCAAACCATCTGCCATGAAAATTGTGATAACCCAACCAACAAGCGTGACTCAGCGAACTTGTCGGAAGAGGAAAATTTACTAGAGCAAACCGCAGGCATGGAAAATGAACCCGAGTTTGCACCTAAGGTCGTGAGTGAGCAGAACGCATTCTTGGTCAGAGAAATGCTGGAAGCAAACATTTGGGGCGGCGGTGATTGGCGTCAAGGTACGGGCTGGAACGGTACGGGCTGGCGCGCACAAAAACCGCTAAATCGACGTGATATTGGCGGTAAAACAGGGACGACTAACGACTCAAAAGATGCATGGTACACGGGTTTCTCCCCAGGTCTAGTGGCAACCGTCTGGGTGGGTTTTGATGATCACTCACGTAAATTGGGCAAAACGTCACGCAACGCCAACTTGGCAAATGATCAAGTCTCAGGTGGCGAAGCGGGCGCTAAAACAGCACAGCCTGCGTGGATAGACTTTATGTCAGACGCACTGGTTGATGTGCCAGAACAACGCAAGGTTGTACCATCAGATATCGTGAAAGTGCGTATCGATAGAGACACCGGCCTACTCACTCGTAAGAATGATGCCAGCTCGATGTTTGAGTACTTTCAAAAAGGAACCGAGCCGACAGAGTATGTCTCAGCGGCGGCATCAAATGGCGGCAATATTTATGAGTCTGAAGGCGAGGAGCTGTTCTAACACTTAACCGCTCACATCAATACTTACCATAAACAAAGGCGCCGATTGGCGCCTTTGTTACATTTAACCCACCCGTTTTTTCTAGCGGCTTACCGGATGACACACTTCTTTCATCGAATCCGCAATCACAACAGCCAGCTTTTCATAGCGTGTTCGCAACGGCGAGCCAGGACGATAGTCCAAGGTAACCAACCGTGTTGGCTCCGGATCAACCGCTTTGATATAAACCACGCCATCACGGTGCATACTTTTCGGGACGGATAACTTAGGCAACAAGGTGATCCCCGTTTCGGCTGCGACCATGTTACGCAGCGTTTCCAAGCTGGTTGCTCGGAATCGTGTGTCTTCTTTTGCACCTGCCGCAAAACAAAAGCCCAGCGCCTGATCGCGCAAGCAGTGCCCATCCGCAAGCATTAATAAGTTTTCTCCATGCAATGACGGCATAGTGATTTCTTTTTCTTTTGCCCAACGATGGCTTTCTGGCACAGCCACCAACATCGGCTCGAGATAAAGCGGGATTTCTTTAAAGTGCTCGGTCTCTTTGACTGTCGCGACGATAATGCAATCAAGCTTGCCTTCATCGAGCTGTTGCACCAATTGATGGGTTTGCGCCTCGTGCAAAAATAGCTCTAACTCAGGGAAAGCCTGCTTAATGGCAGCCACTATATACGGCAATAGATACGGACCAATCGTGGGAATAAACCCAACATGCAAAGGGCCCGACATCTCCTCCCCTTGTTGACTCGCCATTTCTTCCAGCACTTTTACTTCCATCAGGATCTTTTGCGCTTGCCTAACAAGCTGCATTCCCGCATCAGTAAACAACACTTTTCGGCTAGTACGCTCAAGCAACATCACGCCAAGCTCATCTTCAAGCTTGCGTATCTGTCCACTCAGAGTAGGTTGACTGACAAAACATGCCTCTGCAGCCTTGCGAAAATGCTGATGCTCAGACAAAGCCACCAAGTATTCGAGATCTCGGATATTCACGCCAAATGCCCCTTTGATAGATTTCACTTATTAAAATGATAAACCTAATCAATTAGATCTATCTACCCCTCTCGGCATAATATAACCACATCAACCGGGAACACCGGATTAAAGAACTAAAAAACAATAATTATTTAAGGGGTAACACCATGGAACTGATTAACAAAGAAGGTCAAAAAATCCCAAACGTAACGTTCCCAACTCGCCAAGGCGACGCATGGGTTAACGTCACAACTGACGAACTATTTGCTGGCAAGACAGTCGCTGTATTCAGCCTGCCAGGTGCGTTTACGCCAACGTGTTCATCCACTCACCTGCCACGCTACAACGAGCTGCACGCTGTCTTTAAAGAGCACGGCGTTGATGACATCCTTTGTGTCTCCGTGAATGACACCTTCGTGATGAACGCATGGAAAGCTGACCAAGACGCAGAGAACATTACCTTCATCCCAGACGGCAATGCAGAGTTTACTCGCGGCATGGGCATGGCAGTCGCCAAAGATGACATTGGTTTTGGTGAGCGCTCATGGCGTTACAGCATGCTAGTCAAAGATGGCGTAGTAGAGAAAATGTTCATCGAGCCAAACGAGCCAGGCGACCCGTTCAAAGTGTCTGACGCTGACACCATGCTGGCATACATTGCACCAGACCATAAACTGCAAGAATCCATTACCGTATTCAGCAAACCAGGTTGTCCTTTCTGCTCGAAAGCAAAACAACTGCTGATCGATAACAAGCTACAGTTCGAAGAAATTGTACTTGGTCAAGATGCCACTACCGTTAGCCTCCGCGCGATAAGCGGCCGTGCAACCGTACCGCAAGTCTTCATCGGTGGTAAGCACATTGGTGGTAGCGACGAGTTGGAAGCGTACTTCGCTTAATCTCAATCAATCGTCATCCAAGGGCTGCACATGCAGCCCTTATTATTTAGAAGCCTTATCGATTTATCGCGCCTTCTGGAATTTGTTTCATCTGGAGAAGAACAATGAAAACCTTGAATGTTGATGTAGCTGTAATTGGTGGTGGTACCGCAGGACTTGGTGCTTATCGCGCCGCAAAGGCACACACTGACAATGTTGTAATAATTGAAGGTGGCCCTTACGGAACAACATGTGCCCGTGTCGGTTGCATGCCATCCAAACTGCTGATTGCCGCCGCTGAAGCTGTTCATCACATCGAGAAAGCGCCAGGCTTCGGCGTTTATCCTCAAGGTGAAATCAACATCAACGGCCGTGAAGTGATGGATCGCGTTAAACGTGAACGCGACCGCTTTGTCGGCTTTGTGTTGGAAGGCGTTGATGAAATCCCTGCTGAAGACAAAGTGGCAGGCTACGCAACATTCATCGACAGCCATACACTGATGGTCGATGACCACACTCGCATCGAAGCAAAGCGCGTTGTTATTGCAACCGGCTCCCGCCCGACATGGCCAGCCCCTTGGAATGACTTGGGCGACCGCTTAATCATTAACGACGATGTGTTCGAATGGGACGACCTGCCTGAATCCGTCGCAGTATTTGGCCCTGGCGTGATCGGTCTAGAGTTAGGTCAAGCACTCCATCGTCTTGGCGTAAACGTGAAACTGTTTGGTGTTGGCGGGCAAGTTGGCCCACTGACAGATCCAACGGTAATGGCTTATGCAGACAAAGCCTTCAATGAAGAGTTTTATTTGGATGCCGATGCCAAGGTTGAAGAGATGGTGCGTGAGGGCGAGAAAGTTCATATTCGTTACCTCGACAAGCAAGGCGAGGAGCAACACATGGTCGTTGATTACGTGTTGGCAGCAACAGGTCGTCGTCCAAATGTCGACAAGTTAGACATTGAAAAAACGGGTATGGAATTGGATGCGCGCGGCGTACCGACAGCCGATCATTACACAATGCAAACCAGTGTTGATTCCATCTTCATTGCGGGTGATTCAAGCAATCAGATGCCTTTGCTTCACGAAGCTGCCGATCAAGGCCGTATTGCGGGTGACAACGCGGGTCGCTTCCCTGACATCCGTGCAGGTCTACGTCGCAGTAAAATATCTGCGGTATTCTCGGATCCACAAATCGCAATGGTAGGTGAAACCTACAAAGACATCACCTCTCGTCTTGGCACCTGTGGTTGCTTTGAAATTGGTACCGTGTCGTTTGAAAACCAAGGCCGCTCACGTGTGATGCTGCGTAACAAAGGCATGTTAAACGTTTACGGCGAGCAAGGCACTGGACGTTTCTTGGGCGCAGAAATGATGGGGCCAAATGCTGAGCACCTTGCACACCTGCTTGCATGGGCACACCAAAGCCAAATGACCATTTCGCAGATGCTTGACATGCCGTTCTACCATCCTGTGATTGAAGAAGGCGTGCGCACCGCCCTTCGTGACCTGAATGCAAAACTGCACCTAGGTCCTGAAATGATTAAACATTGTCTGGACTGCGGTCCGGGCTGCTAATCCACCCCTTATTGGAATACTGACGTATTCGTCTATTTGTAAACTTGCACTTTGCCCTCCTTTACGGAGGGCTTTTTTATTTGTAGTCTGCAAGCAGTTGATTGTTTAGGGCTAAACGCAAATGAGTTGCCGATTCTGCCAAGATGCATCCCTTTCCATACGCGCTAAACTTGGGCGCTGTAAACGCTGCATGATTCAGCTTGCAGTGATGAACTTGCTGCTTTGGCCAATTTGGTTTGTGTGGTTCAGCAACACACCCAAATCCATTGAATCGATTACGTTATTATTTGCAGGTGGCGCGAGTGCCATCTTGCTCGCACTTCATTTGATTTTGATGCCTTTTCGCCGAGGCGATTCAGACGCTCAGTCATAGCGGACTAAAAACAAAAAACCGGCCGAAGCCGGTTTTTTCATGTTTGTTATTCTCGCCATTTACGCAACGTTTGCTTTGGCAATCAGTCTGTCTTGGTCAAAAGTAAACTCAAGTGCCACTTCATCACACGCATGTAAGCGCGGACAACGTTCACAATCTTTCATCACTTTCTCTGGCAGCAAAGATTTTGAGGTTGGAATAAAGCCTTGTCCCATAAAGAACTCAGGAACACGTGTCAGTACAAACACTTTCTTGATAGCCATGTTTTTGGCTTTCTTCAACAAGTTCTGCACGATAGCACTGCCTTGCCCTTGGTTCTGCCAGCCTGCTTCCACGCCCAATGAGCGCACTTCTGCCAAACCTGAGTCATAAACGTACAATGATGCACAGCCTGTGACTTCGCCCTGATGCTCTGCCACCGCAAACGAGCCGATATCACGTACCAATTCATTGCGTTCACGCGGCAAGTTTTCACCCAGCCCCGCCCAGTAAACCACCATGCCTTCAATGGCATCGAGATCGGTCAGCCTTGCACCACGCACTTTCACCCGTGGAGAGTAACGCTTATCTAGGCGCTTCTCTGCCTGACTGATGGCATATTCCACTTGGGTTGGCGCTACGCCGCCCAAAGCACTGCGTTTTTCAAGGCAGGATTCAATAGTCAGGATCGGATAGACATCTTCATCAATCACGGACGAGAACTCTTTCATCTCATCCAGCGATAACTCTTCCAGTGCACAACCTTTTTCAATGGCGGCAACAACTGCAACACCCACAATATGGTGCGCTTCACGGAAAGGAATGCCTTTTGCAACCAAGTAGTCAGCTAGCTCTGTGGCGTTAGAATAGCCTTGCATCGCTGCTTCCAAGGTACGTTCTTTGTTGATTTTGATGCCATCGAAACAAAGTGCTGCCATCTCGATACAATCAAACCAAGTATCCAACGCGTCAAACAAGCCTTCTTTGTCTTCTTGCATGTCTTTGTTGTACGCCAATGGCAGTGCTTTCACTGTCATCATCATGGCGGACATTGCGCCGTAAACACGACCTGTCTTACCACGAATCAACTCAAGAGCATCGGGGTTTTTCTTTTGTGGCATCAGGGATGAACCTGAAGTGACTGTATCGGCCAACTCAACAAAGTTCGATTCGCCCGAGTTATAAAAAATCAGGTCTTCTGCCATACGTGACAAGTGAAGCATAGAGACCGTTGCCACCGACATCAGCTCCATCACATGGTCACGATCAGACACGGAATCTAAGCTATTGCGGGTTGCACGACGAAAACCCAGGCTATGCGCTAGCGCTTCACGGTCGATAGGATACGCAGTTCCTGCCAATGCTCCTGAACCCAATGGGCAGGTATCGAGGCGATTTAGCGCATCGCTCAAACGAGAATAATCACGTTCAAACATTTCTACATACGCGAGGCACCAGTGTGCAAACGTCACCGGTTGGGCGCGTTGCAAGTGCGTGTAGCCAGGCAATACAGTGCTTTGATTCACTGCCGCTACCTGAACCATTTGGTTTTGTAGCTTATCAAGAGCAAGGAGAAGCTGCTGACCCTGCTGACGACACCAAAGCTTGAGATCGGTCGCCACCTGATCGTTACGCGAACGACCTGTGTGCAGTTTTTTACCCAAGTCACCGACTTTGGCAATCAACTGTTGCTCAACCCAGCTGTGAATATCTTCGGCATCGGAGCGCAGGATCTGTTCTGGATCTTCCATCACAGCTAACTTAATTTCGTTCAGCGCCAACTCTAAACGTTGTTGTTCCTGCTCTGTCAGAACACCCACTGAGCGCAACGCTTTAGACCAAGCGATGGAGCCCACAATGTCCTGCTCCGCGAGGCGATAGTCAAAACGCAACGAATCATTAAACTGCTTAAAACGTGTGTCGGCTGCCTGACTAAACCTTCCGCCCCATAACGCCATATTTACTTCTCCTTAATCTCTATTGCTTCCAGCTATCTATTTTTGTTTTTTTTCATTTAGCGCACGAATGCGGCTTGATAGCGAGTAAAGACGGATAAAGCCACCAGCATGGCTGTGATCGTAAACATCATCTTCACCAAAGGTCGCAAACTCTTCTGAGTACAAGCTATTGATCGAGCGCTTCTGCACTACTGTAGCCTGTCCTTTGTACAGTTTCACTACCACTTCACCAGTCACCGCTTCAGCCAGCTCATCGGCTGCTGCCAAAATTGACTTGCACAGTGGGGTGAACCAACGACCATCATAAATCAGGTGAGAGGCTTTTAGACCAAGCTCTTCACGGAACTCGAAGCAATCTTTGTCCAATACCAGTTGTTCTACGCCACGCAGTGCTTCCATCATGATGGTGCCGCCGGGTGTTTCGTAACAACCGCGAGACTTCATACCGACCAAACGGTTTTCAACGATATCGATACGACCCACACCGTGGCGTGAACCTTTTTCGTTTAGCGTTGTGAGGACTTGATACGGTGACATTGCCTGACCATCTACTGCGGTCACTTCACCTTTTTCTACCATCAAGGTGACTGTTTCAGCTTGATCTGGCGCTTGCTCAGGATCAACCGTCCAAACCCAGCAAAGCTCGTTAGGTTGATTCCACGTATCTTCCAGAACGCCGCCTTCTGTAGAAATATGCCAAGCGTTAGCATCACGGCTGTAGATTTTCTCAAGGCTTGCAGTACAAGGGATTTTGCGCTCTGCCAGATAATCCAACAGGGCCTCACGGCTGCGAAGATCCCACTCACGCCATGGCGCAATCACTTTCAAATGCGGTGCCAGTGCAGCAAATGCACTTTCAAAACGTACTTGGTCATTACCTTTACCCGTACAACCATGACACAACGCATCAGCACCCACTTCTAGCGCACATTCAACCTGCGCTTTCGCGATGATAGGACGCGCCATTGATGTACCTAGCAAGTATTTGCCTTCGTACATGGCACCGGTTTTCAGGCTCGGGTAGATATACTCAGAGACCATTTCTTCTTTCAGGTCAGCGATGTAACACGCTGATGCACCAGAAGCGATGGCTTTTTCTTCAATACCAACCAGCTCTTCTTCGCCCTGACCCACATCGGCCACGAACGCGATGACTTCGCAGTCATAGTTTTCTTTTAGCCATGGAATGATCGCCGACGTGTCGAGACCGCCAGAATACGCAAGTACAACCTTCTTAATAGTGCTCATAGTAACTCTCCTTGTTACCGCTCTGACGGTCAGTACAGGCGGTGAACGACATAAATATAGGGATATAAATTCAGTTAAACAGTGAAACGGGTACCGATGTTGCCGCCGCTGAATAAATCAGCCAGCCGCTCAGGATAACGCCAACTCGCCACTTCAATCGGACGACCTAGCGCATTTGCCGCTTCAAACGCCGCTTTCACTTTGACGACCATGCCGTCCGTGATCACGCCGCTTTCAATTAATTCATCAGCCAATTTTGCATCAAGTGCTGGCATCAGCTTGCCTTTTCCATTAAGCACGCCACTAACATCTGACAACAAGACCAGCTCTGCATCCAGCGCAGCGGCAACCGCAACCGCCGCCTGATCCGCATTCACATTCATCAGTTCGCCATCAACATCAAGGCCAATCGAGCTGATAATGGGTACGCAACCTGTCGCCAAAATCGCTTGCAGTAACTTAGCGTCACCCGGCGCCGCTTTGCCCACATTGCCCAACTCAGGATCAAGTTGGGTAATATTACAAAGACCGCCATCTGCCAAACTCAGACCGACAGAGTGAATGCCGCTTCTGACTGCTTGCCCTTGTAGCAATTTGTTTGCCGTTCCTGCGAGTGCACCGGCGACCACATTAATCTGATCTTTTGGTGTGACACGCAGACCCTGCTTTTTCTCGACCTTCAGGTTCAGTGCTTTCATCAGGTCATCGACCAAGTAGCCACCACCGTGAACAATCACAATCTCACGATGCGCAGACGCTTTGTATGCAGCAATGGCGTTGAATAGTTTTTCTAGTGTCTCAGTGCAAGAAAGCGCTGCACCACCCAGTTTCACCACTAAAGGACGTAAACTCATCATGACTCTCCTACACAATGGCCGTTAACGGCGCAAACCCAAAACGAATGTTTATGCATTGCATGGCTTGGCTCGCCGCGCCTTTAAGCAGATTATCGATAGCAGAGGTCAAAATCACGTGCTGCCCTTTCACCGACCAGCCTATATCACAAAAACCTGTGTGTTGAACCGATTGCAATTTCGCGCTTTGGCCAGCACCCAGTGGACGCACCAATGGCATATCTTGATAAGCGCTTTCAAGTGCATCAGACACCGCAGATTCTGTCACATCATCCGCTAGCTTTGCTGTAATGGTTGCGAGAATACCGCGTTTGAAATTACCAAGATGAGGCGTAAATATCACATCACAGCCAAGGTGCGTTGCAATCTCTGGCTGGTGGCGGTGGCTGAATATGCCATAGGCATGTAGGCTAACTTCGCAAAAGCTGTTCGTCATCGATGCTTTACGTCCTGCACCGGAAGCGCCGCTCACTGCATTGATCACTGGCCATTGGTTTAGATCCAACAAGCCATTATCAATCAGCGGCTTAAGAGCCAATTGTGATGCCGTTGGATAACAGCCCGGCACAGCGATGAGATCGGCAGTTGCAATCGCTTCATGGTTCCATTCTGCCAAACCGTAAACGGCTTTATCTAGCCAATCTGAATACTGGTGTTCAAAACCGTAAAAGGTGGTGTAGAAACTATCAGACTGAACGCGAAACGCGCCCGACAAATCAAACACCTTGCAGCCCTGCGCCAAAAACACAGGCGCGATATCGTGGCTGACTTCATGGGCTGTCGCCAGCAACACGACATCTGCTGTTTGCGCCACGCTCTCAACACTGCTAAGCGGCAACAATGGCAAATCAATCAAACCTTTTAATGTGCCATGAAGATCGCTGATCGGCTTACCCGCATCTGTACTGTTTTCAGATACATAAAGACCGGTCAATTCAAGTTGGGGATGGAGGTGAACCATTCTGGTCAGCTCGGCACCGGTATAACCGCTGGCACCGACGATCACTGTCTTTAACATAAAAATCCGTTTTGCTGTCTGGTAATGACTAGATGAAACATTCAGCTCACTCAGCTGCAGGAGGGGCACACGCACCCAACGTTATGATTAACGTCGGCGTCGTCGCTGGAGAAGGGGGGTTGAGAACTTATCCATTTCGTATCGTACCTTTCGCTGCATCCAATGAGCTTTATAATTGTTTATTCATTTAAAATGAATTTATATGTGCTTTTTAGCGTGATAAGTGACTAATGTCAACAGTATACTCAAAATAAAACCGCCAAGATTCTCACTCGCTCACAGATAATGTATCGCGTTCACTTTATTGTAATTTTGTTACAACTCCCAGCGCGCCCAAGTAGTATGGGGATGGACGTGAAAAAGTATCACTTTCAGTACGTATAAGATTGACCTTAGGGCCTCTCATTGGCTAGATTGAGCCATTACGATTGCAATTTGGATGTAACAAAGTTACGAAATGGATGACTTATGAATGACAAGTATGACGCTCTAAAAAGCAACGTCAGTATGCTGGGTCACTTGCTGGGTAATACCATCAAGGGCGCCCACGGCGATGAATTGCTTGCAAAAGTAGAAGAGATTCGACAGCTTTCTAAATCGGCATCAGCTGGAAACAAAGACGATCACGCCAAGCTCATTGACGTATTGCAGAGTCTTCCCAATGACCAATTACTCCCTGTAGCACGCGCGTTCAGCCAGTTTCTTAACCTCACCAATATTGCAGAGCAATATCACTCTGTTTCCCGCAACTGCGAAGAGCTGATCTGCAGCCCTGATGCTCTGGATGACTTGTTCCAACGCCTGAAAGGCAACGATGTCTCTAGTATCGATGCAGAAAAAGCCGTTGAGGATTTGAAGATTGAGCTGGTGTTAACCGCACACCCTACAGAGATTGCGCGTCGAACCACCATTCATAAACTCGTTCAGATTAACAAATGCTTGTCGAAGCTAGAGCTTGATGATCTTTCCAGCACCGAGCGCGGTAAAGCAGAATTGCGCCTAGAGCAATTGATCGCGCAAGCTTGGCATTCCGATGTTATTCGTCAGCAACGTCCGACGCCCTTAGATGAAGCGAAATGGGGCTATGCCGTTATTGAAAACAGCCTATGGCAAGCCGTTCCTGAATTCCTGCGTCAGTTTGATCAAAAACTAACACGCCACCTTGGCCATAGCCTTCCGGTTGATGCTGCGCCAATTCAGATTTCAAGCTGGATGGGTGGCGACCGCGACGGTAACCCATTTGTGACGGCGGAAGTGACCCAAGAGGTGCTGCTACTGTCTCGCTGGAAAGCTGCCGACTTGTACCTCGGTGACATTCAGGAGCTCGTCAGCGAACTGTCGATGACTCGCTGTAATGACATTGTCCGTGCAATGGCAGGCGATGAGCACGAACCGTACCGTGCGATTTTGAAATCCCTGCGCAAAACACTCACCAATACGCTGGAGTGTCTTGATGCACAAATCAAAGGCCAGCATATTGATGAAAAAGATATTCTGACCAACGTTGATCAGCTGTGGACACCGCTGCATGCCTGTTACCAATCACTGCATGAGTGCGGTATGGGCATTATCGCTGATGGCTTGTTGCTCGATACGTTGCGTCGTATTCGCTGCTTCGGCGTTAACCTCATCAAACTCGATATCCGTCAAGAAAGTACCCGTCATGCTGACGTGTTGTCTGAAGTGACCCGCTGCCTTGGCATGGGCGACTACAGCCAATGGAGCGAGCAAGACAAACAAGCATTCTTGATCCGTGAACTCAGTTCAAAGCGCCCTCTGCTGCCTCGTGACTGGGAGCCATCTGATGACGTACAAGAGGTATTAGATACTTGCCGTATCGTTGCCCAGCAGCCGCGTGAAGCCCTAGGTTCATACGTTATTTCGATGGCACGTACTGCATCGGACGTCTTAGCGGTTCATCTTCTGCTTAAAGAAGCAGGTTGTCCGTTCCGCTTGGATGTTTGCCCGCTGTTTGAAACCCTCGAAGATTTGAACAATGCCGAATCGGTGATCAGTCAACTGCTGAACATTGATTGGTATCGCGGCTTTATCCAGAATTTCCAGATGGTCATGATTGGCTACTCGGACTCCGCCAAAGATGCCGGTGTCATGGCCGCAGGTTGGGCGCAGTACAAAGCCATGGAGTCACTGGTTTCGCTGTGTGAAAACGCTGGGGTTGACCTGGTATTGTTCCACGGTCGTGGAGGGTCAATTGGTCGCGGTGGTGCACCTGCACACGCGGCATTATTGTCTCAACCACCACGCAGCCTAAAAGGCGGCCTGCGCGTGACAGAACAAGGTGAGATGATCCGCTTTAAGTTAGGTCTCCCTGATGTCGCTACCAACAGCTTAAATCTGTATGCCAGTGCCATCCTTGAAGCCAACTTGCTGCCACCTCCGGCACCAAAGCAAGAATGGCGCGATCTGATGGAGACACTGAGTGACGTTTCTTGTGATGCGTACCGCGATGTTGTGCGTGGCAGTAAAGATTTCGTTCCTTACTTCCGCTCAACCACACCAGAGTTAGAGCTTGGCAAACTGCCATTGGGATCGCGTCCTGCAAAACGTAACCCGAATGGCGGCGTAGAAAGCTTGCGTGCAATTCCATGGATTTTCGCATGGAGCCAAAACCGCTTGCTGCTGCCTGCTTGGTTAGGTGCGGGTCAAGCCATCCAATACTCCATCGATAATGGTCACTTGAAGCAACTCGAAGAGATGTGTCGTGAATGGCCATTCTTCTCAACCCGATTGGGTATGCTCGAAATGGTGTTCACTAAAACCAGTCCATCTATTTCGCAATACTATGACGAGAAGCTAGTTGATGAAGCGTTATGGCCTCTTGGTGAGCAGCTTCGTGAACGCTTAGCGCAAGATATCAAAGCCATACTGATGGTCGAGAACAGCGATCACTTAATGGAACAAAACCCATGGGGCGCAGAAGCGATTCGTCTGCGTAACATTTATGTCGAGCCACTCAATATGCTTCAGGCTGAACTACTTAGCCGCACGCGCGCTTCAGAGCAAGAAAGCCCTGAGCTCGATGAAGCATTGATGGTAACCATCGCCGGTATTGCAGCAGGTATGCGTAACACCGGATAAGTGAGAAATCGAATCAAAAGTAAGAAAGGCTGCTAAGTTGCAGCCTTTTTTATTTTCAAAAAGGCTTTTTCGATTGTTGTTGGATTGATAATGTTATTAATATGTTTTCATGTCTAGTCTGAGAATTTTCACTGCTCAGACCAAGGCAAAACACCGACGTATAATTAACCGTTTTGATGTCGTGGTGTATCGCCATTTTTCGCCCCGCTACTTTGGGTGTAAATAATGTTGGCCTTTGGCGATACTAAGGACCATTAATGACGAATCGATCCACCCAGTGTTGCGGAAATAAATAATTCGCCATAGAGCGACGTCCCAGGGCTAAGGATCGCCTTTTTAGATTTTGGATAGAAGAGATGTCACTACCGCATGTAATTCTCACGGTGTTGAACCATCGTGATGCAACTGGTTACGATATAACCAAAGAGTTTTCTCACGCCATCGGCCACTTCTGGAAAGCCAGCCATCAGCAGGTTTACCGTGAACTCAACAAACTCGCCGATATGGGCGCAGTAAGTTGTCGGCTCGAACCACAAGACGGCAAACCTGATCGCAAGGTCTACACCATTACCGATATCGGCAGGCAAGGTCTGTACGAGTGGTTTTTGCTTCCTGCAAAACACCCGACTGATCGTGACGAAGTGTCAGCCAAACTGCTGACATGCAGCATATTTGAACCCACTCCGATGATCGAGCATATGCATGCATTGATTGATGAGTCACGTATGCAGCTCAGCCAATATCGTGATTTAGAGCGAAACCAATATTCAGATTCTTCTTTACTGACCCGAGAAGGTCGCTTGGAGCGCCTGACATTGCGTCGCAATATTCTGCGCAAAGAAGCATGGCTGACATGGGCAGATGAAGTGCTGCTAGAACTGGCAGCGATGGAAGCGACAATGGCCAATCAAAAGGCCTTTGCCTCCCGCTAAGCGAATCCGCTAAAACAAAAACCGTCGCAATCGCGACGGTTTTTTTATGTCTATGGCATACACGAGCTCAAATGCTCTGTTATCCCTAAGGTCGCAGTCATATTAAGCGCCCGGACGTACACCCAATGTATGACACATCGCGTAAGTCAGTTCTGCTCGGTTCAAGGTATAGAAGTGAAAATCTTTTACACCCTCACGGCTCAATACACGGACCATGTCGATGGCTTGACTTGCACCCACCATTTGACGAGTGACAGGGTCGTCATCCAATCCCGCAAACTGATTGTGCATCCAGTTTGGTATGCGCACATTGGTCATGTTGGCAAATCTTGCTGCCTGCTTGAAATTCGACACAGGTAAAATGCCTGGGATAATTTCTACATCAATACCCGCCGCCACACAGCGATCGCGGAAGCGTAAATAGCTTTCTACATCGAAAAAGAACTGGGTGATCGCGCGATTCGCCCCGGCATCGACTTTGCGCTTTAAGTTGATCAAATCCGCTTGTGCACTCTTCGCTTCTGGGTGAACTTCTGGGTAGGCCGCCACCGAAATATCAAAATCTGCTTCACCTTTTAGCAATTCAACCAAATCTGATGCGTACATTTCAGGCTTCTGCCCTTTCTCAGGCAAATCGCCACGCAGTGCGACGATATGGCGAATACCACTGTTCCAGTAGTCGCGAGCAATGATTTTAAGTTCATCACGCGTGGCATCGATACAGGTCAAATGCGGGGCGGCTTCGATGCCCGTTTCCTGCTTGATGCTTTTTACGATGGAGTGGGTACGATCACGCTCACCAGAGTTTGCACCATAGGTCACAGACATAAACTTAGGCTGAAGGTTTTTCAAACGCTGAACCGATGCCCAAAGCGTCTGCTCCATGGCTTCTGAACTTGGTGGGAAGAATTCAAACGAGACGTTGATATCGCCGTTCAAATCGGAAAGATTCTGATTCAGTGAATCCAGATGGCTAGCGTGTGAGTAACCCATTGTGTCTCCCTACTTCAGTGACAGTTCACTGAAAAAATCCTTGATGACGACATCCGTTTAGCCGTCTATATGTCTAGATATTGAATTGCAAGCAACTCAAAGTCAACTTGCTTATCGTGAAATTTATTCATGATCACTATGCGCTTTGTTCACATAGCAAAAAGCGGAAGTTAACCCTCCGCTTTTTTCACTTTCATTTCTTATTATTTCAGCAAGGATGCGATGCGATTCAAGTCAGACAACAACGCGCCTGCGGTGACATCTCGCCCTGCGCCTGGGCCACGAATCACTAATGGGTTTTCACGATACCACTGGCTCTCAATAGCAAAAATGTTGTCACATGGCAGCAAGTTGGCCAATGGATGATCCTCTGGAAGCACCTCAATACCAACACGTGCTTTGCCATTTCGGGTCAAACGCGCAACATAGCGAAGTACGCCGTTGTCCTTTTTCGCTTCTTCCAGCCATTCTTCTAAGGTGTCATCTAGCAAGGCACTGCCATCAAGGAAGCCATCAAGCGACTGTTGTGCCAATGCATCTGGCACCAGAGATTGCACTTGAACCTGCTCAGGTTCTAATTCAAGACCAGACTCTCGTGCCAGTATCACGAGTTTTCGCATAACATCAGCGCCACTGAGATCTTCACGCGGATCAGGCTCTGTCAAACCCTGCTGCCA
The DNA here is from genome assembly GCF_000286835.2 of Enterovibrio norvegicus FF-33. Classification (GTDB taxonomy): domain Bacteria; phylum Pseudomonadota; class Gammaproteobacteria; order Enterobacterales; family Vibrionaceae; genus Enterovibrio; species Enterovibrio norvegicus_A. Next base: position 152,966 of record NZ_AJYD02000031.1, on the reverse strand, counting down.
CGCTTGCTCTAGCAGTTCACTGAATTTAACTTCACCGCTAAATTGCTGGAACAGCCAAGACAAAGTGCCAGAGAAAATCCCCGACAATGCCATGATTTGGTCACCGCTTTCTCGCAAGTCCCGTACGGTATGGTTAACAGGTAAACCCGCCCCTACCGTCGCATTGTAAAGCCAAAATCGCCCGGTTTTTGCAAAGGCATCTTGTACCTGATAATAAAGCTCGCTACTTGCAGAGCCCGCCACTTTGTTGGCAGAAATAAGGTGATAACCATGCTCGGCCAAATCGGAATATTGTGCCGCTAATGGTGCGCTGGCGGTCACATCCAGCACGACGATGTCGTCATACGGATGATTGAGCAGATTGACCAGCCATTCGCCCATCTCATACGTTTTCGCATTTTCATTAAAATGCTCCATCACCGTATCAGCATCGATGCCATCGAAGTCGACCCATTGCAGATGACTGTCCTGCACCGAGATCAATTCGAAGTTCATGCCATGACGCTTTTCAAGCGCACTTTTTTGTTCTTTAAACAACGACAGCCAACGGCTACCAATATTGCCTTTTCCTAGTAATACAAGGCCAATCCGGCGCTGTGCTTGAAACAATGCACAGTGAATATCGGCCACTAACGCTGCGGTGTTCGTCTTACGCAGCAAAGCCGCGATGCTTAAGCCACTGTTAGATTCACTGATAAATTCAATCGGCTGACCACGCAATTGCTGATAGAAGCCATGACAATGTACCGGGTTACCCGTCACACCAGCACCTACCGCCGCCACTAAACTAAAGCCTTCGCGCAAACGAATGTCAGCCGGAATACCGGCGTCTTGAAGTTGCTCCAACACACTGTTGACGACTTCTGCGGTATAGGCCAATTGAATACGATGTTGATCAGCACTGGCGGAAGAAGCCAGCGGCTGAATTTGATTGCGCGTTAACAGTCGTTCAATGTCTCGTCGTGCGACGCTAAAATCATGGGATCGCGGAATGTCGAGCTGAAGCAAACACACGTCATCAAGTGACGTGATGATTTTCGCGCCTCGCCCTGAGGCAAGCACACGCTCGACTCGGGTAGAGCCGGACTCAGGGTCGTAGCTGCAACGCAGGTTCAAATCGATACAGCTTTGTGCCACAGGCTGAAGGGTGCGGGTATGCAGCACAGGCGCGGCAAGACGCGCCAGTTCTGCCGCTTCATCAAGGCGAAGTAAAGGGAGCAAACATGCGTCACCGACAAGGCGAGGGTCTGCACTGAAGACACCAGCGACATCACTCCAAATGGTCACGCGGCTTACGTCAGCCAACGCGCCGATAATCGTGGCGGAGTAATCAGACCCATTGCGGCCAAGCAGCACGGTTTCACCGTCTGCGTTTTGTGCCATAAAACCGGTGATCACAATGCGACGATGAGTGTGCTGCACCAACTGCTCTTTAAGCCGCGGCCAAGAGCTGGCGCGATCCACTTCTGGCTGCGCCGCACGCTCTGCACGTAAGAAACTGCGAGAATCGAGTTTCACGGCAGGCATATCAAGCTGAGTCAGCAATGCAGACAACAAACGGGCTGACCATGCTTCACCAAAACCTTGCGCCCAAGCGCGCTGAGCGACACCTAATGGATTTTCTGCCACCTGTGCCATCGCACTAAAATCTGTGTATAACGCATCGACCAACGCTTGTTTCTGTTCACCTTCGATCAGGTTCTCAATCAAGTCTTGCTGGTATTTACGCAAGCTTTGCAGGGTTTCATGAGCAAGACGCCCATCTTTATCCAGCAAAGACAGCCATTCAATCAGACGGTTGGTGGTTTTACCTGCGGCTGAAACGACAATAATGTCTGTCGCATCACTGTATTGCGCCAGAATTCTCGCCACGCGACGAAAACAGTCTGGATCGGCAAGGCTGCTACCGCCAAATTTATGTAGCTGGCGGGACGGCGACTGCTGAGGGGATACGACTTCAACCGCGCTCATTACTGACTCTCTCTCACTTTATTGAATGCTTGTTTTAGGTCGGCGACCAAATCCGTATGATCCTCCAGACCGATAGATAAACGCAATAGTGTTGCTGCGATACCTGCCTCTGCCTGCGCTTCATCAGACATGGCACGATGCGTCATCGAACCTGGGTGGGTGACTAAGCTTTCTACGCCGCCAAGTGACTCAGCCAAAGAGAATAACTTCAATGAACCCAGGAACAGTTTCAGTTCACTTTCGCCACCTTTTAGCTCAAAGCTCAACATACCGCCGAACCCTTTTTGTTGTTTCTTAGCAATCTCATGTCCCGGATGATCGGGCAATGATGGATGATAAATCACATCCACCAGCGACTCTTGTAGCAAAAATGCCAACACCGCGGCACTGTTTTCTTCATGCTGACGCATTCTCGCGCTCAAGGTGCGAAGACCGCGTAATGTCATGTAGCTGTCAAAGGCATTGCCTGTTGCGCCAATGCAGTTGCCCCACCACTTGAGTTCGTCAGCGAGTGCAGACTCTTTCGCGACCACCACACCACCAACGGTATCTGAGTGACCGTTGATAAACTTGGTCGTGGAATGCACCACGAAATCAGCGCCAAGGTTCAATGGCTGCTGCAATACCGGAGACAAGAAAGTGTTATCCACTCCGACCCAAGCACCTACCGCGTGGGCTTTTCGAGAAATGTCCATGATATCAACTACACGCAGTAATGGGTTTGATGGCGTTTCTATCCAGACGAGCTTTGGCTGTTTAGCCAATGCTGCTTCCAACGCTTCAACATTAGATTGGTCAACAAACTCAATCTTAAACGCTCCTTTTTTGGCGCGCGAATCGAACAAACGGTACGTGCCGCCGTAGCAATCATGAGGTGCGACAATCAAATCATCAGGGCCAAGCAGAGACAGCAGCAAATTAATGGCGGACATCCCGCAGTTGGTCACCACCGCGCCTGCGCCGTTTTCAAGCTCGGCCAGTGCCGTTTCCAACAGGTTGCGGGTTGGGTTACCACCACGGGCATAATCGTAGGTTGGTACTGTGCCAAACTCAGGGAATTCATAGTTGGTGGATAGGTAAATAGGAGGAACCACAGCATTATGCTGAGAATCTGTGGTGATGCCAGTGCGTACGGCAATCGTGGCTGACTTCTTGTCGCTCATGGTGTCTTTCCCTGTCAAAATGCGATCATAATACAAGCAGATAGGGTTAACCTTAACCACTCAATAGTAAGACGTCAATACCTCTAGACGTCTATATGTCTTTACATATAGCGGTTAATATCGCTAAAATTCGAAATTCATTCAACCTGGACATAATGCTTCCGGTGTTGACAGCGATTTATCAATGAAACTGCTTAGAAGGTGCACGATGGCAGAGTGGAATGGCGAATATATTAACCCTTACGCCGAGCACGGTAAAAAGAAAGAGCAAGTAAAGAAGATCACCGTCTCTATCCCGCTGAAAGTGCTTAAAATCCTGACGGATGAACGTACACGTCGCCAGGTCAATAATTTACGCCACGCCACCAACAGCGAACTGTTGTGTGAAGCCTTTTTGCATGCTTACACCGGCCAACCACTGCCAACAGATGACGATATTCGCAAGGATAAAGCGGATAGCGTTCCGGCAGAAGTGAAGCGCATAATGAAAGAGCTTGGCATCGAGTTTAACGAAGAAGAATATTAATTTCGTCATCGTAATGACAAAAAAACCAGCCGCTTGGCTGGTTTTTTAATGGCTTTTTTTGAGGAAAAAGCACAGAGCGTTTTCTCACCTCGCGGCAGGATCGCTTACCATGTCGTTATCCTCACCTCGCCTTATTTTCCTGTCCGATATTTAGCCGACTTCAGTTACTTATCTAACATGTAGTTTTCAGGCATCTCGATGCGCGCGACGCCTGACTCTACTGCCGCGACCGCAACGGCTTTGGCTACGCGAGGCAGCAAACGCGGGTCCATCGGTTTAGGGATGATGTAGTCCTTGCTAAAGCTCAGCTTGTCTACACCCGCCGCTTTCAATACTGCCGCAGGCACAGGTTCTTTCGCCAGCGTGCGGATTGCATCCACGGCAGCCAGTTTCATCTCGTCATTAATTCGACTTGCACGCACATCGAGCGCACCGCGGAAAATGAACGGGAAACACAGCACGTTATTCACTTGGTTCGGGTAATCCGAACGACCCGTTCCCATGATCAAGTCGTCACGCACTGCATGCGCAAGCTCAGGTTTGATTTCTGGATCAGGGTTTGAACACGCAAACACGATTGGCTTGTCTGCCATCAGTTTCAGCGCGTCTGGCGGTAACAGATCAGGGCCTGATACACCAAGGAAAATATCCGCACCTTCAATCACATCTTCAAGCGTGCGCTTATCTGTGTTGTTGGCGAACAATTGTTTGTATTCGTTAATGTCATCACGGCGAGTGTGGATCACGCCTTTGCGGTCCAGCATGTAGATTTTCTCACGCTGTGCCCCACATTTAATCAGAAGTTCCATGCATGCAACGGCAGCAGCACCTGCCCCCAAGCACACAATCACCGCTTCACCGATCTCTTTACCCTGAAGCTCCAACGCATTCAGCATACCCGCCGATGTCACGATGGCCGTACCGTGTTGATCATCATGGAATACTGGGACGTTACAACGCTCAATCAGCTGCTTTTCTATCTCGAAGCAATCTGGCGCTTTAATGTCTTCTAGGTTGATACCACCAAAGGTATCCGCGATATTCGCAACGGTATCAACGAATTCTTCAATCGTGCGGTGCTTCACTTCGATATCAATTGAATCAAGACCTGCAAAACGCTTGAACAGAAGCGCTTTACCTTCCATTACAGGTTTAGACGCTAGAGGGCCTAAGTTGCCCAAACCAAGAATAGCGGTACCGTTTGAAATAACCGCAACCATGTTGCCTTTCGCTGTATATTTATAAACATTATCAGCGTCTTGTGCGATTTCACGAACAGGCTCTGCCACACCTGGGCTGTATGCCAACGCAAGATCTTCAACCGTATCTGCTGGTTTGGTAAGTTCTACCGAGATTTTGCCAGGGACTGGATAGGCATGATAATCCAGCGCCTGTTGGCGTTTGTCTTCAGACATTTCTGTTTTCCTGACTTTATTAGTTATTGGCTGATTAATCTTGTTGCCAACCGAGCCCACAAGCATAGGTAAAGGTGAACAACAAGGTGCGGAATACGTTTTATATGTCGAGATGACCTTGTCACCTTAGTGCCAAGTATTTCTCACGCCAAAACGCGATCCGTCTATCCCAAGTAATTGATATAGCAATAAAGCACATTGCACGTTCCCTTATCTTGAGTGTAGTGAATTTTACAATAGATAAGTGTGCGCAGTGTCTATGACGCTACGAGGTCAATGACATCAGATATAATAGGAATTGTTTAAATGTTAACGCAGCGAGGGTAGCGAGGCTATCGGTTCGCTTAGATAAACTGTCATAGTCTACCTGTATTGAACCGTGGAAAAGGTCTTACAAGCTGTAACAGCAATAAAAAAAGGGTGCTTTCGCACCCTTTTTTTCGAGTCTGCAATATTACTTGCTACCCAATGCACCGAAACGCTTGTTAAAGCGGTCAACGCGGCCACCGGTGTCAACTACACGTTGCTTACCAGTGTAGAATGGGTGGCATTTGTCACATACGTCCAGGTTAATATCTTTACCTAGAGTAGTGTTGAATTCAAAAGTGTTGCCGCATGAACATTTTGCAGTTACTGCAGCGTATTCTGGATGGATACCAGCTTTCATAGGGATAACCTCTAATATAGGCCGTGTCGCTCTCCCGAGCCTATCGGGCACCACACGTCGTTAACAAACATTTTGTAAGGCGCGAAATTCTAATCAAGGAGACCTTTGATAGCAACTTTTTTGTTCAATTCATTTGAAAGTTATGCTGAGACGCTTTCGTCACGCGGCTCAAAAGAAAGTGATACGCCCCTTTGCGCCCCTCTTTACCCTAGGTACACTGTCGCGATGATTTGTCTATTTACCTAAGACGCTAGCACCTCATGATCCCAACAATCGCTCAAGTGGCATTACCTGTCCCTTTGCACAAGACGTTTGATTACCTCATTGGCAATGATATGCCAGTTGTAGGTGGACGCGTTCGCGTGCCATTTGGCAAGCAATACAAAATCGGAATTGTGACGGCCCTTGCTGATCAATCTGCTTTTCCTTTAACGCAACTTAAACCTATTAATGCCGTATTAGATGACGCCCCCCTTTGGGCTCCGGCTTTATATAAGCTATTAAATTGGGCGAGTCGCTACTATCAATATCCATTAGGTGACGCGCTAGCTACCGTCATGCCCGGCAGCCTAAGAAAAGGTAAACCTGCGCATCGCGAGCGTGAGCGTGTGTGGCAGCTAACAGAAGCGGGAAAAGATCAACCCATCACGGCATTGACCCGTGCACCCAAGCAAGCACGGATCCTGACGATGTTGCGCAGCGGCGCTATGGCACACAGCGATTTACTTGATAGTGATCTGACTGCCGCTGTGATCAAAACCGCTGAGGAAAAAGGCTGGATCAACATCGTACAGAATGTGCGTGCCAAACCTTGGATGCCAAACTATCGAGTCGTCGAAGACAAACCCACACCCAATCACGAGCAGGCCTTAGCGGTTGCGACCATCAATGCCAGTCCTGAATTTGGCTGTTACTTAATTGAAGGGGTGACTGGCTCAGGTAAAACGGAGGTCTACCTCAATGCACTCGAACCCGTTCTGGCTCGTGGTCAGCAAGCGCTGATTTTAGTGCCCGAAATTGGTTTGACGCCGCAGACAATTAATCGCTTCAAACGTCGCTTTAATGTGCCTGTCGAGGTGATGCATTCCGGTTTAAATGACACCGAACGACTCAATGCTTGGCTCGCCGCCCGAGACAACGAAGCGGCTATCATCATTGGCACTCGCTCTGCCTTGTTTGCGCCGTTCAAATCACTCGGCATCATCATTGTGGATGAAGAACACGACGCCTCTTATAAACAGCAGGATTCTTTTCGCTATCACGCACGTGATCTCGCCGTTATGCGCGGTCATGAAGAAAACGTGCCTGTAATACTTGGCTCTGCCACGCCCTGCTTAGAAAGCCTACACAATGCCAAAACGGGCAAATACCATCACCTTACCTTGTCTATTCGAGCAGGTAACGCCATCAAAGCCAAACATGGTGTGCTCGATATTCGCGGTTTGTACTTAGAAGCTGGTTTATCTGCGCCCTTAATTGCTGAGATGCGAAAACACCTTTCTGATGGCAATCAGGTCATGTTGTTTTTAAACCGACGCGGCTACGCTCCGGCTCTCATGTGTCACGAATGTGGTTGGTTGGCAGAGTGTAAGCGCTGCGATGCCTATTACACTTTGCACCAACAAAGCAATGAACTGCGCTGTCACCATTGTGGCACTCAGCGCCCAATTCCCCATCAATGTGGTCAATGTGGCTCGACGCAGCTTATCGGGGTCGGGGTCGGTACAGAGCAACTAGAAGCGCAACTGGCGACGCTATTCCCAGAGTTCAAAACGATTCGTATTGATCGCGACAATACCCGTCGAAAAGGCTCACTAGAGGCCTACTTGGATGCCATACACAACAAAGAGTATCAAATTCTGATTGGCACCCAAATGCTGGCAAAAGGCCACCATTTTCCTGATGTGACCTTGGTGGCACTGGTGGATGTCGACAGCGCCCTGTTCAGCAATGACTTTCGCGCCCCTGAGCGATTAGCTCAATTGTTTGTGCAAGTCGCCGGACGCGCAGGTCGCGCCAGTAAGCCAGGGTTTGTCTTGCTGCAAACTCACCACCCTGAACATGCTTTGTTGCAATCACTCATTCACAAAGGCTACGACTGCTTTGCCTCGGAAGCGCTGATTGAACGTCAGCAAGCCAACCTGCCGCCGTACAGTTTCTTCGCCCTGTTTCGCTCTGAAGCCAACCACAGCGAACAAGTTGAACAATTTCTTCAGCAAGTGCGAACCATCCTGGATGCGTCTCCCGTTCCTGATGACGACTGCGCCGTCATGGGGCCGGCTCCAGCGCCATTGCCACGACGAGCAGGTCGTTACCGTTGGCAATTAATTTTTCAAGCACCTAACCGCCGGATGTTACAACAAAGATTGTCAGCCGCTTTGCCAGCAATACGCCAACTGCCTTTGTCGAAGAAAGTGCGTTGGTCGCTGGATATCGAACCCCAAGACATGAGCTGAACAAATTTCATTCGCTTAAGCCGACCAAGATCACAATATTCTTGTAATAACTGTTAACATGACCATGTTTAATACACCGCCATCAGATTAAGATATGGTCTGTTAACAAATAAAGTCTTATTGCTGAAGTTCCCTAACGGGATGCATTGCCATATATAACGAGCAAGAGGAATAGCACTATGGCGACAATGAAGGATGTTGCCCATCTGGCTGGCGTCTCTACGGCGACAGTTTCGCGTGCGTTGATGAACCCGGAGAAGGTATCAGCGTCGACCCGCAAGAAAGTCGAGCAGGCGGTGATGGAAGCGGGCTATAGCCCTAACTCGCTCGCAAGAAATTTACGTCGCAATGAATCGAAAACCATTGTGGCTATTGTTCCAGATATTTGTGATCCCTATTTCACGGAGATCATTCGCGGCATCGAAGAAGCGGCTATGGAGCACGGTTATTTAGTGCTACTTGGCGACAGCGGACAGCAAGCAAGTCGTGAAAGCTCATTTGTGAATTTGGTGTTTACTAAACAAGCTGACGGCATGCTTCTTTTAGGTACCGATCTTCCTTTTGACGTCAGCAAACCGGAGCAAAAGAACCTACCCCCTCTCGTGATGGCCTGTGAATACGCGCCAGAGCTAGAGTTGCCGACGGTGCACATTGATAACCTAACCGCAGCGTTTGAAGCAGTCAATTACCTGACTCAAGTCGGTCATAAGCAGATCGCACAGATCACAGGTGATCCTAGCGCTGCACTGACACAATTTCGCGTTCAGGGCTATCAACAAGCCCTGCGTCGCGGCGGCGTGACGGTGAATCCGGCTTATACGGTTGCGGGGGATTTCACTTTCGCAGCGGGTGCGCGCGCAATGACCACTTTGTTGTCACTGCCCACACCACCTACAGCGGTATTCTGCCACTCTGATGTCATGGCCATTGGTGCACTTCAACAAGCGAAGCGACTGGGCTTTCGTGTCCCACACGACATCTCTATCGTTGGTTTTGATGACATTCAGTTTGCTGAGTATTGTGACCCAGCTCTGACCACTGTCTCACAACCTCGCTATGACATTGGTCGTCAGGCTATGCTCATGTTGTTGAAGATACTGAAAGGCAATGATGTGCAGGCAGGTTCACGTTTGCTCGATGCACAATTGGTGATCAGGGAGAGTGTGGCACCGCCATCACGTTAAACTGACAAGCTAGGTACTGGCGCGCTTTCGAGCAAGCCAGTACCATATAGCCCCAACTCGCAGAAAAAGATACCCGAATCAGTGGCAACCCGAGATTATGTCAAACGCGGAAAAGCACCGCGTAAACCCACCCGAAATGCCAAGAAGCCACCGCCTAAACAGGGTTTCCCGTTTAAATGGGCGTTGATCGCATTGGCGTTGGTGGCCGGCTTTGGCTATGGTCTCTACTTCCTCACCACCAGCGAACCGCCAGCCCAATCTGAGCCGCCCAAAACGGTGACTAAGCCAGCAACCAAACCATCAAAGCCTCAGAAAAAAGAGGAAAAAGTCATTCCTCCTAAGCCCGAGGAACAATGGAGCTACATTGAAGAGCTGGAAAATAAACAAGTTCAGGTCGAGGCCAATGAGCAGGAAGTGTCGAGTCGTCCTTATCTAATGCAGTGTGGTGCATACCGAAGCGCCAGTCAGGCGGACGAACGCAAAGCCATGATTGCCTTCCAAGGCTTAGAAAGTCATATCAAAGCCAGCCAAGGCGAAAAAGGCATTTGGTATCGCGTCGTCATGGGGCCTTATCCGCTTAAGCGTGAAGCAGAACGTGACCGAAACTTGCTACGCCGTGCAGGTATTGAACCTTGCGCCATCTGGTACTGGAACTGATTTACCTTTCCTCACAAAGAAAATAAGGGCAAAGCCGGACATCTCACGGCTTTACCCTTGAATTTACGTTTTCCCATCCCCACCTTTGCTTTTAACAACCCATACTGGTTTCAGCCATAACGCTCAACCAGAGAGCAAAGAAGAGGTTCTTCCGTGACGACTATCGTTTCTGTTCGCCGCAACGGCAAAGTAGTAATCGCCGGTGATGGCCAAGTGTCACTGGGTAATACCGTAATGAAAGGCAATGCCCGCAAAGTACGCCGCCTATACAACAACCAAGTATTAGCAGGTTTCGCTGGCGGCACCGCAGATGCCTTCACCCTATTCGAACGTTTTGAGCGTAAGCTTGAAATGCACCAAGGTCATTTGACCAAAGCCGCGGTTGAACTCGCTAAAGATTGGCGAACCGATCGTGCACTGCGCAAGCTAGAAGCCCTACTTTGTGTGGCTGATGAAACCGCTTCTCTCATCATTACCGGTAACGGTGATGTGGTTCAGCCAGAGCACGATATGATTGCGATTGGCTCAGGCGGTAACTTTGCGCAAGCTGCTGCTATTGCACTGCTTGAAAACACCGAGTTAGACGCACGCGAAATCGCGGAAAAGTCACTTACTATCGCTGGCGACATCTGTGTCTTCACCAACCAGCACCACACCATCGAAGAACTAGATTACTAAGGCAGGATCCCCAGCATGTCTGAAATGACCCCACGCGAAATCGTCTCTGAACTCGACAATCACATTGTCGGTCAGCACAAAGCCAAACGTGCCGTTGCCATTGCACTCCGTAACCGCTGGCGTCGCATGCAGCTTGATGAAGATCTGCGCGCAGAAGTCACGCCAAAAAATATCTTAATGATTGGCCCAACGGGTGTCGGTAAAACCGAAATTGCACGTCGTCTGGCCAAGCTCGCGAACGCGCCTTTCATTAAGGTTGAAGCCACCAAGTTCACTGAAGTGGGTTACGTCGGCAAAGAAGTGGAAACGATCATACGCGATCTGACTGATGTCGCGATCAAGATGACCCACCAGCAAGCGATGGAAAAAGTAAAATACCGTGCGGAAGAGTTAGCAGAAGAGCGCATTCTCGATGTGCTTTTACCTCCTGCACGTGATGCTTGGGGCCAATCTGAAGAGCCAAAAGCAGATTCAAACACACGCCAAAGCTTCCGCAAGAAAATCCGCGAAGGCAAGTTAGACGACAAAGAAATCGAAATCGATCTGGCTACCCCGCAAATGAGCATGGAAATCATGGCACCTCCTGGCATGGAAGAAATGACCGGCCAGTTGCAAAGCATGTTCCAAAACCTCGGTGGTGGTAACACAGCGAAAAAGCGCAAAATGAAACTGAAAGATGCGCTAAAAGCGGCAGCTGAAGAAGAAGCGGCGAAGCTTGTTAATCAAGAAGAACTGAAAGAGCAAGCGATCAGCGCAGCAGAAAATAACGGGATCGTCTTCATTGATGAAATCGACAAAATCTGTAAACGCGGCGAAAGCTCAGGCCCGGATGTCTCCCGTGAAGGTGTTCAGCGCGACCTCCTTCCTTTGGTAGAAGGCAGCACGGTATCAACCAAACACGGTATGGTGAAAACTGACCATATTCTGTTTATTGCTTCTGGCGCATTCCAAGTGGCTAGCCCGTCAGATTTGATCCCAGAACTGCAAGGTCGCCTGCCAATTCGCGTTGAACTGGAAGCGCTGACAGCGTCTGATTTCAAGCGCATTCTGACTGAGCCAAACGCATCACTGACCGAGCAATATTCGGCACTGATGGGCACAGAGCAAGTGAACTTGTCTTTCACCGAAGACGGCATTGAAGAAATTGCGAACGCAGCATGGCGCGTCAACGAAAGAACCGAAAATATCGGTGCACGTCGCCTTCATACTGTGATGGAGCGTCTGGTGGATGAGATCTCTTATGATGCCAGCGAGCGTGGTGGCGAATCCTATGTGATTAACGCTGAATACGTTCGCAATTGCCTCGAAGAGCTGATTGATGACGAAGATCTAAGCCGCTTCATTCTGTAACTCAGCAGAAGCGTATTACAAAACGGGCAGCCTCAGGCTGCCCGTTTTTTATTGTGTCTTTGCTCGTCGTTCTACATACGCATTTAATACCAAACCAAGTTAATCCCGTACTTGCATTGCCCAATGAGATAAAAAAACCAATAATGAAGCCAGTTTTCCCACACGCTTTCTTTGGTTATGTCTTCATCCACACTTAAAACTTGGCTAGATGCCGCGCGCCCCAAAACGCTACCACTCGCTGTTGCGTGCATATTGTGTGGCAGCGCCGTTGCAGCGCAAACCGCAACTTTTTCGATCTCTTTGACCTTGCTCGCCTTGATCACGGCCCTGCTATTGCAGATTCTGTCTAACCTCGCCAACGACTACGGCGATGCCGTAAAAGGCACCGATAACGAGGCGCGCCTCGGTCCCAAGCGTGCCATACAGCAAGGGCTAGTAACGCCACACACAATGAAAAAAGCCATGGCACTCAATGTGTGTCTGATCATTGGCGTAGGCGCTGCTTTGGTCTTAAGTGCGTTCGATAACGCCACCGACATCGTCAGCTTCATGGGATTGGGCATACTCGCCATCCTTGCTGCCATTTGCTACACCGTGGGCAACAAACCTTATGGCTATCAAGGTCTCGGCGATCTGTCAGTATTAATTTTCTTCGGCTGGCTTGGCGTCGCAGGCACCTACTATCTGCAAGCCGGTACACTCGATTCGGTCATACTCTTGCCGGCCACTGCGTGTGGTTTGCTCGCTGTTGGTGTGCTCAACATTAATAACTTGCGTGATATTGATAACGACAGCGTCTGCGGCAAATACACACTGGTGGTTCGCATGGGACCGAGATGGGGACGCGCCTATCACCAAGTGCTGTTAATCGCAGCTTTCACTTGCTTTGCCCTATTTGCATTACTCGAGAAAAGTGGCATAACAGGATGGTTATTTTTGCTTTCTCTGCCGCTAGCCATCAAACATGGGCGAGCAGTCTGGCTGTCGAAAGATGGTGAGTCATTGCGTCCCATGATGGGTGACATGGTGAAAGTCGCTCTCTTGACCAACGTGCTGTTTGCGGCTGGCATCCTACTTCACTAATACACGGGGATGAAGGCAAGATGATTTGTGTTGTCAGTCATTGCAATGCCCAATCTTGTCGTTATACTTTTTCGCATAGGGTGGCTTCTGACATCCCTCGGAACGCCACAAATTTGCCAATTCGGCACCGTTAAGCCCAAAGAAGAAGTCTGATTATGGAATACAATACCTCAGAGTTATGCGACACATACTTGGAGCAGGTTGATGTACTGGAACCTATGATGAGCTCTTACGGTGGTCGTAGTTCATTCGGTGGTCAAATCACAATCATCAAGTGCTTTGAAAACAACAGCCTGATCCGTGAAATGGCGGAACAAAATGGTACCGGTCAAGTGATGCTAATCGACGGGGGTGGTTCACTACGCCGTGCACTCATTGACGCTGAGATTGCGACAACAGCAGCAGAAAATGGCTGGGAAGGTTTGGTGGTCTATGGTTGTGTTCGCGATGTCGATTCGCTAGATGAAATTGATATCGGCATTCAAGCCTTAGCGTCATTCCCCGTTGGAGCAGAAAGCTCAGAAACTGGAATGGGCGTGGGTGAAGCAGATGTCCCCGTTAACTTTGGTGGTGTAACATTTATTCCTGAAGATCATCTGTACGCCGACAACACGGGCGTTATCCTGTCTCAAGAAGCAATCGATATCGAATAGTGAGATCCATTGGCGTCACCATTGCGGCGCCAACAAATCTTCACAACAGCTCTCTGCAACAATCTCTCCAATAGCGTTTACCACAGAGCGTTACAGCAAAGCTGCCTCATAGAAAAACAGAGCCCATCGGCTCTGTTTTATTATTCTACTTCTTCAATCTTACCAAGCAGGTTGCGAATGCGGGTCTGCCATGCGTCCTGATCGGCACGAAGGCGGGCATTTTCCTGCTCCAGTGCGTCACGGTTTTCACGCACAGAATCTGACTCACGACCAAGGGTTTCGTTTTGTTCTTTTAGCTCTTCAAGTTCCATCTGAAGTAGAGAAATGGTATCTACTGCCATTTGAACTTTGGCTTCAAGCTGCTCTAAAATTTCCAATGACATCAAGGCCACCTATGTTTTCCAACGTCTAAGCGCAAATGCGCAATCTTCGTCAAGGCTTGCCCTATAAGGCTTTTCTACCTTGCACGTCCCAGAAAACCTATTCTAACGGGGCATGACGTCAGTCGCACCTGTCTAATCCACTTTTGGATCACAAGCGAACAAAAAAGCATCAATTGTGCCCTTTTCACTGCCTTCTTTGGCCTTCTTCAGCCTTCGCTTTTGACTTCCCCATCAGTAAATGACTAAAAATGCGACATCTTTCAATTTTTATTCACTGACCACATGGTACGTTAATAAAGATCGTATCTCTCTTGGAGCAATCCAAGACTTGCCGATATCGGCTAGGCTGGCACATTCGTTGTCAGCCTTTTCTTTTTCTCCTCATTTATCTCCCCATATATTCGAATACTCACATCCTCTGCAAAATGAGACGCTCAATGTTCGATTTCGAGCAGATAATGAACAAATAATGAGCGAACGCACATTTTTCCACGTCAACACTTCACGAAAGTCGTTTCGTCACTAAAGTAGGCAACGTGTCAGTGATGTGAAGGTTTGCCCTTATGCACCGCCATTCAACAATAAAAACGACACAGCATGAAACCTAGTGTCGGCCAAGTCGCACTATGCTTTTACAAGGAACGAAAGAGGACACACCATGAGCACCGAGCAAAAATACGTTGTCGCGTTAGATCAGGGAACCACCAGCTCCCGAGCCGTTATCCTTGACCACGATGCCAATATTGTCACGGTCGCCCAGCGCGAATTCCCCCAGATTTACCCTCAATCAGGCTGGGTTGAGCACGACCCACTCGAGATATATGCCAGCCAAAGTTCGACCTTGATAGAAGCATTGGGAAAAGCAGGCATTCGCTCAGATCAAGTGGCAGCAATTGGCATCACCAATCAACGTGAAACGACCGTGGTTTGGAACCGTCATACGGGAAAACCCATTTACAACGCCATTGTTTGGCAATGCCGTCGCACCGCGCCTATTTGCGAGCAATTGAAATCTGATGGCTACGAAAAATACGTCAAAGAAAATACTGGCTTGGTGATTGACCCGTATTTCTCTGGCACCAAAGTAAAATGGATTCTCGATCATGTTGAAGGTGCACATGAACTTGCTGAAAAAGGCGACCTGCTGTTCGGCACTATCGATACTTGGCTCATCTGGAAGATGACGCAGGGACGTGTTCACGTTACCGATTACACCAATGCTAGCCGTACCATGCTATTTAACATCAATACCCTTGAATGGGATGACTCCATGCTCAAAGCGCTTGGTATCCCTTCGTGCATGATGCCAGAGGTGAAATCCTCGTCTACGGTATACGGCGAAACCAATATTGGGGGTAAAGGCGGTACGCGGATCCCAATTGCAGGCATTGCAGGCGATCAGCAAGCCGCGCTGTTTGGCCAAATGTGCGTCGAAGCCGGCCAAGCCAAAAACACCTATGGCACAGGCTGCTTTTTGTTGATGAACACAGGCAAAGAAAAAGTGTCATCCCAAAACGGCTTGCTGACCACGTTGGCGTGCGGCCCTAAAGGCGAAGTAGCATACGCACTCGAAGGCGCGGTGTTTATGGGCGGTGCATCGATTCAATGGCTGCGCGATGAGATGCATCTGATCAAAGATGCCAAGGACTCTGAGTACTTCGCTACCAAGGTGGATACCAGCAACGGCGTGTATGTCGTGCCCGCTTTCACTGGCCTTGGCGCGCCCCATTGGGACCCTTATGCGCGCGGCACCATCGTCGGCATCACGCGCGGCGTCAATGCCAACCATATTATCCGCGCGACGCTCGAAGGTATCGCCTATCAATCGCTGGATGTGATTACTGCAATGCAAGCAGACTCGGGCATCAAACTCGACTTTCTCAAAGTCGATGGTGGTGCCGTTGCCAATAACTTTTTGATGCAATTCCAGTCTGATGTACTCAACACCGAAGTGCATCGCCCCAAGGTGACCGAGGTGACCGCATTGGGCTCGGCCTATTTGGCGGGACTCGCCGTCGGTTTCTGGAGCAGTATTGATGAGCTCAAGAACAAAGCGGAAATCGACCGATGCTTTAGCCCAAGTGCTGATGATGGCAAACGTAACCGTCGTCACGTGGGTTGGCAACGCGCTATTGAGTGTTCAAAGGGATGGCATGTCGACTGACCTTCAAACCTGCTTAATGTACTGACCATTATTGAAAAAGGGGTAAGCCCCTTTTTTTTCGTCTCAAAAACGCAAACGTTTCCTATTTGCTTATGGTAAAATCCGCGCCGAGTTTTTTCGCTATCAGACACTGATTTTGGTAGCTTTTGATGCCACAAAATAATGACACTGGAGATCGGATGAAACGCGATTTAGCAATGGCTTTTTCACGCGTCACAGAGGGCGCGGCACTGGCGGGTTACAAGTGGCTTGGCCGCGGTGACAAGAACGCAGCAGACGGTGCAGCAGTCGAAGTAATGCGTATTCTTCTGAATAAAACCGACATCGAAGGTGAAATTGTTATTGGTGAAGGTGAAATCGACGATGCACCCATGCTATTCATTGGTGAAAAAGTCGGTTTGGGCGGCGATGCAGTAGACATCGCGGTTGACCCGATCGAAGGCACGCGCATGACCGCAATGGGTCAGTCAAACGCACTGGCAGTGCTAGCCGCGGCTGAGAAAGGCAGCTTCTTGAAAGCGCCTGACATGTACATGGAAAAACTGTGTGTTGGCCCAGAAGCCAAAGGGGTTATCAACCTTGAATTGCCGCTGCGCGACAATCTGATTAACGTCGCTAATGCACTGGGTAAATCACTGGATGAGTTGGTTGTCACCACACTCGCGAAACCACGTCATGACGACACCATCCGCGAAATGCAGGAAATGGGTGTGCGCGTTTTCGCCATCCCTGACGGCGACGTTGCCGCTTCGATCCTAACCTGTATGCCTGACAGCGAAGTTGACCTCATGTATGGCATTGGTGGCGCACCTGAAGGGGTAATTTCTGCTGCCGCGATCCGCGCATTGGGCGGTGACATGAATGGTCGCCTGCTGCCGCGTCATGAAGTAAAAGAAGACAATGAAGATAACCGCCGCATGGGCGAAATTGAAATTGCTCGCTGCAAAGAAATGGGCATTGAAACCAACATTTGCCTGAGCATGTCTGACATGGCCAGCAGCGACAATGTTATCTTCTCTGCAACCGGCATCACCAAAGGCGACCTGTTGGAAGGCATTACCCGCAAAGGGAACATTGCCACCACGGAAACCCTGCTTATCCGCGGTAAGTGCCGCACTATCCGTCGCATCAAGTCTATCCACTATATGGATCGCAAAGACGACGCAGTGAAAGACATCATTCTATAACGTCAATGACTGCCGCTATTGCTCACTGTAGCGATAGCTTAATACAGAAAAAGCACGCCTCGGCGTGCTTTTTTAATGGTCATCAATTTATCTTGGTACAGCAAACCTAGACACCGTGAATCAGGGAGACGCTTCCACCTTAGCGGCTTTCTTATCCGGTGGTTTTTTAAACAAGGCTAACAGTGGTATCAACACAATATAAGAGACCATGATAAAGCCAAACGAGTAAACAAACGCCAGCAAGGTCGATTGCTGATGCAGCAATTGTGTCACTGACGCAATAAAACTCGGGTCCGTCACTGTCGTGCCTTGCGACGCGGCAAGTTGCTGCACAACAGGGTTATCCGGCGTCACGCCACCGCCTAATGCATGCCACTCTTTTTGCTGAATTTGGCTGAAATAGGTATTCACGATGGAAATCCCAAACGAGCTTCCTAAGGTTCGGCAAAGGTTGAAAATCACCGCTCCGCCCACGGTATTCTTCGGCGACAACGTGGCATAGGCAAGCTGACTAAGCGGTGCAAACACCAGCCCCATCCCCGCCCCTTGAATAATGCTCGGCAGCAAGACCCAGTACACATCGATGTCGAGCGAATAACTCATCATCATAAAACTGCCGATACCATTGAGCACCAAGCCGACCACAATCAACATTCGCGGATCGAGTCGGTCAATAATGCGGGAAATTGACAGCAATACGATGGCGGAGGCTAAGCCTCTGGGCGCCATCACGAACCCCGTTGTATCCACCGGATAATTCAGCAGTTGCTCTAGCATCATCGGCTGCAATTGGGTAATGCCAAACATCCCCATCGAAAAACCTGTCATGACGATGCAGGACAACAGCAAGTTTCTGTCTTTCAATAGCCACATCGGAGCAATGTCGCCTTTGGTGCGAAAGGATCGCTGAAGGAAAAATGCCCAAGCAATCATACTGATGATGAAAGCGAACAAAATCGTATTAGAACTAAACCAACCATCCTGATTACCGCGTTCAAGCACTAACTGGAGCAGACCAATCCCGATCGCCATACCAAAGACCAGTGGCCAATCCACCGAGGTTTTGTCCCGCCCATCCAAGCGAACGAACACCGCCAACAACGTCAAACACAGCATGCCCACAGGAACATTGACATAGAATATCCACCGCCAATCCATGTGCTCCGTAATAAGACCGCCGACGGTTGGACCCAAGATAGGTCCAAGCAGTATGCCGACCGAAAACAATGCCATTGCTTTACCGCGTTCTTCCTGCGGATAAATCTGCACCATAATAGATTGCGACAGCGGGATCACTGATGCCCCGAACGCCCCTTGCAAGATACGGAAGACAATCATTTCCGTCAGCGAATCTGCCTGTCCACACGCTGCAGACATCACCATGAAACCCGCGACAGACACCAAGAGCAAACGTCGAGAACCAAAACGTAGGCTGAAATAGCTCGCCAGAGGAATGAAAATGGCTTCCGCCATCGAATAAGAGGTTAACACCCACGTGACTTGCTCCGAGGTCACACCCAGTGAACCCATCATGTGCGGCAACGACACATTGGCAATCGTCATGTCGAGCAGCACCATGATGGCAGAGAGCATCACCGCCAAAGTGATCATGGTACGACTGGCTCCGGGAGGCATAGGCCCGTTGCTTGCCATACTCGGGTTACTGGCTGTCATTGCTGCTGATCCGTGGCATCAGTTTTTGAGGTGCCTGTTTTTGAGGCATCCGTTTTCAACGTATCAATGGTCACCGTTGCACTGGCACCAACGCGCAATGGCTTCGAATCTCCCGCCGTCGTGATGGTCAAGCGAACGGGAAAACGCTGGGGTACTTTCACCCAATTACCTGTGGCATTTTCTGGCGGCAACAGAGAAAACGAGGAACCGCTAGCCGGCGAGATAGCCTGAACAACGCCACTGAAGGTGGTATCTGAATACATATCGAGAACCACACTGGCTGTCATCCCAGCAGCTATATTGCCAATGTCATCTTCTTTGTAATTCGCCTCGACCCAAAACGAATTGTCTTCAATCAAGGGCATCAGCGCTTGACCTGGCGCAACCACACTTCCCGGTCTCACGTTCACATCCCCTAAAGTGCCAGATGTCGGCGCAATAATGGACGTATAAGAGAGATTTAACGACGCCTCAGACAAGGCCGCCGCCGCTTGTCGAACCGCAGGCGCTTCTGTGCCTGACGCGCCCTGCTCACTGATGAGCTGCGACATTCTTGCCCGCGCCACATCAAGGTTATTTTTTGCCGCAGCAAGCTCTGCCTTCAAGTCACTGCCTTCTTGTGCGGGTAGCAGCCCCTTGTCCACCAGCGCCATGTTGCGGCGATACTTGGCTTGCACATCAAGCAACTGGGCTGACGCAGCGCGGATTTGCGCACTTGCCCCCACAATCGCATCACTCGTCGCCTTGTTTGCTGCCGTCGCATTTTCATAAGCAGCTTGCGCTTGTTCCACGCGCGCTTGATACGCCGAAGGGTCGATTCTCGCGATTACTGCGCCTTGATCGACATGCTGGAAATCGTAAACATTCACTTCAGTTAGCTGACCGCTTATCTGTGGGGCGATATAAAGAATGTTGCCATGAACATACGCATCATCGGTACTCGGATATTGATCTTGATGGCGAACATAAAAATACGCTGCAACCACCAACACCACCACAACACCGATAAGGATCATGACATTACGAAAAGGAAAACCGCGTTTTTCAGTCATGAGACCTCCCGGGTAGACGCGCTAAATTGGCCCGCGTTGTTTGAGCCAGACTGGGAGAGTCTAGTGACTGGATTCCCGATTTGCGGTCTCATATGAAACATATCATTAGGTTTTTTCGTTCAGTTTTAGTGTTGTGACAAGCCATCTCATTTAAATGACATCTTTTATTCATTCGGCCCGACATCTGGGATTCTCTCGGTGCAAAAAGCCATTCAGCGCAATAACTAAGTAAAGACATTGCTTTATTTAGCAAGCTCACTTCATAATGGAACGTAAAGCATAGGAACGAGAGTACGATGAAAACAGTCGATAAAATCCTGCACAAGATAAAACGCGAAGGCGCCATCAGCGCGCGTGTATTGGCTGATGAAATGAGCATGACCACCATGGGGATCCGCCAACATCTGCAAACCATGGAAGACGATGGCCTGTTGGATTTTAGTGATGTTCGAGTAAAAGTCGGCCGACCGACTCGCCATTGGTCACTCACCGCCGAAGGGCATCGTCGATTTGCCGACAGTCACGGCGATCTGGCCATTTCAGTGATTGAGTCCGTAGAGAGTCTGTTTGGCGAAGCTGGACTCACCCAAGTCATCCAGCAACGTGAAGAAAAAACGTTGCAGCAATACCGCGATGCGCTCAAAGATTGCCATAATTTAAAGGCTAAACTTGAAACCTTGGCGTATCTTAGAGAGAACGAAGGTTACATGGCAGAGCTTCAGGAAACCGAAACGGGCTTCCTGCTGATTGAGAACCATTGCCCTATTTGTCAGGCCGCCAAACGATGTCCGGCCCTGTGTAAGTCAGAAAAGCACATATTTAAGACGGTGCTCGGTGATGACTATGTCGTCACACGAGACGAACACATCATTGAAGGGCAACGCCGCTGCACCTATAACATTCAACCAAAAAGCACGCAGGCGTCATCCAGATAATTATTTGCTGAGGAGTGTGTATGGCGACTTGGATCAAAGCGGAAGTGATTGAAAATCGACGCTGGAACAAAGACCTGTTCAGCCTGACGCTGGACGCCGACGTTGCGCCTTTTGTTGCGGGACAGTTTGCCAAGCTTGGGCTAGAAATTGACGGTAAACTGATTCAACGCGCCTATTCCTACGTCAACCCACCCAGCAGCAAGTATCTCGAAATCTACGCCACACGCGTAGCAGATGGATTGCTCTCACCACGCCTGCACGAACTCGAAGCGGGCGACAACGTGATGATCACTAAAGACGCCACCGGCTTCTTCACGCTAGAAGAAATCCCTCAAGGCGAGCACTTGTGGATGATTTCCACGGGTACGGCACTTGGGCCCTTCCTGTCTATTTTACAAGAAGAAGAAGTCTGGCAACGGTTCCGAAAAGTCGTCTTGATACATGCCGTACGCTTTTCCGCTGATCTAAGCTATCAGGCGGAAATCAATGAACTGAAGAAAAAACACAGCGACCAAATTTTAGTTCAACCCTTCGTAAGCAGAGAACCCAAGGCGGGCGCACTGTCCGGCCGGATCACCCACGCCTTAGAAGACGGCATGCTAGAACGCGTAGTGGGTATACCGCTCACACCAGAGAAAAGCCAAATCATGCTGTGTGGTAATCCTCAAATGGTCAAAGACGTGCGTGCACTGCTTGAACAAAAGGGATTAGAGAAAAACTTACGCCGCAAACCTGGCCACATCACCACCGAGCAGTATTGGTAAGATGCCAGATGTGGGGCGCAATGCCCCATTTCATCGGTTTCAATCATTTCGCGTAACTTTTACATCACCATCTCAAAAATAAGACTAATGAATACCGTATACCGTGTTTTCTGTCGCTATCAAACAATTACCTGTATCAAACTAAAAACACACCTAACCATCCAAGCATCATCGTCTCATTTTTGAGGCGGCGGTGTGATTGATCGCTCATTTTTTAACCGTATAGTCAAAGGCAAGTCATGCGCAGCCACAAGGAGTAATGCCATGAAAACCATGCCTTCATTTGACGAATTAAAAGCTTTAGCGGAATCCGACCCGCAGGCGCTAGACGCGCTAAGAATAGAAATGAGCGAAGAGATCATCGTCAGCGCAAGTGACAACATGCAGCCTAAATTGCGCGCTCAGATGAGCCACATTAATCGTGTCATTGCATCAGGGAAAAACCCTAACCATGTTAACGCGTTATTGATGAAAGAGTTGATGCGTCAATTTGACCGTTTCTCAACTGCCATCAATGACCCAGCAGCTTTAACTGAGCGAAACGCAACCGTCACTACATTGCACCCGAAGCGCAACAGCGAGACTGTTGCTGTGGAAGGCTAACTCAGTTTTTCAGCGGCGGGGTATTTACCGCCGCCGTTTTTTTTCTTTTGTTGATTACATCTATCGCATTTCTTTGGCATACCAGCGTCTGTCCATATCCCGAACATCCACTGTTAAACTCTTCACGTCGGCACCATGTTGCTTCAATACATCCAAGAAAGCGTGGCTCAAATTTTTCTTTTGATTTTCATCGCGCCCATCAAGTAACCACAACGTCACGTGAATGAAGTTTTCCTGATTGTCAGAATCGCCAATCAACCACTCGTGACTAGCGTACGCCCGTGATTTCACGTCCGCCACACCAAACTCGCCACTACCGATAGCCGTTTGGTGCAAGTCCTCCAATAACTGACCGACATTTACCCGCTCTGAAACCGGATCACTGTACTCCATGACAATATGAGGCATAACTCGCTCCTTGTTACGATTTTGAGCCACTTTACCCCAGCATTTCGAGCGATTGTTACTAGGAAGAGGAATATTGACCTCAGATCACACCTTGCTATCTGTCGTCTGTCCGCGCTAATCCGAAAATTTATAACGAAAATTTATTACTCAAAGGTTCACATTTCGACGTAAAACGCGTACAAACGATGGCATTTATGATTTTGAGCAGGAAATGCTAGCGGGTCTGCTGCTATCGTTCCCAGCAATTGATTTTGATAATTGGATTACGGAGAAATTCCTATGCGCCGTCCACTAGTAATGGGTAACTGGAAACTTAACGGTAACAAAGCAATGGTCGCTGACCTGATCAAAGGCCTTGAAGCTGAACTTAACGGTGTTGAAGGTGTTGATGTTGCTATCGCACCACCTGTTATGTATTTGGATCTGGCAGAGCAACTGCTAGGTAAAGCACAAAGCAAAATCATTCTGGGTGCACAAAATGTTGACGTTAACCAAACCGGTGCGTTCACAGGTGACATTTCTCCAGACATGCTGAAAGACTTCGGTGCGACTCACATCATCATCGGTCACTCAGAGCGTCGTGAATACCACGAAGAATCTGACGAGTTCGTTGCTAAGAAATTTGCATTCTTGAAAGAAAATGGCCTTGTGCCGGTTCTTTGCATCGGTGAATCAGACGCACAGAACGAAGCGGGCGAAACGCTGGCAGTATGTGCACGTCAACTTGACGCTGTGATCAACACCCAAGGTGTTGAAGCGTTGAACGGTGCAGTTATCGCATACGAACCAATTTGGGCTATCGGTACCGGTAAAGCAGCAACAGCTGAAGATGCACAACGCATCCACGCAGCAATTCGTGCTCACATCGCTGCGAAGAGCGAAGAAGTGGCGAAGAACGTTGTTATCCAATACGGCGGTTCTGTTAAGCCAGAAAACGCAGCAGCATACTTCGCTCAACCAGACATCGACGGTGCACTCGTTGGTGGCGCTGCGCTGATCGCAGAAAGCTTCGCGGGTATCGCGAAAGCAGCAGCTGAAGCAAAAAACTAATTTCGTGAGTGACTGCCTTATTTAGGCCAGCCACTCACGCGAGAAAAGGAGAAGCCATGGCTTCTCCTTTTTTTTGTCGCTTTATCCCCGTTAGTCAGCCCGCTATACTGCGTTTTTCCTCTACGCGCGGTCACAGAACATCATGTTCCATATTGTCCTTCACGAACCTCAAATCGCTCCCAATACTGGCAACATTATCCGTTTGGCGGCGAATACCGGCTGCAAACTTCATTTGATTGAGCCGCTTGGTTTTGATTTTGAAGAGAAGAAACTGCGCCGCGCTGGGCTTGATTACCATGATCTAGCCAACATCACCCGCTACCCGAACTATCAAGCGTTTCTCGATGCCATGCATCTCGCAAACGAAGGTGAGCTCCGTATTTTTGCCTGCACCACCAAAGGCAGTCGTCCCCATTCAGACGTGAGTTACCAAGCCGGTGATATTTTCTTGTTTGGCTCTGAGACCTGCGGTCTTCCGGATAGCATTCGTGATGCATTCAAACCAGAACTCCGCATTCGCGTGCCGATGATGCCAGACAGTCGCAGCCTTAACCTAGCGAACTCAGTCTCCATTATTAGCTATGAAGCATGGCGTCAGTTGGGCTTTGTCGGCGGGATTTAGAGGCACAAAAAAAAGCAGGGTCACCTGCTTTTTCTTATTTCTCTCCAAACTGCCAATGTCGTTAGCAACGCATCAGGCTGTTTTCCCGGTGGATGCTTGCAGATCGCTCGAGATTTGATTGAGCCGCGAAGTGGCCTCCACCAGCATCTCAACTTCTGACGCACTCTGCGTTGCCATCTCGCTGATCTTATTCACGTTCACGTTAATCTCTTCCACGACACCACTTTGCTGCTCCGCCGCACTGGCCACCAACAAGTTCATGTCGGTGACTTCTGCTGTCGCATTGCCAGCCTGAGCCAGTAATGAGGAAGACTCTTGCGAGAGCTTGAGCGTCTGATCACCCATCTCACAGCTCTTTTGCATGGTATCCACCGCTTCTTTGGTGACACTGCTGAGCTGCGCAATCATGGTTTCAATTTCTGAAGTCGAATCATGGGTGCGTTGTGCCAAGCTACGAACTTCATCAGCAACTACGGCAAAACCGCGCCCCTGTTCACCAGCACGTGCTGCTTCAATCGCGGCGTTAAGAGCAAGCAAGTTGGTCTGCTCTGCGATGCCCTTAATCACATCTAACACAGAGGTAATGTTGCCACTGTTTTTCTCAAGTTCAGTGAGCGCAACACTGCTCAGATTCAAGCTTTCAATTAGCGAATTAGTTTGCTTCATCGACTCTTGATTGATTCGCATGCTCTCGGACGACTGCTGCGACGCGCTCTCGGTCGCCGTCTGTGTTTGGATCGCGTTGTTTGAAATCTCTTGTGCAGTCGCAGACATTTCATTCACTGCCGTCGCGACTTGAATGATTTCGCCGCTTTGGGCATCGGAGTTTCTTTTTACTGCTTGCGCGGCGGTATTAAGCATCTTCACCGCTTCGCCGACCTCGTCGGCTACTTTAGCAATCATGGCGTTGGTACTTTTTCGTGTCCCCTCCATGTTTTTCTGGAGCTCGCCAATGATGCCAGGTTCATCGATGACCGCAGACCGACTGAAATCCCCAGCAGCTTGAATGGCCAACGCATTAGACACTTTCGTGAGTCCTACATAAATGCGATTGAGGATAATCCTCGACATAATTATGGCGACAAGCAAAGCCACAATCACTGAAGAAACAACGGCAATTTCTAACAACACCGCTTTTTCTTCAATATCAAGGACAGCGACTTCAGTGAACTTCCCCACATCCGCTAGCAGGTTATCAACCTGTTTCGTAGTCGCTTCGGCCTCTTCACCAACGACGGCATCAAGCATTTCTGCTTCATGCACGTGCCCACCTTCTAACTCCTTGAATACGTCCTCAACGTGCGCCATCCACTTTGCGTGCAGCGCCACCACATCATTCAATTTGGCATTGGCCGAATTAAACGCGACCTGTTCTTCCGCCGTACCATTCACCGTTCCTTCAGTAAAAAATTGCCCTATGGTATTGAAATTGTTAATGACTTTGTCGCCGAACGTGTAGAAATAGGCTTTTTCTTTATCGTAGTTGGCTTGAGCCTTGGGTTCTAACCCAATTTCCAAGGCGTATCGGAATGCTTTGTTGTAGTGCACTCTCTGTTCGACTTGATGCTCTGTGGCTTTACTGATTGAAGCAAGAACAGGGATGTCTCGATGCGCTACACCCTGTACATGGCTCTCGATGTAAGCCAATTTATAGAAAACAAAAGCACCAACTATGATTTGTATGCCGCATACCAAAGCGACAAACATAGTCAGTCGCTGTTTGATAGTCACATTAGAGGACATATGCTAACTGCTCCTTTAAAACGCACAGAGTGCGCGTCAATGTCGAGAGTGCTGTGCCGACAAGACACAGCCGCTTCTCTAAGGTTAGCAGTAACTCTCGAAAGTGAGACATCCCCCGAAAGGTTTGGGTAATTTAGCGATAATGGGAAGGCTAGATTGCTGTATTAATCAAATCAAACACCAAGGTCACCGTTAAGCCACCGTGGCGATTAATGTACGCCTCAGCGCGACCATTGTGCTGTCGCATCGCGCTGTCAGTGATAGCCAATCCAAGGCCCGTTCCTCCGCTCTCACGATCCCGCGCGGTCGATACGCGATAGAAAGGCCGGAATATATCAACGAGCATTTCTTCAGGAACGCCATCACCATCATCACTCACAATCACTTTTAACGACGTGCCTGTCACCGACATCGTCACATCAATTTGCTGGTTAGCATATTTGATGGCATTACGGACAACATTTTCCAAAGCGCTACAAAGCAATGGGCCATTTCCTTCAATACTGGCGTTTGGTATCGCACCGTATGTCAGGTGCTTGCCACACTGCTCAGCTTCAAATTCAGCGTCTTCTAGTAGCGTTTGCCAAAGCTCAGACAAAGAATACAGATCTCGTTCGGAGTGACTGTTGATTTGCATACGTGACAAGGACAGCAAATCTGCAATCATTTTTTCCATGCGCTCTGCTTCGGTATCAATGCGTGTGAGGTTGTCACTTTGCCCTTGCTTGCGAATCGCGAGCGCATTCGCCATACGAAGTCGGGTCAGTGGCGAACGTAGCTCGTGAGATATATCGGATAAGAGCCGCTGTTGTCCGCTGATCATTTGATTAAGCGCCGTCACCATTTGGTTAAAACTGGCGCCCGCTTGATGAAACTCTCGAGGGCCTTTCTCTAAGTCAGGGTCAGTTTCAAATCGCCCTTGTGCGACTCGCTCTGCTGCCGCCTGAAGACGACGCGCCGGCCTTGTTACTGCCCAAGCGAGCCAAAGTAATAAAGGCGTACTCACTACCATGGTCACGAGCAGCAGTTGAAATGGTCTGTCGAGGATTTGAACATAGAATGGCGGCGCTTGACGCCACATTTTTCCGACGTACATTAAAGCGCTCTGGTTTTTGTCCTCAACGATAAAAGGACCGGCCAACATCCAGCGACCATACAAGCGCTGCATGGGCTCGTCAGGATCATCCGCTAAAGTGATAAAGTTTTTTAGCGCTCGACTGCTACCGTGATGACCTTTCCCCAAAAAATCGCCATCCACTGTCGTAAAGTAGAGCTTTACAGACGATCTCTCTGGTTGCTTACGCTGAACGTGCATCAACCTATTTTTCAGTGAGCCACTGCGTTTGGCTATCTGTGCGGATACCGTTTCAGCCATTTGAAGATATTCCACTTTCGCGCTAGACGGCAAGGCATGCTGTTGTCTTGGGTCACTGTGTTGTGCCATTAATACAGCAATCAACACCAACAAGAGCGTGAGCCAGAAAATGGCAAATATTCGGCCATACAGGCTTTTGATGGTCGGCAGTTTCATTATGCCTCCACCAGCAAATAGCCACGTCCGCGCAGCGTTTTAATTCGTGGTTTGCTGTCTTCACGTTCAGGCAGTTTTTTACGAATATTGGAAATGTGCATATCAATGGCACGGTCAAACGGGGCCAATCGCTTTCCTAGCACATTGAGACTAATATCGGCTTTGGCAACAATGCTGCCGGGCTGTCTCACCAAATAGGTCAACAGCGCGGTTTCTGTGCCTGTCAAGTCGATCAATTGGTGCTGACAATACACTTCCATTTTTCCGGGGAAGATGACGATATCTTGATACTCAATCGACTCTTGCGCTTCTTCGCTTCGTTTATCATCACCCGTTTTAGCCGTTCGACGTAAAATCGCACGCATACGGGCTAACAGCTCACGATCACTAAAAGGCTTGGGCAGATAATCGTCCGCGCCTAGCTCTAACCCCATCACACGGTCAATTTCCTCCCCTTTCGCCGTCAGCATTAATACAGGGGT
The DNA here is from genome assembly GCF_000286835.2 of Enterovibrio norvegicus FF-33. GTDB lineage: Bacteria > Pseudomonadota > Gammaproteobacteria > Enterobacterales > Vibrionaceae > Enterovibrio > Enterovibrio norvegicus_A. The sequence goes on along the minus strand of NZ_AJYD02000031.1, from coordinate 124,565 downwards.
GTCCCAACTATCTCGAAGACGGCGTAAGGTTTCCATGCCATTGAGCACCGGCATCATCACGTCCAGCAATACCAAATCAATCTCGTCATTAATTTGGTCTAGCCCTTGCTGACCATTATTGGCGATCTCTACCTCATAGCCTTCTAGTTCTAATAAATCACGAAGTAAGCCAGTCAGTTCAATGTCATCGTCAATCAGAAGGATTTTGCTCATGGTACACGCTCGTATAAATGCTGATGAAGATAGTATCTGCGATTCATAACAGCGATGCCATGAGTAAACAGCAGGTTTACGCCCCTTTACATTGCTTTACGTACGATGAACACCGGTTTACGTCCAGAGCGGTAAAGTGGCCACATCGAAACGGAAACACGCAAACAAACGGCGAATTCGAATAACGAAGCCGAACGACATAAACCAAGAACACGACCTTATTTATACCGGAGAGAACATCATGAAATTATCAAAACGCATTGTTGCTACTATTATCGCGCTTCCCCTGATGATGGGTTCTATGTCTGTCATGGCAGCTGGCGGTAAACACAACGACGGCGAAGGCATGCACGGCGGGAAGAGCATGATGGGTGGTAAACACCTGCTGCGCGGCATTGATTTAACCGACGCACAAAAAGAAGAGCTAAAAACACTGCGTGAGCAAAATCGCGATGCCATGAAAGCGAACAAAGGTGCAATGAAAGCTGGCATGATGGCAGAACGCCAAGAAATGCAATCGCTTCTGCTTGCTGACAATTTTGATGAAGCACAAGTCCGCGAACTGGCACAAAAAATGGCCGTCCAGCAAGTGGAACGTCGCGTGAGCATGATGAAACGCCAACATGAAATGTTGAACATTTTGACGCCAGAACAAAAAACAGAAGTGAAAGCGAACATGGAAAAAATGGCCGAACGTCATCAAAACCGCATGAAACACCACGGCTAATCCCCGCCACTAAAGGTTGTCCTTTATGCGCAAGTAACAATCTCCCTTCATGCCGACACGTGTCGGCATGTTGCGTAAAACACGCCCAAGCAAGTCCTTAATTCTGCGTTAAAAAACGGTATACTCTGTTCACTGATTCTTAGTTGTATGCACTCATGACAGAAAAATACGCCCGATTAGTTCAGATGGCCGCGTGGGCGGCAACCATTACCGCCTCATTCCTTTTACTGATGAAGCTGGGCACTTGGTGGTATACCGGCTCGGTTAGTCTATTGGCATCATTGGTCGACTCTCTGATTGATTTGCTTGCGTCCGTGACCAACCTTGTCGTGGTGCGTTATGCACTGCAACCCGCCGATGAAGAACATCGCTTCGGTCACGGCAAAGCGGAATCTCTTGCTGCATTGGCACAGGCGGCCTTTATCGTCGGCTCAGCGTGTTTCCTCGTCCTTAGCGGCATTGAGCGATTGTTTAAACCCACAGAGCTGTTCCACCCTGAAGCGGGTGTTGTGATGAGTGGCATCGCGACCGTCATCACCGCTGGCCTTGTACTATTTCAAAAATGGGTGGTACGACAAACAGGCAGCCAAGCTATCGCGGCAGACTCTTTGCACTATCAATCCGACTTGTACATGAACATCGCGATCATCGTGGCACTGGGATTGGCGTGGTACGGTTTCCCAATGGCGGACTCTATCTTTGCGATTGGTATCGGTATCTTTATTCTTGTCAGTGCATTCCAAATGGCAAGTCAAGCGGTACAGTCGTTACTTGATCATCAACTTCCCGTTGAAGATCAGGAAAAAATCATGTTATTGGCATCGACGGTGTCAGGGGTTGAAGGGGTTCATGATCTGCGAACGCGTCAGGCTGGTGCCACACGCTTTATCCAACTCCATCTTGAATTGGATGACGACCTCCGATTGGTTGATGCTCACGTTATCGCCGATGAAGTTGAGGACAGGCTAGAAATCGCTTTCCCAGGTGCAGATATCCTTATTCACCAAGATCCGGTGTCGGTTGTTGGAAAAACACCACGTGAGCAAAATTAATACATAATCTCCGTCGAAAATTTGCGACGCTTACTGATATTAATCAACGAAAAAACTTCGTGAAATTGTAATAGTCTTTCATAAGTAGGAAAGTTACAGTTTCAAACACGTGACCAGCGAGCTAAACTGGCACGTCAACGCATGCTGAGACATACCCGCGTTACCTGATAAGACTTTTCTTCGGGAAGCTGGGTGTAAGACTCGCGGTCTTAACATGCGAAAATGGATTTGAAATTTCAATTCCCAAAGTCAGAGGGTAACCATGGTTAGTAAAATTGGTGTTTTGACCAGTGGCGGCGACGCCCCGGGTATGAATGCAGCCATCCGCGGCGTTGTGCGCGCAGCATTGAGTGAAGGCATTGAAGTCTGCGGTATTTATGACGGCTACCAAGGCCTTCACCAAAACCGTATTGAAAAACTAAACCGTACTAGCGTATCGGATATCATCAACAGAGGTGGCACCTTCCTAGGTTCAGCTCGCTTCCCTGAATTTAAAGATGAAAAAATTCGTGAGCAAGCCATCCAGAACATGAAGATGCACGGCATCGAAGCGCTGGTTGTGATCGGCGGTGATGGTTCATACATGGGTGCGAAGAAGCTAACCGAAATGGGCTTCCCATGTATTGGTCTGCCAGGCACTATCGACAACGACATCCCAGGTACTGACTACACTATCGGTTACCTGACGGCACTGAACACGGTTGTTGAAGCTATCGACCGTCTACGTGATACCTCATCTTCTCACCAGCGTATTTCTATCGTTGAAGTAATGGGTCGCCACTGTGGTGATCTGACTCTGATGGCGTCAATTGCTGGCGGTTGTGAATACTTCGTCACGCCAGAAATCGGCCTAGACAAAGAGAACCTGATCGCGAAGATCAAAGAAGGTATCTACAAGGGCAAGAAACACGCAATTATCGCGATCACTGAGTTGATGACGGACACCAATGAATTGGCGAAGTACATTGAAGCTGAAACTGGCCGTGAAACGCGCGCAACCATTTTGGGTCACATTCAACGTGGCGGTCAGCCACGTGCGTTCGACCGTATTCTTGCATCACGTATGGGTGCATTTGCGGTTGACCTTTTGATCCAAGGCGAAGGTGGTCGTTGTGTGGGTATCCAGCATGAAAAAATGGTTCACCACGACATCATTGATGCGATTGAAAACATGCGTCGCCCATTCCGCCAAGATCTGTATGACGTAGCAAACAAGCTATTCTGATCATCAGATTGCGCAGACAAGAACGGAGCCTATGGGCTCCGTTTTTTTATTCTGCTTTCCATTGGTATTGCGTCAAAAACGGTGTGACTAAATGCCGTCACCTTCAATGAACTCATTACCACTGATTTTCTGATCCATATCGAATGATGGTGTTTCACTGCTCGGCGTGCCAACAATCTTCGCAGGTACACCTGCCGCAGTGGTGTGCGGAGGAACAGGGATCAACACCACTGAACACGCAGCGATTTTCGCCCCCTCGCCCACTTCAATATTGCCCAGCACTTTTGCGCCTGCGCCAATCATGACACCGGTACGAATTTTCGGGTGACGATCGCCACCTTCTTTGCCCGTCCCGCCTAACGTCACGTCCTGAAGAATGGAAACATCATCTTCAACCACCGCAGTTTCGCCAATGACAATGCCCGTAGCATGATCAAACATGATGCCTCGACCAATACACGCCGCAGGGTGAACATCCACCTGACAGGCCACAGAGATTTGGTTTTGCAAATACACGGCTAACTCACGACGACCTTGATACCAGAGCCAATTCGCTACGCGAAAGCCTTGCAGTGCATGAAAGCCTTTTAGGTAAAGCAAAGGCGTCGAATACAGCTCAATCGCTGGATCGCGTTCCACGGTCGCACAGATATCACACGCGGCAGACGCAACGATGCTGCTGTCTCCTGCATAGGCTTCTTCTACCACTTCGCGCACCGCCATCGCAGGCATACTCGGTGTAGCAAGCTTGTTGGCAAGGATATAGCTTAATGCGGCCGCCAACGTATCGTGCTTAATGATGGTGGCATGGAAAAAGCTCGCCAACATAGGTTCGCGCTCAGTCTGCTCTTTCGCTTCGCGCTTAATGGCCTTCCAGACTTTATCTTGCTGGCATTTTTTATCGCGGCCTTCACCACACATCCTTTGCATCTTCGTACCTTTTCTAACTTGCTCTAACCTTGCTACTCGTGCTGTTGCCGTCTTCTGTCTGTCAGACGCCATTAGGACACGCTTATCATCGTTGGTTAACGGCGATCACATCTTCTCAGTGTGACATAGATACCTAAACAACCCAATATTGAAACTGTTGACCGAAGGTAAGTTTGGCACTGACATTCTCACGTTGCTTGCCATCCGTCGCAAAAATAAAAAACGCGAGAATCACTCTCGCGTTTTTTCAGACTCAATATGGTGCTGCCGACAGTTTAACTATTCGGACGTTCTTTGACGCGCCAGCAAATCTTGCGCTGCTAAACGGGCATCTTTGCCCTCGTAAAGCACTTGATAAATCTGCTCGACGATAGGCATTTCAACGTCCATGCGCTTTGCAAGTACGCGGACTTCTTTGGTATTGCGGTAGCCTTCAACCACCTGACCAATTTCTGTCTGCGCTTCTTCCACGCCTTTACCTTGACCCAGCGCCAAACCAAAACGGCGGTTACGAGATTGGTTATCAGTACAAGTCAGTACTAGATCACCCAAGCCCGCCATGCCCATAAAGGTTTCACGCTCCGCACCAAGCGCCACGCCTAAGCGGGTTAACTCAGCAAGACCGCGAGTGATGAGCGCAGTGCGGGCGTTCGCCCCAAAGCCGATGCCATCAGACATCCCTGCGCCAATCGCAATCACATTTTTCACCGCACCACCGAGTTGAATGCCGGTAAAGTCACTGTTGGCGTAAACACGAAACGTGCGGCTACAGTGAAACTTCTCTTGCAGGTCAGCAAGAAAATCTGCATCCGGTGAAGCAACAGAAATAGCGGTCGGCAGACCTGCAGCCAATTCTTTGGCAAACGTTGGACCTGACAATACCGCCAGCGATACCTCATCACCCAGCTGTTCTCTGGCAACATCTTGCAGTAAACGACCGGTTTCCGGCTCCAGTCCTTTCGTTGCCCAGCAAATACGCTGATCAACACGAAGGAAAGGCTTCGCTTGCGACAAGACCAAACCAAATACATGGCTAGGCACGACCACCAAGATATCTCGGCTCACTTGCACCGCTTCTTCAAGATCGGCACTTAAAATCAGTGAGTCTGGGAAGGCGACACCCGGCAGAAACGCTTCGTTTGAACGATCAATTTCAAGCTGCGCCATATGCGCCGCTTCATGCCCCCACAACACGACGTTGGCACCATTACGAGCCAAAGAGATTGCGAGAGATGTACCGTATGAACCTGCGCCCAATACGGTCATGGCAACATTCGCCATAGCAACATTGGCTTGGGTATTTTCTGTCATTGGTGTCGACCCTTTTCGCTGCGCTTACGCGTCAGCGTTTTCAGTGTTTTGCGTTTGGTTTTGCAGGTAGTTCATGAACAATGCGTCAAAGTTAACTGGCGCAAGGTTCAGTTGTGGGAACGTACCTTTCACAACCAAGCTTGAAATGGTTTCACGTGCGTATGGGAACAGAATGTTCGGGCAGAATGCGCCTAGGCAATGTGCCAATTGTGGTGCTTCCATACCGCCAACGCTGAAGATACCGCCTTGCTGCACTTCACAAAGGAAACCCGTCTCTTCGCCGTTTTTCACGGTAACAGTCAGACGCAGAACCACTTCGTAAACACCTTCGCCTAGCTCACGGCTTTGGGTGTCCAGATCCAAGTTCACATCTGGGTTCCACTCTTGTTGAAAAACGTCTGGAGAGTTAGGCGCTTCAAAAGACACGTCTTTCAGGAAGATACGTTGGATTGCAAAGTTTTGTTGATCTTGTTGGTTGTTCGCTGCTTCAGCCATAATGATAAATCCTTGTTAATTAACCAAATGCTTTCTCGCATTCTAAAATGAGTCAGGCAGCCCCAATAGAGCTGCCTGTCGAATAGCTCACTGTTAGCGTTACTTTTTCTTTTTGTGACGGATAAGTGGCAAATTCGCTTCTCTCCACGAAATCAAGCCATCTTTCAGCACGCTAACATTCTCAAACCCTGCTTTTGTCAGCAAATTCGCGCTTTCAATTGCGGTCTGGCCTGTCTTGCACACCAGAATGATTGGGTCTGATTTATGTTTTTCAATATCACCAAAGGTATTGGCTTTAATGTCTTTCGCCAAAACGTGAAGTGCACCTGCAATATGCCCTCCGCGGTATTCGTCGCGGCTACGGATATCAACAAACACACCATTCTCACGGTTAACCATCACGGTGGCATCATTTGGCGAGACAATTTTGTATGAAGCGGTTTTCTGCTTGATGACTGACAAAATCAGCGCAACAACCAGACCTACCCACACCAGTGACAAAATCACTTCACTTTGAACAAATTCAATAAACTGCTGCATAGTTCGCTTCTACATTCATGTCGGCAAAAAAATCGACCCCGAGTATAACCTCCCGCGCTCGCAAGTACAGCATGGGCTTGGATTTCCATGCTCTCGCTCACTGCCACTAAACAGCAAAAGCTTGAAACAGGTCACACTCATCCCCATTTCAGATGTAAGGCCAAAAACTTTACTTTATCAAACCGCTTAGCAGGCATGCTTTCACTTAATGACTGTTGACTTACTACAACTATTTACTTGGTATTCGTCAGATATGAGAGCCCATCATATTGATAAGACGCGGTACAAGCCGCGAGACATCTAAGCTAAGCGCTTGGCATTACAAATTTTGTTGATTATTTAGCGGAAAAGTTTGCCTACTGCTTAACCAATAAAATGTAGTAAAGTTACGCTAATTGTTTTTATCGAAATTGACATTAAAGAGGACACTGTATGTCTGCTAAGAAGCCTTTGGCTCTCGTTATTCTGGACGGATGGGGTTATCGCGAAGATAACAGCGACAACGCCATTGCTAACGCTAAAACACCGGTTCTTGATGGCTTGATGGCGGGCACCAGCACCCTGATCTCAGCATCAGGCATGGACGTTGGTTTGCCAGATGGTCAAATGGGCAACTCTGAAGTTGGCCACACTAACATTGGCGCAGGTCGTATTGTTTACCAAGACCTGACCCGCATCACTAAAGCCATTGCTGATGGCGAGTTTTTCGACAACGCGGTTCTGACTGGCGCAGTTGATAAAGCAGTGAAAGCTGGCAAAGCGGTTCACATCATGGGCCTGATGTCACCAGGTGGCGTTCACAGCCACGAAGACCACATTGCAGCAGCAATAGAAATGGCGGTTCAGCGCGGCGCTGAAAACGTGTATCTACACTGCTTCCTTGACGGTCGTGACACACCACCTCGCAGTGCGAAAAACTCACTGGCACGTATCGATGAGCTGTTCGCGAAACTGGGTAAAGGCCGCACGGCCTCTATCATTGGTCGTTACTACGCCATGGACCGCGATAACAACTGGGATCGTGTCGAACAAGCGTATGACCTGCTGACTGAAGCAAAAGGCGATTTCACTTACGCATCAGCCGTTGAAGCACTAGAAGCGGCATACGCGCGTGAAGAAAACGACGAATTTGTTAAAGCCTCTGAAATCCGTGCTGAAGGCCAACCTGTTGCGTCTATCAATGACGGCGACAGCCTGATTTTCATGAACTTCCGTGCTGACCGTGCGCGCCAAATCGCTCGCACTTTCCTGCCATCGTTTGACGGTTTCACCCGTTCAAAAGTGGCGGCATTGTCAGATTTCGTGATGTTGACTGAATACGCATCAGACATCGACGCATCTTGCGCATACCCATCAGACAACCTAGTGAATACACTGGGTGAGTGGTTATCGAAAGAAGGGAAAACTCAGCTGCGTATCTCTGAAACAGAAAAATACGCACATGTGACCTTCTTCTTTAACGGCGGCGCTGAAAACGAGTTTGAAGGCGAAGAGCGTGCATTGGTTGCGTCACCAAAAGTGGCCACCTACGATCTACAGCCTGAAATGAGTTCAGAAGAACTAACTGACAAACTGGTTGCTGCAATTAAGAGCGGCAAGTTTGACCAAATCATCTGTAACTACCCGAACGGCGACATGGTTGGCCACACGGGTGTTTACGATGCAGCGGTTAAAGCGTGTGAAGCAGTAGATAGCTGCATCGCTCGTGTGGTTGAAGCCATCAAAGAAGTTGACGGCCAACTGCTGATCACCGCTGACCACGGTAACGCAGAAATGATGGTCGACCCAACAACGGGTGGCATTCACACGGCACACACCAACCTGCCGGTTCCATTGATCTACGTTGGTAGCAAGAATATCGAGCTGCTTGACGGCGGTAAATTGTCCGATCTAGCGCCGACTATGCTTTCATTGACGGATGTGTCTATCCCATCAGACATGACTGGCAAGCCGCTTTACGTGCAAAAATAATGTTTCAATGCTAAATACCACTTCGGTTATTTAGCGATTAAAACGCGTCGATGAGAAAGGAAAAACTCCCTTTTCGTCGGCGCGTTTTTTATTGTCTACCGTTCTCTTTACGCCGCCATTTTTGATCTGAAAATCTTGTTGAATTAGAAGCACTAATATCTTTCTGTTCTTGCGACGCTGAGACACTGAGACACTATCAGTAGTGCAGACCGATGATCAGATTGATATACTGCCAAACATGTTGGGAATAAATTTGCGCTTATCGAAAAAATTGCGCGCCAGTGCTTTATGCACTGGCGTTTTGCTATGCCTGCTTGTCAGCTCATTATCAAACGCCAGCGATGAACAATTATCCGGCGTGAAAAATGAAATTTCCCGACAAGAACAACAACTCAATACGAGCAGCAAACAACTCAACAGCCTGCAATCGGCACTGAAAAAGCAAGAGCAATCTATCAGTGGTTTCGCCAAAAAAATCCGTGACGCCAATGCGATCCTTTCGTCGTTGGCAGACGACATTGCTGCCCTCAACCGTGAAAGTCAACGCTTGGAGCAACGCAAACTCGGACAGATGGAACTACTGAAAGAGTTACTGAACAGCCAATATCGCCAAGGCGAACACAATCAGCTGAACGCGCTGCTTAGCGGGCAAGACACCAACGAACTGGATCGCATGACGGTCTATGCCGAACGTCTTTCCAAAGCTCGTACCGACGCCATCAATGAGTTGGCAGCAACCGATACCGAGTTGCAGCTCAAACGTCGCATGCTGGTTCAGCAAACAGAAAAACAGAAAACTGTGCTGGCATCACTTCAAGCCGATAAAACCAAGCTAGAAAAAGAACAACAGGCACAGAAAAAAACCGCCAGCGCCATTCAACGCCAAATCAGAAGCGACAAATCTTATCTTTCTGAGCTGCGTGATAACGAGAAAAGCCTCAAAGTCGAACTAGAGAAATCCGCAGAATTAGCGCGAGTTGCCGCCGAACAAGCCAAAGTCAAAATGGATGGGCTCGGCAAGTACAAAGGCAAACTGCAGTGGCCAGTAAAAGGCAAAGTACTGCATAGTTATGGCAGTCCGCAAAGTGGTCAATTGCGCTGGAACGGCATGGTCATTTCCGCCAAAGAAGGAGCCGAAGTCAAAGCGGCTCATGATGGCACGGTGGTGTTGTCTAACTGGCTACGCGGATACGGATTGATGGTGGTGGTTGATCACGGCAAAGGCGACATGAGTTTTTATGGCTATAACCAAGCACTGTTGCGCAATGTGGGAGACACAGTAAAAGCGGGAGACCCCGTGGCACTTGTTGGTAACAGCGGCGGGCAAGCCTCCTCCGGCCTTTACTTCGAAATACGGCGTAAAGGCAATGCCACTAACCCTAGCCCTTGGCTCGGGCGGTAAGCGGAGTCGGTAGCAGATGCAAAGGATTGTCACTGTCACCACCTACATCATACTCTCATTAGCACTGCTGCTCGCCATGCCAGCCATGGCGAACCCCTTAACGAAACCCAAGCTCGCGGTGATCATTGACGACCTCGGCTATGACCTGATGCCAAGAGATATCGCCAAACTCCCCGCTGCAATCAGTATCTCTGTGATCCCATTTACGGAGTTTGATACCGCTGTCGCACTGACTGCGCTTAGCCAACACCGTGAAATCTTGCTTCACTTGCCCATGCAAAGCCCACCCGGCGCGCCACAAGAGTCATATGTGCTAACGCTCGATATGTCCAAACTCGAGATGCAAGAGGCCGTGCAAGAGGCGCTGTATCGCGTTCCTCATGCGATTGCGGTGAACAACCATATGGGCAGTTTACTGACTCAGCACAGCGAACCGATGCATTGGATTATGGAGTTGCTCCACGACAGGCAATTGGGATTTATCGACAGCCGTACCACCGTCAATACGGTGGCACAAAAAATCGCGAAGCAACATGGGCTCCCCAACAATCGCCGCCATGTCTTTCTCGACCATTATCTCAATGAAGCATTTATCTCTGATCAACTCGAACTGGCCGTCACACTGGCAGAAAAACGAGGTATCGCGGTCGTGATAGCCCACCCTTTCCCAATCACACTCGATACGCTGCAAAAAGCACTTCCTGAGCTTCAGCAACGGGTTGATTTAGTGCCTATCTCTCAGGCCTTCTTACCCTAAACCGCGATTTTACCTTTGCTCTAGCATTAAAAAACCCGCCGAAGCGGGTTTGATTGTTTTAGTCATCCACGATTGGGGAAGATTACTTCTGCCAATCCAAAATCACTTTGCCTGACATGCCTGAACGCATCATGTCAAAGCCTTGTTGGAAATCATCCACACTATAGTGATGCGTGATGATTGGGCTGAGATCCAAACCTGATTGAATCAAGCTCGCCATCTTGTACCACGTTTCGAACATCTCGCGACCATAGATACCTTTAATCACCAGGCCTTTAAAGATCACTTGGTTCCAGTCGATACCCATGTCTGAAGGCGGAATACCCAGAAGGGCAATACGACCACCATGGTTCATGGTTTTAAGCATGGCATTGAACGCTGACGGGTTACCTGACATTTCCATGCCCACATCGAAGCCTTCACGCATGCCAAGTTCGGCCATCACGTCTTCCAGCTTTTCTTCAGCGACATTTACTGCACGGGTTACACCCATTTTGCGTGCCAAATCCAAACGGTATTCGTTCACATCCGTGATCACCACATGACGCGCGCCCACATGTTTAGCCACCGCGGCAGCCATGATACCGATTGGGCCTGCGCCCGTGATCAATACATCTTCACCCACCAAATCAAACGACAATGCCGTATGAACCGCGTTGCCAAATGGGTCGAAGATTGATGCGAGATCATCAGAGATATCCGCAGGGATTTTGAAAGCATTGAACGCAGGGATCACCAAGTACTCTGCAAATGCACCTTCACGGTTAACACCAACACCGGTGGTATTGCGGCAAAGATGTGTGCGGCCGGCACGGCAGTTACGGCAGTGACCACACGTGATATGACCTTCACCTGAAACACGATCGCCCACAGTGAAACCGCGAACTTCCTGACCCATGGCAACCACTTCACCCACGTATTCGTGACCGACAACCATCGGCACAGGAATGGTCTTTTGTGACCACTCGTCCCAGTTGTAGATATGTACATCGGTGCCACAAATTGCCGTTTTACGGATTTTGATCAGAAGATCGTTGTGACCCACTTCTGGTAGGTCGACTTCTGTCATCCAAATCCCTGGCTCTGGTTTCAGTTTTGCCAGTGCTTTCATTTTGTTTGTCATTGTCACTTACTCAATCAGCCCCATGTCTTTACCCACTTTGATAAAGGCATCGATAGCTTTGTCTAATTGCTCGCGGCTATGTGCAGCCGACATTTGTGTACGAATACGTGCTTGGCCTTTTGGTACCACAGGGAACGAGAAACCTACCACGTAGATACCTTCTTCCATCATACGTTCTGCAAACTCAGCACCCACTTTCGCGTCGCCCAGCATCACAGGAATGATCGCATGATCAGCACCAGAAAGCGTAAAGCCTGCTTCGCTCATGCGTGCACGGAAGTGGCTTGCATTGTCCCAAAGTTGGGTACGCAGATGGCCGCTTTCTTCTAGCAGGTCAATCACGCGGATAGACGCAGACACAATGGCTGGTGCAAGTGAATTCGAGAACAAGTACGGGCGTGAGCGCTGGCGCAGCCAATCAATCACTTCTTTCTTACCCGACGTGTAACCACCTGATGCACCCCCCATGGCTTTGCCCAGCGTGCCGGTAATGATATCGATGCGTTCAATCACGTCATGGTGCTCGTGCGTACCACGACCATTCGCGCCCATAAAGCCCACTGCGTGAGAGTCATCAACCATCACCAATGCGCCGTATTTGTCTGCCAAATCACAAATCGCTGGCAGGTTCGCCACGACGCCGTCCATTGAGAACACACCGTCTGTCACGATAAGCGTGTTACGAGCGCCAGCTTCTTTGGCAGCGATCAGTTGCTGCTCAAGCTCTTCCATGTTGTTGTTGGCATAGCGAAAACGCATCGCTTTACAAAGACGCACACCATCAATGATTGAGGCATGGTTGAGTGCGTCAGAAATGATCGCATCTTCCGCACCCAAAATGGTTTCAAACAAACCCGTGTTGGCATCAAAGCAAGAGGTATAAAGAATGGTGTCTTCCATACCGAGGAAGGTAGAAAGCTTTTCCTCAAGCTCTTTGTGCGCGTCTTGCGTTCCGCAGATGAAACGAACTGATGCCATACCAAAGCCATGCTGATCCATGCCCTTTTGCGCCGCGTCAATCAGCGTTGGGTGGTTCGCTAAGCCAAGATAATTGTTCGCACAGAAATTCAACACTTCAGCGCCGGACGTCACCGAGATACTCGCCTGTTGGGCAGACGTGATCACGCGTTCATCTTTGTACAGACCTTCAGCTTTGGTTTCTTCAAGCTGCTGGCGGATTTGCTGGTAAAAAGCGGCAGTCATCGCTCACTCCATCAAGGAAAACAGGAACAGATTTAAAACGTGCAACCAGTAGATCACTGATAACACAGTATTTATTGCACCATATGCAGCTGATATGCCCAAGGGATGCTTTTAATGCAGTATGACATATCAGAATGGAGGTCGATAATAGAATTATGAGGAAGGCTTCGTCTATCGAATTAGCACATCTTATTGCCATGGATCACGCAGATAAATCACGCAGACGCAGACGCCATTTGCTGACGATAATGCTCAATAATTTCACCCACGACCGCACGGCCTTTGTCGGTTGTCATTGGCGACACCATATTGAGGATCTGAAGGACGCCTTGATAGATAACGGCAGGGGTGATTTTAGCTTGGGGCGCTTGCGCACTTTGATAGAAGATCCAGCTCGATGCGACCAATTTAAGCGTGCTGCACAAAGACGCCAATGCTTCATCTTCCATATCCAGCCAGCCCGTTTCACGAAACTGCCCCAGCATCGCAAACAAGTTGGTTTTAAGGCTTTGTTGCGCCGTCAGATACTTGTTTTGTAACACCGCATCGCGGCGCAAGATATCGGGCAAATTCGCGTAGAAGAAGCGGTAACGCCACATCAACTGAAACGTCGCATCGAGATAAGCAAGCAGACGCTGTTGATCCGATTCAGCAGGGGCTTCTGGCTGAAAACCTACCGTGAGATCGAGCGCGTATTGATCGAAAATACTGTGTATAATCTCTTCCTTATTACGGAAGTGATAATACAAATTTCCTGGGCTAATCCCGAGATCAGCAGCAATGTGATTGGTAGTGACATTCGGTTCACCCTGCTCGTTAAACAGTGCCAATGCAGAATGAATAATGCGATCACGGGTTTTCATGGTTAAACTGCTATCCTCATGCCCAATAGGGAAATGTAAATATTACCATAGCCTCCGCGAGAGTGATGGCGGGGTCTTCTCATTGTCAGATATTAGGTAAAAGTATGATTATAGTGACTGGCGGCGCTGGCATGATTGGCAGCAACATTGTTAAAGCCCTGAACGAACAAGGTATCAACGACATTCTGGTGGTTGATAACCTGAAAGACGGTACCAAGTTCGTGAACCTGGTCGATCTAGACATCGCCGACTACATGGACAAAGAAGACTTCATCACTCAAATCATGGCTGGCGATGATTTCGGCCCGATTGAAGCCATCTTCCACGAAGGTGCATGCTCTGCCACCACCGAGTGGGACGGCAAATACATGATGCTCAACAACTATGAGTATTCAAAAGAGTTACTGCACTTATGCCTTGAGCGTGAAATTCCGTTCCTGTACGCCTCCTCTGCTGCCACCTATGGCGGCCGTGACCATGACTTCATCGAAGAGAAGCCATACGAAGGCGCACTGAACGTTTACGGTTACTCGAAGCAACAATTCGACAACTATGTTCGTCGCATTTGGGCGGATGCAGAAGCGCACGGCGAGAAGCTTTCTCAAATTACTGGTTTCCGCTACTTCAACGTTTATGGTCCACGTGAAGGCCATAAAGGCAGCATGGCGTCAGTGGCATTCCACCTGAACAACCAAATCAAAGACGGTCAGAACCCGAAACTGTTCGAAGGCAGCAATACCTTCAAACGTGATTTCGTCTACGTCGGTGATGTTTGCAAAATGAACCTTTGGTTTCTGGAAAACGGCGTTTCTGGCATCTTCAACTGCGGCACTGGCCGAGCTGAACCTTTCCGCGCTGTGGCTAACGCGGTTATTGCTCACCACAACCAAGGCGAAGTGGAAGAAATACCGTTCCCAGATCACTTGAAAGGCCGCTACCAAGCCTATACCCAAGCCGACCTGACCAAGGTTCGCGCGGCGGGTTACAACGATGAGTTTAAAACTGTCGCTGAAGGCGTTGCCGAATACATGGCAATACTGAATAAGTAACTGGCTGAAAAACGGGCCTCGGTCCGTTTTTTTTCTTCCCTCTGATTTATCTGTAGTTTCGACTCTATGAGCCAAGAATCTAGCACCAACTCCTATTTACCCAAATTCGAATGGGCGTTCCTTCATCCTCGCTATTGGGGAACATGGCTAGGCATGTTCTTTGTCGCGATCCTCGCTTTTGTGCCTTTTCGTTTACGTGACAAGTTCGCAGAATTTCTCGCCAAAAAACTGGTGAAAATGAACAACCGCGCTAAAAAACGTGCCGTGGTCAATCTTCTAGAATGTTTTCCAGAGAAAACCGAAGAAGAGCGTTTTGCGATCTTAGAACAAAGCTATATTAACGCAGGATGCGTGATGCTTGGCTTTGCCACCATCATGATGCGCAGCAAGCACTACTTGGAAAAACGCACGTTATTTCGTAATGAGGAAATCCTCACTGACTTAGTTGAAAACGGCGAGAAAGTGATTTTGCTGGTACCACACAGTTGGGCAATTGATTACCCCGCAGTGCAACTCGCCTCACGTGGCTTACCTGTTGCTGCTATGGTGAAAAAGCAAAAAAACCGGGTGGTCGATTGGCTAATGAATGTGCAACGTCTCAAGTACGGCGGTCGCACCCACGAACGTTCAGACGGCGTGAAGCCCTTCATTAAATCCGTGCGTGAAGGCTATTTGGGATATTACTTGCCTGACGAAGATCATGGCCCAGAACACAGCGTGTTCGTGCCCCTCTTCGCCACCCAGAAAGCGACGCTTTCAGGATTAGGTAAATTGGCAAAACTTAGCCGCGCGAAAATTGTGCCGCTTATGCCTGTTTATAACCGAGAAACTGGTAACTTTGAGGTCATCATCCAGCCCCCGCTGGCACCGTTTCCATCAGGCAGCGAAGAAACAGACGCACGCATGATGAACGAGCGCATCGAGCAGTTTTTGGAAGACGATCCAGGGCAATATATGTGGATTATGAATCTGCTGAGATCTAGGCCGGATGGTAGCCAGCTTTACTAAGCGTAAACAGCAGTATCAGGCTTTCGCACATGTACGATTTTCGAAACTTTGACCAATGACAAGTATTCCTTCAATTAGTATCCATGCAAACTAAAAATTTTGAATTTCAAGGGGTTCTATGTGCAAAAATAAAGGAACATTAAAGTAATGAAAACACCAAAACTTGTAGACCATACGTTAGTCGTTTTCTTTTGTTTATCTTTAATGACATCCAAAGCTGGTCTATATATCAGTTCATCTATGCTATTATTGCGTTTTTTCGTTTTATTTTTCGAGAGTAGAGTTACTTTTACATCTTTTCGTAAAGAACCATTTTATTATCTTCCTTTCATAATTTACTTATTCGGAATTTTCATTACCATCTGTGCTGGCGGCTCTCAAAACGATCTATTAGAATATTCGCGAAAAGGGGGCATGATATTAGTAATTCCACCTTTAGTATATTTTTTTTCAAATACGGAGATGAGAAGCACCTGCATCTACTCTCTTGCTTTTGGCTTCTTTATATCATCAACCCAAGTATTATTACATATAATATCGCATGGCTGGAATGGTGAAAGAATTTCAGGATTTTGGGACATTGGAAGGTGGGGAGAAATTGTAAGCTATATGACACTTCTTTTCCTCCCATTTTTTTATTCAAATAAAAAAAATCACATCATACTAAGTGTCATTATTGTTATTCTAGGATTTGTTTTACTTGCACTTAGTGGTTCAAGAGCTCCTCTGCTCGCATTGATTATAATCCTTCCCAGTTATATGATTTATAAAAAAAGGCAGCATGGCATCTTTTTTTTGGTTGGGCTGATTTTAATTTTCTCTTCACTTCATTATTTATCTTCAGACACTTTTAATAAGTTTTCGTCGAGAGTTGCAAGCATTACGGATACTAGCTCAGATCATTCCAATAGTGCAAGAATTGCAATGTGGAAAACCTCTTTAGGGTTTCTTGGTAGCAACATAAGCACATCACCGTCAGATTTTTTATTTGGAACGGGATCCCATAGCTTTCAAGAAAAGTATGTGTCATATTTGACGACCAATCATGAGAAAGAACACTATAGCGAGAAATTCAACTCCCAGTTTTCATTCAATGATAGTCATAACATGTACTTGGACCTTATTAATAAGCATGGGGTATTATACACATTACTGCTTATTGGTAGCTTGTCCTCTGTTCTATATAGGCTAATTTACTCAAAAAACAAAATATCATCAGATTTTGATGAATGCTTAGTTCTAGTGCTAGTTGGCTTTGCCATAATTGGTGTCTTCTATACATCATACATGGATTATCAGACGTCATTTATATATTTAACCATCTCACTCGCAGCATCAAAATCCATAAGGAGTAGAGCATGAGAATGTCACCTAAAGCATCTGTGATAATTGCATTCTATAACAAGTTAGATTTATTGAAGATTATACTTTCGTCATTGAACAATCAATACGATGGTACTTTCAATGTAATTATTGCTGATGATGGTTCCAGACCTGATGTTGTGGATGGAATAAATGAGATCATTTCACAGTATGATTTTGAGATAATACATGTGTGGCAGGAGGATATTGGTTTTCGCAAGAACAGAATACTAAACAGATCAGTTGTTAAATCCAATGACTATATAATATTTATTGATGGTGACTGTATCCCACAAGATAAGTTTGTATTTGATCACCTAGAAAATGCAATGGAAGGATATTGTCTCAATGGACGAAGAGTAGACTTATCTTCATCTGTTAGCAGTAAGATAACCACACTAAACCCTGATAAATTCTTCATTGAAAACCTACCTGAAATACTAATTAAATACATACTCTCTAAAGGGAAAAACATTGAAAAAGGCTTTCGAATTACAAATAAAAAGATATCTAATCACTTAAACAGAAAGCTAAAAGGTATTGTCGGCTGCAACTTCTCACTATACAAAAAAGACATTTTAGAAATCAACGGATTTGATGAAAGATATCAAGCCGCAGGAACTGGTGAAGACAGTGATGTTGAATACAGATTGAGACTTTCGGGTGTTGAAATAAAGAATATCTTTTACAAAGCTAACCAGGTTCATATTTTCCACAAAGAGCTACCTAGAAGTAAAGTAAATGACTCGATATTTGAAGAGGTCCAAAACCGAAAAATTGCTTTCACCGAACATGGAATTATAAAAAGCGAACGTTAAACTATCCCTCAATCAGTTCCATTCCGTTTAATCGTACGCTTTTTTAAACTTGGTCCATAGGGCGGAGACTATGGACTAAAAGTCAATTCAATACCTTCTCGATCCAACTTGAAAGCATGTACTTTTCTCTTACGGCAGAACTTACTGGCTTAAAGTCTAAATTTATGAAATTTTCTGGTATTTTCTTATCCCTACCAAGTACAAAGAAGTTTTCTTTTGAGTAGAAATCATATTGCATGATTTTATCATTATTCGTAACTAATTTTTTTTCCCAGGCTAATGCTTCATATGGCCTAAATGAGAGGCCTTTTTGATAGTCATAACTCACATCCAGTATAACTCTCGATCTTTCAATAAAAGAAACAAGTTCACTATTTAATACAGGGGTAGTGATAAATTCCATCATAGGGTGTTTTATCTTTCTCTCGTTTTTGCAGCTCCCTGAATGCACTAAAATTTTTGCCTTTAAGTTCTTGTTTGCTTCCAGTATATCTTCTATATATTTACACCTCACTTTGTCATAAGTCATAACCATAAAAATATCATACTCATATGCAATGGGCTTTTCCAATCTAACCAACTCTGGCTTTATAAAGTTTGTAATTGGTTCTAGTCCATATTTACTACAATCATCTGACTCGAAACTAAATACTTTATCAAAGTACTGTAACCGCTCGATATTCCTTGGCGCCTTCGATAAACTATCCCACAAAACGGCCACCATTTTTTTTGACTTAGATTTTATTAACTCAAAGTGCTCCTGATTAAAAACATCAGGACTGGTCATAATGACCACGTCAAAATCCTTTCCTGAAAGATAACCATTTAGGTATGACATTGTATTTTGACTTGTCTTTAATTTTTTATATGGTTCTTTATTAAACAAATTATGGAGTTTTGATAACACCCTCTCGATCTTCCCTGAATAACTAAATCTAATAAAATCAGCATGGTCTAATAAGTGGCTATCATATCCGATCCGCTTCATTTCTTGCACTATTGGTGATGACAGGTTCAGCCAGTCAGGACTGATTAGTAATACTTTCAATTTCCAACTCCTAGATAACAAGCGCTTCCAGAAAGGAAGTCATTTGCATTCTTCTGTTGTGCTAACTTAAGTTTCCCTTAAAATATCATCTTATCCTTTATTGTCTAGGAAATGATGGCTATCTCTTTTTTGATACATCATCACAATGATATCGAGTGACATCGACCACATCCAGGAGTAAGCATTTTTGAAAATATTGATTGTGGGCCCATCATGGGTTGGGGACATGGTCATGTCTCAAAGCCTTTACAAGCGCTTGCTAGAATTGCACCCCAATGTGTTGATTGATGTACTTGCCCCCGCTTGGTGTAAACCTATTCTCGAACGGATGCCTGAGGTTAACCAAGCGATTGAAATGCCTTTAGGGCATGGACAATTCAGCCTGTCACAGCGCTGGATGTTGGGTAAATCTCTTAGAGATAACCACTATGACCATGCCTATATCTTGCCTAATTCAGCAAAATCTGCACTCATCCCCCTGTTTGCTAAAGTCCCTAAACGTACTGGCTGGAAGGGCGAAATGCGCTACGGTTTGTTGAATGACCTGCGTCCAAATCGCAAAATATTCCAATTTATGGTTGAGCGTTACGTGGCTCTTGCTCACAGCAAAAGCACAATGCTGTCTGAAGTGACAATAGACGACATTCCCAACCCAGCACTTAACGTAGACAACGAAAACCAACTCGCTTGCTTACAGCGATTTAATATCTCGCCAGATTTACCCATTGTTGGTTTGTGTCCAGGCGCAGAATTCGGCCCCGCAAAACGCTGGCCTGAACAACACTATGCCTATATAGCCAAACAATTGATCACTGAAGGACATCAGGTATGTCTTTTTGGTGGGCCAAAAGACAAATCGGTGACAGAAAAGATTGTGAAGGCACTCTCTGAACATCAGAAATCTATGTGCTTTGATTTGGCAGGTGAAACTTCATTGGTCGACGCAGTAGATCTATTAGCCGCTTGTCACACAGTTTTTTCAAACGACTCGGGGCTTATGCATGTCGCTGCAGCCGTCAACGCAAATATTGTGGCGATATATGGCTCAAGCTCACCCATGTACACCCCACCGCTTTCACAAAAAGTGAGAGTAGTCGACACTGATATCAATTGCCGCCCTTGTTTTAAACGGGAGTGCCCTTTGGGTCACTTAAAATGCCTCAATGAGTTAATGCCAGCAAAAGTGCTGGATGCATACCGCGACCTGAATCGAAACCAGAACTTGGAATGATCGTAGGTAGCAACGTGCTAACTATCAAGGATATCCATAAAGCAAGGCCCTAACAAAATGCAACACCTCGATTTCTAATCGATCGCGGGTTGTGAAAAAACTGTAAGTTCAATACCTTATTAAGATATTTTCCTGCTAATGGTGTACGGTGTTTTAGGAAGGCAACATCGAACTCGAACAACACGCCTAAGATACCGTGCATTAATGGATTGATTCACCAAAACATAGGAATGGAACTCCATGACTCAAACAGTAATATCCATCGTATGCCCATGCTTTAACGAGCAAGAAGTCATTCATACGTTTACAGATAAAATCACTGGGATTATGTCTGCAACTGACTTTAGCTACGAGTTGCTGTTTGTCAACGATGGTAGCAAAGACAACACTCTCTCTGTTCTTCATGAGCTTGCTGCAAAAAACACACACATACGTGTACTCAATCTGTCACGTAATTTTGGCAAAGAAGCCGCGCTGACGGCTGGCCTTGACCATGCTAAGGGCGAGGTCATCATTCCGATCGATGCCGATCTACAGGACCCGCCAGAACTTATTCATGATTTTTTGCGAGAATGGCAAAAAGGCTATGATGTCGTTGTCGCCAAACGCATCGACAGAAGCAGCGATACGCTTGCAAAAAAAATCACCGCGAGTCTGTTTTATAAGTTCCACAACAGTATTGCAGACGTCGAAATCCCCGATAATGTCGGCGACTTTCGGTTAATCACTCGTCGAGTAGTCCAGGCCATACAGCTATTACCCGAGAACCAACGCTTTATGAAGGGTATTTTCTCTTGGGTTGGATTTAAAACGTCTGTCGTTGAATATGTTCGCCAACCCCGCGCAGCCGGAGAGACTAGTTTTAACGGCTGGCGCCTGTGGAACTTCGCGCTTGAAGGTATCACCAGCTTTAGCACAGCACCACTTCGTATTTGGCTCTATCTGGGCGTATTTTTTTCTACCGTCGCCTTTCTTTACGGCAGTTCAATAATACTTAAGACATTGATTTTTGGTATTGATTTGCCCGGCTATGCCTCTATGCTCACTGCGATACTGTTTTTTGGCGGTGTTCAACTTATCGGCCTTGGAGTCTTAGGCGAATACTTAGGTCGTTTGTATATGGAATCCAAAAGGCGACCAATATATATCGTCGAAAGCGACTCCGATGCGTCTTCCTGCGATAAACACTGATGTCTTCACTGTCTGAAAAATTCCTTGCGCACCGAGTTGCGCGCTTTGGTCTGACAGGTGGATTAGCCAGCTTGACCCACATCAGCGTCGCCTTCGCTATGTTGCACTTTTCAGCATCCAGCGTATTTGCGGCAAACCTGATTGGGTTTGCCTGCGCATTTAGCTTGTCGTATTTGATGCAGTCATTATTTGTATTCAAAAAATCACTATCACTTAAGAATGCAACGCGGTTTTTCATCGTACAGTTTTCTGCACTTTTGATCTCACAACTGATTAGCGAATCGCTCAGTGACACAAACAACTATCTGCGCGTCATGCTAGTTGTGTTTATGATCCCGATGGTGACCTATGTTATTCATCGATTTTGGACTTATAAAGAAACACCACCCTCAACGGACTAGTTTTACGGATAAACCAATGACCCCTGATTTATTCACCCGCTTTGCCCCCTCGCTTCAACGGGCTGGGTTCTATCTTGGCCTAATGCTCGCTATTTTGTATGCCAGCAACCAGATCTTAACTGGCGATCAAACTCAAATGGTCCACAAAGGCTACCTGGGTGCCTATCAAGGCGTTTGGCTTGCATTTGGCAACGCGGCCAGTGCAGTAGGCAATGTACCCGGTTCGCTGTCTGCGTGGATAGTCGGTGGCCCACTGCTCTTGTGGGATAACCCTTGGTCACCCATGCTGATGATTATCGCCCTGCGGGTGGTGTCGTTCTTTCTTTTTGATGCTGTCATAAAAGCGGTGTTTAGCCCGCCTGTTCGCCTTGTGTTTATGGTGGCCTATTGGCTGAACCCATGGTTGCTCTACGACAGCCTAATCTACAACCCTGCCTATCTTTGCTTTTTCACTGCGCTGCACTTTTGGTCGGCATTTAAGCTTAGAGAGAAATCGTCTTTCATTTATAGCTTTTTGCATGTGCTGGCGATTGGCGGCGCGATGCAATTCCATTACTCGTGGCCAGTATTGGCGGTCATCTCTTGCTATCTTCTTTACCGTAAAATGGCACATCCTAATTGGGCGGGTGTCATGGTTGGTGGCATGGTTGTTCTCGCATCTCTTATTCCCTATTTTCAGGAATACATGGTTAACGAGAGTATCAATCGAGAAAGCGATCGCTATATCGGTTATGGCGCGGTTCACGTTTACCCGGTACTCAAAGCGGTACTTTATTGGATTCGCTAGGGCTCTACGATGTTTTCAAATCGGCTGATCACGGATGTCAGTTTTGACTGGATCACCACCATCAGCTGGCTACAGATGACTATTCAGTATTGCTGGCAGGCGTTACTTTATTTGGTAGGCGCGACAACCGTGGTGATCTCCGCCAAAGTGAACTGGCGTGCATGGAAGACCATCAAACCCATAATTAAACGCGACAAGCCCATTGCAGATGACACACATTGGTTGCTCTTGTTTGCAGGCGCGACTGTGTTGGCCATCATCATCAACGCCATGCTCTCGCCCATTACTTTTTCCTACTGGCATTTAATCCTGACCTTCCCGCTGGCTCTGATCCCAGTGCTGATCGCCGCAGAAACATGGCGCATTGCAATGCCAGAACGCTTCAGTCGCGGACTGATTGCCTTGTCGGCATTCTTTCTGGTGGTTAATCTTGTTGCGGCGCACGACAGCGATAAATACTCCTACAACGTCGATTATGCCGAACAAGTACAGCAATATCTGATTGATGAAGGACTGTCTAAGTAGCCACTTATTCCTTCTAAAGGGCTCGATATCGAGCCCTTTGTTGTAAACTAGCCCCAGGTTTTCCAAACAAGGTTTTCGTGTGCGTCTTCTTTATACACTTTTACTTTTCATCGCTGCCCCTTTTCTTCTTCTGGGTCTCTATCGCGCCAAAGATGGGAAACCTCGTGTGGGTAAGCGCTGGGTTGAGCATTTTGGAAGAACGCCAGCACTTGTAGGCCAACGTCCAATTTGGATTCATGCTGTTTCCGTCGGTGAAGTGATTGCCGCAAAACCGATTATTCTGGCGCTTCGCAAGACATATCCAGACGCTTCGATACTCGTTACCACCACAACGACAACAGGTGCCGCGATTGCGAGCAAGCTTGGCGATGGTGTCGAGCACAGATACATGCCAATCGACTTTTCCTTTGCTGTCAGCGGCTTTTTGAAACGCATGAATCCAAAAATCATGTTGATCATGGAAACCGAGCTTTGGCCGAATACCTTAACGGCAGTGAAACAAGCTGGCATCCCAATCATCGTGATGAATGCACGACTGTCGGAAAAGTCGATGCGCGGCTATCAGCGTGTACAGCCGCTATTCACTCTGCTTTCAAACAATATCGACCACATTCTTTGCCAATTTAAAGACGATGCTCATCGTTTCGTTCAACTTGGCGTCAATTCACAGCATGTTTCCGTATCAGGCTCAGTGAAATTTGATTTACCTGAATTTGATGAATCTAACCATGCTGTCGTCGCGCTGAAACAAGTACTTAAACAACGTCCAGCATGGGTAGCAGCGAGTACCCACCCTGGCGAAGACGAGATTTTACTCGACGCTCATCAAGCGCTATTGGCGAAACAACCCGACGCTTTATTGGTGCTGGTTCCACGCCACCCCGAACGCTTCGGCGACGTTGCAGCACTGATTGAACAGAAAGGATTTTCACTGTCACGTCGCAGCCAATCACAGCCTATTAATGACAATACGCAAGTGTATTTGGGCGATACCATGGGTGAAATGATGACCTTACTTGCCACGTCGACCGTGACGTTTATGGCGGGAAGTCTGATGGGAGAGAAGATTGGTGGCCACAACTTGCTGGAACCCGCTTCTCTTGGGAAACCTCAAATTACAGGTCCTAGCTACTTTAACTTTCAGGTGATTGGCGATCAGTTAATAGAAGCCGGTGCTTGTGAGGTGCAAGAAACGCCATCAGACATTGCCAATGCGCTATTGGGTTTAATGAACAACCCAGAGAAATGCCAACAAGCAGGAGAAGCCGCGCTGAATGTGGTGGAGAGAAACCGTGGCGCGGTCGCTAAAACACTTGAAGCGATAGCACCGTGGATTGATGCCCAGAAACAATAACTAATAATTTGCAGATTCCAGATTATCTAGCTGCTTGCTCTTGATAACCAATCAATAACGCATCCCAATCTGTTTCCTGCCACTGGATGTGTCGCTTGTTCAGCTCTTTTCGAAATGAGCGAAGCAAGCGGCTGAGATTAGATGCCTTCCAGCCTTCCCCTGTTTTTTTGCCGCATTTATCAAAATCAATTAACCAGCACGTGCCTGTGGTATCGAGCAAAATATTGTGGATATTGAGATCAGTGTGACACACTCCAGCATCATGAAGCTTTCTCACCATGACGCCAATCCGGTGGTAATGAGAAGCTTCGAGCGGGGCTTCCATCAAGATATCGACCAAATCTTTTGCGCCATCGATTTTTTCCACCAGCAAGTCCGCTTGGTAGGTCAATCCATCCCGAATCGCTCGAGCAGCTATCGGACGTGGTACTGATATGCCCTTTTCACGCAGATAAGTCAGTAGCTGAAACTCTTGCGCCGAGCGGGTGTTTCCCCATCCGGTAAACGCATAGCTATCACGAACCAATTTGCCGAACAAACCACCACGCCGATAGTGACGCAGTGCCGCAGGCACAGACGCAGTTTGCACAAACCAAGTAGTGCCTCGCCCAGAAGCGGAGCCAATCACGGCATTTTTATTCTGCCAGAACTCAACGTCAAAACAGCGTGCCGGATCTTCACTTAACAGGGATTTGTCATACCAAATGCGCGTGTTGTTATCGACCAATAGATCCACAGAGATTCCTTTGCATATTCGCGAAAAACGCATCGGCTAGCGCCCATGACGTGCAGTTGCATTTTACATTGCGGATCGGCAACTGCATAATTTCAACCATCAAAATCCTATAAGCATCATCATGGCCCTATTTTCGACCCCACCAACGTCACTGTGTATTCTGCGTTTGTCTGCCATTGGCGACGTATGCAACGCCATCGCCGCGGTTCAAGCGATCCAAGCTCAATGGCCAGAAACCCACATCACTTGGATAGCAGGCAAGGCCGAAGCGGCACTGCTCACGCCATTGCTGCCAGATGTCGAGGTGATTGCGTTTGATAAGAAGCTTGGCTTCAAAGGCATGAAAACGGTGTGGAAAGCACTAAAGGGAAAACGCTTCGATGCACTGCTTCATATGCAAAGTGCGATTCGTGCCAGCTTACTTTCGGTGGGTATTAAGGCGCGCTATACGCTCGGCTTTGACAAAGTCCGTGCCAGCGATTTGCAGTCATGGTTTACCAACATCAAAGTCCCTTCTCCGCAATCACTTCATGTACTTGACGGATTTATGGCTTTTACCGAAACGTTAGGGCTCGCACCTCAAACACCTACGTGGTCATTACCCATATCGGATAACGATGCCGCGTGGGCGCAATCGCAGATGAGTGACAAGCCAACTCTCATCGTCGCACCCGCAGCAAGCAAGGCATTTAAAAATTGGACCGCCGAAGGCTACGCTGGCGTCATTGAGCATGCTATCGAGAAAGGTTTTGACGTTATCTTGGCAGGTGGCCCAGGTAAGATAGAAATTGAACTTGGACAAGCTATTGAGCAGCAACTGACTCACCCAGTAAAAAATCTGATTGGTAAAACCACCTTGCTTCAATTGCTCTCCTTAGAAAAAGAAGCGGCGCTGGTACTGGCACCAGACAGCGGCCCTGCGCATCTTGCCAACGCGGTCAACACGCCTGTGATTGGTCTGTATGCCCACCACAATCCAGCACGCACGGGCCCTTACAACTGGCGTCAATATGTCGTGAGCGCTTATGATGAAGCCATCAAGGCCGAAACCGGGCAGTTAGCCAGTGAAGTCTCATGGCGAACCCGCGTCAAAGATCCTGACGCCATGCAACGCATTACTATTGATCACGTGATCGCTCGCTTTGACGAAGTGGTCGAGAAAGAAGGACTCTGCTCATGAGCCAAGCTCAACAACGCGCATCCATTAGCGCTATTATCATCACCAAAAATGAAGAGCAGATTTTGCCAGAGTGTTTGGCGTCCCTAGATTGGGTCGATGAAATCATCGTCGTCGATTCTGGCAGCACAGATAACACAGTGAACATCGCGCAAACGGCAGGCGCCAAAGTGCATATCAACGCTGAATGGCCGGGATTTGGAAAGCAAAAACAACTGGCGCAACGCTACGCCACTAAAGATTGGATTTTGGCCATTGATGCCGATGAAGTCATCACTGAGCCACTTAAACAGAGCATTCTTGATGTTCTTGCAAACCCATCCGAGAAGACTCTCTTCATTTTGCGCCGCACAACCTGGGTATTTGGCCGATTTCTCAAACATTCAGGCTGGTACGATAAAATTATCCGTGTCTATCCGCGTGAGTACACAGGCTACAACGATGCCTTGGTACACGAAAAAATTATTGAGCCACAAGGCTGTAAAAAACAAACCTTAGACGGCGATATGCTGCATTACTCTTACCGTGACCTTCACCAATATCTCGTGAAATCTGCGTTCTACGCAAAGTCATGGGCGGATGGACGTCAGGCTAGAGGCAAGAAAAGCAGTATTGGTCAGGGCATTACTCATGCTATCGGCTGCTTTTTGAAAATGTATCTGTTAAAGCGTGGATTCTTAGACGGGAAGCAGGGCTTTTTAATTGCCGTACTGTCTGCGCATTCCACTTTCGTTAAATACGCAGACCTTTGGATTCGCGACAATGACAGCCGTGCGAACTAAATCAGCCTTCCATCACTCGCGCTAAAAATGCATTCACGTCTGGCAGGATGGCGCGGATATTAATCTTCGACATATCTGCCGCGACGTTTTTGTCTTTGTCGGTCGGTGGCGAAAACGCAAGGTGATGACCATCGCTATTGATCGGTCGCCAGCGAAGTGGTGTCGCACTTCGTTTAGCTGGGAAGAATCCTACCGTCGGCACATCTAATGTTGCCGCAATATGAAGCGGCCCTGTAGACCCCGCAATAAATGCATCGGCACAAGCAATCGAACACGTGAAATCCTGCAAGCCATCGTTCTTATCATAAACCACAGAATCAATGCCTTTGGTCGACAGCAAGGCTTGCAGTTCAGCGGCTTTCTTCGCCTCCCCTGGTCCTGCGGTGAGCACCACTTCAACCTTCGTCTTTTTACAGATACCTGCCACAAGATCCGCATATTGCATTAAAGAAAGGTTATTGGCTGAGCCGCCACTACCAGCGTGAACATAAAGCCAAGGCGTCTTTTCATCAATCGCCAATGCGTGTGCCAATTTGGTTTTCTGTGCCGCCTGTTCACTGGTAGGAAATGCCAAATAAGACGCTGATGGCTCCTTCGCCTCCACACCGATTTTCGCCAAAAATGCACGCACCAAATCGAGGTTATACTCATACTCAGGTTTTGCCGATTGAGAACGACGCTGAGTGATGCGATGGTTATACAAAAGCTGAGAGATTTTCGTCGCTGGCGCTAAGCGAAATGGGATGCCAGCTTTCCATACTAGGGTCGCATTATAACTGTTTGAAAAAAGACAGATAGACGCATCAAAATCGTTCGCTTTGATCGTTGTCACCAGCTCTTTTTTTCTCAACTTATCTGCATCTTTTCCACAATCAGCCAATACCTTGTCAATCGATGGGCACAGTTCAGCCAGCGCCTTAGTATAGGAGGGCACCAATGCCGTCACTTCTACACTGGGCATGGATTGTTTCAACATCGCAAAGGCCGGCCATGCCAACATAAAATCGCCAATTTTGTCGTTACGGATGACGAGGATTTTTTTCATTGTGTGTCCCAGTTTACGGTTCTCGCTACCGATCATACCGGATGATGGCCATTTCGCTAAGTCACCTTCTAACTTCAATAGAAGATAGTGTGAAAGAAATGCTGGTCACGTAGGTTTTTTCAACATCCACTCTCACCAAGCACGATAAAATACGCCGAGATTTTGGTAGCATGTCGCCAGTTTAAGGAATTGCAGGAAATGACTGTGAGTAAAAAAGCCCTAACCCGAGTGATATATCCCGGCACCTTTGATCCCGTGACTAACGGTCATGTCGATCTGGTTGAACGTGCCGCATCGATGTTTGATGAAGTGATTGTCGGTATTGCAGCAAGCCCAAGTAAAAAGCCATTGTTTGACCTGAAACATCGCGTTTCACTGGCTAAAGACGTCACAGCACACCTTGATAATGTCTCTGTGGTGGGTTTTTCTGGCCTTCTGGTAGACTTTGCCAAGCAATATAACGCCAATATTTTGGTGCGCGGCTTACGTGCGGTATCCGATTTCGAGTATGAGTTTCAGTTGGCCAACATGAATCGCCGTCTGATGCCGGAGCTGGAAAGTGTTTTCCTCACGCCCTCAGAAGAAAACTCCTTTATTTCATCCACATTGGTCAAAGAAGTCGCGCTTCATGGCGGCGATACCAGTGGGTTTGTGCACCCTAAGGTCCTAGAAGCACTGAAATCTCACCTCAAAAAATAACGCCTTAAAAAAACCGCCATTGGCGGTTTTTTTGTCTTTGCTCAGGAAGTTCTGCGGCTAAACCTGGCACGACGGACAGAAAAATGTATTCCGTTGTCCAATTTTGACGCTCTCTAGCAAAGTCTCGCATACCGGGCACGGTTTGCCAGTTTTGCCATAAACCAGCAATTCTTGTGCAAAATACCCCGGCTTGCCATCCGCCTGCGTGAAATCTTTTAACGTCGTGCCACCTTGCTGAATCGCGGTTTCGAGTATGGTTTTGATGTTTCCGACCAGCAGATTCGCGTCATCAAGGGTCAGTAACCCCGCCTGGCGCTGAGGATGAATGCGAGACGTAAACAACGATTCATTGGCATAGATGTTCCCCACCCCGACGACCACAGGATTATCCATAATAAATTGCTTGATGGCCGTTCGCTTGTTACGACTTCTCTCGAACAAATACTCACCAGTAAACGCATCGGTGAGTGGTTCTGGCCCTAACTTTTCAAGTGCAGGATGGTCACTATGGTTCGGCTGCCATAGCCATGCGCCAAAACGGCGTGGATCGTTATAACGAATAACAGCGCCAGAACTCAGATGCAGATCGACATGGTCGTGCTTAGCGGGCGGTACCATTTCAGGTAAGACACGTAAACTGCCCGACATACCGAGATGAATCAGCGCATAGCCAATGTCAGTTTCAAGGATCAGATATTTGGCGCGGCGCGAGACTGCGTGAATCGTCTGTCCCTCAATATCATAGAGGCTATCGGGGATTAACCAGCGCAACTGCGGCTGCCTGACGTCCAATTTCGTCACCACTTGCCCTTCCGCATGTGGTTTTATCCCCATGCGGCTGACTTCAACTTCCGGTAATTCTGGCATCGTATTAATTCTGGTTGTCGAATGGGAATAGGTAGTTTGGAGCAACAGAGACCGCAAGCCAACGGTTTTCCCAGTTTTGAATGAGCCAAAACTGAGGCAATTGATAATAGGTCAGACGCAAAGGCTCAACGTGTTGGCCTCTATCCACCACCAAGGTCGCTGGCGATCGCAAATTGGGCTTGAGCTTATTGTAGGTGTCACTATCTATTTCAGTGCCAGAAAGATTCAACCAACGGTTTGCCAACTCAGTTGCTGACACATCAAGGGCCTTGTCTGTTTGCCAAGGCGACCCATTGGTTAGGGTGAAATCAGGAAATTTTAGCGCTAATGGCGAAACATCATCAGGCATTAAGGCAATGACACCATCAGGGAGTACCTGTTCGACATGTTGAGGTTTTTCATTTTCCGCCAATTTAGCGCGGATGTAATCGGGCAAGTTCATGGCAGCAACAAACAAAAGGATGCCGATGATCAGAAAGTTATTGAAGGTACGACGAGAAGGTCTTGCCATTTTTCGGTCTCAGCCATTGGACATGACTAAAGTGTATATCCGGAAGTGACTGATTTACAGTTATATGCGAGTGTGCACCTCAAATTGCAGACATAAAAAAACCCAGCCAAGGCTGAGTTTTTTTGTAAAGCAGAAAACCAATTACTTGATTTTAGCTTCTTTGTACATAACGTGTTGACGAACAACTGGATCAAATTTCTTGATCTCAAATTTGCCCGGCATATTACGCTTGTTTTTGTCAGTAGTGTAGAAGTGGCCTGTACCAGCAGATGATACTAGACGGATCTTCTCACGAATGCCTTTAGCCATTCTTTAAATCCTCTTAAACGTTCTCACCACGGGCGCGGATGTCTGTAAGAACAGCATCAATGCCTTTCTTGTCGATGATGCGCATACCTTTAGGGGTAAGACGCAGTTTAACGAAGCGGTTTTCGCTTTCTACCCAGAAACGATGAGTTTGCAGGTTCGGCAGAAAACGACGCTTGGTGGCGTTACGTGCGTGCGAACGGTTGTTACCCGTTACAGGACGCTTGCCAGTTACTTGGCATACTCGTGACATGAATGTCTCTCCAAATCGTTTCAGCTCGATATCAACCTTGTCCGCCATTCCTGCAAAAAACAAGGTCAGGCACTAGGTCAAGGCTATCAAAGGTGGCGCATTATACTAACTGTCTTCCCATTGCTCAAGTCCCGAGCAGATCCTTTTATCATTTTTTGATCGTTTTTTAACGGCTTTGGCTTGAAAAGCCTATATCCAGCCACGTTCAGCAAAAGAGACAACGTCTCCATCACCAATAACCATGTGATCAAGCAACCGGATATCGACCAACGACAGCGCATCAGCGATGCGTGACGTGATATGACGATCTGCAGAACTGGGCTCAGCAATGCCAGATGGGTGATTATGAGCCAAAATCACCGCATTTGCATGCACTTCCAACGCACGACGTACAACTTCGCGTGGATAGACCCCTGCAGCATTGATGGTTCCCTCAAAAAGAACTTCATCCATGATGGGTCGGTTTTGATTATCCAAATACAGGACCAGAAAGGCTTCTCGCGGCCTGTCACGCAATTGTGCCGAGAGATATCTCGCCGTATGCGAAGGACTCGTTAAGGCATCTTCATGGGACATAATTTCTTTTAAATGGCGCTTACTCAGCTCCAATACCGCCTGTAATTGCGCATATTTTGCAGACCCCAGCCCTTTTCGCTGGCTAAATTGCGCTAAGTTGGACTGCATCAAGCCTCGCAATGAACCAAAATCCTCCAGCAAATAACCCGCCAGTTCAATCGCATTCATGCCTGATACACCCGTGCGAAGAAAAATCGCCAGCAACTCCGCATTCGTCAATGACTCTGGCCCTTTCGCCAGCAGCTTCTCTCTCGGGCGACAATCTAGCGGCAGATCTTTCAGTGACATAAACACGCCTCGCAATATAAAAAGGCAGCGTCATTGCAGATGTCTTTTCGCGCAACGACTCTTAGCTCAGTGTGCGATTAATGTGTGGAACACGTTTTTTGAGTAGCTTCTTTATTACATTTCAATTTGTGGTACCGCAGCTTTCACAATCCTCTGAGCGCAACAGGTGATCACCCGGTCTTTTATGTTATCTTTCCCTTAATTACCCCATTGGCTTATTTGGTTATGGTTCAGAAAATTACCCAATCCCTCACAGGCAAACGCATTGTGTTGGGCATTGGCGGTGGTATCGCCGCCTATAAATGCGCAGATCTAACACGTCGATTGATCGAACGTGGCGCAGATGTTCGTGTCGTGATGACCCACGCAGCAAAAGAATTCATTACCCCGCTGACCATGCAGGCCGTATCGGGTCACCCCGTTGCCGATAGCCTACTCGACCCAGCGGCAGAGGCCTCGATGGGCCACATTGAAATTGCCAAGTGGGCAGATTTGGTTGTGCTTGCGCCAGCCACTGCCGATTTGATGGCACGTGTTACCACAGGCATGGGCAACGATCTACTCACTACCCTTTGCTTGGCAACTGACGCCACCGTCGCCATTGCACCCGCAATGAACCAGCAGATGTACCGTGCAGTCGCTACCCAAGAAAACCTTGTAACGCTCAAACGCCGCGGCTACCCAATCTGGGGCCCAGCGAGTGGTGAACAAGCGTGTGGCGACGTTGGCCCAGGCCGAATGCTAGAGCCGATGCAATTAGTCGCCTTAGTGGAAGAACATTTTTCAGAAGGTGATTTAGCCGGTACGTCCATGTTGATTACCGCAGGGCCAACCCGCGAAGCGATCGACCCTGTTCGTTATCTGACTAATCAAAGCTCGGGGAAAATGGGTTACGCAATTGCCCAAGCCGCCGCCAAGCGCGGCGCAAAAGTAACGCTGATTAGTGGTCCGGTAAACCTGAGTACACCCGCCAATGTGGCACGCATTGACGTAGAAAGCGCAGAAGATATGCATCAGGCAGTTCAAGCTCATGCCGCTCTGCACCAGATTTTTATTGCCTGTGCTGCCGTTGCTGATTTCAGACCGGCCCACATTGCCGATCAGAAAATGAAGAAAAAAGACGGTCACGATGAAATGACCATCAGTCTGGTCAAAAACCCAGATATCGTCGCATCCGTCGCAGCCATGACAGCGAATCGTCCTTTCACTGTAGGCTTTGCGGCAGAAACCCAAGATGTGGAACAATACGCACGCGGTAAATTGGCGAAGAAGAATCTTGATCTCATTTGCGCCAACGATGTGTCCTGCGACGGTCAAGGTTTTAACAGCGACCAAAATGCGCTGCATCTATATTGGCCTGCGGGCGACAAACCTTTACCGCTCGCAAGTAAGGCCGATATCGGCAACCAACTTGTCAGCGAGATCGCTACCCTGTTTAATGCCAGCAAATAAAACCAGTGGAAAACAAGATGAAAAAAATTGACCTAAAAATTCTCGACCCACGTGTAGGGACTGAATTCCCGCTTCCCGCTTACGCCACTGAAGGCTCTGCAGGACTAGATTTGCGCGCGATTCTCGATGCGCCAGTGACATTGGAACCGGGCCAAACGGAACTGCTACCGACAGGCCTAGCGATTCATATCGCTGACCCCTCTCTGGCAGCAACGATTTTGCCGCGTTCAGGGTTAGGTCATAAACATGGCATCGTACTGGGTAATTTGGTGGGTCTGATTGACTCTGATTATCAAGGTCAGCTGATGGTCTCTTGTTGGAACCGTGGTAACACCACGTTCACCATCGAACCAGGCGAGCGTATTGCGCAACTGGTTTTTGTGCCTGTTGTTCAAGCAGAATTCAACATTGTTGAAGACTTTGACGCCACAGAACGCGGTGCCGGTGGATTTGGGCACTCTGGTACAAAATAACAGTAATACCAGAGCATGAATGACAAAAACGTCGCCCATTAGCGGCGTTTTTTATGCCGTATTCACGCTTTCAATAATTCCTATGTGCTTCACCTGTTCCGAAGGTGCATTATTCTTTTAATACAGATAGCGCACAGTTAAAATATCGGCCCTTCAGCCGAGATTTTGGGTCTGAGACCCTGAAAACAACAAAGGAACCATCTATTCATGGCTGGCCAAAAAAAGCAAAACCGCCGCGAAGAAATTCTTCAGGCTCTGGCTCATATGCTGGAGTCCACTCAGGGCAGTCAACGTATTACCACCGCCAAACTTGCGGCTCAAGTTGGCGTGTCTGAAGCGGCGCTTTATCGCCACTTCCCCAGCAAAGCACGTATGTTTGAGGGATTGATTGAATTCATTGAAGAATCGCTCATCACTCGAATCAACCGCATTCAAAGCGAAGAAAAAGACACTTTGACGCGCCTTCGCCTTATCTTGCAACTTCTGCTGGTCTTTGGTGAACGTAATCCGGGTCTGACACGCATCATGACAGGCCATGCTCTGATGTTCGAGCAAGACAGGCTGCAAGGCCGTATCAATCAGCTGTTCGAGAAAATCGAAAGTCAATTGCGTCAGGTATTACGTGAACGCCGCTTGCGCGAAGGACGAGGGTTTCCGGTGGATGAGTCCATTCTTGCTGCGCAGTTACTCGGCCAAGTAGAAGGCAGCCTAAACCGATTTGTTCGCTCCAACTTCAAATACCCGCCGACGGCTGAATTTGATCAATACTGGCAACTGTTGAGTGCACAACTCAACTGAACGCGTCGCCTTCATCGGCTAACAGAATTAAAAAAGGCTGCAGCTGCAGCCTTTTTTTCGTTTTTTGCGTCTTTCAATCACATCAAGCTATGCCATTGAATTATCGCTACGAACACGATCAGATACCGTATTCAGCGCGATACGCTTTTACTGAATCAAGTTGCTCAGGATTAGTGCCCTGCTCTTCCAGATACGTCACCAGATCACCAAGACTGACGATGGATACCACTTTACAGCCAAAGTCACGCTCAACTTCCTGAATCGCTGAAAGCTCGCCGTTGCCGCGCTCTTGGCGGTCAATTGCCACCAACACACCCGCAAGATCCGCACCGTTGGCTTGGATAATTTCCATCGACTCACGAATAGCAGTACCAGCAGTGATCACATCATCCACCAGCATCACACGGCCTTCCAACGCACTGCCGACCAAATTGCCACCTTCACCGTGGTTTTTCGCTTCTTTACGGTTAAAGCAATATGGCGTATCCACATCGTGGTGCTCAGCCAATGCTACAGCCGTGGTCGTCGCAATAGGGATACCTTTGTACGCAGGGCCAAACAGCAGATCGTAATCAATGTTCGCATCAACAAGCGCTTCTGCATAAAAGCGACCCAGACGCGCCAAATCACGACCGGTGTTAAACAAACCAGCATTAAAGAAGTACGGGCTCTTACGGCCAGACTTCAGGGTGAATTCACCGAACTTCAAAACTTGTTTTTCCAATGCAAACTCGATGAACTGACGCTGATAGGCTTTCATTTTCTCTCCTGACTCACTCTTCGGCTTCTGGCCGTGACGTGTGTATTTCGATTAACTAGATCGGGGTTAACATTAACCAAATAGGTATTTTGGTTAAAAAAAAGTGGCTCCAATAGAAGCCGCCCTTTCATCAATCAACTAACGACGCTTTCTGAATAACAATGATGTCTTCTATACCCTTAGAGGCCAGAGACAACATAGCGTTCAATTCGTCTGCCGTGAACGGCTCAGCTTCTGCGGTACCTTGCACTTCAATCATGCGGCCATCTTCGAGCATGACCACGTTCATGTCGGTGTCTGCTGCTGAGTCTTCTAGATACTCAAGATCACAGATTGGCGTACCTTCAAAAATACCCACAGAAATTGCAGCGACATGACCCTTCATTGGGTTCGCTTTCAGTTTGCCTTCGGCAACCAATTTATTCAGTGCATCTGCCATTGCCACACTCGCACCTGAAATAGACGCAGTACGTGTGCCGCCATCGGCTTGAATAACATCACAGTCAACGGTAATAGTGAAATCGCCTAGCTGATCAAGATTTACCGCAGCACGAAGGCTACGAGCGATCAGACGTTGGATTTCCATGGTACGACCGCCTTGCTTACCGTTCGCCGCTTCACGACGGTTACGCGTATGCGTTGCACGAGGCAGCATACCGTATTCAGCAGTGATCCAACCTTGGCCCTTTCCTTTTAGGAAGCGAGGCACACCATCTTCAACGGTGGCGGTACAGATGACTTTAGTATCACCAAACTCCACCAATACTGAACCTTCTGCATGCGCAGTAAAATGACGGGTAATGGTAACCGGACGAATCTGACCAACTTCTCTTCCGCTTGGGCGCATAGAATTCCACCTGTAGTTGTATGTGTGCGACTGAATTTCGTTAACCGGCGATTATAGCTATTTACCCTCAGCCGCGCTAACACTAACCCGTCTTTGCCGCTTTTTTCTTCACGCTCACACCCTATTACTGACACGAATGGGTACAACTGCGTATAATCAGAACAACTTTGATAGAAGAGTGAACATCAATGATCCACAGTATGACTGCCTACGCCCGCCGGGAAGTAAAAGGCATATGGGGCACTGCCGTTTGGGAAATCCGTTCGGTTAATCAGCGTTACCTTGAAACCTATATCCGCATGCCAGAGCAGTTTCGTGGCCTTGAACCGATCATTCGCGAACGCTTCCGCCAGCGCCTTGCTCGCGGCAAAGTAGAATGTAATCTGCGTTTTGAAGCCAATGCGTCAGCCAATACTGAGTTGAAAATCAACGAAGCGTTAGCGAAGCAGGTTATTCATGCCGCCAAGTGGGTACAAGAAGTCTCGGGCGAGGGCAATATTGGTCCTTTCCAAGTGCTGCAATGGCCCGGCGTGATGGAAACACCAGAGCAAGATATGGACGTGATCAACAAAGCCCTCATGAGCGGCTTTGACGAAGCAGTCGATGATTTCATCGCCGCACGTGCAAGCGAAGGTGCAAACATGAAAGCACTGATCGAGCAGCGTCTCGATGGCATTGCCGCAGAAGTGATCACCGTTCGTACAAAAATGCCAGAAATTATCAATTGGCAACGCGAGCGTCTTATCACCAAGCTAGAAGAAGCGAAAATCGAGCTGGACGCTAACCGCGTTGAGCAAGAAATCATTCTGCTTGCACAAAAATCTGACGTCGCAGAAGAGCTAGATCGTCTTAATTCACACGTATCAGAAACCAAGAAAATCCTCAAAAAAGGTGGCGCATGTGGTCGTCGCTTGGATTTCATGATGCAAGAATTCAACCGTGAGTCGAATACACTGGCATCAAAATCCATCAGCACCGAGACCACCGCGTCTGGCGTTGAGCTAAAAGTTCTGATCGAACAAATGCGCGAGCAAATTCAGAACATCGAGTAATCGTTGTAACCACTCGATAAAAAGCCCCTGTTTGGGGCTTTTTTTACATCTCTAACAATTGCTGAATTGCTGCGTTGAGTTTTGGCAAATCTAAAGCAGAGATATCTGGCGGGTTCCGCTTTTTTGCGAATAGAACTATTGCGTTTGAAGAATTTGGATGCCAAGCTGCAAAGTTGTCTTCATCAGGGTTGTAAATTCCTAACAAGGGCTTATCCAGTCCTGATGCAATATGAATAATAGCTGTATCTACAGAAATGACTTTGTCAGCCATACTCACAAGAGCGATAGCATCATAAATAGTTTTACTACTAGGATTGAAAAAGACACGCTCATCATCCCTACTTAAGCAAATCTCTTGTATTTCCTGTTCTGTATCTGGCGTATGTAAAAGAGCAATATTAGTTGATGAATCGAATGCCAAGACGTCATCAATAATCTGAATGATTTTGGTTTTATTAAGTTTACGCGAGTTACCACTTCCGTAAGGATTAAATACCACTAACTGAAGCTTTTCTTTGTTAGCCAATAATTTTTCTACTGTGCTTTGAGCATCACTGTTTAGTGGCACGCTATATTTTGCGGCATTAGACTCCACACCAATTGCAGAAAGAAGTTGGATAAATTTTTCAGAAAAATGCAGACCTTTTGTTTTCTCACCTAGTTTGAGGTTAATTAAATTAACCTCGTCATCTAGACCAGCAACTGCCTTGGCACCAACTTTGCGCAGAAAGTAGAGATCTTTCATCTTCAGTATCGGACTTAAATGCACAAGAACATCCACGTCGCTCAACTCAGCAGCCAACGCTTTGAGCGCCGAATATGTCGGTCTTTTCTTTATTTCGTGGACTTTATCCACTTCGTAATAATCACGAAATAAATTAGCCATTTGGGGTGTTGTGACGAGTTCAATCTCTGCATCCGGATATGTCTGTCGAATCGCATCAAAAACAAACGAAGATACGATGGCATCACCCCATTTTGCATCCCAGCGCAGTAAGACAATTTTATGTGGAGCCCCCACCTTCACTTGCTTACTGTAACCAGCATCAAACAATTTTAATCCCAACCAACGACGAAACCGATCTCGGGAGAGTTGGAGATAAGAAATCAGCCTTTTAAACATGAAAATTTTCCAAACCAGTACATACAGCCCAACACTATAACATTGGTACCGATATGAAGCATGAATGAGAGAGATACGACCAGCCCTGCCAAATTGCTCTCCCAACAAGCCATTGCAGTTCTCTGAATCGCGCTAATTCCTCCCATGCACTCAAACCTAACAACCGGCTTACAGATGATTTATTCGCCACAGCGCAAAAGCGAAATTGAATGTATCGCCTTCGCCATATGGGAGACCAGTTCGGTGTATTAATTAAAAAACAAAAAAACACATCTTGGCCGACTGTCTTTCCTAAAAATCCATTATCCTAAACAGAGAATTCAATTTTTGTGCAGTCCGTGGTAATCTGCGCGCCCTTTAACCTCACAGTGATCACAACCATGAGCCAAGGTACGCTTTACATCGTTTCAGCGCCCAGCGGTGCCGGTAAATCAAGTCTGATTTCGGCGCTGTTGAAAGACAATCCTCGTTACGACATCAAAGTGTCCGTTTCTCACACGACCCGTGCAACACGTCCGGGCGAAGAAGACGGCGTTCACTACCATTTCGTAGCCGTTGATGAATTTAAAGCACTGATCGAACAAGATGCGTTTTTGGAGCATGCCGAAGTTTTCGGTAACTATTACGGCACTTCACGCATTTGGATTGAAGAAATGCTGGCAAAAGGCATCGACATTTTTCTCGATATTGACTGGCAAGGTGCGCAGCAAATTCGAAAAAAAATGCCGCTCGCCCAAAGCATTTTCATTCTTCCACCAAGTCGAGAAGAGTTGGAACGTCGTCTGAATGCACGTGGTCAGGATTCTGATGAGGTCATCGCGAAACGCATGGAAGAAGCCTGCTCCGAAATATCTCACTATAACGAGTACGATTACGTTATTGTGAATGATGATTTTGATCTGGCTCTAATGGATCTTAAAGCCATACTTCGCGCAGAGCGAATGAAGCAAGACAAGCAAACCAGCAAATATCACGACATGCTTGACAGATTGCTGGCACTATAGTCACGGCTTTTGTATAATTTTCGGTCATTTTGATTTTATTACTTACTGGAGTTCCTCATGGCACGCGTAACCGTTCAAGACGCTGTTGAAAAAATTGGCAACCGTTTCGATCTAGTATTGGTAGCAGCTCGTCGCGCACGCCAAATGCAAACTGGTGGTAAAGATGCTCTGGTTCCAGAAGAGAACGATAAATACACTGTTATCTCTCTTCGCGAAATCGAAGAAGGCCTAATCACGAAAGAAGTGCTAGACACTCGTGAGCGCCAAGAGCAGCAAGAGCAAGAAGCAGCCGAAATGGCCGCTGTAAGCACCATCACAGGCTCACTCCGCTAATCTAACTTCAGGGAAACAGGCAGATTGTATCTCTTCGATAGCCTGAAAGAAGTCGCCGCACAATACTTGCCGGAGCCGCACTTAGAGGCACTCCGGCAAGCGTACTTGGTCGCGCGTGACGCCCACGAAGGGCAAAGCCGTTCGAGCGGCGAACCTTACATCATCCACCCGATTGCCGTTGCCCGTATTCTGGCGGAAATGCGCCTCGATCACGAAACACTCATGGCAGCGCTGCTGCACGATGTGATTGAAGACACCGACGTCACCAAAGAAGACTTACAGCAACGCTTTGGCGATACCGTCGCCGATCTGGTTGATGGCGTTTCAAAGCTCGACAAGCTTAAATTTCGCGATCGCAAAGAAGCGCAGGCGGAAAACTTCCGCAAAATGATCATGGCGATGGCCCATGATATTCGCGTCATTCTGATCAAACTGGCTGACCGTACGCACAACATGCGCACACTGGGCGCACTTCGTCCTGATAAACGTCGCCGTATTGCCCGCGAAACCCTCGAAATATTCTCACCGCTTGCCCACCGTCTCGGTATCCACAACATCAAAGTGGAACTCGAAGAACTCGGTTTTGAAGCCCTTTACCCCAACCGCTATCGCGTGTTGAAGGAAGTGGTGGTTCAGGCCCGTGGCAACCGCAAAGAAATGATTCAAAAAATCCATGCAGAGATTGAAGGCCGCCTTGGCGATGCCGGCATCAGTGCAAAAGTGTTGGGACGCGAAAAGAACCTCTATTCCATCTATAACAAGATGAAGAATAAAGAGCAGCGTTTTCACACCATCATGGACTTATACGCCTTCCGCGTGATTGTCGATGATTTGGACACCTGTTATCGCGCACTCGGCCAGATGCATAATTTGTATAAGCCTCGCCCGGGTCGCATGAAAGATTACATCGCGGTGCCAAAAGCCAATGGCTATCAGTCACTGCATACATCCATGATTGGCCCACACGGTGTACCCATTGAAGTACAAATT
Source organism: Enterovibrio norvegicus FF-33 (assembly GCF_000286835.2). Taxonomy (GTDB): domain Bacteria; phylum Pseudomonadota; class Gammaproteobacteria; order Enterobacterales; family Vibrionaceae; genus Enterovibrio; species Enterovibrio norvegicus_A. Next base: position 83,907 of record NZ_AJYD02000031.1, on the reverse strand, counting down.
CGTACTGAAGACATGGATCAGATGGCTGATAAAGGTGTGGCAGCGCACTGGGCATACAAAGAAGGTGCCGATCGTATTCAGGGTGGGACAACCGCACAAGTGCGCGCACAACGCTGGATGCAAAGCTTGCTTGAGCTTCAACAAAGCGCAGGTAGCTCTTTTGAATTCATCGAAAGCGTAAAATCTGACCTATTCCCAGACGAGTTGTTTGTCTTTACGCCAAAAGGTCGCATTGTCGAACTGCCTGTTGGCGCCACCGCGGTCGATTTTGCCTACGCCGTGCATACGGACGTGGGTAACTCCTGTGTGGGTACGCGGGTTAACCGCCAGTCTTACCCGCTCAGCCAACCGCTGAAAAACGGTCAGACGATTGAGATCATCACGGCGCCAGGTGCTCGCCCTAACGCAGCATGGCTCAATTATGTGGTGACCTCACGTGCACGAACCAAAATTCGTCAGGTTCTCAAAACCAAACGCCGTGAAGAATCCGTGATCCTTGGTCGCCGTTTGCTCAACCATGCGTTGGGTGACGTTAACGTTCAGGACATCGACCCCGCAAATCTTGAGAAAGTGCTGAAAGATCTAAAACTTGAAGTACTGGATGATTTGTTAGCCGACATTGGTTCAGGCGAAGTGATGAGTGTCGTGATTGCAAAGCGTCTGCTCGGCGATGCTGATAGCTTAGAGGAGCAAGGCGGTTGCCTACCAATCCGCGGTGCTGATGGCATCTTACTGACTTACGCTAACTGCTGTCGTCCTATTCCCGGCGATCATATTGTGGGGCATGTCAGTCCGGGTAAAGGTCTGGTTATCCACCGTGAAGAATGTGCAAACATTCGCGGTTACAGCCAAGAGCCGGACAAGTATATGTCCGTCGAGTGGGGCGATGACATCGACCAAGATTTCGCGACAGCGCTGCGTGTTGATATGTTTAATCACCAAGGTGCATTGGCGGATCTGACTAACACTATTGCCGCGACAGGCTCAAACATCCAAGGTTTGACGACCGAAGAGCGCGATGGCCGTTTGTATACCATCTACGTCAAGCTAACCACTAAGAACCGTGTTCACTTAGCCAATATCATGCGTCGACTTCGCGTGATGCCAAACGTGATCAAAGTCAGCCGTCAGAAAAATTGATATCTCGCTGTTGGCAGCAAAGCCGATAGCGATCAATCTCTAGCGACTGACTCGCGCAATAAGAATCAGGCAACAAACAACGCCCGCCCACTCGCGGGCGTTTTTATATAGACGAGAACAAGATGACACCAGAACGTTTTGCACGTATTCAGGACGTGTTGGCAACCCGACAGCCCGATCTGACCATGTGCATGGAAGAAGTCCACAAGCCGAACAACATCTCCGCCATCATTCGCACGGCTGATGCTGTCGGCGTGCATCAGGTTCACGCTGTTTGGCCCAAAAATAGCAAGATGCGCACACTAGGCGGCACCTCTGCAGGTGCGCGTAATTGGGTGGATGTGGTTACCCACGACAACACGCCCGATGCCTTTGCCGCCATGAAAGAAAAAGGCATGCAGATCTTGGTGACAAATCTGTCTGACAACGCCGTCGATTTTCGTGAGATTGATTACACCAAACCCACGGCGATTGTGATGGGTCAGGAGAAAACCGGGATCAGCAAGCAAGCCCTTGAATTGGCAGATCAAGACATCATCATTCCCATGATAGGTATGGTACAGTCGCTCAATGTCTCGGTCGCAAGCGCTCTGATCTTGTACGAAGCACAGCGCCAACGCCAAAATGCGGGCATGTACCAGCGTACACATACCTTGATCCCACAAGACGAGGTTGACCGCATTGTTTTCGAGCGTGGATACCCTGTACTGGCAAAAGTCGCTAAGCGCAAACGCCTGCCGTATCCTGCGCTAGATAACCAAGGCCAAATTATTGCCGATGATACTTGGTGGGCACAAATGCAGGCCGCAAAGTAATACATAACCTTATGATCGGCAAACAACCACCAGGAGAGATGAAACTGCCATGCGCGCTTCAATGTTAGATGCTGTTCCCGTAACCTCGCTGACAGGCGTAGGCGGAAAAATGGCGGAAAAGCTCGAAAAAATCGGACTTTTTACCGTGCAGGATCTGCTGTTCCATCTCCCTTACCGCTATGAAGACCGTACGCGTATCTGGCCAATGATGAGTCTCATGCCGGGACAACATGCCGCGGTCGAAGGCGAAGTCGTCAGCAACAACACCACCTTTGGTCGACGCCGGATGCTAACGGTCAAAATCACTGACGGTCACGGTTCGCTCACGCTGCGCTTTTTTAACTTTAACGCCGCGATGAAAAACAGCCTTGAATCTGGCAAGCGTGTGAAAGCCTATGGCGAGATCAAGCGCGGTCAAAATGGCCTTGAAATCATTCACCCTGAATACAAGGTATTCTCTGAGCCCACAGAGCTAGCACTAGAAGATACCCTTACGCCGGTTTATCACACCACCGAAGGTCTGCGCCAACTGACGCTGCGAAACCTCACCGATCAGGCCCTCGCCTTACTCGATGGTGCTGCAGTGCAAGAGCTACTGCCTGATGGCTTGTATGACCGTCAGGTCACGCTCAAAGATGCGCTTAAAACCCTTCACCGCCCCACACCTGACATTGCCGTCACGGCGTTAGAAAACGGTGAACACCCCGCGCAAAAGAGACTGATCCTCGAAGAATTGCTGGCGCAGAACCTGTCGATGCTTGCCGTGCGCAGTAAATTGCAGCAAGACCCAACATTCTCGATGCCACCATCCAGCGACCTAAAACCCAAGTTTCTCACCTCATTGCCTTTTAGTCCAACAGGTGCACAAACCCGCGTTGTGGCCGATATCGAACGCGACATGGGGCTGACCAAACCCATGATGCGATTGGTGCAAGGTGACGTGGGCTCCGGCAAAACCTTGGTGGCCGCGCTAGCCGCGCTGCAAGCGATTGAGCAAGGGTATCAAGTCGCGCTTATGGCACCTACAGAGTTACTGGCAGAGCAGCATGCGGCTAATTTTGCCAGTTGGCTTGAACCGCTCGGCATTTCTGTGGGCTGGCTGGCAGGTAAACTCACCGGCAAAGCCAGAGAAGCAGAACTTGAAAAGATTGCTAACGGCGACGCCAAAATGGTGGTCGGGACACACGCACTGTTTCAAAAGCACGTTGAATTTGCCCATCTCGCATTGGTGATCATTGATGAACAACACCGTTTCGGTGTGCATCAGCGCCTTGAACTGCGCGAGAAAGGCATGAAGCAAGGCATTCACCCGCATCAGCTAATCATGACGGCGACACCTATCCCTCGAACGTTAGCAATGACCGCCTACGCAGATTTAGATACCTCAGTGATTGATGAGCTGCCACCAGGTCGCACCCCGATCCAAACTGTTGCTGTGCCGGACACGCGCCGCATTGATATCGTCAATCGCGTGCATGCCGCCTGTATCGACGAAGGTCGTCAGGCATATTGGGTATGTACCTTAATTGATGAATCCGAAGTGCTGGAAGCGCAAGCCGCATCAGATACCGCAGATGACCTTTCACGCGCACTACCCGATCTGAAAATCGGCTTGGTACACGGGCGAATGAAAGCGGCAGAAAAACAAGCGGTGATGAAAGCGTTCAAAGACGGTGAATTGCACCTTTTGGTCGCCACCACTGTGATTGAAGTCGGGGTCGATGTACCTAATGCCAGCTTGATGATAATCGAAAACCCAGAGCGTTTAGGCTTGGCGCAACTTCATCAGCTTCGCGGACGGGTTGGTCGAGGTTCGGTCGCCAGTCACTGTGTGTTGCTCTATCACGCGCCACTGTCGAAAACCGCCACCCAACGTTTGGGGGTGTTACGTGAAAGCAGTGATGGCTTTGTGATTGCGCAGCGAGATTTAGAAATTCGTGGGCCGGGCGAATTACTCGGCACCAAGCAAACGGGTGTTGCTGAGTTCAAAATTGCCGACTTAGTGCGAGATCAAAAGCTGATCCCTGAAGTACAGAAACTGGCGCTGTATCTGCATCAACACTACCCTGATAACGCCAAAGCGATCATTACTCGCTGGCTAGGGAACAAAGATAAGTACAGTAATGCTTAAGTGAAAGTCGCAAATTTCCGGAGGCGAGTGTCGAGTAGGTCATACTCGATTCTCACTACTCCTTCTCTCGCAATCTGATTACTCTTCATCCCAATACTGCATCACTAATGCCATCACTTCAGATTTGCTGTATCCCACTTCTCGGGCATCAACTAAGAGCGCCCTCAATGCAGGTCGGATAAAACCGAAACGGTCTTCCATACGCGCGTGTAACCCTTCTCGGGCAACAATCATTCCCACGCCTCGCCGACGTTCAAGCCAGCCAAGTTCTTCCATATTCTGATAACAACGAGAAATGGTCATCGGGTTGATGTTAAGCACGGCGGCGAGCTTTCTCACCGACGTCAATTTGTCACCTGGCTTTAGCGTACCCGCAACGATTTGACGCTGGATTTGCGTCATCAATTGGCGAAATTTTGGTGATGGGTCCTGCGGGTCGATAACTATGTGCATTTTTCTTCCCTGCTGTATTGTCGCTTTATTACAGTATTAGCAGATGACTCACATATGAGACAAAAACATGCAGAGAATTTGTTATCTAAACACGAAAATAATGACAAAAAAAAGACGCATAACTCCGTAGAGCCTGCGTCTTTTAAGGCGTAGAAAGTAATACGATGGATTAACGCATTTCTTTACGTGAACCCTTATTCTTTTGCGCTACTGGCAACACAATCTGTGCTCGCAAACCACCTTGCGAGCGCTGCATCAATTGCAGTGTGCCGTTGTGTTGCTCCACAATACGTTTCACGATAGCCAGCCCAAGTCCGGTACCTTCGCTACCTCGCGCAGTATCACCGCGAGTGAAAGGTTGCAGCACGGTTTCAACCTGATCAGGCGCGATGCCAGGCCCATTGTCTTCGACCGTGATCCACTGGTGACGCCGATCAGCGCTACTGCCTGTGGCAATTTTCACCCAACCGCCACCGTAGCGCACTGCGTTGACGACTAAGTTAGTGACCGCACGGCGAATGGCCACTTCGTTAGCTTCCAGCTTACCTACCAGTTCGCCTTTACTCAGCTCAAGTTCATGCCCCGTCGCACCATCAGCCACCGAAACATCATCAACCAAGACATTCAAGTCGATGGCTGTCATGTCTTGCACCTGTACTGAACGCAGATAATCCATAAACTGATTGATGATCTCATTACACTCTTCAGTGTCTTTGATCATGCTGTCAGCCAGATAATCGTCTTCCGGTGACATCATTTCTGTTGCCAAACGAATACGGGTTAACGGGGTGCGTAAATCATGGCTCACACCCGCCATCAGTAGTGCGCGATCTTCTTCCAGCTTGCGAATACCTTCGCTCATCTGGTTAAACGCTTTGGTGACAGCACGAATGTCTGAGGCTCCTTGCTCAGGGAGCGGCGCAGGAAATTTTCCGTGCCCAACATCCAGTGCAGCCTTTTCCAATGCTACCAGCGGCCGGTTTTGCACCTTGATAAACATCCACCCCCCGCCTATCACCATGAGTGCAATAAACATGGAATACATAAACAGCGGCAGGAAATCATCTTGATGCAATTCCGACAGCGGAATACGCATGATGTAACCGGGAAACGCGCGACTTTCTAGCCACAAAACGTAGCTCTTGGACGCCATGCTGATGCGCGCTTCAGTAGGTGCGTTGAGCTTCTCCGACATATCTTTACTGATAAGGTCAATTGGCGCAGCCTCATCAAAATCACGCATCACATCTGGCTCAGATTCGTCGTGCATCGTCACGCCAAGCTTGGCCAGCAATTGACGGCGCAACAGCTCATCCATGTGATACACCTCGCCATCCGCCAAGGTCACATTGTCTTCCAGCATCACTGAGATTTCGTGTGCCAGAATCTTATTAAACTGCTTGATGCTGGGGAGTAAAGCGTAATTGAGGATGGTGAGGTAGGAGAAAATCTGGCTGGCGATTAACAGGCCAGCCAGCACCACGAGCGTACGGGCAAAGTTGCTACGTGGAGAAAAGCGCATGAATTACGCTTCCCCGTCAGGCACAAACACATAACCCAGACCCCAAACGGTCTGAATGTAACGTGGTTTGCTTGGATCTTCTTCGACCATACGGCGAAGACGTGAGATTTGCACATCGATCGAGCGCTCCATCGCGGAGTACTCGCGGCCACGCGCCATGTTCATCAGCTTATCGCGTGACATTGGCTCTCGAGCGTTGGTAACCAGCGCTTTCAATACTGCAAACTCACCTGAAGTTAACGTCAATGGCTCATCATTGCGGAACATTTCGCGTGTCCCTAAATTCAATCGGAACTGGCCAAACACAACGATTTTTTCTTCACTAGAGGGCGCACCAGGCGCTTCAATGGTCTGACGGCGAAGCACCGCACGAATACGGGCCAGCAGTTCGCGAGGGTTAAATGGTTTTGGCAGATAGTCATCTGCGCCAACTTCCAAGCCCACGATGCGATCGATTTCATCGCCTTTCGCAGTCAGCATCAGGATTGGCAATTTGTTGTTCGCCTGACGAAGACGGCGGCAGATGGACAGACCATCTTCACCCGGCAACATCAGATCCAACACCATCAGGTGAAAGTTCTCACGAGAAAGTAAGCGGTCCATTTGCTCGGCGTTCGCCACGCTGCGAACCTGAAAACCTTGCTCAGACAAATAACGCTCCAGTAGCGAGCGCAAACGCATATCATCATCTACAACCAGGATCTTATGATTATCTTGCATGACCTACCTTTCTTTCTATTCTTGAAGGTGTTTGTGTCTTCGATTGTATCGCCTGACTCCGCTATGAAACATCAAGGCCGTGTCTAGCGGGGAGAAAAACTGTTACCAGTTGTAACCGACTTTGTACGCACTAAACAAACCATTTCGAGGGATAGCTTAACGTTGCAAGGCTTGTTGGCTTTTATCATGACGTCAAAGCGGTTATAACTCTTCTCGAAAAACGAATCACATGCTCGGATATAGCAATGAAAAAAACCGATTTGGTCACCCGAGAAGGCTACAAGAAACTCAAAGAAGAACTCGATTTCCTGTGGAAAGAACGTCGCCCGGAAATCACCAAGATCGTATCCTGGGCCGCGAGCCTCGGCGATAGATCGGAGAACGCTGACTACACTTACAACAAGCGTATATTGCGTGAAATCGACCGCCGTGTGCGTTACCTGCGCAAGCGCTTAGACATTCTTCGCGTGGTGGATTATAACCCACAACAGGACGGTAGAGTGTTCTTTGGCGCATGGGTCGACATTGAAAATGACGATGGCGATACCCTCAAATTCCGCATTGTCGGTCCGGATGAAATCTACGGCCGCAAAGACTACATCTCGATTGATAGCCCGATGGCACGCGCATTGATAAAAAAAGAAGTCGATGACGAAGCCGTTGTGACGACCCCTGAAGGCCCGAAGGTCTGGTACGTCAACACCATCACCTATCAGCAAAACGATCTCTAATACCGCCTTTCGCGGCGGTGATTTTCAAAGGAACACCATGACCACTTCAATTTATCAACAGATTGCCAGTGAGCTAAATGTACGTGACGCTCAAGTTATTGCTGCGGTTACGCTGCTCGATGATGGCAACACCGTCCCGTTTATTTCCCGTTACCGTAAAGAAGTGACCAACGGCCTAGATGACACCCAACTGCGTAATCTCGAATCACGCCTTGGCTATCTGCGCGAGTTGGAAGACCGCCGTCAGGTCATTCTTAAATCGATTGAAGAGCAAGGCAAACTCAGTGATGAACTGAAAAGAGACATCCTCGGTGCTGACACCAAAAACCGCCTTGAAGACCTTTATCTTCCTTACAAACAAAAGCGTCGTACCAAGGGACAAATTGCGATTGAAGCGGGCATTGAGCCTTTGGCGCAACAACTTTGGCAACACCCTCACTCCGACCCAGAAACGGAAGCCGCAAGCTACATTGATGCCGACAAAGGGTTTGCTGATACCAAAGCGGTACTGGATGGTGCGCGCGCTATCTTGATGGAGCAATTTGCTGAAGACGCCGCGTTGCTTGAGAAAATCCGTCGCCAATTGACCCAACATGCTGAGCTTCAATCACGTGTTATCGCAGGAAAAGAAAACGAAGGTGCCAAGTTCAAAGACTATTTCGAGCACGATGAACGTCTAACCAAAGTGCCATCACACCGCGCACTGGCGATGTTCCGAGGCCGAAATGAAGGCATCCTTCAACTGTCACTGAATGCAGACCCTGGACAGGATGATAAGTCCACGGGCTCATATTGCGAAAACATCATCTGTGACCATTTCAAGGTGACCATTGATTCTGCGCCTGCCGACCGCTGGCGTAAGCAAGTAGTCAGCTTTGCATGGCGCATCAAAATTCTGATGCACATGGAAACAGAATTGATGGGCAACCTGCGTGAAATGGCTGAAAGCGACGCCATCAAGGTATTTGCCGACAACCTCAAAGATCTGTTAATGGCAGCACCTGCGGGCCCACGTAGCACCTTGGGTATCGACCCTGGCCTGCGCACAGGCTGCAAAGTTGCCGTGGTGGATAACACAGGTAAGCTATTAGATACCGCCACCATTTACCCAACCGCACCGCACAACAAAATTGCCGAATCAGCACGCGTGGTGATGGCGCTGGTGAAAAAACACAATGTCGATTTGATTGCGATTGGCAACGGCACGGCTTCTCGTGAGACCGATGCGTTTGTGGCTGGCATGCTTAACGATGCGGGCGAGAAAATCCAAACCGTGATGGTCAGTGAGGCAGGCGCATCTGTGTATTCAGCGTCAGAGCTTGCTGCTGCTGAATTCCCGGGGCTGGATGTGTCGCTGCGTGGTGCGGTTTCTATCGCTCGTCGCCTGCAAGACCCATTGGCAGAGTTGGTGAAAATCGACCCGAAATCTATCGGTGTGGGCCAATACCAACACGATGTCAGTCAAAGCCAACTGGCGAAGCGCTTGGACGCCGTGGTTGAAGACTGCGTCAACGCCGTGGGTGTTGACGTTAACAGTGCATCAGCCGCACTGCTGACCCGCGTGGCTGGGCTTTCGACCACCATGGCCGCCAACATCGTGGCATTTCGTGATGACAACGGCCGCTTTGCCGACCGTAAAACCTTATTGAAAGTCCCACGTCTAGGTCCAAAAGCCTATGAGCAGTGCGCAGGCTTTTTACGCGTCATGAACGGCAAAAACCCGCTCGATAGGTCTTCCGTTCACCCTGAAGCGTATCCTGTGGTGAAACGCATTGCGGATAACACAGGCAAAGCAATCGACGCCATGATTGGTAACCACGACTTCTTGCGCTCGCTCAACGCAACAAATTATGCCGACAACACCTTTGGCCTGCCTACGGTCACTGACATTCTGTCGGAACTGGCCAAGCCGGGCCGAGACCCGCGCCCTGAGTTTAAAACTGCGACCTTTGCTGCTGGCATAAACGAAGTGAAAGATCTCGAGCCAGGCATGATATTGGAAGGCTCCATCACTAACGTGACCGCTTTTGGCGCGTTTGTCGATATTGGTGTTCACCAAGACGGCTTGGTGCATATCTCCGCGCTATCCGACAAGTTCATCTCTGATCCACGTGAAGTCGTAAAAGCGGGTGATGTGGTGAAAGTGAAAGTCATGGACGTCGATTTGCAGCGTAAACGTATTGCGCTTTCTATGCGCTTAAACGATGAGCCAGGGGCAGACAACAAACCTGCGGGTCGTGATAAAGGCAACCGTGACTCACGCCCTGCCGACAATCAAAAACGCAGTTTCAGCGGCAACCAAGACAGCAATCAAGGTAGCAAACGCGATAATCGCGGCGGCAACCAAGGGGCGGTCGGTGGCGCATTTGCTGATGCCTTTGCCAAAGCGAAACGCAACTAAGCTTATTGCGGTATTTTTTCGCGATTCTCTTTTTATCTCATCAAACTAAAAACAGCGCCTCGGCGCTGTTTTTGTATATATCAATGCAGGAAAGAAGTACCTCGTCCGTGCGCCTTTTCGTTTAAATCACAATCAGCACTTCCGAAGGAAGGTTAGCGACGGATGATTGCTGATAGCGCATGGCGACCACAGCGCCTGTGCGCTGAGAGTCTTTCAACGCATCAATCTTATCCATGACTTCTTTTGGCAACTTGAGTCGCATTGCATAACCGTTTTCACCTTGTGGCACATAACTGCCGCTCGACAACATCGAAGAAAGCTGGCTCAGGGTTTCGTGTGCCGCAAATTGCGCACCATCAAATTGGCGGGTGTTTTGAGCCAAATCTGTATAGGTGGGGTGCTCTGAAGGATCCCATGAAGGCTTGCGAAGTTGCTTCTCTTCTTGGCTTACAGTTCGTTCTTCAGCATTGGCCGTGGGTTGACGAGGAGGGACAATTTTTTCGCGCACGCGATTGTCCCGCGCAACTTGCTCAGTTGGCGGGTTGACTGACGGTACGACAGCGGGGATGCTGACGTTAGCGGGCGAAATGTTCATGTCAATGTTGTCTCCCAACATCGACCGAAGGCAACCGCCTTAGGGCAAACCGCGGGAATTTCCCCGCGAAATGCGCAAGCTATATCTCTACAGCGAAACTATACCAAGATGGCTAATATGCCACCTATTGTGCCGATGGCAGATAAAACCTGTCCGGCGGTATACGCCCCATCATCGTTAACTTTCACTTCGTCAGGGTGGTCCATACCCAATGCCCCGTAAGTGAAAGCTTCAACATCCGACGAAGCGGGTGCTTTGCCTTCGGTTTCCGTTGCCTGGTTGACAGTCTTAACGTCCGTTACACCTTTGGCGACTTGCGCATAAGACTGTTTTGCATCCCCTTTTTGATCGACTTGCGCAGCCTTCGCCTCTTGATTTACCGGTGAGGGTTTAGCGTAAGTGTACTGAGAATGCCCAACGTTACCTATATTCATTATGGTCTCTCCTGATGCCATAGCAAGTGACACGTATAAAGTATCGGCAACTAACGTTTAAAATTTAGTCGTATTTCACTTTATTTGGTCACTTTGTTCTGACAGGACGGCAAACATTGTCCGCAAAACGCCAGAAGCTCTTGCGTAAAATGCGCAGGATCGGAGATAAACGGTGCATGCGACGCATTGGCAAAAATTTGCCGCTGCGACTGCGGAGCCAGTACATCAAGCTCTTGCGCCACTTTAACGGGCACAAGGCCATCCAGCCGACCGTACATCCTTAACCAAGGCATTGAAATATCATGCAAGTGCGGTCTCAAATCAGCATTTGCAAGAATACCAAGTCCGGCTTCAAGTGCCTCAGGCTGTGGCCAAGGGTGCGATAACACCGATTGCTTCAACCACTTAATATCTTGCCTTGCTGTTGGACTGCCCATTGCCTGTAACGCTAAAAAGCGCTCGACGGTTGTCTTAAAATCTCCCGCCAATTGCTTGGTAAACGCTTGCAATACCTCGGGTTTAATCCCTCGCCATCCATGTTCAGCAGAGAATCTCGGTGAGCTGGCAATAGTCACTAAGCCTTTCACTCGTTCTGGGGCAATCAACGCCGCTTGCGTGGCAACCATTCCCCCTAAAGACCAACCTGCCCAAATCGATTCCTGCGGTGAATTATTAAGCAAGCAGTGTGCCATCTCTTCAAGAGAGAAAGCATCCGATGGCTGGCTGAAGCCATAACCGGGAAGGTCGACACAATGCACGCGATAGTGCGGAGTGAGAGCGGGGAGAATGTTTTGCCATACCGCACTGTTCATTCCCCATCCGTGAATGAGAATCAGATCGGAACCCTGGCCTTCCGTGTGCCAGTAAAGAGATGTCGTCATTTACACTGCCTAAATTCGTTTCGAGCCATCAACACATTTATGTTTCGCACTATCTTACGCGCCCTGCCACTTCGCTGTCAGCTTTGCCATCACACACTCGAAAACAGACGCTATCCATGGTGCGAATCCTGTCACGAGAGCTTCCCTCGTGTACCACGTTGCCTGCATTGCGGCCTCCCTGCGCCCTATGTCACCGAAAGCTGTGGACGCTGTCTAAACAACCCTCCGGCATGGGATCGACTAATTTGCGTCGGAGGCTATACCTTTCCCTACGACAAATTGCTGCACCGCTTTAAGTATCAAGGCCAGTATTGGCTTGCCCCAGCGTTAGCGACATTGCTGGCACAAGAAATTGATGACCCAGCCGCCGTGATCTTGCCCGTTCCTATGCATTGGCGACGTCGAATTGCGCGCGGGTTTAATCACAGCACCGTGCTCGCCAATGAATTGGCAAAGCAACTTGGCGTTCAATGTGAGTCCAAGGTCTTAAAACGTAACCGTGCCACTCGCCAGCAGCAAGGTTTAAGCAGACAATTTCGTCTCTCCAATCTTCGTGAAGCTTTTACGATGACGGGATCGCTCCCCGAGCGTGTCGCATTGGTCGATGATGTGGTAACAACAGGCACCACCATCGCAGAAATCTGTCGACTGCTGCGCACGCGAGGAGTCAAACACATCGACATCTATTGTCTTTGCCGCACCCCACCGAAGTGATAAAAAAGTAACCATATAGCTTCGGGGGTGATAGCGAACAAAAACAAGAGTAAACTGTTATTAATATATCGGAATAGTCAGGTAAGAAGCCGTGTCGCAAATTAATATTTCAGAAAATGCACAAACCCATTTCGGTAAACTGTTAGAGCAGCAACCAGAAGGCACTAGCATTCGCGTATTCGTGGTCAATCCAGGCACACAAAGCGCGGAATGTGGCGTGTCATACTGCCCACAAGATGCCATTGAAGCCTCAGACACCAAATACGAATTCAATGGCTTTATGGCTTATGTGGATGAGTTGAGCCTTCCATTTCTTGAAGATGCAGAAATTGACTTCGTCACTGACAAGATGGGCTCTCAGTTAACCCTGAAAGCGCCAAACGCAAAAATGCGTAAAGTGTCTGACGACGCCACGCTGCTAGAACGCGTGGAATACGTTATCCAAACGCAGGTCAACCCTCAGCTTGCAGGTCACGGTGGTCACATCAACCTGATTGAACTGACAGACGATGGTGTTGCCGTGATTCAATTTGGCGGTGGCTGTAACGGTTGCTCAATGGTCGATGTCACGTTAAAAGATGGCATTGAAAAGCAGCTGTTAGAAGAATTTAGTGGCGAGTTGACAGCGGTACGCGATGTGACTGAACACGCCGCAGGTGAGCACTCTTACTACTAAGCGTCACCTGACTGCACCATGCATTTTAAAAAGGCTCCTCGGAGCCTTTTTTGTTTTGTACGCAGCAGAAAACACCTGCGCGCCAATCGCTCATGAACTCACTGAAAATTTATGAGTGCGCTGATAAAAGAAACTGCCCGCGTCGCCATTGATACGCAAACAATATCCCCAAGGTGACCCCTCGCAACGCCATGAATCCCAACATCGCGGCCCACAAGGCATGATTACCATTTGCACTCAGTAACCACCAAATAACAAAGAAGCCTGCCATGGCAAAGAACATGGTATTACGCATTTCACGCCCACGTGTCGCACCGATAAATACGCCATCCAGCAAAAAGCACCACATGGACACCAACGGCATAGCAATCAGCCACGGCAAATAAAGATACGCTTGCTCACGCACCGCAGGAATATCTGAAATCACGCCAACAATGGATTGCCCACCAAGCAAAAATGCCAAGGTGATCATCAAGGAAATAATCAAACTCCAGAAGGTGGTTGCGGTGAGGGTCCCCAATAACTCTTGCCGGTTTCTTGCGCCAATCGCTTTGCCCACCATTGCCTCCATGGCATAAGCAAACCCATCCATGGCAAATGACACCAACATCAGAAAATTCATCAACACCGCGTTCGCAGCAACCACATCATCGCCCAGTGTCGCGCCCTGAAATGTCATGAAGGTAAATGCCATTTGCAGGCAAAGACTGCGCAGGAAGATATCGCGATTAAGTTTCGCCAGTCGGCTCATGCCAGCGGAGGCTTTTTTCCATTGCGTTATCGGAGACGGCAGTGACGATTTCGCCCACACTTGAGCAACAAAATACAGCCCCAAAAACATGCCAGAATAGTCGGCGATAACACTCGCCGCCGCTGCACCTTCGACTTTCCAGCCAAAACCCACCACGAACAGCAAATCGAGCACGATGTTGACCAGATTGACCAAAATAATCAGCATCATTGGCTTTTTCGCGTTTTGTGCGCCAAGTAGCCAACCCATGATCACCAAATTGGTTAGCGCTGCGGGTGCACTCCAAATGCGCACCGAAAAGTACTCATCGGCATAACGCTTTACCTCGGCGCTGGCATCACTAAAAGAAAATACAGCATTGGAGATGAAAGGATGCAGAGCCAGAATAATCAAAGCCAGCACCCACGCCAATGTGATGCCTTGCAAAAACACGTTAGCCAGCCCGGTTTTGTCGTCAGCGCCCCAAGCCTGCGCTGTTAGCCCCGTGGTCGCCATACGCAAAAAGCCCAACAGCCAGAACGTCACGGCAATCATGGTGCTGCCAATCGCCACACCGCCGAGATACCAAGCGTGATCAAGATGGCCAATCACCGCCGCATCCACCAACCCCAATAAAGGTACAGTGATGTTGGATAACACCATGGGAAATGCCAGCGAAAGTACACGAACGTGCAGCGATTTTTGTTTAAGCGCCGAGAACATAGGCCTGCTAATCAGCTAAAAATGAATGAACGAATACTAGCAGAAAGTCCGCGACAAAAAGACGGTGCGTTGTTCACCCTCGTTGTGCTCTGCATTGCTTTCCTGCACAAAACCATTTTTCTCTAGTACACGAATGGACGCCAAGTTATTCGCTTCTGCACCGCCGGATAGCGAAGCGATAAATCCACTGTCGCGACACCATGCCACCAGCCCCGCGATCATTTCACTGGCGTAGCCTAGGCCTTGCGCGTGCTCACCAACAGCATACCCCAGCCGAATCGCGCTTTTACCATTGGCCTCTTTTTCTTCGTACAGCAGAAAAAAGCCAATCAGCGCCCCCGAGTCAGACGCTAAAATCGTCACAAACGTACTTTCGCCCATGACATTCAACAGCCACTTTCGGGCACTTTTTTCATCATTAACAGGTTGAATATCAGGCGGAAGATGTTGCTTGACTGAAGGGGTTAAAATAAGCGTAAGTTCGCCAACTAGCGTCTCAATCGCAGCAGATTGAGGCGTGATCGCCGCGACAGTAAGTCGCGGCGTAGAGAAGTAAATCTGAGAGAGGGACATCCGTGCGTGCTCATGTCGAAACCAAGAGCGCTATGCTAGCGCATACCAAGCATGGTCAGCTAACAGCGCGACAAACAAACCAAAGATGTGCCAGATTGAGAACTTGAAGGTTTGCCACGCTAACCCTTTCTGATCAGCAAACTTGAGTCGCCATGCGTACCACACAAATCCGAGGTTGAGCGCCAGACTACCGACTAAGTAGATATCTCCACTCATCCCTGACAACCAAGGCAAGAAGCCCACAACCACCAGCAGCAAGGTATAGAGCAAAATCATGGTCTTGGTATATTCAACACCATGGGTTACGGGCAGCATAGGCACGCCCGCTTTGGCGTAGTCTTTCTGACGATGGATTGCCAATGCCCAGAAGTGCGGTGGCGTCCATGTAAACACCAACATCACCAGCAACAGTGCATGTGGATCTAAGGTTCCGGTGACGGCAACCCACCCGAGCAGCGGCGGCATGGCGCCCGCCAAACCACCTATCACAATATTTTGCGGCGTGGCATGTTTAAGCCACACGGTATAAACCAAGGCATAGCCAATTAAACTGGCGAAGGTCAACCAGGCCACCAGAGAGTTCAGCACCCACAATGAGGCAAAACCGGCGACCATGAGTGCACCACCAAATGCCAACGCCTGCATCGTACCCACACGCCCTTTAGCGACAGGTCGATGAATGGTCCGCTGCATTTGTCGGTCTATACGCTGGTCAATCACATGATTAAACACCGCTGCAGCAGCGGATTGCATACCGATACCCAACAATCCTAAAATTACCGCCTTCGCAGGTGGCAATCCTGGAACGGCTAAACACATGCCCACCATGGCCGTAAGCAGCAGCATGGCCACCACCTTAGGCTTGGTTAATTCAAGATAATCGCGCCACAGCGCAGATTCCATTGACGCGCTGTTGCCCAGCGATTGCACCGAGACTTTAGCCATGACTCAACCTCCCCGATTTCCCCAACGAAGTCTGTGACACCGATGAGGGCTGTGCAAAAAAGACCAACACGGTCGTTCGCACCATTACCAACAATAAGAGCAAACCACACAGATTGTGCGCCACCGCCACAGACAATGGCAGCAAGGCGACAATATTGGTGATGCCGAGTGAAATTTGTAGCAATAAAACCCCGACCAGCAAGAGTGCCGAGGTATTACCCAATGGACGGCGTATACCCATCGCTAGCAATAACACCAGCAGTGTGACCACTATGGCGCCAATTCGGTGAGTAGCATGAATGGTTACGCGCTGCTCAAACCCGAGCACGCCATATTGATAGGTTTCGCTAGTCGGACTAATGGGATCAAATGCTGCGCTGTCATATCCGCTCACCCAATCCACCTCACAGATAGGGAGTTGCGTGCACACCACCGCAGCATAATTGGCAGACGTCCAGCCACCGAGTGCAATCTGCATAATAACGGCCACCAAAGCCGTCACGGTCAACATCTTTAATTTGCCAGACAGGCTTGGCTTGCCTGGTTCAAGGTCAACGCTATCCATCGTTGCTATGTTGGCGTTATTCGATGACTCTGGCGAGATCGTCACCGGCTCCCTCGCCAAGTTATTCACGCGCCGCCTTTCCAGCACAGCCAGCAAGAACAGCAATGTCACGGTGGTGAAACCACCCAGCAAATGCGCCATAACAACAATGGGCATCAGGTTCATGGTCACTGTCCACATACCCAGCGCGGCCTGAAATATCACTACCCCGAGCAGCGCAGTCGGCAACACACGACCTCGTCCATTTCTTTTTCCGCGCCATGCGAATAAAGCGATTGCCGCAATCACCAATCCCAACGTTCCCGCCACGTAGCGGTGGATCATTTCATTCCACGCTTTGTGCACCTCAACAGGCGCATTTGGGAATGCTTGTGTGGCCTGTTCTACTTTTTCAGGGGATACGGGGACAGTGAGAAAACCATAACATCCTGGCCAATCAGGACAGCCTAATCCCGCTTCGGTTAAGCGTGTAAACGCGCCCAACCCGACCACCACCACAGCCAAGAGCAGTGCGCCATAAATCAGTCCCAGATAGCGTTTTTCTGTTTCCATCCTCACCCCACCTTCGACAGTCGCATCAGTTTGCGCAGATCGGACAGCAGTCCTTTACTTTGGGTAATTTGAGCCGATTTTCCTTGGGGAATGGGGTAAGCCATGATCAAATTGTTCAGCGGATCGACAAGGTAAATCGCCTCACCCGCAAAAGGCAGTGATGACATGGTTTGATATTGTTGAGTGTCAATGGTCTGCTCGGTGACATTCTCAGTCGCTTGCGCGGCTGTCGCGTCAGAGACCAATAAAATACTTGCCACGCGTTTACGTTCAGGCCCCACCGCCACCGGAATTTGCTTTAACTGAAACAACGCACTTTCACATTGCTCAGAGCACGTTTGCGGCAAGGAATAAACAAGGCGCCATTGCCCGTCGTGCCCAAGCCAATCTGCACGTACTTCCTGTGTTAGCAACTCACCGTTATTGGTGACGCCCTTGTTGAACCACCCCATTTCCAACACCAGCTTGGCGGTCAATACTGGCAATGCGAATATAAACACCACCATGATCAGCGCTTTCTTTCCATTCATAAGCGTCCCTTCCTCCACCAAACCACAAAACCAATCGCCACCACGAATGCCAAACCAAACCATTGCATCGCATAGCCATAGTGCTTCTCAGGCTTCATAACAACAGGCTCCCATACAGGCAGAGTGTTCCAATTCATCGTCTCACCGGCTTCGTCCATGATTGACTCGCTTCTTATCACCCAAGGCAATACCGTGTATCCACTCGCCTCGGCTATCATCGCCATGTCTACGGATTGAACCCGCAATGGCCAACTCACGGCGGCTGTTTCATTGCCTAGCACCATGCGCTTTGACGGTAAATCAACAATGCCTTTGACCTGATGCTGCCCTGTTACCTCTGGTAATTCAGGAAGGTCTTCACGCCTTGGTGGAGCGGGAATCCACCCAAGCTCAACCAACAGCCAATTGTTGTCGGTATAAAACGGCATCATCCAGCGATATCCCACTTGCCCTTGATGGGTTTGGTTATCAAGCAATACACTGCGATTCACATCGAATGTGCCATTGAGTGCGACGGCAAATCCTTTGGCGTCTGAGGGAATGGATGACACTTGAGTAACCCGTTGCTGTTGACGCTCTGACAGTTGACTCAATAACGTCTCTTTTTCTGCCGCACGGGACATTTGCCACATCCCCAGCTTGACCAGCAGCACAACCATGGTCAAAGTAAAAGCAAGGAAACCCCAGCGTCGCATGCGACGTACGTTAGATGTAGACACCCACTCACCTTGTTGGTCACCTTTTTGGCCAGATGGAGGCAATATGTTGCTCAAAGCGATCCTCGTCTGCCTGTTAATCTTTATTATATTCAACCTGTTCCGAGCACTCCCCATCATGATTAAGGGCCGTACTGATGTCCGTATGTCACGCTATCTCGGTAGGCGTGTGTTGTTCTCTGTGATTGTGTTTGTCATTTTACTGATTGCACTTGCAACTGGGCTGATTGAACCCAATCCCCGCCCGTACTAAAGGTCCTGCTTGGATTGGTAATGACGAAAAAGGGGTTGGCACGCCAACCCCTTAGATACCTATAAGATATAAACAAACACAAACAGACACAGCCAAACCACATCAACAAAGTGCCAGTACCAAGCCCCCGCTTGAAACGCGAAATGATGGTCAGGCGACATATGTCCTTTCAATACA
Organism: Enterovibrio norvegicus FF-33; assembly: GCF_000286835.2. GTDB lineage: Bacteria > Pseudomonadota > Gammaproteobacteria > Enterobacterales > Vibrionaceae > Enterovibrio > Enterovibrio norvegicus_A. The sequence continues at coordinate 64,930 of NZ_AJYD02000031.1, read as the reverse complement.
CGCAGCCAGACAATAAACAGGATGACTGAACCCAAAAACACGTGCATGCCATGAAAACCGGTCAACAAGAAGAAGGTATTCCCGTATACCCCCGATTCCAGACGCAGATTCAATTCCTCATACGCGTGAATATATTCTTCGCCCTGAAAGAACAAGAAGATCCAACCGAGCAATACGGTCACGCCCAACATTTGTATGATGCGCTTGCGATTACCTTCTTCCATCGCCACATGGGCGAGATGAAGCGTCACTGAAGACGTCAACAGGATAACCGTGTTGATCAGCGGCAAACCCCACGCGCCCATGGCGGTGGTTTCTGTACCACCCGGTGTTTTTTCGAGCGGCCAGCCAGGAATGAAATCCGGCCAAAGCACTTCGGCGGTCATTGCGTTGTTACTTGCGCCACCAAGCCAAGGCACAGCAATAAAGCGAACGTAAAATAGCGCACCAAAGAAGGCGGCGAAAAACATGACTTCTGAGAAAATAAACCAGCTCATGCCCTGACGAAACGACCGATCCATCTGAGGGGAATACAATCCCCCCATCGATTCATGGATCACGTCACGAAACCAGCCTGTCAGCATAAAAAACAGCACACCGACGCCCGCAAGCAGCATCCAAGGGCCATTGCCGCCAAACAATCCTGCGACCATTGACCCCGAACCTGTCGCGATCAGAAACAACGCAACAGCACCAATAATTGGCCATTTGCTCTGTGCAGGTACGTAGTAATTTTGGTAGTCCTGCTGTGCGTCGGACTTTGTGTGCGTTGTTGTCATGATGACCTCACTGAGGTTATTGAGTCACAGGCTCAGTTTTTGCGCTAAACAAGGTGTAAGCCAACGTCAGGGTGTTGATGTCGTCCGGAATTGCTGGGTCTACGTAGAAAACCAATGGCAACTCTGCATCTTTCCCCGCTTCCAATGGCTGACGGTTAAAGCAAAAACATTCAATTTTATTCAAATACTGAGCAGCTAACCCCGGCGATACCGACGGAACAGCTTGCCCAACCGAATCCATTGTCGTGTTGTTTGTTGCACGATAAGCGATCGTGTGTGTCTCACCCGGGTGAACTGTTATCTCTTTCATCTCAGGCGTAAAATCCCAGCCAAGACCGGGATTAATGTAAGCAACAAACTCGACGGTCACGGTACGAGACAAGTCCACCTCTTGGCTTTCTTGCGCCGCCACATCAGAAGTTTTGCCATTGATGCCCGTGATGTCACAAAACACGTCGTACAAAGGAACAAGGGCAAACGCAAACCCGAACATGAGCACAGCCATACCCGCCAGCTTTAACGCTGAGCGATCTGACTTACGTTGTGCACCGTCGTGTTCATGTTCACCCATGACTCGATCCTTTAATCAATTTTCGGTGGCGTGGTGAAGGTGTGATAAGGCGCTGGAGATGGAATTTCCCACTCTAGCCCTTCCGCACCTTCCCAAGGTTTCGCTGGCGCAGGCTCGCCGCCACGAATACATTTCACGACCAACACCAAGAAAATCAGCTGAGAGAAACCAAATAAGAACGCACCCACACTCACAATCGCATTGATATCAGCAAACTGCAGCGCGTAATCAGGAATACGACGTGGCATACCCGCAAGGCCCAAGAAGTGCATTGGGAAGAACAGAATGTTGACTGAAATCAGCGAGCACCAGAAATGCCAAGACGCCAGTGTGTTGTTGTACATGTGCCCCGTCCATTTTGGCAGCCAGTAATACGCTGCCGCCATGATGGAGAAGATGGCCCCTGTCACCAGTACATAATGGAAGTGCGCCACCACAAAGTAGGTATCGTGGTATTGGAAGTCCGCAGGCGTAATCGCCAGCATCAATCCGGAGAAGCCACCAATCGTAAACAGCACAATAAAGGCGAGCGCAAACAGCATCGGCGTTTCAAAGGTCAACGAGCCTCGCCACATGGTGGCAACCCAGTTAAAGACTTTCACCCCAGTCGGCACCGAGATCAGCATGGTGCAGTACATGAAGAACAGCTCCGCAAACACCGGCATACCCGTGGTAAACATGTGGTGCGCCCATACAACAAAGCTGAGACCCGCAATCGAAGCGGTGGCGTACACCATCGAGGCATAACCAAAGAGCTTCTTGCGAGAAAATGCAGGGACAATGGCCGAAATAATACCGAAGCTCGGCAAAATCATGATGTATACCTCTGGGTGACCGAAGAACCAGAAAATATGCTGGAACATCACAGGATCACCGCCACCGGCAGCATCAAAGAAGGACGTTGCAAAGTATTTGTCAGTGAGCACCATGGTGACCGCCCCCGCCAACACGGGCATGACGGCAATCAACAAGAACGCAGTAATGAACCACGTCCAAACGAACAAGGGCATTTTCATGTATGTCATGCCCGGCGCACGCAGGTTCATAATGGTAACGATAACGTTAATCGCCCCCATGATGGAGCTGATACCCATGATGTGAATGGCAAACACGAACAGTGCCGTACTGTCAGGCGCGTAAGTGGTAGAAAGTGGTGCGTAGAAGGTCCAACCAAAGTTAGGGCCGCCACCTTCCATGAACAAAGACATGATCAGCATCAGAAACGCAAAAGGCAGGATCCAGAAACTCCAGTTATTCATGCGCGGTAACGCCATATCTGGCGCGCCAATCATCAGTGGTACCATCCAGTTAGCAAGCCCTGTGAAGGCTGGCATGACAGCGCCAAACACCATGATCAAACCATGCATTGTGGTCATCTGGTTAAAAAAGTTCGGCTCTACCAACTGCAATCCAGGCTGGAATAGCTCAGCTCGGATCACCAACGCCATCGCACCGCCCAGCAAGAACATGGTAAAGCTGAATATCAGATACATTGAGCCGATATCTTTGTGATTGGTCGTCAGCAACCAACGCATCATCCCGCGAGGTTTATGATCATGGTCGTCGTCATGACCGACGTGATCGGGCGTCATATCCGTCATTACCGTTTCTCCTTAAAGATCATCGCCGTTAAGCACTGCATTAATCTGGGAGGCTTGAATCGCATCCCCCGTGTCATTACCCCATGCATTTCGCTCGTAGGTAATCACCGCAGCCAATTCTTTCAACCCCAATTGCGCGCCAAATGCTTGCATTGCTGTCCCCGACTTACCGTGGATAACAACATTCAAGTGATCAACAAGCCTTTCCGACTTGGTGGCAACCTCAGACTGTGCCAATGCAGGGAACACACCAGGAATACCAAGGCCATTGGCCATGTGACAAGCCGCGCAGCGAGAGTTGTATATATCCTCGCCGACCGTCATTAGTTCTTCCATGTCCATGTTCATCGACAACAGTTTTTGTTCTTCCTCGCGAACCTTCGCTTGTGCAGCAGCGGTTTCCTGAACCCAAACGTTGAATTCGTCGACGGGCTTCGCAATGACCACGATGGGCATAAAGCCATGGTCCTTGCCACACAACTCGGCACATTGGCCACGATAAATGCCAGGCTTATCAATTTTAGTCCAAGCTTCGTTGATAAAGCCGGGGTTGGCGTCTTTCTTCACCGCAAAAGCCGGCACCCACCAAGAGTGGATAACATCTTCAGAGGTGATAAGAAAACGTACTTTCTTGCCGATAGGTACCACCAAGGGGCGATCAACTTCCAGCAGGTAATTCTCTCGCTTCGCCAGCTCACCATTAATTTGCGCAGGTGATGAAGCAAGAAGAGAAAAGAACGACACGTCATGATCGAAATAGCGATAGTGCCATTTCCACTGCGAGCCTGTGACCTGAATGGTGATGTCTGAATCAGACGGATCTTCCATTGCCAGTAGCACTCGCGTGGCAGGAACCGCCATGCCAATCAAGATAAGAAAAGGCACTAAGGTCCATAGAATTTCAACCTTGGTGCTCTCATGGAAATTTGCCGGCACGGCGCCTTTCGATTTGCGATGGTGCACGATAGACCAAAACATGGCACCGAACACCACAACGCCAATGGCGACACAGATATAGAGAATCGTCATGTGCAAGTCATAGACCTGCCCACTAATATTCGTTACCCCTTTAGTCAGGTTAAACGAGGACGATTCATCTGATGCCAAGGCAGCAAATGACGGGAAAAGCGCGAGCGTGGATAGAAATTGGCGAGTCGTCACCGGATCCCTCCTAGAAATCACTACGCATTACAGTGAGTCAATGAGCGCAGCAAATAGAAACATCGATTAACACTTTATTTACAATTAAACCTAGGCAATGAATAAGAAAAGGACAAAAAAAGTGCAGTTTTATGCGCTGAAACTTGATGCCAGCCACGAAATTACGAGATAAAGACACGTGTTTCATCGGTAATCTTTGTGTGCTTATTATCTGAGAGAGAGGTGGAATAGAGGGTAAGGAATCCCTTATTTAGTAAGGGCTTTATCGGTGAACACAAAGAGCAATACAGTGACCGTATTCTGAATTAGATAGGTTGATGAGGGCTTGTTTCATCGGCTTGTGGCACGCAAAAAAACAAAAAGAAAGGCAGTTAGAGCACTTTCGTCTCTAACTGCCTATTTTTATCATTTATCTGCATGTTTCGCGGGAAATTACATCCAGTCGCTATTGCGGATCACACCAACGGCAATGCCTTCGATGGTTAAGTTCTGCTGTGTTAAATCCACCACGATTGGCGAAAACTCTTCGTTTTCAGCATGAAGCCAAACTTGTGTGCCTTTGCGCTCAAGACGCTTGACCGTGACATCGTCTTCAACGCGAGCCACCACAACTTGACCATTGCGAACATCCTGAGTTTTATGAACGGCCAATAAGTCACCATCCATAATACCGATGTCTTTCATGCTCATGCCATTAACCCGAAGCAGGAAATCTGCGCTTGGTTTAAATAGGCCAGGATCGACTTTGTAATGCATTTCCACATGCTCTTGCGCCAGAATAGGTTCACCTGCAGCCACTCGGCCAATCAAAGGTAGTCCATCATCATTGGCAGATTCCGTTTCAACCAAAATACGGATGCCACGCGACGCGCCAGGTACGATTTCAAGCACGCCTTTTCGCGCCAGCGCTTTCAAATGTTCTTCCGCGGCATTGGCTGAGCGGAAACCCAAATCCTTCGCGATCTCGGCACGGGTTGGTGGCATGCCCGTATCGTCGATTTTTGCTCTGATAAGATCAAAGACTTGCTGCTGTCTTGCGGTTAACGGCTTCATAATCAGACCTGTCTTTTTATACAGTTAACTGTGAGTATATCCAGTGTTTAACCAGTTGAAAAGGCGCATTTCGCACCAACAGAGCCAACCCACCCCTTCGAGATCACACTTTCTTGTTTAATCTTGAATTCCCCACATTGACTCATGGCTGACATAAGCACGCGTAATACTGTCATTTCGCTGCAAGTTCGTAGATGTTTTCTGCTAGACTTGCCACGCACAAAACACTAGAGGCCGCGATCAGATGTCTGCTTGCCAATCGTTTTATCACAAGCTATTGAATTTACCTTTATCGGTACTGGTCAAAACGATCAGTATTCCGTCAGACCCTATTAACCAGTTGGGCTTCGATCTCACGCGCCCAATGGTTTATGTTCTGCCGTTTCGATCTCATACCGATCTGCTCACGCTGCGCAGTATCTGCCTGCAACTGGGATTACCAGACCCTCTTGAACCGCTAGAACTTGGCGGAAAGAGTCTGCAACGTTATGTCTTCGTATCAGAAGGTAAGCGTTTGTTCAGTCACGGCGATCCAGTGCCGGAAGAATCCATCGCCTTGTTTACAGAGCTTCTCGAGCTGCATAAACGCGATTCTGAGCTCGATATTCAACTCATTCCAGCGTCAGTCGTATGGGACCGCAATCCGGGCAATGAATCCCGCCCTGTGGCCGCTTCGCTAAAAGCGATGAACAGCCTGCAAAAGTTCTACACCATTTTGACCCTAGGTCGAGATAGCATGGTGCGGTTAAGCAGCCCCGTCTCGTTACGCTTTATGGCGGACAAGCACGGCACCGACACCACTATTGCGAACAAGCTTGCGCGCGTAGCAAAAATCCACTTCTCTCGTCAGAAGATGGCCGCATCAGGGCCAAACTTGCCGAACCGCCAAGCGTTGTTTAAGCGCTTGCTCGCCTCAAAGGCAATCGACAAGGTCGTCCAAGACGAAGCCGAAAGCCGAGACGTGCCCGTCGAGAAAGTGCGCAAAGAAGCCATCGACATGATGGAAGAAATTGCTGCTGACTTCTCACCAAGCCTAATCCGTTACGCGGATCGCCTGCTGACGTGGCTTTGGAATAAGCTGTATCAAGGCATTAATATCAATAATGCTGAGCGAGTTCGCCAACTGGCACAAGATGGTCACGAGATTGTTTACGTGCCTTGCCATCGCTCGCACATGGATTATGTGCTGCTGTCTTACACCTTATATAAAGAAGGCTTGGTACCACCGCACATTGCAGCGGGCGTTAACCTTAACTTCTTCCCAGCAGGGCCTATTTTCCGTCGTGGCGGCGCGTTTTTCTTACGTCGTACCTTCAAAGGTAATCGCCTGTATTCCACGGTTTTCCGTGAATATCTGGCCGAACTTTTTGCCAAAGGCTATTCGGTGGAGTACTTCTCTGAAGGGGGTCGCTCGCGAACCGGTCGTCTGCTTCCAGCCAAAACCGGCATGCTCGCCATGACGATTCAAGCCATGCTGCGAGGCCTTAAACGCCCTGTCACCTTAGTACCTGTGTACATCGGCTATGAGCATGTTATGGAAGTCAGCACCTACGCCAAGGAGTTGCAAGGCAAGCGCAAAGAAAGCGAAAACTTTGGCCAAGTGCTGGGTATTCTGCGCAAGCTACGCAACTACGGAAAGGGCTATGTGAACTTTGGTGAGCCGATCCAGGTCAATCACTTCCTCAATGAGAAAGCGCCGAATTGGCATCAAGATATCGACCCAATTGAGCCGCAGCGTCCAACATGGCTAAATCCCGTGGTGAATGAGCTTGCTGAGCGCATGATGACGCAAATCAACGACGCAGCAGCAGCAAATGCTTTGACGCTTTGTGCTACGGCTTTGCTGGCTTCACGCCAACGCGCCTTGAGCCGTGAAGCGTTGGAAGAGCAGCTAAACATCTATCTTGAGTTGCTACGACAAGTACCGTATTCATCAACCAGTACAGTGCCGGAAGACTCTGCACAGGAGCTGGTTGAACATGCGCTAACGCTGAACAAGTTCGTGGTGGAAAAAGACTCGCTGGGTGACGTAATTTCGCTTGATCGCCAGCAGGCCATTTTCATGACCTACTATCGCAACAACATTATCCATTTGTTTGCGATCCCATCATTGATTGCTCAGATGCTGGTCTTTAAGACCAGCGTTAATCGCGAAACCTTGATTGATACGGTTCGTCAGTTGTACCCGCTGTTGAAAGCAGAGCTGTTCATGAGCTTTGATGAAAAAGCGCTGACAAGTTATGTGGATGCGGTGATTGTTGAGCTAGAGCGTCAATCGCTGATTAGCACCGACGGCGACATGCTGCATCGCAACCCGGGCAAGTTGAATCAGTTACAACTGCTGGGTCGCACCATTGCGGAAACCTTACAGCGCTATGCCATCACCATTACGTTGTTCTGTCATGAGCCAAATGTTTCAAAGCCAGATCTGGAGCAACAAAGCCAGATGATGGCACAGCGCTTGAGTCGTCTTCACGGTATCAACGCACCAGAGTTCTTCGACAAAGGTGTGTTCAGCACATTGGTAGCATCCCTTCGTGAAGAGGGCTACCTCAATGATGATGGCCACGCGAAAGCAGAGCACATTGAAACGCTGCAAGAGTGCGTGTTGGGCTTGATATCACCGGAAGTGCAACTGACTATTCAGGCCATCCTGAATCAGCCAACCGATGGATAGAAATACATAGCACCAACAAAAAGCCCTCGCTTCATTCGGCGAGGGCTTTTCTTTTTCATTCTTTTATCTTCATGTTTCATGGTCTTTACGACTAAAACATCTCACTTTGTGTATCACCAGACCATGACAGCCAAGGTGACACCCATGAACACCAGCATGCCGACATAGTTATTATTCAAAAACGCTTTGAAGCAGGCGTCCCTTTCACGACTTTTTGCCAGCCACTGCTGATACACAAACAACGCAGAAGCCGCCAATAAGAACCAATAATAAACCGCCGCCAATTGAGACAAATACCCCACAAGCACCAGCAGCAAGAGTGTCACCAATTGCAGCACGCCCACTGCGGCCTTGTCGTATTTACCAAACAAAATCGCAGAAGACTTAATGCCAATTTTGACGTCGTCATCTCGATCAACCATGGCATAAAGAGTGTCATAAGCCACGGTCCAAGCCACATTGGCAAGGAACAGCATCCAAGCCACAGGCGGCAGTTCGCCAGCTTGAGCTGCATACGCCATCGGGATTGCCCAACTAAATGCCATTCCCAGCACCAGTTGCGGCATATGCGTGAAACGCTTCATAAAGGGATAGATAAACGCCAGCGCTAAGGCCACCACTGAAAGCTTGATCGTGAGCGGGTCAAGCGTCAGCACTAACATAAACGCCCCAAGTACCAGCAAACCAAACAAAGCCAATGCTTCTTTCGCTGAGATTTTTCCAGAAGGCAGGGGGCGTTGCTGCGTGCGTTTGACGTGTCCGTCAAAGTTGCGGTCAGCAAAATCATTAATCACACACCCAGCAGCGCGCATCATGATGACGCCCAGCACAAACACCACCAGTACGTGCATGTTTGGCATTCCGTCAGCCGCAAGAAACAGCGCCCACAGGGTTGGCCACAACAGCAAAAGACTGCCGATTGGCCGGTCCATACGGGTCAATTGCCAAAAGGCTCTCGCTTTGGCCACATCCATTTAGCCTTCCTCCTGATAAATGGGTGCATGAGGTAAAAACAGTTCAGAGACCAACATCGGCTTATCGTTCACCCACAATCGTGAGCGTCGCGCCAATAGCACCTGCCCATCAAACATGAGGTGTGCGACTTCAATCGCATCACGTCGCGCGTTGGCTTGATTAAAGACACGCTGCCCAAGTGGCACTGCACCAAGCTCCGCGATATCTTGCTCTTGTTCGGTCAGTGTCGACATAGGCACGAGTGTGCGAGCGCAAAGCCAAGGCACATCATCGCCGGAGAGAACCACTTCACGTACCAAGCACGCCTGATCACCCAACAAATCACGCTCGGAATCCGATAACACGCCTTTTTCCACGTCGTGTAGGCCGAGCACCTCGACGGTCAGTGTACGGCAACATGCTTTCAAGCGTTCGGTCATCGAATGACGCTCAAGCAGCCACTCACCTTCCTTTGTTTTTTCCAGCGGTTGCCAGTCTGGGGCCTCCCAATTCGCCTCCACAAGGGCTTTCACGTGTAATCGTTTGAAATCTGACATCTTATCCTGAGCCGAAGAGCAAAAAAGCAACAAAACTTTCGCCGAATCTGCCATTAATGTTTAGTATTAATAGTGCGCTATTGTACACAGCTGTGCTCACGCATGCGCAGCTAAACTACCATAAGAGATTCATTAAATCTGGGGTTTGGCATAAACCATGAAAAATAATATTACCGCCATTTTTACCTTATTATTGACACTGTTGCTCTCTGTTCCATCCATTGCAAATGCGGAAGAGGAAGCCGCGAAATTTAGCTATTTTACGCTGGAGCCTGAAATCACAACCAACTTCATTACTGACGGTCGTAAGCTCGGTTTTATCAATGTGCGTATCGATCTGATGGTTGATGACCCATCGCTGATCCAAATGTTGGAATACCACCAGCCGCTAATACGTGATGCGATTATTGAAGTACTCAGTCAGGAAAATGAAGTGCGCATCAAGTCCCTTTCTGGTCGGGAATCTATCCGTAAAGCATGCTTGGAAAAGGTCAACGAAATGCTGTTGGCAGAAACCAATCAAAAAGTGCTGTCGGATCTATTGTTCACCAAGTATCTCTATCAGTAAGCCCAATGAACAACAAAGGCGCACCGAGGTGCGCCTTTGTTGTTTGAGATATTGGCGTTTAATCAATACACCGGGTCTTCGCATCGATCTCGCTTGGTTCTAATCTAGGCGTCATTATGCACTGACTGCATCATTAACTATCACGCCACATTGAGCCACGTAGTCACCTACCTGACTTTGTTCTTGCTCTGTTAGATACAAGCCCAGCTTGGTGCGACGCCAAAGTAGATCGTCCACCGTCTGCACATACTCTGCAGCCATCAAGTAATCGACTTCTTTTTGCGTTAGACCACAGCCGAAGCTTTGCCCCAAATCGGACGCCTGCTCGACACCGTCAAACCAAACCCACACGCGAGAACCGTAGGTCGTCGCCAAACGGTTCGCTGTCATCGCATCCATCCAACTAAAGCGACGTGTTAGCTCTGCTTCTACATCACTGAAAGAAGCAATGTCTTCACCGCCCGGCAGCACGCTGTCTGCTGTCCAAGGTTTTCCCATCTCGGTAAAGAAAGGCTCAAGCTTGTTCACCGCAGCTTGCGCCAGTTTGCGATAGGTCGTGAGTTTCCCGCCAAACACAGACAAAATCGGCGCATTGCCGCCGTTTCCATCAAGTTCTAACGTGTAATCTCGAGTCACCGCTTGCGGGGAGTCAGATTCATCATCACAAAGCGGACGCACACCACTGTATGTCCACACTACGTCTTCAGGGGTTAAACTCTTCAAGAAATGCTGATTGAAAACCTTCAACAAATACGCGATTTCATTGTCATCAATTGACGCTTTGCGTGGGTCGTCGTGATGCTCAACGTCAGTCGTACCAATCAAAGAGAAGCGATCAAGGTAGGGCAACACAAACACAATGCGGCCATCTTCATTTTGCAAGATATACGCAGCCGACTCATTGTGTACTTTCGGCACGACGATATGACTGCCTTTAATAAGCCGAATACCACGCGGGGACGTCAGCGTAGTGCTGTCATCATAAAACTGTTTTACCCAAGGGCCTGCCGCATTCACCAGCACTTTACAATGGCGAACAAATCGCACTTGGGTTAGTTGGTCAACAATCTCAACTTCCCAATGATCCGCTAATCGTGTCGCTTTAGTTACTTTGCAGCGATTACGTACTTCCGCGCCATGTTCCGCCGCATCCATGATGTTTAACACCACCAAACGCGCGTCATCGACCCAGCAATCTGAGTATTCAAAACCTTGGGTAATTTCAGGTTTGAGCACCGAATCCACGCCAAACTTTATGCCTGTGCTGGCTGGAAGGCTGGTGCGTTTACCGAGGTGATCATAGAGAAAGAGGCCAGCACGGATCATCCATGCAGGGCGAAGATGGGGACGATGAGGTAAACGAAAACGCATTGGCCAAGCAAGGAACGGGACCTTTCGTAGCAGCACTTCACGCTCGGCGAGTGCTTCACTCACCAAACGAAATTCATAATGCTCAAGATATCGAAGACCACCGTGGATCAATTTCGAACTGGCTGACGATGTTGCTGATGCAAAGTCATCGGCTTCAAACAGCCCGACTTTTAACCCTCGACCTGCAGCATCCGCCGCGATCCCTGCACCATTAATCCCGCCACCGACGACAAGTATATCCAACATTTCTGTGCTCATTTTGTCCTCTGCATTGTCCCTTTTACCCACTCGCGCTGATCACCCTGGGGCCTAAAGCGCTCATTCGAGCATTTAACTTTCGTTTACGAGCATTTTAGTGCAAATAATCGCCTTGTCCAGTGACAATGAGGCGAAAAATTCAACAAAAGATGGATACAAAAACGCCGCCAGATGGCGGCGCGGACATGACAAAAGAGGATTAAAGAATAATTTCTATCAATGTTTCAGTGCCTTGCAGGCGCGAAGAAACATTTTCAGGCAAAGGTGCGTTAGTGAACAGCATGTCGATTTGGGTAATATCGCCCACGTTAACCATGGCATTGCGCCCGAACTTAGTGTGGTCGACTGCCAACATCACAGAGCGACTGTTTTGCATAATGGCTTGTTTGACCCGTACTTCGTGATAATCGAAATCCAGCAGGCCACCATCGAGATCAATTCCACTGATCCCCAATATGCCAAAATCGAGTCGGAACTGAGAAACAAAATCCAATGTCGCTTCACCCATGATGCCACCATCACGGTTGCGTACTTCCCCACCCGCCATGATGATTTGAAAATCTTCCTTCACCATCAGGATACTGGCAGCATTGAGATTATTGGTCACAATGCGTAAATCTTGATGATTGAGCAACGCTCGCGCGACAGCTTCGGGGGTCGTTCCGATATCAAGAAACAACGTTGCGCCATCTGGAATATGCGCCACGAGCGCTTGTGCCAACTTATTCTTGGTGTCTTGCTGCATCACTTTACGCGCATCATAAGCCGTATTGACAGAGCTAGATGGAATCGTCGCGCCACCGTGTTGGCGTCGGATTTTGTTTTCCGCAGCCAGTTCATTGAGATCACGACGAATTGTCTGAGGGCTGACGTCGAAAAATGCGACCAAATCATCGGTGCTGACGTAGCCTTTGCTTCGAACTAAATCGAGAATTTCCTGATGTCGTAGCGTCTGTTTCACGGTGTCCTCTGCGTAAACACGAAGTCTGGGCTCAGTTTACGTGGCTACACCCTTATTGCCAATGTGGGCAAGCTTAAGGGTGAGCGCGCATCACACTAAGCATCTCACTTAAGAAGGGTTTCTCGCTGCTCGGGAGAATTTGGCATCAAACACGGCAATCGCACAACCTGACACCAAGCCAAACAGGTGAGCCATATTGGCGATAGCCATACCAAAGGGTTCAAAGAAGCCCACCACCAACCACAACAGCATAAAGCCGACATAGCTTGGCTCTATCGACAGCCCACGAGAAGGCGCCAATGTGCCCATAAGCCACAAATATCCCAGCAAGGCATACACCACGCCCGACATGCCACCAAACGCAGGGCCATCAAACACGTATTGCCCCAAACCAGAAAACAGCGCGGTGAGCAGGAAAAGCTGAACCAATTTGGCACTGCCGCTTATCTTTTCTATCTTCCCACCCAGCACCCACCACCACAGTAAGTTAAACACAATGTGTGTGGCAGAGAAGTGCAATAGCGCGTGGGTAAACAAACGCCAAAGTTGCCATTGCTGATCGTCCGTGGCGGGAAAATGCAGCAAGGAGAAAACTTCATGACCAAAGCCAAGCGTTAACCCTGCATAGGCGATAATGCACACCACCATGATAAAGAGGGTAAACGGCCCAGCATTTTGTTTGATCGCGGTGAGTATCTTCTGACGCGGATAAGTAAAATGTGCAGTGCGGCTTTCGGCCATATCCCATGAGGCGGATTGATACTTACGACCTGTCGGGTCGTGCAGAAACGCCTGTAACTCAGCTTCTGCTTCGGCCTGATGTTGGCTATCGGCTAACCACAAGGCAAATTGCCCTTCCCCTTCCGGCATCATCTGTACATCGATGTGTCTCGACGCCATGTAATCGATAAATGCCTGTCCAGCACGAGGGTTAGAAATTGCAATCAGCCTTATCATTAATACCTCTTAATCGTTCTTCTAATCGTTATTACCTGCCACTGGCAACGACTGTCGATGCCAAGCTTCAAAACCACCATCTACACTGTACACCTGCTCAAAGCCTTGGTTAATCAAATATTGTGCTGCACCTTGACTGCTCACGCCGTGATAGCACATTACCAATACAGGCTGTTCATCATCGACGGTCTGAGTGAATTGCACCATGGTGTCATTGGTTAGGTGAAATGCGCCCTGTGGATGAGATAACGAAAATGACTGAGGATCCCGAATATCGACGATCACCGCTTTCTGATCGTTGTCCTGCAGCAACTGCCAAGCATCTAATACCGAGATATGCGCAAATTGTTCCATGGGTTATTCCACTCCCGTGACTTCATTTAAGGTGCTGTCGTTTCAATGAAATAGTCAGAAACAACAAGTAAAACACCATTGTACCCGAGTTTTCACCAATCCTTGCCACGGAGAAATAAAGGACTTTGTACGCTTTTTAGCCACCTGTGGAAAAGACTGTGGATTGCGTTGATAAAGTAGGATCCAGAGAAAGGATCCACTACATGTAGTGTTGATCGTAATAAAGCTGTGGACAAGTTATCTGAGACCAAACGGGATATGGGTTTTTGAGGCACAAAAAAACCGGCAATCAGCCGGCTTTTTACGATCTTCGAGGGTTGACGATCACAATGCGTCTTCGCCCACAGCCTCTTTCAACTTACGCATGGCATTCTTTTCAAGCTGTCGAATGCGCTCAGCAGAAACCTGATAGTGATCAGCCAATTCCTGCAATGTCGTTTTGTTGTCATCGTCCAACCAACGCGAACGAATAATGTGCTGGCTTCGCTCATCCAGCCCTGACATCGCTGTTGCGAGTCGACGGTTAGCGTGGTCTTCCCAGTTCTGAGCCTCAATATTGGTAGCAACGTCTGAGCTTTTGTCTTCTAAGAAGAAAACCGGGGCCACAGGGCCTTCGCGCTCATCATCATCTGCACCGCCATCAAAACCTGCATCTTGTGCGGCAAGACGAGATTCCATCTCACGCACTTCTGAAGCATCAACGCCAAGTTGCTCTGCAACCAAGTTAACTTCTTCGGCGTTAAACCATCCCAGACGCTTTTTCGACTTACGCAAGTTGAAGAACAATTTACGTTGCGCCTTGGTGGTCGCCACTTTCACAATACGCCAGTTACGCAGGACGTATTCGTGAATTTCAGCTTTAATCCAATGCACGGCAAAAGAAACCAGTCTCACACCCACTTCAGGGTTAAAGCGTTTCACCGCTTTCATCAGACCAATGTTCCCTTCCTGTACCAGATCAGACACGGGAAGTCCGTAACCGGAATAACCACGGGCAATATGAACAACAAATCTTAGATGAGACAGGATCAGGCTTTTCGCCGCGTCCAAGTCTTCGTCGTAGTGCAGACGTTCTGCAAGCTCACGCTCTTCGTCAGCAGACAGCATTGGATGGCTGTTTACCTGACGTAGATAGCTGTCCAAGCTATCTCTTGAGATTGGGGCTAGTGCATACATCGCTGCTGTCATTTTCACCTCTTTTCGAATCTATCGAACAATAATGGCCTAAAAAGACCAATGGCATACTCTACTCAAGTTCAAAAAAACTGCAAGTCTGAGTGAATGATCACCATGAATGAGACTACACCCCATCAAACAGGTTCAATATCTCGTAAATGTTTACCTGCCGCGAGCCGTGCTGCTAGCAAGCCAATCAACCCAGCCACCATAAACAGGATCAAGGTTTCATCGACACCTAAGCCACTGAGACGAAAACCACTGCTATATAATGTAGCCAATTCTGCCACGGCTGCATCGAGTAAAAAGCCATTTATTGTTGCCACGAGCCAAGCAACCACTGCACCCGATAAAGCCAACCAAACGCCCGTGTACAAATAGGGGCGAAGAATATAACTGTCGGTAGCGCCGACCAACTTCATGACCTGAATTTCTTGTTTCTGGTTCAGTACCTGTAATCGCAGGGTATTGCCGACGATGAGAAACACTGCCATTAACATCAGACCGGAGAAACCCCAAGTTAATGTCAGCACCAAAGACTCTATAGCTGCTAGGCGTTGCAGCCAGTCGCTATCAAGACGGACTTCTTGAATGTCCGATTCTGCGCGCAGCTTTGACGCCAATGCGGTAACCGCGGCCGCATCATCACTCGTTGGTGTCACCACGATAACGCCAGGTAGCGGGTTATCATCGAGCAAACTCACTGCTTCTTCAAATCCTTGGATTTGTCTCAGCTGCAACAAGCCTTGCTCAGGAGAGATATACGCAACCGAGCCAATCTCAGACCACTGACCAATCTCATCACTCAGTGATGTGGCGCGGCTTTCCGGTATCTCATTGAGATAAACCGTCAACTGATTGGGCGCTTGCCATTGTGCACTGACCGCCACCACGTTCTTTGCCAACATATATAACGTAACGGGCAATGCTAGCGAGAAGGCCAAAGCCAATACGGTTAACAAATTCCCCGTTGGTCGCGCCAACAAATCTCGAAGCGCTTGTCCGCACTGCTGTTTGTGTAACGACAAAAAATTAGCCACGCGCCACCTCCGAAAGATGACCTTGGTTCAGGTCAAATCGACGCATGTCGTAGCGACTCAACAAAGACGTATCGTGAGTCGCCATCAATACGGTGACGCCCACTTGGTTGAACTGACGAAATAATTCCATGATTTGCTGCGATAAGGCCGCATCCAAATTTCCGGTCGGCTCATCGGCAATCAACACTTGCGGGCGATTAACCACCGCACGGGCAATACCCACACGTTGCTGCTCACCGCCTGATAACTGAATGGGTAAACAAGCGGATTTGTCTAACAAACCCACTTTGTCTAACGCTGCAGACACACGCTTTTTCACGTCTGACTCGTTGGCCTGTTCAATACGGAGCGGCAGGGCGACATTGTCGAACACGGTTCTGTCCATCAAGAGTTTATGATCTTGAAAAATCACCCCGATGTGGCGACGCAAAAAAGGGATTTCTTTGCGGTCAATACGCGAAATATCGTGATTATTGAACAATATTTTACCGTCACTCGGCCGTTCAATCGCGCACAAAAGTTTCAGCAAGGTACTTTTACCTGCACCAGAGTGACCGGTCAGAAATGCCATGTCGCCTTTGGGCAAGTGAAAGCTTACTTTCTGTAATGCTCGCTGCCCACCGCGGTAGGCTTTACTAACCTGCTGAAACTGGATCACGCCTATCAGTCCTCCTGACTAAACAGTGCTTCAATAAAATCTTCTGCGACAAATGGTCTCAAATCATCAATCCCTTCACCGACACCGATGTAGCGGATAGGAATATTAAATTGATCGGCCACCGCAAAGATAACGCCACCTTTGGCGGTACCATCAAGCTTGGTCAGGGTGATACCCGACAGCGGCGCGATCTCATTGAACAAACGCGCTTGGCTGATGGCATTTTGACCTGTACCCGCATCAATGGTGAGCATGATTTCATGCGGTGCATTCTCGTCGAGTTTTTTCATGACACGGACGATTTTTTTCAGCTCTTCCATCAGGTTAGCTTTGTTTTGCAAACGACCAGCGGTATCTGCGATAACCACATCAACATTACGTGCTTTTGCAGCTTCAATCGCGTCATAGATCACTGATGCGCTATCTGCACCGGTGTGCTGTGCAATCACAGGAACGTTATTACGATCGCCCCAAACCTGTAGCTGTTCGACTGCCGCCGCGCGGAAAGTGTCACCTGCCGCCAGCATGACGGATTTACCTTCTTGCTGGAATTGCTTGGCGAGCTTACCAATAGTGGTGGTTTTACCCACACCGTTAACGCCGACCATCAAGATCACGAATGGCCCGTTTTGGTTTTCCACATCGAGCGGTTTTTCAACCTTACTCAAGATGCTAGCCATTTCCTGCTTGAGCAGACCATACAAGGCCTCACCGTCTTTCAGCTCTTTACGAGAAGCATTGTCGGTCAGGTTATTGATGATCTTGGTCGTGGTATCCATACCAACATCAGCAATAAGAAGCTGCTCTTCCAGTTCTTCAAACAGCTCATCATCAATTTTCTTGCCACTGAACAGACCCAAAAAGCCTGCACCGATGTTCGCTTTGGTCTTCTGAAGACCACGTTTTAAGCGAGCAAATAAACCTTCACGCTTTGGCTTTTCCTGCTCGGCTTGTGTCTTAGTCAGATCTTCAGCGGCTAATTGTTCTGCAGCAATTGCATCGGCTTCCGCTTGCAGACGTGCTTCTTCTTCAGCTTGCGCTGTCGCATCGGCTTCCGCTTGCAGACGCGCTTGT
>NZ_AJYD02000031.1:0-46759 GCF_000286835.2 Enterovibrio norvegicus FF-33 | reverse complement strand
CATCCGCTTCCGCTTGCAGGCGAACTTGTTCTTCAGCCTGTGCTTTCGCATCCGCTTCTGCTTGCAGGCA
Organism: Enterovibrio norvegicus FF-33; assembly: GCF_000286835.2. Classification (GTDB taxonomy): domain Bacteria; phylum Pseudomonadota; class Gammaproteobacteria; order Enterobacterales; family Vibrionaceae; genus Enterovibrio; species Enterovibrio norvegicus_A. The sequence continues at coordinate 46,689 of NZ_AJYD02000031.1, read as the reverse complement.
CGCTTGCTCTTCGGCCTGTGCTTTCGCATCGGCTTCCGATTTCAAGCGGGCTTGTTCTTCAGCCTGTGCTTTTGCATCCGTTTCCGCTTGCAGGCGAACTTGTTCTTCAGCCTGTGCTTTCGCATCGGCTTGCGCTTGCAGGCGCGCTTGCTCTTCAGCCTGTGCTTTCGCATCGGCTTCCGCTTGCAGGCGAGCTTCTTCTTCAGCTTGTAAACGGGCTTGCTCAGCCTGTTGTTCTTGTTCGTCGTTCTTTCGGCCGAAACCCAGCCAGGACATAAATCCGCGTTTCTTTTTTTCTGCCATTGGCAAATCCTAAAGCATGATTGGTACAATCAGCACGATGACATCGCGCTAATCTTAAACTGTGAGCACTGCGCCTTATAAATGCAGTGAGGTAACGGCGATGTATTACATACATTGCGGCGCAGAAAATTCGGCGAAAGAGGCCAAAACCCTTACGTCGCTGATCATTTTAAAAAGGGCAAGTTGACCTTGAAAATGCTGAGCCGTTACCGAACCGACATATACTAACACCTTCTTGGCGGTCAAAAAATCTATGGTAAGACGTAACCCTAAAAACCCTGCGAAACAACCTAACGGCAGGGGTAATCATCCTTCATCGAATGCAGGAGGCGGTTCTGGTTTTGTCCGCATTATTTCTGGAAAATGGCGAGGTCGCAAATTGCCAGTTAAGAACGTCGAAGGCCTTCGCCCTACAACAGATCGCGTGAAAGAAACGGTATTCAACTGGCTAGCGGCAGATTTATATCAAGCTAAATGCCTTGATGTGTTCGCAGGTAGTGGCGGTTTAGGGCTTGAAGCTTTGTCTCGTCAGGCTGATCACGTCACGTTACTAGAGCTTGATAAAGGTGCGGCGGCGCAAATCAATCTCAATCTAGCCACCTTGAATGCAGACAACGCGACCGTCCATAACATCGATGCCTTGCAGTACTTATCGCAAACCGGACAGCCATTTGATGTGGTCTTTATCGATCCACCGTTTCGTAAAGACTTGTTGAGTGACGTGTTGAACAAACTCGAGCACAATGGCTGGCTTAATAAGAACGCGTTGATTTACATTGAGGCAGAAAAAGAGCTTGGTGTGCCCGACGTTCCCGCGCATTGGGACATGATTAAGGAAAAGCATGCCGGACAAGTGAGCTTCCGGCTGTATCTAAGAGAGGAAAAATGAAAGCACTCATCTTTTTAGCAAAAGCGGCCATTGGCTTTGTCTGGTTGGTATTGATCACGAATATCATCTCGCCGTTTCCGGGTGTAGCCGCGATGGCACTGTATATTATGACCGCCTTTCTGTTCTGCATGCATGGCTTGCAGATGCTGATCTTTATCGGTGCATTCGGCGATAAAGTCTCCATGACTCGCTGGGAAAAATGGTCCATCCTGATATTTGGGATCTTCGCTCTGCTTGATATCCGCCGCAAGTACATGGTTGGTTGATATACCCAGCACTTAGAAGTGACATTGATACAAAAGATAAACAGCAAAAAGGCCTCTTCTGAGGCCTTTTTCGTTTCACTGTGTCTTTCTGCTCAGTAGCACTCGTTTAGTGCTGACAAATCCGCGCGTCATTCACCACTAACGAGCCTGCTTGTTCAAGAATCTTCTTCCTACGGCGCAAGAACACGAGAACTTCACTAAATGACAGCCCATTTTGGCTGCAAGTATGAAAACGTGCAGATGCACCCCATTGCCCGCTTACCCAGTCAACCAATGCTTGTTCAGACAAAGTTTGGGATTTGAGGTGGTTTAAGACTTCATGAACATGAATTGACACAGGCATAGCAACTCCACAAACGCACAACGATTAATCGGTCGTTATGGAAACACAGTCTTTGCTAGGCTGTTTTGATATGTCGCAAGATTAATCAGAATTCATCACGCGGTGTGCTGCATTGCCAGCACATCTCAAAGCTACCGCCATTTTCTTCTTGGCAGGATGGGCAGAACCACACACTTTCTGCCTGTGCTTCATACTGATGCAATGCAGATCGCGCTTTTTCTTCACGTAAGGTATCCACCCACAAAGTCACAGCAACCACATCGGCAGGAAGCTCGCCGGTGGCACTGGCGAGTGAGTCGCCTTTAAGCAGGACATCCATTCCCATGGATTCAAGCATTCCTTTCAGACTATGTGCCTCGAGTGAATTACTTGCACTATACACTTGAATCCACGACATTAATGACTCCTCGCTACTACGACATCACAGACAAAGTAATCAATCCCTGTGCGCAAAAATACGTGCTCATCACCAGCAATACTGAGGCGCGAAAAGGCCCTTTAAATCGCTCAAAGGCAAGAACGGTATCAGATACCATGAACAACAGTGCCCCACCAAACGCATATGCCGCCGTTTGCGAGTGTGCATTCATCCAAAATTCGCCTGCACCCCATGCCATCTGGGCGATCACGGCAATATAAATTCCAACAGGGATCAGCAAAGGCCCAAGATTAGGCAATAAAAGTAAGAAAACAATGACACTTGCCGCACCAATCAACGAGGGAAGCCACCATATCATGGGGCCATCAAACTGCTGCCAGAACGCAACACTATATAAAATATGCGCAATCAGAAAGCTCAATAGCCCTGGTATGAATCGGTCTTTGGGTAGCATCAAGAACACATCACCAAACAACGAAAATAACAGGCCAACTAAGATCAAATAAGTGTAAACATTCGTCTCTCCGCCCACCAAGGCGATCAGCATCATCAATAAAATAGTCAACGGTTTAAACAGATAAAACTGCCAACGCGGACCTTTGTAAGCAGCATTGATGTGCAGCAATCCTGAACAACAAACAGCAAGCCAACTCAACATGATCTCTTCCCTTAAATTGCGAGCCAACCAAGTCTAGGGATGCAAGATGGAAAGTCCACCGCACATGTCTCAGAAAGCGAAGCTCGCATCAAAAGCAGGCACCATGACGATTTATATCCGAATAACGCCAGAGCCTGTTCGGCTTTCTCGATCTAAAGCCCTAACGTTACTCCGGTCTATCCCCTTAAAAAGGGTAAGCCTTAGAATATCAGGGGGCGTCTCGATTAAGAGATCAACGATGTATCTCTGTTGACTGTCGATACAATCAAAAAAAGCACCCAAATTGGATGCTCTATTGTTGTTTAGTGCCCGTCTTAGGTACCGATGATGTGACGCCAGTTTTCGATATAAAACCAAACCGCACCGACAGTGACAGCAAAAATCAGGAAGAGGGCAACGCGCCAGATCATGCGATTGCTACGAGGCTGTAGCTCTTTTTCGCATTGCTTGCAGGCCGATACAAAACCACGCATGTCGTCGACTTCATAGCCGTCTTCATGCACGGTTTTATTTCTGATGGTAGCCACAAAGCGCAATTTGGCGATCACATCATGTGGCAACCGCTCTTGGCAACTCGTCACCAATTCGTGAAGTCCTCGCCCTTGAGCGTGATAATGCTCTTTCAGCAAACGCTCCAGACGCCGACTTTGTCTCACAACAACAGCAATGTCATCCATGTAGGCCTCCTATAGGGCGGTGTCTTAGTACCCGCGATCGATGCTTTTCATTAGCTTACGTCATATCACCAAAAATGAGAAAACTCTTTAACTTCGTTTACATTCGCACCGATGCAAATACAGATAAGTGCGATCGATCACGAATTGTTTCTGGTGGCAGTATGTCTACTCCTTCTTCTGAAGTAGACTCTCGCTCGACATTTTACGGCCGGATTAAGGAGACAACCGTGCCCATTTCTCTGATTTTGCTCATGCTCGCCCTTGCGGTGGTTGCTGGTGTCTACTTTGTATTTACCTTCCAAAAGCATTCATTGGGACACGGCGCAGAAGATCGTGCGATCGACATCCGCATTCTTGATAAACAAGCCGTTTCTCTGCCAAGCCCAGATCAACACCAAGACCCAGAAGAATATTGGATCTATGTTGAGCCAATATCAGGCGGTCCGAAACGCGAATTCCAAGTGGGTATTCATTATTATCACGCCCTACAGCCCGGTGATTGTGGCACGCTAACATACCGCGGCGCTGACTTTGTTCACTTTGCTAAATTGCAAAGAATTAACTAATTAGGGCACTAACCACGCCGTCGCGCGCCACTTCGATAATCCGGCACTGGTCCAGTAAGACAACACAAAAACGACCAATGTCACCACCGGGATGGCTAACCATGCCATCCCAAGAATCACATCACTTTCCCTCAGCGGCCAAAGAAAAATGGGATGGATCAGGTAAATGCCTAATGAGTGGCGACTAACAACCGTCACCCGCCTTTGCCATTTATCAGACACGTTGTCTGCCCATCGCTTACAAAGCACAAACACCATGGTGGCGATGAGCACAGTATTAATCGTCTTATAAGAGAACCAGCCCGCACTTGTGTATGCACCCTTTGCGACACTTTGTGAGATCGCTGTGTACTCGGTCGCCACCAACGCTAACACGCCCAAAAAGAGTAACAAGCCAAAAGGCACTTCACGCCGATGCAGCGCATAGCCCAGTAACAGATAGCCACCGAAAAGCACCAACTCTTCGACAAAACCCAGATCCACCCCCATTAATCTTGCCACACACAGTCCCAGCCAAAGCGCCAATACGGTATTGAACATATCCGGCGCTTCTCGTTTCACTAAAGGACGGAGTACTGGAATCAGTAGATATAGCGGCAGGAAATAATAGAAAAACCCCAAGTGATAGTAAGTTTCTTTCACAGGAAATTGTGTCAATCGTTGTACGGTTTCCGACCAATTTACATTTTGTAACGATATTGCCGCGAGAATGGCATAAAAAACAGACCAGACCACAAAAGGCACAAACACTTTCATCACTCGCCGTTTAACAAAATACGAGGGTGAAAATGGCCGGGTGTCTGACAGCATCAATGCACCTGTAATCATAATGAATACGGGGACAGCCCAGCGACTTGCGCCGTTAATTCCAATGGCAGAAAGCCAGTCACTTTGTGGGATCTCGCCTGCGATGTAGCGATAAGGCCCCAAAACATGAATGGCGATCACTGCAATCGCAGCAACAACACGCAACAACTCGATATAAAAGACTTTTTTTTGCATTTCGGTTCCAGAAAGTGGGCGAAAATTCAATGGCGATGCCGTGATTGTAAACCCGTCGATAATTCCACCAAACAGAACAGAAAACAAACAACATATAATACCAAATGTTAATTTTATTTTAAATTATATGGCTGTATTGATGCTATTTAATAGCACTACATATTGCAATTGACCGTTTAAATGCCCTAGCATGCTTTTCAGATTAAAGATGGATAGTTACCCAACATGGAGGAACTGATGCAGACATCAGCTTCGCAACATCAAAACGGCGGGAAGCCAAAGAAATCCTTTTTTTCCCGTTTTCTCGATACTGTAGAATTTCTCGGTAACCTTCTCCCTCACCCGGTCACCCTGTTTGCCATTTTGTGTGTGGTCATTTTCTTTGCATCGGGCATTGCGGGTTACTTTGGCATGTCGGTCACCGACCCACGCCCAGAAGGCACGGCGGGTCGTGCTGCTGATGGCATGATTTACGTTAAAAGTCTGATGAACGCGGAAGGCGTGCAGCTTATCGTGATGAATCTCGTGAAGAACTTCACCGGATTCGCCCCTCTAGGCACCGTATTGGTCGCCATGATGGGTGTCGCCGTTGCCGAGCATTCAGGTCTACTTTCCGCCACCATGCGCTCTTTAGTGATGGGGGCGTCTCAACGTATGGTGACCTTAACCGTCGTTTTCGCGGGTATCATCTCAAACACAGCATCGGAGCTGGGTTACGTGGTACTTATCCCACTCGCAGCCATGATATTCCACTCTCTGGGTCGTCACCCATTGGCGGGTCTTGCGGCAGCTTTCGCCGGTGTCTCGGGCGGTTATTCTGCCAACTTGCTGCTAGGTACGGTTGACCCACTGTTGTCTGGTATCACTGAAACCGCCGCACAAATGATTGACCCTGTGTACACGGTTGGCCCAGAAGCGAACTGGTACTTTATGTTTGCATCGACCTTCCTGATCACCATTTTGGGTGCCTTGGTTACTGAGAAAATTGTTGAGCCAAAGCTCGGCAAATACGATCAGTCCATGGCGGCAGAAGATTTCGAAGCCAAAGAAGCAGGCAAAGTCACTGACATTGAGAAGCGCGGTATGCGCAATGCAGGCATCGCGGCGCTTATCGTATCAGCCTTACTGGCGATGACCATCGTGCCGGAATGGGGCATTCTGCGTAACCCTGAAACGGGCTTAGTGGCAGGCTCTCCGTTCTTAAAAGGTATTGTTGCCTTCATTTTGGTGTTCTTTGCTATTCCAGGTTACGTTTACGGTAAAACCGTCGGCACCATGAAGACTGATCGTGACGTGATTGATGCGATGGCAAAATCCATCAGCGCCATGGGTCTTTACATCGTGCTGGTCTTCTTTGCCGCGCAGTTCGTGGCACTGTTTAAATGGACCAACTTCGGTCAGGTTATTGCCGTTGGTGGTGCAGACTTCCTGCAAAACATCGGTCTAACTGGCCCAATGTTGTTCTTCGCCTTCATCATCATGTGCGGCATCATCAACCTGACACTCGGTTCAGCGTCTGCGCAGTGGGCAGTGACCGCGCCGATATTCGTGCCAATGCTGATGCTGGTTGGCTATGCGCCGGAAACCATTCAGGCGGCATACCGTATCGGTGATTCGGTGACAAACCTTATTACCCCGATGATGAGCTACTTCGGTCTTATTTTGGCGGTAGCCTCACGCTATAAGCGAGATTTAGGCATAGGGACACTGATCGCCACCATGCTGCCATACACGCTGGTATTCTTGTTAGGTTGGAGCATCTTCTTCTACTTGTGGGTATTCGTCGTGGGTATGCCAGTGGGTCCAGGCTCCGCCACGTACTTTAACTTCAGCCAGTAATGACTGCCGTGTAATGATGAAACAGCCAGCATTTGCTGGCTGTTTTTGTTTGTGACTATTTTTCCTTCGACAATGCCTAACCATGAACATAGATGCCTTAACATAGGCGCCCTGTTTTCGCTGACAACTGGCGATATTCCTAACACATACCCGAGCACTTCTCGTGTGTCGTGATATGCTAAATAGAAACCCCGAACCGGAATGTACATGTCAATTGAACGCCCTTTTTTATTTTCTCGTGAAGACGAGTTAGCCACCACCATGGCTGAACAAGTTGCGCCATTTTGGGCAACACGTCAGCAAGGGCAGATCATTGGCCAAGAAGGCCTGCGTCTGCATTGGTGCGCCTTCACCAAGCCTGAGCACACCCGCGCTATCGTGGTGGTCAATGGCCGAATTGAAGCGACTGAAAAATATAAGGAAGTGTTTTTAGATTTGTTCCGTCAAGGCTATGACGTTTACAGTTATGACCATCGTGGACAAGGTCAGAGTCAACGTCTCGTCACAGGCAGTGACATCGGCCATGTGGTGGACTTTGAGCATTACGTTGACGACCTTGAAACCTTTGTCGATGAAATCGTCACGCAAAAGCCCCACCAGCAACGCATGATACTGGCGCATTCGATGGGCGGCGCGATCACCACCCTCTATGCCGCAAGAAAGCCGGCCGCCATTGACGCATTAGCACTCAGTGCCCCGATGTTTGGCATCAATCTTTCACCAACACTGAGAAAAGTGGCTAAGCCGCTGTGCCGTGCATTGTCAACCATCCAACATCCCGCTGGTTATGCGCCAGGCCAGGTTCCGTATTGGCTCAAACCGTTTAAGCACAACTTGCTGACTCACTCAGAAACTCGCTACCAGTGGTTTCGCAAGCTGTATGAGGATAATGAGACACTCAAAGTTGGTGGCCCGAGCAGTCAATGGATTTGGCAAAGTATGTCTGCCTGTGAACGCACGATTGAGGCGGCACGAATGATCGATATGCCGATGCTGGTGATGCAGGCGGCACGCGATGAAGTCGTGTGTAACCACACCATGTTCCATTTTCACCGTGAACGTCAGGCGCTCAATCTGCCTATCAAATTTGATATCGTGCCAAACTCTCGTCATGAATTATTGTTCGAAAAAGACGTGACACGCGACACGGCTCTTAACCTGTCCCTCTCCTTCTTCGATGCGCAATCGGCCGCACCACTTGAGCAAACCGCGTAATCGCTAAATTGCCAGTGAGAAACGAGTCAACCAGCAAATTTGTCGGTTATTTCGCCTAAACGGGAAAAAATAACCGACGATTTGATCCCTTTTCTTTCTTTCGCGCTTGGATACACTGAAGGGGTATTGAACACTCTTCTCTTCGACTTGAGGTACATATGTACAGAATCGTTGCGTCCGATCTCGACGGCACCCTGCTGACACCAGACCATAGCATCGCTCCTTATACTCGTGACGTCTTACAACGCCTGCATCAAAAGGGCGAGCATTTTGTTTTCGCAACCGGTCGTCACCACATCGATGTGGCACACATTCGCCAGAGCGTGGGCATTCCAGCATTCATGATCACCTCAAACGGTGCGCGCGTTCACGACGCGGATGACAACTTGGTTTTCAGCCGCAATGTCGAACCAGAAGTCATCACAGAACTGGTCAACATGATGAAGGACGATGAAACCGTCACGATTCATATCTATCGTGAGAACGATTGGTTACTGAACCGCGTTGACGAAGATTTGGCGAAATACCACAAAGATTCAGGTTTCAGCTTTACGCTGTTTGACCCAGAAAATCCGCCGCTTGAAGACGTAGCGAAAATCTTCTTCATTCGTCATGATCATGATTACCTGACGGCTATTGAAAAGAAATTCATCGACACCTTCGGCGATAAAGTCAGCGTGGCTTTTTCTACGCCATTTTGTCTTGAAGTTATGGCTGCTGGTGTATCGAAAGGCGAAGCATTAAAAGCGGTTGCGGAAATCAAAGGCTTTAGCCTTGATGAATGTATCGCGTTTGGCGATGGCATGAATGACGTGGAAATGTTGAGTGCTGCGAAAAAAGGCTTGGTGATGGAAACCGCGCATCCACGCGTAAAAGCCACACTGCCTAACAACGAAGTGATCGGCAGTCATGCAGACGAAGCAGTGGCTCGCTATCTTGAAACACACCTGCTGTAACGCTGTGTTGGCTTGAAAAGCAATAATGTAAAGCGTGTGCTACAACAGATACATAAGATGCAGTACGGCAGCGATTCCCCCCGCTGCCGTTTTCTTTTTCAGTCACTTGACCTAATTCGCCAATTTAACTGATGCTACCCACAGCTACCTTTTGCGTGCTTCCGACATCGCAAGGATTTCGCTCCACTGCATCTCAGTGACGGGCATAATGCTGAGACGACTGCCTTTCTTGACCAGCGGCATCTCTTCCAACGCAGGGTTCGCTTTGATCCGCGCCAGCGACAAGTACGGCAGATGCTGACGATAGACCACATCTACCATTATCCAACGTGGATTTTCCGGTGAGCTTTTGGGATCAAAATAAGGGCTTTCAGGGTCAAACTGAAAATGATCGGGATACGCGGCCTTTACCACTTCAGCGATGCCCACCACACCCACATCTTTGCACGAGGAGTGGTAGATGAACGCAAGATCGCCAACTTTCATTCCATCACGCATCATATTTCGCGCCTGATAATTGCGCACACCTTCCCAGCACGAGACCTTTTGCTGTTTTAAGGTGTCTATAGAAAAAGTATCAGGCTCGGTTTTTAATAGCCAATACGCCATAATCTCCCCATTGGTGTGAATGCCATCATCATGGTTTTACCCTTTTAGCCCATGAAAGAGAAGAGGAATCTCCGTTGCCAATTCCAAATCACCGCCTTCCAAAACTGCTGAGCCTCGCTGTTATTATTAGCCTGCTTTCTGCCTGCAGCCAATCACCATCTGGGCCCGTTGAACTGGGAAACTCTGATGATTTACAAACACAATCATCGCCTCAATCGGCACCAACGCCAGTCCCGCAACGTTTTATGCTACGTGGTGAAGTCACCTTGAGCCATGAAGTGCGTGCTATCACGCCGTGCGGCAGTAACAGCCAATACTGGCTGCAACTCGACCCGTCACTTACACAGCAAGGCTTAGGCTTAAGCGCAAGCCCTTATCGCTCCATCTATGGAGAAGTCGTTGGCGAGTTGGTTGCGCCATCATCAGACGGGTTTGGAGCCGACTACCCTGCCACGTTCAAAGTCACGCAACTCAACCTGATGTCAGCAGAAATTGACGGCTGCCAACAACCCCGTGACCGCACAGTCGCTTCGGGCACGGAGCCTTTCTGGGGAGTGTCTGTTGAAAGCAATACACTGCAATTTAGTCGCTTAGGGCATAACAGCGAAAACGTCACGCTCACTGCTCGAGACATCAGTCCAGAAGCACGAATTTATCAGGCCGATGGTGCAACACTGACGCTCCGTCCTGAGCTTTGTAGCGATGGCATGAGTGACAGCATCTATGGCTGGACATCCAATTTCACCAAGGGCAAGCAATCATGGCACGGCTGCGCAACGTTATCGGCAGATGACCCCACCCAAGAGTGGGTCGGTAATTATCAAGGAGTCACCACACTTGGTGATACCCGATTGACGACCACAGTCACCCTGAACTCAGATCATTCTGCCACCACGCATTATCAGCAAGCCAATGAGCCAGAACTCATCGAAACAGGCATTTGGCAGCAAGTGAACGCCAATGCCGTGCAAGTCATGATGACTCGCCATCAAGGCCAGTACCTGGTGAGTGAACGTCTGTTTGAGCGAAATGGACTGACCCTGACTGCTGACAAAGAAATCGTCAATGGCCGCGAATACAGTCTTGGTGCGCAAGGGTTAACCTTGTCTTTGATGGTCGGCAGCAAAACAGACGCGACCAAAATGTCACAGGGTGTGGAAGGTTCAGCGGAGTTCAACCCAAAGGTTGATGCGGCGTTGAAAGCTTATTTGGGTGAGGCTGCTACCGAAGTAGCAGGCACACGTTATCGTTGGTTGAGCGAAGATCTCAACAACGATGGCAACAACGAATTACTGGTATTGACCGACTGGTGCGGCAGCGGTGGCTGCACCTTGTTAGTGTTTGCTAACCAAAACGGCGATTGGCGCTTCAACAGCCGTATAAGCTTGGTTCATCTCCCGTTCCAAATGAGTAATACGACGCACAATGGCTGGCGTGATTTGATCATGCCTGTCGGTGGCGGTGGCGCCAAAGCCTCCACCCGCGTGCTTCACTTTGACGGCAACCGTTATCCCTCGAACCCTTCGGTTGCCCCCGAGGTTAATCTGCCTGACGCTGCCGATACCTACCTGTTCTCAGATGGCATTTATCCGCAACAGGAAGGCGTTACGCTTAACTAATTGAACGGCGAGGAATACACATTGCCAACCAAACCTGCGCCGTGTGAACATTGCGGCTTTCATTACAACTGCTTGTGCGACCACACTCCGTCGTTAAACAGCAATGTGCGTATTGAACTATTAATGCACGAAACAGAAGCCAACCGCGCCACCAATACCGGTCGGCTTTTGGAAGCTTCACTGCCGCTTTGTCGACGTCACATCTGGCACCGAAAAACACCACCAGCAGAATTGCTGACCTTACTGGCAGACCCTGCGGCTCAGCCATTTTTGGTATTTCCAAACGAAACGGCGACCCCGCTAGAGAGATTGACAGAATGTCACCCGTCATCATCAAACAGACAGCCATACGAAAAGCCTCTGCATTTCATCATCGTGGATGCAACGTGGCAGCAGGCGCACAAGATGCTGCGCCAGAGCCCTTGGCTGGAAGATATACCAACGGTGACCTTGCCCGAGGGGCTGACAACCGCCTATTCACTGCGCCGCAATCAACCCTCGGGGTCACTCTGCACCTGTGAAGTCGGCATTGAAATCTTAGCCGCGCTAGGTGAACAGGAGAACGCTCGCGCCATATCTGCATACTTTCATCAATTTATGCTCATGTTCGAAGCAGATCGGCAACATATTGCGTTATCACAATAGCGCACCTAAGACTTGCAAGCCGGCAAGTCTGACTTTACTGTTATGAAACAGATATCGCTCACAGGACGCACAAACATGACCGTGGTATCAATGGCGGCCAATACGCCGCTTGAACAGCAGATAAATGCCTTAGAAACACAGTTTTCTAAGCTGACCGAATTGGGTAAACAAATCCCTGACATTGACTATGCCGAGCGCATTGAAGACTTAACTCGCCTGCAGCGCGTACTGAAAATCCATACCGACGCGTTAGTTGACGCATTATCGCAAGATTATGGTCATCGCAGTCGCACCGACACCCTGATGGCAGACATCATGCCGTGCTTTCAGATGCTTCGTTATACCAAGCGCAAGCTCAAGCGCTGGATGAAACCTTCGCGCCGGTCCACCGGTCTTTTGCTCGCCCCCGCCAAGGTTGAAATTCATTATCAGCCACTTGGCGTTGTCGGCATCATCGTGCCATGGAACTTCCCGATCACCTTAAGCCTGATCCCTTTGATGACAGCTATCGCGGCGGGCAACCGCGTGATGCTCAAGATGAGTGAATTCACGCCACTCACCAATCAGGTTGTCAAAACCATGCTCAGAGAGGCGTTTTCTGAAGACAAAGTGAGTGTCATTGAAGGCGATGTCGCGGTGGCAACCGCATTCACCAAGCTGCCTTTCGATCACCTGCTGTTTACTGGCTCGACCGAAGTGGGCAAAAAAGTGATGGAAGCCGCTTCCGCAAACCTCACACCTGTCACGCTAGAGTTAGGCGGGAAATCCCCCGTGATTATTGCCCCCGACATTGCTCCCGAGATCGCGGCGGAGCGTCTGTTGTTTGGCAAAAACCTCAATGCTGGGCAAATCTGCGTCGCCCCCGACCATCTTTATGTTCATGAAGATAAACTGGATGATGTCGTCGAAGCGCTTCGCGCTCAATGGAAGGCCGCCTACCCCGAGGGTATTCAAAGCGATGATCGCACGGCCATTATCAATGACCGCCAATTCGCCAGACTGGAGTCTTTGATTGATGATGCACAAAAGCATGGCGTCACAGTTATCCCGCTGAGTGAAGAAGCCATACTGCCTGCAACACGAAAAATGGCGCTTCACCTGGTGATCAACCCGCCCGCAGACAGCGTCATCATGCAGCAAGAAATCTTCGGCCCCTTGCTGCCCATTATCACATATCACGATGTGCAGGATGTGCTCACGATCATTCGAAACATGCCGCGACCATTAGCCCTGTATTTGATGTCCTTTGATGAAGATTTCAAGCGTCATGTCATCCGACACACGCACTCAGGCTCTATCGCCGTTAATGACACCATTACCCAGGTTGCCGTCGATGACGCACCTTTTGGCGGCGTAGGTCCATCTGGTTTAGGTCACTACCACGGCATCGAAGGCTTCCGCACTTTCAGCCATGCCAAAACCGTGCTCAGCCGAGGCAAGTTCAACCCCGGCAAGCTGATGACACCGCCGTATGGAAAATGGTGGCAAAAGATCATGTTCACGTTGTTTTTGCGATAAAAAAAGGCGCTGCTATTACGTGGCGCCTTTTTCAAAATCTACAAAATTTAAAAATAACAAATCGCGCCACATGAAACATGTGTGATTTATTTTTTAAAATATATTCAAGAATGTGAAATAAAACGTAAATGTAACGTCATGCAGGCATCATTAAGCACGGGATGTGATGATAAATTGCAGTGCTGATATTTTTGGAGAGTGATTGTAATCTAGAAAAGAGTTGTAAATAGAAGGCTTAGAGCGAGAACGATTTATTGCAGGCGAAAAAAAACGCAGATGGATAACCACCTGCGCTCTTCTTTCGAAATTACAGAGCTACTACGTTAGCAGCTTGTGGGCCTTTTTGGCCTTGCTCAACTTCGAAAGATACTTTTTGGCCTTCAGCCAGAGTTTTGAAGCCTTCAGAAGCGATAGCACGGAAGTGAACGAATACGTCAGCACCGCCGTTGTCTTGAGTAATAAAACCAAAACCTTTCTCTTCGTTAAACCATTTTACTAGACCAGTTGTTTTGTTAGACATAATGTGTCCCTTAATATTAATTCATAAAAAATTTCGCAAAAATGCGATGCACTGAAAGCTTGAATTATTGAATGTTACGATGAAGCTAAGGGAAACACAGAGGGCACAACAATTGGAAGGCAAACTGAATTTTTACTTTTACTTTTACGTCTTTCATTAATAACCCTGTTCAACAGAGCGAGGTGAATAATACTCGAACGCCTATTTTTGTAAAGGTTTATTTTTATCGTTTAGAGAATAAATTTTGCGCACTAAGCCCGAGGTCAGCCTCCCCCTAAAAGTGGAAGCGCCAGACCTCGATTCAAGTCTTTCATTTACTTACTGCTAATCACACATTCTGCCCTGCAACCCAGCCGGAACTCCATGCCCACTGGAAGTTGTACCCCCCCAGCCAGCCAGACACATCCATCACTTCGCCGACAAAATATAGCCCTGAGACCTTTTTCGTTTCCATGGTTTTTGAAGAAAGTTCATCAGTATCCACGCCGCCCAGCGTGACTTCCGCCGTGCGATAGCCTTCTGTGCCGTTCGGGGCGATATTCCACTGGTGCAGATAATCCGCCAGCGACGCAATCTCTTTGGGGTTGAGCTGCTTGAGCGGCTTATCTTCGATATCACCGCGTGTGATCATGGCTTCGACCAAACGCTTTGGAAGCAATCGTGACAAGCTGTTTTTCAGGCTCTGCGCCGGATGTTTGTCACGCATCGCGTTGATGGTGTCAGCCAGATCTAAATCCGGCAACAAGTTCACCGTGACTTTCTCGCCGGGCACCCAGTATGAACTTATCTGCAACACCACAGGGCCAGACAAACCACGATGGGTAAACAGTAGGTTCTCTTTAAAGGTCACATCATTTTCTGACGTGATGGTGACCGGAATGGCAATACCAGACAAATCAGCAAACGCAGCCTTGTCTTTGTCGTGCAAAGTGAATGGCACTAGGCCTGCGGTGGTCGGTATGCGCTTCAAGCCAAACTGCTCTGCAATGTGGTAACCGAATGGGGTTGCGCCGAGCTTGGGCATCGATAGCCCACCGGTTGCCACCACCAATGACTGGCACGCTACCGTGTCGGTATCGAGTTTTAATGTGAAGCCGTCTTCGTTTTTCTCAATGCTATGCACATCGCAACGATAGCGTTGTTCGACATTGGGCATATCGCACTCTTTTAGCAGCATTTCGACGATATCTTTCGCCGAGTCGATGCAAAATAGCTGGCCGTGCTCACGCTCTTCCCATGCAATGCCGTACTCGTTAATCATGGAAAAGAAATCCCACTGGCTGTATTGCGCCAGGGCGGACTTAGCAAAATGCGGATTGCCACAGACGAAGTTAGATGCCGTTACGTCGTAGTTAGTGAAGTTGCAACGACCACCGCCGGAGATCAGAATCTTCCGTCCTGGTTTTTTGCCGTTATCGACCACCAGCACGGAACGACCGCGCTTACCCGCTTGCGCGGCACACATCAAGCCTGCTGCACCTGCGCCAATGATCACTACATCAACTTGCTTCATCTCTTCACTCTACTGCTTTAACAACGATCTGCATTAAATAGGGCGGCATTGTAGCCGCCCAGATCCGCTTGAGCCAGTGTGTTGTCTGATTCAGTGCTTGTTCGATGCTGCTTGGATAGCCTCAGGCACGGGAATGGCAGCTTCAGTCATCTCGTCTTTATCAAAGCTGATGGTGCGCGATGGGAACGCGAAGTCTGCACCATGTGCATGAACAATATCGACAATTTTCAGCATTACATCCTGCTTCACTTCGTGATAGCGGGACCAATTGATGGTTTTGGTGAAGGCATAAATAAAGAAGTTAAGCGACGAGCCTGCAAAGGCATCAAAATTCACCATCAAGGTCGACCGCTGTTCAATGTCGGGATGGGTCTCGAGCATCGCTTTCACATCCGTCACAATGGCCGCCATTTTGTCGGCGTCTTTATAGCGAAGGCCAATGGTTTCGTTGATGCGGCGATGTTGCATGCGCGAAGGATTCAACACCACAATGCTGCTAAATACCGAGTTCGGCACATACAAAGGGCGGCTTTCAAAGCTACGGATCATGGTCATTCGCATACCGATGCGCTCTACCGTGCCTTCGATGTTGCGATCAGGAGAGCTAATCCAATCGCCCACACTGAAAGGCCGATCGAAATAAATCATCAGCCCCCCGAAGAAGTTAGACAATAAATCTTTGGCTGCTAAACCCACGATAAGGCCACCAACACCACCAAAGGTGAGAAGACCTGTCAGGCTAATACCAAATGCTTGTAGCGCCGTTAATACGCCCACGACGGCTAATAACAAGCGCAGTATATGCCCCATCGCAGACACCGTGGTTTGGTCGCGCGTATCGGATTTCATCAAATACGCTTCTATGCGATTAACTAAACGCAGCAATATCCAAAGGATGACTGCAAAAACAAGCACCCGACGCGACACCACCAGCCAGCTTTCACTCACTTTCGCCGTGGCTGCTAACAGGCTGTCGAGCACATAACTCGATGGCCATAGCCATATCAACACGCTAATAGGCGTGCTCACTGTTTGCAGTAAAATGGTGTCCCACTCGGTTTTGGTCTTTTGAGAAATCGCGACCAAACGTCCAAAGACGACGTGCCACACTAACCAGGCAAATGCTGCCATCGCCAACAACACGGCAATGTGTTCTACCCATTCTAAATTGATGCTTTGAGAACTCGAATGCCACCACGCCATGAATCGATCCACGTCGCTCACCCCTTATCGTCAGGTATTTTGGTTTTAGGTCTTTGAATTATTGGTGTCGAGGGTAACAAAAAAAACGCTGACAACTGCCAGCGTTTTTTGATTTTTGCTAAGAGCCTTCGTTAGGCCAGCGCTTCGACTTTGTTAGTCGCTTCAGTGTTTACAAAGAAAAAACTTAAAGACCTGCGAACGCCACAAAAAAGAGTGAAACAACCAAAGCGAGTACAAGGGCGGTCGATAAAATAAACAAGTGTCTGACTTTGTTGCACTTGGCAATAAAAGCCGTGTCGTGGTGATGAAGATATTCTTGGCTTCGAATGTAATGATATAACCGCTTTTGTCGGCTGATATCTCCTTGGGAAGAAAAGAAATTATTGCCACGCGTCATTTGCTGGTACAGCAGTGGGTTGGCTTCTCGCATCATCACGAGTAAAACACGAAGTGAACTCACATAACGCAGGATGTTCGCCAGCGTAACAAAGAAAATCGCGATAATTAAGGCGTCTCCGCTCATGGTCTCATCTCCCATTGTTGCCTAAGGGAAGCCCGAGCGAAGACGTAGTATGCGTCTTAAGCCACAGGGCTATCCATCACAGAAGTGGGTGCTTGTTTGGCCATTTCTGCCAAATCTTTATCAATGAAGAAAAGGGCTTTTCCGTCTTCCCCTACCAGTTCAATCTTGTCAATCACACTCTTGAAGATCTTTTCTTCTTCGTGTTGTTCAGCGACATACCACTGCAAGAAACTAAATGTAGAATAGTCCTGCGTAGTGAACGCGACGTGTGCCAAATGATTAATTTTCTCAGTAATGAGCTGCTCATGTTTGTACGTTTCACGAAACACTTCACCAAGCGATTCAAAATGGTGGCGAGGCGCTTCAATCGTGCCCAATATCGGCATCGCACCGGTCTCACTCACGTAGGTGAATAGACGCTGCATGTGCTCCATTTCTTCTTGCGCATGCTTACGCATAAACTGCGCTGCACCCTCAAATCCTTTGTCTTCACACCATGCACTCATTTGTAAGTATAGGTTTGATGAAAAAAACTCCAAATTAATCTGCGCATTCAGTTGCTCAATCATGGGTTTTGCTAGCATGCTATTGTTTCCCTTCTATTCAATCTGAGAGTCATTTTGTCTGTCGGTGAACGTTAATTCAACCCCGTCAGTCGATCTGTAGTAACACGTTCACCAAGCACACATCGGCATTGGGATCTCTGCAACAGTCTTGTTTTGGAGACAATGCTAGTTTTTGATTGATGTTCATGACGAATATATCCAAAAGTCCCCATCAGCTGAGCAAACGACGCCATACATTGCGAAGGAAACTCCACTAATATTGATGAGGATTGGGTATCGTTTTACGGTTTATTCAGGAGTCAGGCTATGGGTTATAAACACATTCTGGTGGCGGTCGATCTTTCTGCCGACAGCGAAGCACTGGTTCAAAAAGGCGCTGATCTGGCTAAACCCCTCGGAGCAAAACTGTCACTGATCCACATCGACGTCAACTACGCGCAACTCTACACAGGCCTGATAGACGTCAATCTGGTGGAAACGCGCAACCACATTATTGATGAAGCGCAGGCGCAACTGAACACGCTGGCAAAACACGTGGATATTCCCGTCACTCATACGTTGGTCGCCAGTGGTGACTTAGCTGAGGAGATCACCGAATCTATCGGCCATTTCGGCATTGATCTCGTCATTTGTGGTCATCATCAAGATTTTTGGAGTGCGTTAATTTCGTCCGCCAAACAACTGATCAATAAAACCCCTGTCGACATGCTGATGGTGCCGCTACCAAGCTGATCGCACACGCCAAGTACGCTGATCTGTCCAGAGTCTCGACCCCTACCTATTGACGCAATTTCCGGTACACTCTGCGGCAGTTTCTTACCAAATATGGATCGTTATGGGATACCTCGCGTTTATTACCCTCTTATGGGCTTTTTCTTTCAGCTTAATTGGCGTTTACCTTGCCGGACAGGTCGATGCTTGGTTTTCAGTCGTTACCCGGGTGGCGTTGGCGGCGGTGGTTTTTCTGCCATTTTTACGCCTCAAAGGTGTACCTCGTCCGCTCATGCTCAAGTTAATGGCCATTGGTGGCATTCAGCTTGGCCTCATGTATTGCTTCTACTACCAATCCTTTTTATATCTCTCTGTACCAGAAGTACTCCTTTTCACGGTATTCACGCCCGTCTATGTCACGCTGACGTATGATTTACTGCATCGCCGTTTCTCTCCCTGGTATCTGATGACAGCTGCACTGGCCGTGCTTGGCGCGGTAATGATCAAGTTCGCGTCGGTGAATCCAAACTTTATGCTGGGTTTCTTGATTGTTCAGGGTGCAAACCTCTGTTTTGCCATTGGCCAGGTCAGTTATAAATTCTTGATGGAACGCACAGAGACAGACGTGCCGCAACACACGGTGTTTGGCCTGTTTTATCTTGGCGCATTGTGTGTGGCTTTGCCTGCATTTCTACTGCTCGGCAACACAGACAAGCTGCCCACCACATCGCTGCAATGGGGGATTTTGATTTACCTTGGTACTGTGGCATCAGGCTTGGGCTATTTCTTGTGGAACAAGGGAGCGACACTCGTCAATGCTGGCGCACTGGCAGTGATGAACAATGTGCTGGTACCAGCAGGTATTGTGGTCAATGTGCTCATCTGGAACCGCGATGCGGATCTGGGGACACTTACGATGGGGGGCGCAGTGATTTTGGCCTCGCTCTGGCTCAATGAAACTTGGGTGAAAAAGAAAATATTGGCGTCTAACCACACTCACGCATAAATAAAAAAACCGCCAGATTGGCGGTTTTTTTATCGGCTTAGCGAAGCTACGTTATAGAAATGCAAACGCATCGCCAAACAAGTGGTCACGCTCTGCGCCACGTTCGGTGCAGAACATTTCGCGTGCCGCACCCGCCATTTCAAAGCGACCCGCGATATACACGTCATAGGCTGACAACGACACGAAGTCTTCCATCACGGCTTGCAACACATTGCCTTCTTTGCCAACCCAACCTTGCGGTGTGTTTTCCACCACAGGAATGTAAGTCAGTAGGCTATTTTTCAGTGCCAACGCTTCCATTTCATCATTGGCATAAAGCTGACTGATATCACGTCCGCCCCAATAAAGGAAAATCGGCTGCTTGAAGCCTTGGCTCAGACAATGATCCAACATGCTACGCACGTAAGAAAAACCTGTACCACCCGCAATCAAAACTAATGGGCGTTGGCGTTCTTGACGAAGCCAAGCTTCACCGTGCGGCGCTTCAATCAAAAAGGAGTCATCCCCTTTTTCTAGCGCAGCTTGAGCCGCTTTCACCACATCCATAGCATAGGCATTTTCTTCTGCTGCACCAATGTGCAATTCAAGCTCATGGCCATTTTGACGGCATGGGCTGCTGGCAATCGAGAATGGACGCTTGTCTTTCTCACCCATCACCGCTAGCAGGTATTGACCCGCTTTGTAGCTCACAGGCTGCTCAGGCTTTAATAAAATTCGATAGGTGTTATTGGTCAGTGACGACACTGACGTTACTTCACATTTAATAGTCATCGCTTTCCTCAAAACTAACCACCAGATCACTGCTGGGAATGGCCTGACAGGCAAATATCCAGCCGTGCTCTTTTTCTTGTTCGGTGAGCATAGGCTCCAGGTGATAATGCACATCACCTTCTATCAACCTGCAAAGACAGGTTGCACAAGCACCGATCTGACAACGGTTAGGAAATGGTATTCCTGCGCTGAGCGCGCCTTGCAATAGTGTTTGGTGCGCAGCAACCTCAAACTGGGCTCCTGCTGGCATCAGGTTTACTTTATACATGGATTAAATACCCAACATGCCCCACATTTCGTCTACTTTCGCAACAATTTGCGGATCTTTGGCAATGGGTGTTCCCCATTCACGGGTCGATTCTCCCGGCCATTTATTGGTGGCATCTAACCCCATTCTAGACCCGCACTCGCTAACTGGCGATGCATCACCGCGAGCGTCTTCTCGATAATCATCCGTAGGCGACTTCGCGAACAGGGTATCACGAGCCGGATCCATGCGGGTGGTTATTGCCCAAATTACATCGTTCCAGTCGCGTACATTGACGTCACCATCATCAAATACCATGACGAATTTGAGGTCTATAATTTGCCCCAATGATGCCCAAATGCTTTCCATCACACGAGGAGCATGGCCCACAGAATCTTTCTTAATGGTCACCAATGCCATGCGACTCGCATGGGCTTCAGACGGCAGGTAGAGATCAATAATTTCTGGCAACTGTGCACGCACAGCAAGCATTGCTTCTTTAAGCTTTTCCAGATCAGGCTGCGCATCATTTGGCGAAGGGTAATTGACGGTTTCCGCTTCCCATTTAACGGTGGCGTCGATGCCCATTTTGGAGCCCAACCCCACAACTGGTGATGCAAAGTCGAGAGAATCAATTGGGGTGTTTTCGATAAGCAGCGTGTCACGCATCGGATCCATGCGAGTCGTCATTGCTTGAATAACACTGTGCCAGTCACGGGTATCAACGTCTTCATCAACCACGATGACATACTTGGTGTACATAAATTGGCGTAAGAAAGACCACACACCCATCATCACGCGCTTGGCGTGCCCGGGGTATTGTTTCTTCATGCTCACTACCGCCATGCGATACGAACAGCCTTCCGGCGGCAGATAGAAATCCACAATCTCGGGAAATTGCTTTTGCAAAATAGGCACGAATACTTCGTTCAATGCGACGCCAAGCACTGCTGGTTCATCCGGTGGACGGCCTGTATAGGTGCTGTGATAAATCGGCTTTTGACGCATGGTAATGTGCGTCACGGTGAACACATGATGACGTTCTACTTCGTTGTAATAGCCTGTGTGATCGCCATATGGCCCTTCGTCAGCAAACTCATTCGGATCAATGTAGCCTTCCATCACAATTTCTGCGCTGGCAGGTACATCTAAATCATTGCTGATGCTTTTCACAACTTCGGTCTTACTGCCTCGAAGCAAACCCGCAAACGCGTACTCTGACAAGGTATCCGGCACTGGCGTGACCGCACCAAGAATCGTCGCAGGATCAGCGCCATAGGCGACAGACACCGGAAAGGGTTCGCCTGGGTTTGTTTCCATCCATTCACGTAAATCCAGCGCACCGCCTCGGTGTGCTAACCAACGCATGATGACTTTGTTTTTACCGATTTTCTGCTGACGATAAATACCGAGGTTCTGGCGTTTTTTATTCGGCCCACGGGTGATGGTTAATCCCCATGTCAGCAGCGGTGCCACGTCATCCGGCCAACAGCTCATCACAGGAATTTTATCCAGATCGACATCGTCACCTTGCCACACGATGTCCTGACACGGTGCTTTGCGCAGTTTTTTGGCTGGCATGTTTAACACTTGTCGAAACACAGGCAGCTTGTCTAACGCATCTTTAAAGCCCTTTGGCGGCTCAGGCTCTTTGAGGTATGCCAGCAATTTACCGACTTCTCGCAGCGCGGTGACGTCATCACGCCCCATGCCCATAGCGACACGTTTTGGTGTTCCAAACAGGTTTGCTAGCACGGGAATATCGTAACCGACCGGGTTTTCAAACAATAACGCTGGGCCACCGTCACGCAAGACGCGATCCGCGATTTCTGTCATTTCTTGATTTGGGTCGACAGGATGAGAGATGCGTTTTAACTCACCGACAGATTCCAAATAGTCGATAAACACGCGTAAATCAGTAAATTTCATAGCCTTCCCGGATGAGATGTAAGGATTCGATTATAACGGGATGTGTCGCGGGTAACACGTTTGTAAAAATGAAAACAAAAGGTCTATCTGTCAGCTTTTGACGCTATCTAGTCCATTCTCGATATTACGACGAGTGACACCCGAGACTTGTTGCAGCAATTGCTCCAACCAAACACGGTGACCCTGTTCAGCCAACAGCATTGCAATAGATTTACCGCGCTGACGATCACCAATCTGCTTAAGCAAAAACATTTTCACATCGTCAGGAAGAGGATGTAAACCTGCCAGCTGTCTGATTGCCATCTCCGCCAATGCGGGGTTAACCGTGGCGGCGATCATCTGATCAATATGTTGTTGGCTAACAGGAGGGGTATCCATCTTCCGCAATACCTCCAAACTGGCGCTATCAGTGCGTCGCAGCCAAAGTAAGCTATACAGCGCGTTACTGCGGGTTTGGGTGGCTAACGCTGCCAAAACCGTGTTGTCAGGGCACCAATTCATGTTTTTGTCATCAAGATACAACACCTCAAGTTTACTGAGCGCTTGCGGTGAAAGATGAGAGATGAGGCTGACTAACGCTTCTCGTCGCAATGTGTAATCGTTTGAGGAGAACGACAGCCATTTTGCCAAAGACAATTGGTCATAATTGAGCAACCTGTTGGCTTCATCTCCCAGCAATTTAATTTCCCAGCGATTGAGTACCCATTTCGCTTCACCTGCATAATTAAAAGCAGGCATGGTCACCCAGTAGCCATTGCCCTGACTTCTCACTAAGTACTTAGGTTGTTGATGGCTAATGGTGACAAGAAACTTTTCGATTTCTGGCGTCATTTTAGAAAAATTCAACGCACGACGCGTCACGACGGTCAGTGCTTCTTCGCGCAACAATTCCGGCAAGGCGGCAAGATAGGTGTCGAGTTGTGAAATCTGATTGGCATCAAACAAGGTGGTCGCATGAAGAATAGCTGACACCGTATTGGGATCGGCAATATGCGATGCCAAGTCATCTGGCGATATCGTGATGGCACGCGACACACCGCCAAAGAGGGTGAATATAAATATGATTAGTAAAACAAGTGAACGTTTCATCCCAGAAATCCTGCGCCAGTACATCCCAATCGACTGGCTGAATAATATGCCAGCTCAATTCTGAGGCTCATTCTCATATTTAGCAACTGATAAGCGCCTGACTCTGTCTTTCTTCAAGCAAAAAAAAAGCACCGCTAGGCGGTGCTTTTTTAATTCAGCATGGTGCGCGTTATGATTTCTGACGACGCATTGCTTCAAAGAATTCTTCGTTAGTCTTGGTCATCGAGAGCTTATCAAGCAGGAATTCCATCGCATCGCTTTCGCCCATTGGGTGAACAATCTTGCGCAGGATCCACATTTTCTGCAGCTCATCAGACTTCGTCAGAAGCTCTTCACGACGCGTACCTGAACGCGTGAAGTCGATAGCGGGGAAGACACGCTTCTCGGCAATCTTACGAGACAGGTGCAGTTCCATGTTACCTGTACCCTTAAACTCTTCGTAGATAACTTCATCCATCTTAGAGCCAGTATCAACCAGCGCTGTTGCGATGATGGTCAGGCTTCCGCCCTCTTCGACGTTACGTGCAGCACCGAAGAAACGCTTTGGACGATGCAATGCATTCGCATCAACACCACCAGTCAGAACTTTGCCTGAGCTTGGTACCACGGTGTTATAAGCACGTGCCAGACGTGTGATTGAATCCAACAGGATAACCACGTCTTTCTTGTGCTCAACAAGGCGTTTGGCCTTTTCGATAACCATTTCAGCTACCTGAACGTGGCGGCTTGCAGGCTCATCAAAGGTAGAAGCAATCACTTCACCTTTTACCAAACGCTGCATTTCGGTCACTTCTTCTGGACGTTCGTCAATCAGAAGTACCATTAGCTCACACTCAGGGTGGTTGTGGGCAATGCTCTGAGCAATGTTCTGCAGCAAAATGGTTTTACCCGCTTTTGGCGGAGCAACAATCAAACCACGTTGACCTTTACCGATTGGCGATGCCAGATCCAGCACACGTGCTGTGATGTCTTCGGTAGAGCCATTACCACGCTCCATCACCATACGCTCGTTTGCGTGCAGTGGCGTCAGGTTTTCAAACAGGATCTTGTTGCGGGCATTATCAGGTCGGTCGTGGTTAACTTCATTCACTTTTAACAGTGCGAAGTAACGCTCGCCATCTTTTGGCGGACGGATTTTGCCAGAGATGGTATCACCAGTTCGCAGGTTAAAACGGCGAATTTGGCTTGGTGAAACATAGATATCATCTGGGCCAGCAAGGTAAGAGCAGTCTGCACTGCGCAGGAAGCCGAAGCCGTCCTGAAGGATCTCCAGCACGCCGTTTCCAAAAATATCTTCGCCGCTTTTCGCGTGTTGCTTCAAGATCGCGAAGATGATGTCTTGTTTACGAAGGCGGGCAAGGTTTTCAAGGCCCATGCTTTCGCCTAAGGCGACCAGCTCAGAAACGGCCTGATTCTTCAGTTCGGTAAGATTCATAGTGGTAGGTGTCTTGTCAGTCAAATTTGAGGTCTGATTAGTTTGGGTTTGGGAATCACAGGGTGTGATCGAGAGATGAACAGATGTACACTTTACGTGCAATAAGTTAGCACCTGATCGGGGAACTGTCTAGCTGATAGAGACAAATAAGCCGCGACCTGGGCGGTTCACGGCTTACAAGTCACATTATAGGTTTGCGTCTAGGAACTCTTTCAGTTGAGTTTTAGACAGTGCGCCAACCTTCGTTGCCGCCACACCGCCGTCTTTAAACAGCAGCAATGTTGGGATACCGCGAATACCAAACTTAGGCGGTGTACCCGCATTCTGGTCGATATTCAGCTTACCAATAGTGACTTTCCCTTCGTACTCTTCAGCGATCTCGTCAAGAATCGGCGCGATCATTTTACAAGGACCACACCACTCCGCCCAGAAATCGACCAGTACAGGGCCTTTAGCATTGATAACATCTGCGTCGAAGCTGTCGTCTGTCAGCTGCAAAATCTTGTCGCTCATCTTTCACTCCAATGATTACTTTTTGTCACTGGTGATATACCAACCAGTAAATCATCACACTATTTGAATGTATTCACTATCGTATTGCAAGCCTAAGCTGATATTCTATGCGGATGAAAATGACGCATCTCACAGAGCAAAAATTTGCCGACTTCGGACTTCATGCCGATGTCATCAAAGGTTTGGAAGAAAAAGGGTTTCATAATTGTACCCCTATCCAAGCTTTGGCATTGCCGGTCCTGCTCACCGGCCGAGACATTGCAGGACAGGCCCAAACGGGCACAGGTAAGACACTGGCATTCCTGACTGCGACTTTCCATCACTTGCTGACAACGGAGGCTCCTGCCGACCGCAAGAAAAACTGCCCGCGAGCCATTATTATGGCACCGACGCGCGAACTTGCGATCCAGATCTATAATGATGCTGCCCCGTTACTGGCCTCAACCTCACTGACCGCAGGCCTTGCTTACGGTGGTGAAGCGTACGACAAGCAGAAAGAAGTACTGGAAAATGGCGTTGATATTCTTATCGGCACCTGTGGTCGTATTATCGACTTCTACAAACAGCACGTGATTGATCTGCGCAGCATTCAAGCCGTTGTACTGGATGAAGCTGACCGCATGTTTGACCTTGGCTTTATCAAGGACATCCGTTTCTTGTTCCGTCGCATGCCGGCTCCTTCAGAGCGTCAAAACATGCTGTTCTCTGCCACCCTGTCTTATCGTGTACAGGAACTGGCGTTTGAGCACATGACAAACCCTGAGCATGTTGTGGTAGAACCGGACCAAAAAACCGGACATCGCATCCAAGAAGAGCTCTTCTACCCGTCAAACACTGACAAAATGCGCCTGCTGCAAACGCTGATTGAAGAAGATTGGCCAGAGCGCGCCATTATCTTTGCCAACACCAAGCACCGCTGCGAGCAAATCTGGGGCCACTTGGCTGCGGATGATCTGCGTGCTGGTTTGCTAACCGGTGATGTGCCGCAGAAAAAGCGCATGAAGATCTTAGAAGACTTCACGAAAGGTGATATCGACTTCCTGGTTGCAACCGACGTTGCCGCCCGTGGTCTGCATATTCCTCAGGTAACACACGTATTCAACTACGATCTACCTGACGATAGCGAAGATTATGTTCACCGTATTGGTCGAACTGGTCGTGCGGGTGCAAGCGGTCACTCTATCAGTTTCGCGTGTGAAGAATACGCCGTGAACCTGCCAGGTATCGAAGAGTATATCGATCACGCTATCCCAGTGTCTGAATACAATGAAGACGCTTTGATGACTGATTTACCTGCCCCGATACGCCTACAGCGCCCGCGTCAAGTCAACGGCCGCCGTAACACGTCAAGCAGCAAGCCAGGTTCACAACCTCGCGGCCGCGGTCGTCGTCGTCCGCCACAGAATAAAGCGTAAAGCACTCAGGGGTAACACAGCATGGATCACGCGCGTTCGCCCCTGTACGCTGCCATTGACCTCGGTTCAAACAGCTTTCATATGCTGGTTGTCCGCGAAGTTCAAGGCAGCGTGCAAACGCTGGCAAAAATCAAACGCAAAGTCTGCCTCGCCGCAGGCTTGGACAAACAACTCAATCTCAGCGAAGACGCGATGCAGCGTGGTTGGGACTGCCTTTCCCTTTTTGCAGAACGCCTGCAAGATATTGACACCTCCAACATCCGTATTGTTGCCACCGCCGCTTTGCGCAGTGCAAAAAACGCCGATGTGTTCATCACCAAAGCCAATCAAATCCTCGATCATCCCATCACAGTGATTACCGGTGAAGAGGAAGCCTGCACCATTTATCAAGGTGTGGCGCATACCTCGGGTGGCAAAGGCAAGCGACTGGTGGTCGATATAGGTGGTGCGAGCACAGAGCTTATTATCGGTGAAGGCTTTGATGCCGCTGCCTTAACCAGCCTCGACATGGGCTGCGTGACTTGGCTTGAACAGCACTTCAAAGACCGCACATTGACCGAAGCCAGCTTTACTCGCGCCATTGACGGCGCAAAACAGGTGTTGGCACCGATTGTTGAGCGTTATCGTTCACTCGGCTGGGATATATGCGTCGGGGCAAGTGGAACGGTTCAAGCGCTGCAAGAAATCATGATTGCGCAAGGTATGGATGAGGTGATCACCCTCGCCAAACTACACCGATTACGTAAACAAGCCATCGGCTTTGGTCAGGTTGAAGAACTCGACATTGATGGTTTGACGCTAGAACGCGCCTTGGTCTTCCCAAGCGGCCTATCAATTCTGATTGCGGTTTTTGAACAATTCGACATTGATTCGATGACACTAGCAGGCGGCGCACTGCGTGAAGGCTTGGTGTATGGCATGATGGATACGATGCGCCAACAAGATATTCGCACGCGTACCATTCAAAGCATACAGTCTCGCTATCAGTTAGATCGCGCACAAGCCGACAACGTCGCCAACATGGCACTGAATCTACTCAGCCAATGTGGTGATGAATGGATAGCAGAGCCTATTGCGGAAGAGATGCTGAGATCTGCCAGCGAACTCTATGAGATTGGCATGAGTATCGGTTTCAAAAAAGATGGCGTACATGCTGCCTATTTGATTAAAAACCTCGACCTACCTGGCTTTACTCAAGCGCAGAAACAGCTTCTAGCAGAATTACTGCGCCAGTACCGCGAACAACTGCATCCTGTCGGTATACAAAGCGCCGTGTCTGCAATCAGTGCTAACCGCATTTTGCGACTATTGCGACTGGCCATTATTCTCTGCCACCGCCGTGACAGCAATGTCTTACCGCCAGTGACGTTGAATACCAACAGTGACGAGCTAACACTGACGCTGCCCACTACTTGGCTTGCCAACAATCCGCTGATGGCGGCAGAACTGGCACTAGAAGCGCAGCGCCAAAGCGACCAACATTGGCCTCTGAGCATTTCGTAAGATTATGTTCAGATACAAAAAAGCACGGCGATTTGCCGTGCTTTTTTGTGCGACATTGAGTGTGATTACAGAGTCAAAACAATCTGCGCCGACACACCATAGTTATTGTCTTCACCGTAGTACGCGCCTAGGTCAAAACCAAATGCGCCAAATGGTTTAAAGCCAACACCCGCCGTCACGGTATCTTGCGCATAATCAGTCAAGCTATGGCTGTAACCTGCGCGCACCTGCGCCCAATCCCATGCATTGAGTTCAGCACCGACGCGAGCAAACTGAGTCTCATGTTCTACTTCTTTGAAATAGCGCGTTGCAGAAATATCGTAATCCGCCGCCACAGTCAGTAGTCGCGAGTTAAACGCAATACCTGCAGTGTACTTTGGTTCAACCAAGAACGTAGCCTGAGTGCCATAGCTCACATTGGTTTCAAGCTCTTGCGCAAAAATATTCTTCGCAGCCAAGCCCAATGTTAAGTGCTGAGTTGGCATATAGCTGATGCCCATGTCAGCGTTAAACACGGTTGCCTCTTGGTACTCAGAGCCCAAATCGACGTCATCTTCTTCAAAGCCAGAAACGGTATTCTTATAGTTCAGTGCCACGATATGCTGCGCTTTCGGTGTAACACCTACTGACAATCGCTGTCCTTGGAAAGGCAGGTCGAATGCGCGAGCCATCGCAATACCAACATCAACCGTCCCGCCGATCAAACCATGCACTGTTGACTGCATGTTTTCACTATCCGGAGTGCCGACCAAATCACTATCAACAACATCAGTCATCGCGATCGTAGCCACGTTTGCTTTAGCAAACATGTTCATACTCAGATACTTGTTTGGAATGGCAACAGCAATGCCAACGCTAGTATCGACACTCAATGAGCCGTTATCCAGTTCGCGAAGTGCCGCACGCCATTCGTCTTGCAGGTTTTGATCCTGATTGTTGTATTCCAACTCTTCATCAATTTGTTGGAAATGATCAATCTTGTTATACAAATCATCACTGTCATGTGCGCCCAAATTAACACCCAACAGCAGGCCAAAGTCATCTGAGCCCGTAAAGTTCACCGTCTGAGCAGGGTTATGGAAAGCCGCCATCAAATAGTTTGAAGACGCTACGCCTGTCCCGCCCATTGCTGTTGAGCGAGCATCAGCAGCGCCAAAAGCCAGCGCTTGGGAAGATACGGATGCCATAAGTACTGCCAGTGATACATTTGTCATTTTCATTTATTTTATTTCTCTATATTCTCTAAATACAACATTTAATACTTTTTCAATCCGCCATTAGGCCTGTTGTTTTTTTTATACACAACATTAATTTTCGGACAGTAAAATATTTTTATGAGTTATAAAATGGTGATGCATAAGTCGCGTTAATGGCAGAAATACAAACGATAAATGAATCAATATCACTAAATTCAATAATATTTCATAAACAAAACAGGGATCACGTATACATAAAAATATGCATTTACAGCGCTCAATCTTAAAAGCATAATCTGCCGACTTTTTGCTCTAAAAAAAATTAAATAAATTAGATATGTCTATATTTCAAACTAAGAAAGCAGCACTGGCTGTAGCAATTTCTTCTGCGCTGATCCTTTCAGCGTGTGGTGGCGGTGATGATAGCGGCGCACCAGGCGGCGGCAATATTGGTGGTGGTGGCGGTGACGGCGGTGGCGTAACTCAGCCAGGCGGCGTGATCATTACTGCAATGGATGGTTACATTCACAAAGCCTTACTTTGTGCTGATGACAACAGTAATGGTGTTTGTGAGCCAAGTGAAGTCATCAAAGACATTGACGGAAAAGTTCTGCTGACCGATGAAAGCGGCCATATTAATGCCGAAATTAGCCAAGCAGATGAGAAGCGTCTTAAAACTTCAGCTCGCCTTATTGCAACAGTCCAATCTCTAGATGCTCATTCAGAAGTCATTACTGAAGACATGGACTTACAAGGTCAGGCAATGAAAGCCGTCACTCTTCGAGCGCCTGCAGGTTCTGAAATTGCCAGCCCAATTACAGACTTGGTTGTATCTAAGATGCAATCAACTGACACTGCTGAAGGCCTTTCAAAAGAAGATGCAGAGAAAGCGGTGATCGAATCTCTAGGTGGCCTAAACACCGAGGGAGAGCTTAGCCAAGACATTCTTTACAGTGACTACATTCTTGCGAAAGAAACGGGTGACGATGCAAGCAAAGAGTTGGCTGCGAAAATCCACAAAACAGCTCAAATCCTAACTGAAACGAAAGCAAACGCATCGTCTGACGAAGCGTTTGACGCACAATTAGACCAAGTCGTTGAAGCAACGGTTGACGCAACCGCGACGATGAAGCCTGAAGATCTAGAAGACGAAACGTATAAGCCATACGTTCCTGTTGTTGAAGAGCCAACCGAGCCACCCGTTATCGTTACCAACTACGCGGTTCAGTTTAACGCGGACAACGTTACTGCACTGAAAAGCCAAGTTGAGGCTCTGGAAGGTATTTTTGGCGACGTAGAAATGTGGGGAGACGACAAAGTCATCTCTGTTGTTGTGGCCGATCTGATCATCGATAAAGACGGCAAAGGCAACACTGTTTCTATCGCTAACGATAAAGCGCTTCGTGAAGCGAATCTTTCTGTAACACTTGCTAGCGACACGCTGACTATTTCTCGCGTGAATCCTGAAGCACATGTTGCAAAAGGCACCTACAAGATTCAACTGGCTACCAACGACCTGAACAGCAATGGCGAAGTGGTTTCAGAGCAAGTGATCTCAACGACCACGCTTGATCTGAATGTGAATAGCTACAACTACGCGCCGACACTGAACCAAGTCATTGCCGATGCAGTTGCGAAAGCAGTTAAAGCAGTAGAGCTTGAGCAACATACTGAAGTTAACGCATCATTTAACATCTCAGATCTATTTGATGATAAAAATGGCGATGTGTTGGTATACGCGGCTAAAACTAATATTCCAGGGCTAGTCGCCGAAGTTAATGGTACGGATATCACTTTAACAGGCGCTCCAACAACTGCACCAAAAGACGGCCAACTCGTCATTTCAGTAACTGATGGTGCAAACAAAATTGACAAATCTTTTGCGTTCGCTGAAGTCGCACCATCTATCACCAATCACCTGCGAGACCTGCTGGTTGGAGAAAACAAAACTTGGTATCGCTGGAACGGCGAGCAAGACTTCGATGAGACAAATCAAACTGCTTACAACTATGCAAACTGCATGGCAATAAAGTTTGTCGAAGGTGAAAACAAGAACTCAGGTATCGCCCTGCTTGCAGAAGGTGAGCAATGCCCTACAGAATCAAGTGCCTTTGAGCCAGATGGTACTTGGGAAGCCAATGCTGAAGGCCACCTTATTTGGGCAATCCCAGGTGAAGGTGACGTTACTCTGACTAGCTTTGTAGATACTCACGAAAATGATGAACGTCAGCCACGTATTACCGTATTTGAACGAGAAAAACTCGTTGAAGTTACAAAAGCGAGTAACGGTAAAGCTGCACTGACGACTTCAACCTTCGAAAGCGGTTTTACTCTGTTTAAAGGTCAAGTATCTGCAAACACCTACTGGAATGATGCGAGTGGTAGTATTTGGGTAAACGGTAAAGACGTAGCCATCGACCTGTCTGCACAACATGGTCAATTCACCGCTAACGAGCAATTTGACTACATTGACGTAGATCTGTACTTCAATGGTATGCAGTGTTCAGAGCTAGGACTCGTAGCAAACGAACACGGTACTTTTGAACCAACATTCCCTGGTTCTCGTTACGAGTGGTTCCGTATCACTGGCGAAGCACTGAACGGCAATGCGTTCTACTTCAATGCTTCAGATAAGGGCTTCAAAGCATTCCAATCTGGTAGTGATTGTGCAGTAAATCTTGATATCACCGAAGCGATGGCAACATCAGCGGGTGCAAACTTCAAGGCAGGTCAAGCACTGACAGTTTACGGCTCAGAAGCGTCAAACATTGGTGATGAAGAGTTCATTATCAACACCTTTATCGACCGTGATTTCTCTATCCAGCCTAAAGAAGACCTGATTATTTCTGAAACGGGAATCTTCTTTGTTGATGGTATGTCAGTGAGCAATGTTTACCGTTCTGAACAAGGTGGTAAAACTGTCTTCCTAGAACGAGCAATGGATTACGAAAACGGTGCGTGGAGCGAGTGGTGGCCGTTTGGTGACTCTCAACTAATTACTCAATACGTAACAGCAAATGGCCGCCACGCTTACCAGTTCTTTAATGAGGGTGATCATTACAACTCTGATGAGTCTTTCACAATCTGGGCTGACACTGCTGGCACGATGAGCATGAAAGATGCAGACAGCGATGAGGTATGGACACAGAAGTACTTCACTAGCGAAGCTGAAGCTAAAAAAGCAGTTGAAGCTGTCGTCACTCAATCGATCAACTTTGTGGGATCTACGTGGCGCGAAACCTTTGTAACAGGTGGCGAATCTTCTGAATACTCTGATTACGCATATGTAGCGGAGGGTTACACAATCACCTCATCACCAGCCGCAGAGTATGATGGCTTCTACGCATGGGAAAAATCGCCACTGAATGATCTTCCTTGTATGTATGAAGTCAACCATACCTGTACGTATGAAGAACTTAACAAGAGCTACCCTTGGGAAGGCGCCTGGGTGAAATGGGAGTGGGACCCAGTTACCGACGCAAACAAAATGTGGCGTCACAAAGACAACCACGAATCTGAATGGGTTCGTCTGAAGTAATTTCAAACGTCCAGATACACAAAAGGCGACCAATCGGTCGCCTTTCTTCTTTCTAAACGCGAACGCTTAGAAGCTCCAAAGCAGCTGAACACCCGCGCTGTAGTGCATGGTATCACCCTCTGGAACCACTGCGTGGTAACGCTTGTCATCAATAGTTACGATCACACCATCACTTTCTTTACGGTTCTCATAGGTCGCAGTCACAAAGCCACCGATACTCACTCCAGGATACACGCGGTAAGCCACCGCCGCTTCTAGTGCTCCACGGTACCCCGTATCATAGAAAGTTTGTTCTTCTAATCCTGGTGCGGTGTTGGTGGTATAGCTCCAGACAGGAACACCTAAGATTGCACTGAACTTGTAATGCCATGGGCTTTCGTTATGTAGAGTGCCCGTGTCGTACATCACGCCCATATCCAAAAAGATATCCGTTGAGGTTTCTTCCCATGTACTGGTGAAGAACTCATGCTGACCTTCTGGCAAAGCTTGGAAGCTCTTTTTTCCGTAACGCTTGTGCGTCTGGTAGCTAAACGCAGGGCCACCAACCAAGCGCCATTCTGGCGTCATCTTGTAGTGCAGCAACGCGTTGGTTGAAGCGCGCAAATATTGATACTTGTTGGTCTGCATCAGGCCGTTGGCGTCATACCAATCTTCCTGAGCATCACCCGGTGAAAATGTTGCCAATGCTTCCAACGAGAAATCAAATGTGTCGTTCACATAATAAAGGCCACCTGTATTAACAACAGGGCTCATTACACTGACTGATGAGCTGATACCCGGATGTTTTTCGTCGTAAGTTACATGCTCAAAACCACCACGAAAATAAGAGTATCCACCCTTTGTTTCTTTCTCACCTGCCACTGCTGCA
Source organism: Enterovibrio norvegicus FF-33 (assembly GCF_000286835.2). GTDB lineage: Bacteria > Pseudomonadota > Gammaproteobacteria > Enterobacterales > Vibrionaceae > Enterovibrio > Enterovibrio norvegicus_A. The sequence goes on along the minus strand of NZ_AJYD02000031.1, from coordinate 12,659 downwards.
GGAGCTATCATACCGGTCGCAACAAGCGCCAACGCGGACGCCAATACCGTCTTTTTCATTGTTGTATAATCCAACTGTCGTTTTATTTATATAAATGGAATTTTTAAAAGCGCGGCATTATACAAACTTGCATGGATTTAGATTTAGCAGGCACAAAAAAAGCACGCAAATTGCGTGCTTTTCATTACTGTTTGAACAGTTAAGCGCCAATACCACTGTGGCGCAGCAGCGCATCAGGCGATGGCTCGCGGCCGCGGAAGCGTTTGAACAGCTCCATTGGCTCTTCACTGCCGCCGCGCTCTAGAATATTTTCCAGGAACGACGCGCCCGTTTCGGTGTTGAAAATGCCTTCTTCTTCAAAGCGGCTGAACGCATCTGATGACAACACTTCTGCCCACAGGTAGCTGTAATAGCCCGCGCTGTAACCACCCGCGAAGATATGGCTGAATGAATGCGGGAAGCGATTCCACTCTGGTGATGGCACCACTGAGACTCGGCTTTTCACCTCGGCGAGCGTTTCCAGCACTTTCGCGCCCTCTTCTGGGTCGAAGCGGGTAAACAAGGTGAAATCGAACAATGCAAATTCTAGCTGGCGCAAAATGAACATCGCTGATTGGAAGTTCTTCGCGGCTAACATTTTATCGAGCATGTCTTTTGGCAGTGGCTCTCCGGTTTCAAAGTGACCTGAAATGAACGCTAGCGCTTCTTCTTGCCAGCACCAGTTTTCTAGAAACTGACTTGGCAGCTCTACCGCATCCCAAGGTACGCCGTTAATGCCGGATACTGATGATTCATCCACTTGGGTGAGCATGTGGTGAATGCCATGACCAAACTCATGGAACAAAGTGACCACTTCATCATGCGTGAACAATGCAGGCTTGCCACCGATAGGCTTGTTGAAGTTACACGTTAGGTATGCGACAGGAGTTTGAAGCTCACCTGATTGGGTAATGCGGCGACCGCGGCAATCGTCCATCCATGCACCGCCACGTTTATGTTCACGCGCATACAAGTCCAAATAGAAGCTACCACGCAGCTCGCCTTTGCCATCGAAGATATCGTAAAACGATACCGACTCATGCCAAACGTCCACACCGTCACGGTGTTTCACGTCCATACCGAATACACGCTTAAGCACTTCGAATAGTCCGGCGACCACTTTGTTTTCAGGGAAGTAAGGGCGAAGCTCTTCGTCTGAAATGCTGTATTGGTGCTGCTTGAGTTTCTCGGAATAGTAAGCCACATCCCAAGGCTCGAGTGCGTCAACATCAAAGCTTTCTTTGGCGAATTGTGCCAACGCTTGGAAATCTTGCTCGCCTTGTGGGCGCGCTTTGTCGACAAGCTCATTAAGGAAGGTCAGTACCTGATCGGTTGACGCTGCCATTTTGGTGGCCAACGACAGCTCACTATAGCTAGCAAAACCAAGCAGGCGAGATATCTCGCTTTTCAGCAGCAAGGTTTCGCTGATGAGATCGGTGTTGTCCCACTTACCCGCAGTCGGTCCGCGATCTGATGCACGCGTGGTGTAGGCTTGGTACATCTCTGCGCGAAGTTCACGATTATCACAGTACGTCATCACAGGCAGGTAAGACGGAATATCCAGCGTTAGCAGGTAGCCTTCTTGCTCTTTCGCCTCAGCTTGCGCTTGTGCAGCTGCCAATGCTGATTCAGGCATGCCCGCAAGCTCGTTCACATCCGTGACTTGCTTGCTCCAGCCCATCGTGGCATCAAGCACATTGTTTGAGAAATTAGAAGAAAGCTCAGACAGGCGCTTGCTGATCTCGCCAAATCGATGCTGCTCTTTTTGTGGCAATGCAATGCCTGACAATTCGAAATCACGAAGCGCATCGGTAATGGTCTTTTGCTGCGCTGGCGTCAGAGAATCAAAATCATCACGCGCCTTAATGGCTTTGTACGCATCATATAAAGGCTTGTTTTGACCGACCCATGTTGAGTAATCAGACAACTCCGGCAGACATGCTTCATAAGCGTCTCGAAGCTCAGGGCTGTTCACCACACCATTCATGTGTCCGATAGGTGACCAAATACGGCTGAGCCTGTCGTCACTCTCGGCAAGCGGCACACAAATGTTGTCCCAGCTTGGATCTGTGTTGTTTTCCAACACCGCTTCTATCGCGGAGCGGCAATCAGCGATAGCTTGCTCAACGGCTGGTTGAACATGCTCTGGCTTAATGGCAGAAAAGGGAGGCAAATCGGTAAACGATACCAACGGGTTGGACATGATCAGTTCCTTTATTTCTTTCTCTAATGCATTAGTTATGATGGCAAATGAACGGGTTTTCAATGCCAATGCTGCATCCGATCTCGCAATAAGCGATAATGCTCGCTACTTTTGTCCGTTTTCATTCAGGTCTATCATGCTCAGTTATCGCCACAGCTTCCACGCAGGCAACCATGCCGATGTGGTTAAACACATTGTTCAGAGCCTTATCATTGAATCACTCAAACAAAAAGATAAAGCCTTTGTGTATCACGATACCCACAGTGGTGCCGGTCGTTACGACCTCGCCGACGAGCATGCTGAAAAGACTGGCGAATACAAAGAAGGTATCGGCCTGCTTTGGGATTGCCAAGACATACCAGACGCCATTGCACCGTACATTGATGCAATCCGTAATGTGAATGATGGTGATGAGCTGCGCTTCTACCCTGGCTCACCAAAGGTAGGCAGAACATTAATGCGCGACCAAGACCGCGCAATGTTTACTGAACTTCACCCGACGGACTTCCCACTGCTGCTACAAGAGTTTCGTGGCGACCGTCAGGTGAAAATGTTCAAAGAGGATGGCTACGCACGTTTGAAAGCCAGCCTTCCGCCAAAAGAGCGTCGTGGCGTGGTGTTAATTGACCCGCCTTATGAGCTAAAACACGAATACCAAGACGTGGTTGATGCCATTGAAGAAAGCGTTGCACGCTGGGCGACTGGCACTTATGCAATTTGGTATCCGGTGGTGTATCGTAAAAATATCGACTTGATCACCCGTGGCTTGGAAAAGCTCGGCATTCGTAAAATTCTTCAAATCGAATTGGGCGTTGCACCCGATTCCGAAGAGCGCGGCATGACGGCGTCAGGCATGATTGTGATCAACCCGCCTTGGACGCTTGAAGCGCAGATGAAAGAAATTCTACCGTGGCTGCAAAGTAAAATTGCACCCGCGACAGGTCATCAATTTGTAGAATGGATTGTACCTGAGTAACAATCAGCCCCCATCGGGTCTGTTAATATTGGGAAATATTGGATTGCCGCTATCAGTGCGGAAATAAGAATAATCACATGGAGAATAAAATGGCCAAGCATTTTGATTACATCTGTATCGGTGGTGGTAGTGGTGGTATTGCATCGGCTAACCGAGCGGCAATGTATGGTGCAAAGGTAGCAATTGTTGAAGCGCGCCACTTGGGCGGCACTTGCGTAAACGTAGGCTGTGTACCTAAAAAAGTGATGTGGCATGGCGCTCAAGTTGCTGAAGCGATCAAACTGTACGGCCCTGACTATGGTTTCGATACCACGGTGAACAAATTCGACTGGGGAAAACTGGTCGAAAACCGTGAAGCCTACATTGGACGTATTCACACTTCTTACGAAAACGTATTGGGCAAAAACAACATTGAAGTCATCAACGGCTTCGCTAAATTTGTTGACGCAAAAACCGTAGAAGTGAATGGCGAGCACTACACCGCAGACAATATCTTGATTGCTGTAGGTGGAGAACCAACCATTCCGAACGTACCAGGTGCTGAGCACGGTATCGATTCAAACGGTTTCTTTGAACTGACTGAGCAGCCAAAGCGCGTTGCCGTTGTCGGTGCCGGTTACATCGCAGTTGAAATCGCGGGTGTTTTGAATGCACTGGGTACTGAAACCCACCTGTTCGTTCGCAAAGAATCACCGCTTCGTACCTTCGATCCGATGATTATCGATACCTTGGTGGAAGTGATGGAAGCAGAAGGTCCAAGCCTTCATACGCAGTCCACGCCGAAAGAAGTCGTGAAAGAAGCGGATGGCTCTGTGACACTGCATTTTGAAAATGGCACCTCACACAACACCGATATGCTGATCTGGGCGATTGGTCGTCACCCAACCACCAGCAAAATCAATCTGGAAGCGACTGGCGTTGAAACCAATGCACGCGGTTACATCAAAGTGGATGAGTTCCAGAACACCAATGTGTCTGGTATCTACTGTGTTGGCGACATCATGGAAGGCGGCGTAGAGTTAACACCAGTTGCTGTTAAAGCAGGTCGTCAACTTTCTGAGCGCCTGTTCAATGGCAAAACTAACGCCAAGATGGATTACGCCCTGATCCCAACCGTGGTATTCAGTCATCCACCTATTGGCACGATTGGTCTGACTGAGCAAGAAGCCAAAGCGCAGTGCGGCGAAGAGAACGTGAAAGTTTACACGTCTGGTTTTACCGCCATGTACACCGCCGTGACTCAACACCGTCAGCCTTGCAAAATGAAACTGGTTTGCGCGGGTGAAGAAGAAACCGTGGTTGGCCTACACGGCATCGGTTTCGCGGTCGATGAAATGATCCAAGGCTTTGGCGTCGCCATGAAAATGGGCGCAACGAAAGCCGATTTCGACAGCGTGGTCGCAATCCACCCAACAGGGTCAGAAGAGTTCGTTACCATGCGATAAGAGTCTGTTTTACATAAAAAAGCGACTTAACAGTCGCTTTTTTTGTTTCTGCACTCAGTAATATCCGTCCATCACTCACACAGCACATTCAACGTTAGCGTGTCTGAAATGGCCACAAACGCCATGTCCAATTTAATATCGTAAACGTTACCGCTGCTTAACCAGTACGGAATGGTCGCTGGGAACTGCTCTCTAGCACCTTGTCGCGAGACAGCGCGGCGAATGGCTGACTCTGATACCAACCTCTTTCCCGATTGCGTACAGGCCTTTTTAGCGTCCAAGTAGGTAGCCCGCCACCAATCTCGTTGGTGGATGGAGTAACGCGCGTCATTACCTTTGGGCTTTGGCGTCCAAAGCCCGACAACAGGGTCGAGTTTCCGCACTGTCGCTCCCTTGCTCAGGGTTTGCCTTGGCTTTTTGGTTGAGTGCTGGGCTTTGGTAGACTGAGAAGAAGACTTCTCTGGGTAATCTATTTGACGGATAAAGGCATCAGACGTCACAGGCTCTTGGCGAATTTTATCGCGAATGGCAACGGCATCGTTGAATGCTTGATAAGGACCAAGCAGGCATCGAAAGCCTTTCTCTTCTGGCTTTAAAACCCAATCCGCGTTGTTGGCTATATGCTTTTCAATGCGTTGTCGAAAAGCTACGCTTGGCAGGTTATCCAAAATGCCGCATTGCACCCAAAAAGCACCGCCTTGTGGTGATGGCTTCTTGCTCCACAGCCCTTCACCTATGGGACACTGAGCAGAGACAATCCCTATGCCTTGCTCAACCTTCAGCGTCTGGCACGCCTTCGTGGCAAAGGTGCTACTGGAGAAAAATAGACCCATCAAGAATAAGGTACGCGTCATTCCTCTCACTGCCTCATCAACCTCAATCGCAGATCTGTTTGTCTTACACCCATGCATACCTTCATACCGCTCGTGTCATTACACGTTATTGATTCAACGGCACATTGTAGAGAGCGAAGTGTAAAATGAGGGATTTGTTGATAGTTTCTACAGCAGATTTCACAACATGTGCAAAAGGGCGTGGAACAAACGTGGACATGTCATGACGGTAAATGCGTTTTTATTCGCACAGTACCAATAGCACGGATTCTTTTGACAGCGGCATGGGTACCATCATTATCGAATCAAAAGCATATTGCTCCGCAACCCAAAAAGGTAAACGGGAGGGCAATTGGGATTTGTACTCTGCACTCCTTGAAATTGATCTGAGTGTTGATTCGGACACCAGTTTCATTCCATCGTTTTCGCAAGTGGATGTAGCCTCTTTCAAAGAGGCTCGCCACCAAACAAACTTGTCATCGGTGTAACGCTTTTCGCCATCTCGAGGTTTCGGACTTCTTAAACCCAACAAATCAAAATAATCACGCTTAAGAGCGGCTTTAGTCGCTGATACGTTCCCACTAGCCTTACCGTTGATATTCATTTTGGTAGAAGAGTTACCTATAACTTTTTCTGCGCCATTTTCCACCATAAGGGCATTCCGAATAAAAGCACGCGACAGCGCTGGCTGTTTTCTCAGTTCGTCACGCGCGCTCACAGCTGTTGAATATTGTACAAACGGTCCAACAAGACAGCGATACTGACTTCCTTCTTGGCGAAAAACCAAGGCTTCTTTGTTAGGAAGACCATTCAGTTTTTGGGCAAACCCAGACTCAGGTAGGCTGCTTAGCAACCCACATTGCACCCAAAATATTCCCGATAGGTTTTCTGGTGCTCTCCCCCACAAACCTTGTCCAATAGGACACGTTTCCTGCACAATATTCCAATTACCCTGTCGCGAAGAGTCACAATCTGCCTCTGCAGACTGAACCATCTTTGATGTTGATAGCAGTAGTAACAACACACCCAATAAGTGAAACAAACGTCTACGCATCGCCCTTCTCCATTGAGGAGTGTTTTTATTGTTCAGTTAGTTAGCGTAGCTCGAAATTGCTATACCGACGAATAGAAAAGCAATGACTCAATAAGCATGAGATCAAAAAGCCCCAGCCAAATGACCGGGGCTTTTGCTAGCAAACTGAAGCGAGCCAAGGGAAGCGACAATAGCCACTTCCGAATTTACATGGCTTACCCTTTGTAGATTTTCGGGTTGAAGACATCTCTTAACCAGTCGCCGAGTAAGTTTATCACCAGCACCAACATAACAAGGACGATGCCAGGGAATGCGGTGATCCACCAAGAACCCGAGAAGATATAGTTGAAGCCAATGCTGATCAACGAACCCAATGATGGCTTATCAACCGGCATGCCTAACCCCAAGAATGAGAGCGCAGCTTCGGACATGATCGCATTGGCAACCTGCACGGTAGAAATGACTAGAATCGGCGATAAGCAGTTTGGCAAAATATGCCTAAACATAATGCGCGGTGCTCTAAAGCCCATGACTTGCGCCGCTTCAACATACTCTTTTTTCTTTTCCGCAAGCACACTAGCCCGCACAGTCCGTGCGTATTGAGGCCATTCAGCGAAACCAATGATGACAACCAACATCAAAATGGCGTATTCACTGTAAAAGTCGCTACCAAAGCTGGCTTTAAAAATCGCCGAGACGATGATGGCAACCATCATGGTAGAAAACGACAACTGCACGTCAGCGATGCGCATTAGCAGGCTATCAATACGTCCACCAAAATAGCCCGCACTGAGTCCTATCACGATACCCAAGAATAACTGCAGTGCAACAGCACCCAAGCCAATCAGCAACGAGATACGCAGGCCATACATGATGGTCGAAAGAATATCTCGGCCTTGATTATCCGTGCCTAATGCAAAACGCTCATCTCCAAACTCCATCCACGTGGGCGGTAACTCCGAGTCCATAATATCGATAGACGACAAATCATATGGATCGGCCGGTGACAGGACAGGGGCAAAAACAGCCACCAGCATAAACAACATGAATGCCGTAAAACTGGTAATGGCGACTTTGTCACGCTTGAAGTGGTAAAAGAAATCCGAGGCTAAAAACTGTTGCCAGCGAGAAGGCGCTTTCGGGGTCACAGTGCTCATACTTACGCTCCTTTGCCGGTTAAGTTAACGGTTGGATTGATTAAGCCATACAGCAAATCAACCAAGGTATTGGTGACGACAAATAGCAAACCAACAAAAATGACATACGCGGTAATAAGCGGCGTATCGACACGGTTAATGGCTTCAAGAAATAAAAAGCCTGTACCCGGCCACTGGAACACGGTTTCAGTCAAAATGGTGTAGGCCACCATGGTTCCTATCTGTACACCACCGACGGTGACAACAGGCAGCATGGTATTTTTCAGCGCATGTTGATATTGCACTTTGCGCTCTGGCATCCCTTTCGCTCTAGCAAATTTCACGTACTCGGTACTGAGCGCCTCGAGCATTTCAGAGCGTACAAGGCGAATAAACAGGGGAAGCATAATTGAAGACAATGAAACAGCAGGCAACACCAAGTGTGCTAAACCATCCACCGTGAAAAAGCCTGATTCCCAGCCAAACCAGTTAGCTGTGTCTCCTCGCCCGTATGAGGGCAGCCAATTTAATTCAATCGCAAACACGTACATCAACATGATTGCGGTCAGGAACACCGGCACAGAAATACCAATGATACTAAAGCCCATAATGAGCTTGGTCAGAAAACTATTAGGGTGAATCGCGGAATAAACCCCGAGAGGGATCGACACCAAAACGATAATAATGGCAGCAGCGATAACCAGCTCTAACGTTGCCACCAGTTTGTCGAGAATTACATCAACGACTGGACGCTTATAAAAATAGGAAGTGCCTAAGTCTCCTTCGACGGCGCTCGATATAAAACGGCCATACTTAACAAAAAAAGGATCATTGAGGCCGAGTTCATCGCGTAACTCGTTTCGCTCTGCTTCAGAGACAGACTGCCCAACCAGCTCCCGAAGAGGGTCACCTAGATTGTCCTGGATGGAAAACGCCACCAGGCTGATCACAAACATCACTACCAGTGCCTGAACCAGGCGCTTAACCAAAAACGTAAACATTCATCGCCCCGCAAACAACAAACTGGCTCCGGAAAAGCCCGGAGCCAAAAACACTACGATTACCGCTTACTTTTCAGAGACGACCAATTCGCCGAAGTAAGGGAAGTTCATCGCATTGACGATAGGCTGAATATCGACGTTAGACTTCGCAGCCCACGCTAGGTTTTGCCAATGTAGAGGTACAAACGCAGCCTCGTTATACAAGGTGGTTTCTACTGCTTTCAGCATTTCAGCGCGTTTCGTCGGGTCAGTTTCTACGTTTGCTGCTTCCACCAGCTTATCCACTTCGCTGTTAGAATAGTGACCACAGTTGTACTGGCCTTTACCCGTGTCTGCATTACGCGTCATTGTCAAGAACTCAGTAAAATTCGCGGAGTCTTCTGTGTCAGAGTGCCAGCCGATCATTTGCATGCCCGCTTCACACTTGTCAAACTCAGGCCAGTACTGCGCTTTTGGCATGGTTTGAAGATCCACTTTGATGTCGATCTTTGACAACATTGCCGCCACTGCCTGTGCAATTTTCTCGTCGTTCACGTAACGGTTGTTTGGCGCAATCATGGTGATGGTGAAACCATCGCCGTAGCCTGCTTCTTTCATCAAAGATTTGGCTTTTTTCAGATCATAGCGAGGCTTAAGATCAGGATTATGACCCACATAACCTGCTGGACTTTGCTGTCCAGCGGTCGTTGCGAAACCTTTCATGATCTTTTGTGCAATGCCTTCGTTATTAACGGCATAGGCAATGGCCTGACGAACACGTGGGTCACGTAACGGTTCAGACACATTTTGGTTCAATTGGAACGTGATGATACGCGTGCCCGGTAGTGTCACCAGATCAATGCCTTTCGCTTTCTCAACACGTTTATGATCGTTTGGAGAAACCGGTGCAATCATATCAACATCGCCAGATAGCAGCGCTGCAACGCGGGTTGCGTCTTCTTTGATTGGCACGAGCGTTAGTTTGTCGACATTGCCTGGGCTTTCTTTATCCCAATAGTCGCCAAAGCGATCAAATTCGACCTTCACGCCCTGCTCGCGAGATGACACGACAAAAGGACCGGTACCTGAAACATTGGTAGAAGCAAAAGTAGAACCGCTTTTTTGGATTTGCGATTTGTCTGCACCAGCGTCGGTTTTACCTGAGTAGAAATCGGCATCCATCGGGAACACGTACGTCATGGTTTGCAGCACAAGTGGATATGGGCCATCAGTGATAAAATCGACGGTGTAGTCATCCACTTTCTGCACTTCCGCGATTGGCGTGAAGATGCCTTTGAAATCAGGTGATGATTGCAAACGCTCAACCGTCCAAATCACATCATCGGCAGTAAAATCATTGCCAGAATGGAATTTCACCCCTTCGCGCAGCTTGAATCGTACGGTTTTGTCGTCGATACGCTCCCAGCTTGATGCCAAACGCGGCTCAAATTGCAGGTCTTGCGTCCAGCGAACGAGAGGATCAAAGACCATGTGTGACAGCTGCAGGGTACCGCCTGACAGTTGCTCATGGGGATCTAAGGATACAGGATCTGCATCATAAGCAACGGTAATGTCTGCGGCTGATGCAGCAAAGCTCAAGCCCGCTGCCATCAACGCAATAGCGATTTTGCTCTTCATGGTTTTCATTGCATGACTCCTTATGCTGGGAGCGAACTCCCGATCTGTTGTGTATTTGCAAAGCGCTAGGTCTCGCAAAATTAAACCGATAACGGACACAACCATCCTTTCCACTATCGGCATTAAATTATTGTGGTGCGGCAGCAGCCTCTAACGCACTCATCCCCTTAAATTCGGGCATAAGAGATATCAGCTTCTTGCTGTACGGGTGCTGGGGTGACGTAAACAAGTCTTCCGTCTTGGCAACTTCGAGCAAGGTGCCTTTTTGCATGACACCGATGCGATCGCACATTTGACGGATCACAGGTAAATCATGGCTGATGAACAACATGGTCAAATTCAGCTCTTGCTGGAGATCTTTCAGCAAATTCAATATCTGAGCTTGAACAGACACATCCAATGCAGACGTTGGTTCGTCACAAATCAGCAGACGTGGGCGCGTTGCCAGTGCACGAGCGATAGAGATACGCTGGCGCTGACCGCCGGAGAATTCATGTGGGTACTTAATGCCGCTTGCGCGACCAAGACCGACATGGTCGAGCAAGTCACCCACAATCATTCGGATTTGGCTTTCGTTCTCAGCAAGACGGTGAAAACGAATTGGCTCCGCAATGATGTCTTGCACTTTCATACGGGGGTTCATGGATGAATACGGGTTTTGAAACACCATTTGCATCTGACGGCGTATGGGACGGCGCTGAGCTTCACTTTTCAGCGCAGTAAGGTCGATACCTTCGAAAGTGACCTTACCGGAGTTAGGTGGGTACAAACCGGCGATAACTCGCGCAATGGTCGACTTCCCTGAACCAGACTCACCGACAAGACCAAATGTCTCGCCCTCATGCACATCAAAGCTAACGTCATCCGACGCTTGCACATATTCACGGCGGCTTTCAAAGAAAGAGTCTTTGGTGACAAAGCGAAGGTTCACGTTTTCAACGCTAAGCAACGGCCCAGTGTACGAGCGCTGATCCTGACTTTGACCCAGCCAATGGGTTTTCACGTCCAGCGGCTTCATGTCGACCGCTTCTTCGATGTAGCTGACCAATGGAAAGCGATCGAGCTTAATGTCTGATCGAGGCACAGCGGAAATCAAGCTTCTGGTATACGGGTGCTCAGGAGTATTCAACACCTTGGCGGTTTCGCCAAATTCGACCAAGTCCCCGCGATACATGACTGCGATTTTGTCCGTCACATTAGAAACAACACCCATGTCATGGGTGACGAGCATGCAACCTACGTTCTTTTTCACGCAAAGTTCACGGATCAGATTAAGGATTTGATCTTGAATCGACACATCTAAAGCCGTTGTCGGTTCATCTGCAATGATTAAGTCCGGCTCTCCAGCAAGCGCAATGGCAATAACCACACGCTGACGCATCCCACCTGAGAATTGGTGCGGATACTGTTTAATCCGCACATTGGCATCAGGGATCCCGACCTGTTCCATCAGAGAAACAGCACGTTCTTTCGCTTCATCAACGCTCAAACCAAGGTTAGTGGTAATCGTTTCTACAAGCTGTCTTTCAACCGTGAAGAGTGGGTTCAATGAAGTCATCGGATCTTGAAAAATAAATCCAATTCGCGCGCCGCGATAATGGCGCATTTTTTCCGGCGAAAGACCAGAGATCAACTCACCTTCGAGATATACCTCACCACTGGCAACATGCCCGGGTGGGCTTAAAAGATCGATAACTGCATTACCGACCGTCGATTTTCCTGCGCCAGACTCACCCACAACGCCAACAATTTCGCCACGTTCGATAGAAAAGGAGAGATTTTTAACTGCGGCAAAGATGCCGTGACGAGACGGATACTCAATACGAAGATTTTTTACTTCAAGCAATGCCATTGACCAGACCCTTGATACTGCACAATTCCGTGCCTGTCTGAAAACAATCCCTGTTTACATCAACAAAACAAGACCAATTTAACGCCCTACAATCTGTCAAATGTTTCACGAAAAATCAACAAACTAACACTTATTACTGAAAATATGACACTTAATCGAATAAATATTCATCAATACACTAATTAGCAGCATCGACATGCTTGGTCAATGTCGGAGAATAACGCGTAAAACCAATGTGTATCAGATACAAAACCGCAATGCTTGCTGAAATTTGGGATCGTCTAAGTATTCAACCAAGAGCAATATAGCTGTAACAAAAGGTAGGGAATTCTCACCTCACGCGCGTTTATTTGGTGAGATCTGTGAGGACACGCAGTCAAAGATAAGGCAAACGAGAAGGATTTCTTGAAGATGTGTTATCAAAAGTTATATCGCAGATACGAAAAAGCCCGCTCTATTGAGCGGGCTTTCTCTGAATGTGGTCGGTGAAGAGGGATTCGAACCCCCGACCCTCTGGTCCCAAA
>NZ_AJYD02000030.1 GCF_000286835.2 Enterovibrio norvegicus FF-33 | reverse complement strand
CGTCACTACGCACACGTAGACTGCCCAGGACACGCCGATTATGTTAAAAACATGATCACCGGTGCTGCGCAAATGGACGGTGGTATCCTGGTTGTTGCTGCGACTGATGGCCCTATGCCACAGACTCGTGAGCACATCCTACTAGGTCGCCAAGTTGGTATTCCATACATCCTTGTTTTCATGAACAAGTGTGACATGGTTGATGACGAAGAGCTGCTTGAGTTGGTTGAGATGGAAGTTCGTGAACTTCTTTCTGAGTACGACTTCCCAGGCGACGATTGCCCAGTAATTCAAGGTTCAGCACTAGGTGCATTGAACGGCGAAGAGCAGTGGGAAGCGAAAATTGTTGAACTAGCTGAAGCACTGGATTCTTACATCCCAGAGCCAGAGCGTGCTATCGACAAGCCATTCATCCTACCAATCGAAGATGTTTTCTCAATTCAAGGCCGTGGTACTGTTGTAACGGGTCGTGTTGAGCAAGGTATCGTTCGCGTAGG
>NZ_AJYD02000029.1 GCF_000286835.2 Enterovibrio norvegicus FF-33 | reverse complement strand
ACAGATTGTATAGGTCAAATTGTTAAAGAACGTTGACTGTAGAAGCTGCTCTTTTGGAGTAGTCTTCTCATCGTCAGGGCTGCGAATTCTACGCTGCCAGGCGATGAAGTCAAGAAGAAATTTTGAGATTTTTCAGCGTGCTGCTCACCGCTTCCAAAACGTCTTGTTGACTTCCTTCAACCGCGATAAGCACTGGGCTTTCCCGTTGAAGCAGGCAGGCATTCTACTGATTGGGTCGTTAACGTCAAGCGTTTATTTCCATTCAGTTTTGAAGCCGTTTTCGCCGTACTGATTGGGTGTGCAATGCCTTAGTTGGCGCCGCGCTCCGTGTCAGTGAGGTCGCATTATAGGGAGGCTTCAGATCTTGGCAAGGGCTTTCTGTGAAAAACATCACAAAACAGTATTGTTCGCGCATTATTCAAGCAGGTTGGTGTATTTAGATACTGTAACGGGCAGATTGACCTGTCGATCTACACCACTACGGTCTTTCCAGCTCACTTCCACCTTAAGAATTTTGGCATAAAGCTCAGCCACAGTGCTACCAGAAGTAGGGAGGTTAAGAGATGGTTCATTAGATATAGATAAGGTAAAACGTTCATCCTTAGGAGTGAATACACACGATTCGATATCATCAATCGTTTTACCATCACAATCAGGATTGCCTCTCGTATTGATGGCTTGAAGCAATGAGGCTTGATTCTCTGCAATTCGTTTTGCTTCTATCATCATCACTGCATTGCTTTTTTCTACTTCCATATAGCTATAGAGCTTTAGCGTTCCAATACCTGACAACACCACCACCACGACAGAAATTAACACTTCAATAAGTGAAAAACCGCGATTAGAAGTCATGAATACTGCCTTTTACTAACTTAGGCTTACCCGAAAAGTATCCTTTAGGGTCATCTGTCGCTCCACCACTAAATGAACCTCGAATAATCGAAGTTCCTCCTGGCACATCAACCATGTAACTTCCTGTACTTGTAAATGCTCCCCTAAAAAACAATGACAGTGACTTCCAACTATCTTTTGTCATACCCTCAGACCTTATCAACTCACTACATAAAACATTAGTTGGAGAGTCCGCAGCACATGACAGATGACCATTTTTATCTTCATCAACACCCCAGGAAGAAAGACGCATATCTCCTGTCATTGAGCTATCTGTGTATTGGAAAATTGTACCTTTAAACCCATCAACCCCTCCATTTACAGCAGCTATCCCATTTTGAATAACAATTGTCACAGGTTTGTTGTCTGTACCGACATGTGTTATTCCATCAAGAAGGCAGTCACCCGTAACCCAAATAAGGTCTGAAACGCTTGAAGAATTATCTCCTTTATCAACTTCTCCTTTGATAGTCGCTCCGCACATAGTCATTCCAATACTATCTGTGTTGATCTGCTTAGGCTTATATTTTGTTATTACAGTCTGATATTGCTCTCTAGGAACACCAAATAGCTCTTTAAACAAGTCCATTTGGCTACTTCCGTCAGTGTTTTTTCCTACTAATATGTCGTGCTCAAACTTATCGGTGACAGCCGGACTGTGAGAGGTAATGTTTGTACTATAATCATCAGCGCATTCAGGTGTCACGGTGTTGAACGACGCTCCGTCGCTGCTTCCGACATCTATAGTAACCGAGCCTCCAGCAATGATTGCTGTGCAGGTGAGCTTATCCCCGTGCGAATTCCCTTTAACTGACTTCCAATCATGACCACCTTCTAGAGTTAAACTCCCTGTCGTTTTGAACGCAGCAGCTTCACTACCAGTTAGTTTGATTACGATACTAGACTCGGCGTAGTCTGCTGAAGAACTTAAAACCCAATGGTTTGGTTTCGTTGAAAGACTTATAGAGCTTCGCGTTAAGCCTTCGCATAGGTTGAAGTTATCCTCGAAATTAGCTGCTTCTGGATTAAGGTTTAACTGCTCAAACACCGCGATCGCACAATCCAGCCCTGCTTTCGCCTTCGCTCGCTGCTCAGCATCAATCAGCAAATTTTGTGCTTTTTTAATTTCACCGTACCCTGAGCTTGCTACTGATACTGCAAATAATGCCACCATAACCAATACACCACTAACCACTGCCAGTGTCGCCATTCCTTTATCTTTATTCATCGTTATTACCCATCCACGTTAGGCACAGAAACAGTAAAAGACACTGAATCTGAAATGGCACTGTTTGACTTCAGTGAGGCGGATATTTTCACTTCGACTGATTGAAGCTTATTCGAACCAACAACAGCTTCGTAATACGCACGTTTGAACGTTAAATCGGTAATTTCAAGTCGGTCATAGGTCATGTCTCGCCAATAACCGCTGTCACATTTCCAGTTGGTTAGCGCTTTCCAGTTCTCGTATATTTCAATAACTTGGTTATCGTCAGGATCTTTCCCCAATCGATACCCCATCGCATCATCTTTGCCAGGCGTCATTACTCCAGCTCTTTTGTCATGGTTATAGGCAAAACGAATACATGAGCCCTTTGTTACTTGAGTGGCGCTGTCATCAATAAGTATCGAGGAAGCTAATCCGGCCGCATCTTTAACAATAAAAGGATTGGACGACGCACAGTCGTAGCAAAAACCAGCCCTTGCGATATCATTTTTCAACGTGTTGGCAATGAGGTTTAGCTGAGAACGTAAGAAATCTCTCTGTAAGTGCGCAGAGCCCATATTGGTGCTCACAGAAAACAAGGCGGTTGAAGAAGCCAAAACAATCAAGCTGACTGTCAGGCCTACCATCAGTTCAACTAAGGTATACCCAGAGGCTTCTTTCCTCATAGTCATGAACAGGCCTCCCAGCCGGTAACAGTGGTGTTGCTACATCCTTTTAAACCCGAATACCTACGGATGAGAATTCCTGATTCATTACCAGTCTCTGATCCTTTTGCGAGTTTTACTGTTTTATC
Organism: Enterovibrio norvegicus FF-33; assembly: GCF_000286835.2. GTDB lineage: Bacteria > Pseudomonadota > Gammaproteobacteria > Enterobacterales > Vibrionaceae > Enterovibrio > Enterovibrio norvegicus_A. Next base: position 32,009 of record NZ_AJYD02000029.1, on the reverse strand, counting down.
AACAGAGGGAAGACCATTCTTTGGGGAAAAATAGAATAGCTTTTCGGCGGATGTAATCTCCGGCTCTTGGACCGTCACACTACCACCACTTTCAATGATGAATTTTTGCAACCCCTCACTGGCTGTGCAGCTAAAATCACCCACGTCTGATTTGGTGCTTAAACCAATACAACCATTCTTAGCTTCAGTGACAGGTACATAATGAACGTAAATAATGCTATGACGCTTTATCGATTCAGACTGGCCAATTTCCAACATGCTCAATAACTGGGTCGCTTTGCTCTCCACCAGCGCGGCTTTATGCGAAGAAACGTAACTTGGCACAGTAACCGCTGTGACCACCGCCAACACTGATAGCGTAGTTATCATTTCAATCAAGCTAAATCCGCGTGTTCGATTCCAATTACCCACAACAAACGTCCAATGTCCTTAACGTAACTTGTCTGGATACTACCACAGCGATAATTTAGCTCTTTGGATTCAATACAAATTTTTCGTATAGCGAAATAAAAAATGATGCTGAGAAAACGAACATTACACACAGGCATGACATTGATCGAAATATTGATAACGGTTGCCATCGTTGGCGCGTTAGCCACTATTGCAATTCCTGCAATGGGGAGTTATTTGGTCAAGTCAGAACGAAGCCGAGTACAAGTCGATCTTTATCAACTTCAAGTTCACACTGAGCAGTTCTTCACTGAAAATAATTGGACCTTTCCCGATAACAAGAAACTTATTTGCAGCAAATGCAAAGTGTCAGAAGAATATGATTTTTCGATTGATACAAGTGGCACTGGCAATAGCGCTTACGTTATAAACGCCAAACCCAAATCTACATCAAGACAAGACAACGACAAAGACTGCCACACCATGGCAATCAATGCGGCGTCAGAGCAACTAAACTTTAAAAAAGATGGGGCAGGTATTTCCGATAACAATAAATGCTGGATATAAAAAAGCCGGCGAGTTTAACGTCGCCGGCTTTTTATTTGTTACTTTCTAGCTTGTCAGGTCATCAAAGAATTTCTTCACGCCATCAAAGAAGCCTTCAGATTTAGGCTTGTGCTTTTTAGCTGCACTCCCACCCAGGGTTTCTTCAAACTCGCGTAACAATTCTTTTTGCTTATTGCTTAGGTTAACTGGGGTTTCAACCACCAGCTTACAGATTAAATCACCTAGACCACCACCACGAACCGACTGAACACCTTTACCCCGCATGCGGAACATACGACCCGTTTGGGTTTCAGTAGGTACTTTCAGACTTACTCGACCGTCAAGTGTTGGGACTTCAACCTCACCACCCAATGCTGCCATGGTAAAGCTGACTGGTACTTCACAGTAAAGGTTGTTGCCATCACGCGTGAAGATATGGTGATCGCGAACATGCACCTGAACATACAAGTCGCCTGCTGGCGCACCGTATTCTCCTGCTTCACCTTCACCCGTCAGACGGATACGGTCGCCCGTGTCGACACCTGCAGGGATTTTAACGCTAAGAGTTTTGGTTTTTTGAACTCGACCTTGACCATGGCAACTGTCACACGGATCTTTGATGATTTTTCCGCGACCATGACAGGTTGGACAAGTCTGCTGCACAGCAAAGAAACCCTGACGCATTTGTACTTGGCCTTGGCCATGACACGTACCACAGGTTTGTGGTGATGAACCCGGTTTTGCACCACTGCCACCGCAAGGATCACAGCTAACATAAGTCGGAACATCAATTTCTTTGCTCACGCCGCGAACAGCTTCTTCCAGTGTGAGTTCCATGTTGTAGCGCAAATCGGCACCGCGTTGAGCACGAGCCTGACCGCCACGACGACCACCGCCACCAAAAATATCACCGAACACATCGCCGAAGATATCGCTGAAGTCTGCGTTGCCGCCACCACCGAAGCCGCCGCCTCCGCCACCTTGTTCAAAGGCCGCATGACCATATTGGTCGTAAGCTGCACGCTTTTGCGCATCAGTCAGTATCTCATACGCGAGTTTGACTTCTTTAAACTTATCCGTCGCCGTCTCGTCACCTGGATTTTTATCCGGGTGGTACTTCATCGCCAGACGCTTGTACGCTTTTTTAATGTCGCGTTCACTGGCGTCACGGCTTACGCCAAGTACTTCATAAAAATCACGTTTTGACATGTTTTACTTGTCACCTGTTTTTAGACCAAGCGAACATTAACCCGCTTCGCATCATACAACTACGGGCGGAGGAGATTTCTCCTACGCCCGTGCAAAATAAAACGGCTAATCAGCTAGTCTTATTTTTTGTCGTCTTTGACTTCTTCAAACTCTGCATCGACAACATCGTCGTCTTGCTTAGTTTCTTCACCGGCATCTTGTGACTGAGCTTTTTGCTGTGCCACTTCCATCAGCTTTTGAGATGCTGCAATAAGAGCCTGAACTTTAGCGTCAATGGCTTCTTTATCTTCGCCCTTGCGCGCTTCTTCCAGTTCACTGATTGCTGCTTCGATTTTCTCTTTCTCATCGGCTGGCAGAGCATCGCCTGCTTCTTCAACTTGCTTGCGAGTACCGTGAACTAGCTGGTCAGCTTGGTTGCGAGCAGTAACAAGTTCTTCGAACTTCTTATCTGTTTCTTTATTCGCTTCCGCTTCCTGAACCATTTTTTCAATTTCGTCGTCGCTCAGACCACCAGATGCTTGAATCGTGATCTTCTGCTCTTTGCCCGAACTCTTGTCTTTCGCTGATACATGCAAAATACCATCAGCATCCAAATCGAACGTTACTTCAATTTGTGGCATGCCGCGTGGAGCTGGGTTGATGCCTTCTAGGTTAAATTGGCCCAGAGACTTGTTGTACGTCGACTGCTTACGCTCACCCTGTAGTACGTGGATAGTTACCGCATTTTGGTTGTCGTCAGCTGTTGAGAACACTTGGTTAGCTTTCGTTGGGATCGTCGTGTTCTTCTCAATCAACTTAGTCATCACGCCGCCCATGGTTTCGATACCCAAAGACAGTGGTGTTACGTCAAGTAGAAGAACATCTTTGACTTCGCCCGACAATACGCCGCCCTGTACTGCAGCGCCAACAGCTACCGCTTCATCAGGGTTCACGTCTTTACGTGGCTCTTTACCAAAGAATTCCGTTACTTTAGCTTGAACCATTGGCATACGTGTTTGACCACCCACCAAGATAACGTCATTGATGTCGTTAACAGACAAGTCTGCATCAGCAAGCGCAACTTTCAATGGCTCAAGTGAACGAAGAACAAGATCTTCAACCAGTGACTCAAGCTTCGCGCGAGTCACTTTGATATTCATGTGCTTAGGACCGTTCGCATCTGCTGTAACGTATGGCAGGTTTACGTCGGTTTGCTGTGCTGAAGACAGTTCAATTTTCGCTTTTTCTGCTGCTTCTTTAACACGCTGCATTGCTAGCGGGTCTTTACGCAGATCGATACCTTGGTCTTTCTTGAACTCGTCAACCAAGTAGTTGATCAGACGGTTATCAAAGTCTTCACCACCTAGGTGAGTGTCACCGTTGGTTGCAAGAACTTCGAAGGTTTTCTCGCCTTCAACTTCGTCGATTTCGATAATAGAGATATCGAAAGTACCACCACCAAGGTCGTAAACCGCGATAGTGCGATCGCCGCCTTCTTTATCCAAACCGTATGCCAGAGCAGCTGCGGTTGGTTCATTGATGATACGTTTTACTTCTAGACCTGCAATACGGCCAGCATCTTTAGTTGCTTGACGCTGCGCATCGTTAAAGTACGCAGGTACGGTGATAACAGCACCCGTTACTTCCTCACCTAGGAAGTCTTCTGCTGTTTTCTTCATTTTCTTAAGAACTTCAGCCGATACCTGAGGAGCTGCCATTTTTTGGCCTTTCGCTTCTACCCAAGCATCACCGTTGTCAGCTTTCACAATTTTGAAAGGCATGATTTCGATGTCACGTTGAACTTCTTCATCTTCGAAGCGACGACCAATCAGTCGTTTAATTGCATACAGCGTATTTTCTGGGTTAGTGACAGCCTGACGTTTTGCTGGCTGACCTACCAAAATTTCACCGTCCTGGGTGTACGCGATGATTGATGGCGTTGTGCGATCGCCTTCCGCGTTTTCAATTACGCGTGGCTTGTCACCGTCCAGTACTGCTACACATGAATTGGTGGTACCCAAGTCAATACCAATGATCTTACCCATTTGGTTTTCTCCGAAATTCGTCTTACGTCTATGTTGCGTTACCCCTTATATGGGGGTCGCGATAAAGGGTTCAACCCTGCACAAGAAAAATTTTTAATTTTCTTTAGATGCACAATAAATAGGGGCGGCTTTACCGCTTTCAAGGGGCAAAAAGAAAAAAACCCGCAAAAAGCGGGTTTTTATTTAAAACGGACGATTATGCTTGCTCGTCAACGTTGCCTGATGCGGCTTTCGAGACCATCACCATTGCAGGGCGTACAACTCGACCATTCAGTTCATAGCCCTTTTGCATCACCAACATCACAGTGTTAGGTGCATGCTCTGCACTTTCCTGAATAGACATTGCCTGATGGAATTCTGGGTTGAACGGTTCGCCGTGAGGGTTTAACTCTTTCAGGCCAAACTTCTCGATAGTGCCTTGCATCGTTTTCAGCGTAAGCTCGATGCCTTCCAGCATTGGCTTAATGGCGTCATCGTTTCTATCTGCCAGCTCAACCGCACGCTCCATATTATCAATAACAGGGAGTAGCTCACCCGCAAATCGTTCCAACGCATATTTGCGCGCTTTATCGATTTCTTGCTCAGTACGGCGGCGCATGTTTTCTACGTCAGCACGAGCACGCAATACACTGTCTTGCTGCTCTCCAACTTTGGCTTCACTTTCTTCAAGTGCCGCTTCAAGTTCTGCAATCCGGCTAATCATTGCATCTGCTTCAGCATCTAGAACATTTTCATTTTTTGCTTCAACAGTTTCGTTTTGCAATTCGTCTTCCTGGATCTTGTTTTCTTCTTTGTTCATGCTCTCTCCGACACAATACTCTGTGTTGAAACCCACATTGTTAAGCAATGGGGCAACAATCTCGACGGTTTTGCTTATTATGGGGATGTATAGCCGTGTTTCAAGGAGTCATTTACGGCAAAGTTCGACAAGAGTTACCGAATATTTATACCTCTACGATGCAACAGGGCAATATTAGCCTTTATTTGGGTGCACTTTTGCTTCGTTTATATCCGTCATCTAAGCCGATGGTAAAGCTCGCTAACGCATACATGTCGAATGAATTTGGGTATATAATCAAGCCACTAGACAACGCAGGATCTATAAGATGTCAAAGCGTTTTGAAACAATTGCTTTGGTTGGCAAGCCGCGAAACCCCGAAGCCGTTACAACACATGAAAATCTTTACTACTGGCTAACGAAGCAAGGCTATCGCACGCTCGTCGACAATAGGCTCGACAGTTACATCGATATTCCTGCCGAAGATTTTCACGATTTGCTTTCAATGGGTGCTAAAGCTGACCTTGCGATAGTTATTGGTGGCGATGGCAATATGCTAGGCGCTGCGCGTGTGCTTTCACGTTTCGATATTTCAGTGATTGGCGTCAACCGCGGCAATTTAGGCTTTCTTACCGACCTTGATCCTGACGCATACGAAGAGCCTCTATCGGCAGTACTTGCAGGTGATTTTGTTGAAGACCCGCGCTTTTTACTGGAAGCCGAAGTGCACCGCCACGGCCAAATAAAAAGCCACAACGCCGCATTGAATGAAGCCGTACTGCACCCTGGTCAAGTGGCTCACATGATTGAGTTTGAAGTGTATATTGATGATAACTTCGCGTTTTCACAGCGCTCAGATGGTCTCATCATTTCGACCCCGACAGGTTCAACAGCATATAGCCTTTCTGGCGGCGGCCCAATTTTGTCGCCGAGCCTTGACGCAATCTCACTCGTCCCTATGTTTCCCCACACACTTTCAAGTCGTCCACTTGTGGTTGATGCTAAGCGCCACATCAAACTCGTTGTTTCACCAGACAATGGGAGCACTTTGGAAGTGAGTTGTGACAGCCAAGTCTCACTCCCCGTCAATCCTGGTGATGAAGTACATATTTATCGCAGCCCATCGTTTCTCAAACTGATTCATCCAAAAAACTACAGCTACTACAAAACGTTGCGAACAAAACTCGGATGGTCAAATAAACTTTTTTAGTCATCACTCGATGAATAAGCATCCAAAGAGCAGGTCAATCCTGCTCTTTTTTGTTAGCCCTATCACAAAATAACCCTAAGAGGCCGCCATAACGACTTTACTGTATACAAACACAGTATATACTGTATGTACAAACAGGTGATGGTAGATACAGGTATTCACACATGCTGGCGCACATTACGATTCAAAACTTTGCCATAGTTAAAGCGTTAGAACTCGATTTCCATCAAGGAATGACCACGATCACTGGCGAAACAGGCGCAGGTAAATCCATTGCCATTGATGCGCTGGGCCTTTGCCTTGGGGACCGCGCAGACGCATCCATGGTTCGCCCTGGTGAAGATAAAGCAGAAATCGTAACACTCTTCCATTTGCAGAATAATCCAGCGGCACGTCGCTGGCTCGAAGATAATGAGCTTGCAGACGGTGAAGAGTGTATCTTGCGCCGAGTGATCACCAAAGAAGGTCGCTCTCGCGCCTTCATTAACGGAAGCCCTGTTCCCGCTTCACAACAAAAGTCACTGGGCCAACACCTCATTAACATCCATGGTCAACATGCTCATCAGCTTTTGATGCGTAATGATTTCCAGCTCACCTTGCTTGACCAATATGCAGGTCACCAGCATCTTCTCGTCACCATGCGTCAACGCTACCAAGATTGGCGTGCCGCGCGTAACGAACTTAAACAACTAGAAAAAAACAAAGAAGCTTTTGAAGCACAAAAGCAGCTTTTAGAGTATCAAGTTAACGAGCTCAACGAGTTAGCGCTAGGTGAAACCGAATACCCCCAACTTGAAGAAGAGCACAAACGCCTATCCAACTGCGGTGACATTGCTATTTGTAGTCAAAGCGTTATCCAAGCGCTGAGTGAAGATGATGACAATAACGCTCTTCACCTATTGCAATTTGCCCAGCAAAAACTAGCTGAATTAACCGCGATGGATAGCCAATTTAAGCCGCTAATGCAGATGTTGGATGAGGCCTGTATTCAGGTACAAGAGACCAGTCACGAGATCATCAGCTACATGGATCGACTAGATATGGATCCAGCCCGTTTGAGCTACCTTGACGATCGAATGGCAAGCATCATGCGCTTGTCTCGCAAACATCAAGTGCTTCCTGCTGAACTCTATCAAGCACATCAATCGCTCGTTGCCGAGTTAGACTCACTCAATGACAGTGATAACCAGATTGAAAAGCTAACTGCAGACGTAGACGTGAAACATCAAGCCTGTCTTACTGCTGCAGAAAAGCTCAGTAAGAGCCGTAAACGTTACGCCAAAGAACTTGATAAGCTGATTTCATCCAGCATGCATGAACTCAGCATGCAACATGGCAAATTCCATATTGATATCAACAGTCAGCCTGACAGTAACCTGTCACCAATGGGTGTCGATAGCATCGAATTTTTGGTCTCCACAAACCCTGGCCAGCCAATGCAAGCGCTGGGCAAGGTAGCATCAGGTGGCGAACTATCTCGTATCTCTCTCGCCATACAAGTCATTACGGCTCAGAAAGTCGATACACCAAGTTTGATTTTCGATGAAGTCGATGTGGGTATCAGCGGCCCAACTGCAGCCATTGTTGGAAAGCTGCTGCGCCGACTTGGCGAATCAACGCAAGTCATGTGTGTGACGCACTTACCCCAGGTCGCAGGTTGCGGACACCAACAAATGTTTGTCACCAAAACCAGTGAGAAAGGAACAACGACCACCAGCATGATTCCGCTTGATGTCACCGCGCGAGTGCAAGAACTGGCTCGCCTGCTAGGAGGAAGCGAAATCACAGAACACACGCTGGCGAATGCCAAAGAGTTGTTGGTGGCGGCATAGCGGCAATCAGAAAAGAAACTTTTTCGAAATAGCACGGTCGAACACCAAGTTGAGACAAGAGTTTTTTACTTCTCTCACTTGCTTGTTTATCATCGTCCCCTATTTTAGAAATGAAGTAAGAAGTCATGCATTGGAAACACGTCGTTGCGGTATCTCTTGTCCTCGCCAGCCTGACAGGTTGTTCTTGGGTTAATAAGCTGGTTTACCGTATAGATATCAATCAGGGAAACTACATCGACCAAAGTGCAGTTGAAGAACTCAAATTTGGCATGACCAAAGAACAAGTCAAATTCTTACTTGGTCCACCAATGTTGGTCGAAGCTGGCTATCCAAATACTTGGTATTTCGTTCAATGGCTTAAACCTGGTCATTCAGAACCTGAACAAAAAGAGCTAATCCTCTCTTTTGATAACAGCGGTCAGTTGATTGGCATGAATGGAGACTTTCAGGCTGGTACGAGTTTCTTTGAAGTGATTCGATAACCCTGTTACTAAAAAACCCGCATCAGCGGGTTTTTTTATGTCTATGTCATTCTGCTTTCCGATAAGCACTCGCTTTTCAGCGACTAGCTTCTGTCTACTTGAGCATTTTCTCTAACTGTTCTTTGTTGGTATGACGTATGTCTTTACCTTTAACAAAGTAAATAATGTACTCGCAAATATTCTGGCAACGATCCCCAACACGCTCGATAGCACGAGCAGACCACATGACCTTCAATACATTCGGTATTGAGCGAGGGTCTTCCATCATGTAAGTCATAAGCTGACGAATAATCGCCTCATACTCTTTGTCTAGATGATCATCACTGTGATAAACCTTCATCGCGGCATCCACATCCATGCGCGCAAATGCATCAAGTACATCATGCAGCATACGAGCCGCTTTATGACCCAGATTTTCTAGCGAAACCAAAAACGGTTGCTGATGGTTTGAAAAGTTATCCAACGCCATCTTAGCAATACTGTCTGCAACATCTCCAATACGTTCAAGATCGGTAATGGTTTTGATGATCGCAATCACCAAGCGCAGATCACCTGCGGTTGGCTGACGTTTAGCAATGATCCGTGTACAAGCTTCATCGATCGCCACTTCCATCGAATTCACTTTGTGATCTTCTCGAATAACTTGTTTAGCGAGCTCTACATCCTGAAAGTGTATAGCACGCAACGCGTCTGTTAACTGACGCTCAACCAGCCCGCCCATTGCTAGAACGTGCGTCCGAATGGACTCTAACTCAGCATTAAACTGACCCGAAATATGGCGACTGAAATTGTGATTATCCATCTAATCAGGATCCTTTAGCCGTAGCGACCAGTGATGTAGTCTTCAGTTTGCTTATTCTTAGGCGTCGTGAAGAGTGTGTCGGTATCCGCGTATTCTACCAGTTTACCTAGATTGATAAATGCCGTTTGATCTGAGACACGCGCCGCCTGTTGCATATTATGTGTAACAATCACCACAGTATACTTTCGCTTAAGTTCGTTAATCAGCTCTTCGATGGTCAGCGTCGAGATAGGGTCTAGTGCCGACGTCGGTTCATCCAACAGCAACACTTCGGGCTCAATCGCAATCGCACGCGCAATAACAAGGCGTTGCTGCTGCCCTCCCGACAAACCAAATGCGTTGTCATGAAGCCTATCTTTCACCTCATCCCAAAGCGCTGCAGCGCGAAGAGAGCGCTCTACCGCATCATCCAGACTTCTCGCATTTTTAACGCCTTGCAATCGCAAACCATAAATCACATTTTCATAGATAGACTTTGGAAATGGGTTTGGCCGTTGAAACACCATTCCCACTCTTCGGCGTAGCGCTGGCACATCAACGGCTTCGTCGTAGACATTGGTACCATGCAATAAAATTTCACCATCAACCCGACAGCCGTCAACCAGATCATTCATTCGATTGATACAGCGAAGAAGCGTTGATTTCCCGCAGCCTGAAGGTCCAATAAATGCTGTGACCTTACCTTTAGGAATACGCATATTAATATCAAACAATGCCTGGGAATTGCCGTAATACAAATTAAGATTTCGGATAGCCAGCGTCGTCTGCTCATCAGAAAGTGACGATAGATCAATCGGTCCGGGTAGCCCTATGTTGGCATTGATGGATATCATTTCGTTGCTCGTTCCTTTCGGGATCCTACAGTTCTTGTTCTAACGCGCGGTACTTTTCGCGCAGATGATTACGAATGGTGATAGCGGCTAAATTCAAACTCACTATCACAGTAACCAAAAGCAATGAGGTTGCATACACCAATGGGCGCGCCGCTTCGATATTGGGGCTTTGGAAGCCAACATCGTAGACGTGATAACCCAGATGCATAAACTTTCTATCCAAATGCAAGAACGGAAAATTACCGTCTAACGGTAGACTTGGTGCAACTTTGACAACGCCCACCAGCATAAGGGGCGCAACCTCACCAGCAGCGCGGGCAATCGCGAGAATGAGGCCAGTCATAATAGCAGGGCTTGCCATAGGCAAAACAATGCGCCACAAGGTTTCAGCTTGTGTGGCACCCAAAGCCATAGAGCCGTGGCGCACTGACACAGGGATACGCGTTAGCCCTTCTTCTGTGGACACAATCACTACGGGTAGCGTCAGGATAGCCAGAGTCAGTGATGACCAAAGTAGCCCTGGCGTTCCGAATGTTGGATTGGGCAAAGTATCTGAATAAAACAAATCATCGAGGTTTCCACCAACGAAATAGACGAAAAAGCCAAGACCAAACACACCGTATACAATCGACGGCACACCGGCCAAGTTCACAACAGCGATACGAACAATACGTGTGAAAGCATTCTTACCCGCATATTCATGAAGATAAACTGCAGCCATCACCCCTAATGGCGTCACCATGATAGACATAAGTAGCACCATCAAAACGGTACCGAAAATGGCAGGGAATACACCACCTTCTGAATTAGCTTCTCTTGGATCCTCGGTGACAAAACGGACAATTTGGTGCGCCCAGTGAATCAGTTTTTCATGCCAACTCATGGCATTGGGATACCACATTGCCAGCACATTATTAAGTGGAACTTTAATAGACAACCCACTTCGCTCTTTCACGATGATATAATCCAGGTGGAGCCCTGTGCGCATCGAAATCAAACTCACCTCAAGCGTTTGATAGCGCTCAGTGAGTATGTCGATTTCATCGAGAACAAACTTGGGAACCGTTTGGTCTGCTTTTTGGTAAGCTTGTGCTTCCAACTTCAAAGCAATTAGCTGACGATTCGCTTTCTCTATATCGCCTTGCTCCAGCTTGCTTATGGCCTCTCGTTGTTGTTCAGCAACGTCAATCTTACCTTCGAAAAATGCAGCAGCAACACTATGGTCAATAATCTTTCCACTGTGCATATAGCCCGTTGGTACTCCGAAAAAAGCCCCATGCTCAGTTCGCTCTATCACGGCAATATCAGGGCGGGCTTTCTGCGAGAGAATATTTTGTTCAAGCACCGAAACGAAATCATGATCCTCTCGCTCACGGTTGGCTATTTTGATCAAAAAGCGGTTCTGCTCAGTGTCAAAATGCGGTTTTAATTCAATACCCGCTTCTTTAAGTTGGTTGGCAGGCACGGATTCAACACCATAAATTTCGCCAAACAATGTTTCAGTGCCTTGTTGTGTTTCTACTTGAAATTCATAGATAGGTGCAGGCCAGAAATAGGCAAGTCCTTTCCAACCAATCAACAGCATCACGCCAAGCACTGCAACCAGACATAAGCTGACCATACCTGCAGTCATCCACACCCACGGGGAGCTTCTGTTTAATCGCTTAAACATGCTCACTCCTAGATAAGCGAGTTGCTAGAAACGAATTGCTACCGAGAATGGATAAACTACAAAGCACGGTATTTATCTCTCAACTGCTGACGAACAAATTCCGCCACCGTATTAAATAAGAAGGTAAAACTAAACAAAATAAAAGCCGTTAGGAACAAGACACGATAGTGCGAACTACCAACTTCCGATTCAGGCATTTCAACAGCGATATTTGCCGATAATGTGCGCAGACCTTCGAACGGGTTCCATTCCATCAACGGCGTGTTCCCCGTCGCCATCAACACGATCATCGTTTCTCCCACTGCACGACCAAGTCCCATCATCACCGCGGAGAATATACCGGGACTCGCGGTAAGCAATACGACACGAGTGAGCGTTTGCCAATGCGTTGCACCCAACGCCAATGAGCCATTGGTCAAGTGGCTAGGTACAGAGAAAATAGCATCTTCCGCAATAGTGAAAATCGTTGGGATCACTGCAAAACCCATTGCCAGTCCGACCACAATCGCATTGCGCTGATCGAAGTTCACGCCCAGCACATCAGTGACAAACACACGGCTGTCACCACCCAGAAAGGTGTTTTCCACCCATGGGCCGATCGCGAAAGCCATCGTTCCAATCGCTAAAATCAGCGGAATAAGGACGAAAAGATGCCCTCCCGGAGGCAACTTTTGACGCCAATTTCGAGGTAATGATGTCCATACGACTGCCGTCGCCAAAAAGGATATTGGCATTGCAAAAAAGATGATAAATACTGCAGGCAGATGCGTTTCGACAATAGGTGCTAGCCACAGACCCGCAAGAAAACCCAATATAACGGTGGGTAGCGCTTCCATGATTTCAATCGTTGGTTTCACGACTTTACGTAAGCCAGAAGGCATGAAATACGCGGTATATATCGCGCCGCCAACAGCCAGAGGGATCGCAAATATCAACGCATAAGCGGCAACTTTTATGGTGCCGAAAACAACAGGGACGACACTTAACTTGCCCTCAAACGCCTCACTGCCGGACGTTGACTGCCAAACATAGTCAGGTTCGCTATAACCTTCATACCAAACCTCTTTCCATAATGATGTAATGCTGACATCAGGGTGAGGATTGTCGACGTCTAATAGTGTGATCACCTGATTCTGTTCGACTAATAATCGGTCTGCACGCGGGGAAAAACTCATCGCGTCCACATCACTCGCCAGCATTGGGAAATCAAACCCAAGCCACGTTTCACTCGGCGCGTGCCAAAGTGACAATTCACCACTGCCAGCTAGATTTGCGAAAACATTTCGGTGCGCTTCAACAGCCAAATGCCCATTCGGTGTCGAAAACTCTCGCACCATGGTCAATGTTCGCGCGTTAGCTTTCACCACATCAAACCACTGCCCAATACGGCCATCTTCAAGTCTCACCAACAGTGAATGCCCTCCCGCCAGCAAGGTCATCGATTCTGGCAACTGTCCCGTCACCGTCTTGATGTTCACCGTCTCACGTAGAGACACCTTTTTCGCAGAAAGGTTATAGATATTGAGTTCCTCTCCCACCAGCTCAAATAGCTTTCTCCCGTTCGGTGTCACCAATACCGAGGCATCACCTTCCGTGGGAATCGCGACACGCAATGATTCCTGCCCCGATTGCTGAGCGACTATATGTAAAGTGTCACCCACAATGCCCGCAACGACACGATCATCACCATTCAAGGCGAAAGAAACACTGGAAACAGCCTCACTTGGCGCTCCTAACTGGATACGGTCAAGGCGGTTAATATCAGGCGTGAAGCTACGCTCCCCTTCTTTGTAGTGAGCAAGAAAACGTAGCCGTTGAAATGATACAGAGCCATCGCCCAAACCATATGCGCTGACACTACTCGAAGGATTTGGCGCGAAAAAACTCGTCGGCGATAATGCCAACTGTCTTTGAATCAATACTTCATGAGGTGTGGTCAATGAGAATACGGTCAGATCACCCGCATCTGAATAGCGAAAGCCAATCTGGTTATTTTCGTCCATACCAATTTGAACAGGAGCATCGGACACACCTAAGTCAAATTGCTCACCCAGAGTAACATCTGGATTTTTGAAAAGAGGAAGAACAACATAAGCGAGGTAGAAAAAAATCAGCAACAATGCAAATAACACCAAAAGACCGCCCCCTGTTACAGATAGGCGAGCAAGCTTGTCTTTAAAACGCCGACGAGGATCTCCTTGAGTCAGCGAATGGGTGGCGTTTGCCATTGGTACCTCTTTTCCTAGATTAAGCGGCCTATAATATTTCTATTTGATGACAAAAATGTGACAGCCCAGAAATATAGACCAAGCTGCCTAGCTGTAATAAATCTGTAATAAAACATGTTTAGCCTCGCTAACATTGATGTGTGGCACAGAACGGAAGTGCCCATTAATGCAGCAGTGGACACGCTTTCATGCAAATCTAATAATGAAATTTCATTCCGCTGTATACGTTAAGGACCAACCATGAAGCAGTTAGTTATTACCTTGATCGGCACCGATCGCCCAGGTCTCGTAGAAACGCTTTCTGATACCGTATTCAAGCATCACGGCAATTGGCAGGCGAGTAGCCTAAGTAAGCTCGCGGGTAAATTCGCGGGTATCATTCAGATAGACATTAAAAATGATGATGCAAAAGCATTGTCCATTGCACTGGATAACATCTCCGAACTTGATGTTCTTATCACCGATGCACCTCATCAATCCGAACCAGACTCTACAACACACTCTTTGACAGTCACAGGCAATGATCGCCCGGGGATTATTCAAGAAGTGACTCGCGAAATTGCAAAATTTGGAATAAACATCAACAACCTGGAATCTACTGCACAAAGTGCCGCTAATTCAGGTGGTGTCATTTTCACGGCAGATTTCGATTTAGACATTGCGAACACTACGTCACTAGACGATCTTGGCGAGGCATTGGAAGGCCTATCTGATGATCTGATCGTGGAGTTTGACACCAACGATATTCATTAGCAGGAAAAGGGAAGAATGAGCGCTGATAATTGTTACATAGATAAAGAACTCAGTTGGCTATCCTTCAATGAACGGGTACTGCAAGAAGCAGCAGACAAAAGTGTTCCTATTATTGAACGGGTTCGCTTTTTGGGTATTTTCTCCAGTAATCTGGATGAGTTTTATCAAGTGCGCTTTGCTGATGTGAAACGTCGTATCCTGATCAACGAAGAACAGGGTATCGACAATACAGCTAAAGAATTACTCAGCAAAATTCAAGACAAGGTACTGAAGCTTAATCAAGACTTCGACCATCTATACAATGACATTCTATTGGAGATGGCTCGTCGACACATTTTTCTGGTTAACGAGCTTCAACTGACTGAGTATCAGCAGAACTGGCTAAAAAGGCACTTTGTCAGCAATCTTCTTCCCCATATCACCCCCATTATTCTTACTGATGATATGGATTTGCTTTCTTTCCTCAAAGACGCATATTCCTATCTTGTCGTCGAACTCAAAAAAGAAGGTCAAGCCACGCGTTATGCGCTGATTGAAATCCCCACGAATGAAATTGAGCGCTTTATTAAAGTGCCTGAACCCAAAGGCCGACGTCGACGAAAAACCATCATTCTGCTTGATAACATCATTCGGCTCTGTCTCGATGAAATATTCCAAGGCTTTTTCGATTATGACAGCGTTGAAGCCTATGCGATGAAAATGACGCGCGATGCTGAATATGATCTCACCAACGAAGTCGATCATAGTCTGCTAGAAAACATGTCAGACAGTCTCGACCAACGCATAACCGCACTGCCTGTGCGTTTCGTCTACCAGCGAGACATGCCCAAAGCCATGGTCAAGCGCATTATCAGAATGCTCCGGATCTCGGACTATGACAGCGTCTTGCCTGGTGCGCGCTACCATAATTTCAAAGACTTTATTGGTTTTCCCAATGTCGGCATGCGCTATTTAGAAAACCCCCCATTGCCCCCCATTGAATCTGCTGACTTTCGTCAGTCCGGCAATGCGTTCGATGCCATTCGCTTACGCGATATACTGCTTTACTACCCGTATCACACCTTCCAGCACATGACAGAGCTCGTGCGTCAGGCTTCTTACGATCCCAAGGTGCGTAGCATTCGCATCAATGTTTACCGCGTGGCAAAGAAAAGCCGCATCATCAATTCGATGATAGATGCAGCCAACAACGGCAAACGGGTCACCGTGGTAGTCGAGTTACAAGCGAGGTTTGATGAAGAAGCCAACATAGAATGGGCTCGCGTATTAACAGATGCGGGGGTGAAAGTCGTCTTTGGTACACCAGGGCTTAAAATCCACTCCAAGCTTTGCCTTATCTCACGCCGAGAAGAGGACGGCTTACGTGAATACGCGCACATCGGCACGGGTAATTTCCATGAAAAAACCGCTCGTCTTTATACCGACTTTTCCCTGTTCACCGCCGACAAGTCCATCACCACTGAAGTCAGAAAGGTGTTTAACTTCATCGAAAACCCCTACAAACCGGTCAAATTCAATCACCTCATCGTGTCACCTCGAAACTCACGAAGCCGATTGTACAAATTGATCGATCGCGAGATTGAACATGCAAGAGCCAAGCGTAAATCCGGCATTACGTTGAAAGTGAATAATCTCGTTGATGTTGGCTTGGTGAACATGCTGTACAAGGCCAGTAATGAGGGCGTAAAAATACGCATGATCGTGCGAGGTATGTGCTCTCTGATCCCTGGCGTTAAGGGATTAAGTCAAAACATTCGGGCAATCAGTATCGTCGACCGCTTCCTTGAACACCCTCGCGTTTTTGCATTTGAAAACGGCGGAGAGAGAGACGTTTATATTTCATCTGCCGACTGGATGACACGTAACATCGATAACCGCATTGAAGTCGCTACCCCCATCAAAGATCAGCGATTGAAAGACCGCATCATGGATATCCTTGAAATACAGTTTTCCGATCGTGCCAAAGCACGCGTTTTGGACAAAGAAATGTCCAATGCCTATGTAAAACGCGGAAATCGCAAAAAAATACGCTCGCAGATTGAAATTTACGATTACCTTAAACAAATGGAGAGAACTGAAAAACGACGGTTAGCGGACAAGCAGAAGAATGAGTGATACCACCAATCCTGAAAAGCCACGAGAGATCGCAGCCATTGATCTCGGTTCAAACAGTTTCCACATGGTCGTTGCCCGTGTCGTCGGTCAAGGGCTTCAAATTGTCAGCCGCCATAAACAGCGAGTTAGACTAGCTTCTGGTCTCGATAACCATCAGAACCTCGACAATGCCGCAATTAACCGCGGCATTGAATGCTTGGCCATGTTCGCCGAGCGTTTGCAGGGATTTGATCAGGAAAACGTGCGTGTCGCCGCAACCTTCACCTTACGCGAAGCAAAAAATAGTCATGTGTTTTTGCAGCGAGCTCAGCTTGCTTTCCCCTATCCCATCGAAATCATTCCTGGCGTTGAAGAAGCAAGACTGATTTATTTAGGCGTTAGCCATACGCAGCCAGGAGAAGACCGGAAGTTAGTTGTTGATATTGGTGGGGGAAGTACTGAGTTAGTGATTGGGAAAAATTTCAATCCCGCCTTGGTTAACAGCAAACGAATGGGTTGCGTCAGCTTTAACGAGCGCTTTTTCAAAGACGGAGAGATATCACCAAAACGCTTTGCGTCCGCGCAACTTGCTGCGGAATTGAAGCTCGAGGGCATGGCTCGCCAATACATCAAATATGGCTGGGAGGAAGCTGTCGGATCTTCTGGCACCATCAAGGCAATACGAGAAGTGTTGATTGCCAGTGGTCATGACGACGGCATTATCACCCGCAAACGTCTTGATGGTTTGATTGAACAAGTACTGGCATTTAAGTCGAGCGACGAATTAGTGCTTCCAGGTCTATCACCTGACAGACAGCCTGTTTTCGCAGCGGGACTTGCTCTTCTTTTAGGGGTATTCCACGCATTGAATATCGAAAAAATGGTTTTCTCTGACGGCGCTCTTAGAGAAGGTCTTCTCTATGAAATGGAAGACAGATTCCAACACAGTGATATTCGAAGCCGTACCGCCGCCGATCTCGCTGAGCGCTATCACATCGACCAAGATCATGCCGAGCGCGTTCAACAGGTAGCCGAAAACGTCTATTTACAAGCGGAACCTCAGTTGGGTCCCAAGAAAGCAGAATTGGTGATCCTCATGAGCTGGGCCGCGCTGTTGCATGAAGTCGGTCTGAGTATTTCACATTCAGGCTTTCACAAGCATTCCGCATATATCCTACAAAACACCAATTTATCGGGCTTTAACCAAGAGCAACAAACCGTATTGGCAACACTGACACGCTTTCATCGCAAAGCGTTGAAATTGGGTGAAATGCCTGAGTTTGCACTGTTCAAGCTAAAACATATTTTTCCGCTCATTCGTGCCTTGCGCCTGGCTTGTGTGCTTAACGTTCAGCGCTCTGGTGATCCTCTACCAGATGTAAAACTAGAGGCCAATGATGACCATTGGTCACTCGTTTTCCCAGAACATTGGCTTAGCCAGAATCGCTTACTTGCTGCTGATCTTGAGACTGAACAAGCCTATTGGGCAGCTGTAGGCTGGACACTGACCATTGCGAAATAGCCTTTGAGGCTACTGATAAAATATAAACAAAAAAACCGATGAAGCGTTGGCTTCGTCGGTCTTTTTACTTTTATACTTATAGCCAGACCAAACCTTTCTATGCCAATTATTCGCGACCAATCTCGGTTAGCAACTCACTGCAAATCCAAAGCTGTTAATTGCTCTTCTATGACATTTTCAGGCAACGGTACAAAGCCTTCAGCGGCAGCAAGTTCTTGCCCCTGACGCGACAACATGAGCTTTATAAACTCGGCTTCCATAGGTGCTAAAGGTCTATTTGGCACTTTATTTAGGTAGACGTATAAGTAGCGTGATAGTGGATAGACGCCGGAGGTGACGTTATCGACAGTGGCATACACAGACTCACCGTCCACATCCAGCGGCAACATTTTAGCCCCTGCCGTACGATACCCCACCCCTGCATAACCCACCGCATTGAGCGATGAACTCACCGACTGCACCACAGAGGCAGAGCCAGGTTGTTCGTTGACGTCGGCACGAAAGTCGCCATCACATAGTGCTTTATCTTTGAAGAAGCCGTAAGTGCCCGAAACGGAGTTACGACCAAATAGCTGAATGTTACGTTTATCCCAGCTTCCACCTAGCCCTAACTGCCCCCACTTTTCAAAACGCTCAGTTGAACCGCAGCGCAATGTTTGAGAAAACAATGCGTCAATTTGCGTCATATCAAGCACTGTCAGCGGATTATCCTGATGAACAAAAATCGCCATCGCATCAATGGCCACTTTGATGGATGTTGGCGGATAGCCATATTTACGCTCAAACAATTCGACTTCTCGCGGACGCATTTGGCGACTCATCGTACCGAACTGTGCCGTTGCTTCAATTAGCGCCGGAACAGCGGTCGATGACCCTGAGGTTTGAATTTGAACATTCACGCTAGGGTAGTACTTTTTGAACAACGCTCCCCACTGTGTCACCAAATTGGCCAAAGTGTCAGAGCCCACGGTAGATAGGTTGCCAGAAATACTATCAGCGCGATGATAAAGCGGCAGATGATCATCTGCCGACGCAACGCCACCAAGCATCAAAAAACCGATGACGACGAAGGCCTGCTTTAACATGCCAACCGCTCCGGTAAGGTAAAGGAGAACACGCTGCCTTTACCGACCTTGCTGTATATCTCGAGTTCCGATTCATGATGATTCAGAGCGTGTTTTACTATCGCTAATCCCAAACCACTGCCGCCCGTTTCACGAGATCGCGCTTTATCGACCCGATAAAAACGCTCCGTTAGGCGATCGATATGCTGAGGTGCAATTCCTTCTCCGCTGTCTTTCACTTCGAGGCGTGGACCTTGAGGCGTTCTAAACCAACGCACGGTGATCTTCGCACTGGCTGGCGTGTGCTTAACCGCGTTGTAAACCAAATTAGAGATAGCACTTCGCAGCTGATCGTCGTCCCCAAGCACACTAAGTGAATGGTCAACGTCAAATTCAAACTCATGAGCTTGATCGCCACTGAGTGCTTGAGCTTCTTTTTGCAGTACATCCAACATGGCAGGAACATTCACTTTCTGATCAAGCGCGATTTTCACACTGGCTTCGATTTTCGAGAGCGTAAGTAGTTGCTCAACTAATCCCTCCATACGCGTCAATTGCTCTGTCATCACACCGTGTGCTTTATCCCACATCGGGCCCACCAGCATGTCAGGATCTTCTGCCATTTCTAAGTAGCCACGAAGCACTGTCATGGGTGTCCGTAATTCATGAGAAACGTTGGCAAAGAAGTTACGACGCATACCTTCAAGCTGTTTAAGCTGCGTAATGTCACGCACGACCATCAGATACTCGCCTTCCGCGTAAGGCATGGTACGAAACTCGAGAGTTTTCGATACATGTAGCGGTGAGCGCATCTCGAATGCTTCACCGAGTTCTGCTCGGCTCAAATATTCAATGAATTCAGGCGTACGGATAAGGTTGCCAATATACTGACCGGCATCATCGGGCATGCGAAAGCCAAGAAGATCTTGTGCCAGCTTGTTACACCACACAATCGACCCATCGTGTTCAAACACCACAACGGCATCGGGGAGTGATTCTGCACCGTTACGGAATCGACGGATCAGGTTAGCGAGCTCTTTACGACGGCGACGGTTACGTTTCTGCAACCGATAAATACCATTGAACAGCGGTGTCCAACTGCCCGAACCCGAAGGCGGAGTGAGACTGCGCTCCTTCCACAACCAATCAGAAAGCTTGAGTTGGTGATAAAAGTTCCACAACAGAACAAGCACAGTAGCGAGCAGTAATAACCAAGGCAGACCGCCAAAGAACCAGCCAATCACAAACCAAGGTAAATAAAAAAAAGCTAGCTCTAAGGCCAGCTTTTTCCATGTGAGTCTTTCGACCATCTATGTCTCCATCAGGCCATCCCGTGGCCAACGGATAGCAACATGATTATTAATTTGTCAGGCTAGGCGCGCGTTGAGAAACGGTAGCCAGCACCACGCACTGTCTGAACCAGTTTGTCGTGCCCGTCTTCTTCCAGCGCTTTTCGCAAACGGCGAATATGCACATCTACGGTGCGATCTTCTACATATACGTTGGTACCCCAAACGTTATTGAGAAGCTGCTCACGGCTGTAAACGCGCTCTTGGTGGGTCATGAAAAAGTGCAACATCTTAAATTCTGTTGGACCCATATCCAGCGGTTTTTCATTCGCAGTCACGCGGTGAGAAACAGGGTCAAGTTTCAAGCCCTGAACGTCTATAACATCATCCAAAGAGGTCGGCGATACACGACGCATCACGGCTTTTAATCGCGCCATCAGCTCTTTAGGTGAAAAAGGTTTAGTGATGTAATCATCTGCGCCCACTTCTAAACCACGAACTTTGTCTTCTTCTTCGCCGCGAGCGGTAAGCATCACAACAGGGATTTGACGAGTCAATTCATCGCGTTTTAGGTGCTTGATCAGATTGATCCCTGATCCACCCGGCAACATCCAATCCATCAGGATCAGTTCAGGGTAAGGCTCGCAGATTTTTTCCAGAGCACTGTCATAGTCTTCTGCTTCTACGGCCTGATAGCCTTTTTGTTCCAGTACAAAGCACAGCATCTCGCGAATCGGTGCTTCGTCTTCGACAACAAGAATCCGTCTTACCATTATTTCATACCCAGTTAACTTATGATTTATGGGCGCCATTATGTGATTCTATTATGACAGTTTTGTGACCTTTCGCGATGAATGCGTGTACAGACATTGCTAGATTATGTCGACTTATCCCTACACACCACGAAACATACGGTCTATAGCAGATTACGCTCTCGTGACTCGATAGTCACTTTCTAGCTCGCTAATTCCCAATCCGGTCTTTTTAGATACGCGCAATTGCGTCGGGATCCGCTCTTTCATCGCTTCGATATGACTGATCACCCCAATCATCTTGCCGGATGCGTTTAAGCTATCCAGTGCATCCAAAGCAATATCCAAGGTTTCGCTGTCTAGCGTGCCAAATCCTTCATCAAGGAACAGAGAATCAATGCTGGTTTTGTGGCTCACGAGATCAGAAAGCGCCAATGCTAACGCCAAGCTGACCAAGAAGCTTTCGCCGCCTGACAGGGTCTTCGTGTCACGTTCAATATCGCCCTGCCACGTATCGAGCACACTTAATTCTAACCCCTCACCCTGCTTGCGATTAAGTTGGTATCGACCATGAATGCGATCCAGCTGTTTGTTCGCGAGGTACACCAGATTATCCAGTGTTAAGCCTTGGGCAAACTTGCGGAATTTATCGCCCTTTTGTGAACCGATCAGCGAGTGCAAATACTGAATATCATCGTAGTCTGCGCGAAGGCGTTCAATCTCAGCAAACAAGGCTTGTTGATTCTCTCGACGTTGCTTGTCAGATGACAACTCATTACTTAGCTCACCACTGCGTTTTGCCAATTGGTTAAGTACGTCAGTTTGCGCCTGAAGCGCTGTTTCTACTTCATCGAGTGGCGTTTGCTGCAATCGTTCTGCGTTTTCATGAGCCAATACCTCTGCCACATGATTTTGCGCTTTTTGAAGCAAGACTTTCGCCACTTCTAACGCATGTTCTAGCTGGCGCTTTTCTACCAACAATTGCTGCTTTTCATCTTCTGGCAATAAGGCTGATTGGAACGCATCCAGTGATGAAAAAGGTGAAGCAAGTAAGCGTTCATTCCACGTTGTTTCTTTGTTTGCTGTGTCTTCTTTCTGGCTATTGAGTGCTTGTTCTAAGCTGCTCACTTCCGCTTGTATCGCGCGCAAATCACCTTGGCACTGTTGCGCTTGCTGCTGAGATAACGTCAGGGCTTGTTCTGCGTTCGCCAATTTCACTGCACTATTTTGTCGTTCTTGCTCCGCCACTTTGTCGCCGAATAGCGCGTCTCGCTGTGCTTTCACTCCATTCAATACACCGAGCAGTTTTTCGCTGTCCGCTTGCATGGCTAACTGCTGTTCGTTCAATGCGATTAACTCACGAGAGATGCCCGCGAGTTCAGATTCCAACAAAGCCACCGCTTTTCCAAGTGCGTCTTTACGCTGCGTGTTTTGATCCCACAACTCCGCATCTTGCTTTCTTTCCTCAAGCCAGGTTAATAGCGTGTCGGCATCAGGCGCGGTGTAACCGCTATCCACAATTTCGGTGTTCAAGGCAGCTTGTAAGGTATCAACTTTGTCTAGGCGCAGGCGCTTGTCTTCTTGCAAGCGGTGTCGCTGCTGTTCATTATTTTTTATAGTTAACGTCAGCAAAGACAGAGCTTGCTCAACACCCGTTTGAACGCGTTCTGCGTCATCCCATTGCTGCTTTGCGAGTTGAAGATGCTTGTCTTGGTCTTTCAGTTGAGTCAGCGTTTGCGTCAATGTATCTCGGGCTTGTTTTTGCTCATCAGTGAAGGCCGTAAACGCGTCTTTCTGCTGTATCGCCAACACCATACCCAATGCAGAAGAGGTTTCGGCCCATTGGTGTTCTAATGCTGCTTGCTGAGATTGCGTGCGCGCTATTTGCTGATCAAGCTCAGTGACGTAACGCTTGCATGTTTCCAGCTTTACGCCTGTTTCTTTGCCTGTAATTTCCAGCTGACTCAATACTGTTTCTGCATCAATTTTCTGTTGAACGGTTTCAGACACATTCAGCACCGCACCAGTCAAAGCAGGATGTTCGGTCGAACCACACAACGGGCAATGCTCATTGGGTTGAAGCGCTGCGCGATACTGAGCAAGGTGCTCTTCTTGGCTAACGAGCTTGCCAAGCGCGTCAATAAGCTGCTTTTTATCTTTGAACTGACCACGAAGTGCCACCAGCTCTTGCTCTAGGGTTGTCGTCAACACGGTTTGCTGTTCAAGTAGTGTTCGTTTCTCGACATTGTCTTTATCGATATCAATCCACTGCTGTTGCCACTGACTCAACTGAAAGTGCGTTGAAAGTTGCGTGTTGAGCTGTTCACGCTGCTTATCGATGGCTTCCACATCACCCTTTGCTGTCGCTTCTACAAAGGCATGCTGCAAGGCTTCCCAGTGGCGTTTTGCCGAATCACTGGCTGCAACTGCGGCACGCTGCGCCTGCTGATCTTTCTCTGCTCGAGCCTTGTCAGCATTCAGTGACTCGTTAAGCGTTTTTTCTTGCTCGGTAAGCGCCCCCATGGCGGATTGTTCTTGTTGGATCTGCTGACCCATTTGTGCCCATTGACCAAGGTGCTGCTTGAGCATTCCCGCCGATTGATGCTCGCTAAGGTAAGCAGTTACCACTGCCAGCGCTTGGTTTTGTTCCGCTAAAGATCGCGCTTTTTCATCACGAACCGAGGTTTGATCAGCACACTTGGTTTGCAGTGCCAGGCTCTGCGCAGAGACGTCTTGGTGACGCTGGGTGCTGTGTTTTATCTCTGCATCAAGAGGCATGACTTTTTCGGTGATCAGCGCATCAAGCGCTTGGTGCTGCGCTTTTGTTTGCGTCAAGGTTTCTTGCGCTACCGTCAGGGATTTTTCTGCCGTCTCGCTTTGCTCTGTGCTGGTTGTCAGCATGTGCTGTTTCGCCGCAAATGCTTCTGCGCTTGATGCACTTTTCTGCATCGCTGTTTGCCATAATTCGTAAGGCATACGCAGCTTTTCGGCAGGTTCACTGTTTTCTAGTTTTTCAATGCGTGGCTGGGCAGTATCCCAATTTGATTGGGCAAGATGTTGCTGCTGTTCAGCTTGAGTCTTTTCTTGCTGGCTCTTTTGGTGCTCTTTCCACCACGCAAGATGAGCTGTCAGCTCGACTTGTCGTCCTTGCTGGGTTTTGTGGTTAGCATCCGCATCTGCCAAGGCCTTTTCGACTGCCTCGACTTCTTCTGCACTCAGCAGTTGAACACCTTTGGCTTCCGCTTCCTTTTGGCTAAGTAGAAGCTTCGCTGCCGCAAAATGCTCGTGCACTTTCTCTGAGATTCGACCGTAGATCTCCGTGCCCGTGAGTTCTTCCAATAACTCCGCACGTTCGTTTTCTTTAGCATTTAAGAAAGCGGCAAAGTCGCCTTGCGACAACATCATGGATTTCGTGAATCGCGAAAAATCGAGGCCTGTGATGTCTTCCACCAGCTCATTTTTTTGCTTCACTTGTGTTGCCAGCACCTTGTCGGTTTTCGCATCGACCAACTCAACATCTGCCTGCTGCAAGTTACCGTCAACCTTGCCACGAGAACGTCGCATGCTCCAAAACGCGCGATACGGGTGCCCCTTCACTTCAAATTCTACTTCCGCGGCACACTCTGCCGTACCGCGAGTCATGATTTCGTTGCTTGATGTAGAGATCAGCCCCAAACGCGGTGTTTGGTGATAAAGCGCCAAGCAAATAGCGTCCAACAAGGTGGTTTTACCTGCACCGGTAGCGCCCGTAATGGCAAACAAGCCATTGTCTACAAATGGCGTTTGAGTGAAATCAATTTTCCATTCGCCTTTCAGCGAATTCAGGTTTTTAAAACGTAAGCTGAGGATTTTCATTCGCTGGCCTCCACATGCTCAACTTCCGCGACGATTTGCGCGAATTGAGTTTGAATGCGTGCTTTGCGTGCTTCCTCTACTTCTCCATCAAACACTTCAAGGTCGAGGCGTTTTTGGAATACATCCTGTGGGGTTAATTCCGCCAGCGTTTCTTTTGCCTCTTGCGTCAGCGCTTGCGATTTTTGCGTACGTGCACGTTGTAGCTGAAGCACTTCAACATTTAGGCCTTCTGTAAGAAGCTGAATGCGGTGCTGCAGGTCAGACAAATAGTCTTGCACCGAGACTTCAATGTGCAGCCAAATAGGTTTTGGATCATCGTGATCTTTTAACTCGGAAAGCTGTACTTCAATTTCTTCCAGTGACCCTTTTAGGACAGCCATAGGCTGAAAACTCGGCACATTGATTGGTTCAATGCTTTTGCGCTGTTCACCGTCGAAATCCACCAGCACCACTTGCTTGCTAAATTTGAGCTCATCAAAACTCAAGGGAATGGGCGATCCGCTGTAACGAATATGCTCTGACTTGGCAACAATTTGAGGGCGATGAATGTGCCCCAAAGCAATATAGTCGGCTGGGGGAAAACCATCCGCTGCAAAGCCATCGAGCGATCCGATATAAATGTCACGCACCGATTTAGACGGGCTCACGCCCAATGCGGTTAAATGCCCGGTAGTAATAATGGGAACTTGCCATTGGTGTTCATCGCGAAGCGCGACCGCCGCTTGATAAAGCGCGTGATAATGGGCCTTGATAGCATCGCCTAACGCTTGGCGTTTTTCAGTGCCCGACTCGCCAGCGCGGCTGGTCATCACATCACGAGGGCGCACAAACGGCACGGCACAGACAATCGCGCCGACATCGCCTGCTTTGTTTTTCAGCGTCAGTAATTGGTCTTGAAGATCATCGCTGGTATTGGCCACCACTTGTGTATGAAGGCAGGCCAATAAGGATTTAGACTCTTTTAGCGTCGAGACCGAATCATGGTTTCCGCCTAAGACAATCAGTGAGCAGTGACGTTGACTAATCGATACCACAAATTGGTTATACAGCTCTCGGGCATAACTTGGCGGTGCGCCCGTATCAAACACATCTCCCGCAACAATAACCGCATCGATTTGGTGATCATCGATCTGGTCAAGTAACCAATCGAGGAAGGCTTGGTGCTCGCTTCGACGACTTTTCGTGAAGAAGTTTTGCCCTAAATGCCAGTCAGAAGTGTGGAGTATTTTCATTGCCGTTTGTGTGCTCGCTGTTTTAGATCTGCGCCAAATTGTACTCCATTTGGAGCGACATTCTGCTATGAATGCAATACCATGTGGCCTTTGTCATTATCGGATGGATAGAGCCTCGCCATGATTTGGTTTAAGAATATTTTTGCCTACCGCCTTACTCGAGAAATCGATCTCGACCCTGAGCACATTGAAAAGCAGCTATCTGAGTTTCGTTTCACGCCATGTGGCAGCCAAGATATGCAGAAGTTCGGTTGGACGACGGCGCTGGGTAAACACGGCGATATGATGACTCACGTCAGCGATGACAATATTCTGATCTGTGCACGCAAAGAAGAAAAAATGCTGCCCGCGTCAGTGATCAAAGATTCGCTAAATGCTCGCGTTGAGGTAAT
This sequence comes from Enterovibrio norvegicus FF-33, assembly GCF_000286835.2. Lineage (GTDB taxonomy): Bacteria > Pseudomonadota > Gammaproteobacteria > Enterobacterales > Vibrionaceae > Enterovibrio > Enterovibrio norvegicus_A. The sequence goes on along the minus strand of NZ_AJYD02000029.1, from coordinate 5,050 downwards.
GGAAACCGAACAAGGTCGCCCGCTGAAAAAGAAAGAAAAAGACAGCATCAAAGATGACATCGTGATGGACTTACTCCCACGTGCATTTAGCCGCTTAAGCCAAACCTACGCGTTGATCATGCCAAAAACGGGCTTTGTGATTGTCGATGCTAGCAGTGCTAAAAAAGCAGAAGACATCTTGGCGCTGCTTCGCAAATCTTTGGGTAGTCTTCCTGTTGTTCCAGTGGAAACCAACAAACCGGTGGAACTGGCGATGACTGAGTGGGTTCGATCTAATGCCGCGCCAAAAGGTTTCACTATCGGTGATGAGGCTGAACTCAAAGCCATTTTGGAGCAAGGCGGCGTGATTCGCTGTAAGCAACAAGATCTGTCGAGTGATGAGATTCTGGCACATATTGAGGCAGAGAAGCTGGTCACCAAACTGGCACTCAACTGGCAAGATCGTATTGATTTGATGCTGTGTGATGACATGTCTATCAAGCGCATTAAGTTCTCTGAAGAACTACGCGATCAAAATGCGGACATTGACCGTGAAGATATGGCTCAACGTTTAGATGCAGATTTGTCGCTAATGTGCGGCGAGCTAGGCGCATTCCTGCCAAACCTCTATGAGGAACTTGACGGCGTCGATAAAGCGGAATAATTCCGTGTAAACAGCACAGTCTGCATATTAAAACGGGGCATCATAATGATGCCCCGTTTTTGGTTACTTGAATTGCTGCGCCAACATCATCTTGTCAAACGCGGCGACTGATTTCTTAAAATCAGTCATTTCAGCACGAGGCACAGATGTCGCCATAGGGATTTTGGCTTTCATCGGATTGACAGCTCTACCACGACTTAGCAATTCATAATGAATATGTGGCCCAGTCACGCGCCCACTGCGTCCAGATAATGCGATTTTCTGACCACGGCTCACGCGCTGACCTTTGCGCACCAATATCTTGCTGTTATGCAGATAGCGAGTACGGAATTGGTTGCCATGGTCTATGACGATATACTTACCTGCGTAAGGGTGATTACGCACCATCACCACGACACCATCACCTGTCGAAACCACCGGTGTTCCTGTGGAAACGGCAAAATCAGTACCATTGTGCGGCGAAACTCGCCCTGTCACTGGGTGTTTTCTTTTTGGGTTAAAGTGGGAACTGATACGTCCCTTATAAGTCATCGGATAGCGCTGAAACGCACTCTGAAGACTTTCGCCTCGATTGTCATAATAGTTGCCATCCGAATGAAGATAAGCCGTGATAGGCGCACCTCTTCGCTCTATACGGATACCTTGTATTTCGCGCTGCCCACTGGGTTGACCATCAACAAACTGCTCCGCTCGAACCACTTCAAACTTATCACCAGCACGTAGATCACGAGAAAAGTTAATTTTGTCTTTGAGTAGACTGGTGATCACTTCAACATCGTTGTAGCTCAATCCGGCTCGGCGGGCTGAGACAGAAAAGCTTCCTTCGATATCACCAGCGGCTACTGTCTGAATCCATTTACCTGGGACAATGATCTCTTCCAACTCGTACGAGCCATCGTCCAAAAGTTTGTATTGCACCTTCTGAGCAATGTTAAATTCAAGCTCTAGCTTTTCAAGGTGCTTACCACTGCCATCAACCCAAAAGCGCAAAATGTCATTGGGTTTTAACGTATCGATACGCAGGTGGTTTAAATCCGCTTCCATTAATTTCAGCAAGTCGCTGTATGGGATCCCCAGTTTCATGAAAATTTCGCTGAGACTATCACCTGACTGAATGGTGTATTCATAGGCAGGGAGGTCTATGACTATTTCTGAGGGCGCTTCCACCGCAGGCTGCGATGGCATCACAGATTCTGAGATGTTGAGGGGGATGATTCGAATCGGGTCGTTTTTCATGTTAACGGACACCGCCATCGTCACGAGTGACAATCCCATCAAGCCAAGCATCGATTTAGACAGCTTACTAAACGTCTTGGGTTTCTTTTCGTACATCAATCCACTTCTCAAACTTCTGATTTTTGCTCGTTCAATGAGAACTATAGGTGACAGTATAATAAAGCACCGTACAATTCATTTCATCATAATGTCAATTTATGCGCTGCTAATGAGTAAGTTTGCAGACCATAGGAAAGACATTATTTTCTTCGATTGGTTTCCCGAATGGAACTGGCTATGTTAACCAGATCACAGTAAAATCGCCTGCTACCCCGCATCAAGTTCGATGTGGCCTGACTTAGACTCAGAAAATAGAAGCCCAAGAATATGTTTGTACCAGAACTTTTGTCGCCAGCTGGCAGCCTAAAAAACATGCGTTACGCTTTCGCTTATGGCGCAGATGCCGTCTACGCAGGCCAACCGCGTTATAGCCTTCGTGTTCGCAACAATGAATTCAATCACGAAAACCTTCAAATCGGTATCGATGAAGCTCATGCGTTGGGCAAGAAATTCTACGTGGTATGTAATATTCAGCCACACAACTCGAAGCTGAAGACATTTATTCGCGATCTTAAGCCCGTCGTAGACATGGGACCTGATGCTCTAATCATGTCAGACCCAGGTCTTATCATGATGGTTCGTGAAGCATTCCCTGAGATGGCTATTCACCTGTCAGTCCAAGCAAATGCTGTTAACTGGGCGACTGTAAAGTTCTGGAAAACCCAAGGCGTTGAGCGTGTCATTCTGTCGCGTGAATTGTCTTTGGAAGAAATCGAAGAAATTCGACAAGAAGTCCCTGAGATGGAACTTGAAATATTCGTTCATGGCGCACTTTGCATGGCGTACTCTGGACGATGCCTACTTTCAGGCTACATCAACAAACGTGACCCGAACCAAGGCACTTGCACCAACGCTTGCCGTTGGGAATATAAGGCAGAGAAAGCGACAGAGGACGAAACCGGGCAAATCGTTGAAGTGCCTAAAACGTCTGGCGTGCAAATTCACGAAGCCGAAGAGCGCCCTGATAACACCTTGGGTCTGGGTAAGCCAATTGATGACGTTGTTCTGCTGAGCGAAGCACATCGCCCTGAAGAGAAAATGGCTGCGTTTGAAGATGAGCACGGCACGTATATCATGAACTCAAAAGACCTTCGTGCTATTCAGCATGTTGATCGCCTAACTAAAATGGGTGTTCATTCACTGAAAATTGAAGGTCGTACCAAGTCTTTCTATTACTGCGCACGTACAGCGCAAGTTTACCGAAAAGCAATTGATGACGCTGTTGCAGGTAAGCCTTTTGACGAAACACTCATGTCTACGCTTGAAAGCCTTGCTCACCGTGGATACACAGAAGGATTTCTTCGCCGTCACAACCATAGCGAATACCAAAACTATGACTACGGATACTCTGTATCTGACAGCCAGCAATTCGTTGGTGAATTCACGGGTAAACGTCGTGGAAATTTGGCTGAAGTTGAAGTGAAGAACAAATTTGTTGTTGGTGACTCAATCGAAATGATGACGCCAAATGGTAATGTTGTATTTACACTCGAAACGATGGAAAACCGTAAGAGCGAAGTTATCGACGACGCAAAAGGTAACGGACACTTTGTCTTTATCCCGATGCCAGAAGATATGGATTTATCGTTTGGTTTGCTAATGCGCAATCTGGTTGCAGGTACTAATACCCGTAATCCAAACGCCATTGAAGTGGTGAGTGCGTAATCCATGGCACTACTGATCACCGAGAAGTGCATTAACTGTGACATGTGCGATCCAGAGTGTCCGAACGAAGCAATAACGTTTGGGGCTGAGATCTACGAAATTGATCCAGACAAATGCACGGAATGCGTTGGTCACTATGAGAAGCCAACCTGTCAGTCAGTTTGTCCAATCAACAATTGCATCATCATTGATCCTGACAATCAGGAAGCCAATGACGAGCTCTTGGAAAAGTTCGTCAAACTGCAAGGCTTAGCCTAGCTGAGTAAGCGCCTGTTAGAGGCGCTTTTTTTATTGCGTCAGAACTATCTGGCACTCACTAGGCTTCACCTTAACTCGCTTCTTCTTCTTGACTGTTTCTTTGTTTTTTTTACCATCGTCAGGCTTAGGTCGCCAGCTCATCAACTCTGATCCGCAACCATCACCTGCTGGTATAACATTTTGTGGCACGCATTCCTGACTCCCGTCAGGACAATGAAGTCTGACATGCATATGATAATGATGGCCCCACCATGGTCTCACCTTTCTTAGCCAAGCTCTGTCTTCCCACTCCATGCCACAAAGCGTTTCTTTTATGACAGGATGGACAAATATCCTTGCAACCTCAGGCTCTGAAGCTGCGACCTGAAAAAGGATCGCATGATCATCCATCCAACTATCACGACGAAGTGAGTAGCTCTTTAGATCAACTACACTGACCGCCGTTGGGCTTTCTAACCTTTCCCGAGTTAAAGTTTCCAGTGCAAAGCTAAGCCAAATATCCGCATCCAACCCTGTTTGATGGCTTGAATGACCACTCGTAAAATTTCCGCCTCGTGGCATAGAAATGTCTGCGATCATCAAATCATCCAGTCCAAATCCTTGTGTCTTTGAAGCAAGTTTTTTGAGATAAGCAACCATGTCAGGATGTGCATAGTAGCGATGACGAGAAGAACGGATCACTTGATAACCTACACCATTAAGCGGTAACGCTTCTGCGCCACTCAAACATCCATTGGCATAACTTCCTATCGACTGCTCACTGCCTTTTGAAGGACTAGTAACATTTTCCCATGGATTAGCATTTGCTATAGCAATCAAACCGCCAAGCAAGAAAAGAAAGATAAAAAGGATCATAAGTAGATTTTTCTTCATTTCGCCCCCGCCACATTCACCTTAGTAACATCCTAGCAGGCTACTTCTTTCAAATTGTTAACCTAACGAAATTTGAGAGGCGTAATACCAACAGCGGAATCCTAAATAAGAGGATTAAGTAAGAACACAAGATAGTCACAAATTACAGAATAATGCGTATTGTGTCGCTTGCGAGGATATTATGCGGTGATTAAGTCAAGGAAAGCGAGGGGGGAATTTGAAACTTACAGACGATAAAAAGCCCCGTCATTTCTGACGAGGCTTCTTAATAAATGG
>NZ_AJYD02000028.1 GCF_000286835.2 Enterovibrio norvegicus FF-33 | reverse complement strand
CTGGCGCCGCAAGGTGTGAGAGTTCAAGTCTCTCCTTCCGCACCATTTATTGAAGAATCATGCTTTCGAGCGTGATGACTGTTGGGATATCGCCAAGCGGTAAGGCAGCGGCTTTTGATGCCGCCATTCCCTGGTTCGAATCCAGGTATCCCAGCCATATTTCAGGTTGGCTACGTAGCTCAGTTGGTTAGAGCACATCACTCATAATGATGGGGTCACAGGTTCGAATCCCGTCGTAGCCACCAACTATTCTGAAACCGTTGAGCATTTCGATGCCAATGACTTTCAAACAGACTGACACACTACCAAGTGTCGAATAAAGTCTGACAAAATTGTGCGGTGGTGGCGGAATTGGTAGACGCGCTAGCTTCAGGTGCTAGTGTCCTAACGGATGTGAGGGTTCAAGTCCCTCCCTCCGCACCAAATATCACTTAGACCTATTGAGAGGTTTGAGTAGAGTAATACGCGGAAGTGGCGAAATTGGTAGACGCACCAGATTTAGGTTCTGGCG
>NZ_AJYD02000027.1 GCF_000286835.2 Enterovibrio norvegicus FF-33 | reverse complement strand
AAGCACAGGCTGAAGAACAAGTTCGCCTGCAAGCGGAAGCGGATGCGAAAACACAGGCTGAAGAACAAGCTCGCTTGAAATCGGAAGCGGATGCGAAAGCACAGGCTGAAGAGCAAGCGCGCCTACAAGCGGAAGCCGATGCGAAAGCACAGGCTGAAAAGCAAGCGCGCCTGCAAGCGGAAGCGGATGCGAAAGCACAGGCTGA
>NZ_AJYD02000026.1 GCF_000286835.2 Enterovibrio norvegicus FF-33 | reverse complement strand
TCTGCACCTAAATCAACCCCACCAGTGGTGACGCCTGTGACCACAGAGGCATCATCGCTGCCTGTCACCGTGATAGTGATTTGGTGCTCTGAGCCATCCGACGCGGTGATCGTGATGGTGTCAGTTTCTGAATCACCGTCACCCAAAGACTGTGCTTTGCTAGGGTCAACCGTGTACGTCCACTCACCGTCGGTCAGAGTGAGGCTACCGTATTCACCTTCCACCGTGCCGTTTTCAAGGGTGGGCTGGACAGCAGCATCAGGGTCGTTGATGTTGATAGAACCCGATACCGAAGCCTCGCCACCTTCAGCCACGCTGGCGCTGAGATCCCCGGTGACCACGGCGGCATCGTTAGTTCCGGTTAACGAAATGACCACATCGACCGTTGAGCCATCACTCGCGGTGAGGGTAATGGTGTCAGTGGTTTCTTGACCTTGAGCAAGAGATTGCACCGCGTCGGTGTCAACCGTATATGTCCATGCGCCGTCAACGAGGGTTAACGACCCGTACTCACCTGCCAACGTACCATTCGGAATGGTTGGGGTTTCGCCTGTATCTGCGTCCGTGATCGTGATGGTGCCCGACGCGGTTTGCGCGCCAGTATCTTCGGTGATGTTGCCGGATGTCTCACCGGAAATAACCGCGGCATCATCCGTGCCTGTAAT
>NZ_AJYD02000025.1 GCF_000286835.2 Enterovibrio norvegicus FF-33 | reverse complement strand
GCAGTGAACTCCGACTTGTCGTCGGTCAAACTGATGATGTAGCTCTGGTTTGAGGTAGAGCCGTCTGTCGACGTCGCCACCACGGTAATGGTATGACTCGTGGCGGTTTCATAATCCAGTGCCGCCGCTACAGTCACAATGCCGCTGCTGGGATCAATCGTGAACAAGCCGCCTGCGGTATTACTCAAGGAATAACTCACCGTGTCACTGCCATCACTGTCGGTGGCGTCTAAGTCCAGCCCCACGGTGGTGCCAACAGTGACACTTTCTGACACCACACTGTTGGTGGCGTCAGTATCGGTGATCCCCGTGACTGCAAACTCACCTTTGTTATCGATCAAATTGATGGTCATGGTATGGGTCGTGCTACTGCCATCAGTCGACGTGGCTTGCACCGTGATGTTATGGCTCGTTGCTGTTTCGTAATCCAACGCGCCTGCCACCGTCACTTTGCCCGAGTCGGGATCGATGGTGAACAGCCCCCCTGCATTATCAGTTAGGGTAAACGTGATGCTATCTGAGCCATCACCATCGACCGAGTTGAAGGTCACCCCCACGCTGTCGCC
>NZ_AJYD02000024.1 GCF_000286835.2 Enterovibrio norvegicus FF-33 | reverse complement strand
CCTTCCCACCAATAAGACAAAACAACCCGCCATCGCCCATTACTATCCTCTCTATCACATCACTCGTAACAGACTGATAAGCAATTCATTTCTATTAATCGCATTGATTAATGCAGAGGGGATACGGATGTCCAAAACGCTCTTCACCATTGCCATCATTTTATCTTTGATGGGCTGCAATCATTCAACGTCAAACCCAAATACCCGTTCGACGCCCCCTTCCAATGATGCGC
>NZ_AJYD02000023.1 GCF_000286835.2 Enterovibrio norvegicus FF-33 | reverse complement strand
AGAATTTCAGAGTAGCGGTGAAATGCGTAGAGATCTGAAGGAATACCGGTGGCGAAGGCGGCCCCCTGGACAAAGACTGACGCTCAGATGCGAAAGCGTGGGGAGCAAACAGGATTAGATACCCTGGTAGTCCACGCTGTAAACGATGTCTACTTGGAGGTTGTGGCCTAGAGCCGTGGCTTCCGGAGCTAACGCGTTAAGTAGACCGCCTGGGGAGTACGGTCGCAAGATTAAAACTCAAATGAATTGACGGGGGCCCGCACAAGCGGTGGAGCATGTGGTTTAATTCGATGCAACGCGAAGAACCTTACCTACTCTTGACATCCACAGAATTCGCTAGAGATAGCTTAGTGCCTTCGGGAACTGTGAGACAGGTGCTGCATGGCTGTCGTCAGC
>NZ_AJYD02000022.1 GCF_000286835.2 Enterovibrio norvegicus FF-33 | reverse complement strand
GCCGTTTTCGCCGTACTGATTGGGTGAGTATTTCCTAGTTTGGAAGTCTCTCTCCGTGTCAGTGAGGTCGCATTATAGGGAGGTTTGAGATCTTGGCAAGGGCTTTATTGCAGGTTTTCATCCAAAACGACCCGTTCGGTCGATTTTCGCTCTAAAGACCACTAAATCACATTAAACCGCTGAAGAATTGCACTCTTCTGGCCATCGAGATAATCTGAGATTCATATATCCCGTCAGGAAATCATGATGACTTCTGTACTTCGCAGCTATAAAGGTATCTTCCCTCAGGTTGGCGCTCGAGTTTATATCGATCCAACATCCGTCTTAGTTGGCGACATTGCTTTAGGTAATGATGTAAGTATCTGGCCTTTTGTCGCAGCTCGTGGTGACGTTAACCACATTCGTCTCGGTGATCGTACCAATATTCAGGATGGTTCGGTATTACACGTGACCCACAAGAACAATGATAACCCTGAAGGCTATCCCCTCATTATTGGTAATGACGTTACTGTTGGTCATAAAGTGATGCTGCATGGCTGCACGATTGGGAATAATGTACTGGTCGGAATGGGTGCTATCGTATTGGATGGCGTCATCATCGAAGATAATGTGATGATTGGAGCAGGCAGTCTGGTGCCACCAGGGAAGCGTCTCGAATCAGGATATCTTTATGTCGGTAGCCCAGTGAAACAAGCTCGCCCATTGAGAGAAGCAGAACGAGCGTTCTTGCAAAAATCCTCTGACAACTATGTAGCAACGAAGAACGAGTATTTAGCTGAAAGCTAACTGACCCAAACCTCCCCGCGCTCATTGATGTCTTCAGCTTCAATTGCCTCTTGCGCTAGGTCTTCATAATCGAAGCGATACTGACTAAAAACATCCAGTATCGCTTTTTCTGATGTTAACTCACCCTGATGATGCTTTTGCAGATCCGCAATAGCAACGAAACAAGGGATCATAACTCCAGACTGTTGAGCATCGAAATGCACCGCCTGCCTGTCAGCACTTATGCGCTGATCATCGGCGAAAATAATACTTTGATTCATCACTAATCCGCCAAGTTACGGCGAAGCTCCCTTAATACCTGAGTCGTTCCGGGTCTAAGACCACGCCATATAGTGAAACTTTCGGCAGCTTGTCCCACCAACATACCCAAACCATCAATAACGCGAGAGGCACCTTGCGCCTTAGCCCATTGGTTACTGCTCGTTAAGCCTGCACCATACACCATGTCATAGACAATGGTATTTTCAACAATAACAGAAGAAGGGATATTGGGATGGTCACCCGATAGGCTCGCGGACGTTGAATTGATGATGACATCAAATGCTGAGCCTTCTAGCTCATCGAATGCCTTGGCTGAGACATTCCCATGTTCTGAAAATAATTCAGACAAGGTTAATGCTTTACTGGCTGTGCGATTCGCGACAACCAACGAGGCAGGATCATGCTTAAGCAAAGGTAATATCACCCCTCTTGCCGCACCGCCGGCTCCCAACAATAAGATGTTGGCGCCTTCAAGCTGGACATGATGACTCAATAAATCTTGCACCAAACCTTCACCATCAGTGTTGTCACCAAGGATGCCACCGTCGTCGAGCTTTTTCAGGGTATTTACCGCGCCTGCTAGCTTAGCGCGCTCAGTCAGCATGGTTGCAAAAGCAAAAGCATCTTCTTTGAATGGCACAGTGACATTACAGCCCTTTCCGCCCGAGGCAAAAAAAGCCGTTATAGCTTGGTTAAATTCGCCAATAGGTGCTTCAAACATTTCGTACGTCATCTGCTGAGCTGTCTGGCGCGCAAACAATGTGTGTATAAAAGGGGATTTACTGTGTGATATCGGATTACCAACAACGACGTACTTATCCATTCGTGCTTACCAGTCCCTTGGTGTTAAATATTCGGTATAGAGCTTTTCTTCTGCAGAGCCCACTTCTGGCTCAAAACCGTATTGCCATCTGACGAGAGGTGGCATCGACATTAAGATGGATTCAGTGCGTCCGCCACTTTGTAGACCGAATAATGTGCCACGGTCATACACAAGATTAAATTCAACATAGCGACCACGACGATAAAGCTGAAACTGTCGCTCTCGCTCTCCGTATTCTGTGTCTTTACGTTTTTGGACAATAGGCAAATAGGCATCAAGGAAGCCTTGACCCACCGCTTCTATATAATTAAGCGAGGCATCAAAACCCCAGCTATTTAAATCATCAAAAAAGAGGCCGCCTACACCACGCGTTTCGTTGCGATGCGGTAAGAAGAAGTAGCGATCACACCACGCCTTGTGTTCTTGGTAAACATCATCGCCAAATGGCGCACAAATTGCTTTGGCGGTTTGGTGCCAGTGAACACAATCCTCTTCAACTGGATAGAATGGGGTCAAGTCAAAGCCACCACCAAACCACCATACTGGGTCTTCACCTTCTTTTTCTGCGATAAAGAAACGAACGTTAGCATGAGACGTCGGTACATGAGGGTTGTTTGGATGAACAACTAAAGACACCCCCATCGCTTCGAAGCTTCGACCAGCAAGTTCTGGACGATGTGCGGTTGCGGATCCTGGCATCTTGTCACCGAACACATGCGAAAAATTCACGCCCGCCTGTTCAAAAACAGCGCCCTCGCGCAATACGCGACTTTTACCTCCGCCCCCAGCTTCTCTTTGCCATGCATCTTCCTGAAATATGGCAACACCATCTTCTTGCTCTAATGCAGCACAGATAGAATCCTGAAGCGACAGTAAAAAGCGCTTTACAGCTTCTTTATCTACTTGCTGAGGGAGGTTTGGCACGTTAATTCCTTCTTTATTACTAACTTATTCAGCCTTGACGTAGCACCTTACCAGAACGCGCATCGCGGATCTCGGTTGGCTTATCACGTCCACCAATTATTCCATTCAACACACACGGTACGCGATCGCCAAGCTGGTTAACGACCTCTTCAACGGTTCGACAAGGCTCTTTACCGCTCAAGTTGGCACTGGTCGATGTGATTGGTTTTCCATAAGCAACGCACAATGCCTGAACATCAGGGTGATCAGACACACGCACGGCAACAGTGTCAAACTGGCCCGTCACCCAATCCGTGATGTTTTTGCCCGCAGGCATCACCCAGGTCACAGGGCCAGGCCAAGTGGCCAGCACATCCGCTTTGACACTATCACTCAAAGCATCGAGGTCAATATAACCGTCTAACTGCGCCAAGTTCGCAGCGATTAAGATTAAGCCCTTAGCTTTAATTCGCTCTTTGACCGACAGCAACGCTTGTACCGCTTGTACATTATCAGGGTCGCAACCAACGCCAAATACACCTTCTGTCGGGTACGCTATCACCTCACCGCGCGCCAATGCAGCGACACACTGTTCAACATTCGCCAAGGTTTCTCTCCTAATCAGGCATTTCGAAATTCGCCATACTATGACTAATTACCAATGTCATTCTCAACATTTTTGTCACACATCGAAACACACTCGTTAATTTTTATTCCACCCTAAACAAGTAAGCTTGTAGCGAAATGCACGGACGCAAACGTTTTCCTTGCGGATTTTTACCGATATAATGACGCGCAATTCCACTTCGCAGTACACGGTAGTTACAGGAGCAGATATGAAAGTCGGCATCATCATGGGTTCAAAATCCGATTGGCCAACCATGAAAAACGCAGCAGACATGCTGGATCACTTTGGCGTTGCGTATGAAACCAAGGTGGTTTCAGCCCACCGAACCCCTCAACTGCTTGCAGAGTATGCCAACAATGCTGCTTCTCGTGGCATAAAAGTTATCATTGCCGGTGCTGGCGGCGCAGCGCACCTCCCTGGTATGACCGCTGCATTTACCAGTCTTCCTGTTTTGGGTGTACCTGTTCAGTCAAAAGCATTGAAAGGCATGGATTCACTGCTTTCTATCGTACAAATGCCAAAAGGTGTTGCGGTTGGCACCCTTGCAATTGGTGATGCAGGTGCAGCCAATGCAGGCCTTCTAGCCGCACAAATTCTCGCAACCAGCGATGACGCCCTAATGAGCAAAATCGATAACTTCCGCCAAACCCAAACAGAAACGGTTCTGGCTCACCCTGACCCGTCGGTAGGTTAATCATGAATGTGCTGGTTCTAGGTGCTGGGCAACTGGCACGAATGATGGCGTTAGCAGGAGCCCCGCTAAATCTAAAAGTTAGCGCGTATGATGTACGAAGTGGCAATCTGGTTCACCCTGTCACACTCGAAGTGCTGGGTCATGGATTAGAAAACGGGATTGCAGGCGCTGATATTATCACTGCCGAGTTCGAGCATATCGCGCCTGATATTCTTAGCATCTGTCAGGCCAGCGGAAAGTTCTCTCCTGGAGAAGAAGCGATTCTGACCGGTGGTGATCGCCGCAAGGAAAAAGCTTTGCTCGACAAAGCAGGCGTCAACAATGCACGTTATCACACCATCCAAAACCGTGAAGATTTTGATACAGCGCTGAGCACCATCGGTGTACCAATGATCGTGAAAAGCGCCCTTGATGGCTACGATGGTAAAGGGCAATGGCGCTTAAAATCCCTTGATGATATAGAGCCTAATTGGCGAGATATCGCTGCATTTTTGCAAGCATCCCATCAAGGTGATCGTCAGTGTGTCATTGCTGAAGAGTTCGTACCGTTTGATCGTGAAGTGTCATTGATTGGCGCTCGCAACGCGAACGGTGAGCTTGAAGTGTATCCGCTGACAGAAAATATCCATACCGATGGTATTTTGAGTGTTTCCGTTGCAGCGGGTGAAAACGAGGCGTTGCAAACTCAAGCCGAAGCCATGTTTAAAGCCGTGGCAGACGCTCTCGATTATGTCGGCGTGTTAGCAATAGAGTTCTTTGATGTTAACGGCACATTGATGGTAAACGAAATTGCGCCCCGAGTGCACAACTCAGGCCATTGGACACAACAAGGCGCGGAAGTTTGCCAGTTTGAAAATCATCTGCGCGCAGTTTGCAATTTGCCACTCGGCAGTGCTGCCCGCATTCGCCCCACAGCCATGATCAACATCGTTGGTGAAGTGACAGTACCTGACGAAGTTATGCGTATTGCACATGTGCATTGGTACGACAAAGCGCCACGTCCGGGACGTAAAATCGGTCACATCAATGTCTGTGCAGACACAACCGCCGAGCTGAGTATTATATTGAAAGATCTCACATCACTGCTGGCAGAAAATGAATTCCCAGCATTAAAAGATGCCGCATCTTCGCTAAGCAAATAAAATAAAAGCCGCAAATGCGGCTTTTATTTCACTGAAAGCTAGCACAAAAGCTAACCCTGCTTTTGCTGGCATTTCTTGCTGGCACAAACCTTAAACGCTCCCGCCGCCAATGTCTTCTCGAGCAACAACGGGTAACCGCAAATCTCGCATACGCCTTTAATGGGCTTAAGGTTGACAGCGAACTTGCACTTTGGGTAGCCATCACAGGCATAAAAGACTTTTCCAAAGCGCGACTTCTTCTCATGCAAAGCACCCGTCTTACACTCTGGGCACGCGACATCTATCCCATCACCACCTTCAGGTGCCTGATCACGCTTCTCAATATGCTGACACACCGGATACGATGAGCAGCCGATGAACATGCCAAAACGACCCTGACGCAACACGAGTTCACTGCTACATTCAGGGCACGGCAACCCGAGCGCCTTCACCACATGGCCATCATTGTGGTTTAGTGATTCAGTAAAGTCACAGTCAGGGTGCGCAGAGCATGCTTTAAACGGTCCACGTTTACTGTGCCTAATAACAAGAACGCTGCCACATTGTGGGCAGCGTTCTTCTTGCTCCAGTGCATGTTCATGCGCACTGAAAAGCGATTCATCAATTTTTCCAGCCAAAACAGATTAGCCTCAAAAACTTATAGGAGAGTAGCCTTAGTGAAGGTACTCGTCTTCTGCTGTGCTATACAGCAGGTCTTCCATCTGATCATACGCGCGCTCATTACCTGGCACGTTGAACAGCACCATCAAGATCACCCATTTCAAGTCATCTAATGCGAATTCCTGCGTTTCCAATTCCATCACACGATCAATGACCATCTCACGGGTTTCTGGACTCAGCACGCTAATTTGTTCCAGAAATATCAAGAATCCGCGGCTTTCAGTATCCAGACGATCCATTTCTTTTGGCGTAAAGATACGAACCGAGGTCAACGCACTCCCCGTTAAATAAGGGGTCTTGTCGGCGTCTTGCAATAGCGCCAGCTTCTCCAGCCAGTTCAGCGCTTTATATATATCGTCCTGATGAAACCCTGCTCTGGAGAGTTCATCAGCCAATTCGTCCTGATCTACCAGCAACTCGACATCACTATGGATGTAAGTTTCAAACAGGTACATTAAGATGTCCATCATGGCTATCCCCTCCTCGCTCTGACATAGCCACCGGGTACTGCGGATACAAGCCCCAGTAGCTCTAGTTCTAACAACTTCATCATGATTTCGTGAACGGGTTGATCGCAGATTTCTGCAAGCACATCGACACACCTTGCTTCATTTCCTACGTTAGCCAACAGTTCAGGAAATGGCAATTCTTCTTGTAAAACTTGAGCCTGTGCCACGTCTAATTGATGGTTAATTGCACAACCCGCTAGCGCACCCACCTGTTCTAAAATCTCATCAACAGATTCCACTAAAAATGCGCCCTGCTTAATAAGCCCGTTACTGCCTTTAGCATGAGGATTGTGTATTGAACCTGGTAGCGCAAAAACGTCGCGCCCTTGCTCAAGCGCAAGGCGTGCGGTGATCAATGAGCCACTTTTCAGTGCAGCTTCAACAACAAGTACACCTGTAGAAAGACCGCTGATAATCCGATTTCTTCTCGGAAAAAATGCAGGTTTTGGCGGTGACCATGGCCACAACTCTGACACCAAGGCACCGTTTGACGTGACATCTTTAGCAAGATCACGATGGGGGGAAGGGTACACCTTTTCAAGCCCAGAGCCTAATACCGCGATGGTTCGCCCTCCTGCATCAAGCGCACCGCGATGCGCTCTACCATCAATCCCGAGCGCCAAACCACTGGTTACCACCACATCATGCTCGGCCAGCGACTGAGCAAACGCATGCGCAAGCGATAGCCCTTCAGCGCTAGCATCTCGGCTTCCAACGATAGCTATCTGGGGTAAAGATAAAACGTCAGGATTCCCCTCCACAAACAAAAGAGGCGGTGCACCGGAGATTTGCTTGAGAAGATAAGGATAACGCGGATCAGTGAGGCTGATAATGTCTCTATTCGGCAGAGAACACCATGTCATGCATTTGTCGATGACTGACATATCAGGGTAACGAAGCGCTTTAATTTGCGCGGGTTTAAAGCCCAGTGCCGCTAAGTGTATATCTTCAAGTTCAACAAGTTTTTCTGGCGGGTACTTACAAATGATTTTACTGACGGCATTGCCGCCAAGTCTTGGCACAGCAGCAAGCCGCAACCAAGACTCAAGCGATGCATCCATTTTAGCCTTCCGCTGACGTCACAAGCATAGGTGCAGAAAGTGGCTGAGTAGCATCAACGACCATTGCCAAGCTAAAGTGTGGATAGCTTTTTATGACCAGCAACATCCCCGCACGCTGATCCGGCAGTTGTGTCAACACGGGGGCAGCGGCACTATCAATGCCGCTTTCATAACGCATGTCGCCTTTTACCCCTTTCAGCACAGCACCAGGTTGCTGAACAGATAACGCATGTCCCGCTTTAACGCCATCCTCTGCACCCCGATCAACCACAACGATTTGACGAAGGCCTACATACTTACTGCCATAAAGATGACCGATCAAATTACCTTCCAATCCACTCGGTGCCGTTTGGGGATGAAAAACACTGCCCGTTTTTACACCCAGTGCCGGTAAAAGAATGTCGTTAGGTCTGACTTCTTGAGATTGCTTCACCAGCTTAAGTTCAGAAATATCGTCATGTACTCTGACTAACTTGGCTTCAGCAACCTTCTTAAGGCTTATCATCTTCAACATTTGATCATTTTCAGTACGCTCAAATGTTGTCACTGGTCGGTAAATGAACCAGTTTTCAGACTCAACGGATGCATCAATAAAGAAAGGGGTTCGCGTAGAAATGTAACTCCAACCATCCTGACTCCCCAAGACTCGAGGTGCCAGACCAAACTCAGCCTCGCCAATCAGCGTATCAAACGTCAGAAACTGTTTAAGCACAGACTGTGACGCAGAGCTAATCGGCAATTGCTTGGTGAGCCGTTCACCCGTTGCAAGAGACAATGCGGGTCGTCCTTCATCCCATGACAATCTCAGTGCATCACCTGGATAGATAAGGTGGGGGTTCTCAATTGCTGGGTTTTGTTGCCACAAATGAGGCCACTGCCAAGGGTTTTCCAAATAAAGGCCAGCAATGTCCCAAAGGGTATCGCCTTTGCGCACAGTATAATTGTCCGGTGCATCCTTTGATACCTCAATAACAGCGGCAGCTGCAGCTGCTGACAACAGATAAGCCAAACAAAGCGTGGCGAGCTTTTTAAACATCCTATGTCTCCAAAAGCATACTTTCATTTGGATGCTGTCATTTGAATCGCAAAATGTCTAGAATTAGCCCAATTACCAAAGCCGGATACGGCACAGTTCAACAATTTTAAGAGACGTTTATGAGTGTATTGCAGGTTTTAACCCTCCCGGACGATCGCCTACGCACGGTGGCTAAACCGGTAGAAAGCGTCACACCAGAAATTCAAAAATTCATCGATGACATGCTAGATACCATGTACGACGAAGAAGGTATTGGCTTGGCGGCAACGCAGGTTGATGTTCACCAACGCATTGTCGTGATTGATATCTCTGATTCGCGCGACGAGCCGATGGTACTGATCAACCCTGAGATCATCGAAAAGCGCGGTGAAGATGGTATTGAAGAAGGCTGTCTGTCTGTTCCTGGCGCACGAGCGTTAGTGGCACGTGCATCTGAAGTGACCGTGAAAGCGCTCGACCGCGATGGTAACCCTTATCAATTCGATGCCGACGATCTGCTGGCTATTTGTGTACAACACGAATTAGACCACCTTGAAGGCAAACTGTTTGTTGATTACCTGTCGCCGTTAAAGCAACAGCGCATCAAACAAAAGCTCGAAAAGATCAAACGCGCTAACGAAAAAACCAACTGAGGTTTCCTTGAGCAAATCACTACGTATTGCATTTGCCGGCACGCCGGATTTCGCCGCCCTTCATCTGGCGGCGTTGTTGTCTTCGCACCATGATGTGGTTGCGGTGTATACCCAGCCAGATCGTCCTGCTGGTCGAGGAAAAAAACTGACGGCTAGTCCCGTAAAAGTCCTCGCACAAGAACACAACATCCCGGTTTATCAGCCAGCAAGCTTAAAAGCCGAAGACGCGCAGCAAGAATTAGCCGCGATTGATGCCGATATCATGGTGGTGGTTGCTTATGGCCTGCTATTGCCAAAAGTGGTACTCGATACGCCACGCCTTGGTTGCATCAACGTGCATGGTTCTATCTTGCCACGCTGGCGTGGTGCTGCGCCTATTCAGCGCGCTATCTGGGCAGGCGATACCGAAACCGGTGTCACCATCATGCAAATGGATGAAGGCTTAGATACTGGCGATATGCTAAAAATCGCAACCCTGAGCATTGATCCAAAAGAAACCAGTGCCACGCTTTATCAAAGATTGGCGGAACTTGGACCTGACGCATTGGTTCATTGCTTGGATGATATTGCAGCGGATAAAGCTGTCGCTGAAAAGCAAAATGACGAACTGGCAAACTACGCCAAGAAGCTGAGCAAAGAAGAAGCACAGATCGACTGGAGCATGAGTGCCGTTGAGATTGAACGCTGCATTCGCGCTTTCAATCCATGGCCTGTGAGCTATTTCACCCTGACCGTCAACGATCAGGGCGAGCACAACATCAAAGTATGGGATGCCGACGTCGAGACGGACGAAAGCACAAGTGTCCCTGGTACCATCTTGTCGGCAGACAAAAAAGGCATTCGCGTTGCCACGGGTAACGGTGTGCTATGTCTAACGTCAATCCAGCCTCCGGGCAAGAAAGCCATGAGTGCAGCAGACATGTTGAACTCTCGCCGCGACTGGTTTGAACCTGGCAATATCCTGTAATGCCGGAGGCCAGCTTGCTGGCCTTTTTTAGTGGTTAGTAACACTTTTCATCACGCGCTGTCTTATCACAGCGCGTGACTTCCTGACAAAGGTACCTTAATGAATGTAAGAGCTGTCGCTGCACAGGTTATCTATCAGGTGGTCGATCAAGGACAATCGCTGTCTGCGGTTCTGCCACCTGCTCAGCAAAAAGTGGCACCGCGAGATGGCGCACTGTTGCAAGAAATCTGCTACGGCGTACTGCGCTGGCTTCCGCGCCTTGAATCCATCACCCAAAGTCTGATGGACAAACCGTTGAAGGGAAAACAACGTGTGTTCCACCACCTGATCTTGGTGGGGCTTTACCAAATAAGCTTCATGCGTATACCGCCACATGCTGCTGTTGCCGAGACAGTCGATGCCACCAAAGTACTTAAAAAGCCTCAGCTTCGCGGCCTGGTTAACGCCGTATTGCGCAGCTACCAACGCAACCAAGAAGCATTGGATACCGCCGCTGTCACGCACGACGCCGGTAAATATGGCCACCCCGGTTGGTTGTTGAAGCTGTTGCAAAACGCCTATCCAGATCAATGGGAACAGGTTGTTGAAGCTAATCACGAGAAAGCCCCAATGTGGCTTCGCGTTAACCGTACTCATCACACCCGAGATAGCTACCGCGCACTGCTGACAGACATAGGCATCGACACCGATATTCACTCAGAAGCCGAAGACGCACTCAAGCTTGCCTCACCGTGTGATGTGACAGCGCTGCCAGGCTTTGCTGATGGTTGGGTGTCTGTTCAAGATGCTGCCGCCCAGCTTTCAATCAATTATCTCAAGCCGCAATCTGGCGAGCTGATTTTGGATTGTTGCGCCGCACCGGGTGGAAAAACCTGCCATATTCTTGAACACCAAGCGGATGCGAAGGTTGTTGCGATGGATGTCGACGCCACCCGCTTACTGCGCGTGAAAGAGAACCTCCAACGTTTGCAACTCAATGCACAGGTGATATGCGGGGATGCACGTTATCCTGCTGACTGGTGGCAGGGTGAACAGTTTGATCGTATCCTGCTTGACGCGCCATGTTCCGCGACGGGTGTGATACGTCGCCACCCAGACATCAAATGGCTGCGACGCGCTGACGATATTGCACAGCTTGTCACGTTGCAATCCGAAATCATGGACGCCATGTGGGCGCAGTTAAAGTCAGGTGGCACCATGGTCTACGCAACCTGCTCTATCACACCACAAGAAAACAGCGAACAAGTGACAGCATTTCTTGCTCGCACCCGTGATGCAACGCTAAAAACAGGCACTGTTGACAAACCCGGTCGCCAAATTTTGCCGGGACAAGAAAACATGGATGGATTCTATTACGCGGAACTAACAAAAGCGTAGTGGTGCCAATGCGGGTGCGGCAACGCCCACCCGTAAAAACCAATAAAACATGAACTGAGGTTCAGGCAGACGTTATGAAAATTATCATCTTGGGGGCTGGACAAGTCGGCGGTACATTGGCCGAAAATCTGGTTGGCGAAAATAATGACATTACCATTGTCGATAAAAACCCTGAGCGCCTCAGAGAGCTACAAGACAAATACGATTTACGCGTCGTTCAAGGTTATGCCAGCCATCCATCTACACTGTTAGAAGCCGGCGCGCAGGATGCCGACATGCTGGTTGCGGTAACCAACTCCGACGAAACCAACATGATTGCTTGCCAAGTCGCTTTTACCCTCTACAACACCCCCAATCGCGTTGCGCGGATCCGAAGCCCTGAGTACCTCGCTGCTAAAGAGCAGCTATTCCAAACCGATGCCTGTCCGGTCGATCACCTGATTGCGCCAGAAGAGTTGGTAACAAGGTATATTCATCGCTTAATTGAATACCCGGGTGCGTTGCAAGTGGTGAACTTTGCCGATAACAAAGTCGGCCTTGTCGCAGTCAAAGCTTATTACGGTGGCCCGCTGGTGGGGAATGCACTGTCCGCTTTGCGTGAGCACATGCCTCACGTTGATACCCGTGTTGCCGCTATATTTCGCCGCGACCGTCCTATTCGTCCGCAAGGCACCACCATCATTGAAGCGGATGATGAAGTGTTTTTTGTCGCGGCCAGTAACCACATTCGCTCCGTGATGAGTGAGCTCCAGCGTCTTGAAAAGCCTTATAAGCGCATCATGATTGTTGGGGGCGGCAACATTGGCGCAGGACTTGCGCGCAGCTTAGAACGTGCTTACAGCGTGAAGCTGATTGAGCGCAGCCCTCGACGCGCTGAACAGTTGTCCGAGATACTCGAAAACACCATCGTTTTTTGTGGTGATGCGTCGGATCAAGAGTTGTTGAGTGAAGAGCATATCGATCAGATTGATGTGTTTATCGCAGTGACCAACGAAGATGAAGCCAATATCATGTCAGCCATGCTGGCAAAACGTTTAGGTGCCAAGAAAGTCATGGTACTGATTCAGCGCAGCGCCTATGTGGATCTCGTGCAAGGTGGAGCCATTGATATTGCGATTTCGCCGCAGCAAGCAACCATATCGGCCTTACTGACTCACGTTCGTAAAGCAGACATCGTCAACGTGTCGTCACTTCGTCGCGGTGCAGCCGAAGCGATTGAAGCCATTGCACACGGTGATTCCAACACATCAAAAGTCGTTGGTCGTGCCATTGGGGACATTAAATTGCCACCAGGTACCACTATTGGCGCCATTGTTCGAGAAGACGAAGTTCTGATCGCTCATGATAAAACGGTTATTCAGCAAGACGACCATGTGGTGATGTTCTTGGTGGATAAGAAGTATATCCCGGATGTGGAAAGGCTGTTCCAGCCAAGTCCATTCTTCCTCTAATACGCCGAACTATGCATGGTTAATTTCAGACCCGTACTGTTTGTTATCGGGTTGGTCTTATCAAAGATCGCCCTTTTCATGTACGTCCCAACCCTGACCGCGTTTTTTACGGGCACACCAGGGTTTCTTGATTTTGGCCTCGCGGTCATCATCACTCATGTTGCCGCCTTCCTTTGCTTAACGCTTGGCAAAACAGATAATTTTCGACTCAATGCCCGAGACATGTTTGTCATCACCACATTGGTGTGGCTGATCGCCAGTGCCTTTGCAGCACTACCGTTTGTGTTTATCAACCACATCAGCTTTACCGATGCGTATTTCGAGACCATGTCAGGCATTACAACGACAGGCTCAACGGTATTAAGCCATCTCGACAAAATGGCGCCCGCCATTTTGCTCTGGCGCTCAATATTACAATGGCTTGGCGGCGTCGGCTTTATCGTGATGGGCGTGGCGATCTTGCCGTTTTTGAATGTGGGTGGCATGCGATTGTTTCAAACTGAATCGTCAGACTGGTCGGCAAAATCCAGCCCTCGCACCAAAAACGTCGCGACCAGTATCATGAAAGTGTACCTGTTCTTATCGGTACTTTGCTTTCTCGCTTACTGGCTAACAGGTATGACTCCCTTTCAGGCGCTTAACCACGCCATGACAACGATATCTACAGGCGGCTATTCTACGTCTGATGCGTCAATGAACCGTTTCTCTCATTCCGCGCAATGGGTAGGGACGGTGTTCATGTTTGCGGGCGGATTGCCTTTCTTGCTCATGATGCAATCTCTGCGTCGACGTGATGCATCCTTGGTCATCAATGACGCTCAGATCCGTGGCTTTACCTACCTCGTGCTCGCCACCTCTACGATGGTGAGCATCTGGCTAGTGACATACAAAAGCTACGCCATTGCCGATGCAATTCGCGTCTCCACGTTCAACATCGTCTCGGTCGTCACCACAACAGGATTTGGGTTAGATGACTTCACGGCATGGGGCCCGTTTGCTTCGGTCATTTTTGCGTTTATGTTAATCGTGGGCGGTTGCTCTGGTTCAACGGCAGGCGGAGCGAAAATTTTCCGTTTTCAGGTGGCATTAGCACTGTTAAAAAAACACATTCAACAACTGGTTCACCCATCCGGTGTATTTATTCAGCGTTACAACGGCAGGCCCGTCAATGAAGATATCGTGCGTTCAGTGGTGGCATTCGCCATCACCTACCTGTTCACCATCTTAGTGGTTGCAATGGTACTGGCAGCGACAGGTTTGGATGGAATTACTAGCCTTAGCGGCGCCATGACTGCCGTTGCCAATGTTGGTCCTGGCATGGGTAACATCATTGGCCCAACCGGCAATTTTGCCAGTCTGTCTGACACTGCAAAATGGGCGCTTTGCATTGGCATGCTCATGGGGCGGTTGGAAATTCTGACAGTACTTGTATTGTTGTTTCCGGCCTTTTGGCGCGATTAACCATGCCATAAAAAATGAGAAAGCGAGAGATTCTACTCTCTCGCCTTTTCTGATTGTTAATGGCTTTCTAAAAGCTTAAACGGGCGTGACATACCAATAGATGGCGAGAAAATGAAGCACTGTCCCACCCAACACAAATAAATGCCAGATAGCATGATTATAGGGAATGGAAGGTTTGACGTAGAAAATCACACCGAGGGAATACACCACGCCGCCCAATGCTAACAAAACCAATCCTGCTGTCGGGACCACATCCGCCAACTGATAAACCACCACGAGCGACAGCCACCCCATGGCTAAGTAAGTAAAGAGTGATAAGGATTCAAAGCGGTAAACAAACGCAATTTTCATTACGATGCCCACCAATGCAATACCCCAAATCAGCGCCATCAAACCCATCGCTAGGGGCGTGCGCAAACTTATCAGCAGAAACGGGGTATAGGTCCCGGCTATCAGTAAATAGATAGCGCAGTGGTCGAAAGTCTTAAGCGCGCGTTTGAATTTTTCAAAAGGAATGGCGTGATACAAGGTCGAGGCCAAGTACAAAATAATGATACTGGCACCATAGACGCTATAACTCACAATACTTAGCACATCGGCGTGCGCGTCAACCGCTTTGACCAGCAGTAATATGAGTGCAACAGCACCGAACAAGACACCTAGCCCATGGCTAATGCTACTGGCAATTTCTTCTTTAACCGAATACGAGGGAGTGTCAGATACACAGGTCGTCATTGGACAATCATCCTTCTAAATAAAACGACTTAAGTGAGGCTGATAATGAGTATGACACATTTAAGCGTACACGTGTAAGCTTAAAATATTATTCGATTTTGTCCAAAAACGCCTCAATGTGCTTAGTGATTTGCACGGGTGAAGCATCATGAGGAATCGTCAACGCGCGTTTCACTTTATTCGCCCCCACCAAACGCCCTAAGGCATCACCGACTCCTTCACCTTGTCGCGATAACATTAGCGCCAACTGCAATCCCTCAGTATCTCGAGACGCCACCAACTCAACGCGTCGCAAGCTTTCCATCAATCGGCCAGACACTGGCACCAAAGTCATTCGTTGCTCAAAAGGCAAAGAGGCCAGTTCAACATCTTGGTTGCTGACCTTTTCAATGCGTAAACCTGCTTGTTCAAATCCGTCAAACACCGCATTCAACAGCGCATCGGGTGTGACGGTCAGAAAAACCTCACAGGACGCATCTTTCGCCATGGGAATGTCAAGATTGCCCACCATCCATATCTTTCCATCCCCCATCGATAAAGGCGTGTCCAATGGGATTTGAAACTGGGTATCGAATTGTCTCTGCTCTCCCGCTTCAAGCGCAAAGGTATCCGGCAGTCGCCATTTAACCAAAGAATGTGTCATCCGCCGTTTCTGGCGCTTTTGACCTTGCTCTCCGTTCGAGCGAAGCTGCTCCCACCCCATATAATCACAACGAAGCTCAAACGATAAAGTATCAATCTGCTGGCGAGTATTACCCCCAGTGACTAAAACTGTGGCCGATGTTGATTCGCCCTGAGCGAACGATGTTTTAGGCAAAACCAATGCGATCTGGGCGCTGCCGACGCCCACTTTTGCCAACGCTTTCTTAAACCATCCCATGATGACGCCTCCTTGTCCTATTCATCGCTAGATCCCTCACACAAAAACCATTTTTGCTCAGTGTAGACATACGTTAATGGTGTTGCTGTCACAGCATCCCCCTAAATTCTACTAAGCTTATAAAACTGGTAATTAGCGGCATCGTTTCGCTCGCATGATAGAACGGAGAATAAGCCAGCCATGTCTAAAGATAATTTTGCGCTATCTACAGGATATTTAAAGAAAGTCGTTCCTTTGCTGATGAAATATCAAGTGTCTGCGACACCCACAAACTACGCGTTGTGGTACACCTATGTGGCCGACGCTGACACCGATCTATCGAAAGAGATTAATGAGTCAATTCACGCGACGGGAACACTGAGCGAAGTACAATGTGACCAACTGTATCAATCTCATTTCGCCGATAAGAAAGTCAAAGAGGCCGACGACTTTCAACAAAGCTTGCAAGCGTTAGCGCTAGAAATGGGCAACACCATGCAAGACACCCTCAAAGACACAGACACATTCCAAAGTACGCTGGACAAAACCTTCTCTCAATTGGCACGTGTTGGCGAAGAAACATTGTCAATGGATGAAACGATTGCTGTTGTTCGCAGTGCGGTCAAAGGGTCGAACCAAATTCGTCAATCCACCAGCTTTTTCAAGAACCAACTTGCCGATGCGCAAAAAGAGATTGAACGACTGAAAGAAACGCTGGCACAAGCCAATGAAGAGGCGCTAAACGATGCGTTGACTGGGCTGTTCAATCGCCGAGCCTTTGACGCTGAACTGGATGCGCTTGCAAGTAAACCGCCACCAAAAGGGTTTTCATTGCTGATCTGCGATCTCGACCATTTTAAAAGTTTCAACGACACCTACGGGCACCTGATGGGCGATCAGGTATTGAAACTCACAGCCAAACGCTTATCCGATTACTGTCGCGAAGGCATCCAAGCTTTTCGCTATGGAGGAGAAGAGTTCGCTATTTTAGTGCCCAATCGTCAACTCAATGGTGCGTGTCGCGTCGCTGAAACCATCAGAGCCAGCATCGACAGACTCGTTATCAAAGATAAAAAAACCGGTAAGAAACTCGATAATATTTCCATGTCCATCGGTGTCGCGCAATTCGAAAATGGTGAAAAAATTAAAAGCTTAATTGGTCGCGCCGATGCGTTGTTATATGAAGCAAAAAGCTTAGGAAGAAACCGCGTCATGCCCATTGCGTAAAGGGCTCACCAAAGCGTGGCATAAAAATAATTAAGGTGGCGTGATGCCGCCTTAATTATTTTTCAATTGCTGCTTTTTTCATCAGTTATTTTTCGTTATACTCCGCGCGAAAATTACACTCCAGAGTGAACACGCAGTAAGGCTAGCAGCCAACGGAATCCCTGACGTCACTTTGTATTTGATACTCGTCATGGATGCGCAATGAATGAGAACCCCAATAAATGCGCCCTGCTACTATTCGTGTTACCCGTACTCCTGCACGTATGCGTTCAACCTCTTTCGCGCCTCGCTTCAAAGCCAAGCCTGAGGTCAACACTACTCCAGATCTGACGTTAGTCCGTCCAATCCCCATCAATAGCGAAGTTCCAACGGGTGAAGCGGCCTAATCGGACACCACATATTCATGCCAACGTGGTCTGCACAACATGAATCTGGTACTGTAAGACACATAAAAACTAAGGCTAATTGCTCACTTTTTTTGGAGTCTTCAATGAAATGTCATCGCGTAAACGAACTGATCGAATTGCTTCACCCTGAATGGCAAAAAGAGCCTGAGTTGAATCTGATTGAGATGATCGGCAGATTGGCACAAGAAGCTGGGTATGTGGGAAAACTGGAAGATCTGACCGATGACGTGCTGATCTATCATCTGAAAATGCGTAACAGCAACAAAGATGAAATGATCCCAGGCCTTGCTAAAGATTGCGAGAATGACTTCAAAACCGCCATCTTACGAGCGCGTGGCATCATTAGCTAAAAGCCAGTCAGAATACCGGACAGAAAAGCGAAGCCTTTGGGTTTCGCTTTTTTATTTCAAAACAATCAGCTGTTACACGCCACCCCCGCATTCTTGCCGATTAATTTCCCACCATACGCACAGAAATCCCTGCATCAGCTACGGTATAATTTGCGGTCTATCATTGAGATAAGCCTTAATCGAATGATGCACAGGCAACGTACCCGTGCAGATACGTCGGGGAAACCCGTTTGACCCAAGGAATGCAGGTGTCATGAGCAAGGATAAAATCGACGTTAAAGACGTCACCGCAAAAGAATTTAACCCCAAGACCCACAAAGGAAGCGGAGATCGCTTCAATCCAAGCAATCGCATTTATGTGCGAGAGGCAAAAGGGATCTACCAAAAACTACGCCAGAAGATGGGGTGGTTCTTCCTGTTGTTGTTTGTACTCACACCATGGATCCCCTACGGAGACCGGCAAGCCATTCTGATTGATATTGGCCACCAGCAATTTAATTTCTTTGGCACGACGCTTTGGCCGCAAGACCTGACACTGCTCGCGTCTGTACTGATGATAGCCGCCTTTGGCCTCTTCTTTATTACCACCTTTTTAGGCCGAGTATGGTGTGGCTATCTATGCCCTCAAACCGTGTGGACTTTTATCTACATTTGGTTTGAAGAAAAACTGGAAGGCTCGGCCAACAAACGCCGCAAGCAAGATTCATTGCCTCCCACCAAAGCGCTGATAGCAAGAAAAGCGATCAAACACATCTGCTGGTTTGCAGTGGCGCTACTCACAGGCCTCACGTTTGTGGGTTACTTCGTGCCCGTCAAAACGTTGTTTATTGAATTTTTCACCTTCAGCAGTACTTTCTGGGTAACCTTCTGGGTGCTGTTTTTCAGTGTGTGTACCTACGGCAATGCAGGCTGGATGCGCTCCATCATGTGTATTCACATGTGCCCGTACGCTCGCTTTCAATCCGCCATGTTCGACAAAGACACTTTCATCGTTGGCTATGACTCCAGCCGTGGAGAGCAACGCGGCCCACGCCCTCGTAAAAAAGATCCCAAAGAGCTAGGGCTGGGTGATTGCATCGATTGTAACCTTTGTGTGCAAGTCTGCCCGACGGGTATCGATATCCGCGATGGTTTGCAATATGAGTGCATTAACTGTGGCGCATGTATCGATGCTTGTGATGAAACCATGGAAAAGATGAATTACGCAAAAGGCCTTATCAGCTACACCACAGAGCATAAGTTAGAGGGTCATGACATCGATATTGCACGCCCTAAACTTATTGGTTATGGCGTGGTCATGATTGCCATGTGTGCTCTGTTTTTCTATTTGTTGGCAGAAGTGCAGCCGATGCGTCTTGACGTTATTCGAGACCGCACAGAACTGTTTAGAACCAACAGTGATGGCTTGATTGAGAATACCTACACATTGAAAATCCTCAACAAGACTCAGCAACCTGAAACCTACTCATTGTCAGTGACAGGTATTGATGGCATCGAATGGTATGGCAAACAAAAAGTCACGCTGAAAGCGGGGGAAGTGTTTACGCTACCCGTCAGTCTTGCGATTGACCCTTACGAACTCAGCACGCCCGTGGCTAACATTACCTTTGTGCTTGAGCGACAATCCGGTGATGACCAAAAGTCAGTAGAAACAGAAAGTCGATTTATCAGCAAACTCTGATATTTCCATCCATCAAAGGGCGCTAAATAGCGCCCTTTTTTGCTGCCACACATTTTTTACCACAATCGTCATCCGCCACAGATTCTCTGATACCATCACATATCATCACCTAACCCAAGTGATCCTATGAGCGACGCGCAATTTAACTACCAACAACTGACCCCAGATATGCTGCTTAATGCGCTAGAATCGGTCGGTATTCGCCCCGAATCCGGTTTGCTGGCACTCAACAGCTATGAAAACCGCGTCTATCAATTTCAAGATGAACACCGTCGCCGCTTAGTGACCAAGATTTATCGCCCACAACGTTGGAGCGATGAACAGATCCTCGAAGAACACCAATTTGCACTCGATCTACAAAATGCGGACATTCCCGTTGCTGTGCCAATGAACCTGGGTGGCACGACCTTGTTTAACTATGAAGGCTATCGATTTGCGGTGTTCCCCAGTGTTGGTGGACGTTCTTTTGAAGTCGATAACTGGGATCAACTAGAAATGGTCGGTCGCTTCCTTGGCCGCATTCACCAAGTTGGCACCAGCAACCCATTCGTGCACCGCCCGACTCTGGGCCTTGAAGAGTACGTTTTCCAGCCGCGCCGCGAATTGGAAAACAGCAGCTTCATTCCCATGCACCTAGAAAACAGCTTTTTTTCTGATCTAGACAGACTGATCGGCGTATTGGAGTCTCAGTGGGAAAATAACTGGCCATCCATTCGTCTTCACGGCGACTGTCACCCGAGTAATATTTTGTGGCGAGATGGTCCAATGTTCGTTGATCTCGACGATGCGCGAAACGGCCCGGCGGTTCAAGATATCTGGATGCTACTTAACGGCGACCGCAATGATCGCATTGCACAGCTTGATACCATTGCTGAGGCCTATTCAGAATTTCATGATTTTCCGCACCAACAATTGCAACTTATTGAACCTTTACGCGGTCTTAGAATGGTGCATTACATGGCTTGGCTGGCAAAACGTTGGCAAGATCCTGCTTTTCCTCGTGCATTTCCTTGGTTTGGTGAGGCAAAATACTGGGAAAATCAGGTCCTCGCCTTTAAAGAACAATTGGCAGCGCTTGAGGAGCCAGTGCTGTCACTGACGCCTCATTGGTAGGACGACTAATAATTATACTCAGGGAGAAAGAACGTTATGTTGAAGAAACTATTAGCCTTTGCGGCAGTCACAATGTTGGCCTTTTCGGCACACGCAGCACGCTTTAATGCGGGTGAAGATTATCAGGTACTGAATTTACCAAAGACTGAGTCACCAACCGTGACCGAATTCTTTTCTTTCTACTGCCCGCATTGCTTCAAAAGCCAAGGTTTGATGGAAGAACTGAAAAAGCAGATCCCTGA
This sequence comes from Enterovibrio norvegicus FF-33, assembly GCF_000286835.2. Lineage (GTDB taxonomy): Bacteria > Pseudomonadota > Gammaproteobacteria > Enterobacterales > Vibrionaceae > Enterovibrio > Enterovibrio norvegicus_A. The sequence continues at coordinate 19,386 of NZ_AJYD02000022.1, read as the reverse complement.
GAATGTTGCCTTCAACAAAAACCATGTTTCATTTATGGGTGGCAATATGGGCAAATCGCTAAGCAAAGCGCAAGCAACAGCGATCATGCTCGGTGTGGAAGACAAAATGATGCCGGTGATTTTTAACCGTATACACCTTTTGCAAAAACCACCACGTAATGACGAAGAATTGCGCCAAATGTTCATCGATGAAGGCGTCGATGCCGAGCAATATGATGGTACCTTCAACAGCTTTGCAGCGAACGCGATGGCAAACCGTTTTGATAAAGGGTTCCAAGCATCAGGCTTGCGTGGCGTGCCCGCGGTTATCGTGAACGGTAAATATCACGTGACGCCAAAAACCGTGAAATCGACCGAGGATTACTTTGAGTTGGTCAACTTCCTACTCACGCAGTAAAACAGACAACATCAAAAAAGGGCCGATTGGCCCTTTTTTCGTTTTGGATGTCGTGTTGAACAACCCAGCTTAAGCCGCATTTGATTCTTGGTGTTCACGCGTATCAATTTGCGCATGATGTTCATCATTGTAAATCCCATCTAACACGTCATCTTTTTCCAGCCAGCGCTGATGCAGCCATTGTTGGAATTCGTGCTTGAAGGCTTTGTCGTTAAAGTAGTCACCCCTAATCTTGGCATCAACAGGCAAACTATCTATACGCACGACGACTCTCTTCATCTTTCCGGACAGTAAATCTTTGAACGGCAATTCACGGTTTTCTGGATAGGCCACCGTTACATTGATAATGGCATCAAATTGATCGCCCATTGCACTAAGGGTATAGGCAATCCCGCCAGTCTTTGGCGACAGAAGGTGTTTGAAAGGAGATTGGCTGAGGCGCTGCTTCCGTTCGGTGAAACGGGTACCTTCAACGAAGTTCACCACGGTGGTCGGCGTTTGGCGAAAGCGCTCACAGGATTTACGTGTTGAGGCCAAATCGCTGCCACGTTTTTGTGGGTTTTTGAGCAAATACTGACGTGAATATCGTTTCATGAACGGCATATCTACCGCCCAGCAGGCCATGCCAAGAAAAGGGACATACAACAATTGCTGCTTAAGAAAGAACTTCGCCATGGGGATACGGTTACGAAATACCGAAAAAACAACGATGATGTCAGTCCAACTTAAGTGGTTACAAATCAGCAAATACCAATCATCTTTACTCAGTGATTCACCACCTTGAATGTCCCACTCCACCCCGGATGTCAGGTTCAACATTTTATGATTTAGGGTTGCCCATACCCACATAATGTTATTGCTAAAACGAGTGAGCACATGTTGCAGCACAGGAACGGGCAAAGCCATTTTGATTAACGCTAATACGCAAAGAAGCAAAGAACTCACTGCGGTATTGACGCTGAAAAAAAGCATGTTGAGGAGCAAAAGCAAAGTGATGATTCCAATACGGTAGACTGAATTTTTTATTGAGGCGTAATCATACGCCGCAGCCATAAAAAACACCATTCAGTTACCCAGAGGCCCATCAACTTCTGGTGGGCTAACTCGCCAAAGAGGTCAACTGCTTGAGTAAACGATCCATAGAGCGGTAGCCCAGCGCCTCGGCGAGATGCCCACGCTGAATATGCGGCTCACCAGACAGATCAGCAATGGTGCGCGCCACTTTGATAATGCGATGGTAAGCACGAATAGACAAACCTAGTCGATGCAGTGCGGTTTCAAGAAAATCCGCATCCGCTTTTGATAGCGGGCAATAGGTTTCAATCTCGCGGCTTGATAGCAAACAGTTTGCTTTTCCTGCCCGAGAGAGCATCACCCCTCGCGCTTTTTCGATTCGCGCTTTCACCACGCTGGTGGGCTCGCCGCGATCGCCGCCTTCCGTCAGAGTGCCACGAGGAAGGGCTGGGATTTCGATGGATAGATCAAAGCGATCCAGAAAAGGACCCGACAAGCGATTAAGATACCGCAATGTGGCTTGTGGATTCGACCGCGCTAGTTGGCCTTCGTAATGCCCTGTAGGGCTTGGGTTTAACGCTCCTATCAACTGAAAGCGGGAAGGAAAGCGGGTTTTACTGTTCGCGCGTGAAATCATTACTTCGCCAGATTCCAACGGCTCTCTTAATGAATCTAAGACTTTGCGCTCAAACTCGGGCATCTCATCAAGAAATAGAATACCGTTGTGCGCTAAGGATATCTCACCCGGCTTAGGTACTGTACCGCCGCCAACCAGCGCTGCCATGGAGCTAGAGTGGTGAGGAGCGCGAAACGGACGTTGACGCCAATTGCCTTCGTGTAATGGACGCTCAGTCAGTGAGGTGATGGCGGCTGTTTCCAATGCTTCTGTATCGCTCATGGGTGGCAATAAATCGGCCATTCGCGATGCCAGCATGGTTTTTCCTGTCCCTGGCGGTCCGAGAAAAAGCAATTAAGGATACAATAGACCCATAGTACTTTAGGCATTAGATGTAGATGGAAAAAGCATACAGTTACATTCGTTTCAGTACCAAGGGGCAGATTGAAGGGCGCAGCCTACAGCGGCAATCAGAGACCGCTAATAGATACGCAGAAGAACATGGTCTAGCGCTTCAACCACTGTCATTCCAAGACCTAGGCGTTAGCGGCTTTAAAGGTAGAAACAGTGAACAGGGTGCATTGTCCCATTTCATTGATGCGGTCAAAGAGGGAGCAATATCGGAGGGCAGTTGGCTACTGCTAGAAAGTTTCGACCGCATGAGTCGTCAACCCGTTGAGAAATCAATGCGCCTACTAATGGAACTCGTAGACCTAGGCATTAACGTTGTTACTCTCATGGATAATCAGGTCTACAAGAAAGGTCAACTGGATATGACTAAGCTGATTATCTCACTTGTCATCATGAGTAGAGCGCATGAGGAATCAGCATCAAAGAGCAAGCGTCTCGCTGACGCATGGCATGCTAAACAAGCGATAGCCCACGAGAAGCCTTTAGGTGCTCATTTACCAGCATGGCTTGAATATAACGAAGACAAGACCGCAATCACCGTGAACGTTATGAAAGCAGCCATCGTGAAATACATGTTTATGTTATCGGCAGATGGCTATGGTCGAGTTGCTTTAATCAGACGTTTAAACACTGAGGGAATCAAGCCAATAGGCAGTAGAGCTAAACAATGGCATATCTCGTACGTCACAAAGCTACTAAACGGTACTTCTGTTCTAGGTGAGTATATTCCTCACATTACGAACAAGCTCGGTGAGCGAGTTCCTACAGGCAATATATTGAAGGACTACTATCCACAAATCATTGATAAAGACCTCTGGCATAGAGCACAAGCAGCAACACAAGCGAGACGAAAAGGCGGCACAGGGGCAATCCGTAACGGTAAGACCAAGAATATATTCTCTGGCTTTGTTAGTTGTGAGTGTGGGTCTACAGTCCAATTCGTAAACAAAGGGACATCAGATAAAGGCGGTTATTATCTTGTATGTGGCACTGCCAGACATGGCGCAGGGTGTAAATATGTAGGTCACCGCTACTACTCGGTTCAATGGGTTGTACTTATCGCATTGCAAAAACTACTAACCACCTTTGCAAACAAGCCAAACGACAACGCAAAGGAAATGCAGTTAGAGGGTGAGCTAGTAGGACTCGAAAAGAAAGTATCAAACCTTATTAGTGACTTAGAAGAGAATGGGTCTAGCACTTACATCAGTACAGCCATTAGGAAAGCCGAGCAGCGTGTAGAAGCTATCAAGCAGGAGCTAATCGACCTCCAAAGCCTCAAAGTGATTGAAGATGATTACGTAGATTTAGAGGAAGTGACAGCTAAAATCAATGAAGATTCTGAGCGTTTGAGATTGCATCAGTACCTCAAGAGACACATTGAAACCGTCGTGTTGCACCGATGCAAAGAGCGGATAGATATCAAAGTCAAAAACGGCGATAACATTCACCTGAGATACACACCATCAGATGATACATGGGAGAGTGATTCTGGTGTCAGATTCAAAGTGACTTTTGATACTCGCTGGGGCTAGTTTCGAGGGCTGCCTCTCTAAAAAGTTTGGTAGCCTTATTTTTTAATAATCTATTGTGGTATCCATTTGTGACTATCATCCTTTCAAACTGATGCCATGCTTATTACTCGACCTGAAGTAGTGTGTTTTTTATTGTTAGCTATACCTTCGATTTCGCATGCAGACTGGAAAGAAGCTGATTATGTAAATCGCTACTGTATGGGGAAAGTCGAATACGTATTACCTGACCGAACTCGTATTGACTGTTTGACTGAGACACACGCAATAGAGTTTGATTTCGGAAGGAAATGGGCTGAAGCACTAGGGCAGTCTGTTTATTACAGCGCACAGACAGGGAAAAGAGCTGGCATTGTTCTAATACTCGATACTAGGACTGAAGTCAGGTATCTCAATCGCTTAAGACTAGCTGTAGAGCATGCTGGTATTGACGTTGATATTAGTATTGCCCCCCTCCAAGAGACCATTAAAACAGGAAACAGCGGTGTTGTTACCCCCTTGAATGGGGGGGAGTAGGTAGGCCTCTAGATAAACATCTCGATTGCATCGTCTGGTGACTTATACACAAAACGTATTTTATTTTCTCGCTACTTTTTAGTGACTAGCGTCTAATAATCATCCTGACAACATCAATGACTAATAGGTCTCACAGAGAAGGACTCTCAGCCTCTTATCGCTACACTGTTGTGTACACCTTTGAGTTCTCCCACTGTACACATGTGTACACCCTGAGCAAACAGTGAACCCATGAGGTTCTTGTAGGACACCCACAGGTTCACAAACGTTACAGCTTAGAATTCATCATCTTCAATTATATCTACCTTAGTGCGATCCCAGTCTTCAGGGACTTCATCAGCCTCAACTGAACCAGCTTGCTCTAGCCACTTACTTCGCTTAGAAACAGAAATACCAAGACCGCTACCAATAACAGCCTTTCTCAAGCCCTCCCTAAAGAAATCCTCATCGTAATCTTTAAGTAGCCTGTTAATTCGCTCCTCAACGCTGTTAATTTGGTGTTTTTGCCATTCCTCGTTATCCATATCCCTTGGTGTGAAATCCTTGCCAGTAACAGCATCTGACAGCCTTCTCACTTTAGGAAAACCATGGGTATCCCAAATGCTTCTAGGGAGGTAGTAGTTTGATTCAAGACCGAATTGAAGATGCTCTATGAAATCTGTCAGCTTTGAGAAGTCAGCTACTACTTTCCCTTTGATAGCCTTGTTACAAGCTTTAAGTGCTCGTGATACATGGTTTGCTTGACCACGACTACAGCCTAGCTCTTTTACAATTTCAGAAACAGATAACTCAAACCTGTTAGCCACTACCAAGGCGCGAAACTTTGATTGTCCCTGTTCTTCAGGTGTAACACCTACACCATGGTCTTGATTCATTTGTTGTGCGGCTTCAAAAGCCTCTTGATACGTCCTATTGCGGATAATGCGAGAGCGAATCATTAGGTCAGATTCAGGTTCTTCTTTGAAGTAAGCGAGGCAAGCACCTGTTCGATGGAAACCATCAACAACATACTTTTTATCATCTACCTCAAATACAGTAATTGGCTGTTTTATTCCTACGCCATTACGAAGGCCTTCTAGGATTGCTTCATCCTGAGCTGCTTGCTTAATCTCTTGGGCTGCTCTCAGTCTCTTATCCCTAATGAGCGTTGTGTCCCTAGCTTGCATTGCTGGGTCAAGGGTTAACGCTCTAGGGTCTAAATAGCTAAAATAGCTGTCTTCAATGTACTGTTTCATTCATTACCTATTCAGCAGCAAGAGCACGCTGCACCGTTGAGAGGGACACTCCCACTTCAGAGGCAATCTTCCTTAATGACACTCCGTCTGCTCTAAGTTGTTTGATTTGCTGGTGGTTGTTCTGATTTGTTGGTCGTCCTTTGTATTTACCAGCGGCTTTAGCTTTCACAATGCCTTCCTGTCGTCTCTCTTGAATCATGGACAACTCAAACTGAGCAACTGCTCCAAGCATATTCAGCATTAGCTCAGACATTGGGTCTGACCCACCAGCATTAAACGAAAGGCTCTCTTTGTGAAACCTGACGTTCACACCTTGATTGTTCCAGCCGCTAACCAACTCTTTCAGATCAACAAGATTACGAGCTAAACGGTCAATGCTATGAACATGAACACAATCGCCTTCTCTAATGTATGTTTTGAGGTCTTCTAGGGCTGGTCTTGTAACAGTTCCACCACTGCATTTATCAATGAACGTCTTATCAAAAGACAGTCCCGTATCTGCTAGCTGGCGGTCTGTGTTCTGTTCCGCTGTAGAAACACGTAGGTAGGCAATGTGAGCCATTATGTGTACCCGTAAAGGTCTAAGATGCTGCAAATAATAATGTGGTCATAATTATAAAGCAAGTCTTACGGGTACGGCATTGGTGGTTTTTGGGTGTGCTCGTTTGGGTATACCTAACCAGCACAAGTACATCGATCTAGATTCGCTATTAACAGAAGTGGAAAAATAATCTTATCCACAGAAGTCTAAAAAAAGTCGACCATATCACAACAAACACAGGGAAAATGGAAATTTCTGTGCATAACTATCAGTTATACTACACATACACACAGAAATACCCACAAAGTGACTTGTAGTGTGTTTACGAGAGCTGAAGTGTTTAGTAATATATTTGAGACAAAAAGAACAAGGACTAACCATGAAAGCCGCACCTGAGACTTATTTTTTATTCATTGATGATAGTGGGTCTCCCTGTCCAGATAGGATTGAACCGCAAAGAAGAGATGGCCTTGATGCATTTGCGTTGGGTGGTTTCTTGATTCAGGAGAAGGAGGTGGAGCGTGTAAAAGAACTCCACAAAGCACTGATGGTTAGCCAAGGGTTTGAATGTCCTGAAGGAACTTTTAAGCATCATTTACATTCAACAAAAATCAGATGCAAGAAAAAGCACTTTGATGTGCTTAAAGACCAAAACAGGGAAGCAGCATTTATTGATGCTCTAAACTCATTCATTTGTGAATTACCAATCATTGCACATGCCTGTGTAGTTGATCGACAGGCTTATCGTCTTCGCTATGATGGTGTATATCAAGATAAATGGGGTCTATGTCGAAGTGCCTATCAAATATTAATTGAGAGAGCAGTTAAATTTGTTCGTTCCGTTGGAGGGCGAAAGCTAATTGTTTATGTTGAAAAAACAGGGCCAAAAGAAGATAGGAAGATTCAGAACTATCACGATAACTTGCTAACTCAAGGAATGGAGTTTGATGTAGGTAGGAGTTCGACATACTCACCAATAGGAGGTGATGAGATAAGTGCCATTGTAAGCAAAAAAGTAAAATTTCAAACTAAAGATAGTAGGCTCATGCAGATAGCCGATCTCGTTCTCTATCCCTTAATTAAGGCAGGGTACAATCCAGAATATCCCCCATATAAGCTGTTAATGCAGAACAAGAAGGTCGTAGATTGTGTTGTCGAAGACATATCGTCCATGGGAGTTAAGTACTATTGCTTCCCCCCAGAAAGACAAAAAGCCACATAAAGTGGCTTAAGTCCCGCCGTACCTGACGACGCGTGACCCTAATTGGTCTGATTTAACTTTAAGTTAACTATGCTCGAAAATCAATACATTATTGACTCATAATTGACAATGTAGCCAAAAAACCTGACATCACTTTCGATAAATCAAAGACTTAAAGCTATGGGCATATTAACTCTTCCAGCTAGTTAATAGCGCTTAGGCTAGTCTCAACCTCTATTTTCCCAATGACTACCAACATAGTAGAGGCTAATTTTTTATTTATAGGTCTATTAGTACCTATAGGTAAGAAGGTTGTGGGAACCTGCCGCTGAGATCTCCAGTGCGCGCTTTCCTTGTTGCTGACCAATAATGTCCTGCAAACAGCGATGATTATCCTGGGGCACAACTTCCATATCATCAGGCTCTTTGAGCATCAAGCGGCCTTGCCCGCTAAGATGACGACACACGGTGTTTAGATCGGGCGCAGATAAATGGATATCACGCCCCACCAAAGCAACCTGCCCACCGTTATCATCCGGTACAACTAAGCTTCTTCCCATTTCCCGACAAACAACCGCGGCAGGTAAAGTGCCTTTTACCGCACGCAGTTGCCCTGAAAGCGCCAATTCACCCACAAATTCGTGCTTAGAGAGCGTTGTCATAGGTATCTGCCCAGAAGCTGCCAAAACCCCTAGCGCGATGGGTAAGTCGAATCGCCCACCGTCTTTGGGTAAATCTGCTGGCGCAAGGTTCACCGTGATACGCCTCGCGGGAAATTCAAAACCTGAATTAACAATGGCGCTACGAACACGGTCGCGGGCTTCTTTCACCGTGGTTTCAGCCAAACCAACGAGGTTAAAGGCTGGTAAACCGTTACTAATATGCACTTCAACAGTGACTTGTGGTGCGCCGACACCCACACAGGCTCGGCTTTGAATAATGGCAAGATTCATAATGCTCAATATTTATCTATTTAACTATCAATTGGTTATGTGCATAAAGAGATAGTATTACTGCATTACGATGCGAGAAATGAAAAAACTGGTCAGTTTTTACTTGTCATGCGACGGACGTCTGTGATACCACTAGGAGCAGACAACATGTATGCAAACAAACGTTGACATAGTCATACATCACCGACACAAATGACGGTAAAAAACACAAAATGAATCAACTCAATCGCGCCCTAGTCATTATTATTTCAATTATCGTGGTGGTACTACCGCGAGGGGCTGCGACGGCGAGAAAATAACACACAAACATCGCAACCAGCCCCCGCATCGAAAGGTTCGGGGGCTTTTTTAACATTGGAAGTCTGGTTGTAATAACGCGTAAGGAAATAGCGGCATGAAACCATATCAAAAAGCAGCGCAAGCCTGCATCTCCCAAACTCAGCGTCAGAGGGGATTGCTATGACAGGTGCACAGTTAGTCGTAAGCGCTTTGCGTCAGCAAGGTGTCACCACCCTCTTCGGCTATCCGGGTGGAGCAATCATGCCCGTCTACGATGCCCTTTATGACGGCGGTCTTGATCACGTGCTTTGTCGTCATGAACAAGGTGCCGCCATGGCTGCGATCGGTTATGCCCGTTCAACTGGAGGTGTGGGGGTGTGTCTTGCGACATCCGGCCCTGGCGCCACGAACCTGATCACTGGCCTTGCCGATGCCATGATGGACTCCGTGCCGATTGTTGCTATCACAGGTCAGGTTGCTAGCCCTCTTATCGGTACCGACGCCTTCCAAGAAGTTGATGTTCTCGGTTTGTCACTTGCTTGCACCAAACACAGTTTTCTGGTTACCGACCCCAATGATCTTGCGAAAACGTTGGCGGAAGCCTTTGTTGTTGCTAAAGAAGGTCGTCCAGGTCCCGTGCTGGTGGATATCGCTAAAGATGTGCAACTCGGCCAAATTGACAATATGTCGACGGCACAAATCAAGAAGCCATTCGCACCCGACGTCTCTGCCGTGTCTTTGCAAGAAGCCAATGCGCTGATAGCAGCCAGCAAACAGCCTATCGTGTATGTCGGCGGTGGCGTACAACTGGCGCATGCTACGGACACCTTGCGCCAATTTCTTAATCACAGCCAAATCCCAGCCACTTGCACCTTGAAGGGGCTGGGATCGGTTCATCGAGATTACCCGTACTACTTAGGTATGCTCGGTATGCATGGCACCAAAGCTGCCAACCTTGCGGTTCAGCAATCAGATTTACTGATTGTTATCGGTGCGCGTTTTGACGACCGAGTGACAGGCAAGCTCGATACCTTCGCGCCAAATGCAACCGTGGTGCATATTGATATCGATGCGGCAGAGTTTAATAAACTGCGCCGTGCTAACGTCGCCCTTCGCGGTGAACTCAACACGGTGTTACCGCAGCTTGGCGAACCCGCAGACATATCAGAATGGCAAACGACAATTAGCACGATGATGACCGACTTCGGTTGGCGTTATGATCATCCAGGTGAGGCGATTTATGCACCACTGCTGCTCAATCAACTGTCTGACATGATGCCGGACTCAACCGTGGTTGCCACGGATGTTGGCCAACACCAAATGTGGGTAGCGCAGCACGTTCAGCCACGACGTCCGGAGAACTTACTCACCTCAGCTGGGCTAGGCACGATGGGGTTTGGTTTACCTGCGGCGATGGGCGCCAAAATGGCACGTCCAGACGATGAGGTTGTGTTAGTTTCGGGAGATGGTTCGTTTATGATGAACGTTCAGGAGCTTGGCACGCTAAAACGGCGTAATATACCCGTCAAAATGGTCCTGCTGGATAACCAGCGTTTGGGGATGGTTCGTCAGTGGCAAGAGCTGTTTTTCGACAAACGCTTTAGTGAGACCAATCTGTCTGACAACCCGGATTTTGTCAGGCTCGCAAGCGCCTTTAACATCCCAGGCAAAACCATTACCAGAAAAGACGAAGTCATCCCTGCACTGCAGACGATGCTAGCAAGTGACACAGCCTATCTGTTACATGTTGCTATCTCAGAGGAAGAGAACGTATGGCCGCTGGTTCCGCCTGGCGCCGCCAACCAGGATATGTTGGAGAGAACATGAGTCAATCTCACACCCTGCTTATCGGCGCAGATGACAAGCCCGAATTGCTTGAACGCTTATTGCGCATTGTGCGTCACCGAGGTTTTCGCCTCACCAGTTTGGACATGCATCATACCGACGACTGCAATGTGGTTGAAATTACCTTGCAAGTCACGAGCGATCGCCCTATCGCCAATCTTCAAAGCCAATTAGACAAGTTATGGGATGTCTCGCACGTACGTCTGCTCCCACAATAACAACAGTAATGCGTTATCTAAAAGGATTAAAATAATGGCAAACACAGCGGATTATATTTGGTCAAACGGTGAGCTCATTCCTTGGCAAGATGCCAAGGTTCACGTTCTGACCCACGCCATGCATTATGGCACCTCCGTATTTGAAGGCATTCGTTGCTACGATACGCCGAATGGTCCCATCGTATTCCGCCACCGCGAGCACATGCAGCGTCTTAAAGACAGCGCAAAAATATACCGCTTTCCTATCCCATATAGTGTTGATGAGCTGATGGAAGCGTGTCGCGAAACGCTTCGTGCCAACAAACTCAACTCCGCGTATATCCGCCCGTTAGGTTTTATCGGCAACGTGGGTTTAGGTGTGTGTCCGCCGCCAGAAACTGAAATGGATATCATCATTGCCGCGTTTAGCTGGGGTTCGTACCTTGGTGAAGAAGCGCTGGCTAACGGTGTCGATGCCATGATTTCAAGTTGGAACCGTGCTGCGCCAAACACCATTCCAACCGCGGCTAAAGCTGGTGGTAACTACCTCTCTAGCCTATTGGTCGGCGGCGAAGCTCGCCGTCATGGTTACGCAGAGGGCATTGCATTAAGTGTCGATGGTTACCTGTCTGAAGGTGCAGGTGAAAACCTGTTTGTGATCAGAAATGGTGTGATTTCAACACCGCCCGCCACCAGCGCTATATTGCCAGGCATTACTCGTGATTCGATCATGATTTTGGCCCGAGAAATGGGCTATGACGTCCGCGAAGAGAACATTGCCCGTGAAGCTCTCTATCTTGCCGATGAAGTATTCATGACAGGCACCGCCGCAGAAATTGTACCAGTACGCAGCGTTGATCAGATCACTGTCGGTGAAGGTGCACGCGGCCCAATCACTGAACAAGTACAATCCGCATTCTTTGGTCTGTTTAATGGCCAAACAGAAGATAAGTGGGGGTGGCTCGATCCCGTCACCCCACAAACCAAATAAGTAGTTTAAGAGGACAAGGAAATGCCTAAGTATCGTTCAGCCACCACTACCCACGGCCGTAACATGGCCGGAGCACGCGCCCTTTGGCGTGCAACTGGCGTAAAAGATGAAGATTTCGGTAAACCTATCATTGCTGTGGTGAACTCATTCACCCAATTCGTACCGGGTCACGTTCACTTAAAAGACATGGGCCAACTGGTTGCACGCGAGATTGAAGAAGCAGGCGGCATCGCTAAAGAATTCAATACTATCGCCGTTGATGATGGTATCGCGATGGGCCACGGCGGCATGCTGTACAGCTTACCATCACGTGAGTTGATTGCCGATTCAGTCGAATACATGGTGAATGCGCACTGCGCGGATGCCATGGTCTGTATCTCTAACTGTGACAAAATCACCCCAGGAATGCTGATGGCAGCGATGCGCATCAATATCCCTGTGATCTTTGTTTCAGGCGGCCCAATGGAAGCGGGTAAAACCAAGCTATCAGATCAGATCTTAAAGCTGGATCTGGTTGATGCGATGATCCAAGGCGCTGATCCGAAAGTGTCTGATGAGCAAAGCGAGCAGATCGAACGATCAGCCTGCCCAACTTGTGGTTCTTGCTCAGGCATGTTCACTGCTAACTCCATGAACTGTTTGACTGAAGCGTTAGGTCTTAGTCAGCCAGGCAATGGTTCAATGTTGGCAACACACGCTGACCGTGAGCAATTGTTCCTTAAGGCTGGCCAACGCATTGTTGAACTAACCAAGCGTTACTACGAACAAGATGACGAATCAGCCTTGCCACGCACGATTGCTAGCCGAGCAGCATTTGAAAACGCAACGGCGCTTGATATCGCCATGGGCGGCTCAAGTAACACAGTGCTTCACCTGATAGCAGCCGCTCAAGAGGGTGAAATAGATTTTGACTTGGACGACATCGATCGCATGTCTCGCCTTGTTCCACATCTTTGCAAAGTGGCGCCTTCAACGCCGAAATACCACATGGAAGATGTTCACCGTGCAGGTGGTGTAATCGCTATCCTTGGCGAATTGGCGCGGGCGAATTTGCTCCACACTGATGTGCCAACCGTACTTGGTCAAACCATGGCTGACACCATTGCACAGTACGACATCATGGTTACCGAAGATGAAGACGTAAAAGCGTTCTTCCGTGCCGGTCCGGCTGGTATTCGCACCACCAAAGCCTTCTCACAAAGCTGTCGCTGGGACACGCTTGACGATGACCGTGAAAATGGTTGTATTCGTACCCGTGAAAATGCATTCAGCCAAGAAGGTGGTTTAGCAGTACTGAGCGGCAATCTTGCACAGGATGGCTGTATTGTTAAAACCGCGGGTGTTGATGAAGAAAACCTTGTTTTCCGTGGCCCAGCACATGTGTTTGAAGCACAAGAAGATGCAGTGAACGGCATATTATCTGGCGCAGTGAAAGCAGGCGAAGTGGTAGTGATCCGCTACGAAGGCCCGAAAGGCGGCCCAGGTATGCAGGAAATGCTGTATCCAACCACTTACCTTAAATCGATGGGGCTAGGAAAAGCGTGTGCATTGGTCACTGACGGTCGCTTCTCTGGTGGCACCAGTGGTCTGTCTATCGGTCACGTATCCCCAGAAGCCGCAAGCGGTGGTGTTATTGGTTTGGTCCAGCAAGGCGATATCGTTGCTATCGACATCCCTAACCGTTCCATCGTTCTCGAAGTCGATGATGCGGAACTTGCCACGCGCCGCACTGACGCAGATGCTCGCGGGTGGAAGCCCGTGTCACGTGAGCGCGTCGTGTCCCTTGCCCTAAAAGCGTATGCCAGCTTGGCAACCAGCGCCGACAAAGGCGCTGTACGAGACAAAAGCAAGCTGGAGGATTAATCATGACGCAGGCCCGCCAATCCCATGTACCCGTTCCACTGAGTAATGCTGAGTATCTTCGCGATATTTTGCGTGCGCCCATTTATGAAGTGGCTATCGTTAGCCCACTTCAGAACATGCCACGCATTTCAAAGCGTCTGGATAATCACATCCAGTTAAAGCGCGAAGACCGTCAACCGGTACATTCGTTTAAATTGCGCGGTGCCTACAACATGATGGCGCAGCTGTCTGATGCACAGAAAAAAGCTGGGGTGATTGCTGCCTCTGCCGGTAATCATGCACAAGGCGTAGCCATGTCAGGCCACAAACTAGGGATCAACGCCACCATCGTCATGCCACGCACCACCCCCGACATCAAAGTCGCTGGCGTTCGTAGTTTTGGCGGTAACGTTGTGCTGCACGGAAATAACTTTGATGAAGCCAAAATAAAAGCCATAGAGCTTGCCAATGAGCACGGCTACACCTTTGTTGCGCCGTTTGACCACCCCGCCATCATTGCAGGGCAAGGTACCATCGGTTTGGAGTTACTTCAGCAAAACGGGCATCTTGATTATATTTTCTTGCCTGTCGGCGGGGGCGGTATCGCAGCAGGTGTGGCGGTGATCGTTAAGCAGCTCATGCCACATATCAAAGTCATCGGCGTAGAAGCAGAAGACTCTGCCTGCCTGAAAGCCGCGATGGATGCGGGTGAGCCAGTGACACTCGACAATGTTGGCACGTTTGCCGATGGCGTCGCAGTGAAACGCATTGGTGATGAAACGTTCCGAGTCTGTCAGCAACATCTCGATGATGTCATCACGGTGTCTAGCGATGAAATCTGCGCAGCAATGAAAGACATTTTCGAAGATACCCGTGCCATCTCTGAGCCTTCAGGGGCATTGTCTTTGGCTGGGCTTAAGCGCTATACCGAGCAGCATCAGCTGAAAGGAAAAAACATGGCGTCTATCTTGTCTGGCGCCAACTTGAATTTCCACACATTACGTTATGTGTCCGAACGTGCCGAGCTAGGTGAGAAGCGTGAAGGCTTGCTGGCGGTGACGATTCCTGAACGCACAGGCGCTTTCCTCGATTTTTGTAAAATCTTGGGGGGTCGTGCAGTGACTGAATTTAATTACCGCTATAGCGACGATGCATTGGCAAATATCTTTGTCGGTGTGCGCTTAACGAATGGTCAGGAAGAACTCGATAGCATCATCTCCGACCTACAAAAAGGTGGCTATCCCGTGCAGGATTTGTCTGACGATGAAATGGCGAAAGTGCATATTCGCTATATGATTGGCGGACGCCCAACCAAGGTGATGAATGAACGCTTGTATAGCTTTGAGTTCCCAGAATATCCGGGCGCCCTGCTACGTTTTTTGAATACGCTGGGTACGCATTGGAATATCAGCATTTTTAATTATCGCAACCATGGTGCTGACTATGGACGCGTATTATGTGGATTCGAGCTAGAAGATAAAGACTTGCTTTCATTTACTGCGCATCTCAAAGAATTGGGTTATGCCTGGAAGGACGAGACAGAAAGCCCCTCTTACCGTTTCTTCTTGTCTAAGGATAGCTAATTAAGCCAAAGGAACAATGAGGTTCACAAACAAGAAAAAGCCCAGCATTCGCTGGGCTTTTAGTTTCTTATTTCTTTATTCATCGTTATCCGATGACTTCATGATCACCATGTACTCTGCCAGTAACAAAGCCTGATCCATCACGAGGTTACGCGCCGAAAGAGGGAGCTGATTGAATAACAAAAGTAAATTATTCAGATCATCTCTATGCGTAAACGCGATATCACTTCGCGTACTTTCGCCGTATAGAAACCAATTTAACGGACGGCCTGTTACGTCAGCAATCGTAGCAAGTGAAGAGACCTTAGGTTCAGTCTTGCCTGACTCAATATCTAAATAAGTCTGCCGCGCCACATCAAGATGCTGCGCCATTTCCACTTGCGTGATCTCTCGATACTCTCGCGCTTCTCTGATGCGCAGTGCAACGTGAGATTTGACAATCAACATCGCAATCTTGCCCCACAACTCTTTGTCACAGCATCAGGTGATTTACACCTGTATCTGTCACACTCTCTACTGCTAGATCCTGCATTATGCACAGCGCAGTCGCGTTCACATGTAAAGCATCGTTGAATTGTGAAACTGGGCCGCCGTTGCCTAAGCCAGATGACAAGGCTTTCGTGCAATACCTATTTTGGCAGGCAAGGCTTGGCAAAGCCTACCAAGTAAGTAAGTGCTTAACCTCTTTGCGCAGATTTGGAGTAATTAACCAAGAATGAAGCCATGTTAACGCTCTGATTGAGAATGGCGGTTCTTGCTTCGTGGGGCAGTTTTGAGAAGTGCTCCAGAAGGCGATTAACGTCCTGCTTATACTGCACGTCGTGCAATTCAACATCCGCATCACCATAAACGAACCATACTAAAGGACGTTCAGTGATTTCGGCTATCTCAGACAACATGCGAACACGCGGTTCGGTTTTACCCGTCTCAATGTCTAAATAGGTTTGGCGTGCTACATCAAGCAATTTCGCCATTTTCACCTGGGTAATCCCTTTCCACTCACGGGCTTCTTTAATGCGTTTTGCTACTTGTGATTTCGAATCGATCATCATTCACTCCCTACGACTTACAGCTCTGGTTGTTTTTTTGCTGCTTTATCGACAATATGCACAATACGCGCCAACTATTCAGACATTGATAATTAGAATAAAAATCAATTAGTTGAGTTTGGAGTGCATATATGTGCTTATCTTTCTAGGCGAGGTGTCTTGTTATAGATGCGAAATGATTTGCAAAATGCAAATATCGTGACCGATTTCCAAGTTGCAAATAGCAACGAATGTATTTCTTGTCTTATATTGGAGACAAAGAAGGAGCTTGCGCTCCTTTTGAGGTTTTTGTTGTTTAGTATTTCTTCAGCGCTTACTCAACGGTCACCGCTTTTGCCAGGTTACGAGGCTGATCAACGTCCGTACCTTTGATCAATGCAACGTGATACGACAGCAACTGCATAGGAACCGTATAGAAAATAGGCGCACATACCTCATCAACATGCGGCATAGGAATGATTGTCATGCCATCACTTTCCTGAAATCCCGCAGATTCATCAGCAAACACATACAATTGACCGCCACGGGCTCGCACCTCTTCAATGTTAGATTTGAGCTTTTCTAACAGTTCATTGTTTGGTGCTATCACAATAACGGGCATATCTGCATCAATCAGTGCCAAAGGTCCGTGCTTGAGTTCACCGGCTGCATAGGCCTCCGCATGAATATAGGAAATCTCTTTTAACTTCAAAGAGGCTTCCATCGCAATAGGATAAAACTCGCCACGGCCTAAAAACAGTGCGTGGTGTTTATCAGCAAAATCTTCCGCAAGCGCTTCAATTTGTTTGTCAAAGGTCAGTGCCTGTTCGATTTGAGCCGGAAGTCGGTGTAGCGATTTAACAATCTCTGCTTCTTTTTCTGCGCTAACCGTGCCTTTCTCCTTGCCGAGCGCGGTTACCATCATCAGTAGCGCTGTGAGCTGCGTAGTAAAGGCTTTTGTCGAAGCGACACCAATTTCTGTTCCCGCGCGAGTCATGATGGCAATGTCAGATTCTCGCACCAATGAAGAACCCGCCACATTACACACTGTCATCGCGGCCATGAACCCACGTTCTTTCGCCAATCGAAGCGCAGCCAAGGTGTCTGCTGTCTCCCCGGATTGAGAAAGGGTGATTAATACGCTATTTGGACGCGTGACGAAGTTGCGATAGCGAAACTCTGAGGCAATCTCAACATCACAGCTAACACCTGCAATGGATTCAAACCAATAGCGCGCCACCATTCCAGCATTGTAAGACGTACCACATGCAATGATTTGGATATGCTCAGCTTTTTGTAAGATCTCTTTCGCGCCATGACCCAAGCTTTCCACCAGCACCGAATTTGCATCAATGCGCCCTTCTAAGGTGTTGATAATAGCCGAGGGCTGCTCAAAGGTTTCTTTTTGCATGTAGTGTCGATACTTCCCTTTATCGGCAGCATCATGCTCTGCGGTTGATTCGTGAATGGTACGTTCAACCGCATTGCCTTCAACATCAAAAATATCAACAGCACGACGAGTGATTTCAGCGATATCGCCTTCTTCTAAAAATAGAAAACGACGAGTGACATTCAAAAGTGCCAACTGATCAGAGGCCAAAAAGTTTTCACCGATACCCAGCCCAATCACCAATGGGCTACCAGAGCGCGCAGCGATAAGGCGCTCTGGATCACGTCTATCCATCACGACAGTGCCATAGGCACCATGCAATTGCGCGACCGTGCGTTGAAACGCATCCAATAGCGAACCGCCTTGCTCCAATTCCCAATGAACAAGGTGAGCGATCACTTCGGTATCTGTTTGTGAGGTAAACACGTAACCACGTTGAGTTAAGATCTCTCGAAGAGGTTCATGGTTTTCGATAATGCCATTGTGAACAACAGCAATATTTTCACCTGACATGTGCGGGTGGGCGTTTTCTTCACTTGGCTCACCATGTGTCGCCCAGCGTGTATGGGCAATACCAGTACCACCCAAAACAGGCTGCGCATCAAGCGCATCAGCCAATATTTGAACTTTACCCAAACGGCGCAGACGATTAAGTTGATGCTCTGCATCAACGACAGCCAAGCCGGCCGAGTCATAGCCGCGATATTCCAAACGGCGTAAACCTTCAACCAGTATTTCCGCCACATCCCTTTGCGCTACCGCGCCCACAATTCCACACATAACTTTCCCCGTCTAATTAGGGGCGCAGATCACCTCTGTGCCCGTCTTTTCAATGGCTTGTTTGGTGGTGGTATCTATATTGTTGTCAGTGATAACAGTCGTAATGACATCCCAAGGGAGTTCTAGGTTTGGTATCTTTCGCCCTATTTTATCGGACTCAATCAACACCACCACCTCTCGAGACACCTCTGACATGACGCGGCTCAAACCAACTATTTCATTGAAAGTCGTTGTACCGCGATTGACGTCTATCCCATCAGCACCAATAAACAACTGGTCAAAATCATAAGCGCGCAATGCCTGCTCTGCGACTTGCCCTTGAAACGCTTCAGAGTGCGGGTCCCACGTGCCACCTGTCATTAACAGTGTCGGCTCGTTTTCCAGCTCTTTGATGGCTTGGGCAACGTTCAGTGAATTAGTCATCACTACGAGCCCACGTTTTTGATTTAACAAAGGGATCAGCGCTGCGGTTGTCGAACCACTGTCCACCACTATACGATTATGGTCGCGAATTCGACTTGCCGCCATTTTTGCTATCGCTAACTTTTGATCTGAAACTTTTACAGCATTTTCCGAAACCATTTCATGAGGAATAGGGACTGCACCACCATATCGACGAAGCAAAATTCCATTTTTCTCAAGCTCAGCAAGGTCTTTGCGTATCGTGACCTCTGATGTTTCAAACAAAGATGAAAGCTCGTCTACACTCACTTTTCCTTGTTCGCTCAGCATGGCAACAATCGCATGGCGACGTTGTTGAGTATTACGTTTCGACATGTAACCACCAAACTTTCGTTTCGAAAGATAATATGACTTTTGAAATAAAGATCAAGAATGAAATGCGAGACATATCACCAAGGGTATGATCAGTCGCACAAAAAAGAATTATACAAAGAGTTAACGCGTCATAGGGAGGAATTAAAGCGAGATAATGGGAAAGTATAGATATAAAAAAAGAGCAGGCTTAATTAAAGGCCTGCTCTTTTTATATGGTGCGGAAGGAGAGACTTGAACTCTCACACCTTGCGGCGCCAG
>NZ_AJYD02000021.1 GCF_000286835.2 Enterovibrio norvegicus FF-33 | reverse complement strand
TACTAGTCAGCTTTCCAGATTTTTAAAGAGCAAAGTGATGTGTCTCTGATACAGAGATGTCCACTTTCTAAAGACACTCGTGAGAATGCGTTTAAAGAGTGGTGGAGCTATGCGGGATCGAACCGCAGACCTCCTGCGTGCAAGGCAGGCGCTCTCCCAGCTGAGCTATAACCCCATCGAATACTTAGTGTTTAACCAATGTCGTCTAGGAAACGAAATTGGTGGGTCTGAGTGGACTTGAACCACCGACCTCACCCTTATCAGGGGTGCGCTCTAACCACCTGAGCTACAGACCCAATTTTGCGTCCCTGGCTGTGAACCAACGACCTCACCCTCTTTTACCAAGGGAATGGGGTGCTAACCACAGGGGCAACAAACACATCTAAGTAATGTTCTTTGCTTTTTCAACCTATACAATTTGTGTGGACACTGGCATTAATAGTAT
>NZ_AJYD02000020.1 GCF_000286835.2 Enterovibrio norvegicus FF-33 | reverse complement strand
ACTTGTACTGGTGTTGAGATGTTCCGTAAACTTCTTGACGAAGGCCGTGCTGGTGAGAACGTTGGTGTTCTTCTACGTGGTACTAAGCGTGACGAAGTTCAACGTGGTCAAGTACTGGCTAAGCCTGGTTCAATCACTCCACACACCACTTTCACATCAGAAATTTATGTTCTGTCGAAAGATGAAGGCGGCCGTCATACTCCGTTCTTCAAAGGCTACCGTCCACAGTTCTACTTCCGTACAACTGACGTGACCGGTACTATCGAATTGCCAGAAGGCGTAGAGATGGTAATGCCAGGTGATAACATTGCAATGACTGTAACTCTGATCTCGCCAATCGCGATGGACGAAGGTCTACGCTTCGCAATCCGCGAAGGTGGTCGTACAGTTGGTGCAGGTGTTGTTGCTAA
>NZ_AJYD02000019.1 GCF_000286835.2 Enterovibrio norvegicus FF-33 | reverse complement strand
ATTGTAACCCCTTGTTTTTATTGCACCACATAGCTGGCACACCCTTTGCGTTATCTCTTGCGTTGTATCACTCATTTCTCTGTCGGCCATGATTGGCGGGCAACCATTGAATAAGGACATCGCAATGCCAACTCCATGTTATATCGCTATCGAAGGCAAAACTCAGGGCAACATTACCGCGGGCGCTTTCACCGCGGATTCTGTCGGCAACATCTATGTGGAAGGCCACGAAGACCAAATGCTGGTGCAAGCGTTTGACCACATCGTCACCGTACCCACTGACCCACAGAGCGGCCAGCCTTCTGGTCAACGTGTTCACAAGCCCTTCAAGTTCACCGTGGCACTGAACAAAGCCGTGCCGCTGATGTACAACTCTCTGGCCTCAGGCGAGATGCTGCCGAAAATTGAACTCAAATGGTACCGCACCTCGGTGGAAGGCAAGCAAGAGCATTTCTTCTCGACCATCCTGACGGACAGCACCATCATCGATATCGATTGCCAGATGCCCCATTGCCAAGACGCGAACAAGAAAGAGTTCACCCAGCTGGTGACTGTCTCTGTCGCATACCGCAAGATTGATTGGGAACACACAGTAGCAGGAACGTCAGGTGCCGATGACTGGCGTGCGCCGGTTGAAGCCTAAGGCTTCGCTGCATAAGGCTCAGCTTCCTCGTTTTCGAAAGAATTGAGCCTTTAGTGCCCAACCCGCCCTTGAGCGGGTTTTGTCGTCAAGCAATGACGCCTGACGATACCTCGTTTTAAGCTGGGATGGTTTATGGCTACGGAAAGCGGTCTGCAATTTACTCTTCATGTTGAAGGCTTACCTGACGACGCCTTGGCGGTGGTCGAATTCTCGGGGGCATCAGCCTTGTCTGCCCCGTTCCTGTATCAGGTGAAACTCGCCAGCCGCACTGACACTTTGACTGACCATGACGTTGTTGACCGCAATGTCTCTTTGATGCTGTGGAAAGACGGGGAGTTGGTTCAACGCTTTCATGGGGTTGTGCGCAGCTTTACCCGCGGTGACACGGGTTTCAGTCATACTCGTTATGCCCTTGAAATGGTGCCTGCCCTTTCGCGTTTGTCCCTTCGCCATAACAGCCGCATTTTCCAACAACAGTCTGTCCCTGAAATCATCAGTATCTTGCTGCAAGAAATGGGCATTGATGAGTATGCGTTTTCGGTGTCTGGCTCGCCGCAAGTACGCGAATACTGTGTGCAGTACCGTGAATCGGACCTGGAATTCTTAGCGCGTATCGCGGCCGAAGAAGGCTTGTTCTATACCTTCTTGCACAGCAAAGACAAACACACGGTGTTGTTTTCGGATGACACTCAGACGCTGTCTCACTCTTCGCTGACACTCCCGTATAACGCCACCGTGGGCGGCACGGCCAGCTCAGCCTTTATCAAAGGCTGGCAACGTTCAGCGAAAACTCGACCTTCCTCTGCGCAGCTTAAAGATTATAGCTTTAAAAAACCGGCTTATGGCTTTTTGCATGACCATCCCGGTACAGAGATGGATT
>NZ_AJYD02000018.1 GCF_000286835.2 Enterovibrio norvegicus FF-33 | reverse complement strand
GCCCACACAGATTGTATAGGTCAAATTGTTAAAGAACGTTGACTATTCAAGGCCTTGGCGCGTTGCGCTTCAGCAAGTCAGGCCGCGTATAATACGCGATTCTGATATTCAGTCAAGAAAAAACTTTCATCTATTTTCATTCGAAAATGAAGGGTAAAAATCTTTTTTTGACGTCGCTCACATGACAATCAGTAGGAGCGAAATAAAAGCCCGTTCGCTTGAACGGGCTCTCATTCAAATTTAAAGCCTGGCGATGTCCTACTCTCACATGGGGAGACCCCACACTA
>NZ_AJYD02000017.1 GCF_000286835.2 Enterovibrio norvegicus FF-33 | reverse complement strand
TGGTGGGCGATACCGGGCTCGAACCAGTGACCCCCTCCTTGTAAGGGAGGTGCTCTCCCAACTGAGCTAATCGCCCACGATAGTTTTAATTCCCTCATGGAGAGAATGGTGGGTCGTGTAGGATTCGAACCTACGACCAATTGATTAAAAGTCAACTGCTCTACCAACTGAGCTAACGACCCGTGGCGTCCCATAGGGGAGTCGAACCCCTGTTACCGCCGTGAAAGG
>NZ_AJYD02000016.1 GCF_000286835.2 Enterovibrio norvegicus FF-33 | reverse complement strand
ACCTTGGCAAGGTTGCGCTCTACCAGCTGAGCTAGTGTCGCAATATCAACCGTTTTTCAACGACTAATAAAATGTGGTTGCGGGAGCTGGATTTGAACCAACGACCTTCGGGTTATGAGCCCGACGAGCTACCAGACTGCTCCATCCCGCGTCCGATTAATCGTTCAAAGTACGATGTCAACTTGCCATGTCTAACATGGCTTCACTTTCGATAATATCGACAATGAAAATTTGGAGCGACACATCGGGTTCGAACCGATGACCTCAACCTT
>NZ_AJYD02000015.1 GCF_000286835.2 Enterovibrio norvegicus FF-33 | reverse complement strand
GTGCCCACACAGATTGTATAGGTCAAATTGTTAAAGAACGTTGACTTGGTAAGCGGCTTAACTCGCCGTGTTCCGTGTCGATGGGGCGCAGTATAGGGACTTCAGAGTTTGGCGCAAGTGGTTTCATGAAAAAAATCACACTTTCGATGCCAAATGGTCACTAATCGCTCAAAATCGACATTTTTGTACAAAATGCATGCTGCATATACAAATCTGTACCGATGAGAGTCAGAGGTCAAGGCCCATATGTCGATATGATTTCACTGCAATGACTGTTTTGTGACTGCGAGATTATTGAGTAAAGCACAGAATCCAAAAACCGCACGACTATTTTTTAATCAAAATTGCATGTTAGTCAATTCTCGTACAGCCCAGAGAACACGTGGCCTTGACTAACTCTTTCTTTATACGAAAAAAAGCCCGCTAACGCGGGCTTTCTAGAATAGTTTCTGCAGAAACGGAGATTACATCATCCCGCCCATGCCACCCATGCCGCCCATATCAGGCATTGCAGAGCCATCTTGCTTAGGCGCTTCGGTTACCATTGCTTCAGTGGTAATCATCAGGCCAGCGACAGATGCTGCAAATTGCAGAGCTGAACGCGTTACCTTGGTAGGGTCCAAGATACCCATTTCAATCATATCGCCGTATTCGCCAGTCGCTGCGTTGTAACCGTAGCTACCTTCACCAGCTTTCACGTTGTTAGCAACAACAGAGTCTTCATCACCGGCGTTCAATGCGATTTGACGAATTGGCGATTCCATCGCGCGCAGCGCTACACGAATACCTACATTTTGGTCTTCGTTGTCGCCTTGAAGATCTACGACTTTGTGTGCAGCACGGATTAGTGCAACACCGCCACCGGCAACCACGCCTTCTTCTACAGCTGCTCGTGTTGCGTGCAGTGCATCTTCTACGCGATCTTTCTTCTCTTTCATTTCAACTTCAGTTGCTGCGCCAACTTTGATTACTGCAACGCCGCCTGCCAATTTAGCAACACGCTCTTGCAGTTTCTCTTTGTCGTAATCTGACGTTGCATCTTCGATTTGCTGACGGATTTGAGAAACACGACCTTGGATAGATGCTTCATCACCTGCACCATCAATGATAGTGGTGTTTTCTTTAGTAATAGTAATGCGTTTTGCTTGACCAAGATCTTCCAGCGTTACTTTCTCCAGTTCCATACCGATTTCTTCAGAAATCACAGTACCTGCAGTCAGTGTCGCAATGTCTTGTAGCATTGCTTTACGGCGGTCGCCGAAACCTGGTGCTTTAACAGCAGCGACTTTCACGATGCCACGCATGTTATTCACAACAAGTGTTGCTAATGCTTCACCTTCTACGTCTTCAGCGATAATCAGCAGTGGACGTGAAGATTTCGCAACTGCTTCCAGAGTCGGTAGCAATTCACGGATGTTTGATACTTTCTTGTCAACCAATAGGATGAATGGGCTATCTAAATCAATAGAACCAGACTCTTGGTTGTTAATGAAGTAAGGAGACAGGTAGCCGCGATCAAACTGCATACCTTCTACTACGTCTAGCTCGTCTTGAAGAGATTGACCTTCTTCAACAGTGATAACACCGTCACGACCAACTTTTTCCATTGCTTCTGCAATCAGTTTACCCACTGTCTCATCAGAGTTTGCTGAGATAGTACCAACTTGCGCAATCGCTTTGGTATCTGCACATGGAACAGACAGTGCTTTCAACTCTTCAACAGCAGCGATGACTGCTTTGTCGATACCACGCTTCAGATCCATTGGGTTCATACCCGCTGCAACTGCTTTAAGACCTTCAGTAATGATAGATTGCGCGATAACCGTGGCAGTTGTTGTACCGTCACCAGCAGCATCATTAGCTTGTGACGCCACTTCTTTAACCATTTGTGCGCCCATGTTCTGGAATTTATCTTCCAGTTCAATTTCACGAGCAACAGATACGCCATCTTTAGTAATAACAGGTGCGCCAAACGATTTGTCCAGAACAACGTTACGACCTTTAGGGCCAAGGGTTACTTTCACTGCATTTGCTAGAACGTTTACGCCTTCCAGCATTTTTGTACGTGCATCATTGCCAAACTTAACGTCTTTAGCTGCCATTTCTCTCTTCCTTTATAAATTCTGTTTCTATAGTGAAATAGTAATTACTCAACGATAGCCATGATGTCGTTTTCAGACAGGATCAGGACTTCTTTACCATCAATTTTTTCAGTCTTAGTGCCGTAGCCTTCTGAGAAAATAACAGTGTCGCCAACTTTAACGTCCAAAGGCTGAACAGTGCCGTTCTCAAGGATACGGCCTTTGCCTACTGCTAGCACAACACCGCGAGTCGACTTCTCAGCAGCTGAACCAGTTAAAACAATGCCACCAGCAGATTTTGATTCAACTTCTTGGCGTTCAACGATTACTCGGTCATGTAGTGGACGAATGTTCATTGGTCGTCTCCTGAATTAATGTAGTGATCCATGTATGGAATTAAAAAGGAAACAACAGCGTTCGTCGCTTCCAAAGTACCTTCTAAGTGGGGGTGGGTTATCTCAATCCCAAGGGGGAAAATGCAAATTTTTTCCATTTTTTTGGCCAATATCTTTTGCGACATCACATTCTATCCATTAGGGTAGCCCTGCCTTGTAGACAAAGAAGATAGCCAGTCGATTTCGACATTTCCGCTTTTCTTCTCAAAGCGAGAAGAAACTATCCGAGAGTAGTATGAAGGATAAACATGGCCTACTGACAGGGCCCATCGACCAAGTCCTCAAAAACATGACCATTCCTATGGTGTTTGGCCTTGTTGCTATTTTGGCTTTTAGCCTTGTTGATACCTTCTTTATATCCCTTTTAGGTACAGATGCATTAGCAGCGGTTAGCTTCACTTTCCCGATCACGTTTGCCGTGAATTGCATCACTATGGGCATAGGGGTAGGCCTTTCAACTTGTATTGCCCGTTCGCTTGGCAAGCGTGATATAGATGATGCAGCGAGAGTATCCGGACACGGGTTGATTTTGGCGGTGCTACTGGTCATTGTTGCCAGCATCATTGGCCTATCGACTATCGATCCGCTTTTTAGGCTGTTGGGTGCACAAGACCGCTTACTTCCGCTTATCCATGATTACATGAACGTGTGGTATCTCAGTATTCCATTGCTCGTGATACCTATGGCTGGCAACTCCGCCATACGCGCCACCGGAGACACCAAAACCCCTGCGAAGATTATGATCGTGGCTGGCGTCATCAACGGCCTTCTCGATCCATTACTGATATTTGGTCTCGGCCCAGTCCCCGAGTTAGGCGTACAAGGTGCCGCCATTGCCAGTGCCATTAGCTGGGCAGGGGCGCTCGTGTGTTCTTTGTATGTACTAATAAAGAGGGAAAGGCTGCTTGCTCGCCCATCCCCTAGTAAACTCATTCAAGATTGGAAAGACATCCTTGCCATCGGCACGCCCGCCGCGTTATCGAATGCATTGAATCCGATATCCGGCGCCATTCTCATGATGTTATTAGCCGCACAAGGCACGGCTGCAGTTGCCGCTTATGGCGCGGCGCAACGCATAGAATCTCTTCTACTTATTGTTATGATGGCATTGACCTCAACATTAACACCGCTAATGGCACAAAATTTCGGAGCCAGTAACCCATCGAGAGCTTTCGATGCATTGTTCCGAGCCATGCGCTTTTCCATCTTGTTCCAGTTACTCATTTTCATTGCAATGGTGCCATTAAGCGCGCCTATCGCATCTATGTTCAGTCAAGAACCTGCGGTGCAAAACAAACTGTGGCACTACTTGATTGTTGTGCCGGCAAGTTACGGTATGCAAGGGGTCATGATGATGTTGGTCAGTGCACTCAATGCCATGAAAAAGCCAGTGCTGGCTTTCGCGATAAACCTTATGCGTTTATTTGTTTTGCTACTGCCGATGGCATGGATTGGAAGCCTTTTAGACAACACAGAAGGTATGTTTATCGGTATCGCTGCCGCCAATGGCATCGCGGGTATGATTGCTTATGGCATCGCGTTGTTACTTCGTCGTCGCACTCTGGCAACGCCAGTCCCTACTTCGTAGGTCAACATGACAAACCACAAACCGTTTAATCTTCGAGTTCTCGGGTTCGATGTTGAAGTGCATCAAGCGCGGCGTATAGATCGTGATACTGAGTCCCCGTAAGCCCATCAAGCACTTTACGCTCCCAATCCAACACCCGTGGCACTATCTTTTGATAAAGTTCGTTGCCTTGCTGGGTCAATCGAATAAGTGCAGCGCGTTGATCTTTCTCTAGCGTCTCACGCATCACTATGTCACTCGCTTCGAGCCTATTGAGGATGCGCGATACCTTGACCTTATCCATACTCGTTTCTTTGGCTAAGTCTTTCGACAACACCCCATCTCTTGCACCAAGTGAAGCCAATACTCGCCATTCTGAACGGCTGATCCCAAATTCCTTTTGATAAATTTTCGCTAACGCATCTGAGACGTGCATTGCTGTTTTTACTAACTTGTAAGGTAAAAAATCATCCAAAATAAATGCTTGTGCATTCGCCATACGGCTTTCCTTTTTCGTCACATGACAGCCCAAGTAACAACCACAAAAATCACTCGATATTCAGTTGCCACTTTTTAATATTGGGCACTATGCTTAATGTAGTTTCAAATGAAACTATTTACCAGCTCCCTCAAATCACCCACACAGACAACGTGCGGCAGGAGGACAAATGCGAAAGTGGTTTTCGTTCCCTATAAAAGAAGGCGTAACATCGCAACAGGCGCATTGCGATTTACCCGACGGTACCTTTGAACGCGAATGCGGCAAAGAGGGCTTTTTTGGCCCCGCCACGCACATGTACCACCAGCATGCTCCTACTGGTTGGATAGACTGGGAAGGAGACCTCCGCCCACACGCCTTTGATACCAACAACATTGCCGATACGGGTAACAACCCACTCACCGCACCTTTATTGCTCTCTAACTCCAACGTGA
This sequence comes from Enterovibrio norvegicus FF-33, assembly GCF_000286835.2. Classification (GTDB taxonomy): domain Bacteria; phylum Pseudomonadota; class Gammaproteobacteria; order Enterobacterales; family Vibrionaceae; genus Enterovibrio; species Enterovibrio norvegicus_A. The sequence goes on along the minus strand of NZ_AJYD02000015.1, from coordinate 66,117 downwards.
AAGTTCGAATCTGGCGCTGCCATCAAAACATGGATTATTTGGTCAGAAATGGGGACGGTGATGATTGCCTGTTTGTTCATGAAGGCGCAGGGTCGTTATATTGTGATTACGGACATCTGACATTTCGAGATGGCGACTACCTCATCATTCCACGCTCGACCAACTGGCGCATCGAACCCAACTCGCCAGTCACGTTATTGATGATCGAAGCCACCAACGGATCCTACATGGGTGCGGAACGCGGGATCGTCGGCGATCATGCCATCTTTGATCCTGCGATGCTCGAACATCCTCGTATGGATGAACGCTTCCTCGCCCAGCAACAAAAAGAAGGCCAATGGGAGGTCTATTTAAAATCACGCAATGCAATGAATCGAATCACCTACCCGTTCAACCCACTCGATGCGGTTGGCTGGAAAGGCGAACTCACCGTATTTAGGCTCAATTGGCGTGATATCCGCCCATTGATGAGTCATCGCTATCATCTGCCTCCCTCAGCACACACCACTTTCGTGGCCAACGGATTTATCATTTGCACTTTTGTGCCTCGCCCTATTGAGTCAGACCCCGGCGCATTAAAAGTGCCCTTCTATCACAACAATGATGACTACGATGAAGTGATTTTCTATCACAAGGGCGAGTTCTTCAGCCGCGACAATATTCACCCCGGCATGGTGACACATCACCCTTGTGGTTTTCCGCATGGCCCGCACCCCAAAGCATTTGAAGCTGGCGCCAAAGGAAAGAAAAAGCAAACCGACGAAGTCGCCGTCATGATCGACACACGAATGCCGCTAGATTTGGGTGAAGCAGCTAAACAAACCGAAGTTGACGATTACGTAATGTCTTGGTGCACGCCCCTCGAGGCTAGTCCAACGAAACGGAATAAAGAAATGAAGGAGTAAACAATGAAACTGGCCTCCCTGAAACACCGCCGCGATGGCAAACTCATTTTAGTGTCCCGCGATCTGACTCAAGCCGTTGATGCATCAGACATCGCCTTCACTCTGCAAGATGCCTTAGATGAATGGGATACCCTATCGCCACTGTTGCAAGCACGTTATGACGCATTGAATGCCAACAAAGCATCCGGTCGATTTACATTTCACCCAGTAGACTGTGACTCACCACTGCCCCGCGCCTACCAATGGGCGGATGGCAGTGCCTACGTCAATCACGTGGAATTGGTGCGCAAAGCACGTGGGGCAAGCATGCCAGAGAGTTTCTGGACCGATCCCTTGATGTACCAAGGCATGTCCGACAAATTCCTCGGCCCTCGTGACAATATCGAACTGTGCGACGAAAGCTGGGGATGTGATTTTGAAGCGGAAGTGGCCATCATCACTGATGATGTCAACATGGCAACCTCATCTAGTGAGGCTGGAGAACACATCAAATTACTCATGCTGGTCAACGATATCTCACTAAGAAACCTCATTCCCGGAGAGCTTTCGAAAGGTTTTGGTTTCTTTCAATCCAAGCCCGCTTCGGCATTTTCCCCCGTCGCTGTCACTCCTGACGAATTAGTATCGAACTGGCAAGACAACAAAGTGCACTTGCCATTGTCCGTACATCTTAACGATGAATTATTCGGCGCACCCAATGCAGGCGTCGACATGACGTTTGATTTTGCCGACCTCATCGCGCACGCAGCAAAAAGCCGTCCATTGGGCGCTGGCACCATTATCGGCTCAGGAACTGTGTCAAATATTGACCGTAGCAAAGGCTCTTGTTGCATTGCAGAGCGACGAATGTTGGAAATTCTGGATCTTGGAGCACCCAAAACCTCCTTTCTACTCTATGGTGATAGGGTCGGAATCGAGATGCATGACAAGGAAGGTCGTTCAATCTTCGGACGGATTGAGCAAGAGGTTACCCCTTACGGGATAGCGCAACAAAGATAGCAAGGAAGAGCGAGCTTTGAAGCTTTATGACTACAGTAAATCGTCAGCCTCATACCGCGTTCGTATTGCGCTCAATGTTAAGGGGCTGAGCTACCAGCCCCAATCAGTATCGTTACTCGACGGCGACCAAAAAAGTGATGGCTATATGGCGATTAATCCCAGTGGGCTGGTTCCCACCTTGGTCGATAATGGTCAAGTCTTGACGCAATCGCTGGCAATCATCGAATACCTAGAAGAGGTATACCCATCCCCTTCGATATTGCCAACAGATAGCGCTGCACGCGCCAAATGTCGAGCTTTAGCACTAGACATTGCCTGTGATACCCACCCTTTGAACAACCTTCGGGTACTCAAACACCTGACTGGCCCAATGGGGCACAGTGAAGACGAAAAATTGGACTGGTATCTGCACTGGCTCCGCATTGGACTGAGTGCAGTAGAAAAGAAAGTGGAAGGTACACAAACCGCGTTTTGTTGTGATGATGTTCCAACACTTGCCGATATTTTTCTTGTTCCACAGCTGTTTAATGCCCGCCGCTACCATCTCGATTTGACCCCCTACCCAACACTGAAAAAGATAGAACAGCACTGCCAGGCCTTACCCGCCTTTGAGCAGGCGCATCCAGACAATGTTTAGGAGCAAGCATGTCAAATCAGCCTCTGTGGCAACCTAGCGCAACGCGTATCGCGAATGCCAATCTGACAGCGTTAATTAACACGATAAACAGTCAGTACTCGTTGAAAATCACCCATTACGACCAGCTGTATTCATGGTCAATATCAAACAGCGAAGCCTTTTGGAAAACCTTATGGCAATTTGCTGGCGTGGTCGGTGAACAAGGCGAGCGCATCGTCGATAAGCCAGACAAAGACCCCAATAAAAACAGTCGCTGGTTTCCAGATGCCAAATTGAATTTTGCAGAAAACCTGCTGCAATGGGCAAAAGACATACCCGATAAGGACGCCATCATCTTCTCTGGGGAAGATGAGAAAGCCATTACGATGTCTTGGGCAGAGCTCGTGCGCCAAGTCAGTTGCATTGCCGCCTACCTCAAAACCTGTGGCGTTGAAAAAGGTGATGTGGTGGCAGGCTACCTTCCTAATATCGCAGAAACTGTGGTTGCGATGTTGGCCGCGTCTTCGCTAGGCGCGATTTGGACATCAACGTCGCCAGATTTTGGCACGGACAGCGTGCTAGACCGTTTTGGCCAGACACAGCCCAAAGTGCTGTTTACTACTGACGCCTACCATTACAACGGTAAAACACATGACAACCTAAATAAAGCCCGTGCAGTGCGAGATGGGGTCGACAGTCTCTCCCACATGGTTGTGATCCCTTATGTCGGCGGTACACCGTTAAACAACGACGAGACATGCTGGCGCGCTCTGTTGGCCAAGCCTGCCGAGGCATTAACGTATACACGCGTAGGCTTTAATGATCCGCTCTATGTGCTGTATTCATCCGGTACGACAGGTAAGCCTAAATGCATTATTCACAGCGTCGGCGGCATGCTGCTCAATCATCTGAAAGAGCATCAGCTTCATTCTGATGTGAAAGTGGGCGATCGCGTTTTCTATTTCACCACCTGTGGTTGGATGATGTGGAACTGGATGGCAAGCGCACTGGCGAGTGGCGCGACACTGGTATTGTTCGATGGCTCACCGTTTTACCCTGATGCTGGTGTGCTTTGGCGGTTAACCGATGCACAAAAAGTGACGCTATTCGGCACATCCGCGAAATACCTGGAAGCCTTAGAAAAACAAAACTATTCGCCAATGCGCGAACATTCACTCTCCACCCTGCGCACCCTGTGCTCAACCGGCTCAGTGTTGGGCCCAGAGCAGTTTGATTACGTCTATCAAGACGTCAAAAACGATCTGCAACTGAGCTCAATCGCCGGAGGCACCGACATTTGTGGCTGCTTTGTGTTGGGAAGCCCAATCTCACCGGTATTCCGCGGTCAAAGTCAGGTTCGCGGCTTGGCGCTTGATGTTGAAGTGTTTAATAGCGAAGGAAAGCCTGTTCGCGATGAGAAAGGCGAGCTGGTCTGTTGCAACAGCTTCCCTAACCAACCCGTGGGTTTTTGGCTCGATACCGATGGAGCGCGCTACCACAAAGCTTACTGGGACAAGATTGAAGATATCTGGTTCCATGGCGATTACGTTGAGCTGACTGATGAAGGCGGCATGCTGTTCTTTGGCCGTTCAGATGCCATATTGAACCCTGGTGGCGTGCGCATTGGCACCGCTGAAATCTATCGCCATGTTAATCAGATAGACGAAATTTTAGATTCTGTCGTTATTGGTCAAGACTGGCAAAACGATGTGCGTGTCGTCTTGTTCGTCAAATTGAAGCCAGGTGTTACATTAGACGAGGGTCTAGAACGAAAAATTCGCACCACCATTCGCTCCAGCTGCACACCAAGGCACGTGCCCGCCAAGATTATAGCTATTACGGATATTCCGCGTACCAAATCAGGAAAACTGGCAGAGCTTGCAGTGCGTGACGTGGTGCATGGTCGCGCAGTGGCACAGCTGAGTGCCTTAGATAACCCTGAATCGCTAGATCAATATAAAAACAGACCGGAATTACAGCACTGATCTCCGTAAGCCAAAACACACAAAGCCAACCGTGGGGTTGGCTTTGTTGTTTCTATCCGCGACTATCCAAGATCAGTTCAAACGATCAGTCTCGTCTTTTTTGCGCTCGTACTCACCTTCAAACGTACTGCCATTTGCAGATTTATCTCGAGGTTGCCCATCAGCTCGCTCGCCAAAGGGATCATGACCAAACGGACCTTGTTGCTGAAAGCCACTTTGAAAGCCAGCCACTTTCACGCGACTCATCAATTGCTTTGCCAGCCATGCTCGCGGCCACGGCAATAGAAATGCCATGCCCATCGCATCGGTCATAAAACCGGGCGTCAATAGCAAAACACCCGCAACGGCCAGCATCACACCTTCCACGATTTGCTGTGCAGGCAATTCGCCTTGCTGCAAGCGCTGTTGCACAGAGATCAGTGTTTGCAGCCCCTGACTGCGAACCAAAGACGCGCCCACAATCGCAGTCAACAAAATCAACGCCACTGTTGGCCATAGACCCAACACGCCGCCAACTTGAATAAACAAGGCAATCTCAATAATAGGGACAGTAATGAACATCAAAAGCAAAATAGGAAACACGCGTACACCTCTTTCTCATTCTGAGGGCGACAAACTTCACCGCCATACTAGCATTGCTAAATAACGAATGCTGACGGTTGGAAAAAACTAGATAATGGGTTCAACAAAGCACAGGTGCTTTTTAGGCAATTATCAAAAAAATTAGCGTTAAGGTACAGATTTTAACAGTATCAATACGTTTCGATAGCTCGATAAAACAATGAGAAACAAGCGCAATGAAGATCTAGATCACATAACTGTGCAATTAGTCTGACTTCGTTTTAATTGGTGATCTTTCTCATGTTTTTACGGCAATGTAGGAGTAAAATCCATTAGCATAAATCGGATGAAAACTTACACTCATCCAGCCAAAATCTCTGGTGAATGGACTCTACAGCGAACTTTATGGCTATTAATTATCCAAAATAAGTTTCATTTAGGGCCAAACTATGTCACAGACGATTGATCTCGAAAAAAACCTGACTTTCCCTCATCTCGCGACCCGTATCGAAGAAGATTTACTCGGTGAACGCCATGTTCCTGCCGATGCGTATTACGGTATTCATACCCTTCGAGCGATCGAGAATTTCAATATTTCACGCACCACTATCTCAGATGTTCCTGAGTTTGTTCGCGGCATGGTATTCACCAAAAAAGCCGCTGCAATGGCCAACAAAGAGCTAGGGGTTATCCCTGCAGATGTAGGTGACTACATCATCAAAGCTTGCGACCTGATGTTGGACACAGGCAAATGCATGGACCAGTTCCCTTCTGATGTATATCAAGGTGGCGCGGGTACCTCGGTCAACATGAACGCCAACGAAGTGATTGCCAACCTTGCGCTAGAACTCATGGGCAAGGAAAAAGGCGACTATGACGTGGTCAATCCAAACGATCACGTCAACAAGAGTCAATCAACCAACTGTGCTTACCCAACGGGTTTTCGTATTGCGGTATACAACAGCATCCTGACGCTGATGGATTCTATCAGCTACCTGCAAAGCGAATTTGAAGGCAAAGCGGAGCAGAATAAGAACATTCTGAAAATGGGTCGCACCCAGCTTCAAGATGCCGTGCCTATGACGGTTGGCCAAGAATTTCGCGCCTTTGCTGTCCTTCTAAAAGAAGAAGTGAAGAACCTGAAGTACACCGCCGAATTGTTGCTAGAAGTTAACCTTGGTGCGACCGCTATTGGCACGGGTCTAAACGCAGCTGCAGGTTACCAACAACTGGCCGTTCAACGTTTGGCTGATGTGACTGGTCTTAACTGCACATCAGCGGAAGATCTGATTGAAGCAACCTCAGATTGCGGTGCCTATGTGATGGTTCACAGCGCACTTAAGCGCCTCGCAGTGAAACTGTCGAAAATCTGTAACGACTTGCGTTTACTGTCTTCTGGCCCTCGTTCTGGTCTTAATGAAATCAACCTGCCAGAAATGCAGGCGGGGTCTTCTATCATGCCAGCGAAAGTTAACCCTGTGATCCCAGAAGTGGTGAATCAGGTGTGCTTTAAAGTCATTGGTAACGACACCACGGTAACCTTCGCAGCAGAAGCGGGTCAGCTTCAGTTGAACGTTATGGAACCTGTAATTGGTCAGGCACTGTTCGAATCTATTGAGATTCTGTCTAACGCCTGTATCAACTTGGGTGAGAAATGCGTTAATGGCATTACCGTGAACAAAGAAATTTGTGAAAGCTATGTCTTCAACTCCATCGGCATCGTGACTTACCTCAATCCATTTATCGGCCATCACGAAGGTGATATCGTCGGTAAAATCTGTGCTGAAACCGGCAAGAGTGTGCGAGATGTTGTGCTTGAGCGCGGCCTTCTAACGGAAGAGCAGCTCGACGATATCTTCTCTGTCGAAAACTTGATGCATCCGCAATACAAAGCGAAGCGCTATAACTAAGTGTCAAATCATGGGTACTCACAATGAGTACCCATTTTTTTGCTTTAAAGCCCAAAACCGTGGTGATTCACAGGGCTTGATGTAAAGCAAACGAAGAGATTTTTAACGCTGTTATTGCGCCCTAGAAACCATATAAACATCTGGGTTAAAGGCACAAAAGCACGGATTGAGAGTCGCTCCGTTTGTTTTTTCATTTTCATCATTTGAGCAGGAGTTACCCATGGTAGCAGTGGAGTTGTTCGTCGTTCTCGCCTTTATCTATTTAGGTGCGCGGATCGGTGGTATTGGTATCGGTTTAGCCGGTGGCGCGGGTGTTATCGCCCTTTCATTATTTTTGGGCATGCCAACCAGCCAAAGTTACATCCCTATCGACGTTATTTTGATCATTATGTCCGTGATCACGGCCATTGCAGCGATGCAGGTTGCTGGCGGTATGGACTGGTTGGTTGAAAAAGCAGAGAATTTCCTTCGTAAGAATCCAAAGCAAATCACCTTCTATGCGCCGATCGTAACCTATTTAATGACACTAATGGCTGGTACAGGGCACACGGCGTTTTCAACGCTACCTGTTATTGCAGAAGTGGCTAAAGAACAAGGTATTCGTCCATCTCGCCCACTTTCTATCGCTGTGGTGGCATCGCAAATCGCCATCACTGCTTCTCCTATTTCGGCGGCAGTGGTTTTCTTCTCTGGCATCCTTGAGCCTCTTGGTATTGGTTACCTAACGCTACTGGCGATCTGTATTCCTACTACTTTTATTGCTTGTATGGCGGGCGCTTTTGTCGCGAACTTCATGGGCTGCGAACTGAAAGACGATCCTGTTTATCAAGAACGTCTGGCAAAAGGACAGATCAAGCTGCAAGGCACAGAAAAGCGTGTTATCGCGCCGACAGCGAAAAAAGCGACTTACATCTTTTTGGCGGCGATCGTCATTGTAGTGAGCTACGCCGCAGCGATTTCGGGCTCAATTGGCTTGATTGAGAACCCAACACTTGGGCGTAATGAAGCCATCATGACCTTTATGCTGGCAGCCGCTGCACTGATTGTGCTGACCACGGGCATTGATGCGTCGAAAATTGCCGAAGCACCAACCTTCCGCTCGGGGATGACAGCATGTGTGTGTGTACTGGGTGTGGCATGGTTAGGATCAACCTTCGTCAATGCACACGTTGATGGCATCAAAGAAGTGGCAGGCACCTTACTGTCTGAATACCCGTGGATGCTAGCAATGGTTTTGTTCTTTGCTTCCATGTTGCTTTACTCGCAAGGTGCTACCACGGTTGCATTAATGCCTGCCGCACTGGCCATTGGCGTTGCACCATTAACGGCAATCGCTTCTTTCGCCGCCGTTTCTGCGCTGTTTGTATTGCCAACCTACCCAACTTTACTGGCCGCGGTAGAAATGGATGACACTGGCTCAACCCGCATTGGTAACCTGGTGTTCAACCATCCCTTCTTCATTCCGGGTGTCGTCACCATTAGCACCTCGGTTGCGCTAGGCTTTGTGGTTGGTGGCATCATTTTGTAACCAACACCTCACTCGACAAAGGGCTCTTAGGGGCCCTTTTTCTTTTTTCACAGTCGATCAAACAACGCCCAACCGCCTAAAATTATTTAACTGACACTTTCTGGAAACGAATTCAGCCTTTTCCGGTCTCAGTGATATAGTTTGTTCCACTCTTAGGTAAACAGTTTCTGATGAAGGCTATGTCGACAATAGGCTCACGATTTATCGCCATTTTTGCGCTTGCGCTAATGAGCGCATTTCCCGCACATGCAGAGTTTTCTCTGTTTAACTCCCCCGCACCCTCAATTGATAGTACGCCGAAATTTGTACCTGTTGATCAAGCGTTCCCCTTCAACTTCACGCAGCAAGGCGATCGTGTTTATCTTGATTGGCAGGTAATGCCTGGGTATTACCTCTATCAAGATAAGTTTGAGGTAAAAGTCAGCGAGGATGCAAAAGTTGGCTCGATGGAGATGCGCCAAGGCCAACCTTACAAAGATGAATTCTTTGGCGACGTCTTGATCTATAAAAAACCATTAACCGTCACGGTGCCAGTTCTTAGCGCCACTGACAGCTCATCGCTAAATGTCACCTACCAAGGCTGTGCCGATGCAGGTTTTTGCTATCCACCAGAAACCGTAAATGTCCCGCTAAGCGCAGTGACTAGTGGTACTTCAACAACAGACAAAACACCCACTGTTACCCAAAACCAATCAGAAAAAACGGCAACACGAATACCATCTTCTGGCTCACAAACGGATGTGAGCAGCTTGGCAGACAACTGGTGGCAGCCTTTGTTGTTTTTAGGTTTAGGCATTGGCCTTGCTTTTACGCCTTGCGTACTACCTATGTATCCAATTCTCACGGGTATCGTGCTAGGTGGCGGTAAGAAAACACATGGTCAGACATTCAAGCTCTCCATGCTTTACGTTCAAGGCATGGCACTGACTTACACCTTATTGGGATTGGTCGTGGCTTCGGCCGGTTTGCAATTTCAAGCGGCGTTTCAACACCCCTATGTGTTGATGGGACTAAGCGCACTGTTTGTTGTGCTAGCGCTGTCGATGTTCGGTGTATTTAACCTGCAGCTTCCGACGGGTTTGCAAACCAAGCTCAGTGAAATGAGTAACCATCAAAAAGGTGGCAGCAGCGCGGGAGTATTTGCGATGGGAGCAATTTCCGGACTAATTTGCTCTCCGTGCACCACGGCTCCACTTTCTGGCGCTCTGCTTTATGTCGCGCAAAGTGGCGATCTGCTTACTGGCGCGGTCACGCTTTATGCACTCGCGCTAGGTATGGGTATTCCATTGATTATTGCAGCGATGTTCGGCAACAAGCTGTTACCAAAAGCTGGCGCATGGATGGATAAAGTCAAAACCTTCTTTGGTTTGATACTGCTGGCAGCCCCGATCTTTCTTCTGGAGCGCTTACTGATGGAAGAGATCAGCATATGGCTATGGGCAGTGTGGCTGCTTGTCTCTTTGGGATGGCTGTATCACATCAGCCGAACACTCCAACCAGGCAAGCTGGCGAGCATCTTAGGTATCATTGCGATTCTAGGGCTCAGCACTGGTGCGGCATACACCTACAACGCATTGTTTGTTAACAGCGTCAAAGCGGACATTCCTGAGGTTAACTTTACGCGCATCACGTCTATCGACGATTTGAATCGCGAGCTGGCCGCGGCTAAACAAGCAGGCAAGCCGGTTATGTTGGATTTCTATGCAGATTGGTGCGTTGCATGTAAGGAATTTGAAAAATACACCTTCCATGATTCAAAGGTGGCACCGCAATTACAAGACATTGTGTTGCTACAAGCGGATGTCACCGCCAACCGACCACAAGACATCAAACTGCTCATATCATTGAATGTGCTTGGGCTACCAACGCTAGATTTTTGGGATGCTGACGGCAAGCCAATGCCCGATGCTCGCTTAACCGGTTTTATGGGGCCAGCCCCCTTTCTATCTCACTTAGCTCAAAATCAGCTGATTAATTCTCAGGGTTAATTGCACTCAAACTTGATCCCCCCGACATTGCCTACTGATGACGGGGGATCAAGCTCTTACTTCCCACCTATGCAAATTGATCAATTTCATGCCCAGTGTTAGCTTTTTTGTTAAAGAGGTATTAACGAAATCGCTATGGACGCTCAATACACCATTGTCATCGCTGACGACCACCCCTTGTTTCGCAATGCACTGTTCCAATCAGTGCACATGGCGATCAGTGGTGCGAACCTGCTTGAAGCAGATTCGCTTGATAGTCTATCTGCGCTTTTAGAAAAAGAACCTGATATTGATTTGCTGCTGCTGGATTTGAAAATGCCCGGCGCCAATGGCATGTCAGGACTTATCCATTTACGGGTGCAATATCCAGAACTCCCGATCGTGGTCGTATCTGCCAGTGAAGAAGCCAGCGTTGTCCGTCAGGTGAAAGCCAACGGTGCGGTGGGTTTTATTCCTAAATCCAGTGATATGCGAGAGTTGATTAACTCCCTAAATCAAGTGTTAGACGGCGAGCCATGCTTTCCTGAGGGCGTTGATTTTAGTGGTCATAGCGATGAAGAATCGCTAATGGAAAAGGTCGCATCGTTAACACCTCAACAATACAAAGTGTTAGGTATGTTATCTGACGGTCTGCTCAACAAACAAATCGCCTATGAACTCAATGTATCAGAAGCCACCATTAAAGCGCATATGACGGCAATTTTTCGCAAGTTAGGGGTGAAAAATCGCACTCAAGCGGTTATTTTGCTTCAACATAGTTCACCCGATCATTAACCACATTTAAACCCCACTTTACCAAACAGACAGCAAGCTGAAAGCAAGGTGTGGTATCATCTTCAATCATAGCTTGCCGCTCTGGCTCGCCATCTTTTGACCTTCTCTACTCGACTAGGAGGCCATACTTGCTTAGCGTATTAATCACCCAGTTCGTCGTCCTTTGGGCTGTCATTGACCCCATCGGCTCCGTCCCTGTTTACCTCTCACAAACCAGCCATATGACCAAACAGCAACGACGTGTCGTGGCTGTTAAAGCCGTACTCATTTCAGCGTCCATCCTGCTGTTCTTTCTTATCGCTGGCCAGTTTTTGCTCGAAGCGATGCAAATTCCACTGCCTGCCTTTCAGGCTGCAGGCGGTTTAGTCTTGCTGTTATTTGCCTTAACGATGATTTTTGGCGAGAGCAAACCCGATCAAGAGACCAAAATGAGCAGTGATACGCTCACACGATCAGACCTGTCAGCAACCGCAGTATATCCGCTAGCCGTACCTTCTATTGCGTCGCCCGGCGCCATGATGGCCATTGTGATGCTCACCGACAATCACCGCTTTGCCCTCGCCGAACAAGCCATGACTGCGGGCATTATGATGCTGGTATTAGTGGTTACCCTACTGCTGCTGTTAAGCGCCAGTGTGATCCACAAAATCATCGGCCAAGTGGGCGCATCCATCATAAGCCGCGTTATGGGCTTAATCCTTGCAGCCGTTGCAACCAACAATTTGCTACAGGGCATTCTCGATTTTTACACCTTAGCCTAAAGCCTATTAGACCTTTGGCTTGGTTAACATCCCATTAACAAGCCAAAGGTTGATCCCTCGTCACACAATCCCCTATAGCACAATCAGTTACGGACTTATTTCGCTCGACTAAAGTTGCAGTGTTTCCTCCCATCTAGCCTGCTATTGTCGAAACGTAACAATCCGTTAACTCGGCACTTAAGGAGATGGTGATGTCTGAGGAACAGAAAAGAGATAACGCCCAAGCTTACTGGCAAAAAAATGTCAGGCTAATGATCGGCTTATTAGTGGTTTGGTTTGTGGTGTCGTTTGGTTGCGGCATCCTGTTTGTTGATGAGCTTAATCAATTCCGCATCGGCGGCTACAAACTGGGCTTTTGGTTTGCACAACAAGGGTCAATTTATACCTTCTTAGCAATCATTTTTATTTACGCTTTTCAGATGCGCAAACTCGACCGTGAGTTTGGCGTAGAAGACGACGAGTAAGGAGCTGTATCATGGATTTGAAAACCGTTACTTATCTTGTCGTAGGTTTTACGTTTGTGCTCTATATCGCCATCGCGATTTGGGCTCGCGCAGGAACAACGAAAGAGTTTTATGTTGCAGGCGGTGGGGTTAATCCTGTTGCAAACGGCATGGCAACAGCCGCCGACTGGATGTCTGCAGCGTCATTTATCTCAATGGCTGGTCTTATCGGCTTTATGGGATACGGCGGCTCAGTATTCCTGATGGGTTGGACTGGTGGTTACGTTTTGCTGGCTCTACTTCTGGCGCCTTACCTGCGTAAGTTTGGTAAATTTACTGTGCCTGAGTTTATCGGTGAACGTTTCTATTCAAACACTGCCCGTATTGTGGCCGTTATTTGTTTGATTATTGCTTCTATCACCTACGTTATCGGTCAGATGAAAGGTGTGGGAGTTGCATTTGGTCGCTTCCTTGAAGTGGACTACGAAACTGGCCTGTACATCGGTATGGCGATCGTATTCATGTACGCGGTATTCGGTGGCATGAAAGGCATCACCTATACCCAGATTGCACAGTACTGTGTCCTCATTCTCGCATACACCATTCCTGCTATCTTTATTTCGCTGCAACTTACTGGTCACGCTCTGCCACAAATTGGCTTAGGCAGTACCATGACAGGCACGGATACTTATCTGCTCGATCGGCTTGATCAGGTGGTGACCGAACTCGGGTTCAGCGAATACACAACATCAGTACGCGGTGACACCCTTAACATGTTCGTCTACACCTTGTCACTGATGATTGGTACCGCAGGTTTACCACACGTTATCATTCGTTTCTTCACTGTACCTAAAGTACGTGACGCACGTATCTCTGCGGGTTGGGCTCTGTTCTTCATCGCGATTCTCTACACCACTGCGCCAGCTGTTGCTGCAATGGCACGTTTGAATCTGATGGACACTGTGAACCCTGCTCCGGGTCAGCACCTTGTTTATGATGAGCGTCCTGACTGGTTCAAGAACTGGGAGAAAACGGGTCTGCTTGGTTTTGACGACAAAAACAATGACGGCGAAATTAACTACACCTCAAGCGCTGCAACGAACGAGCTGAAAGTTGACCGTGACATCATGGTTCTGGCGAACCCTGAAATCGCACAACTGCCTAACTGGGTGATTGCATTGGTTGCAGCGGGTGGTCTCGCAGCAGCACTGTCTACGGCAGCGGGTCTGCTATTGGCTATCTCTTCCGCGGTGTCTCATGACCTGTTGAAAGGGGTCATGATGCCGAATATATCCGAGAAGAACGAGCTCATGGCGAGCCGGATAGCAATGGCCTTTGCCATCGCCTTTGCCGGTTACCTCGGGCTCAATCCGCCCGGGTTTGCCGCCGGCACGGTGGCGCTCGCCTTCGGTCTAGCAGGCTCCTCTATCTTCCCTGCTCTGATGATGGGTATCTTCTCGAAGACCATCAACAAAGAAGGTGCGATAGCGGGTATGATCGCAGGTATCAGTGTCACCCTGTTCTACGTATTCCAACACAAAGGTATTTTGTTTGTTGCTGACTGGAAGTTCCTGCAAGACTGGGGTAGCAACTGGTTCTTTGGTATTGAGCCAAACGCATTCGGTGCTATCGGCGCGTTGATTAACTTCACTGTCGCTATCGCAGTATCACGCGTAACAGCGGAAACACCACAACACGTGAAAGATCTGGTGGAACACGTGCGCATTCCTGCTGGCGCAGGCGATGCACAGTCACACTAATCTTCTTTATACAGCTGCTAGCAGCCAAGGAAGCGACAAGCTTCTAAAAAGAAGGGCATAAGCATCACGTTAACGCTAAAAAGCCCCTTTATGGGGCTTTTTTTAATGTATGTTGAGCCCATAAGCCCAAGGATGAAAGCGGAAATAGTTACGTATTATGTTAAAAAACAAGCATATAATTGCAGCAATGCTCATTGCTCCTATCTTAGCCATCATCGCGTATTTCGGTGTTGATCTTGCTGTCAGTGAGAAGCCACATGTGGCGAAGGAAGGGCAGTCTTATAAGTTGGTACCAGGCTCAAACTGTCGATATACCAGCGGTATCTGTACATTGGAAAATGGCGACTTCAAGGTCAAGCTGCGATCCGAGCAGCTAACAGACAATGCCTTAGCCATTAAGCTTATTTCTGACTTTCCTCTAGAGGGTGCCAAAATCAGCTTGGTGCAACAAGAAGGGAGAAATGCTACACCCGTCGACATGACCACAAATAACCAAGATAAAAAACAATGGGTTGCCGATCTTCCCGCACCATCAACAGAAGAAAGTGAAATTCATTTAGTGGTTAAAGCAGACGGTACGCTTTACTACGCAGAAACCCCAGCAGTGTTTGCCGAATATAAAACCCTGTTTACCGAAGACAAATAACGTCAGCGTACGCTCACTGTCTCTGTGCGTGTAATGCGCCAAAGATAAGTCGGATGTTATTGGCCCACGAGATAATGTTTGGCAGCAGAAATAACCGCTGCCACTCTTCCTTCATGCTCCTGCTCTGAAAGCCAGAACGTCACATCTACCCAGCCATCCGTTCCCATCATTGCCAGTTCGACAACCTGTATTTCCACCGTCAGTGGATCCCAAGCGCCTTCTGCACGAATAAGACCCGCTTCTGTATCTAACCTTGGTATAAAGAATGCTTCCATGTTAATTCGCTTTTGGTTGAAGCAGGGCTCTTAACTTCAAGGGCTTAACCGGTTTTGCGATATAACCAAAACCCAGATCGCGTATCAGCGTTCGAGTATCCACTGTGCGATCCGCGGTAATAATGGCACCGACAAACTCTTCTCCTAACATTTCCCTGCAACGTTGCAATACATCTAACCCTGTTAACGACGGCGCTAAATGATAGTCACTGAGAATGGCATCAGGTCTCAAGCCGCCTTCTAACAAACTGACGACTTCTTCAAGATCTTCTGCAACATCAACTTGGCATCCCCAGCGGGATAACAAGCTTTCCATACCGGAAAGAATGTCCCTTTCATTATCCACACACAGCACACGAACCCCAGACAACGGTTCGGCAATTTTCACCGATTCTTCAGCCACAACCCCAGTGTTACAATACTGAGGCAATGCGGTGTCACGTTGCGCTGTGATCGAAAATACAGTTCCTTCGCCTGGCCATGATCGCAGACCCAGCGGCTGGTTTAGAATACGGCTAATACCGCGCGCGATAGCAAGCCCAAGACCGAGTCCTAGCTCCGCTCCTTTACGATCGATACGCGTAAATTCATTAAAGATATCTTGTTGTCTGTCCTGTGGGATACCGGGACCGTTATCCCATACTTCAATACGGCATTGCGAACCTTGACGACGCACACCCAACAACACACGTCCGTCAGGGTTATAGCGAAAGGCATTGGTAAGAAAGTTTTGCAGTACCCTTCGCAGTAATCGTCGGTCAGAGCGAATCCACAAGCCGGTATGCTGGACGCGAAAATCCACGCCTTGTTGACGCGCTATCATGCCGAACTCAGCCGCGAGAGTAGAAAACACATGGGACAGCTCAAAATGGGTGATCTTGGCTTTCATCTTTCCGGACTCAAGACGCGAAATATCCAGCAAGTCACCAATCAAATCCTCTGCCGCGCCCAACGCACTTTCGATATGAGATGCCATTTTCTGTACGTCTTTGTCTTGCGCCATTTCACTGAGCGAAGAAGCAAACAAACGAGCGGCATTCATCGGCTGCATCAGATCATGGCTCACCGCGGCCAACAAACGACTCTTCGATTGCGAGGCGGTCTCAGCCTTGTTGGTGGCACTGATAAGACGGCGATTGAGAGATTCCAGCGCTTGAGTGCGTTCAACGACGCGTGCTTCCAGGGTTTCATTAGATTGTTTTAGCGCTTCTTCTGCGTCGCGAAATGCAGTGATATCGGTGAAACTCATCACAAACCCACCGCCGGGCATTGGGTTACCCTGCACTTCAATCACCCGTCCATCAGGATGAACACGTGATGATATGTGTGAGGAACCTTGGCGAAGATAAGAGACGCGTTTTTTAACGTGATCTTCAATTTCACCTGGGCCGCATAATCCTCGCTCAGCGTTATAACGCACCACATCAGCAATCGGCCTGCCGACTTGAATCAAATCTGGCGGAAAGTTAAACAATTCGACATAACGCTGATTCCACGCCACCAGCCTCAGTTGTTTATCCACCACAGAAATGCCCTGGCTAATGTGCTCAATTGCACCTTGCAGCAAGCCACGGCTGAAATCGAACAACTCAGAGGCTTCATCCACAATCGTGGCAATTTCTTCCAACTGCATGTTGCGCCCTTGCAGCGCAGAGGTCAGCACGAGTTTGGCGGACGACGCCCCAAACACCCCAGCAAGCACTCGCTCTGTATGACGAATCAATGCTGCACTGGCTTGCTGCTGCGGCAACAATATTTCACTGCGCTGCTCACCAAAGGTGCGAAACGTTTGACGCATGCGTGTTCGACCGACAAAGCGCGCCGCCAGCATCTCTAGCTCTGCCACTGTCACACGGCTTTGATACAGGCTGGAATCATCGCCCTCTGGTAACGGCGTGCCGACAAAACTCGCAGCTTGCAGGCGTTCGCTCAATGAAGGCCGAGTCGCCATTGAGACCCCAACAAAGCAAAACGTATTAACCATCAAACTCAACACCATGCCCCAATCGACCGGACTCAACGAACGGAAAAAAGGAATATCTGGCGGCGATAGCATCCACAGCACAATGTTGTTATTTTCATCTCCCGCCAACATCCCCGTTTGCATCATCAGCGTCATCAACCACACGATAAAACCTGACAGCAATCCGGCATAAACGCCTTTTTTGTTGGCTTGTCGCCAATATATTCCCGCCACTAATGGCGGTGCAAATTGAGCAATAGCCGCGAAAGAAAGAAAGCCGATGGAAGAGAGAGAAGGCACTTCAAGGATCAGTTGATAGAAACCCCATGCAGCGATGAGCAGCAGGAATATCAAGGCGCGACGCACATTCAGCAACAAGCCAGAAAATTGCGTAAAGTTACGATTAGATACTCGCATTCGGCGCAATAACTGAGGTAACACCAGATCGTTTGACACCATGATCGCCAATGCAATAGTCGACACAATCACCATGCCGCTGGCCGCAGATGCACCGCCCAAGAATGCCAACAGTGCAATGCCTTCGTTACCCATTGAGAGTGGCAATTGGATCACATGCGTATCGGCCGACAAGTGGGGTAAGAAAATTTGCCCAGCGTAAGCCAAAGGCAACACAAACATGCCCATGAGAAGAAGATAAAGCGGGAACACCCAGCGTGCAGTATGCAAATCCTGCGCACGTGCATTTTCTACCACCATGGTATGGAACTGGCGTGGCAAACAAATAATGGCAGCCATGGTCAGCAGAGTATGAACTAAGAGCGCTCCCCACTGCGGTTCGCCCACCACATTAGTCTCTTTCAAACTCGGCAATGGCCCTGGTGCGTCGAGCAACATAAACACGGCAAACATGCCCACCACCAAAAACGCCACCAGCTTGACGATAGACTCAAAGGCCACCGCCATCATCATGCCTCGGTGATGCTCCGTAGAGTCAATATGGCGTGTACCAAACAGAACGGTGAACATTGCCAGTGACATACACACTAGCCAAGCGATCTGTCCTTGATTCAACCCTGCACTTTTACCAATGTCCGGCGCAATCACGTCGAGCCCCATGGTAATACCGCGAAGCTGCAACGCGATATACGGCAAGATCCCTAGCACAGCAATCACGGTGACCATCACCGCCAAACCTTGCGATTTCCCATATCGCGCGGCAATAAAGTCAGCAATAGACGTAATGTGCTCGCGTTTAGCGATCAAAATGATCCGAGCGAGGAAGCGCCAACCTATGGTGAAAACCAAAATCGGCGCTAAATAGATAGGAAGGAATGACCAAGGCTGACTGGATGCCTGCCCGACCGTGCCAAAAAAGGTCCACGAGGTACAATACACCGCAATAGAAAGGCTATATATCCATGGGCGCCAGCCTCGAAGCCAACGCGGGCGGCTATCGCCATACCAAGCAATTAAAAACAAAACCCCAAGGTAGGCCAGTGCCACGGGCACCACAATCCATCCAGCCGACATAAATCCTTCCATGACATGCGGTTATCAATCGCTTATTTACCACGACGGCTGCACTGCAACAACGTGCAACCTAATCCCCGTGAGCTACCTCTCCCTGAACCGCGCTAAGACTTTGCACACACGGCACTGTTTTTGGGTTGAGTCATTGGCAACGAGAGAAACAAGACGGGCACACCTAATAGCGCCATGAGGTAAAAGCTATTACCTCCCCACAGCCCGTAAAATTCACCACTGAGCACAGTGAGCACCGCCATCACACCGCCCAGAGGAAGCGCACTGTATAACGCTTGCAACGCCATCACCCTATCCGCTGTTTGCTGCTGGATATATCGCATGGCTGCAATATGCGCGACACCAAAGGTTATCCCATGTAAAGACTGAGCGAAAACAAGCACACTCAGCTCTGTTGACCACCCCGTCAGCAACCAGCGAAGAATCACCGCACATGCCGCGAGACGAAAAAGAGATTGCACTGACCACCCACCGAACAGGCGCTGGCTGAACGCAAACATCAACACTTCCACCCCGACGCCCAAACTCCACAGATAACCGACCCATAAGTCCGAAACGCCCGATTGCGTCCAATGAATCGCGCTGAACGCATAGTAGGTCGCGTGACTGCCTTGAATGAGCGAAACAATGATGAAAAAAGTGATCACACTGCGTGATTTCAACACGTGAAGAATCGGCGGTCTGGCTAAGGGTTGCTGAGTTTCATTTTTTGGCAACGGGTTTGGCGAGAACAAACTCCAGCACCAAGTGATCAACAAAGCAACAGCGGCCATCGGCACAATCACCGATGAGCCAAACGTGTCGACCATGCTGCCCGTAGCCATTGAGCCTACAACAAACGCCAATGACCCCCACAGCCGTGCTTTGCCATAATCCACCAGCTTGCGACGATGATAGTGATTTGCCAACGCATCAGACACAGGAACCGCAGGCCCTATCACACTGTTAATCAGCACAGAAAGCACCGTCAACCAAAGCAAGTTCGGTGTGGCGATAAGGTGGAGAAAACCCACCGTCGCACCTAAAAAAGCCATCCAGCGTGCAGCAGGGAGTAAGTGTTCCGGCAAGTGAAAGCGTGGCGTCACTGTTAGGTTCACCACGAAACGGGTCATGATACCCGCTCCGAGCACTATCCCAATCTCATCTGGGGATAGCCCTAACCAAGCAAGCCATACTGACCAAAAAGGCAGATACACGCCGAAGGCGAAGAAAAAAGTCCCGTAATAAATAGAAAGCCAATGGAATGGCGAGGGACGATGAAGTTTCAAACTGGCGGATCCTTCTACCAAGGTTCAAAGAGTGGCTATTCTGACAGCGAAGCAAAAAAACTGATATACCCGAGTAACCTCAGAAATGTGACGAAGCCGCATAGACTAAAGTCGGCTGGCAAGCGTACGGGTGGTGAGACACACTGAGATATACATCGCGTGCCGTCTTTCCTATGCAAAGGAGTTGCCATGCCAGAACCATTTGATACCCACTCTCCGCCGTTTGATCGCTTGAATGTTAAACAGGCCAAGCATCTGCTTTCAGCACTCGATGTGGCGTACTATCGCCGTGGTGACACCCTGATTGATATTGGCGATAAAAACAGTGCGCTGAACATAGTGATCAAAGGGCGAGTGCAGGAAGTGAACCCTGAGACCAAAGAGATACAGGCACAATACATCAAAGATGACTTGTTCGACGCCCGCGCCTTGTTACTGGGCTATTCCCATCACTGCTATCGCGCAGTGGAAGACACGCTGTGTTACGTCTTGCCCAAAGCGGTTTTTGTTGCTCTATACGAAGAAAACCAAGCCTTCGCCGATTATTTCAATACCAGTTTCAGTCAACGAAAGCGCCTGCTAGAAAAAGCTCAACAGCAGCAAAATCTTGCTGAATTTATCCTGACGAAGGTGGATGAAAGTAATATCCAGCCCATCTTAACCCTCGATCACGATACGTCTATTCATGACGCCACACGGCAGATGCACAAGCAGCAACAAGATTGTGCGTTAGTCGCCATGAAAGGTAAATCGCACGATGTGGGCATTATCACGCGCACCAATTTACTCCATGCACTTGTCGAGGACGGCTGCTCACAGCAACACCCTGTTGGAGAGGTCGCGACAGCGCCAGTTATCAGCGTCGAAGTCGGCGAGTTTTTATTTAACGTCATGATTTTAATGACTCGAGATCGCGTAAAACGCGTCAGAGTCACTGAAAATGGCGGGACCGTGGGCATGCTCGACATGACGCAGGTATTAAGCCTGTTCTCGACCCACTCTCACGTTTTGACACTGCAAATCAACCGCGCCCATACCATCGAGGAACTGGCGCTGGCGGCTAACAATCAGCAGCAGTTAGTGGAAACCCTCACCAACAACGGCATTCACACTCAGTTTGTGATGGAGCTTATCTCTGCGGTCAACGAACAAATCATCGAAAAAGCCTTTCGTCTTACCATGCCTGAAGCTTTCTATGATAAATGCTGCCTATTTATCATGGGCTCGGAAGGGCGAGGTGAGCAAGTGCTCAAAACCGATCAGGACAACGGCTTGGTCATCGCTGACGATGCCGATTGGCCAGATGTGCAACACTACATGGGGAGATTTAGCGAAGTACTCAGCAGACTCGGCTACCCACCCTGCCCGGGCAATGTCATGGTAAACAACCCCCGCTGGGTCAAAACGCAAACTGAATGGCAAAAAGATATCCTATCACTGTGTCAGATATCCGATGAAGGCAGCTTAATGGACTTGGCCATCATCGCAGATAGCCATGCTGTCGCGGGCAATAAAGCCTTGCTCGACCCCGTATCGGCGCTGTTACGTGAAACGTTAAAAGGTAACATGCTGGCATTGAATACCTTTGTGCGCCCTTGCCTTGCTTTTCGAGTGCCATTGACTTTATTTGGCGGCCTTAAAACTGATAAAGAAGGGCTGGATGTTAAAAAAGGCGGGATATTTCCGCTGGTTCATGGCGTGCGCACAATGGCGCTCGAAAATGGGCTCACAGAAACCAACACCTTTGATCGCCTCAATGCACTGGTGAAATGCAACGCAATGGATCAGGAAAACGCGAATAACCTGACCGAAGCGCTCAAGCTTTTCGTTAAAACCAGATTGCGGCAGCAACTCGATAATGATGCGACGACCACTGGCAATCAACTGGATGTGACGCTATTGCCTCGCACCGAGCGAGACTTGCTGCGTGACTGCCTTAGCGTGGTGAAAAAATTCAAAGAACGGCTCGCGACGCATTATCAGGTCAGAGACTAATATGAACCTGTTGTCGAGATACTGGCACCGCTACCAATGGCGAAATACGCCTTACGCGCATTTGTTTGCCACCCCGACGGGTGAAGAAGTCGTTTCCCTTGATTGTGAAACCACCAGCCTCGACCCGCACAAAGCCGAACTTGTAACCATTGCTGCCACTAAAATTCGCGGCAACATGATTATCACCAGCGATCCCCTTACGCTCTCGCTACGCGCACCATCGTCACTCAATGCACAATCCGTCAAAATCCACGGTATCCGTCATCAGGATTTGAACAACGGATTATCTGAAAAAGACGCCATGCTGCATCTGATTGATTTCATCGAAAATCGCCCGATCGTCGGCTATTACATTCAGTACGACAAAGCGATCCTCGATCGGTACGCAAAACGGCTATTAGGCTTCAAACTGCCAAACGCTACCATCGAGGTGAGTGACATATACCGCAAAAAACTCGAACACATTCTTCCCAACGCCTACTTCGATTTAAGTATGGAGGCGATAGGACACCATCTCGACTTACCACTGTCTGGTCGGCATGATGCACTTGATGATGCCATCAGCGCAGCCTTGATATACGTACGTTTAAAGTATGGCGACGTGCCAATACCCAGATCAGCTTGAACCTAACGCAACTAGGCGCATTTAAGTGAGATCAATGCCTCAGTGTTAGGCTCGCAAGCTCACAAATCTCAGAGAAAACACACGCGTCATCCTAAAGTCTAATTGTCGAGAACCCTCATCTGACCGACCTTAATGTAACAAGACCGCAATACCGTACCCTATTCTTATATGATGCGGTCGCCAAATCAGGATGCCTGAAGGCATCACGCAGGAACACAAGGAGAAAGATAATGAGTGAGGTTCACCTGCACCCGGTCATGCCGGAGATTGAAGCAAACGCGCACGTAAACAACGACGGCTACCGTGAAATGTATCAGCAGTCTGTTGTTAACCCAGAAGGATTCTGGCGCGAGCACGGCAAAATCGTTGACTGGATCAAGCCTTTTACGAAGGTGAAACACACCTCTTTTGATACTGGCCATGTCGACATCAAGTGGTTTGAAGATGGCACACTCAACGTTTCTGCTAACTGTATCGACCGCCACCTTGAATCAAAAGGCGACCAAGTCGCGCTGATTTGGGAAGGTGACGATCCAACTGACGACAAAACACTGACCTATAGCGAGCTTCATACTGAAGTGTGTAAGTTCGCTAACGCATTGAAAGGTCAAGGCGTTCGCAAAGGCGATGTCGTGTGTCTTTACATGCCAATGGTACTTGAAGCGGCTATTGCCATGCTGGCTTGTACCCGTATCGGCGCTGTTCACACCATCGTATTTGGTGGTTTCTCTCCAGAAGCACTGGCTGGCCGCATTGTTGATTCAAACGCAAAAGTCGTGATCACCGCCGACGAAGGTGTTCGTGGCGGACGCGCTGTACCGTTGAAACAAAACGTCGATGCTGCAATGGCTAACCCTGCAGTAACGTGTGTTGAAAAAGTGGTGGTTTACCAGCGCACAGGCAATAACGTTGAGTGGCATTCTGACCGCGACGTATGGTGGCATGAAGCTACCGCCGTGGTATCGGACAACTGTGAACCAGAAGAGATGAGTGCAGAAGATCCGCTGTTCATCCTTTATACATCAGGTTCAACAGGCACACCAAAAGGTGTTCTTCACACCACTGGTGGCTATTTGGTTTATGCCACCATGACATTCAAATATGTCTTTGATTACCAAGAAGGCGAAGTCTTTTGGTGTACGGCAGATGTTGGTTGGATCACCGGTCACAGCTACCTGATCTATGGTCCGCTGGCAAACGGCGCCAAGACCATTTTGTTTGAAGGTGTACCTAACTACCCATCAACCGCTCGTATGAGCGAAGTCGTCGATAAGCATCAGGTCAACATCTTGTATACCGCACCAACTGCAATCCGCGCACTGATGGCGAAAGGCAACGAAGCCGTCGAAGGCACCAAGCGTGATTCACTGCGTGTCATGGGGTCGGTGGGCGAACCGATTAACCCAGAAGCGTGGGAGTGGTATTACAAAACCATCGGCGACAGCAAATGCCCGATCGTTGATACCTGGTGGCAAACTGAAACTGGCGGTATTTTGATTTCACCACTGCCAGGTGCAACCGCCCTGAAACCGGGCTCTGCAACCCGCCCATTCTTCGGTGTGCAACCGGCTCTAGTCGACAACATGGGTAACATCGTAGAAGGTGCTGCCGAAGGTAACTTGGTCATGTTGGATTCTTGGCCAGGCCAAATGCGTTCCGTCTTTGGTGACCATGAGCGCTTCGAACAAACTTATTTCTCAACCTTCAAAGGCATGTACTTTACCGGTGACGGTGCACGTCGCGATGAAGACGGTTACTACTGGATCACGGGCCGTGTTGATGATGTATTGAACGTGTCAGGCCACCGTATGGGTACGGCTGAAATCGAATCCGCACTGGTCGCTTTCGACAAAATTGCCGAAGCCGCGATCGTAGGTGTACCGCATGACATCAAAGGTCAGGCTATCTATGCGTACATCACGCTCAACTCTGGTGAAGTGCCAAGTGCTGAACTGACCAAGGAAGTGAAAAACTGGGTACGTAAGGAAATTGGTCCTATCGCGACACCAGATTTCATCCATTGGACAGATGCATTGCCAAAAACGCGTTCAGGTAAAATCATGCGCCGAATTCTGCGTAAGATTGCAACGGGCGATACCGGTACGCTGGGTGATACTTCCACACTGGCCGATCCCGGCGTGGTTGATAAACTCATCGCTGAGAAATCTAGCGTGGTTTAATTAATGTTCACTTAAGTCGATGAAAAGGCCGCATTGCGGCCTTTTCTTTTTCCTCTGTTTTAAACGCAAAACCAATACTCATCACCACAAATATCAACAATGCGCATATTTCTTGATGGGATCGAGATAACATTTTTCATTTCAAAAGTGATTAAATCGTGAACTATCGCGTCTTAATCCCAGTCATAAACCCGTAATCTATAACGCTGAAAGTCTTAACATGTCTGATTAGACCAGTATTTTGCTGCCATTTGCGGTGATTTCTCTATAATTGGCAGTTAGTGAATGGTCGGAGTGCCATTTATTGGCTCTCGCACCACGCGATATTGAAAAGCAGAAGTTACGCTCTTTTCGCCACAAGAACAGGAAGAAAGCGATCAATATGACGACAAATCGCAAAGTTTTACTACTTAATGGCCCCAACCTCAATATGCTGGGTGTTAGGGAGCCAGGACACTATGGACAGAAAACGTTAGATCAAATTGTCGCCGATCTGACTTCGCTTGCTGCACAACTCAACCTCCAGCTTGATCACCTCCAATCAAACGCGGAATACGCGCTGATTGAGAGAATTCATCAAGCCATGGGAAACGTTGATTACATCATTATCAACCCTGCTGCTTTTACACATACAAGCGTGGCGCTTCGCGATGCCATCCTTGCAGTAGGTATCCCATTCATTGAAGTGCACCTGTCCAACGTCCACGCACGCGAACCTTTTCGCCACCACTCTTACTTTTCTGATAAAGCAGAAGGCGTAATTTGTGGCCTAGGCGCAGACGGATATGAATTTGCACTGAAGGCAGCGGCGCGCCGCCTGCAGTCAGACGCCAACTGACAACAAATTTGAAGAGATGAGACAACATGGATATTCGTAAAATCAAAAAACTGATTGAGCTGGTTGAAGAATCAGGTATCGCTGAACTGGAAATTTCTGAGGGTGAAGAATCAGTGCGCATCAGCCGCGCGGTTCCTGCTTCTGCTCAACCTACCCAAATGTATGCTGCACCAATGGCCGCTCCAGCGCCTGCGCCAGTCGCTGCCGCGCCAGTTGCCGAAACACCTGCTGCTGCACCGGTTGAATCTGGTCATAAAGTACTTTCGCCAATGGTAGGTACGTTCTACCGTTCACCAAGCCCAGAAGCGCAATCATTCGTTGAAATCGGCCAGTCTGTGAACGTTGGTGACACACTGTGCATTGTTGAAGCCATGAAAATGATGAACCAGATCCAATCTGATAAAGCAGGTGTGGTGAAAGCGATTTTGTGCGTAGACGGTCAAATCGTTGAATTTGATGAGCCACTGATCATCATCGAGTAATCGAGGACAGTTATGTTAGATAAAATTGTCATCGCTAACCGCGGTGAGATCGCACTTCGTATCCTGCGTGCATGTAAAGAGCTAGGCATCAAAACCGTTGCCGTTCACTCTACCGCTGACCGCGATCTGAAGCATGTATTGCTGGCTGACGAATCCATTTGTATTGGTCCCGCATCAAGCTTTGAAAGCTACCTAAACATTCCTCGCATCATCAGCGCGGCAGAAGTTACCGGCGCTGTGGCTATCCACCCTGGCTATGGTTTCCTGTCTGAAAACGCAGATTTTGCTGAGCAAGTAGAGCAATCTGGCTTTATCTTCGTTGGCCCTCGCGCAGAAACAATTCGCCTAATGGGCGATAAAGTTTCTGCCATCAATGCGATGAAAAAAGCAGGCGTCCCATGCGTGCCGGGTTCAGATGGACCATTGGACAACGACGAAGCGAAAAACAAAGCCTTTGCTAAGCGTATCGGCTACCCCGTGATCATCAAAGCCTCTGGTGGCGGCGGTGGTCGTGGCATGCGAGTGGTTCGTTCAGAACAAGAGCTGACCGAGTCCATCGCAATGACGCGCGCAGAAGCAAAAGCAGCGTTCAATAACGATGTGGTTTACATGGAGAAATTCCTAGAAAACCCACGTCACATTGAAGTTCAAGTCTTGGCTGACGGTCAAGGCGGTGCGATTCACCTTGGCGAGCGTGATTGCTCAATGCAGCGTCGTCACCAAAAAGTGGTTGAAGAAGCGCCAGCACCAGGTATCACAGCAGAAATGCGCCGTTACATCGGTGAGCGTTGCTGCCGAGCGTGTCTTGAAATTGGTTATCGCGGCGCAGGTACATTTGAATTCCTGTATGAAAACGGCGAGTTCTATTTCATCGAAATGAACACCCGTATTCAGGTTGAGCACCCTGTTA
Source organism: Enterovibrio norvegicus FF-33 (assembly GCF_000286835.2). GTDB lineage: Bacteria > Pseudomonadota > Gammaproteobacteria > Enterobacterales > Vibrionaceae > Enterovibrio > Enterovibrio norvegicus_A. The sequence continues at coordinate 39,202 of NZ_AJYD02000015.1, read as the reverse complement.
CCGAAATGGTGACTGGCATCGACCTTATCAAAGAGCAACTGCGCATTGCCGCCGGTCAGCCTTTGTCTTTCACACAAGATGACATCGTTATCCGTGGCCATGCGATTGAATGTCGCATCAATGCGGAAGACCCTGTTCGTTTCTTGCCAAGCCCAGGTAAAATCACGCGCTTTCATGCGCCTGGTGGTATGGGTGTTCGTTGGGAGTCGCACGTCTACTCTGGGTATACCGTGCCACCTCATTACGATTCAATGATCGGTAAGCTGATTTGTTTCGGTGAGAACCGCGACGTGGCCATCGCTCGCATGCGTAATGCGCTGAGCGAAACCATTATCGACGGCATCAAAACAAACATCCCGCTTCAGCTAGAAATCATGAAAGACGAAAACTTCCAGCACGGTGGCGCTAATATCCACTATCTGGAAAAGAAACTGGGTATACACAAGTAATCATCCCGTTTAGTTTTCTGTAAAAGGCTGCGACTTTCGCAGCCTTTTTTGTTTCTTTAACCACTTCAATGCACTGCAATAGCTGTCACATTCTCCCTTCTTTTGCCACAATACGCGCCTTCTCAACACACTGTATGAATACAAACAGACACCTAAGTCTGTTTCGGAGGCTTCTAATGAAGACACTTAGCAGCCGCTACCACCAAGCGCACAAAGAAGCAAAGTGGTCCATCGGACTCGCTGTTGCCTATTTCCTATGGTGGTACGGGTTTGCCTATGGTCTTGCCCCTGAAGGCATTGAACTGGCTCCCCCAACACTCTATTTCGGATTGCCACTGTGGTTTTTGATGGCCTGTGTCGTTGGCCCTGTGCTGTTTACACTCTTATGCGCTGCCATGGTGAAGTTTTTGTTTAAAGATATGTCACTCGACATCGAGCAGGATAGTTCCCATGAATAGTCAGCTTGTTATTCCCATGGCACTGTACCTGATCGCAGTATTCGCATTGGCGATCTACGCACGCAAGAAAGGTGAACAGAGCAAAGGCTTTCTCAATGAATACCTGCTGGGTAATCGCAGCATGGGGGGATTCGTTCTCGCCATGACGCTCGCAGCAACCTACGCCAGTGCCAGTTCATTTATAGGCGGCCCTGGTGCAGCCTATAAAATGGGGCTGGGTTGGGTATTACTCGCGATGATCCAACTCCCAGCTGCATGGTTAACGCTCGGCGTGCTCGGCAAAAAATTTGCCATTGAGTCACGCCGTCATAACGCGCTGACGCTCAATGACATGCTGTACGCACGCTATAAAAGTCGCGCTGTGGTCATTTTTGCCTCTTTAGCGCTTTTACTGGCATTTTTCGGCACGATGGTGGTGCAGTTTGTGGGTGGCGCACGCCTACTACAAACTGTCACAGGGCTTTCATACACCCATGGATTAATGCTGTTTGCCTTTACCGTCGGTCTTTACACCACCATTGGTGGTTTCCGCGCAGTGGTGATGACTGATACGGTACAGGGCGTAATGATGATCATCGGCACTATCGCTCTGCTCGTCGGCATTATTCATGCTGGTGGTAGTTTGGGTGAAATGATCACCGAACTTCATACCATTGACCCTGCCTTGGTCACGCCTTATGGACCAGATGCGTTTCTCACCGAACCCTTCATGCTGAGTTTTTGGGTACTGGTTTGCTTTGGGGTGATCGGTCTGCCTCACGCTGCCGTACGCTGTATGTCTTACAAGTCCAGTTCGTCATTGCACAAAGGGATGGTAATAAGCACGGCGATGGTGGCTTTTTTGATGCTAGGGATGCATTTGGCTGGCGCATTGGGTCGCGCGATTGTGCCCGATATCGCCAATCCGGATCAGATCATGCCCACCCTCATGATGACCGTGCTACCGCCAGTGGTCGCCGGTGTTTTCCTTGCCGGCCCCATGGCGGCGATTATGTCGACCATTGATTCCCAGCTGATCCAAGCGTCAGCGACCTTGCTTAAAGATTTATACCTCAACTACATCAACCCCAAGGCGGCTGATGCGCCAGAGACAGAAAGCAAATTGCCAACACTGTCTCTTTGGGTAACGGGTATTTTCTCGCTGCTTGTGTTTGTGGCGGCCACCAATCCGCCCGATATGATCATCTGGCTCAACTTGCTGGCCTTTGGCGGCATGCAGGCCGTCTTCCTGTGGCCACTTGTGCTCGGGCTTTACTGGGAAAAAGCCACCGCACGCGGTGCGTTGGCCTCAATGTTAACGGGACTTGGCAGCTACGCCGCGTTTTCCACTTTCAAACCGGACATGGCTGGCGTTCACGCTATCGTTCCCGCCTTAACCGTAAGCCTTATCGCCTTCGTGCTGGTTAGCTTATTGCAGCATCAGCGTATTAAGCCCGCTCTCGCCTGATACCTCCACATGCTCTCTCCTCGGACAGCCTCGGCTGTCCGTTTTTTTACGCTTTCTTACCAATGCCCCCACTCCCCCCTATGCGAGCTGCCTACTTTTTATGCTAGAATCCGCCCCCTAAAACCGTAGTGAAACAAAAAGCGAATTAGCCATGCCTTGGATTCAAATCAAACTTAACGCAACAGCGGAAACGGCAGAAGCCATCGGTGACATGCTGATGGACGACGCTGGCGCCCTGTCCGTGACTTTCCTTGATGCCAAAGACACGCCTGTCTTTGAACCTATGCCGGGCGAAACACGCCTATGGGGTGAGACTGACATCGTGGCACTTTACGATGCGGAAACCGACATGGATGCGGTGATGAGCATACTGAAAGCAAGCCCGCTGCTTGTTGAAGGCTTTGCTCATAAAATTGAACAACTGGAAGACAAAGACTGGGAACGCGCTTGGATGGACAACTTCAAGCCAATGCGTTTTGGTCAGCGTCTATGGGTTTGTCCAAGTTGGTGCGATGCACCCGACCCAGATGCCGTTAACATCATGCTAGATCCGGGCCTCGCTTTCGGCACGGGCACCCACCCAACCACATCATTGTGCCTTGAGTGGCTTGATGGACTCGATCTTAACGGCAAAACCGTGATCGATTTTGGTTGTGGCTCGGGCATTCTTTCACTGGCAGCGCTGCTGTTGGGCGCAAAGAAAGTGATTGGTATCGATATCGATCCACAAGCGCTACAAGCCTCAAAAGATAATGCAGAGCGCAATGGCGTTTCTGACCGCCTTGAATTGTTCCTACCAAAAGATCAGCCTGAGAATCTGCAAGCCGAAGTCGTAGTAGCAAACATTCTGGCTGGTCCACTTCGCGAGCTTTCTCCCGTCATCAAAAGTCTGATGGCCCCACAGGGTAAATTGGCGATGTCTGGCGTTTTAGAAGCGCAAGCAGAGTCGGTTGCCGATTGTTATCGCGATGAACTCGCTGTTAACGAGATTATCGTGAAAGAAGAGTGGTGTCGTATCACTGCCGAGAAAGCCTAACCTGGTGATAATCGAACAAATTTTATACTAAAAATTTGAATTCACTGGCTTTTTAGAAAATCAATACAGAACGCTCAAATATTGGCCTTTTCAGACTGGGAAAAAATGCGTAAAATGCGCGCCCTTGCTGACATTGAAGATACTACCTTGCAGATCGGACCGTACAAGCTGGAAAACACACTTATCGTCGCACCCATGGCTGGTGTAACGGATAGGCCATTCCGCGAACTCTGTTTGCGCCACGGCGCTGGCATGGCGGTTAGCGAAATGATGTCTTCCAATCCGGCGATGTGGCACACAGCCAAATCGAAAAACCGGATGGTTCATCTCGATGAAAAGGGGATCCGTTCTGTTCAAATTGCTGGTGCTGAACCAGCATTGATGGCAGATGCCGCGCGTTACTGTGTTGAGAATGGCGCTCAAATCGTCGATATCAACATGGGTTGCCCGGCAAAAAAGGTCAATAAGAAACTGGCCGGTTCAGCATTGCTGACCCGACCTGACATCATTGAGCAAATCCTGAAAGCAGTCGTGTCTGCAGTTGACGTTCCCGTCACACTGAAAACACGGACAGGATGGGATCCGGAGAACAAAAATTGTCTCCAGATTGCCAGAATGGCCGAAGATTGCGGCATACAAGCATTGGCCCTCCACGGTCGAACTCGCGCTTGCATGTACAAAGGAGAGGCTGAGTACGACAGCATAAGAGCGGTCAAAGAGGCAATATCCATCCCCGTTATCGCCAACGGAGATATCGATTCCCCTCAGAAAGCCAAACAAGTGCTGGAATACACAGGTGTAGATGCCTTAATGATTGGTCGCTCTGCACAAGGGCGTCCTTGGATTTTTAGAGAAATCCAACACTACCTTGCCACCGGTGAAGAGCTTGCTGCTCCGCCGATGGAAGAGGTCGAAGCAATTTTGTTGGGTCATGTTCAAGAGCTTCACCAGTTTTATGGTGATCTCAAAGGGCTACGTATCGCACGTAAACACGTGGGGTGGTACCTGAAAGAACATGATCTGATTGGCGATTTTCGCCGGACTTTCAACGCAATCGAAGATGCCCACCAGCAGATCGATGCGCTGCAAGATTATTTCGTAAACGTTGCATAAAATACGAGAAGAGCTGACAGAGTATGTTCGAACAAAACCTGACTTCAGAAGCATTGACAGTGACTACTGTGACTTCACAAGATCAAATCACCCAGAAGCCACTGCGTGACTCAGTAAAAGCCTCCCTGAAAAACTACCTAGCGCAGTTGAATGGCCAGGAAGTCAATGACCTGTACGAGCTGGTACTGGCAGAAGTTGAGCAACCACTGCTGGACACCATCATGCAATACACTCGCGGTAACCAAACCCGCGCTGCAACCATGATGGGTATCAACCGCGGTACTCTGCGTAAGAAACTGAAAAAGTATGGCATGAACTAAGGTTCAGCTAACTTAACGGTTTTCAGTAGAAGCCAGACTGCAAAGTCTGGCTTTTGCGTTTTTATCCCCAACAAACAATACCCTCAAGCGACACTCACACTGCACCTCACTTCGCCTTCGTTATATACTCCCTGCTGACTTTGCTGTTTTATTCGCATCTAGCGAAAGTTTTTTCAGGAGATAAACATGGGTCAGGCTGATGCCTCAAACAACACTGCCACACAGAACAAGCCGGGTATCTTACATATCTGTCTTTCCACTGGTTGGGGTGGCCTCGAAATGTATCCTGCCCGCATGGGTAAAGAGTTTATCGACAAAGGCTATCGTGTGTTTGGGCTGGCATCTGAGAACTCCCGTGTTGCTAATGCAATGAAAGACGCAGGCATGGATGTGTTCACCGTACCGAAAAAATCCTCCCTATTCGGCCCAACACTCTTTGCGCTCAACAAGTGGCTCAAAGCCAACAACGTCCAAATTGTGCATTGTCATAAGTCGGGCGATATCCTGATCTCCGCGCTTTTGAGCCGATTGACCCGTCGCTACACCGTGTTCACTGAGCACATGGGCGTCAAACGTCCGAAGAAAGACATCTATCACCGCTGGGTGTATCAGCATGTCGATCAGGTGCTTTCTATCAGTAACGAAACGTATCAGCGCAACATCAAAGCCTTACCAGTAGCTGAGTGCAAAATAGAGCGCCTTTGGCTTGGCACTTACATCGAAGAGAAAACCTTTGAAGAGGCAACCCGACCGCACTTGTTGGCTGACGAGTATGGCCTTTCACACGACACCCTATTTATTGGTTCGGTAGGCCGTATCTGCGATGGGAAAGGACAAACCGATCTGCTGGCAGGGTTCGAGTTAATGGCGAATGATTACCCGAATGCGCATTTGGTTTTAATTGGCGGCCTGAACCCTGATGAAGGTGCCGATGAAGCCTTCTCGAAACTATTGCAGGAACAAGCCCATGCCTCTGCTTTCTCTGATCGCATTCACCTTGCAGGCTATCGCAAAAACGTACCGACGCTGCTAGAAGAGATTCAGATAGTATGTCTGCCTTACTGGAATGAAGCATTTGGGCTGACGGCGATTGAAGCCATGGCGCAGCATTGTGCGCTAGTGGTGTCAAACACTGGTGCACTGCCAGAGATTCTGGAAGAGACGGGTGTGTACTGCACGCCTCAGGATGCAGCGTCTATTGCGGATGGACTGAGATACTACCTGGACGATGATGCGCAGCGCGAAACCAATGCGACCAATGCCTATCATCGCGCGTTTCAGCACTTTTCCATGCAAGGTCATGCAGACAAGCTTGAAGCGATATATCTGGATGGAGCAGCGAGGTTATCATCGCCAAAAAGATGATCGACCTGACGTTAATACCCTCAAATCACAGCCAATAAAAAAGCGCCTAAAAGGCGCTTTTTTATTGAAATAATGTCGAGATTACAGGTATTCACACAAGTAAGCTGATGTTTGCGTGATTTGAACCTGAAATGATGACTCGCCTGGTACTTCAAAGCTGTCACCCGCGCCGTAGGTTTCCCATTCAATGCGACCCGGAAGTTTTACCGTAAGCTCACCTTTCACAACAGTCATACGTTCTGGCGCTGCAGTACCGAAGGTGTATTCACCAACTTCCATCACACCCATACTGACTGGGCCTTTGTTCTCAAATCCAATCGACTTTACATGCCCATCGAAATATTCGTTAACCTTTAACATCTCAATCCTTATCCATTGAAACTGTTTATCCTTTTCGTTGCCTTGACGCTATCACACTCTCCTAAGCTTCACTAACACTATTTTTTGACCCAAATTGGTCCGCATGAAGAGTTGCGGCGTATTGCGTTTTTCATACACAAATAGCGGCAGATTTTGTGCCAGGCTTAACACGATAACCATTTCATCCATCAAGGAGAGCAAGATGTCACAAATTCATTTTCAAGGACAACCCATCCCTCTGGCAGGCGATTTACCGCAGATCGGAGCCCCAGCTCCAGGCTTTACATTAGCGGCACAAGACTTATCTGATCTGACACTCGAAAGCCTACGTGGCAATAAAGTGGTATTGAATATTTTCCCAAGCATTGATACTCCGACATGCGCAAATAGCGTGCGTGCTTTCAATGAAAAAGCGGCGTCCTTGAACAATACCAAAGTGGTGTGTGTGTCGGCCGACCTCCCTTTTGCAGCAAGTCGTTTTTGCGAGTTGGAAGGACTGAATAATGTTCAGCACGCCTCAATTTTCCGCAGTCCAACCTTTACCACGGACTACGGCGTTGCCGTAGCGGCGGGGCCAATGGTCGGGCTTGCTGCTCGTGCTGTTGTGGTTATCAACGAAGGTGGCGTGGTGAAACATGTCGAGTTGGTTGACGAAGTAACCAACGAACCTGACTATGATGCTGCGCTGGCTGCTTTGGCGTAACGTACATTTACCGTATAAGGAGGCGCGGCTTCCTTATACGGATTTAATTCAATTATACGTTCGTTTCTAGTGCCCCCAGAATCGAGCAATGACTCGCATTGTCATCAGCATGACCACAACATGCATCGTTAATTTTCTTCAATGCGACGCGAATTTGGGTGAGTTCTGCAATTTTTTGATCAATTTCATCCAGCTTCTTTTGCGTAATGCCTTTCACTTCAGCGCAACTGTGCTGACTGGCTTCTAGTCGGATTTCGAGCATTTCCTGAATGTCGTCTAGGGTTAGCCCCAAACGCTTCGCTTTCATAATAAAATGAACACGTGAGAGCGCATCTTCATTGTAGAGGCGGTATCCGCTCTCGCTTCTTGATGTCGGTTTTAATAGCCCAACTTTTTCGTAAAAGCGCAACGTATCGCCGGAAACCCCAGCCTGCTTAGCAAGCTGGCCTATCTGCAACATCTTCATTTATTCACCTCTACGCATTTTTGTGACAAAACCACAAAAGCAATCGATTGCGTCTGTTATTTAGGTTAGAATGTGCGCCGAATCACTCAACGTTCTGCCGTATATCGGGTGTTTGGCAAAGTAGCTTTCATACAGACATTTTCCCAAATATCCTATCCCCACAGTTAAAGAGATGGTAGCAATGGAAAACGCTCGCCCTATTCGTCGCGCATTGATTAGCGTATCTGATAAAACTGGCATTGTTGAATTTGCCAAAACTCTCTCACAAAAAGGCGTCGATATTCTATCGACCGGCGGTACCGCTCGCCTACTGGCAGAGCAAGGTCTGAACGTCACTGAAGTGTCAGATTACACCGGTTTTCCAGAAATGATGGATGGTCGTGTTAAAACGCTGCACCCGAAAGTTCACGGTGGCATTCTTGGCCGTCGCGATACCGATGACGCCATCATGGAAACACATGATATTGCACCTATCGACATGGTTGTCGTCAATCTTTACCCATTTGCAGAAACTGTCGCAAAAGAAGGCTGCACGCTGGAAGATGCGGTAGAAAACATCGATATCGGTGGCCCGACAATGGTTCGCTCAGCAGCGAAGAATCACAAAGATGTCGCCATCGTGGTTAATGCGTCTGATTACGACCGCGTTCTGGCAGAAATGTCATCGAATGACGGCTCTCTAACGCTCAACACCCGTTTCGATTTGGCCATTTCTGCTTTTGAACACACGGCAGCCTATGACGGCATGATCGCCAACTACTTCGGCACCATGGTTCCTTCTTATGGTGACAACAAAGAAGGTGATGAGGAATCGAAATTCCCACGCACCTTCAATCAGCAGTTCATCAAAAAACAAGACATGCGCTACGGCGAGAATAGCCACCAAGCAGCCGCTTTCTACACCGAAGCCACCCCAGAAGAAGCGTCAGTGTCTACTGCGACTCAGCTTCAAGGCAAAGCACTGTCTTACAACAATATCGCAGACACAGATGCAGCACTTGAGTGTGTGAAAGAATTTGTTGAGCCAGCATGCGTTATCGTTAAACACGCAAACCCATGCGGTGTAGCACTGGGTGATAACCTGCTAGAAGCCTACGACCGTGCTTACAAAACTGACCCAACATCGGCATTTGGCGGCATTATTGCGTTTAACCGTGAACTGGATGCTGAAACCGCACAAGCAATTGTTGACCGTCAGTTTGTAGAAGTCATCATTGCACCAAGCGTGTCACAAGCAGCGGCTGATGTAATAAGCACCAAGAAAAACTTGCGCTTGCTGGTATGTGGAGCTTGGAGCACACAGACCACTGGCTTTGACGTTAAGCGTGTGAATGGCGGCCTGCTGGTTCAAGATCGTGACCAAGGCATGGTGTCGTCTGGTGATCTGACGGTCGTATCAAAACGCCAACCTTCTGAAGAAGAGTTGCGTGATGCCTTGTTCTGCTGGAAAGTAGCGAAATACGTGAAATCTAACGCGATTGTTTACGCCAAAGGCAACATGACAATCGGTGTGGGTGCAGGCCAAATGAGCCGCGTTTACTCAGCAAAAATTGCGGGTATTAAAGCCGCTGACGAGAACCTCGAAGTAGCAGGCAGTGTCATGGCATCTGATGCTTTCTTCCCGTTCCGCGATGGCATTGATGCAGCCGCAGAAGCCGGGATTACCTGCGTGATTCAGCCTGGCGGCTCAATGCGTGATGACGAAGTTATTGCTGCTGCAGATGAGCACGGTATGGCGATGGTATTCACTGGCATGCGCCACTTCCGTCACTAATATTTTTCAACGGCCCGGTTCTGCCGGGCTGATGTTATACAAGGATTGAAAATGGACGTATTGGTAATTGGCAACGGTGGCCGCGAGCACGCGCTTGCGTGGAAAGCGGCGCAATCAGCTCATGTAGGTACTGTGTTTGTTGCGCCCGGCAACGCTGGCACAGCATTGGAGCCAAAGCTTGAGAACGTCGCCATTGGCGTTGAAGACATTCCAGCACTCATTGCGTTTGCAAAAGAAAAAAATATCGGCCTAACCATCGTAGGTCCTGAAGGACCATTGGTGATCGGCGTGGTTGATGCCTTCCGTGCAGAAGAGTTGCCAATTTTTGGCCCAACCGCCGCGGCTGCTCAACTAGAAGGCTCAAAAGCCTTCACCAAAGATTTCCTTGCTCGCCATCAGATCCCAACAGCTGAATATCAAAACTTCACTGAAATTGAGCCTGCTCTTGCCTATGTCCGTGAGAAAGGCGCTCCCATTGTTGTCAAAGCTGACGGCCTCGCAGCAGGTAAAGGCGTGATTGTTGCCATGACATTGGAAGAAGCTGAAACCGCTATTCGTGACATGCTGGCAGGTAATGCATTTGGGGAAGCAGGTCACCGCGTGGTGGTAGAAGAATTCCTCGATGGTGAGGAAGCGAGCTTCATCGTGATGGTAGACGGTAAAAACGTCCTGCCAATGGCCACCAGCCAAGATCACAAGCGTGTGGGCAACGGCGATACGGGTCCAAATACCGGCGGCATGGGCGCTTACAGTCCAGCACCCGTTGTTACTGCAGAGATCCACGATCGTGTAATGAACGACGTCATCTTCCCAACCGTGCGCGGCATGGCAGCCGAAGGCAATGATTACACGGGCTTCTTATACGCGGGCCTGATGATCATGGCCGACGGCACGCCAAAAGTGATTGAATACAACTGTCGCTTTGGTGACCCTGAAACCCAGCCAATGATGGTGCGTCTGCAGTCCGATTTGGTTGAGCTTTGCCAAGCAGCGATTGCAGGTAAACTTGATACTGTTGAGTCTAAATGGGACCCACGAGCATCTATCGGTGTGGTACTGGCTGCGGGAGGCTACCCAGCGTCATACAACAAAGGTGACGTGATCTCAGGTTTGCCAACAGAAGAATTGGATGCGGCGAAAGTCTTCCATGCAGGCACCGCAGAGAAAGACGGTAATGTGGTGACCGCGGGTGGTCGCGTACTGTGTGCCACGGCAATGGGTGAAACCGTGTCTGAGGCACAGCAGCGTGCTTATGCACTGGCATCACAAATTAGCTGGGACGGCATGTTCCACCGTGATGACATTGGTTACCGAGCAATTGCTCGCGAGCAAAACCAATAATCCGAAACCATCGTTTAAAACACAAAAACGCGCCTTTGAGCGCGTTTTTTTATGCATTGCCGTTTGAACGATACCCTAGGCAACCTGTCAATCAGGCGCTAAACGTCAGTCCGCTATAAATCGGGGCGCTCGATGCAATCAGCGCTGTCATTGTCCAGCGCGATAATGGCATCAACCGTATTCGTTTTACGTCCAACTTTGCCCATCGCGGCAATAAAATTATCTTCTTGGTTGAGTCGCTGCAAAATGAAGCTTGGCACAGCAGCGTCGAACGATAGCGCTTTCTCTTCGTCAGTAAAGCACTCTTCCAAAATGCCTTTACTCCAATACCCTTGAAAAAACTGATGGCCGCTTTTATTTAGCTCTCTGGCTTGACTCAGCGCCTGTTCGGCTTGCTGGTAGTAACGTACAAGGTCCGTCGTGCGCAATGGCCGCATATCGCCATCCAGACGATTCTGTTGATAGACAGCCTGACCTTCAGAGTCATAGCGAATCAAAAAAGACTGTTGCGTTAATTTACCGTCAATCAAGACTTCGCCATCACGCTGAATTTCACGGACAATACCCTTGCGCCAGCGATATTCGGTGCTGTATTGGCCGTAATCGCCCATCAAAATACGTTCTGACAAGGTTTCTGGAAATCCCAAGCGTTCATCCAACCAATAAATACTGGTCGCATCACCTTGAATCATTGCGGTTTGAGTTTGTACAGGAGGCTTTGCACTCTCAGTCGAGCTGCAGCCCGCCAAAGAGAGAATAAGAAATGAAACGAGAGGTGTTACTGCTGAACGCATAAATATCCGCCAAAACATGAGAATGCTTTGGCGGAGTATAACTTACTTCACAGCGTCTTTAAGCGCTTTGCCAGCTACAAACGCAGGAACGTTTGCTGCAGCAATTTGGATTTCTTGGCCAGTTTGTGGGTTACGACCAGTGCGCGCTGCACGGTGATTAACTTTAAACGTACCGAAACCGATCAGTTGAACCTGGTCACCGTCTTTCAGTGCACCTTCGATGCCTGCTAGCGTTGCTTCAAGTGCTGCTTTTGCTTGTGCTTTAGACAAGTCTGCTTTCTCAGCAATCAGGTCGATCAAGTTGGTCTTGTTCATTAGGTCTTCCCTTCTTTAGATTTTCTTGAGACAAGGCAACTCTAATTCAAAAGAAGCCCGACTGGCAAAGGTTTGTAGCGCTACAAGTGACTGTCTGCAGAGTCTTTAACCACAAACTGAGCGCATCCTCACAAAATATTGGGTATATTCCTATCCGAACACTTGTATTTACTGCGCTAAGACCCGATCTTTGACGCTACTTTAATCCTGTTTTATTACTATTACGCTGGAAAATAATGATCCTGCTTATGATGTATGTGGCACTGTCCATTGGTGTCTCATTTATTTGTTCTGTACTCGAAGCTGTACTTTTGAGTATCACTCCCAGTTACCTAGCCCAGATGCGACAACAAGGTCATCCTGCTGCCGCTCGTCTGCAAGTACTCAAAGACGACATTGATCGCCCACTAGCCTCTATCCTAACGCTCAATACGATTGCCCACACCGTCGGCGCTGCCGCCTCAGGCGCACAAGCGACAAAAGTATTCGGTGATGCATGGTTAGGTGTATTTTCCGCCGTGCTGACATTGGCAATTCTATTGCTGTCAGAAATCGTACCGAAAACCATTGGTGCAACCTATTGGCGCCAAATGGCACCCAAAGCAGCCACTGTCCTACGCTGGATGGTATGGGCGCTGACTCCTATTGTATGGGCTTCAGAGCAACTGACGCGTCGCTTATCGCGCGGCAAAGAACAACCAAAGCTGCGTGATGAAATCTCAGCGATGGCCTTGCTGGCAAAAGAGAATGGCGAACTGGAGGATGATGAGTCCACCATGCTGACCAACTTGCTGGCACTGCGTGACGTACCCGTCACCAAACTGATGACGCCGCGTCCGGTACTCTTCCGCGTCGACGCCAAAATGACGATCGAAGAGTTCTTGCGTGAACATCACGATACGCCATTTTCTCGCCCTTTGGTCTACGTTGAGCAGCGCGACAACATCATGGGCTTTGTTCACCGCTTGGAACTGTTCTCAGCTGGCCAACACGGCAAAGGTCAGCAACCACTGGGAAGCTTAATGCGCCCTATTCCTGTGGTTCACGATTCAACGCATGTACCGAAAGCGTTTGACCGCTTAATGGCACAGCGTTCGCAGCTGGCGTTGATTGTTGATGAATACGGTGACGTGCAAGGCATCATCACGCTGGAAGACATTTTTGAGCACTTGATGGGCAAAGATATTGTCGATGAAGCAGATACCACCACCAACATGCAAGAGCTTGCTCATGAGCGCTGGGCAGACTGGAAAGAAACGCATGGTGTGATTGAAAGCAAAGATGACGATGCAGAAGACGAGAAAAAAGCGTCTGCGTCTAGCAAAGTCACCGTGGGTACTGAAAGTGCTGCCAATGCAGACCACTCACCATCGGATAACTCTGATACAAAAAAAGATGGCGATAAGCCATCTCGGTAAGCATTACAGTGGTAACAATTATCGCTAAATAAAAAACGGGCCGCTGGCCCGTTTTTTTATTGCTGTTACAGTGACAAACCGAGGTTGCTGATACCGTCTTCACGAATTTCGTTACGAATACCGCGGATCATCTCAACGTCACGCTCGTCTGCTTCTTTCAATGCACGGAAAATAGCCCACTGCACATCCCACTCGTCACAGACTGACTCAATTTCTTTTTGGTTGGCATTGGTCACTTCAACACCCGTTTGCGCTTCTTCCAATTGCGCGACACCGGACACTGACAGCTGGCTCACTTTGAGCACGGATTCCAACATCAAATCACGATCCAGCAAGGTATGAATCAAAGTCGACATGGCTACGCACACATCAATGGCGGGGTAAGTCAGATAAATATCATGATCATCCATACCCGGGATCAGCTCTTCCAGTTTTTCAAGCTGGTTTTCGAAGTTTATCTTGGCCGCTTTTACGGTCAGGATTTCCCACACTGCATCCAGCAAACTACGAAAAGCCTGCGGTTCAGCAAAGTCCGTTTGCTGGCAAAACGCCGCATAATTGGGATACATGCGCTCCACCAGCGCCGCCATAAAAGTGATATGCTGCCAAGGTTCGAGTTTTTCGAGTCGCAGCTGGATCGGGTTCTGTAACATGGTCTGCCGTCTACTTATGGCACAGCATGAGCTGGCCGAAAAGGAATGTGGGCTAAGTTTACTTTATATACCCAAGTAGAAAAAGGAACAGATTTGAACCAACTTTACCTCTGCTCTGAATACCAGAAGCTTTATCTCTCTTTGATCGAGCAAGCCGATCTGCCCGACCTGGCTGTCACATCAAAAATAGAAAACGCCAATATTGTCTTGGCAGACCCACCTAAGCTCGCCCAGCAAATAGAAAAAGCCCAGAACCTCGAATGGCTACAATCCACCTATGCAGGCTGTGATGCGTTATTAGCACAAAATAAACGGGATTATCTGCTGACCAATGTGCGGGGGATATTTGGTCCACTCATGTCGGAATATGTGTTCGGTCAACTATTAACCCTCACCCGCCATCTTGCACACTATCGCGATGCACAATCACAAAAGCAGTGGTCAGTGCTGCCTTACCAAAGCCTAATCAACAGAAAGATGGTGATACTGGGTACAGGCTCCATTGGTGCACACGTTGCCGCAACCGCTAAACACTTCGGTATGCAAGTCACAGGTGTCAGTAGAAGCGGCAAGCTTGCCACTTCCTTTGATACCGTGGTCACGACCGCACAGCTAACCTCCCAATTGTCAGACGCTGACGTGGTGGTTTCCACCCTTCCTTCTACGCCAGAAACAAAAGGACTGCTCAGCCATCCAACGCTGTCTGCGTGCAATGGGGCAATATTATTCAATGTTGGGCGTGGCCCCGTATTGGAAGAAAGTGCGCTAATAGACGCGATAGAACACAAACATATTCGTCATGCCGTGTTGGATGTTTTTGCCAATGAGCCGCTAGACAGCACCCATCCTTTTTGGACGCACCCTGACATTACGGTGACACCGCATATCTCTGCCATCAGTTTTCCCGACCAAGTCTTCGCGATTTTTGCGGATAACTATCAACGCTGGCATCAAGGGAGTGCGCTTCAGTACACGGTTGATTTTGATTTGGGCTATTAATGAAAGATATCCCATTGACCATGCTGCTGGATGAGGTAAAACAATGCACGCAATGCGCGGAGCATTTACCCCTTGGACCACGCCCCGTTGTTCAGGCAGCATCAGCAGCAAAGCTATTGATTATTGGGCAAGCGCCGGGGACTCGCGTGCATGAAACGGGCATACCGTGGAACGACCCTAGCGGCGATCGTCTGCGAGATTGGTTGAAAATAGATAAAACCGTGTTTTACGACCCCACTCAAATCGCAATTATGCCAATGGGGTTTTGTTATCCAGGGCGCGGCACGTCTGGCGATCTGCCACCTCGACCTGAGTGCGCGCCAAAGTGGCATGATGCGATCAGGCAGTATTTACCTCATGTTTCGCTAACGCTTCTGATTGGCGACTACGCTCAACGCCGTTATCTCAGCCCAAAACCAAGAACCTTGACCCAAACCGTGCAAGCCAACCCACAATGGGCTCCGGACTTTATTGCGCTTCCTCACCCTTCCCCCCGCAATAACCTGTGGCTGAAAAAGAACCCTTGGTTTGAGGAAACGATTCTGCCCAATCTGCAAAATCGTATGGATCAGCTTTTTGATTAATTTACACCTTTTCCCTGAACCGAATATTCACCACCAACACATGATGATTTTAATTAATTGAATTTATTGGACTTTATCATCGCGTACAGCTTTGTTAGTAATTTCCCTAGCGAACCTATAAACAGCCCTCTGCAGACATTTTATTCAACATACAAAATAAAATGCAATGTACAGCTTTAGGCTAAACGATCTGCTTTTTGGTTTCTAATTTTTCAAGCCAAAACAGCGATAGCCACTAAGACCTTGAATTAAAATATTATTTTCTCCCTGTACAGCTTATCGAGGAATTTCCCCAGTGAACCTTGTACACGATGACATATGTGCGGCGATTTATGTGGCGAGAAATAAAAAAATGGCCAGCGTCAACGCTGGCCATTTTCAATATCATCGAGCTGATGCGTGATAATCGATTACTTGTGATATTGCTTTGAAAGATCGTGCACCGCTTCGACAAACACACCCGCGTTTTCTGGTGGAACATCGAGGTGAATACCGTGACCAAGGTTAAACACGTGACCCGTACCGCCACCAAACCCTTCCAAAATAGTTGCCACTTCTTGGCGAATACGCTCAGGTGATGCATACAGCATGGAAGGATCCATATTGCCTTGCAGCGCCACTTTGTCACCAATGCGACGCTTGGCTTCCGCGATATCAATGGTCCAGTCCAGACCCACGCCATCACAGCCAGTTGCTGCGATTTTCTCCAGCCACATGCCACCATTTTTGGTAAACAAGGTAACAGGCACACGACGACCATCGTTTTCACGGATCAGGCCATCAACGATTTTGTGCATGTACTGCAGCGAGAAATCGTTATAGTCACGCGGTGTCAGAACACCACCCCATGTATCAAAGACCATCACAGATTGGGCACCCGCTTTGATCTGCGCGTTAAGGTACTCAATCACACTGTCCGCCAGCTTATCCAAAAGCAAGTGCAGCGTTTGAGGATCGGCGTACATCATCTTTTTGATTTTGGTGAAGGCTTTCGAGCTGCCGCCTTCGACCATGTAGGTGGCCAGTGTCCATGGGCTTCCAGAGAAACCGATCAATGGCACATCACCGTTCAACCCTTTTCGACAAGCACGTACTGCATTCATTACATATTGCAGTTCACCTTCCGGATCAGGAAGACCGATTTTTTCGACATCAGCTTTGCAGGTAATTGGGCGTTCAAACTTTGGACCTTCACCGGTCTCAAAGTACAAACCAAGTCCCATTGCATCTGGGATAGTCAAAATGTCTGAAAATAGAATAGCAGCATCAAGAGGGAAGCGACGCAACGGTTGCAGAGTAACTTCACACGCCAGTTCTGCATTTTTACACAATGACATAAAGTCGCCAGCTTCCGCACGCGTCGCCTTGTACTCTGGCAAATAACGGCCAGCCTGACGCATCATCCATACCGGCGTGTAATCGACCGGCTCTTTCAACAGAGCGCGCAAATAGCGATCATTCTTTAGTTCTGTCATTGTTCACATCCTGAAAGTTGAGTGGCGCTATTGTATCACCCTCTCCGAGCAACAAAAGCTGCCCTTTGTGGAGGCGATCATAAATATTATCTCCAAGGATGCAGGATATTTGCCGAAGGTTTAAACACATGTTAAAAATTTGCTTCTAATAACAAAAAGTCTGACAGACAGTACCCATAAATATCGCATCTTACTCCCGCCCCCTACGGCGGGTTTTTTTTGCCTATTTGGGTACGCTTTCGTAGGTTTGATTGGTGTAATGACGTGATAGTCCGGCTTTTTTTATGCGTCGATGCACCGTTGAACGGTCGACGCCAAGAACGCGAGCGCTTTCAGATATATTCCATTCGCACGCTTGTAACACAGTCAATATATCGTCTTCGTGACACCCTATACCAGTTGAGTTTGTTTTGCCCGCCATAGCGGATGCTTTACTCCCCCCCTGACGAACATCCTCCGGTAAGTGTTCGGGGAAAATCTCACTCCCCGAACAAAACGCGAGTGCAAAGCGCACAGCGTTGTCCAACTCTCGAATGTTTCCTGGCCACAAATGACGGAGAAGCATGCTTTGTGCTGAATTACTGATCATGACCGGTTTTGGTGCTGATTTTTCAATCAACTTGGTGCTCAACCAAACAATATCATCTCGCGCTCGTAGCGGCGGAATACTCAGCCGAGCACCACTGATTCGGTAGAACAAATCTTCACGAAAACGACCGCTTTTCACCAACTGCGTCAAATCCTGATGAGTGGCCGCTAATACACGAAGCGTCACTGGAATAGCCTTTGTGGCGCCAACAGGAAGCACTTCATTTTCAGCTAACACTCTCAACAACCTTGCTTGCAGTGCGAGTGGCATATCTCCAATTTCATCTAAAAACAGCGTGCCCCCGCTGGCGCGCTCAATCAGTCCCTTTTTCCCTTTTCCTCTTGCGCCAGTAAACGCGCCCTCTGCATAGCCAAACAATTCACTTTCAATCAATGACTCAGGAATAGCCGCACAATTGATGGCGACAAAATGACCTTTGCGCTGCGGACTGGTTTCATGAACAGCGCGTGCCAGATACTCTTTACCACATCCGGTTTCTCCCTGAAGGAGCAAGGGCAATGGCGACATCGCCAGCTGAGACGCCTTTTGCGCTAATACTCCCATTGCAGCATCACCGCAATAAAGTTTGGCGAGCGATTCGCTAACAATACGACGCTTATGATGTCCGATTGGCGGTTGCTGAGGCGCTAATGCATGAGCAAACCACAGCTCTCCCGTACAGGTGCTGATCAATCTCTCTTCGCTCGGTAACGCGCGACTAAGGGTAGGTAGTTCATTGATTTCAATATCGAAGTATTCCGAAATCTTCGAACCCAATAGCGCCGATGTGTGCTGCCAGTGCGAGCCTTTTACTCGTGCCAGCAGTCGTTGAGCACTGTGTGTCATACCAATGATCTCCCCACCGCTATTGACCGCAACAGCGCATTCAGGGTCTACATCAAGAAACGCTGGCGACTGGCTAAGTCGCACAATCCATTCACGCCGAAACGTGTTCATTAACGCGGCCATTTCGATGCGGCGCGTACATGACTGGACAAGACTCAGCGCCAATGCCTGACTGGCTTTGAGCTCAGGACTTTTCAGTGCAGAAATATCTAACACCGCAGCAAGCGAACCATCAACGTCATAAATAGGTGCTGCCGTACAGGAAAGCGGCGCATGCGTAGCATCAAAATGATCGGTTTGATGAACGGTAATGGCTTCACCCGTATAAATGCATGAACCCACGCCACAAGTACCCGCCCTTTGTTCTGACCATTCCGCGCCTAAGTACAAACCCGATTTTTGAAGCTCCCATGTCAATGATGCATCACCTTGGTAATCTACTGTTACGCCTTCAGCATCGGTCAGTAGCAAGACGTATCCATGCTGAGCAATCTGACGATACAGTTCGTCTAACCCATACCGGGCAGTGCGCAACAATTTGTCGAGACGCTCCTGATGCAGCTTTAACTCTGCATGAGGAACGATATAGGCTTCTTGCAATATCAATGGATCAAGCTGGTAATCCGACACACAACGCTGCCATGATTGCGCTATCACCGTATCCCGAGCGCTAGCAATACCCTCTGCAACACTCTGAACTTCTTTAATATGATCATTGACCTGATTAACGACTGCCATGAGACGACTCCTTTCACTCTTTGAAAGTATGAACCTCATTCAAAAAAATTCGCCGTACTCCCTCAACGTTCTGCCTTCAACTTTCTTGGCCTCGCGACTCCAAGACACCGTTGAATTTTTGGTACAACTCGCCAATTCAACATGCCACACCTGTTGCACACGCCACACCGCTCATCCACACCTCAATCCACCAGCAATCATCTATTACATCTAAATACAGCGACTTATACAGACCTTCCCGTATGGCATGTTTCTTGGATTATGCATTTCATCATTCTTTGCATGACGAGAGTCTTGTGGCCAACCCAATGACTGTGGGCATCATTGCTAACCCCGTTTCCGCTCGCGACATTCGCCGAATCATCGCGCATGCGGCCAACCTACAAATTACTGACCGTGCCAATATGGTGCTACGGATATTGGCGGGGCTTCATCACGCTGGCATCGATAACGTTGTCATGATGCCGGAGCGGGCGGGGTTAGGCGTACATATTCAACGCGGCTTAAAACAAGCCCAATACGCTGACCACACCCGTTTTCCAACGCTTAGCTGGCTTGATATGCCCATCACAGGAACCGCGCAAGACACGGTCTGTGCTGCGCATTTAATGCGACAACAAGATGTATCAGCCATTGTGGTGCTGGGCGGAGACGGTACACACCGTTTAGTCGTCCGTGAGTGCGGGAATATCCCGATCGCTGGCGTATCCAGCGGCACTAACAATGCATTTCCTCCCCTGCAAGAACCGACTATCACAGGGTTAGCAACAGGCCTTGCGATCAGCGGAAAAATCCCGGCGTCACTTGCTTTTCGTGGTAACAAATTGCTTGAAGTACGCGTGAACGAACGTCGAGATATCGCATTGGTTGATGTCGCAGTGGTACGCGAGCAATTTACTGGTGCACTCGCCGTTTGGCGGGCTGAGAGCCTGCGAGAATTGTTCGTCACATTCGGGCGGACAGATGGCATTGGTTTGTCCTCTATCGCTGGCCTGCTCAATCCGGTGTCCCGCGATCAACCTATCGGTTTACACGTTCGCTTTGCACACAACACGCCTGCTGCTTTTTCGCTGTCTGCTCCATTGGCACCGGGGTTAATGGCAAAGCTACCCATCCAATCGGTCGACACATTGTCGCCAAACGCCACGCTTTCACTATCCACAACATCGGGTTCTCTCGCATTGGATGGCGAACGAGAGCTGCCTTTTAGCGCATCCGATTCCGTGAGTATCACCTTACATCTAGATGCCTTTCACACCATTGATGTCGAGCAATGCATGGCTTTTGCTGCACGACATGGCCTTTTTATTCAACGTGACGGGCACAAGCCCGTATCAACCTCACAAGGAGAACACCATGAGTGACAATCCCTTCCCACTATCGCGTAAGCAACTGCTTGAAGCGTACAAAATGATGAAAACCATCCGCGATTTTGAAGAACGCTTACATGTGGACTTTGCTCGCGGAGATATCCCCGGCTTTGTGCACTTGTATGCGGGAGAAGAAGCCACCGCAGTCGGCATTATGATGCATCTCAATAACAACGACCGTATCGCCTCAACACACCGAGGTCACGGACACTGCATCGCCAAAGGTGTGGATGTTCACGCCATGATGGCGGAGATCTACGGCAAGCAAACGGGAGCTTGCTGTGGCAAAGGTGGCTCAATGCACATTGCTGATTTATCCAAAGGCATGATGGGCGCCAATGGCATTTTAGGGGCAGGCTCTCCATTAGTTTGTGGCGCGGCCTTAGCTGCCAAACAGCTGGGCCATACCGGTGTGGGAATTAGCTTCACGGGAGATGGAGCCTCCAACCAAGGAACCTTTTTAGAAAGCTTAAACCTTGCCGCTGTTTGGGAGCTGCCCGTTATTTTCGTCGTGGAAAACAATGGCTATGCCGAGTCCACAGCCGCGGAATGGGCGGTTTCCTGCGATTCCTATGTCGACCGTGCGACAGGGTTTGGCTTACCCGGCATGACGGTGGATGGCACGGACTTTTTTGCGGTTTATGAAGCTGCAGGTGAAGTGATCAGACGAGCACGACAAGGTGGTGGACCGTCACTTTTGGAGTGCAAAATGGTGCGATTTTTCGGTCACTTCGAAGGCGATGCACAGACTTATCGCGCAGACGGCGAAGTGGAAGATATCCGCGGCAACAAAGATTGCTTGAAAATTCTTCGCCATCGCGTGGAAGAAAGTGGGCTTATCGCCACCCGCGAATTCGACCAAATCGATCAAGAAGTCAAAGCGCTCATTGAAGATGCGGTACAAGCAGCCATTGCCGCACCCTCACCTGCCCCGTCAGCCCTGCTGAATGATGTTTACGTCAGCTACCAATTCAAGGAAGGACAATATTATGGCCAGACAATTATCGATGAAAGATGCCATCAATGAAGCCATTGATCAGGAAATGAGCCGAGATCCCACCGTCTTTATGATGGGTGAAGACATCGTTGGTGGAACCGGCGCTCCCGGAGAAGATGATGCGTGGGGCGGCGTATTGGGTGTTACGAAAGGGCTGTATGCCAAACACCCTAACCAACTTATTGACACCCCTTTATCTGAAAGCGCCTACGTGGGGGCCGCCATTGGTGCGGCAACCTGTGGTTTACGCCCCATCGCAGAACTGATGTTTATTGATTTTATGGGTGTGTGTTTCGACCAGATATTTAATCAGGCAGCGAAATTTCGCTATATGTTTGGTGGTAAAGCCGAAACCCCAGTGGTTATCCGTGCTATGTGCGGTGCCGGGTTTCGTGCTGCCGGACAACACAGTCAAATGCTGACACCGTTGTTTACCCACATTCCAGGATTGAAAGTCGTTTGCCCATCCAATGCCTATGACACGAAGGGCTTACTCATCCAAGCTATTCGAGACAACGATCCCGTTATCTTCCTTGAACACAAAAACCTGTATGCCACCGAGTGCGACGTACCAGAGACGAGTTATGCCATACCTTTTGGTGAAGCCAATGTCATTCGCGAAGGCGGTGATGTCACCTTAGTGACATACGGACAAATGGTGAATCGGGCGCTCAGTGCTGCCGAACAGTTAGCCACGTCAGGCATTCAATGTGAAGTCATAGACTTGCGTACGCTGTCCCCATTAGATCTTGATACCGTATTGGAAAGTGTCGAAAACACGGGGAGATTGGTTTGCATTGATGAAGCCCACCCACGCTGCTCCATCGCTGCCGATATTTCGGCGCAAGTCGCTCAGGCTGCATTTTCACACCTTAAAGCGCCTATTCGCATGGTCACCGCTCCGCACACGCCTGTCCCTTTTTCACCTAGCTTGGAGGACGCGTTCATTCCATCAGTAGACGCGATTGTCGACGCAGTGAATACCATCGCTGGAGGACAATCATGAGTTCAAAGATAGTTGCGCTCGTCATGCCCAAATGGGGGCTTTCAATGAAGGAAGGCACACTCACGGAATGGCATGTCAACGAAGGCGATACCATCGAGGTTGGACAAATCATCATGGATGTCGAAACGGATAAAATCGCGAGTGAAGTAGAAGCGCCAGATCCGGGCTTGTTTCGACGCAAAGTGGCACAAGAAGGCGATGTATATTCGGTACAAGCCCTGTTAGGGGTACTTGCACCCGAAGAGGTATCGGAGTCTGAAATCGATGACTACGTTGCGACGTTTGTTCAACCAGATACCAACGATGAAGACGCGCAAGAGCAAGCATCAGCCTATGCCTTTACTGACACCGCGATAGGCAAAATTCGTTACACCTACCTAAATCAAGATGCAGAAGGCACGCCCTTCATGTTAATCCACGGTTTTGGTGGTGATCTCGATAACTGGCTATTCAATATCGATGCACTCAGCAACGTCGCGCCCGTGATAGCGCTCGATTTGCCTGCTCATGGTCAATCCGTGATACCGAATTTCGCATTAACCTTAGCCGATCTCACGCAAACGGTTGTGGACTTGCTTGATCGGCTTAATGTACCTAAAACACATTTGGTCGGACATTCAATGGGGGGCTTCATCTGTAGTGAGATAGCAAGACAGCACCCAGAAAAAGTGCAGTCACTGACCATGATTGCGAGCGCGGGACTTGGGAAAACGATCAATGGCGATTACATACAAGGCTTTATTGATGCTAACAATCGTCGTGAGCTCAAGCCTGTGCTCCAATTGCTATTTGCTGACAGTCGTTTGGTGACACGCAGCTTGGTTGACGATGTACTCAAATATAAACGCTTAGATGGCGTTAATACGGCATTGGCTTACCTTGCTAACGAGTTATTCCCCTCTCACATCCAACAGCACGCTGCTTCTCTATCCCTGCCATTACCAACACTGGTGATATGGGGGGACAAAGATGCGGTGATCCCTGCATCGGATGCCAATACTTTGCCGGATGCTGAGTGTCATGTTCTTGAGAATGCTGGACACATGGTGCAAATGGAGAAAGCCAATGAGGTTAATACGATAATTTTGGCGCACAGCGCCAATCAATAAGCGCCTGTTAATCAGCGAGCGCCGATCAAATAAGGGATGCTTAGCATCCCTTATTGTCAGCAATGCCATCCAGCTGACATCGAAAGCTTCATCTATTGATTAACGAAGAGCTCTTACTTCTTCAATCAGCCGACGTGCGATTGTCCCTTCCGGTGCCACCAGCGGTAGTGCATCTACGTCAAACCAACTCGCGTCCGTCAGTTCTTCATAATCTGGATTAATATCGCCTGTCGCATAGTCAGCCACAAAGCCCATCATTAAATTCGAAGGGAACGCCCAAGGTTGGCTATCAAAGTAGCGAATGTTCGCCACCTCTATGCCGGTTTCCTCTTTGACTTCGCGTGCCACACATTGCTCTAGCGTTTCACCGGCTTCAACAAACCCCGCTATCACTGTGTACATGCCGTTTTTATGGCGAGGATGTTGTGCTAGCAAAATTTCACCGCCACGCCTAACAGCAACAATCACACAGGGTGATATACGCGGATAATGTACCGTATGGCACTGATCACAGACCATGGCAGGGTGCGCAGCATCAAAGTGATTAACGCCTCCGCATTTGCAGCAAAATCCCTGAGAATGACACATATAGTCGAGCTGTATCGCTCGCCCCGCCATATTAAACAAAGCTGGACTCAGATGCAGTTGGCAACGAAGGCTGTCGAACTCATCAGAAGAAAAAGCGTGACTATCCACCGTAAAGTGGACTTCTCTTCCGTCAAACGTACCGATGACATAGCTAGATACTGCCATTTTCTCAAGCTTGGATATGGTGATTAACGGCAAGCTGTGATCAGGTAACCATAACTTTCCGTCGTTTGCACAACACAGATACACAAGATCATTTTGGTCAGACATAACGCAGTTTAGATCCTTGCTAACAGTGAAAATTTGAGGCACTCTAAATTTAATTACCTGATGTTAGTCAATTGACGGCCTGAATGATATGGCTCTAATCCTATAAAAGCGCTCAGGTGCGCTGATCATGAGGAACGTGGTCATGCTTAGTAAACTCGAAAAAGCACAGCAACAGTGGGGTGGTTACAGCGATGTGATCGACTACTGGTTAACACTAAGACAAGAACTACTTGTGGAATATTCTAAGGTCGCCGGGCTGTCAGGCGTTAACAAGAATTGTCTTCCTACAGAAGAGGCGTTAAACCACTTCTGTGAAGCGCTGGTAGATTATATATCTGCTGGTCACTTCAAAATTTATGACATGGTGATGAGTCGTTGGCAGTCAACGGGTTTCTCCACGAATACTGAGATCGACACGCTTTATGCGCGCATCGTTGAAACCACAGAGCCACTGTTAACCTTTAACGACAAATACAGCGCGTTTGTGTTGGATGAAGATAACTTCTCCCGCTTTGATAGCGATATTTCACGTGTTGGTGAAATCATGGAATTGCGCTTTGAACAGGAAGATATGCTAATCCAGTTAATTGCGGATAGCCTGTCTATTCCGCCCGGTGCTTAGCGTTATTTTATAGCGACATTTTACTTCGGCTGTTGGTGTTTGCCACCAGCCGGCGTTTTTTCATCGCATCTCAATAGAGCCCCCTTGAGCAATCTCTCGCATTCTTCTATTCTCATTTTTTCTACAAAGCACTCTCCTCACGTTCCTCTAACGCAATCCCACTAGAAATGATTAACACTCTGTCATGAGAATATACAGCACAGCTGTAAATGGCTTATATACGCCAGTTATGCAAACGCTCGATGAGATCACTAGAAACAAAAAAGGCACCCCGAAGGGTGCCTTTTCAATTCAAGTCAGCAAAAGCTTAGTCGTCGTTTAGACCGGCATTCAGCAGAGCTGCAAGATCCTGTGATGCTTGTTCAGCATCCATTTGCGGTGCAACAGGTGCATCTACTACTTGACGACGTGCTTGACGCGTCTTGTGGTAAGCAAAACCAGTACCCGCTGGGATCAGGCGACCAACGATAACGTTCTCTTTCAGACCACGTAGCTCATCACGCTTACCAGATACCGCTGCTTCTGTAAGAACGCGAGTGGTTTCCTGGAACGAAGCTGCAGAGATAAACGACTCGGTAGCCAACGACGCTTTGGTAATACCAAGTAGATCACGCGTGAATCCAACCATTTGTTTGCCTTCAGCTTCAAGCTGACGGTTTGCAATGGTCACACGGGAGAATTCTACTTGCTCACCTTCTAGGAACTCAGAGTCACCAGATTTCGTGATAGTTACCTTGCGCAGCATCTGACGAACGATCGTCTCAATGTGCTTATCGTTAATCTTAACGCCTTGCAGACGGTAAACGTCTTGCACTTCGTTAGTGATGAACTCAGTTACCGCACGTACACCACGAAGACGCAGGATATCGTGTGGTGCTTCTGGGCCATCAGCGATTACATCACCAATTTCGACTTTTTCACCTTCAAATACGTTCAACTGACGCCATTTCGGAATCATTTCTTCGTACGGGCTACCATCGGTCGGGGTGATAATCAGACGACGCTTACCTTTGGTTTCTTTACCGAAGGATACCGCACCTGTGATTTCAGCCAGAATCGCAGGCTCTTTCGGCTTACGGGCTTCAAACAGGTCAGCTACGCGTGGCAGACCACCGGTGATATCTTTCGTACCGCTCGCAGCTTGCGGGATACGTGACAAGATTTCACCAATACCAACGGTTGCTCCATCTTCTAACTGGACAATTGCTTTACCAGGCAAGAAGTATTGAGCAGGCATGTCGGTACCTGGGATCATGATATCGTTGCCAGCAGCATCGCAAAGTCTGACGGTAGGACGCATGTCTTTACCAGCAGATGTGCGCTCAGCAGCATCCAAGATCACCATTGAAGATAGACCTGTCAGCTCGTCAGTTTGACGTTGAACTGTCACGCCATCAATCATATCAAGGAACTGGATACGACCTTCCACTTCCGTGATGATCGGCATTGTGTGCGGATCCCAATTTGCTACGATTTCACCCGTAGTAACTGCGTCACCATCTGCTTTCGTCAAGATAGTACCGTAAGAAAGCTTGTAGCTTTCTTTCGTACGTCCAAACTCATCAACGATAGTCAATTCAGAAGCACGAGAGGTAATAACCAGCTTGCCAGAGTTGTTAATAACAAACTTGGCATTGTGAAGGTGCAACGAACCGTTGTTCTTCACTTGGATACTATTCTCTGCAGCCGCACGAGATGCCGCACCACCGATGTGGAACGTACGCATTGTAAGCTGTGTACCAGGCTCACCGATTGACTGAGCAGCGATAACACCGACTGCTTCACCATGGTTCACAATGTGACCACGAGCCAAATCACGACCGTAACAGTTTGCACAGCAACCGAAGTCAGTTTGACAACTAACAACCGAACGCACTTTGATTTGGTCTACAGAGTTCTGCTCCAAAATGTCACACCATTTCTCATCGAGAAGGGTGTTACGTGGTGCAAGAACTTCTTCTGTACCAGGTTTAAGTACGTCTTCAGCAACAACACGACCCAGAACACGCTCACGCAATGCTTCTTTAACGTCGCCGCCTTCGATAACTGCCATCATGTGAATACCTTCGCTGGTACCACAGTCAGTTTCAGTGATGACTACGTCTTGTGCAACATCAACCAAACGGCGAGTCAGATAACCTGAGTTCGCAGTTTTAAGTGCTGTATCCGCCAGACCCTTACGAGCACCGTGAGTAGAGATGAAGTACTGAAGTACGTTCAGACCTTCACGGAAGTTCGCGGTGATTGGCGTTTCAATGATAGAGCCATCTGGTTTCGCCATCAGACCACGCATACCCGCCAACTGACGGATCTGAGCAGCCGAACCACGAGCACCTGAATCGGCCATCATGTATACGCTGTTGAACGACTTCTGATCTTCTTCTTCGCCATCACGGTTGATAACGGTATCAAAAGACAAGTTATCCATCATCGCTTTAGCAACTTGTTCGTTCGCTGCAGCCCAGATATCGATAACTTTGTTGTAACGTTCGCCTGCGGTTACCAGACCAGACTGGAACTGCTCCTGAATTTCAGCAACTTCAGCTTCTGCTGCTTCGATCAGGTCGTATTTCGCCTGTGGGATAACCATGTCATCGATACCAACAGATACACCAGAGAGTGCCGCATATGCGAAACCGGTGTACATGATTTGGTCAGCGAAAATAACAGTGTCTTTCAGACCCAGCTTACGGTAACAAGTGTTCAGCAAGTTAGAGATCTGCTTTTTACCTAGCGCTTGGTTAACGATGTCGTATGGCATGCCTTCAGGCACGATTTGCCACAACATTGCACGACCAACGGTGGTGTCACGCAGTTCTACTGACTCGGTGCGGTTACCCATCTCGTCAAACAGCACTTCTTTCAAGCGTACTTTTACGCGAGCGTGCAGTTCTGCGTTGCCAGTACGGTATGCTTTTTCAGCTTCCGCAGGGCCAGACAGGTAAAGGCCTTCGCCTTTTGCGTTAATTCTGTCGCGGGTCATGTAATACAGACCCAATACAACGTCCTGAGAAGGTACGATGATTGGATCACCGGACGCAGGAGACAGGATGTTGTTGGTCGACATCATCAGAGCACGTGCTTCAAGTTGCGCTTCCAAAGTCAACGGTACGTGTACCGCCATTTGGTCACCATCGAAATCGGCGTTATATGCCGCACAAACGAGTGGGTGCAACTGGATCGCTTTACCTTCGATCAACACAGGTTCAAACGCTTGGATACCCAAACGGTGAAGTGTTGGTGCACGGTTCAACAGTACTGGGTGTTCACGGATGACTTCATCCAAGATATCCCAAACGACTGCTTCTTCGCGCTCAACCATTTTCTTAGCCGCTTTGATGGTAGTCGCAAGACCACGTGCTTCAAGCTTGCCGTAGATGAATGGTTTGAACAGCTCTAGTGCCATCTTCTTAGGAAGACCACACTGGTGCAGACGAAGGTATGGACCTACGGTGATAACCGAACGGCCAGAGTAGTCTACACGTTTACCAAGCAAGTTCTGACGGAAACGACCTTGCTTACCTTTGATCATATCAGCCAAAGATTTCAGTGGACGCTTGTTCGAACCAGTAATGGCACGACCGCGACGACCGTTATCTAGCAGAGCATCAACTGACTCTTGCAGCATACGCTTTTCGTTACGTACGATGATGTCAGGAGCAGCCAGATCAAGTAGGCGTTTCAGACGGTTGTTACGGTTGATCACACGACGGTAGAGATCATTCAGATCTGAAGTCGCGAAACGACCGCCATCCAGTGGTACCAGAGGACGTAGATCCGGTGGCAGAACTGGAAGTACAGTCAGGATCATCCACTCAGGGTTGTTTCCAGACTGCAGGAATGCTTCAACAAGCTTAAGGCGCTTGGTGATTTTCTTACGCTTAGTTTCAGAGTTGGTTTCTTCCAGCTCTTCGCGCATCAGTTCAGTTTCAGCTTGCAGGTCCATGTTCGCCAGCAATGCTTTCACCGCTTCGGCACCCATACGAGCGTCGAATTCATCACCCCATTGCTCCAGCGCGTCAAGATACTGTTCTTCAGACAGCATTTGGCTACGCTCAAGATCGGTCATGCCTGGTTCGATCACAACGTATGATTCGAAGTACAGAACACGCTCGATGTCACGCAATGGCATGTCCATCAGCAAACCGATACGAGACGGTAGTGATTTCAGGAACCAGATGTGGGCAACAGGAGAAGCCAACTCAATGTGACCCATACGCTCACGGCGTACTTTGGTCTGAGTAACTTCAACACCACATTTTTCACAGATCACACCACGGTGCTTAAGGCGTTTGTATTTACCGCAAAGACATTCGTAGTCTTTTACCGGGCCAAAGATACGTGCACAGAATAGGCCGTCACGCTCAGGCTTAAAGGTACGGTAGTTAATGGTTTCTGGCTTTTTCACTTCACCGAAAGACCATGAACGAATCATGTCTGGTGAAGCTAGACCGATTTTGATTGCATCAAATTCTTCGGTCTTATGCTGTGCTTTCAGAAACTTAAGTAAGTCTTTCACATTTGGCTCCTGTGAGGAGTTGACCCAGAAAGGCGCTGACAGGCAGCGCCTTCATATTGATACCGGAAATAGCGATTAAGCCTTGGCTTATTCGTCTTCCAGCTCGATGTTGATACCCAACGAGCGGATTTCTTTCAACAATACGTTGAAAGATTCCGGCATACCCGGCTCCATGCGGTGATCGCCGTCGACGATGTTTTTATACATCTTCGTACGACCGTTCACGTCATCCGACTTAACAGTCAGCATTTCTTGGAGGGTATATGCTGCGCCGTATGCTTCAAGCGCCCACACTTCCATCTCACCGAAACGCTGGCCACCGAACTGAGCTTTACCACCCAGCGGCTGCTGAGTAACTAGGCTGTAAGAACCGGTAGAACGGGCGTGCATCTTGTCATCAACCAAGTGGTTCAGTTTCAGCATGTACATGTAACCAACAGTTACAGGACGCTCAAACTTCTCACCAGTACGGCCGTCAAATAGGTTCAGCTGGCCAGATTCTGGCAGATCACCCAGTTTCAACAGTTCTTTGATTGAAGACTCAGGCGCACCATCGAACACTGGAGTCGCGATCGGTAGACCGGCACGCAGGTTCTGGATCAGTGTACGCACTTCATCATCAGACAGAGCGCTGATATCGACTTGCTGACGTGTTTCACCCAGGCTGTAAACCTTCTGCAGGAACTCGCGGAATTTCGCCAGTTCTTGCTGCTCTTTGAGCATCTTGTTGATCTTGTTACCGATACCTTTCGCCGCTAGGCCAAGGTGGGTTTCAAGGATCTGACCGATGTTCATACGAGACGGTACACCCAGTGGGTTCAATACGATGTCTACTGGTTCACCATCTTCATCGTACGGCATGTCTTCAACAGGGTTGATCTTAGAGATAACACCCTTGTTACCGTGGCGACCCGCCATCTTGTCACCAGGTTGAATGCGACGTTTAACAGCCAGGTATACCTTAACAATTTTAAGGACGCCCGGTGCCAGATCGTCACCCTGAGTGATCTTGCGACGTTTGGTGTCAAACTTCTTATCGAAGTCAGATTTCAGTTCGTCGTACTGCTCAGCCAATTGCTCAAGCTGAGTTTGCAGCGCTTCGTCGTCAATAGTCTGAGTCAGCATGCTCTGGCGATCCATGTTCGCCAGTTTTTCTTGGCTGTAGCCTGCTTGCGCAAGTACGCCACGAACACGTGCTACCAGACCACCTTCCAGAATAGAGAACTCTTCTGTCAGATCTTTCTTGGCTTCTTTTAGCTGCATTTCTTCGATTTCAAGCGCACGCTTGTCTTTCTCAACGCCATCACGGGTAAACACTTGTACGTCAATGATCGTACCAGACACACCGTTTGGAACGCGCAGAGAAGAGTCTTTAACGTCAGACGCTTTCTCACCGAAGATCGCACGTAGCAGTTTTTCTTCTGGTGTCAGCTGCGTTTCGCCTTTAGGCGTCACTTTACCTACCAGAATATCGCCACCTTTCACTTCCGCACCGATGTATACAACACCAGATTCGTCAAGTTTAGACAGCGCAGCTTCACCCACGTTAGGGATATCAGCAGTGATTTCTTCGCTACCCAGTTTAGTATCGCGAGCCACACAAGAAAGCTCTTGGATGTGGATAGTAGTCAGGCGGTCTTCCTGCACTACACGCTCAGAAACAAGGATGGAATCCTCGAAGTTGTAACCGTTCCAAGGCATGAACGCGATACGCATGTTCTGGCCAAGAGCAAGTTCACCCAGATCCGTCGAAGGACCATCAGCCAACACGTCACCACGTGCAACTGGCTCACCAGGCATCACGGTAGGACGCTGGTTGATACAGGTGTTCTGGTTAGAACGGGTGTACTTCGTCAGGTTATAGATGTCGATACCAGCTTCACCTGAAACCAGCTCTTCTTCATTAACCTTGATAACGATACGCGATGCGTCAACCGACTGAACCATACCGCCACGTTTAGCAACGGCAGTTACACCGGAGTCAACCGCTACTGCACGCTCAATACCAGTACCTACTAGCGGCTTATCAGCACGCAAAGTTGGAACTGCCTGACGTTGCATGTTCGCACCCATAAGTGCACGGTTAGCATCATCGTGCTCTAGGAATGGGATCAGAGATGCAGCAACCGATACAATCTGGTTGGTCGCGACGTCCATGTACTGGACATGGTCACGAGGGTGCAAACCTGAATCACCTTTCTGGCGAGCAGTGATCAATTCTTCACCGAATGAACCATCATCGTTTAGCACGGCGTTTGCCTGTGCAATAACAAATTGGCCTTCTTCGATAGCAGAAAGATAATCAATTTGGTCCGTCACTTTACCGTCAACAACTTTACGGTAAGGCGTTTCCAGGAAGCCGTACGGGTTAGTACGTGCATACGCTGAAAGCGAGTTGATCAGACCGATGTTTGGACCTTCAGGCGTTTCGATAGGACATAGGCGACCGTAGTGGGTTGCGTGTACATCTCGAACTTCAAAGCCTGCGCGCTCACGCGTCAGACCGCCTGGACCCAATGCAGAGATACGACGCTTGTGCGTCACTTCTGACAACGGGTTATTCTGGTCCATAAACTGTGACAGCTGAGAAGAACCGAAGAACTCTTTAACTGCCGCAGAGATAGGCTTAGCGTTGATCAGATCTTGAGGCATGATTGCATCAAGGTCACCAAGGCTTAGGCGCTCTTTAACCGCACGTTCAACACGTACCAGACCTACACGGAACTGGTTCTCTGCCATTTCACCAACAGAACGAATGCGACGGTTGCCCAGGTGGTCAATATCGTCCACCTCACCGATACCATTACGGATATCGATCAGCTTGCGCATCACTTGGATGATGTCATCGTGGCTCAGTACGCCAGAACCGGTCATTTCTTCACGGTTTAGAGAACTGTTGAACTTCATACGGCCTACCGCAGACAGATCGTAACGATCTTCTGAGAAGAACAGGCTATTGAACAACTGCTCTGCTGCTTCACGCGTTGGTGGCTCACCAGGACGCATCATGCGGTAGATTTCAACCAATGCGCTCAGGCGATCAGACGTGCTGTCGATACGCAGGGTATCTGACATGTACGGACCGTTATCCAAGTCATTGGTGAACAAAGTTTCGATCTTCTTGTAACCAGCTTGAGAAAGAAGCGCTAGGGTTTCTAGGCTCAGTTCTTGGTTAGCAGGTGCAATGATCTCGCCAGTTTCCTCGTTAACGTAATCGCGTGCAGAAACTTTGCCCACAATGTACTCAACAGGAACTTCAATTTTTTCTACGCCATCTTTTTCAAGCTGACGAATGTGGCGCGCGGTAATACGGCGGCCTTGTTCAATGTATACCTTGCCGTTAGCTTCGATATCAAAGCTTGCGGTCTCGCCACGCAGACGATCCGGTACAAGTTCCATCACCAGAGACTTGCCTTGGACTTCGAAAACAATTTTATCGAAGAACAAATCAAGAATTTGCTCGGTGGTGTATTCCAATGCACGCAGAATGATCGATGCAGGTAGCTTACGACGACGGTCGATACGAACGTAGACGGCATCCTTAGGATCAAACTCAAAGTCCAACCACGAACCGCGGTATGGAATGATACGTGCGTTGTACAGCACTTTACCTGAGGAATGGGTTTTACCCTTATCGCTGTCGAAGAAGACGCCCGGGCTACGATGCAGCTGGGATACGATAACCCTCTCAGTACCGTTAATTACAAAGGTACCATTGTCCGTCATGAGTGGAATTTCACCCATGTAGACTTCTTGCTCTTTAATGTCTTTTACGGTGCCAGCAGGTGCATCTCTGTCAAACATCACCAGGCGTAATTTAACGCGCAGTGGTGCAGAGTAAGTTACGCCGCGGATCTGACATTCTTTAACATCGAATACTGGCTCTCCAAGGCGATAGCTAACGTATTGCAGTTCGGAATTGCCATTGTAACTCTGAATCGGAAAGACAGAGCGAAAAGCCGCTTCAAGACCGTATTGACCTTCTGGATCCTGCTCGATAAATTTTTCGAAAGAATCTAGCTGGATAGACAGCAAGTATGGCACGTCCAGAACTTGAGGACGCTTACCAAAATCCTTACGGATACGCTTTTTCTCGGTATAAGAGTAAACCATAGGGTTCCTCAGCTCGCTGATAAGTGACCCAAACTGTCCAGACTGAGGGACAGTAACTAAACAACCAACCGTTTACTGTAGGAGCATCAGAGGGTTAATCTGATACTTTTTTTGCATGGAAAGTAGTGACTAAACGGGGTGCAAAATTCACTACTGCCCTACAGCGCAAAAAGGCCGGTGGCTATTTAGCCACCAGCCATTAGCCATTTCAGGCTAAGAAGCTAAGCAATAATTACTTAACTTCAACAGAAGCACCAGCTTCTTCTAGCTGTGCTTTAAGAGCGTCAGCTTCTTCTTTAGAAACTGCTTCTTTCAACGGAGCTGGAGCACCGTCAACAACAGCTTTAGCTTCTTTCAGACCTAGGCCAGTTGCGCCACGTACTGCTTTGATAACAGCAACTTTGTTAGGACCACAAGAAGTCAGGATTACGTCGAATTCAGTTTGCTCTTCTGCTGCTTCTGCAACAGCGCCGCCTGCAACTACTGCAGCAGCAGCAGTAACACCGAATTTCTCTTCCATAGCTTCAATAAGCTCAACAACTTGCATTACAGACATTTCTGCAACTGCGTCTAGGATTTGCTCGTTAGTGATAGACATAACAATTCTCTTTAAAGTCAACAATTAGTTTAAATAGCAATCGGTAAAAAGCAATGCAATTATGCAGCTTCTTTCTGATCGCGAACGGCCGCGATAGTGCGAACCAGCTTGCCAGCAGACGCTTCTTTCATGCACATCATCAGACGCGCAATAGCTTCGTCGTATGTTGGCAGCGTTGCTAGAACGTCAGCATCAGTGATAGAGCCTTCGAATGCAGCAGCTTTGATCTCGAATTTCTTGTTCTCTTTAGCGAAGTCTTTGAAAAGACGCGCCGCAGCACCTGGGTGCTCATTAGAGAACGCAATCAGTGTTGGACCAACAAACGTGTCTTGCAGACACGCATAGTCAGTACCTTCAACTGCACGACGAGCCAAGGTATTACGAACAACTCTCATGTAAACGCCAGCTTCACGAGCTTGTTTACGTAGAGAAGTCATTGCGCCTACCGCTACACCGCGAGAATCAGCTACAACTGCAGAAAGGGCACCACTGGCAGCTTCGTTGACTTCAGCAACAATTGCTTTTTTGTCTTGAAGATTTAATGCCATTTGGATTTGCTCCTGGATTATATATACACCACTCGCTACTTCGCAGTAGGAGAGTAATTACGGCGCAGATCCAAGAAAGAATATATCTATCATGTTCTGGCACCGTCTACGTAGGTAAGCATTAAGTCTTAGTGAAAACACCAGACGCCTACGGTCTTGGACGAAGCCCAGCAAGCCGGACTCAGCCATAAATTTGAAGCGAAGGATTATACAGCAACCCTTCGCTTCAAGCAATTAGTTTGCGCTTGCTTCCAGAGTGTTCTGGTCAACCGCAACACCTGCACCCATAGTGGTAGAGATGCTTACTTTCTTAACGAAAGTACCTTTCGCTGAAGAAGGCTTCGCTTTCTTCAGAGCTACCAACAATGCTTCAAGGTTACCCTTAAGTTTGTCAGTATCGAAATCAACCTTACCAATAGTGGTGTGGATGATACCGTTCTTGTCGTTACGGTAACGAACCTGACCTGCTTTAGCGTTCTTAACCGCTTGAGCAACGTTAGGGGTTACAGTACCAACTTTCGGGTTTGGCATCAGACCGCGTGGGCCCAAGATAGTACCAAGTTGACCAACAACGCGCATTGCATCAGGTGATGCGATAACTACGTCGAAGTTCATCTCGCCTTTCTTGATTTGGTCAGCCAGATCTTCCATACCAATGATGTCAGCGCCAGCTTCTTTTGCAGCTTCAGCGTTAGCACCTTGGGTGAATACCGCTACGCGGATATCACGACCAGTACCGTGTGGCAACACAGTTGCGCCACGAACGTTTTGGTCTGATTTACGTGCATCGATGCCCAGGTTTACTGCAACATCAACACTTTCTACGAATTTAGCAGTAGCAAGTTCTTTCAAAAGAGCAACAGCTTCGTTGATGTCATACTCACGAGTAACATCAACTTTGTCGCGGATAACGCGCATGCGTTTAGTCAATTTAGCCATTGTCTTAACCCTCTACTACCAGACCCATTGAACGAGCAGTACCAGCAATTGAGCGTTTCATCGCTTCAATGTCTGCACCAGTCATGTCTTTCGCTTTAGTTTCAGCGATTTCCTGAACCTGAGCGTCAGTAATAGTACCAACTTTCTCAGTGTTAGGACGGCCTGAACCAGACTTGATGCCAGCTGCTTTCTTAAGAAGAACTGCAGCAGGTGGCGTCTTCATTTCGAAAGTGAAAGAACGGTCGCTGTATACAGAGATAACAACTGGAGTAGGAAGACCTTTCTCCATAGATTCTGTACGTGCGTTAAACGCTTTACAGAATTCCATGATGTTAACGCCGTGTTGACCAAGAGCTGGACCAACTGGTGGACTTGGGTTAGCCATACCCGCTGCAACTTGCAGCTTGATGTAAGCTTCTACTTTTTTAGCCATTACTAAATACCTAAATTTGGGTTCAAACGTCTGTTTTTTTGCAAACAGACTCCCCGTTTAACA
The DNA here is from genome assembly GCF_000286835.2 of Enterovibrio norvegicus FF-33. Lineage (GTDB taxonomy): Bacteria > Pseudomonadota > Gammaproteobacteria > Enterobacterales > Vibrionaceae > Enterovibrio > Enterovibrio norvegicus_A. The sequence continues at coordinate 2,784 of NZ_AJYD02000015.1, read as the reverse complement.
AAAGGGCGCGAAATTGTATTCAAATTTCGCGCCCCTAGCAATACTTTCCGAGCAAAAAACGATCAGCTTTTTTCGACTTGACTGAATTCTAGCTCTACAGGTGTTGCACGGCCGAAGATAGAAACAGAAACCTTCACACGACTCTTCTCGTAATCGACTTCTTCTACGACGCCATTGAAGTCCGCAAACGGGCCTTCAGTAACACGTACAACTTCACCTGCTTCGTACACCGTCTTGTGCACAGGTGATTCGCCAGCTTTCTCAAGACGATTCAAGATAGCGTCAGCTTCTTTATCTGTGATAGACGCAGGACGATCCGGCGTACCACCAATAAAGCCCATTACACGTGGCACGCTACGCACCAAGTGCCATGACTCATCATTCATAATCATCTGAACGAGAACATAACCTGGGAAAAACTTTCGTTCACTCTTGCGACGCTGTCCTGCGCGCATTTCAACAACTTCCTCGGTAGGTACAAGTATCTCACCGAAGAAATCTTCCATTTCGTGAATCTTGATATATTCATTCAATGACTTAGATACACGGCCTTCAAAACCGGAAAAAGCCTGAACAACATACCAACGTTTTTTAGGAGCTTCGCTCATGTAGTTAACCTCACACGCCAGTGAATAGGCGGACCAGACGGACCATTATACCGTCGATGCCCCACAGGATGAGCGCCATGACGACAGTGACAGCCAGAACGATGAGAGTGGTCTGTAACGTTTCTTGGCGAGTTGGCCAGACAACTTTACGCACTTCCATACGCGATTCACGTGCAAAGGTGATCGCCGTTTTGCCTTTACCTGTTAGAGCAGCAACACCACCGGCGGCTGCAACAAGTACAACTACAGCTGCAGCTCGTAGCACGACAGACATATCGCCGTACACGCTATTCCCCACTACCGCAGTCGCCAATAAGGCAAAAACCACAACCCATTTTAGGGCATCCATTGACCCGGTTGGGGCTTCAGCATTCGCTTTCATACATTCTACCTGTAACTAGTCTATTTCATCGACGACAACAACCTCGCGTTAGCGAGGTGAAAAGAATAAAGGAAACCTAAACGTACTTACTTCGTCGCTTATTTTCTTATCCTAAAACGTATATCACTGCGACCAATCGGCGAAAAAAAGTTCAATCCAAAGATTTGGTGCAGAAAAAGGGCATCAAATGATGCCCTTTTTGCTAGTGTGTCGTCAAATCTTATTCGATGATTTTAGCAACAACACCTGCACCAACTGTACGACCACCTTCGCGGATTGCGAAGCGTAGACCTTCGTCCATCGCGATTGGCGAGATCAGAGTTACAGTCATTGCAATGTTATCACCTGGCATTACCATCTCTACGCCTTCTGGCAATTCGATAGTACCGGTCACGTCAGTTGTACGGAAGTAGAACTGTGGACGGTAGCCTTTGAAGAACGGAGTATGACGGCCGCCTTCATCTTTCGACAGAACATAAATTTCTGATGTGAAAGTGGTGTGTGGAGTGATTGAACCAGGCTTAGCCAGTACTTGACCACGTTGAACTTCGTCACGCTTAGTACCACGTAGAAGAACACCAACGTTCTCACCAGCACGGCCTTCGTCAAGAAGTTTACGGAACATCTCAACACCAGTACAAGTCGTGGTGATGGTGTCTACGATACCAACAATAGCAACTTCATCGCCTACGCGAACGATACCTTGCTCAACACGACCCGTTACAACAGTACCACGGCCTTGAATTGAGAAAACATCTTCGATTGGTAGGATGAATGGCTTGTCGATAGCACGCTCTGGCTCTGGGATGTAAGAATCCAGTGCTTCAGCTAGTTCAACAATTTTCGCTTCCCACTGCTCTTCGCCGTTCAATGCACCTAGTGCTGAACCTTGAATTACTGGGCAATCGTCGCCTGGGAAGTCGTACTCAGAAAGAAGTTCACGAACTTCCATCTCAACCAACTCAAGCAGCTCTTCGTCATCAACCATGTCACACTTGTTCATGAAAACAAGGATGTATGGAATACCAACTTGGCGACCTAGTAGGATGTGCTCACGAGTCTGTGGCATAGGGCCATCAGTCGCAGCAACAACCAGGATACCACCGTCCATTTGCGCAGCACCGGTGATCATGTTTTTAACATAATCGGCGTGTCCTGGGCAGTCTACGTGTGCGTAGTGACGAGCAGGTGTATCGTATTCTACGTGTGAGGTAGAGATAGTGATACCGCGCTCGCGCTCTTCTGGAGCGTTATCGATAGATGCGAAGTCACGTGCAGAACCGCCGTATACTTTTGACAGTACAGTACAGATTGCTGCAGTTAGAGTGGTTTTACCGTGGTCAACGTGGCCGATAGTACCAACGTTAACGTGCGGTTTCGTACGTTCAAATTTTTCTTTAGACATGACAGTCCCTCTAAGCACGGTATTTTGGTGGCTTAACGACCACGCATACAACAAATGGATTTATGTTGAGTATAAATCAAATGGCTTGAGTAACTTGTAAGAGAAAGATGGTGCTGATACCCAGATTCGAACTGGGGACCTCACCCTTACCAAGGGTGCACTCTACCAACTGAGCTATATCAGCACTTTAGAATTGGAGCGGGCAGCGGGAATCGAACCCGCATCATCAGCTTGGAAGGCTGAGGTAATAGCCATTATACGATGCCCGCTTTCAGTTTCTCGTAGAGCTATTCAAACTATTTGAAATATGGTGGTGGGAGAAGGATTCGAACCTTCGAAGGCTGAGCCGTCAGATTTACAGTCTGATCCCTTTGGCCACTCGGGAATCC
>NZ_AJYD02000014.1 GCF_000286835.2 Enterovibrio norvegicus FF-33 | reverse complement strand
TTCAACCTATACAATTTGTGTGGACACTGGCATTAATAGTATCGTTAAGGAGGTGATCCAGCCCCAGGTTCCCCTAGGGCTACCTTGTTACGACTTCACCCCAGTCATGAACCACACCGTGGTAAACGCCCTCCCGAAGGTTAAGCTATCTACTTCTGGTGCAGCCCACTCCCATGGTGTGACGGGCGGTGTGTACAAGGCCCGGGAACGTATTCACCGTGGCATTCTGATCCACGATTACTAGCGATTCCGACTTCACGGAGTCGAGTTGCAGACTCCGATCCGGACTACGACGTACTTTCTGGGATTCGCTCCACCTCGCGGTCTTGCTGCCCTCTGTATACGCCATTGTAGCACGTGTGTAGCCCTACTCGTAAGGGCCATGATGACTTGACGTCGTCCCCACCTTCCTCCGGTTTATCACCGGCAGTCTCCCTGGAGTTCCCGACATTA
>NZ_AJYD02000013.1:889766-901671 GCF_000286835.2 Enterovibrio norvegicus FF-33 | reverse complement strand
ACGGAGAGATGGCTGAGTGGTTTAAAGCACCGGTCTTGAAAACCGGCGAGGGTTTATAGCCCTCCTAGGGTTCAAATCCCTATTTCTCCGCCAAATTAGATTAAGCCCGCTCAGTGAGCGGGCTTTTTCGTATCTGGAATAAGCATTTATAAATAGGGATGCAGAATCCTAGGAGGGGGGGGACGCCTAGTCTTCAGCCGAGCGAAGCGAGACAACGTTGCCCCGACGAAGTCGGAAAGGCGACGGCCCGAAGGGCAAGGGAGCGCAGCGACAGAGTAAATCCCTATTTCTCCGCCAAATTAGATTAAGCCCGCTCAGTGAGCGGGCTTTTTCGTATCTGGAATAAGCATTTATAAATAGGGTGCAGAATCCTAGGCTTGGGTTCAGCCGAGCGAAGCGAGACAACGTTGCCCCGACGAAGTCGGAAAGGCGACGGCCCGAAGGGCGTGAGCGAAGCGAACAGTAAATCCCTCTATATCACGATCTGGCTCCACCAAATGAGAAAAGGCCGCTGTTCTTTCGAAAGATACAGCGGCCTTTTTGCATTTATCCGCCTTGGGCTATATGCGGTAGATCACGTCCAGAAGAACAAGACTAGCGCTTTGTGACCTGATGGATATTGAACAAATCACTATTAATTGTCGCAACGGTATATTCAAATGGGGTTCCATCCTCAAATGAAACTAACTCCCTAAGCTCTATCATAGCTTGTCCGGTGTCCACGCCTAGCATTTCTGCCAGTTCCGTATCATGAAGGTTAAACGCTGAGATATCTTGTTCCCGCATTTGTACTTTCTTGCCTGTCAGTCGTTCCATGTAGCCGTATTTTGAGTGCTCGATCTGATTAAATTCGAAGCCATGGCAGATAGCGACGGGGATATGCGTCTGTTCAAAAGAGACAGGCATATTGCCAAAGCTCATCAATCGCTCGAGATAGTAGACCTGTTCATTGGGCTTAATACGCAACGCATGGGCGATTTGCACGGTAGGGACTTGAATTATTGCGCTAGAAACCACACGCCTGACTGCACTTTGGCCAGCCTGTTGTGCCTGATGATCGAAAGGGGAGAGTTCGTGAAAATTGCCGCTTTGCACAGGTAGGCCGGAGCCAACATAAAGTCCAGAACCTTTAACGCGATAAATGACGCCTTGTTCAACCAAGTAGCGTGTAGCCTCACGAACTGTTGAACGTGTAATACCGATGTGCTTGGCAATGCCTGCTTCAGTATCCAGTTTGTCTCCTGACTTCAGGTTAGCTGACGATATTTTTTGTTCAATAAAGTCGATAACTTCCTGCTGCTTCCCTGTCACTTTGATGGTCATAGTGTTCTTATAATTATCTTGTTCGATGATTGTAATGGCCCGCGTTTAGGCAATGTCGTGCAGATAAAAAAACTGGTATCTACATGAAGATACCAGTTAGCAGTGTATGTTATTGCGCGGTGAAAACAAATACGCTTGTTTTACCGTGAATGACCGATTTTGGTTACGGAGTCGTTACTTGTCAGCTAATACAGAGAAGCAGAAATCGGCAATACGTTCAGCGCTGATCCCATAGGCATCTTTGAGGTAGTCTAAAGAACCAACCTGACCATATTGTTCATTCACGCCAAGCTTATGGAATTGCTTAAGCGCGACACCAGAGGAAAGCAATTCGCTTGCTACCGCGTCACCCAAGCCACCGATAGTATTGTGGTTTTCAATGGTGATTACTCGCCCCGTTTTTTGCGCGTACTTCACGACGAGTTCTGTATCCAGCGGCTTGATGGTGTGCATATCGATCACAGCAACGGTAGCGTCTGTATTGTTTTCGATGATTTCCGCAGCCTCAAGTGCATCATGAACACAAATGCCTGAGGCAATAATTGTCAGCGTTTCACCATCGTTTAAGACGTTACCTTTGCCGATTTCAATGTCGCTTTCTGACTCATACAGCGCAGGAACATCTTTTCGTGTTGAGCGAATGTAGTTAACGCCCTTACGGTGATAAGCATGGCGCATTGCCGCGCGCAGAACGTGTTCATCGGACACATCGACGATCGTGGCATTCGGAACCAAGCGCATGAGGCCAGTGTCTTCAAATGGCATATGCGTGCCGCCATTGGTCACAGCTGTCACACCCGCATCACTACCGAAGATGTTAATGTGTTGGCCAGCATAGCCGCCAGCGAGGAAAATCTGATCATAGCAACGGCGTGTTGCGAAACAGCCAAAAGAGTGTACAAACGGCACTTTACCAACCGCAGATAAGCCAGAAGCTACGCCAATCATGTTGGCTTCTGCGATGCCGCATTGCAGAAAATTCTTCGGAAAAGCGTCTGCAAATTTGCGGGTGCTGACACTGCCCATCAAATCGGCTTCCAATACCATGACATCATCATGTTGTTCAGCCAATTCCATCAGCATTTCTGCATGGATAACTCGAAGTTCTTTGCTCATTTTAGTTCCTCAATTTTTGCATCCAACAGGGCTATGTCTGCTTCAATCGCAGCGCGCAAATTGTCGTCTAGGCGTAAATGGTGGTTTGCAGAAATTGAAATCACACTCTGCATGCCTTGGCCTTTTTCGGTATCGAGAATAATGGCGGTAGGGCGGTCATTCGTTGCAATGGCTTTTTCGATGACGTCACAAATCGCTTCAACATTTCCACCATCAACAGACAGCGATTGGAAACCGAAAGATTCGAATTTCTTCTGAAGGTCAAACGACGCTTGAATGTCGTTGATGTCACCATCGAGTTGGCGTTTGTTGTTATCAACAAAAACCACCAGATTGCTGAGTTTGTGGTGGGCTGCAAATTGAATGGCTTCCCAGCATTGGCCTTCTTGAAGCTCACCATCACCAACAATGGTGAATACGTTGGAATCTGAACCTGCCGCCATGCCAGTTGCACATGAAATGCCTTGACCGAGCGAGCCAGTTGTCATGTCTACGCCGGGCGTTTTTTGCATGTCAGCGTGGCTTGGCAGATTCGTGCCGTTGGCATTGATGGTTTTTAACCAAGAAATGTCAAAGAAACCGCGCAATGCCAAGGTGGCGTAAAGCGCTGGGCCAGCATGACCTTTTGAAAGTACAAACAGATCGCGGTCTTTCATCTGAGGGTTTGCTGGGTCGTGCTTTAGGTAGCGACCGTAAAGACAAGCAAGGGTTTCAGTGACAGACAGGCAACCACCAAAGTGTCCATAACCCATGTTTAAAAGTGCTGTCGCCATTTCTTTTTTGATAGACAGATTGAATGACTCAATCTGACGTAGATCAAGAGAAGATTGCATAGTTACCTCGGGGGAATAGGGTTAGCGGGCCGGTACTCAGCCCGCTTGGGAATTAGTTATTTTCCGCAGTTTCAGGTGTCTTCTTGCCCAAGAAGTTTGTGCTTAGTACAAGACCCGCCACCAGTGCAATACCCAGTACTACTGCTTCTTTACCGATCATTGCTAGGTAGCCAAGGAAGATACCTGTGATAGCGAAATCAGAGTCAGAGAACGTTGTGTTGGCAAAACCAAGGTCACCCAGAACTGGCAGTAACCAAAGGGTTAGGAAGGTAATGACGACACCATTAACGAAAGCGCCAACAGCTGCGCCACGACGACCACCGGTTGCGTTGCCGAAAACGCCCGCTGTCGCACCAGTGAAGAAGTGAGGAACAACACCAGGAAGGATGAGTGTTAGCTCCATCACACCCAATATCCCCATGCTCACTAAGCCACCTAAGAAGCTGCATAAGAAACCAACCAAAACGGCATTTTGCGCGTAAGGGAATACGATTGGGCAATCTAACGCTGGCTTAGCGTTAGGTACCAATTTCTGAGAAATACCGTTAAAAGCAGGGACGATTTCCGCAAGAACAAGACGCACGCCTTGAAGGATAACGAACACACCTGCAGCAAAACCAATCGCTGTCAAAATGGCGTAAACGATTGGGTTTTGGCCATTACTTAAGTTCTCCATGACAAACTCAGAGCCTGCCGCCAACACAAGGATGAGGTAGATAATACCCATGGTAAGAGAGATTGAGATTGAAGAGTCACGAAGGAACACAAGGTTCTTCGGCAAGTTCATCTCTTCGGTGCTTTTTGAACCTTTACCGACTAACTGACCGACAAGACCAGAAGCCACATAGCCGACGGTTGAGAAGTGGCCAAATGCAACGTCATCACTGCCCGTGATTTTGCGCATAAAAGGCTGTGCCATGGCAGGGAAAAGCACCATGATAAGACCCAACGTCACCGAGCCGAGGAACACCAGCGTAGCACCTGTAAATCCAGCCACACTTAGAATGATCGCAATCATACAAGCCATGTATAGCGTGTGGTGACCGGTCAAGAAGATGTATTTGAATTTACTGAAGCGAGCGAAGAAGATATTTGCGACCATGCCAAACGCCATGATCATTGACGTTGATGCGCCAAAGTCAGCCATTGCTGTGGCATAGATAGCTTCGTTATTGGGTATAACACCGCGAAGGCTAAAGCCTTCTTCCATGAGCACACCCATAGGGGTGACAGCGGAAACAAGGATGCCCGCGCCGCCGCCAATGACGATAAAACCAAGAATGGTTTTGATAGAGCCTTTGATGACATCGGAGCTGGATTTCTTTTGAATCGCCAAACCTAGCAGAGCAACTAAGCCAATTAGAATGGCTGGAGTACTAAGAATATCAGTGATGAAGTCAAGCATAGCCACACCCTCTAATTACGGTTTAAGTAAGCTTCAATCTTTTCTTTCATTGCGACTTTGTCGGTGATGTTAGGAATAGAAATAACATCGCCTGCATGAATACTGTCAGCCAAATCCTTGGTACAAATGAACACGTCAGCCATGTCCGGTGTCACTGAGCCCAAATCCGTGTGCTCAACGTCTGCATCGATACCCAAATCACGCATAATTTCTTTTACTTTCATTTCGATCATGAAAGAAGAACCAAGACCTGTGCTACAAACGGCCATAATACGCATAGTGTTACCCTCAATATTTTTTAATTATTTCAATGATTTCTTGTGTGTTCTGAGCATTGATAACAGCGAGGACATCCTCGTCGTTACAGAAAAACTCAGAGATAGAAGTGATCAATTCGATATGTTGGCTGCTGTCTTTGGCTGCCAACAAAAGAAGCAGTTTTACTGGGTCGTTATCTTCGCTGTGGAATTCGACACCGTTGCGGACGATAAGCAATGAAAGTGAGTTGTTGACGACACCCTCTTCAGGACGGGCATGTGGCATGGCTATCATTGGCGCGAGGACATAGTAGGGGCCAAGATCCAATGTGGTCTTAACGATCGCATCCTTGTAATCCGTTTTGATATCGCCAGATTCAATCAATGGCGCGCAGACCAAGTCGATGGCATTTTCCCAATCTGATGCGGAATCAATAATGGAAATTCGTTGTTCAGAAAGCAGCGTCGAAAGCATACGTATCACCTTGCTTATACATCTGTTAAGTTGTCTATACAGGTTGAATGTACGTGTTTTATCAAGGCTATTTTGTGATGTGCCTCTTAGTGATGACTGAGCAAAACAGCCAATTAACCATACTGTTTGAGTGGTCACATGTCGGGTTTATTTCACTGCGTGTAAGAATGAAAGTGAGATCTTATGCTAAGAATGAATGATAGAACGGTGATAAGTGTGGCCGAAATGTGTGGCTACTTTTGGGAGATTTGTATTTTACAAAGTTAGCGCGCCGGAAATGGCCTGTAAATTCATTGTGATGAACTTTAGCCCTGCCGTTTTACATCACTTTTCGCTCGTACTTATGTATCAGGCTTGAGCAGGTTATAAGTCAATCAGGCGAGGAATAGATGTTAGGTCAATCAGCGGCCTTTTAGCCAAACGTGCTTCGCCCGCGAACAACAGCATTGGTTCGAAATGTTCGTTATCAAGTGCTTTCACATTCACCAGTTCATTCAACCCATAAAATCGGCTCACGTACTGAGTGGTTTCTTTAGGTAATTTGAGCGATGAAAATACGTTTGTTCCAGCGCGCTTTATTGCCCGGGAAACCCGTCCTTCTCCTGCGTTATAAGCGGCGAGTGTGAGGGCTAAATCACCATCAAACTTGTGATGCAAAAATTTCAGATATTTGATGGCCGCATCGGTACTGGCATAGGCGTCAAATCGCTCGTCTTTGTCGCTTTCAACCGTTAATCCAAATCGCTTTGCGGTGGCAGGCATTAACTGCCACAGGCCACTTGCACTCGCTGAGGAAACGGCGGAAGGGTTGTATGAGGATTCCAGCATTGGGATGAGAACAAACGCGCTAGGTAAACCTTGGGAACGGAGTTCACCGAGAATGTGGTTCACCAATGGAGAATATGAATCAAACTGGCTGAGAATTTGCGTTTTATAAGGGGCGAGAACGCGGAATTCTTGTTCTATTTGGTTTTGCGTTGGAGCGGCGCTAAGTGAAAGAGAAACAACCAAAGAACACGCAAAGATAAGGGTTATGCGTGCTGTAGCGTACGTCAGCGTGGAGCGTATCACGATTGACCAATCTGCTCGTGATAGGTGTGGTTTTCCGATTGATTTAACTGGTTCAACATTTCGTGGAAACTGGCGGAAGTCTGGCCGTTTTCCGCATTGTATTGCTGACATTGCGTGATCAAGTCTTTCAGTATCATCCACTGCTTTCTTGCTTGCGGAGCAATGCTGGGCGGAAGAGCGTTCAGCAATTTTTTTGTACCTGCATCGTCTGCCGTTACGCCAATATTTGCCAGGCACTGCGAGCGCTCAATGGCAGTGCACTTTACCTGCTCAATGATGGGTAACTGTTTGCGAATGTTGGTTTGAAGCGCTGGCGCATCAAACTGTAGATAAAGGCCACGTTGCGCGATGATCAAAGGCAGTAATTGGTTGTATTGTTTTATGTCACTGCTAATGGTACGCAGAAATTGTTGAATATGTTGGGTGGCAGTCGATGCCATGTCCGTCCCCTCAATTAAGGTGTGTTATTCGTGGCCTGTGTGAAACTGCATGACGGCCTGTGATAGCGCCTGCATGTCTAAACTCAATTCGCCACGCTGAAGGGCAGTACGAATTTGTTCTACCTTTGCCATGTCAATATTCGGCATAGAGGCCAATTCTTGCTGGGCTTTACTGATTGCCGCCGTATTGGTGTTGAGTTGTGTTTCAACAACTGATGAGCGAACAGGCGTTTCAGCCGATTTGGTGGCCGTTTGATTCAGTGAGCTTTGCTGAATGTGGCCGCCCGCAACTTTATCGATTTTCATGTTTAATGTCCTTGTTCATCACTTATAGGATAAATGCGACCATCTTGATGACAGGATTAAATACGAAACGCATTTTTGATGAAAAGTGATGGTTTGTTGGAGAGAGTTACTCGGGTCACTGGTGATTTCGAGCTTTTTAACCGAGAGTTGCCAAGCTCAGTCCAATTTTTTCTTTAATTTGATGAATTTGTCGCCAATCGAAAGGGGTCGAAAACGTTACAGCGTTTGCACATATTGCTTTGGCGTTACTCCAAACACATCCTTGAAACGACTGGCGAAACGGACTTCGGATTGGTAGCCACAAGCGAGTGCGATATTGAGCTGAGTGCGTGATTTTTGCATCAAAGAAAGGGCATATACCATTCTGATGTTAGTGAGCACTTGCCTAAAAGAGGTCTCTTCAGAGGCAAGCTTACGTTTCAGTGTCGCTGGGCTCATGGAAAAGTGCGTGGCAACCGTATCGATGCTGTGCGCATCGCCGGGATTGAGGCTGAGATAACTCGCGAGTTGTTCTTTCAACGCCCCTTCTTTGCTTGGAAACAAAAGATGCAGAGACCCCGCGGCTTTTAGTTCAGCATAAAACCCGTGAAGGAACTGACGCTGCGTGTCAGCTGCCAAGTTTTTCTCTGCCATCTCGTAGAGCGTGTCGAAACAGTAAGCGAGTTGTGGCGTCACGCTGACGCGCGGTTCGCTATTGACAGCGTTTGATGCTGAAGCTGCGCTGCTCGATAAATCTTCTAGCCATTCAGAGGGCGGTGGTTCTAGGAAGGTGAGGGTACGGGAATAAAATGTTGTCTGTGACGGTTCATTCACAAACGTAAGATAATGACTGGCGGGCACAACCAGCCAGTCTTCTTGCGTGTAATGACGAGGATCATCTTGCCACCAAAGCTTTTTGTAGCCTCGGTTCACCCAGATAATAGTTGGCGCGTAAATCAACACATTGCGAAGCGGCTGCGAAGTCACACCGCGAAACTGCCCTGCCTGCACCAAAGTCATCGTCATCCGTACCCTCCGTTTTTGCTTTTACTTATTCGCTCACATAGGTTGCAGTGAGTGTCGCTTTGTCCAGTGCCGATGCATTTAGCATGTAGCCAATCAGGGCGTTGGACGGGTTATCTGGCAGTTCAAGCTTTTCAGTTGGTAATGCCCAAATGGTAAACTGATAACGGTGCATGCCATGACCTTTTGGTGGGCAAGCACCGCCAAAGCCAATTGCGCCATAATCGTTGCCCATTTCTCGGGCGTCTTTCAGTTTGCCCGATATGCCGCGTTCAACGCTTTGTTGCGATGATGGAATATCTAACGCGACCCAGTGCCACCATCCGCTGCCTGTCGGGGCGTCGGGATCATAGGCAGTAATGGCAAAGCTTTTTGTCCCTTTCGGTGCATCCTTCCAGCTCAGTTGTGGTGACAGGTTATCACCTGTGCAACCAAAGCCTTGAAAGGCGAAGGTCTCAGCCATGCGAGTCCCTTCTTGAATATCTTGGCTGGTTAACGTCAGTGCTTGGCTACCAAAAGACACGGCGGCGATGAATGGGACTAAAAATATGGTTTTCATGGTGGCTCTCCTTTGCAATCTGTGAGAACGAGAATATCAACCACCGCTTGAGCATTCTCTACAGAATGGCTCAATGTGAAACCAAATGGCACATGAAATGAGCTTTTTGGTGAAAAATTCAATTAAAACTGTGTATGAACCTGATTTAAACCTGTCACCAGTGCACGAACTACTTTCTCTGATGACAGATTTTGCACATCAATTTGCTGGCCCTTCTTCCCATTTTCTAGCGCCACCCCTTTGGTGCTGGCGGTAAAGCCATTTTTGCTGGCAATTACCACGACTTCATTGCCTTTTTCCACTAATGGAATCGCGCTTAATTTAGCGGGGTTTAAGACATAACCCGCGCGAACACGGCGTTGAGTTTGATGATCCGTGGCATCGGCTATGGATGTGAAAAAGGCATCGTCTCGGGTCAGTGTTCGAGCTTCCAATTTCAACGCTTTTGCAATCACCGTGTCGCCCCGCTGAAGGGCCGTTAGGGTGACCACTACTGGCAGGGTGATCGCGCCTTTGATCGACACGTTCATTCTCCACGGGTTGTTGAGATCTTCGCAACGCACGGAACGTTTGAGATGACCAATCGGCAGTGATTGATGGTCGCGACCTTCAATCACAAGCGAAGACTGACATGGCGGCAGGTGGCTGACGGCACGCGGCACGCGAATATCAAATGTCAGGGTGTAATCAGGCCAGTGACGAGACTGAGCGGTGTGTGCCACTTCGTCTTGATAAGCACGACCCACTACGTCTGTGATCGTGGCTTCTGACAACATGATTTCTGACTGCGACTTCTCCTTTGCAAACGCTGTTGAAGCGCCTAGTGCGCTCAATACGAACAGGGAAAAAAACACAGAACGAACGACAGGAACCATGGACTTCCCTTTGCTAAGTAATACTTCCGATAGGCGGAAGTTGGCTTTCCCTTTGTTTTTGTATCTCATTGATTTTCAATAATTATATTTCTGGCATGCATCTTGTAACTACCTGTGGGTATTCGAAATGAATTTAAGGAGAGAGGCATGGCAATCACGTTTGAACAAGCCTTGGGTGTGCACCCGGACGCGCTGAATTTTCGCGTTCAGCGTACCAAAGTCCTTGCGAGTAACCTAGCGAATGTTGATACGCCGGGATACCTCGCAAAAGACCTGAGCTTTACCACTGTGATGCGTCAAATGTCGTCGGGAAGTGTCACTAAACAAATCCCAAGCATGAAAATTGGCGCTCAGTACGCGATCCCTTATCAGAACAGCAAAGACGGAAACACTGTCGAGCTTGGGGTAGAGCAAGCCAAATTCACTCAAAACAACATGGATTTTCAAACCAGCCTGACCTTTCTGAACATGAAGTTTTCCGGCTTGGCAAAAGTGATTGAAGGACGCTAACCATGTCATTTACCGATATTTACACCATTGCAGGCTCGGCGATGAACGCGCAAACCGTGCGCTTGAATACCGTGGCCAGCAACCTCGCTAACGCCGATTCCGTGTCGGCCAATCCGGATGACGCTTACAAAGCGCTTAAGCCGGTTTTCGCGACGGTGTACAGCAACACCCAATTGGTCGCGGGCGAAAACATGTATCCGAATGCGGAAGTGCGCATTGTCGATGTGGTGCAAGCGCAAAATCAGGCTGAAAAACGCTTCGAGCCGAACAGTCCGCTCGCGAACGATGAAGGTTATGTCTACTACCCAGGTATTGATGTGGTGTCAGAAATGGCCGACATGATGTCTGCGACGCGTAGCTTCGAAACGAACGTCGAAGTGATGGCGAATGTCAAAAGCATGCAGCAGGGTCTGCTGAAATTAGGACAAGGTAGCTAAATGAGTATTGCACACTACACCGCCATGTCTGCGGACGCACCAATCACCGCCAGAAGCGAAGACGCCACTGTGTCTAGTAACCCTCTTGATACAAACAGCGCCAGCTCTTTGGAAAACGAATTCATCACCTTGATGGTGGCGCAAATCCAGAATCAGGATCCGCTTAACCCGCTTGATGGCACCGAATATGTCAGTCAGCTTGCACAGTTCTCACAAGTACAAAGCATGGAAAACATGTCGGGAACCATGCAAAACAGCATGGTGCTGCTCGACAACATGCAGGTGCTTTCAACCGCGGGTTTGGTTGGCCAAACCGTGTATGTATCAGGCAATGAGTTTGAGCTTGGTGAGGGCATTCAGAACGGAAAAGTGGAGCTTGCCCACGCATCCAATCAAGTCACCTTGGTGGTAAAAGATGCCTACGGACAGAAAACAGACGTGCCGTTGGGTGCGCACCAAGCTGGCGATGTTGATTTCTCTATCGACCCAGAAAAGCTCGGATTGAAAGCGGGTGAATACACCGTATCAGTCAACGTTCAAGACGGACAAGCTAGCCCTAACGTCTTGTTGGCCGGGCAAGTTGAACAAGTTCGCATTCCAAGCACTGGCGGCGCAGCACTGGTCAACATTACCGGTGTCGGCAGTGTTCCTTTCTATCAAATCACGCAGTTTGGCGCATAACCAAGCCATGACCATCAAACAAGGATAAGAGGATAATCATGAGTTTTAATATTGCATTGAGTGGTCTGGACGCGACCAACGCAGAACTGAACACCATCAGCCATAACATTGCCAACGCTTCAACGTATGGATTCAAAGGGGCGCGTACTGAGTTTTCTGCGGTGTACAACGGCATGCAACCGGGCGGTGTGGAAGTGGCGTCAATCTCGCAGAACTTTGATAAGAACGGCTCAGTGACAGGTACGGGTCGCGCCATGGATTTGGCGATCAACGGCTCGGGTTTCTTTGTCACCAAAGACAGCGCCGGCCAGAATTTATATACCCGCTCAGGCGTATTTGGCACGGACAAAGATAACTATGTGGTGTCCAATGCAGGTGCCAAGCTTCAAGGCTACAGTGTCGATGGCGCCGGAAATTTGCTTTCGGGATCGGTAGGGGATGTGCAAATTTCGACATCATCTCTGGCTGCCCAAGCCACAAATAAACTCGATTTCGTGGCTAACTTTGATGCCAGTGCGGAAGTGATCGATCAAACGACGAAACCTTTTGATCCTAATGACCCAAGCTCGTTTAACTCGTCATACACCAGCAAAGCTTATGACTCCCTCGGTAATT
>NZ_AJYD02000013.1:806856-889697 GCF_000286835.2 Enterovibrio norvegicus FF-33 | reverse complement strand
GCGTGCGCCCAAAGACACGCAGCAGCGCGTGATCATGCTGTCCATGATAACCAGTGGCAGGTCAATGTGCAAGTCGATGGCAGCACAACCCCAGTTCAAACCGTCGCGGTAGATTTTAATGAAGACGGCACGCTGGCTTCACCAACGGGCACGTTTAACGTTGCATTCCCGGCGGCGGGCGCGAATCCGGTCAGCATTGATATCAGCCTTGCTGGTAGCACTCAGTTTGGTGCGGCGTTCGGTGTCAGCACCAACAATCCGAACGGTTACACCTCCGGTGAATTGGCGGGCGTGCGCGTGGAAGACAACGGCATGATCTACGCGACTTACACCAATGGTCAGTCGCAGCTTCAAGGTCAGGTTGTGTTAGCAGATTTTGCTAACCCACAAGGTTTGGCAACGGTGAGCGGTACAGCGTGGACGCAAAGCTATGGCTCAGGTGCTCCGATCATCGGCGTGCCGGGTTCAGGCACCTTAGGCGGGTTAACACCGGGTGCACTTGAAGGCTCGAACGTCGATCTGACGACAGAATTGGTGAGTTTGATGACCGCTCAGCGCAATTATCAGGCGAACGCGAAAACCATATCCACTAATGACAAACTGACCCAAGCGCTGTTTAACGCGATTTAACGGAGCGCAGCATGGATAGTTTGCTATTTACCGCAACCTCAGGCGCAAGCCGTGTGTTGAAAGCGCAGCAGGTTCGCTCTAACAACTTGTCGAATGCCGATACCGCAGGCTTTCGCGCTGACATGGAGCGTATGCAAAGTGTCGAAGTGAAAGGCGCGGGATTTGATGGCCGCACCTTGGCGGTCACTAACTCCGCCATGACGCGCTTTGATTCTGGAGATGTAACCAAAACCGGACGTTCGCTCGACGTGGCGATCATGGGTGATGGCTTTATGGCGCTGCAAACGCCAGCAGGTAACGAAGCCTATACCCGCGCGGGCAACATTAAGGTCGATAACTTTGGCGCATTGAGCGTTAACGGTTTTCCGGTGCTGGATGCGGGTGGCGGCGCATTGGTATTGCCGGATTATCAGAAAGTTCAGATCAGTGAGCGCGGTTTGGTCTCAGTCGTGCCGCCGGGTGGCGGTGCGGAAATTCAAGTGGGCGCACTGAAACTGGTCAACCCTGATATCAGACAGATTCAAAAAGAAAGCGACAGCTTGTTGCACAGCATTGATGGTGCGCCGTTTGATGTCGACCCAAGGGTGCAAGTGGCATCTGAACACATTGAAGGCAGTAACGTGTCTGCCATTGATGAACTGGTTGGGGTTATGTCGCTGACGCGTAACTTCGAGATGCAAATACGCATGATGAAAACCGCAGAAACATTGGCACAGGCTGGCAACAAATTGATGGCGGCGCGTTAACTCACGCCGCGATAGGAGAAAAAGCAATGCACTCATCATTATGGGTAAGTAAAACGGGGATGGCGGCGCAGGACACCAAGATGACTGCCATTTCTAACAACTTGGCAAACGTCAATACGGTCGGCTTTAAGCGTGATCGCGTGGTGTTTGAAGATCTGTTCTACAGCATTCAACGTCAGCCCGGCGCGCAAGTGGACGACATTAACCAACTGCCGACAGGTGTGCAGTTGGGCAGCGGTGTGCGCGTGGTGGGGACGCAAAAAGTCTTCACTCAAGGCAACACACAAAACACCAGTCAGGAACTGGATTTGGCTGTGATGGGTCAAGGGTTTTTCCAGATTGAAAACTCAGACGGCCAGATCACGTATTCCCGAAACGGCCAGTTTCACGTTAATTCGGAAGGTTTGATGGTGAACAGTCAGGGTTTGCCATTAGAACCACAAGTGCAGATCCCAGATAACGCGGTATCTGTATCCGTCGGTGTCGATGGCAACGTGTCAGTGACCACCGCGGGCGATCCTGCGCCACAAAATATCGGTCAAATCACGTTGGCCAAATTCATTAACCCAGCCGGTCTAGAAGCCGTCGGCGGCAACTTGTTTCGTGAAACCGAAGCCAGTGGTTTAGCGGAAGAACTGATCGCGGGTGAAGACGGCGCGGGCAGCATCAAGCAAGGCGCACTGGAAGGTTCAAACGTGCAAGTGGTGGAAGAGATGGTCGACATGATCACGACGCAACGTGCATATGAGATGAACGCCAAAGTGGTGTCGGCCGCAGACGACATGCTCAAGTTTGTTGCGCAGTCGATTTAGTCAGTTAGGACAGTAATCTCACTAGCTATTACGTTAACAAGCGCATTAGCAATCGCGTCAATAAAAGAAAAGCGCGCGAACGGTGAAACAGAAAGAGTGGTGATGATGAAGGATAGCGCAATGAAATGGCTTTCTATGAGTGGGTTGCTGGTGATGATATTGCTGACAGGTTGTGCAGGCCGTCAGGAATTCACGCCACCAAAACCGGATGCGGAAGAGTATGCCCCGCCAGTATTGGATTACTCGTTACCCGAAGCGAAAGACGGCAGCCTTTATCGTCATCAATACAGCATGACGCTGTTTCAGGATCGCCGCGCTTATCGCGTCGGCGATATCTTGACTGTCTTGCTGTCGGAAGAAACCGAGTCGCGCAAAAAAGCCGACACCAGCTTCGGAAAAAGCGCGGGTGTGGGTTTTGCTGCGCCTATCTTTGGCTCTAATACTCTCGATGGTGCGGCGGTGAATATTGATGCAGACCGAAACTTTGATGGCAGTGCATCGAGTTCTCAAGGCAATAAATTGCAAGGAGCGATCACGGTGACGGTGCATGAGGTCATGCCCAACGGTGTACTTCGCATTAATGGCGAAAAGTGGCTGCGCTTAAATCAAGGCGACGAGTTTATTCGCCTGACGGGCATTGTTCGTGTGGATGATATCAACCGCAGCAATCAGATTTCCTCCCTGCGAATCGGTGATGCTCGCATTACCTATGCGGGACGTGGTGCATTGGCTGATAGCAATGCTTCTGGCTGGATGACGCAATTCTTCAACTCGCCATGGGTGCCGTTTTAATGAATCAACGCAATACGATATTTTCGTCTCTGCTACTGTTTTTGTCTCTGGGCATCTCGGCAATGACCTTTGCTCAAGATGTTAAGTTTGCTCAAAACGGCAATACAGAAGGCGGAAAAACGGAAATCAAAACCCCGATCATGGATTTGGTCGATATTCAGGGCATTCGTCAAAACCAATTGGTTGGTTATGGCTTAGTGGTGGGCTTAGACGGGCAGGGTGACCGTAACCAGGTCAAATTCACGTCTCAATCCATTACTAACATGCTGCGCCAGTTTGGTGTGCAAATTGATGCCAATACCGATCCGAAACTGCGCAATGTGGCCTCAGTGAGTGTCACTGCCGTCGTCGACCCAAATGTAGGCTCAGGTCAGGCGATCAACATTGTCGTCTCCTCAATTGGCGATGCCAAAAGCCTTCGTGGTGGCACCTTGCTTCTCACGCCATTGCGTGGCGTTGATGGCGAGGTGTACGCCGTGGCACAAGGCAACGTGGTGGTGGGAGGCGTGACAGCAGAAGGGCGCAGCGGTTCGAAAACCACGGTTAATACCCCAACCACTGGCCGTATTCCAAACGGTGCCACCATGGAACGTGAAATACCGTCTGATTTTAACGAACGCGAAAAAGTGACGTTGAACCTGCGCAAAGCAAGCTTCACCACGGCTAAAAATATCGCTCGAGAAATCAACACCACGTTTGGTCCAGATGTGGCGATGGCCATCAACAATGCACGCGTGGAAATGCGTGCGCCCAAAGACACGCAGCAGCGCGTGATCATGCTGTCCATGCTAGAGGAAATGAGCGTGGCACAAGGTCGCAAGCCCGCACGCGTGGTATTCAACTCTCGCACGGGCACAGTGGTGATCGGTCAAAACGTGAAAGTTGGCGAAGCGGCGGTGAGTCACGGCAACCTGACGGTGACCATTTCAGAAACCCAACAGGTAAGCCAGCCCAATGCTTTTGCCGATGGCGAAACGGTCACGGTCGATAACTCTGAAATTGATATCAATGAAGATCAGGCGCAAATGGTGATTTGGCCGCCAGGCACGGATCTCAATACCATCGTGGGTGCTGTGAACAGTCTCGGCGCGACCCCGACTGATCTGATGTCCATTCTGCAAGCATTGCACGAAGCGGGTGCGCTCAGTGCTGAACTGGTCGTGATTTAAGGAGCCGATAATGAAAGTAGAAGGGTTGCACGATCAGACACGAATGAGCTCAATGCTTTATCACGACAACAGTGCCTTGGCGAAAATCAAACACAGTGCCGATCAGCAAGGGGCACTAAAAGAAGTGGCAGGGCAGTTTGAAGCTATGTTCTTGCAACTGGTGTTACGCCAGATGCGCAGCAGTAGCGATGTATTGGCAGACGAAGACAGCCCATTTTCGAGCCAGCAATACGGCGTGTTTCGCGATATGTACGACGGTCAGCTCGCGATTGAAATGTCGAGAAAACAAAGTGCCGGTATCGCGGACATGTTAGTCAAACAGCTTGGCCCTGCTGCCATGCAAGCCAATGGTGTTTCGTTGCAAGGCAGTGTTGAACAACGAGCCGCTAAGACGAAGGCAGATGCCAACGTGATAGCGTTATCAAAGATCGGCATTAATAGCGACGGCATGAAAGAAACACACAATTTGGCCGCCAACGACGAGTTTTGTGTCATCAAGGCGGAAGCAAGATCACAAGCTCACATTGCGCCCAATTTTAATCGCTGTAACAGCCTTAACAATGCCGATGTAAACGTCGCCTCAGTTAACCAACAGCGCAACGACGTGGGCACAACCACCGCGTTTTCACAGCCGCTAATAAGAAAAATGGAGCTGTAGATGAACCTCATTAATATCGCGATGACGGGTCTGAATGCCAACCGAGTGGCGTTGGAAGTGACGGCGCAAAACGTGGCTAACATCAACACACCGGGATATAGCCGTCAGCAAGCACTGACCGCATCAATCGGCGGTGCTAAACAAGATTCGCTAAGTGCGGGCATGGGCGTGGAAGTCACCAGCATTCGCCGTGTCACAGACGGATTTTTGGTCAAACAGCTTTGGTCAACCAACAGCTCCGCGTCTTATGCAGCGGGTTACACCACGAGCATGGGGCATCTGGAGAACACGTTAGGTGCAGATGGCTTTAGTCTGTCGACGGGCTTGGATTCGATGTTCGCGGCACTGAATGACGCTACCACCAAACCAGAATCTCAGCCCTTGCGTCAGCAAATCATCAACGAAGCTGAAGCCTTATCTCGACGCTTCAATGCACTCAACGATGCCCTGCATCATCAACACAAAGACATGAGTGACCAGCGCACCGCCGCGGTTTCGCATGCCAACAGCTTGCTCGGTAATATTGCTGCGGTTAATCAGCAAATCATGGAAATGAAAGGTGCGGGCGGTCATTCAGCGCAGTTATTGGATACCCGAGATCTGCTGATTGGTGAGCTTTCTACCGTCATGGAAGTGAAAACCACCGAACAAGGAGATGGCACGGTTCAAGTGACATTAGCATCAGGCCAACCTTTGGTGATGGGCGGTGAGGCGGGTCAGCTAAAAGCGATCCCCGATCCGAATGACAGCTATATGGCCAGTTTGCAGGTTGAATTTGGTAAGCAGAGCTTTGCTATCAGTGGCTCAGTAGGTGGCCAGCTCGGCGCACTCAATGATTACCAAACCGAGGTACTTAAACCCAATCAAGTTGCCATCAACGACATGGCACGCGCATTGGCTGATGAATTCAATACTGTGCTAGCAACTGGCACGGATTTAAATGGCGATGCAGGGACACCGCTATTTAGTTACGACCCGTCTAATCCTGCCGCGAGTCTCACGATCACCGATATCACCTCGAGTGAATTGGCGCTGTCTAGCGACGGCACGCCGGGTAACAGTGATGTGTTGAAGCGCTTGATTGAAATCAGCAATAAGCCTGTTGATGTGACGGGATTTGGCAATGTGTCCTTGAACGATGCATTCACCGCCATGGTGGGTGAAACCGCGATAAAAGCACGTCAGGCACATTCGGATTATGAAGCCAAATTAGACATGAACCAGCAAGCACTGGCGCAACGCAACAACCTCAGCGCAGTCAGTAGCGATGAAGAAGCGGGCAACGTGATGACGTTCGCCAATGCCCATAACGCCAACATGAAAGTGATCAGCACCGCCAACGAGCTGTTCAATTCAGTCTTGCAGTTGTTCTAACGGTTTAGGTTTAGGAGAAGAGTATGAGAGTCAGTGATACCCAATTCAGTCAAATGATGCTTCAGAGCCTGCAAATGAACAATGCAGGGCTAGGCACTGTACTTCAACAAATGGCAACGTCAGACCGCCTTACCAAATTGTCCGACGATCCAATGGCCTCGATCAAACTGCTGAACCTTGAACGTGAAGGTGCGGCGATTTCTCAGTATCAGACCAATATCGCCAACGTGAAAACCACGCTTTCCAGTCAGGAAGTGTATTTGGATTCGGTGAATGAAAGCATGAAAAGCATGCGTGATCTGGTGCTTTGGGGCGCGAATGGTACGCTGACTGACGAAGATCGCGCAGGCATGATCACCGAATTGGAGAGCCTACGTGATTCCGTGGCATCGTCGTTCAACGCACAGGACGAGGAAGGCCACTACCTGTTCTCCGGCACACAGACGGATACAGCCGCCATTTCCACTGCCACGGGCGATTATGTGGTGGAAGGTAACAGCGACAAACGCGTCGTCACGGTCGCCAAAGGTGTCACCATGGAATCAAACATGACCGCCAAAGACATCATGGATGTGGGCGGCACCAATGTATTAAATCAAATCGATTCCCTGATTGAAGAGTTCAAGAACCCAACCGCAGATTTCAGAAATCAGGTTGAAGCGACCATCAGCACCATTGATGCAACGTCTGGTAACGTCTTAGGCGCAATGACCGAGATAGGTGGTCGTCTGAATAACCTTGATTTGATGGACAGCACTCACGGCGAAAATAAGCTCTTCGTTGATAAGGTGAACAGTGACATTTCTGCGCTGGATTACGGCGAAGCCTCGGTACGCCTGAGTAACTACATGGCAGCACTTCAAGCCACACAAGCAAGCTATGTGAAGATCAACGATCTCAACTTGTTTGATCGCATCTAACGCTAGGAAAACGATTTATGGCAATGAGTACGGTAGAGGTGAGACCTCATGGTATACGGCTAACCGGCCATGAGCAGGCATCCATCACCCCGTCACGCTCGCCAGACCAAGGCAGTATTCAACCCCAGCAATATCCAAACACCAAGGCTGACACTACGTCAGCCTATTCCGTTTCTACAATGCGCTTGGCGCAAGGCCAACAGCATGCCACGTCGGTGCAGATTGCATCTAAATCGTTGCAACAGGTGGGCAAAGAACTCAGCAAGATGAAAAGCGGTCTGACACAGGCCATGACACACGGCGTGCAAAATACACCAACCCTGAAAGACACGCTCGCGCAAAGCAAAAAGAGTATCGAAAATACGCTCCAGCAAGCCCGTTTTGACGGCAAACGCGTGGTGGACAATGAACTGCGCGTGAAGCTTGATAGCGCGGACATTCGCCGCTTTTCAATCCCAGGGCTGAATGTGAACCGCCTCAGCGAGCGCGCAGAACAAATTCGTCTCGATTTTCCGCAAGGTCAATCTGTGATGATCCCATTTGATGGGGTGTCAGACGGCAACAAAACCATCAAAATATTGGATCGCAGCCTGATCCCAATGGGCATGCGAGCGTCACTGGCCAACGACGGAACCATCTTGTTTGAAGCGCAAGAATCGGCTTACAGCCAGATGCAACAAAAAGTCATGGTGACAGGGCAGGGCTATCGTTTTCCGGCGGGGCAACCGAATACGCTGACATTGAAACCTGACCCAGAAGGCATCGCAGAACTGAGCTTTGATTTAAGTGGACGTGACGGCATCAAAAAGACCATCGCGCGTGTGAATCAGCACATTCGACAGGTCCACGCGGGCCTGGAAGACGCGCGTGCCTTTCACAACGAACTCTCCACCCAAATGAACGCCCTACACCAACAAGAACCTGCGATAAAAATCGACGATGTGAACCAAAAACTCGCCCAGCTTCATGCATCGTCAGGTCAATTTACCAAGACTTTTGAAGCACTGAATGCCCAAGCTAACGTGAAACGACATAGTGTGGTGGCGTTGTTGAAGTAGTTGTTATACCGAAAGAAACACATTGAATGACGTGTAAACCATCTAAACACAAAAAACATGTCGTTGTATTTGTGCTACAAATGAACAGACCTCATGACATTGCATTGTGGTGAATATTGAATGTTGAAAATATCAAACCTGATTACATTTGAGTGCGGTATTTTTTCAGCAAATTTAACACTTTTGGATTGCCAAGGGTGTGATGACTCGCAATTGTTTTTGTTGTTCATTACACCTTAATTAAAACCCTCGAAACTGATTGCGATTTAAGTGGTAGTGGATAAATGACTGCTATCAAACAACTCTGTTGGGGGAAATATTAATGACTTTTCAAAAGGCGCTACTTGCCACATTGATTGCTGGTTCATTAACAGCATGTGGCGGCGACTCATCTTCATCTGGTAACACAACGGCCGATCCTTCGCCATCAGTGGGCGAAACATTGAATGGTAAAGCTGCAGATGGATATCTCCAAGATGCCCTCGTCTGTTTAGATCTTGATCAAAATAAATCATGTGATGATGGCGAACCGTCAGCGGTTACCGATCAAAGTGGCGGTTTCTCGCTAGTTGCAACTCAAGAGCAAATTGATGCATCCCCTCTACTTGTTGAAGTTATCGCAGGTAAAACAACAGATAGCGATGAGCCTGGTGTTGCCATCGTAAAAAGTTATAAATTGACTGCGCCTGCCGCATCAGAGTTCGTGAGTCCAATTACAACGCTAATCCAAAATGAAATTGAAAAAGGTGGCACGCCAGAAGAGGCGGTAACGACCATTCAAGGCTTATTGGGTACAGATTTAGATATTACACAAGACTATATTGCGGGTCAGGCCGACGACACGAAGAAAGACGAGTTGAAAAAGCTTCATAGAGTGGCCCAAGTAACAGCGCGTGTCATTGCGACTAAACTTGATGAGCTAAAAGATGAAGCCGCAAATAATGGTGTTTCTGACGCTGATCTTATCAACGTAATAAACGAAGAAGTCAGTAAAGTTGTTTCTGACATCGTCGCTGACGTCGAGAATACGCCTGATGGCGATTTTAATGCCGATGATGCGGCAACTTCAGCCAAAGACAAGGTTGATGTATCGGCTGGCAATATTAAAGACAAAATCGATGCTAACAATGCTGACCGTAATACCGAGGCAACGAGCTTAGTTGACCTGATGAAAAATGAAGGATTGTTGTGGTTAGGTGGTGACAAAGAAGATGGCAAAGTGCCTGTTTTGGAATATGGCACATTAAAAGCTGATGTTGAAGGCGCTGTGACTGACGAAGAGTACTCGTCGACCGCTGATTTGACTGATTTTGAATTGAATGTGTCAGATTCTAACCTTCAGTACATTCTCACTGATAAAGGCTGGAGCGCTGCAAGTGACGAAATTGTCGGCATACATACAGACACGGATGGCCATGAAGTTTTAGTAACTGCTACACCAGAACTTTCAATCAAAGTGAAAACTAAAAAAGTTGATGTGTCTGGGCTAAATGTTGCAACCATTGTGGCTAAAACCGCAGATTCAGAATCCGGAACATGGGATTCAGTATTGCCTTCCGACCTAAAGTTCCCTGCAAATACCGTCGCATATAAACTAAAAATGGAAGACGTTACGAGTTCATACTTTAGTTTTAACGCAGGTGATTGGTGTACCGAAGAGGAAAAACAAACTCGAGGTGACATGTGTAACTCTGTTTACATTGAAGGGGCTTCAACACGGGCGCAAACGTTAAACCAATTAATCTCAGCAGAACCAGGTGTTTCAGTCAACGGAATGGTATCCATGGTTGGTGTCCCGGGTGGGGCAATTATGGCTGAGTTGTTGGAAATTGGCGCAGTGAAATATTATCTCTATAATTTTGGCTCTGGCAATCTAGAACATTTTGCTAATGGTGCTTGGAAAGACCAAGAAGTTCATGGGAAAGTGTTAAGGAAAATCTCTGCGCCTACTGGGGTGGCTCAACACAATGAACTCACTTGGAACAACTTTAATACCGACGACAATACTGCATATTTCTCAGTAGTGAATGATTTTGTCCGTATTGTTTGGCAAGAAGAAGGCACATCGTTCGATGAGTATGTGTTTGGTGCAAACGCATTGCCAATTTTTATTGATAACATCAGCTATCCATTGACTTTAGAAGCATGTTTGGTGAGTTTGCCAGATGCGGGCTATGTGCAGAAAGTCGGCGATATCACGAAATATGAGTCAAACAAAAAAGTCTTCACAGAGTTTGGTTACGAAACTCGAGACTATGTGGAAACCTTCAAATACCTAGGTGCTAACTTCTCATGGTTGTCGGAATATACCAATATTACAGATATGCCTTCATGGGTTGAGGCGACTGACGGCAAATTGATGAAGACATTGTTTTCGTCCTACAACATTGATGGTCAATTGCTCAGTATGGAAGCGTCATACCATGATGCTAATTCGTACTATGGCCAAGAAGGTCTCGATGCTGAGGGTAACTATGGTTATTGGGGAGCTGCAAGAGCAATCCTACCTAACATGGTTGAGAATTCTGATAAACAGCTGAATACACCAAATAGCTATATGTTTGATAATGTTAGCATGAATGATATCAAGGCGATGGCTGAAGCAGGGGGGGGATCGTTTGACGATTTAACGTTCATGCCGATTGATTTCACTGAAACCTATGAAGGGAAATTTGACGTTACTGTGCCAGCTGGGACATTCCAAGCATGTAAAGTGACAGAGCGAGTATTTTACGACAATGTAGTGGATGTTGATACGCGTTGGTACACCAACCGTGGTTCTGTGAAGCAGGAGATCAAAGCACCTGGATGGGCACCGCTTTACAATCGCTATGCGACTGAACTACCGCAGCTAAATTAAAAGGTTATAAAGATATTGATATAAAAGCGCTCTTCGGAGCGCTTTTTTTAACAAACCCTCACCCTCATAACCAACCCTTCTTCTTGAAATAAAACAGTGGCGCGAAACCTGACGCAACCATCAACCCGAGCGCGAAGGGATAGCCGTAGTGCCAGGAGAGTAAGGGCATGTTTTCAAAGTTCATGCCGTAGATACTTGCGATTACTGTAGGGGGGAGGAAGACGACGGCGGCGATTGAGAAGATCTTGATGATCTGGTTTTGTTCAATGTTGATAAAGCCTTGCGTCGAGTCCATCAAGAAGTTGATCTTGTCGAACAAAAAGGTGGTGTGAGAGAGCAGGGCGTCGATGTCTCGCACGATTTCATTCAAATCTTCACGATGTTCGCCACGAGACTGTAAATGACGCAGTAAAAAAGAAATAGCACGCTGGGTGTCCATTAAGCACAAGCGTACCTTACCGTTACTGTCTTCCTGTCTGGCCAATTTGCTAATGCATTCTTCCAGATCTGAATCATCGTCTTCCAGTACGGCGTGACTGATCTTCTCCAACTCACGATGAAGGTCCTCCAGCATGTCAGCATGGTTTTCAACTTTCTGTTCCAAAATAGTCAGCAACAGGGTCTCGATGTCTTTGCAGTGAACCTGACCACGACGTGCGCGGAGTCGCAGTAGGCGGAAGTCTGCAATGTCTCCATCACGAATCGTGATCAAGCGTTGGCTTTGCAAAATGCTGGCGACAGAAACCGTGTTGTACTTGCCTTCACTTTTCGCCAAAAACAATGAGTGAACATGCAGGCCGCGTCTGTCGACGAAAAAACGAGCTGAGGACTCAATTTCTTCCACATCATCAGATTCAGGCAATTCAATCTTCAATAGCGAACTGACCACGTCACGTTCGTGATCGGAAGGGTCGTGTGCATCAATCCATGACGCTTTGGCGATAAGGTGGTTGATGTCTTCATAGTCATAGGCGTGAATCTCAATGATCACCCCTGATTCGATGGTGAAGAAGCGCAGCATATCGACCCCTTAACTGTTCCGAAAAACGGCAACACCGAACTAAATGTGCGGCCGCAGAAAAAGAATGCGTACTTCAGTGTGTGTTTATAACGTCGAGAGTTTCAAGATAGACAGGTGATTGTTGTCAGCGCGTCACACTAGAAAGAAAACACCCAAACAAGCACAGACGCTGTGTCGCCTGCCAATTCGCAGCAACACGAGCGCCGATGTTGTGTCTATTTCAGGTTGTTTTTCTGCATCAGTTCGTTTTGCACACCCTTGAGCACCATCTCATCCATGATGAAATTGACAGTGTTGAGCAAGCGTTGCTCGCCTTCAGGAATGAGGTAGCCAAACTGGCTGCGAGTGAAAGGTTCATCGCAGCGAGAAGCTTCGAGGCGATCATCCGTCACTTCATAGAAAATACCTTCCGGCGTTTCTGTCACCATCACATCAATATCACCGCCAGCAACGGCTTTTGGTACATCGAGGTTGTTCTCGAACTTAGCAAACGTCGCGTTGGGTAGATGCTTCTCGGCGAATTTTTCGTTGGTTCCGCCAATGTTCACGCCGACGCGCACTGAAGGCTTATTCACCTCTTCCAAGGTATCGAACTTATCGACGTTTCCTTTTGCAACGAGGAAGCACTTGCCGAATATCATGTATCCCTGCGTTTGTTCTGCCGACAGTTGGCGAGACATTCGGCGCGTGATGCCGCCCATCGCAATATCGTATTTATCTTCTTGTAGATTGCTGACCAGCCCTTTCCACGTGGTGGGAACAATTTCGAGTTTTACCCCTAACTGATCAGCGACATGTTGTGCCACATCGATGTCATACCCGGAATAGTTGGTGCCATCAAAGAACGAAAAAGGCTTATAGTCGCCCGTGGTTCCGACGCGAATGACACCCGCTTTCTCAATGTCTTCCAACTGATCTGCTTGCGCGAACGCAGACAGCGCCATGGTGGCAACAAGTAACATTTTCTTCATCGCGTTTCCCTTGCAGTGATTGATGTGACTTTGAGCGTAACAGCAATGCGGATTGGGATAGGTCAAACTATTGAGATAACGAACAAAATAGCGATGGTGGTGAACGAAATAGAGCTGAAAACAGCGTGTTTAGATGAGAAAGAAGAAATACAAAAAGCAGACAAATGCCAGCAAAGTCGCCGACAAGGTGGGGTAGATGATGTAGCCATCTTGATGTGAGGTTCGCTGAAAGCAAAGCACCGAAAGCAACAAGTTGTAGAGCATCAAAAGCGTACTGATCAAGGTACCGCCATTGAGCGTTAAATTGGGTAGCAGAAACAAAAACAGCGTCAACAGCACGTAATCAAGCACAACCAGCCAAAGTAAGGCTTTTTTCAGAGGGTCTTTGTGTGGCGCGTCAGCGTGAGTATGCATAGTGGGCTCATCAATGCAGCAAAGCGGAAAATGATCGAATTAACGTATTGGGTAATTATCGGCAATCAAGGTAGAAAAAAGATGTCGGGACGTGGTCCAGATAAACAGAAAAGACCAGACTCGTTTCCCGACATTAAACGGTTAAAAATCGTGGCGCGACGTGTCTTCGTTTTCATCATCAACCGAGTCGTTGATCATGTCATGGCGGATAACCGGTTGGTTAAATCTGGCTTTCTCACGCGCTTGCTCCAACTCGTGACCTGTTTGGCTACCGAACAAGGTTTCCAACACTTCAGCCGCAGGCGTGGTGAGGATGAAAAGCTCAATACGCCTATTTTCAGACGATTCAGGATCGTCATGATTAAGTAAGGCGCGATCTGACATGCCTGTTACTTGCCACACGCGAGTGTCGGGCATTCCGCCTGCCACCAACGTTTTGCGTGCCTGATTTGCGCGGTTGGCGGAGAGTTCCCAGTTAGACGTTGTTCCAAAACCACTGCGAAAACGAGTCGCGTCCGTATGACCGCTGATGATCAGTGGGTTTTCAACGCGGTCAAAAACCGGGGATAGCGCCAGCAGAAGATCTTCAAAAAACGGTGTGAGATCCGCACCGCCGCGGCTGAACATGTGTTGTCTGAAATCATCTTGCAACACAATCCTTAGCCCTTGTGGTGTGACGGTCACATTCACATTGCCTGATGCTTTCACCTGACGCGCCATTTCTTCAACCACCTGAGCCAGCGCCAACAAGCGTTCTTGAGTGTCGAACGTGCCGCGGATCAAGGAATCAGTTTCAGGGCCATCGCCGTCGCCTTGAAAGAAAGAACTCACGGTCTGGTTGGCGTTGTGTTGACTTGGCACCGAAGAATCTGATGCCAAATCAATTGGGGAAAGGCTTTGTGAAGAATCGAAGGGATTACCAAAGCTTTTGTCGAACACGCTGGCGGAATGCAGATTCGCCATAATGGCTTTGCGCTCTTCTTTATCTGCCACCTGCATAACCCAGAGCACGAGGAACAGTGCCATCAGTGCAATCATGAAGTCAGCAAATGCCACCTTCCATGCACCGCCATGGGATTCTTCATGCGATTTATTTTTTGCTCGCTTGAATACCACGTGTTCTTGTCTTTGCATTATCCCTCCTGTTCAGCCAGCCACTTCTCCATTTGGTTAAAGGTGGGTTTGATGTCTAGCTGAATATGTTTGCGGCCGGCGTCAATCGCGAGCAGTGTTGGCTTTTTAGCGACGTAAGCCACCAAGGTGGCACGTACACATTCATAAGCGGTCATCTCGCGTTTTACGCGCTGAGCCATGGCGTTACTGGCGGGGTCTAAGAAGCAATAACAGCCGAAGATCCCCAAAAATGTTCCGACGAGGGCAGCCGCAACGTGATAGCCAATCATGGCGATGGAACCGTCAATGGCACTCATGGTAATGATGATGCCGCCAACTGCCGCCAAAATACCGAATCCCGGCAAGGCTTCAGCGGTGCGTTGCAATGAACGCGAAGGCAAAAGCAGATCGGTTTCAATGGCATCGATTTCTTGTTCGAGTAATCCCTCTAATTCATGAGGCGACATTTGACCCATTGCCATTAAACGCAAATTGTCAGTAATGAAGGAAACAAGGCGATAATCTTTCGCAACCAGCGGGTAACGCGCAAAAAGTGTGCTTTCGGCAGGGTTTTCAATGTGTTTGTCGAGGGATTTAAAGCCGCCGCTGCGCACGGTTTCGAGGAGCATCTGCAATAGTGCCATCAGCTCCATGTAGTGTTCTTTTTCCTGACGCGGACGACGCAGTACGCGCATGAACTGCAAGCGCATTTCTTTGAGCACTTGAGGTGGGTTACCGACGATCAAGGAACCGACTGCTGCACCGATGATGATCAGAAATTCCGCGGGCTGCCATATTGCGCCAAGCTTGCCACCTGCCATCATGTAGCCGCCAAATACACCCACCAAAATAATGATGGCGCCGAGTAATTTTTGCATCTGAGACTCCTAGGATGACAAATAGTGATTGAGTTGTTTGAGCGCCTGTTTATGAAGCTGACAGATGCGTGGTGGTGTCAGATCCAACACAAGCGCAATTTCATGCAGGTTTAAATCGTGTTGATAAAACAGCGTCAGTAACAGCTGGTCGCGTTTGGAAAGCTGACTGAGCGCGGTTTCAAGGCTCATACGCATTTGCTCGTGGATTGTTCCGTCGTAGTGCCCGTCGAACTGACTTTCAGCGCCGTTTTCAAGTAGTTGATCGAGGCTCTGCATTTCCCCTGCAAGCGTTGCACTTAACCGCGTGTGGTAGTCGCGCTCGTCAGTACCGAGTGCTTTGATGATTTCCGTGTCTGTGGGTTGTCGGCCAAGGGCGCGGGTTAAATCACGGGTGATATCGTTAAGCTCATGGGCTTGTTGGCGAGTTTTTCGTGAGCGCCAATCCAGTCTGCGCAGTTCATCGAGAATGGAGCCGCGAATGCGGCAAACGGCAAAGGCCGGAAATTGAGGGTCGTCGACATTGCCATAGCGGCGTCCTGCTTCTAGCAAGCCAATCAAACCGATCTGCTGCATATCTTCGATGCTGCAATGTTGATTAGCATGTACCCGCAGTTGATTGACGACGCGTTTGACTAAGATTTGATGTTGCGCCAATAAGCGGTTTTCATCGATAGGCTGGGAGGGAGCTGTGCTCACTTCCGTATCGACGTAACCGTCTTGGAAATTCATGTCCAACATGCAGCCACTCCTTATTGCACCACATATTTGGTCAGCAATACGTCGTCGATGTCGCGGACAATGTCGGTTTTCGCAAAGGCCAGCAGTAGGGTTTGTTTGACTTCTTCCTGCAAGGTTTCAACCGCGCCGTCTTTTTGCAGATCGTCGTAGTGCTTGTTGGCGAACAATTTGAGTAAGGCGTTTTGCACCATCGGCATGTATTCATCAATGGCTTCGATGCGTTCGGGATGACGGGTTTCAACCGCGAGTTCCAGCATCACAAAATGGGTTTGACGATTACCCTTGACGGACAAGACGATTTTCTCAAGCGCGTGAAAGCTCGGGCCATTTTTTAGGGTTTCTTGTTCAAACAAAAATGGCAGGGAGAAGCCCTCGAATGATGGGGTTTCTGCTGCCGATATCTTTTGCGCGTTCTGCATGTACCAAAGCCCACCCAAAGTGACGCCCGCAGACACTAACGCGCTGGTGATGATCATGGCGCCAGAGAAGACGAGTAGTTGTTTTTTGTTCATTGTTTTTCCTCGTGGGTTTATCAGGCTTGTGTGCTCAGCCAGTGGTCGGCGTGAGACGATGATGGCGTCGCGTCATCGTGAAAATCACGGGCGGCAAACACAGAGAAGTCATCATTATCTTGCTTCGCGTGCCGCTCTTTCCCTGCGTGATCCGAGCCTACATTCACATCGACATGCAGGAAGTTTTGGTCTTGAAGCTCGGCGCGTAGGCGCTCAGACACTTGCATCAAGGCTTCACGGGTCGCCGCGGAATTGGCATTGATTTGCACACTTAAGCGATCGCCTTCAACGCGTACCAGCAAATCCAGCTTGCCAAGATCAGGTGGGTCGAGACGAATGCGGGCTTCTTGCACGTTTTGCTGTGCTTGCAATGTCACTCTGTCTTGCAGCACTTGCATCATTTGCTCGCCCCATTTTCCTGCGCGGGTATCGACGCGCACGGCAGCCCATTCCGGACCGTGTGACGCAGTTAGCGCTGCGGCAGCGGGGAGTTGCGCGGGCGGTTGAGTCGCTGGGCCTGCGCCCGTTGAAATACCGTTTAATGCGACTTGCAGCAGTTGAGACGTGTTAAGTTGAGAGATGTTTAGCTGAGAGGATTCAAGCGAACTGGACGTCAACAGAGAGGGGCGAGTGATATCGCGGGTGGCTGTCCCTTGAGTGCCTTCACCTTGAGTAAGCTGTCCGTGAGTCAGCAAAGACGCCATGTTTACGGAAGCGTCTTGCTTGGTAGTGTGATTTCCATCCATCCTGTTTATTGCTGGAAACGACACGGTCTGAGCATGAGTTTGGACATTGCCCTGTGCATTGGCATTGCCGACCGACAGCGTGGGTAGCGCGAATCCTGCTTGCTGCGTTTGTGGCGTGTCAGTGCTGGCGTTTAGCGCGGTAAAAGGCAGCGTCGTCGCGTCAGAAGGCAAGTTCTGTTCAATTTGGTTTAGTTGACGCGAACCTTCATTCAGCGAACCCAGCTGGAACGGCTGGGCATTTTCAGGCTTATCACCAAACCCAACCGCAGGTTGAATCGTGCCGCCGGATTCGCTGGAAATTGCACCGTTGTTCGAAGTTGCTTTCGCAGCGCTTGTCTGCGTCAATGACGTCGAAATCATCATCAGTACTCCATCGTCATTGCGAGTTGATACGCCATGGCGCGTTCGTTTTGTGCTTGCATCACATCCAACTCGGTTTCCATTTCGGTGAGCAACTCGCTAAGGGCGAGCAGCGCGACCTGATGTGTGGCTTTAAGCTGAGAAATCTCGGCAGCACAGGCCGCGCTTTTCAGGCATTCAGGGTGGCGCAGCAACAGTTCTCTCACTTTATGATCGAGCGCTTTCAGCGTCTGCCAGTCACGGGATGCCGTCGCTTGTTGAATACGCTGTGCCAGTTGATTCAGCAGCGTCGGGGTCACGTTAAGCCTGTTGACCAAAACTCACCCATCCTTCACGAATGTTGCTCATTACGCCGGCCACATTGGAGAGTTTTTCGACGTCGTTATGCAGGCTTGCTTGATACAGTTCCATCTGACAAAAGTCATAAAGCTGATGGAGGTTCTCTGCGATTTCACCGCCATTTTTTTCGTCTAAGGCACTGTCTAAGCCAATCAGAATATTCATGGATTTGCTGATGCTTGCGCCTTTTTGCGCCAATCGACCAGCCTCGATGTGTCCGCGTGCACGTTCTACTTCATCAAGAAGGCCATCAATGAGCATGACCACCAATTGGTGAGGGGATGCCGCCGCGGCCTGAGCATCCAAATCCACTTGCTGATACGAGTCGTAGCCTGAGTCCATAAGCATAAAAATATCTCCTAACCAAACATCGACATGGTTTGGTTCATCTGAGCCATGATTTGATTCATTTGAGTAAATTGTTTGAGGTAGCGGTCGTATGACATTTCATATTTGCGCTCAAGCTGCGTTTGCTTGTCGTCAATGCGTTCAATGTTCTGTTGTAAGGAGTCTTTGCGGCTAGTGAGCAAACCAGACGAAAACTTGAGGTAGGGTTCCATCATGCCGTCGATAGTATCGAGCAGATTGCCCTCGCCGTTAAACATTTGCTCCAGAGCCGCACCATTGCTTTTTTGTGCCTCAGAAAACTTGTCGGCATCCAGTTTCATCTTGCCTTCACGGTCAATGGAAATACCGGCTTCGCTTAGGTTCATACCGCCAAAATCTGCGCGCAAAATACTCGAGAGTTGGCTTTCGATTGAGCGAAGTGTCGGATCGTTTGCAAGCACACCACGAGACACGCCATCACCACCGATTGAGGTGTGTGTATCTAATGCGCCAACCAGCGAGTTGTAGGCATCAATAAACTTGGTGACTTGTTCTTTGGTTGATTCGCTGTCAGCACCCACATCCATGCCAATAGCCGCATCACCAGCGTCTTGCGCTTTGGTGACAGTGATGTCCACGCCATCAATCACGCCTTCAAAGGTGTTGCTACTGTTGGTGAGTTTTAGGCCGGAATCTTTCGCACCGAGCCAAATCACGGCATCTTTCGGCGCGGTGATTTCATTGAGGTTGGTAAAGCCATCTTCAAACCAGGCTGCCCCCGTTCCAGATGCACTGACCTGAACACGGTTTGCTTCACCCGTTTCTGTGCTGGAAAGCATGAGATGGGTTTGACCATTGGAACGCACCAGCGTGGCATTCACGCCTGGGTTAGTGCTGTCACCATTGATGGATTTGACCAAATCAGACATGGTGGCTTTGCCGTCACCGTCCGTGTCGACGTTGGACAAATCAATGTCCATTTTCTCGCCGTTAACGGTAAACGACAGTGTGCCCGTGGTTGGGATTTGCGTGTTGGCATCAAGGTCTGCTGGCATACCCGCAGAGGCCTGATGCGCTGTCGCGACCTGTTCAACAAAAACCTGATAGCTACCCGCAAGCGCATTGGCGTTGGCATTGGCTGTGAAGAAACCGTCTTGCGATACCGTCGCGGTGTTTTTAATGACGCTGCTGTTGCTGCCGTTCATTTCGTTCACAGCGGTGCGAAAATCACGCAGGGCGCTTTCTACTTTTCCAAGCGCAGTGATTTGGCCTTGGTACTTGTCGGCTTGCATTTGGTAGCGGATCTGAAAAGGCTGAACATCATACGTCGCCAGTTGCGTTGCCATCGTTATTGGGTCTAACGAACTCATTGGTTTGCTCCCTGTCCATCAGGTCGATTTGGTTGTGTCGATACCATTGTTTGTTTGCATCGACATGAATAAATCGCAAGATGTGTGCCATTGATTGGCGCTAATAAAAACAAGGGATTAGCGCCATTATATTAATGAAGCGGAAGAGACGTTTCCTTTAGAGACCTTCCGTTATTTCCTGCTTAATGCGCAGGCTTCCTAAGAAATAAAGGCGACGTAAAAGAGTGGGAGATTAAGGAGATATTGGTAACGAAAGGTGATCTTGAGTCAAACCAGCAAATCATCAAGCTGAGTGGTATTGAAGGTAGGCGTGTATTTAACGGAAACGATGAGTGACAGGCATCAACAACCCCATTTCTTTATTGGGGATAGAAACCTGTATTTGAATTTTTCACTCAGCGCGGCTTGGCGTTGTTGACACCTGTTGGACTAGGTCGGCGCTTCGCTTGAAATCGCTTTGGCCGTGTTCAGCAGGCTGGTTTTTGCGGCCTCAAATTGATGCTGTTTATCCATGATTTGCTCCGCCCCCGATATATTGATGGCCGCAATGATGTTGCCCAAATAATCCGTGATGGGTACCGCGATGGCCGTTGCATTGTCTGACCGATTAAACGCAAACCCCTGCTTTCTCTCAGTAGCGATGCGATGCTTCAGTTCTGGTAGCGTTTGCGGGTGTGGTTTGGAATACATATCAAGCTGGATTGTTTGGTATACCGCGCTAAGTTCGATGTCACTTAGCTGTTGCAGCAAAATTCTCCCCATCGCATTGGTATGACACGGCAACCTCGTTCCTAGTGGGATATTGACCGATAGCCGTTGAGACGCTTGGGCACGATAGATGTATAAGGTTTCGAGTCCGTCCCTTACCGCTAAATGGCACGAAATACTGGTTTCATCTCTTAAGCGCTGCAAGTGCGGGGCGGCGACATCCACCAGATGTTGACCCGCAAGATAGGAGAACCCGCGAGAAACAACTTGTGGGCCAATGGCATAGGCATTTCGTGCGACTTTTCGAAGGTAATTTTTATCGAGTAAGGTTTGTACAATTCGATAAATAGAAGATTGGCTGACACCCAACTGGTCAGCAAAGTCATTCGTACTGAGAATACGATGCTCCGCGTCATACATTTCGATGATGTCCAGCCCTCTTGCTAACGATTGAACCTGATAGTCTGCCTTGCTCATGATTTACTCATCTGTAAATGTAAAATTCATATGTGAATAAAATATGTGTTTATTTTGTGTTCATGTCCATCTTGAATGTTAATTCTTTGTGATTTCGCTTATTAAAGTGAAAAGCATCAACAACAACCAACAGGAAGGAACATGCCAGATTCAAAGGAATTTATTCTCAAAGCAACATGCGATGCATCAAGCGGGATTCTTGCAGCGGTCACTTCCTATCTGGCTGGCTTGAGTTGCTACATCTCTGAGTTGCACCAATTCGATGACGAAGAGAATGAAAATTTCTTCATGCGAGCGGTGTGTCGCATTGAGTCTCCCGATGTGGACCTAGACACCATCAAAGCGGGTTTTGAAGCGCAAGTGAGTCGTTTCAATATGGATTGGCAATTTTTTGATTCCCGCGCACCTATGCGCGTATTGATCATGGTGAGCAAGTTCGATCACTGCCTAAAAGATTTGTTGTACCGCCATGAAAATGGCGAGCTGCCAATGGACATTACCGCCGTGGTGTCCAACCACAAAGATTTGAGGCCCATGGTTGAACGCGCTGGCATCCGCTTTATTTGGCTGCCAATGACCGTGCAAAACAAACCTCAGCAGGAAGCTGCGCTCCTTGATGTGATGGCAGAAACACAAACGGAGTTGGTTGTTTTAGCCCGTTATATGCAGATTCTTTCCGATGATTTATGTCAAAAATTGCACGGCAAAGCGATCAATATTCATCACTCATTTTTGCCGAGCTTCAAAGGCGCAAAGCCCTATCACCAAGCCCATGCTCGTGGCGTGAAACTCATTGGTGCGACTGCGCACTACGTCACATCAGATCTCGATGAAGGGCCTATTATTCAACAGAGTGTGCAACCCGTCGGTCACACTTATTCGTCAGAAAGGTTGGTCGCCGTTGGGCGTGACACGGAAACCATCGCCCTTGCGCAAGCAGTCAGGCTTCATTTGGAGCACAGAGTCTTTATGTACGGAAATAAAACCGTCGTATTTCAATAATTAACAGAGGTAAGGATGCCAGTAAATATTATCGATGGTCGGCAACTGTCCGATCTGTTGATTGAAGAGATGGCGCAAGAAGTGAAGGTAAGAATGGCGCAAGGGCATCAACAGCCTGGGCTTGCTGTGGTCTTGGTGGGTGAAGATCCAGCCAGCACCATTTATGTTCGCAACAAAATACGCTGCGCTGAAAAAGCGGGGCTATTTTCAGTGGTCACGCGCCTCGATGAAACGTGCACTCAGCAAGAATTAGAAGACGTGGTGAACGAACTGAATGAGCGTGATGACATTCATGGCATTTTGGTTCAACTGCCTTTGCCTGAGCATCTGTCTGAAGAACGCATTATTAATCTTATTAAACCAAGTAAAGATGTGGATGGTTTTCACCCTGTCAATGTGGGTCTACTGTCATCAGGTCAAGCCACGCTCATTCCTTGCACACCATTGGGTTGCCTTGAAATCCTCAAAAGAGAAATGGGGGATCTCTCAGGCAAACATGCCGTTGTTGTTGGGCGATCCAATATCGTCGGGAAACCGATGGCGAACCTTTTACTTCAAGCCAACTGCACAGTCAGTATTGTTCACTCAAAAACGATTGATGCCGCTGCACTTTGCCGACAGGCCGATATTTTAGTGGCGGCGGTTGGCGTGGCAGAGCTAGTGGATGATAACTGGGTGAAACCCGGCGCGGTTGTGATTGATGTGGGCATAAACGCCACTGAAATCGACGGTAAGCGAAAGCTGGTCGGTGACGTCAATTTCGAGAATGTAGCAGGTAAGTGTCGCGCAATAACCCCAGTGCCTGGTGGTGTTGGTCCCATGACGATTGCCTGCTTAATCAAAAATACCTTAGTTGCGGCAAAGCAAAACTGAGGCAAAAACGATGCTGAGCAAAGCTTCTCTAAAGCATTCAACGGTCAGTAAAAAAGCTGTTTTAAACAAAGCAAAAGCATTGATTCACTATTGTAACGCGGGGAACGCACTGTGCCTTTTTCACTTTTAAAATATGGTCTGACGAATGACTATCCCTTTGAGAACGACATGGATTTGCCGATCCCTCGCGATCTCAAACGCAATTACGATGTTGTCATTATCGGTGGCGGTGGACACGGTGTGGCCACGGCGTATTACCTTGCCAAATACCACGGCATCACCAATGTGGCGATTTTGGAAAAAGGGTACCTTGGCGGGGGCAACACGGCGCGAAATACCGCGGTTATTCGTTCGAATTATTTAACGTCTGAGGGCGTTAAGTTTTACAGCGAATCCGTCAAATTATTCCAAAATCTATCGAACGAATTTGATTTCAATATCATGTATTCCTCGCGAGGTCAGCTGACGCTTGCGCATACGGATGCCGCTGTTCGCTCGTTTCGTCAACGCACCGAAGTGAATAAACATTTTGGTGGGCGCACAGAGCTGATTGACCCGCAGCAAATACGAGAACTGGTTCCTACCCTCAACATGAATCCTGCCGACATGCCAATTCTCGCTGGCCTTTGGCATATGGATGGCGCAACGGCAAGGCATGACGCCGTGGCTTGGGGTTACGCAAAAGGCGCAACACAGCGCGGCGTAGAGCTCCATCAATTGACGGAAGTCACCAACGTTAATATCGAGAACGGAAAGGTCGTGTCCGTCGAGACCAATCGTGGCACTGTCGGCTGTGGCGCGGTAGTGCAAGCGGTGGCCGGCCATAGCTCGATTGTTGCTGCCATGGCGGGATTTCGAATGCCACTCACCAGTTACCCGTTGCAAGCCATGGTCACCACCCCCGTTAAACCTTTCCTCGATCCGCTCGTCAGTTCGTCTGCGCTTCATTGTTACGTGCAGCAAACCGGTCGCGGAGAAATCGTCTTTGGTGGTGGGTCAGACCCTTACCCGCTCTACAACACACGTTCGACGCTTGATCTCAAAGAAAGCCTCATTGCCAGCGCAATCGAAATGTTCCCTTTCATGGCCAATTTCAAATTACTGCGCCAATGGGCAGGGACCACAGACATGACCAGCGACTACAGCCCAATCATGGGACTCAGCCCCGTTGACAATTACTATTTGGATGCAGGCTGGGGCACATGGGGCTTCAAGGCAACGCCCATTTGCGGCAAAACAATGGCTGCACTGGTGGCATCTGGCGGACACGTCCCAGATCTTATCGCCCCATTTTCGATGGACAGGTTTGATGCGTTCCGACAAGTCAATGAGATGGGCGCCACAGCCGCGAGCCATTAGGAGTATTGATATGAAGATAATGCGTTGTCCCTTGAATGGTCCAAGAAACATCAATGAGTTTGTCTACGGTGGTGAAGTGAAAGCCATGCCCGATCATAAAAACTGCACTGACAAAGAATGGGCTGACTATGTCTTTTACTCAGACAACACCGTCAAAGTGGTTCAAGAATGGTGGTTTCACAGTGCATCTAGCTATTGGTTTATCGCGGAAAGGCACACAGCCTCAGATGAGATTATTCGAACTTATGATCCCAGCGACATATTTACGCAGAAAGTCTCTTTCGATGCTGACGCCGACGAAGGAAAAGGAGCGCAACCATGAGTGATGAGAAACGATTATCACCGCCGATGGGTTCTTTGATTTCTCGGGATAAGACAATCAGCTTTGAATTTGAAGGAACGCGCTACAGTGGTTTTGAAGGCGATACCGTTGCCAGCGCCCTTATTGCCAATCAGCAATGGCTGATGTCACGCTCCTTCAAATATCACCGACCTCGTGGCCCGCTAACGATGGCAGGTCAAGATGCTAATACCCTGGTTCAATTGCCAGACGAAGCCAATGTATTAGCGGATCGCATTGATATTTCACAAGCCCCAAGGGTGATGGGGCAAAATTACAATGGCTCGCTGGAAAACGACAAAGATGCCTTGTTAGAAAAAGTCGGACGGTTTATGCCCGTCGGCTTCTATTATCGCGCATTTTATAAGCCCAAGGGCGTCTGGGATAAGTGGGAGCCGCTCATTCGCAAAAAAGCGGGATTGGGGAAAGCCAACCTAGATTTTGACCCCACTTATCATGACAAAGCCTACCTGTTTTGTGATGTGATGGTGGTCGGCGCGGGGCCAGCAGGACTGAATGCGGCCATTACCGCCGCGCAACACGGTGCCAACGTACTGTTAGTTGACGAAAACAAGCAACTCGGTGGCGCACTGACTTATCATCGATTCGATATCAATGGTGATGTGGCAGATGACGTACTCGCCAAACTCAAATCGAGCGTCTCCAATCACCCCAAGATCCGCGTCTTAACCGATGCGGTTTGTAATGCGTGGTTCACCGATAATTACCTGCCCGTGCTCACCGCCAATCGCATGTATAAGGTCAGGGCTAAACAGTGCATTGTCGCGTCAGGCGAATTCGAACAGCACGTCGTATTTAGAAACAATGACATTCCCGGCATCGTTTTATGCAGCGCCGCAATGCGACTAATGAAACACTACGCCATCAAACCGGGCAAAAAATCGGTGGTACTAACGGGCAATGACGATGGCTATTTAGCCGCCATCGAGCTTGCTAAACAGGGCGTAGACGTTGTTTCCGTCGTCGACATGCGTAAAAGCCAGAGACGCGCTGATCTGGTCGATGCGGTTCAAACTCTGGGTATCCCCGTCATATTGGGGGCGACGGTTTATGAAGCGCAAGCACGCAACAACCACCTTTCATCGGTCGAGATCTATTCTATCGACGACCAATACAAGGTCACACAAAAAGTATCAACAATACCCTGCGATCTGCTTTGTGTGTCAGCCGGTTACATGCCGACTTACCAGTTGTTATGTCAAGCAGGCGCACAACTCAGCTATGACGACAGCAACGCACGTTTTACGCTTAAAAACCTACCCGACAATCTGCACATTGCGGGCTCTGTTAATGGCATTCATGACCTTGATAAAGTGCTGGCAGATGGACAAAACGCGGCGCAAACCTGTTTAACTAAACTCGGGCTGTCTGATGTTGTCAGTGACAGGGTTGAGTGCGATCTTTCAACCAATTTCCCTTGGCCTATATTTCCTCATCCTAAAGGGAAAGACTTTGTCGATTTTGATGAAGATCTTCAATCAAAAGATATCGTGAATGCCACGCGTTTAGGTTATCGAGACATTCAACTGGTTAAACGTTTTTCGACTGTTGGCATGGGCCCCTCTCAGGGACGCCATTCCGCCTTGGCCAGCGCGAGATTGGTTGCCGAGGCCACAGGCAGAACGGTCAGTGAAACGGGCGTAACCACTGCGCGTCCGCCATTTATCCCCGAAAAGCTCGCCTATTTAGCGGGTCGAATTTTTAACCCTGTTCGCCTCACGCCCATGCATTCAAGGCATGAAGATCTGGGCGCACAGTTCATGCCTGCGGGCGCATGGCGTCGTCCTGCTTATTATGGCGACCCTGAACATCGACATGAACGCATTCAGCAAGAAGCGTTAGCTGTGCGACAAAATGTCGGCATCGTTGATGTCAGCACATTGGGTGGTATCGAAGTTTATGGGCCAGATGCGCCAGAGTTTTTGAATCGAATGTATACCTTTGCGTTTGTTAAGCCGCCCGTTGGTAAAACGCGTTATGCCGTGTTGACCAATGAGCAAGGCGTGGTGGTGGATGACGGCGTCGCGTGTCGTATTGCAGACGACCATTATTACGTGACTGCGACAACGAGCGGCGTTGATGCGGTTTATCGTGAAATGAAAAAGTGGAATGCCCAGTGGCGATTAGATGTCGATATTGCCAATGTGACCTCCGCATTTTCAGCGGTGAATGTCGCCGGGCCAAACGCGAGGAAAGTCCTCGAGAAAGTGTGTGAAGACGTCGATTTCACCCCGGAGGCGTTCCCCTATTTGGCCTACCGAGAGGGACATATTAGCGGCATGCCAGTTCGATTGATGCGCGTCGGTTTTGTTGGGGAACTCGGGTATGAGATCCACATGCCCACACTGTTCGCGCTCAAGGTTTGGGATTTACTGATATCCGCCGGAGAAGAATTTGAGATGCGTCCCTTTGGCGTAGAAGCACAGCGGCTTCTTCGTCTGGAAAAAGGCCACATTATCGTTGGGCAAGACACCGATGGTATGTCACACCCCGGTGAATTGTCCTTGGGATGGGCCATCGCGAAAGCCAAGCCTTTCTATGTGGGTTCACGCTCAGTTGAGATAGTGATGCGCCGCGAGCAAACCCGAAAACTGGTTGGTTTTACACTCGATAAATCGTCTGCGAAGCCAGAAGAAGGCCACCTTGTGTTGGATAAAGCGGGTCAGGATTCAAGCATCACGGGAAATGTGACGTCGTGTGATTTTTCGGCAACGTTAGATGCCTATATTGGTCTGGCGTTTGTCGGCATTGATCAACAAGAACCCGGTACGTTGTTCCCTATCAGGGTCGACGGCAAAGAAGTATGGCCGGAAGTGGTCAAGTTACCTTTTTATGATCCGGAAGGTGCGCGACAGGAGGTCATTTAGCATGTTTTCATTTTTAGTCAGCACACAGCCAGCATTGAGACACAGCGATATTGTGCAAACATATTGTCTGTCTTCAATTTCGTTTTTTGATGCAACCACCTCAAACCGTGTTGGATTCAGAGGTCAACACGCTGCTTCTTTTTTAGAGCAGCAGGGGCTTGAAATACCTCCTCAACCTAATAACGCCGTCGAAATGCGCAACGGTTTATGGGTGCTAAGGCTTAGCCTCACGGAGTTTTGGGTTCTTGATGTGGAACATCAACACACTGAAGCCATTCTGGAACTGGAAAAAGCCGCGCTTAACGCCAGCCAAGTGACTCGATTATATTGCCAACACAGTTCGGCGATGTTTGTTCTCACGGGCGATGCTTGCCCGCAGATGTTTGCGAAAGTGTGTGCGGTTGATTTTCAACCCGATGTATTTACGCCCGGTCATATCGCCCAAACATCCGTGGCGCGTGTTTCTTCTGTCGTCGTCAACACATCACAGTCCGCTTTTAAACAAACGCGTTTCTTCATTTTGAGTGATATTTCAAGTGCGGGCTATTTATGGCATGCGCTTGAAGATGCCGCTTTGGAGTTTCAACAGACAACCGACAAAGAGAGATTCTCAGACAATTAATAACACCTGATTTTAGTGACAAATTCTAAAGGAGTATGTATGCCAGTTATTGCCATTTCCGAGATTCATGAGGTGTGTAAAACAGCGTTAGAAAAACATGGCGCTTTACCGTGGATCGCAGAATCTGTCGCGCTTGCTGTCGCAAAAAACGAGTCCAGACAAAACCGAATCTGCGGCTTGTACTATTTACAAAGTTATTGCGAGCAACTTGTGTCAGGGCGTGTATCAAAAGACGCCGAACCGTTAATCACGACACCCAAGCCTGGTGTTGTTCAAGTCGATGCCAAATTCGGGTTTGCACAAGCGGCTTTTGTTCGCGCTTTTCCATCCGCGTTAACTGCCGCCTCTGAGAATGGCCTCGCTGCATTAGCGATTGGTCATAGTCATACGTGTACGTCATTAGGGTATTTCACCGAACAGTTTGCCCGTCGTGGCTTTATCGCTCTCGGTTTTACGAACTCTTCTCCTATTGTCGCGCCGCCCGGCGGGAAAATCCGCACCATTGGCACTAACCCAGTGGCCTTTTCTGTCCCAGATGGTGAAGGCGGCATAGCCATGCAGTTTGATCAATCCACCACGGTTGTCGCCCTTGGCAAAATCACGATGGCGAAAGAAGCAGGTGAAAGCATTCCTGAAGGCTGGGCGCTTGATGAACTTGGCAATCCAACCACTGACCCACACAAAGCACTAGCCGGTTCATTGGTCTCTGCTGGTGGGTACAAAGGCTGGGGGTTTGGCTTAATGGCGGAGTTGTTGACGGCAGGGTTAACAGGGGGAATTGCATCGCAGTTCGTCAAACCCCTAAAAGCGGCACAGGGCGACCCTCATGATTTGGGCCAATATTTCTTGGTGATTGACCCTGCCAATTCCGAATCATTTTATGAACGTTGTAAACAAGTTGGCGATCTGGTTTCTCAAGACGAGGGAACGCGTTTACCGGGCCAGTTTATCAACGAGCTGACGGAGGTCGATGTTCCTGAATCCTTGTGGGATTTGGCATTAACATTATCCCATGGCCCTCATTAGTATTTCGATAGACCCTCTCGCTTGTTAGCGGCCAGATAAAGACCTCTCGATGGATAATTCGTGGATGTTAGGGTCTGAAAAAATATCCCCAAACAAACTGAATTTTCGGTGTGTTTGGGGATAAAACCGCCTCTCGGAATTTCCACAAAAAAACCTCCCGAAGGAGGTTGAGAAAAATATCCAAGGGAGGATAAAGGA
The DNA here is from genome assembly GCF_000286835.2 of Enterovibrio norvegicus FF-33. Classification (GTDB taxonomy): domain Bacteria; phylum Pseudomonadota; class Gammaproteobacteria; order Enterobacterales; family Vibrionaceae; genus Enterovibrio; species Enterovibrio norvegicus_A. Next base: position 860,396 of record NZ_AJYD02000013.1, on the reverse strand, counting down.
GAAATTGTGTGGCGATTAACGCAGCAGTGACATCGCCATGCCAGGCAGCTGGTTAGTCTGAGACAGAACGGTGGTGCCTGCTTGCATCAGCATTTGGTTTTTAGTCATGTTTGATGATTCAACGGCAAAGTCTGCATCCGTGATACGGCCTTTCGCTGCAGCAGTGTTTTCTGACATGTTGCCCAAGTTAACAACGGTGTGGTCTAGACGGTTAATTGTCGCACCCAAACCGGCACGCGCGGCACCCACTTCATCCAGCGCCGTCGCCAGAGCGTCCATCGCAGCACCTGAATCACCCGCAGAACCAATATCTAGCGCTGGGACAGTGGCTGAAAGCGCAGTGTGTGCGGCGATAACATCCGTATCAACCGTTGTTGCTAGGTCAAGCGTTTCAGCAGAAGAAGCGCCGATTTGCAGCGTTAGACCGCCTGTTTTAATACCAGCGGCGGTGATAAGTGCATCACCCGCGTACTTGGTATTGGTCATGATGTTGGTAAGCTCTGCACCTAACTCACTGAATTCTTTTTGCAGTGCGTCTTTGTCTGCATCGGTGTTGGTGCCGTTCGATGCTTGTGTCGCTAGGTCGTTCATGCGGTAAAGAATGTTGGTCGACTCGTCAAACGCACCTTCAGCCGTTTGCAGCATTGACATACCATCTTGTGCGTTACGCATTGCTACTGACATGCCGCGTGTTTGTGCTTCCAGACGGTTAGAAATTTGTAGGCCAGCTGCATCGTCCGCCGCAGAGTTAATGCGGTAACCGGTGCTCAAGCGCTCCATTGCAGTGTTCAAAAGGTTGCTGGTGCCATTCAGTGTATTCTGAGTAACAAGCGACGCGTAGTTAGTGTGCATTGATAAAGCCATCTTAAACTCCTTGGTTCACAGTCATTGGTTGCGAGGGATGATCCCTGCTCACTAACTAGAGGCGGACGCTTGTTGCACAGAATTAATCTCAGAATGAAAAAAATCCGCGAAATCGCGGATTTATAAGCATTTTGGTGATCTCTATTCCACGTTTTGGCTGGTGTCAGGGTTGTCGAAGCCCTTAAAGGATAAAGACGTTGGAATGTCGCTGACATAGCCAAAGTAGTGTGATGCGCCCAGTAGGCGAAACTGATTCAGCTCACTTTGGCTGGAAATACGTCCTGCCACCCAAGGCAATCGATGAGATCGAAAAAAGCGAATCAAGGGCAATAAGCCGCTACGATCCTGTTTACTGGCTAAAGTAATGGCCAATTTCACCCTGTCTGGACGGTGACGTTTCATTAATTCAATGTGGTGACAGGGAATGGATATATCAAACCAAAGTGCAGCTGATCGCACGCGTAATGTCGCCAGCAAGCTAACAAGACGAGGCTGTGCCTCGTCACTGACATTGATCTGCAACGAAGGAATAAGAAACGAAAAGGCCGCTTTGTCCAGTTGCAGCATCTGGGTGAGAGCATGCTGCCCCGTTGACCAGATCAGCGCATTGGCATCAACGGGTACCACGACATCGCTGACCAAATCAGGGTGAAAGGTATCAATTTGAAAGCGGCTTTGGCGTAGCGCCAAATACAAGCTGTAAAGGTCAAGACTAAAACGCATACCGTCAGACAAATCAAAGCTGTAAACGCTTTGCTCTCCACGACTGCCAAAGCGCAGTGTCACATGTTGATAAACCACCACACCAGAACGTACATCACGAATGGCCTGACACACATGGCGAATATCGTTTTGTAAAAAAGCGGCGAGGATCAGCGCATCGTCATCCGTAACGACATGCTGCTCGATAAGGTGACGTAAAGTTTGATGCATCACCTGGTGAAGCGTGAAATTAGCCAAGGTTTCCTACCACGTTAATTTGCTTATTCTCGGGCACTTCGTTGTATGACAACACCGCCAATCCTTGGGTAAAGGTGCGTGCATAACGTGCAAGTAACGGCCGTAACTGTGGCATCACTAGCAGGATGGGTACCATGCCTTGTTGCTTAAGCTGTTGTCGAATTAATGGCAGGTTCTGTTGGAACTGCCCCAAAATATTCGGCTCAATGGGGAAGCTATCAAGCATCACTGGGCCACTGGCTTGTGCTTGCTGTAACGACGTTAGCAACATCTTTTCCAATTCGTCGGAAAGGGCGTACACATTCAACTCGTTCTTTTGTCCGGCGATGAGGTTAAACAGCGTGCGTCGCAAGGTACAGCGAACATCGGCGGCCAGCAATATCGGGTCTTTGCTGTTTTCGGATGAATCCAACATGGTGTTGGCAATGGTGCGAATGTCTTTTAGTGGCACTTGATCAAGCAGCAATTGACGGTAAACCTTCAGCTGTTGTGCAGGTGTCAGGGCTGCGCCCAATGCTTGCGCGAGCTTTGGTGCTTGCTGTGTCAAACGTTGGTTCATGGCTTCTACGTCGTCGTGGGTAAACAACTCCGCCAGATTCGATTTAATGATTTTGCTGATGTGGGTCGCGATCACGGTACTGTCATCCACCACCTGATAGCCCATGTTGAGTGCTTTGGCTTTGTCCGTGTGTTCAATCCATACCGCAGGCAATTGGTAGGCAGGGTCGCTTCCCAAAATACCGTCGATTTCGCCGTAGGTTTCACCCACCGCAATAGCCATCAAGCGATCCGGTTCGATAAAGCCTTGCTCAATCACTTCGCCATTTAGCGACAAGGTGTACTGGTTAGGTTTCAGGCTTAAGTTGTCGCGAATACGCACTTCAGGGAGCAAAAAACCGATCTGCTCAGACAGGTTGCGGCGAACGCCACGAATACGTTGTGTGAGTGGTGCGCCTTGCTCTTTGTTGACCAAATGCACGAGACGATAGCCCAGCGCGAGTGACAGCGTGTGAACGTGGGGAATATCATCCCAAGACAACGGCGATTCCTCATGCTGCATCACATGAGAAATAGCCTCAACGTCGTCCAATTGCGAATCATTGTCTGGCGCTTTGCTCTGTCGCCAGCCCGCAAAAGCCAAGGCGCCCGCAAAGCTGAAAAAAGCCAGATGCGGCATGCCGGGAACAATACCAATCACCACCATGATGCCCGCAACGGTATAGAGCGTTGCTGGGGTGGCGAGCATTTGCTTGCGCATGGTTTCCGCCATGCCGCTGTCGGAATCATTAATACGGGTAACAATGATAGCGGCTGCGGTTGCCAGCAATAGCGACGGAATTTGCGCCACCAAACCATCACCAATGGTCAGTAGGGCATAGGTTTTTAGTGCTTCTGAGCCGGTTAGGCCATGGTCAAACACACCAATGCTGATACCACCAATTAAGTTGATAAACAGGATTAGCATGCTTGCGATGGCATCGCCGCGTACAAACTTAGACGCACCGTCCATTGAACCGTGGAAATCCGCTTCATTGGCGACTTCTTTACGGCGTAATCGAGCTGTTTCTTGGTCGATTAATCCCGCGTTGAGATCCGCATCAATCGCCATCTGTTTGCCCGGCAGGGCATCCAAGGTAAAGCGGGCGGAGACTTCGGATATCCGCTCGCCACCTTTGGTGATGACCACAAAGTTAATGATCATCAAGATGACGAACACCACCATACCAATCAGGTAGTTACCACCAATTACCACCTCACCAAAGGCTTGAATGACCTTACCGGCGGCATCGCCTCCGTTGTGACCTTCAAGCAATACAATACGGGTGGAGGCCACGTTTAGCGCAAGGCGAAGAAGGGTGGCGATCAGCAATATCGTTGGGAAAATGGAGAAATCGAGCGGTCGTTTCGCACTAGTGCTGACCAGCAACACCAAAATTGCCAACACGATATTGAAAGTAAACAGAGCATCGAGCAGTAGCGGTGGCAAGGGCAAAATCACCATTGCGAGCAGCATCAGCAACACGACAGGAATACCAATTCGCCCCTTCGCTGATTGTTGAAAATCTCTTAACCGATTAAGCATAGTGTCTGTTCCTTGGTGTGACGGCGGTGAGTGCAAGCTTGTACGAATGCGTGAAATAAGTTTGATGACAGAGATCTTGATGACACCGAGCTGAATGCCATAGTGTTAATGCTGCAAATGATTCGGGATCGAAAAATGAGGCAACGACATAGGCTTGTCGCCACGTCCTTCGCGAAAGGCTTTCACCTGTAACACGTACGTCAGAATATGCGCCACCGCGATATAAAGCTGACTGGGTACAGCCTGTTCAATCGCCGTGGTGTGATAAATCGATCGGGTCAGTGGCGCGGAATGGATAATTTCGACATTGTTTTCTCGCGCAATACGCTGAATGTGCATGGCGGTTTCATCCACGCCTTTTGCGACGACAAACGGTGCATCAGACAGCGAGGTATCGTATTTTAGCGCCACGGCATAGTGGGTTGGATTCACGATGACCACATCGGCACTGGGCACGGTTTTGTCGATACGCCGACGCGAAAATTGCTGTTGAATTTGACGAATACGCTGCTTCACTTCGGGACGGCCTTCGTTGTTCTTGTACTCTTCTTTTTGCTCCTGTTTAGTCATGCGAAGCTCTTTCATGTGCTCCCAGCGCTGATAAGGGATATCAATGACCCCGAACAGCAGCAGCGCAAAACCCATAAGCAACATGCCTTCAAACAAGATGTTCATGATCATCACCACACCCTGGTTCAACGGCAGGTTTTGCATACCCAGCAAAGGTTGAAGTTTGTTATCCAAAAAGCCGTAAAGTACGCTGGCAATCACCGCCACTTTCAAGGTGGATTTGATCAGCTCGACAAGCGAGCGGGTTGAGAACATGCGCCCAATCCCTTTGATCGGGTCGAGCTTACTGAGCTTGGGCAAGACATTGGCAGGTCGAAACATCCAGCCACCTAAGATCAGCGAACTTAAAACGGTGGTGACAATGATCAACAGGAACATGGGCAGTAGCAGTTCAATCAAAATACCAAGGCTGTGACCGACGTGTTCAATCGCTTGTAAGGGGTTTTCAAGATCGGCTTTGGTCAGCGACATATTGAAGCGAAACACACCCGAAATGGCTTCCCAAATTGCGGGTAATTGGCTGTAGAAATACGCTGAAACCGCAAGAAAGATAACCGCCGTGGTGAATTCTTTGGCGCGGGGGATTTGGCCTTCGCCCCTTGCCTTTTTGATCTTCTGGTCGGAAGCCTGTTCGGATTTGTCTTGTGACGATTGTTCGCTCATGCGCCCCCCACCATAAAGGTATTCAGATGGTGAAGGGTGTCATGCACGAGTTCAGTGTATTTATCGGGCACCCCGGAAATAGACAGTAAAACACTGAATAGGCCAAGTAACATGGTCATGGGAAAACCAAGGGCGTACACATTCAATGATGGCGCGGCGCGGTTCATCACACCAAAACTGATGTTTGCCAGCAACATAGAAACAATGGCAGGCAAGGCCAATGCGAGACCAGATGCAAACATCCAACCGAAGATATTGACCACGCCTTGCAGTGACATCCCGGTTAGACCAGAGCCTACAGGCCAAATGACAAAGCTTTGGATCAGAATATCGATGATCAACAAATGTCCTTCGAGGGATAAAAATAGCAAGGTGCAGAACAGCAGAAAAATTCTCGCCAATACCGCCACAGATTGACCGTTAACAGGGTCATTCATCACGGCCATACCAAGTCCCATCTGCAAAGAGACGATTTGGCCTAACATGGTAAAAATGCCAAAGAACATGTGCAGGATTAAGCCAAAGAACAACCCCCACATGGCTTGCTCAAAAGCCAGAAACAAAGAGGTCATGGAAAACAGCTCAACAGCGGGCATAGCGGGCATTAAAGGCGCGGTGATCACAACAATTGAGAGCGCTAACAGGCTACGCACCCAAACGGGAATTAATGCATCACCGAAAAACGGCATGGATATAAATACGGCGCCAACACGGAAAAACGGCCACCAAAGTTGACCGAGCATGACGGAGAGTTCCGCGAAGGTGATCGCCATTAGCCGATCATGCCGGGAATGTTGTGGAACAGATAATCGAACAGATCCATGATCTTTCGCAGCATCCAGTGTCCAGCGAAAATCACCATCAACAGGGTGGTCATTAAGCGGGGCAGGAAACTCAGTGTCTGTTCATTGATTTGTGTGGCGGCTTGAAAAATCGCAATACCAAGGCCAACAATCAGCCCGGGCACGACAAGCACTGCGACCATTAAGATGATCAGCCAGACCGCGTTGGAAAAGAGGGTAACAACAAGTTCAGGTGTCATGCTGGGCTACCCAAAACTGGCGGATAAGGTGCCAACGGTCATGGCCCAACCGTCGACCAATACGAACACCACGAGCTTGAATGGCAATGAGATGATGAGGGGGGAAAGCATCATCATTCCCATTGCCATCAAGACACTGGCGACCACCAAATCGATGACCAAAAAAGGGATAAACAACATAAATCCGATCTGAAATGCCGTTTTCAGTTCGCTGATCACAAAGGCAGGTAGCACCACGGCAAATGAAATGTCGTCCACGTTTTGGTTCAGTGGTTCATTGGCAATGCGTAGCATTTGCTCCAAGGCGCTTTGATGCGTTTGCGCCAACATAAAGTTTCGAACTGGTGTTTCTGCCACCGTGAACGCTTGCATCAGGGTGATGTCACCTGCGTCATAAGGCTTGAAAGCATTCTCGTAAACATCTGTCCAAACGGGGCGCATGATCAAAATGGTCAGTGACAACGCAATCCCGACGAGCACGCGGTTTGGCGGGCTTTGTTGAAGACCAAGTGCCTGACGCAAAATCGCCAACACCACGATAATGCGAGTGAAGCTCGTTCCCATCAAAATGAAGGCAGGCAGAAAACCTAGCGCTGTCATCAACAGCAGGATTTGCAGTTTTACGCTGTATTCCTGCTGGGTATCGCCATCGGTGACAGAGAGGAAAGTCAGCCCGTTGTCGGCAGCCAATACGGGCATTGCAAACAGAGCAATGGCGGCAATCAGTGCAGGCAAACAGGATTTGAGAGAACGAAACATCAACATTGAGGATATTGCCTTTTGCTCTTGTAATCAGTCACAGAGTCAGCGACTTATTGGGTAACGCCTGCCAGTGCAGAGTCCAGCACATCAATCAGGCGCAGGCCATATTTGTCGTTGACAACAACCACTTCGGCATGGCCCATCAAGGAACCGTTTACTTTTACATCTAAAGGTTCGCCATTGAGCTTATCTAACTCGATCACACTGCCTTCGCCGGCTTTCATCAGGTCGCCTAGCGCGATTTCTTTGCTGGCGACTTCCAAAGTGACCGTCACAGGGATTTTTTTGAAAAAGCTCAGATCACGCTCAGGCATGACTAAAGGCTCAGCGATGGTTGGGGTATCGAAATCTTCCAGTTGAAAGTCGTCGAAATTCAAGTCTTCACCATTGAAGGTGGCGGTATCAGGGGATGCACTCACGTTGGAATTCCTTATTCGTGGTTCAAAATCAGTACGAGTTGTCCGTCTTGCTCGGCGACACGGCCAGTAAAGAGCTGTTGATTGCCAATGCTGACAGGCACGGTCGCAAGCAATTCAATCGGCAGAATGTCGTTTGGGGCAAGGCTAAGCACATCGCTTAATGGGAGGGTTTTCTTACTCAGAAGCACGTTTAACCGAACAGGCGTTGCAGTCAATGACTGCGCAAACGAAGCTGACAGATCTTGGGTACGGTGCAGCCCCAATTGTTCGATCAGCGTTTGGATAAGGTTGCCTTCAATATCAAGGCTCAGCGTGCCAACCGTGTCGCCGAAATGGATTTCAAACACGGAACGAAGCCCCATGCCTTGACCTAGCTCGACCTCGCACGGCGACCACATGTCGTCGGGCGCAATCCAAGCCGCGACCAATTTTGCGATACGCTCTTGTAAGCGCACATCGCTGCTGGTTAGCGTCGGTGTTTTGCGTTCAATGGCCGCGCCGTAGAAACGGTCGGCCAACTTCACCAGCATCGGTGCATCAATCGTCATGTATGCCAACCCGCCATCTTGATGACGGAGGGTGGTGGTCGCGTTTTTATCGATGTCACTTAAACGTAGGGTGTGAAGGTCGATACACTCCAATTTGACATCGATCTGATTGGTTTTGAGCCAGCTTTGCAGTGCGTTGCTTAAGGTGTGGCAGGACGCTTGAAGGATGTGTTGCAAATTATCACGTACCGCGTGGATGGGCTTTCCCAGCAATTCGACACTGACAGCCGGCAATTCTGAATTCGGCTTAGGCGCTGTCGTTTTCATTTATTTTTACCGCATATAAATACATCGGAGCGTGTCGCTCATCATTCCCGCTAGTCTACACAGACTTTTTTATTACGCTTTAGTTTGATTTTTAAACTATGTGACTTTCGTTCACATGTTGGATTTTAATTTATATGTCTTATTTAAAAGAATAGAGAATAAAGGTAGTTTGCATTTCTAATAAAAGTGAGTGGTTAAAAATTAATCTAATAAAAATATTAATATAGATTTGTATGTTTTTTAACTTGCTCGATTAAATATTGTCCACTGACATGCAGTGCGACACTTTCCCAAGATTATGTCTTTGAATTTACGCTTGCTTCTGTCACTTACTGTTCGGTTCTTGAACTGGGATTTTTAACGATAAGTCCTTTTTAAATGGGATTATTTCTTAGAGTGTCTAGTGGTAAAAGTGGTCATCGTTCCATGATTTTGGAAGCTTTAGTTGGCTAATAGGTTATCTATGTTGAAGGGAATTCACGATTATATTTACCGTTGTAAGGTGAATGTAAATACATCCTATTTATTAATTTTTACATTGCTTATTTCAGGTTCTGCATTCGCAAAGAATGAGATTGTGGTTCCTATGGATTTATCATCTTGGAAATATCAAGGTGGTAAGTTTGAGTGCCAATTAATTCATGCGGAAGTGCCGCAGGGGAAGTTTTACTTCCGTGCACTGCCGGGTGAGAAATTAAGTTTTGAATCAGAATGGAATGGAAATAATACGGGACTCAATGTGGCGACGTTATATCAGGTCGCGCCGCCATGGTTACCTGATGCCCGTGAACGCAAACTGGCAGACGTCAACATTACGGCAAACAGCATCGTACGTTTCCAACACCAGATCCCTGAACTGCTCAAAGCGATGGCTGCCAGCCAGTGGGTCAATGTGGCTTACAGCGGAAGCGCACCTTCCGTCACGAAAAGCATCACGCTTCCCACGATCCGAATTCAACAAAGTCTGACCGCATTTAATCGTTGTCGCGCCAATCTACCAGGCATGAGCGTTGAAGAAGCGCGAACATTGGAGCTTCCCTTCGCGTTTGGGCAACGGTCACTGACTTTCGCACAACAGAACAAGCTAAAAGCGCTATCGAGTTATCTTGCGGTTGACGCGTCTATTTCCCGAATTTTGATTGACGGCCACACTGACAATATCGGTTCATCGGTGGTTAATCTCAACACATCGCGCCAACGCGCAGAGAACGTCGCGAGTGCGCTGCAAACGCTTGGCGTGGCCGACACACGTATTGATATTCGCGCCCACGGCGAACGTTACCCGATTGCCGACAACGTCACGCAAAAAGGGCAGGCGAAAAATCGCCGTGTCACGGTGAGATTGGTTCGAGACAGTGAACGCGTTGTGCCCGTACTCTTGCCTGCACAACAGATAGAAGAGAAACAAGCACCAAGTAGTAATAACCAAAACACCACCCCAAACACCACCCAAAGCGGCACGAAAACTGCCCCGAAAGTATTCAGCGAAGCCAGCCCTGAAACAACCAAGGTTCAATCATGAAGAATATGGAAATTTTGTTGGTCGAGCCAAATGAAACGGTTGCGCTCCCCGTCATCGATGTGTTGAAAGACGCTGGTTACAAGGTCAGACACGCAAGAACAGGGCGCAGTGCGTTACTCAATGAGCCTGCCGCGGTCACCTTGGTCAGCTCGAGTCTGTCTGATATGGGCATTCGCGAATGGGTCGCCTGTCATCAAAAACAACGTCATGGTGGCGTGGCGATTGCCATTGTTGAGCAAGATGAAGGTATTCTGGCCGCCGAAACCATGAAAGCGGGTGCCACGGATTACCTGCTTCGTCCTTTTGAATCAAAGCAATTGGTCAACCTGCTGCGCCGTGTTGAAGCGCTGGGCAAACCCATGGCGAATATCGTCGCAGAGTCTTGGCGTAGCAAACAGGTGCTGCAACTGGCGCATCGCGCAGCCTGCACCAGTGCCAGTGTGTTAATTACGGGGGAATCTGGCACAGGTAAAGAAGTGCTGGCGCGTTATGTTCACGAACATTCTTCTCGTACCGACGAAGCGTTTGTGGCGGTTAACTGCGCAGCGATTCCCGAATCTATGCTCGAAGCGGTGTTATTTGGTCATGTGAAAGGGGCATTTACTGGCGCGCTGCAATCGCAAAGCGGCAAGTTTGAAGAAGCGAACGGCGGCACGATTTTGTTGGATGAAATCGGTGAAATGTCCCCTGCGGTGCAAGCCAAATTACTGCGTGTGCTACAAGAGCGTGAAGTCGAACGAGTGGGCAGCCACAAGACGATCAAGCTTGATATCCGCGTGATAGCAGCCACTAACAAAGATTTACGTGAAGAAGTGCAAAAGGGCAATTTTCGCGAAGATTTGTACTACCGCCTCGACGTATTACCCCTTCACTGGCCACCATTACGTGAGCGCAGTGAAGACATTCTACCTATCAGTCATTTCTTTATCGGGAAGTATCAAGACAGCAGTCAATGCCGCCTGTCCGCCGATGCCATTTCCGCTCTTAGCCAATACCAATGGCCGGGCAATATTCGAGAGCTTGAGAACGTGATTCAACGTGCGCTGGTAATGCGCCACGGTGATTACATTACCGCGCAAGATCTGATGCTGCCTGTTGCGCTAAATAGCGTGAATATTCCCATGATGCAAACAGAGCGTTTCGGCCATGTGGAAGCGAAAAAGCACGCAGAATTTCAGTTCATTCTCGACAAATTACGACAGTTTGGTGGCAACCGAACGAAAACAGCAGATGCCCTTGGCGTCTCAACCCGCGCGTTGCGTTACAAGTTGGCTGCAATGCGTGAACAAGGCATTGATTTACAGTCGTTACTTGGCTCGGCTGCTTAATCTCAATCTGCTTAACCCTATTAAAGGTGAAACATGGCTAATCACTCAATCAACCCATCGATGAACAGCGCAATGAGCGCCGAACAGCTCATGCTGACCAAAATGGATGCCATGCGTGTACAGGCGCAGCCGGATTTTATTGTTAGCGCTAACCCCTTGGATGTGAACGCGGTTAACGCCACCACCAATCAGCCGATGTCTTTTTCACAAGCCATCACCAACGTCCTCGATACGGTGAACCAGCATCAATCGACAGCGAGTCAGAAAATTACGGCTGTTGAGCTTGGGAAAAGTGATGATTTAGTGGGAGCAATGGTCGCAAGCCAAAAAGCGAGCTTATCGTTTAATGCCTTGATGCAAGTGCGCAATAAGGTCGTCAGTTCGTTTGATGACATCATGAAGATGCCGGTGTAACCATGTCTGATATATCTACTCAATTGGCCGGCGGGACAACAGTAAATGCGGGTCGCACGGCTTCGTCTAATGGCATTGCTTCTTCTGGTGGCATGGATGAATTAGGCCACAAAGTGAAACAACTGTGGTCGAGCAGCCAGCGCAATCTGGTGTTATCTGCCGTGATGGCTGCCATCGTCGCCGCCATTATTGTGGTCGCGCTGTGGAGTTCTTCTCAAACATTTCGTCCGCTTTACAGCCAGCAAGAACGTTTTGATATTGGCGAGATTGTGTCTGTGCTTGAAACCGAAGGCATTGCCTATCGTCTGCAAGAACAAAACGGCCAAGTGCTCGTGCCCGAAGGTGAAGTGGCCAAAATCCGTATGTTGCTTGCGGCAAAAGGCGTAAAAGCGCAGCTACCTACCGGATTAGACTCACTGAAAAACGATAGCTCACTCGGCACAAGCCAGTTTATGGAAACGGCCCGTTATCGTCATGGTTTAGAAGGGGAGTTAGTCCGCACTATCATTTCTCTTAACGCCGTGTCTAACGCGCGCGTTCACTTAGCCATTCCGCGCCAAACCTTGTTTGTTCGTCAGAACGCAGAAAATCCGTCGGCGTCTGTGATGCTTGAACTCAAAGCAGGCGAAGATCTGAAACCGGAGCAAGTAGAAGCGATCATTAACCTGATCGTGGGCAGTGTGACAGGCATGAAGTCTGAACAAGTGTCAGTGATTGACCAATATGGTCGCCTGTTGAGTGCCGATGTTGCTTCGACCGAATCGGGTAAGGTGAATGCCAAATACCTCGACTATCAAAAAAACGTCGAGAAGCAGATTATTCAGCGCGCGTCCGACATGCTGACACCGATTGTGGGGCCAAGTAACTTCCGCGTTCAAGTCGCCGCCAACATGAACTTTAGCCAAGTGGAAGAAACGCAGGAAATTCTTGATGCAAATCCTGTCGTGCGCAACGAACACACCATTCAAAACAACTCCATCGATCAAATCGCGTTGGGCATGCCGGGCGCGCTGAGTCATCAACCGCCTGTGACTGGTGAAGTCCCAACCGAAGACAGCACCAACGCCAATGCGCGCTCTGAAATTAACCGCCAGTACGCAGTGGGCAGCAGTGTGCGTCGCACCCAATACCAGCAAGGTCAGATCCAAAATTTAAGCGTATCCGTGTTGCTCAACACAGGCGCAGCGCCAAACGGCACCGCGTGGACAGACGCTGAGAAAACGCAGATCTCCACCATGGTGATGGATGCTGTTGGCATTTCAGAAGCCCGTGGCGACAGCTTGAGTTTGATGAGCTTTAACTTCACGCCGATTGAAATCAGCGCACCGCCAGCTTTGCCATGGTGGCAAGATTCGGCAGTGCAGCAACCGCTTCGTTACGTGATTGGCGGCATGTTGGGCATGGCGATGATCTTCTTTGTGCTACGACCTCTGATCATGCACCTGACAGGCGCAGATCGCCGTGCACAAGAACTGGAATTTGCGGATCCGCAAGAAGAGATGACCTACGACAACCTGCAAACGCGAGAAGAGCGCGAGCGCGAAGAAGTGCTCAACCGTCGTCTGTCCGAAAAAGGTATTGCAGTGAGTTCAGGGCTGGATGTTGGCAATGAAATGCTACCCCCACCGGGATCGCCGCTAGAAATTCAATTGAAGCACTTGCAGCTGATTGCTAACGAAGAACCAGCACGCGTGGCAGAAATTTTGAAACAATGGATAAACGTGAATGAACACAGCACAGTCAAAGCAGAAACAACCGCTTAATCATGTCGAGCAGACCGCATTGGTACTGCTTGGTATGGGTGAAGATGCCGCGGCAAAAGTGCTGCAACACTTCAGCCGCGAAGAAACCCAACGCGTGACTCGCGCCATGGCGCATCTTAGCGGCATTCAAAGCGACAGCGCTAAAAGCGTGATTCAACATTTCTTTGAAGATTTTCGTCTGCACAGTGGTATTCGCGGAGCATCGAAAGAGTACTTATCGAATACCTTGCGCAAAGCACTGGGTAACGATTTAGCCAAAGGTTTGTTGAATAACCTTTACGGCGATGAAATTCGCAACAACATGCAGCGTTTGCAATGGGTAGAAGCCGAAGTGCTGGCGCGATTCATCACGAGCGAACACCCACAGATGCAGGCGATTTTCTTGGCTTACTTGCCAGCAGATAGTTCCTCGCTGGTGCTGAAACACTTGCCGGCGGATTACCACGACGAACTGCTTTATCGCATTGCTCGGTTACAGGATATTGACCATCAAGTGGTGCACGATCTCAACGATCTGATTGAACGCTGTATCGCGCAAGTGTCTGTTAACCAATCCGCGCCGCTGTCTGGTGTGAAGCAAGTGGCCGACATCATTAACCGCTTTGAAGGTGATCGCGCCACCTTGATGGAAATGCTCAAACTGCATGACGAGGATATTGCCAATGAGATTGAACAGAACATGTTCGACTTCATGGTACTGAGCCGTCAGCGCGAGGACACATTGGACAAACTGGTGCAGCAAATCCCAGCCGAACTATGGTCTGTGGCATTGAAAGGTGCAGAAATCACCTTGCAGCAAACCATCAAGCGTTCCATGCCACAGCGTATGGCGAAAGCATTGGAAGATGACATGCAGCTGCGCGGTGCGGTGCCTTTGAGCCGCGTAGAAAGTGCGCGTGCTGAAATCATGCAGATTGTTCGTGCCCTGAGTGATTCGGGCGAGATAGAACTGGTGCTGTACGAAGAAGCCACGGTGGAGTAAACCATGACAGGAAAATTCATGAAAATCCCGCCATCTGGCTACCGTGTTCACCGTTTTCCTCCGCTGGCAAAGCCAGTGGTTATGGTGGAAGACGAATTCGGTGCAGAGCAGAACTGGAATGATGTTCAGGCAGACTTGCAGCAAAAACTCGAAGCGGGTTTTCAGCAAGGATTAGAGCAAGGCCATCAAGAAGGTTTCCGTCAGGGTACAGAGCAGGGCATACAGCAAGGCTTGCTAGACGGTCAAAAAGAGGGCTTTCAGAAAGGCTTTGTGTCTGGCGAACAAGCAGGGCGACAAGCATTTCTTGATGCGGCTAAACCCGTTAACGAGCTGTTCCATACCTTGTCGCATTGGCAAAAAGAGCGCGAGCAACAGCAGCGCCATATGATTTGTGAACTGGTTCAGAAAGTCGCGCAGCAAGTTATCCGCGCAGAGCTTACTCTGATGCCGCAGCAAATCCTGACGCTGGTGGATGAAACCATCGACGCGTTACCGGGCAAATCAGAAAAAGTCACGGTGCATTTGAACCCTCAAGATCTGGAGCGGATCAGAAACATCAATGCCGATCTTCCTGCAACATGGAAGTTGGTGGCGAACAATGAACTGCCTGTGGGCGGCTGTCATCTGGTGACAGAAGATGCAGAAGCCGACGCCAGCTGCGATTCGCGCCTGCAAACCTGCATGGATAACGTTAAGCAGCACTTGCTTGATGAGGTGACAGTGTCACAACCCATTAACAAGGAATCAAGCAGTACCACAGACTCACAACAGCTTGAGGCTGTGAATGACTGACGTCGTGATGAATAGCACCTCTGCGCACGTTTTACTGTCAGAGCGTTTGAGCGATGCAATCGCGTCGCTCGATTCGGTACCGATTGCCCGAGTGACGGGTCGCTTAGTCAAAGTGAACGGGTTGATGCTGCAAGCCGTTGGTTGCCGTTTCAAACTCGAACAGCGTTGCTTGGTCGAAACGGCTGAAGGCGACATGATTGAAGCGCAAGTCGTGGGCTTTGACCACAACGTGGCGTACCTGATGCCCATCCGTCGCCTTGGCGGGTTGTTCGCCGGCGCGAAAGTGATACCGCTGGAAGGCGACAGCACCGTGCAACTTGGCGCGAACTGGCTAGGACGCGTAGTGAACGGGCAGGGCGAAGCCATTGATGATGGCCCAGAGCTGAAAGGCGGCGAGCGTGTTTCCCTCGAACCTAAACCGATCAACCCACTAAAACGCCGCCCGGTAGATACCCCACTCAACATGGGTGTGCGCGCGATTAACGGCTTGTTGACTGTTGGTAAAGGCCAGCGCATTGGCCTTATGGCAGGCAGCGGCGTGGGTAAAAGTGTCTTGATGGGCATGATTTCCCAAAACACCGAAGCTGACGTGATTGTGGTCGGATTGATTGGCGAACGCGGACGTGAAGTCCGTGAGTTCATTGAACGTAACCTAACGCCAGAAGCCCGTAAACGCGCCATTGTGGTAGCCGCACCCGCGGATGAATCGCCGCTGATGCGCCTTCGCGCTACCTTGCTTTGTCACCGTGTTGCAGAGTATTTCCGCGACCAAGGCAAAGATGTCTTGCTGCTGATGGATTCACTCACGCGTTATGCCATGGCGCAGCGTGAAATTGCCCTTTCCCTCGGCGAGCCGCCCGCCTCGCGTGGTTATCCGCCATCTGTCTTTAGCTTGTTGCCGCAGTTGCTTGAACGTGCAGGTAACAGTGAAAACCAACACGGCAGCTTAACGGCCATTTATACCGTGTTGGCAGAAGGAGACGATCAACAAGATCCTGTGGTGGATTCCGCCCGCGCGATTTTGGATGGTCACGTCGTATTGTCGCGCCAATTGGCCGAACAGGGGCATTACCCTGCGATTGATATCAATGCGTCGATTAGCCGTTGCATGTCGGGTTGCACGCAGCCAGCACACACCACCATCGCCAATCAGTTTCGCACCTTGTATTCCAACTACCTGCAAGTAAAAGAACTGTTGCCTTTGGGGGGCTATCAACCGGGGCAAGACCCAGAGCTTGATCGTGCTGTTGCCATGTATCCGCAGCTCAAAGGCTATCTGTTGCAAGGCGCGGACGAATCCGCCGATTACTCAAGCAGCCTGACTGACCTCGCGCAGATGTTTCAGCAGCAGTAGGCGTAGTACTCATCGTGTTAAGTTTCGTTGTTTAAGCATCGCAGTTTAAGCTTCGCAAGCGCGATCAAGGAGACAGCGTATGGACGCAAAAATCAAAGCGTGCGGCAAACTGCAACAAGTAGAAGAAAAGCGCCGCGACCGTGTCGGCCAACAGCTTGAATCCATGCGCCAGCGTCACGCTCACCTTGAAGGTAAACTCGGGCAATTGTCTGACCTTAAAACCCACGCCAATCAATCTGCCACTCTACAAACCGCCACTCAGCAAGCAACCTTCAACAGCGCCGCGCTGATGAACCTCTCCCGCGTCGATCAAATGCTACAAAAGCTATTGGTTCACTGCGAACACGAACAAGCGGTATTGCAGGCGCAATGTTCTTCTGTACAAAAGGAGCTGGAACAACGCCACGCCCGCGTTCAGGGACTAGAAAAAGCCTTAGATCGCTGGAAAGCCAAGCAGCGCTATGAGAAAGCGAGAAAAGAGCAGAGGTTGCTGGAGGAGATGATCAACGCCCGTCTAAAGAGACGGGCGGTTTAGATATGTGACGCGATGAACGCACCTCTTTCTTTTGAGGGATAAGGCCACGCGCACCCTAGACAAAACAACGCCTATCCTGCACAGTCATGACCATACCAATAACCAGAAAGGAAGAGAGATGTTTAGTCATGTAATGATTGGTTCCAATGACATGGAAAAATCAAAAGCTTTCTATGATGCAACGCTGGCAGTGTTGGGTTACTCAGAAGGGATGATTGATGAAAAAGGTCGCTGTTTCTATCTAACCCAAGATGGGGTGCTTGGGATTACTAAACCGATCAATGGCGAGTCAGCGTCACACGGTAACGGTATGACCATTGGTTTTAAGGCGAGTAGCCCTGAGCAGGCGAAGGCATGGCATGAAGCGGGTATCGCGAATGGTGGCACTCCATGTGAAGAACCGCCGGGTGTTCGCGCAAATAGCAGAATGAGCCTGTATTTGGCTTACTTACTTGATCCATCGGGCAATAAAATATGCGCAATGTACGTGATGCCAGCTGAAAGTTAATTGTCAGTGTCTCATTCACCCTGTGACTGAGTGACTCAAAGAGGGCTAGCATGCGAACATGCTGGCCCTTTTTTCATTTCATGTTCTAAATTTTCAGCCACATTGCTTGTCGTTCAGGTTGTGCTTGCTCGGACGGGGCAGATGGCGGTGGAGACTAAGGTGCTTCGCTAGATTTAAACGTCTCAAAGGTTTGGATTGAATTTAGTGGCGAGAACGGTTGTTGGATATCGCTATTGAACGGTAATGTCCCCTGGCTTTCTTGAAGAATCGCTTTAATTATGTCGTCGTTGAGCTGAGATTCAATCGTCGATTTTTTGATTATCCAGTGGTCATTTTTTTTGGTTGATATCGGCTCGCTAATCTTGAGGCTACTCAAGGCGGAAGTGAGTTCATCATCGCTAATGATCACGTCCTTAAAGTTAGAACTCAGTAAGGTGTTAAATTCAGGGTGACTTGTCATATGAATAAAATCACTGCTGGTTTTTTTCATTAGAAGTAAGTTGTTTATTTCTCTGTGCGTGGAGTTGGAACTTGTTGTTGTCACGTAAACCTTGGGTGAGTGCGATAAAATCCCAGCAAAGCCATTGAGTGCGTAGCACTGTAAAGGGAAGTGACTGTTACTTGTTTTAACCGCTTTTATGTAATCCGAGTCAGAACACAGCCTGTCATGGGTTTTAATGATGGCAGAGAGATCTTCTTGGTTTTTACTTTGGAGGATGTTCTTAACTTCTGAAATTAAAAAAGAGCATGCAGTATTTTTGTTATCTTCTTGTTGGCGCTGCACACTTTCTCCCTTCGATGCGAAGGTTGTAAACAACGCGGCGCTGATAATTATCGTTGATATCCATGCTTTATATGCGTGATTTTTCATCATTATTCGCCCGATTAGCAACCATTGGGAGGAGGTGTTGAAAGGCAAGGGTCGATGGCTAAGGTTGAAGCCTTAGCAGTGGGTACGGCTTCTGTATTCTGACTGGCTATTTGTTCCGTATTGAAACTAAAGCTGTCTTTGCTGTGTACCGAGAAAGCAATGAGCATGGCACCAACAAACATGGCAAAAATACCCGGAGAGGCTGTGGCTAGCTGAAAGGCCCATCCTGACCCTTCAATACTGGCTGAGGTGCTTTTCTCGATAGTGAAAAAACACACGGCCAATCCGATAAGCAAAGTACCTACTCCTGCAAACATCGCCACAGAACGCTTCAACATGCTGATGTACAAATTAAACATGCTGAAGTAGTAGTGGGTGTTGTCCTTTAATTCACTTGCGCTATGAGAAGCAAATGCGGTTTCTTTAAACCAGTTTAAGTTGGTGACCAGAAAGTAGCCTAACCCTGCTAATACCAGTGTTGAGGTGATGGTTAAATACCAAGGTGAAAAACGAAACCATGAACCTTGCACTATTTTTCCTAATGGGATGATGTTTGGTAATGGAGAGTATAGACAGTGGTGATACTTCGGAGTGTATTGCTCTCAAGATGCGATATAGATCAGGTAAGTAAGGCTGTATAACGATTGTTCTGACCGTGATTTAATACCGGTTGAGACAAACGGCATGTTTAGCCTGTTTGTCTCTGTGATATTCAACAAAATTCCCGCCACGCTCGAGTCGCCGACACACTGGAGTGCACACATCAAAGAAGCCCAGTTGGCAGAGTCGCTATCATGTCGCCTGAATTGAGCAACAAATACAGATAAAGAGTGATGAGGTGAAAGCGCGATTAGGTGGGTATAATGCCCACGCCTTTCTCATTCCCTTTTTTGTTGGTGTTTAATGTTGGTCGAAAGACGTGCTTCTTTGATTTTACTTGTTGCTACTGTGTTGGCTGCCTGGGGATGGATTTTCTCGAAAGAGGCGATTCAGGGTATGCCGCCGTTTGGGTTTATCGGCCTGCGCTTCATTTTGGCATCCTTGTGTATCCTGCCGTTTTGCTTTGGCAAACTGAAAGTCGTTGATAGGGGCGATTTGACGCGAGCGGCAGGAGTGGGCTGCGTGCTGGCATGTGCGATTTTGTTCTGGATTTTCGCCATGTCTGTCAGCACCTCGCTGGGGGAAGGGGCGTTTATCATGAGCCTTTCCATGCTGATTGTGCCGCCCGTCGCGTGGTTGCTGTATAAGCAAGCACCCCCGAGGATATTCTGGTTTTCGATGCCGATTGCCGTGGTGGGTTTGGCGTTGCTATCACTAGGTGGTGTGGGCTGGCAGCTCTCGCCAAGTCAGATTTGGTTCTTGCTGGCGGCGTTGTTTCTCGCTGTTCACTTTAATTTGAACAACCGCTATGCACAGCGTATTCCGACCTTGGTGCTGACTTGTGTGCAACTGTTCTCTACGGGTGTGGTTGCGACCATCGCTTCGTTGCTGACCGAAACATGGCCCGACACCATACCTCCGACAGTGTGGGGCTGGTTTACGCTGAGTGTGCTGGTGGCAACAAGTTTGCGTTACTTAATGCAGACGCTTGGCCAGAAGGGAGCAAGCGCTGCAAATGCGGCCATTATTATGATCCTTGAACCTGTTTGGACGGTGATCCTGAGCGTGGTGTGGTATCACGAATCAATGCCTGCGCATAAAATTGCAGGCTGTGCGTTGATTTTATTGTCGCTGTTGGTTTATCGCGGAACCCAACCGCTGCGTGATTTTATGCGGAAAAAATCACGGTAGTGTGCGAATCAATCACGAAGCAGGCGAGACATGAGTCTCGCCTTCTTTTTGCCTAGCAGTTTGTCTAAGTTGTATAAGGATTACTCTACGCGAGACCGTGTACATAAGATGCTCGCTATTGCGATTTCTCACTGAGTCTACGACCTAATCCAACAGCATAAGACGAGCTTCGCGTTTGCAGTAGGGGATCATTAGACGGCTCGATACCGTCGCTGAGCATGGTCGGGTCAAAGGTGATATCTTCGCATTTCCCTTCGGGGGTAATAGATTCAATGACCAAACGTGCCGCGTTGAACGTAACATGCTCACCTTCCCAGCGCTTTGCCGCGTCGTCGACCATGTCTTGTGGGTTGGCAATCGTGACGACCATGTTCCAACTCACTTCTCCGCTTTCTAGGCTTTTTTGCAGATTCTCAAAGTAGAAATCGCTTCCTGTTTCTACCGATATGTCGTGTTTGCTGGTCGGCACAAAGGCAAACCTGAACGCGACTTTTTCTCCTTGCTCATTCACCAAGTAGAAGCTGTTCACACTGTTGTAGCTCATGTCTTCATAAGGCTTTAGTGTGTTGTCTCTTTTTGCCATGTGCGCCTTGAACGCTTTTATTTCTGGGTACTTCTCTTTGACGGCGGCGAGTGCTTCTTTGCCTTTGAGCGTTGCTTGATTGAGTTCCAGAAAGGCTTCAGGTGTTGAAACAGGGAAGAAATCTAGCGTGTTTACCGCCATTCGAGTGATCCCACCGTTTACGTCTTGCATAGACAGTCCGAGACCATAATCGCTAGGTACATCGTCAGGCGCATCGATATTGCCGCCTTTGTGCGAAAGTCGACCTATCACTTTCGTTGATGCTTGGAACAATGGGCTGTTGGTGTAACGGGTGATGTTTGTGGCGATAGGTTCAAATCGCCCTTCAAAACAAAAACCTTTGGTATGGTTTCTGCGTTTTCCTTCGGTAATACCAAATATTGATTCAAACACATCCACGCTATCGACGGCGAGGTTTGGGTTGGTTGAGGCAATAATGGGTGACGCGACGAGTCCAAGCGCTGCGGCGCATAGAATAGACTTATTCATTGATCTCTCCTTGCTGAATAACCATACAAATTATTTTCAATAAACAGTTCGTCAGTTAATAGTTTGTGTGCGAACAATCGAGTTAATATGTTGGTCTGACTTGTGGAAAAAATCAACGATTGGCAGTCTCTATCCTGAGAGTTTTAACAATGTCATGGAAGAGTTTTTCTATATCAGATAGATATGGCTAAGGCATATTGCTTGATTCATAAAATGAAGGTGGCCAAACTGTTAGTGCACAAATTGTTTGGGTTGATGATAGTGGCCGGTTTTGCCATAGTGACGAAATAATAAAGACAAAAAGGACAAGGATTAGCCCATGGGACCCAAGCATATCGATCAAATTTGCTTCAACTTATATTCGACGTCCAGCATGATCACTCAGGCTTACAAGCCATTGCTTGAACCCTTTAAACTCACTTATCCGCAGTTCGTTGTGATGATGTCATTGTGGCAAGAACAGGATGTATCGGTGACCGAACTTGCACAATCTGTTGGTTTATCCAAGGCGACCGTCACACCTATTATTAAACGCTTACAGAGCGTTGGTTATGTCACGAAGACGCTTGTTGAGGGCAATGAAAGGCAAAAATCGGTCGCGTTAACCGACGAAGGCAAGAAACTCGCTAGGGCGGGAAAGAAGGTGGCGAAACAGGCACTTTGTGCAACGGGGCTGACAGAAAGTGAAGCCGACACCATGATTTCTTTAAGTCAAAAAATCCGTCAGAATTTGGCTTCATAGCTCATAGCTCATAGCTCATAGCTTCTTTGCCAACGTGCCTTGCTAGGTGCTAGGTGCTAGGAGCTAGGAGCTCGAAAAGGTTTACAGCCCTAGTCGGTTACTTGGACTCTGTGCGTCGAGCCTTTTTCACTGGCCTGTATCACAAGGCATACCATGATTAGCCCCATGCCAACCCAACCTTGCATAGGGATGATTTCGCCAACAATCCAAACCGCAAAACAGGCCGCGACCACAGGTTCAAACAGAGTGAGTAGTGTCGCTTTGCTGGCGTTCACATGTCTAAGCCCAAAACCAAAAATCAAGTAACCCAAAAACATCGGGATCAATGCCATATAGGTAACAACGAGAGTGTTACTGAGGCTTGAAAATAGATGTTCGCCGGTGAACATCAGGGTAGGGAGTAGCAGCATGGCACCCAAGCCGAAAATGCCCCCCATCGCCGATTCAGACTGCACGCCGTTTTCAATTAAACGTTTTGCAACCCATGCATAAATGGCGTAAGTCAGCGCGGCAAGTAGCCCAAGCATGACGCCAAAAAGCTTGTCAGATTGTTGCGTTGCGGTTTGCGCATGTGATGACTCTGCAAAGGTAAGCATGACAATTCCAATTGTCCCCAGAACAACACTGAGTAACCAACGCGGCGTAATCGCACTAGCTTTGCCAAAAAGACGCTCAATGATAACGGTCATGAAAGGGGCGCAGGCAATAGAAACCACCGTGCCGACGGCGACGCCCGCCAAACGCATTGAGGAGTAAAACGCCAACGGATATACCGCAAGTGCAATGGCTCCAATGAGCAATGTCGTGCGGTGTTGCAGCAGCAACTGCCCATCTTGTTGTAGTGATTTACGTGCAGTGATGGCCAGTAATAATCCACCTATACCTGCTGAAAAAGCGCCAATCGCCAGTGAACTAATTTGTGGGGCGAAGTTCGCTACCGTACCCGTTGTTCCCCAAAGCACGGAGGACAACAGGATGGCCAAGCTGCCTTGCAATGCGGAGTCCATGTTCAAGAAGGTGCGTTTCATCGTGCTGCGTGTCCTGTCTGATCCTTTAGGCTGACAATAATCCTAACGGAAATAGCTGACGAAGACTTTGCAGAAAGGACGCATTACTACGCCGAGAGGGCGCTTTTCTATTCATCCAGTATGTCGATGATAAATTGTGTGTGGTGATGTATTAGCGAGAAAAGTCTCTTGGAGAGAGGCCAAAACTGGCGGAAAAGCGACGGCTAAACGCAGAGACATCAGTGTAGCCAACGCGTTCAGCGACTAATTGAACAGGCAAGTCGGTGTGTATGAGCAAAGCCTTGGCTTTTTCCATTCTCTGCTCGGTAATGTATTGATAGGTACTGACGCCCAAGGCTTCTTTGAATCGCTTCTTAAATTGGGTTGGGCTGAGGCAGGCGACTTTCGCTAGGCCTTCAATGGTCAGGTTAGTTTCTAGATGTTCAATAATGCATGTTTGCGCCGCGCGAATACGCGGGTCGACAAGTGGGTTGCCGCTTTGCTGTTGCAGTAACAACATAAAGACATCGACTAGCGATTTTTCAAGCTTATCATCCAGCTGAAACTCTAATTGTTTTTCGACAAAGTAGAGAAAACTAAGGAGCGGTGGCGTGATGGAAAATACCGCGAGGTTAGATGTATGAAGATTGTCTGGTAGCGATGAAAGATCAGCAATGATAAAACGCGCTGCTTCGTCAGCTGTAAAGTGATGTTGCACGCCAGATTCGATCACCACGCATTCGCCCACCCCGACGCCACCGTTGTAATCGGTCAGTTCGATATGAATCGTGCCTTGTATTGGCAATACCAACTGGTGATAGTCATGCGCGTGACTTTGTCGTTGGCGGGTGTACGAACGAATGCTTAGGCTGTTTTCCATGTTCAGCGTGAATTCCTTTTACCCATAAAACGCAGATATTTATACCCAAACAAATTCTCGCTGAACAAGCACCTTGAGGTTGCTTAGGTATACAAACAGTAGAGCAGATTTCGTCAAGTTTTGTATATCCCACTTTAAGGAAGTGAGAGATGTGATAAATCGCCGTGGCTATTTTGAATACGGTTTAACTGGCTTGAACTTGAACTTGAACTTGAATATTGGACAATAGTGCCCGCTCGTTAAGAAGCGTGCGGGCACGTTGGTTTGTGTTATGCGATGATTTCGCAGCCTGTGACGAAATCAATGTAGTCACTCTTGAACTGACCACAGAAGTTTTGTAGCTGAATTTCCGTGCCATCCGCAAAATCCAGTGTCACCGTGTGCGACGTTTGCGTGATGTTGATTTGGCTTAGTGACGCCGCCAATGACGTGTCGATTTGGAGAGTGTCATGCCAGCCATTGAAGTCGGTGATAATGTCTTTGCCATCGCCTTGGCAGAAGTAGAAAACATCGTCGCCCCAGTTGCCTTTAAGAATGTCATCACCTGCGCCACCAACGATATAATCGTTACCCCAGCCGCCATCGATGTTGTCATTGCCACACCCGCCATCGAGAGCGTCCTCACCACACCCGCCATCCAACTTATCGTCACCGCAATTGCCAAACAGTGCGTCGTTTTCACCGTGGCCCCAAAGTTCATCGTTGCCTGCGCCACCGACAAGTTTATCGTCGCCCGCTTCACCAAGCAGCTTGTCATTACCATCACCGCCTAAAAGCAAGTCTTGACCCCAACCGCCCCACAGTGAATCGCTGTGATTGCCGCCGCTTAGCAGGTCGTTGTCACTACCGCCGAACAACTCATCGCAACCGTCGCCGCCGTAAAGCTCGTCAGCACCGTAATACCCCACCAGTTTATCGTCACCAGCGTTACCTTCTAATACATCGTTGCCACAGCCTCCATCGACGTAATCATCGCCTTCGCCGCCAGACATTTTGTCGTAACCATCTCCGCCCCACATTTTGTCATTTCCGTCACCGCCGAGCATGGTGTCATTGCCCCAATGTCCATCCATGTGGTCGCTGCCTTCACCACCATTGATAATGTCGTCACCGTGCCAGCCGATCATTCGGTCATCGCCGCAACCTCCAAACAGTGCATCGTCACCGTCGCCACCGTCGACATAATCGTTACCGTCGCCACCTTCAAGTTGATCATGACCTTGGCCACCCCAAAGATGATCGTTTCCAGAGCCACCTGAAAGATAGTCGTTTCCTTGTTCGCCTTTTAGGGTGTCGTTACCATTCCCGCCGTAAAGTTGG
Organism: Enterovibrio norvegicus FF-33; assembly: GCF_000286835.2. Taxonomy (GTDB): domain Bacteria; phylum Pseudomonadota; class Gammaproteobacteria; order Enterobacterales; family Vibrionaceae; genus Enterovibrio; species Enterovibrio norvegicus_A. The sequence continues at coordinate 835,337 of NZ_AJYD02000013.1, read as the reverse complement.
TCGTTATCGTGTCCACCGTAAAGGACGTCGCAACCCCAGCCTCCATATATCGTGTCGTCACCAAAACCGCCGTAAACTTTGTCGTTGCCGTACCCACCATCAACCCAATCTTCGCCGTAACCCCCTTTGATATAGTCATGGTCGTAACTGCCGATGATTTTGTCATCACCATTTCCGCCATCAATTAGGCACTCGTTCCCATATGCTTCGATATAGTCGTTGCCGTCTTTTCCGTATATCCAACCAACGTGATGGCTGCTTATGATGGTGTCGCCCAATGACGTTCCTGTAATTGTTGTCATTATTTTTTCCTCATAAAGGGTGTCTTGATGTTGTAGTGATGCTCAATGAGCCATCAGAACTATGGCAGCGTAAGTCATTGATCCCTTGTTTCGGATTCAAGAATGATCTAATTGAAACTCATCGGGTTTTTAAATTCTCAGCAATAAAATAGCAGGTGTTATGGATAGGCTTTGTTATCTAAAGAGTCAGTCAAAACTTGCCAATGTAAGCCGTATGTTTAACGATAGGAAAAGACAAGCGGTTGGCATATTTAGAGTGCCTAATAACATTGACATAGCTAAGAGAGGTTATGGTCACCTGCGAGAAGGTGACCATGAATAAAACAAAAGGAACTGTTTGTTTGGGAAGGAGATGGCGACTAATCGGTATTAGAACTTACCGCCATTAGTCCATTCATGTTTTGGCGGTACGATTTCTTCATTGATCCACAGCTCGACAATTTTTCCGCTTTCCAATCGGAAGATGTCGAAACGCGCGGTTTCGATACCGCCTTTCATGACTCGGCTGTAGGTCACCACAACGTTGCCTTGCCCGATCAGTTTAAAGACTTGATCGTAACTGCCAATGCACTGTTCAAGTGATGCAACATCTGAGCCCTGGTGAGTCACTAAAGAAGCGGTGTCGACGAAGGCGTCCAGCTTGTCAGCTTGTCCCAACACCATTACGTCGCACATGAATTCGCGAACACGCGCTTTGTTGGCTTCTGTGGCGTGTTCATCTTCAATACCAAGGTGACCATTGAGCTGATTAACATCGTCGGATTCTTTGCCTTCATAGGCGGAGATAACATCCCAATGCTCGATGATTTTGTCGTTATTGTCCGTGTCGAACAGGTCCGTGGTCACCCACTTTGCTTCACCGTTATTGATGTCTTGGAAGACTTGCACAAAGACATATTGCCCATCAACCACAGAGCGGATAACACGAATGTCTCTGACAGGGCAACGTAGAAGGAAGGGCTCAAAAAATTCAACAAAACCTTCAATGCCATTTTTGACACCTGTGCTGTGCTGAATGTATCGGTCGCCGGTGTATTGAGTGACGGCTTGACGAGCATTACCATCACGAATGCCTTCCATGTACAAATTCGTCGCGTTTTGTAGTTTTGGGTTCATGTTGTGTTCCTTCTTTGGATCTACGCACAAGCAAAGGCGAAGCGCCGAGGGCATGGAGGAGAGCGAGAACAGTCAAATAGAGAGATTTGACTCTATCATTTGTGGCAACGCATTCGTTCTCAAATGATAGACGAGACATGAAGAAAATCGGTGGGGGTAGGAGGCGACCGGACCTATGAGTCACCGCGCTCCCTTATGAATGGTGGTCAGCTCCAGCGGTCTTGGCGTTTAACTTCATCGCTGAAGTTCGAGGAGAAGGCTTTCATTTTTCCTTTGAGTAGCCTTTTTCTGCCATCCGGTGTGCGGGTATATATCAGTTCTGACAGGCTGACGTTCTTGCACCAAGATTTGTAGAAAATCATCGCGGTGTCTTTCTTGGCACCAAACCTAAGCGGAACCGCATGATAATCATCTCGCGTCATTCCGAGGAATTTCCCTACTCGAATCACCAAATATCTTGGGTTATCAATCGGTGCGAAAATTTCGTGTAGGCAGTTTGCAAACAGGGAAGATTCATAGAAGGTGCAACCTGACAGCGACAAGAAGAAAGCGCCTTCATGGGTTTTTATGACGTTGACTTTCATTTGCCGAATCGATGTTTCGACAAAGCCAGCCTGACAAAGTGCTTCGGCCAACGCAACGCCAATTTGTTTCAACGCACCGTCAACAGGCAGGTAACGGAGGACGACTTTAAGCGTGAAAATTGTTTTCGGCAGCTTATAAATCAAAGTACCAGCGATAACCAAGGCCAAAACCGGCAGTATGGTTGAGGGGGAATGTTTCAAGGTGCTCATCGCAGCCAGTACGCCGCTAGTGATTGCGCCAGCGAGTTGAATCGCCAAATAGCCGAAAGAGCGCTTGAGTAGATAGCCACGAATGGCAGGCAGCTTGTTGGTTTTGACTGATGGAACCACTCGGGCGGTTTCTTCCAAAGAAAGCGCCTGATGCCAGCGCGTCGCAACAATCCCTATTTTGTTAAAACGACGCGTCATTTGGCGGTTATTGGCGGTAATCGGCGAAGCCATTTCGACATTCATAGGCGAATCAATGGCTGTTGCTTTCATGCGGTCAAAACCGCTTTCAATGGTCAGCGTTTTTTCGGAGAGTCCGACAAAGGTTTCAAAGCGTTGTTTGAGGCTGTAAAAATCGGACCAGCCAGCAAAAGATTTGGCATTGATGGCAGCCAAATGCCATATAGCGCTAATTTTGTCTTTGTTGGCGGGGTCAATGCGAATGGCGCGTCCACGCATTTGGTTGGTGAGCATGAATGAGCCCACTGAGCTTGCGAGGATCAGTGAATTTATGGCGGGGGCATCCCAGCCTTCACCAAGCAGTGATCGCGTGCCAATCAGCACTTTGATGTCACCGTTCATCAACAAGGCAGTAAAAGCCCCCGTTAATTGATTGAGTGGCGCAGAGACTTTTTGGTATTGCTGTTGGCTTCCCATTGGTTCAGTTTTGACGTTTTTGCTACTGATATGGGTGAGCAAAGCGGGTAGCAAGGCCGTTGGAACAATACTTAAACGGCCTGTTAATAATGCAATTTGACCAGATACGGAAGATGACGTGGTGATGGCTTTGAATATTGGCCATGCCCCGAGGTTGACTTCGCCGGTGTCCATTCCTGATGCAAGGGCTTCGTCTCGGATGTAATCCGTTAAAATCACTTGGCGAAGGTCATTGCCGCGTTGTTTGAGCTCGAGCTGGTGGATCTCGCAGCAACCTTCAATTTTTGAGGCGCTTAATGACAGAGATCGTTCAATTCTTCTTGAACGCTCTAACGAAAGTTCGCGTTTGTTGAGCAACTCAGAGGTATTCAGTTGTTTCTTTAATTGCTCAACAAACAGCAGGTGTTCGTTTTCGTGCGGGTAGGTTTTTGAAAACAGCAGCGCCGCAATCAACACTTGCCAACGATGCCTCCCTAGCTCGGGAATGTCGTCATGCCTGAGGTCGAGCAACTGCATGAGTTTTTGATTATCAGGACGTTGTTTTGCTTTCATAAAGCTGAGGATCGCAATGGCGATCTCGGGCTCTTTGATCAACGCTTGTTCAATGTCGTCTTGGTGTAACCAAGGGTGAGATAAAACCGCGCTTTCAAAAGCCTCACTCGCCATCAATGTATGGCATAGTGTGGATACGCGCTGGTCATATTCCTCAACTTGTTGCTGTTCTGATGACGTGGCGTTACATGCCCACAGGTAATCTTGATGCGCGCATAACGTGCCCGCTTTGACGAGTTCGGGGACGGAAATTTCTTCATCAATTGGGCCGCAAAGCTTCTCATATCTCGCCCACTCATGGCCTTGCGAATCGTAAGGCGGGGTGGCGGTGAGTGACACCAATGTGATGTTGGGGAAATGCTCGCAGACTTTTTCTAATGCTCGCCACCATTCGTTTCTTAAGTGGTGGGCTTCATCAAGGATAAGCACTTCAATGTTGTGCTGCTCAAGCAGTTGAATGAAGCTGTTTAGCTCATCGTCTTTCAATCCGTTGTCATTGTCTAGTCGCTCGGCTTCGTCGTTCTCTTCGCCAGTTAACGCATCCGCTCCCAGCGCGTCAGCAACTTTGGCGTGTAGCGCTTGATAGGTGATGGATGTAAGGGTTTTGGGATGGTGAATCGAACGACTCACCCAATCGAGGGACTGCGCATCATCAGTGGCGCAAAAATCTTTCAGCCTGTCTATCCACTGATCGCGAATGATGCGTGTTGGTGAAAGCACCAATGTCGGTTTTCTGAGGATGCGAAAGACTTCGAGACCGAGCGTCGTTTTTCCTGCACCGGGAGCGGCGACGATATGCAGACGTTTGTCACTGAGGTGTTCATGCACCGCGTTGAGTACGCGGTGTTGATAGGGACGCCACGGATAGCAAAACGTCATGGTATCAAATGGCATGTATCATCCTTTTTATCTGCATCCTGTCCTTCGCAAAGCGATGCTTTAACAAAAGCCTCGTTTTCGTGAGTACCACGTTTGATCTGTCGCATTCAGCCGAATGAGCTCAAAGCAGTGCGTGAAATGTTACCTGAATGCCGTTGATTTCTCAGCTCTCATCCTCTCAAAAGCAGCGTTCACGCTCTGGTAACTTGTACCGCCGCACAGTTAAGATCTGCCAGACAAAGAAAAAGCGACCGTGATATCGGCCGCCTTTGTGTGTTGGTCAAACATAAACCGTTGCGTTATCGCGCCGGTATTACATCTCCAGCTTGATATTTCTCACTCGGTAAATAACCCCCGCTTGGGAAGCATCCCATTCCGCGAGTGTGGCGAAGGGTTTGTTTACTTTGGTGATGTCTAACGCGCCCGTATTGAGTTCCGACACTGGCACAGAGACTTGATGCCATTGGCCTGTTGCTAGGTTGCCAATGGGGTAATCGTTACCCGAACCCGTAGGGGATTCCATCTTCACGACCACGTTTTCACTTTGCGTTTCACCGGGACTCGCAGGTGAACCATAGCTTTCGATATAGATATCGAAGGTCAGGTTGCCAGACGTGAAGTTAATCAAGTTCTGCGTTTTCCCCTGCACTAAGGCGACGCCTTTGAAAAACTCTGGGCTGGCAGCGTCATAAGTCACAGTGAATTCATGGGTGTCATCAGACGGGTCATTCCCCGTGAGAACAAGGTGATCTTCAATGTTTGCCCATGTATCTGTTCTGGCTTGCCATGTGACAAGGTTTGGCTCCCAGATCTCCCACACATCGACGGTGTCACCTAACAATGGCGGCAGTGTCGGCGCTTTAAGCGCATCGCAACTGATGGCATCGTCGGCAGGGTCCACACTGTGCGGCACATAGCGGATCTCACCGAGGTTAAATTCCACGGCTTCATCGGCGTAGATCAGGAATGACGTATTCAGAATAGAGAATGCCATGCCTTCGTCGGCGAAACACTGAAGCGGAATTTTGATTGTGGTCCACTGGGTTTCATCTTGCGCTGTTGGCGCAGGAAGCACTTTGTTGATTGCCACTTGTCCTAAACATGGCCATTCACAATGCGTCGCGAGCACCATGCTTTGTGGCGCTTGTGATTTCATGTCGATATCAAACTGCAAGGTCGCATCAGCGTTGAGGTAGCCTTGCTTATCGACAACCTGTTGCTGCGGTGTTTGCATATACACCTGTGCAGGTGCTTCGCCGGTGAATTTCACATTGATCGCATCTTGTTGATGCAGGTGATCAATCGGTGTTGTGGTGATCGAACCAATGCTGGTGGGTGTGCCGTTGGAGATAGTGACACCGACCCAACCGTTAGATGAACCGGCAATGCGCGGGACAAATTCATCGGACGCGGAACGACCGTAAATTTCGAGGTTAGTGGTTGCCATACCGTCGTCTGGTGCATCAAGGCCGCAGCCATATTCACGCGGGTCGAGCGGCAAGTTGTCGAGATCAGTCTTGAGCTTGCTGCTCTTTTTCTTGTTGTAGGACAGGCCATAACCGTAAGCAAACAAGGGCGCATGTTCGCCTTCAATGTCTTGCTCCATGTCTGGTGTTTCATAGTCCATCAGGTTAGGGGCTTTACGGTTGATTGTGGTGGCGCACTTTGTGCCCGGCCAAGAAAACGAGAGACGACCGCGGAAATCCGACTTTCCTTCGCCAAACAACACATCTGTGATGCCGCCAGCTTCCGTACCCGGTAGCCATGCCGCGATGAAGGCATCAGAATGATTGATCTCTTCGTTCACATACAATGGACGACCAGAATAGAACACAGAAACCACGTTGAAGCCTTTTTCTTTTAACGATTTGATCAAACGAAGATCAGCGCCATAAGACGATTTCAAGGTGGCGTATTCGAGTGTTTTGGTGGGGTTGATGTCACCAAACATTTCGGCATACGGGTCTTCACCCATGACAACCACGGCAATCGCGTGTTCAGGCGCGGCATTGGCGTCGGTATACACGTTTTCCTCACCGACGTGTTGTTGCATCGCCATTAGCATGGTCGTTGCACCGGGGAAGTCATCTTCAAGGGTGTTTTCTGTGCCTTGCCACGTGAGTGACCAGCCACCTGTTTGTTTCTGAATATTGTGTGCGGCGCTACCCACCACGAGATAAGGTTGGTCGCTAGACAGAGGAAGTACCTTGTCGTTGTTTTTCAGCAGTACCAAGGATTGGCTAACGGCATCTCGTGCTAATTCGCGATGAGCATCAGAGCCAAGAACGTCTTGTTTGCCCGCAAGGCGTCGCAGCGATGGCTGAGGTTTATCCCATAAGTTCGCACGCATTTTGACGCGAAGAATACGGGTGACCGCATCGTCGATACGAGACATAGGGATGGTGCCATCGTTAACTTGTGCAATGACATTGTTGTAGAATGCTTGCCAGTCTTTGCGCGCGGTGACCATAAAGATGTCATTGCCTGCCAACACGGCTTGTGGGCAGTTCCCAGCAGTACAGCCATTGATCTCGCTGTGACCGTTCCAATCTGTGACCACTAAGCCATCAAAGCCCATTTTGTCTTTCAGTACGTCATTAACAATGTACTTACTGCCATGAAGCTTTTTGTTGTAGTTATCTGTGCCCATCACGTCGTAGTTGGCATCATCGTTCCACGAGTTGAATGAGGTCATGACGACTTGTGCGCCCGCATCGAGGCCAGAAAAGTAACCCGTTGCGTGAATATTTCGCAGGTATTCTTCGGTGTACTGATTCTTTCCGCGGTCAACGCCCAGGCTGGTGCCACCATCGCCAAGCCAGTGCTTCACGTTAGAAATGACATGGCTTTCGCTTTTCAGGCCACTTGCACCACCTTGTAAGCCTTCCACCATTTTTCCAGCGTACTGATAGATGATTTCTGGATCTTCAGAGTAGCCTTCATACACACGTCCCCATCGGTAGTCGCGGGGTGCGGCAACGGTCGGGGCGAATGTCCAATCAAGGCCAGTGGCGGCAACTTCAAGGGCAGTCGCACTGCCAATCTGTTTGATCAGTTTCGGGTTGTTTGCCGCACCGAGGCCGATGTTATGCGGAAAGACTGTTGCACGGAACACATTGTTGTGACCATGAACAGCATCGGTCGCCCACATAAATGGAATGCGAAAACCGCGATCGGCATAGGCATCTTCGAGAGCGAGATAGTATTTGTCGGCCTCGTCTACCCAATCTTGTGCACTGGCGTATTTGTTGCCATTAGGCCATGCGCCGCCACCATTGAGAATCGAACCGATCTTATAATCTGCGGCTTCTTGCGGTGTCACGCTGCGAAGATCGGGCTGGATCATTTGTCCGACTTTTTCTTCTAGCGTCATTTGCGCAAGAATTTCCGAGACACGGCTTTCAATTTCCGGATCTTTGGGAATTGCACTGTTTATTTGTGGCCAGTCTGGGAAGTAAGGCACTTTTGATTCTAAAAAGCAGCCAGACAGAATTGCCAGCGAAGTCATTCCTGACACGATGATTTTTCCTTTGAGCATATTGCCCCTCCGAGGGTTCTCATTTGTCTTGCGACCGTGTACTCAATATTCAGCCAGATACGAAAGCGCTTTCTTATTGGCCTGAATATATCCCTCGAGTACGTCGTTTGTTCGGCTACGTATGCGTTTCACGGCGACACGCCAGAACTCTGGACAAAGAGTAGGAGCAAATTCATACATTAAATATAGTAAAAGTGCGAAACATCTTAGCGTATATATTCCGCGCAACACTTTCTCAATAAAGGGAATATGGGTGTTAAATTAAACACCACAAGCACAAGGTAAATATGAACTCAAACCGTGATGGCGTTTTTCTTGTCGTAAACAAAAAGGACACAAGGGCAGGGTGATGACTGAGTGACGCAGGGAGAGACACCAATGAGAAACGAGTATGACGAGAGAGCAAAAATAAAGAAGCCCAGCCTAAACCGGAGCTTCTTTAGCACTTAAGGTGTTGGGTTGGCCTGCTTAGGGGGAGTAAGCAGACCGATATTCATTACGATGAGCTATTCAGTTAAATGCGCGAGCAAATGTGCCGCTGCATGTCACCGCGTAATCACCCACGAACGCAGGAATAAACACAGATTCACCTTTTTGCAGCGTTGCTGACTCGCCACTGGCGTGTGAAACGGTCAATGGGGCGTCAATCGCGAACAAAATTTCTGCGCTGGTGGTCTGGAGTGTTTCGTTCTCGGTGTCTTGATAAACGCCGAAGTTAAAATCAGGCACTGGAATAGGGTAAAGCTGTGCTTTGCCGCTGATTTCTGGCGCAAGAAGAATGGTGTCTTTCGGCATTGGCACGCAGCGGGTACAAGAAATCAACTCGGCCACGTCCATATGTTTAGGGGTTAAACCTGCGCGTAATACATTGTCTGAGTTCGCCATGATCTCAAGCCCTGTGCCTTTGATGTACGCATGAGGCGTACAAGCATGCAGGAACATGGCTTCACCCGGGGCTAAGGTCAGGGTGTTCAGAATCAACGGCGAGAACAAGCCAATGTCGCCTGGGTATTGTTCTGCCAAAGTCAGTAGTAACGCGAACAATTCATCTGATTGGGACTCTGAAGCAACTGCGAGCAACTTGGTCACCGCTGCGTCTTTTTGTTCTCCTTCCAACGAAAGCAGCGCTTCAAAGAATGCGCTTAAGCCTTGCTCATTTTGGTTAGCATCCAGTGCCGCAACCAATATAGAAAGCTCATCAATATTCAGTTTGTGGAAGAAGGCTAAGATCTCCGCATAATCACGAAAACCATTCATCGCCGTGTATGACGTTAGCGCATAAACCAGTTCAGGCTTGTGGTTGGGATCTTTGTAATTACGAATGCCAGCAGAAAGAGGAATACCGGCCGCTTCTTCTTTGGCAAAGCCCGCTTCTGCTTGTGCTTTGCTTGGGTGAACTTGCACTGAGAGTGCTTTTTCTGCGCACAGTACCTTGAACAAATACGGCAGTTCGCCAAATGTGTCTGCAGTTTCAGCACCAATGACGGCTGACATGTCTTTGTTGATGAAATCAGAAAGCAGGGTTTCTTGTCCATCGACAGTGATCTTGGAGCAGCCGTTTGAATGCGCGCCCATCCAGATTTCGGCTTGCGGTTTGTTGTCTGGGTTTGCAATGCCAAAAAGGGTATTCAGCGAGGTGTAGCTGCCCCAAGCATAATCTTGAATTACGTTATTCAATGGATAAAAGTATGCAGTCATTTTTCTTCTTCGAGTCTTCATTCAACTGGCGGAAAGTTTACCAGAAGTGAAACGGGGATTGATGCGTCAGCGCAAAAAAATCGCTCCCTGAATAAGAGGGAGCGAGAGATTCTTTGATTATGCAGCAGTCACAGTTGTGCTGTCTTGTTGCGCTTTTGCTTGACGCATTTTCTTCAGTGAAACGGCAACCAGAGCAGTCACAATGGCACCTGCGGCCATACAGGCAAGGGCAAGTACGGGTTTGTTCATCGCACCGAGCAGAGCAACAACTGGGCCACCGTGAGCAACACTGTTGGTAATACCGAAGGAGAATGCCATCACTGCAGCAACCATTGAGCCGACTACGTTCGCTGGGATAACAGACATTGGGTCTTGCGCCGCGAATGGAATCGCACCTTCAGAGATACCCACCAGACCCATCGCGCCAGACGCTTTACCTGCTTCAATTTCAGAGTCTTCAAAGATGTTGAACTTGCGACCAATCACAGTGGCTAGCGCCATACCGAGCGGTGCAACAGGGATGGCACAGGCCATCGCACCCATAAATTGTGTTTGACCGCTGGCAATCATGCCAACAGAGAACAGGAAGGCCACTTTGTTGAATGGGCCACCCATATCAAAGCCTGCCATGCCACCAAGAACGATACCAAGTAGGATCACGTTGCCAGAACTCATGTTAGTCAGCATGGTGTTCAAGCCTTCCATTAGACCCGCAATAGGCGCGCCGATAACGAAGATGAACAAACTCGCAATGAACAAGCTACCTGCAATAGGGGCAATCATAATCGGTACGAGAGGTTGAACGAACTTGTGATAGTTGCGAGTGGCAATCCATTTGACGAAGTAACCCACCAACAAACCCGCAACGATTGCACCAATAAAGCCAGTACCTGCTTCTGCACCGTAGAATGAGCCGTTGTTCGCAATCCAGCCACCAATCAAGCCTGGCGCCAAACCAGGGCGGTCAGCAATGGCATACGCGATGTAACCGGACAAGATAGGGATCATCAAGGTGAAGGCAACCACACCGACATCAAGCACTTTGTTCCAAAGGCTGCCTGCGGGTATCGCCATGCCTGCTTCGGTCGGTTGTCCGCCGATAGCCAGTGCCAGAGCAATCAACAGACCCCCTGTCACCACGAACGGGATCATGTGAGACACGCCATTCATCAGGTAGCGGTACAAATCAGAACGGGCTTGAGAGGCTTTGCTCTCGCCGGAGTTCGCGCTGGTATCGTCAGCAGATGCGACATATTTTGGCGCTTCTAGTGCCTGGTTGATCAAGCCCTTGGCGTCTTTAATTGGGGCTTTTACACCCGTCTTGATCAGGCGTTTACCCGCAAATCGAGCCATGTCGACTTGCTTGTCACAGCTGACAATAATCGCTTCGGCGCGGGCAATTTCTTCATCGGTAGGGCTGTTTTTTACGCCGATCGAGCCGTTGGTTTCTACTTTCATTTCAAAGCCAAGTGCCGCCGCGCCTTTTTCCAGCGCTTCCGCCGCAAGGTAGGTGTGTGCTACGCCAGCAGGGCAGCCTGTCACGCCAATTAACAGGCCTTTGTTCGCTTCTGGTGAGTCTTCTTGGGCTTTTTTCTCTAGCAGCAAGGCTAGTGCTTGTTGTGGGTTTTCTGTTTGCATGAACTGATCGATAAAACCGTCTTCAATCAGTTTCGAAGAGAGTTCTGCCAGCACTTCAATGTGGTGATTTGCGCCGCCATCAGGTGATGCAATCATGAAAAAGAGTTTGGATGGCTGACCGTCTTCTGCGCCGTATTCAATGCCTTGACGACTGATGCCGATGGCAACAGCTGGCTCGATAACAGCGGCACTTTTCGCGTGAGGGAGCGCAACGCCGTCTTCAAATCCCGTGTTACCCAACTCTTCGCGTGCATAGATATCGGCAAGAAATTGCTGCTTGTCGTTGACTCTGCCTTGAGCATGAAGCAGTTCGATCATCTCGATAAACACTGCGTCTTTGGTTGTCGCACTCAGGTTCAGGCAAATCAGATTTTCATTGATTAGCTTAGTAATCATGAAGTCACCCCTAAATGAATTGGTCTTATGATGGCGTTAGCCGATGAGACTATTTTCTGATGAATCACTGTTTGTCAGATAGAGGAAAGAAAAGGCATTTACTGGATATTTGTAACATCGAATGCAAGCTGTGATCTTATTCTCATTAAGAGATGATGTGAATTATGTGAGTTATTTTTACATTAAATATGTAAATACAATAAGTTATTGATAAATTTCAATGTCCGTATTAGTCATTAAATTCCTGTGATGACTGATTTTGCTAGAAATAAGTAACGCTTGATCTAACGTGGTGACGCATTTTTTGTTGAGCTGGTTCACGCTATTGAGTCATGACTTAGGGAATGGTTAGCGGCACTGACAGTGAGGCAGCATAATCGCCGCGTTATTGGTGTGGGAACAAGGGGAAAAGATGAGCCAGGTTTTTCATCTGCTTTTGGAAAATTTGTTATCTGAGCGTGAGCACTTCAATCGAATTTGGTTTGCGAGTGATCAAGTCACTCCGCCGCCATTCAGCTATCAGGTGAATTTTCCACGTTTGGAGTTAGTGATCAGCGGGGAATACCCCAACCAACTTGAAAACCCAGACAAGACCATTGGCGAAGTGAAACTGTTGGCGGGTGATGCGTTATTTGTGCCACCCAATAGTTGGAACAAGCCAAATTGGGACACGGATTGCTCTGTGTTGAGCTTGCTGTTTGGTCAGCGACAACTCGGTTTTAGCCTGGTCAGTAAAGCTAAAAATCAGCCCGGTTTTTATGATGTGCAGAAATTCAGTATTCAAACCCGTACCGGACACGCCATCGATCATATCCTCAGTGCGTTAAATACACTGGCGACAGAGCCTGTTCGCAAGCCGATGGATGAACACTTGCTGCATGCTTTGTTGAGTTATTGTCAGTTAATGCTGGCCTCGCCCGTGGCGGGAACACGCAACCGCGTGGAAGATCTCTATCAAGGTATTTGTATCTACATTCAGGAAAACTTTCACCGTCAGGTCACCCGAGAATCCATTGCGCAGCGCTTTAACATGACGCCAAACCATCTATCACGTTTGTTTCGTCAACAAGGGCATATGCGTATGGCGGATTACATTACGTGGGTGAGGATTGATCGCGCTAAGTTTATGCTTAAGCGTTACGATTTTCGCTTGAACGAGGTGGCTACGCGTTGCGGCTTTCAGGATGTGAATTATTTCTATCGCGTCTTTAAATCGAAAACAGGCATGACGCCGTCAGAGTATCGCGGGGCGAATTAGTGATTCAATGGGCTAGCGAAACGGAACGTTAAGGGCGTTTAAGATCAAGAGTTCAAGAATATCAGCGCTGTTGTTTTCGGTCAGATACGCGCAGAAATCTGCCTCAAGAAGCTGCTGAGAAAAGCCAGAGAAGGCCACTATAGATTCACGTACGGGCGGGGTTGGCAGCATCAATCCAATCACACAAGAGACATTCCCCCGTTGAGACGCCCAATTTAAGGGAGCATGCGTAGTCGCTATCAGCAAATGCGCGTGTTTCACCTCGGGGGTCATTACATGAGGTAAAGCAACGCCATTTCCCATGCTCGTCGAAGAAACACTTTCCCGCTTATACAAGGCATCAAACAAGGTTTCTTGATTGCAGTTTTCATGCTTGGCGACCATCAAAGCAAACTGTGCCAGTAGGCCATGTTTGTCGAGTTCAGTGTCTCGTAGCCGATGGGTGACAAAATCAAAGGGCAGTGACTGATGATCGGAGGGTGTGATTGGCGCGGATGACTTTCCGCCGGATATCAGCGAGGCATGTTCGTCAATAAAATCGGTCAATACCATGGAAGCAAGTTCGGCATCGTTACCTTCAATTTGTAGCTGGCACAAATCACTGGGTAATGCACTTAGGCTGAGGATGTGCATTGGCTGTTCGGCGTTGGCGGATTTACGTTGCGACAAGTTGACAAAAATAGTGACCGATCGAAAGTGCCCCGCCAAGGTTCTCAAGCGGTTCAGCCTCCATGCTGGCAGTCCTTCTTCACCAATAAAGAAGGTGATCCGTCGGGTGATCATAAACGTTTGCAGCGCTCCAACACAGAGATTGGGTCAGTCAGCACTTCTTCAATCGTCACACAGTGGATTTTGCTTCCTGAAAATCGGGCGCGATCTTCAATCTCGATGTCTGATGCGATCAGCACGACATCGGCGCGGGCAATATCTTGAATACTGAGTGGGTTCTCAATGCCCATGGCGCCTTGAGTCTCCACATTGATATGAATACTCGATTGCAGCGCGGCTTTTTTTAGCTCAGCGGCGGCCATGTAAGTGTGGGCAATGCCTGTCGGGCAGGCGGTGACAGCGACTATCTTCATTATGATTATTTCGGCGTTTTTTGAGTGAAAAGTGAATAAAGCAAAAGGACGCGAATTGTCGTCGAAGAAATCCTTTCCGTCAGTGACTTAGCCCACGTTGTTATAACGATCTTCCTGGTTGATAGGCAATTCGGACGATTTGCCGAATGGACAATGCCGACAACCATTGCCACAGCAGGTTCCGCGCTTTAAGTGGTACCAAGCGGAAAACACCATAAAGCCGTTTTCCATCGTGTAGTCGAGTTCTTCGATGAGATGAGGGCTATTTGCGTAAGGTTTGGCTAGTCGAATGAGTTCGTTAGTGCTGTAGGTTTGATAGACCTCACCGAGCTGGGTGTTTATTTTCTTCGCCAGACAAGCAGCGCAAAGGCAAGACAGATCAGCGGTATCGCTAACCGGAACGATGTTGGGGTATTGCATACACCAGCAGCTGCCGGAGTTAGCAGTGCAAGAAAGTGCGTCTCCGCACTCAGGACAATGGCTCATGACGACTATGCAGTTTGGAAAAGAGAGCCATTGTAACGCAATAAGCCGTAATCATCTTGTCCCATCGCGGTATTCGTTGTTTCATATATGGGCTTAGTTTTGATGGGGCGTATAGACCTAATTTAACCTTCCATTAACAAAATATGTCGAATGAATCAATATTGAGACAACGTCATTTTTCGATTCAGGATATATATATTGCCTGTTATGAAAGGTCCTGACATTAGTCTCTATATTTGGTTAATTTTTAAGCTGATCTCGCCTCTTTGTTATGTAGTGAATGGAATATCACTCCATAGTGACTAATTATTCAAAGGTCGGCTCGTTAGCAAACGCTTATTGCCATTAGTAAGACAAAAGAAAGGGGTTTCATGACTGGAATTTATACATAGTCATGGAGGCAATATGGTAAATGCAAAAACAAATGGTGATGGCAAAATGAGCCTGACTGCCAAGGTTGTTATCGGCTTGGTCGCCGGTATTATTCTTGGTTTAGCAATCAATATTTTTGGGTTGAATCCTGCTGGTGGATTCGTCGATACCTATATCACAAACGGTTTGTTCCACGTCGTGGGCAAAATGTTTGTGAACGCGTTAAAAATGATGGTAGTTCCGCTCGTCCTTTTCTCTTTGATTTGTGGTGTGTGCGGGATTGGTGACATCAAAATGCTTGGCCGTGTGGGGAGTAAGTCCTTCGGTCTTTACCTGCTAACAACTGCCATCGCCATTGCACTTGCGATTGGTGTGTCTGCACTAAGTGGTATCGGCTCTGGCATGAACATGGTTGCCGACGTTGCCTTTACGGGTAAAGATGCGCCACCGCTTTCACAAGTCCTGATCGATATCATTCCAAATAACCCTGTCAGTGCGCTGTCAGAAGGTGAAATGCTTCAAATCATCTTCTTCGCTATCTTGATGGGTGTGTGTATTTTGATGGTCGGTAAGCCGGCTAAAAAAGTCGTCGAACTGATCGAAGTTCTGAACGAAGTGATGATGAAGATGGTTACCGTCATCATGGAAATCGCGCCTTACGCAGTTTTCTGTTTGATCGCAAAAGCCATGGCAAGCCTAGGTTTGGCACTCTTCGCTGAATTGATTGGTTATGTTGTTGTGCTGATCGGCGTACTGATGATTCACCTCTTCGTTGTTCTGCCGACTTTCCTCAAAGTATTCACTGGTCTGAATATCATGACCTTCATGAAGAAAGTGCGCAGCATGCAAGTGTTCGCATTCAGTACCGCGAGTTCAAACGCCACTATTCCTGTCACACTGCGTACAGTGACTCAGCGTTTAGGTGTGAAGAACTCTGTAGGTTCATTTACCGTTCCTTTCGGTGCCACCATTAATATGGATGGTACGGCGATCATGCAAGGTGTTGCGACCGTGTTCATTGCGAACATTTATGGCGTTGACCTTGGTATTGCAGGTTACCTCACTGTGATCGTAATGGCTGTATTGGCCTCTATCGGTACGGCGGGTGTGCCGGGCGTTGGCTTGATTATGCTTTCGATGGTATTCGCCCAAGTAGGTCTGCCACTGGAAGGTATCGGCTTGATCCTTGGTGTTGACCGTCTGCTCGATATGGTTCGTACTGCGGTGAACGTCACCGGTGATGCAACCGTGAGTTGTATTGTCGCGAAAAGTGAAGGCAAGCTTGACGAATCAGTCTTCAACGATCCAAACGCAGGCGCTGTTTTCGACGTTGAAATTGATCATGACGCTGAGAAAGAGCTAGCATCTGCTGCTAAAGACTAACGTAAACACGTTTTAATCAAAGAGCGCCCATAGGCGCTCTTTTTTTGTGCTTAATTGGCGGAGAATTTGAATTAAATCGTCTCTCACTTTCCTTGTATCGCTCCCCATTTGGGCACTGCCCAACCTAGCCAAATCGCCAACAAGGCAGTACTGAGTGTGTATGAGGCCAATATTTCTATGCTGGAGTTGGAGATCTGACCCACCCCTAAAATGATTGCTGCCAACGCCAACATACCCGCAAGCGTCATGAGAAAGCCTTTTATACCCATCGGCGCAGTGAGATGCTCTTGTTGGTGTCTGGCAAGACAAAGTACTGCTGAAAACGTGAATGAAAAAGCAGCGCAATAAAGAAACGTTGGCTGAATTTGGGTTAAAGCAAAAGGAATGATGATTGCGCCTAACCCAAACCAAAGTCGAACTGAGAGTAAACGACGTGCAAGATGCTGCGCGACAAGTACCACCAATACGCCAATAACCGCCCCTGCGATAACGTCGGTGACATAGTGCACACCAAGATAAACACGGCTTAAGGCAACGAGAACGGCGGGTACGAGCCAAATCACGCGTGTTGTTTTTCGTGCTCGATTAATCCATGTGGACACCAAACCCCATACAGCAAAGGCAGTTGCGGTATGCCCACTAGGAAAAGCGAAACCGGATGCAGCGCCTAATTGTAATTCAGGGAAGACATAAAACGGACGTGGGACGCCAAAGAACAGTTTGCCGAATGACACCACGACGGTGACCAGTATTGTCACCAGTAACACTTCGGCGACACGCTTTAATCCGCCTGTTGCCATCGCGATGGGGATCAACACAAAGAACAAGACGCCACTGCCAAGTGCGGAAGCGTAATCGAGCAGCGTGGCCATTGTCTTGGCAATTGGCTTGGGTAGCGCGTGAATGGCATTTTGAAAACGTTGGTTGATGCCTGCATTCCACACATCAAAAGGTGAGGCGAGGGCGCTAAAATCATCGAACTCTTGAATAGGGCTGGGCGTGGCTCTTTTCAGTAAAGCAGGGAACATTTCGACTTGTTCCGGGAAGCGAGCATTGTCTAGCATCTCTTGGTTGGGTTTCATCAAGAAGACCGAGCGAACTTCGCGGGCGAAGTGTTCAGCCTGCCAAGCTGCCACTGCGGCTTTTTCTGCTTCAGCTGTTGTTTTGAGTACAGGAATGGGGGAGGTCGCACGGCAATCAAACAATACGGCTTTACCCATTCTGGCGATTTCGCCAACGGCTTCGACGTCTATTCCCGTTTCTTCTAGGGTTTCCCGAATGGCGGCATCAGCGGGGTTATCGCTGTCCACATAGCCACCTGGAATAGCAATGCGATTATTCAAAATATCTCGGGTGACCAACACGCGTCCTTGGTCGTCAGAGACAAGGCAAGCCGCCCCTTTTATCGTTTCATCCGTTTCTTGGGCAAACGAGGTGGAAAGCGTCAAAAGTGACAGTAAAGCGACAAAAAGGTAATGGTGCATCTGAATGCTCTTAAAGGGTTTCCGAGACGGCTATTGTAGCGGAGTCATGATATCGATGCCTGAACAGATTTTCATTCTGATCAATGCGTTAATTTTTTATTTTTAAGATGTTGGTTTTTGACACATATAGAGAGAAGTGACGTGGTTTTGCTGGCTTTTTGAGCGGTTGAGTTATTTGTAGTAGAAAAGGGGTTTACACACCCTGTGCTGGCCGTTAATATTCGCGGCAACAACGGAGAGATGGCTGAGTGGTTTAAAGCACCGGTCTTGAAAACCGGCGAGGGTTTATAGCCCTCCTAGGGTTCAAATCCCTATTTCTCCGCCAAATTAAAAGATTAAACCGCTGTTTTTACAGCGGTTTTTTTGTATCTGTACTATCGAAAATCACCTTGCACAGAAAGGTGGCACAGATGTACTTATTAAGACTTCCAAACAGCGTGTACTATACTCGTATCGCTACTCCACTTTCACTCCGTGAAAGTGGTTATCCTAACGAACTAAAATTCTCCCTACTGACTCGTGAGCGTAAAACCGCTTATCGTCGAAATGTTGAGCAAGTTCAATTACTTCATGCCTTGTTTGAGAAAGCCATTGCGCTCTCTTTAACGATTGTCGAGTTTAAAACTGAACTGGCTGAGTCGATTAACACCCTACGAGCCGCTTATAGCGCACAACCTGAAACTCAAACCAAAGCCCCTAAGCTTGTGGTAGATCCTTCACCAAAAATAAAAATCTCTGCACCCTTACCTGTTATTACGTCAAGTACACTCTCTGAATTTATCCAATCTAAGAAATTAGAAGGTGTAACACAACTCACCCTTACTCAGTTAGAGCAACGGTGTAATGATTTTTTAGGCTATCTAAAAGAATTAAATGCAGATAAGCCCACCAATAGCATAGCAATGCACTATCGAGACCGATTACTCAAACGAAAATTAAGCAGCAAAACATTAAAAGACTACATTGCGGCAAATAGACAGTTTTTTAATTGGTGTTTGGCTCATGAGCTTATTACAGCTAATCCATTTGCTGTCGTCAAAACATCCTCTAAAAATGCAAAGAGTGCTCAAGAGCAGCGACAACGTTGGAAAAATGAGGATTTACAGAAGCTATTCTCAAACGACGCTTATCGCAAACAAAACACAGACTTTAAGTGGATAACCTTATTGATGCTTTATCAAGGTTGCAGGCCGTCAGAAGCTTGTCAGCTTCAAGTTCGGGATATCAAACAAGGCGAACTGCCTTGCATTCAGTTCTCGGACTCTGGTGACGCTCAGAAGCTGAAAAACCAATTATCTAATCGAACCGTACCCATTCATCAAACATTGTTAGAGATGGGCTTTTTAGCCTTTGTGAAAGCTCGCCAGCGAGCAAAAGAAACACAGCTATTTAATGTAAAGCCTCGCGGTGCAGATAATGATTGGTCAAAGGATTATAGAAAGACCTTCGGCAATATTCTTAATGACGTGGGATTTAAAGCAGGACAACGCGCAACCGCCTATTCATTCCGTCATACCTTTATTGATGAGTTAAAACGTGCGAATGTCGAAGAGCATGTGGTTTCTGAAATTGTAGGCCATAAGCATCAAAACATGACTTATGGAAGATATGGTAAACGACTGAAGCCAGAGCAGCTTGTAGAGGCCGTAAATCTATTTCGTTTAGACGACATGATATCACCTGAGTGCATAGATGGCATTGAGGACAACCTCAAAATAGGCGTTCACTGAAAGTGTGACGACAATGCAACCCGCTGCGCTATCGTCACACTTTTGCTACGCAAAAGATGCACGATATCTGCGGGCAAGAGGAAGCCTCTTGACTCCTAGCCCACCAAGTGTCGGCAGATCGCATTATTTGACTTATTTTTTCTTATAACACATTTTCAATCACTGGTTAGAAGCGTGGTAATTTGGCTAGATAACGTGCAGTGCCCCCATTTTTAGTTAGACAAATTGAGGGATTTTACTTTCTCTACATCAGCAACAATGGGATGAAAATCTATCGCTTCTTACTCAAAGACCAAACAATAATAGCTGTTTTTGAATAAAGCGATCCTTGATTTCCATTAGCGGATAATCGTCTTTGGCAAATAAATAGTTCAGAGCGATACCGTCAATCTCAGCAATGATCGAATGACTATCAACTTGAGGTTCCGACGCTGGGATTTTCACCAAAATCTCGACAAACGAATCCATCATTAGCTGATAACGATCTTCAAACAGATCTTTCAATAGATCTCTTGTCGCTGGCTGACATAAAATTTGAAAATCTAACCGATAATACAACTTATGCTCTGGAGAGGCCATTGAGGTGAAAATCGCGTCAAGGTAGTTGACCAATTTTTCTTTAGGGCTTAATACCTCACTGTTAGCAAGACTCCCGTCACTCACTTCATTAACGATCTCTGCCATACGCATAAATACTTCTTTGAGTAGGCCCTCTTTATTTTTAAAGTGGTGGAAAACCAAACCTTTTGAAACCTCAGAATGCTCACAAATCGTAGACACTGAAGTTTTTTCATATCCAATAGTGCCAAATAATTCGATTGCAGACTCAATGATTTGTTTTTTCTTATCCATATATCTTACCCATAGAAGTGTATGACCTTCTTAAAACTGACTGAACGGTCAGCTATGTGATGTGCACTATATCGGGGACGTCATTTAAATTCAACCCTCATTTAAATAGTACTGTTCTCGAACGGATTGCTCTCTTGGTCGTTAGAGTAATCTCACCGAAAAAATTTGACATATCTTTCAAAGCTCAATAGTATTCACCCATCAAGATGACCGACCAGTCAGTCAATTTAAAAAAATACGTAATCCATTATCCTAAAAGAGACTAGGAATAATACCAATATCACTAATTATATGATCTATTTATTACGTAGGAAAATCACCTAAGAGTAAGACAAACATTCTTATAAGTAGTTATTCTACAATAATTTTTAACGCAACTATTACGTTATTTATCCAGTAATAATGATCAGATAATTGATGTAATTGGTATAAGGCAAAAATCACTTTACGAAATAAAAGAGGAGAATAAAAAATGAAAACACCTTACGAAATTCAGTATGAAACATTCACAATAGCAGGCGGGCTTTATAATGAAGGGCACGCTAAATTATACGCAAAGTTTGCAGACGACCTTATTGCTGATGGTAGTTACTCCATCGTTTACGAAGGTGTTGCACACGCATGTTATACCCCAATTACCATTGATACAGCACCGCACTTGAAGTGTTACGTGGTTGCGCCTTTAGCTGTACTTCCAGAATATCAGCGCCAAGGCTACGCCACTCGTCTGATGGAAAAAGCGGAACAAGAGCTTAAGCCAGACGTGGTATTTATCATGGGCGAGGTTCACCACTATGCTCGACGTTACAATACACCACATAAAGTTGGTTTGCCTGTTGAGACATTAGCACCATTAGAGAATTGGTTTGCACTAGAGTTAACTAATGGTGCACTTGACGGCGTTGGTGAGTCAACGTCAAGTATGACAGGTCCTTATACTGCCCCTCATATCTGGGCGCACCCTAGCGAACAAGCTTAAGCTGTAGTAGCCTACAAAAATTAATCACTCACTTAGATCTTTTTCCATACTTCTGGTAATTTATAGTACGCTAAATTAGCAAAGCCACTGATACACTTCTATCCAAAGTGAGTTTAAACAGGTCATGGCGAAACGTTAGTTTGTTAGCAATATTTGTTCCGAACAAACATTACTAACAAACTAACTTACTGAACATTGACCGATGCATCCTCAAACATATAATGCAAACAATCCGCATTTCCCTTAATTTACCCATAAAACCGCAAACATCAGATAAATAATCGGATTTCCTTGACGGTTAACTGTTTTATCGCTATTAATATGTACTAGACATACGGTTAAATTGATTTTTGATAAAAACAGATAACTCATTGTAATTACAGCACTTTTGATTGATAGGTGTAGCATTCAAATCCCTATTTCTCCGCCAAATTCTAGAAGTTGGGTTGTAAAACCGGATTTCATACAGAATTGGAGCGGTAGTTCAGTTGGTTAGAATACCGGCCTGTCACGCCGGGGGTCGCGGGTTCGAGTCCCGTCCGCTCCGCCAACACAACGAAGCCTCGTCAGCAATGACGGGGCTTTTTTGTATGTACTGAATTTGGGTGTGGGACTCTCACTAGCCTACGGCTTGAGTCCCGCTGGTGCGCCAGCCCGGCCGTTCCGCCAACACAACGAAGCCTCAGCAGAAATGCTGGGGCTTTTTTGTATCTGAAATTTAAGTTAAGTAAATGGACTCTTGAGCCTTCGGCTTGAGTCCCGCTGGAAGGTTTGCACGTGTGCGAAGAGCGGTTCAGGTCGATCACTCTAAACGGTTTATGCCCCATTTTCATTTTCGAACGTTCTTCACTTATCTCGCAAAACACAAACTTTACATTATTTAAACTAATCTTTTAACTCTCACAAATTCACCCCACAAATGCTGGTAGTTGCTGGCCGATTAACCAATAACCAATCAGTTATCAATGCGACCAAAATCAAGCCTCGCTTTATGCACTGTGTGGTACATTTCTACCGGATATTTATGACAGCGTCGGCGTGTTGAGTACCGATGAGTAAAAGGTGGACGTAGGTTATACCCCACTTTAGAATTTGATAAATTGTTAGAGGGTTAGTGTCATTGAGTAATCAATATCCGAGAATGTTGTATAAGCCAGAGGGAGGTCAGCATATTATTTGGGGGTATTACCTAGATACGCTAACCGTCGATTCGGAAGAGGAAGAAAAGAAAGCTCTTAAAAGAGGCTGGCTTAAAGATCCTAACGTTGCTGTAGTGAAAGCCAAACGGATAGAAAAGCGAAGCGAAATAAAGGCTTTTTTCATAAAGCATTGGCAGTTTTGGCTTACATTTTCGGTGAGCTTATTAGGATTGTCTGTTGGCTTTCTAACTCTGTAATATGTCAAACAAAAATAAATGTGGTCGATTTTCAGATACTTATGATTATTAAAAAGTGTCGTGATCACGATTGGTAAACTGGTTGTGCCACTTGATACGCGCCCATTGTCGTGACGTAAGTTGCAGGAGGAATTGTGGAATTATTTCATATAACTACAGGTGTGCTTGCCTTGTTGGTGTTGCTAGGGATCTTTTTTAAACTCTCTGCAATATTGATTCAGATGAAAAGCCAAAGCACTAACTTTGTCGCTTATGGCGAGGAGCATCTTAAGCAACAAAGGGAACTACTTGAACAACAAGCATACACTCTTGAACAAATTAGCGAAAACATTCAATCCTTAAAGGATGATGTTCATGACATGAAATTTGTTTCTGATGTATTTTATAAATACAAACTACCTAATAAAAAGGAACGTGACCTCTTTGACCGAATTGAAATTGATAATGATTTTTCAGAAGGCTTAAATAGATCATGGCGAAGCGAGGAGTAATTGGAAAATAATAAAGTTTAAAAAATTCATGATGATAGACGGTATATAGGAAAAAGACGTTGAAACTTAAGCAATCTATTTCGCTGCTGGATGGTAAAAAGCAAGTCGCAGTCTTTGAAAAAGTGATAGAAATGCCTTGTTTGCCACCTATTGGCTCAAAGGTGTTTTTTGGAAATGGTATCGGTAGTGGCATTGGACATATTGTTAGTTCAATCACCTTCAGTGAGTCGTCTGGAGAATATTCAGTGCATTACACGTTGGATGTAAAACAGGAGGCACAAAATTATGTCGATTATGTCGATGTTCGATTTTTCGTGAATTTACTCAGCAAAAGGCAAGGCTTCGCTCCTCTGTGGATAGAAGATGAGCACGAGAGTTTGCTCTAAATCACCCTGATGTCACGGAAATAGCTGTTGCTGATAAAGCCGAGGATCGGACAGCCAAAAACTAAATAGACTCTTTTGAGACGTTTTGTGGACTGCCCAAACTCGCCTTATCCGAAAAGAATGGTTTAAGGCATTAGCTCTAAGCCGTTTCTGTCCAGTACTTTGCAACGAGATACAATGGTTACTTATTCTGTCAGCACAAATATAGGCTTACTTAGTTCCTCTTGCTTAGCTTTAACCTGTTCTAGGTCTTCATCCGACAACACGCGGAATAGTTCACTTTTTTTATCCATTTCAGAACAGCTAACTGTATAATTTGCAGGATTCTGAATATCTCCTGTTGTGGTGATAGACATTGATAATTTCCCTTCACAGCCAGCAGCAATTGAGTTCAACAATATTTGTTGTGCGCGAACTTGCTCTGTTTTTATTTCAACTACTCCGTCGTTACATCCTACTAAATATAGTGAAGATATAAACACAATGAAAAGCTGGCAATTATTAAACTTTGAAAGGTTGCTTGTCATATCAATATCCTAAATTCATTTGTGTTTTGTTGGGTCGATAAGTTTGTATTTTTGCCCTTTTTTGGGGGTTGGCGGCATTGGTTCACCTTTCACAACGGTTCGTTCTTGACCTGTTGCACCACCTCTAGGCCCAATAATTTCATATTGGCCAGATTTTTTAGCTTTCTCACCAGACTTTGCAATACCCATGCGAACACCCTTATAGACAATTTGATCTATATTACTTATGGTCTTTAATAGTCATTTTCAATGGTAGGCGTCTGTTTTTTAGTAAGTTTGAAAAATGGAGGCATGCTCAAGTTACGATCAAAACTAGCACTAGCGGACAACAATGCAGCTTAGTTCGCTTTACCCAACTTGAAGTTATCCGAAGAAGGAGTTCGAGTCTGCTGCTCCTAAGAGGGAATTGTCCAAAAATGAGTCATGCAATGACACAATGAACTTGGTTGTATCTGAAATTCGGGTAAACAAGGTTATCATGCGTTTTTCCCCAGCACAGTGACACCAATTCCTGCCAGTAATAGCACACAGCCAAGTAACTGCTGGGGAGTGGGGATGACTTTCTGAAAAAATAGCGTCAGAACAATGCCGAACAAAGTAGAAAAACCCGCCGCCATCAGCACCAGTGAAACATACGGGAATTTTTGTGCGCCGCTGCCGTAATAAACGGAAAAGCCGACACTGCCGATATACATAAATGGGATGGCGAGAAGACAAATCTTCGCTGCCGACATCAAAACGTTTGATGCATCAAGGTAGCGGACACTGATCATGTTAACCAGCTGGATACAAAGCGTTGCTACTGCGAGCGTGCCGCTAAGTTTAAGAATGTGCATGAAGTATTGCCTGTGCTTGTGTAAACGCAGACAGAAACGTTCTCCTGATGCACTGTCTGAAAGGTCAAGGTAAGTCATGTTACCTAAGAGGCGGCGATTCTATATGAATGGTTGATTTTTAGCCACATGAATCACACGAGAAAGTGCGGATAAGCGATGTAATCGATATCAAACAGAGGGTTTTAAAAAAGCACAAAGTCAGTGTCACTTTGTGCTTATTTGGTTTGAGTCTTGCTAAACGTCTAAAGACTCGGGCTCTTAAACACTAGCATCTTGTCTCGGGTCATTTCATGCATGGAGTATTGAATGCCACCTAAGCCGACACCCGATGAATCTCGGCCGCCGAAGGGCATCCAATCAACACGAAACGCCGTGTGGTCGTTGACCATGACAGCCGTCGCATTGAGCCTTTGCGTAATGTGAAGAGCATTCTCTAAATTGTTGGTGAACACGGCGGCTTGGAATGCAAAGGGCAGGGCGTTAGCGCGTCTTATCGCGTCTTCTTTCTCGCCGTAGGAATAGACGCAAATCACAGGGCCGAAGATTTCCATTTGAGAAACGCGCACGTTTTCAGGCGGGTTGAGCAGCACGGTTGGTGCATAGTAGGTGTCTGAGATGCGTTTGCCCCCGCTCAGAAGTTCCGCGCCCGCTTCAATCGCCTCCTGAACCCAATCGTCAACGCGATCGACTTCTCGAGGAAGGATCAACGGGCCAATTTCGGTATTGGGATTGAGTGGGTCGCCAACTTGCATGTTCTCGCCAGCTTCTGCAATCCTCACCGCCAGTTCACGACAAAATGATTGATGCGCGTAAACACGTTGGACGGAAACACACACTTGCCCAGCGTGATAAAACCCACCTTTAGCAAGGCTAGGAACCACTTCTTCTATATTGGCGCTGGTATCAACAATCACGGGAGCTGCACCGCCATGCTCAAGCGCACAGCGCGTGCCGGGAGCCAATTGCGATCGCAGCGCCCAGCCGACCTTCGATGAGCCAATGAAAGACAAAAAGTTGATGCGCGGATCAGTCACCAGCTGACTGGCCGCTTCGTTCTCACACACAATGGCCTGACACCAACCTTTGGGTAATCCCGCTTCGTGCAGTATCTCTACTAAACGAAGACAAGAAAGGGGCGTGGTGAGTGCCGGCTTGATAATGACCGGACAGCCCACCGCCAGCGCGGGGATCACCTGATGCACAATCAAATTGAGCGGATGATTGAAGGCACTGATAGAAGACACGACGCCGATCGGTTCGCGAATCGTAAAGGCGAGTCGATTCACCGATGCAGCCGTTTGGCCCATCGGGATTTGCTCGCCTTTAATCTGGGGAATATGTTCAACGGCCAGTTTCACGCCGTTGATAGCCCGTAACACTTCAACTTTTGAATCGGTGTAGGGTTTTCCACCTTCCTCTGCGGCAAGGCGAGTGAGCGCCTCCACCTGTGACGACATAATCTCGACCACACGCTCGAGGATCTCGATACGTTGATGAGGCGCAAGCCACGCTTGCCTGTCTTCGAACAGGCTATGTGCGGTGGCAATGGCGGTTTCAACGTCATTGGCGCTTTGTAGAGGAATGGAACGGATCAGCCCACCATCAAATGGGCGATAAACATTGAGTTCTGCCATGGAAATCCCGTCTCCGTATTTAACTGATCGAGCGACTTTCTTTGATCAATACATTCAATATCGAGTGGTTGAGCGAATAGTCGACCGGAAGATCAATCACATGAACGCCTTTCGAATTTAATGCCGTTTTGAGTATGGACTGAAACTCATCATGGCTATCTGGACGATGACCAATGGCACCAAAACTGTTGGCATATTTGACGAAATCAGGGTTACCAAAATCTAGCCCGTAGTTGTCAAAGTTCATGCCTTCTTGTTTCCATTTGATCATGCCGTAGGCGCTGTCATTCAAGATGATAACGACCATGTCCAACCCCATACGCACGGCGGTTTCGATCTCTTGCGAGTTCATCATGAAGCCGCCATCCCCGTTTACTGAGACCACTTTCTTGTCAGGATTAAGCTGTTTTGCCACCATCGCCGAAGGTAAGCCAGCCCCCATGGTTGCCAGTGCATTATCGAGCAGCAAAGTGTTATTGGAATGGCATAGGTAGTTTCGCGCAAACCAGATTTTATAGACGCCGTTATCCAGCGTAACAATGTCTTCATCATCTAACTGATCACGGATAACTTTGACCAGTCTCTGCGGCAACATCGGGAAGCGGCGGTCTTCAAAGTACTTGGTAGTGCGTTCATCCACGTTTTGTTTTACGCGCCCGAAGAAGCTCATGTCTTGTTCGAGTTTGCCGACTTTCTCTGTCAGTCGATTCACGGAAGAACAGATGTCACCCACCACGTTGACTTGCGGGAAGTAGACTTCATCGGTACGTGCCGCAAAGAAATTCACATGAATGACTTTGGTGCCGCCTTTCTCCATAAAGAAAGGGGGTTTCTCAATCACGTCATGGCCAACGTTGATGATGAGGTCGGCTTTTTCGATGGCGCAGTGAAGAAAGTCATGGCTAGAAAGTGCAGCTGTGCCAATGAAGCGCTCATGACGCTCGTCGACAACACCTTTACCCATTTGAGTGTTGAAGAAGTAGATACCTGTGTCGTCGATGAATTTTTTCAGTGCCAAGCTAGAGCGTTTGCGATTCGCACCTGCGCCGATCAGTAGCAAAGGCATTTTGGCTTTTTTGATCATTTCAGCGGCTTGATCAACACACTGATGATTCGCATCTGGGCGACGGTGATTGACCACATCGAAGATGGAAGCCCCCGAATCTTCATCGGCGATATCTTCTGGCAATTCTAGATAGCCTGCGCCAGGGCGTTCTTCTGAACAAAGGCGAAAAGCCTCACGCACCATGGCTGGCACGTTGTTTCCATCGACAATCTGTTCGGAATATTTGGTGATGGGTTTCATGAGATTGACGACATCGACAATCTGAAAACGGCCTTGCTTACTTTTCCTGATGGGTTTCTGCCCACCAAGCATCACCATTGGCATTGCGCCCAACTGCGCATACGCAGCCGACGTCACGAAGTTGGTTGCACCAGGGCCGAGGGTAGAAAGACAGACGCCGGGTTTACCGGTTAAACGGCCATAGGTGGCAGCCATAAACCCAGCAGCTTGCTCGTGCCGAGTTAGGACAAGTTTAATGTCGGAGGCTTTGAGTGAATTGAGGAAATCGAGGTTTTCTTCGCCGGGAATACCGTAGATATATTCCACACCTTCGTTTTCTAGCGCTTTAACAAACAGATCAGATGTTTTCATAAAAGGGTTCTCGTATCTCGTCTCGTTAGCATTGGGGCCAAGCACGCGTAACAAGGATGTCGGCAGATCCAAGAACAGCACTGCAAATAGCAGAAGCGAGAACCGTCGTCCCTCAGTAAATCAAATTGATTTACCTATCAATAGCGCAAGGCTTTTTTATCAGTGTAGTCACATAGTTGAGAAACTGATCAAGAAGCGGAGGGTAATGATTCGCACGAAGCGGTATTTGAGTGGCTAAATCACGAAGAACACCGCTAGATCACTGTGAAATAGATTGTTTTGTTCAAAAAAGCCGCACTTGAACGAGTTGGAGAAGAAAAGGGCTTTACAGAATTTCGTTTCGCCCTTAATATTCGCCCCG
>NZ_AJYD02000013.1:789209-806742 GCF_000286835.2 Enterovibrio norvegicus FF-33 | reverse complement strand
GCCAAATTAGATTAAGCCCGCTCAGTGAGCGGGCTTTTTCGTATCTTAAACTCAGGTAAGTCGAAGTAGTCACATTCCATCATGCAGGTAACAGGCTACTTCACGTAGTGCTGCATACTCATGGTTGAAGTGTCAATTGCTTCCATGAAACCAGCAGCAGCTGGTGCACTCATGAAACTGTTCATGGATGCTTGTGCATCTTCTTCCGACTCCCAATGCACCACGACCAACCAATCGCCATTTTTTCCTTTTGCAGATTCGCGAGAAATAAAGCCCGGTTGCTTAGTCACGTGCTGCATTTCTACAGCTTTGTCGAGAGGAGCAAATATTTCGTAACTCACGTTGTCTTTCAGTTGGAACGTCGCGATTTCAATGACCGTTGCTGATGCAAAAGTGGGTGCCAATACCATGGTTGAAAACGCAAGCGCACGAATAAAGTTGTTTATCTGTACCATTATATTTTCCTTGTCATTTTTTGTTGTTCTGTTTTGGCAGTCTTCACCTGCCTGCTAATTGATAAATCTATTAAAAAACAATACGAAGATAAATAGGCTATATATTGATCAATTATCAACAGGATGTGGATAGTATGGATAAGCTAGAAACGATGAAAGCCTTTTTAGCGGTTGTGGAGGAAGGGTCGTTTGCCAAAGCTGCAAAAAAGCTCAACGTCTCTCCGCAGTTGGTGAGTAAATATATCTCCGCCCTTGAAGATAAATTGCATTCGCGATTACTTCAAAGAACGACTCGAAAAGTCAGCTTGACCGAAGCTGGAACCAAGTATTTTCTTCGATGCCAGCAGGTGATCCTTGATATTGATGAGATGGAGGGCGAGCTTGCTAACCTTCATCAGCATGTCTCAGGGACGTTGACGATCAGCGCACCGGCTTCTTTTGGAGTGAAGCATTTACCGAAGTTGCTCGTGGATTTTCAAAAAGCGTTTCCTGATGTGAAGATCAATCTCAAGCTTACAGATGTCAAGATTGATCTGGTCGAAGAGGGGATAGATATTGCCCTTAGAGCAGGCAAACTAAAAAGCTCATCATTGATCGCCAAGAAAATCGCGCCCATCAAAATGGTGATCTTTGCCTCTCCTGAGTATCTCGAAATAAATGGGACGCCAAAAACGCCTCAGGAACTGCATGATCACACTTACTTGAGTTACAGCTATTCAGCAGAATCAATGCTGTTCTCGCAGTTCGGTGAGGGCGTGAAAGAACTCAAACTCAACGAGAAATTGACCGTTAATAATGGAGATGCGTTGGTGAATGCGGCTATTCACGGCGGAGGGATCGCCATTCAGCCCATATTTATCGCAGGAGAGGCGCTGGCCAATGGACAGTTACTTCCCATTCTTCAAGGCTTCGAGCCTGAACCTTTGGGCTTATACCTTGTTTATGCCAATCGGCAGTTTCTTCCAAGAAAAGTGCGCGTGTTTATCGACTTTTCGAGTGATTACTACGGAGACACGCCCTATTGGGATGCTTCTTATCAATAGGGAGTATTTGCATGGTGTAACTGATGAAGCTCTGTGTGGGTTAACTGGAAAGCCGTTAAGCGCGGTTTCGTTGTGCCACTAAGGTGAACTTGTAATCACTCGATTTGAAGTAGTTACGGCTGTATTCAAATACCGTTCCGTCGATCAGGTAGCCACGGGTTCGTTTTTCAATGATAGGTTGAGCCGAGTCTATCCCAAGTAAGTCTGCTATTTTCTTTGGGGGTAAAACAGGGATAATTTCTTGTTCGCTTCGGTCAATCACCATCTTTTTCTGCTGCTCAATGAACTGATACTTAGAACCTTGCATCACCTGATAAGTGAGATCGGGGAACATGGCAGTGGGTAGCCAAGTTTCTTCTACGGTGATTGGATTGTTATCTAAATAGCGAACACGTTGAACGTAAAATACCTGTGAACCCTCAGGGATATCGAGGTTTTCTGCCATCGCTAAAGAGGCATTGCATACTTCAAATGCCAACACATCGCTGTGGGTAACACCGCCTAGGTGCGCCCATTTTTCAGCAAAGCTACTCTGCTGGTAAATGTCATAGTTAACCTTGTTCCCTTTAACATAGGTACCGCTGCCTCTGACACTTTCAAGCTCGCCGTTTTCGACCAGCAGTTTTAAGGCTTGTCTAACGGTCACTCTGCTCACTGAAAAGGCTTCACGTAACTGGGCTTCTGTAGGCAGTGCCTCTCCGATCTTATAGTCACCAAGGCGTATCTTTTCGCGGATAGCGTCCGCGATTTTGCGATACATAGGAAGTCTTGCCATTTGTTGCCTCTCTATCCACCAAACGCAGTGAAAGTTAAGTCGTCAGTAGGGTATCGTGAACCTACAACAATAATACGAACTTCGCGTTTGAAGACAAGTGATTGTTTGCATTAAGTATTGAAAATAATAATACAACTATAATACATATATTATCCGAAGTGAGATGTTTATCGTGTTTTTATGTATTGATAATGTATTATTATTCTGTTCGTTAAAACACCAATGACGAACGTGACAATGGAATGAAAATTATGAAATTGACATCTCTTACCAATGCGTCACTCATTAACTTACAAACGACCTATAAAAGTCGTGATGACGCGATCCGAGCCCTTGCAGATCAGCTTGAGCAGCAAGGGAAGCTGCACAACAAAGACGAATACCTGAAAGCCGTTTTTCTCCGTGAAGAAGAAGGCCCCACTGCGCTAGGTGAAGGGTTGGCTGTGCCTCACGGCAAAACGGATGCAGTGAAGGAAGCCGCGTTTGCGGTGGCAACCCTGAAAGATGATCTTAAGTGGCAAGGGCTGGATGGCGATGAAGACGTCAACCTGATTTTCTTGTTGGCAATACCT
This sequence comes from Enterovibrio norvegicus FF-33, assembly GCF_000286835.2. GTDB lineage: Bacteria > Pseudomonadota > Gammaproteobacteria > Enterobacterales > Vibrionaceae > Enterovibrio > Enterovibrio norvegicus_A. The sequence goes on along the minus strand of NZ_AJYD02000013.1, from coordinate 803,897 downwards.
AACGCCGAAGCGGGCTCAACACACATGCAAGTGTTGACGCAACTGACCACCGCGCTGGTTGATGATGATGTCCGTGAAGCTGTTTTAAAGGCGACAACAGTAGAGCAACTTTTTGCCTTGCTTGACGCTGACGAACAGCAAGAAGAAAAAGAAGACATTTTAGATACAACTTTACCCACTATTGTCTGTGTCACTGCTTGTCCTGCGGGTATCGCCCATACCTATATGGCTGCGGAATACCTCGAAAAAGCGGGTAAGAAGCTGGGCATCAACGTGCATGTTGAAAAGCAGGGCGCAAATGGCATTGAAGATCGTTTAACTGCCGATCAGCTCAACAATGCGGTTGCTTGTGTGTTTGCCGCTGAAGTCGCGATCAAAGATCTAGAGCGTTTTAAAGGCATCCCCCGTATTGAAACCCCCGTTGCCGAGCCGATTAAGTACGCTGAACGCATTCTTAACGAAGCAATTGAAGCCAGTAAGAACAGCAAGGGTGGCGAGCGAGAATTGATCACCGAAGACAAACCTAAAAAAGTACCGCTAAAAACGGAGCTAAAGCAGGCGTTATTGTCAGGTATTTCATTCTCTGTGCCATTAATCGTGGCAGGGGGAACCGTATTAGCCATCGCGGTATTGGTGGCTCAGATCTTCGATTTACAAGATCTCTATGGCACTGAAGGTTCATGGCTTTGGATGTATCGCAAACTGGGTGGTGGACTGCTAGGCACACTGATGGTGCCTGTGTTAGCGGCTTACACCGCATATTCACTGGCAGACAAGCCAGCGCTTGGTCCTGGTTTCGCAGCAGGCTTAGCGGCAAACCTGATTGGGTCAGGGTTTCTCGGTGGCGTTGTGGGTGGCCTCATTGCCGGTTACTTCATGCGTTGGGTGAAAAACAACATTCGTCTTTCTCCTACGTTCAATGGTTTTTTGACCTTCTACCTGTATCCAGTGCTTGGCACCTTGGTTGTCGGTTCGTTGATGCTGTTTGTCATTGGTAAGCCTGTTGCTTGGCTAAACCAAGGTCTGACGGATTGGCTTAACGGTTTGTCTGGCACCAATGCCTTGTTGTTGGGTGCGGTGATTGGTCTGTTCGTGTCATTTGACTTGGGTGGGCCTGTAAACAAAGCGGCTTATGCATTCTGTCTAGGCGCAATGGCAAACGGGGTTTATGGCCCTTACGCAATCTTCGGCTCCGTGAAAATGGTCTCGGCCTTTACTGTCACCGCTTCGACGATGATCGCGCCGCGCTTGTTCAAAGAGTTTGAGATTGAAGTCGGTAAATCGACGTGGCTTTTGGGCTTAGCAGGCATCACTGAAGGGGCAATCCCCATGGCAATTGAAGACCCTATCCGCGTGATTGGCTCCTTCTTGTTGGGCTCGGTTGTCACTGGTGCCATGGTAGGCGCGGCGGGTATCGGACTCTCTACGCCGGGTGCAGGTATATTCTCAATCTTCTTGCTACATGAAACCGGTATTGGCGCTTACATGGCGGCTGCGATTTGGTTTGGCGCTGCCATCATCGGTGCGGCCATTTCAACCGCGACGTTAATTGCATGGCGAGCCCATGCAATTAAGAAAGGTAAATACGTGTTGACCGAAACGGTAGCGAGCTAACACAACAGACGACAAAAATCGTTGCTTGAACAAGAACGAAACAGAAAAAGGTGGATACCTTGTTGGGTGTCCACCCACTAAAAATACGAAGAAAAACAAAAAATAAACAGACAGATAAGAAAACCAGATTTAAGGCTTTGCGCGCACCGATTTGCCGCGAACAACACTATTCCAAGTTAACTAAAGGCCATTGGCCAAAGACGGTAATAAGACGATGACTACGACATCCCGCGTTCACATAACACCTCACATGCACTGGGATCGTGAATGGTATTTCACGACTGAAGAATCTCGCATTCTGCTTGTTAACAACATGGAAGAAATCATGACGCGTCTGGAGAACGATCCAGACTACAAATACTATGTCCTTGATGGCCAGACCGCCGTTATTGAAGACTACTTTGCGATAAAACCCGAAAACAAAGAACGTATAAAAGCCCTAGTTGAAGTGGGTAAGCTGATTATTGGCCCTTGGTATTCGCAAACCGATACCATGCAAGTGTCGGGTGAATCCATCGTTCGTAACATGCTTTATGGCATGCGTGATTGCCTTGCATTAGGTCAACCCATGAAAATTGGCTACTTACCAGATTCGTTCTCTATGAGCTCGCAGCTGCCGATGATTTACAACGGTTTTGGGATTGACCGTGCCATGTTCTGGCGCGGATGCTCTGAGCGTCACGGCACTAACAAAACAGAATTCCTATGGCAATCAAACGACGGCAGTGAAGTGACGGCTCAGGTGTTACCGCTCGGATATGCCATTGGTAAATACCTGCCAAGCGACGAAGAAGGTCTGCGAGCGCGTTTAGACAAATACTTCCCTGTGTTAGAAAAGCCGTCAGTCACTAAAGACATTCTGTTGCCAAATGGTCACGACCAAATGCCGATTCAAAACGATATCTTTGAGGTGATGGATAAGCTTCGTGAAATCTACCCCGATCGCGAGTTTCTGATGAGTAGCTTTGAAGATGTGTTTGCGCGAATTGAAGATAAACGCAGTGAACTGGATACCATTAAAGGCGAGTTCAACGATGGTAAATACATGCGCGTTCACCGCACGATTTCGTCAACACGTATGGACATCAAACTGATTCACGCAGAAGTGGAAAACAAGATCGTCAATATTCTTGAGCCACTGGCAGCGATTGCTTGGACTCTAGGTTTTGAATACCACCACGGCTTGATTGAGAAAATGTGGAAAGAGAGCATGAAAAACCATGCCCATGACTCGATCGGTTGCTGCTGTTCAGACAAAGTACACGCTGAAATTCTGAACCGATACATTCTTGCTGACGACATGGCAAGCAACCTGATCACTTTCTACAAGCGCAAAATCGTAGACCACATGCCAGCACGCGAAGGCTGTGACAAATTGGCGTTGTTCAACTTGTCTCCGTATGAGCGTAACGAGGTGGTGAACACCACGATAACGATTCGTTCGCAGTCGTTCAGTTTGTTTGATGAGCATGGCAACCCTGTGGAGTATTTCATCCAAGATCAGCGTGAAATTGACCCGGGTAAGATCGATCGCCAAATTGTTCACTACGGCAACTATGACCCGTTTGTTGAGTATGACATTCAGATAAAACACCCTGTGCCAGCCATGGGTTTCACCACCTTGCACGTTCAAGCTGAACAATCAGGTCAATACAAAGCGGTTGAGAAACAGGGCGATGTATTAGAGAACGACTTTTATCGTGTTGCGGTGAACAACAACGGTACGCTCAGCATTTTTGATAAAGAAACGGCAATGACGTATGACCAAGTCCTGCGTATTGAAGATGGTTCAGATGACGGCGATGAGTACGACTATTCACCGTCACGTAATGAATGGTTGTTGTACTCAGATGAATTTGACGCCGAGACCAGGATTAAGCACGAAGGCTTTCAATCTGTCGCATTGATCAATCTACGCATGCAAGTGCCGGAAAACCTTTCACAACGCGAAGAACGCACGGGTCAGGACGGTTACATCAATGTGAGTTGCCAAGTTGTTCTTAAGCAAGGTTCGCGTCGTATTGAAGTGCGTATGGAACTGGATAACCAAGCCGACGATCACCGTGTGCGTGTGTTGATCCCAACGCCGTTTGTTTCTGACACCGTGGTTGCGGATAACCAATTTGGTTTGATTACGCGCCCAACCAACGACCCAGAAATGGCGAATTGGGAAGCAGACGGATGGAAAGAAGCACCAGTACCTGTTTACCAGTTAATGAACGTCGCTGCGTTAGAAAACGACAAAGGCGGCATGGCCGTGATGACCAACGGTCTGCGTGAATTTGAAGTCATTTCAAGCAAAGGTAACGACGAGCGAGATACCTTTGCTTTGACCTTGTTGCGTGGTGTCGGCGTATTAGGAAAAGAAAACCTCGTGCTTCGTCCAGGTCGTCCTTCTGGCATTAAAATTCCAACACCAGACTCGCAAGTGCGCGGTAAGTTAGTGTGCGAATTCAGCTTGTTCGGGTTTGTCGGTAATCATATTGATGCAAATATCATGGCTGAAGCTCGCGATAACGTGACGCGCATTGAGTGCTATAACAAGATCCCTTACAACGCCATGAAGCTGAACGTGGGCGAGCAGAACTTGCCACTGTCATACAGCCTTTTGAGCAAAGCGAAAACAGGTGCGGTATTGAGCGTGCTGAAGAAGGCAGAAGACGACAATGCGCTGATCCTGCGGGTCTACAATCCTGCCGAATCGGAAGGTGTTGAAGATGAAGTGGTGTTCAATCGTCATGTTAGCGCGTGGAATGAAGCCAGCATGGACGAGCACGAACTGCCGACTAAGGTTGAGCTAGGTTCGTTTGGCATATTGAAACCGTGTCAGGCGAAAAGCTTCAAGGTGACATTTTAAGCTTGAACCTCGTCAATAAGTAATGCCAAACATGCCCGCCTCGTTGCGGGCATTTTTTATGGGCGCTTATAAAAGCAAGAGGGACCTAATTCTGGTTTGCCTAATGAATGAAGCACTGGGGCTCTGATGTGACCATCTATACTGCGTGGGTTATCAACGCATTGAGGGAAAAGTTTGAGCATACTTCGGCAGTTTTGGCGTCGCTTGGTCTCAGTGTGGGTCTATATTCGACATATTCTCGTGGCGATGGTGGTTTTTGCTAACGGCGCATTTATCTTCTTGTCGGTTTGGGGGCAGTCTGCTGACGTTCTCAATGTGTTTAATATTAAGACCTTCACTGGTATTAACTGGGTAGATGTCGCCAACGGGCCGTGGTTCTTGTTGGGGATCTTCTTGATGCTCAATGCTATCGGACTGCTCTATCGAGCCCGCATTGCATGGGCGGTAAGTATTATTTTGCTGACGATAGCCTTGGTGTTCACTTGGCACTTTTTTCCTCATCTTAAATTGCATCTTTATTGGTCTGGTGGCGCGCTGTTTTTATTATTGGCGCTCAGCCGTGATTTCCATCGTTCAAGTGCGACAGCAGGCGGGATTGCCGCTCTCATTAGTTTCATTGTTCTACTGTTCTACTCCACGTACGGCGCATTGTATTTTGGCGGCGGTTTTCACCCGCCAATTCACGATTTGATGACGGCATTTTATTTCTCCATGGTCACCATGACCACGGTGGGGTATGGCGACATCATTCCAATGTCAGAAAGTGCTCGGTTGTTTACTGTCTCTGTCATCATCGCCGGTATCACGGTATTTGCTACGTCATTGACCACTGTGTTTGGCCCGCTGATCTGGGGCGGATTGAACAAGCTTGTAAAAGGAACTCCCAAGAAAATGAACAGAAAAAATCACTACATTGTTTGCGGCGTTTCGGTGTTGGCGAGCAGCACAATTTTGCAGTTAAAACAGCGTGGCTTGGATGTCACCGTGTTGACCTCGGAAGACGAAGACAAATTCCCGATGATTGAGCAAAAAATAGGGGTGAAGCTGGATATTCTCTCGGGAGATTGCACCGATAATACTTTGCTGAAAACCGCAGGTATTGGGCAATGTCATGCCATATTGGCGCTGACTGATGATGATGCGACAAACGCATTTATTGTCTTGTCGGTGAAGGAACTAAACCCCGATGTTCGCACCGTCGTCGCGGTGAATGACGCGAAGAACATGAGCAAGGTGAAGCAGGTAAAAGCGGATGTATTGTTATCACCTCAGCTATTTGGCAGTGAAATATTGGCGAGTATTTTGTCTGGTGAAACGATCGATAATGAAATGCTGCTCAACATGTTACTTCGTTCAGGGCAGGGCTTGGTCAAAAATGACGTATCGAGTGACTCTGACGCCGGTGACAAACCCGATAGTCGCAACGCTGGCAGTGAAACCGACAAGAAAGCTTAACGTCCATTTCTTTAACACGTAAAGCCAATCTAAGTGTGTTTTCGCTGACTTATGATCGTATGACCAGCCAGCGTCACAACAATGATCCCCGCACCGAGCGCGACGGCAGGCGCGGGTGTTTCGCCAATAATGAGCCAGACGAGTAATGGACCAAACAGCACTTCGAGCAGCAATATTAAGCTCGCTTCTGCGGCAGGAAGATAGCGTGGCCCGATGTTGATTAACAGAAACGAACAAGGCAGAACCACGCCGCATAGCAGCACAATGTAGAGGTCTTTAATCGGTGGCAGCGAGAAGGGCTTCGCGCCGGCGAGCAAGGCAACCACTGCGGTGAATATCCCTGAGTAAATCAAGAATACGGTGGCATAGCGGGCGTGTGTTTTACGCAGCATGATCAGATACACCGACATTGAAATCGCTGTCACCATTGCCAATGAATCCCCTTCCAACTCAGCGGGGTTGGGCTGATAGCCAAACACTAGCCATATCCCTCCCACTGAAATAAGTATCGCAATCATGGTCGAGCGACTCAGCTTTTCTCCGAGAAAGAAAAACCCCAGTACAGCAGTGATCAAAGGTGCCGTATTTGTGATCACCAGTGTGCTGGTGACTTCCGTATGATCGAGTGAAAATACAAAACAAATGGTGGACGCGGAGAAAAGGACGGCTGTGAGTAAGGTGCTGATTTTGGGATGAAACAAATGCTCCTCCAATACTTGTCGATCCATTTTCCATTGCACCAAGAAAAACACCACCGCAGGTAGCAGGCCTCGCCAGAAAATCAGTGTCCATTCATCACTGTCAATCAGGCGCACTAACAGGCTGTCAAAGCTTAAAATCATGACCCCAAGTAGTGTGAATAAGCGCCCTCTGGCTTCACCTTGAAATCGACTGAAGGTATTGGAAATTAAATTCATTGTTGCTCACTGTTTGCATTGTCAGGTTGTTGGTTGTCGATATCAGGTGTGCGCCAGCCAATCAGGAGGCTGAAGAGCGCTGCGGCACCCAATGTAAGACATTCTAACCAGAGCTTTTCAACAATCATCTCGCCGATAAAGGTGACAAATATCGCCGTCATGAAAACAAACCCCATGGAGATAATTAACGGGTTGGCATGGCAATCTTTTCGTCTGCGCCAACAAACAATAAAAACAGCGATATAGCAGGCCAGAAACGTTGCACTGGCGACGTTGGCAATGGAAGATAAATCGAAGAAATTGGTGAGCACAATGACAATGGCGATCAGGCTGTAAAAGCCTCGGGTCCCGCCAGCAAAAGACTGGATACGAAATATCTGCGGCAAGATCCCGCTACTCCCCATTTGCTTAGAGACATTGAGCATGGAGAAAATGTTCGCGACGATAGAAGAAGCGGTTGCAAACAACGCCGCGAGCGAAACTAAAATGAAGCCCCAATTACCCAAAATCGGCTCCGCAGCTTGTGCCACCGCGGTGTCGGTATATTTCACTAAATCTTCCGGCGCCACATTGCCGAGTACCACCAACGCAAGTACCACATACAGCACCATCACGACGCTAACAGCGATCATGAATGCTCGTGGCATGGTTTTTTCTGGCTTGGTGACATCCGCGGCTGCGGTGGCCATCATGCCAAACCCTGAATAGGCAAAGAACGCGAGCCCAATACTCGAAAACATTAACGAGGCTGGCACATCGTTGTGCACTTCAAGCATGGCAGGCTTCAGGGTAACGGCGCCAACGCCGATAAAGAGAGCGAGGATCGTCAACTTGATCGCCACAAGGAACATTTCAATGCGTCCTACCGCTTTAGAGCCCATAAGATTAACGATGGTGAGGAGGATCATAATTCCAGTGGCGTAGAGGTTAACCCAGTCGCTGTGATCTGGCTGATGAACAACACGTGCAGCATAAGCGCCGAAGGCTTTCGCAACGAGTGCGAGGGTGAGCACAAGTGTGATGAGGTACAAACAGGCTAATGCGCGCTCTATTCTTGGTGAGCCCATTCCTAAGGCGAAAAAATCTGTCACTCCACCACGGGATGGGAATTTAGCACTGAGCCTTGCGTAAGAATATCCGGAGAAAAGCGCTGCGATGCCTGCTAACACAAAGACAATCCACGTGTCTCCACGCACATTAACAGCAATTTGACCGAGCAGTGCGAATACCCCCGCGCCAACCATAGAGCCAATGCCCAACGCGACAACGCCCCATAGACTGATGTGACGGTGGTGCGAAACGGTGGGGTCTGTCATCGAAGCTCCCTACAGCTAGCCAGCAATAAAAATAAAGCGTAACTAGCACGATAGTTCATCGAAAATGCAGGCGTTGCCGCGTATCTGTGACAAAGGGAAGGAATCTATCCGTTCCCCGTTAGTCCTATCGCTTCTTTGAGTATTTTGAGGTAACGGCGGCTTATCGGGATAGTGAAATCGCTGATAGTCACCACTTCCGCCAGTCCGTTTTCCAGCAGCTTAATTTCGCGAATATGCTGAACATTAACCAAATACTGGCGATGACAACGCAGCAGCGGCGTTTTCTCTTCCAGTGTTTTTAACGTCAATTGGGTACTCGCGGTTTGGGTGGACGAACGCACATGTACGCCACTGAGATCGGAATACACGCTCTCCACTTGATGGGTAGGGAGCAGCACGATACGGTTGTGCCCAACGCAAGGAATTTGCGCCAGAGACTCGCTGGCAATCGCGGCGACATTTTGCTGAAGCGTATCCTTTTGTGCATTTCGTACCAGCTTTTGCACGGTTTTGGTTAACCGTTGAGGTTCGACGGGTTTAAGCAAATAATCAAACGCGTTGTCTTCAAATGCTTGAATCGCATATTGATCGTAAGCGGTGACAAAAACCACGTAAGGCATGTTGTCAGGGTCGAGCATAGAAAGCAGATCTAGCCCTGTGACTTGCGGCATTTGAATATCCACGAACACCACATCGGGGCGCAGTTCATTGATTTTTTTCAGCCCAATAATGGCATTTGGCGCTTCCCCAACCACGGTAATATCCCCGGATTCATTGAGAAGATCAGCCAGTTCTTCACGGGCGAATTGTTCGTCGTCAATAACGAGTGCGGCTAACATCCTACTTATGCACCTTTCTTCATTTCAGCGGCCGGGATAATAAACGTCATTCGGGTAAATTGGTTGTGTTCGCTGTCTATTTTTAGCTGTGAATCACGCCCAAATTGGTTTTCTAGCCTTTTCGTGACAATTTCCAATCCCAAACCTTGATGATTGTTGGCGGGAGGCTGATAACAACCCGCATTATCTTCCACGGTGATCGCATGGCCTTGAGGCACTGCTTGGCTGTAGACCATAACATTGCCCCCTTCTAACAGAGTCGAAATACCGTGCTTGATGGCATTTTCAACCAGAGGTTGCAAAGTGAAACTGGGGATCTGAATATCAAGCAGGGCGTCATCAATCGAGATGTCGACATGGAGCCTGTCAGTGAAGCGCGCTTTCTCGATGCTGAGGTAAGCGTTAACGTGCTCCAGCTCTTCACGCAAAGAAACGGTGTTGATGTTCTGCTTAAGGTTGCTTCGGAAAAACTGCGACAGGTTTTGGATCAGCTCTCTTGCTTTGTTGGGGTCACGACGGACAACCGCGCTAATGGTATTGAGCGCATTAAACAAAAAATGCGGATTCACTTGGGCTTGCAGCAGCTTGATTTCAGCTTGCGTTAACAACGACTTTTGCTGCAAGTAACCACTAAACAGAATTTGGCTGGAAAGCAGTTGGGCAATGCCTTCTGCCATCGACATATTGATGGTAGAAAACAGCTTATGTTTGCGCTCATAAAGCTTAATTGTGCCGACCACATCATCGCCTGAGCGCAGCGGAATGATCAGGGCAGAGCCCAGTTTACAGTCAGGCGACAGGGTGCACTGATAAGGATGTTCTGCACCATCCAGATAAATGATGGTGTCCTTGCTCATGGCATCCAGTGTGCTTTGTGATGAGATCTTCGTTTCTGGCAGATGGTGGTCATCACCAATGCCTACAAACGCGAGGATCTTTTCTTTGTCGCTGATAGCCACTGCACCAACTTGTGTTTCTTCGTAAATGATACGAGCAATTTTTGTCGCACTTTCATTGTTAAAGCCGCTGTGCAAAATGCCCACGCAACGTTTTGCGATGGTCAGTGCGCGTCGTGAAAAGGTGGCGGAGTATTTTTCGAAGATGGTTTTGCGGTCTTGAAGAATGCTCATGAACAAGGCTGCACCCACCGAATTGGCAATGATCATCGGTGCGGCAATAGCGGAAACCAGCGTATAGGCTTGATCGAATGGCTTGGCGACAATCAACAGAATCGTCATTTGCACGATTTCGGCAACGAAAGTGATGCCAAACACCACGGCGGGATTAAACAATTGGCTGACGCGGCGACGCTTCACCAAGTACACATGCAATAGGCCACCAATTAAGCCCTCTGCCGTCGTCGAAATAGCACAGGCGAGGTCGGTAAATCCGCCAAGGGTATAACGGTGAATGCCACCGGTCAGACCAACGAAAAAGCCCACCACAGGCCCGCCAAACAAGCCGCCCATTACTGCGCCAATGGCTCGCGTATTGGCTATCGCATCATTGATCTGTAAACCAAAATACGTGCCGAGAATACAAAAGCCAGAAAAAAGGACGTAGCAAATTAGGCGATGGCTTAAACGAGAAGAAATGTTGAGCAAGGGCAGAATGATAGGGGTTTTGCTGAGCATATAAGCCAGCACCAAATACACACACATTTGCTGCAAGAGCGAAAGAACCAGTTCCATGGTGAGCCTTCTTATTTTGGTTTGTCTGTATTGTACTCAGGCTTGGCTTGCAAACAACAAGAGCCTGACAATGCAGGCTCTTGATTTAACGTTATTTCGACAGTTCTGTTTAACCGCTTTACGCTGTTTTGGTGACGACGTCGGTCTCTTCTTCGTCAGCTAAGTCAATGTCACCTTTACCTTTCGATTTCTTAATCACATAGCCCGTCACGAACAAGGTAAACACGATGCCTGCGGTCGTGGAGATGTTCATTGGTAAACCAAAGCCCAGTGCGTTGTTGTTGAGAATGAAAGTCGCACACACGGTGGTCATGAACATGGCTGGCACAGTCGCAATCCAATGCAGTTTGTTATGGCGAAGCAAGTAAGCAGAAGCTGTCCAAAGCATCATTACTGCTGTGGTTTGGTTAGCAAAGCCGAAGTAGCGCCAGATAATCCCAAAATCCACTTGTGTTAGCACGCCACCAAGCACAAACAGAGGCAGCGCCATCAGCAGACGATTACGCAGTGTTTTCTGTTCCATGTTGAAGTATTCAGCCAAAATCAAGCGGCTAGAGCGGAACGCCGTGTCACCAGAAGTGATTGGCAAAATAACCACACCCAAGAAGGCCAGGATACCGCCAAACACGCCCAGCAGACCAAACGATGCACCGTAGACAACATTGCCCGGGCCACCATTTGCTACCGCGTCTTGCAGTGATTCAAGTGAACCGAAGAAAGACAGGGCAATCGCACACCAAATCAGCGCGATGATGCCTTCACCAATCATTGCCCCGTAGAACACAAAGCGGCCGTTCTTTTCGTTTTCCATGCAGCGAGCCATTAGCGGTGACTGGGTAGCATGGAAGCCAGAGATAGCGCCACAGGCGATGGTGATAAATAGCGCAGGCCAAAGCGGCATGTCATTCGGATTTAAATTGGAGAACATGTCTTTGACTTCAAAACCGCCCATCACAGTGTGTTCGTCCGACAGGCCAATGGCCGTCATCAAGCCCACAGACATGAAAATCAGCAGCGCACCAAAGAACGGATAGAAGCGACCGATGATTTTATCAACCGGCACAATCGTCGCAATGATGTAGTAAGCGAAGATGATGACAACCATGGTGGTCATGCTAACGGTCAGGCTAGTTTGGTCGTTGATGAGGTTTGTAATCATCCCCGCAGGCGCTGAAACAAAGACCACACCGACCAAAAGCAAAAGAACAATGGCAAAGATGTTCATAAAATGTTTTGCGCCATTGCCCAAGTAGCGGCCTGTGATGGTAGGAACAGACGCGCCACCATTACGAACAGAAAGCATGCCTGAGAAATAATCGTGTACCGCACCTGCGAAGACACAACCTACCACAATCCACAACATGGCCGCGGGGCCATAAAGCGCACCCATGATAGGGCCGAAGATTGGGCCAACACCTGCAATGTTCAGCAATTGAACAAGGTAAACCTTAGGGGTAGACATAGGAACAAAGTCGACGCCATCGGTTTTTGTGTGCGCTGGGGTTTTACGGTGTTCATTGATACCAAACACTTTTTCAACAAACGCGCCGTAAATGAAGTAGCCACCGATTAACGCGGCGACGCAGGTGAGAAACCAAATCATTGCAATCATCCTTATTGAATTAATTCACGCTGCCAACAATACGGCCACATGTGCAATCGTGCATCGGATGAATGGTTAAGTGGTGTTATGGCGTGCTCAGTGGTCAATAGAAGCAGTGAGTGGTTTTTCTTTTTTGCAGAAACATCGCCGAATCGCTATGTCATCGTTAGATCCCTGCCGGTCAAATTGACAATATTCTCAATAGTGAATCCAGTGTGCTATTTTTAATGTTGTCAGTATATATTTTAAGCGCAATTGCGCCTGCTAATTAGCGATACGCTGAGTTGTAGTTAGGAGATGAAAGTATGTTTGCAGTTTCCCCCGAAGGTGAACTTCGTGTTGTGAGTGGACGCGATTTTGGAAACGTCGGAGATGTGGTGGTTGCTTTTCATGATGGCAACATGCTTGCTTCGAACATGAGCAGCAATGATATACAGTCGGGCAGTCTAGCAACCGTATTTGTCCTTGAAGAGTCTGGCCCATCCCCCATTTTAACTTCCCCTGCTGAAGAAGCCTTTGATGCGATAGGTTCAACATTTGGTTTTAAAAATGTCGATGAGATGATGGCTAAAACGTCTCCGAGTTCAGGCGAAAATAGTGAACAAATTTCGCCAGACGGGTCGACACGATTTCCTCTTTCCATCATCGAGGGCTGTTTAGAGCGGGGCATGTGGGCATCAGAAATGGCCGGCTTTGACACTTCAGGTAGCGGCGGGCTTTCAGCTGCGCAACTTGCCTTGTTAGAAGGAATGGCCCCGCTGTCCGAAGTGATGGATGAGGACAGCGGCGAAAATACAGTGAGTGAAAACGCCCAAATTGGAGATGAAGTTGGCATTACAGTGGCCAAGGAGTTTGCCGATGGGCACGGCGATGTCATTTTTACGCTGGTGGATGATGCAGGTGGATTGTTTGCGATTGATCCTGACACTGGCGTTGTCACCGTTGCGGGAAATTTGGATTACGAAACTGCCACTGGCTACACCATAGAAGTGGCAGCCACTTCAGAAGATAACCAAGTCACCACCAAAACCTTCACGATTAATATCACCGACAGTTCACCGGAAGAAGGGGACACGGATAATGCCCTCTCTTCCATCAGTGCAGCCGATGGTGGTCAAGGCAGCATTTTCGAGAGCGCAACCAACGGCGACTCCACCGGTTTGTTTGTATCAGCAACCGATGAAGATGGCGATATCGTTACTTACACGCTGACTGATAACGCAAATGGCGCATTTGCCATTGATGGTGAAACCGGTGAGGTTACGGTTGTTGATAGCTCACTGCTTGATTACGAAACCGCGCAATCACAAACCATCGAAGTGACGGCCACATCGACAGATGGCAGCACATCAACGCAGACATTCACCATTGCCCTCACTGATGACAACACGGAATTTAGTATTTCTTCCGTGTCAGACTCGGATACGGCAGCGAACATTCTTTCTGAAAGTTCAGTGATTGGCACATCGGTTGGGATAACGTTCTCAGCAACCGATGGCGATGGTTCAGATACCATTAGCTATGCATTGTCTGACGATGCTGGAGGCTTGTTTACTGTTGATCCGGAGACAGGTGAAGTGACGGTCGCTGGTGCGTTGGATTATGAAACCGCGACGAATCATAACATTACGGTAATCGCGACGTCCACGGATGGCACGACTTCAAGCCAAACCTTTAATATTGCGCTTACGGATGATACGTCGGAGTTTTCTGCAACCGCGATTACCGAGACAGACGCAGCCGCAGATACTGTCTCTGAAAGTGCAGCAATCGGTGACAGCGTGGGGGTGACCTTCAATTCGGTCGATGGTGATGGCTCAGATAGCATCACGTTTACCCTAACTGATAATGCAGGGGGGCTGTTCACCATCGATCCCGACTCGGGCAAAGTGACGGTGGCAGGCGCGTTGGATTACGAAACAGCAACGAGCCATAACATCACGGTGCAAGCCACGTCGACTGATGGCAGTAGCACGACCCATACCATGACCATCAATTTGATCGATAACAAAGGTGAGTTTGCAGTCACGGGGATCACCGATACTGACGCCACCAACAGTGTGGTGTCAGAAAGTGTCACTGTTGGCACCACCGTGGGGCTGGACTTAGACGCCACCGACAGTGATGGCAGTGACACGGTGAGTTATTCCTTGAGTAATACCGCAGGCGGCTTGTTCACGATTGATCCCAGCAGCGGCATTGTGACTGTAGCGGCGGCACTGGATTATGAAACCGCCACGAGTCATACCATTACCGTGGTGGCGACGTCGACAGACGGCTCTACCTCAAACCAGAGCTACATCATCAGTTTGACCGACGACAAGTCGGAGTTCACTGCAACCGCGATTACCGAGACAGACGCAGCGGCAGATACTGTTTCGGAAAGTGCAGCGATA
>NZ_AJYD02000013.1:728870-789199 GCF_000286835.2 Enterovibrio norvegicus FF-33 | reverse complement strand
AAACCACTCAGCCATCTCTCCGTTGTTGCCGCGAATATTAACGGCCTCCTCGGCACCTGTAAACATTTTTTTGGATTACTTTGCTTGTTCGTTGTTTTTAAAAGCACTTTGATGATTATCTCAGCAAAAACGCTTCTCATGTACCATTGAGAAGTAATATTTCACTTCTTTTTTTTATCACTCTGATTGACTCAGAACTTACGAAACCACAGTAATATCGGTGACAGCCCTTCCCTTTCTCGCCTCATCCTGATAGAAGTGATAATAATGGACACGCCACGTACAGTTTTTCGCGCAAATGATCCAATATCACAGTGAAAATATGGCTTTAATTATGCGTATCCGAACCCGTGACGCTTAATGATAATTAGGATAGAAATGCAACTTAACAATTTTTTGCTAAAACTCACCAACACACCTGAGCTTATCGAATTTGAAGATACCATGGCGGTGATTGATGGCTTGTACGACTTTTCCCCGAGCCAATTCGTCAATGGGAACTTAACCAACAAAGCTGGGCAGAACTCTGGGTCGTGTAAGATTCTCGCTTTTGGGAAGTTACATGGGCTTGATGAACGGTCAGTGGTTGCTTGTTTCGGTCGCTACTATAGAGAGGATGTTCTCGGTCACCCTGGTGGCAGTGATCACCAGAATATTCGGAATTTTGTGGTGAGCGGATGGAAGGGCGTTTCTTTTGATCGGTTACCGTTAACGCCAAAATTTTCTGTGGCATAGTCTTTCAGCGACTTAATCACTTTTGCGTTGTTTCAATGAATAACGACACAGGCTCTTTCAGTACGAGGCTGTGTCGTCAAACTCTCAATCTTGAGCATTACCCATCTTGATTGATTCTTACAATAAGCTCATCTTGCACCCGCGCTGCATTTTCATTAGGCACTTGGCAAGTCCCCGCATTCTCATGTCCGCCGCCATTATAGCTCAGCATTAATTCGCCGATGTTCGTTGTCGACGAACGATCAAATATTGATTTTCCACAGGCAAACACAGTATTTTGCTTTTTCAAACCCCAAAGCACGTGAACTGAGATGTTGCACTGTGGGAACACTGCATAAATTTCAAAGCGATTACCCGCCCAAATCGGATCTTCAAAACGAAGGTCAAGAATGACCAGATTGCCACATACCGACGCGCAGCGTCGAAGTTGTTCCTGAAACTTTTCTCTATGGCTAAAGTAAACGTCGACACGTTCTTTAACGTCTGGAAGCTCCATGATCTCTGCGATAGACTTATCTCGGCAATGTTCGATCAAATCCATCATAAGCTCGTAATTCGATATCCGAAACTCGCGAAAACGTCCCAACCCCGTGCGTGCATCCATAATGAAGTTTAGGAGACCCCACTCTTTTGGGTACAACACTTCATCTTTTGTGTATTGGGCGGAATCACCTTTGTCGACCTCTTCCATCATCTCGTCCCATTCACTTGGGAAGGTGTTTTCACCGCCAAAATACTTCCACACAACACGTGCTGCAGATGGTGCATCAGCGTCAATGATGTAATTGGCATTGAGATCCTGATTGCGAATTAGCTCTGATGCATGGTGGTCGATGCAAAGATGTGCATTGGCGTTATAGGGTAGATTTGTGGTGATGTCATATTCATTAATTTCAACCACGCCATCTTGCATATCTTTTGGGTGCACAAACTTTATCTCATCAATCAGATCAATGTGTTTGAGAAGTACCGCACACACTAACCCGTCGAAATCACTTCGGGTGATAAGACGGTATCGTCTTTCGGACATAACATTGCTCCTGTAAAGAGATTGGGCAAACCCCTTTTCACTAAATCGTATTTGTTCTTTGTTTAACACTCTCTTAAGAATAAGACGAATACCCAATTGTGCAACTTGTGAGGAGGATGTTATTCACGCAGATGATTGGAGAAAAAGAAAAAAAGCCGCATCGCGGCTTCTATTGAGGAAGGAAATTCTCGGCGAGCATGCACCTAACGCTGCCTCCTCCGATGGTTTCGATGGTGGACACGTCTATTGGCACCAGTTTTCCGTGCTGACGCAATACTCGCTTTTGTTCCAACGTAAACGCGTTATAGGCAGACAGTGACATCGCGATCAATCGTTCACCTTTATCGCTTTGCAGCTGAAGTATGTTACCGCAAAAATGTCCCATTTGTTCTTCAGTAATCGAGACCACATCTTTGGTCTTTTGCAGCGAGCCAAGCACTCGGCGACGTTCAAACTCTTCAATGATTTCATCACAGATCACTGCAAAACCTTCACCTACCGCCATCATCACATTTGTGTGATAAACAGGCGCACCAGATGACATTTGGGTATCAAAGAAAATAACATCGCGAAAACCTGCTCTATCGGCATACTCTTGAAGCAGTTGACGGTCGCAGCGAACTGAAAGGGCTGCGTAAACCGTGGCGTTGGTATGATCCATGATCATCACGCCAGTACTCTCTAAAAACGCATCAGGCGAACTCAGACTGCCAATTTCGAGTACCACTGGCGCATTAAAACCGGAAGTAACAAGTGCTTCCGTCAGCGTTTCTGGGCGGATTTCTCTACGGCGATTTTCACAAGCCATCGGAAATAAGTACAAATCTCCATTTGGCAAGGTTGAAAACCAGTTATTCGGAAAAACGGCATCGGGTGTTTCACCTTCGCTTGGCGAATAGTTCATCACAGTAACGTTAACGCCATGACCTCTCAGCAGCTCAACCATTTGATTGAATTCCTGCAAAGCTTTTCCACGCACCTGAATATCCGACAACGCCAATGATTTTTGGAATTCATTATCAGCACTGGTTTCAGTATTAAATTTAAAATCAACGGGTGGCACCATCACAACGGCATTGGTTGTATGTACCGCTTGGTTTTGAGAGTGGATCGTATCTCTCAGAATGGGTGCGATCATAAGAACACCTCAACATTTTATTAACATTATTGTTATGAGGTTCATTTTAGTCAGGGAATCGTGGGGAAGTTACCTAAATGAGACGATAATTCTCGTCTCTACTGGGGGTATTACCTCTAAAAAAGTCGATATACAGAAATAATAACCATGAGGCACAGATATTGCCCGTTACTTTGTCTTAACGTTTCGAGATCAAGACAAAGAAATCAACTCAGGGTTAATTCCTGCACTTCGCTTGTACTCGGCAATAACAATTTCACTTCGCGTTTGAATCACACCAGGGAGCTGGATGATTCGAGTAGACATAAATTGCTGATAGGCTTTGATATTCTTAACACGCACTTTGACCATGGCATCAAAGTCACCAGACAAGGAATAACACTCTTCGATCTCTGGAATTAACAATGCCGATTTGGCGAACTTATCAAAGATAGACAGGTTGGTCTGGTCCAAACGCATATGAATAAACACAACAACATCTAAGCCAAGCTTTTCTGCGGAAATATCCGCATGATAGCCGGAGATATAGCCCTCTCTTTCAAGCCGTTTGACGCGTTCGGAACACGGTGTAGTTGTAAGGTTTACACGCTTCGCGAGTTCCACAACAGGCAAGCGACCGTTTGTCTGAAGAATACGGAGAATTTCGATGTCGGTGCGGTCTAAGGAGACCACATTAGAAACAGCCATGCTACAACGTCCTTGTGGGAGAAATTACCTATCTGGGCTCTAACTATTAGGCGTTTTCACTGCAGCATAACGCTTTTACAACAATTGACAAAGTATTGCTGAAATCTGGTAGATACAAAAAAGCCCAGTCAAATGACTGGGCTTTCGAATTTGGTTGCGAGAACTGGGTTTTAACGGGCAAACCCTTTGCAACGGCCTGAGGGTTATGACAAAAACTTGCTATAACCACCGAGCTTAAATTTGGTTGCGGGAGCTGGATTTGAACCAACGACCTTCGGGTTATGAGCCCGACGAGCTACCAGACTGCTCCATCCCGCGTCCGATTAATCGTTCAAAGTACGATGTCAACTTGCCATGTCTAACATGGCTTCACTTTCGATAATATCGACAATGAAAATTTGGAGCGACACATCGGGTTCGAACCGATGACCTCAACCTTGGCAAGGTTGCGCTCTACCAGCTGAGCTAGTGTCGCAATATCAACCGTTTTTCAACGACTAATAAAATGTGGTTGCGGGAGCTGGATTTGAACCAACGACCTTCGGGTTATGAGCCCGACGAGCTACCAGACTGCTCCATCCCGCGTCCGATTAATCGTTCAAAGTACGATGTCAACTTGCTCTCCGTGAGAGCTTTATCTTCCGACGAATCGAAAGCTAAAATGTGGTTGCGGGAGCTGGATTTGAACCAACGACCTTCGGGTTATGAGCCCGACGAGCTACCAGACTGCTCCATCCCGCGTCCGATTAATCGTTCAAAGTACGATGTCAACTTGCCATGTCTAACATGGCTTCACTTTCGATAATATCGACAATGAAAATTTGGAGCGACACATCGGGTTCGAACCGATGACCTCAACCTTGGCAAGGTTGCGCTCTACCAGCTGAGCTAGTGTCGCAATATCAACCGTTTTTCAACGACTAATAAAATGTGGTTGCGGGAGCTGGATTTGAACCAACGACCTTCGGGTTATGAGCCCGACGAGCTACCAGACTGCTCCATCCCGCGTCCGATTAACCGTTCAAAGTACGGCGTAGACTTACTCTTCTTCAGAGTATTATCTTCCGACGTATCAGAAGACAAAATTTGGAGCGACACATCGGGTTCGAACCGATGACCTCAACCTTGGCAAGGTTGCGCTCTACCAGCTGAGCTAGTGTCGCAATATGGAGGCGCGTCCCGGAGTCGAACCGAGGTACACGGATTTGCAATCCGCTGCATAGCCACTCTGCCAACGCGCCTTTGTCCATTCGCATCTGGAAATTTCTTCCCGCTGCGGTATGGGTGGGCATTCTACGGATTCACGTGATCTAGTCAACACTATTTGATAAAAAAAAGTTCGTTCGCTCAAAATCACGGCAAAGACGACATAAATCAACCATTTCGAGCCTTTATTAGGCTGAATTTGGCCGACTAAATAATATTGCGGAAGGTGAGATTAACTCTGGGGCCTTTCATTTTCGCGGTTTTCGGGAGCGTATGCTGCCAATAACTCTGAGTTTTACCTGCCATTATGAGTAAGGAGCCTGATCCTAATTCAAACTCTCGCTTTTCTCCGGTATGAATATGCTTCAACACAAAACGGCGAGCCTCTCCGAACGTGAGTGAAGCAATACTTGGTTCAACCCCTAATTCAGGTTCATTGTCCTGATGCCATCCCATATAGTCTTGACCATCGCGATAGAGATTTGCCAATACCGAATTAAACACGGTGCCAGAAACGCGCTCACATCTGGATTTTAGTTGTTCGATAAGAGGGGGAAATCGAGCTGGGGAAAGCGTAAGACCGGAATAGGTATAACCACAGTCACCAAACCACGCCTGTAAACGCGGTTGTAGCACTTCACGTCCATACATTTTGATTGGGAGTTGTTGCCACGGCAATGTTGAAAGTAACGCATCAAAGAGTGTACTTGCTTCTGATTCATCCACGAAATCAGGCTGCCAGTAAAGTTTGCCATCAGGCAATGAAATCCAACCCGTCTGTTCAAAAAGATCGTTCTGATGCATTTCGCTCAACACTCGCCCTGCAGTTCATCAATACTGTAGCGAAAAGAAGCAGAAACAGCCACGTCTGTTCGCACGGTTCCAAGGCACTCATCAAAAGGACATATCATTTATTGTGCATGGTGATACTAACGCGAAGCCACTAAAGCTTTGCCATTAAAAAGGGAAGCAACGCTCCCCCTTCTCTATGACACACAAAATAACACGCAAAACTAAAGTTATTTCGCCAGAGCGTCTTCCAGTTGTGATTTCCAAATCGCAAGCGCTAGCGCAGGTTTACGCAAGACTTCTGGCGTCGGAATCCAACCTTGTTTGATACGTGAAAACACGTCGAAGCGCCCTGCTTGACCCGCCATTGCTTCTGCAACAACACGTCCAGCAATGTTAGTTAAGCCTACGCCGTGGCCAGTGTAACCATGGGCGGTATATATATCGTTACCCAGATGTGTGATTTCGGGCATGTAGCTGCGCGTCACAGCGAACAATCCGCCCCAATGGTATTCCATTTTCACATCAGACAATTGCGGGAACACTTTGAGCATGCGTTGACGCAAACGTTCCTGACTGTCCGAATACTCACCATTGAACGGATGATTAACACCACCAAACAAAATTCGTCCATCCGCAGTCGGTCGGAGGTAGTCCAAACAATTATTCAGATCCGACATCGCCATCTGATTAGTAATAGGTTGACGGTCTCCAAGCGGTTCAGTCACGGCTATATAAGAGGCAACCGGTAAGACTATAGATTGCGCTTTGCGGTTCAAACCATTGAGGTAGGCATTACAGGCAAGCAAAACCTGTTTGGCTTTTACACTACCCGTGGCGGTTTTAACTGTGTTGATTCCCGCCCCTTTTTCAATCTTGATGACAGGGCTATTTTCGTAAATTTCCGCACCTGAAGAAATTGCCGCTTGTGCAAGGCCAAGGGTGTAATTCAGGGTGTGAACATGCCCACTATTTGGATCGAACAAACCACCAAGATATCGACGCGTGTTCGCCACTTGTTCGATTTTGTCCGTATCCCACCACTGAGCGACAGGATAGTTATAGCGTCCATGTTTCAGCGCATGCCACGATTTCAGTTCTTCTTCTTGGCCTTTGTTCAGCGCCAGTTCGATGTAACCTTGTTGAAAGTCACAATCAATGTTGAACTCTTGGATACGCTCACGAATGATATCGATGGATTCAACGGAAAGATCCCACAGCTGCTTACCCCATTCTGGGCCATAAGTTTCATCAACTTCACGCAGACCAAGGCAATAGCCCACAAGCGCCTGTCCACCATTACGCCCAGAACCGCCAAATGCAATGCGTTGCCCTTCTAGCACAACGACGCTCATTCCCTTCTTACGAAGTTCGATCGCCGCATTCGTGCCTGTCAGCCCTCCGCCAATAATGCAAACATCCGCTTGGATATCGTTAGTCAATGTTGGCTGTTCAGGCAATACATTTGCCGTCGCTTGGTAGTAGCTGTCGATATACCCGTTTTCTGTTGCCATCTTGTGACTCAATCCTGCATGAGTAGAAAAAAAAGACGGCGAATAGTCGCACTCCTCCACAGCACTAGCAAGGAGATTTGCTGCCGTTGGTAAGAAACAGAAATTGTTACTTTTTAAACTGATTTCTGATTGACACTGGTGGCAATACTTTTGATGATGCGCGTTCAAATTTCGGCTTGGTATAGCCTTACAGGGAAACACAATGAACCTAAATCTTAAAGGGGTGAAAGCGGCGAGCATCGCACTTACCGCAACTGTATCTTTCGGCGTTTCAGCAAACAACGAAGTACTTAACATCTACAACTGGGCAGAATACATGCCCATGGAAGTCATTGCGGCTTTTGAAAAGGAATACGGTGTTAGGGTTAACTATTCAACGTTTGAAAACAATGAATCCATGTATACCAAGCTAAAATTGCTTAACGGTAAAGGCTACGACCTCGCATTCGCGTCGACGTACTTTATCGAGCGCATGAGCAACGAAGGCATGCTGGCAAAAATCGACAAATCTAAAATCCCGCATGTTAAAGACATCATTCCTGGCTTAATGGGTCAGCCTTTCGATAAGAACAACGATTATTCACTGCCATATATTTGGGGCGTCACAGGTATCAGCTACAACGGTGACATCGTTGATGGAAGCAACGTCACTAAATGGACGGATTTGTGGAAGCCTGAGTTTTCCGGTCAAATCATGCTGCTTGATGATGTACGCGACGTGTTTGGCATGGCTTTGAAAGCCAAAGGTTACAGCATCAACACCACCAACGAAGCTGAAATCAAAGAAGCTTTCGAGATGCTAAAAGACCTTCGTCCAAGCGTCGTTGTTTACAATTCAGATGCGCCTCACGTGCCGTTTGTCACGGGCGAAGTAGGCATTGGTCAGCAATGGAACGGCAATGCCTACATGGCCCAAGCTGAAATGGATAACATCGAGTTTGTGTATCCTGAAGAAGGGTCAATTTTGTGGATGGATAACTTCATCATTCCCAAAGGCGCGGAGAAGATAGATCTGGCTCATCAGTTTATTGATTTTCTGTATCGTCCAGAGAACCAAGCAGCCATGGTCGAAGAACTTGGCTACCCTGCTCCAAGTAAACGCGCGAAAGAAAAACTGTCCGCTGAATACACAGAGAACAATGTTATCTTCCCAACGGATAGTGATGTGGAGAAAGGTGAATTCACCAATGACGTTGGCGATGCCGTACGCATTTACAACCGCTACTGGCAACAGCTAAAAAGCTAATCCCCTGGCGTCAGTGACGTCTGGTTACGTAAATAGTGAAGCTCAAAGCATGCACGAATAAAAACCGCAGTTTAGGCTGCGGTTTTTGTTTATCTGTATCTGTTTGTCTGCTTCGAGTTACTGCTTATTGAGACTTGAAAAAAAGCAGATGTGCCGCGCTAAGTGATATTGCACACCGGACGATGACTTTAAGTTGATCCGCTGAAATCTTCGCAAAAACTTTGTAGCCAATAAACATGCCCACAAATAATGCAGGCAAACCCACTGCACTGGCTTCGAGCGTTTCCATGTTCACAAGCCCAAGGCTGATCAAACCCACCATCTTAAGTATATTCAGCGTCAAAAACGCCCAAACACGGGTGGCAACGTAAGCGTGTTTTTCCATTTTCTGCTCGAGCAAAAACAACCCCATCAATGGCCCCGCTGCATTGGCAAGCACACCGACAAATCCACAAAGGCCACCAGCAATACCTGCGGCATATCGATGGGAGAATATCGGTAAAGGATGGTAATCAAGCCAAAGTGACAGGCCAAGCAAAGAAAATATGAGCACGCCAAGCATGGTCATAAAGGTGCTCGAATCAATGCTCCCCAATACATAGGTACCAAGCATCACACCAATGGCGCCAAAAGGCAGTAATTTCGCCAGCACACCCCAATTGATATTTTTGCGGTAAGTCATCACAGCAACGAAGTCAGTGAGAAGATATAGCGGGACGATCACCCCAAGTGCTTCAGGCCCAGGGAAGGCCAGCATCATGAGAGGAAGAATAATCAGGCCAAGCCCACCTATGGAGAATTTAGAAAAACCTGTCACCAAACACGCGAGCGAGATAAATAGCCACGACATCTCCATTGTTGTTCCTTTTAATGCCTTCCGTTATGCCAATCAACATCAAATATTGAATGGCTCAACATATAGACGTGGGCGAAATTCGCTATGTTTTGTAATTACTTTTTGAGCGATCAGGAGTAGTCTTGTCGTTCGATCATAGTAGTAATCAGGATAGTTTGGAATGATTGATTTTCGCTCAGATACAGTAACCCAACCGGACCAAAAAATGCGTGATGCCATGGCGAATGCGCCAGTGGGTGACGACGTTTATGGTGATGACCCAACAGTCAACGAATTAGAACGTTGGGCAGCAGAACGACACGGTTTCGAGTCTGCGGTTTTTACATCTTCTGGCACACAAGCAAACTTGCTCGGTATTCTTGCACACTGTGATCGTGGTGACGAATACCTGTGCGGGCAACAAGCACACAATTACAAATATGAAGCAGGTGGTGCAGCTGTGCTTGGTTCTGTCCAGCCTCAGCCTATCGAAAACAACAAAGATGGCACTCTTTGCTTTGAAAAACTGGCATCAGCCGTCAAACCGGACGATGTCCACTTTGCACGCACAACATTGTTGAGTCTTGAAAACACCATCGGCGGAAAAGTTCTCCCGATGAGCTATTTGGCACAAGCACGTGAGTTTGCCAACAAGCACAAGCTTAAGCTGCATTTGGATGGCGCCCGTGTTTATAACGCCTCTGTTGCGCTTGAAGTCGATATCAAAGAAATCAGTCAACATTTCGATTCTATGACCATCTGCCTATCTAAAGGCCTAGGTGCGCCAATCGGCTCGCTTCTTCTAGGTGATGCGGATTACATTCAGCGCGCGCGTCGTCTGCGTAAAATGGTCGGTGGCGGTATGCGCCAAGCGGGTATTCTTGCGGCGGCGGGCATGATTGCATTGACCGAAAACGTTGAACGTCTCAAAGATGACCATGACAACGCGCGATACCTGTCGGAGAATCTAGGGGCAATTCAGGGTTTCAATACCTTTATCTATCCCGTGCAAACGAACATTGTCTATGCTGATGTTGCGTCTCACATTGATATTCATGCCATTGCGAGCCAACTGAAAGAACACGGTATCTTGGTGTCGCCAGCGCACAAAGCGATGCGTTTTGTTACGCATAAAGACGTAACAAAAGCAGATATCGACAAACTGCTATCAGCCATCGAGCAGCAATTGTAACGCTCTTGATGCGGTAACAATGTATACCCAAACAAGTGACAACAAACTAGAGGCGGTTTTCCGCCTCTAATCATATGTGATGAGGAGACATCCCATGGCTGGAGCTAGCCTGCTTACCTTGCTCGATGACATTGCGACCATCCTTGATGATGTCGCACTCATGAGCAAAATGGCCGTAAAGAAAACGGCGGGTGTCTTGGGTGACGACTTGGCATTGAATGCAGAGCAAGTCTCGGGGGTAAAAGCAGACCGAGAATTGCCTGTGGTTTGGGCGGTCGCCAAAGGGTCCCTTCTCAATAAACTTATTTTGGTACCTGCTGCCCTCGCAATCAGTGCGATCGCCCCGTGGCTTATCACTCCGCTATTGATGCTAGGTGGATTGTTTCTTTGCTTTGAAGGCGCAGAAAAGATTATTCACACCTTTTTCCATAAGAAGGACAAAGATAAAGCACACACACCGACACCTGAAGATACCGATTTTAACACTGCCACATTAAACGCCGCCGAGTACGAAGCACAAAAGGTCAAAGGTGCCATTCGCACTGATTTTATCTTATCAGCCGAAATTATCGTCATCACCTTAGGCGTCGTTTCTGGCAGTGATTTCCCTACCCAAGTGATCACACTGTTTGGCATCGCCTTTATCATCACGATTGGCGTCTATGGTTTGGTGGCGATCATCGTCAAAATCGACGACGCGGGTTTATACCTGAGCAAAAAAAGCGGCGCAATTATCCAAGCGATCGGTCGTGGCTTGTTAGGATTCGCTCCAATATTAATGAAGGGCCTCTCTATAGTGGGCACTATTGCGATGTTTTTGGTGGGTGGTGGCATTCTGACACATGGCGTGCATTTACTGTCTGAATGGATCGGTGATGCCGCGCAGGAAACTGCGTTAATCCCTTCATTAGGCAATATCATTTCCGCGGTGCTGCCAACGTTACTTCATGGCCTTATCGGGTTAATCGCAGGTGTGATCGTAGTGGGTATTGTTTCGCTGATCGGCAAACTAAAACCCAGTAAAGCCCATTAAGAAATAAGCAAAATCTCCAATTTCTTGCAGCCATTGCGTAATACTGCGGATTGACGCTGTCGTGACTCGCGCTTAGTTTAAATAGATTATCTAACGTTATGGAGAACACGGATGGCAGCAAAACATGTTTTTATCACTGGTGGCGCAAGCGGTATTGGCTTTGGTATGGCGCAAGGTTTTGCACAGGCGGGTTACCGCGTCACCCTCTCTGATATCAACACCAGCGCACTAAGCGAAGCGGTTGATACGCTCAAGCGCGATTTTGATGCGCCCGTGCAGGGCATTACACTCGATGTCACCGATCCCAAGCACATTGCGAGCGCACCCGATCGTGCGGGTGAGCCTGTCGACATACTGATCAACAATGCAGGCATTCAGTTTGTATCGGCTTTGGAGACATTTCCAGAAGATAAATGGCGACTGATTATCGACATATTACTCACGGGTCCTGCGATGTTAACCAAGGCTTTTCTACCGCAAATGTACGAGCAAAATTTTGGACGGATTATCAACGTAGGTTCCATTCACAGCTTAGTCGCCTCCCCCTATAAATCCGCGTATGTGTCGGCTAAACATGGCCTGCTGGGCTTTTCAAAAACCATCGCTCTTGAAAGCGCAGAGCATGACGTTACTATCAATACGCTTTGCCCTTCTTATGTCAAAACACCCTTGGTTGAAAACCAAATCCTCGCACAGGCACAGACTCACCAAATCAGCGAAGAAGACGTCATTAATACCATCATGCTTAAGCCCATGCCCAAAAAAGCATTTATTGCCCTTCGCGAGTTAACCGATACCGCGCTTTTTCTCAGCTCACCAAGTGCCAAAAACATCACAGCACAAGCCATTGCTATCGACGGTGGATGGACGGCGCATTAACTTTCGATAACAAAAAACGCACAACCTAACTACCCAAACGCCATCAGCATGAACGTTTTTTGCGCACTTGTTCACCTTATACAGGTGAATAAAGTGCGCCAGCCCACATTGCCAACACGTCCTCCCTTCTTTATCTCAAAATCAGTAAGTTAACAGCGCTACACTGGTTCTATACAAAGAAATCAGTGTAAGGAGAGCGCTATGACACACTCACCACTAACCAGTGACAAGCTCTATCGCACTTCACAGCTCAACCGACTCAACGTTTCTTCTACTAAGCATCTTGAGCCATTGGACGAAATCGTCGGCCAAGATCGGGCACGTCAAGCCGTTGAGTTCGCGATGTCGATTCAAGAAAAGGGCTACAACATCTATGCGGTAGGTCAGAATGGCCTTGGCAAACGCACCATGGTGATGCGTTATCTTGGTCGCCATTGGCAGTATAGCCACCCTGTTTACGATTGGTGTTATGTCGCCAACTTTCAGGATTCACGCATGCCAAGCGTACTGCAATTACCTACAGGCAGGGGCTTGAAGCTCAAGAAAGACATTGAGAAGCTCATGGCAAGGCTGAGTAATTCCCTGCCAATGGCCTTCGACAATGAGATGTACTACTCACGCGCCGACATCCTAAAAAATCGCTTAGCCGAACAGCAAGAAGGCGCGTTGGAAGAACTGAGCGAAAGTGCAAAAACACAAAACATTAGCCTTTCTATCACGGCCACCGGTGACTATCAGTTCATTGCATTAGACGGTGAAGAGCCGCATACCGAAGAAACCTTTGATGCCTTGCCAGAAAAAGAGCAAGCGCAGTTCGATACCGTGATCCGTGAGCTGGAAGTACAGCTTCGTGGGTTAGTGCGTAAGCTGACCGAATGGGAAGAGCAATACGCCGAGAAGCAACTCAAACTGGATGAAGAAGTCGCCACAGACGTCGTTTCTCACGTGTTTAAGAAAATTGTCGATGTCTATCAAGATTTGCCTCAGGTGAAAAAATACCTCAAGGCAATGCAAGGTGATATCGTCGAAAATCTCGATATTTTCCTGCAAGAAAGTGAAGAGCAAGCAGGGTTGGCTTATGCCGCACTGGATAAAAAGCTTCCCCGTCGCTACCAAGTCAACGTGTTGGTCGATCAAGATGAAGATGTGCCTCCTATTATCGTTGAAGACAGCCCTACGTATCACAATATTTTCGGTTACGTGGAAAATGCCACTTACAAAGGCACAGTGTTTACTGACTTCTCCTTAATTCGCCCGGGAAGTATCCATCGCGCAAATGGCGGTGTGTTACTTATCGATGCCGTCAAAGTGTTGGAACGCCCTTATGTGTGGGACGGCTTAAAGCGTGCTTTAAGCTCGCGTAAAGTCAGCCTGAGTTCACTGGAACGAGAAATCACCCTCAGTGGCACCATCTCTCTCGAACCAGAGCCGATTCCACTGAACGTCAAAATCATTCTGTTTGGCGATTACAAAACGTACGCGCTACTACAACATTACGACCCGGAATTCAGCGAACTGTTCCGTGTGACGGCAGACTTTGAAGACGACATGCCGCGAAACGATGACAGCGAACTAAAATACGCAAAGTTCATCTCCAGCATATGCCACGATAATAGCCTCCTGCACTGCGATCAGGGCGCGATTGGTCGCATTATCGAGCACAGTTCTCGTCAATCTGGCGATCAGGACAAACTGTCTCTGCACTCATCAGACATTGCCAACTTACTGCGTGAATCTAACTACCAAGCACGCAGCGGTAAATCCAACCTTATCCGTGCATCTCATGTCGAAAAAGCACTGGCGAGCCGCGATATGCGTGTTAGTCGTCTGCGCGATTACGTGATGGAAGGCTTTACGACAGGCACAACCCTGATAGACACCCACGGGTCGAAAGTCGGCCAAGTGAATGCACTGTCGGTGCTCACTACCAACGATTTCAGTTTTGGCGCACCGAACCGCATTACGGCAACGACATCGTTTGGCGAGGGTGACGTACTGGACATAGAGCGAAGCGTTAAGCTAGGTGGCAATATTCACTCCAAAGGGGTCATGATCCTCACCGCTTATCTTTCGTCATTATTAGGTAAAACAGCAAAAATCCCACTGACTACGCGAATCACGTTTGAGCAATCTTATGGTGGTGTCGATGGTGACAGTGCATCAATGGCGGAGTTCTGTGCCGTGGTTTCTGCCATTTCTGGCGTGCCATTGCGACAGGATTTATCCATTACCGGTTCCATGAACCAATTTGGTCAATCGCAGCCCATCGGTGGCGTGAACGAGAAAATCGAAGGCTTCTTCGATGTTTGCACCCTCAAAGGCCCGAAAGCCACTCAAGGTGTGATCATTCCTCGCTCTAACGCGCATAACTTAATGCTGCGTAAAGACATCATCCATGCCGTCGAAAAAGGCCAGTTCCACATCTATGTCATTGAGCATGTGAGTGAAGCCATCGAATTGTTCACGGGGATGCCCGCAGGTAAGTTAGATCCAAAAGGCAAGTTCAAATCAGGTACCGTGCTTCACGAAGCGTTCAAGCAACTCGAAGCACTACGAAGTGATGACTAGCTCAACGCTGTCATTAAAATAGCTAAACGCTAACCGAAAAAGAGGCCGACATCATGTCGGCCTCTTTTATTGGATTATCCATCTACCTATATTGTCGTCAGCACAGTGTGATTACCCATAGGCAATTGATGGTAACCAAAGTATCAAATTGGGCCACATCACCAAGACCACCAAGGCAATTAGCTGAAGAATGATAAAAGGTACGACGCCTTTATAGATATCCATCAGCTTCACTTCCGGCGGACACACCCCTTTTAGGTAAAACAAAGCAAACCCAACGGGCGGTGTCAGAAAACTGGTTTGCAATGCCATCGCAACCAACATCACGAACCATACCAGTTCAGCATTATCCAACCCCGGATACGTACCGATATCCAGATCGAGACCCATCACGACAGGCGCCAGTAATGGCAACACAATCAAGGTGATTTCAATCCAATCGAGAAAGAAGCCGAGCAGGAAAATGACCAATAGAATGAAAGCGACAATGCCATAAGGGCCAAAGGGTAAGGCCTCAAACGCTTGCTCGATAAATTCATCCCCACCCAATTCACGAAGCACCAGTGCAAAACACGTTGCACCGATAAATATCGCAAAAATGTACGCCGTGGTTTTGTAGCTATCCAGCAAAACATCTTTCAGCACAGCCAGCGAGAAACGCTTGTAATACATCGCGAGTAAAATCGCACCAAACGCCCCAACACCAGACGCTTCTGTCGGCGTCGCAATACCTGCGAAAATCGACCCCAGTACTGCAATGATCAGTGCAAAGGTTGGCACAATCGCTTTGGCCACATCTTTGATCACCTCCCAATCAGCGCGTTTTGCGTTTTCTGGCAGTGGCGCAGATTGCGGTTTCAACACACCAATCAGGAGCAAATAGACAATGTAGATAGCACCCAGCATCAGACCTGGGAACATCGCACCCATGAACAAATCACCCACAGACAAGCCAAGCTGATCTGCCATGATCACTAGCATGATCGATGGAGGTAACAAGATCCCCAGAGTTCCCGCAGAAGCAACCGTACCCAGTGCCAAAGGCAAACTGTAACCTTGCTTGATCATGGCCGGTAAAGACATGGTCGCCAGCAATACGACCGACGCACCGATGATCCCTGTTGAAGCCGCAAGGATAATACCAATCGCCATCACGGAGATCGCCAGCCCACCTCGGACACGACCAAACAATGCTTGCATCGCTTGCATCAATCGGTCCGCGACACCGGATCTGTCGAGCATATTCCCCATAAAGATAAACATGGGTAGCGCCACCAATATCCAGTTATCCATGATTTTGAATAAACGGTTAACCACCAAACCCAGCGTGGTGAAATCTAAGCCCGTCCATGTATCAAAATACAGGTCACTGTAGTAACCAATGATGGCAAATGCGACGCCTACCCCGCCCAAGACCCAAGCAACAGGAATGCCGATAAAAAGGAGCAAAACAAAACTACCGAACATCGCCAGAATAAGAATTTCATTTGCTTCCATGCGAGCCTCCCTGACGCAACAAGGCGACAGCGCGAAGTAGCCGAGCAAAACTGGCGAATGCCAACAGCGCAACACTAAATGGAATGGCAGATTTGATTAGCCAGCGCCAAGGTAATCCTGACGGTGCATTAGATCGTTCATCGACACGCCATGCTTCATAAACAAAGTCGAGTGAAGGAATGAAAATCACGTAGGCGAATGGCCAAACAAAAAACAGAACGGTGATGATTTCAACCCACGCTTTCTTTCTTGCCGAAAAGCGGTGATAGAAGATATCGACCCTCACATGAGTGCCGGTGATTTCGGCGTAAGACAACCCGAATAAAACGCCAATGGCGTAGAGATGCCATTGCAGTTCTTCTAAGGCAATCTGGCCGTTATTAAAGACCTTACGAAGCACTACCTGCGTGATGATAACCGCAATCAATAACAGATAGCTCCAAGCAAAAGTGCGCCCGACGATACGAACGACTTGCTCAATGCTGTCTGCAAGCGGTGAAGCAGGAAGCGAGTGAGAAGGCTGGGTCATGATGTGCTCCTTCACCCAGGTTAAAACGAATAAACGGGCAGCGTCCTGCTGCCCGAAACCACAGGGGTCTTAATTGCGAGGAAGGAAACCTTTTGATGCCCAGATTTGGTAGTTCTGGCGGAAGTCAGACATATCTTTCCACACCTTGTTGAAGTAAGGATCCGCTTTTTGCTCCTCTACCACGTCTAGCCATGTGGTTTGGAACAGGTTCAGCATGTCGTCATTCCAATAGCGAAGTTCAACGCCCTGCTCTTGGGCTTTTTGCATCGCTTCAAACTGCATTGACTCACCTTCAGCAATGGAGTTGGTCATTGATGCTAGGCACAACGTTTCAATCCCGGCTTGTTGGTCTTCATCCATCTTATTCCACGTGTCTTTGTTGATCAGAAGCTCAAAGACAGTGGCTTGCTGGTGCCAACCGGGGAAGTAGTTATATTTGACGATTTTATGAAAGCCTAAACGTTGATCGATGGCTGGCTGAGAAAACTCGCTGGCATCAATGGCTCCTTTCTCTAACGCACCAAAGATCTCACCGCCCGGCAGCTGCACCGTACCTACACCCAGTTTCTCCATGACTTGACCGCCAAGACCAAAGAAACGCATGGTTAACCCTTTCAGATCTTCCGGTTTGTCGATTGGCTTTTTGAACCAGCCCGAGGTCTCTGGCGAGATAATGGCGCACGGCAGCACTTTCACGTTATAGCCTGCTTCGTCATACATGCCTTGATAGAGCTTCAAGCCATTACCGTAAAACAACCACGCCATATATTCCGGTGCTTCAGGACCAAAAGGCACTGCAGAAAACAACGCTGCCGCCGGCATTTTTCCTTGCCAATAGCCAGCGGTCGCATACCCAGAATTCACTTTGCCACTGGAAACTGCATCAAGAATTTCTAGCGGTGCAACCAGTTTACCCGGCTCATACACTTTCATCTTGATGGTGTTTCCAGTGACAGGCTGAATACGTTCAGACACCCATTTGATCGGCGTACCGAGTGCCGGCAAATGCGTACCAAACGCAATCGGGGTTTTCAGCAATATTTTGTCTGCCAATGCAGAACCTGAAACGCAAAGTGTCGCGATGGCAATAGCTTTTAAAGTCGTCGAGATTGGCCTATTCATTGTCCACTCCTTGGTGCGCAGCATCACTGTTTAGGATGTATTGTGTTGCTGCTTTTCTGGTTGAGGTTTACAGCACATTGAGACTGTTAATAATTTGTTACCGTCTAGACTATCCCTGCAACTTAGAAAAAAATATCAGTTAGAAAACGGACTTACTGTCCATAGGATTGCGTAATAGGGCTACGTAGTTTCACGTAGCCGAGTGAAAACCTAACAACAAACGGAATTATGTTGACGACGTTATCAGGCATGAGCATGCCCATTCGGATCAAAATATTGATTCTGGCGATGCTGCCGTTGCTATTGATGTTTGGGCTAATTATTGGATTAGTGGTGATCCAATCTGACACCCTGTCTAAAAATCAGGCGAATTTAATCCGTTCTGAAACCTTACTGTCTAAGAAACAAGAACTGCTCAAATACGTCGAACTGGCTCGTGCTTCTATTGCACCAATTTATGACAGCGCTAACGAAAATGATGACAACGCCAAGCAAGCTGTCATCGATATATTGAATAATCTCACTTTCGGAGAAGACGGGTACTTCTTCGCTTACACCTATGATGGCACCAACCTCGTGTTGCCTTATCAACCTGAAATGGTGGGTCAAAACATCTGGGATGTGGAAGACAATCGCGGTTTCAAATTGCTACAAGCCTTGATACTCAGCGCCCAACAAGGGGGTGGTTTTGTTGAGTACTACTGGCATAAACCATCAAGAAAAGAACAAGTCAAAAAGCTGAGTTATGCGATTGGGCTGGACAAGTGGGGCTGGATGGTTGGCACGGGTGTATACATTGATGATATCGACACCCAGGTCACATCGGTACATGGAAAAATAGACGAAACCATCAGCAAGACCTTCATTGGTCTCGGCATTGCGCTGATTATCACCATCGGTATTGTGGCCAGCCTTGCCACCAGTATTCATATTAGTGCGCGAGAATTGGCGGACCAAAAGCTACAAGCTTTGAATCGGCAACTGATTGAATCTCAAGAAGAGGAAAGAACACGGGTTGCCCGCGAACTGCATGATGGCATCAACCAAATTCTGGTCTCAGTGAAATACCGTCTAGACAGCATTAAAGATGCGAAAACCAATGAAGAACGAAATCAAAATGTCGCGCTGGGCCAAGCCACGCTCAATGAAGCCGTCAGAGAACTCAGACGTATCTCAAAAGATTTACGCCCTGCCCTGTTGGACGACTTGGGCTTACTTGCCGCTTTGGACGATCTGGCCAAAGAAGTGACTGAACGTTCAGGAATGCATGTGATTTTTGAACATCATCTCAATATGGACGAGGTGTCAAAGTCTGCCGAAATCACCCTCTATCGTGTGGCTCAGGAAGCACTGCACAATGCCGAAAAGCATGCACACGCAAAAGCCGTCGACATTATCCTTCAACAAGAGGAAGGTGAAATTGTATTGACCATTGCAGATGACGGTGTTGGCTTTGAAGACATCAAGGTGAGCCATAATGCGCAATCAATGGGATTGAAAAATATGCGCGAGCGTATTGAGAATTTGGATGGGATTTTTTCTATCAGCAGCCTAATCGATCAAGGTACTGAAGTCAGAGCCATTCTTCCCATTGCACATTAGAGGCGCTCGCAAGGATTGCTAAGGAAGAAAAGATGGCAAATCAACAAGGAGAGAACCAATGACCACGCTTTTACTCGCAGATGATCATGTGCTGCTTCAGGATGGACTGATAGAACGACTGTCCAGGCAACCTCAGTTCAGCATACTCGGGGCAGCTAACGACGGCGATAGTGCCATTGATAAAGCCCTCTCTCTCAAGCCAGATATACTCCTCACGGATATTTCCATGCCCCATAAATCAGGACTGGAAGTACTCTCCGTATTGAGAGACAAAGCGCCTGAGATCAAAGTGGTGATCCTCAGCATGCACAACAACAAAGAGTACATCATGACCGCGATGCGTGGTGGCGCAAAAGGTTATGTATTGAAAGACGTATCCTCACAGGAGCTGGTACAAGCTCTCGATATTATCGCCAATGGCGGTTCTTATTTTAGTGCTGGAGTGTCAGAAACTCTCATGGAAAGCATGAGCGAATTAGAGAATAAAGATCACGATGACATCCTTCCTACCCCCCGAGAAAAAGATGTACTGATCCTCATCGCCAATGGTGCCTGCAACAAAACCATTGCCCGAGAATTAGACATCAGTGTTCGAACGGTTGAAACCCACCGTCTTCGCGTCAAAAAGAAACTTGGGGTCACATCAACCGCAGGGTTAGTCAAATACGCGTTTGAACAAGGCTGGGTAAATCAAAGCGGAAATGATTGAGGCATAGCAACATGGCAAGCAAGCTTGCTCACTATTGCCCAGAAAATAATAGCGATAGAAAGCATAAGGCATTTCTATTGCTCACAAAAAACACGCGATTATTTTTCGTTTTATTGATATGAAATAACAACTTTCTTACAAAAATGGGTATCGTGTAACGTATCACGAGCACATTGAAGGAGAGTTGTTATGCATCAGGAACAATTCCCTGTCCCTGAATATCCAGACATGGAATTTATAGGTGTTTCATTTCACACGCTCAACCAACAAACACCTGACTTTGTAGCGACATCTAAGTGGTATGCGCGGTTAGGGATCTCTATGGCCTTCCTGCTGTTTGCCGCGATCACCACCGCCTCGTGTTACTACTTCGGATTAACGGACGACACCTTTTTTATTGCCACACTTAGCGTCACACTGCTGCTTTATCTCGTCTCTATGCCCATGCTCACCCGTGCTTACATTGCGTCCGAACGAATGAACCGGAAAATTGTGCTAGAAAAACAACGTTTTTTCGTAAAATCGCTCGCCAATACGCCACTGGAGGAACGCTTACAAGTTGCAAACCGCATTTGGACTGCGCTTCGAGGCGAACAATGGACAGAATGCATCAATCTTGCACATGCATTAGACAAACCTCGAACCGTATATTCTTGCCAGCAAGTTGGCAAAATTGCGTCTAACTTGACCCATACCAACCCGGAAATTTTCTGCGATGCTATGCTTAAAACAATGAATAATCAAAGAGGTAGCATTAACTACTTCTTCGATATTATTTCAATGCTTGGCGAGCAGCAATTTTACGATGAACACGAAGAACAGAGAAAAGTCCGCGGAACAAAGAAGTTAATGCTGGATGATATTTTCACGCACCGCTAGCCAAGCGCCCTCTTACTCCAACCGGAGCGCGCATGAAAATAGTCCTTGTCACCGGAGGCAGCAGTGGTATTGGCCTCCACACAGTTCTCGCCTTTCACCAAGCTGGCTTTAAAGTCATTACCTGCTCACGTAACGAAGATAAGTGGAACAAGGTATTGGCTCGTCATCCTCAACTATCGTCAATCGACTACCTGCCCGTTGATCTAAAAGACGTTCAGCAAGTCGATCGTTTCTTTGGCTACATCAGAGAAAATTACGGTCACTTAGATGTTGCCGTCAACAATGCCTCACCAAAGCTAGAATCTCGTGGTGACTTTGCTAACGTGCCCATTGATGCGCTATATAGCACCATGATTGGTGATTTCTGGCTACACGCAGTGTGCTTGCGCTATGAACTCAACTTGATGCCCGAAGGTAGCGCAATCATCAATGTGAGTTCTGTTAATGGTGTTCGCCCGACCCCAAATGCAGCGATGTACTCTGCCACCAAACACGGCATTGAAGGTCTCACTCGCTCAGTCGCAGTGGAAGCAATTAGAAGTGGTATTCGCGTGAATGCCGTTGCACCTGGTGTGACTTGGACACCGCGATGGGAAGAACATCAGGCCGACATGGGTGCGGCATTGAGAGAAACGGTTTCCAAGCAAGTGCCAAACGGAAGATTCGCCATTCCAGAAGAAATCGCTAAAGCGATATTTTGGCTCAGTTCAGAACAAGCAAGTTATGTTGTTGGTCACACTTTGGTGATGGATGGTGGCTTGAGCTTAACCTAACAATGCATGGTTCGGCCGTGTAAATACGTGAAACACAAGCCAATGTTTTTTATAAAAAATAGAAACAGGCTTGATGAACAAATGATGAAAATCGGATGTTAAAACAAAGAAAATCTAGGATTTAGTTTGGAGATAGAAGGATTGGAGCAAGATATTTACAGGAGGGTATTTCGAAGATTTTTGGTAGTGCAGATAAAAAAGTAGCGCAAATGGCATGGCCATCTGCGCTGTCTTTCGAAATTACAGAGCTACTACGTTAGCAGCTTGTGGGCCTTTTTGGCCTTGCTCAACTTCGAAAGATACTTTTTGGCCTTCAGACAAAGTCTTGAAGCCTTCAGAAGCGATTGCACGGAAGTGAACGAATACGTCAGCGCCGCCGTTGTCTTGAGTGATGAAACCGAAACCTTTATCTTCGTTAAACCACTTTACTAGACCAGTTGTTTTGTTAGACATTTTGTGTCCCTTATATTTGAATTCATAAAATATTCGCATTAATGCGACGCACTGTGCTGGAATTATTTAATGTGACGATGAAGCTAAGGGAAACACAGAGAACTACAACTAGTGACGAAATCTGAGGTTTTACTTTTACTTTACGCTTTATTAATAACTCTGACTTACAGAGCGAGGCCAATATTACTCTAGTCAGAGCTATTGTAAAGACTTATTTTGAATTTGTTTGCATGAAAAATTTGCGTCCCTGTCGATACAGCCGTCATATCGTCGTAAATCAGATCACTAAGTGACGCGCCCGCCTTTGTTTTTGCGTGGTATTTTTCATGCCAAAGGCAAAAGCGACAAGGCAGATCCCATCAGCCTTGTCGCTTATTTTCAATTAATTAGCGCCACTAGTGTTCTTTCTTCACCATCACATGTCTGCCTCCCAACACGAACCCCAGCACGACAAATACCAGCCAATTCACACTACCACCGCCACTGCCACCGCTTCCACCACCAGAGTGTGTCGGCGTCGGTTGGCTAAACATAGGCTGACTAGAATCTGCCCTGGTCGGTTGAACATACTCAGCACTACGCTTTTCACGAGCCCGCTGCTCAGCGGTAACACGGGCGCGATTGTTTCGGTCAATGCCTAGCTCTTGGAAAGCTTGCTCTTCAACCACCAGCAGCGAGGTGTAGTCGGTCAGTAATCCATATTCCACCGCGATGTCTTCAATGGCTTGTTCTTTATCGCCATCTTTTTGCTCTAGATAATCCATCTGCGCCTGCAAATCACGAATGGCAGAGAACGCCCACATTCTTTCCAGTTCAGGATTGCGTAACGCCGTCTCTGGCAATGTAACCTTGGTGATATAACGTCGCGTTTCACCACCAACATCCATGCTCAATGTCACTTTTGCCGTGCCTGCCTTAAAGTAGTGGCCGAACACTACCAACTGCTCACCTCGGTACAGGCTACTGATTTGCTCTGGCGTAATGTCACTCACCTTTACCCCGTCAATATCCAACTCAATATTACGGTAAGCCTGATGTGTCAACTTGCTGGTGACACTCATTAGATGGCCGATAATGTCGTCAGCATTCGACACCGAGGTGGCAATGCCATTCGATAGCTTTGTCATCGGCACAAGCAGCGGCGTATTGGCGCTGTTTCCCATAATGAAAGTGAACAGTCGAACGTCATGTTTTTCCATCAACGTAAAGAACTGACGCTTTTCCGTCACGCCTACGTTAGCCACGCCATCAGTCACCAGCACGACACCAGTGGGACGATCTTGATCCAGATTTTTCAACGCTGCATGCAAACCTTCATAAAGATTGGTTCCATTGTCAGGTTCAACCCTCTCAATCGCTTGTATAGCCTGTTCTGCATTGGCTTTTGTCGCTGACACAAAACCTTTGGTGAGATCATGGGTTGTGTTGTCAAACATCAATACGCGGAAGCGATCTTCTTGTGGCAACCTATCAAGCCCTTGGCGTACACCCTCTACCAACGTTGAGTACTTCCCGCTCATCGAGCCAGACTTATCTAACACAAACACCCAATCTCTACCCTGAGTAACGGGGACTAAGTCATCTCCTGGCGTGAAAGTCAGCTTTACGGTACCGCGCTTAGATGAAGCAGGGTCACGGTGCGCCGCCAAGTCCAACCGACCCGGCA
Organism: Enterovibrio norvegicus FF-33; assembly: GCF_000286835.2. Classification (GTDB taxonomy): domain Bacteria; phylum Pseudomonadota; class Gammaproteobacteria; order Enterobacterales; family Vibrionaceae; genus Enterovibrio; species Enterovibrio norvegicus_A. The sequence continues at coordinate 765,117 of NZ_AJYD02000013.1, read as the reverse complement.
AGCCATCTTGTAAACGCCAGTAAAACACGATGTCTTGATCCAAACGGTAAACTGGCGCAGTTTGTGACGATGTAGTGCCTTCCTCTTCGAGCACGGCTGCAGATTGATTGGCGACTTGCGCCTTCCAAATCGTGTGCTCACCTAACGCTTCTTGTGTGAGTGCGGCATTGGGATGCGAAGGCAAACGCACACCGTCAACGGGATACGCGGATTTCAGCGTGACGTTAAACGAGAAATCTTGCTCGACCGCATCATTGCGCGTCCAAAAGGAGGCTTTTTCCTCGTCAACACCGCCCTCTTCCATCGGGTACACATACCGTCCAACGCCATGATCGAGCAACGCATCTTGCAGATACACCAGTTTTACTTTGACACTTTGCTGAGGTAACACCGGGAATACCCGCATTTCGAACGTTTTGTATTCGTCTTTTTCTGTGATTGCCGCAGCGCGACCCTGAACTTTCTGATCTTGATAGATCTCTCTGGCTTTATCTTTGGCAACCGCTTCTGCAATCACCGGTTTGCCATCTATCCAATAGATAAACTCCCCCACAACCGCCTGCTGGGGAACAGGGAAAGAATAGTGCGCTTCCAGTGCATCATTGTTTGGGTTGAAGAATTCTTGTTCGATGGACGTTGTGGCGTAGCCGTCTTCGATAACGACATCAACACGGTGGGTTTCGATGGTGAGGTCTTGATGTTGGCTGTTTGTCGGTTTCAACAAACCGCTCGCCATTGCGGTGGGTGCAAACCAGCCTAATACAAACGTGAGAAATACCATTCCCCACGTCGTGAATCTTTGCGTCATTTGCTGTTGGTTTAGCATCGTGTGCCTCCTTTGCATCGCTTCCAATGAGAGTCTGTCTCTCTGTTTTCAGAAGCTTGCAATAAGAGAGGGAGGCACGAAAGTACCATCAACAAAGTGACGTTATGTGTCACTCTCCGTCACGTATGATGACACTATTTGGTCAATTCAGACGATGCTCCCTCGTCGACTTCAAATTCGTCAAACAACGGGAATGTCCAACGTCTTATCGCCACCACCATCGACGTGCCGTGGCGCTCATTCATCGTCAATTCGCTGTCATGATTGCAAGATTCATAAAATTCACTGACTAAACGCTGAATTCGCTGCTGAAATTTATAATTGGTGGGTAAAGACATTAATCCCGTCGACATCACCAGCTTTTCGTCTTCACCAGAGAAGTGAGACTGAAAAAATGCACGTATTACCTGCTGCTGAAAGAATTGCTGAATGGGTCCACCTGCTATCCATGAAAACGAAGGGGCTATCATTAACTTGATGCGGTTCTCTGGCAAAAGCTCAATCAGTTTTAAACGATCGAGATGTGCTAATTTTTGGATAAGCAATGTCTCAGGCAAATTATATTGCGCCAATATTTGCTCGAACCGATAACCATTGGTAATGCACACCGCCACCAGCAACAAAGCTTTGTCCGCGACCAACTCTTCTTCTTGTTGTCTCGTCAAGGTTGTCAGGCTTTGGCTATCTTCCGACACCAGTTTAAACAACGCCGCCATCTCCATGTTGATCAGGCAGCACACTGCACTCAATCGATCCAAACTCAGGCTGCCACCATTGGCAAACAGGCGTTTCACCGAGCCTTCACTCAAATCCAGCGCATCGGCGACTTCCTGATAAGTCACACCGCGTGCCTTCAGTTGCTTTTTTAGTACTTTGATGAGTTGTTCGCACTCCGCCATTCCACTCTCCCTATGGTCTTCCCGATCAAACAATACATCATTAGAACACTCACGATTAGTCCCTGCATACCAATGCCAGCCCATTGTATGTGATTTTATACATTTGATGTTCTCTAAGCTCACTCATCTTCAAACCATACAAATTTCATACTTAACAAATTGATATTAAATAAATAACCGTTGAATAAAGCACGACATAAATAAGCATATCCTAATGTACTGTTCTTTATAAGGTTATTAGCTCAGGGCAGATAATGTTACCTATGCCCCAAACTCGTATTCTTCCTCTCGTACTGAATAACCCCATTCTTTTATTAAACTTTTACACCAACACGACCCCAGCCTCCTTGCTATCGGCCGACTGGTGCTGTTGACCGGTCAAACTATATACGTTTTCATCAAAGCAATGACATAAAAAAGAGGATAAGACTTTGAAGGATCTCAGCCTCTAAAACTCAAAAAGGACTCTATGACATGGCAAATGTAATTAACGGTACCTCCGGTAATGACACGATCATTGGAACAGCGGGAAAAGACGAGATTTATGGCCACGACGGTGATGATTTCATTCGTGCTGACGGTGATACTGATTACGTTGATGGTGGTGCTGGTAATGACACTGTCATTGGTGGAGACGACTCTGATGAGCTCCATGGCGGCGAAGGAGACGATCATCTTCGTGGTGGATTTGGCGCTGATTTCCTCTATGGCGATGAAGGCAACGACAGACTAGAAGGCGGTCTTGATGACGACTTTCTTGACGGCGGTATTGGCGACGACGTGCTTTTTGGCCAAGAAGGCAATGACCAACTCTATGGCGGAGCCGGAGAAGACAAATTACTGGGTGGTGACGGCGACGATGTTCTTTTTGGCGGCGATGACAAAGACATTCTCTTTGGCGACGAAGGCGACGACACACTAAACGGCGACGCCGGCAATGATATCCTTTGGGGTGGCAATGGTAATGATACCCAACACGGCGGCGAAGGCGACGATTATCTTTGGGGTGAAAACGGAAACGACACCCAACATGGCGGCAATGGCAATGACGTACTGCTAGGCGGTGACGGTGACGACACCATGTATGGCGACGACGGCGACGACATGCTGTTTGGTCAAGCGGGTAACGACTACCTTCATGGCGGAGAAGGCAATGATAAGCTGGAAGGCTTTACTGGCGAAGATACGCTGATCGGCGGAGCTGGTGATGATGACCTTTGGGCTGGCGATGACAACGATATTATTGACGGTGGTGACGGTAACGACACGATTTCTGGCGGTTGTCACGACGACGATATTGAAGGCGGCGCGGGCAATGACCTCATTTATGGCGATTCTCCAAACTTATTGGTTAACGGCAACTTTGAAGCTTGGGGCAGCAACGCAGGGAGTGAGTGGGCCTTACTTGACGACACAGAATTGGTCGGATGGAGCTCATCAAACGGCAGTACCGTGGAGATGCAACAAGGTTCATTTATCGGCACGCCACACAATGCAGTGACAAATACCGTCATGGAAGTTGACCTTACTGGTGAATCTATCGAGCAGACTGTCAATGTTTCCTACCTAACAGCAAGCAGTGATGCCACTTTCAATCTTTCGTTTGATTATGCAAGCCGAATTAAAGACGGTGATAACAAGACCAGTGGTTTCACCATTGAGATTACCGATCAGGACGGCAATACACTGCTTACCAAGTCAATCAACAATGAATTAAACATTGATATCTACCAAACGTTTGACGGTCAGGTAGCAATACCTCAAAACACCTCAAGTATCACAGTCAGCTTTAGTGGTCATGGCGCTGCAGATGGATTTGGCGCCCTGATTGACAATGTCACGCTGTATAACATCGATCATTGTGAAGGCGATGACGTCATTAATGGTGGCTCTGGCGCAGACGAAATCTACGGCAATGGCGGCAACGACACCCTTTCAGGCGGCATCGGCGCAGACTATATTGATGGTGGTCTAGGAGATGATGTTATTGATGGCGGTGATGACAATGATTACCTCCATGGTAATGGTGGCGATGACAACATCAACGGCGGTGCTGGCGACGACAAAATATTTGGCGACTCCGGCGAAGACATGTTGCTGGGTGGTGATGGCGATGATCGTATCCATGGTGGTGGTGACAACGACATCATCAAAGGTGACAACGGTGATGACAACATTCAAGGCGGTCATGGCAATGATGGTATCTGGGGTGGTTATGGCGAGGACACCATCCAAGGCGGCTACGGGAATGACTATGGTGACGGCGGATGGGGCAACGACATCATCAAAGGCAATCAAGGTGATGACAATTTCGCTGGCGCCAATGGCGATGACTGGATGTCAGGCGGTACTGGTAACGATAATTTACGCGGCGGTAATGGTAACGACCGTATGTTCGGTGGTGACGGAGACGATTATCTGAATGGTGGCAATGACAATGATGAAATTGATGGCGGTAGTGGTATCGATACGATCATTGGTGGCTTCGGCAATGATATTCTTCGAGGTCAAGACGGCGACGATACGTTAAATGGCAATGACGGAAATGACAGCGTTTGGGGTGGACTGGGCAACGACACTGTTTATGGTGGTGGAGGCGATGACATCCTTGGAGGCAATGATGGGGATGATTATGTTTCTGGTCATAATGGCAATGACACCCTTTGGGGTGGCAATGGAAACGACACATTGATGGGTGGTTTAGGTAATGACACTCTTGGGGGCCAAAATGGTAACGACCTCATTATGGGTCACGGCGGGAATGACTATCTCATTGGTGGTCTAGGCAGCGATACATTCGTATTCCGCAATAACAATGGACACGACACCATTCAGGATTTCAATCGTTTCCAAGACACCCTTGACGTTGATAGCACGTTAGCGACGCATTTCAACCAAGTCAACGCTGAACAAATTGGTGCATCAACCGTACTGACATTTGATGGCGGCAACACCATTGTCACCTTGAAACAATTTGATGCTGACAATGTCACCACTGACATGTTTGACTTCACGACCATGTAACGAAAAATTGGTGAAAAAATACCACCCAAATGGGTGGTATTTTTATATGTTATATTAGATTTTATTCTTTACCGAACACGTTGTTTTCTTGTTCTTGTACACGAATAAACGTGGTGCGTTTTGTCAGTTCTTTTAGCTGAGCCGCGCCAACGTATGTACATGTTGAACGTACGCCACCAAGAATGTCTGAAATGGTGTCGTTTACTGTGCCACGGAATGGCAGCAGTACGGTTTTACCTTCTGCCGCGCGATATTTTGCAACACCACCAGAGTGTTTCGCCATCGCGCTTTCAGAAGACATGCCGTAGAACTTCATGAACTGTTTGCCGTCTTGCTCAATCACTTCACCACCGCTTTCTGTGTGACCCGCCAGCATACCGCCAAGCATCACGAAATCAGCGCCGCCACCGAAGGCTTTTGATACGTCACCAGCACAAGAACAACCACCGTCACCAATAATACGTCCGCCTAGGCCATGTGCGGCATCCGCGCATTCGATAATCGCAGAAAGTTGCGGGTAACCCACGCCAGTTTTGACGCGAGTGGTACATACTGAACCTGGGCCGATACCCACTTTCACGATATCCGCACCAGCAAGGATAAGCTCTTCAACCATGTCCCCAGTAACCACGTTGCCCGCACTGATCACTTTGTCTGGGAATGCAGCACGTACACGCTGAACATACTCAACAAGGTGCTCAGAGTAACCATTAGCAATGTCGATACAGATAAATACCAACTCATCAGACAATGCCATGATATCTTGCGTTTTTTGGAAGTCAGCATCAGATGTACCGGTAGACACCATCACATTGTTCAGTGTCTTAGTCTCTGATTCAGCAACGAATGCCGCCCAATCAGCCACGGTGTAATGCTTGTGAATTGCCGTCAGACAACCATGCTCAGCAAGCACCTTGCCCATTTTGAATGAGCCAACTGAATCCATGTTCGCTGCGATGACTGGTACACCAGACCATTGACGACCACTGTGCTTGAATGTAAAATCGCGGGTTAATTCAACTTGAGAGCGGCTTTTAAGGTTAGAACGTTTCGGGCGAAACAGTACATCTTTGAAACCCAACTTCAAGTCTTGTTCGATACGCATGTGTCTTTTCCTTACTGATTAAGACGGTGCCCTTTCGGACATTGCTCATGAATGCGCACTATTTGCAGATAGCGCAAACATTCACCGATGAGCAGGCACAAAAAAACCGGAGCGTTTGCAGACGCTCCGGTTTTCAGCATTATAGGAGTAGAAATATTATTAACAAGACTGATATTAGTAATTTTTTTATGATACCTTTTGCAAGATTACACCCTCGAAAACTCACTTTCCGCACGTATTAACACTTCACCACCACACCACTAAGTATCAGATAAATAACAAAAAAACCGCACACCCTCGTAGAATGCACGGCTTTGATTCTATTATACTTTAGCGTTTATGCCTTCTTCCAAGGCCCCCATTGCTTGTTAGCCGCTGGATCATCACCCTGCGTCCAGTACTTTGCCTGGTAACGAACACCGTCAACAATAACTTGTTCGCCCGCTGTATATGCTTTGTCAGCTAGCCACGTAGACGATCCCGTATCAGGCGTTGGCTCCGTCACTGGCGGCGTTGGCTCCGTCACTGGTGGCGTCGGCTCCGTCACTGGCGGCGTCGGCTCCGTCACTGGCGGCGTTGGCTCCGTCACTGGTGGCGTCGGCTCCGTCACTGGTGGCGTCGGCTCCGTTACTGGTGGTGTCACTTGACCTGATACAAGGGTCCATGCGCCCCACTCCCCTGCAGTTACGGGGTTAACAGCTTGATTCCAATACTTAGCTTCATAAGTGACGCCATTCACGACAACTTGGTCACCCGTGTTATAGACCTTGGTTTCGCTCCAGCCGTTTGGTTCTGTAGGTGTTTCGCCATTTCCATTGTCTGTGCCGCCATCCGGGTTCGTGATATCAGCATCAGGAACAACACGCACCGTTGGCCAACCCGCATGTGAACCATAGAAGTTGGTTACACATTTCTCATAGTCGCCTTTTTCAAGCGCAGAATAAGCCGTTTGGTAACCGACCAATTCACACTCAAACGAATAGCCACCTGGACGGTCTGAGTAATACTTCCAGTTTCCATCCCAGTTGGTATACAGCACATCTGTCGCACCTTGAAGGTTCAAACTACCAAAAGGCAATTGCTGCCAACAGGTGTTGACTTCGTCTGCTTCAATCGGAATTTCATAATGAGCAGCAAGCCCTTCCCAATAACGAATACGGTTAACGGGCTGACCTTTGGTTTTATTTTGTTCGCCACATTCAATGCCACCATTGATGATGTTGATTGTGGTACCGAAGCCATAACCGATACCCGCATCAAGTTCGCGCTGTGACGGTACCCAAGTACGGTCAATCACATGAAGCATTGCAGGTTTCGGCGCTTGAGGGGTGAGGAAGAACCAAATAGCAGACGCCAAGTTGAGCCATGAGTCTGCAACCAACGCCGGTTCATTCAACAGCTTAGTGGCATCACCCGCATACATCACCTCCGAGAACGCACCGTAGTTAAAGTGATAAGATAGCTGTTTTGCACCGCGACCGAAATAGCCTTGCCCTGCTGAACATGGCCAGCGTTTGTTCTGCCAGTCATCCTGACCACACCCTGTGGTGTAACCTTCTTGACCTTCAATCCAGCCCATTTCACGCACATGTACCAAAGCTTGTTGCCATTCTTCCAGTGCTAATGGGTTATCCGAAATGTTGTCTTTAGCAATGTGCCCACCCGTTTCTTGCGAGAAGTGTGCAAACGCGGTGATGATGGATTTTTTACAAATCGCATCGGAATCCCGTCCATCGGTGTAGTCTCCACAAAAGGCAGGGAACTTACCAATGGCGCGGAGAAAACGAGTGTAGGTGTATTCAGGTGCAGCCATATGGGTTAAGAAATCCCAATCAGATCGCGGGAATACACGCTCTACGCGTTTGACGTTAATCGGGTTGGTTGCGATTCCTTCGTCGATGGCTTCAACGGTCGCATTCGGGCGAGTTTCAAGCGCCTGAGACCAAATGGCGTACATAGGGTCAGAGGTTTGTGCTGCCTCGGCTGCCGCTATTTCCGACTGCGAGACGATGTATCCGGCCGCATTATCTGGGTCCGGTTGTGGGGTCATTGTAATAGCGCTGTGAGCAAAAAAGCTCGCGCCAAACAATGCGGTAAATAAAGCCGTGTGTTTCATCTCTGAATTTCCTTATCAAAATTATTGGTAAGGCTGTCGCTATCGATGCGCGCTCTTTGCGAGCGACAACGACATTAGGTGCACTCTTTGTTTTTTTACCGCTGTTATCTCGAAATATGTATCGAAAATAACGCGTGAGTGCTTTTTATATTCAACGCAGCCAACCCAACTATATGCACGAGTTGAATATCAACTCGACATATATCATTTGCAGAAATGTAAGACTGGACGTGAGTTAGCTAAATTTTGATAAGGAGTGATACGTTGTAGAGTTATTTTTTGAAGTGAAACAAGGTAATGCAAAGAAAACCACCATGATGCCCTAGTTTTCATACAATTCGGCAATATTAAAAACTGAGAATTAGCTCAAACAGTTATATAAGATTTCATGGTAGGTCATAGTCTTCAGTGTCATAAAGCGCGGATTTCTCTTTCTATTGTGTAGCTTTTATCAGTCACGATTTTTTCTAGCACTTCAACGCGTGATTTTAAGGCTGCAACTTCTACAGCCAAATCGCTTTGATTGCTTTTACTGTGGTTAATTTCGAATTCACGCAATTGTGCTTTGTAGGCCAAATAACTTTTCAGTGTTTTTGCACCAACGACAACTGCCACAACGACAGTGACAAATAGCAACGCATCCATGTTTCTATCCTCATCCTGATATTTTTAAGTCTCTGCGATACCGATATAGCCAAGCAACCTAAAGATGCCTGGCTATACACTTATATTTGAATGTGGAAGGAAACTCCAAGAGCACGTGATAACACTCTGACTAACTTCAAAAAAAAGAAGGAACGATAATCGCTCCTTCTTTCTGTTAGTGGCTCATTAGCTTATTTGTCTGCCTGCTAACAAGTAGGCCAATCAATGCACAGACCACTGTGACAAGGTGCGTTTGAAATCTTGATAATCAAATTCATTCAGAAGCTGAATATCACCGCCACTACGTTTGCAATACACAGACGGCATGCGAAGGCCATTGAACCAGTTCAGTTTGACCATGGTGTACCCTGCACTGTCGAGAATGTGCAGACGCTGTCCGATCTTCAATGGCTCGTCAAAGTTAGCCACACAAAACTGGTCACCCGCCAAACACGAGCAGCTACCAATCACATACGTGTGTTCACCGTTATCGCTCGCTTCCCCGATAGATGCAGGCTCGTTGTATATCAACGTATCTAAGCGGTGCGCTTCGGTCGCACTATCAACGATGGCGGTTTTCATATCGTTTTCAACGATATCGACCACAGTCACCACCAAATCCGTGGTTTGGGTGATAATTGCTTCACCCGGCTCTAAATACAACTGCACATCGTGACGCTCACCAAAGGCTTTTAACGCAGCGGCTAACTTTTCAATGTCATAGCCCGGCCATGTAAAGAACACGCCACCGCCTAAGCTCACCCATTCCAGCGCATCAAGGTAACTGCCGAATTTGTCAGAGATAGCATCCAGCAACGCAACAAAGGCATCGACATCTTTGTTCTCACAATTCATGTGGAACATCACGCCATTGAGTGATGCAAATACCTCGGGATCGATTTTGTCAGCATGCACACCTAAGCGAGAAAATTTACGCGCCGGATTCGCCAAGTCTTGTCCGGCGTAACTCACTCCCGGATTTAAACGCAGCCCCAACGACGCTTTCTCTTCGACAAGGTGACGATAAGCCGTCAGTTGAGATTGGCTGTTGAAGATCATTTTGTCGCAGATATCCGCCACTTCACGCACATCATCTTCGCTATAACCCACGCTATAAGCGTGCGTCTCGCCGCCAAATTTTTCATGACCGAGTTTGACCTCAAACGGGCCGCTACTGGTGGTGCCATCAAGGTAAGGTTTGATGATGTCGAAAACGCCCCACGTCGAGAAACATTTCAGCGCCAGTACCAGCTTCACGCCAGACAATGTTTTTAGTTGTTTTGCTTTCTCGAGGTTTTCGATCAGTTTGTTTTCATCAATCAGAAAATACGGGGTTTTTAATTGCGCAGAATTCATGTCACTACTCGATAGAACAAGCTCGTCGATAGAAAAAGCTCGCCTGTCAGTGACAAGCGAGCCCAATGGCAGAGATTACTTCAAGATATTAATAACAGGCTCAGACGGGGTTAGCTCTTCCACGCCCCAATCAAGACCAATTGACGGCATCAATTCGAGGAACGGGTCTGGGTCAAGTTGCTCCATGTTGAACACGCCTTCACCTTTCCATGCACCCTTAAAGTAAAGCAGCGCAGCGGTGATAGCAGGCACACCCGTGGTGTAAGCAATCGCTTGATGCTCAACATCTTTGTACGCCACTTCATGATCCGCATTGTTATAAATCAATACGCTGCGTGCTTTTCCGTCTTTAGTACCTTGCACCCACGTCGCGATACACGTTTTTCCTGTGTAGCCCGGTGCAAGTGATGTTGGATCAGGCAACAGTGCTTTAAGCACTTTCAGCGGTTCAACCACAGTGCCATCTTGCAAGGTGATCGGGTTTGGGCTCAGTAGGCCAATGTCACGCATACAGTTGAAGTAATTCAGGTAGGCATCCCCAAAGCCCATCCAAAACTCAATGCGCTTTGCAGGGATGAACTCTTTCATCGAACGCACTTCATCATGGGCCATTGAGTAGACTTTGTGGCTACCTACTAGCGGGAAGTCGAACTCCATCATACGGGTGTGACAAGGTACTTTTTTCCACTCATCGTTTTCCCAGTAGAACGAGTCGCCCTGAATCTCGAGCATGTTGGTTTCAGGGTCAAAGTTGGTCGCGAACTTCTTACCGTGATCGCCAGCGTTCACATCCATCACATCAATGGTGTCGATCTCATCGAACAAATGCTTCACTGCGTAAGCCGCGAAAACACTGACCACGCCCGGATCAAAACCCGCACCAAGAATACCTGTGATGCCCGCTTGTTCGAATTTTTCACGAAATGCCCATTGTGGGTCATACGCTTCTGGCACTTCTTGCCCTTCAGAGCAAAGATCTACGGCAACAGACGTATCAAGATAAGAGACTTTTGCTTGATAGCAGGCTTCCATGATCGCCACGTTCACCCACGGAGGACCCGCGTTAATCACCAGATCAGGTTGAACGTCTTTGATCAGCGCCACCAGCGCCTCAACGTCATCTGCATTTACCGCGCGAGATTCCAGTTTACGGCTCTCGTCTTTAAGGTTGTTACGGCCTTTTATGGACGCAATGATGGCGTCGCACTTGCTCACTGTGCGAGATGCGATAGTAATATCACCAAATACATCGTTATTTTGTGCCGCTTTGTGTGCAATAACCCAACCAACGCCGCCTGCACCAATTTGTAAAATAGCCATTTTAAATCCTTTCTAAAACAATACGCTCTAAAGCAACATTGAACGTAAAATTAAACACCAGCCTGCTTAACGATTTCGTCTGCAAGACTTTCTAATTCAGTCAGTAACTGCTCGAGATCTGCCAAAGACAGGCACGGATTAAGCAGCGTAAATTTCAGTGCGACGTGTCCATCCACAACGGTTTCACCCACAACGGCTTTCCCTTGCACTAGGGCATCTAGACGGATTTGTTTATTCAGCGCATCCAAATCCATCCGTTTGTTTGAACCCTTGTAGCGGAACAACACGGTCGACAAACATGGCGCTGCCAACAACTCAAAGTTGGAGCGATTGTTGAGCATGTCCGCAACACGCTGCGTTTGGTTCAACAGGTGATCAACCATAGAGCCGATAGCCTGAGGACCGACGTTTTGCAGCGTCATCCACACTTTCAGCGCATCGAAGCGGCGCGTGGTCGCAATGGATTTATCGACCAGGTTAGGCAACACGTCTTCTTCACGGTTGAGATAGTCCGCATGGTGACGAATGAAGCCAAAGTGGTTTTTATCTTTGAGTATCACTGCGCCACAGCTAATTGGCTGGAAGAACATTTTGTGGAAATCGATTGTCACAGAATCCGCACGCTCAATGCCTTCCAAACGCGCATGGTGACGGCTAAGCATCAACGCGCCGCCATAGGCAGCGTCAACGTGCATCCACATGCCATATTTTTGTGCCAAGTCAGCAACGTCATCCAGATCGTCAACCGCACCGTGATCGGTGGTTCCCGCTGTTCCGGTGATCGCAAATGGGATCAGACCTTCCGCTTTCAGCGCAGTAATCGCTTCTTCAGCAGATTCAATGCTGATCGTGCCATCGCTGTAAGTCTCGACGCAGACAACCGCGTGCTCACCCAAGCCAAGTAAAGACGCTGATTTTTGCATGGTAAAATGAGAGTTTTTCGAGCACACAACACGCAGCTTATCGGCATAATCTGGCAAGCCGTCTTTCTGCACGTTATGACCACTGATGGTATTGATAATGTGGTCACGCGCCATCAACAAGCCCATCAAGTTGCTTTGTGTGCCGCCACTGGTGAACACGCCATCGGCTTTGTCATCAAAACCAAAGCGTTGGCAAAGCCAATCCGTCACTTCTTGCTCAACAAAGGTTGCAGCACTGGCTTGATCCCACGAGTCCATTGACTGGTTCAACGCGGTGATAAACGCTTCTGCCGCCACGGCTGGTAACATGGGCGGGGTATGAAGGTGCGCAATACAATGAGGATGCTGAACAATGATTGAGTTCTTGCCAATCAGCTCGCTGGTTTCTTCAATCACGTTAGCAAGAGGCTGAGGGTTCTCGCCTAGTTGCGCACGACGAATTTGTGAATGTAGCACGGTAGGATCGAGACCTGAATACGGAGACTCAGTCGATTCAAATAGCTTCTTCAACGCTTGCGTACTTTGGTTCATCGCAGCTTCGAAGCCGTCTGCACCCTCTTTACCCACGTGGATAAAGTGATCACGCCAGTTTGCTTGCAGCGTATCCGCAGGCTGCACCACAGGTTTCGGCTCAACCAAAGATTCAATCGCGTCTTGCAGCGCTTTCAATACAAAGTCGATTTGCTCAAAAGTAATAATGATTGGCGGCAGGAATCGCAACACCGACCCTTCTCGTCCACCTTTTTCGATGATCAAGCCACGCTCAAGGGCTGCACGTTGGATAGCAATGGTGAGCTCAGGTGCAGCTAGCGGTTCACCGAATGCGTTCTTATTGCCTTCAGGGTCACAAATCTCAGCACCCAACATCAGGCCTTGCCCTCGCACTTCGGCGATACAGCTGGTTTTCTCAGCGATTTTTTCCAGGCCACGGCGCAGGTATTCACCTGTCACTGCCGCTTTGTGTGCCAAATTGTCGCGACGAATAATTTCCATCGCTTTCGCGCCAGAAACCATGGCTAATTGATTACCACGGAATGTGCCCGTGTGCTCGCCCGGCCTCCACGTATCGATAGATTTGTTGAACACCAATAAAGACATCGGCAAACCACCACCGACCGCTTTCGATAGACACAAAATATCCGGTGTGACGCCCGCTTCTTCAAACGCGAAATGCGTGCCCGTTTTACCGATACCACACTGAATTTCATCAAAAATCAGCAGGATGCCGTGTTCTTCCGTGATACGACGTAATTCTTGTAGCCAGAATGCAGGGGCTGGAATGACACCGCCTTCGCCTTGAACAGGCTCAACAATGATGGCTGCTGGTTTCTGAACGCCGCTTTCATCATCTGCCAACATGCGTTCGATATAGCGCAAACCTTGTCGAGCACCCTGCTCGCCATGCAAACCAAACGGGCAGCGCAAACTGTAAGGGAAAGGCAAGAAGTGCACGTCTGCCATCAGACCTTGACGGCGCTCTTTGGTACCGAGGTTGCCCATTAGCGCCATGGTGCCGTTTGTCATGCCATGGTATGCACCATGAAACGCAGCCATGGTATTGCGACCCGTGGTTTGCTTCGCCAATTTAATCGCCGCTTCAACGGCATCTGCACCCGAAGGACCACAGAATTGAATTTTGGCGTTTTCAGCAAAATCTTGTGGCAAGAATGCCATCAACTCACGGATGAAATGATCTTTAGCAGGCGTCGTGATATCGAGCGTTTGGTAAGGAATACCGGCATTGAGCTGTTCAATCAGTGCTTGATTGATTTCAGGGTGGTTATACCCCAATGCTAACGTACCCGCACCAGCGAGGCAGTCGAGATAGACCTGACCGCGGCTGTCTTCCACCATCACGCCTGATGCTTTCGCAATGGCGAGAGGTAATCGACGCGGGTAAGAGCGAACCTCGGATTCATAATGTTCCTGACTCAGCAAAAGCTCATCAGGCGTAAGATCATGTAAACCGTCTAGAACGGGCACGTTTTGGGTTGCTTTTGTGTCTTGGATGTCAGTGGTGAAGCTAATCATTTTTCTTGATCTTCCATGTTCCACTCCCTGCATTCTGTTTAATCGACGTACACGGTTCCCAAGCACTTTTTATAAGCGATGAGGAAAGCAAACGTCAGAATGTAGGTCGCGCACACCCCCGAAAAATTCGGGAAATACCCGTGATCAACGCATCATACGTCGTCATCGGAAACCAAAGTGTGTGTTGAAACGCGAGTTCAGGTACGCCGAGCAGCACGGTCATGCCGTGGGGAACCACTCAAACGATAAGAATGCGTCTCAATCGATCGGAAAGATCAAGGCTCAGTAATAATACTGCAGTTGGGTAAGACAAAGCTGAAATGAGTATATGACTTAATCACAGTTGGGTTCCTCAATATGCCCCAAGCCTTTCTCAGGCCGGACAGCACTATTAATGCCCTTCTATTGGAGAACTATTCTCCAATACCTACTTGCGACAACTACGTGTGAAATGGGTATCAAACCAAGGCGTTAATCACCGTGTCGCGTGTGTCTCGAAAAGCGCGATGTTCGAGATTGTTGCGAAAAATAACAAAGCTACTTTTTGAACACAAGTGAATTTTTTGTCTCGGCAATAAAAAGTTAAACACAATTGAAACAAAGTGCATTTGAAAACGGGTAAGACAGGCCTTTCCTGCGAATGGTGAGTGGATAGAAAGAGAGAAGAAATGTCTAATTTCCAGTACTCGACAAGCGCTGAGAATGCGCAAGATCGGACGTTTCTTATGATGCTTGTACCAGAGGTAAAAGGTACTATACCCCGGCCTCTTGAGGTTGCTTGGGTATATCACTCGCGTATCAATATCGGAAAGTTTTATATGTCTCGTGCCGACACCGAAAACCAAAATCAAGCTCACACTATCGTCGATAACTTTGTTGCCCCTGTTTGCGAAGGCTTCATAGAGATCTTGTATCAAGATGACGATATCTTGCTGATCAACAAACCTAGCGGCCTATTCAGCTTATCGGGAAAAAACCCGCTTAATTGGGATTCGGTTCACTACCGTTTGGTGAATGGTCAGGAGGGAAAAACGCCCGCATTTCCAGAAGCAATGCTGCCACATCGATTAGATTTCGGCACATCAGGCATTATGGTCGTGGGGTTACACGCTTCTGCGGGGCAGCATCTCAATAAGCAGTTTCAAGCGCGCACGATTCAAAAGCGCTATATCGCCATGCTAGAAGGTTGGGTGGCTGACGATCATGGGCAAGTGACTGCGCCAATCGCGAAAGACAAGGTGCTATTCCCTTGCGTGAAGATTTGTCCTATCACTGGCAAAGCTTCCACCAGTGAGTACTCAGTGTTGCAACGATTTGAGCACCCGCGTCGAAGCTTAGTGCAATACACTCCCCTGACAGGGCGCACGCATCAGTTACGCATTCACAGCCAGTACATGGGACACCCCATTCTTGGCTGTGACCTCTATAACAGTGAATCGAGTGAACAACTGGCGGACCGTTTGCAATTGCACGCCAGTGATTTGTTTTTCGAGCATCCGATTCGCCATGAGCCTTTCCATGGCGAATGTCCGTGTCCGTTTTCTGTTTAAGCGTTATTCAACAAGTGCTACGGCTTCGCGGATCAAGTGACTCAGCGCCGCCCAATCACCTTGTTTCATGAGCTCACCAGGCACCATCCACGTACCGCCGCAACACGCAACGCGATCAAGACTCAAATAGTCCTTCACATTCGCAGGGCTTATCCCCCCAGTTGGCATCATTTGAATATCTCGGTAAGGCGCCAAAAGCGCTTTTACCATGGCGATACCACCTGAAGCCTCGGCGGGGAAAAACTTCACAAAGGTCATGCCAAGCGCTAACGCTTGTTCAATTTGGCTCGGGTTGTTTATCCCTGACACCATCGGCAAACCGATTTTCTGACAATACTTGACGATGTTCGGGTTTAGCCCCGGCGCCACGGCAAACATCGCCCCTGCTGCCAATGCTGCGTCGGCCTGCTTTGTGGTTAACACGGTTCCCGCCCCCACCAGCAGATCGGGTTGGCTTTCTCGCATGATCTTAATGGCTTGCGCGGCGACATCCGTGCGAAACGTCACTTCTGCGACCGGCAGTCCATTTTCCACCAAGGCATCTGCCAACGGCTTCGCATGATGAATGTCATCAATTTGAATCACGGGCACAATTTTGTGTTTCGCCACTTGGCTAAAAATATTCTCGCTCGACGGTTGGCTCATGGGAGGCTCCTAAATCATTCCAGTTAACGTTAAATCAATGTGGCCGCTATTAGGTTGTCGCTGGCGGCTTCATTTTGGGCAGAACAGCTGTAATTTGGGCATCGCCGTTTTCGGGATCACCGCCCCAGGGTATTGGATGACGGTCGAGGCAAGCTTATGGGCCAATGCCACGCGTGCTTCAACAGGCCATTGATTGATATATCCGGCGAGATAACCCGCAGCGAAAGAATCCCCCGCGGCGCAGGTATCCACAACATTCTCGACCCGTTCTCCCGCAACAAGAAAATGCTCGGCTTGGGCTTGTTGTAAACCGCTGATCACCGTACACGGCTGGGCACCTCGCTTAATTACCACTTCTTGGCAGCCAAACTCACGGCAACGCTGCTCAATATCGATGTCTCCCCATATGGCCAAGTCGTCATCTTCGGTCATCAAGGCTAGGTCGGTTAAGCGCAAACAATCTGCGTACCACGTTTTTGCGTCGCCATCAGGCCACAAGCGCGGTCTGTAGTTGTTATCGAAGACTATCGTGGTGCCTTGCTGTTTGGCTTTTTGGATCAGGGTGAGTAATTTCCGACGGTTCTCTGTGGGCAAAATAGCGATGCTGATGCCGCTGAAGTACAAGAGATCCAAACCCGTTTCTTGGACAAAATGCTCGAGAGGAGAAACCCCATCAAAGTAATGTTTCGCTGCGCTGTCATTGCGCCAATAGTGAAATTTTCGCTCACCGTCGGCGTCAGTTTCGACCAAATATAACCCCGGCATTTTTCCAGCAATACGCGAGACCAGCTGCGTATTAATGCCTTCGTTTTGCCAATGCGCGAGCATTTCCTCGCTGATCGAATCATCCCCCAAACCCGTCGCATAGCGAATGTTCACATTTGACTCAGCGAGTAATCTGCTGAGGTAAAGCGCGGTGTTAAGGGTGTCGCCACCATAGGTTCGCGTCAACGGAAGCCCACTGAGTTCCACCATGCATTCACCCACTAAAGCGACCTGATAGGTATCCATTTTCGTCTCAATTCACTCTGTCATGCCAAATGAACGTTAAACGCGATCTGCGCGATAACACGTCACGTCGACTTCTACTTTCACATCCACCACCAAATCACACACCATACAAATACGGGCAGGTGGGTGTTCGCCAAAGTACTCTTTAAAGACTTTATTGAACGACTGGAAGTAGCGCGAATCTGTCAGTACCACTTTCACATGCACCACGTCAGCAAGGCCGTACCCTGCTTCTTCCATGATGTCGACGCAGTTTTGAATCGCCAAACGTGACTGCTCAACCACGCCACCTTCAACCACTTCTCCGTCAATCATTGGCGTTTGACCCGACACATACAAAAAGCCGCCGGCTTCAGTTGCACGAGAAAAAGGTAAATGTTGCCCGCCAGTACCCGTACCGCCTTCGGCACCATATCGTTTGATTGTCATGAGTGTGTCTCCATTACTGAATGAGTGTCGGCGTTATCATCGGGCAGTTTGGCGTCATTTCTTGATAAAAATCGACCATGCCTTCCCTGAACACCGATAGATTGTTGATAACTGATTTTCCCGTTGACCCACACGGTGTGAATGCCGGTGGCGGCCTGAATCGGCTTTTGAAAGCTGGCGCTGTCATTGACAGTTTCTGGATTAAACAGCACCAGGTCGGCATAGTGACCGACTTTGATTTCGCCTCGTCTCGCCAAATTAAAACGCTTTGCCGATAACCCTGTCATCTTGTAAATCGCTGTCTTAAGAGGAAATAAACCCCGGTCACGGCTGTAATAGCCCAAGACTCGCGGAAATGCTCCCCACAAGCGAGGATGGGGATGTGGGTCGTTTGGCAATCCGTCAGACCCTATCATGGTGAGCGGATATTGAAGCACTCGCTCAACATCCTGCGCATCCATATTGTGGTATACCGCCCCCGCAGGTTGAAGGGACTTTGCCGCTTCCATGAGGCTCACGTTAAGCTCGTCAGCGATGTCAGAGAGCATGCGTCCGGCAAGTGTGGGATGGTGTTTCGACCAGGTGATGAAAATCGGAAATTCATCGGTGACCTGGTTCAAATCTAACGTGGAAGAGCTTGCCGTGTAGGGGTAGCAATCACAGCCAATGTCTTGTGACTTTCGGGTGTAATCCATCTTTTCCAGCACTTCCGTCGTCCTTCCCCAGTTGCCTGCTCCCGCACATTTTAAATGGGAGATAACCACAGGGACTTTCGCGCGCTGCCCCACCCGAAATGCTTCATCCATGGCATCCAAAATACCTTCAAACTCTGTTCGCATGTGCGTGGTATAGATGGCATTGGCTTGGGTGAGTGCTTCGCTTAATGACAGAACTTCCGCTTCATCACACGATTTTGCACTGGCGTATGCCAAGCCGGTGCTTAAGCCTAACGCGCCGTCATCGAGTGCTTGTGTTAGCTGTGCTCGCATCACGGCAATTTCGTCTTGCGTAGCCGTGCGATACAGGTCGTCCATAACATTGTTTCGCAATGTCGTATGCCCCACCAGCGCGGCAACATTGACCGCTGGCTGCGCTTCTCGCACCGCGGCCGCATAGCTTGCAAAGGTAGGGTATTGAAAATCTTGTTGCTCACCGAGCAGATTCATTGGATCAGGTGGTGCGTTATGAAGCACCGCAGGTGACGCGCTGATACCGCAATTGCCAACAATGGTGGTTGTCACGCCTTGAGATATCTTCGGCAGGCATTCGGGCATTCTGATGACATTGGTATCATCATGAGTATGAACATCAATAAAGCCGGGGCTCAGCACCAATCCTTTTGCATCGATGACAGTGTCAGCGTCGGACGCATTCAATTGACCCACAGCGACGATGACATCATCAATCACTGCCACGTCAGCTTGGAAAGGCTCGCTATCTAGACCATCAATGACGGTGGCTCCAGCAATTAGCATGTCGTATCTCATAACGATCTCATTGTTGACGGTTAATCTCCCAGAGGCTGTCTGTCGCCCCCGCCTCGGTAAGAATCCAAAGCAAGTTTTAATCTTCTTAATCGGTCACGAGAACGGCGCTTATGTGTCACTGCCAATTGCATCGCTAATACATCAACCAAGGCCAACATCGCGTAGCGGGATGCGGAAGGTTTATAAATAAAATCGGTTTCCTGCGTGGCTATCGGCAAGGTCAAATCACTGATTTCAGCCAACGGCGATTGTGCTTGGGTTATTGCAATCACCTTCAAACCATATTGTTTGGCTAATTGCGCGACATCCAAAACGCCAGGGGTGTAACCGGTCACCGACAAAATAACCATGACATCGCTGCTGTCTGCGGTTGCGGCTACCATGCGTGTCAACAACCCATCGTGATACGTCGACACGGCGTAACCTAAACGGAACAAACGAAACTGTAATTCTTGCGCAACCATGGTGGAGCCGCCGCCCATGCCAATACCGATGATCTGCCGAGCGTTGTGTAGCCAATTGACGGCAGTTTCAATGTCTTTTTCATCCAACAGTTTTCGGTTCAAATCCATGGATTGTTTGATGGATTCATACACGCCGTGAACGCCTGTCTGCTCAACAGGTTCATTGATAAATCGTTGCCCGACCGCCAAAGATTGCGCTAATTTCATTTTCAAATCGCGCACGTTTTTACAGCCGACGGCTTTGGCAAAACGTGTAATCGTCGCTTCACTCACTTGCGCTTCTTCCGCAAGCTCAGTAATGCTTGAACTTGCCGCGCCCGCTAAATTGTCCATGACACATTTAGCGACTTTCTTCTCAGCGTCTCGCAAAGCATCGAACCGTTGTGAGATTTGAGAAAGGATATCTACTTCCATCGTCATTCCGATTACCTCTGGCATTATCGTAGCGAGTCGAGTGTGGCGATAAAGTGATAACGCGCACATTTAGACTTGAATTGTTTGATAGTTTCCAACATGGTAAGCATTGTATATTATTCTAAAACCCTATTCCACGCGCAATCCATTGCATGTTAGGAGCGTCAACTCATGTCGGACAAAGAAGTGAAATTTGATAGTTATTATCACCCAACGGACTCCCTACCATTTGAACAGGGGGCGAAAGGTGTGCCATTGACACTCAAACCAAACGGTCGATATTCCTTACTATCTGACTTACCACTGCCTGCCGCTGTCGTGTCTGAATCAGCGTTGATTCATAACGCGCAATGGATGCAAAACTTCTCCGATCAGAGCGGCGTGAACCTTTGCCCCCACGGCAAAACCACCATGTCACCGCAGTTGTTCAACATGCAGTTAGAACAAGGTGCTTGGGGAATATCTGTAGCAAGTCCCGCACAAGCTCAGGTTGCTGTAGAAGCGGGCGCAAAACGCATTATCATTCCTAACCAAATCGTGGGATTAGCGAACATCAACGCCGTATTGGATCTCATTGAACACAAAGGCGTAGACATCTACCCCTGTGTAGATAGCCAATATTTGGTCGAACAATGGCAAGAGGCGGCATCACGTCGGCAATTGACCGTCCCGCTTTTGATTGAACTGGGCATCGCTGGAGGCCGCTGCGGTTGTCGTAGTCACCAGCAAGTAAAAGCGTTGGCAGAAGACATCGCCAAGGCGACCCACTTACGCTTTGCGGGTGTTGAGTTTTATGAAGGTGTGATTCATGGCGACCACGGAGAAGATAACGCTGAACACCTAGTCAGAACGTTTGTGAAAGGTGCTGTCGCGCTTGCCGAGTCGTTGATAGATTTATCTGAGCTCGATAAACCGATTGTCACGGGTGCAGGCTCCGCATGGTACGACGTGGTGGCAGAAGAGTTTGCCAACACCCAGGATCTGACAACCATTATCCGACCGGGTTGCTACCTCATTCATGACGACGGCATATACCAAGACGCGCAAAACGCGGTCATGGCGAGATCTCAACGGGATACAAGCACGGCCTGTCGTATTGGCGGTGATTTAATTTCAGCATTAGTGCTTTATGCCCACGTTATTTCTGTTCCAGAAACCGGCAAGGCCATCATTGGTTTAGGTAAACGTGACGCCGCTTTTGATGCAGGGCTACCTCGCGCAGTCAGGCTTTACCGAGATGGCGAACAACATCCGCTTCCGTCGCTAGTCAGCACTAACATCATGGACCAACACCTTTTTGTCGAGTTTGAACAGGCAGGCGCGTTAAAAGTTGGTGATGTCATCGCCTTTTCAACGTCGCACCCTTGCCTGACGTTCGACAAATGGCGCTATATTGGGGTTGAAGAAGAAACGGGCTTTGTCACCAAATGGCTAGATACCTATTTTTAGTATTAGCTTGGTTTTAGTATTTGCTTGGTTCTAGTTTTTGCTTGACCGTTAATGTCGGTTTAGCTTTTCACTAACCAGTGAATCAGATTTCAAAGGGCGCAACGCGCCCTTTTCTTTGGTTGAATGTCGCGATTCCATCGCCCCCACATTGACACCAAATTGCCGCCAAGCAACCCTTCACACCCTCTTAGCCTGATTGATCGCAATCACACTTCCTGCACAAATATCCCCGCCTACACGGTGTTACTTTCTATCTACACAAGCCCCTAAACATCTTGTCTTCACCATGCTTTCTGGCATTCCACGTATGTTACTTTTCAAACACCCTTTGCACCTTGCCAACACAGTGAAAATTAAATAACCACAATAAAACAACAGCTTACTGAAACTCGTCTTTTGTTAATGTTAGAAACTATCACACATTGAGCGATTCGCGATCGGGATCACGGTTAATTCTGTGCCACAGGATTAAGGTTTTGCTCATTAAACAGTCAAAAACTGACGCCTTAAATCATGAATTGGGATACATCATGAACAGTACCGACGTCTTATTAAAAAACATCAAAGCGATAAAGCGCTCATTGAACAAGGTCAACCAAATCGTGGTCGCTATTCTCATGACGCTGCTGATATTGGATGTCTGGCTAGGCGTACTGGATCGCTATTGGCTCAGGCTGCAATTGGTCTGGGTAGAAGAGATGGCGCGTTACATCATGATATGGGCCATTCTCATGGCAGTGCCTTGCTGCACCGCCAATCGAGAGCACATGGGATTAGAGTTTGTTACCAAGCACTTCCCCGAAAAAGTGAAAAGCGCCCTCAAACTCCTGATTGGTGTCCTCACGGTCAGTTTCTTTGCTTATATCGCCTACCTCGGCATCGCCTTTACCGAAAAAGGTGCGAGCCAACTTTCAACCGTGTTTGGCATGCCAATGGCTTACGCCTATGCCGCCATTCCTGTGACATTCGGACTATCCGCTGTACAAGCATTCCTGAACTTATTGGACGATGCACTTTCGCTTTCCAACGGTCCTGATAAAAACCCACTCGCCCCGCAAGAGGAGAACATCTGATGGTTGGTGCATTATTCTTTATCTTGATGCTAATAGGTGCACCCATTGCCATCGCTTTAGGCGTTGCTGGGCTACTGGGCATGTACGAAATCGGCGGTACGCATTTTACGTCATTGGCGCCCAGTAAAATTTTTAACGGACTAAACATCTTTCCATTTCTTGCCATGCCGTTTTTCATTCTCGCCGGTGAAATAATGAATCACACCGGCATCACTAGCCGCTTGGTTCATTTGGCACAAGCCTTAGTCGGGCATTTTCGAGGTGGCCTTGCCCATTCAAACATGTTGGCGTCGGTCTTTTTCTCAGGGATCACCGGATCTGCTACCGCTGACGCAGCTGCCTTTGGCCGTACCTTAGTGCCAGCAATGGAAAAAGAAGGCTACACCAAAGACTATGCATGTGCCGTTACCGCCGCAGGTTCCATCATAGGGCCAACGATACCGCCCTCAGGCATTATGGTGGTCTACGGCTCGTTAATGGGTGTATCTATTGGAGGCTTATTTGCCACAGGTATTTTGCCCGGGCTCTTGGTGTGTTTTGTTTGTATGGCCATCATTGCAGCAACGGGAAAACGTAAGAACCTACCCAAGAGCCAACAACACGCTTCGTTAATGCAGGTGTTGCATTTGTTCCGCAAATCCAGCCTTGCGTTGCTTATGCCCATCATCATCTTAGGTGGCATTGTCTTCGGTATTGTTACACCGACAGAAGCAGCCTCGATTGCTGTCGCTTACGCATTAATCATCGGTACCTTTGTTTACCGCAACCTTAGCTTGAGCGCCTTGTACCACATGATTGTGCGTACTGCGCAAATCTCAGGGGTGATTTACCTCATCATTGGCTCCGCATCGATATTGGGTTGGTGGCTGAGTTTCAATCAGATCCCACAAATGATCGCGGATGTGTTTGTGTCTTTTTCAGATAACCCACACGTCATTCTCGCGCTGATCATCGTATTACTGCTGACCGTTGGCATGCTGATGGATATCAACGTTATGTTGATCATCCTCGCCCCTATCTTGATCCCACTCACGGTCGAAATTGGCATGGACCCACTGCATGCGGGCATTGTTTTTGTGCTGGCACTCAATATATCCCTGATGACGCCTCCCATTGGTGCCTGCCTCTTTGTGCTTTCTTCCGTCACTGGCGCAAAAATTGAAGGGATCGCTAAAGAACTCATGCCGTTTTTGATCGGCCAACTCCTGTTGCTGTTCTTTATCGCTTACACACCAGACGTGGTGCTCTTCATCCCTCGTCTGCTTGGCTACTAATCAACACGTTTACGTTTGTTCTCTAACCCCTACAGGCTTCACAAAGCGCGACGCACCACGCGAGCGCTATTGGAAGCAAGCATAACAATGGAGTGATTATGAAAACCATCAACAAATCCCTGATCGCAGCAGCGCTCGCCACTACCTTATTGTCAGCACCTTTTGCTATGGCTGAGAAAGTGCTTCGTATCGGTCATGACAACAAAGCGGACATGATGGAAAACCCGGCGCACGCGTTCACGGGTGTATTCAAAAATATTGTCGAAGTGGCCACTAACGGCGAAATTAAAGTACAGGTTTTCCCGAGCAACCAACTTGGTACGGCGAAAGAGCACATCCAAATGGTTCGTGATGGTCAGTTGCAGGGAACATTGGCACCTGTCGGCCCACTTGCAGGTTATTACCCACGAATCGGTGTACTGGATGTCCCTTTTGCTTTCACCAGCAACGCGTCCACTTATGAAGTCCTAGATGGGAAATTCGGTCAGGCATTAGCGCGAGATATTGAGAGCGAGCTAAAAGATGTCAAAGTTTTGGGCTTCCCCGATACAGGCGGCTTTTTCTCCGTCACCAACTCAAAGCGCCCGCTTGAATCGCTTGATGATTTTAAAGGGCTACGCATTCGTACCATGACACTGCCAACTCATCAGAAGATCATTCAATCTCTGGGTGCTGAGGCGTACCCTTTGTCTTGGGGTGAAGTTTACTCGTCACTGCAAACGGGCGTGATCGACGGACAAATGAACCCAATCCCGACGGTTTCGTTTGCCAAATTTAATGAAGTGCAAGGTTACCTAACGCTGACAAATCACTTGTTCGCACCTTACACCTTCATGATCAACAAAGACTTTTATGACGGCCTTACCGCTGAACAACAGAAAATTGTCTCTGATGCCGTCGAAATCGCATTAAGCTCAAACCGTGGCTTGTCCCGTCTGATCGAAGCGTCTAGCGACCGTGGCATTGAAGGTCTGAAATCGAAAATGAAGATCAACGCCCTCACCGCGACAGCACGTCAGAAAATGAGCGACGCCACGCAGCCTGGCGTGATTGAGTACATTAAAGAAACCCATGGCGAGAAAGGCACAGAACTGTTGAATTTGTTTTTAACCGAAGTGGATAAAGCCAACGAGTCCGTTTATCTGCAATAGGCTTTTCCGTAAATAATCCGCAAATAAAAACGGCTCACAGGCATAAGCGTGTGAACCGTTTTTATGTGTTTTCTGTGCAAAAGAAAATCGATTTCCTCGGTCAGGTAAAGCGACCGACTATGGCCTGAATGCTCGATCAAGTCTGTTGAATTGAATCGACTCAGATATTTCGTTAGCGAATTTTTCTGAGCTAAGTTTTGCCAGTAATTCAAATGCTGCCTGATAGCTAACTGGTCCGCCATTTGACGTAATAACGTTACCGTCAATCACGACGTTCTGGTCATATTGAACGTTTATTTTTGGGTACGACATCGCTAGGTCTTTTTCACCACCTGCCCATGTAGTGGCTTTTTTTCCATCCAAAATGCCCGCTTCACCTAAAAGAAAAGCACCAGAACAATTGCTAGCCATCCACGATGCGGATGCCCCCTGCTTTTCAATGAAGCCGATGAGGTTGTCGTTATCTATATAATCACCCATGTCATAGGCACTGGGAACAAGAAGAACATCCAGCTCTATCGTGTCATAGATGGTTTGATCGGCGACCACCTTTAAGCCTTCTTCAGAAATCACGGTCTTATCTTCTGTGGCAGAAATCACCACAACTTCATAAGAAGAAAACCATGACTTCTTGGTTGCCGCCCCAAACACTTCTATAGGTGCAGTAACATCGCTTGTTAAAAAGCCATCGAAAACCAAAATTCCGATTTTGGAGGACGCTGCGCTAGCAATATTTGCGGTGATTGATAGAACAACAAAAAAGACAAACTTCGTTAAGGTTTTCATAAACATTCCCTATTTATGTAAAGCTCACGCCCAACGCATCACTGAACCCCACATCGCTGAGCGGCATGAATAATGAGTTGGAACTCGTGAGGCACGAACACCAAATGATGATCTGCATCCATTTGGTTAACGTGTTAGCTAGCTGTTTTATATGGCTTAACTAAACACTTTCTTTGTGAAAATACTTAATGACAGGTGCCGACGAAAAGAATGCTGCCAACTCACCTAGTACGCCATTTTGCTGAATGTAACCTATGTATGCTTGATGCTTTTCAATGCTTAACCACTCTTCTTCTAACAGCATTTCCTCGCCTTTTTCATCAAAATAGACGTCCACACTCAAGCAGCCATCAAACCCCCTCACATTCGGTAAGTTCTTATCTAGAAAAGGCAATAACGTTTCATGCTGACCTGCTTTAACGTTGCAATTAAGGGTGACTCTTACGCTCATTGTCTTTCTCCATTGATTAACTGATGCTGAATATTTAATCACGTGGGAAAAAAGAAACTGCTCAAAAACCCTCAAAAGTAACGTTTTTCAATCAATTCTCTTTTTAAATATGCCAAGCGTGAACAACGGCCCTATTAGGCCGTTTTAACTTTGCTCGCCGTGAACAACACTTAGTCCGTTAGCGTTGTTCATCGGCTGGTATGGACGTTATCTTGAGGGGAAATATTTAGTCAATTTGTCCTCGAATCTCACCTCCCGCATTTGCAGGGGTATGGACATTCACATAGTTCCCACCGGACACAAACGTGGTCAATGCCGACGCATTTAACTCCGTGTTCGCCGGAGCATTCCAGATATTTGCATCACCCGTCTCTTGTTCTAATGCAACCAACACACCACCGTTTGAACCGCTCGCACCAGTGTGAACATGTGCGGCGGTAGCATCCGCAGCACCTGTCGTTATCGCCTTTAAGGTCAACGCACCGCTGTTTTTATCAACCAACGCATAACCATCACCTTTAGCCGCTGTCGTCACAGCAGGCACTTCTTGGCTGCCTGACAATGGGAACGTCAATAACACGTAGTTGTCTGCCAGCACCTGCCCACGGATTTCACCCCCAGGGTTCGCTGGTGTGTGGAAGTTGGTGTAATAACCACCCGCGTTCAACACGGCCAAGGTAGCGGCATCAATTTCCGTGTTTTCAGGTGCTGTCCACACGCTGCTGTCTTCCGCATCTTGATCGAGAACGACCAGCACACCGCCATTGCTCCCGACATCGCCAGTGTGAATGTGCGCGGCTGTCGCATCGTCAATTCCATCTGTGTTAACACGCAAATTCAACACCTTGCTCTCGCTGTCATATTCCGCATAACCATCGCCCGTCGCCGCACTCGTCACAGCTGGAACCTCCTGTTCGCTATCCACCTCGAAGGTGTAAATCGTGGTGGTATTCGGCACAATTTGCGCTCGCACTTCGCCCGATGGAACAAGCGTTGTATGCAGATTGATATACCAATCACCACTTAGCAGGGTTTGAAGCTGTTCATCGGTTAGGTCGCTCACATCAATACTGGCTAACCCATTTGAATCCGGCGTATTAAATGGAAAGACAACGCCGCCTGTTTCACCAATATCACCGGCATGAATATGCGCTGCGGTGAATTCTGGCAAATTAGCGGTGTCGAGCGTTGCTTGCAGTTGTTGGGTATTTTCATCCAGTTGCACCGTTGAACTTGCCATGCGTATAGAGTCATTCATGGGCACCGCTTGGCGTCCGTTGAGCGCTAACACATAGGTTTTAGTGGCAGTAAATTCAGGGGAAGGAGGAGTCGGTGTTACTGCATGATTGTCATCATGGCACGCCACGAGTGTTACCAAGGTCGCCGCCGCAATTATGTACTTCATATTATCGTCCTATTGATTAACCCAGCCCTTGGAGCACGTAAACGCCCACGTATATCGTTCGAAAACCAGACCATCGACAAAGGTTTCTAAGCGGGAAATTCCAAACTTCTGGTTTCGTGTTTGGGGAAACACTTAGTCGGGACGATAGAGAAGTGCCGCTAGATTCAGCTAATTCGCGTAAGACAGCATTTAATTAGCGTTTCTCAAGGACGCGACAGTTCACATCAGTTTTATTTATCGCTACGCGTAAAAAGAAGGAATTGGACGGAAACACGCCGCTCTGCAACATTAAAACGCCACGGATGACCAGCATAAGGAAACGCGAAAATGCTCAGCAAGCAGCACAACGCCGTCACCATGTATGTGCTCGCCAAAGACAACAACAAACCACATTTGATGAGAAACGTATTCACAGAAGAGGCCGTTTTATCGATGAAGGTCGACTCGAGCAACATCGCCTTTCCTCCTCGCACAGAGGGCTTAGAAAAAATAACGGACACGCTATGTCGCGATTTCAACGCCAACAATGAAAACATCTACACCTTTTGCCTGACCGACACACTGAAACAGACAAAAGACTCACTGCATTGCGGCTGGTTAGTGGGCATGAAAAACAAAACGTCAGGGGAGATAAAAGTGGGCTTTGGTGATTACGCTTGGTGTTTTGACAACAATACCCCTGGCGGGGCTAAGCAATTAACTATAGAGATTCACGACATGAGTGTGTTACCCAACGACGTAGAATCCACACTGTTTGATTGGCTCGCTAAACTTCCCTACCCGTGGGTAAGCCACTCAGATGTACTGGGAACTATGCCTGCCGCGCTTTCATCAACGGCTATCAGCATGCACTTAGCAGGATTGAGAGTCGGTCATCAGTCTGGATGCTGACAACCAGAGCGAACAAGAAAGTCGCTTATTTCCAATGCGTGTTACCCAAAAATAAACGACAAAAAAACCAGTAAGAAAACTGACTGGCTTTTTTAATTGGCTTAGGGCGTTAGAGACCTTTCCTATTTATCACTTACCAAACGTAAACACCTTGAATTGGATAGCTGCCATTAAGCGTAATTTGACGAGACACTGACAACGTCTCTAAATCAATCTCAAGAATTGAACCATCATTACTTGCCGCCGTGTAAAAGTATCTGTCGTTCTTTGGATCAAACGAAGAGGTATGAGACTGCGTTTTGTTCGACGCCGAAGCAGAAAGCTGACTCACTTCAATATCTGTAAGTTTCTTGTGCGTGTTCAAATCGATCACTGTCATGAATGTATCAGAGTGATTGGTAGAAACAGCCAGCATTCGTCCTGGAATCATCGTTGTATGACCATTCCCTTTGCCTGTTTCGATCGTATTCACCACACGCATTTCAGTTCTGTTCACGACAAATGTTTGACCTTCGTTAGAGCCTACATAGATGTGCACGCCATCTGGATGGAATGATGCGTGGTGAGCCCCCATACCGCCAACCGTCTCTTCATCAGAAGACAAAAACAGGGTGTTACTGTGGTAGAGCTGATCACCAGAGAGTTCGAATGCAACGATAGCTGGCGCAATCCCTTCTTTCGGTGCCCCTTCTGCTACAGCGTAAAACAGGTCCTTCTGAAAACCAGTCGCCTTCGGTACCGACATAATGTGATGAACGGACGATGGCACATCCAGCGTGTATAGATAGTCTACGGTGTAGTTATCGGTGCCAAGCTTGTTTACCCGATATAGATCGATTTTTCGCTTTTCACGGTCAAGCAACAAAAACTTATCTTCGGTAAGCCAAAATGGATGCCCAGTTGCTAGACCACCACCGAAGCCAGTTGGACGAGCCAACATTTCTTCTCCCACGACACCAACAACACGGTTAGTTTTGGTTTCAATCACACTGGTCACTGGCTTTCTCACACCAGAAACGATCGCCAGCTTATTGGTGCTGTTATATGTCACTGAACGAGGATAGTGGGACAAATGTATCGTCTCGACCAGCTGCATACTCTCTTTATCTATGACATCCAGAGATTTCGAAGCTCGGGTAGTGACGTAGACCTGTTTGTCACCCGCGTTGTCTATTGGATAAGGCGACGCGCCGTTTGTTGAAATGATATTGAGTACATCCATTGTTCTTGGATTAAATGCAATAACGCGATCATTGATCTTATCTGAATAGTAACCAACAGGAACGGAGGCAGAAGTAACATTTACGTTCACCAGAGCCAAAACTGCGATAAAAAGATTGGTTACTTTAATTGGACTTATTCTCACTACACACTCCTTTGTGCAAATAGACTTGTAGGACGTATCGTCCCCTTAGTTGTTCAGCGCGCTAGCCTAAATCCACTTAAGCTTGGAGTGACAGCGATTTTAAACAAAGTGATAGAAAACGTTTTGTTGCTTGGAGATGCGCCGAAAAGCTAGTGACATGCCTATCAACGTAATAACTGAAACGCCAGCTCACAACACAGTTTTTGAATAATGAATAAAGGAAGAATTGTTGTGACAACGGCGGGTGAAAAAGACAGAGACAAATAAAAACTAATTTCATCGTCAATTGAGAAAATCACCGTGATCAAAATAAAAGCAAGACAAAAAAGCCTAGGAATGGCCTAGGCTTTGGTATTTTAAAATCTACGAGCGTAATGGAACTGTTATTTCTTTAACGATTGCAGAAGCACTTCTACCGGTCTAACCAAGGCAACGATGATTTCATCCTGCGGTTGCGCAGAGTCGGAAATCTGCTTCGCGTATTTCGTGAACTCTGCGCGATTTAGGGTTTCATTACTGAGTTTTTTTGAAATCAGTAGGTTTCCTAATTTCGCCATCGCGAATGCGTGTTCAGCAACTGGAATAGAATCCTTCATGGCGTGATTGTTTGCCATTAGGCTAACCACCGCATTGTGATTGGCGATAATTTTATAAAAGTCACCCTGGAGTGTGAGGATGTCTTTTTCTTCGTTAGACAGAGCCAGTTTTTCCATGTCGCGTATACGGTAAGATTCGACTGGTAAGGTATCGACATAGCGATTCAAGCGTTCGAATTGATGATAAACACCATTGTTGAATTTGATCCAGTTACGCGCGTAATACTGAGCGGGTTCAATATACGTGGCCAAGGTGTTTAGCGCGGTTACATCGGTGGTACCCGCCAATCGAACTCGCATGGTATATGGCGTGGTTTCATGATCTAAGCCAACAGAGACCGTAGCCCACGCAGATACAGATTGTATGCGTTCGTACATAGAATCTTCGTCTGTGAGCTCTTTTGGTGACCATAAGCGTTCTGCAATCGCGTAGGCACGTGGGTACAAACGTACTGACAGCGTTTCGTCAGATACGTTTTCGGCCCACAGTGTCATCTCACCACCCAAAATTTGCTTTTCTAGGTTCTTAGGAAGCGTGAAGGGTTTGATGTTGTCAGGAATAACGGTTCCTGCCATATCGGTACCCGCAGTCTTATCGCCAAAGGTTGGCCAACGAACGTTACCAATAACTTGATATGAGGTCTCACCCTCAATCATTCCGTTTTCCATGTCTAACACGAAATTGGTGTAAGACATGAAGTTGTCGAAATGACCGACGAAACGTTTGCCTGCTTCGTATTCCGTGACAACCACTTCAGCGCGAGGTTTGCCTGCATAATCAGTGAATGCACGCGCTTGACCGTTTTTGTCAGTGATAATGGTCAGGGTTCCGGTTCGGTCAGATCCTTTACCACGTGGTTTGCTCCACGTGTAGGTTTCGAACGTCTCACCACTGTGCAGAGCGTCATCAACGGTCAATCCTGACGGCATTGGGTCGTTACGGTAGTGATAGCTCGTTGGCTGAGGTTGGTCAATGTAGTAACCCGTGGAAAGAATGCCTGTGTAGCCTTCTTTTGCAGCATCAGCAAGAGATTCATGCCCACGCCAAGATTGGATTGTGATTGTCTTTGGCAAATCAGGGTGGAATATTTCATCCCAACCGCTCATGTCTTTGTCGTATTTTGCTAGGATTTCTTGAACTTTGGCATTGAAGTAGGCTTGTAAGGCACGAGGATCTTTGATGCCTTGTTCTTTCATGTACGCTTGAATTTTTGCGTTCTTCTCCCATTCACCATACAAGGGTTCATCACCCCCAATGTGCAGGGATTTGTCAGGGAAAATGGCTGCCATCTCTGACACAATTGCATCAACAAAAGTAAATACATCTGGATTGGTTGGGTCGAGTAGCGGTGGGAACACACCCCACTCCGCAGTGCCCTCATAATTTGATGCATCACCTGAACCGAGGTTAGGGTACGCCTTTACAATTTGGCTGGCGTGCGATGGCAGGTTGATTTCAGGGATAACGCGAATACCGCGATCGCGTGCATACGCTACCACGTCTTTAAGTTCTTCTTGTGTGTAGAACTGCCCACCAAGCGATGTTTCTTGAAGCAATGGATAGGCTTTTGATTCGATGCGCCAGCCTTGGTCATCTGTAAGGTGCCAATGGAGTACGTTCAACTTCGCCGATGCCATGCCGTCGATTTGGCGCTTGATGGTTTCAAGCTCAACAAAATGTCGCGATGAGTCGATCAACAAGCCACGGTGTTTGAAGCGTGGCTCATCGTCGATTATCACGTTCGGTACAGAGGTTGAGTTTGCATCCGTCGTTATCAATTGCAAGAAGGTTTCTGCGCCATCAATTGCGCCGTCAGGATACGCCGATGAAAGCGTGATCTGTCCATTTTTGCTAGTGATTTTGTAAGACTCATCGGTATCAATAGTCTGTACCAAAGACGTTGAAGCCGCTTTTATATCAA
The DNA here is from genome assembly GCF_000286835.2 of Enterovibrio norvegicus FF-33. Lineage (GTDB taxonomy): Bacteria > Pseudomonadota > Gammaproteobacteria > Enterobacterales > Vibrionaceae > Enterovibrio > Enterovibrio norvegicus_A. The sequence continues at coordinate 732,508 of NZ_AJYD02000013.1, read as the reverse complement.
TCACTAAGGTCGCATCTGATTGCTTTTCTGCAATCGGATTGTTGAGTAGCAAACCTGTTTGTTTTTGCACACGATCGATAATGCGTTGGCTCAGTTTTTCAACGCGCTCAGAGCTATAACCTGAAATGAACAAAGAAAAATCTTGGTTAATCTCGGTGTTGCCTTCTTGGAGAAAGACCGAGCTTGGGTAAGGCATTAATTGAAGATCAGTGTTTGGTGCATCAGCAAGTGTTACAGGGGACAACAGAGCGGCAGAGATCAATAAACTGATAGCGGACTTCTTCATAGTTTTCCTTCAATACACATTATTTTTTGGCAAATAGCATTTTTAGCTAAGTGCTTTGCGATTAAATTCAAGCTATAAATTAATAGGACAACCAACAAGGCTATCAATAGATTAACGTGATTTTTAGCAGCTATTTTTCGACATAGCGTTTAATAATTTTAGAAGGGTTCACAGTTATGCCATTGAGTGCAAAAATAGTTATTCTATTCAACATGTTAACACATTGTTTCCGTTGCCTTCTTGAGGGCTGTATGTGCAGTGAAGTATAGAATTTTTGAATGTATATTGGCGTTACTTAGAAGCTTAGAGATAAAACATTCACAGTTCGATTAAATACTCAGGAAGAATGTAACTGACAAATTAAGTATTACAAAGGAAAGTGACGAAGCGTTAACTATTTAACTATTTGGTAACATGACCTTGCGGTAGAAGCACATGAACCTAGCATTAGAACTGCCTGCATTACTAGGCAATCATTTAAAACTCAATGCGGAGATATTCATGTCTACATACAAAATCTTGAGCTTCTGTGGTGGTGGTGAGCGTGGTTTAATGTCAGTAAAAATGCTACAAAGACTGCAAGAAGAAAATCCAGGCTTACTTCAAAGTGCGGATATGCTCACTGGTTGCTCTACAGGCTCCATCATTTCAGGCTTCTTAGCTTTGTATAAAAAATACAACACATTTGAAACTGAAAAGGATGTGAACAGCGCTCTTGAATGTCTCCTCAAGCTTTATATCGACGTCATGCCGGCTGCGTTTAGCAATGGCAAACAAGGCGATCCTAAACGTCCCATATTAACCTCAGACCATATGGATGAGTTTCTTGGTGAACTCGGAAAGCTAATTTCACCAGACCTCGATGCTGCCAAGCTTGCGTCACTATGCATGTTTGATTTGTCCGATAGCTTTGATCTGATGTTTCCTTCATTTAACGTCCAGCAACACGAGCAACGCCAACCTGGCTCTCAATACGAAGTCGTAACGAATAACTCTTGGGGCATGGCACTGTTTAATAACCTGGCTTATTCACCCACCGGAAACGTTTCTCTGACAGAAGCCATTACTGCCAGCGGAGCAATGCAAGGGATGTGTCCTAGCGCTGAAGTTCGTAAATCGGTTCATGGCTCTGAGGTTTTGGGTTATTTCGTAGACGGCGCTTATGTAAATCATGATCCAACGATTGCAGCAGTGTGTATGGCCGTTGAACAGGGTCATAAACTAGAAGAAATCTCGGTTATCTGCTTTGGCACTGGCTTCATGAAAAACTATCTAGACAACCCTAGCAATACAACAGAATGGGGTTCTGAACAGTGGTTAAATATCAAAGGTGAACTGGAATACACTGGAAGTAAAGTACCACCTCTTTTTGTAAATGACAGCCAAAAGAACCCAATTCTAAACATGTGCCTGAATGGCACTTCGACGAATGAAATTCCCCAGCAGTCAAATATGTTATTAGGTCAACGCTATGCATATCTGAATCCTGATTTGGGGGATGTGTACCTTGCCGAAGATTGCCACAAGCCCCACGAGATACAGGAACTTATCAATTTTTCTGACAACGTGAGCCTACTTAGCGCAAATCAGGTAATCAGAAAGTATTGGGGGTAGTTCTTACTCTCACCTAAATAAAAACCTCGGCCTGTTTACAGGTCGAGGTTTTACATTATTAGGAGAAAACAACGCGGCTTTTGGTTGGGTTCAAGCGGTTTGAGCATTCATCATCGTTTAAACCAGTTTAAAAACTGAACTTTCGTATCGAAAGCAGGATCAACATCACGTGGTACATTCCCGCCAATTGCTGACAAAAATGCGCTGTTTTTCAACAACTCTTCGTAAGTCAGACCAAGCATTTCGCTATATTTGGCGTCCATCAATATACTCTCTTCACCTTTCCTACTGTTCAGGACTCCATTAAACACAGCCAACACGGTTTAAAAAGTGGGATTATGGGCAATGCTTTAACCCTGATAGACCCTGCGACGCTCGCCACTCTTTTACTATGCGTACATTGCTGACACGCGTGCCATCTTGTTCTATTTCTGGGTAGTAGTAGATCAGATCTGCACCATCAGGATGCTCTGTGATTTCTTCAAAGTGATCAACTAATGCATCCAGTTCACTTTCTGATGGCGCATCAGCTCTACAAATTTTGGTCACGAGATCCAAGAACTCTTCTTCCGTGTAATCAGATAGTTGTCTGGGTTCTCGCATTTAGCCTTCCTTGAAACATGGTAGATCTTGCTCTTCATACCATCAAGGTTTTATGACTCATGACGGACAACGAACAATGAAGCGAGAAATCAGCGAGTTTGATGAGATGTTGGAGTATAACGTGAGGTGGAAAGAGGTTTAAGACCACCTCAAAACGTGTTTACCACCCGTTTAATGAGAAAGTAAATAAACCGTTTAAATTAAAATGCGATTGGTGTTTCAGGTTAAGCGGTTGCTGTTTTCATTTCACGCGACGGGCTGCAAAATTTGCGTGTCACTATTGCGCAGTGCTAGCATCAATTAATTGTTTTATCAGTGGTGTATTCATTATGGACAAAACAAAGATGCTCGTTGTTGGTTTCACCCTGATATTACTGGTTTCAGCATCATCCATCGAATATGACACCTATGACTACAACTCAACATATCGTGCTGACTATATAGTGTATTTGCTATTTGGCTACCTCAGCTGCCTCCTCGTTTCCTTGCAGTACCGTATTGGTAAATGGATGCTAATTATTTTCTATTTAATGCAGTCCGCAACAACTCTCCCTAGTACGGAATTCTACTTCACTACTGGTTTTTCTATCTATTTTTCAAATTGGTCTGGCCCAATCGACATCCCAGCAAATCAAAGAACTGGATACTCTCTCAACATCCTAGCAATAGGCATGATGATAATGACGTGGGTGTATTTTAAGAACGAAGATACAGAAAAGTAGTTCTACTTTTTCTTGCTTGGAGAGAAGCCTACAGACACGAGTTACATCGTAGCTTAGAGGCCGAAGAGTAAGATCAACAGACGAAAAAAAAGCCCACCTTTCGGTGAGCTTTCTTAAAGATGGTGCCCCGGGCCGGACTTGAACCGGCACAACGCGAACGTCGAGGGATTTTAAATCCCTTGTGTCTACCAATTCCACCACCAGGGCACGCAATTCTTGATTGCGATGATAGGCACCATCGTCGTATGTATTTCTACATACTTACTTTCGACGAATCGAAAGTCAAAATTTGGAGCGACACATCGGGTTCGAACCGATGACCTCAACCTTGGCAAGGTTGCGCTCTACCAGCTGAGCTAGTGTCGCAGTATTAACCGTTTTTCAACGATTAATACAATGTGGTTGCGGGAGCC
>NZ_AJYD02000013.1:595691-728860 GCF_000286835.2 Enterovibrio norvegicus FF-33 | reverse complement strand
ATCCCGCGTCCGATTAATCGTTCAAAGTACGATGTCAACTTGCCATATCTTACATGGCTTCACTCTCGATAACATCGACAATGAAAATTTGGAGCGACACATCGGGTTCGAACCGATGACCTCAACCTTGGCAAGGTTGCGCTCTACCAACTGAGCTAGTGTCGCAAATATGGAGGCGCGTCCCGGAGTCGAACCGAGGTACACGGATTTGCAATCCGCTGCATAGCCACTCTGCCAACGCGCCTTTGTTTCCATCCGCCTCTAGGAATTGATTCCCGCTGCGGTATGGGTTGGCATTCTACATAACTTTTTGAGGCTGTCACGCATAAATTTAGGGGTTTTAGTTCGTTTGCTTCTTTATCAACCAAATATGATAAATATCAGCCACATTGATCAAATTTTTAGCAATTTTTTCTGGTAATTTTCGTCACAGCCCATATAGGACGTGGTCTCAAGATTTGAGATACAAAAAAGCCAGCAAGGTTTTGCTGGCTTTTCAATAACAAACTAACGGGAGATCCGTCGCTCGTTAGATAGCTTGAACGTTAAATTCAATTTCTGTGTTGACGTCTACGTCGTAATCCACACCGTCGATACCGAAACCAAACAGTTTCAGGAACTCTTCTTTGTACTCAACGTAGTCGGTGAGTTCTTTCAAGTTCTCTGAGGTGATTTGAGGCCACAGCTCACGACAGTACTGTTGAATGTCATCACGCAGTTCCCAATCGTCTAAACGTAAGCGGTTTTCGCTGTCCACTTCTGGTGCCGTGCCATCTGCTTTGTACAGGCGTTGGTTGAACATGCGGTTGATTTGCTCAATACAGCCTTCGTGCACGCCTTCTTCACGCATTTTCTTAAACACCATCGCGATGTACAGTGGCATCACTGGGATCGCTGAAGATGCTTGTGTCACGACACTTTTCAGTACAGCAACGTTCGCGCTGCCACCGGTCGCAGACAGTTTCTCATTCAGCGCAGTCGCAGCACGATCAAGATCCATCTTCGCGCGGCCTAGCGCGCCGTCCCAGTAGATTGGCCAGGTTAGCTCAGTACCGATGTAGCTATAAGCAACGGTTTTGCAGCCGTCTGCCAATACGCCAGCATCACCCAATGCTTTGATCCATAGTTCCCAATCTTCGCCGCCCATCACGGTGATGGTGTCTTTGATTTCTTCTTCGGTGGCTGGATCAACACTGGCAGAGATGATTTCATCTTTGTTGGTATCAACCGCTGTTGAGGTGTATACCTCACCGATTGGCTTCAGTGAAGAGCGCACCACTTCACCCGTTTTTGGCAATTTACGGACTGGCGATGCCAGTGAGTAAACCACCATATCAATCTGACCGAGGTCTTCTTTGATTAGCTCGATGGCTTTCTTTTTAGCTTCATCAGAGAAGGCATCACCGTTCAAACTCTTCGAGTACAGGCCTTCTTCTTTAGCGAATTTGTCGAATGCGGCAGTGTTGTACCAACCTGCTGTGCCTGGCTTTTTCTCTGTGCCCGGCTTCTCGAAAAACACACCGATGGTCGCTGCACCGCCGCCAAACGCTGCAGTGATGCGCGATGACAGGCCATAGCCACTAGAGGAACCGACTACCAGTACACGCTTTGGTGCATTTGCAATGGGACCCTGAGCCTTGGTGTATTCGATTTGCTCTTTTACGTTGGCCTCACATCCTACTGGATGAGTGGTCGTACAGATAAATCCGCGAATTTTCGGTTTGATGATCATATTCAATGTTCCTTTCAAAGATGGGCTTAGGATAAATACTTCATCTTGTTTTAGCACTCGTTTTTGTCGCAAAAGGCGGGATTCAGCCAGTGGTTGGAGGTGTTGACGAAAAAAAACGCCGCAATTGCGGCGTTTTTGTCGATAAGATCGCGATGTTAAGCCGCTTTTCCCTTTTTGCTACGAGACGCTGCAGATTTCGTCGTATCGGCAAACCAAGACGGGTCAAAGTTATCAACCTGTATGGCTTTGGAGCGCAGTGCATCAGCCTGTTTGATTTGCTCGACTTCGTCTTTGGTCAGCACGTTAAGTTCCAGTGCTTTCTCGAGTCGCTCTGCCAGAATGCCCTTCGCAGGCAACTGACCTTTTTTCGCAGCGACAGCCAGTTTCTTCTCAAGCGGTTTAATGCCTTGCATGGCGTCAAATGCCCTTTCCATAATCGCGATTGGGTCGCTTTCTTTCGTGCCCACATAACAAAGGTGCGTTAAGCGTTCACGATGTGCGCCCGGCGTCATCAGTAGGTCTGCAATTTGATTTGCCACAACATCTGACGGCGCATCGTAGTGCATGCCAATGGGGAACAATAAGGTTCTTAGCGTGCGACCCACGCCTTTGCGAGGGAAGTTGTTAAACGCGCCATCAAATGCGTTAGCACACTGGTGCAAGCAATGTTGCAGCGAGTAGTGAACAAACGGCAAATCAGCTTGCTGACGGCCTTCATCTTCAAATCGCTTCAATACTGCAGACGCCAAATACAGATGGCTGAGCACATCACCTAAACGCGCTGATAGCATTTCGCGGCGTTTTAGTTCGCCACCAAGCGACAGCATGGATACGTCTGCGGTAACAGCCAGCGCACGGCTCATGCGTGATAGTTGACGATAATAGTCAGCCGTTTCACCAGACACTGGTGAGCCATTAAAACGTGAACGGGTAAACGCATTGGTCACCGCCATCATCACGTTTTTGGTTGCGAAGCCGATGTGCTTCATCAATAAGCCATCAAACTCTTCTGCGCCTTTCGCTGAATCAGGGTTAGCCGCCGCTTCCATTTCCTGAAGGACATAAGGGTGGCATCGTGTCGCGCCCTGACCGAAGATCATCAAGTTGCGCGTGAGGATATTTGCGCCTTCTACCGTGATGGCAACAGGCATCCCGAAGTAGTGGTGGCCGATATAGTTCATTGGCCCCAATTGGATCGCGCGTCCGGCATGAATATCCATTGAATCATTCAAGATGGTTCGTGCCAGCTCTGTCATGTGATATTTCGCAATAGCCGTGACAATGCCCGGTTTTTCTTTCATATCTAATGACGTGGTTGTCAGTGTACGCGCCGCTTCGAGCATGTAGGTGTAACCACCAATACGTCCCATGGCCTCTGCGACACCTTCAAATTTACCAATATGCATACCGAACTGTTTGCGCACGTAAGCATAAGCGCCTGTGGTGCGAGCAGTTAAGTGGCCCACAGCCGTGCCTAGTGCAGGCAATGAGATACCACGCCCGGCTGACAAACATTCCACCAGCATACGCCAGCCTTTGCCAACATAGTCTTGTCCGCCGATGACCCAATCCATTGGGATAAACACATCTTGGCCACGAGTTGGCCCATTCATAAATGAAAGACCGAGTGGGTTATGGCGCTCGCCAATTTCAACCCCTTTGTGATCCGCAGGGATCAGCGCACAGGTAATACCTAGTGGCGACTCTTCACCCAGTAAGCCGTCGGGATCTTGCAGTTTGAACGCCAAGCCCAATACCGTGGCGACGGGCGCCAAGGTGATATAACGCTTGTTCCACGTGAGGCTAATGCCCAGCACTTCTTTGCCTTCAAACTCTCCCATGCAAACCACACCCATATCTGGGATAGAGCCTGCATCAGAGCCCGCTTCCGGACCTGTCAGTGCGAAACAAGGGACATCGTCGCCGTTTGCCAAACGTGGCAACCAGTAGTTTTTCTGATCTTCTGTGCCGTAGTGAGTCAGCAGCTCGCCAGGGCCCAAAGAGTTAGGAACCATGACCGTTACTGCCGCACTCAAGCTGCGCGTTGCGATGCGAGAAACGATGGTTGAGTTTGCGTAAGCAGAAAACGCCAAACCGCCGAATTCTTTAGGAATAATGAGTGAAAAGAATTTCTCTCTTTTCATGAATTCCCACACTTCAGGTGGCAAGTCTTTGCGCTCTTGAACAATGTCGAAATCGTCCAGCATACCCAGTAGGGTTTCTAACTGGTTATCAAGGAAGTCTTGCTCGTCTGACGAGAGACGTGGTTTCGGGTAATGCAGCAGTGTGCTCCAATCTGGATTGCCTGCAAACAACTCGCCGTCCCACCAAACACTACCCGCTTCCATGGCTTCTCGTTCCGTGATCGAAAGCGGTGGCAGAACTTTCTTAAAAAACTTAAATGCAGGGTCGCTGATGTAGCGTCTTCTTAGTGATGGTTGAGAGCTCATGATTCAGATCCTTTTGTTTCGTCAGACGTTAATGTTTTTTTATTCTTATTGTTTTCTTACCCTGCACTGCGCGATGAATCGCTCGGCACAAGTGATAATTCCTTACCTGCTGGTGCATCTACGCCTGCAGCCAAGTAAGGGATCAGTCTGTCCACAATGTCTTCTGTTGACACATTGTGGCCAAAATCGTTTTCGGCTATTTCACTCAAAGCAACGTTAGAAGCCATGGTGAAAATGACCGCACCCAAGGTAAAGTGCAGACGCCAAAACACATGTTCTGGTTTCAGCGATGGGTTCGCTTTAATCACCGCTTGCGTGAACAGCTTGAGTACACTGTCGTAACGGGTTGTGATGAACCAACGCAAGTGACCTTGAACATCGGTGTAGCCTCGACCGATAAGCTGCATGAAGACAGACGCACCGTGACGACGGAAGGTATCTAAACCCAGCAACGGTTTTTTGGTGCACGCGAACACGTCTTCCATCGAAATATCGTCTTTCACCATCAGTAACTTCAGCTCTTGCTCAAGCAATGGCATGAACTCTTCGAGATAACGCGCTAACACCGCACGCACCAAGGATTTTTTGTCGCCAAAGTGATAGTTAACCGATGCGAGATTCACCCCAGCTTTGCTCGTGATCGTGCGAAGAGAGGTGTCTTTAAACCCATGTTCTGCAAAAAGTTGCTCTGCGGCATCAAGGATTTTGCCTTTGGTTTCGCCTTTCCCTGCCATATTCACTCACCTGTATTAAACAACCGTTTAACTTTACATCTCGTTAGCATTAATAACAACCCCAAAACATTTATCGGCGATTTTTCTCTCCGACATAAAAAAAAGAGCGATTAATAACCAACTGTTTAATAAGACATTAAGAGAATTGAAAAGATAAAAACGCTCATTTTTGAGAAAAAAATCACGTTTTTCGGGAACAAAGTCTGGTTACTCAGGTCACATATAATGCCACTGCTTTTTTTTAGAATTATTGATCTTCTAGTGCCCGCGTCAGATATTGAGAGCGGGCTTTTTTTCGTCTGGAGACAAGAGAAGTGTGCCGATCGAGGGGTCAATGAAGCGCAACGAAAATCAGAAAGAGAAAAATTTCACTTTTTTTGAACTTATTGAAATACACAGCGTCTGAATACCTGTAGATAAATGATAAGTGCCTTTAAATGTATCGCTGGCCGCCACACATGAATTTCAACTTATCACTAAATACTGCTGCTTTTTCTTACTCCTAATTACAAACATTTTTGTTGCCCGCTTCTTCTGAAGCGGGCTTTTTTTATCTGTACTATTTGGTGAGCAAACAAGATCAGTAAACAAGGTGACAAAAAGGCTGGCTTGTGCAGGGTGTTCTAGCTGTCTAATGCAGGCAGCGGCATGTCATATGGCGATGGATAACGCAGCGTCAAACCTAAGCGCTGAAGGGTAACATCTGATGATATCCACTTCCCTTCTCCACCATCTTCAATAAATTCTGGCTGGGGTAGCCCCATTGCCTGTGCCGCCCATCGATAAAAATCACTGCGAGTTGGATGGTCTAGCGCACTCAAGTGCAGCGTTTCACCGCCAAGCTGTTGTTTCATGATGGCTGAAATAGCGCGAATGCAATCATCACGATGAATCAAGTTCACGGGGTCTTTGCCACCTGTAATACCGGTTCGGCCTGCCATGTGCTTTGCCGGGTGTCTGGATGCGCCCACTAGTCCTGAAAGCCTCAACACCACACCACCGTTCGGAAACGCCTCTAGGATATAGCGTTCTATTTCTCGATGAGCAATGCCCGATTCTGTATTCGGATGGCATACGCTATCTTCAGAAATTTTGCCTTGGGCTTGCCCATATACCGATGTCGTACTGATGAAGATAAACTGTTGCGTGCCGCCTGCTTTTGCGCGATCAACCAAGGATTTCATGGCGACGACAAATTCAGTGCGATCGAATGTGCGTCTGCCTGGTGGAATGTTGGCGACAAAGACATCGCTACCAAAAAGCGACGAACTGTTCGCTTCGCTGATCTCCCCACTATGTCGGTTTTGATCATAGATATCAAAAACCACACCGTGAATGCCCTTTTTTGACAGATCAAAAGCGGCTTCTTTCGAGCGCTTGGTTCCTTGTACGTCAATGCCATCTTTGACTAGATTTTCTGCCAGCGCTAAACCCAGCCACCCGCATCCGCATACTGACACTGTTTTATATGGTTTCGGCATCGAAAGCCCCCTGTAATCCATTTTCACTTATACGAAAAAACCAGCGAACACGTGCCACAAGATCGGAATGCAACGCATGAACGATGAAAAAAAACACCGCTTTTGTGTAATTAAGCAACTAAAAGCGTGAATGAATACAAATTTTTTAACGTCAATTCTTGGTTAAAATGTCTTTCAGTGAATGTACCCGTTAGACTCAACTATAACATTGTTGAACTTAGATTTATTTCACCCAAGAGGTCAGCGACGACCGACTCATCATGTCGACAACACTTGCTGATAATTTAGACAGCGGAAGCCACGCGGTAATCTGAATGAACACGCTAGAAAAAATACAAAAAAATATTGAAAATTTTAGTAAGTCGGAACGAAAGGTGGCAGAAGTTATTATCGCTTCGCCCCAAACGGCTATCCACTCAAGTATTGCTACTTTGGCAAAACTGGCGGATGTCAGCGAACCGACGGTCAATCGCTTTTGTCGTCGTCTCGATACCAAGGGCTTTCCCGACTTTAAACTTCACCTTGCGCAAAGCCTTGCCAATGGCACTCCATACGTTAACCGCAACGTCGAAGAACACGACAGCGCTGATGCCTACACCGCCAAGATTTTCGAATCGACCATGGCGTGCTTAGATGTGGCGAAAAATAGCATTGATACCCTCCAAATCAATCGTGCGGTCGATTTGCTGACGCAAGCTAAGAAGATTTCCTTCTTTGGCCTAGGTGCATCTGCCTCTGTGGCACACGATGCACAGAATAAATTCTTCCGCTTCAATATTCCCATTGTTTGCTTCAATGACATTGTTATGCAGCGTATGAGTTGCATTAACTGCAGCGACGGTGATGTCGTTGTTGTTATTTCCCACACGGGACGCACCAAGTCATTGGTTGACGTAGCAACATTGGCAAAAGAAAACGGTGCGACCGTTATCGGTATCACCGAAAAGAATTCACCGCTAGACAGAGTCTGCTCCCTGACCATCACGCTAGATGTGCCAGAAGACACGGACATCTATATGCCAATGGCAAGTCGTGTCGTGCAAATGACCGTGATTGATGTTCTGGCGACGGGCTTTACGCTGCGCCGTGGCCCAGGGTTTAGAGAAAACTTAAAACGCGTGAAAGAAGCCATTAAAGATTCGCGATTCAACAAAGAAGCGCTGACATAAAACAGCGTAGGCAATTGAAAGGGTAGACAGAATGTCTGCCCTTTTTCTTTCTCTGCCACTCTCTCGGCTACACTTGTCTTATATATTCAATTATCAATAGCTCTTGCCCATATCAATAATAACTATCTTATCTTCAGGGGACTTTCATGACTGACCCAATGCGACGGACAAAAATCGTAACAACTTTAGGACCTGCGACTGACAAAGAGGGCGTGTTAGAAGCGCTTATCGCGAGCGGCGCTAATGTCGTACGAATGAACTTCTCGCACGGCAGTGCAGAAGACCATATTGAGCGTGCCAACCAAGTTCGTGCCATTGCGGCAAAACTCGGCACACACATTGGTATTCTCGGTGACTTGCAAGGCCCCAAAATTCGCGTTTCGACGTTTGCAGACGGAAAGATAAATCTCGCGATTGGCGATCGTTTTATCCTCGACAGCGATTTACCTGCGGGCAAAGGCGATAAAGCGCGCGTGGGTCTCGATTATAAAGATTTGCCAAAAGATGTGGGCCCTGGAGATTTGTTGCTTCTTGATGATGGTCGTGTGCAACTCAAAGTTGTTTCTGTTGAGGGCACCTGTGTACATACCGACGTAACGGTCGGTGGCCCACTTTCTAACAACAAAGGCATCAACAAAAAAGGGGGAGGCCTTTCAGCTCCCGCACTGACAGACAAAGACAAACAAGACATTTTAACCGCGGCGAAAATTGGCGTGGATTACCTTGCTATCTCCTTCCCTCGTAACGGCGAAGATATGCGCCTTGCCCGCTCTTTAGCGCGCGATGCGGGTTTGGACGCTCGCTTGGTGGCCAAAGTGGAACGGGCGGAAACGGTCGCGACTGACGAAAATATCGATGACATTATCGAAGCGTCCGATGTCGTCATGGTGGCACGTGGTGACCTCGGGGTAGAAATTGGTGACCCAGAATTGGTCGGCGTACAGAAAAAATTGATTCGCCGTGCACGTGCTCTCAACCGCTGTGTGATTACTGCGACACAAATGATGGAGTCAATGATAAAAGCGCCGATGCCGACACGCGCAGAAGTCATGGACGTGGCGAATGCCGTTCTTGATGGTACCGATGCGGTGATGCTATCGGCAGAGACCGCCGCGGGGGATTACCCGCTTGAAACCGTTAAAGCCATGGCAGAAGTGTGCATTGGTGCGGAGAAAATGCCGTCTATCAACGTGTCCAATCACCGACTCAATAAAGAGTTCGAGTTGATTGAAGAAACGGTGTCGATGGCAAGTATGTATGCTGCCAACCATATGCCAAAGGTAAAAGCGATGGTATCGCTGACCGAATCAGGCAAAACCGCGTTGATGATGTCTCGTATCAGTTCGGGCAAACCGATTTTTGCTTTGTCTCAACATGAAGCGACACTGCGTCGCGCTGCGCTTTATCGTGGTGTCACACCTATCTATTTCCAAAGTGATACAGGCGCAGGACCTGATGTGGCACACAAGGCAATCACACTATTGAAAGAGCAAGGCTTTCTGCAGCCTTGGGATGTGGTGATTTTCACACAAGGTGATGTCATGGGTTATGTGGGTACAACCAACACCATGCGAATGATTACTGTGACCTAAGCGCTAGAAGCTAGAAATAAAAAGCCCCGCTGCATGGCGGGGCTCTTTATTGAGGGAAGTGACTCAGTTTTTCTATTTCACACTTGCGGCATACGACTTACTGCTAATCGATCGACTGACACTGACTACTCGTTAATCGATGCCACCCAATCGGGGTTAATCACGGACGTCAAAATGTGGTCTTCCCACTGACCGTTGATCAGCAAATAATCTTTGGCTTCACCTTCTTTGGTAAAACCCGCCTCCAGTAATACCGCTTCACTTCGCGTGTTCCTCGGCATGTAGGACGCCATAATGCGGTGTAAGTTAAGATTATCAAACAGCCATTGGTTGGTGATTTTTAATGACCGACGCATCAGCCCTTTTCCCTGTGATGATTCCGCCAGAGAGTATCCAACGTTACAGGCGTGAAAAGGGAACTGCATAATATTGTTGTAGGTGATCACACCCGCGACATCATCACTGCCTTTTTCAAAGATCAGAAAGTAGTACGCCAGCCCATGACGTTGCAATTCGGCGAGCTGAACAACGCGTCTTTCCCATCCTTCATAGGTGAAAAAGCCATCTGGTCTCAGCGGTTCCCAGGGCGACAGAAATGTGCGATTCACCTGAAAATATCGAACCACTCTTGCGACATCGGCTTTTTGTATCGCGCGGATGACTAGATTATCAACGCTTAAACTAGGGAAAGGGTTTATAATTTCGACTGACAACTCGCCTCCTGTCTAATTTTTTGTGTTGGACCTATGTACTACGATAGCTTTGATTCCCCATTAGGGAAAATCCACATGTTGGCGGATGAATCCGGACTTAGGCAACTTTCGCTATGTCTTTATCATCCCTTCGAGCAAAGCCTTGAGTGGAAACACTCCCCCTCGCAGATCGCGCCGTATAAAAAACAGCTGCTCGAATTTCTCTCCGGTAAACGCACTCAATTCGATATTCCATTAGCCCCGGAAGGCACAGAATTTCAGCGCCAAGTCTGGCAGGCGTTGGCCCGTATTCCTTATGGTGAAACGAGAACCTACAGCCAAATTGCCGAAGACATTGGTAACCCTCAAGCATATCGTGCGGTGGGAATGGCGAATAATGTCAATCCCATTCCGCTTATCGTACCTTGCCATCGCGTGATTGGCAGTGACGGTAAGCTAACAGGTTATCGTTATGGGCTGGAGATCAAACAGAGGCTGCTAACTCTTGAAGAAAAAGCGGCAAACTAGCCGCTTTTCGTCACTTTTTCGTTAAGCTTTTTTGCCAATCGCGTATTCACGTAATTTGTTCGCTATCGCTGTATGCGACACGCTCAGGCGTTTTGCTAGCTTACGTGTCGACGGATAACTACGATATAAATTCGACAAAATACCCGACTCGTAACGCTTCATAATGTCATCTAACGAGCCTTCCATTGTCTCTTCTGTCAAAAACGCCGCTTGCTCAGTTTCTGGCAATTGGATGTCGTCTTTGGTCAAGCAACCCTCTTCAATCTGGGTCATCGCACGGAACAGTACATTGCGCAATTGGCGAATGTTCCCCGGCCAAGAATATTGGGAAAGAAACTCAGGAATGCCTTGCTGAAGCGCTGGCTTTTCCTGTCCCAACTCTGCCGAGAACTGATTGAGGAACAACTCAGCCAAAGGCTGCACGTCGGATGGACGCTCACGAAGTGGCGGCACGGTTAGCGACAATACGTTGAGTCGATAGAACAAATCTTCTCTAAACTGTCCCGCAGCGACACGCTCTGCCAAGTTCTTTTGTGTTGAGCAGATCACGCGAACATCGACTTTGATTTCACGCTCTTCCCCAACGCGGCGGAATGTGCCGTCTTGCATAAAGCGCAGCAGCTTAATTTGCAAATGCGGACTCATTTCTCCCACTTCGTAAAGGAAAACGGTACCGCCATCGGCCTGCTCAAATTGCCCTTTTTTGCCATCATGGTCCAAACCCGGCGCACAACCAAACAGTTCGGTTTCAGCGGCATCATCTGGCATCGACACGCAGTTAACCAACAAAAATGGTTGCTCTGCACGATGCGAGCGCTGGTGACAGGCTTTCGCTAACAGCTCTTTACCTGTGCCCGTTTCGCCTTGAATAAGCAAAGGAGCATCCAACATCGCAAATTTCTTGGCCTGATTAACCAGTGCACGGAACTTGCTCGACTGACCCACCAAGTGCTCAAAACCATGCTCGCCTGGCGTACGATACAGCGTGGTCGGCAAGTGACTCATCGACACTTGTTTCAACTGAATCACCGCACTGGCAAGTACGTCTTTGTCTTCGTTGTCTGTGACATACACGGGCATCACTTCCATCAGGTAGTCCATACCTGAAAGAACAACTTGACGACACATTTGTCCGGCGTTATCACGCTCTAACCAATGGGTAAAGTTGAAGTCTGGGAACAGGTTGTTCGCGATTTCACCAATAACATCAGCCTCTTTACAATCCATCAGGCGAAACGCGGCTTTATTTGCCATGTCGACTTTGCCGTTAAGGTTAACGGAAAAAACGGGATCGCTTAGGGTTTCAAGTAGCGCGCGAAGTTCGCGGTGCTCTCGCTCTGCAGGGAGAAATTGGATTTTCCGTACGTCAGTTACGCCGCTTATCAGACGAATTTCCGACATTAATTGTCGAAATTCGTCGAACTCTATTTCGGGGCAGTTGAGGTAAATAATCCCGACTTGGTCGATCTCGATGCCACGCAAGTCGATACTGCGTCTGGCCAGAATATCGAGTAACTCGCGGGTTAAGCCAAGTCGATCTTCGCAAAAGACCTGTAGTCTCACGGTGATGTCCTGCTAGCAATAAGGTCGATATCGTCCAATATTTCTATGTACCGATGCCGACCATGTTGATGTGAAGGGTGCGTTAATTCGAGGTCACAGTGCGCCAGATTAAATCCGCACACCAAGTGTCATGAATTGTTGACAGTTTTCGAAGTTTGCGCCCGAAGCCTGTATGAGTCAAGCAGCACAGTGTAAAACGTGAGAATGAAAAGAGATGAGCGGGATGAAAAAAAGGAGCAGTTGATATCCCCTGCCCCTTATCTATGACGAGCCAACATCTATGATTCGTCGTCTTTTAACTGCAAAATGTTCAGCTTCGGCTATTGTCAGCGCTCTTGTTGCCTGACGTCAGCCTTCCGAGCAGTTGCTTACGCATATCTGACAATTTCGGTGCTTTAGTCCCGACATAAGGCAGCGGTCGCATCACCGCCATGGCTCTGTAACCAAGTCTCGCTGTCAGCAAACCGACACCTAGACCCTGCGCAGCACGCGCAGACAGTTTCCCCGCCAAATCAACAGAAAGTAGATCGGTGCCAATGTCGGTGAGCGCTTCACTGGCGCCCGCAAATGCCATATTAGCCAGCACCAAGCGCAGCAAACGAATACGAGACCAATACCCGAGTTTGACGCCATACACGGTAGATATTTGCTCGAGCAGACGGAAGTTACGCCATGCCACCAGCAACATGTCGGCAATCGCTAAAGGACTCAATGCCACCATTAAGGCTGCTTCAGACGCGTATTTAGTGACCATTTTCTTCGCACGAACATCTTGTTCGGTCACCACCATATGGTCATACAACTCAAACACTTCTTTGTCGTTGTGTGTAGCAGCCAACGAGGTTTGCCACTTGTCATAACCCGCCGTCATTTGCGTGCCCGCTTGTTTCGCAAGCTTTTCACACACGCCTTTGGCTTTACCAATGCCGTCAGCATCTATGATCGCTAATACCTGATCGCGCTCATCTTGCCGCCCTTTTAAGCGACGTAATGCCATGAATTCCCGGCCAATAGCAGCCACGCCTAATGCGGCAATACCGGCGACAAAGCCACTCCAGCCCACCGTCAGCCAATCACCGCCTTGTACGGCTGTCCAAACACTGTCGACGGTTTGCCAGCACACCAAGCCAATGCCTGCTGCGGCTAACGCACGCATACCCCAACGCTTTTTCTTTGGCTTCAGCGCAGCTTCAAGCCTTTGCTCGGCGTCAGTTTCTTCTTCAATTTGAGCAACGGAGAAGGTTGCCGCGCCAGCATCAAACTGGCGCTGTGCCGTCAACTCTGGCGCTTCTTCTGGTTTTTCTGTGTCTTCAAACACAATCGCTTTTTTATAATCACTCATGTCGTACCTTTATCTGAGTTTGTCACCCAGCAAATACTGCAGTGCTTTATCCACCCGAATGTGAGGCAATGGCTCATCAACATCGTTGGGCATGGGTCTGAACTGTCGAAATTCAAAGTGGCTGTTTTGCCAGAATGCATCATTCGGTAGTCGCGGAGGCACGTCTCCCGGATACATCAACATTGGCTCACCCGTTTCGAGTGTGCCGCGAAGCGCCGAAACTGACTCGCCTTTGTGATCAACCATTCCCGGTTCTGTCGCCTGAATGGATGCCAAACTGATGCACTCCATATCAATACCTTCAAACGCGGCAGTTTGCCAAGCTTCGTGAATAAGCTGCTGCAACAAGGAAACAAGGTTTGGATGCTGATCGGGCGTCACGTGATCCGCTTTGGTCGCAGCAAACAATATTTTGTCGATACTCGGTGCAAAGAGACGACGCAACAAGCCACTTTTGCCATACCGAAAGCTTTGCATCAATTGCTCTAAGGCCAAACGCATGTCATTGAATGACTCTGGCCCTGCGTTTAAGGGCTGTAAGGTATCCACCAGCACAATTTGTCTATCCACTTTTGAAAAGTGATCTTGATAGAAGCCTTTTATGATGTGCTGACAGTAATAGTCGTAGCGCTGTTTGAGTATTGCATAGTTGCTGCTAGGCGAAGCTTGCGCCAACTGGCTCTCACCATACTTTTCATTCACTAAAGGGAAGAATTGCAGCACCGGAGCGCCAGCATATTCACCGGGTAACACGAATCTCCCTGGCTGAACCCAGTGCAAGCCCGCTTCGTCTTTGCAGGCATGCAAATAGGCGGTGAATTTTTCAGACAATTCCGCAATGCGCGCTTCATCTGCGTCTGCCAGCGGGTCAAACGTCTCTAAAGACGCAAGCCAATCTTCTGCGAGCGCTTTACGTTTGCCGATTAAAATACCGGATTGTTTTCTCGACCACTCATCAAAACTCATGGAAAGCAGCGGTAAATCCAATAACCACTCGCCTGGGTAATCCACAATATCCACATACAAGGTTGCCGTTTCTTGCAGCAATTTCATTGCGCCGCTATCAGGACGATAACGAATGGCTAATCGAATTTCGCTCACATCGCGTGTTGGCGACGGCCAGCGAGGTGGCTGCGAACGCAATGCTTGTATGCCCTGATCGTAATCAAACGCTGGAATGTGTAACTGCGTTTGTTGAACCCTACGTGCGCCTAGCACGCGCCCTTCTCGCACGGGCTGAAAAAGCGGCATCCGCGGATTTGTGGCGCTATGAAGAAGTTGATTGATGAGCGACGTGATAAAAGCCGTTTTACCGGCTCTGGATAACCCTGTTACAGCAAGGCGAACATGACGGTCAAGCCCGCGGCTTACCCATTTATTAACATGACTTTTCACAGATTTCATGGACGGCAGCAGCTCCTCTTATAACAAGAAATCCCCCGCTATTTGAGCGAGGGATGAGGATAACAGCTTAAAAAATTATAGCTTTTTAAACTGGCGATTAAGATCGAATTCGCTCGAGGTCACATAGGCTTCCATTTTGGCAACCCCTTGCTCCATCTGCATCATTTCCTGATCAATATCGGCCAGTAAGTTACTCGCTGATTTACCTTGTTGCCAAGGTTTTTGTTTGACCTGATGTTCTCGGAAATGGTTAGTTTTCTTTGCTTCTTCCGGCGGCATTTTTTCGAGAATCAACGTCGCAGCAATGTATGCCACAATCACGAAAAAGCCCAGACCAATCAGAAAAGCCGACACGGTAATGATCCTTACCAACCAAATTTCTACACCCAAGTAATCGGCGATACCTGCACAAACGCCGCCGAGCTTCCCATTTACAGGATCACGATACAACGTTTTGCTCATTCTTTATGTCTCCAATTTGGTGCTTCTTCATCAAGAATTCTCTCTAATGAATGAATGCGGTCTTGCAGCGCTTCTGCGCGATCTGCCAGTGTTTGTAACTGCTCGTACTCATCACCACTCAAGCCTTGACCCACTTGACGCTTGCTGCGGTAATGAAGCCACAGCCACAGGGGTGCGACGAAAACGAGAAACACCACCAACGGGATGGATAAAAACGCCATTGACATGCCAACTCCTTACCTTGTTAGGTTTTATTCTTTGTCCTTGAGTTCCGCTTTCATACGAGCGAGTTCTTTTTCAATTTCATCTTGCGCTTGAAGATCGGCAAATTCGTCTTCGAGATGCTTTCCTTTGCCAATGCTGTAGCTGTCTGCTTCCGCTTCAAGTTCATCGATGCGGCGCTCGTACTGCTCAAACTTTGCCAACGCTTCATCGGTGCGGCCGGTGTCTAGCTGACGACGTACGTCACGACGCTTGCCTGCGGTTTCACGGCGGATCACCAACGCTTGTTGACGTGCGCGGGTTTCCGCTAATTTGGTTTCCAGTTCAGCGACTTCATTGCCAAGCTTACCAATGGTTTCTTCTACCAAATGGAACTCTTCTTTTAGCGTCAGCAAGATATCGTGCACTTTCTGCTTTTCAATTAACGCGGCGCGAGCCAGATCTTCGCGAGATTTTTGCAACGCCAGCGTCGCTTTTTCCTGCCAATCTGTCATTTGACGTTCGATGCCGTCAATCTTACGCGCCAATTCTTTTTTGTCAGCCAGTGCACGGGCAGATGAAGTGCGCACTTCGACTAACGTGTCTTCCATCTCTTGAATGATCAAGCGAACCATTTTTTGTGGATCTTCTGCTTTGTCCAACAGTGAATTGACATTAGCGTTAACGATGTCTGCAAAGCGAGAGAAAATACCCATTGTGATGCTCCTTATGCCGAATGCGCTCTGTGCGCCTACCGATTGAGGGAATACCTCATTTGGTAATGTCTATATCAAGCAACGTGCCAACTTTTATTATCAATATATATCAATAGGTTAAATAATTTAGTGAATTGTAGGGTGATAAGCGTATGATGAAATAAACTAACAGTTGGTAAATTTAGCCATGCAAAAGCCTGACAACCTTATCGGCGAGTCTGACCACTTTCTCTCGGTACTCGATCATGTCTCCCGAATCGCGCCATTAAACAGACCCGTGCTGCTGCTTGGCGAACGAGGAACGGGTAAGGAGCTGATTGCGAAACGGCTTCATTATTTGTCACGACGTTGGGATGGCCCCTTGGTGAGCCTAAACTGCGCAGCCCTTAGCGAAGGCTTAATTGATTCAGAGCTATTTGGTCATGAAGCGGGGTCATTCAGCGGTGCCAAAGGCCGCCACAAAGGACGCTTCGAGCGGGCCGAAGGCGGAACACTGTTTTTGGATGAACTGGCGACGTCACCACTAGGTGTACAAGAAAAGCTGCTTCGTGTGATTGAATATGGCGAGTATGAACGCGTCGGTGGCAGCGATATGTTAAGCGCTGATGTCCGGCTCATTTGTGCCACCAACGAAAACTTGCCACAACTGGCTGCTGACGGTGAATTTCGCGCAGATCTGCTCGATCGCCTCGCGTTTGATGTGATTCACCTTCCCCCGCTTCGCGAACGTCACGGCGATATTTTGCTGCTGGCGGAATACTACGCATTGAAGATGTGCCGAGAGCTTGGGTATCACTATTTCTCTGGTTTTACCTCTGGCGCAATACAAGCCCTTAACGACTATCATTGGCCAGGCAATGTGCGCGAATTAAAGAACGTGGTTGAGCGTGCAATCTATCGTCATGCAGACGAGGACAGCCCTGTCGATGCCATACTGTTAGACCCTTACAAAGCACCTTGGGCAGCAATGCCAACGTCAGAAGTGAAAGCAACACCTCAGTTTGTGCTGCCTATGGATTTGCGGCAGTGGCAACAAGACCAAGAAAAAGAAATCGTTGAATTTGCGATGACACATGCCAAGTTCAATCAAAGACGCGCCGCAGAGCTGTTGGGGTTAAGCTACCATCAAGTAAGAGGGTTATTGCGAAAATACAATCTGGTTGGTGATGAAAACATCGATTCAGACTGAGTTTTCAGTTTGTTATTCTGAAATTACCCTCTTATTTACACCGTGACTTGGTGACTTTGTTGCTTCAGTGGTAAATTAACATCTTAACTTTATTACCTAATCATTGGCTTATGAGCGCGTTAAGCCGCTTGCTGATTGCAAGCGTAACCATTCTCCTTCTGGCTGGATGTGAAGATCCGTTCTCAGACAACTCTGCGCGAAATCGCGGGTTTATCTATTGTGGACCGGGTCAGCCAAATACATTCAATCCGCAGCTAACCGACGGTGGCTTAACCGCTGACGCCCTTTCTAGCCAATTATTCGATCGCCTATTGCAGTTGGACCCCAATACCTATCAGCCCAAGCCGATGCTTGCGCAGAGTTGGGAAGTCAGCCCAGATGGCAAGGAATACACCTTCAATCTGAGAAAAAGCGCGACGTTTCAAGTGACAGATTGGTTTATTCCACACCGCGGATTGACAGCAGAAGATGTGGTGTTCAGTTTCGAGCGACTGATTGATCCTGACCATCCTTTTCATAAGGTGTCCGGCGGCGAATACCCTTGGTTTGACAGCATGGATTTCCGAGGCCTTGTCGATAATGTCGCCGCCATCGGTCAATATCAGGTGAGATTCACTTTGTCTCGACCTGATGTGTCGTTCCTTTCTACACTCGCCACGACTTATGCTGTTGTTCATTCTGCGGAGTACGCCAAGCATCTACTCACATCAGGCACACCGGGACGTATTGATACGCATCCCGTGGGTTCCGGCGCATTCTATTTGGATGAGTACCAACCTCACCGCTATATCCGATTGAAACGCCATTGGGGGTATTGGAATGGTGCAGCGCCAATGGAACAAGTTGTCTTTGACATCAGTACACGCGGAACGGGGACATTTACCAAGCTGATCACACGTGAGTGTGACGTGTTGTCGTCGCCTATCGCCAGTCAGTTATCTGTCATCGAGAAAAACCCTGATTTTGTTCTCGCGTCACAAACCGGTATGAACGTCGCCTTTCTTGCGTTGAATACTCGCCACCCTGCGTTATCAGAACTTGAGGTGCGTCAAGCCATTAGCTTGGCTATCAACCGCGATGCGCTCATTCAATCGGTTTACTACGGCACTGGCACAACCGCAACGGGCATGCTTCCTCCCATGTCTTGGGCTTACGACAGTGAAAGCACCACGGCGTTTGATCCTCAACTTGCGCTTGGACTGATGGCTAAAGCAGGCTATCGACATGGCTTTACGGTAGAACTTTTGGTGCCGCTGACGCCCAAGTCCTATAACCCAAGCCCGAGAAAAGCCGCAGAGCTTATTCAATCGAACCTTGCTGCAATTGGCATTACCGTTAATATCGTTGCTCAAGAGGACATTAACCGTAAGCAGCTAAAGCAAGACCCGAGTAATTTAGATATGGTCCTAACCGGTTGGATTGCTGATAACGGTGACCCCGACAACTTCCTTCGCCCACTTCTTTCTTGCAATGCGAAATTCACGGGCTGGAATCTATCTAATTGGTGTAACCGCTATTTTGACCGTCATTTAGATAGCGCTATCGCAACCGATGTTCGTGAAGATCGCAGAGAAATTTACTTACAAGCTCAAGCTATTCTTCAAGATCGCATGCCACTTATCCCTCTCGCGCATGGCGTTCATTATCAAGCTCGAAATGCCAAATTGCAGGGCATTACTCTTAGTCCTTTCGGAGACAAATCTTTTGCCAATGTTTCTAGGAGCCAGTGATCTATGTTGATCTATGTAATACGCCGGCTCAATCTCTTCATCATCACTTTGCTCATCCTGACTTTGATCGGCTACAACATTGTTCGTCTCGACGATTTTTCTATCTATAACCAACAAGAGTTTTGGGCTGGATGGGTGCAATATTTGCGTCAATTGATGCAAGGTAACCTGGGGGTTGCAGCCAACGGCCTTCCGGTGACCGAATCTCTCTCGTTAGTGTTTCCCGCTACCATGGAGTTATGTTTCCTCGCCTTTTTACTGGCGCTGATCATCGGTATTCCGTTTGGCACGCTTGCTGGAATTCGCCGCGGCTCTGTCGCTGACGTGATGATTTCTTCTATTACATTGCTAACGTTTTCCATGCCCATCTTCTGGATGGCAATATTAATGATCATGGTGTTTTCGTTGTACCTTGGTTGGCTGCCGGTTTCAGGCCGGTATAACTTGTTGTTTGAGATCCCAACGGTCACCGGTTTCGCGTTAGTGGATGTATTGCTATCTAATCACCCTCAGCGAAGCCAAGTTATTGAAGACATCATTCGACACCTGATCATGCCAACCTTGGTGTTGGCCGTTGCCCCCACTACAGAAATTATCAAGCTATTGCGCGATTCTGTGGCTGACGTGATGAGCCAAAATTACATCAAGGCGGCCGCGACGAAAGGCTTATCAAAGTCTGAAATCGTCATGCGCCATGTGCTTAAAAATGCGCTACCTCCAATTATTCCAAAATTTGGCATTCAAATTTCTACCATGATGACATTCGCTATTATTACCGAATCAATATTTAACTGGCCAGGTATCGGCACGTGGTTGCTGGATGCACTCAGCTTCCAAGATTATGTGACAGTTCAAGCAGGTGTGCTGGCAGTTGGCAGCGTTGTATTGCTTGCCAACATATTTTCCGACTTAGCAGGTGCTGCAATAAGCCCTCTAGCAAGGAAGGAATGGTATGCCCTCAAATAGCGTTTACGTTGAACAGCATATTCCTACGCAGCTGGAGCGCTCTTGGAGTGCTTTTCGTGAGAACACTTTGGCCGTGTTTGGCTTCTGGTGCCTTTGCTTGCTCGTGCTCATCACATTACTGGCGCCTTGGATATCACCTTATGATCCGCAGTTTCAAACGGGGCATCTTCTGCAGCCCCCTTCATGGGATAACAAAGGTACCGTTGATTATTTCTTAGGAACCGATGACTTAACACGAGACATGTTATCTCGCCTTATTGCTGGTTCCCGCTTAACCTTCGGTTATGCGATTCTAGTGGCACTGGCGGCGGGTGTCTTGGGCGTGTTGATTGGTATTTTGGCAGGCATGACATCAGGCCTAAAATCCAGTTTTCTTAATCACTTGCTTGATACCATACTGTCTATTCCATCGCTGTTGCTGGCTATCGTCGTGGTCGCATTTAAAGGCCCTGGGGAAATGAATATCTTGCTGGCTGTATGGCTAGCATTGATCCCTCGTTTCATTAGGGCGGTTTACACCGCCGTGCATGCTGAGATGGAAAAAGAATACATTTTGGCTGCACGCCTTGATGGCGCTAACAGCTTCTATCTTCTTTATCACTCTGTGCTACCAAACATCCTTGTTGTGTTGAATACAGAACTGACGCGCGCGATTTCTGTGGCTATTCTGGACATTGCAGCTCTGGGGTTTCTCGGGTTGGGCGCACAAGCGCCTTCCCCAGAATGGGGAGCCATGTTGGGTGATTCCATTGAGTTGGTATTTACAGCACCGTGGACGGTCACACTGCCAGGGCTGGCTATCATGATAAGCGTACTGGTGGTCAACCTTGTGGGTGATGGCGTCAGTCAGGCAATAAACGCGGGGACAGAATAATGCCGCTGTTAGATATTAGACACCTGACCATTGAAATTGATACGCCTCAAGGCCCCGTTAAAGCGGTAGACCGAATGAGTCTGACTATCAATGAAGGCGAAATTCGCGGTCTGGTAGGCGAATCAGGTTCAGGGAAAAGCTTGGTGGCGAAAGCCATTTGTGGCGTCACCAAAGACAATTGGCGAGTCAGCGCTGACCGTATGCGCTTAGGCAATATTGATTTGCTCTCGCTACCGGCACGCGAACGCCGCCATTTAGTTGGCAAAGACATTGCGATGATTTTCCAAGAACCTTCGACGTGTCTCGATCCATCAGAAGAAGTGGGGTATC
Organism: Enterovibrio norvegicus FF-33; assembly: GCF_000286835.2. Classification (GTDB taxonomy): domain Bacteria; phylum Pseudomonadota; class Gammaproteobacteria; order Enterobacterales; family Vibrionaceae; genus Enterovibrio; species Enterovibrio norvegicus_A. The sequence continues at coordinate 707,705 of NZ_AJYD02000013.1, read as the reverse complement.
AACTTGAAGAGGCGATTCCTTCTAGCTCATTTAGCGGCAGTTGGTGGCAGCGTCTATCTTGGCGTAAGCAGCAATCCGTCGCGCTGTTACACAAAGTAGGGATTAAAGATCACAAGCGTGTGATGAAAAGCTACCCCTATGAATTAACCGACGGCGAATGCCAAAAAGTGATGATCGCAATGGCGATCGCGAATCGCCCTCGCCTTTTGATTGCTGATGAACCGACTGCCGATTTGGATCCGATCACTCAGGCTCAGATCTTCCGACTGCTCAGTCGAACGAATCAGATCGCCAACACTACCATTTTGTTGATCAGTCACGACCTAACAACCGTGACACAATGGGCTGACCGTATCACGGTTATGTATTGTGGCCAATCCGTTGAATCTGCGGGGCGAAAGCAAATTATAGAGGCGCCGCATCACCCTTATACTGATGCCTTGCTTCGCGCGATGCCAGACTTTAGCAAAGATATACCGCACAAGAGCAAGCTCGCCGCACTGCCCGGCTCTATTCCCCCATTGCAGCATTTGCCGATCGGTTGCCGACTGGGACCACGTTGCCCTTATGCACAACGTAAATGCGTAGAAGTACCGCGTACTCGCAAGGTGAAAAATCACAAGTTTGCGTGTCATTTCCCTCTCAATATGGAAGTCAAAAAGCATGACCGCACTGCTTGAAGTTGAAGGCTTAAGAAAAGACTATCAATATCGCACCGGGCTCTTTACCAAACGTGTGATTGAGGCGGTTAAGCCCGTTTCTTTTTCATTGGATGCGGGTGAAACATTAGCGCTGATTGGCGAAAACGGTTCAGGTAAGTCTACGCTTGCTAAAATGTTGGCTGGCGTCGTCATGCCATCAGGTGGAGATGTGCGTGTTAATGGTGAAGTGCTGAGACCGAACGATTACAAAACGCGTTGCAAACTGATCCGCATGATTTTTCAAGACCCCAATACCTCGCTCAATCCACGCAATCAGATTGGCCAGATTTTGGAAAGTCCCCTAAAAAGAAACACCAATATGACGCCGCAAGAGCGTGAACGCCGAGTGATAGATACGCTGCGTCAGGTCGGTTTGCTTCCAGAGCATGCCTATTTCTATCCGCAGATGTTAGCCACGGGGCAAAAACAACGCATTTCGTTAGCTCGCGCATTGATCTTACAACCTTGTGTGATTGTTGCCGATGAAGCTTTGAATGGATTGGATATGTCCATGCGCTCTCAAATCCTGAATCTTCTTCTCGAACTGCAGGAGCTGATGGGATTGTCTTATATCTATGTGTCTCAGCACATGGGGGTGGTCAAGCACGTGGCCGACAAAGTGATGGTGATGCAAAACGGTGAGGTCGTAGAGTCAGGCAGCACACAAACTGTTTTCTCTGAACCCAAACACGCACTGACACAGCGCTTGATTGAAAGCCATTTCACGGCGCCAACGCTCGACAGGCGCTCTCGCTACAACATGGCTTAAAAGAAAAAGAGCGACCAAGATGGTCGCTCTTTTTCTTTGTCTTCAACGTCTGTTTTCAACGCGTTAGATGGGTGTCTACCCCAGCGTGAAAACTGAATCGACGAATTATCGCTACTATCTTATCAAGCCAACGATGCGTTGATCTCAGCCAGCACCGCTGAAGGGTTGGCGGCTTGCGTAATAGGGCGACCAATCACCAAATAATCGGAACCTGCACTCACCGCTTCCACTGGGGTCATGATACGGCGCTGATCACCAGCATCACTGCCTGCTGGGCGAATGCCAGGGGTGACCAGTTTGAAATCCTGACCAAGGGATGTTTTTAGCATGCTTGATTCGTGTGCCGAACACACTACGCCATCTAGACCACTGTTACGGGTTAGCGTCGCCAGCGATAAAACATGCCCTTGTGGTTCACGGCTAATGCCAACACCTGCCAGATCACTCTGATCCATACTGGTCAGCACAGTCACACCAATCAGCAATGGCTTGTCTTTGCCATACGGTTCCAACGCTTCACGCGCAGCAACCATCATTCGCTCACCGCCGCTGGCGTGAACGTTCACCATCCACACGCCAAGCTCAGCTGCTGCTGCCACTGCTCGCGCACAAGTATTTGGAATATCGTGAAATTTCAGATCCAGAAAAACGGTATGACCACGCTCATGAAGCTTGCGTACATAGTCAGGACCGTAAAGGGTGAACATCTCTTTACCCACTTTCAAGTGACAACTGCCTGGCTCGATACGATCAACAAACGCAAGCGCTTGATCAATGTTTGGGTAATCTAATGCAACAATAACTTTTGGATCCTGCATTTCCAATTATTCTCCGTCTAGGCCTCTGATGGGTTTTATCGAACCCCATCCTTTGCATGATGGACAATGCCAATACAAAGAATGGGTGGAGAAACCGCACTTCCTGCAACGGTAATGCGGCTTCACTTTTAGTTGTTCTGCAACCAAGTGCTTCAGGGTTGTCAGGCTCATTTTCGCCCTCCCTTCTTCAGCTTGTTCGACATGAAGCTCCATGAGTTTGTGGAAGCCTTTCATGGTCGGATTCTTGGTCAATTGGCGTGTTAAGAAACTTTGCGCCATAGCGGGGTTTTCGTGGTCGCTGATTATATCTGACATCATCAACTCTGCCGACGCGCCAGTATTTTTCTCAATGCAATGCTTTAGAAAGCGCACCAACGACATCTCTTTGTCCATGTGTTGGTAGCACTGCTCTAATAAAGGTAATGCTTCACTGACAAAGTCAGGGTCTTGTTCAAGCACCTGCTCAAGCCCTTTGGTCGCATCTTTGTAATCTTGGTTTTGAATATCAATACGCGCCAGCATCAGGGAAGCGCGCACACATCCTTTATCAATCGATAGCGCTTTACGCAGCAGTTGCCTGGTGGTTTTCTCGTCACTCTCGGCCAACGATTGCGTAGCAAGCTCGCAGTAAAAGTGGGAAATATCACGTTTTAGCTTCGTTTTCCCCGATTTAACCAGACGACTGGCGATGTCGATAGCTTTATCCCATTCGCGGGTTTGCTGATAAATGGCGAGTAACTGTTGCAGGGCGAATTGTTTGTAATCAGGTTCATCAATCAACTGATGGAAGATTTTCTCTGCGCGGTCAAAAAAGCCTGCCACCATATAATCTTTGGCGAGTTGTTGCAGTGCGAGGTTACGTTGATCGAGCGTGAGATTAGGACGGGCGATGAGATTTTGGTGAATGCGAATCGCTCGGTCTACTTCCCCGCGGGAGCGGAAAAGGTTGCCAAGTGCTAAGTGTGTATCAATCGTCTCGTTATCGACTTGCAACAGTTCTATAAATAGGTCGACGGCTTTGTCTGATTGGTCAGACAAAAGAAGGTTCAGGCCCGCGACATATTGTCTCGATAGATGATGAGACTGATCCTGTTTGCGATGACGAGCATTCCTATTGCCCATATACCAACCGTAACCAGCGGCGATTGGCAGCAACAGAAACAACAGCTCAAGCATGTACGATTATTCCTTAACTGGGTCGATTCGCAGTTTATCTAATTCCTGACGCTGTTTGTTGACTTGCTTTTTCAGCATGGCGGCAGACATTCTGGCTTTCAGGTAAAGCATACCGCAAATTAGCCAGCCGAGGGCAAACCCGGTGCCAAATACAACGCCCAGAAGTAACGACAATCTAAACTCACCTTGTGCTACCAGATAGTTGAAGTGAACCACTTCCTGATTTTGCGCACCAAGGGCGAGTGTGATTAGAAAACACAAGACGAGTAAAACGATACCAATAATCTTCACAGTCACTCCCTCTCTATTATTTCCAACGGAAGATAAGAATAGACGTCCAACGTCCAGATTCAGTTGTTGGACTAATTATACCCAAGCCGCCTCAAAATCTGACCATCAGAAGTGGCTTGGGTATACCTGTGATTATGCAGTAATTTGGCTTGTCAGACCATTGTAATAGACATAAAAAAAACGGCACACTTAACGCATGCCGTTTTTTGTTCGAAAGCGAATCAATCTTAAAGATTAACTCGGTCGCGAAGCTCCTTGCCCGGTTTAAAGTGAGGAACGTATTTACCGTCCAACTCAACCTTATCGCCTGTCTTTGGATTGCGTCCAACGCGAGGAGCGCGATAATGCAAAGAGAAACTACCAAAACCACGAATCTCGATTCTGTCGCCATCCTCGAGTGTAGTGGCCATGTGTTCAAGGATTTCCTTGATGGCATCTTCTACCTGTTTGGCAGAAAGATGGGTTTGTTGACTGCATAGCCTTTCGATTAGCTCAGACTTGGTCATGTACACCCCGCTTTTAGTATGTTTCTCAACAGTATAACTGTAGAGGGGGAAATTTTCCCCCTCAGTTCACATTAATTATTCGCTTTTCGCAGCTTTGAAAGCATCTGCCATTGCATTACCGAACGCGCCTTCTTCAGCTTTGTTCAGAGTTGCCATAGCTTCTTGCTCATCAGCTTCGTCTTTCGCACGAACAGACAAGTTGATTACGCGGTTCTTACGGTCAACACCGGTGTACTTCGCTTCAACTTCGTCGCCAACAGCAAGAACAAGAGTTGCATCTTCAACGCGGTCACGTGATGCTTCAGAAGCACGTAGGTAACCTTCAACGCCTTCGATCAGCTCAACAGTTGCGCCTTTAGCGTCAACTGCAGTTACTTTACCCTTAACAATAGTACCTTTCTTGAAGTCAGCCAGGTAGTTGTTGAACGGGTCTTCTTCCATTTGCTTAACGCCAAGTGAGATACGCTCACGCTCAGCATCAACCTGAAGAACTACTGCAGAGATCTCGTCGCCTTTCTTGAAGTCGCGAACAGCGTCTTCGCCTGCAACATTCCAAGAAATGTCAGACAGGTGAACTAGGCCGTCGATACCGCCGTCAAGACCGATAAAGATACCGAAGTCAGTAATAGACTTGATCTTACCAGTTACGCGATCGCCTTTGTTTTGCATTTCTGCAAATACTTGCCATGGGTTGTTCTTACATTGCTTCAGACCCAGGCTGATACGGCGACGCTCTTCGTCGATGTCCAGAACCATAACTTCAACTTCGTCACCCACGTTAACAACTTTAGATGGGTGAATGTTTTTGTTAGTCCAGTCCATTTCAGAAACGTGTACTAGACCTTCAACGCCTTCTTCGATTTCTACGAAGCAGCCGTAATCAGTTAGGTTAGTTACACGACCAGTCAGTTTGTGACCTTCTGGGTAACGGTTAGCGATTGCTACCCATGGATCTTCGCCAAGCTGCTTAAGGCCTAGTGATACGCGAGTGCGGTCACGGTCGAACTTAAGAACTTTAACCAGGATCTCGTCACCAACGTTAACGATTTCTGATGGGTGTTTAACGCGTTTCCAAGCCATGTCAGTGATGTGAAGCAGGCCGTCAACACCGCCTAGATCTACGAATGCACCGTAGTCAGTCAGGTTCTTAACGATACCTTTAACTTCCATACCTTCTTGCAGAGAAGCAAGCAGTTCATCACGCTCAACGCTGTTTTCAGATTCGATAACAGCACGACGAGAAACAACAACGTTGTTGCGCTTCTGGTCTAGCTTGATAACTTTGAACTCCAGCTCTTTGCCTTCCAGGTGAGCAGTGTCACGTACTGGACGAACGTCAACCAGTGAACCAGGTAGGAACGCACGGATGCCGTTCAGCTCAACAGTGAAGCCGCCTTTAACTTTACCGTTGATAACACCGATAACAGTTTCAGCTTCTTCGTAAGCTTTCTCAAGTTGGATCCAAGCTTCGTGACGTTTTGCTTTTTCACGAGACAGTTGAGTCTCACCGAAGCCGTCTTCGATAGCGTCTAGCGCTACGTCAACTTCAGCGCCAACTTCAACTTCTAGTTCGCCAGCTGCGTTTTTGAATTGCTCAGCAGGGATAGAAGACTCTGATTTCAGGCCAGCATCAACAAGAACGTAACCGTTCGCGATAGCTACAACAGTACCTTTAACGATGGCACCTGGGCGAGTTTCAATCGTTTTTAGCGATTCTTCAAAGAGTGAAGCAAAAGATTCAGTCATTAATTTGATCTTCAATTATTTAAACGTCCACGGGTATCCTACCACGTGGGGTTGATATTAATGTCGGTCATCATCCTTGCGACCAACGGCTTTGCCGCTACTTCAAGAAGTAACGGTAAATTTGCTTTCAATATAGGACAATGCTAGCTCAAGCACCTGCTCAATGTTAAGAGAAGTTGAATCTAGCAATAGTGCATCGTCCGCGGGACGTAATGGCGCGACTGCGCGGTTGCGATCTCGATCATCACGTTCCTGAATTTCGTTCAAAAGGCGGTCAAAGTTAACATCTAACCCCTTTAGTTGCAACTGGTTCATGCGGCGATTGGCGCGCTCTTCAGCGCTTGCGTCTAGGAAGATTTTCACTTCTGCTTTTGGAAAAACAACCGTGCCCATGTCTCGACCGTCAGCAACCAATCCTGGCGCCTCGGCAAATGCGCGTTGTCGACGCAATAATGCTTCACGCACACGAGGCAATGCCGCAACTTTAGATGCCGCCATACCCGTTTCTTCTTTACGCAGCTCACTGGAAACATCTTCGCCTTCCAGAATCACTTTAACCAACTCGCCTTCAGCTTTGAACTGCACATCAAGGTGTGCAGCGAGCGGAACTAACGCATCCTCAGATTCAGGATCAACACCGTGATGAATGGCTGCTAGCGCAAGAACACGATAAATCGCGCCAGAGTCGAGCAAATGCCAGCCCAGCCTTGCAGCTATTAGCATGCAAAGGGTCCCTTTTCCGGCACCACTTGGGCCATCAACAGTAATTACGGGCGCGAGCGTAGACATATACTTCTCCAAATCGTTTACGATCAGAGCACCATTAAAGGCAGACGATTGGTGAATCACCAAACGTTTAGGCACTCTGAGGAATCGGGGACGTATTATAGGGAATTTCGACCAAAAAAAATAGGTCGGCGATGTGCAGACCTATTTTTGTTATGTCGATATCTTGTATGCGTGTTGTGGCGTTATCTTTCCGCTAGTGCGTCCAGTTTATCGAAATAGTCTGGGAATGTTTTCGATGTGCATTTAGGGTCATTGATGGTGACGGGCGTATCGCTCAGCGCAATCAATGAAAAGCACATTGCCATACGGTGATCGTCATACGTATCAATGGCGGCATGCTTAAGGTTCGCCGTCGGTGTAATGGTGATGTAATCTTCACCTTCTTCGACTTCTGCACCGACTTTTCGCAATTCAGTGGCCATGGCTGACAGGCGATCTGTTTCCTTCACACGCCAATTGTACACGTTGCGAATGGAAGTCGTGCCTTTTGCAAACAATGCAGTTGTGGCGATGGTCATCGCAGCATCAGGAATATGGTTGAAGTCGAGATCGACTGCGTTTAACTCACCACGTCGAGCAATGACGTAATCATCACCCCACTCGATTTCCGCTCCCATTGCTGCCAACGCATCAGCAAACTGTACATCACCTTGAATGCTTTTCTTGCCAATACCCGTCACTTTCACTTCTCCGCCTTTAATCGCGGCAGCGGCAAGGAAGTATGATGCTGAAGAAGCATCACCTTCCACCAAGAAGTCACCTGGTGCTGTGTAGGTTTGGTTCCCTTTCACAAAGAAGACTTGGTAATTGTCGTGCTCAACCGAAATACCAAACTGCGACATGATGTGCAGCGTGATATCAATGTAAGGCTTAGACACCAAATCACCCTTGATGCGGATTTCTGTGTCACCGCTAAACAGCGGTGCAGTCATCAAAAATGCCGTCAAGAACTGGCTCGAAATCGTGCCATCGATTTCTACCGAACCACCCGCGATATCAGCGCTAATGATTTTTAGCGGCGGATAATCTTGATTCTCAAGATAGGTGACATCTGCACCCACATCACGAAGCGCGTCCACCAAATGGCCGATCGGGCGCTCTTTCATACGTGGCTCACCGGTGAGTACGTATTCTCCTTTGCCCAAACACAATGCAGCAGCCAACGGTCGCATTGCTGTGCCTGCATTACCAAGGAAGAGTTCTGTCGGTTCAGATGTTTGAAACGCACCGCCAAGACCTTCAACTTCGCAGACCGTTTTGTCGTCTGACAAACGATAGGTAACACCCAGTTTCGCGAGTGCATTGAGCATGTGGCGAATGTCATCACTATCTAGCAAGTTGGTTAAGCGAGTTGTGCCTTTTGCCAGCGCGGCTAACAGCAAAGCACGATTTGACACGCTTTTTGAACCAGGGAGGTTCACTTCACCGTTAATTTTGGAAATAGGTTGTAACGTCAATTGCTCCATCTGAACTACTTGGGATCCTTAATTTTTCGTACCCCGAGAGTAACGAAAAAGCAGCGGTTCGGCTAGTCCCCCGCTGCTTTGATGTTTTTTAGCCCGTTTTTTGATATTCAGAATGTTAACGTGTCATTTTCTTCACAAATACAACAACAAATAGGGCAATGGTGAAACTACCAGTGAATGCTTCTGTCGCAGCCACTAATCTCGACATTCCGATCGGTATGTAGTCACCATAACCAAGCGTGGTAAATGTCACCACACTGTAATAAAGGCACTCTGCAAACGCTTGAGCATTTCCCCCAAGCCCCTGACTCTCTGAATATCCCACAGGTTCACCTGAAAACTGTATCCCGGTGAAAAAATAGAGCATTGCACTGATGACGATGAGCGCAAGTGAGAAAAAAACAACCCGAATCGGGCTTTCGCCATAGCCGCAAAAAAGATCCACCGTTTTTGACATGGCTCGTTGAGTGGAAAATAGAGGCATTTGATAACGGCGCATCGTCAGTTCTTTTTGTAAGAAATAGCCTGCCATGGTGAAAATGCCATTCGCTTCCGACGCCTTACGTAAATCTCGATATATTTCTTCAGACTGCTCATACAGGTCTAACGCTTTTTCCATGTCACGATGCTTTTCTGCGATACGCCCCTCCGCTTCTTGTTGCAGAGTGTGGCCTATCTTAATGTTGTCAATTTTGGTGTCAGTTAACTTCACACCCAACAAGTTACAGTTGATAAAGCTGGCGCAGTGAATATTGGCGTCATGTAAGTCTGCTTTCATCAAGCTGCCGTGATCGAATTTGGCATTGAAAAGGTGAGCGCAGGTCATGTTTGAGCGATAGAAATTAGCATGGCTGAGATCATAACCACCACCTGAGCCATGCCTAACGAGGTTCACGTCTTTAAGGTCCCCACGCTTGACGATGATACCTCTCAACTGGCCGCCGCTTTTGGCATAGGCTTCGAGCTTCTCTTTAACACCAGGAACTTCTTTCGAAAGATTCTCGTCATGCCAGTAACAAAAACCTGACTCTTCCGCTGGCTCATGGCAACTATGTTTCTCGCCATCGGGATCACAGTATCGGCAAATGGCTTGCTGAATGTCGTCGTTAACGATTGATGAGGATGATTCGGAAACAGTATCTGCGCCTTCAATGTGCGCGGACTCAGAGCTATTTGACATAACGGCACCTCCAATTTCTCAGTATAGAGACTGAAATGAAAAAGTGAGAGACGGTTATTTTTCATAGAGGTAGTGACGTAGAGGGAGGGCGAAAGAGAAAAAGGATCCAAAGAGGTAAAGAGGTAAGGTAGCGACCGTGATCTATGTAGTCGCTACCCTCTGTTCTTAACAAAGCGTGTTATTTCGCTTCTTGTCTCTCTTCGTGTTTTTCTTCGCGCTTGTCTTCTATTGGTAGCACAAGATTCAGAATGATTGCCGTCAAGCCACCCGCCGCCATACCTGAAGAAAGGATATTTCTGATCCAATCTGGCATGAATTGCAGGATCTCTGGTTTTTGCGCAATACCCAACCCCATGGAGAAGGACAGTGCCATGATGAGAATAGCTCGGCGGTTCAAATCACAACGCGAGATAATGCGAATGCCTGAAGCTGCAATCGTGCCAAACATAACAATCGTTGCGCCGCCCAACACAGGCTCCGGAATCAATTGAACCAAAGTTGCAACGCCCGGAAGTAAGCCAAGAATGACCAACATTCCCGCGACGAAGTAACCAATGTAACGACTCGCCACACCCGTTAATTGAATAACGCCGTTGTTTTGACTAAACGTTGAATTCGGAAAGCTATTCAAAACCGCAGCCAAAGCAGAGTTAACACCATCCGCCAACACGCCACCTTTAATGCGTTTCATGTAGATAGGACCTGATACTGGTTGCTCTGAGGTTTCAGACGTTGCAGTAATGTCCCCAATGGCTTCCAATGACGTGACTAAGAAGACAATTACAAGAGGCACAAGTAAGGTGAAATCGAACGACAAGCCATATTGCATCGGCTGAGGGATAGCAACCCACTCAATATCTTGTGCTGGTGCTGTATTTATCATACCGAGCACATAGGCAAGCAGTGTCCCCACGGTCATGGCGATAACAATCGAGGACATACGTAAATAAGGGTTATTGATACGATTAAGCAACACGATGACCACGAGTACGGAACCCGCGAGTAATAGATTCTTTAATTCACCAAACGTACCGTTCTCAATCGCCGCATAGCCGCCCCCCATAGAAGTCAGACCCACTTGGATCAGCGTCAAACCAATGAGTGTCACAACAATCCCCGACACCAATGGCGTGATCACACGTTGAGCATGCTCCAGCACACGAGATAGGAATACTTCCGTTAGTGAAGCAATCATGATGGTACCAAATATCGCTGCCATCATGGTTTCGGTATCTGCACCGCCCGCTTTCATCGCAAGACCCGCACCGATAATTGGCCCCAAGAAGTTGAAGCTGGTTCCCTGAATTGAGAGTAAACCCGACCCTAATGGCCCAATGGTTCGAATTTGAATAAGAGATGCCAGGCCAGAAGCAAAGAGAGACATACTGACAATGGTATTCGTGTCACTGGCAGGTAAGCCCAGAGCCTGACAAATGATCAATGAAGGGGTCACTACCGCAACAAACATCGCGAGCAAATGTTGTAGCGCAGCAAAAAGCGTCTGCGGAAGGGGCGGGCGATCATCAAGGCGATAAATCAACTCTGATGGACGAACAGTATCCGAATTTGAAGAAAGACTCATTGCGTACTACCTACGTTAAATGCACTTACTTCATCACGCTGAATGGGTGAAGAAGTTACCTGAATACATGTTCTGTGATTGCTGTTACTCAGAGCAATCAGGTAGCTAAGTGGCTGTTGTGGGGGGGTGATTTGCGCGCCATTTTATACAGCGAAAAATGAAAAGCAAACGTTTGCGCAATGCGGTTGAACTGTATGGCTACAGAGTGAGCACATTTAACAAGTTGCAAACAAAACAGATGGTAACGAAAGACAACTCGCGATATTTTAAATAAAAAAAACCGCCACATTGGGCGGTTTCTTCAATCGGTGAAAACAACGTATTAGGTGTTTTTCGCTTCAAACTCTTTCATGAAAGTAACCAGCGCTTGAACACCTTCCAATGGCATTGCATTGTAAATGGAAGCGCGCATGCCACCGACATCACGGTGTCCCTTTAGTGCTTTCAAGCCGAGTGCATCAGATTCAGTAAGAAATGCGTCGTCTAGTTCTGGGTTAACCAGTTGGAATGGCACATTCATCAATGAACGGTTGTCAGCATGAATTTGGTTCACGTAGAAGTCAGACGAATCAATGAAGCCGTATAGCAATGCGGCTTTTTCTTCATTCTTCGCTTGCATCACTTCAAGCCCACCCTGCTCTTTTAGCCACTTGTAGACTTCACCCGCCAGATACCAACCAAACGTTGGCGGTGTGTTGAACATGGAGTCTTTTTCCACCAAGGTTGTGTAATTAAGTACGTTTGGCAAAAATTCTTTTGCACGCCCCAACAAATCGTCACGAACAATCACCAAGGTGATCCCAGCAGGGCCAATATTTTTCTGTGCACCCGCATAGATGACACCGTATTTCGACACATCGATAGGACGTGACAAAATCGTAGATGACATATCAGCCACAATAGGTTTGTCCGTTTCTGGAAGATCGCGAATTTCGATACCATCTATCGTTTCGTTCGGGCAAAAATGCACAAATGCCGCGTCACCGCTCAGCTTCCAATTTTTTGCAGGCTGTACGGCGCGCTTACCATCAATATCAGTCAATACATTGACGACGTTTGGTGTGCAATATTTCTTTGCTTCTTTCACCGCACTCGTCGCCCAATAGCCTCCATCGACGTAGTCAGCAATCGTTTTATTGCCCAATAGATTCATCGGTACAGCGGCAAACTGAGCGCGAGCGCCACCCTGACAGTAAAGGACATGATAGTTATCTGGGATGGATAGCAATTCACGGAGGTTTTTCTCAGCCTCATCCACAACCGCTAGAAACGCTTTGCTGCGATGAGAGATCTCCATGACCGAAGAACCAGTGCCGTTCCAGTCAATCAGTTCAGCCTGAACTTTTGCTAGAACAGCTTCCGGTAACATCGCGGGACCCGCTGAGAAGTTATGTACCTTTTCCATGATTTATCAATGCTCCTGCGTTTAATCGCTTAATAGTGACTTTCGACCTGTGAGTCGGATGATTTTTTTGCCGACAGCGCCCTGTATCAGGTGAGAAAGAAAGCCAAAAAAAATTCGTATTGGTTTTGTTTTATCACCTTTTTTAAGGGATTGGAACGGGAAATATGCTCGACTTTCTTTGACCTTTAGAAAGAAGATAAAAAAAACGCAGCCTAAGCTGCGTTTTTCTATGACAGAGGATGAAAGGAAAGATTATTCCTCTTCAGTTCCTTCGTCTTCAGGCTTGTCTGTAGGTGTTTCTACTGTCGCATCGTCAGATGTTGCTTCTGATGCTTCAGCAGGTGCTTGCTCTACAACTTCGCCGTTTTCATCCAGAATTAGTTCTTCTTCTGGCTCATCGATGCGTTGGAGACCAACCACTTTTTCGTCTTCGCTGGTGCGGATCAGAGTGACACCTTGGGTATTTCGACCCACTTGGCTGACTTCAGCAACACGAGTACGAACTAGCGTACCTGCGTTGGTGATCATCATAAACTCATCACCGTCGGTCGCTTGGACAGCGCCAACCACACAACCATTTCGCTCAGAAACCTTGATAGACACAACGCCTTGAGTCGCACGGCTCTTCGCTGGGTATTGGCCAAGTTCAGTACGCTTGCCGTAACCGTTTTCGGTCACAGTCAGTACATCGCCTTCGTTTTTCGGAACGATAAGTGAAACCACTTTATCGCCTTCAGCCAACTTAATACCGCGAACACCAGCCGCTGTACGGCCCATGCCACGAACACCACCTTTCGCATTGCCTTCTTCATCATAAACAGGGCTTTCGTAGAAACGAACAACCTTGCCATACGAAGAGAACAACATGATGTCACGCGTGCCATCGGTGATATCAACACCAATTAGCGAATCACCTTCACGAAGGTTAACAGCAATGATACCTGCGCTACGTGGGCGGCTGAAATCAGTCAACGGCGTTTTCTTCACAGTACCGTCACCGGTTGCCATGAAGACAAACTTGTCTTCTGAGTACTCTTTAACAGGCAGAATCGCAGTAATGCGTTCATTCGGCTCAAGAGGAAGTAGGTTAACAATTGGCTTGCCACGTGCAGTACGTGATGCCAATGGAAGCTGATAAACCTTCAACCAGTACATACGACCACGGCTTGAGAAGCACAAAATGGTGTCATGAGTATTCGCGACGAGAAGACGTTCAATGTAGTCTTCTTCTTTCATGCGTGTTGCTGACTTACCTTTACCACCACGACGCTGCGCTTCGTAATCAGACAGAACCTGATACTTCACGTAGCCCGCATGAGAAAGTGTGACAACAACATCTTCTTGATTGATCAGATCTTCAATATCGATGTCATGGCTTGCTGCAGTGATTTCAGTGCGACGCTCGTCACCATATTCATCACGTACCGCTTCAAGCTCTTCACGAATGACTTCCATCAAACGATCTGGATTAGACAGGATGTACATCAGCTCGCCAATCAATGTCAGCAGCTCTTTGTATTCATCCAGGATCTTGCCATGCTCTAGACCCGTCAATTTGTGCAGACGCAGATCTAGAATTGCTTGGGCTTGTTGTTCTGTCAGGAAGTACATTCCATCACGAACACCAAACTCATCTTCAAGCCATTCAGGACGAGCCGAGTCAACACCAGTCGCCTCAAGCATTACCGCTACTGTACCCAAATCCCAACCACGTAGTTGCAGTTGTTCGCGGGCAATAGCTGGCGTTTGTGCGTTACGAACCATTTCGATGATTTCATCGATGTTCGCAAGGGCAATCGCCAAACCTTCCAAGATATGTGCACGATCACGCGCTTTGCGCAGTTCGTAAATAGTACGACGTGTTACCACCTCACGGCGGTGATTCACGAAGCACTTCAGCATATCTTTCAGGCCGAACAGGCGTGGCTGGTTATTGTCCAGCGCGACCATGTTGATACCAAAAGAGGTTTGCAGTTGCGTTTGTGAGTAAAGGTTGTTGAGAATAACCTCGCCGACCGCATCACGTTTACATTCAATCACGATACGCATGCCGTCTTTATCAGACTCATCACGTAGCGCACTGATGCCTTCAATCTTCTTATCTTTAACCAGCTCGGCAATCTTCTCGATCAAACGTGCTTTGTTAACTTGATAAGGGATTTCAGAAACAATGATGGTTTCTTTACCGTTCTTCTCGACTTCGATTGCCGCGCGAGAGCGCAGATAAATCTTGCCGCGACCAGTACGGTAAGCATCTTCAATGCCTTTACGGCCATTGATCATTGCTGACGTCGGGAAGTCAGGACCTGGAATGTGTGTCATCAGCTCTTCAATGCTGATTTCTTCATTCTCAATGTATGCCAAACAACCGTTAACCACTTCAGTCAGGTTATGCGGAGGAATATTGGTCGCCATACCTACTGCGATACCGGACGAACCGTTCACAAGCAAGTTTGGAATACGCGTTGGCATCACGTCTGGAATTTGTTCAGTACCGTCGTAGTTTGGAACGTAATCGACAGTATCTTTATCCAAATCAGCCAGCAGTTCGTGGGCGATTTTTGACATGCGAACTTCGGTATAACGCATTGCCGCCGCTGAATCGCCGTCAATAGAACCGAAGTTGCCTTGTCCATCAACCAGCATGTAACGCAGCGAGAAAGGCTGTGCCATACGAACGATGGTGTCATAAACAGCGCTGTCACCGTGTGGGTGGTATTTACCGATCACATCGCCGACAACACGGGCAGATTTTTTATATGCTTTGTTCCAGTCGTTGCCTAATACATTCATCGCGAAAAGAACGCGACGGTGTACTGGCTTCAGACCATCACGCACGTCTGGAAGAGCACGACCAACGATAACGGACATCGCATAGTCGAGATATGAGCTTTTCAGCTCATCTTCAATGTTGACGGGCGTGATCTCTTTAGCAAGATCGCTCATGGAGCCAATATCCCTCAGGTAAGTATGTCAAAAATGACTACGTGCAAGACGGTGAGAATACCACAAAAACAGTCCAAGAGTCACAGCCTAAACCCGAGATAAATCACGAATTACTCTTAATCTGGCGCTCTAACGCACGACAGGGCGAAAAAATGCTCGGTGACAAGGTGGAGCTAGAAAAAATTGTCAGAATCGCTCACAGAAGCGTAGGCGTATATTTCACTGTCCTCTGGATATTTAAGGATCGAGCACGATCAACATTCGTTAGCTCACGATTTGTCATGTAATAAAAGAAAGAAAATCAGAGTGGGAAGCGTCTCTCAATATCCCTTCTCTTAGTAAGGAAAGATAGGGGCTAACACAATCAAGTGTTTGCAAGGAGGCGCTATGTTACATCAAGCAATCAATGCGGTGGGTATGGCAATAATTATCGGTAAATACACTTTATTGGCCCTACTGGCAGCCGTTGCCGTGACCAACGCAGCTTAACTTTCTTACCGAGAAATCATGTAGCTTCAACATTCACTCCGGGGGTCAACGCCTCCGGCTTTCAAGTTGCCCTCTCCCCTAATTTCTAATATCTGCTCCATTTCTTTGTTGATGTTTTTAATCTTTATAAAGCGGTTATAATGAAAAAAAATTTAGGGATAACTGCGCAATGACGACCCAACTCAATGTCGATCCAGCCGAAATAAAAAAATTTGAAGACATGGCCTCTCGTTGGTGGGATTTCGACGGCGAATTTAAACCGCTTCACCAAATAAACCCTCTTCGTCTGAATTATGTGATTGAACGCAGTGCCGGTGTCTTCGGTAAAAAAGTACTGGATGTCGGTTGTGGCGGAGGCATTCTGGCAGAAAGCATGGCACGCGAAGGTGCTGAAGTGACTGGCCTCGACATGGGTAAAGAGCCTCTTACTGTCGCGCGATTACATGCCTTGGAAACAGGCACTACTTTATCTTACATTCAGTCTACCGCTGAAGAACATGCAGAAACCCATGCCAATTACTATGACATTGTCACCTGCATGGAAATGCTGGAGCATGTTCCTGACCCAGCTTCAGTGATTGCCGCTTGCGCAAAAATGGTGAAGCCTGGCGGTCATGTCTTTTTCTCGACACTAAATCGCAACACAAAATCTTGGTTGTTTGCCATTGTCGGCGCAGAGCACCTGATGAAGATTGTTCCTAAGGGTACCCATGACCACAATAAATTCATTCGACCATCAGAATTGTTAAAGATGATTGATGCCACACCGCTTACTGAGCAGCACATGACGGGCCTCCACTACAACCCGCTGACAGACAAATACTGGCTCTCGCCTCGTAATGTAGACGTCAATTACATCGTACATACTCATAGCCCGGAATAACCGGGCGTTTTTTTGTTCGGGAATTGACTTCCCTAATTTGTCACTAGCGATCAGCGATTAAAGGATGAATCGATGAAAGGAACGATCAAAGCTGTGTTGTTTGATTTGGATGGCACACTACTTGATACCGCGCCCGATATGGCAAATGCCGCTAACTGTGTCCTGCATGACTACGGTCTTCCTCCTTTAAATGACGCACAAATTCAAGCTAACACCAGTCACGGGGCGCGCGGCCTATTACGTGCAGGGTTTGGAGACTCTCTAGAGGGTAGAGACATTGATTCTCTCCGGCTGTCATTTCTTGACCACTATGAGAAAAACATCTGCACTGACACCAAGTTTTACGAGGGCGTTACCGATCTCATTGCGCAACTCTCAGCGCGCAATATCCCATGGGGTATTGTCACTAATAAGCCTGGCTTTCTTACTGAAATGTTACTCCCCTACTTTCCCGAACTCGAACAAACACAAGCACTCGTGTGTGCCGACACGCTCAGCCGAGCGAAACCGCATCCTGACCCACTTATCTTCGCTGCAGGCTTACTGTCTATGCTGCCATCAGAGTGTTTATATGTCGGTGATATCAAAAACGACATTGTCGCCGCTAAAGCTGCGGATATGCATTCTGCTGTTGCTGCTTGGGGTTACATCGGCGCGGAGCAAAACCCTATCGAGTGGGATGCAGATCTTATTTTTAACAAAGCTGTAGGAATTCTGTCATTATTCTGATCCTCGTCACAAGCATGGAGAACATAAAATAACCACTTTTCAGTTAGTTAACTTGAAACATTGTTTGCATTCCTAGGCAAGGATAATATTTTTTTTTATTTGATTCCGTACCCTAAAAATCGTTGCATTTCTCTATGCCATTGCATCTTATGGGACAAAACAGTTAGTAAGCACTAACATGGCAATCTTCATCCCCAAGATATCCACAGAAGTCACAATTTACTCAACTTGCAATATCATCAGTGCACCACTATCTTGTTACTCAAGTAAGGCCTACCCCCTACATATAGTGTTTGAGTGTGTACGCCATTAGTTTAATATTGATCACAAATCTTCCTTGCAATTTGTGAAATGTTTCAAAAACACGTCTTCAAGCAAGGAAATACCGGGAACGAGATAAATGAACCAACAACTTACCGTCCAAAAGCGCAGTG
Source organism: Enterovibrio norvegicus FF-33 (assembly GCF_000286835.2). Taxonomy (GTDB): domain Bacteria; phylum Pseudomonadota; class Gammaproteobacteria; order Enterobacterales; family Vibrionaceae; genus Enterovibrio; species Enterovibrio norvegicus_A. The sequence goes on along the minus strand of NZ_AJYD02000013.1, from coordinate 689,795 downwards.
GCGCGAAGGAAAACATTGATCTAGACAAAATCCACCGCGTTATCGAGTGGGCAGCTAAAGATCTAGATAATGTCTCAGTATCACAAGTCGAACTCCGTTCTCACATCCAATTTTACGACGGTATTAAAACTGAAGACATCCACGAGACCATTATCAAAGCGGCTGCCGATCTAATCTCTGAACAGACGCCTGACTACCAATACCTCTCGGCACGTCTTGCCATCTTCCACTTGCGCAAGAAAGCCTATGGACAGTTTGAGCCACCAAAACTGGTTGAACATATCCGCAAAATGGTCGACATGGGTAAGTACGACAAACACATATTGGAAGACTACACAGAAGAAGAGTTAAACATTCTCGACGGTTATATCGACCACTGGCGTGATATGAACTTTTCTTACGCTGCCGTTAAGCAGTTAGAAGGCAAATATTTGGTACAGAACCGTGTTACTGGTGAAATCTACGAAAGCGCACAGTTTTTGTACATCATGGTTGCTGCTTGTCTGTTTGCTAACTATCCCAAAGAAACGCGCCTGGCTTATATTCGTCGTTTCTACGATGCAGTGTCACAATTCAAAATCTCACTGCCAACGCCAATCATGTCTGGTGTTCGTACGCCGACTCGACAATTCAGCTCGTGTGTACTGATCGAATGTGATGACAGCCTAGACTCTATCAACGCAACGGCCAGCGCTATAGTGCGCTATGTTAGCCAGCGTGCTGGTATCGGCATCAATGCAGGTCGCATTCGCGCACTCGGTAGCCCAATTCGCGGCGGCGAAGCTTTCCACACCGGTTGTATCCCGTTTTATAAGTACTTCCAAACAGCCGTTAAGTGCTGTTCACAAGGCGGTGTACGCGGTGGCGCAGCGACATTGTTCTACCCAATGTGGCACCGCGAAGTAGAAAACCTACTGGTCCTGAAGAACAACCGTGGTGTTGAAGAGAACCGCGTCCGTCACATGGACTACGGTGTGCAAATCAACAAACTGATGTACACCCGACTCATCAAGGGTGGAAACATATCTTTGTTCTCTCCATCGGATGTCCCAGGTCTCTATGACTCATTCTTTGCTGATCAAGAAGAGTTCGAACGTCTTTACGTTCAGTATGAACAAGATGCATCAATCCAACGTGAAACAGTGAAAGCTGTTGAGCTGTTCTCTTTGATGATGCAAGAGCGAGCATCAACAGGTCGTATCTATATTCAGAACGTTGACCATTGCAACACACACAGCCCGTTCGACCCAAAAGTTGCGCCAATTCGTCAGTCAAATCTATGTTTGGAAATCGCATTGCCGACCAAACCGCTGACCAATGTTGAAGACGACAATGGCGAAATTGCGCTTTGTACCCTGTCGGCGTTTAACTTGGGTGCAATTAAAGAGTTGGATGAACTGGAAGACTTGGCCGACCTGACTATCCGCGCATTGGATTCTCTACTTGATTACCAAGACTACCCACTGCCAGCGGCACGCAAAGCGACGATGAACCGCCGTACTCTAGGTGTAGGCGTGATCAACTTCGCTTACTATCTGGCGAAAAATGGTGTGCGCTACTCTGACGGAAGCGCGAATGGCCTAACACACCGCACCTTCGAAGCGATTCAGTATTACCTGCTGAAAGCCTCTTTGGGTTTAGCAAAAGAAAAAGGCGCTTGCCCGTCGTTCAACGAAACAACCTACTCGCAAGGTGTGCTGCCTATAGACACTTATAAGCGCGATTTAGACAAAGTTTGTGAAGAGCCACTTCACTACGATTGGGAAACCTTACGTGGTGAAATCGTTGAGCATGGCCTTCGCAACTCGACGCTGTCTGCATTAATGCCGTCAGAAACGTCGTCACAAATCTCGAACGCAACCAATGGCATCGAGCCACCGCGTGGTTTTGTTTCAGTCAAAGCATCGAAAGACGGCATTCTGAAGCAGGTTGTTCCTGAGTACGACAAGTACAAAGAAAACTACGAACTGCTATGGAACATCGGATCTAATGATGGATACCTACAGTTAGTCGGTATCATGCAGAAGTTTGTAGACCAAGCGATCTCGGCAAACACCAACTATGACCCAAGCAAACAAGCTGGCGGTAAAACACCGATGAAACTGCTGTTGAAAGATTTGCTTTCAGCGTACAAGCTGGGTGTAAAAACCTTGTATTATCACAACACCCGAGACGGTGCGGATGATGCGCAGCAAGATCTAGCAGTACAAGACGATGACTGCGCAGGCGGCGCTTGTAAAATCTAATACCCAAACGGGAGGGAGCACATGCTCCCTCTTTGAGGTTTCATTCTACACGGTATATTGAAAGCAATGGCTTACAGCACTTTTTCAAAAGAAAACAACAATGCACTCAAAGAACCAATGTTCTTTGGTCAATCTGTTAACGTCGCGCGATACGACCAACAGAAATATGAAATTTTCGAAAGACTGATCGAAAAGCAACTTAGCTTTTTCTGGCGTCCCGAAGAAGTTGATGTATCAGGCGATCGCATCGACTACAACAAGCTACCAGAACATGAAAAGCACATTTTCATCAGTAATTTGAAATATCAAACACTGTTGGACTCCATTCAAGGCCGAAGCCCGAATGTCGCTCTGCTGCCATTGGTGTCTATTCCTGAACTAGAAACGTGGATTGAAACATGGTCTTTTTCTGAAACCATTCACTCTCGTTCTTACACGCATATCATTCGTAATATCGTCAACAATCCATCCGTGGTGTTTGATGACATCGTTGCCAACGAGCAGATCATCAAGCGTGCGAATGACATTGCTAAGTATTATGACGACTTGATCCTGGCCACCAGTGACTATCACCGTTTAGGCGAAGGTGAACACACAGTAAACGGCGAAACCGTGGTTGTGTCGTTACGTGAACTGAAGAAAAAGCTTTATGTGTGCCTGATGTCAGTTAATGCGCTTGAAGCCATTCGCTTTTATGTCAGCTTTGCTTGTTCATTTGCGTTCGCAGAGCGTGAGTTGATGGAAGGCAACGCAAAAATCATCAAGCTAATCGCACGTGATGAGTCTTTGCACCTGACAAGCACACAGCACATGCTGAACATTCTTCGCAGCGGCGATGACGACCCAGAAATGGCTGAAATCGCAAAAGAATGCGAGCAGGAGTGTTTTGAGCTGTTCAAAGAAGCCGCCGAGCAAGAAAAAGAATGGGCAGAATACCTATTCAAAGATGGCTCTATGATTGGTTTGAACAAAGACATTCTTTGTCAGTACGTCGAGTACATTACCAATCTGCGCATGGCAGCGGTCGGCCTAAAATCAGCCTATCCGGGTGCATCGCAAAACCCAATTCCTTGGATTAATGCGTGGCTTTCTTCTGACAACGTGCAAGTCGCACCGCAAGAAGCTGAAATCAGCTCTTATCTGGTTGGCCAAATCGACAACGATGTTGATATGGACGATCTGGGTGACTTCGAACTATGAGTCGAATCACTATCACAGTGAACGGACAAGCGCTGGTGGGAAATACCCACCAGCCTCTGCTTGAGCAAATCGAGCAGGCTGGGTTGCAACCTGAGTTTCAATGCAGAAATGGTGTTTGCGGCGCGTGTCGTTGCAAGTTGGACAAAGGCGCCGTTTCTCAACAAGATGCGATGGCTTATCTGGCCGCAGGTGAAATCCTTACATGCCGTTCTACACCACGTGAAAGCGTGGACCTAGAATTTGATTACCAGGTTTCTTTAGTCACTAAAAAAGCCGCGAACCTCTGAATCAGCCTTCGCGGCACTATTCCCTTCCTAGACTCTGACCCAAGCTGACTAGCTTAACGTCAACTGCCTCAACCGCGTTTTGCACCACACCAATTCAAACATGTTCACATGAAAACGAGCAGCCGCTTTTACATCCCCTGCAACGCCCTTTAAACACGGGTCTTTCCGCCAAGAAAGCGCTTCCCTTAGCTTTGTTAACGTGATCACAGCGTTCGTATGAACATTTATATGTTCATGTGAAACTCACCCCATTTACTATATCTTGCCTAGAGCTCGTTACATTTCTGCAACAAGAATCACGGTTGCATATAAAATCAATGAAAGAAAGTGAACTTTCATCAATAAAGAAGGGAACGACCGAATGAAAAAGCTATTACTTGGAACCTTACTTTCTGCCACAACCTTATTTGGGTTTGGTATGGCCTCGACTGCAGCCATCGCCAGCGACAATGACCCAGTAAAAATCAATATGAGTCTCGTTTTCACCCAAAATGAACTCCTCACTCAAGAGTTGATTAAAGTTGCTGATAAAATCAAAGAACGCACTGACGGCGGCGTAAACATCAAAGTTTTTCCTGGAGGCCAACTCCCAGTATACAAAGATAACCTTGAGCAAGTTGTAAACGGCGCAAACTGGATTGCGGTTGAAGATTTAAGCTACCTCGGCGATTACGTCCCTGATTTTGCCGCACTAGCAGGGCCAATGCTTTATACTTCTTACGATGAATACCTGGCGATGATGGACACCGACTACGTTGCGAAGTTAACTGAAGAAGTCGAGAAGAAAGGCATAAAAGTGCTCAGCGCGGATTACATCTTTGGTTTCCGTCACATGATCACCAATAAAGAAATCAATACACCAGAAGACATGAACGGAATGCGTATTCGCGTACCAGGTAGCCAGCTCTTCATCAATACACTGTCCTCAATGGGCGCATCTCCAGCCGCATTGCCGTTCCCAGAAACCTACGCAGGTGTTCAGCAAGGCGTGGTTGACGGACTGGAAGGGTCAATTCTGACTATGTATTCGACCAAAATCTATGAAGTGGCGAAGAACATGTCTAAAACGGGCCACTTCCTCGGCACCGTTGGCCTTTACATCTCTCCAAGCGTTTGGGACAAACTGACCGCGGAACAACAAAAAATCGTGATGGAAGAAATCAATGCCGGCGCAGTATCAAACACCGAGCAATTGGTGAAGCTTGACGCTGAGTACGAGCAAAAGCTTAAAGAACAGGGTGTGACGTTCAATGATGTGGATACCGCCGCGTTCAACAAGCTAACCGCTGATGTCTATAATCAATTCCCTGCATGGAGCGAAGGTGTTCACGGCACTATCAACGCAGAATTGGAAAAAATCCGCGCTGCTAAGTAAGCCTCTAACCTCTGCCCCAGCGCATCTCATGCTGGGGCTAGATCTTTTCAGCCTTACTGTCTTGGAGTCACCATGCGGTTTCTAGCTAACTTCGAAGAAATCTTGGCCTCAATCGCCATTTCCATCACAGTCGTGGTGGTTATCATCAATGTTTTTCTTCGCTATTGCTTTGGGTTTGTTGTGCCTTGGAGTGAAGAGCTTTCAGTGATCTGTTTTACATGGTCCGTCTACTTCGGCATTAGCTCTTGCTACAAGCATAAGCTGCATATGGGTGTCGATGTCATCTTGAGCTTCATCCCCCAGAGTGGACAGCGATATTTCAGACTTTTCATCTCGTTTTTCCTATTGGTACTCAACGTTACGATGGCCTACCTCAGCGTCAGCTACACCATGCTTTCGACAAAGGTCACCCCAGTGATGGGCATGTCTTATTTCCCAATTAACAGCGTTCTTGTTGTCTGCTTTTCTTTGATGGCGTTTCACACCATCAGATTCATCATCGATGATTTGAAGCCGTCAGATAACGACACGCTTAACAAAGCGCAATAGGTGGCTGCTGTGGATATCTATATACCTATTATTCTTTTATTTGTGTTGTTCCTTCTCAACATACCCATTGCCTTTTCCTTGATCGCTTCATCGATGTTTTACTTCCTATTCATCAATGACTCCATCCCAGTAAGTTTGGTCATGCAGCGGTTTATCTCTACGGTTTCTTCCTTCCCACTTCTTGCAATCCCTTTCTTTATCATGGTTGGCTCAATCATGAACTACGCGGGAATAAGCCGAAATCTACTGGCATTTGCAGACTCACTCATCGGACATAAAGTCGGTGGATTAGCACATGTGAATGTGTTGCTCAGTACCTTGATGGGCGGCATTTCTGGGTCGGCGAATGCGGATGCTGCCATGCAGTCAAAGATACTCGCACCAGAGATGACAAAACGCGGTTACGACTTGCCTTTCACCGCCGCTGTCACTGCGGCGTCGTCAAGCATCAGTCCTGTTATACCACCAGGTATCAACCTGATCATTTTCGCTTTGCTTGCCAATGTATCCGTGCATTCCATGTTTATCGCTGGGTATGTCCCTGCGTTTATGATGGCTGCAGCCTTGATGATCACTATTGCTTTCATTTCCAAAAAACGTAAATACAAGCCTTCACGGGAGCACCCTGCGAGCGGAAAAGAAAGGCTCGGCTACTTCGGCAAAGCGATACCTGCGTTGCTGATCCCGTTTGGCATCATATTAGGCATGCGCTTTGGTCTCTTTACCCCGACGGAAGCTGGCGCTATTGCCGTATTGCTCTGTACCATCATTGGTTTTGCTATCTATCGCGAGTTAAAGATCCATCATTTTGCGGCCATTTTGCGCGAAACCATTCAGGGCACCAGCAGCGTCATGTTCATCATTATTGGTGCAATGGTCTTTGGGTATTACATGACGTTGGAGCAAATACCTCAAGACGTTGCGTCAATGCTTATTAGCCTGACGGATGACAAAGCCGTGTTGCTGCTCATCATCAATATTCTTCTGATCGTTGTTGGTATGTTCATTGAGGGTGGCGCAGCAATGATTATCCTGACACCACTGCTGTTGCCCGCTGTACTCAATCTCGGCGTCAACCCAGTTCACTTCGGTATCATTATCATCGTCAATATCATGATTGGTGGTGTCACTCCACCGTTTGGTTCAATGATGTTTACCGTTTGCTCCATTCTTCGGGTAAGGATGGTTGATTTTGTGCGAGAAGTAGCGCCGTTACTGGCAGCACTACTGACTGTATTGATGATTCTGACTTACTGGGAAGGGCTGGTGATGTTCTTACCAAACCTTTTTTAATTGATTCATCGTTTCAACAAGATGCCATCGCATATCTTGTTGCCAAAATAGGCCGCAAAACGCTTATTCAGGTTCTGCGGCGTTTTTTTCACTCCCATCGTCAAGATACATTGCCTACAATCTCGTCCACCGATCTCTCGCTAATATCTCGACTCTTCGTGTTATTACATTGATAGAAAATCACACCCCGCATTGCGATGTCCAAAAAACCGTCTTTTTTACTGTTATCATCTCATTTATTGAACACTTCTTTTTCTCTGCCTTTCCAATACTGATAGCTGGACGAAATCATTCGTCAGAGAACACTTTTTCTCAACCATTTCCAGCGCGTCAGGAGACACAAAATGGGATTGCATTTCACCAAACAACAAGACCCTCAAAATGAAGATTTCTATGAAGAGGCTCTTTCCCGCACTCAATTACCTAAGCATGCCATACCAGCCAATAGCCAATCTCCAGAGTTGATTGCACAGTTGTTACGTGATGAATTGTTGATGGATGGAAACGCCAGACAAAATCTTGCCACATTTTGTTCAACATGGATGGAGCCGAGTGTTCACGAGTTGATGGACGCATGTATCGACAAGAACATGATTGATAAAGACGAGTATCCGCAGACTGCGGAAATTGAATCTCGCTGCGTACATATTCTCGCCAAACTTTGGAATAGCCCGGAAAGTGACACCACCGTCGGCTGCTCAACCACGGGTTCATCAGAAGCTGCCATGCTCGGTGGCCTTGCTATGAAATGGAACTGGCGCAAAAAACGCGAAGCCTTAGGCCTTGCGACTGACAAGCCCAATATTGTCTGCGGCCCCGTACAAATCTGCTGGCATAAGTTCGCCCGCTACTTCGATGTAGAAATGCGTGAAATCCCACTCGACGGCGATGAAGTGGGAATGAACCCAGACAAGCTCTCTCAATACGTAGATGAAAATACGATAGGCGTCGTGCCTACCTTAGGTGTGACCTACACCTGCGTGTACGAACCCGTTGAAACCATTTCACAAAAACTCGATGAGCTCCAAGCACAGACCGGACTCGATGTGCCCATTCACGTTGATGGTGCTTCGGGCGGCTTTATTGCGCCGTTTGTTACCCCGGAATTGAAGTGGGATTTCCGGCTACCTCGCGTTGTCTCCATCAACAGTTCTGGTCATAAGTACGGACTGGCGCCTCTTGGCGTGGGCTGGGTAGTATGGCGAGATAAGGCACATCTGCCCGAGGAACTCGTGTTTGATGTCGATTACCTCGGCGGGAATATGCCAACATTCGCGCTCAATTTTTCTCGTCCCGGCGGTCAAATCGTCGCGCAATACTACAACTTTCTGCGTCTTGGTTTTGAAGGCTACAAAGGCATTCACGAATCGTGTTTCAGCACAGCACAATGGCTAGCAGATGAAATTGCCAAAATTGGTCCTTTCGATCTCTTCTACGATGGCCGTGGTGGACTTCCTGCACTCAGCTACAGCCTAAAAGAAGGCGATTGGGGCTTCACTCTGTATGACTTATCCGATCGGATGCGAATGCGAGGATGGCAAATTGCTTCTTATCCCCTACCAAGCAACCGCCAAGACACCGTCATACAGCGCATCATGATCCGTCATGGCGTTAGCTTAGATATGGTTGCGATGCTGTTAGAGGACCTTAAGCGGTGTATCGACTACTTCAAGCAGTACCCGCAAGCAAAATCCGGTACCACTTCCTCGTTCCATCACGGCTGATACTGAGCATCACAGCGTCGATGAATCGTTCAATTTAGTCCAAAGGCCACAAATAAACCGTGGCCTTCATATCTAAGGATTAAAAGATGGATAAGAAAATCAGTGCCTCATCAGTCGGCAAAATCAGCGTTTTCACTTTTGCCATTATGAATGTTGTGGCCGTGGTGAGTCTGCGTGGCTTACCCGCTGAAGCAGAATACGGGCTCAGCTCTGTATTTTATTATGCGTTTGCCGCCGTATTTTTCCTCGTGCCTGTTTCACTGGTGGCTGCGGAACTTGCTACTGGGTGGCCAGAAAAAGGAGGGATCTTCCGTTGGGTCGGAGAAGCCTTTGGTCCAAGGTTAGCCTTTATGGCCATGTTCCTGCTGTTCGTTCAAGTGTGTGTATGGTTCCCCACTGCGCTCACCTTTGGTGCTGTATCACTGGCCTTCATTGGCCCCGATCAAACCTTTGATGCAGCCTTGTCACAAAATAAATTCTTTGTTCTGGCCATTGTGCTGGCTATCTATTGGTTTGCCACTTTCATCGCTTTTCGTGGTGTTTCAGCATTTACTTTGCTGTCCAAGTGGGGTGGGATCATCGGCACCATCATCCCCGCGATCATCCTTATTTTGCTTGGTTTTGCTTTTCTGTTCAGCGGCGAGAAAATCCAAATAGAGATGGCGTGGAAAGACGTTATCCCCGACTTTTCTAACTTCAATAACGTGGTACTCGCGGCCAGTATTTTCCTGTTTTATGCGGGGATGGAAATGAATGCGATTCACGTGAAAGACCTAGATAATCCAACGCGCTCCTACCCGATCGCCATAGGTATTGCTGCGCTAGGTACCGTCGTGATCTTTGTGCTAGGTACACTTGCCATCGCCTTTGTTATACCCAGTACCGACATCAATCTCACACAAAGTCTGCTTGTGGCCTATTTTGATATGTTCCGCTGGGCGGGCCTGAGCTTTCTGGGGCCAATTATGGCTATTTGCCTCGCCATTGGCGTGCTCGCCGGTATTGTGACTTGGGTAGCGGGTCCCTCGACCGGTTTACTTGAAGTGGCAAAAGCGGGTTATATGCCGCGGTTTTGGCAAGAGACCAACAAAAACGGAATGGCGACCCATATCCTTTTGGTGCAAGGCATCATCGTAAGCTTTCTCGCGATAACCTTTGTCGTGCTGCCCTCCGTCGAAGCGGCTTACCAAATTCTGAGTCAACTGGCCGCGGTGATTTACCTCACCCTATATATGCTGATGTTTTCAGCCGCGATTTATCTGCGCTTTAGTCAGCCTAATCGTCCGCGCCCGTACAATGTTCCCGGTGGGAAAAAAGGCTTATATCTTTTTGCTGGCGTTGGTTTCACAAGTTCTGCCATTGCCTTTGCTTTTAGCTTTATTCCACCAAGCCAGATTGCTGTTGGCAGCCCAACCGTGTTCATGTCAATACTGGTAGGGTTAAGCGTTGTCTTTATCACGATTCCCTTTGTTATCTATGCCATTCGCAAACCGCATTGGCGAGACGAGAACTCAGATTTTGCGCCGTTTACTTGGCAAATTGAAGGCGTTCACCCTGGCCTTAAAAACGAATCTGTCACACACACTGAAGCCGTAACGGCGATTCATCGTGAAGGTAAAGGAGAAGCATCATGAGTGCATTACCGTCTCCCGAAGCCCTGCAAACGTTAGTGGATGAAACTTATACTCAATTTCGAGCGTTACCAGGGGGCGAGAACGCAAGCTATATCCCATACCTCGCTTCTGTACCTTCCGATCTTGCGGCATTGGTGATTGTCACTGCAGATGGTGACATTTATCAGGCTGGCGATAGCAGTTATGGTTTCGCGATTGAATCCATCTCGAAGGTGCCGACATTGGCTTTACTGATGGAGGATGTTGGCCCAGAAATGGTGCGTGAAAAAATTGGCGCAGAGCCTACCGGGTTGCCTTTCAATTCTGTTGTGGCACTTTGTGAACATCAGGACAAACCATTGTCACCTCTCGTTAACGCGGGGGCGATGGCGAGTGTCAGCTTGCTCACCGCCTCTGACCCTGAAACACGATGGGCGCGTATTCTAGACATGCAGCAACGGATCACGGCTGGAAATATTGTGCTTTCTGATGACATCAATGCGTCTGAGCAAACCACCAACTTTCACAATCGCGGTATTGCATGGATTCTGTATGCGGCGGGCAACTGTTTCTGCGACCCAATGGAAGCTGTTGATGTCTACACGCGGCAATGCTCAACCTTGGTCACCTGCAAAGATCTTGCGGTGCTGAGTGCAACATTATCGAATCGCGGTAAGAACCCTATCTCTGGAGAGCAAGTCATCTCAGCGGGCAATGTTGCACCCATACTGGCAGAGATGTCGATGGAAGGTCTGTATGACTACTCAGGTGATTGGGCATTTGAAGTCGGCATGCCCGGTAAAAGCGGGGTGGGTGGTGGTGTGTTGGCGGTCGCCCCTGGCAAGCTGGGTATTGCTGCCTTCTCCCCACCCTTGGATGAGTCCGGCAATAGTGTTCGAGCGCAACGGATGATTTCTCATGTTGCTAAGACACTGAATCTCAACTTGTATGCTTCGTAACAGCTTTTAGCGAATCAAAAAAACGCCTGACAATGTCAGGCGTTTTTCTCTAAATACTTCAATGGGTATCAATTCGCATCGTCAGCTTCGACAGGAATGTGCAGCGATTCTAGCGTCACCAACGAAGCGATATCTGGGAACATCGTGTGCCCCGAAAGATAACGCCTTAACATATCAAGCAACATGGTCGCCGTGTAACAGCGAAAGTTCTCGTTGGACTGAGAACGACGAGGCTTCACTATAATACCCCAATCACCATCTGCAGCAGAAAGCCCCAGAGCAACACGCCCTGCCTCCATGTTTCCACATGCCAATCCGATGTTTACACCTGCATTTTCGCGAGACGCCGTTGCCATCGCTAAGACCGCCGCGAGCGGGTTATATTCACTATCCGTAATCAGTGTCGAGTCACTGAGCACCCACCCCTGAACGAACGCCTCTTTCGTTTCCTCTGCCTGATTTAGCCAATTAGCCAAATACCCGCCAGAGAATTTTTCAGCCACTGCAATGGTTGTATTTTCCTGCGACAGCAAACCACCGACAGTTTCAAGCATCGGCACACCGTCACCCACTAAGCGATCACCCAACACATTTCGTATCGCATCGGTGATCAACGAAATATCGGAGTGTTGACGCGGAGAGAACAGCTTTACCTCAATAAAAGGTAACGATGAACGGTATCCCAGTTCAAAATCATCTGGCAGTGCGAGCGCTTCTAACTTGTCGTTAAGAAGGGACTCGGAAAAACCGAAGGTGTACAGACGTTGAATTTCTTGCTTTTTCGTATTAGGAAATCGTGTTTGAAGACGTGACACAATTTCATTCTCAAACATGTGCTTGAATTCACTTGGTACACCCGGCGTGAAGAAGAAGAGACAATCATTAAGTGTCGCGGCAAATCCACACGCACTGCCCACTGGATTATCCACTAGTTCGGCACCTTCAGGGAGCATTGCCTGCTTAATGTTGCTTTTCGGCATGGCTTTACCGTTTTTTTCAAACCGCTCTTTGAGCTCGGTTAGCCAGTGATTATTTAATTCAAGGTCAACGTTCATGGCCATCGCCATAGCTTCAGTGGTCAGATCATCTGTGGTTGGCCCAAGCCCACCATTCACGATCACCACATCGGAAACTTGACTGCATCTCACCAATTCAATGGCAATATCATCTACCGCATCACCGACAGTGACTCTACGATGCAAAGCAAAGCCTTCCTCAAAACAGCGTCTCGATAACCAAGCTGCATTGGTATCGGTGATATCACCGTGCAGCACTTCCTCGCCAGTACTTAACATTGCGACCCGAAGTTTGCTCTGTCCCACCGATATCTCCTTGTATGCCATGACGTAAATCCATTATGCCCAGACACTTACCGCTATCGCAACCCGCGATATCTTTTATTCGCATGAATCGTAGTATGCCGTTTTTTCCTTAGGAAACTTCATGCTTCGAACCCGCTAGGCGAACTGGGTTTAGGTTGATTTTCTCGTCAGACTTCCCACTTAAAGAGAAATTAGCTCTCTCAACCAAGACAAAAGTGCGACCTCTATCAAGTTTTTGGTGGAAATATGGGCCTTTCCATTGCTATGATTAGCGGCTTAATTGTGAGTGCCTCACAATTGGTACGCGGTATCGGTTTAACGCCTTCCGTATCGGTGTTGTTATCATGGACGTATTTCGCTGAACACCGACTGAATAACATCTTATTACTAAACACTTTTCTTGCCAGGCCTTACCAGCAAAACACATTGCTGAATGGTTTGGCATTTTGTTGTGTGGGAGATCCTACGTGCGCTATCGCTCAACCGTGGCTGCGGCCGCTCTGTTCTGTGCTCAATCGGCCTTTGCTTTTGATGCATCTACCCTCGATTTCGAGCAGCAAGCTTATAACTATTCGAGCAACTATGGCTTCGACACGCTTGCATTGAACCAGGCGCAAACACAACCCCAAGACAATGCGCTTCGTTTTAACGAAGCTCCAGCGCACCGTCTACCAAAATATTTGTCTACGGCCCCAGAAAAAGACTGGGACTACCTGATGGGTCAAACCTATACCATTTTGGGTTTAAGTGTCGCGACCGTCGGCTTGATGACATTACTGCCTGAAAGCGTCACTAACTGGACAGCAGAAGATCGCGACTTTAGTAACCTTTCCAGTAAATGGTGGGACAATGTGTCTGCGGGTCCAGTCTGGGACCAGGACGACCATTACCTGAACTACGTGATGCACCCTTACTTTGGCGGTGTTTACTATACGGCTGCGCGTCACTCTGGTTTCAATGAATTCGAGTCATTCTTGTACTCATTCACCATGTCGACGTTCTTCTGGGAATATGGTGTAGAGAGTTTCGCTGAAGTGCCATCTATCCAAGATATTATCGTGACACCATTATTTGGTGCAGCTGTCGGTGAATGGATGTACCTCACTGAACAAGATATTGTCGCTAACGGCGGCGAAGTCATGGGCTCAGACACAATGGGTGGCGTCAGCTTGTTCTTCCTTAACCCTGTCGGACATATCCACCACTGGATAACCGACATGTGGCAGGGTGACACTGACGTGCGCATGAATTATGACCCTTGGTTCAACAACCAAGAAGCCGCACGGTATGCAGCAGATGCGGGCGCACCTTACGACAGCCAGTTTATTAGTATGCAAGTCAGCTTGAAGTTTTAATAACGAATAGTTTGATACTGCACACTGAAATGTGCTGGTAAGAAAAAGCCGACATGATGTATGTCGGCTTTTTTTGATTCAGGAAAAACCACGTACGAATGTTGTCACACCAGCAAACGAGCATAGAATCAGCAAGCCGTGTCTTACCCATTCAGCACGAACACGCGGTGCCACTTTAAACGCTACCCACGAACAAAGAAATACGACAGGCAACGACATAACACCGACTTTGACATGCCACCATTCGAAATAGCCAGTCATTCCCTGCACAACAAGAGATATGGCACAGCTAAAAATAAAGTAACCCGCCAAGTTTGCTCTTAACTTAACAATGTCCATTTTCTGCAAAACCAATGCCATTGGTGGACCACCAATACTGGTTGTTGTGCCCATAACCGCAGCAGCAAAGCCCGCCCAAAACATATTCTTATTGCTCGGCTCCACAGAAAACTTGAACACACTAGCGACAACCGCAAACAAAACAGCTAGCCCCATGATAATTTCTAACGCATTGATTGAGAGATACAACAGCAATGCGCCAGCAACAAAGGTGCCAGGGATTCGGCCAACAAAAGCCCAACCAATACCGCGCAATGACAGTTGACGGCGATATTGCCACGTATTCACCATGGCAAGAAACAAGGTTACCAACGTGACGGTCGCTGGTACCAGCGAAGGTTCGATCATCATAAGGAGGGGTGCGCCAACAATCGCCAGCCCAAACCCAATAATGCTTTGAACAAACGCGCCCAAGCCCAAGGCCAACATCACCATGATGAGCTGTTCATAGCTCAGTTCCATTTAGCCTTTCCTTGTGGCTTGAATAAGAAGATTTCTCGGCGTCAACTCACGCGCACAGAATGTAGTTACGTCGACATCAAAACCGTTTTCGCTCAGAAACAGCGCTCTATCGAGAACCAGCCACATCTCTAATGGTCGGCGAAACAGCGTACGTATGGTTTCCATTTTTTCAACGGTCGAAAACCGTTGCTCTCCCTGCGAGAGAAAAGCTGCAAAGTCTGTGTTATCTGGAATGGAAATACCTTTTTTATCAGCAGCCCATCGGCAAAATGCCTCAAAGCCTTCATTTAACAAAGACTTTTGTATATTCGGTACAGGCAGATAACTGTCACTATGGCCTAGAGCACGCTGCAAGCTATCAAAGCCCAAGCGAAAACTCACTTCAACAATACGCTTGTTTCGCACTGTTTTCCCTGCGGTGACAGTTTCTTGCAGTGGCAGCTTTAGATCATGACGACTCAAGGACAGTAAAGAGCCCGTCGCCACAATGGACAATGGCTGATAGTAGACTTCATTGATCAGATGATAACAACAAGGTGAGACAGAAAGACTTTGCGGTTTGGCTTTCACACTATGGCGTAACAGTGTCACGTGCAAGTCACCACAGGCATGCAACGCTACCGCATGATCACAATGACTGACCAGTAATTCACTCTCGGGTGAAAATGCATCACCATGGACAAAATGCATCGGTAACTGATGTTGATTGGCATAAGCCTGGCCGTCTTGGCACAGCGCTTCCTGCCATTCTAGACTGGTGACACCAACCTGACGTGTAGCCGAAATGACACGCCCTAGATACCCTTTTCCTGCGCACCACTCCAACCAGGCACCCTTGTTAGATAGTGGTATCGCACTGTTGAAAGCAGTTATCTGCGACCACTTTCGACCTGGGATACCTGTAGCAATATGGCTGTCGCAATGTATCTCTGGCCGATTTTGGGTTTCTACTTCAGTGCCACATAATGATACCAACTGCGCCGCCTCAGGCAGCCACGCTTTCACTGTCTCCGCTAACCGCTCTGGCGATTCCTTATACGCTTGCAGTTCTTTTAGACACAGCAAATCTAACCATTGGCATAGCTCAGGATGAGAAGCTCTCCACGGCAGATCAAGACAATCAAAAGGCATTCCTTGCCATAGCGAAACATGACGCTGCAGTAAGGCATCAATTTGCAGAAAACGCTCTTTTTGAACGAGGAAGGATTGAGACAAGGTGAATTCCAACTATCAGCCGACACAAACGGTGTATACCCCAGTATATAGCACCGTAAAAGCGGCAAAAACACCTAAATCTGCACGAATAGCAGAGCACTGACAATATAGTACACCGCGTCTAACGCTATCTAATAGGGAGATCAAACGGCGTAAAGAAGCTATCTAACTCGCTGGGATCTTTAATCTGCATGGCGGTATCAATGGTGCTCCTATCAAGGTGCGGCGCAAAACTCTCGATAAAATCATACATGTAATTACGCAACACCGTGCCACGCCTAAAACCGATGCGTGTCGTGCTTGCATCAAAGATGTGGCTGGCATCAATAGCGACCAAATCTTCATCCAAGTCTTTATCATAGGCCATGCTCGCCATCACCCCAATACCGATGCCAAGGCGAACATACGTTTTGATAACGTCTGCATCTGTTGCTGTAAACACAATATTCGGCTTCAGCTTGGCGTTATTGAACGCACTGTCAAGACAAGAACGTCCAGTAAAGCCAAAGACATAAGTAACCAATGGAAAACGCGCGATATCATGAATGGTCACGGCAGAACGTCGCGCCAAAGGATGGTCTTTTCTCACAATCAGAGACCTTGTCCAGTGATAGCAAGGCAGCATGACCAAATCTTCATAGAGATGGGATGCCTCTGTCGCGATAGCAAAATCGGACTTTCCTTTCAAAACTAAATCGGCGATCTGGCTTGGCGCGCCCTGATGCATGTGCAAAGAAACATTCGGATAGCGCTTCACAAAACGAGATATGACATCAGGCAACGCATATCTTGCTTGAGTATGGGTTGTTGCGATGTTGAGTTTACCTTTATCGGGTGTGGTGTATTCGTAAGCTACTGACTTGATACTATCCACACGAGACAAGATATCTCTAGCAATATCAACAATTTGTTCTCCTGCGGGTGTCAGCTTGGTTAAGTGTTTTCCACTGCGACCAAATATTTGCACCCCAAGTTCGTCTTCCAACGCGCGAACTTGCTTACTGATCCCCGGCTGCGAGGTGTAAAGACTTTCCGCCGTCGAAGAAACATTAAGGTCGTGATTGACCACTTCAACGATGTATTTAAGTTGTTGTAATTTCATAAGGTTGTAGTAATCGTGAATGATTATACATATGTTATATCGTGTATTGGCAAGCGGACGAAGTGCTGAGATGCATAACCATTACACAGCGCCCAAAATACCGCCAAACTGGCTGCAGTGTTGCTGATATTAATCCAGGCTTACACACCAAATAATGCCATCATAGCTTCGCAAATAAACGTGCAGTGAAACGCACTAAATCATAGAAAAGCAATACGACACGCCAGAATTTAGCTAAGATCGAAAATAGTACTAACAAACTATGACCATACTTGCAGATCGTGTATCTTAGGCCGTCTTAGTTTTAACAGGGATTATCGACGCTCACTTATGAATATCGCCTTAGTGGTTGGCTTATGCGTCATCCTGCTCGGTCTCATTGTTGGCTACAACATTATGGCTCAGCAGCGTCAACGTGTAGAGTCATCAAAGCGCCAGGAAATGGCAAAATATATTGCAGTTATTGATGCCACTGAAGAGCTGATCGGTAATGCACACAACCTGCCTTATAGCGGCACCCTGCTGGTATGTCTTAACCAGAAAATTCTAGATGCATTGAAGACAATGCATGATATTGATAAGACTGATCGCTCACTTCCACAGCGCATCTCGGACGTGCAAGCACAGATCAATCAAATCAAACAAACTTACCAAAACAAAGAATCGACGTCTTTTCGTGTACCTGACAGCGATCGTGAAGCCATCTCAATGCTTAAATTGGTAAAACGTTTGAGAGCAGTCATCAAAGCTGAGCACACCAAAGGTCGTTTGCCTACACAAGCATTTGTGTCTGAAAATTCTCGCTTGGAACAGATGCAGATGAAGATCAATATCGAAAACGTTCTCAAACGCGTTAACGATGCGAAGATCAAAGGCCAGATGGGTACAGCTCAACAATTGCTGAAAAAGGCATTAGATGTGGTTAGCAGTAAAAGTGACCCGTATTGCCAATCTGCAAAAGAAAGTCTTTCTGCCATGCTTGAAGAAGTCAACACATCACTGAGCAAAGGTCACGAAGCCAACAGGCCTAAAAATGATGAAAACAAAGAGCTAGACGAGCTGTTTGCACCGAAGAAGAAATGGTAATTTCACACATTCTGTAAAAGCCCCTTCTGGGGCTTTTTTTATGCCAAAGAAGCATCCTTCATTCCCCCCCTCACTCAACGCCCAATGCCCACCTGAAACAGTGTGACATTCGTTCCTCATTTAATTCGTCATGTAAAATATTGGTGTGGATATATCACTTTTTCATTAAAGAAATGACTTATGGGTGCCGATACCCCTGATTAGTGTCACAATCTCTGGCATTTTTAGCCGCTTTGAAGATAATTATTTTCAAGCGTGAAATTAGAGCCCAGCAAGACTTTTAGTCTTTATCTTTCAAGACTGTTGTAGAGTGAGAGAACAATGAAGTTGTCCGTCGTTCAGAGAACAATCGCCGGTTTTGCCTTGATGTTTGTGTTAATGGCAATACTTAGCAGTATCAGTTTGTTCAATGCCAAAACACTGCAAGGGAAAGTAGAACAAATTACCAACCAATCCACACCCATGGTCGTCGCCTCGGGTGATTTGATCACCCAATTGATGCGAACCAGCCTTCTTATTCGCACGTTTCAAAACGATCCGACAAACGCTAACCGTGTTGACCAACAATTTGATCGTCAAAAGCAAAGCTTCTTTCAAACGTTAAGCCAGGCTCAACAAAACGCACAGCACGACGACGAACGTAGACAAGTTAATGCTATCCATCAGGCTTCAACCCGATACTTTGAACAAGCACGCACGCTTATCAACCTACAAAAGCAATCAGATACACTGATTGCTCAACGTCAAACGCTGGATCTGCAATTTCTTCGCCTTGAAGACACTTATCAGTGGGCTGCGAATCTTTTACTACAAAAAGCCGCAGTAAAACGTTCACTGCATAACCGCGCCGAACTCATTACCAGTGGTATCGCACGAGACATGAAAATGTTGCGTCGTGCCGATCAAGATACTGACCTCAACCAACTAAGGTCAGCATTGGCGAAAGATATCGAGATTGCATTCAAACGTCTTGAGCGCATTTCCGTTGAAGACGATGTTAAAGCGCGTTATTCACGGAACCTGAAAAAGGTAGAGCAGCTGACTTTAGCTGAAAGTGGCGTATTGGATGTGATGAGCCGCCAACAGCAAGTTAACGCCCAGCTTCAACGTGAAAGCACGCAGACAGACAAGCAGATGAACGACATTCAATCTCGCCTGCAAGCTTACGCAGACTATGCACAACAATTGGCGCAGACCAGCCGAGATGACGCAGAAACCGCAGTGAGTGAAGCCTTGCTTTACATCATTGTGATGACCTCTGTCGCCGCGGCCATTAGCTTGTGGGTTGGCGTTAGCACAACGCGCA
Organism: Enterovibrio norvegicus FF-33; assembly: GCF_000286835.2. Lineage (GTDB taxonomy): Bacteria > Pseudomonadota > Gammaproteobacteria > Enterobacterales > Vibrionaceae > Enterovibrio > Enterovibrio norvegicus_A. Next base: position 670,362 of record NZ_AJYD02000013.1, on the reverse strand, counting down.
GCATTCAAAAGCCGCTCGCACTTATCACCAACGTCTTACACAAAATGACCGACGGTGATATGCGTACACGCGCTAACTATCACGCCAACGATGAATTCGGCGAGCTAAGTCGCTCTATCGATATGCTGGCAGACACCATGTCACGCACCTTGGCGAAATTTGGTGATGGCGCGAAGCATTTGCTTAGTGAAGCGAGTCGTGCAGCCCTCGTCAGTGACAGCGCCATGACCCGAGTTGAAGACCAGAAATCCCGTACCGACCAAGTGGCCGCGGCGATTTCAGAAATGGAAGTCAGTGCCAAAGAGATTTCTCGTTCGACAGAACTTACCGTCGCAGAAGTCGAAAACACCAACCAAACAGCGAACAGTGGACGTGCGCAAGTGTCTCTTAGCCGTCAACTGACTGAGCAGCTTTCGAGTAATATCGGTGAAGCCGTATCTAATACTCAGCAGTTGAACCAATATTCCAACAATATCGGCTCGATTTTGCATGTCATTCAAGATATTGCCGAGCAAACTAACTTGCTTGCCCTAAATGCCGCCATTGAAGCTGCACGCGCAGGCTCTCACGGTCGCGGTTTTGCCGTGGTTGCCGATGAAGTACGCGCACTGGCAACACGCACACAGCAGTCCACTGAAGAAATCCAGCAGATGATCAATAACCTGCAAGGCAACGCATCACGTATGGCTGAAACCATGAGTGCTAGCCAGAAGCAAATGGATGATTGTTTAATCCAAACGCGGTTAACCGATGAAACTTTGCAAGACATTGTGGCGCGTATGGAAGCGATACAAGATATGGCCGTGCATGTCGCCCAAGCAACCGAAGAACAGATCAAAGTCAGCCATGAAGTAGCAGAACACATTAATGGCATTGCCCACGTTGCTTATGAAGCAGAAAAAGATGCCCGTGAGTCAGCATCAAGCAGCGAGTCTTTGGCCAATCTGGCTCAAGATCAGCAAAACCTAATATCAAACTTCCGCGTTTAAGGAATTGAGAATGAAACATATAGCCAAACTATCTCTCGCGGCCTTAGCGCTTACCGTCACATCATTTGCACATGCTCAAACGACACTGGTGATTGACTCTTGGCGCAGCGACGACGCGGTATGGAACGAGAAAATCATCCCTGCTTTCAACAAGCATTATCCGAACATCAAGGTTGAGTACCGCTCACCTTCAGATATGGATGCATCAAAGTGGAACAGCAATATGGAGCAACGCTTCGAGCAAGGCTCCTCGGGTGACTTGATAGCTTGCCGCCCGTTTGATGGGTCGCAAGCACTTTTCCAACGTGGCTTGCTCAAAGAAGTTACTGAAATGGAAGGGATGGAAAACTTCCCGAGTTTTGCCCTTGCTCCTTGGCAGACCGACTCTGGTGCACAAACCTTCTGCCTGCCGATGGCTTCCGTCATTCATGGATTTTTCTATAACAAAGATATTTTCAAAGAATTAGGGGTGAACGAGCCTGTTACCAATGCGGATTTTTACTGGGCATTAGAGAAAGCCAAGCGTGCTGGATATTTGCCACTGGCAATGGGAACAAAAGACAAATGGGAAGCCGCCACCATGGGCTTTCAGAATATCGGCCCTACCTATTGGAAAGGTGAAGATGGCCGAGACGCCCTGCTTACAGGCAAAGAGCGTATGGATAGCAAACCCTATCGCCAGACCCTGAGTGAGCTAGCCAAGTGGTCGAAGTACATGGGTGAAGATTTTGAACAGCGCAGCTACGCTGACTCAATCTCGGCATTTGCTAACGGTAAAGCTGCTATCTACCCTGCAGGCTCATGGGACATCATGACCTTCGCCGGCAAAATTGACATGGGAGTGTTTCCGCCGCCTGTTGAAAAGAAAGGTGATGCTTGCTACTTCAGCGATCACACAGATTTGGGCATGGGTATTTATTCGAAATCCAAAAATCCTGAGGCCGCAGAACTATTCCTGAAATGGATGACCACGGCAGAGTTTGCCGAGTTGCTCACCAATGAAATATCAGGATTCTTTTCCCTCTCTAACCACTTCTTCGATGTGAAAGACCCTATTGCGCAAGAGATGATCTCTTGGCGCGATCAGTGTGATTCTACCATTCGTAATTCTGCACAAGTGCTATCCCGTGGTGAGCCAAACTTGGAACTGGAGATTTGGGAAACGTCGGTCGGCGTCATGGCGGGACAAATGTCGCCCTCACAGGCTGCCAATCAATTGCAAAAAGGCCTAGAAAGCTGGTATTTGCCGCAAAGAAACAGCACCAAGTCTGTGTCTAACGCTGCATGTAACTGCTCGCCTGTGGTTCAATAGCATCCAAAAGAAATCAAAGTAGCTCCTACCTCAAACCCGACCTTACGTCGGGTTTTTCGTATCCAGCAGGTAAGCATCGCACTGACTGACGCTTGTTGCAGTATGGTGTCAGCGGGTTGCCACTGTTGCGCCTAGGCGCTAAAGACCAACACAATACACACCAAAGTCATCGTCTTTTTACCTAAAAATAACCCTTAATTCCGTAAGGGAATAAGATATTTAGTTTTCATCTAATGACTCACAGCAACAGTTGATCTCATTCACGTTTCGTTTTTCGGGCCTCTCTATAATCAGCCTCGATTTCAACTATTAATGATGATGACCTATGAACACAGAAGAAAACAAGAGCGGTCAAGCTCGCGTTGTAATGACAAGTGTTATCGCTGTATCGGCGCTGATTTTCGTTTCTCAGTTTATTATTGGCACCCAAAAAATTGATATGGGATTCGCCACCATTTCCATACTCCCTATGCTGTTTGCCGTCATGCTTGGTATGGCTCTATCCGTGAATTGGACCAAAACAAAAATCAAAGCATGGGGCAAGGTCTTTACTGCTAAAGAAGAAGGTTTCTGCGGCAAAATGGTGGGTTACTGCCTGCTGGTTCTTGGCACCCAATATGCGGGAATGATCATCCCTAACCTGGACATGATCATCGATGCTGGCGTACCTCTCCTTTTCCAAGAGTTGGGCAACCTACTTCCTATCCTCATTGCCGTTCCGCTCGCTGTTAAGTTCGGCTTTGGCCGCAAAACCATTGGCGCATGTTCATCAATCAGCCGCGAGCCTTCCATTGCGGTGGTTCAAGGTAAATTTGGCACAGGTAGTCCTGAGTACGTTGGCGTATTGGCGATTTACTTGTGTGGTTCGGTTATCGGTACCTTGTGGTTCAGCGTACTAGGCAGTATTGCCCCACTTACAGGTCTTCACCCACTCGCACTGGCTGCGGGCTCAGGCGTGGGTAGTGGCTCAATGCTGAGTGCTGCATCTGGCGCATTGGTTTCGGGCTTGGAGCCTGAAATGGCGAAGCAAGTACTGAGTATTGCTGCTGCATCGAACCTACTTTCTTCTGTACTTGGCGCACTGTCACTGACCTTCTTGGGTCTGCCGCTTGCTGAGTTCGTTTACAAAATCTGCAACAAAGGTAAATAAGCCATGAAAGTCATTCTGAATGATATGAAGCTGGTCTCTCTCGCGATTGTACTAGCTGGTTTTACCCAGTTCCTGACTAACGGCACAGCACCACTAGAAATGGTAAACAGCTTTATTGCCATGTCTGTGATTGTTTTCTTATCACTAGTAGCAAAGAAATTTATTCCGTCGTCGCTACCCACGTTTGCCTACGCAACCATAATCGGCATTTTAATCTGTCTGCCTGACACCGTTATCCGTACTTACTTCCTTGAGTCAGTCGGTAAGATCCAATTCCTATCAGTGTGTGTGCCACTGCTAGCATTTGCAGGTCTGTCTGTTGGCGGCCAAATGGAAGAACTGAAGAAAATGTCTTGGAAGGTGATCGTTATCTTCCTTATCGTTGCGACGAGCTGCTTCTTTGGCGCGTCGATGATTGCGCAGATCGGCTTTGAAATGAAAGGAATCATCTAATGTCAGCGAAATACAGCCAATTTAATCTAGACAGCAAACTGCTCGAACTACACGCTTTCAGCGTGAACACTCGCCGTGATTTGCACCAGATCCCAGAAGCATCAGGCCAAGAATTTAAAACCACCGCATACTGCCAAGCGTTGATGACTGAGCTCGGCTACGCACTTACCACGTACGAAGGTTTTACCGGCTTTATCGCGGACCTGACTATCGACGAGAGCTTGGGTCGAGTGGCTTTCCGTGCTGACATGGATGCACTGGAAATGGACGACATGACAGAGAACGACTACCGCTCTCAGCATGAAGGCCGTTCACACAACTGTGGTCACGACACCCACATGGCAATCATTCTGACCACCGCTAAGTACTTGTCAGAAAACAAGGATTCACTGAAACACAACGTTCGCTTTGTGTTCCAAATGGCGGAAGAAGACATGCGTGTTCCAGGCGCCAGTAAAATGGTAGAGCTTGGTTGCATGGAAGGTGTTGCAGAAGTGTATGCCCTGCATAACGACGCGGCACTCGAATACGGCATGGTAAAAATCAACAACGGCATTATGTCGTCTTACGGTTCTGCGTGGACACTGGATGTTCACGGCGTCTCTGCACATGGTTCAACCCCACAGAAAGGCCTAGATGCGATCCGCGAAGCGAGCCGCATCATTATGGACATGGATTACATCGTTGCGAAACGTACCAATCCATTCAGCCCTGCGGTATTTGGTTGCGGCATGTTCAATGGCGGCAGTATTCCTAACGCTATCCCTGACTACGTGCAAGCACGAGGCACCATTCGTGCCATGGATGCAGAAACCGATCAGATCCTGAAAGACAGCTTTGGCAGCATCGTGAAAGAAAGCGAAATCCGTGGCTTCAAAACCACCATGGTTTGTGAAGGCTATCCTGCGGTGATTAACCACGCCGATGCGTATCAGCGTGTTATCGATGCAGCGCGTGACACCGTGCCTGCAGACCGCCTAGATCCAAACGGCAATCCAATGACGGGCTCTGAAGATTTCAGCTTGATGGTAAACGCGGCTGAAAACCAAAAAGGTGCAATGTTCTTCCTAGGTAGCGGCAACAAAGAAGCTGGCATTTGTAACTACCTGCATGCTAACCCTTACTATGTTGATGATGATTTCCTTCTTGTGGGTGCTCAGATCTTTATTCGTATCGCCTGTTCATAACACCAAAATCGTTATGGTACTGGCTGCGTAAAGAAAGGTTTCGCTGATAAAAAGAAACACAAATAAAAAGAAGGCCTGATGTCTCCATCAGGCCTTCTTCATTTTTTCACCCGCTAAGGCTGTCTAAATCTCAGCAAAGGCTCAAACGTTTTTAACACACATGACGTGGTAAATGCCGTCGTGCAACTCAGTACCTTCCGTCTCCTTCTCGAAGCCAGGGAACTCTTCATCCCACACTTCTAGACTCTTAAGGTACTTGATCTGCGGGCTTGTCTCATCGCCAAAGCTTTCTCCAGACATCAACATTGGGATACCCGGTGGATACGGGATAACCGCATTTGCTGCTACACGTCCAACCAATTGAGACGATGGCACCATTTCAACATTATCAGCAACAATCGCTTCAAATGCTGCATGAGGTGTCATCACCGCTTCAGGTAAGGTTTCATACGCGGCATTAAGCACTTCACCAGGATTATGTTGTTTCAGGTAGCCGAAAATTTTATCGCCTAGCTCTTTCAAACCCATATTTCCGTAAAAATCAGGGAAATCAGCAACCAGATCTGGCAATGCTTCTTCGAGCGGTGTGTTGTCATCATAATGGCGTTTAAACGCCATTAAAGTGTTAACCAAGGTTGCCCATTTACCTTTGGTAATACCCATAGAGAACAGGAACATCACTTGGAAATCCGTAGTACGGGTTGGCACGATACCAAAGCGACCAAGGTACAAGGTCACCAAGGCTGCTGGGACACCGGCATCAAGGAGATGACCATCATCACCCATACCTGGGGCGAGAATGCTGACCTTGATCGGATCGAGCATGCACCAATCGGCTGGCATATCTTTGAAGCCGTGCCAATTGTCATTCGGGTGCATGACCCATGCGTCTTGGTTTTCGCACAATAGGTCAGCTGGCGCATCTTCAAATGCGTAACTCTGACCTGATACAGGATCCTTGACTGTTTCCGCATTCCACGGTTTGAAGAACCAATCACCGTCTTGATTAAACTCACGATTGAGTCGACCCATCGCTTGACGGAAATCCACCGCTTCACGGATTACTTCCAGCGTCAAAGAGTGTCCGCGGTTGCCGTCCATCATGGACGCTGCGATATCATTCGAGGCGCAGATTGCGTACAAAGGGGATGTCGTAGCATGCATCATATAGGCTTGGTTGAATCGTTCGAAACTGATCGCGCCTTTACCGTTACGGACATGCAGGAACGAAGCCTGAGACAGTGCATTCAATAGTTTATGCGTTGAATGCGTTGCAAACACCGTTGGCCCATCAGGGTCTTCAACAGGATCGCCGCGCATAGCGAAGTGATCTTCATAAATAGGGTTGAAGCGCGCATAACCATACCATGCTTCATCGAAGTGAATACGATCACTACTCTCTGCAAGAATGTCCTGTGCTTTTTTAGCGTTGTAGCAAAGCCCATCGTAAGTACAGTTCGTAAGAACGGCATACACCGCGCGTTGGTCGGCATAATCTTTGGTCAATGGTTCCGCTTTTGCGCGTTGCTGCAATACGCTCTTCGACAATTGATCCGGAAAGATAGGTCCTATAATTCCGTACCGATTACGTGTTGGCACCAGATAAACGGGTCTAGCACCGGAAATCATGAGCCCCTGCTCGATAGATTTGTGACAGTTACGGTCACAAATGACCAAGTCGTTCGCTTTCATACAAGCTGACATGATGGTGCGGTTAGAACCCGATGTCCCGGTCACCAGCGAGTAAGATTGGTGCGCGCCAAACACACGTGCAGCATAACGTTCACTTTCACCAAATGAACCCGTATGGTCAAGCAAAGAGCCTAAACTGCCGCGTTCGATCCCCATGTCTGTGCGAAACAGACCTTCACCGTAGTAATTATAAAACCGCTGACCTGCTGGCGTTTTAGTGAAGCCCACGCCACCTTGGTGCCCAGGGGCTGCCCACGAATACTCATGAATATCATCATAATTCATCAATGCTGCCATCAGTGGCGGCAGAAGCTGTGCGCGATAACGAGTGATTGCGGCCACTGCACGGCCTGCAATGAAATCGGGCGTATCTTCAAGGATCCATGCGAACTCATCAACATTCTCCATCATCTCGCGAGTGACATGAAGAGTGATTTTTTTACGCTCCGCTAGCAAGAAAACCGGAACGTTTTGCTGTCTTTTGTTTAACTTTTCGATGAGCACATAGAAACGCTCATTCTCTTCGCTTTGAGAGCCGCTCATGGCCGATGTCAGCATGAGACAATCTAGCGCTGTGTTTGAATTAATCATGGAGTAACAATCATCGAAACTGTTTGCGACCATGACTCGGGCACCACTGTTTTCGAGTTCAGCAATCAGCCTTTCAATAGCGTTGCCGACGACACCCTCTCTATGGGCCTCTTCTAGAATCAATACGTTAAATTTCTTTCCATAGGTTTTCATAGCCCTGCTCCGGCACTGTACTTGAAGAAGAGTTGACTCAATTGTCGTTAAGACATCTTCAACATAGAAGAGCGCGGGATAAGACAAAGTCGCAAAATAGACATTTTAAGTAAAAAGGTGAATAACAGCTTTTTGGGCATGGTCAGTTCAGAAATCTAGCACGCGATTGAACCTGAACGATCCGAAGAGAAATTATCCTCCCAATCGTTTTATCGCTGATCTGTCTTGTAAAAGAATCAATTTGTCATGATGACAACATCTACTTTCAATTCGACGGTAATCACGTTTTCACATGGTTTCTAACTCAGTTCTCGTTAACGTAGCAATGCTATGACCGTCCGAAAAATGATTAGAAAATAGAGTGTTACCGTATTTCGCACCAAAAAATCACGAGGTGGAGAATTAGCATGGCATCTGAAAAAAATAAAATGGGATTGGTCGGTCTCACAACAATCGTGACCGTCAATATGATGGGGTCAGGCATCATCATGCTGCCTGCCAGTCTGGCCCAAACTGGGGCCATATCGCTGTTGTCGTGGATTGTGACTGCAATAGGCGCAATGTGTATTGCCTATGCTTTTGCTAAATGCGGCATGTACTGCAATAGAGATGGAGGGATGTCTGCATATGCTGATGAAGCACATGGAAAATCAGCATTCTTCATTGCGTCATACACTTACTACGTCTGTTTGGTTATCAGTGCAGTAGCAATTGCCGTGTCTGCGGCAGGTTATTTGGTGCCCTTCTTTCCTTGGATAAAAACAACCCCTTATCACACTTTTATTGCTGTCGTGGGCATCCTTGTTGTCACTATGGTTGCTAATTTTTGGGGTCCAAAGCTCACCGGTCAAATCTCAGCCGTAACGGTCTGGGGGATTATCATCCCAGTGGTAGGTCTATCTGTCGCAGGTTGGTTTTGGTTTGAGCCTAAGGTGTTTGCAGAAGCGTGGAACCCCCACCAAGATACGACGGTCACCGCGATATCTTCCGGTATAGCGTTAACCCTCTGGGCCTTTTTGGGCATTGAATCAGCAGGGGCAAACTCTGGGGCGGTAGAAAACCCCAAAAAGAATGTCCCCTTAGCCTGTATGCTCGCCACCAGCTTTACAGCCATCGTTTACATTGCATCAACGTCGGTTATTCAGGGCATTATTCCCAATGAAGAATTGGCAAAATCTGATGCCCCGTTTGGGCTTGTCTACACCTACATGTTTAATGAAACAGTTGGACAAGTTATTACTGCCCTTGCGGTGATCGCATGTATTGGTTCATTGCTTGGTTGGCAATTTACCAATGCCCAAGTGTCAAAGGCCGCAGCAGATATTCGTCTTTTCCCTAAAATCTTTGGTGAAGTAAGCAAATCAAATGCCCCTATCAAAGGCATGTTGATCATGTTGGGTTTAGAGCTCGTACTCGCCATCATGACGATTTCGCCAAACTTGGTCAGTCAATTCAATATCCTGCTAAATCTGGCCGTGTTTATTAATATGGTGCCTTACATCTTGTCGCTCACTGGGCTTGAAGTCATTCTGCGCAAGCAAAATTTAAGTGCTAAAGAATACAAAACTGGGGCTGCTATCGGGACTTTCGCTGTCATCTACAGCATCTACGGTGTGTATGCCTGTGGTCAATCTGCCGTATTCTATGGCGCAATATTGACGCTGATTGGTTACATTTTCTATGGCTTTATTGCTGCGCGCGACACCAAAGATGGTTCAGTCGCCTAGGAGGTGCATTATGAATGACATGGCAAACCTCACTAAAACCAGTACACGATTGGCATTATTGAGCCTGTCGTTATTTCTGATGAGTGGCGTTGTTTCTGCGTACGCAGCGGAAGAAGTGGATGTGAGCGAAGTGGTTGAAGTGGAATCCGGCCCAATGACGGCAATCGAAGTTATCATTGGAAAACGAATTCCTGATACCGTAATAGAAGGCGAGCGACCGCCGCATGTTTATCGGCCCCGCACCCCGATCTTTCATCACCATCATCCTGAAAATGAGCCGGTTCCACCTAAGATCACCAAGCATTTGCTTGTCGACCATCCGGAACTGAACAACAATCAGGGAAGGATCATCCGTACCCCGCCAGGCAGCGGTTCTACGGATTCAAACACAGGTGATAGCTCGAATAACTAACGTTTTACGCGCTATGGTCACTAGATGACTATCTAATAAAAAACGCCAGCGTCTAACCGCTGGCGTTTTGTTTCTTGAAATGGCTTTTCATTATCGATGTTTCTGCTCGCTAACAGTAACAACTCGCTAGCCTTTCGCGGCTAGGTTTCGTTATCAGTAAACGGGCAATTCAAGGCCTTCAAACAACTTATCGACCTTCTCGCTACTGTTTTGCATCAACACACTTTCCATCAATATCTTGGTTAAGTGCGGCGAGAACGACAACAAGAAATCATACATATAGTTTTGCAGCAAAATATCTTTAGAAAAGCAGATCCATGCGCTAGATGGCTCAAACAAATGATCAAGGTTGATGTATGTCAGCCCGGTATTTTCGATGTCTCGAGCCGCTAACGTAGAAACGATACCAATACCAAAACCGAGCTGGACATATCGTTTGATGACATCGGCATCCATCACCGTCATAAAGTAGTTCGGAGAAATACCAAGACGGCCAAAGGCTTCATCTTGCGTTCTGCGCCCTGTTGAGCCCGGTTCGTAACTCAAGATAGGATATTCCGCCAATTGCTTTAATGTTGGCTTGCGTACATGCGCAAGAGGGTGCTCATCCGGTACCACCAGCCCCAACGTCCAAAGGTACGCTGGCAACACAATCAAATCGTTATCCGCCCCCACATCGTGGGCAACAATTGAAAAGTCAGAATGCCCTTTACTGATAATCCCTTTGGTTTGCAAAGGCAGAGTCGGATGCAGATGGAAATTGATATTTGGGTACTTTTGCGTGAAGTAAGAAACACTGTTTGGCAGTAAATATCGAGCTATCGTGTGCGTGGTGTAAATATTCAGTGTGCCGACACTGGGATCAAGATGCTCATTCGCCAGCGCCTTTATTTTTTGCTCGAGTGCCAGCATACGCTCAACTTGCTCGAGAATTTGTTCACCAATAGGTGTCACACCACTTAAATTTTTACCACGTCGCTCAAAAATCCGAACACCCAATTCTTTTTCTAACAACCCGACTTGTTTACTCACACCCGGTTGCGTCGTGAACATCGACTGCGATGCAGCGGACACGTTTAAATTGTTGTCCTTTATCGCTTTTAGATATTTGAGCTGTTGAAGTTTCAATCCCTTACCTCACACAAAGACATTCGCTTTAGATCTTAAATTTATAAGAGCCGTCTATTTTAAACAAGCAGCATCCCCTAAAAATGATCTATTTATGGCAAATATTTCGCTTTTCTTGACTAGATCAGGCATAAAAAAGCCCGTATTTCACGGGCTTCAAATCTGTTAGTAGCAAAAAGTGTCGATGGTTTTATTCAAAGTTGTCGAGAATGCAGTCACTCGCTTGCTCAATTAAATCCAGCGCATGTTCAAAACCGCGCTTACCGCCAAAGTAAGGATCAGGAATTTCATTTAATTCGCACTCACCGTGACTGAGAAACAGAGATACTTTATAACGATACTCAGGCGGACAAATATCGATTAAATCAGCCAGATTCGCTTTATCGGCGGCAAGGATCAGATCAAAGCGTTCAAAATCTGCGACTTCAACCTGACGTGATGAAATACCCGAAAAGTCATATCCCCTCGCCTCCCCAGCTTCACGACTGCGAGGATCTGGCTTTGCGCCAGTGTGATATCCAATAGTCCCAGCCGAATCGACAATCACATTTAAACCCCGAGCCGTCGCTTTGGCCCTTAAAACTGCTTCTCCAGTAGGAGAGCGGCATATATTGCCCATACAAACGACAAGAATTTTCGGTTTATTATCATTGCTTACAGACATTGGCACTCCATTCCTTTATCACGTTGCGACACTCTAACGAATGCAGAAACAGAGCGCAAAATAGTACATCAACCGATGTTAAAAATTTTGACCCAAGAATGTGCCAAATGTTGCCCATGAGCGTGAGTCTGCTGCCTCACGATAACGCGGGGACTCAAACACGGTAAATGCATGAGGTGCACCAGAGTAAACTTCTATCAGGTAAGGCACTTTTGCTGTCTCCAGTTGCACAGAAAGATCGGCGACATCCGTCATCGGGATCCCTGTATCAGCTCCCCCATGCGCTATAAAAATCGGTGCCGTATTTTCAGGATAACTTTGCTGGGCTGGCGTTTTTAGCCCACCGTGAAATGTCGCATACCCATTAACGCCTGCAGCCTTGCCAGAACGTGCGAGTTCTAGTGTTGCGGCTCCGCCAAAGCAATAGCCCGCCACCACCACCTCTTCGACACCCATTTCACGCGCCTTGTCCAGGCCCGCTATAATGAGCGTGCGCATTTTTTCCCTATCTTTGTAGAGCTTTCCTGTTTCGGCTTTTTTCGCGTTAGTATCAACAGGGCGATTACCTTTGCCATAAAGATCAACCGCAAATGCGTTGTAGCCCATTTCGGACAGCATGTTTACGCGCTTTTGCTCGTATTCTGTCAAGCCATCCCAATCGTGAATAAGTATCACCGACCCTTTGGGTGTCCCCTGTGCTTGTGCGTAATAGCCTTCCAATTCCACGCCATCAGATTGATAATCAACACTCTGGCCCGCAAACGCATTAAACGATAATCCCAATATCACCAGTGCTAGTCGTTTCATCTCTCGATCCTCCGTGTGTGCCCACATTCAAGCTTAGTTGTTCAGTTTCCGTACGAAGCAGAGAAACAAAGCGTTCAGTTACATGAGACATCATTTACAACCGACAGCATTTCAACACTTCCAAATACGGTGAGGTTTGTTATGTTGTGATCCAAATTTCGAGGGTGCTCATACTGTTTGAGCCAAATGAAAAACCGACGATTTAAGAAAGGAATGCAGAATGAGCGACGAGCGCTATAAAGCCCGACAACAAAAAGTGAAAGAGAAAGTGGACGAGCGTGTTGCCGCTGCACAAATTGAAAAAGGCTTGTTCCTGGTTATTACAGGTAACGGCAAAGGCAAATCGACCTCAGGTTTTGGCATGATCACTCGCGCGACAGGCCATGGTCAAAAATGTGGCGTGGCACAATTTATCAAAGGCACATGGGAATGCGGCGAACGTAATCTGCTGCAAAAATGTGGCGTTGAGTTCCATGTGATGGCAACAGGATTTACCTGGGATACACAAGATAAAGAAAATGACACCCGCGTTGCTCAAGAAATTTGGGCTGAGTGCAAACGCATGCTGGCTGACCCAAGCTACGATGTGGTCTTGCTTGACGAAATGACTTACATGGTGACGTATGGCTATATCGACCTTGATGAGGTCGTGACGGCATTGGAAAACCGCCCAAGCGAGCAGTCTGTGGTTATCACAGGCAGAGCAGCACACCGAACGCTAACTGATATGGCAGATACCGTATCAGAAGTTCGAAACGTGAAACACGCTTTCGATTCAGGCGTTAAAGTGCGCAAAGGCATCGACTGGTAACACAAACAAATCACTAAAGAAAACGCCCCGCAAAATGCGGGGCGTTTTCATGTGAATCCAAACCTGTTTAGCGGGTTCGTTGACCACTAACTGTTGATCATTATTTCGTCATATCAACCAATTCATCACGATAGCAGTCGAATTCATTGCAAAGCAAAGCATCAATGCTCTGCTCGCCTAACAGTCGTATCCAAAGGGCAGGTATCTGTCTTGGTAGCAATGGGCCGGGATCTAATTGCTCCGGCTCAACTAACTGCCAAACCTGTTGATCACTCTTTTTCGCCATCACAAAACGGAAAGGATGATACATCGCCATGCCCAAACGAAGGTCGGTCACCGTCAGTTTATCCCCCTCTTGTTTGAACTGAACAAAACCACGACTAAAGGCATTGAATTGTGACAGCAGCTCGGGCTCACTCGGAAACGGCCATTCTCCTCGAACCATTGGCATCCAATCAATGGTTGGGTCTTCATCATGTAATGACGCTAACCCTTCCCAATATTTGTCATCATCAAGCACCACCACACGCCACAACACAGTATTGAATGGCGTTGGTGAAATAAACACAGGTTGACCTTCCAGATGCGTGCCCGCCACGTTCTCTTCGACGCGATCTTGGATTTGCCCAAGCGCAACTAACGACCACATCAAATAAAGGCTTGATAGCGCCAAACCTGCCCCACACAGCTTGGCTGCACGGCTTCGCCAGATAAACGCGGCCAACACCGGAACAAGCAGTGGCAAGGTATAAAGGGGATCGATGATGAATACGCTGGAAATCGCAACAGGTGCAACATCTAACGGCCAGAATAGTTGCGTACCGTAAGAGGTAAAAGAATCCAACAGAGGATGGGTAATCAACGCCGCTGAGATGAGTGTCAGCAATTGTACGAAAGGCCATGACGGGGCAAAAAATCGCTTCCAAACCAGAGTAAGCAACAGCGCAAATGGGAAAAGCACAAACAAAGAGTGGCTAAAGCCACGATGTTTGATCATATTGGAAACAGGATCACCATAGTCCAGCAGCACATCCAGATCAGGAAGTGTGCCCAGAGCTGCCCCTGCTATCAGTACTTTCGGTGTGCACCGCTTGCCTGCGACTAAGCCTGAAACTGCAGCGCCTAAAGCTGCTTGAGAGATTGAATCCATTGCCGCTGATATTCCTTGTTGTTTTGGTTTTCGGGAACAGAACCCACGATTCTAGCGATCCCTACCGATAGTGAAAGTCATTCCGTGCGATGAAACCGTTAATTATTGTGTCGCCTCAAAATTTCTGCGTTACGGCTCTCAACATCATCACCATACATTCTGTAGCTTTATATTGGTGTCACCTTAAATCACCCTATGGAGGATTCAATACGATGCCAGGAAAAGTTTCGGATTACATGACGCGAAAGCTGATCACCGTCAGCGCAGAGATGGGCGTGCGTGAAGCATACTTTCTTATGCGAGATAGCGAAATTCGCCATTTACCTGTCACCAAAGATAAACAACTGGTCGGTATTATCAGCGATAGACAGTTACGTCGTCCAAACTGGGCCGATGAGGCACCCGATATTGAACACCCCTACCTTCTGTCAGACGACCTGACCGTTGGTGATGTAATGATTAAAGATGTGATCACTTGCCGAACGTACGAAACGCTGTCGAAAGCCAATCAAGCATTGCTAGATCACAATGTTGGGGCGCTGCCCGTTTTGGATAAAACCGACGAGCTCGTGGGTATCCTTTCTGCTGTTGATTTACTGACAGCATTGCAAGATCTCTTAAAACGAGAAAAAAGCCTCAAGAAGAAGCATGCCTAAGTCACACCGCGCTTTGCGAAACAACAGTGATCAATATGAATCTAAAAAAGAAGCCGCATCATGCGGCTTCTTTTTTGATTAACTTAATAGATCAAACAGATAGATTGACAACAAGCATTAGTTAAACAGACCTTTTAACAGTTTGTCTGCCGCCTGCTTCACTTTGTCGTCTCCTGCTTTATCACCCAACAGTTTTTCCAAACCACGCTGAGCTTCTTTGCGCACTTTGTCTTCTAATACCTTGTTGTTGGTCAGCAATGCTTTAACGTCAAGGTTATAGCTAGGCGCTTGCCAAGTGCCACCAATTTCGACAGGTATGGTGACATCTTTTAGCTCATCGATATCTTTACCACCTTGTCCTTTGCTGGTACCGACAACAGAAACAAACACGTCAAAATCTAGATTTTCTTTGACCAAGTTTGTTTGACCTTCACTGCGGATACGCAATGCTGGTGCTTCCATCTTCATATTGCGGGTCGAAGCAATGCCTTTGCCGAGGTTGAACGTGGCGGTTAATCCGCTGAAATCTGTTTTACGAGTTTCTTCAACGTAGTCTGCACGTTTACCTTTTAATGCTGCTTTGGCTTCACGGATCATTTCTGGGATGTTGATGCCGTCAACTGAACCATCAGCAAAGTCGATAGCAACCGTACCGGCAATGCCCGTGCGAAGACGTTTGTCTGACAAGCCAACACCATTGACGTTAACATCAATACTGCCTCGACCAGATAACATGTCTTCATTGGCGGCATCCATCAGCAATGGTTGAACATTGATGTTCTTAATACCTTTCGTGACGTTATAACGCGCAGGTGACGCGGTTGCATCCAATGAACCCTGTGCCGCTATCGTGCCGCCATAAAGCTTGGCATCAAATTGACTCAGCGTCACTTTGCCGCGATTCACTGCAAACGTTGTGATCACATCGCTGACTTTGACGTTGTTTGCCACAAATTGGTCAATCGCAATTTTGCCTGCAACATCCAGCCCTTTCAGGGCTGACAAATCAGGCTCGACATCACTCAATGGGGCTTTCTGTCCGGTTGGAGCTTGCTCACCTGAACCAGATTCTGAAGGTTTGCTCGGTGTTGAATCTGTAGGTTTAGCTGCCGCTTGCTTGTTACCCAGAAATGCATCGACATTAATGATTGGACTATGCAGTTCAAAACGCACGGCAGGAATATCGGCCAAAGCAACCGACGCACTGCCATCGACCACCAGCTCATCAAGGTTGGCAACAAGCTGACTTAGCGTCAGTTTTTGTGCTTTGTTATCAAAGACTGCATCACCTTTTAGTCCGATTTTCATTTCTGGACGTGGCAGCGTTGAACCTGCCAGCGTCGTGGCAATATCAATACCAGAGGCACGGATAATTTCGATGGCTTTATCAACCGTCACAGTGACCTTGCCTGATGTATCAAACGCCAAGTCACTCGCCTGACCTTTAGCGGAGAACTCAATGGCAGCTGGCATCGCCAAAGCGACTTGATCCGCAGTAAGCGAAACGCTTTCCAGTTTCATGCTCGCATCATCTAACGTCGCCGAGAGCGAAAGCTTGCGAAGCTGAGAGTCCATCACCACTTTTTCCAACATGGCTTCGGTACTGCCCTTGGCCGTGAACGCCATCGCATTTTGCTTACCTTCAACATTAAACTCTACGGGTACCCAAAGACCCATTTCCAGCTTTCCAACATTCAGATTCAGCTTACTGATTTCACTCACAGCATGAGTTTGGTCATCGCGCACAATAGCGCTGGCATCGACCAAATCTACACCACCAATTGCGATCGTCCATGCGGTTGCTGTTCCCGTGTCTTTAGCGGGTTCCGAAGCAGGCGAAGATGCAGGCTCTTGAGCAGCCGTGTCCGTGTCTTTTTGCGCGGGTTGTGCTTCCCCCGTTAAACCGTCGAGGTTACTTTTCCCATTCGGCAGCGTTTGAATGAATACATGCGCGCCATACAGAGTGACCACACCAATATCGAGAGTGTCGGACATGAGTGGCATCACGGCGACTGACATCTCCGCGCGATCAAGTTTGAGCATATCTGGCTCGGCAAACCCTTGTGGGTTCTTAAAGGCTAACTTTTCGACCGATAAGCCTAGGCTTGGCCAAAAGCGCCAGCTCATGTCACCGTCGATCACCAGTTCGCGACCCGTTGCTTTTTTGACTTCATCAGCAATCAGCGGCTTAAAATCATTGGGGTTAATAACAGCAACAAGCACACCTATCGCTATTACTACCAACAGCACCAGTCCAAAAAGGATATAGAGTAGCTTTTTCATGATGACAATCAGTTCCTTGTGAGATGCATTTTAAATAACAGTAAAAGCCTAACGAATTATGAAGCAAAATGCTGCATCACATATTCTCGTTTCCGCTTTTTCGCATGATAAAACGCGTAAAATCAATCTTAGTGAAGCCATGAAGCCACAGAACCCAGCTGATCTTGGTGGTTCACGTTTGCCATTTACGATTGGAGGGGCACAGCGCGGTAGCAGGGTTTGAAAACTCGATGCATTCTGTCCGTTGAATACCCAAACGATTCGCTTAAAGTCACATTTTTCCGCGCATTGGCACAGAGTCTTGTCATTACGTTTATCTCAGTAACAGATAGCAAAAAGCCGGACTTCGCCGGCTTCTTGATTATGATTTTAGCAGTTTCGCAATGTGTGCTTTCAGCACATCAATAGCAATGCGGTTCTTGCCGCCGCGTGGGACAATAATGTCCGCATACTGTTTGGAGGGCTCAATGAACTGCATGAACATCGGACGCACTGTCTTCTGATACTGAGCCAGCACAGATTCCATGGTACGGCCTCTTTCTGCCACATCACGCTTAACGCGACGCAGCAAACAAATATCTAATGGGGTATCCATAAAGATGCTTGCATGCATCAACTCACGAAGACGAGGGTCTGTCAGCAACAAAATCCCTTCCAAAATGATCACCTTCTTTGGCGTCAACGTGGTGGTCTCATTCAGCCGAGTATGCTCACCATAACTATATTGTGGCACTTCTACCGCTTTACCTTCCATGAGGGTTTGAAGGTGTTTACAAAGTAGATCATGGTCAAGCGCTTGCGGATGGTCATAGTTTGTTTTAACACGATCTTCCATGCTTAGGTGGCTTTGATCGCGATAGTAGCGGTCTTCCGTGATAACACCGATCTGATGATCGCCGACTTTTTCCTTTAATTCCTGATAAATGGTGCTGGCGATCAGACTTTTACCGGATGCAGATGCGCCTGCAATACCGATAATGACACATTGGTTGTTGTCACTCATATATGAATACCCGGAAGTTTGGCGAGAAATAAACCGCCTGATTATAGGGAGTTGGATGCACGGACGCCATCTAAATATGTGATGAACATCTCAATTAAAAGTAATCCGCACAATGTTTCATCAACTCTCAAGTGATTTGCGCATCAATTCACTCTTTATTTACAGCCCTAATCCTTCAAGGTGGTAATCGAAATCTGCTCTGCGATGGGCTCACCGCTCCAGTAAAGATGGCACGCGATTCTTAGTGCAAGTTGACGATATACCGCTGCATGCTCACTTTCAGGCTTCGAAACGACAGTCGGACACCCGGCATCGATGTCTTCGCGAATACTCATGTGTAGTGGCACTTGTGCGAGTATCGACAAGTCGAGGTTCTTCGCCATCTTTTCAGCACCGCCCTGACCGAATATCGCTTCGTGATGCCCACATTGACTACAAATGTGATAACTCATGTTCTCGATAACACCGAGCACCGGCACGGCCACTTTATCAAACATGGTCACGCCTTTAATCGCATCCGCTAATGCCAGATCCTGAGGCGTTGTCACCACCACAGCCCCCGTGATAGGGAATTGCTGCGCCATACTTAGCGCAATATCGCCGGTACCCGGTGGCATATCCACCACCAGATAATCCAAATCAGGCCAACGCGTTTCATTCACCAACTGCGCAAACGCTTTAGATGCCATAGGGCCACGCCAGACCATGGCGTTTTCGTCGGGCACGAGATAGCCAATAGAATTGCTAAACAGACCATGCGCTTCAACGGGTTCCATATTCTTGCCATCCAGCGTGACGGGCTGCTTCCCCTTTGTACCTAGCATAATAGGTACAGATGGGCCGTAAATATCTGCGTCCAAGATGCCGACTTTCGCACCCTGTGCGCTCAGTGCCAATGCAAGGTTCACTGAAGTCGTCGATTTCCCCACCCCGCCTTTTGCAGAACTGACAACAATCACGTTCTTCACACCCTTTATCGGGGATTTATCACCGGCCTTCAGTGGAACAACGCGCTGTTGAATCGAGATAGGAGGAATCACATGCCCATTGGCTTTTTGCGCTTCTAACCAAGCGTTTAGTTCAGCAATCAGGTCTTTGGCAGCAAAGGGGAAAGTCAGCGTCACCTCTCCCTGTTTTGATTCGGTCACAATACCGGCGTGGCTAGCCCAGTCGGGGATCAAAGCGGGGTGTTGAAACTGGTTAAGCAAAGCAATGACGTCAGACATATCAATCCCTCTATAATATTGTTACGACCCCCACTCAAGGCAGTCGCGTTCTCCGTGTTCGAAGCGTAATTCATTCGTGTTCGTTGTTAGCCTAATGAAATTCAAACCAAATCGCACGGTTTTCGTCGCTTAAACCTACTGCCGTTCTGTCGCATTCAAACCGCCTCTTTAGAAGCGGCAAACTTAATGTGCGCTAGGCATTCCAACGTGTATCAGGTAATATTTGCGCCATTCTTTCGATTCATTTATCAAAAGCGAACTAACTAAATTATGGCTGCAAACCAACGTAAAATTCTGGTTACCTGTGCCCTGCCTTACGCGAATGGCTCTATCCATTTAGGTCATATGCTTGAGCATATTCAGGCAGACGTATGGGTGCGTTATCAGCGCCTACGTGGCAACATTGTCAACTTCATTTGTGCCGACGATGCACACGGTACTCCAATCATGCTGAAAGCACAGCAATTGGGTATTGAACCGGAAGCCATGATTGCGGCAATGCAGAAAGAGCATGAAACAGACTTCGCAGGCTTTGACATCAGTTTTGACAACTACCATAGCACTCACAGTGACGAAAACCGTGAGCTGGCTTCGTACATCTATACTGAGCTGAAAAACAAAGGTTTCATCAACAGTCGCACCATTTCGCAACTGTTCGATCCTGAAAAAGAAATGTTCCTGCCTGATCGTTTCGTTAAAGGCACCTGTCCGAAATGTGGCGCTGAAGATCAGTACGGTGACAACTGCGACAACTGCGGTGAAACCTACAGCCCAACCGATTTGATCAATCCAAAATCAGCGGTTAGCGGCGCAACCCCAGTCATGAAAGACTCGGTACATTTCTTCTTCGACTTGCCGCAATTCGCAGACATGTTGAAAGCATGGACCACTTCTGGTGCGCTACAAGACGAAACCGCCAACAAAATGGCTGAGTGGTTTGAAACGGGCTTACAACAGTGGGATATCTCACGCGATGCCCCTTACTTCGGTTTCGAAATCCCAGGTGAACCTGGTAAATATTTCTACGTTTGGCTAGACGCACCAATTGGTTACATGGGTTCGTTCAAGAACTACTGTGACAAAAATAGCAACGTGGACTTTGACGAATATTGGAAGAAAGACAGCACCACAGAGCTGTATCACTTCATCGGTAAAGACATTGTCTATTTCCACAGCCTTTTCTGGCCAGCGATGCTTGAAGGCTCAGGTTTCCGTAAACCAACCAATGTGTTCGTTCATGGTTACGTGACAGTGAATGGCGCCAAAATGTCTAAATCAAAAGGAACGTTCGTGAAAGCGAGCACCTATTTGAAGCATTTGGATCCAGAGTGTCTGCGCTACTACTACACAGCAAAACTCAATAACCGTATTGATGACCTAGATTTAAATCTGGACGATTTCGTTCAGCGCGTAAACTCAGACATCGTGAACAAAGTGGTTAACCTTGCTTCACGTAACGCGGGCTTCATTGCCAAACGTTTCGACGGTAAGTTATCAGCAGAATGCGCAGAGCCTGAGCTTTACGCTGAGTTTGCTGGTGCAGTAGAACGCATCGGTGACATGTACGAGAAACGTGAGTTTAGCCGTGCAGTCCGTGAAATCATGGCGCTGGCTGACAAAGCGAATCAGTACGTTGATGAAAAAGCGCCATGGGTTGTCGCGAAAGAAGAAGGCAAAGATGCCGAGCTTCAAGCGATATGCTCTATGGGCATTAACTTGTTCCGTGTGCTGATGGCATACCTGAAACCTGTCATGCCTGAGCTAGCGTTGCGTACTGAAGCATTCTTGAATGAAACACTGACATGGGAAGGCATCGCACAACCGCTGACTGACCATACCGTCAGCCCGTTCAAAGCGCTGTTCAGTCGTATCGATCCAAAGCATGTAGAAGCGATGGTAGAAACTTCAAAAGAAGATGCTGCAGCAGAGAAAGCGCTCGCGGAAAAAGCAGAGGCTGCAAAAGCAAAAAGCCCGCTAGCAGACGAGCCTATCGCAGCTGAAATCGAGTTTGATGACTTTGCCAAAGTAGACCTTCGTATCGCAAAAATCATCTCGTGTGAATCAGTGCCTAAAGCGGATAAATTGCTGAAATTCCAACTGGACCTTGGTGGAGAAACACGCCAAGTATTCTCTGGTATCAAATCTGCGTATAACCCTGAAGATTTGGTCGGTAAATACACCGTCGTTGTTGCTAATCTTAAACCACGCAAAATGAAGTTCGGTATGTCAGAAGGTATGATTTTGGCTGCTGGCCCTGGTGGTAAAGACTTGTGGCTCCTTGAACCACATGAAGGTGCACAAGCTGGTATGCGTGTGATGTAACCACACCGTCATTTGTCACGAATACAAAAGACAAAAGAAGAGGGAGCCAGTTTGGCTCCCTCTTCTTTATCTTTCATATCGCTTGATTAAGTAATAAGAACAAAGCGTTCTATATCCAAGTAATACCAATCGGAATAAGTAAACCGTCATAAATTTGCGCGGAAAAATCGTCAAGAGCAAGGAAGAGATTGCAGTAACTGGTTATTCTACTAATAAAATCTCTGACGCAACTATTGTCGATTTTAACCAGTAAGAATGACTGAATACTTATTTCGATTGGTACAACCTTACAAGTCGATTTGTCTATTTCTTCACACACTTATTGCACCGTATTGGTTCAAAGATGCATCAGCGATGTACAATAAACAGCCACACCGAGCCTAAGGTATTGTTTTTATTGATACAAACAATTGGCATATCCCCTGCAGTATCTGTACAGGCTCTCAATGTGAGGAAAAAGATATGTCACTACTACGCGCAATTACCCCAACTTGGTTAGTACAGCTAAGTAAAAGCGTCTCAAGTACCAAAGAGACCCGTCGAGAACATTACCGCTCACAGATCAACAGTCTTCGCTCTTTATTGTGGATGCTGCACGAACACAATACACGCTATGTTCGCTGCCCTCAGTCGCCACAAGCATCTAAAGCAAGAGATGAGATACGCGAGTTTTGTGAAGAGTTGCAAACGTCTTGCAACAATCCTCAGCGTCCTCTTTTTCGCGTTTTGAGTGCTAGGATGGAGCAGGCTCTTTCGTCACTGCCCAGCCAGTCAAAGGCAGGTTGGTATGCGATACATCACCGCACTTCTGACCACCTTATTTATATCATCGATGAAATTGCTCGTTCATACATTGCAGAGAGCAAACATGATGCAATGTATGAAGAGTATCAGGCATTTTGGCAAACATGGATTGATACCAAAGAGTCTCAGCTGCGCTTTGAGCAAGCCACGATGCGCTTGATCGAAGGTAAAACCGCGGCATGGCAATCTGTCAGCTTACAAAGTCGAATTCTGCAAAAGCGCCTGTATCAACTGTCGCTGATATCCAGCGCTGAAGCGTCGCTTGCTTTTGACCGTATCGACAGCCGTTTTGACTCGGTGATTGGTTCTGAAAATGGGGATATTCCAGCGTCTTCTTTGGTCAAAATCTCCCAGGATCTTAGTGTTGTATTGCTCCACCTTTTTGATCGTGAACTCACGATACGCACCGACGATGCCTTGGTAGAAAAGATGCACGAAGCGAAGAACACAATGCATACATTACCAAGCCCACGCCAAACTGCGTAATTCTCACTATCCTTTGGCGGCGACGACTGAATCAACAGAAACAAAAAAAGGCCAGCAATGCTGGCCTTTAAATTCTTTAACAAAAGTCCCGCTAAGATGTACGACGGAACTGCATCACTAATCGCTTCTGATCACCCAGCGCATCAAACAAATTTTGCGCTTCCACCACAGATTCTCGAGCAATATTAATGGTTTCCTGCGATAGCTCTGAGACCGACTGAATGTTACCATTCATTTCGTTAGACACAGCAGCCTGTTCTTGCACCGCTGTCGCGATTTGATGGTTTCGGTCGTTAATGTCTGTGACTAGCTCTTGTGAACGACGAAGTACATCCCCCGCTTGCTCTGCGCTAGCGACACAATCTTCTGACAAGGTTGTTCCTCGTTCCATCGCATCGACAGCCAGTTGCGTACCGTTTTGGATTTTCGAGATAACATCTTGGATCTCTGATGTCGATTCTTGCGTACGCTGAGCCAGTGCCCGCACTTCATCAGCAACCACCGCAAAGCCCCGACCTTGCTCACCGGCACGTGCCGCTTCGATCGCAGCGTTCAATGCCAACAAGTTGGTCTGTTCTGCAATTCCTTGAATCACGTCCGACACAGCACCAATTCGCTTGCCGTGCTCTTCAAGTTCAGAAATAACACTGGATGCAGAACTAAGCTGCTTCGCAAGATTCTGAATCGCGTCGACAGTTTTACCAACGGTTTCCATACCCGCTAACGTCGCATCTTGGGCTTCGGTCGCTGCATCAGAGGCACTTTGCGTGTTACCAGACATATCATTCGCAGTCGCTGACATTTCATTGATTGCCGCGGCTATCTGATCGGTCTCAGCATTTTGTCTATCAAGGTTATCCGCCGTCCTTTGACCATTGCCTTTCGCTGTATTCGCAGCATCAAGAACCTGATCACTACCGTCCATGATTCGACCGACCACAGCATTCAATTCAGCTGCACGCATTTTTAATGCGAGCTCTATTTCTGACACATCATCAATCGCCCCATTGTAGATATATTCCATCAATGGGTTGTCATAGGCTTCTCTCGCCAACTTGGTAACCCTTTCCAACCGACGAGTCAGCATGAAAATAGCCACCATCGAAAAGACCAATTGCACGGCAACTGACGCGGCGAAACCAGCAAAGAAACCCGCAGCCCCCGCTAAAATAGCCCCAGGAACAAACCACATGGCGGCTCGCTGCCAAAGGCGAGTACGTGGCATTTTCAATGCCGATGGTGTCTTACCGGCTAGGAGAAGTGGGTAAACTTTTTCTGCGCGATCAACAGCTATTCGATCAGGCACCATACGCACAGACTGGAATTCCACAATCTGGCCATTTTGTTTGATGGGGGAAGCAAACGCGTTGACCCAATAGTGATCACCATTTTGGGAACGGTTTTTCACCATGCCCATCCACGACTGACCATTTTTTATGAAGTCCCACATGTTCTGGAATGCTGCTGGGGGCATTGATGGATGGCGAACCATATTATGGGGTTGCCCAATCAACTCTTCTTGAGTATATCCAGCGACTTCGCAGAACTCTTTACTTACATATTTAATGATACCGCGCGTGTCGGTGGTAGAGAGCAGGTTGTAATCAGCAGGAAAGCGTATTTCCTTGTCTGTTACCGGATTGTTGACTCGCATACAACGCTACCTTTTTTGTGAGTGATACATATCTCTAATAAGTAATATTAGTCCAATAATTTGGAATGAAATGAGAAGGTTGCGCCTAATTGATGACTTACGTCGTCGTTGAAGTGATAGTGTTTATTTTTCAATCATTTAAAAAATTCCATGTCAGGGAAATTTGTTTACATCAATTCCATAGAACATGTGATTGCATGGGAAAATAAGGAAACAGTGCCCAAGCCAAAAGACATTTTATTGAATAGCAAAATGGAGATATAAAAAAACCGGCAATGATATGCCGGCCTTCTAAATAGCTATATTAATCAGCCAATCTGAGTCAAACCACCCATATATGGGCGCAGCACTTCTGGTACTTCAATTCGACCATCTTCTAACTGATAATTCTCTAGAATCGCAACCATGGTGCGACCAACCGCCAAACCTGAACCATTCAACGTATGAAGCAGTTCTGGCTTCTTCTCTGCTTTGCGACGGAAACGCGCTTGCATGCGGCGAGCTTGGAAGTCAGTCATGTTTGAACATGATGAAATCTCGCGATACGTGTTTTGAGCAGGAACCCAGACTTCTAAGTCATATGTTTTCGCAGCACCAAAGCCCATATCACCTGTACACAGGATCACTTTACGATAAGGCAAGTTCAGAAGCTGAAGAACTTTCTCAGCATGACCCGTTAGTTCTTCCAGTGCCGCCATTGAATCTTCTGGCTTCACGATTTGAACCAACTCAACTTTGTCAAATTGGTGCATGCGGATCAAACCGCGTGTATCACGACCATAAGAGCCCGCTTCAGAACGGAAACACGGTGTATGTGCTGTCATTCGAATTGGCAAATCTGCTTCGTCAACAATCGTATCGCGTACCATGTTAGTCAGCGGCACTTCAGCAGTTGGGATCAGCGACATGCCAACGCCTTCTTCTGTCGCTGGCTGAGTATGGAACAGGTCTTCACCAAACTTAGGTAGCTGGCCCGTACCGAACAAGCTATCTGCATTTACCAAATACGGCACATACATTTCTGTGTAGCCGTGCTCAGTAGTATGAAGATCAAGCATGAATTGTGCGATGGCACGGTGCAAACGTGCCATCTGTCCTTTCATGACGATGAAGCGAGAACCTGACAGTTTCACGGCACTTGCGAAATCAAGGCCACCAGACATTTCGCCCAGATCAACGTGATCTTTCACTTCAAAATCGTAAGTTTTAGGTTCGCCCCAAACAGAAATTTCAACGTTTTCAGACTCATCTTTACCAACAGGCACAGCATCATCTGCAACGTTTGGTACCATTTGTACAATCGTATTCAGTTCATTTTGAAGCTCAGACAATTCCGCTTTTGCTTTGTTTAGCTCATCGCCTAAGTTTTCAACTTCCGCCAGCAAAGGCTGGATATCTTCGCCTTTCGCCTTCGCCTGACCAATGGACTTAGAACGCGAATTACGCTCAGCCTGCAGCTCTTCAGTGCGAACTTGTAGCGATTTACGCTTTTCTTCTAAGTCGCGAAGTGTGTCAACGTCAAGCTTAAAGCCACGACGCGCTAGCTTTTCAGCGGTTGCGTCCAACTCGGTACGAAGTAGTTTAGAATCCAGCATGTTAATCCTGTGAATCGTTATCTAACAGTGCCTGAAAAATTTAACGCTGCCACGCACTACTATGACAACGCCAATATGAAAGGTGCTTAGCCCACTATTTGATGATATTACCATTGAAAATAGAGGGTATTAATTGGCTTAAACAATACCCAAAATACCCTCTTTTTCCTAGCGTTTTTGCGGGCTATTTACATCTAACTGGTCAAGAAATGCCAACTTCTCAGCGATTTTAATTTCAAGGCCACGATTTACGGGTTGGTAGTATCGCGTACCTTTCATTTCTTGAGGGAAATAGCTCTCACCAGCCGCGTAAGCATTTGGCTCATCATGGGCGTAGCGGTACCCTTCACCGTAACCCAAGTCTTTCATTAAATTCGTGGGGGCATTACGCAGATGGTTGGGTACTTCATAGTCTGGGTGCATTTTGGCATCTGACAGGGCTTGTTTCCAGGCCGTGTATACCGCATTGCTTTTCGGAGCGCAGGCCAAATAAACCGTCGCTTGTGCAATGGCTCGCTCGCCTTCCGACGGACCCACGCGCGTGAAACAATCCCACGCACTGATGGCAATTTGCATCGCTCTTGGGTCGGCATTCCCTATGTCTTCCGAGGCTATCGCTAGCAAACGTCTTGCCACGTATAGAGGATCACCACCTGCAGTAATAATTCGCGCATACCAATACAATGCAGCGTCAGGATCAGAGCCTCGAACAGATTTATGAAACGCCGAAATCAAGTCGTACCAAAGATCGCCTTTGTTATCGAACCTTGCAACTTTTTCACCTGCCACTTCTGCCAACAGCTCTAGCGTGATGAGCTTGTCGCCTTTGTCATCCGCTTCTGCCATATCAGACAACATTTCAAGGTAGTTGAGCGTCATCCGCGCATCACCCGAGGTAAAGTTGGCCAACTGTTCTTTAACATCTGACGGAAAACTCAATTTTTCATTGCCCAAGCCACGGGTTTTGTCCGTCAGGGCTTGTTCAATGACTTCAAGAATATCTTCTTTGTCGAGCGACTTGAGTTTGTAAACCCGTGCACGCGAAAGCAGTGCATTATTCAGTTCAAACGAAGGGTTTTCCGTTGTTGCACCAATAAAGGTGACGGTGCCATCTTCTATATGTGGCAGAAATGCATCTTGCTGGCTTTTGTTAAAGCGATGCACCTCATCAACAAACAGTATGGTCCTGCGCCCAACCAGCTTGCTTTCTTTGGCCTTATCAATCGCAATACGTATGTCTTTGACCCCAGAGGTCACTGCCGAAACACGCTCGATTTCAGCATCGGCATAACCCGCAGCGACTTCCGCTAACGTGGTTTTCCCGGTGCCTGGCGGTCCCCATAAAATCATGGAATGCAGTTGACCGCTTTCGAGTGCGCGACGCAACGGCTTTCCTTCGCTTAAAAGATGTTTTTGACCAATGTATTCGGAAAGATTGGTTGGCCGCATACGGGCAGCGAGGGGGCGAAAATCGTCCGCAAATTCCAGACTGAAATTACTCACAAACAGGACTCTCGGTTAGAGGTTGCAAGGTGTTAACTTAGCATGGCTAAGGCAAACACCTCACTCAATAATAAAAATGCGATTGGGTGCAAAAGGCGCTAAGAGGACCAGCGCCTGTCGAGATTATTGACGTTGATCGTCCAGCTCTACCCCTTCAGGAACAGTAAAGCTGAAAAGTGAAGCACTTGGCGACACATTCTTGATATTTTCAAGCTCAAAACGACTGGTTTGGCCATCTTGTTCTACAACAGCAAACTCTGTGATACGCCCATCGGTGCGCACATCGACGATAAACTCACCCAGATTACTGGCTTGCTTTGGCGACAAAACGAAAGTATCTCCGTCTTGCTTCACGTTGTAATTGTTCCAGTCTTTCGGGTCATTACGCGTTAGCAGAACAAACGGTGTTTGCGACGTTGCATCTTCCAACCACATGGCAGTGACTTGCTCAATAAACGGGCTGTAGTACCACAAGGTTTTACCGTCTGAAACAAGGATGTTTTCATCCGGTCGCACCGTTTCCCAGTTGAACAAGTTAGGACGTTTCATGGCAAGTTTGCCTTCGCCTTCACTGATCAGCTCTCCTTCAGGGCTCGTCACTCTCTGCTCGAAGCTAGCCGTAAAGTTGTTTAATTTACCTAAGCGAGTGTTTAATTCTTGCTGGGGTGTTGCAAATACTGCTGGCGCTACCAGCAGTAAGGACATCAACATCTTTCTCATTCTATTTTTCCAATCAATCTCTTGGCGGTGGTGGCGGAGCCAACACCTCTCGATTTGAGTTATGGCCTGGTGCGCTGACAATGCCCTGCACTTCCAGTTGTTCTACGATTCGCGCAGCACGGTTGTAACCAATTTTAAAGCGACGCTGTACGCCAGAGACTGACGCACGGCGAGATTCAGTCACAAATTCAACCACCTGATCGAACAGTTGATCCAACTCTTCACCACCTTCGGCAGCTTCGCCCGGTAACAAGCCTTCTGAGCCTTGGTCACCATTGGTAATGTCGGTAATGTATTGCGGTTTACCCCGTGCTTTCCAGTTACTCACAACACGGTGAACTTCATCATCATTGACGAAAGCACCATGGACACGCGCTGGATGGTTCGAGCCGTTTGGCATAAAGAGCATGTCACCCATACCCAGCAATGATTCAGCGCCACCTTGGTCAAGAATGGTGCGTGAGTCAGTTTTGGTTGATACAGTAAAAGCCACACGTGTTGGAATATTGGCTTTGATAAGACCCGTGATCACATCCACTGACGGGCGCTGCGTAGCCAACACAAGGTGAATACCTGCGGCACGCGCTTTTTGCGCCAGACGAGCAATTAGCTCTTCAACCTTCTTGCCCACAACCATCATCAGATCAGCGAACTCATCGACAATTACAACGATATAAGGCAGTTTTTCCAGTGAAGGCGCCGTTTCGTCCATGCTGTCACCCGGACTCCACAGTGGATCGGGAATAGGATGATTGGCATCAGCAGCTTCTTTCACTTTTTCGTTGAAGCCACCGATGTTTCTCACACCGAGCATAGACATGAGTTTGTAGCGGCGTTCCATCTCGGCCACACACCAACGCAACGCGTTGCCCGCGTCTTTCATGTCAGTAACCACTTCGGTTAGCAGATGCGGGATACCTTCATAGACGGACAATTCGAGCATTTTAGGGTCAATCATGATGAAGCGAACATCTTCTGGGCCCGCTTTGTACAACATGCTGACGATCATGACATTCACACCGACCGATTTACCTGAACCTGTGGTACCTGCCACCAGCATGTGAGGCGCTTTGGCAAGATCAGTC
Source organism: Enterovibrio norvegicus FF-33 (assembly GCF_000286835.2). Classification (GTDB taxonomy): domain Bacteria; phylum Pseudomonadota; class Gammaproteobacteria; order Enterobacterales; family Vibrionaceae; genus Enterovibrio; species Enterovibrio norvegicus_A. The sequence continues at coordinate 640,799 of NZ_AJYD02000013.1, read as the reverse complement.
ACGATCGCTTCGCCTGCAATATCTTTACCCAATACCACAGAAAGCGGTGATTTCGACGATTGGAAGCGCTCGCTCGCCACCACATCTGACATAAACACAGTTTCACGACTGGTGTTCGGTAACTCTAGACCGATATAGGGTTTGCCTGGGATCACATCGACTACACGCACGGCGCTCGTCGAAAGAGAGCGGGCGATGTCTTTTGATAGTCCCATGATGCGGCTGACTTTGACGCCTGGTGCAAGTTCTAATTCGAAACGTGTGATAACTGGGCCTGGGAATATACCCATCACGGTCACTTTAATCTTGTACTCTTCCAATCGCGTTTCGATAAGACGCGCTTGGTACTGAAGTTCTTCGTCTGTTGCCCGTGTCGCGGTGTTACGCGGCGGGTCCAACAAATCAAGGGTTGGCAGAGGTTCTTTAGGTCTGGGTACGTTCGGCTCATCTTTGACCAAAAATGGGTGTAACGCACCAGCGGCATTCTTCTGAGCTTCACGGATAGTCTGCTGGAATGGGTCTTCATCATCAGGGATCACGGACATGGCTTGTGCCCTATCTAGTTCTGATAGACCATCTGTGTTGCCAATAGCAACGTCAGGACGAGACTCGTCGTTAAGTTCGACAACATCGACATTCATCGAATTTCCTTCCGCTGTCTCGGCTTCAATAGCACTCTCATCAAGATCAACAGGCGGTGTTTCAACTATCGATTCAGAAGGCGTAGGTGCATCCATCATCAAGGCATCGACGTCACCGCTAGGCTGAACAGATGTCTCCACGTCATCATTGCTGATGTCGTCATGACTAACTTCAACGTCAGCGTTATTATCAACAACGCTTTCAAAGACCGGAGCTGGTGACGGGGCAATCACAACCTCAGGGCTGGATTCCATCGTCATGCTTGGTTCTTTACGTTCGACAATCACTGGTGCTGGTGAATGGATTACTGGCATGCCACTGCGCGCACTTGAATCAACCAGTTCATTCACACGTTGGACTTTGCTCAGCGCTGCAATGTCTACCAGCTCACGCTGGTCGCCATCTCTCGTTGGATCAGCAAACAGTGGATCAGACACGTCGACATTTGTTGTATCTATCGTGGCACCCAATGTTTGAGGTTTATCACCGCGAATACGATTCACAACCCATGTGATAGAAGAGAGGGTTTTCTCCCCCAGCGTATCGACGATGGTTAACCATGATATACCTGTAAACAAGGTAAAACCGGCCGCCCACAGAAACATCAATATCAGTGTGGAACCTAGTAGGTTAAACAACGGCAAAGAGAGTGCCGTCAGTACATCACCCACAACGCCACCGGAAGAAAAATACCAGAAGTCATCGAAATTCAGATCTGCCAACGCGGTACTCGTTAATAGAAGCAGAGCAACACCCAAGATTTTGGTGGCCAAGATGGTGTAGTTCAGTGGCTCCGATTCGCCACGACGACGAAATACAACCCAACCACCAAGAAGAAGCAAGAATGGCATGGGATACGCCAACGTACCCAGCGCAAAGAAAAACGTGTCTGCAACCCATGCGCCTGTACTGCCTGCTGCGTTTTGCACCGGTCCATCCCAAGCGGTCTGTGACCATGAAGGATCGGAGGAGTCGTAACTAAGAAGGGACACTAACATGAACACAGCAGACAAGAGCGCGAGAATAAGTGCGCTTTCTTTTAAACGTTGTTTCCCGTTTAAACGACGTGAGGTGTCTGTCTGTTTCTGCTCCTGACGCAAGAAGAACTCCATTATCACCTATCTTTCTAAATTTAAGCCCCAAAATGGACGCGATGGCTTTGTAATTATTCATTATTTGCCGAAGACACGAAGGAAGAAATAGCCTTATTTCCTCTTTCAACGCCCTTTACTTGCAAAAGTGTACACCAAACAAAAAAACAAACCGAGCAGCAAGCTACTCGGTTTATCGAATATAACACTAATGTCAGCCCTCTTTGTTTGAGGGATGTGAGCTTTTTAACGCGTTTTGATGACCAAATGGTTAGTTTGCTTCACTTCTTCCATGACGACATACGTACGAGTGTCGTTCACACCTGGCAGACGAAGTAACGTCTCACCCAAAAGTTTACGATACGCCGACATGTCCGATACGCGGGTTTTAAGCAAATAGTCGAAATCGCCCGATACCAAATGACACTCCTGGATATCTTCGAGCTGCTGAACGGCCTTGTTAAACTGTTCGAACACATCCGGTGCACCACGGTTAAGTGTGATTTCTACAAATACCAACAGTGATGCATCGAGGAACTGAGGGTTCAACAACGCAGTGTAACCACTGATATAACCTTGTCTTTCTAGGCGACGAACGCGCTCAAGACAGGGTGTTGGCGACAGTCCTACTCGCTTAGACAGTTCAACGTTTGATACGCGACCATCTTTTTGAAGCTCATTAAGGATATTTCTGTCAATGCGATCCAATTCCTTGGAGGGTTTCTTTTTGGCGTCAACCATTTTTTATTCCACCTTCTTACGTCCTTGCAATGTAAAATGCCATTTTCATTAACATAACTTATATTTTTAGCATCAAATCTGGCTTTCCGCGAACTATACTAGCTCTAAATACAATAATACTACAAAACAACAGCTAATAACTCTATAAAGAAGCGAGGAATCAGGATGATCATTGGTGTACCTAAAGAGATTAAGAACCACGAGTATCGAGTCGGCATGGTTCCTGCCAGCGTACGCGAGCTTGTTTCCCGTGGCCACGCTGTGTACGTCCAGTCACAGGCAGGCATGGGCATTGGCTTTAGCGATGACGATTACATCAATGCTGGTGCTTCTATTCTTCCAAGCGCAGAAGAAGTGTTTGCCACTGCTGAAATGATTGTCAAAGTTAAAGAGCCGCAGGCCGTTGAACGAGCCTTACTTCGCGAAGGGCAAATTTTGTTTACCTATTTGCACCTTGCACCAGATTTTCCACAGACACAAGACCTTATCAAGAGCAAAGCTGTCTGTATAGCCTATGAAACCGTAACAGATTCTAAAGGTCGACTACCACTTTTGGCGCCGATGTCAGAAGTCGCTGGTCGCATGTCGATTCAGGCAGGTGCACAGGCACTAGAAAAATCTCGTGGTGGCGCAGGAATGCTTCTAGGCGGCGTACCAGGCGTAGAACCCGCGAAAATTGTGGTCTTGGGTGGTGGCGTTGTTGGCTCCAATGCAGCGCGTATGGCAGTGGGTATGCGCGCTGATGTTTCCATCTTAGATCGCAACATTGATACGCTAAGATCATTAGATGAAGAGTTTCAGGGACGCGCGAAAGTACTCTATTCCACAGAAGAAATTCTTGAAAAACACGTTCTCGCCGCAGATTTGGTCATCGGAGCAGTGCTAATTCCCGGTGCAGCAGCACCAAAATTGGTGACGGCCGATCACATCGCAAGAATGAAACCGGGCTCTGCCGTTGTCGACGTTGCGATTGACCAAGGTGGTTGTTTCGAGACTTCGCATGCAACAACCCACGCTGATCCGACATATATCGTGGACGATGTCGTTCATTATTGCGTAGCAAACATGCCAGGAGCCGTAGCACGAACTTCTACCTTTGCATTGAATAACGCTACCTTGCCCTACATTGTGAAACTGGCAAATATGGGGTATCGAGATGCACTGCTTAGTAATGAAGGTCTGCTGAAAGGTCTAAATGTGATTAACGGCAACGTCACCATCAAAGAAGTTGCAGAAGCCTTTGATCTCGATTACCTCGATCCAAGAGTTGCGCTCGCATAATCTTCAAGTAATAACAGATAACACAATTCCATGAAGGGCACCGCAAGGTGCTCTTTCTTTAGCAACACATTTTCCCTACAATCTCTCTCATTACATAACACTCAATCCATCCGGAGAAATAATGAGCAACGTAAAGCATTCAAGCCTTCTTATCTTAGGTTCAGGTCCTGCAGGTTACACCGCTGCAGTCTATGCTGCGCGCGCTAACCTTACGCCAGTCATGGTGACAGGGATGCAACAGGGCGGTCAGCTAACGACCACCACAGAGGTCGAGAACTGGCCAGGGGATGCTGAAGGGTTAACTGGTCCCGCTCTGATGGAGCGCATGAAAGAGCATGCGGAAAAATTTGATACCGAAATCATTTTCGATCACATCAATGAAACCGATCTGACTCAGCGTCCTTTTCGCCTAAAAGGCGACAGTGCCGAATACACCTGTGATGCACTAATCATTGCAACCGGCGCTTCTGCTCAATACTTGGGTATGGAGTCTGAGGAAAAATTCAAAGGTCGCGGCGTTTCAGCGTGCGCAACGTGTGATGGCTTCTTTTATCGCAATCAAAAAGTCGCGGTCATCGGTGGTGGTAACACGGCAGTTGAAGAAGCACTGTACTTGTCTAATATTGCTTCTGAAGTACACCTTATTCACCGTCGTGACACTTTCCGTGCCGAAAAGATCTTGGTTAGTCGCCTGATGGATAAAGTCGAGAACGGTAACATTACTCTTCACACCGATCGTGTCCTTGACGAAGTCTTGGGTGACGACATGGGCGTGACTGGCGTTCGAATCAAAGAAACCCAATCTGACGTAACGCAAGATCTGGAAGTCATGGGCTTGTTCGTGGCCATTGGCCATAAACCAAATACCAGCATCTTTGAAGGCCAACTGGACATGCACAATGGTTACATCAAAGTGCAATCAGGCCTTGAAGGCAACGCGACTCAAACCAGCGTTGACGGTGTTTTTGCGGCGGGTGACGTCATGGATCACATCTATCGCCAAGCCATCACCTCTGCAGGTACAGGTTGCATGGCTGCACTGGATGCAGAACGCTTCCTTGATGCGTTAGAAAGCAATAAGTAATTCGCGTTTCTAGGCCCATTTATGGGCCTATATTTTTGCCAATTTAGCCTTCCTTTACTCCAAGGCAACCATTGAGATTGCATCACTGAAGTCATGCTCAAGTGCCGTGGAATAATAAAACCAAGAAGTACTATGGATAAAAAGAAACAACGCTCGCTTGTCCAGTGGCTCAAAGGGCAAAGTAAGCTTGGCAAAACCTGGCTCATCGCAGCGATTGGCTTGGCATTTCTGTCTGGTCTTTTTTTGATCGCCCAAGCCGCATTACTTGCCAATATTCTTCACGAACTCATCATAGAGAAAACCGACAAATCCGATATTTGGCTTTCTTTCGTCGGATTGGCGATCATTGTTTGTCTTCGTGCAGTTTGCAGTTGGGGGAAAGAACAAGCCGGCTATCGCGCAGGGGAAGCCGTGCGTCTTCACGTTCGTCATCTTATTCTTGATAAGCTCCAGACACTGGGACCTGCAACTATCCAAGGTAAACCTGCCGGTTCTTGGGCAAGCTTGGTGCTAGAGCAAGTCGAAGATATGCAAGATTTCTTTGCGCGTTATTTACCGCAAATGGCAATCGCAGGTCTCATACCTTTTGTCATCCTGCTCGTCGTCTTCCCCCTTAACTGGGCCGCTGGGCTTATCTTCATGCTTACAGCGCCATTAGTGCCGTTTTTCATGGCACTGGTTGGTATGGGAGCTGCTGACGCAAACCGACGCAACTTTAAGGCACTACAACGCCTTTCTGGCCACTTTTATGATCGTCTACGAGGTCTCGCTACCATCAGACTATTTGATCAGGCTGAAGCTGAAAGTAACTATCTCAAGGTCGCCTCTGAAGATTTTCGCAAACGCACAATGGAAGTATTGCGCTTGGCGTTTCTCTCATCAGCAGTACTAGAGTTCTTTACATCACTGTCCATTGCTATCACGGCTGTTTACTTTGGTTTTAGTTACATTGGCGAGCTGAATTTCGGTCACTATGGCTTAGGCATTTCACTGTTTGTTGGTGTTTTCGTTCTGGTTCTCGCCCCTGAGTTTTACCAGCCTTTGCGCGATCTCGGTACGTATTACCACGCGAAAGCGCAAGCGATTGGTGCAGCAGAATCTATTGTTAATTTCCTCGATGCCGAGCCAGAGCATCAAGCATCAGGTACAGCAAAAATCCCCGCAAATATCGTGGCAATCAAAGCAACAGATCTTGAAGTACTCAGTCCTGATGGCGTGATATTGGCCGGCCCGCTTAGCTTTGACATCAAAGCTGGCGAGCGCGTGGCTTTAGTTGGCCAAAGCGGAGCCGGTAAAACCAGCCTTATTAACGCCCTACTTGGCTTTTTGCCTTATCGTGGTAGCCTGAAAATCAACGGTATAGAACTTAATCAGGCTGATTTAGCGCATTGGCGTAAACAAGTCAGCTGGGTCGGTCAAAACCCTCAACTTTTCCATGGCAGTATCAAGGACAATATCTGTCTTCCTGCACCATTGGCGACCGATGATCAGATCCAACGTGCAACGAAAGCCGCCTATGCTGATGAGTTCATTCAACACCTCGACCAAGGCTACTTGCACCACGTGGGCGATCGCGCAAGTGGTTTGTCCGTCGGCCAAGCGCAACGTATTGCGGTGGCACGTGCGCTGCTACAAGATGGTCAGTTCTGGTTATTAGATGAACCGACAGCGAGTCTTGATGCGTCGAGCGAGCGATTAGTGATGGACAGTCTGAACAAAGCCACGAAAGACACCACCACATTGCTCGTGAGCCATCGTATCGATCAGCTTGGTACCACAGATAACATTTTGGTGATGAGCAAAGGTAAGTTGGTACAACAAGGCCCATTTGAAGCGCTTAAACACGAAGGTACATTTGCTGAAATGATCCAAGCGGTTGACAGGAGTGACCTTGATGCGTGATCTCATTCCTTTTCTTAAACTCTACAAAAAGCATTGGTTTGGTTTGCTGTTAGGCATGCTACTTTCGTTTGCGACCCTGGCCTCTGCGATCAGTCTACTCACTCTGTCCGGTTGGTTTATTGCCGCGTCGGCGGTAGCGGGACTTGCGGCGGCGAGCAATTTTAATTACATGTTACCCGCTGCGGGTGTTCGTGGTTTTTCGATTGCACGTACTGCTGGGCGATGGGGCGAACGCGTTGTCAGCCACAACGCCACATTCAAACTGCTCGCAGATCTTCGTATTTTCTTCTTCGACAAACTCACACCGCTGATCCCTGGCAAAGTGGGTAACTTACGTGATGCCGATATTCTCAATCGATTGGTTGCCGATGTGGATGCGATGGACCATGTCTATCTTCGCCTTATCAGCCCATTGTTTGTCGGCGTGCTCGGCATATTTTGTGTTAGCGGCTTCCTATATTGGTTCGATCCAAAACTGGGACTCACGCTCGGTGTGATTCTTCTGTCGCTCATGTTAATACTGCCCGTGGTGTTTTACCGTCTTGGTGGCCCACATGGGGAAGAAATTACACGTGCAAAGTCTGAGCTTCGAATTTCACTCGTTGATTGGCTCCAAGGGCACGCTGAACTGCAAATCTTTGGTGCAGCAGATAGGTTCCGCGAACGCGCGCATGATGCTGAAAAGCGGCTACTTGGCGCGCAACGTCAAATGGCAGGCGTGACGGGTTTAGCGAATGGGATATTGCTCGCCGCAAATGGATTAACCTTGGTGTTGATGCTTTGGATAGCTGCTGATGGTGTAGGCGGGAACTTCCCGAACCCTATGGTGGCGATGGTGGCGTTTACGACGATGGCAAGCTTTGAGTTGATGATGCCCGTTGCCGGCGCATTCCAGTATTTAAGCCAAACAATGACCTCTGCTAAACGATTGAACGAGATCATCGAAGCAACGCCTGAAACTCAATTCGACCCAATGGGTTACAACAATACGGCTAAGGGGCAAATTGAGTTCCAAGACGTAAGCTATTCTTACCATTGCGCAGATAAGCCTGCGGTTGATTCCGTATCGCTTACCATCAAAGTCGGTGAGAAAGTGGCGCTGCTTGGTCGCACCGGGTGTGGTAAGTCAACCCTGCTGCAGCTCCTCACACGCTCTTGGGACCCCTCACAAGGAACGGTTAGCATAGATGGTCAACCTCTAACTGCGTGGCGTGAGTCGGCGCTTAGAGCGTCCATCGCTGTTGTTAGCCAACGTGTCGACATCTTTAATGGTGCATTGCGTAACAACCTCTCTATGGCAAAGCCAACTGCAACAGACGAAGAATTGATCTCAGTGATTGAGCAAGTCGGACTTTCCGATCTTTTGGATGGTCCCGGCTTGGACGTTTGGCTTGGCGACGGCGGTCGACAATTATCAGGGGGAGAACGCCGCCGCTTAGGGATTGCGCGTGCACTATTGCGCGATGCGCCTATCTTGCTGCTGGACGAGCCAACCGAAGGGCTTGATGTCAAAACCGAGCAGCAGATTCTGTCTTTGCTTCTTGAGCATGCAAAAGGCAAAACGGTTCTGTTTATCACCCATCGCTTAGTTGGCCTCAAAGACATGGACACTGTGTGTTTAATGGATGAAGGCCGAATTATTGAGCAAGGTGACCATCAAAGCTTGAAGGCTGCCGGTGGGCGTTACACTAACCTGCTTCAACGTATTCAGTAATCGGCATGAGTTTGTATAATTAAGGGAGCCTCGGCTCCCTTTTTTGCAACCGGGAACAGGAACCCATACTAGCTATGACCATATATTTACCGCCACTGGATGACAACGACCCAGAGCTATTTCCGCCTGTGAGCAGCGCGTTGGATGATCCTGATGGACTTCTTGCCATTGGTGGTGATCTGTCACCACAACGCCTTAGGGCGGCTTATGAGCATGGAATCTTTCCATGGTTTGGCAATGAAGAACCTTATCTTTGGTGGTCACCGTCTGAGCGGGCAGTCATCGACCCGACAACGTTCGTCCCTAGCAAAAGCCTGAGGAAGTTTGCACGTAAGCAAGGCTTTCGTGTTTCGATCAATCATCGATTTGACGACGTTATCGAGCAATGCGCGCTGATCCGTGGAGCCCATCAAGTTTGGATCACGCACGAAATGCGCGAAGCCTACAAAAAACTGCATCGACTTGGTGGTGCACACAGTGTCGAAGTTTGGCAAGGTGACACATTGGTAGGCGGCTTATACGGTGTGGGAATAGGAGGACTGTTTTGCGGAGAATCTATGTTCTCCCTACAAACCAACGCATCTAAAACAGCACTTTGGCGTTTCTGCGAACACTTCAAGCAACATGGCGGCCGATTGATCGACTGCCAAATGATGACTGAGCACCTCGCCTCTTTAGGCGCACAACCTCTGCCACGTGCTGATTTCATCCAACGACTTAACCAGCTGAAACATCGCATTACTGATGCCACGCTTTTTCAGTCTCAGTGGATCAGTGGTGATCTCAATGGACAATAACACCATGGTGAAACGATCGTTTCGTGTTGGAGTCATGGCGCCGTCGTCGTGTTCCTATCTGCCGGACAGGCAAGAGTCCATCGCGGTTGTGCTAGATCCCGAACTTCACAACATGGATGGCTACAATGCCCTCATTCAGTCTGGCTTTCGCCGCAGTGGCAGCAACATCTATCGTCCTCACTGCGGTGAATGCAGTGCATGCCATTCACTGCGCGTAGACACGTTTGGTTTCACACCGTCCAAAAGCCAGAAACGTCAAATTAACCAGCTCTCTCGCCTTGATGTTCGACTTCAAGACACGTTAGATGATGAATGGTTCTCATTGTACGAACGCTACATCAACAAGCGTCATCAGCAGGGCTCTATGTATCCTGCAAACAAACATGATTTTCTTTCTTTTGTGCAAAGTGACTGGCAAGACTCAAAATTCCTTCACCTTTTTGACCAAGGGAAATTAATAGCGATTGCCGTCACGGATGTTCTGGAGCAGGGATACAGCGCTATCTACAGCTTTTTTGACCCAGACCACCCTTGGTCACTTGGCTCACTGTGCGTGTTAGCACAAATAAAAGTGGCCATAGAAAACAAAACGCCTTGGCTTTATTTAGGTTTTCAAATAGATGAATGCGATGCAATGCGTTATAAACAAAAATTCAAACCCCATCAGCGTTTTGTCGCGGGACAATGGCAACAAACTCCCTAGGGTTTAAAGTAAACATCACCCCAACGTCAATCGGCCAGAATGCCCACTTTGACTTTCACAGAATGAAGTATTTAGCCCAAACCGCAACCGATAGCCGATTTTTACTGGTCAGCCAGAGAGCAAAAGAGTAAAATTTCGGCCTTGAACTTTACAGACTTAACGAATCAAGGCATTATCTGCCAGTCAAAAATTGGCTGATTGATAGCCTAAGAGGATTAAATGGCAAAAGAAGACGTAATTGAATTGCAAGGTACCGTACTGGACACCCTGCCAAACACCATGTTTCGCGTAGAACTAGAGAACGGCCACGTAGTAACTGCTCACATCTCTGGTAAGATGCGCAAAAACTACATCCGTATCCTTACCGGTGACAAAGTTACCGTTGAAATGACGCCTTACGATCTGTCGAAGGGACGCATTATCTTCCGCGCGCGCTAATCATCACGTCTCGCGAACACGAAAAACCCGGCTTTCAGGCCGGGTTTTGTCATATTTATAATCTGTAAATCTACCTAGTTGTATCAGGCAGGTTCCATCTCATCGCTGAAGCTAAATGTCAGTGCATCGCTTTTCACGTCCACTTTCACCGTGCCACCGTTGACCAGACACCCAAACAACAACTCGTTGGCCAGATTTTTCTTAACGTGTTCTTGCATCACACGAGCCATTGGACGTGCGCCCATTGACTTGTCATAGCCCTTCTCTGCTAACCAGAATTTCGCTTTGTCGGTGACTTCCAAAGACACGCCGCGAACATCCAGCTGAGCTTGCAGTTCGACCACAAATTTATCAACCACTTGAAGAATGACTTCTTTATCAAGATGATTGAACCAGATGATGTTATCGAGACGGTTACGGAACTCTGGTGAGAACATTTTCTTGATCTCAGCCATAGCATCAAGGCTATGATCTTGCTGAATCAGACCAATCGATTTACGAACCGTTTCGGTTACGCCCGCATTCGTCGTCATCACAAGGATGACATTTCGGAAATCTGCTTTTCGGCCATTGTTGTCCGTCAGCGTACCGTTATCCATCACCTGCAAAAGCAAGTTAAACACATCAGGGTGCGCTTTCTCGATTTCATCAAGCAGCACAACACTGTGAGGGTGTTTGATCACAGCATCGGTCAATAAACCGCCTTGATCGTAGCCAACATAGCCAGGAGGCGCACCAATCAAACGACTGACAGTATGACGCTCCATGTACTCAGACATATCAAAACGCTGAAGCTCAATGCCCATAGCGCGAGCCAGTTGCACCGTCACTTCGGTTTTACCTACCCCTGTCGGGCCCGCAAACAAAAATGAACCTACTGGTTTGTTTTCTGCACCCAGACCGGCTCTGCTTAGCTTAATCGCTTCACACAGCGCACCAATGGCATCGTCTTGCCCAAACACCAGCATTTTCAATTTATGCTCAAGCGATTGAAGCACTTCGCGATCCGATGAAGAAATAGACTTCTCAGGGATACGCGCCATTCTGGCGATCATGGATTCAATATCACCCACGCCTACCGTCTTCTTACGCTTGTTTGCAGGCGCCAAACGGCAGCGAGCTCCCGCTTCATCAATCACATCAATGGCTTTATCCGGCAAATGACGGTCATTAATGTATTTCGCTGATAGCTCAACTGCAGCGCGAATCGCTTTGTTGGTATATCTCACTTCGTGGTGAGCTTCGTATTTCGATTTCAGACCCATCAAAATTTTAGTGGTGTCATCAATCGAAGGCTCAATCACATCAATCTTTTGGAAGCGACGCGCAAGTGCTCGCTCTTTTTCAAAAATACTGCTGTATTCCTGATAAGTGGTCGAACCGATGCAACGAAGTTTGCCGCTAGAAAGCAGTGGCTTAATTAGGTTAGCGGCGTCTACCTGACCACCTGACGCTGCGCCAGCACCAATGATGGTATGAATTTCATCAATAAATAGTACCGCATGCTCTTCTTTTTCAAGCTGCTTCAAAATGCCTTTGAAACGCTTTTCGAAGTCGCCACGGTATTTAGTACCCGCCAACAAAGAGCCTATATCGAGCGAGTAAATGACGCAGTTTTGAATAATCTCCGGCACTTGGCCTTCAACAATCCGCCATGCTAGCCCCTCAGCAATCGCCGTCTTACCGACGCCAGCTTCACCGACGAGTAGCGGGTTGTTTTTACGGCGACGACAAAGTACTTGAATTGTTCGCTCAAGTTCTTTGTCTCGACCAATCAAAGGATCAATGCCACCGACACGGGCAAGTTGGTTTAGATTAGTCGCGAAATTTTCAAGACGCTCTTCACCACCTTCAACAGCCGCTTCTTCTGATGACAAATCAGCACCAGGCAATTCATCATCACTGCTAGAAGATTTTGTCGTGCCATGGGAAATGTAGTTAACAACATCGAGTCGGCTAATATCGTTTTTCTTCAGCAAATAGGCCGCATGGGACTCTTGTTCACTAAAGATAGCCACCAGCACATTAGCGCCACTCACTTCGCTGCGGCCTGAAGATTGAACATGGAAGACAGCACGCTGAAGCACGCGCTGGAAACTCAGGGTTGGCTGAGTCTCGCGATTGTCGTCATCGACAGGGATGAGCGGTGTTGTTTGTTCAATAAATGCTTCTAGCTCTTTACGCAAAGCATCAAGGTCAGCGCGGCACGCAAGCAAAGCTTCGCGAGCAGCCACATTTTCCAGAAGCGCCAATAGCAAATGTTCCACTGTCATAAACTCATGACGTTTTTCACGTGCTCTAGCAAAAGCCCCGTTCAGGCTTGCTTCGAGTTCTTTATTTAGCATAAGGCACCTCCCTCAAATACCACATTATGGCGTGCCGGAGAAAACCAAGTTCTCCTTCTTAGGCTTTCTCCATTGTGCACAACAATGGGTGTTGATGTTCTTTTGCGTACATCATTACCTGGGCGACTTTCATCTCGGCAACTTCCGCACTGTAAACGCCACAAACAGCCTTTCCTTCGTAATGAACTGCTAACATCACTTGCGTTGCTTTCTCTATGTCCATGGTGAAAAAACGCTGCAAAATCTCTACAACAAACTCCATGGGGGTGTAATCATCATTATTCAACATCACTTTATATAAGGATGGCGGCTTTACTTTAGTTTCTTCCGCTTCTTTTACATCAGAATCCGGAACTATCCATTCGTACTTTTTGCTCATAACTGCTTACAATCTTTAAGGTAGCTCAAGTGTTCTTTACAAAACAAGGTTTTATACGTCAGGTTTGTAGATTGAGATATCAAACACAAGATTTGCTACCACTACTTAAAACGTAATCCACAGATTGTATTCCAGCAACCATAACAATGCCATGTTGCTCGAACCCTCTCACTGAAATTCACCTTGTCTCACCCAATATGAAGCGACACCACTCGCATTGCAAATTTTGCAATTCGTATGTAAGCCACGGCAGCACTACAAAGTGAACCACCTAGCATGTCAAAAATTCCATACAAAAACACATTGCATCTCAATGCCTCAAAAATGACAAAATGTCTCGAGGAATATAAAGTTAATTTTCGTAATTAATGTTTCAGCATGAATTATTCACCCTAGGAATATATCTGAACTGGTGTATTTAGTCATTAAGCCACTAAAGCACACTCCCAAGTTTAAATTCATATTTTTCATAACATTATCAATACACCCCAAGAGCATAGATGTCGTCATGGTAGTGTTTTCAACTGATGGGTTTGTAAATTATACTCCTAGATCAAAGTATTACATGTAACACATGGTCGTATTAATGAAACAAATTCTACCAAAATGATACTCATATCATCCTTCCGTCACATCACTGGTTATTTTTATTAAAATGTTGTTATATAGACGTTCAGACGCTTGACTGTCTAAATCTTTCTACTAGAGTGGGAATTGAAGTAAAAACATACAGCATCAATTACGATTGAGTAACATGATTGCAAATGTTGGTTTTACTCATAGTTATGCAATTTGAATGCAAGAGGGATGTTTCGCATGGCAACTGGTACGGTTAAATGGTTTAACAATGCTAAAGGGTTTGGTTTTATCTGCCCTGATGAGGGTGATGGTGATATCTTCGCGCACTACTCAACAATCCAGATGGATGGATATCGCACTTTGAAAGCTGGTCAAACAGTGAACTATGAAGTGCAAGAGGGCCCCAAAGGCTATCACGCAAGTGAAATTGTTCCAGTAGAAAACGAAGCCCTAAAATAAAATAGTGTTGCTACAATCTTTTTGCTGCCCGAAGGTCGACATTTAAAGAGCGAACTCAAGTTCGCTCTTTTTACTTTCAAAGCCCCCTAAAACGACGCTCTCGCCATTAATCGCTCATCACCCACATCTATACCCAATATTCCCACGCTGCAGGCCTAGCGCTTCATATGAGTCTGCATATCCCAGCGTAACCTTCAATCTAGTCTTCAACGTCAGTCTGTTTACAAGAGATATTATTGCTTTCCTGTTTTGTTGATGATTTTCAACGCATATAAATCATGATGTTTTAGGGCAGCGACACGCGTTCACGCACCTATTTAAAAGCCAACAAATACTTGTTGAACACACAATCTTTAGTTGGCAAGTACACAGAGACAAAAAAACCCAGCCGAGGCTGGGTTTGTTCAATCAAAACGCTCACTCAATAAATGAATGATGGATTACATTTGATCGACCATGTCTTGTGCGAACTCAGAACACTTACGCAGTGTTGCACCGTCCATCAGACGCTCAAAGTCATAAGTCACAGTCTTGTTGCTGATCGCTTTTTCCATTGAACTGATGATGAGGTCAGCCGCTTCTGTCCAACCCATGTGGCGAAGCATCATTTCTGCAGAAAGGATCAAAGAACCAGGGTTTACTTTGTCCTGGCCTGCATACTTAGGAGCCGTACCGTGCGTTGCTTCGAACAATGCAATGCCGTCACCGATGTTTGCACCAGGTGCAATACCGATACCACCAACTTGAGCAGCCAATGCATCAGAGATGTAATCGCCGTTTAGGTTCATGGTTGCAATGACATCATACTCTGCAGGGCGCAGAAGGATTTGCTGCAGGAACGCATCAGCAATGACATCTTTAATGATAATTTCTTTGCCAGTGTTTGGGTTTTTCAGCGTCATCCATGGACCACCGTCCAACAACTCTGCACCAAACTCTTCTTTTGCTACTTCATAGCCCCAATCTTTGAAGGCACCTTCGGTGAACTTCATGATGTTGCCTTTGTGAACTAGCGTCATTGAATCACGATCGTTGTCAATCGTGTATTGAATCGCCGCGCGAACCAAACGCTTAGTGCCTTGCTCAGAAACAGGCTTGATACCGATACCACATTCTTCGTCAAAACGGATTTTCGTTGCACCCATTTCTTCTTTCAGGAATTTGATCACTTTATCGGCTTCTGCAGTACCTGCTTTAAACTCAACACCTGCGTAGATGTCTTCTGAGTTCTCACGGTAAATAACCATGTCAGTCAGTTCAGGTTGCTTCACTGGACTTGGTACACCAGAGAAGTAACGAACTGGACGAACACAAATGTACAGATCAAGCTCTTGGCGCAGTGCCACGTTCAAAGAACGAATGCCGCCGCCTACTGGCGTAGTCAGAGGGCCTTTGATTGATACTTTGTATTCACGAACAAAATCCAGTGTTTCAGTAGGCAACCACTCGTCTTCACCGTACACCTGCGTTGATTTCTCACCGGTGTAGATTTCCATCCAGGAGATCTTACGGTCACCGCCGTAAGCTTTTTCTACTGCCGCATCAACAACTTTGATCATTGCAGGGCTAACATCAATACCAATACCGTCACCCTCGATGTAAGGGATGATTGGATTGTTAGGAACGACTAATTTGCCGTTTTCAACTGCAATTTTCTCACCTGCTGGTACGACTACTTTGCTTTCCATTTAATTCTCCTAGCGTCCATTTTCTATTTAGCGCTTACCAAACAGAACAATTTGCCGTCGTGCTGCGATTTTCCCAACAGGCTGAGATTGAGCTAACAGTCTGATGTAGCACGTCAGGTAATTGTTCTGTTTGGTATAACATGCGAGCAAAAGAATACTGTAAATCATGCAACACGCCAATCACATTATTCCATGTATAATACCAAGGTCTCATTTGTTACCAGACCTGATTGACAGTACTTCATGACGTTTAAAACTACATCGAAAAGAAGCGTGAATAAGCCCGCTTCAAACCCTGATTTCCGACGCACTTCACGTCGTCGGTCCGATAAACCTGCAAGGCCAAAAGGGCCAACAAAGGTCATCATATTCAATAAACCTTTCAACACCCTGACACAATTCACCGGCGAGCCTAGTGATTCGACGTTGGCAGACTATATTTCTGTCAAAGATGTGTATGCAGCCGGCCGCTTGGACAAAGACAGCGAAGGGCTACTTGTGCTTACTAATGACGGCATTTTGCAAGCACGTCTTACTCAGCCAAAATCCAAGTCACCCAAAGTCTACTGGGTACAAGTTGAAGGCATTCCTTCAAATGAAGCAATAGCACAGCTTCGTGAAGGCGTGGAACTCAATGACGGTTGGACGTTGCCAGCAGGTGTTGAAGTGATGGAAGAGCCTGAATTGTGGCCTCGAAACCCGCCCATTCGTCACCGCCCTTCCGTGCCAACCACTTGGCTTGCTATCACGTTAGAAGAAGGACGAAACCGTCAGGTTCGTCGAATGACCGCAGCCATTGGACACCCGACGTTACGTTTGGTGCGTTATCAAATGGCAGGATGGACCGTTGAAGGTCTGCAACCTGGTGAATGGCGAGAAGTTTCACCGCCTTCGCGCGAGTGAAACTGTGACTAACATCCCATCTGTAACCGCGTAAAGGATTCTGGTAAACTCTGCCACCGATTTAATTGGAGCTAGAAATTTCGTCATGTCAGATAACAGCAGCAAAAAAGTTATTGTCGGTATGTCCGGCGGCGTCGACTCCTCAGTGTCCGCCTATTTACTGAAGCAACAAGGCTATCAGGTAGAAGGCCTTTTCATGAAAAACTGGGAAGAAGACGATAACGACGAGTACTGCTCGGCAGCGGAAGATCTGGCCGATGCACAAGCCGTTTGTGACAAGCTTGGTATTGAGATGCACACCATCAACTTTGCAGCTGAATACTGGGATAACGTCTTCGAGCACTTCCTGACTGAATACAAAGCCGGGCGCACGCCAAACCCAGACATTCTTTGTAACAAAGAAATCAAGTTCAAAGCCTTCTTGGAATTTGCCGACGAAGTGCTAGAAGCTGATTACATTGCAATGGGTCACTATGTCCGCCGCACCTTCCCTACACAGGAAGGTGAAACGGCACAGATGCTTCGCGGCGTCGATAACAACAAAGACCAGAGCTACTTCTTGTATACGCTGAGCCACGAGCAAGTTGCACGCAGCCTGTTCCCTGTTGGCGAGCTAGAGAAACCGGAAGTACGCCGTATTGCAGAAGAGCAAGATCTGATCACCGCAAAGAAGAAGGATTCAACCGGTATCTGCTTTATCGGTGAGCGCAAATTCACTGACTTTTTGGCGAAATATTTACCCGCACAACCGGGTGTTATCGAAACCACTGAAGGTCAAGCAATAGGCGAACACCAAGGCTTGATGTACCACACATTGGGTCAACGTAAAGGCTTGCATATTGGCGGGCAAAAAGGCGGTGGTGGTCTAGAAGCGGCTTGGTATGTCGTTGATAAAGATGTCGTGCGTAACGTGCTTATTGTTGCACAAGGTCATGATCACCCACGTCTATTTTCAGATGGGTTGATTGCTGGTCAACTGCATTGGGTCGATCGTCATACGATGACCGAACCATTGAAGTGCACCGTAAAAACGCGATACCGCCAACAAGACATATCATGTACCATCGAGCCCATTGATGGAGACCAAATCAAAGTCATCTTTGATGAGCCGCAAGCTGCGGTAACTCCAGGTCAATCAGCGGTATTTTATTCCGGTGATGTTTGCCTAGGCGGTGGCATCATTGAGCAGCGAATTTAAGGAGCAATCGTCAGTGGCTAATACTTTATTTGATCGAACCATCGCGTTCGCAAGTATCTGTCAATCCGTCAAACTGGTGCAGGAAATATCACGTACAGGCAGCTGTGACCCAGATGCACTCAGCGCCAGCTTGAAGAGTATTATTGTCACTAACCCTGCTTCCACACTGGAGGTTTTCGGCAATGAAGAAAACCTCACAGTGGGTTTAAACACGCTCATTAGCGAACTAGATAACAGCCCTGGTGGCAGCGAACTTACGCGTTATCTCATTAACCTGCTCGCACTGGAACGTAAGCTTTCAGGCCGTCGTGATAGCCTCGCGCAATTGTCTGATCGCCTGGAAAACGTCCAGCGTCAGGTGCAACATTTTGACCTGCTTGATGATCAAATGATCAGCAACCTTGCCAGTGTATATTTGGATACGATTAGTCCGTTAGGTCCACGAATTCAGGTCACTGGTAACCCAGCTCAATTGCAGCAAACGGGCGTGCAACATAAAGTCCGTGCCTTACTGCTATCTGGGATCCGCAGCGCCGTATTATGGCGTCAGGTCGGCGGCAAGCGCCGTCATCTTATCTTTGGCCGCAAACAAATGATTGAGCAGGCCAAAATCATCTTAGCCCGAAATTCGTAATAATAATTCAGGAGAGAGACCATGGAACTGTCAGCGCTGACAGCTGTTTCACCGGTGGATGGCCGTTACGGAGCGAAAACGATTGCGTTGCGTTCAATCTTCAGTGAGTTTGGCTTATTGAAGTACCGCACAATCGTCGAAGTTCGTTGGTTACAAAAACTGGCAGCAACAGATGCTATCAAGGAAGTACCGGCATTCAGCCCAGAAGCAAACGCCATTCTGGACAAAATCGCAGCCGAATTTAGCGAAGCCGACGCGATGCGCATTAAAGACATTGAGCGCACGACCAACCACGACGTTAAGGCGGTTGAGTATTTCCTGAAAGAAAAAGTGGCTGACAATGCCGAATTGCATGCAGTGAATGAGTTCATTCACTTCGCCTGTACTTCAGAAGATATCAACAACACGTCTCATGCTCTGATGCTTCAAGAAGCGCGCGAGCAAGTGCTGTTGCCAGAAATTCGCAACGTCATTGATGCAATTAAATCACTGGCGGTTGAATATCGCGATGTCCCTCTTCTGTCTCGCACCCACGGCCAACCCGCCTCTCCTTCTACCATGGGTAAAGAGATGGCTAACGTTGCATACCGTATGGAGCGTCAGTACAAGCAAATCGAAAACGTTGAAATTCTGGCGAAAATCAATGGTGCTGTAGGCAACTACAACGCTCACCTTTCTGCTTACCCAGAAATCGACTGGCACGCATTCAGCGAAGAATTCATTACTGAATCACTGGGCGTGACGTGGAACCCGTACACCACGCAAATCGAACCGCATGACTACATTGCTGAGTTATTCGATGCGATTGCACGATTCAACACCATCCTTCTTGATTTCGATCGTGACGTTTGGGGCTACATCGCACTGGGTCACTTCAAACAAAAAACGATTGCAGGCGAAATTGGTTCTTCAACCATGCCGCATAAAGTTAACCCAATCGACTTTGAAAACTCAGAAGGTAACCTAGGTCTTGCTAATGCAATCTTTAGCCACCTAGCACAAAAATTGCCGGTATCTCGCTGGCAGCGTGACCTAACCGATTCTACGGTTTTGCGTAACCTAGGTGTGGGTTGTGGCTATGCGATCATTGCATACACGTCGACGCTAAAAGGCATCAGCAAATTAGAAATAAACCAAGCTGCGCTTGAAGCTGAGTTAGACAAAAACTGGGAAGTATTGGCAGAGCCTGTACAAACTGTTATGCGTCGTTATGGCATTGAAAAGCCATACGAAAAGCTAAAAGAGCTAACGCGTGGTAAGCGTGTTGACGGCGAAGGCATGCGCGTCTTCATCGATGGTCTGGATCTTCCTGAAGAAGAAAAAGTACGTCTGAAGAAAATGACCCCAGCTAACTACATTGGTGAAGCGATCAAGCTGACTGATCAGCTGTAAGCAAACACCCTGAGAAAGAAGCCCGCTGACTAGGCGGGCTTTTTATTTCTTGCAATCCTGCCCCTCTATGGCTCATGGGTATATAATCGCCCCCTCACTTAAAGAAACCGTGCATCTCCTATGTATCAGCTAAATTTTGACTTAAACGAATTCCTTACCACCTACTGGCACAAACAGCCGGTTGTGATCAAAAAAGGCTTTGTCGACTTTGAAGATCCGATTAGCCCAGATGAACTTGCAGGTCTGGCAATGGAAGAGGAAATCGATTCTCGCTTTGTGACGAATCTGGATGGCAATTGGAAGGCGCAGCACGGTCCATTCGAAAGCTTTGACGAATTTCCCGACACACATTCTCAGTTAATCGTTCAAGCGGCTAACCATTGGCACCCAGGGCTTCGCGAATTGGCTCAACCTTTCCGTGTTCTGCCAAATTGGTTGTTTGACGATGTGATGATTTGCCTTTCAATGCCTAATGGCGGCGTAGGCCCTCATATTGACCAATACGATGTATTCATCATTCAAGGCATGGGTAAGCGTCGCTGGCGTGTGGGTGAAAAAGGCGAATACAAAGACGCCAACCATGACTCAGGTCTGCGCCAAATCGAAGGCTTTGACCCGATCATCGATGACGTTTTAGAACCGGGAGATATTCTTTATATCCCACCTGGTTTCCCGCACGAAGGGAATACCATCGACGTATCGATGAGCTACTCAATTGGCTACCGTTCACCGAAGAAGCAAGAACTGCTAAGTACTCTTGCGGATTATGTGTTGACCAATGAGCTGGGTGATGTTCACTTCTATGACCCTAACCTACAAACTCGTGATGAGCACGGCATGATCCCAACGTCTGAATCCGAGGCGCTCAATGACATGCTAATGAAACTGATCAACGACCCGAAAATCAAAGCTCGCTGGTTAGGTGAGCAATTGAGTCAGTCTCGTCACGAACTGGACATCATGGCAGCAGAGCCACCATGGCAGGCAGATGAATTATTCCAATTCGTCGAAGATAACATGGTGCTGGAAAAAGTGTCGGGTATGAAAGCGCTGTATCACGAGAATGATTTATCCGTCATTTACGTCAACGGCGAAGCGATTGAATTACCCGAAGGCTGCGAGGCTGCAGCGAGACTCCTTTGCGATCAGGAAGCGTTTACTGGTGAAGACTTGGGTGAGATGGCTAGCAATCCTGCGCTGCTCGCGCTTCTGCTTGATCTGTGTAACCAAGGTTACTGGTACCCTCAAGCCTAATCGCAACAAAAAACCAGATTAAAAATGAAAGCCTTCCGATTGGAAGGCTTTTTTGTGGATTCGTTCTGGTTGGTTAAGTTCAACGGTTATAGATGAACTTGCAAACAAGCCGCTGAGTGGTAATCCGTGCCTTCTAGCATTGGCTTTTTCTGCGCACACGCTTCTGTTGCCTGAGGGCAACGCGTACGGAATACACAACCTGATGGTGGATTCATTGGCGAGGGTAATTCACCTTCCAACAACTGGATCTTCTTGTTACGTTCTTTGATCGGATCAGGAACCGGCACTGCTGACATCAACGCACGCGTATATGGGTGCTGTGGGTTATCAAACAGTGCTTTCCCTTCGGCCAATTCAACCGCATTCCCTAGATACATCACCAATACCCGATCAGAGATGTGTTTTACCACGGACAAGTCATGCGCAATGAAGATGAGGCTTAGACCCATCTCTTGTTGCAGTTCTTTTAGTAGATTCACTACCTGCGCTTGAATAGACACGTCCAGTGCCGATACAGGCTCATCACAAATCACCAGCTTTGGCTTTAAGATAAGCGCACGCGCAATACCAATACGCTGACACTGGCCACCGGAAAATTCATGCGGATAACGGTTAATCACATTAGGCAATAAACCAACACGCGTCATCATGGTTTGCACCTGCTGCTTCACTTCATCCTTAGATAGCTCGGGATAGAAAGTTTTCAGCGGTTCAGCAATGATATCGCCAATGGTCATACGCGGATTAAGCGATGCCAGCGGATCCTGAAAAATCATCTGGATTTCTTTGCGTTTCTCTCGCAAATCATTGACGCCCAGTTTTGTGAGATCTTGACCCAACCACACAACTTGGCCTTCTGTTGCTTCCACCAAACCAATCACAGCGCGAGCAAAGGTCGATTTTCCGCATCCTGATTCACCAACGACACCAAGGGTTTCCCCTTCGTACAGTTTGATGTTCACACCATCAACCGCTTTGAGTACCGAAGGTTTTGCCCACGGTAGCAGTGATTTCGATGCGATATTGAAATAAACTTTTAGATCTTCAATATCCAGCAGTAAGTTCTTGTTCATTGCACCCATTACCACGTCCCCTGATCAGAAAAACACGCACGAAGACGACCGTCAGAAAATGGCGTCAGAATCGGTGACTCGCTCTTACAGGGGACAGAAACACGATGGCAACGATCTTGATATGGACAGCCCGGTGGTAGCTTCAACAAGTTCGGTGGATTACCCGGAATGGTTGGTAACACATCGCCTTCCACATCCAAGCGAGGAATGGCTCTTAGCAAGCCCTCAGTGTAGGGGTGGCTAGGTTTGTAAAAGATATCATCCACATTGCCGTATTCCATCGTACGGCCCGCGTACATGACCAGCACTTTGTCACACGAACCTGCAACCACACCCAGATCGTGCGTGATCATGATAATCGCGGTGTTGAATTCTGATTTCAGTTCGTTCAGCAGATCCATGATCTGCGCCTGAACCGTCACGTCCAATGCCGTTGTTGGCTCATCAGCAATCAAGAGCTTTGGACGACACAACAGCGCCATTGCAATCATCACACGTTGGCGCATACCGCCTGAAAACTCGTGTGGGTACATGGTAATGCGCTTGCGCGCTTCAGGGATTTTCACCGCTTCCAGCATACGAACAGATTCTTCAAATGCGTCTGTTTTACCCATGCCCTTATGGTGCATCAATACTTCCATCAGCTGATCGCTGACTTTCATATACGGATTAAGCGACGTCATGGGATCTTGGAAAATCATCGCAATCTGCTCTGCTCGGATCTTGTTCAGTTCCTTTTCAGACAGATTGAGAATTTCATTTCCTTCAAATTTAGCGCTGCCTTTAATGACACCATTTTTCGCAAGTAGACCCATAATCGCAAACACGGTCTGGCTTTTACCTGAACCTGATTCACCCACAATGCCAAGCGTTTCGCCACGCTCGAGTGAAAAGTTCAGGTCGTTAACTGCGGTAACAGAACCATCTTGGGTTTTGAATTCTACACGCAGATCTTTAACATCTAATAGGCTCATACTTCCTCCTTATCGGTCCTTTGGATCTAGCGCGTCACGCAGACCATCACCCACATAGTTGAAACACAACAGCGTGGTTACCATGAACAAGGTTGGAAACGCCAGTTGCCAAATCGCCAGTTCCATCGTTTGAGAACCTTCTTGCAACAGCGCACCCCAGCTGGTCATTGGCTCTTGTACTCCTAAGCCCAAGAAGCTTAAGAAAGATTCAATTAAAATCATGCTTGGAATAAGCAGCGTTGAATACACAGCCACAATGCCTAGCACATTCGGGATGATATGACGGAGGATAATGTTTCGTGTACTGACACCACTCACGTGGGCAGCTTCGATGAACTCTTTGTTTCGTAAACTCAACGTTTGACCGCGCACAATACGTGCCATATCGAGCCAAGCAATCGCGCCGATAGCGACGAAGATCAGCACGATATTTCGTCCGAAGAAGGTCACCAATACAATCACTAAGAACATGAATGGAATTGCGTTCAATATTTCCAGAATACGCATCATGACACGGTCTGTACGACCACCAATGTAACCAGATGCAGCCCCGTAAACGGTGCCAATCAGTACTGCAACAAAGGCGCCCATTAGGCCAACCATCAGCGAGATTTGGCCACCAACCAAGGTACGAACATAAATGTCTCGGCCTAGTGCGTCAGTACCAAAAATGTGTCCTTCTGCACCCAATGAAGGAGCCGCATGCATGGCATACCAATCCGTATCATCAAACGCATAAGTCGCGAACAATGGACCGACTATCACCCACAAGGTGATACAGAGCAAAATGGCTAGACTCGTCATTGCGGCTTTATTACGCATAAAACGAATGCGCGCGTCTTGCCACAAGCTGCGACCTTCTACTTCAAGTTGTGCCGAAAAATTCTCGAGAGCTTCGTTATTTTCTTCTTTTTTTAATAGCATATTTCAAACCTCAATAACGAATCTTTGGATCAAGCCACGCCAGCAAAATATCCACAACGGCGTTAAAAATAATGAACAGCGTACCAATCAAGATGGTGACACCCATGACCAATGAGTAATCACGGTTGAAAGCGGCGTTAACGAAAAGCTTACCAATCCCAGGAAGGCCGAATATTGTTTCGATAACCACTGAGCCGGTAATAATGCCGACAAACGCTGGGCCCATGTAGGACACTACCGGCAGCATTGCAGGACGAAGCGCATGCTTCACTACGATGTAGCTCATGCTCAACCCTTTCGCTTTCGCGGTACGGATGAAATTGCTGTTCAACGTTTCAATCATGCTGCCACGCGTAATACGGGCAAATGTCGCGATATAAAGGAAAGACATGGCAAGGATTGGCAGGACCATAAATTCAATTGCGCCGCCATTCCAACCGCCCGCAGGCAGCCATCCCAAGCCGATGGAGAAGACATAAATCAGTACCGGCGCCAAAACAAAGGAAGGCAGCACCACCCCGAACATGGACGTAGACATAATGAGATAGTCGACCCAACTGTTTTGCCGCAACGCAGCAATGGTGCCGATAGTGACACCTACAATCACCGTCAGAATAAAGGCGTAGAAACCCACTTTTGCCGAAACAGGCAAGGCCGTAGCAACCAGCTCATTCACTGTATAGTCTTTGTATTTGAATGACGGTCCGAAATCGCCTTGCAGAATATTACCTAGATACGTTGTGTACTGTTCGAATACGGGCTTATCAAGACCATATTTCGCATTGATGTTTTCCATTACCTGAGGAGGCAGTGTTTTTTCAGAAGAGAATGGATTTCCCGGCGCGAAACGCATCAAGAAAAAGGAGATGGTGATCAATACCAACAATGTTGGTATTGCTTCCAGTGTTCGAGTAAAAATCAATCTAAACATAAAGCATCTCACATATGCTCAAAAAAACATGCGCTCGCAGCCAAGCCACGGGCGCATGGAGTGACCCTGTTATTATTCTGCGATAATGAACATATCTTTGGTGTAGATATTGTCTTGAGGGTTTTTATCTGGGTAGCCGCCTACGGATGTCGCAACCAGACGTGGTTGGACATACTGATAGATAGGAGCAATTGGCATGTCTTTGGCAAGTTGCGCTTCAGCAATTGCGTAGTAGCTATTACGCTCAGCTTCCGTTTTTGCAACGGTCACTGCATCGTTCATCGCTTTATCAAAGATTGCACTCGAGTACTTCTGGTCGTTAGAACCATTCTCTGTCATCGCAATCGCCAAGAACGTAGACGCTTCGTTGTAGTCTGCACACCAGCCTGCACGACGAACATCAAAGTCGCCTTGCTTACTGCTATCCAGATAGGTCTTCCACTCTTGGTTTTCCAAGGTCACATTGACGAAGTCACCCAGTGATTTTTTCCACATTGACTGAATCGCAACTGCAATTTTCTTGTGGTTTTCACTGGTGTTATAAAGCAGCGTAAAATCAAGCGGATTGCCTTTACCGAAGCCTGCTTCTGTAAGCAATACCTTCGCTTCTGCAATGCGCTCTTTTTGATTCATCGTTGCATATTCAGGTGTCTCAGGGTTAAAGCCAGTAATGCCGCTGTGAGTGAGTGCATACGCTGGTTTTTGACCTTGACCCAAGATAGCCTTGGCGATGATATCGCGATCGATGGTGTAAGACAGTGCACTGCGAACCCGGTTGTCATCAAACGGTGCGCGCTGCGTGTTGAAACCATAGTAGTAAGTACAAAGGTTTGGTGAAACAACAACGTTATCAGGATATTGTTTCTCAAGACGACGGAATTGCTCGTTAGGCACTTCATACGTGATGTCGATTTCACCGGATAGGAAGCGGTTCATTTCCGCGTTCTGGTTTTCGATAGGCAGGAAGCTGACTTTATCGATAACAGTATCTTCGTTATCCCAATAGCTTCCATTTCGCTCTAGAACGATCTTCTCGTTCACCACCCAGTCACTCAGTTTATATGCACCGTTGCCGATAAAATTATCAGGCTTAGTCCATGAGTCACCATGCTTATCAACTGAAGCCTTGTGAACCGGATACATAGTAGTGTGCGCTAACATTTTCACGAAGTACGGCAATGCCACTTCGGTTTCTAGTACGAGGGTGTGATCGTCGACAGCTTTAACCGCTAACTCATCTACTGACTTCTTACCAGCAATGACATCTTTTGCGTTTTTAAGCTTGGTGTATTCAATATACCAAGCATATGGCGACGCTGTTGCAGGATCGGCTGCACGCTTGAAGCTGTACTCAAAATCCTGAGCCGTTACCGGGTCACCGTTCGACCACTTGGCATCTTTGCGAATTTTAAACGTGAAAGTTTGATTATCTTCTGTTGTCCAAGACTCTGCGGCACCTGGAATGGTATTACCCAATGCGTCTTGAATAACCAGACCTTCCATCAGATCACGCAGAACATGAGCCTCTGGCACACCTTCGACTTTGTGCGGGTCAAGCGAAGCAACTTCAGTGCCGTTACCACGAACCAACTCTTGAACCGGTGCGAGTTTTACATCCGCGGGGACTTCTGCTGCCACAGAAGTGAAAGACGTTGCCGATACGGCCATTCCTGCGCCCAACAACAGGGCCTGAGTGATTTTGTTCTTATACATGCAGATACTCCAATTTATCCTGTGCTTGCATCCATGACACTCTCCGGCACTCTTAAATCGAGAAGAAAACTAAGTCGTATTTCATCTAAAAACTTGAGTGGACGACGGAGAATTGCTTGGAACATTACCAAGCATCAAAGTAATTTGCCACAAAATCGACAGAAAAAGTCACATGTATCTAACAAATAGTAGAAAACCAGCATGTTCAACCAACCCTATGAGATAAGTTGAACGGATACTTCAATGCAGACTCAATAAAAAGTGAAAAATTGTATAAAAAACCCTAAAAGGGCAATTTTTAAGCATTTAAATTGGAATTTATGGGTAACTTTCATCATATAAATCGATTATAAACGTTAGATTAGAGATATATGACTGCGTAATAACTCACTGAAAGTGCATAAGTAGCCACAGTTTGAAAGGGGTCATTTAATGCATGCCTTTGTTCTCAGGCACTGTACAGGCAGTTAATGCGACAATTTACATTTACTTAAGCTTTTCCTTGCGCTCTTTTATGTAATTAAATCATCCATCAACACTTAATACGCGAACAAAAAAAGCCAGCGATATCTCAGCTGACTTTTTATTCACACTATTATTCAGCATCGGTTAAAAAGAACCACCATGCCTGATAATCAACAAACTCTCGCTCTAAAGCATCTGAGGTTGCTTGGGTGTAAAACGTTTGCGTTATTTTTGCTCGTTTTCAAGTTTAAGGGGAGCCTCAGCATTACCTTTAACGGCTTTCCCTTCCACGAGCGAATCATTTTTGGACTGCTGCGCGTCGTCCGGCATGATGTCGTGCATCATTTGCTTCATTTTTTTATTGCTAATACGTCTATGTCCCATTGGAATCCTCCTGATTGATATT
Source organism: Enterovibrio norvegicus FF-33 (assembly GCF_000286835.2). Lineage (GTDB taxonomy): Bacteria > Pseudomonadota > Gammaproteobacteria > Enterobacterales > Vibrionaceae > Enterovibrio > Enterovibrio norvegicus_A. The sequence goes on along the minus strand of NZ_AJYD02000013.1, from coordinate 613,089 downwards.
ACCGCTCAGGCACAGATACAGCTTGTGCATATACGAAATGATCGTATCTGACGTTTCATTGAGCTTTGTGATTTCACTTAAAAGTGTAGCAAAGCTTTAGAGGCCACCCGACGCAGTTTTGACACAATGAGACACCAACCACCCCTAGTCCCTTTTTCTCACCAAGAAACAATCTATTGGCGTGTTTTAATAACAATATGGAATAAAAAAAATGCTGGTTAGAATTTATTCATTCTGACTGTAAATGTGACAGAGATTCAATTGTGAAAGTCTTAAATATTGCGCACTATGTCTCTGTACCGATGTAATGATTCGTTGTTTTTCGGCGCTGAGGTGCAAACAGCTACGCAACAAACCAATTTATGTCCAACAAACAATTAAAGAGACGATCATCAATGAGACCCGCAGGCTCACAATCTAGACCTCTGTGCTCTCGCGTCCGACATGGCTTTATTCCGGCTGGAAAACAAAAACCAGCAAACGAAGAAAAAGCACAAGAACGCCGTTAAACCACAGTTTATTACATGAATAAATGGCCTTTCATTTGAGAGGCCATTTTTTATCTATAACCATTTCAAATTCCATTGAGACATTCATCACTTAGTTTCCAAAGAAGAATAAGTGCTACTTTTTGTGACTTGCTACCTGAAAAACAACCGCAATGTAACGTAAGTGTTACTGTATTACCTCTTCTACCTCTAAAACATTCCCTCTCAATTTTGCCTAATTTACCTTTAAGAACAACTATCTGAATAGGGTTAACGAAGATTGACTCACATTCATGCGCTGAATAGTTAATTCTCGCAATAAATTTTCGAGGTATATTAAGATGAACAAATCGGCTTTTCTGAAGGGGCTGCTTGCCGCCTCTGTCGCGGGGGCGCTATCTACACCGGCCTTCGCTGCGCCCGGTGCGCCCGTCATTTCATGGATGGAAACGAATTTCTCCATTATTGAAGTGAATGACGCTGCTACCGCATACAAAGACTTGGTCACAGTGAAACCGTATGCAGAAGTCCCAGTGACTTGGGATCGCTGGTCTGGTGAACCCGCCGATTCTTGGCGTGTTCTTCTCAACGGCGACGTTGTGTATCAAGCTAACGTGACACCGTCTGCTAGCCAAAAAGAATCGGCCATCCTGGAGGTCGCTAAAGGCGGTAAGTACAGCATGGTTGTTGAACTGTGTAGTGGTGAAGGCGCGACACAGACGTGCACGCCTAGCGCACCAAAAGACATCGTTGTGGCTGATACAGATGGAAGTCATTTAGACCCACTTCCTATGAACGTTGACCCTAACAACGGTAATTACACGACACCAACAGATACTGTCGTCGGTGCATACTTTGTAGAATGGGGTGTTTATGGCCGTAAGTTTGCCGTTGACAAAATCCCAGCACAAAACTTGACTCACATTATCTATGGTTTTGTGCCTATTTGTGGCAACAACCCATCTCTTGATGACGGACCTCTTGCTGCTTTGAACCGTGCTTGTGTTGGAACCCCGGACTACGAAGTTGTTATCCACGACCCTTGGGCCGCAGTTCAAATGCCACATCCACAGTCTGGTCAGAGCCACTCTTCTTCTTATAAAGGCACCTATGGTCAAATCATGGCGCTTAAACAACGCTATCCTGACCTGAAAATACTTCCTTCTATCGGTGGCTGGACACTTTCTGACCCTTTTTATGATTTCGGTGTAAAAGCTAACCGTGATGTATTCGTCACCTCAGTGAAGAGTTTCCTACAAACGTGGAAATTCTACGATGGTGTCGACATTGATTGGGAATACCCAGGAGGTCAAGGTGCGAATCCCGATCTCGGCGACTCTGTAAATGACGGCAATACTTATGCGTTGCTCATGCAAGAGTTACGTACCATGCTGGACGAACTGTCGGCAGAAACAAGTCGTACCTATGAACTCACGTCAGCGGTTGGTGTTGGTTACGACAAAATCGAAGACGTAAACTACGCAGATGCTGTGCCACACATGGACTACATCTTCGCAATGACGTACGACTACTATGGTGGTTGGAACAATGTTGTTGGGCATCAGACAGCACTCAATTGCGGTAGCCATCTTTCGGCGGATGAATGCGCAGGTAAAGGCCTTGATGACGAAGGAAAACCACGTAAAGGCCCAGCTTATTCAACTGTAAATGGTATTAATCTTTTATTGGATAAAGGCGTTCCAGCAGAGAAACTCGTTGTTGGCGCAGCCATGTATGCACGTGGTTGGACGGGCGTAACAGAGGCGAGCATGAGTGATCCTACTAATCCGATGACGGGTGTGGGTAACGGCAAAGTCGCGGGTTCTTGGGAAGCAGGGATCCTTGATTACAAGGACGTTGTCACTCAGTTCGAAAACAAGACTGGTGTGGTTCTTGGCTATGATGAACAAGCTGAAGCACCTTGGGCTTGGGACCCATCAAACGGTGATTTAATCACTTATGACAACAAACGCTCAGTGATGGCGAAAGGGGCATATGTTCGTCAAAACAACTTTGCAGGGCTATTTGCTTGGGAAATCGATGCAGACAACGGTGATATCTTGAACGCAATGCAAGAATCCCTCGCAAGTGATGTCACACAACCACCACGTAACAAAGATCCCGTCGCTAACGCTGGTGTAGATGTTACGGTTAACATTGCTGGCTTAGTCGCATTAGATGGCTCGGCATCTTCTGACGTAGATGGCCAAGTCGTTGCGTATAGCTGGAAACAAACCAGCGGTCCAGCAGTAACCCTTGCGAATGCAGATACTTCTTCTGCTTCTGCTGACATTCCTGCCGTTACAGTCGATACCCAGTTTGTATTCATGTTAACTGTGACAGATGACAAAGGCGCTACTGCGGTTGATGCTGTTTCTATCACGGCAAAAGCACAAGGTGGAACTGTTCCAACGAACCAAGCCCCTGTTGCCGCATTGACAGTGCAAGCAACAGCCAATGCGGGTGATATTGTATTTGTTAACGCAAGTGGTTCAAGCGATCCGGACAGCGATACGCTCACATACACGTGGAACATTCCAGCGGGTGTTCAAGCTACGCCAAACGGTGCTAGCCTGACATTCACAGCAGACAGTTACACTGTCGATACAACGCTGACGTTCTCAGTGACAGTGTCTGATGGGAAACTGACTGACAGTGCAAGCGCGTCGGTTGCCGTAGCAAAAGACGCACCGGTTGTGAATTGTCCAAATGGGTGGAAGGAAGGCGTAGTTTACAACTCGGGTGATGTTGTCACTCAAAATGGCAAAGAGTACTCAGCCAAGTGGTGGACAACCAACGAAGAACCTGGAACCACAGGACAATGGGGTGTATGGAAAGAACTTGGCGCAGCAGTCTGCAAATAGTCCTTCTATTTAACCTAATGAGCTAACGGTTCAAACGTAAAAGGGATGCTTACGCATCCCTTTTGTTTTTTATCGTGTTGCTCTGGTTTACCACCGTTGAGGCTTTACCAACGATTAGCTGCCGTATCATCACTTTCACGCGCTTCCACCCACCGCTCGTCATCATTTAGACGCTCTTTCTTCCAAAAAGGTGCGCGAGTTTTTAGGTAATCCATAATGAACTCACAGGCTTCAAATGCCGCATTGCGGTGAGCACTGGTTACGCCAACAAACACTATCTGATCACCAATGTTCAACGCACCAACACGGTGGATAACACGAATATGAGTCAAGGGCCAACGTTGCTTCGCTTGAAGCACAATCTCGTTCAGCGACTTTTCTGTCATCCCCGGATAATGCTCAAGCGTCAATCCAGTCACATTGTCACCGAGGTTCATGTCACGTACTTTGCCAATAAAAGTCACGATAGCACCATCACTGTCGCTATCATTTAGACGCTGGTATTCCTCGGCGAGGGAAAAATCTTCGTGCTGAACAGATATCACGCTTAGCCCCCTGTCACCGGTGGGAAAAAAGCCACCTCATCACCATCTTTTACCGGCGATGACAGTTCAGAAATGGTTTGATTAATTGCCACCAGCAACTTTCCAGATTCTAACGCTAATGACCACTTGTCTCCTTTCGCCGCAAGGTGTTGGCGAATATCTTCAGCAGAATTGAATTTCGCATCAAGAGCCAAAGATCCGGTTCCCACCAGCTCTTTAACCTGAGCAAAGAAAAGCACTTGGATCATTGTTCCACCTTAAAATGTCCTGATTTTCCGCCGGTTTTCTCAAGCAAACGTACTTGCCCAATCACCATGTCCTTTTGCACCGCTTTACACATATCGTAAATGGTTAGCGCAGCCACAGACGCCGCAGTTAACGCCTCCATTTCTACGCCTGTCTTTCCGGTAAGTTTACAAAGCGATTCAATACGTACCTGTGATGTTTCCGGTAACGCTTGAAGTGATACCTCCACTTTAGAAAGCATCAGAGGGTGACACAACGGGATCAGATCCCATGTGCGTTTCGCGGCTTGAATACCTGCAATGCGTGCCGTCGCAAATACATCACCTTTGTGGTGCTTTCCGGAAACAATCAATTCGAGGGTCTCTGGTGCCATATCGACATAAGCTTCAGCTCGTGCTTCACGTACGGTCTCAGTTTTACCAGACACATCCACCATGTTTGCTTCGCCCGACGCATTTATATGAGTAAACCCAGTCATGGATTATTGACCCAAATGCGGCATGAAGTTACATGGGCGATGACTCGCATCAAGCTGTTGCTTAATGATACCCGTCCAACCTGTGCGGCATGCGCCGGTTGAACCCGGCATCGCAAAGATCACCGTGTGATTAGCAAAACCCGCAATGGCGCGAGACTGAATCGTCGATGTGCCGATTTCTTCATAAGAAATAGCACGGAACAACTCACCAAACCCTTCGACTTCTTTATCAAAGAGCGGTTTCAATGCTTCTGGCGTGCTGTCGCGAGATGTAAAGCCTGTACCGCCAGTGATCATCACAGCTTGAACGTTCTCATCAGCAATCCATTGTGAAACGACTGCACGGATCTTGTAGACATCATCAATCACGATTTGCTTGTCAGCCAATGTGTGTCCTGCATCTTTCAATGCATCCACCAGGAATTGGCCCGATGTGTCGTTTTCCTCGGTACGAGTATCTGAAACAGTCAGAACCGCAATCTTAGCCGGTGTAAATTCAGTAACAGCGTGACCCATAAAATTTGAACCTCAACGAAATAATTCTAAGACAGCGTTAGCCGCCGATGGATGCCAGGTGTGGGGTCATACCCGTGTGTCCCTGGTCAAGAAAATGGCTTTGTTTCTTATTGGCGAGTTGGCCTTGGATACGCGCAATCAATTCAGGTTCCTGTGTGTTGTCTTGCAACAAATCACGCAATTCCACGCCGTAATCTCCAAAAAGGCACATATGAAGTTTGCCTACCGCAGATACACGCAGACGATTGCATGAATGACAGAAATCTTTTTTGTAAGGCATGATAAGGCCTATCTCACCCACATAATCTGGGTGGCAATAGACTTCAGCGGGACCATCGCTTTGTTCACGCACTTTCATTATCCAGCCATTCGCTATCAGATGGTTGCGAATGGAAATGCCAGATTGATGATGGCGTTCGAACAGAGAGTTCATATCTCCAGTTTGCATCAATTCGATAAATCGCAGCTGAATTGGCTTGTCTTTTATCCAGCGTAAGAAGGCTGGCAATTCTCCGCTATTTAAGTCTTTGAGCAAAACCGCGTTGACTTTTACTTGTTCAAAGCCCGCGTCAAAGGCAGCATCGAGCCCTTTCATCACTTGATGAAATTTATTCTCACCGGTGATTTGATGAAACATGCGAGGATCTAAGCTATCAATACTGACATTGATGTTAGTCAGCCCTGCATCACGCCATTCCTGAGCATTTTTCGCCAAACGGTAGCCGTTCGTCGTCATCGCCACCTTTTTGATGCCGTCTTGCTCAGCAATCATAGAAATAATGTCAGTAAAGTCCTTGCGCAGAGACGGCTCGCCCCCGGTTATACGGACTTTAGACGTTCCACAATCAGCAAACGCCGCAACCACTCGACGCAACTCATCAAGGGAAAGAAAGCTTGAATTCTTCTGGGAGGGTCGATAACCATCCGGCAAACAGTAGGTGCACCGAAAGTTACAGACATCAGTAATAGACAATCGCAAATAGTAAAATTTGCGATCGAAAGAATCTTGAAATTGAACAGCCACAAAACACCTTTCCAAATACGGGAGACGGACACATTTCTATGGCCGCCCTGGTGACATAATGTCACGGCCTAATCCCCTTATTCAGGAGAACTTAGCGAACTAGGCTTCGGAGTTATTTACGTGTGAGGCGCTTTTTCACGCGACCTCAAGCATTACTCGTTAATTTAGCAAACTATGTCATTCAGTAACAAGGAATGACATCCACTTTTGCTTTGAGGCGATAGCTTGGTAACTAAATGCTTACCGTCTCAAAACACAAACAGACCCAACACACAACCATAAAGCACAATCTGTTCTCAATCTATACAATGACAATTTTCATGGCTCTTCAAGAGAGATAGCCACTTTATCGCTCATTGTCGTGAAAGTGAGCATACACTCTATAGAGTATGGCATCAGAAAGTCGTTAGCATTTTGATTTCCAAAATTCGCAATTTTGAAATGCAATTTGCAATTTCTTTCATACGCGTTGCCTAAAAACAGTGTTTGTCGTGTGGGCATTGAAATTGCAGTCTGGATTGAAAGACACGGGTATCTAAGCAGTTCCGATATTAAAAATAATGAGCAGCGCAGAGGCATAACGCCCAAACAAAAAAGCGCGCAGAATATGACCGGGAGCTCACGATGGCAATTACACTACCAATCCTGTTTAACAACCGTCATATCTTACCTTCTGGCCGCCTTCCACTTCGTGTGGTGCCAGGGGAGCAATTGAATACTGTAAAATATGCCATGCAAAACGGATTGGATATTGGCGTGTGCATGGATGAAACCAGCCCTATCGGGGCAGGTATCGGCACAAGAGTCACGATTGAAGATTTTAATATGGCTAACGAAGACGGCGCACTAACCATTACTGTCTGTGGTCATGAAAGCTTTGTGATCGACAGTATCAAGGAAAACGATGTCGGAATTTTAGAAGCTCAATGTCAAACATTGCCAAAGTGGCCAGAGCGAGCAGTCAGCAACGATGCAGCGCCATTGGCCGAGCGTTTGCAAATTATGTTTGAACGCTACCCAGAATTGAGTTCTTTGCACAAAGCACCTAATTTCGAAAACCTAAGCTGGTTGTGCCAACGTTGGCTAGAACTTTTGCCTATACCTGCCAGTGAAAAACAGGTGTTAATGGCTGCTAATTCATGTAGCGACACCGCTGAATACTTGCTCAGCCTAATGAAAGATCCTCACTAAGACTCAACATCCATTTCTCAAAAGAAAAAGACCAGACGCATCTGGTCTTTTTTTCACGTTACGTGATCAAAAAATCAAAATAATCAATGAAACACAGAAGAATGTGACCCTTTTACGATCCATGCCTTATTATTGCTGTAGACAATAAAAATAAATTACAAACGATGACGAATAAAAATAGAAAACCAATAATCGTAGCTATCGGTGGTGGGCATGGTCTAGGGCGCATGTTATCTGCGCTCGGAGAGTACGGTGAAGATGTCACAGGTATCGTGACAACCACGGACAACGGTGGCTCGACGGGCAGAATACGAGCCTGTCAGGGTGGTATTGCTTGGGGAGACACACGAAACTGTATTAATCAGCTGATCACTGAGCCTTCTATTGGCTCGATGATTTTCGAATATCGATTCAAAGGAAACGGTGAGTTAGACGGTCATAATCTGGGAAACCTGATGCTGACGGCATTGGATAATTTGTCCATACGACCACTTGAAGCGATAAATCTCATTCGTGACATGTTGAAAGTATCCACCAACATTGTCCCCATGTCTGAGCATCCCGCCGATCTCGCCGCGCAAACGAGATCAGGGCAAATGATCTCTGGTGAAACGGATGTCGACGACCTTTCTGAGCCACCCGCCAGATTGATGCTAGAGCCTGTCGTGCCGGCAACCAAAGAAGCGGTTCTAGCCATCCATGACGCCGATCTTGTCATACTTGGTCCTGGCAGCTTTTTAACCAGTGTGATGCCGCCGCTTTTACTCCCTGAAATCAGTAGAGCGCTTAAGCAAACAGAAGCAAAAGTGGTGTTTGTACGTAATCTTGGAAAAGAAGCGGGCCCGGCTGGGTCAATGTCTCTACAGACAATGTTGACATGGTGTGAACGTTCAATGGGTGGGCGAGCCATAGACCTGGTACTTGGCCCAGATATTGATGACGACGTCGAAGAAAACTATCAACAGGTGGTGGAGGACATGGCGTCCGCCAACCACCAGTGGAGACATGATAGAGACAAGCTGTCCCTAGCTATCAAAAAGATTTTGTTGGCCGGCTAACGCTTTATATTGTGAAGCGGTGCCATCGAGCATCGAGGTTAAGCGCGGAAGCTGCGCATGAACCCATGACTCTTGACCTAACTTGACACGTGATTCGCATTCACGTGCAAGTTCTGCGAGTTCATCTGCGCCAAAGCTCGCTGCACTGCTTTTGATTGCATGACTAATTTCGCGCACCTGCAACACACTAGGCGTTTCGGACAACTCATCTGAATAACGACTCAGTTCATCGCTAAACACCACAAGAAGAGAAGATACCGTCTCTTCACCCACTTCAACTGCCAGCCGTCGCAGCGTTTCATGGTTCACCGTGGACGCCATAAACATTTTCCTTTTATTGTGATTCTTGCCAACTCTGCAGCTTACGATAAATGGTAGATGGGCTAACTTCGAGTAAACCAGCGGCTTGAGGGATGTTGCCATCGCAGGCATCAATCGCAATTTGAATTGCTCTTTTCTCAACCAACCACAAGGGTTCGATATCAGCTTTACTTATTACTCCTTGCTTCAACATCACTGTTGCAGCGGAGAATCCACTATCACGCACTTGATCGATTTTTGCATGAGTACTGCTTATTGCAGGACTAGATGCAAGTTTGACACCAGAAACGAGAGAAAGCGGTGGCGGAAGCATTTGTTCAGTCACTTCACGTCCGTTGTGCAACACAACAATGTTGCGAATGACATTCTGTAGCTGTCGGACATTGCCAGGCCATTCATAGCTAAGCAGACGCTGAATTACGCCTTCGCTAAACGAACGAAAATCCTTACCTTCTTCCATTGCAAACATAAGCAATAGTGACTGTGCAATGTCTACAACGTCGTCACCACGCTCACGCAACGGCGGTAGCCCGAGTGGAATAACATGTAAGCGGTAATAGAGATCCTCTCTGAAATTACCTTTGTTCACCTCTACCCAAGGATCGCGATTCGTTGCACAGATAAACCGGACATCAACTTGTTTAACTTTGGAAGAACCCACTTTTTGGAAGGTGCCAGTCTGAATAAAACGCAGCAATTTGGATTGAAGATCTAAATCCATCTCACAAATTTCATCAAGAAATAAGGTGCCGCCATCTGCCATTTCCGCCGCACCTTCACGCTCTGAAGCCGCACCAGTAAAGGCCCCTTTCATATGACCAAACAGTTCACTCTCGATCAAATCTTTGGGGATCGCTGCACAGTTAATCGCAACGAATGGCTTTTTCGCACGTGAGCTAGCAGCATGGACAGCCTCGGCACAAACCTCTTTGCCTGTTCCACTTTCACCGGTTATAAAAACAGTCGCTTTACTCGGTGCCGCAGAGTCGATAACACGATATACCGCTTGCATCGGTACACTGTGACCGATGAACCCATAATATGAGCCTTCCGGTGTCTGCCCGCTCATTTTACTCTTTGGTTTCAGAGCGTTATTGACAGTCACTCGTAGTAAGTCAGCTTCACATGGCTTGATAAGGAAATCACTCGCGCCATAACGCAAAGCTTCAACCGCAGCATCAATTGAGCCATGCGCTGTCATAATAACAACAGGGATCTCAGGTTGATGTTTTCTGATCTCTGAAAGCACATCAAAACCAGAGATATCCGGCAAACGCAGATCAAGTAATATCAGTGAAAATGTGTGGCCTGAAGAAAAACAATCAAGCGCTTGTTGACCCGTACTCGCTATCTCAACATCAACATCTAACGGGTTGAGATAGGATTTATACAGTGCAGCTACTGATGCGGTATCTTCCACCATCAGTATTTGTTTTTTGGCGCCAGAATCTAGCATTGAACCCTCGCCATTAATTCCCAAAAACTATCTTTGTATTAAAAAGCCTGTACCAAGTATAACGCTGAATTTCAATAATAAGGCTAAAACGTATGCGTTTTGCATTGCAAAATGCAAAAGAAATTGCGATTACCTAACGCTGAATCAAGAAATCATACGCTATCATGCAACAACAAAAATTGGCATGGTAAATGCATTTAATAATATGACCCTTCTGGGTCACCTAGCCAACTGACGTTGTTTGTGAGCACTTCGTTCACTGAAACAAGACAGCCAACCGACATTTTCCGGTTGGCTTTTTTTTTAGCTATTTTGGATAAACAGCGTTCGTAGTGTTGATATTTCGTCACGCAGGCCCGCTGCGGTTTCAAACTCTAGGTTTTGAGCTGCCTCATACATTTGCGCTTCTAGCTTCTGAATACGCGCCTCAATTTGCTGTGGTGATTTGCTCATGTAAGCCGCATCTTCCTCTGCAACCGCTTTCAGTGAAGACGATACCCTTGGTTTGCGCTTTCCACCCATCTCCATGATGTCGGAAACTTTCTTGTTGAGCTTTTGCGGCACAATGTCATGTTCTACATTGTAGGCTTGCTGTTTTTCGCGACGTCGTTCAGTTTCATCGATAGCACGACGCATAGAACCCGTGATCTTATCGCCATAGAGTATCGCTTTACCATTTAAATTACGTGCTGCACGACCAATCGTTTGAATAAGCGACCGCTCAGAACGCAAAAAGCCCTCTTTATCTGCATCCAATATGGCCACCAGCGACACTTCTGGTATATCTAAGCCTTCACGTAACAAGTTAATACCGACTAATACATCGAACTTGCCAAGTCTAAGATCGCGAATAATCTCGATACGCTCCACGGTATCAATATCCGAGTGCAAATAACGCACACGCACCCCATGTTCTTCAAGGTATTCCGTTAAATCTTCCGCCATGCGTTTGGTCAGTGTTGTCACTAACACACGTTCTTGTATGGCTTCTCTTATCCGAATTTCTGAGAGAAGGTCATCAACTTGTGTCGCGACAGGGCGAACCTCGATTTCAGGATCCAGCAAGCCTGTAGGCCGCACTACTTGTTCAGCGATTTCTCCCGCTGACTTATCAATTTCATACGCGCTCGGTGTCGCTGAAACATACACGGTCTGTGGTGCGATAGACTCAAACTCGTCAAATTTCATCGGACGGTTATCAAGGGCAGATGGCAATCGAAAACCGTATTCAACAAGGTTCTCTTTACGCGAGCGGTCACCTTTATACATAGCACCGATCTGCGGCACGGTGACGTGAGACTCATCGATAATTAGCAAGCCGTCAGCCGGCAAGTAATCAAACAAAGTCGGAGGCGGCTCGCCATCATTGCGACCACTGAGATAACGCGAGTAGTTTTCGATGCCAGAGCAATAACCGAGTTCTTGCATCATTTCGAGATCAAACAAAGTGCGCTGCGAAATTCGCTGCTCTTCAATCAGCTTATTGTTCTCAAGCAGTACTTTTTTGCGATCAACCAATTCCACTTTGATGTGTTCAATGGCTTCAATAATACGCTCACGAGGGGTGACGTAATGCGTCTTAGGATAAATCGTACAACGCGGCAAATCGCGTTCAGAAATTGCACCTGTCAATGGATCGAACACGCTGATGCATTCCACTTCACCATCAAACAATTCAACGCGAATTGCGTCGCGATCAGATTCCGCAGGGTAAACATCAATCACTTCTCCGCGAACACGGAACGTACCGCGGGTAAACGCCTGGTCGTTTCGGCTATATTGGATTTCTGCAAGACGTCGCAGCATGGCGCGCTGATCAATCATGTCGCCGCGACGTAGATGAAGCATCATTTTGAGGTAAGAGTTAGGGTCACCAAGACCATAAATCGCTGACACCGATGCCACGATCACCACATCTCGCCTTTCCAACAACGCTTTAGTGGCAGACAGGCGCATTTGTTCAACGTGTTCGTTAATCGACGCATCTTTTTCGATAAAAGTATCCGTCGACGGAACGTAAGCCTCAGGCTGATAGTAGTCGTAATAAGAAACGAAATACTCAACGGCATTCTCAGGGAAGAACTCTCTCATTTCCCCATAGAGTTGAGCCGCCAGCGTTTTGTTGGGCGCCAATATCATGGTAGGCCGCCCCGTTTGGGCGATCACATTGGCCATGGTGTAAGTTTTTCCTGATCCCGTCACACCAAGCAGAGTTTGATGCGCAATCCCCGAGTCCAAACCTTCAAGTAACTGACTGATGGCAGCAGGCTGATCGCCCGCAGGTTTGAATGGCGAATGTAAGTTAAAGGCTTTACCCATGATTCGTCCGTGGCTAATAACTCGAACCGTTCATTTTCCGCTCTGGCTGAACTAAGTCAACTGACAAAGCGCTGACAAACCCAAATCCCTCATTTTCTTTTACCCGTAGCAAGACATTGAGTCAGTTGACATCCTTGAGTAAGCCGCTGATCATCACTGTCATAAGCAATGGAAACAATGCGTAATGGTTTCCACTCAAGCATTGAGGAATAAAATGAATAAGGTAGCAGTAGTGACAGGGGGTTCAGCCGGTATTGGTCTTGCCGTGGTTGAGGGATTCATCGAAGAAGGTTACACCGCCTATAGCTTGGATCTTCAACAAGGCGCATCAGGAAACTGGGTGGCATGTGATGTTACCGACCCTGACGCCGTGAACCGAGCCGTTGAGACAGTGTTGGCAAAAGAAGCCACCATCGATGCTCTGGTATGCAATGCAGGCATTCATTTTAGTTCAAACATAGAAGCTACCAGCGAAGCGGACTTAGATCGCGTCTTCTCTATCAATGTAAAAGGCGCATACCATGCCATTCGCGCCTGCTTGCCAATCATGAAAGCGACCAACAAAGGCAGCATTGTGTTACTGGGCTCTGATCAGTGCACTATCGCAAAGACAAATTCCTTTGCTTATAACCTCAGCAAACACGCTATCGCTTCTATGGCAAAAACCACCGCGCTGGATTACGCCAAATATAACATTCGTGCTAATGCTGTCTGCGCAGGCACAACGGAAACGCCGCTTTATCACAAGGCCATCGACAGCTATTGTGCCCGCTCTGGCGCTGATAAAAACGAAATACATAAAGAAGAAGGAAACCTCCAGCCACTCGGTCGTATTGCTCAGCCTGAAGAAATCGCAAACCTTGTCGTGTTCTTAGCCAGCGACAAAGCCAGTTTCATTACCGGCAGCTTACATGCCGTTGATGGCGGCTACACGGCGCAATAACGATGCAGATTATTGATCCTCACTTACATCTGTTCGATCTTTCACTTGGACAATATGATTGGCTTCGTTCAGGTAATGCTCCGCATTGGCGTGATAAAGCGACGATCCAGCGTGATTTTTCTGACGCTGATTTGACGCTATCTGCGCCTCATCAACTCTGCGGATTCGTTCATGTTGAAGCCGGGTTTGATAATGACGCGCCGTGGAGAGAAATTGCATGGTTAGAAAGCACCTGCGCGTTGCCATTTAAGAGCATTGGATGTGTCGATATAACCTTGCCACCAAGCGCCTTTGCAAAGCAGTTAGCTAAACTGGGGCAATACCAAAGCTTGGTCGGTGTTCGGCATATTTTGGACAGCGATGCTGTCACTTTGCTCGCCATGAACACAGTACATACTAACTTGATGCAGATTGCTGACGCGAAGCTGATTTTCGAGGCGCAATTCGACGCGCAAGATACAGGAGCCGTTAACGCATTCATTCGAATGTCCAATGCCTTACCTACCCTGCGCTTGGCGTTAAACCATGCTGGTTTTCCACCACCGGAAAAACATTTGGAGTGGGACAAAAACATGAAGGCCTTAGCCGTATTGCCTTCACTGTCGGTCAAGGCGTCTGGTTGGGAAATGTCAGATCGACACTATCCCCTCTCCACGATACAAGATCGGCTAACTTCGTTAGTCACGCTATTTGGCGAAGACAGAATCATGCTGGCGAGCAATTTTCCACTGACGCTGTTTAGAGCACGTTATGACGAGCTATGGCACGATTACCTATCGCTTCCTTACTCGGAGGCCTTGCTAACAAAGCTCTGCAATGAGAATGCTCGTCGCTTCTATGGCTTTTGATATCCCCCGGCAAATTACTTTCAGCGATTTTCGTGCAAAAACAAACAACCCGCATTTAAGCGGGTTGTTTTACTTTTATCATGCGAAGCAAATTTTACTTGATGATCATATGCGGTGAACGCTTCACCACTTCATCATTCAGTTCAATGCCGAGACCAGGCTCTTCTGACACTTGGAAGAAGCCATTAACAGGCTGTGGATCTTGAAGACACAATTCACGGTTCCACGCTTTGATCGCGTAAGTATGATGCTCGTGGATCAAGAAATTAGGAATCGCCGTTTCTAAATGCAATGAGGCAGCAGTCGCAACAGGACCACCGCAAACATGCGCTTGAATACGCACATCAAAGATATCCGCATAATCACACACCTTTTTGGTTTCAGTAAAACCGCCGCATAAGCCAATATCCGGCTGCAAAACATCAATACTTTGGTCTTCCAGATACGGTCTCACACCCCAGCGGTTATACAAACGCTCACCACCAGCAATGGGCACCTTCACTTTGTCCGCCACTTTAGCGTGCAAAGAATGATTGAGATAGTTGACGGGCTCTTCGTAATACATGCAGTCAAATTCTTCGGCAATCTCGCCAAGTTGAATAGCCGTTGTCGCACCCGGTAGGCTATGGCATTCAAAAATGATATCAACTTCATCACCAACCGCTTCACGAATCGCTTTCATACGCGCGCGATACAACTTCATTTCACCGCGGGAGATAATTTTGGTTCGCTCGTAATAGGTGTTGCCATCTTTGTCATACATGATGGGATCAACCTTCACGGCATCATATCCTTCCGCGATGGCTTTTAACGCCGCTTCCGCATATTCCTCAGGCTGAGAAAGTGCCTTGAAATCTTTGTCCCAGTCAAACTGTAACTGAGAAGCGTAAGTACGCAACGTGTCGTTGACCTTGCCACCCAGCAATTGGTAAACAGGCACATTAAGCGCCTTGCCTTTAATGTCCCAAAGCGCCGTATCAATCGCACTCATCGCGGCATACACCACAGGGCCGCCACCTAAACCCCAAAAGCTTTCACGCAGCATACGCGACCATAGCTTTTCAGTTTGGAAAGGATCATGGCCAATCAGAAAGGCTTCTGCCATTTCTTTCACCATGTGCGCGGCAGCGCTATGGCCTAAGTCGTAAGCAAGACCCGCTTCACCGACACCGCTGATCCCTTCATCCGTGTGAATTCGCACAAACACCGGATTCCACGTTGCACGATCCGGGCAATGAATATCAAACACTTCAACTGATGTTACTTTCATCCTTGTACTCCAATAGGGTTATCGCTTTCTACCTTCCACTCGGGGAGAGGCGTTTAATCCATAAAACTCGGGTCGAGTCGCCATGCTTTACGCAATAATGAAGGCCAAGCCTTTTGGCCACCCGTCGCGCCGGAATGCACCACGTTCGCTTGAGCGACGATATTGTCTTGAATTGATTTAGGCACCGCGATGGTGTCTTTACCTGCCGCCTGCAACATTAGCTGTACTTCACAAGCACGTTGCATATCATAAAAACGCATGAAGGCATCACCCACCGTCGGCCCAAGCGTTAAACCACCGTGATTAACCAGCAGCATGTGATTGGTATTTCCAAGGTCACTTTGAAGGCGTTTACGTTCTGCATCATTGACCGCAAGCCCTTCATAGCCGTGATAGGACAATGAAGGAAGTGAAAACATCGAATACTGGCTCAGTGACTGCAAGCCTTCCTTTTGCGTCGCCACCGCGATGGTTTCGTTAGTGTGCAGGTGAATAACGCAATGGGCATCGTGACGCACTTCGTGAATCGCGCTGTGAATCGTGAACCCCGCAGGGTTAATAGTAAATGGCGAGTCATCGAGAATGTTGCCGTCTAAATCGACCTTAACGAGGTTCGATGCAGTCACTTCATCAAAAGCGACGCCGAAAGCATTGACTAAGTAGTTATCAGTCTCTGGGATACGAAGAGAGAGGTGGGTATAAATGAGGTCATCCCATCCCATATGAGCAACCAAACGATAACAAGCAGCCAGATCGACACGGCGCTGCCACTCGATGTCGCTAACTTTCCCTTTTAAGTCCAATTTGGGTAAAGCATCCACAATCTCTTCCTTTTGATAGTTCTTGCTCTTCTCAGCTTGTCTTATTTACTGGGTCATCGCAAACAAGACACTGAAAACTGCGCACGTTTTTAAAACGTAAAAGTGTGTACAACTCAATTTATCGCTGGCAATTGAAAATATCATCAAAAAACACCTCAACACACTGTTGTTTACTTGATTTTCGCCAACAATATTCATATTACTCCACATTTCCATCCCAAAGAGGATCTTTAAATGGGGATAAAAGTCTTGATTAACACACTTATCCACAGATTTTGTGGGTAACCTTTGTCGAACCAATCACTAAAAGCACTTAGTAATGTCAATGTATTTTTCATTAAATACTCCCTTAATAGACCGATCCCACATCAAAAGCGCCAATGAGAGCTACATCACAAAGTTTTTGAACCAGCCGAAAGCGATAGTTGGCTCAATATAGATACCCTTAAACGCTCAACTGACATTGCTGCGGTTACTTTTTAACCAATCTAAGTCACGGCGATTTTCTGCACCGCTGGAAACAGCATTCTTCAATCGAAAGTGATGTTCGCTAATACAATCAGAGAATTTCTTAAGCCAACACTGATCCAAGCTTAAATCTGACGCATATTCATCCAACAGAACAAAAAAGCAGCCAACTTTGATCGCACATTAAACAGATGATTTAAAATCGTCATTTTGTAGTGTTTGAGAGGTTGACAGCCTACGAGACGATAGCTAAGATTCGCCCCGCTTTGAGAGATTCCCCCTTAGTTCAGTTGGTAGAACGGCGGACTGTTAATCCGTATGTCGCAAGTTCAAGTCTTGCAGGGGGAGCCAAATTTCTAATGTCTTGTCGAAAGATGAGATGTTATTAGGTTGGGATAATCGCTTCGCGATTTGTCGCAAGCCTAGGCGGCCCCGTTAAGTCTTGCAGGGGGAGCCACTTTTAAATGATTGGTTCGTAGAACGAATCATTGGTTTGAGAATATCGCTTCGCGATATGTCGCAAACCATGTTGGATTTATTGC
>NZ_AJYD02000013.1:595266-595681 GCF_000286835.2 Enterovibrio norvegicus FF-33 | reverse complement strand
CCTAGGCGGCCCCGTTAAGTCTTGCAGGGGGAGCCACTTTTAAATGTCTTGTCGAATGATGAGATGTTATAGGCTGGGATAATCGCTTCGCGATTTGTCGCAAGCCTAGGCGGCCCCGTTAAGTCTTGCAGGGGTAGCCACTTTCTAATGTCTTGTCGAAAGATGAGATATTAATGGGTTGAGATAATTGCTATGCGATTTGTCACAAGCCATGTTGGATTTATTGTTTAGGCAGTGAACCACAAAATCTGTTCCCCCTTAGTTCAGTTGGTAGAACGGCGGACTGTTAATCCGTATGTCGCAAGTTCAAGTCTTGCAGGGGGAGCCACTTTCTAATGTCTTATCGAAAGATGAGATGTTATTAGGCTGGGATAATCGCTACGCGATTTGTCGCAAGCCATGTTGGATTTATTGT
>NZ_AJYD02000013.1:468307-594964 GCF_000286835.2 Enterovibrio norvegicus FF-33 | reverse complement strand
TAATCCGTATGTCGCAAGTTCAAGTCTTGCAGGGGGAGCCACATTACGAAGGCCTTGTCGAAAGACGAGGCCTTTTTCGTTTGGGATTTTCACTGCGTGATTTGTTGCAAGCCTAGGCGTCCCCAATAAGTCTTGCAGGGGGTGCCACATTACAAAGGCCTTAACTAGGCGTCCCCGACGAAAGACGAGGCCTTTTTCGTTTGGGTTTTAAAAATCCCCTACCTAACTGTTATTAATCGTTTACTTGCATGTAAAACAAAGGGGCATTTCGCACAAAGATCGTTCATTACTCCCCTTTTGATGAAAAACCCTTCTGCCTATCTGTTGTTATAGCGGCGTCAAACGCCGATAATACAAAGATCTTTATAAATTTTCGAAGAATGGCATGACTGAGTATTTGTTGCTTCTTGTCGGCACTGTCCTTGTGAACAACTTTGTGTTGGTTAAGTTTCTTGGCTTGTGCCCTTTTATGGGTGTGTCAAAGAAACTTGAAACCGCAATTGGGATGGGGCTTGCGACCACCTTTGTACTGACTCTCGCGTCAGTAAGCGCCTATTTGGTCGAGACCTATATATTGGCGCCGTTAGGCTTAGAGTACCTGCGTACCCTTAGCTTTATTCTTGTTATCGCCGTTGTTGTACAATTCACAGAAATGGTCGTACATAAAACCAGCCCAACGCTCTATCGTTTGCTGGGCATTTTCCTGCCTCTGATCACAACCAACTGTGCCGTTCTGGGTGTTGCTCTGCTAAACATTAATGAAAGACATAACTTTATTGAGTCGATCATTTATGGCTTTGGTGCTGCCGCAGGGTTCTCATTAGTGTTGATTTTGTTCGCTGCCATGCGTGAACGCATTGCTGCTGCCGATGTGCCAAGCCCATTTCGTGGTGCTTCCATTGCAATGATCACCGCTGGTCTGATGTCGCTAGCGTTTATGGGCTTTACTGGGTTGGTGAAACTGTAATGACCGGAATTTTTATTGCGGTACTGGCTATCGCCGTTCTCGCCGCTATATTTGGTATTTTACTCGGGTTCGCATCCATTCGCTTTAAAGTGGAGTCCGACCCTATCGTTGAACAGATCGATGCCATCTTGCCCCAAACACAGTGTGGTCAATGTGGCTATCCAGGTTGTCGCCCTTATGCAGAGGCGATTGCTAACGGCGACACCATCAACAAATGTCCTCCTGGTGGTCAGGCAACCATCGAAAAGCTCGCCGATTTGATGGGCGTGGAAGTAACAGAATCCGCCCACGAAGAAGAGAATGTCAAAACCGTCGCTTTCATTATCGAAGACGACTGCATAGGCTGTACCAAATGCATTCAAGCCTGCCCTGTTGATGCCATTATTGGCAGCACAAAAGCCATGCATACTGTAATTAAAGATGAGTGCACTGGCTGTGACTTATGTGTTGCCCCCTGCCCGACTGACTGTATTGTAATGATCCCTTTAAAAACAACGCCTGAAACATGGAAATGGCAGTTAGAACAAATCCCAGTTGTTCAGCTCCCGAGCGAGACTAACAAAAACGACAAGGGGGTTAAGCAAGCATGATCGCCCTTATCGAAGAAATAAAACAAGGTCAAATCTGGGATTTCCATGGAGGCATTCATCCACCAGAAAACAAACGCCAGTCGAGTGAGTTCAGCATCCTGCCCGCAGAGATTCCAAACGAGATCGTTTTGCCGCTGAAACAACACATCGGCACAACAGGTCAACTATTGGTGGCTGTTGGCGAAAAGGTGCTAAAAGGTCAGCCACTGACCAAATCTGACATACTGCAATGCTGCCCCGTTCACGCGCCTACGTCAGGAGACGTTATTGCGATTGAACCTCGCACTATCGCGCATGCCTCAGGTTTGTCAGAAACCTGTATCGTGATTCGCCCAGATTTTGATGATAAGTGGTGCGACAAAGTCAGCATGTCTGACTTCCACACAGCCTTGCCAGAAATATTGATCGACCATATTCGCATGATGGGCATTGCCGGCATGGGTGGCGCGGGTTTCCCATCCGCCAGAAAACTGCAAACCGCGCTCGCACGCACAAAAGTGCTGATCATCAACGGTGCAGAGTGCGAACCTTACATCACGGCAGATGACCGTCTGATGCAAGAATATGCAAAAGAAATAATCCAAGGCGTTGAAGTACTTCAACGTATCGTCAGCCCGAAATTGACGGTGCTTGCGCTGGAAGATAATAAACCAGAAGCCATTACTGCGCTGAAGGCTGCTGTCGCGGGTAAGCCGGATATCCTTGTGCAGGTCGTACCGACCAAATATCCGTCAGGCGGTGAAAAGCAATTAATCAAACTGATCACCGGAAAAGAAGTGCCAGCCAAGTCAATTCCCGCGGCTATTGGCGTGATGATGCAAAACGTAGGAACTGTCTTCGCGATTAAACGCGCAGTGATAGACGGTGAGCCACTGATCGAGCGTGTCGTAACACTGACAGGCAATACGTTGCGTGAACAGCGAAACCGATGGGCGCTGCTTGGTACACCCGTCCGCTTCTTGCTGGATAAACACGGTTACGAACCAGAGAAAAAATTGGAACGTCTGATCATCGGCGGCCCGATGATGGGATATACCGTACCGCATGCAGATATTCCCGTTACCAAAGTCACTAACTGTGTTCTGGTGCCAAGCCGACGTGAAATAGCTCCCTCACAGGGTGAAATGGCTTGTATTCGTTGCAGTGCTTGTGCCGAGGTTTGCCCAGCATCTTTGCTGCCACAGCAATTGCAGTGGTACGCCAAAGACCAAGATTTCGACAAGTGTCAGGAGTACGATCTGTTTGATTGTATTGAATGTGGCGCCTGTGCCTATGTTTGCCCAAGCGAAATACCCTTAGTTCAATATTACCGACAGGCCAAAGCTGAAATTCGTACCCGTGATGCAGAAAAAGTGGCTGCCGAACGCGCTCGAGAGCGCTTCGAAGCCAAAAAAGTACGCATGGAGCGAGAAAAACAACAACGCGAAGCTCGCCATAAACTCGCAGCAGATAATCGCCGAAAAGCGATGGAGAAATCCGGTGACGGCGATGCCATTGCTGCTGCCATTGCACGTGTGAAAGCCAAGTCTGAGGCAGACAGCGCAGCAACCGCCGTTAAACCTGCTGTGGCCGCAGCAATTGCAAGAGCAAAAGCCAAACAAGCGGAAGCTGCGTCGCAAGGTCAAAGTGAACCTGACAACAGCGAAATGAAGCTATTGCGTGAAGAGCGTAAACGTCAGGCGCGTGAACGCAAAGCGCAAATGGAGAATATTGGCCCAGAAAAAGGCGCTGACGACTCCTCTGCGGGTTCTGAAAAGAAAGATGCTGTTGCCGCTGCTATTGCTCGCGCTAAAGCGCGCAAGGCCGCACAACAAACCGACTCTGAAACGCCGGCTCAAAACGCCGCTGTAGAAAGCGAAACGGCTGCTGATGTTGATCCAAAGAAAGCTGCGGTTGCAGCAGCCATCGCTCGTGCAAAAGCACGCAAGACCGCACAACACGCTGACGTTGAAGCACCTGCTCAAGACGCAGCTGTAGAAAACGAAACGGCTGCTGACGTCGATCCAAAGAAAACCGCGGTTGCCGCTGCCATCGCTCGCGCAAAAGCGCGCAAGGCCGGACAACACGCTGACGTTGAAGCACCTGCTCAAGACGCAGCTGTAGAAAACGAAACGGCTGCTGACGTCGATCCAAAGAAAGCTGCGGTTGCAGCAGCCATCGCTCGTGCAAAAGCGCGCAAGGCCGCACAACAAACTGACTCTGATGCGCGGGCTCAAGACACCGCAGTGGATAACGAAATCGTTGCTGAAGCGGACTCGAAGAAAGCCGCTGTTGCCGCTGCTATTGCTCGCGCCAAAGCGAGGAAAGCTAAACAGCAAACGCAAAGTTCAACAGAAAGCCATTCACAAGAAAACGTGGACGCTGAAGCTCCTTCACCAACACCAGCCGCTGACGTCGATCCGAAGAAAGCTGCCGTTGCTGCTGCTATTGCTCGCGCCAAAGCGCGCAAAGCAGCGCAGAAAAAAACTAATGACGAGGATAAGTAACAGTGGCCTTTTTTATTGCCAGTAGTCCACATAACCACAACCGCAAAAGCACCAGCGATATTATGATGATGGTGTTTTTGTGTGCCGTTCCCGGCATTGCTGCGCTTTGTTATTTCTTTGGTTGGGGTGTTCTGTTTCAGGTTGCTATTGCGTCTGTTACCGCCATCCTTGCAGAAGCCGCCATTGTCGCGCTTCGACAACGCCCCGTTAAACGCTATTTACAGGATAACTCCGCGTTACTCACTGGTATGTTAATCGGCGTTTCCATCCCGCCTTTTGCTCCATGGTGGATTGCGGTTATTGGCAGTCTGTTTGCCATTGTTATTGCAAAACATCTCTACGGCGGGTTGGGACAAAACCTTTTCAACCCAGCAATGGTTGCATATGTCGTCCTACTGATCTCTTTCCCGGTTCAAATGACAACTTGGCTGCCACCCTCTTCGCTTTTAGCACAGCCTCTTGGCTTCGTGGACAGTGCATCAAGCATTTTCACGGGCTTAAGCACCGATGGTTTCAGCGTCAACCAACTGCGTGTCGCCGTAGATGGTATGACCATGGCAACGCCACTAGATACGATTAAAACGGCGTTACTCGCAGGAAAAACCGTATCAGAAGCGGTGTTAGATCCTGTTTTTGGTACCTTTGCAGGACTTGGTTGGGGTTGGGTGAATGTAGCATTCCTCCTCGGTGGATTAGCGCTGCTAAAGCTGAAAGTGATTCAATGGCAAATCCCAACGGCAATGCTAACCACCTTGTTGGTTTTCAGTGTTATTGGTTACGCCATCAGTCCCGACGCTGTCGTATCACCGCTATTACATCTGTTTTCCGGCGCAACCATGTTAGGGGCGTTTTTCATCGCCACCGATCCTGTTTCCGCGTCCACCACCCCAAAAGGTCGCTTGGTATTTGGCGCAATGATTGGCGCACTGGTGTATTTGATTCGCACCTTCGGTGGCTTTCCTGATGGTGTCGCATTCGCCGTTTTGATCGCAAACATGTGTGTGCCTTTGATTGACTATTACACCAAGCCAACTGCTTATGGCTATAAGAAGGAAAGCAAATGATCCGCGCAATGCGAAACAACGGAGCGATTCTCGCTCTAGCGGCTTTGCTTTCAACGGGCTTGGTCGCCATAACAAACACACTGACGAAAGACACCATTGCGGAACAAGAACGTCTACAACTGTTACAAGTGCTGAATCAAGTGATCCCTAAAGATCTGCATGACAACGCCTTGGCACGACAATGTACTCTCGTGACGAGTCCCGTTCTAGGAACGGATGCGCCGATGCCAGTGTACGTTGCTACTAAAGATGGTCAGCCAACCGCTTTAGCCATCGAAGCCATTGCCCCCGATGGGTATAACGGCGCAATCAAGGTGTTGGTGGGTATTGATACCAACAACACGGTGCTGGGCGTTCGTGTACTTAAGCACGCAGAAACACCGGGGCTGGGCGACAAGATTGATCTCAACGTGTCTGATTGGGTGCTGTCTTTCAGTGATAAACCCCTTGAAGGTGCAGACGACAAACGTTGGGCCGTTTACAAAGATGGCGGCCAGTTTGATCAATTCACTGGAGCGACAATTACTCCTCGCGCCGTGGTTAACGCAGCGAGAAAGGCTGCCTGGTATGCCATGCAAAACATAGACACTATTGCTCGTCAGCCGCTTGATTGTGGAGATGCAAAATGAGTCAAAATCGCGAACTAATGAAAAATGGATTATGGCTAAACAACCCGGCTATCGTTCAACTGCTTGGGCTTTGTCCGCTGCTGGCCGTTTCTGCCACAGTCACCAATGCACTGGGGCTGGGGATTGCCACATTGTTGGTCATGGTCGGCTCGAATCTTATCGTCTCCTTAGTGCGCGAGTGGGTGCCCAAAGAAGTCCGTATTCCTATCTTCGTGATGATTATTGCCTCCTTGGTAACTTGCGTTCAACTACTCATGAACGCCTACGCTTTCGGCCTGTATCAGTCGCTGGGTATCTTTATTCCCCTCATCGTCACCAACTGCATCATCATTGGACGAGCGGAAGCTTTTGCATCAAAAAATGCGCCTCTCCCTTCGGTGCTAGATGGTTTCTGGATGGGCATGGGCATGACCGCTGCGCTCGTCGTTCTGGGTGCAATCCGTGAGCTAATGGGCAATGGCACCTTGTTTGACGGTGCAGACCGCCTACTTGGCGATTGGGCCGCAGGGCTTCGTATTGAAGTGTTCCACTTTGATAGCCCTTTCTTGCTTGCCATGCTGCCACCGGGTGCGTTCTTAACTGTTGGCTTCCTGATCGCTGCTAAGAATGTAATAGATGCTCGCCAAGCAAAAAAACAACCGAAAGAAAAAGCAGTTATCGAACGTGTACGCATTACGTCTGCCGACTAACAACCCGATTTCAACGGATGAAGCATGAATAACCAAAAACGTGTTGAGATACTAGAACGCCTTCGCGCAGAAAACCCGCATCCAGAGACAGAATTAAAATGGCGTTCGCCGTTTGAACTTTTGATTGCAGTCTTACTCTCGGCGCAAGCGACGGATGTGAGTGTAAATAAGGCCACGGATAAACTTTATCCGGTCGCTAACACCCCCCAGACGATATTGGATCTGGGCGTCGATGGCGTGAAGGAGTACATCAAAACGATTGGGTTATTCAATTCCAAAGCAGAAAACGTCATCAAAACCTGCAAGATTTTGTTAGAGCAACACGGCGGTGAAATACCAGAAGATCGTGAAGCGCTTGAAGCCCTGCCCGGGGTTGGTCGAAAAACTGCAAATGTTGTGCTTAACACCGCTTTTGGCTGGCCGACCATTGCAGTAGATACCCATATTTTCCGAGTGTCCAACCGCACCAAATTCGCCGTGGGTAAGAATGTCGACCAAGTAGAAGAAAAACTACTCAAGGTTGTCCCAAAAGAGTTCAAAGTCGATGTGCATCATTGGCTTATTCTGCATGGTCGCTATACCTGCGTAGCCAGAAAACCCCGCTGTGGCAGCTGCATTATTGAAGACTTATGCGAGTTCAAAGACAAGGTTTATCCCGACGAATAACGTCGTTAGAAAACCAATGTATACGCTAGAATTTACGCCGCATAAGACACATCAATATACTGTTTCAGGCAAATCAAGCTGATACACTATCGTGCATTTAAATTTAAGGAGAGCAACATGAGCAACGGTCGTATTCTTCATACCATGATCCGCGTTGGCGACTTGGATCGTTCGATCGCTTTCTACACCGACGTCATGGGCATGCAACTACTGCGTAAAAATGAAAATGAGCAGTACGAATACACATTGGCTTTCGTTGGATATGGCGATGAGTCAACAGGCGCAGTGATTGAACTGACCTACAACTGGGGAACTACCCAGTACGAACATGGTTCGGCATTTGGTCATATCGCGATTGGCGTCGATGATATCTACGCGACCTGTGATGCACTGCGTGCAGCAGGCGCAAACATCACGCGCGAGCCTGGCCCTGTAAAAGGCGGTTCAACAGAAATCGCGTTTGTTGAAGACCCAGATGGCTACAAAATTGAATTAATCCAAAACAAAAGTGCATCAGCGGGTTTAGGCGACTAGCCTCGTTCTTTTGTAATGGGCCATGCCTCAAGCATCTTGTGGATGTGGCCCTGCTTCTCTCCTCCCAGCTTCCCCGCTCTCCGCTATTCCTCCTGTCTCCTTTTCAGTGCATAGAAGGCATCTTCACCATCACGACAAAGCATCATTTCAATTTCATCATTACGTGATGCAATTCAAACGATTAAATGAAATTACTCTAAGCGAAAAATGTTCTGATACGCTTTGTCTATATCTCACTTTCAAGACACCACCCTATGATTGAGCGCCGCTATACGCTTCAGATACATATTGCCGGCATTTTCTTTGTCGTTGTTTCTATACTTTCCATTCTTCTCATCGTATTGAGTTACCAAAACTCAAAAGCGCTCAATCATCAACTGGCGACCGAGCGAACAGAGCAGAATGTCGAGCAGGTAAAACTATCATTTCAAAGGCTTATAGCGCCAGTTACCACCTCTTTAGATGCGTTAGCCGTATCGGGTTATGGTCAAGACCCTAGCAGTTCAACCAACACAACATGGCTAGCAACCATCAATGCCATCATGGCAAAGAACCCTGATGTTTTATCAATTTATCTTGGCTACCCCGACGAGCAATCTGCTTTTGTACGTTCGACCAGTGCCGCGTTTATGCGCCAGCAATTTTCGACGCCCGTTAATAGCCATATTATGGTCGATATCAATACAGCCAACGGTCACCAAGAACGTACCTATTACGATTCAAACCTAAGCTACATTGGCAGCGATGTGAATAAGATTGATTATCTGCCAACAACAAGGCCTTGGTACCAAGTCGCACCCAGTGACGGTGGCATTCACATTACCGACCCCTATTTTTATTTTTTCATACAACGCATGGGGATTACGCTCTCACGTCAACTTCCAGACAACTTAGGCGTTATAGCGGCAGACATTACGTTGGCTTCGCTATCAAATTTCCTCGCCACACTCACTGACTCACCAGACACGCAATTGCTGCTACTTGATGAAAACAAAAATATTATTGCTCACAATGGCTTTCTGTCCCATGGTGATGCCGCATCACCAAATGAACGACTGTCATCGATGGCTCGCTCACCACTGAACCAACTCTATGCTGCTTCTGAACTGACGGAGTTAACCCGCAATGTCGAGCATATTGATCAAACGTGGATGCTCAGCCTCGTCCACATCAAGTTTGCGGGTGGCAAAGGATTGTGGCTCGCAAAAGCCATTCCTGAACAGCAACTGATCGGTAGCGCACTGAATGCGAGGAATAATCAAGTTGCCATCAGCGCCTTGGTACTCCTCTTAGGGACTCTTATGGTGCTTTGGGCATCAGCCCAGATCGCTAAGCCTCTACAATTACTCGGAAAAGAAACCCAGAAAATTCGCAATCTGGATTTTTCAAACATCTCTCTTCCAACATCCTCCATTGCAGAGGTCAAAACCTTATCCGAGTCCATTGGCGTCATGGCCGATACCATCAGTGGCTTTTTAGACACGTTACATCGTGTGTCAAACAGCTCTAATTTCGATTCATTGCTCAACGATATAGTCTCTCATTGCCACCACGCATCAGGGGCCGATTATGTGCTGATGTGGACGACATCATCTGAAGATAGCAACGCTTTATCTTTGACTGCTTGTTATCCTCAAAATGCCGATGACAATACAATTGATATCGGCATGCTCATCGCGGAGTCGCCCGAGATTTCCAATGCACTTGAATGCCAGCAGTTCTTCAGCTTTACCCCTTCATCAACAGATATTCAGCGATGCTTTTTTCCCGCGGATCTCAAACGTGCTTGGATTTTGCCGCTTAACAACCGTGAAAATGAAAGCGTGGGATACGTGTTAGTCGGTTTCAATCGAAACGTCCCCGATCACCAAGAAGAAAAAATTCATTTCATTACGCAATTTTTAGGCTTTGCCTCCCTAATCAAAGAAAACTGGGATCGTGTTGCGGCTCAAAAGCTACTGTTTAAGTCTTTTGTCGAACTGATGGCATCTGCTATCGATACCAAATCGCCATACACAGGTGGGCATTGCCAACGCGTACCAGAACTCACATTCATGCTTGCCAATGCGGCGAGTAATGACACCAAGGATTTTCCCGATTTTACGCTGGATGAACAAAGCCAAGAAGCCTTGTATTTTGCAGCTTGGCTGCACGACTGCGGTAAAGTGACAACACCAGAGTATGTCGTCGATAAAGCCACCAAACTAGAAACTATTTACAACCGCATCCATGAAATTCGAACACGCTTTGAAGTCTTAAAACGCGATGCTGAAATTCGCTACTGGAAAAAACGGATTGAGGGCGAGAATGTTGCTGACCTCGATCGCTGGCTCAGTGAAGAGCACAAAGCACTGGATGCAGATTTTGCATTTATTGCTAAACATAACCTCGGCAGCGAGTTTATGGACAATCAAAACATCACACGTTTAGAAGAGATTGCATCAAGAACTTGGTATCGCACCATTGATGACATGCAGGGTCTGTCGTGGGAAGAAGAAGATCGCCGTCAGCTCAGACAAGAGCAGACATTACCCTGCAAAGAACATGTCATCACCAATAAGCTGGACCATCAAATTCCATGGCTATCCCAGCAGCTTGAGACTTTTAAAAACTGGGAGTTCAAGCTGCCCATTCCTGAGCTTCAATACAACCGCGGCGAGTTACATAACCTGTCTATTCAACGTGGAACGTTGACTAATGAAGAACGCTTCATTATTAACGACCATATTATTCAGACCATTAAAATGCTTAGGAAGCTCCCCTATCCTTCACACCTTCAACGCGTACCTGAGATAGCCGGTGGTCACCACGAGAAA
Organism: Enterovibrio norvegicus FF-33; assembly: GCF_000286835.2. GTDB lineage: Bacteria > Pseudomonadota > Gammaproteobacteria > Enterobacterales > Vibrionaceae > Enterovibrio > Enterovibrio norvegicus_A. The sequence continues at coordinate 584,523 of NZ_AJYD02000013.1, read as the reverse complement.
CTCGATGGCAAAGGTTACCCCTACGGCTTAGATGAAACCAACCTGTCTGTCGATGCTCGTATCATGGCCATTGCAGATATTTTTGAAGCACTGACCGCCAGTGACAGACCCTACAAGAAAGCCAAAACACTCAGTGAAGCGATGAAGATCTTAGCTTTCATGGCGAAAGACAAGCATATAGACCCGAAGTTATTCCGTCTATTTATCGAGCAGAAAGTCTATTTACGTTATGCAGAATCTTTCTTACCACAATCACAACAAGATACCGTTGACGAACAAGCATTACTTGCGATGATTACCCCTAAAGAAAAGGCTGAACCCGCCGCCGTAACGTAAATGAGCACTCGACATAGTCGCACTCAATATACAAAAAGCCCCGACGTTTTCACGCGGGGCTTTCAGTATGAATTTAACATTGTCACAAGTTAGATAATGGAACGCCCCAGCGAGATAACAACACGTCGGTTCTTGTTTCGCCCGATCGGACTATCATTATCCGCAATCGGCCTGCGCTCACCAAATGCCTCGACTTGAATGCGATCTTTTGGTAAGCCCAGCGACATGAAATATTCTTCCAGATTCTTGGCTCTTACTTCAGACATACGCTGATTCGCCGCCTTTGCGCCTCGACCATCGGTATATGTCGCCATCAACACCAAGTCGATATCTGGGCTGTATCGAACGAATTCAGCAATTTGTGCTAATTTCGCCATAGACGGCTTATTCAGTTCATCACCATTATCATTGTAATGAAGCACCGTAAATGCGATATCTTCAAACGAATAGGGCAATAAACCAGAGATACAGTTACTGAATTCATTATAAGGTTGCTGGAAAGACACGGCTGAAAGCGCGACCTCTACTCGCTTCCCACGGCTCTGCCACTCTTGAAAACTAAAAGTAGGAAAACGCCCATCTTCTAGTTCGGCCAACATACTCCATGCCGTTTGACCATCAACATAGCCGTCAAACTGCTTAAAAAATCGCAGTCGGTCAATGTATTCTGCAGCGTCGCCCGGCCGCCAAACTGCAGGCATAGAGACCAAAGCCACATTTTCTGTCTGTCCCATCGGACGGCGCATTTCCAGCTCAAAATCCAAATTGATTTTCTTGCTTGCACGTGAAGTAAATGTCGCCATGCCGTAGTTTGGGATCATGTGCTCTACACGGCACTCAATCGGCGTATCAACCGTGACTTGCCATTGAGATTCCAGCGGCTTCGCACCATAGAATTTGCTCGCATTAGCCGACAGCGGCAACATGCTTGCAGCGATGAGAAATGTCAGCAGTGGAGAGGTGTTTGATCTCTTCATGGCAGGGCAGTTTCCTGTTTCTCGTGGTGGCTCGAAGTGGAATGGTGCTGTTTACCATATCGGTAAGTGACGCCATATCTTTAGGGTTTATTTTAATCCGTAGAGCCTAAAGTAGAAATGAAAATACCCCGCGCTTCTGCCATAATACTCGCCTGATTTTTATTAGTTGCAAGAGACATGACTCAAGAAACCAACCTTAACACGCTAAGAGCACGATTCCGCGGATACTTTCCTGTTGTTATCGACGTCGAAACCGCAGGGTTTAACTCAAATACAGACGCTTTGCTGGAAATATGTGCCGTAACCTTAAAAATGGACGACGATGGTTGGTTGTCTCCTGATAAAACAATTCATTTTCATGTTGCTCCATTCGAAGGTGCAAACCTTGTCAAAGAAGCGCTTGAGTTCAATGGCATTCGCGACCCCTTCAGCCCGCTTCGCGGCGCGGTTAGCGAAGAACACGCGCTAAAGGAAATCTTTAAGCTTGTCCGTAAAGAACAAAAAGCATCAGGGTGTCAGCGTTCAATCATTGTCGCGCACAACGCGAACTTCGATCACAGCTTCGTGATGGAAGCCACTCGACGCTCTCTCCTCAAGCGCAATCCATTCCACCCGTTTGCGACGTTTGACACGGCGGCATTAAGTGGACTGGCACTAGGACAAACAGTGCTCGCAAAAGCCTGTAAAACCGCAGGCATCGCCTTTGACAACCGCGAAGCGCACTCAGCACTTTATGATACAGAGCGTACCGCAGAGCTGTTTTGTGAGATTGTTAACAGATGGAAGACATTAGGCGGTTGGCCTGTTCTTGAAGTCGAGAGCGATTCCGAACAAGCCGCTGATGAACAAACAGATTAGACACATCTAAATAAATGGCGGAACTGATTGAAATATAAGACAGTCCGCCTTCCTTACCAAAATATCAAACACCAAATTCAAACAAAAGTTTGAATTCCTCAAAAATCCACCCCAAATAGCAATCAGATCTCGCGCAAACTATTGATAACAAAACATCTACATTTTTAATCTTGTGCCTATACTTTTTTTGACTAACTCGCTCTACCATTTTTGAGAAATAACGCAAAAAAGAAGCGAGAACCATACAAGGCAGTGACAAAGAGGCAAAATTAGATGAAACCAATAGCAAAACGTACCCTACTAGCTACCGCCGTTGCTTTAGCAGCATTTCAAGCACACGGTGCAGGCTTCCAAATTAGCGAACATTCAGCAAGTGGGCTAGGCAGAGCATTTGCCGGCGAAGCCGCAATTGCAGATAACGCCGCCGTCGCAGTTCGAAACCCAGCCGCTATGACCATGTTTGACTCCGCACAGGTTTCTGGTGGTTTGTCATTTATTCAGCCGGATGTAGATGCGACTGTTAAAACTGTCGGAACTACGCCAGCGAGTGCATTGCCATCTACAGTTTCATCAGATCACAGTGATGTTGCTCCTGACGCGATCGTCCCTTATTTCCACTATGTCAGGCCCATCAATGATAAATCTGCGATTGGATTTTCTACCTTCTCTAACTTTGGCCTCGCAACAGACTATCCATCTAACTCCTCCGCTGGTCCTATTGCAGGCCAAACCGAATTGCTTACCATTGATTTCAATCTCAATTTCGCGCACAAGGTTTCAGAACAACTAAGTTTAGGTGCTGGCCTGAATGCTATTTATGCGGATGCATCGCTAACAAGAAATGCTGGTGCTGCAGTATATGGCGCATCAGCGCCTACATTGGCTGCAATTGGGGTAACACAACCTACCGATGAAGTAAGTCATCTTGCAGGAGATGGCTGGGGGTTCGGCTGGAACATTGGAGCGCTATGGCAAATTAACGAAAAAAACCGCTTAGGGGTAGCGTACCGTTCTAAAGTCGACGCCACCTTAGAAGGGGATTACCGTGGCGTTAACACTGCTTATGTTGGAAAAACTGGGGCATCAGTGCCTGGTGAGCTTGAACTAAATTTACCCGATGTGTTGGAGTTATCTGGCTATCATGAAGTAGTACCAAAATGGGCAATTCATTACAGTGCGATGATGACAGGTTGGAGCTCATTCCAAGAATTAAAGGCAACAAGTACTAATACAAACTGTGGCAGCTCAGCGGGCAATTTCGATGGTGTCTGTCTGCAAAAAGATGAAAAGTGGGAAGATAGCTGGCGCTACGCTGTTGGTGCGACACATTACCTAGACAGTCAATGGACGCTTAGGGCTGGTGTTGCATATGATGAGAGCCCGGTAAAAGAAGAATACCGAACTCTCAGCATTCCTGATTCTGATCGTACTTGGTATAGCATTGGGGCAACCTATGCGAGTTCAGACGATTTGACTATTGATGCTGGTTTTGCATACCTGAGCGGTGATAGCGTAACGGGATCTGAAGATGGCTTCACATTTGAAGCAGGTGGAGACGCTTATATCTTCGCGCTTGGTGCCAATTACACCTTCTAACCGATTGTTTTAAATATGAGAAAAGCCGATTTTTTAATCGGCTTTTTTTTGTTGCCTATCACAAAAGTGAAATCTTCTCTTCCCTCCCGTCACTATGTTATTTGGGTCAACAAGCCATCTTTCAAACAAACGTTCACTTAACACGCAAGCCATTTCAAACAGTAACCCCCTAATAATAAAGCGTTCATGACAATCCATACCATTTTAGTGTTTTTACTTAAAACGCAAGTTTTAAAACTAGGCACCGATACCTGATATTCCATACAGAAGCATTGCTTTTAACAGGTATTTAACATTCCTGTGCAACATGACATATTGACTATTCAAAAGATCCGACCAGCTTGAATAGTGGCTTGCTTTAAGCTGCAACGTTTTTCAAATTATTGAAAAAAATGGACTTTGATTAAACAACAATCAAAAAGCTCAATTTGGACGAGAGGCTCTATGTCAAAAAAATTATCAAGAATCGCGATAGCGCTGGCTGTCGCACTCGCTGCCCCTAGTGCTTGGAGTGCGGGTTTTCAGGTATCCGAGCACTCGGCCAGTGGTTTGGGTCGGGCATACGCAGGCGAGGCAGCAATGGCGGATAACGCTTCTGTAATGGCTCGCAACCCTGCTTCAATGGCGTTATTCACTGAGACACAAGTGTCTGGCGCTCTTCACATTGTTGACCCAGAAATTGATATTACAGACAAAACAACTGGGCAAAAAGCATCTGACGTTGCTCCAATGCAGGTTGTTCCCGCATCATACTATGTCAATCCGCTAAACGATAAGTGGGCATTTGGTGTTGGCCTTTATACAACATACGGTGTAGCTACTGATTACCCAGATGCTTTCAACGCAGGCGATCTTGCAGGAGATACTTCTTTAGTTTCAGTGAACTTGAATCCAGCAGCCTCCTATCGAATTAATGACAAGTTCAGTGTGGGTGCAGGCCTCAATATTGTTTATGCCATGGCTGAGTTAAATCGCCATTACGGTATCGCTTCAACAGCCGTATCCAACGATTTTAGTGACAAACTGATAACCATGGAAGGTGATACCTGGGGTTTCGGTTGGAATGCAGGTGCAGTCTATGAACTCAGTGACAAGCATCGTTTTGGACTAGCTTATCGTTCTCGTATCGACCTCGAGTTTAATGGTGATTTCACCGATCACTCTGGAAACATCATCCCAGGCGGTGGCGAAACCAGTGGAGACCTAAACGTTCCCCTCCCTGCCATTGCCGAATTTTCTGGTTTTCACCAACTTAATCAAACTTGGGCCGTTCATTACAGCGTCATGTGGTCTCAATGGAGCAAATTTACAGAGCTAAAAGCCACGGGCACAGGCTGTTCATTAACCAATGGAATCTGTTTTCAAAAAGACGAAAAATACGATGACGCATTCCGTTATTCAGTCGGCACTACTTATACACTTGATGAAACCTGGACGTTACGCACTGGTTTCGCCTTTGATGAACAGGCGGGTAAATCGACACTCAGCATCCCAGATACTGATCGCTATTGGTTTTCTGGTGGTGCCACCTATCAATACTCGCCACAACTCTCTTTTGACGTAGGTTTGACATATATCTACAGCAAGTCAAACACCTTAAAGGAAAGTAGCAGCGTATCGGGTATCGACTTTACCTTCGATGGCAAAGGCGCTGCGTATCTCGCGGCAATGCAAGCCAATTACACCTTTTAACATCAGTCGAGGGAGATGAATGATGTATTTAGAATTACCAAGCAATAAAACCCGACTAGCGCTGATGTTAACAGCTGCATTTGGTCTTTCCGCATGTGGAGAGTCCGAATTAAGTGGAAACACTGGCTCTGGCGTTTTTGAAGAAGCTTATATTCAAGAAAGCTTAAAAGCACCTACCAAGATCAGCTTTAACCTCTCTGGCAGTAATGCAACGATCCCTGGTCCTAGTTTCTTATTGATGGATACTAACGACGGCACGTTAAATATCCCCACCAGCGATGCAAGTGCCACGCAATCCAGTATGAGTTCAGGTAATCGTGCTGCTCTAGCTGCAAATCTCGCCGATCCAAGAGCAGCAATGGGTACCATGGATGGCTGGCCTGTCTCGATGCCGATAGTCATGCCGTTTGAAGGCGCAGGGTTAGCTGATGGCGTGTTGGCATCAGGTGTCGTTGTTGCTCAACTGACTGAAGGATTAACAGGCTCTCCAAACCTTAAAAAAATGTTGGTAAATGGCACGGATTACCAAGTCATTTCTGATGCAAAAAACGATCGCCTCATCATTCAATTCGCCGACTCATTGGCAGAAAAAGGTGAGTATATTATTGCACTCACAGACGACCTGAATGACGCCAACGGCGATACACTCGGCATGTCGTCCTCCTATGCAACACTGGTTTCTAAATCAACAACCATTGTGAATGATTCTATCGCTACCGCCGCTCAAGTGACCAAAGGAATCAATGCAATCTTTGCTCAGTTGGGGACCGCGAACGAGGACATTATTTACAGTTCTTGGTTTACGACACAATCAGTCGGCGACACGCTATATGCGACTAAAGCTGCGATTGCGACAGGAGCTGGATTAGGAGACTTCGGTGCAGTCTGGAAAGATTCCGCTAACCCCAATGATGTTAGCTTAACAGGCGCTTACTTTATGTCGGTTCCTGCGTCAGGTCAGGATTATGCAACTGCACTACCTGCCGACACCAACTTTGCTAGCTACATTGAAACGAACAACGGTAGCGATGCTGCAGCCTTGGTTACCGCTTATGCGCCCGGTACCGTGACTGTTTCAAAGGGCACAGTCAAACTGCCCTACTTCTTGGAAAAAGACGCTTCGACTTGGAACACAACACCGTTTGAATCGGCGATGCCGAGCTTGGCAATCGTTTCCAATGTACTCAATGGCGACAATTCCGATGACGCAAGTGCGGTTGGGCAACAACTCGTGGCGGCTGGTGTTGATTTAACCACATTGGCGACAGACCCTGCCGAACAACTCAAGCTTGTTGGCCTCACGTTAACCAAAGCAGACGGCTCACAGCTAGATTCAGAGCGTGTTATTACTCGCTATAACCCTGTCCCTCAGCTTAAATCTTTGGAAGACGTGCCATTTATACTCTTCACCCCAACAGCCCTGGTTGGCTCACCCGGTGACATGGAACTGGTGATTTACCAACACGGTATTACGTCAGCGAAGGAAAATGCCTATGCGTTTGCTGCCAATGTTATTAATGGCGCGAAAACTCTCACCAAAGACATTGCGGTTATTGCTATTGATCAGCCATTGCACGGTGAGCGAAGTTTAGATGCCACGCGCTCAGCCAATGTTGATCCGACGGCTTTCTTGAACTTGACTTACCTACCTGTAGGTCGTGACAATTTAAGACAAAGTATGTTGGACAACATGGGATTGAGAGCAGCAACAACAATCACCCAGTCTGTTACCGCATTTACAGGCACACCGCTCGCTTCATTGGCTAATACCGCCGTGACAAATCCATCACTGTTTGGTCACTCACTGGGAGGGATCACAGGGTTTGGTACTGTCGCCATGGCGAATAGCACGCTTGACGATGCGGCAGGCGACGCCATCTTTAAGTTCTCTCGTGTTGCGGCAGCCAATACCGGTGGTCAAATCGCCAACTTGTTGTTGGGTTCTAACACATTCGGCCCTGGCATCATTGCCCAGGTCACGAGTGGCACAACGGATGCAACAAAGGCGGCAGAACTAGTTAGTAGTTTTGCTTACGCGGCACAAACGGTTATTGATGCCGTCGACCCATTCAACTTGGTGGGTGAAAATGACATCAATGGCACTAACGTTTTAGACGCGTTGCCGATTCATATGCAACAAGTGAAAAATGATGCGACAGTGCCAAACACGGTAACCGATGCGCCGTTTGCGGGTACAGAACCGTTAGCAACGAAGCTTCAGTTAACCACTGTTGATAGTGCGTCACAAACGACAAGCAATGGCAGAAACTTCACTAAGTTCAGTGATGTTGGTAAGCACAGCACTGTGATTTCTCCTCAAGAAGACGATTTTAGTGACCTTGGGCATACCACAGAAATGCAAAGCCAGTTGGTACAATTCCTAGCAGGCAGTTCCGATTATGCGGTGAGTGACACCAGCGTTCTAGAATAATCTCCCTAGACCTCCCCCAAAAGGCCAGCACCCGCTGGCCTTTTTTATTTCCGCTAGTCGCCCAATTTCCCCTCGACAACCTCAAAAATATCCGCAAACTGTGACCTTCGTCTTTTTGGGATAAATATTGGCCCGCATTTGGGCTGGAAGTAGGGATAAGAAATCATGAATCCAGTAGTCATTTCAGTTTGCGTGATGCTGGCATTAGCGCTGATGCGCGTGAATGTCGTTGTCGCGTTAACCTTTAGTGCCGTTCTTGGCGGCTTGGTCAGTGGCCTATCACTCACCGATACCATTGCAGCCTTTGAAGGCGGGTTGGGCGGTGGTGCGACGATTGCACTCAGCTATGCCATGCTGGGCGCATTTGCCGTCGCGTTGAGCCGCTCTGGCATTACGGATTTACTCGCTCATGGCATCATCCGAAAACTGCATGGTAAAGACAATGCCGCCGCATCAAGTGCACTCAAATATATGGTACTTGTCGCACTTGCATTGCTAGCTATTTCGTCGCAGAACGTCATTCCGGTTCACATCGCCTTTATCCCAATTGTTATCCCGCCGTTGCTGCATGTGTTTGCCAAACTGAATATGGATCGCCGCCTTGTTGCTTGTGTTCTCACCTTTGGTTTGATCACGCCATACATGGTGTTGCCTATTGGTTTTGGCGGGATTTTCCTCAACAATATTTTGCTCAAAAACCTTCACGACAATGGGTTAGATGTCGTCGGCAGCCAGGTGCCACAGGCCATGCTATTACCCGCTGCAGGCATGTTGTTTGGTGTGCTGGTTGCAACCTTCATCAGTTACCGTAAACCACGCCAGTATTCTGAAGAGAAGATCCTCGCAGCAGAGCCTGAAAAAACCGAATTCAAACCTCAGAATATCGTTGTCGCCGTTTTTGCTATTGCCGCCGCGCTGAGTGTGCAGCTTTATACTGGCTCCATGATTGTCGGTGCTTTAGCCGGCTTTATGGTGTTTACCTTTGGTGGCGTCATTAAATGGAAAGACACCCAAGACGTGTTTACCCGCGGTGTACATATGATGGCGATGATTGGTTTCATTATGATTTCCGCCGCAGGCTTTGCCGCAGTGATGAAAGCCACTGGCGGGGTTGAGACCTTAGTGGCGTCGCTGTCTGACGCGATTGGGGACAACAAACCGCTGGCGGCGCTGCTGATGTTGGTTGTTGGTTTACTGGTGACCATGGGTATTGGTTCGTCGTTTTCCACCATTCCCATCATTGCCACCATTTACGTGCCACTTGCGCTGGCATTCGGCTTCTCACCAATGGCAACCATTGCTTTGGTTGGCACCGCAGCAGCACTGGGTGATGCGGGTTCTCCAGCGTCAGATTCGACCTTGGGTCCAACATCTGGTCTCAATGCAGATGGTCAGCATGAACACATTTGGGATACGGTTGTGCCGACCTTTATTCACTACAACCTGCCATTAATTGCCTTTGGTTGGATAGCGGCCATGACCCTATAGCATTCAAACAGTGCTTCTAGCAAACAGACACAAAAAAGCCGCTGAATCAGCGGCTTTTTAACATTATAGCGTCACAGACTGACAAAACGGACTAGCTGTTTTCTTCAGTGTCACGACGTGCTGTCGCGTTTTTGATCAATGGCTGAAGTTCACCTTTCTGGAACATTTCCAGAATGATGTCACAACCACCAACCAACTCGCCTTCAATCCACAGTTGTGGAAAAGTTGGCCACTGTGCATAAATTGGCAGCTCAGCGCGGATATCTGGATTTTGCAGAATGTCTACGTAAGCGAATTTCTCGCCACACGCCATCAGCGCTTGGCTAGCTTGAGAAGAAAAGCCACAGCTAGGTAGCTTAGGTGAGCCTTTCATGTATAGCAGGATCGTATTTTCTTCAATCTGCTGTTTAATTTTATCAATCGTTTCCATTACTTCCTCGAACACCAAGTGTGATGATTACCTTGATTCTAACTGGGAAAGGGTTGGAAAAAAACGCCTAAAATCTTTAGGGTCAAATTCAGCCGCTTTTTTAAAAAATTATTCTTTTAATAAAGTAAAACCTTGCTAAACTGTTTCGCAGTCAGTCTATAAGTAGATACGTCACCTATAGGTAACACTCCTACAGTGTAAGACAAATCTACAGGAAGCAATAATGTCAGGGGGAAACCCCGCCATCATGGAGAATCGAGTAATGGCATTTCAACTACCAGCTCTTCCTTACGAGAAAAACGCGCTAGAACCACATATTTCTCAAGAGACTCTGGAATACCACCACGGTAAACACCACAACACTTACGTTGTTAAGCTAAATGGCCTAGTTGAAGGTACTGAGCTTGAGAGCAAATCTCTGGAAGAGATCATCAAGACCTCTACCGGTGGTGTTTTCAACAACGCGGCACAAATCTGGAACCACACCTTCTACTGGCACTGCCTAAGCCCAAATGGCGGCGGTGAGCCAACGGGTGATGTTGCTGATGCAATCGCTAAGTCATTCGGTTCTTTTGAAGAATTCAAAGCGAAATTCACTGATTCTGCAATCAACAACTTCGGTTCTTCTTGGACTTGGTTGGTGAAGAAAGCAGACGGTTCTTTGGATATCGTTAACACGTCAAACGCAGCGACCCCTCTTACTGAAGAAGGTGTGACTCCTCTGCTGACTGTTGACCTGTGGGAACACGCTTACTACATCGATTACCGCAACCTGCGTCCAGACTACATGAATGCATTCTGGGCACTGGTTAACTGGGAATTCGTAGCACAGAACCTGGCTGCTTAATTTTCCGTTCACCTTGTGTGAAAGATGATAATACCTCGCCTCGGCGGGGTATTTTTTTGCCCAAAATTCAACGTGATTGTTTCTATCCCAAATAACAGATACAAAAAAGCCGCTGACGAACAGCGGCTTTTTTTAATTATTTACAAACCTGTTATTTTTGCGAGATGCGCTTAAGCCACTTCTGACAAAATAATGCGCAGTGTACGGCGAAGCGGTTCTGCTGCCCCCCACAACAGCTGATCACCCACGGTGAACGCGTTGAGGAAATCATCACCCATGGTCATCTTACGCAGACGACCAACAGGAACAGACAATGTGCCCGTTACTTTCGCTGGTGACAGTTCTTGAACCGTGATATCACGTTCGTTCGGGATGACTTTCACCCAATCGTTATGTGATGCGATGATGCTTTCAATCTCGTCCATCGGCACATTTTTCTTCAGTTTCAACGTCAGTGCTTGGCTGTGACAACGCATGGCACCGATACGCACACAAGTGCCATCAATCGGTACTGGGTTATCTTGAATGCCAAGGATCTTGTTGGTTTCAACCGTACCTTTCCACTCTTCTTTGCTCTGACCGTTTTCACGCTTCACGTCGATCCATGGAATCAATGAGCCCGCAAGTGGCGCACCAAACTCAGATGTTGGGAAGCTAGAAGAACGCAGTGTTTCTGCCACTTTACGGTCGATATCTAAAATAGACGTCGAAGGGTTTGCCAACTCAAGACCCACTGAGTCGTTAACCACACCCATCTGGCTGATCAATTCGCGCATGTTTTTAGCACCTGCACCAGACGCTGCCTGATACGTTTGCGCGGTCATCCACTCAACCAAACCTTCTTGGTACAGACCACCAACGGCCATCAGCATCAGACTGACGGTACAGTTACCACCTACATAGGCTTTCGTGCCTTTGTGGATGCCTTCTTGAATTTGCTTAAAGTTAACGGGATCAAGCGTAATGATGCTGTCTTCTTTCATGCGCAGTGTTGATGCTGCGTCAATCCAGTAACCTTTCCATCCTGCTGCCAGCAGTTTTGGATATACAGCCTCGGTATAGCTACCACCTTGGCAGGTAATCACGATATCGAGTTTTTTCAGGCTATCAATATCAAATGCATCTTCTAACAAACCCGCGTCTTTTCCGTAATTCGGCGCTGGAATGCCAATTTGAGAGGTGCTGTAGAAAACAGGCTCGATAACATCGAAATCACGCTCTTCTACCATGCGCTGCATCAGTACAGAACCAACCATACCGCGCCAGCCGACTAAACCTACTCTTTTCATTCGCTCTCACACTCCTTGTTATAATCTTCTCGCCCTATCTTGAAAATTAACGACACAAATAACAAGCAAAAACTGCATCTTTTTGCCTAACTCAGCGAGGCAAATCAAGGCAATCATGCCGACAGCCAACGAATTAATGATATTACCCCTCATTGAGTGAAATATAGGGCATTACTCTCTGTTTTTTTAAGTTTTCGGGGGATCTCAAAATCCCAACCACATCAATAAAAGTGTTTATCACTGGTAATTATCATATGAAGGATTAAAAAAACAAAAATTTCTGCTTACTCAGAGAAATTCGTGAGTTTGAAACAAAAATTCACACATTAGAAAAACACCCACGAAACACATTTAAAACACTTAAATCAACAAATAAACCGTCAATTAGACACAGTAAACCATGAAAAATAACGCACCTGACTCAAAGCTCACATAAAACGAAATACTTGTTCACCCCTTCATCCCTGTTTCTATAAAGTATGCGTCGCCGCCAGGAAGGCAGTACCGACAGCCCCTATATGGATATTTCACCGGCAGGAGCCATTGGGCCCGACATAGAAGGTTTGAAATATGCAAAAACACTCGGCGCAACTCCCTTCGTTATTCCAAGTATTCACTGCGCTTGGTCTGTTTCTCTTACTGGCATTCTCTTTCACAGCAAAGCTGGATTTGCCTATTCAGTTAGCGCTTTATATCGGCTGGTTCATCGTTATCGGCCTTGGTATTAAGCTAGGGCACAATTACAAAGATCTCGAAAAAGCAGCCACACAAGGCATATCTAACGGCCTTGGCGCTGTGCTGATCTTGCTCGCGGTAGGCGCGCTCGTTGGTACTTGGATTGCAGGCGGCATTGTCCCCACCATCATTTATTACGGCTTGAATGCTATTCATCCGGCGATCTTCCTTGCCGCTACCATGGTCATTTGTTCGTTGACCGCATTGGCAACAGGCACGTCTTGGGGAGCCGCGGGTACAGCTGGCATCGCAATGATGGGGATAGGACAAGGGCTGGGCGTTCCAGCGCCTGTCACCGCAGGTGCGGTGCTTTCTGGCTGCTATTTTGGCGACAAATTGTCTCCGCTTTCAGATTCAGTGATCCTTGCATCATCCATGTCTGGCGTTGAAGTCGTTGAGCATATCAAGGGCATGTTGCCAATCGCTCTGATCAGTTACGTTATCACAGGGATTCTGTTTACCGCTCTGGGTCTTCATTATGCCGGCAATGTCGATATGGCTCAGGTCAATGACGTCATCATTGCAATGGAAAAACAATTTGTAATCACCCCACTAAGCTTCGTCCCTGTCGCCATTGTCTTGGTATTGCTCGCTTTACGTTTACCGTCTTTCCCCGTTATTTCACTAGGGTCTGTTCTGGGTATCGTATGGGCGATAGTGGTTCAAGACATGGCACCGCTGAAGGCCATCAATACGGCATGGGCACCGTTTTCCATTGAATCTGGGGTCAGCTTTATCGATGCAATTCTTAATCGTGGTGGCATGGAATCCATGCTTGGTTCTGTGGCGGTAATTATATTCGGCCTGGGATTTGGCGGGCTGCTGGACAAAGTCGGTGTGCTTGAAACCATTGCGAAAGTGTTTGAAAGCAAAGTGAACTCGGCAGGCAGTTTGGCTACATCAACCATTGGCACCGCGTTTCTGGGTAACGTGTTTGGCTCCGCCATGTATGTATCGCTGATCCTGACACCAAAAATCTGTGCGAAGAATTATGATCGCTTAGGTTACCAACGCAAGAACCTGTCGCGGAACGCAGAGTTCGGCGGCACCTTGACGTCTGGCATGGTTCCTTGGAGTGACAACGGCATCTACATGGCCAGCATCTTGGGTGTTGCGACGCTATCTTACGCGCCGTTTATGTGGCTAAGTTTTGTCTGTATTTTCGTCACCATATTGACCTCGTACATGGGCTGGTTTGTTGACCCTTGCGAAAAGCAGCCGACTCAGACAAACACTGAAAGTAACGAGCGTCTAGCGACGGTTTCTTCAACCAGCTAGCCACGAACTATCGACGTAGAGCCCACCTCACTCAACACAAAGAAGGTGCTTTTTGCACCTTCTTTGTTTTCCTTTCTTGATCCACTTTCCTTTCTTTTGTCTTCTTCCTGTTTTCTTTCCGATTAGCGACAATCAAGCTTCTTCCCAGATCACACATCTTTATTGTTACACGTCATTCACACCAAATAATTGAACTGTTAATCCAACAAACTCAGAATTCCAATCTACTCGTAACGACTAACTCCATCTCTATTAACGTAAAAGCAGACCAATACCTCACATTCATGCAAAAGAAAGCTTTCCGGTTCATTTATTCCATTCGGGTTGATGCCAATCAATTTCCCTTGCCCGCACTTAAGCACAATCAGGGTGACTAATTTTTCATTTTAGGGAACCATCATGTCGCAACCTGACCCGCAGGACCGCAAAGTTACAATAGGCAGTTACATTGCCCTCGCCTTTGCTGTCGTTTTCTTTTCTGGACTACTTCAATCTAACGAATGGTATGGCGTTTTTGACTTCACCACATTGAACGGATCATTCGGTAGTGTTGTTTACGGCGTCAATGAAACTGCTGACGGCATTCAAGCCGCCACAACTTCTATGCGCGGTAAAGGCGGCAGCGGTGCTCGTGATGGCTTCCTGTTTGCGTTGACACTGATCCCTACCGTGATGTTCGCCTTGGGCATGATCAACGTGCTTGAGCACTATGGTGCGCTTGATGCGGCTCGTAAACTGCTTACGCCGTTACTTCGCCCTCTTATGAACATTCCAGGTAACACAGGTTTGGCACTGATTGCGTCTCTGCAGAGTACCGATGCTGGTGCCGCGATGACACGACAGCTAAAAGATGAAGGCCATCTGACAAAACGCGAAACCGATATCTTCACCATGTTCCAGTTTTCTGCCGGCGCGACCATCGTCAACTTTTTCTCGTCTGGCGCAGTGCTGTTCACGTTGGTACTCATGGATGGTTCACTCGCAGTCACGTCTTCTATCGGCTTGGCTGTCGCCGTGATGTTTGTGTTCAAGTTCGTCGGTGCAAATTTATTCCGTGTTTACCTAAACATCACCGAAGGTAAAGAAGACAAGACCACAACACCGACGATGACCGAGGAGAAAGCATAATGAGCACAGCTAAAAACCCAATGATTACCGACATTTTCGTTGAAGGTGCAAAGAAAGGCTGGACCATCGCAACGACCTCGACAGTACCGAACGTACTGATGGCATTCGTTATCATTAAAGCCCTTCAGATCACGGGGGCGCTTGACCTGATGGGCACGCTGTTTTCACCGATCATGGCCGTATTTGGCCTGCCAGGTGAAGCTGCAGCCGTTCTTATCGGTGCATGGATGTCCATGGGCGGCGCTGTAGGCGTGGTGATTAGCCTGTTTGACCAAGGTATCCTTAATGGTGAACACATCGCCATCTTGGCACCGGCTATCTACCTGATGGGCTCACAAGTGCAATATCTTGGTCGCATCCTCGGCCCTATTGGCACCGAAGGTCGATACATTCCTGTCATGATCTTTATTTCAGTGATTAACGCACTGGGTGCAATGCTAGTCATGAACATTCTTGTTTAACCCCTTTCTATCACGCTGCACCTTGATGGCCTTCACGGCCTGAAAGCTCGACGTTGCTCACCAAACTGGCTTGCCGATCAAATATCGTCAATAACAGACTAAAATTAAAAATAAAAAAAGGGCGCTATTCATCAGCGCCCTTTCTATTTTTGTCAGCCTAACTAGGATTTATATCCTCGCAACGAGTCGAGATAGTTCGGCAAGAACAGTGATATATCTGGAATGTAAGTGATCAATATCAGGAAGAAAAGCAGCAAGCTTAGCCACGGCAGTGCCGCTTTAATGGCCCACCCCATGCTCTCTCCCGTGATCCCCGCCGTCACAAAGAGATTTAACCCCACGGGGGGCGTGAGCATCCCGATCTCCATGTTCACCACCATGATGATGCCAAGGTGAATAGGGTCGATACCTAACTGCATGGCAATCGGGAACAAAATAGGCGCCATGATCAGCAAGATGGCTGATGGCTCCATGAAATTCCCCGCGATCAACAGCAGAATATTTACTACGATCAAGAAACCCCACGCTGGCAGCCCCCATGCAACAATGGTTTCCGCAATGCTGTGTGGAATACGTTCCGTTGTGAGTACATGTGCAAACAGCATGGCGTTAGCAATAATGAACAACAACATGATGCTAACTTTCGACGCATCACGCACCACATTGCTCACTTCTTTGTCTGTGAAAGAACGCACCATGACCAAAGGCAGTAGCGCGAAGTTACGCAGCAACATGCTGATTGTCCCCTCACCCTCGTTACGCCAAGGCTTGGCTTTTAGCGGCCCTATATCACGATAGCCCCACACACTGACAAGCCATGCATACACCGCAGCCACAGAGGCGGCCTCTGTTGGGCTGGCAACACCGCCATAGATGGACCCCAACACAATAATAATCAGCATTAAACCACCCAGCGCACGAAGCCCTGAATGAACCAATGACATCACACCCGGAAATGGCTGAGAAGGTAACCCTTTCACAACGGCAACAATGTAGATTGCCACCATCAAAATACCGCCCATCATCAACCCAGGAATGAAGCCCGCCATAAACATACGAGAAGCAGACACTTCCGTTGCCGCAGCGTAAACCAACATGACAATAGAGGGAGGGATCAAAATGCCCAATGTGCCTGCATTAGCGATAACCCCAGCCGCGAATGCTTTGGGGTAGCCCGCTTTAACCATGCCCACAATGACGATAGAGCCAATGGCCGCAACCGTTGCAGGCGAACTACCTGATACGGCGGCAAAGAGCATACACGCCATCACAGATGCCATGGCGAGGCCACCACGTATGTGACCCACGCAATCAATGGCGAAGTTGATCAATCGACGGGCAACGCCACCCGTAGACAAAAAGGCAGATGAAAGAATAAAAAATGGGATAGCCAATAAGGTGTAGTGTTCACTGGTGGCTTCAAACAGCTTAAGCGCTATCGACGCCAGCGAATCATTGGAAAACAGAAGAATAGTGGAAACGCTCGACAAACCCAGTGCAATAGCAATGGGCATCCCCATGAACATGCATAGAAAGAGCATGCCAAATAATGCAGCGATGGTCATTTCTTGCGCTCCTCTTTGTCTTTGTATTCCTCTTCCATTTCACCCGCCAGTTCCTCGGCCAAATGCATGCTTTCTTTGGCCTCGTCAAACAAACCGAAACCTTGACGATTTCCTGTCCATACTTCATAGCCAATCGTGCAAACCCGAAGCGCCAACATACAAAATCCGAGAACCAAACAAGACATTGCTTTCCATTTCTCGATCGGCAGATCTTCCATTTCGATACCGATCATTTGCATTTTGCTGAGGTAAATCCAAGATCCATAAAGAAACAAACCGCAGTAAACCAAACACAGCGCAAGCGCTAGCAAGGTCACGGCTTTTTGCATCGAGGGTGATAGCAATTTAATGGCGGCATCCACGCCAATATGTGCGCCTTCACGAAGCCCCCAAGAAGCCCCCATAAGCACTAGCCATGCTGAAAGGTATAGCGTTAACTCTTGCGCCCAAAGCAAACCTTCATTGAAAAAGAAGCGCAATATCACTTCGAAAAACACTAACAGTGTCATTGTCACCAATAAGAGGCCGATGCCTGCCTCTTCAAAACGGTGTAATAACCGAACCATTTCCTACTCCGAAGATAAACGCCCAGCGCCATTACACGCTCTGGGCTTTATCACTTACTGGTTAGATGCCACTGCGGCTTGGATAATGTCCTCACCGATTTCACCTTGAAACTCACCCCAGACAGGTCTCATGACCTCAACCCATTGCTGACGCTCATCGTCGGACAAAGTGATGATCTTGCTGCGACCTGATTCCAGAATTTTCTGGCGATCTTTCATCGATTTCTCATTGGCAATGGCATTACCGTGAGCAACCGCTTCAGCGAGCGCTTTTTTCAATACAGCGCGGTCTTCGTCAGGCATCGTCATCCAAAACTCGGTCGAGGTTGTGACCATGTAATCCAACACACCGTGGTTTGATTCAGTGATGTATGGCTGCACTTCAAAGAATTTCTTCGAGTAGATGTTTGACCAGGTATTTTCCTGCCCATCGATGGCGCGCGTTTGCAGGAGAGTAAATACTTCAGAGAAGGGCTTTTTCAGTGGCACAGCATCAACAGCTTCAAACTGAGCAGCCAAGACATCTGAACTCATAATGCGGAATTTTTTACCGTCGGCATCACCAGGCACATGGAGCGGATCATTCGCTGACAATTGC
Organism: Enterovibrio norvegicus FF-33; assembly: GCF_000286835.2. Taxonomy (GTDB): domain Bacteria; phylum Pseudomonadota; class Gammaproteobacteria; order Enterobacterales; family Vibrionaceae; genus Enterovibrio; species Enterovibrio norvegicus_A. Next base: position 566,248 of record NZ_AJYD02000013.1, on the reverse strand, counting down.
TTCAAACCATTGTGTAAATAACCAAGTCCAATCAAACCTTTGCTTTTGACTGACTCCAGCAGTTGCTGACCCGCTTCACTCTGTTGGAATCGATCTACGGCTTCCATGTCTTTGAACAAAAATGGGAGATCATAAACTTGCAGTTTTTTGGTGTACTTGGAGAATTTAGACAAAGAAGGTGCAATAAAATGAACGTCTCCAAGCAACAGGGCTTCCATTTCTTTCCCATCGCCAAAAAGCTGTGAGTTCGGATAAACCTCCACCACGTATTTGTCGCCAATGCGCTCTGCAACTAAATCGCGGAACTTCAGCGCCATTTGTCCTTTAGGCGTATTTTCAGCAACCACATGTGAAAATTTAATGGTTTCAGGTGCTGCATGCGCAAATGCAGTCATTCCTGCACAAAGCGCTAACGCTGAAAACATCGTTTTTAGCTTTTTCATACCGTGTCCTCTTTCCTTGTGTCAGCCATGCCAATGCGGCACGCGATTTATTAACTCCCTATATGTTTAGTGGAGGAAACAAACAAGCACACAACTTGAAACAATTAATTAACAGAAAGAAAACAAAACTGAGAGCTGCAAAAGAAGAAATGGGTGTGATTCCACCCATTCATTAGTCAAAAGCAGAAAAGGAAAATAAAAGCAGTTAGCTGAAGAGTGCAGATAGGTAATATCGTGCCACCATCAGTGGCCTACGCAAGCGCATTTTAGGCTCAGCCCAGCGCACAATGTGATTGATCTCCAAACGAGTAGCATCTGGGTAGCACTGTCGATTACATTCTCTGCACGACGAGCCGCTTCCCTCATTACAGCATTGCATAACACGCTGTTCTTCAAATGTGATTAAGGCAGTACACTGCGCACATAACTGACTGCCACGGTGTATACGTTTGCAATATAGGGTCGCCATTGCGCGAACAAGCCAAACAGGTTGGCGACGTTTCACTGGCGTTATCGATACAGTTTTCATAGGCGCGCTATTTTCCCTAGGTGCTTACAAAAACCTTTGACGCTGATCAACATTTAGTGGGTAAAGCCCGTTGAAACTCACGTCAATCAGAGCGTTTTATACTTCGACCTCAGTAGACAGTGCTTTGATGCAAGCAATATAGATGTCATTTTCTCGAAGTGGCTTACCGATATGACCTTGCATACCATTGCTGATGCAGCGCCAAATATCATCTTTCAGCACATTTGCTGTCATTGCCACAATGGGGGTTTGGCGATTAAAACTGTCAGAGGCTCGAATTTGCCTCGTGGCTTCTAAGCCATCCATCAACGGCATTTGTATATCCATAAAGATGATGTCATAACCTTGCGTCTTAGTCTTTTCTAGTGCTGCAAGCCCATCTGTTGCCCTGTCCACAGAAAAGCCAAACTTCATCAGCATCTTTTCGGCAATCATGAGATTGATTGCATTGTCTTCAACCAGCAAGCAATGCTTGCCGGAGAAAGCATCATTGTGTTGCTTGATCAGCTCTCGACCTTTTAGTTCGACACTGTCTTTTTCAATTTGGAGTGGCAACATGACACTAAACTGACTGCCTCTCCCAACTTCACTGGTGACAGATATTTCCCCACCCATTAGATCAATCAATTGCTTAGTGATGGCCAGCCCAAGCCCCGATCCCCCATAACGGCGAGTCGTGGACGTATCCGCTTGTTGAAATTCATCAAAAATAAGGCTGTATTTTTCCTTAGGAATACCGACGCCCGTATCCGACACTCGAATATTAACGCCAGTGTATCGACCCCCTTGCTTATCAACCGTCACCTTGAGGCTTACCAGCCCTGTTTCCGTAAATTTCAGCGCATTTGATACCAGATTAAGCATAATTTGCTCGATGCGGTGAGCATCACCTAAGAAGCGCCGAGGGCACTCAGCTTCGTAGAAGAAATCAAAGACCAATTGAGGTTTATTGATAATGGTTGGCAACATCAGGTCTCGAATGTAGCTACCTACCTGTTCAAGATCGAATGGCGCTTCTTCCAGTTTCAGGTGATTAGACTCCATCTTGCTGAAATCTAAAATATTGTTAATAAGCGACATTAATCCGCGCGAAGAATGTGAAATAACAGACAGATATTCCGCTTGCTTACCAGACATGGGCTCATCTTGCATCAATGAAGCAGCACCGAGTATGCCGTTCATTGGCGTTCGTATTTCGTGGCTTATATTTGCAAGAAACAACTGCTTCGCCCGCGCAGCTTCTACCGCGCGTTCGCGGGTTTCTACCAAATTGGTACTGAGCTGATTAAACTCCCGAACCAACATGCCTAATTCATCTTGTTCCGGATAATCAATTGGGGAAAAAGGCACATCACCACGCTGACTAACAAGGGCGCTTCGTACACGAGCCATAGGACGAACGATTTGCAAATGGATGGCAATGTATGCCATTGCCACCAGCAAGATGGCCACCAGCACCATAGCGAAAAAGAGGTCGTTTTTCAGTTTTGTCGCTTCAACCAGTAACAGCCGCTCTGGCAATGCTCCAACCAGTAACCAATCGGTATCCGGCAGCGTCCGCCCGAAAACTAACGTTGCTTCATGTAAGATAGGATCTCGTTCGAGACGATGGATGAACAGACGCTCTGTGGGCTGAAAAACCGTCGGATTAGGGGTTAGTTCAGCAGCAACAGAGAGTGCATACCCCAAATCAATATCAGGGGACGAGGCAACAATAGACTTAGCCATCTCTTGTAAGTTGGGGTTGCTTTGGATCACCAGACGCTCACCTTGCGTGGCAAGACTAATGACTAATGCTAGCTCCGAAAAATCAGGTTGGGTACTCGCAATCTCGCGTACACTCGGCAAGGGTGTTAGGCGATCACCAGAAAGCGCATCAGGGTATGACATGATGCGGCCACTTCGGTCGAACATCACCATATATCCGCCCAATTTCTGCCCACTTCGAGACAGGAATGCCTGCAATTCGGCCAACCGAACATCAATGGTAACCACCCCAGCAAATTTACTCTGGTGATATATTGGTACGCTGCAAGTCACCATCGGCTCATTGGTGTAAGGGTCAATATACGCTCTCGACCAATAGGCTTCTTCTTGAGACAGTCGCGCAGGCGCATACCACTCCGCAACATGGTAAGGCGCAGAGGAAGGTTGATTGTAATCCTCTATACGTGAATACGTTCCGTCTTCATTAAATGCGATGAACACAGAGGCTTTTGATCGCTCAGCATCGTAAAGGTAAGGTTCAGGCCAGAACCCGCCACTGGCAACAATGCGTTTGATGTTCTTGTTGCTGAGCATGGCCGACAGCTTTTTTTCTATCTCTGCTTCGTTGTCATCAAGGAGCAAGGTATTGGCCAGTGACAATGCGATGGTCTCAACGTTATTTGATAGCTGCCCTAAGCTTTGAGCCACGGTTTCGACCTGTGCCTCAACGCGTTGGTTAGCACTGTCTCTCACCATGCTGTCACCGGTTGTTTCCAGCACATAAACAATAGTGATAACAACAACAGTCAGCATCAAAGCCACTATCCAAAGGGCTTTAACCCCCATGGTTTTATACCAGGGTAGATCCTTCGCAAGCACGTTCAGCCCTCAAGACACGGTGGTTTTATGAGACTGTTCCATATCTTTCAAAACAGCTTGGATGGTGAGGCTCAACAACTTTTGAAATTGTTTGACAGAGGCAAGGTCGATTGGCATTCCTTGTCTGAGCGTCGCTTCAGCGCTCGTGCAATACGCTTGTAACGCAGTCGCTCCGATATTGCCGGAAACCCCCTTTAAGTTATGCATTAACGAACGGGCTCGAGCAATTTCACCCATTTCTACGTGTTTTTCGAGAGCGTGACCGTCACCTTGGTGTTCCGCAACGAACATGGTTAATACAGATTCAACAGCTGACATGTCATCTTCTAGTTGCTCTTGCAAAATGGTGCCATCAAAAAGTGGTTCGGAAAGATCGGCAGATTGGAATGGCCTAACCGCATTGGCCTCACTCACTTCTTTTTTCATGCTGTTAGTTTGCAGATTATCTGTCTGAGTACTAACAACGCTATACCTCAGTATTACCTGAGCAATCAACAGAGTAAAAGCCACAAACAGTGCTGAAATCGTGTTATCAAGCAGCGCCAATACTTGTGTTGTCCAATAGGTTTGTTGCTGAGTCATTGAACGAACAAATTTATGATTGATCACGGCATCGACACTTTCAAACTGTCGATTAATACGCTCCAAACTCGTATACAAGGTATAAAGTTGCACGTGTTCAACGTTGGATTCCAATCTTGTCAGTTCACCTTCAATCTCGGAGATATAGCGGTTAAAGCGCTCAACACGATCAGTCTCGGTGCCATGATTAAAACCATGTAGCTCGAATAAAAGATAACTACTGACGGATTGATACAGTGCCGTAAGCTCTGGAGAAGAGCGAGAATCCAAGAGATGCTTAAGCTGCTCAGTGACTCTCGATACGGCGTAAATTGATGCAAGTAGATTATCGACATCTTCAACAAACGCATCCGCATCTAACAACGTTTGCTGAATATCATCCCAATTGTCTTCGATAGTGTGCGATTTGGTACGCAGTAACAGATATCGAAAGTGCTGAACCTCTTGCTCAAGGTTCTTACGCTCTTTGTCTTGGTTCAACATGGAAGCCGACACCGTTTGGCGCAACTGTTGTGCGGCATTGTTCAATTTAACGATGTGCGTCGTGTGATCTTTCGTATGCTTCATATCTGTATACGCAAATAGTGCATAGCAAAAAGACACAATAAACCCTCCCCACAGCAACAGGGACAACCAATGCGTCAGCGTGCGTCGGCGCGCGTTTAAGGTGAGCTTTTGGTTTAATTGAGACAATAGAGGAAGCGGTGTCACTGGCGGTCCTTGTTTTTTGAATTCAACCCTAATGAGTTCAGATGCCTACACATTTATCACGCACGGTCTGCGAGACAAAGTAATAGTTTTACAACACTTACTTAAAATTAGGTAATTTGTCTTATTTTGCAAACACATTGGGGAAAACTTGTATGATTGCGCATACGCATTGTTCGCAAAGGACATGACAAACAAGGCGTATGCACACAAGTGTTACTCTTCGACGTTTAAGCGGCGTGTTAATTGGTCTCGCAGATTTGGCGGGGTGCCTTTGATGGTCAGCGTATCAGTCGCTTGATCGTAAAAAACACGCTCTCCAAGCAACATGCTGTCAAAATTAATCGACAAACCACCGCCGCCGCCCACAAATTTAGTCAGCTTTCGCATGGATGTTCTGTCGGCAGGGAAACTCTCTTCCAGTTCATAACCTTGCTCAGAGGCGAACTGATAGAAATCAACACCCTGATCATTTTTTGGCAACTCACTCGCAAGCTCTTTGACGATCACTTCGTCACCAGCCTGAAGCTGACCGTTGCAGTAGTCATAAACTTGTTTACGATATTCTTGCTTTTCTTCTTTCTCCAAGCGCGAATCCGCACAGTAATCCTCGACGGCCTGCATCAGAACAAGGTTTTGCTGCTTCGTATCCATGCCAACTTCGGCTTGCATGAAATCGAGGAAGAAATCTGCCACTTTGCGGCCGACACGCCCTTTGATGAAGGTCAAATAGCGGTTTGATTGCGCATCGGTTTCCCATGTTGATAAATCAATACGCGCAGCAATGTCCATTTTGGCCACATCAAGGTAGTCGGTCGAGCTGATCTCCAGATCATCCGTGACTTTCATGCTGGCTTTCGATTCTAACAAACCAATGAACAGATATTCCGTTGCAAGTGAACGGTATTCCGCGATCACTAACACCCCTTCATCAGCAAAAGGATATTTGGATAACTCCGTTTTTAATCGCTCTGCCGATTGAGATGAAAATGATAGAAAATCGAGTTCTTGCTTACGGCATGCTTTCAACCAACTGGCAACATCGCTTTCTTCGGCAAACTGGCCAAAACCTTTTGCCGCTTTGGCGTTGTACACACGATGGACTTCGCTGATCAAATTTTCCGTTGAAGGTGAATGAGTTAGCATCTGATCTCTCAGGTGCACGACCAATGAATCTTCACTATCTTTTTTAAGTTGATGAAGAATAACGTTTGAAAGCGTGAGGCTCATAATTGAAAACATTTTTCGTCAGACTAGAGTGTGAGGTATTATACGCGGCTTCTGCTGACACAAGACAAGAGTTTCTATGCCTGTTACTTCTAAATATCAAGATAAAAACGTTGAACAGATCCTCAACGATGTGGTCAATGTTCTTGAAAAGCACAAAGCTTCGACTGACCTTTCACTGATGGTGGTGGGCAACATTGCTACTAATCTGATGAATAACAACCTGCCAGCTGCGCAGCGAAAAGTGATTGCGGAAAAATTTGCTCAAGCTCTGCTGTCTTCAATCGATACAGAGTAATAAGACCGCGTCGGAAATTTACGCGCACAGTAAAACAAAGAGAATAATTGGCCTTTATGGTAGACAGCGGAAATACATACAGGGACAAGGTGTCACAGCTGATAAGCTGGGGACACTGGTTTAGCTTTTTCAATATTATCGCAGCCATGTTGCTGGGGACGCGCTACATAGCGCAATCCGGTTGGCCCGAGACATTGATCGGACAAACTTATCAGTTGCTGACTTGGGTTGGTCACTTCGGTTTTATTGTTTTCGCTGTCTACATTCTGGTGATTTTCCCGGCAAGCTTCCTCATTCCGTCTCAACGACTCATGAGGCTGTTTGCCGTTCTCGTTGCCACAGCAGGCATGACAATACTGCTGTTGGATATTTACGCCTTCGAAACTTTACACCTCCACCTCAATCCATTGGTGTGGGAGCTGCTATTAAGCGGCGAAAAAACTGACATGAACGCCCACTGGCAATATTTATTTGTTGTCGTGCCTGCTATTTTCCTTCTTGAAATAGCCATGTCTGAATGGGTTTGGCGCAAACTCCGTAAGCTTTCTCGCAAGCGTGTTGGCGTGCCAATTGCCGCTGTGTTCGCCGTCTGCTTTCTTGGAAGTCACCTCATTCACATCTGGGCAGATGCATTCTTGTATAGCCCGGTGACCGCACAGCGCTCTAATTTCCCCATTTCTTATCCTATGACGGCCAAAACCTTCATGGAAAAATATGGCTTGCTTGATCGTCAGGAATATCAACGTCGTCGTGACGAACTCGGCAACCAAGAAAGCGAAGTCATTCGCTATCCGCTGGAAAAAATCTCATTCGCCGCAGATGCATCAAGCTACAAACAGAATCTACTGATTGTAATGGTTGATGGTCTTCGTGCCGATATGCTCGACCCAGTCGTCATGCCAAACCTCAGCCAGTTCGGCAAAGATAACATGACGTTTTCCCATCATTACAGCTCCAGCAATGATGCAATGGCGGGTATCTTCGGATTGTTTTATGGTCTGCCTGGCAGCTATGCACAAAGTGCTCGCACTGAAGGCCTAAGCCCTGTACTTATCGACACACTCGATAAAAAAGGCTATCGCTTTGGCTTATTTAGTGCCGACAGCTTTGAAAACCCAATTTACTACCAGAGTATTTTCGGCAAACACCTAGAAAACACGACGAAAGTTAACTCAAACGAGGCTTGGGTTGCTGACCATATGGCCGCCGACAATTTGGACAAGTGGATCAAACAAGGCGATAGCAAAAAACCTTGGTTTGCCTATCTTGAGCTAAAAAGCGTCACCGAGTATGAACAAGGTGGCGACTATGACCGCCCATTCCAACCTTCTCTAGACAATGAGCTTGCCAACGTTGGCGATCACACCGCACTCGTACTGAAAAACAGCTACAACAATGCGGCATATTACGTTGATGGCTTGTTGGGCGAACTTTTTGACACACTTGAACAGAATGGTCAGCTTGATAACACCGTGGTGATGGTTACCGCAAACCATGGCACAGAATTCAATGAAACCGGTTCAAACAGTTGGGGCGCCAATACCAACTACAGCCAATACCAGTTGCAAGTGCCTTTGGTCGTTCATTGGCCAAATCAAAGCCCACGAGAAGTCGACGCCTACAGTTCACACTTGGACATCGTACCGACGCTAATGGAGTCCATGCTGGCTGTAGACAGCCCTGCGGAGCTTTATACCAGCGGTCGCAATCTGTTCGAGCTTGCTGATAAGCCACGTCGATGGGTGATTGCAGGTGATAGCCGCGACATTGTCGTGGTTCAGCCAGACAAGACAACCGTGGTAGACAAATTTGGTAATTACCGCATCTATGACAGTAATTACAAGTTACAACCTGAAGGTAAACCTCAGCTATCTGTACTCATGCAGGTGATGCACGAACTCAAGCGGTTTTATCATCCAGACGAAAGCTAATGCAAAAACTGATGCATAGGCAGCCTAAGTGGCTGCCTTGTTTTTTTGTCCAAATGATTGAAATACGCCAACTAAATGAAGAAAGTCGATTGACACTCAAATCATGTGTTCGTAACATGACTTTCGTGGAGTCGGTCTGTAGCGCAGCTTGGTAGCGCACTGTCATGGGGTGTCAGGGGTCGGAGGTTCAAATCCTCTCAGACCGACCATTATTTTTAAAAAGCCCGCAGCATTTCGCTGCGGGCTTTTTCCGTTTTAGAAACTCAGCCATGCATCGGTTAGTATCAAAATGCGGTTGCTAAAGCGTTTCCCTTAAAGTTATTACTTTGGATTGAAGATATGGAAGTCTCGATTGAATTTGGCGTACTGCTGGTCGTTCTCGGGTTTATCGCCGGGATTATTAACACACTGGCGGGCGGCGGTTCGAACCTGACCATTCCAGCACTGATTGTCTTAGGCATGCCCGCTGAAATCGCAAATGCAACCAACCGTGTAGGTGTCCTGATGCAAAGTGTTGCAGGCGTAGCGGGTTTTCGTCACCACAAACGACTTGAGCAAACCGATCTTATCCCAATACTCATTCCCACGTTGATAGGGGGTATTGCAGGAGCCTCAGCAGCAGCGTGGCTGCCTTCAAGCATTATTAAGCCAATACTACTCGGGACCATGCTACTTATGGCCTTCATCATGCTTGTGAAGCCCAGCATGGTCAGCCCCGATGCTAACGAACCCTTTCGGATGATGAAAGACACCCCAGCCTCATGGGTTGGGCTGGGCATCGCCGGATTTTACGGCGGCTTTGTGCAAGCAGGCGTCGGTTTCGTGTTGCTGGCAGCACTATGTGGAACCTTGCGCTATGATCTCGTGCGCGGCAATGCACTCAAGCTCGTCTGTACTCTCGCTTTCACTTCTGTCTCTCTCATCATCTTTATCTGGCAAGATCTCATCTTATGGCTACCCGGTGTACTGCTCGCTATTGGCTCCATGGCAGGGGCATGGTTGGCAGTGAAATTTGCCATCAAAGCCAATGCCAGCACCTTAAAATGGTTCTTGTTTCTAATGACTTTAGTGGGTTGTATTTTCGCGTACACATCGTGACGTCAGCCACATATTTTTCATTTAAAATTCAAGTGGCTACTAGCTGATATCAAAAACATTTACTTACATCACAACCTACAAATCTCAGCTGTGACGTCAGTCGAAGATGATGGACAATCCGCAAATTATGATACTAATTGCTGTCATACTTGCTGAAAAATATTAGAAGCAAAATCACACTTTTCGTCAGTCACTAAGGGAGTCATAGGGCATGATTGCTCTGGATTACGCATTCTGCCTCAAGGTAGGAGAAGCTATTTGTCCACAGAAGGATCTTAACGATTTCTGTCTGGCTCTTGGTCTCGCATTTACGAAGCAATTCACGGATGCGCGCAGCCAATTACTCATCAACGACGAAAATCATGCTGGTTGGCAGCAGTTGGCTGACATTAAGCCACGACACTTTCAGCTGTTCTCGCCCATGATACCCATCAGTGAACATGACGATTTATTGTTAACTAGTCTATTAACAGCAGAAAGCGATCACCTTTATAACGATGTGTTCAATCAACTGATCCCTCTTAAAATCAGAGGAAGCAGTTATGGCTATCTGCTATTAAAGACACCGCATAAATACCATGTCGACCGTCATGCCCTTGAGATGCTGTCTCTCTTAATTTCCGGTGCATTAGATAGCCACCTTCAACACCATGCATTTTTGTTAGAAAGATCTCATCATCAAAAGACCGAAGAAAAGCGAGTTCAAGAAGTCTGTTCTCAAAAAGGGCTACTCGAGCAGCTACATATTCTGCACAAGATCTCTCTACGTCTTTGGCACTCGCACTCTCTCGACAATATGCTTCACACGGCAGTCTACGAATGCATTCATGCGCTCGATTTCGACCGAATGGCGATATTTCTTCTTAATAGCCACACCGGACTAATGCGCGGTACCTACGGTACCGACATCAATGGCACTGTCACCAATGAGCAATGGTATTGCACTGCCATGTATGAGCACTATCACGCGAAGACGACACTTGATAAGAAACAGCACATCAACATCAACGAAGGTACAGCCCTGTTTCATGACAACGTCGAAGTGGGTAAAGGATGGAACGCGACGATTTCGCTTTGGGATGGTGACGAGCCAATCGGCTGGATAGCCTGCGATAACCTGATCACACATACGCCTCTCAAGAGTTACCATAGCGAGTTGCTGAAACTATTGGGTGTGACCATGTCACAACACCTTATTCAGCGTCGCTCCCAAGACGAGTTGAAGCTGCTTAACCTATCACTTGAACAGCGGGTAGCCGATCGCACTGCCCAGCTAGAAGAAGTGAATAAGCGCCTAAACCAAATTTCGCGCGAAGACAGCCTGACCAAGGTTCCTAATCGACGTATGCTTGATGAGAAAATGGAAGAAGAGTGGCGTAGAGCCATGCGTTATCAAACACCGCTTTCTATTTTGATCGTCGATATTGACCACTTCAAACAGTACAACGATTTATATGGTCACGCCTTAGGTGACAAATGCCTCGCTCAAGTGGCTAAGACGCTAAGCCAAGTCGAACGAAGAGCTGGCGCAATCCTTGCGCGATTTGGGGGGGAAGAATTTGTCTTTTTGCTGCCAGGCAGCAACAGGGAAAATGCAAAATCCGTAGCTGACCGCGCATTGGACGCGATCACAGCGCTACAGATCCCACATGATGATTCACCTATTTGCCCTTATGTGACTGTCAGCATCGGCGGGAAAACCTGCATTCCAGACAAACCTAACAGCCAGCAGCAATTGTTTATTGATGCCGATGTTGCGCTTTATGAAGCGAAAAGCAGCGGGAAAAATCAGGCCTTCGTTTTATAGCGTTTACGACCAGCGCCGCCGTTTCCTCTTTTCTTCTTGAATGGATTAGGCTGAGACGGCAGCGAACGCAGGCTCTCGGGTACTGGCCCTTTCCTTACAGCATTCATTAAGTCCAACAATTCCGATTCCAACGCCGACATGAACGGCTGATAGGCCCCCTTCTTTTCGGCCATATCTTGCAGCTGGCGCTCCCAATGCGCGGTCATGTCAGGGTAAGCCGCTTTTTCTGGTAATGCATCAATAAGACCACACGCCGATGCAGTAGCTCTTATTTGCTTACCTTCACGCGAGAGTAAACGACGTTTAAACAACAATTCCAGAATGCCAGCGCGGGTCGCTTCTGTGCCTAATCCGTCTGTATCCCTCAGTATTTTTTTTAACGACGCTTCTTTCACAAATCGTGCAATGCCAGTCATCGCTTGCAACAACGTCGCTTCAGTAAAATGCCTTGGTGGCTCAGTCATACAATCTTTAATTTCACCTCGTGCGCACGTCAGCACAGTGCCTTTGTTTAACGGTGGCACCTGACTTTCTATATCTTCTTTTTGCGCTGCGTTATCTCGCGTTAACAATGCCCGCCATCCGGGCAGAGTCAACTGTTTGCCTTTGGCAATGAAGATGCCTCCCGCAATATCAAAATCGAGCTTTGCTTCTACATATTCAGCCGCAGGGTAAAACTGCATCAGGTATTGGCGGGCGATCAGCTCATAAACATCACGCTCTCTGCCACTTAACGCATTGCTGCTCTTCCCTGTTGGAATAATCGCATGGTGCGCTTCTACTTTGCTGTCGTTCCACGCTTTGGATTTCAACGACAAGTTAGCGTTTTTCACCGCATCACTGAGCGAAGACACCGTGTTGCCAATTGCTGCTGTTACGGTAGACGCTTCTTTCAAATGATCTTTCGGTAAATAGCGACTGTCCGAACGCGGATAGGTGATGACTTTATGTTTTTCGTACAACGACTGACAACACGCTAATACATCAACCGCACTCATGGTGAAGCGTTTGGCGGCATCAATTTGAAGTGCAGACAGGCTGTAAGGCAGCGGTGGGGCTTGCTTTGTACCTTTGCGTTCAGACACGACAACCGTAGCAGGTTGATTAACAATACGCTGGGCGACATTTTCCACCAATTTACGCGAGAGTACCCTACCTTCTTCATCTTGCCATGGCTGGCACGATTCGCTCGGCTGCCAACGCGCCAAAATATCACTGCCTTGATAAGGAATGACTGCATCAAGCTGGTAAAAAGGTTTCGGCATAAATGCCGCGATTTCTCTGTCACGACGCACGACCAAACCAAGCACTGGGGTTTGTACGCGCCCTACCGACAACACACCCTGATACCCTGCCTGCTTACCCAGCAATGTGTATGCGCGAGACATATTCATGCCATACAGCCAATCGGCACGAGAGCGAGCCAGCGCCGAGACAGAAAGCGGGACAAAATCGAGGTTACTGCGCATGGCTGATAACGCTTTTTTCACGGCAGATACGTTAAGGTCGTTTATCAGCAAACGTTGTATGCGCTGTTTTTTCTTGTCCGCCAATTTGGCATAACTAAACACTTCATCCACCAACAGCTGCCCCTCTCGATCAGGGTCACCCGCGTGGATAATATCGTCAAATTGGCGGAGCAGTTTTTTTACCACTGAAAGCTGTTTAGCCGCAGATTTTCGTGGTTTCAGAATCCATGGTTCAGGCAATATTGGAAGATCGTCTAAACGCCATACTTTGTATTTTTCGTCGTAAGCGTCAGGCTCTGCTTGTTCAAGCAGATGACCAATACACCAGGTTACCGCGTCGCCATTGGCAGCCTGGACATAACCATCGTGATTTTTATGGGGCTTGGGTAAAGCGGCAGCGATTGCGCGACCAAGACTGGGCTTTTCTGCAACAAAGAGTCGGGCCATGGGAAACCATCAAACAGAGCAATTGTCGACAATTTAGCGAAATTAAAAGGGCTTAACAACAATTAACTGGATATTTATCCAGTTAATTGTGAGGTGGCATGAGGTGTAGCCTTAGAGGTAAGAAACGTATTTGCTGGTATCACGTTTGGGGGCATTAGCCGGTGTGCAATCTGGCGTCCCGATGTAAAGGAAGCCGACAATTTCATCATCGCCCGACACACCAAACGCTTCACGCACGACAGGATGATAAGCCCATTTCCCTGTGCGCCAAAAGCCTTGATAGCCCTGTGCAACGGCTGCCATTTGCATTGCCTGCGCAGCACAACCCGCAGAGATATGCTGCTCAATCACAGGTACCTTATCGTGCTGCTTAGTACGCGCTATTACGGTGATCACCATGGGTGCGCGAAAAGGCGAGTTCGCGGCTTTTTCCACCACGGCATCTTCTTCATTATCAGCTTGAGCAGCGCGTTTTAGGATGGAAGAAAGCTTATCTAAACCTTCGCCTGTCGCAACCACAAACTCCCACGGCGTTAACGCGCCATGATCAGGAGCACGAAGACCTGCCGCCAGCATATTTTCAAGCGCATCACCCTGAGGGGCTGGCGCAGACAAACGAGGAATAGAACGACGTTGGGTGAGTAAATGTAATGCGTCCATGAAGATCCCAATGACTAGTAAATAAAATCGCTGTTATTGCCCCTAAAAATAACACAAACCCGAAAGAACAACTCCCTCCGGGTTTTGTGGATTAATCGTCGATGTTCTTAAAGGGCTATCGCGAGTTCAACACCTTGACGAATGGCTCGCTTCGCATCAAGCTCACCGGCCTTTTCTGCACCGCCAATGATATGAGGCTTCTGACCTTGGCTTTCCAACTGATCGGCCAAATCATTCACTGACTCTTGCCCGGCGCAGATGATGACATGATCGGCGGGCAAAATATGTAACTGCCCTTCCAACGTAATGTGCAGACCGGCATCATCTATTTTTTCGTAGCTGACACCACCCAGTAGCTCGACACCACGTTTCTCAAGTGTTCGACGATGTATCCAACCCGTCGTTTTACCGGGCCCTTTGCCAACCTTGCCAGGCTTACGTTGCAGCAACCACACTTGACGCTGGGCAACATAATGAGGCTGTGGCAGCAACCCTCCCTCATGAGACAGGGTTTGATCAATGCCCCAATCTTTTAGCCAATCTTCCAGCTTGTGATCTTCAGGCTCGGTGATCATGGTTGCCACATCAATACCAATACCACCCGCGCCAACAACCGCGACACGAGAACCCAGTGTGGGCTTGTCTCGAATGAGCGTCTGGTAATCAATCGCTTTCGGGTGATCAATGCCCTGAATAGCGGGAATACGTGGCTTCACGCCCGTTGCAATCACCACTTCATCAAACGCTTTGAGCATCTGTGCATCAACGAGCTGATTGAGCCTGACTTCAATATTGAATTGCGCCACTTTGCGAGTGAAGTAACGAATAGATTCTTTAAATTCTTCTTTGCCAGGAATTTGCATCGCCAAATTGAACTGGCCGCCTAGCCTGTCACTCTTTTCAAATAGCACCACATCAAAACCGCGCTCTGCTGCTGTCACTGCGCATGACATCCCCGCCATGCCACCACCAACAACCGCGACGCGTCGTTTGTTGACAGCGGGAGAAATCACCAGCTCAGTTTCGTAGCACGCTTGCGGATTAACGAGACAGCTAGCGCGCTTGCCTTTGAATACGTGGTCAAGACACGCCTGATTACACGCGATACAAGTATTGATGTCGTCGGCTTTATCTTGCTCAGCTTTGACAACAAATTCTGCATCAGCCAAAAACGGACGGGCCATCGAGACCATGTCTGCTTGACCGCTTGCCAAAATATTTTCAGCGACCTCAGGGGTGTTAATGCGGTTGCAAGTTACCAATGGGATAGATACTTCACCTTTTAGGCGTTCTGTCACCCAGCTAAAGGCCGCGCGTGGCACCTGAGTGGCGATGGTCGGGATACGCGCTTCGTGCCAACCAACACCTGTATTAATAATGGTCACGCCCGCCGCTTCAAGTGCCTTGGCTAGCTCAACCACTTCATCATGGGTGCTACCTTGCTCGACAAGATCAAGCATAGAAAGACGGAAGATAATAATGAAATCATGTCCTACCCGTTCGCGAACAGCTTTAACAATCTCGATAGGGAAACGAATGCGGTTTTGGTAACTGCCGCCCCAGCCGTCATAACGTGTATTTGAGCGGGCGCAAATGAACTGGTTAATCAGATAACCTTCCGAACCCATGATTTCGATACCGTCATAGCCCGCTTCTCTGGCCAATTCTGCACTCTTTGAAAAATCCTTAATGGTATTCAGGATTTGACGCTCACTCATGGCAGACGGCGTAAACTTAGAAATAGGGGCTTTGATCTCGGAAGCACTAAGCGAAAAAGGATGCATGGCATAACGACCTGCATGCAACAATTGGAGCGCAATTTTTCCACCATTTTCATGCACCGCTTCGGTGATAGTCCGGTGTGCGCGTGCTGCTCGCCCACTGCTAAACTGCGCACTGAGAGGATGCAAACGTCCACGGAAATTCGGTGAGAAACCGCCCGTCACAATCAAGCCAACGCCACCTTTAGCTCGTTCAGCATAGAAGGCTGCTAGCTTTTTAAAACCATCGTTCGATTCTTCTAGACCAGTATGCATTGATCCCATCAGTACACGGTTTTTCAACTGCGTAAAACCAAGATCCAGTGGCGCGAGTAAGTGAGGGTACGGCAAGTTCATTCTACGCTTCCATCGTATTGTTATTCTGATTACACAACCATAAACCCGTCAAACAGAAGTTTCAAACGTTTGTTTACATTTTTACAACATAAATCAAAGCTAGGTTATCTAAACAGGATTAGTTACGATTACAGATATGAAAAGAAGCTGGGTAAACAAATGAAAACGCTTTTTAAATTCTTTGGCACCTTATTGAAATGGTGCTGGAAGATTCTAGGTTTCGCTCGTCAATTGGTGTTGAATCTGTTTTTCATCGCCGCCATTGTGTTGGTCTATTACGTCGTGACAGACGATGATGTCATCTCGCAAGAACCAACAGAACAACCGATTCAAGCGCTATTGCTTGATATATCGGGACCTATCGTCGAGAAGCAACGCAGAATTGATCCTTATGATTTTGCTACTCGCAACCTTTTTGGCCAGCAGGTTGAATTTGAAAATGTCCTCTTCGATATTGTTGAGCAAATTCGCACGGCCGCAAAAGACGATAACATTAACGGCATGGTACTGAGCCTGTCAGACATGTCTGAAACCAGCCTCACCAAGTTGCGTTACATTGCGAAAGCCATCAATGAGTTCAAAGCAACCGGTAAACCCGTTGTTGCGATTGGTGGCCACTACAACCAAAGCCAGTACTATCTAGCCAGCTACGCTGACGAGATCTACATGGCACCCGATGGTGCGGTACTGCTGCGTGGCTACGGTTCGTTCAATCTGTATTTCAAAGATCTACTCGATAAGCTCGATATCACAACGCATGTGTTTCGCGTGGGGACATACAAGTCGTTTGTTGAGCCGTATACACGAACGGAAATGTCACAAGAAGCGCGAGAAGCTAGCTCTGTTTGGCTCAACCAGCTTTGGGGCGCCTATGTCGAAGACGTGGCGTTAAATCGCGAATTGAGTGTTGAGCAACTGTCGCCTGATACGCAAACGTTACTTGATGAACTCAAAGCAGTGAACGGTGATTTTGCGCAGCTTTCAAAACGCTTGGGTCTGGTCGATGAGCTTCTAACACGACAACAGATTCGCACTAAGCTTGCAGAAACGTTTGGTAGCAATGGAGAAGACAGCTTCAATTATGTCAGTGTTTATGACTACTCATCACTCCAGTTCCGCTTACCAAAAGCAGACCAAATCGCGGTCGTTGTTGCCAGCGGAGCCATCGTTGATGGCTTTGAATCTGAAGGCACTGTCGGCGGTGACACCACCGCAGCATTGCTTCGCGATGCTCGCCTTAACGACGCAGTGAAAGCCGTGGTGCTTCGCATAGACAGTCCGGGAGGCAGTGCATTTGCGTCCGAAGTCATCCGCAATGAAGTAGAGGCGCTCAAAGAAGCGGGTAAGCCTGTTGTGGTGTCGATGTCCAGCGTCGCAGCATCTGGCGGATATTGGATTGCCGCCAGTGCTAATCGCATTCTGGCACAACCGACCACAATCACAGGGTCAATCGGTATCTTTGGTATCCTGACCACCTTTGAAGACGCCTTAGCAAAATACGGCGTATACAACGATGGCATTGGCACCACACCGTTTGCGGGTGTCGGCGTGACGCGCGCATTGCCTGAAGGGGTTGCCGACATTATGCAACTTGGCATTGAAAACGGCTATCAGCGCTTCATTGGGCTGGTCGCAAGCCAACGCAACCTTTCTATCGAAGACGTTGATCAGATCGCGCAAGGTCGAGTGTGGACAGGCTACGACGCAATGAAGCGAGGCTTAGTCGATCAACTGGGTGACTTTGATGACGCCGTTGCCGTTGCCGCTGAACTGGCTAACATTGACGACTACTCGTTGAACTGGCTCGAAGAACCACTAACACCCGCTCAGCAGTTTATCTATGACATTGTCAATCAAGCCATAGTGAAGCTTGATTTGAACACAAACATCAAACTACCAGCAGCAGTACAACATTTTGCCAACACTGCAGCGACTGAAATAAATCACCTTAATAACTTCAATGATCCAAATGGACAATATGCTCTTTGCCCAAATTGCAGTTATTACGACAACTGAGAACTCCCCGGCAAGCGCCGGGGTTTTTTTAATGAATTCGATACGTATAATGCGCCCACGACCTTGGCAACAATGAATTTGTGATGATGGAAAGAAAACACATATATATCGCCTACACTGGCGGCACTATCGGCATGCTGAAATCCGAGCAGGGTTACATCCCCGTTTCAGGCTTCATGCAACAACAGCTCAAGCAGATGCCGGAATTCCATCGTCCTGAGATGCCAGAATTCACCATTCATGAGTATATCCCGCTCATTGATTCTGCTGACATGACGCCCGCTGAGTGGCAACGCATTGCTGACGATATACGCGACAACTACGACAACTATGACGGGTTTGTTATTTTGCATGGCACTGACACCATGGCTTATACCGCCTCGGCATTGTCTTTCATGCTGGAGAATCTGGATAAGCCAGTTATTGTCACGGGGTCACAGATCCCATTGGCCGAACTACGTTCGGATGGGCAAGCGAACTTGCTAAACGCCCTGCACATCGCAGCCAATTACCCAATCAACGAAGTCACCTTGTTCTTCAACAATCAATTGTTGCGAGGCAATAGAAGCACCAAGTCTCACGCAGATGGCTTCAATGCATTCACGTCGCCGAACCTACCACCACTTGTGGATGCGGGAATCAATATCCAATTGCATGGTGCTGAGATTGACAAAAAGCCGGAAGGGGCTTTCAAAGTACATACGATTACAGAGCAACCTGTTGCCATCATTATGATGTACCCAGGCATTTCTCCTGACGTAGTCCGAAATGCACTGAAGCAGCCAGTGAATGCGATGATCTTACTGACCTTTGGTGTGGGTAACGCACCGCAAAACAAAGAACTGTTAGGATTATTGAGAGAAGCAACCAATCGCGGTGTTGTTGTGCTTAACCTTACCCAATGTCTCGCTGGAAAGGTCAATATGGGCGGGTATGCTACAGGTTGTGCTCTTGCAGAAGCCGGAGTATTGAGTGGTTACGACATGACGCCAGAAGCTGCATTAGCAAAACTTCATTATTTACTCAGTCAAGATTTGCCCATTGAACAGGTTCGCAACTTACTTCAGCAAGACTTACGTGGTGAACTCACGCTCTAAGCCAAAGTACTGCGATAAGTAAATGGACAGTGACAGTCATAAAATAAAAAAACGGCATAAATGCCGTTTTTTATTTTATTCAAAATCCAATTACTCGTCGTTTACATTTTTCTGAATAATCGTTTCCTGATTTTTTGCGAATTCGCGCTGAAGCGCCGATTTCGATTTCAACGTAATGTCACCGCCAGCCGCCACCGTCATATGTTGTGGCTCGGTGTTATGACGCGATTGATAAAGCATGACAACTTGCATCGCATGGTCACGTTGCTCTTGCGACAAAGGCGTACCTTCAGGCCACTTCCCTGTTTCAACCGCAAAGCTCAAACGATCATAAGCTTCAGGCGTAATGCTGGACAACAACTGTTCAATATCCATGTCTATTCCCTGGGTTACATGCCTCGATATCTGGCTTAATTTGTATGCTAACTCGTACTATATCGTGGGCGTTCAAAACAATTAGGCAATAATAACGACAAAATCAATACCAGTCTTTTATCATGTATTGATACATGCCTTTACCATGCTTTGGTACTGGGTTAAGCAATTCAGCCAGTCCAATAGTAATGATTTTATAATGAATACGCACTTGCTTGCTTGAGCAAATCCACAGTTTTTGCCACCTTGTGTGACAGAGACAAGTGAAATGCGACGGGTTGCAGTGAACTCTTCCCAATACCAATACTACTAGTCCAACTATCTTTGTGGGGATATTTCCTCCTCAATTTTTGCGCAGCAATTTCTATCCCAAGAGCTAAAACTAAGGTAAAGAACATGGCCTCTATCACTGGCAGTAATTCGTCCGATAACCTCATCGGCACGGCTGACGATGACAGCATCTACGGCCTGCTAGGCGAAGATACACTTCGCGGTTATGCCGGAGATGATACGATTTACGGCGATTCTTCTGCGTCAGAAATTCAAGAACTTTCCTCAAACGGAGACGGCAGCTATACACTTCAAAGCGACACGTTTGTTTCTGTTTCTTTGTCTCAATTCAACTTTCCTGTCACAGACGAGAAAAGTTTGGGCTACGCCATTCTCGATGCCAATGGAGACGTCATTAGCAAAAACATTATTGTTGATTACGTAAACATCGCTGAACGAGGATCAGCTATCGACATCAATGTCGCTGGCGGTGCCAAATTAGTATTTTTTACGATTCCATCGAGCGAACTACCCAACTTCGAATGGACGCCCCTAGACCTTAATAACGTCGATACGAATATCGCGACGTCTCCTGTCACCATTACCGTAAAAGAAATCAACAGTGACAGCGCTACACACGGTGATGATGCCTTGTACGGTTATGAAGGCGACGACCAACTGTTCGGTGAAGGTGGGGACGATCGCATCGTCGGCGGCGATGGACATGACATCATTTCTGGCGGTGATGGCGACGACTCGGCGTGGGGAGGCAATGGAGACGACCACCTTCACGGTGGTAAGGGCGACGACAAGCTTTATGGTCAGAATGGCAAAGACAAACTAGAAGGTGGCGCAGGTGACGATGAACTGTGGGGTGGGCGTGATGACGACACCTTACTGGCAGGTAGCGGCGCAGATTACATCGAAGGACAAGATGGGAACGACACCGTACAAGCAGGCGACGGTGATGATGAAGTCTGGGGCGGAGCTGGCAACGACAATATTCGCGGCGACCAAGGGAATGACTACATCAATGCTGAAGACGGTGAAGACCTTGTTTTTGGCGGTGCCGGTGATGATGAAATTTATGGCGGCGACGACAATGATGATCTTCGCGGCAACGCTGGGAACGATAAAATCTTCGGCGAGCAAGGAAACGACATTCTCAGAGGACAAGCCGGCAATGACTACCTCGATGGCGGAGATGGCAACGACGAGATATACGGTAACCTTGGCACCAACACCATGCTTGGTGGTGACGGGAACGACTACCTATTTGCAGGCTGGTTCAGTGCTGACAACTATCTTGACGGACAAGCTGGCGAAGATATCTTAATCGGCAGTATTGGATCAGATACCTTGATATTCGATGAGAATGATTTTCAAGGACAAGTCAAAACCTTTTCAAATGGCACTCAAATCAATAAGCATATTTATGATGCTTCGTCTGGGTTTGACACCTTGCTGATCACCGGTGCACAAAACGCTGATTTTACCGGCACCAGTTATCAAACCGACCCAAATGTAAAAGGCAATGTCGTCGCAGGGGTTGAAGCCGTGATTGGTGATAGTGCGGATCAAACACTGACCATTAACACACATGAAATCGATGCTCAGTCAGACAATACTGCAGGTGATGATTGGCAAGGCTTCATTGCATGGTTAGGTAATGGCGACGACACGCTTAACCTCACAGGTGTTGATTGGCAGTATGATGCAGCAGCAACATCAAACGCAGACATCACGCCAGCGATGGTCGCCAAAATGGGGCTATCAGCGGCACAAGTCGCTGATCTACAAGCCTACGTGTTCAACGATCTCTATAGCAATGATCAGATCACCGTATGGACGGATGCGGAATCGATCACCTATTTGGGCACAGATATTGTGTAAAACACATATACACAAGCAAACTATCAGAGAAAATCATAGGCCAGCCATCATGCTGGTCTTTTTTATCTCTGTGGACTGACGCAAAACTCAGGAAATGAAGATAAACTGAAAGAAGATGTTTATGTTATAAGTCACTCGCATCGAATGAGAGACCAAAACTAAAGAGCCACGACCATCATGAATAAAGGCCCTATTTCATTTCCATATAAAGTTGTCATTACGGCGATAAGCACCTTACTGCTTGCTGGATGTTTTGAAAGCAACCGCAGCACCGCGCAGCTTTGCGAGAACTACCCTCAGATCTGTAACAAACTAAATACTGAAGATGGCCAGTGTCGACATGAGCGCACTGACCTCATTTGGCTGCGTTTTGATGTGATTAAAAAGCCTTCAGATTTGAATAAATTTGACGAACTACAGCTCACGAAGAAATACGCCAAATGTATGTCGCTTGCCGCACAGATTGAAAGCACGACGTTAAAATCTAAAAAAACCCTGCGGACTGAAGCGCTTTTCCACGCATACGACACGATTGATCAACTAGAGCTTGAATTGAAAAGCTCCTACCAGCCTTCAATCATCTACTACCGCTGGACCCAAGGCGACCAAGAGGCTCTCGAGCAATTTTTAAAGCTAGAAGAAACCGAATATCTCGATTCCCCCGAAATGCAACTCGGTCTTGCAAGCTATTATGTCGACAAAGACAAGGTTCACACCATCAACCTTCTGATGAAATCTTTGACGCTTTATGATGGCCGCAGCAGCATGACAATGGAGAAAACAATTCCAGACGTCGTGAAGTCGCTTGCGACGGCCAATCACTCACTGGGTAAACTCGATGAGGCGTATATGTGGGCTTTAGTCGGAAGCGAGTTAGGTCTAGCGATTGCTAAAGAAGCGCAAATTAAATTGCTATATCCAATGATCGATGAAAGACGCGCACTGATCGCTGACATTTCAGATGATATCGCCTCGTCTATTGAAAGCGGTAATTTCGACAAGAGCATGTTGATACAACTTTCCGGACTGCCGCCACTGTCGACAACGCAATAAATCGCCGACATTGATAAAACAAAAAAGCGTGCTGCGAGCACGCTTTTTTGTTTAGAGTCAGTCACTCATTTCGAGACCTATCCATCAACGTTCTGACTCTTCAAATGCCATGGACACTGAGTTGACACAATAACGTAGCCCTGTTTCCGTTGGGCCATCATTAAACACATGCCCAAGATGGCTGTCGCAATTTACACATCTTACTTCCGTTCGTAACATGCCATGGCTATTATCTTCAACGTACTTAACCGCCCCCTCAACCGCCAGCTCAAAACTCGGCCAACCACAGCCAGAGTCGAACTTAGTGCTCGAATCAAATAGCAAAGCATCACAACACACACAATGATACGAACCGTTTTTGTGATTGTGCAATAAAGCCCCACTAAACGGAGGCTCAGTGTGCCCCAAGCGGCAGACCTTGTAGGCCTCGTCAGAAAGGTTTTCTTTCCACTTTTCATCAGAATGCGTTGTCATTACGTCCTCTAGTCTGGGAGTTTGGCGTCTACTACTCAATAAGCATCTGTATGACGCTCTATTTTGATGCTTACTGGAATATTCGCTCTTTTATTACCTTTTAATTGTGCTCAGTACCAGTTTGAACCCTAAGCATCGCTGACTGCATCACAACTTCCACACACTGGTGCTGCAAGCGTCACGGAAATGACATGTCACAAGAAACATCCAGAGCAACATGCGCTTTTCGTTTGTTTTTGATCAGTTTTACTTAACTTTTAACCACATAACTGCATAGCCGCTGAAACTGCGCCCAATTCTCAAAATTCGCACGCAATGGAACACACTTTCTTTCCATACTTTTTCGTTAGCCATAAACAATACAAGACACCCCTGTACACAAACGTAGCTAACAGTAAGTGGCACATTATTTTCAACATTCCGTGTAAAACACCAAAGAATTGTTTAGGTGATGTAAAAATAATCCGTACTATTTTTTGATTTTAAGCAATTTAGGTGGGTTTTTTGCTTGCATGGGTGGTACCGATTCTGTAATTTTACTACCAGTTTCATTTTTCACTAGATATCAAAGTTGTGGAGCAACGTAATGACTATCAAAGTAGGTATTAACGGTTTTGGCCGTATCGGCCGTTTTGTTTTCCGTGCATCTGTTGAGCGTAACGACATCGAAGTTGTCGCGATCAATGACCTGATCGACGTAGAATACATGGCGTACATGTTGAAGTACGACTCAACTCACGGCCGTTTCAACGGTACTGTAGAAGTTGTAGACGGTAACTTGGTTGTTAACGGTAAAACAGTTCGCGTAACTGCAGAACGTAACCCAACCGAACTTCAGTGGGACGCAGTAGGCGTTGATGTTGTAGCTGAAGCTACAGGTATCTTCCTGACTGATGAAACTGCTCGTCAGCACATCACTGCAGGCGCGAAGAAAGTTGTTTTGACTGGTCCTTCTAAAGATGCGACCCCAATGTTCGTAATGGGCGTTAACCAAGACACTTACGCAGGCCAAGACATCGTTTCTAACGCTTCTTGTACGACTAACTGCCTAGCGCCAATCGCTAAAGTACTGAACGACAACTTCGGTATCGAATCTGGCCTGATGACTACTGTTCACGCAACGACAGCAACTCAGAAGACTGTTGACGGTCCTTCTGCGAAAGACTGGCGTGGCGGTCGTGGTGCTTCTCAGAACATCATCCCATCATCAACTGGCGCAGCTAAAGCAGTAGGCGTAGTTCTTCCAGAACTAAACGGCAAACTGACTGGTATGGCTTTCCGCGTACCAACTGCAAACGTTTCTGTTGTTGACCTAACTGTTAACCTGAAAAATGCAGCAACTTACGCTGAAATCTGTGCAGCGATGAAAGCCGCTTCAGAAGGCGAAATGGCTGGCGTTCTTGGTTACACTGAAGACGAAGTTGTTTCACAAGACTTCATCGGTGAAGTTCAAACTTCAGTATTCGATGCGAAAGCTGGTGTTGCTCTGACTGACAAATTCGTTAAAGTTGTATCTTGGTACGACAACGAAATCGGTTACTCAAACAAAGTTCTGGATCTGGTTGCTCACATCTCTAAGTAATCATTCCGGATTGCCTATTAGGGCATGAGTGACAAAAGGCGGCTTATTGGCCGCCTTTTTTGTATCTAAATTTCACATTCAGAAGGCACATTTCATGGACGTTAAACAGCTCCCAACTACTGCTGTACTCTCTGACTATGTCACCATTTGCGAACTTGACGGCATCAAAGTGGTTCGCGTTATCCACCCAAAAGCCACCGCAGCAATCTCTCTCTTCGGCGCGCATGTACTTAGCTTTCAGCCATCAGGTAAGAAAGAAACCATCTGGATGAGCGAAAACGCGGATCTGAGCGGCACGAAAGCCATTCGCGGTGGTATTCCTGTCTGTTGGCCTTGGTTTGGCAAAGCTGCGGAGCCATCACACGGTTTCGCGCGTTCCAGTGAATGGGCTTTGAATGAGCACAGAGAAAATGAAGAAGGCGTCATCATCAGCCTGACTCTGACCGACACTGCTGAGACTCGTGCAATCTGGCCCCATGCTTTTCGCGCTGAATTGCTGATGGAAGTCACTGACACACTCAAAGTCAGCCTGATCAGCACCAATACCGGAGATGCGCCGATGCAGATCGGAGGCGCTCTTCATACTTACCTGAATATTGGTGATGTTACCGAGACCACTGTGTCGCAATTGGGCAACGAATACATCGAAGGCGGTATCCGCAAGCCAAGTTCAGGCAATACCGGATTCGATCAAGAAGTTGATCGCATTTATACGCACGCCAATGAAACAGTCATGGTAGAAGACCCACGTTTTCAACGTCGTTTAGCTGTCACAAACCAAGGCAACAATGCCGTGGTTGTTTGGAACCCTTGGAAAGCGCTTTCTGCCAGCATGGGTGATATGGCAGACGACAGCTACGAAACCATGGTATGTGTCGAATCGGCAGTATATGACCGAAGTGTCAAACTAGAAGCTGGCGAAAACCATACGCTATCAACCTTGATTTCAAGTCAATAACAAGCCGCTCAATCAGGGTAACGTCAGGCCGGAGCTTTCCCAAGTTCCGGTTTTTTGCCTCCATGGCCCCAGCGACTACCCCCTCCTCCCATCAAATCCCAGCGCATATTGAACGCAATGAAGTCAGTTATCCCTAAATACTAAGCTCGCTTAGGTAGACATCCTTTGATGTTTCAATCCAAAGCGTGATTCACTCTGTAATGAAAAGTTCATCGCTATAAGAAAGTTACAGTCTGAATACAAAGCCTTATCACAAAAGGGAAAAATATCGAAAAAACAAGTAATTCAACCAAGCAAATTGATCAGTTGCTACTAGTCTTAAAAAGGTGAGGATATGAAAGCGACTGCGCCAATATCCTTTCTTATTGATAACAGCAAGATTTAGGGGGCAGGACCATGAGTATTTTCGACCACTATCGTCAGCGATACGAAGAATCTAAAGACGAAGAGCTGAGCCTTCACGAGTTTCTGGACCTTTGCCGGGAAGATCGCGGTGTCTATTCCAATGCGGCAGAGCGTTTGTTAACGGCCATTGGCGAGCCAGAAATGATCGATACCGCTCACGATCCTCGTTTGAGCAGACTTTTCTCTAACCGCATCATCTCTCGATATAAAACATTCGAAGATTTCTACGGGATGGAAGAAGCGATTGAACAAATCGTCTCCTACCTCAAACACGCAGCCCAAGGGCTAGAAGAACGCAAGCAGATCCTGTATCTGTTAGGCCCTGTCGGCGGTGGTAAATCATCACTGGCAGAAAAACTAAAAAGCCTGATGCAGAAAGTACCTATCTATATATTGACCGCAAATGGCGAGCGTAGCCCGGTCAATGACCACCCGTTCTGTTTATTCGATGTTGTCGAAGATGGGGCATTACTCGAAAGTGAGTATGGCATATCACAACGTTGCCTGCGCTCTATCATGTCGCCTTGGGCTGCAAAGCGCCTGCACGAATTTGGCGGTGACATCAGCAAGTTTAGAGTGGTAAAGGTTCGTCCATCAATTCTCGACCAAGTCGGCATCGCGAAAACGGAACCCGGTGATGAGAACAACCAAGACATTTCATCACTGGTTGGTAAAGTGGACATCCGCCAACTTGAACATTTCTCTCAAGATGACCCCGATGCATACAGTTATTCCGGTGCATTGTGTAAAGCCAACCAAGGCTTAATGGAATTCGTAGAGATGTTTAAAGCACCGATTAAAGTGCTTCACCCGCTCCTAACTGCCACGCAAGAGGGCAACTACAACGGTACTGAAGGCCTTTCTGCATTGCCATTTGACGGCATGATCCTCGCTCACTCCAATGAATCTGAGTGGCAGACATTCCGTAACAACAAAAACAATGAAGCCTTCCTTGACCGTGTTTACATCGTGAAAGTGCCATATTGCTTACGCGTATCGGAAGAAATGAAGATCTACGACAAACTACTGCAAAACAGTGAGTTGTCAGCGGCACCGTGTTCACCGAGCACACTGGATATCCTGGCTAGATTCACTGTTCTCTCACGCTTGAAAGAGCCAGAAAACTCCAGCATCTTCTCGAAAATGCGTGTTTATGATGGCGAGACACTGAAAGACACAGATCCAAAAGCCAAGTCTTATCAAGAGTATCGTGACTATGCTGGCGTAGACGAAGGCATGAATGGTCTATCGACGCGATTCGCGTTTAAGATCCTTTCTCGCGTCTTTAACTTTGACCATTCTGAAGTTGCAGCGAACCCCGTTCATCTGTTCTACGTACTGGAACAGCAAATTGAACGTGAGCAATTCCCGCAAGATATTGCTGAGAAGTACCTGGAGCACCTCAAAGGATATCTGATCCCTAAATATGTCGAATTCATCGGCAAGGAGATCCAGACTGCCTACCTTGAGTCTTACTCAGAATACGGCCAAAACATTTTTGACCGATATGTCACCTATGCAGACTTCTGGATTCAAGATCAGGAGTATCGTGACCCTGATACTGGTCAGTTGTTCGATCGCTCTGCGCTCAACAGCGAATTGGAAAAAATCGAAAAACCCGCGGGCATCAGTAATCCAAAAGATTTCCGAAATGAAATCGTTAACTTCGTCCTTCGTGCTCGCGCGAATAACGAAGGTAGGAACCCAGGATGGACCAGCTACGAGAAGCTTCGTACCGTTATCGAGAAGAAAATGTTCTCCAACACGGAAGAGCTGCTCCCGGTCATTTCCTTCAATGCGAAAACCTCAAACGAAGAGCAGAAGAAACACGACGACTTTGTGGCTCGCATGATGGAAAAAGGGTATACCCGCAAACAAGTACGACTCTTGTCTGAATGGTACCTGCGCGTGCGCAAATCTTCGTAATCAGGCTGACAGTGAAGTAACGAAATACGGGGGGCTTATGGGGCATTTCATTGATCGAAGGCTCAACGGAAAGAACAAGAGTACAGTGAATCGCCAGCGTTTTTTAAGGCGTCACAAGCGACAAATCAAAGAGTCGATTGCTGATGCCGTTAATCAACGCTCAATCACTGATGTGGACAGTGGTGAGAGCATCACTATCCCTTCTCGTGACATCCGAGAGCCAACTTTCCGACAAGGCAAAGGGGGACAGCGTGATGCTGTCCACCCTGGCAACGACCAATTTATCCCTGGCGACCGCATCGAACGCCCACCTGGTGGTGGCGGAGGTGGCGGCGCTGGTGAAGGGCAAGCAAGCCCTGATGGCGAAGGTCAGGACGATTTTGTATTTCAAATCTCTAAAGACGAATATCTAGACCTCTTATTTGAAGATCTTGAGTTGCCGAATTTGAAGAAAAATCAGATGACGCAACTGGTGGAATACAAATCACACCGCTCTGGTTTTAAATCCAGTGGCGTACCTGCCAACATCGCCATTGTGCGCTCGTTGCAGAACTCTCTTGCACGCCGTACAGCAATGAGTGCAGGAAAACGCAGGCAACTACGCGAACTTGAAGCAGAGCTCGAAGCACTGCAACACACAGAGCCGGCTCAACCGTTGGAAGAAACGCGTATTCAAGAAGAAATCGACGCACTCAAAGGCAAAATTGCAGCGGTTCCATTCATCGATACGTTTGACCTTAGGTTTAAAAATTACGAGAAGCGACCACAGCCCAGCAGCCAAGCCGTTATGTTCTGTTTGATGGATGTGTCTGGCTCAATGGATCAAGCAACCAAAGATATTGCCAAGCGATTCTACATATTGCTTTATCTCTTTCTCACACGTACCTACAAAAACGTGGAAGTGGTATTTATTCGCCACCACACACAAGCAAAAGAAGTAGACGAGCATGAGTTTTTCTACTCTCAAGAAA
Source organism: Enterovibrio norvegicus FF-33 (assembly GCF_000286835.2). Lineage (GTDB taxonomy): Bacteria > Pseudomonadota > Gammaproteobacteria > Enterobacterales > Vibrionaceae > Enterovibrio > Enterovibrio norvegicus_A. The sequence continues at coordinate 537,326 of NZ_AJYD02000013.1, read as the reverse complement.
CCGGTGGCACTATTGTTTCAAGTGCACTGCGTTTGATGAACGATATTGTGAAAGAACGTTACCCATCCAATGAATGGAATGTGTATGCCGCACAAGCTTCAGATGGAGATAACTGGGCTGACGATTCACCAGGTTGTCGCGAGTTATTGCAAACGCAACTGCTTCCTGTCACGCGGTATTACGCCTATATCGAAATTACACGTCGTGCACACCAAACCTTGTGGCGTGAATATGAAGCTCTGAACGAAACTTACGAGAATTTCGCCATGCAAAACATTCGCACTGCAGACGACATTTTCCCCGTCTTCCGGGAGCTATTTAAGAAACAGGTAAGTTAACGCTTACCTCTCTTCTCTTTCAGTTTGAGATCCAAGGAGGACTTCCATGGCAGTCGCAGCTAAAAACAAAAAGAAGACACTCAGCGATGGTCCAGACTGGACATTTGATCTGCTGGACCAATATCACACAGAAATCAAACGGGTGGCTGAACACTACAAGTTAGACACCTACGTCAACCAGATAGAAATCATCACTGCCGAACAAATGATGGATGCGTACTCAAGTGTGGGCATGCCAATTAACTACAGCCATTGGTCATTTGGTAAAAAATTCATCGAAACAGAACGCGGTTATAAACATGGTCACATGGGTTTGGCTTACGAGATAGTGATCAACTCAGACCCTTGTATTGCATATTTGATGGAAGAAAACACCATCACCATGCAGGCCTTGGTTATGGCACATGCCTGTTATGGCCATAACTCATTCTTCAAAGGTAACTATCTGTTCCAAACTTGGACGGATGCAGGTTCTATCATTGATTACTTGTTGTTTGCCAAAAAGTACATCAGTGAGTGCGAAGAAAAATACGGTGTGGATGATGTTGAAAAACTCCTCGACTCCTGCCATGCGTTGATGAATTATGGCGTCGATCGCTATAAGCGCCCTCAAAAAATCTCAATGGCAGAAGAAAAAGCCCGCCAAAAAGCGCGTGAAGATTACTTGCAAACGCAAGTGAATGCCCTTTGGCGAACGATTCCGATCAGCGAGAAAGTGCTCGAGAAAACCGTAGATCGCTTTCCGTCCGAGCCACAAGAGAACATCCTCTATTTCTTTGAAAAGCACTCGCCTCTGCTTGAGCCGTGGCAACGTGAAATTGTGCGTATCGTGCGTAAAGTTAGCCAATATTTCTACCCGCAAAAACAAACGCAGGTCATGAATGAAGGGTGGGCAACTTACTGGCACTACACCATATTGAATCATCTCTATGATGAAGGCTTGGTCTCCGATCGCTTTATCATGGAATTTCTTCACAGCCACACAAACGTGGTGGCACAACCGCCTTACAACAGTAACTACTACAACGGTATTAACCCGTATGCACTTGGCTTCGCCATGTTCAAAGACATTCGCCGTATCTGTGAAGAGCCCACAGAAGAAGACAAATATTGGTTCCCTGAAATTGCAGGTTCTGAATGGCTAGAAACCATGCACTTCGCCATGCATAACTTTAAGGACGAAAGCTTCATCAGTCAGTTCCTATCACCCAAAGTGATGCGCGACATGAAGTTTTTCTCCGTCAACGATGATGACAGACAGAATTTCATTGAAGTGACCAGCATTCACAACGAGGAAGGCTATAGACAACTACGCGAGAAACTGTCTGCGCAATACAACCTCAGCAATCACGAACCTAACATTCAGGTATGGGATGTGGATTTACGCGGAAATCGCGCACTAACGCTGCGCTACGTGCCTCACAATAGAATCCCTCTCGGTAACTCACATGAGGAAGTATTAAAGCACGTGCACCGTCTATGGGGTTTTGAAGTGGTGCTTGAGGAAGAGTTGGCAGACGGAAAAGGTAAAATCATCGCAACGTGCCCGAAAAGACCACAGTTTGATCCTGATTTCATTCCGGGAAGCTAAGCCCAAAATAGGCGCTAACGACTCCGATATTCTCAACAAAATAAAAAACCGCCAGTTCGGCGGTTTTTTTGATTCTTTCACTCGAAATTGGACGCTGAATTCGGCGTGTTACGCCTCTTCTTGCTCCATCAGTTTCGCAATGGTATCGCGGTTAACGAACCACATCGCGCCACTTTCGCGGCCATATTGTTTGATGCGTTCAGCAACATCGCCATGACGACCTTCAACGGTGATACTCAGCAGATCACGGTAAAACTGAAGGGCAAGTTCGCAAGCACGCTTGTCCATGAAGTAGTAACCACCAACGCGCGAGTAAATCTTACGCATACCATTCATCGTGAGTACGTACACTTTGTTGCCAGAAAGCTGCGCCATGCCTTGGAACAACATGTAGTCAAAATAGTTAAATGCACGACCACGGCAGACTGCTTCACAGACTTCGGTGTCAACTTTACCGAAGGAGTCGAAGATTTTTTTCACGTCTTGTTGAATGGCGGCTTTTTCTTCCACCGTTTCAACAAAGCTTGCAAAGCTCTCGCTCGCTAGCAACGCTTCACAGCGGCTAATCACCTTTTCAACTAACGCTGTGCATGCCTCGGAATCACTTTTCACCGCATAGCGCATGTAAACGCCGCTGATGTCGGTACGTGCTGACAGGAGGTTTTCTAGCACACCATGAACATCTTCACCTTCAAGAGTCACCAAGGTATCCAAGATGCTTAAGCCAGATGTGTTCATGTAGTCATTAACACGCGTCGGTTTACCGTGTTGAATCGTCAACCAACCATCACGGGCCAAACGCTGAAGTACTTCACGAAGTGTGGTTCGGGTAACGCCAATCAGCTCTGACAGCTCGCGCTCTGCGGGAAGAATTGAGCCTTGCGGAAAATGATTATTCCAAATGCTCTCGATAATATATTTCTCAGCAAACGTTGCCGGACTGTCCGCCTTAATAACCATTTGTTGTTGTTTCCAAGTTGCTTCTTATCTTGATTAATAACTCATCATACCACTGATGGTCACAACCTAGAAACCTATCAATGTTGTCGTTTTCGCGCTTTTGGCTGCGAATTGACGGCATACATCACAGTTAACCACATTCCATAAGGGGGTCGGGCAAATGCACCAATCTGGGTTGGTATAAGACTATTTGCAGTGCCCACATGACGTGTTTGTTATAGGTTTTCTTTCATTGTTGTTGTCTCTTTGTATCTATGTTGTCTAAACAACTGATTAAATGCGCGCTTATCCGCAAAGTACTGATTAATCTTGATCCGCATCACTGTATACAACCGGACTCACGCATAAAATAATCGCGCCAAAATGTTACCAAATATTTCAAGCCATACGGGGTCGCGTCGCGTTTTTTCGTAACATACTCCAGTAATTTAATTAACATGCAAAGGATTGTTGACTGTTTGGAAAGTCGCTGTATTGTGTGCTCCGAGTTTGCCTATGCGATGGGTTTCAATAGTATTTTTTACCGAGTAATCATTATTTTGTTGTTTGACTTCATGTCACCCACAAAAACGGAAAAAGTTACCTAACCATCACCCAATGCAACTGCTCATTTACACCTTCATTTCAAGCCCCCAAGAATATTTGCTTTTTCTATAAGAACAGAGACAAAAACATGGCCATTACGCTCAGGAACGCTTTTATCAAGAACTTTCTCGGTAAAGCGCCCGATTGGTACAAAGCGGCGATCATCGCGTTTTTGATTATCAACCCCATTGTTTTCGCAATTGACCCGTTTGTTGCTGGTTGGTTGCTGGTTGTTGAATTTATTTTCACATTAGCGATGGCTTTGAAATGCTACCCGCTTCAGCCCGGTGGTTTACTGGCGATTGAAGCCGTAGCCATAGGGATGACAAGCGCCGAGACAGTAAAACATGAACTGGTAGCCAACTTTGAAGTGCTACTCCTTCTGATCTTCATGGTCGCGGGCATCTACTTCATGAAGCAGCTACTGCTGTTTATGTTTACCAAAATACTGCTTGGTATTCGGTCGAAGTCCCTGCTATCTCTCGCTTTCTGTGCAGCAGCTGCGCTACTGTCTGCGTTCTTGGATGCCCTGACTGTTATTGCTGTTATTATCAGCGTAGCCGTCGGCTTTTACTCTATTTATCACCGTGTCGCATCGGGTGGTTCACCGGATAATGACCATACCTCAGATGATCACCTTGGCGATGATTTGAGCCGTGATGACCTTGAACAATACCGCGCATTTCTGCGCAGCCTGTTAATGCATGCCGGTGTCGGTACCGCACTTGGTGGTGTAATGACCATGGTTGGCGAACCGCAAAACCTTATCATTGCAGAAAAAGCAGGGTGGCAATTCGGTGAATTCATCATCCGTATGTTGCCAGTTACCCTCCCCGTTCTGGTGTGTGGTCTTGCAACGTGCTTTCTTGTCGAGAAATTTCGCATATTTGATTACGGTACAAAACTGCCAGAAAACGTTCGTAACATTCTGTTGGAATTTGATGCCGCCGAGCGCGCAAAACGCACCAACATCGATGTTGCCAAGCTTGTTTCACAAGCACTAATCGCCGTTTTCTTGGTGATCGCACTCGCTATGCACCTTGCGGCAGTTGGCCTTATCGGTTTGACCGTTATCATTTTAGCGACGTCTTTCACCGGCGTTATTGACGAGCACCACATCGGTAAAGCCTTTGAAGAAGCGCTGCCCTTTACCGCGTTACTTGCCGTGTTCTTTGCGGTCGTTGCTGTCATCGTTGATCAGGAACTCTTTACCCCAGTTATTGCTGCCGTACTAGAAATGGAAGGTGGCTCACAGCTAACCATGTTCTATATCGCGAACGGTTTGCTTTCTATGGTGTCAGATAATGTATTCGTGGGAACCGTTTATATTAACGAAGTGAAAGCTGCGCTGATGGACGGCATGATTTCTCGCGAACAGTTTGAACTGTTGGCTGTGGCTATCAACACAGGGACTAACTTGCCGTCGGTAGCAACACCAAATGGTCAAGCGGCATTCTTGTTCTTATTGACATCAACACTGGCTCCGTTACTTCGCTTGTCATACGGCAAAATGGTGTACATGGCACTGCCGTACACCGTAGTGATGGGATTGGTTGGCCTTGCGGGCATCGAGTTTTTCTTAGTACCAATGACCGATTGGTTCGACCATGTGGGTTGGATCTCGCTAGGCACTGTTGATGCGGTAGGCGCAATAAGCACTGGTCATTAAAGATTGAATTTCAATCAAATAAACCTTTGAATACCAACGTCCCACAAACACGTGGGGCTTTGTGTTTTAAAACGGATTCTTAACCTATGTTGTCCTTCTTCAATGAAATATCTCGCGGGCGTGGCGCGTGGCTGCTGCTGATGTTGTCTGCGCTGGCATTTGAAGCCTGTGCTCTCTATTTTCAGCACATCATGAATCTTGCTCCCTGCGTCATGTGTATTTATGAGCGTGTCGCCATGATGGGTATTGTTGGGGCTGGTCTCATTGGCATTGTTGCACCAAAAAACGGCCTGTTTCGCTGGTTGGCTCTAACGGCTTGGGGTATTTCAGCAGGATGGGGTCTGAAGTTGTCGATTGAACACGTCGGTTACCAATTCCCCGATCCAAACGATCTGTTTGGTGCAACGTGCGATATCTTTGTGTCCTTCCCTTCTTGGGCGCCGCTGAATCAGTGGGTTCCGTGGATGTTTGAAGCCAGTGGTGATTGCAGCAAAATCGTTTGGGAGTTCATGACATTAACCATGCCTCAGTGGTTGGTCATTATTTTTGCCGCGATATTGGTGGTGTTTGTTGTCGTGATACTTTCTCAATTCTTCGGGAAACGCCGTGAGCGCCGTCTGTTCTAACGGATTCAGCGCAATAAGCAGTTATACCAATCAGAATAATCCCAGCTTTTCGCTGGGATTATTCTTTAAATCTTCTGAGCTGACATTCAACGTTACTGCTGCTGAAGTTGTCTCACCAACGGCTTATCTGCACCACTAAACGTATAGCGGCTAAGTGCTTCTGGTGACACCCACGCCATGGCCTGATGACAGTGCAACGTCACATCGCCTTTGAGTACTTCACAAGAATAACTACGCAGTAGAATCGACTTGTTCGGGTAATGGTGAAGGGTTTCCAGCAGAAAATCGCCCACCTTAACCTCCACACTCAACTCCTCAATCAGCTCCCTTGCCAGCGCTTCTTGGTCTGTTTCACCCTCTTCGACTTTTCCTCCGGGAAATTCCCAAAGACCAGCTTCGCTATCTTGATCATAACGTTGAGTGATCAATACGCGTTGACCATCAGCGATCACGCCAGCAACGACAAGGATTGGCGCGCTTTCTTCCATCATTTGTTGCCGCAACACTTCTTGAATTTTTTACCACTGCCACAAGGGCAAGGGTCGTTACGTCCAACAGACTTATATGGGTTAACTGCACGTGCTCCTGAACCTTGCTGAACTTCGTCAGCTGCAAGCGCGACTTCGTTAATCATCAGTGGCAGTTGCTGGTAGTATTTTTCTGGCGAAGGAAGTGAAGCAAGACCGGCTTCTTCCATTTGCGCCAGTGTTCCTTTTTCGTCGTGCAGAAACAACATGGTAGTCATCAACGCTGACAGCATACGACGACTGCCGTCTGACACCGTCACTTCGCGCCATGCTGGTTCAATGTGAGGCCAGACCGCAAGGAAGCCTTCAGCAAATGCTTGATGCTCATCATTACGTGCTTCGTCTAAAGACAGTGAATCAGGCAATGCATATTCATGCTTCATCAACGCAACGTACTGCTGCTCAAAGCGCAGCATGATGCTTCGTTTTTGCTCAGCAGTGAGAGGTTCTATATTGTCTTCATCGACACCGCCTGTTTGCAAGATAGGCAGCCATACACAAGGATCTAAGGGTGCCGGAGACAGGTTTGCTGCAAGCAGCGCACCTTCAATAAAGGTAGCAGGCATGCCATCCCAGCTGTCTTGCAGTTCAACCAATGTTGTCATTGCGGTTCTCGAAAATTGAAAGGGGGAATAATATACCGAAACGCTGCAGATATGCAGATTTCTATCACGCCATGAATCAGCGAAGTCTAGGTTTGAAATCATAGACCAAAACCTGAAAACCCAAGCTAATGGCACCAGTTGGGGTCTATTTTAAACGTGCAACGGTTCGCGTTTCATTAAATATTGCGTTTAACATATTGAATCATTCTGTACAAACCGTGGTAGCCTTATCCGCGATAGAATACGGAAGGAAATTCTTTTGCCATCGTCTCGAAGTGTCATTCTGGCCGGAGCCACAGGCTTGGTCGGTGACGAACTACTCCATCAACTGCTGGGTGATCAAAACGTGACGCATATTCATGTGGTGACGCGTAGACCTATAGCCCTCGTGTCGGACAAAATTATCGTTCATCAAAGTCCGGACTTATCAGTGACGCACTGGCAACCCCAGTGGCCTGTGCCGTTGCAAGGCTACATTTCCTTGGGAACAACCAAGCAGCAAGCGGGCTCCAAAAAAGCATTGGAAGCGGTTGATTATCAACTGGTCGTAAAAGTCGCACGAATGATGGCGGTAATGGGCGTAAAACATCTCGCCGTCGTATCTAGCCTGTTTAGCCACCCTTGGTCACCCTCCCACTACTTGCGTTGCAAAGGCAAGATGGAGCGCGCGGTATCTGAAATGGGGTTTGAACGTTTTTTGATTGCGCGTCCTGGTCCATTGCTTGGTGAGCGCGAATCTCCGAGAAAAGATGAACAAATGCTGCAACGCTTTATGCCTGCACTTTCGCCTTTCCTCGCGGGCCCTTTGGCTGATTTGGAGCCCGTAGAAGCGGTTCGAGTAGCACGCGCGATGATCACCGCCTTGTCAGAAGAAAACTGGCCGGGCCGAATCGATAGGCGCACGCTTCCTGGTCGCATCCTCAACCAGTACTGATACCGTTATTGGGCAACACTGAACAAGACAAGACAAAGTAAGCTGCATATAAATGCAAAAAGGCAGACGTCTCGTCTGCCTTTTTTACATCTTAATTTAATCGACCCTACGCCACGAAAAGCCGTGAATTAGGCGAAGACGCTCTCTTCAGCATGGCGTTCGATGTGTTTTTCAACATCGTGCAACGCGTTGGTGATGATATTCAGAATTTGCTGTTTGTCTTTTAGCTGGCGAATCTCTGCAAATAATGCATTGGCTTGCGGGTATGGCACTTGTAAATAACGGAACCATTGCTTCACTCGATTCGGGTAGTACAACCCCTTGTCACCACGAATTTCAAATTCAGAGTAGCGAACCAAAAGCGCTAACACGGCGTGCCAAGACATGGGTGCCTCACCACGCTTGATATGCGCGCCTAAATTTGGCACGTTCAACGCACCTCGGCACACCATCAAGGTGTCACAACCCGTTACGGCCTGGCAGCGTAACGCGTCTTCCTGATTCCAAATATCCCCATTGGCAGTGACAGGAATGCGTAAACGCTTGGTGATGTCACCAATCAAATCCCAGCGCACTGTGCCCGGCTTATAGGCATCCGCTTTGCTGCGACCATGCACCACAATTTCATCCGCGCCAGCCAATTGAACCGCGTCGACAATCTCTCGATACGATGAACAATCATCAAACCCTAAACGCACTTTGGCGCTGACCACGTTGCCCGCAGGAACGGCATTACGCACGGCTTTCACCACTTGAAACAGCAACTCAGGCTCTTTAAGCAAAGCAGCTCCGCCTTTACTGCCATTGACCGTTTTGGAAGGACACCCAAAGTTGATATCGACCCCCGCAGAACCAAGCTCAATCACTTGCGCAGCGTTCTCTGCCATAAACTGTGGCGACTGACCCAGCAATTGCACGCGTACGGGCGTTCCTGATGGCGTTTTACCACCCGCTTCAAGCTCCGGACACATACGGTGATAGACACGCGGCGGAAGCAAAGCATCAACAATACGGACAAACTCGGTCACGCACATGTCGTAACCGTTAATTTCGGTGAGCATTTGACGCATCAAAGCATCAAGCACGCCTTCCATTGGACCAAGAACAAGCTTCACGCTTACTTGCCTCGTCTCGGATGGTTCAGAATGTGGTCTTCCCAGTCAATCACGTCGATTTCGTAAACCACTTTCTCACGCACAGACTCATCGGCGGCATGCATAGCATCTTTCGAGCCCGTGATTAACGGGTGCCACGCTGGCAGTGGCTTATCTTCTGCCAACAAGCGATATGCGCAGGTATCCGGCAGCCAGTAGAACTCCTCGATCTTGTCACGTGACAATTTCAAGCAGTCTTCGTCATAGCTAAAACGATTTTCATAGTCTTTGCATGAGCACGTTTTGTCGTTCAGCAAGCTACACGCGATATTGGTGTAGTAAAGCTCTTCGGTGTCTTCATCAATCAACTTATGAAGACAGCACTTTCCGCAACCGTCGCACAGTGATTCCCACTCCGCATCCGTCATGTCAGTCAGTGTTTTTTGTTCCCAGAAAGGTGTCGTCATGTTTATGTGTACCGTTGATATTGAGATAAAACCAAGAGGCGCCCGTTATACCACCCAGCCCAAAAAGTTCAAGGACTATCCCCTCTCTCGCGGCGTATCGAACAAAGGAAAACCAATTATCAAGCGGTTATAAGCCGCCTTTGCCTAAACATGCGTTGAATGATAATGTGCGCGCCTTATTGTCACTGAGTGTTGGGCGCATCGGATGAAAGAGCAAGAAATGAGTTGCCGTTTAGGCTGTGGGGCATGTTGTATTGCACCTAGCATTTCATCGGCCATTCCGGGAATGCCAAATGGAAAGCCAGCGGGTGAACGCTGTATTCAGCTTGGTGACAATAATTTGTGCAAGATATTCGGCCAACCAGATCGCCCTGCCGTGTGCAGCCAATTCAAAGCCGACCGAGACATTTGCGGTGGAAGCAATCAATTCGCGATTGATGTACTCACCGAGTTAGAAGCACTCACTTAATCTTAATGACGTTCTGCCACTTCCTCTTCAGTAAGTTCACGCACCACACGCGCTGGGTTCCCCACCGCAACATGGTTGGCAGGTATGTCTTTCGTCACCACGCTGCCCGCCCCAATCACACAGTTCTTACCAATGGTCACGCCCGGTAATACAATCACACTGCCGCCAAGCCAGACATTGTCACCAATGGTGATAGGCAATCCGTACTCTTCCAGATCAATGACCCTACGCCCCACATCAAGAGGATGTGTCGCAGTAAGCAATTGCACGTTATTTGCCATCATCACACGGTTGCCGATGCGAACAGGCGCGACATCTAAAATTGTGCAATTAAAATTCATAAACACATTCTCACCAATTTCAGTGTGAATGCCGTAATCACAGAAAAATGGCGGCTCGATATACACATTTTCTGCTGCATTCGGCAAGAGGTCACGCTTAGCCGCTTTCCAATCATCACTTTCTGGTAAGCTCTGATTAAACCGATGCATGGCTTCTCGGCAGCGCATTTTATCCGCCACCAGCTCTGGGTCACTGGCAAGATAAAGCTCGCCACTTAGCATTTTTTGCTTTTCTGTTTTCATTTTTCTCGCTTAATTGCGCACACTTACTGATAAGAAAGAAAACATTACCTCAACCTGGAGATCCAATGCTGAGACCCTTGTCTGCCTTCTTATTTTTACTGCTCGGTTTGACAGGCTGCGCCTCATCACCTTTGCCACAGCTTTCGAAAGGAGCGACGGATTGTGAACAAACACTTTACCGTTTCTATCAAAACGTGGATTCTACACGCGACTACCTGTTGCCTTATCATCTAGACCCGCGATTTCCGCACCTTGCTTTTGATCGAATCAGTGCTTCTTTTGCAAACCAACTCGACAGTCACGCTTCGCGCACCGAATGGCTCAGCTATGTCTCAGGCCTTGGTCAGCAACAGCTCACCACTGCTTTGGCTTTATCAACGAATATCGAACCTGAACAACAAGCAGTATTAACCCAATGTCAGCAGGCACTCACTACCGTAAGCGCAGACAGCGACGATTTCTGGCAAGCCATTAGTGATGCCGCACCCATGCTGCCCACCGCGTATCAGCATTGGAAGCGCGTGTTGGGTGCTTATCCCATCGCCAGCAAAGTGGCACAATCAAGAATCGAACAAGAACAAGACCACATCAGAAGTGAATTTGGCCGCTCATTGGCCTATCCGTACCATTACAGCGAAGCCTCAAAGATATTGTCACAGCCTATGTCACAAGAGCAGATTGAACACATGATGAGAAGCATCCGCCGCTCTTCTTCACTGGGTTGGCCAATGTTCAATGAAACGCAAACACGACAACTCTTGAACCATTACACACCCATAGTGACCGTTGAAACCTTGACGCAGGATGACCTAATCGGCGCGCTTGGATTGGACGACGCAAACACGCCCTTCGTAAACACACAAGTTCCCATGATCTACCGAGGCATCAGCTATACGCGATTTGATGGTGATATTTTGCCTCAACTTAATTACGTGCTTTGGTTTCCCGCTAGAACCGCCAAAGGGACGTTTGACCCCTATTCGGGCGCATTGGATGCGATTAACCTTCGCCTGACTTTAGACACTGACGGCTCGCCACTGATCTTCGATTCTATCCATCAATGTGGCTGCTTCCACATGGTGTATGCCCTCAAGCCGACACTGCAATTCACGCAAAGCGATGATGAACGACCGATTGAGAACCACCTTCCTCAACCGAGCCCATCTTCTCGTCTTCATGTGTCATTGACCGGTGGCGAGCACATGGTCAATCAGGTGAGTTTTACCGATAACATCCCCGCCACGATTAGGCTTGAAGCTAATCCGCTAGCCATATTAATGACGTTGAAAACAAAAACGGGAAGTATGATGAGTCCGTTCAATCGCCACGGTGTCATCACGGAAAGCGCAAGAGGAGAAGAATGGTTCTTATGGCCGTTTGGGGTTCGCTCACCCGGCGCCATGCGCCAACAAGGGCAGCATGCCATTGCCTTTGTCGGTGAACGACATTTTGATGAGGCGTTTATGTTTGATGGCTTGTTGGAAAGACTTGAAGACGAAAGATGAAAGATGAAAAATGAAAAATGAAAAATCTGAAGCCCAGAAAACAAAAAAGCGAGCTGTTTAAGCTCGCTTTTTCTCACCCATAAAGGTGAATCGCCAACCGCACTGATTAGTGCACGTGGCCGTGTTCAATTTCTTCTGGCGTCGCGTCACGGACTTCGCGGACTTCGCCTTCAAAATGCAGCACCAAACCCGCTAAAGGATGGTTGCCGTCAATCGTGACTTGCTCGCCATCTATCTCTGCGATAGTCACTTGGATATCACCTTGAGGACCTTGCGCATTGAAGACCATACCCACTTCAATCTCTTCAACGCCTTGGAAAACACTTTTTTCTACCGTTTGGATCATCGATTCATTACGTGGGCCGTAAGCATCGTCAGGTTGGACGACTGCACTAAACGCATCGCCTACCGCTTTGCCGGTCAATGCATTTTCCAAACCTGGAATAATGTTGCCCGTGCCATGCAGATACGCTAACGGCTCTTTGCCTTCTGATGAATCAATCACTTGGCCTGATTCGTCTTTTACCGTGTAATCGATTTTTACAACTTTGTTATCTTCAATCATCTTGCCATCCTTTGTCGGCAGCGAATATGTGCATCTGAATTGACAGATACCGACTCCCCACAGTGGAGGGATACGTTGACTCTAACACAGGGAAAGTGACACTCGTATTGAAGGCCTAAATCCGTGAGATTAAATTCGAAAAAACGTGAACTTAGGCCTATCTGTGCACGAAAGCATGCAACATTCGCCGTATTGTTGAATCTTCGTTTATCGCCAAAGTGCCTTCAACGGACAATCAGGGCTAAAACGGTGTGCCACTTGCGCTTGCAACAATTCTGCCGTCGCAATGGCATCTATCAATGCATTATGCCCTTGATAGAATGGCAAATTGTAGCGGCGTCGACTGTCGGCTAAACGAATTGAAGTCAACGGTTTACGCAATACACATGACCAAAATTTGTGCCTGGGTTTACGGTAAAACCATGACTCAATTTCCAGTGTATCAATCACAGGGAACAGTAACCCTTCACCCAATCGCTGCTTAATCGCCGAATCAATGAATTCACGCTCGATACGACGATAATGCACCACCACGATTTTGCCTTCTAAGGCCGCCAATACTTCTTCGAGAATACGGCGTAAATCGGGTGCATCACAGACATCGGAATGGGTAATACCATGAAACACGACCGAATCTTCATGCAAGGCTTTACGCGGTTTCACTATCCAATGTTTCGCGTCACGGCAATGAATACGTGACAACGTAAAAGGCACCAACCCAACACTGATGATCTCGCTTTTCAGCGGATCGAGCCCTGTGGTTTCAAGATCAAGGGCGACAAACTCCAGCTCAGAAAGCGGCGTGTCTCCGTTGGTATTGGTCACTTCATAAAAGCGCCTCAGCAAAGGGACTTTTGCTTTTTGTTTTAATCGCTCAATCAACGTTGGCCAATCAGGGCCTGCATTCGCGGGTGTTGCTTGTTTAGGAGGAGCAAGATACAACATGATAACCCCCTAGTTACTGCGATTCGGTTGATAGCGATATTTCAAAAACTTCTGCGCATTACTTAGGATTTGGAACGCATCCTTCAGGTTACGGCGCTCAAACTCAGACAAGTTATCTGGTTCGATGTTGTTATCCGGTTCAATATCCGCTTCGACATCTAATGCCTGATGGCGAATACGCACGGTGGAAATAAACTCCATCGCATCGCGAATATCTTCACCACGACCTTTTGGCAAAATCCCAGCTTCAATGATGTCATCAAGGCGCTCAAAGGAGTTCTGAGAACGAGAGTCCACTGCCAGCGCATGGACTCGGATCAAATCCGCCAGTGGCGCAGTGCCGCGTCGCTTCAAGTTCATGGAATTCTTGTGGCGACCGTCTTGTTCCATCACGAAGTTTTTAAAGAAACCCAATGGCGGCGTGCGGTTCAACGCATTGCGCGCCATACAAGCCAAAAAGCGGTTATTACGGCGAGCACGACGGCCAATGAAAGCTTTCAGCGTTTCCGCCCAGTTCGTCGCGCCATAAACCCCATCAAGATCAAAGAAGATACTACTGTTAAGCAAAGACTTAGGATTGGGTTGGTCAATCCAGTCAGCAAAACACGCTTCCCATTCCGTGCGAGTTTTACGCCATTCGGGGTTTGTCGCCATAATGTTACCTGTACAATAGCTGTAACCGCAGCGTGCAAGCCCATCACTGACAAACTTGGCTAAGTGAGCAAAATACTCATCGTGCTCAGCGGGGTCGTATTTGTCATCCAAGATCATGGCATTGTCTTGGTCAGTCACAATTAATTGCTCATCACGCGCCATCGAGCCCAGAGCCAAGAAACAATACGGCACGGGTGGCGGGCCAAATTCTTCTTCGCCCAACTCCAGCAAGCGCTGTTTGAAGCTGCGCCCGATAACCGCCATTGCAGAACCAATCATGTGCGAGTTGGCATCTTCAGACACCATGCGCGAGAAGCAAGCTGGCACGCCTTTGGCAATGGCTTCCAAATCATCAATGGTTTGCTGACGATAAATGCTGCTGACGATCACCAAACTGCTTTGAGACTCGTAACGAACAATGTCAGACAACGCAATCACGCCCACTGGTTTTTGGTGGCGGAGAATAGGCAAATGATGCAGGTTGTTTCTCAGCATCGCCAACATGGCTTCAAACACATAGGCATTGTGATCAAGGGTGATCAACTGCGGTGTTAAGATCTCTGAAACCTGCGTTTCATAAGGCAAACCCAAGGCGATGACACGAGAACGCAAATCGCGATCAGTGATAATACCTACCACGCGCGTCGTTTCCTGATCGTCTTCGTCTGTTTCCGTGGTCATGACCAACAACGAAGAAACACCTTCATCCGTCATGATTTTCGCGGCTTGTTGAATCGTCGCTTCACATTCCACGGTCACCGGATCACGAAGAATCAGGGAACTGACTTTCGAGGTTGTCAGGTCATTGCTGTCACTCTGGCTTTCAACTGCCTGACGCAAACGCGTGGTGTCTTCCGTTTCCATGAAGTCAGAGAACACTTCGAAACGCTCAAAGAGATCGTCAAATACCGTATCAGGAATGAAATACACCAAGCTGTCTTCAATGGCCTTGGCGGCATAACGAACCCGACGGTTCATTAATAGCCCCCATTGACCGAAGATCCCGCCTTCAGACAAGCGATTAAACAGCTCACCGTTTCGACGGTATATTTCGAGTACACCGCTTCTCACTACACACAAATCATGGATAGGTGCGCCGTATTCAAAAAGCTGCGTATCTGCACGAAAATAGGATATTTCCACCTGCTTGGCGACCTCGTCGACCACCTCTTCCGGCAAATGATTAAACGGTGCATGTTGTTTGAGAAACGCTGCGATTTCTATTTGTTCCGCTTCCATTAATTCTCAATCTCTTGGGGCCGAATTCGGTTCCCATTTAGCCAGACGAAACGGGGCAGACTCATCGCCTGCCCCGTTGCTTACACTCACCAGTGTGACTAACCTCGGGGCTCAGACATCAAGCCCTTTATCGTTGAAACACAGGCAACCAATAAAACAATGGTGAACGGAAAGCCCGTTGACACCGCCATGGCCTGCAAGGCAACCAAACCGCCCCCGAGCAGAAGCACAATCGCGACCAGACCTTCAAACGTACACCAGAACACGCGCTGTGGCATAGGAGCATCCACTTTACCGCCTGCTGAAATAGTATCAATCACCAGCGAACCGGAATCCGAAGACGTCACAAAGAACACCACCACCAGAATAATACCGATGAAAGAAGTGACCTGTGCCAGTGGCAACGCATCAAGCATAGTGAACAATTGCAATGGCAACGCCGATTCCGTTACTGCCATGTAGCCATCGTTGACCACTTGGCTGATCGCCGTGCCACCAAATGCTGTCATCCAAAGTACACAAGCGGTAGATGGGATCAGCAAAACACAAACGATGAATTCACGCACGGTACGGCCACGCGATACACGCGCAATGAACATACCGACAAATGGCGACCAGGAAATCCACCACGCCCAATAGAATGCAGTCCAACCTTGCGAGAAGTTGGCATCTTCTCGACCAAACGGCATAGAAAGCGCAGGGAGATATTCAATATAGGCCACCAGGTTACCGAAGAAACCACTAAGAATACCGATCGTTGGGCCCATCAAAATCACAAAAGACAACAACGCGATGGCCAACATCATGTTGATTTCCGACAAACGCTTCACGCCCGCATCAAGCCCAGCGGCAACCGACACCAGTGCGAGTCCCGTGATAAATACCACCAGAAGGATTTCTGTGGTTGTCCCCAATGGAATACCGAATAGGAAATTCAACCCCGCCGCAGCCTGAGACGCACCAAAACCAAGGGACGTAGCCAAACCGAACAGCGTTGCAACCACGGCCAATATATCAATGATATGACCCGTCCAACCCCAAACACGCTCACCGAAAAGTGGGTAAAACACAGAACGCATGGTGAGTGGTAAGCCCTTATTAAAGGAGAACAGTGCTAAACCTAATGCCAGAATGGCGTAAATCGCCCAAGGGTGAAGACCCCAGTGATAGATAGTGGCAGCCATGGCCAAATCTGCTGCTGCACTTGCGTCACCCGCAGCACCACCTAGCGGCGCCCAGTCCGTCCTCACGCCATCTTCAACCGATATGCCACCAAACGATGACGCATAGTGAGAAAGCGGCTCCGACACACCATAGAACATCAAACCGATGCCCATACCTGCTGCAAACAGCATGGAGAACCAACCTGGATAGGTATAATCCGGCGTCGCTTCAGTACCACCAAGGCGAACCTTACCCAAAGGGCTGACAATCAAAAACAAGCAGACAATGACAAAAATGTCACCCGCTGTAATGAAGAACCAGTCAAGGTTTGAGGTTAGCCAGCCGCGGATATCGCCAAAAACTGGCGCGACTTCTTTTTGAAAGGCAAGGGTAACAAAGACAAACAACGCGATGAAAAGCCCTGAGATAAGGAATACGCGGTTGTGGATGTCTAGCCCGAGTGGGCCAATTTTAAGTGCTATGTTGTCTTGACCCACCTGATAGTCGGTATCGATGGGGTTAACGTCACCATCAGGTTTCATTAACTCTTCATGACTTTTATCGCTCACAGTAAACTCCTTTGTCCGTTTAGCGAGTGATGTCAATGGCGTTGAATATGCGGGAAGAAGAGCCAATTACAACATCTGTCGACATCATACATATTGAACGCTCACTGGCAGACCGAGCACTGTAACATATCCTTAGTGTTCAATGCTTCAATAGTAAGATCTGCGTCGAAGCAATTGCCGCTTTCTGCTTCATTTCTAGCCATGTGTAGCAACTATCAGGCAGTTCACAGACGAATATAACCATTGAACCCTAAGCATTTGATACATCTAGTTCGAACAATAGTTTTATCTTTTCGCCTGCCAAGCAAGTTATGTAAATGCGTCTCTGACGATCTTAAATCAGCCAATGTGTCATATTGAAAATGATCAGGTGTTGCCAATGAAATGACCTCAACATGCTTGTTCTACTCGGCCTCGATAGCGTGTGACATGTTGCGAAACAAGGATCTTGAGGTGACTCAGTGCGAGATACAAAAAATCCGGGCGTTTCCGCCCGGATTTTAGAGGTGTTACGAACGTGGTTCTGACATGAGTCCCTTCACCAAAGAGAAGGCACAGAGCAACAGTACAATACCAAACGGTAGACCGGTCGAGACCACCATGGCTTGTAGCGCGGACAGACCGCCGCCCAGCAACAGTGAAATCGCAACTAGGCCCACAAATGAACACCAGAAAATACGCTGTGGTACTGGTGAATCCACTTTACCGCCTGCAGAGATGGTGTCGATAACCAGTGAACCAGAATCTGACGAAGTGACAAAGAACACCACAACCAGAATGATACCAAGCAAAGAAGTAATACTAGACAGCGGCAAGCCATCTAGCATGCTGAACAATTGCAAAGGCAACTCAGCATCAACAACGGCAGTGTAGCCACCTTGAAGCTGTTCAATCGCTGTCGTGCCAAATGCGGTCATCCACATCACACAAACAGAGGTTGGAATCAACAACACACAAATGATGAACTCACGTACGGTACGACCACGCGATACACGCGCGATAAACATACCCACGAATGGTGACCAAGACATCCACCACGCCCAGTAGAAGGCAGTCCAACCCTGAGAATAGTTGGCGTCTTCACGACCAAATGGCATCGACAGTGCAGGCAGATTCTCGAAATAAGCACCCATGTTTGAAACCAGGTTGCTAAAGATCGACAACGTTGGGCCGACCGCAATCACGAATACCATCAGTAACGTGGCCATCAGCATGTTGAATTCAGACAGACGTTTCACGCCCGCATCCAAACCTGCAACCACTGAACTCAACGCAAGACCGGTAATACCGATGATCAACGCAATTTGCGTTGGCGTGCCGTCTGGAATACCAAACAGGTAGTTCAAGCCCGCTGCCGCTTGCGAAGCACCAAAGCCTAACGACGTTGCCAAACCAAACAAGGTCGCAACCACCGCAGTGATATCGATGATGTGGCCAGGCCAACCCCAAATGCGCTCACCAAAGATTGGGTAAAACACTGAACGCATGGTCAGTGGCAAACCTTTGTTGAATGAGAACAGTGCAAGAGACAAAGCAAGCAGTGCGTAGATCGCCCATGGGTGTAGACCCCAGTGGTAAATCGTCGCTGCCATACCCAGATCTTTCGCCGCGTCTGCGTTACCCATTGCGCCACCTAACGGTGACCAGTCAGTACGCAAACCATTGGCGCCTTCAACAACCCCACCCATTGACGCCGCGTAATGAGATAGTGGCTCAGACACACCATAGAACATCAAGCCGATACCCATGCCTGCTGCAAACAGCATCGAGAACCAACCCACATAGGTGTAATCAGGTTTTGCTTCCGTACCGCCAAGACGCACTTTGCCAAGCGGACTGACAACAAGGAGAAGACACAGAATAACGAATACGTTACCTGCACCAATGAAGAACCAATCCAGTTGAGCGGTTAGTGTGTTTCGCATTTCACTAAAAAGTGGACCGACTGACTGTCGAAACAGAAGGGTGATGACAACAAACAATGCCACCATAGAACCGGAAATCACGAACACGCGGTTATGAATATCCAAGCCAAACGGGCCGATATTCAATGCGATATTATCCTGACCTACCTGATAATCCGTATCGATAGGTGCCACAGCACCATCCGGCGACATCAATTCATCGTGGCTTTTATCACTCACAACGACAACTCCATTTTCTTTTGGCTGGTACAAAAAACCAGCAACAGATTAAATTAATGGCTAACTATCGTTGTTAGTGATTGTTCGGTAAAACGAAAATAAATCGTCGTTTCAATCGAATTCTCCAATACAAATCACCAAGCAAATGACAGCCGTAAAAAACATTCACCGCACGAATACCATGCGGAAATATTTGTAATGAAAATAATCAGTTAGATTGCAGCAAAGATAAATAAGCCTTCCAGAATAAAAAAACGCCAGGTTTCGCTGGCGTTGATCTTATTTAAGTAGGCTTACTGTATTGAAGGCTTAAAAACAATTTTCTCGTCTTCTTCACCCGCTTTCATGTCGTTGTAACGAGCCAGATCCAAGGAATCTTCACTTTTCGCCACAATACATGTCACCGCACAGTCACCGGTAATATTTACCGCAGTGCGGATCATATCCAGCAGACGGTCAACACCCATGATCAATGCAATACCTTCTAGTGGCAGACCCACCTGATTCAATACCATCGCCAACATGACTAGGCCTACACCCGGTACGCCTGCCGTACCAATCGATGCCAACGTCGCCGTCAAGATCACTGTCAAGTAATCCATCATCGTCAAATCAACGTTAAACGCCTGCGCGATAAAGACCGTTGCCACACCCTGCATCATCGCCGTGCCATCCATGTTAATGGTCGCACCCAGCGGGATCGTGAATGATGCTATTTTGTTGTCTGCGCCCATACGGCGCGTCGCGGTTTCCATCGACACAGGAATGGTGGCATTAGAAGATGCCGTTGAGAACGCAAACATAATCGCGTCTTCCATCTTCTTGAGGAAGATGATTGGACTAAGCCCCGAAAATACTTTCAGTAGCGTGGTGTAAGTCACCAAGGCATGCAGGATCAGTGCGCCCGACAACACCAAGAAGTACTCAGCCAAACTCATGATGGCTGACAACCCTAACGTGGTAAACAGCTTCGCCATCAAACAGAACACACCATAAGGTGCAAGGTTCATCAAAAGCGCAACCAGCTTAAGGATCACTTCATTCATATCACGGAAAAATGACGCAACACGCTCACCCGGCGCACCAGAAGCACTGATCGCAATACCAAACAACACAGCGAAAATGATGATTTGCAGCGTATTGCCTTCAGCCATCGAACTGATTGGGTTGGTTGGGAACATGCCCACAATCACTTGACCCAAAGTTGGTGCTTCCGTCGCCGCAAAGCTAGAAGCTGCGGTTAAGTCTGCGCCCTTTCCTGGGCCAAACAGCAAAGCAAGGCTCATTGCCAGCGTAATAGCGAGCGCAGTGGTACCTAGATAGAACATCAGCGTTTTACCGCCCAAACGTCCCAAGGTCGCAATGTCTTTCAGCGCACTCGTGCCACATACCAGCGAGACGAACACCAAAGGCACAACCAGCATCTTCAGGCTGGCTACAAATATTTGTCCGCCGACATCAAAAAGACCGTTAACGATATACTCATTAACGAATCCTTCGTCAGCAAAAAGAAAGCGAATCGCAAATCCGGTCGCAATACCCATGACCATACCCACCAAAACGCGCGTGGTCAGGGACATCTTGTTTTTTTCTGCATTCATCGTTGAATACTCCATTTCTTGATTTACGTGCTTGTCACATACAAAGCGCAAAGAGATTAACAGCGGATCTGCAATTTGAGATACGTCCCTAATACGGGACAAATCATCAAACATGCGACAGATCACACATTTAAATGCGCGCGGCAACGTTGCAACCACAGAAAAATAACAAGGCGGCTATTTATTCGTTTGTTTATTGTTCAGTACAATTTGGGAGGGAATGATGAAATCGGTATATAAGGCGTAATTTCTTGAGTTTCTCCCCAAAAAATTGTTAACAAAAAGTCACCTGAGACGATTATCTCGCGACAGTTTGACGAGAGGATATTATCGATTATCATCATTTTAATAATCATAATTTATGAACAATCATGCTGAACCCAAAATGGCTAACCACATTTGAAACGCTGGTCAAAACCCAGAGCTTTACCAAAACAGCCGAATGCCTGTTTATGACTCAGCCCGGCGTCAGTCAGCACATTAAAAAGCTGGAAGATGCGCTCGGGGAAACGCTGATCTATCGCGAAGGAAAACAGTTTGAACTAAGCCAAGCGGGGATAATGCTCACGGAGTATATTGCGTCACAAAAGCAGCTCAAAGAGACATTTCTTGCCCAGCTAAAAGAAGACAGCCCCAATCAAGGGCCCATTCGCATTGCTTGCTCTGGTGCAATGGCGATGAAACTCTACCCGCTTTTACTCGCCCATCAGCAGCAGCACCCTGAATTATCCGTTCATCTCGAAGCCGCACCTGCCTCCCGCATTCACGCATTGCTCATGGATAATTCGATCGATATTGGCATCAGCACACAACCCATCGCCCACCCCTCGATTGAAGAAACACTGGTAGGTAAAGAATCGCTATGTTTGGTCGTACCATCACAAAGCAAAGTCGACGCGCAAGATTACGACGCCCTTTGCCGACTCGGCTATATTCAGCATCCCGATGCGAGCCATTATGCCGATCTGGTACTTTCCAAAAACTACCCCAAGCACTATCGCGGGCTAGACGGATTTCGTGACCGAGGCTACGTGAATCAACTGGCACAGATATTATTGCCAGTATCACAAGGACTAGGTTTTACCGTATTGCCGGAAGGTGTGATTGACAGCTTTACTGAGAGCAGCAAACTTTCTTGCCTTCCTTTAACTCATCCTGTTTATCAGCCCGTTTATCTAGCCCAAAAGCGTTACCGGAATTTACCTCAGCGTTACCAGACGGTGATTGAACTCATCAAAAAAGCCGTTGCATAAAAAAGCCGCCCTTGTAGGACGGCTATTCTTGAGCACTTTACTCGCGAGTCATTGCGTCGTTACAGACGGAAGAATGCCAGTTCTTGTTTTTGGTTTTCAGCCAATTGAGACAGCTCATGGCTCGCCTGCGCACTTTGACTGATACCAGTAACATTCTGCGTAATAAGGGTCGACACGTTAGTGATATTACGGTTGATGTCCTGCGTCACGGCTGACTGTTGCTCTGCCGCTGTCGCGACCAAAGTGTTCATATCCGTGATCTGCGCTACCGACTGCGTAATGCCATTCAATGCATCATTCGCTTGTAGGCTCAGTTCCTGGGTGCGTCCGAGTACATCCATACACATGCCCATGCTATCGCCTGCTTTAGAAGCCTGACCTTGTAACCCTTCAATGATTTTTTGGATTTCTTTCGTCGACTCTTCCGTTCGCGCCGCAAGCATACGCACTTCATCTGCAACCACCGCAAAACCGCGCCCTGTATGACCAGCACGCGCCGCTTCAATTGCCGCGTTCAGTGCCAGCAAGTTAGTTTGCTCTGAAATACCACGGATCACTTCAACAACAAGGCTGATACGGTTTGATTGCTCACGCAAAGTAGACACCATGGTCGCCGTATTTTCTATCGATTCAGCCATTTGCACCGCAGCTTGCGCGCTTTGTTCGAAGATCGCCAAACCTCGTGACGCTAACTCATCCGTTTGACGCGCCGCATGATCAGCATTCACGGCATTGTCAGACACATTGTCAGCCGTACTCGAAAGTTCTGTCACTGCTGAGGCAACTTGTTCAATTTCGCCTTGCTCTAGCTGTGCATTCGCCGTTGATTGCGTCATGACTGTCGCCAACTGTGTTGATGCTGCTGCGACTTGATCGCTGATGCTAAAAAGGGTTGTCACGGTATGACGTAGTTGATCAATGGTTTTATTGGAATCTTGGCCAAGACGTGCGAGCTCATTTGAACCTTCATCATTGGCTCTTGCGTTCAAATCCCCCGCGGCCAATCTACGCATCACATCTTGCAAAACAGCAAGTGGTCTAACAATCACACCTGATAACCACCAACCGATCATCATCGCAATCAGTATTGACGCCGCGAGCATACCGCCCGTCGTCATGATCGCCTGCTCCGTATTTTGATCAGCCAACTGTAAGTCGCGTTCGACTAACGGATTAATGAAAGCGGAGAGTTCAGCAATCGCGTTCATCATGTCGCTGCCCATGTAACGGTATTCGTTCACCATGGCGTTATAACGTGAGTTATCGACACTGTTCTCGAAAAATGCCCCAATCGTCGGTGCCGCAGTGGCACTGGTATAGCGAACATAATCGCCAATGCTTTTTTCGACTTGCTGCGCCAATTCACGTAATTGCGCAGTTTGCGCCATGTTACGAGTAATATCGAGCGCGTCTTGACCTAGTCGCGAAACATTGTTCGCCATTTCCTTCGTTCTTGCTTGATCGTAGATGCCATAGATCGCTTCTACACGCATGCCCCAGGCAATGTCTGCAAGTCTGGATACATCATCTTTGTCTGCTGCCGCTTGACGCGCCGTATTGCTGGTCATGTGCATGGAAGATTCCATTTCGCTTTTGGCGAAAATGAGAACCGAGAAAACGCTGAGAACCAGAATACAAATGGGGATCAGAATTTGGTATCGAATAGAAATATTGTTAAGTGACATATGTCGTTTAAACCTGAAGTTTTTCGTGTGCCGAGGTATCAAAATCCGCTGCATTATGTGATTTAACTCACTAAAACTCCACCTCAAATTCGTCTTTCGCAACACTTAATTTCACTATTAATAACACGCGTCAAATAGCCGCCGGAAGTGTCAAAAAAACATGAAAATAAACCTGGCGTAGATGGAAGAACGACCACAAATAGCTCGTTATTAGCACAGCCAGTAGAAAGATTAAAGAACATCAAATCGCCCAGTTATAAAGACAAAAAGTAGATGAGGCAATCGCCAGAAAGGAAGTGTTTGAGGAAAATCGGGAAAGCCTTGCGTACATATCTATATGACTTTATTTAACATACGCAAGGTTTGAAAATGAGTGCGGATCAACTCGCAGATAAAGCCGTGACAAGCTCTTCGATATCGGCATTCTTGTCATTGCTCGACAACCACACCATAAATAGCTCGCTCGCCGTTGAGGGGCTGTCTTTCACCAAATGTAATTCACCCGCTTCAATCCAATATTGAGCCACAGACAAAGGAAGAAAACCCACCCCTCCACGACTGAGCAGAAACTTCAGTGCAGGCTGACAACCATGGCTATGCAGAACAGGAGTGCGCTGTAGCGAAGGAATACGGCTGTGTTCAACACCAAAACGTGTTCCCCAATCTAAATACACCAGCGGTAATTCCGCGATGCTTTCCATGTCCTGATCCGGTTCGCTCGACACCAACACTAACTCAAAACTGGTCAAGCGGAATTGTTGCAGATCAGCCAATTTTGGCGGCTCACTGGTCAGCACCACATCCACCAGCTTTTCCAACAAGGCATTAGAAATTTGCTGGCGGTTTAACGATTCAGTCCGCAGTGCCCACTCAGGTTGCACCGTTTGCACATGCTCAAGCCAATCACTGCTGCTTTCCAACTCCCAGATCAGCGACGTTGCCCCTACGGTCAATTGTTGCTGATATGAATCAGTTAATGCCACGTCTTGGCGGGCACGCCCCCATGTTTGGAGGATATTCTCCGCATACGGCACAAAACGCTCACCAGCGGCAGTTAAACGCAAGTCACCACGTTTACGGGTAAAAACGGGGGTGCCGAGTTTGATTTCAAGCTGACGGATGCGAAAACTCACCGCAGACTGCGTCAAATACAAGTTTGTCGCGGCTTTACCAAAATGACGGGTCTTATTGACTTCCAAAAAGGTGCGTAGTAAATCAGTATCCATATCAGCGCTATATCAAGGTAATATCATCTACTTGCGTTATCGTGCAAAAGCTAGTCTCGGTCAAGGTGAAAAGCCATAAATTGCCAACTTTCATTGCCATTTGGACGACTTATGTACCCAGAGGGATGAAAATTGAGAAATGACTTCGCTGCATCAAGCTCTGCGGCGGACTTCCGGCTTAGGCAAAGAAAAACAAACAGAGTAAACGCCGCCCCCCAAACACCAACCCAAAACGAACAATCCCCAGTGCTGCACCACTCCGCCAATCAGCGCAGACGCAATCATGAGGAAAAGGCAAAGCAGTAAAAGGTTAATAAAAGAGGCCAGTGCACGATTCGCTTTGAAGCTCTTTTGCACAAAAACAAACACGCAAAGATAAATAGCGGCCACTTGCTTGTTGTAAAACCTATCAAGGTACATGACGAGCCACAAGCCCCACAACGCACCTAATGCCACATCCAACCAAAGCTCAAACATCTGGCCTCCCACCGCTTTTCAACCGCGTATTGGTTTATTTAGCTAAGTGTAATCTCCCCCCTCTTTTGACACGTGTTCTATCAAAGAGAATGCAACCAATCCCATAACACCCGAACGTAATTAAGAACGAACATTGGACGCCTACGTGGTACGTCTGCCCGTACAGACCGTCACGAAAAGTGAATCGAGACCTGCATTTTTTATGGGTCTCTCGATTGTTGCCCGTTTTATCCATTTCAATGCAGCTGGCCGATATTTCCCCACTTTAAGGCATGCTTCGCGTGGTAATCACAACACCGCTGTTTTAAGATGCCTGAACAGAAAGACATTGGACGTCACCACCTTACAGGAGTTATTGCGTGCGCATTTCCGCCCCAATCGTAGAATCATTAGACAGCATCTTGCCAGACGAACCTCTTTTAATGATGGGTGCGGGCCCAGTGCCAATTCCTGCCAAAGTGGCAGCCGCCAATGGGATCGTGATCAACCACCTTGGTGAAACCATGTCTCGCATTATCGAGCAGGTCAAAGCCATGTCGCGCTACGTTTTCCAAACCGAGTCATCACACATTTTGGGTGTGGCAGGCCCCGGCTCTGCCGCGATGGAAATGGCGGTTGCCAACTTGGTTGCACCGGGCGATAACGTCTTGTCTGTGTGTAACGGATTCTTCAGTACCCGCTTATCCGAAATGTCTGAACGTGTAGAAGGCAATGTCACGCGTTTTGTCATTGAAGAAGGCAAAGCGGCTGATCCCTTATTGGTTGAACAAGCTATCGCCAAATACTCACCGAAAGTGCTCACCATTGTGCAAGGTGAAACATCAAACACTGTGTGCAACAGTGCGCTGCCGGATATTTGCCGCGCGGCGAAAGCGGCAGGCTGTCTGGTGATTGTTGATGCCGTCTGTACCCTGAGCACAATGCCACTGTACATGGATGAGTGGGGTGTTGATGCCGTGATCACGGGCGGACAAAAAGGCCTGAGCTGCATTCCCGGGGTTTCCCTCGTGGCATTTTCTGAGCACGCATGGGACAAAATCACCTCGCGCCAAGACACGCTGCGCCATTGGTGTTTGGATGCCAAACTGGCCGATAAATTCTGGTACCAAAGCTCATACCATTACACCGCCCCCGTATCGGGCATCATGGCGATTCATGAAGCACTGCGTCTTGTCTGTGAAGAGACCTTACCGGGTCGTTTCGACCGTCATTTACGCTGCTCATTAGCACTACAAGCAGGCATTGAAGGATTAGGACTGTCGTTGTATGCCGACAAAGCATCACGCTTGAACTCTGTGGTGGGTATTCATGTTCCGAAGGGGATTGATCAAAAAACAATTCTTGCACGCATTTCGAACGATTTTAAAGTCGAAATCTCAGGTTCATTTGGGTTAGATATTGTCCGTATCGGACAAATGGGCGAACAGTGTCGTGTGCACAATATTTTCCGCACGATTCACGCGTTAGGTTCGACAATTCAAGGGTTGGATGGAGAGGCTAACCTGCCTCGAGGTGTGGCGATGTTGGAAAAAGCATTGCAGGAATATCAGCCGCAGTTCGTCTAACTGCTATTCGTTGTGTTAATTGTCAGCTATTAGAACGATCAACCGATAACTCACCATCCTCTTGCGTAATTGAAAACACATGGTTTGGTGAGTGTGTCACTTCCTCTGATCCCAAACGCAAATACTCGCCGTCAGACTCATAGCCATGGTCGACCCATATGCGAGTCATCGATGCGCGCTGCATGAACCGAGAAAGGTTGTTGTCTGCATTTTTTATCGAGACCGCTTTTTGCTTATCTGAGCCAAAAAAGTACAACGTAAAACAGCGAGCAAGCATCAATAACTGAGATTGGTTCAGTTCGATTGTCGGTGTCACATCCCCAGCGACCTCTTCTATAGCGTTATCCGTTTTAACATCTCGTGCTTCAGTTTCCGCGTCCCCCCGATCAACATTGGCGATATTATCGAGAGAAAGATCCGACACAAGATTCACGCCCGCGACATAGTCAGCGTCAAGCTGATACTCATTCAGATACACCACCAAATCTTTCCCTTTGGTGATGTGTTGCTTTGCCTCAGCGGTGAACGCAACTAACGCTTCAGCTTCTTCGATCTCTTCCCCCCAATACGGTGACGGGCAAGATCCCGCCGCGACCACGTCGCAATGAAAACCAAGGTCAACCCCCACAGTGGAAAGAAAATCGTGGACTGACAGTGTGACGTTTTCAGACTCGCTTTTAAGCAAGGTCACAAAATGAGGTTCAAGGATGACTTTCGGCTTAGGCAAATCTTTGAAGAAAAAGTCAGCCAGTTTGACGGTGATCGAAATCTGTTTCGATTCAGCTCCCACCAGCAAATAGAATTTCATTTTTTTGGTAAAGAAGTTATAACTTGGACGTCTAAAATAATTAAAGCGAACCTTCTCTCTAAGCCCAAGTAAAAAGACTCTGGGATGAGAAAGCGTATGGCTCAAATGGCTTTTTAAATTCGCCCGGTAATCAACCACATATTGACTCAGGCTGCCAGATTCATCAGAAAATCGATCATCTACAAGCAGATCTGCCCAGAACATTTCGGTTCCGATCAACCCCGCTCGCCAGTGGCGCTTCATGCAAATTGATTCAGTCTGCTTAATCGCCTCCAAACGCTACTCTCTCTCTGACTGTTAATATCATTAAAAAAGAATAGTTTATATTTGCGAATAACATGCAGTTCAGTAGCACATTCCATCACTTTTAAAAGGCCTCTTTGCCTATTTAGACGGAAAAGTGACAATCTTTGGCGCCTCATACACCATCATCGAGCGACTTAGTGCATCAAATGGCGACTTCTCACTGCCTCAATCGACATGGGCTTATCGTGGAAATAGCCTTGTTGATATTCGCAGCCTCGGTCAGCCAAAAATATCGCTTGTTCTTCGTTTTCTACCCCTTCAGCGACAATGTCGATGTTTAAACGATGAGCCAGTTCGATGATCGATTCCAGCACCGGCGCATTAATGGAGTCGACCCCCACTGTATCAACAAAGCATTTGTCGATTTTGAGGTAATCAAACTTAAGCCGCTGTAACATAGACAGCGAAGTATGCCCCACACCGAAATCATCAATCGCCACGCGAACACCTAAATCACGCACAGCATCAATCTGTAAGATCGCTTTTTCATCGAGTAGTTGTCGCTCAGTCACTTCTAACGTTAACGACAGATTCACACGATCGAATTCTTTTAACGTTGCTTTCAACGTGTCTTCAAGGTCATCACTGCACATGAACTCCGGCGGCACGTTAACGCCTAAGTGATAACACTGAGTAAAATTAAGCGATGCCATGTCTTCGACGACAGTTTTAAATACATAACGCGTAAACGGCATACTCAGTTGCTGATTTTCGATTTCAGGAATAAATATTTCAGGACTGACGCTCCCCATTGTTGGGTGCTGCCAACGCGCCAACGCCTCAAAACCGTGCAATCGGTTATCTTTGCCATAAATGGGCTGATACTGCAGATGAAACTCTTTTCGCTCCATACCCCGTCTAATTTCTTCTGCGAGCGAAAAACGAGGCGTGAAAAAACGGATCAGCAGATGCGCCAAAAGGGAAAGCAACAACGCAATCGGCATGCTCGATAGTACAAACATAGCCATCGTCTTGTTCACATTGCTATCCGATGCTGATGCACCAATTCTGATATGGTATTTGTCGGAACTTACCGAATTTTCAATGACCTGATCTGCATAGCATTTGCCAACCAAAGTCGCACTGCCGAACCAAATGGTCAGTTTGGAATAACGCGCAGAAGACGCCAGATCCAGATATTCATGAAACGCCGGCTTGGTCAGCACCACGAATCCTTGTCCGTTTTGCGTTTTTTCCGTGGCTACGACAAGCACTTTTTCACTGCTTTCGTCCGCATCAATTTTCCTGTAGCTGTGTATACCTGGCTCAATTTTTTTCTCAAGCAATGCCAGATCAACCCAGTCAAAAAACTGATTCGACTGACAGAGTATTTCTCCATCTTTGACCGTGATGTAATGCTCAACATTGGGCAAAAGCGCCATCCTGTCTTGGATGACTCGACAATTTTCGGGCTCACTCAGTGCCATACTGACCTGAGTAGCCAGCACTGTCGCTTTACGCTCGACGGCTTGTAGATAGAAGGCACCAAACTCTTCAGCATGTTTGTCTATGGTCAATTTGGACAAATACAGACCAAATGCAACAGAAAAAAACAACGGCACACAAAGCAAAACGAGGTAGTAAACCGCATCCTGTTTATCGAACTTCATTGATTCGGCAAACCTTCAAAATAGCAGATGTACCCAACAAAAAGACCAGCAAGCTGTCTAACTTATTAACCACCCCTCAACATTGAGAACATGTAATAGAGCAGCTAGTTACAGATTTATTGGTCAAAAAAAATGGGCAAAATAAAAAGAGCGCGATATATATCACTCTTAAAATGAAATCGCCATGAAACAAACGATGTAACGACCAAATAGACTGGAAAGATTTGCGGACAGATGCAATGGATCACACAAAAGTAGCGAGGTTTGAGCTTTAGTGGCTCAAATGGTTGTTTCAAGCAACTATCTGCAAATGGCATCAAGATGCTTGGCGAGGCGAGATTGTTAGACTTCCCCCGATAAACTTTTCAAGAAAAGAAGCTGCTGGCGCTCTTGCTCCGATGGCTGATAAGACTCTTCTGACAGGCTATTTGCATTGAATGGACCCAACTCAATCACCGAGACATTCGACACACCATAGCGCGTTTTTTCTCCCGGAGAACCAGACATACGCTCCACTTGAATGTCACGAAGCTGGTACTCACCACTTTCACCACCAAATACGGATTGATGGGCTTTCACATCCATCACACTCTCCCCTTCGGTTAACCTTTGCTTACTGGTTAGCACCGCGACAGGCGTACCATCGACTCTGTAAAGATTGGCGCGCACGCGATATAAGCCGGCTTTTTTAGCATCAATATCCAGCGGGATCGTCCAGTCAGCCCCTTGCACATACGCGGGTTGCGCACCGAGTAGGTAAGCCACTGGGTTTTGATAGTTCACGTCGGCCGTTAATACATCCCCACCACCAGCAAACTGCACCTTAACGCGAAGGCGCACATTGGCAGGCCAATTCTCTTTTGCTGTTAGTTTCCCTTGTGCGTTCTCACTGTTACCGGAGGCCACCACTTCGCGTGTATCGATATCAATCAAGTCAAACTTCATGCCCGTGACAGGCAGGCCACTTTTCACCCTAAACGCGATGGGTTCAGGGAAAAAATAGCGATATTTATCGACCACCAGCGCCGCTGAGTGTTTACCGTCTAGAACGGGCATTTCAACCACCGCAAAATGGTTAGGCGTCAGATATGGGCTCGCTAAATCCACAATGGGCTGAGAATACGGCGGGTAATTCAACTCACTTTCAAATGTTTGAGCAATGCGGGAAAACTGCGCTGACATGGCTTCC
The DNA here is from genome assembly GCF_000286835.2 of Enterovibrio norvegicus FF-33. Classification (GTDB taxonomy): domain Bacteria; phylum Pseudomonadota; class Gammaproteobacteria; order Enterobacterales; family Vibrionaceae; genus Enterovibrio; species Enterovibrio norvegicus_A. The sequence goes on along the minus strand of NZ_AJYD02000013.1, from coordinate 506,372 downwards.
GACACCACCACTTTCTCTTCGGTAGGTGCTGTCTCAACCCTAGGCGAAACATCGCGCTTAACATTGGCGATTCCCGTCGTAGCCAACACCATGGTTGAGCGCTTCTCTTCACTGTTTGCTGGCAGTAAATCCATGCGTTGAGGGGCGTTATCTTGCGTACCTGCAAACCAAAAAACGCCTAACCCAACACTAACTAGCGCAACCACCATCCACAACCGCTTCATCGACAATCCTTGTTCATACAAATAAGGGGAGTCAGACTCCCCTTTTCAAGCTGTATCTTCGTTGTACTCATGCTTTAAAGCTAAGTCAGCACGCGGTCAAAGCAAATCAGCAACCAGTTCTGACATGGTGTGATCGTCGGAGCCATTCACATGACGATACGTCGCCCATTTCCACCACGACCATTTATCCTGCGTAGCGACAGAAATCGACTGACCGTTAGCTAATACCGCACTTTTGCGTGCTGTCGTCACTTTTCCTTGATGGCGATCGCCAATTAACTCACCGTGACCATAACCGCTCCCCATTAACATCGGGTAATGGCGCGGCATAAAGCTAGAAACGCCATTAGATTGATACGCCACCTTGCCATCAAACGCCACCGACGTAGAACAACTGCCAAAGCTGCCCGCGCGGCTTGCACCACAGGTTGAATGCGACGACACAACACCATCATCATGACCGGGTAAGAAAGGCGACGTTAAACCAAAGTACTCAGAATCATCGCCGACAAAACGGACTCTTGGCACACGCCCATCAGGAAACGGTGCGATCTGGCGAGCATTCGATACTTTCAGATCATTCAACACACCGACATTGCTGCTATTGGGTATGTCCCCAAGCCAAAGTGAGATAGCCAATCTCAGCGAGGCGTTTAAAACACCCCCACCTTCGGCAATATTTACCGCCAAATCTGCAAGCTCTGAACCACCACCCGCGCCTGCGAAATCAAACGTGGAAATAATATTTAATGGTGTTAAACCTTCGTTTAAAATCCAGTTTTCTTGATTATCTAAAATATAACGGGTGACGAGATCTCCCGTTGAATGTGTAACAAAAATACAACCGTTCACACAGGTATTACTTTGTGCCAGTTGTTTTAATTTCGGCCACGCATAATCACTGGCAATTTTACCCGCAATCCTTTCATGGGAAGGCCAATCGATCCGCACATCAGCATGGGTGAGCCAGTACGCCTGCCAATAGACTTCTCCATCAGCACGAACCTCTGTCGCATCTGGTCTTGCCTGTAATTGTGCGGGTTGCAGCCCATGCACAAGAACGACGGGATGCTGGCCAATCGCGGCAAAAGTAGAAACGGAAAACGTTGCAGCAGCGAGTGAGAGCATTGCGATGAATCTCTTCATTTCAAACCATCCTTTTTTATTGGTTTCGAACAGCCTAGATGAGAGATTAAAATATAACAATTGATTAACATTGATCTTGATCCCATTCGCTTAACAAGGGAATTATCAAAGTACAAATCGAAGTATTTGAAGACAGGTATTGTATAAGTGCGACATTATTGACTGAAATATTTATATCTAAAAAACACTCACTGAAACTTATTTCATTATTTACTATACCCGCCTCAACCATCTTTAATTTATGAATAACGCTCACACTGTTCATGAGCCGTTCGTCTCGTTGCCACCCTGAACATACCTTGCATTTTCGCCTGATTTTTTTCTGCTTCTCCGTCGTAAAACGGCGCGAATCACGTCGTAATTACATAAATACCCCTATTTGAATCACGGCATTATCTGAAGAATATCCCCCTCACTATGGTTTGACCAAAGAAGGTTGACCGCAGTTTGAGACGGCTGAACGTTTTGATACGGTTGGAAGTAAGGAAAGGGCCATGAGTCATCTGCCTGTGAAGAACATCGACACCATGCCAATCAACAGAGAGATGGTGAAAACCATGCTTGAGCGGCGCATTCCCGACTACACACTAGAACAGCCCTTCTATACCAGTCCTGAACTGTTCCGCATCGACATGGAAGAGATTTTTGGCAAAGAGTGGATTTTTGCAGGCATGACCTGTGAATTACCCAAAAAAGGCAGCTTCATCACCTTAGAGCTGGGCGACAATCCCATCGTCATTCTTCGCGACAACAACAATGAAATCACCGCTTTTCATAACGTGTGCCGCCATCGTGGCTCTAAGCTTTGCCTCACGCAACGCGGGAAATCCCCCAAGCTGGTTTGCTCCTATCACCAATGGGCTTACGATCTGGATGGGACACTGGTTTATGCCGGATCCGATATGGGCGACGATTTTGATAAACAACAGTTTTCGCTTCACCCAGTGCACTGCGAATCCGCAGGCGGCTATATCTTTGTGTGTTTGGCAGACAACCCACCGCCCATTCAAGAGTTTCTTGATGACATGAACCTATACCTTGAACCGCATGGTATGGAAGACACCAAAATTGCGGTACAAAGTGAAATCATAGAAAAAGCCAACTGGAAACTGGTGGTCGAGAACAACCGCGAGTGCTACCACTGCGACGGCTCACACCCCGAACTGCTCGCTTCACTGCTGGAATGGGACGATAACAACGACCCTCGCTCGACACCAGAATTCAAAGCGCTGGTTGCCGAGAAACAAGCGCTATGGGATACGCTCGATATTCCTTACCTCTTCAAAGGGGCGTACAACAACCGAAACCGCCTTGTTCGTACCCCCTTAAAAGCTGGCACCCACTCCATGACGCTGGACGGCAAAGTGGCCAGCACAAAACTCATGGGACGCATTACCTCACCAGATCTCGGCGCATTGCGTATTCTGCATTTACCCAACTCATGGAACCATGGCATGGGCGACAACTTGATCGCATTTCAGATCATCCCCATCAGCCCACAGGAAACCCGTGTTGTTACGCGCTGGCTGGTTCACAAGGACGCCGTTGAAGGTGTCGATTACGACCCTGAAAACCTCGCCAAGGTCTGGACAGCCACCAATGCACAGGACAGATCGCTGGCAGAAAATAACCAGCGCGGCGTGAACTCCGTGGCCTACCAACCTGGCCCTTACTCCAAAACCTTTGAGTTTGGCGTCATCAATTTCGTCAATTGGTACTGCGAGCGGCTAGAAGAAAACTTAGGGTAACCCGTGTGGTTTCAGGTATGTCAGTGTCGTGTTTGCGTAACTCACAAACGGGAAAGCACAACAAAATCCCCTATAACTTAGAGACATTAATTTGTGTTAATTGATTAGGGATAAAGGCATGAGTGAACTGGACGCTGGCGCTGAAAACAGTCTCAACCCGGTAAACACACAAACGTGGGTCAATGGGCGCCACCTTGTTCGTTGTGTAAAAGTGATTCAAGAAACCCATGACGTGAAGACATTCTGCTTTGTGAGCCAAACGCCCATACTGTATTTCTTCAAACCGGGTCAGTTTGTCACGCTTGAACTAAACATCGGTACTGAGCAAGTCATGCGCAGCTACACCATGTCATCTTCCCCTTCTGTGCCTTACAGCTTTTCCATTACTGTCAAACGCGTCAAAAACGGTCAAGTATCTAACTGGCTACATGATAACTTGCGGGTGGATGATGAACTCGCCGTGCATGGGCCTATTGGCAACTTTAACTGTATTGATCACCCTACCGACAAAGCCTTGTTTCTTTCTGGCGGCGTTGGCATTACCCCCGTCATGTCGATGGCGCGATGGTGGTACGACACCAACGGCGCAGTAGACATGAAATTCGTTCACAGCGCCCAAACCCCCAAAGACATCATCTTTTTGAAAGAACTGGAGCTCATTGCCTCGCGCATTGATAACTTCGAAGTCAGCATCATCTGTGAACGGTATGACATCGGCGAAAGCTGGCACGGCTATCGCGGTTTTTTAACCAAAGAACTCTTACAGCTCATCGCCTCTGACGTATTGCAACGGGAAGTCTACTGTTGTGGCCCTGAGCCGTACATGAGAGCCGTTCGCGCCATGCTGACTGATCTTGGCTATGACATGAGTCGATACCATGAAGAGAGCTTTGGCGAGACACCTGCAGATGCGATCGAAGATGCAGAAGAATCCGCGGAGTTGGCACAAATTGCTGATGAGCTTCCCGCGAATGGCTTTGCGGTTGAGTTTGTCGATGAAGGCATGTCTGTCACCTTGAGCGAGAACGAAACCATTCATGCTGCCAGTGCAAAGTTGGGCATTCACGTACCGAAAGCCTGTGGTATGGGGATTTGCGGCTCGTGCAAGGTTCGATTGCTTTCTGGTGAAGTGAACATGGAGCACAACGGCGGGATCAGCGACGAGGAAATGGAAGAAGGCTATATTCTCAGCTGCTGTAGCACCCCGATCAAAGATGTTTCTATTGAGACCTGATTAACCTGCAATCCACGCTAACAGACATCCCCCCTAAATTGCCTCGTTGACTTAGAGGCAACTTACTTCTCACTTTGATCGTCTCTGTCTGAAAATTTCTGTTTGAAAACAAATGTCGATCACCGTGCTCTGCCCTCCCTGATTTAGATCACCGCTTCCAAATTATGCCTTGAACCAGAGCGTTTCACTTCGAACAGCTTATCAACGAATGTCTATTTTATTGGACTCATATTCCGCCTAACACAACCATCACCGAACCCTAACATTACCAACAAGAGTTTGAACCACAGTGTATTGGCTGCAGCAAAACACTTTTAACCCAAGACTCTAAAGGAAAGGAGAACAACCCATGAATATGTTCAAAACAATGATGTTAGCAATGGCGGTTTTATTTTCAGGCATGGCGTTAGCCACTGACACCAAAACGGAAACTTGTCCAGAAGGGTCAGAAGCGCCAGAGTGCCAAATGCAGAAAGACGATAGCGGTTCGACTAACTAAAGAACCTCCTATCTTCAATTTTGTCGCTTCGACCTCGACCTTCGAGCAACAAAAAAAGGCCAGTGGCATTTGCCATTGGCCTTTCCCGTTTTATCTGTTTAGCGCCTGCGCGCATTAATCGCGCAAGTAAATCATCCAATACCACATGCCCACAAACAAACCACCGCCGATAATATTACCCAACGTGACAGGCACAAGGTTGTTCACAATGAAGGTCATCATACTCAGGTCAGAGAATTGTGCCGCTGTCGTGCCCGTCATCTGCCAGAAAGATTCTGGCGCGAAGAATTTAATCCCAATCGCCATGGGTACCTGAAACATGTTAGCGATACAGTGCTCAAACCCCGCTGACACAAACATCGCGACAGGCAAAATCATCACCATGATTTTATCGGTTAGTGTGCGACCGCTATAGGTCATCCACACCGCAATACACACCAGCACATTACACATAATGCCGAGCGCAACTGCTTGGAAGAAGCCATGATGGAGCTTATGCTCTGCAATCTTCATGGCATTAATACCCACTTGCCCGTTGTCGAACATGTACTGTTGAGCAATCAACATACACACCACCAACAACGCGGCACCAACGAGGTTTCCGGCGTACACCACCGCCCAGTTTTTGAATAAGGCTTTCCAGGTAATCTTACCACTGGCTCGCGCCACTAAAGTGAGTACCGAACTTGTGAAAAGCTCGCCACCGGTAATGATCACTAGGATAAGACCCAAACTAAATGCCAGCCCACCGACAAAGCGCACCATGCCCCAAGGCAAGTCGCCTGCACCCGTTGTGACTGTGGTATAGAAGATAAATGCGATACCGATATGAATACCGGCTGAAATAGCCAGAAGGAAAGATTTAGCCGGATCTTTCGTTGCCTTAGCAACACCAATTTCCGCCGCTCTTTCAGCAATCTGAGGAGGGGGTAACGAATCAAACTGAGTAAAGTTCATAGCTGATAACACTGAGTAAGAAACACGAAGGGCGCGGATAATCTCTCCTTTCCCTGCGTTTTTCAAGGGCTATTTTTTTAATCAATTTATGTTTTCAACAATACACACCAAACCGAACAACGAACACAAACAAGAAGGTATCGAATAAACAAGCTACTGCGCCCAAATGCCGCAATATTGCTGCGTTCGTGCCGAATTCATGAATCGCTTTCTAATAACACTTCTCCATGCCGGCAGATAGACTTCTGCTTACAGGCTGATAGACTTCGCGCCTTGAACCTCTAACCGTGAATGCCCATGACTTTTACTGCGCTGAACCTTACCCCTGCCGTGCTCAATGCGCTGCCAAGCCGCCTTTCTTCACCAACGCGGATCCAGACCCAAGCGATCCCCGCGGCGTTGGCTGGAAACGATTTGCTTGCCATGGCACAAACGGGCAGCGGCAAAACGCTCGCGTTTGGTTTGCCCCTGCTTCAGCGCGTGGAGAAAGACAACGGCGGTATTCAAGGTGTTGTGCTTGTACCAACTCGTGAACTTGCCGCGCAAGTCAGCACGGCGCTACAAGAAATCGCTTCGCCAATGGGTATTAACATCGTCATGTTATGCGGCGGCGTAGCGCCTGCATTACAAATTGCCGAGCTAGAAAACGCCCCGCAACTTTTGGTCGCCACTCCTGGTCGCCTGCTCGATTTCCTCAATCAGAACATCGTGAGCCTAAAAGGCGTAAACCAGCTGGTATTGGATGAAGCCGACCGTTTGTTGGAGATGGGCTTTTGGCCGGATGTTCAGCGCTTAATTGCCTCTATGCCCGCCAAACGTCAGACCTTGCTGTTCTCTGCCACCTTACCTGCTGAATTGGAATCTGCCGCCTTGGCGCTGCTTTTCAAACCTGTGCGTATTGAGGCCCATGAAAAAAACAGCGTGGTCGAAGACATTGAAGAGCGCCTGTATTTGGTGAACAAAGGCAGCAAAGCGCAAGCGCTGATCGCCCTGTTGAAACAACATGGCTGGCAACAAGTCTTGGTGTTCGTGAGTGAACGCAACGCCGCCGATGCGCTGGCAAAGAAATTAGCGAAAGCCGGTGTTTCAGTCGCGGCCTTACACGGCGACAAAGATCAGGCCGCGCGTGAAAACACGCTGGCAGAGTTTAAAGCGGGGAATATCAACGTGCTGGTGTCGACGGACTTACTCTCTCGCGGTATTCACATTGATGCGTTACCCGTGGTGATCAACGCCGACTTGCCACCCAATGCCCCGGTTTATGTTCACCGTGTCGGGCGCACCGCACGCGCTGGCGAAAACGGCCTAGCGCTGTCGCTAGTGTGTCATGGCGAGCAAGAAGCATTGAACGCGATTCGCACCCTCACTGGTCGCGCATTGGCACTTGTCGAGTTGGACGGTTTCCCTGTCACCGACAAACCTTCTGACGGTGTTTCATCAGAAGAGCGTAAACGCGCCCCTCGCGATAAGAAAGCCAACCGTCGCAGCAATACGAAACGCAGCATCAAACAGTTTAAGCCCAAAGCTAACCAAGAGAAGCCATCGCGCTAGGCGGCTAACTCGGTCAGTACGGCAAGAAAAGCCAAATCCCAGAGACAACAAAGCCCGAGCAAGTCGGGCTTTGTTTTCAGCTGAATATCATCACATGTTGTTTAACAGGTGTGGTTCAGCACATACGAGGTGAAACGATTACTCTTGGTATTCGGTCACGTCGTCTGGACGCAGCTGACGCTGAACACCCGTCAAGAAATTGCGCAGAATCTGGTCTTTACATTCACGGTAATGCTTGTTGTCCGGCTTGCGGAAAAACGCACTCAGTTCATGCTTACTAATGTTGAAGTTCACCAGCGCCAAGATGTCTAAAATATCTTCAGCTTTTAAATTCAACGCAATGCGCAGCTTTTGGAAAACCATGTTGTTGCTTAAACGGGCTTCTGGTTTAGGCTGCTCGCCTTCACGTTTGCCGCGCTTCAGGTTGATCAAACCATTCAAGAATGAAGAGAGTTCAACGCTGTTCATTTGCACGAACGCTTCATCTTCATCTTTTTTCAGCCAAGCTATCACTTGTTCTTTCGTTACAACGACTTCAGCAAGAGCGAAAATTTCTATCACTGCTTTATCTTTAAAATCGAAGGCATAACGAATGCGACGCAGAATATCATTATTAGTCAAAGCAAAATCCTAGTCTTAGGTAGTCCAGTGTAATCAACACGACTTACTGGAGAGGCCAGAAGTGTAACAGATATCACACTTCTCCCCAATTGATAGTTACTGAGCGAAGCATTAATACCGTCAAGCATACGCTCCCCGTCGTGCCCCAAAAAATACAGGCTCGGCGCTTCCTGCCAACAAGAAAGCTCGAGATACCAATGGATAACATCACTTCCCCTGCCGCCTGACAACACACTCAATTAGGCGCATATTCAAATTTTGAGTTATTCTTTTTTAAAATGTGTCGAGGAGCTTTTTGCATGGGAAATGCCGCTTTGCTACCAGAAGAGATGAAATTGAACGTGATTTGTCGACTCGAACCGGGCTGTTTAGGGCCACAAGGGGCGAGCAAAATTGACGATTTTTGCCAATACATTGAGCAAGACATGCAGGCTTTGAACAGTGACAGCGTGACGCTAAATGTCGTGCCAAGAAATGACAAAAGCTTGCCAGAGATCCAGTTCACTGTGATGGGAAAAATGATGAGTCGTTCCCAAGCTGCAAAATACCTAGAACGCTTAGATCAGAGCTTGGATGATTTTGAAGCCTTGTTCGAGGGTAAGCTAGAAACCTTGATTGATAAATACATGGGCTACTAAGTAGCCCTTTTATCTTCTCTATCTTCTCTATCTGCAGTAGATCTCATCCTTATCGCCAATGCCATTCACCAAAGCCACTTGCAAATACCATTCGCCATTCTCGCGTTTCCCGAATTATCCCTGCTCGCTCAATGAGTTTGGCGTTCCTCATGCAACACACATACAAATAGGCAAACAATAGCGAGGAATTTTCTATCGTAACAAGGCGGGACGAGACTATTATCTTCGCAGGATAACGATCTGGCGACACGCCAAGAAAAGCATGAGGTTCAAATGCAATTTACTTACTCCAACCCAACACAAATCTTCTTCGGCCAAGGCCAAATTGCGGCTATTACAAGCGCCATCCCAACACAGAGCAAAGTGCTGGTCATTTACGGCGGCGGGTCGATTAAGAAAAATGGTGTTTACGACCAAGTCAGCGATGCCCTTAACGGCCACACTTGGCTGGAATTCTCAGGCGTTGAGCCAAACCCAACCAAAGAAACCTTGGACAAAGCCATCGCTATCGCCAAACAAGAAAAGGTGGATTACATATTGGCCGTGGGTGGTGGGTCAGTCGTTGATGGCTCGAAATACGTGGCAGCCGCAGCAAAATATGATGGCGACGGTTGGGACATTCTTATCGGTAAACACACCATCGAAAGTGCCCTGCCGATTGGTGCGATTCTGACACTGCCAGCAACAGGCTCTGAGTCCAATTCAGCGGCGGTCATCACCAAAGCGGCAACACAAGACAAACTGCCCTTCATGCACCCAAGCGTGCGCCCGCAATTTGCCGTACTCGACCCTGACGTGATGAAAACCCTGCCAGAGCGACAGCTTGCGAACGGCATTGCAGATGCATGGGTTCACACCTGTGAGCAATACATCACACGCCCTACCGGCACCATGGTGCAAGATGGCTACGCAGAAACTCTGCTACGCACACTGAAAACCTTGGGTGAGCAATTTGACGATCGTGACAACGACGCATGGCGTGAAAACCTGATGTTTAGTGCCAACCAAGCACTGTTTGGCTTAATTGGTAGCGGTGTATTGCATGATTGGGCCACGCACATGATAGGCCATGAGTTCACCGCGCTATGGAATGTCGACCATGCCCGCTCGCTGACCATTGTTCAGCCTTCGTTGCTGCGTAACCAAATCGAAAGCAAACGCGCCAAGCTCGAACAAATGGGCCGCAACGTATTTGGCCTCACCGACAGCGAAGATTTGGCAGAACGCACCATTGATGCCATTGAAGCTTTCTATCGTCAGCTTGGTTTAGAAACCCAATTCACCGCGCACGGCACAGACAAAGAAACGGCCATTAACGCCGTCATGGAACAGCTTGCCAAACACGGCATGACCGCGCTGGGTGAAAATCAGGCCATCACTCTAGAGAAAAGCCGCGAAATCTTAGAAAACGCTATCGCGTAATGTCCACACTGCTAAGTTAAAGTGAGTAATCACTTCCCATGTGAAGGGCTGACCAAATAGGCCAGCCTTTTTACTCCCTAACTTTATTCATTTTATTCGTTCAGTTTCAGTAACATCAATCCGCCGCTAAATCCTATCGGACATCCAACAGTTGCTACACTTAACTGGCCGTAATTCACGCATAATATCGGCGGCATAACGTAAGCTAATTTTCCTTACGCCTTACCGAAAAATTGCTCGCCTCAATGTCATCACAACACCATCCATAGAACATAAAACAAATCCAAAATAAGAAGGGATACGATGAAAGAAATCACACGGATAAACCACGTAGGGCTTCGCGTTAGAGATCTGGAAATATCGAGAAAGTTTTACGAACAGCTTGGGTTTGAATTTATCGCAGGCCCTGTTGGTCCAGAGCCCGCTGCCATTGTTGAGCACCCATCAGGGATAAACATCAACTTTATACTCAATGCCTCTGACGATGCCCCTCAAGACAATATCTTGATGCGAAAAGACATGAAATACCCCGGCTACACACACATCGCACTTGAAATCACCGACGCCGATGCGGTTTCAAAAAAAATAGAAGCACTGGGGATCACGATCACTGAGCGCGTAGAAATCAACGGTGCTAAGTTTTTCTTTATTCGTGACCCAGATGACAATGTTATTGAGCTGCATCAGCCTGCCAGCCGCTGAGCACACGCCAATGGTGGGCAACGTCAATACAACATAGTCACCGCTTGGTTATAATTCACCGTTTCAAGGCCGATGCCCCCGCTGGCGCTAAATGAAAGCCCGAGATAGCGGATTGGGTAGTAGCTGAACCATGCGCCGCTGCCCACATCGGCAACCCCTAGCGGCACACTGATGCTCGCGCCGTGGGCATAGCCACCGATGTTTGCTGAACCACTCTCAATGCCATCTTTCCACACACCGATACTCACACCGAGCCCGACGCTTAAAGACGCCCCTTTTGAATAGGCCATGACGCCATAAGGTCGCGTGTTGCCCTGCCAATCCAGTGCAATGCCGTATTCCGTGGTTGCGCCCACGCCGATTTCAAGTTCTGGTGCAGCGCCTAACGTGAGAGATTGATAGCCATTGGCGATCGCCGCATCACGCAGTGCAAGGTAACTCGGCATTGGTGAAATCAGCCGATACACTTCCTCTCCGTCTTTGTCTGATATGGCACGTCGCAATTCATCATGCTTTGCCACTTCGGCGACAAACTCTGCGGCGGCTTGGCTCAGTGTGAGGTCTTCTTCAAGTTTGGTTCTCGCTAAATCGGTAACCACGGTTGCCATATCCAGCGGCGTACCGCATACGCGATCATAAGGGGGGCCGAAATTTTGCAGTACCGCTGCAGGTGCTGGCATCAGCGATAAGTCTTCATCACAATAGAATTCCGTTTTACATTCGGCGCTGGGATTAAACGCCCACAAGAAGCTGACTTTTGAAGACCCTGTCGGGCAACGATAGCACTCGCCGCCTTTTTCAAACTGCCCTTCTTCGCAGCCATAAGCCGACCGTACAAACGTGGCGTCCACCTTGTCTTTGTTAAAACCTAAACCTCGTTCTTTGCAGCTTGCGTCTTTATGAATGGCTTTCCATGTTCGGCGATACCCGTCTGGGCAGCTCCAACACTCTCCGCCCTCTTTTGGGGTGAAATAGAGGTTCTTCCCTTTGCAGCCCCAATTGGTCGCATCCCCCACCAAGATGGCATCTATCTTGATTTCATCCCCACACGGCGGAGCCCCTTCTTCACCACAAAGCAGGTCTGGCGGCCCTAAATATTCGTCGAACGGCACGGGTGTGGTGTCCGTTGTTATTGGTGGAGCAGGCACATCAGGCGGAACACTCACTGCCTCCACACCCTCTTCAACAGTCAATGCTTCAACAGGTAAAGGCGGATCAACATTGTCTATTGGTTCTGACACGACGATGACGTCAGTCACTGTGGTTGATTCTGGAGATTCTGAGGGCTTAGTCGTTTGTGAAGAAATTAGCGGCGGCGAGACTGCACTCGGGGATGGCTCACTGTTAGAAAGAGGCTCGGTCGACGTGCCGCACCCAGCACTAATCAGGGAGAGGAAGAAAACCAACACAATGTGGCGATAATGAATCCACCAACGGTTCATAAGGCTGCCTTAAAAGCCCGCTGCAACATGCAGTGTATTGGGCTTTACATACAGCATTTAATTATAGGTAGCACATCACAAAGGCTGTGTTCACAAATGCGACCCACCCGCAATCAAGTGATGAACGTATCTATGCAAGCGTTTTACTTTCCATCTAGACGAGGTGTTTTTGACGCCGCGACCACCATACCGCTAATCAACGCGCGATCACGGCAGTCACTGCATTATTGCTGATGACGATTCTTGAGATAGGTTTCTTGAAGAATGTACATACGCTTAATGTCGCAATACTCGCCGTTAACGAATATCTCTTTTACCAAGTGTCCTTCTTCGATAAAGCCACACTTTTCATACAGGTGGATCGCTTTTTCATTGTTAACCGCAACGCTCAGGTACACCTTGTGCAGGTTCAAAATGGTAAAGGCGTAATTCAGGGCTTTTTTAATCAGCGTTCGCGCGTAGCCACAACCTTGGTAGTCAGGCGCGATAATGATTTGGAATTCAGCATTACGGTGAATCGTATTTATTTCAACGAGTTCCACCAGGCCGACGGACTGCTTTTCGTTATTTTCGGCGATAAAGCGACGTTCGTTGCTGTCGTGGATATGCTTGCGAAACAGCTCTTCCAGCTCATAGTAAGACTCATACGGCTCTTCGAACCAATAGGCCATGATTGAACGGTTGTTGTTCAACTGATGAATAAAGCGAAGGTCGGTTTGCTCAAGAGCACGTAGTCGGATTTGATTATCCATTTCACTTTCCATTAACAATTTAAAATATTACCTACAGCATAAAATACAGATTTTCATGCCAAGAAAGGAAAGTATCACTATTGCTTGCAGTGGGAAATGGAAATGTTGGCCCAAATACCCCGATACCTCTCTCATTCGCTTTATTCGACATCGGTGGCATCGATAGCCACTAAGCTGGCTATCACACAGGCAGTGCGCAGAGGATGATTAGTCAGTCGCTTATTTACATCGCAAGCGCAAACAAGGCGAGAGGGATACCAATCACGGACAAGTGTAAAACGTTGAACAATTTATCGCGATGTTGAACAGGCTTGAAACCCACAATCGCCAGTAGCGCGTCAAGAATCGTCATCTTCTGTCGCGTGACCATCAATACAAACAACAACAAGATGCCGCCTATAAAAATGAATTTAGCCGCAACACCATAAGGCGTCGCCCAAACGGCATTGAGGCTTTCAACAAAACTTTGACTGGCTGGCATTGATACTTACATCCTTGTTTACTGGTCTTTGGGGGCATCCTGCCCTTTGGGGCGACGTGAGGCGCAACCCGCGTTTCATCATCAAGAGACTATAGCGCGAATGGGGATCTGATAACGTTCCTGATTTGAAGAAAAAGCGCAAAGAGGAGAGGAGATGAGATGAAGGAGAAATAAAAACAAAATAAAAAACAATCCGTCCAAAACACAAGCAGATGCGTTGTTTATGGTGGTTTACACAGTTAAACCGTCACCTTAATCTCGGCTATATTTGCGACGAAGGCGAAGCTGTTCATCGTTAATTTTTTTCAATTCCAGTATCTGAAAGAGATGAATCACTAACTCATCGTCTTCTCTTCTGATGGTCTTTCCTTGAACCTCCGCAGAGCCGACTTCAAAATGTATGGTTCCTGCAATAGGCTCCTCAGGCACAACATCATTTTTAATGAGTAAACGGATACCATTCTCGGAAATCTCACACACGCGGAATGTATTATCACCGCAAACAATAAGCGGCATGTCCTGCTCTAAGTAACGAAGTCTAAAAAAGTCTCGCTTTTGCTCTTCTTCTTGGTCTTCGTTTTGACCTTGTTTCTGATTTTTATTTTCTTCCATCACGATAAGTCGCTTCCCTCGTCATGTGACCCTTGCAGCCACAAAGCACGCAATACCCTAATTTTAGCAAGCATTTCCATGTTGCAACTTAGGGTGTTTAGTTATGGGACGTGGCGACCAAAAAGGCAGGCAGGAATAAAAAGAGATATACCCGAATGCAATAACACGCGCAGCCTCGTGGGTGAGTCCTGCTGTACGCGCCATTACCTAAGTGTCGTAACAGCGCATATCCATTTACATTGCATTGGCCTCTCAACGAATGGCGTCTAACACCTTTTTTAGCAGTTCGCCGCCTTCCTCTTTCAACGCTTCGATGCGCGACGTCAATAATGCTACGTTGCGATTATCCGCCGAAGCCTCTTGAATCGCTGAAATGAGCGCTGGGTAAGCCGCATGTTCGGTGATCTCAGGGCTGAGTCGGGATACGTCTAGGTCGGTATCAAGCAACAGGCTGGCTTCTTTTTCGGACAAATCACGGTCAGTCTTGTCGGCAGTGCGCCTTGCGCGTTCAAGCATGCTCATTATCTTCACTCCAAATGTTTGTTGGCTTTTTTATCGAGTTTTCGAATCTCATCCAGCCCTGTGGAGGCCTTTTCAGACAGGTCGGAAAGTTGCTGATTAATCTGGTTACGAACCGCTTCTAGCCCGGCTTTATCGAGCAAGTCATTTTGCACATCTTGCACTTCTCGAATGCTATTGAGGTGAGCCGTGATGGTTTGGTGGCCTTGCTGAATCAATGCAAAACTTTGGTTAATATCCGCGATGAGTTGTTTTTCTGCCTCATCCAACGGCGAGAGCAAAGACTGGCGTTTATCTTCAATTATGGTGATGGCACTGTCAGCCCACAGCACAATACTGTTTAGCTGCCCAACACTATCTGTGGTGCGGGTTTTCACGAAATCGGCTTTTTCCTCATCATAAATCACGTCGCCCTCAGCCATTTCTATCAACTGGCCGTCTTTCACCCAGCCTTTCACAAAGCGGGGAGTCCATTCATTTCGTAGGTAGTCTTCACGTTGCTTTCGCAACACCTTGATGTGCTGGTGAACAAGGCTGGTATAACTTTCTTGCACGTGAGTCAGGTCTTGCTCAATACGGTAAGACAGTTCCACCACTTCTTTGGGCACCGTGGCACTGCACGCTGACAGCAGCACCAAGAGAAAAGGGAGTAGTTGTTTCATAGATCCTCATTGGTCAGTTTTTCACCATATTGATGAGTCAACAGAAGGAGTGCTGCGAGTGACTTTGCATTCGCCAAATTTCGCAATCTGTTGCATTTTTTATTGTGAAGTGGGGCGATGGGATAGAAGGAATGTCAAAGCGGTCTGGGCTGAATCGCTTGGTGATTACCCTAAAACGTTTTTGGACAGAAACGAGTTGGCGGGCGTGCACGCAAGTGTCTACTTCGGATAAATTCAATTTGGGGAAAGCGAAGTAGACGGCTTTGTTGTTCGAGAGCATTGGCAGCTGGCGCAGCCAAAAGAAGAATATTACCTATTGACCGGAGAAGGGCTCATATGTTTTCGACTGAAAGTTCAAGATACGAATAATAGCGGTCATACTCACTTTCAAATTCACTTACTTCTGAATCATTATGTTCAGTAAGCCCCCATTCACGTAAAAAATTAATGTACTTATTTCTAGCGAGCAAATAATCATCCAATACTAATTTATAATTACAATTACCGATAAGTGGATGTATTGGATTAAGTGTAATTTTAACTTCGTGAAGATCATTTTTTATAGATTCAAAATCACCAATCATGTCAATATAATGGTCACAATCCTGAATTTCATGCACTCGATCACTAGTCAGATCAGATAATAAATCCCTGATAGCATCGGTTATTTTTGCAAGATCCATTTTGATTTTATTTTTCACTTTGGAATATGATAATAGCCTGAGACTTTTTTTAATATCCGGACAATTTAACTCATGCTCTTCAGAAAAGTGAATTGTTTTCGATCCATTAAAATCTTCAAATGAGCGCACATACACTTTTTGCCTGCTTAGATTTACAAAGGCAATTATAACTGGAATATCAAGGCTAGCCCAATACTCTATATGCTTGCTTTCTACTGAAACTTTAGATTTATCTTTATCCTTTGTTGTCTTGACTTGCACTGCTATGAATTGCCCCATACTGTGACGATCATCATCAAGCACTTCGATTTGGGCATCAATTCCAATATCGATATCAAACAAGCGACAAGGCCACTCTAAAACTCTAGATACCGTATATGCTAAAAAGTACTCGCCAGTATCACCCGTTGCGGTATCTTCACTATATTTCATAATAACTCTCCTATCAGTCTAACAATTTATTAGATCCCAAAGGGGGTGTTTCAATACCCCACTTTGGGATTTTTCATGCATACAATGAACACTGAAATCTAGAGTAAAAGCATGTTATTGCGAGGATATCACGGGATGCATCAAAAGCGAGAATCAGAAAATACAACAAAAAGGGGGTATTTTCATACAATTCACGTTTGGCATTAGGAAACCTATGGAAAGCTCTCGATGTGAGAGTGAGTGGGTTTGCTTTCGTCAACAAGCAATGGGGCAAGAACGTGCCAGAACTGATTAGCAGGTCACGCTTGGGGAAGTGGACAAAACTACTTGTTACACTGCAGATTGCACAATTTTAGGGTTTCAAATTTACCAGCGAATTCCGTTTTTGCCTTAAGTAAATACTCAGAAACCCACTCTAAACATAGAGCGGTGTATTGAATCTCTATTATTGATTCGACACCTCGACCTCTATTACCATCCGCCATTCTATAGAACCCCATCGGGAAGGTATGAGTATGATTAGATGAAAATATGTATTTAAACCTGAAATCTGAGACGTTACTACCACTTGCAGTCAGTATCTCATCCTGACTTTTGAAAAATGCATTCTTACCTTTTAAAAAGTGTGTTTTCTCCTTATCAGATAATTCACGAAACCATTTGTTTGATTTTAAATTATCAATGACTTCAATTTTTACGTTTTTAGCTTCTTCTTTTCCCTCATAATCTATGCCCAAAGTATTGAACATTTTAACCCTTGACATATGGTCGTGTAGATTCATCAATTGCCAACGTGCATTCCATTCTTCAATTGAGCATTTATCAATACATAGATAATAAAATGTAATATAGCATTCAATAAGATCTCTAGTTAAAGATGAAACAGAGCTGTAATCCCAGTGAGCATTCTTACCTATCTGGTCAGGATTTGGAGCCAAGTGACCAATTGAATTAGCGCAATTACATAACTTCGTAAATAACAGAGAAGCATAAAAATGAGAACTGGTTGGCGATGGTATTCCGGCAAAATTTTGAGATAAATTTGTACACTCTAAAAGAGCAGACTCATATTTTTCAAAAGATTCTTTATAGTTTTCCATTAAATCATTTTATCCGTATAACGCTTGGTTTAGCAACGCTGTAGGTATCACCTGCACCCACTTGATACTCGTGGGCACGTTAATCAACGTGAACTGCATTTTGTGCAAAGCTAGATAAGGTTGCTTTAATTTTTTCTAACCTATTCTTTGCTATTAAATCGTTTCTATTTGTCTTCAAATACTCTTCAATATATTTTACTTCTATATGCGCCAAGTAAATACGTAGCCGTTGTAACCAATTTTGTCTGGCTAGATTATGATCTTCCCAATTCCTTACCACTAACGGATTTTCGTAGTAGGGGACATCCTCGAAGAGTTCTGGAGGTATTCCCTTTGACTGTATTAATTTATTGAAGTCTGCCATGAGGTTTTTATCACTTTTCTCCAGACGATCTAATAATCCCTCGATCCCCTCTATAGCTTTTCTTGCGCTACACAAAATTTCAAAGAAGCTACTCTTTGCGTCTATAAATAAAGCTAGTTCCTCGAACGTATGATCGATTGTGTTTAATCGCTCAATATCCTTCCAGTATTTCTCCATTTCTGAAGCTAATTTATAAAGCTCTGACTCGTCGATCTTGAAGTTTGATTTTTCGAACACAGACTCATGCTCAAATTTTATCTGTGTCAGTCTTTCAACTGTATATTCTTCAATATCATTCGTTTCTATATGATGTGGGTAACACATAATCAGAAGATTATCGTAGGCTCTACGATCTTCATCATTTTGATTTTCATTGTACCTCTCACCATTTGGCATTGCTGCCTCGATGTGGCAAATTTGACCAATAAATTTGTTTTTAGTATTTACCAAAGGTTGTGTGCATCCAGGAAAAGCACACTGATTCCCCGATCGAGCAAACAATGCTCTAACAACTTCTAACTGTGGGGCTAGTCTTGCCATTTTTTCTCTCGGTGACTTGCTGCGTATACAATTTACTAGATCCCCAAATTGAGCATTTAAACACCTCGTTTGGGTATTTTCCCTACATCTGACTAATTCCAACATTTAGCATAAGCAAATGTTTTTTAGGGTATCATGGAATATAACAAAACCTAGAATGGGAAAATGTGACACTTTGAGGTGTTTATGCACACCTCACGCTTGTCATTAGAAAATCTATCGAAAAATCTTGGTTTGATAGTGATGAGTGCTACTTTCGACGAAACGAAAAGGGGGCAAAACCAAGCTACCCCAACTCACTCTGGTCAAATCACGCCCGCCCAGAATCATCCCGCTTCACCGCACGCACCAGCAATAACGCCGCTATTACCACCAGTAAAAGCCCAAACCCAATAAACACCCATTGTCCGTCTGTCATCTTGATACCCTATTTATGTGTATGCAAAGTACGCAACGCCCTTCCTAATCAATCTAGGAATGAAGCTTTCTGCATATGATTATAGGAAAAGTTTACAGGCGTATTGAGGCAAGGTTTTGGTGGTTAACATGGGGGTTAGTGTCAGATCACATTGTTTTTTCATGTTTCTTTGAGTGTGTGGGTAAACAAAGGAGAGTGAAAATGTAGAAAGGGAATTTTTGAAACGCTAGAAGGGTGGAAGCCTCCCCAGCCACATCCCGGCACACACGTCCCAAGCGGGGGCTGCTTCCTTCCGGATCTGACCCAATACACAAGATAGTGTTGCGGGAGGACCAAGGAGGCCTCCATAGATTCTTTTACCGAACAATTTCTTATGAAAGAAACCGTTGGTTCGAGCGCATTATGTGTGAACCCTAAGCCCATTGCAAGGGGTTATCTGGCGATCACTGTCTAACTGGTGAGTTTTTATCCGCCCTACTCTTCTTCGTTTTCTGCATTGAGCAAGTAATCGCCTAACCATGCAATGGTGAGTGACAGTAACCACGCGACAAACACGGGGTTGGGCACGCTAAATTGCGGGAACACGACGATGGTAGCGAACGCGATGGCCGGTAAAATCACGCTGAGTTTGTCGCCCCGTGCTTCGCCGCCAATACGTTGTAATTCTTGCAATGTTATCACTAACACACTGCCGCAGAACGCGAGCAAGGCGGCTTGTGTCCAACCACCCGCCAAGAGTGCGAGAATGAATAGCGCAGGCCACCAACTGAGGTTTTTTATTGGCTTCCAGAAATAGGCGGAGACCCACACGGTGATCACACAGAGGATTTGCAGCAAGGTGTAGCTCATTGCGCCACCGAGCTTTTCATCCCCTTGCAATGCCAACACGCCGCATTCCATGGCTATCACCACGGAAATCACGAGCAATGAAACCTGCCAGTTACGACGTTCTCCAGTGATTAGTACTAAGGCTGGGAGGATCATCCAAAGGCTTAACGAGATGGCGATGGGTTGGTATGGCATGAGTGCGCCGAAGCCGATAAGCCCGATGGCGAGCAGCCAGACAGCAACGCCGCCTGAGCCAATAAAAAACAGCGCGGGGATTGCGAAGGCAATCAGCGGGATATTTCCATCGGCAATAGCAGCCGAGAGTGCGGCCCCAACAACCATGACGGCAGCGGTGACCATTAACATTGTCGCATACCACATAACCGCACCTCCTTGCGCCTTATGCTGACATCGAACCAATATCATCTTGGTGGGTTGTCTTTGTTTCTGCTTATCCTTGAGGGTTGTCTTCGCAGCGAAGAGAATCTGCTGCTTTCCTATCCACAATGTCTGTTCACAATTGATATGATAGCGAGCAATAACCCTTTTCTTTTTTCATTGTGCTCAATATCAATATGCCTAATTTTGACGATCAGATCTACGCGGTCTTGATACAGATACCCCAAGGAAAAGTAACAACTTACGGTGATGTCGCAAAAATGGCAGGCTTCCCGAGACATGCGCGGCATGTTGGCAAGTTATTAGGCTCCTTACCCAAAGATAGTCGTCTACCTTGGTTTCGGGTAATCAATGGGCAAGGCAAGATTTCGATGATTGGTGAACGCTTCGATCGTCAACGCGAAAAACTGCGGGATGACGGCGTTGAGGTAAAAGATAACGGCACGGTCTCGTTGCGACGTTTCCGCTGGGACGGTTTTCCGGTTTGATAAACAAGCGGCTTGGGTGATTCGAAGCTTATGGCTCTTGCTTCTTCTCCTGATCGCAACTCTCGCTTATCCATCCTAGATACGCATCTAGCCCTTGCTCAATTCGCAGTTGGATGATCTCTGGCACGTCGTAATCATGCAAACGGCATATCTCTAACTCTATTGTTTTATACAATGACTTTTTCGTTTTGATCATCACCTGTTTTTCGGCATCTTCTGCGATTTTCCCCTGCCAATGGTAATAACTTTGAATAGGCATGACCTGTATACAGGCCGCTAATTTTTTCTCTAATAACGATTCAATGATGCGCTTGCCGATGTGCTCGTTGGCAAACGTGGTTAACACGACAATGTAGGCGTCTTCTGATGCTGTCATGGCATACCCTCTCTGCGCGCGTGTGCTTTGTTCGGCCAATCTTTCACGTCTTGATGAAAGCAAAAAGACGTGAGTAAGGTCTTTGAATATACCCCCCACTCACGCCGAGTAACCTCAAGATGCAGGATGCTGTTATGCGAATCGCGCTCTTATTGCTCTTATCCGTCTCCATGGGCACAGCATTGCCTGCGCTTGCCCAAAGCTTTGAGAACAGCGGCTCACCTGCCACTGTGGTGGAGCTTTTCACCTCAGAAGGATGCAGCAGTTGCCCTTCTGCAGAAGCGGCTCTCAATCAATTAAAAGAAAGCGATGGATTGTGGACACAGGTGATCCCCATGGCGTTTCATGTTGATTACTGGAATGACATCGGCTGGCCGGATCGCTTTTCCAAACCTGATTTTAGTCAGCGTCAGCGCCAGAAAGTGTCGCAAAGTAGTGCCAGCGGCGTTTATACCCCCGGCTGGTTTATTAACGATCAAGAATGGCGCGGCTTTTTCGCCCGTCAGTCAGTGCCTTATGCCAATGGCCCTGCCGCATCGGTGCTAAAAGCCTCGGTGAACGGCAATACATTGCGGGTTGACTATGCAGGCAATGAGCGGCTAAACGCGAATTTTGCACTGTTGGCGATGGGATTAACCACGGAAGTGAAACGGGGCGAAAATCGAGGTAAAACCCTTGAGCACGAATTTGTGGTGGTGGATTTTGACGCCAAAGCGGGTCAGCGTCATTGGCAGTTTGTATTGGATGAAGACACCATCGAAACACCGTCTGCGATCGCGGTATGGCTAACGCCGCAAGGCGGGGGCGATCCCATCCAAACCGTTGCAGGCTGGCTTGAGCCTTAAGCCTTGAGCCTTGAGCCTTGAGCCTTAAGCCTTAAGCCTTAAGCAATTAAAGACAAAACATGCATCAACCGATCAAAAAAAGGGAGCTTAGCTCCCCTCTGTTATTCTGATTGCGTCGTCATTGAGCAACGCTTTTTTGTAGAGGCTATCGAGCTGCGCTAACAACCTGAATGCTGATGTTCTGCGTTTTCGCGGGGTCATTGATCACGGGGTTGGCCGTGTCGCTGATAAACAGCAATTGCCCATCAAATTCGATGCGCGCGCTCACTGTGTAGGTATGACCCGGTTTAATTTCTGATGGCGAATAGCTTAAGCTAAATGGCAAAGGAACTTGTTGGCCTTCCGTCATGTAAGATTGGCTGCTAATCACTTCCATCGGTGCATCTGCGAGAGACACATCCGCAAGTGTCACGGTTAGCTTGGCGTTATCAGGAAGTGCAATGCGCTGTAAGTAATAAACATCACCGTTGACTGTCGCCATGACGGGTTCCTTTGTGAAGCCACTGCACGCGGTAAAAACCACAGCGACCAGCGCCAAGAAGAAACCATAAAACGCTTTTTTCATTACTTGTACTCCAAGGCGACCATATTATTGATAACAATAACAAGAGTTTAACACTGCAGGGGCGTATCCCCCCCTACAATTGTGGATTTAAGATCACAATCTGAAATATTATTTTGCTATTGATTAGAAGCATAAACCCATAAAAAGTTCGGTAATATACGGGGATTGAGAGAATTTTGTCAGTTTTCTGTCAACGCATTTGAAATCATTCCGTTATGTTTGGCTAGGAGCACTATGAGCACACAACTTGACGCACTTTTATCACTTCTGAACCTTGAACAGCTTGATGAAGGCTTATATCGAGGGCAAAGCGAAGACTTGGGCTTGCCGCAAGTTTACGGCGGCCAAGTGATAGGACAAGCGCTCTCCGCTGCAAAAGGCACTGTCGCCAGTGACCGTTTCGTGCATTCGTTCCATAGCTATTTCTTGCGCCCTGGTGACCCAGAAAAGCCGATTATTTATGACGTCGAAAATCTCAGAGACGGACAAAGCTTTTCGACACGTCGCGTAAAGGCAGTACAAAAAGGCAAGCCGATTTTCTATCTTACGGCGTCTTATCATTTGCATGAGCCCGGCCTTGAGCATCAGTTCACCATGCCGAATGTCGCTGGCCCTGAAGGTTTGATGTCGGAAAAAGAGCTTGTTGCTTCTATTGCACAGCATTTACCCAAGCACATCAGTGATACCTTCGGTGGTGACCGTCCAATTGAAGTTCGTCCTGTGGTAGTGGTTAATCCGCTAGCGCCGGAAAAGCAGGAAGCGAAGCAGTATTTGTGGATCCGCGCGAACGGCAAAATGGTGGACGATTTGCGCATTCACCAATATCTGCTCGGCTACGCCTCTGATTGGGGTTTCTTAGTCACTGCCATGCAACCGCATGGCGTCACACTGATGACACCGGGCATGAAAGTGGCGACGATTGATCATGCCATGTGGTTTCACCGCGAATTCCGTATGGATGAATGGCTACTGTTTGCTATCGACAGCCCTTCTGCCAGTGGTTCACGTGCCCTGGTTCGTGGCAGTATCTACAACCAGAAAGGCGAGTTAGTGGCATCAGCGGTACAAGAAGGTTTGCTGCGTAAGCGCAAAAACTAAGTTCCGTTAAGCACGATAAACGCACAGAAAAAGGCCAGCAGTGATGCTGGCCTTTGCTATTTTTCTAGGGCAGTTGTAGGGCAGTTCTTTGGAAGAAATAGCGCCTAAGAAGACGCAACTCTCAAGAGAAGATTGCGCTTAGCAAACGGGACGATTAGAAATCGTAACGAATACCGGCTTGCAGTTGGTCGTCTTTGCCAGAGATGCCTTCAAACTTGTAACCCGCGTAAGTGCGCAAATGACCGTTGAATTTGTACACCGCTTCAACTGCAATGTTGTTGGCTTCTTCTGTGGTCGTGTTATCAAACTCACCAAAGTTATATACACCCACGACAGCAAGTTGCTTGGTCGCTTTATATTGCGCTGACAGTTCGTAGCCTGTGTAATCTACGTTGCTTTTAGACGCCATGGTGTAAAGTGCGCCCAAGGTAATCGCATCTTGCTTGAACTGTGCAGCAAGGTTGATTTGGTCGTCGCTGTCAGTCCCCGCATCTTGAGAGACATAACCCGCACCAACGGCGAATGCACCGATGCTGTAAAGCGCTGAAATGCCCACACTGTCCGCATCTTTCTCATCTGCTGCGATGTAGTTCGCTTGAATGCTCAAGCCGTCAAACTCACCAGCGTATAAGAAATTGTTTTCGCGCTTATCTTTGTTGCCTGAAACCACATCTGCTGCGTCAGCACCAAACGTTGCCATGACATCAGTGATATCCGTTAGTTGCACTTGCGCAGAATCTTGCTTGCCGTAAGAAAGCTCGCCTGCTGAGAAGCCTAAACCTGCAAAGAAGTAACGGTTTTTCAGGCTGTCAGCATCTGAAAATTCTGCTTCGTACTTACCAAAACCATACAGCTCATCTGAAATTTCAGTTTTACCTTTCAGGTTTACACGAGCACGAGATTTGTCTTTGAACGAGCTATTTTCAGTGCTTTCGTTGTTATCAGAAATGTTGAAACGCGCTTCCGCACGACCGCCTACTTTGAGCGTTGTACCGTCTGCATCGTATACCGTTGCAGCCATTGAAGGGGCTGATACCAACGCACAAAGAATTGCTGAAGCGAGTGCTGCCTTTTTCATTTTCTAACGTCCTTTTAAATATTGGGCTTTCTGCCGTCTCATTTTCGAGAAGGCCAAATTAGACGTTGAAAATGAAGCTTGGGTGACTAAACGGTGACATTTCATGGCGAGTCATATTGCAGTTTGATGACCACAAACATGGCTCGCAAAATGGCGCAACGTATTGATAAATTTCAGTGGTGTTGGACGAAAAAAAGAGAAATAAGAGGAGAAGAGGAGAAATAAGGGGAAAGAAAGAGATTAACAACGAGAGCCGAGAAAAAGCCAAGGGGCTGACGGTGTACCGCCAAAGCCCCAAGTTGAAGAGTCTGTTATTCGCGTGTCGTGCTATTCAAGTGACAGGTTTTCTTTTTGATAGTCCGACATCTCACTGCCATCTCGGTTTTTCAAGTTGTTGAGTTCTTGCTCATGCAGGTACGGCTGTTGCTCGTCTTGCTGAAGTTGATAATCCGTGACAGCCTGTGGCAGTTGAGAATGACCAGGCTCTAACGCAGGTTGTGGCATGGGGTCAGGTTGAAGACTCATGGGGGGAATAGCGTCTGGGGTGTTCATTTCATCTAAATTTTCTGCCGCATCTGCTGACGAAAAAACAACCAGTGGCAGCGCCATCAACAACAAGGCAAGTTTTGTGTTCATAAGTGGCACTCCGATAACGAGGTTTATAACCGATCACATACGGTATAGTTCTCTGTACACGCTAACGGTGTGCCACTTTTAAGCTTATCTTTTATGACCAGTGAAAATCGCGTTATTCCGCTTCACCACTGGCAATTTGCTCCAGTTCCACCAGATGGGCTTTCGTCTGTTGTAGCTGATACATCTGCCAATATCGACCCTTGTTAGCCAGCAACTGCTGATGGCTACCCTGCTCTTCGACATGCCCGCGATGCAGCACCAGAATCTTATCTGCATCGGCAATGGTCGAGAGTCGGTGGGCAATCACAACAATGGTCATGGTATGACGAAGGGACGACAACGCGCGCTGCACCCGCTCTTCCGTCCCCGAATCAATGTTCGCTGTGGCCTCATCCAAGATCAAAATACGTGGACGTTCCACCAGCACACGCGCTAGCGCCAACAACTGTTTTTGACCCGCGGACAAAGTGACATCGCCGGTACCAATCGGCGTATCAAGCTTGGTAGGAAGATGCTGAACATAATCCGCCAAATCGACTTGCTCCAGCGCCTGCCAAATATCATCATCAGATATCTTGCGCCCTAGCGTGACGTTTTCACGAAACGTGGCTGACAACACATGCGGGTCTTGCTGCACCATGGCAATGCCTGTGCGCATCGCGTTTTGCGTAAGCGATGAAATAGCCCGACCACCGAGTTTTAACTCGCCCGCTTGCAAAGGGTAAAAGCCCATCATCAGCGACGCTAATGTGCTCTTTCCGCTGCCCGTGTGTCCGACTAGCGCGAGGAACCCACCTTCTTTGACCGACGCATTGATGTCAGTCAGCACCGGCGTTTTGCCGTCGTAGCTAAAAGTGAGATTGGAAATCTCGATGTCGCCATTTTCAATCGGCGCATCATCGCTGCCGTATTGATTCGGTTTAGCGTCCATCAATTCAAACAATCGCTCGCCCGCCATGATCGCTTGCTGCAACAGCGACAAACGCTGCATCAGTTCAATCAAGGGTTCTGTCACGCGTCCGAGGTAACTGATAAAGGCATACAGCACGCCGACACCAATCACTTCACTTCCCTGCCAGCCAAAAATCGCGGTCAATGAGATCAGTGCGATACCGGACATGAGATCAATCAGTGGACGCAGAAAGATGCCGTTCACTTTGACGATCTTCACTTCTGTGGTCAGGTGTTGATCGGTTAGCGACGCAAAACGCTCCGAGAATCGCTGCTCTTGCCCCATTAACTGGATCAAGCTCATGCCCTGAATCGACTCGCTCATCACGCTGTTAATGTCGGTGAGTAGATCGCGCGAATCTCGATACGCAGGCGTAGAACGATGCTGGTAGTAGTACATCACAAACACCACGGACGGCAGCAAAATAGCGACAACAAGGGTCAGCGTTGGACTAAGCAGGTACATGGCAATCAACATGGCGGTGATAAGCGCCACACTGTTCAAAAAGCTGGCAACAACCTGCACGTACAACTCTTTGAGTGATTCTGTGTCGTTCGTCACCCGAGAGACAAGTTTACCCGCAGGCACGTAATCAAACGCCGATAGAGGCTGATTGATAATGCTGGCATACACTTTCTTGCGAATGGTCTGCACGATGCCAATCGCAATGCGACTAAAGCGCAGGCCATAGCTGTAGTGCAGCGCAGCAGAAAGCACGGTCGCCGAGATGTACCCGATCGCCAACCCCCACAACACCATGGGCGGGAAATACGATTTCGCCAGATAATCATCAAGGAAAATGCGTATCAACCAAGGGCCACTGACATCCGCAACCGCGGCAACCAGCAACAATGCGGCGGCAATCGCAAAGCCTTTTTTGTCATCCAGCAAGTAACGCAGCAATCGCGCTAAGACATCACGTTTACTCATAGCGACTCCTCCAGCGCTTGTTCGAGTTGCTGATAATGCTGCATTTCTGCGTACCATCCGTTAGCTGCCACCAGCGTATTGTGTGTGCCGCGCTCTTCGATATGCCCTTTTTGCAACACGATGATCTCATCGGCCGCTTCCAGTGCTGAAAGTCGGTGAGCAATCACCACCGTGGTTTGGTGCTGTGCGCGGTCGTGAAGGTTTTTCAGAATATGGTGCTCAGTGCGACCATCAACGGCTGACAAGGCATCATCCAATACCAGAATTTCCGCATCGAGTAACAAAGCACGTGCAATCGAAATGCGCTGTTTTTGACCGCCAGATAGCGTAATGCCTTTCTCACCGACGAGGGTTTCATAGCCTTCGCGGAACTGGAGAATGTCGTCATCGATACATGCGAGTTTGGCCGCGGCGCGTATCTGCTCGTGTGTCGCGTCCGGTCTGCCCAGCGCGATGTTTTCCGCAATGGAACGCGAGAACAAAAATGGCGTTTGGGTGACCACGGCCAATTTGCCGCGCCACTCGCCGATCTTAAATTCTTTCAAACTGACGTCGCCATATTTCACGGCGCCTTGAACCGGATCTTCAAAACGCAGCATCAAGGAAAGCAGGGTCGATTTTCCGCTGCCAACGGGGCCAGCAATGCCGAGCATTTTTCCCGCCGGAAGCTCGATGGCAATATCGCGCAATGCGGGAATATCATGACCACGCCACGTAAACTGATCGAGGGTAATGGCAAGCGTCTGCGGATTTTCCGGTAACGGCATCTCACCGTCTTGAAGCTCTGAGGTTTCATCCAACACTTCTTTGATACGCTTCCACGCTGCCGCACCACGTTCGATGATGTTAAATAGCCACGCAACCGCCAACATTGGCCAAATCATCAAGCCTTGATACAAGGTGAATGCCGTCAGCTCACCGAGCGTCAGCGTGCCATTGGCGACCATATAACCGCCGCCTGTGATAGAGCAGAAGAACGAGGTGCCGATGGTGACGAAAATCACCGGATCGAACATGGCATCGACTTTCGCCACCGCCATGTTTTTCTCGCCCGTGTCATCGGCGACCTTGTTAAAACGCGCAATTTGCTGAGATTCCAAGCCAAACGCGCGGATCATGCGAATGCCATTGAGCGACGATTGGGTTTCATCAGACAGGTCAGAAAACGCGGCTTGTGATGCGGAGAAACGATGATGTAACTGCGTGCCAAATCGGTTCACCATAAACGCCATAACAGGCATAGGCGCAAGCGCCAAAAGAGTCAGCTCCCAGCTAATGGTCGTGGTCATCACGATCAGCACGGCCAAGCCTGTGATCACCGAGTCCGCCAACGTGAGAACACCTTCACCTGCGGTCATCACCACCGCTTTCACATCATTGGTAGAACGCGCCATGAGATCGCCAGTGCGATAGCGTTCAAAGAAGCGAGGCGAATGGGTAGTGAAATGGCGATATAACTTATCGCGCAGCACAGTGCCAAGCCCCGCCGCTGCACCAAATAACCAGACTCGCCAGATAATACGTAGTACATAGACAACAAACCAAAGCAGCACGATAGCACCAAGCGCCATCAGCATATGCTCTCGGGTAATGTCGCCTGCCATGGCGCCGTCCACCAACCAACCGATCGCTTTTGGTGGGATCAGTTCAAACGTCGCGACGAAAACAAATATGACAATGGCACCGACATAGCGCTTCCACGCCTGTCGAAAATACCAACCTAGCTCGACGAAAATGCGCATTCATCCTCCTGTGCGCGATGACTTTTAGTTCTAATAATTTTTTATATTTTTATCAGGTGAAACATCTAACAAGATGAAGCATCAAAGTGGCAATGCCGTGGTGTACTTCAGCGGTTCCATCGCAAAGGTTGAGGTCACATTGGTCAGACCCTCTAAGCTGTTCACCAGCTTTTTGTAAAACTGATCATAAGCTGCCATGTCTGCCACTTGTACCTTCATCATGTAGTCGTATTCCCCCGCCATGCGGTAGCACTCCATCACTTCTGGAAATGGCGTCACCGCATCCACAAACTTGCGATACCAGCTCTCTGAATGATCGGCAGTTTTTATGTGTACAAATGCCGTGAACGACAACCCAAGCGCTTGAGGATCTAACAGCGCTACGCGCTTTCGCAACACGCCACATTCTTCAAGGCGCTTTAACCGCTTCCAACAGGGCGTAGTAGTGAGGTTGACCTTCTCGGCCAAATCAGACAGCGATAGCGACGCATCACGTTGCAACCAATCCAAGAGTTGACGATCAATATTATCTAAGGAAATAGCCATTAACGGTTTACCATTTTTGCGCGAAACACGATGAATCATTCCTCCAACTAGCCTATGAGAGAAATTATTCCTACAATTCCGTTTATTTTAGAATTATTTTCCACGCATGGCGATTTATAAACGATAAATGGCAAAACATTACTCTTAACAACCGCTTATAGTTTAGGTATCAACTATGCAGTAAGAGTTTGACCAATGATGACCGACACCGTTAGCACTAACACTTCGTCTCACTGGGTTTGCGAGGCAATTCGTAAAATAGAAGCGGATTTCCAACGTTCAGCGGACACCCACTTGATTAAGCTGGATTTACCCTATTTCAGCGATATTGATATTTACCTCAAAGATGAAAGTACCCATCCAACAGGTAGCCTGAAACACCGCCTTGCACGCTCACTTTTTCTCTACGGTTTGTGTAATGGTTGGATTAAAGAAGGCACCACGGTCATTGAGTCGTCATCTGGCAGCACGGCCATTTCTGAAGCCTACTTCGCCCGCTTGCTTGGCCTCCGCTTTATTGCGGTTGTGCCGTGCACCACGGCGAAAAAGAAAATCGAGCAAATCCAATTCTACGGCGGCGAAGCGCATTTCGTTGATCGTTCTGATGCGATTTATGCTGAATCTCGTCGCTTGGCAAAAGAGTTGAACGGCCATTACATGGATCAGTTCACCTACGCCGAACGCGCAACCGACTGGCGCAGTAATAACAACATCGCTAACAGTATTTTCGGTCAGATGAAATTCGAACGTTACCCCGTGCCAAGCTGGATTGTGATGAGCCCAGGCACAGGCGGCACATCGGCAACCATTGGTCGTTTCATTCGCTACCGTTGTCATGAAACCCAACTGCTGGCGGTTGACCCTGAAAACTCGGTATTCCACGAATTCTACAAAACCGGAGATTGTTCCCTGACGCTTGATCGCGGTGGAAAAATCGAAGGCATAGGCCGCCCGCGCGTTGAGCCGAGCTTTATTCCCGGCGTGATTGATCGCATGGAAACCATTGCTGACGCAGACAGTGTGGCAACCGTTCACTGGCTGGAAGGGATTTTGGGCCGCAAAGCAGGCGCATCCACAGGCACTAACCTGTTCGGCGCGTTGAAACTGGCTGAAGAGATGCAAGCGCGCGGCGAGAAAGGCTCAATCGTCACCCTGTTGTGCGACAGCGGCGATCGCTATCTTGATACCTATTTCGATGAAGCATGGGTAGAAGCCAATATCGGTGATGTTGCGCCAACGCTGGCGTATTTGCAGAAGTTTGGCGGGTAATAGGCTTATTGTTTCCCTGTATTGCGCTAACTAGATAACCCAATATGTGCATAGTCTGCATCAAAGCCACATTGATGACAGACTGTGCTTTTTTGCTTTATAATTGACCTAATTGCAAAGTGGGAGGCTACATGACGAAAACGTGTTCGAAAGCACCATCTGAAAATCAAACGCAATTCAAACCAAAAATTGAAAACTTTAAAACCAGCCTTGCTTATGAAGGCTTATCACTTAATAAAACTAACAAGAATCGTTCAATTGAAGAATTGAAACAAGCGTATGCGAGATAAATATGGCGTAGCACAAGACAAATATTGCTACGCAGATTCTGATGTTCTGATAAACCTACTTAACATCAGAGATTTTGACGACTTAGCAGAAGCTGAATCTGAATTCACTGCTGAACGCTATCGAACCTATCAAAGTAAAAAAAAACCGATAGAAAGGTTTGATCTCGCCCACCTGATCCACCTTCACTATCACCTATTCCAAGATGTGTACAAATGGGCAGGTCAACTAAGAGATGTAGATATCTCCAAAGGAAATACAAGGTTTTGCACCTTCACTCGAATAGTGCCAGAAGCAAACAAACTTTTTATCAAAATCCCTTCTTTACAAACAATCACACACCGTGAACAACTCATTGACGCGGTTGCAGATCTTTTTTGTGAGCTTAATCTTTTGCATCCATTCAGAGAAGGAAATGGGCGAACGCTAAGGTTCTTTTTCGAAGAAATGCTTTTTGATATTGGGTATGACATCACTTGGCCGGAGATTAACCAACAGCAGTGGATTAAAGCAAATATTGCTGGTGTACATTTAGATCTGGCTCCGCTCAAGGGTATATTCAACCAAGCAATACCTAATCGATAACGCGCTAAACATCCTACTTGTCAAATCGATTTATACAGCTCTTGCATAGAGCTCCTCACCCTTCTGCGCTAAACTCCGCACCTAAGAAACTATCTACAAACGGTTAAAGGTTTACCCATGAAAAAAGCGGTTGTCGTCTTTAGTGGCGGTCAGGATTCAACAACCTGCCTGATTCAGGCGCTGTCTGAATTTGACGAAGTGCATTGTATTACCTTCGATTATGGTCAACGCCACAAGCAAGAAATTGAAGTGGCTCGTGATGTGGCTGAAACGCTCGGCGCGACATCACACAAGGTAATGGATGTCGGTCTGCTGAATGAGTTGGCGATAAGCTCGCTGACCCGTGACAACATTCCTGTTTCACACGAACTGCAAGAAAACGGCCTACCAAACTCATTTGTACCGGGTCGTAATATTTTATTCCTGACACTGGCAGGGATTTACGCGTATCAGTTGGGCGCACAAACCGTGATCACGGGTGTGTGTGAGACCGATTTCTCTGGCTACCCAGATTGTCGCAATGATTTTGTTCAGGCAATGAACAAGTCATTGGTGCTGGGAATGGATCGTGAACTGGAAATTCGAACGCCTTTGATGTGGCTAAACAAAGCGGAAACCTGGGCGCTGGCAGACAAGTTCAGTAAACTTGAGTATGTTCGCGATAACACCCTGACTTGCTACAACGGCGTGATTGGCAAAGGCTGTGGCGATTGTCCTGCCTGTGATTTACGCCAAAAAGGGCTAGATAGCTATCTTGATGACAAAGATGCAGTGATGGCATCGTTAAACGAAAAAGCCTAACTTCGCTTTCAAGCTCTAAAAGTCAGGCAAACCAGAAAACAAGGCAGCGCAGTCTGCCTTTTTTATCATTTAATGAAAGTTATTCCTCCCCCTCCGGTTTCTATTGATAGCGAAATTCAAAGGAGGATGCATGTATCTTGCAGTAAGTGGCACCTGTTACTGGTGTATGGAAGCGGTATTCAGTTCATTACGCGGTGTTTCCAACGTTGAGCAAGGCTTTGTAGCATCGAAGCAAGGCAAATACGTGGAAGCGGCATTTTTTGCCTTCGATGAAAAAACTGTATCTTTAGAAGATATCGCCCGCGTGCACCTTTCTACACACTCTTGCACCTCAAACCACAGTGCAAGAGAGAAATACCCAAGCGCAATGTATGCAATAGACAAACAACAGCATGCTGCTGTGGCCAACGCGATTGCTATCGCTGCATCTGATTTTGATGCGCCTGTCATGACATCAGCGAAGCCGTTTGTCGCGTTTTATCCCAACCCCTCTGCGGTACAAAACTACTTTTGGCGTCAACCTGACAAACCGTTTTGTGATTCGAAAATTCTGCCAAAACTAAAA
The DNA here is from genome assembly GCF_000286835.2 of Enterovibrio norvegicus FF-33. GTDB lineage: Bacteria > Pseudomonadota > Gammaproteobacteria > Enterobacterales > Vibrionaceae > Enterovibrio > Enterovibrio norvegicus_A. The sequence continues at coordinate 473,634 of NZ_AJYD02000013.1, read as the reverse complement.
ACACTGGCGATAACATTCCCAAGGCTGGTTAAACCGTCTGCCGTGCAATACCTTCGCGAAACCGTTTATGGCGCAGAACGGGCGTAAAAAAAGCACCAATTGGCGCTTTTTTCTTTTTCTTTCACTCTGCGTAAGCATTTACATCAGCTTACTTGTCGGCTTTTGCATCCTGACGTTTCTTAAATGCCACCATTTGCTCATCCGTAGCTGGCAGTTGGTGGTTGGCTTTCCACTCGCTGTAAGACATGCCGTAAACTCGCTCACGGGCTTCGTCGTCACTTACGTCAATGCCTTTGCTATCGGCTTCTGCTTTGTACCACTTGCTCAGGCAGTTACGACAAAAATCCGCCAGAATCATTAGGTCGATATTCTGAACATCTTTGTTGTTGTCCAGATGCGATAGGAAGCGACGGAACGTGGCGGCATCCAGTTGATCTTGTTGTTCTTGCGTCAATTTATCAGACATGACTTTTTTCCCGTTGATGCTTATTGAATTCGTTATCGTTCAACCTTACCAATGCTCAGCACGGAAAACCAAATAAAAAAATGCCAGCCTCTTAGCAAGGCTGGCATTTTTATTGTGCGGTCTCAGACAATTAGCGCGCGTCGAATTCGCCATGTGCCGCGCGATGCGGCTTGGCAGCTTCAAGCTCGGCATTCAACTGCGCTTCAACATAACCCGGAGAATGGGTTTTGACTGAAAGCAGACGATACATAGCCGGAATAACGAACAAGGTCACCGCTGTTGCGAACGTCATGCCCGCAAAAATCACCGTACCCACGGCAACACGGCTTTCATAGCCTGCGCCCGTCGAAATAATCAACGGAATCGCACCAATGATCGTGGTGAATGCCGTCATCATAATTGGGCGCAGACGACGCACAGACGCATCAACAATCGCTTGTTCAAACAGCACACCACGGTCACGAAGCTGGTTGGCGAACTCCACGATCAAGATACCGTTTTTGGTCACCATACCAATCAACATGATCATGCCAATTTGTGAGTAGATATTGAGCCCTTGATTGGTCAGCCATAGACCAGCAAAGCCACCGAAAATCCCCATTGGAACAGTCAGCATGACCACCAGCGGATTCACGAAGCTTTCAAACTGAGCGGCAAGCACCAAATAAGCCACCAGCAACGCCAAGCTAAACACAATTAAGATGCTGCTTTGGTTGTCTTTAAACTCTGCGGACTCACCTGAATAACTGACAGAAATATCGGCTGGCAGCAATTCGATGGCTTTGGCATCCAGAAAATCAAGTGCATCGCCTAAGGTGTAACCGTCACCCAAGTTGGCTTTCAGAGTGATGGCTTTTTGCTTATTGAAGTGACGCAATGTCTGCGCGGACGCGACTTCTTCCACTTCTGCTAGCGTATCCAAACTCACCAGATCGCCATTGCGGGTGCGCATGTAAATCTGGCTGATGTCGTCTTTGCTGTTGAAGCGCGATTCGTCTCCGCGAAGGTAGACATCGAACTCTTCACCACGATCCACAAACGTGGTCTCGGTGCGTCCGCCCAACATGACTTCCATGGTGTTAGACACTTCATCGACACTGATACCCAGCTCCGCCGCACGTTGACGGTCAATTTTCACAACAAGCTCTGGCGTGGTTTCTGCGTAATCGAGATCCACCCCTTGCAGCATTGGGCTGTTATTGGCTTCGTCCACGAGCAATTGTGCCCACTTGTTGAGTTCTTGATAATCAGGACCACCAAGCACCAATTGCACAGGCTCGCTTGAACCCCCACGGAAACCCGGCATAAAGGCGCGCACGAAAATATCAGGAATACCGGCTAAGGCTTGGCGAACACGGCCTAGGGCTTGGCCTGCGGTTTCGTCTCGGTTGTCCCAGTCTTCCAACTGCATGATCACAAAGCCTGTTTGATCGCCGGCCATGCCGCCAAATGCTGGTGCTTGCAAACTGATAGATGTCAGCAGGCCTTCTTCCACCAATGGCATTAGGCGTCGCTCAACTTCTTCCATGTTGCCAACCATACGGTTGTACGCTGTGCCTTCTGCGCCTTTAACAAAGGCCATCAGCACGCCACGATCTTCTTGCGGCACGAGCTGTGCTGGCAGGTTTTTCATCAAAAAGGCGCTACCACCAATACAGGCAATTATCACCAGCGGCGCAGCGAATCGCGCGGCAACAGCAACGGTTACCATGCTGCGATATCCATTTTCGAATTTCTCGAAGAAGTTATCGACCATGCGATTGAACGCGCCACGCTTCACGTTGGCTTTGAGGATTTTACTGCCCAGCACTGGCGTTAGTGTTAATGCCACGATAGAGGAGAAAATCACAGACATCGCGAGCAGTACGGAGAACTCGGTAAACAGTTTTCCGACCATGCCATCCATAAAGGAGATCGGCAGGAACACCATCACCAGTACAGCCGTTGTCGCCACGACCGCAAAGCCCACTTCTCGCGTGCCGTTGAAGGCTGCCACCAACGGCGTTTCGCCTTTTTCGATATGGTGGAACATGTTCTCAACCACCACAATGGCGTCATCAACCACCAGACCAATGGAAAGAATAAGCGCCATCAAGGTCAGTAGGTTGATAGAAAAACCAAAGAAGTACGCGGCAATAAATGCAGAGATCAGTGACACAGGCACGGTGATCGCAGGGATCAATGTCGCGCGAACCTGCCCAATGAAGATGTACAGCACTAGCACGACCAGTGCCCCTGTGACAAACAGAGTGCTGTAAACCTCATCAATGGAACGCTCGATAAAGATGGTGGAGTCATAGTCCACCCAAAGGCTTGCGCCTGCGGGCAGGAACTGCTGGAACTCATCAACCAGCGCTCGTACACCGACAGCGACATCCAACGGGTTCGCATCAGATTGCGGTACGATCCCTAAGCTGAGGTTGTTGATGCCGTTGTTTTTGTACGTGGCATTTTCGTTTTGGGAGCCAATATAAACGTCAGCCACATCTTTTAGATAAATCGGGCTGCCATCTTTTGCTGTGCGGACCACCAGATACTGAAAATCTTCTGGTGTTTGATACAAACGCTCGGTACGTACCGTCATCTTGGTGATGTCGTTACGAATTTCACCACCTGGACTTTCGAGGTTTTCACGACGAAGTGTTGAGGTAATGTCTTCCGTGGTGACACCGCGACCCGCCATCAAAACAGGGTCGAGACGCACGTACATGACTTTGTACAATGCACCATATAGCTCAACAGAACTCACACCAGATAGCAGGCTGAATTTATCTTCCAGCACGCGCTGCGCGTATTCTGTCAGCTGTGTTCTGTCCATTTCAGGCGAAGCAAGGTTGATGTAGATTGACGCTTCACCCGAGCCGTTGGATTTGGACACGACCGGTTCATCAGCTTCGTCAGGGAGACCACGTTGTGCTCGCGCGACGGCGTCACGCACATCACTCACGCCTTCTGTTAAATCCCAGTCGATATCAAATTCAACCGTGATACGAGACATGCCGTTACGGCTGACAGAGGTAATTTCCTCAATGCCACTGATACCAGAAAGCTCATCTTCCAATACTTGGGTGATCTGACTTTCCATGATGCTGGCTGACGCCCCCGCATAACGGGTCATCACCGACACCACAGGGCTGTCGATATCTGGGTATTCGCGTACAGAAAGGTTACTAAAAGAAACGATACCGAAAACACACAGCAGCAAGCTCAGTACAATCGCGACAACCGGTCGCTTAACAGAGACATCCGAGAGCCACATTTATTCGCCCTCGTTTTTCGCGGCTTTGGCTGCGGTCAGATCGTTAACTTTAGTGCCATCACGCATGCTCACGAGACCTTGCACCACGATGCGGTCACCAAGTTCAAGGCCGCTTTCGACGGTGACTTTGTTTTCAACGCGCGCGCCCAATTTCACTTCGGTGCGATGCGCAATACCTTGGTCATCGACCAGATAAACAAAGCGCTTCGTGCCAGAGTATTCGATCGCTTGGACCGGAATCACGGTGGTCACCTGCGGAGCAAAGCCCAGCGTGGCTTCCATCATCATCCCTGGGCGCAGCAAACGATCACCGTTATCAATGTCGATACGTGCACGCAGGTTAAGCGTGTCGTTGTTTATGCGTGAATCGACAGCCGTTAGTTCCCCATCAAAGGTTTTGTCTTTCCACGCTTTGGTACGAGCAGTCACGTTAATGTCTTTGCTCAGTTCACTCAGGTATTGCTCAGGCACGTTGATGTCTAATTGCATCAAGGCCAGATCATCCAGGTTCAGCAGCGCTTCGCCCGCAGATACCAGTTGGCCACGGGTGATATCCACCAAGCCCACAGTGCCCGCGAACGGCGCTTTGATGTGAAGGTCATCCAGATCGGCTTGTGCCGCATCCAGACGCGCTCTAGCGATGTCGACACTTGACTGTTGGGCATCGAGTTCAGTTTTGGTTAAAGCGCCGCGCTTGTGCAGTTTGGCAAACTCACCCAACTTGCGCATTTCGTCTTTATGGAAGGCTTGCGCTTCGGCTACTGACGCTTGTGCCTTGGCCGTTTCTAATGTCAGTAGTGGCGTGCCTTCTTTGACTTGTTGACCCGCGCGAACGTGAATCGCATCAATTTTACCGCCAACCTCAGGGGAGATGATCACAGAGTTTTCAGATTTGAGGTTACCAATCAGCGATAGGTTGCGTGCAACGGGATATTCTTCCACCTGCGCGGTCGCAACGGCAATCGCCGCACGAGCAGGATGCCCAGAGGGGCTATCTGCCGCTTCTGTTTTACTTTGCCAAGCGAAGTAGCTCACGCCGCCAAGGACAATGGCAGCAGTGAAAAGGAGTTTGTTTTTCATTTTATTAACCGTAAATAACAACTCGCCATAGTCTACTCCATGCCTATCTTGCGTGCGGTAAAGAAATGTAAATCCGAGAAAAGTTTACGCCAATCACGCAAAATCTCCCAAATTGCTCCAACACGGCGTATCAACGCCGAAAAAACCAGCAAACGCGCGTTGTTTTCGTTAAAAAGGCTTTACAGCTTCCCTTCGTTTGATAATATGCGCCCCGCACTTGTGGTGGGATTCCCGAGTGGCCAAAGGGATCAGACTGTAAATCTGACGGCTCCGCCTTCGAAGGTTCGAATCCTTCTCCCACCACCATTATTCGCTTTGTGGATTGATGGAAACATTAGAACGCAACGCAAGATAGAAAATGTAAAAGAAAAACTCGTGGTGGGATTCCCGAGTGGCCAAAGGGATCAGACTGTAAATCTGACGGCTCCGCCTTCGAAGGTTCGAATCCTTCTCCCACCACCATCATTCGCCTTGTGGCTTGATGGATAACATTAAGAACGCAACGCAATATAAAAAAGTAAT
>NZ_AJYD02000013.1:437324-468297 GCF_000286835.2 Enterovibrio norvegicus FF-33 | reverse complement strand
TTCGAATCCTTCTCCCACCACCATCATTCGCCTTGTGGCTTGATGGGCAACATTAAGAACGCAACGCAATATAAAAAGTAAAAGAAAAACTCGTGGTGGGATTCCCGAGTGGCCAAAGGGATCAGACTGTAAATCTGACGGCTCCGCCTTCGAAGGTTCGAATCCTTCTCCCACCACCATCATTTAAAAAGCCAGCTCATTGAGCTGGCTTTTTTCGTTTGTACTTGATGGCTGCACTTCTTTATTGACCGCCGCATTGCGCTATTTACCGATGACGCCTCTGCCATGAGGCGCCCACAAATCCTGCTCTGGCCCTTTAGGCACAATACGTGTCGGATTGATGTTAGCGTGACTGAAATAGTAGTGACGCTTGATATGATGCATGTTGACCGTGTCTGCCACCCCTTCCACTTGGTACAGCTCTTTCATATAACCAAACAAGTTAGGATACTGAGCGATCTGCTGACGGTTGCATTTAAAGTGACTCACATACACAGGATCAAAACGAACCAGTGTGGTGAATAAGCGCCAATCTGCTTCGGTGATATGATCGCCTGCCAGATATCGATGGCTCGCCAAATGTGCATCGACTTTATCTAGCGCTGCAAACAAATGATCAAACGCATCTTCGTAGGCTTCTTGCGTGGTGGCAAACCCGCTGCGATACACGCCGTTATTGATATGTGGGTAGATATAATCGTTCCACTCATCAATCGTGCCACGAAGTGCTTCTGGGTAGTCATCGTCAGTATTGCCTGTTAGCTCGTTAAACGCCGAATTAAACATGCGGATGATTTCTGACGATTCGTTACTGACAATGGTTTGGGTTTTCTTGTCCCAAAGAACGGGGACAGTCACGCGTCCAGTGTAAAACGATTTTGCCTTGGTGTAGATTTGATGCATGAAGTTGAAGCCGAACAATGGCTCAGGTGAATCAAACACCCACCCGCTTTCAAGCATATCCGGGCTGACTATGGACACATCAATGTGTGGTTCAAGGCCTTTCAGTTTGCGGAAGATCAAGGTGCGATGTGCCCAAGGACAGGCTAACGACACGTAAAGGTGATAACGACCTGATTCGGCTTTGAAGCCTGACTCGCCCGTTGGCCCCGCTTCGCCGTCCGGCGTTACCCAAGATCGGAAACCCGCATCTTCACGGACGAATTTTCCGTTGGACGCTTTTGTGTCGTACCACACGTCATGCCAGACACCTTCAACTAACTTTCCCATCATCTCTCTCCTCAACTCATCTGCAATCAGTGTATTAAGCAAACGCAACAATGTCGGTAGCAGGAAGTTGGCAGACTTATTCGAAAAAACTGAACATCAGAAAAAAGCCCCTCGAATGAGGGGCTTAATTTAGAAAGCGTGTGGATAAAAACGGATTAAGTACGACCACCCAGCATGCTGATGTTAAAGGTCACCTTTTTTGCCGCGCTACCGTCTGGGTACATTTCATTGATTTCAATTTCATCATCATTAATGACAAATCGTATTGTCGGATCTTGAGCCTGATCTCGCCATCGTCCCTCATTTTGAGCCCAAATCGCGCGCTTCTTGTTTACTTTACAGCGCACATGCCACTTATTGTTATCATCAGGTCGTGGATAGGAAATGTAGAAAACATCGAGCCCCGTTTCTTCTTCCTTAACAACCTTGTCCGTCATCATCATGGTTGGGCTTTTTCCCTTGATGACAGCTAGGCTCGCCTTGCAAATCTGCTCTGTGGTGAAATCACCGTACTCGCTGCACCCTGCAACGAGAATAAGAGCCGATGAGACCATCGCTGTTTTTATCAGCATGCACATTTTCATTTAATGACCTCTCACCATGGGTATAAGACAAACAACACCTTGATTGCCAATAATATTGTTTTACTACAGCATAGTTGCAAATGTAAGACTCTGCGTTATGACGCATTGGATTGTGTTTTTTCCAAGGCGCTTTACACAACCACTCTGAACCATAATCAGTTACAATACGCTGCGCTCAACGTATTTCACCAAATAAAGAGTAGAACAAAGACATGAAAGTCATCTCATTTAATATCAATGGCCTACGAGCACGTCTTCACCAACTTCAAGCACTGATCGAGAAACATCAACCTGATGTAATTGGCTTGCAAGAAATCAAAGTTCACGACGAAGCCTTCCCTCTCGAAGATGTCGAAGCCATGGGTTACAAGGTCTATTTTCACGGTCAAAAAGCACACTATGGCGTGGCAATGCTGTGTAAAGAAGAACCCATCAAGGTCCAAAAAGGATTCCCGACTGACGAAGAAGATGCTCAGCGCCGAATGATTATGGCCACCTTCAAACAGGCCGATGGCAGTGAAGTGACTGTACTCAACGGTTACTTCCCGCAGGGTGAAAACATTGCGCACGAAACCAAGTACCCTGCAAAGATAAAATTTTACAGCGACTTGATGACTTACCTCAATGACGCGCACACCAACGAAGAAAACGTGATCGTGATGGGCGACATCAATATCAGCCCAATAGATTTAGATATCGGCATTGGCGAAGTGAACCGCAAGCGCTGGTTGAAAACCGGCAAATGTTCGTTCCAGCTAGAAGAACGTGAAATGCTGGCAACACTGATGAACTGGGGCTTTGTGGATACCTTCCGCCAGCAGTTCCCAGATGCCGACGACAAGTACTCATGGTTCGATTACCGCTCACGTGGCTTTGACGACAACCGTGGCCTACGCATTGATGTGGTTCTCGCAACCCCTTCTCTCGCGGCGAAATGCGTAGATACTGGCATTGATTACGAGCTTCGAGGCATTGAGAAGCCGTCCGATCACGCGCCAATTTGGGCAACCTTCGAGTAAGAGCGGAAGAGAAGGTTCTAGGAAGAGCAGGTCCTAGATCCTAGGGAAGAACATTAGGTTACAACGCCCACAAAAAAACCGCCGATATATGGCGGGTTTTTTTGCTTTGGGGTTTTGTTCTTTTGCTCTTCCTAGGACCTGCTTTTCCTAGCACCTAGGACCCTATGTTTACCTAGGCCCTGCTCTTAGCTTTCCAACGGTCTCAAATGCCTGTGCCAGCGATGCTCTAATCGCTTAAAGCCATAAACAATGCTGAACGTTAAGCACAGATAAATAGCCGCGACAAACAAGAACGCATCAAACGGTGCGTAGAAACGTGCGTAGATGTCTCGTGCTGCGCCTGTCAGGTCAATAATGGTGACGACGGATGCAATCGAACTGGCATGTAGCATGAAGATAACTTCGTTGCTGTAAGCCGGCAATGCACGACGAAATGAAGACGGCAAAATAATGCGACGAAGAATCGTAAAGCGCGACATGCCATACGCCTTGCCCGCTTCAATTTCACCATTCGGCGTCGCCATCATGGCGCCACGCAAAATCTCAGTCGTATAAGCCGCGGTATTCAGCACGAAAGCAAATAAGCATGGGTAGAACGCATCTTCAACAATCGCCCAAAACATGGACTGTTGAATGCCTTCAATTTTCGCCACACCATAGTAAATCAGATAAAGCTGGATCAAGAGTGGCGTTCCACGGAACACATACACATAAATCCAAACGGGACGGTTAATCCATGGGTTCTTTGACGTTCTTGCGACAGCCAACGGCACAGACAAAATAAGGCCGAGGATCAGTGACAGTACCACTAACTGAACCGTAGTGGTTAAGCCACTCCAGTAATGGACAATGGTCGTTGAGGTGAAAATCTCGTTTTGATCGAGAAAAGCATACAGTGATTCTAACATTCCGACTCTCCTTAGCCTCTTACCACACCAGCACTGAATTTACGTTCCAGTCTTTTAAGGCCTAGCTCAGAAACGGACGTGATCATCAGGTAGACAATCGCTACCGGAATAAAGAATTTAAACGGTTCGTTCACCGCGCCCGCGGCTTCTTTTGCCAAGCGCGTCATATCAGCCAAGCCAATCACGGAAACCAGCGCTGTGGTTTTCACCAAAACCAACCAGTTGTTGCCGATACCCGGCAGAGCGTGACGCATCATTTGCGGGAACATAATGCGACGAAACACCATCCAGTCACTCATGCCGTAAGCGGTGCCCGCTTCAAGTTGACCTCGATCAACCGCGAGAAACGCGCCACGAAAGGTTTCAGCCATGTATGCGCCGAATATAAAGCCGATGGTCGAAACGCCTGCGGTGAATTCATCGACGTTAAAGAAAACATCATATTCGTAGGTGTCATAGAGCCAGTCAGAAAAGTTGTTGAGCATGATCTGAACGCCGAAGAAGATCAGCAGCATCAGTACCAGGTCAGGCACGCCACGAACAACCGTGGAATACACTGTCGCCACGCCACGCGCGAAGCGGTTTTTGGAGACGCGAGCCATCGCGGTTACCAATCCAAGTAACAAAGCAATAATCGCTGAAAGCACCGCCAATTCGACAGTAAGAATAGCGCCCATAAATATGGAAGGGCCATAACCATGCAGATCTAACATCCTTTACCTCCTGCACGTAAAAAAACCGACGTCGATTGTCATCGGTCGCAAGGGAGCATATCCGGCGCCCTTTGGAACGCTCTGTATATCGTTAGCTCTGTCCGTTAACGGTATACAGGGTGTTGCTCTAACTTGAGGGCAGCATTCAACACGGAATACTCACCCTCAAGGACGATCAATTACATTTTGATGTCGTACTTAAAGTACTTGTTCATGATCTCATCATATGTACCGTTTGCTTTTACTTCAGCCAACGATGCATTGAAGATCTCAACCAAGCCTTTGTCGCGCTGACGGAACGCTGCAGCAACACCATTACCGAGTTGAATATTCTCACCAACGGTTTTGAAGTTAGCACCATCAGACGCACCCAAAATCGCAGCTTCACCAACAGGGAAGTCAATCAGTACTACGTCAAGACGACCGCCTTGCAGATCCAAAACCAGATCATCACCGGTTGTGTAGCGCTTGATTTCAGCAGTTTTGCCAAATGTGTCAGTCGCGTGGTTATCTTGGATCGTGCCACGTTGAACACCAATACGCTTACCCGCCAGTGATGCAACATCACTTGGGTTCAAAGTAGACGCTTTGGGTGCGAAGTAGCCACTTGGGGTGTTGTAGTAAGGTTCTGAAAACGCAACTTGCTTCGCACGTTCTTCAGTGATCGACATAGAAGAGAAGATCACGTCGTATTTACGTGCTTTCAAGCCAGGAATGATGCCATCCCACGCTTGCACAACCCAGCTACAGTTTAGTTTTGCGTTTTCACACACTGCATTACCTAGGTCTACTTCAAAACCTGTCAACGTGCCATCGGGTGCTTTGTATTCGAACGGTTCATAAGGTACATCCACAGCGATGCGTACATCTTTCCACTCTTTCGCTTGAACAGCTGTCGCGCCAAGTGCAGCAGTGACTGCTACAGCAACTAACCATTTTTTCATCTTTCTGTCTCCTTATGGATATTTGAACCAGATGGGGATATTCCTTTTCCATCTGTCGAATATGCGTAGCTACGCGTTAATAAATTGAAGAACGTTAGTAAATTGAAGAAATAAATTGTTTTAAACGTTCTGACTCAGGCGAGGTAAAGAGCTTTTCAGGATGCCCCTGCTCTTCTACTCGTCCTTGATGCAAGAACATCACGTGATTGGATACATCGCGAGCAAACGCCATTTCGTGGGTAACCACCAGCATGGTGCGCCCTTCTTCTGCGAGAATTTTCATCACATTGAGTACTTCACCGACCAATTCGGGGTCGAGTGCTGACGTCGGTTCATCAAATAATAGCGCTTCTGGCTCAACAGCGAGTGCGCGAGCTATTGCGGCACGTTGTTGCTGACCGCCTGACAAATGACCGGGGTAATAATCTCGGCGCTCATAAAGACCAACACGTTGAAGGTAAGCTTCTGCGCGCTCTATGGCTTCAGCTTTCGATACACCAAGAACATGGATAGGGGCTTCGATGACGTTTTCCATGACGGTCATGTGAGACCAGAGGTTGAAACCTTGGAAAACCATGGCGAGGCGAGAGCGAATACGTTGAACTTGTTTTTCACTGACAGGAATGGCGTCACCACCGCGTCCATTCTTCATTTCGATCAGTTCACCATTGACCCAGATTTCTCCGCTGGTCGGTGTTTCAAGTAGGTTGATGCAGCGAAGAAAGGTACTCTTACCTGAACCGGAAGAACCGATAATTGAAATCACATCGCCGCGATGTGCATCCAGTGAAATTCCTTTTAAAACTTCGTGTTGACCGAACGTTTTATGTAGGTCTTTAATCTGCAGCGCTACTGCTTCCGTCATGCGCTTGACTCCTGTCATTCTGTTAGCACGTCGCTTTTCGTTGAATCTAGTTCTCAGCCGCATAAACACTGAGTTCAAACGTGATTTGAACTCAGTAATAATGACCAAAATAGTGAAGCTCGGCGATTCAATTGACAATCCTGTAATTTTCACCCGTGCTACAACACAATTCACTGCTTAAGCTCGTTTCTGTGAAAATAACACCCATCAGTTCCAACAGCAACAATTTGTTAACCTTTAAGTGGGTAAAAAATAAGTCATTTTAAATGCATAAATAAACAGAGTGAATAATTGCAATGCCATCGATTTCATTGATGGTTAGTTAAGGTTAGTGTAGGGTGTGTTTTGAGACAATACTCTTATATTTCAATATCGAGAGACATATGCTTTCCCGCTTGCTGACACTGTGTTTCGCGCTTGTCTCTTTTGCAGGTATCGCCGCGACTCACACACTAACGATCATCCCCGAGCTATCAAACGGTTTCGTGCGTAACTACAACCCTTTTCGCCCCGATAAACTGGCGACGACGCGGGATTTCATCTTTGAACCTTTGATGGTATTCGAAGACGATGTCACTCACTATCGCTTGGCCAAAAGCTACGCCCTGTCGCCTGACTTAAAGGGGATTACATTGACCCTAAGAGACGGTATTCAGTGGTCTGATGGTGTTTCCTTCTCTGCGGATGATGTTGTCTTCAGTTTGTCACTGCTCAAAAACGAACCAGAACTGGATTACAATTCACTCGGCGAGTGGATCGAACGTGTCGAAAAACGTGGTGAAAATGAGGTATACGTCTCGTTAACTCGCCCAAACGCGCAAATTGCGCTGCGTCTGCAAGAGGCGATTATCGTTCCGGAGCACCAATGGAAGGATATTAGGGACAAACGCTACTACCTCAATGCCAAGCCTGTGGGTAGTGGCCCTTTTACCGATATTCGTGCATTTAGCAGTAACAACGTCGTCCAGTGCCGTAATCCCAATTATTGGCAACAAGATGCGCTTAAGATCGACTGTATTCGGTATCCATTGGTGCGTACCAATGACGAACTGATCTCTCGCTTAAGTAATGGTGAGTTTGATTGGGCAAGTGCGTTTATTCCTGATATTGAGCGAAATTACTCGTCGTATTCTCCTGACTATCACTACCACCATAAGCCGTCGACCATTGTCAGCCTGCTTTTTAATTTCAACCACCCCGATCCTGAAACACGCAACGTTATTCAAGATGTCAGATTTCGTCGCGCCATCTCCATGAGTCTCGCGCGCGACCTGATCATCGATATTGCGGTATTTGGTCAAGGCGAAAAGGCGGCATTTGCCAGTGGGTTAGAGTCTAAATTTGACGATTGGATTGTGAACTCAGCGGCAGAACAGCACCTGTACTACATTCGCTTTCACCCGAATACCGCTGCACGTCTTCTTGATGAAATGGGCCTCAAAGACACCAATGACGATGGATTTCGTGAGCTGCCCTCTGGCGCCCCACTCTCACTGAGTCTTATCGCACCATCAGGTTGGAGTGACTTCACCTCTGCCGCCAATATCACGGCAGAAATGTTGAATGCCATTGGTATAAAAATCGATAGCCAAGCACTGCCTTTTTCAAAATACACGGAGCAAATGGCAGAAGCCCGTTATGACATGAGCATAACGAACTACTTTTCAGGCATGACGCCTTTTCGCTATCTCAATTCTGCGTTCAACAGTCGCTACCAAACGCCGTTAGACCCCCGCTTTGCGCAGCACTACTTTCGTGATGAAGAAATCAACCAACTGCTCGATGCATTTTTGCTCGAAACCACGCAAGAAGGGCAACGAAAAGTGATTAACCGCCTCCACTTGCTCATCTCAGAACAACAGGTGACAGTGCCTCTTTATTACAAGTTGGAGACGGTGGAATTTACAAAAAACCGATTTAAAGGGTGGCGCAGACATGCCGATGGTACACCCAACGTTCCACCTATTTGGTACACAGAAAGGCTGCGTCTGATTCAGCTATTGGCACTCGAACCAGTTGACGGCGAGTAGCGAGCTACTCCGTCGTTGACTCGTTCGTCATTAAATCTAACGTTTTTAGCCAAACATCAGCGTCGCTTGCGGGGTCAAGTTCTCGCAGGGTTTCATACGCCGAACGAGCCAATGACAATTGGTTGGATTTCATCGCGCTATAGCCCAGAATTTCCCATAAAAAGGCATCTCGAGACCCTCCCATATCAATCGCCTGTTGCGACAACATGGCAGCATCTGACCAGCGTTGTAGTTCCGAGGCGACACGAGATTGTGCTTTAAGCAGATAAAGTTCCGGCTCTTCTTTATTAAGTACTGACGCCACTTCCCATGCTAATGACCATTGTCCAGCCTGCATGTGATATTGCAATTTACGCCTTAATACGTCTCGACTAGTACCGACCTGCTCTTTTTGAATGCCTTGATTGAGAAAGCCCATCGCTTGCACTGGCTCACCGAGCATGCTGGCAAATTGCGCCATATCGAGATAATCCGCCTCACTCAGCGCTGACCCTTTCTTTTGCTCAGATTTCAAGATTGAAAGTGCCTGACGCACCTCACCCAAACTGGCATAGGCCATGGCTTGTTTTTGCTGCCAACGAAATTCGTCACCAAACTTCTGCTGAATAATTCGCGTTGTATTCACCAAAGCGCGGTGTTGCTTAAGCTGTTCTTCACTGAGCGCTTTGATCTGCCAGATAAACTCAGGCACATCAGCATAACGCGCAATAATCGCGTTGCTTTGTTTTAAGGCTTCACGGTAGTTTTTCTGTGTGAATAAGGCTCGCGTGTATAACTGTGCAACGGGCTGAAACGGCGGAAATTCATCGAGATAGGTACGACCATAGCTGACAGCCATGTCTGACCTATCCCTTTTCATCGACAAAGACACTAATGCACCTAATGTATCCTGTCGCAAACTGGCAGGTAACTTTCGGTACTCAATGGCTTTTGTATATGCAACATAGGCGCGGTCATAATTGCCTTCATGTAAATAGATAAAACCAAGCAGACGTTGATGAAGCGCTTCTTGTTCCTCGTTATCAGCCACAATGGCTTTTGCGAGATCTGCGGCATCACTGAAATTATCTTGAGACAATAACTGTTCAATGCGGTTCAGGTGATTGGAGAAGTCAGGATCGCTGGCCTGTACTGGAAAAATCACACTGAATAGGAGGATGCCGGCGCCAAATAATTTCATATCCCTCAGCCATTAACGATTTGATATCTCGACTATAACGTAATTTGGACAACTGCTGGCTAACTGAGCGTCTATTTTTTGCAAGTACGTAGCAATATTTTGACATTATGAGTATATACTCCCAGCCCCTCTGTGAGATTGAGAACCCCATGAAAACCTATATCCCTGGCAAAGATGCCGCACTGGAAGAGTCGATCAATCGTTTTGAATCCAAGCTAACCGCTGCGGGATTTAACGTTGAACCTGTTTCCTGGCTAAACCCTGTCCCTAACGTTTGGTCTGTTCATATTCGTGACGTTGACGCACCAATGAACTTTACTAACGGCAAAGGTGCCAGCAAAAAAGCCGCGTTAGCGTCTGCGCTGGGGGAATATTTCGAGCGTTTGTCGTGCAACTATTTCTATGCCGATTTCTATCTTGGCAAAGAGATCGCTGACTCTTCGTTTGTTCACTACCCGAACGAGAAATGGTTCCCGCTCACTGACGACGACAGCCTACCAGAAGGTCTGTTAGATCAACCGATGTCTGCGTTCTATGATCCAGACCAAATGCTAACTTGTTCAGATCTCATTGACCTTCAATCGGCCAATGAAGATCGCGGTATCTGTGCATTGCCGTTCGCACGTCAGAAAGATCAACAAACCGTTTATGTACCCATGAACATCATCGGCAACTTGTACGTGTCAAATGGCATGTCAGCAGGTAACACGCAAACAGAAGCGCGCAGCCAAGCCTTGTCCGAAGTCTTCGAACGTGCCATTAAAAACCGTATTATTTCGCAGCGTCTGAGCATGCCGGAGATCCCTGCTGAAGTACTGGCTCAATACCCGTCTATTCAAGCGTCTATTGATGCGATGGTTGCCGAAGGCTTCCCTATCGTTGTGTACGACGCGTCCATGGGCGGCAACTACCCCGTTGTTTGCGTCACGCTGTTTAACCCGCATAACGGCACTTGTTTCACGTCATGGGGGGCACACCCTCGCTTCCAAGTGGCACTCGAGCGCACTGTGACAGAGCTATTGCAAGGCCGCAGCCTGAAAGATCTCGATGTGTTCGAAGCGCCATCTTTCCACGATGAAGATGTGGCTGATCACCACAACCTGGAAACGCATTTTATTGATTCATCAGGCACTGTGTCTTGGGACATGTTCAAAGACACGCCAGATTACGCATTTGCAGAATGGAACTTTGAGGGAACCTCACAAGAAGAAGTGGATTGGCTGCTAGCAAAACTGCACGCTGAAGACGCCGACGCTTATATTGCCGATTACGACCACTTGGGCGTGAACTGCTGTCGCATCATCGTACCGGGCTGGTCTGAAATCTACCCACCGGAAGAAGTGCAGCTTTGCAACAACAACCGTGGCACCGATTTGCGTGATGCTTTAGGCATGCTGCTAGCGACGGAATACAGCGATGACGCCTGTGAATTCTTGTTCGATGTGCTAGAAATGGCGGATTTCGACGACAGCTACATGGTATGTGAGCTGATGGGTATTGCGCCGGACGCAGGCACCATTTGGAAATCACTCACCATTGGCGAACTGAAATGCTTATTGGCATTGGCGATGGGCGATTTGGAATCAACGCAAGACTTCGCCGTATGGAGCTTGGATTACAACGCCACGATTTACAGCCAAGAACGCTCCGTGTTTATGCGCTGTTTGATTGCAAGCCTAGAACTTGCACAAGACAAAGACCGCGACCCTGTTGAATACCGACGCGCATTTGGCTTCACCTATGGTGACAGCGTGACAGAAGCCGTTTGGCAGTCCATCACTGGCGATATTCGCTTTTATGGCTTGACCGCGCCGGAAGCGTCGCTCACCGAATTCGGTGCGCATCAGAAGCTACTGGGCTCTTACCATAAGCTTCAAAAAGCAAAAGCTGCCGCGCAAGACTAACACCCAATAGACGGTTACACGCCCACATGGTGATTCGTCATGTGGGCGTTTTTTTGCAATATGGTTGTCGGTGAGCATCGATTGTTGATGTCATCCGCTTATAAATGACCCCCCCTTAAGAAAGGAACAACTTAAGACGTTTGGTTTTTGAGAAAAAATGATATGCGTCCGAAATTCATTCATTGAGGCTGGTTGCCCCCGATGTTTCTCTGTAAAAACACGTTGATTCACACATTTCTGTAGCACGCATCACACTCCACCTTTGGTAATTTTATTTCAGTTTCGCATCCAAATAGACAGATTTAGTCGTAAATACGACCATTTGATTGCTATTTGACCAATCCCCTTCTGCCTGACGTGTAATTTATTTTCACGAAAATGATCTAAATCAAGTTGGCCGAGAAGAGGTTTGTTAATATTCATGTTACGAATTTTGGCTCCCGGCTTTTGCCCGTTTCACACCTTATTTCAAGGGTGAAACATTTGCTGAACAAGGCGAGAGCGTAACCAGTTCTGTTTGCTTTTGTACGTAGAGGACTTTATGTCAACCCAAGCCCCATCAGAGCAAATCGGTGATCAGGCGCAAAGCGAGTATCAAGCTAAGCACCGTCCCGCTTCGGAGTTCGCAACGCGTTCAGATTACCTGGACCACGAACTTCAAATCATGAACCCACGCCGTTGGAAACTTAACCTTCCTGGCCGTGATTTCCGTTTCGAACTCGAAGATTTAGTTCCAGCTCTTGCAGGTACTATCGGCATTATCGCAATGTACTCAGCGGTAATGATGTCCTGGGCTGATGGCCTGACACAAGCTTGGGACCACATCAACCTCGGTAAAGAATTCGCCATCGAAGTCGCACGTGTTGAGATGCTTATCCCAGCGCTGCTTTTCTGTATCTTGGCATCTGGCTTTATTAACCCTCGTGCAAACCTTGCTGGTAACCACGGCCCAATGATCCCGTTGATCGGAACCATTGCGCTGGCAGGCGCTCACCCCCTCGCTTTAGCATTACTTCTTGGTGTGTTTGGCCTGACGTTGAGTTACTTCAAGGGCGGTTCAAAACTGGTCAACCTCACCAGTGAAGGTGTAGCAGGTGGTCTGCTTGTCTTCCTTGGTTTTACCGGTGCAATGAGCCAAATCAGTGACATTCAATCTTGGGCCAAGGGCTTGGAATCAGCGTCAGTGGCTAAAGGCAGCATGGGCTATATCGGTCTGGTTGTCCTTGCCGTAAACGTCATTCTTTACGCATTGCTAGCGCGTATCGGCAAACGTTGGTTGGCCATTCCTGCTTGTGCGGTATTGGGCTTAATTACTGCATTGGCCATGGGCGCAGGCTTTGACCTGACGTTCACAACCGAAATGGGTCTGCCTAACCTGAACCCTGTTTATTGGTGGGGAAGCACTGAGCAAGGTTGGATGCTGGGTCTGCCGAATCTGCAGCACTTTATTGCATCATTGCCATTTGCCATTCTTGCTGTTGCTATGTGGTCACCAGACTTCTTGGGTCACCGTATCTTCCAAGAGTTGAACTACCCGAGAAAAACCGAAAAAGTACTGATGGACGTAGATGACACCATGACCACGTGTTCACTACGTCAGATCGTAGGTACAGCGGTAGGTGGCGGTAACATCACTTCATCTTGGGGTACTTACATGATCCCAGCAGCGATTGCGAAACGCCCAATTCCAGCGGGTGCAATTTTGCTTGGCTCACTGTGCATCATTATTGCCATCCTTGGCTTCCCTATGGACGTTGCAGTATGGCCACCAGTGATGCGTATCGCGCTACTGGTTGGTGTATTCCTGCCATTGCTTGAAGCTGGCGTTCAGATGATTCGTGAAACCAAAGATTCACAATCAGCCGGTATCTGTATCTTCGCTGCCATGGTTGCGAACCCAGTACTAGCATGGGCACTGGCAATGTTGTTGGACAACAACGGTCTCATCGGTGACAAAGAGCGTGCGAAGAAACTGTCTTTTGTAGACCGTATCGTGATTCCTGGTTCAGTATTAGTTATCTGTCTGGTTGCTATGCTGGCGGTTGGCATGCTCGAAGATCAGTTCGGTATTCCAGCACTGATGTAATTATTGATTTGGGCAGCCGCTTTGGCTGCCCAAATTACTATCCATACAAGGCTAAGAAAGCGTAAAATCAAGCTCGTTTAATAAAGCGTTTTTGCTTTTACAGTTTTTAATGATCGCGTACTGACCACTGTCTCCACAGTGGAGCGGCATTCAAACCGCTAAGTACTTGTTTTCTTCTACTAAAAAGGTAGGTACATCATGTCTGAGCAATTTGCTAAAGCATGGGAAGGTTTCGCTGAAGGCGAATGGCAGAACGAAGTTAACGTTCGTGACTTCATCCAGAAGAACTACACCCCTTATGAGGGCGATGAATCATTCCTAGTGACTGAAGGTACTGAAGCGACTAACGCGCTTTGGGACAAAGTCATGGAAGGCATCAAGCTTGAGAACTCAACTCACGCCCCTGTAGACTTCGATACTTCTGTTGTTTCTACCATTACCGCTCACGATGCAGGTTACATCATCCAAGATCTGGAAAAGATTGTTGGTCTGCAAACTGAAGCACCATTGAAACGCGCACTTATCCCTAACGGCGGTGTGCG
Organism: Enterovibrio norvegicus FF-33; assembly: GCF_000286835.2. Classification (GTDB taxonomy): domain Bacteria; phylum Pseudomonadota; class Gammaproteobacteria; order Enterobacterales; family Vibrionaceae; genus Enterovibrio; species Enterovibrio norvegicus_A. The sequence goes on along the minus strand of NZ_AJYD02000013.1, from coordinate 454,292 downwards.
TATGATCGAGGGTTCTTGCAAGGCTTACGGCCGTGAGCTGGACCCAATGGTTTCAAAAATTTATTCAGAATACCGTAAGACGCATAACCAAGGCGTTTTCGATGTCTATACCCCTGACATCCTAAACTGCCGTAAGTCTGGTGTTCTGACTGGTCTGCCTGATGCATACGGCCGTGGCCGCATCATCGGTGACTACCGTCGCGTAGCACTTTACGGTATCGACTACCTGATGAAGGACAAAGCTAAGCAATTCCATTCGCTACAAGCGAAACTGGAAACTGGCGACGATCTTCAAATGACCATGCAACTGCGTGAAGAAATTCAAGAGCAGTACCGTGCACTGATCCAGATGAAAGAAATGGCTGCGAAATACGGCTGTGACATTTCTGGTCCTGCACTGACCGCACAAGAAGCTGTTCAGTGGGTTTACTTCGGCTACCTAGCCGCTGTTAAATCTCAAAACGGTGCAGCAATGTCTTTGGGTCGTACTTCTACGTTCCTAGACGTGTACATCGAGCGTGATATTGCTGAAGGCAAGATCACGGAAGTTGAAGCACAGGAAATGATCGACCACTTCGTCATGAAGCTGCGTATGGTTCGCTTCCTACGTACTCCTGAGTACGATGAGCTGTTCTCTGGTGACCCAATCTGGGCAACAGAATCAATGGGTGGTATGGGTGTTGACGGTCGTACTCTGGTAAGCCGTACTAACTTCCGCTTCCTGAACACGCTTTACACCATGGGTCCAAGCCCAGAGCCAAACATCACTGTTTTGTGGTCTGAGCAACTGCCAATCGGCTTCAAGAAGTTCTGTGCGAAGGTATCTATCGATACGTCTTCTATCCAGTACGAAAATGATGACCTGATGCGCCCTGATTTCGACAACGATGACTACGCTATCGCTTGTTGTGTATCACCAATGGTTATCGGTAAGCACATGCAGTTCTTCGGCGCGCGTGCAAACCTTGCGAAAACGCTGCTGTATGTAATCAACGGCGGTGTTGACGAGAAAATGAAGCTGCAAGTGGGTCCTAAGCAAGCGCCTATGACTGACGAAGTTCTGGACTTTGATAAAGTTTGGGCTGGCCTAGACAACTTCATGGATTGGCTAGCAACTCAGTACGTGACCGCACTGAACGCTATCCACTACTCGCATGACAAGTACAGCTACGAAGCGTCTTTGATGGCACTTCACGACCGTGACGTTTATCGCACCATGGCGTGTGGTATCGCAGGTCTTTCTGTTGCAGCTGACTCACTGTCTGCTATTAAATACGCAACGGTTAAGCCTATCCGTGACGAAGACGGCATCGCGATCGACTTCGACATCGACGGCGACTATCCGAAATTTGGTAACAACGATTCACGTGTTGATGACATCGCATGTGAACTGGTTGAAAGCTTCATGACCAAAATTCGTAAGATGAAAACGTACCGTAACGCTGTACCTACTCAGTCTATCCTGACTATCACGTCAAACGTGGTATACGGCAAGAAAACAGGTAACACGCCAGACGGTCGTCGTGCAGGCGCACCATTCGCACCGGGTGCAAACCCAATGCACGGTCGTGACGAAAAAGGTGCTGTCGCATCTCTGACGTCTGTAGGTAAACTGCCATTTGCTCACGCAAAAGACGGTATCTCTTACACCTTCTCTATCGTGCCTAACGCACTGGGTAAAGATGGCGACACGCAGAAAGCGAACCTTGCTGGTCTAATGGACGGTTACTTCCACCACGAATCAGGCATCGAGGGTGGTCAACACCTGAACGTGAACGTTCTGAACCGTGAAACACTGGAAGACGCTGTTAAGCACCCAGAGAACTACCCACAGTTGACTATCCGTGTATCGGGTTACGCTGTGCGTTTCAACTCTCTGACTGCTGAACAGCAAAAAGACGTTATCGCACGTACTTTCACTGAATCTCTATAATTTTTTAGAGTCAGTTTAAATCAGAAAACACCTCCCTTGCGGAGGTGTTTTTTTATGTCCTTTTTCCACTATATCCACACCCATTTCCCGTCTCTTACCTTTCTCTTACCTTTCTCTTATCTTTCTCTTATCCATCTTTGATACCAAATATCCCACGCTCCCCGTATTGGTGAATTCCCAGTCCATCTACCGTACGACGTTCTGTCGACGTCTGCTAAAAACCTGACCATACTGTAGGGAAAAGCTTGCCCATCAACTAAATAGCGCAACCTATTCCAAGGATTTGTGGGGAAACATGAAGATATTGCTTGTCGAAGATCATCCGTTTCAAAGGGACATGGTAGCAGGACAATTGATGCAGCTATTGTCTGGGGATGAGATGCTTCTGACGGCTGGAAGTGGTGCCGAAGCACTCGAACATGTGCTTGCTCATAAACCCGATTTGGTCTTTTGCGATTTACATCTGCCTGACATTGACGGTATCAAGCTCTTAAGCAACATGGCAGAAAGAGGCTTTTCAGGCTGTATCGTCATCACCAGCGCGGCATCGCAAAAGGTACTGGATACGGTAAAAAGTATGTGTGAAAACCTTCACCTGAATGTCCTAGGCATACTCCCGAAGCCTGCCACTATCCCTTTGCTGAAATACTACATCAACCTGACCAATGAGCATGACACCAACTTCCCACAAGATCTTGTTCCGTTGTCGGAAGATGAGGTGCTTGAAGCATGGAAAGCAAAACTGTTTGAAACGTGGTTCCAGCCTATCGTTCGCTTAAGTGACGGAGAGTGGATCGCCTGCGAAGCCCTTCAACGTTTGCACCACCCAACACGCGGCACGCTAATACCTCGACATTTTTTAGGGCAACTTTTGGCGCTGAGTCTGGAATCAGAACTCACGTTGTCAGTCATAGACAAGATCATTGCCAATCAGGTTGACCTGAAAGGACGGCCAGTCGGCGTGAATATCTCGATGAACAACCTCATTGAACTTAACTTCATTGACCAAATTATCGAGATCGGTAAAGCGCACCCTACACTGTGTGAAGCCATGTATTTTGAGCTGATGGAACCCGACCATTTCGTCCATATTGGACAAGTTCAAGAGGCAGCATCGCGTTTGCTGCTCAATGGCTTTCGCATTGCCATCGATGATTTTGGTGCTGGGCATACTTCACTGCAAGAAGTGGAATTTTTGCCGCTAGACTCGCTCAAAGTGGGCTTGTCTTTGGTTCTCCCCATGCTAAGCAGCCGAACAGCGAGTGCATTGGTAGAAGCGAGTATCCTGATAGCAAGGCGCATCGGTGTCGCTTCGGTCGCCGAAGGGGTTGAATGCATTGAAACATGGCACGGCGTTCGAGATATGGGCTGCGACTACGCTCAGGGATTTTTTATCGCCAAGCCCATGCCTGTTGAAGACCTGGAAAATTGGTACACGTTATGGTTGTCGCTCAAAAATCACCGTTCCCTCTGCCCCCCTTCAGTGCTTAATACCATTTAACGCCACTTAACGCGTTTATAGCGTGCACACTTTGTCATTTTTAACGAAGGACACCCTATTGCCCCTGCCCCAAATTCATCGCGATTAACTCGCTCTTCCTCTCCGAATAATGTCTATGCCAACAGGCTGAATCCCTGTATCTGAAAGGGGTTTCGGTATAATATAACCCCTTACTTTTTACAGTAGTTTTGGAGAATCTCATGTCGGTGATGGGCCGTATTCACTCTTTTGAGTCTTGTGGAACCGTTGATGGTCCTGGCATTCGCTTTATCGTGTTTTTGCAAGGTTGCTTGATGCGCTGCAAATACTGCCACAACCGCGATACATGGGATCTGGATGATGGCCGTGAAGTGTCTGTTGAAGAAATCATGAAAGAAGTGGTCTCTTATCGTCATTTCATCAATGCATCTGGCGGCGGCGTTACCGCGTCAGGCGGTGAAGCCATGCTTCAGCCTGAATTTGTACGTGACTTTTTCCGTGCAGCAAAAGCAGAAAACATTCATACCTGTCTTGATACCAATGGTTATATTCGTAAACACACTGACGTGGTTGACGAAGTACTCGACACAACCGATTTGGTGATGCTGGATCTCAAGCAACTTAACGACGAAATCCATAAAGATCTGGTTGGCGTTTCAAATCGCCGCACACTCGATTTTGCTCGTTATCTGCATCAGCGCGGCCAAAAGACCTGGATTCGCTATGTGGTCGTTCCGGGTTATACCGACGATGAAGATTCGGTTCATCGTCTCGGCGAGTTCATCAAAGACATGGACAATATCGAGAAGATCGAGATGCTGCCTTACCATCAATTGGGCGAGCATAAATGGGAAGCGTTGGGTTACGAATACGACCTCAAAGACGTGAAACCACCAACGAAAGAAACCATGGAAAAGCTGAAAGCAATTTTGGAAAGTTATGGCCACAAGGTGATGTACTAAGCCTGCCGTCCATGACATGCCCGCTTTAGATAAACGATTGAAAAACGGCCATATTGGCCGTTTTTTTGTCTCTGCAACCTCAGACTTTTATCCCTTTCAGGTATTGTTAATGTCTCATCTAACGCTCTGGAGAGAGATACTCCTTGTCATAAAACGTGCGCAGCCAATGTGGTCGGTACACCGCCAGCAAAGTCACGGCCATTCCATTTAACAAGCCTTCTGGGAACCACATCAACAGGGCCAAGATCAGATAATTATCAACAATGGTTCCCCATGGATGCAGCCCTGAAATCCAATACCCTGCCGATACAACACAAAGATGAAAAACAAGGGTAAACGCTGCATTTAAGAACCCAGCGACAAAAATATAGATAAACAAATGGTGACTTAAATACTGGTAGGAAAGCCAAAATATCGCATAGCTAACAAAAGCAGGGATCACCGCTGTGGTGAAGGCATACAGGCCAACGTCTTGCCAAGGCAACAAGCCAAACCCCACCATTAACGCCAAAGGGAACACACTGATCCAAACGGCAATCCTAGGGCCATGGCACAGCGTCAGCACTGTCATGCCGAGGAAATGAATATCGAGCCCCTCACTGATCCCAGCTTTCAACGCCCATAAGCAAAACAACACCATGGCACTCGCAAACACCAAATACTGATACCCTTTGTCTTGATGCATTTTCTGCCACGCGACTGGCGTCCAACAAAACCAAAGCGCCACCAATAAACACGCCCCCCCCAATCCTTGCCAATAAACCATGAGTGCTCCATCACACGTTCCGCTGTGGTCGAAATTTTAAGCAGTATTCGCCACACAGGCTTCAAGTTAAAAAACCGTCACCAACCTGTGTTGAGATCAAAAAAACACACGGTGCTAACTGCTAATCTGTGGCACATGAAATGCCAAATATGCTCACGACTAACGACAATTAAGAGACTGTTTGGATAACGAATTTTAATCTTTTGAGGCTATACCATGGAAATGACCCACGCTCAGCGTCTTATCCTATCTAATCAGTACTCGCTGATGTCGCAACTTGAACCACAAAACGCGGAAAAGTACCGTCGTCTACAAACCATTGTAGAACGTGGTTACGCGCTGCAAATGCGTGAACTTGATAAAGACTTCGGCGATATGTCTGAAGATCTCTGCCGTCAGGTGGTTGATATCATGGAAATGCACCACGCACTTCAAGAATCATTCCGCATGTTAGAAGCTGGCACACGATGCGAATGCGATGTCGATGAGCGTCGCCTTCAGTTCTGGGGCTTCGATGCAGCAACAGAAGCACATCTAGTTAACTATGTTCGTTTCCTTACCGACATTGAAGGCCTATACCCTCAATTCGATAAAGGCTCGCACCATTTCAACAGCCAAATGCCGATGCTTGAGAAGTATCAGCGTATGTTAACTGTATGGCGCAACTGTCCGCGTCAGTATCACCTCTGTGGCAATGAACTTTGCCAAATCGTGAACGCATAACTCTCACAAGCTTTCGCTCAAAGCCGTTCTCCTGAACGGCTTTTTTGTATCAATTATTGCGTCTGCACCACAGTCAAATAGGCTGTGAAGCAGAAGGTGATGAGACGAGAATCCGCCCCCTATCTGCTCTACCTCTTCGGCCACCCACTCGATGAAACAAATCACTCGTCACGTGCAAATTAATTTATTTGCACCGAGCGTAAAACGGTTGTCTAATCGCCACGCACCCGTTCTGGTTTAGATGATGCCAATGAGGTGTATCCGGGCTTTGAACAGCATTTCCCAATGAATGAATGCTGACAATAAAAGAGCCGTGTTCCCTGTCATACCGTGCCTGTCTGCAGCACGGCCTTTTTAGGAATGGCAATGAAATCTTTCGCAAAACCGCATGTTCTGGCGACTAGCCTGACCCCCGTTTGCGACATCGCAGTAACTCTTCATCCGCAACACAGCCCCCAGACCCTGTCGACGCATACGCGCAGGAAAAGGGCATCGTTAAGGCGAACACGAAGCGCGGACGCCGTGCTTCTTGATCTTTCGCTACAGATGCCTGAATAAGGTCTGCCTGCGTTAAACGCAATCCAATAATTTTCTTTGGTACAAGCTACCGTTGATCGCGTGACGTTATCCGCGGTCTGCGAACTTGCTTGTGCCCAATCACCGCCGAGGAATGAACATGAGTGATTGGTCTATTAATGACGCCCGTGATGTCTACAACACACCGTATTGGGGTCAGGGGTACTTTGATATTAATGCTCAGGGTGAAGTGATTGTTCGTCCTGATGTAAAACGTCCAGAGAACACTGTCGGGCTATCGACACTGGCCGATGAGCTGATCGCAAAAGGCGCATCGCTACCCGTATTGGTGCGTTTCCCAGAAATCTTGCATCACCGCGTTGACAGCCTGTGTGCGAACTTTAATGATGCGATTGCTGACTATGGCTACCTCGGCGAATACCTGCTGGTTTACCCCATCAAAGTTAACCAACAAGAAGCCGTTGTGAGCGAAATTCTCAAAAGCCAATATGCGCGTCAACAGCGTCAGTTAGGCTTAGAAGCAGGCAGCAAGCCTGAACTTATGGCGGTGCTAGCCATGGCGCGTCAAGCAAGCTCTGTGATTGTATGTAACGGTTATAAAGACCGCGAATACGTGCGTCTGGCACTCATCGGTGAAAAACTCGGCCACGAAGTGTACATCGTGCTCGAAAAGCTTTCCGAACTTGATCTGGTGCTTGAAGAAGCCAAAGCCTTAGGCGTGAAACCACGTCTTGGCCTGCGTGCGCGTCTTGCCTCTCAAGGCAAAGGAAAATGGCAAGCAAGTGGCGGTGAAAAGTCTAAATTTGGCCTGTCTGCTTCGCAAGTTCTGACCGTGATGGACAAGCTGCGTGAACACAACATGTTGGATTCACTGCAACTGCTTCACTTCCACCTCGGTTCGCAAATCGCCAATATTCGCGATGTACGCTCCGGCGTGAGCGAAGCTGCCCGTGTGTATGCAGAACTTCACAAACTTGGCGCAGGCATTACCACTGTCGACGTGGGCGGCGGTCTCGCCATCGATTACGAAGGAACACGCAGCCAAAGTAGCTGTTCAATGAACTACAGCTTGCGCGAATACGCCAACAATGTGGTGTATACCCTCGGCGATGTCTGCAAAGAATACGACATAAAAATGCCGCGTATTATCTCAGAATCTGGCCGAAATCTGACCGCACACCATGCTGTGTTGGTTACCGATGTCGTCGGTGTGGAACGCTATCAGCGCGAAGAAGTGTTTGCGCCAGCTGAAAGCGCGCCACAGAATTTGCACAACATGTGGCATTCGTTTAAAGATTTGAGCCAATCAGGCGATCAGCGTTCATTGGTCGAGATTCACCATGACAACCAAAGCGATCTGTCCGAAGTGCACATGCAGTTTGCCATGGGTATGGTCAGCTTTGCCGAGCGCGCGTGGGCAGAACAAATCAGCCTACGTATTTGCTACGAGTTGTCGCGCAAAATGTCGCCAAAGAACCGAGCGCACCGTCCTGTGTTGGACGAACTGAACGAACGTTTGGCGGACAAGTTCTTCGTGAACTTCTCTTTGTTCCAGTCGTTACCTGACGCATGGGGGATCGATCAAGTCTTCCCTATCTTGCCACTCAGTAACCTTGATAAAGCGCCAGAGCGCCGTGCCGTCATGCTCGATATCACCTGTGACTCTGATGGTGCCGTTGATCAGTACGTGGAAGGACAAGGCATCGAAAGTACCCTTGCTGTTCCAGCATGGCGTGACGAAGAGCCTTACCGCATGGGTTTCTTCCTAGTGGGGGCTTATCAAGAAATTCTGGGCGACATGCATAACCTGTTTGGCGATACGGATACCGCCGTGGTGCGTAGCCGCAGTGAAGGCGGTTTCGACATTGAAGCCATTGAGCGTGGTGACAGCGTTGGCGACGTTTTGCGCTATGTACATCTCGACCCATCACAGTTCTTGCTGCAATACGAAGAGATGGTAAAAGAGCATTTGCCCGAAGAAGAGCACGATGCAATTCTGGCTGAATTGTCAGAGGGCCTAAATGGCTACACCTACCTCGAAGACATTCGTTCAAACCGTTAATTTTTGATTGCCCGCTCCAGCGGGCAATTCGTATTTGATAGGGAGTTATTTCATGGCAACACTGGCCAACTACCCAGATTATTCGCTGTATTCCAATGCGTTCGGTTTTCTTCGTCAGCCATTGGTTTTCCAACCACACGGTTGCGACGCTGACGTTATCATCACAGGTGTGCCATTTGATATGGCGACCACGGGGCGTTCAGGCAGCCGCATGGGGCCAGGGGCCATTCGTCAGGCTTCGATCAATCTTGCTTGGGAAGGTAAACGCTGGCCGTGGGACTTTTCACTGACCAAAGAAATCAAAATGGCCGATTGCGGCGATCTCGTTTTTGATTTCGGCGACGCAGCGCAAATGTGCGAACGCTTAGAAGCCCATGCCACCAGCCTACTGGCAGAAGGGAAAACACTGCTCACCTTTGGCGGCGATCACTTTGTTACTCTGCCGCTGCTACGTGCTCACGCCAAACAGTTTGGTGAAATGGCGCTGGTACACTTTGACGCGCACACAGACACCTACGACATGGGCAGTCAATATGACCACGGCACCATGTTCTATCATGCGCCCAACGAAGGTTTGATTGACCCACACAGCTCGATTCAAATCGGTATTCGTACCGAGCACAGCCACAAACTGGGCTACCAAGTGGTGGACGCGGCAACGGCCAATGACTGGTCAGCAGACCAAATCGTTGACGCGATCAAAGCGCGTGTTGGCGATCGTCCCGTTTACCTAACGTTCGACATTGACTGCTTAGATCCTGCCTTTGCACCAGGCACTGGCACACCGGTCTGTGGCGGCATGACCATGGACAAAGTCTTGAAAGTCATTCGTGGTTTACAAGGGATCAACTTGATTGGCATGGACGTGGTAGAAGTCGCACCTGCCTATGACCATGCAGAACTAACGTCTTTGGCTGCGGCTACCATTGCGACTGACTTGCTGCATGTTTGGGCGGCAAACCGCAAGAAGGCGTAGTTCGCACGTTCTTTTTGGAGCATGAACACACCAAAGAAAGCCAAGAAAGCGCTCGCACTGTCGGGCGCTTTTCATTAAACCTTGATGCCACGCGCCTTGCGCCGTATCCTTTGCCCTCATTCAATCCGACCGAAACATCGCTATGTCATACCTTTGTCCGCTGTGTCAGCAACCGCTTTTTCTCAAAGAACGTACTTACAAATGCACTAACAACCACCAGTTTGATGTAGCAAAAGAAGGCTATGTGAACCTTTTGCCTGTGCAGCACAAGCGATCAAAAGATCCCGGTGATAACAAAGAAATGATGCAGGCGCGTCGCCAATTTCTTAATGGCGGTCACTATCAGCCAATGCGTGATGCGGTATGCGACTTGCTCACAGGATTATTAGCTGAGCACACCATGGTTGAGGGAAAGTCTCAGACATACAGCCAGCTATTGGATATCGGTTGTGGTGAAGGCTATTACACCAGCCATTTTGCCAATGCACTCAGTCATACCGAGGCACAGAGCGGTACAAAGGTCGTCGGTTTGGATATTTCTAAAGTGATGATCCGCCATGCAGCGAAACGCTACCCAGAATGCGATTTCTTGGTCGCCTCAAGCCAACGCCTACCCTTTGCCGACGCGCAACTGAGCGCGGTAGTACGCATCTACGCACCTTGTAACGGTGAAGAGCTTCAGCGCACCATCAAAGACAACGGCGTGGTCGTGACTGTGACGCCAGGCCCTCGTCACCTGTATCAGCTCAAAGAGGGTATTTATGACGGCGTGAAGCTTCATGATGTCCCTGTGGAAGATCTGCCGGGGTTTGAACTGGAAGCCGAGCACAGCGTTGCCTATCCAATGACACTCAACAGTGAAGACGCAACCACATTGCTTCAAATGACGCCGTTTGCATGGCGAGCACCTGAGGCGTTGTGGCAGACGTTGAAAGAGACTGAGCAATTTGCTTGCGAAGCAGATTTCACCCTGCGCGTTTATCGCAAGAAAGCCTAAAAAGCAGAAAAACGCGGGAATAACGCAACAAAGCAATCACCCGCGTTTTCCGTCATACTGGTGCGTATCTCCTGATATTCAAGGACACGAATTCATGTCGATACGCGCATTTTCCGCCGCATTCATTCTCGCGACGCTTTTAGGTTGCAGTCACCCACTTACGCCGAAAGAAACCCCAGCCCCCACGGGCACGCTTTACGACTACCGCATTGAATCTCCCAATGGCGTGCCCTATTCGCTCAACGAACTTGCCAATGCACTGAGTGACGCTGACGTCATATTGGTGGGGGAATGGCACACCCATCCTGGTATTCACTTATTTCAAGCGCAATTGCTTTCTACTCTCGCCGCGCGTTATCCCGCCACTGCGCTGTCTATGGAGCAATTTTCACGCCCAGACCAAAGCCTGATTGACGGCTATCTTCAAGGTGATTTTGGGGAAAGTGCGCTATTGAGCCAAAGTGGTAAATGGCCGAACTATGCCAGTGATTATCGCCCTTTGATTGAAATAGCCAAAACCAATGCCATGCCTGTTATCGCGGCGAATACCACGCAAGAGATCGTGCGTTGCCTCGCCGCTAAAGGGGAAGGCTACCTTGATACATTACCTTCGGAGAAACGTCGCTACGTGGCACAAACCCTCTCGAGCGAGCCCTCGCCGTACAAAGAGAAATTCTTGTCCGTGATGTTCCACGGCAACGAAGAGAAAACCAATAACCAGTATCTGGCACAAATCGCGTGGGACGACACCATGGCCGAAAGCATGGTCGAATTTTTGGCAGAAAACCCGAATAACAAGGTGATGCACATTGCAGGCGCGTTCCATGTTGAAAATGGCTTAGGTATCGCAAGCCGCATTTTGGCGCGAAACCCCAGCCTCAAGATCGCCATTGTTTCGCCGCAAACCCAAGGTGCGCCGCTGCCCAACGAGGTTAAAGATTATCGATTAGTCGTCAACCCACTGCCTGAGCAATGGCTATCAGAGAAAGAAATGCAGGATGCTATCGGGAGCATGCGACACAACGGTGGGAACGAACCTAGCTGCTCCTAGATGCTAAACAGCGAGCCTGCGTACAAACCCATCAGGCTCGCCCGCTATAACTGCTCAATGGCTTGTAGGCTTCGAGCCGCTTTGTCTAACACCGCTTGTTTTTGCTCGTCAGTCTTCTTATTCCAGTTCGCATACACCATTTTGGTTCTTGGGTTGCCGCCAAAATCGTCTTGGTGTTTATCCATAAAATGCCAATAAAGCGCGTTCAATGGGCAAGCGTCATCTTCGGTGATTTTCGCGACCTTATAATGGCAATTTCCGCAGTAATCGCTCATTTTCTTCACATAATTACCGCTTGCTGCGTACGCTTTCGACCCCACAATGCCGCCATCAGCAAACTGGCTCATGCCACGCGTGTTGGGCAATTCCACCCATTCGATCGCATCGATATAAATCCCGAGGTACCACTCATCCACTTGAGCAGGTTCGATGCCGCTGATCAGGCAGAAATTACCGGTGATCATCAAACGCTGAATATGGTGCGCGTAGGCGTAATCGAGTGACTGTTCGATCGCATGTTTCAGGCAGCTCATTTTGGTGTCTGCCGTCCAAAACCATGACGGTAAATCACGCGTCGCGGACAAACTATTGAGATTGGCGTAGTCAGGCATGTTCACCCAATAGATCCCGCGAATGAACTCGCGCCAACCGATGATTTGGCGAACAAAGCCTTCCACTTGCGCCAAGCTGATTTCATCGGGTCGCGTGTGATAGTGATGAATCGCCGCGTCCACCACATGCCGAGGGCTCAAGATTTTGCTGTTTAGCGCAAACGACAACCTTGAGTGATACAGACTCCATTGTTTGCGCTTGCCTTCCTCATCGGTCTGCCCAGTCATCGCATCTTGGAAGCGTCCAAAGTTGGGTAAGCAATGCTGGCAGAAAAAAGTCAGTAATTCGTTCGCGTGCGTGCGTGTTATCGGCCACAGTAGATTTGAGTCAGGCTTTCCAATCACCTTGATGTTGTGGCGTTCGATGCGGGCGAGAATGTCAGTAACATCATGACCAAACAGCAATGGTTCCGGCACATCTTCAATGTCTTTCGCTTTGAGTTTGTTTCGATTGTCCGCATCGAAATTCCATTGCCCGCCTTGAGGGTCATCTCCGTCCATCAAGACATTAAATCGCACCCGCATTTTGCGATAAAACGCTTCCATACGGTGCTTTTTACCCGTTTGAAAATCACGACGGAGTTGCTGTTCAGACAAGTAAAAATGCTCAGTTTCAACCGCAGAGCCTTCAACGTTTGCCGTGTTAGCAAACTCTGCCAATTGCAGCCTCAAGCGATATTCATCGGGCAATTGGTATTCAAACGCGCTTACCCCATGCTTCTCGAAAAGATGGGTTAGCAAAGTGGGCAAATCTGCAAAAGGGGCGGTGTCATCCAAGGTTAAGTGCAAGACTCTGTGCCCTGCGTGTTGCAATGCCTGTGCGAAGGCAGACATGGCGGCGAAGAAGGCACACACCTTTTGCACATGGTGAGGCACATAGCTGGCTTCTTGGTGCAGTTCAGCGATGACATACAAGGTGTCGTCATCTTGCTCACGAAACCAAGAGTGACTGGCATTGAGTTGATCACCCAAAATCAAACGTAATCGAGAATAGGTCGCAGTCATTGGGTACTCACTCAGTCCTAGGCATCAGTGCATTTGGAATAGGTACGAAACCTGATGATAAATGGATTGTTCTTTTTGTTTATTAACTGACTGTTTTGTAGAGCATCCAGATAGTAGCGCTTACCTCCGCACCTCCACCGATAAACAAAACGCCAAAGAATCGCAGCCGCCAATGTCAAATACAAAGGCAAGCAATACAACCAAGCATTAATCAACCGTGGTTTTATCAGCGACAACAAAAGGCTTGAAGTCAGCATGGGTAACGCGCGTTTTATACAGTTTGCTCTTTGCTGTCCATTGCGTGTTGTCCCTTCGGTATTTCCGGTTATATTCAGATTTCTATTTGCCAACCCAAGTGATAGTCCATTTCATGATTTTCACTAAAATTTACGTACTCCCAGTTATTCATCAAAATTGCTCTGCTCAATCACATGCAACATTGCACAAGAAAAGGTGAACACACTTTGAAATGGCGGCAATCCTTACCTTTTCCTTTTGAGATGGATTAGTCATATATTTCAACACACTAAGTCGATTTTTGATGACGATATATGTATCCAACTGGAAAATACATCACCTCAGTGATATATTTCATGAATCATGAAAATACATAAATCGTGAAAAAAATGGAACAGCAGATATTGAGTCAGGCATTGGATGCACTGCCTGAACACATCGAGATCACCGACATCCATTATCAGGACACCGATGCGCGAGACATTGGCGTAGATGCTACCCTGACCCTGAAAATAGCAGGGGAAGCACGGACGTTTGATGCGAACATCAAACGTATTCACCGCAAAGCGACACTGGATGCTTTTCTACAAACACAACGCCAACGTGAAACCCTGCTGATCTGCAATCCACTCAGCGCTTTCTTGCGGCAGTACAGCGAAGAAAGAGGCATCAATTATTTAGATGAAGCCGGTAACGCCCATATTGTGCAGCCCGGTTTTTTCCTCCATATAGAAGGGAAGAAACGGGAAAATACTCAGGATACGCGCCCAAGCTTGAGTGTGGGGATCATGAAATGCCTGTTTGCCCTGCTGGCTGACGATAAACTCCTCAATCAACCCTATGAAGTGATGGCCGAAAAGTCCGGTGTTTCATTGGGGATGGTCAGTAAAACACTGAAGTACCTTATCGATATCCAGGCTATCCCCAAAGACAAAAAGTCCCGACGCTTTTTGGATAGATCTACCCTTATTCAGCAATGGCTGGCGGCATACCCTCAGGTGCTCAGAAAAAAACTTGCCCCCTTTCGGGTGAAAACACCGCTTCACTGGCAAGCCATGACACTGGAAGAGGGAGATCTCTGGGGGGGAGAAGTCGCCGCTGCAACGTTGACAAATTACCTTGAGCCAGAAGAATACTGGTTGTTTACTCGCGATCCGATACAGAAAAAAATGCGCGAGCTTCAGGCTCGGCCCTCCACTGACGGGCAACTCCTGATTGCTGCCCCTTTTTGGGGAAAAAGCCTAAGTATAAACACAGCCGCTCAGGTTCTGCTCACCGTGGCAGAGCTTCTGGCCAGTAACGATAGTCGCAACCGCGAAGCCGCAGAGATCTTAAATGGCCAATACCTACACCTTCACTCACTCCCTTAACCCGCAGTTTGAGCATGCGCTTGATAACCTGGTGCGGATCATCAACGGGCTTGGCGTACCTTATTTCATTGCCGGAGCCACCGCCCGTGATGTGGTGCTTCACGGTATTCATGGCTACCCGCCAATCCGCGCCACCCGGGATATTGATACCGCCATTTTAGTCGACAGCTGGGACGCTTTTCATGCAACCAGAAAGAAGCTGCTGGCAGCTGGCTTAAAGCCCTCCCGTGTTGAACACCGATTAACTGAGCCTAAGACGCAGCTACCGATTGATCTTATTCCGTTCGGCGCAGTGGCAGATTCACAAGGTGACATCACCTGGCCACCGCATTTTGATATCACGATGTCGGTGTCCGGTTTTCAGGAAGCCTATGATTCCTCTCTGACCGTGGCCTGGAACGATCTCACTTTTCAGGTAGCTTCCCTGCCTGGGCTCGCACTTTTGAAGCTGATAGCCTGGCTCGAACGCGGGGCAGAAAACCGTAAAGATGCGACGGATTTCTTCACCGTACTCAGCCGCTACCACGAAATTCATGACGGGCGTTTATGGGAGGATTACGTTCCTGGTGAAGCGCTCGGATACGATGTTGAAAGACAAGGGGCTTACTTGCTTGGCTTTGACTTGAAGCCATTACTCACGGCTTCAACCGCAGAGGCACTTCTCACTCTCCGTGACCAAAAGCAGGATCTCTTTATCGCTGCAATCACAGCGACCCACCGAGGGACTCAGGTTGACAGCGTCAGTCAGCTACTCACCGACTTCTGGCTGGGGTGTCAGGTATAACCTCCAGAATAAACAGGCATCACTTACGCAAGTGATGCCAGTTACTTTATTTACATAAACTACGTAACTCATTAAAGCCTAGTATTCAGCTCCGTTAACTCACTGAACACCCCTTCGAGCATATCGCAATACACCCCAGACTGACTGCCCAATTCAGGACATTCAAGGGAAAGGATTAGAAGTCGACATTCCCTTACTGTTGGAACAGTTAAAACAAGAGCAGTAAACCGAGCCAGGGGATAGTAATACACGCTATCCCTGTCACACGAACCAATGAAGACGGCAAGGCCGAAACCGCAGACGGAAACAGAAAACCAAGAAAGCCGATAGACGGCAACGCGATATAAAACAGCCCTAATCGTGAATGTGTGGGTAGCTCGACGCCAAACAACAGATACAACGCATACCCAATGTAAAACGCACTGAGTAAATAGTACCGATAGTCTCGTTCTGACCAAACAAACGCGAGTGCCAAACACGGCACGAACAGCAACCACTCCACTTCAACACTCCTTTATGTATTGCATCCATCAATTTACACGAATACAAAGAGAGAGCAAAAGTGGGCTGATAGTTATCATCTTATAGGTATACCCCAACGCGACCACCCTACCCTGACATCAAAACTGGCAATGTGACCACCTAAATGCGACACTCCCTATTGCGACCACCTAAATGCGACGTTGGCCACTTTCAGGGAGACAAACCATGTTTATTCGCGCCTACCTCCGCGCTTCCACCGATGAACAAAACGCAGATCGAGCGAAAACCACACTTGAGCAGTTCATCAACGAACATGGCCAACGCATTGCCAGCTACTACACCGAAAACATAAGCGGTACTCAACTAGAACGGCCTGAGCTAAATCGCCTACTCAACGACACGCAAGAAAACGACATTCTGCTCGTTGAGCAAATCGACCGCCTCACCCGCCTTAACGACCACGACTGGAAAGAGCTCAAGCGTATGATTGAGGAAAAAGGCATTCGCATAGTCAGCATGGACGTACCAACCAGTTGGCAGGCTCTCGACAACAATGCACTCACCCACAATGACCCGATCATCAAAGCCGTGCTCGATGCCATCAACAACATGCTGATAGAGCTGATGGCGGCGATGGCTAGAAAGGACTACGAAACAAGACGGGAACGCCAACGCCAGGGCATAGAAACCGCCAAGGCCAATGGCAAATACAAAGGTAAGCAAGCCGACACCGAACGGCACCAGAAAGTGAGAAGCTTTAGAGAGAAAGGCTTAAGCCTGAAAGAGATTGCAGAAGCGACCGGCTACAGCCGATCGCAGGTATGTAGGATTTTGGCGGGATAAAACTACTTACACTTTTAAAAATTTACCCATCTTTTTAGAGGTATTGTTAAGGCACTGATTTTATTGGAATTTAAATTAAGGCGAAGAAAAAGGGTTTTTTCGTCGTATCTTGATTTAGGCCTTTAGAAATCTGTGATGACAGCATATT
>NZ_AJYD02000013.1:378493-437235 GCF_000286835.2 Enterovibrio norvegicus FF-33 | reverse complement strand
CCCCCGCCGCACTGGCTCGCCAAGTTGCTTCACTGCCGCACAGGCAGCTTAGAAAATTAGATGTGGGGCTTGTGCCGTCACTACCTTCTTCACTGCCGCACAGGCAGCTTAGAAAAAAGTCACCGCCACCGGAACCACCATCACCGCCTTCACTGCCGCACAGGCAGCTTAGAAAAGTCAAACCGCAGAAGGCCGTAAATTATGGCACTTCACTGCCGCACAGGCAGCTTAGAAATTCCATAGTAGTACTGTAAGGTGACCATTTCACTTCACTGCCGCACAGGCAGCTTAGAAACTCAGCATCAGAAAGGGCGCCCATTCCTTTCACTTCACTGCCGCACAGGCAGCTTAGAAATTCGTGTGGCATCCCTTCATCAATGAAGGTGCCTTCACTGCCGCACAGGCAGCTTAGAAATCAATAATTAGCTCTTGCTGACCGCCATAGCCCTTCACTGCCGCACAGGCAGCTTAGAAAAAATATCCATCAATGAATTGCCCACAGCGGCACTTCACTGCCGCACAGGCAGCTTAGAAACTTGCTAGCGCCCTTTAGGTGTCTAGACTTGGCTTCACTGCCGCACAGGCAGCTTAGAAACTTTCCAGTTTCACCGGCAGCGATTGCCCCAGCTTCACTGCCGCACAGGCAGCTTAGAAATACGGGCGTCTTTGTTATTGTGTGGTGTAAATCTTCACTGCCGCACAGGCAGCTTAGAAACAATGCATTCGGACAGCAACGCGCACGCGCACCTTCACTGCCGCACAGGCAGCTTAGAAATGCCCGAATTCACGGGCGAGGTCTTGCGCAAACTTCACTGCCGCACAGGCAGCTTAGAAAAAAACGCGCCATAAACGCTTTGTAACGTGGGTCTTCACTGCCGCACAGGCAGCTTAGAAAAGGTGTAGCCCCTTTCTTATCAGAACAAGGGACTTCACTGCCGCACAGGCAGCTTAGAAATGGTCCTGTTACCTTCCATAGCGGTCTATTGTCTTCACTGCCGCACAGGCAGCTTAGAAACACGTTATTGCCATTCAACTGAGGAACCGGCACTTCACTGCCGCACAGGCAGCTTAGAAATCATGGTGGACTAACATGTGTCGAGTTGGTTTCTTCACTGCCGCACAGGCAGCTTAGAAATCAGAGAAGCAATCGCACTTATCAATCCATGCCTTCACTGCCGCACAGGCAGCTTAGAAAAATAAAAAAGGCGGCAATTAAGCCACCTGATTCTTCACTGCCGCACAGGCAGCTTAGAAAATATCAGCCGCCTGATTGCCCTGATGATGACTCTTCACTGCCGCACAGGCAGCTTAGAAAGTAAGAGCTTGTCGGTGTTGAGTTCATTGGATCTTCACTGCCGCACAGGCAGCTTAGAAACGAATGAGTCAAACAAGCTCATCGCTCACCCCCTTCACTGCCGCACAGGAAAATAGAACGGAAACGTTAACAACAAACAATCAAAAAAATCACTTAAAGACATTCAGTTTGGTAACTCCAGATCCACAACCATTCAGTAATCACAAACATGACATAAATGTACTTATAATTGGTCAACAATTTATGAGTTTGTAGTTAAAATCCAAACAAGATATGCAACCAAGTTTATTTTGTAGCAAACATGGCCAATAAAGACTTTTCTCCAAGTGATTTAAAAACAATTATCCACTCTAAACGCGCCAACATTTATTACCTTCAACACTGCCGTGTGCTGGTAAATGGCGGACGGGTTGAATATGTCACCGACCAAGGTAAAGAGAGCCTTTATTGGAATATCCCCATCGCAAATACCACCGTGGTGATGCTCGGCACTGGCACATCCGTTACACAGGCAGCCATGCGCGAATTTGCAAAAGCAGGCGTTTTAGTCGGTTTTTGTGGCGGCGGAGGCACGCCGCTATTTAGTGCCAACGAAACTCAGGTCGAGGTTTCGTGGCTAACACCACAATCGGAGTACCGCCCTACCGAGTATCTTCAACAATGGGTTCGATTTTGGTTTGATGATGCATTGCGACTCGAAGCCGCAAAGCAACTCCAACAAGAGCGGATTCGACAGGTCAAAAAGCATTGGCTAAAAGCCAGTAAGCACGATGCGTTTCCGGTTAATGTGGATCAACTCGACGCCGCACTTTCTCGCTTCACGGATAAAATTGAAACCTGCACCACCACGCAAGACCTGTTGTCTCTAGAAGCGACCACAACAAAAACGCTCTATCGCCTAGCCTGTCATGCCACCCAATATGGCGACTTCACGCGTTCAGATCGCGGAAATTCAACTGACATAGCAAATCGGTTTTTAGACCATGGCAACTACCTAGCATACGGTTTGGCTGCTACCGCTTGTTGGGTTATCGGACTACCACATGGACTCGCCATCTTGCATGGAAAAACGCGCCGCGGCGGGTTGGTGTTTGATGTCGCCGATATTGTTAAAGATGCCTTAGTGCTACCTCAAGCCTTCATTGCCGCGATGGCGGGTGACGATGAACAAGAATTTCGCCAACGCTGCTTAAACCAGTTTCGGGAGGCAGAAGCGCTAGACGTGATGATTGACACATTGCAACGCACGTCAGCGTCATGTTCGGAGCAAGCGCTGTGAACATTCTTCTTATCTCTGAATGCAGCAAACAAGCCCTGCCAGAAACGCGACGAGTATTAGACCAATTTGCCGAGCGAAAAGGCCAGCGAACATGGCAAACCCCCATCACGTATGAAGGGCTAAAAACGCTTAGGATCTTGTTGAAAAAAACGGCGCGCAGAAATACCGCCGTAGCCTGTTACCGAACATATGGGAAAAACCACACCGAGTTGATGTGGATAGTCGGCAGCCGAAAACGCTTCAACGAAGACGGCACTGTGCCGACGAATACAACGTGCCGAAACATACTACGAAGCGGCGATGAAAATGATAGACACAGCACCCATGCAACCGCCGTCATGGCGGGGGTTGCTGGGCTTTTTCACGACCTTGGAAAAGCGAATATACTGTTTCAGAACAAACTGCTCGGAATTGGAAAACACTACGAGCCGTACCGACACGAATGGGTGTCTGCCCAGCTTTTTCTCGCCTTTGTCGGTGGCAGAAATGATCAAGAATGGCTTGAGCATCTCAATACACTCAGTGAGATAGATGATAGGAATCTACTCGAGAGCTTTTCCCCAGCTAACATTGTTCCATTCGCAAGCATGGCCCCGCTTGCCGCTTGCATTGCATTGCATGGCTGATTGTTTCACACCACCGCCTGCCTAAATGTTTGAGTGACAGGCAGCAAGACATGCATAACGTAGCGGCATGGTTCAACACAGGCATGAGCGCAGAATGGAACGCACTCAACCACCATGCTTTTGACGAAAAAGAGAAAACGGATGTATTTCGATTTCCAATGGGTACACCATTGGCGAGTTTCACATGGCGAAATAAAGCCAAAGAGCTGGCAGCTCGCGCATTAAAACTCCCAAGCCTCATGGAATTCGCCAAACCAGAATTGGCATACCCACTGCATCTTGCTCGCATGGCCTTGATGCTTGCCGATCACGCATACTCCGCCGGTGCGCCCACCTCGCATTGGCAAGACACACAGTACACCGCCATTGCAAACACCGACAGGCAAACACGCAAACCCAAGCAAAAGCTTGATGAGCACTGCATTGGCGTTGCACACAATGCGTATTTACTGGCCACCATTATTCCTAAATTGCGCGGTGCAATGCCTGCCATCACGCGACATCCTTCACTGAAAAAACGCACCACAGATCCACGTTTTCGTTGGCAAAACAACGCCTATGACGCCGCGGTTTCCGTCAGAGAGCAAACCCAAAATCAAGGCTTCTTTGGGGTCAACATGGCCTCAACAGGAAAGGGGAAAACCTTTGCTAACGCACGGATCATGTATGGGCTTTCTGATCCACAAATGGGGTGTCGCTTTAGCGTGGCGCTAGGCTTGCGCACACTCACGTTGCAAACCGGTGATGCCTTGCAGGAACGCCTTCAACTCGATGACGATGATCTGGCGGTTGTCATTGGTTCAAGCGCGGTTAAGGCACTTCATAACAAGAAAAAAATCCGTGACGTGGCCGCGATAAAAAGTGCGATGGACGACGAAGAGAAAGCATCGCCAACAGGCAGTGCGTCGGAAAACCTCTTTGCTGAACACCTGTATGTAAAATACGATGGTGAGCTTGATAACCACTATTTAAACCGCTGGCTAAAGAACGACAGAAACACGCGAAAATTCGTGCATGCCTTGGTTAGCGCACCGATTTCAGTCAGCACTATTGACCACATCATCCCAGTGTCTGAAGGCACGTCGGGCGGCCAGCAAATCGCGCCAATGCTGCGATTGCTCACCAGTGATTTAGTGTTGGATGAGCCTGATGATTTTGGCATAGAAGACATACCCGCTCTGAGTCGTCTTGTCTATTGGGCTGGTTTGTTGGGATCCCGAGTTCTGCTTTCCTCTGCCACCTTACCACCGTCTCTGCTCAGCAACCTGTTTGACGCTTATCGTGCGGGTCGCCAGCAGTTCAACGTCGTGAATGGTGAACAACTGGAATTGCCCGTCGTGGCGTATTGGTGTGATGAATTTAATCACGACAGCGGACAGCATGACGATGCCAAAAGCTATCTCGCGCAACATCAAGCATTCACAGAGAAGCGCCTGCAATGCTTACGCGACAAATCGTCAGCGCTTCACCTAGGAAAATTTTTACCTGTTGAGACATCGCCACCACAAGATGCCATCGCCTCATTGGCGGCGCTTTTTTTGCAAACCGCACAACAGCTCGCAGCCGAGCATTACACCGAAGATGAAAGCGATACGAAAAACAAAGGGAAAACCTTCTCGGCAGGCATCATACGCATGGCCAACATCGAACCTTTGGTCGCCGTCGGTAAACGGTTGTTGGACATGTCACCCAACGAAAACACACGTATCCACGTTTGCTTTTATCACAGCCAACACCCGTTAGCGGTACGGTCAGAAATTGAAGACAACCTCGATGCGATACTAAAGCGCGATCCGAAGCGCCCAATTACGGCCTTACCTCAGGTGCAGGCGGTGTTCAAACAACACCCAGAACAACACCATATATTTGTGGTGCTCGCCACGCCAGTCGCAGAAGTAGGGCGAGACCATGATTACGATTGGGCCATTGTTGAACCCAGCTCAATGCGTTCCATCATTCAACTTGCGGGCCGCGTACAACGGCATCGTCAGCAACCGCCAACCAACCCCAACATCTATGTGTTGACGCAAAACTACCGTGCGTTAAAAGGCGAATCTGTCGCCTTTTGTAAGCCTGGCTTTGAGAGCAACCAAGAATACAAATTAGTCAGAAAGGAATCGAAACAAGCGCCTTGGCTGCAACTTGATAGCCACAATCTGACAGACATACTAGACGAATGCGATTTACAACCTATTTCGTCTTCACCGCGTTTTATTCAACCACCACTGCGTAAGCAAAATAAAGTGGCCGGCTTCATCGCCTTGGAGCACTTTGCACTGAACTTCGTGATGAGAGACAAAGCAAAAGTGTGGTGGACACAGCCACACGCGCACCTTTTTGCCGAAATTCAGAAACAAACTCCTTTTCGAAAAAGTCAGCCAACACAACCCTATGTATTTGGGATAGCGCAAGACGAAGAAACCCCAACCCTTGAGCAATGGGATCCGTTCGGCTTGGAATTTATAGACAGCGGCAAGCTCGAGATCGAACCCGACATCCCCCTTGCTGATGGCGTCTCGGTGTGGGGAAACATTGGATTGGCGAGCGTCATGGAAACATTGGGCGAACACTTCGACCTCCCTCTCGATGAAGCCTGTCAGCGCTTTGCCACCATCGAACTGAGTGAACTGAATCATGGCCAAAAATGGCGCTATCACCCCGTATTAGGGGTATTTAGAGGAACAGAATGTTAATCATTTGGAATAGGCGTTTAGGAGGATAAATGCCCACAACGTTAACCCAACATATCGCGCAATACATTGCCGATAGACGCGCCGTGAAAGTAGAGGCGCTCGAAAAAGAATGCGACAAAGAAAAAGCAAAAATCACATCAGCTGACGATGCCGACACCTTTGAAGCAAACCGATCTGCCAAAGTCGCCAAACTGGAACTCGATTTTACCGTTACCCACTGGTTAGACAGCGCGGCAAAACGCGCAGGGCAAATCAGCATGGCGACACATGCCATTAAGTTCAGCCACAGTGCCGCCAAAGGCACGAATGTGCTGGCAGAAAATCTTGGTAGCGATTCGCGTTATGTCGATACCTTTTCGATCGCCAGCCCCGCTGTTGATGCGGTGGGCAATGCGGCAGCACTGGATGTTGCCCGTTTATTGCAGCTCAAAGACGATGCGGGTAAGAGCTTATTGGAATACCTCCAAGAAGACAGTATCGAACCGCTGTCCCCTTTAGCCAACACGCCTGAGCAACTGCAAGAATGGCAACATGGGTTAAAACAAGCGTTACGCGATGCAGCGCCTAGCAGTCACACCTTAGCCAAGCAGGTTTACTTCCCTGTCGCTCAAGGTGAGTACCATCTTCTGGCACCGCTGTACTCGTCGTCGTTATCGCAAGCGCTATACAGTGAGATCAACCACAGTCGTTTCAGCCAAGAAATGAAAGCCGTTCGGGACGCCAAAAAGGCCAACCTGCCTTGTGAAAACCTTCTGGTGGCGTACCCCAATCTTGCTGTCACCATCAGCGGCGGATCTAAACCGCAAAACGTGTCTCAGCTGAATAGCGGTCGAGGTGGAAGAACCTACTTACTCGATACTCGCCCACCCACCTGGCGCAACCAACAGCAGCAGCCTAAAGACAGTAACCAGCTGTTCAACCATTCATCGTTGCTGTTCAACACAGAGCGAACCGTAAAACGCATTGCCGATTTTATGCTTTGTATGCTTCACAAACCGAGCAACCTAAAGCGCCGCGAATACATTCAACGCATGGTTGAACAAATTGGTGAGCAAGTGATTAACGACATAGCCATTTGGCAGCAACAACCTGCGGGATGGACGAACACCTACCATCAACTTCCGTTGCACCATGCCCAATGGCTCGATCCCAATAACCCCCGTTGGACCGAGGAAAACGATGACTGGCGCGACCGCGTGAGTACTGAGTTTGGTCTTTGGCTTAAAGACAGAATTGATAAAGCCGCTGGCAGTGGTCAAACATTTCGATTGTCTCAAGGCGAAGCGGATGAATGGCGACAAACCTTCAAGCAGCTACTGTGGGAGATGAAGTAATGGCCTACTTGGTACTTAAAAATATTCAGATCAGCAACGCCAATGCCATTTCTGGCATGACCTGGGGCTTTCCCGCTGTTAGTCATTTTTTGGGGTTTGTTCATGCCCTGTCAAGACATACTGAGCGCAGCGAGTTCGGGTTTAGCCTTGATGCATGCGCCATCGTTTGCAACCAGCACCAAGTACATGCTCATAGAGAAAATGCCTACGAGCCGTATGCTTTTTCACTCACCCGCAACCCTTTGACCAAAGAGGGGAAAACCGCCCCTATTGTTGAAGAAGGACGCATGCACCTGACCGTGTCTTTGGTCATTGAGTGCAACGGCGTGAATCGCGTCACCGACGACATGGAGCGCGCACAATCTGATTTTGTGAAACGCTTGGCTGAACGCAACAAACTCGCTGGCGGCACAATCACTGACATTGGTGCTTGCTACTTCTCAGATGAGCCTCACGCGAAGTTATTACGCCGCCTGCTTCCCGGTTTTATCTTGGTTGATCGCAGTCAATACCTCGCAGAGCAGAACGAACAATGCAACGAATCTGCCTTACAAAACTGGCTCGATTTCTCTGCGCTCAAATATCAGGCCACCGATACGCCTTTGTCGGCGGAAGAGCACAAAGAAAGCCCCAAGGTTGAATGGCAACGCGTTAAATCGTCCTTCGACGGTTACTTAGTGCCCATTCAAATTGGCTATAAAAAAATTGCCCCGACATACGCGGCAGGCGACGTTGCCAACACGCGCGATAACGACACCCCAGTGAGTTTCGTTGAAGCCATTTACAGTGTCGGTGAATGGGTGGGCAGTCCGAGCCGCCTCACATCGATGCAGCAAGCTTTGTGGCAACACGCCTACCGAGACCCTTTTTATGTTTGCCATACCCAATCGCAACTGAGCGCAAACGTTGACCCTATTGATCTAGATGACGATTTTTTAGAATAAGGAAATAATCCCATGACAAACTTAACGACCCCTTCGGTACTTGCTTTTGAATCTAAACTTGCTTGCTCAGACGCGCTGTTGTCGTCAGGCAACTGGGAACAACGCGCCGATTCAACGCAATGGCAAGCCGTGAATGTGATTGAGAAATCTGTCAGAGGCACCATTTCAAACCGAGTAAAAGGGGCGAAAGCCAGTAAAATTGATGCCGAAGTAGAAAAAGCTAACCTTCAAACCGTCGACAATGCGGCGCTGCCTTTCGATGCAGACACACTGAAAGTCAGCTTTAGCCTGCGTGTGCTTGGTGATTTGTCTGTTCCCTCTACCTGCAACAACCCCGATTATCAAAAAGCACTTGCAGGCCTAATTTCTGAATATGTTCAAGAGAATGGCTTTAGTGCGCTGGCGCTTCGCTTTGCCACCAATCTTGCAAACGGCCGATTCCTATGGCGAAACCGTGTGGGTGCAGAGCGAGTAGAAGTGCGTATTTCACATGCCGATAAACAATGGGTATTTGATGCACAGGAACTTTCACTTCGCGATTTCAGCCACAAAGATGAACAGCTTTCCCAACTGGTAGCCGTGATCGAACAAGGCTTAATGGGTGAAAAACCGACGCTAATCAAAGTGGACGCTTTTAGCTGCTTAGGCGAAGGGCAAACTGTTTTCCCATCCCAAGAATTGGTAATGAACAGTAGCGGTAACAAAAGTAAATACCTCTACCAACTTAACCAACAAGCCGCAATGCACTCTCAAAAAATTGGTAATGCATTACGCACCATCGACACTTGGTACCCTGAAGCGAGCGAATTTGGCCCTATCGCCATTGAACCCTATGGCAGCGTAACCAACCGCGGCGTTGCCTACAGAAAACCAAAAGAAAAAACCGACTTCTATACCCTGCTGGATAATTGGATCCTTAAGGGGCAAGCACCATCAAACGAACAACAACACTACGTTATCGCGATGCTGATTCGCGGTGGTGTTTTCGGGGAGTAATCATGGACAGCTACATAGATATTGTTGTTCTGCCTGATGCAGAAATCTCCTGCCCCGCACTGATGAACAACTTATTCGCTAAACTGCACCGTGCCTTGGTGGAACTCGCCAGCGGTGACGTGGCCGCCAGTTTCCCAAAGTATGGAAAAACGCTGGGTAACATACTGCGACTTCACGGCACTCGAGATGCATTAGATCGCTTAATGACACAACCTTGGCTTAAAGGTTTACGAGATTACACATCGGTCAGTGATATTTCTCCTGTACCAGACAATGTTCAAGGGTATCGTTCCACGTTTCGAGTGCAACAGAAAAGCCCTCAAAACATCCGTAGACGCGCCATCTCTAAAGGTTGGTTATCTGAAGAGGAAGCACTGCATAAAATCCCAGACTCCAAGCAAAAGCGACTCTCTTTGCCTTTTATCCAAATAAAAAGTCAGTCGACCAACCAAGAGGTTCGTCTTTTTGTTGAGCGCGGAGAATTACTAGATAAACCCGAAACTGGCCACTTTTCCAGCTATGGGTTCAGTAGAACAGCAACCACCCCTTGGTTCTAACCCACTACAACCCTATTTTTCAGGCCTAACTTAAGCCATTGATTCTAAATGGCTTAAATTTCCATTCGAAAATAGGGTTTTTCCATCATATTTCTTCCTAGCTCTTTAAAAATCTATGCTTCAGAGATATCCTCAACCCTTCACTGCCGCACAGGCAGCTTAGAAAGAACAGACCGGGCTTTTAACCGAACCTTTAACCTTCACTGCCGCACAGGCAGCTTAGAAAAACACTGATTACGACTTCGACGGTAACGTTGTCTTCACTGCCGCACAGGCAGCTTAGAAATGATCGTCAACTGCTCGGCCTACAACAACGTCCTTCACTGCCGCACAGGCAGCTTAGAAAGGAATGATGAACTATTACGTCGTCGACCTGAACTTCACTGCCGCACAGGCAGCTTAGAAAACCACATTGCCGCTATCAGGGAACGGCCCAGACTTCACTGCCGCACAGGCAGCTTAGAAAATTGTATCTTGCGTATTAGTTTTAAATTTTAGCTTCACTGCCGCACAGGCAGCTTAGAAATGGCATATGCGTGACACTGCTTCTTAAAGTCTCTTCACTGCCGCACAGGCAGCTTAGAAACGTTGCGCACTCAATCAATGAAAATTCACTTCCTTCACTGCCGCACAGGCAGCTTAGAAAATATGACGACACCGAGAGTGACACACACGATGCTTCACTGCCGCACAGGCAGCTTAGAAAGGGTAGACCTTTCTCACCCGTGCTTTTATCTACTTCACTGCCGCACAGGCAGCTTAGAAATTGAGTGCGCTGATTGTCAGACTTGCGAAACTCTTCACTGCCGCACAGGCAGCTTAGAAACAAGCCGACCGGCCATGATGGGTACCTTTCAACTTCACTGCCGCACAGGCAGCTTAGAAATAATTGATAGTTACCTACAGTCTTTTGCATTAGCTTCACTGCCGCACAGGCAGCTTAGAAATTGTGGCCAGGGAACAAGCCGTTAAACTCTGACTTCACTGCCGCACAGGCAGCTTAGAAAACTCGGTAGGGCGAAAGGGTAAGCACAACAAGCTTCACTGCCGCACAGGCAGCTTAGAAATTGATTGGCTCCCACTCTGGGTACAAATCAACCTTCACTGCCGCACAGGCAGCTTAGAAAAGTAAATCGATACCGTATGGAGACGATGAAAGCTTCACTGCCGCACAGGCAGCTTAGAAATGAATGACATCAAGCGCGATGAATACGAAAGCCTTCACTGCCGCACAGGCAGCTTAGAAAAAAAATGAAACATTCGTGCCGTTATCAAAATGCTTCACTGCCGCACAGGCAGCTTAGAAAATGTTCCCGCTAGTTCTCCCGCATCAAATGTCCTTCACTGCCGCACAGGCAGCTTAGAAATGAATGTCTTTGTCGGTTAAAGGCCCGGACATCTTCACTGCCGCACAGGCAGCTTAGAAAGTATGGGCCTGTTGAATCAATAGTGATGTTGTCTTCACTGCCGCACAGGCAGCTTAGAAACGAAAGCCACTACGCATTATACCCATAGTGTTAAATAGCTTTAGTTAGCTTTTTCATACTTCGTTGTCCGGCGCAGCGCTTGGAGCAATACTTCACGTCATCCCACACACGTTCCCATTTCTTGCGCCACGTAAACGGGCGCTCACACACAGCACAGGTTTTCGAAGGTAACGTTTTTTTCTTCATTCAGTGTCCACCAATATCATCAATCTGGCCTTACGTGTCGTTTGAGTAAGCGATGCGCTTCACGTTGTACTTCGGGCAGCTTTCGCCTGCACAATTGAATACACCTGACGAAGACTCAAATTACCCCACGCTAAGTAGGCAGAAACCCAAAAACATCGATTGCATCCAAAAACAAATAGCGACAATCCGACTTTGCGGGTGCGCATGATTGTGACTATTGGTTCGACATCTAACGTCTTTTCTTTTGGTCCGTGATGGAAAGAACCTACGAAGCGAACGAGCAATTAGATTGTTAGCGACAGAAAATTAAAGACCCTATCGGGTAAGCATCTTAAAGACATCGCAAAGAAATGAAGCACATAGGAAAACGAGAGTGCAAACCATGTATTACTATTTAGACCAGCCACCAATTGCGGCAAGTATTGATAGGCAATGATTGCTCGCTTGGGTGTCGAGCATTAGCATTTCTCCAACTAAAGAGAATCGGATATTGACGTGAAAACAAACATGCTAGCTTTTTTGGTCACATCAGCACTTTTATCTTTCACCGCTCGCGGTGAATATTCAGGGACAGCAACTGTTATCGAGGGAAGCGCTGACGTAAAAGTTGAAAACTTATATATATGCGAAAACGGAAGATCTCGTCCATCACCTATCGGTGAAAAACAAAGTGACGGGCAAACGTTCGTCGTGCCAGCAGACGTGCAGTACGAAGAGCAAAAGTTTGCAACCAACCTCTACGATCAGTGTTCAAACGTCAAACCCGGCTCTCTGGCTGATGTTGATGTGTCGGCAGTGCCTGTTGTTGAAGTCGATAGCGATGGCGAGATAGTGACGGGATATATTTTTGCGGACAATTACTTCGAGCTTTACATTAACGGCACCCTGATCGGTGTTGACCCCGTGCCTTTTACGCCATTCAACTCCAATATTGTCAGATTCAAAGTCAACAAGCCGTATGACATCGCCATCAAGGTGGTAGATTGGGAAGAAAACTCAGGGCTGGGAAGCGAAAATAACCGTGGGAAGCGTTATCACGCCGGCGATGGTGGCTTAATCGCGAGCTTTACTGATGGAACGAAAACCAATGGTGATTGGTCAGCACAGACATTTTACACGTCACCGATTACCGATCTAAATTGTGTTGAAGAAAACGGCCAACATCGAATCACTGCGACATGCGACACGGACGGTTCTGACAGTTATGTAACAACTTACTCTTTGCATTGGGGTGTACCAGACGGTTGGAAAGCCAATGAACAGTTTGAGGCTTGGCCAAAGGCCACGGAATTCACGGAAGACGACATCGGCGTAAACAACAAAAAAGCCTACATGAACTTCCAAGAGCAATTCACAGGTTCTGGCGCGAAATTCATTTGGTCAAAGAACCTTGTTTTAGACAACCTCGTTCTATTCAGATACTCAGTAAAGTAATCGCGAGTAACGTTTAAACCAAACAGTTAAAACCCAAAAAGCGCCTTGGTCTCCCAAGACGCTTTTTTCGTTTTCATTCACGCTAACCGAATACTAAAACCAGCGCTCTAGCGACGATTTATCTAATTGCTTGAACGCGCGGTTCAAGGTTTGCGCCAGTTCTTTGTAACGAGGGCGACTTTTGATGGGTTGTACTGCCCCACCTTCACTCACAATTTTCTCGTGAAGCTCGCGATACCAACCTGCCAATGCCGGCGGAAGTTGCGTGTCACGACGTCTTCCCAGCCACCACATACCCTGTAGTGGCATACTCAATGCAAACAACGCCATGATCATTGCTTGAGGCAAGCCTGAGTAATTATTAAAGGCCATTTGCATCAATACACTCATCACTGCGACAGCAGGCATCACTTTGGTAGCAAACTGTGTTGCTCGAATCACCCGGTTTTCTGGGAACATCGGTGCCAATTCTTTTCGGATTGGCCATTCCGTCATGTATTTTTGACCATCACGAAAACTGTTCCACATCGATTTATTGCTCATACGGTGCATACCTCCCAGCGATGTCTCTGTATTGTCAGCTAAAATCCTGCTGCAAGCTTTAAAATAAAGTTTATAAACATTAATTCAAATCAATAATGACTTAAAAATTTTTGTTATCTGCCGCAAGTATCGCTATCCTTAGCCGACCTAAATCAATTGTTGCTCGGATTTGATTATCTCGCAACCACAGAAACGCCAAATGGATGACCGGCAGCGCAACAAATCACCAACGATGGTGAGCCTGTAGGTTAGTCTGTCTGGCGTTTTTCGTTGCATATCAGGGACCGATGAGCGATGCATCTATTCCGCGACAAATTTTTTGCTTATTGCTTTTGTGAGAAGAATAGTGACTTTTTTATCTACTATCCTTCTCCGATTAGTTAACAAACTCTATTTTACATCGAATAGGTAGTATTAAATGTCTAAGCTGGTTCTTGTTCTTAACTGCGGCAGCTCATCGCTGAAATTCGCTATCATTGACGCACAAACAGGTGATGAGCACCTGTCTGGTCTGGCGGAGTGTCTACACCTGCCAGAAGCTCGCATTAAGTGGAAATTGGACGGCAAACACGAAGCTCAACTGGGCGAAGGTGCTGCACACAAAGAAGCACTGAGCTTCATCGTTGACACCATTCTGGCTTCTAAGCCTGAACTGGCTGAAAACTTGGGCGCAATTGGTCACCGTGTTGTTCACGGTGGCGAGCAATTCACGCAATCTGCACTGATCTGTGAAAACGTTCTGAAAGGCATTCAAGATGCTTCTAGCTTCGCACCTCTTCACAACCCAGCACACCTTGTTGGTATTGAAGCGGCTAAAGCTGCATTCCCAGAGCTGAAAAACGTTGCAGTATTCGACACCGCGTTCCACCAAACTATGCCTGAAGAAGCGTTCCTATACGCGCTGCCATACAAGCTGTACAAAGAAAACGGTATCCGTCGTTACGGCATGCACGGTACTTCTCACTTCTTCATCGCGCAAGAAGCAGCAAACCTACTTGGCAAGCCAGTTGAAGAACTCAACATCATCAACTGTCACCTAGGTAACGGCGCATCTGTATGTGCTATCAAAAATGGTAAATCTGTAGACACTTCAATGGGTATGACCCCTCTTGAAGGTCTGGTCATGGGTACCCGTTCTGGTGACCTAGACCCAGCTATCATTTTCCACCTGCACGATGCACTGGGTTACAGCGTTGAGCAAATCAACAACATGCTAACCAAAGAGTCTGGCCTTGCGGGTCTGACTGAAGTGACTTCTGATTGCCGTTTCGTTGAAGACAACTACGGCACTAAAGAAGAAGCAACCCGTGCGATGGACGTATTCTGTCACCGTCTTGCTAAGTACGTTGCAGGTTACACTGCATGTCTTGACGGTCGTCTTGACGCAATCGTATTCACTGGCGGTATCGGCGAGAACTCTGGCCCGATCCGTGAATTGGTTCTGAACCGTCTGGCTCTGCTGGGTGTTGAAGTTGACCAAGCACGCAACCTGAAAGCACGTTTCGGCGGCGAAGGCGTTATCACTACAGATAGCAGCCGTGTTCCTGCGATGGTTATCTCTACCAACGAAGAACTGGTTATCGCTCAAGATACTGCACGTCTAGCTGCTATTTAATTAGCGACTGACGTGAACTTGCGGCTGGTCAATGCGATCAGTCGTTTCAATTTGGCATAGTAATAGGCCACATTGAACACATTCACAAAGCCTGCCTCGCGCGGGCTTTGCTCCTGACGTAGTAAAGAGGAATTAACCGTGTCCCGTACTATTATGCTCATTCCAATCGGCGCTGGCGTTGGCCTAACAAGCATTAGCTTAGGCGTATTGCGTGCGATGGAACACAAGGGCGTTCGCGTTTCGTTTTTCAAGCCAATCGCGCAACCTCGCCATGGCGACAATCAGCCTGACCTGACCACCACAATTATCGAAGCTAACAGCAGCATGAAAGTGGCTGTGCCACTCAGTATGGCAAAAGCTGAAGCGCTGATCCGTACTGACCAAAATGATGTGTTGATGGAAGAAATCATCGCACGTTTCAAAGAAGCCACTGCTGATACAGAAGTCGCGCTGATTGAAGGTCTAGTACCGACACGTAACCACCCGTTCGCTAACCAAGTGAACTACGAGATCGCGAAAACACTGGATGCGGAAATCGTGTTCGTGGCGACGCCGGGTACGGATAACCCATCGCAGCTTCGTGAGCGTATTGAGGTTGCGGTATCTAACTTCGGTGGTTCGAAGAACAAAAACATCTCTGGTTTGATCATCAACAAGCACAATGCGCCTGTTGACGAAGAAGGCCGCACTCGCCCTGACCTGTCTGACATCTTTGACGAGTCAAACGCGGCGAAACCAACCAACGTAGAAGTGATGGAGATTTTCAACTCTAGCCCTATCCGCGTTCTTGGTTGTGTGCCTTGGAGCATCGATCTTATTGCAACACGTGCAAGCGATTTAGCGGCGCACTTGAAAGCTGAGATCGTAAACGCAGGTGACATTAATACGCGTCGTATTAAGAGCATCACGTTCTGCGCACGCTCTATTCCAAACATGATCGAGCACTTCCGTCCGGGTTCACTGCTGGTGACTTCAGCAGACCGTCCTGACGTTATCGTAGCGGCATGTCTGTCTGCGATGAATGGTCTTGAAATCGGCGCCCTGCTGCTAACTGGCGGTTACAACATCCCAGAACAGCTTCAAGGTCTTTGTGCGCGTGCGTTTGAATCTGGCTTGCCAGTATTCACCACCAAAGGTAACACTTGGCAGACATCTCTGAATCTTCAGAGCTTC
The DNA here is from genome assembly GCF_000286835.2 of Enterovibrio norvegicus FF-33. GTDB lineage: Bacteria > Pseudomonadota > Gammaproteobacteria > Enterobacterales > Vibrionaceae > Enterovibrio > Enterovibrio norvegicus_A. Next base: position 421,053 of record NZ_AJYD02000013.1, on the reverse strand, counting down.
AGCCTAGAAGTGCCTGCTGACGACAAAGAGCGCGTTGAGTTCGTTAACGAGCACGTAGCAAGCCACATCGACGGCAACTGGATTGAATCGCTTTCTGAAGGTTCTGTTCGTGCGCGTCGTCTAAGCCCACCAGCGTTCCGTTACCAGCTTACTGAGCTTGCTCGTAAAGCCGCTAAACGTATCGTTCTGCCTGAAGGCGACGAGCCACGTACAGTGAAAGCAGCATCAATTTGTGCTGAACGTAAAATCGCTGAGTGTGTGCTTCTGGGTAACCCTGATGAAATCCGTCGCGTAGCCGCTCAACAAGGTGTTGAACTTGGCGCTGGCGTCACCATCATCAACTCTGACGAAGTGCGTGAAAATTACGTCGCGCGTTTGGTTGAGCTACGTGGTTCGAAAGGCATGACGGAAGTTGTGGCTCGCGAGAAGCTAAAAGATTCAGTATTCCTTGGCACCATGATGCTTGAAGCGGGTGAAGTTGACGGTCTGGTTTCTGGTGCGGTTCATACCACAGCAAACACCATCGTTCCTCCGTTCCAAATCATCAAAACAGCCCCTGATGCCTCTATCGTATCTTCAATCTTCTTCATGCTTCTGCCTGATCAAGTGCTTGTATACGGTGACTGTGCGATCAACCCAGATCCAACGGCTGAGCAACTTGCTGAAATCGCTATTCAATCTGCTGATTCTGCAGCGGCATTTGGTATCGACCCTCGCGTTGCAATGATCTCATACTCTACTGGTGAATCTGGTAAAGGTGCAGACGTTGATAAAGTGCGTGAAGCAACGAAACTGGCACAAGCGAAACGTCCTGATTTGATCATCGACGGTCCGCTTCAGTACGACGCAGCGATCATGGAAAACGTAGCCGCTTCTAAAGCGCCTAACTCTCCTGTTGCGGGTAAAGCTACCGTGTTCGTCTTCCCTGACTTGAACACCGGTAACACCACGTACAAAGCGGTACAGCGTTCTGCTGATTTGGTTTCTATCGGTCCTATGCTGCAAGGCATGCGTAAGCCGGTAAATGACCTGTCTCGTGGCGCACTGGTAGACGATATCGTTTACACCGTGGCACTGACTGCGATTCAAGCGAAACAAGCTGACGACGCGGAAGCGGCGGCAGAATAAGCCAGGCGCTTATTGATAAAAAAAGCCGATGCTGATGCATCGGCTTTTTTGTCGGTCGCGGTTTGTGATTCCACCCATCGGCTACCCGTCCGTTTAACCCTAACCTATCGCCAATGCCGGCGTTGTTGCTGGCGAATCCCAAAGTTCAATCCACTCTGGTCGCGCATCAACCACGGTAAGAGAAATCCCGTCAGTATCCAATGTTGTTGCAAACGTCCCCACTAGGGTTCGCGCAACGGGCATTCCCTTTTCAGCCAATACTTTTTGGGCTTCTTCTAAAGCAAGATCCAGATCAGAAGCAAGGGCAGCACCCAGGCCATTGACCATCAAGATAGGCTGAGACGATGCGGCTTCCAAAGATTGCAGAATATCGTCGATCATTTTGGGAATGAGAACATTGATGGGCGATCTGGGAATACGTGAAATACCTAACTCACCATGTATACCCACACCATATTCCACTTCATGGCTTTCTAAAGACCCAGCCATTTTTCGAAAAGAGCATGTCGAAAAAGCAACGCCGATTGTTCGCGTGCGAGAAACAATGTCATCACCCAGTTCAGCCAAGGCCTCAAGCGTCAAGCCACGCTCTGCGGCAGCGCCCAGCATTTTTTCTACCACCACCACGCCCGCCAACCCTCGCGCGGAATCCCTATCCGATTGCGTCGCGTCATCGTTGACGAGAACCATCAAAGTATCACTCTCCGAGAGCTCTGCTGCTATTTCAAAGTTCATCCGATCCCCTTGATAATTTTTCACGATCAAAAGGACGCCCTTACCGGTATCAGATTGGTGAATAGCGGATGTAATTTGATCGGGAGAAGGTGACGTAAATATTTCGCCAGGGCACGCTGCATCAAGCATTCCTTCGCCCACAAACCCCGCATGCAGAGGCTCATGACCCGAGCCACCGCCAGAAACCAATGCCACTTTATTTTTCTGATAGTGGGGATGTCGAAAGACAACCAAAGGATCCCACTGAATGACGATGTTATCTTGATGGGTCTGTTCAAATTCCTTTAGGCGGCTTTTTACAGAAATGTCTTTGCTATCCTTTGCCATTTGATTTCGTCTCAATCTTCAAGAGATTCGAACTAAGGTGTTTTAACCGTTTCAATCGTTGCTACTAACTGCTTAGTATAATCTTGAATCGCCTTTTTGATGGCGGTGTTACTTTTCTCACTGCCCATGTCTGGAAATGAAACGGAGCAATGCACCATCTGCACTTTCTTATTCTCTAACGCTGACCGATTGGGGTGAGCCTCGGTATAAGCAGCGAGGAACTGACTCTCCTGCTCATCTGAAAACATGCAGACGTCAAAAATTTTGGGGATATGCTTAAACGGGATCGGCGTGTTGTACTCAGGGTTTGAAATCTGAGAAATAAAACTGCGATTTTTTCCTAACGCCTCCGCCAAGCGCTGCCGAATACCAGAAGGGCGCTGTTCAATAACGGTTCTAAGGATGACTTTGTATTTAGAGACTTTCGACCCTTCACTGCTCATGCATTACCACTCGTGAAACCCAATATGACAAACTCGCTTTGCATTGTGTTATCCATCTAATTGGAGAGAAATCAGCATATCAGATGCAGGATCAATCACCAATTGGATAGCCAGTTATCTATTCTCTCGTTGCTGACAGTCGACACCTTCGAGGCAATCCACGATCACAGACATCGCGGCGATCTTATCTTGTCCTGATGCCCTTATGTAAACGGGATAGTCCGAACGTAGCTTTAACCGCACCAAAGCCGCCTGACGTGTCGCACACACCCAAGGGCCATCAACCGTTTCAGCCAGCTCAACCCTCGCGTCATACCCTTGCATTAAGCGAGCTAAGCGGGCGGCTGGACGCACATGCAGGTCGAAACCACCTGTTAGCCAAACCTTGGCTTTTACATGTTCTTCCATTATCCACCAGCATGATTGAGTTCATTGGCCGCCAATTCGACTTGCTTGAGGCTTCCCCCAGCAACGGCCTTGTAAGATGCCACGATAACGCCTTCGACAAGCGGCGCATCGATAATTCTCACCACTTTGGCTTTTTCTGGCGAAAGCATGTCAATGGCGACTTCACTGTTAAGTTCCGTGCTGCCCATATCAACGAAGATCGCCACACCCGCAGGAGACCACACAGAGGTTATCGCGTCATAAATGGCATCAGCATTGCAACCGAGTTGACCATCAGACGCTCCCCCCGTCCATGCGATAGGCACAGCGTCGGTCACAATTTGTGTTGCCATATCAGCAACGCCTTGCGCCACGAGCCGCGAATGCGAAACGATCACTAAGCTAATCGGATTGTTCAAGGTTCGTCATCTCCATCATTCCATTCATTGCAGCTTTCATCGCTAGCATACAAGAGCAAGCACCGGGATCGATATGCCCCACGCTTCTCTCACCGAGGTATGCCGCTCTCCCTTTTTGCGCAAGCAGATTTTTTGTGTTTTCACAGTGGGTTTCAGCGAGACGCTGAACAATAGGCCACGTATCAACGCCAAGTGCTTTCGTCTCAAAATGCCAATATGCAGCAAAAGGAACCAGCACATCCAACATGGTTTTATCACCCACCGTGGACTTCCCTCTTCGTTCAACCGATTCAACCCCAAGGTAAAATGCCGCATCAATGGATTTACCTTGGTTGAGCGCCTTGCCCCAGGTTAAAAACAAGGTGCCATACAAGGCGCCAGAGGCGCCACCAATGTGCTTTAACACGCATTCGCCTAGTGCCTTTAGAAAGGCGTCATCCATTAAGTGTCGCCACTGCGGTGCGGCTTCCAAAACGGCTTCCGCGCCCCTAGAGATGTTAAACCCATGGTCACCATCTCCAATCTCAACATCTAATCGCGTAAGCAAATCTTGATGAGAGAGCAAATCATGACAGACTCGATTCACTATCTGCTCTCGCCATATCTGTTGACTAATACGTTATCCCTCGCAGTCTCAGACCTGCTTTATCAAATAAAACCGGATTCATAAAATCGAACGACACACGCTCACTTGGTTTCAACGTGGTATTTGAAGGCACCAACATTGTGATTTTCTCTTGATGAAAATCCAGATGCAGATGGCATTGATCCCCCAAATGTTCCACTCGTCGCACGACCGCCGAATATTTTCCTTCCCCGCTCGCCTTTAACGACAAATGCTCGGTTCTCACCCCAACGAACGCCACGTCTTCCTCAGAGAAATGTTCATCGAAACATTGCTTCGGCAACACATTGATTTGAGGTAACCCCAGTCTCGTCGCGACATAGTCACTGTTTGGGTTGCTATAGATTTCCTTTGGTGTGCCGACTTGAACAATCTCGCCGTCTTTCAGCACACCAATACGATCACCCAGCGTCATGGCTTCAATTTGATCGTGTGTGACATAAAGTATAGTGGCACCAAGCTCTTGCTGAATCCGCTTCAGTTCAACCCTGAGATCCGCACGCAGTTTTGCATCCAACGATGATAAGGGTTCGTCCATCAAATACAGCGCGGGGCGGCGAACTAACGCACGTCCAATAGCGACTCGTTGCATTTCACCACCCGACAGTTTCGTTGCTTTGTTTTGCAGCTTATGGCTAATCCGCAGCACTTCAGCCACTTTCCCGATACGTTTTTTGATGTCGGCTTCAGGCATATTTCGGATTTTCGAACGCAGCGGAAAGGCCAAGTTGTCATAAACACTCATATGAGGATAAAGCGAATATTGCTGAAAAACGAAAGCAACATCTCTCTCAGAGGGAGCCACGGAATGCATGTTTCGATTCGCTAACGTGATATCGCCCTCGTCACACGTTTCTAGCCCAGCCGCCAAACGCAATAAGGTCGTTTTACCTGCGCCAGTTGGCCCAAGCAACACCATAAACTCCCCTTCTTTAACGTCTAAATTGATTTGCTTCACCGCTTCAATATCACCAAAGCGTTTAAAGACATGATTAAATTTAAGCTTGGGCATGGTATGCCTCCTCATAACGCGTGTTCATTATCACTTGATCTGTTTCGCGATCGAATACCGAGGTATGTTCAGGGTTTAACTGAAGATAAACTTGCTGGCCTCGCTCAACATCGATGTGGCTATCAACACGCGCTTTTAATTTTCCAATCATTGAGTTAATTGTCAGTACTTGTGTTGTTCCCAAGTATTCAACGGCATCAATCATTCCTTTCAAGTGGGAGAACTCAACCAATGATACATGCTCAGGGCGGACGCCCAATGCCAGTTTCTTGGTTTGAACCCCCTCAACAATGCGCGCAACGGCAATCTTGATACTGTTGATGCAGACAGAGTCTGCTCCCTGCGCAACGCTCCCTTCAAACTCAATGATGTTCATTGAGGGTTCCCCGAGAAATTTGGCGACAAATATGGTGTTGGGAAAATCGTAAATAAACTGTGGCGCTCCCACTTGTTCTATCACGCTATGGTTCATCACCATGATTTTATCGGCCATCGACATCGCTTCTAATTGGTCATGCGTAACATAAACCGTCGTTGCCCCCATTCGATTGTGCAGCTCTTTGAGCTCAGAACACATCAGGTGGCGAAACTCACTGTCCAACGCACCTAAAGGCTCATCCATCAAAAAAGCCTGTGGTTTTCGGATGATTGCCCTACCCAGCGAAACGCGCTGTTTATCACCGCTAGATAACCCACCGACAGGGCTGTCTAGGAGATGCTCAATACGTAAAATGTCGGCCACTTCCGCGACCCGTTCTTTTATTTCCGCTCTCGCGACACCCTGACACTTCAGCGGGAAGCTGATGTTTTGACGAACATTCATGTGCGGATAGAGTGCGAACATCTGAAAGACAAACGCAATATCTCTCTGGCTTGCGCGCAGAAATGAAACGTCATCTCCTTCGATTTTTATTTGGCCTGAGGTAGGTAACTCCAGCCCTGCAATCATCCTTAATGTGGTTGTTTTCCCGCACCCAGAAGGACCGAGTAAGACAAAAAACTCACCATCATTAATCGTAAATGTCGAATTTTTTACCGCGACAAAGCGATCAAATCGTTTGTGCAAATTAGCCACTGTAATATCAGCCATAAACTTCTCTCCTATTCTGGAAAATGGCTGACAATCAGAAAGCTGACTGTGCCGAACAAAATGACGCTGAACGAATATGTAAATGCGGTCATGACAAAAGGTTGCATCAGCATAAAGATGCCAAGCCCTATCAATACGCATGAGACATTTTCCAAGAAACCTCTACGCAGGTAGCGGCTGGTTAATAATCTATTTTTCATTACTTCCTCACTGCTCCAAACGTAATTCCTCGTAGCAGGTGCTTTCTGAGAACCACGGTAAACACAACAATTGGGATGAGGAACAAAGACGTGCCTGCTGCAACAGCCGGCCAATCAAGCCCTCCTTCACCGATAATGATGGGGATGAATGGCGGTGCGGTTTGGGCATTACCACTGGTCAACAGCAATGCAAACGCATATTCATTCCACGCAAACACCAAACAGAAAATGGCGGTAGACGCGATGCCCGTTGCCGCTTGTGGTAACACCACTTTGATAAAGGCTTGAAATCGGCTGTATCCATCAATCATTGCGGCTTCTTCATACTCTCGCGGGATCTCATCAATAAAGCCTTTGAGCAACCACACCGATAAGCTGACATTGACCGCGGTATACAAAATAATCATCCCAAGATGGGTATCTGATAGCCCTAACTGCCGATACATCAAATAGATGGGGATGGCGACCGCAATGGGTGGCATCATTCGCGTCGACAGAATAAAGAACAGCAGATCATCTTTTAGCGGCACCTTAAATCGTGAAAAACCATACGCTGCTAACGTTCCTAGGAATACGGCTAGAAATGTCGAACCGAAGCCGATGATCATCGAGTTGGTATACCGCCCTAAAAAGCGAGAAGGCCCCGTAATGACCATGTTTTGGTCACGAACGATTTCGTCATACCACGTCGAGGGTGGCGGCAACGATGCCATGTGCTCTTCGGTTTGACGCGAACGACTGGTGAACAAGTTAACGTACCCCTCTAAGCTGGCTTCGAATGTCACTTTAGGAGGGTAAGCAATGGCGTCAGACGGCGACTTAAAGCTCGTCATCAATATCCATATCAGCGGAGCAATGGAAATCACGCCGTAGAAAATGACTACCGCAGCTGCCATTTTTTTTGAGCGTCCGCTTGGCTCAATTACAGAAAATGCAGAATCACTCATCGACTTTTCACCTTATTCATCGCTTTAACATAGATATTTGCGGCACCAAATACGGTGACAAACAAAATAACGGCGAATGCAGAGCTATAGCCCGTCTTCCATTTTTCAAACGCTTCCCGCTTGAGATTAATTGACGCCAACTCTGTTATTGACCCAGGGCCTCCCGAGGTTAGCTGCACAACCATGTCAAACATTTTGAAGTTCTCTATTGCTCGGAATAAAATGGCTAACATCAAAAATGGCATCACCATCGGCAGAGTAATCGAGAAAAACTGACGTATATTTGAAGCACGGTCTACCTCGGCTGCTTCATAGATACTGCCCGGTATCGACCTCAACCCAGCGAGACAAATCAGCATCACATAGGGTGTCCACATCCATGTATCCACTAAGATGATCGACCACGGCGCAAGTGTGGTATCGCCAATCATGTCGACGGGACCAACATCCACAAAGAAGTTAACGACGTAAGAAAAGACACCAGATTGTGGCTGATAGAGATAGGTCCAAAATGTCCCTACCACGGCGGGTGCCATCATCATTGGGATCAAAATCAAGGTCGTCCAAAAACTGTGACCTTTAAAGTTTTTATTAATGAGTAGCGCAAGACCAAAACCAATAGTGAATTGGAGAATCATCGTCCAGCTGACAAAGTGCATCGTCGCTTGGAGATACCCCCAAATATCCTCATCATTTAAGATTTTTATGTAGTTCTTTAACCCCACCCATTCCACATCACGATCAAGTCTGTTCGCGCGGTAATTGGTAAAGCTCAGATAGATCGTCCAAATGAGAGGGAAAATGTTAATGGCTAACAGGAGTAGAATGGTGGGAGAAATAAACCACCAGGCCATTGCACGGTCAGACATCGACCACGTCTTCCGTGACGAGCCCTCCAATGCGTTGACAATATTGTCAGCACTCTGTATTGACTTCATTTTATTTACTTCCATGGTGCAACCGTTTTTGCGAGTCACTGAAGTTAAGCAGAGAGAGCGAGGCTCTCCCTGCCTCGGAGAATTACAGCTGTCCGCCGTCTTCTAAGATTTCCTGCCAGTCATCTTTCAGTTTTTCAAGAGCTTGCTCTGGTGTGCCCTTGCCTGCGACGACATAGTCATGAAGTCGTTTTTGCATTGCCTGAAGAAGTTCTGCGTAGTTCGGCTCCTGCCAAAAATCTTTCACGTTTGACATCGCTTCTACAAAGTCGGCAGCAAAAGGTGCAGTACTCGCAAAATCGGGATGCTCAACCACCGCTCGGTGTGCAGAGTAACCACCCAGAGTCCACCAGTCTGATTGCACCTGAGGTTGGGCGAACCATTTGATGTATTGCAACGCTAAGTCTTTCTTATCCGAATAAGAAACCACAGAGATGCCTTGCCCACCCAGTGTTGAACCTTCGGTAGTTTGTTTTGGGTTTAAGAAAAAGCCCGAGTTTTCACCCCCAACGTTGGGGTCTTTGACAATGCCAGGGAAGAAAGCGAACCAGTTCATTTGCATGGCAACCTGACCTGATTTATACGCATCAAGGTTTGCCACCATATAGGCATTCGAGTGGCCTGGCGGGGTGCAGCAATCATACAGTTCCTTGTATGCTTTCAGACCTTCCGCCGCTTCGGGACTATTTACAAAGCCTTCTAAATCATAAGGTTTGTTAGGGTTTTGATATTGAAAGCCATGTGCATAGAGCGCTGATGTCGCCCCCATGGTAATACCTTCTGAGCCACGTTCGGTGTAGATAGCCGCACCGTAGACTTTTTGGCCATCAATCTCTCGACCTTGAAAAAAGCTCGATACTTCTTTTAACTCTGTCCACGTTTTAGGCGGCGTGAGTTCTCGGCCAAATTCCATTTCAAATTGGCTCTGAATATCTTTTCTTGAAAACCAATCTTTACGATAAACCCAACCCAACGCATCACCCATTGCAGGGAGCGCCCAGTAATTGTCAGACCCTTTGGGCCAGGCAGAATATGCATCAACCGTTGCGGGGATAAAGTCACTCATGCTGATCCCTTCTTTTTCAAAGAAATCATTTAGCTTGATGTAGTGACCATTTTCAGCAGAACCCCCAATCCATTGGCTATCACCAATAAGCAGGTCGCAAAGCTTGCCGCGAGAGTTCAATTCATTTTGGAAACGGGAAGAAAAACTCGTCCAAGGTACAAATTCGAAATTCATTTCGATACCTGTCTCAGACGTAAAGTCTTTTGAGAGTTCAACGAGTGCATTGGCGGGATCCCAAGCAGCCCAGCAGAGTGTTAAAGATTGCTCCGCACTCTGCGCGGCAGTACTACTTACTCCGAGTCCGATTGCTGTTACCGCAATGACGGCATTTAACTTGTGCCTCAATTTCATTAGATCAGCTCCTTTTGTTTCTTCCTTGAACCTTTTTGGTTCATTACAAATCCTGTCTGAGACCATCTTCATCCAACGATTCTCTGGTGCGTGACCGCAGATCAGGTTCCATCTCGACGAAGATTGTGTTCAATAACCAAAGTTCACTAAACACACAAAAACACTGAGCCAACGCTTAACAAAATGCAAGCTATATTTAACTTAATAATAACAATTGATTTTCATCCATTTTTAAATAAATAAAAAACAATAACTTAAAGACATTTAGTGTTTAACAGTAAAATTACACCGTTGAGTTTCATCGTAAAAGTGTTATGTTTACCTCACGAGATCAATCATAAATCACTAAACTTTTTGTTCAGCTTTAGAGTCCAATGTTTAGTAAATCAGGGAGTAAGATGAATGAGTCGTTTCTATGCACATGACAACCAACACGTGCCTTTAGCTATCCAAGGCTATCTCGCAAGCAATGCCCATCGCCCACTCGCGATGCTGGAAGGAGAGCAGAGCATTAAGGTGGTTATCAGAACTGATTGGGACAAAAGCAAGGTTGCGATTTTGTCAGGTGGCGGTGCGGGTCATGAGCCAGCACATGTTGGGTTTGTTGGACAAGGAATGTTAACGGCTGCCATTGCAGGCGACGTATTTTCCTCTCCAAGCGTTGAAGCGATCCTACAAGCGATTGTCGCGACAACAGGGAAAAGCGGCTGTTTTCTGATCGTGAAAAGTTATACCGGCGATCGCCTCAACTTCGGCCTAGCCGCGGAAAAGGCACGCGCCATGGGCTATCAGGTCGACATGATCATTGTGGGAGACGACATTGCACTGCCCGATGTGGCAAATCCACGCGGCATTGCTGGAACATTGTTTGTCCATAAATTGGCGGGGCATCTTTCAGAGCAAGGGAAAAGCCTCGAAGAGGTAGCGACGATCACGAAAGCAGCAGCCCAAGGTATTCACTCCATCGGGTTGGCGCTCTCATCGTGTGCATTACCTTATGATGAAACGGGAGAACTTAAGTATGCGCCGGAAATTGGGATGGGGATCCATGGTGAGCCAGGGTTCGAAAAAGTCGACATCGCCAATGCCAAACAAGCCGTCACAATGATGCTAAATAAACTGGCGCCGTATACCGGAGATCCCGATAAGCGTTTTGCTCTTTTAATCAACAATCTAGGATCAGCGACAGAGCTTGAGCTTCAAATTATTACTCAGCAAGTTCTTGCCTCTCCCTTGCAGAAGCAACTCGATATTGTGTTTGAACCCGGTGCATACATGACATCGCTGAATATGTATGGCATTTCTCTGTCTTTGATTGCACTAGACGACACCGTTCGTGAAGCCCTCCTATCCGATGTCGCGCCAACCGCGTGGCCAGCACCAGGTGTTTGTGGCGACGTTGCGCGGGTTCCAATGCATAACTTGACGACCCATACCTCGTATCTGTCAGAGGAGAATTCGACCGTTGAGCAACTCATTGTGCACGTGTGTCAGGAACTCGTAGCACAAGAGTCCTATCTCAATAACCTTGATGAAAAGGTCGGTGATGGGGACACGGGAACAACGTTTTCTAGTGCTGCGAAGGCTATTCTCGCCAAATTGGACAATGAAGGACTCCCTCTGAACACGCCAGAAAAACTCTTTCAATGTATAGGCCAAGAGCTCTCAACGGTGATGGGAGGATCAAGCGGTGTTCTTCTTTCCATTTTCTTTACCGCTGCGGCTTCAGCCAATAGTTCAGGTCACTCGCTCAGCAGCTCTCTTTTAAAAGGCATCGCCAAAGTGCAGCAATATGGAGGCGCTAAACTCAATGACCGCACCATGCTTGATGCCGCAATACCCGCATTAGAGGTGTATAGCGAAACCGGGAATCTCGAACAGGCCGCTCATGCCGCGCTTTTGGGTGCAGAAGCGACTGCACACATGACAAAAGCACGCGCGGGTCGTTCTTCTTATTTAAGGGAGGACAGTCTGAAGGGCAATGTAGACCCGGGCGCGATGGCTATTGCCAAGGTCTTTCACGTTATTTGGCGTTGTACTCAAGATCAAAAATAATCACTCAAATCACGATAAAGGAGCTTTGCCTCGCTCCTTTACTCTTTCGTTGACTGAGCGCTTAACCTGTTTTCTTTTTCAAATCTTTAAGGTGGTCTTCTGCAGTCAGAAAATCAAATTGGCCTATCGCCTCTTGCAAACGCTGGAATTCCTCAAGCTGGTTGCACCATTGCGGCAAGGCTTTCGCCAAAACAGTCACCTTATCCTGCACCTCAATATCAAACTCTTGCAAGCTAACCTGCAACGCATTGAGCTGCTCAACAAGATAAGCATCAAGCGGTTTGATTTCTTCGTCAACTTGCGGCTCAGGCGTTTCTTCCGCGCTAGCGGCTATTTCATCAAACTTTTCAATGGCAGCGATAATCATCGATTTCAGCACGAGCACTTCACTTTCTGACACTGGCTCGCCCGCGTTGTATTTGTCTTCCAACGCAGAGGCGACATCGGCCATTTCATCCGCGCCTATGTTGCTGCCGGCACCTTTACACGAGTGCGCCAAAATGCCTTTCTCGCTGTTGTCATCCGACGTCAGCAATTGCTCGACAGAACTCACCTGAGAATTGAGGAAAAGCGACAGGATTTTGAGATATTTTGCTTTGTTGCCCCCCAAGCGTTTAACGCCGTCAGCAAGATTGATACCAGGGACATTATCCACCATCAGGTCGAACATGGTTTCGGTGTATTCCATTGTTGCTCTCCTTCGGTTTTTTCCTGCCTCATCACCTTGTTGTTGCGGTTGCGATGTGAGTACGATTTCTGGCTCTGGTTCAGGTTTTGATTCTGGTACTAATTCCGTTTCTTTTTGCGTATCAGCTTGCACCTCAGCCTTAACTTCTGGCTCTGGCTCTGGCTCTGGCTCTGGCGCATGAGACAACGTTTTAGCCATTAACACTGCCTCACTATCAGCTTGGCGCTTTTCATCCAAAGAAGCCGCTTGGGATGTTGTGACCGATGGAGAAATCTCGGTTTCTGATGTGACAGATTCGATTGGAGGTGCCGCAGGATCACCTTTGGTTAGCCAATGAATTAAGCGATCTTTCAAGAGTTCAAAATTGATGGGTTTCGCGATGTGCTCATTCATGCCCGCTTCCCGACAGGCCGCCACATCATGGGCATCCGTATTTGCCGTCATGGCTAAAATCGGTAGCGCTGTCATCCCCATTTCTCGACGGATAATCTTTGTGGCTGTCACGCCATCTATCACGGGCATCTGCATGTCCATTAACACTAAATCGACGGCATGTTCTTTCAGTATTTGAATCGCCTCATCACCATTATTTGCCACCAATACATTGATGGGTAAACACTCCATGGCACCAATAGCGACTTCTTGATTGATCAAGTTGTCTTCAACCAGCAGCACCATGCGATCGCGTATCACCAACTCCCACTCAGGAATATCTTCAAGCTCTAACTCTGAGTCGCGATCATAAGCACTATGCCTGATTGGGGCGACAGAGTGGCGCTCATCGGTAATCGCACGAAGCAATGCAGAAGGAAGTGTCGGCAGGGCTAGCCATTTAAACGTAAAGGATGGGCGAGTTTCCGGCACATCCAAGCAGTGATCGAGGCCAGAAAGCAGCAATACCGATGGCGATGTCTTTAAGCCACTCAGAACAGAGGTCAATAACGACGTCATTTCTGCACTAATACCTGCCCAATCGACGACAATGTTTGCGAAATTCCCTCTTTCTATTCCTTTTTGACACTCTTCTAATTCAGCAAGATTACGACATTGACTGACGTTTGCTCCGGCATAAACGAGTGGGTCACAAATGTTGCCTTGCAGGGTCGTATTGGTTGCTATCACCAACACACTTTTCGTCGTTAATGCGCGCGACCATGCACCACCCAATCGCGTATTTCCCCTCACGCCAGACTGACAAGGCAGCGTGAAAGAAAGCATCGTTCCTTCACCAAGCCGACTCTCCACTTGAATATTGCCGCCCATCAGCGCCACCAACTCTTTCGCCAACGACAAACCGAGCCCTTTCCCCCCCTTGGAGCGAGACGTCGATGAATCGGCTTGAGAAAATGGCTGAAACAACAGATCGAGATCTTTTCGCTTAATACCGATCCCAGTGTCATTGACCGCAAATCGGATCTTCACATCGTCTTCGCGACGCGACTCAAGCGAAACAGAGATCGTGACCTCACCTTCGTCAGTAAATTTGATCGCATTATCGCCGAGCGCCATCAATACCTGCGTCATGCGAACGGTATCCGCATCGATCACCTTTGGAATGTTCATGTCGACATTGACACATAACAAGAGGCCTTTTTCATCAGCGCGCTCACCCAATGTCTTAGTTACCGGTGAAAGAATGGTTTCAACATTACACTCCACCCATTCAATTTCGAGGTTGCCCGCTTTTACATTGGTAAAATCTAGGGTGGCATTGACCGCTTCCAATAAAGAATGCGCAGAGGTGACAACACGCCGTATATAACGCTGCTGCTTGGAGTCTAAGCCGCTATCTAGGGCAAGTTGAGACATACCCAAAATCGCGTTGAGCGGTGTTCTAAATTCATGAGACATGTTGGAAAGAAAATCGCGCTTAGCCTGATGCGATACCTGCGCAGATTTTTTTGCGATTTGTAGTTCCTTTTCTTTTTGCATTAACGCTTGTCGTTGTTCTCGCAACTCTTCTTGCGCGCGCTTATTCATGGCGCTGTTAAAGATTAACGCACCAGCGAGAGCAAGAAGAAGGATAACCAGCAATGTGATGATACTCGTTGCATCAGCCACAACGCTTTGATCAACCGGAGGAAGGCTCGTCCCCGACAAATATCCATGCTCTTCCTTGCCCAATACAGACAAAGGAAAAGACAATGTAAACACACCAAACAATTTTACTAGTTGGGTCATAGTCACCGCAGAGTGCTGTCTCAAACAGCACATTTCCATTATGTCGAATTGCAATCCGCCCGCGTCGAAATCAAAACGGGCACCTACCTTTGGGGCCGAAAAACATCATTCGCATGCTGCCAATAAACCAACAAGGCTTTCGTTGGTACATCAAGCATCTCGTTTTGACGCTAAATGCATGTCTCAAATTAAATTAATGCGACTCATAGTTGGAACATTATTAAGAGTAGACCTAGGATTGAATTAGTGAAAAGTGAATCAGGATCCCGTTGATGGAGTCACCGGAAAGCAAACAGAAAAAACGCGCAACCATCCTGGTCGTTGACGATACGCCCGAGAATCTCGTGTTCGTCAGTGAAATGCTGAAAGACAGTTATGAAGTAAAAGCAGCAACGAACGGCCAAACTGCGCTAGCTATCGTAGAGAAGTTTTCTATCGATCTCATTCTGCTGGATGTCGTTATGCCTGGCATGGATGGCTATGAAGTGTGTCGCCAAATTAAAGCGAAAAAGAGTGCATGCGACATACCCGTGATTTTTCTCACCTCAAAATCAAAAGCTGAAGACCAAGAATTTGGCTTTACCGTTGGTGCTGCGGACTACATTAAAAAGCCATTAAGTCCGCCCATCACGATGGCTCGCATCAAGATCCACCTAGAAAACAAAGCATCCCAAGATTTTCTACACGATCAAAATGAATACCTTGAAGCCGAAGTTCAACGTCGGGTGAAAGAGCTCAGTGTCATTCAAGATGTCACCATCAATGCATTGGCAAGTCTTGCTGAAACCCGCGATCAGGAAACGGGTAATCACATCGTACGTACACAATACTATGTGAAGATTTTGGCCGACCAGCTCTATTTGCGAGGCAAATACCCGGAGCTTGTGACTGCAGAATACATCACCATGGTGTTTAAAACCGCGCCGCTGCATGACATTGGCAAGGTAGGGATCCCTGACGCTATCTTGCTCAAGCCGGGCAAACTCACAGCAGAAGAATTCGAGATAATGAAAACCCACGCCAAGCTGGGTTATGACGCCATCGTAAAAGCGGAAAAAGAAGTGGACGCGCATTATCCGTTCTTGAGTGCCGCAAAAGAAATTTCTTATGGGCACCACGAGAAATGGGATGGTTCGGGCTATCCGCAAGGTCTGATCGGAGAAGACATTCCGCTCAGTGCGCGACTCATGGCTGTTGCCGATGTATTTGATGCTTTGGTGAGTAAACGCGTTTACAAATCAGCCATGTCGCACGATGAAGCGTTTGAAATCATTCGTGAAGGCAAGGGGACCCATTTTGATCCCATGCTGGTCGATTTGATGTTTGATATGAAAAACGATTTTATTAAAATTGCAGACACCTACAAAGACTAACCAACCGCCAACCAAACACCGACAGCCATCATTAATGTACCTGCAATACGGTTCATCATCCGCACATTCCCACTTTTTTGTAGGAAATGGCGTAACGTGCGCCCACCACTCGCATACAACATCAAACAGCTAAACTCTGTCATCAAGATTATGCCGATCAACACAGCTAGCTGAGGAGGAAGTGCAGCTTGAGGGTTAATAAATGGTGGCAGCAAGGACACCATAAATGCCCAGCCTTTAGGGTTGGCAATAGCAGTCACAAACCCTTGCGTTGCCAACGATAGTGGAGAGGTATTTCCATTCACTGATAAGTCATCTGGAATGGCCATTTTTCCGCGAGATAGCCACATCTGAATGCCCAGATAAAACAAGTAGGCACCACCAACGTACTTGAGCACCATGAACAAGCTCGGATAATTGAGCATGATCGCAGCGACACCGACCACTGACGCCAAAGAGACCAGCCCAACGCCAATCAGCTCACCCCACATCATATGCAGACTTTTTCTTACGCCAATACTCATGCCGAGCGTCATGGCAAAAGTCATACACATTCCAGGGGTCACTGAAACAAAGAAAAATGTGGGAATAAACACCGCTAACATGGCGATATCAACAGCAGATGTCACGTTATCTCCAGACAAAAGCAAACAAAAAGTCGCTTAGTAGAAACTGAGCAGGGTCATTTCGTCAAGTGTAATTAATGAGACAAAAAAAGCCTCCCAAAAGAGGCTTTAAACTCATCAAAATTTATCCGTATACCAATTCAGGCAGCCATGTCGCGAGCGTTGGCCAATAGGCAAGCAAGCCCAGCATTAGAAGCTGAATGAATATGAATGGTACAACGCCACGATAAATATCAGACGTTGATATGGAATCAGGCGCAACACCTCTCAGGTAGAACAACGAGAAACCAAACGGCGGGGTGAGAAATGACGTCTGCAGATTCAAGGCAATCATGATACCCAGCCACACAGGGTCAACACCCATGGTCAGCAGAATCGGCGCTACAATCGGAACAACCACAAAAGTGATCTCGATAAAATCGAGGAAGAAGCCCAATAAGAACAACACCAACATCACCAGTGCCATCGCGCCAAATACGCCACCAGGCAGGCTTGTCAGAAAGTCTCTAACAATGTCATCGCCACCAAAACCACGAAATACCAAAGCAAAGAGTGACGCACCAATGAGGATCAAGAACACCATCGCCGTCACTTCAGTGGTGCTACGCAGCACATGACGAAGTATTGACAGGTTAAACATGCCCTTGCTCATTGCCAAAATGATTGCACCCACAGAGCCGACAGACGCGGCTTCTGTCGGCGTTGCTACGCCGCCTAAGATTGAACCCAACACCAGAACAATCAACATCACAGGTGGGAACAATACGGTCAACACCTGCATCCAAAGCTCTTTGCTCACTTTGCGCTCTTCCACTGGGATCGGCGGCACACGCTCAGGTTGCGTAATGGCAACGAAAATGAGGTAAAGAATGTACATACCCACCAGCATGAAGCCTGGGATCAGCGCGCCCAAGAACAAATCACCAACAGTGACGCTGTCTGGCGAAAAAATCCCTTGGTCTAGTTGCGCTTGTTGATACGCAGAGGAAATGACATCCCCCAGCAATACCAAAACAATTGAGGGTGGAATGATTTGTCCCAGCGTTCCCGAGGCGCAAATAATGCCCGTTGACAGCTTGGGGCAATAACCGCGTTTCATCATCGATGGCAACGAGAGCAGACCCATGGTGACCACGGTTGCGCCCACAATACCGGTACTGGCGGCAAGCAGCATCCCAACGATCGTCACGGAAATACCTAAACCACCCGCCAAGCCCCCGAACACTTGTCCCATGGTGTCCAGCAAGTCTTCGGCAATGCGAGATTTCTCTAGCATGACCCCCATAAAAACGAACAACGGAATCGCAACAAGCAACTCATTGGCCAAGGTGCCTTGAATACGGTTGGGTATCGCTTCTAAAAAAGCAGGATCAAACGTACCCGTGACTGTCCCAATAAACGCGAACAAGAGCGCAGAACCGCCAAGCGTAAACGCGACGGGATAACCCACAAGGAGGACGCCAAAGGTAAACAGAAAAAGAAATAAAGCGAGGAATTCACTCATAACGCGTGCTCCTCGTCGTGGTCTTCGAGTTGTTTAGCAATGTCTTGATGCCCAGTAATCGTGAGCACTGATTTAAGGGCTTCAGCAATACCTTGTAAAATCATCAAAGCAGGCATCAATAAAATACTGGTTTTAAAAAGGTATTTGGCATCAACGCCACCCGCTTCTTGCGAGCCTTCCATGACGTGCCATGAGGCCGCTACGTAATCCCATGCGATATAGAAAATGAACACGCATGTCGGAAGTAATAAGAACAAAAAGCCAAGCAGGTCGACCCAGGCTTTTTTCTTTTCAGACGCGGGGCGATAAAAAATATCAACGCGAACATGGGCGCCTTTTAACAGCGCGTAAGCAGCGCCAAGCATGATGACGTAGTTGTGAAAATAAAGGACGGATTCTTGCAGAAAAACAGATCCCGAGTTAAACAAATAGCGCATAACGACGACCACAAAGGTAATCAGCACAATGGCTAACACGAACCAAGAAACAAAACGTCCTGTCCAGTCACTAAAACGATTAATGCCCTTAATGAGGGCAATAAGACGAGGAGAGGCGGTATCCATACTACTACTCTAACTTCAGCCTGTTGGGCTCAATGGAAAAGAAAAAGAGGCTGCCATAGACAGCCTCTTAAAGGTTATTGCGGATTACGGGCATTCAACATAGCTTGCTCAGAAATAGCATGCCAATCAATCGCTTGGTCACGGAATGATTTGTAAGAGTTGTACACTTTTTTACTCACTTCATCCACTTCAGCTTGCTCGGCAACCACTTGATCCGCCAAAACTTGCAGTTCACTCAGCACTTCCGCTGGGTAAGGACGAAGTTCAACTTTGTGCTCACCAATCAGGCTTTCCAATGCTGCGTTGTTACGGGCAGTGAACTCAGCCAACATGTCAGCATTCGCTACGCGCGTCGCGGCGAGAACGATAGATTGAAGATCTTTAGGTAGCCTATTAAACGCTTCTTTGTTGATCAGCGCTTCTAGCGTTGTACCTGGCTCATGCCAACCTGGGTAGTAGTAGTATTTTGCGGCTTTGTGCAGACCAAAGGCCAGATCATTGTATGGGCCAACCCACTCAGTCGCATCAATCGCGCCAGATTGCAGTGACGGGAATATCTCACCACCGGGCAGCAATACTGGTGTACCACCCGCACGTTTCAACACTTCACCGCCAAGGCCTGGAATACGCATTTTTAGACCTTCTAGATCGCCAATGGTATTAATTTCCTTGTTAAACCAACCCCCCATTTGCACCCCGGTGTTACCCGCAGGCATAGGGATGATACCGAAAGGTTCATAGGCTTCAGCCCAAAGCTCAAGACCACCACCGTTGTAGATCCAACCGTTCATTTCTTGTGCTGTCAGGCCAAAAGGAACCGCTGCAAAGAACTGTCCTGCAGGCGCTTTGCCTTTCCAGTAGTAACCTGCACCGTGACCCATTTCTGCTGTGCCGCGAGATACCGCATCAAACACATCCAGTGCGCCAACAAGTTCCCCTGCACCGTATACTTTCACGTCCAAACGCCCATCACTCATCTCGGTGATTAGCTCAGCAAGGTTATTTGCACCTGTACCTAGCCCTGGGAAGTTTTTCGGCCAAGTCGTTACCATTTTCCAACTGATTTTTTCTTGTGCTGCTGGCTGAGCCTGCGCACTTGCTTCCTGCTTTTCTTCACCACAACCAGATAGCAGCACACTCAGTGCGACTGCTGTTGCGGCAAGAAACGAACGACGTTTGTACATGAGAGTTATCTCCTTGCTTGGGAAAGGCGAAAGGTTTAGCAGTACTGAAGGTTTACATCAAAAAGTAGGTACTGCCTTACTAACACAACACTCATCAATCACACCGATGAGTTAATGGTTTGTTACGATAACTTTACCTATTATCGCGACCAGCAAGTAGTAAAAGGGCAAGGTTGTTTGAAGTTGGTCAAACAATGATCACTAGAAATATAAACATATGATAGATAACACGCTCTGTGAGCGACCAATGACGTGCTACGCCGCGTCAACCTTATCCCTGCGCGTTGTGTTTACATTTTTTGGTAGAGACGAAAATGCCTTCCCACAGGAAGGCATGTCGTCGTGTTTTTTGGCGAAACAAAAAACGTTTTCGCGTTAACTTAACGCATCTTTAAATGTCACCATATATCGGCAAATCAACGCATCAATGACCCTCAAAGTCACCTTGACGACCCAAGCCATTGGAAACGCAATATCCTGAAAACGATGCTGCAAACAATGACGTTCCACAACCCGATTTTTCCGATGGCGATAATGCCCTCAACGCAAGGCGAGCGAGAACATATCAACGGTTTTGAAGTATGTTGCGTGCGGAAGAGTCGAGTAGGACCATATTCATTAAGCGAATAGAATTGACGAAAGACCTTAGTGTAAATCGACATTAGAAACGTGCTTCAGTGCAAAAACTAAGCAGTTGGTTCACGAACAACAGAAATTTAATTACAAACCGTTCAGGTTTGGGTATTTCTATAGAGCGCTTCCCCGTAAGCATCCTGCCTTACTGAGATTTCTTAAAACACAGTCTTTGTACTTCCCTCAAAACACGTCAAAAAAACCTCAAATAAACGTATAGACGTCTAGCCGTAAAAATATCTATTGACTTGTCGTTCGACTATAAATAGCATCAAATTCCAGAGTGAAGAACAAAAGCAACGATTATCACTACATTTTAACGATTATTTAACACAATTTTGTCCAGGATGGATTATGATCGAAATTAGTCAGGTTAATAAAGAATTCAAGCAGGGCGTGAAAACAATTCATGCTTTGCGTGATATTGACCTTCACATTCCACAGGGCAGAATTTTTGGGGTTATCGGCGCATCTGGCGCAGGTAAAAGCACCTTGATTCGTATTGTTAACTTGTTGGAACGCCCAACAAGCGGGAGTGTGAGCGTCGATGGTGTTGAACTCACCCGCCTTTCAGCGTCAGAACTGACGCGAGAACGCCAAAAGATCGGCATGATCTTCCAGCACTTTAATTTGCTCTCTTCCCGCACTGTATTTGATAACGTGGCGTTGCCACTCGAATTAGCTGGCAAAGAACAGGCAAATATCCCAAAGAAAGTGACCGAGCTACTCGAACTGGTCGGCCTTGAAGACAAGCACGATACTTATCCTGCGAATCTGAGCGGCGGTCAAAAGCAACGCGTGGCGATTGCGCGCGCACTCGCCAGTGACCCAAAAGTCCTGCTATGCGACGAGGCGACCAGCGCCTTGGACCCTGCCACCACCCATTCAATTTTAAATCTGCTGCAAACGATTAATCAAAAGTTAGGTTTAACTATCTTGCTGATCACCCATGAAATGGATGTGGTAAAGCGCATCTGTCATGAAGTGGCAATTATCGGTGACGGAAAATTGGTAGAAAAAGGCACGGTCGGCGATATTTTCGCCCATCCAAAAACCGAGCTTGCTCGCGACTTTATTCGCGCCACCCTAAACCTGTCGATTCCTCAAGATTACGCAGCGCGTCTGCAAGTTGAAAACACCGGCTCACTGCCGCCCTTGGTACGTCTTGAATTTACTGGCACCAGCGTGGATGCCCCATTGGTGAGTCAAGTTTCGCGCAAATTCAATATCGATGTGAGCATCCTAAGTGCAGACATGGATTACGCCGGCGGCGTGAAATTCGGCCTCATGCTGGCAGAATTTTTCGGTGATGCACCAGATGTCACACGCGCATTGGAATACTTAAAAGAACACAACGTCAACATCGAGGTGCTTGGTTATGTCGCTTAATATTGCTGCCATTTCTGGCTGGTTCGCGGAAAACGAACGACTTGTAGGCTTATTGATTGATGCGCTCGGCCAAACCCTCACCATGGTGTTTGTCTCTGGTTTCATCGGCTTTGTGTTTGGTATTCCTTTAGGTGTCTTGCTTCATCTGTCCAAACCACGTGGTTTGCTGGAAAACAAGCTACTTAATCGCAGCTTAGGGGCCATAGTGAACATTGGTCGCTCTATCCCCTTCATCATTTTGCTGGTTGCCATCATTCCGTTTACTCGCCTTGTGGTGGGTAGCTCGATCGGCACAGCCGCAGCCATCGTGCCTTTGATTGTTGGCGCTATTCCTTTCATTGCTCGCCTTGTTGAAGGGGCGCTCATCGAAGTGCCTTCAGGTCTTGTTGAAGCGGCGCAAGCAATGGGTGCCACACCGCTGCAAATCATCCGTAAGGTTTTGTTACCAGAAGCCCTGCCTGGCATCGTGAACAGCGTAACGATCACCTTGGTCACGCTGGTGAGCTATTCCGCGATGGCGGGAGCCGTTGGCGGCGGTGGCC
The DNA here is from genome assembly GCF_000286835.2 of Enterovibrio norvegicus FF-33. Taxonomy (GTDB): domain Bacteria; phylum Pseudomonadota; class Gammaproteobacteria; order Enterobacterales; family Vibrionaceae; genus Enterovibrio; species Enterovibrio norvegicus_A. The sequence continues at coordinate 398,650 of NZ_AJYD02000013.1, read as the reverse complement.
TGGGCGATGTCGGCATTCGCTACGGATACCAACGCTTTGATGGCACCGTCATGATGATCACCATTGTCATGCTCGTCATACTGGTGCAAATGATTCAATCGGCCGGTGATTACTTCGTAAAACGGGTCGACCACAGATAAATATAGAAAATCAAAAATAATGGAAATTTAAGCTCATAGGAGATGCGCAAATGACTTTCAATCTTAAAAAAATCGCCACCGCTCTAGGTTTAGCGTCAGCACTAGTACTTACCGGCTGCGGTGAAGAAAAAGCGGTCGATCTGACCAAAGTGAAAATCGGTGTGATGGCGGGTGCAGAAGAGCAAGTTGCCGAAATCGCAGCAAAAGTGGCAAAAGAAAAATATGACTTAGACGTGGAGCTGGTGACGTTTACGGATTACGTTTCGCCGAATGCAGCACTGGAAGAAGGCGCCATTGATGCCAATGCTTTCCAGCACAAGCCATACTTGGACCAGCAGATCAGCGACCGTGGTTACAAATTCACTATTGCAGGTAACACCTTGGTTTACCCAATTGCGGGTTACTCAAACACAGTGACGTCTGTTGAACAAATCCAAGACGGCGCACAAATCGCGGTACCCAATGACCCAACAAACCTAGGCCGTTCTTTGATTCTTCTTGAAGAGCAAGGCTTGCTGACGTTGAAAGAGGGCGTAGGCCTTCAAGCAACGGTACTGGATATCGTAGGCAACCCAAAGAACTTGGATATTGTTGAGCTAGAAGCGGCGCAACTTCCACGCTCACTGGACGACGTGACCCTAGCAATCATCAACAGCACGTATGCAGCGACTATTGGTCTTTCACAAGAAAAAGACGGTGTATTCGTTGAAGACAAAGAATCTCCGTACGTGAACCTGATTGTGGCTCGTGCAGACAATGTGAAAGCGCAGAACGTTCAGCAGTTCGTTCAAGCTTACCAGTCAGATGCGGTATTCAGTGCTGCGATGGACATCTTTGACGGTGGTGCAGTGAAAGGCTGGTAATCACTTACCTTTCATTTCGAACTAAAGCCTGTGCTCGTCACAGGCTTTTTCTTTTCTGTGTTACTGGTAACCATTCTCTCGCCGTGGTATCAACACTCAATCGCAGCATAACGACTGCCAACCCATCTCTTGTTAACTGAGCGAATATGGATATTCTCGCAACCTTTGGCCTCTTTGTCGGCTCACTGATCGCAAATACCCTCGCCTCTCTCGCTGGCGGCGGCGCAGGCTTACTTCAACTTCCCCTGTTGTTATTCCTTGGTCTGACATTTTCTATCGCGCTTGCGACCCACAAAGTGGCGTCTGTTGCCCTTGGTTTGGGTGCAGCACTGAAACACTGGAGAAGCGGTAACCTCGACCCCGCACTCACGCTTTATGTGGTTTTAGCGGGTGCTGCGGGCGTGATAACAGGTGCGAATCTTATCTTGTTTGTACCCGGTCCTTTGGCAGAAGCACTGCTGGGAGCGCTGATCATTGCGCTCGGTCTCTATTCCCGAATGCGAAAAAGCTTGGGGCAAAATGCAGAGCCAAAACATCGTGACACCTTGGGCTTGGTGATAGGCTGCATCGGGTTAAGTGTGATTGGCATACTCAATGGCTCTTTAACAGCGGGGACAGGGCTTTTCGTGACGCTGTTTTTGGTACGATGGTTCGGTTTAGATTACAAACAGGCCGTTGCGCTTACATTGGTCAGCGTCGGTATCTTTTGGAATGGATTAGGGGCGATAACACTTGCTGTCGCCGGCGCCGATATTTACTGGCCTTGGATACCCGCACTACTGCTTGGGTCGTTACTCGGCGGTTACTTGGGCGCTTACATGGCTGACAAGTACAGCAATCAGCTGATAAAAGTCGCCTTTGAGTGGCTCACGTTCGCTATCGGACTAAAACTGCTTTGGAGCGCATGGTAAGGAACATCATGGACAAAATGAATATCGATATTTACTACTGCCGTCAATGCAACTGGATGTTGCGATCGTCGTGGATGGCGCAAGAACTGCTTTCTACCTTCAGTGAGGAAATTGGCGGCCTTACACTTCACCCTGATACCGGCGGACGTTTTGAAGTCCACTGCAATGGGGTGATCATTTGGGAGCGCAAACGCGATGGTGGCTTTCCCGAAGCCAAGGTGCTGAAACAACGCGTCCGCGATGTGTTCGATCCTGATCGTGATTTGGGACATAACGACCGCTAAGGCTTTTCCAACCCAACGCGCAGTGATCTCAACACATAGCCTAGTCCGACAACATCCCGTACATGACGATACTGTTGTAACTCACGACACCCAAGACTTCGCCATTATCGATCACTGGCGCTCGGCTAATACCAAAACGCTCAAACAGTCGAGCGCAATACTTTACGTTCATGTTTGCCGACACACCCAATGCGGGCTTGGTCATGATCTCATAAATATTAACGCGTTCAGGCGAGCGATTTTGTGACAGTACCTTTTTGGCGATGTCATTCATCAGCACCAAACCGTATTCGTCATTTTCATCACGCTTATCTACCACAAGTGCTTTGATATGCTTATCTCGTGCAATGCGAATTGCCTCAGCAACGGTAATTAATCCGTCTACTACGGCAAAATCATCTTTCATGACGTCACCAACGCGTTTCGTTACTTTCATAATTCATCCCCAATCACGCTACTCAATTCTTGCACTTGATGTGCCACACCGACCGCATCTTCGATATCTAACTGTACGGCAATCCCTTTTCCAGACGTCGCATCAAACTCGCCGACTTGATTAATGGTCTCCAAAATACTGCGAGCGAGGTGCTCTTCCACCACAAAAAGCAGTACGTCACGCTGCACATCAAGGGTCAAACCAAAAAAGGTTTTCTGCTTGGTGAGCCCTTCACCTCGCGCATTGTTAATGACGGTCGCACCCGTCGCTCCTGCCTTTCTTGCGGCATCAAGCACCGCATCGGTTTTTGAATCTTCAATGAAAGCGACAATCAGTTTGAATCGCATTATGGTTCCCTCGTTTCTTTTTGAGCCGATCCGCGTTTTGCTGACCACTCGGTTAACTGTGCATATCCCATGACGGTGATCATTGGGAATAAGCTGGCAAAGGCAATCAAACCAAAACCATCAATTAATGGGCTTCTCCCTGGAACCGTGGAGGCAAGGCCAAGGCCTAGTGCAGTCACTAACGGCACCGTTACCGTAGATGTTGTTACCCCGCCTGAGTCATATGCTAGCGGGACAATAAATTTGGGCGCATAAAAGGTTTGAATAACCACCAATACGTAGCCAGCAATGATGTAGTAATGGATAGGATCGCCGGCGACAATACGATAACAGCCCAACGAGATACCGAACGATACCCCGAGCGCCACTGAAAATCGCAACCCGTTTACACTGATCGCGCCCCCCGACACCTGCGCCGCCTTTATTGCCACAGCGATCAAGGAAGGTTCTGCCACTGTGGTGCTAAAGCCTATGGCCGCAGCAAAAATGTACACCCAATAGTAATGCTGCCAATCCACCACAGCGGGCATGACCGCGCCTTCACCGTATAGAAATTCCGGTGCAGTTAGCTGAATTGCCATCGACTCGCCAAGTGGGAACAAGGCCATTTCTAGCCCCATCAAAAACAAAGACAGCCCTAAAATAACGTAGGCGAAACCGAAAATGATTTTCTTTAGGTTCACCACAGGTTTGCGTAAAACCGCAAACTGAAAGCCAAAAATGATACAGACGATAGGAAATACGTCTCTGACCGTCGAAAGTAAGGTGTCGAAAAAGGTTGGGATAAGGGAAAGGAATAGGGTCATACCGCCACCATCCCGTAAACCATGACGAATATCATCGGGGATAGGGAGGCAAAGGCAATCAAACCAAAGCCATCAATCATCGGGTTGCGCCCTTTAATCACAGTGGCTAAACCAACGCCTAATGCGGTCACAAGCGGCACGGTAATGGTGGATGTAGTCACACCGCCTGAATCGTAGGCGATGCCAATAATATAGCGCGGTGCAACCATGGTCATCGCCACCACCAGCATGTAGCCACCAATGATAATACGGTGGATAGGCCAGCCTTTGAGTATGCGCAACACACCCAGCATAATGGCAAAGCCAACCGAAAAGGCGACCGTGAGCCTAAGGCCATTAGCATAGGAAGACTGCGCTTCTTCGGTGAGAGGGATCATCCCCCCTTCAGCAGCCACTTCTGCGGCCTCTGCTGCGACGGCAGTCAGTGCAGGTTCAGCTATCGTGGTACCAAAACCCAGCAGAAACGCGAACACCATTAGCCAAAATACACTGCCTTTTTTCGCCAGCGCGTGAGCCATGGATTCACCGATGGGGAACAAGCCCATCTCCAAACCAAAAACAAAGAACGTTAGCCCCATCACGACGAGAACTAGGCCGATAACAATTGAAATCCAGTCTGGCAACGGCTGCTGCAAGACAACGACCTGAAAAAAACCAATGACCAAGATGATAGGCAGCAAATCTTTAAAACTTCCTAACATCGCGGTGAGCAATGCAGTAAATCCCTTCACACTCATTCCATTTGAATATACTCAGGTCACTAGCACTTCCCGAGTACGAACGGCAAACCAATAATAAAGACGATAAGACAATATACTCAAACAACCTCAAGATGCTTGAGTATATGCTGTCTTTATAACCCTGAGCCACTGTACAGGTATTTGCCATCCCACAATGTCTATAGGGTGATAAAGGTAACAAGGTTTTCTTTAAAATCGGTATCGTGGTCATTTCTGTATTTGGCGAGATAGTGATCATTCAACCGATTGAATGCATACTAATCTTATCGCTCATCGAAAGGATTATTCCCATGCACATTCTTGTCACTGGGGGAACGGGCTTAATTGGTCGTGCGCTCATCGCTCAACTGGAACATCATCAGGTAACTGTTCTTACCCGCTCACCAGAGATGGCCAAGAAAAAGTTACCCAGCAGAGTTCACCTGATTAAAGAGTTGGATGCGCTATCAGACTTCAATGGCATTGACGCGGTCATTAATCTGGCAGGCGAACCTATTGTTGACAAACGATGGACGGAACAACAAAAAGGCATTATTTGCACCAGTCGTTGGGGGATCACTGAAAAACTGGTGAATCATATCCTTGCGGCTGAAACGCCTCCTCATACCTTTATCAGTGGCTCTGCCGTTGGCTATTATGGCGATCAAGGCGATAAGATTGTCGATGAATCACTGAAGGTTGATGCGACTGATTTTGCTCACTCAGTTTGTGCAAACTGGGAAAAAATCGCGATGAAAGCCGATTCAGACCATACCCGCGTTTGCCTCCTGCGCACGGGGATTGTGCTGAGCAAAGAAGGCGGCGCTCTCAAGAAAATGTTATTGCCCTATCAATTCGGACTGGGCGGACCCATTGGTGATGGCAGCCAGTATTTTCCGTGGATCCACATTAATGACATGGTATCGGGCATTATCTTTCTGCTTGAGCATGCAGAAGCACGCGGGCCCTTTAACCTCACAGCCCCGCATCCCGTCACCAATAAAGCCTTCAGCAAAACACTGGCAGCAACTCTGAAACGACCTCATCTGCTTTTCACGCCAAAAGTGGCGATATCATTGATGCTGGGCGAGGCAGGTCAACTGCTTTTAGAAGGGCAACGCGCGGTGCCACGAGCGCTAGAAAATCTCGGGTTTGGTTTCGAGTATCCTGATTTGCCGCCGGCATTGGACGATCTGTTGAGTTAGCAACCTGCTACGTGAGCCACCAATCAGCCTAATCATAAATACAGCAAGACCGCGAATTTTCAAAAGAAACAAAAGAGAGAAAAAGAAAGGCACGTTTTCACGTGCCTTTTTGGTTTTCGTATTTTCAACACATTATTGTCTAAGCGGCTGTAGCAACCCTCTTATCATCCATGCGACGGTTAAGAAAACCAATCCAACCGCAAGCGTGGGCAAGCTAAGCCAAACTTCTGGGTGTAAGCGAACAGGCAATTCGACGCCCCACTTCAACAGCGCTGCCATCGCCAATTCTGCCCCCCCCACCGCCATGCAACCCGAAACAAAGGCCATGATGCCGTATTCCGCCCACAAGGTAGTATTGATACGCTTCTTACTCGCGCCCAAGGTACGATACAGCATGATTTCACGTTGTCGTTCTGACAAGGTAATGCGCAGCAAGGTCAGCAACAGCAATAAACCACTCACCACCGCCAAGCCAGCCAGTACCGACAACGACAAACTGATTTGCTTCAAAATCACTTGGATTCTGCCACTCATGGTGCGCAAATCGAGCAAGGTTATGGTGGGGTAATCACGGCCTAACTGATTGAGAACATCGCTTTGCTCTTGCTCCAAACGAAAACTTATCAGCCAGTTCGCTGGCAGTGTCTCCACGAGCGCAGGGTCAAATATGAAGTAGAAATTTGGCTTCATGTTTCGCCATTCCACATCGCGAATTGAGTTCACGGTGGCAGTAAACTCCTGACTACTGACGCTAAAAGTTAGCTCGTCGCCCAAACGTAAACCAAGACGTTCAGCAATGCCGCTTTCGACAGATACACCGCCTTCACTTGGCCAAGTACCTTGCAATACCTCATTGTGGCTCGGCAATGTGTCTCGCCATGTGAAGTTCAGCTCGCGACGTAACGCTTCATCACGTTCCTCGCGATTAGGCTCAAGATCCGCATAGTTGTCGCCGTTTTTACCTATCAATCTGCCGCGAATAATCGGGTACGCTTCCGATCGTTCAATGTTGTTTTCATCAACACGAGACAGGTAATCATCCAACTCTTGTTTAGCGATGTTCAGGGCAAACACATTGGGTGCATCAACAGGCAAGGTCTGCTGCCAATCTTCTAACAGGTCCGTTCTTAGCAGCCAGATAATCGACAGCAGCATGAAGGAGGTTGCCAATGCACCCAGTTGTGCACCGCTCGAAGCAGGATTACGGGTAATCCGGCTCAAGGCCAGTTTGAATGCAGGTCGTTTTACGCGTTTTTGTGCAAAGCGAAGCACCATAACGCCAAGCCCTGCCAGCAGGCTAAGCATAAGCACCAGTGCCGCCAACACCAGCCACAGCAAGCGATTGTCGTAGGACCAAGCAATCAGCGCTAAGATTGGCACAGAGGCAAGCGCCCAGCTCCAGGGATTCTTTCTTGCTCGCACTTTGCTTTGTTCTTGCAGCACACTCATTGCGGGGGCTTCAATTAAACGGATCAGCGGAATACCCAGCGCAGGTAATGCCACCAGCAAAGCCACTAATGGGCCTAAGATCCACGGCAACATGCCATAACTTGGCAGTGGCGAGGGCAACACATCAGCCAAAGGCAGGCGCAGTAAGTATTCCAGCGCTGCGCCAATGCCCAAGCCCAGCACGGTCGCCATGACCATCAACATCAGCAACTGCCTTGCTAGCCAGCGACGAACCCAACTTCGTTGTGCCCCAAGGCTTTTGACCATGGCTAATGTTTGGGTGCGACTGTCCGCGTAATGTTGGCAAGTCAGCAACAAGGTCGCCGCTGCCATGATGATGACCAACACGACGGTTAACGACAAATACCCGCGACTGCGCTCAAGCATGTCACCGGTGCGATCCCCGTCGTTTTCGTCAATCCAACGCTGACCGTCAGTGAGGGTGTATCCAGATTTTACAGCGGCTAATTCATTGTCGCTGCCACGAAAGAAATAACGGTAGCTGACTCGACTGCCAGGGCGCACAACACCGGCGGCTTCAACATCGCTTTGGTGCATCAATGCCGCTGGCATTTGGCTAAACGGATTGAAAGATAACTCAGGCTCTGAAACGATCATCCCGGACACCGTGAGGGTTAAATCTCCCACATCAACCTGATCCCCGCGTTTCACGTCCAGCAGTGAGAAAAGGCGCTCTTCCAGCCACAACTCGCCCGGCTGAACCTTGTCATGCATCTCGGCGTCACTTTGTAGCTCCAACGCCCCACGTAGCGGATAGTTGCTCTCAACCGCCTTCACGGTGATGAGTTGCATGTTGTTGTCACTGAATGCCATGGTGCCAAAGCGCGTTTGATCTGAGCCTTCCGCGCCGGAAGCGTCAAGTGCAGTCAGTACCTCTGGTGCCAAAGGCTGGTTACTGCGAAGCACCAAATCCGCCGCCAGCATCGAGCGGCCTTGCTGGGTTAAAACAGACTCAATACGCCCCGCCAATGCCGACAGCGCAAAGACACAAGCAATAATAAGTGCAAGCGCCGCAACAACAGGCCAAAGCTGACCATGAAACAATTCACGCCACGCCCAGCGCCAAACCAAATTCTTCCTCATGCCGCCCCCACCATTTCACCCGCATTAAGATGCAAGGTTCGGTGGCAACGATCAGCCAAAGCAGGATCGTGAGTCACCAAGATCAGTGTTGTTCCGTGGTCGCGATTGAGAGAGAAAAGCAGGTCAATCACGGTTGCTGCGGTGTGCTGGTCAAGGTTGCCTGTCGGTTCGTCCGCAAACAGCACACGAGGCTTGGTCATAAACGCTCGTGCAATGGCTACGCGCTGTTGCTCACCGCCAGAAAGCTGCGAAGGCAAATGGGTTTCACGGCCATTGAGCCCAACTGAGGCAAGCAATTCCATGGCGCGTTCTTCGTCTTCATCCTCACCGCGAATCGTGCAAGGAAGCAGTACGTTTTCCAGGGCAGTCAAAGAAGGCACAAGCAGGAAGCTTTGGAAAACAAACCCGATAGATTCAGCCCGCAGTGCAGCACGCTGATCGTCATCAAGCTGGCTAAGAGGCTTGCCCAATAATTCGATTTCTCCGGTACTTGGTGTATCCAATCCGGCAAGCAGTGTCATTAGTGTTGACTTGCCTGCACCAGAAACGCCCACCAAAGCAATACTTTCCCCTTGCTCGACCTGAAGCGAAACATCCTGCAATATGGTCAGAGACTGCGTATTCGTTGTTACTTTTTTTGAAACATTTTTCGCCCTGATCACTGGAGTTGTCATGATTCGCATCCTTTCTTTTTGTCTTTTAATTCTGAGTCAAAGCGCTGCGGCGCAGACGCTGCTTGTATTGGGTGACAGCCTAAGTGCTGGATACCAGATGCCCATTGAAAAAAGTTGGCCAAGCCTCTTAGAGCCTAACGTTGTTTCCGCTAGCCCTATCGAACGCGTCATTAATGCCAGTATTTCGGGTGATACCAGTGGCAATGGCCTCCACCGTTTACCCGCCTTACTTGAACAGCATTCTCCCGATTGGGTATTCATAGAGTTAGGCGCAAATGACGGGCTGCGAGGCTTTCCACCCAAGCAAGTACGCAACAACCTCGCCAAATTGATCACCCTCAGTCAGGAAAGTGGCGCAAATGTCGCTATCATGCAGATCCAGATCCCACCAAACTATGGTCAACGATACAGCAAGGCCTTTGCTGATATCTATCTGACATTGAGTAAAGAAATGCAAATCCCACTTATTCCGTTTTTTATGGAGAAGGTGGTATTGACCGAAGGATGGATGATGTCTGACGGCCTCCACCCCAACGAAATTGCTCAACCTTGGATTGCCGAATTTATGACCGAACAACTTCTCCCTCATCTGAACAAACAAGGATAGTAAAAACAATGACAAGTACCGTTTTGATAACTGGATGTTCAACGGGAATTGGTTACGCTTGCGCCCACGCATTGGCAAAGAAGGGCTTTGATGTCATTGCGTCATGTCGAAAAAAAGAAGATGTGGCAAGACTAAATGCCGAAGGACTGAATTGCATTCAGCTCGATTTAGCGGACACAGACAGCATTCTTGCTGCGGTTGAAGAAGTCAGAACACACACGGGCGGAAAGCTATATGGTTTATTTAACAATGGCGCTTACGGCCAACCCGGTGCATTAGAAGACCTCCCCACCGATGCACTTCGGAAACAATTTGAAACCAATTTCTTTGGGTGGCACACGCTTACTCAAGCCGTTATCCCGATGATGATGGCAAATGGCAAAGGCCGTATCGTGCAAAACAGCTCTGTGCTGGGTTTTATTGCGCTGAAGTTTCGCGGCGCATACAACGCCAGCAAATTTGCGGTGGAAGGCTGGACTGACACACTGAGACTGGAACTAAAAGGCACCCCCATTCAAATCAGTTTGATTGAACCGGGTCCGATCGATAGTCGCTTTCGCGCCAACGCGCTTGATGCCTTTCTTCAGGCTATCAATCTCAATACCAGCCGCTTTAAAAAAGATTATCTCGCCCAACAATCACGCCTCGAAAGTGAGCATTCCACCAACAAATATACTTTGCCATCAGAAGCGATCATTGCACCTTTGTTACACGCACTAACCGCGCCAAACGCAAAAATCCGTTACCGTGTGACAAAACCGACCCACTATATGGCGATATGTAAAAGACTGCTCCCCGCAAGCGTGCTTGACCGTCTGTTGGCGAAAGGAGGCTAAAGGCGGTAACTGTCGATTGGTTCCCAAAAACTGCTGAAAAACAATCTTATCAAGTTCATATTTTTGTCATAAATGATCGGTAGGCTTAACCCTGTACCGTGAAACACCTGCCCCACCCTTCAACTTCAATGTGATGTGAGTCGGATCAGGCCGTAAACGGGGACGAAAACAAAAACAATAATTCCCCTCAAGGAGCCGGACTATGTCCTTAAGCCAATTGAACTGGCTCTGTTTGAGTGTAACGCTGGCTATTTTGCTTGTGTTCTAAGTCAGCGTTTCATATCGACAAACGCCAAGAGGAAGGCCACTGATTATCAGTGGCCTTTTTCATTTCTCGCCAGTGATAGCCATGAAAACTCTCATCTTTGCCATCAAGCACTAATTTCATGCGCTAATGCCTTGAATTTTCGGTGCTCTCCCCCCACCTTTACAGCATTACTCCTTTAATCAGGCGATAACATGCAACCTAATTACATTGTTGAACTTACCGAGCAAAACTTTCAGCAAGTGCTGGAAAACTCAGTAACAACACCCGTCCTGATCCACTTTTGGGCTCAGATGAGTCCTGAAAGTACGGAAATCATTCCTGCAATCGAAAAACTGGCACATGAATACGCAGGGGCTTTCACACTGGCATTGCTCGATTGTGAGCAGCAACAAATGTTGGCGCAACAGTTTGGCGTGCGTGCTTTACCAACCATTGCCCTGTTCAGCAATGGGCAACCTGTCGATGGTATTGCGGGCCCACAAACCGAAGACACTATTCGTGAAATGCTGACACGTCATCTGCCTAGCCAAGATGAAATGGCATTCAAGCAAGCACTGGCACACATTGCCGAAGGTAACCACGCAGAAGCACTGCTGCAATTGAAGGCACTAGAAGCCACGCTGAGTGAGGCGGGAGCCTATAAATTGGCGTTGGCGGAATGTTATGTCGAAACACAGCAATATGATGCGGCAGAAGCGATTCTTGCGACCGTATTAATGCAAGATCAGGATGCGCAATACAAGGCGCTCGTTGCCAAAGTTGAACTGCACAAGCAAGCTGCTGACACACCGGAAATTCGCGAGCTTGAGAAAGCATATGAAGCAGACCCAAGCAATGCTGAAGTCGCCTATGAACTCGCTGTTCAGTACAGCCAAGTTAGCCGACAAGAAGAAGCGCTGGAGATCTTGATTGGTCTACTACGTAAAGATCTGAACTGTGCCAACGGCGACGCGAAAAAGACCATGATGGATCTTCTCGCTGCACTGGGGCAAGGCAATGAGATAGCAAGCCGTTATCGTCGCCAGCTCTACTCACTGCTCTACTAATTGACACACCACTTAAATAGATCATCATTGCCTCATTATTATATAACCCCTTACCTATAGGGGTTATCCCTCCTTAAAATCATCACTGCCCACAAAAACACACAGCAAAAGTCTCACTTTTGAACCACACTAAACCTTGAACTTGCAGCTAATGAGTATCAATCCTGCTCGACAAAGTACGCCAGTGGAGAAAAAGCCATGTTAATGAATAAGTTAACCATCAAATCAAAACTACTGATCGGTAATTTGATCACAGCTTCGTTACTCGTGGTGCTTTGTGGTATTGCGTGGAGTGGGATCAACACCATGGATAAAACCGCTGACATGGTGAGCCACACTTACAAAGTCATCGATAACTCCAATGGCCTTGTCAACGCGATGGTAGACAAAGAAACGGGTTTAAGAGGATTTGCTATCGGTGGCGGTGATGACTATTTAGAGCCTTATTACGCTGGGATCACCGCGTTTGATGAAAGGCTGAAAACAGTCAAAAAACTTACCAGTGATAATCCCGCTCAGCAAGTACGATTCGACGATGTGGCCAAAGATGCCGCTGCATGGGATGCCTATGCAGAGGGTGTTATCACTTTGCGAAAAGATATTCGTGAAGGTGAAAAAGCCAATACTCAACTCAAAGAACTTATTGCTTCCGGTATTGGTAAGGAAAAATTTGATGGCCTTCGCGCAGAAATTGCCACAGGAAATTTTGGTCTCGCTGGCACTCGCCTTCTTGAAGCTATGGTGAACATGGAAACTGGCTTACGTGGCTTTATGCTCAACCGCCAGGAGGAATATTTGGAGCCGTACCTGGGAGGCAAAGAAACGGTAAACAACATTCTAAAAACGCTTCAGGGCACAAAACTCGCGGCAGATGCAAATGGCTGGATTGACGGCTATGCCGAAAAAGCCATCGCAACGGTTCGTGAGGCCAATCAATATGCAACAACGTCAGACTTGTTCAACAAGCTATCTAAAAAAGAAGGTAAAGCTTTTATGGATAGCCTGAGAGAAAAAGTCTCAGCTATTGTTGCCGTGGAAGAGAGCTTAAAAGATCAACGCTATATTGCTGCCCACCAAGCATCAACCGTCGCATCAAACGTGATCATTTTCGGTGGGCTGCTTACCATTATCGTGGCGATTTCTTTTGGTATTTTCGTTTCGAACTCCATCACTAAGCCCATCAACAAAGTGGTGGTCGCAGCAGGAAAGCTCGCAAAAGGCGACCTGACCTTCAATCTGGATAAAGGTCACAAGAACGAAGTTGGTGAGCTGCAAAATGCGCTGATTGCAACATCAGAAAGCCTCAGTAACATTATCAGTAACATGGCTAAAGCCAGCGACCGATTAACAAACGCGTCAAACGAGCTGGGGAAAACCACCCACGCCACCAGTCAAGGGGCGCAAAACCAGTTAAAAATGACAGACCAAGTTGCTGTTGGTATGCAGGAAATGGCCAGTGTTGTTGGGGAAGTATCTGCTAACGCCGAGTCAGTGGCACGTCTTGCCGATGAAGCTCACGGTCATGCTCAGTCAGGCATGAAGGTGGTACAAGGAACCATCAGTAGTATCCAGCAACTTGAAGGGGAAGTGAAAACAACAGCCAATCGCCTTAATGAGCTCGCGCAGGAGACAGACAATATCGGCGGCATTCTAGATGTGATATTAGGTATTGCCGATCAAACCAATCTACTCGCCCTCAATGCGGCCATTGAAGCTGCCCGTGCAGGTGAACAAGGCCGAGGGTTTGCCGTTGTGGCGGATGAAGTAAGAGGATTGGCACAGAGAACGCAAAATTCCACATCAGAAATACAGTCACTGATTGAAAGGCTGCAACAAGGAACACGTGAAGTAGTCACGAGTATGGAAAAGAGCAGCACTATTGTTCAATCTAGTGTGGCTGATGCTAGCAAGTCGGGAGATGCGTTCGATACGATCACTCAAGCCATCAGTGAAATCCAACAGTTCAGCACATTAAATGCCACTGCCTGTGAAGAGCAAAGCGCAGCAACCAATGAAATAAATAATAATGTTCAGGAAGTCAGCATCATATCGAAGAAAAGTGCGGATGGTGTAGAAACCACGGTTAAGTCCACTGATGAGCTCTCGCAATTAGCAAGTACTCTGAAGGGAATTGTGGATCAATTTAAGCTCCGACAAGCCTGAGTGTAAACTAGCTCCAACATGCAAAAAGGCCGCTTTGATAGCGGTCTTTTTTCTTTCTGTTACCCGTCCTAAATAAGGTCGACACTTTTCTATTCAAAAACTGGAGAGTGTTATGAAATCAACCACCCGTTACCCAAAATTTGGTTTCAACGCACCTTCCCCAGTTAAGGGCATACATAAGTCTTTGTGTATCAAATCACGACAAGTGTTATATATCAGTCGAGCAATTATCGTTCCAACAAGACTGATAGCAGATGCCCGAGAAAGTGGCTAGCCAGCACACTAATTGGTTTTCAGTCTTCAGTTCTCATCGATGCGTTTTCACTGTTCGAAGACAGAGCTTCTATGATGGGACAGCAAGCACTTTCATCTCCAGGACATGCACTAGCTAAGGATTTTAGCGACGTTTTCATCGCCTGAAGTTCTTTGATTTTGTCGTCAATCTCAGCGATTTTTTCTAACGCTTTTTGTTTTACATCAGCGCTGCGACGGTTCGGATTACGTGACATATCCAGTAGAATTTGGCATTCATCCAAACTAAACCCGACCAATCTCGAACGCTTGATCATTTGCAATTCATTGATATGACATTCGTTATAGGCGCGATATCCATTCTCACTTCGCTCAGGTTCACTGATGACCCCTTTTTGCTCATAGAAACGAATAGTCTTCGCTGTCAGCCCCGTTAAACGAGAAACCTCATTTATTTTCATCAATGACTCCCGATCTCAAATTCACGCTTGACCTTACAGTTGATGGAAGGTTTATGCTCTGTATTATGAACAATTAGCCTGCCTGACTGCAAGTCATGCAAATGCACAACAAGGTTACCGCTATGGCTGACATTGAAATGACAAACGCAACCACGCCACAAAAGGCACAAGCGCTGATCACTCTGCCCCTATCAGGGCTAAGCTGCATGAACTGCGCCCGAAAAGTCATGGCGGCGGTTGAATCTATTGAAGGCGTTCATTCTGTCACCGCAGATAAAACCTCCCTTACCATCAATGCCGATGCACCTATTCAAAAGGTCATCGAAGCCGTCGAGTCATTCGGCTATCAAGCAGGTGAAACCCTAACCCTGCCATTGGCAGGGTTGAGCTGTGGACGCTGCATTGCAAAACTCACCAGCGCCTTCGAGCAAAGCGACACCATTTTTTATGCCGTTGTGAGCAAAACAGAGGCGACAGTGACAGGCACGATCGACAGAGCGGGCATGGTCGCTATTGTCGAAAAAACGGGCTATCAGGTACCTGGTCTGCAAGACAAAGTGATCGCAGGCATTGAGGCTAACGCTGAGGCACAAACTGAATCAGTGGATCGATCACCATCACTGCCTATCGATGCTGAGTCAGTAAAAGATACCGTGACCACGATCCAAACAACTGACAGCGTGACAAAACAATTCATTTTGTCAGGCATGAGCTGCGCAAGCTGCGTCTCTTCGGTGGAAAGCGCGCTAAAAAGTGTTACTGGCGTTGATAGCGTGAACGTCAATTTGGCCGAGCGTACCGCACTGGTATCTGGTCACGCCGCAGCAGCAGCATTGATTCACGCAGTTGAAGAGGCGGGATATGGTGCTGAACTTAGTGAAGATGAAACAACACGTCGCGAGCGCCAAGCCACCTTGTATGCACAGCAGTTTGCTGAACACAAACGCAATACATGGTTGGCGTTAGGATTAGGCGCACCGCTCATGGCGTGGGGTCTGTTCGGTGGCTCAATGACCATTGACAGCACCACCAGCCAAATTGCATGGGGCATCATTGCTGCGCTAACGTTCGCCCTACTGTGCACGGCAGGGAAGCACTTCTTTGTGGATGCTTTTAAATCAGCGCGTCATCATAGAGCAACCATGGATACCTTGGTTGCTTTGGGCACTGGCTCCGCCTGGCTGTATTCAGCTGCGGTCGTTGTCGCGCCAGCGCTGTTCCCCGATCAAGCTCGTCACGTCTATTTCGAAGCCACAGCCATGATCTTGGGTTTAGTCACACTCGGTCATGCCATTGAAGCCAAAGCCCGCGCATCAACGTCTAAGGCATTGGATCGACTACTCGATTTGCAACCGCAAAACGCGTTGGTTGTGGAAAACGGTCAAGAGCGTGAAGTGCCATTGGCTGCCGTCACCGCTGGCATGGTGCTTCGCATCAAGCCGGGTTCAAAAATTCCTGTCGATGGCGTCGTAGAAAGCGGTGAAAGCTTTGTCGATGAATCCATGCTCACAGGCGAGCCATTGGCAGTAAGAAAAACGCTCGGTGATACTTTGCATGCGGGTACCGTCAACCAAAACGGCAGCATGTTGTTCAAAGCCACTGGCATTGGCAGCGACACCATGTTGTCACGCATCATCAATCTTGTTCGTCAGGCGCAAAGCAGTAAGCCTGCCCTAGCAAGAATGGCTGACACGGTATCGTCGATTTTCGTCCCAACCGTGATGATCATTGCGATTCTCACTGCGCTGGGTTGGTACAACTTCGGCCCTGACCCAAAACTCAGCTTCATGCTGGTCACAGCGACCACGGTGCTGATTATCGCCTGCCCTTGCGCACTTGGGTTAGCAACACCCATGTCCGTCACCACAGGCGTTGGGCGTGCTGCTGAGCTCGGCGTATTAATCCGTGATGCAGAAGCGCTTCAACATGCGGCTGGCGTCGATACAGTTGTTTTGGATAAAACCGGCACGCTGACAGAAGGCAAACCTCAAGTCACGTCATTGGTGAATTTTGAACTCGACGATAATGTTGTTCTGCAACTCGCCGCAAGCTTAGAGCAAGGCTCAGAGCACCCGCTAGCAAAAGCAGTAATCGATGCGGCTAAGAGCAAATCACTGACATTGTCGAATATCGACCAATTTGAAGGTATTCCAGGCAAAGGGCTTCAAGCTGTCATCGACGGTGACACTTACCTGTTAGGTAATGCGCGTCTCATGGAAGAAAAAAGCGTGGACGTGAGCAGCGCCAGCGACGCTGCAGCGAAACAAGCAAAACGCGGTGAAACGGCGGTTTATCTCGCCCAAGGTACGACGTTGATCGGTCTAATTGGCATCAGCGATCCACTGCGACATGATTCAACGACTGCCGTCGCACGCATGAAGAGTTTGGGCTACAAGGTCGTCATGTTGACGGGCGATCACCCTGACACCGCCAACGCGATCGCTGCACTTGCAGGCATTGATGACGTGATTGCAGGCGTGCTGCCTGATGGCAAAGCAGACGCCATTATCACGCTCCAGGCCCAAGGCCGTAAAGTTGCCATGATAGGAGATGGGATTAACGACGCCCCTGCGCTTGCGAAAGCTGAAGTGGGGATTGCCATTGGCAGCGGTAGCGACGTAGCCATTGAAAGTGCGCAAATGACCCTGATGCGTCACTCCATTGATGCGGCGACAGACGGGTTAGAATTGTCCAAAGCAACGCTACGCAATATGAAAGAGAACCTGTTTGGCGCATTTGTTTACAATTCTCTGGGTATTCCCATTGCAGCGGGTGTGCTATATCCCCTCACCGGTGCATTGCTTAGCCCCGTGGTAGCAGGCGCAGCCATGGCGTTGTCTTCTATCACCGTGGTGAGTAACGCAAATCGACTGCGCTGGTTTAAACCTCGCAAAGGAGGCAATCATGTTGGTTAATCTGATAGGCATTGGCCTGATTGCTTTAATCATTTGGTGGTTCTGGCTGTCTGGCAAGAAAGATAAACAATAAAACTAAACATTTAGCCACGCGCCCTTACAGGTGCGCGTGGTGATAAAGATCTTAAAAACACTGAGGAGATAATCATGAAAACTCTACCTAAACTTGCCGCCTTTTCCCTAGCTCTTCTTTCAGCAAGCACTTTTGCGGCAGCAGGCATCACGTATAAATCCCCTTATTGCGGTTGCTGTAAAGAGTGGGTAAAGCACATGGAAGACAATGGCTTTGAGATGACCGCCGAAGACCATGTGAACATGAACCCCATCAAACAAAAGTTTGGCATCAAACCGCAGCTCGCTTCTTGCCATACTACTGTGATTGATGGCTACGTATTTGAAGGTCATATTCCTGCTAGTGACGTTAAGAGCTTCCTTGCTGAAAAACCTAAGCTAGCCGGCCTTGCGGTTCCCGGCATGCCGATGGGCTCACCGGGCATGGAATACGGTGATCAAAAAGATGCCTATAACGTGATTGGCTTTTCAAAAAATGGCATGACGATGGTCTTTAACAGCCACAATTAACAACGCATAGTGACTTATTAGCAATGGGTCTCCATACTTTGATTTCAATAGCATGGAGGCTCAATGTTAAAAATTATCACAATTCTTATCTCACTGTTTTATTGCACTTACACAGCCGCTGAACCCACTGTTTGGCAAGCAAAAAAAGGGCAACTGACTTTTGTGTTGATGGGGTCTGTCCATATGGGCAAACCTGATTTCTATCCCCTTCCTAGCAGTATTCTCGACCCTTTCCCACACACAACAGGGTTAGTCGTCGAAGCTGATCTAAACAAAGATACCCAGTTTGAGATTCCGCAGGGAGCGACGACAAAATCTCTTTTGAACAAACAAGAACTTCGCCGTCTGACGGAGATAGCCAAAGAGATTGGCGTACCCGAAATCGCCTTATACAACATGCCGCCATGGCAAGCAGCTATGGCCATCCAACAGGCGCAAAGTGAGCAGTTTGAGCTCGACGCAACCCTTGGGGTCGATCTGCACTTTCTCTCTCTCGCGCAACAACGTGGCATTCCCGTTATTGCGTTTGAAACGGTTCAAGAACAACTGGATATGATTGCTTCAATGGGAAAAGACGGCCTACCGCTACTCGCAGATACCCTGAACTACTGGGAAGACTCGAAAGCGCTACTACCTTGCATGTTCAGCGCTTGGGAAAGCGGCGACAGCCAAACCATGACGGCAATCGTTGATGACATGATGCAAGAGGCGGGTGTGCTGGAACACGTCATATTCACAGACAGAAATGAAAATTGGGTACAGCAATTAAGTAATACGGGTCGCTTTACTGATGGCACTTACACGGTTGTTGTCGGTGCACTTCATTTTTATGGCGAAGAGGGCTTACTTGCTTTGCTCGAAAGCAAAGGGTTTACCATCGAATCGTTAACTGAAAGCCGAAAAGCCGATTGCGACATTTCGGCGCTCCTGTCGCGAGAAGGTGTGTCGTAAAACTTAGCCGCTAACCACCACATTTGTGACAAGCATAGAAACCACGAAAAGCAGAATGAACCAGATGATGAATGACTTGCGCATGAGATGTCCTTACAACGTGGGCGCGATACGCGCTGAAAGTGCATTCAGTTTAACGTAAACACCCCCTCCAACGCAGCGACAATTCTGATTTTGTTACACACTCAGCAGCCAAAAAACGAAAAAGCCTCGCATTTCTGCGAGGCTTTCGAATGGTTGGTCGGTGAAGAGGGATTCGATTGGTTCGGCATTCCGAGGACCTGCCATCAAGCGGGGCGGCCTTCCACGCCCGACCCTCTGGTCCGCTTTTATTCAGAAGCAGAGATGCGCTACCAAACTACGCTATTCACGTGCAGCGTTTCACTCTACGTCAGATGCAAAAAAGCCTCGCATTTCTGCGAGGCTTTCGAATGGTTGGTCGGTGAAGAGGGATTCGAACCCCCGACCCTCTGGTCCCAAACCAGATGCGCTACCAAGCTGCGCTATTCACCGAGATTTTGCGTTTTTTTGAGAGGCTTTCAGAGGGTCACCCTCTGCTCCGCTATTCCCAAGATCCGGATGCACTACTAAGCTGCGCTATTCACCGAACTTTGTTCTTTGTCAGCCGTTAAGCTAACTAATGATAAGACGATCTTGAAACTCGTTCATTGATATCTCACCACTTTAAATAGTGGTCGGTGAAGAGGGATTCGAACCCCCGACCCTCTGGTCCCAAACCAGATGCGCTACCAAGCTGCGCTATTCACCGAGATTTTGCGTTTTTTTGAGAGGCTTTCAGAGGGTCACCCTCTGCTCCGCTATTCCCAAGATCCGGATGCGCTACCAAGCTGCGCTATTCACCGAACCGATACAACTCTTTCTGAATCATCAGAGGCGGCTGTCTACCTGAAAGTGGTCGGTGAAGAGGGATTCGAACGGGGCGGCCTTCCGTACCCGACCCATGAGCCTCTGGCTCACCGACGTTTCATCTCGGATATTCCAAGATTATAAAGTAAGTGGTCGGTGAAGAGGGATTCGAACCCCCGACCCTCTGGTCCCAAACCAGATGCGCTACCAAGCTGCGCTATTCACCGAGATTTTGCATTTTTTGAGATGCTCTCAGAGGGTCACCCTCTGG
>NZ_AJYD02000013.1:366026-378444 GCF_000286835.2 Enterovibrio norvegicus FF-33 | reverse complement strand
ATTCCCAAGATCCGGATGCGCTACCAAGCTGCGCTATTCACCGAACTTTTTTGTGTTTCTTCGAAATATTCTCAGAGGGTCACCCTCTGGTCCGCTATTCCCAAGAGCCGGATACGCCACAAAACTGCGCTATTCACCGACAATCTCTGTTTACGCAGTGCGTCTCAGAGGTCGCTATAATACTCATCCTTGTACGAGACTCAAGTATTTTATCATGATTTTTACTCGTTACGGACCGTTCGCTCAAAGGATCACCAATCCGAGGCAAATTGCGACCTTGAACACAGTTGAATTGTCACGTGACACTAACACGCTGTTCACTTGATCTGGATCATCGATGAATCGTTCACCCATTGGCAACCTAGTCTTAACTTTCACAGACATAGGAATCACAAAAATGGACTTCTGGTTAGACCTACTTTTCGGAAACGCAATTGGCCTCTCCTCAATGATCGTCATTTTTGTTGCTATTGGCATGATCACGTTTATGGGTGGTTTCTTTGTTTACAAAGCGCTTCAAGAGCCTGAAACGCACTAATTTCATTGAAGCTGCTAACTGAAAAATTTGGTTGCTTACGCCAGAGTATACAAGGCGCTCTGGCCTTTTTTTTCTCATTACAAGAAAAGAAGTTTGCCGCAATTTTTCCCATTTCTGCATTTTCCGCGGCACGATCTACAAGACCTGCGCGCAAATTACAATTATACTCCAGCGATGCTTCACCAATCCGTAACGACTATGAACGGTAATAATGAGTCCGATATTTTTCGGGAAATGATGGCTGATGTAGCGCCGATTGATCACGATACGGTGGAAAGAACCAGCCATCCGCACAAACCCTCTGACGCACAGCTTGCTCGTCAACTTGCTGCGCAGCGACTCTCTGACGGCGATCCTCAGTACCTTTCTCTTGATTATGCCAAGATGCTTAAGCCGGAAGATACCGTTGGTTACAAGCGCGCAGGTGTACAAGATGGTGTGTTCAAAAAACTGCGTTTAGGCAAGTATGATATCCAAGCGCGACTGGATCTTCACAAGTTCACTTTGAAAGACGCGCGTGAAGAGATCCTCAAATTTCTGAAACAATGCCAACGTATGGACATTCGCACTGTCATCGTTGTACATGGAAAAGGTGAACGTTCAACACCACAGGCTCAAATGAAGAGTTATGTCTGTCAGTGGCTTGAACAGATCAGTGATGTGCAATGTTTCCACTCAGCACTACGCCATCAGGGCGGTGCAGGTGCAGTGTACGTTTTGATTAAAAAGAGCCAAGAAAAAAAGCTAGAAACGCGCGATCGCCACTTGAACCGCCGCAGTTAGCGTCCGTCATCACTGATAACAAATGACACGAATAACGTAAAAAGGAGCGAATACATCGCTCCTTTTTTGTTGCTTGATACGCAGCCAAATCGACTGACACGATTGCTAGCCTATAGGGTCACAATCACACGAGCAGCTAACCCGAGCAGCACTAACCCGCATAGCTTATCAATCAATACCGCATTTTGTTTTAGCGTTTCTAACATACGGCTGGATGACAGAGCCAGTGCGACGAGCGTATACCAAAGCCCATCAATCAAGAACGGCGTGATCACAATGACAGATCGGCTAAAGGTATCCGTACCAATGGCGACAAACTGGCTGAACAACGCTAAAAAGAACAACGCCAGTTTTGGATTAAGCACCGAAATCATTGCGCCATCTCGTGCCGCTTCCAATAACGTCGTTTTCTCGCCTTTTTCAAGTTTCGCCGCAACGCCACCTTTTGCACGCAGCGACTTAATCCCTAGCCAAGCAAGGTAAGCAGCACCTGCATAGGTAATAAACGTAAATACCATCGGCGATTCTTTTAAAATCACAGCCAACCCAAGCAAGGTTAATAGCGCATAAAAGCCAACACCCAATGCATGCGCCCATGCTGCGACAATGCCGTGTAATCGACCACCCGCAAGACTGTGACGAACCATAACAACTAAGCTAGGTCCCGGTGACATTGCGCCTAACAGACATACCAATACCAAACTTAGCCATACAGACAGGCTCACTTCACACTCCTCTTCATGCCCATTAGGCTATTTAAGCGAACAATTTGCTCATTGGTGAGTTCAAGCATACAGCTAAGGTAGCCTTGCCCACTGCCTGAACCAGATGCATAACTGGCCTCGACCATTTTACATTGCTCTTCACGCCACACATTGAAACCAGCGACCGCTTTACCTTCTGCTGCAACAGCGTTAGAAGACGATGACATTTGATCCAGCTTAATAAAGTGAGCGTTGAGTGCCGCCACCGTTTTTTCCAGTTTAGCCTGCGCCATCTGCCAGTGGTTATCGAGACAGGCAGTCACTTCAACATGGGTTTCAAACGCTTTGTAACACGTCAAAAGTGCTGATTCTGGTTTCTCCGCCGCGGCAGAAAAAGGTAAGCACACTAGCATGAATGCGGGTAACCCTTTGTGCATCATTTGCTCTCCTTTCCAATTGAAGCCATCTTCCCTTGGGTTAACACCACTAAATCCGCTGGTGATAGCTCGATCTCTAGTCCACGACGACCCGCACTGACATAAATCGTCTTAAAGTGTGCAGCGCTGGCATCAAGCAGTGTCGGCAAACGCTTTTTCTGACCCAGTGGACTGATCCCTCCCACGACATAGCCCGTTGTTTTTTCTGCGATGTCGGGGTTCGCCATTTCCGCCGTTTTGGCACCCGCCGCCTTGGCAGTCGCTTTTAAATCCAATTGCCCCACAACGGGAACAATTGCCACGCCGAGCTTTTTAGGGTCGCCATTCATGGCAAACAGCAGGGTCTTGAACACACGCGTAGGATCTTGCCCAAGCACAGATGCCGCTTCTAGGCCGAAATGAGTGTTGTTAGGGTCATGCTCATAGCTATGCACGTGGAATGCGATGCCTGACTTCTCTGCGAGGGTAATGGCCGGTGTCATAATAATTTCTCTCGAGCGTGGCGAAGGCCAGTTAACATGTTACAGCCAATGACCTTACTAATACTGTTGCGATAATGACATAAAAAAAGGCACTGTCACCAGTGCCTTTTTAGCCAGAGCGTGATAGTGCAAGCGTTTACTTGCACTTCAATTCACAAGTCTTTACTTGTAAACGATATCGCCAGTTGGCTCATACTTGTTCACATCAATTGGCGAGTTTTTCTCTAAGAAGTCTTTAAGCACTTCCGCATCTACAAAACCCGTGTTGACGTTGCCAGGATGATCGGCAATTTTTGGATAGCCATCACCGCCTGCTGCGTTATAGCTTGGCACGGTGAAACGGTACGTTTTGTTTAGATCCAGTGGCTCACCACCAATCACAACGTCACTCACGCCTTCTGGAGAAACACTCATCGCAATACCATAAAATTGCGCATAGGCACCAGAATCAACGGATTTTGTCGCAACCACATTCAGATAGTCCAATACTTCAGCACCGCTCATGTCGGTGTAAGTCAGCATATTTCCAAACGGCTGAACGGTCAGGACGTCTTTGTAAGTCACGTCACCGCCTTCGATAGAATCACGCACGCCGCCTGAGTTCATCACGGCAAAATCTGCTTTCGCACGTTCTTGGTGTGCAGCGGCAATCATACGGCCCAGATTAGTTTGCTGGAAACGCACCACGTTGCGATCACCTTCCAGTTTTCCGTTGGTTTCCGCGATCTTGATGTTTAGCTGATCTTGGCCTTTGTCTTGGTAAGGTTTAAGGAAGTCATAAATCTCTTTGTCTTTAGGAATCTCGCTCTCGATAAAGACTCGCTTCTTCTCGCCGTTAACCTTTATTTTTTTCTTCAGGTTTACGGGGATCAGGTCGTAAGACACTAAGTTCAATTCGCCGTTGCGGAATTCAAAGTCTGCCTTACCAACGTACTTACCCCATTCGTGCGCTTGAACAATCCAAGTGCCATTTTGGTTGTCTGGCTTACACTCATCACCCGGTTTGAACGACTTGCTGTATACGTTTGGACCTTCCATGCACACTGGCTCTTGTGAGTGACCACCCACAATCATATCCAGCGAACCACCGTCAAGATAACGCGCAAGCGCCACGTCACCCGGCGCGTTCACGCCACGATTACCATCTTCATAGTGACCCATGTGTGTGGTCGCAATGATGATGTCAGGCTTTTCGGTTTTCTCTAGCTCAGCAATCAGCTTTTTCGCTTCTTCTTTTGGATCACGAAAATCTAGCTCGCCAATGTATTCTGGGTTACCGATTTTTGCTGTGTCTTCGGTAGTCAAACCGATAACCGCAATGCGTAGGCCATTCTTTTCGAAAATTTCGTAGGCCTGATATTTACGTTCACCCGTCGCTTTGTCGTAAATATTCGCTGACAGCATTGGGAAGTCAGCCCACTGCATTTGCTTTTCTAGCACGTCGAGCGTGTTATCAAATTCGTGGTTGCCCAGAGCCATCGCGTCATAACCAATCATGGTCATACCCTTGAAATCTGGTTCTGCGTCAAGTAAATCAGACTCTGGAACACCTGTATTTATGTCACCGCCAGACAGCAACAGCACCGAGGCACCCTGCGCTTCAGCTTCCGTGCGTAAGTGGTCGATAAGCGTCTTACGTGCTGCCATACCGTACTCGCCATGGCGATTATGCCAAAAGCGACCATGGTTATCATTGGTATGAAGAATAGTGACGTTATAGGTGGTATCTGGTTGCCAACCTTGCACAACTTCCGTTGTTTCAGTGGTGGTTGAACAGCCAGCCAATGAGGCCAGCAATGCAGCGCTAATGGCTACTTTCAGAGAAAGGCGATCCTTCATGGGTGTACCTATATTTGTTGAGAACTTTAAAGCTAGCGTATGTCTAGCTTCTAGATTGATTAACGAAGATTTTCGTCATTTTCACGAAACAGTCTAAATATATCCGTTAATCATCACATTGTTCTTTCAACAAACTGCCGCCCAGATCACTGAAAAACACCCTGTAGGTAGACATCTAATGCCCGCTACAGGGTGTTTGTGATGGTTATTTCGCCGCGAGTTGTCGCTTTGAGCGCGCGATGGCAAAACCTGCAGATATCGCCAAAAGGAAACAGTAATAAGACTGTCCAACCACGGAAAGTGGCGACAATTCAAAAATAGACCCCAATAGCAATGCTTGAGCGCCATAAGGCAACATGCCTTGGATGACACAGGAGAATATATCCAACAAACTTGCACTGCGTTTTGGTGCCACATCATGTTGCGTTGACAACTCTTTCGCCACACCACCAGCCACAATGATCGCCACCGTGTTATTGGCAGTGCAGAAATTCGTCAAGCTAACAAGAAGCGCGATACCCGCTTCACTCGCACGCGGTGAGCCCTTTTCAGCCGACTTGTCAGCACGTGACAAGATAAGTTTGCTTAGTTTCTCAGTGACAAAAGCAAGCCCGCCCTGCTGACGCATCAACTCAGCCAGACCTCCGATAAGCAAAGACAACAGGAAGATCTCCTGCATGTTGCCAAAGCCCGCGTAAACATCCTGACTGAATGTCATCACGCTGTAGCCATCGGTTTGCGCCAAGCCCACAACTCCTGCGAATACAATGCCGATAGTCAGCACCACAAACACATTAATGCCGTATACCGCCAAGGCCAGAATAGTTAAATAAGGCAACACGGCTAACCAATCAATCTCACCTGCCACTGGGGCTTGCGTGACTTCATTGGCAAAGAAGAAAATCAACAATGTCACCAACGCTGCAGGGACCGCGATTTTTACGTTCTCTCGAAATTTGTCTTTCATGTGACACCCTTGCGAACGCGTTGCCGCAATGGTGGTGTCTGAAATGATCGAAAGATTGTCACCAAACATCGCGCCGCTCAATACCACACCTGCCATCAACGCGGCATCTATACCCGTGCTATCGGCTATTCCCAGCGCAACAGGCGCAACGGCGGCGATGGTGCCCATGGACGTCCCCATTGATGTCGCAATGAAGGCAGAAATGAGGAATAAGCCTGGCAGAATGAAACTAGAAGGGAGTATCGCCAAGCCTAAATTAACGGTCGCATCCACCCCGCCCGTCGCTTTTGCGACCGCAGAGAATGCACCGGCCAACAGATAAATCAGACACATTGCCGTTATGTCACGGTGCGACACACCTTCAATAAACTGGCCAATCGCTGTGTTCAATTTATCTTTGCTCATCAACACCGCCAGCATGATGGCAGGCAATACCGCTATCGGTGCTGGGAGCTGATAAAACGCGAATTCAATATTCTGAGTGGAGAAATATACGCCCGTACCAATGAACAGGCACAAGAAAACCCCAAAGGGCAGCAGCGCGAGCGCTGAAGGTGTAATGTCGGATTGCTTCTGTGTCATGTCATGTTGCATATATTTTGTGAAGTTGGACGCAGAGTAAAAGGAAACGTCCATCACGTCAATAAATAGACGTCTAAACGTCCGCATATATTTGTCTTCATTGCCCACACTTCTTGGTTTGAAACAAGCTCACACTATGATGTCTTTTTGCTAAAGCATTCACTATCAGTGCCGATACCACACGTCATACCAATAACAATATTGACAATAACAACATAGCGATTGGCCCCTTTGGCGCCTTTCCTTTGAATTCTCGAGTAAGCTGCAAGGAACGTAAGATGACACTCACACTCAAACAAAAACTCATAGGCACTTGCCTTGTTGCCGTGATGGCAATGGCAACTGTTCTCTCATTACTGGCAGCCAATCAACTGTCTACGCAAACTCAACAGAGCCTAGAGTATCGCGTGAAAAGTATGTCTGAAGTCGCTAAAGTGGGATTCACTGATTGGTTAGAGGCGCACTCGGTGGCGATGTCTGGCTTCATTCAAACCATGCCCCACAATGATGAAATCAACGCCCTGGAAATGCTGCAATTATCAGGCAAGTTTGCGATGACGTTTTATGCGCAAACCGATGGCACACTTGTATTGGCGAACGGCGCAAGCGTAGACATCGACCCTCGTCAGCGTCCTTGGTACCTTGAAGCAATCAAAGAAGGCAAGACTATTTGTACCGACCCATACCGTGATGCGCTAACAGGCGAAACCATGGTTACTGTTGCCACACCCGTGTATCAAAATGGTCAGCTGACCGGCGTTGTCGGCGGAGATATCAGTCTTCGCAAAGTCGTCAGTGATTTGTCTCAGTTTAATTTTGGTGAAAATGCATTCGGCATGCTGTTTAGTGACAGTGGCACGCTAATCGCACATAGAGATCCAGCCCTAAATAGCAGGCCTGTCACCCAATACAATCCCGCGCTAAACCTTTCTGTTGTTCGTCAAGCCACGCAGAACAGCGAATTGGTACAAACCACGCTCAATGGCAGCAACAAAGCCTACTTCTTTACTGAATTACCACTAGCCCAATGGTTTATCGGTATTGAGTTGGATATGGAAACGGAACTGGCGGAACATCACAGTGCTGTGACCACTCTGATTTTAACCAGTCTTGCCGTGACACTGGTGGTTTTAGTGCTATCAGTGTGGCTGGTGAATGTACTGTTTCGCGATCTGAACCGTGTGGCTACTGCAATGGCAGAAATTGCCAGTGGTGATGCGGATTTAACACAGCGTCTCACCCCTCACAGCAATGATGAAGTGGGTCAACTTGCCCATAACTTCAATACCTTTGTTACCAATATGCACACGATGGTCTCGCATCTAAAAGATGTAGGTGAGTCACTGTCAGTGCAAGCGAATAACGCAGCCGACCAAGCAGGTATTCGCAGCGCACGTATTCGTGGTCAGCAAGATGAAATCAGCATGGTTGCCACCGCCATTAATCAAATGGCAGCAGCGACACAAGAAATCGCAGGCAGCGCAGAAAATACCGCACAACTGTCAAAAGAGGCTGTTGGGTCTTCTGAATCAGGCGCATCCCAGGTTATGCAGAGTCAACAATCTATCGGCAATCTGTCCGTAGAGGTGGAGTCAGCAACCTCGGTTATTGCGGAGCTGCAATCGCACACCCAAAGCATCAACTCTATCTTGTCGACCATTCAGGACATAGCAGAGCAAACTAACCTATTGGCGTTGAATGCGGCCATTGAAGCGGCCCGCGCAGGTGAGCAAGGTCGTGGCTTTGCGGTAGTTGCAGATGAAGTTCGTGTGCTCAGTCAGCGCACACATGATTCAACCCGCGAAATTCAGTCCACCATTGAAACACTGCAAAGCACCACCCATTCTGCAGTTAAAATCATGGAAGGCAGCCGCCACCTTGCGACCACCAGCGTTGAAGATGCGAATAGCGCCACCGACAGCTTGTCACAAATCACGACCACGGTTTCCACCATCAGTGACATGGCCACACAAATTGCTTCCGCTGCAGAAGAGCAATCTCTGGTAACAGCAGAAATAACACGCAATACAGAAGCTGTGCGCAGTGCGTCAGATGAATTGGCACAAGAAGCCAACGACGCATCCCAACAAGCAAGTGAGCTTTCCCAATTGTCCAAACAACTGAATGCTGAAATTTCTCGCTTCCACTTGTAGTAAAAATTGATGCCAACGCATCAAGGTAATGACGACAACAAAACGTAAAAAAGCCGGCGTAAGCCGGCTTTTATTTTGTATCAGTTTGCCTGATAAGCTAACGCAATAAACGCCTTAGCGAATATCTAATTCATCAAAGCTTTTCACCAGATCGTCCAGTGCTTTCATTTGCTTTAAGAATGGCTCTAGCTTATCCAGTGGCAAGGCAGAAGGTCCGTCACAACGCGCGTTGTCTGGATCTGGGTGTGCTTCAATAAACAGACCCGCAATCTTGGTGCCTAAACCTGCACGCGCCAAATCCACAGTTTGTGAACGACGACCACCCGATGCTGCACCCAACGGGTCACGGCATTGCAGTGAATGCGTCACATCAAAGATGATTGGGCTGCCATTGCTGGCTTTTTTCATTACGTCAAAGCCCAGCATATCAACAACCAAGTTGTCATAGCCCATGCATGAGCCACGCTCACACAGAATAATTTTTTCGTTTCCGCACTCAGCAAACTTGTCGACGATGTTGCCAACCTGACCTGGGCTCATGAACTGAGGTTTTTTCACGTTGATAACAGCATTGGTTTTCGCAAACGCTTCCACCAGGTCGGTTTGACGTGCAAGGAATGCCGGTAGTTGAATCACATCAACCACTTCAGAAACTGGCTGTGCTTGCCAAATTTCATGAACGTCGGTGATCACTTTCACGCCGAACGTTTCTTTCAGCTCTTGAAAGATTTTCATGCCTTCATCGAGGCCTGGACCACGATAAGAATGCACTGATGAGCGGTTAGCTTTGTCGAAAGACGCTTTAAAAACGTATGGAATACCCAGTTTTTGCGTCACTTCCGCGTAATGCTCACAAATCTGCATCGCAAGATCGCGAGACTCCAACACATTCATTCCGGCAAAAAGAACAAATGGCTTGTCGTTAGCAACGTTAATATCGCCAATCTGAACTGTTTTTTGTGCTGTCATGCTACATTCCTGATTAATGGAAAATAGGGGCTTCTGCAGTCAACACTTTGACCTGCAGTTTCAAAAGCTCAGCGGCCGGATCATTGGGACACTGAGCAATAAAGTATTCGTAGTCTTCTGCCGCAACCCAGTCACATTTTAGCTGCTGGAAGATATAGCCACGGTCTCGAATTTCATAAGGATCATCAGGGCTAAAGGACAATGCTAGCTCACTGCAGCGTAACGCCATGGCGTAATTTTCTTCACGAAGCAATGCGCTTTTAATCACTGCCAACCAACGGCCAATCAAGGTCGGGTTATCCGTTCCTTCAAGGTGTTCGGGTTGTAGCTGTGCCATTGAGCCTTCTTTGCCCACTAGCCAACCGCGCAACACACGTGGTGATAAAAACTCGCCATCAAACGGGTTAATATACTGCGCTTCGCGATGATGCCAATCCACTTTCAAGATTAGCTGAGTGGGAAAACCAACAGGTTCTAGCGGTAAATCCAAGCGATCAGCAAAGAAAAGGAAAATGGCGCCCAGACTTACCGGGATACCTTTGCGACGCTTCAATACTTTTTCGACAAAGGCATTGTCGGATGAAAAGTATTGTTCGAAGTCTCCTTTGAATCCCCATTCTTTGTAGAATAGGCGGATTAAGCCTTCCAGCCGAAGCTCATCATTGGTTTCTCCCGCCAAAAGATGTTCAGCATCCTTGGCAAGCACTTCTAGCTCCGCACGCACCCAATGCATGGATGTGGCGGGATCAACGGCGGCATTGAGTGCTAATGCACCCTCGACCATCGTTAGCGCATCTAATTCCTGATCAGTAAACTCGATCATATTTACCCCAACAACTGCGGTGTTTTGGTGATCGCTAAGTTAGCGGCCGCAAATACCCAACCTAAAGCACCAAAAAAGGCAAAGAGTCTAAACAGTGTGCCCTGGCTGTAATGCAGAGCCACGTATCCCAGCGCGATATAAGCCAGTACACAGGTCAATTTCTCTGTCATCCAAACGGCGCTTGGCGTGAAGGGAATAAAGCCAGTGATGGCGATCAGCGCGATCCCCGTTGCTAACAATCCAGTATCAATAATGTGTGGAACGACTTTAACCCACTTTTTCTCCAACATTTTGCTGCCCATCATAAGCCACGCAAAACGAAGGATAAAAAGGCTTACACTCAAGGCGATAAACAAAAAGTGGGAGTGCTTCAATGCAGCGTACATAATCCGTAATTCTCTATTTCGTTATTGATAGTCGTATCTATCGGCAACTTTACTTGTCGGCAGATATTTGAGGTAATGGGTATTAGCGCGTCGAACGACCTAGCGTAACACGATCATGTCCTGCATAGTCTTGCTGGGTTTCAACATCGTAAAATCCAGCCTCTGTAAACAGTGCCCTGACGGCATCACCTTGATCGAAGCCATGTTCAATCAATAGCCAGCCATCGCGACTGAGATACTGAGGGCTTTGCTGACAAATGTGGCGAATATCCGCCAACCCATGTTCATCTGCAATTAATGCCGTTTTCGGTTCAAAGCGCACATCACCTTGAGCAAGGTGCGGGTCTTCGGGGTCGATATACGGGGGGTTACTGACAATCATGGTAAAGGTTTGTGCAGGAATTTTATCAAACCAGCTACTTTGAACAAATTGGGCATTGGTAATGTGGTTTTCGCGTTGATTGCGTTGAGCCAGTGCCACTGCTTCAGGCCGCAAATCCACACCCGTGACTTGGATGTCACGACGCTCACTGGCCATAGACAGCGCAATAGCACCCGTTCCTGTGCCAAGATCTAACACATTCCCTTCACCCGTAGGTAAACGCGCCAACGCCAATTCAACCAATCGTTCGGTATCAGGACGTGGGATCAATGTGCTGGGTTCGACACTCAGTCGCAACGACCAAAAATCACGATAGCCAATAATGTACGCAACAGGCTCGCCCAATTTTCGACGTTCAATCAGCGCATCAAAATCTTTGCTTTCTTGCTCAGACAAGACTTTGTCCGACCAGGTGTACAAGTAGCTGCTCGGTTTATCAAGCACATGACAAAGCAACACCGAGGCATCAATCCTCGGTGACGGGCTTTGGTGATCGGCTAACAAAAGTGCTGCATCACGCAGCGCATGTTCGATAACGGTTGGCATTAGTGCTGTTCAGCCAGCGCCGCCAGTTGATCTGCTTGGAACTCAAGAGCGATTGGCTCAATCAAGCAATTCATATTGCCTTCCATCACTTCATCCAAGCGGTATACCGTCAGGGTGATACGGTGATCAGACACACGGCTCTGCGGGTAGTTATAGGTACGGATACGATCCGAACGATCACCAGAACCCAACAGGTTACGTCGTGTGCTTGCCTGCTCTGCCGCCAGCTTCTCTTCTTGCGCTTTAATCAAACGCGCGGCCAGCACAGACATCGCTTTGGCTTTGTTTTTGTGCTGTGAACGTTCGTCCTGACATTCGACCACGGTGCCCGTTGGCAAGTGAGTAATACGAATAGCAGAATCGGTGGTGTTGACGTGCTGACCACCCGCGCCCGATGAACGGAAGGTGTCAATTTTCAAATCAGATGGATTAATATCTGGAACTTCCGCTTCTGGAACCTCAGGCAAAATCGCGACGGTACATGCAGAAGTATGAACACGACCTTGCGATTCTGTTGCTGGCACACGCTGGACTCGGTGACCACCTGATTCAAACTTCATCACACCGTAAGCACCATCACCTGAGATCTTGGCAACCATTTCTTTGTAACCGCCCTGCTCAGAGCTATTGGCGTTAATGACTTCAACACGCCAGCCTTTTGATTCTGCAAAACGGCTGTACATGCGGAACAAGTCACCTGCAAATATACCCGCTTCATCACCGCCTGCACCGGCGCGAATTTCAAGAAAACAGTTGCGGTCATCGTTCGGGTCTTTTGGCAGCAGCAGAACTTGAAGTTCTTCTTCTAGGCGTTCGATTTCCACTTT
>NZ_AJYD02000013.1:358707-365943 GCF_000286835.2 Enterovibrio norvegicus FF-33 | reverse complement strand
GACGACATGATCGACACCGGTGGCACTCTGTGCAAAGCAGCAGAAGGTCTTCTTCAGCTTGCTGATAAAGGACAAAGCACTTGGTCACTTCTTCTAGCTGACTGTATTCTTTCGACAAGGCGCGGAATCTGTTCTGATCACCGATAACACCAGGGTCACCCAGTAGATGTTGTACTTCTTCGTAACGCTCAGCGAGCGCTTCTAATTTGGCGAGAATAGATGGTTTCATAGTAAGTTTTACAACTATTTTAGGGGATCCAAACCTAAGCTCTGACGCAGCGTGTCGAGTGTACGCTCATCACCATTTCTGGCAGCTTCCTGCATGGCCTGAGTCGGCGCATGGATCAATTTATTGGTCAGTTTATTGCTCAGTTCAGCCAGCACTTTTTGTGGGTCTGCACCGCTAGCCAGCGCCTGTAGGCTTTTACTGAGCAATTCATTTTTTAGTGCTTCAGAATCTGCACGATATTGTTTAATGCTGTCCACGGCGTCGCGTGAGCGCATCCAGGTCATAAACCCATGGCTTTCTTCTTCAACGATGGCTTCAGCCTGAACGGCTGCGGCTTTTCGTTGCTCTCGATTGCGTTCGACAATCGAGTGTAAATCATCGACGGTATACAAATAGGCGTCATTAAGCTCGCCCACTTCTTCTTCAATATCACGAGGCACGGCAATGTCGATCAGCAGCATGGGCTGATGCCGGCGTGCTTTCAAGGCTTTTTCCACCATCCCTTTACCGATAATCGGCAATGGCGCGGCGGTCGAGCTGATCACGATATCGGCCTTGTGCATGTGCTCGGGAATTTCTTCCAACGAGATCACTTTTGCCCCAAAGGCATCTTCAAACGGCTTGGCTCTTTCACGCGTTCGGTTTGCTACGATGATGTTTTTACATTCGTGCTCATACAAATGCTTGGCAACCAGTTCAATAGTTTCACCCGCTCCCACTAGCAATGCGGTTGAGGCTTCCAAAGATTCGAAGATCTGCCGCGCCAAGGAACAAGCCGCAAACGCAACAGAAACGGCGTTGCCGCCAATATCAGTTTCGGTACGAACACGCTTGGCAACCGTAAAGGTTTTATGAAATAAACGCTCTAACGGGCCGTTAATCGCATTGAGCTCAACAGATTCCGCATAGGCTTGTTTGACTTGCCCAAGGATCTGAGGCTCTCCCAACACAAGCGAATCTAACCCACAGGCAACACGCATTAAGTGTTGTGCAGCAGCTTGATCATGATGGGTGTATAAGCAAGGAAGTAAGGCATCACTGTCCAGGCTGTGGAAATCACGAAGCCAATCCACGACTGCACCTGGGCTAGGTTGGTCTAATTCACAATAGATCTCGGTTCGGTTACAGGTAGATACAATAACCCCACTCTGCACGACCTGCTTTTCTTTTAGCTGGTGTAGTGCATCGCGAAGTTGTTGCTGTGAAAAGGCGACCTTTTCACGCAAGTCGACCGTAGCGGTCTTATGATTAATTCCGAGAACTAGCAAGCTCATTAAGCAGGGTTACCGACAGCACCAGATGAAATCCGAACCGTGGATTTTACGTTATGGGCTCGTCGAATAAAAGATAACATTAGTTTCCTGTTCCCGCTAACAACCAGAAGTGTGACTATTTCGCACTCAATGCGAAATTTTCGTCCATTTTTTCAACAACTAATCATTGATTATATTTCAAGATGTCGCCCAACTTTCTGTTTCATTTGTCTGTTTGTGTGAATTTTCTTGATCTGTCGCGGATAAGCCACTGATGATTGCCGATAATTATCTGTATAATTGTTCGCGACCGCTATATAAACGGAGTTTCATCATGTCTCGCTCTATCAAGCTTGCTCTGACCTTCATGCTTGGTTTTCTCGCTCTTTCGGGATGCACTTCAGTGCCTGCACCGTCTACTGAGTGGCAAACCCACCAAGAGGCGCTCGCTGGTATTACAAACTTCACCGCAAAAGGCAAAGTGGCCCTGATCAGTCCAGAACAACGTGTTTCCGCCAACTTCCTCTGGCAACAAAAAGACGATGAACTCTCTTTAAGGCTCACTAATTTCCTTGGCACGACGTTATTAACGCTAGAGGCTACGCCTGACATCGCTATTTTGGTGGATAACGAAGGCCAGCGTTACGTCGGGCGAGATGCCGCCAGCCTGTTAGAAAAATTAACCGGTATTGCTTTACCCGTGGACGACATGACGCAATGGATCAAAGGATTGCCAACGGAGCAAAACGATTTCACCTTAGGTGCCGATAATCGGCTGGCTTTTTTAAGCGAAAACAGCGCCGAGTCCAATCAGCCAGGTTGGCAATTGGAATACAGCACCTATGATGCCAACACCGACAGTTTGCTTCCGGCCAAAATCAAAATGAACCAGAACACGCAAAAAGTGAATCTGGTGATTTCCGAATGGATCTACCCGCAATGACACAATCCGCAATAGAACAATACTCGGACACCACCACTTGGCCCTCCCCCGCCAAGCTGAATCTTTTTTTATATGTCACAGGTCAGCGCGAAAACGGCTACCACGACTTACAAACGCTGTTTCAATTTCTCGATTATGGCGACACGTTACATATCACGCCCAATGAAACAGACAAAATCACCCTATCGCCAGACATCGAAGGGGTAGCGGTTGAAGATAATCTCATTTATCGCGCAGCAATGACGCTAAAAGCCCAATCAGGCAGCAAGCAAGGCGCGCATATTCACATTGAAAAAATGCTACCAATGGGTGGCGGGCTTGGTGGGGGCTCTTCCAATGCAGCCACCACATTGGTCGCACTCAATCACCTTTGGAACACTGCACTATCAAGCGATGAACTGGCAGACCTTGGGCTAGCACTGGGCGCAGATGTCCCGGTATTTGTGCGCGGTGTGACAGCGTTTGCAGAAGGTGTTGGCGAAGTACTCCAACCCGCCTACGCTGAAGAAAAATGGTATCTGGTCGCAAAACCTGATGTTAGTATCGCAACAGCAAAAATTTTTGGTCATCCTAACCTGCCACGAGACACGCCAAAACGCGCATTAAATGTGCTATTGGCGGGAAATTACGAAAACGATTGCGAAAAGATAGTCAGAGAGTTGTTTCCAAAGGTTGATAAGGCCATTTCGTGGCTGGTAGAATACGCGCCGTCAAGATTGACTGGAACGGGTGCCTGTATTTTCGCGGAGTTCGAGAATGAGGACGACGCTCGTTTAACATTTAACAAATTGCCCGACTGGCTCACTGGTTTTGTAGCTTGTGGTGTGAACACTTCACCGCTCTTAACCACGCTAAAAGCGCAGAAACAATGAGACAGACAAAACTCAATGGATACAACCCCGAGGTTTTCCACCGTGCCTGATATGAAGCTGTTTGCTGGTAATGCAACGCCTGTGCTCGCCCAACGCATTGCGAATCGCCTATATATGTCACTAGGTGACGCTACCGTTAGCCGTTTTTCTGACGGCGAAGTGTGTGTACAAATCAACGAAAACGTACGGGGTAGCGACGTATTCGTTATCCAGTCGACGTGTGCACCTACCAATGACAACCTAATGGAATTGGTTGTGATGATCGATGCACTGCGTCGCGCATCTGCTGGTCGCATCACCGCAGTTATTCCTTACTTTGGTTACGCTCGCCAAGACCGCCGTGTGCGTTCTGCGCGTGTTCCAATCACTGCGAAAGTGATTGCAGACTTCCTATCTAACGTCGGTGTTGACCGCGTTTTGACGGTTGACCTGCACGCAGAGCAAATCCAAGGCTTCTTCGATGTACCCGTAGATAACATCTTCGGTACACCGGTACTGCTTGAAGATATGCTAGCGAAGAAACTGGAAGATCCAGTGGTCGTTTCTCCAGACATCGGTGGTGTTGTGCGTGCTCGTGCAACAGCAAAACTGCTGGACGACACTGACATCGCTATCATCGATAAACGCCGCCCACGTGCAAACGTGTCTCAGGTTATGCACCTGATTGGTGACGTTGAAGGCCGTGACTGCATCATCGTTGACGACATGATCGACACCGGTGGCACTCTGTGCAAAGCAGCAGAAGCGCTGAAAAACCGTGGTGCGAAGCGTGTATTCGCTTACGCAACACACGCGGTATTCTCAGGTAACGCGCCTCAAAACATCAAAGATTCTGTGATTGACGAAGTGATTGTCACCGACTCAATCCCGTTGAGTGCAGAAATGCAAGCGACGGGTAAAGTGTCTCAGCTGACGTTGTCAGGCATGCTGGCTGAAGCAATTCGCCGCATCAGCAATGAAGAATCAATCTCTGCAATGTTCGATTCTTAATCGACACCTTGTTAGAGTAAAACGCCTCGCTTTTGCGGGGCGTTTTGTTTTGCACAGTACTTACTCAAGCGAACTCTTTACGCCATCATTTTGAGGTCGCTTACGTATAGTGTTAGGATATGCCGCCTTTGGCGTTGGTCGGGTGGCGTCATCTGATCTTTAGCGCCTAACCGATGACAACCATAACAACGAGAATCTCACCGTGAGCGACCAAATTCGTCTTTTAGTGGGTCTGGCGAATCCTGGACCAGAATATTCAAAAACCCGTCACAATGCGGGAGCTTGGGTCGTTGAAGAGTTAGCACGTATTCATAATGTGCAACTGAAAGAAGACAAAAAATATTTCGGTTTAACGGCCAGAATTAGCATGGGTGGTGAAGATCTACGTTTATTGATCCCAACAACATTCATGAATCTGTCCGGTAAATCTGTGGCTTCACTGGCCAATTTCTTCCAAATAAAACCGGAAGAGATCATGGTAGCTCACGATGAGCTAGACTTGCCGCCAGGTGTTGCCAAGTTCAAAAAGGGTGGTGGGCATGGCGGTCATAATGGTCTGCGTGACATCATCAGCAAGATGGGCAACAACAAAGAGTTTTATCGTCTTCGCATCGGGATCGGACATCCCGGCCACAAAGACAAAG
Source organism: Enterovibrio norvegicus FF-33 (assembly GCF_000286835.2). GTDB lineage: Bacteria > Pseudomonadota > Gammaproteobacteria > Enterobacterales > Vibrionaceae > Enterovibrio > Enterovibrio norvegicus_A. The sequence continues at coordinate 361,012 of NZ_AJYD02000013.1, read as the reverse complement.
TAGCGGGTTTTGTATTAACGAAAGCCCCTGCTAATGAACAAAGCCAAATCGAAGAAGCTGTCGACGAAGCCGTTCGCTGTATCGACATTCTGCTGAAAGATGATTTAGCTAAGGCGCAGAACCGCCTTCATACATTCAAGGCGCAATAATATTTTTAACGAAAGGTTACCATCTCATGGGTTTTAAATGCGGTATCGTTGGCCTGCCAAACGTAGGTAAATCAACACTGTTCAACGCTCTGACCAAAGCCGGTATCGAAGCGGCAAACTTCCCGTTCTGTACTATCGAGCCAAACACGGGTGTGGTACCTGTGCCTGATCTGCGTCTGGATGCGCTTGCGAAAATCGTTAACCCACAACGTATTTTGCCAACCACGATGGAATTCGTAGACATCGCGGGCTTGGTTGCTGGTGCGTCAAAAGGTGAAGGTCTGGGTAACAAATTCCTTGCAAACATCCGCGAAACTGACGCGATCGGTCACGTTGTTCGTTGTTTCGAAAACGACAACATCATCCACGTCGCTGGCAAAGTTGACCCTGCTGACGACATCGAAGTGATCAACACGGAACTGGCACTGTCAGATTTGGAAGCATGTGAGCGCGCTATTCAGCGTCAAGCGAAGAAAGCAAAAGGCGGTGATCGCGACGCGAAAATCGAGATCGCTGTGCTTGAAAAGCTTCTTCCTGTGCTGGAAGAAGGCAACATGCTGCGTTCAGTAGAGCTGACCAAAGAAGAAAAAGCTGCGGTTGATTACCTCAACTTCCTGACCATGAAACCAACCATGTACATCGCGAACGTTAACGATGACGGTTTTGAAAACAACCCATACCTCGACATCGTGCACGCGATCGCTGAAAAAGAAGGTGCTACCGTTGTTGCTGTTTGTGCTGAAATCGAAGGCGAGCTGTCTGAACTAGAAACAGACGAAGCGGCAGTATTTCTTGAAGAAATGGGCTTGGAAGAACCCGGTCTAAACCGTGTGATTCGTGCTGGCTACGACCTGCTAACATTGCAAACCTACTTCACCGCTGGCGTAAAAGAAGTGCGTGCATGGACGGTTGCAGTTGGTTCAACCGCGCCACAAGCTGCCGGTAAGATCCACACTGACTTCGAAAAAGGCTTTATTCGCGCCGAAATCATCGGTTACGACGATTTCATCACTAACAACGGTGAAGCCGGCGCGAAAGTTGCGGGCAAATGGCGTTTGGAAGGCAAAGAATATATCGTTAAAGACGGTGATGTTATTCACTTCCGCTTTAACGTGTAATTTGGCTTCATTGATGAAATTTTAAAAGCTGGCTTTTGCCAGCTTTTTTATTTTTCAGCGCCTGTTTTTACCTAAAACCGCTTAATTCGATCAAAAAACGGCCCTCCCTGCTCAAAATCCAAGCGAAGACACCAAATCACTGAAAAAACCGCGGGAAAAAGGTTGACGGGGTCTTAGCTTCTTCGCATAATGCGCCCCGCACTCAGGGGAGACCCTGACGAAAATAAGATGGCTACGTAGCTCAGTTGGTTAGAGCACATCACTCATAATGATGGGGTCACAGGTTCGAATCCCGTTGTAGCCACCATTCTTTTTTCAGTGCCAAGCAATACAAAGCGGAAGTGGCGAAATTGGTAGACGCACCAGATTTAGGTTCTGGCGCCGCAAGGTGTGAGAGTTCAAGTCTCTCCTTCCGCACCATCTATCTTGTTTCTCTCAACGTTTAACGTTGAATAGAAGGTTTCAGACAAGACTAAAAAACTGAAACGACTAGGATTGCGGAAGTGGCGAAATTGGTAGACGCACCAGATTTAGGTTCTGGCGCCGCGAGGTGTGAGAGTTCAAGTCTCTCCTTCCGCACCAATCCTCTTGTTCTTTATTTGCGCTTTAATGCATAGTAGAGACGGTCAGACAAGATAGAAAACTGATCAAAAATGCGGAAGTGGCGAAATTGGTAGACGCACCAGATTTAGGTTCTGGCGCCGCAAGGTGTGAGAGTTCAAGTCTCTCCTTCCGCACCATTGCTCTTGTGAAGAGCAAAAGAATTGAAAAGGTCATGCTTTAGAGCGTGATGACTGTTGGGATATCGCCAAGCGGTAAGGCAGCGGCTTTTGATGCCGCCATTCCCTGGTTCGAATCCAGGTATCCCAGCCATATTTCAGGTTGGCTACGTAGCTCAGTTGGTTAGAGCACATCACTCATAATGATGGGGTCACAGGTTCGAATCCCGTCGTAGCCACCATTTATTCGAAGGCCTTTGGCTTTCAAAACAGACTGACACTGTCACGTGTTCAAAAGCATTAGCTTTAGTCTGAAAAA
>NZ_AJYD02000013.1:158398-358697 GCF_000286835.2 Enterovibrio norvegicus FF-33 | reverse complement strand
TGGCGCCGCAAGGTGTGAGAGTTCAAGTCTCTCCTTCCGCACCATACTTTAAGACTCATGCTTCATTGCGTGAACTCTGTTGGGATATCGCCAAGCGGTAAGGCAGCGGCTTTTGATGCCGCCATTCCCTGGTTCGAATCCAGGTATCCCAGCCACAACATTTAAAAGCTCGCTCTCAGCGAGCTTTTTTTGTTTCTGATTTCCTTCTTTTTGTACTCCTTCCCCCTCTTTATTTCTGCCTGTACCCGTAACATTTTCCTTGGCGTCTGTATGGTTGAATTGGTATTGAATCCCTGTAGGCTTATGGTGAACATGTGCTGATCGGATCGCTTTCGATCGCGTATCAAACCGTTTGTACGACAGGGACGCAGTAAAACATGAACAAAAATGACAACCTCAGCAATCCTATTCAACATCAGGTTTATCACGCTCTTCCTGATGATGTTTACAGCGACGTCCCGCCGGTGCGCGTCGAGCAGCCTTCGCTACTCGCTCTCAATCACGATCTGCTTTCACAATACGGCCTCGCCTCATCATGGTTTGAAAGCGCAGAGGGCATTAACTTTCTTGCCGGTAATCATGACTATGCCGAGCAACATCCTATTGCTATGGGCTATGCCGGTCATCAGTTTGGTCACTACTCTCCGCAGTTAGGTGATGGACGGGCTCATATGCTGGGGCAATTTAAAGACGCTAACGGCCAATTAATCGATGTACAACTCAAAGGCTCGGGACGCACACCCTATTCCCGAGGTGGTGATGGTCGTGCCACGCGAGGCGCAGTGATCCGAGAGTACCTCATCAGCGAAGCCATGGCTGGGTTAGGCATCCCCACTACACGAACATTGGCCATGATATCGACGGGCGATCAAGTGATGCGCGACTACCAAATGGTGCCTGGTGCCATTCAAGTACGCACCGCAACCAGCCATATTCGCGTCGGCTCTTTCCAGTATGCTTATGCCAAACTGGGTGAGAGCGGCGTAAAAGCACTGGCGGACTTTCTTATTGAGCATCACTTTCCCGATATTGCTGAAAGTGACGATAAATACCTCGCGTTGTTTGAAGCGATTTGTGTGCGTCAGGCAAACCTTATTGCACAGTGGATGTTAGTCGGCTTCATTCATGGTGTGATGAACACAGACAATATGTCGCTGGTGGGTGAAACCATCGATTTTGGTCCATGCGCATTTATGGATGAATTCAAAACAAACAAAGTGTTTAGTTCTATCGACCGTGAGAGTCGTTATGCTTGGGACCAACAGGCCAATATTGGCTATTGGAATTTACAGCGTCTCGCTGAAACCTTCTTGCCACTGTTAGATAGCGATTCGGACAAAGCCGTAGAGAAGGTGCAAGCACCACTGACCACCTACATCAACACATTCCAGCATGCCTTTGAGCAAGGGCTCAAACGAAAATTAGGCGTGACGGTATCAACACCAGATGCGGAAGACTTTGTTAACCATGCACTGCCGATGGTTGCCGCTGAGGGTATGGACTTTACTCAATTTTTTGATGCGCTTACACGCGTAGCACAGGGTTCGCCTAACAGTGACGTTCTGGCTTTGTTCTCCAACCAAGAAAAAGGCGAGCAGTGGTTGAGCAGTTGGCAGGAAATTAGGGAACACTCAACCGAGACAGTGAGTGCGATGCGAACCGCGAATCCCACGCTTGTCGCGAGAAATCATCAGGTAGAGCAGGCGATTCAAGATGCGACAGAGCGTGACGATTTTGCTCTATTCCATCGTTTGAATGAGGCGTTGAAAACACCGTATACCGTGAGTGAAGAAAACCAAGATTTACAAGCCGCGCCGGCACCTAACGAGCGCGTGCTTAGAACCTTCTGCGGGACTTAACTTAACCAAACGTTGAAAGTATATTCGAAAACAAAAATGGGGCTCAAAGCCCCATTGCGTATTTCAAAACCTGCTTCTTTATTGGGCCGCTTTTCTCCGCCAGCTTTAATCCAACATTGCGTAGCAATTTCAGCGGCGCAATTTCATTGCTAAATCCAGAATAGAAGAGATCCATGCCCGCCTGCATGATGAGGTTATCGGGTTTACGTTTACGCTCGTAGGCTGCCAGCACTGAGTCATTGAGCCATTCCACGCCAGCATCAGCAGTCACATCCAATAACGCGTCCACGTCTTTAAATCCGAGATTAACACCCTGACCCGCCAGTGGGTTGATGGTATGCGCAGCATCACCGAGCACCACCACATTATTGCGATAATAAGACTGCGCATGGCGTCGGGTAAGCGGAAACGCACCGTGTTGAAGCACCTCAATATCACCTAGCTCTTTAGGGAAGTGGCTCAAGATTTCTTGTTTCAGCGCTGCAGGTGTCATAGCACCAAGTTGTTTAATGCGTGAGGGTGAGTCATACCACACCAACGAACCTTGATGACCAGTAAGAGGCAGGAATGAGCGCGGTCCATCCGGCGTAAACCATTGCCATGTGACATCTTGCTGAGGCAATTCGGTTTTCACATTAATCAACATACAGTGTTGGCGATAATCCCAAGCAGTCACACCAATGTTGGCATAATCTCGAACGCGGGAATTCGCACCATCAGCGCCCACTAACCAGCGCCCATGAAGCACCTCGCCGCTTTCCAATTCTACGCGGTGTCCATCACCATCAGGCTGCATGGCAACAATATTGGCAGGACACAGCAAAGCCAGATTTTCTTGCGCTTCACAGGCCTTCCAAAGCGCCAGTTGAAGCACACGGTTTTCAACGATAAACCCTAGTTCAGACAAATCCATACTTTGCGCATCAAAGCGGATACGGCACTCAGGATGCTCCCAGGTTTCAAGGCGACGATACGGACACAGGCGCATTTTGAGCACCGAATCCCATACCTTGAGCGAAGTAAGCAGTGATACAGATGCTGGCGAAATAGCCGACACACGTAAGTCCATTGGCTGCTCTGGCGAAAAAGCCTGTGGCGCAATACGCTCCACCATTGCCACGCGTTTTCCTTGTCTGGCAAGACCAAGCGCTGTCGCCGCCCCCACCATACCGCCACCGACGACGATAATATCGAATTGTTTCATAACACAATCTCTTTAAGTCCTGAGGGCATTTTACCCTTCACGCCACCAATTGCGACTCCCTCTGACCTCTGCACCACATAAATCCTGCAAAAAATTGGGGAGAAGGTGATCTGGTCACAGTTTGGCTAAAGCAGTACAATACGCCCCCAATGTCCAAACCTCGTTGAAATTCTCACGGTTTGGCAACAACTGGACAATGCTTTTCGGCTGAGGTTGCAGTTATAACACAGCGTTACCACACATCACCTTTCAGCCGAAACACGTAAAACATTACTATGAGCAATAAGTTACATGGCTAAAAAACTTTTGATCAAAACCTGGGGCTGCCAGATGAACGAATACGATTCATCTAAAATGGCAGATCTTCTTAATGCGGCTGGCGGCTACGAGCTAACCGAAGTACCTGAAGAAGCCGATGTACTGCTTCTCAACACGTGCTCTATTCGCGAAAAAGCCCAGGAAAAAGTGTTCCACCAGCTAGGACGCTGGAAAAACTTGAAAGATCAGAAGCCCGATCTCGTGATTGGCGTAGGCGGCTGCGTGGCAACCCAAGAAGGCGACCACATTCGTGAACGCGCTCCTTATGTTGACGTAATTTTCGGTCCGCAAACGTTGCACCGTTTACCACAGATGATCAAACAGTCTCGTGAAGACCACGGTCCTGTCATGGATATTTCTTTCCCAGAGATTGAGAAATTCGATAACTTGCCAGAGCCACGAGCTGAAGGTGCAACAGCCTTTGTTTCGATTATGGAAGGCTGCTCAAAGTACTGTACGTTCTGCGTTGTGCCATACACACGCGGTGAAGAAGTCAGCCGTCCAATGGATGACGTACTGTACGAGATCGCACAACTGGCAGAGCAAGGCGTGCGTGAAGTTAACCTGTTGGGTCAAAACGTCAACGCATACCGCGGCGAAATGCACGATGGTGATATTTGCACGTTCGCAGAACTGCTGCGCTACGTGGCTGCGCTAGATGGTATCGACCGCATTCGTTACACCACCAGCCACCCGATAGAATTCACTGACGACATCATCGAAGTGTATCGCGACACGCCAGAGCTTGTTAGCCACCTACACTTGCCTGTTCAAAGTGGTTCAGATCGTATTTTGACGATGATGAAACGCCCGCACACGGCGATTGAATACAAGTCAAAAATCCGCAAGCTGCGCGAAGTTCGTCCTGATATCGCCATGAGCTCTGATTTTATTATTGGCTTCCCTGGCGAAACAGAGGCTGACTTCCAAGCCACGATGAAATTGATCCGTGACATTAATTTCGATATGAGCTTTAGTTTTGTCTACTCACCACGCCCGGGGACACCGGCGGCAGACATGCCGGATGACACCCCAGAGCAAGTGAAGAAAGACCGTTTGTCTGAACTTCAACAGCAAATCACTGCGCAGACCATGATCTTTGCGCGTCAGATGCTAGAGACAGAACAACGTATTCTTGTTGAAGGGCCATCTCGCAAAAACCTGATGGAACTGCGCGGCCGTACAGAGAATAACCGTGTGGTTAACTTCGCGGGATCGATGGATTTGATTGGTCAATTCGTTGACGTGAAAATCACCGACGTGCATGCAAACTCATTGCGCGGCGAATTGGTTCGTACTGAGAAGGAAATGAACCTGCGTATCGCAATATCTCCAGCCGAGATGATTGCAAAAACACGCAAAGAAGATGATCTAGGCGTAGGCGTGTATACTCCGTAATAGTACGGAATCACATCGCCGTGCCAAGCCCCGTTTCGGCGGGGAGAATCAATGGTTACCGGTGTGCTATTCAGGCACCGGTGATGTTTGTGAGGACAGGTTTGCGAGGACAGTATTGAACAAGATAATTACCTTAGAGGTATCACTGGAACCAGCTGATAACTCACGCCTAGCCAGCCTATGCGGCCCTTTCGATGACAATATCAAGCAACTCGAACGCCGTTTAGGAGTGGAAATCAACCACCGCAGCCATCACTTCTCCGTTGTGGGTAAGCCACACACTGCCACTGCGGCAATCGAAATTCTCAAAACGCTTTATGTAGAAACTACCCCTGTTAAGAATCGCTTTCCCGATTTGGAACCAGAGCATGTTCACCTCGCCATCAAAGAAAGCGGTGTACTTGAGCAGCAGGTAGAATCTTCTATCCCCTACGGGAAAGAGATCAACATCAAAACCAAGAAAGGCGTGATCAAGCCACGTACACCCAATCAGGCGCAGTACATCACCAATATGGTGACGCATGATATTACGTTTGGTGTCGGGCCTGCAGGTACAGGTAAAACTTACCTCGCTGTTGCTGCTGCTGTTGATGCACTTGAGCGCCAAGAAATTCGCCGTATTCTGCTGACGCGTCCCGCAGTAGAAGCGGGTGAGAAACTGGGTTTCTTACCCGGCGATCTTAGCCAAAAAGTCGACCCTTATTTACGCCCACTTTACGATGCCCTTTTTGAAATGCTGGGTTTCGAGCGTGTCGAAAAGCTGATCGAACGTAACGTGATTGAAGTCGCGCCGCTTGCTTACATGCGTGGTCGCACACTGAATGATGCCTTCATTATTCTTGATGAAAGCCAAAACACCACCGTTGAGCAAATGAAAATGTTCCTGACCCGTATTGGCTTTAACAGCCGCGCGGTGATAACCGGTGATGTCACGCAAATAGATTTACCGCGCAATGCAAAATCTGGCCTGCGTCATGCCATTGAAGTGTTAGCGGATGTCAATGAAATCAGCTTCAACTTCTTCCAAGCAGACGATGTTGTGCGCCATCCTGTGGTTGCACGCATTGTCCTTGCTTATGAAGCATGGGAAGCAGAAGACGCCAAAGCTCGAAAACACGCAGAAGAACGTCGCCGTCAAGAACGCGAAGCCACATTCTCGACGCCGCAATCAGAAGAGAACCAACAGTAACATGCAGTATTTTGTCGATCTTCAAATCGCGACACAAAACACCGAAAACCTGCCAAGTGAAGAGCAGTTTCAACACTGGTTTGAACAAGCAGTAAAATCTTTTTGCGAACAAGCAGAAGTGACCATTCGCATAGTGGATGAGTTTGAAAGCCAAACTCTTAACCGTGATTATCGCGGTAAAGACAAGCCAACAAACGTATTGTCATTTCCGTTTGAAGCGCCTCCTGGTGTAGAGTTAGACCTACTAGGCGACTTAATTATCTGTCGTCAGGTAGTCGAAAAAGAAGCACAAGAACAGAATAAAGACCTCTTTGCCCATTGGGCACACATGGTTGTACACGGCAGTCTCCATCTGCTAGGTTATGATCATATTGATGATGAAGAAGCAGAAGAAATGGAATCTCTCGAGATTTCTATCATGAATGCGCTTGGGTTCGACAACCCTTACGCGGCCGACTTTATCTAAATTAACGTTGTAAATATTGAGACAATGAACGAAGACAACTCACAAAGCTCTGAAGGTCCGAGTAGAAAGACCTTCTTCGAACGTTTAGGACAGATTTTTCAGGGTGAACCTAAAGATCGTCAGGAACTGGTAGATGTATTCCGTGATTCAGAACAGAACGATCTGATCGATCACGATACACGGGATATGCTCGAAGGCGTCATGCAGATTTCTGAAATGCGCATTCGAGACATCATGATTCCGCGTTCGCAGATGGTAACCATCGAACGCTCACAACCTCTCGAAGAGATTATCACGGTTATCAACGACGCCCAGCATTCGCGCTATCCGGTGATCAGCGATGACAAAGACCATGTTGAAGGCATTCTGCTAGCAAAAGACTTGCTACGCTACCTGATGGCCGACAGCGAACCGTTCGACATTGATAAAGTAATCCGCCGCGCTGTTGTCGTGCCGGAAAGCAAACGTGTTGACCGCTTGCTGAAAGAGTTTCAGGAAGAACGCTATCACATGGCGATTGTTGTCGATGAATTCGGCGGCGTATCCGGCGTGGTGACTATCGAAGATATTCTTGAAGAAATCGTTGGCGATATTGAAGACGAATACGACGACGAAGAAGAGCAAGAAATCCGCCAGCTCAGCAAGCACACCTTTGCGGTGAAAGCGCTGACCACGCTGGAAGATTTTAACGAGAAATTTGGTTCTCAGTTCAATGATGACGATATCGACACCATTGGTGGATTGGTCATGACCAGCTTTGGTCACCTTCCAACCCGCGGCGAAGAAGTGGACATCGAAAACTTCCATTTCAAAGTCACCGCAGCTGACAGTCGACGCGTTATCCAATTGCAGGTTACTATCCCCGATACGACTGCAGAGGAAACGGCTTAATCGTCAAATGCTAAATATTGAAACTTCAAAGCGGCCCCAAGAATTCATGCGGATCTTCGGGGCCGCTTTTTCTGGTGCACTTGCTACTCTGGCGTTCGCGCCTTACGCCTTCTGGCCAGCCATGCTGGTCTCTTTGATCGCACTTCTCCTACTTATCCACCAGCAATCACCTAAGCGCGCCGCGTTAATCGGTTTTAGCTGGGGTCTGGGCCAATTTGGTACCGGCGTTGGTTGGGTGTATGTGGTTATCGAGAAATTCGGTGGCTTACCAACGGCGATAGGGCTTTGTCTCATCGGCTTGTTGGTGATGTTCTTAGCGCTCTACCCTGCGCTGTTTGCATTCATCCTAAGACGCACTCGACTGCCACTCGCGTTATCGTATTTGTTATTCGCCCCCTCGCTTTGGCTTTTGATTGATTGGTTCCGCGGCTGGTTCTTAACGGGCTTCCCTTGGCTGTGGCCTGGTTACAGTCAAATTGATGGCCCTCTTTCTGCCTTTGCCCCTTTGCTGGGCGTACAGGGCATTACGCTTGCGCTACTGATTATTTCAGCATCGATTGCGCACACGCTCATCGTTCGTAAAGTCTCGGCGCTATTGCCGGCACTTGTGGTGGCGATTGTTGCCGCGGTATCCAGTCAAATTCCGTGGGTACAGGAAACAGGCGAAAGCGTTGATGTCGCCATGGTGCAAGGTAACGTTCCTCAAGAGCTGAAATGGCTACCGAGCCAGCGCTGGCCGACGTTACTGAGCTATCAGGACATGACACGTCAAAACTGGGACGCTGATATTGTTATCTGGCCTGAAGCTGCCATACCCGCATTGGAGCGCGATATACCCGACTTCCTTGCCCGTCTCGATTCGGCGGCGATCAACAACGACACTGCTATTATTACGGGCGTCCTTGATCAAAACCAAGAAGGGCAATTCTATAACAACGTGATTACCCTCGGTGATAATGGCATGGAAGGATACGATTATCCGGCGCAGCAAAGCTACAGTAAGCACCATCTGCTGGTATTCGGTGAGTTTGTGCCGTTTGCTGACATTTTGCGTCCGTTAGCGCCACTGTTTAACCTACCGATGTCATCATTTAGTCGCGGTGACTATACGCAGCCGAACATTAGTGCAAAAGGCTATCAACTCGCCCCTGCGATTTGCTATGAAATTGCATTTAGCGATCAAGTCCGCCAAAGCCTAACACCCGAATCTGATTTCATTTTAACCCTGTCTAACGATACCTGGTTTGGTACGTCTATCGGCCCACATCAGCATCTTGAAATAGCACGAATGCGCGCGCTGGAAAATGGCAAGCCTGTCCTGCGTTCAACCAATACCGGGCTCACTGCTGCTATTGGCTATCAAGGTGACGTGATCGCACAAATCCCGCAGTTTGAAACCATCGTATTGCGCGCCGATGTGCCGACAACACAAGGACAAACGCCCTATACCCGTTTTGGTGACTGGCCGCTTTATGTGTGGATTCTTATGTCAGGGATTGCACTGATTGTGTTAACACGCGGTCAAACATCATCATCTGACAGCAAGTCGCAATAATAAGAGCGAACATTCGCTACCCCCCTGTGTCTTAAACAAGGCTGAGCATCTCGTCTCAGCCTTGTTTTTATTTGCTTCATAGGGAGATTCAAATGCGCGCCTTAGCACGACTTTTGTCACTAACAGTGATCCTTTCTTCTTCGCTTTTTATCACACCCGCCTCGGCCGAACCTGATCCGGAATTATTTGCCGACACCCGTGCAGCCCTTGCCAATTACCACCGTTTTAATCAAGTAAAGCCGTTTTTCGAAAAGGCTTATGGCTACGCCGTGTTTCCATCGGTCGGAAAAGGCGGGTTCTGGATAGGCGGTGCATATGGAAAAGGCTTAGTCTTTCAAGGCAATAATACCGTCGCACAAGCCGAGCTTATTCAAGTGTCGATTGGGCTTACGTTTGGTGGGCAAGCATTCAGCGAAATACTGTTTTTTGAAGACAAAGAGACTTTCGACAGTTTTATGGCGGGCAGCTTTGAACTAGGCGCACAAGCTTCCGCTACGGCGCTCACTGAAGGTGCCGCGGCACATGTGGGCACCACGGGCACATCAGCCAGCGCAGGCAACGTGCAATCCAAGGCTTATTACATAAACGGCACCGCCATTTTCACCCAAGCCAAAGGCGGGCTAATGGTGGAAGCAGCACTCGCTGGGCAGAAATTTAACATTGAGCCGCTAAAATAAGACGCAAGCTGGGTCCTGGGAGCTTTTGATTAGGCGACGACCTGAATCAAGCTTTCGCTCTTCCTAGGACCTTTTTTTCCTAGGCCCTGTCTTCCCCACATTTACGCCGGAAATGGCTTACGGCTAAACTGTTTGTTGCCGCATTTGATGCACGGGATCAACACGCCAACATGGGTATGCTCGGTCTGATTCGCGCACTTCTCGCAAACCAGAATCCCCAAACCAACCACTTCGCCGGCAGAATACACACCATGATGCTGAATATCTTGCAGCACCTCACGCCATTCCAGTTGGGTCTTGTCTGTGATTTCGGCCAATTGCTGCCAGATAGAATTGGCAATCAAACTGCGGAATAACTGACCATCATCTGCGCCTGTCTCTGGCTGATTGTAACGCTCACTGAACGCCTGAACATCGCGCTTGAAGTATGCTTCAATCAAGGCGAGTTCATCTTTGGTCATGTCTGCCGCAGCACCAAAATATCGCTCAGACAAGTCAACCCAGCGTTGGAGCTCTACAGGGCTGTTCTTTAACGCGTTGCTAATTCGTTGAGTTAGCAACTTATATTCCGTTTTTTGCTCTGACATTGGGCACCTCTGCATTCAACTGTTGTTGCGCCATCTACCTTTAGTTATTCTATGTCGATTATTTTGGTACATTTCATACCTATCTCACAAATTTCCCGGATGTCATCGATGCAAGAACAATACCGTCCACAGGACATAGAGCCTAAGGTTCAGGCCGATTGGGACAAGAACAAAACTTTTGTTGCTCAAGAAGACCCTAGCAAAGAAAAGTTCTACTGCCTATCAATGTTCCCATACCCAAGTGGTCGCCTGCACATGGGTCACGTTCGTAACTACACCATCGGTGATGTGATTGCTCGCTATCAGCGCCTGCAAGGCAAAAATGTGATGCAGCCTATCGGCTGGGACGCATTTGGCCTGCCGGCGGAGAACGCCGCGGTGAAGAACAAGACTGCACCAGCACCTTGGACTTACGAAAACATCGAATACATGAAGAACCAGCTAAAACTGCTGGGCTTTGGCTATGACTGGGATCGCGAATTCGCGACCTGTACGCCTGAATACTATCGTTGGGAACAAGAGTTCTTCACCAAGCTGTACACTCAAGGCTTAGTATACAAGAAGACGTCTTCAGTTAACTGGTGCCCGAACGACCAAACCGTACTGGCTAACGAACAAGTTGAAGATGGCTGTTGCTGGCGTTGTGATACGCCTGTAGAGCAAAAAGAAATCCCACAGTGGTTCATCAAAATCACCGCTTATGCGCAAGAGCTGCTGGACGATCTGGACACCCTAGAAGGCTGGCCTGACATGGTGAAAACCATGCAGCGCAACTGGATTGGTCGCTCTGAAGGTGTTGAATTGTCGTTCACCGTTGCTGGCCATTCAGACCTAGAAGTTTACACCACACGTCCTGACACCCTGATGGGCGTCACCTACGTGGGTATCGCCGCAGGTCACCCTCTGGCCGCGAAAGCTGCAGAGAACAACCCAGAACTAGCAGCATTCATCGAAGAGTGCCGTAACACCAAGGTTGCAGAAGCAGAGCTTGCGACCATGGAGAAGAAAGGCATGGATACGGGCTTGACCGCTATCCACCCTTTGAATGGCCGTGAAGTGCCAATCTATGTGGCTAACTTTGTTCTGATGGATTACGGCACAGGCGCTGTCATGGCGGTTCCTGGTCACGACCAGCGCGACTACGAATTTGCCACCAAATATGGCATCGAAATCATCGGCGTTATCAAACCAGAAGATGGCAGCGAGCTAGATATTTCAGAAGCTGCGTACACCGAAAAAGGTGTTCTGTTTAACTCTGGCGAATTCGACGGTTTGGCTTTCGAGCAAGCGTTTGACGCGATTGCGGCAAAACTTGAGTCAGAAGGCAAAGGCCACAAGACAGTCAACTTCCGTCTACGTGACTGGGGCGTTTCTCGTCAACGTTACTGGGGTGCACCAATTCCAATGGTCACCACAGAAGACGGTCAAGTACACCCTGTCCCAGCAGATCAGCTACCCGTTCTTCTGCCAGAAGACGTAGTGATGGATGGCGTGACTAGCCCTATCAAAGCAGACAAAGCATGGGCAGAAACCACCTATAACGGTCAACCTGCGCTGCGTGAAACCGATACGTTTGACACCTTCATGGAGTCTTCTTGGTATTACGCGCGTTACTGTTCACCAAAAGCTGACCAAATGTTGGATTCAGATGCGGCCAACTACTGGCTGCCAGTTGACCAATATGTGGGGGGTATTGAACACGCTTGTATGCACCTTCTGTATTCTCGCTTCTTCCACAAACTGCTGCGTGATGCTGGCATGGTGGAAAGTGATGAGCCATACAAACAACTGCTGTGCCAAGGCATGGTGTTGGCGGATGCTTATTACTACAACAACGAAAAAGGCACGAAAGTATGGGTTTCTCCAACTGACGTGACCGTTGAGCGTGATGACAAAGGCCGCATCACTAAGGCAGTTGATAACGAAGGCAACGAGGTTGTTCACTCAGGCATGACCAAAATGTCTAAGTCGAAAAACAACGGTATCGACCCTCAAGAGATGGTGGACAAATACGGTGCTGATACCGTGCGTTTGTTCATGATGTTTGCGTCGCCAGCGGATATGACGCTGGAATGGCAAGAGTCTGGCGTTGAAGGCGCAAACCGCTTCCTGAAACGTATCTGGAAACTGGTCTTCGAGCACACCGCAAAAGGGTCGGTTTCTGCATTGGATGCCTCTGCGTTAACCGCCGATCAGAAAACGCTGCGCCGTGAAGTACACAAAACCATCGCGAAAGTAAGCGATGATATTGGCCGCCGTCAAACCTTCAACACAGCGATTGCTGCCGTGATGGAATTGATGAACCGCCTAACGAAAGCGCCGCAGGAAACCGACACGGATCGCGCGATCCTTGATGAAGCACTTAAAGCCGTGGTTTCTATGCTTTACCCAATCACGCCGCACATCAGCAATGAATTGTGGATTGCTCTGGGTGAAAGTGATGTCGACAACGCGCAATGGCCTATCGCAGACAGCGATGCCATGATTGAAGACGAGAAGCTAATCATCGTTCAAGTGAACGGCAAGCTTCGCGCAAAAATCACCGTTGCGGCTGACGCAGCGAAAGCTGACGTTGAAGCCATGGCACAAAACGATGAGCACGTAGTGAAGTTCACCGAAGGGAAAACCGTTCGTAAAGTGATCTACGTACCAGGCAAACTGGTTAACATTGTTGCTAACTAATTTGTTCGCATCTTTGCCAACAACAACAGGGAGAATTCGGTGACATCGATCTTTCGCTCTCTCCGAACCCTGCTTGTCGTGGTGGCCGCTTTGGCCACCGCGTCTTGCGGATTCCAACTTCGTGGCAGCTACAACCTGCCTGATGAAATTCAAAAGCTTTCTATCACGAGTTTTGACCAATACGGCAAACTGACCCGTGAGATGAAATCCCAGCTTCGTCTTTACGATATTGATCTCGTACCACCGGCTGAAACTATCTCAAATCTACGTTTGAATGGTGAGAGCTATGGTGAAAGTACGCTTTCTCTTTACCAAAATAGCCGCGTTGCAGAAAAGCAATTTGCTTACACTGTGAGCTATTCCGTGACGGTGCCTGGTAAAGGAAACTACGGATTCTCTACGTCTCTTAGCCGCACCTACCTTGATAACCCATTGACCGCACTAGCAAAGTCAGTGGAGGAGGAAATGCTTGCGCAAGAGATGCGAGTTGAAGCGACAAAGCAAATCATGCGACAACTCGCGCGTTTGAATGCGCATATCGAAGCCTTTGAGCGCAAAGAAGCCGAAGAGAAAGCCTTACGTGAGCTTTATCAGGGCGTCGATAGCACCAACCCTGACCTCACTATTGAAACGCGTTTTAACGGCAAGGAAGAGGAAAACCGCGGTAAACCTCTGTCCAGCTACACCACTGACGGTGAAAACGTCGAATGAGGATCTACCCAGAACAACTGACACAACGCCTATCTCAAGGTTTGTGTCAGACTTACCTTCTGTTCGGCAATGAACCACTGCTTAAACAAGAAGCCCAACAAAATGTCATTGCAGAAGCGGCACGCCAAGGTTTTGATGAAAAGCACCGCTATACGGTCGACAACCAGCTCAACTGGCAAGACATATACGATACTTGTCAGGCACTGAGTTTGTTTTCCAGCCGCCAGGTCATTGTCCTGACGTTGCCTGAAAACGCGCTGACAACTGCTCAAGCCAATGCATTAAAAGAACTCGAGCCGTTGCTACACCAAGATCTGGTGTTGATTCTGGAAGGCCCGCGTCTTAACAAAAAACAAGAATCAGCGAAATGGTTCACGCTGTTTCAAAAAAATGGCCTTTATGTGCCATGTAATACACCCGATGCACGCCAATTGCCTCGCTTCGTCGAAACGCGCTGTCATGCACTTGGCTTAAAGCCAGATCATGAATCCGTCCAATTGCTCGCACAATGGCACGAAGGGAACCTTCTCGCTCTGTCGCAAAGCCTGATGAAGCTGCAATTGTTGTATCCCGATGGCGCACTCACTTTGCCACGTTTGCAAGACGCCCTGTCACGAAACAATCACTACACGCCCTTTCAGCTCACCGATGCGTTGATTGATGGCAAAGCCAAACGTGCCGTGAGAATTACGCGCCAATTGGAAGCGGAAGGTGTCGAGATCACCATATTGCTTCGCGTGATCCAAAAAGAGTTAATACAACTTTGCAAGATGCAGGAATATGGCGCGTCGGGCATGGGGATAAATAAGATATTTGACCATTATCGCGTATGGCAAGCTCGCCGAGCACCGCTAACCTCAGCCTTGCACCGACTGCCACTGTCAAGATTAATGCACTTGGTCAACAGCCTTGCCAGCATCGAAATGATGGTAAAAACTGACTTTGATAGCCAGCCTTGGCCTGCGCTGTCCGCGTTTTGTCTTGATATGTGTGGCCACCCTGTGCACCTTGAGCCCATTCGCTGAGTATCAACGCGACACCACCGTATTTTAATCGCAACAGCCAGTGTTATAATTTTCTCGATGAGATCTCACTGACCAATAGCCACCATTAAGGGGAAAACATTGCTTCCGGACCAACTTCAACATTTCGTTGCCGACAAAGCTGATGATATGAAAGCGGCAGACATCGTGACTCTTGATGTCAGAAACAAAAGCAGCATCACTGATTTTATGGTGCTGTGCACCGGCAACTCTAAACGTCACGTTTCCTCCATTGCCGAGCATGTTGCTGATGAAGCACTGGCTGCCAACGTTCGCTCATTGGGTATGGAAGGACAAAACGAAGGCGAATGGGTTGTGCTAGACCTTGGTGACGTCATGTTACATGTCATGCAAGACGACCAACGTCAGTTGTACGAGCTTGAAAAGCTGTGGAACTGATCCGATGAAATTACAACTGATCGCGGTTGGCACCAAAATGCCGAAATGGGTCGAAGAAGGCTACAAAGAATATAGTCGCCGCTTCCCAAAAGATATGCCCCTTGAGCTGATCGAAATTACGGCAGGTAAACGCGGGAAAAATGCTGACATTGCGCGCATCTTGCAAAAAGAAGGCGAAGCGATGCTGGCGGCGGTTCCAAAAGGAAACCGCATTGTGACACTGGATATTCCGGGTAAGCGCTGGGACACAGAGCAGCTGGCTGAGCAATTGGAAAGTTGGAAACTGGATGCTCGAGATGTTTCCATCTTGATTGGTGGCCCAGAGGGACTGTCACCTGCATGCAAAGCGGCCGCAGAGCAGAGTTGGTCTCTGTCACCATTGACACTTCCTCACCCATTGGTCCGTGTAGTGATGGCTGAAAGTCTTTATCGCGCCTGGAGCATTACCGCGAATCACCCTTATCATCGGGAATAGTTCATGAGATACAGGCGTAGCCCAATACGCGATCATCAGGCCGAATCTTCTTTGTTTATCCGCCGAGCCATTGTGGCTTTCGGCGGCATTGTTATTTTAGTCGGCCTGCTTTTACTCAATCTGTACACCATTCAGGTTGATGACCATGATGATTACATCACCCGCTCAAACGACAATCGCATCAAAGTGGTGCCGGTTGCGCCTAATCGCGGCCTCATTTTTGATAGAAACGGTAAACTATTAGCCGAAAACCGCCCCGTTTACGCACTCGAAATCACGTCTGAGCAGGTCAAAGATATTCCTGGAACCATTGCGCGTTTACAGGCATTGATCGAGATTTCTGATCGTGAAATCGCCGCGTTTGAACGAGACAAAAAACGCTCTCGTCGCTTTAATGCGGTTGCCGTCAAAAATCAGCTTTCCGAAGAGGAAGTCGCGATATTTTCAGCCAACCAACACAAATTCCCAGGTGTTGAGATTAAAGGCTACCTCAAGCGCTATTACCCTTACGGCGATGCACTGACACACGTATTGGGTTACGTGGCCAAAATCAATGACAAAGACGTTGCGCGTCTTGAGCGCGACGAAATGAGCACCAACTACAGAGCGACTCGCGATATTGGCAAGCTCGGCATTGAACGCTTTTACGAAAGAGATCTTCATGGAACCGCGGGCTATCAAGAAGTTGAGGTGAACAGCCGAGGACGTATCATTCGCACATTGAAATACGTCCCCCCTGAGCCAGGTAAAGATCTTGTACTCAACCTTGATGTGGATCTTCAGCTCTACATCCGTTCCATTTTGGGTGAGCGCCGTGGTGCTGTTGTCGTACTTGACCCTGAAGATTCGTCCGTTTTAGCTATGGTCTCATCGCCAAGTTATGACCCGAACCTATTTGTTCATGGCATATCTAGCCCAGAATATCGCGGATTACTTGAAGACAAAAACCGACCTTTGGTCAACCGTGCGACACTCGGTATTTATCCACCAGCCTCAACAATAAAACCGTTTATTGCTGTCGCTGCGCTTCAAGAGAAAACGCTCACTCTTAATACCACACGTAATGATCCCGGTTATTGGCATTTACCTAATTCAACCTCTCGACCATTTCGAGATTGGCTAGCATGGGGTCATGGTAGAGTGAATATCGTTCAATCGATTGAAGAGTCAGTGGATACGTTCTTCTACCAAATCGCCTACGATTTAGGGATAGACAAGCTGTCTGAATGGATGAGCAAGTTTGGTTTTGGTGATTACACAGGCATCGATATCCACGAAGAAAGCAAAGCCAACATGCCAACCAGAGAATGGAAAATGGCACGTTACCGACAGCCTTGGTACAAAGGTGACACAATACCGGTCGGGATTGGTCAGGGTTACTGGACATCAACGCCGATGCAAATCGCTAAGGCGACCACCGTATTGGTCAACAAAGGCATCGTCCATCCACCGCACCTTTTAATGCGCACAGAATCAGAAGGTGAAGTGGAAATCGCACCGATCGCGCCGTACCCGCCCATTGCTGATGTTAACGACAAGTACTGGAATGCAGCACTTGAAGGTATGCGTTTGGTTAACCATGGCAAAAAAGGAACTGCACGACGTGCATTTGCCAATGCCCCTTATGTCACGGGTGGCAAATCGGGCACCGCACAGGTATTCGGATTGGCAGAAGACGAAGAATATAAAGCAGATGAAATTGCGGAGCATCTGCGTGACCACGCCTTGTATACTGGCTTTGCACCTTTCGATGATCCTCAAGTTGTGGTTTCTATGGTGTTAGAAAATGCTGGGGGTGGGTCCACCAATGGTGCTCCAATCGCCCGTCGTATTTTTGACCATATGTTGCTCGGAAAAGATAAAAATAACGAGGAGCAGGTTCAATGAGTATGTTCGCGTCCACAGGCCAAAAAAAGACCATTTTTGAGCGCTTGCACCTCGATGCTCCCCTGTTGCTCGGCATTATTTTACTGATGGGTTTTGGTTTAATGGTGATATGGAGCGCCAGCGGACAAAGCGTTGCCATGATGGAGCGTCAGGTTTTCCGCATGCTGCTGGCTCTCGGAGTGATGTTCGTGCTAGCGCAAATATCGCCGCGACATTACGAGTTCTGGGCGCCGTATCTCTATGTCACTGGCATAATCATGCTGATTGCCGTGCTATTTTTTGGCGAAACAGCCAAAGGGGCACAGCGGTGGCTGGATCTCGGTATCCTCACCTTTCAGCCCTCTGAGTTAATCAAACTTGCCGTGCCTCTTATGGTGGCACGTTTCATTGGTAAGGAACCTCTTCCGCCTCGCTTTAGAAACCTGATTATTGGCTTGGTGATGGTCTTTGTGCCTACCATCCTCATCGCCAAGCAACCGGATCTGGGAACGTCGATACTCATTGCGGCATCAGGGATCTTCGTTTTGTTTCTCTCTGGTATCCGATGGCGCATCATTCTTGGCGCAGGGGCTTTGGTCGCGGCATTTATTCCAGTGCTTTGGTTTTTCCTCATGCGCGAATACCAGCGCGTCCGTGTGCGGACACTTTTCGATCCAGAATCAGACCCGCTTGGCGCCGGTTACCATATTATTCAATCCAAAATAGCGATTGGATCCGGGGGTATTTCAGGCAAGGGGTGGCTGCAAGGCACACAATCACAACTGGAGTTCTTGCCAGAACGCCATACCGACTTTATCTTTGCCGTGATTGCTGAAGAATGGGGAATGGTCGGCGTCGCTTGCTTGCTCATGTTGTATTTGTTCATTATCGCGCGAGGTTTAATGCTGGCAAGCCGAGCACAAACTGCCTTTGGTCGCATGATGGCCGGCAGTATTGTGCTAAGTTTCTTTGTGTATGTATTTGTTAATATTGGCATGGTCAGTGGTATTTTACCCGTCGTTGGCGTCCCACTTCCATTGGTCAGTTACGGCGGTACATCCATGGTGACGCTAATGGCAGGCTTCGGGATTTTGATGTCTATCCACACTCACAGAAAAATGCTTTCAAAGGCTTTGTAATGAAAAAACTTCTCGTATTGATTGCGATTGTATTGTCAGGTTGTGCCACTAAGAACGACGAACGCTACAGTATTGCGCAAGACCAGGCGCCTGAAGCAACACCCACTTTGGAACATGTTGAGGATGCGCATCCTCGTTACGAACCCTACAGTCGAGCGGGAAACAAGAACTACACGGTTCTTGGTCAAGACTACGAAGTGATCAAAGATCCCGAAACGTTTACCACTGAAACCGGTATCGCTTCTTGGTATGGCAAGAAATTTCATGGCCATAAAACCTCGAATGGCGAGATTTATGATATGTATTCGATGTCAGCAGCCCACAAAACATTACCACTGCCGAGTTATGTCGAAGTGGAAAACACCGCCAATGGCAAAAAAGCCATTGTACGTGTTAACGACCGTGGGCCGTTCCATGAAGGACGTGTCATTGATTTAAGTTACGCAGCAGCATCGAAACTGGGGGTTTTGGCTTCGGGTACGGCTCCCGTCAAAGTCACTTTACTTAAAGTCGACAAACCCGTGGAGAACGATGAATGGCAAGGTGCGCGACTCAATCGCTACTTTGTGCAATTAGCCGCGATCTCCGATAAAACCAAAGCAGAAAAAGCGGCGGCGAGTTTTAGCCAGCAGTTCGAACTTCCCACTGACATTCATCAGTCGGGAAAAGTGTATCGTGTTCGTCTCGGCCCATTTCATGACTATGACCAAACGCAACATGCTGCAATGCTTGCACAAGAACATCAAATAAATGAGGCCTTCATCGTTGTTGAGCCAATGAGTAATGAACCGACTCTGAAATAGAGTGTCATTAATTAGTAAGTTGTTGTAACCCCATCTGACACTTATCAGGGCTATCTGATATAGTGTCGACTGCTTTTGACTAGAGAAATATTCAAGTAAGTACTTATATCTATGAAAAAATCACCTTCTTTGTTGCGCTCTTTAGTCTTGTTGACTGCCGTATCCACTTCCGCTGTAACGATTGCAGCACCATCTGTCGTACCTGATGCGCCTCAAATCGCAGCAAAAGGCTATGTATTGATGGACTACAACTCGGGCAAAGTCTTGGCCGAGAATAATGCCTACGAACGTCTAAACCCAGCCAGCCTAACCAAAATGATGACAAGCTATGTTATCGGTCAGGAAGTTGAACGCGGCAATATCAGCCTCGAAGACGAAGTTGTTATCAGTAAAAATGCTTGGGCGAAAAACTTCCCAGGTAGTTCGAAGATGTTTATCGAAGTAGGTACCACTGTTTCAGTTGCTGACTTGAACCGCGGTATTATTATTCAATCAGGGAACGATGCATGTGTGGCGATGGCTGAACACGTAGCGGGCTCTGAAGATTCATTTGTCGATCTCATGAATGGCTGGGCGAAAACCCTCGGTATGAAAGATACCAACTACGCCAACTCACACGGCCTCGATCATGATGAATTATACTCAACACCTTATGATCTGGCACTTCTAAGCCAAGCCCTTATCCGTGATGTGCCAGAAGAATACCGCATCTACGAAGAGAAATCGTTCACCTACAACGGCATCACCCAATACAACCGTAACGGTCTACTTTGGGATAAGAGCATGAATGTTGATGGTATTAAGACCGGCCACACAGACAAAGCCGGTTACAACCTCGTCAGCTCTGCAACCGAAGGCAAGATGCGTTTGATCGCTGTTGTCATGGGTACAAACAGCGCTAACGCACGTAAAGCAGAAAGCAAGAAGCTGCTGAATTACGGGTTCCGCTTTTTCGAAACCGTTGCACCGCATAAAGCCGATGAAACTTTCGTAACCGAAAAAGTATGGATGGGTGATACCGACCAAGTTGCATTGGGCGTGAGCGAAGATACCTATGTCACACTGCCTCGCGGTAAAGCGAAAGATTTAGAAGCCAGCTTTGTGCTAGAAAAAACACTTGAAGCCCCTATCGCGAAAGGCGATGTGGTCGGTAAGCTTTACTATCAAGTTGATGGCGAAGATGTGGCGGAATACCCACTAGTTGCGCTTAATAACGTGCAAGAAGGTGGTTTATTCAGTCGCTTGGTTGATTACATCATCATGTTCTTCAAGAGCTTGTTCTAAGCCCCCAGAAAGAATTTAGAAGGCAGCCTATTGGCTGCCTTTTTATTTGCCTCGCCCGCCCCCATATTCCTCCTCAAGCGCATGATCTTGTTTTCTTATAACAGGACGATTACTATTCTCCCCCAACGCAATGCGTGATCATTAGCACAAAATATAGGTCGCCGGACAATGCTTCCGACGCCAATTCTGGAGTAAAAAATGGAAGAGCAACCAAAACTAAAAGACCTTCTGGAGTTCCCATGTACATTCACTTATAAAGTGATGGGTTACGCCAAACCAGAACTCACAGATCTGGTTTTGGAAGTCATTCAGCGTCACGCTCCGGGTGATTACACACCGAGAGTGACACCCAGCGGCAAAGGTACTTACAATGCCGTGTCTATCACCATTACAGCGACGTCTATCGAACAAGTTGAAACGCTGTACAAAGAACTGGGTGATATTGAAATCGTTCGTATGGTTCTGTAAGCGATCACGTATAGACAAGATCACCACAATACTTTACGACAATGCCCTTACAAATAGACGGCTGTTAATTCAGCCGTCTGTCATTATAATGGCGTAACTGACGAGCTCGGTGCCCTTAATCTCTCAGCCCTTTTTAGCCAAGCAGGTGTACTTTGCAACAGAACCGCCTCATTATCAGACAACTTGGATTGCGTCCTTACGAGCCGACGTGGAAAGCCATGCATGCTTTCACTGACGAACGCACGGCTGAAACCTGTGATGAGATTTGGCTGGTCGAACACGAACCTGTGTTTACCCAAGGCCAAGCGGGAAAAGCGGAGCACTTACTCGCGACAGGAGATATTCCTGTGGTGCAAAGTGACCGTGGCGGACAAGTGACCTATCATGGGCCTGGTCAGCAGATTGCCTATATCCTGATTGACTTGAAACGCAAGAAATTGGGTGTAAGAGAGCTGGTAACCAGCATAGAAAACATAGTGATTGATACGCTTGCTCACTATGGTATTGAATCAAATGCACGACCGGACGCACCGGGTGTGTATGTGGGTGATAACAAAATTTGCTCGCTGGGTCTTAGGATCCGTCGCGGCTGTTCATTCCACGGATTGGCATTAAACGTCAATATGGATTTGTCTCCGTTCCTACGCATTAACCCTTGTGGCTATGCAGGGATGGCAATGACACAAACCGTCGATTTAGGGGGGCCAGCATCACTGACTGAGCTTTACCCTGTGTTAGTAGATAAACTGACATCGCACCTGAACTATGATCAGGTCGAGTCCCTAACAGAAAGCAATCAATTATGAGCAAACCGATCCAGATGGAACGCGGCGTTAAATACCGTGATGCAGACAAAATGGCGCTCATCCCGGTCAAGAACATGCCGACTGAGAAAAAAGAAGTGCTGCGCAAGCCCGAGTGGATGAAGATCAAACTTCCTTCTGACAGCAAACGTATTCAAGAAATTAAGTCTGCATTGCGTAAAAACAATCTGCATTCTGTCTGTGAAGAAGCGTCTTGCCCGAACTTGGCTGAGTGCTTTAACCACGGTACTGCTACGTTTATGATTTTGGGTGCAATTTGTACTCGACGATGTCCATTCTGCGACGTTGCCCACGGTCGCCCGAATGCACCAGATGACAATGAGCCAGCAAAACTGGCGAAAACCATCAGCGACATGAAGCTCAAATACGTTGTTGTGACCTCCGTAGACCGTGACGATCTGCGTGATGGCGGCGCACAACACTTTGCGGATTGTACCCGTGAAATTCGCGCCCTAAACCCAGAGATCCGCATTGAAACACTGGTGCCCGATTTCCGTGGTCGTATGGATACGGCATTGGAATTGCTAAAAGACAATCCGCCAGATGTGTTCAACCACAACCTTGAAACAGCACCGCGTCTTTACCGTAAAGCTCGCCCAGGCGCCAACTACAAGTGGTCGCTCGAACTGCTGAAGAAATTTGGTGAGATGCACCCTAACGTGCCGACGAAATCGGGTGTCATGATGGGTTTGGGTGAAACCAAAGAAGAGATCGTACAAGTGCTGAAAGACTTGCGCGAGCATGGTGTGACCATGCTGACACTCGGCCAATACTTGGCACCAAGCCGTCACCACTTGCCGGTTGAGCGTTATGTGCCGCCAGAAGAATTTGATGAACTACGCGATATCGCATTGGAGCTGGGCTTTACTCACGCTGCATGTGGTCCGTTTGTTCGCTCGTCTTACCATGCTGATCTGCAAGCGCAGGGTGTGGAAATCAAGTAGACACCATTGCTCTTTTAATCATGCTAAACGCCGAGCCCATGCTCGGCGTTTTTGTGTTGGTCGTTTCCCAAAAATCCGATTGCCCTTGGCGGATTTCCAAAATGGAAATATCACCTTCCCATAAAGTTAATAGTGGAAACTCCTAGCCGCAACGTAAAATAAACCCAAATTAAAGTAGGGTCTTTTCCATGAACAACAACCTTTCTGAACTGCAGCAACGTTTTTACCAGATCATCAACAACCCAACGCTTTCTCCAAAGCAGAAGAACCAATTTCTGGCATTGGAAGCGGAGGCAAGCCTGCCTTACCTGTCGATTGAAGACGACATAGCGCAAGCAATGAAAGACGGTGTTATCTGTGACATGTTTGAAGGGCATGCGCCATTCAAACCACGTTACGTGCTGCCAGATTACGCGAAGTTTCTTTCGCAAGGTTCTGAGTATTTGGAATTGACGCCAGCAGAAAACCTTGATGATGCACTCAACATGCTGAATATCATCTATCACCACGTTCCTTCCGTGACCAACATTCCTGTGTATGTCGGCCAACTCGATGATGTGCTGATGCCTTACGTTGGTTCGCTGAGCGACGAAGATATCTACCAAAAAATTAAACGTTTCTGGATCATGCTTGATCGCACTCTGCCAGATGCATTCATGCATGCGAACATCGGTCCTGCTGACAACATCATCTGCCGCACTATCTTGCGCGTCGATGCTGAATTAAAACAAATCGCACCAAACCTAACGTTCATGTATGACCCTGCTGTCACACCAGACGATTTGCTTCGCCATGCCACTCGCAACATCTGTGAATGCAGCAAGCCACACATTGCCAACTACCCAATGCATGCTGGCGCTTACGGTGACAAACGTTTCGGCATCGTGAGCTGTTACAACTCTCTGCCATTAGCGGGCGGTTCAAACACCCTAGTGCGTATGAACCTAAAAGAAGCCGCGAGCAAAGCAGAAAGCGCAGAAGACTTCATCAACACAACGTTGCCAACTTACAGCAAGTTGATGGTTGAGTTGATGGACGTTCGTAGCACTTACCTTCACGAATCTTCAAATTTCTTTACCAACTTCCTTGCAATGGAAGGCCTGATTGAAGAGAGCCGTTTTGCACCCATGTTTGGCATCTACGGCATGGCTGAAGCAGTGAATGCTCTGTTGGAAAAAGATGGCAAGCAAGGCAAATACGGACATGACATCAGCGCCAACGAGCTGGGTCATGCCATTTCTGAAAAGCTGGCTGCACTGGTTGACGAAAACCCAGTGAAGTACGGCTACAACGGTAAGGCACTGCTTCATGCCCAAGGTGGTATCAGCCTAGACATGGACGCTACCCCAGGCGTGCGTATCCCTTACGGTACTGAACCTGATCCTGTGACGTATGTTCACGCAACGGCGGGCCACCACAAACACTACACATCAGGCATCAGCGACATTCTGACCATTGATGAGACCGTGAAATCGAACCCTGAAGCCATGTACAACCTTTGTAAAGGCGCTATCAACTTGGGTTACCGTGAATTCACGGCCAATGTCGCGTCGAACGATTTGGTTCGCGTGACGGGTTACATGATCAAGCTGTCTGATATTGCGAAATTTGACGACGAAGGTTCACGCAAGAACACCACCTGGTTAGGTGCAGAAGCATCGAAGAACACGGGGATTTTGAACCGTGCGCCACGCGTGGTGAGCTTTGAATCAACCCCTGTTTACAAGTAACAGTATTGCCGATCACAGCGTCCGTTAATAACGAACACAACGAGAGCAAGAGAATGTCAGTGAAGCCAACGCAAAACCAAGCACTGGTCAGTCGTATTCTGACATTCTCTTGTGTTGATGGGCCGGGCAACCGTTTGGTGGTATTTTTGCAAGGATGTAACTTCGATTGCATCACTTGCCATAATCCTCACACCATCAACCACTGCACCCATTGTGGTGATTGCGTGAAAAGCTGTCCAAGCGATGCCCTGTCCATCCATACCCAAAAGAACGACCAACAGCGTGTTATCTGGCATGCTGATAAATGCACACACTGCGACCGTTGCATTGATGTGTGCCCTGACAAATCCAACCCGAAGATTGTTCGCTACAGCGTGGACGAGATGCTTGCGCTGATCCGCAAACATCATTTCTTCCTCAATGGCATCACCATTTCTGGCGGTGAAGCAACACTGCAACTTCCTTTTATACTGTCATTGTTCAAAGCCATAAAATCTGACCCTGAGCTTGCACACTTAACCTGCTTCATCGACAGCAATGGTTCATTGTCCCGCACGGGATGGGAGCGCGTTTCGCCCTACCTTGATGGTGCCATGGTCGATCTCAAAGCCTGGCAATCAGACACGCATTTGTGGCTCGTCGGTCGAGATAAGCACCGCGTCATCGACACCATTGATTACTTGGCTACGCAGAACAAGCTGCACGAAGTGCGTTTGCTGCACATCCCAGGAAAAAGCGATTTGGATACCGAAGTCGATGCGGTGGGAGATTACTTAAAGACCCTGCCTGAAGGTGTGAAGATCCGCCTTAACGCGTTTCAACATCACGGTGTGATCGGTGAAGCGTTAACGTGGGAGAAATGCAGTGAAAGCGAGATGAATCGCTTCCACGAATTGTTGTTTTCGAAGATCAATCGGCCCATGCAATTGCCGACGGTTTATACCTAAATCTCTGCCGTGTCACCAACCAGTTGATCGTGCAACCAGCGACACGCTGGATTGTTCAAACTCACCGTATTCCATACCAAGCTATAGGCCACTTGGCCGTAATCAAATGGCAGCGCTTTGGCCACCAGCCCCTTGCCTTGCAAAGCCGTTTCAGCCCAGCGTTTCGAGCAGGTAAAAAGATACGGTGAATGCTGGCACATTAAAGCCGCTGAACCAAAGTCTGCGACCATCGCAGCAATGTTTCTCGCGCCATGTCGTTGCGTAAGTGTCTGTTCAAAGTAAGGCTCAGCCAAATCCTTATCAATGACGCGAATGTGGCGATAACTTAAATACTTTTCAATAGTCAGCGCTTCATTGGAAAGTGGGTGTGCCGGGTTCATCAAGCAGACCATTTCATCACTTAAAATCGTTTTCCAAATAAGACTCTTGCTGTGTGTCGGCGGCTGACTGATATCATGCGGAAGCAGCAGAAAATCGATTTTTCCATTCAAAAGCGCTTCGAAGCTAAATTGCTCTTTGGTGGAAATAACCAACTGCGCATGGTCACTCAATCGCTGAGATATTTGCCCCAACTGAGGTGCAAAAAGCTCAAACGTACTCTCTCTCATCGACAATGAAAGCATGCCCGTAAAGGTTTCAGGCAAGAATTCTCCTTGCTGAAAAATACCATTCATGTTCGACAGAACATTGTGGATTGCGGGGCCAATACTTAACGCATATTGTGTCGGTGCGAGTTGGTTTCCTCTGCGGAAAAAGAGCTCATCGTTCAGCTGCGCTCTTAGCTGTCCCAACGCTTTGCTGACACTCGATGGCGTCACACATAATATATTGGCCGTTGACGTCACGCTATGCGTCATCAATAGCACATGCATAACGGTGAGGTTTTTAACGCTTATACGAGAAAGTGTGGCGTAATCCATCGAAGACCATCTTCATTCAAACAATCACGGCATAGCGTAGCCTTAAACCCGTCTAATACCAATTGGTATTAGACGTAGATATACGCAAACGCCAGACACAATAAAGGCGCTGATTCAGCGCCTTTTCATCGAAAATCTGCTTCCCGATTATGGGCGAGACAGATAATCCGCTTTACCTACCCACTTGTAGGTTGTCAGCTCCTCTAAGCCCATAGGGCCGCGAGCATGAAGCTTTTGTGTAGACACAGCAACTTCTGCACCCAAACCGAACTGAGCGCCATCAGTGAAGCGTGTAGAGGCATTCACATACACTGCCGCAGACCCTGCGCCATTGATAAACGCTTCTGCCGCCATCAAATCGTTGGTGAGGATCGCATCAGAGTGGCTCGCATTGTGGTCACGCATATGTTTGAGCGCTGCGTATACATCCGAGACCAATACAACGCCAAGGGTAAAGCTCAACCATTCGGTATCAAAATCACCCTCTCCCGCTTCTTGCAGGTCTGCAACACCCCCCAACAATGGCAATGCCGCCGCTTCAGCAACAATCTTAAGCTTATTGTCATTGAACAATGGCGTCAGTTTTTGCAGAAGTGTTTCTGCAATCTCTTGATTCACTAGCAAGGTATCTAGGGCATTACAGGCCGACGGACGTTGCGCTTTAGCATTGATAATCAAATCCAATGCACGGTCCAAGTCAGCGGTTTTGTCTACGTACATATGGCTGATGCCGAAGCCACCAATGATCACCGGAATGGTGCTGTTTTCTTTACACATTTTGTGCAAGCCCGCACCGCCGCGAGGAATGATCATGTCGACATAGTCATCAAGACGCAGCAATTCACCAACCAATTCGCGATCTGGCTTCTCGATATACTGCACAGAGGCCGCGGGTAGGTCTGCTTTTTCCAGCGCGGTTTGGATAATTTTCACCAACTCAACGTTTGAATGGAAGGTTTCTCGACCGCCACGAAGGATGCTTGCGTTGCCCGTTTTTAGGCACAAAGAGGCAATATCAATCGTTACGTTAGGTCGAGCTTCATAAATCACGCCAATCACGCCGATAGGCTCGCGACGACGGCTCAACGTCATGCCGTTCTCAAGCACTTTGCAGTCCATTTCGCTACCGACCGGATCAGAAAGCGAAATCACGTTACGAACGTCGGCGGCAATACCAGCCAAACGTTCGTCGTTCAGCAGAAGACGATCTAGCATTGCATCAGGCAAGCCCGCTTCACGACCAGCATCGATATCTTTTGCGTTTGCAGCAAGGATGCTAGCTGCATTCGCTTCTAATTCATCAGCAATCACTGCTAACGCTTGATTCTTCTGCGCTGTTGGTGCCGTTGCCAATACATATGCAGCGTCTTTGGCTGCGCGTCCCATGGTTTGTAGACCGGTTGTTTGCAGACTCATGTCAGCCTCTATTGCTTATCCATAGCGTTAGCAGCAATGCTACTAACCAAATTAATTAATCAATGACGACGAGATCGTCGCAATGTATTGCAACGGCGCCGTGTGCATAGCCCAGAATATCTTGAATATCCTGACTGTGTCGACCTGCGATGGCACTTAAATCTGTACTTGAGTAGCGGCAGATACCGCGCGCTAATAGCTTACCGTTTTGATCACAAATACGCGCGACTGCACCACGATCAAAACGGCCTTCCACGCCGATGATGCCTTTAGACAATAGGCTGCTATGGCGTTCTACCACGGCTTTCGCTGCGCCTTGATCGATAATGATGTCGCCTGCAGGCGGAGGGCCGGCCAATATCCAACGTTTGCGGCTTTCAAGCGGTGATGCCAACGGTAAAAAGCGTGTGCCTGCAGGTTTTCCTTCAACCAAATGTTGAATCACCTCTGGGCGGCTACCTGCTGCAATAGTCACTTCAATACCCGCTCGACGTGCTACGTCAGCGGCCTGTAGCTTGGTCGCCATGCCCCCCGTACCCAAACCACTGACACTGCCGCCAGCTAACTTGTGTAAGGTCTCATCGATCGTATGCACTTCGCGGATCAGTTCAGCGTCTGGGTTGTTACGCGGATCTGCAGTAAACAAGCCAGGCTGATCGGTTAGAAGTAGTAATTTGTCAGCTTCAGCAAGAATCGCCACAAGCGCCGACAAATTATCGTTATCGCCCACTTTTATCTCAGCCGTCGCAACCGCATCATTTTCATTCACAACGGGAACGATATGATTATCTAGCAGTGCTTGAAGCATATCGCGGGCATTGAGATAGCGCTCGCGATCATCCAAATCTGCGCGTGTTAGCAGCATCTGGCCAATGTTAATGCCATAAATAGCGAACAGGCTTTCCCATTCTTGAATTAAACGGCTTTGCCCTACCGCTGCCAGCATTTGCTTGTTGGCAATAGTATTGGGGAGATCGGGATGATTGAGGTGTTGTCGACCCGCCGCAATAGCGCCGGAAGTGACAACAATAACCTGATGACCTAGGCGAATAAGCTTGGCACATTGACGCACCAATTCGACGAGGTGAGCGCGATCGATTTTGGTTGAGCCACCAGTAAGCACACTGGTTCCCAATTTTACAACGATGGTCTGGCGATCTTGTGTATCGCCAGATTCAGAAATCAAAGATGAAACGTTTTCTTGGCCTGACATGACATTGACAACATAAAAGCGAATATGCCTTTCTTTTATCAATCCCAGACCAAGATAACAAGTGATTAAAGCAACTGTCTCGCGATAATCGACAAATTAAGGCCTTTAAGCGGCAGTGCCCAATTTCGGTTTCTTCAAAGATGGTAGCGCTGTGATTTCTAGCGCCAACTCCCCTTCAACAAAGCCCGCAATTTTTTTATAGAAAGTATCGAGAGATTCCGTCACTTCCTGCACACATTTCTTCGGTAATTTTTCTTCCAGCCATTCGCCTTCGGTATTAAATTTCCCAAAGGTGTAGGAATATTCGAAGCCGCCTTCTTTTGGCGTTAACTTCATCCACCACCCCCAAAACTCACGACTTTCGGGCGTTTTTTTGGCATTAACACAAGCAGAAAGGCAATCAAAAAAGTAGCTTTCCCCCGTCGATTTCTTTTGACGCAAATAAGGACCAAGCTGAGCAAACCTTGTCAGCAGGCGTCCATGAGATAAGGTTTTAGTTTCTTCGGTCATAGCAAGCTCCCTTAAGGCGAATATCCATCTCTTTATTATCAATCGCATGTTTACTAGCGTAAGAAGTTGGCTGTACCGCCATTCCGTACTTTTAATCACCCCCAAAAGGAGGAAACGCTTAAACAGCAAACAATCACTGTATAACATGCAACCGGATAAAATTCGTCCTTTGGCAGAGAGCTTTGATTAATCTGTCTTTATCCCAAGGCAGTATAAAGATCTAGATCACAATGTTCTTGTGAACCACTCAATAGCTTCAAGCATAATTCTGTGATATCCGTCATGAATAGGTTTGCTCGGCAAGGTTTTTGCCCTTCCTCCATAACTGTATAGCGCAGCCAGTTGATTATCAGAATCTGGGCACACTGGATCGCCATCCAGACCAAGCGCCAAGATCGGTACCTTGGTTTTTCTGCCGTTGAGCAATCCCTGATGACGAAGTGATAATGCTTGAAGTTGTGTCAGCAGCGACGCAGACGCACTACTTTTCCCCATACGAGAAGCAATCGTATCTAAGTGCATTGGGGGGATATTCTTGAGACGCTTAGCATCTGTCAGCATGGCATGAAGAATACCGCCAACAGAAACGCAAGACTTAATTAGATTTTGCTCTACAAACGCCATTCTCACTGCGGCATTCGCACCAAACCTAATGCCTAAACAACCAACTCGATGTTGATCAACCCAAGGCACTGAGACCAACTCATGGAGCATCGCTTGATGCAAACGACTGCTATCTTCAGTGAGCTTCCACGCGCTGCTTCTACCAACCGAAGGCATATCAAGGGTTAACATCGCGATGTTTGCAGGCGCGAAATAGGTTTGGAATAAATGCCAGAGATCGGTCTGCAAACTATCTAAGCTACCACTCACAATAACAGTCGGAAGCGGCTCATCGGTATGAGGAATATAAAGAAACCCTTCTAGCGACTTACCGTCAACTTTAGTCACCACTTTTTCAATTCTGAACGTCGACTTTTCCATCGCGGAATGAAACGCTTTGTTAGCAAGGATTTCGGTTTGCTGTGAAAGAGGGTCACCTTTTAGGTGAGGATAGCCTGCAATGCTGAAACAGGTGCTCGCACGTAACCAATCAGTAAACGCACCCTCTTTATCGCCTTGTTCTTCTTTCAATAGCGCCGTTTTCTGGTGGCTGATACCCGTCTGTGTCCATTCATAAGGCCAGTTTCCCGAACGGTAACCCACTACGGTATCAAGCAGCTTATCATTGCTTCGGTCGTTGTCTGAGGCAGCAATGCGCGCAAGCGTTTCTTCCATCTCAATCGGATCAACACCTTGCCATGTCCATTGCGGACGACGCAGCACGCGATACCAACTGTTGTCACTGTCACCGTCTAATACGCTATCAATGTCGTTTGACGCTTGATTGACACTCCCTACGATGGTGGAGGTTTCTTTTGCATGTTTGGTGGGTTTGAAAAGCTTAACGGATAGGTTTTCTGACTCTGTTTCTCTCACGGAATATCTCCAGAGCATTCATTTCAACTGGCTCCAGTGTAAACCATGGTAAACAGAAAACCATGATCTTACCGAGGGGTAATAATACCGAACAACATTTACTTAACTCTGAGCATAAAAAAAGCCCCTTTCGGGGCTTTTCAGTAAATCGTTATTTTAGCGCTTAGCAACAGGCTCGACAAACGTCACAGCCATATCCCAAGGCTGCTCAATCCAGCAATCTTGAGCAATGTCGACAACGTAGTCATCCACTAAGTGTTTGCCCGCCGGTTTCGCACATACCGTCACGAACTTGGCTTTCGGGTACATGTTACGAATGACTTCAGCAGTACCGCCAGTGTCGACCAGATCGTCAACCACGATAAAGCCTTCGCCATCGCCGTCAGCTTTCTTTAAAACTTGCATATCACGCTGATGATCATGGTCGTAGCTCGCGATACAAACCGTATCTACATGACGAATACCCAGCTCACGCGCCAAAATCGCAGCAGGAACCAAACCACCACGGCTCACCGCGATAATACCTTTCCACTGCTCAGCAGGTAAAAGCTTTTCAGCCAATTGGCGGGTATACATTTGCATGTTGTCCCAGGTGATAACAAACTTGTTGCTCATTTCAGAAAACCTCGGAGGCGATGGTCGCCTTTTAACTCACTAAAAAATATTGCGGCATATTGTGTCTTACATAACGAATTTCAGCAAGAACAGGGCAGCCAGAACCCAAATACTGATAGGTACATCACGTCCCTTACCACTAAATGCTTTGATTGCGCAGTAAGAGATAAAGCCTAAACCGATACCGTGTGCAATTGAGTAGGTCAACGGCATCAGTAAGCAAACAACCACAACGGGTGCCGCTTCTGTTAGGTCACGCCAGTTAACGCTAACCAAACCAGACATCATCAAAATAGCCACGTAGAACAAAGCACCTGCTGTTGCGTAAGCTGGCACCATACCCGCCAATGGCGAGAAGAACAGTGCAAGCAGGAACAAAATACCGACCACAACAGCGGTCAACCCCGTGCGACCACCAGCAGCAACGCCTGACACACTTTCAATGTAAGACGTCGTATTTGACGTACCCAGCATTGCACCCACAGTGGTTGCAGTACTGTCCGCCAACAGCGCACGGTTCAAGCGTGGTAGTTTACCATCTTTGTCCATCAGGTCCGCTTTTTGTGCCACACCGACTAAGGTGCCAGCTGTATCAAACAGGTCGACGAAAAGGAATGCAAACACAACAGAAATCATGCCGACTTCAAATGCACCGGACAAGTCCATTTGCATGAAGGTTGGAGCAAGACTTGGCGGCGCAGACATTATGCCACCGTACTGAACGTTACCTGTCGCAACAGCAATACCTGTCACAACAAGAATAGCAATCATCACTGCGCCTTTAACGCCGCGATTCACCAAGCCAATGGTCAGGAAGAACCCGAGTGCTGCCATTGCAGGTGCAAATGAGGACAGATCTCCCATGGACACCAAGGTTGCTGGGTGTGCCACAACGATGCCGGAGTTTTGCAGCGCAATCAGCGCCAAAAACATACCGATACCGGCAGAGATACCTGTTCGTAGAGAAAGAGGTATGGAGTGAATAATCAACTCTCGAACCTTAAACAGGCTCAAAGCGATAAAACACAAACCAGACAAGAAGACCGCACCCAATGCTACCTGCCACGAATATCCCATTTGGAATACGACCGTGTAAGTAAAGAAGGCGTTCAAACCCATACCTGGTGCTTGGGCAACAGGATAGTTCGCAACCAAACCCATCACGAAACAGCCAATTGCCGCAGCCAAACAGGTCGCAACAAATACCGCTCCACGGTCCATGCCTGTTTCAGACAAGATCGCTGGGTTCACAAAAATGATGTAGGCCATTGTCAGGAAAGTTGTCAATCCCGCAATGATTTCGGTTCGAATATCTGTACCTTGCTCTTTTAACTTAAATAGACGCTCAAGCATGGCTTTCGGTTCCTTGGAAAGTGTGTGTATGCCAGTCAATAAGACACGAACGTTTTACGAAAACGTTTGCGTCGAAATTTGACGCGAATCTTACCCGCCACTTCGTGAAATTTCCAGTGTGAATTGCATCACTTAGACTCCGATCGGTGGCGAAACAAGCGACTTATCATCATCCTGATGATTTAGTCAGTTTAAGGCATACATATTAGAGGGGAATTTAGATTAAGAAATGAACAAACCGTAAATCTGAGACGAGCATACCCCCCATTTACCTCAAGGTGCCTGTTCAATCAGAGACAAAGCCAATATTTCAGAATTTAAGACAAAAAAAACGCCACTAAAAAGTGGCGCCAGATAAAAGTCTGATTTCCAAAATGGAAACGAAATATCTGTTAGAGCGGGGTAATTCTTCTATCAGCAAGCCATTAGTTACTTGCTTTTGTATCCGAACGTCGCCGGATAACGAAAATTATTGGTGTATACGGAACTACGATTCCAGTAATGACACGCAGAGTTGCCTTTCATCATTTGTACCTCAAAAAATTCGAATCGAATAAATGCAGCTTTAGTAAAGCTCGGTTCCGTGGAGACGAATAATTTCGGGTTTATCCATAAACAAATGCTAGCGCATGGCTGTGTCTTTGGGCTCACTGCCCATCCAGAAGACGGTGAGATAGTAGCCTTTACGTTATTTAATTACAATGCAAAAAGAGATCTAAATCACATTAACTACTGCATATGAAACTATTGTGTAATTAAATTACACAATAAAAACGTCTCGAAAATAATAATGTTATATGTGGCAACAATTTAGGCTCACATGCTTGCAGCGTAACCAGTTAGTTGAAAAAGTATCCATCCCGAAACAACAAAACAATAGAAATAGGGATTGTTATTGATGCTTGTTGACGTAATTCGAAATATCAATATACGCAACCGCGTATTCTTCCTGGTTGCAATCACACTAAGTGCAATGCTACTGCCGATCTACCTCTTTGCCACTCAGAACTACAACAATCTGATGGTC
Source organism: Enterovibrio norvegicus FF-33 (assembly GCF_000286835.2). Classification (GTDB taxonomy): domain Bacteria; phylum Pseudomonadota; class Gammaproteobacteria; order Enterobacterales; family Vibrionaceae; genus Enterovibrio; species Enterovibrio norvegicus_A. The sequence goes on along the minus strand of NZ_AJYD02000013.1, from coordinate 324,705 downwards.
TTTAAAAAGGATGAAACTAAGGTACTGGTCGATAGTGCTCATAGCTTGGTAAAACATCATTATCAGCGTTTTATCGATGGCGAACTAAGTGAAGCGCAAGCCAAGAAACTCGCTCTCAACGCTGTAGCCTCACTCCGCTATGATCAAAATAACTACTTTTGGATAAATGACAGTCACCCAACCATGATCCTTCACCCTATCAAGCCAAAGCTTAACGGTCAGGATTTGACAATGTTTGAGGATAAGGCTGGGAAACGGTTGTTTGTCGAAATGGCACAGGTTGCCACTCAGTCTGGGGGTGGTTTTGTTGACTACTACTGGAGTAAGCCCAGTTCAGACAATCCCGTCGAGAAAGCGTCTTATGTAAAATTGTTCAAACCATGGGGATGGGTGCTAGGCACTGGCATCTATGTGGATGACGTTGCTACCGCGTTCACCAAAGAACTCACCTTTTTGCTCATCAACGTCTTTGGCATATTGGTCATCGTTCTATTGATCAGTGCCGTCATTGGGCAATCTATCGTTGCACCCAGTACGCAAACGGCCAAAGCACTACGAGACATATCAAGCGGAGAAGGTGATCTCAGCCATAAGCTATCACTCAAAGGGCGAGATGAACTTAGTCAGATAGCCCGCTTTTTTAACCGATTTATCGATCAGATCCGTGGCATAGTCAGCGAGATCAACCCAGTCTCTGACACTATCTCTCGTTCGGCAAATGAGATAACCCGTCTATCCGAGACCTCAGAACGCCTTGCCAACCAACAAAGTACGGAGATAGATAGTATTTCTGCCGCGGTCAACGAATTACTTGCCAGTAATCAGGAGATCGCAACGTCAGCAGCCCATGCTGCGGATGAAGCTCAAAACGCAGCAGACGAATGCAATGGCGGGCAAAGCGTGGTTAATGATATGCGCGAGCAAATGTTGGCAATGGTAGATAGCCTTCAAAGCGCCGCAACCGAAGCCACGGTGTTGGCTGATGATTCTAAAAATGTCGGTAAAGTATTGGACGTTATCCGCACTATTGCTGAGCAAACCAACCTTTTGGCACTCAATGCGGCCATTGAAGCTGCTCGTGCAGGCGATCAGGGACGCGGCTTCGCCGTGGTTGCAGATGAAGTTAGAACACTGGCTATTCGCACTCAACAAAGCACAGACGAGATAGAAAACATCATCACGACATTGCAAACACGTGCCACATCGTTAAATAACACACTCGGTACAACACAAAATCTGTCGAAAGCCACCGCAGAACATAGTCAGCATGTCCTCCACTCTCTGACTGAAATTGATGGTAAAGTTTGCGAAATCACCGCCATCAATCAATCCATCGCGTCCGCATGCCACCAAACGGCGGCGGCTACGGAGGAGATCAATGTCAATCTTCACAACCTTGTCGACAAAGGGAAAGAGACGGTAGAACAAAGTCGCGATTTGACTGAGCAAAGCTTGGCGCTTTCGGCAGTTGGCGTTCAGCTTAAAAGCGCTATCGGGCAGTTTAAGATGTAGGCATTTCATACGATATGTAGCGATATGCTTTTAACAAGGCATACTTTTCGGCTGCAAATTCTGTTAGCTTATTGGCATGCAGTACTGCATGCCTTTTTTCATTCTGTGTTTTTCTGGAGATCGCCCGTGTCAGAGATCAGCCAATTGTCGCCGCAACCTGTGTGGCAGTTTTTCGACAAAATTTGTTCCATTCCTCACCCGTCAAAGCATGAAGACCAGCTCGCACAATACATTGTGGACTGGGCAACCCATGAAGGTTTGTCGGTGTGTCGAGATGATGTGGGTAACGTCATCATCAAGAAACCAGCAACACCAGGAATGGAAAACAGAAAAGGCGTGGTGCTTCAAGCTCACATAGACATGGTGCCTCAGAAAAACGAAAACACAGATCATGACTTCGTCACCGACCCGATTCGTCCGTACATTGACGGCGATTGGGTAACGGCTGACGGCACAACGCTTGGCGCAGATAACGGTATGGGCATGGCAACCTGTCTTGCTGTACTTGCCGCCAATGATATTGCTCATGGCCCTCTCGAAGTGCTACTCACTATCGACGAAGAAGCGGGCATGACTGGCGCATTTGGCCTCAAAGAAGGCTGGTTAGACGGTGACATTTTGCTAAACACTGACTCGGAGCAGGAAGGCGAAATTTACATGGGCTGTGCAGGCGGTGTCGATACTTCCATTGCGTTCACCCTAGAGCGAGAAGCACTAGGAGAAGGCTATGTGGGTAAAGCACTGCAAATCAAAGGTCTCAAAGGCGGACACTCTGGTGTTGATATTCACACTGGTCGCGCCAACGCCAACAAACTTCTTGGACGCTTTCTTGCCGGTCACGCTGACGATTTAGGCTTACGCCTTATCTCTATTCGCGGTGGTACATTGCGTAATGCAATCCCACGCGAAGCCTTTGCCCATGTCGCGATACCTGCTGAGAATGCCGAAAAATTAGCGTCACTCTTTATGCATTTTGAAACAGTGCTAAAAGAAGAATTGGCGGCCATTGAAACCTCTATTGCATTATCAGTATTAGATAACGAGATCAGCGAGCAAGCACTGACATCTAACGTACAAGGTCGCATCATTGCCAGTATTAATGCCTGTCCTAACGGCGTGATCCGTATGAGTGATGATATTGACGGTGTCGTAGAGACATCGTTAAATCTCGGTGTGATCACCACAGAAGAAAATACCATGACACTGCTTTGCCTTATCCGCTCACTGGGGGATAGTGGTCGCAGTTATGTTGAAAGCATGCTGCGATCATTGGGTGAACTAGCCGGCGCTGAGGTGACATTCTCAGGCGCTTACCCAGGCTGGAAACCAGATCCAGAATCAGAAATTATGCACATCTTCCGCAAAACCTATGAAGACATCTACGGCCGCGTGCCGGACATCATGGTGATCCACGCAGGTTTGGAATGTGGTTTGTTCAAAGAGCCATACCCAAACATGGACATGATCTCTTTCGGCCCAACGATCAAGTTTCCGCATTCTCCCGATGAGAAAGTCAACATTGCTACTGTTGGTCTGTTCTGGGAACAAATGATTGCTATGCTCAGTGCCATTCCGGAAAAAGCATAATTGCATTAAATAAGAGCGCATTAATCATGACAAATGATTGATGCAAGGAAGCTAAACGTTAAGAGCGCCGATTGGCGCTCTTTTACCATTCAAAACTCAACTGTGCGGCCTTGTCTTTGTCTTCCGATTTAAGCCCGACGCTTAACCCTATCAAACGCACACCTCTTCCTTGTTGGCGAGCTAGCGCTTCTTTTAAGAGATCAGGAAACACATTCGTATCGAAGCACCACTGACGATGTTCAACCGAGGTTAACTGAAAATCGGAAAATTTAAGTTTGACCCCTTGGCGCGCAATGTCCATATCAGGACACACTCGCTTTAAACGCGTTTCCATCTCATCATAAAGTGACTCCATGACGGCCAAGCACTCCGCTTCGGTGCGAATGTCTTCTGGCAAAGTCCGCTCCACCCCCACCGACTTGCGAACACGGTCGGTTTCAACGTCTCTTTCATCAATGCCCTGACATCGATTCCATAACGCATGACCGAATTTACCAAATCGCTGAAGTAATAGATTTTGATCAAACTGCTGAACGTCTTCACCTTTAAATAAGCCAAGTTCATGCAGTTTCACCAAGGTCACTTTACCCACGCCTGGAATTTTCTCCAACGGCAAGTTCTTCACAAATGCATCGATTTCATCCGGCGTGATCACATAGATACCGTCAGGCTTGTTTAAATCAGATGCCACTTTGGCGATGAACTTAACGGGTGCCACCCCGGCTGACGCTGTTAATCCGAGCTCGCGTTTAATCGCTTGTCGAATGTCTTCAGCGATAAGCGTTGCTGAGCCTCTAAATAGTGAGCAGTCACTCACATCAAGATAAGCTTCATCAAGGGATAGGGGCTCTACTTTGTCGGTATACCGAGCAAAAATGGCTCGAATTTGAAGAGAAACGGCTTTGTACTTGTTCATGTCACCACGAACTACCGTGAGGTTGGGGCAAAGTTTCTTAGCATGTGCCGTCGCCATCGCTGAGCGAACACCATATTTTCGAGCAAGGTAATTACAGGTCGATATCACACCTCTGCGCGTTTCTGAGCCGCCAATGGCAAGAGGAATATCCCGCAACTCAGGGCTATCACGCATCTCTACAGCGGCATAGAAACAATCCATATCGATGTGCACAATTTTTTTCATGGATAGAGAGCCTGACAATCAGATACTGTATGTATACACAGCAACCGATGCGGTTGTCAATCTTCGAAGCAAAGGTGTTAGGGGCTTTGGAGGCAGGGAACTACCGATAAAAAAGGCCAGTCTGTGACTGGCCCTCATGAGTCAGATGATTCAAATAGATCAAATGATTTGATTCTTCTTCCACTCAGCTGCTTTGGCAGCACGCGCTTCGCGCTTTTGCCTTGCATCACAAGGTTCTGGACAGTCACATTCTTTTTCAATGCCAACAGAGCCCAGACCACCACAGCTTCCACTGATGGTTTTGCGTTGAATAATGTAGCCGATCGCCATGCCAGCAATCACTAGCAAGAAAACCGAAAACGTTATCAGATACTCAGACATCTCATTACCCTTAACGTGTTAGATATTGTTTAAATGCGTCCGATGCGATTTCTTTAAATCCATTATCGGTCTTTACAATGAAAAATGCTGGAATATTTTCACTGTTAGCCAGCGCTAGTGCATTTTCTGGCCCCATCACCATAAAGGCAGTCGAGAAGCCATCAGCCGTCATACATGATTTATCCAGCACAGTCACCGACACCAAACGATGATTGATCGGCTTGGCTGTTTTTGGATCAATGGTGTGAGAGTAACGTATGCCATCTTCTTCAAAATAATTGCGATAATCCCCTGACGTCGCAACGGCCATATCACCCGGCGCAATGATTTCTTGGACAGTTTGCTGTTCAGTGCTTGGTTTTTCAATCGCGATACGCCAAGGCACACCTTCGGCATTCACGCCATGAAGTTGAAGTTCACCACCAATCTCAACCAAGTAGTTTTTAATCCCTAACTCCGCCAAATAGTTAGCAACCACATCAACACCAAACCCCTTCGCAATCGACGATAAATCGACATAAAGATCAGGGTTGGTTTTCGTCAGAAAATGACCATCAACCTCGATAAATTCGATGCCGGTCATTGCTCTGCGTTCAGCCACTTGAACATCACTAGGCGCGCGATCAGGTCGTCCCTCAGGACCAAAGCCCCAGAGATTCACTAATGGCCCAACAGTAACATCCAGCGCACCCTCAGACAGCTTATTGAGACGAATGGCTTCAGCGACAACCAATGCGGTATCTGCCGACACAGAAAATGGCTCACTGCCTTTTTGCTGATTAAAGCGACTCAACTCGGAGTCCTTGCGGTACGTCGACATTTGGTCGTTCACCCGCTCCAAGCGAATATCGATCTCGGTCTGAATAACATCATGACTTGGCACGTCACCATCCGACATGTATTTCACCGAATAGTAGGTCCCCATAGTAGAACCAGTGAGATGAACTTGTTTTGGTGCTTGTTCACATCCTGTAAGCACAAGCAGGCTGCTTACAATAAGACCGAGAGACAACAGGAATTTTTTCATTACTTCATCCAGTTGGTTGAAATTAGACACACAGACCATGATTACGATGGGAGATTGAGGTCCGCTTAATACGAATCGCAGTATGTATTTGCGGTGAGATAGCAACGTATCTCAGTCGCAGAGACAGCCAATTGATGAGACGCGAAAATATCTACTGAGATTGGTATCTGTGTATTCATATCGATGTGTTCGTATCGATGTATATGCAAAATGGCTGACCCTAAGGCCAGCCATTTGTCTTTTCGACTTAGCGGTGTTTAGCCACCGAAATCATCAAGCAGGATGTTTTCGTCTTCAACACCAAGGTCTTTCAGCATGCCGATAACTGCCGCATTCATCATTGGAGGACCACACATGTAGAACTCACAATCTTCTGGGGCGTCGTGATCTTTAAGATAGTTCTCAAACAACACGTTATGGATAAAGCCAGTGTAGCCTTCCCAGTTATCTTCTGGCAGTGGATCAGAAAGCGCACAGTGCCAAACGAAGTTTTCGTTTTCAGCAGCTAGGCCGTCAAAATCTTCTACATAGAACATTTCACGCTTAGAGCGAGCACCGTACCAGAAAGACATCTTACGCGTAGAGTTCAGACGCTTGAGCTGGTCGAAAATGTGAGAACGCATTGGTGCCATACCTGCACCACCGCCCACAAATACCATTTCTGCATCAGTATCTTTCGCGAAGAACTCACCAAACGGTCCTGAAATCGTACACTTATCGCCTTCTTTCAACGACCAAATGTACGAAGACATAATGCCTGGCGCAACAGTTGGGTTGTTAGGTGGCGGCGTAGCAATACGCACGTTTAGCATGATAATGCCAAACTCTTCAGGGTAGTTCGCCATTGAATACGCACGAATGGTTTCTTCGTTAACCTTGGACTCGTAACGGAACAGGTTAAACTTCTCCCAGTCTTCACGATATTCTTTAGGAACATCGTAATCTGCGTACTTAACGTGGTGAGCAGGCGCTTCGATTTGGATGTAACCACCCGCACGGAAAGGCACTGACTCGCCATCTGGAATTTGCAGCTTCAGTTCTTTGATGAAGGTTGCTTTGTTATCGTTAGAGATAACTTCACATTCCCACTTTTTCACACCAAAAATTTCTTCTGGCAGCTCGATGTCCATGTCAGTTTTCATTGCTACCTGACAGGCCAAGCGCTCGCCTTCACGTGCTTCACCTTTGCTGATGTGATCAAGCTCAGTCGGCAGAATGTCACCGCCACCTGATTTGATCTTCACGCGGCACTGACCACAAGAGCCACCGCCACCACAAGCTGAAGAAACGAATACGCCAGCGCCCGCAAGAGCGGTCAGTAGCTTGCCACCTGGCTGTGTGGTAATTGCCAGATTTGAATCGCCATTTACAGAGATGATGATGTCACCTGAAGGTACCAGTTTTGATTTGGCGAACAAGATCACCAGAACCAATACCAGTACGATAAGAGTAAACATCACTACACCAAGAATAATGTCCATTGACTAATCCTTATATCGCGGTTTACCCGACTTACAGTTGAACACCAGAGAAAGACATAAAGCCCAACGCCATCAAACCTACGGTGATAAAGGTAATACCCAAACCACGTAAAGCAGGAGGAACATCAGAATACTTCATTTTTTCACGAATACCTGCCAGCGCAACAATCGCTAGCATCCAGCCGATCCCCGACCCTGCGCCGTATACCACTGATTCTGCGAAATTGTAGTCACGCTGAACCATGAAAGATACACCACCGAAAATCGCACAGTTAACTGTGATAAGCGGAAGGAAGATACCCAGTGCGTTGTAAAGTGGCGGGAAAAAGCGGTCTAGGACCATTTCCAGAATCTGAACCAACGCCGCGATAACACCGATGAAGGTGATAAAGTTCAGGAAGCTCAGATCAATGCCTGGTGCCAACGCGCCGTCTTTCAAAATCAGGTTATAAACCAGATTATTGACAGGAACAGCGATGGTCAGTACGACGATAACTGCGACACCTAGGCCAAACGATGTTTTTACTTTCTTGGAAACAGCCAAGAAAGTACACATACCTAGGAAGAATGACAGCGCCATGTTCTCGATGAAAATCGAACGAACCATAAGGCTAATGTAATGTTCCATTACGTCCTTACTCCTTCGCTTCTACTTGTTCAGGTTTGAACTCACGTATAACCCAGATCATAAAGCCGATCAGGAAGAACGCTGATGGAGCCAGCAACATCATACCGTTTGGCTGATACCAACCGCCTTCTGAAGTCAGAGGCAGAATAGACACGCCAAACAATTTGCCAGAACCCAACAGTTCACGGAAGAAACCAACAGTGATCAGTACGAAGCCGTAGCCAAGACCATTACCAATGCCGTCAATGAATGATGGCAGTGGCGCAGACTTCATCGCATACGCTTCTGCACGTCCCATAACGATACAGTTGGTGATGATCAGGCCAACGAATACAGATAGCTGTTTAGAGATATCGTAAACGTACGCTTTCAAGATCTGGTCAACCACGATGACCAGCGATGCAATGATCGCCATCTGCACGATGATACGTACAGAGTTAGGAATGTGGTGACGAATAGCCGAAACAAACAAGTTAGAAAACGCGGTTACAAACGTAACTGCTATCGTCATAACAAATGCAGTTTCTAGCTTGGTGGTCACTGCCAATGCAGAACACACACCTAGAACCTGAAGGGCAATCGGGTTGTTGCTAAGTATCGGCGCCCATAGATTCTCTTTCAGTTCTTTAGTATCAGCCATTGTTCAGCTCTCCCTTTTGAACCATCTTCAGGAACGGGCCAAAGCCATTGTTACCGAGCCAGAAGTCGAATGTGTGCTGAACACCGTTTGAAGTCAGTGTTGCACCCGACAGTCCATCTACACCATGGATGTCACCCGGTTGTGCGCCACCTTTAACGATGCGAATTGCTGGCTGACCTTTGTCATCAAACAGCACTTTGCCTTCGAATTGTGAACGCCAGCGCGGGTTTTCAACTTCACCACCCAGTCCCGGAGTTTCGCCTTGCTGGTAGTATGTGATACCACCAACGGTGTTACCGTCAGTCTCAACAGCAACAAAAGCGTACATCATTGACCACAGACCATTACCGTGCATAGGAAGAATCACTTCGTCAGTCCCGCCTTGGTCATTCTTAACCAAGTAGACCTTCGCTAAATTAGCGCGACGACCAATCTTCGCCAAATCCTGCTCTGCAGCAAGCTTGACTGATTGAGAGGGATCCGACGCTGCAACGCGTTGGTCATAAGCTTCAGCTTCAGCTTCCGTACCCGTTAGCTCACCCGTTGAAAGATCAACAAGGCGAGGAACGATGAATTTTTCAAAAGCTTGGTTAACTTCGGTCTTGCTCGCTCCAACAGGAATACCAGCAACAGACAGGATGTTGCGCTGAACATCGAGTACTGCATTTTCCTGCTGTAGTGGACGCAAAGACACCGCTGCAAAAGAAACCACGACTGAACAAACTAGGCTCAGCGCGACAACTACGGTCAGCGTTTTTTTAATGCTATCGTTATTGCTTGACACGAGCCAGTCTCCGTTTGATGTTACCCTGTACTACCAGGTTGTCGAACAGCGGGGCAAACAGGTTCGCAAACAGGATAGCCAGCATCATACCTTCTGGGTACGCTGGGTTAACCACACGAATCATCACTGCCATCGCACCAATCAGGATGCCATACCACCACTTCGCTTTATTGGTGAAAGACGCTGAAACTGGGTCGGTTGCCATGAACATCATACCGAATGCAAAGCCACCCAAAACCAAGTGCCAGTGCCAAGGCATGCTGAACATTGGGTTGGTGCTAGAGCCTGCAATATTGAATAGCGTTGCCGTTGCAACAAGACCAATCAACGTACCCAGAATGATGCGCCATGATGCAATTCGCATTGCAACAATCATTGCGCCACCAATCAAGATAGCCAGCGTCGATACTTCACCGATGGAACCAGGGATGTTACCGATGAAAGCATCCATCCAAGTGATCGTGCTACCAGAAACGTTGTTCACTAGTGCGCCTTGACCGCCTGCAGCCCATTGGCTAAGCGCCGTTGCACCAGAGAAGCCGTCAGCCGCAGTCCAAACCAAATCACCAGAGATTTGTGCAGGATAAGCGAAGAACAGGAATGCACGGCCAGCAAGAGCAGGGTTCAGGAAGTTACGACCAGTACCACCAAAGATTTCTTTTGCAACAACAACACCAAAGGTAATACCTATAGCTGCTTGCCACAAAGGAAGTGTAGGCGGAACGATCAACGCAAACAGGATAGAAGTGACAAAGAAACCTTCGTTGACTTCATGCTTACGCACCATACAGAACAACACTTCCCAGAAACCACCGACGATAAATACCGTCGCGTAGATTGGTAGGAAGTAGGTTGCACCAAGCAACATTTTGCTTGCCCAACCTGCATCAGGAGACAGCGACCCCCCTAGCATTTCTGTTAACCAGTAATGCCAGTTACCACCCACAATGGCTGCAAGTTGATCAGCGCTATACATCGAGTTCAGTGCCATAACAGCCTGATTACCCGAGTTGTACATACCGAAGAACATTGCTGGGAATACAGCCAGCCATACCATGATCATAATGCGCTTCAGATCGATGCTGTCACGAACGTGAGCACCGCGCTTTGTCACTAGACCAGGGGTGTAAAAAAGTGTCGCTGCAGCTTCGTAAAGCGCAAACCATTTCTCGTGCTTACCGCCCGGTTCAAAATGCGGTTCGATATCTTCAAGAAATTTTTTCAAGCCCATCGGTTACCCTTCCTTCTCAATTTGATCAAGGCACTCACGTAGCATCGGACCAAAATCGTATTTGCCAGGGCAAACAAATGTACACAGAGCAAGATCTTCAGGATCCAGTTCAAGTGCACCTAGCTGAGCCATGCTGTCCAGATCGCCTGCACAGATATCTCGTAGCAAAAGTGTTGGCTCGATGTCCAGTGGCATAACACGCTCATAGTTACCAATTGGTACCATTGAACGCTCACTACCATTAGTGGTAGTCGTCATGTTAAACAGCTGACCTTTAAAGAACTGACTCAAATACGCACGCGTAACTGAGAATTTGTTTTTACCTGGAGTGATCCAGCCAAACAGTTCTTTTTCACGACCTTCGCGCAACGCACTTAATTGTAAGTGGAAACGACCAAGGTAACCGTGAACACCACCAGCTTGTGTTCCACTTAGTACGGAGCCAGAAATGAGACGGATTTCTCCAGGCATCAATTCGCTGTTTGTCAGCTCATTGATTGACGCACCGATTTGCGTACGGATAAGGCGTGGGTTGTTAACCACTGGACCTGCCAAAGCAATCACGCGGTCGGTATACAGCTCACCCTCAAGGAAAAGCTTACCGAACGCAATCACGTCTTGGTAGTTCAGGTGCCAAACCTGCAACTCTGCGCCAACAGGGCGAAGGAAGTGAATGTGAGTACCCACCAGACCAGCTGGGTGAGGGCCATTAAACACTTGCTCTTCAACGTTAGACTGCGAGCTACGTGGCAGGCTAGACTCACCTTTACACACGTAAACTTTGCCGTCTGTCAGACGCGAAAGAACATCCAAGCCTGCTACAAACGCTTCTTGCTGCTCATTAATGATCAGCTCAGGGTTTGCTGCGAGAGGGTTGGTATCCATTGCGGTGACGAACACAGCAGAAGGTTTCGCATCAACCGCAGGGTTTTTACTAAATGGACGAGTACGAAGCGCAGTCCACAGACCCGATTCCACCAATTGGTCAACAACCATTTGGCGATCAAGACCTGCAATTTCAGAGGCTTCATATTTATTGAAAGTGACTTGCTCGTTGCCTTCGATTTCGATGACAACAGACTGAAGAACACGTTTTGCACCACGGTTAATCTCAACCACAGTACCCGCTGCAGGCGCAGTGAATTTAACGCCAACATTCTTTTTATCTTCAAAAAGAATCTGACCTTTTTTCACTACATCCCCAACACGAGCATGCATTGTTGGACGCATGCCAACGTACTCTTCGCCTAGCAAGGCGACTTTTGTGATGGCTGAGCCATCATTTATCACCTGAGCAGGAGTCCCTGAAATTGGGATATCCAAGCCCTTTTTTATTGTAATCATACGCACTTGCACTACATTAACGGGAAAAATTCTGTTATTGCGCAGTTGATACACGACTTTCTACTGTTTGGCGGGATGATACACACCCCAAGCCTTCGCAACTTCCTCATCACCAATCCGCAACAATTGTGCGGACGGGGTCAGTTTTCAAGCGATGGATTCTATCATCAACCAAAGATGCTATTCCACGGCAATCACCGTGATGCACCCTGAAATTTCAACAACTGAGCAAACTATCGCCAATTGAGAGTGATAAGTATGAGCCGGTGCACAAAATGTCATGCAAACGTAGTGTGTAAAAAGTGTTACAAAATCAACATAACTCACGAAAGCCTGTCTTAATGTTGAATTGATTAATACACTACATTTCTTAACAATCTGCTGACGACCATTGCCATACTCTGAATCCAAAGCCGTTATGTTGAACAGCTGGAAATCTTAGTCGAACATATTACTGCGCAGTAATGGGTTGTTTGTTTAACAGCCCATCGCGATATTATTATTTCTTATCGTGTAAAGACCCACCACGACACGGTGGTGAGTTCGGTGAATGCCCAATCAAATCATGCCACTCACTCTCAGTATATGTATGAATTGCCAATGCATGGATATCATTTTTCAACTCATCCGCCAGTGTTTGGTTTACCGCACGATGCCTTGTGATTAAACGCTGCCCTTCAAAGTCACCACTAACAACCGTCACTTTGAAATGACTTTCTGACCCAACAGGCACATTGTGCATATTACTTTCATTAAGCACTTCTAAAAAGATAGGCGAAAAAGCAGTGTTCAGTTTCTGCTCAATATTTTTTTGAACAATCATACGTCCCTCTTTTACATATTAGCTTTTTTCTGCATTGTCTTTCTTCGATCGCTGCAAGACAATTGCAGTATTCCTGTCATCTGCGACAATATACCTCATTCTCACAAGCGCTTCGCTGATACCCCCATGAAAACCACATTACAAATCGAAGGCATAGCGTTAGAACTGCGTCGCTATCCCCTTCAAAAAAACGAAACATTACAAGCTTGGGATGCTGCCGATGAATATCTCATCGAGCACATCGAAGCGACAGATTTGGAATCCGGTGCACATATTCTGTTCATGAATGACGGATTCGGTGCGCTTAGCTGCTGGGCTTCACTGAAAGGCTACCAAGTCACTGCGGTTAATGATTCTTTGTTATCGCAACAAAGTATTCAACATAACCTGAATAACAATGCGCTTTCTCATGTTCGGTGTTTGTCATCGCTGGATACACTACCTGACGATGTCGATCTGGTTGTGATGAAGTTGCCAAAAAACAACCGCCTTTTGATTTGGCAGTTGCAGCAAATTGCACAACTTGAACGCGCCCAACTCACCACGATCACGGGCGCGAAAACCAAAGACATTCATACATCTACACTTAAACTGTTCGAAAAACACTTGGGGTCAACCCATACTTCTTTGGCAAAAAAGAAAGCGCGTTTAGTTTTCTGTAACAAAGAGAAGTCGTTGAATATATTGCCCCCAGCAACGACGTCATTTGATGTTCCGGACTACCAATTGTGTCTGGTAAATCATGCCAACGTGTTTTCTTCAGAAAGTTTGGATATTGCCGCCTATTTGATGCTTCAACACATGCCACATGACGAAAGCATCAAACACATTATTGACCTAGGGTGTGGAAACGGTGTTTTGGCGATTCAAGCGGCGAAGCTAAATCCTCAAGCACGCGTTACTGCCGTAGATGAAAGCCACATGGCAATCGCTTCTGCCTCGCTGAATTTAGCCACCCATGGTATTGAGCCGACAAGAACGCATTGCCTCGTCAATAACTGCCTTGATGACTTTGCACCTGAAAGCGCAGATGTCGTGATGTGTAATCCGCCGTTTCATCAACTACAAGCAGTAACGGATCACATTGCATGGCAAATGTTTTGTGACGCTCAGCGAGTTCTTGAACCCAAGGGCAGAATTGTGGTCATTGGTAATAGGCACCTCGGCTATCATACTAAATTGAAACGTCTTTTTGGCAATGCACAAGTCATTGCTTCCAACCGTAAGTTTGTTATTGTCGAAGCTTACAAATAGCCAGACTCTAAAGGGATGCGTTAACTCATGAAAAAACTTCTGCTTGTTTCCGGACTTGTCATCGGCTTGAGCGCCTGCTCTGCACCTCAAGAGCCTCAATTGACTGTCGCACCTCAACCTACAATTTCACCCGTACCCGTTGCTCAAAACAAATCTGTTGCGGTTGAAAGTCGTGATTTACGAACCGCACAGTTTGTCGCAGTTGTAGATAATGGCCGTAAAAATGTGCAACCCATTCAATCCACATCAAATGTGCGTGTCGTTCTGGAAGATGCACTCACCCGACAGCTAAACTCTCAAGGCTATCGTGTTATTACCGAAGGCAAAGGAAAACTTCGCTTAGATCTGCTCGACGCATTGGTGAAAGTGGAGCACTCAGTGTTCTCACACGACATGATTACCAATGTGCAGATCCAACTGGTTGCAGAAACCGGTGAAAACAAATTTGTTAAGCGCTATACAGGTAAATCAACGTCTGAAGGCGCGACCAGTGCGTCAGTTGAAGATATGGAAATCGCACTTAACAGTCTGCTAGAAGCCGTGTTGCAAGACATTGCTCAAGACAAACAACTGATGACCTTTATGAACGAGAACTTTTAATGCGAGCTTTGTTTAAATCAATCGTTGTTGCGGCAACAATGACGTTGGCACTTCCTACACTGGCTGCCAATCCTATTGTTGATGTAGAAACCAACATGGGCAATTTCAAGCTGGAGCTTTATCCAGATAAAGCGCCCAAGTCCGTTGAGAATTTTTTACGTTATGTCGAAGATGGCAGTTACGTAGATACCCAGTTTCATCGCGTGATAAAGGGGTTTGTGGTTCAAGGTGGCGGCTATGATGCTTCTTTTAATCCGCGCCCGAGCACTTATGGTGAAGTGGTTAACGAATCAAAGAACGGATTGAACAATGACCGCGGCACCATTGCGATGGCGCGTAAATCCACGCCAGATTCAGCCACGCGACAGTTCTATATTAATCTACAAAATAACAGTAACTTGAATGGTTCTACCAACAAGTTTGGTTATACCGTTTTTGGTAAAGTGATCTCAGGTTTCAACGTTATCGAAAACATGGCGAACACGAAAACGGTCACAATCGCTCAAGCTGGCATGCGAGATGTTCCACAGCAACCTATACTAATTGAGAAAATTATCATTACCAATTAGTCGTAGGAATCAGGGAATGCTAAAACTCATTGCAGACAATCCCGAACCTGAAATAAATCAAGCACTCGCCGATGAGCATATTCACACTTATGCCCCGGCGTTTGCCGCTGAAGTCATCCGCTTCATTTTAAGGCAATCGCCTTATGATGAGCTGAAAGATATATGCCGTCAGCAGTTTATTGATTGGTGGAAGCTTTCGATGCCCAGCGGCTCACCAAAAGACAACTATGAATCTGTTTATTGGTACTTGTTGTACTTAATCGAGTCGAGACGAGAAGATGAATTACGTGGTAATCGCTTCGCCAATCGGCGCGTAAAAGAATGTGCTTGTTATTTGATGAACAAGGGAAAATTTCCTGATTACGCGCGTGGCATTCGCCCTTGAAGCACGGTAGCATGACGTTACTTATGTTACTCACAAGGACGTCACTACATGTCCCAAGCACCATCCCCTACTTGGCGAGAAACCGTTCACAGTTACCTTGACCGCCGACTCTTATGGGTTTTTCTTCTTGGCTGTGCAAGTGGCTTTCCTTGGCTTTTAATTGGGTCAAACATGTCGGGTTGGCTCAAGGATGCAGGTCTCACTCGAACAGCGATTGGTTTATTTGGCTCCATCTTTGTGGTTTATGCCATTAACTGGATGTGGGCGCCGCTCATTGACCGAATTAAACTTCCCTATCTTTACAATAAACTAGGTCAGCGTCGCAGTTGGATCGTGCTCATGCAATCGATCATGTTAGTGTGCACCTTATTTATTGCAAACACCGACCCTTCATTCAACTTGTGGCTCACCTCGGTGCTGGCGCTTACCATTGCCCTTGCATCATCGACTCAAGATATCGCCATTGATGCCTTTCGTATCGACAGCTTCAAGGAGCAGGAAAAGTCTAAAATGCCTCAAGCTGCTGCCATGGCAGTGATTGGATGGTGGACAGGCTACAGCCTCCCCGGTTATTTCGCTTTCATCAATGCTGATAGCATTGGTTGGAATGGCGTGTATTACGGGATGGCCGTCTTTATTGGACTATTAATCCTATTTACACTTTTCGTCGGGGAACCCGATTCTGAGCGTGAAGCATTGCAGGCAGAAGCCGAAGCGCGCTATGCAAAGCGACTTAAACATGGCGAAAACAGAGTCTTGCTATGGTTGTCAGTCACCCTCGTTGAGCCTTTTGCGGAGTTCTTTCGCCGAAACGGCGTGAAAGTCGCATTAACCCTGCTGTTATTCGTTTTCCTGTTCAAAATTGGGGAAGCATTCCTTGGTCGAATGTCGATCGTTTTTTACAAAGAAGTCGGTTTCAGTAACGAACAAATTGGCCACTATTCCAAACTCATTGGCTGGGGTGCCATGGTGGTGTTCACCTTGATTGGTAGTGCTATCAACGTTCGTTTCGGCGTGGTGAAAGGGCTGCTGATTGGTGGTATTTCCATGGCAGCTAGCAATCTTATGTTTGCGCTCATGGCGCAAGTGGGTCC
Source organism: Enterovibrio norvegicus FF-33 (assembly GCF_000286835.2). Taxonomy (GTDB): domain Bacteria; phylum Pseudomonadota; class Gammaproteobacteria; order Enterobacterales; family Vibrionaceae; genus Enterovibrio; species Enterovibrio norvegicus_A. Next base: position 308,224 of record NZ_AJYD02000013.1, on the reverse strand, counting down.
AAACGAAGATCTTTTCCTTGCCACCATTATCGTGGATAACTTCACGAGTGCATTTGCCACGATTGCTTTTGTCTCTTTCTTGACCTTTCTAACAGGACGCGCCTTTTCGGCCACACAGTATGCTCTGCTCGCATCGCTAGGCAACTTAGGGCGAACGACACTGTCATCGTTTAGCGGCGCCACTGTCGATTGGATAGAGGGCTTTGAGTGGCTGCATGACATCACTTGGCTCAATCCATGGTCATTTTTCTTCATTCTTACCACGGTCATGGTTGTACCAAGTCTCGCCATGATTATTGGACTCAAGCATCACTTCCAAGCGCTTACTGACAAGCAAAACCTCACTTAAATGTGTTTAATCCGCGACGCCTGTCGCGGATTACCCCCCCTCAAACCTGTTGAATCCTTTATCCCTGTCATCTTTTGAAACACTTATCTCTCATGCAATCTATTTCAACGAGATCTAAATCACATTTAGCAAACGATTGCGGTTTCATTGCATTTTCTTTTTTGAACTTTCCCATAGAATGGCGCTCGCAACGGCGAGGTCCAACCATTTGGTGTCTTTGCCACTCCAATCCTTACGATGTAAAGAGAGCTAACGATGCGTAAATCTGTAGTAGCACTGAGCGTTCTGGCAGCAGCAGCGGCTGTCCCTGCACAAGCGGAATACCTATTTGGTTTTGGTGGCATGTATGCTGACTACCAAGTTTGGGATCATGGTATTGGTAACGATAACGATAACTTCGGTGGCGACATTTCAGATCGCAACCAAGCAGTAGTCGGTATCGAAGGCGGCGCAGGCTTTACTTGGGGTCAAATCTACGGATTCTACGACTACGAAGGTGTGGATCGCGGAACTGGCGATCGTGGTGCATCGGCAAAAGGTACTATCCACTACAACCTGACTGATGCTGGTGTAAGCCTTTATGCTCAAATTTATAACACTGATGCTGACAACGGTTTCCACGAACAAAACCGCGTATTGGGTCTAGGTTATACTGGCCTTAACGGTGACGGCTGGGCATTCACGCCATTCATCGGTGTACACGAAATCAACTCGGGTGACATCAGCGGCGCAAACGGTGGTATGGCTGGTTTCGTAGGTTTCTACAACACCAACATCGGCAGCCAGAACTTTACGTTCTCTTCTTGGGCTGAATACGAGTTTGGTCGCCAAGAAGCATACGCAGCAGTGCAAGGCGATGACTGGGGTCTAAACGGCTCTGTTAATGCAATGTGGAACATCAACCAAAACTGGTCAACGGGCGTACTTTACCGTTACACCGTAAACAAGTTGGCGCGTAAAGATTACCAAGACATCATGATCTACCGCGTACAATACAACTTCTAATTTATAGAAGTATAAAAGCGCTTCAAGAGGCAGCCTTCAGGCTGCCTTTTTTGTTTTCCATTCGATGAAAGAACCAATAATGGTATGCTGGTTTTCGAAACAGGAAAGAGGAATAAAAAATGCATTTCACGATTGTTGGCACCGGTGCAATCGGTTCGCTTTGGGGCTTAAAGCTACGACAAGCAGGCCACCAAGTGCACCTTCTCACTCGCCATCAAGAAGTCACGCTTGAGCGCGCTTTTGAGAAGGCTCAGCCAGTGTATTTTGCTGCCAACCAGCCAGATTTACTCAAAGACAGTGATTGCATAGTGATCTGCGTGAAAGCATTTCATGTCGAAGCCGTGATACACCGCATACTTCCTAACCTGCATCCTGATATACCCGTGGTACTGATGCACAACGGCATGGGAACCACTGACACGGCGCTACGTTTAGTGAGCAACAATCCTTTGCTGTTTGCTACCACGTCTCACGGCAGCCTGATGTTGTCCTCTACCGAAGTTAAACATACGGGCATTGGTGAAACGCGAGTGGGTGGCATTAACGCACTTGGTAAGCGCTGCGATTTTCTCGCGGACGTATTAGATCACGCACTCTCCCCATGTTGCTGGGATGAGCATATCCAGCAAGCGCTTTGGCACAAGCTCGCTATCAATTGTATGATCAATCCATTGAGCGCCATTGATCAAATACCGAATGGGGACCTGTTGCTTCCGCGTTATCAGGAGCAACTGCTTTTACTCAGCAAAGAAATTGCCCAAGTAATGAATACAGAAGGAATAGCGACCAGCGGTGGCGACGTTCTTCACAAAACACTGGACGTTGCTCAAGCGACCGCAAGTAACTACTCGTCGATGAATCGCGATATCTTCCACCAGCGACGCTCAGAGATTGATTTCATTACGGGCTATTTAATCAAAAGAGCTGCATTACACGGTATCGCCACACCAAAAAATACGGCGCTCTACAAGGCTATCAAGAATTTGGAATCATCCTATGACAACACCTAGTGTATTGGTGTGCCTCGCTCCAGGCACGGAAGAAATTGAAGCCGTAGCTGTGATGGATATTATGGTACGAGCCGGTTTTAACGTCACTACCGCCAGTGCGGCAGAAGATGGAGACCTTACCGTGACTTGCTCCCGCGGCGTAAAGATCCTTGCCGACGCACCATTAGTCAAAGTCGCTGACGAAGAGTACGACTGTATTGTGGTACCCGGTGGAGTCGAAGGCGCGACGTGTTTAGGCGAAAGCGCGTTGGTATTAGAAATGATCCGTCAGCAGCAGTGCGATCAAAAGTGGGTAGCCGCTATCTGTGCAGCCCCTGCGCTCGTACTAGAGAAAAACGGCTTATATCCAGACGCACACAAAGCATGCCACCCTGCGTTTATTGAACAGATTAACGCGGAAAAGCGTAACAGCAAGCGTGTGTTTACCGATCACGACCACAAGCTGATCACCAGCCAAGGTCCGGGCACTGCGTTAGAGTTTGCCGTTGAGATTGTGTTGGTGTTGGCAGGAAAAGAGAAGGCGAAGGAAGTCACCGATCCTATGGTGATGATCCCGAGCCTTCACTATGACAAGAAGTTTGCGTAGTTAATCCAAGCCCTTACAATAAAAACAAAAAGCCAGCATACATGCTGGCTTTGGTTTTCTCGACCCTATGAGCTGCGCTTCCTAGGACCTGCTTTAAGGGCGATATACCTTCACATTCGCGTAGCCATTTTCTTGCAAATACAACGCTTGCAATCGGCTCATTACGCCACGGTCACAGTAAAGCAAATAGGTCTTGCTCTGATCTAAATCGCCAAACTTGGTTGCCAATTTGAAGAAAGGAATGTGAGTGACTTCCACACCGTCAATCACCAATGGGTTACCATCTTCTTCATCAGGGCTGCGAATATCTAGCACCACTGCACCATGAGCAATTTCATCAACCAGTTCAACGTCTGGCGCTTTTTCTTTACTTTGCTTTTCAATCTCACGAATATCAATGGTACGTGCATCACGTACCACCTGATCGAGAATATCAAAGTTGAAGTTCGCTTCTTCAATATCTAGCTTCGCTTTCTCGGCCTTGATCGTTGGCTTACGAGAAATCACACCACAGTACTCTGGCATGGTTTTAGCAAAATCTTCAGTACCGATATGGCGCGCCATATTGATGATGTCTTCTTTGTCCCAGTTGATCAAAGGACGCAGGATTAATGTGTCGGTCACGTTGTCGATATGACGAAGGTTGGTCAGCGTCTGGCTAGAGACCTGCCCTAATGCTTCACCTGTCACCAACGCTTGAATACCGTTTCGCTCAGCCATCATCGATGCAGCACGCATAAACATACGTTTTAGTACTACACCCATCTGACCATCTTCAACCTTTTCCAAGATCTCAGCCACAACAGGTTCAAAATCGATAGAGACAAATTTCACCTTTGCAGAAGAACCAAATTTCTCCCACAAGTAATAAGCCGTTTGTCGAACACCAATTTCATGTGCCGCACCACCAAGATTAAAGAAGCAGTAATGCACCTTACTGCCGCGCTTAATGTGAAGATAGCTCGAAACGCCTGAATCAAAGCCACCCGAGATCAAACTCAGCACTTCTTCTTGTGTACCTAGCGGGAAGCCGCCCAAGCCTTTAAAGCGCTCGCGCACAACGTTGACATTTTCTCTATCCACATCAAGGTGAACGGTGATGTCAGGGTTCTTTAATCGGACACTCGCAGATTCAACATCTTGATTCAAACCACCCCCCACGTAGCGCTCTACCTCAGTAGAGGTAAATGGATGATTACCACGACGCTTAGCGCGCACACAGAATGATTTACCTTCCAGTTGGTGGCTTACTGTTGCAGCGACGATCTCATAGATGTTGTGCAAATCAGTGAATGGCGTTTGTTCAACTTCCAGCACATGGTGAATACCTGGCGTATTCGTGAGGACTGAGAGTGCAATATCACGATCAGAAGCATTTTTCAGCGAAACCTCGATATGGTCACGACGGTTGAATACCGCCACAGCATCTGACTTTCGCTTAAGAATAGTTCTGATGTTCGATTCCAGAATTTTCGTGAAGCGCTTCCGTACAGATTCACTTTTAACCATCACCTCAGGGTGAATTTTTACGATAAATTTCATATCAGGTTTCGCTACAGCTTCTTTAAAGGCGCGGATTATACATCAAGCATAACGTATTCGAAATAACCGACTAAAACGAAAAAGGCAGTGCCTTCGCACTGCCTTAGTAACATAAGCGCATCGATGCACTTAATTTTCCTGAATAGGTTGCACTGGCGTATCTGCTGAAATCTCATCAGATTCTCGCGGCTTACCTTGCATAACAGCAATTTCCACACGGCGGTTTTGTGAGCGATTCTCTGGCGTATCATTCGCCACACGAGGCGTCGTACCCGCCATCCCTTCTACTCGCATTCGCATCGGGTCAAACCCGTCTACTTTTTCCATCTCCTGAGCCACCGACACAGCGCGCTGCGCGGACAAATCCCAGTTGGAACGGTAGAGCTCTGAATCCAACGGCGTATCATCGGTATGGCCGGAAACTCGGACAATACCGGGCACATCTTTGACCAAACCAGCAATTTGTCGCACCAATGGCCTAAACTTCGGCTGTAAGAACGCGGAGCCCGCAGGGAAAGCACCATTTTCACGAATACGAATAATCAGCTGCTGGCCAAGGTTTTCAACCTCAACAGCCCCTTCTTCTACTTCCCGCTCTAATGCCTGCACGACCATTTGCGCGGTACTGGACATCTGTTCGGTGTCTTGTTCTTGCTCTTGCATCGACGCTTCAGTCGCGGTTGAACCACCATCTAGTTTGGCGGACTCACGTTGAGAGCCACCCGCCCTGTCAGATTCACCATCCTGAAAATCCAATGACCGCTGTGTCATGTCGATGGTCTGCTGCATAATCACTTCAATGGGTGTCGGCTCAGGGCGACCAGGGCGAAATTCTTGCGCAATCACGCTGGTACCTTTGGGTATGTCTTTCACTTCAAGAAGATTTTGCACACCAAACGCAAATTTCATTGAGCCCGCGATTTGCTTGAACTTCAGTACGTCCATTTCCGAAAACGAAAGGAGCAGTACGAAAAAGCACATCAATAGCGACATCAAATCCGCGAACGTACCCATCCAAGCTGGTAGGCCTGGGGGGGGACATTTGCATTCTTCTTCCATACCAGACTCCTTATGCGTCTACGTCAACGGCGCGTTTTTTCTCGTTGAGGTAGTTTTTCAGGTAGCCATCGATAACGCGTGGGTTTTGACCATCTTGTATCGCAAGCAAACCGTCCATAATTAAACGACGATTTAGCTTTTCCTGATCTTTGCGTAAACGCAGTTTGTCCGCGATAGGGATCGCGACCATATTCGCAAGCATCGCACCATAGAGTGTAGTAAGAAGTGCTACCGCCATTGCGGGACCGATCGCCTTGGGATCATCCATGTTTGAAAGCATGGCGACCAGACCAACCAGTGTGCCGATCATCCCCATCGCTGGTGCAACGTCAGCGAGCGCACTATAAAATTGAGCCCCACCATCATGGCGTTCATCCGTCATGAGGATATCTTTTTGCAGTGTCATCTTAACAACTTCAGCATCGTGACCATCCACCAGCATGTCGACACCTTTCTTCATAAAAGAGTTAGTCACTTCCATCTCTTCTAATGCAAGAAAACCGCCTTTACGTGCTGCGTCTGCCATTTCAACTATTTTGGCAATCAGATCTTCCGGATCATCAGCTTTGAACATAAAAGCCTTGCCCGCAATTTTGAAAGCACCGAAGAACTGCCCCATTGGGTATTTCATCATCACAACGAAAAGACTACCGCCAAATACAATCAGCGCAGACGGTACGTCGGCAAACATACTCAAAGTACCACCGAGTAGCATCGCCATTATGATGAAGGCAAAGGCGCCAATAAGTCCTATGAGTGTCGCCAGATCCACAGAACGATCCCCTTAATTTTCGACAAAAGAGTGAATGTTGAAGTATGAATAACGCTATTCGCTGACCAAGTTATCGGCAGCAACAAAAATAGATTTAGCGCGTATTAATGATTTTATACCCAACTCGTCTCAAGATGCAGATTTCGTTCGCAACTTTAAGCTCAATCTCCAGTATTAAGCAAAAACCCTCGCAGAACGAGAGTAAATCGGTCTTTCTTTCTCTTCATTTTTTGCTCACGCAACGAATTCACCTTGAAATCCCTTTTAGATACACAGAAATTCGTTCAAGAGTTTGACCGCTATCAGGCACTGAGTTAACTTCTCCGCCATTCCCTACTATCTAGGATTATCATGGCGACCAAGAAACCCGAAAACATGACCTATGAGGAAACCCTCAAGGAACTAGATACGATTGTTAATGGCCTAGAAAATGGCGAACTGCCGTTAGATGTGGCACTAAAACAATTCGAACGCGGTATTTCGCTCGCCCGACAAGGTCAAAAAACCTTGTCGGATGCAGAGCAACGCGTCGAAATCCTTCTTGCACAAGACGACAATACCCCTTTAGAGCCCTTTGAAGACGCGCGCGATGAGTAACAACGATTTAAAATCCACTCTTCTTCATTATCAACAACGTAATAATGAGCAACTAGGGCTTTGGATTGATGCGCTAGGTAACACTGACCAATCTTTAATTAAGGCCATGAAGTACGGCACATTAATGGGAGGGAAGCGCGTTCGCCCTTACCTCACCTACGTCACTGGCCAGTTGTTTGGCATGGCTGACGATGCGTTAGATACGCCTGCTGCTGCCGTTGAATGTATACACGCCTATTCACTGATCCACGATGATTTGCCCGCCATGGATGACGACAGTCTGCGTCGCGGCCAAGCGACCTGCCATATTGCCTTTGATGAAGCCAATGCGATTCTTGCTGGCGATGCACTGCAAACCTTGGCGTTCAGTATTTTGGCAGACGGCAAGCTTTCGACTGAAGGTGACACTTACCGCATTCATATGGTCAAAGAACTGGCAACCGCTTCGGGTGCCATGGGCATGTGTCTTGGTCAAGCGCTCGACTTGGCGGCAGAAGGGAGGCAGGTCGATTTAACTGCTTTAGAAACTATTCATCGCAACAAAACGGGTGCTCTGATACGCTGTGCAGTCAGATTGGGCGCTTACGCCGCTGGTAATAAAGGGGTTGCCTGTCTTACACAACTTGATACCTTTTCAAATGCCATCGGCCTTGCCTTTCAAGTGCAAGATGACATTCTGGATATCATCAGTGACACAGAGACGCTCGGTAAGCCTCAGGGGTCAGATCTAGCGGCAGAGAAAAGTACTTACCCTGCTCTTCTTGGTCTTGAAGGCGCGCAAGAAAAAGCCGCGCTTTTGTATCAAGAAGCACTACAGGCTCTGCATGCGATCCCCTACAATACAGAGCAATTGGAGCTGTTCGCCCGGTACATCATCGAGCGAAATAATTAAAAGCAATGACGTTGCGCCAAAACGAATTTATGACTCTCAATATCGCAAAATACCCAACGCTCGCGCTGGCGAATACGCCCGATGAATTGCGGACTCTTCCGCGTGACATTCTGCCTACGCTATGTGATGAGCTAAGAACTTATCTATTGAACTCCGTCAGCCACTCAAGCGGACACTTTGCGTCTGGCTTGGGCACAGTTGAACTGACGGTGGCGCTTCATTTCGTCTATAACACACCATTTGATCATTTGATTTGGGATGTTGGCCATCAAGCCTACCCACACAAGATCCTAACTGGTCGCCGTGAACAGATGCCAACCATTCGTCAAAAGGGCGGGTTACACCCTTTCCCATGGCGTGAAGAAAGTGAATACGACGTTCTTTCTGTCGGCCATAGCTCCACCTCTATCAGCGCCGCATTAGGCCTCGCTATTGCCGCAGCCAAAGAAGGCCGTGAGCGAAAAGTGGTGAGCGTGATTGGTGACGGTGCAATTACCGCAGGTATGGCGTTTGAAGCCATGAACCATGCCGGTGATGTTCACCCCGACATGCTGGTTGTCCTCAATGACAATGAGATGTCGATTTCTGAAAATGTCGGTGCACTCAATAATCATTTAGCCCAATTGCTATCTGGTAATTTCTATACCTCAATCCGCGAAGGCGGAAAGAAGGTACTTTCTGGTGCACCACCGATCAAAGAATTGGTTCGTCGCGCAGAAGAGCACCTTAAGGGCATGGTGGTCCCTGGCACCTTGTTCGAAGAACTCGGCTTTAACTACATTGGCCCCGTTGATGGGCACGATGTAGAAGAGTTGGTTAAAACGTTGAAAAATATGCGTGGACTGAAAGGCCCGCAATTCCTTCACGTGATGACCAAAAAAGGCAAAGGCTACGAGCCCGCGGAAAAAGATCCGATTGGTTATCACGCTGTGCCTAAGTTCAACCCAGCTGACAACAAACTGCCCAAAGCCCAAGCCTCAGGCCCAACATTTTCCAAAATCTTTGGGGATTGGTTGTGCGACATGGCCGCAGAAGATGAAAAGCTACTTGCTATCACGCCAGCGATGCGCGAAGGCTCAGGCATGGTGCGTTTTTCGAAAGAATTCCCAGATCGCTACTTTGACGTCGCGATTGCCGAACAACATGCCGTTACTTTAGGCACAGGCATGGCCATTGGTGGCTATCACCCCGTTGTTGCCATTTACTCGACATTCTTACAGCGTGGTTATGATCAGCTGATCCACGACGTTGCCACCATGAACCTGCCTGTGATGTTCGCTATCGATCGCGGCGGATTGGTCGGTGCTGATGGTCAAACTCACCAAGGTGCGTTTGACCTAAGCTTTATGCGCTGCATTCCTAACATGGTGATCATGGCACCAAGCGATGAAAATGAATGTCGCCAAATGCTTTACACCGGTCACAAGCACAATGGTCCTACCGCCGTGCGTTACCCACGTGGTACAGGCTGTGGCGCAACCGTCGAAACATCCATGACCCAATTACCGATTGGCAAAGGTGTGCTTCGCCGTCAAGGTGAAAAGGTAGCGATACTGAGTTTTGGCACCATGTTACCAGCCTCGCTGGAAGCGGCAGACAACATCAATGCAACCGTGGCAGACATGCGATTCGTGAAGCCATTGGATGAAACCATGATCGACGATCTTGTCTCAACACACGATGTGTTAGTGACGGTTGAAGAAAATGCCATAGCTGGCGGTGCTGGCTCTGGTGTGGTGGAATATTTAATGAAGTCTCGTCAAATCAAACCTGTGCTTCAAATCGGCCTACCTGATACGTTTATTCATCAGGGTACCCAGCAAGAACTGCACGAAGAATTGGAACTTGACGCTAAAGGTATCGAAGCACAAATTCGCCGTTACCTTAACTAGCACTTTTCACCTTCGTCTTTGTTCAACACTCCTCATTATTCAAACGGCGCTCAAGCGCCGTTTTTTGTATCTGCACATTCTTATATTTAACACTACAATTAGTAGGCGTAATTAAGTTCTTCTTATCAATTAGTTATTGCTGATTTATCAATAGGTGTAACTCGTACTGATGCATCGTCGGCCTCACGGGCGGCTCATCGTGACTCAAGGGCGGGTTATTTCGGGGAGTAATCGCCATAGGCTCAGCCGGGACAACCACAATGACGCGTACTTTGACGCAAAAACCGAAGCTATTTACTCACATTACCTTTGCCGTATCGCTCGCTGTCATTGTCGCTTTTAGCATTTCATCATTCCTCACTTATCACTATCAACGTGACGAACTCATTGTTGATCTTGAAAGCCACGCACAAGAGAGCTTAATGCGCTTAACCAGCGCGATAGCGTCTTACCCCGTTTCCGTTTCCATCAACGAATACGAAAAACTGGCTTATACCGAGGCCAAATTCAAGCAATTCATCGCCGTGATCATTGATGCGCATGAAAAAGCGAACATGGTAGACGAATCGAGCTACGCCACGGGCTATGTCAGAGCAAATGACAATGAACTTGAACGGTATCGTCTGGGTTTTATCTCCCATAAAAACCGCCTTGATGCTGCATTTTTCGATGTCACTGCCCCCATTAAATCCAACACAGGAATAGTGTTAGGGAATATCACCATCTATGTCAGTAATGACATGATTGAGAAGGAACTGCATCAACAGATAGTTCAAACACTACTGACGAGTATTGCGACTGCCTTACTGCTTATTCTCGTCCTGCTATATTTAGCTAAGCGACTATTTATAACGCCTGTAGAACAAATTTCCGATGCTATCAAAAACCAAGATTCCATTGGTATTCCATTCTCTAATATTCCAGAGTTTGGTAATCAAGAGCTCTCCTCACTCAGCCAAACCATGAATAGCATGCTGGAGATGATTCGTTGCTCTCACCACTCACTACGGTTAGAGCACTCTCGTTTGCTGAACGTCATTCACGGCACGCGTACAGGCACATGGGAATGGAACGTTGGAACAGGACACGTTGAATACAATGGCGCGTGGCAAGAAATACTGGGATGGGGCATCGCTGTGCTCAACGGCCCACCGAACAAAGATTGGCAAACGTATATTCACGCCGAAGATAGATCCAGTTCTGATGCCATGCTCAAAAAGCTGTTTGATAAAGAGATAGAATATTATGACTGCGAGGTAAGGCTACAACATAAATCTGGAATCTGGATTAACGCGCTAGGGCGCGCAAATGTCGTTGAGTGGGATAAAAATGGACATCCACTAAAAATACTGGGAACACATCAAAATATTACCGCTCATAAAAAAAACGAAGATAAATTGCGATTAGCCGCAAAGGTGTTTACCCACACTCGGGAAGGGATCATCATTGCAGACAGTCAATCACGTATCATTGAGGTCAATGACGCTTTCACTCGTATTACTGGCTATTCCATTGACGAGGTACGAGGTGAAAAGCCAAGCATTCTTCACTCAGGCCAACAAGATGCCGAGTTTTACAAGAAGATGTGGCATTCCTTAACCGATAAAGGCCATTGGAGCGGAGAACTTTGGAATCGCCGTAAAAATGGCGAGATATACCCAGAACTGCTTACCATCAGTTGCGTATTCGGCGAAGACAATAAGCCCATGAATTATGTCGCTGTTTTTTCAGATATAACGTCATACAAAGAACACGAGCATAAACTAAAACAAATTGCTCATTTTGATACGCTCACTGAGTTACCCAATCGATTTTTGTTAGGCGATCGCTTAAAAAGTGCCATGAAACATGCAAAACGCAATGAGCAATATGTGGCGATCATTTTTCTTGACCTTGACGGATTCAAGTCAGTGAATGATACCCACGGGCACGAAGTTGGCGACATACTCCTTCAAGAAATCGCAAAGAGAATGCAACGTTCAATGCGCGATAGCGACACAATAGCCCGTATTGGTGGCGATGAATTTGTCGCAGTTTTAACGGGGCTTACCTCACCAGAGGACTGCCCTCCTTTGCTTCCAAGACTCGTTGCCGCAACCTCTGGCCCCGTCAATGCCAATGGCAATTTGGTTCAAGTATCCGCGAGTTTTGGTATCACCCTCTTTCCACAAGCAGAGGACGTTGACGCGGACACGCTTCTCCGTCAAGCCGACTACGCCATGTATCAGGCCAAATTAAATGGAAAGCGCCGCTGCCACTTCTTCGACGCTGAGTTGGAACGCACCCTCAAAAGCCAAAACGAGCATTTGCGTTCAATCGGCTATGGCCTATCAAAAGCAGAGTTTTTCTTATGCTACCAGCCCAAGATCAGCTTTCGAACGGGCGAGATCATTGGATTAGAAGCCCTGATTCGCTGGCAGCACCCCACTCAAGGCATCCTCATGCCAAAAGATTTCATCTCATCCATAGAGAATCACAGTCTTATTGTCGAGGTGGGTGACTGGGTATTGGAAGCCACACTTCAACAATTAACGGAATGGCAAAAAAAAGGATTTGTCACACAAGTTAGCGTTAACATCGCCCCACACCAACTGATGCAGCCTGACTTTATGGATAAGCTAATATTGCTGCTGGCGCGCTTCCCTCACATTCATCCCAATCAGTTACAATTAGAAATTCTTGAAACCAGCGCGTTGGAAGATATTGTTGTCGTATCACAGATCATCACGCGGTGTCAGTCCATGGGAATTTCATTTGCGATTGATGATTTTGGCACAGGTTACGCTTCGCTGACCTATCTCAAAAAGCTGCCTGCAGAAACACTCAAAATAGATCAAAGCTTTGTGCATGACATGCTGGATAACAACGATAATTTAGCGATTTTAGAAGGCATTATCACCCTGGCTAACACCTTTGGAAGAAAGGTTCTGGCTGAAGGCGTAGAGAAAAGAGAACAGGTACAACTGCTACTCTGGTTGGGTTGTGAATTCGGACAAGGCTTTGGCATTTCGCGCCCTATGCGCGCTGAAAATGTACTCGCTTGGACCAAGGAATGGAGACTCGACCCCACGTGGCATCAAAGCCCTAAGATCAAAGATGAACTTTGCCCACTCATAGACTCTGTCGTCATAAATCGCGCGCGCACCGAGCGTATGCAATCGTACCTGACAAAAAGAACCATCGGTAATACGAAATAACGGATGATATAAAAAACGGCGCTATCGCGCCGTTTTTCCGAGGTGTATTGAGGTCTAGCCATCACTTGGTTCTTACCACCAGCCCAGATAAGCGTGTCCTAACCACAGTATCACCATCGACATCAAACCAGCCACAATATCGTCGAGCATGATGCCGAAACCACCGTGAACTTTTTTATCCAACCAGCTAATAGGCCAAGGTTTGACCATGTCAAAGAAACGGAAGATCACAAAACCGGCCAAGATCGTCTGCCAATCCATTACCGGCACCAACAACATGGTAATCCAAAAGCCAATAAACTCATCCCACACAATACTGCCGTGGTCATGAACCCCCATGTCTTTTGACGTGCGGCCGCAAAGATAAATACCTATTGCGCTACCCAGAACAATCGCAACAGGGAGCAATGTCGTGGACAATGAAACAATCAATAAATAAACAGGGATGGCAGCCAAGGTGCCCATCGTGCCAGGGATCAAAGGAGAGAGGCCGGAGCCAAAGCCTGTCGCAAGAAGATGTACAGGGTTTGATAAGCGAATTTTACTGATCGGATTATTCATTTTTTTCTACAACCTTACGCGGAAAAATGGTCCCAACCAGAGAGAGACCAATCAACTTGTTTTCCCTCCCACATGACGTTCAAACCTTCACCATGACGGATCTGACCAATACAGGTAATTGGTGTGTTGGTATGGGTAAGTGCCGCATCCAACGCGCCACGATGACTCTCAGGCACAGTAAAGCAAAGTTCGTATTCTTCGCCGCTGCATAATGCCAACTTCGCGGCGGCCTCACGACTGCCAGCATACTGTAACAGTTCGTCAGATAACGGCAATTGATCAGCATTGACCACGGCAGAGACGTCACTGGCTTTGAGAATGTGCTTAAGATCAGCAATCAGTCCATCGGAAATATCCAGCGCTGAAGAGGCTATATCACGAAGTGATTGTCCCGCTAACACTCTGGGTGTCGAATAGTAGTGGCGATGCAGTAGCGTGTTTTCTATGTCATTTGAAGGGGTGTTATCACGCAAGATAACATCTAGCCCAGCCGCGCTATCACCTAGCGTTCCGGTGACATACAACCAATCACCTGCGCTTGCACCATGGCGACAAATTGCTTTGCCTGATGGGATAAAGCCTTGCAGCGTAATGGTAATGCTCAGTGGGCCTTTGGTGGTGTCTCCACCAATAAGTTGGACGTGATAATATTCTGCGAGTTTGTAAAAACCGTCACAAAAGCTTTTGAGCCAGACTTCGTCTGATGAAGGCATTGTGAGTGCCAAAGAACACCATGCAGGTATTGCGCCCATCGCAGCGAGGTCACTTAGATTCGACGCCAGCGCTTTGTGTGCCACTTTCATAGGGTCAGCATCAAGGAGAAAGTGATTGCCAGCCACCAGCGTGTCTGTCGTCACCACGAGCTGACTGCTTTCTGGCATGGTCATCACTGCAGCATCATCACCGATGCCCAGCACAACGTCTTTTCTTGAGACAGGCTGTGCTTTGAAGTAACGGTTTATTAAATCGAATTCGTTACCAGCCATCATTCCTTTCCAAGCAAACGAGAATAAGAAAAAGGCCAGCGAGGCTGGCCTTGTCATTACTTTTTATTTATTTCTTTCGCAGAGTCGGTACTGCTTTATCCAGCACCCCGTTCACGAATTTGTGGCTGTCTTCGGCGCCGAAACGCTTCGCCAACTCAATCGCTTCGTTGATAACCACTTTGTAAGGAACATCTTGGCGCTTGCACAGTTCATACATAGCAAGACGCAGCAGTGCGTGCTCCATCTCATCCAGATCTTGGATCGGGCGAGACAAGTACGGACGCATTTTGCTGTCCATTTCTTGGTAGTTCAAGACTACGCCCGAGAACAAATCACGGAAGTACTCAACGTCTGTGTCTGGTTGACGAAGACGTGGCTCATCAGCCTGGTGTTCTTCTTCTTCGTAGTTATCTGCCGCGAGAAACTGTGCTTCAATATCAGCAACGTTGCCTTTGGTCAATTGCCAAGAATAAATGGCTTGTAGTGCAAAATGACGCGCATTGCGTCGTGCGGCTGGTTTCACGATAACCCCCGTTAGGATTCGATTTGGGACAGGACATTTACCATTTCAAGCGCGCTCAGTGCAGCCTCTGCCCCTTTATTACCAGCCTTGGTACCCGCGCGTTCGATGGCTTGTTCGATGGTATCTACGGTTAGCACGCCGAAAGCAACTGGAGTATCAAACTCTAGTGCTACTTGTGCCAAACCTTTGTTACATTCTCCGGCCACATAGTCAAAATGTGGCGTACCGCCTCGGATCACAGATCCTAGCGCGATAATTGCGTCGTAACGACCGCTTTTTGCAACACGTTGCGCCACTAATGGCAGCTCGTAAGCACCAGGACAACGTACTACAGTAATATTTTCTTCGCTAACTTGGCCCTGACGCTTCAGCGCATCAATAGCACCGTCCAGCAGACTTTCGTTAATGAAGCTGTTGAAACGAGATATAACGATAGCAACTTGAGCATTTGGTGCTGCGAATGCACCTTCGATTACCTTCATGGGCCTTCCTGTGACTTTTTTATCCGGATTAGAAACCGCGGGATTCTAACACACTTTTCTGCAAAGCATCCAGCGCTTATCCCTCTTGGCTCACGCCCTGCAAGGAGGAGGACAGGAGCGGGAGCAAGCGGATGAAATCTGTTTAACATGACTAAAAAACGCAGCGGTTGCTGCGTTTTTCTCTGTACGTTTATTGGCGGTGTATAGCCAGCTTAGTCACAAACGTACTCTACCACTTTCAAGCCAAACCCTGATAATGCATGGTAACGCTTGTTGGCCGAAGAAAGCAGGCGCATTTCGGTCACCCCTAAATCTGCCAAGATTTGCGAGCCCACACCGACACGACGACTGGTGCCTTGCCATTTTGCTGACGCTGGCTGGTCGCCGTTATCTTGCGCTTCAAAAGTACGTACTTTATTGATAATAGCGTCAGAGGTCGATTCTTTACCCAAGATCACCAAAACACCGCCATCGGCGTTAATACGTTTCATGGCATCAGTCAGTGACCAACTTCTTTCCGCTGAACGATCGGAATGGAGCAGATCAGTGAATGTGTCTTGAAGATGTACACGCACCAACGTTGGCTGATTAGACACTTCGCCTTTGAGCAGCGCGTAGTGTACTTGATTATCAATGGTGTCACGGTAAGTAATCAGGTCAAACTCACCATATTCCGTCGGCAATTTACACTTTGCCACACGTTCAATGGTGGTTTCATTGTTATTTCGATATTCAATCAGGTCCGCAATAGTGCCAAGCTTGATGTCATGCTTCTCGCCAAACACTTCTAAATCAGGACGACGCGCCATGGTGCCATCTTCATTAAGGATTTCGACGATAACTGCGGCTGGAGAGCACCCTGCCAAACGCGCCAAATCACAGCCAGCTTCAGTATGACCCGCACGGGTCAACACACCACCATCTTGAGCCATCAACGGGAAAATATGTCCTGGCTGAACCAAGTCAGCCGCAACCGCATTAGGTGCAACAGCGGCATCGACGGTACGCGCTCGGTCGGCCGCAGAGATCCCCGTGGTGACACCTTCAGCCGCTTCAATAGACACCGTAAAGGCCGTGGAAAACTGTGCATTGTTGTCGCTAACCATCAAGGGCAAGCCAAGACGCTGGCAGCGCTCTTTCGTCATGGTCAAACAAATCAACCCTCGGCCGTACATCGCCATAAAGTTAATCGCTTCCGGTGAGATTTTTTCGGCGGCGATAATCAGGTCGCCTTCGTTCTCACGATCTTCGTCATCCATTAAGATGACCATTTTTCCATGACGAATATCGTCAATGATTTCTGCAGCGCTACTGATCGGCATTGTTCTGTCCCTGTTACTGTCAGTGCACATCGGCACGGTATTATTTGTCTACGCGAGTTAGCCCTGAGAGCTAACTACGTTATTTATCTACGCGAGTTATCTAATAAAACCAGATTCAGCAAGTTTTGCCATGGTAAGCCCACCCGTACCTGCTTGTTGAGCGGCACGATCACCCATCATCAGGCGCTCTAAATAGCGTGCGATAACATCAACTTCAAGGTTAACCTGCTGCCCGACACGTAACACTTCAATGGTCGTTTCAAGCGCAGTGTGAGGCACAATGGTCAGCTTGAAGCGATTGCCATCGACACCATTAATGGTAAGACTAATACCATCAATGGTCACCGAGCCTTTTTCTGCCAAATATTTGGCAAGACTTGCTGGGGCTTCCAACCAAAATTCGATAGCACGGCCTGATTGCGTGCGAGATACCACGGAGGCCAAGCCATCAACATGCCCCGACACCATGTGACCGCCAAATCGCGTGGTAGGTAGCATGGCTTTTTCAAGGTTCACGACCTGACCCGCTTGATACGTCGTAAATGCGGTGCGCTGAAGCGTTTCCATCGAGAGGTCAGCAACATAGCCATTACCCGTTAATTGCACGACGGTCAGGCAAACCCCATTGGTCGCGATACTGTCACCCAATTTCACATCCGATAAATCCAGATTGCCGCTTTCTACGGTCAGTGAAATGTCTTTGCCTTTTGGTGTGATTTTTCCGATGCGACCAACCGCTTCGATAATTCCTGTAAACATACGATTCTTTACTGCTTTTTCATACGAAGACGCACGTCATTACCCATTTGGCAAACATGCTTCAATTCAAAAGAGGGCACTTGATCCATCGCGGTCAAACCGCCGAAATTCGCCAGTGCGCGACCATCTTGCCCGATCAGTTTAGGTGCTTGATAGAGAATAAGCTCATCGACAAGGCCCGCGTTGAGCAGGCTACCCGCCAATGTAGCCCCCGCTTCCACCCAAAGATGATTAATCCCTTTTGCGGCAAGCGCTCGCAATGCGACATTCAAATCCAGCCCATGTTCATCTTTGGGAACACAAATCACATCAACATTTTCATGCGGATACGACACGTCAGTCGACGCCGTCAAAATGATGATCTCACCCTCGAGGGTGAACAAATGCGCGTCCGGTTTAACCTTGCCATGCGTATCGAGAATAACGCGTACAGGTTGACGCAACGAACCGACATCATAGTCAGCTTGAATGCCCTTCGGCAGTTGCGCCCAACGAACATTCAGGGAAGGATTGTCATCCAGTACTGTCTGACTAGTCGAAAGCACAGCACCTGATTGGGCGCGAAAAACCTGCACATCGGCTCGCGCTTCGGGTCCGGTGATCCATTGGCTCTTGCCGTTTGACAATGCCGTTCGACCGTCAAGGCTCGCCGCCAGCTTTAGCTGTACATACGGCAATCCTGTTTTCATCATCTTGATGAAACCCGCATTCAGCGCTTCAGCTTGCATTTGCATCAAACCAACATCAACTTGAATGCCAGCGTCTCGCATGCGCTGAATACCGCGCCCTGCGACTTTCGGATTGGGGTCAACCATGGCGCAAACCACTCGGCTGACACCAGCAGCAATTAATGCGTCGGCACATGGCGGCGTTCTGCCATGGTGCGAGCAGGGCTCCAGCGTGACATAGGCTGTCGCGCCTTTTGCTTTTTCACCTGCGCTGCGCAAAGCATGCACTTCAGCGTGCGGCTCGCCAGCGCGAAAATGAAAGCCGTCACCAACAATGTCATCATCTTGCGTGATCACACAGCCAACATTGGGGTTCGGTGCAGTGGTAAAGATGCCGCGTTTCGCCAAATCAATGGCGCGCAACATCATGTCTGAATCAAAAATAGAAAACATGTGATCGCTTACTTTTCCAGACGAGCAATTTCTTCGCCGAAGTCTCTGATGTCTTCAAAGCTATGGTACACAGACGCAAAACGGATATAAGCCACTTTATCGAGCTCTTTCAGCGCCTCCATAACCAAATTTCCTACCATGGTTGACGACACTTCGCGTTCACCGGTGGCTCGAATCGTGGATTTTATGGTGTTGATGGCCTTTTCGATATCGTCCGTGCTGACAGGACGTTTTTCAAGTGCTCGCTGAATACCACCGCGCAGCTTATCTTCGTCAAAAGGCTCTCTATTGCCATTGGTTTTGATGATACGCGGCATCACCAGTTCTGCTGTTTCAAACGTCGTATAACGTTCGCTACACGCCAAACACTGACGACGGCGACGCACCTGATGGCCGTCTGCGACCAATCGTGAATCAATGACTTTGGTGTCATTCGCACCACAAAATGGACAGTGCATCTCGCCTCCTCAAACAATTAACCAATAGTGTACCCGATTTAATCGCAAGGGTAAGCGGTGTTAAAGGAATTTCGGGCACAAAAAAAGCACCCGAAGGTGCTTTTTCAATCAGTCATAACTTACGCGTAAACAGGAAGGCGTTTGCAGATTTCCAACACTTTCGCTTTTGTCGCTTCAATCACTTGCTGATCGTTGATGTTATCCAACACATCACACATCCAGTTTGCCAATTCTTTAGCATCACTTTCTGTAAAGCCACGACGCGTGATCGCAGGCGTACCAACACGGATACCAGAAGTCACAAACGGGCTACGTGGGTCGTTAGGCACACTGTTTTTGTTCACAGTAATGTTCGCAGCACCCAAAGCAGCGTCGGCTTCTTTACCGGTGATGTCTTTGTCAATGAGGTCAACCAATAGCAGGTGGTTTTCAGTGCTGTTAGAGACGATTTTATAACCGCGCTCTTGGAACTGACCAACCATGGCTTTTGCATTAGCAACAACACGATGTTGATACGCTTTGAACTCAGGCTCCATCGCTTCTTTGAATGCGACCGCTTTTGCTGCGATAACATGCATCAATGGGCCACCCTGACCACCAGGGAATACTGCTGAGTTCAGCTTCTTGTACATGTCTTCGCCTGCGTTAGACAGGATAAGACCGCCGCGAGGACCGGCCAACGTTTTGTGCGTGGTGGTGGTCACAACATGTGCGTGTGGGATGGGTGTTGGGTAGGCGTCAGCTGCGATCAAACCTGCAACGTGTGCCATATCAACAAACAGGTAAGCACCCGCCTTGTCCGCGATTTCACGCATACGCGCCCAATCTACGATTTGTGAGTAAGCAGAAAAACCACCGATGATCATCTTAGGTTTGTGCTCAAGCGCCAGCGCTTCCATTTCGTC
The DNA here is from genome assembly GCF_000286835.2 of Enterovibrio norvegicus FF-33. Taxonomy (GTDB): domain Bacteria; phylum Pseudomonadota; class Gammaproteobacteria; order Enterobacterales; family Vibrionaceae; genus Enterovibrio; species Enterovibrio norvegicus_A. The sequence goes on along the minus strand of NZ_AJYD02000013.1, from coordinate 288,206 downwards.
GTAGTTGATTTGACCCGCTTCGTCGATACCGTAAGGGATCACATTGTAGTGCTTACCAGAGAAGTTTACTGGTGAACCGTGAGTCAAGTGACCGCCGTGTGCCAAGCTCATGCCCAGAACCGTATCGCCTGGGTTCAGCAGAGCCATGTACACAGCGCTGTTTGCTTGAGAACCCGAGTGTGGCTGTACGTTAGCGTATTCTGCGCCAAACAACTCACAAGCACGATCAATCGCCAATGCTTCTGCTTTGTCTACATATTCACAACCGCCGTAGTAACGCTTGCCTGGGTAGCCTTCTGCGTACTTGTTGGTTAGCTGGGAACCCTGCGCTTCCATAACACGAGGACTGGTGTAGTTTTCTGACGCGATGAGCTCAATGTGCTCTTCCTGACGTGCTGTCTCTTCTTGGATCGCGGTAAATAGTTCCGGATCGTAATCAGCAATATTCATGTCACGCTTTAGCATCTGTATCTCCTGACTCAGATTGTTCCCTAGGCTAACGAATGTAACCAAGCTGACCGAATGACTCGTTGAAACAAAGCATCAGGTCAACCTGGTTAATACCTCACAATGGATAGATGACTGTCAATTCAACAACGTCAGTATCCGCGTAGACGCAAACGTTTTCGTCATGACCATCCTATCGCTGCGATTCTACAAAATTTGTTGCGCAACAGGTAGTAGCAATCACATTTTTTTTGTATCAATAAACATGGTCATTTTTCATTCTAGTCATGAATTGAATTCATTTTGACCAAAACAACCGTGTGTAAACCTTTGATCTTTACAGTGCGTAACAAGGCGCTGACACTTGTGAGGCGCCAAATTTGCCCGTCCTCTTTTCTACGTATTGCATAGTCTTTAAGATGCCCTGCTTTTTGATTTATTTTGCATGTCGTTGCGTCATTTTCGCATTCATTCACGACACGTGAATTAGCCGTTTTCTAAGGAGTTGAAACGTTGATCCCACAGCCCAAACATACCACCATTGAAGATATGATCGCCATTTTGTCTGGCACTTTTCTTGTCGCCCAAGGTGTGTACTTTCTTCAGCAAGCAGGGCTACTCACAGGTGGAACAACAGGTCTTGCCCTGCTTGTTACGCAATTCGTCGATCTGTCTTTTGGTACGCTGTACTTTTTATTCAACATCCCTTTTTACATCATGGGCTGGCGACGATTTGGCACTCAATTCGCTTTACGCAGTGTGTTCGCGGGCGGTATGGTCTCGCTGATTGTTGATCATATCTCTCATGTATTTACCATCGGCTGGCTGTCACCGCTCTATTGCGGCTTGATTGGTGGGTTATTGATGGGTGTCGGCATGCTGATGATCTTTCGTCACAATGCGAGCTTGGGCGGGTTCAATGTTCTGGCGCTTATTTGTCAGGATAAATTCGGCATTCGTGCCGGTAATGTACAAATGGCCATTGATCTCGGCATTCTATTGGCATCATTCTTCTTTGTTTCGCCGTGGCTGCTGGCCTGTTCGGTGCTGGGCGCGGTTGTGCTGAACCTTGTGCTCACCATGAACCACAGGCCTGATCGCTACGTCGTGTGCTATTGACTGAACGGCCTCAAATAGGCTCTAGAATAGAAAAGACCGCCAAGCTGGCGGTCTTTTTGTTTGTCTCGAGCATTGCGCTAACGCGCAAAGGTACAAAGGTACAGAAGTACAGAAGTACAGAAGTAGATTAAATCGCTTCTTCGTCTTCTTCACCGGTACGGATACGCACCACGCGCTCCACTTCAGTGACAAAGATTTTACCGTCGCCAATCTTGCCCGTTTGTGCGGTTTCAACAATGGTGTCGACGCACCGATCTGCTGCATCATCCGATACAACGATTTCTAATTTCACTTTTGGGAGAAAATCCACCATGTATTCAGCACCACGATACAGCTCAGTGTGGCCTTTTTGACGACCAAAACCTTTTACTTCCGAGACGGTCATACCCGTGATGCCGACTTCCGCCAATGCTTCACGTACATCGTCCAGTTTGAACGGTTTAATAATCGCTTCAATTTTTTTCATTTCGCATTCCCTTTAAATACCCGCTTTAAGCTTTAGCCAAGCGTTAGCGCCAATGTATTAATTGTAACCCCACTGCGAAGGCTTCGCGCAGCTTTCACAAAAAAATGAGTGGGTTAAACCAGTGATTTCTTCCATTGTGTGGTTTTGGCTTCTTCACAAGCAAATGGCGGTTGATAACCAGAATGGGCTAACAATGCCTGCATGGGCTTACGACCAATCACAGCGCCACAGTCCACTTTTAATTCATGAGTCACGGTCGCGGCGTACGCTTCTAATGCATTCAACAGCGCCTTACCAATACCCTGAAGGCGAGAAGCCTCGTCCACTTCAAGAAGCGTAATAGTCGCATCACTTACCATGATGCCGTTGTGGCGCTTTTCATGCTGTAACACGGCCACAGCAACAGGCACACCGTCTTTCTCTGCCACCAGCATGGGTAACTCCAGGTCGTTTGACGGAACCACCAATGACAACAAAGAAGGAAAACGGGCTTGAAGGGTGTCAGGGGCTTGCCCTGTCGGAATTAGCGTTAAGTTGATTGCACTATCCATTGCTCTTCTCTCCATGTTTTGCCGAAACACTTTACCCTCTCGCCAATACTGGACGCAATCAGATAAAAAAGCCGCCACCCGAAGGTAGCGGCTTGTGTCACAAGTTTTGCATATTTTGCTCGTTGGATACTGCTAACCCAAAGTCACACGTGCGTTGCGGAACATACGCATCCATGCACTGTCTTCACCCCAGTTGTCTGGGTGCCAAGAGTTAGCGACGGTACGGAACACTCGCTCTGGGTGAGGCATCATGATCGTTACACGACCGTCAGTGGTGGTTAACCCTGTGATACCGTTTGGCGAACCATTCGGGTTTGATGGGTAGCTTTCCGTCACTTTACCGAAGTTATCCAAATAACGCAGTGCAATGGTGCCTGATTGCTCAATAGCAGCAAGATGCTGGGCATCACGCACTTCCACACGACCTTCACCGTGAGAAACGGCAATCGGCATACGAGAACCGGCCATGCCACCAAGGAACAAGGATGGGCTTTCCTGCACTTCTACCAGACTGAATCGCGCTTCAAAGCGCTCAGATTCGTTGCGAACAAAACGTGGCCACAAATCCGCACCGGGGATCAGCTCATGCAAGTTAGACAGCATCTGACAACCATTACATACGCCCAGCGAGAAAGAATCACCGCGTTGGAAGAAGCGCGCGAATTGGTCGCGTGCATCATCGTTGAACAAAATCGACTTCGCCCAACCTTCACCCGCGCCCAGCACGTCACCGTACGAGAAACCGCCACAGGCAACCAGACCGTTAAAGCCGTCCAATGACACCTTGCCGCCAAGAATATCGCTCATGTGAACGTCTTTGGCATCAAAACCTGCACGGTCAAACGCGGCGGCCATTTCGACATGAGAGTTAACGCCTTGCTCACGTAAAATCGCCATTTGAGGGCGCGCGCCTGTCGCAATAAACGGCGCGGCAATGTCTTCTTTCACATCAAACGTCAGTGCCGCAGACAAACCTGGGTCGGTCACGTCTTTCTTGGCATCAAATTCTTGTTGTGCGCACGTTGGGTTGTCACGCATTGCTTGCATCTGGTACGTAGTTTCCGCCCATACAGCGCGAAGTTCCGTACGATTTTGTTCTAGCAACAGTGCATCACCGTTCCAAATACGCACCGTATCGTCTTCGATAACCGTACCAATAACGTGAGTGCAATTTTCCAAACCATGCGCAGACAGCGTTGAAAGTACGGAATCTAATTCATCCGTGCGGACTTGAACGACTGCGCCCAACTCTTCGTTGAACAATGCAGCCAGTTCGTCATCACACTCTTCATTGGCAGACAAGGTATTGATGTCTACTTCCACGCCGGTGTGGCCCGCAAACGCCATCTCCGTCAAGGTGACATACAAGCCACCATCACCGCGATCATGGTAAGCCAACAGCTTCTCGTCACGCACCAAAGATTGCATGGCAAGGAAGAAGCCTTTTAGCAGCTCCGGGCTATCAACGTCAGCAGGCTTGTCACCCAATTGTTTGTAAACTTGCGCCAGTGCCGTAGCACCAAGGCGGTTTTGACCCTGACCAAGATCAACCAGCACCAGCGCGCTGTCACCTTTATCAGTACGAAGCTGAGGCGTCACCGTTTTACGCACATCGTTCACACGGCCAAAGGCTGTGATCACCAGTGACAATGGAGAGGTATTTTCTTTCTGCTCGCCATCTTGCTCCCAACGGGTCTTCATCGACATGGAGTCTTTACCGACTGGAATCGTCAAATCAAGCGCGGGACACAGCTCTTCACCAATCGCTTTCACGGCTTCATAAAGACCCGCGTCTTCGCCCGGGTGACCTGCTGCAGCCATCCAGTTTGCAGACAGATTAATGCGTTTCAAATCGCCAATATCCGCACACGCGATATTGGTCAGCGCTTCCGCGACCGCCAAGCGTGCAGAAGCGGCGAAATCAAGCAAGGCCACTGGCGTACGCTCACCCATCGACATGGCTTCACCATGGTAGGTGTCGTAACTTGCTGCCGTGACAGCACAGTTCGCCACAGGTACCTGCCATGGGCCAACCATCTGGTCTCGTGCAACCAAACCTGTGACCGTGCGATCACCAATGGTGATCAGGAAGGTTTTCTCGGCAACCGAAGGCAAGCGCAGTACGCGCTGTGACGCTTCTTCGACAGAGATGCCTGCACGTTCAATCGCTTTGCCTTCCACTTTTTGTGTTTGCACGTCACGGTGCATTTTAGGGGGTTTGCCCAGCAAAACATCCAACGGCATATCAATTGGCGTATTATCGAAATGGCTGTCTTCCAGCTCAAGATGACGCGCTTCGGTGGCTTCACCGACAACCGCATATGGCGCACGTTCACGCTGACAAATCGCATCAAATACGCCCATGTTTTCTGGCGCTATCGCCATCACATAACGTTCTTGTGATTCGTTACACCAAATTTCTAACGGGCTCATGCCCGGCTCGTCGTTTGGCACGTTACGCAATTGGAATTTACCACCACGCTCGCCATCATCCACAAGCTCAGGCAAGGCATTAGAAATACCGCCCGCACCCACATCATGGATAAACGCAATTGGGTTGTCGTCACCCAACTGCCAACAACGGTCAATCACTTCCTGACAACGACGTTCCATTTCTGGGTTTTCACGCTGCACAGAAGCAAAATCCAGATCTTCCGCTGACTGGCCAGAGGCCATTGAAGACGCTGCACCACCACCCAAACCAATGTTCATGGCGGGGCCACCAAGTACAATAAGCTTGGCGCCGACTGGAATTTCTTTTTTCTGAACATGCCCATCGCGAATGTTACCCATACCACCGGCAATCATGATCGGCTTGTGGTAACCACGGACTTCTTCACCGTTGTGCGAGGTGACTTTTTCTTCGTAGGTGCGGAAATAGCCCAATAGGTTAGGACGACCAAATTCGTTGTTAAATGCCGCGCCACCTAATGGGCCTTCTAGCATAATGTCCAACGCATTCACGATACGGCTAGGCTTGCCGAAATCTGTTTCCCAAGGTTGTTCAAAACCTGGGATACGCAAGTTGGACACGGAGAAACCGACCAAGCCTGCTTTTGGCTTACCACCGATACCAGTAGCGCCTTCATCGCGAATTTCACCACCTGACCCCGTCGCTGCGCCAGGCCAAGGTGAAATAGCGGTTGGGTGGTTATGTGTTTCCACCTTCATCAGAATATGTGTCGCTTCCTGATGGTAATCATACTGACGTGATTCAGGGTTCGGGAAAAAACGTCCTACGCTTGAGCCTTCCATAACAGCAGCGTTATCTTTGTACGCAGATAACACATAGTCGTTGTTATGCTCGTAGGTGTTCTTGATCATCTTGAACAGGCTCTTGTCCTGATCCACACCGTCAATAGTCCAATCAGCATTGAATATTTTATGGCGACAATGCTCTGAGTTTGCCTGAGCAAACATCATCAGTTCGATATCGTTAGGGTTGCGACCCAGCTTGGTAAAGCTTTCCACCAAATAATCGATTTCATCGTCAGCCAAAGCAAGACCCAACTCCACGTTGGCCACTTCCAAGGCTTCACGACCCGCAGAAAGGATATCTACCGCTTTCATCGGTGCTGGCGTTGCTGCTGCAAAGAGTGCTGACGCCGCATCCATATCAGCAAATACCACTTCCATCATTCGGTCATGGAGCAAACCGGCCAACACTTTATGTTGGTCAACAGACAGTTCAGATGCCAATTCAACATAATAGGCCGTGCCACGCTCAAGGCGTTTAATCGCATTTAGACCGCAGTTGTGCGCGATGTCAGTCGCTTTTGAAGACCAAGGAGAAATCGTGCCAGGACGAGGGGTTACAAGAATAAGGGTGCCCGTAGGCGCGTGCTCAGCAATCGTTGGCCCATAAGTGAGCAGACGATTCAGCTTTTGCTTCTCATCGGCACTCAAGGGAGTACTGATATCAGCAAAGTGGATATACTCGGCATAGAGGCCAGTCACAGGCAAGTCATTCGCCTGACAGCTTTCTATCAGTTTATTGACTCGGAATTCGGACAGAGCGGGGGAACCACGCAAAATTTCCATGTGCGTACGTCTCTCGGTTAGCGGTGAATTAAAGTGATATTGGCCTAACCCCATGAGTTTTATGTCGTAACATAAATGGGAAAGCTACGTCGATATCACTTCTGTTCTTGCTGCTAGGGTATCTCCTAGTGTTCGGGGCGCTATTATAGGGTAAAAATGTGGGCGACGTAACACTTGACGCAACCGTTTGCGCAACTTTTTTTCCTCGACGATGACTGTCATTATTCTGCGTCTAAACTAAGGTACCCATCCAGCTTCACTTTATGCGGGATGCCACCTTTGATATAACAGTCGGTAATCAATAAAGAGTGAGCATAACTTTTTGAACGCGAATGCTATAAAACGAATCTATCAACTGCTTGTTGGCACAATGTTAGTGCTGTTTCTTTCCGGTTGTGAATGGAAATACGATGACAGAACTGAACTAGACAAAATTCGTGACAGTGGCGTACTTCGCGTAGGGACACTGAACAATCAACTTTCCTATTACATTGGCCCAGACGGCCCAACAGGGCTCGACTTAGAACTTGCCTCGCAATTCGCACAAAGTCTTGGTGTGAAACTGGAAATGCAGCCTGCTTACACCCTTTCAGGTCTTTTTCCAGCGTTAGAGCGTGGCGACGTCGATATCATTGCTGCTGGACTAACGATTACCAAAGATCGCCTTGACCATTTTCGCCCAGGTCCTGCTTACTATTATGTCAGCCAGCAATTGGTCTACAAAAAAGGGCACTGGCGTCCGCGAAACCTGTCAGAGCTGAACAAAGATGGTGCACGCATTGCCGTGGTTGAAGATTCCAGTCATGCCTTGACACTGCAAGCCATACAACGTGAATTTCCAGAAATGATCTGGGAAAGTGTTAAAGACACCGATGACGACGAATTGCTGAAACAAGTGGCGGATGGCCAATTGGACTTCACCATTGCCGATTCCGTCGACATTGCGTTGATTCAGCGCATTCACCCCGCTATTACTGTTGCATTGGAGCTGACAGAAGACGAACCCGTCGCTTGGTTCATGAAAAAATCACAAGATGACAGCGTTTACGCTTTGATGATTGAGTTCTTCGGCAAAAAAACACAAAGCGGTGAATTAGCAGCGCTAGAAGAAAAGTACTTTGGCCATGTCGACAGTTTTGATTACGTCGATACTCGCGCCTTTTTGCGCGCTATTGACAGTAAACTGCCGAAGTGGGAGCCGTTATTTAAAAAATACGCGGATCAGTTTGATTGGCGAATGCTGGCTGCACTGTCCTATCAAGAATCACACTGGAATCCACGCGCTGTTTCACCCACCGGTGTTCGCGGCATGATGATGCTGACGTTACCCACGGCAAAATCAGTCGGTGTGAAAAACCGTCTTGATCCGGAGCAAAGCATTCGTGGCGGCGCTGAATATCTCTATAAAATGCTGCAACGAGTACCAGACAGCGTCAACGAAAATGAAAAAATCTGGTACGCACTGGCATCCTATAACATCGGATTTGGCCACATGATGGATGCGCGTCGATTGACGAAATCACAAGGCGGCAACCCTGATTCATGGGCTGATGTGAAACAGCGCTTACCATTGCTTGCTAAACGCCAGTACCACAAACAAACGCGTTATGGTTACGCCCGAGGTTATGAAGCCTTGAGTTACGTTGAAAACATTCGCCGTTATTATCAAAGTATTGTTGGCTATGAGCAGGATAAAGCGCAGGCAATTGGTGCAGATCTTACGGATAATCTTGATGGATTGCAGACGATCAATATTGAGACTTCGCCCGATGAGGTGGAAGCATTAACACAAACCGATGTGATTGAGCCTGTCTCAGAAGAGAGCCCAGCAAAAGAAGCCAATGACAAATAGGGGCTCCCTCTTGTCATAGTGTGTTCACAATGGCAGGTTATAACCTAGGTGTCAGAGACAACAAAAACGCAGCACTGGCTGCGTTTTTGTCTAAATAGGAACTGAAACTATGTTTGCTAACAAACGAAAAACGCAGTCCACTTTTGCACGTAACTCAAGCTCAGCATCAAACCGACGTAAGCGCATGCGCAACGTTAACCTGAAAAAAGTATTGTGGCGTCAACGCACCTTTGCCATTCGAGAATTTGCCATGATGGACGAGAGTTTCTAATTCGGCAAAGCGTCGCTTACTCTAGGTCTTGCGCTGAGTCGTTAATACGCTTACGTGCATCTCTGTCGGCTTTTTTCTCCGCGCGACGACGACGGAAAAAGGCTTGTAACTGCGCCCGACACTCCTCTTCCATCACCCCACCTTGATAAGCAACATGGTGGTTAACACCGTCGTAGCTCAGTAAGTTCATCACACTTCCCGCCGCGCCTGTTTTGTAATCCGGCGCACCATACACGACCCTTCCAACGCGACTATGCACCATCGCACTCGCACACATTGGGCACGGTTCTAAGGTCACATACAACACAGCGTCTAACAGTCTGTAGTTTTGTAGCACCTTACCCGCTTGACGAAGAGCCATCATTTCAGCATGCGCCGTGGCATCATGTTGACCGATAAGACGGTTCCACCCCTCACCAATCACTTCGCCGTTAAGTACCACGAGTGCACCAACTGGCACCTCACCTTCGGCTTCCGCTTTGGCAGCTAATGTCATCGCATGCTGCATAAATTGCTGATCTAATTCGTTTTGAGTCACTGTGCTATCTGCCTGAGGATGTTGCAGCGCGCAGTATATCATTCTGTGTAGCGGTTGATCTCGCTCCGTTTGCTAAACCGTCAGCCAAAAAATCCACCAGCAATTTCACCCGTAATGATTGCAAGCGACGATGAGGGAACAACGCCCATATCCCCTCTTCCATATCTTGATACGCATTCAGCACGCGAACCAACTCGCCCGATGCCAACGCTTCATCAATGTAATAATCAGGCAATTGAACCAGCCCCATCCCGCGCTTGGCGGCATCAACCAAGCCCACACCACTGTTGCAACGCAGGCTGCCCTTAACGCGCACCGTGCACTCTTTGCCACTCTCACGAAAACGCCAGTAATCATGCTGTCCGCGCAGGCAATTAAAATGCGGTAGTTCCGACAAGGTATGAGGTGTGCCAAATTTAGAGAGAAATTCTGGCGCACCACAGACAATTAATTTACGGGTTGCGAGACGCTTACATACCATGGAGGAGTCCGTCAGTCGCCCCAATCGCAGTGCAAAGTCACAACCAGAGTCAATCAAATCAAGCGGCGTATTGGTCAGGTCGATATCAACATGGATTTCAGGGTACCTGTCCATAAAATCGAGAATCAACGGCATGACCACTTTTTCCCCGTAAGTGACAGGTGCGGTCAGTTTGATATGACCATTAGGAGTTTCTTGCAATTGTGTCACGGCACTTTCCGCTTCTTTTAGCGCATCAGCGACCATACGACAGTGCTGGTAATAGACATCACCTTCTTCAGTCGTCGACACTCGGCGAGTCGTTCGATAGAACAATCGCGTATTTAGCCTTTCTTCCAGCATGGCGACTTGCCGGCTTACGTGTGCCGTCGAAATACCCAGCCTTTTTGCCGCCTTGGTAAAACTTGCTGTTTCAACCACTGCCAGAAATTCAGAAACACCCTGCCAATTCGCCATTGTTACACACCAGTAAAAGTTAATTGCTAGGATTATGGATTATCAATACCAACGAAACAATTAGACTAGGTAATGAAAGTGGGGTTGTCACACAATTGGACACATGATCCCTTCAAATTTGACCTACGGTTAGTCGAGAAGGACTGATCACATGCATAGAGGACAGAGTCAATGGCGGAACAATTTATTAAATCTCGCGCAGCAGTCGCTTGGGAAGCAGGCAAACCGCTAAGCATAGAAGAAGTTGATGTCATGCTACCTAAAGCCGGTGAGGTATTGGTACGTATCGTTGCAACAGGCGTATGCCACACAGACGCATTCACTCTGTCAGGCGATGATCCAGAAGGTATTTTCCCTGCGATCCTAGGACATGAAGGTGGCGGTATCGTCGAGCAAATTGGCGAAGGCGTAACCAGTGTTAAGGTTGGTGATCATGTGATCCCGCTTTACACGCCAGAATGTGGCGAATGTAAATTCTGCCTGTCCGGTAAAACCAACCTGTGTCAGAAAATTCGCGAAACCCAGGGCAAAGGACTAATGCCAGACGGTACCACGCGTTTTTACAAAGATGGCCAGCCGATTTACCACTATATGGGTTGTTCAACGTTTTCTGAGTACACCGTGTTACCCGAAATCTCACTAGCAAAAGTGAACAAAGACGCCCCTCTCGAAGAAGTCTGTTTGTTAGGCTGTGGCGTAACAACAGGTATGGGCGCGGTACTTAACACAGCGAAAGTACAAAAAGGCGATACCGTTGCTATCTTCGGCCTGGGTGGTATTGGCCTATCTGCCATCATCGGTGCTGCGATGGCGGGCGCTAGCCGCATTATTGGTATCGACTTGAACGAAAGCAAGTTCGAGCTGGCAACGAAGCTAGGCGCAACCGATTGTATCAACCCAAGCAAGTTTGATAAGCCAATCCAAGATGTGATCGTGGAAATGACCGACGGTGGTGTCGATTTTTCGTTCGAATGTATTGGTAACGTCAACGTGATGCGTTCAGCCCTCGAGTGCTGTCACAAAGGTTGGGGCGAGTCGGTGATCATCGGCGTGGCAGGCGCAGGCCAAGAAATTTCAACACGCCCATTCCAATTGGTGACAGGCCGCGTATGGCGTGGCTCTGCATTCGGTGGCGTTAAAGGCCGTTCAGAACTGCCTGAAATTGTTGATCGCTACCTCGCTGGCGAGTTCAAGCTTGATGACTTCATTACCCATACCATGGGCTTGGAAGGCGTTAACGAGGCGTTTGACCTGATGCACGAAGGTAAGAGTATTCGTTCTGTCATCCACTTCGACAAGTAGCCCTTTACGGTGACAACAACGTGGGCGCACTCATGGTGCGCCCACACTGGAGCCCAACATGAGTCTTGAAAATACCAGCAGCAATCGCAGCTTTGGCGGTTGGCACAAGCAATACACACACACTTCTCGCACTGTGCACTGCAACATGCGATTCGCCATCTATCTTCCGCCGCAAGCTTCTGAATCAAACAAAGTGCCAGTGCTCTATTGGCTATCAGGCTTAACCTGCTCAGATGAAAACTTCATGCAAAAAGCGGGCGCGCACAAGTTGGCGGCAGAATTAGGCATCGCGATTGTCACCGCTGACACCAGCCCGCGTGGCGACAATATTCCTGATGATCCCGATGGCGCGTATGATTTTGGCGTCGGCGCTGGGTTTTATTTAAACGCTACCGAAGCACCGTGGAATCGTTATTACTACATGTACGATTACGTGGTGAAAGAACTGCCTGCGGTGATTGAAGGCCATTTCCCTGTCAGCGATGTGAAAGCTATCTCAGGCCACAGCATGGGCGGACATGGGGCACTAACCATTGCACTGAAAAACAGTGATGCCTATCGCTCGGTATCTGCATTCAGCCCTATCGTTAATCCATCAGTCGTGCCTTGGGGACAGAAAGCCTTTACCAATTATTTAGGTGACGATACGTCGACGTGGCTGGAATATGATGCATGCGCTCTGATCAAAACCGCGGAGAAACACGTGCCAATGTTGGTTGACCAAGGGGATGGCGATCAGTTTTTGCATGATCAGTTAAAACCAGGCCATCTGCTGCAAGCAGCCGAAGAAGCGGGTTACCCGTTAGAGCTTCGCATGCAGGAAGGTTATGACCACAGCTATTACTTTATTGCCAGTTTCATTGATGATCATCTTCGCTTTCACGCACAGCACCTCAAAGGCTGAATGTCTAGCTAGCATTTGAAAACAAAAAACCGGCCGAGGCCGGTTTTTTTTATCTGACGGGGCAACTAACGGTATTCATTAGAAGCCCAGTGGAATGTTGAAGTTAACCAACACCATCAACATTGCGGTCTATTCCCTGACGAAAACAGCCGCCTATAACGTCATACCAATCAGAAAAAGCGAAGTCGCTTATTGCTCACTCGGCTACAACTGATAGGTGTACGGTGCTTGAATACCCAATGGAATACCCAATGCCCAGTATGCCAGCAAGAAAAGACTCCAGCCGATCAACATAGCAATCGAGTAAGGCATCATCATTGAAGCCAAGGTACCAATACCAGTGTTCTTCACGTAACGCTGACAGTAAACCACCACTAATGGGAAGAAGACCATCAACGGAGAAATGATGTTAGAGACAGAGTCACCGACACGATAACCTGCTTGTGAAAGCTCAGGGGAAATACCCAATGCCATCAACATCGGCACAAGGATTGGACCAATCAACGCCCACTTCGCAGAAGCAGAGCCAATCAACAGGTTCACACACGCCGTCAGTAAGATCATGCCAATAATTGTCATTTGACCTGGCATGTTAAGTGCTTTTAGAAGCTCTGCGCCTTCTAACGCCAACAATGTACCAATGTTTGATTGGCTGAATGCGGCAAGGAACTGCGCACAGAAGAATGACATGACCAAGTAGCTACCCATGGTAGACATGGTCTGGCTCATTGCCACAATGATGTCGCCTTGCTTCTTGAACGTCCCTGCTACGCGGCCATATACCACACCAGGAATGACGAAAAGAATAAAGATCAGCGGTACAATTGACTTCATCAACGGTGCAGAGAATGCAGTTAACTCACCTTCTGGTGAACGCAGTGCTGATGTTTCAGGAATAAGCGCAAAAACTAGTAGCGCAATACCCGCCAGCATCGCAAAGCTTGCGCGATTGAACGCCTTGCTTTCAATGTCGGTGAAGCTACCCAGATCAGGGGCTTTCTCGGCATCGTCATCAATAGGCAATTTGCTTAGACGCGGCTCGATGATTTTTTCAGTCACATACCAACCGATTGCCACGATCAAAATCGAAGACAAGCCGGTGAAGTAAATGTTTGCCAGTGGGTTTACCAAGTAATCTTTATCAAGTACTTGTGCCGCTGATTGAGTAAAGCCGGCAAGAAGCGGGTCGATACCAGAAGGAATGAAGTTCGCAGAGAAACCGCCTGATACACCAGCAAATGCCGCCGCAATACCCACAAGAGGATGGCGACCTGCCGCGTGGAAGATGATGCCACCCAGCGGGATAACCAGAACGTAGCCCGCATCTGCTGCGGTGTGCGAAACGATAGCCACCAAGATCAATGCTGGCGTCAGCAATTTCTTCGGTGTCACGTTCAGCATTTTCTTCAGGCCGGTGGTGATAAAACCTGAAGCATCCGCAACACCAACGCCCAACATCGCCACCAGCACGATACCCATAGGGGCAAAGCTAGTGAAGGTGGTGACCATGTTAGCGAGGAAGTTAGCTAGCGCAGTGCCAGTCAACAAGTTATTAATTTCTACAGTCTGGCCGGAGATTGGGTGTATCAGGCCAAAATCAACCTGAGAAAGAACGGCAGACAGACCCCATACGATTAATAACCCGTAAAAGAACAGTAATGCTGGATCAGGGATTTTGTTCCCTGCTTTCTCAATCCCATTGAGAAACTTGTCCATTGCGCTCATCGGCGCGTCTGGAATGTTGTCCATAGCATGGTTACTCATGTAAAGCTCCATGGTTAATTGTGTGTGTTTGCATCGTGTATTCTGAATCTTTCGATTCAGACGACGTCATCATTATTCAGCAGCATAAAATACATACTTAATTCTTTTTTGGCAGGGGTAAATATCAATTTAACTCACAAAAAAAGAAGATTGATTCAATATTCACACAACAAATAAACACAATGGATACAAGGTGAATCCTGAGCGGCAACAATTCCAAAGAAATCGTTACTTCAGAACGAAAGAAAGAGTATTAGGCAAGGTTAGGGCACGCAGCGTCACGGTATTGAGAGCGCATGACAGAAAGTTAGACACAAAAAAGGCACGCAATGCGTGCCTTTCGTCTTTCTATTTCATCTTTTAATCAGAGAGGAATTATTCCCACTCGATCGTTGCAGGTGGCTTACCAGAAATGTCATAAACCACACGGCTGATGCCGTCGACTTCATTGATGATACGGTTTGATACCTTACCCAAGAAATCGTAAGGCAGATGTGCCCAATGTGCAGTCATGAAATCGATGGTTTCAACAGCACGCAGAGAAACAACCCAATCGTATTTACGGCCATCGCCCATTACGCCCACTGAGCGCACTGGTAGGAATACCGTGAAGGCTTGAGACACTTTGTTATACAAGTCTGCATTGTGCAATTCTTCAATGAAGATAGCATCAGCACGACGTAGCAAATCACAGTACTCTTTTTTCACTTCACCCAACACACGAACACCAAGGCCTGGACCTGGGAACGGGTGGCGGTAAAGCATGTTGTAAGGCAGGCCAAGCTCAAGACCAATCTTACGCACTTCATCCTTGAACAGCTCTTTAAGCGGCTCAACCAATCCCATTTCCATGTCGTCTGGCAGACCGCCAACGTTATGGTGAGATTTGATCACGTGTGCTTTACCCGTCTTCGATGCGGCAGATTCGATCACGTCAGGATAGATAGTGCCTTGCGCCAACCACTTCGCGTTTTCTAACTTCTTCGATTCTTCATCGAATACATCAATAAACACGTGGCCAATTTTCTTACGCTTAGCTTCTGGATCAGCTATGCCTTCAAGTGCAGAAAGGAAACGTTGCTCCGCTTTCACATGAACGATGTTCAATCCGAAATGATCGCCAAACATGTCCATAACTTGCTCGCCTTCATTAAGACGTAGCAGACCATTATCAACAAATACGCACGTTAACTTGTCACCGATCGCGCGGTGAATAAGCATAGCAACAACAGAAGAATCCACACCGCCTGACAGGCCTAGGATCACTTCGTCATCACCCACTTGCTCTTTGATGCTTTCAATGGCGTTTTCAATGATCGATGCTGACGTCCAAAGACGCTCACAACCACAAATGTCGAGAACGAAACGCTCAAGCATGCGATGACCTTGACGAGTGTGTGTCACTTCTGGGTGGAATTGCACACCATAGAAACGCTTCTCTTCATTGGCCATTGCCGCGAATGGGCAAGTATCGGTTGACGCCACTTTCACGAAGTCAGCTGGGATCTCGACCACTTTGTCACCGTGGCTCATCCATACATCAAGAATGCCTAAGCCTTCTTCGTTGATAGAATCTTCGATACCTTCAAACAGGCTACCCGCATTGTCGAGAGTCACTTTTGCGTAGCCGAATTCGCGTTCCGTTGATCCTGAAACTTTACCGCCAAGTTGCGCGGACATGGTTTGCATGCCGTAGCACACACCCAAAACAGGCACACCAGCGGTGAACACATATTCCGGTGCACGAGGAGAACCTGCTTCCGTCACACTTTCAGGGCCACCAGAAAGGATGATGCCATCTGGGTTGAAGTCACGAATATCCTGCTCATCGACGTCCCAGCCCCACAATTCGCAATACACACCGATTTCACGGATACGACGTGCAATAAGCTGCGTGTACTGTGAGCCGAAGTCGAGGATCAGAATACGTTGGTCGTGAATATTTTTAGTCATTTCAGCTTGTCTCAAAATGTCAGCGATTCAAGGGGCAACGCCCCTTGGTATTTGTAAAAAAAGGATTACTGCCCAGTACGGTAGTTTGGCGCTTCTTTCGTGATCGTCACATCATGTGCGTGCGATTCAGTCATGCCTGCACCTGTGATACGAACGAATTCTGCTTTTGTGCGCAGAGCATCAACCGTTGCAGAACCCGTTAGGCCCATGCACGAGCGCAAACCACCCATTTGCTGGTGAATAATTTCTTTCAGACGGCCTTTGTAAGCCACGCGGCCTTCAATGCCTTCAGGTACAAGCTTGTCGGCAGCGTTATCTGTCTGGAAGTAGCGGTCAGATGACCCTTTAGACATGGCACCCAATGAACCCATGCCACGGTAAGACTTGTAAGAGCGACCTTGATACAGCTCAACTTCACCCGGAGACTCTTCAGTACCCGCTAGCATTGAGCCAACCATTACACACGATGCACCAGCGACAATTGCCTTACACATGTCACCAGAGAAACGAATACCGCCGTCAGCAACGACAGGGATGCCGTATTGGTCAGCCACTTCAACTGCGTCAGAAATCGCAGTGATTTGTGGCACACCCACACCGGTCACGATGCGCGTAGTACAAATTGAACCCGGGCCGATACCGACTTTTACTGCGTTGACGCCCGCTTCGATCAGCGCTTTTGCACCAGAACCGGTTGCGACGTTACCGCCAATGATTTGCAGATCAGGGAATGCCGCACGTGTTTCACGAATACGCTGAAGAACACCTTCAGAATGACCGTGAGAAGAATCGATAAGCAACACATCAACACCGGCTTCAACCAGTGCCGCAACGCGTTCTTCGTTGCCAGCACCCGCGCCAACAGCTGCACCTACACGTAGACGACCTTTTTCGTCTTTACACGCGTTGGGTTTGCGTTCTGCTTTTTGGAAATCTTTTGCTGTGATCATACCGCTGAGATGGTGGTCATCATTCACAACCAACACTTTCTCGACACGGAATTGTTGCATCAGCTTTTGCACTTCTTCAGGGCTTGCGCCTTCTTTCACTGTTGCCAGACGATCTTTTGGTGTCATCACATCAGCCACTTTCAGGCTAAGGTCGATAACAAAGCGAACATCACGGCCAGTGATGATACCAACAAGCTCATTGCTCTCAGTCACAACAGGGAAACCTGCAAAGCCATTACGCTCAGTCAGCATTTTCACATCTGCAATGGTTTGATTTGGGGTAACAGTGACGGGGTTGGAGACCACACCTGCTTCGAAAATTTTCACCAAGCGAACTTGTTCTGCTTGTTGTTCGATAGTCATGTTTTTGTGGATGAATCCGATACCGCCTTCTTGAGCTAACGCAATCGCGAGACGGGCTTCTGTCACTGTGTCCATCGCCGCTGAGATCAGAGGGATATTCAGAGAAATAGTTTTCGTCAGTTGAGTACGTAAGTCGGCAGTGTTTGGAAGAACTGTGGAATGTGCTGGAACCAGCAATACATCATCAAAAGTTAGTGCTTCTTTAGCTATTCGTAACATTGCAATATCTCACGCCAAAAGTAAATACGGGGGACTAAATATTGCCGCAGCATTATACTGATGACGCAAACGTTTGGCTATAGATTTTAACGAAAACGTTTGGCATTCATTTTTTGCCCCAGTACCATGACGAAAACCCGCTGATATTTAAGGCTAACTGGTGATGACAAGCCCTAACGAAAACATTTTCACCGTCTCTCGTTTGAACGCCGAAGTTCGTCTTCTGCTCGAGAACGAAATGGGCATCGTCTGGCTGGTTGGCGAAGTATCAAATCTTACCGTTCCTGTGTCTGGCCACTGGTATTTCACCCTCAAAGACAGCCGTGCTCAGGTGAAATGTGCCATGTTCAAAGGCAACAATCGCCGTGTGACCTTCAAGCCAGCCAACGGCAATCAAGTACTGGTTCGCGCCAGATTGTCCTTGTATGAACCGCGCGGCGACTACCAAATCATTGTTGAAAGCATGCAGCCGGAAGGAGATGGCATGCTTCAGCAGCAATTTGAGAAGCTGAAAATGCAACTGGCGGCGGAAGGTCTGTTTGCAGCCAGTACCAAAAAAACATTACCCGAACAGCCAAGACGCGTCGGGATCATCACCTCAAAAACTGGCGCAGCCCTTCACGATATTTTGCATGTGTTAAAGCGCCGGGACCCAAGTCTGCCCGTGGTGATATACCCTACTCAAGTTCAGGGAAAAGACGCGGCGATCCAAATAGCGCAAGCGATTGGCCGAGCCAACAGCCGTGACGAGTGTGATGTGCTTATTGTGGGACGCGGTGGCGGTTCGTTAGAGGACTTGTGGTGTTTCAACGAAGAAATAGTGGCGCGCACCATTGCTGCAAGCAGCATTCCTATTGTCAGTGCCGTGGGTCATGAGGTCGATGTAACCATCGCCGACTTTGTTGCGGACATGCGCGCACCCACGCCTTCTGCTGCGGCTGAATTGGTGAGCAGAGATACCTCAGTACGAGCCCAACAGTTTTCGCAGCGCAGCGATCGGCTGGCACATGTGTTCAGTCGACACCTATCACGTAGCCAGGAGCGCCTCACACGCCTGCAACACCGATTGGCAATGCAACACCCCCAAGCTCGTCTGCAACAGCAAGCACAGCAGTTTGACGAGCTCGAACGTCGTCTCTACCAATCCATGCGAACCAAACTGCAAACTGATGCGCAGCGCTTAGATAGAGCGAGTCAGCGTTTAGAGCGTTTCTCGCCAGCGAACCAACTGCCAGGACTCAGCACGCAATTAGGATACACACAGCAGCGTTTAACTGACGCCATGCACCGTCAGTTACGCCAACATCAGCATGAATTAGCCCTAAAAATGGAAACCTTGGACGCAGTCAGCCCGCTCGCCACACTGGCTCGAGGATATTCGATCACTCGAGGCAAGAATAACAAAGTGATCCGGTCTGACAGTGACGTGAAATCCGGCGATCAGATCACCACAGTATTATCGAGCGGCGAGATCCAATCCACAGTGATCTAGGATCGCGTCAAAGCACGCCTAGAACGGTGTCATTGCGACGCCGTTTTTTGTGTCTCAAATACAATTCTCGCGCTCGAGCGAGACTTCAACTCATTGCACTGATTGCAGAAATAATTCGTCGAACCACACGCCTGCAGCTTTTCTAATTGCACGTCGCAGGTTTGACAATACCCCTGTTTTATAAAGACTTTATCGCAAGGTCCACAGCGATACGTGCCCTGTTCCCAACGCATTACCACACCACACTCTGGGCAGTTATTTTCCATACATCATTCCCCTTAGCTGTCCAAGTCGCACTTTTATACGCCCATATTTTCTGTATTCGTTTTACGCGCTATTCTAACTTAACGCTGAGATCTAACAGAACAGCCTCTCGCTGGATCCTATCAAGATCGTCTGATCGAGGTGTTTATGGGATCCGATCAGCGATCTACCCCTAAAAGAATATTTATCAATACAACTCCCGAAAGCATAAGTTACATGTTCTGTATATGGATTTTAAGCAATATAAAACTCCAATAAACTTAAAAATTATCAAATTTATCAGTATTTAGTAAATACAAGTTGCTTTAGTAGCCGAGTAAAAAATCACCTTAGTGCCCTAGAACGATATTTCTCGCTTTCATGCTCCCCTAAATGTGACAAAGATCTATATTAGACTGCAAAATAAGCAACAGATCACACATCAATAGTGTCAGATCATGCGAGTTTTAATCAAATAGACGCTAATGAATGGCGATACTACCCACAGATTATCGGAAGAATATCGCCAATGTATAAATTACATGAACTGTCATTCAATCTTCATCGTTTCGGCTAATAGTAATCGGACTAAACTTTGCGCAGGCAAAATCAACAAGAGCAAGGAAGAGATTGCACTCAGTCGTTACGCGACTAATACATAAGCAACCACACACAAGGGGCTTGTTCATCAAGAGTGACTGAATACTTGTTCCGGTTGGCATAAATGACAGGCATAAAAAAACCGACCACTAAGGTCGGCTTTCTTCTTTTCACAGTATGATTACTTCTTACCGCGATGTTTTACCATATCCATCAGTCGCTTACGTTGGCGAGACTGAGAGATAGTCAGGTTTTCTTTCTTGCCTTCAAACGGGTTTTCGCTGTTTTGGAACTGAATGCGAATTGGTGTACCCATGATTTTCAGTGATTTGCGGTAGTAGTTCATCAGGTAACGTTTGTACGCAGCGGGCAGCTCACGCACTTGGTTACCATGAATAACAATGATTGGTGGATTGTAACCGCCTGCGTGCGCATATTTCAGCTTCACACGACGTCCACGGATCATTGGTGGCTGGTGATCATCTTGCGCCATACTCATGATTCGAGTCAGCATTGAAGTGCTAATACGCTTAGTCGCAGACTCATACGCTTCTTGAATTGACTCAAACAAGTGACCAACACCGGTTCCATGCAATGCAGAAATAAAGTGAATACGGGCGAAATCAACAAAGCCAAGACGACGATCAAGTTCTGACTTCACGCGGTCTTTCACATCATTGTCCAGACCATCCCATTTGTTCACGGCGATCACGATTGAACGGCCAGCGTTCAACGCAAAGCCCAACAAGCTTAGGTCTTGGTCTGAAATGTTTTCACGCGCATCAATCACCAATAACACAACGTTGGCATCTTCAATGGCTTTCAGCGTTTGAATAACAGAGAACTTCTCTACTTTTTCGTTCACACGCTTACGACGGCGAACACCGGCTGTATCAATGATCACGTATTCACGGCCATCACGCTCCATCGGAATGTAGATGGAATCACGTGTGGTACCAGGCATATCGAATACCACGACACGGTCTTCGCCAAGAATACGGTTAGTCAGTGTCGATTTACCCACGTTTGGACGACCAATGATACTGAACTTGATCGGACGATTACGCAGACGCTCTAGCGCCGATTCCGCATCTTCCTCAGTCAGCTCTTTGTCTTCGTCTTCAAAGTCTTGCTCGCCAGTTAAATCAACCAAGCCTTCCTCGTCAGCTTCTTGTTCAGCCAGCGATTCTGCAAACGGTTTTAATGCACGGTCAATCAGACCAAGTACACCACGTCCATGCGCCGCAGCGATTTGGAACATGTTGCTCATGCCTAACTGCCAGAATTCCGCACTGGCAGCATCAGCATCAATACCGTCGACTTTGTTCACCACAAGGAAGGTTGTCTTTTCACGGCTGCGAAGATGCTGCGCAATCGCTTCATCTGCAACCGTCAGGCCTGCGCGGCCATCAACCATGAACAACACGACATCCGCTTCTTCAATCGCCGCCAGTGACTGCTCAGCCATTTTGGTTTCAACACCTTCTTCGGTACCGTCGATACCACCAGTGTCCACCACAATGAACTCATGCTCACCCAGCATGGCTTTTCCGTATTTACGATCCCTGGTCAAACCCGGAAAATCGGCCACCAGCGCATCGCGCGTCCTTGTCAGCCGGTTAAAGAGTGTCGACTTCCCCACATTTGGACGCCCAACAAGGGCTACTACAGGAATCATACTGACCTCTTAAAATCTCATATTCATTAATAACAGCGGCTCCTGAACCTTAGGGTCCAGGAGCCGAATAATTTATAAACGCTTGATGTTACTGCGTTTGCTTTTTACTAATACGACCATCGCGCGTGATAACAATATACGCGTCATCCGCTTTTATTGGCGCTACCGCAATGCCGCTGTCATCCAGTTGTTGTTGAGCGACAAATTCACCCGTTGTTGGGTCAAGCCAATGCAGATAACCTTCCGCATCTCCCACCACAACATAACCAGAAATGGCGACTGGAGCTGTTAGCTGGCGATATTCAAGATCGCGATTTTGCCAAAGCTCTGTACCACTGCGTGCATCAACGGCGACAACATGGTCTTTATCGGTGACAAGGAACAAATAGCTGCCCACCACCAAGAAATCCGTTGTTGAACTGTAGGTGCGCTTCCATGCTGGTCTTCCTGAACGCAAATCAATTGCCACTAGCTGACCATTGTAACCAACGGCGTAAAGTAGCGAACCTGAAATCACCGGCGTCGCATCAACATCAACCAAACGATCGATTTCTGTTGCACCTTTAGGGCTTGCCACAGTTTGCTGCCAAATGATGTTACCGTTTTCGATGAAAGCGGCACCTAAGCGACCATTTGCCATTCCCCAGAACACACCACCAGAGATAGCAACCGGTGAGCTATCACCACGTAACGTCAGATTGGGAACATCGGTAGAAATACGCCAGCGCTCTTCACCGGATTCAGCATCAAAGGCTGCCAATTCACCGCGACTCGTATTTACCACAATCAGGCTTTCGTCCGCTAGTGGTTTCGACAAGATTTCACCACCCGCGTTAATACGCCAAACCAGATCTCCGGTTTCTTCATCCAGTGCAATCAGTTCACCTGTTTCGGTGCCCAGATACAACTTACTGTACGATGCCGTAATACCACCGGAGATTAACGCAGGCTTTTCTGAACTTAAGTTAACCGCCCACAGCGTTTTTCCTGTTTCACCGTCAATGGCTTTTACTTCACCACCACGATCCGCTGCATACACTTTGCCATATTCGTAAGCTGGGGTGAGGTTACTATAATAGCGCCCAACACCATCACCGACGTTAGATGACCAAAATGACTCGGGCGTAAAAGTATTCTCAACCACAGGCACAGGTGCCATGACAATCGAATCTTCTTCACCGGCACAACCAATAAGCAGTGTTCCAAGCAAGGCTACTGCACTAACACGTTTCCATCCCTTGCGCATCATACTCAAACCTTACTGAGGCAGGTTGTCCAGTTTCATTTGAACAACAGGATTAGACGCGGCGGCAATGGATGCTGCGTACGCTGAACGCGCCGCATTAGTATCGCCTTTACGCAATTCAATATCACCACGAAGCTCTTCAACCTGTGGTTTCCAGCTGTCGCCAGTCACACCATCTAGCTCTTTTAACGCAGCATCAAAGTTACCTTGCTGTGCTTCAATACGTGCTAGACGCACAGTTGCCGTTGCTTTCAAGGCATCATCTTTTGCGGTTTTAACCGAACGAAGTTGCTCCGCCGCTTTAGCCAAATCGCCAGCTTCCACAAAGGACTTCGCCAATTGCAGTTCCACTAACGCCGTGTAAGCACCGTCATGAGACTGAAGAAATGCTGTTGCTTTCTCTTCGGCTTCAGCATCACCCGCGGCCAACGCACCGACCACTTGCATGTAAGCTTCTGATGCCTGTTCACGGCTCGTTTCTTGCTCTGACTGGTAATAGCGCCATCCATAAAGACCGCCCAAACCAATCACTGCGCCGAGGAAAATGGCTTTGCCATTTTCCCGCCACCACGACTTAATTGCTTCGACTTGCTGTTCTTCTGTGGTGTAGACGTCCACGATTTGTCCTCTCTTAAACTAGTTGAGCCAGTTTTTCGGCTACATCATCCTGAGTAATGGTCAGCTGCTCGCCACCTTTAAGATCTTTATAAGTCACGACTTTGTTTGCCACTTCATCTTCACCGAGTACCAGTGCGACCGATGCGCCCACTTTATCCGCACGTTTAAATTGCTTCTTAAAGTTGCCACCACCGAAGTGAGTCATAACACGAAGACCCGGTACGCGTTCACGTAGGAGCTCCGCCAATTGCATACCTGCAGCTAATGTACCTTCACCCGCAGTGACCATGTAAACATCAACAGCAGGTCGGGTTTCATGTAGCTCCAGTGTTTCCATCAGTAGTACCAGACGCTCGACACCCATAGCAAAACCAACGGCTGGCGTTGCTTTACCACCCAGCTGTTCCACTAAGCCATCATAACGACCGCCACCACACACGGTACCCTGAGAGCCTAAGCTTTCAGTGATCCACTCGAAAACGGTACGGTTGTAGTAATCAAGACCGCGAACCAATTTCTCGTTAACTGTGTATTGGATGCCTGCAGCGTCCAACAGTTCACACAGACCTGCAAAATGTTGTTTTGATTCATCATCTAGGTACGCAGATAGCTTAGGTGCATCCGTTAGTACCGCTTGAATTTCTGGATTTTTAGAATCGAGAACACGCAATGGATTGGTGTGCATACGACGTTTGCAATCTTCATCCAAAACCGCCTCATGTTGCATCAAGAAGTCGACCAGCGCTTCACGGTAATCTGCACGCGCTTCTGGCGAGCCAATGGAGTTAAGCTCTAAACGAACATGCTCATGAATACCCAACTCACGCCACAGGCGGGCTGTCATCATGATCAACTCTGCGTCAACATCAGGGCCATTCAGGCCAAAGACTTCAACACCAAACTGGTGGAACTGACGGTAACGACCTTTCTGAGGACGCTCATGACGGAACATTGGACCCATGTACCACAGGCGTTGTTCTTGGTTATACAGCAGACCGTTTTCAATACCCGCACGGACACAGCTTGCGGTTCCTTCTGGACGCAAGGTTAGGCTGTCGCCATTGCGATCCTCAAAGGTGTACATCTCTTTTTCAACCACATCGGTGACTTCACCGATAGCACGACAAAACAGATGGGTCATTTCGACGATCGGCATACGCACTTCGCTGTAGCCGTACGCGCTGATCACGTCTTTAACTGTACCCTCAACTTTTTGCCAAAGTGGGGTTTGTGTTGGGAGGCAATCGTTCATGCCTCGAATCGCTTGAATTGTTTTCGCCACGTTTACTCTCGAAACCGATCTTTTATATTCTGTCTTGAAGCAAGCCGTTTGGCTTACTCCTGCGTGTTTACGTCAATGCGGTTGTTCTCATCCAGCATTGAAGCTTTAGCCCGGATCTTCGCTTCCAGCTCATCGATCAGGTTGTCATTATCAAAACGTTCTTTCTGGCGAATCCCGTCGTCATAGTAAGCACTGCGCTTATTGCTTCCGGCCACACCAATATGAGAGACCTCAGCTTCGCCGGGACCGTTAACCACACAACCTATAATGGACACGTCCATCGGTATCACAACATCTTCCAGACGCTGCTCTAGCGCGTTAACGGTGCCAATCACATCAAACTCCTGGCGGGAGCATGTTGGACAAGCAATAAAGTTAACACCGCGCGAACGAATGCGCAGCGATTTCAATATATCAAAGCCAACTTTAATTTCTTCAATTGGATCCGCCGCAAGCGAGATACGCAGAGTATCACCGATACCTTCGCTCAGCAGCATACCTAAACCAACCGCCGACTTCACGGCACCCGCGCGGGCGCCACCGGCTTCTGTAATACCCAGATGTAATGGCTGATCAATGCGTCTAGCCAATTGACGATAAGATTCTACTGCCAAAAAGACATCAGACGCTTTCACGCTCACTTTAAACTGGTCAAAGTTAAGGCGATCTAAAATATCAACATGGCGCATTGCCGATTCCACCAAAGCTTCTGGGGTTGGCTCGCCATATTTTTCTTGAATTTCACGTTCCAACGATCCGCCATTAACACCAATGCGGATTGGAATGTTTTTGTCACGAGCCGCATCAACCACAGATCGAATACGTTGCTCATTACCAATGTTACCTGGGTTGATACGAAGACAATCCACGCCATACTCGGCAACGCGCAAAGCAATGCGGTAATCGAAATGGATATCAGCAACCAACGCCATGTTAGTTTGCTCGCGGATCAGTTTGAATGCTTCCGCCGCTTCCATGGTCGGTACTGAAACACGAACAATATCTGCACCCACTTTTTCCAGTGCATTAATTTGAGCGACAGTCGCTGCGACGTCTGTGGTTCGAGTATTCGTCATTGACTGAACGGCAATTGGTGCGCCATCGCCGATTGGCACGTTGCCCACATAAATACGCGTTGACGGGCGACGCTTAATAGGAGATTCGGTATGCATTAGGTGTACTCTGAATTACTTCGGAAGGCTCAAACGGGCTACCCGTCCAGAAGGGTAACTACTTAAATCAACTTTGTCGCCATTGTAGACAAGGTTTACAGCAGCGGGTGCGCCAAGCACTACTTTAAACGGCGCTTTACCAGACAGATCTACGGTCTCGCCCGCAGACTTAATTCCGGTCAACAAACGCTTACCACTGGCATCTCGAATGTCTACCCAGCAATCCCCCTTAAACGACAAAGAAAGCGTAGGCGATTGATTAGCGACTTCATTGCTGCTTGTCACGGCATTCGATGCGGTGGTCACAGGAGATGGTGTGTTGACCTCAGGGCTTGTTTCAACCTTTGGTTGAACATCAGCAGGAGCCGATGCCGTGATGCTATCTGTTTCGACAATCTCATCTTTTACGGCCATTTCAGGCACGACAACACCAGCGGCACTCACTTCAGCCTCTGGTTCCACAGGCGAGATCAGGGTTGTCTCTGTTTCTGATATTTGTTCATTGTTATCGGCGCTACTCTCCGATTGAGTAAACGCGACAAAGTCATCAGACAACGACATCAAGGGATCATTTTGTTGGTTCTGCCACCACCAAAATGTAGTGATGCCAACAACAACGGCCAAAATCACCCAAGTTAAACTCATGACGCGACTGTCATGCTTATCAAGGCGCGTTTTACGAGAAAAACTCTGCATTTTCTGCGAAGATTCTTCCGATTGTGGCGTTGCTTGATAGCCGCGGAGCAAATCATCTGCGTTCAAGCCAAGGAGTTTGGCATAAGAGCGAATATAGCCACGAGTAAACGTAGCTATTTGCTTGTTATCACAACAATTTTCTTCCAAGTCTCGAATGACGGAAACACGAAGTCTTAGACGATCTGCGACGTCTTGTTCGGAAAGACCTAACGCCTCACGGGCTTGTTTTAGTATCTTCCCCGGTTGAGTAAACTCAACCTCTAACACTTGCTCTTCGTTTTGTTCAGTATTCATTCGCTAAGTACTGTCTATATTCGTTAGATTCAGGATATTGTCTGGCCAACAAATTGGCATATCTTGCCACTTCGCTAGGGCGTTCAGCTTTATGCTCCAGCTCAATGAGTGTGTAGAGAGAGCCCGCTCGATAACCGTACCGCTTATGAAATTTGAATAAGCGCAAACGTGCATCGTTGAACTGGTTATCTTTGACTTCCAGTCGCGCAAGCTGTACCGAAGATAAAGGTCGATTCGGTTCGTGATCGACAGCCTTGGCAAACCACAGCTTGGCATCCTCTGTTTTACCGGCTTTCAATGCGCAGAGTGCCGCATTTTCAAAGCTTCCAGACAACTTGTAATAGTAAGGCTGTGCAATGGCCTTCGCAAATGCCTTTTGCGCTTCATCATAACGTTCTTGGCGACATAAAAAGACGCCATAGTTATTCTGAACGTCCCCGTTTTTTGGAGAGTAGCGAAGGGCCGTGATGTACTGTTCTTCTGCCTGTTCGAACTCTTCTACTTGCTGCAAATAGTGAGCAAAGGAGATCAAAGAACGGTAATACCTAGGGGCAAACTGCACTGCCATTTCGAGGTTTTCCCTCGCCCGCTCCCACTGGCCTGCATTCAAATAAGCAATACCCAATGCGATTCGGGATTCAGCAGCATCAATACTATCAAACTTAACGTTACTTTGCTTATCCGTTACTGTGACACAGCCTGCTAATAATCCCATCAATAACAGTGTACTAAGCGTCCTTGCCATCATCCCATCCTATCAGTCTATGCGATCAGACTGATTTTACTGGGATTTGCTCCTCAACATTCAGTCTGCTCTGCGTACGTTTGGTGCGGTCAATAACATCACCAACAAGCTGACCACATGCTGCATCTATATCATCGCCTCGAGTTTTGCGCACGGTGACCGTGTAATTGTATTCCATCAATGTTTTCATGAAACGGTCAATGCGAGAGTTACTTGGCTTCTTGTATGGTGACCCAGGATAAGGGTTAAAAGGAATCAAGTTTATCTTTGCAGGGGTATCTTTTAACAGCTCTGCGAGTTGACGCGCATGGTCCATATCATCATTAACATGATCCAGAAGCACATATTCAACGGTCACTCGACCACGGTTCGCATTTGACGATGCGATGTAACGACGAACTGATTCCAAAAACGTCGCAATGTTATAACGATCGTTGATCGGCATAATCTGGCTACGCAACTCATCATTAGGTGCATGCAATGAAATGGCCAATGCCACATCAATTTTGTCTGTCATCTGATCCAAACCAGAAACCACACCCGATGTGGATACGGTGACACGACGCTTAGAAAGGCCGAACCCCAGATCATCGAGCATCAGATTAAGTGACGGGATCAGGTTCTTCATGTTAAGCAGTGGTTCGCCCATGCCCATCATTACGATATTGGTGATAGGACGACGACCTGTGTCCTTCTCGATACCGATCTCTTTCGCTGCACGCCATACCTGACCGATAATTTCAGACACTTTCAGGTTACGGTTGAAGCCTTGTTGAGCGGTCGAGCAGAATTTGCAGTCAAGCGCACAGCCTACTTGTGAAGAAACACATAACGTTGCGCGGTCTTCATCAGGGATATAAACGGTCTCTACGTCTTGGTTGCCGACACGCATTACCCATTTGATGGTTCCATCACTTGAATGCTTTGCAAGCGTAACTTCTGGCGCGCGGATTTCGCATTTCGCTTTTAGTTTTTCACGAAGCTTTTTATTGATGTTGTTCATCTGATCGAAATCATCAACACCAAAATGGTACATCCACTTCATGATCTGATCAGCACGAAACGCCTTTTCGCCTAACTCGTCAGCGAAAAACGCTCGCATTGCTTGCCGATCAAAATCCAGTAGATTGATTTTTTCCGTTGTCATCAGATTGCCTCGTGAAACAGGTTATATACGGGTTGATAAGGGGCTTACAGCCTTAAATCAAGGCGCGAAATTGTACAGTCTTTGTGATCTGGATTCCACCTGTTACTTGTAGGCTTATTATATGCCAAAAATAAAAAAGGGAGCGCAAGCTCCCTTTTTCCTGTTCCTTCACAGTAGATTACGCTTTGCGAGGGCAAATCTCATCACTGGCGAAAAAATAGGCTATTTCACGTTCTGCAGAAGCGGGGGCGTCAGAACCGTGTACCGAGTTAAAACGCATGCTAACGGCATAATCTGCACGTAGTGTGCCGCATGCTGCTTCTTCAGGGTTGGTTTTGCCCATCAACTCTCGGTAATTTGCGATTGCATTTTCGCCTTCTAGAACCTGCACCATCACAGGGCCAGACGTCATAAATTCGACCAGATCATCAAAGAAAGGTTTGCCTTCATGCTCTGCGTAAAAGCCTTGCGCTTTTTCTTTGTTCAGGTGAAGCATTTTGGCTGCGACAACTCGCAGTCCAGCGGCTTCAATACGCTGATAGATAGCGCCAATCAGATTGCGTTCAACGGCGTCGGGCTTCACGATTGAAAAAGTGCGCTCAATAGTCATTCTATCTTCCTTATTATATTTTCAGACAGCAGGTAGAAAACGAGCTATCTGCTTGTAATGTCAAAGGTAGCCTACCAGAGCACAATGTCAGACCCTAGACTGACATTGCGGAACCGTTAACTGTGTTGATAATTCAAGGGAACTTTTGTTTGAATTATCGTGACGATTCATCCATCAAAATACGGGACAAGGACTTCACGCCCATGCCTGTTGCGCCTACGGCCCACTTATCGCTAGCGCCTTTACGGTACGTACCTGAACAATCCAAGTGAATCCAACCGTTTTTGTAATCATCCACGAAATAGGACAAGAACGCCGCTGCGGTACTGGCACCTGGTGAGTATTGCCCTGCTCCTACGTTAGCGAGGTCTGCAAAACTTGACGGCAACATGTTGCGATGAAAATCTGCCACTGGCAGTTGCCACATGCCTTCGTTTTCCGCATCCGCCGCTGATAAGCAGCGTTGTGCCAATGATTGGTCAAAGCTAAACAGTGCGTGGTAGTCATTCCCCAGCGCCATTTTCGCCGAGCCTGTCAGTGTTGCACAATCAATCGTGAGGGCGGGTTTAAATTGGTTGGCATACAATAGGCCATCAGCCAGCACCAAACGCCCTTCAGCGTCAGAGTTGAGCACTTCAACCGTCACACCGTTTTTGTAGGTAATGATGTCACCTAGTTTATAGGCGTTACTCGAAATCATGTTCTCAGCGCAGCAAAGGATCAGCTTCACACGCTTGTTCAGGCCTTGAGCGATAGCCAAACCCAAACCACCCGTGGCCATCGCCGCGCCGCCCATGTCTGCTTTCATTGCATCCATGAAGCTAGATTGCTTGATGCTGTAACCACCCGAATCAAAGGTAATGCCTTTGCCAATAATACAGGCAAACACTTCCGCGTTTTCATCACCCGTTGGGTTGTAATCCAGTTGCAGCATAGCAGGCTTGCGGGCAGAGCCACGGCCTACCGTATGAACACCGACCCAACCATGCTCAAGTAAATCTGCGCCAGACACTATTTTGTAGCTAACATTCTCAGGGCTCGGCGCTTGTGATTTGATGAATTCGCCAGCACGCACAGCCAGTTGCTGTGGCCCCACTTCTTCTGCCGTCTCGTTGATAACCTGACACACCCAATCAATCGCAGTGATACGGTCATTCAAGGCTTTCAGTGATTTTTGTTCGAGCGCTGGCGGCTCAAACTCAAAACCTGATTTCGGGCCACGAAGTCCCTGATAGAAAGCCCACGCGGTTTCAAGATCCCAGTTATCACCCATCAGGCTGACTTTGCGAATGCCTTGTGACTCGAGCTTGCGCGCGGCTTGTTGTACAGGAGAAAGGGTATCTTCCCCAGTAGCGTGAACGGTGGCGCCATCTTGGCCAAAAGAAACAACGGCATTGGCGCCCCAAACATCTGCAGCAGATTCATGGGATAGCGCGATACGCATTTTGTCGGTCATGCTGAACTCCTTTTTCAACTCGCGTTGCCAATCTCGGGCAAGGCGTTTCTATTTTTTTGACTGATTATATTTTTTATTTTACGCCACTTGTATGACGTTTTTATCAGATAAAACAAAGCGGGCATTAGCCCGCTTCAATATGATCAATGTGCCTGCATTAAACGACTAACACAAGGGCTATACCCAAAGATTAATCCATTTCGTCCATCCAGCACAGGATGATCGCCTCCAATATTTTCTCATTGGAGTGATTAGGGTCATCAGAGAAGTCTTCCAGCTCCATCACCCAACGGTGCAGATCAGTAAAACGCACTGCTTTAGGGTCAGTTTCCGGAAATTTTTCTACAAGCTCAATCGCGATGTCGCGAGAGTCAATCCATTTTAAGCTCATTGTTCTGCTCCCTAGGGTTGAATTAGTGGTGCTCTGACGCGTGATTTAAGGTGTAGCGAGGTACTTCTACCACTAAATCTTTATCAGCCACTTTAGCCTGACAACCCAAACGTGATTCAGGCTCAAGACCCCATGCTTTATCAAGCATATCGTCTTCCAGCTCCTCACTTTCATTCAGAGAGTCAAAACCTTCACGAATGATCACATGACACGTAGTACATGCACACGATTTCTCACAAGCATGTTCAATCGCGATACCGTTACGCAGCGCTACATCCAGCACTGTCTCTCCAGTTTTCGCTTCCAACACCGCCCCTTCCGGACAGAGATCCTGGTGTGGCAGAACAACAATCTTTGGCATGTTTAAACCTCATCAATGGAATGGCCAGCCAGTGCTTCGCGGATGGATTTATCCATACGACGCGATGCAAATTCCTGACTCGCTTTGTCTGTATCTTTAATACCTTGCTCAATGGCTGCGGCATCGTCGCCGTTACGCAGCGCAATCAGTGCTTCAATCGCTTGCACCAAGGCTTTCTGTTCTATGTCTGTCAGCAATACTTGCGCATCAGCTTGAATGGCAACCAGCAGACCCTCGATCACGCGATCAGCTTCAACCCGCTGTTCGGCAAGGTAGCGAGCATCTTTGTCATCTTGCGCGTGAGTAAACGATGATTTGATCATGTTAACCACTTCATCATCACTCAAACCATAAGATGGCTTAACCTGAATCGATGACTGCACTTGCGTGCTTTTCTCCATCGCTGTGACAGAAAGCAAACCATCAGCATCCACTTGGTACGTCACGCGAACATGCGCAGCACCCGCGGTCATTGGCGGAATACCTTTCAAGGTAAAATTGGCGAGTGAGCGGCAATCATCGACCATCTCACGCTCGCCCTGTACCACATGCACTTTCATGCCAGTTTGACCGTCTTTAAACGTGGTGAACTCTTGAGCGCGCGCAACAGGAATGGTGGTATTGCGTGGAATGATTTTTTCCACCAAACCGCCCATGGTTTCAATGCCTAACGACAGAGGGATAACATCCAGAAGCAACATTTCGCCATCCGGCTTGTTGCCCACCAAAATATCAGCCTGAGTCGCTGCACCCAGCGCAACCACTTTGTCGGGATCAATACTGGTTAGTGGTGTGCGGTTAAAAAATTCGCCCACTTGTTCGCGAACCAAAGGAACACGCGTTGAACCGCCGACCATCACCACTTCGAGTACTTCATCAGTGCTGACACCAGCGTCTTTTAACGCACGGCGACAAGAAAGTAAGGTTTTCTTAACCAATGCGCCAATTAAATCATCAAACTGCGCACGAGTCAGTGAGCCTTTCCAACCCAGCACATCAATGTCAGTGCTGGCGTTGTCACTCAATGCCACTTTTGTAGCCGTCGCCACATTGTGTAGTCGACGACGATCATCGCCAGACAATTCGGCAAAGCCTGCTTGCTCAGCAATCCTATCTGCGACTAAGTGGTCAAAATCATCCCCACCTAACGCTGAATCACCGCCAGTCGCCAACACTTCAAACACGCCTTTAGACAGTCGAAGAATGGAGATATCAAAAGTGCCACCGCCTAAATCATAAACCGCTATCACACCTTCTTGGCCTGAATCTAGACCATAAGCAATCGCTGCAGCCGTGGGTTCATTGAGAAGGCGAAGAACGTTAAGACCTGCCAATTTGGCAGCATCTTTCGTGCCCGCACGCTGCGCATCATCAAAGTAGGCAGGAACGGTAATCACCACGCCTTCAAGCTCACCACCTAATGACGCTTCCGCTCGTGCATTCACAGCACGCAATATATCGGCAGAAACTTCAATCGGGTTTTTTGCGCCTAAACGAGTATTGATCAGCGGTAAGCCATTTTCTGACGCAGACAACTGGTAAGGCAGATGCGAATAGCGTGATTGAACGTCAGAGAGTGAGCGTCCCATCATGCGTTTAATAGAAATGATGGTATTGGCGCTGTCTGTTTCAGACATCGCCTGTGCGTCATAACCCACAGTGACGGTGTCGCCATAATGCACCACTGATGGGATCAGTGATCGGCCATCCAGATCATCAAGGGGTGTTGAGGTGCCGCTGCGAACTGATGCCACAAGCGTATTGGTTGTCCCGAGGTCGATACCCACTGCGAGCTTATGCTCATGCGGTGCAGCACTTTGACCAGGTTCTGCAATTTGTAACAGTGCCATGTTGGTTCCTGTAGCCTGATCTGCCACTGCGCCGTGAATTAACCCAGCAGCCGATCTTCGATTCGTTCGATTTCTTGCTTGAGTTTGACTAAGAATTTGAGCTTACGTACCGTCACTGCCGCATCTGGCCAATGCTGAGTATTGAGTTGTTCTATCAGTTCACTCAGCAGCGCTTGATGAAGTGTCGATACCTGCTTCTCAAAGTCAAACAACAATACATCCGGCTCATCACTATCTGCAATCTCTTCGAGCTCTTCACGCAGTTCCATTTGCTGCATTAAAAACTCAGGATCCTGCATTGTCTGCTGTTCGTCGCGCAGTTCTAGCCCATTCAGTGAAAGGAGGTATTCCGCGCGGCGAACGGGGTCGCGTAGCGTCTGATAGGCATCGTTGATTTGCGCCGCTTTCTGAACAGCTAGCAGGCGCTCTTGAGCTGAGGCCGTAGCAAATTTGTCCGGGTGAAAACGTCGTTGGAGTTCGCGATACTGCGAAGAAAGAGAGCTACCATCCAGTTCAAACTCAGATGATAGCCCGAATAGTTCGAAATGATTCATGTCATCTCACGTGTTAAACGTTAAAGCTTTCGCCGCAACCACACTCACTGTTTACGTTAGGGTTGTTGAATTGAAAGCCTTCATTCAAGCCTTCTTTTGCAAAGTCGAGCTCCGTACCTTCAAGATACAACATACTCTTGCTATCAACGATCACTTTCACGCCGTCATACTCAAACACTTGGTCTTCTTCTTGGAGTTCGTCAACGAACTCCAAAACATAAGCCATGCCTGAACAACCAGAGGTACGAACACCTAAACGTAGTCCGATGCCTTTACCTCGGCTTTCAAGAAAAGTGCGGACACGTGATGCCGCTGCGTCTGTCATAGTAATGGCCATAAGTACAACAACCCTTCTTACGTATTAAGCTTCGTGCTTTTTCTTGTAATCGCTAACAGCGGCTTTGATTGCGTCTTCCGCCAGAATTGAGCAGTGAACTTTCACTGGTGGCAATTCCAACTCTTCAGCAATTTCGGCGTTCTTGATAGAAGCCGCTTCGTCCAGAGATTTGCCTTTAACCCATTCTGTTACCAGAGAGCTAGATGCAATCGCAGAACCACAACCGTAAGTCTTGAACTTCGCATCTTCGATGATGCCTTGATCGTTCACTTTGATTTGTAGCTTCATCACATCGCCACACGCGGGGGCGCCAACCATGCCACTACCCACATTTGGGTCGTTTTTATCAAAGCCACCCACGTTACGTGGATTTTCATAGTGATCGATTACTTTTTCGCTGTAAGCCATGATCTATTCCTCAATATCCTTTGACCGATTAGTGATGTGCCCACTCAACGGTGTTTAAATCAATACCTTCTTTGTACATGTCCCAAAGAGGTGACATTTCACGAAGCTTGGTCACCGCTTTCAGTACCTGCTCAATCGCGTAGTCCACTTCTTCTTCCGTGGTAAAACGACCGAATGAGAAACGAATTGAGCTGTGTGCCAATTCATCGTTCAGGCCTAGAGCGCGCAGAACATAAGACG
This sequence comes from Enterovibrio norvegicus FF-33, assembly GCF_000286835.2. Classification (GTDB taxonomy): domain Bacteria; phylum Pseudomonadota; class Gammaproteobacteria; order Enterobacterales; family Vibrionaceae; genus Enterovibrio; species Enterovibrio norvegicus_A. Next base: position 253,109 of record NZ_AJYD02000013.1, on the reverse strand, counting down.
GTTCAAGGCTTGCAGATGTACATGCGGAACCTGAAGAAACAGCCAAATCTTTCAGTGCCATCAGCAGTGACTCACCTTCAACAAAGGCAAAGCTCACATTTAAGTTTGCGGCAACACGCTGTTCCAAATCACCGTTTACGTAAACGGCTTCTAAATCTTTTACGCCATCAAGGAAACGGTTACGCAATGCCAGTGAGTGTGCTTGATCTTTTTCAAGCTCTTCTTTTGCAATACGGAACGCTTCACCCATGCCCACGATTTGGTGGGTCGGTAGCGTACCTGAACGCATACCGCGCTCGTGACCACCACCGTGCATTTGTGCTTCTAGACGAATACGTGGCTTACGGCGTACATACAATGCGCCGATACCTTTAGGGCCGTAGGCTTTGTGTGCACTCATCGATACCAAATCAACTTTGATTTCTTGCGTATCGAGTGGCAATTTGCCAACAGATTGCGCGGCATCAACGTGGAAAACCACTTTACGATCACGACATAATTCGCCGATGGCTGCGATGTCTTGAATGACGCCAATTTCATTGTTCACATGCATGATAGAAACAAGAATGGTGTCTTCGCGAATCGCGTCAGCCAGTTTGTTCAAATCAACAATGCCGTTTGACTCAGGCTCAAGGTACGTGACTTCAAAACCTTCACGCTCTAGTTGACGGCAAGGGTCCAAAACCGCTTTGTGCTCGGTTTTGCACGTAATAATGTGCTTACCTTTTTTGCCGTAAAAATGCGCAATACCTTTGATTGCCAAATTGTCTGATTCTGTTGCACCTGACGTGAAGACAATTTCACGTGGGTCAGCATTCAGATAGTTCGCAATGTTTTCACGTGCAGTATCAACCGCTTCTTCCGCTTGCCAACCGAAACGGTGCGAGCGAGATGCTGGGTTACCGAACACGCCATCCAGTGTCAGGTGTTGCATCATTAATTCTGCAACACGCGGATCTACTGGGCATGTTGCTGAATAGTCAAAATAAATTGGCAATTTCATTTGTGTCTCCAAGTACTCCGGCACGACTCATTACGAGCGAAAATTCACACCCATAGTGACTGAGTTTTCACTGCCACTGGAGTTTAAACCGTGTCTAACAATAGTGGTTGACTCACGAGTTGAGTCTTGACGCCCGGCGACCTGCTTGACTTCGTTGTCTTGCATGAGTTCGCCAAGCGTTATGTCATTTAAAAAGCTGCTAATACGCGAGCTTAAATCACGCCAAAGCGTGTGTGTCAGGCAGCGTGTTCCGCCTTGGCAGTCGCCTTTACCTTGACACTTAGTTGCATCTACCGATTCATCCACCGCCGCGATAACCATACCAACTGCGATTTCATTTGCGCTAACACCTAGGCGGTAACCACCACCAGGGCCGCGAACACTAGACACAAGTCCAGCTTTGCGAAGACGCGAGAAAAGCTGCTCAAGATATGACAAAGAGATACCTTGACGCTCAGAAATGTCAGCCAGAGGCACGGGCCCCATTTCGGAGTGCAGCGCGACATCAAGCATCGCTGTAACGGCATATCTGCCTTTAGAAGTCAGTCTCATAACATCCTACCTGTGAGCGAGTAATGCAATGAGTCTGACATACCCGACTAAAACGGTCAAGTATTTAACCCACCATTTTAGTCAAGCTTTTAGCCCTAACTAAAAAGTGGTTATTCTTGTGTCTTTTTGATTGTTTTTTCAACAGCTGAAAGCACACCACGCAATATATTTAGCTCCTGACTTTCAGGGCGCGCGCGATTAAACAGACGACGCAGTTTAGTCATCACCAAGCCTGGGTGCGATTTATTGATGAAGTCTGTTTTATCTAACACCTGCTCAAGGTGCGCATAGAAACGCTCTAAATCTTCAGCCATTGGATAAGGTTGTTCTTTCACTTCCCCTTGATAGGCTTGGCTGTCTAGCCATGCCATACGCGCTTCGTAACAAAGGGTTTGCACAGCCATCGCAAGGTTTAGCGAGCTGTATTCAGGATTGGCGGGGATCGCCACATGGAAATGACAAGCTTGAAGCTCTTCATTGGTTAATCCAGTGCGTTCTCGACCGAAGACCAAAGCGACGGGATGTTGGCTTGCTTCTTCAATGGCTTTTTTACCGCACTCGCGAGAATCCAACATTGGCCATTCAAGAGTTCGGCTTCGCGCACTTGTGCCGACGACCAAACCACAATCTGCGACGGCTTCTTCAATGGTATTTACAATGCGCGCATTGTTGGCAATATCGCTTGCACCCGCAGCGAGCGCGATAGCTTGACCGTCTACTGTGCAGTCGGGAGCAACGAGCACCATGTTTTTTAGCCCCATCACTTTCATGGCTCGGGCAGCCGAGCCAATGTTGCCAGAGTGGGTGGTGCCAATCAGTACAATTCGAATATTATCTAACATTTAGCGATCACTGAATTACGTCGGGGAATTCAACCCAAACGACCACCAAATGGCGTTTGAGCATTGAGCCGCGCGATTCTACCACACTGGTATTTGTTTTACCCTTTTTACACTACAGTACGAAAATGGGTGCGCAAAAATTCACCACTTCCCTTTTGGCCCAGCTCTGATATACTCGCCGCCGCTTTCCGTTCTTTAACATCCGTTGGGAAAATTGTATGCATCCAATGCTAAACATTGCCATTCGCGCTGCGCGAAAGGCTGGCGACTTTATCGCTAAATCTGCTGAAAACCCTGATAACGTAGAAGCCACTCAAAAAGGCACTAATGACTTCGTTACCAATATCGATACTTCTGCTGAGCACATTATTATCGATGTAATCAAAAAATCTTACCCTGACCACAGCATCGTTTCTGAAGAAGCGGGCGTGATTAAAGGGAAAGATGCTGATTACCAATGGATCATCGACCCACTGGATGGCACGTCAAACTTCATTAAAGGTATTCCTCACTTCTCAGTCTCTATTGCACTACGCATTAAAGGCCGTACTGAAGTCGCTTGTGTTTACGATCCAGTCCGTAATGAGTTGTTCTCTGCTCAGCGCGGTTCAGGCGCACAGCTAAACAGCAAACGTCTTCGCGTGAGCAGCCCTAAAGATTTGAATGGTACGATTCTGGCGACAGGTTTCCCTTATAAAGCGAAGCAACACTCAGAAGGCTTTATGAAAGTCGTTAGCGCACTGTTTGTTGATTGTGCTGACTTCCGTCGTACCGGCTCAGCAGCACTAGACCTTTGTTATGTTGCAGCTGCTCGCTTTGACGGTTTCTTCGAGCTTGGCTTGAAACCTTGGGACATGGCAGCAGGTGAGCTGATCGCACGTGAAGCGGGTGCACTTTGCACAGATTTCGCAGGTGGTACTGATTACATGCAAACCGGTAACATTATTTCTGCTAGCCCGAAAGTACTGAAAGGTATGCTGGCGAAAGTTCGCGATAACGCGAACGAAGCAATGAAGAAATAAGATTGTTGTGAATTAAAAAACGGCGTCCTTCGGGACGCCGTTTTTGTTTGGGGAAAAGAATAGAAAAATGGAGCCTTTCGACTCCATTTTTGTTACCACATAGGTATGCGTTACGGCATTGCGTCGAACTCTTCGCCTTCTTTATCCACTGGCGGTGGAGGAAGAAGGTGCTCACGGGTGATGCCCAATTTGAGCGCCAGTGCCGAAGCCACATAGATAGAAGAGTAAGTACCGATGGTAATACCAATCAACAATGCTGCTGCAAAGCCGTGGATCATCGCGCCGCCTTGCATAAACAAAGCGATAACCACGAACAAGGTTGTGCCTGACGTGATCAAAGTACGGCTCAATGTCTGTGACACTGAGGAGTTAATGATCTCAGCCGCGTCACCTTTACGCATTTTGCGGAAGTTCTCACGGATACGGTCATAAACAACAATCGTATCGTTCAAGGAGTACCCCACTACCGTCAGCAATGCTGCCACGATGGTTAGGTCCACTTCGATTTGCATGAACGAGAATATACCCAGCGTGATGATCACATCGTGCGCCAAAGACGTTACCGCACCTGCCGCTAGACGCCATTCAAAACGCACAGAGACATACAGCAAAATACACAGCAACGAAGCAATAATGGCCAAGCCACCCGCTTCGGTCAGTTCATCACCCACGTTCGGGCCAACAAACTCGATGCGGCGCATTTCAACGGCTTCACCTGTACCGGTTTTGATCGCTTCAAGGATTTGAGTCCCAAGCAGTTCACCCTTAACGTTTTCACGCGGGCGAAGGCGCACCATCACATCACGAGAAGTACCAAAGTTCTGAACAATCGCATCCCCAAAGCCTTCAGCTTGAAGAGAGTCGCGAATAAGTTGCAGATCAGCCGGTTTCTCAAAACCCACTTCAATCAGCGTACCGCCGGTAAAGTCGAGCCCCCAGTTCAACCACTTTGTTGACAAGCTGAACACAGACGCCGCAATCATCAAGGCCGAAAAAATAAAAGCCGGCTTGGACCAACGCATGAAATCGATATTCAGGTCGGGTTTTAAAAGTTGAAACATTTTAATGCCCCCTTAGATCGATAGCTTATCAATGCGCTTACCGCCGTAAACCAGGTTAACCAGGCAACGGGTTCCGATAATAGCAGTGAACATTGACGTGAGAATACCGATAGACAGTGTCACAGCGAAACCTTTCACCGCACCCGTACCAACAGCAAACAGAATGATTGCCGTGATTAGGGTGGTGATGTTGGCATCAGCAATGGTGCTAAACGCATTCGCATAACCTTGAGAAATCGCTTGTTGAGGGTTTCGCCCTTCATGCAATTCTTCACGGATACGCTCAAAGATAAGCACGTTAGCATCGACCGCCATACCGACCGTGAGTACGATACCGGCAATACCTGGTAGCGTCATTGTCGCCCCCGGGATCATCGACATTACACCGATGATAAGCACGATGTTCGCTGCCAGTGCACAGTTAGCAAATAGACCAAATCGACGGTAATAAACCAAGGTGAAGAGCATGACCGCAACTAAGCCCCAAAGACAGGCTTTAATACCCATGTCGATGTTCTGTTGACCCATAGATGGACCAATGGTGCGTTCTTCAACAATCGAGATTGGCGCAATCAATGCACCTGCACGTAAAAGCAGTGCTAGGTTATGTGCTTCAGCTTGCGAATCGATACCAGTAATACGGAAGTTACGTCCCAGCGCCGTTTGAATGGTCGCTTGGTTAATCACTTCTTCATGCTTAGCAAGAATGATCTTACCGTTTTCATCACGCTTGCCGCTGTCTTTGTATTCAGCAAACACTGTCGCCATCAATTTGCCGACATTGTTCTTACTGAACGCAGCCATCTTGCTACCGCCGTCACTGTCGAGCGAGATGTTAACTTGAGGACGGCTGTATTCATCAAAGCTAGAACTTGCATCCGTGATGCTTGAACCGCCCAGAATAACGCGTTTTTTCAATACTGCCGGACGACCGTCACGCGTGTATTTTATTTCGCTACCTGGCGGTACACGACCCGCTGCGGCTGCCGCTAAATCTGCACTGTCATCCACTTCGCGGAATTCCAGTGTTGCGGTCGCACCCAAAATTTCTTTTGCACGCGCGGTATCTTGAACACCTGGCAACTCAACCACGATACGGCTTGAACCTTGACGCTGAACCAATGGTTCGGCGACGCCCAATTCGTTAACGCGGTTACGTAGAATCGTGATGTTCTGATTCACAGCGTAGTTAAGGATTTCTTGAAGACGCGCTTCGGTGTAGGTCGCTGATACTGCAAAACGGGCACTGTCGGTGGTAAACACCATATCTGGGTGCAGCTTCGCGAGCTCTGTCTCCGCTTGATCCATATCGGCTTCATTGCGCAGCATGACTTCGACATTGTCGTTGCTGCCAACGCGAAGACCACGATAGCGGATTTTCGCTTCACGCAATTCGGTACGGAAAGTGTCTTCCTGCTGGGTAAGAAGCTTCTCCATCGCCGCGTCCATGTCCACTTCCATCAGGAAATGCACACCGCCGCGAAGATCCAACCCTAACTTCATTGGGTTTGCACCAATGACTTCAAGCCAATGAGGGGTGGCTGGCGCAAGGTTCAACGCAATAATCAAACCGTCGTCTTTGAGCGTGCTATTTAGCGCGTCGCGGCCTTCAATTTGAACTTCAGTGTCGGAAAAGCGAACCAGTACTGTGCCGTTTTCTAGCGCAATAGATTTATAAGGAATGCTGTCTTTTTCGAGGGTGGTTTTTACGGTATCCAGAGTTGAAACATCAACCGAGGCGCCACGCGCCCCGGTGATTTGAACCGCTGGATCTTCACCGTAAATATTGGGAAGTGCATAAAGGGCGCCGACAAATAAGACCAACACCACCATGATGTACTTCCACAAAGGATAACGGTTTAGCACTGCTATGATCCTTTATGGTTATCAGATTACAGCGACTGAATCGTGCCTTTTGGCAGAACAGCAGTCACAAAATCCTTTTTGATAGTTACTTCGTTGTTGTCGTTAAGCGCGATAACGATGAAGTCGTTTTCTTCTGAAATCTTAGTGATTTTGCCAACTAGGCCGCCACCAGTAAGAACTTCATCCCCTTTACCCATCGCTGCCATCAGGTTTTTGTGTTCTTTAACACGTTTTGCCTGCGGACGATAAATCATGAAGTAGAAAATAACAGCAAACAGGCCAAGCATAATAAATAGCTGCATACCGCCACCCTGTGGTGCGCCTTCTGCTGCTGCATGAGCTTGTGAAATAAACATTCAGTCACGTCCTCGTATTAATTTGAATATTGTTGCGATTTTACCTCTCCCAAAGCGAACTTTCGAAGAGGCAGAACTTCTTAGTCTTCTTTCAACGGTGGCACTTCACGGCCACGACGTTCGTAGAATTCTTTAACGAAGGTATCTAATCTACCTTCGTCGATAGCGTTACGCAAACTCTCCATCAGACGCTGGTAATAGCGTAGGTTGTGGATAGTGTTGAGACGAGCGCCAAGAATTTCATTACAGCGATCAAGGTGATACAAATACGCCTTGCTGTAGTTGCGGCAAGTGTAACAGTCACACTCTGGATCCAGTGTAGTTGTGTCACTTTTATGCTTCGCATTACGGATCTTGATCACACCTCCAGTCACAAACAGGTGGCCATTACGCGCATTTCGGGTTGGCATCACGCAGTCAAACATGTCGACACCGCGGCGCACGCCTTCAACTAAATCTTCTGGCTTGCCCACACCCATCAGGTAGCGTGGCTTGTCTTCAGGCAGTTTTGGACAAGTATGTTCCAATACGCGATGCATATCTTCTTTTGGCTCACCGACCGCCAAACCGCCAACGGCATAGCCATCAAATCCAATCTTGGTGAGGCCTTCAACAGACACGTCACGCAAGTCTTCATAGACTGAACCTTGCACGATACCGAATAGAGCATTCTTGTTGCCCATTTTGTCGAAATGGTTACGGCTACGTTGTGCCCAACGCAAGCTCATTTCCATCGACTTTTTCGCTTCGTCATGGGTAGCAGGATATGGCGTACATTCGTCGAAAATCATCACAACGTCTGAACCCAAGTCGTACTGGATTTCCATTGATTTCTCAGCATCCATGAACACGCGGTCGCCGTTCACTGGATTACGGAAATGCACACCTTCTTCGGTGATTTTTCGCGTTTTACCCAAGCTGAAAACTTGGAAGCCGCCTGAATCGGTCAAGATAGGACCTTGCCAATGCATAAAATCGTGCAAGTCGCCGTGCGCGCGCATCACTTCCTGACCAGGACGCAACCAAAGGTGGAAAGTGTTACCTAGCAAGATTTCCGCACCGGTTTCAGCCACTTCTTCTGGCGTCATCCCTTTTACAGTGCCGTAGGTACCAACAGGCATAAATGCAGGGGTTTCCACTGTACCACGTTCAAAAACCAGACGGCCACGACGGGCGCGGCCATCTTTTTTAATCAGTTCGTATTTCACGATACCTCCGAAATGCCAGATAAACAGTCTGGCGAATATGTGTTTAATACCAATCGGATTAAGTAGGTGGTCATAAATTTGCGAAGGAAAAATCGTCAAGAGCCAGGAAGAGATTGCAGTAAGTAGTTACTCTACTTGCAAAATATCTGACGCAGCTATTGTCGATTTTAACCAGCAAGAATGACTGAATATTTAATCTGATTGGTATAATGACACAGAGACAAAACTGGCTGCCAACTTATTCAGTGGACAGCCAATCAAAAATTATCGTCCGTGTTTGCCAAGTTTCTCTGTCAACAAACGCGGTATTCTGGCGTCAACCGCAGATTATACCTCAGTCTGGCGCGTGACAAACATCGCATCGCCATAACTAAAGAAGCGATATTCATTCTTTACCGCCTCATGGTAGGCATTAATGACATGATCGTAACCTGCAAACGACGATACCAGCATGATCAATGTCGATTCTGGTAAATGGAAATTGGTCACCAACGCATCGACTAACTGCCACTCATAACCTGGGTAGATGAAGATCTGCGTGTCATCGAAGAAAGGCTTAAGCGCTGTCCCCTCTTGCTTGGCACGCTGTGCGGCGCTTTCCAGAGAGCGGACTGACGTCGTGCCAACAGCAATCACACGGCTACCGCGCGCTTTTGCCGCAATCACTGCATCAACCACATCCTGTGGGACTTCGGCGTACTCTGAGTGCATGATGTGATCGTTAATATCGTCCACGCGCACTGGCTGGAATGTACCTGCCCCAACGTGCAAAGTAACAAAAGCGGTTTCAACGCCTTTCTCTTTTAGAGCAGCCAGCATTTTTTCGTCAAAGTGGAGACCAGCCGTTGGCGCAGCAACAGCACCTGGCTTTTGGTTATACACCGTCTGATAACGCTCTTTGTCAGAATCTTCATCTGGGCGATCAATGTATGGCGGCAGAGGCATGTGACCAACTTGATTCAGAATATCAAGCACGGCTTGATCGCCGCTGAAGCGGATCTCAAACAGCGCATCATGTCGCGCCACCATTTCCGCTTCGAATTCGTCATTTTCGCCAAGAAGCAACAGGTTGCCAGGCTTAGGGGATTTAGATGCACGCACATGTGCAAGGATCGATTTATCGTCCAGCACTCGCTCCACCAGCACTTCAATCTTGCCACCCGATGCTTTTCGCCCGAAGACTCGTGCAGGGATCACGCGGGTGTTGTTAAACACCATAAGATCGCCAGGTTCAACAAGGTCGAGGATATCAGTGAATTGCGTATGGCTCAGTTCACCGGTATTGCCGTTCAGTTGCAATAGACGGCTCGCCGTACGATCCGGTTGCGGATAACGTGCGATAAGTGAATCTGGAAGGTCAAAATGAAAATCGGATACTTGCATTGAAAAAGCCCCATTCTGCAGCAGCCCGCTAGTATAGGGACACACGCTGCAATATCAAGCAAGATGGAGCTTGCTCGCCGAAAATCTGGCGAGCAAATTTGTCAGGAATTATGAAAACGGTATGCGTCGGCGAAGCGCAACTGCACCCGCAAAAATGAACGAAAGCCAACCGAAAGCACCACCACCACCGCCAGATGAGGGGGGCACGACATTGTCATCGGATTCATCGGAAGGGTATTGAGGCTCAACTGGCGGGTTATCAAATGGATTGTAACCACTAGACTGATCAAAAATATCTTCTTTAAATGATGGGCTTGGCGATTGATAACCACCAATCATGTTTTGACCAATCCAATCGTAGTAAGTGCTAATTTGGGTAAAGCCATCTTCAGAACTGGTGCTGCCGCAACCATAATTACGATTAGAGAAACTCACAATACCGACAGCTCGGTATCCACGGTCTGCATCACCAGCGTAATCTTTATCTTGCCAAACAAGCGGCCCACCAGAATCTCCCGAACAGATTCCCGCAGTGTATGATTGATCAGCACAAACATAAGCGGCTGAAAGTTCACCGCTCACTGCACCCGATACCTTCGTCCAACTACAGGTATCATCACTCACGCCATTCATTGTTGTTTTTAATAACGCCTCGGTGACACTCCCACCCGTGTATGTCGCTCCCCACCCAGACACATATAAATTGTCTTGTGCAGCACCAACAAATTCTTGGTCTAAATCGTCTTGCCTATCCGGTAGAAGAATTTTGATCGGTTGGGCGTTAGAGGGAAGTCCTTCTGCTAATCGAACGAGTGCAATATCACCAGTCAACATTTCATCATCGTAGTCCGGATAAACCTTAACACTCGCGGCAGCAATTCCAGTTCCTGCGAAGCTAAGCTGTTCAAAGCCTGCATAAACTCTAACGTCAGCAGCAGAGAATCCATTGACACAGTGAGCTGCCGTGATCACGTAGTCATCAGAAATAATGATACCGCCACATGCATAATAGCCAGTACGGCTATTGCCAATGCTAAGAAATGCCTGCCAAGGTGTCGATTCAATGGAGGCATAGCTGCCGCTGATTATTCTTGCTTCTTTCACGCCCTCGGCAAACACTGAGCCAGCCGCGCTCAACATCAAAAGAGCCAACGTTGCATTCCCTTGCCAACTTCTCATTATTATTCCTCGCCAACATTTTCTTTACCGCAATCAAGAACCGTATCTCAAGATTGCATAAAGAAAAAGCTGACAAGGACGATCATGCGGTCTTTTTCTCGACTTTACAGCGATGTGTAAAAAGTAAGACTCACAACAAGGCGTCACAGATCTAATTAATGGAAGACCGAATCAGAAAACGCCCACTAAAAAGGAACGTTAGGGGTTATTCGAACAAAGAAGATCGCGAAGAAAGTATCTGCGGAAAACGATGATAACGAAAAGCCAAAGCAGTGCACTCAGCCCTACTTCCCCACCTCCACCACTCGACGATGGAGAAACCGTCACCACCTGCGAGCTATTACTCGCACAGCTACCCGCTTGGCAACTGCTAATCCAACTACGGTAATTCGACACTTGTGTATACACATCAGGGAAGGCTGCGGCTGCGCATTGAAAGTTAACCCCGAAACTCACAATACCGACTAAGGTTGCCCCGCCATCCGAATCCGCAGCGCGGGAAGGATCAAACCACACCAAGGGGCCACCAGAATCGCCATTACACGCGCCTTTCCCTGGCGCCTGCGCACAGAAATATTTGGTTTGATAGCCAGAAACATCGGTTAATGTCGTGCCCCAACTAGAAGCGCAAGAAGCATCAGAGACAGTAGAGAGCGTCGCTTTTTGCAAGGCCGTCGTCGAGGTGCTGCGGTTAGCGTCGATATATCCCCAGCCTGTCAGTTGCAAATCTTGTTGGGATAAATCTGCTGTGGCATCGACGGCGGTTTGCACAGAGGTACTTGCAAGTGCAACGCTTGACGCATTGGCATGAAGAGGCGCTGAAAGTTTAATAAGGGCTATGTCATTAGCGAGTGTTTTCTTGTCATAACTGCTGTTGGCATAAATCGAATCAACCGTGGATTGATAGTTGGCAAAATCCGAACCATAGAGTTGCGCGGTTCCTGTGTAAACAGACACAGTATTGGCAGAAGCTAACTCAAACGGGTCATTCTCATCGGCAGTGTCTAGGCAATGCGCAGCGGTAAGCACCCAGTCATCCGCAATAACCACGCCTCCACAATAGGAATTTCCTATATGGACAAATGCCTGCCATGGCGCATCAGCGATCTCAGCATTTGAACCACCCACCACATGCGGCGAACGTTCAGCACCATGAGTCAAAAATGGCAAAAAGAACATCAGTATTAAAGTGAATCGATTACACATCCCACAAAGCCCTCATCACAGTGTAAACATTAACGGCGACCACACGCCTGCATCGCGACTGCTGATGGAACGGCAAAAAAAAATCCTAAATACGTCAAACATATCTTTGATTAGGGTCACCTTTCATGCGCCATAATTTGGCTACATTCGACATATGCCCCTTATTTTTATACGTCTTCTTGGAGGCCATATGCTTACTGTCAAAGAAATGATGACACCAGAACCCATCACCTTATCTTTTAAGCATACGATAAATGACGCAAAGCGCCTGATGGATTCAAAACGGATCCGCCACATTCCCATCGTATCTGACACCCATCAATTGCAAGGTCTTGTCACACAAAGAGATGTGTTAGCAGCGCAAACGTCCAGCCTTGAAAAATCATTGGGGAACGACGACCCAATGAAGGCGACACTTTCTCGATTTTTGACGCATTCGCTCTATACCGTCGCCCCAACAGCAAGGCTAAAATCTGCGGCACTTTTCATGCAAAAACATAAGATTGGCTGCTTACCCATTGTTGAAAACGAAAGGCTTATTGGCATTATCACGGATACCGACTTTGTCGCCATTGCCATTAATTTGCTAGAGATCCAAGAGGAAACTGAGCCGATGGAACTCGAAGGCGAAAGCGCATAAATGCACTAGCAGTCGCGACAGCACTGTCATTCCTCGTCATAATCGATGGCACATCACCACATCGAACGCGCTTTATCTAAAAGCGCAGACCAAGGAAGACGGATTGAATTATCTTGCGCATTTGCATGTCGCATCCTGCTGCCAAAGCCAATTGTTGGGCAACCTGTTGGCGGATTTTGTTAGAGGCAAGCCGGACGGACGCTTTCAACCACAAACCGTCGACGGGATTTATCTGCATCGCTATGTCGATGGGTATATTGATGCGTTAGATGACATAAAGGTCTGTCGCGCACTGTTTCCGCCCGAGCTTTATCGCTATAGCGCCATTGCACTCGATATTTTCTGGGATCACGCACTGGTCACACACTGGGAAACTTTTCACGACGCACCATTAGAGCTATTTGTTAAGCAAGCGGAGAGCGACTGCCAGCAAACTTCTGATTTAGAACCTTCCCCCTTGCCCGAACGCTTTGTTTTTATGTCAGAGAAAATGTGGCGCGAGCAATGGATTCAATCCTACGCAGATATCAACACCCTGCCTTTTGTCTTAAAGCGCATGTCAACGCGAAGCCCAAGAATGGCGCCACTAGCCGATACCGCGGAAGTACTGATTGCCCACCAAGTTCAACTGCTCGACGCCTTTCCGTCCATATACCAACAAGTATTGAATGCCGCATCGACGTTCAGTGAAATACAGCAGAGCAATACAAAGGGGTGAGTTTTTAGAAGGGCTTTTAGAAAGCGATATACAAAGTAGAAGAAAAAGATAAAAGATGGCCATAAAAAAAGCGACCCGAAGGCCGCTTAAAGCGTGGATTATGAGGCTCGATTAAGTTGGCCCCTTTAGACTCGTTCTCGTCACACGTATTGGCTGTTTACGCGTCAATTAAAACTGGTCTTCTTCCGTAGAACCTGTCAGTGCCGTCACTGACGAGTTGCCACCTTGAATGGTGTTCGTCATGGTATCAAAGTAACCCGTACCCACTTCCTGCTGGTGAGCCACGAACGTATAACCACGCTCAGCCGCTTCAAACTCAGGACGTTGTACTTTCTCAACGTAGTGGCGCATACCTTCACCCTGCGCATAAGCGTGGGACAATTCGAACATGTTGTACCACATGTTATGAATGCCAGCGAGCGTGATGAACTGGTACTTATAACCCATGTCTGACAGCTCTTGCTGGAAGCGCGCGATAGTATCTGCGTCCAGGTTTTTCTCCCAGTTGAACGACGGCGAGCAGTTGTACGCCAGCAGTTGATCGGGGTATTTCGCATGAATAGCTTCCGCAAATTGACGCGCTTCTTCCAAATCAGGTTTTGCTGTTTCACACCAAATCAGGTCTGCATACGGCGCATAAGCCAAGCCGCGAGAAATCGCCTGCTCAATACCTGCACGTACTTTGTAGAAACCTTCAGACGTGCGCTCACCCATGATGAAGTCTTTATCGTATTCATCGCAATCAGAGGTAAGTAGGTCTGCAGCATTCGCATCAGTACGAGCGATCACAAGGGTGGTGGTGCCTGCAACATCAGCAGCAAGACGCGCTGCTACCAGTTTTTGAACGGCTTCTTGGGTAGGAACCAGCACCTTACCCCCCATGTGACCACATTTTTTCACTGATGCTAGCTGATCTTCAAAGTGAACACCTGCCGCACCCGCTTCAATCATTGAACGCATAAGCTCGTAAGCATTCAAAACGCCACCAAAGCCCGCTTCAGCATCCGCAACGATAGGTAGGAAGTAATCCGTGCCTTCTTCTGGCGTAACGCCCTTCGACCACTGAATTTGGTCAGCCCGACGGAACGAGTTATTGATACGTTTAACTACCGCTGGCACAGAATCAACAGGGTACAATGACTGATCCGGATACATGCTTGATGCAGTATTATTATCCGCTGCGACCTGCCAGCCTGACAGATAAACAGCCTCGATACCTGCTTTCGCTTGCTGAACAGCTTGACCACCCGTTAGCGCACCCAAACAGTTCACATACCCTTTTTTGGCAGAACCGTTCACCAGCTCCCACAGCTTGTCCGCACCGCGCTGAGCAATCGTCTGCTCAGGGATGAAAGAACCACGCAGTGCGACCACTTCTTCTGCTGTATAAGTACGTTTTACGTGTTTCCAGCGTGGGTTTTCGGCCCAATCTGTGTTCAACGCGTCGATTTGCTGCTGTCTTGTCAAAGTCATTGTGATTCCCTCTCTCAATGTAATTTTAAATCTTGGTTTCCATTTTCTTGGGCTTACATAATCTTGATGGTGCTTAATCCAGTAATTCGTATCCAGACAAGGTTAAGAAATCGGCCAGCTCATCACTGGTGGTCAGTTGTTCCATCAAACTGGCCGCCTGCTGGTACTTCCCTTGATTGAATACGTCTTCGCCTAGCTCGTCTTTCAGCACCGACATTTCTTCCGCAAGGCAAGCTCTGAAAAAGTCTGCCGTCACGGTTTTACCGTTGCTGAGTGTTTTTTGGTGTTTGATCCACTGCCAAATCGAGGCGCGTGAGATCTCTGCCGTTGCTGCATCTTCCATCAGGCCATAAATTGGCACACAGCCATTACCGGAGATCCAGGCTTCGATGTATTGCACCGCAACACGAATATTGTGACGCATACCGTCTTCGGTGCGCTCACCGTCGCAAGGTGCCACCAGCTCAGTCGCCGTGATCGGTGCATCTTGCTCACGCATCACATCAAGCTGATTTTTACGCTCTCCAAGTGCGGTATCGAATACTGCTTTGGCTGTGTCTGCCAGACCTGGGTGGGCAACCCAAGTACCGTCGTGACCATTCTTCGCTTCGAGCGATTTGTCAGACTGAATCTTGTCCAATACCCATGCGTTTTTCTCTGGGTCTTTCGATGGAATAAACGCTGCCATGCCACCCATCGCCATTGCACCACGGCGGTGACACGTTCTCACCAACAAGCGTGAATAGGCATTAAGAAAGGGTTTTTCCATCGTGACCACTTGGCGATCAGGTAAGACGCGGTCTGGATGGTTACGAAAGGTTTTGATATAGCTGAAAATGTAATCCCAACGACCGCAGTTCAGCGCCACAATGTGATCTTTCAGGCTATAAAGAATCTCATCCATTTCAAACACAGCGGGCAGCGTCTCGATCAACACGGTTGCTTTGATCGTGCCGCGCGGCAAGTCGAAATGATCTTCGGTGAAACAGAACACATCGTTCCACCAAGCGGCTTCTTGATGCGACTGCAATTTCGGCAGGTAGAAATACGGGCCCGATCCACTTTCCATTAGCGCTTTGTGGTTGCGATAAAAGTACAAACCAAAATCGAACAATGCACCCGGAATCGGCTTGCCACTTAGCAACACGTGCTTCTCTTTCAAATGAAGGCCGCGAACACGACAGATAAGCACCGCAGGATCTTCGCTCAATGCGTATTGCTTACCATTGCCGGGATTTTCATAAGAGATGGTGCGATTAATCGCGTCAGTCAGGTTACGTTGACCTTGAAGTACCGGTCCCCACGCAGGGGAGAATGAATCTTCAAAATCTGCCATGAATACTTTCACGTTGGCGTTCAGTGCATTGATCACCATTTTTCGCTCTGGTGGCCCAGTGATCTCTAAGCGGCGGTCTTGTAAATCTTCAGGGATGCCACGAATCTTCCAAGACTCTTCGCGAATATTTGCGGTTTCAACAAGGAAGTCCGGTAACTCGCCAGCATCAAACTTCGCCTGACGTGCTTCTCGTGCGGTCAATAAAGCTGGAATACGGTCAGCAAAGCGCACCGCTAAGGTGTGAAGGAATGAAAGCGCATCATCAGTTAAAACATCAGATTCTTTCTGAGTGATCGGCGGAACGCATGAGAGTTCCTGTGAAACCTGTTGTGCATGTGTGTCCATAAACTGCCCTCCAATTCCATTTGTAACTAAATCACAACAATATCAATTGTTGTCGTACCGCTTCGATTTCTTTCATGTCGCCGAAACACAACACTAAACTGGCGTATTTAGCGTAACACGTCAACACGCCACGTCGCGTTAGACTTAAGTATTAAATGATCAATATACTTTAAAATCATTAGCTTATAATAAAATAGAGTTTTAACTCAAAACACTGAATTAAAACAAATCTCAGATTGTTCTTCCGTTTGTGATCTTTTCATCCTTTGGTGCCATTTTTGTAACCACTTACGAAATTAAATTACATAATGGGTTTCTAGGTTGAACTCAAAACAGACCTGTTTTAAACGTAGCAGTAGAACTGTGATTTTGCAGAAATTCTTTCTATAACAAAAAGTTAACAATAGTGAAAGATATCAACACCCAACAAAAGTTCTCGCTAAGTGGTTAATAATTGTCAAAAAATATGTCGCAATATAGACAGAATTTAATTTCAGAAATGCATCAGGATTACCAAACCGTTTTCGGAGTTATAGTCTGGTTAAATTGAAGAAATTAGAGGAATAAACCAAAGTTATAAGAAAAAGCAACGAGAGGTAAAGATTCTTGAAAAGTCAGAGGTAACTTCATCGTTTTGTGCATCTAGGCACATAACCAACGTAATCATTGACCTCTGACGTAAACCAACAAAACAGGAAACCGTGCAATATAGTGAGCAAGGCTAGAGCAGTGTTTTGACCAAATCCGCCAAAGCTTCAAAGGTCGGCTTACGGCTGGATGTAGGACGCCAAACCAAGCCAATATCACGATATGCCTTACGACCTGGCGGTTCGACGACAACCAAATCTAGGTTATCTAACAAACCATGATTAATCGCCATTTGAGGAATAAAGGTAGAGCCAAGGCCATTGGCAACCATTTGCACTAATGTATGCAAACTGGTGGCCGAGAACGGATTGATTTTTTCTGTGGTCGTTAACTGACAAGCAGATACCGCATGATCGGTTAAACAATGCTCGCGTTCGAGCAAAAATACGGATTCATCAGGAAGATCGGCATACCGTATTGGTACATTCACTTTTTCTGCCTGTGATTGACTGAGCACCATTTTGAATGCGTCCGCCCCGACAACACGGCTTTCCATGCCACCAATCTCAACAGGCAAAGCCAAAATCAACACATCCATCTCACCGCTTTTCAACGCAGCAAGAAGGTTAACGGTGGTATCTTCGCGCAACAGTAAATCCAACTCAGGAAAATGCTGATTCACCGCACGCACTAAATCACACAACAAAAACGGCGCAATGGTCGGAATGCAGCCCACACGCAGTTTTCCCTGCATGGGCAACTCACTCACTTTTGTCAGCTCCATCAGATCTTGGCTACGCGCCAAAATTTCCCGACTTCGCACCACCACATCTTCACCGATAGCAGAGAAAACCAGCGTTTTGTTATCGCGCTCAATAAGTTGAGTGCCAATGAGATCTTCTAAGTTCTGAATGCCGGAACTTAGTGTAGACTGACTAACGAAACACTGTTTGGCCGCCTCACCGAAATGGCGAGTTTCATGCAGTGTCACAAGATAATGGAGCTGTTTGAGAGAAGGGAATTTTGTCATCGATTTTTCCGATTGCAATAATCTATTAAATTCACTTTTTTCAATCTAACAGTTCCACTATAGTTTGTCCTGTTCATAGATGAATTAAGGCGTTCACGCCTGACAACGACACATTTTAGGAGCTGAGAAATGGTACTAGTAGGCCGTCAAGCCCCAGATTTTACTGCAGCAGCAGTACTGGGCAATGGTGAAATCGTAGATAACTTCAACATGAAAGAATTCACCAAAGGTAAGAAAACGGTTCTGTTCTTCTACCCACTGGATTTCACTTTCGTATGTCCTTCTGAGCTGATTGCTTTTGACAAGCGTCACGCAGACTTCCAAGCGAAAGGCGTTGAGGTTATCGGCGTTTCTATCGATTCTCAGTTCTCTCACAACGCATGGCGTAACACTGCTGTTGATGACGGCGGTATCGGTCAAGTTAAATACCCATTGGTTGCTGACGTTAAGCACGAAATCTGTAAAGCATACGACGTTGAGCACCCAGAAGCGGGTGTTGCTTTCCGTGGTTCTTTCCTGATCGACGAAGACGGTTTGGTACGTCACCAAGTGGTTAACGACCTGCCACTAGGCCGTAACATCGACGAGATGCTACGCATGGTTGACGCATTGAACTTCCACCAGAAAAACGGTGAAGTTTGCCCAGCACAGTGGGAAGAAGGCAAAGCAGGCATGGACGCATCACCTAAAGGTGTTGCAGCTTACCTGTCTGAGCACACTGAAGACCTGTAATTTGGCTAACTGCTTCACCGCAGTTTCCCCCTAGCGCGAAAGCGTAAAGCCAAAGTCAGCGAAAAATAAAATGAGGCCCGGACCACCGGGCCCTTTTTTTTACCAAAATTTTACACCCTCCCCGCTTCTCTTTCTGTTTCAACTCCCTGATGATGTTCGTCGTCTTTTAGTAAGGAACACGTAATGTCTGTATTGATCGAAGTCTGTATCGATAGCCTTGAGTCTCTTCCTATCGCCCAACGCGCTGGCGCTGGACGTATTGAACTTTGTAGCTCTTTAGCCACAGGTGGCTTAACTGCCAGCGCGGGTTACATGAAGCATGCCGCTCGCATTGCAACGGTTCCTGTATATGGCATTATTCGCCCACGCGAAGGGGATTTTCTGTATTCCAGCGACGATGTTGACATCATGCTGGAGGATATTCATACCGCTAAATTGGCGGGATTAAACGGTGTGGTGATTGGCGCACTTGGTGCTGACGGAAAAATCGATGAGGTAGCGGTTAAAGCGATGATCAACGCCGCTTCTGGAATGGGTATCACCTTCCATCGTGCCATTGACCATTGCTCGGCCCCGTTTGAGGCGCTGGAGTTCTTGATGACTAATGGCGTAGAACGCGTGCTGACCTCTGGACTTGCCAAGCGTGCCGACGAAGGTATTAACACGCTAAAAGACATGGTAAAGCTGACCCAAGGCCGACTCAGCATCATGCCGGGCGCAGGGGTTTCTCCAGAGAATGCAAAACGCATTATTGTCGAAACAGGCGCGACAGAAATTCACCTTTCCGGTAAAACCACGCGCCCATCCTTGATGAGCTATCGCAATGAGAAAGCAACCATGGGCAGCGGCGAAAGCGACTTCGCAATAACCGTGACCAACCCAGACACCATCTTACACATGGTTGCGGCGCTGCAATAAGCCAAGCTCGCACTTTTCCTGACGGGGGATTGCAATGCTCCCCCATCCTTCTTAGGGTGAACAAGACCAAGTAGCACGTCACCTATCGCTATAAGGCACCCGAATAAGCAGGAGCGACAGCAGCATGGCAAACGCAGACAAATCCGAAATCACCCCGAAAAAACGCAAACTCACCAAAGAAGCCTACGAAAATACGCTGGCCGATCTTCAAACTGAACTCGTCAAACTTCAAGAGTGGGTAAAACACCAAGGGCTAAAAGTCGTGGTGGTGTTTGAAGGGCGTGATGCCGCAGGAAAAGGTGGCGTGATCAAACGCATTACAGAGAAACTCAACCCTCGCGTTTGTCGAATTGTCGCTCTGGATAAGCCCAACGAACGTGAACGCTCTCAATGGTATTTCCAACGTTACGTTTCTCACCTTCCTGGCGCGGGGGAAATCGTGTTGTTTGACCGCAGTTGGTATAACCGCGCAGGCGTGGAAAAAGTGATGGGATTTTGCAGCGACGACGAGTACGAAGAATTCTTCCGAACCTGTCCTGAGTTCGAGCGCATGCTGCAACGCTCTGGCATTATTTTGCTGAAATACTGGTTTTCAGTGTCTGATGAAGAACAAGAAAAACGCTTTCAAGAACGCATAGATACACCGATAAAACGCTGGAAGTTCAGCCCAATGGATTTAGAGTCTCGCAGCCGCTGGGTAGCTTATAGCGAAGCCAAAGATCGCATGTTCTCCTACACAGACACCAAAGAGTCACCGTGGTGGGTCGTCGACGCCGACAACAAAAAACGCGCACGCTTGAACTGCATTTCTCACCTTCTCTCGAGCATCCCTTATCAAGACATTCAATACGACAAAATCGCACTGCCTGAGATCAGCAAAGAAGGCTACGTGCGTGTGCCATTAGAGAGCCAAAGCTTTGTGCCGGATATAACTGAAGATCTCTGATTCTTACTGAACATGCTTACATGTAGTTTTTACTGTACGTGCTTTTATATATAACAAAAAAAAGCGGTGAATCAGCTTTACCGCTTTTTTTAAAATCATCTTACTTGGCTCCGCACTACACCGTGCGCTAATCCACTTTACGTTGCGGATTCACCTTACCGCCCGTGACAGGATCAGATTTTCCTTCCGCAATCATGCGTTCAGCGCGGCGGCGACGGATCTCTTTGGGATCAGCCATCAAAGGGCGATAAATTTCAATGCGATCGCCATCGTGAACCAGCGCATCCAGTTTCACCAAGCGGCTAAACACACCCACTTTGTTCTGTTTCAGATCAATCTCAGGGTATGCATCCAAAATGCCAGAATGACGAATAATGTCTTCCACATGCATATCAGGTGTCACAATCGACTTAAACACACGCTGCACGTCGGGCAACGCGTAAATCACTTCAATATGCAGCAGCTTATCATCACTCATACACGACTCTCGCCCTTTGCGTAAACGCCGTCACCATGTTGACCGCTAACTCGTTAAACACCCGGCCAAACGCCATTTCCACCAAACCATTGGTAAATTCAAAATCCAGATTCAGCTCGATTTTGCAGGCATCTGCATCCAGCGACGTAAAATGCCACCCGCCGACTAATTTACGGAACGGGCCATCGACCAGCTCCATCTTAATCGCTTGCCCTTCCACCAACTCATTGCGAGTCGTGAAGGTTTTACGGATACCCGCTTTAGCCACATCCACCGATGCTGTCATCGCACTGCCCGTCGCTTCTAACACGCGAGATCCAGAGCAACCCGGCACAAACGCAGGGTAAGCTTCTACATCATTAACAAGCTTAAACATTTGTTCAGCACTGAACGGCACAAGTGCAGAACGTGTAATTCGCGGCATACCATCTCCTCATTGCCTGATGTCACATCATATCATCGGAGCGTATTTATCCCCAAACGTCTTAAAAATGCAGAAGATAGGCTGTGTTTTAGCCATCCAACCCCGCCTTTATGTGAACGAAACTGGCGAGAATCCAAAAATCCCATAAAAACTATATCGCCCGTCACTACCACTACGTATAATGCCGCCATTATGGTAAAGAAAAATTCAAAGAATAAAGCGGGCGCCAATACAATTGCGCAGAACCGCCAAGCTCGCCACGACTACTTCATTCAAGATGACATTGAAGTCGGGCTTGAGCTACAAGGTTGGGAAGTGAAAGCCCTACGAGCCGGTAAGGTCAACATCGCGGAAAGCTACGTGTTTTTCAAAGATGGCGAAGCTTACATGTCGGGTGCCACTATTACTCCTCTTAACGTTGCTTCTACGCATGTAGTGGCAGACCCTACGCGTATCCGCAAATTATTGCTGAAACGTCGTGAACTAGACACACTGATGGGCAAGGTAAACCGTGAAGGTTACACCCTTGTTGCTTTATCTATGTACTGGAAACAGTCATGGGCTAAACTTAAGGTAGGTCTGGCGAAAGGTAAAAAACTTCATGACAAACGTGATTCTTCAAAAGATCGCGATTGGGAACGCGATAAAGCGCGTATCATGAAGCATTCAACCAGATAATCATTGACGCAGCAGGGCTTTATGCTAAAATCTGCGTCAGAAAAAATCCGGGGCTGATTCAGGATTCGACAGGATCAAGAAGGCTCGTGGAGCATGCCGAGGGGCGGTTTGCCTCGTTAAAAGCCGCAAAACTATAGTCGCAAACGACGAAAACTACGCACTAGCAGCTTAATAACCTGCTAGAGCCTGCCCTCCATAGCCTCTGTCTGTAGGACGTGGGTCAAGGGCAGTCAAACCCAAACAGAATCGCGTGGAGGCTTACACCTAATAGCCAAAGCGTTAAAACTAAATTAGGTATGTCATTACATAGCGTGTCTATTCGCAGTGTGGTGCCGAGAATAAAGATAGACTAAGCATGTAGCGCCATTAGTTAGACTGATTTTGGACGCGGGTTCAACTCCCGCCAGCTCCACCAAATTCGTATACGAAGACGTCTCACGACGTACAAAAAGCCCGATGAATCAATGATTTGTCGGGCTTTTTTAGTTTCAGGCGATCTCATGGCATGTCATAAAATCCGGGACGACAGGGACCATGGCAAGGACCATACTGCGAAAAACACCACTACTGTGGTCCATGCAGCCAATACGGAGTCCAGCTTATGACTACTGTCGTCAAACCACTCACAGATACACAAATCAAACATGCAAAAGCGAAAACCGAAGATTACGCCCTCTGCGACGGTTTTGGTCTTTATCTACTGATCAGAAAATCAGGTACCAAGTCCTGGCAGCTGCGCTATCAGCATCCAATCACTAACAACCGGAAGAAGCAGACCCTAGGCCGCTATCCTGCCTTATCGCTGGCACAAGCTCGGAGTCGACGCGATGAGTCTCTTGGGTTACTAGCCCAAAAAATCGACCCTATCGAATTTGAAATTGAGAAAGCAAATAAAGAAAGAGAGTCACAGAAAAACTCGCTGGAAGCGATTTCTAAAGATTGGATGTTGGTTAAAGCCAGCACAGTTTCAGCAGACTATATGAATGATATTCGAAGCTCTTTGGTCCTACATTTATTTCCCCAAGTTGGTCACGTTCCAATCAACCAAGTTACGCCTCGACTGCTGATCGATGTATTAAGGCCACTAGAAGCCAAAGGCAACCTAGAAACACTGCGACGCGTCATTCAACGACTAAACGAAATCATGACATTTGCGGTCAATACTGGGCTGATAAGCATGAATCCAGTTGCCAACATCAAAGCAGCTTTCAAAGCGCCCAAACCGACTAACCAATTGACAATACCACCCAGTGAACTTCCAACATTTCTCCAGCGATTATCAAGAGCACAAGTTCGGCCAGAGACACGCTGCCTAATTGAATTTCAGCTTCACACGATGGTTCGTCCTAACGAGGCGTCTGGTGCTAAATGGGAAGAGTTCAATTTTGAAGACCTCGTATGGGTAATCCCATCAGAGCGAATGAAGAGCGGCAGAGACCATGTGATCCCATTGTCACTCCAAGTCATTGAAATGTTAGATTTCATGCGTTCCATTAGTTGTGGCTCTCTATTTGTGTTCCCTTCAATCCGAAATCTCCATCAGCCAATGTGCAGGCAAACACCCAACCAGGCAATTAAACGAATGGGTTATGAAAATCAGCTTGTTGCTCACGGTCTCAGATCGATAGCCAGCACTACATTAAACGAGATGGGTGCAGATCCAGAGGTTATCGAAGCATGTCTAGCACACATCGATAAGAATCAGGTAAGACGTGCATACAATCGCTCTACGTTCCTTTCACACCGCAAAGCAATTATGCAAATGTGGAGCGATCACATAACAATGTGCTCTCAAGGAAAGTGGTCTTTGCAAAAGTCTCCAATCCTCCGCTTACCATAAGTGCTGTGACATGTGACAGCTGGGACAAGCTTTTTCAGCTGTCACATTAACGAGCTGATGTGACCCCACCCAATACCAGATCAATGCGTTGTCTTCTCAATATCCCCACCGCTGTCTATAAATTTTAACAAAACAGTACTTGTGGTAGGACTATATATCCATTGACCACTTCGTCTCGCATCGTGACACCCAAACATCTACATACACGTCCTTATTTCGTTACAAATGTACCGTCATGAACAGAAAAGGAATGAATATATATGTTCGGTAACGAGACAGAAAACAGATGCCAAAAGTATTGGGCTCAAGCGAACTATATCCTTGCAAGAGATCTGGTAGAAGAATGGTGTCGACTAGAGGATGGACAAGAACAATGCCGCTTAGCTAAGAGTCATGCACTCATCGCAAGATGCGAGGAAGGCGAGATCAATACTATGCTAACTAACGGAAAAACAGCATTTACTGGGAGGATGCATGAATACTATAAAAACGGAATACTACTCGTTGAAAAAGAGAGTGCATTTGATTGGATTGAGTCTTTCGCTCCCGACACCCACCCTCAACTAAAAGAAAATCACTCCCGCTCTGTTAATTGGATGGCAGAGGTTATTTTTCGCCTCGCACTTCAAGCAACAGGTCCCAGCAGTGGAAAGCACTACAAGGATGCTGATGCCATCATTAGCCTTATTTGTGATGACGAATTCTATATCGGTGCTCAAACTCTAGCGAAAGTTCTCAAGGACACAGGTCACTACGAATAATCGTAATTACGATTGTTCTCATCGTAATTACGACAAGCATCATCAAGCGTCCTATTAAATACATAGCCATCTACTGCAACAACCGGAGACAACAAGATGGCTACACCGACCACCAGCAACAAATCGCTTCCGCCTCTACTACGAATCGAGCAAGTGCTCGAATTGATCCCTATCAGCCGAACGTCCTGGTATCGAGGTATTCAGGACGGGCTATACCCTCAGAGCATAAAAATCGGTCCTCGAATCGCTGTTTGGCGTCGGTCAGATATCGAGCAATTGCTAACCGTCCTATCTAGGGAGGTGGACGATGAGTAATTGGTCCCGTCACATAAACATGAAAGCAAAAGTGAAGTCATTGAACATTCGCTTAGGTATCTTTCGCAGCAGTTCGCCGACTAAAGAGCTCTTGTTTGCCGAAATGCTGCTGAGATACCCCGATGGGATCTTTAACACAGATGCAGTCGTAGCCTTTCACCTTTCAAGCGCATCTAACTACGCTAGCCGATTAGCAAAAAAGCACGATGTTCGAGTGGTCAAGACCAGGCAGTACAACCCGTACCTGAATACTCATGCCACTAGCTATCGACTCAAGGACCGTGAAGCAGCACGAATATTAGTTCGGCATGTTCGCAACCTGCGAGAGCAACTAGAGCTTCCACCAATAGATACTGATGAGTACGAGAAGCTGATATACCGACACCTGCCCAGCAATGGCAACTTTGCATTCTAGGGTCCCGTTATGCCGCCCATTAAGGGCGGCTAATTATCAGACTGTATGTCGAGGTTTCAAATGGATATACCAACCCTGCTTTCATATATGAAAAGCAAAGGTATCGAGCCAACAAATCACAATATTCTCGCTCAAGCCCAGCCTTCACGCTTTATACGTTTCCATTGTGAAAATGACAAACAAGGCACAAAGAATGGTTGGTGCGTAATTGACGCTAGCGGCTGTCGTGTATGTTTCGGCAACTGGCGTGACAATCAGTATTACTGCTACTTCAACGACAATGCTATGAAGGCAGCTCATGAACTCGCCTCGGCTTCACGCAAAATGATCAATCAAGCATCGAAAGATAAATCAATTAGCCAAAGTGAAGCAGCGAGAAAAGCAGAGAACATGTGGAACTTTGCTGGCCAGGCAAATAGCTCGCATCCCTACCTTTCAGCTAAGCGAGTAAAGTCATTTGGATTGAAGCAATGGAACGGAAAGTTGCTTATCCCACTTTATGACCGTCGTTATAAGCTGACTAGCTTGCAGATCATTGCATCTGAAGGAAACAAGCGCTTTCTTGCCGGTGGGCGTGTCAAAGGGAGTTTCTATATGCTGGGAGCTGCTGACGGTGATGGCCAAAATCAAACCATTCTGATTTGTGAGGGATATGCTACCTCTGCCACCTTACACGAACTAACTACGTTGCCCTGTGTCGTGGCATTTAATGCAAATAATCTAGTCGAAGTGTCCGATGAAATAAAACGACTTCATCCTAAAGCGAACATCATAATTTGTGCTGACAACGATCACACCACAGCCAGCAATCCTGGGTTGCTATCAGCAGAACGAGCTGCGACACGAACCAAATCAGAAATAGTTTATCCGCCCTCTATTCCAGGCGTATCAGACTTCAACGATCTCGCGAATATCAAAGGCGTTTCGTTCGTTAAAAAAATCTTATATACATGCATTGAAGGGACTCAACATGAATTCAGCGGCTGAAAAAAACGGTGTCACACCTGTCACATGTCACGCAGAAGATAGCAGTAACGTAAAACCTAAGGCAGCAGACAGCGAGCAAACCTTACGTGACTTTACCCCCAAATCACTTCCTTGTTTTCAAGTTTTCGATACTGCATTCCAATACGAAGGTAGGCGAATGAAAGCTGGGCTTTACTATCTTGGGCTGAACCGCTCAGGCGATCCAGCGCCCCCTAAGAAGATTAGCGATCCAATCTATATTGAAGCGAAGACTAGGGACAAGAAAAGCAGTAAATGGGGGACGCTACTCGCTTGGCATGACCCAGATGGGTTACCCAAAAAAACCATCATCAGCGACTCAACACTTTCTGCTGCTCCACAGTCAGCACTGGAAGTATTGGCTGACGGTGGTTTGAAATTGAACCCAATACACAAAGGCCTTTTACTTCAATATATCGCTACAAGTGACGTACTCAAACGAGGTGTGGTTGTTGAAAAACAAGGTTGGGCAAACGATGAGACCTATGTGCTACCAAATACAACTATTTCAGCTTGCCAGATTGAGAGCTATTTTATAGCAAGTAGCTACAACCTAGAGACAAGCTCCGCAAAAGGCACTCTTCAACAGTGGCAAGAAAACGTGGCTGCACTGTGCGTAGGGAACTCTAGGCTGTTATTTGCCACATCTATGGCATTTGCGGCACCGCTTTTGCGAGCGGCGAACGTTCAGGGGGGAGGGTTTCATTTTTTTGGTGGCTCTTCAATTGGAAAAACACTAACTATGCGGGTTGCTGCAAGTGTGATATCCAATC
Source organism: Enterovibrio norvegicus FF-33 (assembly GCF_000286835.2). Lineage (GTDB taxonomy): Bacteria > Pseudomonadota > Gammaproteobacteria > Enterobacterales > Vibrionaceae > Enterovibrio > Enterovibrio norvegicus_A. The sequence continues at coordinate 226,016 of NZ_AJYD02000013.1, read as the reverse complement.
CCGACAGCACTATTTTGACTTGGCGCGCTACCGACAACGGCCTTGAAGGTGTCGCTGCTAAACACAATGACAGCTTGCTATTACTGGATGAGTTAGGTCAATTCGACGGGCGGCGATTAGGGGAAGTTGCCTACATGCTGGCCAATGGCTTAGGTAAAGCTCGGTCCAATAAATTAGGGATTGCAAACAAACCATTTTCTTGGCGTTTACTGTTTATGAGCACTGGGGAAATAGAGTTTGCAGATCATTTACGTGATTCAGGGGGGCGCGTAAAAGCTGGGCACGAGGTGAGGATGATATCTATCCCTGCTGACGCAAAAAAAGGTCACGGCTTGTTTGAGAATTTACATGGCTGCAAGACATCACTTGATTTTGCAAACCAAATTCAACACATCACATCCGACTTCTATGGTTCGGCGTTCTTGCCGCTCATCGAATTCATAGTCGACAACAAAGCGCTAGTGCAAACGATGATAAATGATTTAACTAGCGAATTCATGACGTCGTTTTGTCCTGAAAATGCTGACAGCCAAGTGAAGCGTGCTGCAATGAGATTTGCTTTGGTAGCAGTAGGAGGAGAGATTGCATCATTTTCTGGTGTAACAGGATGGCTCAAGGGTGAGTCAATACGGGCTGCGGGCCACTGTTTCAATGATTGGATTCAGCACAGAGGAAGTATCCACTCGCACGAAGAAGCTGAGGTAATAAGCAGAATACGAACAGCAATCGTGCAACGCGCGCACTTGTTTGAGCATATCTGCGGGCAAAATCAGATCAGAAGCCCACTATCAAACCGCCTAGGCTTCTACCAAGACGAGGCGTTTATCTTCACCTCAGAGGGTTTTAAGGAAGTAATGAGCGGCATCAGCATCGATTTTGCAGAACAAGTGTTGAAGAGGCAAGGACTCATTAAGCACGGTATCGGTAAAGAAAGACCCCGCAGAAGGCTTCCCGATATTGGGCAGCAGCGCGTGTATATTATTCACTCTGCTGAACTAGAACGGTGTGACAGCGTGACAGTGTGACAGTGTGACAGTGTGACACTGTGACAGGAACCTTTTAGGCCAACAACAAAGAGTGCAATCTCGTGTTGCACTCTAAAATGCAATAGAAGTCTATATTAGTTACTTAGCCACTATCCGCCCAGTAGTATTATCCATTCGATACTTTGAAATATCACCGTCCAAAATGTGCTTAATCACCTCGATTACTGTCGCTAGCGGAGCATGAAACCACTCTCGGGGGCTGTAGTTCTGGCCATCATGCCCTCTAAGGGTGATGTTCAGTCTTTGGGATCCTAAGAAACCATGAACCAGTGTCTCTAACTTATGCGCGTCTATGTTGTAGCACTCAGTGGTCATAACAACGCGAACTGGAGCCTCAAGAAATGTTCTATCTTTCTCAGCATATTTAATGCGATCTTCAACTGCACCGTCAGTAAAACCAACTTTGTAAAGGTTAGTCTTGTATGGAGCCAGCGCACTGTCAGTGCTCTTACTCGCGAGAACATAAACCGTTCCCGTTGGAATTGGGTTATCGCTAGGCTCAAGAAGTGGTCCGGCACGAACGACTTTCTGGCCTTGCTCATCTCGTACTAGCCCATGCGTTAAAGACTGAAACAACATATGAGATTCGGTACCATTCTCAAAGACAAGGTGAAGCCTAGCATTATAGCTACTGTAGCCTTCTAGCCTTTCGCCAGCAGAATGAACATAGCCCATTACGCCACCAAGAATGAAAAAGTCACCAATATGTATCTGTAGTTCATGTCGAAAGCGTTCTAATGTTGCCGAACCTGCCTTTAGCTCCTTCTGAGCAGCCTCAAAAACAGAAACATAACGAGGGAAGTCTGCGCACGGCTGACGTTTAGCAATTTCATCTGGCTGAGATTTTTTCTCTGTTGGTACATGGCGCATAGTAAAGATGTCTGGGGCATCAAACTCCAAAAGGCCATCGTCATCATCAAAAATGTCATCTAATGACGTTACCAATTCGGATTTATCCAACTCAAAAGAAGGCGTTGGTTCAAATGCGACTTGAGTAGCAGTATCTAAAGACTGAGAAAAGTGAGTCGGCAAACCATCTAAAAGCAATCCGTAAGGATCAAAGTCTTTCAATGCCTCACATTGCTCAGGATTAGATTTAAAGGCCTTTAGGCGTCGAGCTAGCTTCTTCTCATCAAATGAGTCCGCGTCATCTTCTGGCGCACGTCCATGCTTTTCATAGAAAACCGTTATGTCTTCGTATTGGCTGGCAGAAAGGTTGCCTGCGGGAGCCTTTACTTTTAGTGGTGCTACATCAAGCAGCCCCAAATCATCTTCTTCCGAAAAAATATCATCCAGAGCTAGCTTTGGAATGTTCTTCGATGAACGTAAGCGGATCACGCATCACCCTCTTGCTGAGCCATTCGTTGTTGTCTCATCTTGCGGATATAGGAAAGAACTTCAGCGTAGCGTTGTTCTATAGGATCAGAAGAATTTAGTGACGGATGGCGCTGGTTCTCCTGAGTAAAGGCTTTGATTCTCGGCCACAGCATGACAGCTTCTTCCTCACTCACTTTTGCCTGTGAAGATCTTACCGTTTCTTGAATGGTCTTCAGCATTGCCGCATTCACTGTTTTCGAGAGAATCTCATAGGCACCATGGAAGGGATTTACTGAATCAATTAAGTCAATGTTCAGGTTTTCAATATTGATGAACTTATCGCCCATCTTGATGAACTGACGGCTAGCTCCAGACTCATCATTGCTTGGTTTACCATTCCCATTATGACCAGACAACCCGTTATCATCGATAACAGCATCTTCAGGTAAATCTTTTTCATCAACCAAACCACCGTGCTGACTGATGTACATGCTCTGCAATAAACCAGATTTGATTTGCTCTACCTCATGCTCTTCCAAATCAGGATAAAGCGTTTGGATAACAGAAGGTAATTCAATTTCGTTGATAACTTCAGGAGGCATGGCTTCGGTAATGACACCTTTCACCACAGCGTTTTTTGCCATCAACGCTGACAGGATTTCTCCTTTGTCACCATTCAAAATATCAATGACCTTCTGAGAGACTGTTGACGATGAGTCATCGATAATTACAGTGTTCTTTGGTAGGGCTCCACCCGTCCATTGCGAGCGCGGTTTAAACTGAATGCTCGGTGCGAGGATTTGCTCCATCAGCAACGACGTCGTGATCGCTTTGAGCATATTGTTCACCGACACCTTAACATCATCGTCCTGTGCGTCTGGCTGTGCGATAAGGTTTGTAAATTGTGCGTGCGTTTTACCTTCACAATCTCGGGTCGCGCGTCCGATGATCTGCACGATTTCGGTCATAGAGCTGCGATAGCCAATCGTCAGAACATGTTCACAGAAAGGCCAGTCAAAACCTTCTTTTGCCATGCCCAACGCGATGATGATGTCCATCTGATCCGCTGTCTCAATGTCGCGGAGATAGGCTTGAACTTTCGGACGCATATAAGCGTTATCATCAACCAAGTTGGCAATGCGGAGTGTTTTTCCTGATTTCCTGCATACAACGCTATAAATACCCGTATCTGGGTCTTGAACGACTTCGTCGCCCAACACTTCAAGAATGGCATCGACTTCTGTGTATTTATCTTTTGTCGACTCACCTGAATTCACATTGGGAATGTGAATGATGGTCTTCTTTGATGGGTCAAGAACAGAAGGCAGCGCATCAATGTATCTGTTTTGATAAAAATGATATCCAATACCGAGCGTTTTTAGGTACTTATAGCCGTTCAACTGCTCATAGTATGTGTATGTAACTTTGGTAAATTTTTCTTCGTCTTCTGGCAGTAGAATTGGAACGGTATCACCGCGAAAGTACGACCCTGTCATCGCCAGAATATGTGCAGAAGAGTGATTCATCAGCACATCAATCAAACTACCCAAGCGACTGTTTTCATCTGCAGAAACGTGATGAAATTCATCGATGGCGACCAGACAATTATCAAAATCGCTTGGTGTTAGTTTGTCGAACACACTACGTAGCGTTGAATGGGTACAAACCAATGTTTGATCATCGCTTTCCATAAAGCGCTTAAAAACGTTTGCTTTACCTGCTTCGCTGCCGCTGGTACAGAGGTTGTACTCTGGCTTAATCTTCCAATCTGCGAAAAAGCCAAACTTGGTCAGGTCAGTATCTTTAAAAGAGCTGCCGATGGACATTTCGGGCACGGCAACGATGACTTTTCTTAGCCTCTGGTGAATAAGCTTATCCAGCCCCAAAAACATTAACGCGCGAGATTTCCCCGATGCTGGCGGTGCTTTAATCAATAAATATTGGCTATTGCGCTCTGCAAATGCCCTCGCCTGCATCTCTCGCATGCCCATGTCGTTGTGACTGGCACTTTGCCCCGTCTGAGCGTAACTCACCTGTAAGATGTTGTTGTTCATTTCTCAATCCTTTTGCCAACTAATTGGTACTTATTTTTCTTGTTGTTTAGCGACCATTTCTTCATAACGAGCCAAGAGGCAACTTAGTCGTTCCGCTGTGTCTTTAAATGGCTTTTCTCGATAGAGTTTATCTACGGCAGCATCAAGTGCTTTATGCGCGGTTAATAACTCAGCGGGCATAGATTCTGGGTTATATAACTCAGCTAGTGTCTTTCCAGGAAAATCCTCTCGCACATAGAGTATCTCCTCAGCTAAGTTGATTACACTTTCTCTCTGGTTTTCAGATACTTTTGGCCAGGGGAAAGTGTTATACACAACTGAAGCAGAATATCGATAATCGCTCTTTAGCCTACCTGCAACTAACCGCATCCAATCGTTATGGATTGCGGAACTTAATATACCGAATTCATAGGGTGAGCCATTTGGGAGTATATAGTTCAGGTCAGTTGAAATAACGTCGGCGGGAAAGAACCCAAGAGGGACATATTGTCGCCGTTCAGAAGACACGCGAGGCAATAATATATAGCTCCCCTCCTTCGGTTGGCTGACCTGCATGAATATATGTGGCCGTTTCGCCATTTTTAATGCTGCGGGATGACCTGCTTTTAGTCTGAGCTCTCTAATAGCATCAGTTCTTTTTTTTACCTCTGGCAAGGAGTCGAGATCATCCTCCGTTGCATCAACCAACCAAAGACACCATCGTTCTTTAGAATGGAGAAACTCAACAGCACCAAGTGTTTTTCTTATCCACTTTTCTGCATCGGGTTCCTTTTTGACCAATTCATCTTTTTCTGCAGTCGACAACAATAGGTTGCCACCATCAGTAGGCTTGTTACCGAATAGCAGCGGAGGAATCCCTTCCACCATTGGCTTAGTCCTTGTCAAAACACAACTATTGCTACCCTCAACCAAGTATGGGCTAATGTTTTCAACAGATTGACAATGCCAAGCCCCATTGACAAGTTGATAGAGTTTCGGTTGGTCATTGCAGGCAGAGAGGCCAACGATAATTACATGGACAGCAGCTTTGTCTTTTGCGTTATTCGACCAAGCAAATGTTGGATAAGCAAAGTGTATTTTTATACCCAATTGAAATATCGGAGGCCATAATGTTGCAACTTGTTCACCTTGACAAATTGAGTTGGTAGCAACGAAAGCCAGTTTAGCCTTTGAGTTTTTAATAAAGTTTGCACCTTTCCAAAACCAACATGCAACGAAGTCTAGATAGCCCACTGCCTTGAAGCCCGTAAATACATGCTGCATATCGCTTTTCTGTTGGTCCGAACGCCCCAATGTACCTAAAAAAGGTGGGTTGCCGATTACATAAACTTCATCATCTTTGGTCTTTGGACATACATCCGACCAATCCAATGCCAAACTATTATCACTGACAATTTTACCTGTGGCTCTTAAAGGCAAAGCAGGCTCAGCTGGACCAATATGCTCTTCCCATTGCTTATTGATTTGATGCTCTGCCAGCCATAGAGAAAGCCTTGCTATTTCACAGGCAAAATCATCAATCTCTATCCCGTAGAACTGATCCAAGTGAATATTGCTGATGAAGAAACCAGGATCGATGGCCATCAATGCTTGGATGACTTCAATCTCAATCAGTCGAAGTTCTTTGTAAGCGATGATAAGGAAATTGCCGGAGCCACAGGCAGGATCGAAAACCTTGATTTTCCCCATTCGAACAAGGAGCTTTTTGAGTCCATTTGCGCTTTTGCGTTGTTTTTCCAACTCAGCTCGAAGAGGGTCAAGAAACAGTGGTTGAATAACCTTCATGATATTGCTGTAGGACGTATAGTGCTGGCCCAAACGTGCGCGCTGATCGACATCAATGACAGCTTGGAACATGCTCCCGAAGATATCAGGGTTAATCGCGCTCCAATCTTCAAGGCCACACTCAATAAGAATGCGACGCCCTTTTTTACCTAGCTCTGGGATTGGCTCATCGCTTTCAAACAAGCCACCGTTTACATATGGAAAATCAGTGAAATGCTTCGCTTTACGTTGACGGAACTCACTACCTTCTGGGCTGTTCATCACCAAGAACAGGTCTGAAAGGAATTGATCTAAGTCGCTACCATCTTTGTGGGTGCAGCTTTTAATCGCTGAAGTAAATTGTCCTTTCTGCTTGAAAATCCCGGTATCTTCGGCAAATAGACAGAACAACAGACGTGTAAGGAATACGTTTAACGCGTGAATATCTTCAGGTTTGCTGAGGTCATTATGAATACGGATAAGGTCAAACAGCTTACCCATTTTTACCGCAGCTTTTACATCAGCAGGCTTTTCACTATTCAAAATGGCCTTTTCTAAGCCCACCAAAGGTAAGAAGAAACTGTAGTTGAGGTGCAGTACTTCAAAGTCAATATCCAAACGCTCATTGGTTGCAGTATCCCAAGCTAAGAATCGTTCAAAGTCAGTCGTGAAGATAAAGCGAATCTTGTTCTTTGCCATGAAAGGATCAGAAATGTTCTCATCCAGTGCTGCGTCTATGTCTTCCCCTTTTTCTGTTGGGAAAAAGTAGATCTTGTTCTTCAAACCAACATGGCCCGGCGATTTTGCGATGTTACGTGTTCCACCCTGACGTATCTGAGTGATCGTCGCCTTAGGAAGTTGGAATGCAGTGAGAAACTCATAAATGAACTCGCTAGAGTCCGCAGAGGTTACGAGTTGTTCGAGGTGATCGAAGATTTTTGCCTGATTAACGGCCATGGTGGTTCCTTTGGAAGATCAATCTAATGGCAGCGATTGATTGCGCTGATATCACGAAGTGGATAGCAAGAGTAAAGATAGACAATCAACGCCATCAAATAGCATGGATATGTATCTTAAATTGTCCAGATTATATATCAAGATTGCCGTTCATCGTCGATTAGTGACTACATATATATTGGAGAGCAAGATCTATCTCTGAGCTTACAAAACACCCTTATTCTCTAATTTTATTGGATTAATTCTTCCTCGCCGTTACACACTCATTGCTCTAATTCATGGTTAAAGCTTACTCACACTCACAGTTTTCGATGTCATGACAAGCACTCCAAGTTTAAATAACTTGCTACGCCATAATTTCAGACAACACTTTCAGCCAGGGAGTTAAACACCTCTTAATTGCTGGATGACCTATCGTGTACAAACTGGCTAAGGGTGATACACCGGACACGACTCAGATGAAAGGACATATCAGTGAAATGATCGCTGAAGCATAGCGAGCGGATGGCGTTGAGGAAATATTCAAACTCGGTGAAGACCAAGTCGACACCATCGACATTTCCGATGACGAGTATGGATCGCATCAGAAAAATCAAGCAACCCAACACCAAGATGCAACTGCTACAAAAAACTTGAGAAGGTCATCCGCGATTTCAAGAAGGTGAATCAGCTACAAGGCACCAACTTCTCTATACGCTTTCAGTCCTTGGTTGACCAATACAACGAGCGCAAAGAGAGCAACGATCTAAACGGGGCTGAGTTCGATACCTTCACCCAGCAAATGGCAGGCATGATTTACAACATCAAATCGGAAATGGTGTCGTTTGCTGATATTGGTATCTACATGGAAGAGAAAGCCTTCCTCGATATCTTGGCGCACATGTGCGAGAAGTACGACTTCACCTACGACGCCGACAAGATGCTAGAGCTAGCAAAGGAAAATGAAAGTCACAGTTGATGACTCTACTCAGTATCCCGATTGGAGTAAGCGCGACGACATCAAAGCAAAGCTGAAAATGGACCTCATCCTTTTGCTACACAAATTCGGCTTCCCGCCCGTAGCAATGGATGATGTTTATAAGGAAGTGTTACAGCAGGCTGAGAATTTTAAGAAGTATCATGGGTAAGCATCACTCTATAGCGAACAGGGCAACCGACCCTGTTTCGCTTCTGCAAGATTTCTTCTCCCAGCTATACATTGAGGACCGCTTCAATACCATCGCCAAAGAACATATCAGCGGCTGGGAGAACTGGTTGCAAATCGAATTCGCTTACTTCTTGTCACGCCGTATCTCCGACGAGAACGGGCAATGGTGGAGGGAGTACAAGATTCGATGGGACAACATGCCCCCTGATATGGATAGCGTGAAGCCCGACTTCTGGCTGTGGGCTGGCACTGATAAGCACTACCACCTGATTGAATTTAAGCAGAGCTCGTCCACCAGCAAAACAGCCTTGAGGGGTCTCAACGATGACATCGAGAAGCTCAGCAGTCTTAGCCTTGCGCGAGAGTTTGATGTGGTTGGTGATACGGAATGCTATACCTGTACCAGTAAGGTGTTTGTGTTGGTGTTGGTGTCGCAGCGGGAATCTCCAAGCGAAACAGTATGTGACGCAGCAACGACTATCGGCGGAAAAATTGGAGACTCGGGGTGGTATTGAGCTGGATGTAAAAACTAAGGCCAGAGTATGTCCCTAGCGATAATGAGCGATGATTTAATAGACACCACTAGCATTGTCAGTGACGGTGAAAACTTTGCGTAGAACTTCTTGAAGAATTGAATATAGAATAACTGACAACGAACTCAAAGCACTACAATTTTCGACGTTGATTAGCGCCAGTGTATTTACTACTGATACCCAAAAAATGCCCGTGAAAGCATCATCGAGTCGATTTTTCAGATTGCAGGCATCTGACATTCAATACATACAAAATAAGTAGTTACTCACAATACATTAGACCTAGATGTATCTGAAAACCTTCCCCCTGAGCTTATTAACTACTAGGTCAACAAGTTAAACGTGACTATTTTTTTATATACAACAAGTCTAAAAACAAGCCGTCGCGCATCGGCAGTGCCTCGACAAAAGGAGTGTGTATATGAAAGTAATCAAGTGGTCATGGATGCTTGTTTTCACTACATTCCCACCCCTATCCTTTGCATTAAGAGGGCGAGAGGAACGCTACGTTGAAGATCAACACATTATTGATGAATATAATGAGTCTATGACGGACTCAGGCTTCTTGCCCCTCATACTGATGGTGGTGATTTTTTGTGCTTGCTACAACGTTTATAATTTCCTATATGATACTCTCGAGGAGAACACATTCGAAGGGCTTAAAATTGGTCTTATACTTGGCTTAGTGACTTCTGGTGTTCCATTACTAGCAACTATGGGTCTATCTGAATTGGATTTGCTTCCATCTTCATTGAGCATTGGAGCGTGGTTGGTGGTTATGTGCATATCTTGGCTGGCAATCACAATGTGGTTCGGCCTAAAAAAATGTAACTGAGAGTTCAGACTGATAGCTAACTCCAACTGAAACCCAGAACGATGTAACCTATTCGATACTAGAAATTCAAAAAAATGCTGAGAATGTAAGATCCTCCACAGGGAGTCCATCACTGATGAAACGGCGGGAAGCCCCTCCCCGCCCCCCTTACGGTGCGAAAAGTCATCTCAAAATGGCGTTGAGCCCTCTTAATAGCAATGTAAGTTGGTTCAAGTAGCGACCAGATGTTCAAAGGGAATGTATGATTAAGACTGGTTGTTGGTGGTTTTGGCGCATAGGGCTTTGGAATTTGACGAACCTCCCAAAACAAGAAACAATATCCCCTCGGCCCACGAGGTGGACCATTTACGAAAGTTGATTCGGGATTTTTCAATCGTTACAAGTGGTTATCTCGCGGGTTCAACTCCCGCCAGCCCACCAATCGATTGGAAAAGGCCAACCTGAAAGGGTTGGCCTTTTTTTCACTTTTGGGTATGGCACTTTCAATGTTATTTACTTGCGATTTCAAACACATAACCCGATAGATCCAAAAGAACCGCTCCCTCGCAAGTGGAGAGTTTTTCTTTACGAAACTGTCGATAACATCGCCAAGTTTAAGCTTCTGCTTTCCCCTGAGTTACCGCTACCAAACAGCATAGAAGATGTGCTGAAACGGCGTTAGCTGATTAGTTGCGTCTTTAAGAGATCAGCTGTTGGCTTAAGCCGCCACTCATGCATTATTTTGACTGGTTCCAGTTTGAACCACACTTGGCTCTTTTTTCCTCAGATTTTCCAGTATCAAATCCCAGCAAGTTAATGAGTAAATTTACACTCATTAATGGAATTTCAATCAGCTTACGAGTAAATATCTACTCGTAATTTTTTAAACGAACGTTTCTTCTTATACCCCTTTCTTACTACGCTCTAGCACATCCAGACTCATCTTTGGGTAGTAAACTACTCATTAATTGTATTTTTAGCAATTTATGCGTAAATTAATACACATTAGTTTGTTTTGGAGCAACGGTGATGGAACAACTGACCATTCAAGCATTTATCAATGAACAATGGCTCGATATCGCCATCATTTCGTTTCCTGAAAGTGACCTACACAACTACAAAATGACCGCTGTTGACTATCTCCAGGACTATGCCATCGATCATTTTGAAAAAGATGACCTGCACGCGGTCTCCATCAACCACCCTGTCGCTTTTTTCTTTGAGGACAACGGAGAGTCAGGTTGGTTGAAGTTTCTCGACGACATCATGCCCAGTGGCGCCAGCAAGAAATTCTGGGTTAAACAATTGGACATTGAAGATCTTCCCGCTGCCGAACAAGACTATGTTTTGTTGAGGTATGGCACCATGTCTCCTGTTGGGAACCTGAGAGTCAAAGACTCTCTCCCTGATCGGTTCGAGCTTGCCGATAAACTCTTCTTCTCGGTGGAAGATGTGAAAAGCCGCGCCAGTGATTTCTTAGACTATGCCCAGCAGAGAGGTGCGGCTGCAGGTGGTGCAACAGGTGCAGGAGGAGAAGCGCCCAAACTCCTTCTTCGCGCTTCTATCGAAAGTAATCCGAGTGACAGTAAAATTTGGATAGATCCCTATCAGGACGACAAGAACAATCGGGATTTGCACTATCTAGTCAAATACCCAAGAGGCTCAAGAACTGACATAGATTGCGATATTCTTCGCGCAGAGTTTCATTACTATCATGAACTTACAGAGATGGGGTTTGATACCATCCCAATTAAACACATGCGTTTGGAAGAAGGAGCAAACTACCCCTCATTGTGGCTGCCTCGTTTTGACATTAGCTATAACGCTCAAGGAAAGCTGGAAAGATTTGGCATGGAGTCGGTCTATTCTATCTTGGGTAAAAGTGCTGGCGTTACCCTCGATCACGAAGAAACCATCAGAGCACTCATTGATAAAGTCACTCGGAGTTACATGGTGACGCACCAAGGGTATCAGTTTGATATCCAAGCCTTCGTTATAGAGTGGGTCAAAAGAGACCTAATAAATATCCTCTTTGGAAATAGCGATAACCATGGGCGCAATACATCATTCCTCAAAGGAGATGGCTACATCAAACTTGCACCCATTTACGACTTTGCGCCGATGAAAGCAGATCCAGAAGGCATAGCAAGAACAACGAAATGGAGGGCACCTTTGGAGGTTGGTGGAACCTATGATTTTGTGGGAATAGCAAACACCTTGTCAGACCTCGTGCCTAGCGAGGCCTTACTTGAGGCTCTGCGCGATACTGCAAGCCAGTGTATTGATCTTAAGGAAAGACTGACGGCGAAAGGCGTACCCGAAAAAATTCTCGAACTACCAGGTATTGGGTTCAATCATATTCCTGACAAATTGGCTAAGTGGGGTCTGCTATGAGCCTGAAGAAATCGGCACTCAACGAGTCAGCGAAAGCAACCGTTGCTCGCCTTAAAGCTAACCGTTCTCAGCCTTCTCAAGCACAATCTGATGAAAAAGCAGTAATGGGAAACAGTGCTTCAAACTCCCCTGTAGCCCAAAGGGTTTCAAAGAACAAAACATCTGTGAATGCCGCTGAACGCAAAAATGTCGCCAACCAGATCATCAAGCAATTGCTGTTCGGCGAGTTAACGCAAGGACAGGCCTTGAAAGCACTTAGGATCAATGTACTGGGAATGAAACAGGATGTGTACGCCAAACTGGTGGATATTTCTCGAAAAACGCTTTCCGATATCGAGAATGACCGAGGCAGTTACAAAACAGACATATTGAACAAGGCATTTAAGCCTTTTGGCTTGAAAGTGGGTTTGCTCCCATCCTCAACCAATGCCTTGAGATTGTTATTGCAGAGTAATTGAGCGACGGATCAAGAACAGATTTACGGCCCGCTCTAGACTAAGTTGTCGTAACACACCTAGACTATAGCTGTGCAACGGATGGGCATGCGAAAAACTTCTCGATTTTCCTTTGTGTGGGCGGTAGTTATCAGCTTACCCCCTTCTACGACATCCTTTCTGCTAACCCCATATTAGGAGGCAAAGGGCTGCACCTTCGCTCACTAAAGTTAGACATGGGGCTAAAGGCCAACAAAGGGCGAAAGTACAAACTCGATAAGATTTTTGCTCGCCATTTTTTATCAACCGCCAAAGAGGTAGGATTGAGTACGCAGAGAATGCAGGCGATCTTGGATGAGTTTGCCAACCAGCTTCCTTCCGCCATCTAGCAGGTCAAACAGCAACTTCCAGAAGCATTTCCAGAGCATGTTTCGACGACGATTTTTGAGCATTCAATCAAGATGGTGAGTTAAACGTAAACCACATAACAAGTTAAACAACCTTCACTAACTGCCCCCGATGTGACTCATAGTCCGTAGACTCATAACCCTCACGGGAACAGCATATCGTTCATACCTCTCAATAAGTTAGAAGCATGAACGAAGAACTTCTTATCGGTTTCGGCCAGCATGTCAGAACGCTACGCCAAAAACTAGAAATTAGCCAAGAAGAGCTCGCCGCAAATTGTGGGCTTGATAGAACCTACATAAGTGGCATCGAACGCGGTAAGCGCAACGTCAGTCTTATCAACATATTCCGACTGGCCGAGGCCCTTGGTTCTACCCCTTCCGCCCTTCTTGATTTCTCATTTGGGGTAACGAATGAATAACCGAGCATTCTATTCTTCAACCCTAGAATCATTTCTTAAAACACCTTCAGAACAAGTCATTGGTCAGATAGCCAAGCACCATACTCAGCGACTCGAGCATGCTCAAACCTTCGCATGGGAGGCTCAAGTCATCGCACTTCAATGCCTTAAACAACTTGATGACAAAGGCGGACAAATCTATTTTGAATTTCTAATACCGCGAATGGGTAAACGCGCTGATGTTGTATTCCTTTATCGTGGAATTATCTTTGTAATTGAATTCAAAATCGGCTCTAGCCATTTCCACCCAGCCGATGTTCGACAAGCACATGGATACGCGCTAGATCTCAAGAACTTCCACAAAGGAAGCCACAACAGATACATTGTTCCGCTACTGGTGGCGACAAGCGCAAAGGGATCCAACCAAGCCTTGAGCTATTCAGATGATCTCGTGGCAGCCCCACTATTGACGAGTGGCGAAGATCTTTGTGAGCTCATTGAATCAGTTTCCCAACAAACTGATGCTAAAACACTAGAAAAAAACGAGTGGGCATCGAGCGGTTATCTGCCAACACCAACCATCATCGAGGCAGCACAAGCACTGTACGCTGATCATGCAGTTCAGGATATCGCCAGAAATGAAGCTGATACGCAAAACCTAGGCGTAACGAGCAAGCAGTTGCTTGATCTCATCCATCAAGCCAAAGTCGAGAAGCAAAAACTAATTTGCTTTGTCACTGGTGTACCTGGTGCAGGAAAAACGCTAGTTGGCCTAAACATAGCCAACACACATTCCAATCCAAAAGATAATGAATACTCAGTATTTTTAAGTGGTAACGGTCCTCTTGTGACGGTACTGCAAGAAGCATTGGCGATGGATAAGTCCTCTCGCCAGAACATCACCAAGGCAGCAGCTCGTCGAGAAACATCCCAATTCATCCAAAACATCCATAGATTTCGGGACGAGGCTTTAGACGGTTCAAAACCACCAGAGAAAGTCACGATATTCGATGAGGCTCAACGCGCTTGGGATGCAGCTCAAGCATCAGCATTCATGCAACGAAAACGTAATCAACCCAACTTCAATAAGTCAGAGCCTGAGTTTCTAATTGAAGTGATGGATAGGCACCAAGATTGGGCCGTCATCATCGCTTTAATTGGCGGAGGGCAAGAGATAAATACGGGAGAAGCAGGACTTGATGGCTGGCTTGATGCTCTTGAAAAAGGATTTCCGCACTGGAAGGTTTACTGTTCAGAGCAACTTCTAACTGGCGAATATGTATCTAATGGTATTGATGCAATAAGGTTGAGTAAAGTTCAGCAACTATCAAGCCTTCATCTCGCTACGTCTATGCGCTCATTTCGCGCTGAGAAACTATCAAGCTTTGTTCACCATGTAATTGCAGGTCGGTCTGACAGGGCATATGCACTTGCTTCTCAAATACATGCTCAATATCCATTGTTTGTAACAAGGAAACTAAGCACTGCAAAGTCATGGTTGAGATCCAAGTCCAGAGCCAATGAAAGCAAAGGCCTACTTGCCTCATCGAATGGCATTCGTTTGAAGGCTGAGGGTATCTTTGTAAAGAACAAGTTCGATCCTTCAGCTTGGTTCCTTAATGATCATGACGACATTCGATCTTGCCATTTCTTAGAAGATGTAGCTACTGAGTTTGATATTCAAGGGCTAGAATTAGACTGGTGTTTAGTGGGCTGGGACGCAGACTATAGGCACAATGGCAACGAATTTGAGCATTGGAAATTCAAAGGTACAAAATGGCAAAGACGCCGTTCAGAAGAAGATAAACGCTATTTAGAAAACGCGTATCGAGTACTACTCACTAGAGCTCGTCAAGGAATGATCGTTTTTGTGCCAAAGGGCAATGACGACGATATGACCCGACCTGAAACGTTTTACAATTCAACCTTCGATTATTTGATCAGTTGCGGATTCAAAGAAATCTAACCAATTGGAGCACTTAGCTCAACTTACACAGCAGTGCTCCTTAACCAAACGACAAATAAGTAGAAGTTGTGTAGAGCGTTACCTACATGCCAACTCTATTTCATTGCTTTCAACTAACACTTAGCGACAATTCCCATTCTTTAACCACAGATCTGTTTGACGATATTTATCATGCTAGGTTCGTTCGCCTATCCAAACATCAAGGCGAAAGTATGTTTAAATATTATCCACTTATTTTCATCAGCTTAATCTCAACTTCTGCAATGGCAAATAACACAGTAAGTGTATTGGATTCTTTAAAATCACAGCCCTTGACGTCTTATGAAGCAGGAAAAAACCTACTGACCTCCTTTGCCATGCTTATGAACACAACAAAAAGCTTCAAAAAGGATGACGATATGCCTTATTTCGAAGTTTTGGATGAGTCGGATCAATTGGGTGTTGAAATAACGCTACAACAGCGAACGAAGAAAATATCCAATGACTTTTGCAACACTCGATTAAGCGAACTGAATAAATTCACAGCTCACGCAAACTTGCCAAAAATCCTTTGGCCAAACCTGTCTGAAGATGAAGCGCTAGATATAAAAAATGAGCTGTTCATTAAGCTAACGCTAGTTGCCGAAGAAAATAAAAACTTCAAAATGTCTTGTTCAAAAAGACTAAACGAATTGTAAGCAGACAAAAGCCCTCCATAAGGGCTTATCACCACTCCCCCACCAGCAACCGACTCTGAACTCCTGCCACTTGTAGCTTCATGGCTTCAAACACAGATTCAAAATCTCTTTCTGTTGACGTGAGGTTGGGCAGCGACAACGCGGCTTCACAGAAGAAGCGCGATTGTGCGAGATCTTCATCCCATGCCAGTTGCCAGAAATCGAGGATCAGCGGCTTGGCTTTTTGCAGGCGTTGTTTGGATGGCACCCGATTGAGCTTGGTGAGGTTTTCTTTTTCCGTGGTGGGGAACAGGTTCCATCTGTCGTTGTTCGGCCAATACGCAAACGGCAGACAATGATCGACATGATATTGATCGTTCAGCTTGGTGTTGCTCCACACACTGACGATTTGATGCTGGTTTTCACGCAACAATGCAATGCGTTTTCTGACGTCTCGCGTGTCGTGGCTGGCGTCTATCCACGCTAAACAATCGTGATAGGTTTGCAGTGAAATCGCGCGGCGTTGGTTTAGCTCATAGCGCTTCATTTCCGCTATCCATTGGTTCACCACCAGCGGCTCTATCCAACTGGCGTAGAGCCTCAAGCAATCCCACAGGCTTTCTTCTAAGGTGAATACCCCGAAGCTTTGCAAAAACTCACTGTCAATAATAAAGCTAGATTTGGCGTGAACCTTGGTGCGTTCCATCTCAAACAAAGGTCTGGTTATATCACCGCGATAGGTGAATTTGACGGGCCCCGCTTTGAGTGTGTCGATGGTATGCCGCATCGCTTTTTGCAATGCTTGTGCATCTTCACCAGTGAAAAACGCCCCGATAGAAAGATCGTCCGGCGTCAGGTATTTTAATTTGTGCCAACCCTCGTCTTTAACAAACCCCAGCCCTTTATTGGCGTCGCTGTTTTGTTGAATCCCTTGTCCGTCACCCACGTCCGTATCAAGCAGGCGTTTGTACTGGCGCATCCAATACAGTGCGACCAAGCCCAATGGAATGGCAATACGCTTATCAGAACGATCAATGACCGCGCCGGGATGTGCATCGGCAATGCGTAGTAAGGTTCGCAGCAACGCAAGCTTGTAAGTGGCTGATTTGCTGTCGTTGACGATAACGTGACGCACGGTGAGCAAATCACCCGAACCATCATCTGGCAAAGTTAATACGACGGTTTGCCATTTCACGTCATCACGCCCGAGCGCATCGGCTTGCACGGGTGTTTGCAGCCTTATCTGAAGCGCATGATCTTTGGCGAACTGCTCAATCTCTTCAACGGAAACAGGGTGAGCTTGCCTTGCATCATCAAAGCCGCCGTGACGAAGCGTGATCACCAGTCGCCCATTGGGTGCTAGCAGGTTGGCCAGTTTTCGAAATGCGCGTTCTCTGTCACTCGGCGCGATGTGCATCCACACGGCAGAAAGCAAGATGCAGTCAAAGCGAAGGCTAAGTTGATTGACCACTTTCAGTTCAGGCAAGGTGTCTGAAAGCCAAGTGATAGGAAGAGATTGCGTGCGTGACTCACCAATTGCCCGAAAGCTATCGGCAGGCTCTACCGCATAAACATCACAGCCTTGGTTCGCGAACCACGTGGCATCCGCGCCATTGCCTGCGCCCACATCCAGCACTTTGCAGGTGCCATTGCTGCCATCAGGCCAAAAAGATCGCCAACTATCATGAACCCGCTCAAAGCTCACTTGCTGATACTGGTTATCCAGCTGTTCTGAATGTTGATGGTAAAACTGGATAGTTCGATTCATAAGAGACAAGTTTATGCGTGGTTTATCAATTGTACTTTGTATGGACTTTTATGCACGCCTAACAAAGAAAAACGCGACCGTGGCTGCCGGTTCTAAAGGCAGTGGCATTGAACAAAGACAGCAGGCCATCAAGCCCTTATCACATATCGGCACGGGTCATTTCCCCCCTACAATTGAAACCTACTCGCTTAGTTGCCATCATTACGCTTGTGCGTTCTAAGTTTGGTGCGCGGAAATGCAAGCGATGGAGAGCGGCGGTGCGACATTTGGTCTTGGGGTTATTGTTTGTTGTATTTGCAACGCCAACACTGGCAGCATGGGACGAGACTGCCTACGTGAAAAAGGCATTCAAGATTATTGCCCTCAACAATGAGTATGATGATAAAACCCACCCCATCCGTAAGTGGCACCAGCCAATACGGATTTTCATTGATCACCGCGTGAGGGATGACAAGCTTCATACCATGCTCACCACCATTCAGATCAACGATTTAGCACGCGCCACAGGGCATGACATCAAACTGGTCGATGATCCGGAAGAAGCCAACATTCGGATGGTGTTTACCCGCCAAGGCCGTTGGCAAGATGAAACCCGAGAATTGTGGCCGACAGCGGAAGACTTCCCTTTCCATGGCGCGATCTGCATGGCGCATATTTCGGTGACGCCAAAGACAGAAATCCGAAAGGCGCTGATTGTTATTCCTGTCGACCTTGCCCGTGAACGCGGCAAACTGTTTGCCTGCGTGGTCGAAGAAATCACTCAGGTGATGGGGCTGCCGAACGATTCAGATAAGGTCTTCCCCTCCATTTTTAACGATGCCTCGAAGAACAACCTGATGACGCCGCTAGACATCACGTTGCTTCGGTTGCTCTATTCATCTGAGGTTCGCGCTGGCATGAGTGAAAAACAGGTGATGCCGTTGCTGGACGACTGGTTCAAACAAAACCCTAATTGGTCAAAGCAATCGACCGATCTCTATCTTCAAAGTAAGTTCATTACTGAGTTTGGGTTGAATTGAGGGGCGACGGCTTTCAATTTTGATACAACCTTAGTAAATGTTGTCTAAGTGCTTGTACATACTGCATCTTTAACCAATAATGTTACGGTAACATTATTGGTTGGCTCAATGTATGAATCAAAATTTTAAAAAGAATCGCGCAACGCTTCAAGACGTAGCAGATACCATTGGTATCACGAAGATGACCGTCTCTCGTTACCTTCGAAACCCCGACACGGTCGCGGCAAAAACCCGAGAGAAAATAGCGCAAGCCATTGAAGAGCTTGGCTACATTGAAAACAAAGCACCGGCGATGCTATCAAAATCGTCCAGCCGTGCGATTGGCATTTTGCTTCCCTCTCTGTCCAATCAAATCTTTGCCTCTTTCGTTCAAGGAATAGAATCCGTCACGAAAGCGCATGGCTATGAAACCCTGCTGGCTCACTTCAGCTATGACGAAGTAGAAGAAGAGCATAAAATCGCCTCTCTCCTTTCTTATCAAGTCGATGGGCTTATCTTAACCGAGAGCCATCACACACAGAAAACCCTGCAGATGATCGAGAATGCAGGCATACCTGTGGTGGAAACCATGGAACTGCCAGACACCCCCATTGATATGGCTGTAGGACTTGATCATATTGCCGCATCGTATGACGTTGTGAATCGCATGATTGCTTCAGGCAAACGTTCAATTGCCTATTTTGGTGCTCGCCTTGATTCCCGCACCCAATTACGAATGGCGGGTTACGATAAAGCCTTGAAAGAGGCAGGATTAGCGCCAAAGCATATTCTGACAGGCGAGCATTCCAGCTATTCATTGGCCGCTGGCCTTCTTAGCCGTGCGTTAGAAGCACATCCAGATTTGGATGGTGTGTTTTGCACCAATGACGATATTGCCATCGGTACGTTACTTAGCGCACAGCAACGGGGGCTGAAAGTACCAGAGCAATTGTCGATTGTAGGATACAACGCGTTAGATATTGGCCAAACCGTCATGCCAAAGCTGACGAGTGTGGATACACCTCGTTATGACATTGGCGAGAAAAGTGCAGAGCTTTTGCTGGCAAGGCTAAGAGGTGATGAGATTGAAAACAAGGTTGTCGACCTCGGCTATCAAATTACGAATGGTGAAAGCCATTAACTGAAAACACACAGGGCGGCTATTTGGCCGCCCTGTGGTTATTGGCATCACTGATGCGCTCAGTATCAGAGAATGAAGCTTGCGCCTTCCTCTGCACTTGTTACGCTTTGGCGCATCACTTTAAACATGTTTCGTCCCCACGTTTGCTGTAAGGCTTCGGTATCAAGTTCAATCTGCGTTCTGCCTTGGGTATCAGCCAAGTTGTTCAACTCGCCCGTTTCGCAGTTCACAGAAATTATATCGCCTTCATGCACCAGACCGATCGCCCCGCCACGAATGGCTTCTGGCGAAACGTGAATGGCAGAAGGGACCTTACCCGATGCGCCCGACAAGCGCCCATCCGTGACCAGCGCCACGCTAAAGCCGGCTTTTTGAATGTTACCGAGAATTGGCATCAGTTTGTGCAGCTCAGGCATACCGTTTGCCGCAGGGCCATTGTGCGTTAACACCACAATGCAATCTTTGTTCAGCTCGCCACGCTGGTAGGCCGCTTCCACTTCATGCTGACAACGGAACACGGCCGCTGGCGCTTGAATAATGCGCTGATCACTTTTCAGCGCGGACACTTTAACAACCGCTCGTCCAAGGTTGCCATCCAGAACGCGCGTGCCGCCCGTGCTTTCAAAGACTTCACCGCTCGCCGCGATAACCGACCCATCAATTGAACCGTTGCACGCCTGCCAGCTCATTTTGCCGTCATGAAGGATTGGCAATGACAGTTGGTCTTCAAAAGAGCCAAACGCAGGAATCGCATCAGCATGCACCAACTGCGCTTCGTGCAGACGATGCATCAACGCGGGCACGCCGCCTGCTTGTTGGAATGCATTCATGTCTGCAGGGCCATTTGGATACACTTTGGCCAACAACGGAACAACGTTCGACAAGTCGCTAATGTCTTGCCACGTCAGCATAATACCCGCCGCACGAGCGACAGCCAGCATATGAATAGTGTGGTTGGTACTGCCGCCTGATGCTAAGAGCGCGATCACGCCGTTGATCAGGCTCTTCTCTGTCACGACCTCAGAAAGCGGACGGTATTGCGCAGAATCTTTGGTCATTGACGCGATCTTTGATGCTGCATGATCAGTCAATGCCGTACGCATGGCGGAATGCGGGTGAATAAACGCAGAGCCCGGAAGCATCAAACCCATTGCTTCAAACACCAACTGGTTGGTATTCGCGGTGCCATAGAAGGTACAGGTGCCCGGCGCGTGGTAGGCGCTACATTCCATATCTAGCAAGGCTTCTTTGCCCACTTCACCCGCCGCATAACGCTGACGCACATCCACTTTTTCTTCGTTACTGATCCCTGTCGCCATCAAACCTGCTGGCACAAACGCCGTCGGCAGGTGCGCATAGGCCAATGCGCCCATGAGCTGCCCTGGTGCGATCTTGTCACAGATACCCAGCAGCAAAGTGGCGTCATAGCTATTGTGGCTTAGTGACAGCGCGGTTGACTGCGCGATGAGATCGCGAGAAAACAACGACATGTCCATGCCTGGCTGGCCTTGTGTCACGCCATCACACATCGCAGGCACGCAACCTGCAACTTGTGCGGTGTGGCCTTGTAATGCCAGCGTTTGTTTAATTTGGTCTGGGTAATCTTTGTAAGGCTGGTGTGCACTTAGCATGTCGTTGTATGCACTGATAAGTGCCACGTTAGCGCGAGTCAGATCGAGAATTGATTTTTTCTCAGACGCACAAGACGCCGCAACCGCATGGGCTAAGTTGCCGCAGGAAAGTTGATTGCGCCCTTTTCCCGCATCCGCTTGCGCTTGGGTGTGAGCCAAGAACATTTCGCGAGTGGCGCGGCTGCGTTCAATCAAACGCTCGGTGACTTTTTTGACGACAGAATGGATCATGCAAACACCTCATTCCTTTCCAACACAGCTTGTGCGGCATGCTCGACCACACTCTGAATATCGCAATTGATGCTGACAACAATCGTTTGAGGCTCGTTATCGGGGCGGTCTAAAGTTTCAAACTGGCTTTTCACCATGTTCTCTTTCATAAAGTGACCTTTGCGGGTGCGCATACGCACCATGATCAATTCAAAGTCGCCATCAAGAAACAGGAAGGTCACGTTACTGTTTCCTTCACGTATCTGATCACGGTACTTTTTTTTCAATGCTGAGCACACGATCACACCATGCTCATTCTTACTTTCTAGACTGTAAGCCGCATCGCGAATACGCTCTAGCCAAGGTTTGCGGTCATCATCATTGAGCGGTTCACCTGATGACATTTTTTGAATATTGGCGCGTGGATGGAGATCGTCTCCATCGATGAATTTGCGATCAAGCCGTTTAGCGAGTAACTCTCCAATGGTGGTTTTTCCACTGGCACAAACGCCCATCACGATGACACTACTTCCAGCCATGACTCATCCTCTTTACCAAATTTGCGCGTGCTCTCAATTTTGGAATTCACTTTGAAATATGGGTTTATCTTACGAATGTTATCGGTAACATGTTACCGGTAACGTAAGCAAATGTGAACTCACACACAAACAATAACAATGCTAGAAAAGGTGTAACTATGGAGCAGTTAGTTCAACCCTCAGATCCTACGTTTTTGTTAACCATTGCTGTGTTCGCTATCGCGGCGCTCTTGGTATTGATCATTAAATTGAAAGTGCATGCGTTTGCCTCACTGACCATTGTCAGCTTGGGCACAGCGATTGCGACTGGCGTTGCGTCAGAACAAGTGGTACCGACCATGATGAGTGGTTTTGGTGGCACATTGGCTTCCGTCGCGCTGCTTGTTGGTCTTGGCGCGATGATTGGTAAAATCCTCGAAGTGACGGGGGGTGCGCAGGTTTTGGCTGACACGCTGATCGGTCGATTCGGCAAAGACAAAGCGCCTCTCGCCCTTGGTATTGCCTCACTGCTGTTCGGTTTCCCTATTTTCTTTGACGCCGGCCTTGTGGTGATGATGCCTATCATCCTGAGTGTTGCGAGCCGTTTCGGTGGTTCTCCGCTGAAATACGCACTGCCATCAGCCGGCGCATTTGCTGTCATGCACGGCTTCGTTCCCCCTCACCCAGGCCCAGTTGCTGCTGCAGAATTTCTCGGCGCAAACATCGGTCTACTGTTGGTTGTTGGCCTGCTTGTGGCCATTCCAACATGGTACTTTGGCGCGTATCTTTTCGGCCTGTACGCGGGTAAGAAGTTCGATATTCCTTTGTCTAAAGCCTTCTTCAACGGTGATACCGTCGTTGATGAATCAAAGCTGCCAAAATTTGCCACGGTAATGAGCATTCTGGTGCTGCCTGTGGTACTTATCTGTCTCGACACAGGTCTGCACACACTGTCTGTTGCGGGCATCATTGACGGCAAAACACCGCTGGTTGAATTCTTGCGCATGCTAGGTAAAACACCGGTTGCGCTGCTTATCACCCTGCTCGTTTGTTTGGTGGTGTTTGCCAAAGACTACGGCATGGCAAAACTTGAAAAACTGTGTGGTGATTCATTGGCACCAATCTGTGGCGTGGTGCTGGTCACGGGTGCTGGCGGTATGTTCGGTGGCGTGTTGCGTGCAGGCGGCATCGGCGATGCATTGGCGGGCGTACTGACAGACACAGGCATGCCAGTGATTGTCGCGGCCTTCGTTATCTCAACGTGTCTTCGCGTTGCACAAGGTTCAGCGACCGTTGCACTGACAACCACCGCAGCACTGATTGCCCCAGTGGTTGCATCGACGGTAGGCCTTAGCGAACTCGATTTATGCTTTATCGTTATCGCCATTGCGAGTGGCGCGACGGTACTTTCACACTTCAACGATTCAGGCTTTTGGTTGGTATCTCGTCTACTCGATATGGATGAGAAGACCACGCTGAAAACATGGACCGTGATGGAAACATTGTTAGGCGGTATTGCATTTATTATCGTCGCAACACTTAGCTTTATTTTGTAGAGGTAAACAATGAAAACGATTGAACAGCGACTAAAAGAAATCCAAATCGTCCCAGTTATTGCGATTAACGATGTCGCTCACGCTCTGCCTCTGGCAAAAGTGTTGGTAGAAAACGGCCTGCCATGTGCTGAAGTCACTTTCCGCACAGAAGCGGCAGCGGAATCTATTCGTATTATGCGTGACGCCTACCCTGAGCTACTGATTGGTGCGGGCACGGTACTGACGACGGAACAGGTCGACATCGCGATTGACGCGGGTGTGGATTTCATCGTGAGCCCGGGCTTCAACCCGACCACAGTGAAATACTGTCAGCAGCGCAACATGCCAATCGTACCGGGTGTGAACAACCCAAGTTTGGTTGAGCAAGCCATGGAAATGGGCCTGAAGACATTGAAGTTCTTCCCTGCTGAGCCTTCTGGTGGCGTTAACATGCTAAAAGCACTCGGTGCGGTTTACCCAGTGAGCTTTATGCCAACAGGTGGCGTAAGCCCAGCCAACGTTGATCAGTATCTTGCGCTAAAAAGTGTTGTCGCATGCGGCGGCACGTGGATGGTACCGACTGACATGATGGACAACGGCGACTGGGACGGCATTGCCGCGCTGGTCAAAGCGGTTTCCGAGCGTTAATCCCGAAACAGAACGCAAACCTAAGCCGAGCTCACCGCTCGGCTTTTCTCTATCAAATCACCCCGCATCAAATACGCAATTCAGTGCCCATTTCGAGCAAGAAATTGCCCCCGCATGATCTGCCTTTCGCTTTTGGTTTCGCGTCATTGTAATCACCTCGTTTGTTCGGTATTTAACCTACAAACAAAAATCATCAGGGAAGAATCAGTGGCGTACAGGGTTGTGAAAATGTCCGAACTCGCATCGTATGAGTTCGGTCAGGTTGAGGGGGCGTTTTCGACGTTAGATGAAAGAGCGCTGGCCGCGGTGTTGCCGCAGGATATGGCGTTAGATAAATTCAAATCGAAACTTGAAGCCGGCGAATTTGTATTGCTGAGCGACGCGCCGATCACGCCCGCTCTCAGAGCATCCAACACCTCCTATGGTGACAAAGTCTGGCAAGTTAACCCTGCTGCTGAAGCTAGCTTTTCACCACAGGCAAAAACGGCGTTTGTGTCTCGCTCCAAAGCGTCTGGCTTCACCTCTCGCTCAGGCTCTGAATCTCAATCCGCCCCTGATGTGCCTTACACCCCCGAACCCAAGGCCGTAGAAAAAACAAAAAAACCTGATCAAGATTATGAGTATCTGTTTGAGGTTGCCTGCACTGAGGCCGTGCTCGCCAGTGAAATCGGTTGCCAGTTTGCATTGGGTAAAACGCCCAAAGAAGCCAGTATTGTCAGTTGGCAGACCAAGCTTTCTGAAATAGGCACAATTTTCTCTGCCAAGGCCACGGATGACACGCCCCGCAGGCTCATCGCTAAAGTCGCGGCAACTGAAAAAGGCGTGAGTAGCCAGCCTCCTGTGAAGTTAAAACCCAAAGGCACCGATGCGGTTCGGGAAGCGTTTATTCCTATTGTCCCTGCCATGCAGTTAGGGTCGCGTTTATTCCTATTGTCCCTGCCATGCAGTTAGGGTCGCGTTTAGGCTTTCCGACTGAAGGTTACTTCTACCATTTCCACGAAAAGAAGCTGGTTCAGGAATACAAAATACTCGGAGAAGGCCGCTGGGCATTTCAGGCGACTCGCTCTACCCATACCGCGCTCAACACTGAGCCGGGGCTGAATAAGTATCAAGGCGCTATCCTGCTTTATTGGAAAATCGACAGCAAAGTCGTCACCAACCAGCACCTTGTGCACCTTGGTTCCCCTATCACGCGGGAACAACTCGATAACCTCAATGAAGATTGGCTAGCTGAAAACGGCGTCACGATTGATATACCAGCCCTGCTTGCTGTCATAAAAACCACCACAGCCACCGAGAAGCCTTACAAGCCACAAACTTACAATACCCATGCAGATGTTACTTATGAGCACAAAGAACGCCTGCTGATGGGCTCGACGCTGAAAGCGATAAACAATACGCGCTTGGTCGAGAGTGGCTTGCCCGTGGTGAATGTTAAGACATGGGGAGTAGCCCAGTTGGCGTTCGATTTGGGCTATTGCCAGATTGAAGAAACCCAACCATTGGAACAGTTCTGGAGCAACCTGTTTTCAGACGAAACACCCACTGACATTCAGGAACTTATCAAGAAATACAATGAGCATTTGAACAATCCCGCCAGACAGGGGGAGATTGTTGTTCTGCCGACAGCAGAGCCTGAGACCGAGGAAGAAAGAAGCCGTCTTGATGCACTGATTGAAGAAGCGAAAGCGGCAAGTAAAGCGCTGGGCAAACTGACGGATGATGCAGTGGCTACCGTAAACCGTCACTTTGAGCTTTTGGACTACTATGCGTCGGAAACATTAAAAACAGTTAAGGAAGATGGACTTCCATCAGATGCTTACGCGCATGCCTCATTGGGAGTTGGGGCTATAGCTGCAGGTATTGGACAGCATCTTGATAACATTAATGGCATATTACTGGAAATTAATAGCTTGTATGTATCGCATGTGGCAATGGCAAACCGTGTTGGTGGGATAAACTATGGAGCCTTCGTCACCGAGCGAGCTGCTCTATTTAAAAAATTGGATGGGTCTTTCGCTGCCCTTTCGAAAGGCAGTGTCAAAGTCCCAGCCTATGTGCAAGTTCGAAAGAACTTAAAACTGTCCACTAAGTCGGTTATCCATAATGCCAATGAAATTATCGCGAAAGGCGTTGTCCCAAATCTGGGCAAGCGCATGGCAAATGTAGCAGTGGGCATCTCAGCGTCAAAAGGGCTTGGTTATATAGGTCTCATATTAGGTGGTGCAAGCGCCATTAAGAACATCTACGTGGCTTGTTCATCTGACTCTAATGGCAACTGTGGAAAAGTGACAACTAGAGAGTTGGGAGGATTTTTAGGAGGTATTGGCGGAGGAACTGTTGGAGGGAGCCTGGCAGCAGGTGGAGTTGCTCTGCTACTTGGAGTTGTCGGTGTCGTGTCTGCTCCAGTGCTGGCAATAGCTACGATAGGGGCATTTGTCGCAGGAGGTACAGTTGGCGGTATAACCGGCTCTACTGCTGGAAAAGTATCTGGAGAGGTTTTGTATGAATATACATCCCAGACAGTCGATGTGATAAAGGATCTGTTGTAATGGAAGTGTTTGAAAAAATAATAGTTATCATGGTTGGTCTGTTGGGTTTTTACGCTGTTTTGTGGGCGATTCCAGGCGTTATTATGGGAGCAATTGTTTCCCTGGGAGATACCAAACACATCACTTTCATTGATAGTCAGCTGTCTAAAAAGCGCAGAAATATGCAATTAAGTTTTCCAAAAATGCATTTTGCTCATATCGCGACACGATTATATGGTTATTGGCTTGCATATCCTTTCATTCGAAATAGAGCCACTGTTAGCTCTAAGAAATTCAGATTTTTCATGTGGGTGAACTGCATTGGTATGTGGAGCTGGTTACTTTTCTTCTGCATCATGCTTTATAGAAGTGCTTTAAGCGTTGAGATCGGCGGAAACTAAACCAGACATGTCCAGCGAATATTTTAACATAATGAGTCAAGTTATCTCTTGGTATATGCTTTTATGGATAACCCCATGCTTAATAGCAGGGATTGTTCTTGCTTTTGGTGACTCAAGCCGAATCAAATGGATCGATAATCAACTTGCTAAAGACTCAGACAAGCTATCAAAAGACGATCAAAGCGCACTTCCATTCAAGGTAATACCACGCTTTATGGATTACTGCATCGCGTTTCTTTTTATTCAAAATCGGCGCACATCTAACTCTCCAAGGTTCAGAGCTGCCATGTGGTATTTATCTGTTGGACGGTGGCTTTTCTTTGTGATTCTTGCTTATTCAATGTTTAATTAAGTCGCTTTCACCCATCATGACAGAATCTGACATAACACTCGTAATACTTGCCATTGTAGGGACGCTATCTCTCGCTTGGATTATTCCGGGCATTATCTCTTTTTGCGTTGTTTCTCTGGGGAGTTTTAAACACATCATTTATCTTGATAGCCAGCTAAGCAGAAAATTAAACGAGCTTTATGATGAGGAAGGCAACCTAAAGAACATGAATTTTTTGAATATTGGCGGCCGTTTCATAACCTATTGTTTTACTTTTCCATTTATTCAAAAGCATGCCCAATCAATGCCAATTAAATACAAAGTATTTATGTGGTTGAACTCTGTTGGCTTCTGGAGCCTTATGGTCACGATGCTTCTGGCCTTTCTCGTTCGACATTTACACATCTTGAGTTAGACACAAGCAAATCACAATGGAATGGTACGAAGTAGCAATTGTGCTCATCAGCGCACTTTTCGGTGGCTATCTAGTCATTTGGGCAATTCCTGGAACGGTTATGAGTGCCATGGTTGCACTCGGTGATGTTGAACGAATTGTATTTATTGATAAACAACTTGCTAAGAACCTAAAGAAGTATTACGACGAGAGAGGTTATTTAAAGCCTGAATATCAATTGTACACTTCAATTGGCACACGACTATTTGGCTACTGGATTGCTTATCCATTTATTAAGAAAAGAGCTACCACCCAGTCTAAAAAATTCAGGCTACTCATGTGGATAAATTGCCTGGGAATGTGGAGTTTGGTTGGTACAACGTTTTTTGTTTGCTTAGCAAAGTTGCTGGGGATTATTCCCTAATTCTGACCTTAAAAATGGATACCCATGCACATTGAAGAGCTAAAAATAGCGGCATCAGGCTTACTCGCAATCTACGCCATATTGTGGGCTCTTCCCGGAACCATCATGAGTGCAATAGTTTCTTTGGGAGATCCGCAACGTATCGTTTTCATTGATCAACAATTAGCAAAAGATCCCCGGAAGCTCCACGCTGACTGGTCAAGCATGATTTTCAGTAACATTGCAACACGCCTCTTTGGCTATTGGCTTGCCTACCCACTCATTCGTCGTAGAGTAACCACAACCTCAACAAAGTTTTCATTGTTTATGTGGTTCAACTGTTTGGGAATGTGGAGCGTGATTGGTGCGCTGTTGCTGTCCTTGATGTCAAAGGCGCTTTGACGGTCCCTCCCCAATTTGCTCCCTCAACCACCCAACACAACAGGCAGTGCTTTCGTTTTGGGTGGTGTTTATCAAGTAATAGCCCGCGTTGGCTTTGATCGGTGCGAAAGGCGACACTAAACGCTCGGTGTCCAACTCGTCATCAATGAGTGCCATACGCGACATGGCAATCCCGACACCGGCTTCGGCAGCAGACATGGCCATATCAGTGCGGTTGAAAAAATGGCCTTTATCTGTCGGCATCTCAAGCCCTTGCTCTAATGCCCAATATCGCCACTCATGATCCCGTGCGGCGCTTTCCCACGGCATGGCATCGTGCAGCAAGGTGACAGATTGCCAATGCTCTGAGCTATATGGGTCATCCAACAGCCAGTGGTGTTTTGCAAGGTACCTTGGGCTCATCACGGGCAGTAAATATTCATCCAGCAACAGCTCGGCATTAGGATGACGATAAGGGTGCTGGCGGTAATCAACCGCCAGATCAAAATCTCGCGTATCACTGTTCACCAGTGCGCCTTCGGCAAAAATCTGAATTTGAATCTCCGGAAATTGCTGATGAAAGCTTTCAAGCTTTGGCACTAGCCATTTGAAGGCAAACGACGGGGTGAGTTTCAGGCGCACTTCCTGCTTTTTTCCCTGCAATTGCTGAAGCACGGTGATCTCAGCGTCTATTTCTCCTAAATGGAAGCTCACACTTTGCAGCAGTTGTTTACCTTTCTCGGTTAACCGAATCCCCCGCGAGTGACGCTCAAACAAGCTAAAACCTAACTGTTGTTCAAGCTGTAACAGTTGCTGACTCACCGCCCCTGTCGTCAGGCACAACGCCTTGGCAGCACTGGTTAAGCTGGTGTGTTTGGCCATTTCCGTAAACGTGAGTAACGCACCCAAGTGGTTGCTTTTGATTGTCTGCATCTTTCTGCTTTTAGTTTTTCTATACGCTGTGATTAATTTATATCGATTGTTAGCACCTTGTAAACAACACACACTCGCCTTGTTTTCACGTGGGAGAAGAAAAAGATGAAAGCCTTGGTATTGGGAAGCGGTGTTGTGGGTCTAATGAGCGCTTGGTATCTGCAAAAAGCGGGCTATCAAGTGACGGTGGTTGATCGTCAATCACGCAGCGGTGAAGAAACCAGTTTTGCCAATGCTGGGCAAATTTCCTATGGCTACTCCTCCCCTTGGGCGGCGCCGGGTATTCCACAAAAAGCCATTCGCTGGTTGATGGAAGAACACGCCCCATTGAAAGTGAAACCTAGATTAGATCCGCAGCTCATTAAGTGGGCCAGCCAAATGTTGGTCAACTGCCAGCTCGACCGCTACAAAGTGAACAAATCGCGCATGCTGGGCATTGCCAATCACAGCCGAGAGTGCCTGATTGAACTGCGCGATCAACACAACATTCAGTATCAAGGTCGTCAACAAGGCACACTGCAACTCTTCCGCAGCCAAAAACAAGTGGATGCGGTAGAAAAAGACATCGCCCTGCTAGAACAAAGCGGTACACGCTTCCAACGCATGTCGGTGGAAGCGTGTATTAAGCAAGAACCCGGGCTGACAGCTGTGAGCCATAAGCTAAAAGGTGGTTTGTATCTGCCTGATGACGAAACGGGCGATTGTTACCTGTTCTGTCAACAAATGACCGAACTCGCCAAACAACATGGCGTCGAGTTTTTGTTTGATACGCCCGTGTTGGATGTAAAACGCGAAGGCACGCGTATCGTCGGTGTGGAGACAGACAAAGGCACATTGGAAGCCGACACCTTCGTGGTCGCCATGGGCAGCTATTCCACCCCATTTTTAGCCAAGCTTGGCGTGAAGATCCCAGTCTATCCGGTAAAAGGCTACTCGCTAACCGTGCCGATTACCGACGCATCACAAGCGCCTGTTTCTACCGTGATGGATGAAACCTACAAGGTAGCGCTGACGCGCTTTGATGATCGCATCCGCGTGGCGGGCACGGCGGAATTGGCAGGGTTTGATCCGGCCATTCCAGAAAAACGCAAAGCAACCATTGAGATGGTGGTGAAAGATCTCTTCCCGCACAGCGGCGATTTTGCAAAAGCCGAGTTCTGGACGGGCTTCCGCCCCATGACGCCCGATGGTACGCCTGTCATTGGGAAAACGCCGTACAGTAACTTGTTCACCAATACGGGTCACGGCACCTTAGGCTGGACCATGGCGTGTGGTTCAGGCGATTTGCTGGCACAGATGATCACCAAACAGGTGACCAGCAAAGTGGAAGGGCTCGATTACTTCCGCTACGCAAGCTAACCCCCGATTCAATACCCTTTAACAAGAGAGGTAGATGATGCCTCTCTTCCGCTCATATTTGCGTATTTCTTCGCTTCTACCCTCTTGTTTCTTTTATCCCGCTCTGCCTCCTTTCAGTTTCGTATCAACAATAAACCGCCTAGATACTTCCTGCGCATCTACCTTCAAAGCACTCAAAAAACTGAACAGCATTAAAGGAAGCAGTATGTCGGTTATTCAACAATTCAGCCTTGAGGGGCAAGTCGCTATTGTCACTGGCGCCGCAGCAGGTATTGGGCGTCGTATTGCTGAAGTCTTTGCGGATGCGGGCGCAGCCGTGGTGGTGAGCGACCTCGATATGCAGGCAGCGAGCGATGTGGCTGCTGCTATCACAGCCAAAGGCGGCAAAGCCGTTGCGACCGCTTGCAATGTCACCAAAGAGGAAGATCTTGTCGCCCTGGTAGAAACCGCAATGCGGGAGTTTGGCAAGCTCACCCTACTCGCCAATAACGCGGGCGGCGGGGGTCCAAAACCGTTTGATATGCCAATGAAAGATTTTGACTGGGCGTATCAGATCAATGTCTACGCGCCGTTTCGCTTAATGCAGCTTTGCGCCCCTGTAATGCAACGAGCGGGGGGCGGCGCGATATTAAACATCAGTTCAATGGCAGGAGAAAACAAGAACGCTCATATGGCTTCTTATGGCTCATCAAAAGCCGCAGTGAATCACTTAACGCGCAATACGGCGTTTGATTTAGGTCCAATGGGCATTCGTGTCAATGCGATTGCACCTGGGGCAATTCGGACTCAGGCGTTGGAAAAAGTGCTCACACCAGACATAGAAAAAGCCATGCTGAAACACACACCACTTGGCCGATTGGGTATCACTGATGATATTGCGCTCGCGGCTTTGTTTTTGTGCTCGCCAGCGGCGGCATGGGTGAGCGGACAAATCCTGACAGTGAGTGGCGGAGGAAGCCAAGAATTAAGCTAATAACGAATCCGTGCCAACGTGGAAACGGCGAAAGGGGCGATACGCCCCTTTCGCTGTTTCTATCTCTTCTGGCTCTCTAATCGTGCAATCTACTCGCGCTCACTCAAACCTGCACACTTACTGCTCCATCACCTTTTTAAGGTTACCTAGCCCTGCTTTGTATAACCCTGTGATCGCACTGATGGCGGTTTCATCATTTAAATTTTCTGGTGGATTATTGTTTGGATCGCCGCGGTAAAAACCTGCTTTCCATGTCACCACACTGTTGTCGCCCTCCGCTTTTACCGAGAGCGTCGATTGGTAATTGGTCACAGGAAGCAGCGCCGTGTTGTCTTTGCTGATTTTGTATTTAAGTGTCATTCCTTGGTCATCGAACTTTTTCAGCGTCTCCTCGACACTTTGCTCGCCGACATACACCACACGCACCGCGCCTTTCTCATTGGCAGGCTCTTTTTCCATCACGACTTTGGTCACAGGCGGCAACCAAGCAAGGCTGTTAAACGCTCCCACGGTTTTCCATACTTTTTCAGCGGGGGCGTTGATGGTGACGGATTCTGAGACTTTGAGCCTTGACGGTCCATGCGCATACGCGGTTGAAACGCCCAATATGCTCAGCACAGTCAATATAAAGAGAGGCCGCTTGATGAGGGTGGGGAGTGTTATGAGGATAGGTTGTTTTATAAAGATGAGTAAATTTCTGAACATCCGTTGCTTTCCTTCTCAATACCGATGACCGTTTCTGTTATAACGGCGATTGAGAAGGAACAAAATCGCGCCTGAGGCAAAAGTGTTTTTTCACCTCGACAGGCGCAAATAGACTATGCGGCTTTCACGATCTTCGGCTCATATCTCTTAATAAACCCTTTGATCTTCGGTGCAATGACTTCGCGATAACGGCGACCGTTGAAAATACCGTAATGCCCCACACCTTCTTGCTCGTAATGCATTGTCTTGGATTTTCTCAATTTGGTGCACAAATCCAGTGCCGCCGCAGTTTGACCTCGCCCAGTGATATCATCCAACTCACCTTCTATGGTCAGGATCGCCGTTTCCGTGATGCAATCAAGGTTGATGAGCTTGCCACGATAGGTCATGGTTTTGTTCGCGAGCTTTTGATCCAAAAACACTTTGCGAATGGTATCGAGGTAGTATTGCGCGGGCAAATCCATCACTGCTAAATATTCATTGTAAAACTGACGGTGCGACTCCGCATTGTCACCATCGCCTTTAACCAAATCACCAAAGAACTTAAAGTGCTTTTGCACATGGGAATCAAGGTTCATCGACATGAAACCGGAAAGCTGCACAAAGCCTGGGTACACCAACTGTCCCATCCCTTTGTATTGCTCGGGCACAGTGCAAATCACGTTCGATTCAAACCATTCTAAATCTTTGCCGCTGGCATAATCGTTCACTTCTGTGGGATTGATGCGGGTATCAATTGGACCGCCCATTAGCGTCATGCTCGACGGGGTTGCAGGGTTGTTTTGCTCTGCCATCAGCGCAGTAGCCACCATTAATGGCACACAAGGCTGACACACAGCAATCGCATGTGTATCTGGCCCCAGCATTTCCAAAAATTCAATCAGGTAATCCACGTAGTCATCAAAGTGAAAGTCACCCTCACTGAGCGGCACGTCTCGGGCATTTTGCCAGTCGGTCACGTACACATCATGATCAGGTAAGAATTCGCGAATCGTGCCGCGAAGTAGTGTGGCGAAATGACCCGATAGCGGAGCAACGAAAAGGACTTTCGGCTGATTCGGCTGTGCTTTACTACGCCTAAAATGAAGCAGGTTACAAAACGGCTTGTTGGCAATCACATTGTATTGAATCGCCAAACTCTGGCCATTAATCACCGTATAATCCAAGCCCCAAGCCGGCTCGTCATAGCAATCGGTTAGTCGCTCCACCAGCTCCATCGAAGCATCTAAAGTACGCGCAAGGGTGGAATCTCGCATGCCATTCCAAGGCGCAGCGTTAAAGTCTCTGACAAACCTCACCCAACTATTTAGCGGTTTAATGGATTCCATGTATGTCGCATTGAGCTCATAAAGCATACGGTGCCCCTGATGTTAAAAAGCGCGTGGCGAGACGCCACTATTGACTAACTACTTAATTAACATACTAGACCAGAAACTCAGCGCCGCTGGTTTGTGTCAAAACACCTATTACAAATGTATACCCAATGCTCCCCTCATTCGTTGCTTTAACCTCAATGTCTCAATGTCTCAATGCCTCAATGTCTCACTGGCGAAACACACCACTCATTTCTAACCTTGTAATAAGCAAGCTCGCAGATCGACCCCAAAAGATCTGCCACTGAATCAATTCATGAGGCCAAGAAAACTTGATGAAACATACTTTATTATTTGGCGTGTTTGTCATGCTGCTTATCGGTTGCGACCGTCAACCCGATTCGCAAGTCGTCAATCCTGAGCAAGACGCTGAATCGTTCGTATTAAAACTGGCGCTGGCAAATGCCACAGGCAGTACTGAGCATAAGGCTGCAAAATTCTTTGCATCATCATTAGAAAGTGCAACTCAAGGTAATGTCACTGTCGAATTAGTGTCGACATCCTCACGCCTATCAGAGCGTGAAGTGATAGCTCAAGTACAACAAAATAAGCTGGATATCATCATCACATCAGCGTCAAAGCTGTCTCACCTTGTGCCTGAAATGCAGATCCTCGACATTCCATTTTTATTCGAAGATAACGCAGCGGTACAACGTGCTTATGAATCCAGTGCCGCGCGGACGCTGTTATCAGCGCTCGATGAGCAAGATCTTAAAGGGCTCGCATTTTGGAAAGGCGGCTTTAAGCAATTAATCACCACCGCCCCGCTTTCATCGCTGTCTGATTTTAAAAACCGCCGCTTCAGAATCATGGAGAGTTTAGTGCTGCGCGAGCAATTTGAGCATTGGGGAAGTACCACGGTACCCATTGCCTCCAATCATGTCGCTGATGCTTTTGCCAAAAAAGCCATTGACGGGGCTGAGGGTACATTCGTCAATATCGCCAAACTCGGCGTCGACAATCTACAGATTACTAAAACCAATCATGGATACCTCTCACTTGTGATGATGATGTCACCGAGCTCGTTTGATTCGCTGCCTAGTATTTATCAAGACGCGCTGCTAGAGGCAGTAAAAGCAACCACTCAGCATCAATATTCGCTTGCCGATCAAGAAGGAGAAAATGCTTACTCTGCTGTGAATCGTAAATGGACAATCACACAAGCGTCGCCTCACCTTATTGGCAAAATGAAGGATGTCTCCAAAACAATTCTTGAGCGTAATCGCATGATATTTGGCACTGCGCTAGTTGAACAAGTATTGCAAACCAGCCAAAACTGGAAAGCGCCGCATCCAGACGCCTTATTGGTCGCGCTAGATGCAGACCTGACAAACCTTTCTGCCTTGTCCGGATTAGCCATACGTCGTGGCATTGAGTTGGCACTAGACGAAATTAATGCACAGGGCGGACTACTGGGCAAGGAAGTGAAACTGGTGGCGAGAGATAATTCCATGGTGCCATCGCGAGGGATCGACAACATCAAAACCTTCGCCAAACTGCCCAATCTTATTGCCGTATTCAGCGGAATAAGTAGCCCTGTAGCCCTCGCCGAGCTCGATTTACTCCATCAACATGACATGCTCATGCTCGTTCCTTGGGCTGCCGCCACCCCCATTGTGGATAACGGGCATGATCCCAATTTTGTTTTCCGTGTCTCTGTTCGAGATGAGTATGCCGCTGAATTTCTCCTCGACGGCGCTCTCGACGTATCACCCAATATTGGATTAATGCTGGTTAACAATGGATGGGGACGAAGCAATTACGAAGGCTTGACCAATGCAATGGCAGAGCGCGATCTCCCTCCCGCTCATTTAGAGTGGTTTGATTGGGGAGAAAAGGATATTTCATCCAAAACAACTCGACTCATCGAACGGGGTGCAGAAGTCATTATTTATGTTGGTAATCCTGTAGAAGGCCAGAAATTCCTCGCCGCTTTAGCGACACACCCCACGCCTCCTGTCGTCATATCACATTGGGGGATAACAGGGTCAGAATTTGCCCAACAGGCTGCAAGAGAGCTAGAGAGAATAGATCTTCGTGTGCTGCAAACTTTTTCCTTTATCGACAATGACAGCCCTATTGCCACGTCGCTGGCTAAGCGTTACCACCAACAATACAACACCCTATCCGCCACCGATATTTTTGCGCCATCTGGCACCGCACATGCTTACGATTTAATGCACTTGTTAGCACAAGCAACGCGCAAAGCAGGCAGCTCCGACATGACGAAAATTCGTCAGGAAATGAAAAATCTTGATCAACACAAAGGTGTCATGAAGCGCTATCAATCCCCCTTCCTAAGCGGCCAACAAGATGCATTAACGCCAGAGGATTATATCTTTTCTTTTTATAAAAACGGCATGCTTCACCCTATAAGGTCCACAAACTAATGGCCGAAAATAGAAGTATTGCCAACCGATTTGCCAATCTGAATTTGGTGTTACTTGTGTCATTTTTTCTTTTTGTGGTCGGTGCAACCACGGTGATGGAGCTGTTTCGAATAGAAAAGCAGCTCCATGTGGAACTGCATACTCAAGCACAAACTCGCCTCAAAATATTGAATCAAGAAATCAACAACCAACGCGTCGCGGTTACGCGAACCGCTGAAAGTCAGCTGTCAATCAATAGCCTTATCGACATTAACGGCAGCAGCCTCTATTTCGACCATGCGCTAAAAGATCTCACCCAGTACACTGCCATTGATGATGCGCAGTTTTTTGATTATGCGGGCTCTCTATTAGACAAATCCTCTTCTCCCCCCACTTGGTATTCTGCCTCGTTCGTCAGAGAAACGTTGGTAACCGGCAAGGGGGACATAAAACTGCACAAAGGGGCTTTCTTCATTGTTGAACCCATTACGTATTTTGGCGCGGTACAAGGCGGCATCATTGCACGAGTTAACTTATCCGAGTTGGTTTCGCCAGTGCTTGAAAACATTGACCGTTACTATTCGCTCAAATTGGGCGAAAAAACGGAATTCACCAACGGTGAAAGGCACAAATTTGAGTCCACAGCCTTTGTGGTGCCTTCATCAGACATGACACTCAGTGATTTCCCCATATCCATCACCTTGTCCGAGCCTTACCTTTACCTGCTACACAAGATCTCGCCATGGCTAACCAGCGTTAGCATTCTCGCCTTAATATCCTTATTCCCTATCGTGGCGATTGCACGTCGGTGGGGGAAAAAAATGGCTCTCCCTATTGCGCAGCTGTCAGAAAAAGTGGAAGAAGGCACCTACCCGATAGCACTCTCTCACACCGCCATTGAATTAGAGGTACTGGCGAATGCGTTTAACCGAACAACAGAACAAATAAACAAGGCCGGTGAGTTGAATCTTGAGGCTGAAAGGCAATCAGGCCAGAGCCAGTTACTTGCCATTGTTGACACCGTAGTTGATAGCATCATCACCATCGACGAAAAGGGCTATATCGCGACCTTTAATCCCGCGGCAGAAGGCCTATTTGGGTATTACGCTGACGAAGTTATCGGGAAAAAAGTGAACATGCTGATGCCACAAGATTTCGCCCTACAACATGACACTTTCTTGACGAACTATCTCGGTGGAAAGCCTGCAAAAATCATCGGGATTGGTCGAGAAATCGTCGCTAAACGCAAAGACGGTTCGGAATTTCCCGCAGAGCTATCCGTCAGTGAAATGCGCGTCTTAGGTGCGCGAATGTTTACTGGCATTATTCGAGATATTACGGCTCGCAAAAAGGCGCAAAGTGTAAAAAATGAATTTGTCGCAACCGTCAGTCATGAATTACGTACTCCGCTCACATCCATTCGCGGTGCATTAGGTGTCGTATTAGGCAAGTTTGGCAATGACTTGCCAGAAAAAAGCAAAAAGATGCTCACCATTGCACTTCGAAACAGTGAACGATTAACCCTTTTAATCAACGATATTCTTGATATTGAAAAACTAGATTCAGGGCAACTCAGCTTTAGTTTTAGCCGTATTAATCTTGATTCACTGATTCGGCGTTCGATTGACGACAACGACGGGTTTGCACGACAACACAACGTCTCGTTGGTATACATCAACGAAGTTAACGATGCCTATGTCAATGCCGACTCAGGTAGGGTGTTGCAAGTGATGGCTAACTTATTGTCAAACGCGATCAAATACTCCCCAGAATATGGTGAAGTCACCATCACACTAGCGCAACAGGATTCATTTTACCGCATCGATGTGACTGATGTCGGATCGGGTATCCCTCCTGAATTCCATCAACGCATCTTTGAACGTTTCTCCCAAGCAGACAGCTCAGATACACGAAGAGTTGGTGGAACAGGCTTAGGGCTTAGCATTACCCAATCGATTGTAGAAGGCCATAAGGGACAAATTGACTTCTTCTCGGCGCTCGATGAGGGGTCGACTTTCTATTTCACGCTCCCTATTGATACAGCCGAGGCTAAGCGCTTGAGTGCTGATCACGGGGGTGTGGTAACCCAATTCAACGCAGTGTTTCAGGTGTTATATGTCGGGAGTGACGACAATCTCATTCGAGTATTGCGAGGTGAACTTGCCGAGATCGCAGAGATCTCTTGTGTTTCCTCATTTCAATCCGCCATCTTGGCTTTCAAACAGCAACATTTCGAGCTGGTCATATTGGACAATGAATGGGACGAAGAGAGTATTACACCTTTCCTATCTTCAATGGCAGAAAACGCGAACCCTGTCATTTTGATTTCAGAAACACGCCTTGAAAAGACACTGCCGACCAACGTCATTTCGTGTCATGAAAAGTCTCAATTGAATATCGACAAACTCAAATCGGAAGTCCGTCTTATACTTAAGAAAACATTCCCCAAAAAGGCAGTGTAATGAGCAAGCCAATTACTGTTTTATATGTAGAAGATGACGAAGATATTCGCGATGTTGCCGAAATGGCGTTAGAAGGCGACGATTTCATCCTTCTTGTATGCAGTTGTGGTGAAGAAGCGTTGGAAAAGGGAGCGCTCTCCTCCCCTGACTTACTGCTGCTGGATGTGATGATGCCTGATATGGATGGCCCCACTACGCTGATAAATTTACGCAAGCTGCCTCATATGGAGATGACACCCGCTATTTTTATGACTGCAAAAGTGCAGCCTTCCGAGATAAAGGCCTACCACGACTGCGGGGCTATTGGGGTTATCAGTAAACCCTTTGATCCAATGATGCTTGCCGAACAAATCAAAAGCATGATGACAAGGGAAGGCTTATGAGACCATCTCAACTAAAAAAGTTTCAGGAACAACAAGCCAAATTTGCCAAAGGCATTGGTAAACGCGTCGAAAGGATAACGACGTTATGGCAAACGATCCAAACCAATAAGACATCGACCCACGGCGAACTCGACGAATTGGTGCTTGAAGCACATAAATTAGCGGGGACGGCCACTACGCTAGGGTTTGTTGATCTAGGGGAACGTGGGCGCGATATCGAAGTCTTGCTCAAACCTTCTCTTGAGGGTCAGGAAAACCCTTGGCCAAATACCGACATGGATGCGCTCATTGCCACAATCGACGATGTGGCTCGCATTGAACCTAAACGCCCGGAAGATCTCACCTACGGTGAAGTCACTTTACTTCACGAACAAGGACGAACCAAACAGCTGGTCTATGTGCTCGCCGATGATCTCAGTAACACCCAAGAGATGGTCGAACAACTTCAATACCTTGAATATGACGTGCTGTCATTCGACGCTACTGACGACTTGAAAGAGGCCTTGAGTAAAGAAGCGCCGTCAGTGCTAATTGTTGATATCAATGAATGTGATCTACTCAGTAAAGTCACCAAGGTGTGGCGTAAAAATAGCGGTATTCCACTGGTGGTATTAAGCAGCACCGAGTGTTGGAAAAGCAGACTTCTCGCTGCCAAAGCAGGGGCGTTTGCCTTTTTCCATAAACCAATTGAATACGATGATATTCTCAGTGTACTGGATTCTCTTTGGGAAACTCATAACGCGCAATACCGTGTCCTGATCGTTGAAGATGAACAGATACTTGCTGAGCACTACTCCATTGTGCTGCAAGGGGCGGGAATGAAAACCCTGATTGTTGACGATCCAGAACATTTGCTCGATGAGCTCGGCGAATTCAGTCCCGATTTGGTACTGATGGATTTGTACATGCCCAATTGCTCGGGCGTGGAAGCCGCCAGTGTGATTCGTCAGCACTCTTCGCACACCAATGTGCCTATTGTGTACCTTTCGGGTGAAACCGATTTAAAGTTACAAATGAAAGCGCTGCAAGTGGGCGCAGATGACTTCCTCACGAAACCCATCAATGATCTGCACCTAACGCAAGCAGTCTCCATTCGCGCTAAACGCTTCCGTCAATTAAGCGCCTTAATGGACAGGGATAGCCTCACAGGATTACTCAATCACTCGAACCTCAAAGTTGCCCTCGACCGCGAATTGTCACGAGCACGCCGTCACAAATCTCCATTGAGTTTTGTGATGATAGATATCGATCACTTTAAGTCTGTTAACGACAGATATGGTCACCCCGTGGGAGACAAAGTCATCAAAGGCGTCGCCCGTCTGCTCAATTATCGATTCCGAAAAACCGATACCTGTGCCCGCTACGGGGGGGAAGAGTTTGCGCTCATTTTACCGGACACACCTGCAGATATCGCCCTTCGACTGATTGACGAGTTTCGGATCACCTTTGCAAAGACGCCGTTCTCCAATGGTCCGGACACCTTTTACGCCACTTTGAGTGCAGGTGTCGCGACCTTCCCAGAATTTGATTCAATTGAGTCAATTATTGAAGCGGCAGATTCGTCTTTGTATATGGCCAAAGAAAAAGGCCGTAACCGTGTGGTGACTCATGTAGAGTTGGATGCAAATAAAAAGAATCACGCCTAATGAGTGATAAGAACGAAATTGCCGCCCAATAACACAGGGTTGCCGAAGCTAAAGCGAAACAACAATGCACCCGATTAACCTCACGAATAAATTGACATAACTCTGTGAGAGTTTCGCAATAAATTCGAGACCGTTTCGCCACTTTTCCGCGCCATGCTTTGAAAGTCTCAACGCATTCTTGAGTCTTTCAATTGCACATGGAGCGAAACATGAAACCATTACTCTTAGCCATCGCGATGGGCGCTGCGTTTTCCGCACAAGCCGCAAATATCGATGTGAGCATCACCAACGCTACCGACGGCGTCTATTTCACCCCTTTAATCGTTGCTGCACACTCGGATGACGCTAATCTCTTCCAAACGGGCACACCCGCATCTGAGGCTGTTGAAGCCATGGCAGAGGGTGGCGATATCAGCGGATTAGAGGACCTCGCACTGAGCGTAGGCGCAGCCGTTAGCGCTAACCCTGCAGAAGGCATTCTAGCCCCAGGCGAAACGGCCTCTACGCGTCTTTATACTCAACACGGCGACGTGCTTTCTATTGCCGCTATGTTGCTCCCTTCAAACGATGCATTCATCGGCGTCGACAGCTGGAAAATACCGAAGAAGAGAGGCACCTATGTCATTAACGCTAATGGCTATGATGCTGGCACAGAAGCAAATGATGAACTGGCCGCCAGTGTTCCCAACCCTCCTTTCTTAACATTTGGCACGGGCGGCACGGGCGTTGACAGTGACGTTGCAAATCAAGCGGTTCATATTCACCCTGGGAATCTTGGCGACACCAACGCCACAGGCGGTATCAGTGATTTTGATAGCACCAAACACCGTTGGTTGAATCCGGTTGCCATCATCACCGTCACGGTTTATTAAGGGAGGGCGTACTATGTTTCGCTTATCTCTCGTTGGGATCACTGCGCTATTATTGGCGGGTTGTCCCTTGCAAAAAGAGTACACCGTTACGGTGGAAAATCTGACTGATGCGCAACCTATGTCACCAGTGACGCTGGTAACGCATCGTAAAAACTTCGATCTATTTGAAGTTGGGCAACCGGTGAGTGTTGCATTAGAAAAACTCGCCGAAAGTGGCGATAACAGCGACGTTCTGACTTACAAGAAGCAACGTTCCGTTGAAGATGCCGTGTCAGGGAAAGCACCACTTGGTCCCGGCGCATCGGAAACCTTTACCTTGCAACTGGGTAACCAAAAAACGCGTTTTCTCTCTGTGGCTTCCATGCTCGTGAATACTAATGATGCGTTGGTTGCGCAATCAGGCATTGATTTACGCAAACTAAAACCCGGTCAAAGCATGACTATCACCTTACCCGTGTGGGATGCGGGCACAGAGGCTAACAGTGAATCTCAAGGTTCGGTTCCAGGCCCAGCGGCAGGTGGTGAAGGCTTCAATGCCGATCGTGATGATGCGAACCGTATTCGTATTCACCCTGGCGTACTGTCGCAAGATGAAGGGCTTTCTTCTTCCGCGCTGAGCTATCGTCATCGTTTCCTTAACCCCGGCGCGAAAATCACCATTAAACGTGTTTGGTAACTCGCTTCGCGGCGTTATTCTCAACATGTACTTTGCGCCTAGCACTCCCTCTGTTAGGCGCTTTCTTTTCGTGAGCAGTTATTTTTGTGGGGTAATAGCATGTGTGGGGTAATTGCATGATAGCGCATTGCGCTGATCGTCATTCAGATCCGTATTGTATGATAAGCTAACAACCCGTCATTCATCGCAGGAGCGCGCGTGCTGACATTTATTGAGTCGCAGGAAATGGCCTTTCGACTGCTCACCTTTTTCTCTATTTTTGCGGCAATGGGGCTCGCCGAATGGCTT
This sequence comes from Enterovibrio norvegicus FF-33, assembly GCF_000286835.2. GTDB lineage: Bacteria > Pseudomonadota > Gammaproteobacteria > Enterobacterales > Vibrionaceae > Enterovibrio > Enterovibrio norvegicus_A. The sequence continues at coordinate 183,197 of NZ_AJYD02000013.1, read as the reverse complement.
TTTCCTAAGCGCCTTCTTACGGTGAGCAAAGCCAAGCGCTGGCTTAATAATATCTCTCTGATGATCCTCAACACTTTCGTGCTTCGTGCCATCTTCCCGCTGGCAGCGGCAGGCTTTGCTGCATGGACCGCTGACCAAGGCATTGGCTTGTTTAATCTAGTGAGCACCCCACTATGGGTATCCGTGTTGGTTTGTATCATCGCTCTGGATGGTATCATCTGGCTGCAACACCGACTGTTTCATCAAATCCCCCTGCTTTGGCGTTTGCACGCCGTTCATCATGCCGATAAAGATCTCGATGTCACCTCGGGTGCGCGTTTCCACCCTCTCGAAATTTTACTGTCGATGGTGATTAAGATTGCCGCCATTGCCTTGCTTGGCGCGCCTGTGGTCGCAGTTATTTTATTTGAAGTGATACTTAGCGGTATGGCACTGTTTAATCACAGCAATGTCGCCATCCCACCCGCTATCGATCGCGGGCTGCGCGTGTTGGTTGTTACACCGGATATGCACCGCGTCCATCACTCTATTCATCGCTATGAAAGTGATTCAAACTTTGGGTTTAATCTTGCGATTTGGGACAGATTATTCCGCACTTATCGCGCCCAGCCTGATGAAGGCCATTACGGCATGACCATCGGTATCAAAACGCAGCGTGAGGAGCGGCACGTCGTCTGGTTAAGCGGCTTATTAGCACTGCCCTTTCGGTTGTTTAGCGCATCAGGATCAAACAAATCCCGTTCGAACAAAAAATCAAAACAAACGCCTTAGTTCAGGAAATTAGCACCATGACAAAAGTGATCGTCACCTCGCTCAACCCTGCCAAAATTGCCGCAGTAGAAACGGCATTTCGCAGTGTATTCCCCGATAACGACATGACATTTGAAGGCATCTCTGTTTCCAGTGATGTGGCCGATCAACCCATGACGAGCGAAGAGACCCTAGCAGGCGCAAGAAATCGCGTTCACAACGCAAAGAAGGTGATTGACGGTAATTTCTACGTGGGCGTTGAAGCGGGGCTGGATAACCCATTTACCTTTGCGTGGATGGTCATTGAATCATCCGATCGTACCGGTGAGTCGCGCTCAGCCTCTGTGCCATTGCCGCCACAGGCGCTCAAAGCGCTGGAAACAGGCAAAGAGCTAGGCGATGTGATGGACGAAATGTTCAATGAAGAAAACGTAAAGCAAAAAGGCGGAGCGATTGGCATGTTAACAGGGCACTTACTCACCCGCAGCTCGGTCTATCACCAAGCACTTATTCTGGCGTTGATCCCGTTTATGCATCCGAACTTGTTTCCGCCATTAGATAAAAATAACTCGCCACAAAACCACGGCTAGCATTGGCAGATGCCAAAAACGTTCGCGCAAAAAAATAGGACCTTACGGTCCTATTTTTCTAACACTTTCCCCAGCCACGCCTTCTGGCTGTCATCAAGTTGTTTAAGCTCATTTGAACCGCGGGTAATGGTGGCAATGCCTACACCCAGCATCTGGCTTAGCTGGCGTTGGCTAATTTCACCTTTTAGCAGCTCATTGACAATATTCACGCGCGCAATCAACGCGGTGCGTTCATCTTGTGTCAGCAGCATTTTAAGAAGCTCCGCTTCATGCCCTGAATCTATTGCTCTGTGAATCAAATCCAGCACATCTTGCCAGTCTGAATACTCGGGCGTGTCTTGCATACTAGCCTCACAGGAAGAGAATACTCTGGCGTAGTTTACGCACAGCCAGAGTTTGGCTCAATCATACTGTTACCTAACACGACTAATAGCGTCGACTCTGTTCACTTTCATGCAAAAACTGTATCTGCTTCCCAAGTAACTTACGATAGTAAATGTCGTACATCAGCACGTTCTGCACATATCCACGGGTTTCGTTGAAAGGGATGGCTTCGATAAACGCAATGGCGTCGAGATTGCCATCGGATTTATCCAACCAACGCGAAACACGGTGTGGCCCGGCGTTGTACGCAGCAAATGCCAAAATGCGGTTTTCGTCAAACCTGTCGAGCAACATGCGAAGGTACCCACTGCCAAGACGGATATTAATTCCTGGATCGCTCAATGTGCTTTTGCCAAGGTAACGAAAGCCCAGCTTTTGCGAGGTTTCTTTAGCCGTGGCTGGCATGAGTTGCATCAGACCTCGTGCACCAACGGGCGATACCGCATTGGTGTAAAACGCACTTTCCTGACGCGACAATGCAAGCAATGTCGTCAACGGAACCTCACGCTCTTTACTGAAAAACTCAAACCACCAGCGATGAGCCACAGGGAAGCGATATTCAAGGTGTCCCCACAACTTGCCAGCAATGGTTGCCTGCACAGAAAGGTGATACCACTTACTCTCAGAAGCAAAGGCGGCCAGCATGGCTTTTTGCTCTAGATCGGCGCGTCTAAGCAGATATTGCCATTCGCGTTTAGCGGCTACCACCTTGTCGAGCACTAGCAGCTCGCCGACACGATCTAACGCCGCGCGAAACGGTTTAATCGACTCAATATTCAGCGAGGTTGTCTGGAAAGGAATATCAATCGGCTTGTCGAGGTGCATGGCTGCTGCAACGCTGTAAAAGTTGCGCTCGCCAATCATGTCAGCAAACAGTTTTTCGGCTTGCGCCTTGTTGCCTTTTTCCTGCTCGATGCGAGCATGCCAGTATCGCCATTTCAGTTTCTTGGCCTCTTTTTCTGGCAGAACATTTAGCCAACGCTCGACGTTTTTCCAATCGCCCTTCACTAAACTGACGCGAATACGACGTTCCAACAACGATGGGTTTGTAGACTGCTTAAGCCATTTGTCACGCCATTTCGCGAGCGTATCGTCATCTGTCGACATCAAACGGCTGGCGAGAAAATCTGCCATCTCTTGCCGCTCGTTCTTTTTGTAATGTTGTCCATCCACCACACGAGTAAACTGCGCCACAGCGTCTTTGGCATTGATGCGCGCTAAGCGCTCAAAAGAAAGACGAGTTAAACGCTGATTAAACGGCGTAACTTTGCTTTTTTTCGCAAACTCCGCGACACCTTGAGGCTTGTCATAAAGCGCAATAATTTGCTGACCACTTGCCGCGGCGTTACCTGTCAGTTGCTTTCCCAAATACTTGAGCAGCGTTTTATTTCGGTTGTCAAACGTCAACAACATGCGATCTAACACCAAAGCATTGTTGAGTTTGCCTTTATCCTGTAAATCTTCAAAAAGCTTGTCGCACGCACGGTCAACCGATGAGCCGGACAAATACAGCGACTTGGCTCCGGAAAGTGCCAACGCTTTGTCTCCCGCTTGGCTATGGGCATAATAGTACTGACACTGATGGCTTTCGCCACGAGGCACTGTCGTTTGAAAAGCCAGCAATTCTGACCACTTACCTCTCGATGCCAATACATTCAAATAGCGAGCACGCACGGTATTCGTGAACGGCAATTCGTCATATCGACCAACGAACGCTTCAACTTCTTGCTCCTTCGCTGAACTCAATTCACGCATGAATTCGCGATAATCGAGATAAGGATAAAGCGGATAACCGTTAAGACCTGATTTGAGTGTCGAAAATGTCGCCATATCATTGCGTTCAATCGCCGCAATGGCTTTTTCATAGCGTGTGCGTTGCTCTTCTAAACTTAGCGCTTGCGCTGGAAGTGACACCCCGAGTAACGCAATAAACCCAAAACGCGCTGATCGCAAAACGTCTTTCGCTAAATTATTATAGGTTTTTGTAATTATTGATTTTTCTATCGATAGCATATTGAATGCATCTCCAAGGCGCGCCTGATTTTATAGCTTATACCCTATCCGCCTAGCCGGACGGATTTTACGGTGTACGACTGGTCTATATACCAAACTCATTTGATATATGCCGCAAAATAACTGTTGCTGAATGCGTCGTAATGTCAAAACGGGATGTTGATCTGTGCTTATCAGCGTTGCGGTGCATGAATGTTGCGCACGTCACTCTTCATCTACGTCTGATTAAAACACCGTCTTATTGTTTGTTATCAAAATCAACGATTGGTTCCCGACACCATCGCTTTGCGGTATGGCTGTTACAATAATCGGCTATACCAGTTAGAATATCCCTTTTATGTGACAAGAGAACGCGAGCAGAAATGGCTGAGTACGTTTATACCATGTCGCGCGTTGGCAAAATCGTGCCACCGAAGCGTCAGATCCTGAAAGACATCTCCCTGTGCTTTTTCCCTGGCGCCAAAATTGGCGTATTGGGTCTGAATGGCTCAGGTAAATCTACCCTTCTTCGCATCATGGCGGGTATCGATACCGATATCGAAGGTGAAGCACGTGCCCAACAAGGCATCAAAGTGGGTTACCTGCCACAGGAACCGAAACTGGACGAAGATAAAACCGTACGTGAAACTGTGGAAGAAGCGGTCGCGGATGTGGCTGGCGCACTGTCTCGTCTTGACGCGGTTTATGCGGCTTACGCTGAACCCGATGCCGACTTCGATGCACTGGCAAAAGAACAAGGCGATCTTGAAGCGCTGATCCAAGCAAAAGACGGTCACAACCTTGATAATGCCCTTGAGCGTGCTGCTGACGCCCTTCGTCTGCCGGAATGGGATGCGAAAATTAAGCATCTGTCTGGTGGTGAGCGTCGCCGTGTCGCTATCTGTCGTCTATTGCTTGAAAAACCTGACATGCTGCTTCTCGACGAACCAACCAACCACTTGGATGCAGAATCTGTGGGCTGGCTGGAGCGTTTCTTGGTGGATTACAACGGCACCGTTGTGGCCATCACGCACGACCGTTACTTCTTGGACAATGCAGCAGGCTGGATTCTAGAACTTGACCGTGGTGAAGGTATTCCATGGGAAGGTAACTACACCTCTTGGCTTGAGCAAAAAGATGCGCGTCTCCAACAAGAGTCGTCGCAGGAAAGTGCCCGTCAAAAGACCATTGAGAAAGAGCTTGAGTGGGTTCGTCAAAATCCTAAAGGTCGTCAGGCGAAATCTAAAGCACGTATGGCGCGCTTTGAAGAGCTAAACAACACCGAACACCAACGTCGTAACGAAACCAACGAGCTGTTCATTCCACCAGGTTTACGTTTGGGTGACAAAGTCATCGAGATCAACAACCTGACCAAATCGTTTGGTGATCGCGTTCTGATTGATGATCTGTCGTTCAGCGTACCTAAAGGTGCCATCGTCGGCATCATCGGTGCGAACGGCGCCGGTAAATCGACGTTGTTCAAAATGTTGAGCGGCACAGAGCAGCCTGACAGCGGCACCATTGAACTGGGTGAAACCGTTCAATTGGCATCGGTTGAGCAGTTCCGTGACAGCATGACGGACACCAACACGGTTTACCAAGAGATCTCTGAAGGTGCGGAAATCATCCGTATCCACAACTTTGAACTTCCTGCACGTGCTTACTGCTCGCGCTTTAACTTCAAAGGCAGCGATCAGCAAAAACGCATCGGCGATTTGTCGGGCGGTGAGCGTAACCGTGTGCACCTTGCGAAACTGCTAAAATCAGGCGGTAACGTATTGCTGCTGGATGAACCAACCAATGACTTGGACGTAGAAACCCTACGTGCATTGGAAGAGGCGCTGCTAGAATTCCCAGGCTGTGCCATGGTTATCTCGCATGACCGTTGGTTCCTTGACCGCATCGCGACCCACATTCTGGATTACCGTGACGAAGGTAAAGTTAACTTCTTTGAAGGTAACTACAACGAATACAGCGAGTGGCTGAAGCAAACCTTGGGCGCACAAGCGGCCCAACCTCATCGCATGAAATACAAGCGCGTTACCAAGTAATTCGCGCTACGCATTCAATACTGCAATGAGTCAAAGGGTCACTTCGGTGGCCCTTTTTGCATTTTCAGCCCATATCTACACCCATCTTATTGATAAGACGCGCAGCGCATCACGGAGACGAGACGCAAGAGTAGAGATATCGACTCGTCTCTCCTACACTTGGTGTAAATTGCACTGAGGATTTGTTATATGGCAGAACGTCGTATGTTTTCGCGTGTTGTCTATCTCACTCCCGCCACGATAAGGCAGGGAGAATCAAGTTGGACCTCTAACGTTCTTGATCTATCGCTAAAAGGCGCACTGCTTTCCACCCCTGAAGATTGGGGCATTGGCAACGAGACAGATTATGTTGTGAGCTTCAAATTGCATGACTCTGACATTGAGCTGAGCATGGAGCTTCAATTGATTCAAGACGGCGGCGACTATCTTCGCTTCCAAATTGATCATATTGATATCGACAGTGCGAGCCACCTGAAACGTCTGGTTGAACTGAACGTCGGTAACGATGATTTGCTTCACCGCGAATTAGCACAACTGACAGATCTAAAAGATACCGTATAATCGGTGAAGTTGGTCGCTAGAGATGACTGCTCTAGGGATCATCTCTCGAGGCGTTGATGACTCTGGAAATAATTATCACGCTGTTTTTTATGCGTCCGTTTTACAAGTGCTATGCGTTACCAAATGCTTGGCTCAAATAAACACTAAGCGCCATTACGTGCATAGATACATGAAGTAGTAGTAACCATGCCACATAACATTCGAATTGCCGTTTCACATGCGAATGGATCTCGCCACTTTGTGCTCTCTCCGTCGCTTAAAAAAGTGCTGCTCACGCTATTGATCATACTCGTGGTCGGTATTGTCGCCAGTATCGCCACGATTTATTACCTCAATCATCGTTCAACCACCGCAGAAATGACGGTGAAAAACATGACAGAGAAAAGCTCCGCTCTGGTCGGACAACTCGAGTCTCTCAAGCAAAAGCGTCAACAACTTGAGCAGCAGATCAACAATAAAGAAGAAGAATACGCGCAAACCATCGAAGAAAAAGAAAGCGAGCTGAATTATCTCACTCAACGTGTTTCCAGCGTTGAAGAAGTGTTGGGGTTAGAAAAAGAAAACAGTAGCGAAGTTCCACTAACAGAACGCTTAGATGTTGCAGTGATCAACTCTGCCGTACGTGCCACCATGCTTAGATTGATCCCAAGTGGTCAACCGATTGAAAGCTATCGTCGCTCATCCGGCTATGGCTCCCGCACCCATCCGGTTACTGGAAGCAAGAAATTCCACCTTGGTTTGGATTTAACCGCAGACATCGGCACACCCGTTTATGCTCCCGCAGATGGCGTGGTGGAATACAAACGCCCGAGTCGCAAAAAAGGTTATGGCAACCTACTCAAGATTGACCATGCCTTTGGCTTTATGACGCTTTACGCACATCTCGACAAGTTCAACGTCAATACAGGCGAGTTTGTGAAAAAAGGCGACTTGATTGGCTGGTCTGGCAATACGGGGTTATCTACTGGACCGCACCTTCATTACGAAGTGAGATTTCTTGGCCGCGCACTCAATCCGAAGCGCTTTATCGCTTGGACACACGACAATTTTGAAGCGCTGTTCAAAGAAGAAGATAAAGTGAAATGGGCCAGCTTAGTGAAGATTGTCGAGAGCATGGTCGCAACGCAGGTTCAACTAGCGTCCGATGCAACAGGACAAGCTGGTCTGGTTGCTGTCGCCAATCACTCTGCGGCCTCAAACACCGCCGAGATTGAGAGCACCAAGTAGCTCAATAGCTCCCAGTCAAACCAAACGAAAAAAGGCACGCAATGTGCCTTTTTCTGTTTTCTGTTTTCTGTTTTCTGCTTCTGCTTCTGCTTCTGCTTCTGCTTCTGCTTCTGCTTCTGCTTATAAGCAGAATTAATCAAACTCATCCAGCACGGCAAGCGCTTCAGAAAGCTTATTCACGCCATACACTTTCATCCCCGGCGTGTCTTTTTTCGGTGCATTTGCTGAAGGCACAACTGCGCGGGTAAATCCATGCTTCGCGGCTTCCATTAAACGCTCTTGACCACTTGGCACAGGGCGTATTTCACCGGCCAATCCCACTTCACCAAAGACCACCAGATCCCGAGGCAAAGGGCGATCACGAAAACTGGAAATCAACGCCAGCAGCAACGCAAGATCCACACTGGTTTCTGTGACCTTTACGCCACCGACCACATTCACAAACACATCCTGATCGGACATTTGCAGGCCACCATGTTTGTGGAGCACGGCAAGCAATAGCGCAAGGCGGTTTTGTTCAAGACCAACGGCAATACGACGAGGGTTGGACAGTTGGCTGTAATCCACCAGCGCCTGTATCTCTACTAACAAAGGTCGCGTGCCTTCCCACAGCACAGTGACTGCGCTGCCTGATGTCACCTCTTCGCCTCGGCTCAAGAAAATGGCTGACGGGTTACTCACTTCACGAAGCCCTTGCCCTGTCATGGCAAACACCCCAAGCTCATTCACGGCGCCAAATCGGTTTTTGTGGCTGCGAAGGGTACGGAAACGACTGTCACTCGAACCATCCAGCATCACAGAGCAGTCAATGCAGTGCTCGAGTACTTTGGGGCCCGCCAAAGAACCGTCTTTGGTGACGTGCCCGACCATGAAGATCGCCACATTGTGTTGCTTGGCATAGCGGGTTAAAGCGGCGGCAGATTCTCGAACCTGTGCGACGCTTCCGGGTGCAGACACCACATCGGCACAATGCATCACCTGAATCGAGTCGATGACCATGATTTTGGGCTGCTCTTGGCGAGCAATCTGACAGATGGTTTCAACATTGGTTTCCGAGAGCATTCTCAGTTTATCTTTCGGTAATCCCAAACGTTCAGCGCGCATAGCGACTTGCTGTAACGACTCTTCACCGGTCACGTACAAGGTTGGCATTTGACTGGCTAGCCAACACATAATCTGCAGCAGCAAGGTACTTTTACCTGCCCCCGGACTACCACCAATCAAAATGGCTGCGCCAGGCACAACACCGCCGCCAAGCACACGATCGAGTTCTTTGAAGCCACTGCTAAAACGAGGCACTTCTTGCAGATCAATCGACGCTAACGTTTGCACTTGCGCGTCAGCTTTGCCTGCATAGCCCGCATACTTTTCGTTACGTGCGACTTGAGGCGAGGCCGCCAAGCGAACTTCTGTAATCGTGTTCCATGCACCACACGCTGAGCATTGACCTTGCCAGCGTGGATAGTCTGCGCCGCAATCATTGCAGACATAGGCACGTTTTGCTTTCGACATGATTTCTCCTGAAATGACGTCTTGCGGTTCGAGAACTGCGAGACAAGGCAAGTTTATGCATATCTTCGAGACACTTACACGAAAACAGGTAAACTATGCCCCTTCTCAGCCGTTAAATAATTCACAATTCTATCAGACTTTACCATGATGCAGGACCACGATAAGACGCTGTACGATCAGTTACTTCCACTCTATGAGATGGAAGGTTTTGATGATTTACTGTTTAAGCTGACCCCAACCGAAAGTAACTCTGAACGCTTGATCATTAAAATGGAAGTGCGCAAGCTCATGTCTGCGTGCAGCCGCCCCGTGGACTTACGCGGTAAAGTGGTCGGCGAATGCCGTCGTTATTTTCTCAACAACGTGAACCATTGGTTGGATGATGTCGCGATCAATCTGTATCACCGCCGTCTCGATATCTATCAAGGTAAAATGACACAAGGGTTGTGGGATGATCTTCACAACACCTCCAACAGTTATCGCGTGTTGCAGCGCCAAGGGGATGTACGTGCAGCAGAGTCGATGGATACGGTAGAAACCGTGCCATTGCGCTTTGGTCACTACTTGTCCCGCAGTGAGAATCGCATTCAAATTTCCAGCCGTATTCAGGCTTTTCTGCCCGACGGAACGGAAGTTAACGGCTCGACAATCGATCTATCTAACTCGGGCATGCAAGTTAAGCTACCTGCGGCATTTCGTTATGACGAAGGCTCAACACTGGTCGTTTACTTCCCGCAATTGGGCGACGAATGCCGTCTGCCTGAACTGTTTAGCGGCCTAAATTATCGCGTGGTCGGGGTTGAACTTAATTTCAACAAAGACAGTTTTCAACGACTTCGACTGCGTCTAGTGACCAGTACTGACGCCATCAAAAACGCGATTGAGACCAAAAGTACGCAAGACACTGTCAGTTCGCGATCAGAAAATGAAGACAAGTTTCTAACAACACGTTCAAAGAGTTACGAACAAATCTTTCTTGAGCAAACATCCTCATTACCGTTGTTTTTCTGTGGCAACAAGCTGCGTTATAGCTTGCTAACTGAGCAAAACCGTTCGCTGTGGGACTACTGGCATGATGAACGCAACCTGCCTGTGGTTGATAAACTCTTTTCTGCTGCTCGGCTCCAACATTTGGCCTTAGAGGGACTCACTAGCAGTGAAACGCTGGTCTATTGCTTCAGCCACCAACACAGTGATAAAACCTTCTTTTTCTCTGCCTGCCCAACAGAGCTAACACCCGAGCTTCGCCGCTTATTTTGGCATGTGGGTAGCTCTCGCCCCTCATGGCGTGTGCTGCGCGTTACGATGGCGAAAATTAATGAAGAGGACACTCGCCGTTTACAGGACATCTCTCCTGCCTACATCCAGCAAATTGATGAATTAACCCACATCGCGACGATTCAGGATTTAACCTTAGAAACCGTTAACAGCGACTATCGCATCCCGATCAAACCGAAGCTGCCTTCTCGGTCACTGAATCAATTTGTCCATGAGCGTGATCCTATTGCGGCGATAGATGCGGTGCCATCAGTACTCGCACCGCAACGTAAAGAACCTCGTTACCAGCATAAAACGGGCACCATATTAATTCACCACACCAGTGGTGAACTGCATGGCGAGACAATTGATTTCTCTCCTCATGGATTAAATATTTCATTGAGTGGCCCTTTTTCTGGGAGTAAATCACAAGAAGTGGCGGTGACATTTACTGACCTAAAGCGCGTGGATCCCAACGCGCCGCTCGGAAATGTGCCATACAAAGTCATCCAAATCAGCGAAGACCGCACAAACGTTAAGCTTGCTTTGCTCAAGGACAGACACAGTAAACATCGCAGTCACTACTTACAGCGACTCATCGAACACAACCAACATAAGCTCATGTTAGACAGTGAAAAACTGCCGGATGCCCCGCTTCTTAGCGCCATGCATCAAATGTTGCTAACACGTTTGTCCGTCACACCGTATTTCCTCGTTCGTCGTGGTGAAACGCTTCAAGTGTCAGGGATTGGCACTAACTATCCAGGTAGCGAACTCAGCCGTATTTTGCATAAAAGCGCAGCGGCGGGCATGATCTCGCTGGCGCCAGTGCTTGGTGAGCACTTGTCGAAATACGCCAACGGAGTAACACGTCAACGAAACCGTCTTGAGCAGATAAGACATGAGTTTTATGTCGCTGCAACCATTGCGAATGGCGTTGTCATCGCGGTGAAGTCACGTTCATTGGACAGCTTTGAAACACCCGAGGAGAGAAAGTTTTTCATCTCTCAAGCGAAAAAGCGCGGAAAGTTTTTTGCCGTACGAAATTGGATGCAGCCTATAGATGATGGCAGTCAGTGGCTAAATTCGGAAACGTCAGAGCAATTGATGAAGCTATCCACCAAAAGAACGGCACAGCTTGAGCATGAGTTTGCCGATTTGTGTGTCTACGGCGAAATGAGTGACATCACAGATGAAGTGATGATGCGATTGGAAATGGGATGAACCCAAAACCAAAAAACAGAAAGCTAGAAGCTAGAAGCTAACGCTTGACGTTAAGCTTCTAGCTTGGCAAACAGCCCTTACCAGCTAAGGCGCTGAGGCAACAACGACGCTGACAACACACACATAACGCCACCCAAGTCCGCATGACGGATCGAGACCTGCGCAGCTTGCTGCACTTTGGGTTTCGCGTGATAAGCAATGCCCAATCCCGCCGCGGCCATCATGGTTAGATCATTGGCACCATCACCCACTGCTAAAGTGTTCGACGGCGGATATTCATAGCTTTCAGCCAAATCGCGCAAAATGTCCGCTTTACGCTGTGCATCCACGACAGTACCGGCCACTTCACCGGTCAGCTTGCCGTTTTCAATCACTAGCTGATTGGATTCGGCATACGCCAGCGACAAATCATTTTTGAGTTTGTCAGAAAACCAAGTAAATCCACCAGAAGCAATCGCCACTTTCCAACCACGTGCCTGCAGCGACGCTGTCAGACGACGCATTCCAGGCATATAAGGAATATTGTCGCGCACGTGCTCAAGCACAGACACATCGGTGCCTTTGAGCGTGGCGACACGTTGACGCAAGCTTTGCTCAAAATCCAATTCGCCACGCATAGCACGCTCTGTGACGTCGGAAACTTGCTCGCCTACACCTGCCAGCTTGGCTATTTCATCAATGCATTCGATTTGAATCGCAGTGGAATCCATATCAAATAACGCCAAGCCTGGTTCATAAAGGTTAGGAATATTTTCCAGCCCTGAGCAATCGAGAAACAGTGCATCACACAAAGCGACAATCTCAGGCGTTAATTCCCCGCGCATAAGTAGCACTTCATAAGGACCAACCGTCCAACCCGCTAACGGGCGAACACGCTCACCGGTGAGAAACGAAAAATCATCAAGGTAAGAGGGGCTGATGTGCAAACCGAACAGTAGCCATCCTGCTTGACGGCAGTCAGACGGACGAAAGCCACGTATAGAAGGGAATCGGTTTAACAGTTTGGTGTGCTTTTTTATTGGATAAGCTGAAAATGCATCCATTGCATAAATTCCTTTTTGAAAATTCGTATACCCGAGCAACCTCAGATGCTTATTCAGCGAGAGCTTGTTTGGGCATACTACTATATCAAAGAGTGCGTATGATCACAGTAGCGCGATCGACGAGTGACTTCAAAATACTGAGTCAGTGAGAATTTGGTTAAGCCAAGCGCTGACTTGCATTTTTTAAGTGCTGACAGCAAACTGAGGGCGCGCTGATTTTGATGCGAAGTATTTCATAACTTCGCCTATTGCTTGGAAGGCATATGCTACAAATAAACAAAAAACGCCTAAAAAAACTGTGGCAGTTCATTATCCTTGTGGCGTGCTTCGCCACGGTAATGATGCTTTTTATGTACAGTAATCAGTTAAATAACCGTAACTATAAGATGTTATACGACCAGACCGAATCCTTGTCTCGCGTCATTTTACGCCAAGCTGCTGCTGCTGCCCACGATGCTATTGCTAACGATGACATAGAGTCACTTCAACGCTTAGTTGCGAATCTGCAGAGTGAGGATTTGATCTTGGACTCCGCCGTGTACGACATCAGGGGGAATATTGTGGTTAACTCTGTCGGCGCAATGCCGCTTGAACAGCTCACAGGTCTCAATACACCGCTGTCTGTTGCCAGCATTGGTCGACTTCAACTGGTTGAGCCCATTGCAGACAATGGCAACGTGGTGGGCTTTTTACGCATCACTCTAGAACATGGTGATGTGATAAAAGTGGCCTCTAATCGCTTAGAACAAAGCATTAATTTGGTCCGTGCCATGATTTTGGTGGCGATCGTGACAGGGGCGTTACTCATCTTCACGTTTGCTAGCCGCAAAGATCTCTGGCGATCGACATTTTTGCTGAAAAATAATGATTCGTAGAGCAAGCGCGGTCTTAGGTCCTAAAGAGCAACTTTGCCACAACGTAGAACACAAAAGGATGGCCTGAGCCATCCTTTTTCATTTCTGTTACTTAGCAGAACTTACGCTTCGTCAGCGTCGCCCAGCAGTACAGATTCTAGTGCGATTTCAATCATCTCGTTGAACGTGGTTTGACGCTCGTCAGATGACGTTTGCTCGCCTGTCTTAATGTGGTCAGACACAGTACAGATAGTCAGAGCTTTCGCGCCGAATTCTGCCGCTACGCCGTAAATACCCGCCGCTTCCATTTCCACACCCAAGATGCCGTACTTCGCCATGGTGTCAAAGAACTCTGGCTCTGGCGAGTAGAAAAGGTCCGCAGAGAAGATGTTACCTACACGTACGTTGATGCCTTTTGCTTTCGCGGCATCGACTGCGTTACGGGTCATTTCAAAGTCAGCAATCGCTGCGAAATCATGGCCGTTAAAACGAGTACGGTTAATTTTCGCATCGGTTGACGCGCCCACACCGATGATCACTTCACGCAGTTTCACGTCTTCACGCACAGCACCACAGCTGCCCACACGAATGATTTTCTTCACGCCAAAGTCTTTGATCAACTCAGTCGCGTAGATTGAGCATGATGGGATACCCATACCATGTCCCATCACAGAGATCTTACGACCTTTATAAGTACCGGTGTAACCAAACATGCTGCGAACATCGCAAACTTGCTTAACATCTTGCAGGAAAGTTTCTGCAATGTACTTAGCGCGAAGCGGGTCGCCCGGCATCAGAACAACATCTGAAAAATCACCCATTTCGGCATTGATATGTGGAGTTGCCATTTGTATTTTCCTTTTGATCAAATTTCGGATTCTACCTATTGAACATCTGCCGCAGCACGATCAAACACCAGCGCTGCGATGTCTATTCAATGGGGTATTACAAGAATGATTTGCCGTAGTCCATGTCGGAGGTACCGAAGTACTCCGCCAACGTCTGGCCAATATCTGCAAAGGTTTCGCGACGCCCCAATGAGCCCGCTGGCACTTTTTTGCCATAAACCAAAACAGGAATGTATTCACGTGTGTGATCTGAGCCCGGCCAGGTTGGATCACAACCGTGGTCAGCCGTCAGGATCAACACGTCGTCTTCATCCAGCATATCGATGATCTCTGGAAGACGACCATCAAAGTATTCAAGTGCAGCCGCATAGCCCGCCACATTACGGCGATGGCCGTAATGTGAGTCAAAATCGACAAAGTTGGTGAAAACAATGCTGTTGTCACCCGCTTTATTGATCACATCTTTGGTGGCATCAAACAAAGCTTCTAAGCCCGTCGCTTTGATTTTCTGCGTAATGCCGACGTGCGCATAGATATCAGCAATTTTGCCAATCGATATCACTTCGCCTGATTTCTCTTCAACCAGCTTTTGCAACACAGTGGCAGCAGGTGGCTCAAGCGACAAATCACGACGGTTGCCGGTACGCGCAAACTCACCTTTGCCTGCACCAACAAACGGACGCGCGATAACGCGGCCTATGTTGTAGTCTTCCAGCTCTTCACGCGCAATTTGGCAAAGCTCAAGCAAACGATCTAAACCGAAAGTCTCTTCATGCGCGGCGATTTGAAACACAGAATCAGCAGACGTATAGAAGATTGGCAAGCCACTCTTCATATGTTCTTCGCCTAATCGATCGAGGATCTCTGTGCCTGACGCATGGCAATTACCCAAATAGTCAGAAATGCCTGCACGCGCAAGAATACGGTCGGTCAGTTCTTTCGGAAAGCTGTTTTCTTTGTCGCTGAAATAGCCCCAATCAAACAATACAGGTACACCTGCAATTTCCCAGTGACCCGATGGCGTATCTTTGCCAGAAGACAATTCTTGAGCATGGCCATAAGCACCGATGATTTCAGCATTAGGATCGAGCCCTTCAGGGAAGTAGCCAGACGCTTCTTCGCACGCTTTACCTAAGCCAAGTTTATTCAGGTTCGGCAGATCTAGCAGGCCATGACGATCTTCGTTATTCGCATTCCCTGCCGCACACGCTTTCGCGATTGAGCCTAGGGTGTTGGCGCCCACATCACCAAATTTGTGAGCGTCTTCTGAAGCACCGATCCCAAAAGAATCGAGAACCAAAATTATCGCGCGTTTCATGATCGCCTCCTTTAGACGTCTTCTGGGCCAATCTGACGGTACACGTCTGGTGTCGCTTGTGGCGCCTCATCAGAGACAGCCATTGCGGCCTGAAGTGCTTGTGCTGCTTGTTGCCATTGATCTTCATCGTTGGCGTGCACAACCGCCAGTGGCTTAGTGCTATCAGCACGCATTCCAAGTCGAATGACGTCACTGAAGCCCACTGAGTAGTCAATAGTATCGCTCGCAACACGGCGTCCGCCACCTAAACCGACAACGGCCATACCAATCGCTCGTGTATCCATCGCGGAGACAAAGCCAGAGGTGGTGGCAAACACAGGTTTAATCACGTTTGCAGTTGCAAGGTACTTGCTGTAATTCTCAACAAAATCTAACGGACCACCGAGGCCTGCCACCATTTTGCCGAAGCATTCTGCCGCTTTACCGTTATCTAGCACGGCTTGCAGTTTGTTCATCGCATCGTTTTTGTCTTTCGCAAGACCGCTGATCATCAGCATTTCTGCACACAATGCCATGGTTACGGTGTACAAACGCGGATTGCGATATTCACCGGTCAAAAACTGCACGGCTTCTTTCACTTCCAGCGCATTACCCGCGCTGGATGCCAGCACTTGGTTCATGTCTGTCAGTAATGAGCTGGTGCGAGTGCCTGCGCCATTCGCCACAGCAACAATCGACTTTGCAAGTTCTTCGGATTTTTCGTAGGTCGGCATAAACGCGCCAGAGCCTACTTTGACGTCCATCACTAGCGATTCTAATCCTGCCGCCAATTTCTTCGACAAAATTGATGCCGTGATCAACGAAATATTGTCGACCGTCGCGGTGACATCACGCGTGGCATAAACGCGCTTGTCCGCGGGTGCGAGATCGCCAGTTTGACCAATAATCGCGACGCCCGCAGTTTTCGTTACCTGACCAAACACGTCATTGGTTGGGGTAATGTTGTAACCGGGAATCGCTTCAAGTTTATCCAGCGTACCGCCAGTGTGGCCTAAGCCTCGACCTGAAATCATCGGCACATAGCCACCACATGCTGCCACCATTGGGCCTAGCATTAATGAGGTGACATCACCCACACCGCCGGTACTGTGCTTATCGACGATAGGGCCATCAAAATTCATGTGTGACCAATCGATCACCATGCCAGAATCGCGCATGGCACATGTCAGCGCAACGCGCTCGTCCATGGTCATATCATTGAAATACACTGCCATCGCAAACGCCGCGATCTGACCTTCAGACACGGTATCTTTGGCAATGCCTTGGATGAAAAAATTAATTTCATCCGTGGTCAGTGCGATATTGTCACGCTTCTTTCTGATAATTTCTTGGGGAAGGTACATGGTTGACCTCGCAATCTTGGTGATCTGCAACATCAGGGGAGCGCGAACACTCCCCTACTGAATGGCTTAGTAGCCGCCTTCCGCCGCTTTTTCGCCTTCACCCAAGGTATTAAGAAGGTTCGCCAGCAAGCTAGATGCACCAAAACGGTAATGATTCGCGTCAGCCCAATCACCACCAAGAATACGATCAGCCATTGCTAAGTATTCTGCTGCGTCTTCTGCTGTGCGCACGCCGCCAGCGGGTTTGAAACCAACTTTCTCAGCAACACCCATGTCTTTAATGACAGTTAGCATGATTTCAGCTGATTCAGGGGTCGCGTTAACTGGCACTTTACCGGTTGAAGTTTTGATGAAGTCCGCGCCCGCTTCGATAGAGATTTCTGAAGCACGTTTGATCAATTCAGCTTCTTTCAATTCACCAGTCTCGATGATCACTTTCAGCGTGATATCACCACACGCCGCTTTCACTTGTTTTACCAGTTCAAAACCGGTTTTCTCGTCACCTGCGATCAGTGTGCGGTATGGGAAAACCACGTCGACTTCATCGGTGCCATATGCAATAGCTGCTTTGGTTTCAGCAACAGCAATCTCGATGTCATCGTTACCGTGCGGGAAGTTAGTCACGGTCGCAATTTTGATTTCAGGCGTGCCTTGCTCGCGAAGTTGTTTTTTCGCCACAGGGATGAAACGCGGGTAGATGCAGATAGCAGCAGTGTTACCAACAGGCGTTTTCGCACTCTTACACAAGGCGATCACTTTTGCATCAGTGTCGTCGTCGTTAAGGGTGGTCAAATCCATTAGTTTAAGGGCACGTAGGGCTGCTGCTTTAAGATCGCTCATGACTTTCTCCAGTCTATATATTCAAAACCAAGTAACAAATTGCACGACCATAATTGGCACGTTGCAATTTGATGAGCGGACTTGGCTCCTTGAAGTTTGGCTTAAGTTTGCCAATCAACATTCCTTGTTGCCGCACACCCTTCATCATCATCGTTGAGGGTGCAAACTCAACCACTGGACCGCGATGGGTCTTTGGTTGTTGAGTTGTGATATTTCATCGTTCCGCTGTCTAGATGAAACTAAAGTGAAAGTAATTGAAATCACACTTTCGAATCTTTGACAGCGCTCACCAATTTTACCAATGTTCACGCAGCAGAACCAGATGTTACCTGTTTCTGTTGAAAAACACTCTGTTGCTCTTCGTGTCCAAATCGGCACGTTAAGCGGACATGGTTCGGGTATCAATCCAATATATGCGTTGGGCCAACATCATCCTGTCTTATTGCTAGGGCAAGCTTGCCGTTAACGTGTACATTCAACGCCCTTTCCCCTAAACGACAGACAAAAAAAACCGCCTCACAAGGAGGCGGCTTTTAGAATTTTACGTTGTGCGTATTACATCATCGACAGAGTCAGGAAGAAACCAGCGATAGTTGCACTCATCAGGTTAGATAGCGTACCAGCCGCTACAGCCTTCATACCGAAACGAGCGATGTCGTGACGACGTGTTGGTGCGATGCTACCCAGGCCACCCAGTAGGATTGCTACTGAAGATAGGTTAGCGAAACCACACAGTGCGAACGAGATGATAGCAACACTCTTGTCACTCAAATCAGGAATCATTGGGGTGAAGTTCAGATAAGCAACAAATTCGTTAACAACGATCTTCTGACCTATGAAAGAACCAGCAATATCCGCTTCAGCCCAAGGAACACCAATCAGGAATGCTAGTGGTGCGAATACTTTACCCAGCAGCCACTCAAGCGTCAGACCTTCAATGCCGAACCAGCCACCAATGCCGCTCAACATGCCGTTAACCAGCGCGATAAGACCGATGAAAGCCAACAGCATTGCACCAATGTTCAACGCCAGTTGCATACCAGAAGATGCGCCGCCAGCAGCTGCATCGATGATGTTTGCAGGCTTGTCTTCTTCTTCGTCATCAGCATCAGCGCCAAACTGTTCAATAGGTTGATCAGTTTCTGGCTTGATGATTTTCGCGAACAACAGACCACCCGGTGCAGCCATGAAAGAAGCGGCAATCAGGTAAGAAAGTGGAACGCCCATTGCTGCGTAACCCGCCAGTACACCACCTGCTACAGATGCCATACCACCACACATTACGGCAAACAGCTCAGATTGAGTCATTTTTGGTACGTATGGACGAACAACCAGTGGCGCTTCAGTTTGGCCAACAAAGATGTTTGCTGTTGCTGACATAGATTCAGCGTGCGAAGTACCCAGTACTTTACGCAGTGCACCGCCCATTACGCGGATAACAAGTTGCATGATACCTAGGTAGTAAAGAACGCTGATCAACGCTGAGAAGAAAACAACGGTTGGCAGAACTTGGAACGCAAAGATAAAACCGATGCCATCTACAGAGAAGTTTACAAGGCTACCAAACAGGAAGCTGATGCCGTCTTTACCATAGTTGATAACATTCTGTACGGCATTTGCCATACCGTTCAGCAGGGTTTGGCCCCACGGAACAAACAGGATAAATCCACCCAGGATAAACTGGATAGCAAACGCACCACCAACGGTACGCAGGTTGATTGCTTTGCGGTTGTCAGACAGAAGTACGGCGATTAGCAGCAGTACAACCATCCCTACAATGCTCATAATCAGGCTCATAATATGGGTTCCTAAAGAAGTCTTGGCGTATCGACAGATTGGGAGTGTTATTCCGGCCGAGATTATACTCATGAGATCGGTTGCAAAGGAATGCACGAGTCACGGTTTGAATGAAAATTTTTATGCAATTCACCCGAAATAGTGATGCAGATCTATTTTTGTGACCTATGCACGACGCAAACGATTGGGCAAACGATGACGATCAGGTGTTCAATGCAAAACAATCGTTCGCATTTTGTGATGTTGTGTGAATAATTTCTTCGACACTGACTCCTTTTAATTCAGACAGAGCGGCCAAAATCAGCGTTAATCGTTCTGGCAAATTCGGCTCCCCTTGAAACCCTGAAACTGGCATATCTGGTGAATCAGTCTCCAAAACCATGGCTGAAAGCGGCAAGGCTTTAACGGCATTTCGCGTTTTATTGGCGCGTTCATAAGTAATGGTTCCACCTATACCTAGCAAAAAACCACGACGAACATAGTTCAACCCGACCTGTTCGCTGCCACTGAACGCATGCAACACCCCTTTTACACGCGGGAATTCGTTAAGAATTTGTAGCAATTCGTTGTGCGCTTTTCGGCAATGTAAGATCACGGGTAATTGATGTTTTTCAGCCAACGCAAGTTGCCCGCGAAGCAAGGTTATTTGTTTTTCTGGTTGTGGATTATTGATGGCAAAGTCTAATCCGCACTCCCCCACGGCCACGCAAGCTTTGGGCGCGAGTGACAATGCATGGTCGAGCTTTTCAATATCGTCATCATGATGTTCGTGTAACCAAACGGGGTGAAGACCTAACGCAAAAGAGATAGTGGGAAAAGTGTTGGCAAGGTTTGCCGTTGTCTGCCAGTTGCTGACCGCAACCGATGGCACGATAAGATGGTGAACTCCCGCAGCCGCAGTGCGACTTACCCAGTTCGCTGTTTCATCATCAAAGGGCGGAAAATCAAAATGGCAATGTGTGTCTATCATACAAAATCCTTCTCCAACCCTTTTAGCATACAAAAAAGCCGTCTATAAGTAGACGGCCAGTTTTGTACTCAAATGCCAACTTTCGCTTTTCGTGAAAGAGCGAAATTGCAATCAGCGTGAATTAATGCTCACGTGTTGCGCGGAAGATAACATCTGGGTGACGTTCTTGCGTCAGATTCAAATTCACCATGGTTGGCGCAATATAGCTAAGATTGTCACCGCCATCGAGTGCGAGGTTAGTTTGGTTTTTACGCTGGAAGTCTTCCAATTTCTTCGCATCGGAACAATCAACCCAACGCGCTGTCGCTACGTTGATTGGCTCATAGATAGCTTCGACGTTGTATTCAGATTTCAGACGTGCGACAACCACATCAAACTGAAGTACACCAACTGCTCCTACAATCAAATCATTAGAAATCAGCGGACGGAATACCTGCACCGCGCCTTCTTCTGACAATTGAACCAGACCTTTAAGCAATTGCTTTTGCTTCAATGGATCGCGCAGACGAATGCGGCGGAACAGCTCAGGGGCAAAGTTCGGAATACCAGAGAACTTCAGATCTTCACCTTGTGTAAACGTATCACCAATCTGAATGGTGCCGTGGTTGTGCAAACCAATGATGTCGCCCGCATAAGCATCTGCGGCGCGGGAGCGATCACCCGCCATAAAGGTAACCGCATCTGAGATCGACACCATCTTACCGGAGCGAACATGCTTCATCTTCATACCTTGGCTGTATTTGCCCGACACGATGCGCATGAAAGCAATACGGTCACGGTGTTTTGGATCCATGTTCGCTTGGATCTTAAAAACAAATCCGCTGAATTTTTCTTCACCTGACTCGACAACACGCTCATGAGTTTGGCGAGACAATGGCTTTGGTGCCCATTCGGTTAAGCCATCAAGCATATGGTCAACGCCAAAGTTACCCAATGCTGTACCAAAGAATACAGGCGTCAGTTCACCGCTCAGGAACAACTCGCGGTCGAACTCGTGAGAAGCACCAATCACAAGCTCTAGCTCATCACGCAATTGCGCAGCCAGATCTTCACCGATAGCAACATCGAGTTCCTTATTGCCGAGCCCTTTAATAATGCGCGTTTCTTGAATGGTGTGACCTTGACCTGATTGGTACAAAATCGCCTCATCACGATGAATATGATAAACACCTTTGAATTCTTTACCGCAACCGATCGGCCAAGACACTGGTGCACAAGCAATCTTCAACTCGCTTTCCACTTCATCAAGCAGTTCCATTGGATCACGAATTTCGCGGTCCAATTTATTCATGAAAGTCACGATTGGCGTGTCGCGAAGACGGGTGACTTCCATCAGCTTACGAGTACGATCTTCAACACCTTTCGCGGCATCAATGACCATCAAGCAGGAGTCGACTGCTGTCAGAGTACGATAGGTATCTTCCGAGAAGTCTTCGTGTCCCGGCGTATCAAGCAGGTTAACGAGGCAATTGTTATAAGGAAACTGCATTACGGAAGTGGTAACCGAAATACCACGTTCTTTTTCCATTTCCATCCAGTCTGACTTCGCGTGCTGGTTAGACCCACGGCCTTTTACGGTACCGGCTTTCTGGAGCGCGTTTCCGAACAACAACACTTTTTCAGTGATGGTGGTTTTACCGGCATCAGGGTGCGAGATGATCGCAAACGTACGACGCGTGTCGACTTCTTGCTGGAATGGAGAGTTTGTCATGCTTAGGTTTTTCCGGGTTAGACAATACGGTTAATGATCTTGAAGGCGTTAGCGCATTGTACATCAATTCAAATCGGCGGGTATTTTGTACGATCTAGCCATCAGACTCAACGACTGCTCAATAAAATCCCATTCTATCTTCGCCAACGTTAATTTTTTGTAACAAACAAGATCAAGATTGCCGCGAAATGACCGCCCAACAAGTAAGACATACATAAAACGACGCTTATTCATTGAGCCTGATCGCATTAAATGGGAAAGCATCGATTTTTCAATCTCATGGACAGAGTCAAAAAACAATCAATATTTACAAATTGCGTCACCTTTTTGGCATTTACTGTAACAAGTCAGAGTGGAATGGATTGCTTTGCATAGTAATATGGATGAGACTGATGTATCGCATACGGTACGCGCATTTATATTTACCTTTCTGCAGGAATAAGATTCATGGATTCGATTATCACCAAGCAGGCTGCAAAAGTAGTTTCAGTAAACGGTAACGCTCACGTCAAAATTAACGGAAAAGAAATCCCCGTTACAGAACTGTCAGAGTTAACGTCAGGCACTGAACTCATCCTCCCTCCCGGTGCGGGAGCGCTTCTTCAATTAGAAGACGGCAGTTTTATACCTGTAGGTGAAATGGAATCCAACCTTGCATCAACGGACGAATTCACCGTTGACGACGAAATCGCCGCACTTCAAGAATTGCTGCTTAATGAAGACTTTGACCCGACACAAGAATTAGAAGCAACTGCTGCGGGTAATTCCTCGCCGACGAACACCGGCGCTCAAACCTCAGCAGTAGAAAGCCGCACTGGCAATGAAACCGTGGCTCAAGCAGGTTTTGATACTGAGGCGACTGCGCGTAGTTTTGCAAATGCGAGAGGCCTAAGCCAAGAATTTAGTGCAGCGGCTAACGACCTTCCTACTCTTACTGTGTCTGGCGGCGGCGAAGTGAATGAAGGCAGTAATGTCACCTTTAACGTCGAGCTGGGTAACCCTGTAAATGGTGATGTAACTTACACGCTAGTTTTGAACAATGGCACAACCGATAACAACGATTTTGCCCTTAATCCAGATGGCACCCTGACGGTCGAAATCAACGGTGAAAATGTTTCCTTTACGCTGATTGACGGCAAGCTCACCGGTACTGTTGATCTCGGCGGTAATGTCACTTCGTTCAACGTTGTGATCCCGACTTTTAATGACAGCGGCAGTCCTGTCTTTGAAGGTGACGAGTCGTTTAGCCTCGATATTTCCGCCAGCCTTGGCAGCCAAACCCTGACAGATTCAGGCCGTGCCACTATTTCGGATGATGGAGTAGTGACTGACGAACCCGGTGAAGACCTAACTCCAGGCGGTGATGACGACCGTCCTGAAGTCGCAAGCGTGACTGACACCACGGTCAGCGAAGGCGACGCCACCACCTTTACGGTCACTCTGACCAACGACAGCACCACCAACACCACGGTCAGCCTAACCCTGGCTGGTGACAGTGCCGACAAGAACGTCGACTTCACGGGCACGACCGTGACCGTCAACGGCACCGAGATCTCCGTCGCCGCTGACGGCAGCTTCACCGTCGCTGTTGCTGCTGGCGACACCGCATTCAATGTGGTCGTTAACACCACGACGGATGACACCTACGAAGGCGATGAAACCTTTACTGTGTCAGCCAAGACAGACAATCAAGCCAGCGCGGTTATCGGCACTGCCACCATCACCGATGGCGGCCATGGCGGCGATGACGACCGCCCTGAAGTCGCAAGCGTGACTGACACCACGGTCAGCGAAGGTGACGATGCCACCTTTACGGTCACTCTGACCAACGACAGCACCACCAACACCGAGGTTACCTTGACGTTGGCGGGTGATTCCGCCGACAAGAACGTCGACTTCACGGGCACAACCGTGACCGTCAACGGCACCGAGATCTCCGTCGCCGCTGACGGCAGCTTCACCGTCGCTGTTGCTGCTGGCGACACCGCATTCAATGTGGTCGTTAACACCACGACGGATGACACCTACGAAGGCGATGAAACCTTTACTGTGTCAGCCAAGACAGACAATCAAGCCAGCGCGGTTATCGGCACTGCCACCATCACCGATGGCGGCCAAGGCGGCGGCGATGACGACCGCCCTGAAGTCGCAAGCGTGTCTGATACCACGGTCAGCGAAGGCGACGATGCCACCTTTACGGTCACTCTGACCAACGACAGCACCACCAACACCGAGGTTACCTTGACGTTGGCGGGTGATTCCGCCGACAAGAACGTCGACTTCACGGGCACAACCGTGACCGTCAACGGCACCGAGATCTCCGTCGCCGCTGACGGCAGCTTCACCGTCGCTGTTGCTGCTGGCGACACCGCATTCAATGTGGTCGTTAACACCACGACGGATGACACCTACGAAGGCGATGAAACCTTTACTGTGTCAGCCAAGACAGACAATCAAGCCAGCGCGGCTGTCGGCACCGCCACCATCACCGATGGCGGCAATGATGGCACACCAGACGGCGGCGACG
>NZ_AJYD02000013.1:0-156100 GCF_000286835.2 Enterovibrio norvegicus FF-33 | reverse complement strand
GTCCACAACTGAATGTTTCCGGTGGCGGCGAAGTCAGCGAAGGCGATAAAGCTTACTTTGTGGTGTCTTTGACCAAAGAGACCGAAAACGGGCCTGTTGACGTGAAAGTCGATGGCGACGTCACGTATACCCTGAGCTTTGGCAACACCGATGGCTTTACCGCCGACGACATTTCTTCGCTGTCCGTCAATGGGGTCAAACTCAACGGCGACCAAATTAAAGCCTTCTTCAATGGCGGCTTCGAGGCCACGCTGGAGGGCGATGTCTCTGACTTTAAGGTCAATGTCAAAACCCACGATGACAATGTCTTCGAGGGGGACGAGGGCCTAACCTTGGTCGTCACAGAAGGCCAATTCACCACCAACGGCACCGCGTCTGCGAACGCTGTTTTCTCTGACGATGGTGTCATTGATGGCAACCCTGGCGGTGATGATGACCGCCCACTGCTTAATGTCACTGGCGGCGGCGAAGTCAGCGAAGGCCAGGACATCACCTTTACTGTGGATCTGTCCAACAAGGTCGCGGGCCAGCTCACCTACAACTTCGGCATTGACCAGGGCGACGTGGAGCGCGGTGACATCACCGGCATGACCATCAATGGCAAAGCGTTGACCGCTGACGACATCGACGCGGTCTTTGCCGGCACCTACACCGTCGCGATCAGCGGCGGCAACACCAACTTTGACGTGGTGTTCAACACCCGTGATGACAAGCGCTTTGAGGGCGACGAAAGCTTCACCCTGAACGTCTCGGCCAATACCGGTATCACCGTTGATGGTGATAACAGATCCCTGGTACTGACCGGTAACCAAGACGCGACCATCTCCGATGACGGCGTGATCGGCGGCAAGCCAGGCGGTGACGATGATCGCCCTACTATATCAATCAGCGGCAAAACAGAAGTCAATGAAGGCGATTTTGCTTGTTATAACATTGCGATCGATGGAAAAACGGACAAGATCGCCAAATTTACGCTGGAGCTGGAGTTCGGACAAACAGACATCAATGACTTTAACAATACTCGCGATTTCAAAGTTGTCTTTTTGAATGACCGCAATATATTCGAAGAAATATCCCCGGATGCCGACGGAAACTACTCCGTCCCACCAGGCGTGACTCAGTTGCTAGCGTATGTCACAACGAGTGCCGACGAGCCAAACGCAGTCTTCGAAGACGATGAAACCTATTCATTGAAAGTAATCCCTGTAGATGGGATCAGCGGCATTACCGCCAACAAGTCTGACACCCAGGAAACCACCATTAAAGACGATGGTACCTATTCAGACGACGATCGTCCGACTCTGCAAGTTAATAGCTTGAACGACGCTGATGAAGGTAATCCTGCTAACTTTACCGTGTTCTTGGGCAATGCGGTGAAAGGAAAAGTGCTCTACACCCTGAACCTGTCTAGCCAAGATGGGTTTGATGCTGATGACATTACGTCGATTACAATTGGTGGCAGAACCATCACAGACGCCGACGTAATCAAAGCATTCTTTGACCCAGAAAAAGGCTATCCGCTTGAGCTTTCCGGTGACCGTCTCGATTTCACAGTCATTATCAACACCAAAGATGATGCCAAGTTCGAAGGCGATGAGAATGTTACCTTGAGTGTGAAAGCGGATATCGTGCTGGCTGAGGAAGGCAATCAACTGTCTGACAGTGCAAAAATCATCGACAACGACAACCCGCCAGTTGCTAAAGATGACTATAAAGACACAGGTTCTATTTTCTTCGAATCATTTGAAAGCCAACCAAGCAGCAATAACGTTGTTCTAGATAACGGCAAATGGGTGGTCGTCGATGGGTACAACGGCTGGGATATCACCAACGGTTTAGAAATCCAAACGGGTAATGTTGGTGGCAGCACGGCATCCGATGGAAACAGTCACGCTGAACTAGATAGCCATGGTTCTGTTGACACGTCAGTCACCATTAGTCGCACTTTGGATGCGGGTGATGGCGTTATTGAAGGTCAACTTTACACCTTGTCATTTGACTTCAAGCCACGTCCGAACCACGAAGATGACAGCGATATGCTCTTCAAATTCGGCGAGTTCACTTACAAAATCAACGTAGACAGCAACAAGAACGTAACGGTTACGCCTGAAGACTCAGAGGTCACCATTGAAGGTCCTGATAATAATGGCTGGCACACCGTTTCAACAGAATACACAGCGAATAGTAGCGCAGAAATCGAGCTTTCTTTTGCGAACAATGCCGACACCACCAGCACGAAAAACTTTGGTGCGTATATCGACAACATTGAAGTAGACGGTCCTCAACCATATTGGGTCAATAATGACAACGGCAACGAAATCATCATTCCGATTGAGCACATTTTAGGAAACGATAGTGACCTAGATGGCGATTTGTTGTCTGTTTGGCTAGAGAGTGGATTAGACAGTCTTAATCTAGTTCCAGAAAATGCGGGGACTATTTCTCTCGTTACCGAGAACGGAGAAGTGACCGGAATCAAGTTCACACCAGACAGTGAATTCAACGGCCCTGTCCAGATCGAATACAAAGCGACTGATGGCACAAACCTGTCCAACACCGCCAATATCCACATTTACGTCAATGAGGTGAATGCAAACGACGATGGCGATGGCATCCTGTTTTCCACATCAAAAGCTGATGGATGGGAAAACCTAGATGGAAATGGCTTCTTCACTGTCAAAGCGTTCAAAAAAGGCGAAGTTCTAAACGCAGATGGCTCATTAAATACTGCAGGAGAACTTATCACCGAGGACTCAGAGCACCTAGACAACAAATATGGTATGGGTGTCGCTGACAGTGCTCGTGGTGATGGTGCTGGAGACGTGCCGTATCAAGTGGAATACGATCATGAAACAGACCAATCCGAAGCATTGCGGATCGACTTAACAAATCCAATTAAGGCGTTAGAGTTTGGCGTTGCACGTCTGTTTGCCGAAGAAAATGGCACTGAAGTTGGTCAATACACGCTTTACGATGCAGATGGCAATTTCATCAAAGTGCAGGAATTTTCGCTTGATTCAGGGAATAGCGGAAAATTCACGATCATTTCAGACGTAGCGTTTGCTTACGTCGTGTTTGAAGCTCTACCTCGAACGAAAGATGGAGACAATCAAACAAGTGGTGACGCTTCAGATTTTGTCATTACTGAAATTACCATTTTGTCAGACAAGTTCATTGTTGAAGAGGGGTCAACTCCTGACAATTCAGACACTGACACAATAAGCGGTTCGTTGTTCGACAACGACAGCGATCCTGAAGGGCATGCTTTCTCCATCACTAAGGTGGATGGGAATGAGCTCATCTTTACCGATGGTATAGCGACTGTTGATTTCGATGAAGGTACGTTGACTATCTGGCAGAACGGTAAGTTCACTTTCGAGGCTGCAGATCAGGGCGATGACCTTAAAGCAGGCGAAAAGCAGGACTTTGACTTCACATACACCATTCAAGACGAAAAAGGCGACACTGATACTGCAACGGTTCATATCGATATTATTGGTAAAGACATCACACCAATTCCAGAACCTGAAACAATGGTGTCAGGCTTTGGTGGTGATGACTCAATCAACGCAAACATCGAGGCCATATTAAAAACAGGTGGATTGAATCGCGATGATGAAGCATATACGAAAGAGCTTTTTGAAGACGCAGGCTACGTCGTCGACTCGCACGACGAGAGACTTCTGAATCATGACTCAGGCAAGTACGGTAACTTTGAACTAGAGCTTGAAAATCCTTACGACCCTTCTACTGGAGCCTATCTATTTGGCGACTTAGGGAATGATAATATTATCGGTGGCGCGGGAGATGACATCATTCGAGGTGGCGCTAACGGTCACGGAACTTCCGGAACAAGTGCAAACGGTGGACAAGGGGACACTCTTGAAGGCGGAGCGGGGGCTGATACCTTCCTCTGGATGAAAGAAGACTTGGTTAATCTCGGCGCCGTAGATGGATATGACCATATCACTGACTTCATTGGTGATTTTAATGTCAATGAAGATAAATTGGATTTGTCCGATCTCGTTTCTGTCTCAAATGGTCAATTAGATAACCTGACTGTGGGTTACGATGACAAAGGGCAACTGAAAATATCTATTTCTGTTAATGACTTAGAGAATGATACAGATGGAAATGTCACCCAACATATTGTGCTGGAAAAAGTTAGCCAAGGTCAGGAAGGAAACGAAGGGCTAGATCCTTCCGCTGTTGGTGGTGTGGTGCTCAATACCATCATCAATGGCAAGGAGGCAACGTTGACTATCACCGATGAGGATGGCGCAGGAACAACGCATAACCCCATTGTTGAAATTAAGCTCGAAGAACATTCCTAATTAAAACCCTCAAGGCATCGGACAATCAGCCGATGCCCTTTTTGTATTTGTACATTTTTGATTTTTTATAGAGAGAACTAGGTGGCAGAAGCAGCTATCGCTGAACGTAAACCGTCGCAGTGGCGCATTTCAGCGTCTACGCAGGCGGTTGACGACCCGTTGTTAGATTGCTTGGTCTTATTGACTGAGCACTATGGTTCACCGTGCTCTGGCGACGCCTTAACGGCAGGATTACCCATGACTGATGCGTTGCTGACGGCGGATTTATTTCCTCAGGCTGCGGCGCGCGCAGGGTTAACTGCCAAGCTCTCGCGGCGCCAACTAAAAGCGCTACCGAAACTTTTGTTACCTTGCATACTTCTTTTGACCGACAAAAAAGCCTGCATTCTGCGTGAAATTGACGAGAAAGAAGGCACAGCGCTGATACAAACCTCAGAGAACGGCGGTGAGGAAGAAATGTCTCTGGCTGAACTTGAGTCCATGTATGTCGGCTATGCATTTTTGGTCAAACGTCAGTATCGCGGTGACAACAGTGTCGACCTGCATTTGCACGACACCAAAATCCATTGGTTCTGGCAAACCGTCAAAGACGCCTCCCCTATCTATCGCGATGCGTTAATCGCGTCGGTATTAGTGAACTTGTTCGCCTTGGTCTCGCCGCTGTTTGTCATGAATGTGTATGACAAAGTGGTACCTAACCTGGCGTTTGAATCTTTGTGGGTACTGGCATCGGGAGCACTGATCGCGTTTTTCTTTGATTTTCTCATGAAGAAAATGCGCTCTTACTTGATAGATATTGCAGGTAAGAAAGTCGACATCATCGTGTCATCTCGCTTGTTTGCGCGATTAATGGGGATCCCGTTAGAAAAACGCGCCAAAAGTGTCGGCGGTATGGCAAAACAACTCGGTGAGTTCGATGGTATTCGCGACATGTTAACGTCGGCGACTATCACTACCTTGGTGGATTTACCCTTTGCGGCCTTCTTCATTTTTGTGATTTACCTTGTCGCGGGCGATCTGGCGGTCGTGCCTGTTGTCGCGGGTATCGCCATTCTCGGTTACGCATTCATGGTGCAGCCGCGCCTGAAGGCCGCCATTGAAGAGTCCAATAAATACGCCAGCCAAAAGCACGGTCATTTGATTGAAAGCCTATCCGCCTTGGAAGGGATCAAAGCCAACGTGGCAGAAGGTATTGTGCAAAAAAGCTGGCAACAAATGACCGCACACACCGCTAACTGGAACATGAAAGTCAAACAAATCACCAACTCGGTGTCTTACTTTGCTTCTTTTATTGTGCAAGTTACCTCTGTTGCTGTGGTCGTGATGGGGGTTTACCGCGTCGCGGATGCTCAAATCAGTATGGGTGGCATTATTGCTGCGGTGATGCTATCTAGTCGCGCGGTGTCACCGATGGCACAGCTTGCAGGCCTGATGAGTCGCTGGAATCAGACCCAATCAGGTATGCGCCAGCTTAATGCCATGATGGATCAAGAAGACGAGTTCGCAGACAAAGGTCACCTGATCAGTCGTAAGCGCCTGAAAGGCGATATCTATGCCGACAACGTGGGCTTTAGCTACCCAGAAACGGAAAAACCGACACTTCACCCCACCAGCATGACTATCAAGGCCGGTGAAAAAATCGCGATTCTGGGTAAAAACGGGACAGGTAAAAGTACCTTAATTCGTATGCTGGCAGGCCTTTATCAACCAAGCGCCGGCAGCCTGCGTTTTGATGGCGTTGACGCCAAACAAATCCACCCTGCCGATCTGCGCCGCAATGTCGGTTATCTGGCACAAGATGTGACACTTTTCCACGGTACGATTCGTGAAAATATCATGTTCGGCACCCGCCAAGTGACAGAGCACCAGTTAATCCGTGCGACCCAGCTGTCGGGGGTCGGAATCTTCACCTTACAAGACAGCGAAGGGCTAGATAAACAAGTGGGTGAGCGCGGTGAAACACTTTCCCGTGGCCAACGTCAGTCTGTCGCATTAGCACGTGCGCTGCTTAACGACCCGCCGCTACTGATCATGGACGAACCAACAGCCAGCCTTGATGCTCATGCGGAAAACCAGTTTATCCATTCCATGAAGTTCGCCGCAAAAGATCGCACCTTAGTGATGATCACCCACAAAATGGCGCTACTCAACTTGGTAGATCGCGTCATTGTGATGGACAAAGGCCGCATTGTGATGGATGGGCCACGAGACAAAGTTCTTGAGCGTTTAAACAGCAATAACGCAGGAGGACAACATGACTAATCCATTGAAGCGCGATGACATCGAAATGACTGACGATGTCTATGGTGCCATGCTGACCGACGCGCCACTTCGCTACCGCATGGTAATTTGGGGGGTATTCATATTCTTCGCAGTGATGTTGGTTTGGTCTAACTTTGCCTCGTTAGATCGCATGACACGCGGCGAAGGTAAAGTGATCCCCTCTTCACAAGTGCAGCTGATCCAAAGTCTTGATGGCGGTATTTTGCAAGCAATGTATGTGCAAGAAGGCCAACTGGTTCAACAAGGTGAACCGCTTGCGCGTATTGATGACACGCGTTTTCGTTCCGACCTCGCTCAGCAAGAAGAGGAGGAGTTCAGCCTTCGTGCCAATATTTTGCGTATGCAAACCGAGCTAAAAAGCATCCAGTTAACCCCGACGGCCCCAAACTGGCGCGAGCAAATCCAGATAACCATGTTGCCATTGGAATTTCCCACACAACTTGAAAGTGCCGAGCCGGCACTTATTGCGCGTCAGCGCCAGGAATATGCAGGCCGATTGGTCGACTTGAAAAACAAAGTCGAAATTCTTGCTCGCCAGATCCAGCAAAAACAGCAAGAACGTCAAGAGATTGATTCAAAGCTACGCACCCTATCTAACAGCTATGGCCTGATCAATCGAGAACTAAAAATCACCATTCCGCTGGCCAAAAAAGGCATTGTTTCTGAAATTGACTTGCTCAAGCTTGAGCGCCAAGTCAACGACCTCAAAGGTGAACTGGAATCGCTTCGCTTAATGCAGCCAAAGATCAAATCCACTGTCGACGAAGCGATTTTAAAACGCCGTGAAGCGGTGCATTCGTTCAACAATGAAACCCGCTCAAAAATGAGTGAGTTGGAATCGCGCTTGTCTCGCTTAACGCAGGCACAAGTTGGCTCTCAAGACAAAGTGAACAAAGCGGTGATCACTGCCCCTGTCACTGGCACCATCAAAACCATTCATATCAATACATTAGGTGGCGTTGTTCAACCTGGCATTGATTTGATTGAGATCGTACCCGCTGAAGACAAATTGCTGATAGAGGCAAAAATCGCGCCCAAAGATATCGCCTTCTTGCATTCAGGATTGCCATCGGTCGTGAAAGTCACAGCTTATGATTTCACACGCTACGGCGGTCTAAATGGCACCTTAGAACATATCAGTGCTGATACCACCCAAGATGAAGAAGGAAACAGCTTCTACTTGGTGAGAGTCCGCACCGATAGATCCAGCTTAGAAAAAAAGGATGGCAGTGAATTGCCCATTATTCCGGGAATGCTGACGTCAGTGGACATCATTACCGGAAAACGGACGGTTCTAGAATATTTGCTTAATCCCATTTTAAGGGCAAAAGAATCTGCGCTAAGAGAGCGCTAATAATAAGAATCAAGGAGAGAGACATGACAAACAGTGTTAGCCAGTCGCTGAAAAAAAGCGTGGCAGCATTGGCAGTGGCTGCGGTATTGCTACCTACGTCAGTTGCCGCTCAATCACTCGAACAGGCAGTGGCAACCGCATTAGATACTCACCCGCAAATCCGCCAAGCATTCAACCGTTTTAAGGCGCGTGAAGAGCAAGTGAACCAAGCCTCTGCTGGCTACTACCCAACGATTGATTTCGATGCAGGTATTGGCCGCGAGTGGACAGAAAGCCCGTCAACCCGTCGAGACGGACTCAACGATAACTATGACGATAACAAAGAACTGACGCGCCGAGAAATTGGTGTCTCCCTTCGCCAAATGCTGTTTGATGGTTTCCAAACCTCCAGCGAAGTTGAGCGCACGGAATATGAAACCAGCGCTGAACAATGGATGTTGTTCGCCTCTGCGGAAAATGTGGCATTGGAAGTCTCTCGTGCCTATCTAGAATACCTGCGCGCAGGTCAAATTGTGGTTCTTGCCGAGCGAAATCTAGAAAGTCACCAGACTATTTTTGATGCAGTAAAACAAAAAACTGATTCAGGCTTAGGCTCAACGGCAGATTTGTCTCAAGTCACAGGTCGTCTTGCCCGTGCGCATTCGAACCTAATTTCATCGAAAAACAACCTTTCTGATGCCACCATCACCTACAAAAAACTGGTAAATGTTGCACCAGCAGACCTACGCATTCCAGCACCTGATGCCGTTTTGCTGCCAATTAGCTTAGATCAAGCCATTGATATGTCGACAGCCGATCACCCTACCCTTAAATCAGCTGGCAATGATATCAATGCAGCAACAGCACAACGTGAATCTGCCAAAGGCAATTACTACCCTCAGGTCACCTTTGATCTGTCTGCGGGTTGGGATGACAACTTAGACGGTTCCGATGGCCTAAGTCCTTTTGGTGCTGACGTAGGCGGTAACAGCGACGAAGTGCTCGCCATGGTGCGCGTCAGCTACAACCTGTTCTCCGGCGGCGCAGACAGTTCAAGAGAGCGCGAAGCGGCTTACAGCATTAATGAATCAAAAGCGGTTCAACAAGAAGCTTATCGTGACGTTGTTGAAGGTACGACCTTGGCTTGGAACGCGCGTGATTTTCTGAGCCAACAAATGACCTACCTTCGTCAACATGTTGAATCAGCTATCGAAACTCGCAATGCCTATGAAGATCAGTTCAAATTGGGTCAACGTACATTGATTGATGTATTGGACTCAGAAAATGAACTTTTCCAAGCACGCCGTGAGTATTTAACGGCTGAATATGATGATTTGATCGCTCAGTACCGCTTGCTTAACGCCACCGGGCAACTGCTGCAATCATTACGCATCACTACCCCAGAAGTCTGGTTGGGCGACGATAGCTACAAAGGAGGCGTTCAATAATGAACAAGCTCGTTCTCTTACTTCCTATTCTGCTTTTGGCTGGCTGTGCCAATCAAGAGATTGCCACCATGCAAGATGTCTCACCACAAGCCAATGACCTGCGTGATCTTGACTACGACGGCGTGATCAAAGCCCGTGAACTTTGTGGCGAAACGTTAAGTGGTGCGGCAGTCAACAACGACGGCTGTGCAAAAGACAAAACCGTTAAGCAAAGCTTTCGCCTAGACGTGAAATTCCCCAATGATTCCGCAAAACTCATACCGAGCAACTACGCAAAGCTCGAACAGCTCGCGGCATTTTTGGAAGAGCAAGATGGCGCAGTCGCGACGATTGAAGGCCACGCCAGTAAGGTGGGCAACCCCGCTTACAACTTGTCACTGTCTCAACGTCGCGCTGACGCAGTCGCAACGGCACTGATCGAGGATTTCGACATCCCGGCTTCACGTGTTGAAGCGATCGGTTATGGCGATACTGAGCCGTTGATTGATGAAGACTCCGAACTCGCCCACGAAACTAACCGTCGCGTGATGGCGTCGCTTTCAGGTGAATTCAGCGTCACAGACATGAGATGGACCATTTTTACGTCTGAATAACTTTATGTCGTATGACCTTATGCCTGCATAACTTACATATGCATAAGAGAGTGGGCCAGCGCATGCGCGTACTGGCCTATTCTATTCTACGCTACCTCGAGCTTTACTATGATAACGAAACGCCTTTCTCTGCTTCTGGTCTACGTGTCAGCTGCGTTGTTACTCGCGATATTTATAACCGGACAGTTGTTCATGAATACGCATGAACAACAAGCCAAGTTAGCGCAGCGCGCCGATAACGCGACACATCAACTCATGCAAACGCTACCGAAGTTCATCGCTTACTACGATACGGATTCGATCAAGCTTATCGTTAATGCCATGCTGTCCCCTGAACTGACATCTATAACGTTGACCGATCAAATTACGTCGGAAGCGGCCTCTTGGTCTTATGACAAGATGTCTGCTGATGACGTGTCTTCTGAGCGGATATTGACTGACAAAATGCCGACTTCTTCATATTGGTTTTCGTCACTCACGCAAGTTGCCCCCGTCGAGCGAGTTATTGAGCTAAAAAATGACGATGCCGTCGTCGCTTCACTGGCGTTAACGTTGTCGGCGGCTAAAGCGAACCAAAATGTCGCTACACGCATCGCCTCGCTGTTAGCGAGTGCTAGCCTGCTAACACTGGGTTTGTTATGCGTGTTCACACTGATCAGTGAAAAACACCGTCGCGCGCTCCGAAAAGCGACATCAACAATCCGTCAGTTGGCGGTTCAAGATTTCTCCTCTCAGGAATCTTCATCGCAACGCTCGGGTTTGGCACTCCTCGACAGCGCCATTGATAGCTTGGCTCTGCAAGTACAACGCCTGATTCAATCACTCAATAACGAGCTCAAAACACTGCACAACAGCATGATGTACGATGCGGTCTCGGGTCTTCCGAATCGTCAATACTTCTCACACCAGCTCAACAGTTGGATGGGGGAAGGTCATGACGCTCAAAGTGCTGTGTTCATCGCTAACATGGCATGGATGGATACGATATATCGTCGCTATGGTTACGCAGCGCGCGATGAAACATGGCGCTTGTTGTCGAACTCACTGCAGTCCGCCCTTGGTAATCAAACCAATATTTGTATTGCACGAATTAGCGAAACCGAAGTGGCACTACTGTTGCCAGAATACAGCGAAGAGCAAAGCCGACATTGCCTTCATACGTTGATTAGCACACTAAACAATGAAGTGACCATGGCAGGCTTTGATGCCAATGAAGGCTTCCATATTGGTGTGGTTCATGGTCATGCAGTGCCTAGCTCTCAGCTGATGTCTTTAGCCGACAACGCTATGCAGCGCGCGATTCAAATCAACGATGTGTTTGTGTTCAACCGTGGATCCGAAGAGCAAGTGATTGACCGAGAAACCTGGCGATCATTGCTTACTGATACCCTTCGCGAGAAAGCGATTCGCCTGCAATGGCAACCAGTGAATAGGTTGGATAGCGCCAATAGCAAACCCTTTCATTACGAAGTGTTCACGCAGGCATTGATTGAACATCAGTGGCAATCAGCAGGTCGGATCATGCCTTATATCCAGCTGTTTTCGAAAGGTATTGAGTTTGACAAAATCGTCATTGAGTCCTTAGTTGGCATGCACAAGTTACAGTCACTTGAAACGCCTATTGCGCTTAACCTCACCGACGAAAGCCTCTCCAGTGAGGCGTTTACCAATTGGTTGGTACAGACACTCAATACCGCGCTCCCTAGCGAAAAGATATTTTTTGAAATCAGTGAAGCAAGCGCGCGCAACAACCTGAAAGCCTGCATTTCATTTAGTGACAAAGTTCGCGATGCGGGGGCGTTTGTGGGCGTCGATCACTTTGGCCGCTACCTACAGGAAGTAGAGTACTTGGCGAAGCTTAAACCTAGCTATGTCAAACTGGATCAAGCATTTAGCCAAGAACAAAACAACCAAAATCGCCTATTTACTGAAACGCTAGCCAATATTGCTGACTCATTGGATATCACCGTGATTGCGACAGGGGTGAAAGATGAAGAAAATAAAACACGGCTAAACAGAGAATTTATCGATGCATACCAAGGCTTTATTCATCCTCCAGTGATGATTGTCTTAAAAGAGCAAGCCGTCTAAGTAGTATAAAAAAACCCGCTAAGTGCGGGTTTTTTTTATTCGAAATCATTATTCGAACCAGTAACTCATGATCAGCGCATCTTCCTTACCCGCTTTTGTCGGGTAATAACCGTAACGACGATCAAACTCGTTAAACTCTAACGCTTCATAGAGCTTAATGGCAGCTTGGTTGCTCTCCCTCACTTCAAGCCATGCTTCCTGCGCATCCATTTTACGCATACAGGCAAGAAAGCCGCTCAGTAGTTCCTTTCCAAACCCTTTGCCTTGATACATCGGCGCGATGGCAATGTTAAGCAGCGACGCTTCCCCCGCCACACATTGCGCGAAAAAATACCCAACCACATCATCATTCATCACCAACACGCGATTGCAGCCAAACTTTGTCGGTGGCTTGCGCAGTAGGCTTTCTGCCCATGGGTGACTATGCGCCGCGCGCTCAATGGAAACCACCGCATCGAGCCAGCAATCATCCATTGGAAGTAATTCAGTTTTCATAATTTTTTATTTGTTTCCACAGTGCTTTTTTCGCGTTTTGGTCGTCGTTCAACGCAGAGAGTGACGGTGAAGAGAGCGCTTTAACATTCGGCAAGGCGTGCGCAGACACTCCGGAAAACCAGCTCCATTCAAGCGAATGCTCGCCCAGCGCCGACAGTGCTCTCGGCGGCAAACGAAGCGCCTGCTCAGGGGTCAATTTCATGCTCGCGAGAATTTTCCCAAACAGCCAAGCTTCATGGTCATTCGGCGCACTCTCACTAACAAACAGCAGCTTGCAGGACGGAGGCAATGTAATGGCCGTTGTCATATTTTCAGGGAACACCACGGGATGCCTAATATCCCACACGGTAATCCCCATTTCTTTAAGACGCTGTAAATCGTTCATGGCACCACGAAAGTCAAAAACTCAACCGATAAATATGCACGCATCCTATCAAAGTTCGCGATGCATCGACATCAAAGCGCGAAGTGATATCCCCAGGCAGCTTCAAGATGCTCGCTCAGCGAGCACTTACTCAGCATAAAAACAAAAGGAGCAGCCACTGGCCGCCCCTCTTGTTTTGAACCAAACATAGCGGAACAATCACATCACTGCGACGTTAAAGCTCATCAAACTCTGGGCAGTAATCCACAATGCCTTGCAGGTTTTCAAACGCATTTTCAATGATCTCTGTTGCCATAAACGCCTCTTGCGGCACATCCCATTTGCAATGGAATCCGAAGGTGTTTGCGGCGGTAAAGCCAAACTGTTCGTAGTATGCAGGGTCGCCTAACACGACACAGGCTGGGTAGCTTAGCTCCCTCAGGATCTCCAAGCCTTCTTTGACTAATGAAACGGCAATACCCTGTTTGCGATAATCAGGATGAACACAAAGCGGTGCCAAGCCTTGGACGCCAGTGTCCATTCCACCGATAGTGACAGGGCTAAACATCACGTGGGCAACGATTTTGCCTTCGTCGTTACACGCCACCATCGACAAGGTGTTGTGACCATTTTCACGCAATGACATCACCAACTTGGCTTCCGCTTTTGTTGGGAAGGCTTTTTTTAGCAATCTGTCGATCGGTAAAAGATCGGCAGGCGCTTCAGATCTTATGAGCATAGTGCGCCTCATTGAGGGGAGCGGGAGCTTGCAGGCCTTTTTGAACAAAGGCTGCTAACGAAAATAGTCCTTGGCGAAGCATGGTCGGTAATGAATCCAAATCCACACTGTCCATCAAGTTCTTCACTTCCAGCCCGAGCTCAGTATCACCTTCAATCAAAAGGCGACGCTGGAAAAACAAAGTATCAGGATCTTCCTTGCGGGCTGCAATCAATATTAAATCGTTCAGATTACCGCTAAATCTAACATCCGGCGCTTCAATGTCTTGTTGCACCACCAGCTTGTCATTATCAAAACTAATATAGCTTTTAAATCCAATATCGCGCACATGCACTTCCAGCCAGCGATTCTCGAGAAACTCAAATTCGCCATCATCCAATGCTTCGCGGAACACGCGTTTTAAGGTTTCTAACATCAATGCTTTTTGCGCTGATGCTGGAACAAGTTTGATTGGCAGTCTAAATAAAGCTGGTGCTTGATGCACCAACGTTGAGTGAAGTTTGTCGAGCAAGGTAATGCTCCAATGCTAAGGGTGCCGAAGATATGACCCATTGTATGCCATTGTGTCGAGCAATGATCATGCCTTACATCAAAAAATAGGGTACACAAATGCCACGACTATATAAAACAGGGTTGAATTAAATATTAATGCTATTTGTAAGGGCATTAGCCGTCCCTACAACCCTTTATTTGAAATACATCACGATGTGACAATTTCAATACTCCCCCGAAAAGCGGTATGGGTTCAATAAGCCGATCCTTTAGAGATATAAGCTATATAAAGGTTTATCCGATCACATCACCGTTATATAGTGTTGTCTCAAATTTGAAGTTGAAGTAGGAATTAGCTTCGCAAGCTAGGATGTATGGTGCCTAAATGCCAATCGAGCAGTTAACCTATTGGTTTTCACGTCTGACTCAAAACAGCCCTTTTCTTTTTGCCGTTCTGGACAAAAGCCATCGTTATCTCTGGGTTAGCCAGCGTTATTGCGAAATCAGTGGCCTCGATCACAATGAATTAGTCGGAAAACAGGATAAAGACATTTTAGGCACAGCCTTCTACGATGCATTGTCGCCCCATTATAATCGCGCACTTAATGGCGAGAATACGGAAGGCGAGATAGTTCTCAATGATGGCATTCATGACTCAAGCTTTCACTTCAGTGTTTCCCCACTAACCAGCAGTGAGTGGCCAGAAGGCGCAGTGATTTTTCACGCTGCAGACACGTCTGAAAGGCAAGTACTGACCAGTGCATTAGAGTCGTCAGAAAGCCGGTTTACTAATCTGTGCCAACTGGTTGGTGAAGGGTGCTGCGTACTCGACGATGGCATAATCCTTAGTGCCAACAGCCATGCTGTTAACCTGTTAGGCTTCGATAACCTAAATGAAATTTTAGGTGAAGATATCGAAAACCTTCTGGCAAGTCCTATCAAAGGACAATCCCTCGTTGCCTCTTTAACGTCATTAGCATCTGGACAGCAACTGGTTTGCCAGGCGAGTAATGGTAACGCTGACAGCAAACCTCTGAATATCTCTTATGGCTCTGTGAGCTTACTCGGGGGCAGTGGCGCTCTCATTACGTTATCGCGAACCCTCGCAACAACCGACCATAAGCAGACTATCGAAAAGCTGGCTCAGTTCGATGCACTTACGGGCCTATATAATCGACACGGTTTCTCGCGCCGACTTGAACAGCTCATCAATGGCGAAACACCTCTGCTGATGCTGTATCTCGACATTGATAACTTTAAGAATATTAACGACTCTCTAGGACACCACATTGGCGATCGTGTGCTGCAGGAAATTGCTCAGCGTCTTCGTCGCCAATTACCCGCAGAAACCATATTGGGCCATCTTGGTGGTGATGAATTTGCGGTTTTATTGCCAGAGCAGACTGGTGAAGATGTTGCCGGTGAATTGACTAATAAAATCGTGGAAGTGATCAGCCAACCTTTCGACCTCTACCATTTCAGCAAGTATCTCGCCTGCTCAATTGGCTCGGTAAAATATCCTGGAGATGGTAAAGACGCACGTAGCCTGCTGCAAAATGCTGACACCGCAATGTACGAAGCTAAAGAACAAGGCCGCAACCGTGTTGTGACCTATAACCAACACATGAACAAAGAAGCACGCATGCGTCTTTGGTTGGAAATTGAACTGCAAAAAGCACTGCAAAACAATGGCCTAGAAGTTTGGTATCAACCTAAGGTGAATGCTCAAGATTACACCATCAACGGCGCGGAGGCACTGGTGCGGTGGAAGCACCCCGTTGAGGGCTACATCAGTCCTGCGCGTTTTATTCCGGTGGCAGAACGATCTGGCATGATTGAATTGCTCGGTCGCAATGTGATGCGCGAAGTGTTTCAAGCGGTGCGCCGCTGGCAAAGCCTAAAGGTGCTGCCCGGTCGTGTGGCCATAAACCTATCACCGCAGCAATTTAGTAACCCAAACCTCACTACGCACATGAAAAAACTGCAATCCGCCACGAAAGCTGATCCCTCACTCATCACCTTCGAGCTGACTGAAAGTGCCGTCATGAGCGACGGTGACCATGCGATCCAAATGCTAAATGCCATTAAGGATCTCGGGTTTGCACTCTCAATTGATGATTTCGGTACCGGTTATTCGTCGCTGTCTTATCTGGCCAAGTTTCCACTTGATGAATTGAAGATTGACCGCGCGTTTATCTCAGACATGGAAACCTTCCCAAAACAGGTCACATTGATAGAGAACATTATCAATCTTGGCCGTTCGTTAAACATGTCTGTGGTCGCCGAAGGGGTAGAAACGGGCAAACAGGCAAGCGTGCTCGCCAACCTAAAATGCGATACGATTCAAGGCTTTCATTTCTATAAACCGATGCCAAGAGCAGAATTTGAAGCGCTACTAATAAACAATCGTAAGGCGATTAAAGCCGCTTCCTGATGCCGATAGTTGGCGCACGAACTGCGCCAACTCTATTCGCCTCAAGCCCGTTCATTACAAACCGGTCACCCAAACTCACCTTCATCCGCCCCCCTGCCACCATATAGTCCACGGATCGAATCCGTTACATATCTTGCCCTGAATCATCGATTTCCCATCGGTTTCATTCTTTGTTTACCCAAACCTGCCTTACATCAATACCTTTTGAGCCAACTCTGCCTAAAATCCGGACTTTATGTTCAAACTCATAGCCAGATGCTGACCACGGATGTGGGGAAATTTATGGAATTGCTTTGTCCGGCAGGTAACCTTCCTGCCCTGAAAACGGCCATCGATAATGGCGCCGATGCGGTATATATCGGCTTCAAGGATGGCACCAATGCACGCCACTTTGCAGGCCTGAACTTTGACGGGAAAAAACTCGAAAAAGCGGTTTCCTATGTTCATGATCGAAATAAACATCTTCATGTCGCACTGAATACGTTTGCTCACCCAGATGGTTTCAAACGTTGGACTGACGCGGTTGATGCAGCGGTTGATTTGGGCGTAGATGCACTGATCATCGCCGATCTCGCCGTACTTGATTATGCAGCCACTAAGCACCCTGACATGGAAATTCACCTGTCGGTGCAAGCCTCCGCCACCAACAGTGCTGCCATTGATTTCTATCGTGATCACTTCAACGTTAAGCGCGTTGTATTGCCGCGAGTGCTATCTATGCATCAAGTGAAGCAGCTTTCTCGCACCACCGATGTTGATCTCGAAGTGTTTGCCTTTGGTAGTCTTTGCATCATGTCCGAAGGACGTTGCTACCTGTCTTCCTACCTGACAGGAGAGTCACCCAATACTGTAGGCGCTTGCTCACCTGCAAAATATGTTCGCTGGCAGGAAACGCCACAAGGATTGGAATCTCGTCTCAACGACATTTTGATCGACCGCTATAAAGCCGGTGAAAACGCAGGATATCCAACGCTATGTAAAGGACGCTTTGTCACCGACGGAGAGCCATTCCACGCTTTGGAAGAGCCAACCAGCCTGAATACACTTTCTATTTTGCCTGAATTGTTTGCCGCCAACATTGCCTCTGTCAAAATCGAAGGTCGCCAGCGTAGTCCTGCATATGTTGAACAAGTGACTCGCACGTGGCGACAAGCTATTGATAGCTATCTCAAAAAGCCAGATGACTATCATGTGCTTCCGCAGTGGGATCAGTGCTTGGACAGTGTCTCAGAGGGCGCTCA
The DNA here is from genome assembly GCF_000286835.2 of Enterovibrio norvegicus FF-33. Lineage (GTDB taxonomy): Bacteria > Pseudomonadota > Gammaproteobacteria > Enterobacterales > Vibrionaceae > Enterovibrio > Enterovibrio norvegicus_A. The sequence goes on along the minus strand of NZ_AJYD02000013.1, from coordinate 138,253 downwards.
AACGACACTGGGTGCTTACCACCGTAAATGGCAGTAAGAGAGAAAACTATGAAATATTCACTTGGCCCACTTCTCTATTTCTGGCCAAAAAATGACGTTGAAAGCTTTTATCAAAAAGCCGTAAACAGCGACACTGATATCGTCTATCTTGGCGAAACTGTCTGCTCTAAACGCAGAGAAATGCGCACTGCCGATTGGATGGATTTAGGTCGAGAACTGGCACAACACGGCAAGCAAGTCGTGCTGTCGACCATGGCGCTACTTGAAGCGCCAAGCGAAGTCAAAGTGATGAAAAGTTACATCGACAATGGCGAGTTCATTATCGAAGCTAACGATGTCTCAGCGATTCAACTGGCACACGAGAAAAAGATCCCCTTTGTCGCAGGCCCTGCGCTGAACCTTTACAACGCACAAGCACTTCACGTGCTGCTGAAAAAAGGCATGATACGCTGGTGTATGCCGGTTGAGCTGTCTCGAGAATGGTTGCAAAAAGTCCTAGCTGAAGCTGAGATGCTGGGGATCCGCAACAGCTTTGAGGTTGAAGTGTTTTCCTATGGGCATTTACCATTAGCCTATTCAGCCCGTTGTTTTAGTGCACGCGCCGAAAACAGACCAAAAGACAAATGCGAAACCTGCTGTGTTAACTACCCACAAGGTCTCGAAGTCAAAAGTCAGGAGGGCCAAGCCGTGTTTACGTTGAATGGTATTCAGACCCAATCAGGTTACTGTTATGACCTGAGTGCTGACATCGCATCCATGCAGGGGTTAATCGACGTGGTACGCATCAGCCCTCAGCATTTAGACACCATTAATGTACTGGAAGGCTTCAAACGCGGTGATACTGGCTTTGCGCCTCGCACCCATCACTGCAATGGCTACTGGCACAGCATTGAAGGGATGGCGACACACGTTTAACCGCTCAAATGTGAAAAGAGCCACTGATAGCGGCTCTTTTTTGCATGACTTCAACGCTTATCTCACCCACGCCATCAATATTATGAAGATGGCGACTGGCTCAACTGTTGTGCAATACGGCTTAGTTCCAACATCGAGTAGCGATGCTCAACGAAGTCATAAACATTACCCGCCATAGCCAATTTATACAGTGCCACGGCTGAACCTAAATCACCCTGCGCCTGATAGCGTTTGGCAAGATAGAAATACCCTTCACACAATCGTTCGGCCAACTGTAAATTATCCATGCTGCTATTCATGACTTCATTAAAGAACGCTTGCTCACTAATATCGTTAAGATACAGCCTTGCTAACTGCCAGCCCCAATCCTGTTTATCAGAGGCTTGGTAACGATCCCTGAGAGCTTGCGTGGCCTGCTCACTGCCCTCTTTCTCTCGCTCTGCCAGATACAACCACAAGGCACGATAGGAATCGTTTTCATTATCACTATAGTGTTTGAGCAAATCGCGTACAGCTAAATCGTAGCGACCACCGTAGTAAAGCGCTATTCCACGGTTACGCTCTGCATACTGATGTGTCTCGTTTAATTCTAAGGTCGAATCGAACGCTTCGTACGCTGCGTCATACAGACCACTTTGGGTGAAATACACACCAAGGATATTAAACACATCTGGTTGTGCAGGATTATATGACAATGAACGGTTGAAATCTAAACGCGCGAGATCACGCAGCCCTAGGCTGTCATTAATTAATCCGCGCTCGTAGTAGATCTGCGCTCTGTCTTGCTCCGCGATATCATCACGAAGCAGAATTTGGTCAATTCGCGCTAGCTGGACTTCCTGTTGCGTGGTTGACTGCAATGGCACTGCCATTGGCAGGTAATGCCAAGGTTGCGTGTTTTTCACTGAGGTAGACGTAGCACAGCCAGAAAGCAGTAGCAACGACCCAACAATGGTCAACGGCAGCCATCTCATATTTCGCATTAGCGCATCTCTCCTGAAAAACAGAAAAACAAAAAGGGGGCAATAGCCCCCCTTTTTATACCGCGTTTATCGCAATAGTGTAACTTATTCCGCGTCAGCTTCTGGCTGAGCGTCAGTTTCAGCGGCAGCAGGCGCTTGCTCTACTGCTTCTTTCATGCTCAGGCGGATACGACCCTGACGGTCGATTTCCAGAACCTTAACTTGAACTTCCTGACCTTGCTCAACGAAATCAGACACTTTCTCAATGCGCTTGTCAGCAACTTGAGAGATGTGAACCAGACCTTCTTTGGTGCCGATAACAGACACAAAGCAACCGAAGTCTACGATGCGAGTAACTTTACCGGTGTAGATACGGCCCACTTCAACTTCAGCAGTCAGCGCTTCAATGCGTGCAATTGCCGCTTTCGCTTTATCGCCATCTGTTGCTGCGATCTTCACTGTACCGTCATCTTCGATTTCGATGGTGGTTTCAGTTTCTTCAGTCAGCGCACGAATAACTGCACCGCCTTTACCGATCACATCTTTGATCTTCTCTGGGTTGATCTTGATGGTGTGGATACGTGGTGCGAATTCAGAGATATCGTCACGAGCCGCAGAGATTGCTTGATCCATGACGCTAAGGATGTGCAGACGCGCGCCCTTCGCTTGGTTCAGTGCAATTTCCATGATCTCTTTAGTGATACCTTCGATTTTGATGTCCATCTGCAGCGCAGTGACACCGTCATCCGTACCCGCTACTTTGAAGTCCATGTCACCCAGGTGATCTTCGTCACCCAGAATGTCAGACAGTACAACAAAGTCGTTGTCTTCTTTCACAAGACCCATTGCGATACCCGCAACAGATTTCTTGATCGGAACACCAGCATCCATAAGAGCCAGAGACGTACCACATACAGACGCCATTGAAGACGAGCCGTTAGATTCAGTGATTTCAGAAACCACACGAATGGTGTACGGGAATTCGTCTTGTGAAGGCATTACTGCTGCAATACCGCGCTTCGCCAGTTTACCGTGGCCGATTTCACGACGCTTAGGTGAACCAACAAAGCCAGTTTCACCCACACAGTACGGAGGGAAGTTGTAATGCAGCAGGAAGTGATCCACACGCTCGCCAGTGATCGAGTCGATGATTTGAGCATCACGCTTCGTACCAAGGGTTGCAGTAACCAGAGCCTGAGTTTCACCACGGGTGAACAAAGAAGAACCGTGGGTACGTGGCAGAACACCAGTACGTACGTCTAGCGCACGAACCATGTCTTTTTCACGGCCATCGATACGTGGGTTACCCGCGATGATGCGACCACGTACAACGTTTTTCTCAAGGCTGCTCAGCATACCTTGGATTTCACGGACGTTCAGATCGTCATTCTCTTCGCTCATTTGAGCGATAACGCCTTGCTTGATTTCACCAACTTGCGCATAACGCGCCATTTTTTCGGTGATCTGGTACGCTTCTACGAAACGCGCTTCAGCCAGTTCAGCAACACGTGCTTTCAGGTCAGCGTCAACCGCTGGAGCAGCCCAATCCCAAGAAGGGGTAGCGACTTCAGCAGCAAATTCTTTGATTGCTTGAATAGCAACTTGTTGTTGGTCATGACCAAAAACAACGGCTTGCAGCATTTGCTCTTCGCTTAGACGGTCAGCTTCTGATTCAACCATCAGAACTGCGCCTTCAGTACCTGCAATAACCAGATCCAAACGGCTAGTTTCAAGCTCAGCGTTGCTTGGGTTCAATACCAACTGATCGTTGATGAAGCCAACACGTGCTGCACCAATAGGACCGTTGAATGGCAGACCTGAAATAGCCAGAGCTGCAGAGGTCGCAAGCAATGCAACGATATCAGGGCTTACATCTGGGTTTACAGAAACCACAGTTGCGATAACTTGAACTTCGTTTTTAAAACCGTCTGGGAACAGTGGACGGATTGGACGGTCGATCAGACGTGATGTCAGTGTTTCGCCTTCAGAAGGACGACCTTCACGCTTGAAGAAACCACCAGGGATTTTACCTGCAGCGTAAGTACGCTCTTGGTAGTTAACCGTCAACGGGAAGAAGTCTTGACCTTCTACTGCTGATTTCTTACCAACAACACTTACGAATACAGAAGTGTCGTCCATGCTTGCCATTACAGCAGCGGTTGCTTGGCGAGCCATAACGCCAGTTTCCAGAGTAACGGTATGGTTACCGTACTGGAATGTTTTTACGATTGGATTCACGTGAAATTCCTTGTTTTATTTGCACTTACTTAGTGCGAGTCACTTTATTTTCAAAGGCTTCACCAATCGCGACTAATGACAAAACTCAATATTTCCTTGCTGTAGGAAAACGGCAATAGAGTGTTCTCAATAGTCGCGACCTGATGGTCGACTTCGTAGACTGCGAAGCCAATGAAAGCGCCAATATTATATACCCAAACTGTCGCAAGTTGCATGTTTCGGCAAGAATTACTGGGGTTATGCTCAAGGGTTAACGCAACTCGATTCATTTGATCGAGTCAAAAAGCGGTCACGATAGGCACAAGCCCAAAAAATTCTCGAACGAATAATAGTTGAGGGATGAAAAAAGGCGGGAACAAAAACGAGAAAAGGAGTCACGAGGACTCCTTTTCGGCTTGCGGTGCTTAAAAGCCAAAGGCTTATTAGCGACGCAGACCTAGACGCTTGATTACTTCTAGGTAACGGTCAGCGTTTTTACGCTTCAGGTAATCCAGAAGCTTACGGCGACGTGAAACCATGCGCAGCAGACCGCGGCGGCTGTGGTGATCACCTTTGTGCTCAGCGAAGTGGCCTTGCAGGTGATTGATAGAAGCAGTAAGAAGCGCTACTTGAACTTCTGGAGAACCAGTGTCGTTAGTGCCTTGAGCGTAATCAGCAACGATTGCTGCTTTAGTTTCTGCATTCAGAGACATAGTCTATTCCTAAATGTAAAAGGTTGAATTTGTGTCAGCCAATCTCTGATTCAGCCAGACACCCGAGCGGCGGATTCTACAGCGCTTCCCTTAATAAGGCAATCGATATAGCGCCCACCAAATATTTTTTCATCGCTTGCGCGTTTACTCTGGGCGAGCGTTGACCAAACGGCGAGGTGCAACCATGCCATCAGCGTCAATCTCACCAACACCGATAAAGGTGCGCTCTTCGCCAACCGTCATGCGCACTTGGCCTTCAGTAGGCGCGTTTGACGCTTGTACTGCCTGACCTTGTAATGCATAACTTGCTACCGCAGGAAGCAAATTAACTTCTTCTAAATCTTGTACCGCTGAATCCAGAGGCAACAAAAGAGAATCAAGCAACTCGCGTGGCTGAACTTCTTGCTCGCGCGCTTGCTCAAGCAGTGCTTCCAGCTGTTCCAACGTTACCATCTTCTCGATAGGGTAACGTGACACACCAATGCGGCGAAGGGCAATGACATGTGCGCCACAGCCTAACATTTCGCCAAGATCATCAACGATGGTACGGATATACGTGCCCTTAGAGCAATGCACCTCCATCTCCACTTCATCGCCTTCAAAACGTAATAGGGAGATTTCGTACACATTGATCTTACGTGCTACGCGAGGCACTTCGATACCCGCACGCGCATATTCGTAAAGGGGTTTACCTTCGTATTTCAACGCAGAGAACATAGAAGGCACTTGCATCGTTTCACCACGGAAACCCGCAATAAAGCCTTCAAGCTGTTCTAGATTGACGTTGACATCACGAGTTTCAACCACTTCACCGTCTGAATCAGACGTGTTGGTACGCTCACCCAATTTCGCGACAACAACATAACGCTTGTCAGAGTCGAGCAAAAATTGGGAGAACTTGGTTGCTTCACCAAAACAGATTGGCAGCATACCTGTCGCCAATGGGTCTAGTGCGCCGGTATGACCCGCTTTTTCTGCAAAGAAAATGCGTTTCACTTCCTGCAAAGCACCATTGGAGGTAATACCGCTTGGTTTATCCAGCAGAACGATCCCGTCAACAGGACGTCCGCGACGACGTGGACGACGACCCATTACTCTTCTTCCCCATCAACATCTGCGCGGCGCGCTTCGTCTGATTTAACAGCACTGGTGACAAGGTTCGAGATACGCATACCTTCAGTGAGTGACTGGTCAAACACGAAGATAACTTCAGGTGTGATACGCAGACGAATGGCTTTACCTAACAAAGTACGAACATACCATGCTTGCTCGTTCAGTGCTTCCAAACCAGCTTCTGCCGTTTGATCGCCTGTCGTCAAAAAGGTCACATGAATTTTTGCATACGCAAGGTCACGTGAAACATCAACGCCTGACACGGTTACCATGCTAATGCGTGGGTCTTTAATTTCGCGTTGCAGGATAAGCGCGACTTCTTTTTGCACTTGTTGCGATACGCGTTGGGTACGGCTAAATTCTTTGGCCATAACTCTCTTCTCTGATAAAGAATAGGGGAAAGCGCTTAGCACTTCCCCCCATGGTGTTTATAAACAACCTGTTACAGGTAGCTATTATTCGATAGTACGCTTAACTTCAACGATTTCGAATACTTCGATTTGGTCGCCTGGGCGAACATCGTTGTAGTTCTTAACGCCGATACCACACTCGTAGCCTTTAGCGACTTCGTTAACGTCATCTTTAAAGCGACGCAGTGACTCTAGCTCACCTTCATAGATAACAACGTTATCACGCAGAACGCGGATTGGGTTGTTACGCTTGATGGTACCTTCAGAAACGATACAGCCTGCAATTGCACCAATCTTAGGTGACTTGAAGACTTCACGTACTTCAGCCAGACCCATGATTTCTTGTTTGAACTCAGGCGCAAGCATACCGCTCATCGCTTGTTTCACTTCATCAATCAGGGCGTAGATCACTGAGTAGTAACGTAGATCCAAGCTTTCTGCTTCGATAGTCTTACGCGCTGATGCATCTGCACGAACGTTAAAGCCTACCAAAATTGCATTTGACGCAGCGGCCAGCACAGCATCAGTTTCAGTGATTGCACCAACACCTGAACCAACGATCTTCACTTTCACTTCATCAGTTGAAAGTTTAACCAGTGAATCAGCAATCGCTTCAACAGAACCTTGTACATCAGCTTTCAGTACAATGTTCAGCTCAGACACTTCGCCTTCAGTCATGTTAGAGAACATGTTCTCCAACTTAGCTTTCTGCTGGCGAGCCAGTTTAACATCGCGGAATTTACCTTGACGATACAGGGCAACTTCACGTGCTTTACGCTCATCACGAACAACGGTCGCTTCGTCACCCGCTTGTGGTACACCTGATAGACCCAGGATTTCCACAGGGATAGACGGACCAGCTTCTTCAACGTCTTTACCGTTCTCATCGCGCATTGCACGAACACGGCCATATTCCAGACCACACAGAACGATATCGCCTTTCTTCAGCGTACCTTCTTGAACCAGAACAGTTGCAACTGGGCCACGGCCTTTGTCTAGACGTGATTCGATAACCACACCGCTTGCCATGCTGTCACGTACGGCTTGAAGTTCAAGAACTTCAGATTGAAGCAAGATAGCTTCCAACAGCTCATCGATATTAAGACCTTGCTTAGCTGAAACATGAACGAACATGTTTTCGCCGCCCCAATCTTCTGACATAACGTTGTGCTGAGACAGTTCGTTTTTCACTTGATCTGGGTTTGCTGCTTCTTTATCAATCTTGTTCACTGCAACGATAAGTGGCACATCGGCCGCTTTTGCGTGCTGGATAGCTTCGACAGTTTGTGGCATTACGCCATCATCTGCTGCAACAACCAGAACAACGATATCTGTTGCTTTCGCACCACGTGCACGCATTGATGTAAACGCTGCGTGTCCTGGAGTATCCAAGAAGGTGATCATGCCGTTTGGCGTTTCAACGTGGTATGCACCGATGTGCTGAGTAATACCACCCGCTTCGCCTGAAGCAACATGCGCTTTACGAATGTAGTCAAGTAGCGACGTTTTACCGTGGTCAACGTGACCCATGATAGTAACAACTGGTGCACGTGGTTCACGTTTTGCACTGTCATCACGATCCAGCATGACCGCTTCTTCAAGTTCGTTCTCTTTACGAAGAACAACTTTGTGACCCATTTCTTCTGCAACAAGTGCTGCAGTTTCTTGGTCGATAACTTGGTTGATGGTTGCCATAGCACCCATCTTCATCATGGTCTTGATAACTTCGGTAGCTTTAATAGCCATCTTGTTAGCCAGTTCAGCAACAGTTACCGTTTCACCGATCTCTACATCACGGTTAACTTTCTGTACTGGTTTCTGGAAACCATGCTGCATAGAAGTCGGCTTGGACATACGTCCTTTTAGCTTACCGCCTCTACCGCCACGACCGCGATTCGCAGATGAATCGTCTTTGTCTTGTGCTGACTTTTTCTTCTTACGGCGACGTGGAGCGGCTTCTTGGCGGCGATCCGCTTCGTCTTCTGCTTCACGTGCATGCTGGAAAGTTGTAACGTGATGATCGGTTGCTTCCATTACATCTGCTACCACTTCTTGCTTACTCCAACGCTCTTCATTCAATTCTGCCATTTTGCGTGCCTCTTCTAGCTGGCGCTGACTTTCTTCTTCAGCTCTACGCTTGGCTTCCTCTTCCTGGCGACGCTTGAGTTCATCAGCTTCATTTTTTGCTTGCGACTCTGCCGCTTCACGAGATGCTCTTTGTTCAGAGTTCTCATTCAACGCTTTAGATTTTTCAGTCGCAACGCGTGCTTTTTCTTCAGCGTCGCGCTTAGCTTTCTCTTCAGCTTCGCGTTTTGCTTTTTCTTCGGCTTCTCGCTTCGCTGTTTCTTCAGCGGCGCGACGGGCTTTTTCCTCAGCCTCTCGCTGTGCTGCTTCTTCAGCTTCACGTTGTGCTGCTTCCTGCACTACACGTTGTTCTTCGAGGTCGCTGCGCTTCACGTAGGTACGTTTCTTACGCACTTCTACCTGAACATCCTTACTCTTTCCGCCAGCACCTGAAACACTCAATGTGCTGCGTTTTTTGCGCTGTAACGTCAGTCGAGTTGGAGCGCTACCATCGTCGCCGTGCTCACGTTTCAGGTGAGAAAGCAAAGTTTGCTTCTCATCTTGGCTTACGCTGTCTTCTGCCGACTTTTGAATACCGGCATCTTGAAATTGCTTAAGCAAACGATCTACCGGCGTATCGATCTCGCTCGCCAGTGCTTTAACTGTAACCTCTGACATTCTGCTCCTCCTTTGCTGCGCTTAAGCTTCGTCGCTGAACCAGCAAATATTGCGCGCAGCCATAATAAGCTCGCCCGCTTTAACTTCATCCATTTCCTCGATATCAAGAAGATCATCAGTGCCTTGGTCAGCCAGATCTTCCAATGTACAGATGCCTTTTGCTGCTAGGCGGAACGCCATATCACGCTCCAAACCTTCCAGACCCAATAGGTCTTCAGCGGGCTCTGCACCGTCAAGGATTTCTTCTTTCGCCAGTGCGATAGTGGTCAGTGCTTCTTTTGCACGGCTACGTAGTTCTTCAACGGTATCTTCATCAAGACCGTTGACTTCCATCAGCTCTGCAGCTGGTACGTAAGCAACTTCTTCCAATGTGGTGAAACCTTCTTCAACCAACATTGCTGCGAAATCTTCGTCGATATCCAGGTGCTTACTGAACAGTTCAATAGACTGGCCAGCTTCTTCCTGGTGTTTCTTCTTCAGATCATCAACAGTCATGACGTTCAACACCCAACCCGTAAGTTGAGATGCTAGACGTACGTTTTGACCGTTACGACCGATAGCTTGCGCTAAGTTGTCCGCTTCGACAGCGATATCCATAGTATGGGTATCTTCGTCTACGATAATAGACGCAACTTCCGCTGGTGCCATCGCGTTGATAACAAGTTGTGCAGGGTTATCATCCCACAAAACGATATCGATACGCTCACCACCAAGTTCACCTGAAACAGCTTGAACACGCGCGCCACGCATACCAACACACGCACCAACAGGGTCAATACGCTTGTCATTCGTCTTCACGGCAATTTTTGCACGTGAGCCAGGATCACGGGCTGCGCCCATGATCTCAATCATTTCTTCGCCAACTTCTGGCACTTCAATGCGGAACAGTTCGATCAGCATTTCAGACTTAGAGCGAGTCATGAACAATTGGAAGCCACGGGCTTCAGGACGCACAGCATACAGCAAACCGCGCACGCGGTCGCCTGGACGGAAATTTTCACGTGGTAATTGATCGTCACGTTGGATTGCCGCTTCTGCGTTGTTGCCCAAATCAACGATGATCAAATCACGGTTGACCTTCTTGACAATACCAGTGATTAGCTCACCTTCATTGTCCATGAACTGCTCAACGACTTGCTCGCGCTCAGCTTCTCGTACCTTTTGTACGATAACTTGCTTCGCTGTTTGCGTCGTGATTCGGTCAAACGTAACAGATTCGATGTCGTCTTCAACATAACCACCAAGCTCAAGCGTTTCGTCATCGAATTGCGCTGCTTCCAAGGTGATTTCACGTGTTGGCATGGTAACTTCGTCAACCACTAACCAACGACGGAAAGTTTCGACCTCGCCAGTTTTGCGGTCGATAACAACGCGGACTTCAATTTCTGCTTCGTATTTCTTTTTCGTGGCCGTTGCCAAAGCTGTTTCCAACGCTTCAAAAATGCGCTCGCGGGGAACTGCTTTTTCATTGGATACCGCTTCTACGACAGCCAAGATTTCTTTGTTCATGAACTAATGCCTCATTTAAGCTTAAAATGAAGGAACCAGGTTTGCCTTGGCGATATTGCTCAGGGCGAACGCTTCTTCGTTGCCATCGACGCTGATGGTCACAGTCTCACCTTCCACGGAAAGAATATTACCTTTCCACTTGCGGCGGTTTTGCATAGCCATTTTAAGCACTACGTTGACTTCATGGCCGATAAAACGCTGATAATGTGCAGCGTTAAAAAGTGGTCGCTCCAAACCCGGAGATGAAACTTCGAGATTGTAAGCTACTGTAATTGGATCTTCGACGTCCATGACCGCACTAACCTGACGGCTCACTTCTGCACAGCTTTCAACCGTAATACCATTTTCATGATCAATAAAGACCCGAAGGGTTGAGTGCTGCCCAGCGCGAACAAATTCAAGCCCTACAAGCTCATAGTCCAACGCCGCTACAGGCGCTTCAAGCATAGCGAAAAGCTGTTTTTCTAGTCCTGTCATACAAACCCCAGAAATAAAAAAAGGGCTAAAAAGCCCAGTTATTTGTTCGAATGGTCATCTTCAGATAATAAAAAACCCCGAATCTCGGGGTTTAATGCAACTGGACCCTGTGCCATGGTTTCCCATAACCAGCGACTGTTTTGGTCTCACTAAACAATCGCCGTAAAGTGGTTGCGGGGGCCGGATTTGAACCGACGACCTTCGGGTTATGAGCCCGACGAGCTACCAAACTGCTCCACCCCGCGTCCGATGGCGACATTATATCGTCGCCTCACACACTAATACAAGCACTGTGAACCCTAATAGGGATTTTAAATTGGTGCCGAGAGCGGGACTTGAACCCGCATGCCTATACAGGCACTACCCCCTCAAGATAGCGTGTCTACCAATTTCACCACCTCGGCAAATCTTTTCTTAGTTAGGGATGTCGCTGTTGCCACTTGTCGTAGCGGGAACATCACCTGCCTGCGTCTGCTCAGTTAGCGGCACACTCAGGTCTTCATACTCACTACCCGTTTGGATCTGGTGAGATGTTAAGTTACCCAGCACAAGGCTAAGTATAAAAAATACAGTTGCGAATATCGCAGTCATTCGGGTCAGAAAGTTTCCAGAGCCGCCAGAGCCAAATACAGTACTTGATGCCCCAGCCCCGAAAGAGGCTCCCATATCTGCGCCTTTACCTTGTTGAACCAAAACCAGGCCAATAACACCGAGCGCGGCCAACAGATAAATCACAAGTAGAATTTCGTACATGGGTTCCACCTATGTTCCAAATTGTTGAGCCAGCTGACATTTAAGTTCACTAGCGCAACTCCCATCATTGGGAGCGAGAGAATACTAACGAATGCCAGCAGGTGAAACAAGAGAAAAATGCAAAAAAACAGCACTTTTCCTCGCGTTTGCACATCTTCTAACCAAACTGTCTCTCTCGCCCAATGTCGTTTTATGTATCAGCGGTATGTGCGATTAGCAGTTCGCTTTCACAGCGTCTGCAATCTCAAACGCATAGGCTTGGACATCTTCCGCATTTTCGCCTTCCACCATAACGCGTATGAGGGGCTCAGTACCCGACTTACGAAGCAATACGCGGCCTGTATCACCCAGTTTCGACTCGACAGATGCTTTTGCCGCTAACACGGCTTCGGATTCAAGCGGGTCGCTAGTGCCTTTGAAACGAACGTTCTCTAACACTTGTGGGAACATACTCATGCCTTCACACAGTGTTTTCAAACTCATTCCAGTGCCAACGACGCTCGCCAGCACTTGCAATGCTGCCACAATGGCGTCGCCAGTGGTGACCTTATCCAAAAGAATAACGTGACCTGAATTTTCAGCGCCAATTTTCCAGCCTTTTTCAAGTAGCTGTTCCATGACATAGCGGTCGCCTACTTTGGCACGGGTAAACGGAATACCAAGGTTTTTTAACGCCACTTCCATGCCCATATTGGTCATGAGTGTACCGACAACACCGCCCTTCAATTCGCCACGACGCAGAGATTCACGAGCAATAATATACGCAATCTGGTCGCCATCCACTTTGTTGCCTTCGTGGTCAACCATGATCACGCGATCGCCATCACCATCAAAAGCAATGCCAAGAAGGGCTTCTTCTTCAACTACGCGTTTTTGAAGGGCGCGTACGTCAGTTGCACCGACTTCGGCGTTAATGTTAATGCCGTTAGGTTCAACACCCATAGCGATGACATCGGCACCCAGCTCAGAAAATACGGAAGGGGCAATGTGATAGGTTGCGCCATGGGCGCAGTCAATCACAATTTTCATTCCCTTAAGGCTCATTTCTGAAGGAAAAGTCCCTTTACAAAACTCAATATAACGGCCCGCTGCATCGACAATTCGCTTAGCTTTACCCAACAAGGCTGACTCTACACAGGTCAGCGGCTTTTCCAATTCAGCTTCAATAGCCAGCTCAATCGCATCAGGTAGCTTGGTACCTTCTGATGAGAAGAATTTGATGCCGTTATCGTAATAAGGATTGTGAGACGCAGAAATCACGATCCCCGCTTCGGCGCGGAAGGTTTGAGTGAGGTAGGCAATCGCTGGCGTTGGCATTGGCCCTGTAAACGCAGCTTGAAGACCCGCAGCAGATAGGCCAGCTTCAAGTGCGGACTCCAGCATGTAACCAGAGATGCGCGTGTCTTTACCAATCAAGACCTTTTTCGTTCCCTGCTGGCTCAATACACGCCCTGCTGCCCAGCCAAGCTTCATAATGAAATCTGGCGTGATCGGGAATTCACCCACTTTGCCGCGCACACCGTCGGTGCCGAAATATTTACGTTCTGTCATTGTGTTTCTCCAAATAAAGCCGCTGCTTCGTTCATCATTTTGACGACATGAACAACGTCAGAGGTCTCTTTCACGTCATGTACGCGAATGATCTGAGCCCCTTTCATTGCAGCGATGGTGGCGCAAGCTAAACTGCCCCCGAGAACATCGGTAGGCGCTTTATCCAAAAGTTTAAAAATCATGGACTTTCTCGACATACCCGCCAGTATTGGCAGCCCATAACGATGAAAAACCTCCAGCTGTGAAAGCAGTTGGTAGTTATGTGTCAAGGTCTTACCAAACCCAAAACCAGGGTCTAGTATCAGCTTGTCTTTCGCTATTCCTGCGATTTCACAAGCCTCAATACGTTGTTCGAAAAACTGATGAATATCATCCAGTAAATTCGTATAGATTGGGTTAGATTGCATGGAACGTGGCTGACCTTGCATATGCATTAAACACACAGGCACGCCAGCATTTGCAGCTGCTTGAAGGGCTCCCTCTTCTTGCAGCGCTCTTACATCGTTAATCAGATCAGCCCCGACAGCCGTCGCCTCACGCATCACATTGGCTTTGCTGGTATCAATAGAAATCCAACAATTAAAACGTGTGCGGATCGCTTCAATAGCAGGTACAACCCGAGATAATTCTTCATCTTCTGACACGTCTGCTGCGCCAGGTCGCGTTGATTCCCCACCAATATCCAGAATAGACGCTCCAGCCGTTAACATGGCTTCTGCATGAAACAATGCAGCATCTAACTGGTTGAATCTCCCTCCATCAGAGAAAGAGTCAGGTGTTACGTTGAGGATCCCCATCACTTGAGGGGTAGAAAGATCTAGCACTTTGGATTTGCAGATGAGTTTCATGAATGGACTTTGTTCGGTTCGAGAATTTATAGCAGATAAAAGAAAAACCCCGAATTGATTCGGGGTTTTGCGATATTTCGATTCAATTACGCTTCCGACTTCTTATCTGGGTCTACGGGCTTATTGCCTGCATCCAAATTGTCAGAGGATGGCGGAACATCTGAGGCCACTTCTGCGTCTGGCGTCTTCGGTGTGTTATCTGAATTATCAGAATCCGAAGCGGTCCAGCCAGCAGGTTCACGAACAGGACGTCGTTCCATCAAATCATCGATTTGACCCGCATCAATCGTTTCATATTTCATCAATGCATCTTTCATTGCATGCATGATGTCCATGTTATCTTCGATGAGCTTGCGCGCACGCAGATAGTTACGGTCAATCAATTCGCGAATTTCACTGTCAATAAGACGCGCTGTTTCATCTGAGACGTGTTTGGATTTAGCCACAGAACGACCAAGGAAAACTTCGCCTTCATCATCAGCGTATAGCAATGGACCTAACTTCTCAGAGAAGCCCCATTGCGTCACCATCTTACGGGCAATATCCGTAGCGCGTTCAATGTCGTTCGACGCACCGGTTGAAACGTTGTCGAAACCGTAAACAATCTCTTCAGCCAAACGACCGCCATACAAACTTGAAATCATTGATTCAAGGTGTAAACGAGACATGCTCACACGGTCAGTCTCAGGCAGATACATGGTCACACCCAACGCACGACCGCGCGGAATGATTGAGACTTTGTAAACAGGATCGTGCTCTGGCACGAGGCGACCCACAACGGCGTGGCCTGCTTCATGGTAAGCCGTCGATTCTTTCGTCTCTTCAGTCAGTACCATGGACTTACGCTCAGCGCCCATCATGATTTTGTCTTTGGCCAGTTCGAATTCAGTCATCGACACAACACGCTTATTACCGCGGGCTGCAAACAATGCTGCTTCGTTAACCAGGTTTGCCAAATCTGCACCAGAGAATCCAGGTGTACCGCGAGCAATCAGTGATGCTTCTACGTCACTACCCAAAGGCACTTTGCGCATGTGAACTTTAAGAATCTGCTCACGACCACGGACATCGGGTAAACCAACAACAACCTGACGGTCAAAACGACCTGGACGCAGAAGCGCTGGGTCAAGAACGTCTGGACGGTTAGTCGCTGCGATAACGATGATACCTTCGTTACCTTCAAAGCCATCCATTTCAACCAGCATCTGGTTAAGGGTTTGCTCACGCTCGTCGTGACCACCACCTAAACCCGCACCACGTTGACGGCCAACGGCATCAATTTCATCGATAAAGATAATACATGGTGATGATTTCTTCGCTTGCTCGAACATGTCACGCACACGAGATGCACCCACACCCACGAACATTTCAACGAAATCAGAACCTGAAATAGTAAAGAATGGGACTTTGGCTTCACCCGCAATGGCTTTTGCCAGTAGCGTTTTACCTGTGCCTGGAGGACCCACCATTAGAACACCCGTCGGAATTTTACCGCCGAGTTTCTGGAAACGGCTTGGATCACGCAGGTAATCCACCAACTCTTTAACGTCTTCTTTTGCTTCATCACAGCCAGCAACATCTGCAAACGTCGTTTTGATTTGATCTTCACTCATCATGCGAGCTTTAGACTTACCAAAAGACATTGCACCTTTGCCGCCGCCGCCTTGCATCTGACGCATGAAGAAAATCCACACACCAATAAGCAGAAGCATTGGGAACCAAGAGATGAAAATAGACGCAAGAATGCTTGGTTCTTCAGGTGGCGTACCGCGAACCTGAACTTTAGAGTTAATCAGGTCGTCCAGCAATTTTGGATCTTGGAGAACAGGCATGTAAGTGACATAGCTCGTGCCATCACGACGTGTCACTTTCAGTTCGCGATTATCGAACTGTACATCCTGTAGTTTATCCTGTCCTATTTCTTGGACGAACGTTGTGTAGTCGACTTGACGGCCCGCGCTGTCGCCTGGTCCAAAACTCTGGAACACAGACATTAGAACAACAGCGATAACCAGCCATAAAATCAAGTTTTTTGCCATGTCACTCAAGGTGTTAGCCCCGCGGAAACTTTAGTAATAATAGTAGAGTACTACAGTTTATAACCTGTAGCCACAATGTAGACCTCACGCGAGCGCGCGCGGGAGGAATCTGGTTTGCGGATTTTCACCGCTTTAAACATTTTACGTACTTCAGCCAAATATTGATCAAAGCCTTCCCCTTGGAATACCTTAACAATAAATGCGCCATCACGAGCCAAAACTTCTTGGCACATACTCAGCGCCAACTCAACCAGATACATAGCACGAGGTTGATCTGACGCTTGGTTACCACTCATGTTTGGTGCCATATCTGACATCACCACATCCACCATATCTGGCTGGATACGATCTAGCAACGCGTTTAGCACCGCCTCTTCACGGAAATCCCCTTGCAGGAAACTGACACCTGGCAAGGAGTCCATAGGAAGAATGTCACAAGCAATGACCTGTCCATTATCTCCGACCTGTTCAACAGCATATTGAGACCACCCCCCAGGGGCTGCCCCCAAATCGACCACTGTCATACCGGGTTTCAATAACTTATCTTTACCTTGGATTTCATCAAGTTTAAAAATTGCTCGGGAACGAAAGCCTTTTTTCTGGGCTTCTTGAACATATTTATCATCAAAATGTTCTTTCAACCAACGACCAGAACTCGCTGAGTGTTTCTTTTTGCTCATGTTTTACCTAGCCCTTAATTCAGTCGTTAACTTCAAACAGACGGTTTAGAGGGATATTTGTTCAGTTTGATTAGAGATGGCGGTAGAATGTCACGTTTTCAACCCCGATAAAACAACAAATCGAGTCAACATGAATCTAAGCACAAAACAAAAGCAGTATCTAAAAGGTCTGGCACATAATCTTAAACCTGTCGTTCTGATGGGTGCCAATGGCCTAACAGAAGCCGTGCTTGCTGAGATTGAAATCGCTCTCGATCACCACGAACTGATCAAGGTTAAAGTTGCGTCTGAAGACCGCGACACTAAGAACCTGATTGTAGAAGCAATTGTTCGTGAAACTAAGGCAGAGAAAGTCCAAGTCATCGGTAAGGTACTTGTTCTATATCGTCAAAGCCAAGAGCGTAAAATCGAACTACCACGCAAATAAAAGAAGGCCGCTTAGCGGCCTTCTGTGTTTTCACGCCTGTAATACTCGCTAACAGTTTTCACTGTTAGACATTCCGCACTACACGTACTTAACACCACCAATTTCAAATTCTTTTACGCCACCAGGCGTGGTGATAGACACTTCATCACCTTCTTCTTTACCAATCAGCCCACGCGCGATCGGGGAATTTACAGAAATCAGATTTTTCTTAATATTAGCTTCGTCATCACCAACAATCTGATAAGTCAGTTCATTGTCAGTATTGATGTCTATCAGCGATACTGTTGAACCGAAAATAACCTTCCCGTTGTTAGGGATTTTTGAAATATCGATAACTTGAGCGACTGACAGCTTGTATTCAATGTCGCGAATTTGTGCTTCGCAGATGCCCTGCTCTTCACGTGCAGCGTGATACTCAGCATTCTCTTTAAGATCGCCAAGTTCTCTCGCTTCACCAATCGCCTGAGTAATAATTGGACGACGTTTCAGTAAGCGAGCTAGCTCTATACGAAGCTGCTGCTCGCCAAGAACAGTCATGGGTACCTTATCCATAAATGACATTACCTCTGTGTCCAAAACCTTGTGTTTTGGAATAACAAAACCCCGCCCAAGCAAAGGTATGAGCGCGGAAAACGAATATTTATACCCTCAGTGTAAACAAGTTAGTTGCTCTGGTCACCTACGATTTTGGTCGCGCAGGTGCTTGAGTGCTCATGAATGGCATAGATATAAACAAACACTTGCCACCTAAAAGCCCCTCTACATATCCCTCACGATATTTCCTCGATGCACATCACACAAACAAGAACAAAAACAAATGTTTAGGAAAAATAAAAAACAAAAAATATCTAAAAACACCGCCTAAAATGGAACTTATCAACAAAGCGGCAACATGTTGAAAAATAAGAAATTACAACAAAACATCCACATAAAAAACAATGTTTTCTATTTGTTTTTTGATCGTTTTACTAACGGTTGCAATTCGGGAGCGGTTACAAACAAGACATCGAGATGTTTGGAGATTACGTCTCGAAAATCATAATCTTATAAAGGACAACATAATGAACAAAACGTTGATCGCACTTGCTGTTGCTGCTGTAGCTTCTACCTCTGTTTCTGCTGCTGAAGTTTTTAACGACGGCACCTCTAGCCTTTCAATCGGTGGCCGTATCGAAGCACGTGCATTGCTTGTTGATGGTGACATGGATGACAAAAGTCGCGCACGTATGAACATCCTTGGTCAAACCGAGATTGCAGAAAATGTTTACGGTTTTGGCTTCTTCGAGCACGAATACACCACAACTGAAGATGAAGTTCGTTACGGCTTCGCAGGTATCAGCACTGAGTTTGGTAAAGTGGCTTACGGTAAAACTGACGGCTCTTTGGGCATGATCACCGATTTCACCGATATCATGTCTTACCACGGTGCTGGCGCGAGCGCTAAAATCGCCGTTGCTGACCGTATCCAAAACAACCTAGCGTACATGGGTGAGTTCGGTGGCCTGACGGTTAAAGCAAACTACGTAGGCGAAACCACCGATCTTAACGGTGGACTGGTTGTTGACGGTGGTTACTCTATGGGTGCGGTATACGCACTAGAGAACGGCCTAGCAATGGGTCTGGGTTATGCTGACCAAGGTAAAGATGCTGTTGTCGCAGGCAAGTCTTACGCAGCTGAAAGCCAAACTGAAGCAGCACTTTCTTACACCATCGGTGACATCTACGTTGCTGCGCTTTACAAAGATGGCGAAAACAAACAATCAGGCGTTAGCACTGACCTGACTGGTTACGAATTGGCTGCTGCTTACACCATGGGCAAAACTAAGTTCACAACCACTTACAACAACGCGGAATCAAAAACAGGTTCTGACAAGTCAAATACCTACGATGCAATCGCAATCGACGCGACGCATTACTTCAACGACAACTTCCGTGCTTACACTTCTTACAACTTCAACCTGCTTGATGCAAACGAAGTTGAAACTAAGAAAGATGCAGAAGACCAATTGGTATTCGGCCTACGTTACGATTTCTAATCTGACTTAAGTTCTTTACTTAAATCAGTATCAAAAACGCCTACCTCCGAGTAGGCGTTTTTTGTACCATACTGAATCTTCCTTCATTGCGGGAACTTCTTATGGCGCGCCTTTTATCTCTAATCGTTTGTTCTCTTTTCTCTGTCACCGCCTTTTCCATTCCCCTCAATAACATTGAGGCTATGCTTCCCGCTGGTAGCCAGCTTGCACTTTCGGTGTTTAACACCAACAGCGGCGAGCAAATCATTGGGCGTGATGATGACATCTTGCTGCCACCCGCCAGCACACAAAAAGTCGTGACCGCACTGGCCGCATCACTTTACCTCCCACAAGATTTCGCCTTTGAAACCAAAGTGCTTCAATCAGGCAAAGACATTGTTTTTAAGTTTGATGGCGACCCAACGCTGAAGCGCAAAGATCTTCAATTGCTCGTCAGTGCCCTAAAAGCCAAAGGCATTCGTCAAATTCGCGGTGATGTTTGGCTGGATGGTGAAATATTTACGGGATATGAACGCGCCGTTGGTTGGCCATGGGACATTTTGGGCGTTTGCTACAGCGCGCCATCTTCAGCAATAACGCTAGAACGAAACTGTGTTCAAGGCTCGATCTATAGCGAAAAAAGTAAGCGCCAAACTCGCGTCTTTGTGCCCGAGCACCAACCGATAGAGATAAGTACCAATGCATTGGCGCTGACCACCGATCAGCAAAAAGACCAACATTGCGATTTAGAACTTCACTATGACAACAACAACCACTATCAATTGAGTGGTTGCTTGGCTCACCGCACTAGCCCGCTTCCTCTAAAATTTGCCGTGCAAAATCCACAAAAATACATGAGTGATGTACTCGCCAGTGAGCTAAAGAAAGCCGCTATTTCCGTGAAAGGTAAAATTCGAATCGGCGCGCCAAGCGGCCAACGCAGTTTTATTGCCATGCATAAATCAGCGCCACGCGATGCACTGCTTAATACCATGCTCAAGCGCTCTGACAATCTAATTGCCGACAATATACTCAAAACATTGGGTCATCGTTACTTCGATCAAGCCGGCTCATTCAGCAATGGGGCGGCGGCGATCAAAGCCATATTGAAGCAACAAGCAAACATTGATCTTGATACTGCGGTGATGGTTGATGGGTCGGGAT
The DNA here is from genome assembly GCF_000286835.2 of Enterovibrio norvegicus FF-33. GTDB lineage: Bacteria > Pseudomonadota > Gammaproteobacteria > Enterobacterales > Vibrionaceae > Enterovibrio > Enterovibrio norvegicus_A. Next base: position 117,718 of record NZ_AJYD02000013.1, on the reverse strand, counting down.
TGTCTCGTAACAATCGCATGACAGCCGCGCAATTGATGGATGTGGTGCAATACGTCTATACACACCCTCAAATTGGCCTGCTGGCCATGTTGCCCGTGTCAGGGGTGGATGGCACATTGAAGTATCGCAGCAGTGTTCGTAATGCACCGCTCAAAAATAAGCTGACAGCGAAAACAGGCTCTTTGTACGGTAGCTATAACCTTGCGGGCATACTGAGAAATGACAAAGGCCAAGATATCCTGGTGGTTCAGCTTGTGACTAACTACCACATTCCCGCATCGGATGATCGCCCCAGCAATGTTGCCAGCCCGATCACCCAATTTGAACGAGAGCTTTATCAAGCGCTGCTTACGTCAAGCCTAACCACGCGTTAATGGTCATAAAGTAAATCGCCATCCCGCTGATATCGACGACAGAGGCCAGCACTGGGCTCACAAGAACGGCGGGATCTAGCTTGAGTTTGCGAGCCACCAATGGCAGCACACCACCTAACGTGGTGGATAGTGTCACTTGGATCACCAATGCGGTACCAATGGCCATCGCAATGTCATTAAGGTGAAAGCCTGCAGGTAACGATGTGGCATCACTAAAAACCAGCACTCTCGTCATCATCACGGCCGCTAGCGCAAACGCGATAATAATCGCCACTCGTACTTCCTTCCACATCACAGCTAGCCATTGAGAAGGGCGAACTTCATTCATGGCCATTGCCCTCACCACTAATGTCGCCGCTTGAGAGCCCGCATTTCCTCCCGCTGCAGCGACCACTGGCATATAAATAGCGAGCAGAACCAACTGAGTGATCGTGTCTTCATAATGTGAAATGATAAGACCAGATAAGATCCCAAGTAACGCCAAACCAACAATCCAGCCAATACGCTGCCTGACATGGTTCATCACAGAATTAGTGAGATAATCTCCGTCGGGTTCAATTTCAGAACTAATCAATCCCAAATCTATCGCGATTTGTCTGCTCCTGACGGTATCCCCCGTTTCCGTTAATGCATCCAATAATTCTCTGACCAAAGCCAGTGGGCAGCAATTCAGCACACCAACAGCTTCAGATACGGGCATGACCGAGAGCAGGCGAACTCTCTCTTCCATGGTGTGAATGAGAAATGCATTTTTTGCGGCATCAATTTCATGAGCAGCAAGGTGTGTGTGTTGGCAATCCAACAGTGTTGTGTACATTACCGACATAGCGAATCTCCCGATTGGCAAGTTCCTGACGTAAACGCCTGGTTGAGGGTAACGACCAAAAAATACGAATTTGATGCTCAACAATAAACAGCTAACGCGCATGCTTATCATGAAACTCGTCACTAAAGACTCAACGTCCTTGGTCGTATTTTCACTCTGAATATCGGGGAAGCGCTGGGATTGATGCAGGAAATAGCAATCATTCCGACCGGGCGGTCGAAATGTGGATACACATGAACTTAACCGCTGGGTTTACTGGCCTCCCTGACAACTCGGAGGATGGTCGATAACGTTCATGGTGTTCTCCATAATTGCCGCAGTATTGCGACACGAGCATTTTACGCATCCCCTACCTCATCTCAAGCAAAAAATGTCATCAATCAACAATCAATGCCTAGCTTATTGATGCGCTAAATCACGCAAAAATAAACAATGAAACTCGGTGATGTTTCGCACTATCTGAAACAAATAAGAAATGCCAGAGACAAAAAAGCCCGCCTAAGTAAGGCGGGCAAGGAGGTTATCTAGGCCGGCTTGAGGCCGGCTCATTGGTTATATCTTTATATCGTGTATAAGGATTACGCTTTACCGTATTTCTCTGCCACGCGAGCGTGCAACTCTTGCACTGAGTTCACTTTAGACAGATCAGCTGCAGTGTGAGCCATACAGGTTGCGAATGCTGCATTTAGCGTGGTGGTGTAGTTCACTTTCTCAGCCAGTGCGCCACGACGAAGTACTTTTGAATCTTCAATCGCCTGACGACCTTCCGTGGTATTGATGATGTAGCTGTATTCACCATTCTTGATACGGTCAAGAATATGAGGACGACCTTCATGCACCTTGTTGACCAAGCGAGGGTTAATACCCGCTTCACCAAGCACAACTGCTGTACCGTGTGTTGCATCTAACTCAAAACCTAGCTTGATAAGCTTGGCTGCTAGGTCAACAACACGTTGCTTGTCGTTATTACGAACAGACAGCAGCGCGCGACCTTGGTCGGAATAGGATTTACCACAACCGAGATCCGCTTTCGCAAACGCTTCTGCGAAGGTATCACCCACACCCATCACTTCACCTGTTGAGCGCATTTCTGGGCCTAACAGTGGGTCAACGCCAGGGAACTTGTTAAATGGCAACACCACTTCTTTCACTGAGTAATACGGTGGAATGATTTCCTGCGTGAAACCTTGTGATTCTAGTGATTGACCAGCCATTACACGTGCGGCAATTTTCGCCAGTGGTGCGCCAGTGGCTTTAGACACAAACGGGACAGTACGTGCAGCACGTGGGTTCACTTCAATCAGGTAGACTTCACCGTCTTTCACCGCAAACTGTGTGTTCATCAAGCCACGAACGCCCAGCTCAAGTGCTAGCTTCTCAACTTGGCGACGCATTTCGTCCTGAATCTCTTGGCTCAGAGTATATGCAGGTAATGAACATGCAGAGTCACCGGAGTGAACGCCCGCTTGCTCAATGTGCTCCATGATACCGCCGATAACCACACGCTCACCGTCGCAAATTGCATCTACATCGACTTCGGTCGCGTCATCCAAGAAACGGTCCAGCAATACAGGGGATTCGTTAGAAACACTCACTGCCTCAGCAAAGTATCGGCGCAGATCGCTCTCGTCATAAACGATTTCCATCGCACGGCCACCCAGCACGTAAGAAGGACGAACAACCAATGGGAAGCCAATCTCTTTTGACTTCTCAATCGCCAGTTCCATCGTAGTAACAGTGGCATTTTGTGGGGTTTTCAAACCAAGACGGTCAACCGCTGCTTGGAAGCGCTCACGGTCTTCTGCACGGTCAATGGCATCAGGACTTGTACCAATGATTGGTACGCCTGCCGCTTCTAGTGCACGCGCCAGTTTCAGAGGTGTTTGACCACCGTACTGAACAATCACGCCTTTTGGTTTTTCAACACGCGCGATGGCCAGTACGTCTTCCAAGGTTACAGGTTCGAAGTACAAGCGATCAGACGTGTCATAATCGGTTGAAACCGTTTCAGGGTTACAGTTAACCATGATGGTTTCGTAGCCATCTTCACGCAGCGCGAGCGACGCATGAACACAACAATAATCGAATTCAATGCCTTGGCCGATACGGTTTGGACCGCCGCCAAGAACCATGATTTTGTCTTTGTCAGTAGGGTTCGCTTCGCATTCTTCGTCATAAGTGCTGTACATGTACGCGGTATCAGACGAGAACTCTGCCGCACAAGTATCAACACGCTTGTAGACAGGGTGAATGTCGAATTGGTCGCGCAGCTTGCGGATTTCGCTCTCGCTAACACCCAACAGCTTGCTCAGGCGAGCATCAGCAAAACCTTTGCGCTTCAGTTTACGAAGCACTTCTTTGTTCAGACCCGCGAAGCCATTCTCTTTCACTTCAGCTTCGATTTTGACGATGTCTTCGATCTGAACCAAGAACCAGCGGTCAACGTTTGTCAGCTTAAACACGCCGTCTACCGACATGCCTGCACGGAATGCATCTGCGATGTACCAGATGCGCTCAGCGCCCGCATCTTTTAGCTCATGACGAATTTTGGTCATGGCATCGGGTTCGTCCAGATCAACCATTTCATCAAAGCCTGTCGCGCCAACTTCTAGGCCGCGCAATGCTTTATGCAGTGATTCTTGTTGATTACGACCAATAGCCATGACTTCACCCACAGATTTCATCTGTGTGGTCAGACGGTCATTTGCGCCCACAAATTTCTCGAAGTTAAAACGAGGAATTTTAGTCACAACATAGTCAATTGTTGGTTCAAATGATGCTGGAGTTGCACCGCCAGTAATGTCATTCATCAGTTCATCAAGCGTGAAACCAACCGCCAGTTTTGCCGCGATTTTTGCAATCGGGAAACCCGTCGCTTTTGACGCCAACGCAGAAGAGCGAGAAACACGTGGGTTCATCTCGATGATAACCATACGGCCATCTTTCGGGTTGATACCAAACTGAACATTCGAACCGCCTGTTTCTACGCCAATTTCGCGCAGAACAGCCAAGGATGCATTACGCATCAATTGGTATTCTTTGTCCGTCAGTGTTTGTGCTGGGGCAACGGTAATGGAGTCACCCGTGTGGATGCCCATCGCATCGAAGTTTTCAATCGCACATACGATGATACAGTTGTCGTTTTTGTCACGAACAACTTCCATCTCGTATTCTTTCCAACCAATCAGAGATTCATCAATGAGAAGCTCGTTGGTAGGAGAAAGATCCAAACCGCGACGACAGATTTCATCGAACTCTTCTTTGTTGTAAGCGATACCACCACCGGTGCCGCCCATGGTGAAAGAAGGACGGATGATGCAAGGAAAACCAACCATATCCAAAACTTTATAAGCTTCTTCCATCGTTTTCGCTGTATCTGCCGTTGGGCATTCCAAACCGATAGACTTCATCGCTTTGTCGAAACGTGAACGGTCTTCTGCTTTATCAATCGCATCAGCCGTTGCACCAATCATTTCCACGCCGAACTCAGCCAGTACGCCGTGTTTTTCCAAATCTAGTGCACAGTTCAGTGCCGTTTGACCACCCATGGTAGGCAGTACAGCATCTGGGCGCTCTTTGGCGATGATGTTACGTACTACTTCCCATTGAATTGGCTCGATGTAGGTCGCATCAGCCATTTCGGGATCAGTCATGATGGTTGCAGGGTTGGAGTTAACCAGAATAACGCGGTAACCCTCTTCACGCAGCGCTTTACACGCCTGCGCACCTGAATAGTCAAACTCACATGCTTGACCGATAACGATTGGGCCTGCACCCAGAATAAGAATACTTTTAATGTCTGTACGTTTTGGCATTCTCTGCTACTCCGGATTACGCGCTGTGTTGCTTGATAAGTTCAATGAAATGGTCGAACAGTGGGGCCGCATCGTGTGGGCCTGGGCTCGCTTCAGGGTGTCCCTGAAAGCTAAATGCTGGTTTATCTGTGCGATGAATACCTTGCAGTGAGCCATCAAACAGAGACTTGTGAGTAGCACGCAAGTTCTCTGGCAGTGTGTCTTCGTCTGCTGCAAAACCGTGGTTTTGGCTGGTGATCATCACCACATCGCGATCCAAGTCTTTCACAGGGTGGTTGGCGCCGTGGTGACCAAATTTCATCTTCACGGTTTTAGCGCCACTTGCCAGTGCCAGAATTTGGTGCCCCAAACAGATACCAAAAATCGGTAGGCCTTTTTCTAAGAATACTTTTGTTGCTTCAATAGCATAAGTACATGGTTCTGGGTCACCAGGACCGTTCGACAAGAACACGCCATCTGGGTTCATTGCCAGTACGTCTTCTGCAGGCGTCTGCGCTGGCACAACCGTCAAGCGGCAACCGCGGTCAACCAACATACGAAGGATGTTGCGCTTCGCACCAAAGTCATATGCCACTACGTGGTATGGCAATTCGCTATCATCTTTCGCTTCTGGCAGGCCACCTTCTAGTGTCCATGAGCCTTGCTTCCACTCATACGCTTCAGCAGTCGTCACTTCTTTTGCCAGATCCATGCCTTTCAAACCTGGGAAATCTTTTGCTTTGGCGAGCGCCAGCGCTTCATCAATACTGTCGGCGGCAACGATACAACCATTCTGTGTCCCTTTTTCGCGCAGCAGACGGGTCAACTTACGCGTGTCGATTTCAGCGATGCCAACGATGTTTTGAGATTTGAGATAATCAGAAAGGGATTGCTGACTGCGGAAGTTTGAAGCCATAAGCGGGAGGTCGCGGATTACCAAGCCTTGAGCGTGGATTTTGGAGGATTCTTCGTCTTCGGTATTCGTACCGGTATTGCCAATGTGGGGATAAGTGAGAGTAACAATTTGCTGGGAATAGGACGGGTCAGTGAGAATTTCTTGGTACCCCGTCATCGAGGTATTAAAAACAACTTCACCAACAGCAGTTCCATCAGCACCGATGGATTCACCGTGGAATACAGTCCCATCTTCCAGGACTAAGAGCGCAAACTTGCTCAAGACAACCTCCAAATCAATAAAAATGCAAAAAAAATAGATAGTTTTGCATCAAGTCATTCCATAGAAATGCCTAGTTCCGAAAAGCGGAATTTAGACAAATTGCGCGCATTTTAGATATTGCGGTCGAAAGTGTCAACAAGGAGTGAAAAAAGAATATGCTTTATAGCCAATAGATGGCAATTAGTGCATCAAGCAGACAAAAGACAGGCTTAACCTCTATAACTCAGCGGTTTTACATCCACGGAGCTAACACTTTTACCTCTTTGTCGACCACGGCGGTAAAAATACAACCAGCTCACTCCGCAACCGTTTACATGTTACCACTAAAGCCAAACTTTTAGCCATCACGGCGAGGTATTATAGCGTAACCCAATAAATGACAGGTCAATGAGAGTGATATTCAGACTAGCGGCAGTCACATACTTGAAGAGTCGTTAGGGACAGGAATATGCAGCAAGTATTCACTTACTGCATATGTAGGCATTATAGCTGATCGAGTTCCAATACATCTTGCATGGTAAAAAAGCCCGTATCTTTAGCTGCAACCCACTTGCCTGCGCGTACAGCGCCATTGGCAAACGTCATGCGGTTTGAGGCCTTATGGGTAATTTCAACACGCTCGCCGATGTCAGCAAACATGGCAGTGTGCTCACCAACGATGTCTCCCGCGCGAATGGTTGCAAAACCAATTTCGTCGCGAGTACGTTCACCCGTTATCCCTTCACGGGCATAAACAGCAACATCGCTCAGTTTGTTGCCCATCGCTCCGGCAATAGCCTCGCCCATGCCGATTGCAGTACCAGATGGCGCATCAACTTTGTGGCGGTGGTGGGCTTCAATGATTTCAATATCGCAGTAGTCGCCCATTACTTTGGCGGCTTTTTCTAACAGCTTAAAAACCAAGTTAACACCGACACTGTAATTAGGTGCCATCACTAACGCGACATCACTTGCTGCGGCATCAATTTCAGCACGCTGCTCTTCAGAAAAGCCCGTTGTGCCGATCACCAGTTTTTTGCCATGCTCTCTGCACAATGCTAAGTTCGCGAGTGTTGCAACTGGCGCAGTAAAATCAATGATGACATCAAAGTCATCAGCAACTTTCGCGAGATTATCGACAATCGCTATATCGCGTTTGCCTATACCAGCAAGTTCGCCTGCATCCGCACCAATTAGGCTTGATTCAGAGCGCTCGCTGGCCGCAGTAAAGACAACGCCTTCCATTGCGTCCGTGGCTTGAATTAGCTGTCGGCCCATTCGACCTGCAGCGCCCGCAATTGCTATGCGAACCATCATTTTCCCCTTGTTAACGTCCTGTTCATGCCGGATCACCGACACCAAATAATAATTTGTTATTCACTCTACCCTTTTCGCCACACGATGTATATTGGTGACGAAATCAAGAAAAAGGGAGCCATTAGCTCCCTTCAAAATGCGTTGCGATGCTTATTGCACCTGCTTGACTTGCAGTTCACGAGGCACTTCAAAGAACATATTTTCTTCACGTCCTTTTAGCTCTTCAACTGACGTTCCACCCAAAGCTTCAATGCGTGCAATGATCAGATTCACCAGTTCTTCCGGCGCAGATGCCCCAGCGGTCACACCAACTTTAGCTTTGCCATCAAACCATTCCGGTATCACGTCTTCAGCACAATCAATCAAGTAACCCGGCGTACCCAGCTTTTCACTCAGCTCGCGCAAACGATTCGAGTTCGAGCTGTTTTTCGAGCCAACAACGACCAATACATCACACTGGGTCGCGAGATCGCGAACGGCATCTTGTCTGTTTTGAGTTGCATAGCAAATGTCATCTTTACGCGGGCCTTGGATATCAGGGAACACTTGACGCAGGGTATCAATGACATCCGCAGTTTCATCCACAGACAACGTTGTTTGGCTAACATAATGAAGATTGGTTGGGTCTTTGACGACGAGCTTGTAGACATCTTCTGGTCGCTCGACCAAATACATACCGCCAGTATCGCTTGCGTACTGACCCATGGTTCCTTCCACTTCAGGATGACCTGCGTGACCAATCAGAACCACTTCCATATCACGGCGGCTTGCGCGTGCGACTTCCATATGGACTTTGGTCACCAACGGACAGGTAGCATCAAACACGGTCAGGCTGCGTGACTTCGCTTCCTGACGAACGGCTTGAGATACACCATGCGCAGAGAAAATCACGATGCTGTCATCGGGAACTTCACTCAGTTCTTCAACAAACACTGCGCCACGTGATTTCAAGCCCTCCACCACAAAGCGGTTGTGTACCACTTCATGACGCACATAAATTGGCGGTTGATAAAGTTCGAGTGCACGTTCAACAATGCTGATAGCACGGTCTACACCGGCACAAAACCCTCTTGGGTTTGCAAGCATGATTTTCATTGGATTGCCTTTTGACCAACTTGTACTTTAACTGACGCTGATGATTTCAACGTCAAAGATAACACGGTGTCCTGCCAATGGATGGTTGAAATCCACGGTAACTGATTCGCCAGCCACTTCGGTGATCACGCCGGGGATCTCTTGGCCACCAGGGCCAGCAAACGCAATAATGGTGCCTTCTTCTGCAGGCGCGTCACCGACAAATAGCGTGCGATCCATATGCTGAACGTTATCTGGGTTAGGCATGCCGAACGCATCGGCAGGTTCAAGTGTAAAACTTCCCGCTTCGCCTTCGCTCAGACCCAGCAAACATTTCTCAAAATTTTCAGTCAGGCTGCCATCGCCCATCACCATCTTAGCGGGCTTACCTGAGGTTTTCGTGCTGTCTGCGACAGAACCATCTTCCATCTTAATAGTGAAATGCATGATCACTTCACTGTTTGCGATAATTTGCGTCATTCACTCAGATCCTTGAATTAGAAGGTGCGCCAAACAAACGTAGAAACACCCAAAACCACAAAATATATTGGGTTTTAAAACACTCATTATAAGAAAGCGCCGCTCGCAATTGCGAGCAGCGCCATCAATGTATTAACAGTCGAAAAGCACGGTGCTTATTCGGCCTCAGCGTGCGGCTTTTTTGATGCTCTCACGCTATCCAACACGATTAACCCTGCACCTACACAGATTGCTGCGTCGGCAAGATTGAATGCTGGCCAATGGCTGTTGCCGATATAGAAATCAAGAAAATCGACAACATATCCATGAACGAGACGATCAAACAAATTACCAATGGCGCCGCCGATCACGAGGGCATAAGCTACGTTCAAAATTCTGTTACTGGCAGGCGTACAACGCATCCAGTAAATCAATAGTCCCGACACGCCAAGTGCAATCGCGGCAAAGAACCAGCGTTGCCAACCGCCTGCATCACTCAAAAAGCTGAACGCTGCGCCATAGTTATGAACATATAACAGGTTAAAGAAAGGCAAAATCTCAATGCGGTTTGCCCAACCATATCCCATGGTATCCATCACGAACAACTTGGTGCCAATATCGAGAACGAACACCAGAAGCGCTAGCCAAAGCCAACGTACCCCTGATTGTTTCGTTGTCAGATCTTTCATCCAACCTTCCTACTATCGTTGAGCAAAAAGCTGGTGAACCAAGTCAGCCAGCTTTTGTCTTTGCTACTGTGTGATTAAACGAACCCGCAATTACGCGAATTGACGTTTTTCGCCTTCACCATCGATGTTGCTCACGCAACGGCCACAAAGTTCTTCGTGCCCTGCAATCGTGCCCACATCAGGCACATGGTGCCAGCAACGTTCACACTTCGCCGCTTCTGATTTCTCAACGACAACCGCCAGCCCATCAACATCAGTGACAACGGCTGATTCAGGTGCGGCATCCGTCGCAACCACAACGGCTTTCGACGTCAACAGAACAAAACGCAGTTCATCACCCATGGCTTGCAATTTAGCAGCGAACTCAGGGTTTGCATAAAGCGTGATTTCCGCTTCAAGTGAGCCACCAATTTTCTTGTCGTTACGTGCTTGCTCCAACACTTTATTGACCGCACCACGTACGCGAAGCAATTCCGCCCAGAACGCGTTGTTCAGTTGCTCGTCATCGCTCAAACCAAACAGACCGTCGTACCATACTTCTGTGAATACGTACTTAGCACGGTTACCTGGCATCTCGTTCCAGATTTCATCCGCTGTGAACGACATGATAGGTGCCATCCAGCGAACCAGAGCTTCCATGATATGGAACAAGGCTGTTTGACAGCTACGGTGTGCGAGACCACCTGCTTTCGCGGTGTACTGACGGTCTTTGATGATGTCCAAATAGAATGAACCCATCTCAACCGAGCAGAATTGCATCAAACGCTGTGTGACTTGGTGGAAGTTACACTCTTCAAATGCTTTCAGCATTTCTTCTTGCGCTTCTAGTGCTTTACCTACCGCCCAGCGATCTGCAATCACCATATCTTGTGCAGCAACCATGTCCGTTTCTGGGTTGAAACCATTAAGGTTCGCCAGAAGGAAACGCGCCGTGTTACGGATACGACGGTAAGCGTCAGCACTACGCTTTAGGATTTCATCAGACACCGTCATTTCACCGGTGTAGTCTGTTGAAGCAACCCACAAACGCAGAATGTCACCACCCAGTTTGTTCATCACTTCTTGTGGTGAAACCACATTACCGATCGACTTCGACATCTTACGGCCCTGACCATCAACGGTGAAACCGTGGGTCAGCACTTGCTTGTAAGGGGCGTGATTTTTAATCGCCACTGACGTTAGCAGTGATGATTGGAACCAACCACGGTGTTGATCAGAACCTTCCAAGTACATGTCCGCTTCGTGACCGTTAAATTCAGGACGCTGATTCACAACCGCATAGTGCGTTGCGCCTGAATCGAACCATACATCCAGCGTATCCAGCACTTTTTCGTAATGCGCTGCATCGTCGCCAAGCAGCTCGTCGATGTTAAGATCCCACCAAGCTTGAATGCCTGATTGTTCAACTTTTTGAGCCACTTGCTCAATCAATTCAACCGTATTCGGGTGCAGCTCTGATGTTTCTTTATGAACAAACAAAGCAATGGGTACGCCCCAAGTGCGTTGACGAGAGATACACCAATCAGGGCGACCATCTACCATCGATTCAATACGGTTTTGACCCCATTCAGGGATCCACTGTACATTTTTGATTTCTTCCAGCGCTTTCGCACGCAGACCCGCTTTCTCCATTGAGATAAACCACTGCGGGGTTGCACGGAAAATGATCGGCGTTTTATGGCGCCAGCAATGCGGGTAGCTGTGCTCAAACGCATGATGATGCAGCAATGCACCGTGCTCTTTCAGCACGTCAATCACGTTGTTGTTAGCTTTTAAAACGTGTTGACCCGCAAACAGCTCAGTGTCTGGCAGGTAAACGCCGTTGCTGCCAACAGGGTTTGCGACTTCTAGTCCGTATTTTTGACCAACAACAAAGTCTTCTTGACCGTGGCCTGGTGCGGTGTGAACCACGCCTGTACCTGATTCAGTCGTTACGTGTTCACCGCAAACAACTGGCACATCAAAGTTGTAGAACGGGTGGTTGAAGCGCAATAACTCCAACGCATCACCATTACAGAAACCCAGATTATGGAAGTGTTCGATACCGACACGATCCATCACTGACTTCACAAGTTCTGCAGCCATGATCAAACGACGTGGTGTTTCACCTTCTACCTGAACCAGCACATATTCCAGTGCACTAGCGACAGCAACCGCACGGTTAGCTGGCAGCGTCCAAGGTGTTGTGGTCCAGATAACGATAGACACATCGCCGTGACCTTCATGACCTTCCGCCAAGTTAAACTTAGACAGCACAGCCGCTTCGTCCGTGGCACGGAACATCACATCAATCGATGGTGACACTTTGTTCTCGTATTCTACTTCTGCTTCTGCCAATGCGGAGCCACAGTCTGTACACCAGTGAACAGGTTTGAAACCTTTGTGTAAGTGACCATTGCCAGCAATTTTGCCCAGTGCACGAATGATGTTGGCTTCGGTACCGAAGTCCATGGTCAAGTAGGGCTTGTCCCACTCGCCCAATACACCTAGACGTTTGAAGTCAGCTTTCTGGCCTTCAACTTGCTTGGCGGCATACTCACGGCATTTTTGACGAAACTCAGCAGCAGACACTTTTTGGCCTGGCTTACCGATTTTCTTCTCAACCATCAGTTCAATTGGCAAACCATGACAATCCCAACCAGGGATGTAAGGCGCGTCAAAATCAGACAGCGTTTTAGACTTAACAATAATGTCTTTAAGAATTTTGTTTACTGAGTGACCAATGTGAATATTGCCATTCGCATACGGAGGGCCGTCATGCAAAATGAAGGATTTCTTACCCTTCTTCGCTTTACGGATCTCGCCGTAAAGATCTTCCTCATACCAACGCTTAAGCATTTGTGGCTCGCGCTGAGCAAGATTACCTCGCATCGGAAACGCGGTTTCCGGCAGGTTTAAGGTATCTTTAAAGTCACTCATTGATTGTTCATTCCGTATATGGACATTATTTATTAGACGGCTCAGACAACCATGCACGCGCTGTCTGAGCATCAAGTTCAATTTGGGCTTTCAACTCGTCAAGCGAGCCGAATTTCATCTCGTCACGCAGCTTATGAAGAAGCTGGACTTCGATATGTCGACCATAGAGATCTTCCTCAAGGTCGAAAAGATGTACTTCAAGTTGTTGACGCACACCGTTAACTGTTGGCCGAGTGCCGACGTTAGCCACACCGCCTAGCCATTGGTTTGTTTCGATACCGCCAACCTTGACCACATAGACACCGGACACGGGTGTCACTCGGCGTTTCAATGGCACATTGGCGGTCGGGAAGCCAATCGTCCTCCCCAATTTTTTACCGTGTGAGACTCGCCCACTGATGCTGTAGGGTCTGCCGAGCATGTCCTCAGTAGCTAACTGATTACCATCCGCCAATTCATTTCGGATAGCGGTGCTACTCACACGCTGCGTAGAAACGGTAAAACTTTGAGTGCTGACCACTTCAAAACCTACACTTCGCGCTTCATCTTGCAGATAACAAAAATCGCCCTGACGCTCAGCGCCAAAGCGAAAGTCATCGCCGACCACGAGAAACTTAACACCCAATTGTTCAGCCAACAAGCGATGAACAAAGTCATACGGTGTCATGGCTGCAAACTTCGCATTGAAATTCACCACCAATAGACGCTCAACGCCCAATTTGGCTAGCTGGGTGTACTTATCACGCAAACGCGTCAGTCTAGCGGGAGCTTGCTCTTGGGAGAACAGTTCTCTTGGTTGAGGTTCAAATACCATCACGGTTGATGGAAGCCCTAGCCCACGTGCTTTTTCAACCACGCGTTTTAGCACTTTTTGATGCCCCAAATGCACACCATCAAAGTTGCCGATAGTCAGTACACATCCACGGTGCCTGTCTCGGATGTTATGAATACCTCGGATCAATTCCATAGTGCTAAAACTGCTTTCCCCTCAAAAAAACCGACGGATTATATACTAATCGCCTCAATCAATCAGCCTTCTATGCGAAGTTGATGGGGTCTTAGACCCAAAACCAGTAATGATACGAGGTAAGTGACTGCACCTGCGCCAATTATTCCTGACAGCATATAAATTCTCTGCCACAAATCCATTGCCAACCAGCGGTCATTTTCTGGCATCAATCCCAAAATCAGGCCCCCCATCAGCACCACCGCGATCATCAAACGTAACGTAAAGATCACCGTCTCTTTGCTAATGCGATAAACCCCCTGCTTGTGCAGTCCGCGATACAACAAACCTGCATTAATCAGCGCTGAGAGTGCCGTTGCCATTGCCAGCCCCACATAGCCATAGAAGTATGCAAATATTAGGTTAAAGACCATATTACTAACCATAGCAATAATGCCGTATCGAACGGGTGTTTTGGTATCTTGACGTGCGTAATATCCAGGGGCGAGTACCTTGATGAGCATAAAATTCAACAAACCTGATGAATAGGCAACCAGCGACAATGACGCGGCGTTGACATCATCCACACCAAATTCACCACGCATGAACAACACCATTAGCATGGGTTTGGCCAATATCATCATGCCAATCATCGCAGGAGCGCCCAAAAGCAGCACCATGCGAATGCCCCAGTCCATGGTGCTAGCAAACTGCCCCGATGTTTGTTCAACGTGCTTTTTGGATAACGCTGGCAAGATCACCGTTGCGATCGCGATGCCGAACAAACCCAGAGGAAACTCCAACAAACGGTCTGAGTAATACAACCAACTGATGGAGCCTGTTGCTAAGAAGCTGGCAATAAATGTATCCAGCAACAAATTAATCTGACTTACCGACACACCAAACAGCGCAGGGATCATCAAGGTGCGAATTTTCACCACGCCGGGATGTTTCCAGCCCCATTTAGGGCGGACAAGCATGCCTTCGCGATAAAGAAATGGGATCTGAAACGCAAACTGAATCAAACCACCCAGAAAAACGCCAATACCCAATCCGACTTCGGGCTGATCCATGCTGGGTGCTATCCAGATCGCGGCTGAAATCATCGCAATATTGAGAAATACTGGCGTAAAGGACGAAACTGCAAAACGGCCAAGGGTGTTCAAAATTGAACCCGCTAACGCCACAAAACTAATAAACCACAGATAGGGAAACGTGATTTTTAGTACCAGTGATGCCAATTCAAATTTATATGCCGACGGGCCATCATTCCACCAATCAACAAACCACCCCATACCAAAAAGTGCGGTAATCACTGGCGATGCGATGACACCAATCACCGTCACAATAGTGACCAATACACCTAATGTGCCTGAAACATAGGCAATTAATTCACGCGTTTTGTTTTTGTCATCACTGGCCTGGTACTCAGCAAGTACAGGCACAAAAGCTTGCGAAAAAGCACCTTCGGCGAATAACCGACGCAAAAAATTAGGGATTTTATTAGCAAAAAAGAAAACATCTGCGGCGGCGCCAGCGCCCATAATGTTCGCAATAACAACATCACGAACCAAACCCATGACACGCGATACCATGGTCATAAAGCTGACAATCATCCCCGATCGAAGCAATCGCTTTGACACCTGTAACCCCTTAATACGAAAAATAAAGTAAGATGCATTCGACCGCTGATGTTAACACGTCTTTTTTTATTGAGTTTTAGACGTTGTGGCAACTGCGAAAAGACAGATAAAAGGCTTACTTCATACTGAGAATGCTGGTAGAATCTGCCGCCATATTAACCGCGATGTTCGTCACATGCCATTGCAATGGCAATGCGGCGGATTATTGCACAAATGAATTGACAACTAGGGTAAAACGGGGCATATTCCTCGGCCTTAAATTGTCACCGAATATAAGATTTGGGAGTTAGACCCTTGGCGAATATCAAATCTGCTAAGAAGCGTGCAATCCAATCTGAGAAGCGCCGTCAGCACAATGCAAGCCGTCGCTCAATGATGCGCACTTATCTGAAAAAAACCATCACCGCTATTGCAGCTGGTGATAAAGAAGCAGCTACTAAAGCATTTGCTGAAGCTCAACCTATTCTTGACCGTATGGCTACTAAAGGCCTTATCCACAAGAACAAGGCCGCTCGTCATAAAGCTAGCCTAGTTGCTCAAATCAAAGCTCTGTAATAAGCGCTAAGATTTGAAATAAAAAAAACCGGCCTAAAGCCGGTTTTTTTTATTTCTATTTTCTACCGCGTTGCTTATTTGTCTTTGCAATAGAGTTGATGCAAGGTCATCATAATGGTCTGTACCTCAATGCTCTTCAATGAGTAGTAAACCGTCTGTGCCTCTTTACGCGTTGCCACTAAGCCATCACGTCGCAACCATGCCAGATGTTGAGATAGAGCCGACTGACTCAGCTCAAGCTTATCACTGAGCGTTCCCACAGACATTTCCCCTTCCAGCAAATAACAAAGTATGAATAGTCTGCGCTCATTTGCCATTGCTTTAAGCAATTGCACTGCCTTGGGCCCAGTTTCCTGCATTTGTTTTAATTCCATACTTACTGCCTATTCACCTACATCTAAAAGGTTGTTCACGTTGATTTAAGTGTATCATTCAACATATGAGCAACAGTGCCTTGCGTTTAAGAAATCCATTTCATAAGGTAAGACTAATGGAACAGTTTGCTAAAGTCAGCCTCACAGATGCGTTTTACCGCAGGATGTTGGATCATCCTTTCCGCAAATATAACGTAATACTCTTCTTTTAATTCCTCTACTTGGGCAATCTCTTGAATGTCCGGCAAGTCGAGTATGTCAGCCGAGTACAACGTTGGTGCAACAAACATTGCCCGATGATTCGCCCCAAAAGCTTTCATTAATGCGGCATCATCAAACTCACCCAGTATCGTTGGTGTTATACCTTGGCTATCAAACCAGTGCATCAGCTTGCGTCCCATCGCTGTCCGACTGCCAGGAATGAGCAACTTATGTTCTTCAATTATGGCAGGGAATCTTTCTTTTGATACAGCACCTGAGCAAAAGAAGCTCATGATGCTTTCGCCTATCTTTACGCTAAACAATCCAGGGCTTTGACTTGAATCCACTGGACAGTCAGACAAAATCATATCCAGCTTATGCTGCCTCAGTTGCTCAAGAAGCAGTTCATGGGTCGATTCATAGCAACGAAGGTGAATACCATCATCGTCGGGAATCGCTTTTAGCAGTACACGACTCACCAGGCTTTTCGACAATGCATCGGCCACGCCAACATCAAATAGCTCATTCTCTCGCTGACTATAGTTAATGATATCTAACATTTCGTAGCTAATACCGAACATCTTGTCAGCGTACTTGTAAACCAACTGACCGAGCTCAGTTGGTTCGACATGCCTACCTGAACGTTTAGTCAGTTTACCGTTCAGACGGTCTTCTAAGGTACGTATTTGGCCAGTTACTGTCTGCGGTGTCAGGAATAATGCTTCAGCCGCTTTTGAGACTGAGCCTTTTTTGCAGACCATCCAGAAATAATAGAGGTGGTTGTAGTTTAAATGCGACATAGCTTCTCAACGTAAAAAGCGCCTCACCACGAGGACGTAGTGATGGCGCTTTTTGATTAGGTCATGATCTGGTTTTCTTCAGTGAGGTTAGAGCCACAATAATGCTGACCTCACATGCTAATCTGCCTCAATGATCATCTTTACTCGATGCGTTTAACACAGCCAGTTTGAGTCAGCACAACCAGTCCTGCTATCAAAGATGCAGTGAAATACACGCTTTAATAATCAATACTCACTTTTTCCCCATCGCCATCTTCTTCCGCCGCTGGTGATTTAGGCAGTACCGCACTCAATAGTGCGTAGCCAGCAAGCGCGGAAACCGTAGACCCAATCAAAATACCCAATCGAGAGAACGTGATGTAGCTTTGGTCCACACCCACAAACGCGAGCGAAGAGATGAATATCGACATCGTAAAGCCGATACCACATAGCAGTGAAACCGCAAAGATTTGCTTAAAGTTGACGTTTTCAGGTAATCGCGCCACACCTGTTTTTACAGCAATCCAGCTGAAGGTAAAAATACCTAACGGCTTACCAATCAGCAGACCCAACGCAATCCCTAGCGGCAGCATGTTAGTCAGGCTTGCCAGTGACACACCTTCCAACGAGACACCCGCATTAGCAAATGCGAACAAAGGAAGAATCAGAAATGCCGCGTAGGGATGAATGGCATGCTCTAGCGTTTTTAGCGGGGATTTTCCGTCTTTGCCACCCGCCAGAGGGATAGCAAAACCAAGCACCACACCCGCCAACGTCGCATGCACGCCGGATTTCAACACACTGAACCAGAGAATCGCGCCAACCAGCAAGTACCATTTCACGCCAGTGACGTTCTTGGTGTTCATTAAGAACAATACGGCGGTAGAAATAAAGGCAACCACTAACGCAGTAATAGAAAGATCGCTGCTATAAAACAGCGCGATCACGACAATGACGCCTAAATCATCAATAATCGCCAGCGCGAGCAAGAAAACTTTCAGAGACAAAGGCACACGCTTACCGAGCAATGCCATCACGCCGAGTGCGAAAGCGATGTCTGTTGCTGCGGGGATAGCCCAACCATTTATGGTCACAGGATCTGAATAGTTAAATGCCAAATAAACCAAAGCAGGTGCCAGCATGCCACCTACGGCAGCAATAGCAGGAAAAATCGCTTTTTCTTTCGTATTAAGGGCACCCTCAATGAGTTCCCTTTTCACTTCGAGTCCGATCAGCATAAAGAAGATAGCCATCAGACCATCATTGATCCAATGCGCGACCGATAAACCAGCTATGTAGCTATGAAGAGCGCCATCATATAGCGGCTGCAAGGGTGAGTTGGCAATCACAATCGCCAATATTGCAGCAATGATCAGCACCAAACCGCCGGCTGATTCCATCTTCATAAACTGACGAATCGCATCAGTCATTTAAAGCACTCCGTTAAAATTAAGTAATCCCTATTAGTCTAGTCACCAATCATCATTAAAGAAAAATCGGTTCTTTGGAGATTAAACCTCGGAATATCCGAAGTTTCCACCAAAAAGTGACACTTTTTTCGTGGTGTGAAACATGACCCTGCCATAAATGCCCCTCAATGTGACATCTTTTACGATAAATATCGCGCGTTTGGGCGCTTTTTAACCACTTGAAAAATACCACACAAAAACAATTAAATCATTGTTTCCATTAATTAAAACACAGGATGAACATGTAGCTTTACACCTATTCTTATCATTGGTCAGCAGTCTGAATTAAAACTGTAATATTAGTGAAATATTTCCTACCTACTATTCGCTCAGATTAATTCATTGACACAAATCTGACATACAACTGTCTCGGAGATTTCCTTATGACATCCCAAGCTTCTACTGCTGCTCCAATTAACAGCTCTAAGAATTGGGTACGTTGGGCCAACCTGGCACTGATGCTTTATATTCTGCTTGTTGCAGTTTCCATGGTTGGTAGTGGTTTTAAATGGGCGGCAGGTGACGAAGCGAGAACCCTGTTTGAATTCGCCTCTCACCCTGTAGCGGGTCTGATGATCGGTATCGTTGCAACCGCACTGATCCAATCTTCAAGCACAGTCACATCGATTATTGTTGGTCTGGTTGCCGGTGGCCTACCAGTCGAAACAGCTATTCCTATGATTATGGGTGCCAACATTGGTACGACCGTAACCAATACCTTGGTGAGCCTAGGCCACGCGCGCTGTAAAGAAGAATTCCGCCGAGCATTCACCTGCGCAACCGTTCATGATTTCTTTAACTTAATGGCTGTCTCCATTTTCCTTCCTTTGGAAATGATGTTTGGTCTGTTAGACAAAATTTCGAGCTGGTTGGTTGCACCTCTAATGTTTGATGGCAACCTGAGCATGAAAGGTCTGGACTTCATGGGTCCATTGACTAAGCCTTTGGTTAACGGCACGAAAGGTCTGTTCTCTTCACTGCCTGGTGACTGGGGTGGCGTAGCGCTTATCTTCCTAGGTATTGCATTGATCTTTGCTGCTATTACCATGATGGGTAAATTGATGCGCAAACTAATGGTTGGTCGTGCAAAAGAGCTTCTTCACAATGCCATCGGTCGTGGCCCTCTGCACGGCATCGCATCAGGCACCTTAGTGACGATTCTGGTTCAGTCTTCTTCAACAACGACAAGCTTGATGGTTCCTTTGGTTGGCACCAATGTTCTCAAGGTACGTGATGTTTATCCCTTCACCCTTGGTGCAAACATCGGTACCTGTATCACTGCGCTACTTGCCGCGACAGCAGTGACGGGTCCTAACGCGGTATTTGCTCTGCAAATCGCGCTGGTACACCTTGTGTTCAACGTACTTGCTACACTGCTTATCTTTGGTACGCCATTCTTGCGCGAAATCCCATTGAAGTGCGCAGAGAAGCTGGGCGAGGTTGCAGCGAAGAACAAGCTGGCTGTGGTTGCGTACCTTGGTTTGGTATTTGTTGCGATTCCATCAATCGTTATGTTAGCGACACAGTAAGTCAAAACACATTCGATAAAACGCCCGCTGATGCGGGCGTTTTTTTTGGGGAAAATAGAGCAGGTCTTGGGTACTGGGTACTGGGTACTGCGATATGTTGATACCTGCATTTTCTACATTAAGCACTTGCTTGTGCTTTTCCTAGGATCTGAGTCCTGCTCCTCCTAGTCTCTGCGCTTTATTTCCCACAAAAAAACCGGGAAATCCCCGGCTTCTGAATACTTGCTGTTCAAACCTGACTGATTAAATCGCGATCGGCGCCTTAATGCTTGGCTGCGCGTCATATCCTTCGATAACAAAGTCTTCCAACGTGTAATCAAAGATTGAGTCAGGCTTACGTGCGATCGTTAGCGTCGGCTTGTTGCCAGGCACACGCTTGAGCTGCTCATAGACGATATCGTCAGTTAAATGGTTATGATAAAGATGCACATCACCGAAGGTATGCACAAAATCTCCCACTTCCAAATCACATTGCTGCGCAATCATATGCGTGAACAAAGCGTAACTGGCGATATTGAATGGCACACCGAGAAAGTAATCTGCACTGCGCTGATATAGCTGGCATGACAGTTTTCCGTCAGCCACATAGAACTGGAATAAACAGTGGCAAGGAGCCAGCGCCATTTTCCCCTGTTCGACATTGGCTTGAGGGCCTATGCTCTCATCCGGCAAATCTGCTGGATTCCATGCGGTGATAATATGACGACGTGAATTAGGTTTGATTTTAATTTGCTCAATGAGCTCGGCAATTTGATCAACAGTAGAGCCATCAGGACACGCCCACGAACGCCATTGAGCGCCATAGACAGGGCCAAGGTCACCGCTTTCTGTCGCCCACTCATCCCAAATACTGACATTGTTGTCCTGTAAATACTTGATGTTGGTGTCACCGTTTAAGAACCAAAGCAACTCTTGAATAATGGCACGCGTATACAGCTTCTTGGTCGTCAGCATCGGGAAACCTTCGCTGAGATCAAAACGCAACTGTCGACCAAAGACAGAGCGCGTACCCACACCCGTGCGATCGCCACGATCGCTGCCGTTATCAATGATATCCTGCATCAAATCAAGATACTGCTTCATGACTATTCCTTACATTACCCATCCACCAGCAGGCTGAATGGCAGATTAAAGACAAAGAAAACCGCAGACAGGCTGCGGCTTAAGAATGCAAAATTAGGCTGAGCGGGTCGCGTTTTTCGCGCGACGATATGCCCAAACCATCATGAGTGCCCCACCAATGATCATCGGTGTCGACAAAATTTGTCCCATGCTTATCCAATCACCAAATAGGCCGAGGTGCGCATCGGGTTCACGGAAGAATTCGACGATAAAACGGAACGAACCATACCCAATCAAGAACAAGCCTGATATTGCACCAGCAGGACGAGGATGACGCGCAAACCAGTTAAGGATCAGGAACAGCACCACACCTTCAAGCGCGAACTCATACAGCTGCGAAGGGTGACGCGCAATCGGACCACCCGTAGGAAATATTACGCCCCACGGTGCATCAGTAGCGCGTCCCCACAATTCACCATTGATGAAGTTACCCAGTCGTCCGGCGCCCAATCCAAATGGTACCAGCGGCGCAATGAAATCAGACACGGTGAAAAAGGTGCGCTTGGTTTTGCGTGCAAACCAAAACATGGCGGTAATAACACCGAGCAAGCCACCATGGAAAGACATACCGCCCGTCCACACTTTGAACAAAAAAATAGGATCAGCAAGGAAAGCATCAAATTGATAGAAGAGCACATAGCCAATGCGCCCGCCTAGCACAACGCCTAAGAATCCCGCAAACAGTAAGTCACTGACCTCATCACGTGTCCAGCCACTACCAGCCTTGTCAGCACGACGATTAGCTAACCAAAGGGCAAACGCAAAGCCCGCTAGATACATTAAACCGTACCAACGAATCGCAAGCGGGCCAATTTCAATCAGGATGGGATCAATTTGGGGAAATGTCAGAGACATAGAGTTGTCTTCCTTAGCTTAAAAACATACTTGCCCCAACCAAGAGCAAGAACACGGCAAAAACACGTTTAATGATTGGCGTCGGCAACCGTGAAGTCAGCCTCGCTCCATATCGCGTTGTAAAAACAGAGGTGACTACAATACCAATCAACGCAGGTAAGTAAACATATCCCACGCTGAACCTTGGTAAGGTTTCAGTTTGTGTCAGCCCAAAAAAGATAAAACCCGCCATACCTGCTAGCGCGAGAAAAACACCACATAAAGAGGCACTGCCGATCGCTTGGCGCATTTCAACGCCATAGTAATTGAGGTAAGGCACAGTCAGCGACCCACCTCCAATACCCGCAAGGCTAGCAATCATGCCTATCAGACCGCCACTGAACACATTTCTTACAGGCGAAGGGAACGGCTTAGCGGGCTTAACGCGTAATGACAGCGCCATTTGAAGCGCCAACAAAAGCACAATAACGCCAAACACACGAGGCAGGTATTCCGCAGGTAATCGATCGGCGATCGCGCTACCCAATAAACCGCCAAGCAATACGCCGGGCAACAGGCTTCGCACAACAGCAGGCAGTACATTGCCTAAACGGTAATGGGTATAAGCGGAAGAAGAAGAAGTAATAACAATGCTGGCCAGCGATGTGGCAAGTGCCATTGGCATAACCAATGAAGGTGTGATGCCCGCCCACGGCAAAAGTACCGATAGCGCAGGCACAACGATCAAGCCACCACCAATGCCAAGCAAACCTGCTAGCAAACCGACGCAGCTGCCGAGTACAAGGCATGCCCCGAACAGCCACAAGGTGGCATCAACCATGAAAATGTTCCTATTTGCCGACTCGGATGAGGCCACCCAAGCTATAACGTTCTAAAAAGTCTTCTGAGGCTTTTCGTATCTCGCCAGTTAAAGACAACTGCTGCATCGCGAGAACATGTTTCTGCAACGCCTCTGACGGGATATGACGAAGTACATATTTGATCTTGGCAACGCTACGCGTATTCATACTGAGCTGTCGATAACCCATACCCACCAGCAATGCAGCGCCTATGGGATCACCTGCGAATTCACCACACACGCTCACAGGTAACTTCAATCGTTGGCTGCTCATCAAGATCTGGTGAAGCACAGCCAGCACTGAAGGATGAAATGTATCATAGACGTCCGCCACACGGGCATTGTTTCGATCTACAGCTAACAGATACTGAGTCAAATCATTGGTACCGACAGACAGAAAATCGATATGCGGAGCAATTGCATCAAACTGGTAAAGCACCGATGGCACTTCAACCATAATACCAAGACGCGGCTTGTTGAGTTTCTTCCCTTGTGACACGGCTATTTCAGACACTTCATTAAATGCCCGATTCACCAGCGTTTTTGCTTCTAGTAGCTCCGAAAGCCCTGAAATCATCGGCAGAAGAATAGCGAGATTGTCTCGCCCAATACTGGCACGCAGCATGGCTCTGACTTGAATAAGGAAGATATCGGGGTGATCGAGCGTGAAACGAATGCCTCGCCAACCCAAAAACGGATTGTCTTCTTCGATTTTCAGATAAGGAAGCGGCTTGTCTCCGCCAATGTCGAGTGTTCGCATCACGACAGATTGCTTTGGGTAGCAATCCAGTATCGACTGGTACTGCTTTACCTGATCCTCTTCTGAAGGAAAGCTGCGTTGCATCAAGAACGGCACTTCCGTTCGGTATAAACCCACGCCGTCAACACCACGGTTAATCGCAATACTCGTATCGGCACTGAGCCCCGCATTGAGGTGGATCTCCACCCTCACGCCATCTGCAGTTTCTGTGCGCCGAGTAAACGCACTGTCCACCTCTTGTTGCA
Source organism: Enterovibrio norvegicus FF-33 (assembly GCF_000286835.2). GTDB lineage: Bacteria > Pseudomonadota > Gammaproteobacteria > Enterobacterales > Vibrionaceae > Enterovibrio > Enterovibrio norvegicus_A. The sequence goes on along the minus strand of NZ_AJYD02000013.1, from coordinate 93,794 downwards.
GCTCCAGTTCTTCATCGCGAAGGCGCTTGTACTCTTTAAGAATGTGCGCAGAGGGCTCAACCAGCACGCGACCTTTAAAGCCATCCAGCACCACTTTTTTCTGGTGAATGATTTGTGGGTTAAATTCCACCCCCATCACGGCAGGAATACCTAATGCTCGCGCTAAAATTGCAGCATGCGCATTCACCGCGCCCTCTTCTGCCACCACACCTGCCAAGCAGTCTCGTGGAATGGCAGCCAACATCGCCGCGGTCAGCTCTCGGGCAAACAAAATGACGGGCTCATCAAGGTTCCACTGCTTGGTTTCCTGATTCTCGAGGAAATACAACAAACGCTGACCAAGCTCTTTTACGTCATTAGCACGATCACGAAGATAGGGATCGGACATGTTTTGGAAACGTTCAGCAAAAGAATCAATCGTTTGCTTAACAGCCCACTCCGCGAGATCGCCCTGCTGAATGTGCTCGTTCATGGCTTTGCGAAGCACAGGATCGTTCAGTAAATGGATAAAAAGATCGAAGATCGCCAGCGTGTCTTGATTCAACTCATTGTCAAAACGCTTTCTCAGGCGACGGAAATCAGAAATCGCAGCACTTAACGCACCCTCTAAGCGATCACGCTCTTTTTGGTTATCCAGACAAGAAGCAGGAGAAACAAGATCGAGGCGAGGCTGGGAAACATCACACCACGCTTTTGCAATTGCGACACCGGGAGACGCTGCGGCACCTTCCAATAGCAAAGAGCCTTTGACATCGCTCGGCCACAAGCCTTGCGCTTTAGCATGGGCAAACACCACAGCCAACTGCGCAGCTAAGGTTACAAGAAAAGACTCTTCGCTTTCGTTGAACTGACGGGAATCTCGTTGCTGCACAACCAGCACACCGAGAACCTGACGACGATAAATGATTGGGGTGCCAAGAAACGCATTAAAAACGTCTTCACCGATATCAGGGAAATGTTTAAAGTCGACATGCCCACTGGCAAAGGCAAGATTGATGGGTTCTGCTCGACGGCCAACAAGGCCGATGAGACCTTCGTTGAAAGACAGCGCCACACGACGCGATTTCGCATTGAGGCCTTGGGTGGCCATCAATTCATAGACTTGGCGATCGTGATCGGCGATGTAAACAGAGCAACACTCTGTATCCATCGCAGAGCAGGTCTCACTCACTAAAGTATTGAGCGCTTGCTTAACGTCACTGGATGACGCCACGTTATTAACGATATCTCGCAGTTTCGTCAGCATCGGCGCCCTCTAAGCCTTCCTTTAGTTTTTAGCTGAGCCTCGTTTACCTTTACTGCGCTTCACTTTTCGCTCACGAAAAGGCATCGCAATCGCTGCAAACTCTTTCATTGCGCGTCGGTAAACATCGCGTTTAAACGACACCACCTGCCTGACCGGATACCAGTAGCTGACCCAACGCCAACCATCAAATTCTGGCGTACCACTCCGTTGCATGTTCACTTTTGACTCGTCACATTCCAGCTTGAGCAAAAACCATTTTTGCTTTTGCCCAATACACACTGGTTTTGAATCCCAACGAACCAGACGTTTTGGCAACTTGTATCGCAACCAATGGCGACTTGTCGCCAGGATCTTTACGTCTTTTTTCGAGAGCCCTACTTCCTCGTATAACTCTCGGTACATGGCTTGTTCCGGCGTTTCACCGTCATCAATACCACCTTGGGGGAATTGCCAGGAATGTTGTCCATATCGACGAGCCCAGAGAACCTGACCGTGGCTGTTGCATATTACTATCCCTACATTAGGACGGTAACCATCGCCATCTATCACTGGACGACCTCAAATATAAATCTCTATTAACAGTGATTTTTTCACACTATGTACACAGTGGTAAACAAACATTGTGAATGAAACGCATTTTTTGGGGAGTTCAACCGCCTTTAGGGATAAAACAAGCCCTCACCATAAGTTATAAACAACTTGATGAGACCAAGCGCACATTTATTCACGCTTTCTGTGGATAGATTTGTGAAGAACACCGTTTAAACTGTAATAAAGCATGATGTGATGGCCATACGTGATTTTACGCCCATTTGAGAAACCAAAAATAAACCATTTAATATCAATGCTTTGAATGAGAAAAAAAACAAACCACATTCTATTTCCTCCTTGGAGAATCAATAAGATCTTAAAGTGCTCAAAGATCCACCAAAATGAGAGTTACCCACACCATTCGTACACTTCCTCATCAATAATGGACGATCGCTCTATAATCAACACATTAAAAGCACTGTATATGCATCCATGACACTAGGGAGTCATGATTATCGCTTGATCCTTGTGGATAACATTGGAAAATACTCATTACTGAGTGATCCCATTGTCAGTCCCATACAAACACTGGTGTTTTCAGTGTTTGGCTGATAGCGTTCTGACGATTAACATTGAATGGATAGCCCCATGATCCCCGCGCCAACAACCGAACAAGAATTGCTCGATCGTGCTTATGCTCTGGCAGGATTTACCCTTGGCGAGCTTGCTTCGCAACGAGACATTGCTTGTCCTGCCGATCTTCGTCGTGAAAAAGGCTGGGTCGGTATGTTGTTGGAAAACTGTCTGGGTGCGACAGCTGGGAGCAAGCCAGAGCAAGATTTTCAGGATCTTGGTATTGAGCTGAAATCGATCCCCATTAGCCACAGTGGTAAACCGCTAGAAACCACCTTTGTATGCGTTGCGCCGCTAACTGGTGTTCATGGACTGACATGGGAAAGTAGCCACATCCGCAATAAGTTGTCCAAAGTGTTGTGGGTGCCTGTTGAAGGCGAACGCGAAATCCCGGTGTCAGAACGCCGCGTTGGAATGCCGCTTATCTGGCAACCATCACAAGAGGAAGAGAAACAACTTAAGGCAGATTGGGAAGAATTAATGGAGTTTATTGTGCTAGGCAAGATCCACGAGATTTCAGCAAAACACGGTGAATTTATGCAGCTACGCCCGAAAGCGGCTAACAGCAAAGTGAAGACAGAAGCTTACGGGGCAAATGGTCAACCTATCAAAACGTTACCTAGAGGCTTTTATTTACGAACCCAATTCACCGCAAGGATACTCGCCCGACATTTCTTATTGTCAGATAGCGAGTAACCGAAAGATACAGAGTCTTTTGCAGTTGGCGTATTCGTTGACCCGCTAGAGCGAGATCTCCATGTCTTCTTTGCACGAGGCATCGGCAGGACCAAATTCATCATAAGGGTCAAGTAAGCGCATCGTTACCTTTCTAATACCGAGCTTTTTCAGCTTGGCACTGACTTGCTCCATGTTGTCAAAGTGCATCACTTCATCGGTTTTATCATCTCTCAAAGGTTCTAGTTGATGCCTAACTTCCACTTCCACAATATGTTGTGCCCCACCAGCATGTGCCACCACATAGCAATGCGGCACATTGTCAGGGTGAGCCTGTATCCAATTTTTCAATTGCTTTAATTTCATCTCGCCTCCCGCATTGTTAACCAAATGTTAATCCTAGTATAAAAATGGGGCTGACTGACAGATTATCTTGATGAAATTTCTGTTTATGCTGTGTGATTTTCACTCTTGGTGCATCTTGCTGACTGTCTTTTACTCAACGAGTTGAAGTCGTACAAGCTTTCACTGTTTTTGAAGCTTGTACCTGAGGCAGAATCTCCTAAGATGGAAGTTCAAACCTCTTCTCTCGACAATGAGCCAAATCAACCTCATTGGGCGATAAGCGAAATCCAAGGAGAACGGATGCAATTTCATACTCTTCCTCATACCAGCTTAGACGTCAGTAAAATATGCCTCGGTACCATGACGTTTGGTCAACAAAACTCAGAAGCTGATGCCCATGAACAACTGTCGTTAGCATTGGATCTTGGTGTGAACTTTATTGATACGGCCGAAATGTATGCCGTTCCCCCCACCCAAGAGACTCAAGGGTTAACAGAGAAATACATCGGTAGCTGGCTGCAAAAATCAGGTAAGCGCGACAAAGTGGTCATTGCAACCAAAGTGGCGGGGCCACGTGGTGTTCCTTACATTCGCGATAACATGTCGCTCGATCGCCGCAATGTACGTCAGGCGGTTGATGACAGTCTTGCTCGCCTACAAACTGACTACATCGACTTGTATCAAGTTCACTGGCCACAACGCCATGTGAATAGCTTCGGCCAACTTAACTATACACATCAAGATGAAAACTCAGGTGTCAGTTTGCTCGATACGCTAGATGCGCTATCGGAACTGGTGCGTGAAGGAAAAATTCGCTATATCGGTGTATCGAATGAAACGCCTTGGGGTGTCATGAGCTATCTGCGATTGGCGGAAAAACACAGCCTAACTCGCATTGTTTCAATCCAAAACCCTTACAACTTGCTCAACCGCAGCTTTGAAGTGGGCCTGTCAGAAATCAGCCATCAAGAAGGTGTTGAGTTGCTGGCTTATTCGCCACTGGCGTTTGGTGTACTCACGGGTAAGTATCTGAATGGCGCTCGTCCAGAAGGGGCTCGTTGTACCCGATGGGAACGGTTTGCACGTTATTTCACAGAGCAAGGACAAGCCGCAACAAAAGCCTACGTTGACCTCGCCAACGAGTTTTCGCTCGACCCCGCGCAAATGGCATTAGCGTTTGTGAACAGTCGTTCTTTCGTTGCCAGTAACATCATTGGTGCGACGACACTCGACCAGTTAAAAACCAATATCGAATCTATCGATATTCAATTGCCAGAAGAGCTGTTAATTCGCATCGATGAAGTGAGCGCGAAATACTCAAACCCTTGCCCTTAGTTCGCATCAGCAAGCGACTGCTTGGCTGAGTCATTCAGCACTGAGTCGCGTGGTGCTAATGAGCACAAGACGAGGCATAACTGGTTTGTCTTTAAGATAAGAAAAGCGCCAATTGGCGCTTTTTCTTTCGTCACACGCACATAGACTCAGCCGTCGAACACTATAATTGATGCCGACTTCACACAGGGTGGACAAGGCATGAAAGCAAATCATATCGGTGTATTTTGTATTTCCATATTGGCACTAGGAACAGCAGGTTGCACATCTCCAAACCCCTACGGCGATTCCTACGGCACAACAGATACACGTACCATTCAAGACGTGTATTACGGCACGGTGATTAAGGCAGAGCCAGTGACTCTCGACAGCTCTAGTCAAACCAATCTCATTGGCACCATCGCAGGGGCAGCCATTGGTGGAATACTAGGCTCCAAAGTTGGAGGCGGCACAGGCTCTGAAATCGCAGCGATTGGTGGGGGGTTGCTTGGCGGTTATGCCGGCAGTGAAGCTGCTGCAAAAGCTGGGGAAAGTAACGGGGTGAACCTCACGATTAAACTCGATGACAGTGGAAAGATCATTTCGATCGTTCAGGCGGTCAACCCAGATATGATTTTCCAAGATGGTCAGCAAGTGCAGGTCAATGTGGATGGCGATACAGCGCGGGTGGTTCCGCGCTAGCTATATATATGACTGGCTGCGACTCAGTGTCATTCATCACAGACTAAAAAGGATAGGGAGCCTTCCCAGCAAAGAAGGCTCCCTTTTGCTACGTGGTAGGGTTCAACCTCAACCGGCGACGCATACGTGCCACTTCGCGTTGTGCTTTAAACTGAGGCGCGACAGTGTGACCAATGGAAAAGCCATCTTTCTCGAAACCGATGTCACGCATTAAATGCTCAGACATAGGATCTCCAACGTAGCGGATACGTCGATGTGCTTTTCGCCATTGTGCTTCTTCATGCTTAATATCTAAACGAACGAACATAACGGCTAGACGAAGGTAAAGTGATTGGTTCATTGTGGACTCCATATTGTGTTTAGGAGGCCTTGGATAATCTGCGGGGAAATGAGAGTTGTTGCTTTCACATTTGGCCGCAGAAATATCCGCGGCCCACTTTCGAGGGGTGCGGAATTACTGTACAGGTTTTCGCATATCTGCGCACAAATTGGAGGCGCAGGTCATAACGGTTGTAAAAGTATGATTTTTCATTCGTTGCCTCCTTAAATTCGTTAACCTGAGTGATAACCGCGTTTGTAAATTCACTGTTAATATTAATGACAGAGATCAATATATCAACAAGTTATTTCATATAACGATCAATTTGAAGTCATTGTCTCCATTCAACATTCTGTACAAACTTTCACCATGCCATTCACTTTATTTTGCCTAATAATTGGTACATTTCACTGTTCGAGATTTATTCACTATCATTAGCTGTCTGCATCGTTTTTATTCGCTTTTTACTTCGAAAACATACGTCGATGATTGAATCGCTCATTTCAATGTCTTACTCATTATACTCCCCCTCTCATCAATCCGAATATCGGATAGGTTTTAACTTTTATCAATCTATTAATTGGATATTATGACACCATCTTTTAGGAGGAACGCTCAATGAGAACAATGACAGACCGTATTCGACATGCCATCGCATTTGAAGTGATTGGCTTGATTCTCATCGTCAGCATCCTGTCCCAATTTGGTTTTGATGCCGCCCACACAGGTGTGATGGGCATTGCGTTTTCAGTCATCGCGACAGGATGGAACTACATCTACAACGTGTGGTTTGACAAAGCGATGATGAAGCGGACAGGAACAACCAAGAAAACACAAAAACAGCGTATCTTACATGCCGTACTATTTGAGTTGGGTTTGCTGTGGATAACGCTTCCTGCAATGGCTTGGTGGCTAAACATTGGCTTGTGGCAGGCATTTGTCATGGATATCGGCCTTGTGGCTTTCTATCTGGTTTACGCTTACGTGTTCAACCTCGCTTATGACAAGTTGTTCCCGGTGCAAACAGAAGAACTGACAAATCACTAACAGCGAGCCCTATACTGAACAATAAAAAAAACCGCCTAGGGCGGTTTTTTTATTGCGGTTGAAACATGGGCTAATTAGCGAAAGCTACGAGGCGCAGGGATCAAGCTATGTTTGTTCAGCAGGCGATACATGGTCGCGCGCGATACTCCCAGCTCTTTAGCTGCTGCAGACACTTGACCATTGTTGCTTTCCAGCACGGCCAGCAAGGCATCACGTTCAGACTCTTCACGGATTTTGCGCAGGCTTTGCTTGTAATCCCCCTGACGTGGAAGATCCAAGTGCTCTGCTTCAATCACCAGATTATCTGCCAGCAACACCGCACGTTTTACCTGATTAATCAGTTCACGTACGTTACCTGGCCAGCTGTAGTTGGTCAGGATCTTATTGCCCTCTTCTGAGAAAGTGCGTGCCTGTGTGTTGTACTGGCGAGCAAATTTCAGCAGGAAGTGTTCAGCAAGGTCTGGAATATCAGCACTGCGTTCTTTCAAGGAAGGCACAGAGATGCGCAATACGTTTAGACGGTAGAATAAGTCTTCACGGAATAGACCTTCAGCAACCGCTTTTTCCAAATCCATATGTGTTGCCGCAATCACACGAACATCGATTTCTTTCGCGTATTTGTCATCATGGGATTCCACCGTGCCGTCTTGCAGCAAGTGAAGTAAGTTTGCCTGAAGGTTAAGCGGTAGGTCGCCAATTTCATCAAGGAACAACGTTCCCTGGTGCGCTTGCTGTACCTTCCCTTCGCTCGTACCATCACCAAATAGCTCTGATGAGATCAGCTTTTCTGGCAATGCACTGCATTTGACTGAAACAAACGGGCCTTTTGCGCGGGTAGAGGCATTATGAATTGCCATACCCACTAACTCTTTACCGGTACCGCTTTCCCCATGAATAAGCACGGAGACATCGGTCGGCGCAACACGACGCACTTGGTCACGCAGCTTCTTCATTACTGAGGTTTTGCCAAGCAAGCCCATGTCACTGTGATCGCCCAACTGCGGCCATACATGGCGCTCCAGTTTCAACATACCCAACTGGTGGCCAATGGTGCTCATCAACTGGCTATCTGGAATAGGAGACGTGAAGTAGTCGATGCAGAAGCTCACAATGAACTGACAAATTGCATCATTGTTGAGTTGATCTTCGCGGATAAGCGCCAGCCAACGCACTTGCTTATTACGGTTGACGAGAGACGCCACACCATTGAGACTAAAGTCATCGTGACTGATATCAACAATACCGATACAAGGACCGATATCTTGTAGAAGAGATTGAGCAGCTCTAAGGTCATAACAACGGTGGCAACGCCAACCCGCTTGCTCCAACGTTGCTAACCATGGTTCGTAGGTTCCCCCCACGACAACGAGAGAACTTGGAACTGCCTCAGATCTGAATTGCATACCCATAACGCCTGCCTTTAGTCATCCATTAACGACATGTGTTCAAAATGTTGTGAGTTCATTATATTTTGTAAGACAACTTAGTCTGTCTCAGTATAGATACAACCTAGCTCTCAATTCAGCTAGCATCCTAAAATAGACATTTCAGCTATCGCTAACCCTGACAAACAGACATCAAAAATCGACAACTAACCTTTTTAAATTCATCAGGTTAATTGATTGCACTGAACAATGGCGACTACATATTGAACATGGGATTTTTTGATGATCTCATTTATAAGAAAAAATATTTTCTCTTTTATTTTTCTTAAATCATAGACGATGACCCGCTTTCGTGAGGGTATCTATTGATAGAGAATCAGTGGAAAATCAAAACCGTGCCCCGATGAGACACGGTCTTTTAGTTAAGGCAGGGGAGTAAAGAGTTAAAGTGCTAGCGCACCTCTTCGCCGCTCGCAATGACAGTTTCACGCACTTTGTCTGCAAACAGCAACGCTTCTTCACGAACGGAATCTTCGTCTACGGTCAGTATGTCTCGGTTCTGCATTAAAACCTTACCATCGACAATGGCGTGTTTTACATTTGTCGCATAGGCCGAATACACCAATGCGGAGTAAGGGTTGTACATTGGCACCATATTTGGTGCTTGAGTATCAATGACGATGATATCCGCTAACTTGCCTATCTCCAGCGAACCGATCGTATCTTCCATATGTAGCGCTCGTGCCGCGCCAATGGTCGCCATTTCAATCACCTTAACGGGCGGCATAGCAGCGCGGTCTTGGTTCACCAACTTATGGACCTTTGCAACCTGATTGAATTCATCGATCGTACTCAAAGTATTGCCAGACATTGGCCCGTCGGTTCCTAACCCAATACGAAGACCATCATCAAACATCTTCAATGCCGGAGACACGCCTTTGGCAGATTTGATGTTGGCACTCATATTGTGCGCAATACCCACATCATATTTTTGCAGCAATGCAATATCAGCGTCGTCCACATTGATCACGTGAGCACCGACCAAGTTTGGCGTTAATGCACCAATGTCTGCCATATAGGCAACTGGCGATTTACCACCACTGCGCTCCGCAATCACTTCATTTTCACGGTCTGATTCAGCAAGATGGATCATCACAGGCACATCATGCTCTAGCGATAGCTTGGTGATTTTCTGCAGCACTTCCGTGGTGTTGGTATAGGGTGCATGCGGTGCAAACGCAGGGGTGATGCGTGGGTGATCTTTGTATTGCTCAATAAAATTAAGCGCGTACTGGATCCCTTCTTCTGCATTCGCAGCATCAGCAACCGGATACTTAATCACGGTTTCACCCAGCACAGCACGCATACCGATTTGATCGACGGTTTTTGCCACTTCATCTTCAAAGTAGTACATGTCTGCGTAAGTGGTCACGCCGCCTTTGAGCATTTCAACATTACCCAGTTGCGCACCAATACGCACCATGTCGCGACTCACCAACTTCTTCTCTAATGGGAAGATGTAACGGTGCAAGCGATCAGGCACATCGTCACCCAGCGAACGAAACACGGTCATCGACGCATGGGTATGAGTATTGATTAGGCCGGGCATCACGATGTCACCGTCGACATCTAATACACGTTTCGCTTTGTAGTCATCGGCAAGAGAGGCCTCCCCGACTGCAACGATCTTATTCCCTTTCACAGCAACAACACCTTGCTGATAAACCGTTTTATCGGCATTCATTGTCAGCACAGTCGCATCAGTGATCAGCAAATCAACATTTTCAGCGGCAAAGGCTGTTGTCGACATCATGGTCGCAAGCGCGACACTGGCAGAAAGTAGCGTTTTTTTAAGCATCATTTTCATCATCATTCAGCGGCAAGGGAAAACGCGAGCATCATGGGGGGCGAGGGACAAAAGCGGAACAAAAACGTTATTTGGATCGCAAAAAGTGTGAGCTATGCCAAACGATTGCTTATGGAATTTAGCGCATAAAAAAACACCGGATAAATCCGGTGTTTTGATGTCTCACAGACGTCTTAAATTCGTCTCACAACCAAGGCAATTACGCTTTGTTGGGGTTCTGTGGACGCATCGCAGGGAACAAAATCACGTCACGAATCGTGTGCGTGTTGGTAAACAGCATCGCCAAACGGTCAATACCAATACCTTGACCCGCCGTTGGTGGCAAGCCGTGTTCCAATGCAGTGATGTAGTCAGCGTCGTAGAACATCGCTTCGTCATCACCCGACTCTTTCGCGTCAACCTGTGCTTTAAAGCGCGCATCTTGATCTTCAGCGTCATTCAGCTCAGAGAAGCCATTTGCCACTTCGCGACCGCCGATGAAGAACTCAAAACGATCAGTGAAGAATGGATTGCTATCGCTACGACGCGCCAGCGGAGAAATGTCTGCTGGGTAGCCAGTGATAAAGGTCGGCTGGATCAACTTAGGTTCTGCGGTTTCACCGAAGATTTCTTCAAGCAGCTGACCACATGTCCAGAACTTCTCAACGTAGATTTCCAATGACGTCGCAATAGAAACCATCAGATCACGATTCTGAACACCTTCTTCATCCAATGCTTGGATAGCTTCATGCTCAGGATTGTATTGCTTGATCGCCTCTAGCATGGTCATACGCGCATACTTACCGCCGAACTCAACGGTATGCTCGCCGTAAGGCATGGCAGAATTACCAAGCACCTCGATGGCTACCGTGCGCAGCATGTCTTCAGTCAGATCTATCAGATCGTTGTAATCCGCGTATGCCATGTAGAATTCGATCATGGTGAATTCTGGATTGTGGCGCGGAGACAAACCTTCGTTACGGAAGTTACGGTTGATTTCGAACACACGCTCAAAACCGCCCACAACCAAACGCTTCAGGTATAGCTCAGGCGCAATACGCAGGTACATTTCCTGATCGAGTGCGTTGTGGTGAGTGATGAATGGACGTGCAGACGCACCGCCAGGGATCACTTGCATCATTGGCGTTTCCACTTCCATAAAGTCTTTTGACTCCATGTAGCGGCGAATCGCTGAAATGAGCTTTGAACGTACTTTAAACGCATTACGTGAATCTTCGTTCACGATAAGGTCAACGTAACGCTGACGGTAACGCGTCTCTTGGTCAGTCAAGCCGTGGAACTTTTCAGGAAGAGGACGCAGCGCTTTCGTCAGCAGCTCGAACTCTTCCATGTTCACGTACAGATCGCCCTTGCCTGATTTGTGCAAGGCACCTTTCACACCGATGATATCGCCGATATCCAGACCTTGGTATTTGTCTTTTAGTTCATTTTGAACGTCTTTTGCTGCGTACGCCTGAATGCGACCGCTTACGTCTTGAATCGCTAGGAATGGTCCACGTTTGGCCATCACTCGGCCAGCAATGCTGACTTTATGATCCAGTGTTTCTAGCTCTTCCTTGCTCTTTTCGCCGAATTCAGCCTGAAGGTCTGCAGCTTTGTGCTCACGACGAAAATCATTCGGGTGGCCGTTAGCGCTGCAGTTTTGACGAATGTGGTTCAGCTTGGCACGACGCTCCGCAATCAGCTTGTTTTCGTCTAGTAATTGGTCAGTCATAGTGAACCTTTAATTAACTTAAAAAATTACAAACCAGATTTCAGGCTGGCTTCAATAAATTTGTCGAGATCACCGTCAAGCACCGCTTGAGTATTGCGGTTTTCAATGCCGGTACGCAGATCTTTAATACGCGCGTCATCCAACACGTATGAGCGGATTTGACTGCCCCACCCGATGTCAGATTTCGAATCTTCGTTGGCTTGCTTCTCTGCGTTCTGTTTGTGCATTTCGAGCTCAAACAGTTTTGCGCGAAGCTGCTTCATCGCCTGATCTTTGTTTTTGTGCTGGCTACGGTCATTCTGGCACTGCACCACGGTATTCGTTGGTATGTGCGTAATACGTACCGCAGATTCAGTGGTGTTGACGTGCTGACCGCCTGCGCCCGAAGCACGGTATACGTCAATACGTAGATCAGAAGGATTGATGTCGATTTCAATGTTGTCATCAACTTCTGGGTAAATAAACGCAGAAGCAAACGAGGTATGACGACGACCGCCTGAGTCAAACGGGGATTTGCGCACCAAACGGTGAACACCTGTTTCAGTGCGCAGCCAGCCGTAAGCGTATTCGCCGCTCACGCGAACCGTCGCTGATTTCAATCCAGCCACATCACCTGCTGACACTTCAATCACTTCAGATTTGAAGCCTTTCGAATCTGCCCAGCGCAAGTACATGCGCAATAGCATCGATGTCCAATCTTGCGCTTCTGTGCCGCCCGATCCTGCTTGCAGGTCGATATAGCAATCAGCACCATCATGGTCGCCTGCAAACATACGACGGAATTCAAGCTTTTCTAGCTTGGCTTCTAAGTCGCTCAGTTCAGGTTCAATTTCATCGAAGGTGTCTTGGTCGCTTTCTTCAACGGCCAATTCCAGCAAATCGTTGATGTACCCACCACCCTGGTCTAGCTGATCGATGGTTTCTACCACCGCCTCAAGCGACGCACGCTCTCGACCTAGCGTTTGAGCACGCTCAGGTTCAGCCCAGACGTCAGGTTGTTCAAGTTCAGCATTAACTTCTTCTAGACGTTCTTTCTTGGCGTCATAGTCAAAGATACCCCCTAAGGACATTTGCGCGTTCGGCAATGTCCGCTAGGCGGTTTTTGATTGGATTGATTTCAAACATGGTCACTTATCTAAGTTCAGAATGAGTTTTAACCGCCGAATTCTACAGAATTGCGGACGGAATATACAGAGTGTGATGAGGATCAAAGGTGAATATTTAGATAAAAAGAAGGAAAGAAACAAAAGCAATGCGCGAAAAAGCATAGAGAGAGCACAGGTAATGGAACGTAGGAGCTGCACTTCCTACGTCCTAGAGCCGCTTTTTTATTACACCGCCACCACATGTTCTACCATAAGCTGCACAGTTCGGTTACCGCGAAACTCATTCACATCAAGCCGATAAGCCAACTCGACCTTCTGAACTGATGGGTCAGGCCAGCGACGTAGATCAACGTTAAATGCGATAGCATCCACCATTTGCCCGCCCAATGCCGGTTCTAACATCATTTTCAGGTGTTTTCCGCCCACCAGCTTTTGATGCAGCAATTTGAACGTACCGTCAAACAATGGCTCAGGGAAGCCTTGTCCCCATGGGCCACCTGCGCGCAGTATTTCGGCTACGTCCATGCTGATTTCTTCTGGCAACAGTTCACCATCAGATAACAACACACCTTTAAGCTGATCTTCGCTAATGATGTTTTGTACCGCTTCATCAAACAAACGTGAGAAGCGCTCGTAGTCTGCTTCTGCGATGGTTAAGCCCGCCGCCATGGCGTGCCCACCGAATTTTTTAATCAACCCTGGGTTTTGCGTATCAATTAAGTCCAAGGTATCGCGCATGTGAAGGCCTTGGATAGAACGAGCTGAACCTTTTACCTCACCTTCATCACCGGCGGCAAATGCAATCACAGGGCGATGGAATTTGTCTTTAATGCGCGAAGCGACAATCCCAATCACGCCTTGGTGCCACTCGCGTTGGAACAGCGCGAGGCCACTCGGTAGACGAGTATCTTCACCAAACTGCAATCGCTCACAGATAGCCATGGCTTCTTCTTTCATGCCTTGTTCAATGTCTTTACGGCTTTGGTTCAGCGCGTCCAACTCGCTCGCCATTTGACGTGCAGCAGGTAAACTTTCACTCAATAAAAGCTCAATACCGAAAGACATATCATCCAAACGCCCTGCCGCGTTAATGCGAGGGCCGAGCGCGAAACCAAAATCGCTCGCCACCAACGTTGCCATGTTGCGATTGGCGACTTCAATCAGCGCTTGAATACCCGGTCGGCATTTTCCTGCGCGTATACGCATTAGCCCTTGGTGCACCAAAATACGGTTGTTGGTGTCCAGCGCGACCACATCCGCCACCGTACCCAGCGCGACCAAATCCAGCAGATCGGCCAAATTAGGCTCAGCCATTTGACGCTCGACAAACCAGCCCGTTTCACGAAGGTGCGCCCGAAGGGCGAGCATAAGATAAAACGCCACGCCAACACCCGCGAGCGATTTGGATGGAAAACCACACTCATCAAGATTTGGGTTCACCATGGCATCGGCATCAGGCAACACATTGCCTGGCAAGTGGTGATCAGTCACGACGACCTGAATGCCACGTTCTTTTGCAGCGGCAACGCCTTCAATCGATGACACACCGTTATCCACGGTCATGATAAGTTCCGCGCCTTTTGCCGCCGCTTGCGCGACCACGTCTGGGCTTAGGCCATATCCATCATCAAATCGGTTCGGCACCAAGTAATCAACGTTGTGACAGCCCATCATACGAAACGCGGTCACTGATAGTGCAGAACTCGTGGCACCATCAGCATCAAAATCCCCCACCACAATAATGCGTCGCCCTTGCGCCATCGCATCTGCCAGCAATTGTACGGCTTTCTCAATGCCATACAATTCGCTGAAGCTGTGAAGCCCTTTTGCGCTGCGTTCTAGCTCGCCTTCACTGGTGATCCCGCGGTTGGCGTAAATACGTTGAAGTAAAGGTGGCATTGAGGCAGGAAATTCTGCATCAGGTGTGGATTGGCGACGTTTGATTTCAATCATGGGAACAAGACCTGTCTGTGGCGGTGTATACACCGACGACTGTAAGAATGCGGATTGAGGAACTCATTGTAACGAGATGGGGGTAAAGCGAAAGCCTCACGGGCAGTTTACTCGGGCTTAGAACGCAAAAAGGCGCAGACTGTCGCCTGCGCCTTTTTGGGGAAACGGAGGTTTAGCCTTTTTGCTGAAGCACTTCTAGCAACTTAGGTGCTGGCAAGTAACCTGATAGCATGGTGCCATCTTGCAGCATAATCGCTGGCGTGCCGCTCACACCCATCGAGGTGCCGAGCGCCATGTGACGACGAACCAAATCATTACATGCATCTGTTTCTTTATTAAAATCGCCTGCTTTCGCTGCATTCATTGCGACAGCTCTGTCATCTGCACACCAAATCGCACTCATTTGTTCCATATTTGGTGAACGCTCACCAGAACGAGGAAACGCCAAGTAACGAACAGTAATGCCGAGATCGTTATAGTCTTGCATCTCACGGTGCAGCTTCATGCAATAGCCGCACGTCGTATCGGTATATACATTCACGATATGCTTTTCATTTTTTGCTGGGTACACGATCAACTCTTTCTCAACGCCTGCGGCATCAAACAGTTTTTTGTTGCGTTTAGCCTGAGCAATCTCGGTGAGGTTGATCGATTCTTTTTCGTTGGTGTGGAACAATTGACCGTAAATAAAGTAAGAACCGTCTTTGTTGGCGTAAACCACACCACCATTCGTGATCACTTCAAAAAGCCCCTCAACAGGCGACGCTTCAATGCTTTCAATATTAAGTCGATATTGTGCTAACACATCAGAAATGGCAGCTTTATCCGCCCCTTCTACTGCCTGAGCACCAAAAGAAAACAAGGCTGAAGAGAGCATGACACCCGCAAGCAGTTGTTTGAAATTCATCGTGTTTTTATCCCATTTATCTACAAAGGCCCACAAGACGCAGGCATACCATTACTCTTTCAGACCGGAAAACCAGAAAAAAATCCCTGAATAGGCAAAAATATTTTTTCCACCCACTGTTTTAAAACCGTCCAAGCCATTTTAACAGCCGCCTTATGACCACGGTTAAATATACTATTATGCCCGAGGATGATGCTCTTGGTGCAATTGTTTTAATCGCTCAGTCGCCACATGCGTATAGATCTGAGTGGTCGACAAGTCGCTATGCCCGAGCAACATCTGCACCACTCGTAAATCAGCACCGTGATTGAGTAAATGCGTCGCAAATGCATGGCGTAATACGTGCGGCGATAGCAGTTCGCTATCAATGCTTGCCAACGCGGCATAAAACTTAATACGGTGCCAGAAAGTCTGTCGGGTCATCATTCGCCCGCGACGACTAGGGAAAAACACATCGGACGTTTTCTCTCCCAGCAATCCTTGTCGGGAATGAGCAAGATAGTGTTCTAGCCAATCAATGGCCGATTCCCCCATTGGCACCATGCGCTCCTTGCCACCTTTACCGATCACTCGCACAACGCCTTGTCGCAAGCTGACGTTTTCCGTGGTCAAACTGATCAATTCAGTGACACGTAGTCCCGTCGCATACAGCAGTTCCATCATGGCTTTGTCGCGCAGTTCCAGCATATCGTCCGTATTAGGCGCATCCAGCAAAGCGTCCACCTGTTCTTCGGAGAGATCTTTTGGTAAGCGTTTCGGCAACTTGGGGCTGATCAAGGTGGCGGAGGGATCGTCTTCACGCTGCTTTTCACGATAAAGATATTGGAACAAGCGACGCATGGCGGACAACATACGAGCGCGGCTCGTCTGCTTAAAATCTTGATCAAATAGCCAGTGCTGATAATCCTGCAAAGTGGGGGTCGTGACCGTTGTTAGCTGCACATTATCTTGCGATAACCAATGGCACAGCTTCATTAAATCATTGCGATAGGAAATCAAGGTGTTTTCTGACAGCCCTCGCTCCATCCACATCGCATCTAAAAACTGCTCAACCAAACTGGTATTTTGTTCCACGATTCACTCACTTAACGACGCAATTTTGCTTTCTTCAAACTACCTCAGTTTACTATGAATGCAAGCGTAGCCCGTGTTTTAAGGTGTTTCACGAGTATTTGTTCAGCAAAGATAGCGCGATGAGTAAACTCTGGGGTAGAGAAGCCGCCCCGTGACAGGTAAAATCGCGCCAAGCGCAACAGCAGGAAATAGGCATGAAGATAGGTTTGTTCTACGGCTCGACGACGTGTTACACCGAAATGGCCGCGGAAAAGATCCGTGATATTTTGGGTGACGAGTTAGTGGACGTTCACAACATCAAAGACGCCCCCGTGAGCGATATGAACCAGTACGATCTCCTGTTACTGGGCATTTCCACGTGGGATTTTGGTGAACTGCAAGAAGACTGGGAAGCGGTTTGGGACCAGCTTGAAGGGCTTAAACTTCAAGGAAAAACCGTGGCACTGTTTGGCTTGGGCGACCAAGAAGGCTACGCAGAATGGTACCTTGACGCCATGGGTTTGCTTCACGATCAATTGCTCCCAACCGGACTGAATTTCGTTGGCTACTGGCCTGTTGAAGGCTACACCTTTGACGCATCCAAAGCCCTGACCGAGGATGGAAAGCACTTTGTCGGCCTAGCGCTAGATGAAGACAGTCAATACGAATTAAGTGATGAGCGCATCGCCACTTGGTGTGAACAAGTGCTCACCGAATACCAAGCCTTGCTTTAATTTTAGCGCCCAATCACCGTCCTCTTTTCGGCATAAAAAAACCACCGCATGCGGTGGTTTTTTTGACGCTGAAAACTAACGCTTCAACGTATACATCACATCACTTAGGCGTGAGACGACTCGCCTTTCGGTGCGGGTGCAAAACGAACAGCCACTGTCGCAATCACGGTTGGCAACAGCCATGCCATACCAAAGTTAAACAATGGTAGCGCTTTAAGCAAAGACATATCCATACCCGCCACTTTCGCCGCATCCAACAATGCAAATACCAGTGACACACCCAATACCACTCGGTAAGCCAGTGCAGGATTAGGCATGAAACGGCGCAGGAAGGTCAGCGCAATCAACGCAATCGCAACAGGGTACAGTGCAAACAATACAGGCACTGAAATCGCAATCAATTGGGTCAAACCAACGTTTGCCACAATGGCACACGCCACTGACAAAATCACAACCCATTGACGATAAGAGACTTTCACTAAAGTGCTGAAGTAATCCGCACATGCTGACACCAAACCAATGACCGTGGTTAAACACGCCAGAATGATAATCGCAGACAAAATGATTTGACCGGCAGGGCCAAACAACGCCATCACATACGCCGACAGAATCGCACCGCCATTCGCCGCTCCTGCTGCCACACCCGTTGCTGTCGCGCCGAGATAGAACAGAGAAACATAAACAAACGCCAAGCCTGTCGCGGCAATCACGCCAGCATAAATCAGGTATTTGCAGGTTTTTGTGTCAGACGTGATGCCTTTCTTACGGATCACATCAACAATCAGCATACCGAACATCAGTGCCGCGAAGGTATCCATGGTGTTGTAGCCTTCGAGGAAACCCGTTGCGAATGCTTGATCAACATACGCGCCTTGCGCTGGTGCTATATCGCCCTGCGGATTAACCACAACAGCAATCGCCAGAACCACCAATGCCGCAAACAATGCCGGTGTCAGTAGTTTACCAATGGTATCAATCAGTTTGCCTTGAGACAGAGAGAAGAACATTGCAACGGCGAAGAACACCACAGAGAACAATGATAGTTCCCACTGACCTGCATCGGTCAAAAACGGCTTAAAGCCCATTTCATAGGCAACGAGGCCCGCACGAGGCGCCGCAAATGCAGGACCAATGATGATGAAAATCAGCACAGCCATCAGTGTTGCTACTGACGTTGGAAGATCACGCGTTAAGCCTTTCCAACCACCACCAGCAACAGCGACGGCAATAATACCGATAAGAGGCAAGCCCACTGCCGTGGTCAAAAAGCCCAGCATGGCAGAAAAAGTATGATCACCAGCAAGAAAGCCTGCTTGCGGTGGGAAAATGATATTGCCTGCCCCGAGGAAAAACGCAAAGGTCATAAAACCTAGCGCGAGTATGTCGCTAACCTTTAAACTCTCTTTCACTATTTACTACCTATGTGTGTTTGCAGATGTGTATTTGCCAATACGTGTAATCAATCGGTTAGCCTTTTGGTTTTTTTTACTGAGCTTTACCGTGTAGACAGGATAATGACGAAGTTTCACCATGCAGACAATAGGGCAGTAAAAATCAGGCTATTAATTCAATTTATAATAAAAATTAAGTATTAAATGCCAATAATTGATAATTAATCAAAACTATCAAAAGAATATGGCACACAAAAAAAGCAACAACACAGCAACATTATCATCTATTTTTTGAGCAATTTAAGATAATCACGTGGCGGAGATAAAGTGAGTAAAGGCTTTCAATTCAAACAGTTTTCGATTGATAACGCCGGCTGTGGCATGCCAGTGAGTACTGATGGCGTGCTGCTTGGCGCCTGGGCTGACGCCGAAAATCGCGACAACGTGTTAGATATTGGGACGGGAACAGGTTTACTGTCTTTGATGATGGCGCAACGATTTCCTCACGCCCACATCACCGCCCTCGACATTGATCAACAAGCCGTAGAGAGCGCGCGTCTCAATGCAGAACAATCTGCTTGGAACAAACGCATCATTGTCATGCACCAAGACATTACGCAATGGCAGGACGCGGTCAAATTCGACACCATTATCTGCAATCCGCCCTACTTCAACTCCGGGGAACAAGCGACAGATTCGAAGCGAGCGATGGCGCGTCATACCGACACGCTTTCTCATGACAGCTTATTAAAAGTGATAAAAACGCACCTTTTCCCGAACGGGCATGCGCATTTGATCTTACCCTCAGTGGAAGCCGAACAATTGATCACGAAAGCGATTCATTACGGTCTGTATTGCCAAAGGGTAACGTCGGTAAAGCCCACATCGACTAAACCAGTGAGCCGAAAACTCATCACCTTTTCGCCTATAGAGCAGGAAAAATGCCTGCAAACCACGCTGGTGATCCAAGAGGATGGCGCGTATTCAGACGACTTTGTGGCACTAACAAAAGATTTTTACCTCAAGATGTGATGGCCGCACTTGAAATTATCTTAACTATCTATGTCAGTTAATCTCGTTGAACGATGCATCTTGAGGATGTTTGGGTATATAATCCGCCCCCTAACTTTGAGTGGAGAAACAACGCGTGCGAACTTTTGCAGAACTAGAACTGGATCCTAAACTGCTAATGGCGCTGGATGACATTGGCTTCGAGCGACCAACCGCTATCCAGGCTGACGTGATCCCTCATGGTATGGATGGCCGTGATGTATTGGCGTCTGCGCCAACCGGAACAGGTAAAACCGCAGCATTTGTGCTGCCTTTGTTGCAGCACTTACTGGACTTCCCGCGCCAAGACCCAGGCCCTGCACGCGCACTGATCCTCACTCCAACTCGTGAGTTGGCGATCCAAGTCGCAGACCAAGCACGTGCGCTGGCGAAAAACACAGATTTAAAAATTATCACCATTACGGGTGGTATTTCTTATCAAGAACACGCCGAAATTCTGGGTAAAACACAAGATATCGTGGTGGCAACACCAGGTCGCTTGATGGAATATGTAGAAGGCGAACGCTTTGATTGCCGCGCCATTGAAAGCTTGGTGCTCGATGAAGCCGACCGCATGCTAGACATGGGCTTTGGCCCTGCCGTTGAGCGTCTGTCAAATGAATGTCGCTGGCGTAAGCAAAGTATGCTGTTCTCAGCAACGCTCGAAGGCAAAGGCATTCAGGGCTTTAAAGAGACGCTGCTGACCGATCCTGTCGAAGTGACCGCAGAGCCGCCTCGCCGCGAACGCAAAAAAATCACCCAGTGGTATTACCGCTGTGATGACATGAACCACAAATACGCATTGTTGAAGTCCATTCTGGCAGATCAAGCCAACCGTGCGATCATCTTTGTGAAAACCCGTGAGCGTCTTGCTGCCCTTCGCGAAGAACTGACCAGACAGAAGATAAGCTGTGCGTGGATCCAAGGTGAAATGGCACAAGCCAAACGCACCAATGCGATTGAGCGATTCTCAAGCGGTGAGATCAACTTCCTGCTCGCAACAGATGTTGCCGCGCGCGGTATCGATGTACCAAACATCAGCCACGTCATTAACTTTGATTTACCACGCAAAGCGGATGTGTACTTGCACCGTATCGGTCGTACTGCGCGCGCGGGTAAAAAAGGGAATGCCGTTTCGCTGGTCGAAGCACACGATCAAGCCATGATGGATCGTATTTGTCGTTACATGAATGAAGACGTCAAAGAGCGCCATATCGAAGGTTTGAAGCCGTCGCATAAAAAGCCTGCCTTCAAGAAGAAAAAAGTCAAAGCACCGAAGAAGGTCTTAAAAGCTAAAGCTAAAAAAGTAGCAAAGAAAGTGGCGAAAAAAGCAGCGAAAACAACGGATAAATCGTAAATAAATAGATTTTACATCCTAATAACGTTAAAAAAGGAGGCTGAAAGCCTCCTTTTTTTGTTCCTTGCGATCACTCGCAGCAAAAAATGCTAATCAGCCAAGGGAATACAGGCTGAAGATCGGGCTCACAAAGCGCCACATTATTAACACAAAATGTTAACAATACAGCTCTTTTTGAGATTATCCTGCCTCTGGATAACAATTAACCTGTTCAATATTTTTCATTAAAGGGATCTTATAATGCAATCTGTTGTTGATTTTTTAAACAGCATCATCTGGAGTCCAGTCCTTATATACCTATGTTTAGGTGCAGGTCTGTTTTACTCCATCGCGACGCGTTTTGTGCAAGTTCGTCAATTCAAAGAAATGACCCGCCTACTGTTTTCTGGCAAAAGTTCTGACAAGGGCATTTCATCATTTCAAGCACTCGCCGTTTCACTGTCGGGTCGAGTCGGTACCGGTAACATTGCAGGTGTGGCCGCAGCTATCGGCTTTGGTGGTCCAGGTGCCATCTTCTGGATGTGGGTCGTCGCGTTCCTAGGCGCTGCAACGGCATACACCGAATCAACACTGGCGCAAATCTACAAAGAAGAAGACAACGGAGAGTTCCGTGGTGGTCCGGCTTACTACATAGAAAAAGCCATGGGTCAGAAGTGGTATGCATGGATCTTTGCTATCGCAACTATCTTCGCATGTGGCGTATTGCTGCCAGGCGTTCAATCAAACAGTATCGGTAACGCAATGGAAGCCGCGTTTGGTCCTGGAGAGATGATTGAAACGGCACTGGGCACATTTAGCACAGCCAAAATCATCACAGGTGCCATCATCTCTATCCTGCTTGGTTTCATCATTTTTGGTGGCGTTAAGCGAATTGCAAACTTTACCCAAGTGGTTGTGCCGTTCATGGCACTGGCTTACATCATCATCGCGTTCGTCATCATTTTGCTGAACATCACTGAAATCCCGGGCATCATTGCGATGATCGTGGGTGATGCCTTCACGCCAATGGCAGGCTTTGGTGCAGCCATCGGTTGGGGTGTTAAGCGCGGGGTTTACTCGAACGAAGCAGGTCAAGGCACGGGTCCTCATGCTGCCGCTGCCGCTAACGTGCAACACCCAGCACAACAAGGTTTGGTGCAATCGTTCTCAATTTACATTGATACCCTGCTGGTATGTTCAGCAACGGCGTTTATGATTTTGATCACTGGCGCATACAACGTGCACGGCGCAGGCGAAGCCTTCATCGTTCAGAACATTGCTGCGGATATTGCCGCGAATGGTCCTGTGTACACGCAAATGGCCATTGAAAGCACCATGCCTGACTGGGGCAAACCCTTCATTGCTGTTGCTTTGTTCTTCTTCGCCTTCACCACCATTTTGGCGTACTACTACATTGCAGAAACTAACATCGCGTACATCCGTCGTACCTTCAACGTATCGGGCATGATGTTTGTGCTGAAGTTGGTTCTGATGTCGGCAGTCTTCTATGGCACCGTCAAAACGGCAAACCTTGCTTGGGCAATGGGTGACGTTGGCGTAGGCTTGATGGCATGGCTGAACATCACAGGTCTATTAATTATCTTCTTCCTAGGCAGACCTGCTCTGGTCGCACTTCGCGATTACGAGCGCCAGCAAAAAGACGGGGTGGAAGAGTACACGTTCGATCCTGTTAAGCTGGGTATCAAAAATGCCGATTACTGGGAACAACGTCTGGCACGTCGAACCCAAGATAACGAAGCGGAAAGTGTTTCAGGTAAACCTGTAAATCCCACGGCGTAATCTAGACGTAAAGACAGCAGACAAAACGAAAAAGGTTAGCGAAAGCTAACCTTTTTTATTGCCTCACATCGACATCAAAAGCGCTACTGCTCTTCGCGTTTGAACACCAACTCTTTGTCGTTAGATTCTTCTGCGCTGAACCAGTAACCCGCTATATCGAACGCCTTCAGGCCTTCAACAGAATCAATACGGTTGTCGATGATATAACGCGCCATCATGCCGCGCGCTTTCTTGGCGTAAAAGCTGATCACTTTGTACTGACCGTTTTTACGATCTTTGAAAACAGGTGTAATGATCTGCCCTTTCAACTTGGCAGGCTTCACCGACTTGAAGTATTCGTTCGATGCCAAGTTTACTAATAGAGTATCGTTTTGTGCTGCCAGAGCCCCGTTAAGCTCACCTGTGATGATGTCACCCCAGAACTGATAGAGGTTACTCCCACGCTCGTTCGCAAGCTTAGTGCCCATTTCAAGGCGATAAGGCTGCATCAAGTCCAATGGTCTCAGCAAACCATACAGGCCCGAAAGCATCCGCAGATGATCTTGCGACCAACTAAAGTCTTCGTCACTCAGGGTTTCGGCTTCAAGGCCGGTATACACATCCCCTTTAAACGCCAAAATGGCAGGACGCGCATTGTCTGGGGTGAATGTCGGTGACCATTCTGAAAAGCGCGCGGCATTGAGGCCTGCAATTTTATCGCTCACCTTCATCAAACTGCCGATATCAGCCGGCGTTAGTTGACGACACACTTCAATCAGTTGTTGTGAATGCTCGATCAACGCGGGCTGCGTGAAACGCTCCGTCGCCAGTGGTGATTGGTAATCCAAGGTTTTGGCTGGAGAGACCACAATCAACATAATGTTATTCCCTTCAAACTGTTATTAACGAAAGAGTACCATTAGGCACAAAAAAAGCCACGCGATGCCGCATGGCTTTTTCCAATCATAGTCATTGGTGAAACCGAATCAATCAGCCCTTAGAGGATAGGCTTTCCGATACGTTCTCGTTCGGTTTACCCCACACGCCCGGCTCAATTTGAGTGAGCATTTCTGGGTGATGCCGGCTATTGAAGGTCGGTACTTTTCCACTATCGAGTTGCTGATTATAATCCTTAGCCAATTTCACGACCGTGCCGGACAGCAGCAAAATCGCCACCATGTTGACAATCGCCATTAGCCCCATGGAGGTGTCGGCCATGATCCACACCACAGGCAATTCAGCCATCGCACCAAACATCACCATGCCAAGCACAATCATGCGGAAGACATTCAAGCCCGCCTTGTGGTTGTGCTCCAGAAAAATCAGGTTCGTTTCTGCGTAAGAGTAATTAGCAATAATCGAGGTAAACGCGAAGAAGAAAATGGCGACGGCCACAAAAATCTCTCCCCACGCGCCCACTTCACTCGACAATGCACGCTGCGTCAGTTCAATACCCGTGATCTCACTGCCCGGCATGTATTCGCCTGACATTAAGATAATGGCGACTGTCGCGGTACAAATCACGATGGTATCGACAAACACGCCCAGCATCTGAACATAGCCCTGTGATGCAGGATGAGGAGGATACGGTGTGGCACTGGCCGCAGCATTCGGCGCTGAGCCCATGCCCGCTTCATTTGAGAACAAACCACGTTTAATGCCCTGCACCATGCCTTGCGCAATGGTGTAACCCAATGCGCCTGATGCCGCTTCTTCTAACCCAAATGCACTGCGGAAAATCAACGCGAACACGTCGGGTACTTTCTCTAGGTTGGTCAGCATGATGTAGAAGGCCAACAGCAAGTAGAGCGTCGCCATCACAGGCACAATCAATTCCGCCGTGCGGGCAATTTTGCGAATGCCACCGAAGATGACAAACGCAGACATCAGAACCAGTGCAATCCCTACATAAAGTGGGTCGAAACCAAAGGCAACGTAGGCGGCTTGCGTGATTGAGTTAGCTTGAACAGAGTTAAATACCAGACCAAAAGCCACGATAAGCAAGATGGAGAAGACGACGCCCATCCAACGCATACCCAGCCCTTTTTCCATATAGTAAGCAGGGCCGCCTCGGAAGTTCCCGTCATCATCACGGGTTTTGTAAAGCTGCGCCAACGTACTCTCAGCAAACGCTGTCGCCATGCCCAATATGGCAATTAGCCACATCCAGAAAATAGCACCAGGGCCACCTAGCGTTAGCGCAACAGCCACACCAGCCATGTTACCCGTACCCACACGGGCTGCGAGGCTAGTACAAAGTGCTTGGAAGGAGGAAATACCTTCGCTATCTGACTTGCGGCTATTCTTCATCACCTTAAACATATGGCCAAAATGACGGATCTGGATGAAGCCAAGACGCAATGTAAAAAAGATCCCGCCACCGATAAGTAGATAGATGAGCACCGATCCCCAGATGAGATCGTTCAAAAAATTAATCAGACTTACCACGCCTACCTCTCTTTACGCATAAACATTCTCGCAGCGACTAAGTCTCCGTATTGGAGCGTGCGATTTGAAACAACCAACAAACACTAGAACATGCTCGCGTCGGTCGAAATAGATGAGGAGCTTTTGAACAAGAAAAGGGTTCAAAACTCCAAAAAAGTGTTGTTTGTGTCTTGGTATTGCGGAGGGTTCCCGCTATTTGAGGCGAGATGATGAAGGTTGCCAACCTAAAAATCAATATGAACTCAAACACACATCAGTGTGATATTTATTGCGTCACAAGATGTTGAGAAGTCAATAAATATGCATTCTATCAACATAAACGAAACATTTCCCCAAGAAAATAACGCCTCTGTTTCTCGTGTTCTCACACTGTGACTGTTTTGTCTGTGGTGCAAGTCTGTTGCTATGACAGGACTTTTCGCGCATTCCTCGCAACCGCTTGCAATAACCGATGCCAAAGCACACTAACGCACTGCAACTGCGCGCATTTTGTACAACGCACTTATAATAGTGATTGACCTCTCATGAAAACTTCACCGAGGTGTAACAAATGAGAAACACTTCAATTTTATTTTATGAAAGGTTTGATACTTAATGAGTAACCGCTAGGGATAACGAGGTGAATTTATGGATAGCTTTGCCTTTGACAACATTTTCGAACAAGAACGACCACAACGTGGTGGACGCACTAAACAAGCTAAACGGAAATGGAGAGAGATTGAAGCGCTGAAAGACCAACAGCGCCTGCGTAGAGAGCTTCAAGATATTGATATGCTCGGCGACTTCAGCAGCAGCGAGTTTGAGCTTTAGGCTGAATACCCATTTGGTTTCTAACCCTCCCACGCACAGGATTGTGCGCTAGACGGAATCGTGAAAAAGGCACCCACTCGGTGCCTTTTTATTGTCTTTGAATAACGGTGTTGATGAGATATTTATAGCGCGGCAGCCAACTCTTTAAAGCGCACCGCCACTTGCTCACCAAACAGCGGATCTTGCTCCTCTTCCTCCCATTGCGATTGCAAAGAGTTCCAGTCATCCGTCGTCAGCGTTTTCTCAATGGCTGGCAACACAGAACTTTCTTCCAACTCCAAATGACTGCGCTGCTGCTCAACAAACTTGTTGAGTCTGTCCGCGAACAGATCGAGCGGGATGACGGCATCCATCAATATCATTTCAACCGTGTCAGCGAATTCCGCTGTGAGTACTGCCAATTCCTCGTGCTCAGCATCCAGCTTTGCAACACCTTCGTGATCGTCATAATGCGAGACATAATAGTGGTAGATCAGATCTTCTTTCGGGTGATGGTATTTTTCCGCATACTCCTGCAAATACATTACCGTGTCGCGGATCTGCCCAAAGTTCACAGGCTTCTCATCACGAATAGCTCCCAAGTTTTGGGTAAGTAATCTAAGCAATCGGCTTATGTTACTGTGATCTCTATGAATGCTTGCTACTAACATAGCGCCTCCTTTCTTCATTCACTCGACCCTTTCAGTCTAAACCTCCCGAGTAATGAGAACTTGCGCATGGTCATTTTTTGTTCAGTTAATGTCTGGCGCGGATTGAGCAAAAAAAATAGCCCGCGATCCGTTTCACGAATGCGGGCAATATTGTTGTGCTTTCGCTATCAGCTATCAGTTATCAGTTATCAAGAGAAGGTTGCCAGTTAATCGGAGATTTACCCATCTCTTCCAGTAAAGTGTTGGTGGCAGAAAAATGCTTACAGCCAAAGAATCCACGATAAGCTGACAGTGGTGACGGGTGAGGCCCTTCAAGCACATGGTGACGAGTGCGATCAATCGCTCTCCCTTTTTTGCGTGCATGTGCTCCCCACAACAAGAAGACCACACCCTCTCGATGCTGATTCACAGCATCAATGATGCGATCCGTGAAGGTCTCCCATCCCAAGTGCGCGTGCGAATTCGCATTACCTTGTTCCACCGTGAGCACGGTATTCAAGAGCAGTACCCCTTGATCCGCCCAACTTTTCAAATAGCCGTGATCAGGGACGGTAAAGCCTTCAATATCTTGTTCTAGCTCTTTATACATATTCACCAAAGACGGCGGTGTTTTAATGCCCGGGAGGACAGAAAAGCACAGGCCATGCGCTTGATTAGGCCCGTGATAAGGGTCTTGCCCCAAAATCACCACACTGACATCAGCAAACTCAGTGAAACGAAAAGCATTGAAGACATCTTCTTGGGGTGGGTAAATCACTTTCCCCTGTGCTCGCGCCTGTGCGACCGTATCCAACGTTTGTTTTAGATACTCTTGTTCTTTTTCCTGACCAATAACGTCATCCCAAGTGACTGACTGCGTCATGCTGACCTCGCGTGTGTGAATTTACGAACCTAAGCGTGCTATACCGTCGCTACATAGCAACAGGCGCTGTTGCCGCAGCCTCAAACTGACGTAACAAGCGTATTTCATCTGCCCAACGCTCTGGCTTTATGGTTTCCAAAATAAGCGGTATCCCGTTGAAGCGCTGATCTTGCATGATCACCTCGAAACACGGTAGGCCAATTTCACCATCTCCCAGCGCCTGATGACGATCCACGCGACCACCAAGCGGCGTTTTCGAATCGTTCAAGTGCATTGCACGCAGATAATCAACCCCCACTAAACGATCGAACTCCGCAAATGTCGCCTCGGCAGCACTGTGTGTTCGCAGATCATACCCTGCAGCAAAGGCATGGCAGGTATCGATGCAGACACCCACTCGAGATTTGTCACTCACCTGCGAGATGATCGAAGCGAGTTGCTCAAACGACCAACCCATGTTGGTTCCCTGCCCTGCGGTGTTTTCAATAACAGCAACCACATTTGGCACCGCGTCATGGGCAAGGTTAATGGATTCAGCAATCAACGATAGGCACGCTTCTTCGCTGATTTTTTTCAGATGACTACCCGGATGAAAATTAAGCAAAGGCAGACCGAGGGTTTGGCAGCGTTCCATTTCGTCGATAAAGGCATCGCGAGATTTAATCAGCTTGTCTTCTTCTGGCGCACCCAGATTAATCAAGTACGAGTCATGGGGAAGAATTGCTTCGGGCACAAAGCCCAATGCTTGGCATTTCGCCTTAAACGCTGCGACGGTCGAGGCCTCTAACGGTTTTGCCTGCCATTGACGTTGATTCTTGGTAAACACCGCGAACGCGTTAGCGCCAATTTCAGCAGCATTCATGGGTGCTTTATCTACCCCTCCTGCAGCCGAAACATGCGCTCCAATAAATTTCATAACATTTCTCACTTTGTTTATACCCAAACAAGCATCTTGCGGTTGCTTGGGTATAGTAACTGACAACAGTTTAAGTTACTTAATCCAAGATAAAAGCAGAACATTTACCGCAAACCGCCCATCAAAATGTAGTAATAAAATTACAAATGTAATTTTTGGCCAATCTTTAGCTTGTTACCGAATTGTTTTAAATACAGATAATTAAGTTTTTATTGATTAAGCGCAAGAAATCAAAGGCGACAATTGGGCATATTTTGATTGTATTTTGACTAAAATCAAAATAACCTTACGGATAGTAAGGTATACAAGTACCCAGCTCATCAAATGATGGAAAATTAAAACCACCAAGCCTATCAAGGGGAAAGAATATGATCACTGGTATTCAAATCACGACAGCCGCTAACGACGACCTACTGAATTCTATCTGGCTGCTGAACAGCGAGACCAATGAAGCACGTTGCATCGCTGCTAAAGCAGGCTTCGAAGCAGACCAAGTTATCCCAGCCGCCGATCTGGGTGAGTACGAAAGCCGCGATATCGCGATTGAAGTACCAGCGAAAATTGAAGGTGGCCAACACCTGAACGTTAACGTCCTGAAGCGTGAAACACTGGAAGATGCTGCTAAGCACCCAGAAAAGTACCCACAGTTGACGATTCGTGTATCAGGTTATGCTGTTCGCTTTAACTCGCTGACCACTGAGCAGCAACGCGACGTTATCGCACGTACTTTCACTAGCTCTCTGTAATAGATACTTCTATATACAAATCGCTAGAATGAAAAAACCGGCCAATTGGCCGGTTTTTTATTTTTCAGCAAAGGCTTATCAGCCAGCTACCTTCATCAGGTATGCGCGAAGCTGTGCAAATTCTGCATCTTGCTCCACTGACAACAAATCCATCACGGCATGTTTCGCCAAAGGACCCGGCAACGGAATGTCTAGCCCCAAGATCTCATCCACCGACTCTTTGAATTTCGCAGGGTGTGCCGTACAAAGGAACAGGCCATGCTCGCCATCTTGCAGTTGCTCGTTCAACGCACGGTATGCGATAGCACCATGTGGCTCACACAGATAACCCGCATCAAACATCGCTTTCAACGTTTCTGCCGTTTCTTCATCGGTTACCGCCGCTGAACCCAACTCATTCAAGCCCCAGCCTTGCAACTGACATAGCTCTTCGATACGCGGCCAGTTGTTTGGCTGGCTCACATCCATGGCGTTAGACAACGTGGCGATAGTTGGTGTTGGCGTCCATTCACCCGTTTTTAGGTAACGTGGCACGGTATCATTTACGTTGGTCGCGGCAATAAAGCGTTTAATTGGCAAGCCAATCGCTTTCGCCAGCAAACCTGCAGTGAGGTTACCGAAGTTACCACTTGGTACGGCAACCACGAGGTTCTCGCGCTGCGCTTTCGTCAGCTGTGATGCCGCTTCGAAGTAGTAACAAATCTGTGCCATCAAACGGCTGATATTGATTGAGTTTGCTGAGTTAAGGCCAATAGCAGCGCGAAGCTCTGCATCGTCAAACGCATCTTTTACCATGGCCTGACAATCATCAAACGTGCCGTTGATTGCCACGGTGTGGATATTACCACCTAGGGTACAGAACAGTTTTTCCTGCAGCGGGCTGATCTTGCCTTTCGGGTACAAGATAACCACTTTGATGTTTTCCATGCCAAAAAATGCATGGGCAACTGCCGCTCCTGTGTCACCGGACGTGGCCGTCAGAATAGTCACTTTGCCACCGTCAGAAACAGCCGCGAGTGATTGCGCCATAAAACGGCCGCCAAAGTCTTTGAACGCCAGCGTAGGGCCATGGAACAGCTCCAACGCGCTAACGGTGTCAGTGACTTTTTCAACGGACGCAGGGAACTGAAACGCGTTTTCGACCATGCTGCGCACAGTGTCTGGCGTTAGTTCATCGCCGATAAGCGCTGACAAGATTTCACTGCTACGTGTGACAAAGTCTTTGTCTAGCAGCGCATCAATGTCATCAAATTTTGGTAATTCACTTGGGAAGAACAAGCCTTGATTACGGCCAAGCCCTTGTTTTACAGCCTGTCCGAATGAGACCTGCTCGTCGTTTTCCTTGATATTGTAAAGCTTCATAGTTCACTTCCTGTCACTGTCGATCCCTTCACATCCAATCGACAGATGTGGACAAATCCTTCTTCATTTTGAACATAGTGGTCTTGCAACCACTTGGCGACACGCTCAGCAACCTCTTTGTCATCGGTAATACTGAACAGCGTCGGGCCAGAACCAGAGATGCCGGTTGCTAGCGCGCCAGCTTCTTGTGCATAACGTCTTGCATCCGCAAAACCCGGCAGCAATTTTTCGCGATACGGTTCAGCCACCACATCTTTGATCATACTCGCTGCCAATTGCGGCTGACCAGAGTAACAGCCATGGATAAAGCCTGCCAGATGACGACCGTGATTAATCACATCCTGGCGACGATATTGCGCGGGTAAAATGGCTCGTGCTTCGGCGGTAGGCACTTTAATGCCGGGATACGCCATCACCCAATACCATTCATCAAAGCAAGGCACTTGCTGACTAATGATGCCCATCTGCTCGACCATCAGTTGCAAGCCACCCAAGTAACACGGCGCGACGTTGTCGTAGTGCAAACTGCCTGAAATTGCCGCTTCCATCTCACCCATCAGAGCAAGAAGCGTGGTTTCATCGAGCGCTTCATCATGGAATTTATTGATCGCATCCAATGCCGCCACAATAGAACATGCACTTGAACCCAAACCGGATCCAATCGGCATATTCTTTTCCAGCGTCATGACGATGTTGCGAACAGGCTCGCCACGCTTTTCCATCTCACGACAGAAAACAAGGTAGCTTTGATAAACGATGTTTTCTTCTTGATCCGCTGGCAGCTTATCAACAAAGCTGCCAACACAATGGAGAGTGAATGGCACATTTCCGCCATCCGCGACCATGACACGATCACCGAGTAGAGAGCCATCAATTGGAGAGACTGCTGCCCCTAAAACATCAAACCCAACACTCACGTTGCCGATAGACGCCGGCGCGTAAACAACAACACTCATGATTACACTCCCAGCTTCCAGCCAAGTGTACGCATCAAGTCAGCGAACACACCCGCCGCAGTCACCTGAGTGCCTGCACCGTAACCACGTAATACCAATGGAATTGGTTGGTAATAACGACTGTAGAAAGCCAGTGCGTTTTCACCCTCTTTGATCTTAAACATTGGGTCATCAGCATCGACGGCTTGAATTTTCACCGAGCAATGACCTTTATCAATACAACCGATGTAGCGCAGCACTTTGCCTTCCGCGCGCGCTTCCGCTGCAATCTTATTGAAGTAAACGTCAGCTTCTGGCAGCTTGGCCATGAAGGCATCAACATCGCCAGATGAGTCAAAACCCGGTGGCAATGCAGGCTCAACGTCAACATCTTCAAGTTCAAGGTTCATGCCTGCTTCACGAGCAAGGATCAATAGCTTACGCGCCACATCCATCCCCGAGAGATCGTCACGTGGATCTGGCTCGGTAAAGCCGCTATCACGCGCAACAGAGGTTGCTTCACTAAAGCTTTGACCTTCATCGAGCTTACCGAAGATATGAGACAGTGAACCGGACAGGATACCCATGAACTTCTCAAGCTCATCTCCCGCAGAGATGAGGTTTTGCAGGTTTTCAATAACAGGCAGGCCAGCACCTACTGTGGTGTCGTACATGAACTTACGACGGCTTGCGCGCGCAGATTTACGCAGCTGTTGGTAATAAGCCATGCTCGCGGTGTTGGCTTTTTTGTTCGGTGTGATCACATGGAAACCTGCCGACAAGAAATCTGCATATTGATCAGCAATTGATTGATCAGAGGTACAGTCGATAAACACGGGGTTGATGATGTGGTTTTGCTCCACCAAACTCACCAAGCGAGACAAGTTAAACGGTTCATTGATGTTTGTCAGTTCGTCGCGCCAGTTGTCAAGATCAATACCTTTGCTGTCTAGCAACATCCCGCGGCTGTTTGCTAACCCGCAAACTCGAATGATAATGCCTTGGCTTGCTAATTTGCTCTGCTGACGCTTCACCTGCTCGACCAGCTCACCGCCCACACCGCCAACGCCAACAATAAATACATCAAGGTAGTGATTACTGTTAAATAGGTTCACGTGACACGCTTTCACGGCTTCCGACACACGGTTGTCCGGAATAACCGCCGAAATAGAGCGCTCAGAAGAACCCTGTGCAATCGCGACGATGTTGACGTTCACTTCCGCTAAAGAGGTAAAGAACTGAGATGCCACGCCTTTCGCAGTGCGCATCGCATCACCCACCAATGAGACAATCGCGACGTCATCGACAAAATCGACAGGCTCAAGCAGACCGTCTTTTAGCTCAAGTTCAAAGTTCTCTTGCAGTGCACGCTGTGCCAGTGGCTTGTCTTGCGCTTCAATACAAAAACTGATGCTGTATTCAGACGATGACTGAGTGATCAAGACAACAGAAACGCCCGCTGCTGACATGGCGCCGAATACACGTGCTGCCATGCCTACCATGCCTTTCATGCCAGGGCCAGACACGTTAACCATGCTCAGCTCACTCAAGGTAGTGATGCCTTTTACTGCAAGGTTGTCTTCACCGTTGTCGAAACCAATCAAGGTGCCTGCACCCTGAGGGTTTGCCGTGTTTTTAATCAGGCATGGGATGTGAAAGCGAGCAATAGGAAGAATGGTTTTCGGGTGCAAGACTTTCGCACCGAAGTAAGACAGTTCCATTGCTTCTTGGTAGCTCAATGATTTCAATAGTTGTGCATCTGGTACTAGGCGGGGGTCACAGCTATAAACACCATCCACATCAGTCCAAATTTCACAGCATTCTGCTCGCACACATGCGGCCAAAACGGCTGCCGAGTAATCCGAGCCGTTACGGCCCAAGGTCACCAATTCGCCTTGCTCATTCGACGCCGTAAAGCCCGGCATCAAGCCAATGTGTTTCGCTGGGATAGGTTCTTTGCTGAAGTTGTCAGAAGAAACTTCGATATCCACCATGGCTTCAAGGTAATCACCTTTAGCCTGAAGGTAGTGAACAGGGTCGATCACGAAGGTGTTGTGACCACGTGCTTGTAGCAACGCTGACATGGTGGCAATAGAGAGACGCTCACCTTTACTGATAATGCGTGCATAAATGTTGTCAGGACACAGTCCCAGCAACGCAATGCCGTGAATATATTGCTTAAGCTGATCAACTGAGCGCGCTAATTCAACATACAGCGCTGCTTTGTCAAAATCCGCTTCCATTTCGGCAAGACCGTCAAACAGTGCCGAGAAAATCGACTCAATCAGTGCAACCTGACTGTCTGCTTCGCCATGTTTCACTGTGTGATCAATCACATCAACTAAGGCATTCGTGATTTTTGCCGGCGCAGATAATACCGCTGACACGTCACCCTGACAGGTATTGCTTGTGATGATTTCTGCTGCGCGGCTAAAACGTTCCGCATTGGCTAATGATGTGCCACCAAACTTTAAAACTCGCATCCTTACCTCCAACTCCTTCCTGAACCCGAAAATTCAATAACAAATAAGCGAAAAAAAAGCCCGCACATCTTTTTAGTGCGGGCTTTTTTTTAAATTTCTGTGCATGTCAGCCCGCACCTTCACCCATGGTGATGGTAATAATGGTGATAATGGTTGTAGTGCCGACTGTATGAAGCATCGCTTTGGACCTTCCGTGCTGCGTTTTTATAACCTTTACTCAATGCAGGGTATCAGGTCAACAAAAATTTAAGTTATCTATCAAAAAAACGCCATAATTCGCAAGATTAAATTAACACAATTAAAAGATGAGAAAGCGCAGCATTCCGCCCCTTGATGCTTGCGATTGTGAAAAGAGCACGACATAGTGAATTAAATTGAGCAGAAAAGCAGCAATAACAAAGGAGGGAACCATGGCGGTTGAAATGGAGGAATTGGTTGCGCAGACTATATTACAGGGCTCAGACGCTATGTATGGTCGATTTTTGGATGTGACTGCAGGCGCACAAGAACGTTTTGAGCAGCGCGACTGGAAAAATGTGCAAAGCGCTTTAAAAACCCGCATCAATTTTTATGACCACCATGTGGCACTGGTTAGCCAGCAATTGAAAACCATGTTGGATAAACAACACGCGACTCGATCTTTCCTTATGGCAGTCAAAGAATCCTACAGCCATCTGCTGGATGACTACCCACGCTATGACATTGCAGAAAGCTTCTTTAACTCTGTGTATTGTCGTATGTTCGACCACCGAAATATTCGCCGTGACAAACTGTTTGTGAATAGCTCGCAGGGAGGACGAATTCCTAAGTACCCCACACCTTTGCTAAAACGCTATCCCTCTCAAAAAAACTTGATCCAAACTGTCGAACGCATTCTCGATGACACCCCCTTCACGCTGCCTTGGGTCAATAAAGCACGCGATGTCCATCGTATTGTTGAGGCCATGCAGCAACGTTTAGGACCCCAACTGACCAATGAAGTCACCATCGACATGATCCGTGAGCCTTTTTTCCGCAACAAGGCCGCGTACTTGATTGGTCGCATTGATATGGCGAATCAGACTCGCCCGTTGGTTTTACCCATTCTTGTCAATTCGCAGGGTGAATTGTATGTCGATGCCTGCATCACCGACTCTGATGATGTCAGCGTGATCTTTGGCTTCGCGCGTTCTTATTTTATGGTTTACGCGCCAGCACCTGCCGCATTAGTCGATTTTCTCAATCAGTTGATGCCACACAAAACACCCGCACAACTCTACACAGCGATAGGTTGTCAGAAACACGGTAAAACTGAACTCTATCGCGAGTTTCTACAACATATTGACAGCTCAGATGATCAGTTTGTTGTCGCGCCCGGCATTAAGGGCATGGTGATGTCCGTGTTCACCCTCCCCTCATATGGCTTCGTATTTAAGATCATTAAAGACAAATTCGCCCCGCAAAAAGACGTCACGCATGCCATTGTAAAAGAAAAATATCAGCTGGTTAAAGAACACGACCGCGTGGGTCGCATGGCAGATACTCTCGACTATCGAAACTTCATCTTCCCTCGAGATAGATTTAGCGATGAACTCATTAAAGAGTTGCTAGAGGTTGCTGAATCCAACATCAAACTCACCAGCAAAGAAGTTCACATTCGTCACCTGTACATGGAACGACGAATGATCCCCCTCAATATTTATCTCGAGCAGGCGGATGACGATGAACTTCGTGAGGCGGTTCAAGGGTATGGCGATGCTATTAAACAATTGGCGGCGGCGAACATTTTTGCAGGCGACATGTTGTTTAAAAACTTTGGGGTATCACGCCATAGCCGTGTCATTTTTTATGATTACGATGAAATCTCCTACCTGACAGAAGTGAACTTCCGACACATTCCGCCACCGCGCTTCCCTGAGGACGAAATGGCCGCTGAACCTTGGTACAGCGTGGGAGAATACGATGTTTTCCCAGAAGAATTTCGCACCTTCTTGTTGATCAACCCCAAGATCCGCGCCTTGTTTGATGAGCTGCATTCAGATTTATTTGATGCGGAATATTGGAAAAGCCTTCAGAGCAATATCCAGCAAGGTCAGTTTAATGATGTGTTCCCATACAGCGAGGAGTCACGTTTCTCTAACCTCTGAAAGTGAGACCAAGAACAGCCACTGACAAAAAATTGTCGCTATATGGGCACAAGATTTGCTTTATTTTTAACCACCTTTTAGTGACAGCAACGCAAGGCCGTTGTCATTTCGAGAGGTGAGTTAACAATGGCGAAAAATTCATGGCAGTCCGGTAACAAAATTAAGACGAGTGGACTAGAATGATTACGCTGTCTAATAAAAACGAATCAGGGAGGGTAGTAAATGAATCGAATCTTGCTCGCCATTACCCTGCAATCAGTGGCTTTTTTCACATTCGCGCAGGGTTCGTTACCGCTGTATGAATACATCGAGGAAGATAACCGTGATCCTTGGTTTTCCCACTCAATCTCAACGGGTGGCCAAAGTTTTGACAGTTGGACGATAAGCTCTGGCTATCACTATCCTGTTCTCAAAAAAATCAATGTCTATCTGGCGACAGAAATGACGACTGAGTCCGACTACAACGCTAGTGCCAAAGGGATACTTAGCGGTCTCGAATACAATTTCAACGATGCTTTGAGCTTTGGCAGTACCGTTCAAGCCGAGCGCGTCAACGAAGAGACCATCGGCAGTGTGGGCATGAGCAGTCAATATAAGCTCACTGACAAGCTAAATCTGCAAGCCAAGTTTGACTACAGTGTAAGCCAACAACCTGCCGCATCAGCTAACTATCAACTCGGTGTTGGATACCGCTTCTAGCGTTATTGTTACTGTTACTGTTACTGTTCACCAAACTCAATGGGGTGTTGGCTGACCATCACCCCGTTTAAATCGGCAAACAAATAATCCCCAGGTGAAATCGGCACATCATGAATGCGCAAAGGAACATCTTCATCACCCGCGCCGCGCTTTTCCGTCTTAATCGGACAAACACCAAGCGCTTTAACACCTAATGGCATCTTGCTCAGCGCACTTGCATCTCGCACTGCACCAAAAACCACAATCCCTTCCCAGCCATTGGTAACCGCTCGCTCAGCTAACAAATCGCCCAACAACGCCTTGTTTAAGTTACCGTGCCCATCCACCACCAGTACTCGTCCTTCTCCAGGCTTGCCCAGTATGTCTCTGACTTTTGAGTTGTCTTCAAAGCATCTCAATGTTTCCACACGACCCGAGAATGCAGAACGTCCGCCGAAATCACGCCATTGAACGGGGATCCAATGAACATCGTCACCGTGCGCATCACTAATATCTGGCAATAAATCTTCCATGCTGTTTCCCTCTTGTTGCAGTCCATACCACACTAAAGGTAGCAACCTCGCAGTGTTATGTAAGGTCATTCACCTCAAAATGGAATTTCTTCTGCAGGTCGCAATGTCAACTCAACGCACCATACCCTTCGTCTAACATCACGCTCTAATGCAATACTTTGTTCAAAATCAAAAGCCAATCCATTGATTTTACTCAGTAGTTCTCAGTGCGTGACGATGCACGTTTTCAGGCAATCTAGATGCCCTCATCTACGCTCTCACAGTGAAATGGTTGACCCCCTATAAACAAAATGGTCTGATACCCTTGAGTTGTTACACAATTTTCACACCTGTTGTAATAGTACGAAATAGATTAAACTCACTAGTAATATTTGAGACATTTTTTGGCGCAATATTCCATGATTTGCGACCACAAAGGCTGAGATTGACGTATATCAATAAAGATTAAAAAAAGTTGCGTTGATTTATTACTAAATATTGTTAGCACGCTGTTAAATGAATACAATCAGCCCTATCCAAAGGATTTGCTGGCCAAAATGATTTGACTAGTAGCATGCAGCGCGTTTAAACGCATCTGCAATCACCTTCTCTAAGGATGGCGTTTGTATCAGGGAAGTATGCCGAATAGGCAAGCAAAGTACTTTTGATATACTTTTCCTGTTTGTAACTTTTATTCATAGAGTCTGAGTACTCTGTGAGTGTTAATACCAGATTCCTTAAAGAAATTAGGTAACGCCAATGCAAACCCCTCATATTCTGATTGTTGAAGACGAACACGTAACTCGTAACACGCTGAAAAGCATCTTTGAAGCGGAAGGTTATACCGTTCTAGAAGCCAATGATGGCGAAGAAATGCATCAAGTGCTGTCGAACAATCAGGTTCACTTGGTCATTATGGACATTAATCTTCCAGGTAAGAATGGCCTGCTGCTTGCACGTGAATTGCGTGAACTTGGCGACATGGCACTGATGTTCTTAACTGGCCGTGACAACGAAGTGGACAAAATCCTGGGTCTGGAAATCGGTGCGGATGATTACATCACCAAACCATTCAACCCACGTGAACTGACTATTCGTGCTCGCAACCTTCTGACACGTGCAATGAGCCAAGGCGCACTGCCAGAAGACAAGCGTTCAGTTGAAAGCTACGCGTTCAACGGCTGGGCACTGGATATCAACAGTCGCTCACTGATAAGCCCAGACAACGAGCAGTTCAAGCTGCCACGTTCTGAGTTCCGTGCACTGCTGCATTTCTGCGAGAATCCGGGAAAAATCCAGACTCGCGCAGATCTGCTGAAGAAAATGACTGGCCGTGAGCTTAAGCCACATGACCGCACCGTTGATGTCACAATCCGTCGTATCCGTAAGCATTTTGAGTCTTTTGGTGACACACCAGAAATCATTGCCACGATTCACGGTGAAGGCTACCGCTTTTGTGGCGAGTTAGAAGATATCTAACTCGCCCTCACATCTAGCGTTATCAACACCGATGAAAAAGGCCTGCATTGCAGGCCTTTTTATTTTATTTCAGTCCCTTGCCTTAATTATTTGGCTTGGTAATTATCCAACCATTGCCTGAGCACGTTGAGATCATGACTGTAGCCTTCTTTGATTTCATCAACCCAATCAGTGATATTCTCCCACCATGCAGGCAGTTCAGGCGATTGCGCTTTCTGTGCCACTTTCTGAATGTGCTTCAACCCAATGGAACCAGCAGCACCCTTGATTTTATGCGCTTCACTGGCGATACCGTCCTGATCTTTCGCCATCATGTTGCTATCAAGGATCTTAAGGTAGTCCGGCATAACCTGCTCAAACATCTCAATGCTTTGGTAAACAGGCGCGGCGCCAACTATGTCAACGTAGGAAGTCAGCATATCGATATCCAACAAGGTATCAAACAGATCGTTTCCTGACACTGTCTGACGTGTCTCAATCATCACTTCTTGATCGACTGAGCATTGCAACGCCAAGCGTTCAATGACACCCGTTACCGCAGCAACACTGATCGGTTTACTGATCGCGTCGTCCATGCCTTTACGGATGTATTCCGTTTTGTCTTTGATCACATTGGCCGTTAGGGCAACCAGTGGCGGAAGCACTGCATCACTGTCTCTGAGCTGTCTGGCAATATCAAAGCCCGTCATGTCAGGCAATTGAATATCCAATAGCAAAAGATCAAAGTGGGCGGTTGGGAAGGCGGTTAATGCCTCGTGACCAGTGCGAGCAACCGTCACCGTATGACCCAAGCTTTCCAGCAGGTTCACTGCCACGGTGATATTAAGTTCAATGTCTTCGACCAAAAGAATATGTAGCGGACTTTGCTCAGCGATCACCACTTCCGTGTTCACTGCAGCTTCGCAAATGGGCACAGCCAAAGAAACAGTAAATGTACTGCCCTCGCCTACTTCAGTATCTACCGTGATATCCCCGCCCATCAAACGTGCCAGCTTGCGTGATACGGCTAATCCGATGCCAGTACCCACGGCATGCAAATTGTCTTCGCCTTGCTGAACTTGGTAGTACATGGCAAAAATCTTCGACACTTCATCTTCAGGGATCCCTATCCCGCTATCTTCAATATCAAATTGCAAATAGGCCGTGTCATCTTCCACATCGCAGCTAACGGTGACATTCACCGCCCCTTGCTTAGTAAACTTCACCGCGTTACCGACTAAATTCCATAAGATTTGGCGTAATCGCGTAGCATCCACTTTTACTGATGCAGGTAACGAGGTGAGCCTATCAAGACTGAATCTCAGCCCTTTTTGCTCAGCCATCAAGGCGCTGATGTTATCAATTTCCGAGACAAAATCAGGCAGGTCGACAGGCTCTGGCATCAGAGAGAGTCGGCTACGATCTGATTTATCCAAATCAATAATGTCGTTAAAGATATTGCCCAGAGTGATCGCGCTGACATGAATGGTACGCAAGTAGCCGAGTTGCTCTTCAGAGAGCTTAGTATCAAGCAGCATACGGCTTAGGCCAACGATGCCATTTAATGGCGTACGCAGTTCATGGCTAATGGTAGAAATAAACGCGGTTTTGTCCTGACTCGCTTTCTCAAGCGCGTCTTGGTAGCGCTTGCGTTCCGTGATCTCTCGACCAAAGCCAACCAATCCCAAGCGACGCCCATCACGTGCATAAAACGGCAGTTTACGCAGCTCAAAATAGGCTTTGCGCCCATCTTTGTATTCCAGCCACTGTTCATAAGTGAGTGATACGCTGTTATCGAACACTTGCTGATCGGTTTCGACGACCTTGCTCGCCACATCTTCGCTATAGACATCCCAAGGTGTTAGCCCGACCAAATCGCTTTCTGTCTTGCCTGTTAATTCTTCCATGGCTTTATTACAGCCAGAGAATTTCCCTTTTTCGTTACGGTAGTAAATCAAGTCAGGGGAGGCATCGATGAAAGAGCGCAAGAGTGCCGTCTGCTCGGCAAGCTCCACCTGTGCTTTCTCACGTTGATAAACCTCATTCTCCAAATCTACCATCGCCTCTTCGCGTGCTTCTTCTGCACGCTTTCGCTCTTCAATTTCAAGATTGAGCTGAGTAATGTTGTCAGTGAGTTGTCGGTTAAGCTCCATATCACGCGAGCGCATTTCTTCAAGTTTGGATACTAGCTTGGTCAATCGCTGACGCGACTCCTCCAACTGATCCACCACGACAGAAAGAAAATAAACCGCCCAAGGTGTAATAAGGAGACCAAAAAAGACCGAGCGGACGATATCGCTATCATGCACCGTCCCATTGAGGAAAAGAGTGATCCCAACTTGAACAATAACGGCAAGCGCCACCAGCGCGAGTGCCAGCAACATGCTGAAGCGAACAATGCCGAGCTTTACCAGCAAATCGACATAATATTGCGCCAAGAGTTTTATTTGCTTCATTGAACTTCCTGATCAACGTGAGTTGCAGCCATGATAGCCTTGAGTGTCAGGAAGAAAAAGGAAAAGGCGCGAGGTATTTTGTTACGCGCATAACAACGATGCACCGAGCTATGCGGGAAGATTTAAACGGTTTCTTTCACCGTCTGAGACGCTGAAGCGATTTGGTCACGTCCTGCGTTTTTAGCGCGATACAGAGCTCTATCAGCCATGGAAACCAAATCACCATAGTCTTGCCCCGCCTGAGGTCGTAATGTCGCCACGCCTTGGCTCAAGGTCAGCGCTTCTGACACTGCAGAAAATGCATGAGGTATACCCGCCAGTGTTAGCTCATGTGAGATATTTTCCGCTACCACAAGCGCTCCTTGCTCGGTGGTACTAGGAAGCAAAATCGCAAACTCTTCACCACCATAGCGAGCCACGGCATCAAGAGGGCGACGGATAACGTTCTGGAAGACTTGAGCGACGCGCCTCAATGCCTCGTCACCTTGTTGGTGACCATAGTTATCATTATAGGGTTTGAAATAATCGATATCACACAGGATCAGAGACAACGGCTCCTGCTCACGAATATGTGATTGCCACATCTTCACTAGCTGCTCATCAAAGCTGCGTCGGTTAGCCACTTTGGTTAATCCATCTACAAAGCTAAGCTCTTCGAGCTCCATGATGGCGTCAGCCAATTCCTGCTGCGTGGCTTTGCGTGCGGTGACATCACGAGCAATGACCAGTACGCCAATCGTCTCGTCCGTTGGGTCACTGAACTGCGTTTTCGTCAGCTCATACCAAACCTGAGAGCCATCACGCTTCATGACCAAGTCTTCGTATTTAATGGTTTCGCCGTTGTCCAATACCGGGTGATCAATTTTTTGGTGTTGAGCCAAAATCTCCGGATCCATCAAATCAGCAGCATGTTCACCTTCAAGATCGTCATGCATTGCCCCCATGGCCTCAGCAAAGGCGGCATTGCCACCGAGAAATTCATAGTCTTTGTTATATATGCCAATCGGATCGACACTGGCTTTGAAGATAGATGTCAGCACATTGCTGTGCTTTTTCAGTTGCTGCTCAACTTCCTGGCGGGCTTCTATCTCCTGCTCCATCACCTGACGCATCATGTGCCAGTTGGTAACATCATGACTGATACTCAAGGTGCCATAGATAACATGGTTGTCGTCGCGTAACACGGTTTGACTGGTTTCAAGTAAACAGCTATCCCCATTCGGATTAGTGGTCCAGCTTTGTTGGGTACGACGACCTTCAATTTCTTCTTGTGTGCTAAAGAACACACCTTCTTCTTCGCGACCTTTCCAAAAGCGATCGAACGCCACATTGGAACCGACAATACGGCCTTGGCGGTCTTGAAAACACACCAGTTCAGCCAGTGAATTAATCACGCTGCGAAAAATTTGGCTATCATTTTCAACAAACGGTTCGCTGTAAACCGAGTCAGATTCAGGCTCCAACGAAACAATCCAAGCGCGCTGACCATTGCACCATACTGGCAGGCCAGAAAAACGCGCATTGCGTCGTGCATGCTTGTCGAACCCAGAACGAAAATCAGGCGTCACTTCGATAAAAGGTAGGGGCCAGCGCCGATTGGCCAGCAAGGTGTCGATAGTCTTTCGTTCGCGATCGCCGTCAATATGAAACGAATTATTGTGCTGAGAGATATTGAACAGGCGCACAAAACTGCGGTTAGCATAGAGAATGCTGCCGTCACTCTCGCTCACCATCGCTTTAGGAGAGTGAAGATTGGCCAGATAGGCTTGCCACGTTTTTGCCGACACCACACGCCGACGGGAAACCCAGAACGATCCCAGGAAAAAAATCACCGATAGCATTAATACCGCTATGGGCATCCACTCACTCATTCATCCATCCTTCGGCCATCATCCTTGAAGCAGCATCATTTTTTTGAATTAACATCACGCTTCATCTTGCCACATGGATATGAAAGAACACGAACAAGGCTTATCTATTTTGCGAACAATTAAGCATTAGTCGCATTAACGCACAAAGTGAAAAGCATCTCCAACCAGACTGCCTTGCGCACCTTTTACTGTCAATGCACGCGCAATATCTGTCATTGCCAGCCAGCGATTTTCACACCACGCCGGCGCCAACAAGGTCGGCTTTCTCGCACTTGCAGATACACGGTGATACACCACGTTAGAGGGCGTACGTAAGATCATCTCGGACGCACTCTCTGCATAATCGTCCAAAGATATCGCCTGCAAGCGACCAGCACGCCACGCCTTCGCCATGATGCTACCTTCAACAATGTGCAAAGGATGAAGCTTTATCCCGTCAGTCCCCGTTTCAATGACGCGGTCCATGGTGCGAATGTGATCGCTTGCCGTGTCGCCCGGCAGGCCAACAATCAG
Organism: Enterovibrio norvegicus FF-33; assembly: GCF_000286835.2. Taxonomy (GTDB): domain Bacteria; phylum Pseudomonadota; class Gammaproteobacteria; order Enterobacterales; family Vibrionaceae; genus Enterovibrio; species Enterovibrio norvegicus_A. The sequence continues at coordinate 49,884 of NZ_AJYD02000013.1, read as the reverse complement.
ATGCGTACACACATTCAAGCCCAATGCTCGAGCGCGACGAGTGATCTTGTCATAACACGCAAAATCATGACCACGATTGATACGCTGGAGTGTTTTATCATTCGCCGTTTGCAAACCCAGTTCCAGCCAGATTTCATACCCTTGATCTTTGTAGCTAGCGAGAAGATCCAATACTGCATCCGGCACACAATCTGGTCGCGTTCCTACACAGAGGCCAACAATGTCAGCATATTTCAATGCTTCTTCATACATGGCTTTTAGTTTTTCGACTTCTGCGTAAGTGCTGGTATAGGCCTGAAAGTACGCGAGGTAACGTTTCGCACGATCAACGCCAAGAGCGCGCTGAGAAAGCTGCGCTGACACTGAAAGTTGCTGGGCGGTTTCGTCTGCAAATGACGCGACATGACAGAAAGTACAGCCGCCACGACCGATCGTACCATCACGATTAGGACAGCTAAATCCACCATGAAGCGAGAGCTTATGAACTTTTTCGCCATACCTGCGTTGTAAATCCTGACCAAAGGTATTCACCAAATGATGAAGTTCCATCGTCGACCGCCTGTGTTATTGGGTTAAATGAGGAGGGAGGAAAAAAGCGCGCGATGTTATCACCAATGGTTCCGACAAAACCTCGATCAAATCAATATTGGCTCAAACTTTCATCACTCTCATGAAAGTTAATTACATTTCATTTACACATCAAACTTGCCAAATTCTCAGTAAAAATATCGATATTCACTCCTGGCACCCTATAGTGGTTTTCTATTCACTATTTTCGAAAATCTACTCTTGTGGTGACGATTGCAGAGCAATTGATTGGCAACTTTTTATGGTAATTAAATTTCGACATATGTAGGATAGCTACAGCTGCGTCTAAATTGTGAGCAATATAATTCGCGAAATATGGCACTAATCCAGTGGCTTATTTGGCAATTCAAATGAAACGCAGCATAACTGCATAGGATTGCAGAACGGAGAAGGTTACTACTATTGAGTCAGTGACCGGGTTTGGGTACCGCGAATAGACACATTTTGTCTGTTCAAACTTGGCACCCGCTCAGTCTGTGCCCGCAACAGGTACGGCAAGGGAAGACAAATGCTCCCGCTGCATTTGTGTCAACTGGAAGGACGTAAAAATGACAGATTCAGTGCTACGCACAGAGGGGCTCTATGTGCCCGAAATGGAACACGATGCCTGTGGTATTGGCTTCGTAGCCCACTTGAAAAACAGAAAATCCCACGGGATTGTCACTCAAGCACTTGATATGCTCGCCCGCATGGAACACCGTGGCGGTCAAGGCTGTGACCCATGTAGTGGTGATGGTGCAGGTATTCTTTTACAAAAACCTCACGAATTCTTACTCGAAGAAAGCCGTAAGCTTGGCGTTCAATTGCCATCTGCTGACAAATACGGTGTTGGTGTTATGTTGTTCCCAAGGGATGAAAACAAACGTCAACAATGCCGTGAAATCTTCGAGCGCAACGCAGCACGCCTTGATCTAGAAGTTATCGGTTACCGCGAACTGCCAACCGATAATTCAATGATCGGTGCAGACCCGCTCAGCACAGAGCCTCATTTCGAGCATGCATTTGTTACTGGTGGTGATCACCTTTCTCTCGACGCACTCGAACGCAAGCTATTTGTACTGCGTAACTATACTGTCCGCGTTTGCTTGGAAAGCGTCTCTAACATTGGCGACGATTTCTACATTAACTCTTTTTCTGCCAAGACACTGGTTTACAAAGGCCAGTTGACCACAGAGCAGGTGCCACAGTACTTCTTAGACTTACAAAACCCGTCTATGGTCACGGCACTGGCGTTGGTTCACTCTCGCTTTTCAACCAACACCTTCCCAAGATGGCGACTGGCACAGCCTTTCCGTAACATCGCTCACAATGGTGAAATCAACACCGTTCGCGGTAACTTGAACTGGATGAAAGCACGTGAAGCACTGCTGGAATCAAAACTGTTCAGTGACCAAGAGCTCAAAATGTTGCTGCCTATCTGTCAAGAAGGCGCATCAGACTCAGCTAACTTCGACATGGCACTAGAACTGTTAACACTTTCTGGCCGCAGCATGCCGCACGTACTGATGATGATGGTGCCGGAAGCATGGCAAGAGAAGAAAGACATGGACCCGAAACTCCGTGCTTTCTATCAATTCCACGCCAACATCATGGAACCTTGGGATGGCCCAGCCTCACTATGTTTCACTGATGGCGTTAAAGTTGGTGCAACGCTTGACCGTAATGGCCTGCGTCCTAGCCGCTATACCGTGACAAAAGATGATTACCTCATCATGGCCTCTGAATCAGGTGTGGTAGACATCGAACCAGAAAACATTCACTTCCGTGGCCGTCTGCAACCAGGTCGCATCTTCGTTGCTGATTTGGAACAAGGTCGCATCATCTCTGATGAAGAAGTGAAAAATGAAATTGCTTCTGCTCAACCATACCAAGAGTGGGTTGAGAAGAACTTGCTTCATCTGGACAAGCTTCCAGAAGCAGGCACCAAGAACCACCAGCCATCCCCTGAACGCTTGCTACATCATCAACAAGCTTTCGGCGTGACATCAGAAGAAGTAAATGAAATTCTGCTGCCAATGGCCAAAGACGGGAAAGAGCCGTTAGGTGCAATGGGCGCTGACTGGCCGCTAGCGGTTCTGTCGCACCAATCTCAGCATCTGTCTAACTACTTCAAGCAGCTATTTGCGCAGGTGACCAACCCGCCGATCGACCCGATCCGCGAACGTATGGTGATGTCGCTTAAAACCTACTTAGGTCAAGATCAGAACCTGCTGATTGAAACACCAGAACACTGCCGTAAAGTTGAACTGGAAACCCCAGTACTGAGCAATGCAGAACTAGAAAAACTGCGTGCCATTGATAACGATCACCTCCAAGCAAAAACGTTGGATATCGTTTTCCGTGCAAGCGGCGAAACAGGCAAACTTGAGCGTGCGCTGAAGCGTATTTGCCAATACGCTGAAGATGCCGTTAACGACGGTTACTCAATCATTTTGCTGACTGACCGTGCCGTGAACTCAAACCACGCCGCCATCCCAGCGATGCTGGCTGTTGGTGCTGTTCACCACCATCTGATCCGCAAAGGCTTGCGTGCAAAAGCTGACATCGTTATTGAAACCGGTGACGCGCGTGAAACCCATCACTTCGCCACACTTGTTGGCTACGGTGCAAATGCTGTTAACCCGTACCTGGTCTACGAAACTTTGGTCGACTTGCAGCGTACCAAGAAGCTCGATCCTCAAGCTGATGTAGATGTGCTGTTCGAGAACTACCGCAAATCTATCAATGCTGGCCTGCTGAAAATCTTCTCGAAGATGGGGATTTCTACTCTGCAGTCCTACCATGGCGCTCAGATTTTTGAAGCACTAGGCATCAGCAAAGCAGTGGTTGATAAGTACTTCACTGGTACTGTTTCACGCATCCAAGGCTTGAGCATCGACGACATTGCCAAAGAAGTGTTGGTTCGTCACCGTGTCGGTTACCCAACACGTGAAATTCCAGTTCAAATGCTAGATGTAGGTGGTGTTTACCAGTGGAAACAGCGTGGTGAAAAACACCTGTTTAACCCTGAAACGATCCACTTACTGCAAAATTCAACACGCAACAAAGACCTCAAGCAATTTAAAGAGTATTGCCACGCAGTTGATAGCCAAGGTGATGATGCAGCGACACTGCGCAGCCAGTTCGACTTTGTGAAAAACCCTGCAGGAAGCATTCCTCTGGAAGAAGTCGAGTCGATTGAAACCATCTTGAAGCGCTTTGCAACCGGTGCTATGAGCTTTGGTTCTATCTCTCACGAAGCGCACTCAACCCTTGCTGTCGCCATGAACCGCATCGGTGCGAAATCGAACTCCGGTGAAGGTGGTGAAGACCCAATCCGTTTCGATAAGAAAGAAAACGGCGATTGGGAGCGCTCGGCAATCAAACAGGTTGCTTCTGGCCGCTTCGGTGTGACCTCTTACTATCTGACCAACGCCGCTGAAATCCAAATCAAAATGGCACAAGGCGCGAAGCCTGGCGAAGGTGGTCAGCTACCGGGTCATAAAGTTGATGATTGGATTGGTCGTACGCGTCACTCAACCCCAGGGGTTGGTCTGATTTCGCCACCACCACACCATGACATTTACTCCATCGAAGATTTGGCGCAGCTGATCTACGACCTGAAAAATGCCAACCGCGAAGCACGTATTAACGTCAAGTTAGTATCAGAAGCCGGTGTCGGTACGATTGCATCAGGCGTTGCGAAAGCAAAAGCCGATGTCGTACTGATTGCAGGTTTTGATGGCGGTACAGGTGCATCGCCACTGTCGTCGATCAAACACGCAGGTCTGCCTTGGGAACTGGGTCTAGCGGAAACGCACCAAACGCTGCTCAAGAATGGTCTTCGTAACCGTATCGTCGTGCAATCAGATGGCCAGATGAAAACACCTCGTGACCTTGCCGTCGCAACCTTGCTGGGTGCTGAAGAATGGGGCGTCGCGACAGCAGCGCTGGTTGTTGAAGGTTGTATCATGATGCGTAAGTGTCACCTCAACACCTGTCCTGTTGGTATCGCAACCCAAGACAAAACCCTGCGTGAGCGCTTTGACGGCCGCGTAGAAGATATCGTTACCTTCTTCACTTACATGGCCGAAGGCTTGCGTGAAGTGATGGCAGAGCTTGGCTACCGCACTATCAACGAAATGGTCGGTCAATCTCAGCACCTGAAAGTGCGCAGCGATGTGGGCCACTGGAAATACAAAAACCTCGACCTCAATGTTGTTCTTCACAAAGAAGAGCCACGTGAAGGCGACGGCATGTATTGCCAACGCGAACAAAACCACAGCTTGGAAGCCGTTCTAGACCGCCGTCTGATTGAAGCCGCATCTAGCGCGCTTTATGAAGGCCGTAAGGTTGATACAGAATTTGCTATCGTCAACACAGACCGTAGTGCCGGCACCATGCTGTCGAACGAAATTTCGAAGATCTACAAAGACCAAGGCTTGCCACAACAAATGAACGTGAAGTTCAAAGGTTCGGCGGGTCAAAGCTTCGGGGCATTCCTTGCTAAAGGTGTGTCGTTCGAAGTGGAAGGTGATGCGAACGACTACTGGGGTAAAGGCTTATCTGGCGGCACCTTGGTGCTGTACCCAGACGCGAAAAGTGACATCATCGCAGAAGACAATATCATCGTGGGTAACGTCTGTTTCTACGGTGCAACCTCTGGTGAGTCATTCATTCGCGGTGTAGCGGGCGAACGTTTCTGCGTACGTAACTCCGGTGCAAAAGTCGTTGTCGAAGGTATCGGTGACCACGGCTGTGAATACATGACCGGTGGTGTGGCTGTCGTTCTAGGCCAAACGGGTCGTAACTTCGCCGCAGGCATGAGTGGCGGTGTTGCTTATATCTGGGATCAGTTTGAGAACTTTGAGTCCAAACTCAATCCTGAGCTGGTTGATTTGGATCCGCTTGACGCTGAAGACATTGAGTTGCTGAAAGAACTGATTGGTAAACACCAAGCATTCACAGGCAGTTCAGTCGCAGAGACCTTCATGTCTAACGTTGAAGAGAACCTCAAGCGCGTTGTTAAAGTCATGCCGCGTGATTACAAAGCGGTACTGGAACAACGTAAAGCGGAAGCCGAAAACAAGGAAGAAGTGGAGGCTGTAAATGGGTAAGCCAACAGGTTTTATGGAATTTGGCCGTGAATTACCGGCCAAGAAAGATCCGGCTGTTCGTATTCAAGACAACAAGGAATTTGTCCTGAACGAAGAGTTTGGCAAAAAAATTAACGAGCAATCGTCACGCTGTATGGATTGTGGTGTCCCGTTTTGTCATAACGGCTGCCCAATCGGTAACATCATTCCTGAGTTTAATGACGCGGTATATCGTGACAGCTGGGAAGAAGCGTGGAACATCTTGAGCTCAACCAATAACTTCCCAGAGTTCACTGGTCGGGTATGTCCCGCGCCTTGTGAAACCTCGTGTGTGTTGGGCATTAACCAAGATCCGATTACTATCTGTAACATTGAAAAGACCATTGTTGAAACGGCCTACCGTGACGGCTATGCCAAGCCGAAGATCCCAACATCTCGCACAGGCAAGAAAGTCGCCATCATCGGTTCAGGCCCTGCCGGTCTGTCTGCTGCAGAACAGCTAAACAGTGCAGGTCACAACGTGACTGTGTTTGAGCGCGATGAAAAAGTCGGTGGTCTACTTCGTTTCGGTATCCCTGATTTCAAACTGGGCATGGATATTATTGATCGCAAGATCAATCTAATGGCCGAAGCGGGTGTTGAATTTGTGGTTAACGCGCACGTGGGTGTCACTGTTAACGCACAGCAAATTCGTCAAGATTTCGATGTTGTACTGCTAACGGGTGGCTCAACCGTGCCACGCGATTTACCTATTCCAGGTCGCGATTTGAAAGGTGTTCACTTCGCGATGGAATTTCTCGGTCAAAACAACCGCCGTGCAAACGGAATGGATTTGAAAACCGAAGAAATTCACGCCAAAGACAAGCACATTGTCGTCATTGGCGGTGGTGATACCGGTTCTGACTGTGTGGGGACATCAAATCGCCACGGTGCAAAAAGCATTACACAGGTTGAGATCATGCCGATCCCACCTGAAAAACGCCCGGCGAATATGCCTTGGCCGCAATATCCAATGATCATGCGCACATCGACTTCTCATGAAGAAGGTTGTGACCGTCATTGGAATATCTTGACCAAAGAGTTTATCGGTGATGACGCGGGCAATGTAAAAGCCCTGCGCATCTCTGACATTGTTTGGAAAGATGCAGCGCCAGGTGAACGCCCAGGCTTTGAAGAAATAGCAGGGTCAGAGCGCGTCATCCCTTGTGACCACGCATTCCTTGCTATGGGTTTCTTGCACCCAGAGCCACAAGGTGTGCTGGCGCAGCTTGATGTTGCTATCGATGATCGTGGCAATGTCGCGACAACCAGCTACCAGACTAGCCAAAAAGGTGTCTTTGCTGCAGGCGATATGCGTACCGGTCAGTCACTGGTAGTACGTTGTATCAACGAAGGCCGAGAGTGCGCCCGTGCTGTCGATACTTATCTGATGGGAGACACGCATCTTGAAGCCAAAGCGGACTCCTTGATGCTCTCTGCATAATTATAAGTAAGTGTTATCTTCCAGTTTTGCCAGCCCCTGCGGCTGGCTTTTTTCTTTCCGATATTTTTTAGTGATAGTAGCCTCAGACTAATCCAGCCTTTCAGCAAATAAAACTCACTGCTAATACACCAAAAACCATTGACTTTCTTCCTAGCAATCTCTGCGACTTACTTAAAAAAACCGCGATAAAACACTGACTTCAAATGCCATTTTCGATATATATCCCTGTTAATAGGTGAAGTTAATGTCATGTGACGAAATTTGACCTGATCATCAATAATCGATAACGTGCAGGGTTGGAACAACTACTATCCATCTCAGTTATTCGATAAACAATGTCAGGAAGACATTAAGAACTGCAGTCACTGCTTGGAGCAGTCGCAAGGGAGAATTGCAATGTCGCTGTATGATCCGATGCTGGAAAAAGACAACTGTGGCTTTGGTTTGATCGCCCATACCGAGGGCGAAGCTAGCCACAAACTTGTCCGCACAGCCATATCCGCACTAGACCGAATGACCCACCGAGGTGCCATCAATGCAGATGGTAAAACCGGTGATGGTTGTGGATTATTGCTTCAAAAACCCGATGCTTTTTTCCGCATCATTGCCGAAGAGAACGACTGGACGCTCAGTAAGCTCTATGGCGTGGGGATGATATTTCTAAGTAAAGACCCGGAAAAAGCCCAACGAGCAAAAGCGATTTTCGCCCGCGAAATTGAAGCAGAAACCCTGTCCATTGTGGGTTGGCGTGAAGTACCGACCAATCATGATGTGCTGGGCGAAATTGCCCTCACCTCAGTGCCGACCATAGAACAAGTCTTTATTAATGGTCCTGCAGGCTGGCGCGCACGCGATTTAGAACGTCGCTTGTATATTGCCCGCCGCCGCGCTGAAAAAGCGATACAAGACGACAATGATTTTTATATCACAAGCCTTTCGACCCGTACGATCGTCTACAAAGGCCTGTGCATGCCAGCCGATCTACCAAGGTTCTACCTTGATCTTGCGGATCTCCGTTTAGAGTCTTCTATCTGCTTGTTCCACCAGCGTTTCTCAACAAACACGACGCCTCGATGGCCATTGGCTCAACCCTTTCGCTATTTGGCGCACAATGGTGAGATCAACACCATTGAAGGCAACAGACAGTGGGCTCGAGCACGTGCCTACAAATTTAAGTCGCCACTTTTACCCGACCTTTCTGAAGCGGCACCCTTTGTAAACGAAACAGGGTCTGACAGCTCAAGCCTCGATAACATGCTTGAAGTCTTCCTTGCTGGCGGCATGGATCTGTTCCGAGCGATGCGCATGCTCGTGCCGCCTGCTTGGCAAAACCACCCCGACATGCCAGAAGATCTGCGTGCCTTTTATGATTTCAACTCCATGCACATGGAGCCGTGGGATGGCCCAGCGGGTATCGTGATGTCAGATGGGCGCTATGCCGCCTGTAACCTTGATAGAAATGGCCTTCGACCGGCGCGCTATGTGGTGACCAAAGATAAATTGATCACCCTGGCATCAGAAGTCGGAATTTGGGATTATGCGCCTGATGAAGTGGCCGAAAAAGGCCGTGTTGGCCCTGGAGAGCTGCTTGTTATCGACACTTTTGAAGGTGAAGTTTGGCACTCCGCTGACATCGATAACGATCTCAAAAGTCGCCATCCTTACAAGGCTTGGCTAGATAAAAACGTTCGCCGTTTAACCCCATTTGAAGACATGGATCCCGCTGACAGAGCAGGTCAACGCGCCATGGAAGACGACGAATTACATATCTACCAAAAACTCTTTGGCGTTTCAGGCGAAGAACTCGATCAAGTATTGCGCGTTCTAGGTGACATAGGCCAAGAAGCCACAGGATCAATGGGCGATGACACACCAATGGCTGTGTTGTCTTCAAAATCGCGAAATGTGGCAGACTACTTCCGTCAAAAATTCGCCCAAGTAACCAACCCGCCAATCGACCCACTGCGTGAAAATCATGTTATGTCACTCGCGACCTCGATTGGCCGTGAGAAGAATGTGTTCTCAGAGACAGATGGCCACGCACATCGCGTTGCGTTTAAGAGCCCTGTGCTGCTCTATTCTGACATGGTGCAGCTACTTGAATTGGACGATGAATACTACCGCAACAGCATCATCGACATTAACTTCGATCCTGAAGAAAAAGACCTCCAACAAGCCATTGTAGCGATGTGCGATCAGGTTGAACGTGTCGTACAAGACGGTACTGTATTAGTCGTGCTCTCTGACCGAGGCATCGCAAAAAACAAACTGCCTATTCCAGCCGCAATGGCGGTCGGCGCGGCGCAACAACGTTTGGTCAATGCAAACCTGCGTTGCGATGCCAACATCGTGATAGAAACGGCATCGGCGCGTGACCCTCACCAATTCGCGGTATTGCTCGGATTTGGCGCAACGGCGGTTTATCCGTACTTGGCTTACGAATCGATTGGTAAAATGATCGAAAATAAGATCATCGACAAAACCATGGCAGATGCCCTGTTGAATTTCAGAAATGGTATTCAAAAAGGCCTGTTCAAAATCATGTCGAAGATGGGCATTTCCACCATCGCCTCCTACCGTTGCTCGCAGCTTTTCGAAGCCGTTGGTCTAAATGACAACATCGTTAATCTGTGTTTCAAAGGTGTTGCGAGCCGAATTCAGGGCGCTGACTTTGATGATTTCCAGCAAGACTTAGTCAATTTATCGCGCCAAGCATGGCTAAAGCGCAAGCCCATTGATAATGGTGGATTGCTGAAATACATGCATGGCGGCGAATACCATGCTTACAACCCAGACGTGGTCAATAACCTGCAAGCTGCGGTTAAATCTGGCGACAGCATCGATTACAAAACGTATGCCGATACCGTCAATAATCGCCCTGTGTCATCACTGCGCGATCTCATGCGTATCAAACCAGCTGACACGCCGACAGCACTTGACGACGTAGAGCCAGCGAACGAACTGTTTAAACGCTTTGACTCAGCAGCCATGTCTATTGGCGCACTAAGCCCTGAAGCACACGAAGCGCTTGCCATTGCCATGAACCGCCTTGGCGGCAATTCAAACTCTGGCGAAGGTGGTGAAGATCCTCGACGCTTTAACACGGAGCGTAATTCGCGGATCAAGCAAATTGCATCCGGCCGCTTTGGCGTCACACCGCATTACCTAACAAATGCCGATGTGCTTCAAATCAAAGTAGCGCAAGGCGCAAAGCCAGGTGAAGGAGGACAACTCCCCGGACACAAAGTCACCGCAGAAATTGCGCAATTGCGCCACTCGGTGCAAGGCGTGACGCTGATTTCTCCACCGCCACACCATGACATTTACTCAATCGAAGATTTGGCTCAGCTCATCTTCGATCTAAAGCAAGTCAACCCGAGTGCATTGGTTTCGGTGAAACTGGTTTCCGAACCCGGCGTCGGCACGATAGCAGTGGGTGTCGCAAAAGCTTACGCTGATTTGATCACCATCTCCGGCTATGACGGTGGCACAGGGGCAAGCCCACTGACATCGGTAAAATACGCGGGTAGTCCTTGGGAGCTCGGCCTTGCTGAAACGCAACAAGCCTTGGTGGCGAATGGCCTTCGCCATAAAATACGCTTGCAAGTGGATGGCGGTTTAAAAACGGGATTAGACATTATCAAAGGCACCATTTTGGGTGCAGAAAGCTTTGGTTTTGGTACTGCGCCTATGGTCGCCTTAGGGTGTAAATACCTTCGTATTTGTCACCTTAATAATTGCGCGACGGGGGTTGCGACGCAAGATGACACCCTGCGCCGCGAATACTTCAAAGGGCTGCCAGAACAAGTCATGAACTTCTTCAAAGGTCTTGGCGAAGAAGTCCGTGAATTGATGGCGCTGCTTGGGGTTGAAAAACTCACTGACCTTATCGGTCGCACCGATCTTCTTGAGGTGGTCGAAGGCTTTACAGCCAAGCAGCTCAAGCTTGATTTGAGCCATATTCTGGAAAGCCCAACGCCAGTAAAAGGCAAAACGGTGTACTGGAGCGAACCAAACCCACCGTTTGATAAAGCCATCCTCAACAAAACATTGGTTGAAACCTTTGCGGATTCAATCGAACGACGCCGACCTGCTAGCGCGTACCTGAACGTCAAAAACACGGACCGTTCAGTGGGTGCCACTTTGTCAGGAGCCATCGCCAAACGCTATGGCAACCAAGGCATGGCAGCAACACCACTGAACATTCAACTGCAAGGTACCGCAGGACAATCACTTGGCGTATGGAACGCTGGCGGTGTGAACATCACACTCACCGGGGATGCGAACGATTACGTGGGTAAAGGCATGGCTGGCGGCAAGATCGTCATTAAGCCGCCGATTGGATCCGCGTTTAAATCGCATCTATCCACCATCATTGGTAACACCTGTTTGTACGGTGCCACTGGCGGAAAATTGTTTGCCGCGGGAACCGCAGGTGAACGTTTTGCGGTGCGTAATTCTGGGACGCTCGCCGTCGTGGAAGGTGCTGGCGACAATGCGTGTGAATACATGACTGGCGGTATCGTCGCGATTCTCGGCCACACTGGCGTGAACTTCGGTGCAGGCATGACGGGCGGCTTTGCGTATGTGCTAGATGAAACTGGCGATTTCGCAGGTCGCGTTAACCCTGAATTGGTTGAGGCCTTGTCTCTCGATAAATTAACCATTCATCAAGAACACCTCCGTGGTCTGATTGATCAACATCTGGAACTCACTGGCTCGTCTCGTGCTCAGGAAATTCTTGCGGATTTTGAACAATGGATCAGTAAATTTTATCTGGTGAAATCTAAAGCGGCAGACGTTCGTTCCCTGCTCGGTCACCAAAGCCGAAGTGCAGCTGAGCTGCGCGTTCAGGCCCAATAACGGAGGATTTTATGAGCCAGAACGTATACCAATTTATTGATGTTCAGCGTATGGACCCGCGCAAAAAACCAATCAAAGCGCGTAAAACACAGTTTGTCGAAATTTATGAGCCCTTTACAGGCAAGCAAGCATCCGCGCAATCTGACCGCTGCTTAGATTGTGGTAACCCGTATTGCGAATGGAAATGCCCTGTTCACAACTACATTCCTCAATGGCTAAAACTGGCGAATGAAGGCCGTATCATTGAAGCGGTTGAACTGTCGCACCAAACCAACAGTTTGCCTGAGGTGTGTGGGCGAGTTTGCCCACAAGATCGCTTGTGTGAAGGATCTTGTACCCTGAATAATGACTTTGGTGCCGTCACCATCGGAAACGTCGAAAAATACATTACGGACAAAGCCTTCGAAATGGGCTGGAAACCGGACATGTCTGGCGTGGAATGGACAGACAAGAAAGTCGCCATCATTGGTGCCGGCCCTGCGGGTCTTGCCTGCGCAGATGTGCTGGTAAGAAATGGCGTGAAGCCTGTTGTGTTTGATCGCTACCCAGAAATCGGGGGCTTGCTGACGTTCGGTATTCCGTCATTCAAACTAGAAAAAGACATCATGCGAAATCGTCAGCGCATCTTCTCCGACATGGGCGTCGAATTTCAGCTCAATACCGAAGTGGGTTCAGACGTGAGCATGGACACACTGCTGAAAGATTACGATGCCGTCTTCCTTGGCGTCGGCACGTACAAATCTATGCGTGCAGGCCTTGCCAATGAAGATGCGCCAGGTGTCTACGACGCACTGCCGTTTCTGATTGCCAATACCTACCGAGTGATGGAACTTGAAGGCGATGCGCCTGAGTTTATCGACATGGCAGGGAAACAAGTTGTCGTACTGGGTGGCGGTGATACTGCCATGGACTGTGTGCGCACGTCTGTTCGACACGGGGCTAAAAGCGTGGTGTGTGCTTATCGCCGCGATGAGGAAAACATGCCAGGTTCACGTCGAGAAGTGAAGAATGCCAAAGAAGAAGGCGTAAACTTCATGTTCAACCTACAACCTCTGGGCCTTGAGTTGGACAGCAACGGTAAGGTTAACGGCGTCAACGTGGTGAAAACTCAACTCGGCGAACCTGATGCGGCGGGTCGCCGTCGTCCTGAACCGGTTGAAGGTAGCGAACACGTGCTGCCTGCCGATGCCGTCATCATGGCATTTGGCTTCCAGCCTCACCAAATGGCGTGGCTTGAACCGTTCAACGTCGACCTTGACCCATGGGGGCGCATCCAAGCGCCATCACAAAGCGCATTCCCTTACCAAACCACCAACAGCAAGATTTTTGCCGGTGGTGATGCAGTAAGAGGCTCAGATCTTGTAGTGACCGCCATCGATGAAGGACGAAAAGCTGCAGACGGGATTATGGACTTCCTCGAAGTCTAACTTTCAGCGAGTTTGAATCATCACTAAAAAGTGCTCGTAAGAGCACTTTTTTTTCGTCCGAATTTACCGCCATGTTACACTCAGGTCATTCCCAAAAACCGAACGAGAATGAACATGAAAATTGGTATTATCGGTGCCATGGAGCAGGAAGTGACCCTGCTGAAAAACCAAATCAACAACGGCCAACTACAAGAAATTGCGGGCTGCAAATTTTACACGGGTGACATGAACGGTGTTGATGTCGTGCTATTGCAATCAGGTATCGGCAAAGTCGCCGCCGCCGTTGGTACCTCTGTGCTGCTTGATCATTTCAAAGCGACGCTGGTTATCAATACGGGTTCAGCGGGCGGTTTTGATCCGTCGTTGAATTTGGGCGATGTTGTGATTTCTACCGACGTGGCTTACCACGATGCTGACGTGACTGCGTTTGGTTACACCATGGGTCAAATGGCTGGCCAGCCTGCCACGTTTACCTCTGATGCAGCATTGATGGATATAGCAGAACAAGCACTGGCAGCAATGGAGCCAGCGCCCCATGCGGTTCGTGGCCTGATCTGTACTGGTGATGCCTTTGTTTGCACCGCAGAGCGCCAAAACTACATCCGTGAACATTTCCCGAATGTCATTGCGGTAGAAATGGAAGCAGCCGCCATCGCGCAAGCTTGCCACCAGTTCAACGTCCCGTTTGTCGTGGTTCGCGCCATCTCTGATGTCGCAGACAAAGAATCACCAATGACGTTTGACGAATTCCTGCCACTGGCAGCGAAAAGCTCAAGCGCCATGGTTGAAAAAATGGTCGACTTGCTGAAAGCATAATGACCGAGCTCCCTACCCCGCTTGAGGCACTACTGGGATATTCCACGTTGCTTGCGATGTGGGGAGCATTGCTATTGCATTGGTTTTTCCCCATCCCAAGGGAGTTTAATCCCCTTTCTTTGTGGCGACAGGTAGCAACAGCCATTGCCGAAAAGGTAAACCACGCCGACGATCCCCCTTCTCAGCAACGTTTAGCCGGTGGCCTATCGCTTGCCATCATGTGGCTAACACTCGCCACACTGCTTATTGCCTTACAACAAATCGTCTGGGTACCTTGGCTGTTTGATTTGCTTTTGCTGTGGCTCTCTCTCAGTTGGAAACCCCTGACAGATACCGTGCTTGAACTTGAGGCGACCTTACTTCGCCAAGATAAACCCAGCGCGCGAACCTTGCTGGCAAAATCAATCAATCGTGACACGCAATCCCTGTCTCCTGTCGGCATTGCCAAAGCTGGATGTGAGACTTTGCTGATGGGTTATTCTCGCGGTTTGATTGGCATCCTCTTTTGGTACGCCATCGGTGGGGGTATTGCTGCGTTTCTATATACCTTAATTGTTCAACTTGCCCGCTGCTGGCCAACACGGCGTGGCGACTATGCGCAATTTGGTCTCGCAACGTCCGTCTTTCTCAGTGTTGTCGATGCTGTACCAGCAAGGCTATTTGCCCTGCTCATCGCAATGGGTCATCGCTTTGAGCCTTCAGTTACCGCCATTAGGGAGCAAGGAAGAAGTTGGTCCGCAAATGGCGCAGGCTGGATACTGGCCGCATCAGGTGCCAAGTTTCAACTCGCACTCGGTGGCCCTGCCATATACGATGATGAAAAAATCTCGCGCCCGCGTATTGGCGGCGAAATCGCGCCTTCACCTTTGCATTTGGCCCTACTCAATCAACAGTTACGGCAAAAAGCCCTGCTGTGGATCCTGACTCAAAGCTTCCTTATGTGGTTCGCACACGGATTATTATGATGTTTCGCTATTTCGTCTTTTTGTTGTGCTTGCCCACCATAGTGCTAGCAGCTCCCCTTCGCGTTATTAGTTTGTCACCGCACACGACAGAGTTAGCCTTTGAAGCTGGCCTAGGAAAAAATCTTATTGCGGTCAGTGCACACAGCGACTACCCGCCACAAGCGCTAGCGTTGGAACAAGTCGCCAACTTTCGAGGTATTAACATAGAACGTGTGGTCACGCTAAAACCTGATTTAGTATTGGCATGGAAAGGCGGCAATCCAGATCGTGAATTGGCAAAGCTTGAGCGCTTAGGCATCGAGGTGTTCTATTCCAACCCACACTCACTTTATGATGCAGCAGATAACATCGAAAAACTCGGTGAGTGGTCAACCAACCCAAGCCACGCAAAGGCTCGCGCTGACGAGGTTCGCAATGAATTAGTCGCCATAGAAGCCGCGCAAAAAGGTAAACCTCGCATCCCGTACTTTTATCAGCTGAGTGACTCCCCATTGATGACAAACAACGGTGATCATTGGCCTCAACCACTGTTTTCATTGTGTGGCGGCGAAAATATTTTCACCAACAGCGCTGCGCCCTATCCACAAGTGAGCATGGAACAGGTGATTGTCAGAAAGCCTAAAGCCATTTTTTACCCCTCAGCCAAGGCAATGCCATTGGGGGGCTGGGACAAGTGGGCTGATTTCATTCCCGCGGTCAAAAATAACAACATCTTTGCGATAAGTGGTGATTGGTTGAATCGCCCAACCCCACGCGCACTCAAGGCCGTAAAACAAATCTGTACCGCCTTTGATCAGGTAAGAAGCGATCTTGATCACTAATTCAAATTCTGGTTCACGAGCCGCGTAAACATCGGATTGCTCGATAAGGGTTTTCACGTACAATCGCGCGCGATTTACTGGCCTATGGCGATGAATATAAGGCCCTTCGTTTGATGCGATGTGCCTCACTTTGGGAATGGAACTGCGTACCATGCTTTTATATATCTTGGACATATTTGGAACCGCGATATTTGCGATTTCAGGCGTTTTGCTGGCTGGCAAACTTCGGATGGACCCATTCGGCGTGGTTGTGCTCGCGATGGTTACCGCGATTGGCGGTGGCACCATTCGAGACATGGCGCTGGGCGCGACACCCGTATTTTGGGTCAATGCCCCTGAATATCTATGGGTTATTCTCGTGACCTGCATTTTGTCACTGCTGATCATCCGACACCCTCGCCGCTTGCCTTGGTACTTCTTGCCCGTTGCCGATGCCATCGGCCTTGCCGTGTTTGTTGCGATTGGCGTTGATAAGGCGCTGAGCTATGGCGCTTCACCGTTGGTTGCCGTCATTATGGGCGTAATAACTGGCTGCGGTGGCGGCATTATTCGCGATGTCTTAGCAAGAGAAGTCCCCATGGTGTTACGTACTGAAGTTTACGCAACCGCCTGTATTGCAGGAGGCGTGGTGCACACTCTTGCGCTGGCTGCTAACGCTGACGTTGAAGTCGCCTCGATCTCAGGCATGATCACCACCTTGTCGATTCGACTTGCCGCGATTCGCTGGCACCTTTCTCTGCCAACGTTTGCCATCGGCAAGTAACCCTATACGTTCTGTTCAATGAAAAAACGCACGTCTTCCAACGTGCGTTTTTTTTATACTCCTCGCAGTTAAGTAAGCCATTTACTTTACTTAATTACAATGACGACTATTATGTAAACAAATAAGCTTACTTAATATAAAGCAGGAACCGATCATGAATAGCTATGTCGAACATGCCAACATCACCGTCAATAACCTCACCAACACCATCGCTTTTTTACGAACCGCCATGCCTGATTTCAAAGTGCGAGGAGAGGGCAGAGATGAACATTATGGTTGGTGTCACCTAGGTACTGACACCTCTTACATCGCGCTACAAGAGGTCGTCATTGATAAGCCTGTAGATCGAGTACCTTACCGTCAGCTTGGCGTTAATCACATTGGATTCGTCGTCGACGATGTCACGCTCGTCGCGGAAAAGCTAAAGGCGGCAGGCTTTGAAGAGGTGTCGTTTGAAAAAAGTCATCCCAGTCGAAAGCGCGCGTATTTCTTCGATACTGATGGCATTGAATGGGAGTTCATTGAATATCTAACTGATGCAATGGATAGCCGAAACGACTACGTGTTATAACGAAAAAGCAAAGGACTGCCGTTATGTATCAACCTCTCACATCAACAGGGCTTAAACTGATAAAGAAAAGCCATCGGTTTGCGCCCACCTTTGGACCTCGCCTGTCTAACCACCTGCCGATGGCCATCTTGGCAATGCAAAGGCTTGGTGCTTCCACCGACCAACTTAACGCAGAATATCAGCGCGCCTCTGATCATTTAGATCCACTAGGAGATGCTCAAGGGGTTAGCTCTCCAACCTTGGGTAACAAGGAGCACAACGCCAATTTCGTGGAATATTACCACCTCATGCAGCGTGAAATCGGGACAGAGGAAACCCTCAAGAAGACAATACCTTTTCTGCTACCTGGGATCTCTGCTGGCGCGTTTCATGGCGTGATCCGTTTAGCATACGCCGTCGAGTTAGATGATATTGACGAAATCAGTCATGCCCTCGCTTACTGGTCATCAGGATACACGCCTCTAGTCGATCTTTCTTTCCGACAGGGCCTTACTGCAGAAGCAGACTTAAACCATGCACTTTCGCTGTTTCATGATCAAACCTATAAAGAAGGGATCATCATCGATCATGTCGAAGAACTGATCACTTTGCCAACCTATCAGATCATTGCTAGCCAGCCTAATTCATTGTCATTAGAGGAGGTCGCGCGCATCGTGTTATCCCAATTTTCCGCAAGCAATGATTTTACCTTGCTACACGGCGTCACAGGTTTCCAAGCGCTCGTTTCTCTTTTTCCTTTCGTCGAAAATCAAGATCTTGCTCTGCATTATTTCTGGCAAGCCTATGTCGCAGCAGCTTGCACCGCAGCCTATCGAAAGCCCTATCAAGTTCTGCATTCAGAGGTTATTGCCAACTGGCCACATTGGTTCAAACAGGCGCTGGAAACGGACAACGACCACACCATCAAACTCACTTACAGCTGTGCTCGTCTTTATGATCGCTTCAAGCTCCCTGAAGCTTTGTATGCGATCAAATACAGACTGGAGGCCAAATAATGAAAAATATCGCTATCGTCTATTTTTCACAAACAGGTACTACCGACATGATGGCGCAAGCCATTGCAAGTGGCGCTGAGAACAAAGGCGCACGCATTCTCGCTTACCGTATACAAGGGAAGGACATTCAAGAGGGCCGATTTAGAGACGCAGAACTGTTTGCTTCATTGCTCAACATGGATGCGATTATTTTTGGTTCACCGACCTACATGGGCGGTCCGGCAGCTCAATTTAAAGCATTTGCTGATGCCAGCAGTGAAACATGGTCTAAACAAGGATGGCACAACAAATTAGCCGCTGGTTTCACTATTGGTGGTAGCCCGTGTGGTGAGGTCCAGAGCACCGTGGAGTACTTTAATATTCTCGCCACTCAGCACAGCATGCTTTGGGTAGGAATGGATGCCCCTGATGGCTCAACCACTTGCAACTTCAATCGCTTAAACGCATCTATTGGAGCGATTTCTTTGTCTGAGGATAACAATGCATTGCACCCGGTGGACGTAAAAACGGCCATGAGATTAGGAGAGAGAGTGGCGGAGCTTCTCCCATAGAGGATACCCCTGCGGATACCTATCCCTTAGATAGAAAAAAGGCGCCATCAGGCGCCTTCTCAGTATTATCAATGACAACTTAAGCCAAGGTGATGCGGGCAAATTTGCGTTTACCTACTTGGTAAACTGAGGTGCCAGCAGCAGGAACCAGTTTGGTATCCTCAACTTTTTCACCGTCAATTTTCACCGCACCTTGGCGGATCATACGCATTGCATCAGACGTCGAACCCACTAGGTCAGCGTCTTTCAGAAGGTTTGCAATCGCTACGCCTTGCTCGAAAGAGAATTCAGCCATTTCTTCTGGCATCGCACCTTTTTGGAAACGATTGATGAATTCAGCTTCTGCTGCTTCTGCATCGGCTTCAGAGTGGAAGCGCGCAATGATTTCTTTTGCCAGTAAGATCTTCACATCACGTGGATTCTTGCCGCCTTCGATGTCCGCTTTAAATTGTGCAATTTCTTCCAATGGACGGAAAGACAACAATTCGAAGTAGCTCCACATCAAATCGTCAGAGATCGACATGATTTTACCGAACATCTCGTTAGGCACATCGCTGATACCGATATAGTTGTGCGCAGATTTGGACATCTTCTTCACGCCGTCCAGACCCACCAGCAACGGCATGGTGATCACAACTTGCTGCGATTGACCATTTTGCTTTTGTAGCTCACGGCCCATCAGTAAGTTGAACTTCTGATCCGTACCACCCAATTCAACATCCGCTTCAAGCGCTACAGAGTCATAACCCTGCAGAAGCGGGTAAATGAACTCATGGATCGCGATTGGCTGGTTGTTGCTGTAACGTTTTTTAAAGTCATCACGCTCTAGCATACGTGCAACCGTTGAACTAGCTGCCAGACGGATCATACCGTCTGTGCCAAGCTTGCTCAGCCAGCTTGAGTTAAATTCGATGCGCGTCTTAGCAGGATCCAAAATTTTGAAAATCTGCTCTTTATACGTTTCTGCGTTGCTCAGCACTTGCTCACGAGTCAGCGGCGGACGCGTTGCGTTCTTGCCACTTGGATCACCAACCATCGCGGTATAATCACCGATCAGGAAGATAACTTCATGGCCCAGCTCTTGAAAGGCACGCAGTTTATTCATGATCACAGTGTGACCTAAGTGAATATCAGGTGCCGTCGGATCCGCACCCAACTTAATACGAAGAGGACGGTTCTCTTTCAATTTTGCAATTAACTCCCCTTCAGGAATTAATTCCTCAACACCACGCTTAATTTCGGCTAGCGCGGCTTCAATGCTCGCCATATTTTATCGCTCCCACAGAATCGGCATTTTTTCGTAAGCCGACATACTACTTGAATAGCGAAGGTTTTTGAAACCAGTTAAACTTAAAGCAAGCTAAAACGAATTCACCGCCCGCTTTGATTCCACAAGGAAGTTGGCAATAACGATGTGCATTCGATTAAATTCATCTTCCTTAATGATTGTTTCTTAATGCCTGTTAATAAAATTGCTGCGCTACCTCGGCTTCACCAAATGTTGATCATGGCTCTCAGTGCATGTGTTGTACTGCTCATTGCTATTCCTACTGAATCGCCAGCTCAACATCCTGACGCCAAATTTGAAGTCGGAAAACTCTATCCGATCCCACTTGAAACTTCGTCTTTGTTGCCACCTGAAGGTGACACACAACCTAACCTGTCATTTACACCACTTGAATGGCACAAATTTAAAGTGCAGGCAGGTGACAGCCTCGCGGTCATTTTTGATCGTGTGGGTATCAGTCCAACCACGCTTTATCGACTCATCAGCAGTGACAAGGGTACTAAGTCCCTAGCCTCACTGAAAGTTGGCGATGAAATCCACTTAGGCTTTGATGAGAATGGTTTGTTTACTCAGTTAGTCCAGCCTAAGAATGCCAATGAAACATTGATTGTTAACCGCATTGGCAATGACTTTGCCTCCACGGTTGAAGAAAAAAACATTGATACTCAGATTAATTATGCGTCAGCCACCATTACCTCTAGTTTCTGGAATGCAGGGATCAGTGGCGGTTTAAGTGCTAATCAAATTATGGAGCTTGCCGGTCTTTTCGGCTGGGATATCGACTTTGCGCTAGATATTCGCCAAGGGGATCATTTCTCGGTTCTTTACGAAGAGCAATTGGTGGAAGGTGAAATGATTGGGCGTGGGGATATTTTGGCCGCCACCTTCACCAATCAGGGTGAAACCTTCACGGCGATTCGCTCAAAGTCAGGTAAATACTATGACGAGAAAGGCCGAGCGATGCGCAAAGCCTTCCTTCGCTCACCGGTGAACTTTCGCTATGTCAGTTCCAACTTCAATCCCCGTCGACTTCACCCCGTAACAGGGAAAGTGAGATCTCACCGAGGTACAGATTATGTTGCGCCGGTAGGAACACCGATCTGGGCTGCTGGTGATGGCGTGGTGATGAAATCAGCATATAACAAGTTTAACGGTCATTATGTATTCATTCGCCACACTTCCACCTATATCACCAAGTATCTCCACCTTACCAAACGTTCGGTGAAAACGGGACAGCGAGTAAAGCAGGGACAAACCATCGGCACGTTAGGCGGCACAGGACGCGTAACTGGCCCCCATTTGCACTACGAATTTTTGGTTAATGGCGCACATAAAAACCCGCGCACCGTCAAACTGCCGCAGGCGCAGTCATTATCTGGAAAACAAAAGACGGCATTTATTTCTCTGGCGCAAGACCGATTGGCACAGCTAAATAAATTCAGCCAACTGCTGGCCTCTATTGGCACATTAGAACGTAGCTCTTCTTAGTTTTTATCAACAAAAAATAGAGTGACAAAAAAGCAGCGCCATTGCGCTGCTTTTTTTGTCCTACGGTTTCAAACCTTAGTGTTGAGGTTCGACATCATGTTGTGACTTTGGGAGGGAGGACTTGTCCTCCATTTTCTCGACATCAGAGGTATAAGCATCAAAACTAAACACCTCCGGTGAGGCTTTAGGCTCTCGTGCCAGCATGAGTAAGCAAGGTGTTAGAACCAATGTCAGCACGGTTGAGAAAGCAAGGCCACCTGCAACAGCCGTTGCCAGTTGGGACCACCACTGCGTGCTTGGCGCACCAAATTCAACACCGCGATTAACCAAATCAACGTTCATTTCCAACACCATAGGCATCAGCCCTAAAATGGTCGTCACTGTGGTCAATAAGACAGGGCGAAGACGTTGAGCACCAGTTTGCAAGATAGCGTCGATTTTCGCCAATCCTTTGCGGCGAAGAACATTGTAGGTATCAATCAATACAATATTGTTGTTCACGACAATACCCGCCAAAGTGATCACGCCCACTCCCGACATGATAATGCCGAAAGGTCGCTGAAAGATGAGCAACCCGAGGAAAACACCGACCGTCGAGAACAACACCGCACTTAAGATCAAAAAGGCTTGATAGAAACTGTTGAATTGCGTGATGAGGATAATGGCCATTGCGCCAAGAGCCGCCAGAAATGCCATCATCAAAAAGGCCTGACTTTCATTCTGCTCTTCATTTTGGCCGCGCAGTGAAATACTCACACCATCCGGCAATACCATGGCATTAATTTGCTCATTCAGACCAGGCAGTTCCAAGCTTAGGTTGTAACCTTCCGCCATGTCAGCCATCACCTTGATCACTCGCTTACCATCAACACGATCGATATTGCCCTGCTTTTGCTCGGGAGTAATTTTGGCAAAATTAGTCAGCGGCACTAAGCCATACGCTGTTTTCACTCTCAACTCATCAAAACGACCTATGTCTCGCTTATCTTCTGGATAACGAACAAGAATATCCACTTCTTCACTGGAGTCATCCGGCAGGTAATCGCCAATTTTCAGGCCATTTGTCACAAACTGAACCGTATTGCCGACCATCGTTGCATCGGCACCAAAACGCGCAGCATCAGTGCGATTAATATCGATTGACCAGTCGATACCCGGCTTTGTGAGCGTGTCACTAAAGTTTGTGAAAGCAACATTTTGCGCCAACAAGGTACGGACCTGTTTAGCAACCGACTCAATGTTGTCACTGTTGGTCGAGATCACTTCAATCGAGAGATCATGTTCACTTGGCGGCCCTGCATCGGGTTTTTTGAACTCAAGTTCTAAACCGGAAAGATCCTCAGTTTTGACTCGAAGCTCTTCAATGATTTCTTTTACCTTACGGCGGTTCTGCCATTCGATGGGCTTCATCTGAATGATGCCAATCTCATCCTCTCCACCAGTGCGCGTGTACACACTGGCAATTTCGTCCATACCTAACACACGTTGCTCGACCTCTTTCATCAACGCATCTTGTTCATGAATAGATAAATCGCCATAGGAACGGACTTTAATATTGAAGAATGCGGGATCGACATCTGGGAAAAATTCAGTGCCTAATCCTGACTTGTTGTAAGCAAAACCGACCAAAAATGCGACCACAAAGGCGGCACACAATATTTTTATCGGGTGTTGAATTGCGGTCGACAAGGTTGAAATATATGCACGCGTGATCCCGCGAGCTTGCGTAAAGTCTCCATTTTCAAGTGCCTGCATTCTGTCTTGCTGAGGAGAGGTCAATGGCAAAGGTTTACCAACTAAACTCCCTAACACAGGAACAAACAACAAAGCCATAACAAGCGAAGCCGACAACGTGGCAATCAATGTGAGTGGCATATATTTCATGAACTCGCCAGTGATCCCCGGCCAAAACATAAGGGGAGCAAATGCGGCTAAAGTTGTTGCCGTTGATGCGATAATTGGCCACGCCATGCGGTGTGCCGCTTCGCGATAGGCTTGTTTTCTATTAATGCCTTCTCGCATGCGACGATCGGCATACTCGGTGACAACAATGGCACCATCCACCAGCAGACCAACAGCCATAATCAGCGCAAAAAGCACCACGATATTGATCGTAAGACCACTCAAGCCAAGAACGACTAACCCCGTAAGGAATGAACCAGGGATCGAAACGCCGACCAGAAAAGCAGTACGAGAGCCGAGTATGGCGATGATCACCACCACAACCAGCAACACCGCTGACAAAATGTTGTTTTGCAGATCAGTCAGCATCGAGCGAACATCTTCAGATCCGTCCCACGTATATTTCACTTGCAAGGCACCCGGCCATTGCGGTGAAGATTGGGCTTGCTCGAGAACGGTTTTAACGAGTTCAACGGTCTCAATAATATTTTCGCCTGCACGCTTTTTCACGTCCAGCACGACTGCGGGCTTACCATCAAGGCGCGCAAAACTTTCAGGATCTTTAAAGCTACGACGTACTGTCGCCACATCACCCACAGTGACCACTTGGGAGCCGTCAATCTTAATTGGCAGCTGAAGCACATCTTGTACCGTTTCAAAAACAGAAGGGACTTTGACAGAGAAACGACCATAACCTGTATCAACATAACCTGCCGCAACCACACGGTTGCTTCGATTCACCAGATCGTAAATATCCGCTTGGTCGAGGTCATAGCTTTCAAGCAATAAAGGTTCAATAATGATCTCGACAATGTCATCACGATCACCAGCGATATCGACCTCAAGCACTTGCTTGAAGCCTTCCAGCTTTTCTTGTAATTCACGGGCGATTTTGACGATCGCACGTTCAGAAACATCACCATAAAGCGCAACCGACAATACAGGTTGCTGATTAGCGAACGTGACTTCATTCACCGTCGGCTCGTCGCTGTCATCTGGCAAACGCGGTTTCACCAAATCAACCGCTTCACGAACATCGGCCATGGCGAGATCGAGATCGACCCCTACATTGAATTCCAATGTGACAGAAGCATGACCTTCTGAAGCAATGGCAGTCATCTCTTTAATCCCCTCAATAGAACGCAACTCTTGTTCTATCGGGCGAACCAGCAGCCGTTCAGCATCTGACGGTGAAATGCCTTCATGGCTTACAGACACATAAATGACAGGGATAGTGATGTCAGGATCAGATTCTTTGGGTATGGTTTGGTATGTATAGATACCGGCTACCAGTAGAAAAAGCAGCAGGGTAACCATCGTACGAGTACGCGCTAAGGAGGCGTCAATCAGAGTTCTCATGCAAGGCTCTCCTTATTGCGTCTGCGACTGATGCACAGCATCAACCGTATCGCCATCACGCACGAAGCCTTGTCCTTTGGTGATCACATCAACTTGATCACCCAAACCCGATAACCACACACCGTTTTGCTCCGCTTTTACAACACGAGCAGCAACGAATGCGACTTTGTCATCTACCAACGTTTTAACGCCGAGATTACCTTGCTCATCAAGAGCCAATGCGGATGGGCTAAGTTTGACTGCTTGCTGAAGATCCAGCGCCAGATCAACCTCGGCACTGATACCCGCAGGCAGCAATTGCCGTGGGTTAGAAATTTCGAGTTCAATGGCGAAGGTATTGGTCGTTGGAGAAGCGATACTCGATTGATAGCGTAAATGACCTTCTTTCATCTCACCATTAACGAGCTTGATGCTAGCAGGTAATGAGGAATCAATTTGACTGATGTGCTGCTCAGAGACATCCGCCGTCACGATCAAGGGATCAAGGTCAATCAAGGTCGCCATCGGATCGCCGACTCCGAGGTAATCGCCCACTTCAACCATAACGTCATCAACGATGCCATCAAAAGGTGCACGAACCTCTGTGTGTGAAAGCGCCAATTCGATATTTTCGACATTAGCATTCGCTTCGACAAGGTTAGCTTCAGCCAATGAATAGGCCACCTCACCCTGCAAGCCTTTTTTCTTTAGAGACTTTGCAGCATTGAATTCTTTTTGGCGAACTGACAACAAAGCTTTAGATCGCGCGAGCTGGGCGGCACGATCGCCTTTGTCTATAAAAACGAGCAAGTCACCTTGCTTCACTGTCGCACCTTTTCTCACATCCACCTTGATAACACGACCATCTGCTTCAGCTGAAATAGTGGCATCTCTATCAGGCGCAGTTCGGCCATAAAGTGAAATAGAACGCGTAATAGGTTCAGCGTAAAACGTTTCAACAGAGACTTTGGTGAGCGGTGCGCTCTGCACTTCATTTGGTTCAGAAGAAGGCGTCGTCGCGTTACTGGAGCCACTACTGACCCAAAACACGAGAATAATGAGAAGAACCAAGGAAATTATCCAAGGTCGCTGAGATAAATAAGACGCTTTTACGCCTGCATTAGCCATACTAGTTCATCCTGACGTGGTTACTGCAGAAAAAGAAAACGGGCACTGATCCATCCGGCCCGTTACAAGAGAATTTAATTGATACAAATAGTAGCGCTCAACACCTCTTGATGTGTCTTATCATTTATACACTGAATGATGCACCACAACCACAAGTGGTGGTCGCATTTGGATTGTTAATGAAAAAACGTGAGCCCTCTAACCCTTCTGTGTAATCGACTTCTCCGCCAATTAAATACTGTAGGCTCATTGGATCGACCACCAATGTGACGCCACACTTCTCAATGACCATATCTCCGTCATTGACCTTTTCATCAAAGGTGAAACCGTATTGGAAGCCACTACAGCCGCCACCCGTAATATAGACACGCAGCTTCAGGTTTGGGTTTTCCTCTTCCTGGATCAGCGTTTTTACCTTGTTCGCCGCTGTCTCAGAAAATTGCAACGGCAAATTGGTATCGCTCATTTCGACCTCACATAACTTCTTTTATATAAGCGCATTATCTAATACCTGACTAATTCGTTCAAGTATTCGTCTTGGTTAGAAAACATGTTGTTTAATATACGCCAAGTTTAAGATGTATACCGCATCAACCATCTCGCCACATTACACTGTATCTCGTACAATACGTAGCGACAGAAATCCAACGATCATATGGCCTAGGAAAGAACCATGACCAAATCAGCCGAGTTGTTCCAACAAGCACGCAAAACCATTCCTGGTGGCGTCAATTCACCTGTTCGCGCTTTCGCTGGCGTTGGCGGTGACCCGATTTTTATTGAGCGTGCTGACGGCGCATACATTTACGATGCCGATGGTAAAGCTTACATAGACTATGTGGGCTCTTGGGGCCCAATGATCCTTGGTCACAATCACCCTGCGATCCGTGATGCCGTGATTGAAGCCGCGCAAAATGGCTTGAGTTTTGGTGCACCCACTGCACGTGAAATCACACTAGCCGAATTAGTCAGTCAGTTGGTGCCATCAATGGAAATGGTACGTATGGTCAGCTCAGGCACGGAAGCGACCATGAGTGCTATTCGTCTGGCGCGTGGCTTTACCCACCGCGACAAATTCATCAAGTTTGAAGGTTGCTATCACGGTCATGCCGATTGCCTACTCGTGAAAGCGGGCTCTGGTGCGCTGACGCTGGGCGAACCGACTTCTCCAGGCGTTCCGGCCGATTTTGCCAAGCATACTCTGACATGCACCTTTAACGATCTCGATTCTGTTCGTGCTGCCTTCGAGCAATATCCGGATGAGATTTCCAGCATTATTGTTGAGCCTGTAGCTGGCAACATGAACTGTATTTTGCCTCAGCCAGGTTTCCTTGAAGGTCTTCGTGCACTGTGTGACGAATTTGGCGCATTGTTGATTTTTGATGAAGTGATGACCGGGTTCCGTGTCGCGCTGGGTGGAGCTCAAGCACATTACGGCATTAAGCCAGACCTCACTACACTAGGCAAAGTGATCGGTGGCGGAATGCCAGTCGGTGCATTCGGTGGTCGTCGTGACGTGATGGAATACATCGCGCCGACAGGCCCTGTATATCAAGCCGGTACCTTGTCTGGTAACCCAGTGGCGATGGCCGCAGGTGAAGCAGCACTGTCGGCATTGCGCCAAGAAGGCAACGAAGCACAACTGGCTGAGATGACTAAACGCCTGGCAGAAGGCTTCAAAACAGCAGCGCAGAAACACGGTATTGCACTGGCAACCAATCAAGTGGGTGGCATGTTCGGCTTCTTCTTTACGGACAAAGAAAGCATTACCTGTTTCGCCGACGTGCAGCAATGTGACATCGAGAAATTTAAGCGCTTCTTCCACCTGATGCTGGATGAGGGCGTTTATCTTGCACCGTCGGCGTTTGAAGCAGGCTTTACCTCATTAGCGCACGGTGAGAAAGAGCTCGCAGCAACATTAGTAGCAGCCGATCGCGCATTTGCGAAACTCGCTAGCGAGTAATAGAAATACATTAATTGAATACGAAGCGGAGCCAAAAGCGCTCCGCTTTTTATTGCCAGAAAATCAGCACTAAAACGGCAAGTACCGCTATATAGATAAGCGGCAGATTAAGTTTTCGTCTTTTTTTGGACTCACACTGCCCATCACAACACCCCATGCTCACTGACCCCTCATGTATTTTCAGATACTGTCACACCACAAACGTCACTGACTCGCAAAAGTACATTGATAAGAACAAATTGATAATTTGCACTTTTTCCTTAATTTGTCACAACGTATCATACGCTTCACACTACACTGTTCACCAGACTGACTGGCGCGAAATAAGGAACCTACTAGTGGCATCATCTTTCAAGATCGAACCAAGACACTGGACGCTTATCGGTGCATTGGCACTGTCTTCGTACGCGTGTTACGCCCTTATCGCTCCGTATATGGGGTCAATTGTGCTCGCGTTTATCGTGTCACTACTCTTTCTCCCATTACACAGCCGTATAGATCACCGTCTAAAATCGCACCCCAACCTCTCAGCCGCCTTGTCTTGTACACTCCTGACAGTGATGATTATCATCCCGATGATCTTTGTCGCTGCCGCAATTTTACGTCAAGGCATCACCTTTTTTACGGGCTCTTATGAATGGTTAAGTACTGGCGGTGCAAAAGAGATCCTGTCTATGCCTTTAGTAAAAACGGGCCTTGGTGCGCTAAACAAATACCTGCCCTTTGACTCCATTGACCCTCAAGAACTTATCTCTCGTGCGGCATCCACAGTCTCTTCTCTGAGCTCTGAAATGATAGGTATGAGTTCACAGGTCTTAGGGGATGTCACCGGCATGTTTGTCAACTTCTTGTTGATGCTGTTTGTGTTGTTTTTCTTGTTGCGCGACCACGAGAAAATCATTCAATTGCTTCGTCATGTCAGCCCACTGTCGCGGACCCAAGAAGATACCTTGCTCGATGAAGTAGAAAGCGTCGCCAAGTCTGCGGTATTAGGGTCGTTTCTTACGGCATTAGCACAAGGCTTTGTTGGCGGTTTTGCAATGTGGCTAGCTGGCTTCCCTGGGCTATTTTGGGGAACCATGATGGGATTCGCATCATTCATTCCTGTGGTAGGTACAGCGCTGATTTGGCTGCCCGCAGCCGGATATCTCTTGCTCATCGGACAATGGGAATGGGCGGCATTTCTTGTTGGATGGGGCGTCATTGTCGTTGGCTCCGTCGACAATATCTTAAGGCCATTGCTGATGCAGGGTAACTCCGGCATGAATACGTTGCTGATCTTCTTTTCTTTGATCGGCGGCTTGCAGGTTTATGGGTTAATGGGACTCATTTATGGCCCCATTATTTTCTCCGTCACTTTAGTGCTTTTCCGCATGTATGAAGCTGAATTTCATCATTTCCTAGAAAAGCAGGACAACTCTTAATTGCCAGACCATTGCGCGGGTTATTTTCACAAGCCAAGCTTTGTGGGAGAATCCGCGCTCTCATTTGTCACCCCCTGAGGCGTACATGTCATACAGCACCCCAAGCCAAGTAGTGGCTCGTCAACTTGAATACTTTGAAGGCAAACATGTGCTGCTTGCCGGTGAACTGGAAGACACATTTGCCACAGAGTTGGTTAGTTGCGCCGAAAGCGTCAGCATTTTCACAACCAACCTCGCCTACGCCAATCAAATGCGCCGTTACGATTCACTCAATGTGCAATTTGGTGAAGCCTATGAGGCCATGCCCAATGTAGACATGGTGCTACTGTATTGGCCAAAAGCGAAAGCAGAAGCAGAGTTCTTGTTGTCGATGCTGATGGCAGCACTGGGTCAAGATACCGAAATCGTCGTCGTTGGTGAAAACCGCAGTGGCGTACGAAGCATTGAAAAAATGTTCGCCCCTTACGGTAAAGTCACCAAGTTTGATTCAGCAAGACGTTGTGGATTCTACTGGGGCCAGTGCGTTAACGAACCTTCCCCGTTTATTCTCGCTGATTGGTTTAAGAGCTACCCGCTTCACCTTGGTGAGCAAACGCTTACCATCCGCTCGCTACCGGGTGTATTTAGCCATGGAGAGCTCGATGTAGGAAGCCAGTTATTGCTCGATACATTGCCGACACTCAAGGGTGATGTGTTCGATTTTGGCTGCGGTGCAGGAGTGATTGGTGCTGCCATCAAACTACGTTATCCGACGGTCAATATCACGATGGCTGATATCAGCGCATTAGCCGTTGCATCAGCACGAGAAACATTGCGCTTTAACCAACTCGATGGCAACGTACTCGCTTCTGATGTTTACAGCGAAATCTCATCAACATTCGACCATATCGTCAGTAATCCACCGTTTCATGCTGGTCTGAAAACCCATTATGCAGCGACAGAAACATTCTTGCAGCACGCGCCCCAATTTCTAAATCGACAAGGTCAGCTCACCGTTGTCGCCAATAGTTTTCTGCGTTATCCACCGTTTATTGAG
Organism: Enterovibrio norvegicus FF-33; assembly: GCF_000286835.2. Taxonomy (GTDB): domain Bacteria; phylum Pseudomonadota; class Gammaproteobacteria; order Enterobacterales; family Vibrionaceae; genus Enterovibrio; species Enterovibrio norvegicus_A. The sequence continues at coordinate 19,399 of NZ_AJYD02000013.1, read as the reverse complement.
GCCGCATTTGGCCATTGCTACACGCCAGCTAAGAACAACAAATTCGCCATCTATCACGCCATCAAAACCGCATAACCCCTACAGGGGCTGGCTTACAGCCCCTCGTCAAAAACGTTAATTTTGCGTCGTCACACGAACTTCACTCACAACTTGCTTGCCAACAATAATTAAGTCCGTATAAGGGCTGAAGATGGATTTTATTGATATGTACCTCACCGAATAGACGTCAATTTCGACAAAACCGGCGGTCATACGACATTTTTTGATTTCACTTTGTCAGGCAGAGACATGCATAAAAAACAGAAGTTCAAGCGGCTTCAGCATACGCTGATGCTCGCTTTTCTTGTGCTGAGTATTACCCCCCTTACCCTGCTGGCTATTTTCTTTCTAGAATCACACAGCAGTGATTTGGAACAGCAAAGCACAACTCACCTCGCGTTCCTCCGAGATAACAAAAAAGAACAAATCATCAGCTACTTTGATGCGCGTTATTCCGAGGTCAATGCTTTCTCACGCTCAGAACTTGCCACTGCTAGTGGTGGTCGCTTCTATGGGTTAGTGGCAGCCTTTCATCAACTAGGGAAAAGCAAAGAAGAAGCACGAGAAGTGGCTCGACTACGCTATGTCGAAAATCCAGATAACCCATTAGTCGCCGGCTCCAACGACAGCAATTTTATCGGTAGCGAGCGCTATAGGTTGCTTCATAAACGCTACGATTGGGCTTATAAAGAACATCTTAAGCGTTCAGATTTCTCTGATATTTTACTGGTTGATATCATGGGGAATGTTGTCTATTCAGCGCTAAAAGATGAAAAATTTGGCGCTAACTTACTTGAAAATAAATGGCAAAATACGCCAGTGGGCAACACTTTTGCCAATATTCAAAGCCAAATAAATACGCCCATTGCCGATACTGACAAAAACCCAATCGCATTTACCGATTTTAGCCAAGAGGCGAACGGTGACATCGTCGCATGGTTTGCTGCGCCAATCACTCAGCAAGGGTATTTGCACAGTTACGCCTTACTAAAACTGCCAAACACAGCGCTGGTTGACATGCTCAACAAGGCGCCCAGTGAAAAGGGATACATCAGTACTCTTGTTGTAGGTTCAGATCAAATCCCTCGTAACATGGAAACCAAGGAGCCGCTAATCGCGGTTAATAGCAGTGCAGTCGCAGCGGCACTAGCAGGTGCGCGTGATGTCGGCAGCTTTTTAGGTTCTGAAAACCAGAGTGTCTTAGGCGCCTACTCACCCGTGCTCATCCATGACAAAATATGGGCAATTATTCTTGAGCTACCAGAAGAAGAGGCGTTTGCGCGTATCTATCAACTCGAGAAAATCTTTATCGTGGTCATGGTTGTTGCCATTTTCTTGGTTGTTCTCGCCTCACACCTTCTTTCAAACTCCATCACAGCACCTCTACTTCGGCTTACATGGGCCGCAGAGCAAGTATCTGCCGGCGATCTCGACCAGAAGATCAGCAGCACCGATCGTGAAGACGAAATAGGTCGCCTGGCAGTCAGTTTTGCGCGGATGCAACGTTCGGTACGCGAAAAATTGGCGCTCATTAGAGAGCAAAATAAAGAACTTGAACAAAATATTCAGTTAATCAAAACCAAAAATGAAGAACTCCAGCAAGCTGACCGCATGAAAGATGACTTTCTGGCGACAACCTCCCATGAACTTCGAACACCGCTTCACGGCATGGTTGGCATTGCTGAATCGATGCTTGCTGGCGCTGAAGGGCCACTGCCTGAGCGTCATAAACATCAACTTCAGATGATCATTAACAGTGGTGATCGTTTATCGAACTTAGTCGACGACCTATTGGATTATCATAAGATGCGTTATGGCAGTCTCGATATCTCACCACAAGCGGTCGATACGGCGAATGCTGTGCGTTTAGTTATTGAACTTTCAAGCCACCTGCTTGGTGGTAAGCCTGTACGAATCATCAATCAAGTACCGATTGACTTACCTCTGGTTCGAGCTGACGAACAGCGCCTCGAACAAGTGCTATACAATTTAATCGGCAATGCTATTAAATACACTGACGAAGGCAAGATTATCATTTCGGCCACGGTCCTCGAAGGACAGCTGCGTATTCAGGTTGTCGATACCGGTCAAGGTATACCATCTGATCAACTTGAATACATCTTCGAGCCTTTAACTCAGGCTAAATCAGGAACAACCGTCTATCGCCAAGGTGCCGGATTGGGACTATCTATTAGTCGACAGCTTATCGAAATAATGGGTGGCCAACTCTATGTCAGCAGCCAGCCTATGGTTGGCGCTACTTTCAGTTTTACGCTCCCTATTGCAACCGAAGAAGACAAAGCAAAGACGCGACTGGCTAACAACGTTCACTTTGCAGCACCAAGAGTAGAGCTAGAACGTCATGAGCTCACCCAATTGCCCGACAACCCAAATGGACCATTGATCCTTGTTGTCGATGACGAACCGGTTAATTTACAAATACTAAATAACTTTCTTCGCCTAGAGGGTTATCGCGTCAAGGCTGTGGAAAATGGCCGTCAAGCAATCGAGTCTGTCACCCAAGAAAAGCCGATGCTTATGCTACTCGATGTCATGATGCCGGAGCTTAGCGGCTATGACGTGTGTGCTCACTTACGCGAGCACTATAGTCGTGCCGACCTTCCCATTATCATGTTATCAGCCCTAGGGCAGGTGCAAGACAAGGTGAAAGGATTTGATGCTGGCGCAAATGACTACCTAACGAAGCCGTTCAATAAAGATGAATTAAGTGCGCGTATTCGTGCTTATATCAACGCTTCATTGACAGAGCAAGAACGTGAGAACAATCGTCAATTAGTCAAGGAGATACACTTCCGAGAGCAAGTCGAAGCGGGGTTGAGAGAAGTACAAAACCGACTTTTAGGACTGTTAGATTCCGCTTCAGAAGCCATTCTATGTGTCCAAGAAAACGGCAGGATAAGTTACGCAAATGACGCATGCAATTCGGTATTCAAACTCAGTGCGGAACAAATTGAGCGTCACAACATTGATGACTTCCTTGCCATGGCACTGCCTGAAACAGAATCAAGTCGCGGACATTATAGTGGCCAACTTCGCTTTAAAGTCGATGGTGATATCATCAATATCGATACTGACGTGATCACCCTGCCGGAAACGTCAGGCCTCCGAATGATGCTGCTGTTAAACACGGGAGAAAAAACCTCATCACATCGAGTTCAACTGCTTGAAAGTGCGGTAGAAGCCCTATCAGAATATGCATTTGATGGGGACCAAAACCAATTGCAGCAACTTAGGGAACTCGGTGGTGAATTCACACGTATGGCAGACAAATTCTCCGGTGACAAACCTGACAAAGGCGACGTATTGCGTGAAACATTGGTAAAAGTCATGCTCATTACGCTCAACTACTGGAATAACGCAACCGGAAAGACGAAATTTGACCTCGCAGAAGAGAGCGGCTTGTGGCGCGTCTATCTCGACAGAAGCACCCTACAAACGCGAACGCTGGACAAATATCTACACACAGAGACGGTACCTAAATCACCCCGTTGGCGCACTGTCATCAATACGATTGATTTTGTCCTCGAGCGCTGCAGTGATGACACCAAAGAGAGGCAAGAAGTCGTGCAACTACGCGATAAACTGCAATCACTCATCACTCGCTAAATTCATCGATACAAGCCCCTTAAACGGGGCTTTTTTCACAAAAACTCAAAGCCCTCCTCAAAACAACTCACCATTTTAAAATCTCATGATGCCTGTGCCTGTGCCTGTGCCTGTGCCTGTGCCTGTGCCTGTGCCTGTGCACAAATGATAAAGCACCAGCGCATCAAACAAGACAATTCTGGCTACGGAAGAACAATACTCCCTACGATAGCGTTTCAAAGGCAGACTTAGACGTACACACCAAACAATACAGATGGGAACACTAAGCTAATGGTGACAGGTGATCATTTAACTTATTTCACGCTGCGAATAGCACCAACTGGCAACACTATTGATGGTTCCACCTGAGCAAGAAAACGCATATATAAGTGGTCAACATTCACTCATAACAAAAAATGAATCAAGACAAGTTCTGTTTCTGAGAAGAAAATCACAACAAAGCAACTCGTGTAATTTTCAGCAAAAAATTAACGAACAAAGTAAATGAAGATCAAGATCACGACAATAGTTAAATACGAATACAGTCAGTAAAATAAGGGACTGAGGGGTTAGCAATCACTAACAAAGATGCAATAGAAACACTGCCAAAGTGCATTAATTGACCTACATCAATAGGATTCCAACACCGTTAAAATCGTCAAAATTAACGTTTTTGACGCGACACCCTCGAGTTTTAACGTTTTTAACGGGCAGGTCAATTGACCCAAAACCGGAACCGGAGTTTCCTAACGTTGCACTGAGCCTGCACGGCCATGTGAGTATCCAAGTTCACTTGTTGGGATATTCATAGCGGGTAACGGCCTGACCAGAGATAAAAAGGTCAGATTGAAGTGAAACAAAAGCAACTAGTAAGGAACAGCTATGCTTGCCAATCTAAAGAAAAAACATCTAGCAGTTGCCATCGTCGCGGCCGCAGCGTCTGTAATGACAGTACCAACTGTTAGCGCTGCTGATAGAACGGAACTGACTGTAGTACCTGACTTCTACCCACAACTTGTTCGTAACTTCAACCCGTTCCTACAGAACAACCTGAAGAGCACATTGGATTTCGTGTACGAGCCATTAGTTATCTTTAACCAACTAGACGGCAACACGCCAACTATGCGTCTGGCGAAGGACTACACGATTTCAGATGACCTAAAAACGGTTACTTTTGAAATCCGTGACGGTGTTCAATGGTCTGACGGTACGCCTTTCACTGCAGAAGATGTTGCATACACTTACAACCTCATCCGCGAAAATGCAGCGATTGACCTTGCAGGTAACGCAGCCCTTATCACTGACGTTTCAGTGAAAGGCAACAGCGTAGCAATCACTCTGAAAGAAGCTAACTCTTCAGCGCCATTCAAACTGGTTCAAACACCAATCGTTCCTAAGCACATCTGGAGCAAGATTGACAAGCCAGAAGCGTTTGCGAATGAAAACCCAGTAGGTACTGGTCCTTTCACTGAAGTTGATACCTTCACTAGCAACTTGTATGTTCAGTGTCAGAACCCGAACTACTGGGATGCAGCAAACCTAGAAATCGACTGTCTGCGTATGCCTCTGATCACTAACAATGACGGCCTTCTGTCTAAAATTGTTGCTTCTGAGCTAGACTGGACTTCTTCGTTCATTCCTGACATTGACGCTGTTTACGCTTCAGTAAACAAGAACCACAAATACTGGCCAGCGCCAGTAGGTAGTTCAGTTAACCTTTTGGTTAACTTCGAACACCCAGATGCAGCGAAAAACGAAGCATTGACTAACGTTGATTTCCGTCGCGCTATGTCTACTGCTATCGACCGTCAGTCAATCATCGATATCGCGTTCTATGGTGCGGGCACGCCGAACCATTCTGCGGCAGGTATTGCAGCGCTTTACCAAAGCTGGTCAGACTCTGACACTTTCAACAGCGCTAAAGTTTACAACACCTACAACGTTGAAAAATCTAAAGCATTGCTGAAAAAAGCGGGCTTTAAAGACATCAACGGCGACGGTTTTGTTGAAACTCCATCAGGTAAGAGTTTTGAGCTTGAAGTTCAAACACCTTCTGGCTGGACTGACTGGAACAACACTTCACAACTAGCAGCAGAGAACTTGGCTGACGCTGGTATCAAAGTGAAAGCAGTTACTCCTGATTTCTCTGTGTACAACGAAAAAATGGCTGGTGGTCTTTTTGACGTAGCTCTAACGAACTACTTCACTGGTCCAGATCCACACCAAACTTGGGATACTGGTTTCCACTCACGTTTCATGGGTAAGCAAGGCAACCCACGTTTCGCGATGCACCGTTTCCAAAACGCAGAGCTTGATCAGTTGCTAGAGAGCTTCTACGCAACGGCAGACAAATCAGAGCAAATGGAAGTTGCACACAAGATTGAGAAAATCCTTTCTGACAATCAAGTAGTCATTCCTGTTCTTTCTGCTGCTTCAATGTATCAGTTCAACGAAACTCGCTTTACTGGCTGGTGGGATGCAGACAACGCAAAAGGTCGTCCAATGATTTGGCAGGGTACTCCAGAACGTCTTCTGCACATTCTAGACCTCAAGCCTAAATCGTAATATCCAAAATCTGGCGGTGCGTTCGCACCGCCTCTTTCCAAAGATAGGCTATCAGTACTTTTGACCTCGGAGTTTCTATTTCTTTGGTTACGGCTTTGCCGTGCCACTTAAGGTGTGAGTTATGGGATTTTTTCTTAATCGATTAGTGTTTTATTTTGGCGCATTGCTTATCGCAATCACGCTGAACTTTATTTTGCCGCGAGCGATGCCTGGTGACCCAGTTACCATGATGTTCGCAAATGCAAGCGTCCAAGTAACACCAGAACGCATTGCTGCTATGCGTGAGCTATTGGGCTTTGTTGATGGTCCAATTCACGTGCAGTTCCTGACTTACTTGCAGAGCATCTTCACATGGGAACTAGGTATTTCGACCTCGTTCTATCCCATGACGGTTAATGAGCTGATTGCCAAATCACTTGGTTGGACACTCTTCTTGGCAGGTAGCTCTGTTGTTCTTGCTTTCTGTATCGGCTCAGTGCTGGGCATATTTGCAGCATGGCGACGTGGCAGCCGATTCGATTCATTCGTATCTCCAGGTTTCATGGCACTCCAAGCCGTTCCCCCTGTAGTTATCGGCATGATGGTGTTGTTTGTATTTGGTATCAGCCTCAAATGGTTCCCGACATCATACGGCATGCCTGAGGGCGCAATACTGGATTGGACCAGTTGGGAAACATACAAAGGCATTCTTTACCATGCTGCGCTACCTCTCGTCTGTGCAACCGTCGCCCAAATCGGTGGCTTCTTGATCAACATGCGTAACAACATGATCAACCTGCTCAGCGAAGACTATATCACTATGGCGAAAGGCAAAGGCCTCTCTGAAAATCGTGTCGTCTTCAATTACGCCGCGCGTAATGCAATGTTGCCAACCGTTACCGCCCTTTCCATGGCACTCGGTATGGCCGTTGGTGGTCAGCTAGTCGTGGAAATGATTTTCCAATATCCAGGCCTTGGCACAACCATGCTGAATGCCGTTAACGGACGTGACTACCAAGTGTTGCAAGGGCTATTGATCATCCTGACACTTGTCATGCTGTTGTTTAACTTCTTGGCTGACATCCTCATTGTTTTGCTTGACCCACGTCTGCGTAAGGGAGGCAAATAATCATGAAAGACTTATTCAAAATTATTCGCGGTAATACGAAAGCCTTCGTTGGTGTCATCTTGATTGTGACATTCGTATTGATAGCACTTTTTGCACCTGTTCTATCAAAATATGACCCGCAAAAACGAACAGGTAACCCTCACGAATATCCATCAGTGCTTGTGAAAATTGCACAAGCAAGCCCTGATGGTTGGGTGGCAGAGAATCTCACTGACAATACACGACGCCTTCGTATCTCTAAAGATGCCGATCATGTCATGGGTACAACACGTTTGGGTCGCGACATCTGGTCTCAAGTTGCGCATGGTGCGCGTACCTCACTAATGGTTGGTTTCACCGCAGGTATTTTCGTCTGTGTCGTCGCCACTATTATGGGTATTTCTGCAGGTTACTTTGGTGGCCGTGTCGACAACATATTGTCCGGCGCGATGAACGTCATGCTGGTTGTTCCGCAACTCCCCGTCATCATGGTTATTGCAGCATTTGTGGGTCAGGCAGGTCCACTAACCATTGCCTTGGTCATAGCCTTCACCTCCTGGGCTTGGGGCGCCAGGGTAATCCGCTCCCAAACGTTAGCTATTCGTGAAAAAGAATTTGTCAAAGCCGCAGAAGTACTCGGCGAGTCAAAACTTCGCATCCTGTTTGTTGAAATTCTGCCAAACCTGCTTCCTCTGGTAGGCGCTAGCTTCATCGGCTCCGTGATGTACGCCATCCTTGCGGAATCTGTACTGTCTTTCATCGGCATGGGCAGTGCAAATACGGTCAGCTGGGGCAGCATGCTTTATAGCGTTCGTACTTCATCAGCCATGCAACTTGGCATCTGGTGGGAAGTTCTCGCGCCTTGTTTAGCCCTGACGCTACTTTCATTGGCACTGGCTCTTGTTAACTTTGCAGTTGATGAAATTGCCAACCCACAGCTACGTGCACAAAAAGGCATGAAACGCTGGAAGAAAGTACAAGAAGAAGAAAAGAAAGCCCGTGAACAGGCTGATGTTGCTACACAAACTCCAGTATTGAGCGGAGAAAAATAATGACTGAAGCACAACTATCAATCCGCAACCTTTGTGTTGACTATATTACCGATGCGGGCGATGTCCGTGCGGTAAACGATGTAAGTTTCGATATTGGTAAGGGCGAAGTATTTGGTCTAGCTGGAGAGTCTGGTTGCGGTAAGTCAACCGTCGCATTCTCCCTAATGCGTCTTCATAAGCCGCCAGCCTATATCAGTGGTGGACAAGTATCCTTCAATGGCGAAGACATCATGAAGTACAGCGACGAGCGTATGAACCGCTTTCGCTGGAAAGAAATGTCCATGGTATTCCAATCTGCCATGAATGCCTTGAACCCTGTTTTAACGATGGAAGAGCAGTTTTGTGACGTAATTATGCGCCACACAAACATGACACGCGATCAAGCAAAAAATCGCGCTGAAGGTCTATTAGAAATCGTCGATATTCACCCAAGTCGTTTAAGCGATTACCCACACCAATTCTCTGGCGGTATGCGTCAACGTTTGGTTATCGCGATTGCATTGGCTCTGAATCCAAAAATGATCATCATGGATGAGCCAACAACCGCTCTAGACGTGGTTGTACAGCGCGAGATCTTGCAAAAGATCCACGCACTGAAAGAAGAATTTGGTTTCTCAATTCTGTTCATCACCCATGACTTATCTCTGATGGTCGAGTTCACGGATCGCATCGGCATTATGTATGCGGGTCAGCTGATCGAAGTGGCACCGTCAAAAGAGATTCTGAAGACGCCATACCATCCTTATACCGAAGGTCTGGCAAGCTCCTTCCCTGCACTTACCGGTCCGAAAACACACCTAAAAGGTATTGCGGGTAATCCACTTAACCTGCTCGAAATACCGCAGGGTTGTCGCTTCCAAGCTCGCTGTAGCAAGGCGACAGACAAGTGTTTCAACGTGGCAAACACCTTGACTCAGATCGAGGCGACCCGTTTCACCAACTGCCACCTGTTTACAGGTAAGTAATTCGGCTATTTGCGACTTGTAGGAGTGAGCATGACTAAAGAATTAGGCCAACCAATTGTTGAAGGGAAAAACCTGGTAAAGGACTTCCCTGTTAGCAGCAACACGCTGAATAAGCCTTTGATGCGCGCACTGAATGATGTGTCATTCAAACTGTATAAAAGCCGCGGTCTATCTGTGGTTGGTGAATCAGGTTCTGGTAAATCAACTACGGCAAAAATGATTGCAAAGATGTATGCGCCAACGTCCGGAAGTATCGAATACAAAGGCCGCGACATCAGCACCATTACCAAGAGCCGCGATCTGATGACCTATCGCGAAGGCATTCAGATGGTATGGCAAGACCCGTTTGGCTCTTTGAACCCAACGCATAATATTTTTCACCATATTGAGCGCCCGCTGCGAATCCACAAAAAAGCGAGCAGCAACCCGAAAGAGCTGGAAGAACAGGTGTATGAATTGCTGAATCAGGTAGGGCTAACCCCACCGAAAGAAACAGCACAGAAATACCCTCACCAGCTATCTGGTGGTCAGCGTCAACGTGTCAATCTTGCACGAAATCTGGCTGTAGGCGCAGAAGTAGTGTTGGCAGACGAACCAACTTCAATGCTCGACGTTTCTATTCGCGCAGGTGTTTTGAACCTGATGGAAGAAATGAAATTCGAGAAAGAAATGGCATTGCTATACATCACGCATGACATCGCGACCGCTCGCTACATCGCTGAAGATCTAGCGGTTATGTACGTGGGACACATGGTGGAATGGGGTGACTGTGAAGAGATCATTCACCAGCCACAACACCCTTACACCAAGCTTCTCGTTTCTGCAGTGCCGGATCCGTCCAAGTCAATCCACCAGCAACTGGAAGGAAACAAAGGCGAAATCCCACTCTGGACACCAGATTCAGTCGGCTGTCCATTTGCTGGCCGATGCCTGCATGTGACAGATAAGTGTCGTGAGAAATTGCCAAGCGTCACCAAGCTGGCTGATAACCACTTCGTTCGCTGCTACCTGTTCGAATAATCTTCGAATACGTGTTTTAGGAGGTAAAATGCAGCTGTTGACCAATCATATCGGGTACGAACGCTTAGGCCACAAATCGGCGCTAATCCTTGCGGATCACGCTTTGTCTGAGACGCTTGCCGATATAGTGGATTGTCAGACTGGTCAATCCGTGATGCAGCTGCCTGTTTATGCTCGTGGTTCAGTAGACCAATGGCATTCCGGCGACGTCTATCAGCTAGACTTCTCCGCTCTGGATCAGAGCGGAGAGTTCTGCATCAAAGTTGGGGACACTACGTCTCCAGCTTTTTCGATCGCTGACGGCATACTGTTTGATCGCACTTTTTCTGATGTGATCCACTACTTCAAATCCCAGCGTTGTACAGGCACTTTTGATCAACACGATCGTCAAGCGCCATTGTTAGGCTCTGAACGTCGCATTGATGTTCGCGGCGGTTGGTATGATGCGTCAGGCGACGTCAGCAAATACTTCAGCCACCTTTCTTATTCTAACTATCTAAACCCACAGCAAATTCCCATGGTTGTTTGGAATATGCTGAACTCTTTAGAAACACTAAATACCGAATTGGTCCCATTTTCTAAAACACGATTGCATGACGAAGCCTTGTTCGGCGCAGATTTTCTCGTTCGCATGCACGACGCCGACGGATATTTTTATCTGACAGTGTTCGATAAATGGAGCAAAGACCCAGCGCAACGTGAAATATGTGCATATGAAACACAGCTGGGTAACAAGACCGACGCGTTTCAGGCAGGTTTCCGCCAAGGCGCAGGTGTGGCTATCGCGGCACTCGCTGCCGCTGCTCGTTTGGGCATCAATGGCGAATATGATGTCGAAACCTACCGGAAGACAGCTGAAACAGGCTACTGGCACCTAAAGGAAAACAATCGCGCTTACCTGGACGATGGTCAGGAAAACACCATCGACTTTTACTGCGCATTATTAGCGACAACCGAGTTATTCAAGCTCACTGCCAGTCAGTCATACCTAGAAGAAACTCGTTACTGGGCTTCGAAACTGGCAGAGCAACAACAGAGTGACGACCAAGTATCACATTTTTGGTCAGCCAACGCCGATGGCTCTCGTCCTTATTTCCATGCCGCAGAGGCCGGGTTACCCGCCATTGCACTGATGCAGTATCTCGCCATTGAAACTGATGCAGCATTGAAAGCGAAGTTTGAAATCATCTTAGTTAATGCGCTCAACTTTGAATTGCAGATTACCAATGAGGTCAACAACCCATTTGGTTACCCGCGCCAGTACATCAAAAACGTTGACGCCGATAAACGCACCAGCTTTTTCATTGCCCAGCGCAATGAAACGGGCTACTGGTGGCAAGGTGAAAACGCACGACTTGGTTCACTAGCAGCCATGGCTTACATGGCAACGAATTACGTATCTGACTCTGAGCTGAAAAAGCAGCTACGCCAATACGGTCAACATGCCTTGAACTGGATTGTGGGTCTCAACCCTTACGATATGTGCATGCTCGACGGTCATGGACGTAATAACCCAGACTATCTGCCAGAGCTTGGTTTTATCAATGCCAAAGGCGGTGTCTGTAACGGCATTACTGCAGGTTTTGATAATGAGCATGACATCGCCTTCAAACCGGAAGGTCAGAAAGACGACATGCTACAAAACTGGCGCTGGGGCGAGCAGTGGATCCCCCACGCAGCTTGGTATCTATTAGCTATCGCCATGCAGAAAAAGGACCTAGTCAATGGTTAAGTATTTCTGTGGTGTGGATGGTGGTGGCACGTCATGCCGTGCGCGAATCGTTGACGAACAAGGCCACTTTCTCGGCGAAGCAAAAACAGGCAGTGCCAACATTTTGCTTGGTGTCGAATTGGCAATGGCCTCAATAGAAGACGCTATTTCCCAAGCTGCTCATCAAGCAGGTATTTCTGATCTATCTGAAATTTCTGTCGGTCTTGCATTGGCTGGCGCAGAGCAAAAATCAGCATGGCTAGATTTCATGTCTCTCCCTCAACCTTATGGACATTTCACGTTGAACACCGACGGTTACGGTGCCTGCATAGGCGCATTCAGCGGTGAAAACGGCGCGATTGTCATTGCCGGAACAGGGTCTGTGGGTATCTACCTGGAAAATGGTAACCAACATGTTGTGGGAGGCCGAGAGTTTCCTATTTCAGATCAAGGCGGCGGCGCAGTCATGGGCTTACGTCTAATTCAACAAACCTTATTGGCGCATGATGATCTGCGCGCCACTTCCTCGCTATCAGAGTATGTACTCACCCACTTTGATCACGATCTCGATGCCATCGTTAGCTGGTCTAAAACGGCCAAACCTCGTGATTATGGGCAGTTCAGTCCAAAAATCTTCGAATTAGCAATGCAACGAGACGAACTTGCCATGGAGTTACTCCAAGGCTCAGCCGACGATGTCGAGCGCCTGATCCTCGGTCTTAACCGAAAAGGTGCTAAACAGATCGCGCTAATGGGCAGCATTGGTGAACGTATTGTTTCCTGGTTATCTCCCGCAGCTCAAGCCTTGTTAGTTCAGCCCAAGGCGGATGCTATGGCCGGCGCCATATTGATGGCAAGCGGCGATCACAACCTTTATCCGTTTCCGAGGTAAGCCATGAATTTTCGCCTAGATCTCAATGTTATCGATGTTAAGCCAAATGAAAGCCGTTTTGCATTGGTGCTGCATAATTTATCTGAATCCAACATTGAAAACTGGCAGCTAACCTTCAGCGTTAGTCGCTATGTCCAACCTGCCAGCGTGTCTCACGGTACGCTCAAGCAGATTGGCAGTTTATGTGTATTTGAAACAGGCGAGCCTCTCAACGCAAACGCGCATCTGTATCTTGAATTTAGCCATACAACAAAGCCTTTCTCGATGCATGATGAGGGCATTGCCGATGCATGCCTGATGGTTACAACAGACAAGGGCGTCACCGCATGCCCAATCGAAACAACGGTTATCAACTTAGGTGCTCAAACACTCGAGCGTATACCGCTTTGTTTGCCTGAGGCAAAAGCCATCAATCTCATCCCTCAGCCTAAAGCGCTGGTGATGACGCAAGGTCAATTTTCGATTGCCGATGATTGTGCTGTCGCAAGTGACAGTGATATCAATAAACCTGCCGCATTATGGCTAGCTCAAGAGTTATCGACACATCTTCGCGGTGATATATCCGTCAAGCAAGAAGGCCAAATTCGCCTCGTGTTTGATAATACTCTACCAGCATCACATTACCGTGTGAGTGTAAAACCACAGGGCGTGACGATTACCGCGTCGAATGAAAGTGGGTTCGCTCATGGTGTTTCCACCGTGCTGCAACTTTTGCCGAACAACGCATCTCATCGTCATTATTCTGCTTACAACCTGCCTTGTGTAGAAATTGAAGATCATCCTCGCTTTGCCTATCGCGGCATGATGTTGGATTGCGCTCGCCATTTCCATCCCTTGCATCGCGTCAAAGATCTTATCAACCAAATGGCACGTTACAAGTTCAACCATTTTCATTGGCACCTAACCGATGATGAAGGCTGGCGTATTCAAATTGATGCTTTCCCTGAGCTCACGGAAATTGGCGCTTGGCGCGGACCTTTCGAAACCATAGAGCCGCAATATACGTCATTGTCGAAAATCCACGGTGGTTTCTACACCAAAGAACAAATTCGAGAAGTGGTTGCATTCGCGGCACAACGAGGCATCACTGTCGTCCCTGAAATTGATATTCCTGGGCACAGTCGCGCCGCCATCAAATCCTTGCCACACATTTTGATGGAAGATGCCGATGCCTCTGTATATCGCAGCATCCAAAACTATTCCGACAATGTGCTAAATCCCGGTCTCAAAGGCACTTACACCTTTATCGAGACCGTGCTAAATGAAGTCTGTGAGCTTTTCCCTGGCGCATTCGTTCACATTGGTGCTGATGAGGTCCCAGACAATGTCTGGAGTGAAAGCCCATCTTGCCAAGCAATGATGAAAACCCATGGCTACAGCAGCAGTAAAGAACTGCAAGGCCACCTTTTGCGCCACGCAGAAAACTTCCTCAGCACCAAAGGTAAACAAATGTTTGGCTGGGAAGAAGCCGTGTTTGGCGACAAAGTCAGCAAAGACACCGTTATCTTCTCTTGGTTGAACGAAAAGTCAGGTCTCGAATGCATTCGCAACGGCTATGACGTTGTATTGCAACCAGGCCAAGAAACCTATCTAGATATGGCTCAGGACTTCTCTGCTGATGAGCCGGGAACAGACTGGGCCTGCAAGATCCCGCTTGAAAAAGCGTACCACTATGAACCCTTTGCCAACTCAAACGTCACCTCAAAAGAGTTTGAGCAAGTCAAAGGCATTCAATGCGCACTCTGGTGCGAAATGACCAACACCCAAAGTCGCTTCGAGTACATGCTCTACCCTCGCCTTTTAGCGATCGCAGAAGTGTGCTGGAGCGCCAAGGAACAACGAGATTGGGCAGATTTTCAAGCCCGCCTAAACGGACAACTGCAGTACCTAGATCGTCTAGGTATTAACTATCGTCGGTAATTACTTCAATTTTTTGAGATTTGTAGAAGGATACACGCCATGAAATACGGCTACTTTGATAACGATAACCGAGAGTATGTCATTACTCGTCCTGACGTACCGGCGCCGTGGACTAACTATTTGGGTACTGAAAAATTCTGTACCGTGATTTCACACAACGCAGGTGGTTATTCTTTTTATCAAAGCCCTGAGCACAACCGTGTCACTAAGTTCCGTCCAAACGGCACGTTTGACCGCCCAGGACACTTTGTTTACTTACGCGATGATGAAACAGCAGATTACTGGTCAATCTCTTGGCAGCCAGTAGCAAAAAGCCTTGAAGAAGCGTCTTATGAGGTTCGTCATGGCCTGTCTTACTCTAAATTCAAGTGTGAATACAAGGGTATTACAGCAACCAAAACACTGTTTGTACCAAAAGGTGAAGACGCGCAACTTTGGGATATCACCATAAAGAACGATGGCGATAAGCCTCGTACTATCAGCGCATTCTCTTTTGTTGAGTTCTCATTCAGTCACATCCAATCTGATAACCAGAACCATCAGATGAGCTTGTACTCTGCTGGTACATCTTATGAAGATGGCGTGATTGAATACGATTTGTATTACAACACCAACGATCACGATGGCTTCTACTACATGGCTTCTAGCTTTGAACCTGATAGCTACGAAGGCCAACGTGACAGCTTCTTGGGCATGTATCGTGACGAAGCGAATCCTATTGCGGTTGAAAAAGGGCGCTGTTCTAACCACGTTCAAACCTGCTACAACCATTGTGGTTCACTGCACAAGCAATTCGTTATCCAACCCGGTGAAGAAGTTCGCTTCGTTTACATCCTAGGTGTTGGTAAAGGCGAAGGCCAACGCCTGCGTAAGAAGTACCAAGATCTTGCTAACGTTGACGCTGCATTTGCTGGCATCAAAGAGCACTGGGATACGCGTTGTAACAAATTCCAAGTATCTTCACCGAACGAAGGTCTAGATACCATGATCAACGCATGGACGCTTTACCAAGCAGAAACATGTGTGGTTTGGTCTCGCTTTGCTTCTTTCATCGAAGTCGGCGGTCGTACTGGCCTCGGTTACCGTGATACCGCACAAGATGCGATCTCGGTCCCTCACTCAAACCCAGAAATGACACGCAAACGCCTTGTGGACCTTCTCCGTGGTCAAGTAAAAGCCGGTTACGGTCTGCACTTGTTCGATCCTGATTGGTTCGATCCTGAAAAAGCAGATGTTCAACCATCCAAATCGCCAACAGTCGTTCCAACGCCTAGCGATGAAGACAAGATCCACGGCATTGATGACACCTGTTCTGATGATCACCTATGGATCGTTCCAACGATCATTAAGTACGTCACCGAGACGGGTGAAGAAAGCTTCCTTGATGAAGTCATTCCCTATGCAGATGGCGGTAACGCTACTGTTTATGAACACATGAAAGCAGCATTGGATTTCTCAGCAGAATACGTGGGTCAAACCGGTATCTGTAAAGGTCTTCGAGCAGACTGGAATGACTGTCTTAACCTAGGCGGCGGCGAATCAGCAATGGTGTCTTTCCTGCACTTCTGGGCACTACAAGAATTCATCACGCTAGCAAAACACAAAGCGCAAGACGCTGACGTTCAAAAATACACAGAAATGGCCGCTAACGTGCGCGAAGCATGTGAAAAACACCTTTGGGACGAAGAGGGTGGTTGGTACATCCGTGGTCTAACCAAAGATGGCGACAAAATCGGTACTGCACAACAAACTGAAGGTCGTATCCACCTAGAGTCAAACACGCTAGCAGTGTTATCTGGAATGGCATCACAAGATCGCGGCGAGCAAGCGATGGACGCTGTCGATGAAAACTTATTCTGTGAGTATGGTCTTCACCTGAACTCACCGTCGTTCTCAACGCCAAATGATGACATTGGTTTTGTTACACGTGTTTACCAAGGCGTAAAAGAAAACGGCGCTATCTTCTCTCACCCAAATCCATGGGCATGGGTTGCTGAAGCGAAACTGGGTCGTGGTGACCGTGCAATGAAGTTCTACGATGCACTAAACCCGTACAACCAGAACGACATGATTGAAAAACGTGTTGCAGAACCGTACTCCTACGTCCAGTTCATCATGGGTCGTGACCACGAAAACCATGGTCGTGCAAACCACCCATGGCTAACGGGTACTTCTGGCTGGGCATACTTTGCCGTTACCAACTTCATTCTTGGTGTACAAGTTGGCTTCGACGGATTGAGCGTTAATCCTTGTATCCCAACTGAATGGCCAGGTTTCGACGTAAGCCGTGAGTGGCGTGGTGCGACTTACCAAATCAAGGTAGAGAACCCGAACGGCGTGAGCAAAGGTGTGAAAACCATTACCTTGAATGGCGACATCGTGACAGGTGCTATCCCAGCACAAGCTGAAGGCTCTGTGAACGTTGTTAACGTTGTCATGGGCTAAATAAAAAAGGAGGGCACTTTGCCCTCCTTTTTTTTCGTTTTAGAAAGGAGTTCTACCATGATTCAATTTGGTACCGGCGGATGGCGAGCCTTCATTGGTGAAGAATTCACCAAAGACAACGTACGTTTAGTTGCACAGTCACTAGCAAACATCATGATCACTGAGAATGCGTGTGAGCCGGGTTTCGTTATCGGATATGATCGCCGTTTTTTATCAGATAAAGCGGCAGCTTGGTTTGCAGAAGTGCTTGCTGCTAATGGCATTACTGTCAGCTTTATCAACAAATACGTTCCTACACCTATCGTGATGTTCAAAGCGAAGGAAATGGAAACGCATTATTCTGCGTGTATTACCGCATCTCACAACCCAGCTGATTACAACGGTATCAAAGTCTTCATTCAAGGCGGTCGCGACGCTGATGAAATTATCACCGCGAAAATCGAAGAACAGGTCAACACACTTCAACTTAGTGACGTGAAATCGATAGATTTTGAAGATGCAGAGACTCAAGGGCTAATCAAAATCATCAACCCGATGAACGAATTCGTTGACTCGATCATCGATTTCATCGATATCGAAGCCATCAAGGCCGCAAACTTACGTGTTTTGATTGACCCAATGTTTGGTGTTGCTAAGAATGCGCTTCAAACTGTACTTATCTCCGGTCGCTGTGACGTTGACGTGATCAACGATGGCGCCAACCCAGGGTTTGGCGGTGTCATGCCATCACCCAATGCCGCTACGCTTTACCGCTTGAAGCACTTGGTTGCTCATGAAGGTTATGACATTGGCATCGGTACAGATGGAGATGCAGACCGTCTCGGCATTATTGATGAGAAAGGCAACTTCATCCATCCAAATGAAGTCCTACTGCTTTTGTATTACTACATGCTGGAGTACAAAGGCTGGAAAGGTTCAGTTGTACGAAATATCGCAACAACACATCTGCTGGACAAAGTTGCTGCCGACCATGATGAAAAGAGTTTTGAAGTGCCTGTTGGCTTCAAGCACATCAGTTCACAAATGGACGCGGATGATTCTCTGATCGGTGGTGAGAGCTCAGGCGGTCTAACTATCCGTGGTCATATCAAAGGTAAAGATGGCGTATTTGCATCAAGCCTACTGGTTGAAATGATCAGTGTGACAGGTAAAAAATTGTCTGAACTGCTTGATGAAATCTACGGTAAGTATGGCTATGCCTACACTGCAGAAGGTGACTGCACCTTTAAGGCATCTCAACGCCAAGAGCTTTACAACAAGATCTACGTTGAAAAAGCGCTGCCAGAATTTGCCTATGAAATAGAAAAAGTTAGCTATGCTGACGGCTTAAAAGTTTACTTCAAAAACGGAGGCTGGGCACTGGCTCGCTTCTCCGGCACTGAGCCTTTACTTCGCATCTTCGTAGAGTGGGAAGATAAAGAATCAGCAGAAGCTTTGGTTAATCAAATTAAAGCCTTTTTGTACGTTTAGTATAAAGAGCGAGCCGTATGACAACGGGTTGGTTTATTTGAACCAAACTGGCTTACAAAAAAGGGGTAGCTTTCGCTACCCCTTATCTATCTCACCAATACACAGTCTCGCAACTGGCTGTCTCCCCAAACCAGCATGGCTTCTTGGCCTTTAGTATACAGCCCAAATTTCTTATCTTCAGACTCCCACTGAGCACCAGATGCAGATCGAATCCTCGGCAATGAACGTTCTTCATTGTTAAATTGCACAATCGCCTTATCAGACATAACCATTGCATCAAACGTTTGATGACTCTCACACGTATACAGATGCGGCAAGGAAGTGCTGCATGCTGATAAGAGCAACGAAACCAGTATAGCGCCAATAAATTTGTTCATTTAACCCCCTCACTGACGAATTCAAATACATCATTTCATGCCACCTTATTGCTAACTGTTTACAGTGTCACAGAGCAAATATCTTATTGGGGAATAAACACGAAATAATTGTCAGGCATTGAAGTGGGGAATAACTGACCACCAAATACATTCAGGTCAGTGGTCTATAACTATGAATTAAAAACGCAAAAAGGCCACCCGATCGGGTGGCCTTTTTGTTTTTCTTTTTGCCTTCATCTTTTTCTTAAAA
>NZ_AJYD02000012.1 GCF_000286835.2 Enterovibrio norvegicus FF-33 | reverse complement strand
GTGTTAGTGGAAGCCTCTGGAAAGTGGCGCGATACAGGGTGATAGCCCCGTACACGACAATGCTTTTATTGTGAAAACGAGTAGGACGGGACACGTGGTATCCTGTCTGAACATGGGGGGACCATCCTCCAAGGCTAAATACTCCTGACTGACCGATAGTGAACCAGTACCGTGAGGGAAAGGCGAAAAGAACCCCTGTGAGGGGAGTGAAATAGAACCTGAAACCGTGTACGTACAAGCAGTGGGAGCCTCTTCGTGGGGTGACTGCGTACCTTTTGTATAATGGGTCAGCGACTTACTTTTAGTAGCAAGGTTAACCGAATAGGGGAGCCGTAGGGAAACCGAGTCTTAACTGGGCGAATAAGTTGCTAGGAGTAGACCCGAAACCGAGTGATCTAGCCATGGGCAGGTTGAAGATTGAGTAACATCAATTGGAGGACCGAACCGACTAATGTTGAAAAATTAGCGGATGACTTGTGGCTAGGGGTGAAAGGCC
>NZ_AJYD02000011.1:12783-189310 GCF_000286835.2 Enterovibrio norvegicus FF-33 | reverse complement strand
TGGGGTCTCCCCATGTGAGAGTAGGACATCGCCAGGCTTCAAATTCAATCTGTCATTTTGCTTCGCAAACGATAGGTTCTTAAACAAAGCATCAATGAGTAAGACTTTGTTAGAGAAAAATTTGCTGATATAGCTCAGTTGGTAGAGTGCACCCTTGGTAAGGGTGAGGTCCCCAGTTCGAATCTGGGTATCAGCACCAGCTTTAAAATTTTTCTGGCAGCCATAGCGCAATGGTACCACCTGATCCCATGCCGAACTCAGAAGTGAAACGTTGCTGCGCCGATGGTAGTGTGGGGTCTCCCCATGTGAGAGTAGGTCACTGCCAGATACCTCTTCAAACCCGTAGCGGAAACGCTGCGGGTTTTTTCATTTCTAGCGCTTAACGATCTATCTCACAAATGTTCTTGAACCCTGATTGGGGATGTTATAGGGTTATTGGAATTCTAGACGTCTATACATCTTAAAAGGGAGTGCTTTAAGATGCCCATTAAAATTCCTGATCAGTTACCTGCGGCCAGTATTCTGCGTCAGGAGAAAATCTTCGTGATGTCAGCGACGCGCGCAGAAAGTCAGAATATCCGTCCACTGAAAGTACTATTGCTCAATCTTATGCCTAAAAAGATTGAGACCGAAACGCAGTTTATGCGGATGCTTTCTAACAGCCCGCTGCAAGTGGACGTAGAACTACTTCGTATAGACGACAGGCCAAGTAAAAATACACCGACTGAGCACTTAGATACGTTTTATAGACAGTTTCAATCCATCCGTGAGCGTAATTTCGATGGGCTGATTGTGACTGGTGCACCGCTCGGGCTAGTTCAGTTTGAGGATGTGATTTATTGGGAGCATCTTCAGGACATCATGACTTGGGCGAAGGAGCACGTTACTTCGACCTTGTATGTCTGTTGGGCAGCACAAGCAGGTCTTAAGCTTCTTTATGATCTTCCAAAGAAAACAAGAAAAGATAAGCTCTCCGGCGTGTATTGGCACAGCATCAATAAAGCGTTAAGTCATAATCCTATATTGCGTGGATTTGATGATTCGTTTCTGGCACCTCACTCGCGCTATGCGGATTTTTCTCCAGAGTACCTTGCAGACAATACAGACCTCGATATTCTGGCTACCTCAGACACTGCAGGTGTTTATCTTGCCGCGACGAAAGATAAGCGAAACGTATTCGTGACGGGTCACCCTGAATATGATTCTCACACTCTTCATCATGAGTATGCCCGAGATGTGGGTGAGGGGATGGAGCCAGTTGTTCCAATGAATTACTACCCTAACGATGACCCATCTAAAGAGCCTTATGTTAGCTGGCGAAGTCACGGACACCTCTTGTTCTGTAATTGGCTTAACTACTGCGTATACCAACAAACACCATACGATCTCGACCAGTTCTCGGAAGCGGCATTTACTAAAGACGATTAAAAAAACGGCCTGCATTGCAGGCCTTTTTTTTGTATATCTCTATTCTTTTGCCGTTTCTCTTTGAGTCTTCGTCTCAGCCTGTTTGTAAGTGCTGGGTTGTATACCCATATCGCGTTCAGCAATTTTGGCTTTTTCGATTAACTTGGTGATGGTTGAGCCTTGAATGAGGATTGAGAAAACAACAACAGCGTAGGTCATGACAAGAATGATCTCTCGCACATCGATGTTCTTCTCGGGAACAATCATATAGCCTGCAGGTACCGCCATTGCCATTGCAATCGCTAACCCTCCGCGTAGCCCCCCCCAAGTTAGAATGCGTATTGAGTATGGGTTATAGTCGCGGTAACGGTTAAAACCCAGATAGCATATCCGAATACTGATATAGCGTGCGATGAGCACTGCCGGTATGGCAAATGCCATGATGATCCAATCTTCCTTGTGGAAAGTGAAGGTCAGCATGCTAAGGCCAATTAATAAGAACAGCACTCCATTGAGGAACTCGTCAACGAGCTCCCAGAAGTGATCGAGATGATCTTCACTTTCTTTTGAAAAACCAATGTAGCGGGTCCAGTTACCAATCATTATCCCTGCCACTACCATCGCAAGAGGACCTGAAACGCCGATTAAACTTGCAAATACATACCCAGCAGTTGGAATGCCGAGTGTCAGCAATAACTCCATAGAGTGATCATCGGTATGACATATCAGATAGTGAAATAGCAGCCCTAAGAGAAACCCATAAACAATACCGCCAATGGCTTCATGCAAGAACAACTCTACCACGCCGAACGCTGTTGGTGTTTCAGAGCCAAAAGCCACTGTGAAAAGAGTCATAAAGATGACGAGGCCAAAGCCATCATTGAACAGCGATTCACCTTCAATCTGTGTTGAAATACGTCTTGGTGCATTTAGCTTCTTAACAATCGCTAAAACAGCAATTGGATCCGTTGGAGAGATGAGTGCGCCGAACAGTAGGCAATAGATAAACGCGAAAGGAATACCAATTAACTGAAAGAACAGCCAAGTTACTCCTCCAATAAAGAACGTGGAGATGAGTGTCGCTAATAGTGCGAGTACAGTTATTTCCCACTTCTGATCTTTAAGGTTTGGCAGTTTTACACCAAGACCTCCCGCAAAGAGTAAAAATCCAAGTACACCTTTTAGTAAAAAGTCGTCGAAGTGCACTTCGTTCAAAGTCTCTGCGGCAAAGTCTTTTAATTGGAACCAGTTATTATGACCGGAAATCACAATACCTAGAGAAAGGATCAGAGCACCGGCAGTGATCGCGATAGTGGTTTGCATCTGCCCTATTTTACTGTTGATAAAGGCAATGAGCATCGCTGCTGCAGCTAAGAAACAGAGAGTGGTATAGACGGTCATGGATGACCCCGTGTCGGATAATATGAGAAATTAAAATGAGTTGTAACGAAATATAAATCGATGTGATGAAGAAAACTACAACAAATCTGAGTGTTTTCGGGGATCCGTTAGAAGTGAGCCACTCATAGACGTCTAGATTTCCATTTGAGCTGTGATACTATGCGAGTAGCGAGCAATATAAGAAGGAATTTGTGGCTGTGAGTAGTAAGGACATTCTAAAAAAACTGTTGGCTGAGCGCATTCTGATTATCGATGGTGGAATGGGTACCATGATCCAGGACTACAAACTGGATGAATCTGACTATCGTGGTGAGCGCTTTTCTGATTGGCACTCGGACCTAAAAGGAAACAATGACCTTTTGGTTTTGACGCAGCCAGAGCTTATCAAGCAGATTCATGGTGAGTACCTCGAAGCAGGTGCGGATATCCTGGAAACCAATACCTTCAATGCAACCACCATCGCGATGGCTGACTATGACATGGAAAGCTTGAGTGCTGAGATTAACCTCGAAGCTGCCAAGCTAGCGCGCCAAATGGCCGATGAATGGACCGCAAAAACGCCTCAAAAGCCGCGTTTTGTTGCTGGCGTATTAGGGCCAACAAACCGAACGTGTTCGATTTCGCCTGACGTAAATGATCCGGGCTTTCGGAATGTATCATTTGACCAATTGGTTGAAGCCTATTCAGAATCCACGCGTGCATTGATTGCAGGCGGGGCTGACATCATCTTAGTTGAGACCATATTTGATACCCTGAATGCCAAGGCATGTACTTTCGCGATCGAGACGGTGTTCGATGAAGATGGCATCATTCTGCCTGTGATGATTTCTGGCACGATCACGGATGCCTCAGGTCGCACGTTATCCGGGCAAACTACGGAAGCTTTCTATAACTCTCTACGTCATGTTAAACCGATCTCTTTTGGACTTAACTGTGCGTTGGGCCCTGATGAATTACGCCAGTATGTTGAAGAACTGTCTCGCATTTCGGAGTGTTCTGTTTCTGCCCACCCGAATGCAGGCCTCCCAAATGCATTTGGCGAATATGACCTTAGCCCTGAAGACATGGCCGAGCATATTGAAGAATGGGCGAAAAGCGGGTTTCTCAATTTAGTCGGTGGTTGCTGTGGTACGACGCCTGAGCATATTCGGCAAATGGAAGTGGCAACACGAAATGTCGTGCCGCGTTCACTTCCTGAATTGCCGAAATACTGCCGTTTGTCGGGTCTAGAACCTTTAAACATTGCGCCTGACACCTTGTTCGTCAATGTGGGTGAACGTACCAACGTGACAGGCTCTGCACGTTTTAAGCGTCTGATTAAAGAAGAGCTCTATGACGAAGCGCTTGAAGTGGCTCGCCAACAAGTTGAATCCGGCGCCCAAATTATCGACATCAACATGGATGAAGGGATGCTGGATGCAGAAGCAGCCATGGTTCGCTTCCTCAATTTGTGTGCGACAGAGCCTGATATTTCCAAAGTACCTATCATGGTCGATTCCTCGAAATGGGAAATATTGGAAGCAGGCCTGAAGTGTGTTCAAGGCAAACCCATCGTTAACTCTATTTCAATGAAAGAGGGTGTTGATAGGTTCATCGAACAAGCGAAATTAATTCGTCGCTATGGTGCCGCAGTCATTGTGATGGCATTTGATGAAGTTGGTCAGGCAGATACGCGCGAACGCAAAATCGAAATATGTACCAATGCGTATAACATCCTTGTGGATCAGGTTGGCTTTCCGCCTGAAGATATAATCTTTGACCCTAATATTTTTGCAGTCGCAACTGGCATCGAAGAGCACAATAACTACGCGGTTGATTTCATTGAAGCAGTGGGCGATATAAAACGCACCTTGCCCCATGCCATGGTATCTGGCGGCGTGTCTAATGTGTCATTTTCATTCAGGGGCAATAACGCGGTCCGTGAAGCCATTCATGCAGTGTTCTTGTATTACTGTTTTAAGAACGGCATGGACATGGGCATCGTGAATGCAGGTCAGCTTGCCATCTATGATGATCTGCCGGATGAACTTCGCGAAGCGGTTGAAGACGTTGTATTGAACCGTCGTGATGACAGTACCGAACGCTTGCTTGATATTGCGGCAAACTATCGCGATAGCGGTGCGGTAGAAGAAGACCGCACCGCGCAAGAGTGGCGCGGTTGGCCTGTTGATAAACGTTTGGCGCACGCATTGGTCAAAGGGATCACTGAGTTTATTGTTGAAGATACAGAAGAAGCACGATCCAATGCGAGTAAGCCTCTCGAAGTGATTGAAGGCCCGCTTATGGCAGGCATGAACATCGTGGGTGATTTGTTTGGTGAAGGGAAAATGTTCTTGCCGCAAGTGGTGAAATCAGCCCGTGTAATGAAACAAGCTGTGGGGTATTTAGAACCTTACATCAATGCAGAGAAGCAAGCGGGTTACACCAACGGAAAAATTCTCCTCGCGACAGTAAAAGGCGATGTTCATGACATCGGTAAGAACATTGTTGGCGTAGTACTCCAATGTAATAACTACGAAATCATCGATCTTGGTGTCATGGTACCCACGGATAAAATCCTAAAAGTGGCGATTGAAGAGAATGTCGACATCATTGGTTTGTCCGGCCTTATCACACCATCACTCGATGAAATGGTGCATGTTGCCAAGGAAATGGAACGTCGCGGGTTTGATATTCCTTTGCTGATTGGCGGTGCAACGACATCTAAGGCGCATACCGCGGTGAAGATCGAAGAGAACTACCACGCGCCTGTCGTGTATGTTTCAAATGCCTCTCGTGCGGTAGGGGTGTGTTCTTCGCTCCTGTCTGACGAGCATCGCCCTGGCTTTATAGATCGTATCGCAAAAGAATATGTCACTGTTCGAGAGCAACATGCTCGCAAAAAACCGCGTACCGCTCCTATCACATTAGAAATGGCGCGTGCGAACAAGGTGCCATTGGATTGGGACGGATATACACCGCCACAGCCAAAGAAACCCGGTGTACACGTGTTCACTGACTTTCCTATCTCAGAAATCCGTCAGTATATCGATTGGACGCCTTTCTTCATGACGTGGTCGTTAAGTGGTAAATACCCGACCATTCTTCGCCATGAAGTGGTGGGGGAAGAAGCTCAGCGCGTGTTTGATGATGCCAATGAGATGCTGGATGAAATCGAACGTACTGGCATGATTAAAGCCAATGGCGTTTGCGGATTATTTCCTGCAAATAGCATTGATGATGACGTGGAAGTGTATACCGATGAATCCCGTACCGAGGTGTTGACGGTGTTGCACGGCCTGCGTCAACAAACGAAAAAGCCGAAAGGGCCGAACTACTGCTTGTCTGATTACATTGCACCAAAAGACAGTGGGAAAGCGGACTGGATTGGCGCGTTTGCGGTGACGGGGGGGATCGGTGAGTATGACATCGCAGAGCAATACAAAGCCCAAGGCGATGACTACAACGCGATTCTTGTTCAGGCAGTTGCTGATCGCTTGGCGGAAGCGTTTGCGGAATATATGCATGAAGCGGTACGTAAAGACCTATGGGGATACTCACCAGATGAAGCGTTGGATAGAGAAGACTTGATCCGAGAAAAGTATCAAGGAATCCGTCCTGCACCTGGTTATCCTGCATGTCCAGAGCATACAGAGAAAGGTGCAATTTGGTCGTTGCTGAATGCTGAAGCAAACACGGGCATGGTATTAACGGAAAGTTATGCAATGTGGCCAGGAGCCGCGGTATCAGGCTGGTACTTCTCACACCCAGAATCGCGTTATTTTGCGGTAGCGCAGATCCAAGAAGATCAACGTGATAGCTACGCAGATCGCAAAGGGTGGGATCTGATCGAAGCTGAAAAATGGCTAGGTCCTAACCTTAGCTGATAAATAACGACGGTTTCGAGACTAAGAATAAGCTCAGCCCTCAGGGGTTGGGCTTATTTCGTTTTAAGGCTCTGAAATACAGGTTACATAAAGTGCCGTGCTAGCTGGCACAGAAGTAACACTATCAAACACGGACAGATTGAGCGTAGAAAGCGTGCTCGCAGAGTTAAACGAACTTGACCAATAGCGTTTTCCATCAGGCCAGCCATAACTCAATATGAAATTAAAGAATACGCCGTTGAAGTACTTAAGCTCAAATATAGTGGGACGGGTCCAATTTTGTTGGCCTGCAAATTTTATCGAGGCTAGATGCTGACACCAGCGATCCGCTTGACCATTGGTTCCTACAAATGCCCCATCAATTTGATCAAACAGCCCAAATGAACCCGTCGGGCCTATCAGATGACTTTCACTGTAGGTACTGGAATAGGTCATTACGCCATTCTGTGTACCATTTTGCCGAGTGAAATGGATATTTTGCAGTACGGTGAGGCTAGGTGATGATGTGAACCAGTTTCCTCGAGAGTCAGACGTCACTTTTACGCAAAATCCGGAGGCATTATTGCTCGTTGTATCATTGAGCTTGTTTCCGCAAACTGGGATTTTTACTGCTGGTGCTGTCACGTCGATTTCAGCGTCATTACTAATGATGTTGTTTAGCGACGCTGTGATCACGGTATTGTCGGATTGCACGACGCCCGCTGCGACCCCCGCTTGACTCACGGTAACATTTGCAGTGTTTGCGCTTTTCCATACGACATTTTCTGTGATGGATGCCGTTGAATTATCGGAATAATACCCAGATGCTGACAGTTGTTGAGTGCTGCCTTGTGCGATGCTATCGCTGGCAGGGATCACATCGATAGATGTTAAGGCTGCCGACAACACTTCAATCGGAACGGATGAACTCGTCATACCGTCAAATGTCACTGAAATATTAGTATTTGCGGTGGGTTCTATCGCAGTAATAAGCCCTCCAGAAGACACTGTGACGGCTCTGGGGTTGCTGCTCGCCCAACTTAAATCTGAGCTTATCGGAACGTTTGTCCCATCGCTGTAATCACCAACTGCCGACAGTTGTTGGGTCAGACCCTTGGCGATGGTCACACTCGTTGGTGTTACGGTTATTCCAGTGAGTACAGCAGAGGTAACTGTGATCAATGCGTTATCACTGGTGATATCCTCGGCGCTTGCGGAGATCGTTATATCCGTCGCCTCATTGATGCCCGTGATATAACCCGCTTCATTGATGGTTACCGCTTGCGTGTTTGTGCTGAGCCAATTGACATTGTTGACCAAGTTCGATGTTGTACCGTCGCTGTACCTCCCATTCGCACGCATTTGTTGGGATTGACCTTTAGCTATTGACGCTTCTGTTGGCGTGACTTCAATCGCGGTCAATACCGCTGCCGTAACGGTAACTAACGCACTATTACTGAACACACCTTGAAAGTTCGCTTTGACAGAAATGTCACTAGCAACACTTACTCCGTTGGCGACGCCGTTAGTTGTGATGGTTAGCGCTTCGGGTGCACTTACTTTCCAGGTCACGGCTTCCGTTAATTTTACACTGGTGTCATCACTATAAGTGCCGATTGCCGTAAACGTGGTTGTTTGACCCTTAGCAATAAGCACGACAGAAGGCGTGATTTGTATTGCGTTCAATGCAGCTACATTGACCACAATCGCAGAGGTGTTGCTGGTCACTCCATCCAGTGATGCAGTGACGGCAGTGCCGTTACTAACATTGATGCCACGAACTTGGCCAGACGGTGTCACTGTCGCTCGTTTCGTGTCAGCGCTTTTCCAATTCACTGACGTCGTTATATTTGCTGTCGTTGCATCAGTATAAAGCCCCGTGGCGGTAAGCTGAGTCGTTATTCCTTTAGCAATGATGGCGTTAGCGGGAGTAATTTGAATGGCTGTGAGCGTGGCATCGATAACATCAACGATTGCCGTGTTACTGGTGATCTTTTCCAAGTTCGCAGTGATGGTTGTGCCCGCTGAAACACGGACTCCTTTGGCTAAGCCATTTTCTGTTACAGTCACATTGGCCATGTTGCTGCTTTTCCAAACCACGACGTCTGTCAAATTGGCATTGTTTCCGTCACTGAATGCTCCGATTGCCGTTAATTGTTGGCTGACGCCTTTGGCCAGTTGACTGTTAGCGGGAGTAATTTGCAACGCCGTCAACACCGCATCAACCACATCAATAGTCGCTGAATTGCTGGTAATACCTTGCAGTGTCGCGGTGACTCGAGTGCCGCTAGAAACGGTGATCGCGCGGGCAATGCCTTGTGGTGTCACGGTCACGTTCGATGTATTTGCACTGATCCAAGTCACTTTATCTGACAGATTAGCCATGGTGCCATCACTCAAGATACCTGTGGCAGTCAAGGTTTGTGTCAGACCTTCGGGTAGGGTGGCAAATGCGGGCGTGATCTGAATGCTAACTAAATCAGCTGACCCCACTGCAACAGACGCTGAGTTACTGACTACGTCATCAAGATTTGCAGTGATTTCGGTGTCGGTGGTGATATCGACACCGTGAGCAAGACCTGTTGGTGTCACCGTCACATTGCTGATATCTGTTGATGACCATGACACTGTGCTGGTGATATTAGCGGAGGTGTTATCTGAATAAGTGCCCATCGCCGTTAATTGCTGAGTGAGTCCTTTTGCGACAGTGATAATGGCGGGCGTGATTTGAATGGATTCTAATGCCGCCGCTAAGATAGACATAGTCGCGGTATTACTGGTAATGCCATTCATATTGGCAGTAATTGCTATACCATTTGAAATTTCAACACCCTTTGCCAAGCCCGTTGGCGATATGGTTACGATGGTATTGTCGCGGCTTGACCACGCCACAGAATTAGTCAAATTAAGCTTGGTGTTGTCACTAAATATGCCAATGGCAGCTAATTGCTTAGGAACGCCTTTGGCAGCGCTAAAGCTTGTTGGTGTAACTTGAATGGCTTCTAGTTCTGCTTCGGTGATCGTAATCGATGCAGCGTTACTGCCGACATGACCTAAAGCGGCAGACACTTTGATGCTACTTGTTGGGTTAATAGCCGTGACTTTTCCTTTTGATGTCACAGTCGCGAAGCTCGTGTTGGTGCTTTTCCAGGTCACTTGAGACGTTAAATCAGCCGATGTTTTGTCGCTATAAATCCCTGTCGCCGTGAGCCCACCTGAATTGCCTTTCGCCAATTGAAGCTGTGCTGGCGTTACTTGAATTGATTCTAGAATAGCGACGGTCACATCGACTTGAGCAAGGTTGCTGTCGATACCATCTAGGGTTGCAGTAATGGTGGCTATCATGCCCTCATTAACGGCTTCGACTTCCCCGTTTTGACCAACTGTCGCGATCGCTGTGTTTGAACTTTCCCATGCAACCAGGGAGGTCATGTTTTGGCTGGTGTTATCACTAAATGTTCCCGTTGCTATGAGTGGTTGTTGCAGCCCCTTTGCCAGCGTGATGCTCGCTGGGGTAATTTGGATAGACTGCAGCGCCGCTGACGTCACATCAACTTCGGCCTGATTACTGGTAATGCCATTCAAAAAAGCGGACACCACGATGTCGTTTGCAACGTTTGTGGTGCTGATCAGCCCGAGGTTATCTACTGTTAATCCAGATGTATTGGTACTGTTCCAATGGACTCGTGTTGTGAGATCAGCATTGGTATTGTCACTGTATGTACCAATGGCCGACATTTGTTGTTGAATGCCTTTAGCGACAGCCAGCTTGTTTGGGGTGATTTGGATGGACGTTAGCGTTGCTGGTGTCACCGTCATATTGACACGGTTACTGGTGATGCTTTCTAACGAAGCAAAGACGATGGCTTCAGAGGTTTCCTGTTGACCTTCGGCTATTCCAATCTTGCTGATTGATATGGACTTCGGGACGCTGCTACTCCACGTGACCCTGTTCGTTAAATCGACGAAAGCATTGTCGCTATATAACCCAATAGCTCGAAGTTGCTGACTATTTCCTTTTGCAATACTAACGAGGGCAGGGGTGACTTGAATGGCTTCAAGCACAGCGGAAGTGACTTCAATACCAATTGTATTGCTGGTGATGCCACTTAACGAGGCTGAGATAGTGCTCTCTGCCCCTGCTCGGATTGTGGTCAGCAACCCTTCTTGGCTGATCGTAATATTTGATGAGGTATTCTGCCAAGTCACACGACTGGATATGTTGGCCGTCGTGCCATCACTGTATGTGCCAATCGCCGTGAGCGATTGTGACAACCCTTTGGCTAATGTTATCGCTGGTGGCGTGATTTGAATCTTGGTTAAGCGTGCTGTTGTGCCAGTAATTGTTGATGAATTACTGTTTACGCCGCCTAAGCATGCGACGATCTCGATAGTAGCGGCTGACGACAGCAAGGTGGCAATCCCGCTGTTGTCGATAGAAATAATTTCAGGATGGCTGCTTATCCATTGTGCCATGTTGGTCACATTGACTACTTGTCCGTCGGGATAAGTGGCTAATGCAATAAAAGGCTGGGTATTGCCTTTGGCGAGAACAAGCGCAGATGAGCCTTTGGTGTTAATGGGGAACGGTGAGATTTGTACTGAAACAGCGTTATCATCGAGGCACTCGATGACGTCATAGTTATCGTGATGGTCACAACCAAACAACACAGAAAGACTCGCGATCAAAAACCATCGAAAATTCAGCCAACGTTTTATCGCTGCAGAAGTGCCATCACTCATACGAAACCCACTTATCAATTCAATGTTCATAGACAAGGCTTATATCGCGGCTCCGCAGGTGCGGGCTGGCAATAAGCTTATGAAGCAAGTTGGATTTAACGTGTTTCAAAACTAATAAACGTGATGACTTTATTGATTGTGTTAGAGCGTGTTTTTAGGAGGGAAGGGGGAGTAGTGTCGTTAAAAATCAAACAAGCAGGAAGTTCCTGCTTGTTTAAAGTGAGTGTTTATCCTTTCGATTATTCGTTTTCAAACAGCTCTTTATGAAGTGCTCTTACTACGTCTTTTGATTCGTTTGTGCTCGTCAAAAAACACAGATTATGGCTGCTGGCACCATAGCAAATCATACGCAGATTATAGTCTTCGAGTGTTCCGAAAATTTTGGCAGCTGCGCCGCGTGACTCGCCCATATGGTTACCAATCAAAGCAACTAAGCACATATCTTGCTCCACGGTGACCTTACACAGTTTTGCTAACTCTTTTTCTGCACCGTCCGGTAAGGTGGGTGCCCCGCCACGGGTGTTTGTCTGATCAAGAGTCAAGGAAACACTGACTTCAGAAGTGGTGATGAGATCCACGGAGACCTTGTGCTTGGCCAGAATGTTGAAGACCTCGGCAAGAAAACCGTAAGCGTGGAACATATTCAGGCTAGTGAGCGTCACCATGGTTTGGTTGCAACGCAGTGCCAGTGCGCGAAATAGAGGAGATTGTTTCGCGGTATCGCGAATCCAAGTTCCACCTTGCTCAGGCGCTTTTGATGAGCCAACAAACACCGGTATATCGTGGCGCATTGCGGGTACTAAGGTGGATGGGTGCAAGATTTTCGCACCAAAATTGGCCATCTCAGACGCTTCACTGAAGCTGATTTCATCAATGGGGCTGGCTGCAGGCGCAATTCGAGGATCGGTACTGTAGATACCAGGCACATCCGTCCAGATTTCCAGTGAGGTTGCTTGCACGGCTTCTGCCAGCAACGCGGCGCTATAATCTGAACCACCACGGCCTAGGGTGGTGGTATTGCCGTCATTGTCCGCGCCAATGAAACCTTGGGTTACCGCGACCTTTGCATCACACAGCGGGCGCAGAATTCCTTGAGCATGAAAGGCAGTTTCAACCAAATCTGGGGTTGCATTGCCAAAGACATTGTCTGTTTTTAATACTTGGCGTACATCGACGCGTTCAGCATCAATGCCTTGGGCATTTAACAGGTGCGTGAAAATATGCGTAGACATCAATTCGCCGCATGCAACCAGGCTATCCGTTAAACGGTCAGAAGGGGACGTTGCAGCGGTAGTTGCGAAAGTCGCAACGTCATCAAGAACGTCATTGATGGCAATGTCCACCGCTGCGTTCGCAGGCAAGTGTTCCAAAATGCTGAAGTGAATATCGGCAATTTTGGCCAACACATCTTGTTGTTTTTTTGCATCGGCAACACCATTTGCCAATTCAACCAGTAAATTTGTCACGCCAGAACAAGCGCTAATCACTACCAGTCGAGTGTCTGAATTCCCTTTGATCACCGATGCGCTGTTTGTCATAGCAGCGTAGTCGGCGACACTCGTGCCGCCAAATTTTGCGACATTTAATGCGTTCACTTCCCTTTATCTCCCTTAATTGCGAATGGAGTTATCCCAAAATATTTGAAACTTAAAATAGTAAAAATTGTATGGCAGTAAGAGGGCGGGTACGGAAGAAAGGATATTTCTCCAGAAGCGCTCCATCTCATTAGAGATGACAATCCGAAGGATTCAACCCTCAAGACCGACAATCCAACCCCCAAGGTTTGGCTTTGTCTCGGCGTCTTATCCCCTGATCGGTTTGCTTTGGAGTTGGGGCTCCGCAAACAGACTGCCTGATAGACGCGCCTCTTCTGCTTTTGCGTGGCAAAAATGCACTGCGCAAAAATTGCTCTCTATTGATAATGTTTTGTGACGTTTTTGTCAATTACCGATTGCATCAACTTGCATCTCTTTTCGATTGAGTCGATCAAATGAAGCATGACGAAGCTTTGGTTTATGCGTGGACGGGGGTTTGGCAAATGCAGTTCCGGT
Source organism: Enterovibrio norvegicus FF-33 (assembly GCF_000286835.2). Classification (GTDB taxonomy): domain Bacteria; phylum Pseudomonadota; class Gammaproteobacteria; order Enterobacterales; family Vibrionaceae; genus Enterovibrio; species Enterovibrio norvegicus_A. The sequence goes on along the minus strand of NZ_AJYD02000011.1, from coordinate 175,863 downwards.
GATAGGGTAAGTAAACGAATGGATGCTTATGGAGAGCCGACAATGACAATATCCCGATTTATTCCGCCGCAACGTACCTTGATGGGCCCTGGCCCTTCAGACGTATCACCGCGGGTATTGCAAGCTTTGTCCCAGCCAACGATTGGTCACTTAGACCCACTTTTTGTCGGCATGATGGATGAGGTTAAGGCGCTACTTCAATACGCATTCCAAACTGAAAACGCGTTCACCATTGCTGTTTCTGCCCCCGGCAGCGCGGGCATGGAAACGTGCTTTGTTAACCTGATTGAGCCGGGCGATACCGTTATCGTTTGCCGCAATGGCGTGTTTGGCGACCGTATGCGGGAAAACGTTGAACGCTGCGGTGCAACGGCGGTAATGGTAGACGATGAGTGGGGTAAGCCAGTTGACCCAGCCAAAGTTGAACAAGCATTGCGTGACAACCCTCAGGCGTCATTGTTGGCATTTGTGCATGCAGAAACCTCTACCGGTGCGCTTAGTGACGCAAAAACGTTATCGGCTTTAGCGAGAGAGCATGATTGCTTGACCATTGTCGACGCTGTGACTTCGTTAGGCGGTGTGCCATTGCTGGTGGATGAATGGCAACTGGATGCGGTGTATTCCGGCAGCCAAAAATGCCTGTCTTGCGTACCAGGACTATCGCCCGTGACCTTCTCTCCACGCGCGGTTGAGAAAATGCAGAAGCGCACGGAGAAAGTGCAAAGCTGGTTCCTCGATCAGAGCCTGGTGCTCGCATATTGGAGCGGCACAGGTAAGCGCAGTTACCATCACACTGCACCTGTAAATAGCTTATACGCGCTCCATGAATCGCTGCTGATGCTCAAACAAGAAGGGCTAGAAAATGCATGGCAGCGTCATCGCGATATGCATGCGTTGTTGAAAGCCGAACTTGAATCGTTGGGCATTCGCTTTCTTGTCGATGAAGCCGATCGTCTTCCACAGCTAAATGCAGTGTCAGTGCCTGATGGTATTGATGATGCCAGCGTGCGTAGCCGTTTGCTCAATGAATACAACCTTGAGATAGGCGCAGGACTCGGCGCATTAGCAGGCAAAGCATGGCGTATTGGCTTGATGGGATACACCGCGAGAAAAGAAAATGTTGCCCTGTGCGCCAAAGCATTAAAGGACGTATTGGGTTAGTCATAGACCCCATCATCAATTAACAAAAAACGCCTCTCGGGGCGTTTTTTATTGTCAGTGTTTGGTCGCGCGGGATAGTTACTCAGAAAACGAGGGTTGAAATACACGGTTAGGAAACAATGAGTTGGCTTCCTGTTTTATCTGTTTCGCCATCGCTTTGTTGCCCGTTAACATTGCAAGCTCAATCAGTGACTGATAATCATCGGCGTTCGGATTTAACGTTAGTCGCTGTACTTGCTGGCGTAAATAAGCCTCCTGCGCACGTATATCTCTGCGCTCTACGCTGGTAAGAAATGCACGTTTTCCAGCTTCTTCATGATAGAAACTGCGCCACCATGGGTGTGCCTGATATTGAGCCAGTTTGCTATCACTGATTTGATAGGTATGCAGCGCCTGCTCACCAAGATACACAGAACTTAACACAACGGTGGATGCCAAAATCAAACTTGAAGAGGCAACCAGTTTGACGGTTTTTATTGGGCGTACGGAAATGCGTTGATAGCGAGCTGACAGGTTATCAATCCAATAGAGCAAGACCACAAATAGCAAAGCCAACGCCGGATTCACACTGACAAAAGGCGTTACAACAATGCCGATTAATGATGGCAACATGATGGCCGTTAGCATTAAACGTGTCCCCCAAGGGGCATCATTTAGGCGTCGAATCACCAATACAGTGAGCAACCCAATACCTGCGCAAAGAGCAAGTCCACCTTCGGTGAGCGATTTGACTAACCAACTAGGGTGAAGGGTGGGCATTGCTAATACATGTTGAGATTCAACACCGAAAAGTAACTGTGCAGTGAACTGTTGACCAAGGCCTACCCCTTCAAATTGTGCACTTTTTAGCAGCGCTAAGGATTGTTCGACAACGGAAAACTCTTGCGTTGAAAAGCGGGGAGAGAACAAGGCGGCAGACGGTAGCCAGTCAGCATAACCTGCGATCAAAAAACCTAAAAAAACGGCGCAGTTCCAAAGCCCATGATGAAGCTTACGACAAAAGCGATACAAGAATGGCTGGATGAGAATAATGATCAGCACTGCAATGGTAACTAGCCATGCTTGGCGTAAGGCCATAAGGGCGCATAACGTCACTGTTGGTGTTGCCAATAATAGGATGTGAACGGGCGCAATGTTGCGTTTGTAGACGCGAGTACGCGCGAGTAGATATGCCGACAGTGCCACTGATGTGAGTAACACAATACTGGCGGTGTCTTGGTACAAGCTATCAGTTTGCCAAGCCAATTCTTGTAATCCTGACGTATTCAGAATACTGGGTAGGAAAAACAAAAATGCAACTAGCCAACCCGACAGTAACGGTAGCCAAAGCAAGTATTGGCGCTGTAAATGGTTGAAACTGAATTGTTGTAAGGTGCTAAATGTGAGTAGCGCGATGGCAATACTGGAGACATGCCAAAGCGATGCACCAAAACTAGCGTGAAGGTAAAACGCGGGTACAACGGAAAACAGCGCACTGAGTGACAGCCATCCAGTGAGAGATGTCCTGCAAAAACGTTTTTGGCGTGCAATTTCCCAAAGCCCAAAACAAACGATGGCGACCGCTAATAAAAAAGTGAGCGCAATAGAGGGGTGCTGTATGCCAGACACCGCAAGCTGGATCTGATTCAAAGGAAGACAGAACAGAAACAGTGCGGCCATAGCAATCAATACTGGCTTGACCAATGGCTTACTGGCCACCATTGATGGCCAGTGAAGATGGAGTCGTGTTGTTGGCATGCTTAACTTATTCAGTACCTAACGTTCGATGATATAGGCTTTTTACGCGAGAAGCGGCTTCAAAAAGCGTGCAGTATGCGATTCTTTCGATTTCGCTACTTTCTCAGGTGTGCCTTCAGCAATGATCATTCCGCCGCCATTACCACCTTCAGGACCCAAATCAACAATCCAGTCTGCGGTCTTAATGACATCCAAATTATGTTCGATAACCACGATAGTGTTCCCGTGATCGCGAAGACGATGCAACACATTCAGTAGCTGTTGGATGTCGTGAAAATGCAGCCCCGTTGTTGGTTCATCCAAAATATACAACGTCTTACCGGTATCTCGCTTAGAAAGCTCTTTTGCAAGCTTAACACGTTGCGCTTCACCGCCAGATAACGTCGTTGCCGCTTGGCCCAGACGAATGTATGACAGACCCACATCCATTAAGGTTTGCAGCTTACGTGCAATGGCTGGTACTGCATCAAAGTATTCACGTGCATCCTCGACCGTCATTTGCAGCACTTCGTCGATGGTTTTTCCTTTGTAGCGAATTTCCAATGTTTCTCGATTATAGCGTTTGCCCTTACAGAGATCACAAGGAACATAAACATCAGGTAAGAAGTGCATTTCAACTTTAATCACGCCATCGCCCTGACATGCTTCACAGCGACCCCCTTTGACGTTAAAGCTGAAGCGCCCCACTTTATAGCCACGCGTGCGCGACTCTTGAGTACCTGCAAACAGCTCACGAATAGGGGTAAAAATACCGGTATAAGTTGCGGGGTTTGAGCGAGGTGTACGACCTATCGGGCTCTGATCAATGTCGATCACCTTGTCAAAGTGGTTAATCCCTTCAATATCTTTAAACGGGGCGGGCTCGCCAGTGGTCGCGCCATTTAAACGCTGGTGGGCAATTTTGTAAAAGGTGTCATTGATAAGTGTCGATTTACCTGAGCCAGATACACCAGTGACACACGTAAACAAACCGACAGGCAGTGTCAGGTTAACGTTTTTCAAGTTATTACCCGATGCACCTTTGAGCTTCACTACTTTCGTTTTGTCATACGGCACACGTTTAGCTGGAATATCGATTTTCTTCTTACCACTAAGGTACTGACCTGTTAGTGAAGCCTCATTAGTAATGATGTCTTCATAGGTGCCTTCTGCAACGACGAAACCGCCGTGAACACCAGCTCCGGGGCCAATATCAATAATGTGGTCAGCCGCACGAATAGCATCTTCATCATGCTCAACCACGATCACTGTATTACCGAGGTTACGCAGGTGGTTCAGTGTGCTGAGCAGACGTTCATTGTCACGTTGGTGAAGACCAATTGAAGGTTCATCAAGCACATACATCACACCGACTAAGCCCGCACCAATTTGGCTGGCCAAGCGAATACGCTGAGCTTCACCGCCGGAGAGTGTATCTGCACTGCGCGATAGGTTGAGGTAGTTCAAGCCGACATTGACCAAAAAGTGCAAGCGGTCATGAATCTCTTTCATCACCTTGTCGGCGATCTGCGCACGTTGCCCGGTCAAAGAGAGATCTGCAAAAAACGTCAATGCTTGATGAATGCTCATTTCGCACACGGTCGGCAAATTGGTTTCGCCAATAAATACATGACGTGCTTCTTCGCGAAGTCGAGATCCGCCGCAGCTAGAGCAAGGCTTGTTGGCAATATATTTCGCTAACTCTTCACGTACTGCCATAGATTCAGTGTCGCGATAGCGCCGATTAAGGTTATTTAAGATGCCTTCGAATGGGTGCTTGCGTACGGTGAGATCGCCGCGGTCATTGACATATTTAAAGTCGATGTTGGTTTTACCTGAGCCGTCGAGTACCACATCGCGAATCGCGTCAGGCAAGTCTTGCCATGGCGTTTCGATGTCGAACTTATAGTGCTCTGCCAATGAAGTTAACATTTGAAAATAGTAAAAATTGCGACGGTCCCAGCCACGAATAGCACCACCCGCCAAGCTAACCGCGACATTTTGCACAACGCGATTTTCATCGAAATACTGCTGCACGCCCAAGCCATCGCAAGTCGGGCAGGCGCCCGCTGGGTTGTTGAATGAAAACAGGCGTGGTTCCAATTCCTGCATACTGTAGCCGCAGTGCGGACAGGCAAAGTTTGCAGAGAAAATAAGATCGTCGCCATCGCCATCCATGTGGCTAATCACCGCCGTGCCGCCGGTTAATTCCAGTGCAGTTTCAAATGATTCCGCTAGGCGCTGATGAAGGTCGTTGCGCACTTTAAAGCGATCAACGACCACTTCAATCGTGTGTTTTTTATGAAGTTCAAGTGTCGGTGGATCGGAAAGATCGCACACTTCTCCGTCGATACGGGCACGAATAAAGCCATGGGCGACCAAGTTTTCAAGGGTTTTGAGGTGCTCGCCTTTGCGCTCTTTGACAATTGGCGCCAGCAACATCAGTTTGGTGCCTTCTTCCATCTCCAGCGCTTTATCTACCATCTGACTGACGGTTTGTGCTTCCAATGTCACGTTGTGCGTGGGACAGCGCGGATCGCCGACTCGCGCGTAGAGCAGACGCAGGTAATCGTAAATTTCAGTGATGGTACCCACGGTTGAGCGCGGGTTATGCGAAGTGGATTTTTGCTCAATGGAGATCGCGGGCGAAAGGCCCTCGATGTGGTCAACATCTGGTTTTTCCATCAGTGACAAAAACTGACGAGCATAAGCAGACAGCGATTCAACATAACGACGTTGGCCTTCCGCATACAAGGTATCGAATGCGAGAGAGGATTTTCCTGAACCGGAAAGCCCTGTGATCACAATCAGCTTATCGCGAGGGATCGTCAGGTTAATGTTTTTCAGGTTATGGGTGCGAGCCCCTCTGACGTCAATTGTATCCATGTCTACCTTGCCTACTTATCAGACCTGAGTCTGAAGAAAAACGGATGAGAGGAGTATCCCACAATATCGTGTAATGAAAAAGAAGAAAGCTGTATAAATATACAGCCTTCTTGGTTTGAATAGCGACGATATTAAACGTGAAACTCGCGAAAAAAGATCATTCGAATTTGACGGTTTTCTGAGGCTGTTTAGGCGCGTCAGATTGAAGGTAAATATTTTGATAACAGTAGTTAGTCGCTTCAATAAAGCCTTCTACACTGCCACAGTCAAAACGTTCGCCTTTGAATTTGTATGCGAGCACACAACCGCTTTGCGCTTGTTGTAGCAATGCATCGGTGATCTGGATTTCTCCGTTTTTACCCGGCTCCGTTGTCTCCAGAATATCAAAAATATCTGGAGTTAGGATGTAACGGCCAATGATGGCAAGGTTACTTGGCGCTGTGCCCGGCTCAGGTTTTTCAACCATATTATCAACGCGAAACAGGTTATCTTTGATTTCTTGGCCTGAAATAACGCCGTATTTATGTGTCTCGTCGTCTGGCACTTCTTCAACGGCGACAATTGAGCAACGGAACTGTTTGTACAGTGCGACCATTTGCGACAAAACGCCTTGATCTTGGTTGACACAAAGGTCATCGGCAAGGACAACGGCAAAGGCTTCGTCACCGACCAAATCACGTCCGGTCAGTATGGCGTGTCCAAGACCGCGCATTTCTTTTTGGCGAATATACGTAAAAGATGCGGCATCAATGGTGGCGCGAATATCTTCCAGCAGGGCTTCTTTATTGGTGCCTTTTATCTGATGCTCAAGTTCGTAGTTTTTATCGAAATGATCCATCAGGCTGTGCTTACCACGTCCCGTCACGATACACATACCGTCAATTCCTGCCTCAATGGCTTCGTCGACGCCGTATTCAATTAACGGTTTGTTGACGATTGGCATCATCTCTTTGGGCATGGATTTTGTGGCAGGCAAAAAGCGGGTTCCGTAACCCGCTGCCGGGAATAGGCACTTCTTAATCATCAGATATCCTTAATTTTTCACATCTAACTAACTGTGGGTCATGTCGTTTTAATTGGGCAATAAATACTACCACTAACCCATGACAATATTGATTGTTTCTTAGAGTATGGCTTCGTTCAGCCTATAGGCCAAAAGCCGAGGCGCTTTTTCACTTTGTGCAGCGCTAACAGATTCTGAGTGCTGACACCTAAGCTCACCGCAATAGCCGCACCGAGTATTCCCCATATAGACGTAAATATAACCGTTAGAGTCACGGTTAAAACCCCAGCAAAAACGGTGACGTTACGCATGTCTTTTTCATAGCCACACATGGTCAGCAAGAAACCGACCGAGCCTGTCATCACGTTGATCGTCTGACCGATAGCCAGAATAACAAGCAGTTGCCCTGATTGAGAAAAGGCATTTCCAAACAAAGACATGATGGCATTTGGCCAAATAAGTACGATAAACAATACGGGGAGTGAAAAGCCAATCATCAACCGTGTTGATAACTGTGCCAATCTCTTAAGCTGATTGAATTCACCGGCTTTATACAACGCTGAGAATCGAGGTGCCGCGACGAAGTTTACCACCATCAACATAAAACTGATGAGCATAGAGGTGCGCTGCGCCGCAGAAAAAAATGCAACCTCCTCGCTGGTTACAAAAAAGCCAACGATCACGACTGATGCCCAGGGGATCGCCTGCCCGGTTGCTGAAATAAGCCAAAGGTTGGGGGCTGCTCCCCAAAGGGCAGGCATACGTAAATGGGTACTATCGATGCGATGTTCAGGCACGTTGAACCACAGCCATAAGCCAGCGATAACAACCAGCACTGACGCCAAGACATAGACGAAAGAAGCGCTGCTGGCGAGAGGAACCGCTTGATAGTGTGGCAAATAAAGTAGCGCGGGGAGCGCAATTATCGTAACCCCAAGTTGCATTGAACAGACCGATGCAATCACTTTTCGTGTTGCTTGAAGGGCGTACCCATTTAAGAAAAATAGGCTGACAAAAGGGATAGCCGCTGCAAAATAACGCAACGTTGCTGTCGCTTCGGGTTTATTGAACACTGCATCAGCTAGCCAGGGCGAACAGAGATAGATAATCACGCCAGATAACACTGAAACGGGCACGACCGCTGCGTAAGCATTGGTAAATACCTGATTGGTTTGCACCGGGTTATCGGAAGTATGGGATTGACCAATAAAGCGTAGCATGGCGTTATCCATACCGAGTAAACACAAAGTGCCCATCAATGTGGCAAGGCTTAAACCAAGGAAAAACAAACCTGATTGTTCAGCGCCGAGTATCCGCGCGACGACAACACTAAGTAAAAAAGCAGCGCCTGCTGCGAACACGCGAAATAGTGCGGCTAGGGCAGCATGGTAAAGAAACTGCCGACGATCTGGCGACATGGATTGAACGCGGTTTATGAGGGTGGAAAGCATGACTCGATCCTCACCAAGGGAATGCAAGTGGAACAAGAGTGATAACGCCAAGTCCGTAAATCACAGTCAGGGGCAAACCCGCTTTGATATAGTCTTTGGGTTGGTAGCGTCCGGCTGTAAACACCATGAGGTTGGTTTGGTAACCAAACGGCGAGAGAAAGCTGGCGCTGGCTGCGAAAGCGACGGTCATGATATAAGGCATGGGATCAACTTGGTACTGGGCGGCAATGGCGAGCCCAATAGGAAATGCAATCGCCGCTGCGGCATTGTTGGTGATAAGTTCCGTCATTACCCATGTGGCGAGGTACAACATGACTAAAGCCCCAAACGGGCCACTGTTTTGGCTCCATGACATCATGTTAGAGGCAATATTATCTGCCAATCCTGTCTGGCTAATGGCCTGAGCAAGTCCAAGCGCTGAGCCGACGACCAAGACCAATTCAAATGGGAATCGACGACGAAGGTCGTGTATCGACACCAGTCGACTACCAATTGCGGCTGCCAGAAGTAAAATCAGTCCTTTGTACAGCGGCAACACTTCAACGAAGCTCGCGAGCAATGCAATGACAGCACCTAAGCAAAATAACGCGGATTGTCGTGCGCTGAGAAATGTCCCGTGTTGGCGCTCTCCGACTAAGACGAAGTTTTGTACTAGCGTATCGCGACGATAAAAATCGTCACCCACTGCCAATACCAACAAATCACCGCCTTGCAGTCTGACTTGACCGAGACCGCCTCGAAGTTGATGGTCACCGCGCTTTACGGCAACAACTGCTGCGTCAAATTGCGTGCGAAAATTGAGAGATTTAATGGTCTTCCCTGACACCATGGCATGCGGTGCCACCACCACGTCCATTAAGTTATCAGAGGGCAATTTCTCGCCTTGGGAGTGAAGGGTGAGGCCTTTAAAGCGAGCCAACAGTGGCGTAGCCTCAAGATCACCAGAAAACACTAAAACGTCATTTGCTTGCAGTGGTTCACTGGGCGTGACGGGGGAAATGATTCGATCCCCTCGAATGATCTCCACGAGAAATAGTCTTTCTAGGTGCCGGAGTCCGCTGGCTTCAACGCTAAGGCCTATCATGGGGGAGTCAGCATCAAGGCGGGATTCGAGTAAGTACTGGTTTGTGTCGTTGTCGGGAGCCGTATCGCGGCTTGGTAAAAGAGGCAGTGAAAGAAAAACAATCACCACAATACCAATGACAAACAACGGACCACCGACCAAGGTGAAATCGAAGAAATTGATCCCCTCAAATCCGGCATTGAGGGTGAAGCCATTAACCAGCAAATTGGTAGATGTCCCAATTAAGGTCATGGTGCCACCAAGGATCGCGGCATAAGAGAGCGGAATAAGCAGCTTACTGCCTGGATGCTTGGTGCGTGTCATGCTGCGCATCAGTGTTGATACTACGGCCGTGTTGTTAATGACCGCCGATAACAATCCGGCTGACACTGTGGTTTGCAATACGACACGACGCAAGCTTCCGCGAGTGCACCAGTGACCGAGAGCGCTGATTAAAACTGTGCGTTCCAGTATCACTGACACCAGTATCAGCAAAACCAAAGTGATGAGTGCCGGATTGGTGAAGTTATTAAAAAGTTGATTAGCCGGCACGATATCTGCGAGAAGCAATACCGTGAAAACTGCACCAAACACCAATGCAGGACGAAGGCTGGTGAAAACCAATGTCACCAGTAATCCCACTATAATGAGTGCGACTAACCAACTCACCGGCTACACCTCGTAGATGGACAGTAAGGTGTTACGTTGCTTATCGGCACTGAAATCGTTGTTAAATAGCATAAGTGCGCTTTGGTAGTCCGGGTGTTCGGGATGGCGACAAAATTCCACGATTTGCTTTGCCATCGTTTCTGGTGAGCTAACCATATATGGATACGGTAGGCTTTGCGTTGCGCCAATAATGCGCAAAATCATCGGTACCTGCATGCGAGCAGCTTCAAGAAGTGTTAATGGCATGCCCTCCCATGCTGCAGCATGCAGATAGAGATCGGCATTTTGCAGTGTTTGCATGACCTGTTGGTGGGGAATCATCCCCGTTACTTCTATGCCAACCTTTCTTAGTGCGTCTTCTTGTTCCTGATCGCCCCCCCCCAACCAGCGGATATGTATCTGCTCATACTCGGGGTAGGCTTTTAAACTTCTTACGGTTTCGAGCAAAAAACCTGGGTCTTTTTGTGCAGACACGCGACCAACCACGACGACATTGAAGGGAGGAGGCGCTGACTTTTCCGCTTTATTGTTTATTAATTCGCTGGGTAAATCGGCGTAATTATTGAGATGAACAGCGCGCTTGGCGCCAAGTTCTAATGCCAGCTCGCATTCACGCTCACTGCACCCTGCCACCACATCAATACGCGATAATCCTAGCTGTTCAAGGCGCATGTACGCGTTTTGCATCAAATCAGAAATGTCGCGTCGTTCAAATGCATAACAGTGCGGCGTATAAACAATGCTAGCGTTGCCTTTGGGCAAATAGCGCCCGAGAAAGCCAGCGAAGCTCGAATGCAGATGAATGATATCGGGCTGAATTTCTTTTACTGCATGACGCGCTGCGCGATAGAAAGCGAGCAGTCCGCCTTCTACGGTTTTTACCTCATCAAACAGTGACTGGATTGCCATGCCCGTATTGTCTTTAGGGCGCAAACGGGCGAGCAAATTATGATGAATTGGATCATCTTTTGTCGAGCGAGCATAGCTACACAGGGCAGTTTGAATACCGCCACCAAATGCCTCGGTGATATGGAGAACCGTTTTCATCACTTGCTCCATTTGTTTTTAAAGCGTGTGATTTCTTCTTCACTGTAGACTGCGCGATACAGTGGCGCGTCATAAAGATGGAACAAACGTTCAAACGAATAGGTTTCTTTAAAGCGTTGGTAAAGCGCAGAATACCACTTGTTAGAACCTTCGTTGCTGGACTCAAGCGTGAACTCCGGATGATCTAAAAAAGTGGCCAACACATCGGCAGATTGATTGATAGCTTCGCATTTCATCAGCAAGACATCGCAACCATTTTGTTCAATGTGCCAATGGGTTTGTGTTGGATCGGAAATGTGCTTGAGCACATCTACGCCAAACCGACGCTTTAGCTCTCGGTCAAACCATTCAGTGAAATAATCCAAATGCATTTGGTTTTCAAACGCATCGGTGAGGTGCTTTAGCGTGGCATCGATGTCACCGTGAATCGCATCATTCTTTTTACCCGAAATAAACTGGATGTGCAGATCTTGAAAGAAACGAGAAACCACGGTGGCCACAGGATCACGAACCAAGGTGATGATTTTGAGGTAATCACGTTTTTGCAGCACGCGGCAGCGATGCGCCAACGTCAATCTATATGCGGTTCGTACTGGCCAATCAAAGAAACAGGCAACATCAGCGGTATTGCGGTACATCTGGAACTCTTCATTGTCATCAAAGGTATGAATGTGCCAGCTTGGGATCCCTGCATGTTCGAGTGATGCTTCGATAGATGACGAGCCAACTTTGCCCATTTGGTATACCAAAACGAAATCCTTTTCGCGCAGAGTTTGGTCGAAGGCGCGTTGTCGGGCCAGACTGAATTTCATTGCTTATCCTTATGCATAACGACGTTTGAAAATGGTTTAGCGGTGACGGTGGTTTTTATTGATCGAGTATTTATCGATGGGTCTGGTGACTCTTGAGTCTCTGCGCGAGTGTTGACGAAGAACGGGAATAAAAACATCAGCATGATGGTGCTGTTGATGGCAACAAACAGCACCATCGCAAGAATGTAGACGGCCATAAGAAACGCGACAGGGTTTAGCATGCGCTGATGGAATAGCTGGCGCATGCTAAGCACAAAACCGCCAATGAGGATCGTAAGACCCACAAGGCCGTACTCGATCGCAACATCAAGCGCAAAATTATGGGTATAGATGGCCAGTTCCTGATTATGGAAATAATTCGCCATGTATTCCGGCAGCATTTTGGGGCCGACACCAAAAATGGGGTGCTCTAAAAACAGCGAGAAGCCATTAGCAAGGAGCAGTTTTCGCCACACTTCAGAATCCCAACGGGCTTGCTCTTGGTCGGCAAACAGAATGTCAAACTGTGTAAACTCTAGATGGTTTAATATGGCAGGGAGCCCCATCAGAGACCAGATAGAAAACAGGGCGATAATGGCACCAAAAAAAACCATAAAGCCGAGAGTATGAAAGGCGCGTTGCGTCTTGGCATCGCCCACCTTGCGACAAAATGCGTAGTCACATGCAATCATCAGCATGACGCCAAGTAACGCTTTTCGCTCGCCAGACATCACTAATAAAACCAACGCGATGCCAAGTAGAATATGGCTGAAACGGATGTGATCACGCATCAGATACAACATCACGCAGCAGAAACCAAAGAAGTACTTGGTGTTAGCGAGCTGTTTGAAATCGGGCATGCCTGGCTGCATTAAGTGCCAGATGGCGGTATAGACTGCGCCAGCGAATGCATAAAGTGCCACGATGGACAAAAAGCGTGGTGAAGCAAGCAGGCCTGCTTGATGAAGCACGCCGAGAAATGCGGCCACAGATAGCCATTGGATCATTTCAATCATGACCAGCTTGAAGGAGACATCACTGAGCACCCCAGCGAGCAGTATGTAAGCCACAAACACCAGAATAAAACCGGTTGCTTTGATGGTCGTTTGCTTCAACTTGCCTCGAAACAGGATAATGGTAAGAATGCCTAGGGCTGCAATACTTTCGAGATCCGCCAGATACAGTGAAATGCCAGACACATTCACTTTTAGTGGAACAAAAAACAAGATGACGGCAAGTGCCGCCAAATGCTCAAGAGGCCTTGCCATCGGCTAACCTCTGTTTGTTGTCGACTAATGATTGATAGGTGTCGTAGTACTGTTCACGAAATGCCGATAAGGTGAAGTGTTGGCAGCGCGAAACCGAATATTGTGCAGATGTTTGGTAGCTAGCGGCATCGTCGCACAGCGAGGCGACCATTTGTGCCAGCATCTTTTCATCACCCACGTTGAACAGAGATGCCTCGTTGTCGATAACCTCACTCATGCCTTGCACCCGTGACGCTAAAACAGGCAAGCCCGCAGCCATGGCTTCCACTGCGGCTAGACCAAATCCTTCGACAATGGAGCTTTGAACATAAATATCCACTCCGTCGAGAAACGCAGGAATATCCGCCCGGACACCATGAAAGATAACGCGATCATCTAACCCAAGCGATTTAACCAATGTTTGGTATTCCTCTCGTCGGTCGCCGTCACCAGCAAAATGAAGTTCGTACTTTGCCGGTAACAGGGCAAGTGCGCGGATCAACGTCGGATGATCTTTATACACATGAAAACGTCCGACCATACCGATGCGGATCGGCGAATCCGATTCAGGTCTTGACTTGGCAATTAACGGATACTTACTTAAATCAATCCCGTTTAAGATCACCTGATAATGACTTTTCCACTGTGGCAAAAATGCTTCTAACGCATGCTGAACCTGTTCGGTAATACACACTGTGGTGTGATAGCGCCAGTAGAGGAAAAACTCGAACGGCTTCATCCATGCATGATCACGACGACGATTGTGAGTGGCGTGCTCAGTTTGAATACGCTTCTTCCCAAAGGCCGCCAAGGCGATGTAGATAGACGGGAACAGATGCCCGTGCACCAAATCTGGCCAACGTAAAAGTTGCCATTTTTCTTTTAGTGACAGCCTATCCCACACATAACAGGCCACACCTTGTGCTTCTATTTCAGCACGGAAGTCATTGGTGTCTTCCAGCGTGATCACGCGAATTTCATAACCGTCAGGCGGCGGTGAGATCAAATCGATCACGAAACGCTGTGCGCCGCCATTGCGTGACAAGTCATTGATAATATGCAAAACCTTGACGGTCATGGGTGGTTCGCTCTCCTTGTCAGCGTGTAAAGACACAGTGTCCATGCTGTTTCTTTCTCGCAGATCACTTAATCGGTTTGGTTTCCCACTCTGGGAAGTGTTCACGAATATAGTGATTAAGCGCGACTTCAGCGGCAGTGTAGCTGCGGCTTTGCTGTGCGTCTTGCGACGAATGCAATGCTTCAACCATGCCAGCGGCAACGGTAATATTGCTCAGTCGGTCAATGACAATAAAGGCGCCCGTTTTACGAATGTCTGCGTAGTGATCGACCGCGACTGGTGCATTGAGTTGAAGCTCAACCACACCAATTTCATTCAGTGCTAGTTCGTTGGCAGTCAGCGTTTCGAAATTGTTGATATCGATTTTATGCACGATGTTCGTGATTCGCCCAGTGACATTATGTGTCGCGAACTTGAAGTCATAATCGTGACGGGATTTCAGCGTATCTTGCGCCATCCAAACCAGACTGGCTGTAAGGCGGTCTGTAGATACCGGAGCCGTGTCTGCGTGAACCAACATGTCGCCACGTGAGATATCAATTTCATTAGCAAGGGTGACGGTGATGGCATTGTTTGGGGCAATGCTTTCCAGTTCGCCGTCGAAAGTCACAATGGCGGTGACAGTACTCTTCTGACCTGAAGGCAGTGCTACGACTTCATCGCCTTTGCGCAAAATGCCAGAAGCGAGCGTACCGCAGTAACCGCGAAATCCATCGTCAGGGCGATTAACGAACTGAACAGGAAAACGCATCAAATCAAGATTCTGATCTCGATTGATTTCCATGCCTTCTAAAAGCGCCATCAAAGATGGACCTGTGTACCACGGCATGTTGTCACTGTTGGACACGACATTGTCGCCAGTGAGCGCTGAAAGAGGGACGTAATGCACGTCTTTGATCCCAAGTTGTGCAGCCATTGCCTGATAGTCAGCTTTAATGCCATCAAACACAGCTTGGTCGAAATTGACCAAATCCATTTTGTTGATCGCGACAACAACGTGTCGAATCCCTAGCTTATTGACGATATAGCTATGGCGGCGAGTTTGGGTTAACAGCCCTTTACGTGCATCAATCATCACAATAGCTAATTCACAGTTAGATGCGCCTGTTGCCATGTTCCGTGTGTACTGTTCATGCCCTGGGCAATCGGCAATGATGAATTTGCGCTTTTCGGTCGAGAAATAGCGGTAGGCCACATCAATGGTGATGCCTTGCTCGCGCTCGGATTGCAGGCCATCGACCAACAAGGCAAGGTCGAGTGATTCGCCCGCGTTACCGACACGTGCATTGTCTTTGTGTAAGGTGGAAAGATGATCTTCAAAGATCAGCTTCGTGTCGTAAAGTAGGCGGCCGATCAATGTAGATTTACCGTCGTCGACACTGCCGCAGGTCAAAAGACGCAGCAGATCTTTATTTTCATGCTGATGGAGATACGCTTCGATATCCGAGGCTATCAGAGTTGAGCTATGGCTCATGGGGCATTCCTTATGCAAACAAGCAAATTCATTCAGTAAAGTGGTGAGGCTTTTAGAAGTAGCCTTCTCGTTTTTTCTGCTCCATAGAACCAGACTGATCGTGATCGATAACCCGACCTTGACGCTCAGAGGTTTTGGTTAACAGCATCTCTTGAATGATTTCAGGCAAGGTCGCAGCGGTAGATTCCACCGCGCCCGTTAATGGGTAGCAACCCAGGGTGCGAAAACGCACGGATTTCATTTCAACCTTCTCGCCTTTTTCTAATGGCATGCGCTCGTCATCTACCATGATTAGCGTGCCATCACGCTCGACAACCGGGCGCTGTTTGGCGAAATACAAAGGAACGATATCGATATTTTCCATGTAAATGTATTGCCAGATATCCAATTCAGTCCAGTTAGACAAAGGGAACACGCGAATGCTTTCGCCTTTGTTTACACGGCCGTTGTAAGTATCCCAAAGCTCCGGACGTTGATTCTTCGGATCCCAGCGATGGTGTTTATCTCGGAATGAGTACACGCGTTCTTTGGCGCGGCTCTTTTCTTCATCGCGACGGGCACCACCAAATGCAGCATCAAAACCATGCTTGTCCAGCGCCTGTTTTAGACCTTGTGTCTTCATGATGTCAGTGTGTTTTGCACTGCCGTGTTCAAAGGGACTGATCCCCATGTCGACGCCGTCTTGATTAATGTGAACAAGAAGATCTAGTCCCAGTTTTTTGGTGAATTCATCGCGAAACTGAATCATTTCCTTAAACTTCCACGTCGTATCGACGTGGAGTAGCGGGAAGGGCGGCTTACCGGGATAAAATGCCTTCATGGCAAGATGCAGCATCACCGCTGAGTCTTTGCCGATGGAGTACATCATCACGGGGTTATCGAACTCAGCAGCGACTTCACGAATGATGTGAATCGATTCGTTTTCAAGCTGTTTGAGATGGGTCTGGTTTAGCGAAATCTTATCCACCATTGTGTATCCTTTTGTTACGTTGCCAGCGGATAACGCTGGTGGAACGCTTTTATAAATTCAGGGAGTAATTCTGCGGGCAGAGCATTGATGCCGGCGGCGGCTTTTCTGCCACCCCCAGTTGGAAATGCAGCGGCAAGTTCGTCTGCACCGATGCGATTTTTCAGTGGCGCTCGAATACTGACCAAGTAGCTACCGTCTGCTTTTTCGGTAATAACGGCATTGGCGACACTGGGGTCTTGGTTAGCAAGATCGTTTGAATACACGCCGCTAATACGGCGAGCCCAAGCTTCATCAGGCAACATGTAAACGCGCGAACCTGATTGCTCAGAAAAAGGCACAATGGCAGCCGCTTTCTCACTGTCATTCATAAAGCCATTCTCTAGTGTGTCGTATACATCAGGGCGTTCAGTTATAAAGTTAAATGGCGAAGGATATGGCGACATCAGTTTGTAAATCTCAGCAGGAGAGAACAACAAATCTGCCAGCGACGAGCCATAACCGTTGTAGTTGAGATAAGTACCAAATTGCTTGAGCGTGAGCCTATCTTGATCGCAAAGATCCGCTTTATTTGCCAGCGTATCGGCAACTGCAAACAAATTGTCACCATAAGCACCAACCAAAGCCCATTCGCGGTATCGGCCATCAAGCAGCTTATCGACGATCAAGCTAGTGCATGTATTGGCTGCAGTGTTGATGTGCGTGGTTAACCCATTGTGCTCAGGGATATCGTCTGGATTGTGGTGGTCGGCATAAAATACCCGCACGCCTTGCGACAGGAGATTATCCAACGCAGCCCGGTTTTTGCCCATGGCGACATCCAGCACAGTGACATCTTGTGCAATGGCAGGATCGACTTGCTTGAGCAAAGCAATATCACGTTTCACACCCGTGATCAGCACGCTGTCTTTTGGGGTGGCTAATCGAAGCTGTAAGAGTGCGCAAATCCCATCGGCATCGCCGTTAAATACATCAAAACTTGTCTTCATTCTTGTTATATGTCCTTGTCAACACTCGAGCCTTAGCTGGCTTCGAGCGCGTCATCACTTTGTTTGTTAGCGTTGTAGTACCCATAGTGCAGCTTGTATTTTTCTTCGGCAAACTTGCTGGAGAGCTGATTGAGCACCACTCCGTCTATGGCGATGTCATGGCGTACGAGCTGAGAGACCGTAAAGTTGATTTGCTTCTCTGTGGTCGACTCCGCTTTCACGACAAGCACCATGCCACCGGCTAAGCGTCCGAGGAGCAAGCTGTCACTCACAACATGCACTGGCGGCGTATCAAGAATGATGCGGTCATAGCTTTGCTTTAACTGATCAATTAACGCGGCAAACTTGGGCGAGCCTAGCAATTCTTGCGGATTCGGTGGCAACAGACCGGCTGGCAAGAGATCCAGTGACGACTCGTCATCATGGTAAATACACTCGCTTATCGGTGTGCCCATGACCAGTGCATTGGTGAGGCCTGCTTGGTTACGTGGTAAACCATAGCGACCACCAATAGCGGGCATGCGCAGATCACAATCAATCAGCAAAGTGCGCTCCATCTTCGCCAATGATTGAGCCAAGTTAAGTGCTACGGTGGTTTTGCCTTCAGCCGGCAAAGAAGACGTTACCGCCAATATTTTGCGTTTACTGTTTGTTAAAGTGAGTAGTATCGAGGTGCGTATTGTCCTCACTGACTCACTGAATAGGGCGGCATCGGGGTCAAGATAAAGGGTGTGATCCAGTGGCGTATTTTTGAATCGCTTCGCTTTGACCCGGGGAAGAAAGCCTAAATGCTGCAAACCGAGTTTCTCCTCAACATCATCGGGTTTTTCAATCGTGTTGCGGTAAGCATCTGCCAAAAATGCACCCGCGATAGCGATCAGAAGAGCGAATGCGGCGCTGATCACGATTAATTTGGTGGTTTGCGGACGGAAGGGGTCTTGTGCTGTTTTCGCTTTGTCGGTAAACCGAGCAATCACCGATTCAAAGTCACTGGTTGCAGTCGTTTCTTTCTGCCGACTCAAGAACATATCGTAAAGCTGACGACTGGAGTCAACATCGCGCTTGAGCGATTCGTATTGTGCACGCTTTGAACTAATGTGTTGATAATCGTTCTTTTTGTTGGCGAGCGAAGTCATCAGCGACGCTTCTTGTTTGCGTGCATTGGTGAGTTCTTTTTCGATACCGCGTGCCAATTCGTTGATCACAGAGTTGGCGCGATTGCGGACAGCCGTCAGCTGAGCACGAGCCTGGATCATCTTGTCGTGTTTTTCGCCATAACGTTTTGACAGCTCTGAAACTTTGCGCTGCGCATCGGTCTCGGCATTTTTGACATCACGAACCTGTGGATGGTTTGAGATTTCAGGTACCGACAGCAAGGCTGCACTGCCTGCACCGTTGCCTTGCATCAGTGAATACAAACTTTCAGCGGCGACGCGTTTTTCTCTGGCTTCAGCCACGCGAATGGTTAAGTTAGTGAGCTCGGTACCCGCGAGTTCATCGATATCATCTAGCTCAATCAGTCCTTCGTCTTGCAGGTATTGAGTCAAGGCTAGCTCGGAGATGTCCAAGTTGTTTTTAAGCTCACCCAATCGATCTGTAATCCAGCCTGATGCAGTCTGTGTTGCAACCAGTCGTGCTTCAAGGTTTGACTCTATATACGCTTGACCGAGTGCGTTGGCGACATTCGCGGCTAGCACGGGGTCGGCTGAACCAAATTGAATTCTGACTAACTGTGTGTTGCGAATAGGCTCTATTGCTAAATGGGATTTGAATTTCTTCAAGACAGCTTGATCTGCTGCACCCTTATCAACGGCGTCAGTTAGCGGCTTTTGCTTGGGTAAAAAGCCCTGTAAAAACTCTACTTGATGGAGCATGGCGAGCAATTTATCTCGCGCAGAAGGTTTTCCGACGAGATTATTGAACTCTCTAATTTGCGATATACCCAATTCTTCGATAACTTTTTCTGATAGGTAATCCGAGCGAAGGATCTCAAACTGTGTTTGGTAATATTCCTTCTTGCTGGTATCGAGCGCGTACACTTCTTCGATAGAAATTGTTTTACTGGCCTGAGACTCGATAAGCAGTGTGGCTGTCGCGCGGTAAACTGGTGTGATGGCAAGGATCAGCAGCGTAGCAATGAGCGTAACAACAATGACAAACAAGGTGATGGGCATCCAGTAACGCCCGATCACGCTGAAATACCGTTTAAGATCGATACGTGATTGCCCGCTTGCCGGGTTAGGCTCGGTCAATTTCATGGTGGTAATTTCCTTTTATTCTCGCAGCGCTATCTAAAAAAAGCTCTGATCAACCACGATGATGTCACCGGGGCCCACAGTTTGTGACAGGCCAACATTTTTTTGTGTTCTTCCATTTTTGGCTTCTGTCTTTTGAATTTTTTTACGTGATGCTCGGTCGGTAAATCCGCCCGCAATCGCAATCGCTTTACCAATGGTCAGCCCTGGTTGATAGTCATAACCACCAGGCTGATTTACTTCACCGTTAACATAAAACTTGCGAAACTGAATAACGTTAACCGTTACCTTCGGGTCGATTAAATAATCACCCCGAAGTCCCTGTTCGATAATGCGTTGCAGTTGACCGACGGATTTCCCAGCAGCCTCAAGGCGGCCTAGATAAGGGTAATCAAAACGCCCTCGTGTGCTGAGCAAAATGTCCATGGAAAGGTCTTCTTCCCCGTACACTTTGATGGAGATACGATCTCCATCATCTAACACATATTGCTCTGTCTCTGCGGCTCCACTAAAGAAGGGTAGAAACATTAAAAGGAGTAATAGAAATCGATGGATCACAAACTCACCTCCATGCCAATGAAAATACGTGTTTGGTCGTAGCTGTATCCTGCAAAGCTTGAATCGCGCTCAAATTTGCTTGCACCCACAGACACATCCCACCATCTCGTTAAGCTATAAACCACGGAAAGCTCAAGTAATGTGTCGTCATCATTTCGCAACCCGCCAGGGTAGTCGTTGGTGCCATAACGGGCAGTGGCAATGGATGTTAGTTGTGGTGTCCAACTGTGCTCCCAATCGAGCTTAATTGAACGATCTTGAACGTAGTCAGCATTAATGTCGGGATCGCGAGCATAATCGCGTCCTTCCAATTTGAACGTGCTGTAATCTGTTGGTGCCCAACTTACATTCGCGCGCCAGCTAAATCCTTGAAAATCCTTGCGATTAGAGTCATCAAAGTCTTTATTTTGCATGCCGACGAGTAGCTTGCCTTGGGTTTTTCCTGTGATGTCCCATTCCAGACCGCCATACAGCAAGGTGTTTTGGTTATCACGGGAGCCTGATGTCGGCGGAACAAACTCATAGCTACGATCTTCAACACGCGCCATGGCGATAGCATGGAAATAGCTTGAGAAGGCATAATAGAATTCGCCACTTAGATAAGGCTGCTCCCAATTGTAATAGCGGCTTTCATCGGTTTGACCGCCATTGTTTACGTAGGTCACGTCTTTGTAGTCTTTGCTCTCGTAGCCCGCGATACCGACTAAACGACCTTTGGCACCCGCTGCACCATAGGTGTAGCGGGCATTGAAATCTTGAAAGTGAAAACGTAGAGGTTCTTCAACGGCCAGACTATTACCTTCGGTCAAGCCAGTACCTCTTGGTTCGCTAACGATTTTATAAAGGTAATCTAGACGTAGACGATTCCGGATATTGAAAAGCCACAACCCAGCGGCATGAGCTTGTTGGTCAACAGTGTTGTCATCGCTGCTATCGGTGAAATACAACGCATCCATACGATAATCGAATTGATAGGCAGTGCTTTCTGTTTCCAGTAACGCGATAACTTTAGGGGAAATGAGCGTCATCGGCGAACTGACCGGATCCTTGGTTGTTCGGCGAACATTGTCGTTGTGTCCCGCGCTGACTTTTAGCGTTGGAATGATGTCAATGCCATTTTCAGTTTGGTATGCCAAAGGTTCGACGGCTGCCACTGAGAGCGGCAGCAAGACAAGGGGACACACCCAAAAATTATTGCGAATCACACCCATCTCCTAGTACGCCGATTTGCCAACAAAGCCTTTAAACACAGTGGCAAAGACGATCTTAATATCCATCCATAAAGACCAGTTTTGGATATATTCCAGATCAAATTGGATGCGTTTTTCCATCTTATCTAGTGTGTCTGTTTCACCGCGATAACCATTGATCTGCGCCCATCCGGTAATTCCGGGTTTCACTTTGTGGCGTAGCATGTAGCGATCAACAATGGCACGGTATTGTTCGTTGTGGGCAACAGCGTGAGGACGAGGACCAACAATAGACATAGAGCCGCGCAATACGTTAAAAAATTGCGGAAGTTCGTCGAGCGACGTACGGCGAATAAATGCACCAAAGGGCGTGACTCGAGGATCATTTTTTGTCGCTTGTTTCACTACGTCACCATTGTCAGTGGTGGACATGGAACGAAACTTCCACACTTTGATTTGTCGACCATCTAGCCCGTATCGGTGCTGTTTGAAGATGACTTTTCCGGGTGATGACATTTTCACGCCAACCGCAACAGCGATCAGAACCGGAGAGATCAAAATGATGATGAGCGTCGATAGAATAATGTCTTCAAGGCGTTTAGCCCACGCAGCGATGCCACTGAATGGCGTGTCGTGAACACTTAATGTGTGCACGTGACCAATGGTTTGCCAACGGCTGTGTAATAGGTTGTACGTGAAAAAGTCTGGTACCAAATAGGTGGTAGCAGTGGTGTCTGCAAATTGGTTGAGATAGCGAGCAATGCGGTCTTTCGCATGCATAGGCATGGCAATATAGACATGCTGAAGCTTGCCTTGTTTTGCTTGCTCTAGCGCATCACTTACTTTGCCCAGCATTGGTGCGGGCAAGCTTCCTTCAATACGATCGCTACTGCGGTCTTCATAAAAACCAACTAACTTTATGCCAAGTGCATGGTTGCGTTGAAACTCTTGAGCCAATTCGATGCCGTTTGCGGTGGTGCCAATAATGGCAGCGCAACGAGTGTTAATGCCATGATTGCGAAGGCGACTTAATGCAATACGGGCAAGATAGCGCCAAAGTACGAGGCCAATACCGCCAAGTACAAACCACATTGTCATCACAATGCGGGAAAACTCGATGCCGCGTTGCGTAAAGAAAAAGTAAGCGACCAGAACAAGGCATGCACCCAACCAAGGAAGCAGAGTTGCGACCATTTGGCCTTGAAAATTACTGATGCGCCACGAACGATAAAGGTGGGAGCTTTCGGCAAAAAGCAGGTAGAAAATGGATGTCAGTGTGGCGAGCAAGAGACAGTCTTCACTGACGGCTCCTAAGTAGAGAAAACTTGCGACGACAAGTGACCCACCAATTACCGCAAGATCACAAAGACGGTAAAGAATGGCGGATTCGGTTCCATGTGTACGAATTTTTCTGCTGTCCATAAGATATAAAGCTCATATTTTTTTGTGTTCTCGATTATTCGATCACTTTTTTATTTCATTTCTTACTCTTAAAAGTAAACCACGCATCGCAACCTCGCTAGGGAGGTGCCTTTGACGATTGGTTTATTTTTCCAACAAGACGCAGCAAGTAGAACAGTATGAGAAGACAGAAAGAAGATGAACTTTGTCCGATTTTCACTTGTGACATTTATGTTGCCAGAAAATGGAACATACTTTGCCCTATAAATTGGCGTTGAATCGAGTTGTATGCGCAGTGATCCAGATCACACTTTTAAGGGTGACTTGTATCAATGAAAAGATTTTGATTCGAAAAGTATCTAACAAGTTATCAGTCTATTTTGCACAGTATTAAGCGCCCTCATTCTTAGGTGTGAGTTAAGTATGAGAGCGCATGATAGAGATCACTCTTCTCGAAATGCTCGATTGAGGCTCTCAGTGAGTGGTTTGGCCAAATATTCTATCGGAGTTCGAGGCTCTGTAAGCAACATGACTTCAGCTTGCATGCCGGGATAAAGAACGATGCCGTTAAGAAGCTCGTTAACATTGTCGATGAGCTTGACGCGCGCCAGATAATAAGCCAACCCTGATTGCTCATCGATGAGCCTATCTGCAGACACGGTTAGTAACTCACCGTTGAGGGGCTTGATGCTTCGCATACTCAAGGCAGTAAGACGGATTTGTGCTTTCATGCCAGCGCGTACTTGGTCGATATCTGAAGGATCAACACGCGCTTCAATCATCAAGCTTTCGTTGTTAGGCACGATATCGAGTAGCGGTTGCCCGGGGGAAATGACACCTTCTTCCGAGTACACCTGAAGGTTTAATACCGTTCCTGACAGTGGGGCAACAATTTTTGTGCGATTGAGAATATCTTGCGCCGTTGCCAATTGTTCATCTAATTCATAACGCTCTTGCCGAGTTTCACGTAACTGTTCCACCACTTCTTTAATACGTTCAAGTTCTTGCTCTTTTAATTGAGCCTGACTTTCAGCCACGTTTTGTGCCAAGCGACTAGCATTGGATTGCAATTGGCTGATGGTACTTAATATTTGGCTTTCCTCACGTTCTAACCGCAACACTTGAGTCTTGCTCGCATAGCCTTTTTCTGCCAATTTTCGGTTGCCAGCAATTTCTTCGCCAATGATGGCTAATCGACGTTTTTCAATCACGAAGCGCTGCTTCTGTCCATCAAGCTCTGCGCGATTCTGCGCGAGTTGTGTTTTTAGGACTTCCTGTTGAGAGGCGTAGAAATCATTTCTGGCTTGGAAGATCCGACGCTGATTGGTGAGGATCTCCTCTACGCGTGGGTCTTGTTTATTTGATTCAAGTTGCTCGGTAAATACAATCGTGTCGAGATTATCGCGCTCGGCGATCAGTCTTGCTTCACGTGCCAATGCATTACGCTGACGACTATTGTATTGCTCCAATTGACCACGCGCTTGTGTGTCATCAAGCAAAATAAGCGTTTGACCTTTGGTGACATTTGCCCCTTCTGTGACGGTTATTTTGTCAATAATGCCACCTTCAAGGTGCTGCACGGTTTTGCGCTGACTATCCACAGTAACAACGCCGGGTGCGATAGATGCTCCCTCGAGCGGACTAAATACGGACCAGACACCAAATGTGCCAAAGAAAAGTGCGATGACACCGAAACCGAACAAAGCGAGTTGGCGAATAGCAGGAATGCCCATTACTGCTTCCCTCCTTTGTTGGAAGAAATGGCTGCGCTTTGCTCCATTAACGGTTTGAGTACTTCGTCTCGCTCACCAAAGGCGCGAACTTGGCTATCTTGCAGTACGAGTAATTTGTCCATCGATTGCATCATGCTGGGTCTGTGTCCCACTAAGATAACAGTGGCTTTGCGAGATTTAAGATAGGCGATGGCACGCTGTAGTGCGATCTCTCCAACACCATCAAGGTTGGCATTGGCTTCATCGAGGATCACCAAGCTTGGGTCGCCGTAAAGTGCTCTGGCAAGCGCTACACGTTGACGTTCACCGCCTGATAAGCCAAGGCCTCGCTCGCCGACAACGGTGTCGTAACCCTGACGCTGACGCAAGATGAGCTCATGACAGCCCGCAAGTTTTGCGGCTTGAATGACAAGCTCAGGCTCGCCTTCTGACATGCGTGCAATGTTCTGACGGATCGTGCCAGGAAACAGTTCTACATCTTGTGGCAAATAGCCGCAATGGGGGCCAAGATCATCGGGATCCCATTTGGCCACATCCATATTATCCAGTCGAATTGTGCCAGCAGTTGCTGTCAAGTTTCCGAGCATTAAACGTGCAAGTGTTGATTTCCCTGTACCGGATGGTCCAATGATCCCAAGTGCTTCTCCGGCATTGAGTTTGAAAGTGATGCCATGCAGCACTGGCTCAGGTTGGCCCGCATGGAAGTAGGTCACTTTTTCTACCGATATGACACCTTGTGGTTTTGGCAATGGCATTGATTTGGCACGTTCTGGAAACGCTGGGATTTGCTCTTTGAGGCGCTGATAGCTTTGTCTTGCAGAGATAGCAGTCCCCCATGCACTAATGGATTGCTCTACTGGCGCCAATGCGCGTGCCATCAAAATGGAACCGGCAATCATGGCGCCCGCAGTGAGTTCGTTTTCGATGACAAGCCAAGCACCCACACCCAGCATCGCAATTTGTAGCAGCATTCGGATGAATTTAGACGTGGCAGTCAGTAGTGCGCCTTTGGAGTTTGCGCTGACTTGGCTATCGATGCTTTTGTTATTCAGCTCAGACCAGTTTTTGATGAAGTTTGGCATAATACCCATGGCTTCAATGGCATCTGCGTTTCGGGCTGCTGACTCTGCTTGTTGCATGGCGAGAATCGCTGATTCGTTAGCGCTTTTGTGAGCTTTTCGCGTGGTGGCATCATTAATGATGGCGATAGAAAATAGTATGAGTGCCCCTGCCGTCGCGATGATACCGAGCAAAGGATGCAAGAGAAAAACAAAGGCTAGGAATACAGGAGTCCAAGGTGCATCTAAGGCGGGTATGACTGCATTGCCACCGATAAATGCTCGAATGGCGGCGATATCACGCAGACTTTGCACGGAGGCTGATAGCCCTTGTCGAAGCTGCAGCGCAATGCTGCCGCTTAAAATGTCGGGGGATAAGCTTTGATCAAACCACGCACCGATTCGCACCATGATGCGGGTTCGCACGTTTTCTAGTATTGCCATGGTGAGTAGGGCAAACACGGTGATCATCGTCAGCAGTAGTAGTGTGTCTATTGAGCGAGAGCTGATGACACGGTCATAGATTTGCAGCATGTAAATGGGAACGCTCAGCACCAGAATATTGATGAAAAAGCTGAAAGCGATAACAAATACCATGGCTTTTTTACATTGTTCGATGGTTGTTTGTAGCTGTTTTTCTGTAGAAAGAGACATGTCGTATCCAATGATTTCTAATCACTTTGTCTTTTTTATACTGCAACGAAGCGAATGCTTAAATGACCCTAAAAAAGGCAACCAGTTTATGCACTGATTGCCTTGAGTATAGCTTGCTTAAATCAGACGATTTGAAAGTCGTCGGCAGAGAGATCCCCGACTGAAATATTGTTAAGTATAACGTTTGAACCGTCGGCCAAACTGATCAAAGTATTGTTACCAGCTTGTGCAAGGTCGAGCGAACCAAAATCAGTGTCACCGGTTGCACGGATAAAGATAGTGTCAATACCAATTTCAAAATCCACCACGCGATCATTGCCAGTGTGCATGTTAAGAATATTGTCAAACAGGAAAGTGTCAGCACCTGCACCACCAATTAGAAAGTCATTGCCTGATCCACTGACTAACCAATCATCACCTGAACCGCCAAACAATCTGTTTGCGCCTGAACCTGCGTAAAGGGAATCGTTCCCCGTTCCACCAAGAAGGTCATCGTTGCCTTCTCCGCCATACAAGGTGTCATCGCCGCTACCGCCGCCAACGTAATCGTCACCTGACCCGCCGCTAATAACGTCATTACCGCCACCGCCAATCAGAAAATCATCACCGCTACCGCCAAATATCGTGTCGTCGCCACCATAGCCAATGATGCGGTCATCACCGCCTAAACCATTGATTACATCTGTGTCACTGGTTCCATCCAACGTATCTGTAGTTGCGGTTCCATTAATGTCAGCCATTACTTCTTCCCTTTATAGTTATTTCATACCTTTGTCATGATGTACGGCCGACATGGTCAGCACGTTGCCTTAGGCAAGCTGCAATTAGCCATCATGAGCTTGCCGAAAAATGGCTGTAACACTTTGAACGAGTTGACGCGAGAATGGTGTCTCATTGGTGAGTTGTGGTGGGAAAATAATGCCTAATATTCAATGCAGAAATAACAGTCTGATATGGAGGGGTTTCTAGTTATTTAATACTTACAATGGACTGTGAGATAATAAAAATGGGCAATAGGTCAAATTCGTTATTGCCCATTAGGTGTTAGACCTTGAGTTTGTTAGACAATATGGAAATCACTGGCAGAGAGATCTGCAGCAGTAATACCGTTCAGGATAAAACTAGAACCATCAGCCAGATCAACGAGCGTGTTACTGCCCACCTGAGTCATGGAAAGAGAAGCGAAATCAGTATCTCCCGTTGCTCTGATAAAGAGCAGATCGACCCCGATTTCAAAATCAACCACACGATCGTTCCCAGTGTGAAAACCAAGAATGTTATCGAACAGGAAGGTATCAGCTCCTGCGCCACCGACAAGGAAATCATTATCTATGCCGCTGACTAGCCAGTCGTCACCGTCGCCGCCATAAAGCACGTCATTGCCCGATACGGCGAACAGTAGATCGTTACCGACGCCACCCAATACAATGTCATGGCCTTCACCGCCAAACAGAATGTCGTCGCCGCTACCACCGCCAACGATATCGTTACCAATACCACCGCTGACGAAATCGTTACCTGCACCACCAGTCATGGTGTCATGGCCTCGACCACCGAAGACAAAATCGTCTCCACCGTAGCCGACTTTTACATCATCTCCACCGAAGCTGAAAATATTGTCGCTTTCACTGGTGCCTAATAGTGTCTCCGCGTAAGCGGTACCGTTTATATTAGCCATAATGCTAACCCTCTATTTTTGAATATACCTAAGTCACAAAACGAATAGATGGGATGCGTACGTCGACATTGAGGAGCAGTCCTCGCATCAGTGCAAACATCAACGAGGCAAGCGAATTATGGGGAATTATTAGATATTGCTTACCTACGCTTTGCAATTCTAACTATGGCGTAAAAGCGCTTAGGTAAGTGTCTCACTCATGAAGATACATGAGCGCCTACTTATAAAGGGGAAAGGTCTCAGTGGGTTAGCCTTGATAGTCTAATCCGATTACTGACAAATTGTTTTTTGCCCAAAACACAGCTTGTACGCGGTTTTTAACATTTATCTTTTTGAAAATATTATATAAGTGCGATTTCACCGTGTGTTCTGATACAAAAAGGCCATCCGCAATTTCGCTGTTGGATGCGCCAGTGACGAGCTTGCGCAGAATTTGCTGCTCACGGTTGGTCAGGCAGATTTCTGAGTAGTCGATGGCGTTGTTATTGTTCTGTTGGTAGTAATGAATGAGCTCAGCCAGTTTTTGCCTTGGCAACCAATATTCACCTGACAACATTTTTTCAATGCCGTGGCAAAGGTGTTCGAGATCATCCTCTTTCTTAAAAACGCCTTTAATAAACGGCCAACTGGCGAGTTCTTTGGCAGATAAATCATGAGCATTAAACAGTGCAAAAACATGCTGCTCACTAAAAGGAGACAGGCTCTGTTTAACAAAATTCACGGTATCGCCTTCAAAAGCGCTTAAATCGATCAAGACCAGACCTGAAGAGGTAGCGAGCTTTTCGCTAATGGTCTGCTTCTCTACCAGAGATACACTACTCTTAATTTCTTTTTCGAGGCATGAAATTAGCGCAGTGATCGTCATGCTTGGCTCGGAAACAAGGAGAATCGTGTATTTGTCAGAGGTGGTCTCAATGTTCTGCATGTGTATCCCTAATGCTTTTGATGATGACTTCGCGTTTTTCCTCGCTATCTCACGGTAACAGATTAAAAAACGCATTTCGCAGCATTCTAAAGCGCAATCGGAAAGCCTTTCGTATCATTTTTAGAACTCTCAGACTGAGCTTTGCTCGCAGCAACTATCTCAAACTCTTTGTTAGTCTAATACAAATTCGTTCTTATCGCTGATTTATGCCTTCTACTTTTCATCTTTAAAGTGAGGTTTTCATCATGTTGCGCTGGGACTGAGCGGTCTTCGAAGTTTCAATTGAAAGCCTGTGATCAATGTTCTGGCTTCTGTTATCATCGCCGTTGAATTGTCATCCGCGCACTGAGTGGCGCAATGTACCTGATGACGCAATGAAGAAGGTTTGGGAGCAAAATATGGCCAGCCGTGGTGTAAACAAAGTAATTTTGATTGGCAACTTGGGTAACGATCCTGAAGTTCGCTATCTGCCAAATGGCGGTGCGGTTGCCAATCTGACTGTTGCGACCTCAGAAACGTGGCGTGACAAGAGCACTGGTGAAAACAAAGAAATGACGGAATGGCACCGTGTGGTGATGTATCGTCGTTTAGCTGAAATTGCCGGTGAGTACCTGAAAAAAGGGTCAAAAGTGTATTTGGAAGGCCGTCTGCAAACACGCAAATGGCAAGGCCAAGACGGACAAGACCGTTACACAACGGAAATTGTTGCGAATGAAATGCAGATGCTAGATAGCCGTGCCGGTGGTGGTATGGGTCAAGGTCAGCCTGCGCAGCAAAACCAGCAACAAGGTAATTGGGGCCAGCCGCAACAGCCGCAACAGCCTGCTTACCAGCAGCAACCTGCGCAACAAAAAGCCCCTCAGCAGGCTCCGCAACAGGCGCCTCAGCAATACAACGAAATGCCTGATTTTGATGATGATATTCCATTCTAGGAATAAATCAGTTAGCTAAAGACATTCAAAAGCCCCGTATCTACGGGGCTTTTTTGTTTCGATGGTATGACGAATTAAGTGCAACAAGTATTAGGTATGAGTCATTTATCCATATGCATCGCTACGATACTTCGATCGCCCTAACGTGCATTAATCAATCGGAGTGAATACGATGAATAAAGCGAAACGAAATGGATTAGGCATCGCCCTGTCAATGGTGTTGGTGTCGATGGGAACGTCAGCGTTAACCTTAACTAGCCCTCAGGTTGTTGAAGGTGAAACGTTAAAAACACAGCAGATATTCAATCAATGGGGTTGCGAAGGCGATAACAAATCCCCCGAACTTAGGTGGACAGATATTCCTGAAGGAACAAAAAGTTTCGCGGTCACCATGTATGATCCGGATGCACCGACAGGCAGTGGTTGGTGGCATTGGTCGATGATCAACATTCCAGCCGATGTCCATCATTTGCAGCTTAATGCCGGTGATGAAGGTGGCAAATTGATGCCAGCGGGTGCGCAAATGCAGCGCAATGACTTCGGCTTTCACGGTTTTGGTGGTGCATGTCCACCGCCCAAAGCATCACCCCATAATTATCAGATCACGGTTTATGCGCTTGATGTTGAAAAACTGGGGGTTCCCGTCAATGGTTCTCCAGCTCTCGCAGGCTATTATATTCTCCAACACCGAGTGGGAGAGGCGCAGTTAATCGCGCCAACCAAGGCGCGGAAATAGCCAATTTGCTCTCTATTGGCAATTCACGGTTATCGTAGTGACATTGTCTTAGTTCAATGATGCAAACGTCAGCGTGATGCGTTGGCGCTTCTTCGTTAATGCACCACTTTTTGCTTGAGGAAATCGATAAACAATCGTGTTTTGGTGTGGTTGTATTCCAGTTTGGGATAATACGCGTAGGCTGGGCTTTTGGGTTGACGTACATCGGACAAGACGGGAACGAGCAATCCTTGGTCGAGCTCTTTTCGGATGGTGACATCGCCCACCAAAATAATGCCAAGTCCTGCTACGGCAGCATTGACGAGCGCTTCTGGATTTGGCGAGACAAAGTTTCCGCTTAAACGCAGTCGACGACCATGTTCAAATTCATGCTCTTGTGGGTGGCTTGTTGAACCGTACAGCAAGCAATTATGGTGGAGCAGTTGCTCGGGCTCAATGATCGGTGGATGTTGAGCGAGATAGGTGGGGGATGCAAAAAAACGCGGCTGGAAATCAAACAGCTTGGTGGCAATAAAACTGGATGAATTAAAATCCGCGAGTTCGCGAGTGATCACTATGTCTAAATTCGGGTCAGGTAACTGACCGGGCGCTAGCGTGTGCAGCTCAACTTGAATATTGGGGTAAGTGGCAAGAAACTCCCCGATGTTGTTTACCAGCAATCGACTGCCCGTTGCCAGTGGAGCACCAATACGCAACACCCCACTGACTTCACCATAGGTTGAGGTGGTTTCTGATACTAACTGTGTCCAATCATCGAGTAACAGCTTTCCTCGCTGGTAAAACAAACGTCCCGCATCCGTCATGGTGAGGTTACGGGTGGTGCGTTTTAGTAGCTGCACACCAAGTTGGTTTTCTAGCCATGCTAGGCGCTTTGATAACGCAGAGCTGGACGTGTTGAGCTTGGTTGCGGCTTGCGCCAACGAACCCATCTCAACAACGGTGATATAGCTTTTGGCGCAGGTAATCCAATCCATCTACTGATTCTTTCCATTGTGTATCGAGTTTGCGTTCACTTTCGCTACGTGAAAAACGATAGATATATCCAAGCAACCTCAAATTGAACGTGATGAATGATTCTGAATCCAGCATCTTGAGGTTGTTTGGGTATAATAGCCAATTGGGCGGCGTAAAAAAGCGTTAAGCCGTTAAAATTGCTGAACAGTAAGCCGTACATTCCTTTAGTTGGATATCGAATGCGAAAAGTTGCAGGGATGAAGCTGACCAACCGTTTGGTCGCTTTCGTTACGTTAATCGTTGTCTGTGCCATGTTTGTTTTATTTATTGGCGGTGCAGTGAGTTTTCGTAAATTAGGCACGGATTTTCTTTCTCATTATCTCGGGAAAGTGGTGGTCGAAATTGACCAAGCCATTGCCGATCCTAACACCAATGAAAATATCGGCCTTTGGCTGCCCCAGCTGTTAAAAGCGAGTGACGTCGTTGAACTGGAAATCAGCAGTAAAACAGGGATGCTCTATCGTTATGAGCAGATCCAAACGGCAGTCAAGCCGCTTGAATTGATTGAAAATCGCTATGACTTACCGAGTAACCCTGGCTTTTTCATTACGATAAAATCCGTCCCGCCCTATGCCGATTTTGCCTACTCCATCGGTGCAATGTCCTCGTTATCTCTTGCCGTACTCGTCATTGTGCTCGCGCTGACGTGGGGGATTAAATGGTTGCGTACGCAGTTACTTGGTGCTGAATTGCTTGAACATCGAGGGCGACTCATTTTGGCTGGGCGAGCCGAAGATGTGCAAACAGGCGATGACAGAGAGTGGCCATCGACGGCAAGTATCGCGTTGGATCAGATGATTGTTGAATTGCGTGACGCTCGGCAAGAGCGAAGCCGTTTTGACACCTTTATTCGAAGTAATACCTTTTTGGATAAACTCACAGGCGCGGCAAACCGCGTGATGTTTGATAACCGTCTGCAAACGCTATTGCAAGACAAAGGCGCGCAAGGCGCAGTATTGATGCTTCGAATTGGCGATTGGGAAACGCTTACTCAGAATAGCGGGAAATCGGGTGCAGATGAATGGGTGAAGGAGGTGGGTAACGTCTTATCTAACGCCATTCAACGTTTCCCCGATGCCATACTGGCACGTTATTACGACACGGAATTTGCCATTTTGCTGACTCATCAATCTGCGAAAGATGCGCGTCTTTTTGCCAATCAACTGATGAAAGCGTTAGCACGATTATCACCGCCAGATCCCTTGGAAGAGGAAAATTGGGCGCACATGGGCATGACCTTTTTCAGCACCGGTGAGCGTCGCGGGCGGTTAATGGAAGAGGCGGATATGGCCAAGCGCAGTGCGGTGCTGCAACGCAGTAACGGCTGGCATGCCTTCAAAAAAGATGTGGTCGCTGACGAGGCACGCGGCAGTGTTCGCTGGAGAACACTGTTAGGCAGAGTGTTTGAAAACGGTGGCCCTGAGCTTTATCGACAAGTGGTGCAAAACACGCAGGGAGAGTTACTTCATACCGAATTGCTTGCCCGTATCAAAGACGAAAATGGTTTGGTGATTAAAGCGTCCCGTTTTTTGAATGGCATTGAATTGGTTGGAATGAACACAGTCCTTGATCGTAGTGTGGTGAGTAAGACGCTGCATCAACTGCGCAACGGCGATGGTCGCGAAGTCTTGTCATTGAATATCTGCGCCGATTCGTTGCGACAGCGGACCTTTCAAATATGGTTACGAGATATTTTATTGCAAACGCCTCGAAGCGTACTGAACCGTATGCAATTTGAAGTGTCAGAAGGGCCATTGGTGAAGCATTTTGACGCTGCTCGTCCCGCATTACGCATGGTTCGTGCGCTAGGGTGTCCACTGGTTGTCGATCAAGCAGGGCGCTCAGTGGTAAGTACCCACTACGTCAAAGATATTCAACCTAAGTACATCAAGCTTCATCGAAGCCTGATCCGAGATATTCATCAACGCCCAGAAAATCAGCTTTACGTTCGCAGTATGCTGGGAGCCTGTGAGGCGACACCGACCGAAGTTCTGGCCGTTGGCGTGGAATCTGAGCCTGAATGGAATGTGCTTTTACAGCTAGGCGTTCAAGGTGGACAAGGTCGTTTATTCGGTGCGGAATTGTCTGGCAATCCGGTAACTTTGAAGCGCCAACGCTGGCGTAAAAAATGACCCAGCTCGAAGATTGTTTATAAAGCACTCAATTGTGTCATAAAACTGTCGCTCACAGACTTATTTTTTGGCGGGAATTTTGATAGAATATGCTGTACGCCAAAAATGATTTACAACCATCCTTTTAACAGCTTAGAGTAATTATTAGTCGTAAATGGCCGTTCCCACTCTTCTTGCGCGTTTTTCTTCATCAAGGCAGCGAAATGTTGTTAGCCTTGTTGTATCTGCCAGTCAGGTTGTTATTGGCTTTCGTGTTGATGGGAGTGCGCAAGTTGATTGCCAGCCCATCACGCAATCTGATCCTTGGACGGCTGCATTACAGCTGCTGAAGCGGCATGAGATCACCAAGTCAGACATTCATTTGGTATTAGGGCATGGGCTCTATCAAACCTTGCTGATTGATGACCCACAATTGTCCGATGAGGACAAACGTGCAGCGTTGCCGTTTAAGCTCAAAGATTTCATTTCTGATTCTCCGTCCGACATTGTCGCTGATGGTTTTTCTTCCCCTATCGCTAACCGTTACCAAGCGTTTGTTTGCCATAAGTTACCCTTAATTCAGCTCAGTCACGCACTTGAAAAGCGTCAATGCCAATTAGCCAATGTCTCGTTGGAGGATGTGGTGTTGCGCCAGTGGACGCAACTGGATAAAACCGAAATGGTGCTGACCCGTGATGGTCAGGGCATGCTCCAGATCGCCGTGTTTGACCAGGGTAAGTTGTGCTTTCAGCGCCAAGTTCGTGGCGTGATATTTGAAGGTCAGCAGCTGCAACCATTGGTGGTCGACGATCTGGCTTTGGAAATTCAGCGATCGCTCGATTATTTACGCTCACAGCTTAAAAATGCGCAAGTCAGTGGCTTGGTCGTGGGCGTTCAGAACATCGATGATACCGAGCTGGCATTCCAGCTTTCTTCAAGGCTTACCGTCGCCGTTCGTCCGCAAACCCTGTTTGATTCTGGCGAGCATCACCAGCACATTGCATTAGCCGCGCTGAATCGAGAATGCTCGCCTGATATTAACCTGTTCAGCGATGATCTTACGCCTCGCGGAGCTTTGCTGACGTTCGAGAAAATGGTGGTGACGTGGGGACTGACAGGGCTTCTCATCGTGTTAGTGGCCGCTTACCAACAATGGCAATTGGCGCAATCTGACAAGATGTTGAGTATTGCGACACAGGAGCAAAGCACGGCAGAGTCGCTATCCAATCAGTTGAATGAGCAACTCAAACTTCATGTTCCTTCTTTGAATTTGGTCAATGACGTCAATCGCACTGAAGAAGCGATTGCGGCGAAACGTAAGGCACTGGAAGCTGTTCGCCAACACGACATTGCTTTGCAGCAAGGCTACGCATCGGTATTTCGCGCGCTGTCCGATGTGTCACGCCGAGATATCTCAGTGTCAGACATTGCGATCAGCCAAGATGCATTGGATGTGAAAGGGTTGGCAGCCACCCCTTCGTCTGTACCTGCGTGGCTTCAAAGCTTTCAAACTCAGCCGCCACTTGCGGGGCGTGTGTTTGAGCAAATGGCATTAAGTCGCGATGACAATAATCGCCTGTCGTTTAGCTTGACCTCTAAGCGTGAGAAGGGGGAAACGTTGTGATGAATCCATTGATTGAACGCATGAAGCAGGGCTTCGACGGTCTCTCTGGCCGTGAACAATGGCTGATTGCACTGGCGGGTTGGGCCGCAATTATCGCCATGGGTGCACTGTTATTTCTTGAACCCATGACCAAGACGCTGACTCAGATCAGCCATCAAATCACGCAGCAGCAACAAAGCACTCAAGATTTACTGACGCTGAATCAGCTTAAACAAGAAAAACTGAGCGTTTCACCAAGCGTCGAGCTTGAACAAAAGCTTGCTCAATTGTCACAGCAGCTTGTTGATTTAGATCAGCGCATGGCTGACAAAGTGGAAGGCTTGGTCAATGCCGATCAAATGGCGTCCTTGATGGAAAGTGTGCTCAATCAATCTGATCGTCTCACGCTCCTTTCGATGGCATCACTGCCCGCCGAGCAACTGACACACACCGAAGATGCGGGTTACTTTATTCATCCTATCGAAATGACGCTTAAAGGGCGCTATTTCGACATTGTGGAATACCTGACAGCGCTCGAAAACCTTCCGGTGAAATACTACTGGAAGGGGTTGGATTATCGCGTCACTGATTACCCTTGGGCTGAAGTGACTGTGCAGGTTTATACCTTGGGCGAAAGCGCCGTGTTTATTGGAGGTGCGAGTGAAAGTACTGAATAAACTGGCCGTGTTATTTGCCATGAGTGTGATGCCGTTTTTGGTGTTTGCGGATAACGATCCGACCGCGCCATTGGGCTATCAAGCGCCGAGTCAGGCGAAGAAAGCCACCACGCAACGTTTACCGAACTTAAACGCCATTTTGTGCAGCAGTGACAACCGCTGTTCGGCGGTGATGAATGGGCGCAGCCTAACCGCAGGGCAATCCATTAATGGGTATGTTATTAGCGCGATCAATGACAGCAGTGTGACGTTGAAACGTGGCGAGCGTCGCTGGTCACTGACAGTATTTAACGAGCAGGTAGTACAGTGAGCAACATGAATCTATTGAGCAAGCGATTGATAATATGTTTTGCAGGCTTGCTGTTATCAGCGTGTCAAAGTGTCGGCCACCAGAAACCGACGGAAGTGCAAGAAGCGCTGAACCAAGCGTATGCGCAAAACAGTGGTCAGCCGCTGAGTGAGTTACCCGATGCGGTTTCTCAAGATCTCATGGGCGATTTTTCTGATCGTTCCGGCAGCGGTGAATTGTCGGAAAACCGTCTGCGTATTAATGCCAATCATGTTGATGCAAAAGCTTTTTTTGGCAGCTTAGTACAGGGCACGGATTACAACTTAGTGATACATCCGGATGTGAGCGGGAAAGTCACCGTATCGCTTAAAGACGTGACGGTTCCAGAGGCGCTGGACGTGGTGTCTGATATCTATGGCTACAACGTCGAGATGCAAGGGCGCCTGATCCAAATTTTCCCCGCCATTTTGCGCACTGAAACCTTTCCGGTTGATTACCTGCAATTGCAACGCTCAGGCGTATCGCTGACATCGATTAGCACTGGGGCTATTTCTACCGATTCAACGTCAAGTAGTGGCGACAGCGAAAGCACGGAACGTTCATCGGTATCAACCGGTGGCACTGTGATTGAAACGCGCGCAGAAAGTAATTTCTGGGGGCAACTTGAACGCGCCGTCAGCGCCATGATTGGCCCGGGTGAAGGGCGAAGCATTGTAGTGTCACCGCAGGCGAGTCTTATCACGGTCAAAGCGTTTCCGAGTGAACTGCGTGAAGTGAAGCGTTTCCTTGAAGTGTCACAAAAACGCTTAAAGCGTCAGGTTATCCTCGAAGCTAAAATCCTCGAAGTGACCCTCAGTGACGGTTATCAGCAAGGTGTTAGTTGGAGCAATATTGGCAAGGCCATTGGAAATGGCGGGGTGAATATCAGTCGTCCAGTCACAGATCTCGCTGGCGATTTGATTTCCAACGCCATTGGCGGGCAGACCAATGTCACCATCACCGATGGGCATTTTGATGCGGTACTGAGCTTTCTTGATACGCAGGGCGACGTGAACGTGCTCTCTAGCCCTCGCGTGACGGCGGCAAACAACCAAAAAGCGGTGATCAAAGTCGGTGGCGATGAATACTTCGTGACGGACATTTCCTCTAGCGATTCTTCAGGTGACAACTCAGACTCTGGGCCCAATATCGAACTCACGCCGTTCTTCTCGGGTATTTCGCTCGATGTGACGCCGCAAATTGATGACGATAACGGTGTCTTGCTGCATGTCCATCCTGCCGTGATTGATGTGATCACCGAAGAGAAAACGATTCAGCTAGGCAGCTCCTCTGTGCCTTATGTGTTGCCATTGGCGAAAACTTCGATCCGCGAATCAGATTCGATTATTCATGCCCGCTCGGGGGATGTGGTGGTGATCGGTGGCTTGATGAAATCGAGCTACGAAGAGGCGGTCTCGAAGGTGCCTTTGTTGGGCGATATTCCCGGTCTTGGTCACTTATTCCGCAACGTGAATCGCATGAAGCAAAAAACCGAATTGGTGATTTTGCTGCAGCCGTCGGTGGTGGGCGATCAGACATGGCAAGAAGAAATTCAGCGTTCACGCGATCTGCTGAACGACTGGTTTCCTGAAAACTAATCGTCACTGAACGCAGATGTATTTAGCGCACTTTGGCCTCAATGCCGCTCCTTTTAGCCTGACCCCAGATACTCGGTGCTTTTTTGGTGTCCGCTCACATGTGGATGCCATCAATACCTGTATGTCTGCAATGGAAATGGGTGAAGGACTGGTGAAAGTCACTGGAGAGGTTGGCACGGGAAAAACCATGGTGTGCCGTCTGCTGGTTAAAGCTTTGACCGATGCATTCACACTGGTTTTTTTGCCCAATCCCGCCAACACGGTGGCAAGCTTACATCGCATGATCGCCGATGAACTTGGCGTTGATGGGGCATTGTCACAAGACAAATTACTGGGCGCTATTCAGCACGCGGCTATTGAATCCGCGCGCCAAGAAAAACCCGTCGTGATCTTGTGCGATGAAGCGCAGACCTTGCCCGATGACGTACTAGAAGCCATTAGGTTGCTGGGTAACCTAGAAACCGAGCAACAAAAACTCATTCAACTGATCATGCTGGGCCAGCCCGAGCTTGATGAGAGATTGTCTCAGCACAACATGCGCCAACTGTTGCAACGCATTAGCTTCAGTGCCCGTTTAGCGCCGCTGACGTTTGCCGAAGCTTCGGCGTATATCGATCACCGCATTCGCGAGCAAGGCGCTTCAACGCGTTTGTTCAGTGTGTGGGCCAAACGACGTATTTGGGTTGCCAGTCATGGCATTCCCCGTTTAATGCACCAGCTTTGCCATAAAGCGCTGTTGCTGAGTTTCGGTAAAGGACAGAAAAAGGTATCAAGCCGCGCTGTCCGATTAGCCATTAAAGATACGCCACTTGCCAAGCAGCACACCATGCTGCAAGCGATGTGGGGGTAGGAATCACATGAGTGAATTGAACCGCATGCTGAGCGATCTGACATCGCCAGATAACAACGCCAATCGTGTCGCCGCGGCAACCATTCCTTCTACGTGGGGATTTCGTTTCGCTCGTGTTGTGCTGGCACTAGTGGCCACCTTGGTGTGTGCGACGGGTATTGCGTGGGCGGTATCGAGTGGTGACCATCATGCTGCCGTTTCTACTGAAGTTTCAGTGCCATCTCAAGTTCTGGCGCTAGCACCTCAAGAAACAGAAACGCCTGCGATTGCCGCTCCGTCACCGACGCAAAAAGTGTCGACGCGTGATAGAAACTTTGTGCATGTAAACACTGTGGAAGAGCGCGTTCGCGTCACACCGACACCGACCCCCGTTGCTGATGTGCCTGAGCCAGTCTTGGTCGTGCAAGTTCAGTCGCCGAAAGCTGATGCTTTGCCAATCAAAGCGACACCTGCAAAGGCTGCGGTAATCCCCGAATTGGTTACTGAGCCAATGGTGGAAGAGGTTGCACCTGAATCCTCCTTGTCGGTAGAAACCATCGCATTGAGCGGCGAGCAATTGGCGGATATCGCCTACGACAAAGCGCAAAAACGCGCACAAGTGGGTGATACCCAAAAAGCCATTGCCTACTTGCGCGATGCCGTGAAATACGATTCAAATCATATCGCTGCGACCAATCAATTGGCGGGTTTGCTTTATGGTCGTAATAAGCTGCGTGATGCGGAATCGGTACTGCGAAAAGGCATCAGCGCGAACCCATCGTCGGCGTCACTGAAACTCACGCTGGCGCGTATGTATCAACAAAGTCAGCGTGAAGAATCTGCGCTGAATGTGCTGATGGCACCTGAGCATGGACTAGATGGCGAACACGTTCGCTATGTGTCTTTGCGCGCGGCATTGGCACAGAAACTAGCGAAATATGACATCGCCAAACAAAGCTATCAATGGTTGGCTGAGCGCGAGCCTGCCGATGGTCGCTGGTGGTTGGGTTTAGCTATTTCAGCCGAGCGCGAAAAAGACGATGACGCTGCGAAGCGCGGTTACGCGAAAGCGATAACGGCAGGTGGCCTCAGCAATGAGTCGGTGCAATTTGCTCGTCAGCGCTTGGCTTATCTCAATAGTCAGCTTGCAAAAGGAGCCGAAAATGACCGTTAAACTGCGAAAGCGTCTCGGTGATTTGCTGGTAGAAGATCACATCATTACTGATGAGAATCTGAACGCTGCGCTGAACCGTCAATCTCAAACTGGCAACAAGCTCGGTGATACCTTGATTGAGATGGGTATTCTTTCTGAAAGCCAGATGCTGGACTTTTTGGCGCGTCAGTTAGGCGTTCCGCTGATCGATCTCAGTCTGACTCAGGTTGATCCAAGTGCGGTGACCTTAATACCTGAAGTGCATGCTCGCCGTTTGCGAGCATTGGTGATTGGCCGTATTGGCAACACAGTGCGCGTGGTGATGTCTGATCCTGCCGATCTCGCGTCGCAGGAAAGCGTACTTAATCTGCTCAATCAATACCAAGTAGAGCTATTGATCGCAGCCGAACAATCATTGATCGACGCGTTTGATCGCTACTATCGCCGCACCAGCGATATCGCCTCATTTGCTGAGCGTTTGCAAGCCGAACACGGCGTGAAGCTTGAGCAAAACTTTGGCGCGGAAGACGATCAGTCGGAAGAAGTCACCGTTGTTAAGCTGATTAATTCTTTGTTTGAAGACGCCGTTCAGGTCAACGCCTCAGATATTCATATCGAACCTGACGCCGACATGCTGCGTATTCGCCAGCGTATCGATGGCGTGTTGCATGAGACTCTATTGAAAGAGCGCGCCATTGCCTCTGCGCTGGTGCTGCGCCTCAAACTCATGAGCGGCATGGATATTTCGGAAAAGCGTTTGCCGCAAGATGGGCGCTTTAACCTCACGGTGCGTGGTAATGCCATTGACGTGCGTGTGTCTACGCTACCCGTGCAATACGGTGAGTCGGTGGTGATGCGTTTGCTGAATCAATCCGCAGGCATATTGCAACTGGAAGACGTCGGCATGGATGCACACATGCTGCAGCGTTTTCGCAATCAATTGCGTCGTCCACACGGCATGATTTTGGTCACGGGGCCAACAGGTTCCGGTAAAACCACCACGCTGTATGGCGCATTGAATGAACTCAACGTGCCGGGCAAGAAAATACTGACCGCGGAAGATCCGGTGGAATACCGTCTGCCGCGTATCAACCAAGTACAGATCGCGAACAAAATTGGCCTGACGTTTTCGTCAGCGCTGCGCACCTTCTTGCGCCAAGATCCCGATATCATTTTGGTCGGTGAAATGCGCGATCTCGAAACCGTCGAAATCGGCCTTCGCGCCGCTCTGACAGGACACTTGGTCTTGTCGACGTTGCACACCAACAATGCCATCGACAGTGCGTTGCGTCTTTTGGATATGGAAGCGCCGGGTTATCTGGTGGCGAGTGCAGTACGCACCGTATTGGCGCAGCGTCTGATCCGCCGTATCTGCCCCGATTGCAAAGTTCCCCATGCGACAGAAGACATGGAGAAGATGTGGCTGAGCGTGACCCAACTCGACATGGTCAATCAGGGGTTTTATAAAGGCCGCGGTTGTCAAAGCTGTAACTTCACGGGCTACAAAGGCCGAATCGGTGTGTTTGAGCTGCTTGAAATTACGCCTGATTTGATGGATGCCTTACGCGCCAATGATACCCAAGCCTTTGCGATGTTGGCGGAGCAGCAGTCGGGCTACAAGCCGCTAGTGCACTGCGCGCTAGAGTTCGCTAAGCAAGGACAAACCTCGCTGGAAGAAGCCATGAAGCTTTCTGAGGCTGCGACCTTGTCGATGGCGAGTGCGTAATGGCGCGTTTTCGCTACACGGCACGTAACGCTAAAGGCAAGCGCATCACTGCGGTTGTTGATGCGGCGAGCGAGCGAGAAGCGATCGCATCAGTAGGCGATTTAGGCATGGTATTGCTCTCGCTTGAGCCGACGAAAGCGAGTGTGAAAAAAGCCTCGACGCCGCTGTTTCAGCGCAAAGTGAAACTCGAATCACTGGTGGTGTTTTGTCGCCAAATGTACAGCCTGACCAAAGCAGGCGTGCCTTTGCTTCGTGCCATTAAAGGTTTGTCGCAAAGCACCACGGATAAGTCACTTAAAGAGGCGTTAGATAGCGTCGGCAGCGAGCTTTCCAATGGTCGCCCTATGTCATCGGCAATGCGCGATCACAGCAACGTGTTCAGCGATCTGTTCGTGTCTTTAATCCAAGTGGGTGAGAACACGGGTCGATTGGATGAGGCCATGTTGCAGCTTGCGGAATACTACGAACAAGAAATGGAGACCCGCCGACGCATTAAATCGGCGCTGCGTTACCCCACATTTGTACTGATGGTGATCGTGGCGGCAATGGCATTTTTGAACGTCAAAGTCGTGCCGCAGTTTGCGGGCATGTTTGCCAAGTTTGGTTCGGATTTGCCGCTGCCGACCAAGATATTGATGGCGACATCGAGCTTCTTTGTCGATTTCTGGTGGCTGATTGTGTTCTCCACCGCGTGCCTGTTTATGGGCTGGCATTTGTGGAAGCAAACCGACAACGGGCGCGTGAAGTGGGACCAATTCAAACTGCGCATACCTTTGGTAGGGCCCTTGGTCAACCGCGCCTTGATGTCGCGCTTTTCACGCACGTTTGCCTTGATGCTACGCGCAGGCGTGCCGCTTAACACGGCCTTGCAGATGTCTGGCGAAGCGTTAGACAACCACTTCCTCGCGGCAGAAGTGGACAAAATGAAGGCGGCGATTGAATCCGGTATCAACCTTAGTTCCGTTACTGCAGACAGCAAGCTGTTTACGCCGCTGGTACACCAGATGATCCAAGTCGGTGAAGAAACGGGGCAGATAGATAACCTGCTGTTAGAAGCGAGCGATTTTTATGACCGCGAAGTGGATTACGACCTGAAAACACT
Organism: Enterovibrio norvegicus FF-33; assembly: GCF_000286835.2. GTDB lineage: Bacteria > Pseudomonadota > Gammaproteobacteria > Enterobacterales > Vibrionaceae > Enterovibrio > Enterovibrio norvegicus_A. Next base: position 133,060 of record NZ_AJYD02000011.1, on the reverse strand, counting down.
GTCGGCGCGCATGGAGCCTATTTTGCTGATGATCGTGGCAGGTATGGTGTTGATCCTCGCGCTGGGTATTTTCTTGCCGATGTGGGGCATGCTCGACCTGATCCGTGGCGGATAAATGGGATTTCTAAGCTGGGATCGCACCCCGACAGAGTGGGGGATTGTTACGTTAATCATTGGCGTTCTGGCATTGGCAACTGTCCCTGTTTTCGATCGGGTGATGCTGTTTGCTGATGAAGTCGAGTTTCGTTATCTGGCGAATGCCTTCGAAGGTTCAGCCAGAAGCGTACAAATGCGATCTGCATTAAAAACAGAGAATAAACAAAGCGATATCGTTACTGTCGATAATGTCAGTTTCAGATTATCGCCAAGCCAACATGCACAAGCGGGCTTTCCTTTTGCGCTGGTGCAAGGCGCAACCACCTTGATGGCGATGTCATCAAAAGATTGTGGTGAGCTTTTGGCAAACTTTACCAACCAATCCTATTGGTTGGAGACAGATACAAGGCCGGAGGCGTTAAAGCGCCCTCAGCCACAGATTCGCGCAGTGGTGATGTTGGGTAAAGAAAAAGACTCTCCGCAGCCCTATTGCCGATTTGAAAGGCCGGTTCGCACCGGTATTTGGAGTGATGACTCGTCAGAACACCTGACGCGTCATATTTTTGCTTACTACCCGGTGACTGGCCGCGTAGAGGTTTTGAGAGAAAATCAGGAGTTATAAAATGAAACGTCAAGGCGGTTTTACACTGATCGAAATGATCGTGGTGATTGTAATTTTGGGTATTTTGGCGGTAACGGCTGCGCCTAAGTTTTTGAGTTTGGAAAAAGAAGCGAAAGCTGGAACTCTGAAAGGTATTGAAGCTGCAATAGTAAGTGCGGCAAGCATGGCGCATGGTGTCTTGCTTTTGAATCCTACTACTGATGAATTTACTGACATTCATCAGTATCCAACAGCAGATGCTGGTGGTATTGGGAAGCTAGTATCAGTGAGCGATGATTTGACAGTTAAAGCACTCACAGATGTTGGTTATGTTTGGAGTTACAGCGATACCTGCTATGCAGGCTATCAAGCGCCTGCTGAAGCAAACGCAGAACCAACTTACCCTTCAGATACTTCAGGTTGTTAATTGGGGTAATTAGATGAAAGGCTTCACACTAATCGAACTCATCACCGTCTTGGTTATCCTCGGTATTATTAGTGTGTTTGCCGTACCGCGCCTGTCGGGATCTGAAGCCTTTTCAGTGATCGGGGCGCGGGATGCGGGCTTGTCTGTCGCAAGGCAAGTTCAGCTTAGGGCGATGCAGCAGGAGACGCCGTCTGCTGATTGCCATACCCTGAGCAGCACTGCCACCCGCATGGGGGGCAGTGCTGCTTCTGGCTGTGGTTTCAAAACCGATCGCAGTGATGTGGTGGACTTATCTGATTCTTCTGTTCGTGTGTCACCAGCACAAACGTATCGTTTTGATTTGCTCGGTCGCCGCGTTAACAATGATGGCAAACGCCTGTGCATCTCATCGGTATGCAAAATCACCTTCTCGCAAGGTTCTAGTTCTGCTAGTATCTGTTTAAACAGCGAGGGTTATTTTTATGCCTGTCGCTGAAAAATTGCATAGAGCTTCAAACCCAATTTCTCGCCATCAGCGTGGTTATACGCTGGTGGAATTAGTTATCGGCATCGTCGTATTCGGCGTTGCCATGGTGCTGATCAGCACAACCTTATTCCCCATGTTCGCCAAATCAGCCAACCCGCATTTCGAAGCTCGCGCTGCTGCGCTAGGGCAAGCGGTGATGAACCAAGTATTGGCGCGACAGTTTGATCGCAATTCTGATCCTAATGGCAGCCGTTGGCGCTGTGATGAAGATGCCGGAGCGCTGCTCGCGCAAGGTATTATTTCCCCCAACCCTGTGCCGGTATGCACACCGATACCGATACCGACATCGCTCTCAGCGAACGAAGGTTTCATTGCCACAGAAGATTACATTGGCTGTTGGGGTGACCTCGGTTCCTGTCCACGAACACATCGCGGCGCGCTAGATAAATTGATTGGCGGCGCAGCCGATGATTACCGTGGTTTTACGGTAGATATTAACGTGGTGTATGACAACAGCACGTTTGATGATTCGACAAACAACAGCAAATTGTACAAGCGCATTGATTTGTATGTGGATACCGGCAACTTTGGCCGATATGACTTCACCGCCTATCGGAGCAACTTCTGATGGCTTTGCTCTCTCGCAAACAACGCGGATTTACGCTGGTTGAGCTTATCGTCACCATGACAATTCTGGCGATTGTGTCTGTGGGCATCTTTGGCTTTATTGAATCGAGCGCCACGGGTTACGTTGAATCTCGTGACCGTGAAGCCTTGCAATCGCAAGCGCGTTTTGCGGTTGAGCGGTTAGGACGAGAACTTCGCCATGCTGTGCCAAACAGCATGACGGTGTGGGATGGCGGTTCGTGTTTAACCTATACCCCAATTCGTTACTCAGGTGTGTATAACCAGTTAGAAGAAAATTCGAACACACTGGATGTCGTCCTTTCTACCGAGCAAACAGATTGGCAAGACGCAGTCAAAGGCGGTGATCATCGCTTGGTCTTTCTACCCATGACGCCGTCTGATCTTGTCGGTGGTGCGGCGAACAGTTTTGCGATTACTGATGCGTCGGGGAGCACCCTGAAGCTTGATAAACCTCTTACAGACGAATGGCCCGCACCTTCGCCATCTAAGCGGATCTACATCTATCATCATTCAGTGACACTTTGCTTTGATAATGGTGAGCTTCTTCGACGCGTGAACAATGGCGCGACGCCCAAGAATGTCACACTGGCACAAAATATCGCGGCGGGTAGTCGTTTCAATCTTTCTGGCGAATCACTCTCAAGCGGTAACCTGATTAACATTTATTATCGCTTTACCCAATCCGGTGAAACCTCGATCTACAACCAACAAGTGCAGGTTCTCAATGCGCCTTAGTTCTTTGTCTTCTTTACAACGCCAACAGGGCAGCATGTTGATTGTCGCGGTGTTTGCGATTACTGCATTGGCTGCGCTTGGCGCAGCCTTGATGCAAATCACTTGGTCACAAAGCGACACCACGACCCGAGAGGTGTTAGGTACGCGCGCGTGGTTGGCAGCGAACAGCGGAACGGAAATGGCGATGGCAAGGTTGTTTCCAATAGCAAAAGATGCAGATAACCTCCCAGAAGCCAGCTGCAGTGCGGCGGTGATAACCACCAATTTTAATGCCGCTGGCCTGACGGGCTGTTCTGTTTCTGTCACCTGTGAAACCGTTGGCGTTGCACCCTTGGCGCAATATCGTATTGAGAGCAAAGGCGAGTGCGGAAGTGCGCATTTGAACGTGGTGCGCGTGCAAGAGAGTTGGGCGAGGGAGTTGATGTTGTGATGAAAACCTTTTGTTTTCTTTTGCTGATGGCTTTGTCATTACCAGCTTTGTCATTACCAGCTTTTTCAGGTGCAGATACACTCTTTCCGGGTCCTGCTCAAAGCCCTGCTGGCATGAATACCACCGTTTTTGCGTTTAAGGCGGATACGGGAGTTGTTGAGTGGTTTGGGCGGGACAAAGTTAAGATTGGCTTTGAGCGTTATGTTTATCCGCCGCCATGGGAAAAAAATACATTTTGTTCTGATGGTTTTAAAACGTTTGCCTGTACCCATGCTCCGAATTACAGAGCTGCTAATATCGGTCTTGAGCTTCTCACTAGCAAGGAGTTCGGGTCAGCAACTGGCTCTTGTCAGTGGGGGAAGAAATGCACGCTGACATCATCAAATAACAAATTCTCGAGTTACACCGTATATGGTGCCACGTTAACGCTTGAGCCAGGAATCTATTACTTCGGTTCCTTTCGACTAAATAATGGCGCAAAGCTTGTTGTTAACGGAGAGGTTGAAATTCATGTCAACCAATTTTCCGCAGGGGGGGACAATGATGTTAATGCAAGTGGGCAGCCAAGGAATCTTGTTTTTTATCATCATAATCAAGAGTTTGAAAAGAACTATGTTTTCAATGAAGCTCCGACTGTCAGTGTGGAGGACATGTTTACGTTTAATACGCCTGCTGATATTAAAGCTTATGTTTATTCCTCTGGAGTGGTGCAAATTCCATGGGATGGGACTTTATTTGGCTCGGTAACAGCCCGACAAATCTTCATGCAAGGCAATGCAAAAATTGTTTACTCGGGTGAACTTTATGGCGAGCAGCTAGATATCTCTCCCATCTCTTATTCAGCATCCGCCTGCGAACGTATTCCATTAACATTCAGTGTGAAAGATTCCAACGGTAATCTGAACAGGAATGCAAATGGCCTCCTGGATGTATTTGTGACGTCAGAAAATAAGGATATTTGCTGGACGAAACCTGATGACGCCACAGAAACTTGCCATGCCATATCTCTTAGAGAAGTAGAAGTAAAAAATGGCGTTGCTAACTTGCTATTGTCCGGATGGGGTGGAAGCATTGATATTGTTGGTTTTTATGACCCAACCTCATCCAGTGCAAAAAGTCTTATGGGCTCTGCAGGCCCCTTCTCGTTTTCCCCATCTGGCTATTTGGTGAACGAAGGTAGGCCGGTTGAACTAATTGCTGGTAAAACAAATACTGTAAATATAAAAGTAGTTACATCAATCGGAGGAGGGCAATGTGAAACTGAGGAAGGCATAGATGGAAAATTTTACTTCAATACCAAGACTAACTTCGAGAGTCCAAATTCCGGGATGCGAAAAGCGGTACTCAATGGTGTTGAAACTGGCGATGGGAATAACCTCACTGAAATTAAATTTAAAAAAGGTGTGGGAGAAATTGATATCGACTATCTGGATGCGGGGCATATCAGTGTTGATTTAGAGGTTGCGCTATCTCCAAGCGCAGAGATAATCGAACATATAGATAATCAACGAAAGCCCTTACCTGAAACTCCCCCTGAGAAAGCACGAGCAACTATTTATGCTCGCCCTTATACGTTGGCGATCTGTGAAGCAGGATCCTCGTTGCCTGATGATAGTGAGATTGGTTCTGACAACAAATTTATAAAAGCGGGAGAGTCATTCAGCTTGGCATTAAAACCTATCATCTGGAGTAAAGAACATATGATAGGACCTAAAAAAGGCGGGGCGTCTGTCATTCAATGGCGGCTAGAGCATTGTGATTCTGATTGGGCAAGTACACCTAACTTCTGGAAAGGTGGTGCACCATCTGCTTCTGTTGCTTTAAATCCCACAGCGAAAATTAGTGCACCTGCAGGGGGAGACGATGTTTCTATTGGGGACTTATCCAAGCCTCATACTGATGCGGTCAATGGACGATATGCGTTTAACGATATTGTCGTCAATGATGTGGGTAGCTATAAATTTCATTCAGAACTTCTATCTACCTATCTAGGGATGGAGGTCACTCCTAGCGAACGCGAAATTGGCCGTTTTTATCCCTCCCATTTTGGGCTCAGTGCGAAAATAAGCCCCGGTATTGAGCCAGCTTACGATGCTGAGAGCAAAGGATTTACCTATCTCGAGCAGCCGTTTAGTGGCAATTATGTCATTAATGCGATGACGACGGACAATAAGCCCGTTAAAAATTACCACTTGTTCTCGGGTGCCAACGACAAAGCCGCGTTTGAAGACTGGGCGCTCCACAATACGACTGATTTGACCTCTCGATGGGAGCATCCCGCATTGCCTTCGCAGGCTGCGCAGCAATGGAAAGCCGGTGCTGGCCGAGCGAGCGAGGTCGCGATTGATGGAAGCATGATGATGCAAAAAAGCGCTTTGCCGGATGGGCCTTTTGAATCGCTACGTTTTGCTGTTGGGGTTAAATCGCCGGATCGGGACGGAACGGGATTTACGTTCTGCGATGAAAATGTCGGTGCTCAGTGCGTAGAAAATGTTCCAAACCCCAAAGGGGGAAGCGACGGCGCCAAATTCGGCAAAGGCGACTTCTTCTTTGGCCGTATGCGCATTGAAGGTTTCGCTGAAACTCAAGATTTAACGAATGAACAAACCCAGCCTGTTGCAGTCGAAGTCTTTAACGGCACGCACTTTGTTACCAATACACGAGACAACGCGACAATTGTTTCTACGGACATTGGTAAGAAAGACGTGTTGTTCAGTGATAACGCCGCTTTACAGGCTAAGATAGAGCTGCGTGACGATGCAAAAAACGTCGTGGCTACAAAAAACGTTAAAGAGGGCCGTGCCGATTTTCACGTGATCGCACCCGACCAAAGTTCAGGATTAAACCGCGAGCAGTTCCGTTACTGGCAGCAACTGGATAAGGCTGTCAGTGGTGTGGTGCCGCAAACTTGGTTACAGCATAATTGGCAAGGAACCCAGTTTGATGATGATCCTTCTGCAATAGGAACATTCGGTTTTTATCGAGGAAGTGATCGGGTTATCTATAAAGGTGAAAAAAACATCACTTTGACAGGGGAATGAAAAAAAAGACTGATCTCATTCAGGTTTGTAGATCATCACCTTGCCGCGCCCCGTCTGCGTTGGTACATTTAGCGCAATTTGAAGAATTTTAACGCTTGCAGGATTAACCGAAGACTATGTTTAAGAAACTTCGTGGTATGTTCTCCAACGATCTGTCTATCGATCTGGGAACCGCTAACACCCTTATCTATGTTAAAGGACAAGGAATTGTTCTTGATGAACCTTCCGTTGTTGCTATCCGTCAAGATCGTGCAGGCTCACCAAAAAGCGTTGCGGCAGTCGGTCATGAAGCAAAACAAATGCTGGGCCGTACGCCAGGAAACATTGCAGCCATTCGTCCAATGAAAGACGGCGTTATCGCTGACTTCTACGTGACTGAAAAAATGCTGCAGCACTTCATCAAAACCGTGCATGACAACAGCTTCATGCGCCCAAGCCCTCGCGTGTTGGTTGCCGTTCCTTGTGGTTCTACACAAGTTGAGCGTCGTGCGATTCGTGAATCGGCACTGGGTGCTGGCGCACGTGAAGTGTATTTGATTGATGAGCCAATGGCCGCGGCGATTGGTGCTGGCTTACCTGTATCAGAAGCAACCGGTTCTATGGTTGTCGATATCGGTGGCGGTACGACAGAAGTGGCCGTTATCTCACTGAACGGTGTGGTTTACTCTTCGTCTGTTCGTATTGGTGGTGACCGTTTTGATGAGTCTGTGATCAACTATGTGCGTCGTAACTACGGTAGCTTGATTGGTGAAGCAACCGCTGAACGCATCAAACACGAAATCGGCTCTGCTTACCCAGGTGATGAAGTGCTTGAAATTGAAGTGCGTGGTCGTAACCTTGCTGAAGGTGTGCCGCGTAGCTTTACGTTGAACTCAAATGAAATTTTGGAAGCGCTGCAAGAGCCGCTATCCGGTATCGTTTCAGCTGTGATGGTAGCCCTTGAGCAGTGTCCACCAGAGCTAGCGTCAGATATTTCTGAGCGCGGCATGGTATTGACGGGCGGTGGTGCATTACTGCGCGACCTAGATCGCTTGCTGACAGAAGAAACCGGTATTCCTGTTGTTGTGGCTGAAGACCCCCTCACTTGTGTTGCTCGTGGTGGTGGTAAGGCACTGGAAATGATCGACATGCATGGTGGCGATCTATTCAGCGAAGATTAAACCTCTTCGATCAACTAATCGGTTTAACAGGTTGTAACTGAATGAAACCAATGTTTGGCCGTGGGCCATCTTTACAATTACGCCTGTTGTTTGCTCTTTTGATATCAGCCAGCCTTATGCTGGCTGATAGTCGTCTTGGTGCCTTCACTAATTTTCGCTATCTGCTTAATTCAGTGGTCGCTCCGCTGCAATACGCGTCGAATATGCCGCGAGACCTCCTTGATAACCTGTTCCGTCAATTTTCGTCTCATCAACAACTTTTGATTGATAACACCCAGTTGAAAGAAGAAGTCTTGATGCTTCGCAGCAGCCAATTGCTGTTTGATCAGATGGAGCAGGAGAATCAACGATTGCGCGAACTTCTTGGTTCTCCGTTTGTGCGTGATGAACGCAAAATGGTGGCAGAGGTGATGGCAGTCGATTCTGACCCTTACAAGCATCAGGTCATGATCGATAAAGGGCGAACAAACGGCGTATACGAAGGACAACCCGTGATTAATGAACGCGGGATTGTTGGGCAAATTTCTTACGTTGGTGCTCACAATAGCCGAGTGCTGTTGATCACCGACCCAACCCACGCTATTCCTGTTCAAGTCGTGCGTAACGACGTACGTGTTATCGCAGCAGGTCGTGGGCAAACTGACAATATTCAGCTTGAGAACATTCCAAGCAGTGCGGATATTGAACCTGGCGATATGTTAGTGACGTCTGGCTTGGGTGGCGTGTTTCCTGAAGGCTACCCAGTGGCGAAAGTGACGTCGTTTTCTTTTGACAATCGTCGTCCGTTTGCACAGGTAGATTCTAAGCCTGAAGTGCAGTTTGATCGTCTGCGTTATCTGTTGTTGGTATGGCCAAGCAATGTTGAAAAAGGTCATGCTCCGGCAGCCGAAGCGAATATGTCGCTTAACGCCGAAGGCGATTTAGCGCCAGAGACCGATAAGAAAATGCCTGAAGGCCAAAGGCCAGAAGCCGAACAACAAGCACCTGCAGCAGATGCACAAAAAGAGATAACCAATGGCTAATTCTACGTTTCGCGGTCATGTGTTCATCTGGCTCTCGTTTGTTGTTGCTTTGATTTTGCAAGCGGCTCCTTGGCCTGGAGAGCTCGCGCCTTTTCGTCCTTCTTGGGTGCTATTGGTGGCTTTCTACTGGGTACTCGCCTTGCCACATCGTGTGAATGTGGGTACAGCTCTTGTGGTTGGCTTACTGTGGGACCTCATGCTCGGTTCAACACTGGGCGTGCGCGGTTTGATGATGTCTGTTCTAGTCTACATTGTCGCGCTGAACTTCCAGATGCTACGCAACATGTCTTTGTGGCAACAAGCCGCCATTTTGGCCTTGCTGACTTTAGCCGGGAAGGTGTTAGAGTTTTGGGCAGAATACTTGGTGTCCAACGTGCAGTTTGATCCAACACAGCTTTGGGCGGGTGTGCTTAACTTCTTATTGTGGCCTTGGCTATTTTTATTGCTGCGACGGGTTCGCCGTCAGTTTTCTATCCGATAATCTGGAGAAGCAATGGCAGATATTCAGCTTTACCTCGCGTCTGCTTCACCTCGCAGGAAGGCGTTGCTTGAACAGCTCTCCGTATCCTTCTCTGTGCTGAGCGTTGACGTAGAAGAGCAACGACAACCCCATGAAGAAGCGGCGGACTATGTCCGCCGTTTGTCACTTGATAAAGCAAAGGCTGGCGTGCTGGTTGCGCCATCTCCACATCCTGTTTTGGGTTCGGACACCATCGTGGTGTGTGATGGCGATGTGTTGGAAAAACCCAGAGATCTTAATGATTCTCGCCGTATGCTGAGTATGCTCTCTGGGCGTCAGCATCAAGTTATGACGGCAGTCACTTTGGCCGACAGGAACCAATCACTCACGACGCTTGTCACAACTCAGGTATGGTTTAAGCCATTGTGCGTCGAGGAAATTGATGCCTATTGGCAAAGTGGCGAGCCTTGCGATAAAGCTGGCAGTTACGCAATTCAAGGGCTGGGTGGCCGTTTCGTCATACGTATCGACGGCAGTTACCATGCTGTGGTGGGCTTGCCACTTTACGAGACAGATGCTCTGTTGAAAGAATTCCAAAAATTATGTGGTGAATCCCTATGAACGCAGAGTTATTGATCAACGTTACGCCTACGGAAACCCGAGTTGCCATGATTGAGGGTGGTAGCCTTCAGGAAATTCATATTGAGCGTGAAGCGAAGCGCGGTATTGTCGGCAATATTTACAAAGGTAAAGTCAGTCGAGTACTTCCTGGCATGCAGGCCGCATTCGTGGATATTGGTCTTGATAAGGCCGCCTTTCTTCATGCGTCAGACATTGTTCCTCATACCGAATGTGTGTCAGAAAACGAAAAGCAGCAATTTCAGGTTCGCGACATTTCTGAGTTGGTCCGTCAAGGACAAGACATCGTGGTGCAAGTGGTTAAAGACCCGCTAGGAACCAAAGGCGCGCGCCTGACTACGGATATCACCTTACCCTCCCGTTATTTAGTCTTTATGCCAGGGGCATCCCATGTTGGGGTTTCACAGCGTATTGAGAGCGAGAAAGAGCGCGATCGTCTGAAAAAAATCGTGTCGCGTTACTGTGATGATTTGGGTGGTTTTATTATCCGAACCGCAGCAGAAGGTGCCTCTGATGAAGAGATGAATCAAGATGCGGCTTTCCTCAAGCGCTTGTGGAACAAAGTGATTGAACGTCGCTCGAAGCGCCCGTCAAAATCTATGTTATATGGCGAACTGGGTTTGGCTCAGCGTATTCTGCGTGACTTTGTTGGAACGGAACTGAGCATTATTCGTGTTGATTCCCGCACGGGTATGGAAGCACTGCGTGAGTTTACGGAAGAGTTCGTTCCTGAGCTGACGGATAAGCTAGAGCTTTACACTGGCGAGCAGCCTATCTTCGACATGTATGACACAGAAAATGAAATTCAGCGCTCATTGGATCGTAAAGTTGAATTGAAATCTGGCGGCTACATCATCATCGATCAGACCGAGGCGATGACAACTATCGACATTAATACGGGTGCGTTTGTTGGTCGTCGAAACCTCGAAGAGACAATTTTCAACACCAATACTGAAGCGACAAAGGCCATCGCCCGTCAGCTTCGTTTGCGTAACCTCGGTGGCATTATCATTATCGATTTCATTGATATGATTTCTGATGAGCACCGTCAGCGTGTGGTTCAATCGCTTGAGCAAGCGCTGCAAAAAGACCGCGTTAAAACCAACATCAATGGTTTCACTCAACTTGGTTTGGTGGAAATGACACGTAAGCGTACCCGCGAAAGCATAGAACACGTGCTGTGTGGACAGTGCCCAACCTGTGTCGGACGTGGTTCGGTTAAAACGGTAGAAACCGTGTGTTATGAAGTGCTGCGTGAAATTACCCGCGTTAATCGCGCTTACGATGCCGACAAATTTGTTGTGTATGCATCACCTGCTGTCGGTGAGGCACTGGAAGGTGAAGAGTCTCATGCTGTCGCTGAGCTAGAAGTCTTTATCGGTAAGCAAGTCAAAGTCCATGTTGAGCCGCTGTATACCCAAGAGCAGTTTGATGTGGTCATGATGTAGTGATGGGCGCAGATTTAGCGTGATGAATAGTGGCACGGTGAATAGAGTAACATGGTGAGATTTGCCAGGCGTTTAGGCGCAATTGTCACTTGGCTGGTAGTTGTTCTGCTGGTGGCTATCGCTATTTTGACTGCTGCCATGCGGCTTGTTTTACCCAATTTGGATACGGCCAAGGCGCCTATCCAGCGTTGGGCAAGTGATGCCAGTGGTTTTCACGTCGAATTCAGCACATTTAAAGGGCATTGGCGCTATCTGGTGCCCTCGTTATCCCTCCATGATTTCTCGCTTTCTTCGACAGAGGGCGGGCAAAAAATTCTTACGGCTGACAGCATCGACATGCAATTCGACCTGTTTGCCAGCTTGCAGCGTCGAGAGCCAACGTTTTCCAATATCAGTATTGATGGGTTGAATGTTGACGTTACGCAAATACCTGAACGAAAAAACACCCCTGATGGCAGCTTAAAAACACAGCTAGAGCGCTTGTTCTTAGTAGGACTGGGACAGTTTGCGGTTCACAATGCTCGCGTCACTGTGATGTCACCGTCTGACGAGCGTAAAACCATCAACATTGAGTCACTGCGTTGGGATAACCAATCCGGTCAACATCATGTTCAAGGCGTGGTGAGTGTGGTTGGAACATCGCTCAATCAGGTCGATATTCGTGGTGTCTTCACGGAAAGCAATGGGCTTGGCTCACTCGATGGTGATTTTTACCTTCATGCTGAGGACGTATCTTTACGGGCTTGGATTGCCAAATTCATTAATCCAAAGATCACTTTATCGCATGCGAAAGTGGCGGGTGAGGCGTGGTTAACGGTTGCAGATGGTATGCCAAAAACTGCGCTAGTGAGCCTAACCAACAGCGCCATGGCGTGGCATTCAAAGACGCCCTCGTTGCAAGCGCATGATACGTTGCAGTCGGTCTCGATTGAGAACGGCCATATCCTCCTGGAACGGTCAGACGATGCGGGCTGGCGAGTGGCGACAGATAATCTAGCGATTAAAACCGGAAAGGAGCTTTGGCCCGATCCGGGGCTGCGTGCTGAATTTTCTGACAATGAATGGAAGATGAATCTGGCGATGCTAGACCTGCCTTTATTGCTGCCACTGAGGGAAGTGTTCGATATTCCTTCCGGCGTAGAGCAGGCCATCACCTCCCTCGCACCATCAGGACAAGCAAAAGACATTCGTATTACTAAGCCAACAACATCAGATATTGCTTACTCGGCGACGTTTGAGGATCTAGCATTTAAACACTGGAGCTATTTACCAGAAGTGCACAAGCTTCAATTGGCGTTGGTTGGCGAAGGGACCAACGGCAAAGTGACGCTGGCAATGCAAGATGACACCTTACCTTATGGCGAGTTTTTCCAAGCGCCATTGGATATTAAGCAAGGTGATGTCACGGCGTTTTGGGACTATAACGACGATCGCGTTGTGATTTGGTCAGACAGTGTTGCCGTGCGCTCTCCGCATTTGGATGTAGTGGGTGAGTTTAAACTCGATATTCCGTTTGAAGGAAACAGTTGGCTGGCTTTTTACGCCGAAGCGAGTCTGAGTGATGCTGGGGAAACATGGCGCTATTTACCGACCTTGGCACTCGGTCATGATCTGACGGACTTTCTTTCTGCGGCTATTAGAGGCGGGCAAGCGGATCTTGCTAAATTGGTGTGGTACGGCGATTTCAGTACATTCCCTTACCCAGAGCATCAAGGCGTTTTTCAAGCATTTGTGCCGATCAGAAATGCAAAATTTAGCTTCGATACCCAATGGCCGACGCTGACAGGTCTCGATCTCGATTTATTGTTTCAAAACGACACGCTTTTCTTGGAAGCCAGTAACGTCGATCTGATGGGTGCCCGAGGCTATGATCTGAAAGGTGAAATTCCGTCGCTCAGCAATGAGAATGGCAAATTGTTTATTGATGCAAAAATCGCTTCTAGCGGTAAAGATTTGCACCAATATATGCTCGCAACACCATTGGTTGATTCAGTCGGCGCAGCACTGACCCATGTACAGGTAGATGGCCAGGTCATGGGCGACATCTCGTTGGCTATTCCGCTCAATGGAGATGATGTCAGCGTTAAGGGTTCCGCTTCATTAAATGATAGCAAGGTGGCGATTGTTAGCCCGCCAATCACCCTTAACAACGTGAAAGGCAAACTAGAGTTTGATAACGATTTGATTTGGGCAAAAAACCTTAAAGCCAATTTGCTCAATCAGCCTATTAGCGTTGGGTTTAAAGGGGAAAGTGAAGCGGATAATTACTTGGTCAATATCGACATTGCAGGAAAATGGCAGGCCGATAAGCTAAAAGCTGCGCTGGAATTGCCGGATCTTGATTTCATTGAAGGACGCTCATCATGGGATCTTGATGTCGGTATTGCATTGCGAGACATTGGTTTTACCTACGATGTACTTTTGGATGCAGACCTCACTCAAATGGATGTGAACCTGCCTGCACCACTTGAAAAGTCGTCATTTATTAAAGGCCATGGCTACCTCAAAGCGTCGGGGAATGGGCAAGCTTTGGTCGGGCAAGTCGAGCTACCGCAACTCAAATACCAAGCGGACGTGGATATCAGTGGTGAGAAACCCACGATTACGCGCAGCCGAATACTCATGGGAGAAGGAGAGCTCTCGTTAAAGCCGCTTTCTGGCAATGCTGTGAGCGTGGATGTTCCCTTACTGGATGTTTTGGCATGGAAGGAAGTACTTGCCCGTTACCAGCAAAGCCTGGTAGGTAAGAAGCAGGAAATGCCAGTTAACGTGCCTTCGCCTTCTCGAGTGAACGTGAAAGCGGAAAAAGTCCTAGCTGGTGAGCTGACGTTTAACCATTTCTCGCTGGCTGCTAGAGAGAAAAGTGATGGCTTCCATATTCTTGTGGGCAGTGAGGAGCTCTCAGGTGATGCGTGGTGGGATGAAGATAAATTCCTAACCGTCTCTATCGAGCATTTATTCCTCAATATTGATCTAGATGATGACGTAAAACTGCGCGATTCGACAAAGAAAAACCCGACCGCAACTGATATGGATCGCGCGTTGATGGCGAAAATCCCCTCGACCGATCTCGTGATCAACGAATTGTGGCTGCAAGGCTATCGTATTGGTCGTGTGGAATCACAGCTTTTGAAATCGGGTGAAAAACTGACGTTATCCAAATTTAACCTCGGCAGCGGTAGTACCCAATTAACGGCCAATGGTGATTGGGAAATTACCCCTCAAGGGATAAACAAGAGTCAGTTAACTTTTGATATTCAGGGTGAAAACAGCAGCGATTTGATGGGGCGCTTTGCGGTGACGGGGGGCATTCAAGATGCCAGCGTAAAAACCAAAGGCGATCTGCGCTTTGAGGGGGCGCCGTGGTCGATGGATATCGCCAGTTTGAACGGTATGTTAGAGACCAAGATAGAAGATGGATACGTCAGCGGTGTGGGTGGCGCAGGGCGCTTGCTTGGTCTGTTTAGCCTAGATTCTATTCTGCGAAAAATGCAGCTCGACTTTACCGGCGTGTTTGAGGATGGTCTTGCTTTTGATGAGATCAGCGGTAGCGCATCAATCACTAACGGGGTCGTTGTCACGGATAATATCCAGATGAAAGCGCTGGCAGGTGATATGTTTATTAAAGGGATAGCGAATCTGGTGAAAAATCAGGTAAATGCTGAGGTGCGCTTCATCCCTGATATAACGTCGGGCATTCCGGTCTTAACCGCGTTTGCTGTGGCGCCTCAGACTGCGCTCTATGTCTTGGCGGTGACAACCGTTCTCTCGCCTGTCGTGGATGCGTTTACGCAAGTCCGATATCAAGTAACTGGGGCAATTGATGACCCATTAGTCAGGGAAGTGTCGCGAAGTTCAAGCGAAGTGACGTTACCGGAGCAGGCCACAGAGCGCCTGCGTACCGAGCAGCAAGGGAGCAAATAGTAATGACCAAGTTTGGTGTTGTACAAATGAACTCGGGTGTAAATGCTGAAGATAACCTTGATGTGCTGGAAAGTCAGCTCAAGCATTTACAAGCACAAGGTGCCCGTTTGATTTTGACGCCTGAAAATGCACTCGTTTTCGGCCGCAAAGAAGACTATGAGAAGTATGCAGAAGAATTGGGCCATGGTCCGCTTCAAAAGCGATTATCAGAGTTAGCGTTTGAACTCGGTATTTGGCTAGTGATGGGTTCGTTTCCGATCCGTAATCATGACGGCACATTGAGTACCACGTGTTTAGTCTATGACGCTGCCGGCAATTTGCGTGCTTCTTACGAAAAGCTGCACATGTTTGATGTTGATATTGCGGATAATCATCGCAGTTATCGCGAGTCAGATACTTTCCGTGCCGGTGAAAATCTTGCACTGGTTGATACGCCATTTGGCATGCTTGGCTTATCCATATGTTACGACATTCGCTTCCCGCAACTTTACGCGGCACTTCGTCAGCGCGGCGCTGACATCATTGTTGTGCCTGCGGCGTTTACCAAGGTAACGGGTGCGGCGCATTGGGAAGTTTTACTTCGTGCTCGTGCCATTGAGACCCAGTGTTGGGTACTTGCAGCAGCGCAATGCGGTGAGCATCAAGGCGGACGCGAAACTTATGGGCACTCAATGATTATTGACCCTTGGGGGCAAGTTGCGTGCGAGCTAAACAACAATATTGGCACTGCGTGGGCCGATGTGGATTTGGCTTCTAACAGCGCGATACGCAGCAAAATGCCGCTATTACAGCATGCTCAGTTGCAATGCGTGATGAAATAGCGCAACCTCAATTCATTATTAATCCCGTGACTAAACCCGTGACGGGACATTTCTTTTTTCAGCGCTAAAGAGCAATTTATCCATGAGTCTGGAACACGTCGAAGAAACGATGCTGCACCTGTCGGGTGTGAGCAAAAGTCAACTCAGCCAAACGCTGGAGCATCTGGCCGCAAGAAACATCGATTACGGTGACGTTTACTTCCAGTCTTGCTGGCATGAGTCGCTCGTCTTGGAAGACAGCATTATTAAAGATGGTTCTTTCAACATTGATCGTGGTGTTGGCGTTCGTGCTATTAGCGGTGAGAAAACCGGTTTTGCGTATTCAGACCAAATCAATGCTGATGCCTTGATGCAAAGCGCAACGGCGGCGCGCGGTATTGCAGATAAAGGCGGTAAGCTCAAAGTTTCTGCTTTTGCTAATCGCGCATATCCTATGATTTATCAAGCTATTGACCCGCTTCAAAGCATGTCAAAGCAAGATAAAATTGCGCTGCTAAAAGAAGTGGATGTGTATATTCGCGCGAAAGAGCCTTTGATCCAGGAAGTCTCGGTCAGCATTAGTGGCGTGTATGAACAAGTGTTGATTGCAGCAACAGATGGCACTTATGCTGCAGATACTCGCCCATTAGTGCGTTTATCTATTAGCGTACTAGTAGAAAAAGACGGACGTCGTGAGCGTGGCTCTGCAGGTGGTGGCGGTCGATTTGGGTATCAATACTTCGTGTCAGATGAAGACGGAAAAACAGTGGCGATGCATTATGCCGATGAAGCTGTCCGTCAAGCATTGGTTAATCTTCATGCGAAAGCAGCACCTGCAGGCACTATGCCCGTGGTATTAGGTGCAGGTTGGCCAGGCGTGCTGCTTCATGAAGCGGTAGGCCATGGTTTGGAAGGTGACTTTAACCGTAAAGAGTCCTCTGTGTTTACCGGACAAATCGGTGAGCAAGTAACATCAACGCTTTGCACTATTGTTGATGACGGTACGCTGCAAGATCGACGTGGTTCGTTAAACATCGATGATGAGGGTGTTCCAGGCCAATACAATGTGCTGATTGAAAACGGCATTTTGAAAGGCTATATGCAAGATAAGCATAATGCACATCTGATGGGGGTTGCGCCAACAGGGAATGGCCGTCGTGAATCGTATGCGCACCTGCCCATGCCACGCATGACCAATACCTACATGTTGGGTGGTGAAAGCACACCGGAAGAGATGATCAGCAGTGTTGAATACGGCCTTTATGCACCGAACTTTGGCGGTGGTCAGGTCGATATTACATCTGGCAAATTTGTGTTCTCTACCAGTGAAGCGTATCTGATTGAAAACGGTAAAGTGACAACGCCAGTGAAAGGGGCGACCTTAATCGGCAGCGGCATTGAAGCGATGCAACAGATTTCGATGGTCGGTAACGATCTTAAACTGGATCGTGGTGTGGGCGTGTGTGGTAAAGCGGGTCAAAGTGTTCCAGTCGGGGTTGGACAGCCAACGCTGAAAATCGATGCGATGACCGTCGGTGGAACAGAATAACCGCCAGATATTGTGCGTTGAAGCAGAAACAAAAAAACCGGGGATCTCCCGGTTTTTTTTATAGATAGCAATGTCGCCCTGATTGGTCGCAAAACAGAAGTACCTATTTATCGGCTTCTGCTTTGAGTGCTCGTAGGATTTTGAAAATCTCACGAGACGCTTTAGGGGGCTTGTTGCTTTCTTGCTCTTTTTTCGCCTGACGAGCCAATTGACGAAGCTTCTGACGATCGGCATTAGGGTGCGCATCCATGACTTCATTAATGACGTCATCACCATCAGCAATCATGCGGTCACGCATTTTTTCAAGCTTATGCAGCTCGATGGTTTGCTGATTGTGCTTGTTCTGTAGAAGATCTATTGCAGCTTGAATAGGCTCAATGTCGCGGGTACGCATCATTTTGCCGATAAGCTGAAACTGGCGACGTCGTGCTTCTTTTTCAAAGCGTTGTGCATCCGTCACTGCGGTACGCAGATCGTCGTCCAGTGGAAACTTTGCCAGTACTGACGGCCTAAGCTCGACCAGCTCTTGACCTAGTTTTTGCAATGCTTCCATGTCTCGCTTCATCTCGGATTTGCTGACCCAGATGATCTCTTCTTCCTCTTCCCAAGGCTCACGTTTGTTCTTACGGCCCATAATCTTTCCCGAGGTTATCGCTTACTTTAGCGCCTTAGTTTATACCAATATCTACAAATATTCGCTCATTCTTAGCGCTTAAAATCATCGAATATTATGTGATGAGCATTGATATGAGCGTGTTCAGCCACTTCTGTGGTTGCTCGCCCATTGTGATTGTTTCATTGTGGCAGGATGTTGGGACAGTGCGGGATGTGAATTAGGGAGATTGATTCATGTTGGTATGGTCAAGAATGTGGAGTTTTGCAGGTGTTTTATAAGCACGGTAATGGCTTCGAATGGTATGCTTATTAGCAACACACATCAATTTAAGACTTTATGGACGTGAAACAACAGGTTGCTCAGCAACGTGCTGAGTTAGAAGCTGCGGTCACCCGTGCTTTAGAGCTGGCTGGGAAAAAAGCAGATGCCGCTGAAGTCGCGATCACCAAAACCACGGGGATCAGCGTTGCTACTCGTATGTGCGAAGTGGAAAGCGTCGAATTTAACAGCGACGGTGCTCTGGGTATCACGGTATATCGTGGCCAGCGTAAAGGCAGCGCATCAACGTCTGATCTGTCTGAAAAAGCCATTGCCCAAACTGTTGCTGCTGCGTTAGATATTGCTAACTACACGTCAGAAGATCCGTTTTCAGGTCCCGCACCAGCTGAATTGATGGCTTACGATTACCCCGATTTAGATTTGTTCTACCCTGACGAACCTGAGCCTGATCATGCCGCTGAAAAAGCGATTGCCGCCGAACGTGCGGCACTGGATTACGATAAGCGTATCAAGTTCAGTGATGGTGCGAGTTACGACAGCCATTACGGCGTGCGTGTGTATGGCAACAGCCATGGCATGCTGGGTAGCTACGCTTCAAGCCGTCACAGCATTAGCTGTAGCGTGATTGCTGAAGACAGCAAAGGCATGGAGCGAGATTATAGCTACACGGTTTCTCGTGATAAAAACGAGCTTTGGGCTCCTGAAAAAGTCGGTATCGAAGCGGCACAACGCACGATTGATCGTATGGAGCCGCGTCGCCTAACCACGCGCAAAGTGCCTGTGATGTTCTCTGCTGATGTAGCAACAGGGCTGCTTGGTCACTTAGTTGGCGCGATTAGCGGTTCAAGTTTGTATCGTAAGTCTTCGTTCTTGTTGGATAAGCTAGGCCATCAGATTTTACCTGAGTGGTTTTCTATCTATGAGCGTCCACATATCCTTAAAGGGATGGCCAGCTCTCCGTTTGATAGCGAAGGGGTGATCACCAAAGATCTCGATATTATCAAAGATGGCACGCTACAAACCTACTTGGCGACCAGCTACGCAGCGCGTAAGTTGGGAATGCAACCGACAGGTCACGCGGGTGGGATTCATAACTGGTTTGTGGGTAACACGGGGCAATCTTTTGAGCAAATGCTGAAAGCCCTAGGCACTGGGTTGTTGGTCACTGAAGTGATGGGCCAAGGCGTGAATATTGTTACGGGCGACTATTCGCGTGGCGCCGCGGGCTTTTGGGTAGAGAATGGTGAAATTCAATATCCAGTCAGTGAAATTACCATCGCAGGAAATCTTGCCGATATTTACAAACAGATTGTTGCTGTCGGTGCTGATATAGAATATCGCAGCCAAATCCAAACCGGATCGATTTTGGTGGAATCACTGAAAATTGGCGGTGAGTGATAGGTTAAAGGCTAGGAATAGCCGATCCTAGGAAAAGAAAAAGCGGCTCTGTTTTCAGAAGCCGCTTTTTTGTATCGAGTTCAGTTAAGCTTTTATTCAGGACCTAGGATCTAAGGTTTGGCATCTAAGATCTCGTTAAACTAAGAAAACCGTCGCCAGACCGAGGAAAACAGACAAGCCAATCATATCGGTAATCGTGGTCAGTGCCATGCCGCCAGCAAGAGCGGGGTCGATTTTCATCTTCTTGAGCATGATGGGTACAGTCACACCTGCAACACCAGCCACCACTAAGTTGGTCAACATCGCTGCCGCGATAATTGCCCCTAGCATGAGGCTACCTTTCCAGAGAACGACCACGCCACCAATGATACACGCCCAAATAACGCCGTTGAGTAAGCCAACGAGTGCTTCTTTTCTTAGCAACCAACGCGTGTTGGAGTCACCAATGTGTCCGACGGCCAAGCCGCGAATAACCAGTGCCACGGTTTGGTTACCGGCAACGCCACCCATCGAGGGTACGATGGTCATCAAAACAGCAATAGCAGCCATTTGCTCGAGTGTGTTTTCAAATAGATTAGAGACGGATGCAGCGGCAAGGGCTGCGAGAACGTTGGCGCCGAGCCAAATGCTACGGCTACGGGCAGATTTGAGTACGGGTGCAAAGGTATCTTCTTCGTCATCCAGACCCGCCATGCTCATCATGGAATGCTCGGCGTCTTCACGAATAATATCTACCACGTCATCGATGGTGATACGCCCCACAAGGTGTTGATTTTCGTCAACGACAGGTGCGGAGACCCAATTTCGGCGTTCGAAAAGGCTCGCGACTTCACCATCATCCATATCAACAGGAATCGCTTCGTCTGCGTCTTCCATGATGTCGAGAATGTCGGTGTCGGGCTGCGTGGTCAACAGGGCAGTGATAGGTAATGAACCGATAAGATGGCTGTTTTCATCCACCACATAGAGGGTATCAGTGGCTTCAGGCAGTTCGCCTTTCATACGCAGGTAACGCAGTACTACATCCACGGTAACATCAGAGCGAATGGTCACCACGTCGGTGTTCATCATCCCGCCTGCGGTGTCCTCTGGGTATGCCAGAGCTTGCTCAACCCGTGCACGATCTTGTGCATCCATTTGGGCAAGAACGTCTTGAGAGACGCTATTCGGTAGGCTTCGAAGTAGATAAGCGACATCATCTGTATCCATGCCTTCCGTTGCAGCGGCAAGCTGCTCCGGTTGCATACGGACCATGATGCCGTCTTTTACATCTTCGGAAAGCTCTTCGAGGATTTCACCTTGTTCTTCGGGATCGGTAAGCTGCCACAGAACCAAGCGGCTCTTTGGTGGGGAGGCTTCTAGAAGGTGAGCAATGTCCTCAGGTTCCATGTCCTCAAGTAAACGACGGACGTGAACAAACATGCCGTTTTCTAAGGCGCGGCTAACTTCCTGCAAGGTTTGATGCGTCTGACTTGACGCTTCTACTTCGTAATTCTCTGCCATGGAAATGTCCGTGTGACGGCGAGTGGCGCAATGGTATGAATATTAACGTAATCTGAACAGGCTGTCTTATGCGTTTTTTGTCCCAAGCAGAACGAAATGGGCGGTTGCGTCTCAGATGAGAATTTACTCAGCTTTCTTCGTCAAAGCCCGCTTCGATGAGCGCGGTAACCGCGTCTAAGGCTTGCTGTGCCTGTTGCCCTTCGGCTGATATTGTAATTTGCTCACCCTGACTAGAATCCAGCAAAAGGATAGCCATCACGCTGTCAGCAGTGACGGTTTGGTCGTCTTTAGAAATCATCACTTCGGCTTCAAAGCTTTGTGCCATTTCTACCAGTTTGACGGCTGCACGAGCGTGTAACCCAAGTCGATTTTGAATCAGCACTTCCTTGCTGACATGATTCATATTTTCCCTTCGAGTGTGCGGTGTCTAATTTGGACTTGATGGTTGTGCGCGGCGAAGTAATCGGCTAAAAATTGCGCGATATATACAGAGCGATGTTGCCCACCCGTACAACCGATAGCGACGGTCAGGTAGCTGCGGTTATTTTTCTCAAGTGCCGGTAACCAAGACTCGAGAAAGCTTTTGACTTGCGCGATCAACATGGCAACGTCTTGCTCTGCGGCGAGGAACATTTTGACAGGTTCATCGAGACCAGTGAGCGGGCGTAGTGCCGGTTCCCAATGTGGGTTTGGCAAAAAACGCACATCAAACACAAAATCAGCGTCAGACGGCAAGCCATGCTTGAAGCCGAAAGATTCAAACACCATCACCAGATCTCGGTTGGTTCTTCCTAACACTAACGCACGAACCGCTTCACTGAGATCATGGATGGAATGTTTGGAGGTGTTGATAACTTTATCGGCACGCTCTTTCAACGGCGTCAGCAGTTGCTTCTCTTTGTCGATAGCTTGTTCGAGCGAGAGGTTGTCGCGAGATAACGGGTGTAGGCGTCGGGTTTCGCTAAAGCGTTTCACCAATTCGTTGTCATCAGCATCAAGAAAGAAGATATCGACATCAACGTCATCAGGCAATTGGGCGAGGGTCTGGGTGATCTCTTCTGGGTCGGCCGGCATGTTGCGAATATCGATGCTGACGGCAATTTGAGAGTCGTCGCCATTTTGAGCCGCGACAAACTGAGGCAACAAATTTACAGGAAGGTTATCGACACAGTAGTAGCCGAGATCTTCTAAAACACGGAGCGCAACAGACTTTCCTGAACCCGAACGGCCACTGACGATTTTCAACTGCATGGTGTATTCCTGGTGGCGTTATCCGGTAATGATGTCGTAAAGCTCTTGATCTGAGTTTGCATGACGTAGCTGCCGACAAATTTGTTTGTCGCCGAGTTTCTGCGCGATCAAAGACAGGGTCTTCAAGTGCTCTTTGCATTGATCATCAGGAACCAGTAGCGCGAATAAGAGATCGACGGGTTGGTTATCAATGGCATCAAACTCAATAGGTTCAGCACATTGAATGAATACACCGACGGCGTGATCGCTGTTGAAGATACGGCCATGGGGAATGGCTATTCCATTCCCAATGCCCGTACTGCCCATTTTTTCTCTGCCCAACATGCACTCAAAGAGTTTCTGTGGGTTTTGATCCAATTCGATGGCAGCGAATTCACTGATCATTTCAAGTGCGCGTTTCTTACTTGAACAAAGGACTGCACTTTTCGTGCAGTCCAATTTAAGTACGTCTTTAAGTTCCATGATTAATGGTGATTCATCTTTTCTTTGTGTTTACTTAACTGCTTAATTAGCTTGTCTGTAAGCGAATCGATGGCAGCGTACATGTTCTCTGAATCTGCTTTTGCGAAAATCTCGCCGTTGTTTACATGCAGGGTCGCTTCGGCAATCTGTTGGAGTTTTTCGACGTTAAGCACAACATGAACGTTATTGATATGATCAAAAAATCGTTCGAGCTTATCAAACTTGGTTGTCACATATTCCCTAAGGGCGTCGGTGATCTCTACGTGGTGACCGGTGAGATTGATTTGCATAAACATCTTCCTTTTGATTGGACGCCTAGATAAGGCGTTTACGCTGATTTGACGGGGCAATACCCAGAGACTCGCGATATTTGGCGATTGTTCGCCTTGCGACCTGGATCCCTTGCTCCGCCAGCAGTGTGGCAATCTTGCTGTCGCTAAGTGGTTTTGCCTGATTTTCGGCGGCTACCAACTTTTTGACCAATGCACGAATTGCCGTAGAGCTGCATTCACCGCCATTGTCAGTACTGACATGGCTCGAGAAGAAGTATTTCAGTTCAAAAATGCCCCTAGGGGTATGCATGTATTTTTGGGTCGTCACCCGAGAGATGGTGGATTCATGCATTTCCACTGCCATGGCGATATCGTTTAGTACCATTGGCTTCATCGCTTCTTCGCCGAATTCAAAGAAATCTTGCTGATGCTCAACGATGCATCGTGCCACTTTGAGCAAGGTTTCATTTCGACTTTCTAAGCTTTTTATCAACCACTTAGCATCTTGTAAGTGGCTGCGAATAAATTGGCTATCTGCTGCACTACAGCCATTTTTGGTGAGCGCGGCGTATTGCTGATTCACCTTTAGACGAGGCACGCTGTCAGGGTTGATGTTAACCATCCACTTGCCACGATCTTTGATCACAGACACATCTGGGATCACATATTCCGCTTCATTGGTCACAATGAGGTTGCCAGGGCGAGGCTCAAGCGTGTGAATGAGTTGCATCACTTCTTTGAGCTCGGGCTCGCGAAGTTTACTTTCTTTCATTATCAGCCGGAAATCGCGATTAGCCAACGCGTTCATGTGGCCTTTTAGCACCATACGGGCTTCAGCAAGCCATGGCGTATCTTCCGCAAAGGCGGCGAGTTGGAGCAGCAGACACTCTTGCAAAGATCGGGATGCGACACCGAGAGGGTCGAATTGCTGAACGCGTTTAAGAACGGCTTCAACTTCATCTAATTCAATGTCGTCATCTTCAGCGCCCATGCTCTCTAAGATGTCTTCGCAAGTTACGGTGAGGTAGCCTTTATCATCGACTGCATCAATGATAGCCGTAGCGATTGCGAGGTCGACTTCAGAAAATGGTGTGAGCTGGACTTGCCAAGTGAGGTAATCGTGCAGGGTTTCGGTGGTTTCTCCCTGATAGACAGGTATGTCATCACCGAGGGAAATACCTGTACTGCCGGTGTTGGCGCTGTACATGTCATCCCATGTTGTATCAACAGGAAGATCTTCGGGCATTTCCTGTTGTTCCATGGCATCAGAGCTATCGAGCGTGTCTTGTTGACTGTCGGCAGTGGCGCTTGTGTTGTCATCACCGTTAAACGTCTCTTCACCCTCACCGTCTTCGCTATCCGTCGACTCGTCCTGCTCTAGGAGAGGGTTAGCTTCCAATGCTTCTTGGATTTCTTGTTGCAGATCGAGCGTCGACAACTGCAATAGGCGGATCGCCTGTTGCAACTGCGGCGTCATCGCAAGTTGTTGGCCAAGCTTAAGCTGAAGCGAGGGTTTCATACTGATTCTGGCACCTTTCCTAATTTTATTATTAGTGCATATATTTGGAGCGGTTCGCCAACCGAACTCTATAACTATAGCCTGAACTGGTCTCCGAGATAGACTCGTTTTACATGCTCATCGTTGAGCACTTCATCAGGAGTACCATGCGCAATCAAGTGTCCTTGACTCACAATATAGGCGTGCTCACACACACTGAGCGTTTCACGTACGTTGTGGTCCGTAATTAAGACACCTAAGCCACGGTCTCGAAGATGTTCAATGATTTTTTTGATATCAATAACCGAAATGGGGTCAACACCCGCAAATGGTTCATCAAGAAGAATAAATTTTGGGTTTGCCGCGAGTGCTCGGGCGATTTCCACACGGCGACGTTCACCACCGGACAATGCCATACCCATGCTGTTTCGGATATGTTGGATGTTGAACTCATCGAGTAAGTCCTCAGCTTTGTCTTGTTTCTCTTCTTTTGATAAATCTGAACGGGTTTGCAATACCGCCATCAAATTATCGTAAACACTGAGCTTACGAAAAATAGAGGCTTCTTGGGGTAAATAGCCAATTCCCATGCGAGAGCGGTTGTGCATGGGCTGGATGCTGATGTCGAGATCATCAATATGAATCGTGCCTTCATCGCGGGCCACTAGGCCAACAATCATGTAGAAAGAGGTGGTTTTACCGGCGCCATTAGGGCCAAGTAAGCCAACAATTTCGCCAGATTTCACTTCGAGGCTGACATCAGTAACGACTTTTCGTCCGTTATAGCTTTTCGCAAGATTTTTAGCGGTGAGTATGGCCATTCAGATTTATTTCTTATCTTGTTTGGTTTGTGGTTGCAGTACAGTCGTGACGCGACTGCTTGAATCACTTTCTGCGACCAAAAGCTGTTTATCGATGTTATAGGTGATCTTTTGACCTTCGACCTGATTGCCACCTTCTTGGGTCAATACGGCCCTGTTGGTCATCGTCAGGAAGCTTTTTGCTGTTTCGTACTGAAGATCGAGCGCTTCACCGTTTATCTTTTTGCCATCATCCAACGTTTGTTCAAAGGTCGCAGGCTTACCATAAGCGTCAATAATTTCAGCGCCTTCTTGACCCGATGGACGAGTCACCACAACTTTGTCGGCGTTCAGGCGAATAGAGCCTTGACGGAGATAAACATTGCCCGTGAAAATCACGGTGTTGGTTGTCATGTCTAGGTTTTGCGAGTCGGAGTCAATATAAATTGGCTGCTCAGCATCTGTTGACAAGGCCATAGCACTGCTTGAAATTAGCATCACAATGACGGCAAAGAATTTATTTCGTTTTTGCTTCATACCTACTCTTCACTTGTTCAATCAGTTCCATCTGATGGGAGCCAAAATTGCCTTTCGCCCTGAGCCCACTCGTTTGAAGCCCTGTTCCTGTGATTTCGGTTTCTGTATCTGACCAAAAATCATGTGAGGTAAGGTTGAGGGTGAGTTTCTCTGTGGTGACAACTTTTATCTGTGCGTCTGGCAACAGGTTAAAGATCCTGACGCGACCTGTCATCACTAGAATGTGCTTATTCTCAAGAACAGCAAACTCAGAGCTTATCCGCCACTCTTCGGCAGTGCCATCTTTATAAGTCCACAAGACGGGTTCATTAAAATGGGTCTCGTCAATTTGCTGATAATACTCTAGATGTGTTGAGTCCAGCGTGTAATTGCGAATACCTTGTTCGTTGTAGGAGGTAGATTTCACATCTTCCGCCGTGAATAGGGGTTTTTCAGCATCGGGAGCCACTTGTGCTTCGGTTTGCCAGTAGTGTTGGTTCAACAGGTAATAGCCTGTGTAACCGCACACCGCCAGCAGTACAACCATACCGAGACGTTGCAGCATCATATGCTCAGTCCTTTATGCGCATCGAGCTCTCCTCGCGCTTCAAGGATAAGATCGCACACTTCACGAACCGCGCCGTAGCCGCCTGGAATACGTGTTACCCAATCAGCACGTTGTGCGAGCAAAGGGTGTCCGTCATTGACGCAGACTGACAGACCCACTTGTGACATGACCGCCCAGTCAATTAAATCGTCACCCATGTAGGCCGTTTGCTCGGCAGGTACACCCAGCTTTGCCGCAAGATCTTGATAAGCCGAAGCCTTGTCATCTTGGCCTTGATAAATGTGGGTGATACCAAGGGCAGACATGCGTCGTTCAACGATGGCTGACTTTCGGCCCGTAATGATAGCGATGTCGATACCTGCGCTCATTAGTGCTTTGATGCCGTAGCCGTCTCGGGTGTGGAACGTTTTAAGCTCCTCACCGTCGTTACCCATATAGATGCGTCCATCAGAGAACACACCATCCACATCGCAGATCAGCAGCTTTATCGATGCCGCACGTTCGACGATGCGGGTGGGAACGGGGCCGTATAGCGTTTCGGTCTCAGTATGCATTACATGACTCCAGCTTTAAGCAGGTCGTGCATATTTAGCGCGCCAATCAGCTTGCCGTTTTCAGTGACCAGCAAACCATTGATCTTTTTCTCTTCCATTTGCTTAAGGCCTTCAGCCGCCAGTAAGTCGGCACTGACAGACTGTGGGTTTTGACCCATCACATCGCCAATGCGTGTGGTGTGTAAATCCAAGCGTTGGTCGAGTAAGCGGCGTAAATCACCGTCAGTGAAAATACCGCATAGCGCACCATCATGCTCCACAATGGCTGTCATACCTAGCCCTTTGGCAGATATCTCGAGCAGGGCATCGCGAACGGTAGCATCGGGTATGACCGTCGGTAGCGCATCACCGGAGTGCATCACATCAGAAATGCGCAGCAGCAGTTTTCTACCAAGTGCGCCACCGGGATGAGACAGAGCAAAGTCATCGGCAGTAAAGCCTTTGGCTTGCATTAGCGCAATAGCGAGTGCATCACCCATCACCAATGTCGCCGTGGTGCTCGAGGTTGGTGCAAGGCCAATAGGGCAGGCTTCTTTTGGTACTTTGATACAAAGGTTAACTTGTGCCAAACGCGCCATGGTTGATGATGGGTTGCCCGTCATGGTGATCAGTGAAATGCCACGACGTTTAACGACGGGCAGCAACGTAATGATCTCCGCTGCTTCCCCTGAGTTTGATATTGCTAACACCACATCGCCTTTTTCGATCATGCCAAGATCGCCATGACTGGCTTCACCAGGGTGCACAAAAAAGGACGGCGTACCGGTACTTGCCAGCGTCGCCGCGATTTTATTGCCAATGTGACCAGATTTGCCCATCCCCATGACAACGACCTTACCTGTAGCACTTTGAATCAGCTGACAAGCTTGTTCGAAATCTTGGTTGATGTATTGCTCCAATTGAGCAATGGCATCCAGTTCGATTTTTAGTGTGGTGATGCCTGCTTGGCAAAAATCAAAATCAGTCATAGGTAATCCGATCAGGATGCAAAGTTAGTGAGCAAGTAGCCTTGATAGCCGACGAAACAAATCAACAGCACGATACCTTCCCAGCGTCTGATGATTCTGTTTTTGCCTGCAGCAAACAAAAATAGCAATACAGAGAGGGCGAGCATGACATAGAAGTCACGTTCCATCGCAAGTGGGTTAAGGGATGATGGTGCCAGAATCGCTGGGATGCCCATGACGGCAAGAATATTGAAGATGTTTGAGCCGATGATGTTACCCACCGCCAGATCGTCTTCACCTTTCAATACGCCAGCGACAGAAGCGGCGAGTTCAGGAAGGCTTGTACCTACAGCGACAATGGTTAGACCGATGACCAGATCACTCATACCGAATGACTTAGCGATAATCACGGCTGAGCCTACGACCATGTCGGCGCTGAAAATAAGTAGTGCCAGCCCGATAACAACCCATATACCAGCGGAAACATTGCTTACCCCTTGAGGGATCTCTGCTTCTTGTTCTGTAAGCATAGGGTCTTCTTTGTCACTTTCTTTACCAAATTTCATCATGATAAGTAGGAAAATGACAAACATAACGGCGAGCGCGATACCTTCAAAGTAGCCAAGGTAATTATCCCATAGCATGGCGCCGGCGACCAAGGTAACGGCAAGCATCAATGGCAATTCGCGGCGAAGGATGCCCGAACTGATAGCAAGTGGCTTGATAAGCGCAGTTACGCCTAAAATCAAAGCAATATTAGCGATGTTCGAACCAAGAACGTTGCCCACTGCCGTGTCGGTTTTACCACTAAGAGCCGCAGTTGCTGACACCACCATTTCAGGGGCTGAGCTGCCCATCGCAAGAATAGTCATACCGATGACTAGCGGTGAAATCCCAACATTACGGGCTATAGCGGCTGCACCGTAGACCAGCCTGTCAGCACTCCATACTAACAAACACAGTCCAACGACGAGAATGGCGGTCGCTTCAAACATTTAATTACCTTTGATCAGAAATAGTGCGGATGAATCAAAAAGCAATTTTGACTGCTAATTGAGTAAATGTGAAGGAAAACGGCGTGATAGTTGCGACAGGCTTAAGTGTTAAAGGCTAATGAAGGGGTGACGTGCCAAGTAATTAAGGCAGGTTAGGTCACATTCTTGGGGGAAAGTCTGTCTTTATCAGCGCGTAGTGGGGAGGAGTTTTCTAGCCTGATTAAAGAAGTGATCTTGATTCAACGTGATGCATACATAAAAAGACAGTGTTTGCGCGGAAATTGATAGTTTTCTTACTGAGAAATCACAAATGAATACTGTTCAATTACTTGTTTTGCAATACCGTTAACTCTATGATCGGGCACTTAATATTCAAGGACGTTATTATCAAAGGCCGTCGATGAGTACAAATAACTTAGTGGAAATCAATAGCCTGTCCTTCTCCCGTGGCGATCGGGTGATATTTGATGATGTGAGCTTGACCGTACCCGTCGGCAAAATCACAGCAATCATGGGCCCATCCGGAATAGGTAAAACCACATTACTCCGTTTGATTGGCGGCCAGTTACCGCCTGATCGCGGCACTATCGAGTTTGCTGGACATGATATTCCGACCCTTTCACGTCGCAAATTGTATGACGTTCGAAAGCGCATGAGCATGCTGTTTCAATCTGGCGCACTGTTCACGGATATGACCGTTTTTGATAATGTTGCTTTCCCTTTGCGAGAGCATACAGAACTATCTGAAGCGCTTATTAAAACCATCGTCTTACTTAAGCTAGAGGCTGTGGGGCTTCGAGGGGCGGCAGATTTGATGCCGAGCAGTTTGTCTGGCGGCATGGCGAGACGTGCCGCGTTGGCGCGCGCGATTGCGCTTGACCCAGAAATGATCATGTTTGATGAGCCTTTTGTTGGGCAAGATCCGATCACTATGGGCGTGTTGGTCTCTCTGATTCGCAATCTCAATCAAGCGTTAGGTCTTACGGCGATAGTGGTGTCGCATGATGTACCTGAGGTAATGAGCATTGCTGATCATGTCTATTTGCTCACCGATGGCAAAATTATCGCATCAGGATCACCGCAATCATTACGTGACAATCCGGACCCGAGGGTTAGTCAATTTCTTAAAGGCGATGCAGATGGCCCTGTGCCATTTCGGTATCCCGCCAAAGACATCACACAGGAGCTGTTTTCGTGATCGTTAATATGGTCCAAGATCTTGGCGCCCGCGTTATGTCCGTGTCTCGGACAATGGGGCGTGCCACCTTTGTTTTAATGGGGGCGTTAATTGGCAAGCCGCAACCCAAGAAAATGTTCCCGCTATTAATCACTCAGCTCTATTCCGTTGGTGTACGTTCACTCGCGATCATTATGGTGTCTGGTTTGTTCATTGGCATGGTTTTGAGCTTGCAAGGCTATCTGGTTTTGGCCGGCTTTGGCGCTGAAAGTTCTTTGGGACAAATGGTTGCACTGTCTTTATTGCGAGAATTAGGACCTGTTGTCACCGCGCTTTTGTTTGCGGGTCGTGCCGGTTCGGCGTTGACCGCTGAAATTGGTTTGATGAAAACCACTGAACAACTTTCTAGTTTGGAAATGATGGCAGTGGATCCGTTGCGTCGTGTCATTGCACCGCGTTTTTGGGCGGGAGTGATTTCTATGCCGCTACTGACCATGATCTTCATGATTGTCGGTATTTGGGGTGGTCAGCTTGTCGGTGTTGATTGGAAAGGAATTGATTACGGCAGCTACTGGTCCGTCATGCAGTCTTCAGTCGAGTTAGGCTATGACATTGGCCAGTCTTTCATTAAGAGTTTGGTGTTTGCCATTACGGTCACCTGGATTGCTCTTTTCAACGGCTACGATGCGATCCCCACTTCAGAAGGGATCAGCCGAGCAACGACACGTACTGTCGTGCATTCGTCTTTAGCAGTGTTGGGGTTGGATTTTATCCTTACAGCACTGATGTTTGGGAGCTAAGTAAATGCAACAAAATCGTAAAACAGAATTTTGGGTCGGCACGTTCGTGATTGTTGGGATCATCGCAGTGATGCTGCTTATTTTTCAAGTGGCTGATGTGAAGAGTTTTTCTCGTGGCGACAGCTATCGTTTGGAAGCACATTTCGACAATATTGGTGGTTTAAAGGTGCGTTCTCCTGTGAAAGTGGGGGGCGTTGTGGTCGGTCGTGTTAGTAGTATTGCTCTGACAGTGCCAGATTACGTGCCGTCGGTGACGATGGAAATTGATCGCCAATACGGCTTTTTTCCAGAAACAAGCTCCGCAGCAATTTTGACCTCAGGTCTGCTGGGAGAGCAATACATCGGTATCCGTCCTGGTTTTCTTGATGAAGACATTGAGCTACTTCAAGACGGCGATTTACTGGAAGACACCCGTTCAGCAATGGTGTTAGAAGATTTGATTGGTCAATTCTTGTATAGCGTCGGGGACTCGAAGGAGTAATCAATAATGAAAAAATGGATAGCTTTGGTGTTTGCAGCAATCAGTATGATGTTGCCGTCGCTGTCTGTGGCAGCGACAGTAGATGCCACAAACCCCTATGTACTGATCGATGGCGTAGCAGAGAACGCTTTTAGTCGGTTAAAGAAAGATAAAGAGATCTATCAGGAAAATCCTGAGTTGCTTCGTGTGGTGGTAGAAGAGGAGTTAATGCCTTATATCAATGCGCGCTATGCGGCACTGAAAGTATTAGGGCCACAGGCTAGAAAAGCGAGTAAGGAACAACGCGATCAGTTTACGGATGCATTCTACGATTATTTGGTCGCATCTTATGCGCAAATACTGACCCAATATACTGATCAAGTCGTGAACGTGGAGCCGTCAAAATCCATTGCAGAGAATCGCACGGTGGTTTCTGTGCGCGTAGACATTGTTGATGCTGCCCGCCCACCTATTCGCTTGGATTTTAAGCTGCGTAAGAATCGAAAAACCGAGCAATGGCAGGGCTTTGATGTGCAGGTGGAAGGCGTCAGCATGTTGGACACTAAATCCAGTGAATGGAGTGGTCAATTGCGCAGAAATGGTATCGATGCTGTTGCGAAAGAACTGACTGAGCGAGCCAAGGCTCCAATCACCAAAGACGAGAGTGAATCGTGAGTGAATCACTGGCGTTTGAAAGGCGCATAAATGGTGATTACTGCTTGTCAGGAGAGCTTGATCGTGACACAGTTCCTCCATTTTGGAGCCGCCGCACCGACTGGTTGCCGAAAGACTCGCATATCGTCCTAGATTTATCTTCGGTAAAGCGCGTTGATTCGGCCGGAATGGCAATGTTGTTGCACCTACAACAGCAGCTCAAGATTAACCAGCAAACGCTGGCATTAAGTAACATCCCTTCGCAATTGAAAGTGCTGTTACAACTGAGCAATGTAGAACGTTTTTTTACTGATGATACCTCATCGGTTCACGAGGAATAATTGTGGAACCAACAGAAATTAAAGCGATGCTCGAAGGCGCCTTATCTTTAGATGAACTGCATGTAAAAGGCGACGGAAGTCACTTCGAAGTTATTGCTGTCGGTGACATCTTTGACGGTATGTCACGCGTCAAAAAACAACAGACCATCTATGGGCCGTTGATGGAACACATTAGAACAAATGCTATCCATGCTCTTAGCATCAAAGCGCTGACCCCGACTGAATGGGCTCGCGACAAGAAACTGATGCAACCGCTATAAATCCACGAGGAACAGCATGCAAAAATTCCGTGTCCACGGTGGTGGCCCACTGCGTGGTGAAGTCACAATATCAGGTGCTAAAAACGCCGCATTGCCTATTTTATTTGCTGCTCTATTGGCTGAAGAGCCGGTAGAAGTTGCTAACGTCCCTAAACTGCGCGATATCGATACCTCGATGGAATTGCTATCCCGCCTAGGGGCGAAAGTGTCACGCAATGGTTCAGTCCATGTTGATGCTAGCAATATTACTGAATACTGCGCGCCGTATGATCTGGTTAAGACCATGCGCGCATCTATTTGGGCGCTTGGCCCTCTGGTCGCGCGATTTGGTCAAGGCCAAGTGTCTTTGCCAGGTGGTTGCGCTATTGGTGCGCGTCCGGTTGATTTACACATTCATGGTTTAGAGCAACTTGGTGCAACCATCACGCTTGATGAAGGCTATGTAAAAGCCCACGTTGATGGTCGCCTTAAAGGTGCCCATATTGTGATGGATAAAGTCAGCGTTGGCGCAACTGTCACTATTATGTCAGCAGCAACACTTGCTGAAGGTACGACGGTTATCGAGAATGCAGCACGTGAGCCTGAAATTGTTGATTGTGCAACATTCCTCAACACTTTAGGTGCGAAAATTACAGGGGCAGGTACTGATGCCATTACTATCGAAGGTGTTGAACGCCTAGGTGGTGGTTACCACGAAGTGGTTGCTGACCGTATCGAAACGGGCACGTTCCTTGTTGGTGCTGCAGTATCGGGTGGCAAAGTATTGTGCCGCAATACGTCACCTAAATTGCTTGAAGCTGTATTGGCTAAGCTCGAAGAATCGGGTGCGCTAGTAGAAACGGGTGATGATTGGATCTCGCTTGATATGACGGATCGCGAACTGAAAGCGGTAAATATCCGCACAGCGCCGCATCCTGGCTTCCCAACCGATATGCAAGCACAGTTCACTTTGCTCAATTTGATGGCAAAAGGAACAGGCATTATTACGGAAACCATCTTCGAAAATCGCTTTATGCACGTACCTGAATTACAGCGTATGGGTGCACACGCTGAAATTGAAGGCAACACGGTAGTTTGCGGTGATTGCGATGGTTTAAGTGGTGCGCAAGTGATGGCAACTGATCTTCGTGCATCAGCGAGTTTGGTGCTTGCCGGTGCGATTGCAACGGGTGAGACGGTTGTTGATCGTATCTACCATATCGATCGTGGCTATGAGCACATCGAAGACAAACTGCAGAAGTTGGGTGTTCAGATTGAGCGCTTCAGCGACTAACCATTAATTATCAATGGCTAATTGCTAACAGGCTAAACGCAAAAGGTCACCCAGGGGTGACCTTTTTTGTTGCTGTAAATCATGCTTAATTTGAAAAAAGCCCAACCAGAGATCAAAGAGATAACAGGGTTATTGCGTCGGCTCTTCACCGATAGTGACGATGATCTCTTGAGGTTCGCCTTCTCGAATAACCTTAAACGGGACCTTGGTTCCGGGACGGTTGTCAGCAACAACATCGAGTGCACTACGAAAACTGCTGATGGGTAGATTATCAATCTCGATGATCAAATCATTTACCTTAAGCCCAGAGCGATCTGCAGGGCCATTGGGCTCAGTGCTTGCGATAAGCACACCACGCAATTGCTCCGCGTCTAATAGTCGCGCCATCACGGGATTCACTTCTCGTCCTTCAACGCCGATATAGCCGCGGATCACCCGTCCATCAGCAATCAGTTTTTGCATCACCTTGACTGTCAGGGAATAGGGGATCGCAAAGGAAATGCCGTAGGTATCCGTGTCTGTTGCTTGTTGGAATGAGGCGGTATTGATGCCGACTAATTCCCCTCTGCTATTTACCAATGCGCCACCAGAGTTTCCTTTGTTGATAGCCGCATCTGTTTGCAGAAAATCTTGCTGACGATTAAAGCTCATACCGGGGCGACCCGTAGCAGAAATAATCCCGAAGGTGGTGGTTTGTCCGAGGTTATAAGGGTTGCCTATTGCTAACACGACATCGCCAACCGCGGGTTCATAACTATCGTTAAAGGGAATCACGGGTAAGCTATCTGGATCGATTTTCACCACGGCAAGATCGGTGCGTTGATCTTTACCAACGAGCTGTGCCGTGCTGATCCGTCCGTCTTGCAAGGCCACGATAATTTGATCTGCGCGTGCAACAACGTGGTAGTTGGTGACGATATAGCCTTTGTCACTCATGATCACGCCAGAGCCTAAACCCTCAGCGTTGAGCTGAAGTCGGTTTTCACTGCTGTAGCGGCGAGTGTAAATATTGACGACAGCAGGAGAGGCTCGGCGGACGGCATAGTTATAAGAAAGCAATGAAGTATCGGTTTCAAACTGTGCCAAGGCGACATCAGAAACCAATTGGCCGGTTCGTAACGATGGAAGGGCAAGCAGCAAAACGACGGCGACTAAGGTGCCGTAAACTACAGAACGTGCCAGAAAAGCCAGCATGCTACTCCCTAAATGACCATCATTGAAAAACGACGAGCATACCATTGAAACAGCAATAAGAGTAGGGATTGGGTCGGGAAGAAACAGGAGCCTTAGCGGGACAGGCTCCTGTTTTTGCGATGAATTACTTAACGGATAACTAAATACATGGTTGAGCCATCACGCACAATGTTTAACGCGAGGACGTTAGGTTTGTCTTCAAGCTGTTTGCGTAGATCACCAAGGTTTTTCACTTTGTCACGATTTAGGCCAACAATAATGTCACCTTCTTTCATGCCATAGCGCGCCGCAACAGAATCTTTATCAACACTGGCAACACGTACACCATTGATTTTTCCTTCTGAATAATGTTCAAGCTTGGCGCCTTTTAACGCTTCATGAAGGGTTTCTGCATTGGTTTTGGCTAGTGCGGCTTCTTTTAGCTCAGCAGTGACGGTTTTCTCTTTGCCGTCACGAATGATACCCAATTTTACTTTTTTACCCGCACCCAGTGTCGCTACTTTAGCGCGCAGTTCACCGAAGGTGCGAATATCTTTACCGTTAACCGATACAATGATATCGCCGGCTTCAATGCCAGCTTTTTCTGCCGCTGAATCGGGTACCACTTGGCTGACAAATGCGCCGTGATTGGTTTCATACCCAAACGCTTCTGCAAGTTCAGACGTCAGTTCGCCACCTTGAACCCCAAGTACGCCGCGTTTGACTTCGCCAAACTCAAGAATTTGATCAGAGAGGTTTTTCACCATATTGACCGGAATGGCAAAACCGATACCGACGTTACCACCATTCGGGCCAAGGATAGCGGTATTGATACCAATCAATTCACCGTTGAGATTAACCAGTGCTCCGCCTGAGTTACCGCTATTGATAGCGGCGTCAGTTTGAATGAAGTTCTCAAAGTTCTCGAGGTTTAAACCACTACGACCTAGCGCAGAAATAATGCCAGAAGTGACAGTTTGGCCGAGTCCAAACGGGTTGCCGATTGCAATCGCAAAATCGCCAACACGCAGTCCGTCGGAGTCAGACAGTTTGATTTGTGTCAGGTTGTCCGCTTTTTCAAGCTTTAACAGTGCCACATCTGACATGCTGTCGCTGCCAATCAGCTCTGCGTCGTATTCGCGGCCATCATGAAGTTGCACCAAAATCTTATTGGCACCATCGATAACGTGATGGTTAGTGATCACATACCCTTTATCGGCATCTATAATGACGCCCGAACCTAAACCGCGAAAAGGTCTTTCTCTGGTTTGCTCTGCATCGAACTCAGGACCAAAGAAAAAGCGAAAAGATTCAGGGATGCGTTGTTTTGAAACATGGCTACCTTCGACAGAAATACTGACAACAGCAGGGCTGACAGTTTCTAGCATAGGCGCAAGGCTTGGCAGGCTCTCGCCAGCAATAGCGACAGGTAATGCTGCTGTTGCTGGCAAGGCTGTAAAAGTTGTACTAAACGCTAGCGCGACTGCACTTAGCGTAAGCAAAGATGTTTTCTTCATATCCACACTCCCCTTATAGGTACGTTTTAAGAGTGGGGATGGTTCAAAAAAGTTCAATGCCTTTGTATGGTAGATCTGTGATCTACTTAACTCGCTTTGCTTGTTTTTTCAGCATCTTTGAGTAAACCAGAAGCACCATCTGAATAGTCACGAGGTGGCTCTTGTGTTGACGCCGTATCGTCAATGACTTCTGACAGGTTACTGATACGCTTGGCAAAGGGATTGTCTTGCTCTGGCAAGTTAGGCATCAATTCCGCTGAAGTGGTCGCCATGTGCTGATAAAGCTTACTGTAATCACGGGAAATGTTATCGAGTAATTCAGCGCTTTGGGCAAAGTGATCAACCAACTCTTGGCGATACTGCTCAAGCTCGTAACGTGATTTTTCGAGCTCTTTCTTTAAATCTTTTTGTTGTGTGTTATCGCGCATCGTTAAACGGGCGATGATGAAGCCAATCACGACACCGATGATCACAAAAACAAGTGTGTTTATCCAAGCCATAAGCGCTCCTTAGCTTTCCGTAACTAATTGAATGTAATGCAATTCTCACCGTCTAGCGGGGAGTAATTAGGAAGTGGCATACCCCTTAATGTTCAGGTTTTACTATACATGGCAAAAGTTACGCGTGGTACTATTGATTTTGAGAACATTATTATTGTCACCAGTAAGGGTTAGGTTCAGGGAATGACGCCTTTAGAGCAATACAGTCACGATTTACAGCGGCCAGATTTTTTCGAGGATGCTTCGCAAAAGCAAGCGGTAACGATGCTGGATGATTTGTATCATCGCCTTATTGCGCGTGCCAATGCGCCTGCACAAAAGCCGAGTCTTTTACAGTCTATTTTCAAAAAGACAGAGAATAAACCGCGCCCAGAGCGTGGGTTGTACTTTTGGGGTGGTGTTGGGCGAGGCAAAACGTATTTGGTTGATACGTTTTTTGAAAGCTTGCCGTTTGAGAAAAAGCAGCGGATGCACTTTCATCGATTTATGCATCGCATACACGATGAATTAAGAGGCCTTGATGGTGAGCAAGATCCGTTACTGAAAATTGCAGACAAGTTAGCAGACGAAGCGCATATCCTTTGTTTCGATGAGTTTTTTGTTTCAGACATCACTGATGCCATGATCCTCGGTACGTTGCTTGAAGCACTATTTGAACGTGGTATTTGTTTAGTTGCCACATCAAACATCATCCCAAATGAGTTGTATCGTAATGGATTACAGCGTGCTCGTTTTCTTCCTGCTATAGCGTTAATTAATCAACACTGCGATGTTGTTAATGTTGATGCGGGGACAGATTATCGCTTACGAACATTGGAGCAGGCGGAAATCTATCACTCCCCATTGGACGATGCGGCCAATGCCAATTTGAAAGACTACTTTTATCAATTGGCGACAGAGCCTTGCTTTGATGCTCATGACATTGAGATCAATCATCGACAATTGCATGCAGTGAGGGAAGCGGAGGGGGTGGTGCATTTTGATTTTGTCACTTTGTGTGACAGCCCAAGAAGCCAGTCTGACTATATTGAGCTTGCCCGGCTTTATCACACGGTGCTTTTGGCCAATGTTCCTCAAATGGGGGCGGAAAAAGATGATGCAGCGAGGCGATTTATTGCCATGATCGATGAATTTTACGAAAGGCACGTGAAACTGATCATTTCTGCGGAAGTCGCCCTGTCATCACTGTATGTCGGCGACAGGTTGTCTTTCGAATTTAAACGCTGTTGTTCGCGTTTAAAAGAGATGCAGAGCCATGATTACCTGGCGTTGGAACACCTTCCTTAGCGATATCCCATTTATTGGCATTATCTTTCGGGTCGAGAAGAAGAAAAAGTCGCGATTATTTTTGGAAAAAAGGTGATTTTTTCTCCACCCTTCCTTATAATCCTGCGACCCACCGTTACTGTTGAAAGGCTAAGGCCGAGGGAACACCACTCGAAGGGGTGTTGAATGGGCTCTTATACAGTGGGAGCGAAAGCTCCTTAAGTGAAATTTTTAATTATCGGGTATTTATTAGCATGAAAACTTTCGTTGCTAAACCAGAAAGCGTAAAACGCGACTGGTATATTGTAGACGCAGAAGGTAAAACTCTGGGCCGTATCGCAACTGAGATCGCATCTCGTCTGCGTGGTAAGCATAAGCCAGAATACACTCCGCACGTTGACACTGGTGACTACATCGTAGTTATCAACGCGGACAAAGTTACCGTAACTGGTGCGAAATTCACTGACAAGATCTACTACAGCCACTCAGGCTACATTGGTGGTATCAAGTCAATCAGCTTTGATAAGCTGCAAGTGAAGAAACCAGAAATGATCATCGAACTTGCCGTTAAAGGTATGTTGCCACGTGGTCCTCTAGGTCGTGCAATGTTCCGTAAACTGAAAGTTTACGCGGGCGCTGAGCACAAGCACGCGGCACAACAGCCGCAAGTACTGGACATCTAAGGGGATATAACAATGGCAGAACAATACTACGGCACTGGTCGTCGCAAAAGTTCCACAGCTCGTGTATTCATCAAGCCGGGCAGCGGAAACATCGTAATCAACAAGCGTGAATTGGAGCAGTACTTCGGTCGCCCAACAGCTTGTATGATTGTTCGTCAGCCGCTTGAACTAGTTGAAATGCTAGACAAGCTAGACCTATACGTCACCGTTTCTGGTGGTGGTATCTCTGGTCAAGCTGGCGCTATCCGTCACGGTATTACCCGTGCACTGATGGAATACGATGAAACTTTGCGTCCTGCTCTTCGTGCAGCTGGCTTCGTTACTCGTGACGCGCGTAAAGTTGAACGTAAGAAAGTTGGTCTACGTAAAGCACGTCGTCGTCCACAATTCTCTAAGCGTTAATTCGCTTCCGAATTTATTCGGGAATTATGGTCAAAAAAAGCCTGGCTTATTGCCAGGCTTTTTATTGTCCCAATTCAACGCAATAGCTTTTTTAAGACACACTATCCCTCTCTCTTTCTACACTTCTCCATTTTGATATTTTTCCGATTTTTTTCTTTTTTGGCAGTTAGTTAAAAAAACGGTGCATACCTCACATTTGTTACAAAAAAGTAGCTTTATCTTGTCAAAAAGTGGGGTTTTCCTTATCATTTAACCCACGTATGCCTGTGCTATCTTAAGATAATCAATAGGCTGTTTACGTAAGAAATATACTTTTTTGAGTTAGCCGTACGCTCCAGGGACGCATAAGGACAGTTTTTAAAAATCCATGCGGGAGCACATGGGAGAATGTTGGATGAGCAATGCGCCAGTGAATTCCGGCCGACGCCGTTTCCTGACTCTATCAACCGCTGTGGTTGGTGGTGTGGGTGCAGCAGCAGTCGCTGTACCTTTTATTAAGTCTTGGAACCCTAGCGCCAAAGCAAAGGCTGCCGGTGCCCCGGTTGAAGTCGATGTGAGTAAAGTTGAAGAAGGCCAGTTAATCAGGGTGATTTGGCAGGGCAAGCCTGTATGGATTGTTCGTCGTAGCGAACAGACCTTAGAGACGTTGAATGAGATTGGCGATAAGCTTCGCGATCCTGACTCTCTTGAACCACAGCAGCCCGAATATATTACCAATACTTACCGTTCCATTAAGCCTGAGCTTTTTGTCGCAGTAGGATTGTGTACGCATCTAGGTTGTTCGCCCACCTATCTACCAGACAGTTTTGGTGAGCAAGTTGAAGGTGTTACGTCCGGTTTCTTCTGCCCGTGTCATGGTTCGAAGTTTGATATGGCGGGTCGTGTATTCCAGAGTGTACCGGCGCCACTTAATCTAGTGGTACCTCCTTATACGTATCTTAATGATAAACGTATTCTGGTCGGTGCCGATGAGGGAGCAGCGTAATGGAAAACTTTCTTAACTGGATAGAGAAACGCCTTCCTGTGATGAATGCTTACAAAAAGCATTTGTCTGAATACCCAATGCCGAAAAACTTTAACTTCTGGTACTTGTTTGGTTCGCTAGCCATGCTGGTATTAGTCAACCAACTGCTTACCGGTATTTGGTTAACTATGAGTTACAACCCTTCTGCGGAAGGCGCGTTTGCTTCGGTTGAATACATCATGCGTGATGTGGAGTACGGCTGGCTATTGCGTTACATGCACTCTACGGGTGCGTCAGCGTTTTTTGTCGTTATCTACCTGCACATGTTCCGCGGCCTGATTTATGGTTCGTATCAAAAGCCTCGTGAACTGCTTTGGCTGTTCGGCATGTTGATCTTCCTAGCGCTGATGGCAGAAGCGTTCATGGGCTACTTGCTACCTTGGGGACAAATGTCTTACTGGGGCGCCCAGGTCATTATCTCGCTGTTTGGCGCAATCCCTGTTATTGGTGATGATCTTACGTTGTGGATCCGTGGTGACTTTGTCCTCTCGGGAGCAACGCTAAATCGCTTCTTTGCGCTGCATGTCGTTGCGTTGCCAATCGTTATTCTATTGCTAGTGGTGTTGCATATTCTTGCACTGCACGAAGTTGGCTCGAATAATCCGGATGGCATTGAAACCAAATTGCCAAAAGGTGCGAAGGGCGAAGGGTACGAAACCCAATTTGCTTTCCACAAGTACTACACCAAGAAATACGACATCATTGATGCTGTTCCTTTCCACCCATACGGAACGGTGAAGGATCTGATCGGTGTTGCAGGTTTTGGTATTTTGTTTGCCTACGTTATTTTCTTCAATCCAGAAATGGGCGGCTATTTCCTTGAGCCACCTAACTTCGAAGCGGCGAACCCGATAAAAACACCGGATCACATTGCACCGGTATGGTACTTCACGCCGTTTTACGCCATTTTGCGCGCGGTCCCTGATAAGTTGACGGGCGTTGTACTTATGGGCTTGTCAATCGCTGTGCTGTTCCTACTACCTTGGCTAGATCGCTGTAAAGTGCGCTCTTATCGCTATCGTAGCAAGTTGCATCTGGCGAACATTGTTCAGTTCGTTATCTCCTTCATTGCTTTAGGTGTTTTAGGTACTTTACCTGCGACTAGCCTTTACACACTGTTGGCTCAGATCTTTAGCTTTGGTTACTTTATGTTCTTTGTTCTGTTGTTTGTTTACAGCAAAAACGAGGCAACGAAACCATTACCGGAGAGGGTGAACTACTAATGAAGAAGTGGATTGTAATCTTGTTCGCATTGTTGCCTTCTCTCGCGATGGCAGCTGGTGCGAAGGTTCCGCTGGAAGCGGCGAATAACGATTTGTCAGACAAAGCTTCATTACAGAATGGCGCTAAGCTTTTCATGAACTATTGCTTTGGCTGTCACGCTACCCAGTATCAGCGCTATGAGCGTATCGCAGAAGATCTCGATATCCCCAAAGAACTGATGATGGAAAATTTGGTCTTTGACGAGAATGCAAAGATTGGCGACTTGGTCACCAATGCGATTACTGTTGATGATGCAGCCACTTTCTTTGGTGGCCCAGCTCCTGACTTGACCTTGGTTGCACGTGTTCGCGGTACAGATTGGATTTATACCTACCTGCGTTCTTTCTATGCAGATCCATCACGTCCATTTGGTGTGAACAACACCGTATTCCCAAGTGTGGGGATGCCACATGTGTTGGAAGAACTTCAGGGCACACCAGTCAAGCAGTATAAATCTGTGATGATTGATGGTCAGCAAGTGGAAGACTTTGTTGGTATTGAATCTTTGGGTAATGGTGAACTGAGCCCAGAAGAATACGATGATGCCGTCCGCGATTTGGTTAACTTTCTCGAGTATTCGGGGGAGCCAAATAAACTGGAACGCCAACAAATGGGTTATTGGGTGATTGGCTTCCTTGTTATTTTGCTCATCTTGACCATTCTGCTCAAGAAAGAGTATTGGCGTGACGTTCACTGATCGGTTAATCTAGTGAGTTGCTGATCCACAATGGGGGCAGGTGCTCCCATTGTTTTTTCTATAGATGAAATATTCTGGAGGGGTTAATGGCTGTTGCTGCCAATAAACGCTCGGTGATGACGTTGTATTCAGACGCATCAGACATGTATAGCCATCAGGTGCGCATCGTTCTCGCTGAGAAAGGTGTGACCTATGAGATTGAGCTTGTTGATCCTAATAACCTGCCAGAGGATTTACTCGATCTAAATCCGTACAACTCGGTACCGACTTTGGTTGACCGTGAATTGGCGTTGTATAACGCGAACATCATCATGGAATACCTGGATGAGCGTTTCCCGCA
The DNA here is from genome assembly GCF_000286835.2 of Enterovibrio norvegicus FF-33. Taxonomy (GTDB): domain Bacteria; phylum Pseudomonadota; class Gammaproteobacteria; order Enterobacterales; family Vibrionaceae; genus Enterovibrio; species Enterovibrio norvegicus_A. Next base: position 90,125 of record NZ_AJYD02000011.1, on the reverse strand, counting down.
CCCACCGCTAATGCCGGTTTATCCTGTTGCCCGTGGTAACAGTCGCCTAATGATGTACCGTATTGAACGTAACTGGTACACATTGGCTGTGAAAGTCGAAAAAGGCAATGCGGAAGAAGCTGATAAAGCTCGTCGTCAGTTACGTGAAGAATTGCTGGCTCTGGCGCCAGTGTTTGCTGAATATCCGTTCTTCATGAGTGAAGAATTTAGCTTGGTTGATTGCTACCTAGCACCTTTGCTATGGCGCTTGCCTGTCATGGGTATCGAGCTAAGCGGCCCAGGTTCGAAAGAAGTTAAGACTTACATGGCTCGCGTTTTTGAACGTGATTCATTCTTGGCTTCATTGACCGAAGCTGAGCGTGAGATGCGTCTGGCTCAGTAATGGATGATGCTACGCTAAAACCTCGTCGCCCGTATTTATTGCGGGCGTTTTACGACTGGTTGATAGACAACGATCTGACTCCCCATTTGGTTGTAGACGCAACACTGCCATACGTGAATGTACCGACTGAGTATGTTCAGGATGGCCAAATAGTGTTGAACGTTGCACCACGGGCTATAGGTAATCTTGATCTTGGAAATGATGAAGTTTGCTTTAATGCTCGATTTGGTGGTCGTCCAATGTTGGTGTCTGTACCGCTTTACGCCGTACTCGCCATTTATGCGCGAGAGAATGGCGCTGGTACTATGTTCGATCCAGAGCCTGCTTATGAAGCAGAATTGGAGAGAATTGAACTTGAGCCAGAAGTTGAGCCTAAAGATACTGATATCTCCGTCATCTCTGGTAACGTCGCATCCGATGACGATACCTCTGTTGATGCAGAATCAGACAATAAATTCAAAGGCCGCCCTACACTCACGGTCGTGAAATAAAAAAAGCAGCCAATGGCTGCTTTTTTCTTATCTAGAGCACCAACCGTAGTTCACTCTTCCGTGGATGCTTGAGGCTCGTAGTATTGAAAGCCTTTTACTACCTGTTTAACGCCACTAAGATTACGTGCAATCTCTGTTGCTTCTTCTGCTTGTTGTCGAGTGACATAGCCTAGCAAAAAGACTTCACCATCTTCAGATAACACCTTGATATTGACGCTTCTAAGCTTCTTGCTGCCAATCAACGCCGACTTCACCTTGGTGGTTAGCCAGGTGTCTTTGCTCACGTCAGTAAGCGATAGAGGCTCTTTTACACGTATTTGATCGTAAACGGTCTCAACGCCATCCAGCTCACGCGCTTTTGCCACCAGTGTTTTCTTTAATGCAGCGGTTTTGGCCTGACCAATCAACAACAATTTCCCATCGTAGGACACGGCATTGATTCGAGTTTCGCCCAAATAAGGCGCTTTATTAGCGATCCCTGCCACTTGCATTGAAATTTGTGTATCCGTCCATTCTGTTTTTGCGTTTCGTGTGTCCTGCTCATAAATGGCGGAACAGGCACTTAACGCGAAGACTGCTGCAAGTAAAAGCGCCTTTTTCATGACTTATTCTCCGTGAGTCGGGAAAAGAAACTGGTCGATTAAATCGCAAAGTGTATGAAGCGTGACAAGGTGGACTTCTTGTATACGTGCTGTGCGTTGTGAAGGAACACGGATTTCAACATCCAGTTCACCCAGTAAGCCAGCCATTTCGCCCCCATCTTTACCTGTAAACGCAATGATAGTCATATCACGTGTTACTGCCGCTTCCATGGCTTTGATAATGTCTTTACTGTTACCGCTGGTCGATAGTGCTAATAAAACATCGCCGGCTTGGCCAAAGGCGCGCACTTGTTTTGAGAACACCTCGTCATGGTGATAATCATTGGCGACGGCTGTGAGGGTAACGGTATCAGCGGTCAGTGCTAAAGCAGGCAAGCTAGGGCGCTCAGTTTCAAAGCGATTAAGCAAGCACGATGCGAAGTGTTGGGCATTTGCTGCCGACCCACCGTTACCGCAGCAAAGAATCTTATTGCCGTTTAGCAGGCACTGAACCATGACCATAGCAGCTTTTGATATTGGCTCTGGCAATGCTTCAGCGGCTGCGATCTGTGTTTGGATGCTCTCAGTGAAGCTATCTTTGATGCTGTCTAGCATTGATTACCCTTCAATAAATATATTCTTTATCCAGTTTACAGCGTTTATACCACCTTCAAAAGCCACAGCGTCAAAGCGAAATTCAGTATGTGTCGCGGAAAGCCCTTGTTTGGCTAGCCAAAGGTAGGCAGATTTCAGTAAGCGGCGCTGTTTTTGGCGTGAGATTGTGGCGGCTGCACCACCAAAACCAGATTGTTTTCGAAATTTGACTTCAACAAACACGATGCAGCTACCTTGTCGCATGACAAGGTCTAGTTCACCCACTTTGAAGCGAGCATTTTTGTCGAGAGCTATCAGGCCTTGCTGCTCCAAGAAGCGGCAAGCCTGTTGTTCATAATGGTCGCCAGTTTGCTTCTTATTTAACTGAAACAATCCCTTGGTCCCCAAACATCGCCCAAGACACGGAGCGGTTTACCGTGCAGTAATCACCCAGTGATAGCTCACCTGAGTGACCCTCATAGCGATATTGTGGCAATGCTTGCATCTGAGGCAGTGCTTCAATCAGAGCGTAGGCATCCATCCCCAGTGCATACAGGCGCGTCATGCCATTATCGAGGTCTGGCCAAAGCTGGTTAAATCTTGCAGCTGTTGGATTGTTTGCATCAACAAGTAAAGGGACATCACTGAATTCAATGCCGCGCAACTCGCCAATTTCACCCACACCATTGACGCGATTGTTACTGCGAGAACTTGCATATAGTTTCGGCGGTTTCACGTCTGGGTTGATAGCCACTTCAATAAAAGGTTTCAACAGCGTTAATTCACCCGCGTTGGCAACCAGATAGACAGCATCCACGTCGCGACGACTGCGTTGTTCAGATTCCATGTCCAAACCTAGCAATTGGTTCATTTGCTGGATACGGCCCTGACTCTCGGTCAAACCAAAGACGCGCTGAACGGTTTTCTGCATTGCAGCGCGGTTTTTAAAGAATTCCACTTCGGCTGGTTCGCCAGTCTCGGCTTCCCACTGCTTAGAAAAAGCCTCGCTAACACGACGACCAAAACCGTTGTTAGGTGCAATCACCAACGGAAACTTATGCTTGTTTTGAGCAATGTGCAGCGCAGCTTGTTCTGCTTCCTGTTCTGGCGACAAAGTAAAGAAGCAGGTGTTGGCTTCTCCATCTTCATTCTTAGGGATATTGAGTGCCAGCGTAGGGAAGCTGTTTTGGCTTGTTGTCAGGAAGGCGTCCACCTTGTCTTTTTGCAGTGGCCCAACAACGAATTGAATACCATCGTTACGCATGGCGTTGACAATCTCTGTCATTGGCATGGCGTTGGTATCATAAAACATAACAGAAGGGGCGATACTTTCTGAGTCATCATCAAGTAATGCCTGAACTAACCCATTTCTGATGGCTTCACCTTGCACTGCAAATTTGTCGCTAAGCGGCAGCATGACGCCAATACGCTCAGGACGTACGATTTCCATCGATTTCAGTGTTGCCAAATTCTCTGGCAGGTATCGATTAGCAGGATGTGCTGGATTGGCAGAAAGCCACTGATTAAGTGCCTCTTGTTGCTCTGCTGGACGGCCTGCATAGCGGCGTAAAACGTTGACGAGCTCGACCCAGCCAGCCAATACTTGATTGCCGCTTGCGGACAGCGTGTTTAGCTCTGATTGGGGCATTTTCACCAAAGCATCCCAAACGCGGTTCCAATTTTGTTGCTTATCGAAACTATCAGTCAGGTAGGGAGAGGCTTCGGCAAAAGACAACGCAGCACCAGGTTGATTACCCAATTGCTGATACAGTTCGCCTTTCAGCGTGTAATAGCGCTGATACTGAATGGCAGGAAGTTGCCATGCAGGTAAAAAGTTGAGGCTATCCACCGCCGCTTGCGCGTTTCCTTTTTGCTGAAGAAGGTGCGCTCGGCCAAGTTGCCATTCAGAAAGCTGCAATGGGGTAAGCGGCATTTTTGCCAATCTACCGACTAAAACATCCGCTTGCGCGACTTGTTTTTCTTCAATCAGTGCCTTTAATGCCAACAGGTACCAATCCGCTTTTTCTCCTGCGTCACTGGTTTCAGCTTTCAGCAAGTAGAATGTTGATGACTCACGCGCAGGCGCAGTGATGTCATATTGAGGTCCTTGCTCAACAGGAGGCGTTGTCTGACAGGCCGAAAGCACCAATGCCAGCGCGATTGGAGAGAGAAGTCGTGATACACTTTTGCACTTATGGGTTATTTTACGCATGAACATCTTCTGTCCGTAACTTGTTGCCCTCTATATTAATCGCCGAAGGGTTGTGAAACAAATGACTGATGAAACTTCAACCGTGGTTGACGTCTCAACTTTGTATATCGTGCCGACACCGATCGGAAACCTGGGAGATATCACCCAGCGTGCACTCGAAATTTTGCAGCAGGTTGACATCATCGCTGCCGAGGATACCCGCCATACTGGCAGACTACTGTCCCATTTTGGTATCACGACCCGAACTTTTGCTCTTCATGACCATAATGAACAACAAAAAGCGGATTTTCTGATAGAAAAATTGGTCAGTGGACAAACCATTGCGTTGGTTTCTGATGCGGGTACGCCGTTGATCTCTGATCCAGGTTACCACTTGGTCACGCGTTGTCGTCAGGCCGGTGTCAAAGTTGTGCCCTTACCGGGTCCTTGTGCGGTGATCACGGCGTTAAGTGCGTCGGGTTTACCTTCTGATCGTTTTAGTTTTGAAGGCTTCTTGCCGCCAAAGAGTAAAGGGCGACGTGATAAGTTTACTGAGATTGCGCAAGATCCGCGTACCTTAATATTCTACGAGTCACCTCATCGTATTACCGATACCTTGGATGACATGCTTGCCGTGCTGGGTGCGGATCGCCAAGTGGTCTTGGCACGTGAACTGACAAAAACGTATGAAACCATTCATGGCGCGCCACTGGGCGAGTTGATTGCGTGGTTGAATGAAGATAGAAATCGCCTCCGTGGCGAAATGGTTCTTTTGATTGCAGGTCACCGTGCAGAGAAAGATGATCTGCCTGTTGAAGCAACCAATGCTGTTGCATTGATCGCGAAGGAATTGCCGTTGAAAAAAGCGGCTGCGATTGCAGCAGAACTTTATAGCGTGAAAAAGAATGCCTTGTACAAATGGGGCTTAGAAAACCTCGACTAGTAAGAGGCGCTATACCGAGTCCTGTACCTGTAAATGGTGTTTAAAACGCCGTTTATAGGTGAATGTACTTACTGAGGCTTTTAAATTTGCGGATAAGCGCGTCTTGAGGTTGCTCGGCTATAGAGACTTCTATATAATCCGCGGCCTGAGTTGGCTGGGTAACCGCTGCTTCGTTGATGTCCTTTGGGAGACTGACGGGGGGGAGGAAAGTCCGGGCTCCACAGGGCAGGGTGCCAGGTAACGCCTGGGGGGCGCAAGCCTACGACCAGTGCAACAGAGAGCAAACCGCCGATGGCCTTTATATTCCGCAAGGAGATAAAGTGCACAGGTAAGGGTGAAAGGGTGCGGTAAGAGCGCACCGCGCGGCTGGCAACAGTTCGTGGCACGGTAAACTCCACCCGGAGCAAGACCAAATAGGTCCCTATTGGCGCGGCCCGCGTTGGGGACGGGTAGGTTGCTTGAGCCTGTGAGCGATTGCAGGCCTAGACGAATGGTTACCACCGTTTTTTACGGTACAGAACCCGGCTTACAGGCCGACTCACTTAATACCCCAGAAGGCGAGCATTAGCTCGCCTTCTTTAGTTTTAAAGATCGGAAAACCATTTTCTTGATCGGAATAATAGCTTTAAATGCCGGAGAATTTGATTTAGCGACTGCTAAAGTAGCCATATTGTCGTCGGCATGATATGCGGTTAAAAAAACAGCACCATCGAAATGGATGGCAAGCTGTTGAAATAGAATGTAGTTCACGAAACCGTGATCCGTGTCGCCCTACAGGGTTGCTTGACTTTCTTTTTGCCTGATACTTACACTTCTAAGTGGGAAATTGTGGAGTAAAGTGGGTTATTCTGGTGAGAAAGGGAATTAAGTGACATGTTGAGAGGGGTGAGCGCCATATCTCTCGACGTAAAAGGTCGAGTAGCATTGCCGAAGCGATATCGAGAAGATCTTGATGCGCTTTGTGATGGCGTGTTTGTGTGCACCATTGATCATCAGTTACCATGCCTGCTGCTTTACCCGTTACCGGAATGGGAGCGGATTGAAGCCAAACTTTCCCGTCTATCCAGCCTCAATCCCGCAGAGCGTCGATTGCAACGTTTGTTGCTCGGGCATGCGTTTGAGTGCGAGATGGACGGACAGGGTCGAATACTGATTGCCCCTACACTTCGTGACTATGCGGGGTTAGATGGAAAAGCCATGCTGGTTGGGCAGCTCAATAAGTTTGAGTTGTGGAACAGCGATAAATGGCAACAACAGATTGACCAAGATATTCAAATTCAAGCCGAATCAGCGGAAGCGTTGAGTGACAGGCTCAGCAATTTCTCGCTTTAGGTACCCAAGATTATGTCAGAGCAATTTTCACACATTTCCGTTCTTCTCCACGAATCCATTGAGGGTTTGGCCCTTAAGCCTGACGGCATTTATGTCGACGGCACATTTGGACGTGGTGGACACACTCGCGAGATTTTATCTCGTTTGGGCGAGAATGCGCGCCTTTACAGTATTGATCGAGATCCACAAGCTATCGCCGAAGCGGCCAAGATTGATGATCCTCGCTTTAACATTATCCAAGGTCCTTTTTCAGGTATTCAACAATATATTGAAGATCTTGGTTTGAGTGGTCAGATCAATGGCGTACTGCTTGATCTTGGTGTGTCCTCGCCGCAGCTCGATGACGCTGAACGTGGTTTCAGCTTTATGCGTGACGGCCCGTTGGACATGCGCATGGATCCAACGTCAGGTGTTTCAGCCGCACAGTGGCTTCAAGAAGCGGATGCAGACGATATTGCTTGGGTGTTGAAAGTGTTTGGTGAGGAGCGTTTTGCAAAGCGTATCGCTCGCGCCATTGTTGAGCATCGCGAAGACGAAGAAAAAGAGCCGCTGACACGTACATTGCAACTGGCGAAACTGATCGCTAACGTCGCGCCGTCTCGTGACCGCAAAAAACATCCAGCCACGCGAAGCTTCCAAGCTATCCGCATCTATATCAACAGTGAGTTGGATGAAATTGAAACCGCTCTGCAAGGTGCATTAAATGTTCTTGCACCAGAAGGGCGCTTATCCGTTATCAGCTTCCATTCGTTGGAAGATCGCTTGGTGAAGCAATTCATCCGAAAACAAAGCAAAGGGCCATCAGTACCTCATGGCTTGCCTCTGACGGAAGCGCAAATTCGAGCCTTGGGCAGTGCGAGCATGAAACCTGTCGGTAAGGCCTTAAAGCCAACAGACGGAGAAGTGTCAGACAATACACGCTCTCGCAGTTCTGTATTGCGAATTGCAGAAAAATTGGGTGACTAATGGAACGAGCACCAGGACTTAGCAGACAAATTTTTCAGGATCTTACCTCTGTCGGTAAGGTGCCTTTGGTGTTGCTATTGCTGGTGCTGATTTCTGCGTTATCCGTGGTGTTTGTCACTCAACAAACTCGGACTGCCATTGCACATCAAGATCAGTTGTTGATGGAGCGAGAAAGGCTAGAGGTTGAATGGCGAAACCAAATCCTCGAAGAACATGCATTATCTGAACACAGCCGTGTCGAGTCGATGGCACGCAATGATCAGGACATGATCCGTCCTGATAGTCGACGTGAAATCATAGTGAGCCAATAGTGTTTAAGGGAAAGAGCAAACCAGGCAACCAACGCGCTAAGAAGCAAGCGCCTACGCTGATTAAGTGGCGTTTCGTTACGGTTTGCGTCTGTATTTCTCTTGCCTTATTCGCGCTCATTGCCCGCGCTGCTTACATTCAAGTTATTGAACCCGATCGCCTTCGTTATGAAGGCGATTTGCGTTCAGTTCGCGTCAAAGCCCTCCCTTCTGCTCGCGGTATGATCACTGACAGAAACGACGAGTCACTTGCGGTGAGTGTGCCTGTCGAAGCGGTGTATGTTGACCCTGTTACTGTGTTTAAAAATGGTGGGCTAGTTGAAAAAGACCGTTGGTTTGCGCTTGCTGATGTACTGGGGCTTGATCGTCAAAAGATGCTGGATCGCATCGAGAAAAACCGCAAAAAACGATTTATCTATCTCCAGCGTCAGGTTGGCCCAGCCATGGCAAATTACATTGCCGCACTCAAATTGCCGGGCATCGGTATGAATGATGAATCCCGTCGCTTTTATCCTGCGGGAGAGGTGAGTGCCCATTTGGTCGGTGTAACGGGTATCGATGGGCGCGGTCTTGAAGGTATTGAGCGAGGTTATGACGGTTGGCTAAGTGGTGAGCCTGGGCGCCGAACTGTGCGCAAAGACAGATACGGTCGCGTGGTTGAAAATATTTCACTGGAAGCCAAAGAAGAAGGCAAGCCGTTACAGTTGAGTATCGACCAACGTCTCCAAGCCATTTCTTATCGCGCAATAAAACAAGCGGTTGCTGACTATCGAGCCACATCAGGGTCATTGGTCATGGTTGATGTGCGAACGGGAGAAGTGTTGGCGATGGTCAATGCGCCATCATACAACCCCAACAATCGCGCTGACCTAAAAAGCTTCAAAATGCGTAACCGTGCGATTACGGATGTTTTTGAACCCGGTTCAACCATTAAACCGCTGGTGGTATTAGCTGCCCTTGAAAATGGTGTGGCTGATGAGAGCACCATTATCGATACCGGCAATGGCGTCATGTCCATTGGCGGAGCCCGAGTGCGTGACGTGTCAAAAGCGGGCAAAGCCGACCTTCGTAAGATACTGAAAAAATCCAGTAATATCGGCGTCAGTAAATTATCCCTTTCTATGCCGGTTGAAGCCTTATTGGGCATTTACAGCAGCTTTGGCATGGGTGATGCCACTGGGGTCAACCTTGTGGGTGAATCCTATGGTCTATTTCCAAATCGCCGTCGCTGGTCTGATTTCGAGCGAGCCACCTTGTCATTTGGCTATGGCTTATCAATCACGCCCGCTCAGTTGGCACGCGCTTATGCAGTCCTTGGTAGCTTAGGTGTTAATCGCCCATTATCGATTCTAAAAACCGAAGCGGTGGTGCCCGGTAAACAAGTCGCGTCTCGGGAAAACACACGTAAGGTCATTGATATGCTTGAGTCGGTGACTCAAGAGGGCGGCAGTGCGCGACGCGCGGCGGTTAATGGGTATCGTGTTGGTGCCAAAACGGGTACGGCCAAAGTTGCGATTGCTGGTGGCTACGGCGACGAATATATCGGATATACCGCAGGGATTGCTCCAATCAGCGATCCCCGCATTGCCTTAGTCGTGGTCATCAATGAACCACAAGGCGATAAATATTACGGTGGTCAGGTTGCGGCCCCTGTGTTTTCAGACGTAATGAAGAGCGCACTGCAGATATTGAACATTGCGCCGGACGCTCAGCAACCCTCGTTACATATTGCTAAAACGGACAAGCAAAACTGATGTCTATTACCAGCTTTAAAGAACTTTTGGCACCGTGGTTTGATGTTGTGCCAGACATTGAGATAACCGGCTTGAAACTGGATAACCGCCAGATCCAACCTGGTGATGTGTTTGTGGCTGTTCAAGGCCACAGCCTAGATGCACGTCAGTATATTCCTAACGCGATTGCAGCGGGTGCCGTTGCAGTGATTGCAGATGATGGCGATACCAGCGGTCAGTTTGGCATTACGCTAAACGGTCATGTGCCTGTCGTGGCATTTCCGCACATGAAATCGACGCTTTCCGATATCGCCGCGCGTTTTTATCAAGCGCCTAGTCATGGTCTGACGAATATTGGTATCACGGGAACGAACGGTAAAACGACAATTAGTCAGCTTATCGCGCAGTGGATTGATTTACTTGGCAGTAAAGCTGCCGTCATGGGAACCACGGGTAATGGCTTTCTGGCATCACTTGAGCCCGCGTTAAACACCACGGGTAGTGCGCTAGATATTCAGCACCAGCTGGCGCAATTCAAGCAACAAGGCGCGACGCATGTCGCCATGGAAGTGTCTTCTCATGGTTTAGTACAAGATCGGGTGAAAGCGGTTTCCTTTGACGCGGCGATTTTTACTAATTTAAGTCGTGATCACCTTGATTACCACGGCACCATGGAAGCGTATGCCGAAGCCAAGTTACGTTTGTTTACCCACTATGGGACGCCAGTATCCGTTATCAACGCCGATGATGTTGTGGGGGCGAGCTGGGTGGCAAATATGCCAGAAGCGATTGCGGTGTCCATGTCCGAAGCCGCAGTGAACACTCACCAAGGACGCAAGCTTTGGTTGACCTCCGTGAGCTATGCGACCAGCGGTGTATCTATTGCATTCTCTTCATCGTGGGGAGAAGGGGAATTTACAGCACCACTGGTTGGTGAATTCAACGTGATGAACCTGTTGCTTAGCTTGGCAACATTGCTCGGTTTGGGGTATGACAAAGCCGCGCTTCTGGATGTCGCCCCACAACTTCAAGCCGTTATCGGCCGTATGGAAGTTTTTCACCACGCTGACAAACCTATGTTAGTGGTTGATTATGCTCACACGCCCGATGCGCTTGAAAAAGCGCTTCATGCATTACGTCGCCATTGTGAAGGAAAGCTGTGGTGCTTATTCGGTTGCGGTGGAGACAGAGACACGGGCAAGCGCCCTATGATGGCAGAAATTGCAGAACGTCTCGCCGATGTCGCTATTTTAACTGACGATAACCCGCGATCAGAATCTCCAGAAATCATCGTGGCAGACATGCTCAGGGGCATGGTCTCGCCAGAGAAAGCTGTTATCCTCCATGATCGCGCAGAAGCTTGCCGTTATGCCTTTGAAAATGCATCAAAAGATGATGTGATATTAGTGGCAGGAAAAGGCCATGAAGACTATCAAGTCTTGGCATCAGGAACGGTTCATTATTCTGATCGTGAAACGGTTCGCGATCTTTTGGAGGTAAAGGGATGATCCCGGTTTCACTTCAGACATTGCAGTCTGTTTTACAGGCTGACCTAAAAGGTGAAGACGTCGTCATCAATGCCGTATCAACCGACACGCGCACACTGGGTCAAGGCGCACTTTTTGTGGCGCTGGTCGGTGAGCGTTTCGATGCACACGATTTTGTTGATACTGCAGAAGCTAATGGTGCCTCAGCACTGTTGGTTTCCACGCCTGTTGCGTCAGAGTTGCCACAGCTGGTTGTGAATGACACCAAGTTGGCTTTAGGTCAGCTCGGTGCATGGGTAAAAGCTCAATGTGATGTGAAAACGATCGCACTGACAGGCAGCTGTGGCAAAACCACGGTCAAAGAAATGCTGGCGGCTATTTTGCCGCAAAAGGGGCAAACCCTGTATACCGCGGGCAATTTTAACAATGATATCGGCGTGCCATTAACCTTGCTTCGTTTAACACCTTCCGACGATTTTGCTGTCATGGAATTAGGGGCAAATCATATCGGTGAAATTGCCTACACCACGCAACTGGCACAACCAGATATTGCCATGGTGACTAACCTTGCGGCAGCTCACCTTGAAGGGTTTGGCTCGTTGGAAGGCGTGGCACAAGCCAAAGGCGAAATCTTTGAAGGATTGGCCGATGGCGCTCTTGCTATCGTGAACCTTGATAGTTGTGGTGGGCATTCTTGGGACGCCGTGCTGAAAAGTAAGCAAGTACTTACCATGACAGTGGCGGGTAAAGATGCTGACTATCGCGCAGAGAATATTCAACAAGCTGAAAACGGTTGTTATCAGTTTGATTTAGTCACACAAGGCGTTGTTTCTCCACTATTTGTTAACTTGCCCGGTGCGCATAATGTCGCGAATGCGGTCTTGGCGGCAATGACAGCGCTGAATGTTGATGGCATTACCATGGACGATGTGGCGCGCGGTCTCGCATCTGTGTCGCCTGTGAAGGGACGTGGCGCGATAAGCTTCCCGCGCCCTGGACTTCGTCTCATTGACGATAGCTACAACGCAAGCCTTGCTGCGATGAAAGCCGCCGTTGATTTACTGGATGGTTTTGACGGCGACAAGGTGATCGTCTTGGCAGATATGGGTGAGATGGGAGAGCACTCTGATGCTGTGCATCAGGAAGTGGCAGAGCATCTCAGTCAGGCGTCGATTCAAACCTTACTCACATATGGACCCGCCAGCGCCGCGATTAGCGAGCGTTGTGGTGGACAGCATTTTGATAATAAAAGCGCACTGATAGCGCATGTAGTAGAACTCATGAAAACAAAACGTGAAGTATCTGTTTTGGTCAAAGGGGCCAACGGAATGAAAATGTCAGAAGTCGTCGCAGCTATCGAGGAGACAGCGTCATGCTAGATTGGCTATCGGACATTCTTGCCCAGCACATACCGTTTTTCCGACTGTTTGATTACCTGACGTTTCGCGCCATCTTAAGCGTGTTAACCGCCTTAGTGATGTCACTTTGGATGGGGCCGCGCTTGATTGCCCGTTTGCAGATGCTGCAAATCGGTCAGGTTGTTCGTAACGAAGGCCCTGAATCTCACTTCAGTAAACGTGGCACACCAACGATGGGTGGGTTAATGATCTTAACTGCCATTACCGTGACTGTGCTGCTTTGGGCCGATTTATCCAATCCGTATGTGTGGGCCGTGCTGTTTGTGACCTTGGGTTACGGTGCTATCGGCTTTGTGGATGATTACCGTAAAGTGGTGCGCAAGAACACTGACGGACTTATTGCGCGTTGGAAGTACTTTTGGCAATCCGCCATTGCGCTGATTGTCGCTTTCGCGCTGTATGCCCATGGTAAAGATACTGCCGCTACGCAGTTGGTGGTGCCTTTCTTCAAAGACATCATGCCTCAGCTTGGCTTGTTCTATGTCGTGTTCACTTACTTCGTGATTGTTGGTACCAGTAACGCCGTTAACCTCACGGATGGTCTTGATGGCTTGGCCATCATGCCGACCGTCATGGTAGCAAGTGGTTTCGCATTCATTGCTTGGGCAACGGGCAACGTCAACTTTGCCGAATATCTGCATATTCCTTATATCAAAGACGCGGGCGAGCTGGTGGTGGTGTGTGCCGCCATTGTCGGGGCGGGTCTTGGCTTTTTATGGTTCAACACTTACCCAGCACAAGTCTTTATGGGCGATGTCGGCTCATTGGCGTTGGGTGGTGCATTAGGCACGATTGCTGTATTGGTGCGTCAAGAATTCTTGCTGGTGATCATGGGCGGTGTGTTTGTTATGGAGACCTTGTCTGTGATTTTGCAGGTCGGTTCTTACAAACTGCGCGGACAGCGTATTTTCCGCATGGCACCTATCCACCATCACTACGAGCTGAAAGGCTGGCCTGAACCGCGTGTGATTGTCCGTTTTTGGATCATTACCTTGATGCTGGTACTCATCGGCCTTGCAACCTTGAAGGTGCGTTAAATGAAGACAGACGCCGCGAACAAGCACATTGTGGTGATAGGGCTTGGTATGACCGGGCTCTCTGTTGTGAATCATCTTGTCGCTAAAAATGATGGCGCGATGATCAGTGTGATTGATACGCGAGATGCGGCTCCAGGCGCAGACAAGTTGCCGCAAAACGTGGCGCTTCATGCGGGCGGCTGGAACATGGATTGGCTACTCAATGCTGATCTGATCGTCGCCAGCCCAGGTATTGCATTGGCAACTCCCGAGCTCAAAGCAGCGGCAGAAAAAGGCATCGAGATTGTTGGTGATATTGAGCTGTTTGCTCGTGATGTTGCCGCACCAGTGATCGGTATTACCGGGTCAAACGGAAAAAGCACGGTCACGAGTCTTTTGGGTGAAATGGCCAAGGCCGCGGGTGTTAACGTCGGTGTGGGTGGCAACATCGGTTTTGCTGCGCTCGATATGCTGGCATATGACCACGCGCTTTACGTACTCGAATTATCAAGCTTCCAGTTAGAAACCACGTCGTCGTTAGATATGGCTTCTGCCGTGTTTTTGAACCTGTCAGAAGATCATATGGATCGCTATGACGGCATGGAAGATTACCGACAGGCCAAGCTGCGCATTTTTGATCAAACCCAACTGGCACTGTGGAATCAAGACGATCTGCAAACCAAAGCACCTGAAGATAAATACTCTGAAAGTTTTGGTTTCTCGCAAGGGGATTACACACTCACCTTGAAAGAGGGTAACGAGTGGTTGACCGCAAAAGGTGAACCAGTGATGGCAGTGTCTGACATTGCCTTAGTGGGGCGCCATAACGTTGCCAATTGCCTTGCTGCGATGGCGTTGGCAGATTCTGTTGGCATTGCGCGAGACGCACAATGTCAGGCGATGCGTGAATACTGTGGCTTGCCTCACCGTTGTCAGCAAGTGTTGGAACATAACGGCATTTTGTGGGTCAACGATTCAAAGGCTACCAATCCAGCCAGCACGCTAGCGGCATTAGATGGGCTGCAATTGCCAGGTAAGTTGCATCTTCTTGTTGGCGGCGATGGAAAAGGGGCAGAGTTTTCATCACTACAACCTGTACTAGCAGCGCTTGATGTCACCTTGTATTGCTATGGCCGCGATGGACAAGCATTTGCAGGGTTGGTCGAGACACCTGTTGTCGTCGACACCATGCAGCAAGCCATGGATATTGCCGCACAAACCGCGAAGTCAGGAGACATGGTATTGCTATCGCCAGCGTGTGCTAGCTTCGATCAATTTACTAATTTTATGGTGCGCGGAGAGACGTTCGCGGCCTATGCACAAGCTATTACTGCACATAGCGCCTTGGAGACGGCTTCCGAATGACGAGCATGAAGTGGGAAGACATGCATGTCTTGCGCTGGTTATCGCGACCATCGCCCACTGCTTTGTACGACAGATATATCGTTTGGCTCTCGTTTGGTTTAATGATGGTGGGCCTGATCATGGTCTCGTCTGCCTCTATCCCAGTTTCAACACGTCTGGTTGATCAGCCGTTCTACTTTGCTATGCGACAAGGGATTTATTTAGTCGGTGCGTTGGCCATTGCCGCGATCGCCTTGCAAATTCCGCTTACTCGCTGGCAACAATTCAGCGTGCCAATGCTGTTTATCTCACTGGTATTGCTCGTCGCGGTATTAGTTGTTGGCCGCTCTGTTAACGGCGCAGTGCGTTGGTTGCCATTGGGTGTGATCAACTTACAACCCGCAGAAGTGGCGAAACTGTCACTGTTCCTGTTTATGGCAGGTTACCTGGTACGTCGCCATGGCGAGGTGAGAGAGAGTGTGATGGGCTTTTTGAAGCCACTGGCAGTGCTGGTGATCATTGCCGGCCTCTTACTGATTCAGCCTGATTTGGGCTCCGTGGTGGTAATGTTTGTCACGACTGTTGGCATGTTGTTTATCGCTGGTGCCAAGCTATGGCAGTTTGGTGTCCTGCTATTTAGCGGTTTGGGGCTAGTCGGTCTACTGATCATCGCAGAGCCATACCGTGTTGCGCGTGTCACTTCATTTCTAGACCCATGGCAAGACCCTTTTGGGAGCGGCTATCAGTTGACGCAATCTTTAATGGCCTTTGGTCGTGGAGATTGGTGGGGCCAGGGGTTGGGTAATTCGATTCAAAAACTCGAATATTTACCTGAAGCGCACACCGACTTTGTTATTGCCGTTTTGGCTGAAGAGTTAGGTTTGGTCGGCGTGGTTGCTGTACTTTTGATGGTTTTTGGGCTGGTATTTCGCGCCTTGTTTATTGGTAAACGCTGCCTGGAAAGTAACCAGCTTTTCGGTGGGTTCCTCGCCTTTGGTATTGGGATCTGGTTTGCGTTTCAAGCTCTCGTCAATGTCGGTGCAGCGGCTGGCATTATGCCCACCAAAGGTTTGACCTTGCCGCTGGTCAGTTATGGCGGTTCCAGTTTATTTATTATGTCGACAGCGGTCGCTATTCTCCTTCGTATTGACCATGAATACCGGCTAGAGACCTCTCAAGCGCACCAACGAATTGTGACTCATGAAAAACGAAAACGAACAAAAGCATAAACGATTATTAGTGATGGCCGGCGGGACTGGTGGTCATGTATTCCCAGGGCTTGCGGTTGCCAGTGAATTGCAGCAACAAGGTTGGGAAATCCGCTGGTTAGGTACAGCGGATAGAATGGAAGCGGATCTGGTGCCGAAACATGGCATCGAGATCGACTTTATTGAAGTAAAAGGGCTGCGTGGCTCAGGCTTTACGCGTAAACTTCTCGCCCCCTGGATGGTGCTGAATGCCGTTATTCAAGCGCGAAAACATATCAAGAAGTGGCAACCAGATGCTGTTCTTGGCATGGGCGGATATGTGAGTGGACCTGGTGGTTTGGCTGCTTGGTTAAGCGGTGTTCCTGTTGTGTTGCATGAGCAAAATGCCGTGGCGGGATTAACCAACCAATGGCTGGCAAAGATTGCCACGCGCGTATTGCAGGCTTTTCCGGGCGCATTTCCTCATGCTGATGTGGTCGGAAACCCAGTACGAAAAGATGTTTGCGAGTTGCCTGCCCCTAAGGCTTATCAGGATGGCACGCCGCTTAAAGTGTTAGTGATGGGCGGTAGCCAAGGCGCGCGTATTCTTAACCACACCGTGCCAGCGGCGTTAGCATTGCTCAAACGCGATGTGGTTGTTCGCCATCAAGCGGGTAAAGGTAATCAAGCGGACACCGCAGAGCGGTTTCGTCACGCAAGCGTCGCTAACACAGATGTTACTGAGTTTATTGACGACGTTGCAGAAGCTTATCATTGGGCGGACATCCTGATTTGCCGCTCTGGAGCGTTAACTGTTTCAGAAGTGGCCGCCGCCGGTGTCCCTGCGATTTTTGTTCCGTTTCAGCACCAAGATCGCCAACAAGCATTGAACGCAGAGCATTTAGTCCAAGGTGGCGCAGCCATCATGATTGAGCAGCCGGAATTGACCGCTGAAAAGCTGGCGACGGTATTGGAAAACCTAGATTCACAGTCGTTGATGACGATGGCGCGTTCGGCAAAACAAGCAGCGATTACCGATGCTGCCACGCGAGTTGCATCAGTCATCAAAGACGTAGCGAAATAAGAGAACACAGTGATGGGCAAGTTTGATAGTCATCAGTTAGAAAAAATCCGAACCATGGTGCCAGAAATGCGCCGTGTAAAACGCATTCACTTTGTCGGTATTGGCGGCGCTGGAATGTGTGGTATCGCCGAAGTGTTATTAAATGAAGGCTATGAAGTATCGGGTTCTGATTTGTCAGAAAACCCGGTGACTCAGCGCCTTGTGAGTAAAGGTGCGACGGTCTTTTTCGGTCACGCTGAAAGCAATGTGGACGGCGCTAGCGTGGTGGTAGTGTCTACCGCCATTCAGCAAGATAACCCGGAACTGGTTGCGGCAAAAGCGGCACGTATTCCCGTGGTTCGCCGTGCAGAAATGCTGGCTGAACTCATGCGTTATCGCCATGGCATTGCAGTGGCTGGTACGCACGGAAAGACCACCACCACAGCACTAACCACGCTGATTTATCAAGAGGCAGGCCTTGACCCAACATTTGTGAATGGTGGGTTAGTCAAAAGTGCTGGCACCAATGCGCGTTTAGGTTGTAGCCGCTACTTGATTGCTGAAGCTGACGAAAGTGATGCCTCCTTCCTGCATTTGCAGCCGATGGTCGCGATTGTGACAAACATCGAAGCGGATCACATGGACACCTATGGTGGTGATTTTGAAGTCTTAAAGCAGACCTTCATTGATTTTCTGCACCAGTTGCCGTTTTACGGACAGGCGGTGATGTGCATTGACGATCCTGTAGTGCGAGACGTGATACCGTCCATTGGACGCCAAGTGATCACGTACGGCTTTTCTGATGATGCTGATGTGAAGTTGGAGAACTATCGTCAAGAAGGCCAAAAGGGCATTTTCACGATTTTGCGTAAAGACAAACCTGCGCTGAATATTGAGCTGAATATTCCTGGACGCCACAATGCACTCAATGCCGCAGCAGCGGTTGCTGTCGCGACTGAAGATGGCGTGGAAGACGATGCGATTTGGCGTGCGCTAGTGAATTTTGAAGGCACAGGTCGCCGCTTCGACCAATTGGGCTTGTTCCCTGTGGACGATGGCGAAGTATTGCTGGTGGATGATTACGGTCATCACCCGAGTGAAGTTGATGTGACCATTCAGGCTGCACGAGCAGGCTGGCCAGATAACCGTCTGGTAATGGTATTCCAACCGCATAGATATAGCCGTACACGCGATTTGTATGATGACTTTGCCAATGTACTAGAGAATGTCGATGTGCTGCTGATGTTGGATGTATATTCAGCGGGTGAAGCACCTATCGCAGGCGCAGACGGGCGTAGCCTTTGTCGTACTCTTCGTGGTCGTGGGAAAATCGATCCAATCTTTGTTCCTGACGTGGACTCATTACCTGCCGCGTTAGCAGCTGTGCTGCAAGCGGGAGATTTGGTTTTGACCCAAGGTGCGGGCGATGTTGGCAAAGTAGCTAAAAAACTGGCTGAATTGAAACTTGATAAAAAAGCGTTGAGCAAAGAGAAATAAGTGTAATGTGAGGCGTTGCAGAGCCGAGAAAAGAGTTGTGTCTAACTTTTAACCTGATTTTGCGTGTTTTGCATGTATTTGATCTCAGCTTTATCACTTATGCGTCAACAAGGCTTGGTGACCTGTCAAACTGACCGTTATAATCCGGTCGACTTTGTACGCAACAAAGCGACAGGTTGCCCAAGAGAGGCGAGGCAATAGCCTGATATGACTAATGTGACCGCGAATGACATACCGGCTCAACCTTCAATGTTAAAAGCGCATTGGGGGGGGCTGGTGTTTTTGGTATTTGTCATTCTTGCGATTCTTTGGTTATTGCTCCGTGTTCTGACGTGGATGGGTGACGAAAAGCAGTTGCCGTTGTCCCAGATAGTTGTACAAGGTGAATTGGCACACTTGTCGACCCTTGAAGTGCGAAATGCGGTGCTTCAGATTGGTCCATTAAACAGCTTTATGCTGCAAGATGTGGATGATATCCACGGTGCGATTTCAGTTTTGCCTTGGGTCGCCAATGTGGCGGTTCGAAAGCAATGGCCAGATACCATTAAAGTGGATGTGACTGAATACCAGCCTGAAGCAGTCTGGAATGGGTCGCAGCTACTGGATGTTGGTGGTATTGCGTTCAGCGCAAGCCCCGATGATGTTAAAGAGAGAGGCTTAGTCTCTTTGCATGGGCCCGAGGGCAGCGAAAAGGAAGTGTTGGCAGCATGGCGTGAAATGCGTGACATTCTGCTACCAACAAAGCTTCACATCACGGCACTGGCGCTAAATGAACGTCGTTCATGGCGAATCGTCACTCGAGGCGGCGTCCGTATCGAGTTAGGGCGAGAGTCGAGAAATGAGAGATTACATCGCTTTGTGGACTTGTTTGATGACATGAACGCAACAGGGCGAAATATTCAATACGTAGATTTGCGCTATGACACGGGTGCTGCCGTGGGTTGGAAAGCCCCTGATGAAGCACCCAGTGAAGAGTAAGCCTAAGAGTAAATGGAATGAAGCAAGCAACTGACAGACCGCTGATTGTTGGATTAGACATTGGGACATCAAAAGTCTCTGTGTTAGTCAGTGAGATATTGCCTGACGGTGCTGTCAATATACTGGGCGTGGGTACAACACCGTCTCAGGGTATGGATAAAGGCGGCGTGAACGACCTGGAATCTGTAGTAAAATCGGTTGAACGTGCAGTCAATGGCGCAGAAATGATGTCTGACTGTAAAATTCGCTCCGTGTTTTTGTCACTGTCAGGAAAACATATCCATTGCTTAACAGAGCGTGGAATGGGCACGATTTCTGACGAAGAAGTGACTCAAGATGACGTGGAAATGGTTATCCATACCGCGAAGTCTGTAAAAATTAGTGATGAGCAGCGCGTGCTGCATGTGATCCCGCAAGAATACAAAATCGATTATCAAGAAGGGATCAAAAACCCAGTTGGATTATCGGGTGTGCGCATGGAAGCCAGCGTGCATCTTATTACCTGCCACAGCGACACAGCACGCAACATTGAAAAAGCGGTTGAGCGTTGTGGCCTGAAAGTCGATCAGTTGATTTTCTCCGGTTTGGCGGCAAGCCACGCGGTGATCACCGCTGATGAAAGAGAATTAGGCGTTTGCGTCGTCGATATTGGCGGCGGAACCATGGACATTGCAGTATGGACAGGTGGTGCGTTGCGACATGCAGCGGTGATCCCATACGCAGGTAATGTAATCACCAGTGACATTGCTTATGCATTCGGTACGCCCTTAAGTGACGCTGAGAAAATCAAAGTGAAGCATGGGTGTGCGTTAGGTGAGCTGGTGAACAAAGATGCCAAGGTCAATGTACCGAGCGTCGGTGGGCGTCCTTCGCGAAGCCTACAGCGTCAAACATTGGCTGAAGTCATTGAGCCACGTTGCAGTGAATTGCTGGGGTTGGTGCAGCAAGAATTGGAGCGTGTTCAGGAGCGTTTACGCGCGCAGGGTGTGAAGCATCAATTGGCCGCAGGTATTGTCCTGACTGGCGGTGCTGCGCAAATGCAAGGATTGGTGGAGTGCGCAGAACGCGTATTCCAAAACCAAGTCCGCGTGGGCCTTCCTTCTGGCGTGACGGGTTTGACGGATTACGTCAATGCCCCTTATCACGCTACCGCGGTGGGTTTGCTGCACTATGGCAAAGACAACCTATTGAACGAAACGAGCGAGCCAGAGCCTAAACGTACTGTATCAGGAATGTTCAGTAAGTTTAGTGGCTGGCTCAAGAAAGAATTTTGAACCTGATGCGAACAGGAATGACGGAGAGAACACATGTTTGAACCGATGATGGAAATGTCCAATGATGCGGTAATTAAAGTCGTTGGTGTTGGCGGCGGCGGTGGTAATGCAGTCGAGCACATGGTGCGTGAGTCAATTGAAGGGGTGGAGTTCATCACCATCAATACGGACGCTCAGGCGCTTCGTAAGACGGCAGTTAGCACGGTAATTCAAATTGGCGGCGATATCACAAAAGGCTTAGGTGCGGGTGCAAACCCACAAGTAGGTCGTGAGTCAGCGCTTGAAGATCGTGAAGCGATTAAAGCTGAGCTCGAAGGTGCCGATATGGTATTTATCGCAGCGGGAATGGGCGGTGGTACAGGTACAGGTGCTGCTCCGGTTATCGCTGAAATCGCAAAAGAGCTGGGTATTCTTACCGTAGCCGTTGTGACTAAGCCATTTAGCTTTGAAGGTAAGAAGCGTCTTGCGTTTGCTGAGCAGGGAATTGAAGAGCTATCTAAGCACGTCGATTCACTGATCACCATCCCGAATGAGAAGCTACTGAAAGTATTGGGTCGTGGAATTACACTACTTGATGCTTTTGCAAAAGCGAACGATGTGCTGCGAAATGCAGTCCAAGGTATTGCTGAGTTAATCACGCGTCCTGGCTTGATCAACGTCGACTTTGCGGATGTACGTACCGTGATGTCGGAAATGGGTCATGCCATGATGGGTAGTGGGATTGCAACCGGTGAAAACCGTGCAGAAGAAGCCGCTGAAATGGCGATTTCTAGCCCACTACTAGAAGACATCGATTTGGCTGGAGCACGAGGTGTTCTTGTAAATATTACAGCTGGATTCGATATGCGACTGGATGAATTCGAAACTGTAGGCAACACTGTTAAGGCTTTTGCCTCAGATAATGCCACTGTGGTTATCGGTTCGTCGATGGATCCTGAGATGAGTGATGAGCTTCGAGTGACCGTTGTTGCTACTGGCATCGGTAACGAGCGTAAGCCTGATATCACTTTGGTTCCGGGTACACAAAAACCAGCGCCAGTGGACAATAAGGCACAACCTTTGCAAGAAAAGACGAAGGTGGCAACGAATGTCCAAAGCGGACATGCGGTCGAATCATCTGTTCAAACACAGACAACGAACGTTGCACCTAAGCCTAAGCAAGAACAAGACTATCTGGATATCCCTGCGTTTTTACGTAAGCAAGCGGATTAATCAGGCAGTGCTTGGTTTGTGTACAGCAGCATGATATTATGCTGCCCGTTTTGTCTCGTTGTGACACTGTAATGAGTGACATGGGGCGCAAAAAGAGATTTTCAGTTGGGAATGACAGATGATTAGACAGCGAACATTAAAGACTATTGTTCAAACGACAGGAGTGGGTTTGCACTCTGGACGTAAGGTCACGTTGATCCTGCGCCCAGCTGCAGCTAACACTGGCGTTATCTATCGTCGTACTGACTTGAATCCTCCTGTGGATTTCCCAGCGGATCCAGCTTCAGTGCGCGATACAATGCTGTGTACTGCACTGGTTAACGACGATGGTGTTCGTATTTCTACCGTTGAGCATCTTAATGCTGCATTGGCAGGTATGGGTATCGACAACGTTATCGTTGAAGTAGACGCACCAGAGATTCCAATTATGGATGGCAGCGCAAGCCCATTCATATATTTGCTGCAATCAGCGGGTATTGAAACCCTTAATGCACCAAAACGCTTTGTGCGCATTAAGAAGCCTGTTCGCATCGAAGATGGCGACAAATGGGCTGAGTTGTTACCGTATGACGGTTTCCGCTTAGACTTCGCCATTGATTTCAATCACCCAGCGATTGAATCAGAGCAGCAAAGCCTGGTGATGGATTTTTCTTCACAAGCGTTTATCAAAGACATTAGCCGAGCACGAACCTTTGGTTTCATGCGCGATATCGAATACCTCCAGTCACGTAATCTGTGTCTTGGTGGTAGTTTCGACTGTGCCATTGTCCTTGATGATTACCGCATCCTGAATGAAGACGGCCTGCGTTTTGACAATGAACTCGTCAAACACAAAGTACTGGACGCCATTGGCGACCTTTACATGTGTGGTCATAACATCATTGGTGAAATGCGTGCGTTTAAGTCAGGCCATGCGTTGAATAATCAGCTACTTCGCGCAGTACTTGCAGACCAAGAAGCTTGGGAATGGGCGACATTTGAAAACGAGCAGACTCTGCCCGTTAGATTTGCAGAGCCCGGTATGGTTCTGGCCTAAGAAAATCAAGAATACAAAAAAAACCGGAGTGATTCACTCCGGTTTTTTTATGTCCGTATAACCCTATTCGTCGTACTTGCTCACTGGGTAGGATCCCTAGGCGGCAGGGCAACAGTCGTCAATTGTATTACTTGTGCCTATTTCGCTCTGCTAATTCTGCAATAGCTTCCAGCTTCTTTCTCACGTTGTCAGGTGCGCTTTGAGCAATGGCTTTCAGGTATTCAGCCGCAGCCGGACTGACTGTTCGCCACTCTTTCGCTTTCTCAACTTTTTCCGCTTCTGCACGTTCTCGTCTTGCCAGTTCAGGGTTAACCTTGATTTCGATAGTCATGAGCGAGGGCAAAGTGCCACGGCGAAGCGCTGACATCAGCGTATGGCGGTCATAATTGAGCCGAGTCGCCCAAGACGACGAGCCACATTCCAACACTAAAATCCCATCACGATAGTTTGCCACTCGGCAATGCTCTGCAGAGGCTTGGGGCAATAGCGCTTTCACTTGCTGGCTGAGTTGCGACAA
Organism: Enterovibrio norvegicus FF-33; assembly: GCF_000286835.2. GTDB lineage: Bacteria > Pseudomonadota > Gammaproteobacteria > Enterobacterales > Vibrionaceae > Enterovibrio > Enterovibrio norvegicus_A. The sequence continues at coordinate 66,575 of NZ_AJYD02000011.1, read as the reverse complement.
CACCATCGCACGCTGGCGTACTTGTCCCGTCAGGCCATTTTCCAGTAAATCTTGTGCCGCTTTGGGTCTGTGGTCTCTCATAATCAATTCGCTGTGGTCGCACTGCTTCAAAGAGTAACAGGGCTTTAGGGTTCCGGCCATGCTTGTTGTAGATAACTGAGTAACAGCCTTCCACGTAAGAGAAGAAAAAACGCACCAAGATTGAACATAAAATGCACTAACTTGGTTCTAGTGAATGAACAGGTTCTAATTTTTACTATCTAACTTGATGCGACCCGCATTACAGGTGGGATGCACCGCAGTTATGGCTTATTATAAATAGCCTTAGTGCTAACCTAGCTTTATTAATTGAATCATTGCCCTTGAAAACATCATTTTAAGGCACAAGATCAATACTACGAAAAGAACCATGCTTTTTAATCATCGCTAATTCTTCTGAAAAGAATTTTGGGCAGAGGGACATGCTGACTTTCTCTGCCGTGCAGTATCCAGGCTTTGGCCCCGACGCTAAAGCGACAAAATGAGAGAAACGGCAAAGCCATGTTATCGAAATTAATCACAAAAGTAATCGGAAGCCGCAATGACCGTACACTGCGTCGCCTTCGCAAAGTCGTAAATGAAATCAACAATCTAGAGCCTCAATTTGAAGCCCTCACCGATGACGATCTGAAAGCGAAAACCGCTGAATATCGCCAGCGTATCGAGCAAGGCGAATCGCTAGATTTGATCCTGCCAGAAGCGTTTGCAACGGTGCGCGAAGCATCAAAGCGTGTATTCGGTATGCGCCACTTCGACGTACAGCTGATTGGCGGCATGGTGCTGAACAATGGCCAAATTGCTGAAATGCGTACTGGTGAAGGTAAAACCCTGACTGCGACCTTGCCTGCCTATTTGCATGCGTTGACTGGTAAAGGCGTTCACATTGTTACCGTGAATGACTACCTGGCCAAGCGTGATGCTGAAACCAACCGTGCCCTGTTTGAATTCCTTGATATGACGGTGGGTGTGAATGTGCCAAATATGGCACCACCTGAGAAAAAAGCCGCTTACCTTGCAGACATTCTTTATGGAACAAACAACGAGTTTGGTTTCGATTACCTGCGTGACAACATGGCCTTCCGTCCAGAAGATCGCGTTCAGCGTGAGCGTTACTTTGCCGTGGTGGATGAAGTCGACTCCATCTTGATCGATGAAGCGCGTACACCGCTGATTATTTCTGGTCCTGCGGAAGACAGCTCTGAGATGTATGCGCGTATTAATACGTTGATCCCACAGCTGATCCGTCAGGAAAAAGAAGACAGTGAAGAGTATCGCGGAGAAGGCCACTTCACCGTTGATGAAAAATCTAAGCAAGCTCACCTGACGGAAAATGGTCAAGAGTTTGTTGAAGATATGCTGAAGAAAAATGAATTGATGGACGAGAACGATACCCTGTACTCGCCTGCTAATATTTCATTGCTTCACCATATCAATGCCGCATTACGTGCCCATGTACTGTTTGAGAAAGACGTCGATTACATCGTTAAAGACGACGAAGTTATCATCGTTGATGAGCACACAGGACGTACTATGCCGGGTCGTCGTTGGTCTGAAGGTCTTCATCAAGCCATTGAGGCAAAAGAAGGCGTTAAGATTCAGAACGAAAACCAAACACTGGCGTCGATCACTTTCCAGAACTTCTTCCGTTTGTACGACAAACTGTCAGGCATGACAGGTACGGCTGATACCGAAGCGTTCGAGTTCCAATCCATTTATGGTTTGGACACCGTCGTTATTCCGACCAATAAACCCATGGTTCGTGATGACATGGCGGATCAGGTTTACATGACTGAACGCGAAAAATTCGACGCTATCATTGAAGACATCAAAACTCGCAGCGCCAATGGCCAGCCTAGTTTGGTGGGTACTGTGTCGATAGAAAAATCTGAACTGCTGTCAGAAGCACTGAAAAAAGCAGGTGTAAAACACGCAGTATTGAACGCGAAGTTCCACGCTCACGAAGCGGATATAGTTGCAGATGCGGGTTCGCCAGGTGCGGTTACCATCGCAACCAACATGGCGGGTCGTGGTACGGATATTGTGTTAGGTGGTAGTTGGCAATCAGACATTGCCAAGCTGGAAAACCCGACTGAGCAGCAAATTGCGGATATCAAAGCCAAATGGCGTGAAACGCACGAAGCAGTAAAAGCATCAGGTGGCCTGCACATCATCGGTACAGAGCGTCATGAGTCTCGCCGTATTGATAACCAGCTACGTGGTCGTTCTGGTCGTCAGGGTGATCCGGGTTCTAGCCGTTTCTATCTGTCTATGGAAGATTCACTGATGCGTATTTTCGCGTCTGAGCGTGTATCTAACATGATGAAGAAGCTAGGTATGGAAGAAGGCGAAGCTATTGAGCACCCATGGGTGAACAAAGCGATTGAAAACGCACAACGTAAAGTTGAAGGCCGCAACTTCGATATTCGTAAACAGCTTCTTGAGTTTGATGACGTAGCCAACGACCAACGTAAAGTGGTTTATGAGCTGCGTGACGAACTGATGAACAGCACGGACATCAGCGAGATGATTGAACACAACCGCGAGGATGTGTTGGGTGATGTGGTTGATCAGTACATTCCACCACAATCTCTGGCAGAAATGTGGGATGTTGAAGGTCTTGAAACGCGCCTTAAGGCAGACTTTGATGCTGACTTGCCGTTGCGCGAGTGGTTGGAAAATGACGACAAGTTGTATGAAGAGCAGCTACGTGAGCGCATTCTAAGTACGATTATCGACGTCTATCAATCGAAAGAAGGTACTGTGGGCGCCGAAACCCTACGTAACTTTGAAAAAGCCGTGATGCTGCAAACGCTGGACACGCTTTGGAAAGAGCATCTAGCGGCGATGGATCATCTACGTCAAGGTATCCATCTTCGTGGCTACGCACAGAAAAACCCGAAACAGGAATACAAGCGTGAATCGTTTGAGCTGTTTGAAGGCATGCTTGACTCACTGAAGTCTGATGTCGTGATGACGCTAAGTCGCGTGCGTGTGCAGCAGCCAGAAGAAGTTGACCGTATGGAAGAGCAGCGTCGTGCACAAGCGGAAGAAGCAGCACGTCGCCAGCAAATGAGCCATGAGGAAGCGGGAAGCCAACTGGAAGACAATCAAGATCCAGCGTCTGAAACGGTGGTTCGTGATGGTCGTAAGGTCGGTCGCAACGATCCTTGCCCTTGTGGTTCAGGTAAAAAATTCAAACAATGCCACGGTAAGATGAGCTAAGAAAATTAGCGAATCAAAGGGCATTAACAACGAAACACAAAAGGCCGCTAAGCGGCCTTTTTTATGGGACGAGAGCGCGTCAAACATGGATAAGAAACGAATACACATCGCCGCAGGGATCATCCTCAATCCTGATTACAGTCAGATCTTCATTACCCAGCGCCCAGCGAAAGCACACAAAGGTGGGTTTTGGGAATTTGCTGGAGGGCAAGTCGAGCATGGGGAAACGGCAGAACAAGCGGTGATCCGAGAGCTTGAAGAAGAGGTTGGAATTACCGCGACCGTCGTCGAAGCGTTTATGTCGATGACACATGACTACCCTGACAAAGCGCTGACGTTTGATTTCTTTCTTATTAAAGCGTTTGATGGCGTGCCGTATGGCAAGGAAGGGCAACCTGGACAGTGGGTTGAGATCTTAGCGCTTTCTGGGTTTGAATTTCCAGAAGCGAACAGCCCTGTGTTGGCAAAGATACAAGAGATGTTTGCTTAGGCTTAGGCTGGCATTGAGATTAACGAGGAACGAGTAAAAGCGCTAACGTTGGATATTGTCGCCCTGATGACTCGAACCTCGTGTTCTCGTCATTTGGCTCTATTGATTTTCCGACCAGCCATCGCTGTCGGACATATCTGGCGCGCCCGCAATGCGTTTTTCTTCTTCAGCCCATTCACCGAGGTCAATAAGCTGGCAGCGCTTGCTGCAAAATGGCCTAAAAGGACTCACTTCGCCCCAAACAACCGGTATTCCACACTGTGGGCATTTTACGACGATGGGTTTTTCTTGGTTCACGGAAACCTCATTTCTTCTAACTGATCAGCACACCGCTATCGAGAGTGTCATTTTCTCGGCAATAGCTTGGTTTTCATCAAACGGCATGAAGCGTATAGCAAACCGAGATTTATGACCAGACACCAAAGGGTATGCATTGTAATCGGGGGAGATTCTCATGCGCAACAAACTCGCGCCGTCGACCTCTTGTTGATAAAAACCATTGCTCACTGTGCGGGGCTGCATGGTGGCACCACCACGTGTGAGTTGCAGCCAAAATGTCAGCGCATTTTCTAACGGATGAAGTGTGTCGCACCAAGTCTTTGCATCTGATTGACGGTGTGCCAATGGTAGGTTGAGCCAATGATGCAGCGAAGGCAAATCAAAACTGCAGGTGCCGCCTGGGATCGAGAAACGCTGACGAATAGAAGAAAGAAACTTGTCTTCTCTTAACGTTTGCCCCAACCGAGGAGATTGCAGCAAGGTTTTTTGTAACTGACGACTTTCGCGCAACAGGCTATTTAGCTGCTCAGTATCAACATTGGGCACATTGAGCCATGCTTCCAGCTTGGATCGCTGCTTTTCGAGATCTTTCGCCAGATCGCCTTTCACTTGCACTTGTTCAAGGATCTCCGCTAAATCAAATAAGCTTTTAAAGAAAACCCGCCATTGCGAATCCTCAGTTAGCGTTGCAGATTGGGTGATTTGATTTAGCAAATACTCGAGCCGCAGATAAACGCGAACCTGCTCAGTCAAAGGGTGCTCGTAAAGGGTATCGCTACTCATGTTGATTCTCAGTATCGTGTCCGGCTAATGTGAGGTAGTGCAGATGCAAGGTGTCAACCTGACCGTTGAGTTCTTCTTGCGTGCACTCGTTTACGATAACGTCATCAGCAAGGGCAAGTCTATCCTCACGCGTCGCTTGAGCCGCCAAAATGCGTTTAACCTGCTCATTTGAGACGCCGTCTCTTCGTGATGCACGTTCAACTTGTGTTTGCTCTGACACATCCACGACCAAAACGCGGTCACACAAGCGTTGAAGTCCGTTCTCAACGAGAAGAGGGATCACGAGTAAACAATATGGCGAACGTGCTTGAGTTGTTTGGCGAATCATTTCTTGGCGGATCTTTGGGTGCAGCAGGTTATTGAGCCAATCTTTGTCTTCAGGATGTGAAAAGACGTGCTCGCGCAGCGCAGCGCGATCCAGTGTGCCGTTTGCGGATACCATTGAGTCACCAAACCTAGCAGCAATGGCGTTTAGCCCTTCCGAACCTGGCTCGACGACTTGACGCGCGATCACATCGGCATCAATAACCTCAATGCGTTTATCGGCAAACAGGTTTGCTACGGTGGTTTTTCCGCTACCAATGCCGCCCGTGACGCCAACAACAAAAGTCATCTAATAACCCAAATACGACGTTAAATACCAATCAATGATGTTATTGCCCCACAGCAGACTAATCCAGCCCGCAATGGCAAGGTATGGTCCAAACGAGAACGGGGTCTCTTTCCCTGTCCCTTTTATACGCATCATGATGATGCCAATGATTGCACCCGCAAACGACGCAATGAGGATCACCATAGGGAGCGGTTGCCAGCCAAGCCAAGCGCCAAGTGCGGCAAGTAATTTGAAATCACCGTATCCCATGCCTTCTTTGCCAGTCAGCAATTTAAACAATTGGAACACGCTCCATAACGACAGATAGCCTGCCATGGCACCAATCACCGCATCTTGCAGTGAAACCGGCGATATACCCATCACCGCCAGTAGAATACCCGCCCACATTAGAGGCAGAGTCATTTGATCGGGCAGCAGCATGGTATCGATATCGATAAAGCACAGAGCGACCAACACAAACGTCGCAGCAATCACGGCGAGAGACCAATAAGAGCCCGGCAGGAAATACGCCGTGGTGCCCACAAGCAGTGCGGTCAGCAATTCCACAAAGGGGTAGCGAATGCTAATCGGAGTTTTGCAGTGTCGGCACTTACCACCAAGGATCAGCCAGCTCAATACGGGAACGTTATCAATCGCTTTAACGGGCGCCTGACAAGAAGGGCAATGCGAACGGGGGAGGCTGAGGTTAAATACGCCCATATCTTTAGGTGCAGGCATCTCGCTTGGAAAGCACTCATGACATTCCGCTCGCCACTGCGCTTCCATCATTTTTGGAAAGCGATAAATCACGACGTTGAGAAAGCTGCCGACGATAAGCCCAAACACAGACGCGAGAAATACATACAGACTCGGAGAGTCGAACAGCCAATTCATGTTGAAATCCAGTGTAAGTTGATGGGGACATGATAACGGGTTGTTTGGCTCGCCTCTATCCTCTTATTAACTGAATTTAAACATCTATCGAATACTCAGAGTATTTAGGTGAAATAAGAGAACAGAAGGCTTGGAGTGCCTACCCCATGACGTTCATCAGATCGAACATCGGCAAGTACATCGCCACGACTAACGAGCCAATCAACACGCCAAGCAGCACAATGATCATAGGCTCGAGGATTTTCCCCAAGTTATCGACCGTGTTGTCGACATCGGCTTCATAAAGCCCTGCGACTTTATTCAACATGTCATCCAATGCGCCGGACTCTTCGCCGATCATCACCATTTGGATCATCATGTCAGGGAAGGCATCAGTTTCTCGGATGGCGCGATGCAAAGGGCGGCCGCCAGAGGTTTGCTTGTGAACCTCTTCAATCACCTGTTTGAAGTAGGTGTTGTTCGCCGTTTTCCCTGCTGCCGACAAACCATTGAGCAGTGGGATACCGGCACTGAACGTGGTGGCGAGTGTGCGCGTAAAACGTGAGAGGGTGGCTTTTGTGAGTACGTCGCCAAGAATAGGGATGCGCAGGGAAAATCGACTGGCCTTGAGGCGAAAAGCGTAACTCTTTTGATAGCTGGTTTTGAACGCCAATGCCGCCAGTATTATTCCAATCAGCATGTACACGCCATAATCATGGATAGCATCAGACACACCGAGAACTTTTTGCGTAAACCAAGGCAACTCGGCGTTGAACGACGAGAAGATGTCTTTAAAGGTTGGGATAACAAATAACAGCATACCGATGGTCACCAATATGGCAATGGAGCAGACAATGCCGGGGTAAATCATCGCCTTGATGACTTTGGATCGGGTATCCTCACTCTTTTCACGATACACGCAGATGCGCGCAAATATTTGTTCTAAACGACCCGTTTGCTCACCCGTTGCCACCAGATCGCAGTAGAACTGATCAAACAGCGTTGAGCTTGACTTCATTGCCTGCGATAACGAGGAACCTGCTTCAATATGGCTATAAATTTGGCCGATAATCAGCTTCATTTCAGCCTTCTTTGATCCTGTTTTCAGTAGTTGCAGGGTTTCTCCCAGTGGTACACCTGCTTCTAGCATGGTGGCCATTTGTCGCGTAAATAGTGTGATGTCTTTAGCATTGGCGGTGTTGCGGCGCTTTACCCATGAAGACGGCGAGCGACGCTTGATTTTGATGATGCGAACCCGCTGCTCGGTTAATGAATTTCGGGCATCTTGTTCATGGTAAGCAAGTAATTGGCCTTTGACTTTGGCGCCTTTGGCGGTCGTGCCGCGCCACTGGAATGCATAAAGCTTGCGGGGTTTTGAGGCCATGGTAATTCCCTTTACAGACTAATAACGCGTTGAAGTTCTGCGAGGCTGGTGATGCCTTGATTGAGTTTTTCAATACCGGAAAGCGAGAGCGTGAGCATGCCATTATTGAGGGCGATAGTTTCAAGTTGCGAAGCCGATGCGCCGTTACCAATGGCTTCAGATAGCGTGCGATCGATACGCATTACCTCGTAAATGCCCACTCGGCCAATATAGCCATTATTGCAATGGTCACACCCTTCAGGGTTAGCTTGATAAACATGATTCAACATTAAGCTGGGGTAGAGCGGCGCCAAAGCGGTCAGTTGATGATCATCGACTTCGTGAGGCACTTTACAGTGTTGGCATAAACGACGCGCCAGACGCTGGGCGATGATCAAGGTTAGCGATGCGGCGAGGTTATAAGGTGCGACCCCCATGTTCGCTAGGCGGGTAATGCTTTCTGCCGCCGAGTTAGTGTGTAGTGTCGATAACACGAGGTGTCCGGTTTGTGCGGCCTTGATGCCAATTTCAGCGGTTTCAAGATCGCGCATCTCGCCCACCATCACCACGTCAGGATCTTGGCGTAAAAAAGCACGAAGCGCCGTGGCGAAATCGAGCTTGATGTCGTTATTGATGTTGACCTGATTGATGCCGGGTAAGTTGATCTCCACCGGATCTTCCGCAGTAGAAATGTTGCGCTCGGCGGTATTGAGGTATTTGAGCCCTGTGTACAACGACACGGTTTTTCCGCTGCCGGTTGGACCAGTCATCAAGATCAGCCCTTGCGGCTTATCTAGTGCTGTCAGGTAATCTTGTTTTTGTTTTTCGCTATAACCTAGCGAATCAATATCCAGCGCCACACTGCCGCCATCCAATATTCGTAGCACCACCTTTTCGCCAAACAAAGTCGGCAAAGTGGAAACACGCATGTCGATAGATTTACCGTCTGCCAAGGTAAGCTTAATGCGCCCATCTTGCGGCAAGCGGCGCTCAGCAATGTTGAGCTTGGCGAGGATTTTCAAACGAGTCGAAAGGCGACGTGAAATGCCCACTGGTGGGGTACCGTGGGTTTGCAATATGCCGTCTAAACGAAAACGAATTTGGTAGCGCTGCTCAAAGGGCTCGAAATGAATATCAGAGGCTTGCTTGCGCACGGCGTCCATTAACACTTGCTGGATATAACGGCTAACAGGCGCTTCGTCGGTGACCAGTTCATCGGCGTTGGCATCGTCATCGAATTGAGCAAGATCGGCGAGTTCTGAATCACTAACAGATTTTGAATCGCTCTGGCCTGATGCTATCTGCTTGCCGTAGAGTTTGCGAATCGCGCCCACCAGTTGTTGGTGGTCTACCAGAACCGGTTTTATTTGCAGGCCAGTGGCAAAGCGGAAGTCGTCTTGTGCTTCGAGGTTGGTGGGGTCACTGACAGCAAGTGTTAGTGTATTCTTTGTTACTTCAACAGGTAGTGTAAGATGTTTGAGTATTAATTCGTGGTTGGGAAGAGCTTTGTTTGTCAATTCGAACCGATAATTATGGATAGTATCTATAGGTTCGGAAAACAACTCACTTAAAGCTTCTGCCAATCTAGCACTTGAGAATAAGTTATTATTAATGAGGGCAGCTGGCGCAGAATGATTGTTCTGCGACAGCTGTTTTGTCAAATCCTGCACATGGTCACTACTTAATAGATTTGCATGTTGGAGGATAGATAGTAAATTGTTCAATATTATCTACTAAGGAATTGTTAAAGTAGATAATTTAGTACAACTTCCAACAGGGTCTGCGAAACTTGTGGCGTTATAGTTACATGTCCAGGTGCCTGCATTGGTACGACTGTATTGAGCTATGAATATGTTGACTTTGGATGTTTCTATTTTGCCAGCATTTTTATTAGTAGCGTCCGGTGTTGCTTTGACTTCTGTATCAATCCCATAATTAGCTGTAAGATTGGCATCGCTTATGAAACCTTTGCTATCTATGATGTCAGAATCAATTACTGAACGAAGGTTCTTCAAGGTACCAATACCTGCTACAACTTCACTTTTTTCTTGTAGTGCCTGATAAGTTGGAACTGCAATTGCCGTCAACGCACCAATAATCCCCACCACAATCAAAAGCTCAATTAAGCTAAAACCTTTTTGTTTTCTCATGCCTTTTCTCTCCATTTTTATGTGCAGCAAAGTGCTGTTGTGGAGTCACGATACGGCGGATAAAAATAGGAAAACAGCGGATAAAAAGCGATTTTCGAGGGATGAATTGTCTTTTTTGTAACTGAGGTGTTTGTCAGTTGCGGCAGTGTGATTAGGGGATGAAAAATGCAGACGTAATGTCTGCATTATTAATAATTTAGAAGGTCTTTTGTTTGTTATGTTAGGCGTTTACTTGAGACGCATCGACAGATCCATCGCGCGGATGTGCTTCGTCAGTGCGCCCACAGAAATGTAATCCACGCCCGTCTCAGCAAACTCTCGAAGGGTGTCTAGCGTCACGTTGCCGGACACCTCTAACGCGACGCGACCTTGGTTTAGCGCCACGGCTTCACGCATCATGTCTGTGGTGAAGTTATCCAGCATCACAATGTCTGCGCCTGCATCAATGGCTTGTTGCAGCTCTTCTAAGCTTTCGGTTTCCACTTCAACCGGTTTGCCGGGGTTGAGCGCTTTGGCAGTAGTGACTGCACCTTGAATGCCACCACAAGCAATGATGTGGTTCTCTTTAATAAGGTACGCGTCATAAACGCCGATACGGTGATTAAAACCGCCACCACAGGTCACGGCATATTTCAGCGCATTGCGCAGGCCGGGAATGGTTTTGCGGGTATCCAGCAAGCGAGTTTTGGTGCCAGCCAGTTTTTCAACATAACGCGCGGTTTCTGTTGCGCAGCCAGACAGGGTTTGAATGAAGTTCATGGCGTTGCGCTCGCCCGTGAGCAGGGCGCGGGCTGGGCCGCTTAATTCACACAGCACTTGGTTAGGTTCAACCTTGTCGCCATCATCTACTTTCCACGTGATGCTGACTTCGCCGCCTAACTGGCGAAAAACTTCATCAGCAAATGCTCGACCACAAAATACGCCGTGTTCGCGGGTAATAATGGTCGCGGTAGAGTGAGTGCTGGCAGGGATCAAGCTGGCAGTGATGTCGTGCGTTGCATCAACGCTGCCGCCCAAGTCTTCTTTTAACGTATCGGTGACACAACGAACAATGTCGTCATGCAGGTGTTCTTTGAGGTAGGCCAATCGGGTTTGGCTATCATGAACGCGTGACGCGTTAGCTTGTTCTGACATGGTGGTTCCATCACTGATAAATACAGAATATAGACAGGCAAAGCCTGAACGTGTTGCGTGCAAGTTTACCTGTGAGGGAATGAGATTGCGAGGCATGCATTTTTTGAAATCAACCGGTTTAATTGCTAGGGATCTGGTGTGAATACGCTAAAATACAAAGCACTTGTTTACACGGATGAAACACAGAATCATTTCATGCTGACGATTACCCACCACCTTTTGGATAGCGCTTCCTATCTACCCTCCCCACACTGCAACGACAGGCCAGTTTCTGACGATGTGTCATTGCTTGTGGTGCACAACATTAGCTTGCCGCCCGGCGAGTTTGGTGGGCCTTACATTGAGCAATTTTTTCAAGGTGAACTAACCTGTAACACGCATCCGTATTTTGATGAAATTCGCGATATGAAAGTCTCTGCGCATTGCTTAATCAAGCGAGATGGCAGCGTGGTGCAATTTGTTCCGTTTAATCGACGAGCTTGGCATGCCGGCGTATCCGTGTTTGAAGGGCGAGAGCAGTGCAATGATTTCTCCATTGGCATTGAGCTTGAAGGGACTGACGACCTGCCGTACACCGATGTGCAATATCAAACACTAGGGAATGTTGCCGCCGCGGTAATGCACCATTATCCCGCGATTACTCAAGAACGTATCACAGGGCACCAAGATATAGCGCCGGGAAGGAAAACGGATCCAGGTCGGTCATTTAACTGGAAGACGTTTCGTGATCACTTATAAAAAATTAAAAACAGCCTAATAGCGTAACGCTGTGTTGACGAGACTGCGTCTTCAATGACACCACAGTGAAATCGCTAGTCTATTTTCATTGGCTTGACCAAATAAATTGGTCTGACCATTGCGAGTTTGTTGATTAAATGCCATCCCGAGTCTAATTGTAATTTCTATGACGCAAATCAAGTTTACGGTGGACACTTAAGCCGCATTCTGGTAACTTTTTACCTGTTTTGTAATTGGTCTTACCAATTGACAATGTCGGTAAATGGGAAAGGACGCGCAGGCACTCCGGCGCCAAATAACGAAGAAGAACGATGGCTATACAACGGATTCGTCAACCCAAACTGTCAGATGTTATAGAGAAAGAGCTTGAAAGCCTGATTCTAGAAGGGACGCTATCGCCGGGGCAGAAATTGCCACCAGAGCGAGAGTTAGCGAAACAATTTGATGTTTCACGCCCTTCTGTTCGAGAAGCAATTCAGCGATTAGAAGCTAAAAAGCTACTGACTCGGAAACAAGGTGGTGGCACATTTGTCAGCGAGCGATTGTGGCAGAGATTTTCTGAGCCGCTGATTGATTTGCTCGCAGAGCACCCAGAAAGCCAATTGGATTTACTGGAGTCTCGGCACGCTCTAGAGGGGGTTTCCTCTTATTTTGCGGCATTACGAGGCACAGAAGAAGATTTAACGCGAGTGTGTCATTGTCACGATAACATTCGCGAAGCTCAGCAACTCGGTGATATCAAAGCCGAAGCCGCTGCGGTTATGCAATACCTTATCGCGGTGACAGAAGCGTCACACAACGTGGTATTGCTGCACATTATGCGCAGCTTGGCGCCGTTGCTAGAGCACAACATTTTACAGAATTTTGAACTGCTGAATCGACGTGAAGATGTCGTTGATAAAGTCAGTAAACACAGAGCAAACATTGTGCAAGCGATCACGGCTGGCGAACCAGAAAAAGCCCGTCAGGCATCGCATGCGCATTTAGCATTTATAGAAGAAACCCTGTTGGATCTGGGCAGGGAAGAAAGCCGCCGTGAGCGCTCTCTTCGCCGGATTCAACAACGCAAGGACGAGTCGGAATAGCGCGTCCTGAGAGCTTTGTCAGTGTATGTGTCCAATAGGACAACGCCGAAGTAGCTGTCAGGATGCGTTTTTTCAGCTGCGATAACATTAGTTTTGTACGAGTCAATCAACGAAAGGATAGAATCGCCATGTCTGAAGTCATGAAAAATGACGTGGACGCACTTGAAACTCAAGAGTGGTTAGAAGCTCTTGCATCAGTCGTTCGTGAAGAAGGTGTAGAACGTGCCCAGTTCCTACTTGAGCAAGTTATGGAAAAGGCACGCCTTGATGGTGTTGATATGCCAACAGGCATCACCACCAACTATGTGAATACCATCCCTGCGGATAAAGAACCAGCATATCCAGGTGACGTAAACCTGGAGCGTCGTATTCGTTCTATCATTCGTTGGAACGCGATCATGATCGTGTTGCGTGCATCGAAAAAAGACTTGGATCTGGGCGGCCACATGGCGTCTTACCAGTCTGCATCTGCATTCTACGAAGTATGTTTTAACCATTTCTTCCGTGCACCTAACGAGGTGGATGGTGGTGATTTGGTTTACTACCAAGGTCACATCTCTCCGGGTATTTACTCTCGCGCGTTTGTTGAAGGCCGCTTGACTGAAGAGCAGCTGGATAACTTCCGTCAGGAAGTTGATGGCAAGGGTATTCCTTCTTACCCGCACCCGAAACTGATGCCTGAGTTCTGGCAGTTCCCGACCGTTTCTATGGGGCTGGGTCCTATTTCTGCTATCTACCAAGCGCGCTTCCTGAAGTATCTTGAAGGCCGTGGCTTGAAAGAAACTGGCGCTCAACGCGTTTACGCATTCTTGGGTGACGGCGAGATGGATGAGCCAGAATCACGTGGCGCGATTTCATTCGCTTCTCGTGAAAAACTGGGCAACCTATGCTTCCTGATCAACTGTAACTTGCAGCGTCTTGACGGCCCAGTCATGGGTAACGGCAAGATCATCCAAGAGCTTGAAGGCCTATTTAAAGGCGCTGGCTGGAACGTTATCAAGGTTGTTTGGGGCAGCGGTTGGGACAAACTGCTGGCGAAAGACACCACTGGTAAACTGCTTCAGTTGATGAACGAAACCATCGATGGTGACTACCAGACGTTTAAGTCTAAAGATGGCGCGTACGTTCGTGCGAACTTCTTCGGTAAATACCCAGAGACGTTGGCATTGGTTGCCGACATGACTGACGAAGAGATCTTCGCGCTGAAGCGTGGTGGTCATGAGCCGTCTAAGTTATTTGCCGCATTCAAAAATGCTGAGCAAACCACTGATCGTCCAACCGTTATCCTAGCGAAAACCGTTAAAGGTTACGGCATGGGTGAAGCGGCAGAAGGCAAAAACATTGCACACGGCGTGAAGAAAATGGACATGACGCATGTTCAACACCTTCGCGATCGTTTGGGCCTGCAAGAGCTTGTGTCTGATGAAGACATGAAAGCACTTCCTTACTTGAAGTTGGAAGAAGGTTCAGCAGAGTACGAATACATGCATGCACGTCGTAACGCGCTGCACGGTTATACGCCTAAGCGTTTGCCTAAGTTCTCTGAAGCACTTGTTATTCCAGAAGTGGAAGAGTTCAAACCACTGCTTGATGAGCAGAAGCGTGACATCTCTACCACCATGGCGTTTGTTCGTACCCTGAACATCCTCCTGAAAAACAAAGGTATTGGTAAGAACATCGTTCCTATCATTGCCGACGAAGCACGTACTTTCGGTATGGAAGGTCTGTTCCGTCAAATTGGTATTTACTGTCCACATGGGCAGAACTATACGCCTGAAGATCGCAGCGTCGTTTCTTACTACAAAGAAGCAACCTCTGGTCAGGTTCTGCAAGAAGGTATCAACGAACTGGGCGCCATGTCTTCATGGGTCGCTGCAGCAACTTCTTATAGCACCAATGATTTGCCAATGATCCCGTTCTACATCTACTACTCAATGTTCGGCTTCCAACGTGTTGGCGACATGGCGTGGATGGCAGGCGACCAACAAGCACGTGGCTTCCTTCTGGGTGCAACGGCAGGTCGTACTACCTTGAACGGTGAAGGTTTGCAGCACGAAGATGGTCACAGCCACATTCAGGCGAACACCATCCCTAACTGTATCTCTTACGATCCAACGTTCGCGTACGAGCTAGCGGTGATCATGCAAGACGGTATCCGTCGCATGTACGGTCCAGAACAAGAAAACGTGTTCTACTACCTGACGCTGATGAACGAGAACTATGCAATGCCAGGCATGCCAGAAGGCGCTGAAGAAGGCATTCGTAAAGGTATTTACAAGCTTGAGTCTTATGCTGGTGCAAACAAAGTTCAATTGATGAGCTCGGGCACAATCATGAACGAAGTGCGTAAAGCCGCGCAGATCCTGAGCGATGACTACGGTGTAGCGTCTGACATTTACTCTGTTACCTCATTCAATGAGCTAACGCGTGAAGGTCAAGATGCAGAGCGCTTCAACATGTTGAACCCAACCGCAGAGCAAAAAGTGCCATACATCACTCAAGTGATGGGGTCTGAGCCAGCGATTGCAGCAACGGATTACATGAAAAACTACGCAGAACAAGTGCGTGCGTTCATGCCTTCTGAGTCTTTCAAAGTGCTGGGTACGGATGGCTTCGGTCGTTCAGACAGCCGTGAAAACTTGCGCCGTCACTTCGAAGTTAACGCAGGCTACGTTGTTGTTGCTGCGCTGACTGAACTGGCTAAGCGTGGTGATATTGAAAAATCTGTGGTTGCTGAAGCGATTACAAAGTTCGATATCGACACTCAGAAAGTGAACCCACTGTACGCGTAAGAGGCATATATCAATGGCAATCGAAATTAATGTACCAGACATCGGTGCCGATGAGGTTGAAGTAACAGAAATCCTCGTTAGCGTCGGTGACAAAGTTGAAGAAGAGCAATCGCTGATCACTGTTGAAGGTGATAAAGCGTCAATGGAAGTACCTGCGTCTCAAGCAGGTATCATCAAAGAAATCAAAATCGTCGTAGGCGATACGGTTTCTACTGGCTCTTTGATCATGATCTTTGAAGAGGCAGGCGCTGCGGCACCTGCTCCAACTCCAGCGGCTGAAGCGCCAGCAGCACCTGTTGCTGCAGCTCCAGTAGCGGCTGAGCTGAAAGAAGTTCATGTGCCAGATATCGGCGGTGATGAAGTTGAAGTTACCGAAATCATGGTAGCGGTTGGCGACAGCATCGAAGAAGAGCAATCTCTTCTTACCGTTGAAGGCGACAAAGCGTCAATGGAAGTACCAGCGCCTTTCGCGGGTGTGCTGAAAGAAATCAAAGTGAACACTGGCGATAAAGTGTCTACTGGTTCTCTTATCATGGTTTTCGAAATTGCAGGGTCTGGCGCAGTAGTTGCAGCAGCACCTGTGGCGGCGGCTCCAGCAGTAGCAGCACCAGCGGCGGCTGAACTGAAAGAAGTTCACGTTCCTGATATCGGCGGCGACGAAGTTGAAGTTACCGAGATCATGGTAGCGGTTGGCGACAGCATTGAAGAAGAGCAATCTCTGATCACTGTTGAAGGTGACAAGGCTTCAATGGAAGTCCCTGCACCCTTCGCTGGCGTACTGAAAGAAATCAAAATCGCAGCGGGCGACAAAGTCTCTACCGGTTCTTTGATCATGGTATTTGAGACCGTTGGCGCAGCGGGTGCAGCACCTGCTCCTGCGGCAGCAGCACCCGTTGCTTCTGCTCCGGCAGCCGCGCCTGCCGCTCAAGCTGCTTCTGCACCAGCCCCTGCAGCATCAGCAGACTTCGTCGACAACGACGAATATGCACATGCATCGCCAGTGGTTCGTCGTCTAGCACGTGAGTTTGGCGTTAACTTGTCGAAAGTGAAGGGTTCTGGCCGTAAGAGCCGCATCCTGAAAGAAGACGTTCAGAGCTACGTGAAAGATGCGCTTAAGCGTCTGGAATCTGGCGCAGCAGCGTCTGCATCAGGCAAAGGCGATGGCGCAGCACTGGGTCTTCTTCCTTGGCCGAAAGTTGATTTCAGCAAGTTTGGTGAAACTGAAACCAAACCACTGTCTCGCATCAAGAAGATCTCTGGCGCTAACCTGCACCGTAACTGGGTAATGATCCCGCACGTTACACAGTGGGATAACGCAGACATCACTGAGCTAGAAGCATTCCGCAAAGAGCAGAATGCCGTGGAAGCGAAGAAAGATACTGGCATGAAGATCACCCCATTGGTGTTCATCATGAAAGCCGCTGCGAAAGCACTTGAAGCGTTCCCATCGTTCAACTCTTCGCTGTCAGATGATGGTGAGAGCCTGATCCTGAAGAAATACGTAAACATCGGTATCGCGGTGGACACACCAAATGGTTTGGTTGTTCCTGTATTCCGTGACGTTAACAAGAAAGGCATCTACGAGCTGTCTGCTGAACTGATGGAAGTGTCTAAGAAGGCACGTTCAGGCAAGCTGACTGCGTCTGACATGCAAGGCGGTTGCTTTACTATCTCTAGCCTTGGTGGCTTGGGTGGTACGGCGTTTACCCCTATTGTTAACGCGCCAGAAGTTGGCATCCTGGGTGTATCTAAATCGGAAATGAAGCCGGTTTGGAATGGTAAGGATTTCGTTCCTCGCCTGATGTTGCCTCTGTCACTGTCATACGACCACCGTGTGGTTGATGGTGCAGAAGGTGCACGTTTCGTAACGTACCTGAACGAGTGTCTGTCTGACATTCGCCGTTTGGTACTGTAATACGACACCCGATCTGCGTTCGTCTGCATATGGCGAACGCTGATTTGATGTATAGCTCACAGGCTATGGGTTTTTATTTTTCAGCTTGTTAACACGGCTGTAAAATGTGGAGCCAAAACGAGCATCTTCCAATGGCTTGCTGCTCGCAGTGAAACAACACTGTTCCTACATAACAGTCCGTCATAGAAAAATAAATTAATCTCTTAGCCTGTCAGGGATATAAGACTACAACGAGGTCAGAATGAGTAAAGAAATCAAAACCCAAGTCGTGGTGCTGGGTTCAGGTCCTGCTGGTTATTCAGCCGCATTCCGTTGCGCGGACTTGGGTCTGGAAACTGTTCTGGTAGAAAAATACAGCACGCTGGGCGGTGTTTGTCTTAACGTGGGCTGTATCCCTTCAAAAGCGTTGCTACACGTAGCAAAAGTGATTGAAGAAGCCAAAGCAATGTCTGAGCATGGTGTTGTTTTCGGCGAGCCGCAAACCGACATTAACAAGATCCGTGTTTGGAAAGAAAAAGTGGTTAATCAACTGACTGGCGGTCTTGGCGGTATGGCTAAGATGCGTAAAGTTAACGTGGTCAATGGTTACGGTAAATTTACCGATCCTAACACCATCGTGGTTGAAGGCGCGGATGGTGCAACCACCATCAAATTCGACAACGCGATCATCGCGGCGGGCTCGCGTCCAATCGAATTGCCATTTATTCCCCATGAAGACCCACGTATTTGGGACTCAACTGACGCACTAGAACTGAACGAAGTTCCAGAAAAGCTGTTGGTGATGGGTGGCGGTATCATCGGTCTAGAAATGGGTACCGTATACCACGCACTGGGTTCTAAAGTTGATGTGGTTGAAATGTTTGACCAAGTTATCCCAGCTGCGGATAAAGACATCATCAAAGTCTTCACTAAGCGTATCAGCAAGAAATTCAACCTGATGCTTGAAACCAAAGTGACTGCGGTTGAAGCAAAAGAAGACGGCATTTACGTTTCAATGGAAGGCAAAAAAGCCCCCGCTGAGCCTACACGTTATGATGCGGTGCTGGTGGCTATCGGTCGCGTACCAAACGGTAAGCTGATGGACGCAGAAAAAGCCGGTATCGAAGTTGATGAGCGTGGTTTCATCAACGTTGATAAGCAATTGCGTACCAATGTTGCACACATCCATGCAATCGGTGACGTTGTTGGCCAACCAATGTTGGCACACAAAGGTGTTCATGAAGGCCACGTAGCGGCAGAAGTGATTTCTGGTAAGAAACACTACTTTGACCCGAAAGTGATTCCTTCAATTGCGTACACTGAGCCAGAAGTTGCCTGGGTAGGTAAGACCGAGAAAGAAGCGAAAGCAGAAGGCATCAACTATGAAGTTGCTACTTTCCCTTGGGCTGCTTCTGGTCGTGCGATCGCCTCTGATTGTTCAGACGGCATGACGAAGATGATCTTCGACAAAGACACACACCGTGTAATCGGTGGTGCTGTTGTTGGTACTAACGGTGGCGAGTTGCTGGGCGAAATTGGTCTGGCGATTGAGATGGGCTGTGATGCAGAAGACATCGCACTGACTATCCACGCTCACCCAACGCTGCATGAGTCTGTTGGCTTGGCTGCGGAAGTATTTGAAGGTTCAATCACGGACCTGCCAAACGCAAAAGCAATGAAAAAGAAAAAGTAATTATTTTTCGCTGATTTGTTAGAAACGCCTCGATTTTCGAGGCGTTTTTTTTTGCCAATTTGTCACATGCTATTTTGATTCGACTGTCTGTTAATCTGGGGTGGTTAGCTATGTTGATGAATTTTGGAAGGAGGCAATGAAAATTAAAAGTACATTGTACTTTTTAGTGTGTTATATCAATAATTCTGCATATTATATTTCGTATCAATAGTTTGAGTTGATACCATGCGCCATGCTGAATATTGGGTGCCAACGCATATGCTGCAGCAGAGGGCGCCCAGTGTCTGCCAGATTATTTGGATATTCATAGCCGCGCTTTATTTCGCGAATCGACGCTAGATCCACTTATTTTCCTATCATTTAACGCCGTCATCTATTCGCACTTGAGGAATTATGCAGTTCATTAGTCAACTTTCATTCCGTACCAAATTATTTATTCCCCTTGGGTTTGTTTCAGTCATCTTTACGATTGTGTTGGCGATGACTTACCAAACGTTCGAACGTCAGGTCGCGCTTAACTCGACATTGAATGATCTGATTAATCCGACGGTTGAAAGTATTGATGATGCTTATCGCGATCTCTATCAAGTGCTAGGGAGTGTTGAAGGTTTGTTGGCGAAAGGCGTGACGCAAGAAATGGTCGAGAAGCAGACGTTTGAGTTTAACGACAACGCACCGAATACCATTCCTCGTTTGAAAGTTGTACAGCGTGTTATCGATGCGGGTGTGATTGATGTGAGCCATCAAGCGACACTGAATCGTTTGATCAATAATACAGACTCATGGATTTCAGAGCTCGAAAGATTGATCCGAACGCCTGATTCGGCGAGCCGCCAATATGCCAATAGTTATGAAGGCATAGAAGATACATTTGCTCAGTTGCGCGGCGATATTAAAATTCTATCTAAAGCCATTAGTCAGGTATCAGCCCAAATTTCTGCAGATATCGATGCGTCTACCATTCAAGCCGAGCGTTTGATTATCGGCGGCACCATTGGCGCGCTAATTCTCGCGGTGCTTGGCGGTGTTTTACTGTCGAACATGCTACTTAAACCCGTGAAAGAGATGGGTGATGCTCTTGAAAATATTGCGTCAGGTGATGGTGATCTCACGCAGCGTCTGACGGTGCGTTCAACGGATGAAATTGGTCAGCTAGGCGAGTCATTCAATCGCTTCGTCGCTAAGATACAGGCGAGTATTAAAGAGGTCGTTGATGCATCTAATCATGTTCGTGAGCACACTGAACAGATTGAAATCGCCATTCGCAGCAGTGTGACGGAAACGGAAAATCAGCATCGCGAGAGTGACATGATTGCCGCCGCGGTGCAGGAGATGAGCGCAAGCAGCATGCAAATCAGCCAGAATGCGTCGGATGCCGCAGATGCAACAGGCACGGCCACGCAGGAGATTGGTGCAGCGCAGAGCAGTGTTGCTGGCACTGTAGCGGCAATGTCTTCGTTACGCAGCCGTATTGAACAGTCACAGACTATGATCACGTCGTTGAATCACGATGTAGATAGCATTGCGTCAATCGTTGATGTGATTCGTGGCATCGCAGAGCAAACCAACTTACTCGCATTGAATGCGGCAATTGAAGCGGCACGTGCGGGCGAGCAAGGTCGAGGGTTTGCGGTAGTTGCGGATGAAGTGCGTAACTTGGCAAATAAAACGCAACAAAGCACAGAAGAGATCCGCAACATGATCGAACGTCTGGAAACAGGCACCCGAAATGCGGTTTCATCCATGAATGAAAGCAGCGAAGCAAGCAATGACACCGTGTCGCATATTCAACAAACGTCTGAATACCTTGATGCCGTGTCCTCGATGATCATCACCATCAACGATCAAAATGCACAAGTTGCTACTGCGTCATCGCAACAAAAGGCAGTTTCAGAAGACATCAGCCGAAATATTCACGGTATTGTCGAAAATGGTCAGCGTGTTTACCAGAATCTGGGGAGCGTTGAGCAGACATGCGCGGAACTGGCAGACAAGAGCCGTCAGTTAGATAACGTGGTTAGTGGTTTTCGCGTCTAAAAAAGAAATATTCATCTCTCGTTGATAAAACGCCACATTTGTGGCGTTTTTTTATGACGGATATAAAGGGTATTGTTGTTCACGTTATTCTGTCACTTCCTCATTTGCTAATTAACATCAGTAAGACATTTCCCTGATACATAGGTGAGATGATATTGTGTTCCATTCATCCAGAGTCTGTGTGCTATCGAGGTGAATACGCTAAGTGATTGAAAATAAAAAATCACGCAAACAGTATTACTTAATCTCACAGACCGCCAAATACTCAGAATTCATGTTTTCTCCGTAGTATCGATGGTTCATCGGTGTTAATTACGCGCAAAGAAATATTAACATTGCAAGGCAGCACAACATGTTGATTAGGCTTTTAAAAGGAAGATTCATCGCCACCCTAGTGCTTGCAGTCGCCATGCTGTTTGCATCATTCGCATTTTCACAAGAGAAAATATCTCGTCCTACCGTAGGGTTAGTCTTGGGCGGCGGTGGCGCGAAAGGGGCTGCGCATGTTGGTGTGCTTAAAGCTCTCGAAGAAATGCGGATCCCGGTGGACTATATCGCTGGGACCAGTATGGGGGCGTATGTTGGTGGGCTGTATGCCATTGGTATGACGGCTGACGAAATCTCGGTGCTGATGGAATCCATTGATTGGAACGCCGGGTATCAAGATCGCGTCTATCGAGGAGATCGACGCACGCGTGATAAAGAGCATGAAGATCGCTATAACTTATCAACGAATTTCGGTTTTGACTTCAAAAGCTTGAAAACCCCCCAAGGGATTGTCCAAGGCCAAAATATGATCCGTATTCTGCGTGAGTCTACGGGTAATCTTCCTTCCTTTGAGTCCTTCGATCAAATGGTGGTGCCTTACCGTGCGGTTGCGACGGATATCGAGAGATTAGTTCCGGTTGTGATTGGTGACGGCCAGTTAACCGAGGCGATGCTGGCCAGTATGGCCGTGCCTGGTGCATTGCCGCCTGTTGAGCTTGAAGGGCGCTACCTTGTCGACGGCGGCTCGGTAAACAACATGCCGGTTGATGTCGCTAAAGCGCTGGGCGCAGACATAGTTATCGCGGTGGATATCAGTACGGATTACAGCCCTGCGGCTGAACTCGGTTCTTACCTTTCGGTCATGAATCAGCTGGTTAACTATATGGTGCGAAATAGCACCGATCAGCAGATAGCCAATATGAGCGACGACGATATCTTGCTGACGCCACAAGTCGGAGACATGGAAACCACCGAGTTCGATCGTATGCCCGAGGCTTACGAGAAAGGCTATTTGGTGGCGTTTGAACACAAAGACGTGCTCAAAGAGTTGGGCTTAACCTCTGGGCAATATCAGACTTACATCGAGAAAAAACAACGTCGCCGCAGATTGATGGTTTACGGCAATATTTTGTCAGTTGATAACATTATCATCAATAACGATACCAGCTTTTCAGATGACGTCCTCAAAGCCAGATTATCCCTTGAAACGGGGCGAGTGGACTCGAATGAACTTGAGAAATCGGTTCAAAATCTCTACGCCTTAGATCGGTTTGAAACCGTGCGTTATCACCTTGAGCGCCAAGGTGAAGAAAATGTTCTCGTTGTTGATGTTAAAGAGAAAAGCTGGGGGCCTAACTTTGTCGACTTCCGTTTTGCATTAGAAGACAACTTTGAATCGGATACCAATTTCTCTGCCGGTGTCAGTATCAACAGCACAGGGCTTACTGATTATGGTGCAGAGTTAAGAACGCTCTTTGAGCTGGGCACGGACAAGCGCGCACAGGCAGAGTTGTATCTCCCATTTTCTGCCGATCAGCTTTACTTTGCGCAAGTGCTTGGTGGATTGGAAGTGCGGGAGCGAGATGCGTATTACCGCTCTGATGAACCCAATTTGGGCGAAGATACATTCACCTTGGATGCTCGTTACAGTGAGGTCATCGCAGATGTTGGCATCGGTTGGCAACCTCAGCTTTGGGGTGAGTTTATGCTGGGTTACCGGTATATCGATGGTGAAGAAGAGTTGGCGGGTGGGTTATCTGAACTCAAATATCAGCGCGCAATGCCTTATATCAGTGTGACGTTAGACGCGTTGGATAATCGTGTTTTTCCGAACCGTGGCGGCTATCTTAATATGTCGTTGGGCTACGCAAGAGATCAATTAGACAGCAGCGAAGGGCGATCGATTGCCGAAGCCAGTGTGCTCAATATCGAGGGCATTTACGCAAAGAACATCGGTAAACATACCGTTTATGGTAAAGCCAAGTACGGCACCATTAATGCGCGAGTCGGAAGCGTTGCCATTGAACCTCATGAATTAGGGGGGTTCCTTAACCTGTCAGGTATACCGCGAGACTCGTTGTGGGCAAACAATATCGCTTTTGGTGCAGTTGTTTATCGATATCGTCTGCTGGATAACGACTTCGGTTTGTTTAAATCTCCTGTTTATTTAGGGACATCTATTGAGTATGGCGGAGTGTGGAACAACCCAGATTTTTCGCTAAAAGAAGTACCGTTTTATGCCGCAGGCAGTATATTTGCGGGAGTTGATTCGCCATTGGGCCCAATCATTGTCGCCTATGGTCGTACAGAAAATGATCTCGATTCGTTCTATTTTATAGTCGGGTCTGATTTTTAAAGGACTGCGAGGAAGGTGAGAGCCACTTTCTCATCATCAAACCAAATGTTTCATTCCATGGCTGGAATTTAAAATTTGGTTAAAAAGTGATAACATACCAGCTTCGTCATGCAAGGCACTATAGAAAGATAGTTACCCTACGTTTCGTTAAGGTGCCTGCAAGCCGAGCTTAATTCCAAGGATGTCTGGCCGCGATGGTCAGACCGCAATATGAGGAAAACGTCGTGCTTGAAGCCTACCGTAAACACGTCGAAGAACGTGCTGCTCAGGGTATTGTCCCTAAACCACTTGATGCGGATCAAACCGCAAGCCTAATTGCATTGCTCAAGAACCCACCTGCGGGCGAAGAAGCTATTCTTATTGACCTGCTTGAAAACCGTATTCCACCGGGTGTTGATGAAGCCGCATATGTAAAAGCGGGCTTTTTGGCAGCTGTATCAAAAGGCGAAGCAAGCTCACCATTAGTTAGCAAAGAAAAAGCGGTTGAGCTGCTTGGTACCATGCAAGGTGGCTACAATATTGAGCCCCTGATTGACATGCTAGAAGATGAGGCATTGGCGCCAATTGCTGCTAAAGCACTGTCACACACCTTGCTAGTATTTGATTCTTTCTATGACATCGAAGAAAAAGCCAAAGCAGGTAATGCGTACGCGAAACAAGTCATGCAAGCTTGGGCGGATGCGGAGTGGTTCCTGTCTAAGCCAAACGTTCCTGAAAAAGTCACACTGACTGTATTTAAGGTGACCGGTGAAACGAACACCGATGACCTGTCTCCAGCCCCTGATGCCTGGTCACGTCCTGATATTCCATTGCATGCTCTGGCAATGCTGAAAAACGCCCGTGACGGTATCGAACCTGATCAAGCTGGCGTTGTTGGTCCAATCAAACAAATTGATGCTTTGAAAGAAAAAGGTCATCAACTGGTTTACGTTGGTGACGTTGTTGGTACGGGCTCTTCACGTAAATCTGCGACTAACTCTGTGCTTTGGTTTATGGGCGATGACATTCCAAACGTGCCTAATAAGCGTGCGGGTGGTTTTTGTCTGGGCGGTAAAATCGCACCTATCTTCTTTAACACTATGGAAGATGCAGGCGCACTGCCTATCGAGCTAGACGTTGCTAAGCTGAACATGGGTGACGTGATTGACGTCTATCCATTCAAAGGCGAAGTATGTAGCCACGGCACTGACAACGTGTTGTCTACCTTCTCATTGAAAACTGACGTGCTGTACGATGAAGTGCGCGCGGGTGGCCGTATTCCGTTGATCATTGGCCGTGGTCTGACTGATCGCGCTCGTGAAGCAATGAGTCTTTCACCTTCTGAGGTGTTCCGCCGTCCATTACCTGCTGTTGAATCTGATAAGGGCTTCACCCTTGGTCAGAAGATGGTAGGTAAAGCGTGTGGCGTTCAGGGTATTCGCCCTGGAACTTACTGTGAGCCAAAAATGACCACAGTAGGTTCTCAAGACACCACCGGTCCTATGACTCGTGATGAGTTGAAAGATTTGGCGTGTCTTGGCTTCTCTGCTGACCTAACGATGCAGTCTTTCTGCCACACCTCAGCGTACCCGAAACCTGTTGACGTCGTGACTCACCACACACTGCCTGATTTCATTCAGAACCGTGGTGGTGTAGCACTGCGCCCGGGTGATGGTGTTATCCACTCATGGCTAAACCGTATGCTGCTGCCTGATACCGTCGGTACGGGGGGTGACTCACACACCCGTTTCCCGCTGGGCATCTCGTTCCCTGCAGGATCAGGTCTGGTTGCGTTTGCTGCTGCGACAGGTGTTATGCCATTGGATATGCCAGAATCAATTTTGGTGCGTTTCAAAGGCGAACTACAACCGGGTATCACACTGCGTGATCTGGTCCATGCGATCCCTTACTTTGCGATCAAGCAAGGTCTGTTGAACGTAGAGAAAGCAGGCAAGATCAACGCATTCTCTGGTCGAATTCTTGAAATCGAAGGTGTTGAACATCTCACGGTTGAGCAAGCGTTTGAACTTTCAGATGCCTCTGCAGAGCGTTCTGCTGCTGGCTGTACGGTGAAACTGTCGCAAGAATCTGTGTCAGAGTACCTTCAGTCAAACATCGTGATGTTGAAGTGGATGATCAGCGAAGGGTATGGCGATCGCCGTACCATCGAGCGTCGTATCACAGCAATGGAATCATGGTTGGCGAATCCAGAACTGATGGAAGCGGACAAAGACGCAGAATATGCAGAAGTGATCGAAATCGATCTGGCTGATATTAAAGAGCCAATTCTGTGTGCACCTAACGACCCTGATGACGCGCGTTTGCTGTCTGATGTTGCTGGCGACAAAGTTGACGAAGTCTTCATTGGTAGCTGCATGACCAACATTGGTCACTTCCGTGCGGCAGGTAAATTGCTTGAGAAGTTTGGTGGCACCTTGTCGACCCGTTTATGGGTTGCGCCACCGACGAAGATGGACCGTGATCAGCTAACGGAAGAAGGTTACTACGGTATCTTCGGCCGTGCTGGTGTGCGTATCGAAACGCCAGGGTGTTCACTGTGTATGGGTAACCAAGCGCGTGTCGCTGATAAAGCGACCGTGATTTCTACCTCTACCCGTAACTTCCCGAACCGTTTGGGTACAGGTGCGAATGTTTATCTGTCTTCTGCAGAGTTGGCATCGGTTGGTGCGATTATTGGCCGTATTCCAACGGTTGAAGAGTACCTAGAGTACGCGAAGCAAATCGATGCGACGGCAGCAGATACTTATCGTTATCTGAACTTCCACCGTATGGATGAGTACACCAAAAAAGCGGATGAAGTCATTATCCAAACCGCGGTATAAGCATCAGTGGTGAGTCTCGAGAAACGAGATGCTAGATAAGAGAAAGCCTCCAGATTTGGAGGCTTTTTTGTATCGAAGGAAAACCGGACCTAGGGCTTTGAGGCAATGTTTAGGTTTCTCATTGCTCTAAAGCTTTTCCTAGGGACTAGGACTTGTTCTTCCTAGCACCTTATTTTTATCATTCTCGCCACGTTCTCTGCCGTCAGTTCGACATTTTCTTTTGCGTTAGCCAGTGCTTCTTCCAACGTGCATGCGCCTGAGACCACACTGAATAGTGCATCTATGCCATGATCGTAAACCACCACGCTGTCTTGGGTAATGCTGCCTGCAATACCGATAACAGGTATCCCAAACTGTTTGGCGCAACGCGCGACGCCAATCGGTGTTTTACCGTGAATAGTCTGGCTGTCGATACGACCTTCGCCAGTGATCACGAGATCGGCATCTTTAACGTGTGCTGACAAATCCACGGCATCCATGACGATATTAATACCCGGTCGAAGATCGGCGTTGAAGATCCCCAGCAATGCTGCGCCCATGCCACCTGCAGCACCTGCGCCAGCACGGTTTTTCACATCGCTGTTGAGCTGAGTTTTCATGATCTCTGCGTAGTGTGCGAGGTTGCTGTCCAAGGTGCTTACCATCTCCGGTGTTGCGCCTTTTTGAGGGCCAAACACCGCAGATGCACCTTTTTCACCACACAGTGGGTTATCAACGTCACAGGCTACTTCCAGCTTTACGTTGGCAAGACGTGGGTCTATTTCTGTCATGTCGATGGTATGTAGATTGGCCAGTGCGCCACCGCCATAACCGATGGCATGACCATCTTTGTCTAGCAGTTTTACACCCAATGCTTGTGCCATCCCTGCACCACCATCATTAGTGGCGCTGCCGCCAATGCCAACGATCAAGTGTTTTGCACCATGGTCCAGTGCGGCTTTGATTAGCTCGCCCGTACCATAGCTGGTGGTTTGGAGCGGATTACGCTGAGCAGAGGGAACTAAGTGTAGGCCGGAAGCCGCGGCCATTTCGATCACCGCGGTATCACCCGCGCCGAGTAGACCAAAGAAGCCCTCAACAGAAAGACCTAAAGGGCCTGTGACGGTCACATCGACGATGTGTCCACCCGTTGCATCAACCAAAGATTGAACCGTGCCTTCACCGCCGTCTGCCATCGGTAGCTTAACGATCTCTACATCTTCCATCACGCGTCGGAAGCCGCACTCAATAGCAGTCGCGACATCCATCGCGGAGAGACTTTCTTTATAAGAATCAGGGGCAATAACAATTTTCATTAGCAGGTATCCTTATACAAACAGGCCAAACACGCCAAAGATTAATGTAGAGACCAGTGCAATCACAAAACCGACAGCGGACTCGTAAGGGATTAATTTCAAACGTTCTTTCATATCCATATGAACCGCACCACCCGTGGCATGGAAGAAGCTACCGTGTGGCATGTGGTCAAATACCGTTGCACCAGCATGGATCATTGCAGCGCCTGCCAATGCGGGTACACCTAACTCAAGGATAGTGTTGGCAAAGACACTGCTCGCTACTGCGGTACCAGCAGTTGTCGATGCAGTGGCCAAGGACATGAGCGCACCTGAGAAAGGTGCAAGCAGGTAAGACGGTAGACCTGAGGTGGTAAGTAGATCAATTAGGCCATTCTTTAAGCCTGAGTTTGCGATAATGCCAGCTAAGGTGCCTGTACCTAAGAGCATGACAGCAACAGGTGCCATGCGATTCAAACCCGATACCGCAAAGTGATTAGTGTCACGTGCTCGGCGCATGGCCAGCGCACCCAACAACCCACCCAGTGGCAAAGCAATGAGCGGGTCGATGTTAATGCCTGCTATGGGGCGAAGTGCCAGCAAAGAAATCGCGACTAGCGGCGCGACCATGGCGGTGGCAAAAGACGGTAGGCGACTCAGGTCGACAGTTACCACTTCATGGGCTTCTACTTTGCTGCCACGGTTTTTCAGTTTTAATGCGATGAAGTAAGCCACGATCATCCCGCAAAGGCCTGGGATGACACCTGCAGCCATCACGGATGTCAGGGGAACATTGAATGCATCAGCCGCCGCAATGGCATTCGGGTTTGGTGACATCACGTTGCCTGCCTTACCGCCTCCGACCATTGCGAGCAAAATAGCCATTTTGGAAAGGTCGGCACGGCGTGCAATCGCCAGCGCGATGGGCGCGACCGTAATAACGGCGACATCAACAAATACGCCAACAGCGGTCAAAATCATGGTCGCTACAGCCAATGCAAGCAGAGCACGTGTTTCACCGACTTTTTTGACGATGGTTTCAGCGATGGTAGTTGCTGCGCCAGACTCAATCAGCACGCCAGCGAGAATACCCGCTGCAAGAATGCGAAGTACCGCTGTTACGATACTTTGTGCGCCGCCAATCATCAGGGTCACGGTGTCTGTTAAAGACACACCACCGACAATACCGCCGACGAGTGCACCAATGATCATGCCATAAGCTGGCGGAACTTTTCTTAAGATCAGGGTAATAGAAACAATCAGGGCAGCGAGGGCGCCCAAGGTAGATACTTCGGTCATCTCATACTTCTCGGCTGAAACGAAAAACTGTCGACACTGTACGTTGACTGTCAGTATCAATCTTTAGGCAAAAGACCAGATGTTAGCGGGTAAAAAGCGTAGAAATTTGTGCGTTTGCACACATTTAAGTTTTTTGCTGCCATTTCAAGAAGGATAAATAGAGGTGTGTTTTATCTTCTAATTTATTGATATCTAAGGACGTTATTTCGGATATGCGTTGTAGGCGATAGCGCAAAGTATTGCGGTGAATATGAAGGTTTTCGCTCGTTTGAACTAAATCACAATTTTGTTCAAAAAATGACGTCAGGGTCTTAATTAGCGTGCCTCGACCGTCTTTATTGACCAGCAATGTCATGGGCTCGTTGAGGTGACGCGTGCGCCAATCGTCCTCCGGCATCGCGCTGAGTAAGACTGGCAGAGTATGATCTTCGTAATAAAGCACGCTTTCATGCTGTCTACTTGCCGCTAACGTTGCACTCGCTGTCTGAAAAGAACGTGCAAGCCCATGAAAAGAAGGGAAGTAGCCGCCGTAAGCTATCTGAACGCGAAAAGCCTGTTGAGAACTGACTCGTTTGAGTAAGGCGCGTACTTTTTTCTGTTCAGATTGGCGGGACCACTCTCCATTGTCCGTCAATATAGGCTTGAGGACGACGATCTCGTTACGAGATACAGACGTGATACCCACTAGGTTATCCCGTTCCGGATTTTCGAGCATATGGACCATAGATTGAAGATGCTCTAAAGAGAGAGCATTGGTTTTGTTGGGGATAAGCCTTACCACGGCAGCAACCCTAGGTTGCTCTAAATCCAGATCTAAGCGCTGGGCAATGGAGAGTAACTGGCGCTCATTGAGTTCAGATTCTCGAATAAGCTGCAAAACCAATTCTTCGCGATGGCGTTTGTCCCATTGCATTTGTGAAATCAGTGCGGCTTGCTCGACAATCAGTTCAGCGGTCATCTTGACCAGTTCGCCATAACTTCGCACTGTCTCTGGGGGGCCGGATATGCCAACTACCCCGATGGCATTGCCATTGAACATGACAGGTAAGTTAATTCCTGGGCGAACACCTTTGAGAGAATTTGATGTTGCTTCATCAATTTCGACCACGCGATTCTCTGCCAGTGTCAATAATGCGCCTTCGTGCTTTTGATGCAGGCGATGAGGATCACCGGAGCCTATAATAAGACCCTGCTCATTCATGACATTGACGGAGTGACCGATGATTTTCATTGCGCGTTCGACGATTTGACGCGCGATCATGGTATTGAGTTGCATTGCGTGACGAGATCCTGAAAATGAGCAAACTTTTCTAACTTGCCAGCGTGCCTTGCATTCCTGCGGCTGGCAAAGGTTGTGATATCGAGGATAGCACGTGGATTACGAATTTCGACGCAATACTTTAGACGACAGCTTTCATGTCACTCTCTCTATGGGACATGAAGCGCTAGGACGTTGGCTCATTGATGAACTGGCAACAGATCACGCTGAAATTGATAGGGTTTTGGAAAACCTTAACCGTGTCATAAATCATGGTGGCGAGTGGGATCGCCCGGGTAAGGTATTTTTGTTGCAGTTGACACAAGAAGAAGCCGTGGTGCAAGCCAATGCAATGCTGGAAAACCACGATGAAGAAATGCCAGAGCATGATTTTCATACCTATGAAGAAGAAAGCGTGTCTGTTTGCGGACCAGAAGATCTCCTTTTAGTGCTAGAGGCATGGCAAGACTTTATTCGTCGATACGGTCGCTAACACTATGATTTAAGGGTGATACAGCGCGCTGCTGCTGTATGCCCAACTTCCTTTCTAATCCTTGTCTGCTTTTCCATTCGCCACGTATTGGTGCATCTATTCCCCGCACGCCATTCTCTGCATGAAATTAGTGAACCCTCTGCACCAAGTTAGTGCGCAATGAATTGCCGATCAACCTGATGTCTGGTTAAGCTGTTGTATTTTAACGATAATAAAAACTGGCACGTGATTTGTTATGTATTTGTACAGAACATCTTAAATACGGTTCTTCAAGGAGACGGGAATGAAACTTATCAATGCGATTATCAAGCCATTTAAGCTCGATGACGTGCGTGAAGCACTCGCCGAAGTCGGCGTGGATGGAATGACGGTATCTGAAGTGAAAGGCTTTGGTCGTCAAAAAGGTCACACAGAGCTGTATCGCGGCGCAGAATATCAGGTCGATTTTCTGCCAAAAGTGAAGCTGGAAATTGCAGCGCACAGTGAAAACGTGGACGAAATTATCGAAGCGATCAGCAAGGCGGCGCAGACCGGCAAGATTGGTGATGGAAAGATTTTTGTTTATGACCTCCAGCAAGCGGTACGTATTCGTACTGGCGAGATGGATGCGGAAGCAATTTAAGGTTTAAGGGAGTACTGAAAATGGAATTATCAACCACTGTGACAGAGTTGCGTTACGCACTCGATACCTTTTTCTTCTTGATTTCTGGTGCGCTGGTGATGTGGATGGCCGCAGGCTTTGCCATGTTAGAAGCGGGCTTGGTGCGTTCAAAAAATACCACTGAAATATTAACTAAAAACGTGTGTTTGTATGCGATTGCCTGTACCACTTACCTTTTGGTGGGCTACAACATCATGTATGTCGATAACTCTGAAGGTGGCTGGTTGCCGTCATTAGGCATGTTGATTGGCGTACAAAGCGAAGGCGCGGATCACTCTCTGGCTTCTGACTTCTTCTTCCAAGTTGTCTTCGTTGCAACGGCAATGTCTGTGGTTTCTGGCGCGGTTGCTGAGCGCATGAAACTGTGGGCTTTCTTGGTTTTCTCTGTGATTCTGACTGCCTTTATTTACCCAATGGAAGGTTACTGGACATGGGGCGGTGGCTTCTTGTCAGAAGCAGGCTTTAGCGATTTCGCTGGCTCAGGCATCGTTCACATGGCAGGTGCTTCTGCCGCATTGGCGGGTGTGTTGCTGCTAGGTGCTCGTAAAGGTAAATACGGTAAGAACGGTCAAATCTATCCAATTCAAGGCTCAAACCTGCCATTGGCAACCTTGGGTACCTTTATCCTGTGGTTCGGTTGGTTCGGCTTTAACGGCGGCTCACAGCTGATGATTTCAGATTTTGAAAACGCAACAGCGGTGGGTCAAATTTTCTTGAACACCAATGCTGCGGCAGCGACAGGTGCTTTGGTTGCGCTGGGTGTCTGTAAAGCAACGTGGGGCAAAGCTGACTTGACCATGGTTCTGAATGGCGCCTTGGCGGGCTTAGTCGCCATCACTGCTGACCCATTGTCACCATCGCCAGTTGCGGCCTTGGTTATCGGTGGCTTAGCAGGTGCATTGGTTGTTATCAGTATCGTTGGCCTAGATAAAGTGAAAATTGATGATCCAGTGGGTGCAATCTCAGTGCACGGTACGTGTGGTTTGTTCGGTCTGATGGTCGTGCCATTCAGCAATGCAGATGCATCGTTTGGTGCACAGTTGTTCGGTGCGGCAGTTATCTTCGCTTGGGTATTTGGTGCAAGCCTCTTGGTCTGGGCTGTACTGAAAGCCACCATGGGTATTCGTGTCACTGAGGAAGAAGAGCTTGAAGGCATGGATTTCCACGATTGTGGTGTGGATGCTTACCCTGAGTTCGTCAGCGTGAGATAATATTTAGCGCTAAACGAGTTCGCTTTAACTCAATAGCTAGCCCTGCATTGCAAAATGCGGGGCTTTTTTTGCTTTTCGTTCATGCACATTTTGTTGCACCGTAAATAAGGATGTGTATACTAATCGCATTGATAAACGTTCTCATTACAGTTTAGGAAGGCCAAGGAATGAAAAATTTGCTGTCAGCATCGGCACTGATGCTAGGAGTTTTAGGCGCGGGCGCGGCAAACGCTGCGGAAGAAGTGAATGTCTATTCTTACCGCCAGCCATTTTTGATAGAGCCAATGCTAGACGCGTTCACCAAAGAAACCGGTATTAAAGTAAACGTTAAGTTTGCAAAAGAAGGTTTGGCTGAAAAGCTTCAACAGGAAGGCGAATACAGCCCAGCCGACGTATTGCTGACGGTGGATATTGCTCGCTTGAAAGAATTGGTCAATAAGGATTTGATCCAATCTGTTGATAGCACTGTGATTGATGAAAACGTTCCTTCACAGTTTCGTGATAGCGATGATCGTTGGTTTGCACTGACGTTGCGCTCTCGCAGTGTTTACTCTTCACGCGACCGTGTTGGTAAATTAGGCGACGATTTTGACTACATGGATCTCGCTAAGCCTGAATGGAAAGGAAAAATCTGTACTCGCTCAGGTAAACACCCATACAATGTGTCCCTTGTTTCATCTGTGATAGCAAATCACGGCGAAGCAGAAGCAAAGGCATGGCTCGAAGGCGTAAAAGCTAACTTGGCACGTAAGCCACAGGGCAACGACCGAGCGCAAGTTAAAGCCATTTCCGAAGGTCTGTGTGACATTTCTCTGGGCAACAGTTACTACCTCGGCAAAATGCTGGCTGATGAAAAACAGCACGCATGGGCTGAAGCAGTTTATCTGAACTACCCAGGTCAAAATGCGCAAGGCGCTCACGTTAACGTGAGTGGCATGGCCATGGCGAAATTCGCACCTAATAAAGATAATGCGCAAAAACTGATGGAGTTTTTGACGTCAGACGTGGCACAGAAAATGTACGCGGAACTGAACTATGAAGATCCAGTTAAGCCGGGCGCAGCAAGCTCTGAGCTGGTGGCATCATGGGGCGATTACCGTGCAGACAAACTGCCTCTGGAAACCGTTGCAGAGAATCATGAGAAGGCGATGAAGCTTCTTGATGAAACGAAGTTTGATTTGTAATCGCTTCGATCTAAGCGGTTAAGGGGGAGCACTGTTCCCCCTTGCAGCACTCTGACGCCAATTTGTAGTAGGCAATGTTAGAACAGAACCGATTTTTGAAAACCAGCAGCTGGGTATTATCCTTACTGCTGGTTTTGCCGATTTTAGCGATCTTCTATACCGCGATAGGTGAATCCGACCAAGTGTTTGGTCACCTGATGTCGACGGTAATGGGAACCTATACCCTCAATACTGCCCTTTTGGTTGTTGGCACCGTGTGTTTGTCACTGCTCATGGGGATCCCTTCAGCGTGGTTAATGGCCAACTATTCGATACCCGGTGACCGCTGGCTTCAGTGGGCACTTGTACTGCCACTCGCGATGCCAGGCTATATCGTGGGTTATATCTATACCGATTGGTTTGATTTTGCTGGCCCCATTCAGATGTTTCTTAGAGACATAACTGGGTGGACATCTGCCGCGCAATATTGGTTTCCTGATTTAAGAACCTTGCCAGGTGCGTGTTTTGTACTGTCACTGGTTCTGCACCCATATATCTATTTGCTCGCTCGCGCTGCGTTTATGGAGCAAAGCCTGACGCTCACCCAGTCTGCTCGTTTAATGGG
The DNA here is from genome assembly GCF_000286835.2 of Enterovibrio norvegicus FF-33. Classification (GTDB taxonomy): domain Bacteria; phylum Pseudomonadota; class Gammaproteobacteria; order Enterobacterales; family Vibrionaceae; genus Enterovibrio; species Enterovibrio norvegicus_A. The sequence goes on along the minus strand of NZ_AJYD02000011.1, from coordinate 31,982 downwards.
ATGCTCGCCGCTGCAAAGCTTTTTCCGTATTTCTCTACCACTTGCGCGTCCAGCCATTGCGGTGGGTGCTTCTTTAGTAGCGATGGAAGCGCTTGGAGACTTTGGTACCGTCAGCTATTTTGCCGTGAGTACACTAACGACCGCGGTATACGATACGTGGCTGGGTTACTCCAACCTTAATGCGGCAGCAAAAATATCGGCCATTATGTTGGTGGTGATTTTCTTGCTGATAAGTGCCGAGCGTTACAGTCGCCGCAAGCAAAAACTGTTTAGCCAGAATGTGTCGCCAGACAAGATCGCCAAAACGCCATTACAAGGGAAGTACAAATTCCTCGCGACGATATGGTGCTGGGGATTGTTTGTGATCGCTTTTGTTGCCCCTTTGGCTCAACTTGTCATTTACGCGTGGGATTACCATGCGAGTAGCTCGATACAAGATTTCGCGCAATACAGCGTAAACAGCTTATACGTGTCTACTATTGCAGCAGTTGCGGCATTGGTTATCGCGCTTGTCGTTAATTTTTATCGCCGCCTTGCTGGCAATGCGGTCAGTAGCATTCCGATGCGTATGGCATCACTGGGTTATGCCGTGCCAGGAACAGTATTGGCCATTGGTGTACTTATCTTTTTGACCAGCGCCGATCATCTTATTAATGACATTGCCAAAGCGATGGACTGGGGCAGGCCAGGGCTGCTCTTCTCTGGCACCATGTTTGCGTTGTTAATGGCGTTTGTGGTGCGATTCAGTGCCGTGGCGATTGGCAGTGTGGAATCAAGTTTAGCGAAAGTATCGCCCTCGTTAGATATGGCGGCGCGAACCATGGGCTGCAACGTGCGTGGGATGATCCAGCGTGTGCATTTACCGCTTGTTCGTCGAGGGTGTTTGATTGCGATGTTATTGGTGTTCATCGAGTCGATGAAAGAGCTGAATGCTGCGCTGTTACTGCGCCCGTTCAACTTCGAAACGCTGGCGACTTTCGTGTTCAACTATGCCTCGGATGAGCATCTTGAATATGCAGCGTTGCCCGCGGTGCTTCTGGTACTGGTGGGGCTGGTCCCCCTGATCATGATTAACCGTTCTTTGGAGCAAAGCCACTCATGAGTGATGCGCTAACTGTTAGCAATTTAATCTGTCGTTACAATGGTCAGGCCGTGTTAAGCGACTTGTCGTTTAGCGTTGAAAAAGGCGAGATTGTCTGTTTGTTGGGTGCCAGCGGTTGCGGCAAGACGACATTGTTGAAAGCGATTGCAGGTCTGTTGCCATTAGATAGCGGAAAGATGACCATCAATGGCCGCCCGATCATGGACGATCACCTCAATGTTCCGCCTGAGCAGCGTAACATCGGCATGATTTTTCAAGATTATGCCTTGTTCCCTCACTTGACCGTGGCTGAAAATGTTTCTTTTGGCCTCTCCGGCTGGAAGAAAGCTGATGTGATGGCACGGGTGCAAGAAATGCTGGTGTTGGTGAAGCTGGAGGGATTGGAAAGTCGCTATCCACACCAATTGTCTGGCGGTCAGCAGCAACGCGTTGCGATTGCTCGTGCACTGGCGTGTAAACCTGATCTCTTATTGCTAGATGAACCGTTTTCAAATATTGACACGCAAGTGCGTCATAGCTTGATAAAGGAAATCCGTAAAATCTTCAAAGAGCAGGGCGTGACGGCGATCTTTGTGACACACAGTCGAGAAGAGGCGTTTGCTTTCGCCGATAAGCTGGCAGTGATGAATCATGGTGTGATTGAGCAATATGGCAATGCCACCACCTTGTATTACCAGCCAAGCAGTCGCTTTGTGGCTGATTTTCTCGGTCACGGTTCGTATGTACCCGTATCACTGAATGGTGACAACTCGATGAGTACTCCATTTGGTGAGTGGCCGATTGAGCACGCTGAAAATGAAACCATGCTCGAATGGCTCATTCGTCCACAAAACCTGACCATTTCATCCGATGCATCGGGTGAAGGGGTCGTGATAGATGCCCAGTTTATGGGAGACAGTTGTCGCTATCTGGTGAAAGTGAATGACCAGACATTGATGGTGTATTCAAACCAGTTACTGGAAATGGGCGATACCGTCAATCTCAATATCCGTCCACACCCGCCTGTCCTGTTTGCTTCGCAGTAAATGTTCGCGGTATATAATGTGCAGACAAAAGAAAACCGGCGAATAGCCGGTTTTTTTAATTAAGCACATTGGTTTACTGCTTAGTACTCAATATTTCGCTTATTTACTGCAAAGCATGTCTATGTAGCCTTCAGCCTGACGGGTTAATGCGTCCTTGTCAGGTTGCTGATGGGCTTGCAAATAAAGTATGTAACATACGCCATCGAACATCCGAGCCATTTCCATGGGCTCTCGATTAGCAGGCAGTGTTTTTGATGCAATGCCTTGCTCAAACAAACTTGCGTATTGCTCCAGTACGACGTTCTTGCCATTGACAAAGTTTGGCCAAATATCCTCACGAATGGAGGTGCTCCATTCAAACCAGACTTTGAGCCACTCTTTATCATCTAATGCCGCATTGATTAATGCTGATGCGACGTGAGATAGGGATGCATGTGCATCGCCGTTGCCAAGTTTAATATTGTGGGAAATGAGTTGTTGAAACTCTTTTTCCGCTTGGTTGAGTACAACATCAACCAACTCTTCACGGGTTGAAAAATAGTTAAATACGGTAGCCACAGAGACATTTGCCATATCGGCGATGTCTGCATGCCCTGCGCGTCCGATGCCGCGCTTTGAAAACACCTCAAGCGCATATCCGAGCAGTTGTTCTTTTCTCTGCTCCGGCGACAATCGGGTTCTTGTACGTCCACTTGAAGTAGCCATCCTGGTTCCTGCCAACTTTAACTCGCTAATAATTTTTGCAATTTGCAATATTTATATAGGTTTAATGTGATATTTAACAACTGCTTGCAAAGTGTACAACAGCAACAAGTTGCAGAACAACGAACTGTCCATATAAAGCGTCGAAATTTTGACGTGTATCGAGAGTAGGCGTCGAGTTTGCACAGTGATAGAATACTCAACCTCATTTACACAGGTAGTCAGGCGGAAAACCGTCGAGGTTTATAATGAAACATACCGTAGAAGTGATGATTTCAGAGCAGGAAGTCCAACAGCGCGTGAAAGTGCTAGGCGCTGAAATTACAGAACACTATAAAGGCTCTGAAGATTTAGTGATGGTGGGCCTATTGCGTGGCTCATTTGTTTTTATGGCAGATCTTGCTCGCGCCATAGAATTGCCACATACCGTTGATTTTATGACAGCCTCTAGCTATGGCAACGCGATGGAAAGTACTCGCGATGTGCGTATTCTGAAAGATTTGGATGATGACATTAAAGGCAAAGACGTGCTTTTGGTCGAGGACATCATCGATACAGGGAATACGCTGAGCAAAGTGTGTGAAATCTTGTCTATTCGTGAGCCTAAATCTATTCGCATCTGTACCTTGCTAGATAAACCTGAGCGTCGCGAAGTGGATGTTCATGTTGATTGGTATGGCTTTAAAATCCCAGATGAATTTGTTGTGGGTGTAGGTATCGATTACGCTCAGAAATATCGTCATCTGCCATACATTGGCAAAGTCGTTCCATTGGAAGATTGATGGCATGAAAAAAGCGACCACGTTGGTCGCTTTTTTGTGTTCATTTTATATTTCGTTACTTCGGCTATTTGTCGGGGATCAATTCAGCCATTGCATCTTCATATACCGCTTCTAACGTTTTAAGGCTGTTGGCATTCATACCCAAGTCTTTTAACACGCCATCGCTGATATCATAGAACCAGCCGTGTATCTTGACGTCCTGGCCTCGTTCCCATGCTGATCGAAGAATGGTGGAGTTGCCAAGGTTGTATACCTGTTCCGCTACATTTATTTCGCACAGCCTGTTGCCTTGCTCTTCAAGGCTGAGGGAGCTTAAGTAGCTTTTGTGCTTGCGGTAAATGTCACGAATATGAAGGAGCCAGTTGTTAATTAGGCCAAGTTCAAGGTTTTCGATTGCGGCATGAACACCACCACAACGGTAATGACCACAGATAATGATGTGTTTGACTTGGAGAACATCCACGGCATATTGCACGACGGACAGGCAATTCAAATCAGTGTGAATGACTTGGTTGGCGACGTTACGGTGAACGAAAAGCTCACCAGAATCTAAGCCCGTCAGCCGCTCTGCGGGAACACGGCTGTCCGCACAACCAATCCATAAATATTCTGGATGTTGTGATTGAGCAAGCTCGGCAAAGTAAGCCGGACTGTCTTTCTTGATGGTTTTTGACCATTTCACATTGTTCGCAAAAAGCTGCTTAATTTGTGCCATGAAGACTCCCCTCAAAACTTGCGCTGCGAGATACTATACACCACTCAAGATCATAATTAGATACAATTTAACACTTCCTTCTCAACATATTAGCTCCTCTTACCAGCATTAGCATTGGTATAACAGATCCCTCAAATTGTGTTTCATCGGTATACTAACGGCGCAATTCGGTGGCTTGCCGAAAAGGAAGTAATAAAAGGGAGCAAGTTGTGAATTTTGACCGATTCAAACAATGGAGCCTAAAAGGTGACATTTTTGGTGGTGTAACGACCGCGATTATTTCTTTACCTCTCGCACTCGCATTTGGTGTTGCGTCGGGAGCTGGCGCTGAAGCGGGCTTATGGGGCGCAATTCTCGTTGGATTATTTGCCGCTCTGTTTGGTGGTTCATCAAGTCTGATCTCAGAGCCTACAGGGCCGATGACTGTGATCATGACGGCAGTATTGACGTCGATGATGGCGCGTTATCCGGAAACAGGGTTGGCCATGACCTTTACTGTGGTCATGATGGCAGGTGCATTTCAGGTGCTTCTCGGCACCCTCAAGCTGGGCAAGTACATCACGTTAATGCCCTATAGCGTCATATCCGGTTTTATGTCGGGTATCGGTGTCATTCTAATTTTGCTGCAAATCAGCCCGCTCATGGGGCACGCAGCGCCGGCAGGAGGGGTGATAGGGACACTTCAGGCCTTTCCTGATACCGTCGCTAATCTTAGTTTTAAAGAGCTGTTTCTTGGGCTTTCGACCCTTGCCATTCTTTTCCTCTTTCCTAAAAAATACCGCCGCTACGTGCCTGCTCAATTAGTGGCGTTGGTACTCGTGACCTTGCTTTCACTCATGTTGTTCGACCTCGACAGTATTCGCCGTATCGGTGAAATTCCTACAGGTCTACCTTCAATGGTCATGCCCACCTTTACGCCAGAAATGCTCACAACCATGGTGATTGACGCGCTGGTTCTAGGCACGCTCGGTTGTATTGATACCTTGCTGACTGCGGTTATCGCGGATTCATTGACTCGTGAAGAGCACAATTCAGATAAAGAGCTTCGTGGTCAAGGCATTGCAAACATGATTTCGGGTCTGTTTGGTGCATTGCCTGGCGCAGGTGCCACCATGGGAACTGTGGTGAATGTGCAGGTGGGGGCGCGTTCACCGCTTTCGGGAATCGTTCGCGCCTTGATCCTTGCAGCGGTGGTATTGGTGGCCGGCTTTTTAACCGAACCGATTCCAATGGCTGTGTTGGCGGGTATTGCTTTGTATGTCGGTATCAACATACTTGATTGGAGTTTTTTGCAACGAGCGCACAAGGTCAGTTTGCATCAAACTGCCATCATGTATGGAGTGATGGCATTAACTGTGTTTGTGGATTTGATTGTGGCGGTGGGGCTTGGGGTTTTTATCTCCAACATCGTGATTATTGAGCGTTTGAGTCGCGAGCAGGCCAAGCAAGTGAAAGCCATCAGTGATGCCGATGATGATGATGTGCCCCTGAGTGAAGATGAACGGGCGCTATTAGACAGTTCTGATGGAAAGGTGTTGTTTTTCTATCTGTCCGGCCCAATGATCTTCAGCGTATCAAAAGCTATTTCGCGGCAACATGCCCGAATTGGTGAATATCGTGTCATGATTTTGGATTTGAGCGATGTGCCTCTGATCGACATGACCGTTGGTCTTGCGCTTGAAAATGCCATCAAAGATGCCCGTGAAGTGAACTGCACCGTTTTCCTTTTATGTCCTCATCAGCAAACAAGAGAGCAATTGGAACGCCTTCATGTGGGTGATTGGGTCAATGATGCGCACACGTTCGACTCTCGTCACGACGCATTGCATGCCGCAAAGCGGTTAACGGAAGTCATGCCTTAAAAGAATTAAAACTATTTATGAAAGCAATCGAGATAGATAACCTGATCAAAGTGTATGGCAAGGACGTTCATGCACTTAAAGGCGTGTCGTTATCGGTACAACAGGGTGATTTTTATGCCCTGCTGGGCCCTAACGGCGCAGGAAAGTCCACCACCATTGGCATTATTAGCTCTTTGGTGAATAAGACGTCCGGCAAAGTGAAAATTTTTGGTTACGACATTGATACTCATCTTGTTGATGCCAAAAGGCAGCTTGGCTTGGTGCCGCAAGAGTTTAATTTCAACCAATACGAAAAAGTTGAACAAATTCTTCTCAACCAAGCGGGATACTACGGCGTTGATCGTGCAGAAGCTAAAGTGCGTTCGAAGAAGTACCTAACACTGCTGGATTTGTGGGAGAAGCGTGATGAACCTTCTCGAACGTTATCTGGTGGCATGAAACGTAGGTTGATGATTGCGCGTGCATTGATGCATGAGCCTAAGCTTCTCATCCTTGATGAACCCACAGCGGGCGTTGATATCGAATTACGTCGATCAATGTGGACGTTTTTGAAGGAAATCAACGAGCAAGGTATCACCATTATCTTGACCACCCATTACCTCGAAGAGGCGGAAATGCTGTGTCGAAACATCGGCATTATTAACCGTGGAGAGTTGGTGGAAGATACGTCGATGAAGGCGCTGCTGAAAAAACTGGATGTGGAAACCTTCGTGTTAGACCTTGCGCCAGACAGTAAGGTGACGAAGTTAGAAAACGTAAAGTGGCAGCAAGTTGATGATCACACGTTGGAAGTGGAAATCCATAAAAACACGGGGTTGAATACGGTGTTTGCACAGTTGTCAGAACAAGGTATCCAAGTGCAATCTATGCGAAACAAAGCGAACCGATTGGAAGAACTCTTCGTGAATTTAGTGCGCAACAGCGAGGGGACTTCTGCATGAACAAAGCCTATTGGGTCGCTTTTAAAAGCTTGCTGATCAAAGAAATTACGCGATACAGCCGCATTTGGGTGCAAACCTTGGTACCCCCCGCCATTACCATGACCTTGTATTTCGTCATCTTCGGTAACCTTATCGGTAGCCGCATCGGTGAGATGGGCGGTTTTAGTTATATGGCGTATATCGTGCCGGGTTTGATCATGATGTCGGTGATCACCAATTCATATTCGAATGTCGCCTCGTCATTCTTTAGCACCAAAATGCAGCGCAACATTGAAGAGCTAATGGTCGCGCCTGTGCCGAATTACATCATTATCGCGGGCTATGTGGGCGGCGGAGTGAGCCGTGGTTTGGCCGTTGGGCTTATCGTGTCGGTTGTATCGATGTTTTTTGTCGATCTGAACATCGCTCATCTTGGCGTGATTGTCGCGACTGTGTTGCTCACGTCGATCTTGTTTTCTCTCGGCGGTTTGATTAACGCGGTGTATGCGAAAACGTTCGATGACATCAGTATCATTCCAACGTTTATCCTGACACCGTTGACCTACCTTGGCGGTGTATTCTATTCGCTGTCCTTATTACCTGAATTCTGGCAGGGCGTGTCTAAGCTAAATCCTATTGTTTACATGGTGAATGCTTTCCGTTATGGCTTCTTGGGCGTGTCAGATGTGAGTATCTATACCTCATTTTCCGTGCTCATTGGGGCGATTGCTGTGCTGTATACCATCGCGTGGTATCTCATTAGTCGAGGTATTGGTTTAAGAAGCTAGTCACCCGAAATCACAACATGAGTTTGCATCAACGGGTGCGTTTGATGCGAAAAAGCAAAAACCGCCTTTCGGCGGTTTTTGTTTATCTCGTGTTTATTCGGTGTTGCGCTTTGCATCACTCTTCGCTGTCATCGCTGATGGGCGGCGCTAAGTCCACACTCAGGTTGTCGATGAGACGCACTTGTCCAAGCATGCACGACGCAAGGATAACCGCTTTGGAAGACTGCTCCACGATAGGCAACAGAGTATGAGCATCACGAATGAAAATGTCATCGGGCTCCAAGCCTGCGGCTCGAAGTTGGTCGTTGCCATCAAGGATCAATTCACTGTAATCGGTGCGACCACCGCGCATTTGGCTGCTCATCCAACGAAGTGTTTTGGCGAGTACGGGCGCACGTTGACGCTCGTCAACCGTCAAGCGAGTGTTTCGACTACTCATTGCCAGACCATCCATTTCACGTACCGTGGGCACGGGAACAATCTCAACCGGCATACACAGGTCGTTGACCATTTTGTTGATCACGGCAAGTTGTTGGTAGTCTTTCTCACCAAAGCAGGCAACATCAGGCTGAACCATGTTAAATAGTTTGCTGACGACCGTCGCGACACCTTTGAAGTGTCCTGGTCGTGATGATCCTTCAAGAATGCTCGAAAGGCCAGGTACATCAACAAATGAGTGTTGTTCCATGCCATTGGGGTACATCATCTCTGGGGATGGTGTAAACACCACTTCTACCCCTTCGCTGTTTAGCTTGGCAACATCTTCATCTAAGGTACGAGGGTAGGCCGCTAAATCGTCTGCTTTGTCGAATTGCATAGGGTTGACGAAAATGCTGACTACCACAATATCGGCGTTTTCACGCGCTCGTCGAACCAAAGTTAGGTGGCCATCGTGAAGATGCCCCATGGTAGGGACGAATGCAATTCGCTGCCCGTCACGACGCCATTGAAGGATCTGATCTCGTAGTGGGGCAATGTCAGCGATCACTTGCATAAATTCAGCATTCCTTAATTAAACGTCTGCTCTGGGCCAGGAAACTCGCCAGTTGCAACTTCTTCGATATATCGCGAAACGGCTTGACGCATGTCGCCTGTGCTCGCGAGGTAGTTTTTTGAAAAGCGCGGAATGTAGTTGGCTGAAATGCCAAACATGTCGTGCATCACCAGAATTTGACCATCGGTCGCGTTGCCCGCACCAATGCCAATCACAGGGACGCGCACGGCGTCAGTGATACGTGCGGCTAAGGCTTTAGGTACGCATTCCAGCAAAATAACTTGTGCACCTGCTTTTTCTAATGCCAAAGCATCTTGTACCATTTGCTCGGCTTTGACTTCGTCACGACCTTGCACTCTGAAACCACCAAAAACATTGACAGATTGAGGTGTTAGACCAAGGTGAGCACACACAGGTACGGCACGCTGAGTCAACATGGTTACGGTCTCGGCAAGCCAAGCACCGCCTTCCAGTTTCACCATATTGGCGCCAGCCTTTATTAATTCGGCGGCATTAGCGCAGGCTTGCTCTGGCGTGGCAAAAGACATGAAAGGCATGTCAGCCATTAGGAGGCAATTTGGGCTTCCTGCACGAACGCTGCGCGTGTGGTAGGCAATTTCATCAACGGATACGGTCAGGGTGTCACTTTTACCCTGCAATACCATACCGAGTGAATCGCCAACAAGCAGGACGGGCATTTCTTGTGCTTCAAAAAGTTGAGCAAAGCTAGCATCATAAGCCGTTGCCGAGGCAAATTTACGTCCCTCTTGCTTCCATGCCATTAAGGTATTTATCGTAATTTTTTTCATATCGTCTCCCAAACCCTGCTTGCTATGGTGTTGATGCTGAGGCTTTTGTGCTTACGCGATAGCAGTCAGACCGTTCTTATCCGTGACGGCGACTAAATCGGCGACAGCACTGCCATCGGGCAGGTGCAAGTCAGGGGCTATTTCGGCGAGAGGGAAAAGCACGAATTCCCGTACTTTCATCCCGTAGTGTGGAACGGTTAACCGTTCACTCTCTAGTTGGACATCACCATAAAGGAGAATATCCAAATCTAGTGTTCGTGGTCCCCAGCGCTCATCTTTGCGCTCTCGACCAAACGCCAACTCAATACGTTGTGTGTGATCAAGAAGATCCAACGGAAGCAGTTTGGTGTCAATAGAAACCACTGCATTCACGTAGTCAGGTTGGTCTGAGGGACCCATCGGCTTACTACTATAGAGCGATGAACAAGCAGTCAGTTGGCTGTCCGGTAGCTGCGACAGTGCTTCAATAGCACACTGCGCTTTTTCTACCGGATTACCCAGATTGCTGCCTATCGCTATGTAAGCTCGGATCATGATTCTTGGGTCGGCTTCCGGCGACGCGGCTTAGCTTTACGACGACGGCGTACTTTCTTGGCCGAGCTGGCTTTGTTCAGCACTTGCACCATGTCGTTACGTCCATCACGGTCAGCTTTTTGGAAGTCATCCCACCACTGCGCCAGTTCTTGCAACTGACCGCCTTCGATTTCACCACGCATCTCAAGGAAATCAAACGCAGCGCGGAACTTGTTTTGTTCCAGTAGCTTGTATGCGCGAGTGCCAGAACGACGGCTCAGGCGAAGCTGAAGTTGCCAGATGTCTCGGATCATGGCGGTAAATCGACGTGGAATAGCAATGCTTTTAACTTGCTCGTCCAGTATGTCGTTTGCCGCGACCATAAAGGCATCGTAGTAACTTAGACCGCTTTCGAAGGCAATTTCTTCCGCGCGAGTTTCTAGCGGGTACCATAGCATCGCGGCAAACATAAAGGCCGGATTGATACGTTGTTCGCTAGCAACACGTTCATCTGTTGATTTCAGCACAAGCTCTATCATTTGCTCGCACTTGCTGTTGCGATCTTCGGTGAAGTGTTCACTCAAGATAGGAAACAGCGGCGTAAATAGATTGAAATCACGCAACAGTTTGTAGGTCTGTGAACCGTAACCAGACTGAAGCAGTTTCAAGCTTTCTTCAAACAGACGCGCAGCGGGAATATCCCGCAACAAATGAGCCAGCGCTGGAATTGGAGCAGCAGTGGCTTCATTCACGGTCATGTCTAGCTTGGCAGCAAAGCGCACGGCGCGAAGCATGCGAACCGGATCTTCACGATAGCGTGTTTCTGGATCGCCAATAAGGCGTATCACGCGGTTGTTAAGGTCTTCAACACCGCCAGCATAATCGCGTATCGAGAAATCGTCGATGTTGTAATACAGGGCATTAACGGTGAAGTCGCGGCGTTCGGCATCTTCATCAATAGAGCCATAGACGTTGTCACGAAGTAGCATGCCATCATTTGATTGACTGGCATTCTTCTCGCCCTTTTCACTTTTTTCACCTTTCTCGCCCTTTTCGCTGCCGTGGTGTCCACGGAACGTTGCCACTTCAATGACATCTCGTCCAAAAAGGATATGAGCAAGGCGGAAGCGACGGCCGACTAAACGGCAGTTACGGAAAAGCTTACGTACCTCTTCCGGGGTCGCATTGGTTGCGATATCGAAGTCTTTTGGTTGCGTATTTAGCATTAAATCACGCACGCCGCCGCCAACAAGATATGCCTCAAAACCCGCTTTATTCAGGCGGTAAAGCACTTTCAGCGCATTTTCGCTGATACCTTTTCTTGATATACCGTGCTCTTGGCGAGGAATAACTTCAAGCTTTAGGTCAGTAACCTCGCGTGTTTTGTTATCGCGATTCAATACCTTACGGCAAAAGCTGGTAACTCGATTAAAGATAACTCACCTCGTATTTGACAGGTCGGTCTATAAAAACGACGGCATATCATATATCACGCCCTCGCATTTTAGAAAGCTGTAATCACTTCCGTGGCAATTGGCAATTTACGGATCTGCCAATTTTCGATGCCCCAAAGTAACAATTCTTCCCTATTCGCACCGTGTAAGTCGACGGGAACGTGATGACCTAAAAAGGCCATTGCCGCTTCCAAGGCTGGGCCTGGATTTGCATTGTCGATTGCGGGTGCGTGGTTTTGTTTAGAAAGCTTATTCCCGTCAGCGTTGAGTGCAAGTGGCAAATGCAAATAACTGACAGGGGATGCGTCGAGTTTCTGATAAAGAGAAACTTGTCTGCCAGTCGGCTCGATCAGATCGGCGCCTCTGACAACTTCGGTCACACCTTGATAAATATCGTCCAAGACAACAGCAAGATTATAAGCGAATAAACCATCACGACGTTTGATTATAAAATCTTCTGTCGCCATGGTGCTATCCATTTGTATGGTGCCATGTTTGATGTCGATGAATTCAGCAACGGGATTATCGATACAAATACGTACGGCGGAATGTTCGCTATTTAAGGTTCTATGGCGACACGTACCGAGGTAAATTCCACCTGAATCCTTGATTTGTCTACGTGTACATTGGCAGAAATAGGCGTTTTCATCATTCAGCCACGTCTCGATTTGAGATTGATAGGCGTCATAGCGTGTGTGTTGATACAACACGGTGTCGTCCCAATGCAAACCGTAGGCATCTAGCGTGTGTAAAATCGCGTCGGCGGAGCCTTTTACTTCACGAGGTGGATCAATGTCTTCTATACGTACTAGCCAATGCCCTTGATTGGCACGTGCTTGCAAGTAACTGCCGAGAGCAGCGACCAGTGATCCAAAATGGAGAGGACCTGAAGGAGAAGGGGCAAAGCGCCCGACGTACTGCATGGTGATTTACCCTACCGTAAAAAGGAAAAAGGGAGCATCCGCTCCCTTTTTGCCATTAATCTCGATGAAGCGGTAGGCTTAGCCTGCCATTTGCTTCTCTTTGATCTCTGCCAAAGTTTTGCAATCGATGCACATATCTGCGGTCGGGCGAGCTTCAAGGCGGCGAACGCCAATCTCTACACCACATGAATCGCAGAAGCCGAAATCGTCGTCTTCCAGACGTTGCAATGTTTTGTCAATTTTCTTGATCAGCTTACGCTCACGGTCACGGTTGCGTAGTTCAAGGCTGAATTCTTCTTCTTGTGCAGCACGGTCTACTGGATCAGGGAAGTTTGCTGCTTCGTCTTGCATATGGTGCACAGTACGGTCAACTTCTTCTCTGAGCTGGTTGCGCCACGCTTGGAGGATTTTACGGAAATGATCTACTTGTAGATCATTCATGTATTCCTCGCCAGCCTTCTCTTGGTAAGGTTCTAACCCAGCCGTAGCCAGGATGCCTAGCGATCTTTTAACTTTGCTTTCTGGCATGTAAGCGTTCTCCTAAATACACCCTGACCTGCTTGGTCAAAAGAGGGCGGTATCTATATCAGAAACCCTATAGTGAGGCAATCTTTGTTTTCGCCTCATGTAATCCCAGTGTGAAGATGTCTACATTTTTTCTCGAAACTGGGAAAACAGGACCCTATTATTTATGCTCATCATCTCTGATGAGAGTGAGGCTTGATAACACAGAATTTCCACACCAAGCGACTCAGCTTCTATAAGTAACTGATTATAGACCGCATCTATATGTTTTGCTGGTGAAACCTTGTCAATGCCAGAGTGAAGCACTGCGAAGAGGAGAACGGCACGTTTTCCTTGTTGCGCCAAGGTTGCTAATTCTCTGAGGTGTTTTTGGCCTCGCGTTGTGACTGTATCGGGAAAATAGCCCTGATCATTGTCTTCGAGTAATGTGACACTTTTCACTTCTATAAAGCAGTCTTCTCGCGTCGGGGATTGCAACAAGACATCGATTCGGCTTTTTTCTTCTCCGTAAGCCACTTCAGTTCGAAGGGTGGGGTAACCTTCAAGTTCTTTTATTGCCCCTTCTTTTATTGCCTCAACAACCAAACGGTTTGCCTGCGCAGTGTTGACGCAAATCATATGGCCCGCTTTTGTTTCAGTCAGCTCCCAACTGTTTGGGTATTTGCGCTTCACGTTATCTGATGTGGAATACCACACTTTGTCGCCCGGAGTCGCACAGCCTGTCATTGCCCCAGTATTAGCACAATGAATAGTACGTTCACTGCCATCGGGCAATTGCACGTCAGCCAGAAAGCGTTTGTAGCGGCGAAGTAGGGTTGCTGATTTTAAAGCGGGTTCAAATTTCATGGACGTCCTTGCTGTGCGAATGAAATACGCATTGTAATCCTGACAGTGCCCTGCGATTGGGGCAGTGAATACAGTGTCTTCGTTTTGGTGGTATCGGAACCCTGCATCTTGAAGTGACTCGGGTATACTCTGCAGGTAATTCTGACACAAAGGCTTTTGATTTGTCACAGCTCCCCATCGATAGCGTCCTTGATGACGTGATATCTGCATTGCACACTTGTTCACATGTGATTTTACAAGCACCACCAGGTGCGGGTAAGTCAACACGCTTGCCGCTGGTACTGCTAGAGCGAGAGGTTTTCGACGGAAAAATTATCCTGCTTGAACCCCGTCGTCTTGCCGCGCGTAATATTGCTCGCTTTCTCGCATCGCAACGCGGAGAGCGAGTCGGCGAAACCGTTGGCTTGCGCGTTCGCGGTGAAACCCGTGTAAGTGACAAAACTCGCATTGAAATTGTCACCGAAGGGGTGCTGACAAAAATGATCCAATCTGACCCTGAGCTTGAGGGTGTCAGCTTGGTGATTTTTGATGAATTCCATGAGCGAAGCTTACACGCTGATTTGGCGCTAGCACTCTCACTGGATGTTCAAGCGGGGCTGCGCGATGACCTGACCTTACTGGTGATGTCTGCCACGCTCGATAGCGACGCGTTAAGTGGGTTGTTACCTGATGCTGCCGTTGTGTCTTCTGAAGGTCGAAGTTTTCCTGTCGAGGCCCGCTATTTCACAATTGCTCGGCAGTATGGTTATGAAAGTGCCGTTGCCAGTGCAATAGCCAAACTCATTAATAAAGAGGAAGGTTCGGCACTGGTCTTCTTGCCGGGTGTGGCAGAAATCAAACGTACTGCCAGTGCGCTGGCTGAAATCGTCCCAAGTCATGTGATGATTTGTCCTTTATATGGGCAGCTTTCCGCCAACGAACAGCAAGACGCGATTGCGCCAGCGCCCAATGGCAAACGTAAAGTGGTACTGGCGACCAATATTGCCGAAACCAGTTTGACCATTGAAGGTATTCGCCTAGTGGTGGATTCAGGCCTAGAGCGCGTTGCGCGGTTTAATCGTAAATCTGGGATCACCAAGCTGGAAACGGTTCAGATTTCTCGCTCATCCGCCATTCAGCGAATGGGGCGAGCAGGGCGATTATCCGAGGGGATTTGCCTTCGTCTATATAGTGAAGATACTTTCCAGCGTATGCGAGCCGTGCCTGATCCTGAAATTGTCACCAGCGATCTGATGCAACTGGTGTTGGAGGTTGTGCTGTGGGGCTGTGGTGCGCAAGATTTGCAATGGCTTGACCTTCCGCCCACGGCACATTGGCAGCAAGCCGTTAAGCTACTTCAGCAATTGGGCGTACTTGATACAAATAGTGCATTGACCGCCAAAGGCAAGAAGGTGGTGGCGTTTGGCACGGACGCACGACTCGGGGCCATGCTCTATACCGCCAACATGTTGGGGGATGACGCTATCTCAACGGCATGTTGGCTAGCTGCTTGGGCAGAAGAGCCACTTCGTGGAAAGACAGAACCTGATTTAAGACTGCAACTTTCCATGATTGCTGCGCAGAAAGGACCGCATCGACAACGGGCTTCTCAGCTTGCGGGCCGTTTGGGGGCAATATTGTCTTCAGACATTAACCCACATATCTTGCCTGTGCTGGCAGCGTCGGCGTGGCCTGACCGTATCGCTAAATCTCGAGGCAACAATGGTCGCTTCTTATTAAGTAACGGCCATGGTGCGCAGATCGATGCCGATCATCCGCTCTCAGGCGAAGAAGCTTTGATCGCCGTTGATCTTATGAGTGTGTCGCAAGGCGATAGCCGTATTTTCACTGCATGCAGAGCTGACTTTTCAACGCTACAAACCCTGCAGCCTTCACTGTTTTCTCAGCGAGAGTGGGTAGACTGGGATGATAAAAAAGGCGCATTGGTCGCGGAAATGCAAATGTGCTGTGGCGAGATTATCCTGTCACGCAAACCCATCACTCAGCGAAACGATGAGATGATGACGCAAGCATTACTGCATGCCATCAAACGAAAAGGCTTAGCGTGTTTGGATTTGCCGAAGAAAACTGAAAGCCTGTTGGTACGTGCACGTTGTGCGCAGGCATGGCAACTGCCGATCACACTGCCTTCACTCGATGAGGAAAGTATGCTTTCTTCGTTGGATGAGTGGCTAGCGCCTTTTATGACGGGCGTGCGCTCAATGAAGGATCTGAAAAAAGTCGATATCTTTAGTGCGCTGGAAGCGTGGTTTGGTTGGGCGACGACCAAAGAGCTGAACCGATTGTTGCCAGAAACGTATCAAGTGCCAACGGGGTTTCGACACGCTATTCGTTATCAACTCGATCAAAAACCAACGCTCGCGGTACGTATGCAGGAAATGTATGGGCAGGCGCAGTCTCCAGCGATTGCTGATGGCAAGGTGACTTTGCTGGTGGAATTACTGAGTCCCGCGCAACGCCCTTTGCAGATCACGCAAGATCTCGCGGGCTTTTGGCAAGGCACATACCGTGACGTGCAAAAAGAAATGAAGGGTAGATACCCGAAACATGTGTGGCCGGACGATCCTGCGAATCATCAGCCGACGACATTAACCAAACGCCATTTTAAACCGGACGCCTGAACCCCACATTCATGACTAAACAGACTCCCAAGAAAACCACGAGCCGCACGCGTAAATCTTCTACGCCCGCGGCCAAGAAGAAAAAAACGCCACCGTCAAAAGGCTGGGGCAAGAAACTGCTGTCTCTGGGCTTTAAGTTAGGGCTGGTGGGTATCGCAGCCCTCGCCATTCTGGGTATTTACCTTGATGGGAAAATTCGCGACCGCTTTGACGGACAGATCTGGCAACTGCCTGCGGTGGTTTATGGACGAATATTACATCTAGCGCCTGGCGATTCGGTGGATATCACCACCTTAAAGCGTGAATTAGACCTGCTCAATTACAATAAAGTGCGTTCACCGACTCGCGCGGGGGAATACTCCGCATCTAAAAACCGCGTCGAAATTATTCGTCGTCCTTTCGAGTTTGAAGATGGGCCTGAGAGTGCACAGCATGTGATGCTAACGTTTGACGCGCAAGGTGTTACCTCTATTAAGCAACTCGATAGCGGCAAACAACGCGGCTATTTGCGCATTGAGCCTAAACTGCTCGGCATGATGGAGTCCAACACTGACGAGCAACGTATCTTCATGCCTCGTGAGCGTTTCCCTGAATTTTTGGTTGATGCTTTGCTCACAACCGAAGACCGTGATTTCTACCACCATGACGGCGTGTCGCCATTAGCCATCGCTCGCGCCATGGTCGTAAACTTGAAAGCAGGACGTACCGTGCAAGGTGGTTCAACCTTGACGCAGCAGTTGGCTAAAAACCTGTTTCTCACCCGTGACCGCACCCTGTGGCGCAAAGTGCAGGAAGCGTACATTGCGATTATTCTCGATTATCGATATAGCAAAGACCGTATTCTGGAAGCCTATCTCAATGAAGTCTATTTAGGTCAAGCGCGTGGGCAGTCGGTACATGGTTTCCCGTTAGGGGCAAGGCTCTATTTCGGTCGTCCGATCGAAGAGCTACGTATTGATCAATTGGCGATGCTGGTGGGCACGGTAAAAGGACCGTCTTACTATAACCCTTGGCGCCACCCTGAACGTGCGCAAGAGCGTCGAGATCTCATCTTACGAATGATGATGGAAAATGGTGTGCTGACTGCCAACCAGTATGCGCAAGCCGCTGCGCGTAAACTCGATGTGCAGAAATCGCCAAGCCTTAATAGCAGGCAGCCCGCTTACTTTGAGCAGCTGACGCGCGAAATTCGTGAGCGAGTCGGGAGTGACTTCAACCCTGAAAGTGGCCTCCGTGTATTCAGTACCTTAGATCCACTGTCACAGTCATTGATTGAAAAGACCGTGGTTAACAAGGTTAAGGCGCTGAAGAAGGTGGCTGGAGAGGAATTGGAAGCCGCCGTTGTCATTGCTGATCGCCAGAGCGGTGAAATCCGCGCCATGGTGGGCGGCAGTCGTCCCGGCTATGCGGGTTTCAACCGTGCACTGAATGGCAGTCGCCAGATTGGTTCGTTGTCCAAACCAGCGGTTTACTTAGCCGCATTGTCCCAGCCTGATAAATATAACCTTGCGACACCACTTGATGACAAGCCTTTGGTGCTCAAAGGCGATCAAGGCAGCGAATGGCGTCCGCGTAATTACGACAGAAAATACCGTGGTCAAGTGCCTTTACTTCAAGCATTAGCGCACTCTTATAACATACCTACCGTTAATCTTGGCTTGGCGTTAGGGCTAGATAAGGTCGTGTCCACCTTTGATGATTTGGGCGTGAACCCAGATCAGATAACCCGCGTACCTTCATTACTGCTAGGTGCATTTACCTTAACGCCGATGGAAGTCACGCAAATGTTCCAAACGCTAGGCAGTGGTGGACGCAAGGCAGAACTGACGGCACTAAGAGCTGTCGTGACCCTAGAAGGCCAAGTGCTTTATCGCAATTGGCCTAAATCAAGCCAAACGCTACCTGAGCAAGCCAGTTGGCTGACCATGTACGCCATGAAGCATGTTGTCAAAGAAGGTACGGCACGATATCTCAATACGTCTCTTGCTTGGGCGTCATTGGCAGGGAAAACGGGGACCACAGATAAAAACCGAGACAGCTGGTACGTCGGTATTGATGGGCGCGAAGTGGTGACGGTATGGTTGGGGAGAGATGACAATAAGCCGACGAAACTCACCGGCTCTTCGGGTGCATTGCGTGTTTACACCGATTACATCACGGCGAGACAGCCAAAAAAGCTCATTTTGAATTGGCCTTCAGAAGTCACTAGCGTGCCGTATCAAGTACAGGAGGGACAATACGTGACGAATTGCTTTAGCAAACAGAAATTACCAATGTGGGATCCGAAAGGATACTGGCGCAAGCGTTGTGATAAACCGGACCCGGTGGGTTGGTTTAATAGTTTGTTTGATTGAGGCTTTAAACTACGAATAACAGACCCTAGGAAAGGAAAGTCCTAGGGTTTGGTAAGCGAAGATATTCAAAATCCAGATACGAAAAAGCCTCGTCAATGACGAGGCTTTCGTAAAGATGGTGCCGGCTACCGGAGTCGAACTGGTGACCTACTGATTACAAGTCAGTTGCTCTACCAACTGAGCTAAGCCGGCACACAAACTTTGGAAACGTTGCTTCTTCGTGAAGACCATTTCCTCGTAACCGCTAGTAGCGATTACTAAAAG
>NZ_AJYD02000011.1:0-12773 GCF_000286835.2 Enterovibrio norvegicus FF-33 | reverse complement strand
CGGATTAACAGTCCGCCGTTCTACCAACTGAACTAAGGGGGAATTGCTAGTAACCAATTTAGCCGAAGCTGAATCAATAACCATTCTTGCAATATGGTGCCTCGAGGCGGAATCGAACCACCGACACGGGGATTTTCAATCCCCTGCTCTACCGACTGAGCTATCGAGGCAACGAGCGCTATTAAATAGGAGAGGCGCGTTCTTGTCAAAATAATTTCGCCTAAAATCGTCTGACTGCTGCTTTTTTGCTTGATTTGTCGCTAATCCGACCACTGTGATTTTTCTTTGACCTGCTTTCATCGTTTTGTGGGTGATAAAATAATAGTGACATGTCTATTTTTGCTTCCAAACTAAACGATTAGCTTTTATTTCATTGCTATACAAAATCTCTGGTCGCCAAAATCCTCAATAAATCCCTACTATTTGTCTTACTTTAAATCCAATTGACTAAAAAACTTCCATTCTTCCCATTATTGCTACACTTACAGAGACATAAATATTTCCGACGTAAGTCAACAGGAATGAGAAGGAATTCTGCGATGGGATTCTCATTGGGAGAACAATTAGACATTACGCAGGTTATGGGTCTTAAAGACCGCCTGCAAGTCGAATTGGAGCAGTCTGAAAACTTGCTAATCGATGGTAGCGAGGTCTCACGCGTTGATGCTCCGGGGCTGCAGCTCCTCTTAACAGCCAAAATCTTGTGCCACAACCAGTCCATTACATGGAAGTGGGAAGGTGCATCGGACGAGTTAATTGGAGCAGCGAAGACATTGGGATTGGTTGAGCCTTTAGGCTTGGTCGATTTTGCTGAATAGTTTTTCACGTAGTTCAATCAGGGTGACAGTATGCGAAAGATACTAGCTGCAGACGATTCTGTTTCAATTCGTCAAATGGTAAGCCACACGCTTAAAGAAGCAGGATACCAAGTGGAAACTGCAAACGATGGCGCTGAAGCACTTTCAAAAGCCAAATCGGGCCAATATGACGTCATTATTTCAGACGTAAATATGCCGAACATGGACGGTCTTGAATTTGTTCGTCAAGTTCGTGCAGTACCGCAATATAAATTCACACCCATTTTGATGCTGACGACTGAAACGTCTGCAGAGAAAAAGAGCATGGGCAAGTCTGCTGGTGCAACAGGTTGGATTGTTAAACCGTTTAACCCCGATACCCTTCTGAAAACGTTGCAACGCGTTATCTAAGTGTTCAAGCAAGGAGATCACTATGGCTTTGGACATGGACCAACTGCGCCGGATTTTCTACGAGGAGTGTCGTGAGAACCTTGAAATCCTTGAGCGAGAATTGCTGTCACTCGATCCCGATGGCGACATCGATCTTGATGTTATTAATACCATTTTTCGGGCGGCTCACTCAATCAAAGGTGGTGGAGCGACCTTTAATCTCAATGAGATTAGCCAGTTTACTCATGTCATGGAGACATTACTCGATGAGGCGAGGGAAGGTAAGCGTCGTCTAGACTCAAGCACCATCGATCTCTTCCTGAAAGGCGGCGACTGTATCAACAGCATGTTGATTGCATATGAAACGAATTCAGATTTCGATCATGTGTTAAGAGATGCGCTCACCGACGAGCTGAACAAACTACTCGATTCTGGTCGTGCAGATAAGGCATCACCTGTTGTTGCGGATGAGCCAGAGCCTTCTACAGCCAGAGAATTAGAGGGTGACGGGGACTGGATTGTTCTGTTTACGCCTCATAAAGACATGTTCTTTTCTGGCAACGATCCGGTACGAATTCTTCGTGAGCTTTTTGAACTCGGCGTTCATTGTAACGTTGAGTGTTTAACCGATGCACTTCCTACGCTCAGTGAGATGGAACCAGAAATGTGCTACCTCAGTTGGCGCATTACCGTGGAAGGTCATATTGATATCGCGCTGGTTGAAGAGATTTTTGAATGGGTCGAAGACGAATGTGATTTAGCCATTTCGCGCACTCAAAAAGAGCCCGATGAAGCGCTGGATGTTACTGCGTCTTCTGCCGAAGCGGAGCCTGTTGCGCCAAAACCTGCAACTGCAGCCAAGCCAGCTGCCAAACAAGCCGCGACTAAATCTGATGCGGTGTCTTCGATTCGGGTTGAGATCGACAAAGTCGATAACTTGATCAACCTCGTGGGTGAATTGGTCATCACGCAATCTATGTTGACGGAACTCAGCCAGAACTTTTCAGAGAGCAAGATTGAGCGTCTGCAAGCGGGGCTTGATCAGCTATTGCAAAACACCAAAGAGTTGCAAGAAAGCGTACTCAATATTCGTATGCTGCCGATCAGCTTTGCATTCAACCGTTTCCCGCGCCTGATCCGCGATTTGTCGGCTCAACTTGGAAAAACGGTGGAACTTGTCATTGAAGGCGAACAAACCGAACTGGATAAAACCGTACTCGAAAGGATCACCGATCCGCTGGTGCATTTGGTCCGTAATGCGGTTGACCACGGTCTTGAACTCCCGGACGTGCGTGCTGATAAAGGGAAATCAGAAACGGGTCGCGTGTCGCTTTATGCCTATCACCAAGGTGGCTCTATTGTCATTGAAGTGCGCGATGACGGTGCTGGACTAAACAAAGAAAGAGTGTGGAAAAAAGCCATCGAAAAAGGGCTTATCCATCAAGATACCTCATTGGACGACTTAACCAATCACCAAGTGTACAACTTGATCTTCGCGCCAGGATTTTCAACGGCAGATGTTGTGTCTGATGTATCAGGCCGAGGCGTCGGGATGGATGTGGTGAAGCGTAACATCGAAGATTTAGGTGGGCATATTGAGGTCGATTCAGAAATTGATGTGGGCAGTGTATTCCGCATTAGTTTGCCGCTGACCTTAGCCATTCTCGATGGGCAACTTGTGAAGCTTGCTGATCAAGTCTTTGTGGTGCCGCTGATCTCAATTATTGAATCAATTCAGATTGAATCTGAACGCGTAAAAGTCGCGACAGGTGGCGTTGAACTCTATCGATTACGAGATGAGAACATTCCGATATTGCGCCTTAAAGAAGAGTTTGGACTCGGAGAATCTGGCGCACTGGACAAGCAACTATTGTGTCTGGTTGAAGCGAGTGGCAACCGCGTTGGTTTGTTGCTCGATGAAATGCTTGGCCAGCAGCAGGTTGTGATTAAGAGCCTTGAGTCTAACTATACCCGTGTGAATGGCGTCTCGGGTGCCACCATTCTTGGTGATGGTTCCGTGTCCCTCATTCTTGATATTCAGGGACTGATGACTGGCTTTTTGAGTCGAGTCGCCGATACAAACAGCCACATAGCGGCGTAGGAGGAGAGCATGACAAATCAAGCTCTGGCGGCCACAGACGTGAATGATGAACCGGTAGATGGTCAAGACCGCCTTAAGGGATCCGATTTCCTCAGTTTCGATTTAGCGCACGAGTTGTATGGGGTCGATATACAGGCAGTGGAAGAGATCCGTGTTTGGGAATCGCCCACCGTGATTCCTCGTTCACCCGAGTTTGTTCTTGGGGTCATTAACTTGCGCGGCATGATCGTGCCCATTATGGATTTACGTGTCCGGTTTAACATCGGTGTTGTTGAGTATTTACCGACAACCGTGGTGCTTATTCTGAAAGCGGGTGAATCCGCAGGCAATCGAATGATGGGTGTTGTGGTGGATGCGGTCTCTGATGTGATTGATCTCGGTGATAAGAGTTTAATTCCGCCCATTGGTGATTCACAAGTGATGCCTTTTGTTAGCGGCTTGCTGAACGTGGATGCCCAAGTGATGAGTCTGCTGGATGTCGATGCCTTACTCAGCATTGAAGGGCTAGTTCACTAAGGAGGCGTTATGTCAGAAGAGGTGATGGAGTACCTGAGTTTCATGATAGATGACGAAGAGTACGGACTTAACATCCTTGATGTGAAAGAGGTCCGTGGCTGGTCTGATATCAGAAAACTGCCCAACAGCGAGAGCTATTTGCTGGGGGTGCTTGAGTTGAGGGGAGAGTACATCCCCATTATCGATCTCAGGCAAAGATTCAATATGCCCCCTTCCGTTTTAAGTAAGACGACGGTGGTGGTGATTGTCCGAAATGCAGAAGGACAGTCTTTGGGAATAATTGTCGATGCAGTCGCTGAGGTATATCAGCTATCGGCGAGTCAAATTAAGGCGGCACCCGGTTTTGTCAAAATTGACGAGCGATTCATTGAAGGAATTGCGTCTGTCAGTGGAAACCACGTGGTGTTAATACAACTTGAACGACTATTTGATTTCGACGTGTTGCATGAAGTAACGCAGCCAGATCTGGTTAGCGAGGATTGACGATTATGTCTTGGTGGAAAAAAGAGGCTGTAACTGAAAACACACAACAAGAGCAGGGATTAAAGGCGCATATTGTATCGGCGCTTGATACCGCTCAGACGGCATTGATGATGGTGGATAGAGACTTTAAGGTCTTCTACGTCAACAAAAAATCAGTGGAATTGCTTAAAAAGCATGAAGATTTATTCCGCTCACAATGGCCCACTTTCCGGGCGGAGAAAGAGTGGATTGAAGGAACATGTATCGACTTGTTCCATAAAAATCCGGCTCATCAAAGGCAGATGCTGTCTAACCCCGCTAACTTGCCACACGAAACGATCATCAAGGTGGGAGATGTGTCACTTCGTCTCGTCGTTGGTGCTGTGATTGATGCGAGTGGCGACTACGTGGGCAACACATTGGAATGGGACGATGTGACAGAAAAGATCCTTGCCGATACCGAGCGAGCCCGCCTTCGCGCAGCGATCGATCAGTCATTGACGGCCATGGTGTTGATCGATCGTGACTTGAGCATCACTTATATCAATGAACAGACCTTGACGTTGTTTAAGAAGCACGAAGGGTCTTTCAAACAAATGTGGCCCGGTTTCACTGCGACCAGCGATTGGTTAATGGGGCGCTGTATTGATGAGTTTCACAAGAACCCAGCGCACCAACGTCAGTTGTTGTCCAGTCCAGGAAATCTGCCGTACAAGACGGATATCAGCGTTGCTGATCTTAAGATTGAGCTTAACGTAGCAGCCATTGTTGATGCCAGCGGCAATTACATCGGGAACAGCCTCGAGTGGCGTGATGTTACTCAACTGCGTGAACGTGAAATCGAAGTAGGGCGTCTCGTGTCTGCTGTTGAAGGTATGACCACCAATATCATGATGGCAGATAAAGAAGGCAACATTACCTATTACAATCCAGCGCTTAAGAAGCTACTGGGTAAGCGCGAAGACGATTTACGCAAGTTTTTCCCTGGGTTTCAGGCCGATAAACTTAACGGGGTGAACATCGATATTTTCCACAAAAACCCCGCGCATCAGCGATCCATTATTAACAATCCAGATCGCTTGCCCCACACCGCTCAGATTCAAGTGGGCGAGTTAGAGTTCACCTTAACGTGTATCGCCATGTATGACTCGGCGGGTAACTACATTGGTCCAGCTCTGCAGTGGGAAGACATCACGGAGCAAATGGCGGGTCAGCGAGATGTTCAGGGGCTGATAAAAGACGCGTCAGAAGGACGTCTTGGTTCTCGTATGGATACCAACAAATACTCTGGCTTTATGGCCAACCTCAGCGAGGGCGTCAATGGCCTGCTCGACAACATGGTCGAGCCGATGAATAACTGTCGCGATGTGATGAGTAAGGTGTCCGAAGGTAATCTTAAGGTCAACATGCCAGAAGATTATAAAGGTGACTTTGCGGCGCTCAGTAATGCGGTGAACACGTCCATTACCAACCTGCGTGACATGGTTGAGAAAATCACGGCATCGTCAGCGCGTGTCGCTTCTGCATCGGGTGAAATCGCAGAAGGTAACAGTGATCTCAGCGAACGAACCGAAGAGCAGGCAGCAAGTCTCGAAGAGACCGCTGCAAGCATGGAAGAAATGACCTCAACGGTGAAACAAAATGCCGAGAGTGCTAATTCAGCCAACCGCTTGTCACAAGATGCGAGCACCAAAGCACAGAAAGGTGGGGAGGTAGTGAAGCAAACCGTCTCAGCCATGGGTGAAATCAACAAAGCCAGTAAGCGTATTTCAGACATCATTAGCGTGATTGATGAAATTGCTTTCCAGACTAATCTTCTTGCACTCAATGCGGCGGTTGAAGCAGCCCGAGCCGGTGAGCAAGGTCGTGGATTTGCCGTGGTTGCAGGTGAGGTTCGTAATCTTGCTCAGCGCAGTGCAGGGGCGGCAAAAGAAATCAAAGATCTTATCAAAGACAGTGTTGAAAAAGTTTCAGAAGGGTCTCGTTTGGTGGATGAGTCGGGCGGGATGTTGAATGAGATTGTTGATGCGGTAGGTGAAGTGTCGACCTTAATTGGCAAGATCAACTCAGCCAGTCAGGAGCAAGCAACTGGCATTGATGAAATATCGAAAGCGATTGTGAAGATGGACGAAATGACGCAGCAAAATGCCGCCTTGGTTGAGGAAGCATCTGCCGCGAGCCAGTCCCTTCGCGATGAGGGGAGTGAACTGCTCAATCTGATTGGTTTCTTCCAAGTCGACAACACGCGTACAGGGCTTAACAACCCCAATGCGGGTCAAATAAAAAGCTTCCAGCAGCCAGCTGCGCAGACACCAGTAATGAGAGCTCCGTCAGCACCGCCACCGATGAAAAAAGTGGCCAACGGGTCAGCGCCTTCTGCGGCGTCTTCTGATGATGATTGGGAGGAGTTCTAACGGTGGACGCAATTCAGGCGCTGAGTCAAATTGAAGAGCAGCGTGAGTTTGAGTTCACTGCTGATGACTTCACTTACATTCAGGAATTTATGCTCAGAGAAACGGGGATTTCACTCTCTGAGCGTAAAACCTCAATGGTATATGGAAGGCTTGCGAGGCGGCTTCGTCGTACGGGGATCACTAACTTTCGCGACTATTTCGCCCGTGTTAATAGTGATATGGACGAGAGAATTGCGTTTGTTAATGCGCTAACGACGAACAAAACACAGTTCTTTAGAGAGAAGCATCACTTTGATTTTCTCACTAACACCATGGTGCCAGAATGGCAAAGCCAGAAAAAGCGACGTATTCGTATCTGGTCTGCTGGGTGCTCTACGGGCGAAGAGCCCTACACCATAGCATCAACGCTCGCAGCCAGTGGTCTGCTAACGCCGAGCTATGACTGCAAAATATTGGCGACCGATCTGGATACACAAGTGCTAGAGGTTGGTCGAAATGGCACCTATGGCATCGAAGCGAGCAAGGCGATTCCTGCCGCCATGCTTCATCACGGATTTATCCGTGGTAAAGGCAAAAAGCAGGAATTATTGAAAGTGAAACCGTCAGTTCAGCAAGCGATAACGTTCAAGCAGCTTAACCTAACCGCTGCTTGGCCTCATAAAGGGCCATTGGATGCCATATTTTGTCGTAACGTAATGATCTATTTCGAGAAAGATATGCAGCAACAGCTGATTTATCGCTTCTGGGAAAAACTTGGCAGTGGCGGCATTTTATTCATCGGTCACTCTGAAAGCATCGGGCAAATGGGCAGTCAATTTGAGAACTTGGGTCAAACCATGTTTCGCAAGCCTTAATCGCAGTGACTGCATCTTCGAAATAACAGCGAACTGAGCGTTGTATGCATAAAATCCTGGAGCTTACTGGTTGCCCTATAGGGGCGGGTGCGAGGCGATTTTTCCACCCCGGCAAGCAAATGATGATGGTGAAAATTCAGCCGGGAGAGGTGTATGTTACCTCCGAGCGTGAGCTGATAGCAACGGGGCTCGGTTCCTGTATATCTGCCTGCGTGTGGGACCCATTCATTGAGCTGGGAGGCATGAATCACTTTATGTTGCCATTTGGCGACGCCGACAATATTGAAGGGTGGGACCCCACTCAGTGGCGGTCAAATGCAGCCCGCTATGGTAACTACGCGATGGAGTTGTTGATCAATACCATGATCCAGCAAGGTGCGATTAAAAGTCGTCTGCGCGTGAAGTTATTTGGTGGCGGGATGGTGATGGGTAAGCAAGCAAGTATTGGTGAGAAGAACATTGCGTTCATTCGTAACTATGTACAAAGCGAAGGATTGAATGTGATTGGGGAAGACATGGGAAGTGATTTTCCGCGAAAAGTCGTCTTTGATCCAATGACAGGCAAGGCTTGGGTGAAGAAACTCAGAGGCTACCGCGGTGAAGTCGAAGCGGAAGAAACCAATTATAAACGCCGTCTGGTGTCTGAAGCAAAACGCGACGATGGCGAAAATGCGGAGCTATTTTAATGGGTAAGCGAGTACATAGAGTACTGATCGTTGATGACTCTGCTGTTTTTAGAGCATTGCTTAGTGATGTTATCAATTCAGATCCTCAACTCGAAGTTGTGGGATTGGCAATTGACCCTTTCGAAGCCAGAGAAAAGATTAAAAAACTCAAGCCTGACGTGGTCACATTAGACATTGAAATGCCCAAAATGGATGGGGTTCAGTTCCTACGTAACCTAATGCGTCTCCATCCCATGCCTGTTGTGATGATTTCGACGCTGACACAGCATGGCGCTGAAGCCACGTTAGCGGCACTGGAAATTGGCGCAGTGGATTACTTCCCTAAGCCGACAGAAAATGTCGCGTCAGAAATGAGTAACTACCGACAGCTGGTGGTAGAAAAAGTCAAAATGGCGGCAACGGCAAACATCGCGGGTGCTGTGCACCGAACGCCCTCTGAAATCAGTGTATCTGGTCGTCAGTTGAGTTCTGCATACGACATCATTGCCATCGGTGCATCCACTGGCGGTACGGAAGCTATTCGTAACGTGCTAGAAGCGTTGCCGGACATGATGCCCCCGATTGTGATCACTCAACACATCAAAGCGGTCTTCAGTAAGTCATTCGCTGAGAGGTTGAATCGTGCATCCAAACTTCAGGTAGAAGAATTAGCGTCAGACAGGGCGCCCTTAGTTAATGGCCGTGTTTATGTCGCACCGGGCGATCAGCATTTACAAGTGGTTAAGCGATCTGGGTGTTACTACTGTACACGATGCGACAGCGAGCCTGTTCAACGGCATAAACCTTCGGTTGATGTGATGTTCTCATCTGTTGCTCAAGCCGCAGGGGGACGTTCGCTGTCGGTTCTCTTGACGGGAATGGGACGAGATGGCGCACAAGGTATGTTAGAAATGCGACAAGCAGGCGCGTTAACTGTAGCGCAGGATGAACAAAGCTCGGTGGTGTGGGGTATGCCACGTGCAGCGATTGAAATAGAGGCGGCACAGCAGGTACTTCCGCTGGATAAAATTGCCACGTACTTAGTGGGTAAAGTGTATGGATAGAACAATATCGACATCGTTTATTGCTGTTTTAGCTATTGCGGCCAGTGCTGTACCGCTTTTCCTTCAGCAAACACCGTTGAGCATTACATCGTCAGTCATTGTCATCATTTCTGTCGCTTATTTGTGGCGACAGCAATCTGTAGATAGTCTTTCACAAGAGGATCATGACTCTTCTCAGGACAATAGTTCTGTGTCGTGCGAATCCACCGCTATCTTGCACAAGATACATAGCATTTTGAATATTGAACTGGTGCCGATTCGGGAGCAGTTGGATCGTCAACAGGAAGTTATCGACGACTCGGTTCATAACCTTAACTCGAGTTTCTTTGGTATGGAGAGGGCGGTGAGTGAACAGGCATCCTTGTCTAAGCACATGGTGGGTGAGCTTCTCAATAATACCGATAGTGAATTTAATTTGGCCAAGGTGCTGCCAGAAACAGAACAAGCAATAGATCAGTACATTGCGCTGCTGGTGACGGTGTCAGAGAAAAGTATCACGGCGATTCACTGTATTCACGATATGTCTGCAAAGTTGGATGCAGTGTTTAACCTGCTTGATCAAGTACAGGCGATGTCTGATCAAACTAACTTGTTAGCACTTAATGCAGCAATCGAAGCGGCAAGGGCGGGCGAGCTTGGTAGGGGGTTTGGTGTGGTGGCATCTGAAGTGAGAGATCTCGCCAATCGCACGTCGACACTGAATAGCCAAATTAACAAGGACATCAATCTTGCTCAAGACACAGTGAAGCAAACCAGTAAGATTGTCGGAGAGATTGCGACGCTGGATATGACAACTTCTATTGAGTCTAAAACACGAATTGAAGCGTTATTGAAAGGGGTTCAAGAAGTCAACCGACAGGTCACGATGGAGATTGGCAAGGTAACGGAAAAGGGTGAAACGGTTCGCGGCGAAGTGTCCAAGAGTATTCAAGGGCTTCAGTTTGCTGACATCGTTTCACAGCAAGGGCAGCATGTTCTGAGCAATCTTCATATTTTGGAAGACTTAAATGCACTGATTATTGATAGCTTAGCGGCCAATGAAGTGGATTGGATTGCATTACACAAAGCTGTTGATGAAATCGAAAAAATGGCGGGCTCTGCAGCGAGAGCGCCGGCAAAACAAATGTCTGCTGATGAAGGCGACATAGAACTGTTTTAGGAGACGGTATGGCTATCAGTCGTGAAGAAAGAAATGACGGAAAATCTGTTGTTATCCATGTGAACGGACAGTTTGATTTCAGCGTGGTGCAGGAATTCCGCGATGCGTATCAAGATTGTCAGGGGAAAGAGATCATCGTTGATTTCCGTGGTACGGAATACATAGACAGTGCGGGTCTTGGGATGTTGCTCAATATGCAGACCTTTTTAAACAAAAAAGAAGGGGACATTCGTTTAATCAACACTATGCCTCAAATCAAGCGAGTGCTGGTGATTGCGCGTTTCGAAAAGAAATTCATCATTGAGTAATTTAGATGATTAGCTGTTGTTGAAATCATTAGGGGGATAGCGTGTGAAAGTGCTTATCGTTGAAGATGAAATTTCACTGCAATGTTTCCTAGAGCATGTACTCAAAGACGAATTTGATGAACTGCTCATTGCTGATAACGGTCAGATTGCACTGGATATGCTCGAATCAATGGAAGAGCTGCCCAACATCGTCATCATGGATGTGTTGATGCCAGAGATGGATGGTTTCGAGGCCGCTAAACAGATCCGAATGCGATACAAAAGTGCGTATCTTCCGATTATCTTTTTGACCGGAATTACGGATAACGACGCGTTTAATCGCTGTATGACGCTCGGTGATGACTTCCTAACGAAACCCATCAGCCGCACCACCATTGTGGCGAAAGTCCGCGCTCATTGCCGCAATGTGCGCCTTTATAACGAAGTGGCCATTCAACGCGACAAGCTTAAGCACTTTCAAGCCCACACCCTCTACGAACACACCATGGCAGAAACGATATTCAGTAATCTGATGCAAGGCTGTTATCAGGAAGCTGAAGGGGTGAGTTTTTACACTAGCTCCTACACCAACTTCAATGGTGATGTGGTGTTGGTGACGCCAAGGCCACAAGGCGGAATTTACGCGATGTTGGCGGATGCAACCGGCCATGGTTTGCCTGCTGCCATTTCTTCGATACCCGCAACGAAAGCCTTTTTCGCGATGACTAAGAATGGTTTCGCGTTGGGTGACATTGTCAAAGAAATGAATTCAACCCTGAAAACCTTTCTACCACCAGGCATGCTGGTAGCTGCCAATTTGCTGGAAGTGTCGGCCAATGGTTTAGACATTAACTGGTGGGGAGGCGGTATGCCAGATGGCTACATTATTGATCGTCATGGTGAGATTAAACAGAGGTTGCCTTCAGCGCACATGGCATTGGGCGCGATGGACTCTGATGAGTTTGAAGCCAATCTTGTTGCCCTGACTCTAGAAGAAGGCGATAAGCTGTTCTTCTTCACTGATGGTGTGACTGAAGCGCGAAATGCTGAGGGGCATGAACTGGGTGAAGAAGGGCTAGAAGCCTTGATTTCGACGCCCAGTTCCAATGTGATAGACATGACTCGCGAGCATGTGGCGAAATTCACCAGTGGTGGTGGTGTTGGCGATGATATGTCTATGCTAGAACTGACTGCGCCGATACGCAGCCGTATTGAACAACAGCCGGGCGATCCTGATTATTATGACCGTCGTTCCCCCGCGCAGCTCAATGTGTATTTTGGTGCAAAAGAGCTTCGTAAAGTGAATCTGGTTGGTGAGGTGAGGCGAATGCTCAAGGGAACCCTTGGCAGCAACATTGATTTAGATTTGATGTGCACCGTGTTATCTGAACTGACTAATAACGCGTTGGAGCATGGTTTGCTGAAGTTAGAATCCAGTTTGAAATCCGATGATGATGGTTTTCTGGATTATTACATGGAGCGTCAATCTCGCTTGGAAGCACTGGATGCTTTTGCGTATATGGAAGCGGGTATCTCGTTTAATCCGACCAAGCGTGAACTCAGTTTTTATGTGACCCATAATGGCGAGGGATTTTGGGTCGATGATATCGACAGCACGTTAGAAGAATCACTGGCACGATGTGGACGCGGGATTGCACTGGTCACCGAGCTTTGTGAGTTCTTCACTTATGAAGACGAAGGAAGAACTGCCAGAGGCACGTATAAGCTTGCTTCAGGTATGGAATACAACAGTTAGGGGAGTGGAGTGGCAAAGCCGTTTAATGACACGCTAAAAAGTCCTGCTAATGTGCAGGATTTTTTGTCTGCGCTTTTTGTTAGGCTTGCGACAATCAGTGCAGCGCACTGAAAAAAAGGCGAAAAAAAACCCAGTCCGAAGACTAGGTTTCTTAAAGTGGCTCCCCTTGCAAGACTTAACGGGCCCGCCTAAGGTTGCGACAAATCGCGAAGCGATTAACACATACAAAAAAGGCCTCGTCTTTCGACAAGGCCTTATAATGTGGCTCCCCCTGCAAGACTTGAACTTGCGACATACGGATTAACAGT
>NZ_AJYD02000010.1 GCF_000286835.2 Enterovibrio norvegicus FF-33 | reverse complement strand
ATGTGAGCGATTGCTTCAGAATCGTTCCACTTGAGGTTGCTTGGGTTTATCGCAGGCGCACTGCCCGGCATCATGTTGATGCTGTTGTTTGTCGGTTACACCACCATCTGGGCCATGTTTAACAAAGATGGGGTTCCGCAACACACCAGTGAAGATATTTCTTGGTCTGTTCGCTTTAAGTCGCTAAAGAAACTGCTACCGATTGTCATTTTGATCGGCTTTGTACTTGGCTCAATATACGGCGGTTTTACCACCCCAACCGAAGCGGCAGCACTGGGTGTATTTGGCGCCATGGTGTTAGCGGCATTAACCGGCTCCCTCACCAAAAAAAGCTTTATAGATAGCTTGCTAGGCGCAGTGAAAAGCGCATGTATGATCGGGTTTATCTTAGTTGGCGCACACTTTCTGACGCTGGCAATGGGCTTTTTAGGTATTCCACGCGCATTGGCTGAATGGATTGCGGCCATGTCGTTATCCCCGTTTGAGCTGCTGCTTTATCTCACCATTTTATTTGTGGTGCTGGGCTGCTTTTTAGATGGCATTTCCGTGGTGGTATTAACGGTCGCTGTTGTCATGCCGATGGTGCAACAAGCCGGTATCGATCTGCTTTGGTTTGGTATCTTTATCGTTCTGGTGGTGGAGCTGTCGCAAATCACCCCGCCCGTTGGTTTCAATTTGTTTGTTATTCAGGCACTCACCGGCAAAAACATACTGTATGTCGCACGGGCTGCTTTTCCGTTTTTTATGCTGATCTTATTAGGGTTAGTGTTGATTTCGGTGTTCCCGGAAATTGTGACCTATTTGCCTACCACCATGAGTCAACGGTAGCGGCTGACAAAAAGAAATGGCCTAAAAGGTAGGCCATTTCAATAAAAAAAAGCAGCGAACAACAAGGAGAGTTCATAAATGAAACTTAATTGCGACATGGGTGAAAGCTTTGGCGCATGGACAATGGGCAAAGACGCCGAAGTCATGCCTTGCATCGACATGGCGAGTATTGCTTGTGGCTTTCACGCGTCTGATCCCGTGATCATGCGCAATACTGTTGCCCTCGCACGCGAACATGGCGTGTCGATTGGTGCGCATCCGAGTTATCCCGATTTACTGGGATTTGGTCGCCGTAAGTTTGATTGCACCGACGAAGAGCTTTACGCATGGTTGGGCTACCAGCTAGGCGCACTCAAGGGTATTTGTCGCCAGCAATGTGCCATCGTGGATTACGTGAAACCCCATGGTGCGCTCTACAACACCATGATGAAAGACATGAAAGTACTACGCACGGTCATGCGCGCCGTGAAAGATACTGCGCCCGGTTGTCCCCTGGTCGTCATGGCCATTCCTCATCGTGACACCATCAATAATCTGGCAGAAGAGATTGGCATTGAACTGCTGTTCGAAGCCTTTTCAGACCGCGCCTATGACGATGAAGGCTTTCTCGTTGATCGTCGCATTGAAGGTGCGGTGCATGGCAGTGCAGAAGCGATTCTTCGACAAGTGCAACAAATCACCGAACAGGGCACTGTCACCACCTTAAGCGGCAAAACCCTCAAGGTCGATGCTGACACACTCTGTATTCATGGCGATGGCCCTCACGCGTCTGCGGTTGCTCAGGCATTGGGGCTATGGAGGGCAAATGGCAAGAATTGAGGCCGTCAATGAACAGACATTGATTGTGTATTTAGGCGATAAGATTGATGAAGCTGTGGCAGCAGAAGTGAACCATGCCATTTTTCAAATCCAACATGCGCTTGGCAATTTAATCACCGATATCATCCCCTCTTATCACTCGATATTGGTGAGCTTTGATCTCAGCCGAACGGACAGATTCGACATCATCAAACGCATCAAACAGGCCTTAGCCACCCATACGGAGGCCGTGAGTAATGACAGCGACAACGTGATTGTCGAAATCCCGGTCTATTACGGTGAAGACGTCGCATTAGACATGGCGGATGTGTGCAGCAAAACCGGATTAACTGCCGATGCAGTCGTCAAATTGCACAGTGAACGGGAATACCGCGTCTATGCCATTGGTTTTAGCCCCGGCTTTGCTTATCTCGGCAGTGTGGATGACGCCATTGTGATGCCACGAAAATCGACGCCACGGCTGAAAGTACCGACAGGAAGTGTGGGACTTGCCGACAACCAAACGGCTATTTACCCCAGTAGTACACCGGGCGGCTGGCAGATCATAGGACGAACGCCGCTAAACATGATCGACTGGGACAGTGAAACTCTCGCTCGCGTGAATGTGGGTAACCGCGTGAAATTTCACCCGATAGATAGAGATGCATTTATCCAACTTGGAGGGGTACTAGATGAGTTTTGACGTGGTCAATCCGGGTATACTGACCCTGCTTGAAGACAGCGGCCGTATAGGCTTTCAACACTTGGGGATCACCACGGGTGGTCCAATGGATGAACACGCTTTTTACTGGGCTAACCGTCTACTCAATAACCCGCCTGGCACTAACCAGTTGGAGATCACCTTCGGTCAGCTTCAGCTCAACGTAAATGCAGCGACCTGCATTGCGATCACAGGCGCAGACTTGTCAGCGCGTATTAACGACAAACCCGTTCGAAGTTGGTGTTCCTACGCCGTGAAAAAAGGCGACACCATCGAATTTGGTACACCCAAACAGGGACTACGTGCTTATTTGGCCGTGAAAGGCGGGTTTGAATGTGAAGAAAAGCTCGGCAGTGTCGCCACCGTAAAGCGCGAAAAAATCGGCGGTCTTAACGGCAATGGCGAACCACTCAAACAAGGCGATGTATTACGTTTCACACCGCACGTAAACGTGATCGATCAACGCGCGCCAAAGTGGACGATTCCCCATTACGATGCGCCATTAGAACTTGGGGTCATGCCCGCCTATCAAAACGCATCGTTTTCTCACGATGAACAGATGACTTTTTTCACCAGTGCGTATGAAGTGAGCCAGAACATCGACAGAATGGGATATCGCCTGTCGGGTGCGCCCATCAAAAGTCGCCTTGATGGCATCATTTCAGAGGGCATCGCGTTTGGCGCGATTCAGATACCCAATGATGGCCAACCTATTGTCTTGATGAAAGACAGACAGACCATCGGCGGCTACCCAAAAATTGGTTGTCTTAGCAGCTTGGGGGCAGGCCAGCTTTCGCAGCGCAGTCCGGGACAAAGCGTGAGCTTTTCACCCATGGACGTCGCTGATGCCGAAGTCGAACGGCGGTTATTTAATCGCGTGATTTTTGGGTAAAATTTCATTGGCGTAGCAAGTGTTGAATGCGCTACGCTTCCTTCCAATCCAAGCTCAATTAAAGCCTTTCAAACATGAATTTCATCATCAGAAACGTTCTATCTTCGGATGCAAAAGGCATCACCGAAATCATTAACCCTATCGTTGAAGGTGGTCAGTTCACTATCCTCGTCGCCACTTTTTCTGTGTCTGACCAAGGTTTTTTCATTCAGTATTTCCCCGTGAACGGGGTTTTTCTTGTCGCTGAAGATGAAACGTCGTCAACGCTCATTGGCTATCAAACGGTTGAGCCTTTCGCCAGTTACACTCGTGCACTCGACCATGTCGGCATCATCACGACTTATGTGGCAGAAAATTATCGTCAGCAAGGCGTGTCTTCAGCACTTTTCGCCGCGACATTAGAAACCGCAAAAGCCCGTGGTTTTGAAAAGCTGATCGCCCAAGTCCGTGGCGATAATGAACCTGCTTTAACAACCTACTTAAAGCAAGGATTTGAAGTCGCCGGAACAGCGAAGAAACATGCCAAGATTAATGGCCAATATATCGATGAAGTGATGCTGGAAAAGTTTCTCTAACATTAAGAGGGTAAACACACTTTGCCAGCTTAATATCCGATATGTGAATAATGCTTAACGAGTATTAGTGACTAGGCTGGTAACTCCGGCCTTTTATCCTCCAGCGACCTAAATTGAATGTGAGCGATTGCTTCAGAATCGTTCCACTTGAGGTTGCTTGGGT
>NZ_AJYD02000009.1 GCF_000286835.2 Enterovibrio norvegicus FF-33 | reverse complement strand
GCAACGACCACCTCAACGGCGGCAACGGCAACGATGCCCTTCACGGCGAATGGGGCAATGATGACATGCACGGCCTTGCCGGTGACGACAAACTTTATGGTTGGACAGGAAACGATACCCTGCGTGGTGGAGACGGTAATGACCGCCTCGAAGGCAATCAAGATCACGATTCCCTTTTCGGGGATAACGGCAATGATGTCTTGCTTGGCGGCACAGGCAACGATCACCTCGACGGCGGAAACGATAACGATGCCCTTTACGGTGAAGCGGGCAACGACACCCTCAAAGGCGGCACGGGTAACGACTACCTCGATGGCGGTGACGACAACGATG
>NZ_AJYD02000008.1 GCF_000286835.2 Enterovibrio norvegicus FF-33 | reverse complement strand
GAAAGGCCAATCAAACTCGGAGATAGCTGGTTCTCCCCGAAAGCTATTTAGGTAGCGCCTCGGACGAATACTACTGGGGGTAGAGCACTGTTAAGGCTAGGGGGTCATCCCGACTTACCAACCCTTTGCAAACTCCGAATACCAGTAAGTACTATCCGGGAGACACACGGCGGGTGCTAACGTCCGTCGTGGAGAGGGAAACAACCCAGACCGCCAGCTAAGGTCCCAAAGTTATCGCTAAGTGGGAAACGATGTGGGAAGGCTCAGACAGCCAGGATGTTGGCTTAGAAGCAGCCATCATTTAAAGAAAGCGTAATAGCTCACTGGTCGAGTCGGCCTGCGCGGAAGATGTAACGGGGCTAAGCGATACACCGAAGCTGCGGCATCAACTCTTCGGAGTTGTTGGGTAGGGGAGCGTTCTGTAAGCCGTTGAAGGTGAACTGTAAGGTTTGCTGGAGGTATCAGAAGTGCGAATGCTGACATGAGTAACGATAAAGGGGGTGAAAAACCTCCTCGCCGGAAGACCAAGGGTTCCTGTCCAACGTTAATCGGGGCAGGGTAAGTCGACCCCTAAGGCGAGGCCGAAAGGCGTAGTCGATGGGAAACGGGTTAATATTCCCGTACTGCTTATAACTGCGATGGGGGGACGGAGAAGGCTAGGTGAGCTTGGCGACGGTTGTCCAAGTTCAAGTGCGTAGGTGGGTGTCTTAGGTAAATCCGGGACGCTATTAACACTGAGACACGATGTCGAGTCACTACGGTGATGAAGTCATTGATGCCATGCTTCCGGGAAAAGCCTCTAAGCTTCAGGTTATAAGGAATCGTACCCCAAACCGACACAGGTGGTCGGGTAGAGAATACCAAGGCGCTTGAGAGAACTCGGGTGAAGGAACTAGGCAAAATGGTACCGTAACTTCGGGAGAAGGTACGCTGCCTCCGGTGAAGTCCCTCGCGGATGGAGCTAGAGGCAGTCGCAGATACCAGGTGGCTGCAACTGTTTATTAAAAACATAGCACTGTGCAAAATCGAAAGATGACGTATACGGTGTGACGCCTGCCCGGTGCCGGAAGGTTAATTGATGGGGTTATCTTCGGAGAAGCTCTTGATCGAAGCCCCGGTAAACGGCGGCCGTAACTATAACGGTCCTAAGGTAGCGAAATTCCTTGTCGGGTAAGTTCCGACCTGCACGAATGGCGTAATGATGGCCACGCTGTCTCCACCCGAGACTCAGTGAAATTGAAATCGCAGTGAAGATGCTGTGTACCCGCGGCTAGACGGAAAGACCCCGTGAACCTTTACTACAGCTTGGCACTGAACATTGACCCTACATGTGTAGGATAGGTGGGAGCCTTTGAAGCATCGTCGCTAGATGTGTGGAGGCAATCTTGAAATACCACCCTTGTATGCTTGATGTTCTAACGTTGGCCCCTTATCGGGGTTGCGGACAGTGCCTGGTGGGTAGTTTGACTGGGGCGGTCTCCTCCCAAAGAGTAACGGAGGAGCACGAAGGTGGGCTAATCACGGTCGGACATCGTGAGGTTAGTGCAATGGCATAAGCCCGCTTGACTGCGAGAATGACAATTCGAGCAGGTACGAAAGTAGGTCATAGTGATCCGGTGGTTCTGAATGGAAGGGCCATCGCTCAACGGATAAAAGGTACTCCGGGGATAACAGGCTGATACCGCCCAAGAGTTCATATCGACGGCGGTGTTTGGCACCTCGATGTCGGCTCATCACATCCTGGGGCTGAAGTCGGTCCCAAGGGTATGGCTGTTCGCCATTTAAAGTGGTACGCGAGCTGGGTTTAGAACGTCGTGAGACAGTTCGGTCCCTATCTGCCGTGGGCGTTGGATGATTGAGAG
This sequence comes from Enterovibrio norvegicus FF-33, assembly GCF_000286835.2. Taxonomy (GTDB): domain Bacteria; phylum Pseudomonadota; class Gammaproteobacteria; order Enterobacterales; family Vibrionaceae; genus Enterovibrio; species Enterovibrio norvegicus_A. The sequence goes on along the minus strand of NZ_AJYD02000008.1, from coordinate 334 downwards.
GGGCTGCTCCTAGTACGAGAGGACCGGAGTGGACGAACCTCTGGTGTTCGGGTTGTCACGCCAGTGGCATTGCCCGGTAGCTAAGTTCGGAATTGATAAGCGCTGAAAGCATCTAAGCGCGAAGCGAGCCTCGAGATGAGTCATCCCTGACACTATAAGTGTCCTAAAGGGTTGTTGGAGACTACGACGTAGATAGGCAGGGTGTGTAAGTGCTGCGAGGCATTGAGCTAACCTGTACTAATTGCCCGTGAGGCTTAACCATACAACACCCAAGGGGTTTTAGCGGACTCAGATAAGAACGTTGAATGTGTATTGAGAGCATATAGCTAGTCAG
>NZ_AJYD02000007.1 GCF_000286835.2 Enterovibrio norvegicus FF-33 | reverse complement strand
ACACCGACGGTGATGGCGTCGGTGACAACGGCGATGCCTTCCCTACGGATGAAACGGAGACCACCGACACCGATGGCGATGGCGTGGGCGATAACAGTGATGCCTTCCCAACGGATGCGTCGGAGACCACCGACACGGACGGCGATGGCGTCGGCGATAACAGCGACGCTTTCCCTGAAGACGCCGCTGAAACCACCGATTCCGACAATGACGGCGTGGGTGACAACAGCGACATTGACCGTGATAACGACGGCTTAAGTGACGATTTAGAATCACGCACTCACGCTGACGTCACAGATTGGCCGACGCTTTACGGCGCGAGCTTCACGGATGGCGTGCTCAGTGCCAACGGCGGCAGCTGGACCTATCAAGCCAATTCAGCGCGTTTCTCCACCTACGGCTTTAACGACA
>NZ_AJYD02000006.1 GCF_000286835.2 Enterovibrio norvegicus FF-33 | reverse complement strand
CTAAAGAAAAATTTGAACGTACGAAACCGCACGTTAACGTTGGTACTATCGGCCACGTTGACCACGGTAAAACCACTCTAACTGCAGCAATCTGTACTGTACTGTCAAAAGTATACGGCGGTTCTGCACGTGACTTCGCATCTATCGATAACGCTCCAGAAGAGCGCGAGCGCGGTATCACTATCTCTACCTCACACGTAGAATACGATACACCTGCTCGTCACTACGCACACGTAGACTGCCCAGGACACGCCGATTATGTTA
>NZ_AJYD02000005.1 GCF_000286835.2 Enterovibrio norvegicus FF-33 | reverse complement strand
AAAATTCTAATTGAAGAGTTTGATCATGGCTCAGATTGAACGCTGGCGGCAGGCCTAACACATGCAAGTCGAGCGGTAACATTTCAAGAGCTTGCTTTTGAAGATGACGAGCGGCGGACGGGTGAGTAATGGCTGGGAACCTGCCCTGACGTGGGGGATAACAGTTGGAAACGACTGCTAATACCGCATGATGTCTACGGACCAAAGAGGGGGATCTTCGGACCTCTCGCGTCGGGATGGGCCCAGTTGGGATTAGCTAGTTGGTGAGGTAATGGCTCACCAAGGCGACGATCCCTAGCTGGTTTGAGAGGATGATCAGCCACACTGGAACTGAGACACGGTCCAGACTCCTACGGGAGGCAGCAGTGGGGAATATTGCACAATGGGCGCAAGCCTGATGCAGCCATGCCGCGTGTGTGAAGAAGGCCTTCGGGTTGTAAAGCACTTTCAGCAGTGAGGAAGGTTGGTACGTTAATAGCGTATTAATTTGACGTTAGCTGCAGAAGAAGCACCGGCTAACTCCGTGCCAGCAGCCGCGGTAATACGGAGGGTGCGAGCGTTAATCGGAATTACTGGGCGTAAAGCGCATGCAGGCGGTTTGTTAAGCAAGATGTGAAAGCCCCGGGCTCAACCTGGGAACCGCATTTTGAACTGGCAGGCTAGAGTCTTGTAGAGGGGGGTAGAATTTCAGGTGTAGCGG
>NZ_AJYD02000004.1 GCF_000286835.2 Enterovibrio norvegicus FF-33 | reverse complement strand
CCTTGAAGGGTTAAGTTATTGAGGTGCTGTTGATAAAGCGCATCGAAGCGCTGCTGTTGTTGACGGTTCATGGTGTATCTCTCCTGTCCGCTGCCCGACTGGCAGGGTTGGGAGAAACGTAGGCGGTGTGGTGTTATTCTGCCGCATAGCGGCTTCGTTCAACAAGCAAATAAACAGGGACGTTTACTCGTGGCGCAATTTTCATA
>NZ_AJYD02000003.1:231536-248801 GCF_000286835.2 Enterovibrio norvegicus FF-33 | reverse complement strand
CCTTACAAGGAGGGGGTCACTGGTTCGAGCCCGGTATCGCCCACCATTCTTTCTCATGAGAGAATTAAAATATCATGGGGCTATAGCTCAGCTGGGAGAGCGCCTGCCTTGCACGCAGGAGGTCTGCGGTTCGATCCCGCATAGCTCCACCACTCTTTAAACGCATTCTCACGAGTGTCTTTAGAAAGTGGACATCTCTGTATCAGAGACACATCACTTTGCTCTTTAAAAATCTGGAAAGCTGACTAGTAGATTTATGACTTCTCTTTATAGAGAGGAAATAAATTGAAATCTGTTTCTTATCTCTCTACCCGAGAGGTAATGAAACAAAAGTTCTCAAAACGTTAATCCTGATTGGATTAACACCAAACACATTCAAGTGTTCTTGGTTTCATCGAAAGATGAACATATTTGAGTCCGGCGAAAAACCGTTCAACGTTTTTGGTTTTCACTTTTTCATAAAAGTAGGGTCAAAAACAGCGAACCGACTCTTTAACGAGAGTCACCTTGGTTGTTTGTCCATACACAAGACCTCTTGGGGTTGTATGGTTAAGTGACTAAGCGTACACGGTGGATGCCTTGGCAGTCAGAGGCGATGAAGGACGTATTAACTTGCGATAAGCGTAGATAAGGCAGTAAAAGCCACTTGAGTCTACGATTTCCGAATGGGGAAACCCACGTGCATAAGCACGTATCATGCAGTGAATACATAGCTGTATGAGGCGAACTCGGGGAACTGAAACATCTAAGTACCCGAAGGAAAAGAAATCAATTGAGATTCCGGCAGTAGCGGCGAGCGACCCCGGATTAGCCCTTAAGCAGTTTAAGTGTTAGTGGAAGCCTCTGGAAAGTGGCGCGATACAGGGTGATAGCCCCGTACACGACAATGCTTTTATTGTGAAAACGAGTAGGACGGGACACGTGGTATCCTGTCTGAACATGGGGGGACCATCCTCCAAGGCTAAATACTCCTGACTGACCGATAGTGAACCAGTACCGTGAGGGAAAGGCGAAAAGAACCCCTGTGAGGGGAGTGAAATAGAACCTGAAACCGTGTACGTACAAGCAGTGGGAGCCTCTTCGTGGGGTGACTGCGTACCTTTTGTATAATGGGTCAGCGACTTACTTTTAGTAGCAAGGTTAACCGAATAGGGGAGCCGTAGGGAAACCGAGTCTTAACTGGGCGAATAAGTTGCTAGGAGTAGACCCGAAACCGAGTGATCTAGCCATGGGCAGGTTGAAGATTGAGTAACATCAATTGGAGGACCGAACCGACTAATGTTGAAAAATTAGCGGATGACTTGTGGCTAGGGGTGAAAGGCCAATCAAACTCGGAGATAGCTGGTTCTCCCCGAAAGCTATTTAGGTAGCGCCTCGGACGAATACTACTGGGGGTAGAGCACTGTTAAGGCTAGGGGGTCATCCCGACTTACCAACCCTTTGCAAACTCCGAATACCAGTAAGTACTATCCGGGAGACACACGGCGGGTGCTAACGTCCGTCGTGGAGAGGGAAACAACCCAGACCGCCAGCTAAGGTCCCAAAGTTATCGCTAAGTGGGAAACGATGTGGGAAGGCTCAGACAGCCAGGATGTTGGCTTAGAAGCAGCCATCATTTAAAGAAAGCGTAATAGCTCACTGGTCGAGTCGGCCTGCGCGGAAGATGTAACGGGGCTAAGCGATACACCGAAGCTGCGGCATCAACTCTTCGGAGTTGTTGGGTAGGGGAGCGTTCTGTAAGCCGTTGAAGGTGAACTGTAAGGTTTGCTGGAGGTATCAGAAGTGCGAATGCTGACATGAGTAACGATAAAGGGGGTGAAAAACCTCCTCGCCGGAAGACCAAGGGTTCCTGTCCAACGTTAATCGGGGCAGGGTAAGTCGACCCCTAAGGCGAGGCCGAAAGGCGTAGTCGATGGGAAACGGGTTAATATTCCCGTACTGCTTATAACTGCGATGGGGGGACGGAGAAGGCTAGGTGAGCTTGGCGACGGTTGTCCAAGTTCAAGTGCGTAGGTGGGTGTCTTAGGTAAATCCGGGACGCTATTAACACTGAGACACGATGTCGAGTCACTACGGTGATGAAGTCATTGATGCCATGCTTCCGGGAAAAGCCTCTAAGCTTCAGGTTATAAGGAATCGTACCCCAAACCGACACAGGTGGTCGGGTAGAGAATACCAAGGCGCTTGAGAGAACTCGGGTGAAGGAACTAGGCAAAATGGTACCGTAACTTCGGGAGAAGGTACGCTGCCTCCGGTGAAGTCCCTCGCGGATGGAGCTAGAGGCAGTCGCAGATACCAGGTGGCTGCAACTGTTTATTAAAAACATAGCACTGTGCAAAATCGAAAGATGACGTATACGGTGTGACGCCTGCCCGGTGCCGGAAGGTTAATTGATGGGGTTATCTTCGGAGAAGCTCTTGATCGAAGCCCCGGTAAACGGCGGCCGTAACTATAACGGTCCTAAGGTAGCGAAATTCCTTGTCGGGTAAGTTCCGACCTGCACGAATGGCGTAATGATGGCCACGCTGTCTCCACCCGAGACTCAGTGAAATTGAAATCGCAGTGAAGATGCTGTGTACCCGCGGCTAGACGGAAAGACCCCGTGAACCTTTACTACAGCTTGGCACTGAACATTGACCCTACATGTGTAGGATAGGTGGGAGCCTTTGAAGCATCGTCGCTAGATGTGTGGAGGCAATCTTGAAATACCACCCTTGTATGCTTGATGTTCTAACGTTGGCCCCTTATCGGGGTTGCGGACAGTGCCTGGTGGGTAGTTTGACTGGGGCGGTCTCCTCCCAAAGAGTAACGGAGGAGCACGAAGGTGGGCTAATCACGGTCGGACATCGTGAGGTTAGTGCAATGGCATAAGCCCGCTTGACTGCGAGAATGACAATTCGAGCAGGTACGAAAGTAGGTCATAGTGATCCGGTGGTTCTGAATGGAAGGGCCATCGCTCAACGGATAAAAGGTACTCCGGGGATAACAGGCTGATACCGCCCAAGAGTTCATATCGACGGCGGTGTTTGGCACCTCGATGTCGGCTCATCACATCCTGGGGCTGAAGTCGGTCCCAAGGGTATGGCTGTTCGCCATTTAAAGTGGTACGCGAGCTGGGTTTAGAACGTCGTGAGACAGTTCGGTCCCTATCTGCCGTGGGCGTTGGATGATTGAGAGGGGCTGCTCCTAGTACGAGAGGACCGGAGTGGACGAACCTCTGGTGTTCGGGTTGTCACGCCAGTGGCATTGCCCGGTAGCTAAGTTCGGAATTGATAAGCGCTGAAAGCATCTAAGCGCGAAGCGAGCCTCGAGATGAGTCATCCCTGACACTATAAGTGTCCTAAAGGGTTGTTGGAGACTACGACGTAGATAGGCAGGGTGTGTAAGTGCTGCGAGGCATTGAGCTAACCTGTACTAATTGCCCGTGAGGCTTAACCATACAACACCCAAGGGGTTTTAGCGGACTCAGATAAGAACGTTGAATGTGTATTGAGAGCATATAGCTAGTCAGAATTTTTCCAGATTTAGTATCTTGCCGTTATCCATAGAGATAGCGTAGGCAGGGTTTATTCTGGCAAAGCCGCCCACGAGCTGAGCGAGGAAGTGTACGACTGTACATGACCGAGTGAAGGAGGCAGGCAATGCAGCCAGAGTGAAGCCTGACAAGCGGGATACAACAACAGAATTTGCTTGGCGACCATAGCATTATGGACCCACCTGATCCCATGCCGAACTCAGTAGTGAAACGTAATAGCGCCGATGGTAGTGTGGGGTCTCCCCATGTGAGAGTAGGACATCGCCAGGCTTTAAATTCGTTTTCATCTTTAATACAAAGATGAAGGCAAAAAAAACAAAAAGGCCACCCTATCGGGTGGCCTTTTTGCGTTTACGCAGTTAGTTACTATAGCAATTACGCTTATCGAAAAAGTACGTTGCTAACTCGTATGGCCTTTCCTTATTCTGATAACTGATACCGACAACCGGATAGTCGCCTTCTACACTCATTCCATTCTGATTGAATATGGGAGCACTGAGGATGAAAAAACGACGGACGAAGCGATTAAGAAAGAAACTGTACACGGATGAGTTTGCTGTATTTGGCTTTGTAGTCTCTTTAAGGCTGAATACAGATAACGACCAAGAATTATCTGTATTCATGGAATCGTTTGCTGACTTTGCAGAGTCACGAGAACTACTTGTTGGAGGTGGTGGTATTCAAAATATAGAGTTGGTGATTGGTTCTGCGCTGAGATACGGTTCGGCGACAGATCTAGATATAGCAGCAGTAAAAGAGTGGTTCAGTAAGCGTAGTGAAGCGAAGATCACTAATATGGGCTCGCTTGTTGACTTACATCAGATCGATTCAGTTGAATAAAATAACCATGTTTCGTTAATTTCAGCGTTGTTTTAGTGTAATTTCGGATGGAACCGAGCCATATGATAAGCGTCTACATATTCGCCATTGCGGAATGCGTATTCCGTTGAGCGCCCCTCGATATCAAAGCCAAACTTGCGATAGAGAGAAATAGCGGCTTCATTGTCACAATACACTGTTAATTCGATGCGACGTAGATTTATCCAGTTGTCAGCCAAATCGATCATAGCCGCAATCAATAGTCCGCCAATCCCCTTTCCAATGTGGTCATCATGCACTGCCATGCCGAACTCTCCAACGTGGCGACGACGAACGTGTTTGTTTGTTTCAAACCCTAGCTGACCGACAATGTTTCCGTTGTCTTCTGCAACAAGACAATAAACATCATCTGGTAGATTGCTGAGTCTTTTTTCCCACATCAATAGCGATGGCAATGGCAGTTGTAGCGTTCCAGATTGCGCATTGGGAAGAGCATATAGCCTTTGAATAGCAGGAATATCACAAGGCGTCATCGGACGGACAGTGACAGGCATGATAGCTCCTTTAGGCATGCCAACGAGATGAACCATAATTACTCGTAGCTGATTGTCAATCAACCACTTTCTATCAATAAGCAGTTACTCTAAATGAAGGTCCATCGGTGTCTTGCTGTCACGTCCACCAATCTCGCGGGTCAATCGGGGGACTAAATAGCCAGAGACTTCTTTAACTAAACCTGCCATTAGTACTCTTGCTTGTTCATCGTCGACAAGAAAGTGCGCTGCGCCTTTTACTTTATCCAGTACATGTAAGTAATAAGGTAAGATCCCTGCATCAAACAACGCATTGCTAAGGCGCTTAAGTGTCTCAGTTGAGTCGTTCACTCCACGAAGTAATACACTTTGATTGAGTAGTGTCACTCCGGCTTTGTTTAGCGTCGTCATTGCAGCTATCAAGTCGCTATTGATTTCATTTGCATGATTAATATGCGTGACTAGGACGACGTTAAGACGTGTATTTGCCAATAAGTGAGTAAGTGCTAACGTTACTCTCGAAGGAATGACGACAGGCAAACGTGTATGGATTCGCAGGCGCTTTACGTGGGGGACGGACGCAATGGCATGAACTAACCAGGTCAGTTCATGGTCTTTTGCCATTAATGGGTCGCCGCCAGACAAGATGACTTCATCGATTTCAGGATGCTGCTGTAAGTAAGTGATTGCTTCACGCCATACTGACTTGCCCCCCTTGTTCTCGTCATAAGGGAAATGACGTCGGAAACAATACCGACAATTGATTGCGCAGCCTCCTTTTACAATCATGAGTACGCGGTTTTTATATTTATGTAGTAAACCAGGGACCTGATTGTCCTGTTCATCAAGAGGATCGGTGGAGAAGCCTGCAACATCCGTAAACTCATCCATAAGGGGAAGAACTTGGCGTAGAAGCGGGTCGTTTGGGTTACCTTTCTCCATGCGATCAATGAAGCTTTGCGGCACACGCTGAGCAAACAGTTCACGCGCAGCAAAGCCAGACTTCCATGCAGCAGGCTCGATATCAAGCTGTTGCAGAAGAATTTGAGGATCTGAGACAGCATTTGCCATTTCTTTGAGCCAGTTTTGCTCAACAGGCGACGCATTTCGGGTTATTATGTCTGGCATTTATGACAACTTCGAAGATGTTTAGAGGATAGACATGGCGTCTTTTAGCACCAATGAATTCCGTGGCGGAATGAAAATTATGCTCGATAACGAGCCTTGTGTCATTATCGAAAACGAGTTCGTTAAACCAGGTAAAGGCCAAGCGTTTAACCGCGTGAAGATCCGCAAGCTGCTTTCGGGCAAAGTGCTTGAGAAAACGTTCAAGTCTGGAGACTCAGTGGAAGCTGCTGACGTTATGGATCATGAACTTGATTACCTCTACTCCGATGGTGAGTTCTGGCACTTCATGAACGCTGAATCATTCGAGCAGATCGCTGCAGATGAGAAAGCGGTTAGCGACAACATCAAATGGCTGAAAGAGAACGATCGTTGTACTCTGACGCTTTGGAATGGCAACCCTATTGCGGTGACGCCACCAAACTTTGTTGAGCTGGAAGTGACCGAAACAGATCCTGGTCTGAAAGGTGATACTGCCGGTACTGGCGGTAAACCAGCGACTTTGGTCACTGGTGCAGTGGTACGCGTACCTCTGTTCATCCAGATTGGCGAAGTCATTAAAGTGGATACTCGCTCCGGCGAATACGTAAGCCGCGTTAAGTAAATTCCGGTTTACTGATAAAAGCGTCCTTTGGGGCGCTTTTTTGTTTTCAGCCGTAAAGGTATAAAAAAAGCACCCGAAGGTGCTTTTTCGTTTCACTACCGTGACTAAATCATAAAGATAAAAATTACCGACAGTGCACTGATCAGAAAGGCCGTAGCGTAGCATGCTACTTTTCCTGCGGTGCCTGTGTGAAACTTCAGATCGTGCATTCCATGGTGCAAACGGTGCATCGCATGCCACATAGGCAGAGACAAAGTACCAATCACAAACAGTGCACCAATGATGCTGGTAACAAAGTCGGTCACGCGCTCATAGCTCAGTGTGTCTGCATCTAGTATGCCTAGCGGAGCCATAATGCCGAGCACGAGAATGGTCACAGGAGTGATCATTGCAAACCATGAACCGCCAGCACCAAATAGGCCCCACCATACTGGTTCGTCAGAACGTTTTGGATTCAAATCGACCACGTTTAATCTCCTCACTTGTATGGTGTTAAACCACGAACAGAATCACAGCTGAAATCACTGCAACCGCCGCCCATTGGGTCAGCACAATGATTTTCTTATCTACCTTTTTGCCACCGATGCGAATTGGCATCACTTGCGGCATCATGCTGAAGAAGGTCTGCGCATGGAATAAGCTACCTAGCAGCGCCACAATGTTAATGGCGATGACAGCAGGACTAGCCATAAAACTCAACCAACTCTGCCAAGCACTTTCACCGATCACCAAGCTGGCTAAACCAAAGGTCAGAAACAAGGTAAAGAAAATTAGCGGTAATATGGTTGCTTCACGTAGCATATACATGCGATAGAAAGGGTGGTCTTTCCACCAAGTACGCTTCATTTCACGAACGTAAGGTTTACGGTTAGTCATCCTAAGCCTCCACTTTCTTTGGCGAACCATCAGGTTTTAGCATGGCAATCACAAAGTCCTGAGACGACACGATTTTGCCTTGGTTAACTGCGGCTGCTGGATCGACACTCTTTGGACACACTTCGGAGCAATAGCCCACGAATGTGCAGCCCCAAGCGCCGTTCTCACCGTTGATCAGTGCCATACGCTCGTGAGCGCCGCTGTCACGGCTATCGAGGTTGTAGCGATGAGCCAGTGTCAGTGCGGCTGGACCAATGAATTCAGGGTTCAAACCAAACTGAGGACATGCTGCATAGCAAAGGCCGCAGTTGATACAACCGGCAAATTGCTTATAACGTGCCATCTGTTCAGGTGTTTGGTTGTTTGGACCATCTTCCGGGGTGCGGTCGTTGCCAATGATGTAAGGCTTGATGGCTTCTAGACGTTCAATGAACGGCGTCATATCCACAATCAAGTCTTTCTCTATCGGGAAGTTAGCGAGTGGCTCGATGGTAACGCCATCAGGGTAGTCACGTAAGAAAGCCTTGCAAGCCAACTTAGGTACGTTGTTTACCATGATGCCGCATGAGCCACAGATCGCCATACGACAAGACCAACGGTAAGCCAGCCCTTTGTCTAGGTGATCTTTGACATAGCCTAGGGCATCCAATATCGACATGGTGTCATCGAAAGGCACGCTAAAGGTTTGCAGGCGAGGTTCATCATCTTTCGCCGGATCGTAGCGAAGAATGCTGACTTTCTGAATGCGATTGTCTGACATTATGCCTGCTCCTTCTGTTCTTTCTCAGTCTTCTTTGCAGCGGCTTCAGCTTCTTCTGCCGCTGCACCGTATAGACGTGCTTTTGGCTGAGACTTGGTGATTTTCACGTCACCGTATTTAATGGTTGGTGCGCCGTCTGGGTTGTATAGTGCCAGCGAGTGCTTCAGGAAGTTCACATCATCACGCTCAGTACAGCCATCATCAAGACGCTGGTGAGCACCACGAGATTCACGACGCATCATGGCAGAGTGTGCCATGGCTTCAGCAACTTCTGCGTAACCGACTTCAATCGCGTACAGAAGGTCAGTGTTGAACACTTTGCCTTTGTCTTTGATGCTGATGCGCTTGTAACGTTCTTTCAGTTCGGTCAGCTTGTCGATCGTTTCCTGCATCAAATCTTCACGACGATAGATACCGCAACCTGCTTCCATGGAGTGACCCATTTCAGTTCGAATGTCAGCCCAGTTTTCGTCGCCTTCTTGATTCATCAGCGCACTGATACGGTCTTCAACCGCTTTCACCTGACGTGCAATTTCGTTGTCGTTCCAGCCGTTAAACTCGCTCGCACGCTCTACCGCACCTTCGCCAGCCACTCGGCCGAAAACAACCAGCTCCGCCAAAGAGTTAGAACCTAGACGGTTTGCACCATGAAGACCAACAGATGAACATTCACCGACTGCGAACAGACCTTTGATCGCTGTTTCATTCTTACTATTGGTTTCGATACCGCCCATGGTGTAGTGCGCGGTTGGACGAATAGGGATTGGCTCTTTTGCAGGGTCAACGTTCACGTACGCTTTTGCCAGTTCACAAATGAATGGCAGACGTTCATTGAGGTATTCCTCACCAAGGTGGCGAAGATCAAGCAAGACCACATCACCGAGTGGGTGCTTAATGGTGTTGCCTTTTTGCTGCTCGTGCCAGAACGCTTGCGATACTTTGTCGCGCGGACCGAGTTCCATGTACTTATTCTTGGGCTGGCCGATCGGCGTTTCAGGGCCCATACCGTAGTCTTGCAGGTAACGGTAGCCATTTTTGTTGACGATAATGCCGCCTTCACCACGGCAACCTTCTGTCATCAGAATACCTGTGCCTGGAAGGCCAGTTGGGTGATATTGAACGAACTCCATATCACGCAGTGCTGCACCATGACGATAGGCCATCGCCATACCATCGCCGGTAACAATGCCGCCGTTGGTGTTGCAGTTGTAAACACGGCCTGCGCCACCAGTCGCCAGAATGACCGATTTTGCTTTGATGCAAACCAGTTCGCCTTCAGACATATGGATAGCAATCAGACCTTGCGCTTCACCGTCAACGACCAGCAAGTCCACCACGAAGTATTCGTCTAGACGTTTAATTTGTTTGTATTTGATTGATGTCTGGAACAAGGTGTGGAGCATATGAAAGCCAGTTTTATCCGCGGCAAACCATGTACGCTCTACTTTCATACCGCCAAAGCGACGTACATTAACGTCACCGTTTTCCTTGCGGCTCCATGGGCATCCCCATTGTTCCAATTGGATCATTTCGCGAGTGGCATTCTCAACGAAATACTCAACAACATCCTGTTCACATAGCCAGTCACCACCACCAACGGTATCGTTGAAGTGGTTGTCGAGACTATCCTCATCCTTGATGACGGCGGCAGAGCCACCCTCTGCAGCCACCGTGTGGGAACGCATCGGGTAAACTTTAGAAATCAGTGAAATTTCCAGTTCTGGGTTTGCTTCAGCAGCAGCAATAGCGGCACGAAGGCCTGCGCCGCCGGCGCCAATAACAGCGATATCTGTGGTAATTGTTTTCACAGCTATCCTCCGGAGGATTGTTAGAAATTAGAGATGCATCAGTGCATCTAACTCAAAAGCTGACTCCATCTTAGTAAACTTAAATTCATCAGAATTTGACCTGAAAGGGTATTTGTTCCGACTTTCCTACTTACCTCAGTATCGAACGATAAAACTGTGATCTGAGTCGTCATTGAGTAGTGGGAGGTCTTGTTTAAAATGGGTTGAAGACGGTTTTTACATGTTTCTGACACGCAAAACATGCTGTTCTTATATTTCTTTTAACCATCTATTTTAAAAGGTTTTCTTTTAATGATGAGAGTGATTTGTAAACAAAGATTTTATCTTTTACTACCACTTATCGATTCATTGATTGAAGTGATTGAAAACCGAGTTTCTTTTCATCATGGAAAGAAATGAACCGATGCTTTTTTGTGAAAGCGAGATAGATTTTTATGATGTCGCAGCAAGAGATACAATGCCGCCTATCACCATGAGAGAGAATTTTGTCTATGACCCAGCAGTGGCGCCCTACGTCTGACATCGAGACGTTAAAAGCGCGAGCAACTTTGATGCGCATGATTCGCCAGTTCTTTGAAGATCGTGACGTGATGGAAGTCGATACGCCAGCCATGAGTCAAGCGACCGTGACGGATATTCATCTGCACACTTTCAATACGGAGTTTGTAGGTCCTGGCTTTGCTGGTGGTATTCCACTGTATTTGATGACTAGCCCAGAGTTTCACATGAAGCGCTTACTTGCCGCAGGGAGCGGCGCTATTTATCAAATCAACAAAGCTTACCGCAATGAAGAAGCTGGGCGTCATCACAACCCCGAATTTACCATGCTCGAATGGTATCGCCCGAGCTTTGATCATCATGCTCTGATGGATGAGATGGATGTGTTGCTGCAAGCGGTGATGGGCGTTGGTCAGGCGCAACGCATGACTTACCAAGAGGCGTTCATCGATGTTCTGAGAGTTTGCCCTCTCGAAGGCAGCATGGAGCAACTGAAAGCGGCTGCTGCGTTGCTTGGATTGTCTGACATTGCTGATCCTGAACAAGACCGAGATACCTTACTGCAATTGCTGTTCAGCGTGGGTGTCGAAGCGAAAATTGGCCGAACTGTGCCAGCATTTGTCTACAATTTCCCAGCGTCACAGGCGGCACTGGCTCGAGTTTGTACTGATGACAAACGGGTTGCTGCGCGTTTCGAGGTTTATTTTAAAGGCATTGAGCTGGCCAATGGCTTTTATGAGTTGGACGACGCCGATGAACAGTTGGCGCGTTTTGAACAAGATAACCGAAAGCGTGAAATGATGGGGCTTAAGATCCAGCCTATCGATAATCATCTGATTGAGGCGATAAGACATGGCTTGCCGGATTGTGCGGGCGTTGCGTTGGGGGTAGATCGTTTGATCATGCTGGCTTTGGGGAAATCACATATCGATGACGTGATAGCCTTCCCGGTAGAACGCGCTTAACTGAAAACGCTGCAAAAATGCGGCGTTTTCTCTACTCGGATATTTTCTTTATTAAAGTAAGTAACGTCTCGACATAACCTTGTGTTTAACTGGTGACAATCAGCCCAGCACCGCATACTGCAAGAGCGGCACCAATCCAAGCACTGGGTGATGGACGCACTTTGGTAAACAGCCAAATTAATGGCAAGACCATGACAGGCGTCGTTGATGACAATAACGCCACCATGCCCACTTCGCCCCATTTTAGTGCGTACATGATGAGCGTCATGCCAACCGCCATGGCCAGAAAACCATTCACCACTACCATGCCGAAAATGCGCCAATTGATAGGATTTACAGGCTGCGCCACACGAACTTGAAGTAACACCAATGTGCCGTGCGCCAAAAAGGCGGCAATCATACGAATGGCAGACGCTGCAATGGGGTCGACATTCCCTGTTAATACAGGTTTGGCGATGACGCCACCCAGTGACTGGCAAAGTGCCGCGAGTAAACCAAGTGCAATTGCCACCTTTAAGCTGCCTTTGGTTTCCTCCCAGTGATGGGCATTGCTACTTTGACGAAAGAACACAGCAACCATTACGCCAGAAAATACTAGGGTAGCACCGACTAATCGTATGCCTTCCAGCGTTTCGCCAAATAGCCACATGCCAAGCAGCGCAGAAAATACCGCATGACAGGAGTACAAAAGACCAGAGCGGCGTGGACCAATTCGGTTCATGCAGCCAAACAGCGCGGTATCGCCGATAAAAATACCGATAAGACCTGAGAGCGCCATTGGCCACCATATATCAGTGGTGATGGTGGCCCAGCCTCCGGTCGCTAAAGCCAGCAGTGACAACATGATTGAGACGCAAGCCATACGCCAGCGACTATAGGCAAAGCTACCCAAGTGACGGGCAGGTGTCACCGAGATCAGGCTGGAAATACCCCAAAGAAAGGCGGCAGCAAGCGCTAGCCATTCGTATCCCAAAAGAAAGCCCTCACAACATGCGACTACAGGTTCGCATCAATAAATTTGAAAAGAGCGCGAGTGTATATGGACTTTCGACGAGGGAAAAGCGCGAATCGCATCCTCCCGCTTGTTTGCCACTATTTGGTGCTATTTTTCATGTTTAGGTGAGAATGAGCATCGCGGCATAGACAAGCGCGAGGCCGACGAGACCGATAAGTAACCCGACCTTTGCCATATCTCGGCTTTCAATTAATCCGGTTGAATACGCAAGGCTGTTGGGGGGTGTTGATACCGGTAAGATCATGCCAAGTGATGCTGAAAAGGCGACAACAACCAGCAGTCCCTGAACACCACCAACGGCAGACAAGCTTTGCATAGAGGTCGCAACGGCAGCAGCAATTGGCATCAGAAGGTTTGCCGTTGCGGTATTTGACATGAAATTCGCCATCAGCCAGCAGATGAGAGACAAGGTCAGTACCACGGCCACTGGTGAGAGACTGTCATAATCAATGGCGTGTGCCAATGCTGCAGCAAGCCCTGTTTTATCCAGTGCCAAACCAATCGCGATCCCTCCAGCCACAAGCCAAAGCACATCCCAATTGATGAGTTTTAGTTCTTCTTTTCCCATAATGCCGGTAAGCGTAAACACGGCAAGTGGGATAATGGAAACCACATAGGTGTTCATGCCATGCAAGCCGGTAGTCATCCAAAGCAGTATGGTTGCTGCAAACGTGGCGTAAACCGTATATGCGCGCCAGCTTTTCTTAAATTGACCGTCGAGCTTTAGCGTCATTTTATCCTGACTAGCAGGGAAGAGTCTTTGCAATAGCCACCATGCAAAAGCGAGTTGCACAACCACAAACGGTAAGCCCATGGTCATCCATTCCAAAAAGCTAATAGCGTTTTCCCCTGTTAAATATTGGAGCGCGATCGCGTTGGGCGGTGTTCCTATAGGGGTGGCAATGCCGCCAGTATTGGCTGCAACCGGAATACATAACACCAAAGCCTTAATGCCAGTATCTCCTTTGGGTACAGACGCGACGATAGGGCCAAGCAACGCAAGCATCATGACCGTGGTGGCGGTATTCGACATAAACATTGAAAACACAGCGGTGATTAGCATTAGCCCTAACATGATAAAGCGAGGCTTAGTGCCAAAAGGCTTGAGTAGCACGCGTGCGAGATTGTTATCTAAATCGTATTTTGAGGCGGCGATAGCAAGGGCGAAGCCGCCCATGAACAAAATGATGATAGGCGAGGAGAAAGCGCTAAAAATGTCGGTGTATTTCATTAACTCGCCAAGGTCATGTCCCGGCTGGGCATCACGAAACCACGTGAGACCTTTGTCCGATATCATGATGAGTTCTAATGCGATGATCAGGATCGACGTGGCGAAGACGGGCACAGGCTCTAGTACCCAAAGCAATGCGGCAAGCAAGAAAATCGCGAGCAGGCGGTGTTGAATGATCGTCAGATCGTCGAGCGGGATCCAGTCAGTAGGCATAAGCAATACGCCGAATGGGACACAAAATGCGACGGAAAACTTAAAGAAAACAGCACGAGAGAGTTTTGGCATATGACGATTTTTCCTGCACAAATTGATGACCGCTGACTTAATCCGATTGATATAAGGCGATGGCATCACATTTGCTTTTAATTCATCGCCTTGGATATCACTGTATGAACAACAGCATACGGGGAGGAGGAGAAAAAACTCTGTTCTCGGATAAAATTCACGTACAAAAAAAGGGCAACAATGCCCTTTTCGTCACAGATCCCAACTTTGCCGTTAAGCAGGTTGTGAGTCGTTAATATCGTCGCCGACGGTAGGTGATTGAGCACTAAGGCGAGCATACGCTTCACCCATTAGGGTTGGTTTACCCGCGACTATGCTTTCATCAAACGTCATCACGTCTTTTGGGAACAGGTTGATTACCGTTGATCCCAACTTGAAGCGACCCATTTCTTCACCTTTTTTCAGGGTGATTGATTGGTCGCCTTGTGCAGGGTAATCCCAGCGACGGATGCTTTGTCCGGTTGGCGGAGTAATTGTGCCAGCCCAAACTGTTTCAATACTGCCCACGATGGTTGCGCCAACCAACACCTGTGCCAACGGGCCAAATGCAGTGTCGAAAATACACACCACACGCTCGTTACGTGCAAACAAGTTTGGAACGTTTTCTGCTGTTAGAGGATTAACTGAGAACAGATCGCCAGGCACATAAATCATTTGGCGCAGCGTACCATCACATGGCATGTGTACACGGTGGTAATCACGTGGTGATAGATACAGGGTCGCGAAATCGCCGTCTGCAAATTCCTGTGCTAACTGCGCGTCGCCACCTAATAGCTCACAAGCATCAAAAGTATGTCCTTTGGCTTGAATAAGTCGGCCTTTTTCGATGGGGCCTGCTTGGCTCACACAAGCATCAGCAGGATGGCTGATCACATCAGCGTCATCGTTTAGCGGGCGAGCATCCTCTTTCAATTCACGGACAAAGAAATCGTTGAACGTAGGGTAGCTAGCCGGATCTGGATTTTTCGCTTCGCTCATTTCCACCTTGTACTGACGTACAAACCACTTGATCACGGCGGTGGTTAAAAAACCTGCTTTTGCAGCTGCTAGCTTACCGACTAAGCGGGTTAGCAGATGTTTTGGCATGCAATACTGCAGGCCAATTTTCAAATCGTTAGACACGGTTATTTTTCCTAACTTGTCGTTTGCCCAAGAGAAATTCAAAAGGCCGGAAATTAAAAAGCGGCCTAGTTTACAAAATTAACAGGCCGCTAACCAGATGTAGGAAAGAATCAGTGGGTGATCAGTTTTCTTTATCGCGTGAAAACTGACGGTTTGCCTTCATTTCCGTCATGCTATCAATGATCTTGTGATAGCTTTCGAAGCGTTCAATGCTGATTTTGCCTTCTTCGACTGCTTCACGGATCAAACAACCAGGGTCATCTTTATGTTTGCAGTCTCGAAATTTACAGCCGCCAAGATAGTCGCCAAACTCTTTAAACCCTTGTGTGACTTGCTCTGGCTCCAAATGCCAAAGTCCAAATTCACGTACGCCAGGGCTATCGATCAGATCACCCCCATTCGGGAAGTGATACAGGCGTGCAGTGGTGGTGGTGTGTTGACCAAGTCCTGAGTTTTCAGAGACTTCACAAGTATGAGCATTCACTTCAGGAAGCAAGACGTTAACCAGGCTTGATTTGCCCACGCCTGACTGCCCGACGAAAATACTGGTAACGTCAGCAAGTTTCGCTTTTAACGCAACCATACCTTCACCAGACTTCTGGCTCACCATCATCACTTCATAACCAATATCATGATAGAGCGATAGAATATTCCTAACCATTTCAAGGCCTTCATCGTCCAAAAGGTCAATTTTGTTTATGACGATAAGCGGTTTGAAATCAACCTGTTCGGTAGCGATTAAGTAACGGTCTATAATGTCGGTAGACAATTCGGGTAATATCGCAGAAACGATCACAACTTGATCGATGTTAGCTGCGACAGGTTTTACACCGTCATAGTAGTCTGGGCGAGTCAGTACTGAACGGCGTTCATGGACACCTTCCACAACGCCAGCAATACCTTGCAGTGCTTCTACGCCTGGACGCCAGACGACCGTATCACCCGTCACCAAGCTTTCGATTGAACGGCGAAGGTTACAACGTTGAATGGCACCGGTTTGAAGATCTTCAATATCGGCATGTTGTCCAAAACGGGTAATAACGACCCCTTCACGGGCTGATTGCAGCAAAGATTCATCCCACTGGACATCCTTTTGCTGACGATCAATTCGTTTCTTTTGGTTTGTCCGTACTCGGCGCAATTGGCCTTTTGTGAGATTTTTCTTTTTTGCCACGAGAATGTCGCTAGTTTAGTTGGCTTTCAAGTCAGGCTAAGTATGATACATGGTTTATTTGTAAAATAGGCAATTTGGATGTCTTTCAGCGATAAGAATTTAATCTGGATCGATCTTGAGATGACTGGACTTGATCCGCAAGTTCATAAAGTCATTGAGATCGCTACCGTTGTAACAGATGCTCAACTTAACGTGTTAGCTGAAGGGCCAGTCATTGCCATTCATCAATCTGACGATGAATTAGCGATTATGGACGAGTGGTGCACCAATACTCATACTCGAAGTGGGCTGGTGGATCGTGTCAAAGCAAGCACGAAAAATGAAGAGCAAGCGATTCAAGAAACGATCGCTTTCCTCAAGGAGTGGGTGCCAGCGGGTGTATCACCAATTTGTGGCAATAGTGTGGGGCAAGATCGTCGTTTCTTGTACCTGCATATGGCAGAACTTGAGCGCTTCTTCCATTACCGCACCGTAGACGTTAGCACCATCAAAGAGTTGGTGCGTCGCTGGCAGCCAGATCTTTTATCTGGTGTTCAAAAACAGGGAACGCACTTGGCTATGGATGATATCCGAGAGTCAATTGAAGAACTGCGTTACTACAGAAGTAAGATCTTCACGATCTGATGTCAAAATAAGCGATACGAAGAAATTTCAAAATTTATGAGTTTAGAGGCTTGCATCCCTGATTTTTCTTCGTATAATTCGCAGCCCTGATAGAGACAAATGTCTTTGACGAAGCGACACTAGCTCAGCTGGTAGAGCGCAACCTTGCCAAGGTTGAGGTCACGAGTTCGAACCTCGTGTGTCGCTCCAAATTCTCTTAGAGAGATAACAAACTCTCTTTAGGAGACACAGCAAACTTTCGATATGTCGAAGTTGCTAAAATAAAAAAGCCCGATGAAAATCGGCACTGTG
>NZ_AJYD02000003.1:1254-231526 GCF_000286835.2 Enterovibrio norvegicus FF-33 | reverse complement strand
TGCCAAGGTTGAGGTCACGAGTTCGAGCCTCGTGTGTCGCTCCAATCTCTCTTAGTGAGAGAGCAAACATACGGTATAGCGAAAGCACACCGAACAAAGTTTGCGGGAACAATAAGATTTAAAGATCATGTGATGATCGTCAGATGATCCTTGCGACACTAGCTCAGCTGGTAGAGCGCAACCTTGCCAAGGTTGAGGTCACGAGTTCGAGCCTCGTGTGTCGCTCCAAATTGATACCTTTCGATACGTCGGAAGCGCAACACGCAAGAAACCTTGCCAAGGTTGAGGTCACGCCTAAGCCTTGAAGATCGGGAGCCTCGTGTGTCGCTCCAAATTGATACCTTTCGATATGTCGGAAGTGCGAAACGCAAGTTACCTTGCAATCGCTTCAAAAATTGCCGAAGTCATTCGGACGCTCTTTAATGCGACACTAGCTCAGCTGGTAGAGCGCAACCTTGCCAAGGTTGAGGTCACGAGTTCGAGCCTCGTGTGTCGCTCCAATTTAGGCTTCTGATACTTCAGAGGCACGAGATACAAGAAGCCTTGTGTTTCGTTTCAATTTCTTACAGTAAATCGTCTGTAAGCATCAACACTTCGCGGAATATGTACCAGTTATATGTAGGGTACAGCGAGTCGTTGTCTTTAATGCTGTGAAGCATTATCTCAGGGCAAGGTCTAGCCCAGCTAAAATCTGAATACTAAAGTAATTCCTACTATGCCACTGAGGCATAGTTGTTCGCATTTATATGTTTCTCACAGAGTTATCCACAGCGACCAAGTTGTGGGTAAAGCCGTTGATGAATATTTGAAGGTGTGACCTTTCGCAGAGTTACCTGCTCGGAAGATGATCAGTGGATAACTCATGCTTGTGCATGAGCTTTTGTATAACTGTATGTTTTTATTGGGTTAGTGTTTTTCGAGAAATAACTTTTCAAGCGTTTATCCCCAACCTTGTCACCTTACGTGACATCACGCCGAGATTATTCACAGATTGTGTTTAACTTTATTGATATGCACTGATTTATGGCGTACTGAAAATGTTTTCCACATTGCGCAGCAGAAGTGAATCTGTGTCTTATTTTTGAACTTTTATCGATTGAAAACTGGTAAATTCGTCAAGATTTGCATGATTTATGCGTCTCTAGGCAAACCTTTTTGGACTATTCGGACTAGCCGTTTAGTTGAAGCGGGCTGTACACTAATCGCTGCTTCCTTTTTGCGCTCGACTTGCTGAGCGATAGCCCAATCGAGATGCTCATCAAGCATAGCAGAGAAACTTTTAGCTGCTTGTAAAAGCTCAATAATTTCTGGGTCGTAAGGTGCGTTCCCCATCGCAACTGACAGGTTCCTGCGCCATTTTTCGTGGCCTATACGGCGAATTGCAGAGCCTTCAGTTTCTTTTAAAAATGTATATTCATCCCAACTGAAAAGCGTTTTTAATGATTGTTGAACCAAACTTGGTCGACCGTGGAAGTCCGCTTCTTGTGTGAGTTCAGCCTCACGATTATAAGGGCAGACTAACTGGCAGTCGTCACAGCCATAAATTCGGTTACCCATAGCAACGCGAAACTCCTCAGGAATAGGGCCATCAAGCTCTATAGTGAGATAAGAAATACAGCGTCGCGCATCTACCACGGTATTATCAACGATGGCATTGGTTGGGCATGAGGTCATGCAGGCAACGCATTTCCCACAGAGGTTATCTTGCGGCGCGTCCACAGGAAGCGGCAAATCTACTAATAGCTCGCCGAGGAAGAACCATGAACCGGCCTCTTTACTGAGTAAGAGCGAGTGTTTGCCAGTCCAGCCAAGTCCTGCCTTTTCCGCCAGAGGGCGCTCCAGCACAGGGGCGGAATCAACAAATGGGCGGTAGCCAAACGGTCCGACTTCTTGTGAGATGCGATCGCCTAATTTTTTCAGTCGGTTTCTGATCAGCTTGTGGTAATCACGGCCAAGCGCGTAGCGGCTAATGTAGGCAAGCGAAGGGTCGTCGAGCGTTTTGGCAAACCCCGCATTGGGTGGCAGATAGTCCATACGCGCGCTGATGACGCGAATAGTCCCTTCAACCAACTCTTGTGGGCGGGCACGCATCATGCCGTGGCGCGCCATCCAATCCATTTCGCCATGATAACCAGCGTCAAGCCATCGTTGAAGTTGGGCTTCATGCTGACGGAGATCAATATCGGTAATACCAATATGCTGAAAACCTAGTTCACGCCCCCATTGCCTGATATTTTCAGCAAGTTGGTTAAAATTGATCGACGATAGAGATCGAGAGTCAGACATAAGATCAGGATGGATAGCTGAAGATGACGGCAAGTTTACCACACTCCCTGTATCGATCGGATCAGGTTAGAGACGGAGAACGCAAGATCGCATCGGATCTTGGTGTGAAAATGTACGATTTAATGACGCATGCGGGATTCGCCGTGTTTAACGTACTTTGTCAGCGTTGGCCTGAAGCGGATAAGATCCTGATTTGTTGTGGCAGTGGTAATAATGGTGGCGATGGCTATGTGGTAGGGCGATTAGCGCTTGAAGCGGGTTTAAATGTGACCCTTTGGTCTGCCTGCGACCCTCTTAAGATCACAGGCGATGCCTTGTTAGCGCAGCAAGCCTTCGTAAAACAAGGTGGGACGATCTTAACGGGGGATTTGCCCGATGAACCCCGTGATCTGATTATTGATGCGCTGCTTGGTACCGGTTTATCACGGGATGTGTCGGGGTGCTATCGTGATGCTATTGCGTCGATTAATGCCTCGTCGTCGCCTGTCCTTGCTGTTGATATCCCGAGCGGATTGCATGCTGATACGGGCGGTGTGCTTAGCGGTGCGGTGAGCGCCGACATCACGGTGACGTTTGTCGCATTGAAGCAGGGGCTTTTTACTGGAAAAGCGGTGGATCATTGCGGCGAGTTAATTTTTGATGGTCTGGATATAGGTCAAGCGTTTGAAGCGCATATCCCCTCTTCAGTTACACTGCTCTGTTCAGAGCAAGCGCGGCAATTGGAACCCACTCGCTGCCAAAGTGCCCACAAAGGTCATTTCGGGCGCCTTCTTTGTATCGGCGGTGAAAAAGGGACAGGTGGCGCGATTATTTTGTGTGGTCAGGCTGCATTGCGAACGGGGGCGGGACTGGTGGCATTGTTAACCCATGAAACGAATGTGACCGCGATATTGGCTCGCCAACCTGAGTTAATGACTCGGCAATGGGAAGAAAAGCGAGGCAGTAAAGCACTGAACGAAATACTCACTTGGGCTGATGTGATTGCACTTGGCCCAGGGCTGGGTCAATCTGCTTGGTCAAAGCGAGTGTTTGATGCGGCGCTTGAGAGTTGTAAGCCGATGGTGATCGATGCTGATGGTTTAACATTGCTTTCGAGGGATCCTTGTCGAAATCAACGCCAAAACCAGCAAAATAATTGGATACTCACTCCTCATCCGGGAGAAGCCGCAACATTATTGAATCTCAGTGTTGAAGAAATTGAACGGGATCGGTTTTCTGCCGTCAAAGAAATACATAATCGCTACGGTGGCGTGGTGGTGCTTAAAGGTGCAGGCACAATCGTTTATGATGGCGTTCACTCCTTTGTCATCCATGCAGGAAACCCCGGCATGGCATCAGGTGGAATGGGGGATGTGTTAACGGGCGTGATAGCGTCTTGTTTGGCGCAATCTCAATCTCTTGAAGATGCAGCAAGGTTTGGCGCGTTTCTGCACAGTTATGCTGCAGATATCGCAGCGCAGCATGGATCGCGTGGTCTATTGGCCAGCGACTTGCTACCTTTGCTAGGAAATAACATAGAACAAATGCAGATTTGACGGCGATTGACCGTTAAACAATAAAGCAGTGAGAAACATGACAATAATGATCAATACTGAGCTTGCCGATGAGCAGGCAACAGTGGCGTTTGGTGCGGCACTCGCAGCAGCGTGTTCACAGCAAACTACGATTTATCTACATGGAGATTTAGGTGCGGGGAAAACGACGTTTTCGCGCGGCTTTATTCAATCTCTTGGCCATGCAGGTAACGTAAAGAGTCCAACTTATACACTCGTCGAACCCTACCAGCTTGCCTCTTGGCAGGTTTACCATTTCGACCTCTACCGTTTGGCCGATCCTGAAGAACTTGAATTTATGGGGATACGTGATTACTTCACGCCTGACGCGCTTTGTTTGGTGGAGTGGCCGGAAAAAGGTGAAGGTTTATTGCCAGAACCTGATCTCGATATCACACTGAAATATAACGGTGAGCAGCGAACGGTACAGGTGAAAGCCAATACCGATGTCGGTGAAGCTCTGATTGATACGTTGGAGTGGAAATAGATTTATGCGTTGGCTTGGCGTGTTAGCAGGGATCATAGGTTGGCTGGGGTTGATGACCTCAGCATGGGCGAATTCACTCGAAAATGTGCGTATTTGGCCAGCACCTGATGAAACCCGAGTTGTGATGGATATGGCGAGTGAACCCGCCTATTCGTTTTTTACGCTAACTAAGCCTGATCGTCTGGTGGTGGATATCAAAGATACATCGCTGGGCATGACATTGCCGAAAACCATCAGCGACAGTAAAATCTTAACCAAAATCCGTAAAAGCAATCCGGCTAAAAAAGGGGGTTATCGCCTTGTTTTTGAGCTGAAAAACAAAAGTACTCCTCGGATATTCGCGCTTGCACCTGGTGGTGAATACGGCCACCGTTTGGTTATTGATCTACCACACAGTGCAAAAGTTATTGCTGTGACGCCGGCGAAAAAACCGAAACCTTCAGAAGCTCAAGCCGCCTTGCCGTTTGGGACGGATGACATCATTATTGCGATTGATCCCGGCCATGGTGGTAATGACCCTGGCGCCGTGGGGCCAAAGCGTAAATACGAAAAACACGTCACTCTCTCCATTGCACGCCGCGTTGCTCAAAAGATAAATGCGACGCCAGGATTAAAAGCCGTACTGACGCGAAATGGTGATTACTTTGTTGATCTGAACAAGCGCTCTGAAATTGCCCGTAAACATGGTGCGCATCTTCTCGTTTCTATTCATGCGGATGGTTTTCACAAGCCTCAACCTAGCGGTGCATCCGTCTGGGTGTTGTCGCGTAGTCGCGCAAACAATGAAATTGGTCGTTGGATAGAAAAGCATGAAGAGCAATCTAACTTGCTTGGCGGTGGCGCATTACTTGATGACAACGAAGACGAATATCTCAGTCGTGCGGTGCTCGACCTGCAATTTAGTAACTCGCAAAAAGAAGGGTATGACGTCGCGATTCGCATATTGAAGGAAATGGGGAAAGTGACAAAGCTGCATAAATCCAGCCCTGAACATGCCAGTCTTGCAGTACTGAAATCTCCCGACATTCCATCCTTGTTGGTCGAAGCGGGTTTTATTACTAACCCGAAAGAAGAAAGGCTTCTGCTGAGTTCTGGTCATCAGCAAAAAATTGCCAACGCGGTATTCAAAGGGGTATTGACCTATTTTGAAGACTTTCCGCCAGATGGCACCTTAATGGCTGCTCGTAAAAACGGCGTGAAGCACAAAGTGACACCCGGTCAGTCTCTATCCGTTATTGCTAAGAAATACGGCAGTACAGTGTCTGCAATTAAGGCCGCAAATGGCCTCAAGTCTAACTCGTTGAGAGTGGGGCAAGTGTTGAGTGTGCCTAACGTAAACTTAGGTACGTTAGCGTCGACGTCATCTAAGCCTACAGCACCTCAACGCGGAGCCAAAACCTCATCGGGTAAAACGGTCACCAAACTCCATATTGTTGGCCGCGGTGAATACCTTGGCAAAATTGCGTCGAAATACGGCGTGACGGTCGCCAGTATACGTAGTGCGAACAAGCTGCGTTCTGATGAGTTGGCTGTGGGCCAGAAGTTAAAAGTGGTCGGTATTAAACCGAAGAACAAACAGCACAAAGTGAAACGCGGGGAGTATCTGGGTAAAATCGCCAGTAACTATGGCGTGACGGTCGACAGTATCCGTAACGTCAATAAGCTACGCTCAGACGAGTTGGCGGTCGGTCAAACCTTGATTATTCCCGGGAGCTAAGCATGACGATTCAGATATTACCTGCTCGTCTGGCGAACCAGATTGCAGCAGGCGAAGTCGTTGAACGGCCAGCTTCTGTGGTTAAAGAGCTTGTCGAAAATAGCATTGATGCGGGTGCGACACGTATCGATGTTGATATCGAAAAAGGCGGCAGCAAACTCATTCGTATTCGTGATAACGGCTCGGGTATTAACAAAGATGAGTTGGAGTTAGCGCTTAGTCGTCACGCAACCTCAAAAATCACCTGCCTTGACGATCTTGAAGCCATCATTAGCCTTGGTTTTCGTGGTGAAGCGCTCGCCAGTATTAGTTCTGTTTCCCGTCTGACACTGACTTCTCGCACGCAGCAACAAACAGAAGCGTGGTCTGCCTATGCAGAAGGGCGAGATATGGCGGTTCAGGTTAAACCTGCTGCTCATCCTGTAGGGACAACCGTGGAAGTGGTGGATTTATTCTTTAATACACCCGCACGTCGTAAGTTTCTGCGCACGGATAAAACTGAATTTAGCCACATTGATGAATTGCTTAAACGTATTGCGTTAAGCCGTTTTGATGTGGCCATTACATTGCGTCACAACGGGACGATGGTGCGTCAATATCGTGCCGCCACTAATGATGCGCAGCGCGAACGTCGACTTGCTGCCGCGTGTGGCAGTCAGTTTGTTAAAACGGCCGTCGAGGTGAGCCTTGAGCATCAAGGATTAACCCTTCGTGGCTGGATATGCACACCACAAGGTGCGCGCGCCCAAAACGATATTCAGCATTGTTTTGTTAATCAGCGCATGATGAAAGACAAACTCATTAATCATGCTATTCGACAAGGCTATGAGGCGTCACTGCGCTCTGATCAATTCGCCGCATATGTGCTTTATATCGATATTGACCCTCATCAAGTGGATGTGAATGTCCATCCAGCCAAGCATGAAGTGCGTTTTCATCAAGCGAGATTGGTGCATGATTTTATCTATCAGGCTGTTGCTGATGCATTGATGCAAGTGGCAGCAGAGCAGGCGCATGACGCTCAATATTCACACCCAGAAGCGGGTGAATATGAAACGGCAACTGACAGTACTCAGCTTGATTCGCCAGCACATCGTTCGGCGTCTACCTCTTCAATCTCAATGCCGACGAAGACAATTTCGTCGACAGCCGAACCGCGAGGCTTCGCATCTTCTCGTTCAGTTGAAGGTACGTCTCCTTCGTCTGACTCAAGTGCCTACTCAAAAGCCGAAGCCAATGTGGATTCGAGATATCCGGGACAGTCCGAAGGGACAGAGTGGCGAGCACAGTCTGATACAACGAGCAAAACCAATACTCATCGCGGTGAAACCAAAGCGCGGTTTGGTGAAGCAGCGCCATCGTACAGTGAGCAACGCGCTTATAAGGCGCTAATGACAACCCCTGTTGTTCCTACTCAACATGAAGTCGCTGAGCCTCCCAAAGCATTTTCAAAAACGCCGATTTCAGTCGGCCATGTTGATAAAGGATTGGGCAAAGCACTGGCGATTGTCTCATCAAAATATTTGCTGTTGCAGCGCATAGATGGTTTCGCACTATTGGATTTAGATGCGGCAGCGTATCTTTCGATACTTGGTCAGATGCGCTTTGCCTCTTCGGAAGGGTTAAAAGCCCAACCTCTATTGATCCCGCAGGCTTTGCCAGCGTCAGCGCAAGAAATCAAATTATTAGCACAATATGATGCACTGCTTCAGCAGTTTGGTATTGTTATCCGAAAGAAATCGTCTTCGCAAATTATGGTGATGGCGGTGTGTCAGCCGCTGCGCAAACACAATTTGCAGCACTTTGTTCCTGCACTTTTGGATGTTTTAGCGCAGAAAGGGGAGCAAGATGTGCTTTCTGAGGAACAACTGATGGATTGGTTGGCAGTACAAGCGACGCAAAAAACAGACGACTACGGCCTGTCGCAAGCCATTACACTGATCACTGAGTTAGAACACTGTTGGCAGGATCAGCTAGCAGCGCATTTTTCAACGTTACTGCGTCCGGTCGATGTGGCAACGGCAATAGAAGCATTCAAACATGACTAACGCTTTGCCTAAGGCAATTTTCTTAATGGGGCCGACCGCATCGGGTAAAACCGATCTGGCTATCGCGCTAAGACAACAGTTCCCCGTCGATATCATCAGTGTCGATAGCGCATTGATCTATCGTGATATGAATATTGGCACCGCTAAACCTAATGCGCATGAATTGGCATTAGCGCCGCATCGATTGATCGATATTCTCGATCCTTCTGAGGCATATTCCGCGGCTGATTTTCGCGCCGATGCGCTGCGAGAAATGGCGGACATTGTCGCAAAAGGGAGAATTCCGCTTTTAGTTGGTGGTACGATGCTTTACTTCAAAGCATTATTGGAAGGTTTGTCACCTTTGCCTCCTGCGGATCAGGCGATCCGAGCTACTATTGAGCAGGAAGCGCAGATGCGAGGTTGGCAGTCACTGCATGACGAGTTGTGCAGTATCGATCCTGTCGCAGGAGCGAGGATTCATCCGAATGATCCTCAGCGACTGTCGAGAGCGCTGGAAGTTTTTCGTATTTCGGGTAAAACTCTGACTGAGTTGACCGAAACCAAAGGTGAACCATTGCCATATGAGGTTCACCAATTTGCAATAGCCCCTAAGGAAAGGGGGGAGCTACATCGCCGAATTGAGTTACGTTTCCAAAAGATGATGGAAGCTGGCTTCGAGGAGGAGGTTCGTACGCTTTACGATCGCGGCGATTTGAATTCAGATATGCCTTCGATCCGGTGCGTGGGTTACCGACAGATGTGGGATTATTTGGCGGGTAGCTGCTCTATTGATGATGCAGTCTATCGTGGTGTGTGTGCCACCCGTCAGTTAGCCAAGCGTCAAATTACCTGGCTTCGTAGCTGGGACAATTTGACATGGCTTGATAGCGACGACGTGCCGTTATCGTTACAAACAGTCACAAAGTGTTTAACCTGATCGCAGTTTGAGCAGGGTATACTTGGATTGTTGTAAGCGGCGTTGTTGATCTTTTTGTTGCTAATACAACTACAAACCAATAAGGAAAATTAAAAATGGCTAAGGGGCAATCTCTACAAGACCCGTTTCTCAATGCACTGCGCCGTGAACGTGTACCTGTTTCTATCTATTTGGTAAACGGTATCAAGCTACAAGGCCAGATTGAATCTTTTGACCAGTTCGTGATCCTGCTGAAAAATACCGTCAACCAAATGGTGTACAAGCATGCGATTTCTACCGTGGTCCCTGCTCGCCCAGTGAATCATCATCATAACAATCCTACTGACCGCCCAGCAGGCGAGCGTCAGCAAGATAAGACTGAGGAGTAACAATCCTTTGGTAAGGAGTTGATCGCTTGTTTGACCGTTACGAAGCCGGTGAACAGGCTGTTTTAGTTCATATCAACTTCACCCAACAAGGCGAATGGGAAGATCTCAGCGAACTCGAATTGCTGGTATCGTCAGCGGGGGTTACGCGGTTGCAAACGATTACAGGCAGCCGACAATCCCCGCATTCCAAATACTTCGTTGGTGAAGGTAAAGCCCTCGAAATCGCAGATGCCGTCCGGATGACCGGGGCAGAAATCGTCATTTTCAACCATGCGCTATCACCTGCGCAGGAGCGAAATCTCGAGCGGTTAATTCAATGTCGTGTGCTTGATCGCACCGGCCTAATCTTGGACATTTTTGCTCAGCGAGCCCGCACTCACGAAGGTAAGTTGCAGGTAGAACTGGCGCAACTTCGTCATCTATCGACTCGACTTATTCGAGGCTGGACGCACTTAGAACGTCAAAAAGGCGGTATAGGCTTGCGTGGCCCGGGTGAAACTCAGCTAGAGACTGACCGTCGTTTGTTACGTGATCGCGTCAAGGCGATTTTGCGTAGACTTGATAAAGTCGCCAAACAACGAGAGCAGGGGCGACGCGCAAGAAATCGCGCTGAAGTGCCGACTGTCTCGCTGGTGGGATACACCAATGCAGGCAAATCTACTTTGTTCAATCGCATTACGGATGCCGGTGTTTATGCAGCTGATCAGCTGTTTGCAACGCTTGACCCGACATTGCGTAAGATCGAAGTGGAAGATGTTGGCGACGTTATTTTGGCAGATACCGTTGGATTTATTCGACATTTGCCCCATGATCTCGTTGCGGCATTTAAAGCTACGCTCAAAGAGACGCAAGAAGCGACGCTATTGCTCCATGTCATCGATGCTAGTGATGATCGTTTCCGGGAGAACATTGACGCAGTTAATGTGGTTCTTGAAGAGATTGATGCACACGAAGTACCAACTCTGTTGGTGATGAACAAGATCGATAATATGGAAGATGCATTGCCGCGTATCGAACGTGATGATGAAGGCGTCCCAAGAATTGTTTGGGTATCAGCGCTTGCAGATCGGGGTATAGATCTTCTTTTTGAGGCACTGACCGAAAGGCTGGCGGGGACTATGGTAAGCTATCGCTTACGTATTCCACCTTCGGCCATTGGCAGAATGCACAGTAAATTCTGTCGGTTGCGTTGTATTTTGCAAGAAGAATACGATCAGGACGGACATTTGCTGATCGATGTGCGCTTACCTCAAGCCGATTGGCTAAGGTTAAGAAAACGGGAAGGCAGCGAGTTAGGCGACTTTATCGTCAACTAACAGACTGTTACAGTATAAAAACTATCGTCATATCATATTGATGGAGTGCTCTAATGGCGTGGAATGAGCCAGGAAATAATGGCGGTCAGGACAAAGATCCGTGGGGTAATCGCGGAGGTCGTGACCAAGGACCGCCGGACCTCGATGAGGTGTTTGGTAAAATTAGCCGCAAACTGAGTGGTTTGTTTGGTGGCGGTAAAGGTAAAGGACCATCTTTTGGCAGCAGTGCTGCTGGTTTGGGCGTAGTTGCCGTTGTGGGTGTGGTTATTTGGGGCGCGACAGGCTTTTACACTATCGGTGAAGCTGAGCGTGGTGTTGTATTGCGCTTCGGTGAGTACAACCGCATTGTTCAGCCTGGTCTGAACTGGAAACCAAATTTCATTGATGAAGTCACAACCGTCAATGTCCAAGCGATTCGTTCTTTGCGTAGTTCAGGCGAAATGCTGACCAAAGATGAAAACGTTGTGAGCGTTGATATGGACGTTCAGTATCGCATTGCAGATCCAGAAAAGTATCTGTACTCGGTAACTAATGCGGATGACAGTCTACGTCAGGCAACTGACTCAGCGCTGCGTGCGGTCATTGGTGATGCGGTGATGGATGATATCCTGACTACAGGTCGTCAAGAGATCCGTACAAAAACTCAGACGGAAATCAATCGTATTATCGACCGTTACGATATGGGTATCTTGGTTGTTGATGTGAACTTACAAGGCGCGCGAGCTCCGGAACAAGTTCAGGATGCATTCGATGATGCAATCAAAGCGCGAGAAGATGAAGAACGCTACATCAAAGAAGCAGAAGCTTACAGTAACGACATTTTGCCTAAGGCAACGGGTCGAGCTGAGCGTCTGAAGAAGGAAGCGTTGGGTTATCGTGAGAAAACCGTCAATGAAGCTGAAGGTGACGTGGCGCAGTTTGAAAAGCTGCTTCCTGAATATCAGGCTGCACCTGAAGTGACGCGTAATCGTCTCTATCTGGAAACCATGGAGCAAGTCTATGGCAACACCAGCAAGGTACTGATTGACTCACAAGCGGGCGGTGGTAACTTGCTGTATCTGCCTTTGGATAAGTTGATGAATCAAGCGCCTCAACCTCGTACCAATTCTGATACCAATGCGATTGAATACGGTATTGAATTGGAAGCGTCAGGCCCGTCTGGAGTGCCTAGCCCAAGTTCTAGTCCAACGACAACGCGTCAGGGGAGATACTAATTATGCGTAAGTTATTAATCCCTCTGATTATTGTTTCGATCGTTGTTGGTTTGATGTCAGTGTTTGTGGTTGATGAAGGCGAGCGTGGAATTGTGCTTCGTTTTGGTCGAATTCTGAAAGCGGAAGACGATCAGGCGAAAATCTACGGACCAGGTTTGCAGTTCAAAGTGCCAGTGTTTGATAGCGTTCAGATCCTTGATGCACGTATTCAAACCATGGACGATCAATCTGACCGCTTCGTTACATCTGAGAAAAAAGATGTGATCATCGACTCCTACGTTAAATGGCGTATTCAAGATTTCGGTCAATATTACCTGTCAACAGGTGGTGGTAACCGTTTGACTGCTGAAGCGTTGTTGCAACGTAAAGTGTCTGATGGCCTACGAGCTGAAATTGGTTCGAAGACCATTAAAGAAATCGTCTCTGAGAAGCGTGAGCAAGTCATGGCGGATGTTCTGGACGAAGTGCAACAAAGTGCCAATGATATTGGCATTGAAGTGATTGACCTTCGTATCAAGAAAATCAACCTGCCAGACAAGATCAGTGAATCTATCTACGCGCGTATGCGTGCAGAGCGTGAAACGGTAGCGCGTCGCCACCGTTCACAAGGTCGTGAGAAAGCGGAAGTCATCCGTGCTCAATCTGAACTTGAAGTGGCAACCATTCTTGCTGAAGCAGAAAAAACGGCCCGTGTAACACGTGGTGAAGCAGACGCAGAAGTTGCGAATATCTACGCAGGTACTTTTAATAAAGAACCTGAGTTCTACAACTTCATACGTTCTCTGCAAGCTTACGAGAAGAGCTTTAGCAATAAGGGTGACATCCTAGTGGTTGACCCAAGCAGCGAGTTCTTCCAGTACATGAAAGAGCCAAACGTTAACCTGAAATAGTGTGGCGTTAATCGTAAAAATGAAAGACAAGGCATCGCGCCTTGTCTTTTTTTTGCCCCTAATTTGAGGTGTTTTATGGGAAAAGAGTTGTTATTAGCGATAGGCCTGGTACTGGTTGTTGAAGGTTTAGGCCCCATGCTTGTTCCGAACAAATGGCGAAATATGGTCAAGGAAATGAGTCAACTACAGGATACAACGCTTCGTCGCATAGGCGGATGCTTGGTTGTAGCAGGTATTGTCATCGCATATATGATGTGGCCGTCCAAGTAAATGAACAGAGCAAAAAACTGTGACAGCCTGATTAACATGTTCGGGACGACGGTTAAAAAATGACTGCAACGTTTAAATGAAGGTGCTAGAATCCCGTTTTAATCAGCAACTGACTGGAAAAGATGAGTAATAACGTAGTCGTTCTCGGCACTCAATGGGGTGACGAAGGTAAGGGTAAGATCGTCGATCTTTTAACTGAAGACGCAAATTACGTGGTGCGCTACCAAGGCGGTCACAATGCGGGTCACACTCTCGTTATCGACGGTGAAAAAACCGTTCTGCATTTGATTCCTTCTGGCATTCTTCGTAACAACGTTAAGTGCATCATCGGTAACGGTGTTGTTCTGTCTCCTGACGCATTGATGAAAGAAATGGGCGGCCTCGAAGAGCGCGGTTTTCCAGTTCGTGAACGTCTGTTCCTGTCAGAAGCTTGTCCGCTAATTCTTCCTTATCACATTGCACTCGACGTTGCTCGTGAAGCTGCTCGTGGTAAGAAAGCTATCGGTACTACTGGTCGTGGTATTGGTCCTGCTTACGAAGACAAAGTTGCTCGTCGCGGTCTGCGTGTTGGCGATTTGTTCGACAAAGAAGCGTTTGCCGAGAAGCTTAAGGAAGTGATGGCGTACCATAACTTCCAGTTGGAGCACTTCTACAAAGTTGAGCCTGTTAGCTACGAAGAAACGCTTGCGAAGATTTTGGAACAAGCTGACGTACTAACCAGCATGGTTATCGATGTGACTCAAGAACTTGACGATGCGCGTAAGCGTGGCGACAAGATCATGTTCGAAGGTGCACAAGGCACACTTCTGGATATCGACCACGGTACTTACCCATATGTAACCTCTTCTAACACAACCGCTGGTGGTGTTGCTGCAGGTTCTGGTTTTGGTCCACGTCACCTAGGTTATATCCTAGGTATCGCGAAAGCATACTGCACCCGTGTTGGTTCAGGTCCTTTCCCGACTGAGCTTTACGATGGCCTAGAAAAACAAGATCCAATCGGTAAGCACCTGGGTACAGTTGGTCACGAGTTTGGCGCGACAACTGGTCGCCTACGCCGTACTGGTTGGTTTGATGCAGTGGCAATGCGCCGCGCAGTTCAAATCAACTCTATCTCAGGCTTTTGCTTGACCAAGATGGACGTGATGGACGGCTTGGAAGAAATCAAAATCTGTACGGGTTACCAACTGCCAGACGGAACGGTTCTTGAAGTATCGCCAATGGCTGCTGATGCGTATGAAAATATTACGCCAATCTATGAAACCGTTCCTGGTTGGAGCGAAAAGACCTTCGGTGCGAAATCTATCGACGAACTGCCACAAGCAGCGCTCGATTACATTGCACGTATCGAAGAGCTGACTGGTGTGCCAATTGATATCATCTCAACTGGCCCAGACCGCAACGAGACGATCATTAAGGTTCAGCCTTTCTCGTCTTAATCGGTTCTAGATTGAAAAAAACCAGCCTTCGTGGCTGGTTTTTTTTTGCTCAAACGACTCTATACTGTTCATATTCCAGTGCGGAAAAATTTCGCCGTAAAAAGGGTAAAGTTAGGCAAGGTGTTGCCGATACAAGTTATGCAAGACACACAGTCTCTTAACAATCATCGTTAAAGTGGGTATGCATGAAACTGCGCATCTTATTTATATCAATCATGTTGGCTAGTTCAGCTGCAAAAGCAGAACTTGGCCCTGCATTGCCTGTATATGATGAAACGCAGTTGATCCGTCTGTTTGAAAGCAACAGCCATCTTAAGAAAGTCAAAGAAGACGAATGCCAGCTTCTGCAAGATATTGAAGCGCGTGCTATTCGTGTTGAATTACCCTCTTATCAATTCCTTTACGGTGACATGTTAGCGTGGGGAGTGTGTGTCGATCGTGATGTCGAGCAAGGTGTTTACTACATGCAGTTGGCCGCGCAACAAGGCCTACCAGCAGCGTTGGAACAACTGGGGCGATATTACTCTTTAGGCACTTTGGTGCAACAAGACAAAGAGCGTGCGATTCCTTATCTTCGTGAAGCGGCGTCTTTGGGCAATATGCGAGCAAGGCTTCAATTGGCAGAATTGCTGGTGGCTGATTACGGCAGCCCACTGGATTATGAAGATGCTTATCGTTGGCTTTATCACACCATCACTGCCGATCAATCGACGCATCAAAAAGTCGCGATGCTTCGACAGGCGTTGGAAAACAAAATGCCACGTAACGTGATAGCGAGAGCGAAACGACGAGATACCTATTGGTGATCTTAACTTGCTATGAATTCAAAAACGCCCTGCTATTGCAGGGCGTTGTATTTTGTCATGAATGAAGTTAGTCGAGGACTTTGTGTGGGCCAAAGCATTCGTAAAAAATACGATCTTTGGTGATACCTGAGTCCGTTAACTGCTTGGCGATTGACTGCATAAAACCGACCGGTCCACATAAGTAAAAGTGACGCAGGCTGTCTTCGGTAAGCGCTGACACCTTGCTAATATCCATCATGCCTTTATGATCATAATGCTGACCGCGTTGATCGCTGTCTTTTGGTTCGCGATACCAGACGTTGCGCTGTGCATTACCATGTTGCTCAACCAGGTTATCGATGTGCTGACCAAAGGCATGTTGCTCTCCATGCTCGGCGGCATGCAACCATTGGATATCGGCATTGTGTTGACCGCTCAAGCTTTCTAGCATTGCCAACATAGGTGTTAGGCCAACACCGCCAGAGATCAGTGCAACAGGCGTTGTGATGTCAGATTGGAAGAAAAAGTCGCCGCTTGGCGGCGCGAGGTCAACCACATCGCCAATATTAAGGTGATCGTGCAGATAGTTTGAAACGGTTCCTTGCGCTTCACGTTTGACCGAGATGCGATACTGTTTGCCGTTTGGCGCACAAGACAAGCTGTACTGACGGATTTCGCGGTTCGCAAATTGTTCCGGTGTGAGGTAAATACCAATGTATTGACCTGGGGTGTAATGAGCGACAGGTAGCCCGTCTTGCGGAGCAAACACAAAACTGGTGATCACCTCACTTTCTGGTGTTTTGCTTACAAGTGCGAATGGGCGAGTACCGCGCCAACCGCCTTGCGAGGTTTCACTTTGCTGATAGATTTCTTCTTCGCGTGTCACGAATACATGCGCCAGTACGCCGTAAGCCTCAGCCCATGCATCTAGTACTTCTTGACCTGGCGAGTAAAGCTCGTCAATGGTTGCCAGTAGGTTTTCACCCACAATTGCATACATTTCAGGGGTGATATTAAAACTTACATGTTTTTGCGCGATTTTCTCAATCACAGGCAGCAGTGCTGGCAAGTTATCAATATTGGCAGCATAACCGTGTACGGCATTGAACAGTGCCTCACGTTGCGCACCTGAAAATTGGTTGCTCATGTTGAAAATATCGTTGAGCTCGGGGTGGCGAGCAAACATACGGTCATAGAAATGAGCCGTGAGTTTTGGTCCGGTTTCGGCAAGCAAAGGAGCGGTCGACTTTACAATCTCAATAGTTTTGGTGCTGAGCATGATATACCCTTATCTGTATTTTAAAGTGTCATTTGAAATGCATGTTTAAAGTTGTATCTGAAATATATGTTTAGATCAACAAAAAAGTGTGACCGACTTAGAGCAAGAGATTGAAGCGAAGAGTGGCGATAAAAGAAACTGAGCACACGCGCGCCTTTTGAATCAGTTCGATGTACAATGCGCGCAAGGAGATTTGAAAACGTGCAATTAACCAGTTTTACAGATTATGGCCTCAGGGCGCTAATGTATCTGGCTATGCTGCCTCCTGGAGAGCTGACCAGCATTACCGTGGTCACTGAGAAGTATGGGGTGTCCCGTCATCATATGGTGAAGATAATCCACCGTATGAGTCAGGTTGGCTATGTGGAAGCCGTGCGCGGAAAGAACGGTGGGATCCGACTTGGTAAGCCTGCAACGTCTATTGTAGTCGGCGATGTGATCAGAGCCTTAGAGCCATTGCAAGTTGTCAACTGTGGCACAGATAATTGCCATATTACCCCTGCCTGTCGCCTGAAAAGTGCCATCGCGAATGCGTTAGACGCTTTTCTTGCCGAAATGGACAAACACACACTTCATGACATGGTGTCAGGCAACGACGACCTTCACCGCCTCCTTATCCCAGTTCGTCCGGCATAAAAAACAGTATTTGAGACGATCTGTCAGATTTTTCTGGCAATCCAGCCGGGCTACCCATTTTCTTTTATTTTAAGCGATATACTTGAAGACAAGTGTCGCTAACGGGAATCCTATATGTCTCAGGACAAACACCTACACAGCAACGATCCTTTTTTGGGTCGTGAAGCAAAAAACTACGATAACCCAGTACCAAGCCGCGAACACCTGCTTGAAGTCATCAAAGGTTTCACCACACCCGTCAATAGAGATCAGCTGTTTGAAGTGCTGGGCCTGAAAAGTGAAGAAGAATATGAAGGCCTTCGCCGCCGCCTTCGCGCCATGGAGCGTGATGGTCAGCTGATTTTTACCCGCCGTCAGTGCTACGCGCTGCCAGAGCGACTCGATTTAGTGAAAGGCACCGTAATAGGCCATCGCGATGGCTTTGGTTTCCTGCGCCCTGAAGGCAAAGGCAATCGTGATGATTGGCTATTACCGCATCATCAAATGAAAAGCGTCATGCACGGTGATTTCATTCTTGTGCAACCGGCGGGCACAGACAAACGTGGCCGCAAAGAAGCACGCGTTGTACGTGTACTTGAGGAAAGAAAGGGACAAATTGTCGGTCGTTTCTTCTTGGAAGATGGCAATGCGTTCGTTGTGCCTGATGACTCACGCTTAAGCCAAGACATCATTATCCCTAAAGAAGATCGCAAAGGCGCTCGCATGGGTAACGTTGTTGTGGTGGATATATTCCAACGTGCCACTCGTCAACAAAACGCCATGGGTCGCATTGTCGAAGTCCTTGGTGAAAATATGGCGCCGGGCATGGAAATAGAAATTGCCCTGCGTACTCACGACATTCCGAATGAATGGCCGCAAGACGTCGAGAAACAAGTAAAAGATTTCACGGAAGTCGTGCCGGAAGAGGCCAAAAAAGGCCGTGTCGACCTTCGTGACTTACCGCTTGTTACCATTGATGGCGAAGATGCACGAGACTTCGATGATGCGGTTTACTGTGAGAAAAAACGCTCCGGTGGCTGGCGTCTTTGGGTTGCCATTGCCGATGTCAGTTACTATGTGCGCTCAGATTCAGCGCTCGACAAAGAAGCAATTAAGCGCGGCAACTCGGTGTATTTCCCATCGCAAGTGATCCCAATGCTGCCGGAAGTGTTGTCGAATGGTCTTTGCTCGCTCAACCCACAAGTCGATCGCTTGTGCATGGTGTGTGAGATGACCATCTCTGAAACGGGCAAATTGTCCGGCTTCAAACACTATGAAGCGGTGATGAATTCCCACGCTCGCCTGACTTACACCAAAGTGGCGCAGATGCTGGATGGTGATGAAGAGCTGCGCGAGCGATACACTAAGCTGGTGCCTCACCTTGAAGAACTCAACAACATGTACAAAGTGTTGAAAGGTGCGCGTGAACAGCGTGGCGCGATTGAGTTTGAAACGATTGAAACTAAATTTATTTTCAATGCGATGCGTAAAATTGAGCGCATCGTACCGGTAGAGCGTAATGACGCGCACAAGATCATTGAAGAGTGCATGATCTTGGCTAACATCGCCTCAGCACGGTTTGTTGAGAAGCACAAAGAGCCTGCGCTGTATCGCGTGCATGAAGCGCCGGCAGAAGAGCGCCTGACAGGCTTTAAAGACTTCCTGAGAGAGATGGGCTTGTCGCTGGAAGGAGGCCTTGAACCGTCGCCGACCGATTACGCCCAATTGGCGCACATCATTAGCAGTCGTCCGGATAAAGAGCTTATCCAGACCATGTTACTGCGTTCGATGAAGCAAGCTGTGTATCAGGCGGATAATGCTGGCCACTTCGGTTTGGCACTTAAGCAGTATGCGCACTTCACATCGCCAATTCGTCGTTATCCAGATTTGCTGTTGCACCGAGCGATCAAATACCTCATTGCGAAGCAAGAAGGGAATGAGCACGATCGCTGGACGCCAACCGGTGGCTATCACTACTCTGTGGATGAAATGGACAGCATGGGTGAGCAGTGCTCGATGACAGAGCGCCGTGCTGATGATGCAACCCGAGATGTGTCTGATTGGCTGAAATGCGAATACATGCAAGACCATGTGGGCGAAGTGATGCAAGGCACAGTGGCAAATGTCACCGGTTTTGGTTTCTTCGTGCGTCTGAACGAACTGCATATCGATGGTTTGGTGCATATCTCAAACCTTGATAATGATTACTACAACTATGACATGGTCCATCAAAAGCTGGTGGGTGAAAGTTCAGGCCGCGTATTCCAACTCGGCGATCAAGTGACGGTCAAAGTATTATCCGTTAACCTTGACGAAAGAATGATCGACTTTGGACTGGATGGCGTGACACGCAAACCGCGTGGCGCAGGTAAAACATCGCGAGACAAAGCCAAGAAAGGCAGTGCTGAATCAGGGAAAAACCCGGAAGAAAGCAAAGAGCGTAGCTCTGTCCGCCAGCAACTAAAACGTGGCTCTATTCCTAAGGCTGCAGGCGACGACAAAGCGTCTGAAGGGAAAGGAAAGAGAAAAGGAAAGCCTCGTCGCAAAGGATCCGCTGCAAGCAAGGAGCCTTCCGCAGGTAAAACGACTGACGGCACTCCAGCGAAGAAAAAGAGCAAGACTCAGAAGGTGCGCAAGAAAAAAGCGCAACGAAGCAAACCCGAAAAAGCAGGCAATCAAAAGAAGTAACCCATGAGCAATGAAATGATTTATGGCATTCATGCCGTCAAAGCCGTGTTGGCATCCGACCCAGCACGCTTTATCGAAGTTTATGTTCTAAAAGGTCGTGAAGACGATCGTTTACTGCCCGTGCTGAAGGAACTGGCTGAGCTTGGCATTACTACACAGGAAATGGGACGTAAGGCGCTGGATGACAAAGCTGACGGCGCGTCGCATCAGGGGTTGATTGCTCGTGTTAAGCAAGGGCGTCAGTACAACGAGAACGATCTCGATCTTATTCTCGACGGTAAAGAGAACCCATTGCTGTTAGTGTTGGACGGCGTGACTGACCCACATAACTTGGGTGCATGTCTGCGTAATGCAGATGCAGCGGGTGCGTGTGCGATTATTGTACCGAAAGACCGTTCAGCGCCGCTAAGTGCTATTGCACGTAAAGTGGCCGTTGGCGCAGCGGAAGTTGTGCCATTGGTTCGTGTCACCAACTTGGCGCGCACGATGCGTGCGTTGCAAGAAAAAGGCGTTTGGTTTGTAGGGACGGCGGGCGAAGCCACGCATGATATCTATCAAAGCAAAATGACTGGTCCATTGGCGATCGTCATGGGCGCAGAAGGTGATGGCATGCGTCGTCTAACGCGTGAAACCTGCGATGAGTTGATCAGCATCCCGATGGGCGGCAGTGTATCAAGCCTGAACGTCTCGGTTGCGACCGGTATTTGCCTGTTTGAAGCCGTGCGCCAGCGTCGCGGTTAACACGATAGCAGAAGAAGCTTAGCCTATGGGCTTGGCTTCTACGCGCTTAACGCACGCAGCTTTGGTGATGGTAACGTAGCAATAACACAAGCAATAACAGAAAAGGGTGAAGTGATAACTTCACCCTTTTTTATGCCTCATGGTTTCCCCCTACGCCAGAACACGCGGTGTACATCTTTATTGCCAACTGCACCCATTTATTACCAACCGCACTGTGCGTGCGCCAACATATTTCCCTTGCTTCATTTGCCGATTCTCTATACTATTCTGCCTCCAAATTCCCGGTCTTTTACTTTCGTTCCTTGCTTCCTTTGGACGACTGGGCCAACACTGGAAGCTGAATAATCCGTAAGGAGCAACCTATGCGTCATTACGAAATCGTATTCATGGTGCACCCTGATCAAAGCGAGCAAGTTGCTGGCATGATCGAGCGTTACACTGGTTCTATCAAAGAGTCAGGTGGTCAGATCCACCGTCTAGAAGACTGGGGTCGTCGTCAACTGGCTTACCCAATCAACAAACTGCACAAAGCTCACTACGTTCTTATGAACGTTGAAGCTGACCAAGCTGTTGTTGATGAG
This sequence comes from Enterovibrio norvegicus FF-33, assembly GCF_000286835.2. Classification (GTDB taxonomy): domain Bacteria; phylum Pseudomonadota; class Gammaproteobacteria; order Enterobacterales; family Vibrionaceae; genus Enterovibrio; species Enterovibrio norvegicus_A. Next base: position 210,330 of record NZ_AJYD02000003.1, on the reverse strand, counting down.
CTGGAAACTGCGTTCCGCTTCAACGACGCTGTGATCCGTAACATGGTCATGCGTACCAAAGGCGCTATCACTGAGCCATCTGTAATGATGAAGGCTAAAGAAGAGCGCGCGCCTCGTCGTGACGATCGTGAAGATCGTGGCGAACGTGCAGATTTTGCACCAGCTGAAGGCGAAGCAGCAGCTGAGTAATTTGAATTGATGACCAATCGAATGGTGCTTTCTGGTGTTATCACCAATGGCCCAATTCGAAAGCAGAGTCCTGCCGGAATACCTCATTGTCACTTTGTGCTTGAGCATCGTTCGGAACAACAGGAAGCTGCGTTGCCAAGGCAAGTTTACTGCCGGTTACCGGTAGTAATAAGCGGGCAAGGGTCTCAAAGCAAAACACAGCACTTAGCTTTAGGCAGTAACATTAAGGTGAGTGGGTTTCTCGCTTACCAGACCAGCCGTAATGGCGCGGGTAAATTAGTGTTACATGCCGATGACATTATAGACATTTAGATCAGGAGATTAGCCCATGGCACGTTTCTTCCGTCGTCGTAAATTCTGCCGTTTTACTGCAGAAGGCGTACAAGAGATCGATTACAAAGACGTAGCGACTCTGAAAAACTACATCACCGAAGCTGGTAAAATTGTACCTAGCCGTATCACTGGTACCCGTGCTAAGTACCAGCGTCAGCTGGCACGCGCTATCAAGCGTTCACGTTACCTGGCTCTGCTGCCGTACACTGACAAACATCAGTAATCGGCACTGTCCAAGTTAATAGAGGAATAGATAATGCAAGTTATTCTGCTTGATAAAATCGCTAACCTGGGTGGCCTAGGTGATCAGGTAACAGTTAAGTCTGGTTACGCTCGCAACTTCCTTATCCCTAAAGGAAAGGCAGTAATGGCAACTAAATCTAACGTTGAGCATTTCGAAGCTCGTCGTGCAGATTTGGAAGCAAAAGTTGCTGAAGTTCTAGCTGCTGCGCAAGCACGTGCTGAACAAGTTGAAGCACTAGAAGCGGTTGTTATCGCATCTAAGTCTGGTGACGAAGGTAAACTATTCGGTTCTATCGGTACTCGTGACATCGCAGATGCAGTTTCTGCAGCTGGTGTTGCTGTAACGAAGAGCGAAGTTCGCCTGCCAGAAGGTGCGCTACGTAACACTGGTGAATATGAAGTGAGCATGCAACTGCACTCAGAAGTATTCGCTACTGTTAAAGTTACAGTTGTTGCTGAGTAATATCAGAAACAAGTAGCTTTGAAAAAACCGGCCATTGGCCGGTTTTTTTGTGCCTGAAGATAAGTAACAAGAAAGAAAAGATACAAGTGTTGAGTAAGAGCAAAGCGATGAAGGCACCGTTTCAGTTATTCGTGTCTCCAGTGCCTAAAACCGATAAACCATATTCACTGTAAAAATTGAATCGCGATTCTTTAGCCCAGGTGGTACACGGTCGATATATTTTTGCGTCGTCGATATCTTAACGGCTAAATCGTCTATTAGGCTGGTAGAGAGGGATGCGCGAGCTTCTATACTCGAGTTGCTTGGACCTGCGATAGCGGTGATCCGCCCTTCAAACAGCGCTGTTTCATTCAATTGCCACGTAAGCTCTGCCTGTCCCCTGACAATAAATTCTTGCACGTCATAGGGCATGACGAGGTCATCATCATCAATCTCATCAAGGTTCGGGCTTTGATAGCGGTAGCCGGGGCCAATTTCGAGCAATAAAGATAGGTCTTCCCGCCAAATGGCCTGATAACCCATACCTGTTGCGAGCGTCAAATCTTGATAATACGGGCCGTATTTATCGTCAATGAAACTGACGTTGCCCAGCACGTAGCGTTTGGGGTCAAATTTGTAGTTGGCTTGGCTTTCAAATTCACTTTTATGTTTGTCTTCTTCGCCGTCTTTTTCAACCAGCAAGAATTTAGCTTCCGACATATGTCGATAAGGACCATCAGTGAAACTCACACCCAAGCGGCTGTTAAGCGTCATGGAGTCTGAGTTGCCAGAAAGAGACTGAAAACCTAACTCAACCTCTGATTGCCAGCGTTCGGGGATACTTGCTTCTGCGCATAGAGGCAATGCAACCAAACAAAACAGAGACGGTTTCAACAGCGCTGACGCCATATGGGTTACCATTACAAAACTTGGGATGGTATTTTATATGAATATCCCTTCATTGCGTCAGCAAGACGTTAAATAGACAGCAAAATAATTTGTCTTTGCACTTGGTCGTGCGTCGGAAAGGGATTCGGATATAATGACCAGCGTAATGACAAGGTACTAAGTGATATGGCAGAGCAACGCAGCAAGCAATTTAATTCAAAGAAACCCAGAGACTATCAGGTAGACGCCCTGAAAATGCCACCGCATTCGTTGGAAGCGGAGCAGTCTGTGATCGGTGGCTTGATGCTCGATAACGAGCGTTGGGACGGCGTGGCAGAAAAAGTGGTTGCCTCTGATTTTTACAGCCGTCCTCATCGCCTGATTTTTGATGGCACCAAGCAATTGCTGGATGCAGGGCAGCCGCTTGACCTCATCACACTTTCTGAGCATCTGGAAAAACACAACCAGCTTGAAGATGTGGGTGGATTTGCTTACCTTGCAGAGCTGGCGAAAAACACCCCGAGTGCTGCAAACATTGTCGCTTATGCTGACATCGTACGTGAGCGCGCCATGGTGCGTAACCTTATTAGCGTGGCAAATGAAATTGCCGATGCCGGCTATGAGCCAGAAGGTCGTTCGTCAGCTGATTTGCTCGACATGGCAGAAAGCAAGGTGTTTGCGATTGCTGAAGATCGTACCTCAGCAAATGAAGGCCCGCAAAATATCGACAGTGTGCTGTCTAGAACACTCGAACGTATCGAGGTTCTGTTCAAGAGCCCGCAAGATGGTGTGACAGGCGTATCGACCGGTTTTTCTGACCTCAACAAGAAAACTGCAGGTCTCCAAGGTTCTGATCTGATTATCGTTGCAGCGCGTCCGTCGATGGGTAAAACCACCTTTGCGATGAACTTGTGTGAAAACGCTGCGATGGATCAGGATAAGCCTGTACTGATTTTCTCTCTAGAGATGCCCGCCGAACAGCTGATGATGCGTATGCTTGCATCGCTTTCCCGTGTCGATCAGACCAAAATCCGTACCGGACAGTTGGATGATGAAGACTGGGCGAGGATTTCCTCCACCATGGGGATCCTGATGCAGAAGAAAAACATGTACATCGATGACAGTTCAGGCCTAACGCCGACGGATGTGCGCTCACGTGCTCGTCGTGTCGCGCGTGAGCACGGCGGTCTATCGATGATCATGGTCGATTACCTTCAGTTGATGCGTGTGCCAGGTATGCAAGATAACCGTACCCTGGAGATCTCTGAAATCAGCCGCTCGTTAAAAGCGTTGGCAAAAGAATTGAACGTGCCCGTTGTTGCCCTGTCACAGCTTAACCGCTCGTTGGAGCAACGTGCCGACAAGCGTCCTATTAACTCCGACTTGCGTGAATCAGGCGCCATCGAGCAGGATGCTGACCTTATTATGTTCATCTATCGTGATGAGGTTTATAACCCAGAAAGCCCACTGAAAGGTGTTGCCGAAATCATTCTCGGTAAACAACGTAATGGCCCAATCGGTTCTGTTCGATTGACCTTCCAAGGGCAATATTCTCGCTTTGATAACTACGCAGGTCCTGCGTTTGATGAAGAGTAACCGCGAGGCATAATGAAAGCGGCAACCGCGATAATCCGAACAGCAGCACTTACCCATAACATTGATGTTATACGTGCCATGGCGCCCAACAGTTGTACGTGGGCAGCCATTAAAGCCAATGGTTACGGCCATGGCTTGTTACCTGTCGCCAACGCGCTGGCGTCGCAGGCAGATGGTTTTGGTGTTGCGCGTTTAGATGAAGCATTGAAGCTTCGTGCTGGTGGCGTGGTTAAGCCTATTTTACTGCTTGAAGGCTTCTACTCTGCGGATGATTTACCTGCTGTTGTCGCCCATAACTTACAAACAGTGGTGCACGGCGAAGAGCAGTTACTTGCTTTTGAACACGCGACCTTAGCGCATCCGGTCACGGTGTGGCTGAAAATCGATACCGGTATGCATCGCCTGGGCGTTCATCCTGATGATGTCAGCGATTTTATCGAACGTTTGAATACGTGTCCGAATGTGGCCAAACCGCTGCATTTTATCAGCCACTTTGGTCGTGCTGACGAGCCTGAGCATCCTCTTACGCAGCAACAAATTGAGGTGTTCACCTCTTTGACTGCCAGTCAGTCTGGGTTCAAGTCATTGGCGGCATCATCGGGTACCCTAATGTGGCCAACTAGCCATTTTGACTTTGTTCGCCCAGGGATAAGCCTTTACGGAGTTTCCCCCGTGTCAGAGCGCACTGGCGCCGATTTTGGCTTACAGCCAGCAATGACCATGACATCAAGCCTTATCGCCGTGCGTAGCGCTAAAAAAGGCGATGCAATCGGTTATGGCGGTCGCTGGGTTACCCCACGTGATACCAAGCTAGGTGTTGTTGCTATAGGATATGGTGACGGTTATCCGCGCGTTGCCCCTGATGGCACACCTTTGTTGGTTAACGGTCGTCGCGTACCACTCGTTGGTCGCGTATCAATGGACATGCTGACGATTGACCTGGGCCCCGATGCCACCGATCGCGTTGGCGATGAAGTCATCTTATGGGGCGAAGGCCTGCCTGTTGAAGAAGTGGCTCATCACGTTGGTACCATTGGATATGAGCTGGTGACAAACCTGACCTCACGCGTTGATATTATTTACACATAAATACACTGTAGGTTCTCTTGAAATTACCCTTTTCTAAAGCCGCAACTTGGGTTGCGGCTTTTTTATGTTTACCACTGAGTGCCTTTGCCTCAGAAGCGTCTGAGCACGACAGTGCTTTAGCGTCAGAACCGTTAGATATTGAAATGGTGCCCTTTGCTTTTTCCACCGAAGCGATGGGATTTTCTGCGGGCATGGCAGGGCTTTGGAAGCAAGCGGGTCAGCCGCAAGCATCCTTGTTTGCGGCGGGTCTAGGTACCAGTAAAAGTACATGGATGGGCTTTATTGCAGCCAATAACTATACGTTTTCGCCAGACAGTCGTTGGCTCATTAGCGGCCAGTTTTATGAAGGTGATTTTAAACAATTTGACTATTTCCTTGGGGAAGCTGCATCCAACAATTCTTCGTTTGATGACCGTTTAACCGCAGACAGCCGTGATGCGCAGCACCATGTTGCATTTCGCTACATTTTGCCCTGGGGGGCGGGCGTTCAGCAGCCAATTCGTGCTGCGTTGTCACCAAGGCGAGCTGTTGACGGCAATGCACCGTGGAACAGCGGAGTATCGTCTATTGAGTTTCGCCCGTTTTACCAAGCGCAGACTTTAACCGGTGAGGGCGTTGACGCGCCGAGTGATTTCTCAGATGCCGATGAAGTTTGGGGACTTGAAACCCGTTATCGCTGGGATAACCGTGACAATACCAACAGCCCAACTGAAGGGAGCCTGAGTGAGTTGATTGTGACGGCCGATCCGGGGAGTGATAACCGAGCCAGTTGGTGGAAGTGGGCAGCAAGCCAAAGTTGGTATTGGAGCCTTGGCAACTGGGAAGACATGGCGAAACAGCAAGTGTTGGCATTGAACGTCTATACCTCCGATACGCCTAGTTGGAACAGCTCGACAGAGATTGATGGGCAGACCGAATTCCATCGCCCACCTGAATTTGCTAGCGCAAGGCTCGGTGGTTTATATCGCTTACGTAGTTTTCAAACCGGTCGGTTTGCAGGTCGCTCAGCCCTTAGCTATAGCGTTGAATACCGTGTGACCCCTGAATGGCAGCCGTTAGATGAAGTTCCTGTGTTTGATTGGTACGACGTGCCTTGGTGGCAATGGGTGCTGTTTGCGGAAGCAGGGCGAGTGGCTGATGAATACGATCTCGCTGAGCTTCATCGCGACATGAAATGGAGTGCGGGTGCTGCGATGCGTTTTCAAGTAGAAGGCATTGTGGTGCGTTCAGAAATGGCGTGGGGCAGCGAAGAAGGGCTGTTTCGGGTGATGATTAACCAGCCGTTTTAAAGGCAAAAAAATAGCCAAAGCATGGCTTTGGCTATTTATATGTCCAGTTTCTATTACCAAGTAACGTTTTCTAGACCGATTGAAATATCGTCACCGCCATCTGGACGATCAGAGGTGATGTTCCATGTAAGTCGGTACTTGGCCTGTGTTGATGCCGGAGTAAAGTCATAGGTATAGGAAACCGTCGTTGGACGTGAGTAAACCCTTGAACGGTAGTTACCTACAGTCACCCACCCGTTACCGTAATCCATCTCCACGGTAAATCGTGATAGGCCACCGATATCTTGTGTGGACAGAATTTTATAGTTCAGTGTGCTCGCTGAACCAATAGACAAGCCATCAATGGTTCCTTCAAAACGCGAACTGTGCGTCGAGTTATGGTAATCACCAATCCAAGTGACTGTGTCATTCTCAGAACACCAAGTCAGTGAATTCGTTGCTGACGTCCAGCCACCATTGCTACACCCTCGAATGCCAACTTCAGCCGGGTCATTATCAACGACAGTGACACTGGCTGACGTCAGATCGCTCTTGTCGGTGGAAACCCAAGCATCCAACGAGAAGTTCTCATTGCTTTCGTGCGTAGCATCATTAACCGTTGGCACGCCAATACGCACTGACGTTACGCCTTGCGGCAAACTGATTTCAGTCAACGTCGATGAAATGGTTGCAGAGCCCGTTGAGTTATCAGAGAACAGCAGTTCAACGGTATTTTCGTAATCGCTGTTCAAGTTTGCAGTGCCATCTTTAAGTGCAGCGCGCAGTGTGGTGTTTGCATCGTTAGTGGCTTTGTCAAAATTGACGGTGAAGTAGGCCGTTGAACCTTCATTCACTGACTCTGACGCTAATGTGATACCCGTGACTTCAGGGGTTAAATCACTCGCGAATTCTGTTTTTTCATAACAGGTGTGATCTTCAGACGTCACCGTCGCCATGGCGCTAATGCGGTTGGGGAACAAACCAACCAGCTTTCTCTCACCTGTAGATGGTTTGATGCGGTACAGGTGGTTGCTGTTCACGTTACCCGAGACGTTCTGGTTTTTGGCAGCAACAAGCATTTGGCCATTTTGATCCAACGTTGCTGCAGCAACGAAGTCAATAAAGTGGAAGGCTTTAAACGTCTGAGCGCCTGAGGCGGTATTGATTGAATATGTACGACCATTGGTGACGAACAATAGCTCACCATTTTGGAAGACAAAATCCCCCCAACTACTAAAGCCGCCAAATTTTAATTCATTACTGAAGTTAGCAATGTGGGTGATGTCACCGGTGGTTGGATCTACTTTAAAGATGGTTTGCGAATCGGAAGCAAACAATTCTCCAGTACTTGGGGCAAAAGCCATACGCAGAATCTGTTTTGTCACGGTTGGACCCGCGACATGCTCGCCCGTTGCTGGGTCCATGTAAGCCAGTTGATAAGCGTCAATGGTTTTGGCGTGTAAATCTAGGTTCTGGAGTTCTTCAGTCGTGACATCAGTTGCTGGTACTTCAACGTGATATGAGGTTGGCTGTGGCGTGCTGACGTAATAAAGACGATCCGATATCTGGTCATATGCCATGCTCGGTGTGCTGAACAGCGCACGGGAGTGATACTCCACTCGGTCGCCCGCATCGGAGAAATACTGAGACGACATCTGTTTTGCTTCTTGAACGTCAAGCAGTAGCCCCACATGTCCGCGTCCAGCATTCATTGAATAGACGTTGCCAGCACAATTCGCCATGGCTTGAGCTGAGATGAGGGACCCCGCAAGAATTGCAGTAGTAAGAAGTGTCTTTATCATTATTAATGTACCTAGAATCCGTTATAAATGGGCTAACCCATCATCCATGTTTGACCCGGTCATGTGTGCGGGCTTTGTTCATGTCGCTTACGTTTGCGGCACGTTATCGAAGGATGAAGTTTATTTAATTGTGTAAACAATTAATGGTTCAATAATGAGACATGTGGTTTTTTGGTGGTTTTAGGTAAGTCTTCATAAGACTTTTTCGAGAGTATGGTGGGAAAAGAATGATATGAAAATAATGATTTAATGGTAAGTGATCAACTTAAAGCATGAGTAAAGAATGGCTTACCCGTGTGTCACTTCAGGAAAGGAAGATCGCATCTCGTTATACACATCTATTCTTACTCCCCTTGAATTGTGACCACGACTTGTCGAGAACCGCCGTGGTCTCGATGTTCTCCCAGATAAATGCCCTGCCATGTCCCCAGCGCCATTCGGCCATTTGAAAGGGGAATCGACACGCTTGAGCCTAACAATGAACTCTTGATGTGTGCAGGCATGTCATCATCACCTTCATAAGTATGCTGATAGTAAGATGCGCGCTCTGGAACGAAGTGGTTGAAATGCGCTTCCATGTCGTTGCGCACGGTTGGATCAGCATTCTCGTTGAGCGTTAAACTGGCAGAAGTGTGTTGAATAAACAGGTGAACTAGCCCAACACGTAGATCGCGTAATTCTGGAATTTGTTGTTCGATTTCATCAGTAATTAAATGAAACCCGCGATGCTTTGCTTTCAGATGAATTGTTTTTTGAGTCCACATTTCACACACCTTTCTTCAGATTAATAGGTAAAGTTGGCCTTCACGGGTAATGAACCATTCTTTAGGGATACATCAATCACTGACTTAACGCAAAACGGCTGCAATGTAATCATGTCAACATGGTATCGTTCAACGAATCGCAATAAAAAGATATCCGCGTAAAACTGTGTAATGACCTAGCATGGGTACAAAGTAGATCGTAACATTACACCACTTTGGCGATGACATGACGAAGTGTGGTCTGCCTAGAATAATGTGGGATGACAGTGCCCACCAGAACCGACTCTGTCTATAAGGAACAATAACTATGTTGAAGTCCATTAATCCGACGCAAACGGCCGCGTGGAAAGCGCTGACCGCCCATTTTGAAGATGCGCAGGATTTGACCCTCACTAAGCTCTTTGCCAACGATCCGCATCGTTTTGATAAGTTCTCCGTGCGTTTCGGTAACGATATTCTGCTCGATTATTCAAAAAACCTGATCAGTGAGCAGACGTTGGATAAATTGTTCGCGCTGGCTGATGAAACCGCGCTGAAAGATGCCATTAGTGCCATGTTCCGCGGCGATAAAATCAACCAAACGGAAGATCGCGCCGTATTGCATACAGCTCTGAGAAACCGCAGCAACACACCAGTGATGGTTGATGGCGAAGATGTCATGCCACACGTGAATGCTGTGCTTGAGAAGATGAAAGCCTTCTCTGAGCGTCTGATCAGTGGTGAGTGGAAAGGTTACACAGGCAAAGAAATTACCGACGTCGTGAACATCGGTATCGGTGGTTCTGATCTTGGTCCATACATGGTCAGTGAAGCACTAGCATCATACAAAACGCGCCTGAACCTGCACTTTGTTTCCAACGTAGATGGTACTCACATTGCCGAAACGTTGAAAAACCTTGATCCAGAAACCACGCTGTTCTTGGTCGCATCGAAAACGTTTACCACCCAAGAAACCATGACCAACGCCCTGTCAGCGCGAGACTGGTTCCTTGCAACAGCGGAAGATCAAGCACACGTTGCGAAGCATTTCGCCGCACTGTCTACCAATGCAAAATCAGTTGCTGAGTTTGGTATCGACACCGACAACATGTTTGAGTTCTGGGATTGGGTTGGCGGTCGTTACTCGTTGTGGTCAGCGATCGGACTGTCGATTTGTCTGTCTGTTGGCTATGACAACTTTATTGAGTTGTTGGCGGGTGCGCACGACATGGATAACCATTTCCAGCAAGCCCCGTTGTCGCAGAACCTTCCGGTGCTACTGGCATTGATTGGTGTGTGGTACAACAATTTTTACGGCGCAGAGTCAGAAGCCATTCTGCCATACGATCAATACCTGCACCGTTTTGCCGCTTACTTCCAGCAAGGCAACATGGAATCTAACGGCAAATACACCGACCGCAGTGGCCTTCCTGTTGATTATCAAACGGGCCCTATCATTTGGGGTGAGCCAGGTACAAATGGTCAACACGCGTTTTATCAGTTGATCCACCAAGGCACTAAAATCATTCCATGTGATTTTATCGCCCCGGCGATTAGCCACAACCCGTTGAGCGACCATCATCCTAAACTGATGGCAAACTTCTTTGCACAAACGGAAGCGCTAGCGTTTGGCAAAACGCGTCAGCAAGTGGAAGCCGAGTTTTTAGCTGCCGGTAAGTCAGCTGAAGAGGTGGCTGAGCTTGTACCGTTCAAAGTGTTTGAAGGTAACCGCCCAACCAACTCGATTCTGGTTAAGCAAATTACCCCTCGCACACTGGGTGCGTTGATTGCCATGTATGAGCATAAGATCTTCGCACAAGGTGTTATCTGGAACATCTTCAGCTTCGATCAGTGGGGTGTAGAACTCGGTAAACAACTGGCGAATCAAATCTTGCCAGAGTTGGCAGACCAGCAAAACGTGGCCAGCCACGACAGTTCAACCAATGGCTTGATTAACACGTTTAAACAGTGGCGCGTGTAAGCAAACTGTTTGACTAGAAAATAAAAAACGCCGCAATTGCGGCGTTTTTTATTTGGAATACATGATTAATCGAAGCAGATCTCGATGTATGCACGACCAAATTCAGAATCAAACGGCATAAGAATAATCTGACCATCGCTTTTGTGGGTGATGGTATGATCTTTCCCGGATACCACAATTGGCGTCGCCATTTCAAAATCGAAGCCTTTTTCAGCCAGAATGCGCTTCGCACCGCCCGTCACCATATTGGTGATTTCGCCGACCATATCCGTTACATCGGCATCTATAGACGTTGGGCGTTCACCCAACATGCGGTTCATGATTTCCAGCGCGAGCTCTTCTTCAAACGTGACAGAAAGCGATCCTTTAGTCTGATCGCCAACCATGCCGATCAAACCAGACACATCACCTTTTGCGATCTCTGATTTTTTAAGCTGCGGCTTCCTTGGTGTGATTTCTAGCTGCGCCATTGTGGTCAGCACGTTCACCAATGAAGACAAGAATGGGTTTACAAATTCAGCGCGCATAATAGTTGTTCACCGTCCTACTGCATTTTATGTGTTGCCAGCTGGCATGCGTGGCATATTCCATGTGTTTCAACAACGTGATGACTCACTGCAAAACCAACCTGATTCGCCTTTTTTTGAAGGGCGTTAGACAAGGCATCCGCATGACACTCTTCTACCGTGCCACACGCATCGCAAATCAACAGTTGAGAGCAATGTTGCTCATGACCGGGCAGACAGCAAGCAATAAAGCAGTTAGTTGACTCAACTTTGTGCACAAACCCCTGAGAAAGCAAAAAATCGAGCGCTCTATAGACAGTGGGTGGCTTGGCCTGTGGTTCAATTTCCCTTAACACATCAAGCAGGTCATACGCGGTTATAGCGCGCTTGCTCTGAATAATGATGTCATACACTCGTTCCCGTTGCGTGGTCATACGCACGCCCCGTTGTTCACACAACGACTGAGCTCGGGCGATGAGTTGTGAATGATTGGCCATAAGATCTCAAAAATCAGGTTGAGATGGATATTCTATCACAGCAAAAAAAACACGCACTCTCAAGGCCGTGACCGCGGTTCGTCTTTGAGACATTGTAGCTTATACGTATGGTGATACGGGATGGGAGAACGAATGCAGCCAGCCATTTTTTGCTGGTTCAAGGTGGCAACTACGCATATTCAGATCGCCAGCTATTTGGTCCAGCTCACACTTTGAGGTAGAATCCGCTCACTTTTTATCAGGTGCTGCATTGGCGGCACTGTTGCGTGACTGAGTGCAATGAGGTTTATCCATGCTGAATGAAGCTACTGACATCCAAAATCCACAATCAGGCGTTACGTCTGAGGGTGTGTCTTACCCGTCAGCCCGTTTCTCCGTCGCTCCGATGCTGGATTGGACAGACCGCCATTGTCGCTACTTCCACCGCATTCTTTCTAAGAACGCGCTGCTGTATACCGAGATGATCACCACAGGGGCAATCATTCATGGTAAAGGCGATTTTTTGCTGTTTAATGACGAAGAGCACCCGGTGTCTTTGCAATTGGGCGGTTCTAACCCTGTCGATCTCGCGACCTGTGCCAAGCTGGCGGTTGAACGTGGCTATGACGAAATTAACTTGAACGTGGGTTGCCCGTCTGATCGTGTGCAAAACGGTCGTTTCGGTGCGTGTTTGATGGGTGAAACTGAGCTGGTGGCGCAATGTGTTTCAGCCATGAAAGCCGTGGTGGATATTCCGGTTACGGTGAAAACTCGTATCGGTATTGATGACCAAGACAGCTACGAATTTTTGGTCGATTTCGTGCGCACTGTTAACGAAAAGTCAGGCTGTGACAACTTCACGATTCATGCCCGTAAGGCGTGGCTTTCTGGTTTAAGCCCGAAAGAAAACCGTGAAATCCCGCCGCTGGATTACCCGCGTGTTTATCAGCTTAAGAAAGACTTTCCGCATCTGACGATGGCCATTAATGGCGGTATCAAATCTCTCGAAGAAGCAGAAGAGCATTTGCAATTCATGGACGGCGTGATGATTGGCCGCGAGGCTTACCAAAGCCCTTACATGATGGCAGAAGTCGATCAACGCCTGTTCGGTAGCAATGCGCCGATCATCAAGCGAAGTGACGCAGTGAAAGCCATGTTCCCTTACATTGAAGAGCAGTTGAGCAAAGGCGCTCATCTGAATCACATTAGTCGCCACATGCTGGGTATATTCCAAAACATGCCTGGCGCTCGTCAATGGCGTCGTTATATCAGCGAAAATGCGCATAAGCCGGGTTCTGGCATTGAAGTGCTTGAAGCGGCATTGGCGAAAATCCCAGCGGAGTTGAATGTTTAAATTCAACGAGCAAGGCATTGGTTAAAAATACCGCAAGAGTTGGTGTGATTTACCAATAAATAGGAAAGCGTAGCGAGTTAATCTTTACGCTTTTTTATTATCTATATGATTTTAAACAGTTAGTAAAGTTGGCCTGCTTCGTGCAATACCAGAAGATAATTGGAAGTGACACTGTGTACTCGAGGAGAGTCTGATGATTGAGTTTCTATTTCTGGTGGGGTTCACCATTGCATTGTTAGCCACTGGCATTAGTTTTATTGGCGTAATAGCAGCCATGGTCGTGGGCTTTGTCGTGATGGCACTGGCGGGCATGATTGGCTTAGTGTTTAAAATGTTGCCATGGATTATCGTGATAGCGGTGATTATTTGGTTGCTAAAAGGACGTGATAAAACCGCTAAAAATGCCCGTGATTATTACCACAAGCGTTCACGTCGTCGCGAACGAGCACGTCGTTACTAAAAGTACGACGACAAGAGGGATAGTCGCTCTTGGTGTCCAGATTTATATTGATGATTCCGCATAAAATTCCGACAGTTTGTGCGGAATTTTTGTGTCAGTTTTGCTATAGTCCTCGCAAACCATAAACTGCAAAATGTAAGGCGGAGTCCTTTCAATGAAAAAATTAAACCTTTCTCTTGCTGCGTTAGCCGTAGCAGCAACCGTTTCTCTGCCTGCGCAATCAGCGGTGCTTTTGGGCGCTAAAGCGGGTGTGGATGCTTGGTACGCCGATGCGAAAATCAACGATGTTCGTGCTGATGATACTAACGTACAGGGCTCTTACTACGTCGCATTTGAACACTTCATCCCATTGGTACCTAACGCAAAAATTCGTTACACCGATGTGAGCTCTCAAGGCGCTAACACACAGAGTGTTGCTTTTACTCAGTACGATTTGATCGCTTACTATGAAATTCTGGACAACGACCTGATTTCTTTCGATATCGGTCTGAACCTACAGAAATTTGAAGGTAACTTTGGCGTTCATAAATTCGATGAGTGGCAACCCGCTGTTTACAGTGATGTGCGTCTGGGTATTCCAGCAACGCCAGTGTCTCTGTTCGGTACCTTCAGCTTTGGTAGCTACGATGAAACCAGCACGGTTGATGCGGAAGCGGGCGTATTGTTCACGCTGGGTCTTGTTGCGGCAGATCTGAACTTTAAAGCGGGTTACCGTGTTCAAGACTACGACTTCAACTACTTTGGCGCTAACCCAGGTAAGTTCATGAACGACGGCTTCTTTGGTGGCGTTGAACTGAACTTCTAATTGCTTCCAAGCAATGCAAGTTTCGAAACCGCGCATCGGCGCGGTTTTTTTATGCCTGTTGTTGTGGCTGAAAGGGTTGCTGCAGGAGCGAAAGGTTACTGAAAAGCGGTTAACTGAAACAAGCAAAAAAACGAAGCTAGCGTCCGCCTTTTCCTTGATTTCGCGTGGGCTGAAAGCCCGCAACCGCAAGAATAACAAACACCAAGGTACAGGCAAAAACCACCAGCAGGGCGGTGACATTTAATTGTTCATACAGTGCAAAACGGATCAGTTCGACGCCAAATGTGAAGGGATTAAAGCGGCAAATCTCATACAGCCACACGCTGGCTTCTTGCATCTTCCAAAGCGGGTAGAGCGCGGAAGAGAGAAAAAACATCGGGAAGATGACAAAATTCATCACCCCCGCAAAATTTTCCAATTGCTTGATGCGAGAGGCAATCACAATCCCGAGCGCACTGAGCATGAGGGCGGTGAGAAAAAGCGCAGGGATCGCCAGAATATAACCCATCGGCTCAAGTGGTCTGTCATAAAGGGCTGCGATGACCAAGAATACGCCGACCTGCAAAACGCTGACCAATGCGCTCGCAATCTGTTTTGAAAGTAACAAGAACGGTCTAGGCAAGGGGCTGGTCAGCAACACCTTGATGCTGCCCATTTCGCGGTCATACACAATCGACAGTGAGCTTTGCATACCGTTGAACAGCAAGATCATGGCGCACAGTCCCGGCAGTATGTATTCCTCGTAATTGATGTAAGTGGAATAGGGCTCCATGATGGCGATGCCGAGCGTTGCCCGAAAACCTGCCGCAAACACAATAAGCCACAGCAGCGGCCTCACTAAGCTGGCGGCAAAACGCGCCCGCTGAGAGAAAAAACGCAGCCATTCTCGATAACAAATCCCAACAAACGCGTACCAATAGGTCATCGGGCGGCCTCCGTGTTTTCATCATCCGTGGTGAGTGCGGCAAACACTTTTGCCAGTGTGGGGTGTTGATGCAGACTGCGCAAGGTGCTGGCTTTATTGTGTGCCTGTAATTTGCCGCGATGTAAGATCAGCACATCGTCATCGTCATCCACTTCTTCAATCAAATGGGTTGCCCACAGCACACAAAGTGGTTGCTGCTCGCAAAGGGCGCGCACGGCATCCGATAACGATCTACGCGCTTTGGGATCAAGCCCGCTGGTGGGTTCATCCAGCAGCAATACTGAAGGGGAGTGCATTAAGGCGCGGACTAATTCAGTGCGCCGACGATGCCCGCCGTTTAACGCACGGACTTTGTCGTGAAGCCGATCCGTGAGCGAGAAGTGCGCCAGCAAGGGAGCCGCTTTATTCATGCTTTGTGATTGGCTGAAACCATGCAGCGCCCCGTAATAACTGAGGTTCTGCGCCACGGTTAAATCCATATCCAGTGTGCTTTGCTGAAACACCACGCCAAGCTTGGCCATGGTACGTCGGCTAGGCGTTTCATTCAGTAGCTTAATCTCGCCATGTTGGCAGGGTGCGAGCTGGGTAAGCAGCGAGAATAGGGTGCTTTTACCCGCGCCATTTGGCCCGAGCAACATATGCAAACCCTGTCCGAGCGACAGGGTGAGATCGTCTAGCGCAAGGCGCGCGCCATAACGGTAAGTGAGTTCGCTAACATCTATCATGAATGGGTTAGTTCGCCTCTTTGACTGCAACACCCCAAGGGTAGCGGCCGACTTTGACGGTTTTTAATACCTTGCGGTTTGGCACGTCGATGATCGACACATCACCACTGACGCCATTGGTGGCAAGCAGTCGGTCCTGAGCACCGTTAAACGCCATTTGCCACACGCGGCGACCTACCAACAAGTAGTCTTCGACTTCCAACGTATCAGTATTGACTACCGCCACGTGGTTTGCAGGACCTAATGCGACAAACGCCGTTTTTCCATCAGCGGTCAGGCGCACGCCCACGGGCTGAACTTTGTCTTTGTGCACGCCTTTAGGCGCAAAGTTGATTTTCTTAATGATCTCTTTGCTCGCTGTATCGATAACCGATACCGTGCCGCCGATTTCTGCACTGACCCAAAGCTGTTTGCCGTCTGGGCTGAATTCCGCATAGCGTGGACGCGCATCGACCAAAGTGTTGTGCACCATGGCGTTGGTTTTGGTGTCAATCCAGTGAACCATGTTGGAGGTTTCAGAAGTGATGATCGCCGTGTTTCCGTCCGGGCTGACCGCGACACCTTCCGGCTCCACGCCCACTTCCACTTGCGCGATCACGCTGGCGCTTGGAATATCCACCACTGTCATCAAAGCATCGTCTTCATTGGCGATGTAAAGGCGTTTGCCATCTGGATGAAGGGCGAACAATTCAGGATCTTCCCCTGATGGTAATTCGCCCACTAAGGTGTTGGTCGCTAGATCGAGCACTTGTACGGTGTCAGATTCACTGGCGCAGATGTAAAGCTGCGTGCCGTCCTTGCTGAGTTCGATGCCTCGAGGGCGATCGCCGACGGCGATGGTGTTGACCACTTCCATCGTGTCCATATCAATCACACTCAGGGTGTCGTCTTTCTCATTGGCGACGTAGGCAAATTCCTTGGCGAAGGCTGGAGCTGCGAGCATGGTGGCAAGCGTCATAGCAAGCAGAGTTCGAGTCAGAGTCATAACGTGACGTCCTTATGCGTTATCGGGTGAAGGGTATAAGCGGCATTGGCTTTGCGCGCGATCAATGCCCAAAGAATCCAATTCGTTGCGAGGGTGCAGAAAACCGTCAAATGGCGCGGAAGCAATCAGAGCCTGATCGTCAAACAGTGGCACGGTTTGGCGAAGCTGCCCATTCCATGAGCGATAGGTCAGCTTGCGACCTTTGTAAGCGGCAAGCTGAAAGCGCTCGCCCAACATAAAGGGCAGTAAGGTCGCTACGTTAGCCGTGTTGGAGGCGGTGACAGCCTCGTTAACTGAACGCACAGCGACCCACGCGGCATAATCTTTAGCGCTCATGGTGCGGGCGAACAAATCATTGAAGCGATTTTGCAGCTGAACCGCGCCCCATTGCTCAATCACGTAATGCCAACCGTCGGCGCGTAGTCCGTGTGTGCCAACCACAGGGCGAGGTAACCAAGTGTTGTAAGGCAAATGCTGACCAAACACGTTGTTTTCGTCGACAGCCCACACCACGTCGTAATCGCTCGCTTGGGTAAATAAAGGCAATTCAGCCGACGCGGTGCGGCGAAGGTCGGTATCAAAATTCCATACTTTCTCTGCGACCACCTTGTGATTGAATTTATTCAGTGTGCGTTTGACCGTCACCAAAAAGGCGTCGTCTTCTGGCGACATTCCAGAGACCAAAAACACGCGATTGAGTCGACGTACTCTGAGCCATTGCGCAATGGCGTCGGCGCGCATGCTGTAACTGAGGGCGGTATGCAGGGTGTTCGGCAGGCAGGTTGATGTGCGCAAGGCATCGTCTTGATTGCCGATGTTGAGAAGCACGGCATCGTCCGGCAGTGCCTTTCGCAAAGTCACAAGAGAAGGAGTATCAAGGTCGGTCAGGAAAAAGCGCACACCGTCTTGGTACCACTGGTTCGCGGTGGCGTTTAACTGGTCACTATCTGCGTTGGTTTCGGTGCGCAGGCTGTATTTTTGACCCAAAAATTTGCCGGTACCATTGGCATCATCAATCGACAAGGTGGCTCCTGCCTCGCCGTTATTCTCTGGTTCTCTAAGGTAGATCGGCGCGGCGGTGGAGGTATCGACGGGCTGTCGTAGAAGACCTATTTCGATGTTGACGCTGGCAAGTGTCATACAAGAAAAAAACGCGGCAAAGAGGGGCACGCAAAGTGTCATTATCCGTCCGTTGGCGAGTACAGCAAGTCTATCCATTGGTTAAAACACTCCGTATGAAATTCCGTCTTTACTGTATGCAGTGTGGTCTGCTTTTGCCAAATAGCGGGTCTCTGTTTTAAAAAAATCCTCCCAAAGAATGAGGAATAACCCCGCTTTTGTAGCATGTTCTCAATACATTGACGCTCCTACACTTCTCCCTGTACTGCTTAAACGTTCCCCGCATTGATTGAAAAAGGAGCTCGCGCAACATGGAAAAGGTTGAACGCAATATCTGCTTAGTCACCGCTGTCGCACTTGTCGCGACACTCAGTTCACAGCTTGTTTTTGCTCATGGCAATGTCACCCCGCAATCTATCGACACCACATCCATTCCGGTGCTGGGGGCTGATTGGACCGACACCAACCCTTATCGCGATTTGTCTGGCAATGTCAGGGTGGAAGTCGAGCGTATTGGCGCGTCGGCGTATAACCAAAACTGCGCACGCTGCCACGGTCTTGAAGGCATTTCAGGCGGTATTGCGCCGGATCTTCGCATCTTGTCTCCCGACTATGATGGGGATGAGTGGTACATCTATCGCGTGAAAAACGGCGCGGTGCGTAATGGCGCGGTGTACATGCCGAAGATGACGGAGCACCTCAACCAAGAAGCGCTGTGGGCAATTCGTACTTGGCTTGAATCCGTGGCGCCGGAAAACGGTTAACGGGAGGCGCAGTGATGACTCGAATTTTGCCGCTTATCTCAACAAGGCTTTGCCCTATTTTCTCGATACTGCTTGCGACATGGATGCTGCAAGTAGGGCCTTCAAATGCGCTGTCTTACGACGATATTCAATCGCGAGGAGTGATAGGCATTGCCGTGTATAGCAACTTCCCACCGTATTCGTTTATGGACGAAAATGGCAACCCTGCGGGAATGGATGTTGAGCTGGCAAATGCGTTGGCAAAAGGGCTAGGCGTCGAGCTAAATCTTCACTGGATGACACCTGATGAAACCGTTGAAGATGACATGCGCAATTACCTTTGGAAGGGGATGAACCTGTCCAGCGACGATGGCCAGCGTGTGAAAGCTGACGTCATGTTGCGAGTGCCTTACGACAGAGCATTCGCCATGCAGCGCGACGATCTCGGCTTGCCCGCTCATGAGTTGGTCCATATGTTTGCGCCCTACCACAGTGAGCGCTGGTTGCTGGCATATGACGGCGACAAACTCGATACACCGCAAACCGCAGCACGTTTTATGTATCACCCTGTTGGGGTTGAAGTCGACACCGTGCCTCAGTTTTATTTGACCACGGCATACGGCGGGCGTTTTCGCGATAACAGCCGTACCTTCCCTTCGGTAACCGAGGCTTTTTCGGCGCTGAAACGCGGCGATGTCGCCATGGTGATGGGGATGAGCTCACAGCTCCAATGGCTTCATCAGCAAGCTTCTTACCCCGCATCAAACAAGGTGAAAAACACATCACGGAACGACGAATTCTTGTCAGACACATCAAAGAAAAACGCGTCGCCAGACGCAGCTCCCACCCAGAAACTCACTGAGCTTGCATTCCCTTTACTTGGCCGTGCCGAGTGGGAACTCGGTATCGCCGTGCACACAAACTACCGTCAGTTGGCGTATGCACTGGAAGACATTGTGGTCGCACACATCGAAAACGGCGACTTCTTACGCTGGGGCGAAAAGTATGGCGTTAGCTATCAACTGCCGAATCGCTATTTGCCTGTGCCCCTTTAACGTTTAGCGCCTGCTTTCCCTGTCAAATCAAGGCCGCTATGCGGCGGGATTGGGCGAGGTGGCGCTAGCATGAAATCACGACATGACGTGCTTACCCAAGCAGTCAGCCAACAATGAGGTACTCCCATGACAGCAACGTCATTTAAACGCTGCGGCATTTATGCTGCGCTATCACTCGCTTTGACCGCCGCGCCGGTTTATGCGGGTGTCACGGACGAAGACATCCTCGCCGATCAGGAAACCACCGAGGATATCGTGACTTATGGTCTTGGGCTTCGAGGGCAGCGTTACAGCCCGCTTGAATCCATCAACCGTGAAACCGTGCAAGAAATTCGTCCGGTATGGGCATTTTCGCTGGGCGGTGAAAAGCAGCGCGGTCAAGAAAGCCAGCCGATGGTCAAAGACGGCGTCATGTATGTGACGGGCTCTTATTCACGCGTTTACGCCATTGACGTGAAAACGGGTGATGAGCTTTGGCAATACGATGCACGATTACCGGATGGCATCATGCCGTGTTGTGACGTGATTAACCGTGGCGTTGCCTTGTATGACGATTTGGTGATTTTCGGCACCTTGGACGCCAAGCTAGTAGCGTTAGATGCCAAAACGGGCAAAGTGCGCTGGAAAAAAACCGTGGATAACTACCAAGACGGCTATTCGATCACAGCTGCCCCTATTGTGGTCAAAGGTAACGTGATCACCGGCGTTTCCGGTGGTGAATTCGGTGTTGTCGGCAAAGTACGTGCGTATGACGCCAAAACCGGAGCGCTGGTTTGGGAGCGCCCGACCGTTGAAGGCCACATGGGTTACGTGTGGAAAGACGGTAAGAAAATGGAGAACGGTATTTCTGGCGGTAAGCCGGGTCAAACCTGGCCTGCGGATCTGTGGAAAAGCGGCGGCGCTGCACCTTGGTTAGGTGGCACGTATGATGCCGACACGGATTTACTGTTTTTTGGTACGGGTAACCCCGCGCCATGGAACTCCCACATGCGTCCGGGCGATAACCTCTTTTCCTCTTCTCGCCTCGCGATCGATCCCGATGACGGCAAAATTGTTTGGCACTTTCAAACCACGCCGCACGATGGCTGGGATTTTGATGGGGTGAACGAGCTGATTTCGTTTGATTACACCGAAAACGGCAAGCCAGTGAAAGCTGCCGCCACGGCTGACCGTAACGGTTTCTTTTATGTGTTGAATCGCACCAACGGTGAATTCATTCGTGGTTTCCCGTTTGTGGACAAAATCAGCTGGGCAAAAGGCTTGGATGACAAAGGTCGTCCAATGTTTGTGTCAGAGAACCGCCCAGGCGATCCAACCGAAATTAAAGACGGCAAGCAGGGCAACACCGTGACTTCCGCGCCGTCCTTCCTTGGCGGTAAAAACTGGATGCCGATGGCATATAGCGCGAAAACGGGTTTGTTCTACGTGCCTGCTAATGAGTGGCAAATGGACATTTGGAATGAGCCGGTTGCTTACAAAAAAGGGGCCGCTTACCTCGGTGCGGGTTTTACCATTAAAGCGCTAAATGAAGATTACATCGGTGTGTTGCGTGCTTACGATCCGAAAACCGGTGAGCGTGTCTGGGAATACAAAAACTATGCGCCCTTGTGGGGTGGCGTGTTGACGACCGCGGGTGGACTGGTATTCACCGGTAACCCAGAAGGCTACCTGATGGCTTTTGATGACAAGACGGGCGAGCTGCTTTACAAGTTCAATACTGGCTCTGGCATCGTGGGTAGCCCGGTGACATGGGACATGGACGGTGAGCAATACATCTCGGTCTTGTCTGGCTGGGGCGGTGCAGTGCCACTTTGGGGGGGCGACGTTGCCAAGCGCGTGAAGGACTTCAACCAAGGTGGCATGGTGTGGACCTTTAAGCTGCCGAAGCGCTAAACCTTCACGTTGAATTTACTTGATGAAAACCACAATGCCGAGCGGATGCTCGGCATTCTCTTGTCTGATGATCGCCATGAACGCAGTGATAACAGGTATTCGTCATGCAACGTGTTGCCGTTATTGAAATCGGGACAGACAGAGGTGTGCGGAGCGAATAATACTCATCGTTAAGCGCGTAAATCTGTGGCCTAGCCCTCGCTCCCGGTCTCATCTCCCTCCAAAGTATGAGATTTTGCCGACCATGGGGCGATGGAGAGATCCTGTGAGAGTTTCATACTCTAATCATAACGCCTGACACTGTTCTGAATTGACCAACTCCTTAAATAGATATTTGGTTTGACTAAGACATGTTAGGGACGACACAGGGAAAATCGCCAAACACAGGGGTGGACAATGATTTACGCAAAACCGAATACCGACGGAGCCGTCGTTAATTTTAAGGCGCGTTATGCTAACTACATCGGCGGTGACTGGGTTCCGCCAATCAAAGGGCAGTATTTCACCGACACCTCGCCTTGCACAGGTGATTCCATCGCTGAAATCCCTCGCTCAACCGCAGAAGACGTTGAGCTGGCGCTCGACGCCGCTCACCAAGCCAAAGCGACTTGGGGGGCTACATCTGCCACAGAGCGTTCAAACATCTTGCTCAAAATTGCCGATCGCATCGAAGCCAACATCGAATACTTGGCCGTGGCGGAATCGTGGGAAAACGGCAAGGCTGTTCGTGAGACCCTTGCCGCTGACCTCCCGCTTTGTGTCGATCATTTCCGCTACTTCGCCGGCGCGATTAGGTCGCAAGAGGGGTCTGCGGCTGAAATCGATGCCAATACCGTGGCCTACCACATTCATGAGCCTCTCGGTGTTGTAGGGCAAATCATCCCATGGAACTTCCCGCTATTAATGGCGGCATGGAAGCTGGCGCCAGCATTGGCTGCTGGTAACTGCATCGTTCTTAAACCCGCGGAGCAAACGCCAACCACTATCTTGTTGTTGATGGAAATCATTGGCGATCTGATCCCACCAGGCGTTTTAAACGTGATTAACGGCATGGGCCCAGAAGCCGGTCAGGCTCTGGCAACGTCAACGCGCATTGCGAAAATAGCGTTCACAGGTTCGACGGCCATTGGTAACCACGTGCTGCGCTGCGCGGCTGACAACCTGATCCCTTCAACGGTTGAGCTGGGTGGGAAATCACCGAATATCTTCTTTGAAGATGTGATGCAGCAAGAAGATGAATTCATCAGCAAAGCCGTTGAAGGCTGCGTGCTGGCGTTCTTTAACCAAGGCGAAGTGTGTACTTGCCCATCTCGCGTGCTGGTTCAAGAAAGCATTTATGACGCGTTTATCGCCAAGGTCATTGAACGCACTAAAGCGATTAAACATGGCAACCCGCTCGACACCGAAACGCAAGTGGGTGCTCAGGCATCCAATGAGCAATTCGAAAAGATCATGGGTTACATGGACATCGGCCGTGCCGAAGGTGCTGAAGTCTTGATGGGCGGTCATTCGACTGATCTGAATGGTGGTTACTATGTGCAACCGACTATCTTCAAAGGCGACAACACCATGCGTGTGTTCCAAGAAGAGATCTTTGGTCCGGTGATCGCTGTGACTACTTTCAAAGATGAAGCTGAAGCGCTAGCACTCGCCAATGACACGGAATACGGTCTGGGTGCAGGGCTTTGGACGCGTGATGTTAACCGCGCATATCGCATGGGCCGTGCTATTCAAGCGGGGCGTGTGTGGACCAACTGCTACCACCTCTATCCTGCACACGCCGCATTCGGCGGCTACAAGAAGTCAGGTATTGGCCGCGAGAACCACAAAATGATGCTCAACCATTATCAACAAACTAAAAACTTGCTGGTGAGCTACGACATCAATCCGTTAGGTTTCTTCTGATCCTTGTCCGCTCGTTGAAGGCAGTTGCGACCTCCCCGCGCTGCCTGACACAATAGCTTTTGCGGGGCATGATGCCCCGCTTTTTTATGAGCAGGTTTGTCATGCGATGGCGTAGTGCCCTGTTTCTATGGCTGCTTTTAATCTTGCTGCCTTTCTTGGTTTCTGCTGAATCTTGGCGGGAAGTGAGTGAGGAGGCACAGGCAATCTTTCCTAGCGCCACACGGATGAAAGCGTCCAGTGACACGTTACCTGTCACTGAAATCTATCAACTCGATCAGCCCCTTGGTTTTTTGTTTGAAACGGATGATCTGACCGATTTCCCCGGCTTTTCTGGTGACAGCATTAATCTGCGTGTTGGCCTCGACACCGACGGGCACATTCTCGGCATTGCCTTACTCGGCCATCATGAGCCTATTTTTCTTCACGGTCTGGGTGAAAAGCCGCTGGTGGATTTTATCAATCAGTACGGTGGTTTATCACTCAAACAACAAGTGTTAGTCGGCAGCGCGCAACAGCGTATCGCCAGTGATGACATTGTCTATTTTGATGGCGTGACCAAAGCGACGGTGTCGGTGATGGTGGTGCATGACACCATTATTTCGGCGGCGCGAAAAGTGGCGCAGGCACGGCTGACAGGCTTTGGTTCGTCAGTGCAAACCAAATTGGATACCGACACTTTTTCGCCCAAATCACTCAGCGCATTGAACGATGACAACTACCTCTATCACTGGCAACTGAGCGAGGAAGAGGCTGCCGCCGCGTTGGGGGTCAATGCCTCGCGCCTTGCCGATGCGCGCGATTCGGATCAACCCGACAATACGTCGTTTATCGATCTCACGTTGGCGGTGTTAAATCCGCCGATGGTCGGAAAAAACCTGCTCGGTGAAACGGAATACCAGCGCGTGATGAACACGCTCGCGCCCGGTGAAATCGCGTTGCTGGTGGGATCACGCGGAGGCTATCATTTTGTGGCGGACGATTTTGTTCGCGGCACCACGCCCGCTCGCTTTTCACTGCGTCAGCAAGGTAGCCCGTTGGCGCTGCGTGATGCGGATTTGTTTCATCTCCAACACGCCGACTTTGCTTTGCCACTTGCGCCGTTTGAGCGGCTCAATATCTTCACGTTCTCCGATCAGAGCGGGTTTGATCCCGCCGTGCCGCTGTCGGTCGGCATGACAGTGCAACTGGTGAAAAACCATTTGGAATCTGAGCATGTGTTTGTCGAAAGCCTATATGCATTGCCGTCGACCTTGTTGGTGGCAGTGCCGCCAACAGAAAAACCCTTGCCGCTTTGGCAACGAATTTGGATCGACAGGCAAGCTGAGATCGCGGTGATGGCGATGTATTTGGTGCTGCTCACGGGCGTGTTTGTGTTTCAGCGTCGGCTAGTGCGGTTCAATCGTTATTTGACGCCTGCGCGGCTGGCTTCTTTGGTGTTTGTGATTGGCTTCATTGGCTTTTATGCCCAAGGGCAGTTGTCGGTGGTGAATATCTACACCTTGTTGTTATCACTCTGGAATGGCTTTGATATTCGGGTGTTCTTACTCGATCCTATTTTGTTTGTGCTGTGGACGTATGTGTTCATCAGCCTGTTTTTATGGGGGCGAGGGCTGTTTTGCGGTTGGCTTTGCCCGTTTGGTGCCATGCAGGAACTTATCGCCGCAGTGGCAGAAAAGTATCGTGTTCGGCAGTGGAAAATCAGAGATGCGTGGCATCAGCGGCTGATTTATCTCAAATACTTCGTTTTAGTGTTGCTGGTGGGCATGGCGTTTAACCGTTTGTCGCTGGCCGAAACCCTGGCAGAGGTCGAACCGTTCAAAACGGCCGTCACCTTGGTGTTTGATCGCAGCCTGCCTTTCGTGATTTATGCCTTGGCTCTGCTGCTGATCAGCGCGCGTGTTCACAAAGCCTATTGTCGCTACCTTTGCCCACTCGGAGCGGGGTTGGCGGTATTGGGACGTTTTCGGCTTTTCAGTTGGCTGAATCGTCGCAGCGAATGCGGTAGCCCATGTCGTCTATGTGAAAAAAGTTGCGGTATCAATGCCATCCACAACGACGGAAGCATTGATTACAACGAGTGTGTGCAGTGTTTAGAGTGCGTGGCGATCATCAGTGATGAAAATCGCTGCGTGGCAAACAAATACGGCAAGAACCGAAAATCGAAAAGGGCGACTCAGTCATCAGATGAAAGCGTGGTAGTGGTTGTTTCACCAAATATTTATTAGTGGTGAGAGGGAGTCAGTATTGGCTTTCCCTGATTAGGCAAAAGTCTATTGTGTCTCGTACGAGAGAAATCATCACAAAGTAGGATTGGTAGTTTTAGGACTTCTTATTAGGCTAGAAACGGTGGCGAGTATTTTTGTCACTTGAGTATCTGGTACAAGGAGTAAGCACTATGTGGAAAAAACCTAGCTACACAGAACTACGACTCGGCTTTGAAGTCACCCTCTATATCAGCAATCGTTGAGAGAGTCGAAATGGGATGCCGCCTTCGGGATGCATCCCTTTTTTTATGTTCGTAAAAACGTTCGTAAAAGACGGTTTGAAAAATACCGATAATAAAATACAGACAGCAAAGGAGTGCGTTGATGCAGATTGTGGTTCTGGGTTCTGCCGCAGGAGGCGGTTTTCCTCAATGGAATTGTCATTGCCGTATGTGTCAGTCGGTGCGTAACGGCACCAGCCGCGCCTTGCCTCGCACGCAATCTTCCATTGCTGTCAGTGATGACGGTGAAAACTGGGTAGTGATTAACACATCGCCCGATATTCGCCAGCAAATTAATGCCACGCCGCAGCTTGCCAAAGCCGACGGTTCAAGGGGGTCAGCCATTCGCGCGGTGATCGTGACGGATGCGCAAATTGATCACACCACAGGGCTGCTCATCTTGCGTGAAGGCTTACCGCTCGATTTGTACTGCACACCGGAAGTGGAACAAGAACTCAGCTCTAGCTATCCCATTTTGTCGATGATGAAACATTGGGAAGGCGGTTATCGAACCCACACGATCGATGCGCAATCTGCTGATGGCTGGCATATTCCGGCGGTGCCTGCGTTACGTTTTACCCCGATCACGTTAACGTCGAATGCACCGCCATTTTCTCCTTTTCGTCATCGACCGCGTCCCGGTGACAACATCGGTCTAAAAATAACCGATACACGCAGCGGGAAATCGTTGTTCTATGCGCCGGGGTTAGGGGTGAAAGATGATCCAGCTGTGCTTTCAGCGCTAGCCGATGCCGATTGCGTGATGATAGATGGCACCTTGTGGACGGATGATGAAATGATCCGTGAAGGGCTAGGGGAATCCCTTGGCAGCGACATGGGACACTTATCTGTGTCCGGTGAGAACGGCATGTTGGCGCTGCTTGCTGAATACGAGAAGCCGCGCAAAGTGTTGATCCATATTAACAACACTAACCCTATTCTCGACCCTGATTCTAGCGAGCATCAAGCGGTGTTGGATGCCGGTGTCGACATCGCATTTGATGGCATGGAAATTACCGTTTAGGCGTTAAAGCACCAGAAATTCGCCACGCAGTATGCGACCCCAAGGAGGGATGATGACGAACACTGCCATGACAACAGCGATGAGCCGAGAAGCATTTAAGGAAGCACTGCTCAGTAAAGGGCAGTACTACCATATTCATCATCCTTTTCACAAAGCCATGTACAGCGGCAATTGCACCAAAGCGCAAATTCGCGCTTGGGTGGCGAACCGTTTTTACTATCAAACCTCCATACCTATTAAAGATGCCGCCATTATGGCCAATTGCCGTGACCCTGACATTCGACGCGAATGGGTACAGCGTATTCTCGATCATGATGGGCATCAGAGCCTTGATTGCAAATGGGGCGGCATTGAAGCCTGGCTTCGATTAGCGGAAGCCGTGGGCTTGGATCGCCAAGATGTGATTGATGAGAAATGGGTGCTACCGGGTGTACGTTTTGCCGTGGATGCCTATGTCAATTTTGCGCGTCGAGCAACATGGCAAGAAGCCGCCTGCTCGTCGTTAACCGAATTGTTTGCACCGGAAATTCATCAATCACGATTGGATTCTTGGCCTACCCATTATGCGTGGATTGATCCCGAGGGGCTGACTTATTTTCGTCAGCGCTTGAGTCAGGCACGTCGCGATGTGGCGCATGGATTGTCGATCACGCTTGATCATTTTCAAACTGCAGAACAGCAAGGCAAGGCGCTGAATATCCTCCAGTTTAAGCTTGATATTCTGTGGTCTTTACTCGATGCCATCAGCATGGCGTATGAATTTGAACGCCCGCCGTATGTGGGGATCACTGACAAGCCGGTCTGGCATCATGCGCTTGACCGATCATGAACGGCCGTAGGCGGTCTAACATCAAGGAGTGACAGTGTGTGAGTGATGAGCCGAAGTACCAGCGAAATGCCATGTTTCGTATGCAGTTTGAAAAAGCACAGGATTGCCATGTGCTGCTGTTTCCAGAAGGCATGGTGAAGCTCAGTGAAAGCGCCGCAGAAATTTTGACGCAGTTTGATTCGCCACGATCTGTCTTGGAGGTGATTGCGCAGTTGGAAGAAAAGTTTCCCGGTGTGGATCTGGCGCAAGATGTGAATGAGTTTGTGGAGGTCGCCCGTGACAAAAAATGGCTCGAGAACTGTTAATCCGCCGCTTTGGTTACTGGCAGAGCTGACCTATCGCTGTCCGCTTCACTGCGCGTATTGTTCTAACCCGCTGAATCTTGGTGACGCAGCCGATGAGCTTTCCACCGAAGAGTGGTATCGCGTTTTAGATCAAGGGCGCGAGCTGGGGGCGGTGCAACTTGGGTTCTCCGGTGGCGAGCCTTTGCTGCGTAAAGATTTGGAATTGCTGGTCGCACACGCGCATCAACTGGGTTATTACACCAACCTCATTACTTCAGCCGTTGGCCTCAACGAAAAACGCATTGAAGCGCTGAAGATCGCAGGGTTGGATCATATTCAGATCAGCTTTCAATCTGCCGATCCCGATTTGAGCGATGCCATTGCGGGCAAGCGTCATGCCTTCGCCCACAAAAAAGCCATGTTCAATTCTGTGAAAGCGCACGGCTTTCCAATGGTGATGAACGTGGTGATCACAAGGCAAAATATCGAGTCGATTGAAGCCATTATGGCGCTGGCGATTGAACTCAACGCAGATTTTGTTGAACTGGCGACCTCCCAATACTATGGCTGGGCGCTGCACAATCGCGATGCCTTGCTGCCCTCACGCACTCAAATCGAACAAGCTGAAGCCAAAGTAAACGCACTGCGTGACACGCAACAAGGGGTCGGACCCAAGTTTATTTTCGTCACGCCGGATTATCACGAGAGCCGCCCCAAGCCTTGTATGAGTGGCTGGGGGAACATATTCATGAACATTGCCCCGGATGGTTTGGCTCTGCCGTGCCACAGCGCGGCTATGCTCGATTTACCTCATCCAAACGTGAAAGATCACTCGCTTTCGCACATTTGGCATGACTCAGAAAGCTTTAATCACTTCCGCGGATTTGACTGGATGCAGGAACCTTGCCGAAGCTGTAATGAGAAGGAAAAGGATTTTGGTGGTTGTCGATGTCAGGCGATGTTGCTGACAGGGGACCCTGCCAAAGCCGATCCAGTTTGCAGCAAGTCTCCCGATCACCATGTGATCGAAGAGGCGGTGGCAAAGGCAAATCAAGGCTGTCACAGCACAGCATTGGCGAGAACCATTAAAAATAGCCAACTGATTTTGTCTGTCAAACCTTGAGCATCTTGATGAGGGAAGTCTATGGCGAAATCACATCCTGCCGCGCCGGATTGGCTATTGTTGCCGCCCAACGAGCAGCAATTGGAAACAGGGTGGGTGGGTTATCGCCATGTGAGTGGAGCGCTGCACTGGCATCATGCCTCGTCGGAAGAATCACGCTTAAGTGCGGCGATTGTTCTCCCCACGCCCGTTAATGATGACAGTGGGATCACCCATGCGTTAGAACACATGGTGTTGCGTGGTTCCATGCGCTATCCCGAACCCGAAACCTTTCTTTCCCTTCGCAGTGAGCTGGCTTTGCTCGAATTCAATGCCAGCACCCAAAAAGAGACCACCCGTTTTCACCTGTCAGGGTATGACCCGAATTCAGTACTGCGCGGCATAGGCTTTTTTGCGGACAGCATTTTGTCGCCGCAGCTGACGCAAGAAGATTTTGATCAGGAAATCGTTCGTCAGCATGACAGTGGGTACGACGGCGCGATGTATCGTGAAATTGGCGAATACATGCGTCATCAAAGCTTTCGAGCGTCTACGGTGCAAGCGGTGAATAGTGACCTGCGAGCGGCGCTGTATGGTGGGATGCCCGATACGATTCCCAAATTAGATATCGGCATGCTTCGTCGCTATCACCGCCATTATTATCGTCCTGACAACATGCTGCTACTGACCTCAGGTTCTTGGCCGATGGTGGCGTTATGGCGGCAAATGTCCAAAGCGCTTAACAATGTGGGAGAGCCTTTGCCAGTATCAATGGAAATCCCGAATATATTCGCGGACATTCCACTTGAGAAAGACGGCGATCGAATTGAAACCTTGCCGTTTTCTTCACATTGGGCGGCGGCGCTATATCCGACGCTGAATGCGCTTAAGAGCCAGAAACAGTTGAAAGCCTTAGGGGCGGAACTGCTGCCGTTGACCAGTGATTTTCAACCTGTGCCCGCGCTGCGATGTCGCGTGTCGGCGCAATGTGACAAGCATGCCCTTGAACGTCATATTGATGATTGCTGCATTCGTCTTTCTTCACGTCGTGCGATGTGGCAAACCGGTTGTTTCACGCTGCAACAGGGCAGAAACATGGTGAATCGATGGGGGAATGGGTTGCAGCGTTTGTATCACGAATTTTCAGAAACCCCATTTGCACCACCGTGTTTACAAGCAGACGTCTGCGATTCTTTGCTGCAACAAGACCCGAAAGAGAATACACCGCATCGTCATGGCGAATGGCTTTCTCCTTGCCCGCCGCTGACTCGCATGGCGATTTTGTGTCGCAGCAATGTGCGTGATGCAGAAACGCGTAGCAGCTTGGAACGCTGGCTTTTGCTTTGTCAGCAGCGCACGCT
The DNA here is from genome assembly GCF_000286835.2 of Enterovibrio norvegicus FF-33. Taxonomy (GTDB): domain Bacteria; phylum Pseudomonadota; class Gammaproteobacteria; order Enterobacterales; family Vibrionaceae; genus Enterovibrio; species Enterovibrio norvegicus_A. Next base: position 179,720 of record NZ_AJYD02000003.1, on the reverse strand, counting down.
CAGATGGGCATGGATGAAAGGTAAGCCCATGCTTGGCTCGATGAGGGAGTGGCATTGTGCCAATGCGTTGGTGCTGGGCTATACCGTGGATTTGCCTGAAAGAGACGTCGTCGCACTGCGCCATTTCTGGCATCAAACACTGAGTGCAGATGAGATCAGTGCCGTCGATGGCGAGTGGCAGCACACGCCGCAAGGCATTGTGTTTTGCTGTGCGGGCAGTGTTCCTGTGGTTCGCACAGGGGCTATCATGGCCAGTCACCGAGATGACGAGACGGCGATGCATGTGACGTTGTCTTTCCCTCATACGACCGAAGCAGGCGCCATGGCAGCGCTTGGGCAAGCGGTAATGGCATCCTCATTGGTGCAAAAGCGTCGATTAGGTGGGCGCTGTTACAGCTTTGCGGTATCGCTGGATTTAATGAGCTTCGAATTGACCTTTGATACCGTGGCCGATAGCGATCCGAGTGTCAGTTTCATTGCGCTGCTAAATGCGTTTGAAACCCTTTCTTTACCCTTAGGTGAAATTGGTTTTGAACAAGCATGCCGCGGTGGATTGGGTCTGGTATCGGCGCGTTACAACAAATCTCATGCCCGATTTCATCGTGCTTTGCTTAACACAGTAGGGCGAAGCGTCGCGCTGGATTTCTCTGTGGTGACCCCAACAAATCTCGCCCAACTGGCAACCAAAGTGCTTTATGCGTTAAAGCACCCAACGTTGCATTGAAGCGGGTTCGATCCGGTGATCAGATCGCTTTGCCGATAGATCACCGTTTGAGGTAGCGATCAAAGTCGATATTGGTGACGCCAACAACCGCTTGGATTCGATTGTGCACGCCCAATTTCTTTAAGATCGCTGACACGTGAGATTTAACCGTGGTTTCGGAAATACTCAGCTCGTAAGCGATCTGCTTGTTGGCGGAGCCTTGTGCCATCGATTTTAATACCAACAATTGGCGGCGCGTCAGGGTGTGGAGCATTTCAGGAGAAAACTGCGGGTCGTCTTTACGACGCGGAGAGCCGTCTTTATCGCTCTCTGCGCGAATGATGTCAGCCGGTAAATACACATGGCCATCAAGTATTTGCTCAAAGGCCTCGCGCATTTTCTCGCGAGAAGCGCTTTTGGCGATGAAACCTACGGCACCATACGCAATGGTCTGCAAGATGATTTGTTTGTTGGTTTCCGCTGAAATAATCGCGATAGGGATGGTGGGGTGTTGATTGCGAAGCTCGAGCAAACCTTTAAGGCCGGCCATGCCAGGCATGTTGAGATCAAGCAAGATAAGATCCAGCTCAGAATGCTCATCCGCCAGCACCAGCGTGCGTTCGATATCTTCTGACTGAAGGATCTCACACTCTTCATAGCGCCCGCGGATCACCGAGATCAGCGCATCACGAAAGAGAGGATGATCGTCAGCAACGAGAAATTTGTACATAACACAATCCCTTCAAGTAGTCGCACCACCATCTTCCCGATAGGGCTTACAACTGTGTATCTGCAAGTTTAAAACGCCAGATTCTGCAGGTTAAAAAAAAGCGATGCCATCATCACGTCATAGGCAACGATACGCCTGTCTTTTAGTGTAGAGACCCTGATTCCATTTGTGACCCATGACCTGTCACATTCTTGAAATTTTTGGCTCGCACAGTTTGCAAAATTGTAAATATCCTTCGTAAGTATGAGGTTTCAATACCAATACAACGAGTAAACTAATAAGTGATGTATACCTTGTATCTCGAGGTTACTCGGGTATCGAGACACCTAATTTGATCGTGATTCAATTCTGAACGCGACTAGGAGGCCGACATGGCAGCGCTTCAACCATCAGTGCAGCAATCGTCAGTGCAGAAACAGGCAATATTCAGTGCAGCGACTTATCAGCTTGATGCGACCAAGGCGGCGCATGAACTCGCCCTTCAGCTTGATAACGAAGAGATTGGCTTTGTGCTGTTCTTTTGCTCCTCGGCTTACGATTTGGAGGCGCTGGGCAAAGAGATGAACCATGCGTTCTCGCATTGCGAGGTGATGGGTTGCACGTCGGCGGGGGAAATTACCGAATCGGGGTATGCCAAAAGCAGTATCAGTGCGCTGGGCTTTTCACGCCGAGATTTTAAAGTGTCTGGGATGCGCGTGCCGTTAGAAGAGTTTGATCTTCATGCGGCGCAGCTTTGTGTCAGCTCGCTCATTGAAGCTTGCCAGCACGATCAAAAAGCGCCGATCAGCAGTAACACTTTCGTACTGACGTTAATTGATGGCCTCTCGCCAAACGAAGAGCGCTTTTTGGTCACGCTCGATACCGCGCTGGGTCGTTTGCCGCATTTTGGTGGCTCGGCAGGCGATGACATCAACCTTGCCAATACTCATGTTTACAGTGAAGGGGCGTTTCATACTGAATCTGCCATTGTGGTGATGTTCAACACCCATTGCCCCTTTGAAGTGTTCACCACTCACCATATTGAAAGCCTCGACAGTAAGCTGGTGGTAACCGAAGCCGATTGTACAGCGCGTCGCGTTTACGAATTTAATGCCGAACCGGCTGCAGAGGTATACGCAAGGGAAGTGGGGATCGCTCTGGAAGATCTGCGCCCTGAGATCTATGCCTTGCACCCGCTAGCGGTATTGATTGGCGATCAGTATTACGTCCGCTCGATCCAGAAAGTGAATGAAGATCTGAGCCTCGATTTCTATTGTGCGGTGGATGACGGCATTGTGGTCACTGCGATGCGACCGGGCGATCTGTTTGCCGATACACAAACCAAACTGAGCGCGATTGAAGCACGCATTGGCGAGCTTGAAATGACCTTAGGTTGTGACTGTTTCTTGCGGCGGTTGGAGATCGAACAGGCGCAGATGCGCGATAAAGCCAAAGCCATGTTTGCCCGTTTTCGTCTCATTGGTTTTAACACGTATGGCGAGCAGCTCAATGGTATCCACATGAACCAGACGCTCACAGGGGTGATGATTGGGAAGCCGCCAAAATCAGGCGAACCTTATACGGAAAATGCAGAGCGAAAGGTAGGCTAAATTGAGCGACAAACAACAGACATTGGAACAACAACTGGCTGCTCTAAAAGCCGAAAACGCACGTCAAAAGAAGATGATTGATGCGTTGGTTCGCCGCGTTGAACAGGGCGGAGGTGGCGCGCAGCTAGATGCTTGGGGCGCGTTTCAACATTCTGTTGTGTTGGCAGATCAGGTTCGTGAAAAAACAGATGAGCTTAATCATGCGCTGCAATCGATTGAGTCGGCAAATCGCCAATTATCGCAGGCTAAATCCCAAGCCGAGCAAGCGCATCAGCGTTTTATCGACGCCATAGAATCTATCTCTGATGGTTTTGCCTTGTATGATCCTAATCGCGAGCTTGTCTATTCCAACAGCCATTTCCAACGTTACTGGCGTGATAACGCTATCTCACTCAATACCCCAGCATTGACACCAGAGAAAATTCGTCAGCTGGCGGAAGAGCACGGTTTGATTGTGCGCGAAGTGGATGAAAATCATAACGGGCATACGATAAAACTGCATGACAATCGCTGGTTACAAATCAAAGAACGCGAAACCAGTGATGGCGGCATGGTGATGTTGTATTCCGATATTACTCAACTCAAGTTGGCGGAAACGGCCCGCTTTGAAGCCGCGATGGCGGAAAAAAGCCGCGTGCTGCAAAACATGGTCGATAACCTGTCGCAAGGCGTGCTGATGGTGAGCAAGGTAGGTGGTATCGAGGTCTTTAACCAACGCTTTCTTGCCATGACAGGGTTTACTCAAACCCAACTTAACGGCGCGCACATTGAGGCGTTAACGGCGGCTTCGCCAATGACGCTTTGGCGTATTGGACGCGGAGGGATGCACCCACCCGAAGGAATACGCGTGCAAACCTTGCCGGACGGACGCGTGATTGAAGTGCGCAGTCATGCGATGGAAGATGATGGCTATGTGAATACCTACACCGACATTACGCAGCGCTACCTTGATGCCAAAGAGCTTCGTGAAACCGAACAATGGCTGAGACTTATCACCGATAATGTGCCAGCGCTTATCGCCTATGTTGGAGACGATTTACGCTATCAATTTACAAACCGCGCCTATGACCAATGGTATGGCTTCCCAAGCGGAGAATTGCTTGGGCAGCATATTTCCATTTCACGCAGCCAATCCAAATTTGCCGCACTGAAACCCTATGTTGATCGCGCACTGTCTGGCGAGTCAGTGGTGTTTGAAATTGAAGAATACAACGCCAGTGGAGAGGCTCGCTACGTGGTAAAAAGCTATGTGCCGAACCAGTCATCGAACGGCACTATCACCGGATTGTTTGTTCTCAATTGGGATATCACGGAACGTCGACAAAGTGCGCAACAGTTAGAGTTGGCGTACCAGACGCTGGAAGTACGGGTGCAAGAGCGTACCGCACAGTTGCAGCAACTTAACACCCAGCTTCAGGGTGAAGTGGAAGAGCGTCGGGTGATTCAAGAGCGCTTGTTGGAAACCAAAAAAGAAGCAGAACGCGCTAACTTGTCTAAAACCAAATTCCTTGCCGCAATTAGCCATGATCTGCTGCAGCCACTCAATGCGGCGCAATTGTATCTTGGCTCTTTGCTCAGTCATCGCATGTCGCCCTCTGCACGCAAGCTGGTCAACTCGCTGACCCATTCTTTGGATGATGTGGAATCATTGATCACCACATTGGTGGAAATTTCCAAGCTTGATGCGGGCGTGGTCAGGGCAGATAAACAGTCATTCCCAGTTAGCGATCTACTGGACAATATCGCCCATGACTTTGCTCATGCTGCAGAAGGTAGCCGTGTCGAGGTGCGTTACGTGCCAAGCTCTGCCTGTGTGTACTCTGATTCCCAATTGCTCGCCCGTATTCTTCGCAATCTGATGACCAATGCGCTTCGTTATACTTCGTCGGGTAAAATTCTATTGGGCAGTCGTCGTTGTCGCGATGGGCTACGCATTGAAGTGCTCGATACGGGTGTAGGTATACCGGAAGATAAGAAAAAAGAAATATTTCAAGAGTTTAAGCGCTTGACGTCTGATCATGATCACCTTCATACCCAACTAGGACTTGGCCTTGCCATCGTGGATAAAATTTCCAGCGTACTGGGGCACACAGTGACGGTGGATTCCATACCCGGCGTCGGCTCGCGCTTTTCTGTTCTTGTGCCCTATGGCGCAGCCGAAACACAAAGCCCGCGCAATATTGAAGCTTTGGTGGCGGATGGCGTTGTGGCGCTGCAAGGGGCGCGAGTGTGGGTGGTCGATAACGATCAAAACATTTGTAGTGCGATGGAAGAGTTATTGCAACGCTGGGGCTGTGAAGTGACGACGGCAGGTTCATTGCAAGCGCTGCAAATCAGTTGTGATACGGTGCAATCGCCTGTGGAATTATTGATCGCCGATTATCACCTTGATAACCAGCTGACAGGGTTGGCATTGGCAAAATCGATCAATGCTCAACGACTGCAGCCCGTGCCGACCGTCATTGTGACGGCCAATCGAAGTGAAGAATTACAGCACCACGCGCGCGACTGTGGCTACTTGGTGCTGCATAAGCCCATTTCACCAATGCGCTTGAAAATGACCATGGTGCATCTGCTCAACGGTGATAATGGCGACGGTTTGCCGTTGAAGTCAGCGTCTGTATCGTCTCGAAATCGATAGCACGGCCTGTGGCACATCCAAGATGGGGCGACTATGCTTTTGAGTATTCTCCTCTGTTTTGGTACGTGAACAGGAAGGCTCAATGACAAAATCAGAACTTCGTTCCCTCTATAGCCAGCAGATGCTGGTGGAAGCCGTCGTCGAACCTTCTTTATCTAGCGATGGATGGATTGTTGAGTTTCGCCATGCCAGAGGCGGCCTTGTGCCACTCACCGATGGCAATGGCTTAGAGCAGTGTTTCGGCGACGTCGATCTTGCCACTGAAAATGCGTTGGATATTGGTTTTCACCAAGTGCGCATCGTCGACATGTAACCTCGTTTTCTCTCGGTAATTTATCGCGTTGCGTTCACTGCGCTGCATGACGCTGACTTTCTAACCCCTTTAATCCTGCTTCTACTCTTGCATCAGAACGTCTTGATTCCCTTCTTCACTCATCCTTGTGCTGCTGTCCACCGCGGGCATGGCTAATACCCAAGGTTATAAAACATGCATTTCTATTCTTTCTAGTTATTACGCCGAATGGATATTCTATGATCACGAAATAATAAAGGAATGTCGTGACATGTTACTCAAGGAACTTTCTGCGCTGGCAAGTCCGCTTAACGATCAGCAGATCGGCCAACTGCAGCAGACCGTGGCAGAATTATCGCCACAACAGCTGGCCTGGATCAGCGGCTACTTTTGGGGCTTAAGCCAGACGCCTGCAACAGCAGGCAGCAACCCTCAACCCCTTGCGCAGGCGGTTGCCACAGCAGCGAAGCCTGCGGGCAAGCTCACCATCATCTATGCATCGCAAACCGGTAACGCGAAAGGTGTTGCTGAAGCATTGAAAGCGAGTGCGCATGCTGATGGTATCGAGGTTGCACTGTTTTCAGCCGATGATTACAAACCCCGTGATCTGGCCAAAGAAACACATCTGATCATCGTCGCATCCACGAACGGTGAAGGCGAGGCGCCTGACAATGCGATTTCACTGCATGAGTTTCTTCAATCGAAGAAGGCACCAAAGCTGGATAACCTGCAATATGCAGTGTTGGGCTTAGGCGATTCAAGCTACGAATTTTTCTGCCAAACCGGTAAAGATTTCGATGCATTCCTGTCAAAGCTTGGCGCAAAAGCCATTATTCCTCGCCTTGATTGCGATGTGGACTACGACGCAGATGCCGATACTTGGCGTGCAGATGTGCTGGGTAAAGTCAAAGAAACGATTGGTGGTGGCGCTGATGAGGTGGTTGTGCCACTGCATGCTGCAACCACAGCCGGCGCAGCATCGGCGTACAATAAGCAAAACCCGTATGCGGCGGAATTGGTCACCAACCAAAAAATTACAGGCCGTGATTCAGGCAAAGATGTTCGCCACATTGAGATTGATTTGGGCGAGTCCGGCTTAACGTATCAGCCGGGTGACGCGCTGGGTATTTATTACAGCAACAGCCCTGAACTTGTTGACGAGATCTTGGCGAAAGTCAGCCTGACTGGCGATGAAAGTGTTGAAGTAGGCGGCGAGTCTTTGTCGCTGCGTAAAGCGCTGACAGACAAGTTTGAAATTACAGCAGCCAACCCACAACAAGTGGCGGCATTTGCAGAACTGTCTGGTAGCAAAAAGCTTCAGAAACTGGCGGAAGACAAAGACAAGCTTCGCCAATACGCCAACAACACTCAAGTTGTCGATGTGCTGGGTGAGAAAAAAACCAAGCTGTCTGCCGAGCAACTGGCTGGCTTGCTTCGCAAACTCACCCCGCGTTTGTATTCTATTGCTTCAAGCCAAGAAGACGTGGGTGAAGAAGTGCATTTGACGGTGGCTTTGGTGGAATTCCAAAACGGTGACAATACCCGTATTGGCGGCGCATCAGGTTTCTTGGCGCAGCGTGCAGAAGATGCAGAGTCCGTGAAAGTGTTTATTGAACACAACAACAACTTCAAGTTACCTGCTGACGATAACGCCCCTGTGATCATGGTGGGGCCGGGTACCGGTATCGCACCTTTCCGCGCCTTCATGCAAGAGCGAGATGTGCGTGGCGCAGAAGGTAAAAACTGGCTGTTCTTTGGTGATCGTACCTTCACCCAAGATTTCCTTTACCAAGTAGAGTGGCAGAAATTCCTCAAAGATGGTTTATTGACCAAAATTGACCTCGCCTTTAGCCGAGATCAAGCCGAGAAAGAATACGTTCAGCATAAAATCCTTGAGCAAGCAGAAGCGGTTTGGCAGTGGCTACAAGACGGTGCCTACTTGTATATCTGTGGCGACGCGACCCACATGGCGAAAGATGTCCATGAAGCATTGATTAACGTTGTCGAGCAGCAAGGCGGCAAGAGCCGAGAAGACGCAGAAGGTTATTTGAATGATCTGCGTAAGGCGAAGCGCTATCAAAAGGATGTGTATTAATGAGTGACAAGCAAGTTGTATTGGGTGAAGAACTTGGCCCATTGGCTGATAACGAGCGCCTGAAAAGAGAAAGTAACTTCCTGCGCGGTACGATTGAAAAAGACTTGGGTGATCGCGTCACGGGTGGATTTACAGCAGATAACTTCCAGCTGATCCGTTTCCATGGCATGTATCAGCAAGATGACCGCGACATTCGTGCGGAGCGTCAAAAGCAAAAACTTGAGCCGCTGCAAAATGTCATGCTGCGTGCCCGTATGCCGGGTGGCATCATCACGCCAACTCAGTGGCTGGCGATTGATCAATTCGCGACTGAACACACTATGTACGGCAGTATTCGCCTGACCACACGTCAGACGTTTCAGTTCCATGGCGTACTAAAGCCGAACATCAAGTTGATGCACCAAACGCTGAACAAAATTGGTATTGATTCCATCGCAACAGCGGGTGATGTGAACCGTAACGTGCTGTGTACCACCAACCCAGTAGAATCAGAGCTTCACCAAGAAGCGTATGAGTGGGCGAAGAAAATCAGTGAGCACTTGCTGCCGAAAACCCGTGCGTATGCGGAGATTTGGTTAGACGGTGAAAAGGTTGAAGGGCATCAAGACGAAGAGCCGATTTTGGGTTCTAACTATCTGCCACGTAAATTTAAAACCACGGTTGTTATTCCGCCGCAAAACGACGTGGATGTGCACGCGAACGATCTTAACTTCGTGGCCATTGCTGACAACGGCAAGCTGGTGGGTTTCAATGTATTGGTTGGCGGTGGTCTGGCAATGACCCACGGCGATAACGCAACGTACCCGCGTAAAGCTGACGATTTTGGCTTTGTGCCATTGGACAAAACCCTTGATGTTGCAGCAGCCGTGGTCACCACGCAGCGTGATTGGGGTAACCGTTCAAACCGTAAGAACGCGAAAACCAAATACACCTTGGATCGCGTCGGTACGGATGTATTTAAAGCAGAAGTGGAAAAACGCGCAGGCATTCAATTTGAAGCGGTTCGCCCGTATGAATTCACTGACCGCGGCGATCGCATCGGTTGGGCAGAAGGCATTGACGGTAAACACCACTTAGCGCTGTTCATCGAAAACGGTCGCTTACTGGATTATCCAGGCAAGCCACTGAAGTCAGGCGTTGCTGAAATTGCCAAGATCCACAAAGGTGATTTCCGCATGACCGCCAACCAGAACTTGATCATTGCCGGCGTGTCGAAAGCGAACAAAGCGAAGATCGACAAGATTGCGCGTGAATACGGTTTGATTGACGATGGTGTGAGCGAGCAGCGCAAGAACTCCATGGCGTGTGTGGCGTTCCCAACTTGTCCATTGGCGATGGCTGAAGCCGAGCGTTTCTTGCCACAGTTCGTCACTGACGTTGAAGACATTTTGGGAAAACACGACTTGGAAGATGAGCATATCATCTTGCGTGTCACGGGTTGTCCGAACGGCTGTGGCCGCGCCATGCTGGCTGAAATTGGGTTGGTCGGTAAAGCGCCGGGCCGTTATAACCTGCACTTAGGCGGTAACCGTGAAGGTACCCGTGTGCCTAAAATGTATAAAGAGAACATCACCGATGCGCAAATCCTCGAAGAGATCGACACTTTAGTTGGTCGTTGGGCGACAGAGCGTAACGACGGTGAAGGCTTCGGTGATTTCGTCATTCGTGTTGGCGTGGTTGCAGAAGTGATTGTCTCCAAGAGGGATTTCTATGCCTAAATTTCAACTGTCCGATTTGCTGAGCCGCAACAAAGCTCAGCAAATCTTGGAACTGGCGCCAATTAACGCTGAACTGGAAACCCTGTCAGCACAGGAGCGGGTTCAGTGGGCGTTGGAAAATCTGCAGGGCGAGTTCGCTTTGTCATCAAGCTTTGGCATTCAAGCGGCAGTGATGCTGCACTTGGTGGTCCAAGAAAAACCGGATACCCCCGTGATCTTGACGGACACAGGCTACTTGTTCGCAGAGACGTATCAATTTATTGATGATCTCACCAAGCAGTTGTCATTGGACTTGCGAGTTTATCGCGCTGAGCAAAGCTCTGCTTGGCAAGAAGCGCAATATGGCAAGCTGTGGGAGCAAGGTGTTGACGGCATTCAACAATACAACCGCATCAACAAAGTTGAGCCAATGCGTCGTGCGCTGGATGAACTGAACGTGGGCACTTGGTTCTCGGGTCTTCGCCGTGACCAATCAAGCTCGCGCCAAACCTTGCCTATTCTTGGTATTCAAAATGGCGTGTTCAAGTTCTTGCCCGTGATTGATTGGACTAACAAAGACGTGCATTACTATCTGCAAGAGCACAATTTGCCGTATCACCCATTGTGGGATCAAGGCTATGTCTCAGTCGGTGATGTGCACACTACGCGTAAACTTGAAGAAGGCATGACAGAAGAAGAAACGCGTTTCTTTGGCTTGAAGCGAGAGTGTGGTTTGCATGAAGATCATGTTGGTGGAGATGGCGAGGGGATTTAACTCTTTATTCTTCTACACATAAAAACGCGTAGAGAAATAAAAAGTGACGTTAATAGCGTCACTTTTTTTATGCCCTGTTTCCATACGAATATCTATGCTGAAAATCTAAAGCAAACTCTCATGCCTAGTAATCACGAAAGGTGCTATCGACGTCTTTGTAGCACTGCTCTCTGTCGGCGTTGTTACGAATTTTAGAGCAATCATTTTCCGCCCATGAACGGCCAATATCAGCACTGCAGGCGCTTAAGATGAGCGGTATAACAAGCAGCAGAATCTTCTTCATGGCAGCTTTCTCCGTTTGGTATTCATTGTCGTGTCGTGGGCGTCACTGACGGTCGACTTTTCACATTTAATCGTTTCAGTTCGCACTCTCAGGCATTGATTAGCGTAGTCAGGGTTTCTCTGAGCCATTGATTGGCTGGGCTGTGCTGGTTTCGTTTGTGCCAGACGATTTGATGCACCACTTTTTGTGTCTCAAACGGGGGCGATAACACCTGCAACCCAAATCGCTCGGCATACTTACCGGACAGTTTCTCACTGGTCATGGCGACACAATCGCTGTCGCTAACCAACGCCATCATGGACAAAACAGACTCGCACTCGGCGCTGATTTTACGTTCTTTCAATATTTCAGTGGTGAAGAAGTCTGCTGCATAAAGGTTAGATCGACGAATGCGCAAGGTGATGTGTTTTTCTTGATAGTACTGCGCTTTGCTGATGGTGCTCTGAACCCTTGGGTGCGTTTTGGCACAAATCAGTTTCATCGACTCTTCAAATAGCGGCACTGAGGCGTATGACTGGCCGTCGACTTTGCCGATATCAATGGCCAGATCGGCTTTTTGCAGACTCAGCATCTCCAGCATGTCTTCTTCATTTTTAGGAGTAGGGTTGAACTGAATGGCGCAGTTTCCTAGCAGATCGGAACGCTCAACCAAGGGTTGAAGAATTTGCAGGACGACTTCATTGACCAGCACATTGAATTTGCGATGGTGCTGTGGCGTGAACTGGTTGATGTTGCCCATGGCTTTTGCCATTTGCTCAAAAGCCGGTGAGATATCGTTAGCCAGTTGAACCGCTGCCGACGTCGGGCTGATACCGCGTCCTTCCCGCACAAACAACTCTACTCCCATTTGTTGTTGTAACCGCTTTAATGCGCCACTAACACCCGGTTGTGTCATGTTGAGTGCATCCGCAGCCAGCGTGATGGAACGCAGCCTATAAACATCTAAGAACACAGAAAGCAGGTTCAGATCGAGCTTGGAATCCATAGACGTCACGCCTCAATACATAGCTAATGGTTATGTTTTTAATAAAGTTATCTTTATTTATGCTGATGTGTCAACTCGGTACTATTTCCTCATCGAAACAAAAGACCCTATTCAGCAAAAAGAGAGGCAATCATGGCCAATTTCAAAAAGCATCCAATCAGCGCATTCGTTATCTCAACACTGTTGGCGTTCCCTGTGATGGCGTCGAACCACGATCATGACCATGTTCATGGCGATTTAGAGGTCAATGGCAAGCCAGCCACAACAGAAACGATTGCGGTAAACAGTGCCTTGTCAGACACATTAAATTGGGCCGACCGCGATGCGTTTGAACGAAATCAAAAAGGCTTGATTGCCGCGCTGGATGAGTCTTCAGCCAATATCATGCTCAACAATTATGACTTCATTAGCCAAGATGAAGTAGCAGATTCCGTTAACCCTTCGCTGTATCGCCAAGCGCAAGTAAACAACACGGCAGCAGGGTTGTATGAAGTGCGTGATGGCATCTACCAAGTGCGTGGCACAGATTTATCGAACATCACTTTCATTCGCGGTAACACAGGTTGGATTGCTTACGATGTGCTGCTTACCAAACAAGCGGCAGAAATCTCGACCAAGTTTTTCCTAGAAAATGTGCCTGAAGGTGGGGATTTACCCATTGTTGCGATGATTTACTCGCACTCTCATGCCGACCACTTCGGCGGTGCGCGCGGCATCGTGGACATGTTCCCAGATGTAAAAGTTTACGGCTCACACAACATCACCAAAGAAGTGGTGGATGAAAACGTGTTGGCGGGCAATGCGATGTCCCGTCGTGCAGCATACCAATATGGCGCAACATTGGGGGCGCATGAGCATGGGATTGTTGATGCAGGTTTGGGCAAAGCGATGTCGACCAGCTCTCCCGAGTACGGCAGCGGCGACATCACCTATGTCGCACCGGATTACACCTTCAACAGTGAGGAAAAATTCGAAACTTACTCTGTTGATGGCCTAGAAATGATTTTCATCGACACCGCAGGCACGGAATCTCCATCAGGCATGGCGACCTTTATTCCGTCAATGAATGCTTTGTGGACAGGCGAGATGATGTATCACGGCATGCACAACGTTTATACCCTGCGCGGCGCGAAAGTGCGTGATGCACTGAAATGGTCGAAAGACATCAATGAGATGATCAATGCATGGGGCGCAGACATTGACGTGTTGTTCGGTTCTCACTCATCGCCAATCTGGGGTAACGATGAAGTGCAGGATTTCATGAAGCTTCAGCGTGATAACTATGGCTTTGTGCACAACCAAACGTTGCGTCTCGCCAATGATGGCGTGGTGATTCAAGACATTGGCGATGCAGTGATTGATGTGATTCCTGAGTCGATTCAACAAGCGTGGCACACCAATGGCTATCACGGTTCTTACAGCCACAATGCCAAAGCGGTATACAACATGTACTTGGGTTATTTCGACATGAACCCTGCCAATTTGAACCCGTTGCCGACACAAGCGGAAGCTGAGAAGTTCCTTGAATATATGGGGGGTGCGGATGCGGTGATGTTGAAAGCCAATGCGGATTTCAAAGAGGGTGAATATCGCTTTGTTGCCACCGCAATGGACAAAGTGGTTCGCGCTGAACCTAATAACAAAGAAGCGCGAAAACTGCTGGCTGATACCTATGAGCAATTGGGTTATCAATCCGAAACCATGGGTTGGCGAAACACCTACCTGACGGGGGCGCAAGAGCTACGAGTAGGCACACTGCCGGGTAACCCGAAAACGGCGTCTCCTGATGTGCTGGCTGAAATGAGTATCACTAATTTGCTGGATTACTTGGCGGTGAAAGTGGATTCGACGATTGCTCAACACTCGCCATTCACGATGAATGTTGTGGTACCGGATCTGAACGAAGTGCACTTTGTGGAAATGTCGAACGGTAACCTGAGTAATGGCTTGGTCGACACAGTACGTCACGCTGATGCAAGCATCGTGATCAGCAAGAAGAACGTCACCAAGATCTTGTTGGGTGAAACAACATTGAATGACCTGTTGAAAGAGCAAAGCGTTATTTACAAAGGCGACAGCAGTGTAATGCAGAAACTGGCACAGGCTTCGGTGGAATTTGAAAGTGCATTTGAAATTGTTCCACGTCCAGCTGACGGTCAAATGGTTGATGCGCACTTGTACGACTTGGACAACGATGATGAAGCACTAGCCCATGAAGATCATGTTCACACCCACTGAGTTGGGGCGCTGAAACAGGCAATCACCTTGAGTGGTAACACTAAATACTGGTAACACAAAGGGGCGCTCCGTTGGCCCCTTTTTTCTAGGGAAACGTTATGAAAAATTCTTCTTATTCTCGCACTCTGGTTCTGGTTTCTTTGTCGTTGGCTAGCCCGTCTTTGTTGGCGTTAGAGGGCGATGACGCGCTGCAAGATATGTCTGATCCGTTGGCGGTGTACACCCAAGGTGGTGTGGGCATCACGGACCAAGGGTTAAATTTCAAACTCGGCATGGCCTATGACACGGGCAATCCCGACACCATGGCGATGAACATTCTAGAGCTAAAAGGGTTTGCAGGGGATTTGCTGCACTTGGATGGCAACGACAGCTTTGATGCCTTGCGCTATCGCCATTTCAGTTTAGATACCACCACCGGGCGCGGCTCTCAGCTTGATGTGAATTGGGACTTTGAAAGTGACCTTGGCAGTGCGTCTTACAGCTTTATGCAAGCCTTACCGGCAATGGGAGATTTGCAACTTTATCCACTCGCGGGTGCGGGGTTGACCGTGACCGACACGGCGGAAATTCGTGGCACTGAAAACCCTGTTGGCAGCGTGGGTTATGCGATTCCTTCGACCTACATGGTGGTGGGTACATATGCCAAATACTCGATTAACGAAAACATCTGGCTCAACTACAACCCGATGTACATTAACACCTTGAACAGTAACCACTACATGGCCGATTTGATGGATGGTTGGCACCATGAAGCAGCGGCCAGTTATCAGCTAAACCCGCGTCAGAATGTACGTCTTTTTGCCAATTACTCTGACAGTGCAGGGACAAGTAGCAGTGTGGAATGGCGTTTGGAATTTAACCATCAATTTTGAGGATTCTGATCAGTCTCTAGATCTCGCATCAAGAGACTAAAGCGAATGGACACTTAGGATACAAGGATGTACATCCTTCAATGCTCGTTACTTTTCCTCTTTCTGTTGTTGCTTAACCGTATTTATCGCCTCATTGATTTGCCTCGCTAACGCATTCACCCCTCGCTGGCTCAGTGTCTGTTGCTGCCCTTTTATTTCCACGATGATTTCAGGCAGTTGCCTGCCTGCTGGCACGTGGACAACATGGGTGATCAAATAGGCAAACAAAAAGCTGGGCTTATGAAGGCGACTCACCACCACCCAGTCAGTGTTTAACGCCCTCCCCAGATCTGTCACCGCTCTGGGGTGAGAGAACAAATAACCAAAGCCCTGATCGGCCTCGGCGTAAAGTGCAGTAGGTACAGGTGTTATCGTAAAATCGTATTGCGTATTTAGGGCTTCTCTCAGAAGAGGTGCGAGTGTGGCGGTACGGGCAATTTCTGGGGCGTTTGGTGCATTTTCGCTGTATTGCGTTGCACGGTCGCTTTCTGCCAATGTCAGATCGTTGAGTTCAAAATCCAGCACAGCGACGGAAGCAAACGCGATAGGTATCCAAGCCAGCAGCAAAGAAATGAACAGCATGATGATGAAGGGGAGGAAGCTGCGAACCCGCTTTTTAATGACTGGCGGCGTGGAAGGTTCTGACGCGGCAGGTAAACGAGAAGGTGCTTCTCTGCCGCGTTGCGATTTATTGGCGGGCATGATTAATCATCGTCGTCATCTGGTCGGGGTTTTGATGACGCTTCCACAACGGGGATGCCATAGTCTTGCAAGATCATGGCGATTTGCGGTGCATTGGCATCCATGGCCATTTCTACGGTTTCTTTCCATGGTCGCTCGCCATATCGGACGCCCATCGACATGGGGAAATCAAACACATTGCTGCCTTCTGATGTCATGGATATCACAGAAAGTTCAGGGTGAGACTTTACAAAGTATCCTGCAATTGGCCCCCATATCACCAACATATCGAATTCACCGTCAGCAACGCGCTTCACCATTTTTCCTGGGTAATCTTCGCCATCGCCATTCATGATGCGGAAAAATGATGTGTTGTCTTTAAAGCCGTTATCTCTCAGCCAAGTCACAGCGGGAGAGGGGGCGAATGCGGCGATATTTAGAGACTGTTTTACGCTGTCCGGCACAGTGGCAACGTCTTGTTGTGTCAACGCCGCACCCAGTGGTCCGTCTTTTTTGAAGATGATCGAATAAGATGAGCGGTAATAGGGTTTGGTGGTGGCAGCAATATCAAATTGAGTGGGGACACCAATGACAAGATCACAGGCGAAGCGCCCTGTATTGTCTGACCAATTTTTCAATGTATTGCGGATAAATCCCATACGTTGGGGGAACCACACATATTCAACATCTAGCCCAAAATATTCACCCAGCTGATCGGCGATTTTGTTCTCAAAGCCTTGCTGATCCTTGTTGGAATAAGGAAGGTTGTTAGGGTCTGCGCACACTCTCAGTTTGTCTGGCAGTGGTGAAGGGAAGGATTTCTCCACAGCGACCGTTGGTTGCAAGGTGAGGGTGAATAACAAGGACAATAAGGCAATACTGCGATAACAAAATGACTTCATCTTTGCCTCCTACTGCTGGATACGAGTGATTTGCTGCGCCGAGAAGCACTGTTGATCGGCTTCTTCACGAATCGCGAGAAGCTCACCTCTGGCAGTGCGGCTGTCTTTGGACGAACGGAAATAGCCACCGCGCTCGCCACGCATGTTGCGCAGGCGCAAGAAGGCATCAGCATGAACATAATCATCGAAGGCGAGTTGTTCGGAAATCTTGTCTATGACGCAACTGCAACCGTACATGTTGACGTAGCTAGGGCCGCCTTTGAGTGCCATGCACTCTTGGACGAATTTCACCCTTTCTAGTGTGGGGAAGTCATTGGCACTGGCTGGCTGGGAGAGAGCCAGCAATGCCAAGACAAAGAGTGAACTTACCGTTTTAACTGCTTTCATCATAAAGTTGCCTCCTGCAATTTATCCGCGAATCTGGCGTTATAACAAACCTTGCTGTTGCATCTGTTTCTTGAATTTCTTTAATAGCCCTTTGGCGGGCAGCAGTGATTTATCTTTTTCTATTTCTGCCATGTAGCCGTCGATAATGCCTTCAATGTCACTCGGGTTACCGACCAGTAAAACGCCGCCCATTCGAGCGCCCCAGTGTGGGGTGCATTTGTAAACGTAAACGCCTTCGTTTTCGAACACGAAGCTAACGTTCATTCCCATTTCAGTTTGTATTTTCTCTGTGCCTTCTGGCACCATCACATCAATGGTTTCAATCAGGTGTGCTGGCATATTGGTCCATGAGACTCTATCGCCTGGCTGTAAAACGACGACCATCGGCGCGAATTTCACCCCAACCGCCTTTACTTCATATTCTTCTGCATATCCCTGGCTTGTTAAGCCCAATAACAAACAAATTGACCACAAAAAACGTTTAGCCATATAAATTCCCTTCTCAGCAATAACATTGAGTTTAGAAGGCAACTGCTTCATTCAATTGGTTGCATTGATTCAATGTTGAGAAAAAAGGGGAGTTAAACTCCCCTGGTTATTGTTTTGATTAGTTAGGTAAAGCGAAGACCGTCAGCACACCACCCAATTGGGTGTAATCAGACAGTTTACGGTAGGCGCCTACTGCACCCAGACCGTCTGTATCACCTTCAAGACCTGCGGCCATGCCGATACCAGCCCAACCACCTACGCCAGACAGAATAGCGATGTATTGCTTGCCGTCATGGACATAAGTGTTGACGTTACCGATGATGCCGGATGGCGTTTTAAAGCGATAAAGCTCCTCACCTGTTTTTTCGTCCACCGCTTTGAGGTAGCCCTCAAGGGTGCCGTAAAATACCACGCCGCCGCCTGTTGCCAGTGCGCCACTCCATACGGAGAACGGCTCTGGGATTGACCAAACGATTTCACCTTTTTCCGCATCCCAGGCAATGAAGTTGCCCAAGCCGCCATGGCTTCCTGGTGCTGGGAACATGGAAAGGGTCGCGCCCACGTAGGGTTGACCTGCGGTGTAAGCGACTTCAAACGGTTCGTAGTTCATGCACACATGGTTGGTAGGGACATAGAACAAACCAGTACGCGGGCTGTACGATGCAGGTTGTTGGTCTTTCGAGCCTAATGCGGCAGGGCAAATGCCCTTGGTATCCACATCTTCTTCGCTGGTAGAGTATTTCGCCACAACTTGTGGTACGCCCGTTTCCATATCGACATGGGTTGCCCAGTTAACCGCAGGATCAAATTTCTCTGCCACTAGCAGTTCACCGGTGATACGGTCAAGGGTGTAACCAAAGCCGTTACGGTCGAAATGCACCAGCAGCTTTCTGTCTTTGCCGTTGAATTTCTTATCGACAAGGATCATCTCGTTGACGCCGTCATAATCCCACTCATCGTGTGGCGTCATTTGGTACAGCCATTTGGCCATGCCCGTGTCAGCATCACGCGCCATGATGGTCATGGAGTATTTGTTGTCACCTGGGCGCTGTGAAGGGTTCCATGTACTTGGGTTACCTGTGCCGTAGTAGATAAGATTCAGCTCAGGATCGTAAGTGAACCAACCCCACGTGGTACCGCCACCAATTTCCCACTGATCCCCTTCCCAAGACTCGAGGCTCGAATCTTTACCTATGGGTTTGAGCATGGCGGTGGTTTTTTCAGGATCGACGAGCATTTCCTCGTCAGGGCCTGTGCTGTATGCGCGCCAAGCAAGGCTGCCGTCTTTGATGTTGTAAGCCGTGAGGTAACCGCGTACGCCAAATTCACCGCCACTGATGCCTGTGATGATTTTGTCTTTCACCACGAGCGGCGCGTTGGTATTGGTGCCGCCTGATTTAGGATCGCCATTGACGATTTTCCAAATCACTTCACCGGTTTTCTGATCGAGTGCGACCAATGTGGTATCGGCTTGTTGCAGGAAGATCTTGCCGTCGGCGTATGCCAAACCGCGGTTGACGGTGTCACAGCACATGACCGCGATGACGGAAGCGTCTTGCTTAGGTTCATAACTCCAGATGAGGGCTTTCGTTTTTAAATCAATGGCAAACACTTTATTGGGGAAAGGGGTGTGGATGTACATGGTGTCGCCCAATACGAGTGGTCCACCTTCATGCCCGCGCAACACGCCGGTTGAAAATGTCCATGCCACCTGAAGATCTTTCGCATTCTTTGCGTTGATCTGATCCAGCGGACTATAGCGGTTGCCGGAATAGTTACCGCCCCACATCACCCACTGATCCGGATCTTGCTGTAATTTTAATAGCTCGTCGTTTGCCTGAGACGCTGCTGGAAACAGCAGAGTTAGGGAAACAGTTGCTACTGCGAGCAAACTGCTTCGCAACCTTTTTACACCTATCATGTTTACTTCCTCCGTGACAGCGAGTGCTATTGAGCGTTTGGTGCTCAAAGGCACATCAGCCTTAATTGTCTCAATTTTTGATGGGCGCAATCCGCGGGTTGTGAGGGACGCTATTTTGGCCAGCACTCAACGTATGAAAGAACATAAGGTTGTGCTTGTGGCTTGTTGGCGATCTACAACATGCGGTCTCGCGTTTCAGCATTGACCCCGAATGCCAATTCGTTCCAACATCGGATGATGCGACAATGCTGCCGCCCATTGATAACGAAGTGTCGTCATCAAAACGTTGGTGAATTGAGTTTATGGCAGCTTTTGAGGTTGTGTGAGGAGCAAAGGAGCACAACACTTTTGTTGCAAGGCAACAATGTGCATTAAGCGGAGTTGGTTCCTTAATGCATTGATAATAATGTGATTGATGGCGGTGTTAACGAAAGGATTTATTCAGATCAACTCAGAAAGAGCCAGATGTCATTACTGTCTTTTCAGTAAGATACGACATCTGGATAACCTTATTTTTTGTTGGGATTTTTTGGATTAAGATCAAATGTCCCATTCGCTGGAAAATTCTCGTCCGGCTGAATCTTTCACATTCGCTTTGAGCTTTCCGCGTTTTTCTGCATCGACATGAAACGTGAAGGTAGGGTTCTCACTAATAGAGATCCCACCGTTAAACTGCATCACAGGTTCACCTTCAAGCGTGATTTGTACATCACTCACATAATCAGATGGGATCCAATGGCGCGTGACCTGATCGATTTGCAGGCCACTGTAGTTAGGATGACTGATCAGCAATTGCAGCATGCGGGTGTCAGTGTTACCAAGATCTTTGAGCTTCATTTTGCCCATTCTCTGGCGCGCCAGAAGATCATCGGCACCCGCAGGGGCAGAACAACCACCTGAAGCTTTGACAAAGTTACTCGCCATGTGCAGTTTGCCATCCGCTGTTTTTGCGATAACTCGCACTGGACTGTAAGCGTTGACGCGCACACGGGTAGAGATATTGGCGACACCGTTGTTTGGGCTCATATCAAAGGTGCCGACAATGGGGGAGGGGTTGTTGTCGACAATAAGGTGAATGGTTTCTATGGGATTAGGGTCGTCCTGACGCACATTCACTTTTATTTCTAGCGGCACCAGCGCAGCATCGAGCGCACGGACTGGCGAGATTAGTGTGACAACATCATCTTCAATAATCTCTGGCGAACCAGGAAAGAGGCTGTCGCGGATCAGCGGCCAATTCATGCTTTCTTGTTCACTTTGTGCGAAAGAAAGTATGGGGAGAAGCGCCAGCACGGCGGATAGCAATAGAGCGATCTTTTTCATTTCGATTTCCTCACATCATTCCCACTCCAGCTCTTTGTAAGCCTGAATCACATTGCGTGAATGAAACTGTTCAAACAGTTTCCAATCCTTGGCATGCGATGTCATCACCGTAAGGCTGGCAGTGTTGATATCAATAGGTTGATTGATGGCGGCACGAACTTCTTGTGCCAGCGAGAAGAGATAGTGCGTCTGTTTTGCAAACGCATTTTTGCCAACTTGAATAGACCCGTGGCCGGGGATCACTCGCTGATACGGCAGTGCCTCCAAGGTGGCGATCACATTGAGCCAACCTGTAAGGCTGCCATCTAACGTGGGGATGTGGTCGATAAACAGCAGGTCGCCTGCAATGAGTGTACTTGTGGCTGGGTCAAACACGCTCAAATCATGGCGAGTGTGCGCACGTTCATGGGCCGTGAGCACTAATATGCGATTGCCTAATTCTATCTCCTCCTGCGATTCGATAAGACGGGTAGCGGCGATGGGTTTCGTTCCTTCAAACCATGGCGAGGTAAGGCGTTGCAGGTAATACCCTGTTTTGGCGCTAAAATCGCCCGGATAGCGCGTATGAGCAATGAATTCTGGCTTCTCAGCGACAAATGCCTGATTGCCGAAGTTATGGTCTGGATGGACATGGGTATTGATAACGTAACGAATGGGCAGCGGTGTGATATCGCGAATGGCTTGGTAGATAGCTTCGCCCGCACGACGACTGCCTCCTGTGTCGATCACGGCCACCGATTCATCGCCCACAACGACGGTGATATTGGCGACTGGGCCAGAATCTGTGGTGAATAGGTCGTCAATTTTCCCTTGATGGTAAAACACGCCGGGTGCGACTTCTTGTAGAGAGATAGTCTGAGCCAGTGGTGAAAAGGCCATGAAAATGGATAGCCAGATGCTCGGTAACAGTAGGCGTGTTTGGAGGCTTTTCATGGACGGATCGGCGTGTGTGTTTCGAGTGTAAACCCCGCCTCCTTCCAACCCGTCACGCCTGCGCGATACCAAACTACGTCTTGCGCACCTAATTCAAGGGCGCGCTTGGCTGCATTCCAAGAATGCCAGCAGTTGGGCTCACAAAATATCACGACAGCTTGGTCACTCGGCAGATTCTGCTTTAGCAGATTGATTAGCGAATCCGGCATGATGCCGTGACCCACATTGGCAAGCCAAAGCGCATTGGGCAGTGTTTCTCGCCTTGGTTCAATCCATAGGGTGGTTTTGAGCAAATTATCGGGTTTGTTTGGCGCAGGGTAAACGTCAATCAAGAGGGGGTCATGAAGGGTCATAAATTGTTTGAGCGCTTGGGGCGTTTCAATCACGGTGGCGCCAATGAGCGAATATGGAACCGATGCCCGATAATTCTCGGTACGATAGTTATCTGGCTCTGACACTGGCACCTTGTTTGTTTCTGCATTGACACTTAATGCGCAAAAACAAAGCAAAATCGCAGACTTAACACACTTTTGCATTCCTTTGATCTGGCTGTTCATACTACTTTCTTCCGATAACTCTCCTACCTTAGTAGGAGATGGGCGGAGAGCTATCCATTATGGAGTAACATTAGGATAACAATCAGACCGTCAAAGGGCGGGTTTTATTGTTGCAGCAATCAATAAACTTCTTTTCAGTGGAGCAAAGATGAACCGTTGGAGTGGTGTTGAAGAATTTGTTGAAGTTGTTAACAGTGGCAGTTTTACCGCCGCCGCACGAAAGTTAGGTGTTTCAACCTCTCATGTCAGTCGACGTATTGACGCGTTAGAGAGTCGGTTGAGTACACGATTGCTTTATCGTACAACCAGACAGATCACGCTGACCGAGGTCGGCAAAACCTATTTTGAGCATTGTAATGACCTTATCGAAGCATTCGGTGAGGCGGAAGCGCTCGTCACGCAAATGCAAACCGAGCCAGTCGGCACGTTAAAAATCACGTCACCTTCGGTGTTTGGTGAGAAATATATCGCGCCTCTGACCAATGACTTTATCAAGGTTTACCCTAAGCTGAGTGTCGAGTTTCACTTCACCAATGACGTGATCGATATGGTGCACGATGGGTACGATTTGGCGATACGCACCGGTGATCTGAAAGACAGCACCTTGATGGCGAAGAAACTCGCGCCACGTAAACTGCATGTCTGTGCGTCACCTGCGTATATCAAGGAGTTTGGGATTCCGAACGATCTTGAGGAACTGCATCAGCACAATTGCTTGGTCGGGCTGGCTGATTCATGGGCGTTTCAAGACAATGGCGTCATGATCCAATTCAAACCCAAAGGGCGCTGGCACGGTAACAGTGGAAGTGCGGTGTTAGATGCCACCCTGCGCGGATTGGGGTTGGCGCAATTACCAGACTATTACGTGAATCAGAAGCTTCGTTCCGGTGAGTTGGTGGAAATATTGGTGGAATATCGGGCACCAGACTCGGCGGTATGGGCGGTGTATCCGTTCAATCGAAATCTGTCAGCCAAAGTACGCTTGTTTGTGGATTTCTTGTCTGATCACTTTTCCACACATTTGCCTTGGGCTGATGAAGAGGTCGATGACAGTGGAGATGATCATAATGATGATGAGCGACAGGCGGCGAATTAGTTTCCGTACGAGAGAAGGTTGTTCATGGATTTAGTGTTAATCATCACATGACCAAATGACATAGCGGAAACAAAAAAGCCAGCGAGAGAATCGCTGGCTTTTGCATGACTGGAGCCCTGAAATTACAGGATGTCCAGCAGCTCTACTTCGAATACTAGTGCTGCGAATGGTGGGATAGCAGCGCCAGCGCCGCGCTCACCGTAAGCAAGATCTTGTGGGATAGACAGTTTCCACTTAGAGCCAACAGGCATCATTTGCAGTGCTTCAACCCAACCTTGGATTACGCCAGTGACTGGGAACTCAGCAGGTTGACCGCGCTCTACAGAGCTGTCAAACACAGTGCCGTCAGTCAGCATACCGTGGTAGTGAACACGTACTTGCTTGTCGCTGGTAGGGATTTCGCCGTTACCTTCAACCAGAACTTCAAACTGAAGACCTGAATCAGTCACAGTCACTTCGTCACGCTTTGCATTTTCAGCAAGGAATGCTTCGCCGTCAGCGGCTGCTGCTTTTGCTGCTTCTTGACGGATTGCGTCTGCTTTCGTGTGCAGCTCACGCAGTGCGTTGTTGATTTCGTCAACTTCGATTGCTGGCATGTCGCCTGCTAGTGCCGTTGCGATACCTTTTGCGATTGCGTCAACGTTCAGACCTTCTAGACCGCTACCAGCCAGTTGCTGACCCATTTGAAGGCCAATGCCATAGCTTGCTTTTTGTTCTACGGTCTCTAGTTTTACTTCAGACATGTCGTCTCTCTTTGTTTGTGGGTTTACACCCAAACCACGGGCGAAATATTACATCCTCACCGCGTTTAGGTTTAAAGTGGGAAAGGATAACAGGTGCAGGTAGCTCGGGACAAATCGTGTTACTTGAATCTGGACGAAAAATGCCGGACAGTACGATTGTCAGCCAAACTGATGTGTTTGTTCAAACATAAGAGTTTGTGTCAATTCAGCTTTATTCTGCGAATTCAACGCGGTGACGCTGACATTTTTCTGATATTACGCGTCTACTATGCGTTACCGTATTCTTTGCATACTTGATGAGACCCGATGAAGAAATTGGGAGAGGTGATGACCTTGAAAGGAAAGCGCGAGAAGGGAAAAGCTTCTGCCACGCCGCCTCTGGGCGAGGTGTTGAAACAAGCGCAAGAGAAACTAAAAGGGTTACTGGCCCCCGCCATTGCCCGAGTGATGCCTTATTGGCAAGCATTACCAAAGCCACATCGTATCGGCGTGTCAGCGCTTGCGGTGCTTTTGGTGTTACTGCTGTTGTGGCCATCGAGTGAACCGTCACCTTTAATTGAGCCCACAGAGGGTCAAAGGGTGGCTGTGCCATTGAACATTGATGCCAACCAAGCATCAGAAAGCAATCCTGCATCTGCCAATGATTCAGCATCAGAAGATACGGGTTTTGATCGCACGTCTGCCCCCGTGGTCGCGCCGCAAACCATCGACACGGATTGGGTGAACTATGAAGTGGCCCGTGGTGATACGCTGTCGAATATCTTCCGTACGCAAAATGTGCCGCTAAAAGATTTGTATGCGATCTCGGCTATTGAAGGCGCGGACAAACCGCTAAGCCGCATTCAGCCAGGTCAGCTATTGCGCTTTAAACGCAATACACAGGGCGATCTGGATATTATCCAGATCGAGAGCGCTGGTAATCAGTCAGTGATCTTTTTCAGGTTGTCAGATGGCAGCTTTGCGCGACGCAAATAGCGAGAAGCTAGAACAACATCGCCAATAGCAAAGATTGACTCGACATTACCTAGCGACGGCTGCATGAATCATGCAGCCGTTTTTGCGTCTGCTTTTCGCATATCAATGTGTGGAATACCATCTTCTAGGTATTGCTCTGAGATCTCTTTAAAGCCATGTCGACGGTAAAACTCACGCAGATGATACTGCGCGCCGATGGTGATCGGTGCTTGAGGCCATGTGTTGTGCGCTTCAAGAATCGCGTAGTGCACTAACGCATTGCCGCAGCCATTGCCGCGCTCCGTATTGGCGGTGACCACGCGACCAATGCTGATCTCCGGGTAAGTGAGGCCAGCGGGTAGAATACGGGCGTATGCCGTCATCTTGTCATCGCGATAGCCCAACACGTGGCGTGTGTCGGGATGAAGGTCGTGCCCATCCAGTTCAGGGTAAGGGCAGTTTTGCTCAACCACGAACACGTCGGTGCGCAGGCGGAGCAGGTCATAAAGTTGCCTTGTAGACAACTGACCAAAGGTCAAGGTTATCCATTGCATGGGTTGTTCCTAATAGTTATAAAATTCTTGGTTTTTCTCGAGCATATATTTGTTTGTAGTTCAGATAACGTATTTCTACTCGCCAAGATAATAAAAAACCGCGACCAAGGCCGCGGTTTTTTTGTATCAAAGATGGTCTTTTTCAATAATTAAACATGCCGTTAACAGGCTGTTAATTATTTCTTTAAATCAATACGGTACTGCGCGAAGCCCACATCATCAGTGCCAATCTTTTCCATAGGATATTGGCCTTTCGCGCCAATGAACTCAGCGGCTTTGTCACTGGGTGACGTTTCAAACACCACATTGAGATCGATGTCGGTGTCGGTGGCAATTGGGGCAAATGACCAGTTGTTATCTGCCGTTGGTGTCACCTCGCCTTTCTCTTTGGTGACGCTGCTGATGTAATTTGCAACGACGGTGCGGTTTTCATCGGGCGATGCAAACGCAATGAAATCATTACCTGTGCCTGGGAACTTGCCCAAGTACGCGCGGTAGTTGTTGGTCGCAATCAAAAATGGCTGCGCCATATCAACCGGTTTACCGTTAAAGGTCAGGTTCTGAATGCGCTGTGAGCCTGGGTTGATCAGGTTGCAATCACCGTCATACCGCGCCGCTTGAGTCACGTCAATTTGGTAATTTACGCCGTCGATGACATCAAAGTTGTAGGTGCGGAAGCCGTCCCAATCAATCAGTGATTGCTGTGCGCTTGAAGTCGGGTCGATGTGCTTGAATTGGCCCGCGCTGCATTCCAGCCATTCTTTCACTTCATTGCCCGTCACCTTAAGGGTGACGAGGGTGTTTGGATACAAGTAAAGGTCTGCAGCATTACGGAAAGTCAGTTCGCCAGATTCCACTTCGGTGAAGTTAGACGGATCGTTTTTACGACCACCTGCTTTAAATGGTGCGGCGGCAGATAAAACGGGAATGCCATCCAGATCCGGATCCCCTTGAATGAAGCGCTCGACGTAATCTTTCTGCGCCAGATTAACGATCTGCACGGTCGGGTCGTCTTGCACCAGCGACAGGAAGCTGTACATCACGTCATTGGCTTTACCGATAGGCTGATTGACAAACTCACGGGTGGCATGATGATCATGCTCAAGCGCTTTAAGCATCGCTGGATCGGCATCGGCAAGAGACTCACCATCAAAGATCGGGCGTGATTCGCTCTGAATAGGCGTTACGACCCAATCATCACCTTGCTTGTCGAGTTGCAGATCCATGATGCCGACATGGCTACCCCAGCGGCCGGGCATGACTGCCGCAACGCCTTTGATGGTGCCTTTTTCGTTATCGACGCCTTGAATATTATCAAAGCCTTTGCCTGGGAACACGGCGTGAGAGTGACCAAAGGCAATGGCATCGATACCTTCAACATCGGCGAGGTAGTAGACCGAGTTTTCCGCCATGGCTTTATATTCGTCTTGCGACAAGCCGGAGTGCGGAATAGCGACAATCACGTCTGCGCCTTTGGCTTTCATCTCAGGTACGAGTTTTTCTGCGGTGGCTTTGATGTCTTTGGCAATCACTTTGCCTTCGAGATTTTTCTTATCCCACACCAAGATTTGCGGCGGCACAAAACCGATATAACCCACCTTCACCAGATGGGTTTTTCCATCGGTGTCAGTCATGGTGTGTTCTTTAATGATGTAAGGTGCGATGAGTGGTTCGCCGGTGTTTGCATCAAACACATTCGCCGATACATAAGGGAACGCAGCGCCATCTAAGCTGCGTGCAAGAAAATCGAGGCCATAGTTAAATTCGTGATTACCTAAGTTACCTGCGTCGTAATCCAACAGGTTCATGGCTTTGTAAACAGGATGAACATCGCCGTCTTTCAGGCCTTTCGCCGCCATGTAATCGCCCATTGGGCTGCCTTGAATAAGGTCTCCGTTATCAACCAGCACGCTGTTGGTCGCTTCACCTTGCGCTGCTCTAACTAAGGTTGCGGTGCGTACTAAGCCAATTTTTTCGCTGGGTTTGTCTTTGTAATAGTCGTAATCCATCACATTGGTATGGATGTCGGTGGTTTCTATGATGCGCAGTTTGATGGTTTCTGCCATTGCTGGGCTTGCCATGGCGAGCATGCCAGTAAGGACGGCGATGGACAGAGGTCGGGCTGTGAGTGTCATAAATGTCTCCGAAACTTCAGGACTAAAAGTGGATGTATTTTGCATACTAGCGTCATGAAAAGGTTACATTTCATTGTGTAGTGTGATCTTTAGCGCGATAAATGTGACGGGATGCATAGCAAGCGGAGTCTGATGTCGTGCTGCGATGAGAGAGCGGTTCGATATGACGTTTTGGCTATGTATGTAAAAATGAAATAACCAAAAAGTTATAAAAGATGAAATTTTAGAATTTCAAGTAATATCAGCAACTCTCTATAGTGGCAGTCATTAGATAGAAAGGACTCACACTATGGATTATTTGCCGATTTTTGCGAAGCTTGAAAACCGCCCTTGTTTAGTCGTGGGTGGTGGTGAAGTGGCTTGGCGCAAAACACGTATGCTGATGAAAGCAGGCGCTGCGGTGACTGTTGTTGCGCCACATGCTGACGCAGAGATTGTTGAAGCGGCTGAGCGTGGCGAATTGGTGTGGGTCAAAGAAGCGTTTACACCTCAGCATCTCAAAGCCGTTGTTCTGGTTATCGCGGCGACAGATAACCCACTCGTGAATGAGCTGGTTTCACAAGCCGCCAATGCGCGCCATATTTTGGCAAACGTGGTGGATGACACCCCAAAATGCAGCTTTATCGTTCCCTCTATTGTTGATCGCAGCCCGATTGTGATTGCGATTTCCTCTGGCGGTAAATCCCCTGTGCTGGCGCGTTTACTGCGCGAGAAACTCGAAACCCTTATTCCTTCTCACATTGGTCGCATGGCTAAACTGGCTGGCGAATTTCGTGACACCTTGAAGAAAAAAGTGACCACGCTGAACGGACGAAGAAAGTTCTGGGAGACGGCGTTTGATGGTCGTTTTAGTTCACTGGTTGCAGCGGGCGATGAAGAGGGCGCAAAAGCTGAACTTGAAAAGCTCACCACGGGCGTGTCACTGCAAGGTGAAGTGTCATTGATTGGTGCTGGCCCAGGCGACCCAGGCTTGCTGACCCTGCGCGCGCTGCAATTGATGCAGCAAGCGGATGTGGTTTTGTATGACTACTTGGTGTCGGATGAAATCATGGAGCTGTGCCGACGCGATGCAGAGCTGATTTGTGTGGGCAAGCGCGCCTCTTATCACAGCGTGTCACAAGAAGAGACCAATGCCTTGCTGGTCAAGCATGCGCAAGAAGGTCGACGTGTGGTGCGTTTGAAAGGCGGTGACCCGTTTATGTTTGGTCGTGGCGGTGAAGAGCTGCAAGTACTGCAAGAATCTGGCGTGCCGTTTCAGGTCGTGCCAGGAATTACCGCTGCCGCAGGCGCAACGGCGTATGCCGGCATTCCGCTGACGCATCGCGATCATGCGCAAACCGCGATGTTTGTGACGGGTCATCTGAAAAAAGAAGATGACAGTTTCCGCTGGGCAACGCTTGCTCGTGGTCGCCAAACCTTGGTCATTTATATGGGCCTGATGAAAAGCGCGCATATTCAAGAACAGCTAATTCAGCATGGGCGTGACCCGCAAACGCCGGTAGCCATCATAGAAAATGGCACCCGCATCAATCAGAAAATCTACAAAGGCACATTGAGCGAATTGGAGTCACTGGCTGAAGGTGTGGGCTCGCCTGCACTTATCGTGGTCGGTGAAGTGGTTCAACTCGCCGATCAATTGAGCTGGTTTGGAAAGCAATCCTTCAATACAGAGGGTGATATTCACGCACCTTCCGTGGTTAATTTAGGCTAAGGAAATATCAAAGAATGGAAGCCAAGACCCTTACCCACCTCAAGCAACTTGAGGCAGAAAGTATCCATATCATTCGTGAAGTGGCGGCAGAATTCGACAATCCCGTGATGATGTATTCCATCGGGAAAGACAGTTCCGTCATGCTCCACCTCGCACGTAAAGCTTTTTATCCGGGCAAGATCCCGTTTCCACTGCTTCACGTCGACACGGATTGGAAATTCAGAGAAATGATTGAATTTCGTGACAGTGCGGCGGAAAAGTATGGCTTTGAGCTGCTGGTGCACAAGAATCCAGAAGGTATTGCAATGGGCTGTAGCCCATTCGTTCATGGCTCTTCTAAGCACACTGACATCATGAAAACGCAAGGCTTGAAGCAAGCGCTGGACAAATATGGCTTTGATGCGGCATTTGGCGGCGCACGTCGTGATGAAGAGAAAAGCCGCGCTAAGGAACGTGTTTATAGCTTCCGTGATAAACACCACCGCTGGGATCCAAAAAATCAGCGTCCTGAGCTTTGGCACACTTATAACGGTCAGGTTAACAAAGGCGAAAGCATCCGTGTTTTCCCGCTGTCGAACTGGACTGAGCTGGATATCTGGCAATACATCTACCTCGAAGGCATCGATATTGTGCCGTTGTACCTGTCAGAAATTCGCCCTGTGGTTGACCGCGACGGCATGCTGATCATGGTTGACGACGATCGCATGGAATTGCGTGAAGGCGAGAAAGTGGAATACAAGAGTGTACGTTTTAGAACACTCGGTTGTTACCCACTGACGGGTGCGGTTGAATCAACGGCAGACACTTTGACAGGCATCATTGAAGAAATGCTGGTGGCGACATCGAGTGAGCGTCAAGGACGCGCCATTGACCATGACCAATCTGGTTCAATGGAAATGAAGAAACGTCAGGGATATTTCTAAGGGATTTAGCATGAACAGCTTAATTGAACAACAAGTGGCCGAGTTAGGTATCGAGGCCTATCTGGATCAGCACCAGAATAAATCGATGCTGCGTTTTCTGACCTGTGGTTCTGTGGATGATGGTAAAAGCACCCTCATCGGTCGCTTACTGCATGACTCTCATCAGATTTATGAAGATCAGCTAGCCGCGATTCACACCGATAGCCAAAAGGTCGGTACAACGGGTGAAAAGCCGGATTTGGCACTATTGGTTGATGGTTTGCAAGCCGAGCGCGAGCAAGGGATCACGATCGACGTTGCGTATCGTTACTTTTCGACGCGCCCACGTAAATTCATTATTGCTGATACTCCAGGACATGAGCAGTACACCCGCAATATGGCGACAGGCGCGTCGACGTGTGATGTGGCCGTGATCTTGATTGATGCGCGTAAAGGCGTATTGGATCAGACGCGTCGTCATTCATTCATTGCAAGCCAGCTTGGTATTCGCCACTTTGTGGTTGCGGTGAACAAGATGGACTTGGTTGGCTTTGAAGAATCTCGTTATGAAGAAATCAAAGCGCAGTATCTGGATTTTGCCAAGAAGTTGAACCGTCAGATTGATATCCAACTGGTACCACTATCGGCACTGGAAGGCGACAACGTGGTTGAACGCAGTGTGCATACACCTTGGTATCAAGGTGAAACGCTGCTGACGATGCTAGAAACCGTTGATGTAAACAGCGATAAAGACAAGGGTGCATTCCGCTTCCCTGTTCAGTACGTGAACCGTCCGAATCTCGACTTCCGTGGTTTCTCTGGCACCATTTCAAGCGGTGCTGTACGTCCGGGCGATGAAGTGAAAGTGTTGCCATCAGGCAAAACGTCAACGGTTGAACGTATCGTCACGTTTGATGGTGATCTCGAGTTTGCACATGCTGGGCAAGCGGTGACGTTGACACTGACCGATGAGATTGATTGCAGTCGCGGTGATTTGATTGTCCCTGTCGCGGAGCAGCACAAAGCGACCAGCAAGCTGGCAGCAAGCATTGTGTGGATGGATGAATCTCCACTAGAGATTGGTCGTCAATACGATATCAAAGTCGCTGGCAAAAAAACGGTTGGCGCTGTGAGCAAAATTCGCCATCAAGTTGACATTAACTCGCTCGATACATTTGATGCAGACAGCCTGCCATTGAACGGCATTGCTGAGTGTGAAGTGGAATTAACCGAGTCTGTGTCATTGGATCTTTATCAAGACTGCGCTGATACCGGTGGCTTCATCGTGATTGACCGCCTGACTAATGTGACGGTTGGTGCAGGGATGATCAGCGAGCTTCTGGAAGACACCACAACACAAACCCAAGCGACAGATATTTCTGCGTTTGAAGTGGAACTCAACGCACTGGTTCGCAAGCACTTCCCACATTGGAATGCACGTGACATCAGTAAGTTACTTGGGTAATCCATTATGAACTGGGATCAGTCTCTGGTGATGGGTCTGCTGCTGGCAGTGGTTGCAGGCTTGGTACTGTCCAAGATCAAGCCGGCCATTTTGTTTGCAGCGGTGGCATTCATCGCGTTTCAATCTGGACTGATTTCTGTCGAGGCGCTGGCAGGGAACTTCACCAACAGTTCCTTGCTAACCCTTGTGATGTTGATTCTGGCGTCTGCAGCGTTAGAAAAAACCCGATTGGTGAGCTGGGTCAGTGGTCAGTTATCAACGGGTCGGTTAGGTACCGTGGTGGCCAAGCTCGGACTATCCACCGCGATTCTTAGCTCCTTTACTAACAATACTGCGGTGGTGGTGTCTTTGATCGGTGCGGTAAAACGCAACCGTCGTCATGCCCCATCGCGTTTGTTGATCCCGCTTTCTTATGCGGCGATCTTGGGGGGAACGCTGACGCTGATCGGCACCTCGACTAACCTCATCATTAACAGCTTCGTCGAAAACGCGGGCTTGCCTTCACTGAGTTTCTTCGCGCCATCAATGATAGGCCTAGCCGTATTGGCTGGCGGCTTGTTGGTGTTGATCCCTTTCTGTTATCTGCTGCCAAATCACGACGATCAAAGTGACGATGATCTGCCTTATGTATTAGAAGCCGTTGTCACCAAAGGCTCACCACTTGTTGGCAAAACCGTGGTCGAAAACGATTTACGCGCATTACGCCGATTGTTTCTGGCAGAAATCGTGCGGGATGGTGAATTGATTGCACCTGTTTGCCCGGATACTAAATTACGTGAAGGTGACAAATTACAATTTTGTGGGGATGTGGAAAGCGTAGCAACCTTACAAGAAATTGAAGGTCTGGCGCTGTTTGGTCAGCATCATATTAACGGTCAGAACTTACTTGAACTGGTGGTGAGCCATAGCGCGTCAATTCTGGGTAAATCACTCAAAGAAGCTAAATTTCGTGAAAATTTTGATGCGGTAGTGGTCGCTATTCGTCGTGGGCATGAAAAGCTCGAAGGTGGCTTAGGTAACATCGCTTTGCAGGCCGGTGACACCTTGGTCATTGTGCCAGGCAAAGGTTTTGCTAAGGCACAGCAGCGAATGCAACGTGAGTTTGTGCTGGTCAATGGGCTAGATTCAAGCGCACGTTTGGATTCGGCCATGAGTGCGTGGGTACTCGCTGGTTTTGCTTCTGTGATTGGCGCGGCATTGATGGATTGGATTCCGCTGCTTAACGGATTAGCAGCGTACCTGACCGTTCTGTTGCTGACGGGAGTGGTTAATTTGGTGGAATTGAAGCGCCGCTTCCCCGCCGAAATTGTTGTGATTGTCGGCAGTGCGTTGAGTTTGGCGCAATTGATGATCACTTCAGGACTCTCCGCGCAAATGGGTGAGCTTTTTATCTTTTGGTTTAATGGCTGGGGGGTGTACGGGGCGTTGATTGCAACCTACCTACTTACCTTGGTATTGACCGAATTAGTGACCAACAATGCCGCCGCAGCACTGGCATTTCCGATTGGATATAGCCTCGCTCTCGGATATGGAGTAGATCCGATGCCATTTATTATGGCAGTCTTGTTCGGCGCGAGTGCGAGCTTCATCTCGCCCTATGGTTACCAAACCAATTTACTGGTCTACAGTGTGGGTAACTACCAGTTGACGGATTACTTGCGCATCGGATTACCGTTGTCGCTGGTGTATTCGGCATTGGTGCTGGGACTGATACCGGTGTTTTTTCCATTTTAATTAACAAGGATAGAGTTATGAGTGCTTTGGACTCGAAGCATACGGATGAAAACGTCGTGTGGCATAGCCATGCTATAGATAAGAATTTCCGTGCCGAGCAGAAAAAGCAACGTCCGGCATTGCTTTGGTTTACTGGCCTGTCAGGTTCGGGTAAATCAACAGTGGCAGGTGCGCTGGAAAACAAGCTTGCTCAATTGGGGTATCACACCTATTTGCTTGATGGCGATAACGTGCGCCATGGGCTTTGCCGTGATTTGGGCTTTTCGGATCATGATCGTCGCGAAAACATTCGCCGTGTTGGTGAAGTAGCAAAGCTGATGACCGATGCTGGCCTTATCGTTTTGTCAGCGTTTATTTCGCCGTTTCGTGAAGAGCGCGAGCTGGTTCGAGAGCTGCTGCCAAAAGGCGATTTTTTAGAAGTGTTTGTTGATACGCCGCTCGACGTATGTGAATCACGCGATCCGAAAGGGCTTTATAAGAAAGCACGAGCGGGGGAAATTAAAGCATTCACCGGTATTAGCTCAGCCTATGAAGCGCCAGAGCAGCCAGAAATTCATTTGCATACCGATCAACACACGATCGATGGGATTGTTGCGCAGTGCCTGAGTGTATTGCGAGAGCAAGGTGTGATCGCCTGATCACACTTGCTCAGTGCTTTTGTCGCGCAGTTATGCTTTTTCGTTGACCGTTGATCCCACGTCACTGTTGATAGAAAACGCGCGCGACAGAAGTGCAATTAACGCATCCAAATACTCTGGGTGCGACTTTTGCCCTACCAATTTTGCCAATTCATTGCCCGTTGGGCTGAAACGATAATAGTAAATGCGCGCGCCTTTACGAAGTGGCGTCAGCATAAACGTTTGTCCTTGTCCGCTCAGAGGAAGGGAAGAGGCGGGATCGAGCAGACCTGATTCCAATTCGGTTCTCAAAATGAGTCCCAGATCCATCAAAAGCATCAAATCGGTAAAGGGCAGTTTGAAGCTTCCCAGTGCCAATCTCTCCGCAAGGTCCGGTTTAAAATACCGACGCATACCATTTTCTGGTTGGCGAAACCCCGTGATCAGCTTGTTTGAACCGTCGCTTCCAAAGGTGCAGGCGAGGGAACATGCTCGCTGCAATGCTTGTGCCTCTCGCTGCGTGATGGTTTCTAATAACGCCAGCGCTTTCAGAGAGGTACTGCCGGGTTTGAGGATCTCTTGTTTTAGAATTCGTGCCCATAGATTCTGCATGCTTTCGCCGTAAATGGTTTTCGCCATTTCGAAAAAGCGATACAGCCAATCGGGGTCTGGAGAGCGAGAGGTTTCATCTCGGCACAGATCGTGCGTGATCTTAATGATCTGCTCAAGGTTGGCTTGCTGCTGCTGTTTTATTTGTAATTGTCGATATCCAGCGCGAGTGGTCAGGCTGTCGTGCTCAATGTCGTGCAGCTTTGCATCAATATGGTGAGCCGTTGCAATGGCAGACAACTTTTGTTGACTAGACTTAACGTGATTCTCTTGGCCGCTCTGGGTGCTGCCTGCGTGTTTCTTGTTGCTGTCATCGACGATGACGGCTTCAATCACCACTGTTTTCTTTGGTTCAGCCATATTTTCATCCGCCTGCATGCGATAAATGAATGTTTTAGCAATGGTTTAGCAAGACCGGCAATTAATCAACTATGTTAAAATTAAATTAAATTTGTTAACATTTAATCAAATGCCGAACAAACAAGGAGGAGTCATCGCAGTGAAAAAGTTCAAAGTGAATTCTGTGAATATCCTGCTTGTCGTTTTTTACATTGCTACCTTGCTATATCTGTCTCAGTTTATCGGCTAATTGATCGAAAACATTAAAAAACCCCGCCATTGGCGGGTTTTTTTGGTTCAAGCAGTGAGCAAGATCACTGCATTAGCTTATTGACTAAATCAATGACTTGCGTGATTTCTGCGTGACTTAGTGCGCCTTCTTTAACAAAGCGAACGTCGCCTAGTGGGTCAATCACCATGATGGCTGAGCTTTCATCTTTAAGGTGCCAAGCCTTTGCGACCGCGCCGTTTTTGTCCAAGACAATGGATGACCAACTGAACTCTTGCTTACTGTCTTCTGCGGACGATTTAACGAAACCGCCCGTGCCCCAAATAGCATCATCTTGATTGATAATGGTGGTGGTTTGGTATTGATCATTTGGAAAATCAGCCGCTTTGATCGCTTCTACCAAAGGTGCATTCATTTCTTTGGCGCTACTGCGTCCCGCGATAGCTTGAATAATGCGAACCTTGCCAGTGAGATCGGTGCTGTTCCAGGTTTGATAACCAACCGTGTCGCCATTCAGCGTGAGTTCGCCATGTTTTTCGACAGTGGCGGAGGGTACAGGTTGGCCATTAGAAATGATGTGTGCCGAAGCGAAACCTGAAATGAGAGCGGTTGCTAAGGCTAGTGTTTTAATACAACGCATAGAGGTGATGTCCCCATTTATTAGTGTGTGATAGTACGAAACAACCACTGAAGTCCTTCATCTTTAGGGTGTTTCGGTATTTGACTATAGCCGATACAGGGTAACCGCCCGTATCAATAACAGATCCAACCACTCAAAATCAGAAAAATCCTTGGCACTAATTTGAATCATTTTTGAATCATTGTGTCATATTTTTGCCATCTGGATATTTTTGGCTACGCTTACTCGGTGTGGCAGGAAATAGGGATAACCCGCCCATATCTAATGTCCAAGTTGTTATTGAGATAATCCCTGAACTTTTGGCATTCAGATTGCATCGCAGAAATGTCAGCCATTGGTGAAACTAATGGTGTGCGATACAGGTCTTTTACATTGGCATGGAAGGAGTTCATCAATGTTTCGTATTTTTAATCAGTACCGTCCGCGTCAGGTTGCTCGCTACGTGAAGGGTTTTTTTCGCGGTAGGCTTTATATCGATGGCGTTGGGGCATTTGAATTTGATGGCGGGAGATTGCTCCCCCCAACGAAAAAAGATAAGCGCGCGCTGACTGTGATGACTGAAGTGAATAATGAGATCCGAGCAATGACAGCTGCCGCTGCATAACACGCTGCTCTCTCGCTACTCTAAATTGAAAAGCGCCCGTCGATGACGGGCGTTTGTGTTTCTGCGTTTTAGCGGTGAATCTGAGCCTATTCGCAACGTAAAAAGATCAACGCGTTCATCGCTCCCAAGGGGGCAAGCACACGCCTGTACCACCAATGCCGCAATAACCATTCGGGTTTTTATGCAGATACTGCTGATGGTATGTTTCGGCGAAATAGTAAGGCCCCGCAACATCAATCTCTGTCGTGATATCAGATGATTTCCCTGCGCTTGTCAGTGCTTGTTGATAAGCCTCTTTGCTGCTGAGTGCCGCCTCTTTTTGTTCGTCGTCAAAATAATAGATAGCTGAACGATATTGCGTTCCAACATCATTTCCTTGACGCATCCCTTGAGTGGGATCATGACTTTGCCAAAAGTGTGTCAAAATAGCCGCCAGAGAAATGTTATCTGGGTCATACACGACTTGTACTATTTCGGTATGCCCCGTTTGTGCAGTACACACGTCCTGATAAGTTGGGTTGACTGTAAAGCCGCCGCTGTAGCCAACGGACGTTGAAATTACGCCATCTAGCTTCCAAAACAGGCGTTCAGCGCCCCAGAAGCAGCCCATTGCCAGTAAAATCTGCGCATGACCATCTGATGGGCTTTTGCTGAGTGACGTGCCATTGACGGCATGAGGGTCAGCCGGAATAATTTCAGCGGAGCGGTTAGGAAGTGCTTGTTCTGCAGTGACCGTGGTTTGTTTATTGTTAAGCATGCCGCGACTCCTTGTCGTCTGTATTTTTATGATTCCATATTTATCGTGGTTTGGTGCACTTTTGCAACAAGACATCTGATCATATGGAGGGTCATACTGTTCAGTAAGAATCAAATTGGCTCTCAGGGTGAGAGAAAGACGTACGGTTGATGATAAGAAAACGATTAATACCTTGGGTACTGAGTGGATTCGTGTTGGTGCCAGAAATGGCCATTGCCAGCGTGGATTTCGACATCAAAGGTTTAGATGATGCGCTCAAGGACAATGTCAGTATTTATATTGACGCCATCCCTGAAAGTGAACGACGACTGAATTTTCGCCTTCAAGCCCGTGTGGCAGATGAAACCAAAAAGGCGCTTCAGGCATTGGGTTACTACTCCCCAGTCATTGGTTTCAAGGTTGAAGACAAAACGTCAGACACGGATGCCACGATCGTACTGAACATAGACCCGGGTAAGCCGGTCCTCATTTCAGAGGTCGATATTCAGATCGACGGTGATGCCACCAAAGATGACGCTTTCACTAAGCTATTGGAAACGGCACCGAAAAAAGGCGACATCCTGGATCAGGGGAAATATGATTCGCTTAAATCGGCCATTCAAAGCCTCGCTATTCGTCGCGGCTACTTCGATGCAGATTATACCCTTTCTCGCTTGGAAGTGGCGCCAGGCCTTTATGAGGCATTTATACGGCTTCATTTCAGCAGCGGTATGCGTTTCCACTTCGGCAATGTGTACTATCACAACAGTCAAATTAATGAAGATCGTTTAAGTAGCATGCTGACGTTTAAAGAAGGTCAGCCTTATCTCGTTAGCGATCTCGGTGCTTTTAATCAAGCGTTGGCGAATACAGGTTGGTTTTCGTCTGTATTGGTCGAGGCTGGCCTAGACGATTTGCGTCAAGACAGAGTACCGATTTCGGTGAGCCTCGAACCTGCGCCGCGAAACCAGTTTGAGACGGGTATTGGCTATTCGACGGATGTCGGGCCTCGCGTGAAAATCGGTTGGAAAAAGCCGTGGTTTAACAGCCGTGGGCATAGCTTGAACACCGATCTCTATGTGTCAAAACCCAAGCAAACCCTTGAGTCGACCTACAAAATCCCCCTTGAAGATGTGCAGCGCGAGTATTATCAGGTTCAGGTTGGTGTCGAAAATATCGATAACAACGACACAAAAAGCTTAGAGCTGACGTCTTCTGTCTCTCGTCACTGGAAATACGACACGGGCTGGCAGCGCTCATTGTATTTGCGTTGGTTGTACTCTGATTATACCCAGGCCAGCGTTTCAGATATCTCCAATCTCATACTGCCCGGTATTAACTTCTTACGTGTCCGCAGTCGTGGTGGGGCTATGCCCTATTGGGGGGACAAGCAGTCGATCACATTTGAAATGGCCGACCCTATATGGGGCGCCGACATTAATCTTTATCGCGTGATTGGACAAACAACCTGGATTCGTAGCCTCAACAACAATAATCGATTCATTTTTCGCGCCAACGGCGGCGGCGTGTTTACCGATGAATTTGAACGTGTGCCGCCGTCATTGCGCTTTTTCGCGGGGGGTGATAACAGCATTCGCGGTTACAGTTATGAGTCGATTTCACCGAAAGATTCCGA
This sequence comes from Enterovibrio norvegicus FF-33, assembly GCF_000286835.2. Classification (GTDB taxonomy): domain Bacteria; phylum Pseudomonadota; class Gammaproteobacteria; order Enterobacterales; family Vibrionaceae; genus Enterovibrio; species Enterovibrio norvegicus_A. The sequence continues at coordinate 140,884 of NZ_AJYD02000003.1, read as the reverse complement.
TGGGAAACTCGAGGGAGGTAGCTATTTGGCGACGGGATCGCTTGAATACAATTATCGCGTGACAGGCAATTGGTGGGCAGCGTTGTTTACTGATGCAGGGGATGCGTGGACAAGTGGCACCCCGGAATGGAATACGTCGGTTGGTGTCGGTGTACGCTGGGAGTCTCCCGTCGGTCCCATCAGTTTGGATGTCGCACACGGGTTTGAAAATACCGATGATAATTTTATGATCCACTTTAGTTTAGGACCGGAATTGTAATGCGCTGGCTGAAACGTTTTGTCATTGTCATCATTCTGTTGTTGGTTCTCATTGTGCTGGTTGTCGGGGCATTGTTGCTGACGCCTGCTGGGGTAAGAATTGCAGTGTGGGGGGCTCAAGAAGCAGTACCTGAACTGACGATCGAGAAAAGCCAAGGCGCTCTGCTCAACGGCTTTACGCTAAGTGGTATTTCCTACCAAAGCCCTGCCTTCTCGTTGACGGGGAAATCTCTGTCGCTCGATATTGAAAGCAAATGCCTGTCTGGACCTGCTTTGTGTGTCGAAAGGCTGACGGCTGACGGGTTAACGGTTACCGTCGGTGAAACAGAACCATCACCAGAAGAGCCTTCCGCGCCTATATCTCGGATCTCGACGCCTATTCCTGTGTTCTTAAGCGGCGTGTCTTTGAGTGACATATCCCTTGATATTCTCGGTACGAAAGTGCATTGGGACAGCTTCACTGCGGCAGCGCAAATGCAACGTGACACGCTGACGTTAAAACCGACCACGTGGCAAGGGATCAATGTGTCGCTCGCAACGACCAGTGATAGTAAGGCGAAAGGTGATCGTGCGGATGATGCTAAGAGCAAGGTAGGAAGCAGTGATAAAAACAATTCCGCAGAGGCTATTGTGCTGCCCGAGGTTTCGCTTCCGCTGAATGTGGTCATCGAACGTTTCGAGCTAAAAGATGCCACCTTATTGTTGCCAGAAAAACAGGTGATCAATCAGTTTTTATTGGTCGGAAGAGCCGCTGGACATGATATTACGCTGTCGCAAGTGGTGCTGGACGCTGAACAAGGCAAAGTTTCTCTCAACGGCGATATTGCCTTGAAAGGCAATTACCCGCTGACCGTAGAAGCCGATGCCAATATTCGCATGGCGCCATTGGCTGGACATTCGCTGAGCTTAGATGCGAAGGGCGATCTCAGCGCTTTGGCGTTAGGCGCGCGCTTAACTGGCACCTTACGAGCGAATCTTTCCGGAAAGGTGAACGTACTTGATCCGAATATACCGTTTGATTTGTTGTTAAATAGTAAGAATCTGCAATGGCCTATTGATACGGCTGCAGAATATCGGCTGACGTCAACGGCACTCAATGCCCGCGGTAGTTTGAAGCGCTATAACGCAACATTGAAAACATCCGCCTCAGGCGATGTGATTCCTGATATGGCACTTTCAACCAAACTGAGCGGCGATTTGTCTGAAATCACCTTAAGTGATTTTAAGCTTGCGACGTTAGGCGGCGATATTGCAGGAACGGCAAATGTTGGTTGGGCGGACAAGGTGAAATGGAAAACGGCGCTCGATTTTAATGACATTCAACCTGGTCTCCAGTGGCCAGAGGCGGAAGGTAAGCTCTCGGGACAATTTAAAAATGACGGTGAACTGACCTCTCAAGGTGGTTGGAAAGTCAATGTTCCCGAGCTGGATATTCAAGGTATTGTTCGCGATCAAGCCTTGACCATCGTGGGGCAGGTGAATGCCTCTGATGTGAAAGGCAAAGGCGATATTAAGCTAGAAACCCAAGGTTTGTCGCTGCGCCATGGGCCGAACCAAGTGGCTGTCACTGGACGTGTAGACAACACCTTAGATTTAAATTTGAAGCTGAACTTACCCAAGTTGTCGGCGTCTTTGCCACAAGCTGGTGGCAGTATTCAAGGCGATGTGGCGCTGTCGGGTACGTTGAAAAAGCCAACGGCGTCGATGACGCTAAATGCCAAGACATTGCGCTGGGAAGAGTTGGTAACGGTGCAAAGTGTCAATGTTCGTGGCTCGGTGACTCCGCTCCCAATTGTTGGCGGCGGTTTGATTGTTGATGTCACAGGGTTGAAAGCCGAAGGCGTGGATGTGTCTCAGCTATCGCTACGTGCCTCGGGCGATGAGAAAGATCAAACCCTGACAGTGTCCGTGAAGGGCAAGCCAGTGGGTGCTGATCTGGCGCTACGTGGCAGTTTGGATCGCGAAAAAGGCTGGAAAGGCACCTTGTATGAATCCAAGCTCACTACGCCAGTAGGGCCATGGAAACTCGCGAATGAGGTGCCGTTAGGCTTTGAACTTAAAACAGGCAAGGTCGATGTTGGCGCATTTTGTTGGACGCAAAGTCAAAGCCGGATCTGTTTGGATAAACCAATTTCGGTCTCTGACAGTGGCGCTGCGCAGGTATCTATCGTCGACTTTAATCTCGATATTATTCAATCGTTTTTGCCCGTTACGACGACCTTATCGGGGGCGCTTAACGCCAACGCCGATGTGGCGTGGAAACCGGACGCACTGCCGACAGTGAAAGCCTCGGTCACTTTAGGTAAAGGGCAACTGGTCGAGCAACTCGATCAGCCATTTACCTTGGGTTGGAATAAGAGTTCAGTGAACGCGACGCTGAAAGATGACAAGCTCAATGCCGATATCTTGATTGATGTGGCCAACAACGGATCAATTTCGCTTAATGCCTTAATGACCCACTTATCTGATAAGAAGCGCACATTGCAGAGCACCTTCGACATTAACGCCATCAATCTTGATCTGCTCGCGCCGTTGTTTGGCGAAGACACGCAATTTGATGGCATGCTCAATGGCAACGTTGTGATGAATGGTGATCTCAATGCACCAACGGCGAACGGCAGCATCAAGCTGACAGGGTTGAAGCTACAAAGCCTTTCTGCACCCGTGGAAGTGCGACAGGGTAACGTGACAATTGCACTGACAGGTCGCCAAGGCAACATTAATGGTGACATCAAAACGCCGGATGGCGATCTTGTGTTATCCGGTAGTGCGGACTGGCGTGATCTCAATGCTTGGCTGGCGACTCTCAACGTCAAAGGTCAGCGTTTGAAAGTGGTTGTTCCCCCGATTGTGGCACTTGAAGTCAGCCCTGACATGACCTTGAAAGCAACACCTAAACAAATAGACGTAACCGGCAATGTTTCCGTGCCTTGGGGGCGTATTGTTGTTGAATCCTTGCCCGCCTCTGCGGTGCAGGTATCCAGTGATGTGGTCATTTTGAATGATGATCTTAAACCTATAAGCGAGAACGAATCCTCCCCAATATCAATCAATGCAAAAATCGGTGTGAATATCGGTGACGATGTGCGACTTGAGGCTTTTGGTTTAGTCACAAACTTGGTTGGGAAACTCGATGTCAGCAGTAATAAGAAAGGCCCAAGCGTGAGTGGAGAAATCAATTTAGAGGATGGGACATATCGATCGTTTGGTCAGGACTTGCTGATCCAAAAAGGTCAGATTCTGTTTAATGGGCCGCCAGAGCAACCGTATCTTCAAGTTGAGGCGATCCGTAACCCTGATGCGATTGATGATAATGTCGAAGCGGGTATTCGCGTAACTGGCCCTGCCGATGCTCCTGAGGTGAGTGTGTTCTCGGTACCTGCCATGCCACAAGCTAACGCGCTTTCTTACCTCACAAGAGGGCAGAATCTAGACGCCGAATCGGATGGCAATGCCATGACATCAATGCTTATTGGGCTAGGCCTTTCGCAAAGCGGAAAATTGGTCGGGAAACTAGGTGAGGCGTTTGGTGTGCAGGATCTAAGTCTAGATACATCAGGCAGTGGTAACGACGAGAAAGTCGAAGTATCGGGCTACATTCTTCCGGGTCTTCAAGTGAAATACGGTGTGGGGATATTTACCAGCCTGCCAGAGTTTACGGTGCGCTATCGACTGTTGTCAGATTTGTATGTTGAAGCGGTATCCGGTGCTGATAACGCGGTGGATTTGCTATACCAATTCAGTATTAAATAGCGCACTGGTTATCTTGATAACATTGCCGATATCGTGAAGAAAGAAGCCCGCATTTACGGGCTTCTTTCTGTCTTGATACTTCTGCGCATTTACGTTGTGCGTTTATTCAAGATCAGGGTTATCTCTCAAGAACTCTTCCACTTTATCTACCATGTGCGTTGAACCGACAAAATAGGGCACACGCTGGTGAAGCTCGGTGGGTTTAATATCAAGGATACGTTTTTCGCCGTCAGACGCTTTACCGCCCGCCTGTTCCATGATGAATGACATTGGGTTGCACTCATACAGTAGGCGAAGTTTGCCGCTTGGGTAGGCTGCCGTGCTCGGGTACAAGTAGATACCCCCTTTGAGCATGTTACGGTGAAAATCTGAAACTAAAGAGCCGATATAACGTGAGGTATATGGACGATTGTCTTCGGGTTCATTCTCTTGGCAGAATTTCAGGTACTTCTTCACCCCTTGCGGGAATTTAATGTAATTCCCTTCGTTGATCGAATAAATCGTTCCTTCCTCTGGAATTCGCATGTTTTCATGCGACAGGCAGAACACACCGATCGATGGGTCATAAGTGAAGCCATGAACGCCATTCCCTGTGGTGTACACCAACATGGTGGAAGAGCCATAAATGATATAGCCAGCTGCCACTTGTTGATTCCCTGGTTGTAGGAAATCTTCCATGGTCGCCGAGCTACCAATGGGAGAGACGCGACGGTAAATCGAGAAAATGGTACCGACGGAGACGTTGACGTCAATGTTGGAGGAACCGTCGAGTGGATCCATCAAAATGACGTATTTTGCATTGTGTCCTTGCGCGTTGTCGAAAATGACCGCGTCATCTTCCTCTTCACTGGCAACGCCACACACTTGATCCCTTGCCGCCATGGCTGACTTAAACTTCTCATTGGCATAGACGTCGAGTTTTTGTTGTTGTTCGCCTTGCACATTTTCGCTACCAAATGCCCCTGTAATATCAACCAAGCCAGCTTTGTTGATTTCACGGTGGACGATTTTTGCAGCGAGTCGGATAGAAGATAGCAGTGAGCTCAATTCACCGCTGGCATGAGGGTACTCATGCTGCTTTTCAATGATGAACTCGCCGAGTGTACGCATATCGGACATTTCAGATCCTTTTGATGTCTGTAACTAAATTCTTGGGTAAGATGCTTGAAAATAAAGAGGTGCACGCCACAAGTGTTAGGCGAAAACTGCGCCTTATTTTCCACGTTGATTCCATACTAAACCGAGTCACGCTATCTCGGCTGTACGCAACAATGCGCAAGTAGTCATGCCATGACTGGGCAAAAAATCAACTTGTTACAAAGTTTATAGTGTAGAACTTTTTATTCGTACCGAAGTAATTTGGACGTGTCCGGAACTGTGATCGCCCTGCGATACAGAACGGGTAACTAGGCTGGCGGAAGCGTATGCATATACATATTTTGGGAATTTGCGGCACTTTTATGGGTGGCGCAGCCATTCTGGCAAGACAGTTGGGTCATAAAGTGACGGGGTGTGATGCTAACGTGTATCCGCCAATGAGCACATTACTTGAATCACAAGGGATCGAGATCATCCAAGGTTACGATCCTTCTCAGCTGGATCCGGCTCCCGATCTGGTGGTGGTAGGGAATGCTATGAGTCGTGGCAATCCTTGCGTGGAATATGTGTTGAACAAAAACCTGAATTACACATCAGGCCCGCAATGGTTGCTGGATTTTCTTCTTAAAGATCGCTGGGTGCTGGCGGTAGCAGGCACCCATGGCAAAACCACGACTGCGAGCATGTTGGCGTGGGTGTTGGATTCATGCGGTTATCAGCCGGGCTTTTTGATTGGCGGTGTACCGGGCAACTTTGGTGTGTCTGCGCGTCTTGGCGAAAGCATGTTTTTCGTGGTCGAAGCCGATGAATATGACAGTGCCTTTTTCGATAAGCGCTCCAAGTTTGTTCACTACCATCCTCGTACATTGATCCTTAATAATCTTGAGTTCGATCATGCGGACATCTTCGATGATCTGGCCGCGATAAAACGTCAATTCCATCATCTTGTTCGCACGGTTCCGGGGATCGGACGCATTATTGCGCCATCGGAAGATCTGAATGTCAAAGACACCTTAGACATGGGATGTTGGAGCGAGCTGGAATTTGCAGGTGAAGATGGTCTCTGGCGCGCTGAAAAAAGACAAGCCGATGGTGGCGAATTTGATGTCTGGTTCGATGGCCAATGCGTGGGCACAGTGCGCTGGGATTTGATTGGCGACCACAACGTCAACAATGCTTTGATGACGATTGCCGCGGCGCGTCACGTTGGTGTCACGCCTGATTTAGCGTGTGAAGCACTGGGAAGCTTTATTAACACCAAGCGTCGCCTTGAGCACAAGGGAGAATTTGCAGGTGTTACTGTGTATGACGATTTTGCTCACCATCCCACAGCCATCAAGACCACGCTGGAAGGGCTGAGAGCGAAAGTCGGTGAAAAACGTATTCTTGCTGTGCTTGAGCCGAGATCCAACACCATGAAGCTTGGCGTACATAAAGATGAGATTGCCCCTTCTTTAGACAGCGCAGATGCCGTCATCTTGTTCCAACCCGATCATATTAAATGGTCAGTCAACGATATTGCCAAGGCATGTAAAGCGCCGGCGCAGACATTTGATGATATTGATCTTTTGGTAGAAGGCATTGCACAAGAAGCCCAAGCGGGAGACGTTATACTGGTGATGAGTAACGGCGGATTTGGCGGCATTCACGATAAGCTGCAACAGGTATTGGCACAGGGTGGCTAAGTTACGCAGCCAGGTGTTAGGCAATAACGTGAATGAATGGCTAATCAAAGCAAATAAGCAAAGCATGCAAAGGGAAACCATGACTAAGGCGTCAGACCATGATTAAAGCTTCAGAGAGCGACAAGCGCATTACACTAGTGTGGAGTGGGGCGTCAGGGGCTCCTTATGGCCTTCGTTTGTTAGAGTGCTTGTTAGCGGCAGATTACGAGGTGTTTTTGCTGGTGTCATCGGCCGCTCGCGTGGTGTTAGCGACGGAACATGGTTTGAAGTTACCTTCAGGTCCCGAGGCGGCTAAAGAAGCACTCGTTAAACACTTGAGTGTGTCGACAGACAAGCTAGTGGTATGCGGTAAAGAAGACTGGTTCTCTCCGGTTGCGTCAGGCTCTGCAGCGCCAAAGAAAATGGTGGTGTGTCCGTGCTCGGCAGGATCGCTGGCGGCGATAGCTCACGGTATGTCGGATAACCTTGCTGAACGAGCTGCAGATGTGGTGTTGAAAGAGCGAGGGCAGTTATTGCTGGTGGTTCGTGAAACGCCATTTTCAACGCTTCATTTGGAAAATATGCTCAAGCTTTCCAAAATGGGTGTCACCATCATGCCTGCTGCACCAGGGTTTTATCATCAGCCTCAATCTATCGACGATTTGGTGGATTTCATGGTGGCGAGAATTCTTGATCATTTAGGTATTGAGCAGGTGTTGGTGCCTCGTTGGGGGTATGATCACCGCAGCGAGTGATAGGGTGATGCTCAAGCAAGATGGCATTGCAATAACACGATGAGATGAAATGAAAAAAGGGCGGGTCGCAATGACCGCCCTTTTTTATGTCTGAAGATTATCAGCCTTGTGGCTTTAAAATCAGCACGTTAACTTTCGATTGTTCTAACACTTTTGATGCCACTGAGCCGATCAATAGCTTGTTGGCTTTTGAGCGCTTATGGCTTGGCATAACAATCAAATCACAGCTCAGAGCGTCCGCTGTTTTCACGATCGCTTTGTAAGGCTTTCCTTCGGCAACGGAAATATCATACGCCACGCCATCAGGCACCATACGCTCTGCAAATGCTTTGAGGTTCAGTTTCACATCTTGTTTCATTTTACGCGCTGCGTCTTCTGGGAAATAAGACGCCACCATGGAATTGTGTATTCCTGGTAGTGCCGTCAAAAGATGCAGGGTCGCGCCAGTTTGAGCGGCTAACCAGACAGCATGTTCAACGGCGTTATCGGCAAAACTCTCATCATTCAAATCAACGGGGACCAGAATGTGTTTATACATGAGTGACACTCTCTTATTCGTTAGTGATCAGAAGGGGCGCTATCGCCCCAGCCGAAATTAAGCCGCTAGCTTTATGCGACGACGCTGATTCCATGCCAGTACACCCAACAATAGGAAGGTTGGAATGAATACCCACTCTTTCATTGGTCGATCAGCCGGAGTGCTGACTTGAACGATTTCCCAATCAAAGTCGATGCCCGCTTTCTCTGCTGGGCTGCCGAATTGGATCATATCGACAAATTTCGCGCCGTCTTCATCACGAAGTTCCAACCCTGTCGACAAGACGCGAGCTAAACCTTCGGCTTGCGCGGTATCTATGGGCAGATGAACGTGCTTAGTGATGATGTCGCCATCGATATTTTCACCACGAACTTGCAAGTTAAGCGTTTGACCATCAGGCAGTTTTTCAGCCACTTCAATAATAGCAGAGCCTTCAAAGTCATTCGTTGGTGCGTATACCTCATCCCAGAAAAAGCCGGGACGGAACAATGCAAATGTGATGAGAAGCATTAAGATGGTTTCCCACCATTTATTACGCGTTAGCCACCATCCTTGGGTGGCAGCAGCAAACACGAGCATTGCGACGGTTGCTGAAACAATGGTTAGGATCAAGTGCACAGGACCATCAATATCGAGCAACAACAACTGGGTGTTGAAGACAAACATAAACGGCAAAATAGCAGTACGAATATCGTAGGTAAAACCCTGAATACCGGTTTTTATTGGGTCGGATTTGGCAATCGCAGCAGCAGCAAAAGCAGCCAAGCCCACTGGTGGCGTGTCATCGGCAAGAATACCGAAATAGAACACGAATAAGTGAACCGCAATTAATGGAATGATCAGGCCAGATTGTGCGCCTAAGGTAACGATAACCGGTGCCATCAGCGTCGATACGACGATGTAGTTCGCTGTGGTTGGCAAGCCCATACCAAGCAGCAAGCTGATCACAGCAGTGAACAGAAGCATGAGTATGATATTGCCGCCAGAGACAAATTCGACAAAGTCGGTCATCACTAGGCCGATACCCGTCAGCGTCACAACGCCAACCACGATACCCGCGGCAGCTGTAGCAACACCAATACCGATCATGTTGCGCGCGCCTGTTACAAACGCTTCCGTCAGATCAATAAAACCCGCTTTGGTTTCTGTGTCCATTGGGTTCTTTTTATTGAAAAACGCGAGCAGTGGACGGTGCGTCACAACGATAAACATCATGAACACTGTGGCCCAGAATGCAGACAAACCTGGTGAAAAACGTTCAACCGTTAAACACCAAACCAGCACAAAAATAGGCAGTAGGTAGTAAAGGCCTGCACGTGCGGTTGGACCAGGGTCTGGTACTTCTGATAAATCTGCCGCGGCAGGGTCTTCAACGGCGTCTGATTTGTAGCGCGATGAGTAACGAACCAGTGCTACGTACGCGACCATCACAACAATACCGATTATCACGGTTGCCGCTGAGCCGAAGGCTTCTTTGGTCCAACCGATGCCGTAATAGACAGCAAGGCTTAGCACAATCATGCCGACAATCACTGTCATGTAAGAGAACAAGCTCTCAAGGAACGTCGGTTTATGGCGGCGAGGTAGTCCTTCCATGCCCGCTTTACAGGCTTCTAGGTGGACAATATAAATCAGCGCGATGTAGGAAATCAGCGCGGGTAACACGGCCGCTTTGATGACTTCCACATAGGAAATGCCGACGTATTCGACCATGAGAAATGCTGCAGCACCCATGATAGGTGGTGTTAGCTGACCATTGGTTGAAGCCGCCACTTCAACAGCACCGGCTTTGACACCGGAAAAGCCAACACGCTTCATCAGAGGAATAGTAAACGTACCCGTGGTAACAACGTTCGCGATAGAAGAGCCCGATACCAGACCGGACAGGCCTGATGCCACAACCGCGGCTTTTGCCGGGCCGCCACGCATGTGACCGAGCAATGAGAATGCAACTTTAATGAAGTAGCCACCTGCGCCTGCTCTATCTAATAACGCACCAAATAGTACGAACAAGAATACGAACGAGGTTGATACCCCAAGGGCAACACCAAATACGCCTTCAGTGGTCAGCCATAGATGTGACATGGCTTTGTTGATGCTGGCGCCTTTGTGGGCGATGACATCTGGCATATGAGGGCCGGCAAAGGTGTAAAGCAAGAAAAAACCTGCCACGACCATTAACGGAGGACCCAGTGCGCGGCGTGTTGCTTCAAGCAACAACACCATGCCCATCACAGACACAACGATGTCCATTTGGGTGGGGGCGCCGGATCGAGAAGCGAGTTCGTTATAGAACAGGAATAAATAACCTGCTGCAAAACTCCCTAGTGCAGCAAAGACCCAATCAATAGCGGGGATACGGTCACGAGGGGATGATTTAAACGCAGGATATGCGGTAAATGCCAAGAAGATGGCGAAAGCGAGATGTATAGATCGCGCTTCCGTGTCGTTGATTAGGCCCACACCAAAAATGAATGGAAGCGGTGAAGCATACCAAAGCTGGAATAGAGACCAGCACAGTGGAACGAACCATAGAATTCGCCCCGGTATTCCTAATGGAGCTCTGGCCCCGGTGTCCGCTTGCGCAACAATGTCTTGAGCATCAAGCGGTGTCTCGGTCGTCTTCGTCATGCCATTGTCCCTTTTTCGGCAAGTAAAGTGTAAAAACATCTGACATCAGATGCGGATAACCCGCATTGAAGCGGGTTATCTCCTCAGCACGTTTAATACGGCTATTTCTTTTTCATCCAATGATGTCAGCTGTAACGCATAGTGTGGTTAAGGCTCGGTTTGCTAAGTGGAAATCACTATATCTAACAGTAGATGATAACAAACTTGTATCGAGAATTTAAAACCGGAGAAATATTTTGTCATGATATTTCACATCGAAGTGTGGCTTTGGGTGAAAGAAAACTCGAAAGTCTTAAAAGTGAGAGGTTATTTGACGAGGATTAGTGAATATATGGGCAGGAAAATAGGCAGACGCTTAAGAAAAACATCCTGCCTTAATTTAATATTTTTACCGTATTAACGACTGTAATCAAACAAACTGCATACCGAGTTAAAAAGGCCTTCAGTCGTGGTTGCGCGAGTTGGGGTAATAAAGATGGTGTCATCACCAGCGACAACGCCAAGAATGCCTTCTGCTTTACCCAACGAGTCGAGTAAACGGGCGATAAGCTGTGCAGCACCAGGACCCGTGTGAATCACAACCAATGCATCGTTGTAGTCGATATCCATGACCAACTCTTTGAGTGGGCTGCTAGTGGTTGGCACACCTAGTTCTACTGGCAGGCAATACACCATTTCCATTTTCGCGTTGCGAGTACGCACCGCGCCAAACTTAGTCAGCATACGAGAAACTTTTGATTGGTTAATGTTTTCGTAGCCTTGCCCTTTAAGCGCATCAACGATTTCACCCTGAGAGCTGAATTTTTCTTCTTTCAGGATTGCTTTGAAGGCTTTCACTAACTGGTCTTGTTTATCTGAATTGCGCATATTTCTTCTTTCTTACCCGTGTCACGATGGCGTATTTTTGCATAGTGATTCAGTCGCGGGCAATAAAATCCGCAGTAAAGTGACGCACCTATCACCTTTCAACAGCGGGAGAGACCATTAAAAAGAAAAATGAGAAGCGCGGCTTATCCTTACCTTGATAGGGTTGTCGACACTAACTGAAGCCACGTATGATGCGATTAGGTCTAAAACAAGGGAGTAGGTGTCGGCTATTTTGTAAACCTCAAAGACAACTACATCCCAAAGGTCTGATATAAAAATAATCGTAAATAAGGAGAACGAGATGAAAGTTGCTGTGATTGGCGCCGCTGGAGGCATTGGTCAAGCTTTAGCCCTGCTTTTGAAAAACCGTCTGCCTGCGGGCTCAGATCTGGCATTGTATGACATTGCCCCTGTAACACCTGGTGTTGCTGTTGATCTTAGCCACATCCCGACACCTGTAACGATCAAAGGCTACTGTGGCGAAGATCCAACCCCTGCACTTGAAGGTGCAGATGTGGTGTTGATCTCTGCGGGTGTTGCTCGTAAGCCTGGTATGGATCGTTCTGATCTGTTCAACGTGAATGCTGGCATCGTTCGTTCTCTCAGTGAAAAAATTGCTGATGTTTGCCCAAAAGCGTTGATCGGTATTATCACTAACCCGGTGAACACCACAGTGGCTATTGCGGCAGAAGTGCTGAAAGCCAAAGGTGTTTACGATAAGAAGCGTCTGTTTGGTATCACGACACTGGACATCATCCGTTCAGAGACCTTTGTGGCGGAGCTGAAAGGTAAAGATCCAAGCAACGTGTGTGTACCGGTTATCGGTGGTCACTCTGGTGTGACGATTCTACCGCTGCTTTCTCAAGTAGACGGTGTTGAGTTTACCGAAGAAGAAGTGGCTGCATTGACGCCACGTATCCAAAACGCGGGCACCGAAGTGGTCGAAGCGAAAGCGGGTGGCGGTTCTGCAACACTGTCTATGGGTCAAGCGGCATGTCGCTTTGGTCTTGCGCTGGTTCGTGCTGCGCAAGGCGAGAAAGACGTGGTTGAGTGTGCATATGTAGAAGGTGATGGTAAATACGCACGCTTTTTTGCACAACCTATTCGTTTGGGTAAAGACGGTGTAGAAGAAATTCTGGATCACGGCCCATTGAGTGCATTTGAGCAAGAAGCACTCGACAGCATGCTAGACACGCTACGTAAAGACATCACCTTGGGTGAAGAGTTTGTGAAGTAATCACAAGCCTGAAACGAAAAAAGCGGCTTATCAAGCCGCTTTTTTTATGTCTGATCGATGATAGAACAGAGAGAGTGCAATAAAGTTAGGTGCGACGACGTACAGCGATGTGTGCCAGCGCTTTTAATGCTTCTTTGTAATCAGACTCCGGCAAGGGGGTAAGCGCATCGATGGCTTTTGCCGCTTCTTGCTCAGCGCGTTGACGGGTGTATTCCAACGATCCGACTTGCTCCATACAAGCTAAGATAGCATCGAGCTTATCGAGGCCGTTGCCTTGCTCAATGGCTTCGCGGATCATCGCAGCTTGCTGTTCATTACCATTAGCCATCGCATGAAGTAGGGGCAGCGTTGGTTTACCTTCCGCCAAATCATCGCCCGTGTTCTTACCCATTTCGTCGCCTTGTGAGGTGTAATCCATCACGTCGTCGATCAATTGGAATGCGGTGCCTAGATAGCGACCATAATCTTGCATGGCCGATTCGATGTTTTGCGGCGCGTCAGCAAGGATTGCACCAATCTGTGTGGCGGCCTCAAACAAACGTGCAGTTTTCGAATAGATCACCTGCATGTAGCTTTCTTCGGTCGTGTCGGGATCGTTGCAGTTCATTAACTGCAGCACTTCACCTTCCGCGATGACGTTTGTCGACTCACTCATGACATCAAGGATCCTCAAGGATCGAAGTTGTGTCATCATTTGAAACGAGCGCGTGTATATAAAATCGCCAACAAGCACGCTGGCAGCATTGCCAAACATGGCATTTGCGGTCGCTTTACCACGACGAAGATCGGACTCGTCCACGACATCATCATGGAGCAAGGTTGCAGTATGGATAAACTCGACAAACGCCGCGGCCGTCACATGGCCTTCACCTTGATAATTGAGTGATTTGGCTGCGAGCAATGCCAGCATAGGTCGTAGACGTTTGCCACCACCACTGACAATGTAAAAGCCCAGTTGGTTGATTAATGCGACATCAGAATCAAGTTGCGCAAGGATTTTTTTATCCACTTTTGCCATGTCATCGGCAATGAGTGCTTGGATGGTGTTAAAGTCCATTGATGCGTCCGGTCCAAGGGATGAATGCAGTCTGAAACTGTCATTTTTTCGATGATAGTACACTAAATTTTCAGCCTCTACACAGGGTCTTTGGTGAGAAAAACAAGGGTTAGCAACAGTGGACAGGTTTTCACCAATTTTCTTTCATTGCCCTCTTGCCAGTCGACAAATCTTGCCGTAGAATTCGCGCCCTATTGATGAATTAAATGCGCACCCCTCACTGTATACTTTTTAAACGCAGTAGGCTGTGCGGAAATGCGGAGAAACCCATGTACGCAGTTTTCCAAAGTGGTGGTAAACAACACCGTGTAAGCGAAGGCCAAACTATTCGCTTGGAAAAGCTAGACATTGAAACTGGCTCATCAGTTGAGTTTGATTCAGTTCTGCTGGTTGCTAACGGTGAAGAAGTCACTGTTGGTGCACCGTTCCTGGCTGGCGGCAAAGTAACTGCTGAAGTAGTTACCCACGGTCGTGGCGACAAAGTTAAAGTCGTTAAATTCCGTCGTCGTAAGCATTCTCGTAAGCAAATGGGCCACCGTCAGTGGTTCACTGAAGTCAAAATTACTGGCATCAGCGCTTAATTTAGGAGAAGAGAAAAATGGCACATAAAAAAGCAGGCGGTTCTACTCGTAACGGCCGTGATTCAGAAAGCAAACGTCTAGGTGTTAAGCGCTTCGGTGGTCAATCTGTTCTTGCAGGTAACATCATCGTTCGTCAACGTGGTACTAAATTCCACGCTGGCACTAATGTAGGTTGCGGTAAAGACCACACTCTATTCGCTTTGACTGATGGCAAAGTGAAGTTCGAAGTTAAAGGTCCTAAGAACCGTAAGTTCATTAGTATCGAAGCTGAATAATAGCACTCGAACTTATTCTGAAGCCCTGCCTTACGGCGGGGCTTTTTGTTGTATATCCAAGTGACTTTTAAGAAGGGCGCTATTGCCACTTTGACGTGACTTGGATATATAGCGTTTAAAGGCGACTAAGCAGCTATATATTTGCGTGAACTTCGCTCTGTCGAAGTGTAGGGATTCTCGTCACGCAAACGTCACAGGTGTTACGAATAAGTTTGTTCGAACACAATGAATGACGATATCAAACGAAGTGCGGCATTTGATCCTAAGATCATTATGATCATCAGCCCAAAGTGCTCCATCAGGGTGCTGCTAAATCGCCAATGTTAACCCGCAGTCACGTAATACCTAACGTTGTTTAGGTTGTGCTGGGTATGGAGAAAAAAATGAAATTTGTAGACGAAGCGGTGATCCGCGTTGAAGCGGGAGATGGCGGCAATGGTACCGTTAGCTTCCGTCGTGAAAAATATGTTCCTCGTGGTGGACCTGACGGCGGCGACGGTGGCGATGGTGGCGATGTTTACCTGCTAGCCGATGAAAACCTCAATACGTTGATCGATTTCCGTTTTGAGCGTTTCCATGCAGCGCTACGTGGTGAAAATGGTCGTGCGGGTAACTGTACCGGCAAGCGCGGTGATGATCTGATATTGAAAGTACCAGTGGGTACACGTGCGGTTGATGAAGATACTGGCGAAATCATTGCCGATCTCACCCAGCATGAAATGAAGATCATGGTTGCGAAAGGTGGCTGGCATGGATTGGGTAATACTCGATTCAAGTCGTCAGTAAACCGCGCACCTCGCCAGAAGAGTATGGGCACTAAAGGTGAATTACGTCACCTACGCCTAGAACTCTTGTTGCTGGCTGATGTTGGTATGCTTGGCTTGCCTAACGCAGGTAAATCGACCTTTATTCGTGCGGTATCCGCAGCAAAACCAAAAGTGGCGGATTACCCGTTTACTACTTTGGTTCCAAGTCTTGGTGTTGTGCGTGTCGCGCAGGATAAGAGCTTTGTTGTTGCCGATATCCCAGGTTTGATCGAAGGTGCTGCGGAAGGCGCGGGTCTTGGTATTCGCTTCTTGAAGCACCTAGAGCGTTGCCGTGTTCTACTGCACATGATTGATTTGATGCCTGTTGATGGCTCGGATCCTGTCGATAACGCCTTTACTATCATTGAAGAGCTTCAGCGCTACAGCGAAAAGCTGGCGGATAAGCCGCGTTGGATCGTCTTCAATAAGATGGATCTGATCTCGGAAGAAGAAGCTGAAGCTCAGATTGAGCGCGTTTTAGAAGCGCTTGGTTGGGATGAACCGTATTACGCGATTTCTGCGATAAATAAAGGCAACACTCAACAACTGACGTTTGATTTGATGGAATTCATCCAGACTCTGCCTGCTGAGTTGACTCAGGAAGTTGCAGAAGAAAGTAAAGTTGAATTCAAGTGGGATGATTACCACGAGCAGCAGCTTAAGAAGCAGCAAGAAAGCGCGGATGACGACGATGATGATGAGGATGATTGGGACGACTGGAACGAGGACGACTACGACGTCGAAATCATTTACCGTCCATAATTATCGGTCATAGAGAAAACCGCCTTATAGAGGCGGTTTTTTTTCATCCAAATCAAAGTAAAACATGTTTAATTAGCGTACAAACTTAGCCCTATCAAGGAAGAGTGGGAGTGATAAAGGTGCACGACGTGCCAGAAATGAGCGAACCCGTTCAGCGAGAGATTTCACGGTTAGTGAGCCACGCAGGACAAATGTTGTTGCAGCATGGTGCTGAAAGTAAGTTGGTGAGTGATATATGCTGTCGACTTGGCGAAGCGCTGGGTCTGGACAGTGTTGAAATATCGCTATCGGCGAGTTCAATGGTGATCACGACGATCACCCATCAACATTGCATCACTACGGCCAGGCGTTGCCCGGATCGTGGGATCAATATGCGGATAATTACCGAGATCCAACGAATTCTGATCATGGCAGAAAAAGGCCTGATCGAAAGAGATGGTGTGAATAAGCGCTTAGCAAGGCTGTCTCCCGAGCGCTATAACCGCTGGTTAGTTGCTGTGATGGTTGGGCTTTCCTGTGCCAGTTTTAGTCGTCTTTCCGGCGGGGACATCGCGGTGTTTATCATCACTTTTCTCGCCTCTTTTGTTGGCATGCTGGTTCGACAGGAAATTGGGCACCGTCAGTTCAACCCTCTGCTTAATTTTGGTATCACCGCATTCGTAACGACATTGATTTCCAGCCTAGGTGCAATGCAGCAGATAGGTAATCAGCCCTATCTTGCAATGGCTTCTTCTGTGCTGATGCTGGTACCCGGATTTCCACTTATCAATGCGGTGTCAGACATGGTCAAAGGTTACGTCAACATGGGTATTGCACGCTGGGTATTTGCAAGTTTGCTAACACTTGCCACTAGCCTTGGTATTGTTGGTGCGATGAATATGACTGGCGTATGGGGGTGGTTATGAACCTCTTGCTGGCTCTACTCCATGACATGTTGTTTGCCGCTATCCCTGCCGTTGGTTTTGCATTGGTGTTCAATGTGCCCGTCAAGGCATTGAAGTATTGCGCGATGTGTGGCGCTTTAGGTCATGGAAGCCGTTTTCTATTGATGCACTTTGGCGTGCCAATTGAATGGGCGACGCTGGGAGCGGCCACTTTGGTTGGTATGGTTGGGGTGTATTGGTCTCAGCGCTTACTGGCGCACCCTAAGGTATTCACGGTAGCCGCAATTATTCCCATGGTTCCGGGGGTGTTCGCGTTTAAGGCGATGATTGCCTTGGTGGAAATAAACAGCTTAGGTTATAGCGAAGCTCTTTGGGCAACCATGATGAACAACGCGATTAAATCCCTTTTCATTATCGCAGCACTGGCAATTGGATTGGCAATGCCAGGATTGTTATTTTACCGTCGTAAGTCCGTGGTGTAGCATGTTGCTGCGTTCATTAGACAGGATCAATACAGCATGAAAGTCAGTATGATTGCCGCCATGGCAAAAGGAAGGGTGATAGGCAAGGACAATACGATGCCGTGGCATCTCCCTGCGGATTTTGGCTGGTTTAAGCGAAATACCTTGGGGAAGCCCGTGATTATGGGGCGAAAAACCTATGAGTCTATCGGTCGCCCTTTGCCGGGAAGGCGCAACATAGTGATCAGCCGAAATAGCACATGGTCAGCAGAAGGTGTGGAAGCGGTGTCTAGTATTGACCAAGCGTTTGCGCTGGTAGATGGCGTAGATGAGGCGGTTATTATTGGTGGTGGTGCTATTTATACGGCATGTTTACCGCTCGCCGATCGCTTGTACTTGACCTTTATTGATGCCGATATTGACGGTGATACGTGTTTTCCTGATTGGGGAAATGGCTGGCAAACCAATCATTCAGAGACATATATGGCCGATGACAAAAACCGCTATAACATGGAGTTTGTCGTACTCGATCGCTAATGGGCATGAACAGGGCAAGGAAGGCTAAATATTTGTCTATCTTCCCAACGCACCATGGTCAATGCTCCTCCCCAAACACAACCTGTGTCGAGTCCCATTAATTGGTGATTAACGACGCCACCTAATGCCGCCCAGTGACCAAAAACCAATGTTTCTTCAATGGGCTGGCGTTTTTTGACCTCAAACCAAGGTACTAAATGGCCATCGGTCACTTCCTCAGGTGGTAGTTTGCAGGCCATATCTAAGCTGCCATCAGGTTTGCAAAAACGCATACGAGTCAACGCATTGATGGTGTAACAGAAACGCTCGATCCCTTCTAATTTTTCTGACCACTTAGCGGGTTCGTTGGCATACATGTTTTCGAGTAGCCAAGAATAGCGGTCGCTTCGCAAGATGCTTTCTACGGCATTGGCATGACGCTTTGCGCTATCAAGATCCCAATCGGGAGGAATGCCGGCGTGAGTCATGACAAAGCCAGGAGCATTGTCATTGCTCGAATCACAATGAATTAGCAGGGGTTGTTGTCGAAGCCAAGACAAGAGTTCGGCACGATCGGGAGCATAGAGGATTGCCTGGGTTTTATCCTTGGCTTTGGGCTTTTTAAACCCTTCCGCTACCGCCAGTAAATGAAGGTCGTGATTGCCCAATACCGCGTGCCCGTGCGCACCGAGAGACTTTATAAAACGCAGTACAGACAGAGAATCAGGACCCCGTGCAACCAGATCCCCTGCAAGATACAGATGATCATGGTTTTCATCGAAGCTGACAGTGTCTAGCAGTGTTTTCAGATCGTCAAAGCAACCTTGAATGTCGCCGACAAGGTAAGTGGCCACAAAAGCTCCCGAAAACTAGTGAAGGATATTGGGTAAGGCGAGGCGAAATGGCATGACTTCGATATCAAACTCTTTGTCATCCATATCGACCATGGAGTAAAAACCTTGCATCGCCCCGACGGGTGTTTCGATCACGGTGCCACTGGTGTAGGTGTATTGTTCGCCAGCTTCGATGAGCGGTTGCTCACCCACAACCCCATCACCTTCAATCACTAATTTTTTGCCATTCGCATCGGTCACTAACCATTTTCTACGAAGGAGTTGTGCGTCGTGATCACCATTGTTTTCAATGGTGATGGTGTAAGAGAACACATAACGTTTGTTATCTGGGTCGGATTGCTCTTCAACAAAGTGAGTGACAACCCGAACCATAAATTTGTGATTAACCATCCCTGTCGCGCTTCCTTGTTATTTTTATTGCTGTTGGTGGTTTGCATCCAGCCAGTTCGCCAGTGCGACAAATTGTCCCAATGTTAAACTCTCTGGACGACACGTAGGGTTAATACCAAGAAGCTCAAGTGTCTCCACTTCAACCAGCGCTTTAAAGCAGTTACGCACGGTCTTACGACGTTGGTTGAAACCTTCTCGGCACACGCGCTCTAGCCACTTCAAGCTGGTCGCTGGGTGCGGTAATTCTTTGTGCGGGATAAGGCGCACAACGGCTGAATCGACTTTAGGTGCAGGCGTGAAGGCCGTTGGTGGCACTTCTAGCACAGGAACAACCTTACAGTAGTATTGTGCCATGACGGTCAAACGGCCATACGCTTTGCTGTTTGGGCCAGCCGCTAAACGGTTAACCACTTCTTTTTGCAGCATAAAGTGCATGTCTTTCACTGCGCCTGTAAAGGTAAACAGGTGGAACATCAGTGGGGTAGACACGTTGTATGGCAAATTACCGAAAATCCTTAGAGGATTTTCTGGAGACGACAAAGCTGCAAAATCGAACTTCATCGCATCACCTTGATAAATTGTCAGTTTTTTTGACAACTCAGGATGGTTACGAAGACGCTCTGCCAGATCGCGGTCAAGCTCAACCACGCTCATTTTGTCGATTTCACGTGCAACTGGCTCAGTCAGTGCGCCAAGGCCAGGACCAATCTCAACCAAGTTTTCGCCTGGTAATGGGTTAATGGCAGACACAATGCCGTCAATGATGTACGGGTCGTTCAAGAAGTTTTGACCAAAACGCTTACGGGCACGGTGGCCTAGGTGGACTTTATCGCTCATGCTTTCTTATCTACTAATTCGAGGGCGTGGGAGAGCGCTGTCCGCAGGCTTCCAGTATCCGCCGTACCGGTACCCGCTAAATCCAATGCGGTACCATGATCTACAGAAGTTCGGATGAAAGGTAGGCCAAGGGTGATGTTGACCGACTTTCCAAATCCTTTGAATTTTAACACAGGCAAGCCCTGATCGTGATACATCGCTAGCACGGCATCGGCGTCTTTCAGGTATTTGTCTTGAAAGAGGGTGTCTGCGGGTAACGGTCCAATCAGATTCATGCCTTGTTCACGCAATTTGTCGAGCGCTGGCTCAATGACTTCGATTTCTTCTCGGCCAAGGCAGCCGTCTTCACCTGCATGAGGATTGAGGCCACAGACGTAAATCTTTGGCTCGGCAATACCAAACTTGGTTTTGAGATCGTCATTTAGAATGTCAATGACTTGAAACAGACGCTCTTCCGTAATCGCTTTTGATACATAGGCCAAAGGGATGTGAGTGGTCACCAGTGCCACGCGCAGCCCTTCAGTCGCCAACATCATGACCACTTGCGGTACATTGGCGTGATGTTGGAAATATTCAGTGTGGCCACTAAAAGACACGCCAGAACGATTGATCACGCCTTTGTGAACGGGTCCCGTGACGACAGCGGCAAATTCGCCTTGCATATTACCTTCGGCTGCGCGCGTTAGCGTATTGAGTACGTAGCGGCCGTTGGCTTCATTTAGTTGACCGGGAATGACGTCTGCATCAAGAGGTTCGTCACACACCACTAACACGCCAGGCTTGTGCGCTTTCGCTGGTTGAGAGGCATCGTAGTCTTCAAATTCCACATCGATACCAAGTACGTTAGCGCGCTCTGCCAGCATGGTTTTGTTGCCACAAATCACCAGTTGGTGATCCCAATGGTCATGCGCAAGCGACAGCACTAAGTCTGGGCCAATGCCAGCAGGTTCACCCGGTGTGATAGCGATACGTTGAGGATTAGCTTTCATCCGCATCACCAATTTGTTCCACGTAAGCGCCCGCGCGAAGCTCTTGCAACCAAGCCTGAGCTTCTTCGTTGAACTTACGATTCATCAGCATACGGTAGGCACGGTTTTGCATGGCGGCGTCGGTACGATCTGCCTGACGACGATCAAGGACTTCAACAATGTGCCAGCCGTGCACAGTTTTAAACGGCTCGCTGATATCCCCTTTTGTGAGTGCATCAACTTTATCTTTAAATTCAGGCACGTAAATTTCAGTGGTCTGCCAACCGAGATCGCCACCTTTTACCGCTGAACCAGGGTCTGCGCTGTATTGTTTCGCTAAATCATCAAAGGTTTTATCACCATTCTCGATTTGCTTGACCATCAGCTGCAGTTGGCGCTGTGCACCTTCATCGCTAAGAACGATCGAAGTTTTGATCAGAATGTGTCGTGCTTTCACTTCCGTGACGGCGATAGATTCGAGCCCTTTCACGTCGGTGATTTTCAGAATGTGATATCCCACGCCGCTGCGGAAAGGACCAAGAACGGAACCCTTGCCATTGTTGCCGATCTGGTCAGCGAAAATCGTTGGCATCTCTTCAAGGCGTAACCAGCCCCAATCCCCACCATCTAGCGCTTTGGGTCCTTTGGAATTGGCCAATGCTAAGCTGGCAAAGTCTTTGCCTTGCTGCAGTTGCTTTGTCAGTGCTTCAGCATTAGACGCAACGGCATCTCTCTCCGCTTTTTCAGCATCCTCGTCTAAGCGCAGCTGAATATGGCTGATTCGATATTCGACTTTTTCTAAATTTTTAGCATTAAGTTGTGAAGCAAGTGAATCCACTTCCTGTGGCAAAATATTGATACGACGACGAACCTGCGCATTGCGCGCTTCGCTAATGGTCATTTCACGGCGGATTTGGTCACGATACTCTGACCAAGAAATGCCACTGCGTTTAAGAGACTCTCTTAACTTTGCCACTGATGTTTTCTTTTCGTCCGCAATCGCGTCGATAGCTTGCTCTAGGCGAGTATCATCAATGCGGATACCTAGGCGGTTGGCTTCTTGAAGCTGTAATTCTTCTAAGATCAGTTGATCAAGGATCTGCCGTTCTAAGATATCGGCGGGTGGCAGTGATTCTGCGTTCGCGTTAAGCGCTACCGTTTTCTTCAATGCCTCAATATCACTTGATAAGATCACGCCTTCATTCACGACAGTGATCACGCGATCTAGCTCTGCCGGTGAGGCAGAGACTGACAACGAACTGGCTGAGATTGTTGCGGCCAGTAAAGCTTTCGTCCATTTATTCATTAGCTGTTCCAAAATCTCACTATTAATTCTTCAGGCCAAATGGGCTGCGGTATCCCAATGCGTTGCCACTGCCTGTGCTGTAGCCAAAGCCTGCGTTAGTGCCAAGTCCCAATAAGCTGAAGGACAAAGAAATACTGTTGTCATAGACTGCAGGGTTATTGATGTTGCTTCTGGCTAATAGGTATTCGTTGTAGTTCAATCCTATCACCCAGCAAGCCGAGGTGTAGGTGATGCTAAGTTGGTTTTCCAGCATTAAATCTTGGGTTAGATCGTGGAAATACTGTCCTTGGAAGTTCACGTTGTCGGTGATGGGAAAGCCCGTCACCAAACCTAACTGAGAAATGCCATCTTCGGTGATTCGATCTAGGTTGTCAGCACCTATGGTACTGGAGATATAGTCCTTTGAGACATAACGGTAACTGGTTTGTGCGAAGAAGCTACCATCGCGGTATTCCAGTGTGGCGTTACCAAACTGCAGGTTGCTCAAGTTGCTGTCATATTCCACTGAACCGCGCACAAACAGTTTGTCACTCAGGTTCAATTCACTTTCAACCGCCCATGCTGAGTAGTTGATTGGCGTGTCTGATTCATCTCGCTGGCGATCCAAATAGTAAATTTGGCCAAATGCGATGTTAAAACGTTCCTTGTAGGCATCATCAAAAAAGCGTGATGCTGCACCAAGGGTAAATTGGTTCGCAGGGTTAATGTAATCGACGCTGCTGAATTGGTTAGCACGGAATAAGCCGTAGTAGTCGGTTTGTAGGCGGGCGGTATCATAGCCACCGCCAGCATAGTTGACTGGGTTGTATATACCGCTTTGATCGACGTCTTTGATATACAGGTACTGAACTTGCGGTTCTAAGGTCTGGGTGTAATTACTGTCCCAGAATGAGCCATCACGCTCTAAAGTCATTGTTGCATGCAGCTTTGCCATAGGAACAACGCGAGAGACGCTTTCTTCCAATGTTTCACCGTTGTAGCCCGTCACGCCTTTGACATTAGACTGGTCGTAGTAGGTGTAATAGACCTTGCCTTCGGCCGAAGCGCTGAGCCATGGCAGGTTGTAAGGCAGAGTGATGGTGGGTTCTAGGTTAACGCGCAGTGCATCGGGTTTTGTGTCGTTATCGGTAGCAAACTTGCTGATCTGCGATGGCAGTGAAAAATCCATTCCGTACGCGAGTTCAGGGCGATAGTAATTCATCGCCAACTGCGGCAGCAATTTATACACTGAAGTGTTCGGACTCAGTGATTGGAAGCTACGTACACTGAGCGTGCTGTCCCAGTTGAGATCGCGATAAGACACATCACCCGTTTGCAGCAAGGTATTGTCTTCACGGCTACCGACACGTGAGTCAGTATGGCGCCCGAAATAGCCAATATCGCTGACCTTGCTGTAATCAATATCATATTTCCAGTGATTTTGAATACCAGAATGGCGCCAGTTGGCCCCCCAACTTTTGTCATACTCGGGGTAAAGCTCATCGGTCCCCATGTATTCAAACACCATGCTGCCACTGCCAGCCTCGGTGAGGTAACGCGGCTCCATGGTCATAAATAGACCACGGTTGGACATATATTTTGGTGTGATCAACATGTCAGCTTGAGGGTGGATATTCCAATAAAATGGCGTTTCCAGCTCAAAGCCGTCATTGTCATTCCAACTCACGGACGGATAGAGAAAGCCCGTCAGGCGGCCATCTTCAACGGGGACGCGAAGGTACGGAAGGTAGAATATAGGCGTATCGAGCACTTCAAATCGGGCATGGTAGAGGTCCGCGAAAATATCTGCGTCTTCTTTTTCAATTTTTCCCGCGCTGAAACGCCAGCTGTTATCTTCATCCGGACACGTCGTGTATGTGCCGTCATCGAGCTCATAAAACGTGGTGCCATTCTTAAACACCCGTTTTGCTTGACCACGGCCCGGTGTACACATCATTTTGTATTCTGCGTCGGTTAACGTGGTGTCTTCGTTGTCGAGATTACTCTGCAGTGTTTTGCCTTTGACTGAAATTTCACCATCATGGAAATACACGTTTCCTTGTGCGGTCACGATATTTTCTGGCTGACGCAGGGTCGCGGTATCCGACTTCACGGTTCGGTTACCTTGTGTGACGATCACATCGCCACGATAGATAGCTTTCTCGTTCGCTTTTGCTTCGGCGTGGTCTGCAACGATAGTGACCGGAAGATTGTTAATGTCGTCAGCTTTCTCATTTTTGGCGAGACAGCGATACTCTGGTGCGAGGCAGGTTTCTTTGGGGATCACCAAGGGTTTTGTGCTGCCTTGGTCGATATTTGCCTGCTCCGCCACAGCCTGACCATGTAGCGCGAGCCAAATCATGGAGGATAAAAAACTTTTGGCAGTCAGTGACATTAAAACTCAATCCTGTTGTTGGCATACAGCGCTGGTATACTGTCGCGCGGCACTCTAGCAAATTTGTGCTGTAAAATGTGGGTTATGATAATGCAAATTACTCATATACCCAAACTACCTCTGTAATCATGTTTTTGAAGGTAGCTTGGGTATGTGTTAAAGATGCGTTATTGCAAACGAAATAGATTAATCAAAAAGAGAAATAAACATGGCAGTTTGGGGAAAAGTTCTAGGGGCATTCTTTGGCTACCTGCTTGGTGGTCCATTCGGATTACTGTTAGGTCTATTTTTAGGGTATAAGTTCGATAAAGCGAGACGAAATACCGCCTTTGGTGGTGGATTTCGAGGTGCGGATCAACAAGTGCGTCAGCAGGCCTATTTTCATGCCACCTTTTCGGTGATGGGACACGTGGCAAAGGCTAAAGGGCAAGTCACGCAAAATGAAATCCGTTTAGCGTCGGTCTTGATGGATCGAATGGGGCTGCAAGGCGAAGCACGCCGCCATGCTCAAGATGCATTTCGTGAAGGCAAAGAAAGCAACTTCCCGCTTGAAGAGGTACTGCAAGATGTGAGGCGAACCACCGGTGGTCGTTTTGACTTGCTGCAATTCTTCTTGGAAGTGCAGATCCAAGCCGCGTATGCCGATGGCACCGTGCAGCCAAGCGAACGTCAGGTACTGTATACCATTGCTGATATGCTGGGTTTTTCACGCCAGCAGCTTGAACAGCGCCTTGCTATGCAAGAAGCCGCGTTCCATTTCTATCAACAGCAAGGTCAAGGTGGTGGCGGGCATCATCAGCAATGGCAGCCGGATACGGGTCAGCGTCTAAAAGGGGCGTATCAAATCTTGGGTGTTGACGAGGATGCCGATGGGCAAACCATTAAGCGTGCGCACCGCAAGTTGATGAACGAGCACCATCCAGATAAGTTAGCCGCGAAAGGCTTACCTCCGGAAATGATGGAAATCGCCAAGCAAAAAGCACAAGAAATTCAAGGTGCTTACGATTTAATTAAGAAAGAAAAGGGCTTCAAGTAGCCCTTTTCTAAACTTGCCGGTGGCTTATCTAAACCAGGTTCTTAGGGGCGCCTTTGATAAAGGCGTCCATGTTCTCTGTTAATTGGTTTGCCAGGGCCTGAATGCTGGAATCTGATCCCCATGCAACGTGTGGCGTGAGAATAAGATTCGGCATACCCGCATGAGCCAGTAACGGGTTCGACATGGTTGCTGGCTCTTGCGTGAACACATCGACACCCGCACCCGCAATCACACCTTTCTTCAGTGCCTCAACGAGCGCCTGCTCATCAACTAAGCCGCCACGACCCGCGTTAATTAAGATTGCTGACGACTTCATCTGAGCGAACTCGCTGGTGCTCATCAAATTTGTCGTGTTTTCGTTAAGTGGGCAGTGAAGCGTCACAACATCGGCTTGCGCGAGCATGGTTTCAAATGGCACGTAGCCTTCTCGGGTGTGCGCAGCGCCTTTTCTCTCTGAACGTATTACCGTCATGCCCACCGCTTTTGCGAGTGTCGCGACGCCCTCTCCAAGGTTACCCGATCCAATAATGCCAAGGGTGGCGTCAGCAATGTCGCCGATGGGGTGCGTGAAGAAGCAAAATTGGTTTTTCTCTTTCCACACACCGTTTTCGATGTCGCTATGATAAGCATTGAGATTGCGGCGCAGTGCAAATGCCAGCGCCATCACATGCTCGGGCACGGAGCGAGTGGCGTAGCCGCGGATATTGCACACAGGCAAGCCATTAGCGTGGCACCAGTCGACATCGACATTGTTGTAGCCTGTCGCTGATACCGCAATGAGCTTGAGGGATGGCAGCGTAGAAAGCGTCTCTGCGTTTAACATCACTTTGTTAGCGATGACAATAGTGGCATCTGCGAGACGCTCAAGCACTTGTTCCGGTAAGGTGGTTTCGAAGCTTTCCCAGTGATGGGGAAATGAAGGCGCAGGTATGCGAATGTGAGCAGGGATGGTGGCGCTGTCGAGAAAGACTATCTTTTCCATGGCGGACTTCCTTTTTCCGCCACTGTAAAACGTTGACT
This sequence comes from Enterovibrio norvegicus FF-33, assembly GCF_000286835.2. Taxonomy (GTDB): domain Bacteria; phylum Pseudomonadota; class Gammaproteobacteria; order Enterobacterales; family Vibrionaceae; genus Enterovibrio; species Enterovibrio norvegicus_A. The sequence goes on along the minus strand of NZ_AJYD02000003.1, from coordinate 113,956 downwards.
GCGCTATTTCAATAAACTTGCATCGGCTTTAATGCCACGTTTGACCAATGTATCAGTAGGGGCATTGGCGTAGAAATCACAGGGTGCCGACAAATGCATGGGTTCACCTGTGCCAGGGTGAAGAAAACATAACTCGCCAGCATGCAGTTGAAGACGAGGTGAATACTTATACGCTTGCGGATACGCATAGAATTCATCACCAACAATCGGGTGCTCGAGCGCCAACATGTGTACGCGAAGTTGATGAGATCGCCCCGTGATGGGCAACAGGCGCATTAAGGTCGTTTTCTTCTCGCGCTTGATCACTTCATAGTCCGTGACGGAGGGCTTGCCAGTTTCGAAGCACACCATTTGTTTCGGACGATTCGGCCAGTCACAAATTAGCGGTAAATCCACGCGACCTTCATCAAGCTCAACACTTCCCCAAACCCGCGCGTAATAAAGCTTGTGAGTCACGCGCTCGCGAAATTGCGCTTTCAAGTGGCGTTCGGCATCTTTGTGCATCGCGAACACAATTAAGCCAGAGGTCGACATATCAAGGCGATGCACCAATTCTGCCTTCGGATACTCTTGTTTGATGCGTGACCAAGCGCTGTCGTAGTGCGCCGGATCGCGGCCCGGATTGGTCAAGAGTCCGCTGGGTTTATTCAGGGCGATAATGTCATCGTCCTGATAAATAACGTCCAGCCAAGGCTCCTTTGGTGGGTTGTAGATAAAGTCGCTCATGAGTTCGCTCGAAAATTAAACGGCCGGAAGTGTAGCACGACAGGCTTGAAAAAGAAGAGAGTGAAAAACAAAGGCACCGCCGAAGCAGTGCCTTGATTGGGTGTTTAGCAAATGTTGACCGGTAACGGGTTACTGGTGGCTAACCACAATCACACGTAACGCATCAAGACGAACTTGTGCTTGGCTGATGTAGGTGCGCAGAGCCGCCATTTGTGTTTCCAAGCTTTCCAACTCGTCGTCACGAATGTTCGGGTTCACCGCTTTTAACGCCTGCAAACGATCCAATTCCGAGCGCAACTTAGTGGTCATCTCAGCTTCGGCACTTTCTTTTACCGATACTAGATGAGTTTGTGCAATCGGGGTTCCCATTTCAATCAAGCCATGGATCTGCGTTTGAACCGAAGAGACCAGCTTGCTGCCGAGGTGGCGGTTGACTGGGCTTAATTGACGGTTGAAGCCTTCAAATTCCACTTGGGCAGCTAAGTCATTGCCTTTGGCGTCCAGAAGCACGCGAATTGGTGCAGCCGGAAGGAACTGATGAATGCCTGAATTTTTCGGCGCTTGCGCGTCGGCAACATACAGCAGTTCAAGAAACAAAGTGCCAACAGGCAAGGCTTTGTTTTTCAGTAGCGAAACCGCCGTAGAACCCACCTCTTCTGACAACAGCAAGTCGATGCCGCCTTGGATCATTGGGTGTTCCCAACTGATAAAGCGCATGTCTTCACGTGAGAGTGCCGTTTCGCGATCAAACGTTATCGTGCAGCCTTCTTCGGGTAGTCCCGGATAGCTTGATACCAGCATGTGCTCTGATGGCGTTACCACAATGGCGTTTTCGCCTTTGTCGTCTTGGTTCAGGCCAACCGTATCAAATAGACCCAATGCGAATGTCACTAGATTGGTGTCGCCATCAAGTGAGGCAATTTTTTCTGCCAACGCTTTGGCTTGCTCACCACCGTTAGAGTGCATTTCCAGCAGACGGTCGCGGCCTTTTTCCATTTCACCTTTCAAGCGATAATGCATCTCGGCACTGGTTTCGACCAGTGCATCGAGAGACTCATCAATGCTGCCTTTTGCCAGAAGCTGAAGCAGGTCATCTTGAACGTGCTCAAACACGGCACGACCGGTTGGGCAGGTCTCTTCAAAGGCATTAAGGCCTTCGTTGTACCAGCGCGCCAGCAATGCTTGTGAGGTGCCGATCATGAAAGGAACATGGATTTCAATATCGCGTTGTTGACCGATACGATCCAAGCGACCAATACGCTGCTCAAGCAAGTCTGGGTTCATGGGCAAATCGAACATCACCAGTTGGTTTGCAAACTGGAAGTTACGACCTTCTGAGCCAATTTCAGAACAGATAAGCACCTGCGCGCCAGCTTCATCTTGGGCGAAATAAGCTGCCGCCTTGTCACGCTCAAGAATCGACATGCCTTCGTGGAATACGGTGCCACGAATACCTTCGCGCTCACGCAGTGCTTGTTCTAATGACAGCGCAGTTTGCGCGCGCGAACAGATCACCAGCACTTTTTCTTGGCGGTTAGATTTTAATAAATCCAGCAGCCAATCAATGCGCGGGTCAAAGCCCCACCAGGTGGCGTTTTCGCCTTCAAACTGCTGGTAGATATCTTCAGGGTATAACCACTGAATCGCTTTTTGCTCAAGGCTTTGACTGGCACTACTCATGATGCCAGCCACGCGCATGGACGTTTGATACTGTGATGGTAACGCTAATGGATAAAGGTTTAGGTGGCGCTGAGGGAAGCCTTGGATAGCAGCTCGGGTATTCCGGAACAAAACACGACCAGTCCCGTGGCGATCCATCAGATTATCAATCAGCTCGTTACGTGCATCACGACGTTGAATGTCATCCACATCATTGGCTTCGACAATACGCAGTATCGGTTCAACATCTTGTTCGGACAATAGCTCCGTGATGCTGTTTTTCGCTTCGTTGCTTAGCGTTTCGTTAGACAGCAACTGGCTGACAGCATCCGCGACTGGCGCGTATTGTTGTTCTTCTTTAACAAACGCTTGGTAATCATAGAAGCGATCAGGATCCAGCAGGCGCAAGCGAGCGAAATGGCTTTCATGGCCTAGTTGCTCTGGGGTTGCGGTCAGAAGCAGTACGCCCGGCGTGTTTTCTGCAATCGCTTCAACCACCTGATATTCACGGCTTGGTTTATCTTCACTCCACTCAAGGTGGTGCGCTTCATCCACGACCATTAAATCCCATTCGCCTTCCGCTGCCTGTTCAGCACGCTTGCGGCTTTTACGAAGGAAATCCAGCGAGCAAAGCACCAGTTGCGCGGTATCGAACGGGTTATCGGAATCAGCGAAGGCTTCCACACAGCGTTCTTCATCGAAAACAGAAAAATGAAGATTGAAACGGCGAAGCATTTCTACCAGCCATTGGTGTTGAAGCGTTTCAGGTACCACGATTAATACGCGAGATGCGCGACCAGACAGCACTTGCTGGTGGATAATCATACCCGCTTCAATGGTTTTACCCAGGCCGACTTCATCGGCTAACAAAACGCGTGGCGCGTGGCGCTGACCCACTTCGTGAGCGATGAACAACTGGTGCGGGATCAGGCCAGCACGCATGCCACACAGGCCACGCATTGGACTTTTATGTTGTTCATATTGGTTTTTCAGTGCGCGATAGCGAAGCGCAAAGCGATCCATCCGGTCTATTTGACCAGCGAACAGTTTGTCTTGTGGTTTGTTAAAGCGAATGTGGTGACTCAGTAAAATCTCACGAAGCTGGACGTCGTCTTCACCGGTATCCGAGCGCTGTCCTGTGTAGGTCAGTACACCCTTTTCTTCGTCAACGCGTTCGACTTGTAAAAACCAGCCTTCGTGGCTTTCAATGCTGTCACCCACATTGAACATTACACGGGTGATAGGCGCATCGCTGCGGGCGTATAAACGATTTTCTTCGCTGGCGGGGAACATTAGGGTAACGGTACGTGCGTCGATAGCAACCACAGTACCAAGACCTAGGTCACTTTCAGTATCGCTGATCCAACGTTGTCCGAGGGCGTAGGGCATAAGTGAAGAAACCTCTGGTTAAAGCTGACACAAATTGGAGCGTGCTTTTTCGAGAACTACAGTGTAGGCCATGATGAGCACCGAGAAAATGGCTGCTTATGGTACTTGAAGTTGTGAGCATGGTCACGGTCAATGTAGGAAATTTGGCGTGTGTAACAAATAGGCAACAAATTCGTGAAAATGTGGAGTAATCGACGTGTAAGGATTTGAATTTGTCTTACGATTAAGAATATACCCCGATGCGAGTGTCTTTCTAAACGAAGTCATCGTCATTGGGGAATATGTGGGTTGTCTCACTTGCCTATGTTACCAAGGAGGTGTCTATGGGCGATGCCGAACGCAAATTCTTTGTGCTGGATACTAATATCCTGCTTCATGAACCATTCGCCATCTATTCATTTCAAGAACATGATGTGGTCATTCCTATGACCGTCCTCGAAGAACTTGACCGAATCAAAGACAGTAAGCGGGATGTGTCCCGTGATGCACGGGTAGCGATTCGGGCCCTTGAAGGTATATTTAAAGACGCAACGCCGGATCAAATCTCAGAAGGGATAGTGGTCGGTAATGAAGGTGCAACAGGTACGGTTTCAATCTTGGTCGACTTTGAAATCAAGGAAACAGTACAAGCCTTTGCGGATAAAGCCGGTGACAACCGGATCCTTAACGCCGTCTTATTTCTGCAAGCCAAACGTACGCCCCGCAAGGTGGTCTTGGTCACCAAAGACATCAACATGCGACTTCGCGCCAAAGGTGCTGGGGTGCTGTATGTTGAAGATTACCGTACCGACCAGTTAATCGACGATGTTAGCCTGCTTACTAAGGGCTTTCAGGTTTTCGAAGGCAGTTTCTGGGACCGAGTAGGGCAGTGTGATACGCAAAATAGAGGCAGAACCACGCTGCATACTGTGCCGCGTGAAATGGTCGACAACACCTACATGAACCAATATGTCCTTGATGAAAGTGATGACTTTGCTGGGCGAGTTGTTGGGTTGAATGACAACGAACTCCAACTCAAAGACATCAGTCGTGAACGTTTAATGCATCGCGAAGCATGGGGGGTTCGCCCGAAAAATATTTATCAAGGCATGGCTGTAGATGCCTTGCTCGACCCGAGCATCGATCTGGTGATACTCACTGGGCCTGCAGGTTGTGGTAAAACCATTCTCGCCATGGCCGCTGCGCTTGAGCAGGTGGTGGAAAAAGGGATGTATGACAAGATTATTGTCACCCGAAATACGCCAGAAATTGCTGAGTCTATTGGTTTTCTACCCGGAACCGAGGAAGAGAAAATGCTCCCTTGGCTTGGTGCGGTCACCGATACTCTGGAAGCGCTGCACAAAAACGATGAGTGCACCGATGGCTCCATGCGTTACATCATGGATAAAGCCAACATCCAGTTTAAATCGGTTAACTTTATGCGCGGTCGCTCAATACAGAACGCCTTTGTGATTCTGGATGAGTGCCAAAACCTCACCGCATCACAGCTTAAAACCATTATCACCCGCTGTGGAGAAGGCACAAAAATTGTCTGCTCAGGTAACCTAGCGCAGATTGACAGTCCTTATCTAACCCCTGTGACATCAGGGTTGACCTATATCGTAGAGCGATTTAAGAACTTTGAAGGCAGTGCGAGCGTCTACTTGAATGGCGTGGTGCGAAGCCGTCTGGCCGAGTTTGCTGAAGAGAACTTATAGCAACTTGATGGATAATCACGATTAGACAGTTGATAGAGCAACGAGATAACGAAAAGGCTGCCCGAGGGCAGCCTTTGTTGTTTTGGTTACCAATTTCGCGACAGTGTAGTCGTGATTTTTTGCGTTATTGCGATTAAGCCCAATGACGCTCTGCCATGCTTTCTGGTTCATGGTCATTAGCACTAAAATTGCCATAGTTGGGTTTGTTTGCCCGCATACGCTTAGATGCGATACGCACCAGTGCTTCGCCATGCTCACCATCATAAGGGTAACAGCCAATCCCAGCGCTGAATTTCACCGGCACCACTTGTTGGTCAAAATAGAGTGAACTTAGTTGTAGGGCTTTTTGTATCTGATTAATTTTTCGCATCGCCTGACTGTTGTCACTCAAATCAAATAATATCGCAAATTCTCCGCCGCCAAGGCGTGCAAACATGGTTTGATTTGAAAGCTGAAGACGTAGCTGAGTCGCAAGGTGTTTCAGTGCCATATCACCAATATATTGACCATGATTCTCATTGATGTGTTTCAGCCCATCAATATCCAGCACCGCAACCACAAACGGTGAAGGTGAAAAGCGTTTGTCTGCGAGTTGTGTGAAAAATTGATGTCGAGATTTTGCACCTGTCAGTACGTCGTTTTGAACGGCACTCTCAAGACGATTATTCGAATCTTTCAGTGCCTCAACGGCATTTTTTAGCTCATTGGTGCGAGACTTCAACAAGCGATGGTAAAGCGTTAGCCCACCAATCAATAGCACCAAGGAAGAGATAAGAATGATGTAGTGTGCTGTTTTGTTCAGCCAAGGTAAGGTGGCATTGAGCCTACTGGCTGGGATCCATTTGTTATAAATGGCATCAATGTCAGCCACGTCTATTTTACTTAATCCGCGCTCAATTTGGGCAATGTTATCTTGTGTAACTTTAGCGACTGCAAAATGGAGCGGAAAAGAGTAGAGCTTGCTTCGAGAGGTGAACAGGCCAGTATTCCCAGAATGGCGCATATCGTAAAGCGCCGTACTCAGGTCATCAATGAATACATCAATCTCGCCTCGATAGGCCGCTTCATTTAATGAACCAAAAGTGGGGTACAAGGTAATATTTTCTTCAGAAAGGTGTGACAAAAGAAAGGCATGTTTGGCGCTGTCTTTGACTGACCCTACTTTCGCTGAGCCAAGGGCGTTAAAATCTTCGAAAGGCAAATCTTTTTGCACGAACAGGTTCACATTGTAGTGATTGAGCGGCAGCTCTCGAGAGAAGGCTAAATTGTCCGCCCGATCGCCTGTATAGCCTAACCCACCATGAACGACGCCTTCGTTGTTCGCTGCATACTGCAGAGACTCACTCCACGGCAAGAGTTGAAAATGCACGTCAACATCGTTGGCTTTTGCATATAAACGCCAATAGTCGACCATGATCCCATCAGGTTGTCCGTCGCGATTAATGAATGAGAAAGGTTGCCAAGTTGATGAGCCAGTGACGATCAGTTGCTTGGTATCGGCAAATGAAACAGGCGATAGCAAAGAGAGAAAGAATGTGAGTGCGGTAACTGTGAACTGACGAATGCAGGGCATAAATGAACTCGAAATAACCAACCTGTCTAGATTTTCTGGCGTTGATTATACGCAACCCTCTGCATTTAGGGAATTGATATGTGATGTTTTTGTCAATGGATGTGTCATTGTTAATTTGTATATATCGTCACAAAAACAAAAGCCGCCTTTGTGGCGGCTTACATTATAGCGGGTATAGCTGCTAGAACAGCTCTACGTCGTCTTCAGGTACCAAAGACTGTAATTCGCCACTGGCAATCAAATCTTCATAAAATGCGACTTGGTTGCGCCCATTTTGTTTGGCTTTATAAAGAGCTTGGTCAGCAAAACCCAGCACAGTAATAGCATTGAGTTCTTGATCGCTGATGGATGCCGCCCCCATTGAGATAGAGACGTCTTTTGCTTGACCATAATCACGTTCGTTGACGGTTTTGATAAAGCTACGGATGGTCACCTCCATGTCTTCACGAGATTGAGGGTGCATGATGACAACAAATTCATCGCCACCATAGCGGAACAGAAGATCCTCATCATCAAACGCTTTTTTCATCATTGAGGTGATTAACAAGATAACCTCATCGCCAAACACATGACCCAGTGCATCATTGACCTTCTTGAAGTGGTCGATGTCAAAAATGCAAACCCAGTGGTGGTGGGAAGGGTCATCCGTGATGCTGTTACCCTGTATGAGAAAACGGTCAAGCAGTAAATCAATTTTGGTGGTGAGTAGCTTGCGATTGTAAAGCCCTGTTAGGCCGTCTCGTTCACTGGCAGAAATAATTTTTTGATAGTTTTCATAGATTTTTGCTAATCCCTCGACCAGCTGAACTTCATCGCCTTTGAGTTGATCGCATTTACAGAAAACCACCGCATTAATGTCGTCATTTTCGCCTTTGATAGGCACAGCAAGCAGGGACTGATTGTCTGCGGAACTAAATTCCACCACATTGTCACCAATGGTCACGCAATTATGAAGCACTCGTTCAATCGCATCTTTTTCCTCTTCATAGAGAAAGATGTCTGAACATGCAACGACCATGAACTCTGGGTTTGTCTCAGGATTATAATCCAACACCAGAACCTGATTTGCCGGGGTTAATTGCAAAATTGTCGTGATGAGGCTTTCAGAAATGGTGTCGGACTCCGTTTGGGCCGTAATATCGACCACCGAGTCCAGCACATCAATACTGGTAACAGTCACAATCGCATCTCTCTTATGAGTTCGTTGTCTTAAAAGTAAGTATAGATGCGGTTGATTGATGCGCAATGTCTGCCAGTACTTCAATGCTAAATTTATGAAAGATATTGTTTTATGATTTCATTTGGTGCGCTGAGTTCTGAGATATCTGCGTGATATACCACGTTCCCACCATCAATAAACAAGACGTTATCAGCGATGGCCATGGCATCTTCAGGATGGTGAGTGACCATCAAAATGGTGGTGTTGAATTGGCGAGCGAGTTGCTTTACCTGCTGAAGCATGTCCTTACGCAATGACGGGTCAAGCGCAGAGAAGGGCTCATCGAGTAATAGCAGTGGGCGATTGCGCACAAGGCATCGCGCGAGTGCGACTCGTTGCTTCTGGCCACCAGAAAGCTGCCCTGGTAATCGTTCAAGGTAGCTTTCTAATCCAACCTGTTCTGCTGCTTGCCCAATGGATTTTTTGTCGTCAGCACTGAGCGCTAAGCGCGGGCTAATACCGAGCGCAATATTGTCGAACACAGTTAAGTGGCCAAAAAGATTGTGCTCCTGAAACAAAATAGAAAGCGGGCGCTCATGTGCAGGGGCTTGGGTAAACTCATTATCATCGAATAGCACATTACCGCCGCTTGGCGGCAATAGCCCACAAAGCAGTGATAACAGCGTACTTTTTCCTGCGCCACTAGGGCCGAGGATCGCCGTGATAGAGCCCGGCTTAGAAGTAAACGAAAAAGACAGCGTTTGTGCCTGATAGTGATACGACAATTCACTGACTTTCAGCATGACGTTTCCTCGTGATCAATGTTTCGATAAGGGCATAACTGCCAAGACTTAATGCAAACAAAACAAGCGATGCCGCCGCAGCTGCATCCATTTGGTAGCTACCCATTAAATGGAACAAATAGAGAGGGAGCGTTTGAAAACCCTGACTACCAACTAAAGCAATCGCGCCTAAATCTCCCGTAGAAAGAACAAAGCTAACAGCAAAGGCTCGCGCGATGGGTGTGCTGAGTGCGCGCCACTCAATCAGTCGCAGTCTGTTGATGCCTTTGATGCCAAGACAGTTGCACAATCCGTGGTATTGCTGTGACAACTGATAAGCGGGCTGGCTGAGAATTTTCACGACATAGGGCAACGCCATTAAAGTGTTCACCGCGAGTATTAGCCAATACGGTGAACTGAATACGTCCATATGTTCACGCAGCATCAAAAACAACCCCGTGCCTAACACGACACTTGGCACCACCAGTATCAAAGATGCGGTCATTTCGATGCCATCGGCGCGTCTAGGATGCCCTGTTAAGCGCCAAAATCGACTGGTTAGCACAATGGTTGCACCCAACATAAAGGCACATAGTGCACTGCCAAACGCCAACGAAAGTGAATTGGCGGTGGCCTGCCAAAGCGCTGCTTGTGTTAGCACCGAAAGCGCACTTGGGTTGATGCCGCTCACCACCACCATCACCAACGGTGGCAGTACCAGTAGGGCTGCGAAACCAATCCATACGTAGTCCCAACACTGTTCCAGGCGAGTGTCACTGCGTTTGGCGAGCAGAATGTTGCTGTCTTTGCCTTGCAGTGAAAGGGGCTTGGTCATGCGCTGTACCACAATGTGGAAAAAGCCGCACAGCAGCAGTTGCCATAGCGCAAGCAAGGCACCCGTTTGAAGATCAAAGTCAAAACGGATAGCCTGATAAATCGCCAGCTCAATGGTAGTGGCACTAGGCCCACCACCGAGTGCCATCACTGTGGCAAAGCTGGTAAAGCACAGCATAAACACCAGACCAATGGCATGGGGCAATTGCTGGCGTAAATACGGCCATTCAAGCAAGCGAAACTGATGCCATCCTCGTATCCCGAGTTGCTGCGCCAAACGGCGTTGATCTGACGGGATTTGATCTAGAGCTTGAACCAGTAATTGAGCAGAAAAGGGCAAGTTAAAGAAAACGTGTGCGAGCAATATGCCGGACAAGCCGTAGATGCTCACATCCCATTTCATGCCAACTACGGACAGGGCGTCGGCCAGAAGACCGCTCTTCCCATAAATGGCTAATAGGCCAAACACGCCTACCAGCACGGGTAGGACGAGCGTCATGGAAAAGAGTTTAAGCAGCAGTGCTTTGCCTTTGAATTGACGCCGTGACAGCGCGTGGGCAACAGGGATCGCTAAGCCAACTGAGAGGAAGGTAGAAAGCAGCGCCTGTTTGAAACTGAAAAATGTGACGTGTTGAAGGTAAGGGTCATGCCATAGCGATGCGACGTCTAAAGACGGCGCTTGAGAAAGCAAAGAAAATAAAGCGGCGCTGATCAGCACCGCAATTAACGAAGCCGAGAGGATGCCCGGCCACGTTCTTGAAGGGTTTAGCACAATGTTACTTCACCAAGGCTGATTGCCATTCACGGATCCAAGTGCGGCGATTATCCGCCACTTTCTCTGGCGTGAACTGCAAGCTTTTGTTTGGAACCGACAAGGTATCAAAACCTGTTGGCAGTTCAACGCCCGTGACCGGATACATCCAGTTACCCGTTGGAATCGCGTTCTGGAAACCGTCACTTAGAATAAACTGCATGAACGCGTCTGCGAGTGCCGAGTTGTTTGAGCTTTTCACTTTTGCCGCCACTTCCACTTGCATGTAGTGACCCTCTTCGAAATTAGCACTCGTGAAGTTTGGGTTTTCTTCGGCAATCAAATGATAAGCGGGTGACGTGGTGTAAGACAGTACCATGTCTGACTCGCCGCTTAAGAACATGTTGTAGGCCTCAGACCAGCCTTTGGTGACAGTGACGGTTTTGGTCGCCAGTTGCTGCCATGCAGCAGCGACATCATCGCCATAGATGGATTTCATCCATAGCATCAAACCTTGTCCAGGCGTTGACGTGCGCGGGTCTTGATAGATAACGGAAATGTCGTCGCGCGTTTCGACCAGCTCTTTTAAGCTTTTTGGTGGATTAGCGAGTTTGGTTTTGTCATATACGAAAGCAAAGTAGCCGTAGTCATAAGGGACGAATGTGGTGTTGTCCCAGCCATCGGGAAGCGTGACACTTTTCACGTCCACTTTGTGTGATGCAAGCAAACCTGTCTTTTCGGCTTCCGCCATCAAGTTGGTATCTAGACCCAACAGCACGTCAGCTTTGCTGTTTTTGCCCTCAAGACGCAGTCGGTTAAGAATGGTGACGCCATCTTCCAATGCCACAAGATTCAACGTGCAATCGCACTGCGCTTCAAACGCCTTTTTCACGGCAGGACCTGGGCCCCAATCAGCAGCAAAAGAATCGTAGGTGTAAACCGTTAGCGTGTCTGAAGAGCTTGCTAACACAGGACCGGCCATGGTCATGGTTAACATCAGGGTAGAAATCGGAAGTTTCATGGTTGCCTCACATCATGTTTGGCGAGGCTGAGGGTCATTGAGTTGAGTTGCACTCCGCGACATCTCATTCCTACGCCAGCATTATCTGGTTCAGGTTTATGGGTTTAGCTTTCGCAATCTCAGCCGACTTCATGTCAGCTCCCCACGAGATGGTTGATATTGTAATCATCAAGGCGATGATTACCAATCATTGTTATGGCTTATTGAGCGACCAGTCGTAATCGTATTGGATTTTCCCCGACCAGCCTTTTAGTGGCTTCCCGTCGCGATACACGTCTATCTGCTTCAAAATGGCTTGTTCATTGTCACCAAAATCAACGCCATACCATTCATAAATGGATGACAAGGTTAAGGTGTTGCCATCAACGCTAGCGCCTTTTGCGCTGTTGGTGAATTGCGTTGCCGCTGCATCAAGTAAGGACTCCGTGTTCTCTGCAGTAAAGGCGGTTTTGGCAAGGTTTGGGCAACCTAGGCTGGCGCAATTCACGGCATAATGAATGCGGGAGTCGTTCCAAATAGGGCGAAGAATGCGGTGCTCAATATCGTTTAACGTCAGCGATTGTCCTGCGACAGTGGTGGCTTTGTCATCCCAAGGGCCAAAGCTTAGGAAACCACCCAATTTGGTGATGGATTTGATGGGATATTCATCGAGAATCACTTTCACTGTCAGCGCATTATACAGATTCACCCAGTATGCAAATTGCTCGCTTTGACGATAGTTGCGCGGGTCAAGTGAGGTTAAATCGGTCAGGTATTGTTCCAGTACCGCTTTGTCTTGCGACGACACTGCGCCGTAATTGAATAAAGTGTGCTGGCCCTCCTCGGTAAGATAGCGATCAAGGAGGTGTTGCCACTGACTGTGGTCAAACGTGGCTGAATTGCTTTCGTTACTGTTATCCCAAGTTGGCCATAACTCGCTTTTGGGGGCGGCAAATGCCTGACTTGAAAGCAATAGCAACATTGCGAATAGCGATACGCCAAGAGACAGTGTTTTACGCATGTTTTATCCCTAACTCAAAATAGTTGTGTGTAATACCAATGAGAATAAATGTGTCGTCATTCTTGCTGGTTAACATCGGCAATCTCTGCGTCAGGGGGTTTTCCTGCGCAAATTGATGACCGCTGACTTAATCAGATAGGTATAAAGACCTGAGTCAATGCAGTTTTCTTTCTTTTTGATGGGTACGAAGTGCATAAAAAAACCGACCATTATCATGGTCGGTTTCTTAGTACAGCATATTTATACCGATAAGATCTTAGACTAAGAAAGCGGGGATCTTGGCTTCGTATTCGGCGATTTTGTCGCTGTGCTGCAGTGTCAGACCGATGCTATCTAGTCCTTCCAGCAAACAATGACGGCGGAAATCGTCGATTTCAAACGTATAGACTTTATCGCCTGCTGTGACGGTTTGCGCTTCCAAATCTAGCGCAATTTCTGCGCCTTCATTGTCTGCTACAAACGCGAACAGCTCATCGACTTCTGCTTCTGTCAGCGTAACGGGCACCATTTGGTTATTGATGGAGTTACCGTAAAAAATATCCGCGAAGCTTGAAGAAATCATCACTTGGAAGCCAAAGTCGGCCAAAGCCCATGGTGCGTGCTCACGGGAGGAGCCACAGCCAAAGTTTTCACGCGCTAACAGCACGCTTGCGCCGTTATAGCGTGGTTGATTAAGCACGAATTCTGGGTTGTCTTGCAGGCCTGCTTCGTCGAGAAAGCGCCAGTCATGGAACAGGTGTTTGCCAAAACCGGTACGATTTACTTTCTGCAAAAACTGTTTTGGAATGATAGCGTCGGTATCGACGTTAGCAGCGTCCAGCGGTGCCACCAGACCAGTATGTTGTTTAATTCCTGACATGGTGATTCCTTATGCGTTCGTAATGTCGAAGCTGTTAACATCAACAAAGTGACCCGCAACGGCAGCCGCGGCAGCCATGGCTGGGCTAACCAGATGGGTACGACCTTCGCGGCCCTGACGGCCTTCGAAGTTACGGTTGCTGGTCGATGCGCAGCGCTCTTTTGGCCCTAAACGGTCGTTGTTCATCGCCAAACACATGGAGCAGCCTGGCAGACGCCATTCAAACCCTGCTTCGATAAAGATCTTATCCAAGCCTTCTGATTCTGCTTGCGCTTTCACTTGTTCAGAACCCGGAACCACTAACGCTTGAACACCTTGTGCGACCTGACGGCCTTTGGCAACAGCAGCAGCGGCGCGCATGTCTTCAATACGTGAGTTGGTGCAAGAACCGATAAACACTTTGTCGATGGTGATGTCAGTGATTTTCTGACCGGCTTCAATGCCCATGTATTTCAGCGCGCGCTCTGCAGAGTGACGCTCAATCGGATCGTTGAAGCTTTCTGGTGCTGGCACGACGCCGTTGATACCAACGACCTGGCCTGGGTTCGTGCCCCACGTTACTTGGTTGTTGATGTCGGCAGCATCGAGTGTCACCACGGCATCAAATTTGGCGTCGTCATCGGTTTTCAGCGTTTTCCAGTATTCAACCGCTGAATCCCAATTCTCGCCAGTTGGGGAGAACTTGCGACCTTGCAGGTAATCAAAGGTCGTTTGATCCGGTGCAACCAGACCCGCTTTCGCGCCAAGTTCAATCGCCATGTTACAGACCGTCATGCGGCCTTCCATGGTCAAATCTTCAATGGCCTGACCGCAGAATTCGACCACGTAACCCGTACCACCGGCATGACCGACTTTGCCGATAATGGCGAGAACGATGTCTTTTGCCGTTATGCCGTCAGCGACCTTGCCTTTGACCTCGATCTTCATGGTCTTGGCACTGCCTTGCTTCAGGGTTTGGGTTGCCAGCACATGCTCAACTTCTGAGGTGCCAATACCAAACGCCAATGAACCAAATGCGCCATGGGTCGCGGTGTGCGAGTCGCCACAAACAATGGTCGTACCTGGCAGGGTAATACCTAACTCAGGGCCGATCACGTGAACGATGCCCTGATACGGGTGGTTCAGATCGTAAAGGGTAACGCCAAACTCTTCGCAGTTTTTCGCTAAGGTTTCCATCTGGATCTTAGCCATCTCGCCAGAGGCATTGATGTCTTTGGTTTGGGTAGACACGTTGTGGTCCATGGTAGCGAAGGTTTTCGACACCTGACGCACCGGACGGCCTTTTTCACGCAAGCCATCAAATGCCTGCGGAGAGGTGACTTCATGCACCAAGTGGCGGTCGATATACAGCAAAGGGGTTTCACCTTCTGCTGCGACCACCACATGGGCGTCGTAGACTTTTTCATAGAGTGTTTTTGCAGACATTGCTTCTTCCTTATTTTCCCTGTTGTCTTGAGACTCGTCGCGGCGTTGGCGACGAGATCAAAGACTGACGGGAAGAATCCTTTCTTATTTTATGCTTCGCGGACGTACGCGGTGATTTTATCACCCATTTCAGACGTCGTCAGCGGAGTTGTGTTACCAGCCAGATCCGCGGTCAATTCACCCGCTTCTAGCGCCTTGCTCACTGCGTTTTCAATCGCAATCGCGGCGTCTTCTTCACCTAGGCTGTAACGTAGCATCAATGCCGCAGACAGAATCTGTGCCACAGGATTGGCAATGTTTTTACCGGCGATGTCTGGTGCGCTGCCGCCTGCTGGTTCGAATAGGCCGAACTTACTGTCGTTGAGACTGGCCGATGGCAACATGCCCATGGAGCCGGTGATCATCGCGCATTCATCAGAAATGATGTCACCGAAGATGTTCGAACAAAGCATCACATCAAACTGCGACGGGTCTTTAATCAACTGCATGGTTGCGTTGTCGATGTAGATGTGTGACAGCTCAACATCTGGGTAGTCTTTGGCGATTTCTTCGACCACTTCACGCCACAAAATCGAGCTTTGCAGGACGTTAGCTTTATCGACAGACATGACTTTTTTGCGGCGAAGACGCGCCGATTCAAACGCGATGCGAGCAATACGCTCGATTTCGTAGCGATAGTAAACTTCGGTATCAAATGCACGTTCTTCAGCGCCAGAGCCTTCGCGGCCTTTTGGCTGACCAAAGTAGATGCCACCGGTCAGTTCACGTACCACCACGATGTCGAAACCGCGCTCAGAGATATCAGCACGCAGCGGAGAAAATGCTTCAAGTCCTGCATGAATTTGCGCAGGGCGAAGATTACAAAACAGTTGGAAATGCTTGCGCAAAGGCAGCAATGCGCCGCGCTCTGGTTGCTCGTTCGGTGGCAGGTTTTCCCATTTTGGGCCGCCGACTGAACCAAACAATACTGCGTCTGCGGCTTCACAGCCTTTTAAGGTCGCATCTGGCAGTGGTGAACCATGGTTGTCGATGGCAATGCCACCGACGTCAAACTCGTTTTTATCAAAGGTGATATCGAATTTTTCACTGATAGCATCCAGCACTTTATGGGCTTGTTGCATCACTTCTGGGCCAATACCGTCACCCGGTAGAACGGCAATCTTATACGTACCTGCCATGGTTATACTGTCTCCGTTTTCAAAGTTGCTTGTTCTTTAATTTGAGCAATGCGGTTAGCGCGGTAAATGCTGTTGATGACGTGCAATAGCGCCTGTCCCGATGCTTCAATAATATCTGTTGAAACGCCCGTACCGTGATACTTGCGGCCTTTATAATTGGCGATAATGTCAGCTTGCCCTAAACCATCTTCCCCTTCGCCTTTGGCGGTCAGGTCGAACTTATCCAGCACGATTTCGTAACCCGTAATACGGTAGATAACTTGATATAAAGAATCTACTGGGCCGTTGCCGATGGCAGCGTCGCTAATTTCTTCGTCGCCACATTGCAAGCTGATGGTCGCGGTGGCTTTCACACTACCACTTTGCACGCTCAGGTACTTCAACTTGTAGAAGTCATCTTCTTCTTGCAGGTTATTGAAGAACATCAGTGCTTCCAAGTCATAATCGAAAACTTGGCCTTTTCGGTCGGCTAGCTTCAAAAATGCTTGATATAAATTATCCAAATCGTACTCAGTATCGCTGTAGCCCATGGTGTCCATGTGGTTCTTCACGGCAGCACGGCCAGAGCGACTGGTTAGGTTCAAGGCTTTTTGGCCCAAACCTATCGACTGAGGGGTCATGATTTCATAGGTGTTCTTGTTTTTAATCATCCCATCTTGGTGAATGCCTGAGCTGTGGCTAAAGGCATTCGTGCCCACAATCGCTTTGTTGGATTGAATCGGCATGTTGCAAAGCTGGCTGACCATCTTACTGGTACGGCTAATCTCGCTATGGTTGATGCCTGTATCCACGCCCAGCAATTCGCTGCGGGTTTTGATGATCATGGCAATTTCTTCTAGTGCGCAGTTACCTGCACGCTCACCAATACCATTAATTGTGCCTTCGATTTGACGCGCACCGGCTTGCACTGCAGCAATTGAGTTAGCAACCGACATGCCCAAGTCGTCATGGCAGTGAACTGAAATCACGGCTTTGTCGATGTTAGGAACGCGGTTAAACAGGGTTTCGATAATACCGCCAAACTCACCTGGTACGGTGTAGCCGACAGTGTCAGGAATGTTGACCGTGGTTGCGCCTGCTTTGATGGCTTCTTCTACCATGCGGCACAAGTTATCAATCGGGGTGCGACCTGCATCTTCACACGAGAACTCGACATCGTCGGTATAGCGACGCGCACGTTTAACGGCGTTAACACCCATCTCGACCACTTGGTCATAGCTGCGACGCAATTTGTCTTGTACGTGAATGGTAGAAGTAGAAAGAAACGTATGGATACGGAACGCTTCAGCGGCTTTTAACGACTCTGCCGCGACATCAATGTCTTTATTCACGGCGCGGGACAAGCCACAAATACGGCTGTTTTTGATCGTTCTGGCAATGGTCTGCACCGATTCAAAATCGCCTGGACTCGAAACGGGAAAGCCAGCTTCAATCACATCAACACCTAGACGCTCGAGCGCCAGTGCGATCTGCAACTTCTCTTTTACAGTCAGGCTGGCTGACAGCGCTTGTTCGCCGTCGCGTAAGGTAGTGTCAAATATGATGACTCGGTCTTTCATGGTCGTTCCCTCTCTTGCCGTTGAATACCCATATCGTGGACAGTTTCTTAGCTACTGACTGATAGTGATATTAGTTATCCGTACCGCTGGCAGGTAATACAAAAAAACCCGCGCACTCGGCGCGGGTTTCGTAAGTCTTGGTGGATGTTATCTTCAGTCCATGACCTACCCGCGCGAAAAGCTCACGAGGAGTAGAAGGTCTAGGAGGAAAATACGCATCATCATTTTTACAGCTTCCTAATAAGGTCTGCACAAATGAATACCAAACCATTTACTATTGCGTCAATATCAAAATAGAAAATAACAAGAATGCGTTATTCATACTGTTAACTGTGGTGAAATAAACTGCTTTTCATGTGTCAAATTGGTTTTATTCACTAACTGGGGTTTTGGGTGATCTCACGACGAAAGCGTTAGTTGAATACGACGACGTGAGTTTGTCGTCGTCTCATTGGCTTGGAACGCGGTTGGCGCTGCTACGATTGCCACAGTTCGGCTTGTCACAAATTGATAATTTGGCAATGCAATGTTTTGTAAATTGAAAGAAATACTGGATGTTCCAACGTAGTATTACTTCGTGCATGAATCGGTATAACGAGATTTGTACTGATACTTTGTTGGATACGGAGGTCTTTTACCATGACACTGCGCCGAAAACTGCTTTTCTTTCCCGCCTTGGCGATCGGTGCGTTGGTGCTGTTTATGGCCATTACTTTGCGTCCTGATATTCCCGTGAAACCCGCACAATCTAAAGCGCGGGCTGTCGATGTGGTTACCTTAAAACAGCAAGACATTGCCCCAAAAGTGACGGGGTTTGGTCGGGTGACACCGAAACTAACGTGGCAAGCTATCGCCGAAGTGAATGGTAAGGTGATTTACCGAAATCCGGCGTTGCAAAAAGGGCAGGTACTGCCTGCTGGCACGGAATTACTTCGTATTGACCCGACGGATTACCAACTCGCCGTGGCGCAAGCACAAGCTGATGTGAGCGCAAAAGAAGCCCGTCTCGCCAAGCTCGATCTCGACGATACCAACTTGCAAGCCACGCTCGCGATTGAAATTCGGCGTCTTACCTTGAGCCGAGATGAACTCACTCGCCAGAAAAACCTGCGAAAGAAAGGGCTGACGTCCCAATCTGATCTGGATTCGGAGCAGCAAGCTTTCTTGTCGCAACAAGCGCGAGTGCAAGATCTGCAAAGCCAGATAAAAGTGCTGCCCGATGAAAAGCGGATCACTCAGGCAGAATTGGATGTTAGCCGATTGGCACTTGAGCAGGCTGAGCGCAATTTGGAGAAAACCCAAATTGTACTTCCGGTCGACAGCCGCATTGCGGAGGTTAATATCGAGCAAGATCAAGTGGTGACACCTCAACAAGTGATGGTGGTTGCCCATGGCCTTGAAGCAGTAGAAGTGGACGCACAAGTCTCTATTCACGATATGCAAACCGTGTTCGACACCTTGGTTGATGCAACCGGCAACGGTTTTGAACAAAAGATCCACCAACTGGATGCCAGTGTGGCGTTGTCGAGTGGTTCGTTTACCCGTGAGTGGGGCGCCAATGTGGCGCGCATTAGCGATACCGTGAACCTCAATCAGGCCACTGTAGGTGTGATTTTGGAAATCGCGCTGAGTGATAAAAAGCATGCGGCTATTGCTGCCATGCCGACACTGGTCAACGGCATGTTTGTTAAAGCCAGTATCTCAGGACAACCCGTTTCCCATTGGGTGATCCCCGAGCAAGCGCTCAGAGGCGATAAGATCTATGTGATGGAAGAAGGCGAGCTTGTCGTCTTGCCTGTGACTATTGTGTTCCGCAGCGGCAATCATGTTGCGATCGACGGCGCGCTGAAACAAGGACAGCAAATCGTTATCAACGATCTGCTGCCTGCGGTGCCCGGAATGACGCTGGAAGCCGTCACTGTCGATGGCGAAAGCGTTGACCGAAGCGGTATTGAACAGAGTCGTGTTGATGAAAACAGTATGGAGCAAAGCCGTGTCGGTGAAAAAGCGACAGAGGACGACGTATGATTCGTTTTTTCGCCCGACATCCGACAGCCGCCAATTTGCTGATGCTGACGCTGATCTTGTTGGGCCTGACGTCATTATCCAAACTTAAACGAGAAACCTTCCCCGAATTTGCGCCGCCTTACATTCTTGCCAATGTGGTTTATCCCGGAGCAAGCCCTGAGCAGGTAGAGCAGAATATCTGTCTGTTGATGGAAGAAGCTGTTGATGGGCTTTCCAATATCGAAGAAACGCGCTGTGAAGCGGTGGAAGGCTCCGCGAGTTTAGTGGTGAAACTCAATGCCGAGGCTGATATCTCGCGCATGCTGGTGGATATTCAAACCCAGATCAACGCCGTGAACAACTTCCCCAGTGATATCGAACCGCCTGTGGTGCGTGAGTTGGACTGGAATGAGCCAGTTGTTGATGTTGCGATCGCGGCAGAAACGGATTGGGTCGGGCTAAAAGCCTATGCCGAAGATCTCAAGCAAAAACTCAAGCACCAATATGATGTTCAACTGGTTAACGTGGCAGGATTTTCCGACAAGCAAATACGCATCGAAGTACGCGAAAGTGCCATACGCCAACTGGGCTTGAGTGTGGAAGATATCGCCGCGCAGATCAGCGCTCAAAATATCAATCTCCCTAGTGGCAATGTTGAATTAGCCGACAAAAGCTTGTTGATCCGCTTTGATCAGCGACGAATTGCTACAGAAACACTCGGTCAGATCGTGGTGGCGGCTGACAGCGAGGGTGGCGTGATCCGCCTGCAAGACATCGCCACACTAACAGAACGTTTTGAACTGGATGAACAAAAAGTCTGGTTTGATGGCAAGCCGTCTGCACTGCTTAAGATCAGCAAAAACAAAGCCGATGACGCCCTTCGTATCAAAGAAAGAGTGGTGCAGTTTGTCGACGATCAGCAAGCCATTGCGCCTGCGGGTGTCACCTTAAACCTCACCAATGATTTCTCGTCCCTGCTTTGGGATCGTCTGACCATGATGACCCGTAACGCATGGCAAGGGGTGATCTTGGTCTTTGGTGTCATGTGGCTGTTCTTCTCATTTCGCTATTCATTTTGGGTGGCGGCAGGTCTTCCAGTGGCCTTCCTTGGTAGCTTCTTTCTCATGGCGCAGCTTGGGTTATCGATCAACATCATGTCGCTGGTGGCGTTGCTAATGGCGATAGGGATCATGATGGATGACGCCATCGTGATCTCCGAATCCATCGCATCCCATATTGATCGGGGGCAGAAGCTGGAAGATGCGGTGGTCAATGGGGTGAAAAAGGTGCTGCCGGGCGTCGTGTCTTCCTATCTCACCACCGTGTGTATCTTTGGTAGCTTGATCTTCTTGCAAGGGGAAATGGGGGCTGTGCTGCGCGTCGTGCCCATGGTGCTGATCTTGGTCTTAACACTCAGCCTTGTTGAAGCCTTTCTTATCTTGCCGCACCACTTGCAACATTCACTCTCGAAGGCAGGCAAGCCTAAGCCTGATCTTGCGTTCAAACGAAAATTCTTAGAAAAATTCGAGCATTTTCGTGCTAATAGATTAGCGGTACTTGTCACCAAAGCCGTGGAATGGCGCTATGCATTTGTCGGTGGCGTGCTTGCCATGCTATTGATTTCATTCGCCCTGCTGGCTTCCGGCGCCGTGCGCTTTGTGGGGTTTCCCGAACTGGATGGTGATATTGCCGAAGCGCGAGTGATCCTGCCGCCAGGGTCTTCCTTGGCGCAAACCGAATCGGTTGTGGCAACGCTGATTGAATCTGCGAATCGGGTGAGTGAGCGCTTAAGTGAAGAGAATGAGCAAGGACAACCGCTGATTGAACACATTACCGAGCAGTTCAATTTTAACGCCGATGCCGACGAAAGCGGTCAGCACATTGCCACTGTGCGTATTGATTTGCTCAGCGCAGAAATGCGAGAAACATTGATCGATGATTTCGCCGCGGAATGGGAAAAAGAGACGGGCATGCTAACCACACCGATTTCTTTGGTGTTCAAGCAACCTGCCATGGGTCCCGGAGGACGTGATTTTGATATTCGATTGCAACACGACGATCTGGATGAATTGAAACAAGCATCGGTACAAATCCAGCAATTTATCGGACAGTTTGAGGGCGTGTCCGGTGTGCTTGATGATATGCGTCCAGGCAAAGAAGAAGTGAAGGTGACGCTGCGTCCTGGCGCGGAAACCTTTGGTATTAATGGTCAAATGATTGCGCGGCAGTTACGCGCGGCGTACTTCGGACAAACCGCTGATGAAATTCAAGTCGGGCCAGAGTCGATTGAAGTGGATGTGCGACTCGACAAAGACGATGCCAGCAGTCTACAAGGGTTGGCTAACTTTCCTATTGTTTTGCCTGATGGCAGCTTGATCCCCTTATCGACTGTGGCAGAGCTGAATTATCAGCGCAATTATGTGCGGATCCAGCGTATTGACGGGCTTCGCACTTTGAGTGTGTTTGGCGATGTGGTGCAAAGTCAGGTCAGCATTGGTGATGTATTAGCGCGCCTAAAAGAAGAAATTGTGCCCGGTTTGGAAACTCAATATCCAGGGCTGCGCGTGCTGTTTGAAGGGCAAAGTCAGGACTCGGCAGAAACAGGGCGTTCAATGGGCATTGGTTTTGCCCTTGGTCTGTTTGGCATCTTCGTTATCTTGAGTTTCCAATTCCGCAGTTACCTTGAACCTTTTGTGGTGTTGATAGCGATTCCGCTGGCACTGATTGGTGTGCTTTGGGGGCATTGGCTGCTTGGTCATCCTCTGAGTATGCCAAGCATGATGGGTTTTGTGTCTCTTGCTGGCGTGGTGGTGAATGACTCCATCTTGCTGGTGCAATACATTCGTCATCATTTAGATGAAGGGGATGATGTTTACAGCGCCGTGGTTCGCGCCAGTCAGGAGCGTTTTCGTGCGGTGTTCTTAACCTCGTTAACGACGGCGGCTGGTCTGTTGCCCTTAATGCTGGAAACCAGTTTGCAGGCACAAGTGGTGAAGCCATTGGTGATCTCGATTGTGTTCGGTATTTTCACCTCAACCTTACTGGTGTTGTTTATGATCCCTGCGGCCTACGCCATTTTGGCGGATTTTGGCAAAGTGAAACGGCATGAGCCATTACATGCACCTGGCTCGGTATAACTCGCTTCGGCATACGCACATTTCTACATAAATGTGATGGCATAAAATTCACACAGTCGTCTGCAAATCGTAACCGGACTGTCACTGCTCAACTCTACGCTGACTATGTAACGTCAATAAATGGAGTTGATGAATGCGCAGTCTCGTTACCCTCCAAAGGGTCGATCAGGCCGTATCTACCCTTTGTTTAAGCCACCGATTCAGTGCCGACATTGCACGCGTGTTTCGGTGGGTATCCAAAAGTGGAGACGGACATCTTTATCTGGCTATCGGTGCTTTGCTTGCACTGACAGCAGGCGACAAAGGCGTCTCGTTTCTTGTTTGTGGTTTGCAGGCATTTGCGATTGAGTTACCCGTTTATAGGGTGCTTAAGCGACTATTTCGTCGAGCTAGGCCACAGCACCTCCCTGCTTTTATTATCCCTTCCGATCTTTACAGTATGCCATCAGGCCATACGTCAGCGGCGTTTCTCATGGCAGCGCTTCTCAGTCATTTTTACCCTGATTACAACGCGGTGTATTGGACATGGGCAGCCAGTATCGGTGCTTCACGCGTGTTACTTGGCGTGCATTACGTTTCTGATGTGTTGGTGGGCGCGTTATTGGGGCTAGGGTGTGCGTCATTGGTATTGCGCTTTTCCGAGTATGTGTATTTTGCGGGATAGCCCGTATAACAATAGAGAGCAGTGATGAAAATTCTTTATGGCGTACAAGGAACGGGCAATGGACATATTTCCCGTGCACGGGCGATGGCACAAGCCTTAGCCGAAACGCCAAGCATCGAGGTGCAGTTTCTGTTTTCTGGCCGTGCCGAATCCGCGTATTTCGACATGGCAGTGTTTGGTGATTATATGGTGCGAAGAGGATTCACCTTCTTTAGTCATGCCGGAAAAATTGATCACGTAAAAACGGCGCTCAACAATAATTTGTGGCAGTTTATGCAGGAAGTGCGCTCGCTGGATGTGACGCAATACGATTTGGTGATTTCAGATTTCGAGCCTGTCACTGCGCATGCCGCCAAGCATCGTGGTGTTCCTTCTCTTTCAATCAGCCATCAGTCCGCGTTTCTTTATGACGTGCCCAAGCAAGGGCAAACCCTCATAGATAAAGCCATCATGCGTTTTTTTGCGCCCACTGAACTCAACATCGGCCTTCACTGGTATCACTTCAACCAACCCGTTTTACCGCCTATTATTGATTTGAAACCGAACGATTCACATCCCAAAAGCGGCGCGGTATTGGTGTATTTACCGTTTGAACGGTTGGACAGTGTTCTCACCACCTTGCGACACTTTTCTTCATCATTTATCTGTTTCCATCCTGATTGTCAGAACGCGGCACAAGATGGCAATGTTGATCTTCGGCCATTAAGCAAAGCCGAATTTCAACAGGCTTTATTCGCTTGTGATGGCGTGATTGCGAACGGCGGTTTTGAGTTGCCCTCTGAAGCTTTATCTTTGGGCAAAAAATTGCTGCTTAAACCTCTCAGTGGTCAGTTTGAGCAGCAAAGCAATGTCACCACGTTAGAGATACTTGGTTTGGCAAGCACCATGGAAAGTTTGGACATAAATGCGATCCGCCAATGGTTAGCGCACTCAGAAAGTCAGCGAGTGAAATATCCTGAAGTGGCCGAAGCCATTGCGCAATGGTTAGCCGTGGGGGATACGAGTACCTTGCCTGAGCTTCATGAGCAGCTTTGGTCACAGGTGGAATTCCCCGAACATGTGAACGATTTATTGTCGGATTTTTGGCCAAGTCAACGTCGTAAACAGGCGATGTTCAACATGAAGTTACCTGTGGGATCAAATAAAAAAGCCAAGCAGTATTGATTGCATGAATGGGTTGGCGTCGAGGATTTTGTGTGCGATTTTTAGATCTATATGGTTGTTTTATAATCGAAAAAAGCAATTGATTTTTAGGTTTACCCTCCTGCCTATGAACATGTTTTTATAACAATTTACTGGGGTATCTTTCGCCAGTCATGTTACTAAGTTTGTGTCCCAGTCATGGTGTGTTCAGTTTCATTAAGTAAACTTATCACCTGTCAGGACATGAACGCGTGTTTGACGTTCCATTATCCAAACTCGATCCGCTGTGCTCAATGGCATAGCTACCTAATCGCTTTGTAATCGCCCTTTTTAGGTGTGATAGCAGTTTGTATACATGGGTAACGTTGACACATTTACTCCCTTGTTCAAGGTTTAGGTATGACGCATATAGAGTCGACGAATAATTCTGAAAATCGCGCTGATACGACGCTGAGAAGTGTCGATCTTAATCTCATCACAGTGTTTGATGCGGTGATGCAAGAGCAGAACATTACTCGTGCCGCACAAAATTTAGGGATGTCGCAACCTGCAGTGAGCAACGCAGTGGCTCGCTTGAAAGTCATGTTTAATGACGAGCTGTTTGTACGTAATGGCCGTGGCATTAAACCTACCCAGCGTGCGCGCCAGTTATTTGGTCCTATTCGTCAAGCCATACAATTGATCAAGAACGAACTGCCAACGTCAGTGTTTGTTCCTGAAACGAGCAACCGTACGTTCCGACTGGCAATTTGTAGCCCATCGGACATGCGTTTTGTTCCGCAAATCCTGAACTCGATCAACCGCGTCGCTCCGGCCATTAATGTTCAGGTAGAAACCGAGTTTGATCGCGATATTTCTCGCAAGCTTCGTTATCAGGAAATCGACTTTGTGATTGATTACCTGCGTTTTGGCGAAACCGGTTTTTCTAGTACTGAAATGTTTAACGACGAACTGGTTGTGGTGGTCAATAAAAATCACCCACGACTGGCAGATAGCATTACAGCAAAAGCCTTGCTAAATGAAGCGCATGCAGTGCTAAAACACAACGGAGAAATGCTGAGTTATGCCGAAGGCTTCTATCGCGATGGTCGATACCGTGAAGCATACCAAGGCGTAAGTTTAAGCAATATTTTGTATGTCGTGAGCCAATCTGAATTAGTGGCGGTTGCGCCGCGCTGGATGGTGGAATCGGGTCAACATCAAACCAACCTTAAGACACTCCCACTGCCGTTAGAAAACAATCGCATTAGTGGTTATTTAAGTTGGCATGCCTCTGCTGAAAAAGACAAAGGTCACCTCTGGATGCGTGATCAACTGCTGTCGATTTGTGGTAACTCGTTGAGTTAATAGCCACATAATTATCTGTGAACGACCCGCCAAAGCCGACATTGCGTCGGCTTTTTGTTTATGTGCTTTTCCTTCGTGCATTATTGATACGTATTGTTACAACTTCCTTATAATTTGAGAGAACAGGTGTACTCTGAAATGAACACTGTTCGTATTCATTTATGGTCGATTATTAACCGTGTTTCCGGCGCTTTTTCTTGTAATTGATGTAGGAGTCATTACACTGCAAGTCTAGTTTGAGCTTACAAGTGTTAGCTCATATTTTTGATGTTTCGCAAGGTGTGCTTGCGGGGCATAAGATGTGCTGAGAGAGAATTGAATGGCGCTGAAATTTCATATCGTTAATCGTATCCGTGAGCAGGTAAAAGCGCAGGGAGATAAAACCGCATTGCGTTTCCAAACAGCGAAAGGTTGGGGCGATATCAGCTGGCGTCAATTTGGTCAGCGCATCGACGATATATCGCGTGCAATGTTGGTATCAGGACTGGCTGTGCAGGACAAGATCGCTATTTTCGCGAACAATTGTCCAGAATGGACCATCACGGACATGGCAGCCCTGCAAATTCGTTGTGTGCCTGTGCCTATCTACCCAACCAACACGCCAGATCAGACGGCCTATATCCTAAAGGATGCGGGTGCGCGAGTGCTGTTTGTGGGTGACCAAACTCATGCAGATATCGCGATGTCGATTGCAGAGCAATGTCCGGCGCTTGAGCACATTATTAGCTTTAATGAGAACGTGGATTTTGCTGGCCACCCAATGGGGATGAGCTGGGAAGCATTCATGGCTCTTGGCAACGATAACGTTGAGCAAGAACTTCAAACGCGCATTGCAGATGCTGCGATGGATGATTTGACGACGCTGATTTATACCTCGGGCACGACAGGCGAGCCAAAAGGCGTGATGTTAGATTACGCGAACTTTGCTGCCCAGCTTGAAAGTCACGACAAAGTACTATCTATCTCTGAAAACGAAGTGTCATTGGCCTTTTTGCCATTGTCCCACGTGTTTGAGCGTTGTTGGACGCTATTCGTGTTGCATAACGGCGCAACCAACTGCTACTTGTCGAATACCAATGCTGTTCGTGAAGCACTGCAAGAAGTACAGCCGACAGTCATGTGTGCGGTACCGCGGTTCTACGAGAAAATTTATAGCGCAGTCCACGAAAAAGTGGCAACGGCGAACCCAGTGAAAAAAGGCATGTTCCATGCCGCTGTTGCCATTGGTAATAAAATGGCAACGAGCATTCAGCAGGGCAAAAAGCCGTCAGCCTTGCTACAAGCAAGCTACCGCATGGCAGACAAACTGGTACTGAGCAAACTGCGCCAACTGCTGGGTGGTCAAATTAAGATGATGCCGTGTGGCGGCGCAAAACTTGAACCAACCATTGGTCGTTTCTTCCACGCTATTGGCATCAACGTCAAACTGGGTTACGGCATGACCGAAACCACGGCGACGGTTTCATGCTGGGACAGCGCGACGTTTGACGCGGATTCTATCGGATTGGCGATGCCTGGCGCGCAAGTGAAGATTGGCAAAAACAATGAGATTCTGGTTCGTGGTCCAATGGTCATGCGTGGCTACTTCAACAAGCCAAAAGAAACGGCCGAAACCTTTACGGAAGACGGTTATTTAAAAACTGGGGATGCGGGACATATCGATGCGGCGGGTAATCTGTTTATTACCGACCGCATCAAAGAGCTGATGAAAACCTCTGGTGGCAAATACATTGCGCCGCAAGTGATTGAAGGTAAGCTGGGTAAAGACCACTTTATTGAGCAAATTGCCGTGGTTGCAGATGCGCGTCACTTTGTTTCTGCCTTGGTTGTACCGTGTTTTGAAACACTGGAAGGCTGGGCGAAAGAACTCAACATTAAGTATCACGATCGCATGGATCTGATTAAACACAGCGACGTGGTCGAAATGTTTGAAAAGCGGATCACCGAGCTACAAAAAGAGTTGGCGAAGTTTGAACAGGTGAAAAAATTCACTTTGTTGCCGTCAGAATTCTCGATGACAAACGGTGAATTAACACCCACGCTTAAATTGCGCCGTAAAGTCATTCTTGAGCGTTATAAAAAGCAAATCGAAGCCATGTATAAGAAGCACATGTAATTCGGATTGCATACGGCAAACAAGCATCTTGATGTTGCTTGAGTCTAAACAGCAAATAAGCCCAGCGTGAATTTCCGCTGGGCTTTGTTTTATCTGGCTTTATGGCAGGGAATGTCCGTGTGTTTCATGCTGTCTTATTCATGATACGATCGCCAATTAATGGCACTTTACGGACGACTTGAGCCGGTTTTGGTTCTAACTTGCCAAAAATGGCGTTTTGCTCGTCAACAAAAGGCTGACTCTCGAACACTAAATGTTGTCAATGGGTCTTAATTCAGCGGTAGATGCTGTCATAGTAGGCTGTAACAGAGTCTTTGCTGATGAAAAGTTCATCAGATAGAGTTTTACTGGGAATTTCGGTTAACCAATAGACAGATTTGCTAACAAAGCGTTAAAGTTGCAGTGCTGTTTTGATTCTTGTTACTACCGGAATCAAAGGCATAGCTGGCATGGGAAATTGGCAAGTAAGTCGTAAATGCCGAGTCTCATCAATAGGCTACAAATAAGTCCTAATACTATGCATACATGGAGGCGTATAGTGGAAATGTTATCCGGAGCCGATATGGTCGTTCGTTCAATGATCGACCAGGGCGTAAAACATATTTTTGGTTATCCAGGCGGATCAGTGCTGGATATCTATGATGCTCTACACGAAAAAAGCGATATAGAGCACGTGCTCGTTCGTCACGAGCAAGCAGCAGTGCACATGGCTGATGGTTATGCCCGTGCAACCGGTGAAGTGGGTGTGGTACTGGTCACCTCAGGGCCAGGTGCAACCAACGCGATTACAGGTATTGCTACCGCGTATTACGATTCCGTTCCTATGGTCGTGCTTTCCGGTCAGGTGATGAGTAACCTGATTGGTAATGACGCTTTCCAGGAATGTGACATGGTGGGGATTTCACGCCCTATCGTAAAACACAGCTATCTAGTGAAAAATGCGGAAGACATTCCGAAAATCATCAAAAAAGCCTTTTATCTCGCATCGACTGGCCGTCCGGGTCCAGTGGTTGTTGACCTGCCAAAAGATATGCTGAACCCTGCCAATAAATTTCCGTATGAATATCCGGAAAGCATGTCCATGCGTTCTTACAACCCAACGACCACGGGTCACAAAGGACAAATCAAGCGTGGCTTAAAAGCCCTGCTTGAGGCGAAAAAGCCGGTTCTTTATGTGGGTGGCGGTGCCATTATCTCTGAGTGTGGCGAGCAAATTAAAACGCTGGCAGACACGTTAAATATTCCGGTTATCAGTACACTGATGGGCTTGGGAGCTTATCCGAGTACGGGTGACAAATCGCTGGGTATGCTTGGCATGCACGGCACATACGAAGCCAACATGGCAATGCACAATTCCGATCTTATTTTCGGCATCGGTGTGCGTTTTGACGACAGGACGACCAACAACGTCGAAAAATACTGTCCGAATGCCAAGATCATGCATATCGACATCGACCCATCGAGTATTTCGAAAACGATCTCGGTGGATATCCCGATTGTTGGTTCGGCAGATGCGGTACTTAGCACCATGCTGAGACTCCTGACCGAGCAAGGCGGCACGAACGATGCTGCAGCGCTTGACGCATGGTGGAGCAACATCAATGTGTGGCGTGATCGTAAGTGTCTGGCGTATGAAACCAAAAGTGATCGCATTAAGCCGCAACAGGCCGTTGAAGCCGTCTATAAGCTGACGAATGGTGATGCTTACGTGGCATCCGATGTGGGTCAGCACCAAATGTTTGCGGCGCTGTACTACCCGTTTGACAAGCCACGTCGCTGGATCAATTCCGGTGGTCTTGGCACCATGGGCTTTGGCCTGCCTGCAGCCATGGGCGTGAAATTCGCGCTTCCTGATGCAGAAGTGATTTGTGTCACTGGTGATGGCAGTATCCAGATGAATATCCAGGAGCTGTCGACCGCATTGCAATACGATATTCCCGTCAAGATTATCAACCTCAACAACCGCTTCCTCGGTATGGTGAAGCAGTGGCAAGACATGATTTATCAAGGTCGTCACTCACAATCGTACATGGATTCGGTGCCTGATTTCGCGGCCATTGCAGAAGCCTATGGTCATGTAGGTATTCGCATTAACGATCCGGCTGAGCTGGAAAGTGAGCTGGCGCGTGGATTGGCGATGAAAGACAAATTGGTCTTTTTCGACATCAGCGTTGATGAAACCGAGCACGTATACCCAATGCTGGTACGAGGCGGTGCGATGAATGAAATGTGGTTGAGTAAGACGGAGAGAACATAATGCGCAGTATTTTATCGGTTTTGATGGAGAACGAGCCAGGCGCATTGTCCCGTGTTGTTGGTTTGTTTTCTCAGCGCGGTTATAACATTGAATCTTTGACGGTTTCACCGACAGATGATCCAACGCTGTCTCGTCTTAACATTACCACGACGGTGGTGAGAGACTCTGAACGAGAGCAAATTGAGAAGCACCTGCATAAGCTCATTGATGTACTCAAAGTCAGCAACGTGACCGAATCTGATCACATTGAACGTGAACTGGCGATGGTAAAAGTAAAAGCAACGGGTTTTGCACGTGCAGAAGTGAAACGCACCGCTGATATTTTCCGTGGTCAGATTGTTGATGTGACCAATTCGCTGTATACGGTTCAGCTAGCGGGTACGAGCGACAAGATTGACGCTTTTATTTCAGCAATGAAAGACGTCACTGACATCATCGAAGTCGCACGAAGTGGTGTTGTTGGTATTGCACGCGGTGAGCGAGCATTACGTCAGTAATCGCTGATAGCCAAAGCTCGATAAGCGCTGTTTAATAAGAAAAACCGAGGGTGGAAACGCCGTCGGTTTTTTTGTGAGGAAAGTTCAAGAGTAAGAGCAAAAAGCATCTCTCATCTTGTTACTTTTCTTTAGGCGTAAAAAAAGGAGCCAATCGGCTCCTTTTTCAGCTTCAGTAAACGTCTCTTACAGAACGTGTACAGAAGAAGTGTTAGTCGTACCTGAAGCAACCAGTGCGCCAGAAACCATAACAACGATGTCGCCTTTCGTGCCAAGACCTGATTCTAGAGCGATTTCTTTACCTTGACGGTAAAACTCGTCAGTGCTCTCGTACTGGTCAACAACCACTGGCGTAATACCTTTGCTCAAGCAAAGTTGCGCAGCAGTTTTCGCGTTAGTCGTTACTGCGATGATGTTTGCAGTTGGGAAGTACTTACGAACTGAACGTGCAGATTTACCCGCTTCAGTTGCAACAACGATCAATGGAGCACCCAGCTTCTCAGCGGTGTCTACTGCGCCTTTACATACTGCTTCAGTGATGCGTAGACGAGCGCTGTCTAGACGTGAACCTAGCTCAGCTTTCAGTACTGAATCAGTACGCTTAGCGATTTGTGCCATGATGGTTACTGCTTCAACTGGGTATTTACCTTTAGCGGTTTCACCAGAAAGCATGACTGCATCAGTACCATCCATGATGGCGTTCGCAACGTCGCCCGCTTCAGCGCGAGTTGGACGTGGGTTCTTGATCATTGAATCCAGCATTTGAGTTGCAGTGATAACAACTTTACGTGCACGGTTACATTTCTCAATCATCATCTTCTGCGCGAAGATAACTTCTTCAGCAGGGATTTCTACGCCCAAGTCACCACGAGCAACCATGATGCCGTCAGACAGCTCAAGGATCTCGTCGAAGTTATCTACACCTTCTTGGTTTTCGATCTTCGAGATGATTTGGATGCTCTCGCCGCCGTTAGCAGCAAGGATTTCGCGAATTTCTTTAACGTCAGATGCTTTACGGATGAAAGAAGCCGCAACGAAGTCAACGCCTTGCTCACAACCGAATACTAGGTCGCTCTTGTCTTTTTCAGACAATGCAGGAAGGTTAACTGAAACACCTGGCAGGTTAACGCCTTTGTTTTCGCCCAGATCGCCATTGTTCAGTACTTTACAGATAACGTCAGTTTCTGTGGTTTCCAGTACTTCCATTTCGATCAGACCATCATCAACAAGGATGATGTTGCCAGCGTTCAGGTCTTGAGAAAGACCCGTGTAAGTCACAGCAACGCGCTCTGAATTACCCACTACTGATGCGTCAGTAGTGAAAGTGAACGTTTGGCCTGCAACTAGCGCAACGTCGTTGCCGCCTTCTAGTTTGATGGTGCGGATTTCAGGACCTTTGGTATCCAGCAGGATTGCTAGCTGCTTACCAGTGTTCTTCATCACGTCGCGAAGGTTCGCGATACGCGTACCGTGTTCGTCGAAGTTACCGTGTGAGAAGTTCAGACGCATTACGTTCATGCCAGCATCAGCTAGCTTGGTCAGCATTTCTACTGATTCAGTTTTTGGTCCAATCGTACAAACGATTTTGGTCTTTTTCATGTAGGGTTCTCTCCGGTCGAGCTTTTAACCAAGGGACAATTGTTGCTGTAATCACGATTATTCACGCTCGATGTCTGTAATAAAACAACAAGCTAATACGTAGTGAGCAATAAGATTGCCTTATGCTCTTACAGCGTTAATACAGATTCATGACACAGTAATTGTGTTGTCCAAACGGTGTTTATCGCTTGGACAACACAACTCACTCATGAAAGCGGACACAGTATACATTGTTTATGTGGCGGAAATTTGATCGCAGGCAATGGATAAAGAGTATTTCCTACCTTCATTCCATCATCCACTCAAATGATACAGGTACAGTGCCGCGCTCAAGGGCCGTAAATTTACCACATAAAATGAGGTAGATCACTAACTGGCAACGATTCAGCAAAGAGCCGTAAACCTTGAGGATTGAAGAGATGAATGCGGTGAAGAATAGGCATTTAGCGCGTTATTCTCCCAGTATTTACATGAAACTTAACTACATTATTCTTGTTGATATTCGGTTTTCTCATAAAGTTTCACACAAAAACCGAGACACTTCTCGTTATCGCCATTCAAAGGATAATCAGGGTAGGGGGACTCGCTTAAACTTTGCGACAATGTTATCAAATTATTCGCCAAGCTGGCACATTTCAAAGGAATGCATTTGTATCATCAATTGGTTACGCTGGCTTTAACCGCGGCCATAGTTTTATGGACGTCGGCCAGTGTTGCGATGCCTACGGTTGGCGAAAATATCCTAACCGTGACCAATTCACACAGTTGGAAACCGTTTGCATTTGTAGAAGATGGTGAGCCTAAAGGGTTGCTCGTGGACTATTGGCGTCTTTACGGAGACGTGAATCAGGTGCCCGTCGAATTTATACTCTCTGATTGGAATGACTCCTTAGAACATGTCGCTCAAGGGGGAAGGAAAGTGCATGCGGGGTTACTGTATTCATCATCTCGCGATCATTTTCTGGATTACACGCTACCACTTTTCGAAATATCGGCTTCCCTTTATATCGCTAACGACAGTGAGCAACTGAAAACGCCAAATATTCTGCCTGAGATGGAAATCGGTGTGGTGCGAGGTGGATACGAAGAAGAGTACCTAAAGTCGCGATATCCGTTGGTCAAGTTGGTGGGCTTTGATAACAACGCCAAACTAATAGAGGCAGGACTCAACGGCCAAGTAAATCGTATGTTGCTCGATACTCAAGTCGCGACCTACTACTTATCACAACGGACTGATCCTTATCAGTTCATACCTATTGATATTCTCTATACCAAGATGATTTACGCCGCGGTGCCAGAAGACAATGAAGCGTTGCGAGACGAAATTATCGCGGGAATGAAGAATATCCCACAGACAGAAATTACGCGCATTGAGCAGAAATGGCTGAACACGAGTCATGTGTTTACGGTACCTGGATGGGTTTGGCCTTTAGGGTTAGTTTTGATCGCTTTGGTGACATTTAGTTATATTGTCCTGCTTCGCCAAACGGTTCAGCGAAAAACACGCGACCTGAAGGCACTCAACAAAAAGTTGGAAGCGTATGCATTCACGGACTCGCTGACCGGGCTGTTGAATCGTCGTGGGCTTGAAAAAATGTTTGAAGGCCGAAAAGTAAAGGCATTGATGAAAAGCCGACAACTGGCGGTGTTAATGATAGATGTCGATCATTTCAAGCGAATTAACGACAACTTCGGTCATAGGAAAGGTGATGAAGTGCTGATCGGCCTAGGCAAAGCATTTGAACACTCACTGAAAGAAGGCATCGCGTTATCGCGTTTAGGCGGCGAAGAATTCTGCTTATTATTGGAGGTCAAAAACCGGCATCATCTCGACGCAGTCACCGAATACATTCGTTGTCGTCTTGTCCCTAGCGCTTCGCAACGCGAGTTGGGATTGGAGGTGAATGCATCGATAGGTGCTGTATTGGTAGATACAAAACGAGGACATTTATCGCTGGATTCACTGATCCACCAAGCGGATAAATTGATGTATTTGGCAAAGGCAGCAGGGCGGAATAGTGTGAAAACGAAATCGCTGTCGAGCGAGGGAAAGCAGCACCATGCATTCGGTGTATTGAGTTAACGTGCCGAGTGGTTGCTGTGTGTTAGCTCACCAATGTGTAAATCAGTCAGGTAAGCAAGGTGTTGGCGCTGAATCGTCAGCGTCATTGTTGATGACCTGGTTACGCCCAGACTCCTTCGCAATATAGAGAGACTTATCTGCGCGTAAACTGGCAGAAATAAACCCTTCCGCATCGCTGATTTCAGTGGCACCGATGGAAACGGTGACATTTATAGCCAGAGGCTGCTTATTTAAATGACTGACACGGACGGTTAAATCTTCAATTCGACCGCGCAACATTTCGAGGCGTGCGCAAACGTCTTGCCTATCATCAGCCCAAATAAGTAGCGCAAACTCCTCGCCACCTAAACGAAAAGCACACTCTTCTGGTTCGGTGAACTCCTCGATAATACGTGCGAGTTGCTTCAGGACAAGATCGCCAACGGGGTGACCAAAGCTATCGTTGATACGTTTAAAGTGATCAATATCGACCATCGCCAGGTATTGGCGGCGCTGAGGCGTGGCATTGCGTTCATTGAACAAATCGAGCAAGTAACGACGATTATAAAGGTTCGTGAGATCATCCCGATTGGCCATGTCTCTTAATGTACGCTCTCGGAATACCTGATCGGTTACCACACTCACGAAGGTACACATTGCTTTTTCACCGAACCAATCAATCACTTTATCTGTGATTTCCGCAATCATCGGATTACCTTTCAAATCAGTGTGATTGATGACTTCGGGTGGGGTCGGTGTGCCTGTTTCAATGGCATGCTTGTAGCGACGCTGTGCCTCAGGCCAGTGGTCATCTTCAAATAACACTCGAATACTTTCTAGATTCAACACCTCTTGGGCGTTCGACATGCCACTAAATTTCGCAAACGCATTGTTCGCGTACTTAGGTACGAAATCGATGTGGATCACACAAGGGTTAGGATGAATATCTAAAATGTCTTTGAAATCTGGCATCGCATGGGCAAGGTATTAGTCAAAAGAGTGTGAAACTTATCATTTATCCATGTGTAAACTGCGATGTGTTTCAAGAAGTTGGGATTATTGTCATGTTTTTCTCGATGTCGAGATGAGTGTGTTGCATATCTACAGATGTAACGGCTGACTATATAGTGAATCGAATTGATAATGAGACAATGAAGTTGTCGGGTGAATGCTAGCGACCGTTCGTGACAGACGTAAAAGCCCTTTATAACGATGTGGAAATCCTATCATCATTACTCAGGCGGCTTGTTGAAGGGGGATTTGAACGCGATAGAAAATAAATCTCGCTATTTTAAAATTGCACGGTATAGTGATGGCTGGCTCTTAGAAAAGAGTTGTTAATGCTACATTTAGTATAAGTTTCTTCTCAGCTACTTCTCGATACCCTTCGTTTAATATTCTGCGTCAAATTTGTCTTCATCGAACATTCAATAGCTTTCATTATCAGCCTTCATTAAATAATTCATACATATATAAAAAATAGAGGTCACTATGTCTGCTAAAACGACTGGTACAGTAAAATGGTTCAACGAAGCGAAAGGTTTTGGTTTCCTTACTCAGGATAATGGCGGAAAGGACGTATTCGTTCATTTCAATGCAATTGTTTCTGATGGCTTTAAAACCCTAGCCGAAGGTCAAAAAGTTAGCTTTAACGTAGAAGATGGTCCTAAAGGCCTGCAAGCTAGTGAAGTAGCAGCGCTATAATTTAGCGATGCATAATGGCGCACTGTGACAACGAATATTGATCATGTTGCGTCATTAGACCTTTCAGTTTTCCCCGAATAACCCAATAAAATCATTTTCTAAACGCGTCACATACTCTCAGTATGTGCTGAAGCGAACCTGTAGAAAATAATAAGGAATATTATGTCCCGTAGAACAACACGCCAACGACACTGGTACCAATTGTCACGTGAAAAAAAACAATTAATAACAACGAGTGAATAATGCTAAAAATTGATTTCCATTTAGAACAAGAAAACGCATCTTGGAACGCAGAAATACATCAGCTAAACAGTGACGTTTTAAAAAGGCACATATTGCCAAAGATAACATCGACTAATCGTAATATTGATTTCGAATACTGTGACAAAACATGCTCAGGAAAAATCATTGAGCCGAGTGGCAATGTTGTCGGTGATTTTACCGTACATTAATGCTTTAAGCATTTCAGCGATAACCGCCCCGCTAAAAACGCATAGAGAGCGAGACTTATACAGAAATTCGATCTTGTCGTCAGACTGACACCCATCGATAATCACCAAGTATCGCTCTAACTTCCCCGTACTTTTCGAAACACACCGTCAAGCGCCTGTTTACTCGTCTTACTGATCGTCTGCATCAACCTAAACTCAGGGTTGCGAATGTGCTGCTGATCCAACTCGTCGAGCATAAGCATCCATAGCTTTGCGGTCATTTGAGCATCCGCCAATGCGCGGTGAAAGACGCCATCATGATCAATACGTTTAAACCGAACCAGCTCGCCAAGTTTATGACTGGGCGCATCCTGAATAAGACGCCGTGCAATCAGCATCGAACAAGCGAACTGGCCGGAATAGCCGACATTAAGCGGCTCTAGCTCTGCATCCAAAAAGCGTTTATCGAATGACGCGTTGTGTGCAACAAGATTACTTCCCGCAATAAACTCCCCAAACTGTGCCATGACTTCAGCGCAAGGCTGTGCCGTACGCAGCATGTTATTGGTGATGCCGGTATACCCTTCAATAAAGCTACTGACCCGAAAGCCTGGGTTCATGAGCGCCTGAAACGTATCAACAACTTCACCATCAACCAGTTTTACCGCACCAATCTCGATCGCTCTGTCGCCCATATTGGGTGATAAGCCAGTGGTCTCGAAATCGAGCACGATAACGCTGTGCGCGGGTGTATGTGCAAGTGTTGATGACATGAAAATGACCTTGTTAATACATGAAAGGAAAACGGTGGGAGTATATACCCAATCAATCTCAAGATGCTTGCTCAACGAGAATTTGTAGGCCGACAGGCGCAGCGCTGGTTTGAAAGCACTCTCGTTTTACGTTGAGGATCGCGTTGTCGTAGTGAGCATTATGATGCGTCTCTGTTATTGTCCAGCCACGCTTTTAGTTTATCTGTGTGTTGAAGCATTTGGCGCATTTCATCGTTTTCCCACTGGTCAAAACATTGATTAATCACGGGAAGAAAACTGGCGAAAGCAGATTGCACACGAGCAAGACCATCCGCATTGATTTTGATCCACTTCTTCCTGCCGTCCGCATCATCTTTTCTAATATCAACGAGCCCTTGCTCTGCGAGCTTATTGACGACTTTGGTTAGCCCTGGCTGGTTCATTTGCATCACCTGAGCAAGCTGACTAATGGTCTGCTCTCGCTCTGGCTGGTGCGAAAAGTGATTCAGTAAATTGAACTGTGATTGGTTTAACCCGCAAGGCTCAAGTGCCTTACTCAGCCACGCATCGGAAAGTTGATTTATGATCCCTAATGAAATCATTATCTTAAAGGACAATCCCTGCTTTTCTGTCAACATATGCATCAAACCTCTTGATAAATATTCCGTGGAATGTATATTTATTCCATGGAATGTAGTTTAACAGAGCATAAAAAAAGGGGATAGCGGTGAATAGACGGAAATTCATTAAAGTGATGGGGGCAGGTGCAGTTGTTCTAGCAGCGGGACCTGTTGTTGTAAGCCAAGTGTCGGGTGCAACGTCTACATCATTTAGACCCACTCATACCTATTCAGATATTCGGAAAACCCTGATCAGCTATGCGATGTTATGTCCTAATCCACACAACATTCAGCCATGGAAAGTTGCCTTTGAAGGTAAGGACACGATATTACTTTTCGTCGATAGCGACAGGCTTCTCCCTGAAACTGATCCTATTCATCGTCAAATTCACATTGGCCAGGGCACATTTATCGAAAGCCTCGCCATTGCCGCCAGCCATTTTGGTATTCGAGCGAATGTTCAATATTTTCCTCTTGGTGAATACAGCAACGAAGAACTCGAAAACAAACCCGTTGCGGCAATCACACTTCAACTCGATGAAAGCGTGACGCCAGATCCGCTGTTCCCATACTTGATCACTCGGCAATCGACCAAGACCGAATACACCAATGAAATGTTGAAGGATGTAGAGCTGAACAAGATAGTCAACATCGCGACAGATGGAGATTACCGTATCGAATTGGTGCAAGACGACAACGCTAAAGAGGCAATGCGCGGTTTCTTAAATCAAGCCATGTTCATTGAAGAGCAGAACGCAGACAGAAGCATGGAGACGATTGGCATGTTCCGTTTCAATGACAAAGAATACGCCCAATATCGAGATGGTTTTGGGCTTCCACAAAGTGGCGTGACAGGCGTAAAACGTTGGATGGCAGAAACATTCTTTGTCACCAGAAGCGCGGCGGAGAGCGATCCGGCCAGCTTTGGTAAAGAAGGTATCAAGTTAACGGAAGCCGTTACCAACAGCACACACCACTTCGCACTGCTCGTTAGCAAAAACAATACGCGTAAAACGCAGGTCGAAGTTGGTCGCTTATACAATCGCATTAACCTGCTGACAGCAACGATGGGGATTGCCCAACACCCGATGAGCCAAATTTTGCAAGAGTACAAAGACATGCTGCCATTGCAGATGGAATTTAAGCAGTATTTTGGTGTGCCCGAAGCGGAAACGGTGCAGATGGTATTTCGGCTTGGAAAAGCGAAACAAAACACGGAATCACCGAGGCGAGAAGTTAACGATCTGATCATCAATGCCTAATTAGGGCATGATGTATTGCCTTTCAATCCCATCAAGCATTTTATTACCAATGCTTGATGGGACCGTTCGGCGTCTACTTACAGTTGCACGCGAACGGTTTGCAGGGAATTGGCTGGGATATTGATTTGCGCGTTCTGCGCACCAATGACCAAATCAAACTCGATGGGCTGCTTGGTGGTATTC
This sequence comes from Enterovibrio norvegicus FF-33, assembly GCF_000286835.2. Classification (GTDB taxonomy): domain Bacteria; phylum Pseudomonadota; class Gammaproteobacteria; order Enterobacterales; family Vibrionaceae; genus Enterovibrio; species Enterovibrio norvegicus_A. The sequence goes on along the minus strand of NZ_AJYD02000003.1, from coordinate 74,566 downwards.
AGCAATTGCACACTTAACAGGTTATCGCTGTTAATCGTCGCACTCGCATGCAAGTCATCATGCGCTAGGCCGTCCAAAAACTTATCGGCCTGTACGGCTTTATCGCCAGGGCGAATCGTTCGGCTAAATTGCGCCAGCACGTCATAAATCGGCGTGTAGTAAACATAATCATTTTCCACATCGATCATGATTGGCGCACCGCAGAAGTTACCCGCGTGATTTGGACCACCATTGTGGTCAAGCACCGCATTCCAATCTATCCAACCGTCCATCCAGTGGTTAAGACTGACAATGATATTTCTCGCATAGCGATGAACTGGCGTATAGATAGGGTGGTTCTCTGGGTTCGGTGCCCACGTTGCCGTATACGCCCAATCGGTCGCGTTTTCATTCCACCAGAATTCATCATTATCAAACCAGCCAGATTCCTGAAACTTCTCTGGATCTAAAATACCCTTTGGCGCGGGTTTGCCAAGATCATCGATGGTGCCTTCCGTGTGGATAATTGAAAAGCCCGGATATTTGTTATGAACACGCTCTAACGCACCTTCATAAACATCCACTGTGCTTGAATACCAGTGAACCGCAGAACCGTAAACAAAAGGCGCGGTTTCAGGATCACCCAAGATAACGTCAGCCCAATGCTCTAAGTGATCGCGGTTTTGATCGTAAATCAAAACGCGAGTATCAGCAAAAGCGCTTTCTTTTAACTTCGGACCAAGGAACTCTTTAATGAAAGTATTCTGGGTTTCCGCGGTGAAGTGCATGCTTTCCCAGTTGCCGCTGTTACCGTGGGGTTCATTCACAGGTGTTAAGCCCCAGATATCAACCCCTGCTTCTTTATAATGCTCAAGGTACTTCAACAGATAATCGGCGTAGGTTGACACATATTCCGGCTTTAGCGAGCCGCCTGTACCTTGCCAGTCGTTCTCTTTCGATCCCGGAATAAACCATGTCTCGATGTCTTTCATCCATGGCGGCGCAGTCCATGCGGAAGCAATGATGCTTAATGTACTGTCATCTTGTTTTGCTTTGATGGCCATTGCCTCGTGGATCATAGGCAGTACATCAAACGACTCATCTTGAATACCGGGATACTTCGCCTTAGAAAAACCATCGCCGTCCGGCGCGATAGTGAAGTGCTTTAGCTCGCTATCACCTTCAACTTCCGCATATCCAAGCTTTCCTTCCACAGAAAAATCCGTCGAACCGATAGGGGTTCGAGTCAAAGAAAAGTTAGCGCCGGTGTCAGCGTAAAGTTTTTCCATCACTTCCTGTCGTTTATCGACAGAAAGGTGAGCCAGAACAAAAGCTGAAGACTCAGTGAATGACGTGCCAATACCTGAAATGGTCTGCTTAATAACATCAGGTTGGATCACGATCTGCGTGCCGTTCGCCGTCTCTGTGGTAAAGGCTTGGTTCGACATCAACGACATCTTGTCGCCAGCTTCGCTGGTGAGCAGGATTTCAGTCGTAGAGGATAATCCGAAATGTTTACTGTTGTTCTGAATCAATGGTTTGTCCTTGTCATATTCAGATGTGCAGGAAAACATCATCGCTGAGGACAATGCGATAAAAACTGCAGAGAGCGTTCTCACTTCCATGTCGTTACTCCGTGTTCCGTAAAAGTGCCTACTCAGAATTTCAGTGGATATAAAGGAGAAACCTTACCTACTAGTGAGTCAATGAAAGCGCTTTCTTTTTGATTCGCAAGGTTGTCTCTCAACACTCAATTCAACCCATACATATACCTTGTTCACTCTAATTTGTAACTAATACCGCCGATGAACTCTTTCTGTTTTCTTGGATTCAATACAAGTGGACGTTGGAGATGTGACGCTGGCAGTAGTGAGCCATGGAAGAAGTGATCAGAGAGGCCATTTATAGAAAAGACAGGTCTGTTGTCGTTGTTGTTCAGATGCCGCTATCACAATATAGGGTGCATTTTTGAATCAAGGACCATGCGATTATGAGTCGTGATTTGACTGATTTACTTAGAATCTCATCTTTTCTTAAATCATCTTTTTAATCTTTTTATTCAAAGGATTAAAGTTGATACATCGTTTCACGTCTTCTCAGCTAATCTCATTTAGGTGCATCCTTGTTTGACTATGTGTTTGACTATATTTCGCCATAGTCAAACAAGGGTAGGAGTAAATGCTGGAGAGTTTGATGCTGACGGTTAATGCTATAAAGGGCTTAAAACCCCGAGGCAGTCCCTACTATGAATGGGACAGTAATAGCGAGCGTGGTTCCGGTAAGTTAGGCGTACAAGTGACGCCCAAAGGTACAAAGCGTTTCGTGTTTCGTTACTTTGTCGATCGCAAAGCGAAGTTTATCCCGTTAGGGCAATTTCCGTCGCTGTCACTTAATGACGCCAGAGCTAAGCAAAAGGAATTAGGTGACCTTGTGCTTCAAGGCATCGACCCAAAAGAAAGCATGGCAAGCGCTAAGCGAGAGCAAGAAAACTCGCAGAAGGAAGAAGCGCGGAAAGGCTCCATCCAGCAGTTGTTTGATGCCTATGTGGCGCAAATGGCAAGAGATGGTAAGCGTACTCACAAAGCCGTCCTTTCCTCATTGGAAAAAGAAGTCTATCCCACTATTCCCCCGCAGACGAAAGCCAAAAGCGTAACAACCCATGATCTGATCCTGGTGCTGGCCTCTATGATCAAGCGGGGAGCGAAAACACAATCGAACCGAGTGCGTAGCTATCTGATGGCCGCGTTTAACTACGGCTTAAAACACGACAACGACCCTGCTAACTTCATTGATGAAGCTAAGTTTGGCTTAGTGTTTAACCCCATGACGGCAATTCCAAAACAGAAAGACGCAGAACGAGTTGGTGAGCACTACCTGAAAATAGGTGAGGTGGTCCAGGTGATTGCCGATCTGAATGGGGAATATGAACGATTCAAAATGGGTGACACTATCCGGTGTTTGATTTTGCTTTGTTTGTATACGGGAGGCCAGCGCCCCTATGAACTGGCCGCTTCGAAGTGGGAAGCGGTGGATTGGCAGCAAAAATCGCTTTTGGTGAGTCGTGACCTGTCTAAAAACAAGCGTGAACACATTATTCCTCTAACAGAAACCGCATTGGCAGTGTTGCGCCAACTGCGTGAAGCAAACCAAGACTCGGGCTATATCTTTCCGCACCGGCTGAACCGCAACGAACACATTCGTTTGGATTCGCTATCACAGGCTGTTACCCGATACCGAGAGGCGACGCCTTTTGTTTCGTCATTCACTCCCCGCGACATTCGCCGCACGTGTAAAACCCTAATGGGAGAGATTGGTATTTCTAAATCAATTAGGGACCGCATTCAGAACCATGCGCTCAATGATGTTTCCAGTAAGCACTATGACCGCTACGAATACCTGCCTGAGAAGAGAAGGGCATTGGAATCATGGGAACAACGACTAAATGACAACACCAATGTCACGAATGTAGTGGCATTTTCAGGGAGGGATTAAGTCATGTCATCGCAGAAAGAGACTGATACGAAGTTGCCGCCTCTGTTACCCCTTGAGTATTGCACAGTGGAGCGGGCCGCCAGGCTACTGGGGTGTGAGGTGGAAGATATCCATCATTGGCATGACATAGGAGCAATAAAATTATGTGCAAATTTTCAAAAACGAGTACTAGGGAAGGTTAAAATCTCCATGCGTAATATCCTAGACAAAGAGGATAGTCTTCCAAGCGCGTATTTGAGAGATGCTGTTGAAAAAGCAGCAGAAAAACATACGAAACTTAGAGATCTTGCTCTACTCCAAAGCGAAAAAAATAATTTGGTCATAAAGGTTTACGAATACTTCTTAGTTGGTGAGAGAGGTTGTCCAGTGGTACCCATGTGTGTTTACCATGAAAATGGAACCGCAATCTGGAACGCTGATAACTGCAGCGTTGCGACAAATGGCCTTGAAGCAGATGCCCACATTGCGGGCTTTTGGGGAGTGAGTTCTTTCGAACGCTACAGCTCTGATGATCAGACTATTGAGCTTGTATCTTATGAAGTTGAAGCTTCTTGGGGCGATGAGTTAAAAGGGATAGAGATTAGGGTTGATAAAGACCTATGGAATGGGGAGTTCTATTTGCTGCGTAGGGATATTCTTAAAATTCATAAAGCAACACATAGCATGGAAGGGCTGCCCAACCGCTACAACGATGTTGCTATTGCTGAGGTAATGAACGACCGAGAGTACGTGGCGGAAGAACTATTCACGAAATTCAAAACGTCACAAGACACTAGAGGGATAGCTCTGGGTATTATGGCCAAGCTAGTGGGCCAATCTAAGCCAAATAAGTTTATACGGGGCAAGAAGATCAACTCTTCGGAACTAATGAAAACGATAGAGCAAGAATGTGCTCGTATTGGTATTGGTCCTCTTTCAGGGGAGGTGCGAAAGGATATTAGCCAATGTGTCGAAGCTGTTGAAAGAGAAGTTGAAAACTCAAAAAAACACAATAAACCAATATATTAAGTATTGGGCTTACGTTTACCGCCCAACAATGTTTTGGGCGCGCCCAAATTATTGAAGTCTAGTAATGTAACTTAGCTCCTGTTCGCATTTGAACCTAACAAGGAGCAAAAAATGACAATCTCTCGCATTGTATCTCTCCAAGAAATGTCCTCACTTGTTGGGCGGTCATCCAAAACCATTTGGCGTTGGTATCGCAAAGACAAGGTTTTTCCTACTCCAATAGAAGTAAATGGACGCGCTATTGGCTGGCGCGAAGCAGACTATCAAGCATGGTTGAATGGTGAATGGCAAAAATAGTCAAACTTTCAGCAGCAAGATATTAGCGACGAGAATAGAGACCGGTTAACCAGTCTTCTCAACGAGCAATTACACGACCTAGCAGCGCTTCAAAATAGAGAAGAAGAAAAAGTCATTTATCTTCAGCTCGCTTTAGCCGGTTCGGAGTGTCGGGGGGGATTATGTCAAACCATCCTAAAAGAACACTTAGCTTGTCCTCAGCCGATCTCATGCTCGGGTATTACCTCCTGCATGTTGGGAATGAGGGGAGTAATCCCCTTTTACCCATTGCTGCTGCAAAAGCTATGACTAAGGCAAGTTGTAATATCCTGAAGGTATTTTACTCAGACGTGACAAGCTCTGAACAAGATATCCATACGTGGGCGAACACCGGAAACGCCGAGCGCAAAGAGGCGCTGATAGAACGACTTGGAGTGGACAGCTTTAGACTAGTGGCGGCGTCTGCATATGTCGTGGATGACTTCACGGCTGACACCGTCACCAATATTGATAGCTACAGATCTCTTGATGATGAACGTGGACATATTAAACGGCTCAAAGCGAAAGACACGCGGTTTCCAGACTTGAATGACAACGCAAGGCCTTTGGGAACGTTCGATAACCTTTCTGCCCTGGTCGAGCATATCGGGTTAACCCCCGCCCAAAACAGTATGACGCTTGAACTTGAAATGCTCGAAGGTGGTAAACCACGACCGGAAACGTTCGAGGGTAAGCGCTCATTTTTAATCAGTGAGGCGCTAAAAGCGGGACTGCCTAAGTCCTCAATAGAAGATCACCTCACCGCACTGTGCGAAAAGAAGGCCTATCACCCCGTGAGGGAATGGTTATCGGCAGGCGAGTGGGATGGTATTGAGCGGGTATCAACGGTCATTGACGCTGTTAATGCCAAGGACAAAAAGATTGCAGACGTTGCGCTGGGTAAGTGGTTTGTTGCTGCTGTGGCGGCACTTTACGAGCCTAACTTTACCTGTAAGTTAGTCCCTGTGTTACAGAGTGAACAGAGTTTCATGAAAACGGCTTATATCTCCCGATTTGCTGAGGTGGTGCCTCATGCTTTCCTGGAAGGTGCGGAGCTCAACCCAGACAATAAAGACTCAATTCTGAGTTGTATTAAAAGCTGGGTTGTAGAACTTGGCGAGCTTGAGCGAACATCCAAGTACAGTCAGGGTAGTTTGAAAGCTTTTATCACCAAGAATGTTGACTCCGTTAGGCCACCCTATGGCCGCGCGGACGTTAAAAAGAAACGACAAACCGTATTCATAGCCAGTGTTAACGGTACTGATTTCTTGCGAGATGAGACCGGATCTAGCCGCTATGCAGTGGTTGAACTGAGCAAAGCCGCTGATATGGAGGCGGTTAATATGGCATTGGGATGGAGCTACGAAGATGGCCGTTTATCGCTTGAGGAGCCGGAGCTATTGAGGCAATTTTGGCTTGAGGTGAAACACAGCTACGACAACGGAGCATCCTGGACTCTGAACAAAAACGAACTTCGCATGTTTAGCCAGGTCAATGACCAACATCAGTTCAAAGATGATTATCGCGTGTTGCTTGAAGAGCGTTTTTTAGATGTGAAGATGACTAACCGACATCTCCAATGGCTCAAAGCGTCCGAAGTATGTAGCTATTGCGATATACCGGCTACAAGGGCAAGAGCGATAGGAAAGGCGTTAAAAGGGATGGCTCAAGATGGATTGATTCAGTCAAAAGAGGGACGCTCAAGAGTCGTGGTCTATCTTCTCCCTATCATCTATGAGCGTTGAAGAGGTACTGTGAGCTGTCATGAGTGTTTCGTAATCATGCTCTGACTACTTTGATAATGGTGAAGAACCAATACCGCATAACGCGTTTATGGACAGAAATCATTTAGAAAAAGCTCAAATCACTAACGAATTTGAGCTTTAAATGATAAATCGAAAACATGATTATTGAATTTTTAACAAAAAATCACACATAATCATGCGGAGAGATGGTAGCCAAAGGAATGCTATAGGCTATCATCCAAAATAAACTCTCTTAGAAGCTTATCCAGCTCGATGTTCACCCTAGGTGGCGGTAACGTTTTATCTAACTTTGCTTCCAAATAAGCCTTTGCCTTGGCTTTATCGACACTGGCTTTCAGCGTGTCAAAGCGTCCGAAGTTATTCAGGTTTGCAGCGGTAACTTGGCCTGTTTTCAGTGTTTTTAGCAGTTGCCCATCTAGCCCCAACGCATCGACAATAATTTGCAAAGCTTCATTTTCTTCTTCTACTTGCGCCCTAGTAATGTAGTCCTGCAAAGTTTTACCGGATTCGATAATCAAGTTACCTGCTTGTACATCAATAAGCAGTTTATGGGCTTGCTTTTGCTCATCTTGACTTAAACTCGCAAAAGATTTGTGTAGCTCATCTCGTGTTTGCTGCATCTGCTCAGACGTAACATTGGGTTGACTAAGCTGTTTTAGAAACTTAGAAAACTGCGCATTCATATAGTTATGATCAATTCGCCCCGTGTTTTGCTCCGTCAAATAGCCCAAAATGGCGTAAGGTACGGCGGGCTCATTACCACCACCTCCACCACCAGATGATAGCTCTTTATAGCGCTGCAATAGGGTTTGATGCTGCGATTCGGTAAAGGTCACATCTACCGCACTGCACGTATCCTCAAACTGATAGCTGCTTTCCTGCCAGTCGAATCCTTGCACTTTGGCCGCTTCTAAATACTTATTGAACTCATTGAATAAGCTCGCAAACTTAGCTTGAACAGCCTCGTCTTTCGGCAAGTGCTCAAAGTACGCGATTTGCTCATTGTTAAACAGCACTTCAATGTCTGCAAACACCTCGTTCAGGTGATTAAGATTATCTTCCAGCTTATCGACGAAGACACCAAAAGGGCGATCACCAGAGTAAAGCTTGAGCGCTTTATTGATGTTCTGCTCCATGGTATGCGGTTTACGGTAATAACGAATATTCCCGAAAGGTTTATCCAAACCGAACAGACGGTTAGTGCGTGAAAACGCCTGAATGATATTGGCGTATTCCAGCGTCTTATCCAGATAGAGGGTATTCACCCATTTTGAATCGTACCCTGTCAGCATTTGGTCAACGACAATCAACAGGTGCAATTGTTGATCTGGTTGCTGCTCTGCGTGTTGGTAAGGCTTTTTATGGGCGAGTCGTGCCGCGATATCCTTTTTAAACTGCGCATGGGTTGGCAAGGTATACGTGGTGTTGTAGGTGTTATTGTAATCTTCAATAATCGCGGTTAAGCCGGCCTCTTTTGCTATCGCGCCGCCTTTATTGTCAATATTCGGGTCAAACAGAGCTGTAACCTTCAAATGAGGGGCTTGTTGCTTAAATAGACGATAATATTCCAGCGCTTCGGGAATGTTATGGGTGGCAAAAATACCATGAAACTTGTTGGCGCGGCTGAATCGTGTCCAGTTGCCCAGTATGTCATCCATCACTTTTTGCTTATGCTCGATGCGGTCATATTGACTGGCTGGCAGCAATGCCTCAATGCCACGCACGGTTTTGCCGTTAATCTCGGACGTAGCCATGGGCACTCGTGCACTGTCCATGTACTTATCGTAAGCTTTTTCTTTTACTGGATCGCCAAACACTTCCGCATGTGTATTCACTTTGGCCTTTTCGAGGGCAACAGCGCTCCGTAAATCGCTATCTTTGTAGGTCATCACCTTATAGGGATCAAATCCCAGCACGTTGCCGTCACGAATGCCATCGCCAATGCTATAACGGTGTAGCTCATCGCCAAAAATCGTACTGGTCGTGCTGTCTTTCTTTTGGTTTTCTTCCTGAATCGGAGTGCCAGTAAAGCCAAAAAATACCGCATTAGGAAATGTTTTTTTAATGTCAGTTAGCATATCGCCAAAGGTAGAGCGGTGCGCTTCGTCAACAATAAAGGCAATACGCTTTTGGTTAATTTTCTCAATATCGGCGGTTTTTAACTGACCTTCATCCTGAATGTTACTCATTTTTTGGATGGAAGTAACAATGAGGCAATCGCCAGGCTTGGTGCTTTTTAGCTTGGTGATTAATACATGGGTATTTTCCGTGCCCTGAACTTCATCCGTGGCATCGGCAAAACTGCGATACTCTTCCAACGACTGAGTGCCCAGCTCAATACGATCCATCAGAAATACGACTTTATCGGCATCCCCGGAGTTAGCGATAAGCTGCGCGGATTTAAAGCTGGTCATGGTTTTACCTGAGCCTGTGGTGTGCCAGATATAACCACCTTTGTTTTTCACCGACCAGTCAAGGCCACTTATCTTGCTGGAAATGGCGTTAGTGGCATAGTACTGATAGCTGCGCATCACCTTTAATACGCCATCAGCATTGTCGGCCACAGTGTAAAAACCTATTAACTGGTGTGCCATCGGGATAGAAAGCAGATCAGTAATCACTTTATGCCAATGGTTCACCGGCTCGTTAGAAAAATCTGCCCATTGGAAGTAGTAATCGTGATTAAAGCGGCCATCTTTGCCAGGGTTGGCAAAATAGAGGCTTTGGTCTGGGGTCATCGCCACAAATACTTGCACCAGTACAATAATGCCTGCGCTAAAGTGGCCTTCGTGGGTGTACTTCTCTATCTGGTTACACGCTTCGATCACGGGTACACCGGAACGTTTTAGCTCCAGATGGATGACAGGCATGCCGTTAATCAGCAATAGCAGATCGCCTCTGCGGTCATGCTGCACGGCACTTTTGCGGTTAAATCTTGGCTGCTGAACAATTTGATACCGGCTCTTACCCGCCGCGATCTCTTGGCGGTCGTAGATGTGCAGGCTGATCTCTTTGCCATAATGCAGCGCATCGTCGGGGTTATCTCGCTTTATAGATACGGTTTTACCGTTAATAAAGCCATTGAGTTTTAAAGGCGTTTTAAGCGAGGTTATCTGTTCAACAATCTGCTGCATCTCGCTGCCGGTTAGCGGTGCGTTATTGAGGCGATCAATGCTATTGTTATTTTGAAAGAGAATATCTGCCCAGTTTTGCAGTAAATCCGCTTCAGTGAGGTTTTTTAGAACAGTATCTTCCCAGCCTTTTTTACAAAGTTCGGTAATTACATCCTGTTCGAATAAGGCTTCTTTGGTGTAGGTCACAACCTGTCCTTGCTGACGTTGGCTCGCAATCCGCCGTCTATTTGCAGCGGTTGACGCGAGGGGCTAAATATATATTTTATGCTGGTCTGTTTGTGCGCTTACACCAGATTTGATGTGAGCGCACTGAGATTCAAGCGATTAAACTTAATGGATGAAAAGCATCACACAAACATCTTTGTCAGATACCCCTGCTTCAGGTTTTTCAACTTGTCAATCTGCTGCTGTTGCAGTTTGATCAAGTGGTCAAGATTATGGAAGTACTCGCCAATTTTGGTTTGTTCAAGTTTATCTTCCGGATAAAAAACGAAAGTATCCTTTATCGACGACTTTGAGATCGACAGTACTTTTGTACCTTGCATAAGAGGAAGCAGTTGATCATGATAGCAATTCGAATTTAATAGATAACCTAAATACTTGGGCGCGAACTCGATTGATGGTCTTACCGCAATGGTATGTAAACCGGCTAGCAATATTTCGTCAGTTAAGTTCTGTATCTCAGTACACTTACCAACCGATGAATCTTCTGCTGCATCAGCAAGAACAACATCACCATTTTTTAGTGCTTTGGGCATCATCTTTGCCACTAGAGCAGAATTTGAAACAAAGGGGACTTTAACCGCTGAGATATCAAGCACTTCATTAAATTTGATTAATATATCACCATAATGGATGTTCTTAGCTAGCCCATGCTCATAATTCAATTCAGCCCTTGAAAGGCTGTTATTCGATAGGTACGTAAAACAATCACTGAACGATTGTTTGAACCAATCACCACTAAATCCAGCAAAACGTAGTTCAGGCACCGTCTGTCCAGCTTTAGGGAACATCTTACCCAGCATGGCTTTTTTCAGCTGTCGCAGCTTTGTAAGCTTGTCTCGATGGAGCTTGAGTTGTTTGTCGACATTTTGAAAATAATAACCTAGTGATGTTTGCTCAACTTTGTTTGGAAAAAACACCTTGCTACTTTTTACTTTATCTGGTGAAGAATGCTTAACAGTCGTGCCAGAGGATGTTGCTACTATTTGGTTTCGATATGTGTCCGTACCTAAAAGATAAAAAAGAAATCCATAGTCACCTTTGTATTGAATTAACTTACCCAAACGCTGATTGTGTAAGTAAGTCGTTCCATCATCAGGGACAATAGCGGGAAGCCCTAACATTTGTGCAGTTGGAGTTAGGTCCGTCATCGTGATGAAAATATCACCAGCTGCAAATATAAACTTTTGGGGTGTTTTCCCTTCTAGTTTATAATTTTGACCTTTCCCATATTGAAAACCCCCACCAATATGCACACTTCCCGGTGTCAATACTTCATAACCAGTTTTATCTTTACAGAAATATTCACTTTTAAACGCATAGCCATTTGCCAATGATAAAACGTCTCCAAGTGACTTTTCTTCCCACTCATCTTCAAATCCTTCAAAACGTATAGTAGGTAAAGCGAGTTTTCCTTTACTCATGCTGGCTACCTTCCAAGGCTTCACCTTGCTCTTGGTGGCAATGCAAAAAGCGCTGTAACACTTTTATGCCCTGCATATCAAACTCATCACCTTGCAACTCACCCATCATTTCAGCTAGCTGTTGCTCCACTTGCTGAGTTTCTTGGGCGATGTCGCCATAGGTTTGGGCGTATTTGTCTGCTAACGCTTGCAGTTTATTAGTTAAGCGTTGGATGAGCTGTTGTGGCAACTGTGCTAGTGAATGTACGATGGGTTGTACCCATTTAAGCAATAACAGGTGCTCTATTTCTGGCTGGGTTAACTCAGTGATCTTTTGCTTAGTCGCTTCTAGCAGGTCTTCGTCTGCGGCTTTAAGGCTCTTTTTCAGGGTCTTTTCTTCGTTTTGCAGTTTCACCACTGCTAACAGCTTGCTTTCGAAGCTGTCTTTAGCAAAGGTTTCACCGCGCTTTTGATCGGCTTTAATTTGTTTCACTTCTTTGTTTAGCTCGGCATTCACGAAGGCGGTCTTGTCTTCATTGACGCACGCGGACTCTTTATCGTCTTCACTCAAGCCATTAAAGAGTTCTTCTATCTCTGTATTAATGATCTGCAGCCGTTCGCTGATGGTTTGAATGTGTTTTAACTCTTCCTTAAAGTAGGTTTTCTCAACTAACTCAAAAGGAAAAATACGACCAAGCCAGCCTTCTTGTACTTGTACCTCTTTGCCTTTCTGTTTTTTGGTAACCATCTTAGGCTCCACCTTTTTACAGGTATCCATGCCTTCGGTTTGGATCATCTCTAAATCTGTCCCGAGCTGCAGCCATTTGTCATCCAGCACTTGGTAGGCGTCGTATTTGTCAATCAAAGCGATACCTTGCAAGCGGCGGAAGATCTCATCGCTGATAATGCCTTGCTGACGTGAACGTTTTACCTGCAACAACTCGGTGATCAAACTTTGCTTTAGGTAGGCTTCAAAGTCGCCGAACGCCTGCTTATATTGGCCGTTAAACCCTTGGATGTCCTCATGGGCGGTGATGGCGGCTTTCACATCTTCCACGCTCAGTGCGGAGTATTCGCTAGAGGTTGCAGTAAACAAGCTCGCTTTAAGGTTTGGCATCGCCTGCCAATAGGAGCGTAATGCCGCCAGTTCGCTGTTGGGAATACCCCCGAACATGGATGCGTAGATATCCCAGCTTTCAGCCGCATCAGATGAGTCAATATATCGAGGAATATTGAGGTTATAAGCATGCTTAGTACGAATGGTATCGCGGCTGACCAGTGCTGCAAATTTGTCTTGTGGTTGGCGAGTAATTACCGTATCAACAATACGTTTAATGTCGCAGGCGCGTAGCTTGTTATTTTTGCCTTCTTTAACGAAGCCTTTTGAGGCATCAATGATGAGTACGTCGTCGTTGTCTCGAGTTTGCTTTAACACCAAAACGATGGTGGGAATGCCCGTACCAAAGAAGACATTGGCAGGCAATCCGATAATGGCGTCAATGTGGTTCTTTTCGATTAGATTTTGGCGAATTTTACCTTCATCTCCACCACGGAACAGTACCCCATGAGGCAATACAATGGTCATGATGCCATCGGGTTTTAGGTGGTATAGGTCATGCAGAAGAAAGGCGTAATCCGCTTTGGTTTTTGGCGCTAGGCCAAATGGCGAATAACGCGGATCTTTATCTTTAAACTCCGGATCCCACTTTTGTGAATAAGGCGGGTTCGAGACGACGGCATCGACTCGTAGTGGCTCATGGGTTTTATTGGTATCAATTGGCCAGTCATCTTCTAGCGTATCTGCATTGCGGGTGATGATGTCGTTAGGCAAAATCCCACGCATAAACAAGTTCATACGCGTTAAGTTATACGTGTTTTGTTTGAGTTCTTGGGCAAAATAACGAATGTTGTTCTCACCATCTAGGCGCTTTGCTACTGATTGACCGATGTTGATCAGCAACGATCCTGAGCCACTTGTTGGATCGTAAATTTGAATTTTTTCACGCTCTTTAAGATGGTCAGCCATGATCTCAGACATCAACACAGAGACTTCGTGAGGCGTATAAAATTCGCCAGCTTTTTTGCCCGCGTTAGCAGCAAATTGGCTGATTAAGTATTCGTAGATAAAGCCGAGTACATCATAGTCTTGCTTGCCTTTCATTGGGATGTCGTTTATCAAGTGGATCAAGCTTCTCGCCGCTTTAGTTTGTGATGCGGCATTATCCCCTAACTTACTAAGGCCAGTCTCTAGCGTGTTAAAGATGCCCTCAAACAGATCTTTATGGGCAGGGTTAATCAAGCGACCAAACGCTGATAATGCATCACGAACGTAGGCAATGTCGAAATCATGTCCGTCTTCTATCCAAGTAGAAAACAGATTGTCGTAGGCGATGAAGTAGCCAATCTCATTTCGTATATAGTTGAGGGTGTCTTCGTCTTGCTCGTTGAGTTCTTTGATTGATTGTTCATCAAATTCGTTATTGATCAGAAACTGAACTTGCTTATCTGACAAGAACTTATAAAAGATAAAACCCAAGATGTAATCTTTGTAATCATTCGATTCAATTTTAGAACGCATTTGGTTTGCCGATTCCCAAATTTTGGCGGCAAGTTGTTGTTTATTCATTATTTACTCTAATTGTTTTAATCAATGATTCAGCGATGCGTTTAAATGAGGCAAAGCAAGTATCAAAATCATGAGGTTCAGTGTTAAACACCATAGGCGTCACAAAGTCTTTAAAGCGTTGACGGAAAATTGGGTTTGCCTCAAGTTCCTGCAATCCGAGTTGTAGCTCTTGTGCCGGATTAGCCACGAATTCTGCGTGCTGATTGCCAAAGCGAGCAATATCTTCCTCTAATACGGTTTGAAAGAGTTTTGCAAGGGATTCAATATCCAGTTTTTCTACTAAATCAATACAGTGAATGTCGTAGATATGGCGTACCAGTGTCGCATCATCTTTACGTTCAGCATTACGATTCACCAACATAGTGCGGCGCAACATAGAAATGACTTTCTCAGCCAATGTGGCGTGTATCGATACGCAATCGAAAGCACGAACTTCTTGAGGTTGTTTATACAGTTCCGCGACCAGTGACTGAATGCTGCGTGGATCCACTTCAAGTAGTGGGATTGTTTCCATCAGCTCCAATTTGATAATTGGGCGAAGACATGGGGCTTGGCTAAACTGTTGCGGATATCTTAGTTCGTACTCGACATAGCGATATTCATCACGTACAACGCGCGTTTCAACCGTAAACCGCTCAGATTGTGTGATTACCTGCTCGATATCGTCGATACATGTTTTACGGTGCGCTTTCTTTTTTGCTCGGCTGAGTTCGTTAAATGCTTGATTGGGGATCAATTTGATATCCACGTCTTCCGACATTCTCAAGATTTTTACGTTTGATTTTGCTAGCGCAGTGCCGCCTGAAAAGACCATTTGATGGGACTTCTGTGCTGTTTTAGCCAGCTCGACAAGCAAAGCAACTACCCAGTAATCTTTTTCAATGATGGCTGGGTTACCAAGCTCAAGTGCATCGGAAACCTCAAGGAATTGTTGTTTTAGCTTTTCCATATTAACTCGGCGAGTTTAACACTCGGTTACCCACAACCAATTTGCGATTAAACTGTTTGGGATTCCATGAGTACTGAACGGAGGATGGTACTTGCGTGCTTTCACCTGAAAAGCTCTGTAGAGACAGACTATCCATCTCAAAGTCAACGCCCTTCATTTTTAATATTTCCCGCATAAGGGCATCGCTACCACCAGGGTTGGTAGGCATGGGTCTTCCTGTAAGGCTATTAACCCTTGCTTTGGTATACAAACCATAGCCAAGCTTCATTAGTTCACCTTGCTTTACTAATTGCCTTAATGCTCTACCTACTTGGTCATAGCTGGCAAACCCATCAAAGTCTTTGCGTTCAAAGACATAGCGTCTTGAACGCTTTATATTCTGATAAATACGATCTGCCGCAGTCATTTGAACCTCCTAACTTTAATTGAAAACAGTATAACTCAACTTATTTTGACAAGGAATAAATACGGCACTGTGTGTTGAAAGAAAACGGCATTAAAATAAGATCAAATAACAATAAGTAATTGTTATACATGAAAATAAACCAACACCTCATCCTTGGCACCATAAAGAAAAGGAAGCGTTGACCTACATCAAGAGTCTATCCCCTCTGAAATATTGAGCGCATCTTCAATTTCGACACCTAGATAACGAATGGTGTTGTCGAGCTTTACGTACGTGACCAAGTAGTAATTGAACTGCACGGATATTTTTGGTGCGGGCATAGATTAACGTCGCTTTCGTTCGACGCATTGAATGTGTGCCGTAAAGGTATGGGTCGTAACCGAGTTCAGTGGCCCAACGGCGAATGATGGTTGCGTAACGACTATAACTCATGGGCTTACCCTGCTTGCGAGGGCTAGGGAACAAGTAATCTGATGCGGATATTTGGCTCTTCATTATCCATTGAGCCAATGACTGCGCAGTACGAGATGTGATCTCAAACTGAACCTCTCTACCTGTTTTACTTTGACTATAACGGACACGTTCTTGAATAACACCGCTACAAGAAATATCTCTAACTTTCATTCTAAGTAGGTCACATGAACGTAACTTACAGTCAATGGCGAGATTGAGCAGGGCCAATTCCATGATGTTACCTTCAATTTCGAGTCTGGTGCGAATCCGCCAAATGTCCTCTAGCTTGAATGGTTTTTTCTGTCCTGTTAAATGACCTTTCTTCGTCCACATACCTTCACTCCAATGTGACTTTACGAATGGTCTAATTAATTTTAGCTTGAAAACGAACACATCGATTTTGCATACACATGCAATTGATAGTTTCACCAAACTATCGGAGATAGAAATAGCAGAGTGAATGGTCTAGCCGATAAAGGGGCAATTTTGAGTTAGTCATCGTGGCTAACTCAAAAATGTGTAAAAGTTGCCTGTGAAAAGGTCTGGCTTTCTCAGTGCTAAGTTGGGGTAGATTGACTCAATGCCAATTCAGCAAATCCTGAAAGTTGCTAAAACTCTTTCACCCTTTCACCAAATTTGGACCAAAGCCTTATGTGGCAAGGGTTGCAGCGTGGTGAAAGAGGGTGGTGAATGAGAGAAAACTCTTTCACCATTAGCGTCTCTTTCACCACTTGGTGAATAGGATTGGTGGTGAATGACCTTTTCACCATCTCTTTCACCCACCACTTATAATTCATTATTATCATATATTTAAGTTATTTTTGGTGAATGGTGAAAGAGATCTCCTAGACTTTGGAAAAGCCGGATGTTCAAAACAGCAAAAGAGAGACAAACTTCCTTCTAAACAGTCTACAAAGCCACCCTTATTCCACCTCACAAGAGCCTTGGGTAACCTGGCGAGTTCTATGAATTGCGCAGTGCGCAGAAAAGTGCGTACTGCTACCTTGAAAAAACCGCACTAGGGAAGAGGGTAAACATTCTATGTGTATGTCTTTTATCGGTAATCGACGGATAAGTAGGGTAGAGGAATGCGCAGTTTTAAAGTGCGCAGAACTGCGCATTTAGCATTCATTGAAACAAGGTTGCCCCTGTTCTTCATACCATCTTTTGAGTTAGCTTTTGTTATAAGGTTACCCGAGTGCCAACCTGATTAACGAGCACTCGACCGCCTGACCCGCCTTAACGACCACGACTGGAAACAGCTCAAGCGCATGATTGAGGAAAAAGGCATACGCATTGTCAGCATGGACGTATCAACCAGCTGGCAGGCGCTCGACAACAACGCCCCCATCATCAAAGCTGTGCTCGATGCCATCAACAATATGCTGATCGAGCTGATGGCCGCCATGGCCAGAAAGGACTACGAAACCCGAAGAGAACGCCAACACCAGGGCATAGAAACCGCCAAAGCCAACGGCAAGTAAAAAGGCAAGCAGCCCGATACCGAACGGCACAAGAAAGTGAAACTCTACAGAGATAAAGGCCTTAGCCTAAGAGAAATTGCAGAAGCGACCGGCTATAGCCGATCGCAGGTGTGTAGGATATTGGCTAGCTAAATTTTGGACATTAACGTGCCAGTGAATTTACTAAATTAGAAAACCATGAATAACTAGAGGTAATGCTAGATTAAATTGTCGAGAGCTAGCGCGACCTTTAAACTTGCGCTAGCTGGGAGGTTGTATTTTTAGTCGTATTAAGTAAGTTACGCTAAATCATCAGAAAAAGTATATTTACCGTCATTAATGCTGTAGTAAACAACTTCTACTCCAGCCTCTTTAAACATACCATCAGAAATCCTACCCATCTCTTCCCAGTCAATAGCGCCTGCGTCACTTGATTTCTCGTAAGTCCCTTCTGCTTTAGGCTCTATTGCAAAAACCCTCTTTATTCCTGATTGAATAATTGGGCCAGCACAACGAGCACAAATAGACTTACCAAAAACATAAAGATCAGCATTAGCAGCCCTAGAGCCGGCAGCGACAATCGCATTAACCTCTGCATGAACAATAATATTTAACTTTTCATGCTTTTTATTTAGCCTTTCATCATCTTTTACACCGAACGGAAATCCATTATAGCCTAGTGTAATATCCCCCCCTTTTTTAGAAACCAAAACAGCACCGACTTGGGATTTATCGAGAGACCAAGTTGAAACATGCTCAGCAAGTTCTATCATTCTCTTTCGCCATTTTATTTTCTTTTCTTGCTCTTCGTTTATTATAGGCGATTGGGAATCTTCTTTTTTAAAACAACTTGGACTAGAGGTAAAACCACAGTCGTTGCATATAAGATCCCCCGTATTTCCTAGAGCTGCATCACCACCTATTTGGAAAGCACTTGTTACTGCATCATGCCACTTTTCTTTGCCAACATTCATTGAATCACATTCAGGACATCGCTTCATAACTACCTCGTGGGGTATTTAAAATAGAATTTCATGTAATATGCCATAAGAAACAAATTGCTTACAAGAAAAGTGAATTTAAATTGAGAACTCATAAGTAAAACAGGTCATATTCATTAAAATATTCTAAAATCGGATGAATTTTAGGGCAACCGCACACCAACAGCATGTGAATTGGTAAAACACTAACAATTAAGGGGGGAATGCGTACCAGAGCAGATCGACCTAACACGAATTTTGGCACTTTTCAGCGTGCCATCGTGGCTAACTCAAAAGTGGACAAAAACAGCTTAGAGTTGGTGTACTAAACCGCTAAATTCGGATAACTAAAACTATGGTGGTGCTTGTGTCAATCAGTGACGGGCCTGCATCTACACTGTGCTCATCCGAGCAATTTACTTAATAAGGCAGCGACGGGCTTGTTCAACAACCAAATAAAGTGTCGGTTGCGCGACACTTTATTCTTATTTTTTAGCACTCTGATTCGTATTCTTTGTCGATATCTTTGGCAATTTCTATAAGTTCATCGAACTGTTTCTCGACAAAGCTCGCAAATATATAAGCGTCTTTTTCATTGAATGTTGATTCACCTTCAAAGTAGAGTTCAAGCTGTTGAAGAGGATACTCTAACTGCTCATAGTGGAAGTTAACGGAATCATAAACACCCCACTCAGAACGTGCTTCAAGAGCATTTTTAAAGCTTTCTAATACCTGAGACACCGTAGACAAATTAACTTTACCCAATGCAAATGATTGTCTCGTGTATGTAGCCTCGTAAATTTTTCCTAAGTGATAACTCAATGTTTGAGGGAATGAGTCTTCAAGTTTATTTTCTTTGTGCATTAATCTATGCTCCATTTCTTGATTTTTAAGTTCATCTACAACTTGCTCTAATAGTTCAGCAATATATTTCCCCTGAATTTCTAACAACGAGGGGATGCTAACGGTTGTAAACTTAGGTTCAGATGAGTTAGAGAATGACGTCACCATTTGGAAGCTGACAGGACTCAAAGAGAAGCAAGATATAAAACAAGATTTATACGCTCCATTTTCTTTTTGAGATGTAGGGTGCCCTGCCGCACTATTTCGTATAATTCGAATTTCGTCTAATTGCTTAGGACGCTTTATGTTTTTAAGACCTAATGCGTCGGCAATATGTTTTGCGGCATCTTGCTGCAATAACAAGGTTTGTAAAATCCCATAAACGACAAGATAACTTGCTCCATCACTCTGTGTTGAACATAAATTGGGGTATGCTTCTATTGCTAACTCAGTATCACCTACAAGATCAAGCGCTGAACACAGTTTGTTCCAGTTTGCTTTATTCCCCATGATTTGAAACTGCCGCCTAGACGCATTGATATAGTCTCTAATTTCTGATTCTAACTTCCTAACCATACTCGCTCCTGATGAACTAAAAAGAGTGCTGACGCTTGCCTAACCGGCTAAAATTAGCGACGAAGGAGCGCAAACCTGCTGTTTTGCGTCCTTTGGTTTAAGCACTTTTTAAATGACAGATTAATTAAAACCTTTAACCTGTACGTTTATACCTGTAAAGTCGATTTTTTGCGGTTAAAGGCCGCAATACGCCTATGCAAAAAGCTACATTTTTCACCTCCTTATTGTTGTTTCTAAAGCTTAAGATGTGCGAAATCACTCAGAAGTGATTCTGATTAATAGATGGGAGAATGGAGTTTGAAGAAGAAACGCGTTAAGACTGACGACTGTCTATTTCTATTATATCTTGTATTTAAGGTAGGGGTGTTAATTTTTTTTACTGAATGAGCTAAAAGACCCTTCATCATTAAATATATATTTCTATTTTACCATGGTGAACCATGTGCCTGCTTGAGTATTTTATCCGCACAAACTCCAGATCTTTCAAGTAAATAAACGAGAGCCTAGAAACCTGTGAGTCACATGGTTTACATGTGAGGTATATAAACTAAGGCTTATACAGTTTAATTTTTCAAATGACAATATTGGATAATATTACCTAATGCGAATAGGAGGGCAGCTTTTTGTATAGGGTGAAAACTCTAAGAAGGAATGGGGCAAAAGTGAGTTAGAGCAAATTGTAAAACCTGATGTATGTTCTGACTTCTCTATATACGACTAATCCTGGTCGTAGGTACTATCCAGTCTTTTATGTTCGTCTATCCATTTCCTTACATCTTCAGATCGATATCGAATAGCTCTACCAATTCTGATGAATGGAGGGGCATCTGTTCTGTTTTGTCGCTGACCCTCCATACGAGATTGCCGCAGAAACGAGCGGCTCATACCGATGAGCTTTGCGACTTCTTGTTCTGTCAGTAGCAAGGGCAAGCTATAGGCTTCAGTTACAGTCTCAGTTTCTTTTGTTGGAGGAGTTTGAGTTTTTTGCTTAGGCGTACCAGCCTCAATCGCGACGAGTTCAGAAAAGATAGCCCAGGGAATCGTTATCTTGGAGTTGTGGTTGGAAATCTCTATGGCCAGCTCAGACGTGTTTAGCACCTTGCCCTCATATTCAACGCCACCGCCAGGTCTGCAAAACGTATAGTGCCGTCCAATCATCCAGTCCATTTGATGACTCCTTAGAAAGTGGCAAAGTTTGGAAATGTGAACCTAGTGATAGTGTAGCTATGAGGCCTATTAGAGGAGAAAAGCAATGCTAACTAAAGACAGTAGCTACAGAGAAATCCTGACTTATTACTATGGTCCCTATATTGGAAAGCGTGTAGGGAGGGGGCTAGATAGGGCCGGAGGTGACTATAACGGTCATTTTCAGGGTGAAGCAGTGCATTACTATCAGTCGAACAAAGAAAGGTTTAGACCAATGCACAGTGATGTAGTTGCGGATCTTATCGCGGAATGGGCACGCACTACTTATCCTTAGCGTTTGATGGCAAGGATAGCCATTCCTTGTTTGACTAAGTGTTTGACTAAAAATCAGTAGGCACAAAAAAAGGTTAGTAGACACTACGCCTGCTAACCTTCTGGAATATGGTGGCCCCTCCCAGACTTGAACTGGGGACCAATCGATTATGAGTCGAGTGCTCTAACCACTGAGCTAAGGGGCCATGTAGGCGAATGATTATAGGGGAAGGGGAGCGAGGTGTCTAGACGCAACCATACCCTAATCAGTATGGATTTTAGCCACTTAAACCAAATCTTGGATATGAAAAAGGCGAGCTGTGCTCGCCTTCTCATTTTTACTGTTTTTAACCGCGTGGATTATTCATCCAAGAAGCTGCGCAGAAC
Organism: Enterovibrio norvegicus FF-33; assembly: GCF_000286835.2. Classification (GTDB taxonomy): domain Bacteria; phylum Pseudomonadota; class Gammaproteobacteria; order Enterobacterales; family Vibrionaceae; genus Enterovibrio; species Enterovibrio norvegicus_A. The sequence continues at coordinate 53,106 of NZ_AJYD02000003.1, read as the reverse complement.
TTCTGAGCGGCTTGGGTGACGCAGTTTACGCAGTGCTTTCGCTTCAATCTGACGGATACGCTCACGCGTTACGTCAAACTGTTTGCCGACTTCTTCCAGCGTGTGATCGGTATTCATGTCGATACCGAAACGCATACGCAGAACTTTCGCTTCACGTGGCGTTAGGCCAGCAAGTACTTCGCTGGTTGCCATGCGTAGGTTGTTCATTGTCGCTGAATCCATTGGCAGCTCGAGGGTAGTATCCTCGATAAAGTCACCCAGATGCGAATCTTCATCATCACCGATTGGTGTTTCCATGGAGATTGGCTCTTTGGCGATCTTCAGCACTTTGCGGATCTTGTCTTCTGGCATTTGCATGCGCTCTGCCAGTTCTTCTGGCAGTGGCTCACGACCCATCTCCTGAAGCATCTGACGTGAGATACGGTTCAGTTTGTTGATGGTTTCAATCATGTGAACAGGGATACGAATAGTACGCGCCTGATCAGCAATTGAACGTGTGATTGCCTGACGGATCCACCATGTTGCGTACGTCGAGAACTTGTAACCACGACGGTATTCGAACTTATCTACCGCTTTCATTAGGCCGATGTTACCTTCTTGGATTAGATCCAAGAATTGCAGGCCACGGTTGGTGTATTTCTTAGCAATCGAAATAACCAGACGTAAGTTCGCTTCAACCATCTCTTTTTTCGCACGGCGTGCTTTCGCTTCACCGATTGACATGCGACGGCTGATGTCTTTGATACGCTCTACGTTCAGGCCGGTTTCATCTTCGATGATTTTCAGCTTTTGAACACTGCGACGCAGATCTTCTTCGTATTGCTTAAGGCGATCAACGAACGGTTTTTCTGACGCGAGTGCTGCATCCAGCCAGTTGTCAGAAGATTCGTTGCCGCTAAATAGCTGTACGAAGGTTTTCTTAGGCATTTTAGCTTGGTCAACACACAGGCGCATAACAAGGCGCTCTTGTGTACGTACGCGATCCATTGTGCCGCGCATTTCTTTAACCAGGCGATCGAACTGTTTCGGGATCAAGCGGAACTGCTTGAACACTTCAGACAGCTCTGCAACTGATTCTGCCGTGTCTTTGTGGAAACGTCCGTTTTTGTTGATAGCAACTTGCATTGTGTCATAAGCAATGCGCAGTTCATTGAACTTCTCGCGCGCTAGCTCTGGATCAATGCCAGTGTCTTCTTCTTCTTCGTCGTCATCGTCGTCATTTTTATCTTCATCTTCAAGCTGCTCTTTTGTCAGCTCTGAACCGATGTGTGTTGCTGTCGGTGCGATGTCGTCTTGGCTTGGGTCTACAAAGCCAGAAATGATGTCTGTGAGACGAAGCTCTTCAGCTTCAACTTTATCGAATTGGTCTAGCAGGTATGCAATCGAGCCAGGATATTCGGCAACCGAAACCTGTACTTGGTTGATACCATCTTCGATGCGTTTGGCGATGTCGATTTCGCCTTCGCGGGTAAGCAGTTCTACCGTACCCATTTCACGCATATACATGCGGACAGGGTCTGTCGTACGGCCGATTTCAGATTCAACGCTAGATAATGCTGCTGCTGCGGCTTCGACGGCATCTTCGTCAGCTACAGTTTCAGTCATCATTAGCTCATCGGCATCAGGAGCAGTTTCCACTACCTGAATACCCATGTCGTTGATCATCTGAATAATATCTTCAATCTGATCGGAATCGACAATGTCTTCTGGTAGGTGGTCGTTTACTTCTGCATAGGTTAGATAGCCTTGCTCCTTACCTTTTGCGACAAGCAACTTTAGCTGTGACTGCGGATTTTGATCCATAGACGATATCCAACTTCGGGTCTGAGTGAAGAATTTAGTATGCGGAAACGCAAACCGCCAATTCTAGCAAATTACAATGGTTCTGACTACTTACTAGTCGGGACGGCTTTGAAGTAACTGCCATAGTTCCCGTCTCTCTTCAGCTGATAAGCCGATGCTTCTGTCTCGAGCCTGTAATTTATCTATTTGTTGCGCGACACACTGAGCCAATATTCTGTCCAGTGAGTCTAAAAATACATCTAATGCATTGTCTTCATTAATGGGAAGTTCCCAACTGGCCAGTTTGGCCAACAACGCTTCTTGATCTGAGCCGCGCCAATGTTCGAGCAGCTGTCCTGTCGTAATATTGGGACGATGACGGCAAAGTTCAAGCATCGTCGTGAATAAATTTATGCCGGGTATCCCCAGCGCTTCCACGCCATCAAGTGGTGGCACAGATTCAACAAACCCAGGATTCTGTAATAACAGTGTAATGACTTCACGCATCGGCGTGCGTTTCATTTCTGGTAGTGGCTTGCGTGTTTGCGCTTGCCCTTGTTTGCTGAGCAGTTTTTCAAGCTGCTGTTCATCAGGAAGACCGAGCCTTTGCCCTAGTGTATTCCGTAAGTAGAGGCGCAATGTGCCTCCCGGAACTTTGTCGATCAGTGGTACGGCTAACGTGGTCAGTTTGGCTTTGCCTTCCTGACTGCTGCTGTCCACTTGTTCCATTAGGGTGGAGAACAAGAATTCTGATAGCGACATGGCTTTCGCCATGCGTTGTTCAAAACCTTCTTTGCCTTCCTGTCTAACCATGGAATCCGGGTCTTCGCCGTCGGGCAAAAACATGAACTTCAACTGACGACCATCAACTAAGTGCGGTAATGCTTGCTCCATGGCGCGCCATGCAGCATCGCGTCCGGCGCGGTCACCATCATAACAACAAACCACGTTCGATGTTTGTCGATACAGGGTTTGCATGTGTTCTGCGGTGGTGGCTGTACCGAGTGAGGCAACAGCATAGTCGACATCAAATTGTGCCAACGCCACCACGTCCATATACCCTTCGACCACCAGAAGTTGTTTCGGTTCGCGATGCGCTTGTAGCACTTCGTAAAGACCGTATAACTCTCGCCCTTTATGGAAAATGGGCGTTTCTGGGGAGTTGAGGTATTTGGGCGTACCGTCGCCTAATACTCGACCACCAAAGCCGATCACTCGGCCACGTCGATCACGAATGGGGAACATGACTCGACCGCGAAAGCGGTCATAGCGGCGTCCATTATCGTTTTCGATCAACATGCCCGTTGATACCAGCGCTTGCTGACTCGCATTGTCTTTGCCAAAGCGTGTGCGAACTTGATCCCACTCGTCGGCGACATAGCCAATGCCAAATTTTTGTACGATTTCCCCCGATAGGCCGCGGCCTTTAAGGTAATCGATAGCTGTTTGTCCCGCTTCGCTACGCAGCCCACCCTGATAAAATTGGGCGATTTGCCCCATCATCTGGTACAGGTCGCGTTTTTGATCGCTACGCGCATAAGGGCCTTTTGGGGCGCCACCATCACTCTGTTCACGGGGGACATCTAAACCAAGCTGTGAGGCCAGTTCTTCAATCGCTTCAACAAATTCAAGACGGTCAAATTCCATCACAAAATCAATGGCATTGCCGTGTACGCCACAACCGAAGCAGTGGTAGAACTGTTTTTCCTGACTCACCGTGAATGAGGGGGTTTTTTCGTTATGGAAAGGGCAGCAGGCACCGTAGTTTTTACCCTGCTTTTTTAATTTTACCCGCGCGTCTATGAGCTCGACAATGTCTAGTCGGGCAAGTAGATCGTCAATAAATGAGCGTGGGATTTTTCCTGCCATAAACCTATGTGCGTTTTTTGAATACGGGAACGTGAGTGAATTCAGTATGTTCTAGTCAGAAAACAGGAACAGTATTTACTAACGAGAAGATACGAACAAGCCGCGCACTCCAAAATTGGATAGCACGGCTTGTTTGCAGGTTAGGTAAAAACCTTATGCCAGATTGGATTTAACCAATTGGCTGATTTTACCCATGTCAGCGCGGCCCTGAACTTGAGGTTTCAGGATGGCCATGATCTTGCCCATGTCTTGCATGGAGCTCGCACCAGAGGCTGCAATGGCATCTTTTACCATTGCATCCACTTCGTCGTCGCTGAGTGGTTGTGGCATGAATTCTTCTAAGACGGAGATTTCAGCCAATTCCACATCAGCAAGGTCATCACGACCTGCTGACTGATATTGCGATACGGAGTCACGACGTTGCTTAACCATCTTGACGATGACTGCCAACACTTCGTCGTCAGTCAGTGTTTTCTGACCGTCGATTTCTTGTTGTCTAATTGCAGATATCATCAAACGAATAGTGCCAAGGCGAAGTTTATCTTTCGCCTTCATCGCTACTATTTGCTCACTCTTAATGCGAGTAATCAATTCCATATCACAATCCTGTATTAATCGTAATTAGTACAGGCGAACGCGGCGAGCGTTCTCGCGAGCCAGCTTCTTCAGGTGACGCTTAACAGCGGCAGCCTTAGCGCGTTTGCGAACGGTAGTTGGCTTTTCGAAGTGCTCACGACGGCGAACTTCAGAAAGAATACCTGCTTTTTCACAAGAGCGCTTGAAGCGACGCAGTGCTACGTCGAATGGTTCGTTTTCACGTACTTTAACTACTGGCATGTGCCTTTCACCTCAGGGGTTGTTCGTTAATCGCTGGAGACAAAAAATGACCAGCTTTGTTTAAAAATGGTGCGGAATTCTAATCCGATCTGCGGGTGCTTGTAAAGCATAACTGGTGAATTTGATCGCGCCCATGTAATATTGCGGCCTGTTTTTGAGAAGACAGATTGAATATAAACGAAGTGAGCTGAGGTGTTATGCGAATTCTAGGCATCGAGACATCGTGCGATGAGACTGGCGTTGCGATTTATGATGATGAAAAAGGGCTTCTGGCACATCAGTTATATAGCCAAGTAGAAGTGCACGCTGACTACGGCGGCGTGGTGCCTGAGCTTGCTTCTCGTGATCATGTGAAGAAGACGATTCCACTGATCAAAGCGACGCTAGAAGAGGCGGGGTTAACGCCTCAAGATCTGGATGGCGTGGCATACACGGCGGGCCCTGGCTTGGTGGGCGCGTTGCTGGTTGGTGCTACCATTGGTCGTAGTCTTGCGTATGCGTGGGATTTGCCGGCTGTGGCAGTTCACCATATGGAAGGGCACTTACTGGCGCCAATGCTGGAAGATAACCCTCCTCCGTTTCCGTTTGTCGCACTGTTGGTTTCTGGCGGGCATACCTTATTGGTGGAAGTAAAAGCCATTGGTGAGTACAAAATCCTTGGCGAATCGATTGATGATGCTGCGGGTGAAGCGTTTGATAAAACCGCTAAGCTAATGGGCCTTGATTACCCAGGCGGACCGTTGCTTTCTAAGCTGGCAGAAAAGGGCGACAGTAGCCGTTTTACCTTCCCGCGTCCGATGACAAACGTACCGGGTTTGGACATGAGCTTCTCTGGCTTGAAAACGTTCGCGGCCAATACGATTTCTGCGAATGATAATGACGATCAGACTCGCGCGGATATCGCACGTGCATTTGAAGATGCAGTGGTCGATACCTTGGTGATCAAGTGCAAGCGTGCGTTGAAACTGAGCGGTATGAAGCGCATTGTGATTGCGGGCGGTGTGAGTGCTAACCGTCATCTGCGTGTGAAGTTGGAAGCGTTGGCAGATTCTATCGGCGGTGAGGTGTATTACCCACGAACTGAGTTTTGCACTGACAACGGTGCCATGATTGCTTATGCGGGTATGCAGCGTCTGAAAAACGGCGAGCACAACGATTTGGGCGTGAAAGCCTTCCCGCGTTGGCCGATTGATCAGCTTAAGTCGGTTGAGGTTTAAGAGCGGGTTCTAGGAAGAGCAAAACCAAAAAAAGCGGCGACTGTTTAACAGCGCCGCTTTTTTATACCTAACGTTCGGGATATTGTCTTCTCGAACCTAGAACCTAGAACTTAAGATCTGCTCTACCCCTCTTGTTCTTCTTGTTGCTCTTCTTCTTTCGATTTTTTCTTCTTATTCCACACTTTTTGCTCTGTGCCGTTCAATAGTCGCTTAATGTTTTCCTGATGACGGAAAATAATGAGACACGACAGCATGGCGACAGGCATGGTGAATTGCGGTTTGACCATCCAAGTGAACAACGGCGCGAACAAAGATGCGATGAGTGCGCCAACGGATGAGTATCCGGTCAGTAATAATGTGGCCAACCATGTGCCAAGCATCATCCCTGTGAGGTCTAAACCAATAGGTGCGATTGCACCTAAGGCGGTTGCAACGCCTTTGCCACCGCGAAAGTGGAAGAAGATGGGGTAGATATGCCCAAGACAGGCGGCGATACCAATCAAGCCAAGCATGAAAGGGTTGATGCCGATAAGGTAACTGATCCAGACGGGAATGGTGCCTTTGAGCATGTCGCACAGCAGGACCAAGGCGGCAGCGAAACGCCCACCTAAGCGGAATACATTGGTGGCGCCGGGGTTGCCTGAACCTTGCTCTCGTGGGTCTGGCAGACCGTAAAGCCGACAGATCAACACTGCACTGGATATCGACCCCAGTAGGTAGGCAGCAACAATCATTAGCATTCCGAGTGCGGTCATTTTTTCATCCACGTTGAACATTCGCTAGGGCGGCGAGAACTTGCTATAGTTCGCGCAACAGACACAAAGTATCCAATTATTTAGAGATTTTGTGTATGTGCAGCACCGCGAGTTAGGCGCTGGTTGACCGATGTTACGTGCTTTTGCGCATAATAGGTATCCGACCTCTGAATTTTTTGAGTGAACATGGATTTAGTATTTATTGAGCAGCTGGAAGTCATTACCACCATTGGTGTGTACGACTGGGAACAGCAAATCAAACAAAAACTGGTGTTTGATATTGAAATGGCGCATGACAACAAACCTGCTGCTAGCAGTGATGATGTTGCTTTTGCCCTAGATTACTCTTCTGTTAGCGGCGCGATTCTTGATTTGGTCGAAAACGGTCGTTTTCTGCTGGTTGAGCGTGTGGCTGAAGAAATTGCGACTCTTATTCAAACGCAATTCTCCGTGCCTTGGGTGCGGGTGAAAGTGAGCAAGCCTGGCGCGGTGCCACAAGCGCGTACCGTCGGCGTTGTGATTGAGCGAGGCGTGCGGTGATTCAGGTTCTGGTAAGTGTTGGGTCGAACATTGAACGTGAGCACCATATTGCGGAAGGCATGGCGGCGCTCAAGACTCTTGACCCAAACTGTCGCAGCTCTCGCATTTTCGAAGCCGTTCCTGTTGGCTTCGAAGGCCCGAACTTTTACAACCTTGTGGTTGAACTTCATACCGATTTAAGCCTCGAAGACATCATGGCTGCGCTGCGTGAAATCGAATCTCGCTGGGGACGTGAACGCGATGCAATTAAGTTCCGTGACCGTACGCTTGATATTGATTTGCTGACTTACGGCGAGCTATCTCAGCCTTCTGGACCTGTGTTGCCAAGGAAGGATGTTTACAAATTTGCGTTTACCCTTTGGCCATTGGCAGAGCTTTGCCCGGATCAGGTCATTCCCGGTGACACGCAAACTTACCAACAAGCCTGGGACGCGTTCAGTGATGAACAACCTCTTTGGCCGGTAACCGATTTTTCGTTGTAATTCATTTCTTTTGATAACCAATAATAAGTGACTAACCACTATGAGCATGTTTGAAGCCTTTGCGCTGGCTTTAATTCAGGGCCTGACAGAATTTCTTCCCGTGTCGAGCTCTGCGCACCTTATTCTCCCTTCTGAAATTCTTGGCTGGCAGGATCAAGGCTTAGCCTTTGATGTTGCGGTTCACGTTGGTACGTTACTGGCTGTTGTGGGGTATTTCCGCAAGGAAGTGACGCAATTGCTCGGTGCATTTTTCCGCTCAATTTTCAAAGGTGAGCGTTCATCTGATGCAACGCTTGCGTGGATGATTGCGCTGGCGACGATCCCTGCCTGTATCTTCGGTTTGTTAATGAAAGACATCATCGAAATTTATCTGCGTTCGGCGTGGGTGATTGCGGTGACGTGTATCGTTTTCGGCTTGCTACTGTGGTGGGTGGACAACAACGCCAAGTGCGAAATTGATGAGTACAAAACCACGCCTAAATCTGCATTGTTGATTGGCCTATCGCAAGCGCTAGCAATGATCCCGGGTACGTCTCGTTCTGGTGCAACCATGACCATGGCGCTTTACTTGGGTTATACCCGTGAAGCGGCGGCGCGTTTCTCGTTTCTGATGTCTATCCCGATCATTGTGTTGGCGGGTAGCTACCTTGGTTTAGGGCTAGTGAAAAGTGATGTGCCGGTTATGTGGGCACCTATCATGGTGGGTGTGGCGGTGTCGTTTGTCAGCGCTTACATTTGTATTCATTGGTTCTTGAAACTGGTGACCACCATGGGCATGAAGCCGTTTGTGATTTACCGCATTGCGCTGGGGCTAGGTTTGATGGCGTTTCTTGCGACGCGCTAAGGGTTAAGATCAGGACCTAGGACCTAGGTCCTAGATCCTAGATCCTAGAAAAGAAAAAAGCGGCTCTGTTATCAGAAGCCGCTTTTTTAGTCTCTTATTTCGGGGCAATGTTTTCTTTAGGACCCTAGGACCTTGATTATTACTCCGGCTTCTCCGGCCTTGCCTCGGCAAGAAACCCTTTCACCGCTTCAATACGTTGGCGCGTCAATTCCTCGCGAATTAACGGCCCTTGAAATCCTGCCGCTACGATGTGTTTCACTTCCACGCTTAATGCCGCCTCAAACGTGCCTAGCAACAAGGTAGCTTGCGGATAGGGGCGATCTTCAAACCCCGTTCGTCCTTGATGATCGGCTTGGCTGCCGATGGCAAGTTGCGGCACTTTTTCGGGCTTTCGCCAGCAATCGTTTCGGTCAAATATCTTAATGAAGGTCGCGGCTTTTAGCTCGCCCGCGTTATGCACGTTGGTGTGTTCAGCGCAGACCAATAAACCCGCATCACGATAGGTATTCGGTACGCGTATACGCTCACACAGCGCTTTGACGGGTTTTAATCCAAGCTTGGTGTGGAGTTTGTGGCTTGGCCATTCTTCTTTGGGTGTGAGCGCTTTCCCTAGGTCGTGCACCTGCGCCGCAAAACGGATCACGGGGTCTGCGGTCAGCTGTGCTGCTTGCTCAGCGACCATTAAGGTATGAATGCCCGTATCAATTTCTGGGTGCCACTGTTCAGGTTGGGGGATGCCAAACAACGCATCGATTTCTGGCAGCACCACGGCAAGCGCACCGCAGTCGCGAAGTACACGCAAAAATACTTCAGGATGAGCGGTGAACAAGGATTTCTCCCATTCTTTCCATACGCGTTCTGGCGTCAGGGCGCTCAGCTCACCGCTTTTAACCATGGTGTTCATGAGTGCCATCGTCTCGTCCGCTACCGCAAAACCGAGATGATGGAATCGCGCCGCAAAACGCGCCACTCGCAACACTCGAAGCGGGTCTTCGACAAAAGCGGGGGAGACATGACGCAAGACGCGATCCGCGAGATCACCTTGTCCGTCATAAGGGTCAATTAGCGTGCCGTCTTTCGCTTGCGCAATGGCATTGATGGTGAGGTCGCGACGCGCCAAATCTTCTTCCAGTGTGACATTCGGGGCGAAATCGCACACAAAGCCTGTGTAACCCGAACCGGATTTACGTTCGGTACGGGCGAGGGCATGTTCTTCATGAGATTTAGGGTGCAAGAAGACAGGAAAGTCTGCGCCCACTTGCTGATAGCCTGCATCCAGCATGGTGTTGATGTCAGCCCCAACAACCACCCAGTCTTTGTCTGCGACATTAAGCCCTAACAGCTTGTCTCTTACGGCACCGCCAACGAGGTAGGTTTTCACATGAATATCCGAAATTTAAGCAATAATGTCATTATGATATACCCAAACAACCTCAAGATGCAGGTCTCTGCGGGCGTGGTATGTCGTATTAGTGTGTAAAAGCTGCGAACCCGCCCTCGATTCACCTGTCACACCGAGTGATAGCCTTTACATGGTTGGGGCAGCACGATACCGTGACGTGCCAATCAAACGCGATTGAGGACACAGAGAACTTTCATGTATCAAGATTTTTTCCGGCTTACCGAATCACCGTTTGCGATCGTGCCAAACCCTAAATTCTACTTCTTGAGTGAACGCCATAAAGAAGCGTTGAGTCATGTCCTTTCTGGTATCGAAGACGGGGGTGGGTTGGCGTTATTGACCGGAGAAGTAGGCACCGGAAAAACCACCACCATGAAAGCGATGCTCGAGCGCTTGCCTGAGAAAACGCAAGTGGCGACCATTCTCAACCCCAGCGTGTCGGTGCTTGAACTGCTGCAATCACTGTGTGATGAACTCGGGCTGGAATACCGCGAAGACGACAGTTTTAAGCGCTTGTATGATGCCATTGCCGACAAGTTGTTTAACAATGAGTCCAAAGGTATTCAAACCATTTTGCTGGTGGATGAAGCGCAGCATCTGATGCCGGATGTACTTGAACAGCTTCGTCTACTCACTAACATCGAAACCTCTTACCGCAAACTGCTCAAAGTGATTTTGATCGGGCAGCCTGAACTGCAACAAATGCTGCGTCAGCCTAACCTGCGTCAGCTCGCGCAACGTATTACCGCGCGTTATCACCTTATGCCGCTAACGCCAGATGAAGTGCATCAATACATTACTCACCGTATCAGTTGTGCTGGTGGGCTCGAGCCTTTGTTTGAAGTATCGGCCGTGAAGCTGATCGCCAAAGAAACTGGCGGTGTGCCGCGTTTGATTAATGTGGTCTGTGATCAGTCTTTGAAGCTGGCTTTTAGAGAATCCAAACAACGTGTAAACAAAGACATTGCGTCACAAGCCTGCCGTGATGTTCTCGATTGGCAAGACGCCAGTAAGCCAGCCTTTGGCCACAATACGCAACGTTCAGTGAGTCGCTACTGGCCGTATTACGCAGGGGCAATTGGTGGAGCGGCGCTACTCGCTATCGCTATTCGTATTGGCCTGAGTGGCGGCGCGGGTGATGTGTCACCGCCTGTGGCGGCGAGTACGGCTACAAGCCTTCCGCCTGCTGCTGTCATTGTGGCAGAGCCTGTGGTTGAGGCTGTTACGGTGATCGAATCACAACCTGCGCCCGCAACGGTAACGAACCGTGTGGTTGAACCGCCAGCGAACACTGGCTCAACACAGCCTGAAACCATGACATTCTCGGCGCTGGTGGACGAAAGCCTGAGTGCTGGTTCTGCCATGCAAGCGCTTTACAAGCTGTGGGGCTTTGATGCTGATGTATTGGCGGCGAGTTGTTCAAAACAAGTGCGTGGTGAACTTGCTTGTTACAAGAGTAAATTACCGTTTGATCAACTGCTGACGATCGACCGTCCTGCGGTTCTTGCCATGAATGGGCCTGAGGGGAGTACATGGTTTGCCGTGCTCTTTAGCAAGGGCAACAAGCAATATGAGTTACTTGCAGGTGACCGCCGAGTTTTGGTCAGTGAGGCGTTTCTTAAACAAATGTGGAACGGTGAGGCACTTATTTTATGGCGTCCACCTCTGGGGAACCCCTCTGCGATTACCTCAAGCCAACGTGGCGAACGCGTTCGCTGGCTTGAGCAGCGCTTGAATTTGGTGCTCGGCAGCACGGATCCTATTTCGAATCAATTTGGTTTGGCGCAGCGAAGCAAAGTGCGTGAGTTTCAGCGTAGCAATGACTTGGATGCCGACGGCATTCCAGGGCCACTGACCTTTATGGTGTTGGATAGGGTACTTGAGATGCCGGGGCCAATTTTGGTGAACAGCGTGAATGCAACGCCGTCTGAACAAGCTCTGATTGCGGATGGTGACATTGTGGTATTGCCAGAGTCTGATGTGTTCGATGTGGCGCTACAGTCCCTCCCTGAGCCTGTTTTTGCTGAGCCAGAGTATGTTGAACCAAGAGCAGTGCCAGCGAGTGCGCCAACCACAAAACCGGAACGCAGACAAACTGAAAAATCTAACCTGTCTAAAGCCGACAAAGATCAGCTCACGCTGGATGATCTTGATTTATCGGTGCTCTCGCCAGAATTGGCGTTGAAAGTAGAAACGGCCTTGAGCAGCGATAAATCCCGTACATTGGAAGCGAAGTTACAGCGGATTCAGAATGATATTGATGTGGTGGCTATCGCCGATCTTTCTGCTGACATGCTAAATCGCCTTCCCAAAATGGACTTTCAAACTCATATCTACGCATCGAATGCTAAATCACGTTGGATCAAAGTGAATAACAAAGAAACGCGTGAAGGTGAACTGGTCGCTGATGGCGTGCTGCTTCGTGGTATAGAGCCACAGCAGGTTGTTGTGCAGTTTGAGAATGCCTTGATTGCGATTCCTGCGTTGACGACGTGGTAAATGGAAAACGTGCCTGAGAGCCAAGGAAGAGCTCGCCTTAGGATAAACAGGTTCTAGGATAGGACGGGACACCGAAAACCCAAAAAAGCCGCATTATTAAATGCGGCTTTTTGTCGTCATGCCTATCGCTTAGGAGATTACGCCCAACCGTTATTACGCTTTTTACGACGTGGAATAAGGTGTGGTAACACCAAACCGAACAGCAGACCACCGCCAGCGACAATGCCACCATAAGTGAAGTAGCGCATCAGCAAGTCGTCTTTTTGCGTATCGATACGCGCACGCAGTTCACGAATTTCTGTTTGTGCGTCGATCAAGTTCTGATTCAGTTCGCTGGTGTGTTGCTCGAGCTCTTTCACTTGAGCGTTACGCTGATCCAGTGATGTGATCAAACCTTTGGTTTTGGCTTCCGTATCGCCTTGTGCGCTTTCCAATGCTGCTTTTACTTGGGAAAGTTCTTTTTCCAGCGCAGGTAAACGTGTTTTTAAACCCGCTTGGTTGGTGACGTACTTGGTTTCTACCCAGCCTTTACGGCCACGGTCATCAATCACTTGGCTGTAACCCGCATTCCGGTTACGGTCCACAACTGTAATCTTTGTACCTGCATCTACGCTACCCACGATGCGATATTGTGAGCCCGGGCCAGAATGCATGTAAGTAAAAAGCTCGTCAGAGATGAAGTTGTCCTGAGCGTTTGCCGCAGGGACCACTAGCATCATCAGCATAGCCAGGGCAGAGAAAAGTTGCTTCACGGAGTATTCCTTTGGTTGTTCGTGAGTGTCGTTTGTTTTGTACCTGCCGGATTAATGCTTTGCTCACCCTTGCTGACGCAATCATCGAGCAGAGATTTAATCCGATTGGTATCAGATACTAAAAAATTTTCGGGTCTAGGTACAACAAAAGGGAGGCATAACCTCCCTTTTTTGACCGAAGACTGACATCGCTGCACAAAAACGTGACGGAAATGCCTTTCTTAGGGTGCTTACAAACCGAATATTGCTTCCATGATATAGAAGAAAATAACGGCGAGCAGTGCGCCTGCTGGCAAAGTCACGACCCAAGACGCAACAATGTTTCTCACTACGCCCAAGTTCAATGCGCCAATACCGCGCGCAAAACCAACACCCAACACAGCACCAACTAGGGTTTGTGTGGTCGAGATTGGCAGACCCGTTCCTGATGCCAGGACCACGGTTGAAGCGGTTGCTAGTTGCGCGGCGAAACCACGACTTGGAGTCAGTTCGGTAATGCCTGTTCCCACGGTTGCCATGACCTTGTGGCCCAGTGTCGCCAAACCAACAACGATACCCACACCGCCCAGTGGCAAAATCCACCATGCAATTTGGGTTGTTTCTGAGATTTGACCCATGTTCTCAACCGTTGAAACGATAGCAGACAGAGGACCAATCGCATTGGCAACGTCATTTGAACCATGCGCAAATGCCATCGCACAGGCCGTCACTACCATCAGCAAGCTAAATACGCGTTCAACGCCTTGGTAACCATTGGCACCCACGTCGTCGTTCTTGTATTTACGGCTGATGTAGACATAACCAAATGCCATGATCAATGCAGATAGCGCAATTGATACCATCACTGCTTCACCTGTTGTTAGGTGAAGACCGACATGTTTGAGGCCTTTTTTGATGGTAACCATCGCGATGATCATTGCCGTCATAAACATGTAAACAGGTACAAAACGTTTGGCATTGATAAGCGGTTGGTCGGTATCAAAAATCAGGCGCTGCGCACTGAGGAAAATGACGTAAGCAAAAATACCTGATATCAGCGGGGTCACAAGCCAACTGCCCACAATACCTTGCACTGAGCTCCAGTCTACGGCGTGTGCGCCAACAGAGACACAGGCGAAACCAATAATGGCGCCAATGATGGAGTGCGTGGTTGATACCGGCCAGCCCATAAAGGATGCAAGCAACAGCCAAGTACCCGCTGCCAGCAATGCTGACATCATGCCGTAGACAAGTACCTCAGGCTGACTGGCGTACAAGGAGGTGTCTATGACGCCTTTGCGTATGGTGTCGGTCACTTCGCCACCTGCGAGGTATGCACCTGCAAATTCGAAGATCATTGCAATGATGATTGCTTGTTTAACGGTTAGCGCTTTCGAGCCAACAGATGTTCCCATGGCATTAGCGACATCATTTGCACCAATACCAATCGCCATCATGAAACCAAAAGCCGCGGCCACCAAAATAATGATGGTGCCGTAATTCGCTAGGATTTCCATTGTTTTACCTTGTTATTTGTTCGGTGAACGTTGCACTACGAACGAGAAAGCATAAGCTCAAGGCGCGAGCCAACACGTTGTGCCTGATCGGCGATTTCGCCGACCCATTCAAGGATCTTGTACAGGAACATCACATCAACGGGGTTGTATTCACCCTCGACTGACATCAGTTGCTGACGCAGATGAATTTGCATCGTATCGGTGTCATCTTCGATGGCATCCAATTCGTTGATCATCTCTTCCACTAGCGTTACTTCACGTCCTTTAAAGCCAGTTTCGAGTAATTCATCCAGTTCACTAATAACGCGGCGCGCCTGATCGGCGGCGTCGAGACAACGCTGCACATACGCAACAAAGTCTGGGTAAAGAAGGGAGGGAACCTGAAGTTGTCGGCCGATTACACGACCTGCAATATCTTTTGCGAGGTTGGCTAGCTTGTCTTGCTGAGTCAGCAGATCAAGCATATCTGTGCGGTCTACGGGGAGGAAAAGACCACGAGGTAGTTTAAGACGAATTTCGCGCTTCAAGACATCCGCTTCTTTTTCTAGCGTCGAAATTTCGTGGCGCAAAGCCTCTGCACGTACCCAGTCACCTTGCTCGCAAGCTGCGAAAAAGGGAACCAATAATGAACAGCAGTCATTGACGCGGCTCACGTGACGTTGCAAAGGTTTTAGAGGGCTCTTTGCGAATAGCCCCATGATTGTATTTACTGGCATAGCCGTATCTACCTATCAAGTCTGAATTGGATGCAGACTAAATTTTACACGATGGTGTACAAGCCGCGAATGTTAGCGTAATCACATTCCTATTGATACCGTTTCAGATCAATGAAAGTCCCTTGCTCGAGTGCCTAATTACTCATATCCTTGTTCTGCTATTGGTTATAGGTACCTTTATGGAAACTGAGATTGAGTTAAAGTTTTTTGTCTCTCCCGATTTTTCACGACAAATTCGCGACAAAATTACTGATTTAAAGGTATTGCAGCAACATCAGCGCAACCTTGGCAATATCTACTACGACACGCCGGATTTCTTGCTGCGCAAGCATGATATTGGTTTGAGGGTGCGACGATACGATGATGTATTTGTCCAAACCCTAAAAACTGCTGGCCGCGTTGTCGCGGGGTTGCACCAACGACCAGAATACAATGCGGAACTTGAATCGCCCGTTCCTGACCTCTCTCTAATTTCTGCCGATGCTTGGCCCGACGGATTAGACGTCGACGCCCTCAGCGCCAATTTATTTCCTTTATTCTCGACGGACTTCGAACGCCAACAATGGTTACTTGCCATGCCCGACAGTAGTCAGGTTGAACTGGCGTTCGATAGCGGCGAAGTGACCACCAAAGATGGCGGTTATGATCCGATCTGTGAAGTCGAGATTGAACTGAAATCCGGTCAGACTGATGCCTTGTTTGTCTTGGCACGTGAGTTAGCCGAAAACGGTGGGTTACGTCTAGGAAACTTGAGCAAGGCTGCGCGTGGATACCGTCTCGCAACCGGCTATCAAGGCGATGTCGTTAAATCACTGTCGATCGTTGATGTGAAAAGCACCGAGTCGACAGAACAAGCTTTTGTCACGGCGCTAGAGCATGCGCTGGAGCATTGGCATTATCACGAGCAGATTTACGTTGAGCGACCTGAGCAAGATGCCATTTTTGAAATGTGCAGTGCTGTGGCGCTTATCCGCCAAGTCTTGGTGTTATACGGCGGTTTGATCCCTCGTCGCGCCAGTGCCTTGTTGCGTCAAGAATTGCAATGGCTGGAAGGTGAGCTTGATTGGATCAACGAAGCGCGTGCGATTGAGCGTCTGGTTGATGACAAAGGCTATTTCCTGAGAAAGCTGAATGTGCAAAAACCGTTGCTGTCGAAGCTTGGAGAATGCTACGACGCACTGCCTGAGCGTGCAGAAGTACTGGAATTACTTCACTCTTCGCGATACTGCAATCTCTTGCTTGACCTTAGTCGTTGGATTTTGACGCGAGGCTGGCAGCCGTTCTTGGATGATAAAGCGCGCGAAAAGCTCGAAGAGCCTATTCGCAGTTTCGCCAATCGTTCGCTAGCAGTATCAAGTGATGAGTTGCTGAGTGTGTTTTCGCTTGAAAATGAACTCGATAGGTTTGGCTATTTAGACCAACAGCCTCGCTTGACTCGTAACTTGCTGTCTGGCTGCTGTGTGGCTGCTTTGTATGATGCTGAAGACCGTGAAACCTTCCGATTACCTTGGCTGGATTTACTGCAAGGCATTGACGATATTTTACTGCTTGAGCCGGTTCGTAAACTTGCTGAAGACGAAGATTTTAGTGAGGACGATAAAGCGCAGATCGAAAAATGGCTTCGTCGTAAAGAAGAATCACTGCTTCATGCCATGATGCAATCTCGCCAAATCGGATTAGCCCTCGATCCTTATTGGGATCAGTAACCTTGGTTACTCGAGCACCCATTCAAAAATAAAAATAGCGCCTGATGGCGCTATTTTTTTGTCGGTTTATCCGCGATGTTTTCTTGCTCGGGAGTTGCTGGCGCTAGCATGTTGAGTCGCGCTTCCATATCGGCCAAGCGCGTTAACATTTGCTGTTGTTGTGTTAATAAGGTTTCAAGCACCACGCTTTGGCGTATTGCTTGTTCCTGCTCTTTCTTCTCCGGCTTGGTGATATAAGACGCCACCAGACCGGTTACTGCGCCGAAAATACCGACCCCACAGACAATCACCACCACGGCAACCGCTCGACCTGCGGCGGTGACGGGGTAGTGGTCGCCATACCCAACGGTCGATATCGTTACGAACATCCACCAAATAGCGTCGGTCAAACTGTCAATATTGGCGTTATTGTCTGTACTTTCGAAAGCAAAAATCGCGGCAGAGCCAGCAGAAATAAGCACGGTCAGCAGTAGCAGAATACTGGCCATGGCCGTTTCATTGCGGTTTTTTCGCATGTAGAAAACTAAGGGTTCGCTCGCCTTGAGCAGTCGGATCACTCTGAAAATCTGAAACACACGCGCGAAGCGCAGGGCTTCCACAACAGGAATGCTGGCGAGGATATCTATCCAATGGGTTTTCAAATAAGTGAGTTTATTATCACTTTTAAGAAAATGTATTGAGAGTTGAAGCAGAAAAATCATACAGATCAGCGTGTCGACACCGAGCAATAAGGTATAAAGAGGATCACTTTTAGGCAGTAGCACCAGAGTGCTGACGACACATAATGAGACGAAAGAGAGCAGTAAGCTCAACAAACTCATTGGATTCAGATCTAAGTTTTGTGTTTTTGTCTCTGTCATCACTTCATGAACTGCCTTTGCTGCCGTTAAAAATATGGCGAATGTCTACCCGCTTTGCGTCAACGCTAGTGTCTCGCAACTTTGCGAAGCAATGATAAAGGAGTCACCAAGAATGTCTCAGATGATATTCAAGCCTTGGGAAAAGGCTGTTAGCAACATCAAACTCGTCCCCAAGCTTGTGATACTAATGGTATTTAGTACCGCTTTGTTGCTTGCAAAGCAACTTTGGGATGCCAATGCGTTTCGCGCGTCGGTCACCGAAATCACGGAAGCGCAAAGCCATAGCCAAGCGTTGCGAAGTGCTGAATTGGCAAAAACGCTGCTGGCGCTGCCAGAGGGTGCCGCTTTACTAGAGCGTGTGGCAAAAAGTGAAAATCTGACCAGCAATAGCAATGAATACGTCTTTTTTGCCAACAGTGCTAGTGGAGATGTGTTGGCTCACCCCTCTATCTCTTCATACCAAGGGTTAAATTTACCATTGGAAAATGGCCGCCAGCTTGCTGAACAAATGCGCAATACACAAGGTGAGTTCAAATATCATCTTACCGATCAAGCGCGTCACGGCTTTGTCGTCCCTGTGACGGGAACTGACTGGGTGGCTGTGGCGTCACAAGCTGACTCTGCGGCTGATCAATACTATCAAGCATATCTGGTTCAGGTCGCTTGGCAGACAGCGGGCATGATTGTCGCGTTTATGGTGATATTGCTCGGTGGGTCACGTCTGATGTTACGTCAAATCAATTACTTGATTGATTGCATGCGTGAAATGGCGCGTAAGAACTTGAGTCAGCCTGTCAATATGGATTGTGGTGACGAGTTTGGCGAGCTGGCGCGTGAACTTGAAAAAACACGTCTTCAATTGGTCAGCGTGATTAAAACACAGCGCACTTCATCAGAAGATCTGTCTTCAATGGCAGAGGTGATGACGATTAGCATGGATGAAACCCGTGAGTCAGCCAAAGAGCAATTTGGTGAAATTGATCAGTTGGCATCGGCGATGAGCGAAATGACATCTACGGTACAAGACGTTGCGGGTCATGCTCGCGCTGCGTCACAGGCCACCGAAAGTTCGCGTGAACAGGCCGTCAGTGGTCAGCGCTATGTCAGCAATACCATTGGCACGATCAATAAGCTGTCTGATGATATCCGTGAGTCTGCCAATGTGGTGAATCAGGTAGAAGAGCGCGTTGAGAAGATAAGCTCTGTGGTGGTCACCATTCAAGGGATCTCTGAACAAACGAATCTGCTGGCTCTGAATGCGGCCATTGAGGCGGCGCGAGCAGGCGAGCAAGGGCGCGGTTTTGCTGTCGTCGCTGATGAAGTGCGCAACTTGGCGCAAAGTACGCAAAAAGCGACGGTAGAAATTCAAGATATGATCACGCAGCTGCAATCGTCAGCACGACAAGCTGTTGGTTTGATGGAGCAAAGTGTGGTCGAAGCGGTGGAGAGTGTCGCGTCAGTCAGCAAGGCGGGTGAAGAGCTGAATTTGATTGTGGATCAAATTGCTCAGATCAATGACATGAATTTCCACATCGCGACGGCTGCGGAGCAACAATCCTCGGTCACGGATGAAATGAACCTTAATCTCAATAATGTAAGAGAGTTGGTGGAAGCCTCGGTGACTGTGGTGACTGAGTTGGCAGAAACCTCCGGTGATATTCAAAACAATGCCGAAGCGCTGGATTTGAAAATCAAGGAGTTTGCGGTGTAGTTTCTACACGCGAATCAAGAAGCCCGCACCTTTGTGCGGGCTTTTTTTGTGATATTTTAAAGGCGAGCGATTAATAAAAATAATTGACGGCTGCATTTAGCGATACTTATTCGCCGTCACGATTCGCAACCACAATTAGCGATAGGAAAGGAACTGATGTCATTGCCCATGGAACTGGAAACTTGCGCAGCTCGCAGGTTAGAAGCGCTGGCTGAACAGCAGTCAGACAATCTTGCGTCTTGGCAAGGTGTGCAGCGCGAAACGCTGACTCGCACTTTGGCATTGAGTGATTTCATTGCAGAGTCCATTTTGCACGATGACACTTTACTGCCTTGGCTTGAGGAAAATCTGCCGTCAGGTCTGCGCGCGCCACAGTATCGAAAGCGATTGAAAGAGAAGCTCGATAGCCAGCAAGACGAAAACGGCTTGATGCGTGAGTTACGCCGTTTCCGACGACAGGAAATGACATGGCTGGCATGGCATGATTTCAATGACACCATGACGCTAGACGACAGCCTTTCCCATCTGTCTAAGTTGGCGGAGGCGCTGATCATGGAGGCTTACGGTTGGCTGTATCGTCATTGTTGCACTGAATGGGGTACGCCTTGTGACGCAGAAGGAAATCCCCAACCTATGCTGGTGCTGGGGATGGGCAAACTCGGTGGCGGTGAGCTGAACTTTTCATCTGATATTGATTTGGTTTTCACGTATCCAGAAAACGGTGAAACGCAAGGTGCACGTCGCAGCATTGCTAACGCTCAATTCTTTACGCGTCTTGGTCAGCGTCTGATCAAAGCGCTCGACCAGCAAACGTTCGATGGCTTTTGCTATCGCGTCGATATGCGGTTGCGCCCCTTTGGTGACAGTGGCCCGTTGGTGATGAGCTTTGCTGCACTTGAAGATTACTATCAAGAGCAGGGACGCGAATGGGAACGTTACGCGATGATCAAAGCCCGCGTGATGGGCAAAGAGCAGTTTGATTGTTATCAGACGCTTCGCCAAATGCTGCGCCCGTTTGTGTTCCGTCGTTATATCGATTTCAGTGCGATCCAATCTTTACGCCGCATGAAGGCAATGATCCGCAGTGAAGTTCGCCGTCGTGGCCTCACCAATAACATCAAGCTCGGCGCGGGCGGTATTCGTGAAATCGAATTCATTGCCCAATCTTTCCAACTAATACGCGGTGGTCGAGATCCTATTCTTCGTCGCCGTGGCCTGTTCTTTACCCTTTATGCCATTCGTGAGCTTGGTTTATTGCCTGAAGCTGAAGTGGACACGTTAGAGGCGTCTTATCGCTATCTGCGTCGTGTTGAAAACCTTTTGCAGGCGATAGACGACAAACAAACGCAGACCTTACCGGATAATCCGCTGGATCAAATTCGCCTTGCAATTGCGATGGGTGAAAACAGTTGGGATGATCTCACCGCAGCGATCAGCGCGCATATGCTCGGGGTACATACGGTTTTTGACGATCTGATTGGTGATGAAGAAGACAATGGTGAGACGAAGATCGACGCCGATTTTGGTGAGATCTGGGATGCGGCACGTGATCCCGATCTGGTCGAGAAGATCTTGAACGATATGTCTGCGGCGAACCCGGTGGAAAAAGCACAAGCATTACTGCGCTTTAAAGAAGAATTAGCAAAGCGTACCTTGGGCCCGCGCGGTCGCGAAGTATTAAACCGCCTGATGCCCGTGGTATTGAGTAACATTGTCTGCCGTGAGAACAGTTTGGCAGTGTTAGAACGTGTGCTGAAGCTTCTGGTTAGCATTGCCACGCGTACTACTTATCTTGAGCTGTTGGATGAGCATCATGGTGCTATTACGCAGTTGGTTCGCTTGTGCAGTGCCAGCCGAATGGTCGCAGAGCAGTTAGCCTCGTACCCCATTCTGCTTGATGAATTGCTGGATCTTCAGCATCTCTATAACCCGACGCCGCTTGATCAGTATCGTAATGAATTGTTCGATTTCTTGGCGCGTATCCCTGAAGAGGATATGGAGCAGCAGATGGAGATGATCCGCCAGTACAAGCAAACTCAATTATTGCGCATTGCAGCGGCAGACATCGCGGACGTATTGCCTGTGATGAAAGTCAGCGATCACCTGACGTATTTAGCGGAAGCCATTGTGGAGGCCGTGGTGAATCAGGCGTGGTATCAAATGGCTGAAAAATATGGACAGCCGAAGCATTTACTTGAGCGAGATGGCCGTGGTTTCGCGGTGGTAGGGTATGGCAAAGTGGGGGGTATAGAGCTCGGTTATGGCTCGGATCTGGACGTGGTGTTCTTGCATGACTGCCCTGACAATGTGTATACCGATGGACCAAAAGAAATCGATGGGCGGCAGTTTTATCTGCGCCTTGCGCAGCGTATTGTCCATTTGTTTTCAACACGCACCACATCTGGTGTTTTGTATGAAATCGATACCCGCCTTCGCCCTTCTGGTGTATCGGGTATGTTGGTGACGACGCTTGAATCCTTCCAAGACTATCAGAACAAAGAAGCATGGACGTGGGAGCATCAAGCACTGGTTCGCACACGATTGATTTATGGTGATGTGGCGCTAGGACAAGGCTTTGGCAAAGTACGCAAACAAGTGCTAACCCAAGCGCGTGATGTGGCGTCGCTGAGAAAAGACGTGGCTGACATGCGGGTAAAAATGCGTGAGCATCTTGGCAGCAAAGAAAGCGGGAAATTTCATATCAAACAAGATCCCGGTGGTATTACCGACATCGAATTTATGACCCAATTTTTGGTGCTTGCTCACAGTCATGACGAGCCTGCGCTAACGCGTTGGAGTGATAATGTGCGTATTCTCGAAGACATGGCGCAAGCGGGAATTTTAGATACGGCAAAGGCTCTTGCTCTGCGTGATGCGTATATTGTGATGCGGGATGAAATCCACCGTTTGAATTTACTCGATGCGTCTGTAGAAGTGGCCAATGACAGCTTTGCTCACGAGCGTGAAGTGGTACGTGAGGCGTGGTCGCAGTTGATGGAACCGAAGGGTTAGAAAGCAGGTCCTAGAGTCTAGGACCTAATATTCTCAATCGTAGAGTGAAGGCTCACCGTCAGGTCGGCTCTTAAAGCGGCGATGCAACCACATGTATTGTTCTGGCGCGCGCATGATCGAGCGTTCAATAAACTTGTTGGTGTAAATTGCCGCTGCTTTTTCGTCATCGTAAGGGAACGCATCCATTGGCGGATCTAGCGTCAGGGTGTAGCCGGTACCTTCGCGATCTCGCGTAATAGTAAACGTCATCACCTTGGCTTTTCCTGCAGCAGCCAGCAAATGTGTGCCCGTGGTGGTACATGCTTTCTCTACCGCAAATAATGGCGCCCATGTATAGCGGTGGCGACCATAATCGTGGTCAGGCGCATACCAAAGCAGTGCGCCTTTACGCAGCACTTTAACCATACGTTTAACATCGCGACGATCAATCGCGCCATTGTCTCTGGTGCGACCACGATATTGAAACCAGTCATACACGGGATTTGCATTCGGGCGATATACGCCATAGCCCGACGTATGTGTGCCAAATGAACGTGCGCCCAACTCAAGGTTAAAGGAGTGGACGGCGATGATTAGCACACCTTGCTGACTGGCCTGAATCTCTTCAAGTTGCTCAAACCCGACGTACGTCATGTGTTTCTTAATGCGCCAGTCAGGCCAAAACCATGCCATGCAGGTTTCAAAAAGCGCCAAACCCATGTGCTGAAAATTCTCTTTTAGCAAGGCGTGACGCTCACCCCCTGTCATTTCAGGGAAGCAAAGCTGCAGATTACGGTCGGCAATTTTTCGACGACTTTTAAATAGCTTCATCACCAGCAGGCCAATATTTTGGCCTAAAAACCGCTGAACGCGATAAGGCAGCCAGCTGATGAGAAACATCAAGCCAACGCCAATCCAGGTATGCAGATACTTTGGATGGAGATAAGACCATTGAAATGTCGGAGCGTCTGAGGTTTGACCCATGGTGATTACGTGTTTCCTGACTCAATCGATAAACAGAAGAAACGCATTGTAACCTTAACTCTGACCAAGATGCATGTTTCAGTGTGTTAGAGAGCGCGCAGAGGGGCCTAATCGGCTGTTGCTTTGTAGGCTTTATGGTACTATCGCCGACGTTCCTTTGTCCGTGGAGAAAACAATGAAACTCACTTTGCCTGACTATCAGCAAGCCGACGTTCTGGTTGTTGGTGATGTAATGCTTGACCGTTACTGGTACGGTCCGACTGGACGTATTTCACCAGAAGCACCTGTGCCTGTGGTGAAAATCAACCAAACCGAAGAACGTCCAGGCGGCGCTGCGAACGTGGCAATGAACATTGCAGCGCTCGGCGGCAAAGCAAGACTGATCGGCCTTGTCGGTCAGGATGAACAAGCGCAGGTGCTGAACGACACCCTGAGCTCTCTGAAAGTGGATTGTCATTTCGTTGGTCTGGCTGAATATCCGACCATTACGAAACTGCGTGTGATGAGCCGCAACCAGCAGCTTATCCGTTTAGATTTTGAAGAGAGCTTCCACAATGTGGATGTGCAGCCGATTTTAGATCGCATTGAAGCAGCATTGCCTCAAACCAAAGCGATGATCCTGTCTGACTACGCCAAAGGCGCATTGCAAAATGTACAGCCGATGATCCAATTGGCACGTAAGGCGGGCATTCCTACGCTGGTGGATCCAAAAGGGGCTGACTTTGAGCGTTACCGCGGGGCGACACTGCTAACGCCAAACATGAGCGAGTTTGAAACGGTTGTGGGCGCATGCCTATCGGAAGGCGACATCATCGAGAAAGGCTTAGCGCTTATCCGTCAGTTCGAGTTCGATGCGCTGCTTGTGACTCGTAGCGAGCACGGCATGATGTTGTTGCAAGAAGGTCATGAACCTTTGAGCCTGCCAACACTGGCGAAAGAAGTGTATGACGTGACAGGCGCGGGCGATACCGTGATTTCTGTGTTGGCGTCGTCGCTGGCTGCTGGGAAATCACTGGCTGATGCATGTGCGCTGGCGAATGCTGCGGCAGGCGTCGTTGTTGGTAAACTGGGTACATCGACACTGTCGACGATTGAGCTGACAGAAGCGGTACACGGTAGCCACCAATCTGGCTATGGCGTGGTGACAGAGAATCAACTGATTACGGCAGTTCAAGTGGCGAAAGCGCGCGGTGAGAAAGTCGTGATGACCAATGGTTGTTTTGACATCTTGCATGCGGGTCATGTGGCTTACTTGAACGAAGCGGCGAAATTAGGCGATCGCCTGATTGTGGCGGTAAACACCGATGAGTCTGTTCGCGGCCTCAAAGGCCCGGGTCGTCCGGTTAACCCAACGGATCGCCGTATGGCGGTATTGGCGGGCTTGAGTGCGGTAGATTGGGTTGTACCGTTTGGCGAAGAAACGCCACAGCGATTGATCAGTGAAGTATTACCAAGCTTGCTGGTAAAAGGCGGCGACTACAAACCTGATGAGATTGCAGGCGGTGAAGAAGTGATTGCGGCTGGTGGTGAAGTGCTGGTGCTGAACTTCGAAGATGGTTGCTCAACCACAGAAATTATCAATTCGATTTTAAGTGGTCATAACTGATCGCATTTTATCTTCAACATTGGGTATTCATCATTCAATGTTCAAGCGAAAGAAAAGGCACCGCATTGCGGTGCCTTTTTTGATGCTTAGATTTGGTTACTCAGCGAAATTATTTTTTCGGTGGGATAAGACCATTGTTGATCTCAACCAGATCGTTCTCGGTCAGTGTACCCACTGCTTGACGCAGTTGGAGAACACTCACGATGTAGTCATAACGTGCATCTGACAGGTTGCGGTTCGCGTCATAAAGACGACGTGTCGCATCCAGTACGTCAACGATCGTACGCGTACCAACTTCAAAACCTGCTTCTGTTGCTTCCAACGCAGATTTCTGAGAAATCACGGTTTGCTCGTACGCACGCAGTGCACCAATGCTGGCGTTGATATTGTTATAAAACGCGCGAACATCTTTTACTGTTGAACGGTAAGTGCCTTCAAGCTGCTCAGAAGCGGCAACATAGTTATATTGTGCTTCTTTTACACCCGCGCTGATCGAGCCACCGGAGTACAACGGCATCGCAAAGTTAATACCACCAGACAGTTGGTTATTGCTTGCATCACGAGTAGGGACTGTTTTGTTGTCCTGATCGGTATAGCCATAACCCAAATCAAACGTCAGTGATGGCATGTGACCAGATTCAGCCAAGCTGATGCGTTCTTTCGAAGCGTCTCGAGAAATGCGCTGTGCCAATAGGCTTAGGTTGGTTTCTTCTGCCTGCTTGACCAATGCCTCTGGCGTTTGGTCTGGGCGAGTTGCTGAGAAAGATTTGGTGTTCAGGATATTCAGCGATTCATGACGCTGCCCTGTGATTTCACGCAATTCTTCGTAGCTGTTGCTTACCGTGTTCTCAGACAGAATTTCTTGTGCCAATACCGAGTCATACTGAGCCTGCGCGTCATGTACGTCAGTGATTGCTGATAGCCCAACTTCAAAACGTTGTTTTGTTTGCTCTAGTTGACGACCGACGGCGGCTTTTTCTGCCTGAACAAAAATCAAATCATCGATAGCGCGCAGCACATTAAAGTAAGCTTCTGAAACGCGAAGGATAAGACCTTGTTGTTGCACGGCATACACAGCATCGGCTTGGCGTGCAGTGATTTCCGCAATATCCAAATTGATCCAGCTGTTCTGATCGAACAGTTCTTGGCTCAAATCCACACCGGCGGTTAGTGTGTTGGTATCAAAAGGACCAGTGCTGCTCTCTTCACTGTTACGAATCAAGTTGTAGCCAGCGGATAGATTAATTTGTGGTAATAGCGTTCCGCGGGTCGTATCAATGGCGGCAAAGGCAGCGTCGCGTGTCGCTGCTGATTGCAGCAGTTGCGGATCGCTTTGTTTCGCTTGCTCATATACTTGAATTAAATCATCTGCGCTGACCAAGGGGGCCGTGGAACTTAGCGCAACCCCGATGAAATAGGGGAGCAATTTTTTCATAAAGGTAATCCCTGAACGTTTGTTCGTTTTATAAATTGCCAAAGGGCATTCGGCCTAGTGTAAACCATGCTTGCTGACTTGGAACTGACAATATGAGGGTTTATTAAGAAAAATTGGTTGTAAAAACATCTAAACCTTGACGCTATTCAAATATTTCTGCAATCCATACCAAAAAAGTGAAGGTTTATGATTGCGGGCACATATTTGTGAGACTTATCATTTACGCCTAGCTCGGAGGCTATATGGGACAAAACGTGCCACAGCAAATTCAACCTAACCAGTTTGGCGTTAATGACGTTCATATTGATAACACTGACGTTGTCTATAATGGTTACTTTAAGATGGTTAAATATCGTTTTCGTCATCGCCTGTTTGCGGGTGGCTGGAGTGAAACCATTGAACGTGAACTGTTTGAACGTGGACACGCGGTAGCGATGCTCCCGTACGATCCTGTGAGTGACAAGGTCGTATTGGTTGAGCAAATTCGTATCGGCGCGATGGCAGCGAGTCCATCCCCTTGGCAGTTAGAAATTGTCGCGGGCATTATCGACAAAGATGAAACGCCAGAAGCGGTTGCTGTACGTGAAGCCGAAGAGGAAGCTGGGCTTGCAGTTAAAGAGTTGTTGCCGATGACCAGTTACTTATCGAGTTCTGGTGGTTGCTCTGAACGTATTCACCTGTTCTTGGGTATTGTTGACGCCAGTGATGCAGAAGGCATACATGGCTTGCCTGAAGAAGGGGAAGATATATTGGTTCATCTTGTACCGCGCACAACGGCGATGCAGTGGATGGAAGACGGTAAGATTGAAAACGCAGCATCAATCATTGCATTGCAGTGGTTGGCATTAAATCTCAAGAGGTGGCGAGCAGATTGAGTGACACACTCGTCTGACCGTAAGCAGGTAGTGATATGTTAAGACGAGGGTATCAGGTCGATTTAAGTGCCTTGATGCGAATGTATGAAACCAATTACGCAAAACTGCTCAGACTGATGCCACATCAGGATGATGTCGGAGAGTTCTGTGTCTATGACATTCAAGGCAATGAATTTCAACTAGACATTGTTGAATCAACTCGTTATACCACCTTGCTCGATATTTGGCAGCGCGGGGATATTCCTCATTATTTGAGACCTCGGCTCACGGTTCGTATGTATCATGATGCACGTGTCGCTGAAGTGTGTACGAGTCAGCAGATTTCTCGGATTCAGCCGCGTTATGATTACCCGAATCCACGAATGCATCAGCGGGACGAAAAGCACCAGATTAATGCTTTCCTTGCCGACTGGCTGGCGCATTGCTTGCGAAACGGAATGACAAAACAAAACATTATTTATTAGTTTGACGCGTTAACATGACAACGCGTATTTATGATCAGGATTTTCAAGACGTTGCGGATTTGCCATCTTACTAGCCAAAACAGCCAGACCGTCCGGTTGTTGCAAATTACAGATACCCACCTTTTCGCAGATCCTTATGGCTGTTTGCTGGGGGTGAATACCGCTGCGAGCTATAAGGCCGTTGTGGCGGAAATTCGATCTCAAAATATTGAATTTGATGCGATTATTGCAACGGGCGATTTGTCACAAGACCATACTGAGCAATCGTATCTACGTTTCGTAGAAGGTATCGCGGATTGGTCGCAACCTTGCTATTGGCTACCAGGCAACCATGATTATCAGCCGGAAATGCAAAAAGCGCTGACACAATCTACTCTGGTACGTTGCGATAAGGTGCTAGTGGGAGAAGACTGGCAGCTCGTGATGTTGGACAGTCAGGTTAAAGGTGTCCCCCATGGACGCTTGTCGACTGAGCAATTGATACTTCTAGAGCAAGCCCTAGCGGTGAATCCGTCTCGTCATACCTTGGTGTTACTTCACCATCACCCATTACCAGCGGGCAGTGCATGGCTGGATCAGCATCAGCTTCACAACCAAAATGATTTTTGGGCACTGGTCGAAAAGTACAATAACGTCAAAGGCGTGGTGTGTGGTCATATCCATCAGGATTTAGACACTCAGTTCAAAGGTTGTCGCGTCATGGCTGCACCGTCGACGTGTATTCAGTTTTTGCCTGATTCTGATGATTTTGCGCTCGATTCAACCAACCCGGGCTGGCGTGAGATTTCTTTGCATCAAGATGGCACGATTACGTCGAAGATTGGTCGCTTAAAAGGCTCTGACTTCCAGCCTGATATGAATTCGTCAGGTTACTGAATCATGTCTTCATTACTGCTTTATATCCATGGCTTTAATAGCTCGCCGTTGTCAGTAAAAGCGCAGCAAATGAAAGCGTGGTGTGAGACTAACCGCCCAGACATAAAGCTGGAAGTTCCCCGTCTTGCCTGTTACCCTGCCGACGCTGCCGCTCAGCTAGAGCAGCTTGTTGAGCAATATAAAGGTGACTATTGTATCGGTTTGGTCGGTAGTTCTCTTGGTGGTTATCTATCAACCTGGCTCAATGACAAATATGGCTTTCGCGCCGCCTTAGTGAATCCAGCCGTGAAGCCTTATGCGTTGCTGGCAGATTATCTTGGCCCGCAACAAAACCCGTATACCGGGGAGCAATACCTGCTGCAACCTCATCATATGGATGAGCTTAAAGCGCTTGAGACAGAATCCATTACACATCCCGATTCAATGTGGCTGTTACAGCAAGAAGGTGATGAGGTGCTTGATTACAGGCAAGCCGTCTCCAAGTATCAGGGATGTAAGCAAACTGTTGAAGCGGGCGGCGATCACGCTTTCGTCGGCTTTGATAGATATCCCGCTGAGATTATTCAATTCTTAGGACTGTGACTGTAACTCACAGAATGATCGCGTCAGCTGTGTCATTATTTGGCAAGCTAGCGAACCTTCACAGACCATGTGACAAAATTTAGAAACCAATCATCTATGACAGATCAAGTTTATAACGCTGGATCCATTGAAGTTCTCAATGGTCTTGAACCGGTACGTCGTCGTCCCGGTATGTATACAGACACGACTCGCCCCAATCATCTCGGTCAAGAAGTCATCGACAACAGCGTCGATGAGGCGTTGGCGGGACATGCTCGGAAGGTGGAAGTCATTCTCCATGCGGATCAATCCCTTGAGGTGACGGATGACGGTCGAGGTATGCCTGTTGATATCCACCCTGAAGAAGGGGTGTCAGGCGTCGAGCTGATCATGTGCAAATTGCACGCTGGTGGTAAGTTCTCGAATAATAACTACCAATTCAGTGGTGGTTTGCACGGCGTAGGTATATCCGTGGTGAATGCGCTGTCAAAGCGTGTCGAAGTCTCTGTTAAACGTGATGGTCAAGTGTATGAAATTGCATTTGAAAATGGCGATAAAGTTCAAGAGCTCACCGTAACCGGTACCTGTGGCCGTCGCGCCAAAGGTACTCGCGTCCATTTCTGGCCGGATACCTCTTACTTTGACTCCCCGAAATTTTCTGTTTCTCGCCTTAAAAGTAACCTCAAAGCCAAGGCCGTTTTGTGCCCAGGTCTAGAGATTGTCTTTACCGATAAAAACACCAATGAAACCATTCGATGGTGTTACGAAACGGGTCTAAAAGACTATCTCACTGAGGGTGTGAAAGGGTATGAGCTGTTACCAGCAGAACCCTTTACTGGCGATTTTAGTGCCCCGCATGAAGCGGCCGATTGGGCTGTGATTTGGCTGCCTGAGGGCGGCGAGCTAGTAACTGAAAGCTATGTAAACCTTATCCCAACAGCGCAAGGCGGTACGCACGTTAATGGTCTGCGCCAAGGTTTGTTGGATGCGATGCGTGAGTTCTGTGAATTCCGTAACTTGCTCCCTCGTGGCGTGAAGCTGACGGCTGACGATATCTGGGAGCGCTGTGCCTATGTGCTTTCGGTGAAGATGCAGGACCCGCAGTTTGCTGGCCAAACCAAAGAACGTTTGTCGTCGCGCCAATGTGCCGCGTTTGTTTCTGGTGTGGTGAAAGATTCATTCAGCCTTTGGCTCAATGAGCGCCCTCAACTGGCAGAGCAGTTAGCCGAAGTTTGTATTGCGAACGCACACAAACGTATGCGCGCAGCCAAGAAAGTCGTGCGTAAGAAGGTGGCTTCTGGCCCTGCATTGCCGGGTAAGCTGACCGATTGCTCGATGCAAGATTTGGCACGTACAGAACTTTTCCTTGTCGAGGGTGACTCGGCAGGTGGTTCAGCGAAACAAGCCCGCGATCGTGAATTTCAGGCGATCATGCCATTGCGCGGTAAGATCCTAAATACGTGGGAAGTGTCTGCTGACCAAGTGTTGGCATCACAAGAAGTTCACGATATTTCAGTGGCGTTGGGTATTGATCCTGACAGCGAAGATCTGACCAGCCTGCGTTACGGCAAAGTGTGTATCCTCGCGGATGCGGACTCGGATGGTCTTCACATTGCGACTTTGCTGTGTGCGTTGTTTGTTAAACATTTCCATGCGCTAGTAAAAGCCGGACACGTTTACGTGGCGATGCCGCCTTTGTATCGTATCGACTGTGGTAAAGAAGTGTTCTATGCCCTCGATGATGCAGAGAAAAAGGGCATTTTAGAAAGCTTAAGTAAAAAGCGCGCAAAAATTGATGTTCAGCGATTCAAAGGTCTGGGTGAGATGAACCCATTGCAGCTTCGCGAAACCACCATGGATCCTAATACTCGTCGTTTGGTGCAGCTCACCATAGACGATCAAGAAGAAACGGATCGCATGATGGATATGCTGCTAGGCAAGAAACGCGCTGAAGATCGCCGCCATTGGCTGCAAGAAAAAGGCGATATGGCCGAGTTGGCAGACATTTAATTTGATTTTAAGATCGGACGTTTTCAATGACTGATATCACTTATGATGGTGTCGAGCAGCTTCCTCTTAGGAAGTTCACTGAGGATGCATACCTCAACTACTCGATGTACGTCATCATGGACCGCGCACTCCCGTTTATCGGTGACGGTCTAAAGCCAGTACAGCGCCGCATTATCTATGCAATGTCGGAACTGGGCCTGTCGGCTACAGCAAAATATAAAAAATCCGCCCGTACTGTGGGTGACGTGTTAGGTAAGTACCACCCACACGGCGATTCAGCGTGTTATGAGGCCATGGTATTGATGGCTCAACCGTTCTCCTACCGTTATCCCTTGGTGGATGGTCAGGGCAACTGGGGTGCGCCGGATGATCCAAAATCCTTTGCAGCAATGCGTTACACAGAATCGCGCTTGTCTCGATTCTCTGAAGTGTTGTTGAGCGAAATCAGCCAAGGCACTGTTGATTGGCAGCCGAACTTCGATGGCACCATGAAAGAGCCAAAAACCATGCCTGCGCGCTTGCCACACATTCTGTTGAATGGTGTGACGGGCATTGCGGTGGGTATGGCGACAGACATTCCCCCACACAATGCCCGTGAAGTGGCGAATGCGCTGGTGGCATTGATTGATACGCCTCAGCTCGATCTGGATGGCATTCTGGAACATGTTAAAGGGCCAGACTATCCAACTGAAGCTGAAATCATTACCCCGAATGTGGAGCTGAAAAAGCTTTATCGCAGTGGTAAAGGTTCGGTCAGAATGCGTGCTGTTTGGCATAAAGAAAATGGCGACATCGTCATTTCGGCATTGCCTCATCAGGTGTCTGGTGCCAAGTTGCTTGAGCAAATTGCCAACCAAATGCGCGCGAAGAAACTGCCAATGGTGGAAGATCTTCGTGATGAATCTGATCACGAGAACCCAACTCGCATTGTGATCGTGCCACGTTCGAATCGTGTTGATTGCGATCAGCTGATGAATCACCTGTTTGCTTCTACCGACCTTGAGCGCAGCTACCGTGCGAACATGAATATGATCGGCCTTGATGGTCGTCCACAGGTGAAAGGCCTGCTGCATATTCTGACTGAATGGCTTGTGTTCCGTCGTGAGACGGTTCGCCGTCGCCTGCAATTCCGTTTAGACAAAGTATTGGCTCGCCTGCATATCCTTGATGGTTTGTTGGCAGCGTATCTCAACATTGATGAAGTCATTGAGATCATCCGCACCGAAGATAAGCCTAAAAATGTGCTGATGCAGCGCTTTGAGCTTAGCGAGACGCAAGCGGAAGCCATTCTTGAAATCAAACTTCGCCAGTTAGCCAAACTGGAAGAGATTAAGATCCGCGGTGAGCAAGACGAGCTGAATAAAGAACGTGATCACTTAGAGAAGTTATTGGGTTCTGAGCGTCGTATGAACACGCTGATGAAAAAAGAGATCATGGCCGATGCTGAAAAGTACGGTGATGATCGTCGCTCGCCATTGGTTGAGCGCGAAGAAGCAAAAGCCATGACAGAGCGTGATCTGATCCCAAGCGAGCCGATCACTGTTGTGCTGTCAGACAAAGGTTGGATCCGTCATGCCAAAGGGCATGATGTAGATGCAACCACATTGAGTTATAAATCTGGTGATAGCTTCCTTGCTGCCGCACGCGGTAAGAGCAGTCAACCTGTCGTATTCATTGGTACGGATGGTCGAAGCTATGCGCTTGAATCGCACAGCTTGCCGTCTGCACGTAGCCAAGGTGAGCCTATTACCGGTCGCCTGAATGTTACTGCAGGCACGACAATCCGTCATGTACTGATGGGCGAGAACGAGAATGTGGTGCTGATGGCATCAGACGCAGGTTATGGTTTTGTGTGTAAGCATGATGATCTGCTGTCGAAGAACCGCAGTGGTAAAGCATTGCTCAGTTTGCCCCAGGCTGCGGAAGTAATGCCTCCTCAAAAAGTGGGCGATCTCGATCACGACGACATTATTGCTATCACTAACGAAGGCCGTATGTTGGTCTTCCCGGTGAAAGAGTTGCCGCAGTTGGGCAAAGGCAAAGGGAATAAGATCATTAATATCCCTGCTGCACGCGCCAAAGCGCGTGAAGAGTTGCTTGCTCAGTTATTCGTGGTACCAAGTGGTGCTACCGTGACTCTGCATGCCGGCAAGCGTAAGCTTTCGCTCAAGCCTTCTGACATTGATAACTTCCGCGGAGAGCGTGGACGACGTGGAGCAATGCTGCCTCGTGGATTACAACGCGTTACCACGATAGAGATTGCATCACCGAATGATGCTGAGCCATCAGAAACACCGGAAGCGTAGTCACGAAATCAAAATCGAAACCCTCCGGAAGGAGGGTTTTTTTATCAGCTTGGCGATGATTGACCGATCGATGGGTGAATTTTGTCGTTGGATACGTATACTAGTCGCCATTGAGTTTTAGCGCACACCTGTACGCTGTAATGCCAACGCGAGTTGGGTATTACTCACAGGGACGTTTTCCTTACCCCGATTGCGGGTGTCAGGCATTAGGAGAGAAAAATGTACTTTATACTACGACTGTTGGCTATTGCCTTGTTTGCGATTGTCATCTTTGTTTTCGGTTGTGGTTACTGCCTGCTAAGTCCAAGAAATCCAAAGAATGTTTATACGATTGGTCGCTGGTTCGGCAGGCTTTCAAGCATTTTTGGTATTAAACTGGACTTGCGTCAGACTGAGGCTTCAAAAGACGTAGGAACTTGTGTGTATATTGCCAATCACCAGAATACTTGGGATTTGGTGACGGTTTCTAACGCTGTGCGCCCTGGTGCGGTGACGGTTGGTAAGAAAAGCCTTACCTACATTCCTATTTTTGGTCTCATTTATTGGTTAACCGGCAATATTTTGATTGATCGTAACAATCGCAGTAAAGCGATGGGCACGATTGGTCAGGTCGTAGATAAAATCAAAGAGAATAATGTTTCTGTTTGGTTGTTCCCTGAAGGAACACGATCTCGTGGTCGTGGACTTCTGCCATTCAAAACGGGTGCGTTTCACGCAGCCATTGGTGCTGGTGTGCCGATTGTTCCTATCGTGTGTAGCTCAACCCGTGATCTTAGCGTATCGCGCGGTGATAACGGCCACGTGATTGTGGAGGTGATGGATCCTATCTCTACTGAAGGCTTAACCAAAGAGCAGGTGCGTGAACTGGCTTCTCGTTGCCATGATGTGATGGCTGAAAAATTGGCGCAACTTGACGCAGAAGTGGCCGAGTTGAACAAGAAGTCATAAACTTTCATTTAAGCTCAAGGCTAAACAAGTTGAACAAAAGGATACGCAGATGCGTATCCTTTTGTGTTTATAACTGCAGGTGTTTTTGAGAGTAGTAGAACAGATATGCGGAAAGATTGGGTTGTTCTAGTAACGGAAAGCGGCGAGCCGATTGGGCTCGCTGACAAAATGGCAGCGCATCAGCAGGGTCTGCTGCACTTGGCTTTTTCTGTGATGATCTATCGCGACACGTTGCAAGGGCGCGAGTATTTGCTGCAGCAACGTGCTCAGAGCAAATATCACAGTGGCGGTTTATGGACTAACACGTGTTGCTCCCATCCCATGCAGGGTGAATCTTTTGATGCTGCCGCTGCACGTCGCCTGAATGAAGAATTGGGGATTGTTGCGCCGCTAGCGTTTCAAATGGGTGTAACATTTTGCTATCGCGCGGAACTTGATAACCATTTGACTGAGCATGAGCTGGACCAAATTATTGTATGCAAAGCGGATGACGTGGCGCTTGTGCCTAATCCTGATGAAGTGATGGATTGGCATTGGTGGCCAGAGGCCGAAATGCTTGGTGCGATGCGTGATACGCCTGAGCGATTTACGGCATGGTTCTCTCAGGTTGTCGACCATGTTGAAAAGCAGCTAACAGCGTAAGCGTAGACACGGTGTGACAGACAAATAAAAAGCGGCGTATTCACGCCGCTTTTTTCGTTCTATCGCTGTCAATTTCGGGCGTAATAATTACTTACGTACCGCAATGGCTTCGATTTCGATACCGACATCTTTTGGCAGGCGAGCCACTTCCACGCAAGAACGCGCTGGGTAGTGTTCTACATTGTGCTCATCAAAGAACTTACCGTAGACATCGTTCACTGTACCGAAATCGTTAAGATCTTTAACGAACACAGTCATTTTTACGATATCGCCTACTTTCAGGCCTGATGACTCAACAACCGCTTTCACATTTTCCAGTGACTGACGTGCCTGAACAGCAATATCGGGAGATACTTCACCGGTGACTGGGTTAACTGGGATCTGGCCTGAGGTCAGTACCATGTTGCCAAGATCAACACCTTGAATGTATGGACCGATCGCTGCTGGCGCGTGTTCAGTGTGAAGCACTTTAGTCATTTACCTATCCTTAATTAAACATTGGGTACGGAAACAGGGTAGGCGCCTAGTCTGCATCTTGGCAGCGATTAGGTAAACCTGCTAAATCACATTTTAGGTGTGTTGTCGTTTCTTGTTCGCATCAAGCGCAAGAAAAAGCCGACGATTTCCGTCGGCCTGACTCATGGCGCAGTCGAGTCAGTTTATTTCGTGCTTTAATGCTGATGGCGAGTCGTTATCAGTGATTCTCGGTCATGATTTCGCGTGAGAATACTTTCTCGCAATATTTGCACTTCAGATGGATGTCATCGGCTTTGTTAATGACGTTAAAGCTAGTTTCTACTGCGCTTTCATCGTGTGTAATACAGTTCGTATTTGGGCAACTGAACACGCCAAGAATATCCAGAGGTAGCGTGAGTGGAAGCTTAGCCACCACTTCATAGTTCTCAATTTGATTCACAGTAGCGTTAGGTGCGTACAGTGCCAATTGCTGCGCTTGCTCTTCGCTGACAAAGATATTTTCAATCTTGATAATGTCTTTTGCACCCAATGCAGATGAAGGCAGATTCAGGCCGACAGTGACGCGTTCGTTGCTCTTGTGCAGCTTGAACAGTTTCATCACTTTAAAGCCGACGTTGGCAGGAATGTGGTCGATAACCGTTCCGTTCTTGATGGCTTCAACCTGCAGTTTATTTTGTTTTACCATGACCTTTGCTCCTGCCTTAAATCTCTTCGTTCATAACCAGTGCTAATAGCGCCTGACGTGCATAGACGCCATTTTCTGCCTGCTGGAAGTAATACGCATAAGGCGTTTTATCAACAGCGACAGTAATTTCATCCACGCGTGGAAGCGGGTGAAGCACTTTCAGGTTCTCACGAGCATGCTCAAGTGCGGGTGTGTCGAGAATAAATGCCGCTTTAATGTGCGCATATTCAGATTCGTCAAAACGCTCTTTTTGAACACGAGTCATATAAAGAATATCGAGCTCTGGCACCACATCTTCGATACTGCTGTGCAAGCTGTAAGGGATCCCTGTTTCGTCTAATTCTTCTAGAAGATAATCGGGCATCGCCAGAGCATCTGGTGCAATGAAGTAGAAGCGATTGTTGTCGAACTTAGAGAGTGCCTGCGTCAGAGAATGGACGGTACGACCGTATTTCAGGTCTCCAACCATGGCAATGCTCAGGTTATCCAAACGACCTTGGGTTTCGAAAATGCTGAACAGATCGAGCAGTGTCTGAGTCGGGTGTTGGTTTGCGCCATCTCCGCCATTAATCACTGGCACGCCTTTAGAAAACTCTGATGCCAGACGTGCAGCGCCTTCTTTAGGGTGACGCATAACGAAAGCATCAACATAAGAAGAAATGACCTGCACGGAATCAGACAGGGTTTCCCCTTTTTTGCCTGATGACGTATTCCCTGCATCAGGAAAACCTATTACAGTCCCGCCAAGACGCTGAACAGCCGTTTCAAACGATAGGCGCGTGCGTGTGGAAGCTTCAAAGAAGCAACTGGCGACAACTTTATTTTTCAGCAAGGTCGGGTTTGGCTCAGCTTTCAGTTTGCCGGCCGTATCGACAATCAATTCCAATTCTTCGCGGGACAACTCCGGGATGGAGATAATGTGTTTGTTGTACAGCGAGGTCGCCATGTCTTTTCTTCCCTCTGTGGTTGCTCATCACGTCTGAGCTTGGTGTAAACCCAATTCATGATGGCTATCGGTGGTACATTTTGGTCAAAAAAAAGCCTCCCGATCAGGAGGCTTTTTTTATCAATACATGAAAAACGAAATAGGATGCCATTGCCACTTTAGGGCACTGTTTAGCCGTTGATTGTGTCGCTAAGTGTGGCATTTCGATTCATTTTTCTGACAAATTGCGAGGAATTATACGCCCATTTTGTGAGGGCGCAAGACTCGTAGAATAAACCTGAGAAAGTCATGAGGGCAAAGGGGAGCGCAGCGGCGCGTGTCTGACAAGATAACAAACCGCTGTATCACACAGCGGTAATCAGGGGGAAACGGTTAGTTGCCCAGCGTGGCCACTAACACTGCTTTAATGGTGTGCATGCGGTTTTCTGCTTCATCAAACACGATGGAATAGTCGGACTCAAACACATCTTCAGTGACTTCGAGACCATTCATGTCGTATTTTTCAGCGATTTCTGCGCCGATGGTGGTTTCATCGTTGTGGAAAGCGGGCAGGCAATGCATAAACTTCACATGCGGATTGCCCGTGGCGTTGATGACGTTCATGTTGACTTGGTATGGCGTCATCAGCGCGACACGTTCATCCCATGTTTCTTTTGATTCGCCCATCGACACCCAAACATCGGTGTAGAGAAAATCACACCCTTTCACGCCTTCTTCAACGTTTTCGGTCAAGGTGATTTGCGCGCCAGTTGTTTTTGCAATGGCTTTGCATTGTTCAACGAGGCTGGCTTCTGGCCAAAATTGTTTCGGCGCAACCAAACGAATATCCATGCCCATTTTTGCTGCGCCCACCATGAGCGAGTTACCCATGTTATTGCGCGCATCGCCCAGATAGGCAAATTTGATTTCATGCAATTGTTTGCCACGACCATGCTCTTGCATGGTGAGAAAATCAGCGAGGATTTGTGTTGGATGGAACTCATCCGTCAGGCCATTCCAAACAGGCACACCTGCATATTTACCGAGTTCTTCAACAATCTCTTGTCCAAAACCGCGGTACTGAATGCCGTCGTACATTCTACCCAGCACGCGTGCCGTGTCTTTCATCGATTCTTTATGGCCAATCTGCGAACCTGATGGGCCAAGGTACGAGACTTGTGCGCCTTGATCGAACGCGGCCACTTCGAATGCACAGCGTGTACGGGTGGAGGCCTTTTCAAAGATCAGGGCAATATTCTTGCCTTTCAAACGTGGCTGTTCGTAGCCATTATATTTGGCTTTTTTAAGCTCGGCAGACAAAGAAAGCAGGTGTTCAATCTCGCGAGGCGTGAAATCCAACAGCTTGAGAAAATTCCGGTGACGAAGATTAAAAGCCATAATGAGTTCCCTTCAAAATCCCGTGTACAACTGAATAGCAGAATCATGGTCCACTATGATAATAATCACGATTTTCACTTAAACGTGAGTAGGAATGCAACCCCAGTGAATAAATAATTATATGTAATGGATCGGTATTCATTAAAATAGAGAGGCGTAGGGAATAAAAAAGCGGCCACTTTACAGCGGCCTTGATCGATTCAGGAGTGTGGAATAAGCCGGGAGTTATAGCCCTTCGCGTTCGATAGGGCAGCTCATGCAGCGCGCGCCACCGCGTCCGCGTCCAAGCTGATCGCCGGGAATAGGCAGCACGGTAATCCCTGCTTTGTCGTATTTTTCGTTGGTATACACGTTGCCTTCGTAACCAACAACGACGCCAGGGCGTACGGTGAGGACATTATTCGCGTCATTCCATTGCTCACGCTCGGCTTCAAAACTGTCACCACCCGTGGTGATGATATTGAGTTGCGGGATATCAAGTGCTTTCTCAATGGCATGAAGGAAGTAATCGGCTTCTTTCACGTCGACGTCTCCATTGCCTTTGTTGGTTAATCGCCAAGATTGCAGATCTTTGCGCATGACCTGCGGATAGACTGAGAAGGTATCAATATCCATGTGGGTCATGACAGTGTCTAAGTGCATGCAAGAACGATGTTTAGGTAAGTTAATGGCGATAACTTCTTTGGCCTGACCTTGTTCAAATAGGCTTTTTGCCAACGCCTCAACACCTTGTGGTGTGGTGCGCTCAGACATGCCGACTAACACTGCCCCATTACCGATTACAAGCACATCACCACCTTCAACCATGGCGTTGTCGTAGTCGCGCTGCTCTGCCCCTAGGTAAGTGAGGAAGTCACTGCCCGCAAATATCGGGTGCCAACGGTAAATGGCACGGAGATGATTGGTTTCGCGCTGACGAGCAGGTTTCGCCATTGGGTTGAGCGATACACCACCGTATATCCAGCAAGACGTGTCACGGGTAAACAGGTGGTTCGGCAATGGGTCGATAATGAAATCAGTGCGCTCATGCATTGCCTGCATCATAGAGGACGACTGAAGAGGGAAGTCGATATAGCTCAAACCACCGAGAAGAATGTGTGCTAACTCTTCATGGCTTAACTCGTTAAGGTACGTGCGTACGTCCCCTGCAAATTGGTAGCCCAAGCGGTATTCACCAACCTGCACATCGAGAAGCCAAGTTTTAGCCTCTGGTATGGCTAAGGTCTCTGCCAGCAGATCGTGCAGCAGTAAGACTTCTACGTTTTGATCTCGTAATGTTTGTGCAAACTGATCATGCTCTTCCCCGGCACGTTCGACGGCCAAAACATCATCAAACAGCAGATCTTTGTAATTTGAAGGAGTGAGGTGGTTGAGGGCTCGCTCTGGTCTATGCAGCAGCACACGTTTCAATTGTCCGACTTCAGAACCCACATATAACTGACTCATGATCGTTTCTCTCTTGAATTATTATTAGCTCCGCCAGTTGGCAAAATATGCGAATCGAAGCCACTGATCTGGAGTCAGAATAGTGGATTTAAACGCGATCATTTTGTCCGGAATGGCGGGAAAACATGGAGATTAAGCGACAGAATTCTGTAACAGGGGCGTTTGCTAGCAAAGACGCCTGAAAACGTGTCGTAAATCCATTTATCTCAACAGCAGCACTTCGGCTTGCCGAGTCAGCGGTATCTCGTGCTTGACCTGCCAGTGCATGCGCTCATTTGTGCTTATCTATGCGATATAAATGCACACTATTCCATAATTTAGGGTTTTCTTGGCGCAAGATGAGGCAAAACCTAAGTATGTGTAGCATCTTGTGTTGTTATTTCCCTGTTCTCAAATAATGACAACCTTGTTGGTTAAGGTCAATTTTACTTTTAATTAACATGCATTCAATGCGAGATTTTTAGCGATAAACGCAGTCATACTGCGTCTTCATGCGCTATCAATTGGACGTGGCAAAGCAAGCCAATCCATGCGATAGTGCTTCGGTTATTATTTCAGTCTGGAGTTATCCAATGTCTTACGCTGACATTATTGAAGAACAAAAAGCGGAAACCCGCGAAATCATTGCTGCGCTGCTAGATGATGGTAGCGATCCAGATGCGCTTTATACCATCGAGCATCACCTGTCAGCTGACAGTTTTGCTGAGCTGGAAGGTGCAGCGGTTGAGGCGTTCAAACTAGGTTTTGAAGTGCTAGATGCAGAAGAACTTGAACTAGATGATGGCTCGACGGTTATTTGCTTTGATGCTGTGATGGAATCAGCCCTTGATGCAGAACGCATCGATGAGCAGGTTGAGAAACTAGCGGCATTGGCTGAAAAACATAAGATCGATTACGACGGCTGGGGCACTTACTTTGAGTCTGATGAAGAAGACGACGAAGAAGAAGAAGGTGACTTGGAAGAAGAGGAAGACGCGAAATAATCGCGTTCTCTCTTACAAAACGGAAAAAGCCGGATTCGTCCGGCTTTTTTGTGCGCGCTGATCCGTGATTGGAGATTATCACTACCAACCTAAAAGGTTTTCAGCATCACAACTTCACAGTCACCGTGCCCGGTTTTCCCCAAGGGTTTATCTAGGTGTTTAAAACCAAGAGATTCATAAAGATGAATCGCTTCTTTTAAACAGGCTGTGGTTTCGAGATAGCAACCGGTATAGCCTTTTTCACGGGCGAATTTCATCGCCATTGCGGCAATACGACGGGCAAAACCTTTGCCTCGCAGCTCGGGACGAAAATACATTTTCTGTAGTTCACACAGCGATGCCTCTCCCTCCAATGGTGCAATGCCGCCGCCACCCAAGATCTTCCCTTTATGTTCAACGACCCAATATGCGGCATTATCTGCTTGGTAGCATTCACTGAGCGAATCGAGCGCTGGGTCGGCCACGCTGTAACCCTTATCTTCTGTTAGCCCATATTCTGTCGATACTTTACGAATAACTGCGGCGATGGCTGCGTTATCAGCAGGCTCTAGTGGGCGTAAGGTGAAGCCCTTTTGATGCTCGCTCTGTTCCATTGCTCGGTTGTAGCGATGCAATGAGCGGGAGAGATTTTCGATTTCATCGAGATCTAGCTGCTCAAGGTACAAGGCGATTTCTTGATTGATGCCGACATGGTGCTGGTTGAGCCGATCGTGTCCAAAGTCGCTTAGCAGATAACGCGGTTGTGCATTTCTGGCATCGACTTGATAGGCCACGGTGTCATTATTAATCAAGATAGCGAGGGTGCGGTTAGCGTTGATCACGTCAATGTTGAGTCGTGTTGCTAATTCTTCTGCGCTTAATGCACCTTGCTCAAGCTCGATCAGAACATGACATTGCACTGTCGTCAGGCCTGCGGTGCCATAAATATTATCTAATAGCCCACGATGTCTGAGCAGCTGTCGGACTAAAGATCGAATTTCCACAGGACCTGAGTGCATAGTGTCTCCATTAACGTCGGTGTCTCGCGATGAATCGCAAATGCCTTACGTCATACAGAGTAAGGCATTAGTATTTTTAACCAAAATAAAAATGACTGCGTTGATTCAACAAACTGAAGAGGGAAGAGACGTTAGGGGGTATCAGTGACAAAGAGAGCAGCCTCAGCTGCCCTGTTATTTTTGATGAGGTGTTATGCGGTGACAGAGTGATTGTGGCGACATTGCATCATACGAAACGCTTCTTTTTTCTGCCAAACACGCTCGTGAAGGTAATACGCCATGGTATTGATACAAGGCTCGATCATCGCCATCACGCTACCAATCAAGATATCGCCTGTTAGCACGTACACCACACCAAACGCGACACTGAAATGAATCACCGCAAAGCTTGCTGTTTTACGGCCAGGGTTATTTTTCATGGTGCGCTTTAAGCGCTTGCTGTCCCAAGCTTTTTCATGGAAGTAAAAAGCAACCGTATTGACCATGGGCTCGATCATCGCAATCAAGCTACCAATCAGAATATCGCCTGTCAGGATATAAGCGACAGTAAACGCAACAGTAAAGTGAATGACAGCAAAGCTCATGGTCTTTTTCATAATAGGTCCTCAGATCCCTCATGGGTACAGATCCATTATTGCAAATAATTCTCATTTGTAAATGGCTTTTCTGTGAATTATTTTGATAGGTTAAACCTATTGATTGGCGATGTGTAAAGAACCGAGGCGAAAATCAATCAAAGAAACAAACCACTAGAGCAGGGTTATCTTTATCTGCTGCTATACGGGATATGGACGTTGATTGGGTGAGAATTGTTTACCGAATCTCGAATCTTGAAATGCAAAAAAGGCTGACGATTACTCGTCAGCCTTTTATTGGTTAAACCGTTTGAAGCGTTGAATTACAGTGCAGCGATGATCGCTTTCTGTTCTTCCAGTTTCACCAGTGTTTCGTGGTAACCGTCTAGTTTCGCACGCTCTGCTTCAACAACCGCTTCTGGCGCTTTAGCCACGAAACCTTGATTGCTCAGCTTGCCAGAGATACGTTTGATTTCGCCTTGTGTCTTGGCAATTTCTTTATCTAGACGCGCTAGCTCTTCATCTTTATCGATGAGGCCTGCCATTGGGATCATTAGGGTAGATTTACCCACAAGTGCTGTCGCACATGCTGGGGTTTCTTCACCTGATGTCAGTACACGAATGTCTTCAAGCTTAGCGAGAGACATCAGTACTTGTTTGCTTGCTTCCACGCGCGCGATGTCTTTATCATCGGCGGCTTTCAGCATGACATCCAACGGTTTGCTTGGCGCTATATCATATTCTGCACGCAGGTTACGAATTGAGGTGATGAAGGCTTTCACCCACTCAATGTCTGCCAAGGCATCTGCATCAAACTGTGCTTCATCATACTGCGGCAATGCTTGCAGCATAATGGTTTCATCAAAGTTAGCTGCATCAATACCTTCAACCAATGGCTTAACGCTCTGCCAAATAGACTCGGTGATATATGGCAGTACTGGGTGAGCAAGACGTAATGTCTTCTCAAGCACAGTGATCAGTGTGAAGCGCGTCGCTTGCTGTTGCGCTTCTGTGCCTTTCCAAAGAACAGGTTTGGTCAGTTCTAGGTACCAGTCACAGAATTGGTTCCAGATGAATTCGTACAGCGTGTTGGCTGCCATATCCAGACGGAAGTTCTCGATGTGTGCGTTGAAATCTTTCGCTGCCAGTTGGAATTGAGACTCAATCCATTTGTCTGCCAGTGAGAATTCCATCGCAGCGCGCTGCTCTTTAGACAAAGAGGTTCCGCAATCTTGGTCTTCTGCATTCATCAGCACGTAACGGCTTGCGTTCCATAGCTTGTTACAGAAGTTACGGTAACCTTCAAGGCGCTTCATGTCCCAGTTGATGTCACGGCCTGTTGATGCCATGGCTGCTAGGGTGAAACGCAGTGCATCTGTACCGTAAGGTTCAATGCCACCTTCAAAGGCTTTGCGTGTGTTCTTTTCAATCTTGGCAGCAAGTTGAGGCTGCATCATGTTGCCACAACGCTTTTCAACTAACTCTTCAAGGCCGATACCGTCAATCATGTCGATTGGGTCAAGGACGTTACCCTTTGATTTCGACATCTTATCGCCGTTTTCATCACGGATAAGACCGGTGACATAAACGGTTTTGAATGGCACTTGCGCTTTGCCATCTTCGTCTTTACAGAAGTGCATGGTCATCATGATCATGCGAGCAACCCAGAAAAAGATGATGTCGAAACCTGTTACCAACACGTCAGACGGGTGGAAGGTTTTTAGATCAGGCGTTTGCTCAGGCCAACCTTGTGTACCAAATGTCCACAATGCAGATGAGAACCAGGTATCAAGCACATCGTCGTCTTGGCGAAGCACAACCACGGGTGCAAGGTTATTTTGCTCACGCACTTCTTCTTCGTTGCGGCCAACATAGACGTTACCGTCGTTGTCATACCATGCAGGAATGCGGTGTCCCCACCAAAGCTGGCGAGAGATACACCAATCTTGAATGTCACGCATCCAAGAGAAGTACATGTTTTCGTATTGCTTAGGCACGAATTGAATGTCGCCATTCTCGACGGCTTCAACCGCTGGCTGCGCCAGTGTTGCTGCGCGTACGTACCATTGGTCGGTCAG
This sequence comes from Enterovibrio norvegicus FF-33, assembly GCF_000286835.2. Classification (GTDB taxonomy): domain Bacteria; phylum Pseudomonadota; class Gammaproteobacteria; order Enterobacterales; family Vibrionaceae; genus Enterovibrio; species Enterovibrio norvegicus_A. The sequence goes on along the minus strand of NZ_AJYD02000003.1, from coordinate 8,375 downwards.
CATTGGTTCGATAACCACACCACCACGGTCACCGTAAGGCACGGTAAGGTCGTGGTCTTTAATTTCTTCTAGCAGGCCAAGGCTATCAAGTTCAGCAACGATGGCTTTACGCGCGGCGAAGCGCTCCATGCCACGGTATGCTTCTGGCAGCTCACTGCTGTAAGCGTCGCTTGATTCGCCGTTGGTGCTAAACACTTCAGCGCTGTCACGGATGTCAGCATTGAAGGTCAAAATGTTTATCATTGGCAGCTGGTGGCGTTTGCCGACTTCATAGTCATTGAAGTCATGCGCAGGGGTGATTTTCACACAGCCTGTGCCTTTCTCCATGTCTGCGTGCTCATCGCCTAAGATTGGGATGCGACGGCCAACAATCGGAAGCATGATTTCTTTGCCGATCAGATCTTTGTAACGCGGATCTTCAGGGTTAACGGCAACACCCGTATCACCCAGCATGGTTTCTGGACGAGTGGTTGCGACAACAATGTAGTCTTTGCCATCAGCCGTTTTCACGCCATCCGCTAATGGGTAACGGAAATGCCACATGTAGCCTTTGACGTCTTTGTTTTCGACTTCTAGGTCTGAAATGGCGGTGTGCAGTTTTGGATCCCAGTTAACCAGTCGCTTGCCGCGATAGATCAGATCTTCTTGGAAAAGACGGACGAACACTTCTTGAACGGCATTTGATAAACCGTCATCCATGGTGAAACGTTCACGATCCCAATCGACAGATGCGCCAAGGCGACGAAGCTGTTTGGTGATGGTGCCACCAGATTCGTTCTTCCATTCCCAGATCTTATCGATGAAGGCATCACGACCGTAATCGTGCTTAGTCTTGCCTTCTTCTGCCGCGATCTTGCGCTCAACAACCATTTGCGTGGCGATACCTGCGTGATCGGTACCTACCTGCCAAAGGGTGTTTTTGCCTTTCATACGCTCGCAACGGATCAAGGTGTCCATGATGGTATCTTGGAACGCGTGACCCATGTGCAGGCTGCCGGTGACATTGGGTGGTGGGATCATGATGCTGTATGCATCTTTTGATGTATCACCGTGAGGCTTAAAATAACCAGCCTCTTCCCAGCGCTGGTACAGCGCCTTTTCAATTGATGTTGGGTTGTATGTCTTTTCCATAGCGCTCTTGACGGATCAGTGTGAGATTTAGGACATGTCATCAATGGCGAGGGTTCGCATTTGACGCCCAGCCATTCTGTAAATTTTGTAGCGCTCTCGCGCTTGTTGCTTGAGAGTTTCATCGCAAGGCACGAAGTCTACCACTTGTGCAAAGGAAGGCGCAAAAATTGCTGCTTCTTCGGACAGATTTATCAGCACATTTCTGTGCCCGGTATGTCGGACTCCTGCCCAGCCTATTTCAACTTGCGCGCCGCCTCTCGGCCCTTCCCCCACAAGATTGTGTGCGACAAAGTTATCCGGTGACTGTTGCCAAAGGTATTCGTCGACGCTTTCCGCTTGAGATTTATCGTTCGCCGAAATGTAAACCTTCATACCTTGTTGACTAAAAAGCGCTGAAAGTTGGCCGGCTTTTTCTACCATACAGCGCTGGGGATCTGTATGGGTGTCATCCAATAAATAGAAGGTTGCCAATGCCATGTGAGTTTCTCTATTAAACGGCGAATTAATGCGGTTAAGTTTGCGGTTAGCTTGCCTGAAAATCCATCGCTTTTTCTTTGGCTAATGACATGACAAACGAAAAAAAGGAGGCTGTTTAGCCTCCTTGTCGATGTTGTGAAGTTTTACTCCACCGTCTCCAGGCCAGAGCGGTTCAGTAAGAACTGAACAAGCAATGGGACAGGGCGACCTGTCGCCCCTTTGTTGGCTCCACCTTTAAAAGATGTACCAGCAACATCAAGGTGCGCCCAGTTATATTTCTTTGCAAAGCGTGAGAGGAAACAACCAGCAACGATAGTGCCACCACCCGGTGAACCAATGTTGGCCATATCGGCAAATGGGCTCTTCAGCTGTTCTTGATACTCTTCGGTCATTGGCAGACGCCATGCACGGTCACCGGCTTGCTCTGAGGCGTTGACAATTTCATGCGCCAGCGGATTGTGATTGGATAACAAGCCACTGATGTGATGACTTAGTGCAACAATACAAGCACCGGTCAACGTAGCGACGTCAACCACACATTCTGGTTCGTAACGTTCTACATATGTCAGCGCATCACATAACACCAAACGGCCTTCAGCATCGGTATTCAATACTTCAACGGTTTGACCTGACATGGTTGTCACAATGTCGCCAGGGCGGTAAGCATTGCCATCTGGCATGTTTTCACAACCTGCTAAGACACCAATAACATTGATTGGTAGCTCAAGTTTTGCTAGCGACTTCATTGCGCCAAATACCGATGCTGCACCACACATGTCGTACTTCATTTCGTCCATGCTGGCTGGTGGCTTCAGAGAAATACCGCCAGCGTCAAAGGTCAAACCTTTACCAACCAAGATAATTGGTTTGGCATCAGGGTCTGGATGGCCTTTGTACTCCATGATTGACATCATCGATTCGTTACGTGAGCCTTGGCCAACGGCTAAGTAAGATGTCATGCCTAGCTCTTTCATCTCTTGTTCGCCGATGATCTTGGTGCTGACTTTATCGAAGTCATCTGCCAAACGGCGCGCTTGAGAGGCAAGGTATGCAGGGTTTGCTACGTTTGGTGGCATGTTGCCAAGGTCTTTACACGCTTTAACGCCAGACGCAACAGCGAGACCATGGGTAATCGCGCGCTCACCTAGGTTTAGCTCGCGACGGGTAGGTACATTGAATACCAATTTACGAAGTGGACGACGGGTTTCCGGTTTCACACTCTTGAATTGATTGAAGGTGTAGAGGCTGTCTTTGGTGCTTTCTACTGCTTGACGAACTTTCCAGTACGTGTCGCGACCTTTTACGTGCAATTCGGTCAGGAAGCAGACCGCTTCCATTGAGCCAGTTTCGTTAAGCGTGTTGATGGTGTTCTTGATAATTTCTTTATATTGACGCTCACCGAGTTCACGCTCTTTACCGCAACCAACCAACAACACTCGCTCAGAAAGTACATTAGGAACGTGATGCAGTAGCAGCATCTGGCCAGGCTTTCCTTCGAGATCTCCGCGGCGCAAAAGGCTACTAATGTACCCATCGCTGATTTTATCGAGTTGTTCTGCCACCGGAGACAAACGGCGTGGTTCAAACACACCAACTACGATACACGCGCTACGTTGCTTCTCGGGACTCCCGCTTTTTACACTGAACTCCATGCGTACTCCTACATCCTAAAGACAAGTGAGGCTAAATGTTGGATAATGCCCGCTTTATTGGCACTCGATTTCGTGTTCGAGGTAAATTGAATTAAGCAGGTCAACACTTGGCCGAAAGATTAAAAAATAACTCATTTACCCAAAAACTATAGCGATTCGAGTAAAAAAACAAGTTTTCTAAAGGTAAAACACCGTGATTATTGTTCGGTATTTGATCCGAGAGACAGTGAAAACGCAACTCGCTGTGTTGTTTGTGCTTTTTCTGGTCTTTTTTAGTCAGAAGTTCATACGTGTGCTGGCAAACGCTACAGATGGCTCAATTCCGGGTAGTGATGTGTTAACACTGGCCGGTCTTTACATGCCATCGATGGCAATGTTGATGTTGCCACTTAGCCTTTATATCGGGATTTTGATCACTTTTGGCCGTCTTTATGCTGAAAGTGAGATTACCGTGATGAATGCGACGGGGATTGGGAACAAGTTCCTGATCCACGCGGCATTGTATTTGGCGTTGTTGACAGGGGCTGTTGCGGCATTTAATGCACTGTGGCTGACGCCTTGGGCGAATGACAAAGAAATTAAGGTGATGGAAAGCCTGGAATCTGATTCTGGTCTTGAGCTTCTCGTGCAAGGGCAAATCCAAACCACACCAGATGGTCAGGCAGTGGTCTTTGTTAATGAAATCACGGAAAGCGGACAGAATCTGCATAACGTCTTTATTGCCCAGCCTGTGCCTCGCGATACGATGCGTCCAAACGTGATTGTTGCCGAAAAGGGTTTTGTTTCTGAGCTACCAGATGGACGTCAGGTATTGGATTTAAATACCGGTGTCCGGTATGAAGGTTTACCAACTCGACTGGATTACACCATTACCGACTATGACAATTATCAGGTGTTGATTGGCCAGCGCGAAGTTCGCCAGAAACAACGTGATTGGGATGCCATGCCGACGCCTGCTCTGTTAAATGAGTCGTCGCCACAAGCAAAGGCTGAGTTGCAATGGCGTATCGCTCTCGTATTGTGTATCCCGTTAATGACAATGATCGTTGTGCCGCTCTCTGCGGTGAACCCTCGACAGGGGCGCTTTGCAAAACTTTTCCCTGCGGTATTGATATATCTGACTTACTTCCTTGCAATAAGCGCGGCTAAATCGGCAATAGAAGAAGGAAACCTGCGGCCTGAAATCGGTCTTTGGAGTATCAACTTACTGGCATTGTTGGTGGCTATTGGGCTGATTAGCTGGGACACATTACCCATGCGTAAGTTGAGATATCGATTGAGGAGGACCGGCTAATGTTTAAGATCCTCGACCTTTACATTGGGCGCACGATTATTGCGACAACGTCGTTGTGTTTGGCAACCTTGGTGGGGCTTTCGGCCATTATCAAGTTTGTTGAACAGCTACGCTCAGTGGGTGATGGTGTTTTCACCATGATGACGGCTGTGCAATATGTCATGTTGAGCATGCCGCGCGATATTGAGATGTTTTTCCCGATGGCGGTATTACTGGGTGCATTGATTGGCCTTGGCTCATTGGCATCAAGTTCGGAACTGGTGGTAATGCAGGCCTCGGGTTTTTCCAAACTAGATATTGGCCTTTCTGTGTTAAAAACGGCAATGCCATTGATGCTGGTGGTGCTGGCATTAGGGCAGTGGGGCGCACCCGATGCCCAAAAAGCGGCACGTGAACTGAGAACGTTCGCGAAATCAGGCGGTAACGTCATGTCTGTTCGCAGTGGTGTTTGGGCGAAAGACGGCAGTGATTTTATTTATATTGCACGAACCGATCAGAAAGAGTCACTGACTGGCGTGAATATTTGGAAGTTTGACGACAACCAAGTACTCAAAAGCATGGTGTTTGCGGATAGCGGGGCTTATCTGGATAAAGATAGTTGGATGCTAAACAATGTCACCGTCACTCACTTTGAAGGCCCGATTAAAATCAGTGAAACCAAAGAAGATCAGTTAGCCTGGAAAACGACGCTGACACCTGAGAAGCTTTCCATCGTAACGGTGAAACCAGAAGAGTTATCACTCAGTGGTGTATACAGTTACGTCGAATACTTGAAGGCATCGAAACAGGATGCGACTCGCTATGAACTTGCTCTGTGGCGAAAGGTACTGCAGCCGCTGTCTATCGGTGTAATGATGCTGTTGGCGCTGAGCTTTGTTTTCGGCCCACTACGTACGGTGACCATGGGCGCACGCGTGCTATCCGGTGTTATTTTTGGTTTTTCCTTCTATATATCAAATGAAGTGTTTGGGCCGTTAACCTTAGTCTATAACTTACCGCCCTTCTTTGGTGCCGTTGCCCCCAGTTTAGCGTTTGTCGGTGTGACACTTTACTTACTCAATAGAAAGTTATAGATGCTAGGCGATAAATTTATTTGATATAAGAAGAGGGAGCCCATGGGCTCCCTCTTCTTATATCAAACGATATGATGAAACTTAGTCGATCTTGAGCATTTGGCTGTTTGAGAAGTGATCTTGAAATGCACGATTGTTTCGATCAAATAAGGTGAATAGATTACCCGCACCCAAACAAGCAGTCGCCATTCGTATTAGCGCCTGAGTGAAGGTGAGGTTTCCACCAAATTCACTCACAAGTTTAAGCTTCCATGCTTTCATTCCAACGGTCTGACCTGCTTTAGACCAAAAGTAGCCATAAAATCCCGCAGCAATTGCAAATACATAGAGAGTAAAGAAAGGACTGATCATAGGGTTGCGAGTCAGGTAATCTCCCACGTCCACGTAACCTTCTATTGAAAGCCCAAATTGCATCGCAATGGCGAAACCACCAACAACCAGGCCGATAGCAAGCATTTCAACGGCGACGAGTACGAGAAGGTCATAAAGCCATGCGCCCATACGACGAAAGAAGCTCGCGCCTTTAGGCACACTGAACTGAACAGAGGATTGAGACATGTTGCTGTCCTAATAATGAGTAATGCGTGCAGTTTAACAGCCTTATCGATAAGGGTGAATGGAGAAAAATGGGTCAAATTGCATGTTTATTTACCAGGATGGCGAAAAAAGAAACGGTTGAACATTTTTTTCTATTTATGTACTTGCGTCGTTGTTCGGCATGCGTATAATTGGCCGCACTTGCCCGAGTGGTGAAATTGGTATACACGACGGATTCAAAATCCGTTTCCGAAAGGAGTGTCGGTTCAAGTCCGACCTCGGGCACCAAATTCCGAGAAAGCCTTAGTCGAAAGACTAAGGCTTTTTTCGTTCTAGCATTTCCAAATTTTCTCCCTCCTTTGTTTCACCGTCATCTTCTACTTTCTATTAATCCCTCTATACCCAAGCAACCTCAAGATGAGAGGCTCCCAAAGGGCGAGTTTTGTTGGCCGCCATGCTTTGTTACTAATTTTCAACGTAGAGCGACTATGTTTCCAAACCAACGCCGTGCCTGACAGCCTACAAACTCTCGCTGAACAAGCATCTTGAGGTTGTTTGGGTATATATAGAGAAACAACAGTATTTGGTGGTCGTTCTCATTGTTACTCTTGATTCCCTCATTACGCTGTATGACATGACATCTACATCTACATCTACATCTACATCTACATCTACATCTACATGAACCAAACGTTCAAAACTGGGTGCGAGGTGATATTGAAGACAGGCAATTACGATATATCAAAGAAGCAAAGGGGTTCTATTGTGCTTCAAGAAAGAAAACTTGATGAAAAACAACTGAAAATAGAGTAATAAATAGTCAGTTTTGACCGTTATGATGCAAATTTAAACGGTTAGGCCTGTTTTATTAAGTTTTTTGAAATTAGCTATTGCCAAGCAGTTCGAAGTCTCTATAATGCGGCCCATCGACACGGAACACGGCGAGTTAAGCCGCTG
>NZ_AJYD02000003.1:0-110 GCF_000286835.2 Enterovibrio norvegicus FF-33 | reverse complement strand
TTCGATGCAACGCGAAGAACCTTACCTACTCTTGACATCCACAGAAGCCGAAAGAGATTTTGGTGTGCCTTCGGGAACTGTGAGACAGGTGCTGCATGGCTGTCGTCAGC
>NZ_AJYD02000002.1 GCF_000286835.2 Enterovibrio norvegicus FF-33 | reverse complement strand
TGAACGGTTTTTCGCCGGACTCAAATATGTTCATCTTTCGATGAAACCAAGAACACTTGAATGTGTTTGGTGTTAATCCAATCAGGATTAACGTTTTGAGAACTTTTGTTTCATTACCTCTCGGGTAGAGAGATAAGAAACAGATTTCAATTTATTTCCTCTCTATAAAGAGAAGTCATAAATCTACTAGTCAGCTTTCCAGATTTTTAAAGAGC
>NZ_AJYD02000001.1 GCF_000286835.2 Enterovibrio norvegicus FF-33 | reverse complement strand
CCATTTATTAAAAAGCCTCGTCAGAAATGACGGGGCTTTTTATCGTTTATGCTCATCAGAAAGTCTTACACAATTTTGATCGTTACACCTTCGTATAGTCCCATACACTCCAGTATCAATTAAAAACCTTGTTAGAAATTTTTCTGTAGATTCCCTTGGGCACTGTCTATATCTTCGAGTACGCATTTTTATTAATGATGTCACTAATAGTTTGATTTATCGTGGTATGACGTCTAAAACTTGTTGTATAGAAATCCATACCATAAGTGATCAGTGTTTATTTATTGCATATTACGCTATGCAACTATCGAATTGAGTCGCGCGGGTTCTTACTATTGAGAGTTTTTTTTTATACCATCACGGTATTATCAAATTTATATTTAACGGCTTGGGGAATCATCAAATGAATGATTTATCAGCATTAATTCAAATGACGTTACTTTGTACAGCAGTCGCAACGGCGGTAGCTGGGCCTGCAGTTATAGCATTGCTCGTATTTAATAAGTACAAACAAAATCTTGCCGAAAAACACGACATTGCCTAATTCCTGTTCAGTTGGAGCATGAAGCTTTACTAAACCCTAGCTATTTTGCTGATTGTCGTTAAAATAGCGTTCGTATAGGGGTGTAGCTCCAATTGGCAGAGCAGCGGATTCCAAATCCGCGTGTTGGGAGTTCGAATCTCTCCACCCCTGCCACATTCAAGGCCTCGACAGCAATGTCGGGGCTTTTTTGTATCTGTCACTTTTTCAAAGTGATGTTGGGAGCTGGAATGCCAGCCCAGTCGAATCTCTCCACCCCTGCCACATTCAAGGCCTCGACAGCAATGTCGGGGCTTTTTTGTATCTGTCACTTTTTCAAAGTGATGTTGGGAGCTGGAATGCCAGCCCAGTCGAATCTCTCCACCCCCGCCACATTTAAGGCCTCGACAGTAATGTCGGGGCTTTTTCGAATCTGTCACTTTTTTAAAGTGATGTTGGGAGCTGGAATACCAGCCCAGTCAAATCTCTCCACCCTGCCACATTTAAGGCCTCGAAGAGTAATGTCGATTTATTTATACCTGCTACATTCTGTGCGTGTCATGAGAAGCAGTGTGTTTACCTATTCAGCCTTACTTTAGATATAAATGCTATTTTTATGAATCTCAGTTATACGCAATCACATCCAATTCTTGTTCCTGCCTTAGCGCTTGTCGTTTTTACGGCGTATCATATTGCTACTGTTTTAAGCTACGAGTGGTTTTAGACCATGAATCAGGCGGTTTTGCTTTTCTATATTGCTATTGGTGGCGCGGCGGGTGCTTGCTCTCGCTATCTCATTTCTGAGATTTGCGCTGTTTTGTTAGGGCGAGGTTTTCCCTATGGGACTTTGACAGTGAATATTATTGGTTCATTGTTCATGGGATTTTTGGTGGCGGCGCTTGAACAAGAGACTTTTGGTCCTGGTCCATGGCGACATCTTATCGGCCTTGGCTTTCTTGGTGCATTGACAACGTTTTCCACGTTTTCAATGGACAATGTTTTGCTGCTTCAGCAAGGCGAGTGGTTCAAGATGGGGTTAAACATCGTATTGAATGTCGTGGTGTGTATTTTTGCCGCATGGGCAGGCTTTCAGCTCTTAATGCGCAGCTAATCACAGACATTGAGGTTGAGAAGACATAGCGCATTTCTTATACTGCAACTGATACTTGTCGGAGTGCCATTTGGCTGAGACCGCGAAAGCGGGATCCGTTGAACCTGATCAGGCTAATACCTGCGAAGGAAACAAGAGAAAGTAAATACAATCGTGTTTTAGATTACGTCACCTCAAACGGGGTAACTGTATCTGTGCGTGACACACCTCTTGCAGAGCAAATCCGGCAAGCATTTATTCCCACAATTAATGGAGTAATGCTATGTCGACCCGTAAACAAGCCAGAAACGAAGCTAAAGATTTTATCGACAACCTGTCGGTACAACCCTTCCCTAATTCCAAAAAAGTTCACGTTGTAGGATCTCGTCCAGATATTCGCGTTGGAATGCGTGAAATCTCGTTGTCGCCAAGCATGATCGGCGGAAATAAAGAAACACCACAGTTTGAAGATAACGAACCTGTACTTATCTATGATACATCCGGTGTTTATACCGACCCTGATTACCACATTGATATCTACGCGGGGTTGCCAAAGCTGCGCGAGCGTTGGATTGAAGAACGTGGCGATACTGAAGCGTTGGTGGGAGTAAGCTCAGAGTTTGCACAAACACGCCTGGATGACGATACATTAGATGAACTGCGTTTTGGCAGACTGCCCGATGTTCGTCGTGCAAAAGAAGGTAAGCGAGTGACTCAGCTTCACTATGCGCGTCAGGGTATGGTTACGCCAGAAATGGAATACATCGCAATACGTGAGAACATGGGACGCCACAAATATGCCGATGAGCAACTCAATCATCAGCATCCAGGGCAAAGCTTTGGTGCAAATTTACCCAAAGAAATTACGCCTGAGTTCGTGCGCAGAGAAGTCGCAGAAGGTCGCGCCATCATCCCATCAAATATCAACCATCCTGAATCCGAACCCATGATAATTGGGCGTAACTTCTTAGTGAAAGTTAACGCCAATATTGGTAACTCGTCAGTGAGTTCTTCGATAGAAGAAGAGACTGAAAAATTGGTTTGGTCGACCCGTTGGGGTGGCGATACCGTGATGGATTTGTCTACGGGACGAAACATTCACGAGACCCGAGAGTGGATCTTGCGAAACAGCCCTGTACCTATTGGCACAGTGCCAATGTATCAAGCGCTTGAGAAGGTTAACGGAATTGCTGAAAACCTAACATGGGAAGTCATGCGTGATACCTTAATTGAGCAAGCCGAGCAGGGTGTTGATTACTTCACAATACACGCCGGTGTTTTGCTGCGTTATGTGCCAATGACCGCCAAGCGCGTGACGGGAATTGTCTCTCGCGGCGGCTCTATCATTGCGAAATGGTGCCTTGCTCATCACACCGAAAGCTTTCTTTATACTCACTTCCGTGAAATCTGTGAAATTTGTGCTCAGTATGATGTCGCGCTTTCTTTGGGGGACGGCTTGCGCCCTGGCTCGATTGCTGATGCAAACGATGAAGCGCAATTTTCCGAGTTACGAACCTTGGGCGAGCTGACCAAAGTTGCATGGGAATATGATGTCCAGGTGATGATTGAAGGACCAGGTCATGTCCCGATGCACATGATTAAAGAAAACATGGACGAGCAGCTCAAGCACTGCCATGAAGCGCCATTTTACACCCTTGGCCCTCTGACTACCGATATTGCACCGGGCTATGATCATATTACGTCTGGTATTGGCGCCGCAATGATCGGTTGGTTCGGTTGCGCCATGCTTTGCTATGTGACACCAAAAGAACACCTTGGTTTGCCGAATAAAGATGATGTCAAAATCGGCCTGATCACTTACAAATTGTGCGCGCATGCTGCAGACCTTGCAAAAGGCCACCCTGGTGCGCAGGTTCGCGACAATGCCTTGTCTAAAGCGCGTTTCGAATTTCGTTGGGAAGATCAATTTAATCTGGCACTTGACCCAGATACTGCACGCACTTATCACGATGAAACACTGCCTCAAGAGTCTGGCAAGGTGGCGCATTTCTGTTCGATGTGCGGGCCTAAGTTTTGTTCCATGAAGATAAGCCAAGAAGTCCGGCTTGCTTTTGCTAAAGACGAGAGCGCTAAAAACCAAGAGAAAGGCCAAGCGGTAGAAGTTCAGATGCTGGATGATCCGCTGGAAGGCATGAAACAAAAATCGGCAGAGTTCTTGGCGAAAGGCAGTGAACTTTACCACCAGAAAGCGTAGGAGGGGTGATGAAACCTTCTATGTTTAACTGTCGCGTATCATTTGCGCGCATGGAGGAGGGTATTGGCCCTCTTTATCCAGTGGTTGATGACATTGTATTGCTTAAGCGGTTGTTGGCGCTAGGCGTGCGTACCATTCAACTTAGGATCAAAGATCCCAATGAACCTGATCTAGACGCAATGATCGAAGAGGCTGTCGCCTCTGGAAAGACCGCTAAGGCGCAGATCTTTATCAATGACCACTGGGAGAAAGCACTCGCAGCAGGGGCATACGGTATACACCTTGGTCAAGATGATCTGAAAGATGCAGATCTCGAGGCCATTGCTCTGGCTGGTATTCGCTTGGGGATCTCAACTCGAACGGCGCAGGAGCTGGATCTCGCACTCTCGATTGCGCCGAGCTATTTGGCTATCGGACATATCTTTCCCACTCCAACCAAAGTCATGCCAACACCTCCTCAAGGTACTGAACAGTTGGCTAAACACCTGAAAACCGTCGATGGTCGCTTCCCGACTGTCGCGATTGGTGGCATTGACTTGTCTGTCGCGTCAGAGGTTTGGCAAACAGGTGTGGATGCTATTGCCGTTGTTCGAGCTGTCACCGAATCGGGCGATCTGCCTTCGACATTGCAGTCGTTTTCACGCATTTTGACCGAGGAGGCGAGACATGAGCATTCCGCCTCTGTCTGATAGCGAGTTTGAGCGTTACAGCCGTCAAATTATGCTGTCTGAGTGGGGAGAAGAAGGGCAGTCTCGCCTGAAGCAAGCAAAGGTACTTATTGTGGGATGCGGCGGCCTAGGCACTGCTGCCAGCCTCTACCTTGCTGGTGCGGGTGTAGGTAACCTAGTGCTTGCTGATGATGATGCAGTAGAGCGTTCAAACTTGTCACGCCAAGTGGCATACCGTGAAAGCAATCTGGGTGAGAGCAAAGCGCGCGCACTGAGTGCGCAGCTAATGGCGCTGAACACACAGATTCAATGTCGCGCAGTGGAACGCTACCTTGTTGATAGAGCACTTGATCTCGAAGTGTCATTGGCCGATGTCGTGCTCGATTGCAGTGACAATATGGCGACCCGACAAGCGGTGAATGAAGTGTGCAGGAAGTCTTGCACACCATTGGTTGCAGGTGCCGCTATTGGATGGCAAGGACAGTTGATGGTGTTTGATTTCGCCGCGAGCATTTCGCCTTGTTATCACTGTTTGTTTCCTGCAAGCAAGGATGCTTCTCCACGAAATTGCCAAAGCACTGGTGTCGTAGGGCCCGTTGTTGGGGTGATTGGCAACCTACAAGCTTTGGAAGCGCTCAAGCTACTGACACAGACAAAAAGCATCCCCAGCCGTTTCTATCAGTTGGATGGTCAATCCTTGTCGCTTCGCGCTATGTCGATCCCTATTGATAGTGATTGCGCCGTCTGTCACCCCCGTAATTCATCACATGTCAGCGAGGTGCCCGATGAACATTTGGCTTAATGATCAGGCGTATTCTCCAGCCGGTGCCAGTGATCTTGATGCTTTGATACACGAGTTGTCATTGTCACAGCAATCTGTGGCCATCGCCATCAATGGAGAGATTATCCCGCGAGGTCAGTGGCAGCAGACACCATTGACCGAAGGTATTCAGGTCGCCGTGTTTCAAGCGATTGCAGGAGGATGACCATGTTAACAATTGCAGATAAAACGTTTTCATCTCGATTATTTACGGGCACCGGAAAATTTTCCGGAACCAAAGTGATGGCGCAAAGTATTGCGGCAAGTGGCTCTGAACTTGTCACTATGGCGCTTAAACGCGTTGACGTTCAAAACCGCGAAGACGATATTCTTGCACCGCTTATCGCTGCTAATCTCAATTTATTGCCGAATACGTCAGGCGCAAAAACGGCGAAAGAAGCCATTTTTGCTGCGCGATTGGCACGAGAAGCGCTTGGTACTCACTGGCTTAAGCTTGAAATTCATCCTGACCCTAAATATCTCATGCCCGATCCGATAGAAACCTTGAAGGCGGCAGAAGTACTGGTAAGAGAGGGTTTTATAGTATTGCCTTATTGTCATGCTGATCCTGTGCTTTGTAAGCGGTTAGAGGAAGTGGGTTGCGCGGCAGTGATGCCGCTAGGTGCACCGATTGGCAGTAATAAAGGGCTAGTGTCGAGAGACTTTCTCGACATCATCATCGATCAAGCCAAGGTGCCTGTGATCGTCGATGCAGGGATTGGCGCGCCTTCTCACGCTGCAGAAGCGATGGAAAGAGGTGCTGATGCAGTATTGGTGAACACAGCCATTGCAGCGGCACACAATCCGGTTGCCATGGCGCAGGCGTTTAAGTTGGCAGTAGAAAGCGGTCGTATGGCCTATGAAGCAGGGTTGGCGGGCAAAGTACAGCATGCTGTTGCATCGAGTCCACTCACGTCGTTTCTTGATGAACTTACCTGATAGACGGGAGAAAAAATGAGTTTTTCAGCCTATTGGGAAACGCTAGATTGGGACGATATTCGGCTATCTATCTATAGTAAAAATGAAGCGGATGTCTTGCGTGCGCTGGCGAAACCTAAGCGAGATCTTGAGGATTTTAAAGCCTTGATATCGCCTTCTGCCGAGCCCTATCTCGAACACATGGCGCAACAAGCAGCGGCGTTAACTCGCCGCCGTTTTGGTTACACAGTGAATTTTTATGTTCCGCTGTATTTGTCGAACCTTTGCGCCAATGTTTGCACCTATTGCGGCTTTTCGATGGAGAATCGCATCAAGCGACGCACCCTGTCGATGGATGATATTGGCCGTGAGTGTCGTGCTATCAAGGCGATGAACTTTGACAGCATTTTACTGGTCACGGGTGAGCATCAAACCAAAGTTGGCATGAACTATTTTCGTCAGGCGATACCTGAAATTAAGCGTCAATTCAGTTATCTAGCGATGGAGGTGCAGCCGTTAGCGCAAGCAGAGTACGCTGAACTCAAAGAGTTGGGATTGGATGCGGTGATGGTCTATCAGGAAACCTATAACCGGGTGACTTACGGTGAGCATCATCTTCGAGGTAATAAAACCGACTTTGCTTTTAGGCTTGATACGCCAGATAGGCTGGCGCGAGCAGGCATCGATAAAATCGGTATTGGTGCGCTAATTGGGCTTGATGAATGGCGAACGGATTGCTTTTTCGTCGCGACTCACCTCGACTATTTGGAGCGAACTTATTGGCGCAGTCGTTATTCCATATCGTTCCCAAGATTGCGTCCGTGTGAAGGCGCTGTGCAGCCCAAATCTGTCATGACAGATAGACAATTGGTGCAGCTTATTTGCGCGTATCGGCTGCTGAATACGGAAGTGGAGCTTTCCTTGTCTACCCGTGAATCGCCTGCGTTTCGCGATAAAGTCTTACCCCTTGGGATTACGTCTATGTCAGCGGCATCAAAAACTCAGCCTGGAGGATATGCCGACAATGAGCCTGAATTGGAACAGTTTGCGGTCTCTGATGAGCGTAGCGCCAGAGAGGTCGCCAACGCGGTGAAAAGTGCAGGTTTTGACGTGGTTTGGAAGGATTGGCAAGCCGGGTACTCAGGGTAGCCAAAATTGAAAACTAAAAAGGCTCGAGGAGCCTTTTTCTTTCTGTTCTCGGTGCTAGTGAGTTATCGAGACAAGGGTGCCACAGCTTGCTCAAGCCAAGCTAGATCATCACCTTGCAGTGATGGACTGATATCGGCCCACACTTTTTGATGGTAATCGTTCCACCATGCGATCTCGCTGTCAGTCAGCAGATTTACATCCACCAAACGACGATCAATTGGCGCGCGAGTTAGTGACTCAAAACCCAATACCGTCATGTCACCGGCTGTGGGTACTTCTACCACCAACTCTAGATTTTCAATACGAATACCAAATGCGTCTGCGCGGTAGTAGCCAGGCTCATTGGAGAGCACCATACCTGGCAGTAAGGCAACGGTATTTGGCGCCTTGGCAATGCGTTGTGGACCTTCGTGAACACTGAGGAAGTGACCAACGCCATGACCTGTACCGTGATCGTAATCAAAGCCGTTTGCCCACAAGTATTGGCGAGCTAATGCATCCAATTGGCTGCCAGCGGTGCCTTTCGGGAAACGTGCTGTGGTGAGTGCAATGTGACCTTTGAGAACCAGCGTAAATGCTTGCTTCACGCCATCAGAGCATTCACCGATTGCCACGGTGCGCGTGATATCTGTCGTGCCATCTGGATATTGACCGCCAGAGTCCACCAGATACACGTTATTCAGTTCCAGTTCGCCAGGCTTCGGTTGATTGAGGTGGTTATAGTGGCACATGGCCGCATTTCCGCCTGCGGCTGAAATGGTATCAAAGCTCAAATCTGCCAGCGTTTCGTCCAATTCGCGGAAGCTGTAGAGTTTGTCAGAAAGCGCTGCTTCGTTTGGAAGAATGCCTGCTGCGACTTGTGCATCTAGCCATGCTAGAAAACGACTTACTGCCACACCATCTCGGATATGACTCGCTTTCATGCCTGCAATTTCAGTGGTGTTTTTGGCCGCTTTCGGCAGCATGCAAGGATCTGCAGCGTGCACAATGATTGCGCCATTTTTGGCCAGAACCTGACTTGCCCAAGCATTGCTGGTTTGTGGGTCGACCAAAATGGTTTTGCCAGACATAGCCGACAAGGCCACTTCTAGTGCATCAGGTGATTGCACCGATACGCCTGCGCCAACATGTGCTGTAAAGTCATCAGGTAGGCGGCTAGGATCGATAAACAGGATGACGTTGCCATTCGCTTCAACCAATGCAGAAGCCAATACGACGGGAAGGCGAGATACATCGCCACCACGAATGTTTAAGAGCCAACAAATGCTGTCTAGTTGACTCAGCAACGCTGCGTTTGCACCGGCTTTTGTCAGTGCTTGGCCAATGAGCACGCGTTTTTCTGTGCTGCTTTGTCCAACGAGCTCGTTGCCCATCAGACGAGCAGTGGTTAAACGTGGCTCAGGACGATCGTGCCAAAGTGCATCAATCGGGTTGCTGTCGATAGCGGTCAGTGTCAGTTTTCCTGCCACAGTTTGCTCGGCGTTAGCTAGCCAGTTTGCGCTATGAAGACGCGTATCGATGGCGACTTTGCTGCCTTGTGGCAAGTTAGAAGTAAGCCATTGCAATGCAGGTTGTTCAATCAAATGACGATATTCAAAAATATCGCCAGGGACTTGTTTACGCACCTGTACGGTGTAGCGACCATCAACAAAAATGGCTGCATTTTCACGAGTGATCACCGCCGCGCCTGCCGAACCTGTAAATCCGGTGGCCCAGTGAAGACGCTCATTGTGGGCGGGAATATACTCTCCAAGAAACTCGTCTTCATGTGGAATAACCAGTGCGTCCAGCGCTTGGTCTTCCAGCCAGCGTCGCAATGCGTTGACGCGATCAGCATAAGTGGCGTGCATTTTTCGTCCTATTTTTATCTGTTTTGATTGATCGTAATGTTCAAAAAAGCGATGAGGTTTAGCGTGTTCTCTCAAGGCTCTAACCTATCTGTTTTCCTCAGCCGCTGCAATTTCTGTCATATATCGGCAACGCGAAATAATGAGCTGTCTAAGCCAACGATGACCAGGGTCAGATTCCTGACTTTGATGCCAAAATAGGGTATATGCCATGGGCGGTAACGGCTCAGGCAAAGATGTCACCACTAAATCCAGTTGCTTGGCCACGGCGTTTGCGAAGTGAGATGGCGCGGTAAATACCAAATCGGTATGGGTGCATAAACTGGCCGCACTATTAAAGTCAGGCACATACATCGCAATGTCGCGTTCAAGCCCACGTTCGGCGAGTTTGTAATCCAGTAGCCAGCGATCGCTGCCATCACAACGGACTTGTATATGGCGCTGTTTGAGATAGCTTTCCATATTCCAGCGCTTTGACAATAACGGGTGCCCTTGGCGAACAATCACTTTTTGATGATCTTGATATAACTCTTCGTAAACGATGCCTTTGGGAGGCATTAAAGTGAGCATCGCATCAGCAGGGTTCAGATCTTTTCCTGTTATACCAAAGTCCACTTCGCCCCGTGCCATTGCATCAAACGTACCAGCACCCCATGCCTGAGTATCTAAGGTGATTGATGGCGCTGCATCTAGTATTTCACCTAAGAATCGCGGCATCAAAAGAGGGTAGGCGCTTTCGACCAGTGCAAAATGAAAACGACGATCACTGGTAGCGGGATTGAACGCATCAGATACAGTCAGTCCGTCTAAATGGTTGAGCAAGTTTTTCAGCGCGGGTTTAAGTGATAGTGCCTTGGCTGTCGGGTGTAAACCACGTGAAGTACGGTTAAATAAAGGGTCATCAAATTGCTCGCGTAGCTTGGCGAGGCTCTTACTCACCGCAGATTGGCTCAGATGCAAACGTTGAGCTGTGCGCGTGACGTTGCACTCTTCCAATAAAATATGCAAACAAATCAGCATATTGAGGTCGTAGCGTAATAAATGATTCAGATTCAATAGTAATATTCCATACGGGAATGTCTCACCTGACTATAAGCCATTTTTATTCATATCAAAACAAGACTACACTGCGCGCAATTAATCAGGAGTTCCTTATGTCCACCCCCTCTTCGAAACCTGATAGCCGCTTGGTTGCATTGATGGTACTGCTTGTACTGTTCAGCCCGCTTGCTATTGATATTTATTTGCCTGCTATGCCAATTATGGCCGCAGAATTTGATGTTGCGCCGACCCGTATTCAAGACACTATTTCATGGTTTATGGTGAGTTTGGGCATGGGCCAATTGTTGGCTGGCCCATTAGCCGATCGTTTTGGTCGTCGTCCCGTCGCTTTAGTGGGTATCTCTATTTACGCCGCAAGCTCTGCCATGGCTTGGGTTGCTTCTTCGTTAGACGCTTTGCTCATTGCGCGTTTACTGCAAGGTGCGGGTGCGTGCGCAACCTCTGTGTGTGCGTTTGCGGCAGTACGAGATAGCTTTGGCGGTAAGCGAAGCGGTCAAATGATCAGTTACCTCAATGGTGCTATCTGTTTTATCCCTGCGCTGGCACCGTTGTTGGGCAGTTGGTTAACTGTTCACTTTGGCTGGCGTTCAAACTTTAGTTTCATGATGGCATATGCGCTAGTGGCTTTGGTGCTGGTATTTACGCTGTTTCGCGAAACGCGCCCAGCTGATACCGATTCAAGCGGCGCGCTGTTGAGTCCTTCCCGTTACTGGCAAGTATTGAAAGAACCCGTGTTTATCTATCATGCCGTGCTTTGCATGTTGGCAATGGCGGTGATTCTGGCTTACGTAACGTCAGCACCGGTGAGACTCATCAATGGATTGGGCTTGTCGATGGGGCAGTTTACAGGATGGTTTGCCATCAACGCTGCGCTCAATATTTTTGCTTCAATGACGACGCCAAAAGTTATGGATATCGTCGGGAGCCGTAAAACGCTAAACGCAGGCATGATGATATTGGTATTTGCGGGTGTGTTGATGGGCGTGTTGAGCTCGACACAAACCGCGTGGGCCTTCATGGTGCCCGTGTTCTTATCGTCATTTGGCTTTGCTTGGGTGTTGGGCTCGTCGGCAGGCAAAGCGCTGGAGCCTTTTGGTCAACGTGCTGGCACAGCGGCGGCGCTGCTTGGCCTCTTTCAAATGAGTGGCGCGGGTATCCTTGTCAGCCTGACACAACGAGCTGGTCTTTCTGAGCCTCACCTATTGGTTTTCCATATGCTGTTGATTGCGCCGGGCTTGGCTGTGCTTTGGTCTCGAGCAGGCAAGCGCTGGCATACGGCTGAGTGCTAAAAACGAGAAAACAGTACTGTAAGCTATATTAGTGAAAAAGCGCACAAAGCACGAAGTGCTGACCCTCTAGGCGATATGTTTACGGCATTCACTTCGTAATAATGGCGTGCTTATTACCGACTATTTACCCGCCAAATTATTTTGTGCGGGTATTTTTTTGTTGCTTATTGACCAAAGGGAGTATATTTAGTGTGCGAACACTTCCTTTCTTCCCGAAAATTAAAACAATAGGTTGTATAACTATGTCGATGTCGATGCTTGAATTAGCTCGTCACTTGGAGACTCTTGAAGAATCTCCAGAGAAAATGATGTTTGGTAAACTTCTCACAGAATTAAGCGGTATGAGTGAGGATCGCGTCCAACGTGCGGCTCGCCAAGTACCGATCAGTGGATTGCGTGAATTGGTCCATCAATTTAATAAAGTTATTGCGGATCGCCGCGGAGAGCGCGTTCAGGAATTGGCACAAGAAATCGCAGATGACGGCATTTCAGTGGATGAGCTGCGCCAATATCTAGCGCAGCGTAACGCTTAACTGTTTTAAATCACGTCTTACTTTTTCGTTGCTGAATCAATAAACCAGCAATAATCATTACCAAGCCTATCAAGGTCGTTGGGTGGATTTGCTCGCCTATAATATTGGCCAGTAATATCAGTGAAATGAATGGCGAAATAAAGATAAGGTTGCTGATTTTGGCGGTATTGGTCGCCAACTTCATCGCCTTCAGCCAAAGCACAAACGTGATCCCCATTTCAAACAAGCCCACGTAACTGACGGCGAGCCAGCCTTGCCAAGGAATACCACTCCAATCGCTACTATATAGGCTAAGACCGATAGAGAACGGCAAGGACAAAAGAAAACCAAGTAACAACCCAATGACAGGGTCGGCTTGGTTTTTTGCGTTTAGGATCCAATAACCAGCCCAAAGTAGTGTTGAGAAAAGGGCCAATCCAACGCCTAGCGGGCTATCAAAGTTTAAGTCCAAGACATTGCCCTTGGTCGCAATAACCACCACACCGGCATAGCCCAATGCCGCCGCAATCCAATCCTGCTTACGAATTTTTTGCCCTAAGAATATGGCCGCCATCAAAGTCAGCGTAATCGCCCAACTGTAATTAAGCGGCTGAGCCAATGATGCGGGCAGCAAGTCGTAGGCTTTAAACAGCACCAAATAATAGATAAACGGATTGATAAGCCCAAGCATCAAATAATAAAGCGGACGGCGAAAAAACGTCGACGTAATGAGGTGTAGATTGCCTTGCCATCCCGCCACAGCGACAAGTGACAATGCAGAGACCACACTGGCGGCAGCCAGCATTTGGATCGGGTCCATGTAAGTCAGGGTGATTTTAAAAGCCGTCGCGACGGTTGACCAAAGCAACACGGCAGCCAATCCGTAGCCAATCGCAAGGCGATCATTCATGAGAAGTGCTTACTTAATAAAGAGGAGAGCAGCAGTCTAGTGCAGTTACCGATAAACAGAAAGACTGGACATTTATCCAGTGTCTTATTAGCCTTTGCTACAAGTAATGATGAACATTGAAAAGGTTAATGGGATGCAGATCGAAAGCCTGTTTTCAGATGGCATGATATGGCTTGCAGCGGCAATAGGTGCAGGACTGACATTCATCGTCAGTGCGGTCTATCATCGTATGGCACAGCGAAACCTGCGCGATCTCCATATGCAGCAACGTGAGGCAGACGAAAAACTCAGCTGCGCTGCGATTGAGCGTCTGCAAACCGAGAACACATCGCTTCAAGGAGAGCTCGATGAACTGGATTTGGATCGAGATCGACTCAGCGCTGAACTTCGCCTGCAGTATGGCAGACTGGCCGCGGCGGCCGAAAAGCTCCGTCAAATGGACGCACTTCGTGCGGAAAAAGTGCAGCTTGCTGAGACGTTAGATTCCCTGCGTGATCACAAAGCAGCGCTAGAGCTTTCACTACGTGAACAGCAAACCCGCACTGAAGAGCAATTGGAAGCGGCAGACGAGAAAATCCGCTTACTCGAAAGCGCTGAAGAGCGCCTACGCGTGCAGTTCGAAAGTTTGGCCAACAAAGTGTTCGACCACAAAACACGGACTGTCGATGAACAAAATAGACAAAGCTTAGATTCGTTATTAGGCCCGCTGAAAAGCCAGCTAGAGGGCTTTCATAAACAAGTCAGTGATAGCTTTGGTGAGCAGGCCAAAGAGCGTCACACCCTGATCCATGAAATCAAAAGCCTGCAAAAGCTCAATGAGGACATGACACGTGAAGCCGTGAACCTGACGCAAGCGTTGAAAGGGGATAACAAGCAGCAGGGTAACTGGGGCGAGGTTGTACTGGCGCGCGTGTTGGAGGAATCTGGCTTACGTGATGGTTATGAATACCAAACCCAAGTTAGCTTAGAAAACGAGGAAGGCAAGCGCTATCAGCCAGACGTGATTGTGCGTTTGCCGCAAGAAAAAGACGTCGTGATTGACGCCAAAATGGTGCTGGTCGCGTATGAACGTTATTTCCACGCAGATACAGTGGCGGAAAAAGACAGCGCGTTGCGCGAGCACGTTGCCGCTATTCGCGGGCATATTCGAGGGCTTGGGCGAAAGGATTATCATCAACTGCATGGTGTTCACAGCCTTGATTACGTGCTGATGTTTATTCCTATTGAGCCCGCATTCCAGATTGCCTTAGAAGCTGAGCCATCACTGATCCGCGAGGCACTTGATCATAATATCATGCTTGTCAGTCCAACGACCTTGCTGGTGGCATTGAGAACCATCAACAATTTGTGGCGTTATGAGCATCAAAATCAGAATGCGCGTCTTATCGCCGATAAAGCCGCCAAGCTTTACGATAAGATTCGTCTGTTTGTCGCAGATGTTGAAGTGCTCGGTGCAGCGCTTGATAAAGCGGGAGACAGCTACCACAGCGCGCTAAATAAATTGTCGACAGGACGAGGGAATATTCTTCGTCAGGTGGAAGGCTTTAAATCCCTCGGGGTAGAGGTAAAGCGCGATATCAGCCCGACTATGCTAAAAAGAGACACGTCAGAAGAATCTGAACAAAACGAAGATGTGGTTAGCTTACCCGTCTCACGCGAGTCATCGGACAGGTAGTTGGCGCACTAAGCACTTTGAGCATGGTTTGATCTGATTAAAATAACCACATGATGGCGACATCACATTGACTCGCGCTTCTTGTGGTTGTTTGAGTATGTAAAGTACACTAAGCGGCAAAAATATCGGGCATTTCCTATTCCAGTCCGGTGTTACTCAGGGGTTTACAATGACAGATTTGACACAGGGCGTGACGCAAGACACAGAGGACAATACCACTCACTTTGGCTTCAAGACGATCGCCAAAGAAGAAAAGGTCGGTATGGTTGCTAACGTCTTCCACAATGTGGCCGCAAAATACGACATCATGAATGATGTGATGTCCATGGGTATTCACCGAATTTGGAAACGCTTCACCATTGATTGCAGTGGCGTACGCCCTGGTCATCGCGTGTTGGATTTGGCGGGCGGTACCGGTGATTTGACTGCAAAATTCTCTCGCATTGTCGGTGAGAAAGGCCAGGTGATATTGGCTGACATCAACAACTCCATGCTCAATGTGGGTCGCGATAAACTGCGTGACATGGGCGTGGTAGGCAACGTGAACTATGTTCAAGCTAACGCAGAAGAACTGCCATTTCCGGATGACCACTTTGATTGCATCACCATCAGCTTTGGTTTGCGTAACGTTACCGACAAAGACAAAGCGCTGCGTTCTATGTATCGCGTGTTGAAGCCGGGTGGCCGTTTACTGGTATTGGAATTTTCTAAGCCTTTGGTCGAGCCGTTATCAAAGATTTATGACGCCTACTCGTTCTACCTTCTGCCTAAAATGGGCGAGCTTATTGCTAATGATGGCGAGAGCTATCGTTACCTGGCAGAGTCTATTCGCATGCACCCTGATCAGGAAACGCTGAAAGGCATGATGGAAGATGCCGGTTTTGATCAAACCAAATACTTCAACCTGACCGGTGGCATTGTTGCCCTGCACCGTGGTTACAAATTCTAAGGTGCCAGTATGCCTCTTGACCCATTAGTCACCGCTGTTGTTGAGACTAGCCTTAACTCGCTGGTTCGTCAGGATGCGGAAAGTCAGCGTCGACTTGCTCGCCTGAAAGGCAAAGTATTGCGTGTCACCCTGACAGACATCAATAAGAAATTGGTGTTTGTATTCAGTCAGCAAATTGATGTGTTAGCAGATTTCGACGGTGATGCAGATTGCGATCTGGCGTTGGCGATCTCTGTCGCGCCGCAGCTGAAAGACAAAGCCAACCTGACTGCGCTTATCAAGCAAGACAAGCTGCATCTTGATGGTGACATCGATGTTGCTCAGCAGTTTTCCAATTTACTCAATGGCCTTAACCTAGACATTGCCGAATGGTTATCTCACTACACCGGTGATGTAGTAGCACACACTATGGTGCGCGGCGCAAAGCAAGGGCTGGCTTTTATTAAAGCATTCGGCGAGCGCAATCAGCGCTATGCGGCGGAATTGGTCGTTGAAGAGTGGCGCTTGGCACCCGGAGCGCTGGAAGTGGCTTATTTTGCCGATCAGGTTGATGAAGTGCAAAGTCAGGCATCACGTCTACATGCGCGCTTTGATGCGTTTGAACAAAAACTGGCGTTAGCCGCCAAGGTGGAAAACGCATGACACCGAGCGAAATTCGTCGCCTCTATAAAATCACCCAAGTTCAGCTGAGCTATGGGTTAGATGAGTTGCTGCCTAAGCAGCCGATCACTCGCGCCCCACATTTGCTGCGAAAAATGCTGTTTTGGATGAAAAACGAACACCAAGACATGCCGTTGGGCGAACGTTTAAGATTGGCACTGCAAGCGCTTGGACCGGTTTGGATTAAGTTCGGGCAAATGATGTCGACGAGACGTGATTTGTTTCCACCTGCAATTGCCGATCAGCTCGCGCTGTTGCAAGACCAAGTTGCCCCTTTCGACGGCAAGCTTGCTAAGACCCAAATGGAAAATGCGTTGGGTGGACCGCTCGAAAACTGGTTCGATGATTTCGACGAAATGCCACTGGCTTCTGCATCCATTGCGCAGGTACACACCGCGACGTTGAAAGAAAATGGCCGAGAAGTGGTATTGAAAGTCATTCGTCCTGACATTCTTCCTGTCATTCAAGCCGATATCAAACTCATGTATCGCATGGCGCGTATTGTTGCCCGCTTCCTGCCTGAGGCTCGTCGTTTAAAGCCTGTGGAAGTGGTACGTGAGTACGAGAAGACCTTGCTCGATGAATTGGATTTGATGCGCGAAGCGGCCAATGCAATTCAACTACGCCGCAATTTTGAAAACGACCATATTCTTTATGTGCCCGAAACCTTTAGTGATTACTGCCGTACCAGTTTGATGGTGTCGGAGCGTATCTACGGTATTCAGGTGTCCGATATGGAAGGGCTTAAAGCCAACGGTACGGACTTGAAATTGCTTGCTGAGCGCGGTGTACAGGTGTTTTTCACCCAAGTGTTTCGCGACAGCTTTTTCCATGCGGACATGCACCCTGGCAATGTGTTTGTTTCTTACGAACACCCACAAGACCCGCAGTGGATAGGTTTAGATTGCGGCATTGTTGGTACTTTGAATCGAGAAGATAAACGCTATCTGGCGGAAAACTTCCTCGCCTTCTTTAATCGTGATTATCGCAAAGTGGCAGAGCTGCACGTTGATTCTGGATGGGTGCCTCACGATACCAATGTCGACGAGTTTGAATTCGCGATCCGCACTGTGTGTGAGCCTATTTTTGAAAAGCCGCTGTGTGAGATCTCCTTCGGTCACGTATTGCTAAACCTGTTCAATACGGCGCGTCGCTTTAATATGGAAGTGCAGCCTCAGTTGGTACTGCTGCAGAAAACCTTGCTGTATGTAGAAGGCCTGGGGCGTCAGCTTTACCCGCAATTGGATCTTTGGGACACGGCGAAACCGTTTCTCGAACAATGGATGTCACGCCAGTTAGGGCCGCAAGCGGTCATTAACGCGATCAAAGAGAAAGCACCATTTTGGGCTGAAAAATTACCGGAACTCCCTGAGCTGGTCTATGACAGTTTGCGCCAAGGCCGTCAGGTCAATCAGCGCATGGATGTTATGTATAAAGAATTTATGCAATCGCGAAAGCAACACAATCGTGCAAGGTTCCTGTTGGGTGTTGGGGCAACACTGATCGTCACCTCTGCCATACTCTATAGTAACCAAGTGGAAGATTTGCCGCAGATAGCGGGAACGGTTGCGTTGTTCAGTTGGCTGTTTGCATGGCGAGCATTTAATAAATAAGTGTCAATTCAAGTTATTCTCGCTGAAAGCCGAAAATTGAGGTAGCTTGGCAATATCAAATAAGTTGTAACATTATGCGAGTAGACTCGGGTTACTTCAGTTATTCACCACATAAAACAGAGGTCGCACTAGATGGGTGGTATTAGTATTTGGCAACTCCTTATCGTTGCCGTCATTGTCATTCTCCTATTCGGTACCAAGAAGTTGCGTAACATCGGCGGCGACTTGGGCTCGGCAGTAAAAGGCTTTAAGAAAGCCATGACAGACGATGAAAAGAAAGACGCTGACTTCGTCCAGGAAAAACTGGAAGAGAAAGACAGCACAGCACAAAAGAGCGAAGCGAAAGACAAAGAGCAGGCATAATCCGTGTTTGATATCGGTTTTTGGGAGCTGATCCTGATCGCAGTTGTAGGTCTGGTGGTTCTCGGCCCTGAACGTTTACCTGTTGCTATTCGAAATGTGTCCCGCTGGATTGGTGCGGCGCGACGTATGGCTGGTTCTGTGAGAGATGAGCTTGAACAAGAGCTTAAAATTCAAGAGCTACAGGATAACTTGAAAAAAGCCGAGCAGATGGGAATGCAAAACCTGTCGCCCGACCTACAACAATCTGTTGATGAGCTAAAAAAAGCAGCAGAAGGTGTACAGCGCCCTTACGCCAGTAAGAGCGAGAACACTGATGTTGCCAGCGCCACTAGCCCTACTAAGGATAAAACCGAGTAACGGTATTCCGTAGGGCTCAAGTTTTTGTCGAGTAACTATGTCATCTGTTGAAGATACCCAACCGCTTATTAGTCACCTTGTAGAACTGAGAGACAGACTGCTGCGCGCTTTATTAGCTGTGCTGGTTGTGTTTCTTGGTTTGGTGTATTTCGCCAACGATATTTACACATTCGTGGCGGCACCCTTGGTTGATCGGCTGCCTGAAGGCACCAGTATGATTGCAACGGATGTGGCATCGCCCTTCTTCACGCCAATCAAACTGACCTTGGTGGTCTCGGTGTTCGTTGCTGTTCCTATGATCTTGTATCAGATTTGGGCGTTTGTGGCGCCTGGGCTGTACAAGCATGAAAAACGTCTTGTCATGCCACTTCTGGCATCCAGTTCTTTGCTGTTTTATTGCGGCGTGGCTTTCGCGTATTTCGTTGTCTTCCCGTTGGTGTTCGGCTTTTTTACGTCGATTGCCCCGATAGATGTCGAGATAGCCACCGACATTGCCAGTTACCTCGATTTTATTTTGGCACTGTTTATGGCGTTCGGTATTGCGTTTGAAATACCGGTCGCGATTATTTTGTTGGTGTGGACAGGGGCCGTGGACCCTGACGACTTACGCAAGAAGCGGCCTTATATCGTTGTCGCTGCGTTTGTTGTTGGCATGTTCCTGACACCGCCAGACATTATTTCGCAAACGCTGCTGGCTATCCCAATGTGTCTGCTGTTTGAAGTGGGGCTGTTTTTCTCCCGCTTCTATAAGCGACGCGATGAAGAAAACAGCGACGAGAATGAAGAGCACAGTCAGGGATAACGCCCTGCCAGAGTGAATAAAGCCAGTGATACACTGGCTTTTTCTTTATGCGCCCAATGTAATGTAACCACCAACGTTGCTAAGACAGATAACCGAGGACAAACAGTGATTGATATTGGTGTCAACTTAACCAGTAGCCGGTTTGATAAAGACCGAGATGACGTCGTCGCTCGTGCCAAAGAGGCGGGTGTCACCGCAATGCTTCTGACCGGGACTGATCTTGAGTCAAGTCCTCAAGTGGCGGCGCTTGCCGCCCAGTATTCTGACTTTGCTTATTCGACCGCGGGCGTGCATCCACACGATGCCAAAACGGTGGAAGATATCGCATTGCCTACTATTCGCGAGCTTGCGAGCCTTCCGCATGTCGTGGCAATCGGTGAATGCGGGCTCGACTTTAATCGTGATTTCTCACCTCGCCCACAGCAAGAAGCGGTGTTTGAAGCGCATCTTCGTTTAGCTGCTGAGTTGAACATGCCTGTGTTTCTGCATTGCCGAGATGCTCATGAACGCTTTATGGCGATATTGACACCATGGCTGCCACAATTGCCGGGCGCGGTATTGCACTGCTTTACCGGATCGGAGCAAGAGGTGCGTGAGTGCTTAGAGGCGGGGTTGTATATCGGTATCACGGGCTGGGTATGTGATGAAAGGCGCGGTGAGGCCCTTCGCGCTATCGTACCGCTTATTCCGGATGACCGATTGATGATAGAAACCGATGCGCCTTACTTACAGCCGCGTGATCTCAAGCCTAAACCTAAGTCGAGCCGCAACGAACCTTGCTACTTACCTCATATCGCCTCAGTGATTGCTGTATTGCGTCAGCAAGACACTGAGCGGTTGATCACACAAAGCGTGGAGAACACCCGTCGCTTATTCAAACTGTAGACGTTATGATTCGCTCAAAGCACTTGGATTAAGGAGGATATCGTGACCATATCCATTCAGGGCGCATTCCCGGCCCGTCGCATGCGCCGTCTGCGCAAACATGACTTTAGCCGTCGCTTAATGGCAGAAAACCAATTGTCAGCGAGCGATTTGATTTACCCTATGTTTATCCTTATGGGTAAAAACCGCCGTGAAAGCATTGAATCAATGCCGGGCATTGAACGCCTTTCCATTGATTTGATGTTGTATGAAGCAGAATACCTAGCCAAGTTAGGCGTTTCAGCGATCGCGTTGTTCCCTGTTGTGCCGAAAGAGTTTAAATCGGCCAGTGCCGAAGAAGCGCATAACCCTGAAGGGTTAGTTCAGCGTGCCGTGCGACTGTTGAAAGAGCATGTGCCACAAATTGGCGTGATCACTGATGTCGCACTCGACCCATACACCTTGTCGGGTCAAGATGGTTTGACTGACGATAATGGCTATGTGCAAAACGACGAAACCACCCAAGTGCTAATCCAGCAGGCATTGTCCCACGCTGAAGCGGGTGCGGACGTGGTGGCCCCATCAGACATGATGGACGGTCGTATTGGCGCTATTCGCGAAGCACTCGAAGAGGCGGGTTACATTCATACCCAAATCATGGCGTATTCAGCTAAGTATGCATCAGCCTATTATGGACCGTTTCGTGATGCGGTTGGATCGGCGGCAAACCTGAAAGGTGGCAACAAGAAAACCTATCAGATGGACCCAGCTAACAGCGACGAAGCGATTCATGAAGTGGCGATGGATATCAATGAAGGCGCTGACATGGTCATGGTGAAACCGGGCATGCCATATCTGGATGTGGTTCGCCGAGTGAAATCAGAGCTAAAAGTGCCGACCTTTGCTTATCAAGTCTCGGGCGAATACGCGATGCATAAAGCGGCGGCGTTAAATGGCTGGCTGAATGAGCGTGAAACCGTGATGGAATCGCTACTGTGCTTTAAGCGCGCAGGGGCAGACGGTATCTTGACCTATTTCGCCAAAGACGTTGCGCGTTGGTTGGCCGAAGATAAGCAGGTGGATATCCCTGATTTGCCAAATCAAGAAAGCACTGAATAATTAGTTCTGTGCCGAGAACACCAAAATGCCAGCAACTTCAACTTGCTGGCATTTTTCATTTTGGCAGTCCTGACGGTTGTTTCTTGTGTCTTACTTACGGTGCCACATTTCGCTTAATGGGGTTTTGCAGAGAAATCAGCGTTTCCGTTGACTGCACTTCGTCGATAGCTTGCAGTTTATCAATCAGGACATATTGCAGCTCTTCAATGGAGCGGCACATGAGTTTAACGAAAATGTTGTAGGCGCCGGTGGTGTAATAGGCCTCGACGACTTCATCGAGCTGCTGCAGTTTTTCTATCGCAGAATGGTAATCACGGGCAGCATAAAGGTTGATGCCGATAAAACAACACACGTCGTAACCAAGCGCTTTGGTATTAACCAACACCTCAGTCCCCGTAATAATACCTGCAGCTTTCATCTTTTCCACACGCACATGTACCGTCGCTGGACTGACCGAAAAACGCTTGCCCATTTCGGCATAAGGCACTTTGGCATCGGCCATCAAGGTGTGCAGGATTTGGCGATCTAAATCATCTAACTTTGCAACGTCATTCATTGGTATTCACTAAACTCCATGTTACCCGCAGTTTCCGTGCATGAAACTTGACCAACTGACAGGCTTACCAATAGGGTGTCACCATAATGATACTCTCAGGAACATTTTAATAATTATTCCTATGCGCCAGATATTTAAGTGTTTCTTTCTTGCTATCGTCTTACTGAAAAGCGGCGCAGTCCTAGCAGCCTATCAGGTTCTTGCTGTGCATTCCTATCATCCCGATTTTTTTTGGACAGAATCACTGGTTGAAGGCATAGAGCAGGGTATAGAAGGGCAAGACATTGTTGTCGAGCACACCTATCTCGATACCAAGCGCGTTCAGTCCGTCGGCTATATGGCGGAATTGAAATCCCTTTATCAGAGC
Organism: Enterovibrio norvegicus FF-33; assembly: GCF_000286835.2. Lineage (GTDB taxonomy): Bacteria > Pseudomonadota > Gammaproteobacteria > Enterobacterales > Vibrionaceae > Enterovibrio > Enterovibrio norvegicus_A. The sequence continues at coordinate 80,163 of NZ_AJYD02000001.1, read as the reverse complement.
CGCCTGCGTGATCATCACTATGACGCCATACTGACCACGGATAACGCGGCATTGTGGTTGGTGAGTGCCTTGGCGGAGGAGGTTGGTGATATTCCGGTGGTTTTTTCAGGCCTGAATATCGCTACCTATGCACCTTTTGAAAACCTTACACGCTTAACGGGCGTGGAAGAATTGATCAATGTGCCGGATAACGTCGCTTTGATTAAAGCTGTTCATCCAGATACCCAACGTGTGTGGTTAGCGCTTGATGATGCTTATTCCAGTCGTGATTACTGGCAGGCGATCAGTGAACAGTTAGAAAATGCAACGGATTTGGGGGTTGAGGTCAACCGTCTTCATCAGATGCGTTTTGACGATTTGGTGAATCGCATTGCTGAATTAGAATCCGGTGATGTGGTGTTGTTCATCTCGTATTTCAAAGATGCCGATGGGGCATTTATGAACCACGGTGACCTGCTTACGAAGATCACGGCTTCCGCGACGGTTCCTATCTACGGCGCCAATAGCTTTATGCTGCCCTATGGCGTGATAGGTGGGATCATGGTTGATGGTCATCATCATGGTTTGGTGCAGGCACAACTATTGACTGAAGCCTTGCAGTCCTCAACGACGCCACCTATCGTCACTGATGCTAACCAACTCATGTTTGAGTACACCACAGCCAAGAAGAAGCACATTGACCTGACCTTATTCTCCAACGTGGTGTCGGTGAATCAACCCCCTTCATTTATGGTCTCTAATCGAGATGCGATCCTCAGTAGTGTCGCCATTATGTTTGTTGCTGGTTTGATCATTGCTGGATTAGCCAAGCAAATGAATAAGCAAAAAAAGGGCGAGCGTGAGTTAGCGCAAAGCCGTGCTTTGTTTAAAGGCGTGTTCGATCAGAGCCACCAATATATCGCCCTGCTTGACTATCAAGGCCGCGTTGTCTCCGCTAATGGTGCGTTTCAACGGATATTCCCTCAATGGGAAACGCGAGAGTCTATGCCTCTTTGGCATTGGTCCGATTGGTTAAGCGGTGACAGATTGAAATTGCACATTGAATCGCTGATAGAGGGGCAAACTAGTCGTTTTGAGGCCTGTCTATTATCAGAGCAGCAAAACGAAGTGATACTTGATGTGGCGCTCAAAGCGTTGCCCGATCACAGTGATGCCGATGCGCAGATACTGTTTGAAGCGCGAGATGTTAGTCAGCGCAAACTGGCCGAACAGAAATTACAACGCAGTGAAGTAGAGTATCGCATGTTGTATGAGCAGCAACCTGTGATGTTGCTGACCATTGACCACCAGTCACGTATTCAATCGGTTAATCAATGCGCGACCGAATGGCTGGGCTTTTCCAAACGCCATATGCTTGGGCACAAAGTCACTGATTTTTATGCAGACGATAGTCCTCCGCCACGCAGCTTACTGGGCAGTTCGAATCGCCAGCGTTTTGGGATTTGGCGTCGTGAAACTCGCTATCGCACCAGTGACGGGCAAGAGCGTTGGATTCGTGAAAGTGTCCGCTCCACACAAGTGCAATCTCAACTTCTGCTGGTGGGGGAAGACATCACTGAAAACCGTCGTATGGAACAGCAACTGAGGTATCAAGCGCAACATGATTTCCTCACGGGATTGATAAATCGTAGCCATTTTGAAATGTGTTTGGTTGATGCACTGAACTCCGCCTCAGACGAGCGTTTTACTCACGCAATGTTCTACATCGATTTGGATCAGTTCCGTGTGATTAACGACACGGTTGGGCATGAAGCGGGCGATGAAGCGTTAAAACAAACCGCACAAGCGCTGCGAGAACTTCTGCCTACTGGTGCCACGCTGGCGCGATTAGGCGGCGACGAGTTTGCAGTGATTTGTTATCAATGCGACGAAGAGCAGGCGCTTGCACAGGGTAAACAAATTCTTGATAGTCTCAGTGAGATGGATTTCTACTGGAACAATTCTCGTTTGGCATTGAGTTGTTCCGTGGGTATTCGCATGTTGGACAAAACGGCGGGAACGCCTCAACAAGTGCATGCACAGGCTGATACAGCCTGTTTTGCCGCAAAACATGATGGTCGTAGTCGGGTTCACCTTTATCGCCCTGATGACGAAGAGCTTCGTCGTCATGAGCGTGAAATGGCATTTGTGAATAAAATTCACGCCGCCCTCGCTGAAGATCGGCTTGAAGTGTATGCCCAGCCCATTGTTAGTGTGTCTTCAAAGCTGAGAGAAAAACTCTATTTCGAAGTCTTGGTGCGTATGCGTGACCGCGAGGGTAACTATGTTGCGCCCGGGTTGTTTATTCCTGCGGCTGAGCGTTACAACATGGCGCATCTTATCGATAAACGAGTCATCGAAAAAACCTTGGGCTGGTTTGAGCGCAACCCTGAGTATGTGAATGAAATCGCCATGATTTCGATTAATCTGTCGGGACGTTCAATGAGCGACGAAGGTTTCATTGCTTTTCTTCTTGATGCGCTGACCTCGAGCAATGTGCCGAGTTCTTCGATCTGTCTAGAGATCACCGAAACCGCCGCTATTGGCAATCTGACGGATGCGATTGAGCTGTTTACCAAACTCAAGCAGCTAGGTTGCACCATTGCGCTGGATGACTTTGGCTCTGGCTTATCGTCGTTTGGCTACCTCAAGCGATTGCCTGTCGACATTATCAAAATTGATGGTCAGTTTGTTCGTGACATTGCGGAAGATGAAACCGATTACGCAATGGTAAGGGCTATTCACGAATTGGCCACGCAGATGGGCAAGAAGACCGTGGCGGAATTTGTCGAGAACGAAGCCATCTTAACCCGCCTTAAATCGCTCGGTGTCGATTATGCGCAGGGTTATCACTTCAGTATGCCAAAACCGATGGAATTGCTTATCAAAAGCGAATATCTGCAACGCTCTCTAGAGGCGCAAGAGTAAGCGGCAAGAAGATCGCCGTTTTCTTTGCTCCAACTAGGCGACGCTTGAGGTTATACTCGGCGAGACTAGATAGCCGGAGAACTCAGGTGCAGATTGCTTTAACCTGCGAAGCGCCAACGCGCCAAGACACCCTCGATACCATCGCACAACGTTGGGGTCTCACCCATGACCGCGATGCCACGTTTGCCCTCGTTTTAACCGAATCACAGTTAGAATTGCGTAAGCTGGATGAACCTAAACTGGGCGCTGTTTTTGTTGATCTTGTCGGCGGTGCTGTTGGGCATCGCCGTAAATTTGGTGGCGGTAAGGGGCAGTCGATTGCCAAAGCGGTTGGCCTCAACAAAGGTGCGACGCCGACAGTGCTCGATGCCACGGCGGGCTTGGGCCGAGATGCGTTTGTGCTGGCATCACTGGGCTGCAAAGTACAGATGGTAGAACGCCACCCTGTGGTCGCGGCATTACTTGAAGACGGCTTAGAACGTGCCAAGCGAGATCCAGAAATTGGACATTGGGTCAGCGAACGCATGTCGATGGTGCATGCATCCAGTCACGATGCATTGACGCAGCTGGTGGATGACATAACGCTTGAGCGCCCTGATGTGGTTTATCTTGACCCTATGTATCCGCACAAAAAAAAATCGGCCTTGGTCAAAAAAGAAATGCGCGTGTTTCAGTCACTGGTTGGTGCTGATCATGATGCTGATGGTTTGTTCGATCCTGCTTATTTGCTGGCAACCAAGCGTGTGGTGGTTAAACGCCCCGATTACGCTGAGTTCATTGCGGGAAAAACGCCGTCTACCCAAATTGAAACCAAGAAGAATCGTTTCGACGTTTACGTGAAAGCGGCGATGCGTTGATCGCGTATAGCGTTGAACAGATGACCTAGATATTGCAGAGGAGGCATAGGGTTGGCAAAAACCTTGTGTGATTGGAAAAGTAAAGACATTGAAAAAGACATGGTAGCGTTAGCTAAACTGGTCAGAGCCCCCGATTATGTGTGTCGAAAGTGTGCACGGGTGGCTAACACAAAAAAAGTCCTCTGTAAGCCGATTGAGCTTAAGCCCTGAAGCGGCATATGTCTTCTTTTAACATTTGATATCTTTGGTTCAGCATCGTCAGATGCTGAAAACAAAAACGCCTCCAAGCGGAGGCGTTATTGGTAATAGGCAGAGAATTACTCCATGCCTTTTACCAGCAGAACTGTCAGTAGACCGGTAACAACAGAAACCATCAGGCCTGACACAATGATCCAAGGTAACATATCCATGATTCAACGGGCTCACTTTCAAATAAAGGTTTTTGACATCAAAATTTTACCTTCCTATTTGATACCAGCTACTTTGTCTTAACAATGGCTGGTAAATAGCCCTTAATGATTATTAACGAATTGAAACATAATGGGTTGTTTTTACGGCTTTGAGTGAATTTTGTGAATAAAAAAACGCCCGTTCGGGCGTTTTTTTGTGCGCAAAATGTTTCATTCTTTGTGAGGTAGCGCGAGTTTCAATGCTTCACGTGAGAGGTGATTGGCTTCGCCTGATTCATTGAGCTTTTCAAGCGTATCAACCAGCCATGCATAGTCGGTCACATCGGCACGAATATTGAGCGCTTTTTCAAAATGCTGACGAGCTTCTGCCCATTTTCCTTCGCGGAAATACAACTGACCCAATGCGCTGTGTGTGATCGGATTACTCTCGTTGTAGCGCAACAGATCCTGCAACTTCAAAATCGCTGGGTGATAGTCAGGCAATGACAACTCAGGCACGAGACCAATCAAGGTTTCATCAGGATGCTTTTTAAGATTTTCTCGTAAAATGACATAGGCTTCAGAATCGGCATGACGTGCAATCAATTGTTTGACTAAGCAGGCGATCAGCGGTGTTTGCTGACGCGCTGCACGCGACAGGCTATTCCAATGCGCCAGAAGGCCATCACTGCCCTTTTGTGTCGCGATATGGGCCATCAAGCCGCATTCAGATTTTAGCTCCAGTTTGGTCGCATCTGCGTCAGAAATGGCTTTCACACGTTTCAGTGACGGCAACAGGCGAAGCAATGCTTGCCAATCTTGCAGTTGTAGATAGGTATCTTTAAGCAGATTGAGCAAGATGGCATTACGCGGGTTCGCATCTAACAAGCCTTGCATGCTTGCCAGTGCTTCTTCGTATTGGCCCTGACGGTATTGAAGTTTTGCACGAGTCAGTGAGGTGGCTAGGCTGTCAGTGCCAAAATCAGAGGCTTGTTGCAGGTAGCGATCGCGGTTTTCCACATCGCCACGGCCCTGCGCTGCTTCTGCGGCGGCTAAGTAATTAAGCAGCGGCGCATCACTGCAGTTTGCACCCTTTACCACCAATTTCTCCGCTTGTTTCCAGTCTCCTTCCAGCAATTTGACCAAACCTTGGTTAGTTAAGGTGCGCGCCTTTTTGCTTTTACGGCCAGAAAACCAGCCACGGGTTGAGTTCGAAAACGAAAATAATTTGCGAATGAGAAACTCGAGAATGAACAAGGCAGCAAATGCAGCAATGACCACGATAACCAATGTAGTCAGACTCATTTCGATGGTTTGATTTGCGGCAGAGATCAGCACATAACCTTGATTACCGGCCAAATCAGGACCAACAATCAAACCTGCGATCAGTGCGATAACTAATAGGAGGATTTTGATCATTGGCTGCTCTCCCCCGTCGACAGCGGCGCAAGGTCGCGCCGTAGGCGATCGGCTAACAAGTCGCTGATAAGTTGCTGGCTTTCCAATGCTTCTGGATAGCTCACCGCAATGGTTTGCTGGCTCAGTGCTTTTAGCGTGCTGACAAAGCTTTCGGTGATCTTGGCGTCTTGGTTATAGAAACGCTCGGCCCATTCTTCCGCCGCTTTCAACGATTCCGCATACAGACGACCATTTTGGCGATACACCGCGGTGATAGCCTGATCCAGTTTGGCTTTGAGGTTTTCTTGCAGATAGAAGGTTTGCGCAGGGGTTAGAAGCGGTACGACATCACCATCGCGTTTACGGTAGGTAATAAACTGACTCACAAAATCGCTCAGTGACGCTTTAAGGTTTTGCTGCCAATCATCGACGTTATCTGAAACTGTCTCTGGGACAACCGCTTCGCCTTCAGGAATGATCGCATTGGCCAGTGGCAGTTTATCCACTTCTTGTTGCAAGCTGTTCAGTCTGAGTACGATGCCGTCACGGTCGATGCGCTTAATCGCTTTCAGCTGTTGAATGTCTTTTGCCATGGCTTGGCGCAGTGGCGTCAGCGACGGGTCATTCAACTCTGCAATGCGTTGGTCTGCATTTTCCATCAAGGTTGTTGCGGTCAGCACGTCATGTTGCAGCCATAATTGACGGCCTGCTTGGTTAACTAAATAGTTCGCTTCTGCTAATAACCAGTCATTAGGACGGCGACCTTTCACGTCAGCCAAAGCCGATTGCAAACTGGCAATGGTTTTGCCCTGCTGGTCGATCAGCACTTGTGTATCTTGCGTGGCTTTTTGCACCGCAGCTTGTGCTTGTTTGTCACTGTCTTCCAGCGCCGTTTTCAGTTCAGAAACCTGAGAACTTAATGTGGCAATACCTGCGTTGTATTGCATTGATTGCTGATGCCCGTGGTAGTAAAGACCCGCGCCCAGTGCAATAACCAGCACAATGGCAAGTACAGCCAATCCACGCCCGCCTTTCTTTTCTTTCACAGGTGCAGAGGCGGTGGGTTTTGAAGGCTTAGCAGGTTGGGTTTCTTTTGCTGAAGAAGACGGTGCCACAGAAGGTTTATCGCCTGCTTGAGTCTTATCAGACACTTTAGTATCTGTATGAGAAGGAGAGCTGGTGGCTTTGTCAGACGCATTCGTTGCCGTGTCTTTTGAGGATGCTGGCGCCGCTGTGTCTTTCTCCGTGCCTGAAGGTTTATTCTTGTCTGTCATCCGAATGTCCCGAGTTGTTCATCTCGTATAAAGCGCGCAGCAGCGAGTCATTGGAGGCGCTGTTTACGCAGTTAATTGCCGAAAAGCCAAGGCCAATTGCTTGATTGTAAATCCGTTTGCTTGGCACCAGTATATGGCATTCTCGTAACCATTGCTGGTCACACTCTGAGATTGTCTGGCATAAAAGTGAAAGTTGTTCACCACTGGTGACGACAAAGGTGTCGACGCCGTCTGCCCGCCATTGTTTGGCTAATGATGATAAATCGTCTGCGTTCCAGTGTCGTTGATAGGCTTCAAAATAGCGCACCTTGGCACCACTTTGAATGAGCGTATCTCCCAATAAGGCTCGCCCGCCATTGCCGCGTAAAATCAGCACAGATAACGATGTTGTTTTTGAAAAAACGGGCAGGGATAACATGCCTTCACTGTCTTCGCTCGGGGGCTGCATCGCATCAATATTGCTCAGTTCGCGCCAAACAGAGGCTGTTTTTTCGCCCACAGCAACGAAATGTAGGTCTGAGCGCCATTGGGTATGATGTTCGTTTAAGTGCAATTGCGCATATTCGACAGCGCGTGGGCTGACAGCGACAACCACACTGCCGTTAGGCAGTGTGGTTAGGGTATCGCGAAGTGTCGGGAGGTCGGCGCCGGCTGAAAAAGATAACAAAGGCGCGGGCAGCGCCTTTATTCCTGCTTGGTTGAGGCTGTCGACCAGCGCATAACAGGCAGGTGCCGGACGGACGACCACGACCGTCATATTTCGTCCTGATACAACTTTTCAAGAATCGGGCGTGCGCCTTCTGCCAGCAATCGCTCTGCAAGGCCTGTTCCCAATTCTTCGGCTTTCTCTAGCGGCCCTGTGACTTCACCACGAATGATTTCGCTGCCGTCTGGCTCGCCAACCAAAGCGCGCAAATAGATTTGATCGCCTTGAATTTCAGAATAACTGCCGATGGGTACCTGACAACCACCTTGTAGGCGATTGTTCATGGCACGCTCGCACAATACGCGATAGGTGGTGTTTGCATCAGCAAGTGGCTCGAGCAAAGCACGAACACGCTCATCGTCAAGTCGACATTCAATGCCGACGGCGCCTTGTCCAACTGCAGGCAGGATTTCTTCGGGTTCGATTTCATTGCGAATACGGTCATGCAGTCCAAGGCGCTTCAAACCAGCCGCAGCAAGGATGATGGCGTCATATTCACCGTTATCGAGTTTACCCAGACGTGTCCCCACGTTACCGCGTAGATCGTTAACCACGAGGTCGGGGCGCATCTCACGCAGTTGGCACTGACGACGCAAGCTCGATGTACCGACAATCGCGCCTTGTGGCAGATCGCTGATACTCGAATACGTGTTAGAAACAAAAGCATCACGTGGATCACCACGTTCACAGATAGTGACGAGTCCCAGCCCTTGTGGAAATTCGACAGGGACATCTTTCATTGAGTGAACGGCGATATCAGCACGTCCTTCCAGCATGGCTTGTTCTAGTTCTTTTACGAACAGGCCTTTGCCGCCCACTTTCGCGAGTGGCGTATCCAGAATAATGTCGCCCTTGGTCACCATTGGCACCAACTCAACCACCAGACCGGGGTGTGTATTCTCGAGAGCAGCTTTAACATATTCGGCCTGCCAAAGCGCCAATGGGCTTTTGCGAGTCGCGATGCGTAGGGGCGTTGAATTCATAGTGGGTTCCATGTGATTTGCATACGCTAATCGTATCACCGCTTCTCATTGCCAAACCACCTCAAGATGCAGGATTTCAGAAGTCAGTCGGTACGTGTGATGCCCTGTGATTCGTCGTATCACTTAGATGGGTTGTTTCGGTGATTGGCGTCAGTGATTAACGAGGACAGTGAACGTGAAGTGCAAGGGATGGAGGGCTTGTTATGGAAATGCGTAGCAATAGGGCAGAGAAAGCGGCGTCTAAAATGTGCGAAGCTTTGCACCATAGACTATCCTGTGTGATATGGATCAAATAATAAGGGTCGTTGTAGGGTGTGAAATACTACTTGGTTCACCTTATTTCGAATCAAATTTGAGATAAAGCGTTGTGTGTCTCACAGTTTCGTTCAGATAGTGAGCGATGTTTAGCAAATATGTTGTGTCGTTGCTTGCTTTACGCTCCGAGTAAAAACTGTTAGATTGATCACGTTTTTATCCATGGGACTCGCAGTGGTATTTCGTTGAGGCCTGTTTCGTTGACTAGGATGTCGGCAACTTTGGATGTTAATCTTGCAAAACTATATTGATCAGCAAATAGAGCGTCTTAATGCCTTCAATCGAGTACGATTGGAGCGCGCACGAAGCGCTATGCATTCTCAGGCCGTTAACGTGTTTAACGTATTACCTGCTTTGCTGCACTTTAACCATCCTGCCGTTCCTGGCTACCTCGAGCGCAGTGTTGTTCACGGCATTGCCAGCTTTACCCTTTCAGATATTCATCAAGATTTTGTCAATGATTGTGCATTGGCATCGAATACGTCTGCGCCGGAAAAACCCATTTCTAAAGATTTCCCGATTAAAGGGATGTTCTCTATGGGCAGCACCGCGTCGATGGGGCAAAGCCTGAGCAGCGATCTGGATATTTGGGTTTGTGTGCAACAGTGGGTGAGTGAAGAAGAGCGCTCAATGCTCGATGCTAAGTGCTCGCTGATTTCTGATTGGGCAATGGCACAAGGCGTAGAAGTGAACTTCTTCGTGATGTGTGAGCAGCGTTTCCGTCAAAACCTCGCGCAGGAAATGACGTCTGATAACTGTGGCTCCAGTCAACACTATCTCTTACTTGATGAATTTTATCGCTCTGCCTTGCACCTAGCTGGTCAGCAACTGCTGTGGTATTTGGTGCCGCCAGAGATGGAAAACTGCTACGAAGAATACGTGGGTGAGATGATCGCTAGCGGTGCGCTTCGTCGTGATGACTGGGTCGATTTTGGCGGATTGCCGTCGATCCCAGCAGAAGAGTATTTTGGCTCCAGCCTTTGGCAACTGTATAAAAGTATCGACTCCCCGTATAAGTCGGTATTGAAAGCGATTTTGCTTGAAGCGTATTCTTGGGAATACCCAGGCACGCAGCTTCTTAGTGTTGACGGTAAGCGCCGTTTCTTCTCCGGTATGGTGGATGTGTATCAATCTGATGCTTACTATCTGATGTTGGAGAAAGTCACGCGTTACCTCGAACGCATTGACGATCACCGTCGTCTCGATTTGGTGCGTCGCTGTTTTTACCTCAAAACCCATGAAAAACTGACCCGTGAACCGGGCCCAGGCTCCGTGCCATGGCGCCGTGAAGTGTTGTGCGTATTGACCCGTGAATGGGGTTGGACGCAAGACGATATTGCACGTCTGGATAATCGCCGTAACTGGAAGGTGGAAGAGGTTAAAGAGGCGCATAACGAGCTGTTAGAAGCTTTGATGCTGAGCTATCGCAACCTGATCCGCTTTGCGCGTCGCAATGACATTACTTCTGCGATTAGTCCTGAAGATATCAGTATTTTGGCGCGTAAGCTGTACGCTGCATTTGAGGTGTTGCCGGGTAAAGTGACCTTGCTTAATCCTCAATTATCGCCGGATTTGCACGAACCTAACCTGACCTTGATTCAAGTGCCGGAAGGGCGCAACAATCCGCCGGGTTGGTATTTGTATAAGCAATCACTTAAACCTGTCGACATCATTGGTCGCGCGCCACTAGAGCACAACCGTTACTTGTCCAAGCTTGTTGCTTGGGCGTATTTCAATGGCATGCTCACTGAATCGACTTGCCTGCATTCCGTCGCACGTACCAGTGAAGTCGACATCGACAAGTTGTATCAGCTGGTGAGTGACATGCGAAATACCTTCTCGGTACGTCGACCGCATCCATCATTGCAGGCGTTGTCGAGCCCTTGTGAAATCCGCAAACTGGCGCTGTTCATCAACCTTGAGCACGATCCTACTTCTGAATTGAAGCAGCCGTCAGTTCGATTCGATTTCAAAAACACAGACATTTTCAGCTACGGTGCTGAGCAGCAATGCTTGGTGGGTAGCGTTGATTTGGTTTACCGCAACAGCTGGAATGAAGTGCGTACCCTGAATTTTAAGGGTGATAACGCCATGCTGGATGTGCTTAAGACGCTACTAGGCAAGATGCACCAAGATGCGATTCCCCCCGAGTCTGTCGACGTGTTTTGCTACGCTGGAAAAATGCGCGGCTTGATCCGTAATTTGGTGTATCAGTTGGTGGCAGAATGTATTGATATGCGATTAAAGCCTATCGATCAGGAAAAACGTCGTCGTTTTAAAGCGATTCGTGTGGCTGATCAAACCTTCGGATTGTTCTTTGAGCGACGCGGCGTGTCGGTACAAAAACTTGAGAACTCGGTGGATTTTTATCGTTCTATCTCAACCAACAAGATCACGGGATCGCCCTTGGTGGTGTTGGATAAAGAGGGAGAAATACATCCGCCAGAAGTGGTCGATGCGTATGCTAGTGAAGGTATCATCCAGTTTTTCTTCGAAGATTGCAGCGAAGGGTTCAATATTTATGTGTTGGACGAAAATAATCGCGTAGAAATGTATCGTCAATGCAGTGGCGATAAAGAAGAAATGGTGCAAGGCGTGAACCGCTTCTACACATCATCTCAGGAAAAAGTGAGCTTTAGTGGCCAAGCCGTTAATTTCAACTTACCTCAGTTTTACGACATCATCCATCAGGCTGATGGTCGGGCGCAGGTGATCCCGTATAAGAGTGATCGCCAGTGGCAACGTGGCGCAGAGACGCGCGGTGAGCCAGCACAGGTTGCTTCTCGTTAAATTGTAAGCCTAAACGTACCGACACAAACGTCGCTGAAAACCTAATGGCTTTCAGCGACGTTGCGTTTGTGAGTCTTGATTTAGTGCGTAAGCAATGCGCGCTCTACCAATTGACCTCTTCGCCAGATTGTTTGCGGCATTCTTGCTTGACCATTTCGCTAAACTCAACGCCTGTCTTGCTACACAGCCATTTTCCTTCTTTATAAGCGAAGTGGAAGCCTCCGGATTTCGACGCCAGCCAGATCTCTGACATCGGCTCTTGACGATTAATGATGATCTGAGTGCGGTCTTCAAAATCCAGTGTCAGAACATTACCAGATGTTTCGTAATCGATATCTGCACCGCATTCATCGATACCTTCCTCGATGGCCATCCATTCTGCGTCGACAAGTTCATGGTATTCACTGGTGTTCATTGTATTCCGTCCTATTGCTTTTCAGTGTGTTGATGCGATTATAGAGGGCATTAACTTTTGGATCACTGGCATAAATGATGCGAACAACCCTGAAACTTGTTGTGCTGGCCGCAATTACCTTGCTGTCTGCATGTGGCCAACAAGGCCCACTCTATTTTCCCGAAGACGCGCCAGCGCAAAACAGTGCGCCAGCAGAAACGGGAAACACACAGGATACGCAAGCTCAGGGAACTGATCAGCCATAATATATCGGACAGGGAAGGACAACGTTGGATTACTTCAATTATCAGGATGACGGACAGCTTTGGGCAGAAGACCTGCCTTTGGCACAGTTGGCACAAGACTATGGCACCCCGCTGTACGTTTATTCTCGTGCGACGCTAGAGCGTCATTGGCATGCGTTTAATAATGCAGTTGGCGATCATCCACACCTGATTTGCTATGCCGTGAAGGCGAACAGCAACTTGGGTGTGCTCAATGTGCTTGCTCGTTTAGGCTCAGGTTTTGACATCGTTTCCCAAGGCGAGCTAGAGCGTGTGCTTGCAGCGGGTGGCGATCCGGCTAAAGTGGTTTTCTCTGGTGTGGGTAAAACTGCCCCAGAAATGGCGCGTGCGCTGTCGTTGGGGATTAAGTGTTTCAACGTGGAATCGGAAGCTGAACTTGATCGATTGAATCAAGTGGCGGGAGAACTCGGTAAAGTCGCACCTGTTAGCTTGCGTATTAACCCGGACGTAGACGCCAAAACCCACCCATATATTTCCACCGGTCTTAAAGAAAACAAGTTCGGTATTGCATTCGACCGTGCGCGTGAGGTTTACCATTACGCCCATGGCTTGCCAAATCTGGACGTACACGGTATCGATTGTCATATCGGCTCTCAGTTAACGGATCTGGCGCCATTTATTGAATCTACCGATCGCCTTTTGGGGCTGATTGATGCACTGCGTGAAGATGGTATTAACATCACTCATCTTGATGTTGGTGGTGGATTGGGCGTGACTTATCACGATGAAAAGCCACCTGAGCCATCTGACTACGCCAAGGCTTTACTAGATCGTCTCGACAATCATCAAGACATAGAGTTGGTGTTTGAACCGGGTCGTGCCATTGCCGCCAACGCTGGTGTATTGGTCACAAAAGTTGAATTTCTCAAGCACAACGCCGAGAAGAATTTTGCCATCATTGATGCGGCGATGAACGATTTACTGCGCCCTGCGTTGTATCAAGCATGGCAAGACATTGTGCCGCTTCGTCCGCGCGACGGGGAAGGCAAAACCTATGATTTGGTTGGCCCTGTGTGTGAAACAGGCGACTACTTAGGCAAAGACCGTTCCTTGGTGTTGGAAGCTGGTGACTTGCTTGCTGTGCGTTCATCAGGCGCATACGGCTTTGTGATGTCATCGAACTACAATACGCGTAGCCGTGCTGCCGAAGTGATGGTGGACGGTGAGCAAGCCCATCTGGTACGTCAGAGAGAGCCACTGGAATCACTGTGGCAGTTAGAACAGGTTTTGCCTGAATAAAGGAACCGGATGCAGATACAATTCTCGAAAATGCATGGTCTCGGCAACGACTTTATGGTGGTTGATTGCGTGACGCAAAATGCGTATTTCTCCCCGGACATGATCCGTCGTTTGGCGGACAGAAACACCGGTGTGGGTTTTGATCAGCTTTTGGTGGTCGAGCCACCTTATGATCCGGAGAGTGATTTTCACTATCGGATTTTCAATGCTGACAGCAGTGAAGTCGAGCAGTGCGGCAACGGCGCGCGCTGCTTTGCTCGTTTTGTTCGCATGAAAGGGCTGACCAATAAACATCAAATCCAAGTCAGCACTAAGTCGGGTAAAATTGTACTCAATATTGATGGTGACGATCAGGTCACGGTCAATATGGGCGAGCCTGTTTGGGAACCATCAAAAATTCCCTTCCGCGCAAACACAGAAGAAAAAACCTATATTTTACGTGTAGGTGACAAAACCTTGTTTGTTGGCGCGGTCAGTATGGGTAATCCACACTGTGTCACAGTGGTTGACGATGTGGATACGGCCGATGTTGACACCTTGGGCCCGTTGGTGGAATCCCACGAGCGTTTTCCTGAGCGTGTCAATGCAGGTTTCATGCAGGTGGTCTCACGCAGTGAAATTCGTCTTCGCGTTTATGAGCGCGGCGCAGGTGAGACCCAAGCTTGTGGCAGCGGTGCCTGCGCAGCGGTGGCTGTCGGCATTGCACAAGGCTTGCTTGATGAGTCTGTACGCGTGCAATTGCCAGGCGGCGATCTACACATTCGTTGGCGTGGTCCGGGACATGCTTTGCATATGTCCGGCCCAGCTTCACATGTTTATGATGGACAAATAACAGTATGACGGAGCTTTCCAAGCTCGAAGGGCCACTGGCAAAAGCGCTTACCGACGATGCCGTGGCCAGCTATTTGAAAGACAATCCTGACTTTTTTCTTAGCCAGCTTAAATTGCTGGAGCAACTTCGACTCTCTCATCCACAACGTGGCGCGGTTTCCTTGGTTGAAATTCAGCTAAGCCGATTACGCGAACGCGTGGCTGAACTAGAAGAAGACATCACCCAATTGATGAGCATTGCTGCAGGGAATGAAAACCTGTTTCGTGCTTTCTCGCAGGCGCACAAAGCTTTGTTTGCCGCCAGTCGTGAGCAGGATATTCATCAGGCGTTACGTACTTTAGCCTCGTCGCTGCAGCTCTCAGTTAGCTTGCGTTTTTACGATGTTGGTCATCATGCCTTGAACAAAAAAAGTGTCGACGCAATAAAAGCGGCGCATTTTTGCGGTCAGCATGTTTACTTGGGTCGTCTTCGTAAAGCCGATGGTGAACTATTTGTTAGTCACGCACCAGAGCTAGGCTCTTATGCATTAGTACCTGTTTACAAGGGGAAAGAGCTAGGCTTTTTGTCGTTTGCCAGCAAAGATGGCGGACACTTTCAGCCCAGCATGGACACCCTGTTTGTTGAGCAAATTGCAGAGCACATCGCTATTCTTCTTACCAAGTGGCAGTCAGACGAATGAGCCTGCTGTCGGCCTTGGAAAAACCACTGGCGCGATTTTTTGATTACATGATTCGTGAGCGGGGCTTAAGTCGCTATACCGAATCTAATTACCGTCAACAATTGACCGCTTGCGCCACATTTTTGCAGGATTCGGGTGTGACTCAATGGCAGGATGTCGATGCCGGCTGGGTGCGTCAAATTGCCTCGCAAGCCAAGCGTGAACGCCTAAAGCCGGGCAGCATTGCTCTGCGTTTATCTGCTCTTCGTAGTTTCTTTGATTTTATGATTGTCGATGGTGCTTTGGGTGCAAATCCAGCCAAAGGTGTGGCAGCGCCAAAACAAGGGCGCACCTTGCCAAAAAATCTTGATGTGGATGAAATCAACCAACTGCTTTCTGTCGATTCTGACGACCCCTTAGCGGTGCGCGATCGCGCCATGATGGAGTTGATGTATGGTGCGGGGCTACGTTTATCTGAGCTTACCGGCCTAAATCTTCGAGATGTGGCGGTACGAAAAGGCGATCTTCGCGTCATCGGTAAGGGCGATAAAGAACGTATCGTCCCGTTTACTGGCATGGCCAAAGAGTGGCTGATTAATTGGATAAAAGTGCGCAATCTGTTGTTGAAAGGACCAGAAAATGCACTGTTTATTTCTAAATTAGGAAGCCGAATCTCGGCGCGAAGCGTACAAAAACGTATGGCTGAGTGGGGACAAAAGCAAGCGGTGAATAGCCACATTAATCCGCACAAACTCAGACATAGCTTTGCAACGCATATGTTGGAGTCATCCGGTGATCTGCGCGCTGTTCAAGAGTTGCTGGGGCATGCAGACTTGTCGACGACACAGGTCTATACCCATTTGGACTTCCAGCATCTTGCCAAAGTCTACGATGCAGCGCATCCCAGAGCGCGTAAACGAAAAAGCGATTAGCCCCCCCCCCAGATCTTGATCTGGTGAGCACTGTGATCGAGTGAATACAGGCAACGGAACGAGTAGAGGAACGCGCATGAAGTTTTACCGCAGATGGCAACCCGTCTCAGCACTGACCTTTGATCTGGATGATACCTTGTACGACAACCGTGTGGTGATTGTACGCGCAGAGCAACAGTTGCTGGATTGGCTAGCCTCGCATTGCCCGCCGATGGAAGCATTTAGCTGGGCGTTATGGCAGGACATTCGCCAGCAGGTGATGGAGCAAGATCCTCGCTTGGTAGGGTTTGTCACAGAGATTCGACGAGCGCAGATCAAATTTGCCGCCACTCGCTGTGGTCTGAGCGACTTTGCAGCGCAACAACTTGCCAATGACGCCGTTGAATTCTTTCTTTTCGAGCGCAGCAACTTTTCCGTGCCAGATGAAGCCATTGAAACCTTAGCGGCATTAGCGGCAAATTACCCACTTTTGGCGATCACCAATGGCAATGTTGATTGTGATCGGCTGGGGCTGACGCCGTATTTTATGCATGTTCTGCAAGCCGGACCTGACGGGAAAGCCAAGCCTGACTTGGCTATGTTTACTAAAGCGAAACACTTGCTGGATGTTGATCCTGAGAACATTTTGCATGTTGGCGATCATTTAAAAGCGGATGTGCGCGGTGCGAAACTGGCAGGATTTAAGGCGTGCTGGATTAACGAAACAAACCAGCCGCTGACAAAGCAGCGGCATGCAACATTACTTCCGGATGTGGAGATCTCCCATCTGAGTCAGCTTTTGACTCTCACCCGCGCTGTTTAAGTTTATTGTCGAGTGCCAGTAAGCCCGGCCCCCACACGGTGGTGACTAAGAGCATCACGCCCCACATTTGGTGGTCGAAGAAGCCTTTATCCCAAAGGGCGGGGTAAGACACAACCGCGACAATATTGAAAACGAACAGTGCAAAAGCCGCTGGGCGAGTTAACAAACCTAATAGTAAAAATACAGGCAGGATAAGTTCCGCTGCCGTCCCCAAGTATGCCGCCATTTCCCAAGGCAATACCGGTACCTGATATTCATACTCAAAGAGGTATAGCGTACTGTCCCAGCTTGCGATTTTGGTCTGCCCTGCACGGAAAAACACCCATGCCACCCAAAGACGACTGATCAGCAGCAATACCGGAGCGAGGGGCTTGAGCGCGGACGCAAAAATATCGTCCAATTTGGTAATAACTGAAAGCATGCGCGATGTCCTTTTTTCTTATGGCGTGTGAGCGAGAGTAAAATCAGTAAACACGCCACGCTGCATGGCGCTGGCGACGTGTTGCAATAAATGAGGAGCAATATTGCCAAACGGCGATTGCTCGCAAGCGACGATTAATGTGGCTTCTTCGGCATCAAGCAACGTGATTTCTAGCGTGTTATGACGGCGTTGAACGAGCGTCGCCTCGGAATTAAGAGGGTCAAGCGATTGCAGCGCCGCTTCATCATGATGGGTGATTGCTTGCCAAATGCTGCAGATGGCGAAATGGCTTTGCATCACTTTGGCTGTGGGGGATACCTGAAGCTGGATATTGCCAAAATCTTCAGGTGTCACTAGCGCTAAGGCTTCCACTGGAAACGGCATTTTCGTTATCGTCGCCTGACTGACCGTTTGAATATGCCACTCTAGTGTCGCGATATCGGCAAGATAAGGGACAGCTTCGATGATGTTGGGCAATGACGTCATTGTCTTGTCAAACCCTTCGCCATAACGATCGGCACAGGCATTATTCATTGGCGTGGTCAGCACGTGCTGGCGAGCAATGGCAGCAAAGCACTCCTCACCCACCAGTGCATTGACCACGGGGTAAGCCACGCCGAGGCATTCAGTTAATGTCATCACGAAGTTGTTGCGATAAACCTGCAATAGCGCATCGGGTGCTGTGACGCCTTGAGCAACCGGCAATTGGTGCGGCTGATAGTGCAGCGCGTCACTAAACTGTCGCTGCAGAGAGGCTAAGTCTGGCGATGTCATGATGCCACCTCTCGCAAGGGGCCATAATATAGCGCCTTTAAGATGGCATCGGCTTTCGCCGCTTCCGCCAGCAGCACCTCGGGTGTTGGAATGTCTCTATCCCACTCAATCAAGGTGTGTCGTGGCCCGTTTGCGGCGATCCATTGATGATAAAGCGCCCATACTGGCTCAGAAACTGGCTGGCTGTGAGTATCAATCCAAATTTCACCCTCGGGCAGCGGATTAACGACATAGCCTGCCAAATGGATTTCTTTCACCCACTCTGGATCAATAGCGGCTAAGTATTGCTGTGCGTCAAAGCCATGATTAAAGGCACTGACATGCACGTTATTCAGATCGAGCAACAATCCGCAGCCAGTGCGTCTGGCGACTTCGGCCAGAAACTCCCATTCAGGAATGGTTGAGTGGTTAAAGCTCAAGTAACTCGATGGGTTTTCCACCAGAATCTGTCGACTGAGGTGATCTTGTGTGATGTCGACATTGGCACAAAACACATCCAGTGCTTCTTCGGTGTAAGGAAGAGGCAGTAAATCATTAAAATATTCGCCATTTACCGAACTCCAACTGAGGTGCTCAGAGACGAATAAGGGATCGATCTCATCAACTAATCGTTTGAGTCGACGCAAGTGGTCGCGGTTTATCGGGTCGGTTGACCCTAATGACAAACCCACGCCATGACAGCTAATCGAATATTGGCGTCGCAAGGTATCTAACGCCTGAAAAGCATCAGAATCAGGCTGGAAAAAGTTCTCGCTGTGTACTTCTAACCATCCTATATCCGGGGATTGATTGATGAAGTGCTCATGATGTGGATGCCTTAGCCCCACGCCAATCCAAGGAGAAACTTTTTCCATGCCTAACCCCTGTTTCGATTAAGACGTTACTCTGATTAAGAGGCCGACTTAGCGCTGCCTGACAGGCGGTCACATAGGCCTTGAGGCACGACGATAAACGCATCTTTTTGGGCATCTTTGGTTGATGTACCCGCACAAGAACTGGTCGCCGTTGCGCAGTCGTTTTTACCCGCTTTTGCGACACCGTAGCATTTCTCTTTTTCTGCAGCCTGGGCAGGCGTTGTCGTCAAAGTGGTTGCACCCACAGCAAGCAGACTGGTAATAGCAGCAGCGACAGCAAAATTAGTCTTTTTCATGTCAATTCCTCATTGTAAGGACGGAGGTCCTTAGGATTATCAATTGATTAAAGAAAGAGCCGTCTTCAATAACGTGCTCACCTAAAAGGATAGGTTGAGTGAATGAAAACTTTCGCTGTTGCGGTTATTTTTTGATTAAAAATAACCAATGACGAACCAGTGTTGCATTAAAATATTGATATATATTGGTTTTGTTTGGTTTGAGTCATCATTTTTATAAAAGTATGAGAGAGAAACCTGGATTGGTAAAAGGAGTGGAGTAAGGCGGCGTTAATATCGGGGTGTATGTTGGTCTTTGCCCCAGAATTTTGGTGTTAGGTTCGCACCTGAAAGTCACTTGGGTATATAATCCTCAACCAGTGTATAAATAACCAGTGAATGAACGATGGACGTATCCTACCTGATTGACGGTCTTAACGACAACCAACGCGAAGCCGTGGCCGCGCCGCTCGGCAATTATCTGGTACTCGCTGGCGCGGGTAGTGGCAAAACCCGAGTGCTTGTTCATCGCATTGCCTGGTTGATGAAAGTGGAGCATGCCTCGCCGTTTTCAGTACTGGCGGTGACTTTTACCAATAAAGCGGCAGCGGAGATGCGTGGGCGTATCGACCAACTGATGCAGGGGACGTCATCAGGATTGTGGTGCGGTACCTTCCATGGCTTGTGTCACCGTATTCTGCGTGCTCACCATCTTGATGCGAATTTACCGCAAGATTTTCAAATTCTGGATTCTGACGACCAACAGCGTTTGCTGCGTCGCTTGATTAAAGCGCAAAACCTCGATGAGAAACATTGGCCTGCGCGTCAAGCATCGTGGTACATCAATGCCAAAAAAGACGAGGGCTTACGGCCACATCATATTGATGCGCAGTTCGATCCCGTCGAAAAAACCTGGTTACGTGTTTATAGCGCTTATCAGGAAGCGTGTGACCGTTCAGGACTGGTGGATTTCGCGGAACTTTTGCTGCGTTGCCACGAGTTGTTACGAGATAAAACCCATATTCGTGAGCACTATCAGGCGCGTTTTCAGCATATTTTGGTCGACGAGTTCCAAGATACCAACAACATTCAATACGCTTGGCTGCGCATGATGGCTGGCACGCAAGCCAATGTGATGATCGTGGGCGATGACGATCAGTCTATCTACGGCTGGCGTGGCGCTAAGATCGAAAACATTCAACGCTTCCTTGATGAGTTTGCTGGCGCGAAGACCATTCGTCTTGAGCAGAACTACCGTTCTACGGGCAATATTTTGAAGGCGTCAAATCATCTGATCACCAACAACTCGGAACGTATGGGCAAGAGCCTGTGGACCGACGGTCACGAAGGTGAATTAATTTCCGTATACAGTGCATTTAATGAGTTGGATGAGGCTCGCTTTGTTGTCGGTAAAATCAAATCTTGGCATGACGAAGGCGGCGCATTGAACGATTGCGCCATGCTATATCGCAACAACGCCCAATCTCGCGTGCTGGAAGAGGCCTTGATTCAAACAGGGCTGCCTTATCGAATTTATGGTGGTATGCGATTCTTCGAGCGTCAGGAAATCAAAGATGCGCTGGCATACCTGCGTTTGATGGCGAACCGTTTTGATGATGCTGCCTTTGAACGTGTGATCAACACACCAACACGTGGAATGGGCGATCGCACCTTGGAAACCATTCGTTTGGCGGCACGTGATCGTGGCGCGACCATGTGGGAAGCCAGTACTCAGTTGTTGGAAGAGCAAGTGTTGGCAGGACGTGCGGCCAATTCACTGCGTCGTTTTGTTGAATTGATCAATGCGCTAGAAGACGAGACGCGTGAGATGGCGCTGTTCCAACAAACCGATTACGTGATCCAACATTCGGGTTTGCGCGCGATGTACGAAGCCGAAAAAGGCGAGAAAGCGCAGGCACGTATTGATAACTTGGAAGAACTTGTCACCGCAACCCGCCAGTATGAAGCGCCGGAAGAGGTGCAAGAAGACATGACGCCGCTATCGGCCTTTTTGTCTCATGCTGCCTTGGAAGCTGGTGAAGGGCAGGCGGATGAATTTGATGATGCCGTGCAGCTTATGACACTTCACAGCGCCAAAGGGTTGGAATTCCCGTTGGTGTTTATGGTTGGTGTGGAAGAGGGCATGTTCCCGAGCCAAATGTCATCCGAAGAAGCGGGGCGCCTCGAAGAAGAGCGTCGCCTTTGCTACGTGGGCATGACCCGTGCGATGAAAAAACTGTTTATCACCCATGCAGAAATGCGCCGTGTGTACGGTAAAGACATGTTCCACAAAGCCTCACGCTTCATTCGTGAGTTGCCGGAAGAGTGCATGGAAGAAGTTCGCATGCGTGCCAAGGTTACGCGCCCTGCTGCAGCGAGTGGGCGTTTCTCTCAAACGCAGACTCAGCAGAATTTCAATCAAACGGGCTTTAATCTCGGCCAGCGTGTTCAGCATCCAAAATTTGGTGAAGGTACGATCATCAATTTTGAAGGCAGCGGCAATCAAAGCCGTGTGCAGGTCGCCTTTAATGGCGAAGGGATCAAGTGGTTGGTGACGCAATATGCCAAGCTAGAAGCGATGTAACGGCAGACACTGTTAAGCGCCATGCTCTAAAAGCTAAAAGCTAAAAGCTAAAAGCTAAAAGCAAAAACGTTAAGGCTTGAAAAAACGACAGTAAAAAAGAAGGGGTGGCTTAGGCCACCCCTTCTTTTTCGTCTGTTGGTTCTTGTATCGCACTCAAGTTAAAGAGAATGGAAACAAGAGACAGATTATTTTGCTGCGCCCCAAGCGTCCGTCAAACCGCTAATGAGCGATTCGCTGGCGCCTTCACCGGTCAAATACTTGAGTATCACTGGGGCGAATTTTTGTACCATGCCCGGATCTAAGCCAAGTACACCGAAGACTTTGTCGACGGACTCTAAGTTGCCAAGGTTACTGGCGAGATCGTCTGGAATCATCCCTGTCAAAGAATCCATGCCCGGCACCATCTTGAGTAACTCACCGCTTTGTTCTTCCCCTAGGGATTGGTAAGCCATGGCAAGTAGGGCTCCCGCACCGCCTGCTGCTTGCTTGTCATTGACGCCAAGATCTGTCGACAGCAACGACGTGAGTGGGTTATCTGCCGTTTTTGTGTCTACGCCATTGAGTAAATTACTGGCTTCTTTGTTCGCTTCACCGAGTAGGCTGTCCAAGCTAAGTGCTTGAGCAGGTACTGCTGCTGTTGCGAGAATGGCACAAAGTGCCATCGTGTTGATTTTACGTAACATTCATATTCTCCTGAGGGGGCTTAACGGGTTACTGTGCAGTGACCAGCCCTTCGCGCCTTGGGTCGGCACCGCCTTCCAATGCACCACTGTCGATAACAATACCGTGAATGCCGGATGTTAAGTCAC
Source organism: Enterovibrio norvegicus FF-33 (assembly GCF_000286835.2). Classification (GTDB taxonomy): domain Bacteria; phylum Pseudomonadota; class Gammaproteobacteria; order Enterobacterales; family Vibrionaceae; genus Enterovibrio; species Enterovibrio norvegicus_A. The sequence continues at coordinate 57,665 of NZ_AJYD02000001.1, read as the reverse complement.
GAATATTGACGTTATATCCCATCTCTTCAAGTGCAGGTTTGAAACTTTCTGCATCCGTCCCTGCCTCGAGATCAAAAGTGCCAAAGCGATTGACGAGATGCGGTAAGTCGATGGCTGATTGAATGTCTAAACCCCAATCAAGATGCGCGACCAGTGTTTTGGCAACATAACCGATGATGCGACTGCCACCCGGTGAGCCTACCGCCATGTATGGTTTACCATCACGCATGACAATGGTGGGCGCCATGGATGAACGGGGGCGTTTACCCGGCTCAATGCGGTTTGCGATAGGCACGCCGTCTTTTTGTGTGGCAAAGGAGAAATCCGTTAACTCGTTGTTGAGCAAGAAACCACGGGTCATTAAGCGCGAGCCAAAGCCGTTTTCAATGGTGGTGGTGATGGAGACAATGTTGCCCGCTTTATCCACAATGGAAAAATGGCTGGTGGACGGCAGTTCGATGGACTGATCGTCGGCCAATGCCGGCGCTTTCATCGCATGGCTAAATTGTGGCATGCCGGGGGACACATCAGTCATGGCACCTTCAGCAGGGATCAATGCCGCGCGTGCTTTCAAGTATTCGGGTGCTAATAAGCCTTCGGTTGGCACTGGCACATAGTCAGTGTCTGCGATATAGCGTCCGCGATCGGCAAATGCCAAACGAGAGGCATCACCAATTAAACGCCAGCTTTCAGGGGAATCTTTGCCGAGGTCTTTCAGTGGGAAGTTGCTCAAAATGCCAAGGATTTGCCCAACGGTAATCGCGCCTGAGGTCGGCGGTCCCATGCCGCAGACTCGATATTGACGATAAGGGGCGCAGACAGGTTGGCGTTCAACAATGCGGTAATCGGCCAAATCTTTTTTACTCAATACGCCGGGGTTGCCCGCCGCGTTTTGGACGGTCGCGACAATGTCATCAGCGATGGGGCCTTGGTAGAAGTTGTCGACATCCTCTGCCACCATTTTCAAGGTGCTGGCGTATTCGAGGTTCACTAAACGATCGCCAATGCTCAGAGGGTTACCGTTGTCGTCAAAGAAATATTGGTGAGTCGCAGGGTAGCGGCGCAGCCTATCAGCATCGCCTTCAATCAGCGCCGCTAAACGCGGTGACACCTCAAAACCGGCTTGTGCCAGTTCAATAGCCGGGGTGAGCACGGCGCGCCAAGACAGGTCGCCATACTTAGCGTGGGTATCATGCATTAAACGCAACGTACCCGGCGTGCCGACGGACAGCCCACCAACAACGGCGTCATAGAATTTCAACGGCTGACCATTGTCATCAAGAAATAGTGTTGGCGTTGCTGCCATTGGCGCGGTTTCACGCCCGTCAAACGTGGTTAAGGCTTGTGCCTTATTATCCCAATACACCAAAAAAGCACCGCCACCAATGCCAGAGCTTTGCGGTTCAACCAAGCCCAGCACGGTTTGCACCGCGACCATGGCATCAATCGCATTGCCGCCTTTTTTTAGAATGGACTCGGCGGCTTTGCTGGCATGAGGATTGGCCGACGCCACCATCCATTGCGTGCCTTTTACGCTCTTTCGCATCACGCTGCCTGTGGCAAGTTCGGGCGCGATAGCATCGGTGATTTGACCTTCAGCAGTCGCGTTGGCAGTCCCTGTCATCATCAAGCTAAGTGCCAATGCGGACAAGAGTCGAGTCGGGGGCTTTTTCATTCTAATTCCTTTTAACGCACGAACGGTTAGCCTCTGAGTATAGTTCGCTAATGAGCGAGAAGTGTGTCGGATTAACGAGGCAGGATGTCAATTTTTCTCTGTGAAGGCAGAAGGATAGAAAAATATTGCGGGTATAAAAAAAACGGCACCTTGCGGTGCCGAGATATCAAGATGGGGTGCTTAACTTGCGCTTTTTCTTTTGTTGTCTGACTGCGTCAAACGTGAAGATAGCCAGCGCTGTCCAGATAAAGGCAAAGGTGGTGGCCTTATCCGCGGTGAACGGTTCGGTATAAATGCCCACGGCCAAAAAAAACATAATGGTTGGGCCGATGTATTGGAAAAAGCCCAGTGTTGATAAGCGCAATTTGGTGGCTGCGCCGTTAAAGCACAACAGTGGCAAGGTCGTGACGATACCTGCGGCGATCAGTAGCAGGTTCATGCTCCAACTGTTGTCGAGCATGTTTGAGGTCGCGCTGTCGGCAATAAAGAGTAAATAGATTGCTGACGCTGGCAATAACACTGCGGTTTCAATGAACAGTCCGGTGGCTGCATCCACATTGATTTTCTTTCGCAACAGACCGTAGCAGCCAAAACTGCCCGCCAGCACCAACGCAACCCAAGGCAATGAGCCAAAAGTGATAACTTGAATAGCCACACCAGAAAAAGCCAGTGCCACGGCGACCCATTGCAATCGTCGGAAGCGTTCGCCGAGAAATACCATGCCTAACACCACATTAAAGAGTGGGTTGATGAAGTAGCCAAGGCTTGCGTCTAACATGAGGTTGTTGCCCACGGCCCATATGAAAATGAGCCAGTTGGCGGCAATAACCACGGCAGTAACGGTTAAAAGTGCTAAACGCTTGGTATCTTTGAGTAGCAGTTTTACGCGGGCAAAGCTGCCACTCATTTTCACTATGATGGCGAGAAAGAAAAACGACCACAGCACACGGTGCATCACGACCTCCAATGCCGGGACGTCAGTTAACGCTTTAAAGTAGATCGGGGCAATACCCCACATGCTATAGGCACCAATGGCGAGAAATATGCCTCGGCGGGTTTGTTGCGCATCATTCACTGCAAGATCTCAACATACAAATTACGACAAAGAGCAAAAACCGCCTAAAGGCGGCGCGGGCAGCGAAAAATAAGGGGTATTGATGGCTTATCTAGCGTGGTAGTGCTGAATGGTCATCAAATATAAACGGTTTAGCTGCATCAATCAGTATATGGAGGATGTATCGCTAAGCACACCTTAAAGGTGACATATTGATGAGAAAATCGTGTGCAACAACGGCATGGCTTTCAACATTGGCGAAGGGCGTTTAGAATGAGCGCCAATTCATTGAAGAGAGGCATCATGACCGTCACTGATTCTGCCGCGCAAACGCTGGAACTGGCACAAGACGAATCTGTTTTGCAGTCGGTGTTTGGCTATCACAGCTACCGAGACGGTCAGAAGGAAGTCATTGATGCCGCTATCGCGGGTCAAGACTGCCTTGTCATCATGCCAACGGGTGGCGGTAAAAGCCTGTGCTACCAAATTCCTGCTTTGGTGCGCGATGGCTTGACGATTGTTATCTCTCCGCTTATTTCGCTGATGAAAGATCAGGTCGACCAACTGCTTGCGAACGGCGTGCAAGCGTCGTGTATTAACTCCTCCATGCTCCCAGAAGCACAAGCAGCAACATGGCAAGCACTGCGCGAGGGTAACCTCTCGCTGCTTTATGTCTCGCCTGAGCGCGTGTTGATGCGTGACTTTATCGAACGTTTGCAAGCAGTGAAGATTGCTCTGATCGCGGTGGATGAAGCGCACTGTATCTCTCAATGGGGACACGATTTTCGTCCCGAATATGCGCAACTGGGTAGCCTAAAACAGCATTTCCCGAATGTGCCTGTGATGGCGTTGACCGCCACCGCGGATGACGCCACGCGTCAGGATATTTGTTCGCGTCTTGCGTTAGATGCTCCGCACTCTTTCCTTGGTAGTTTTGATCGCCCCAATATTCGCTACACCTTGGTGGAAAAGCATAAGCCGCTGGCGCAATTGACCCAGTTTCTCGCCGGGCAAAGCGGACAAAGCGGCATCATTTATTGCAGCAGCCGCAAGAAGGTCGAGCAGGTGGCCGAAAAGCTGTGCGATCAAAATCTACGCGCAGCGGCCTATCATGCAGGCATGAGCAATGAACAACGCGCTTGGGTACAAGAAGCTTTCCAGCGCGATGACGTGCAAATTGTGGTGGCAACGGTTGCGTTCGGCATGGGGATTAATAAACCCAATGTGCGTTTTGTGGTTCACCATGATATTCCACGCAACATCGAATCCTATTATCAGGAAACGGGGCGTGCTGGGCGTGATGGTTTGCCCGCCGAAGCGGTGATGTTTTATGACCCGTCGGATATCGGCTGGTTGCATCGCTGTTTGGAAGAAAAGCCAGAAGGACCACAGAAGCAGGTGGAAAGCCACAAGCTTAATGCCATGGGCGCGTTTGCTGAGGCGCTAACCTGTCGCCGTCTGGTGTTATTGAATTACTTTGGTGAATATCGCGAGAAACCCTGCGGTAACTGCGATATTTGCTTAGATCCGCCCACGCTGTTTGACGGTACAGAGCAAGCGCAAAAAGCCCTGTCATGTGTGTATCGCGTGAATCAGAGCTTTGGTGTGGGTTACACAGTTGAAGTGCTGCGCGGTATGCAAAACCAGCGCATCAAAGAGCACGGGCACGAGAAGATCAGCACTTATGGACTGGGCAAAGACCACAGTCATGAGTATTGGGTCAGCATTTTCCGTCAGCTGATCCATCGCGGTTACCTGATGCAAAACATTGCACGAAGTTCTGTGCTGCAACTGACTGAAGAAGCACGTCCTGTCTTGCGCGGTGAAACATCGCTTGAACTTGCCGTGCCAAGACTCGGTCTGTCACCACGCAGTAAAGCCGACAAGCTTGGCAAACGCAATTACGACAAAAAGCTGTTCGCCAAACTCCGTAAACTGCGCAAAGCGATTGCAGATAAAGAAGACATCCCGCCGTATGTGGTGTTTAACGATGCCACTTTGATTGAAATGGCTGAAATGATCCCGACCTCGCAAGGTGAATTGCTGGCGGTCAATGGCGTGGGTCAGCGCAAGCTAGAAAAATACGGCCATGTATTTTTGGACGTGATTGAAGATCACATCACGCTCGACACGGATGATGCGAGTTATGGATAAACCACGATTTAGGTTATCGCATTTTGACGCCAATGAAGGGCGTTTGGTGTTGGCCGCGGATGGGATGGATTTCGACAACGCAGAAGCTATGCTAGATAGGTTTTGCCAACTGATTGACGCCAACGCGCAGGATAAGCAAACCGATGCCGATCTGCACACATGGTTGGTCGACTTTGAAGGTGTCACCTTTATGCTCAAAGCTGAGCATTACAGTGCCAGTGTGTGGTTAGAGCGCCTTGGTAAAGAAGGCGATGAAGAACTACTGTTTTTGCATCGCTGGTTAAGTAGACAACTCGCCTTTTCGTGATACCACGGCGACGCGACGACAGTTGGCAAGCCAAAAAAATGCTGTATAATTCGCCACCTTCTTTGCGTTATGCAACTGCACCGCGAAGCAGAAAAATACGGTGTCGAGTAGAATACTCGGCATAATAAGTACGTTTGGGTTCCCTCGCCCCCAATGACAAAAAGGTTCCAAATGAGCACTTTTACGCCCGCGCAACAGCGCAACGCCCTTTCCTATTTGGTGGTTTTCCACCTCGTTATCATTGCGTCTAGCAATTATCTGGTACAGCTGCCGTTCACCATTTTTGGTTTTCACACCACATGGGGCGCATTTACCTTTCCGTTTATCTTTCTGGCGACCGATCTGACTGTTCGTATTTTTGGTGCAGGCATGGCACGTAAGATCATTTTCAGCGTGATGGTGCCATCACTGTTGATCTCTTATGTGTTGTCGGTGTTGTTCTATCAAGGACAGTATCAAGGACTCGCGCACCTCACTGAGTTTAACCTCTTTGTGGCGCGTATTGCCGTGGCAAGCTTCATGGCTTACATGCTTGGTCAGATCCTCGATATTCATGTGTTCAATCGCCTACGCCAGACAAAAAAATGGTGGGTAGCACCTAGCTGTTCAACCGTGTTTGGTAACGCGCTTGATACCTTGGCTTTCTTTGCCATCGCGTTTTACAACAGCCCTGATGCCTTCATGGCGGCTAACTGGACGGAAATCGCCATTGTCGATTACGTCTTTAAGCTCATCATAAGCCTTGGCCTGTTTGTACCTATGTATGGCGTGTTGTTGAATTATCTTGTGGGTCGCATGACCAAGGTTAACGAGACAGCGCAGGCCAAGCTGGTTTAGCGTCTGCCTGCATATAAGATTGAGGGTAATAGAGCCGATCGTTTGATCGGCTTTTTTTTTGTCTGTTCGCCTATACTCGGAGAAAAAGCACATGAGTGCTGATCAAATAAGGATACACCCATGATCATTCGAGAAGGCACGCTGGCCGATGCCATCAACGTACTCGGTCAAATCGATGAATTTTCCCGTGAGGAAACGCTGGTTTCACTTAAAAAACGTATTGGTGACAAGCCCTTTTTGGTGCTGATTGCAGAACAAGATGGGGAAAGCTGTGGGGTGAAAGTGGGTTATCAATTGGATGAAGATTGTTTCTATAGCTGGCTAGGTGGCGTCACTCGTAAAGGTCGCCGTCGTGGTATCGCACAGGCGCTGTTGCATTCGCAAGAGCGCTGGGTCGCTCAACATGGCTACACCAGCTTGCGTGTGAAATCGCGTAATTGCTTTGCGGGCATGCTTTGTTTGCTACTCAATAACCATTACTTGATTGAGCACTTAGAGAAAAAAGACTCACTGGATCAATACCGCCTGCATTTTGTGAAGAAAATCACACATTATCAATGAGCAAAAATAAAGCAGTAATAATAACTTGTAAACGCTAATGAGAATGATTAGTATTTATTTCGTTCGATGGCGAAGGCAATCTTCACCAGAGAACACACGACATTGCTCACATTGCTTCCAGTAAATGTATTTGCATGAATCTGCTTACGTAGTGCAGTTTTCTGATGCAGGCGACGCCAACTCGGCGTCGCTTTTTTCTTTCTTCTTCTACTTCTTTTTCTTCTTCGCTTTTATACTCATGTCATATCAAACGTCTTTCACGCCATATCCACGAGTTTATCGACCAGTTTATTGATCCCAGAAGCCGCTTCACTCACCGATGTAGCAAGCATATAGGCAGGAGTGGAAAGCAAGCGTCGGCTTTGATCAAGCACGAAGTCATCAACGGGACAATTAACATGTTCACCGCCCATGGCATTAAATGCTGCTGCCGTCTCGGGGTCTGTTCCTATGGTCCCTTTCGCGCCTGGGCCATACACCTTTGGTATCAAGATCGGGGAAATACAAATATAGCCCGCTGGTTTTTCAGCGCTTGCGAACGCTTTACAAACACGCAGAACGTCTTCTTGAATGCTCATGGATACGCCTGTGTTGGCAAAATCACTGAGATTTTTTGCTACACCAAAACCGCCAGGTAAGAGCAGGGCATCAAAGTCATCCGGGTTCAACGTGGATATTGGGGCAATATCGCCACGACAAATACGCGCAGCTTCTTGCAAGGCGTTACGTGTGTCGCCTGATTCCTCGCCAGCATGGTGGTTAATGACATGAAATTGCTCTTCATCAGGCGCAAAGCAATACCAGCTTGCACCCGCTTGCTCTATCGCAAGAAGCGACAACACCGATTCTTGAATTTCCGAACCATCATAAAAACCACATCCTGACAGGATGACAGCCACCTTTTTCATAAATGTGTCCTCGTTGCAAGAAATCATCTTGCGGCGAAAGCGTGGATCGCCGCCGAGTTAATAGCCAGATCAAGCGTAGTCTATGAGCAAAACGATGGTGATTTGAATTCACGCTGATCACAACCTTAGAGAACGGTATTGTAAAAGATGCAAGGTTGCTTTGATCGGTGGTCAATTTCTTTTTCCACAGTCGATGATCTCCGCACGATCCTGATCCGGATCAATGACTTAGAGTTAAGTGCATAAAAACAAAAGATATATTTTCTGATTTTGTGCGTTTTTCACACATGATCTGAATTGCCAAAAATAAATACTAACAAAGTTATCCACAGCGAAAGGTGGGTGTCATGGGCGGGAAAGTGTTTATGCACAGGGCAGTTTGATAATGAGTCTGTAGGTCGATATGAAAATAAATGTGAGGGTATGAATCGAAGCGTGACTTGCTTTCTTAGCCATAGAAATCGAAATCGCGGGTTAACAGAATTCGCCAGTCGTGGCATCCTAGCCCATCAATCATTTTCTGGTTAGCTTATAACGTTATGGCGACGACTTCTGACAGTCCGTTGATTCTGGTCGACGGCTCCTCTTATCTTTATCGCGCGTACCACGCATCCCCTAGTTTGACTAACGCCAATGGCGAGCCAACAGGTGCGATTTACGGCGTGGTTAACATGCTACGTAGTCTGGTCAAACAGTATCCGACATCCAATGTGACCGTGATTTTCGATGCTAAAGGTAAAACCTTTCGTGACGATATGTATGCCGAATATAAAGCACATCGTCCGCCGATGCCGGATGACCTGCGCGGTCAGATAGCGCCATTGCATAAAATCATTGAAGCTATGGGATTCCCAATGCTGGTTATCGACGGTGTCGAAGCAGATGACGTGATCGGTACGCTTGCCGTGCAGGGTTCCAAGGCCAGTATGCCGATTCTGATCAGTACCGGTGATAAAGATATGGCGCAGCTGGTGGATGAGAATGTCACTCTCATTAATACCATGACCAATGTCATCATGACCCCACAAGGCGTGCATGATAAATATGGTTTTGGCCCAGAGTACATCATCGATTATCTGGCTTTGATGGGTGACAAAGTCGATAACATCCCAGGTGTCCCTGGTGTAGGTGATAAAACCGCGACGGCTTTGATCGCGGGTATCGGTGGATTAGAAGAGCTATACGCGAACCTTGATAAAATTGCCGACCTTGGATTCCGTGGTTCTAAAACCATGGCGAAGAAACTAGAAGATAATAAAGATGGGGCGTTTCTTTCTTATCAGCTTGCGACCATTAAGCTAGATTGTGAATTGCCGTTTACACCCGAACAATTGACTAACCGTGCGCCTGAAAATGACAAATTGGTTGAGCTGTTTACTGAGCTTAATTTCAAGCGCTGGTTAGCGGAAGCGCAAAGCGGTAGTGCTGGCATGGATGCTGTCGCTGAGCGAGCGGTCGCATCCGGTACGCCTTCAGCATCGGGTAAAAAAGAAGACGTAAACTTTTCAGCGGCAAGCATTGATCGCAGCAAGTACGAAACCATTTTGACCGAAGAAGCGTTTCGCGTTTGGATGGACAAACTGCGCAGTGCTGACGTGGTGGCGTTTGACACAGAAACTGACAGCCTCGATTACATGGAAGCCAATCTGGTTGGCCTCTCTTTTGCCGTTGCAGAAGGTGAAGCGGCTTACTTGCCTGTTGCCCACGATTATCTCGATGCGCCACAACAGTTAGATAGAAACTGGGTACTGGCAGAAATGAAAGCATGGCTAGAAGATGCCGGTGCACTCAAAGTCGGTCAGAACCTGAAATATGATTCGAGCGTGTTGGCGCGTTATGACATTGAGATGAAGGGCATTGCGTACGACACCATGCTTGAATCTTATGTGTTTAATAGTGTGGCTGGGCGTCATGACATGGACAGTTTGGCATTACGCTATCTGCAACATGCTTGCATTAGTTTCGAAGAGATTGCGGGTAAAGGTAAAAAGCAGCTGACGTTTAATCAAATTGAGATGGAACAAGCCGCGCCGTATGCCGCGGAAGATGCGGATGTTACCTTGCGCCTACACAATGTGTTGATGGCGCATTTGCTGCAAGACGAAAAGCTTAAAGTTATCTTCGAGCAATATGAAATGCCGCTTGTTCCTGTGTTGTCACGTATGGAGCGTCATGGCGTTTTGATCGATGCCGACATGCTTGCTACGCAATCAAAAGAAATTGCCATCCGTCTTGATGAATTAGAAAAGCAAGCGTTTGAGTTGGCGGGAGAAGAGTTCAATCTTAGCTCTCCAAAACAGCTTCAAGTCATTTTGTTTGAAAAGATGGGTCTGCCGGTAGTCAAGAAAACCCCATCAGGCACACCGTCAACCAATGAAGAAGTGCTGCAAGAGTTGGCACTGGACTACCCACTGCCTAAATGTATTCTCGAATACCGTGGTCTAGCCAAGCTGAAGTCGACTTACACCGACAAGCTGCCAAGGATGGTGAAGCCGCAAACCAAACGCGTGCATACTTCTTATCACCAAGCGGTGACTGCGACAGGTCGTTTGTCTTCGGCCGATCCAAACTTGCAGAATATCCCTATTCGTAATGAAGAAGGGCGTCGTATTCGTCAGGCGTTTATCGCACCACCGGGCAAAGCTATTCTTGCTGTCGATTACTCGCAAATCGAGCTTCGCATTATGGCGCATCTGTCTGGCGATGAAGCATTGCTTGAAGCTTTCCGCAACGGGAAAGACATTCACAGTGCCACGGCGGCAGAAGTGATGGGGATTGATATTAGTGAAGTGACCAGTGAAATGCGCCGTCGCGCTAAAGCCATTAACTTTGGCTTAATCTACGGCATGAGTGCATTTGGTTTGGCCAAACAGTTGGGAATTCCTCGTGGCGAAGCGCAGCAATATATGGAGCGTTATTTTGAACGTTATCCTGGCGTGCGTCAGTACATGGAAGCCACGCGTTTACAGGCTGCCGAGCAAGGTTATGTAGAGACTATTTTTGGTCGTCGACTACACTTGCCAGAAATCAATTCAAGCAATGGTATGCGCCGTAAAGGGGCTGAACGCGCTGCGATTAACGCACCGATGCAGGGAACAGCGGCAGATATCATTAAACGCGCGATGATTCTTGTCGACAGTTGGATTGGACAACAGCCTGAAGGTCGTGTTGCTTTGATCATGCAAGTACACGATGAATTGGTGCTGGAAGTCGATATCGCACACCTTTCGGATGTTGAGCAACAGGTTTGTAAGTTAATGGAATCTGCCGCCTTACTTGAAGTTCCTCTCGTGGCAGACTCTGGAACAGGCGAAAACTGGGATCAAGCCCACTGATTAGTCGACCATATGGTCGATACCCATCACACAATCACTTAAATTTCATAACGAAAAAAGCCCGTATAGACGGGCTTTTTTATTGATTTCATGAAACATTGTGAATACATAAAGCACTATTTTTTATAATTTGATGAAAAAAAACTACGTAAAGGGTTTTCTTAATCGGCCATTTGATATACATTTAGCGACGTAGGGTACAGAGGTAAGATGTTCTATCTTTCAGACCTTTTGTTTCACGTTATTGGATTTGGCTGATTCAGCAGCCCCGGTCGATGAATGTCGACCGGGGCATTTTTTATTGTGAAAACCCGTTTTCTCTTCAGTTTTAATTATCGAATAAAAACCATTAAAAACAATGAATTAATCTATTTGCAGTGTAGGGGTTATAATTTATCGCCCATGATTAGAGTAATTACTTTAATTTAAAGTTCTCGGCGCTATAATGACCGCTGCTTCTTGTTCTTGATGTGGTTAGGGTGGTCTGCAACGCTTTTTAGGCAGATGGCTTTCACGTTATTTGTGACCGATCTGAGTATTCAGATCGGTCTTTTTTTATCCGCTAAAATTGTAATTCACTTCCAGAATAAAGATCAGGCAGAGTATGTGAATGGAATGATATTTATCGACAAAAAATAAGTATCATATAAGAAAATCAAGATGTTAAAAATCAGTGCATTACAGAGGTTGAATACATTATCTGTCTGTAAAGAAAGGCAAAAATACTTAGCGTAACGGCAGGGCTAACTTGCGGAGATGGAGATTATGGATGACACTCAAATCATAACGAATAAGAAAAAACCTCCTATTTCTCTCCCGTTACCCCACCTTCTGGTGGGGTTTTATTTGTCTGAAATCCAACAAAGCTTATGGTTTACCAAAGAGATGGTTACTGGTTAGACGTTGAATCGTCGTTAGTAGCGATAACGTCGTTCTCTTCTGCGTCGACAGTCGTCTCTGCATCCATTTCAAACACGGGGAAATACCAGCTATCTAGCTTCTTACGCAGCATGTCAACGCCAATGCCTTTTAGCGAGGAGTAGAGTTCGACTTGTACGTTACCACCGAAATCTAGAGCGGCTTCTCTTACCTTGGCTAACTCTGCTTTACGTGCGCCACTTTTTAGTTTGTCACATTTGGTTAGCAGCGCCAAAATTGGCAAGTTGCAGTCAACCGCCCAAAAGATAAGCTGCTGATCAAGCTCTCTCAGCGGGTGACGAATATCCATCAACACGACCAATCCTTTCAATTGCTCACGTTTTTGTAAATATTCACCCAGTGATTTTTGCCATTTTTTCTTCATTTCCAGTGGAACTTGCGCGAAGCCATAGCCCGGCAAGTCGACAATGTGACATCCCTCATCCACTTTAAATAAGTTGATCAATTGTGTGCGACCCGGCGTTTTACTCACTTTAACCAAGCTTTTATGATCACAAAGTCGATTAATTGAGCTAGATTTACCAGCATTAGAGCGTCCCGCGAACGCGACCTCTATACCGGTATCAGGCGGCAAGTGCCTGATATCTGGGGCACTGGTGATAAAGTGTGTGTTGCGATAGTTGAGTGAAGGATTCACTGTTAACTCCGTCTCGACTTTATGTAGTCGACTGATTACTTTTATGTGAAATTGTGTAAAATGACCGTGCTCGGTTTTTGCTCGATGATTGTATCATGATGGCGTGGGCATCGTGGTATTGGAAGCTTGATAATTATAAATGGAATGTCATGAAGAAATTAGCGCTACTACTCACTTTAATTGCGAGTTTTACCGTCTATGCACAGGGTGATGCAGAAGCAGGTAAAGCAAAATCAACCACTTGTGCCGCATGTCACGGTCCTGACGGCAATAGTCTCATTCCGGCAAACCCCGTTCTGGCAGGTCAACACGAAAAATACCTGTTAAAGCAACTTCAAGATTTTAAGCTCGGTATGACGACGGGTGGAGAGCAAGGCCGTTACAATGCAGTAATGGCCGGCATGGTGGCATCATTGTCCGAACAGGATATGTCTGATCTCGCTGCTTACTACGCATCACAAACCGCCAAGCCAGGTGCGACACCTGAAACGTCGGTTGATCTCGGTGAGCAGATTTATCTGGCGGGTGATTCAGAGCGCGGCATTGCGGCGTGTATTGCTTGTCACGGTCCACGTGGTAACGGCACATCACTGTCAGGGTTTCCTAAAATTTCTGGACAGCATGCCGAATACGTCTCAGCTCAGTTAATGGCGTTTCGCGATGCGAAGCGTAATAACGACTTGAATAGTATGATGCGTATCGTTGCTAGCAAATTGTCGGACAAAGAGATCGACGCTATTTCCCAATACGTTGGCGGTTTGCACTAATTTGTTCGCTCGTTAAGTTTCCAAAAGGCAGCTGAGGCTGCCTTTTTTGCGTCTATATTCAGAGCAATATTATTAGACGTAACACTGAATTATACATCTTGAGGTTACTCAGATATCAATGTCTGCCGAGCATTTTCACGCGCTATTTTGTAGGTGATCGCCCAACTTCTAGTAAGTATTCTTCCCTAAAACTTGCCTGTTTTTGTTTTTTTCTCCTACCTTTCAGTTAGATAATAATTCTCAAAATAAAATGTATGTTTGAAATGTGAGTCGACGCCTATTTTGTATTTTTTATCGGCGTAGAATTATTTATGTCGACTGGGAACACGACATGGAAAAGGACAGTCAGGAAGACTAACGCAGGGCTGCGATTAGGATTCAAACGGAATTTGGCTTGGAAAGCCTTCGTCACCAGGATGTGCTGCGTCAGGATGACCAACAGTGTGAAGGATTCACATGGTAACGGACAACCACTTGGACGGTGGTCAGGACACTACCAGGATGGTGAAGATGACAGGATGTTGTGAGTCATACTCAAATAAAAAACGGCAGGACGCCCTCAATACAAACGGAAATTTGTTCACCGGGATGTGGCATTACTGTTAGGGATTGAAGCGGTATAATCCGTTCATTAGAACGCTCTAGAGCGACAGGCTTTGCCTGTCGCTTTTTTCTTATCCAGCTTTCTGTTACATTTCCGCCATTCAATCTGGTGCAGAAACCCTCAATGACCCTTGATTGCCCGCTTTGTCAGTCGACGCATGTCGTCGATTTTGAGCAGGATAAACGTCGTCGCTACTTCCGTTGCGAGCCTTGTTCGTTGGTGTTTGCCGACCCAGCTAGTCGGCTGTCACCGAAAGAAGAAGAGGCCGTATATCAACAGCATGAAAATGAAATAAGTGATGAGGGATACCGCCGTTTTTTAGGCCGCTTGGCCGATCCATTATTGGAAAAACTCGGTAGTGCGCCACTCGAAGGATTAGACTTTGGGTGTGGCCCTGGGCCGGCATTGGCCGCGATGCTAGAAGAGGCAGGGCATAAAATGGTCTTGTATGATCCTTATTTCATGCCGGATCATAGTGTACTTGGTACCACCTATGATTTTGTTACCTGCACCGAAGCGATTGAACACTTTTATATGCCTCACAAGGAATGGGGACAGTTATTGAGCCTGGTTAAGCCTGGAGGCTGGTTGGCAATCATGACCAAGCTCGTTATTGATGTTGATGCATTTAAGCATTGGCACTACAAGAATGACCCAACCCACGTGAGTTTTTTCAGTCGCGAAACGTTCTGCTTCTTGGCAGGCCGTGATGGTCTTGACGTGGACTTTGTTGGTAACGACGTAATTTTACTGAGGAAGAAAAACGAATGACCCGCAAGAAGAAAGCCCGCAAAGTTGGCTCTGAAGGTCCAGCGCAATATAGTGATCGTTCATTAAGTCACAATGACATTGCGGCTCTGGCAGCCAAGCGTAAAAACAAGCGCAAAGGCTTAAAAGCCGGTTCTCGTCATTCAGACGGTACGGTCGAGCAACAACGCATTGCTCAGCAAAAGCGCGACCCGCGCTTGGGCAGCAAAACTGCGGTTCCATTGGTGGTTGAGCAAAAACCACATCCTAAATCTGCAGCAGGCAAAAAAGTGCGTCGTGTTAGCGCTGAAAAAGAGCTGGAGATGCTGGAAAATGATGCACAACTCAATGTGTTGATTGACCGTATTGAAAACGGTGAGAAGCTAGGTTCTGGTCTGCAAAGTTACGTTGACGAGAAACTCGACCGCATTGAAGTGTTAATGAACCAACTGGGCTTGTTTGAAGAAGACGAAGAGCCAGTCGAGACAGAAACACCGAAGAAATCAAAACGTCGCGGCGATGATGATTTGCTGGCGGAGTTTGAAAACGTCAAATTTGATCAGGAGTAAATGTTGGAGACTCTTCCTTTAGGTGTGTTGGCACTAGGCGGTGCCATTATTCTGGGGTTAGCCATCTATGCGGGCTGGCTGTTGGCGAAATTACGTCATCAGACCAAATTGCAGGCTGCGCAAATGGATGCTGCTACTAAGAAACGTAACCTCAAAATCATTGAAAGTGTGGATGTGATTGCCATGGCAACGCTGCAAGAGCAGTGTGATTTTTCGGAAGCGGCTATTCGTCTTTTTATGATCATGGATCACCTCCAAGGGGAGAAGCGCGTTGATTACCCCACGCGCTACCCAGCATTGTATGAACTGTATGACGTGGTCAAGGACATGCCCCGAGGCGACGCGCGCAAAGCGATTGATAAGAAAGAACGCATGCGAGACAACATGGTACGCATGAAAACCGAAGCGCGTCTTCAACAGGCCATTCATACCGAACTGGAAGAAATACTGGCGTTTACTGGGGCGAAAATGACCCCGATTCGCACGTTAGCGAGCTGATCGATACGATCAAGCCAACAGTTTTCCCTTTGGCTAGAAGGGAAAGATTCATCCGCGACCGGAGAGTGTGTCAAAATATGCTCTCCGGTTGTTCATTTTTGGCGGGAACACAAATGTCTACGCAGCAAATCATTTGGGATCAGGCGCTTATTGAGAAGTATAACTACTCAGGGCCGCGCTATACCTCTTACCCGACCGCATTGGAATTTCACGAAGTTTTCACTCCAGCAGAATTTGATATGGCGTGTGCGCAGTATCCTGAGCGCAATTTGTCTTTGTACGTGCATATCCCGTTCTGCCATACCCTTTGTTACTACTGTGGGTGTAACAAGGTGATCACTCGTCATGCGCACAAAGCCGATGCTTATCTCGATGCGCTTGAAATTGAAATCCGTCAGCGAGCCTACTTGTTAGGTGATCGTCATGTCACTCAGCTTCATTGGGGGGGCGGTACCCCCACATTCCTGTCAAAAGCCCAAATCACTCGATTGATGGGTCTACTGCGTCAAGAGTTTCGTTTGAGCGAAGATGCCGAGATAAGCATCGAGGTTGATCCGCGCGAAATCGAACTCGACATGATGGATCATCTGCGTGCAGAAGGGTTCAATCGTTTAAGTATCGGTGTGCAGGATTTTGATAAAACGGTTCAGAAAGCGGTAAACCGTGAACAGGACGAAGATTTTATCAAAGCGTTGGTTGTGCGAGCGAAGGCCTTGGGCTTTCGTTCCACCAATCTGGATTTGATTTATGGACTGCCGCACCAAAACGGTGCGACATTCGCTAAGACCCTCAAACAAGTGGTAGAGATGAAACCGGGTCGTTTGTCCGTGTTCAATTACGCGCACTTACCCGCCTTGTTTGCCGCGCAACGCAAAATCAAAGATGCCGACCTGCCATCACCGCAAGAGCGTCTTGGCATGCTTGAGCAAACCATCAGTACTCTGACTGGCGCTGGCTACCAATTTATTGGCATGGACCATTTCGCGCTGCCTGATGATGAATTGGCGGTCGCGCAACGCGAAGGTATTTTGCATCGTAATTTCCAAGGCTATACCACGCAGGGTGATTGTGACTTGCTGGGTTTGGGTGTGTCTGCCATTTCCATGATTGGGGATTGCTATGCTCAGAATCAGAAAGAACTGAAGAAGTATTACGGGCAAGTGGAAGATAAACGCCATGCGCTGTGGAAAGGCGTGATGCTCGATGCCGATGACTTGCTCCGTCGTGAAGTGATCAAATCACTGATTTGTAATTTTTCTCTCGATAAGAAAGTCATTGAGCGCGATTACGCACTGGTGTTTGATGAATACTTTGCTGATGATTTAGCGTTACTGAAGTGCTTTATCGATGATGATTTGGTGACGGTAGACGATAGCCATATTCAAGTGACGCTGAAAGGGCGCCTGCTGATCCGCAATATCTGTATGTGCTTTGATACCTATTTGCGTGACAGAGCCCGCCAGCAGCAGTTTTCTCGCGTTATTTAAGTCTGCTCAATGTGCCATGAGCTAAAAATGAAAAAAGCCGCGGTTGCGGCTTTTTTAGATCAGGCGTCATCGCTTCTTAGCGTTTATGCGCCACTGCTGAGGCTAAATACAGCCAATACAACAGCAAGGGCTGCGGCTGCCAATTGGCCAGGGCCAGCCGCTGTCATTTCATTCAGGGTAAACAGTGCGTCGAACATGTCACATCTCTACGGTGTCGTGGTGTAACTAAAACCCCATGAGTCTTAGTACGAAAATTCGGCGGCATTGTACGTGAGTTGTGAACAAAAAAACACCAGCGTTTGCTGGTGTTTTTGACTGTCGGTTTTTTGAGCCAGTAGCGACTAGCTACGCGCTAATGCTTTAGCCGTGAGTTCTGCTTTCTCGCTGTCAGACAGATAGGCGATTTCAAGACCATTTTGCTGCAGCTGCGTAATTTGCGTTTGGGTCAGTCCCACTTGTGGCGCAGCCACTTCGTATTCATAAGGCAGCTCGATACCGGACACTGCTGGGTCGTCGGTATTCAGTGATGCAAGAATGCCGTGTGACAGGAATTGCTTGATAGGGTGGCTTTCTAGCGATGCAACGGTGCTGGTTTGCACGTTGGACGTCAGTGCCGTTTCGATACCAATGCGGTGTTTTGCCAGATATTCCATCAACGCAGGGTCTTCGATGGCTTTTACGCCGTGACCAATGCGGGTAGCACCAAGCTCATTAATCGCCTGCCACATGCTTTCAGCCCCCGCGGCTTCGCCCGCATGCACGGTCACGTTAAGGTTAGCTTTGCGTACTTTGGCAAAGTGATCGTTAAACTGATGACCTGGCTGACCCAGTTCATCACCAGCAAGATCGATAGCAATCAGGTGTTGTTTTAGTGCCAGCAGCGCATCAAGCTCTTGCATACAGGCGTCGACACCAAAAGTGCGGCTCATGATACCAATAAGGTTGGTTTTCACGCCAAAATCGCGGCTACCCGCTTGCACACCGTCAATCACTGCCTCAACCACACCTTGAACCGGAAGGTTGTGTTTCATTGCCATGTAATACGGCGAAAAACGCAGCTCCGCATAGTCGATACGCGCATTTAGTGCATCTTCCACGTTTTCGTAAGCAACGCGACGAACCGCATCCAGATCGCCCAGCACAGCAACACCCCAGTCGAGTTTTGACAGGAAACCGACGAGATCCGGCTCATTTGACATCACTTGAACGTGCGGGCGCAGTGTCTCGATAGTATCAGCAGGAAGCGTCATGCCGAACTTCTGACCCAGCTCCAAAATAGTGCGAATACGAATATTGCCATCAAGGTGTCGGTGCAAATCCGTCAAAGGAAGGTGGGTTGCGATCATTTTGAATATCCTTAAATCAACTTTTGGCAATTATACGAGCTATCTATCACCTCGTCAGTAATGCAAATAAACATAAACCGCCCATTAGGCGGTTTTGTTCTCTTTGTTTACGATTTATGTTGAAACTGTGGGGCGCTAAGGCATTTGGAGTTCTTTGAGCTTTCGCGTTAACGTATTTCGACCCCATCCAAGCAGCTTAGCTGCTTCTTGTTTGTGCCCTCGCGTATGGCTCAATGCTTCACGCAACAGAATTCGCTCGAACTCTGGCAAGGCTTCTCGCAATAAGTTGTCATCGCCTTTACCCAGAGATGTACGAGCCCACTGTGACAAGGCTTGCTGCCAACTATCGACCTCACCGCTTGCGGCGTTGACTTCAGGCTGCATCAATTCTGGGGGTAAATCCTCTGGCAAAATCTCTTTGCCGCTTCCCATGACGGTTAGCCAGCGACAAATATTCTCCAACTGCCTAACGTTGCCTGGCCAAGGTAAGCCTGCAATCAAATCTAACGTCGTCGGATGAAGTGTTTTGACTTCGATATCTAGTTCATCAGACGCTCGCTTGAGGAAGTGTTTCGCCAGTTGACCAATATCCTGACGGCGCTCGCGAAGGGCTGGAAGGTGAACACGAATAACATTGAGACGGTGGAATAAATCTTCACGAAAGCTGCCTTCGGCGACCAGTCGCTCCAGGTGTTGGTGGGTGGCGGCAATAATACGAACGTCGACCTTGATGGCTTGATGCCCACCGACTCGATAAAACTGACCATCGGCTAGAACGCGCAACAGACGGGTTTGAATGTCGAGAGGCATATCGCCGATTTCATCAAGAAACAATGTGCCGCCGTTGGCCTGTTCAAAACGCCCCTGACGGACGCTGTTAGCGCCTGTAAATGCGCCTTTTTCATGACCGAATAATTCAGATTCAATCAGATCTTTCGGAATTGCGGCCATATTCAGCGCAATGAATGATTTGGTCGCGCGCGGGCTGTGTCGGTGAAGTGCATGCGCCACCAACTCTTTACCTGTGCCCGATTCACCGTTGATTAATACTGATATAGAAGAGCGAGATAAGCGGCCAATGGCGCGAAACACTTCTTGCATAGATGGCGCTTCACCGATGATTTCCGGTGCGGCTTCCATGGCTTCTTTCGGGGCACGTTGGCGTTTTTGCTCTTGGCTATGAGAAACCGCCCGTTCAACCAGAACGACCGCTTCATCAATATCAAACGGCTTAGGAAGGTACTCAAATGCCCCTTTTTGATAGGCACTGACTGCGGCATCCAGATCAGAATGCGCCGTCATGATGATCACGGGTAACGTTGGGTATTCCGTTTGCAGACGATTGAGCAGTGCAAACCCATCAGTGCCAGGCATACGAATGTCTGACACCAGTACGTCTGGCACTTCGCGGTTGAGGCCGTCCAATACGCTATCGGCATCGGCAAAGGTTTCACATGCCATGCCCGCCGCGTTGAGCGTGCGTTCTAACACCCAGCGGATAGAGCTGTCATCATCGACGACCCAGATTAGTCCTTTGCTCATGTTCTCCCCTTAGCGTCGAATTGGTAGCAAGATGGTGAAGGTCGTGTGTCCCGGCCAACTGTTGACGTAAATTTTACCTTTGTGCTGATCGATAAGATTGCGCGTGATAGACAACCCCAACCCTGTGCCGCCCGGTCGTCCAGACACCATGGGATAAAACAAAGTGTCTTGAAGCTCTGGCGCAATGCCGGGGCCGTTGTCCGATACATCTATGCGTGCAGCTAATCGGTGACGCTTACCGCTGATCACGACTTGATGCTCGGTTCGGGTGCGCAAGGTGATTTGCGCATTGGGCGTGTCAGCCAGAATTTGCGCGGCATTGTTCAGAACATTCAACAGCGCTTGTTCCAGTTGCTCTGGGTCCATCTCGATATCTGGCAGGCTAGGATCGTAATCTCGCTCAATGCTGATGTCCTCAGCGCCTAATGCGACAAGTTGGCGCACTTTTTCCAACACCACATGAATATTTTCTTGTTGGCTATGTCCCGGCCTTTGCGGACCAAGCAAACGGTCAACCAAGTTTCGCAGGCGATCAGCTTGTTCGATGATGATCTGCGTGTATTCGCCAAGACTTGGGTCTGGCAACATTTTCTCCAACAGTTGCGCTGCGCCGCGAAGTCCACCAAGTGGATTTTTAATCTCATGAGCGAGTCCACGAACTAACTCTTTTGCGGCTTGTTGCTGGGCTTGTTGTTGGAGTTCTTTGCTTATTTGCTGCTGATGGCCAATGGCTTTGATTTCGAGCAGCATGGAAGGGCTGCGCTGCCACATTAAGGGACTCGCGCTTAATTCAACCTTTCGCTGGTGACCATCGACGACCAAGGTCACGTCACTGTCGGTCAGGCCTTGCCCGTTCGCCAGCGTCTCTTTGACATGCTCGAGATCGATAGAGCAATGCTGAATAACGTCAGACAGCGGATGGTCGCGCATTCGACGTGCACTCAAGCAAAGCAATTGCTCGGCGGCGGGGTTGGCATAAGTCACAACAAGTTCATTATCGAGCACCAAAATTGCCGTGATCAGGTTGTCCATTACAGTTTCTGTCAGAGTGGCCACATCACCTTCCTATTTGGCTGCACCAGTGTGGTGCAATCAAGTTTACTTGATTGTGCATCGCTGTGCATTCTTGTGCAGTGGTGAAAACGTGCGTTGCATTCAGTTGCTTGCACTAGGTGACCCTGATTACGCTATCGAGGGGTTGGCTTCCCTTTAGGCGGGGCTTTTCTTTGAATTGCCCGATGCAGGAATACAGTCACTGAAGAGGTAGTAGCAATAACCTTGCCATCTTGTAGCAACTGCACCTTGATGGTGTGGCTGCCGCGATCAACGTTGTTGAGCGCTAACTGTAAGCTCTGTTGGGATGGTTGAGACTTTCCGTCTACGAGTGCGCGAACTTTTTGATTTGTTCCCAATGGCAGGTCGGTAGAAAGCTCGATGTTAATCATGCCTTGGTTGTTACGAATCGTTGCATCATTGGTAGGCGAAAGAAGCGTGACACGGGTGGCGAGAGCAGGTACTTCTGGTATTGGTGGAATAGGAGGAGCGGCTGGGGATGAGGGCGCAGCGACATTGCCCGAATTGGGCTGGGTTAAGATATCAACATCGAATGTCGTCTCAATGCTGATCTCAGGTCGGGCATCACTAAAATGGACGGTGCCGTTCTCATCGACCCAGCGATAATACTCACTGGCATACGCCACGTTTGATAATGCACCAATAAGAAGCAACAGCCATGTTCGACGCATGAATCTATCCTTGAACCGAAAAGTGATATTTTGCGCCTAAGTCATATTGAGACAATAGAAAAAGGGCCCGCTTGTGAGCGAGCCCTTTGATTTGATATGAAACTTGTCTAATTACACAGAGTAATACAGTTCAAATTCCAGTGGGTGCGTAGCCATGTTTACTTTTTCAACGTCCTGAGATTTCAAACCGATGTAAGAATCGATGAAATCGTCAGAGAATACGCCACCTGAAGTCAAGAATTCACGATCTTCGTCAAGTGCTTTCAATGCAATTTCCAGTGACTCAGCAACTTTTGGAATCTCTGCTGCTTCTTCTGCAGGAAGGTCATACAAATCTTTGTCCATGGCATCGCCAGGGTGGATCTTGTTCTTGATACCGTCAAGACCAGCCATCAGAAGTGCTGCAAACGCCAAGTATGGGTTAGCGGCTGGATCTGGGAAACGAGCTTCGATACGGCGTGCTTTCGGGCTTGGTACCACTGGGATACGGATAGAAGCAGAACGGTTACGTGCAGAGTATGCAAGCATAACTGGCGCTTCGAAGCCTGGAACAAGACGCTTGTATGAGTTAGTTGCCGGGTTAGCAAAGGCGTTGATAGCACGTGCGTGCTTGATGATACCGCCAATGTAGTACAGCGCCATTTCAGACAGGCCGCCGTATTTGTCTCCAGCAAACAAGTTCTGACCATCTTTATTCAAAGACATGTGAACATGCATACCAGAACCATTATCGCCAACCAGTGGCTTAGGCATGAAGGTCGCTGTTTTACCAAATGCGTGCGCAACGTTGTGAACAACGTACTTGTAGATTTGGATTTCGTCAGCTTTTGAAGTCAGTGTGTTGAAGCGTGTTGCGATTTCGTTCTGACCAGCAGTTGCCACTTCGTGGTGATGCGCTTCAACAACAAGGCCCATTTCTTCCATAACCAGACACATGGCAGAACGGATATCTTGTGATGAGTCAACAGGAGCGACAGGGAAGTAACCGCCTTTCACGCCAGGACGGTGACCTTTGTTACCGCCTTCGAAATCAGAACCTGAGTTCCATGATGCTTCAACGTCGTCAATCTTAAAGAAAGAGCCTGACATGTTGTTGGCAAATTTCACGTCGTCAAATAGGAAGAATTCTGGCTCTGGACCAACAAGTACGGTATCCGCGATACCCGTAGAACGCATGTAATCTTCAGCGCGCTTTGAGATAGAACGTGGGTCACGGTCATAGCCTTGCATGGTTGCTGGCTCAAGAATATCGCAACGGATGTTCAGGGTGCTGTCTTCAGTAAACGGGTCAAGCACAGCAGTAGACGCGTCAGGCATCATCACCATGTCTGATTCGTTGATGCCCTTCCAGCCGGCAACAGAAGAACCATCAAACATTTTGCCGTCTTCAAAGAAGTCTGCATCAACTTGATGTGCTGGGATTGAGATGTGCTGCTCTTTACCTTTGGTATCGGTGAAGCGCAGATCAATAAATTTCACTTCGTGCTCTTGGATTAAGGCGAGTACGTTTTCTACTGACATGTGAATAAACCTCCGGTGTCGTTATTCTCTAAATTAGCAAAGCTACTTTCGTGTGCTCTACCAAAAAGTTGGTCTGAGCACTCTAAAGCGAAAAGTGTGCCAAGTTTGAAATTTCCGTTAATGCCTGTATTTAGGCGATTTTGCGTTGAAATTGTGCAAACCCGTGATCAAATTTGGTGCGCGTCCGCACCAGGATGGTGCAATGGAAGGATTGCGTGACCAATGGATTCATTCAGCAGTGGTTGGAGGGCCTTGTCAATCACTGTCACGGCAGAAAGCAGACACAATGTCGGAGCTGTGAACCAGATCGAAGTCTCGAAGCTTTTGCTTTTGTGGCGCAAAAATCACCCGTTATGTGGGGGAAAATAAGGGATAGAGCTGTTTTTTTATTCGCCTAATAGTGTGTCATCAATAAGGTGATATGAAGATAAATTGATCCTGAGTCACATAGTTGGTGGGTTTTGAGTAAAAATCTGTTAAATTACGACCGGATTTTAATCAAGTGGCGGTGAGTGCTTCTGGCGGGTTTGCTGGTTGCCTTTGGCGGCACATCTTTTTTGAGTGAAAGAGTACCCATGTCTACCTTACAGATAGATAAACTAAGAAATATCGCGATCATCGCGCACGTTGACCATGGTAAAACTACCCTAGTTGATAAGCTGCTTCAGCAGTCTGGCACCCTAGAAACACGTGGCGAGCACGAAGAACGCGTCATGGACTCGAACGACATCGAGAAAGAGCGTGGCATTACCATTCTGGCGAAGAACACCGCTATTAACTGGAATGACTACCGTATCAACATCGTAGATACTCCAGGACACGCCGACTTCGGTGGTGAAGTTGAGCGTATCATGTCGATGGTTGACTCTGTTCTTCTGATCGTTGATGCCGTTGATGGCCCAATGCCACAGACTCGTTTCGTAACGCAAAAAGCGTTTGGTCACGGTCTGAAGCCAATTGTTGTTATCAACAAAATTGACCGTCCTGGCGCACGTCCTGATTGGGTTATGGATCAGGTTTTTGACCTGTTCGACAACCTAGGCGCAACTGACGAACAACTGGATTTCCAAGTGGTTTACGCATCAGCACTGAATGGCTGGGCGACCTTGGAAGAAGGCGAAGTTGGCGAAAACATGGAACCGTTGTTCCAAGCTATCGTTGATAACGTGTCTGCACCAGAAGTTGAAGCGAATGGCACACTGCAGATGCAAATCTCTCAGTTGGATTACAGCTCATACGTTGGTGTTATCGGTGTTGGCCGCGTAACGCGTGGTTCGGTTAAGCCAAATCAACAAGTGACCATCATTGGCGCAGACGGCAAAACCCGTAACGGTAAAGTCGGTACTGTCCTTGGTTACCTTGGCCTTGAGCGCCATGATATCGACCAAGCGCATGCTGGTAATATCGTCGCTATCACAGGTTTGGGTGAGATGAAAATCTCTGACACCATCTGTGATGTGAACGCAGTTGAAGCGTTGCCACCTCTGTCTGTCGACGAACCAACCGTTACCATGACCTTCCAGGTGAATACTTCTCCGTTCGCGGGCAAAGAAGGTAAGTTTGTTACTTCACGTAACATCCTTGAGCGTCTGCAAAAAGAATTGGTTCACAACGTTGCTCTGCGTGTTGAAGAAACCGGTGACCCGGATCGCTTCCGTGTATCAGGCCGTGGTGAACTTCACCTGTCTATCCTGATCGAAAACATGCGTCGTGAAGGCTTCGAGCTGGCGGTATCTCGCCCTGAAGTTATCATCAAAGAAGAAGACGGCCAGAAAATGGAACCGTTTGAAACTGTGACTATCGACGTGTTGGAAGAAAACCAAGGCGGCATCATGGAGAAAATCGGTTTGCGTAAAGGCGAACTGACTAACATGGCGACTGACGGTAAAGGCCGTGTGCGCATGGACTTCGTCATGCCTTCTCGTGGTCTGATCGGTTTCCAAACTGAGTTCCTGACGTTGACTTCAGGTTCTGGTTTGATTTACCACACGTTTGATCACTACGGTCCAATGAAGCCTGGCATTATTGGTCAGCGTAAAAATGGCGTACTGATTTCTAACGCAACAGGTAAAGCACTGACTTACGCACTGTTTAACCTGCAAGAGCGTGGCCGTCTATTCTCTGAGCACGCTGACGAAGTATACGAAGGTCAAGTTATCGGTATCCATAACCGTTCTAACGACCTGACAGTAAACTGTCTGAAGGGTAAGCAGCTGACCAACGTTCGTGCGTCTGGTACTGATGAAGCGCAAACGCTTTCTCCTGCTATCAAGTACACCCTTGAGCAAGCGCTGGAATTCATCGATGATGATGAACTGGTAGAAGTCACGCCAGAAAGCATTCGTATTCGTAAGAAACTTCTTACTGAAAACGATCGCAAACGCGCAAGCCGCGGCAGCAAGTAATTTGTCTGCACTAAGCGAATAAGAAAAAGCCTCCTATGATGGAGGCTTTTTTGTCTCTGTTGTATCAGTACTTCTTCGACGACTTGCTTGCAGTGTTTGCTATTGGTTACTTGGCGAATCGGTTGTAGAGAAACAACAGGATAAGCGCACCAACCGTAGCCATGACAATACTACCTAGGCTTAATCCGCCAGCAGTACCAATACCAATGAGTGAGCTTACCCAGCCACCGACAACAGCACCTGCGATACCCAGCAGTGTGGTCATAATGAAACCACCGCCGTCTTTCCCTGGCATAATCCACTTCGCCAAGATGCCAGCGAGTAGTCCAAGAATAATCCAAGAAATAATACCCATGTGTTCTCCTCCATGTTGAGAGACGGTTTTCATACCGTTGAATGCAGGCAGAAATTTGCCTGCGCAAACGATAAGGGAATTTGTCTTACTCAGCGTGTTCCACTTGTGAGAAACAGAGGAAGCTAATTTAATTCTTTAAGGTGGAAAGGAACCGCTCTGATTCGGCAATAGCCAGCTGCATATCTTTGATTGCGCGATTAATATCTTGTTCTAGATCCGAAAATTCACCTTTGAGTGCGCCAATGGCCGCTGCATTCAAGTTGTGTTTAAGATACAGAGTGTTATCGCGTAAGGTATCGAGTACTGGTACCATTTTGCTTTCAGCCTTTTTCATCGCCGACAGCATTTGTTGATAACTTCGCTCTGTCGCTTTGAGTTTGCGCTCGCTTTCGCGGCGCAGTTTAGTGCTGGAATACAGCGACAGCTCATCTTGCCATTCGTCGAACAAAGCATCCGATACATCCTCAACGCCCTTGATGCGTTCGCGAACGTTTTCAACCGCCTTTTCGCTGTCTTCGTATTGATCGTTGATGGTGTTGTACATCGCTTCCAATTCACCACCATCAAAATTGGTCAGTGTGGAGAGTGCCTCGAGGGCGCTAGTGAATTGCTCGCTGGCTTCTTGTTGTGCCTCTGAAGCGGCTTCGACGCGGTCAGCCATGATATCGCGTTTATGAATGCCAACTTGCTCCATGGTGGCATAATAGGCGGACTGGCAGCCAGCCAGCGTGAAAACAAGAAACAGGGTAGAGAGAAGACGCACGGTAAACTCCTTTACGTTATGATTAACCTTCTTTACAAGAGACTATGGTTTAAGCAGTGGAACGACTCAAGTATTTAGTGCCCAGGATGGGACAGATTCTGTTTGCCTTTTTGAGGCATCTTATTCTTCGTATTGTTCATGACCGCATGACAGTCAACGCAGGTTACATGGCTTACGTCACTTTGTTGTCTTTAGTGCCGCTGATCACAGTGGTGCTATCTGCGCTTTCACTCGTTCCTGGCTTTGCGGAAGCGGGCGATCAAATTCGCACTTTTGTGCTGCACAACTTTGTGCCAGCCTCCGGCGATGCGTTAGAGCAATACCTCAACCAGTTTGTGGCCAATGCAGGCAAGATGACAGCTGTCGGTGTCGCTTTTTTGTTTGTCGTGGCTTTGATGCTAATTTCAGCCATTGATAGAAGCCTAAATTACATCTGGCGAGTGGAACACAAGCGCGCACCCGTCGTGTCTTTTTCGATTTATTGGATGGTCTTAACTTTGGGCCCCGTACTCGTGGGCAGTAGCATTGGTGTGAGCTCTTATTTGGGATCACTTAATTTACTTCAGCTTGACGGTGCCGAAATGTGGGCGCCAGCACTGCTTCGCGGGTTGCCATTTTTACTCACATCGTTGGCATTTATGGGTTTGTATACCTTGGTGCCAAATTGTCGAATTCGCGCGATCCATGCGTTAATTGGCGCCATGTCTGCGAGTGTATTGTTCGAATTCAGTAAAAAGGCCTTTGCTTTCTACGCCACGAATTTTCCGTCCTATGAGCTTATCTACGGCGCATTAGCCGTCGTACCACTGCTGTTTGTTTGGGTCTACCTCAGCTGGTGCATCGTGCTGTTGGGGGCTGAAATCACTGCGTCTTTAGGCGAACGGGCGATGTGGTACGTCGAGCCCAATTCGGATAAAAAGCAAGTTACTGATAATTAAGATGATAAGAAAGGAACTGATATGATTGCGCTAATCCAGCGAGTCAGTGAGGCCAATGTGGTCGTTGATGGCAATGTGGTCGGTGAGATTCGTAAAGGGTTGCTGGTACTGTTGGGTGTTGAGAAAGGCGATGACGATAAAAAAGCGCATCGATTACACGAAAAAGTGCTCGGCTACCGCATCTTTGAAGATGAGAATGGAAAGATGAACTTGAACGTTCAACAAGCTGGGGGGGATGTGCTGGTGGTGTCGCAATTCACCTTGGCAGCAGACACGAAAAAAGGCATGCGTCCTAGCTTTAATGGTGCACCGCCGCGAGAAGCTGACCGTCTTTATCAGCTTTTCTCGCAACATTGCCGTGACAGCGGCATTCGCACTGAAAATGGAATTTTCGCGGCTGACATGAAAGTCAGTCTGACCAATGACGGGCCTGTAACCTTTTGGTTGCAAGCCTAACGCCGAGTTTTGCTCGGTTCACAAGGAGAGGAGCAACGATGTTTCGATTGATCACACCAACGAAGGAAAGTGAGCTTAATGCTTATTTCCATTTTCGCTGGAAGATGCTCCGTGAACCTTGGCGTCACCCTGAAGGCTCTGAACGCGATGCCTATGATGTCGGTGCACATCACCGCATGATTGTTGATGCGAAAGGCGAACCCATTGCGATTGGACGCCTTTACATTAGCCCTGATAATGATGGGCAAATTCGTTACATGGCTGTTGCACCACAATATCGCACCCGAGGGTTGGGCGCGTTGGTATTGATGGCGTTGGAATCTTTAGCGCGTCAAGAAGGTGCAAAGCGCCTTGTGTGTAATTCACGAGAGGACGCGATTGGTTTTTACAGTGCCAATGGATTTGTGAATCAGGGCGAATTGAGTGAAGAGCGCGGGCCTGTGCAACACCAGCAAATGCTTAAACTGCTTGACCCGATGTCTGACGTTGTCCGTCGTCCGGAATGGTGCCATGAGTTACAACAACGTTGGCAGCAGCAAATCCCAATTAGCGACAAAATGGGGATTCGTATTTCCCAGTTCACGGGTTACCGTTTTGAAGTGTCAGCCTTGCTAAACGCCAATTTGAATCCTCATGATTCGATGTTTGCTGGCAGTGTATTCAGTATGGCCACACTGACGGGATGGGGCATGGTGTGGTTGCTGATGAAAGAACGTCAGCTGTCTGCCGCGATTGTGTTAGCTGACAGTCATATTCGTTACCGCAAACCTATCACTGAGCGTCCGCGTGCGGCGGTCTCATTAGACAGCTTAAGCGGTGATTTGGATCGTCTTGCTAATGGCCGTCGAGCACGTGTTAAGCTCGAAGTGACCATATACAGTGGTGATGACGTGGCAGGAAACTTCACGGGCACGTTCGTGTTAATGCCAGAAGCGAGCACCAACGAGCACGATGCGATGCCAAATCAAACCTTACTATTCAGTTAACGCTATCTTCTAGCGTGACGCATTCGTCAACGTCCCTTCTTTTGTCACTAAATCCCAGCTACCTGAAAGGGATGCGTTGCCAGTGTTTGCTTTTACACTGACTGGGGCGAGTGAAATACGCCCACGATCGGCGGCAAGCTTCACTTGTTCTACCGTCATTGGTAATCGCATGTTGTCACCGTCTTCATTGAGCGGAACAAAGATCCCCAACAGGCTTTGTGACAAGGATTGTTCTGGGCGGGTTGTTAGCTCGGTACGATAGGGCGTTGCGACCACA
This sequence comes from Enterovibrio norvegicus FF-33, assembly GCF_000286835.2. Classification (GTDB taxonomy): domain Bacteria; phylum Pseudomonadota; class Gammaproteobacteria; order Enterobacterales; family Vibrionaceae; genus Enterovibrio; species Enterovibrio norvegicus_A. The sequence goes on along the minus strand of NZ_AJYD02000001.1, from coordinate 28,252 downwards.
TTACCACTCAAACTATAAGCAAAGCTGTCTTTGTCTGCTCCCAATCCTGATAGGCGCGCGTCCACATCGTGTTCTCCACTTAGTGGCAATGTCACGCCCAGCCAACGTTGATATAGCTCGTTCGGAATGCGAAGACCACTGATCTCTGTCACCCATGGATGACTAGGATTTAAGAGTTGAACGCGTGCTTTCACCGAAAGCTGTCCTTGTGAAAAAGACACGCTCAGCGGGTCTAAATGCCATTCACCTTTATTGTCGACGTGCATATTGGCATAGGGTGCCGTTACTGGAATTCGGTTGATGCTGGCCGCAGCAGCACTGGCAGTGAGCGCGCCTTGCCACATGCCATTTTGTGCGTGTTGGCGCGGGATCAGATCGCGACCACGTAAGTTCAATCCAATGACTTGGATTGGAAAAGCGGGGTCGGGAAGCGTGATATTGGTATGTTTAACAGAAAATTGTCCCAGTTCAATGGTGTTAAACGCTGCCCACTTTTGCTGTAAGACAGCGAGCATCGTGGTGTCTAATTCAATGTCCAAGCCATTGGCTGTTAGGGTATTGAGTTTAAGCGACGAGGTGTCCATTTTTCCTGAAAAAGAGACAAACCCTTCATCATTTATTTTCGACGAAAAAGCGCTGACATCGACGCGAGTGGGAGACAAAGACAAGTCTGCCAACAGATCGGTGAAAAGCCATTGGCCAACATTGAACAAGCTGGCATTAAACGACAGCAATGAAGCCGCAGTATTCGGCGTCCACACCAACTCGCCATTTTGTAAGTTGACCGATTGCACCGAGAAATTAAGGTGCTCAACCGTGATGTCAGTTAATGCCGCACTGACATCCAGAAGATCCAGCCGTTTAACATTGATGTCGTAATGTTGGCTGAATGCATCCCATTGTTTTTTGAGCTTCTGCAGTGACTCTGAAGGCTCAATACGCGTATCAGAGAGCGTGAGTTGGTGAACGACCCATAAATGATTTGATTGCAGTGTCGCGCTGCCTGTCACGTTACCGAAAGGGCTGTTAAGCGATAGCCCCCATATCTCCCAAGCATCATTACGATATTCACTGTCGAGTAGAAGGTTCGTCAGCGTTTGCCCGTCGATCACTATCTTAGGGGCAGACAGCTGAAACTTTCCTTGCCACGCTCCCCATGTCGATGGGCTGTTTTTCCAATCTGAGATTTGGATGTCGGCGTGTGCGAAGGAAATAGCTTCGCTGTGATAGTTCACGTCATCCAGTGCGAGATGGTCAATGGTTAGGGACGGTGGCAGTGAGGATTTCATTGCTTCATCGATATCAAGGCCGCGCACGACAACACTGCGTAAGGTCATTTCACCGGACAAAGATGCCAACGGAGAGAGGCGTAATGAAATGAAATGGGCTGCGTGGTGTTTTTGTGGGTCGTTATTATGTGTCAGTTGAGGATCGGAAAGTGCTAGCGTCAAAGGCGCGAGCAAGTTGTACTCTAATGACGTTGCGCTCAGTTCATAAGGCGTAAGCAGTCTTACGGCCTGTTTGACCATTGGCAGTCCAAAGTTCGTACTCAGCACCGTCAGAAATGTAGCCAGTGTCACCACAAGCACGATCAGCAACGAAGCAAGTAGCTTGGTGAGCAAACGCATTTGGCGATCTTCTCTTTATGTGACGCAAGGTGGGGGCGGATAAGCCGCGGATGTGTTGAGGTTGGCGCAAAAATCGACGTTATTCAAGTGGTAATAAAAGCCGATGTGAAGCGGGATTGAGAAAAACAAAGCCCTCAAGGTTGAGGGCTTTGATTGATTTGACGACTTAGTCTAGCTGTGGACCTGCTTTAACCAGCGCTTGGCCTTCCGCATTGTCCGTGTATTCGACGAAGTTATCGATAAAGCGTTTCGCCAAGTCTTCCGCCTTACTTTCCCACTGAAGTGGGTCAACATAGGTGTCGCGTGGATCCAAAATGGTTGAATCAACGCCTGGAAGGCTGGTTGGCACCTTCAGGTTAAAGATTGGGATATCTTTGGTTTCCGCTGTTTCAATCGAACCATCAAGAATCGCATCGATAATGCCGCGGGTATCTTTGATCGAGATACGTTTACCCGTGCCATTCCAACCTGTATTGACCAGATAGGCTTCCGCACCTACCGCTTCCATACGTTTCACCAGCACTTCCGCATATTGCGTCGGATGAAGAGTGAGGAAGGCTTTGCCGAAGCAAGCTGAGAAGGTCGGTGTTGGCTCGGTGATACCACGCTCAGTACCCGCAAGTTTCGCTGTGAAGCCAGACAAAAAGTGGTACTTGGTTTGTTCAGGCGTAAGCTTAGAAACGGGGGGTAAGACACCAAAGGCATCCGCTGACAGGAAAATCACTTTATTGGCATGACCGCCTTTGGAAATCGGCTTGACGATGTTTTCGATGTGGTAGATCGGATAAGAAACACGGGTGTTTTCTGTTTTCGAACCATCATCAAAATCAATAGATCCATCGCCGAGAACGGTGACGTTTTCTAACAGCGCATCACGGCGGATGGCGTTATAGATGTCAGGTTCCGCTTCTTTCGACAACTTGATGGTTTTCGCGTAGCAACCACCTTCGAAGTTGAACACGCCATTGTCATCCCAGCCGTGCTCGTCATCACCGATGAGTTCGCGTTTTGGATCGGTCGACAAGGTGGTTTTACCTGTGCCAGACAAACCAAAGAAGATCGCCACATCGCCTTCTTCGCCTTTGTTGGCAGAGCAGTGCATTGATGCAATGTTCTTAAGAGGCAGGAAGTAGTTCATCATGGCGAACATGCCTTTCTTCATCTCGCCGCCGTACCAAGTACCGCCGATGAGTTGCATGCGTTCAGTGAGGTTGAACACCGTGAAGTTTTCGGAGTTCAGACCATGCTCTTGCCATTTTTCGTTGACGCATTTCGCCCCATTCATGACCACGAAATCAGGTTCAAAGTTTTCCAGCTCTTCTTCTGTTGGGCGGATAAACATGTTTTTCACGAAGTGTGCCTGCCAGGCAACTTCGGTGATGACGCGGATGTTGAGGCGGGTATCTGGATTTGCACCACAATAGCCATCAATCACAAACAGACGTTTGCCCGAAAGCTGTTGGGTCACTAAATCTTTGAGATCATTCCATACGTGCTGATCGATAGGTTTATTGTCGTTGGCACCTTGATCAGACCACCACAGTGTATCTTTCGTGGTGTCGTCTTTGACAATGTATTTATCTTTGGGAGAACGTCCAGTGAAGATACCAGTATCGACGGCCACTGCTCCGAGTTCAGTGACGATGCCTTTCTCATATCCTTTCAGTTCCGGTTTTGTTTCTTCAGCAAACAACTGTTCGTAGGTAGGGTTACGAACTACTTCTTCTGCATCGAAAATGCCGTGTTGTGACAAATCGATACTGTGTGCAACCTTTTTATCGACGTTCATGACAGTCATAGGTGCTCCTTGGGTAAGATGTAATGTAACTGTCGTCCATGCTAGCAATCTGAATTAGTCAATTCAGAGAGTTAATTCAAAAAATAACCACAAACTTATTAGGGTAAAGTAATACTCTTAACGAGTCTGTATTACATATATTACCGTCATGTTGCTCAGTTGTGCCACATGAGATCGATTATTATTTGTACAAAATTAAGAGGTTAGAGAAAGGCGTATTTTTTGTGGGAAAGTGGGAATTTAAATGAAAAAAACCGACCTGAGGGCCGGTTTTTTGGGTTTTTGTGCTCATTAATTATTAAAGAAAAATATTAATGTACTGTGCCCGTTGATGGGCCTGTTTGGTTGAAAATTGCTGAAATATCAACGCTATCGAATTCATAGTCCGCACCGCAATAGTCGCAGTGAAGTTTGATATCTCCGGTCTCAGCAACCATTTTTTCAACTTCTTGACGATCAATCGCAGCAATCGCAGATGCGCTGCGTTCGCGCGAGCATGAACACTTGAATGTCACATTTTTCGGTTCGTAGACATTGACGTTTTCTTGATGGTAAAGGCGATATAAAACGTCTTGCGCGTCCAAACTGAACAGCTCCTCGTTTTTCACCGTGTCTGTCAATTGTGCCAAATGATCGAAGTCGTCTTCTTTATTTTCATCGCCAGGAAGAACCTGAAGCAACATACCGGCTGCTTTTGCGCTTCCTTCAAACTCGCCAGTACGAAGCCATAGGCGGGTCTTCAATTGCTCTGAACGGGCAAAGTAGTCTTCCAGACAAGCTTCGAGAGTTTCACCTTCTAGGCCTACGATGCCTTGGTAGCGCTCACCTTTTTCAGGTTCGATGGTAATGACCATTTGGCCTTTACCGACCAGATCATGAAGAGATGCCGATTCTGGCAGCTCGTCTTGCCAACGGGCAGTGCCGCGCATCACTTGATCGTGGTTGCCGTTAATGACGAGTAAAGAAACGGGGCCGTCACCTTGGATCTGTACGGTGATGCTGCCTTCGAACTTTAGCGTTGCGGTGAGTAGGCTGGTCGCAACCAGCAGCTCACCCAGCATTTTCTTAACAGGGGCTGGGTATTCTTTGCCGCTCGTCAGTTGTTGATAGGTATCAGAAAGTTGTACTAGTTCGCCGCGCACTGAAACGCCATCGAACAAGTAACGGTGCAGACTATCTTGTGCCATGGGATAACTTCTCCGGCGTTAATCGTTACTGTTTCTAAATTTGATAATATCGCGTCGCTGCTTTTTATCAGGGCGACGCTCGGGACTTGGGTTGTGTGCGTTGAGTTTACGCTCCATACTGCGCTGTTCTCTTCGTGTCACACTGTCATCGGTTTCGCGGTAAAGGGTTTGAGCCTCGGGCGCGCCACGACGATGTTCACTGATTTGTATAATCGTCACGACTTTTTCTTCAAGGCCGAGTCTAAGTTTGATTTCCGCCCCGACTTCTACCACTTTGCTGGGTTTCGAGCGCTGGCCGTTATAGTGCACTTTACCCCCGTCGATCATATTACGAGCGATAGTTCGGGTTTTATAAAACCGCGCGGCCCACAACCATTTATCCAGTCTTACCTGCAAAATTTGGTTGATATTGTCGTGTTTGGAACCCACTAAACACTCCTTTACGTATCAGCGGCTAAACTTACCATAATCAGGTAATCTGATCAGCATCACAATTATGGCTCTTATATGGTGACCAAGCGTCTAACTTTCAAGCCGCAATGGAATCATTCAGACAAAAATAGGTTCTCACTTATCGGCAAGGGCGATGAAAAAAGGTAAATTGAACAGTCAATTTAATAATTCCTGCACCTAGGCGCTAAAAACGGCATTCTGCTGGTTGCCAATGGAATGCGATGTAATACGACAGGAAGAGCATGTCTGCGAATTTTGGGATACAACGTCTAATGGATTGGGCGCAACCACAACTTGGGAAAGAATTTCCCGCTAAAGCAGCAAAATGGACAACGCGTCTACTGCTTTTGGCACTTGCCTGGACGCTGGGCCGCTTGGTGTGGCTCTGGGTCACACCGCCTTTGGTTGATGTTTCTTCGACAGCGGCAGTGATCGCGCAGTCTGGGCAACAATTACCCGCCTACCAACTGGATCAACTCGCCAATCGTCACTTTTTTGGACGCTTTAGCGAAAAAAGAGCCCCCGTTGAGAGAAAACCTGAACCTGTTGTTGATGCCCCTCGTACCCGTTTAAATCTTACCTTGGTGGGTTTGGTCGCAAGCTCTGAGCCCGAGCGCGGATTAGCCGTTATTGCTAATCGTGGTGCGCAGAAAACGTATGGTGTTGGTGAAGCGATTGAAGGCACGCGCGTTATCTTGCGTCAGGTGCTTAACGATCGCGTTATCTTGAGAAATAACGGTAACGATGAAGCCTTAATGCTCGCAGGTATCGACTACAGTACGACGGGGCAAAAACCCGTCAGAAAAACACCTCCCGCTGCTTCTCGTACCCCAGTCAATAAAGGGGCCCCCGATCTTACCAACATCAAAGCGGAAATCATGAATAACCCTCAATCGCTATTGAAATACATCACCTTGTCGCAAGAGCAGGGCGAAGGTGGCTTGATTGGGTATCGCTTAGGGCCAGGTAGCGACAGTCGTTTATTTAAAGAAGCAGGCTTACAGTCGGGTGATGTCGCCGTGGGTATCAATGGCGCTGATTTAACCGATCCTGCAGAAATGAATCGCATCTGGCAAAGCTTGTCTGATGCATCCGAGATCAGCCTTACCGTTCAACGAGACGGTCAGTTGCACGAAATTTATATTGGTCTTTAAGTAGGACCGAAACGGAGAACACTGTGAAGACGTGGAAGAAAGGTAAAATCTGGCTGGTTGCCGGCGTACTTGCCATGCAGAGCATGGGCGCTTGGGCTGCTGAATTCAGTGCCAGTTTTAAAGGGACAGATATTCAAGAGTTTATCGAGATTGTCGGACGCAACCTCGAAAAGACTATCATCGTTGACCCTGCAGTACGCGGCAAAGTGAATGTGCGCAGTTACGATGTGCTCAATGAAGATCAGTACTACCAGTTTTTCCTCAACGTGCTTTCCGTATATGGTTTTGCCGTCGTTGAAATGGAAAACGGCGTACTGAAAGTCATTCGCGATAAAGACGCCAAGCAATCAGCAATCCCTGTCGTGGGTGATGGTGACAAGGTTCAAGGCGATGCCGTCGTCACACGCGTTGTGTCGGTTAAAAATGTCTCGGTGCGTGAATTGTCTCCGCTGTTGCGTCAGTTGATTGATAACGCGGGTGCGGGCAACGTGGTTCACTATGATCCCGCCAATGTCATCATGATCACGGGTCGTGCTGCAGTAGTTAACCGTTTGGCGGACATCATTCAGCGCGTTGACCAAGCCGGCAATAAAGAAGTGGATGTGGTGCACCTTGAATTTGCATCGGCGTCGGAAATGGTTCGTATTGTTGAAAGCTTGAATAAGCAAGGTGATGGTAAAAACACGCCTGCATTGCTTCAGCCAAGTTTTGTTGCCGATGAGCGTACAAACTCTGTGTTGATTTCTGGTGAGCCACAAGTGCGAGAGCGTATTCGCAGGCTGATCTCCCAGCTTGACCGTGAAATGGCAACCGTAGGCAACAACCGCGTGATTTACCTTCGCTACGCAAAAGCCGAAGATGTCGTGGATGTCTTGCAAGGTGTGTCTGAAAACCTAATCGCTGAAAAACAAGGTGGGCAACGCCAACCTGGTCCTGCTGCCAGTGATGTGAAAATCTCTTCCCACAAAGGCACCAACTCGTTGGTGATTACTGCGCCACCTGACATCATGCGTGCTTTAGAAAGTGTGATCTCGCAGCTGGATATTCGTCGTGCACAAGTCTTGATTGAAGCCATGATTGTGGAAATCTCTGAAAGTGACGGTGCAAACCTCGGCGTGCAATGGGGCTCTCTCGAAGGTGGTGGTATTCAATTTGGTAATACCGGTGTACCTGTAACCAATTACCTCGCTGCGCAAGAAGAAGCCAAAGATACAACCACAACGGAGTCACGCTTCGATAACAATAATAACTTGGTGCAAGTACCTATCACGGAATCTGGCGACCCGACTGCGATTGCAGAAGTGTTAGGCGGCGTGAGTGGTCTGGCTGCAGGTATTGTATTTGGTGACTGGACAGCGTTGGTCACTGCGGTGTCTTCTAACAGTGATTCTAATATTTTGTCTTCACCAAGTTTGATGGTGCTGGATAACGAAGAAGCGTCATTCATCGTGGGTGAAGAAGTGCCGGTGGTCACGGGTTCTACGACGGGGTCAAGCAACGACAACCCATTCCAAACCGTTGAACGTAAAGATGTGGGTATCAAGCTGAAAATCACGCCACAAATTAACGAAGGTGATTCGGTTCAGCTTACTATTGAGCAGGAAATTTCAAACGTATTGGGCGCAAGTGGGGCGGTTGATATTCGCTTTGGCAAACGTCAGCTCAACACGTCCGTGCTTGCTGCGGATAAGCAAATGATTGTGCTGAGTGGCTTGATTGATGAACAGACCAATGAAAGCGAGCAGAAAGTCCCGATTCTGGGTGACATTCCGTTTCTTGGCCACTTGTTTAAATCAACATCATCAGGCAAAACAAAACGTAACCTGATGTTATTTATCAAGCCAACCATTATCCGCTCTGGATTGACCGCTGACGGTATTTCACAGCGTAAATATAACTACATCCGTGCAGAGCAGATTTACCGCTCTCAGGAAGAAGTGAAGCTGTTGCCTGGTGTGAAAAAACCCGTGCTGCCTGAGTACGGTGTCGACCTCACCATGCCTGCAGAAGTGCGTGCCATCATGGCTGAGCTGAGGTAGTCGCTATGGATATGCAGTCTCTGGAAATGGATGCAGGCATCATAGGCGATGACATGGATCCTGCGGTCGTGACGGCCGCGACGCGTTTGCCGTTTGGTTTCGCCAAGCGCCATGGTGTCGTGGTTGAGCGTACCGATCATGGCTGGTTGCTGTATTACCGTGATCAGCCAAAGCCTGCAATATTGATGGAAGTGCGTCGAGTATTGGGACATAGCTTCACGCCAATACAACTTCGCAGCGAAGATTTTGATCCAAAAATGACGCAGCTTTATCAACGAGATTCATCAGAAGCACAGCAATTGATGGAAGATATTGGCGCTGACAGCGATGATTTCTTTGCGTTGGCTGAAGAGTTACCACAAAGCGAAGATTTGCTCGAATCGGAAGATGACGCGCCAATCATCAAGCTAATCAATGCCATGCTTGGTGAGGCGATCAAAGAAACGGCGTCTGATATCCACATTGAAACCTTTGAGAAAAGCTTATCGATCCGATTCCGTGTTGATGGCGTGTTACGAGAAGTACTAAGCCCTAGCCGCAAATTGGCGCCGCTTCTGGTTTCTCGTATCAAGGTGATGGCTCGTCTCGATATCGCAGAAAAACGCGTACCACAAGATGGTCGTATCTCATTACGCATCGGCGGACGAGCGGTTGATGTACGTGTATCAACCATGCCGTCATCCCATGGCGAGCGTGTGGTGCTGCGTCTTCTTGACAAAAACGCCACCCAACTCGATCTTGAAAGCTTGGGCATGACTCGATCCGTTCAAGACAGTTTCCAAGTCCTTATCAAGCGCCCTCACGGTATTTTGTTGGTCACTGGTCCTACGGGGTCGGGTAAGTCCACCACCTTGTATGCCGGTTTGACTGAGCTTAATAGCGCCGAGCGCAACATTCTGACGGTGGAAGACCCGATTGAATTTGATATCAACGGGATTGGACAAACGCAGGTTAATACCAAGGTCGACATGACTTTTGCTCGCGGGTTGCGCGCCATTTTGCGTCAGGATCCCGATGTGGTGATGGTCGGTGAAATTCGTGACCTTGAAACGGCGCAAATTGCTGTTCAGGCATCCTTAACGGGTCACTTGGTGATGTCTACACTTCACACCAATACTGCGGTAGGGGCTGTGACGCGTTTGCGTGATATGGGTATCGAACCGTTCCTCGTATCTTCTTCGTTATTGGGCGTATTGGCTCAGCGTCTGGTGCGCACCTTGTGCCCAGATTGTAAAGAAGCCTATGAGGCCGACGCACAAAGCAAAGCGTGGTTTGAATTACCAGAGAGTGAGCCTTTGACCCTTTATCGTGCTAAGGGCTGTAAAGCGTGTAACAACAAAGGGTATCGAGGGCGAACCGGTATTCATGAGCTGCTTGTTGTGGATACTCAAGTGCAGGAATTCATTCATAACGAAGCGGGCGAGCAGGCCATTGAGCGCTATGTTCGTCAATCAACCCCAAGTATCCGTGCTGATGGTCTGATGAAAGTACGTAAGGGCCAAACCACGCTGGAAGAAGTCTTGCGTGTAACGCGGGAGGGGTAATGGCAGCGTTTGAATACAAAGCGTTAAACGCCAAAGGTCGAACAGTAAAAGGCGTCATTGAAGCCGACACGGCGAGGTTAGCTCGCCAATTGCTTCGTGAAAAATCCTTAGTGCCAATGGAAGTGGCGCAAACTCATGAAAAAGAGCAGCAAAATCAAACCAAATCCTCGAGTGGATTTCAACGTGGGATCAGCACCAATGAACTGGCGCTGATCACCCGTCAACTTGCGACCTTGGTACAGGCATCAATGCCGTTAGAAGAGTGTATTAAGGCCGTTGCTGAACAAACCGAAAAGCAGCGCCTTAAAAACATGCTCACGGGCGTTCGTGCGCGAGTGGTTGAGGGCTATACCTTGTCGGATAGCCTTGGTGACTATCCGCATGTGTTTGACCAACTCTTTCGCGCCATGGTGGCGGCGGGAGAAAAATCGGGACATCTGGGGCCAGTGTTAGAGCGATTGGCGGATTATGTCGAGAACCGACAGCAGGTTAAAAACAAGCTTATTCAAGCCATGGTTTATCCCATTGTACTGACCGTTGCAGCAATCGCGATCGTGGCGTTTTTGCTGGCGACCGTGGTACCAGACATCGTGGGACAATTTTTGAGAACCGGTTCGGAATTACCGGGGATCACTCAAGTTTTGCTCGCCGCCAGTGATTTTGTCACGCAATGGGGTTGGTTGGTACTGGTGTTGTTTGTGGCTGCCGTTACGCTAACTAAAACCTTATTACGCAATAAAAACCGCAAGTTAGCCTGGGATAGGAATATCCTGAGCATGCCCGTGATTGGGCGTGTTGCTCGAGGGCTGAATACATCGCGCTTTGCTCGCACATTATCGATTTGTACTTCCAGTGCTATCCCGCTCCTTGACGGCATGAAAGTGGCTGCGGATGTCATGACCAATACTTGGGTGAAAGCCAAAGTGTTGGAAGCGTCTGATCGCGTTCGTGAGGGTTCAAGTCTTCGAGTGTCGCTGGAGAAAGCTAAGCTGTTTCCACCCATGATGCTGCACATGATTGCCAGTGGTGAACGAAGCGGTGAACTCGAACAAATGCTGACGCGAGCAGCAGACAATCAGGACAGGGACTTTGAGTCCCAAGTGAACATTGCGCTGGGTATCTTTGGTCCGATGTTGATTATAGCCATGGCAGGCATCGTACTTTTCATTGTCGTGGCAACATTAATGCCTATTATTCAGCTCAACAATATTGTGGGCGTTTGATTTCAACGTATGCTGCCAAGCAGCAATTTTTCAGGAGAGAGAACATGCAACGACGTCAACAGGGCTTCACCCTGCTGGAAATCATGGTCGTCATCGTTATTTTGGGTGTGTTGGCAAGTTTGGTTGTCCCAAACCTGTTGGGTAACAAAGACAAAGCGGATCAGCAAAAAGCTGTCACAGATATCAGCTCGCTAGAAGGCGCGTTGGATATGTACCGATTGGATAACAGTGTTTACCCAACCACAGACCAAGGTTTAGATGCATTGGTGAGTAAGCCTAGCTCATCACCAGAGCCACGTAACTACCGTCAAGATGGTTACATCAAACGTTTGCCGCAAGACCCTTGGGGCAACGATTACCAATACCTGAATCCAGGTGAGCACGGTACCACTGATATCTTCACCTTAGGTGCTGATAACCAAGAAGGCGGCGAAGGTGTGAATCAGGATATTGGTAACTGGAATATGCTTGAGATTAATTAAGCGATGAAGAGAGGGCGCCCATCCGGGTTTACATTGCTGGAAGTGCTGCTTGTGGTGGTGCTGTTGGCCATTAGCGCAGTGATAGTGGTGCCCAATCTGCCCCAGAACCAAAGTGATGAAGCCAAAGATGAAGCTCAGCGGTTCTATCAATTGGTGCAATTGTGGTCTGAGCAGACGTTGCTTACAGGGCAAACCTTTGGTCTTCGTGTCAATGACGATCGATATGAATTGCTTCGCTTAACGCGTCAAGATTGGGTCGCAGCTGAAGAAGGACGCACAGCAACAGAAGTGACCATGCCAGAGGGCATTGAGCTTGATTTGCAAGTGACCGGTTTTGTTGCCGAAGAAGATCGACTGTTCGATCGAACAAAGCTCTTTGATGAAGAGATGTTTGCTGAAGAAGAAGATAAACCTAAACCCCCGCAAGTGGTGCTGATGGGTAACGGAGAAATCATTCCCTTCACGCTGACTTTTTTGGCTAACAAAAAGCGCCTTTGGCAAGTGACAGGCAACGATGTGGCAACATTTGAGATCAAAGCGCTGAATGAGGGTAAAGAGTGAGAACGCATCGCGGCTTTACCCTGATTGAAGTGATGGTAGCCATGGCAGTTTTTGCCGTTGCTGCGTTGGCGGTACTTAACGCGACTGGACAGCATGTGAATACATTGGGTGTGTTGGAAGAGAAAACTTTCGCGTCCATGGTGGCTGACAACCAATTAGCCTTGTTTGTGTTGGAAGGCAAAGTACCGTCGTCAGAAAAAAATGGCAGCTCAGAGATGGCAGGACGCACTTGGCATTGGACCATCAAGCCGACCACGACCGCAGGCAACACGCTGCGAGCCGTCGACGTAATTGTATGGCAAGACGAAAGTAAGCGCGGCTCGCTTGTCTCGGTGAGAACCTATGTGCCCGCCAATTAAACGTCACGCGCGCGGCTTTACGCTGATTGAAGTCTTGTTGGCGCTAATGATATTCGCGACCTTGAGCATGTCTGCAAACCAGATTTTCAGTAATGTCATTACCAGTGATAAGCAGACGGAAGAAGTGGGTAACGCGCTAAAAACATTGCAACGCACACTGCTTATCATGGACAGCGACTTTCGTCAGATGATGGCGAGGCAGTATCGAAACGGCGGTGATGAAGCGCAAGAGGCCTTGCTCGAATTTAGTGATGACCTGCTCGATTCTGAATCACAGGGTATTCGATTTGTTCGAGGTGGCTGGATAAACCCACAAGCCCTGTTTCCTCGTGGTGAGGTAGTGAAGGTGGGTTATCGCATTCAGGATAATACTTTGGAGCGTATTCGCTGGATGTATCCCGATGACAGTTCGTCGGTAGAGCCCGCAATCATGCCCGTCATGGAAGGTGTGAAAGACATCAGCTTTGCCGTGCTTGGTAGCGAGAGTTGGCAAGAAAGTTGGGATAGCCCACTTGAGATGCCTAAAGCCATTCGCGTGACACTCGATACCGATCGCTATGGTGAGCTGGTGCGAATTTATGTGTTGTCAGGGCAAACGTTACCAGCACCTGTCGCAGGTGGAACGCCATGATGATGAAAAGCGCAGGGCGCAGATCACAGCGTGGAGTGGCATTGCTGGTGGTGCTATTGATCATGGCCTTGATGACTACGGTTGCTGCAAATATGGCGAATCGCATGTTTGTGAATTTTGATCGTGCAGAAAGCCAGATTCGTTACCAGCAAGCATATTGGTATGCACAGTCTGTCGAATCGTTAGCTCGATATGGGCTTGAAGAAAGTTTTGGTGACGATGATACCGTCACCTTAAGTCAGCCTTGGGCGGTACGCGATCAGGTGTATCCCCTTGATGGCGGGCAAGCAACGGGCAACGTATATGACCGCCAAGCATGCTTTAACGTTAATGGCTTGCGTGATATTAAACCGACAGAAAATGGCACCAACCCTGAGATGGTGATAGCGCTTCAACAGCTGATCGAATCACAAGAGGTTGATAGCTTTGAAGCAGAAACTGCTGCTGCTGCCACGTGGGAATATATTGATACCAACACCAATGTGCAGTCACCGTTGGGGGTTGAAGACAGTGAATATGAAGCACGTTCGATAGCGCATGTAGCCCCTAATGGCTTCATGGCTGATATTTCGGAATGGCGAGCCGTCAACGGCGTCAGTCGAGAGATATATGAAAAAGTGAGCCCGCTTTTGTGTGCGTTACCGAACAGTAAGTTGGTGATTAACGTCAACACATTAACGGAAGAGGATGCACCTATTCTCACCGCATTGTTCCATCCTAATTTAACGGATGAGCAAGCAAAACAATTGATCAACGAGCGAAACGCCGTTGATGGCTGGAAAGACGTCGCCAGTTTCATTGCAGAGCCTGTTTTATCGGGGATCGGCGAAGAAGACAGAGAAGAACGACAGAAGTATTTCGATGTGCGCAGCCGCTTTTTTGAGTTAGACACAGAAATTACCCTCGACAGCACATCACTGAGATTACGTGCGCTGTTACAAAGGGATGATAATGGCACGGTGACAGTTGTTCGTCGCCGCTTTGGAGGAATGAGTGAGCGAGATCCTGACAATCCGGCTTAACTGCGAACCGCAGGAACCCATACCTTGGTTGGTATGGTCAACGAGCCAACAGGAAGTGATTGCGTCGGGCGAAGCAGACAGTTTGTCACAACTGACAGACTATGCCGTCGATCGCGATGTTGTGGCATTGGCAGACAGTGCGGCTGTCTTGCTAACCACAGTGACAATCCCATCAGGGAGTGCGCGCCAGCTTGAAAACGTATTGCCGTTCCTGCTTGAAGACGATGTGGCTCAAGATGTAGACCAGGTACATGTCACTTTGCTGAGTAAAACCGTAGAGCAGGCGCAGGTCGCCGTGGTTGAAAAGGTCATTATGCAGAGATGGCTTGATGAGTTGGCAGAAGCAGGGCTTGTGATTCGTCGCTTGATCCCTGATTGCTTATGCTTGCCGCTTAACGACGATGCCTACAGCGCCGCTACGCTTAACGACCGTTGGCTTGTGCGTGTTGATGAAACCAATGGTGGTGCCGCTGAAACTTTATGGCTGCCAGTGTGGTTACGCAGCCTGCATGATCAAAGCGACGCTGATGAACCGATGAAGTCCGTGGTGAGCTACTCTGATTTACCAGAAGATGCAGCAGACAACTGGCATAGCGAACCCACCGAGCTGGTGATGCTGTTGCTTGCTCAAGGAGCAATGCAAAGCCGTTACAACTTACTGCTGGGTCGTTACAAACCTCATAACCAACTTTATAAACACCTCAAACCTTGGCGCAGCGTGGCGATAGCCGCGGGATTGTTGTTATCAGTGCTAGGGGCAGAAAAAGTGGCCGCTATCTATCAAATGGAAGCACAAGCCGAGCAATATCGCGCTCAAAGTGAAGCCAAAGTGCGTGCGTTATTACCGCAAAACCAACGTATTCCAACCACCAGTTATATGCGTAGATTGCTGGAAAGCGAGGTCGGACGCTTATCGGGTGCCGGTGCGGGGAGCGGCGTGATGATTTGGCTGGCTGACTTAGGGCCATTACTCGATGGAGCGAAAGATATTCAACTTGACGCGGTTCGGTTTGATTTTGATCGAGGCGAATTACGCCTGAATGCGAGAGGCAAAGATTTCGGTGATTTTGAAAAATTACGTGAAACGTTGTCGACCAAATACAGCACTGAATTGGGGCAATTGAGTCGTGATCAGCAAAGTGTTACTGGCGCATTTGTTTTGCGAAAGGAGCCATAAATGAAAGCGATATTGGCTTATTGGCAAGGACTGTCTAAGCGTGAACAACGCCTGCTCGGTTTTGCTATTGCGGTTTTGCTCATTGGTGGCTTGTATTGGGGTTTTGTGAGTCCTCTGCAAGAGCGGGCAGTACAAGCACAGCAGCGTCTGAATAGTGAAAAAAATCTACTTACTTGGGTCAACAGTAAAGCCGCTGAAATCGAATCTTTACGTGCGGCTACTGGCAACCGTGGACAAGTGAGTGCGTTACCGCTGAATCAGTCGGTCACCAGCAGCGTTAAACGTTACAGTCTTGAAATTGTGCGTATTCAGCCGCAACAAGAAGAAATTCAAGTTTGGTTGAAGCCTATGCCATTTAACACCTTGTTAAGCTGGCTCGACTTTCTGTCGGTGAGTCATGGTGTACAAGTGAAGTTCATCGATGTCGGTAAAACTGATACGCAGGGTCTCGTTGAAGTAAAACGTCTGCAATTAGGACGGGGGTAAGATGAAACGCACGATATTAATGAGTGTTTTGTTTTTGTTGGTGTTGTTGACCAGTGTTGTAGTGCACGTTCCAGCAAGCCTCGTTTTTCGTTATGTGCCACCCGTTGATGGCTTAGACATTGATGGTGTGACAGGGACGGTTTGGAATGGAAAAGCCGCCAACTTTCGTTGGCAAGGGCAGCCTCTCGGCGCCATTAACTGGCAGTTCAACGCACTAAAATTATTGATGGGTAATGCTGATCTTGCGGTTCGCCTTTCCGGTGTGCCTGGCTTTTCGGCTCGCGGTAATGTGGGTTATGGTCTGGGTGGTGCTTACGCGAGTGACTTGCTGTTTTCTATGCCTGCCCATTTTGTCCAATCGTTTATTCCTTACCCATTGCCCGTTAGTCTCACGGGTCAGTTTGATCTCACCTTACGCGATTATCAATTGCAGCAACCTTTTTGCGATGTCCTTGACGGCACGCTTGCATGGTCGCAAGGTAATGTGATGTCTCCGATGGGGGCTGTTGACCCAGGGCTGGTGATGGCGAATCTGTCGTGTGATGCAGGAAGTGTACTGGTTAATGGAGACAGTGATTCTGAGGCTATCCAGACAGAGTTTAGCTTGTCGTTATCGCCGGATCAGCAATATAGCGTTAGCGGTTGGTTTATTCCAGGCGATGGGTTGCCTGCAGGCATGAAAAGTCAGTTAGGCTGGTTAGGTGCACCAGACAGTGAAGGGCGCTACCGATTGAGTTTCAACGGCTAGGCCTTTTGCAGGAGAAATGATGATGCAAAAGACAAAAGCTCCGGAAATACTCGATGCCAAAGTGGTCGCTAAATCACGCTTGTTTCAGATAGAAGCACTCGATTTGCGCTTTAGTAATGGTGTCGAGCGCACTTATGAGCGCATGAAACCAAGTGGTCGCAATGCAGTGATGATTGTGCCTGTCACGGAAAGTGGCGACCTGTTGTTGGTAAGAGAATATGCTGCCGGAACAGAATGTTATGAGCTAGGCTTTCCAAAGGGACTGATTGATCCCGGTGAAACGGCCTTAGAAGCTGCAAACCGAGAGTTAAAAGAAGAAATTGGCTTTGGTGCTAATCAGTTAATTCCGCTGAAAGAAGTGGTGCTCGCACCGTCGTATTTTTCCAGCAAAATGACACTGTTGATGGCACAGGACCTTTATCCAGAGAAGCTCGAGGGCGATGAACCCGAGCCGTTGGAATTGGTTCGTTGGCCCGTCGCTCAGGCGGAAGAATTATTAGATCACATTGATTTTGGGGAAGCCCGCAGTATTACTGCCTTGTTATTGGCATTAAGACAGCTTAACAGTCGTTAAGTGTCGTGATGACAGTTAGGTGATAGTGACCATTGCCTGTGAAACTAAGTCGTAATGTGAGAGCCCAAGAGGAGTGGTACATGGAGCTGTCGCAGCTATTGCAACCGGTGATAGAGATTGCTCGCGAGTCAGGACAAGTGATCCTGGATATTTACCAGCGTGGCGATTTTGAACAGAACATCAAAAGTGATGACACACCAGTGACCAGCGCTGATCTTGCTGCGCATAAACTGGTGACAGAGCGATTGAAAGCGCTGACACCAGACATTCCAGTGTTGTCAGAAGAAGATACCGCCGTTCCGCTGAAAGAGCGTGAAAACTGGACGCGCTATTGGCTGGTTGACCCTCTAGATGGCACGCAAGAATTTATCGCAGGTAGCGGGGATTTCGCCACTATCATCGCGCTGGTGGAAGATAATCAGCCAGTGATGGGTGTGGTTTATGGCCCAGTATCCGGCGTATCTTATTACGCAGCGAAAGGTCATGGTGCTTGGAAAGTGATGCCTGATGGTGAAAAAGTTCGCCTATCAATCATGAAACATGATGGCGGTGTAACATCTCTGTCCATTGCTATCAGCCGACGTCAGGATATCAAAGCGATCACTGAACGTTTGGCGCCGAGCCTGAACTACAACTTGGTGCCGCTTGGTTCTGCGGCATTGAAGTCGTGCTTGGTGGCAGAAGGTGCGGTGGATTGTTATTTGCGTCTTGGCCCGACCGGTGAGTGGGACACTGCCGCAACCCAGTGCATTGTTGAGGAATCTGGCGGTCGCATTTTGGATACCACGTTATCCCCGCTTTCTTACAACGAACGCGAATCGCTGGAAAATCCTAATTTTATTGTTCTGGGTGATACCGAGCTACCATGGAGAGACATTGTTCGTCTCGAAGACTAGCTAAGTGGTTAAGCGTCAAACGCAAAAAACGGAGCGAGTGCTCCGTTTTTTAGTTTTCGAACAGTGAAATTCGTTAAAACAATCGATTCAGCCCGTTCAGTGCCGCAACGCGATAGGCTTCCGCCATCGTAGGGTAATTAAACGTGGTATTGATAAAGTAATCCAGCGTATTCCCTTCACCTTTTTGCTCAAAAATTGCCTGACCAATGTGGATGATTTCAGCCGCCCGTTCACCAAAACAGTGAATGCCTAAGATCTCTTTGGTTTCGCGATGGAACAAGATCTTTAAACTGCCCACATCCATACCTGCAATTTGCGCTCGGGCAAGGTGCTTGAACTGGGCGCGGCCCACCTCATAAGGCACTTTGGCGGCAGTCAGCTCTTGCTCGGTTTTGCCGACAGAGCTTATTTCTGGAATGGTATAAATGCCAGTTGGGATATGGTCAATCAGTCTACCTTTCGCCTGACCTTCAACAATGGCTTGAGCAACAATACGGCCCTGATCATAGGCAGCACTGGCAAGGCTAGGGAAGCCAATCACATCACCGACTGCATAAACGTGTTCAATCTCAGTGCCGTAGTTATCGTTGACGCTGAGCTGTCCACGAGAGTCGCCTTTTAGCCCGACGGCTTTGAGGTTGAGTGAATCGGTGTTGCCGGTTCTGCCGTTAGCAAACAATAAACAATCGGCTTTCATCTTTTTGCCGGACTGTAAGTGCAGGATCACACCTTCTTTGGTGCCTTCAATTTTTTCGTACGTCTCGTCATTGCGAATGAGTACGCCGCTATTCCAGAAATGGTAAGACAAGGAGTCTGACATTTCATTGTCGAGGAAGGAAAGCAGGCGATCGCGGGTATTGATGAGATCAACCTTGATACCGAGGCCACGAAAAATCGAGGCATACTCACTACCGATAACACCCGCTCCGTAAATGATGACGTGGCGTGGGTCGTGTTGTAACGAAAGAATCGAGTCGCTGTCATACACTCGAGAATGTGTGAAATCGACATCTTTAGGGCGATAAGGGCGCGAGCCTGTGGCAATCACAAACTTGTCAGCGGTGTATTTATCGATAGTGCCATCGGCGGTGGTGACTTCCAGCCCATGAGAGCTGCTAAAGCGCGCAGTGCCGTGCAAAATGGTACAGAGGTTACGGTCGTAAAACCCCTGACGCATGCGGGTTTGTTTACCAATCACTGATTGTGCATGGCCTAGAATGGCGGAAAACGTACTGTGGACGTGGTGGTTGTCACCGGTATAAATCGGGCTTTGATTGAATTCAATAATACGGCTGACAGTATGCCTCAGTGCCTTTGATGGAATAGTACCCCAGTGAGTACAGCCTCCACCAACCGTGCTTTCTTTTTCAACGACGGCAACACGTAATCCTGCTTTGGTTAAACCCATGGCCGCACCTTCGCCGCCGGGCCCACTGCCGATCACGATCACATCAAAATGATTGGACGATGTAGGGGTCGCTTTACTCATATCCGTATGACCTTTTGTTTTCATTATGTTAAGGACTGCAAGGTAAGTGTAACGTCCGCAGTGCACAACGAGAACACACTCACCCCTTTTCAGCGTAGGTGATCACGCAACTTTAATGAAAAACCGGTCAACAAAGGAGATGCCAGTTGAAACGCTATCAAAAAGGGATGTTGAAACCTGCGGAGAAGAAATATTCGTCAAAAGAATAAAAGTCGATGTTCGAACGATGATTGTTGTAGCTGACCAAGGACACGAACGATAAATCCTCGAATCCAAACAAGGAAGCGAACTCGTAAGCACCAAATGCAGAGTATTGAGCGTCAGATCGCTGTTCTTCAAAAATGGGATTGTCTATCTCGTATTTTGACAAACCCGTTGTGAGCGTCGCAGCAAATCTATGTCGGTTGAGGAACTTGAACCAAGTCCCCTCGGCACTGAGGTGATCATACGCCATAGCGTCGCCTTCGGTATCATGGTGAAGGTAGCGTAGTGAAACACTGTACCCACTGGACGCCGTCAGCATCTCTTGATAACTCAGTTTGCCAAAATAGCTGTGTGCATTGCGATTCATGAGTTTTTGTTGTGATTCTTCGAGATGGGTTTGCCCAGACTTTTCCTCGTCTATTTTGACATTCGCAAAACCGATATCAACAGAATAAGGCGAGCCATTGATATGGGAGAACGACAGTAGGTATGCATTGCCTGTTCTATCTGTTTTTGCGCGAGAAGTGTCGAAATTATATGGGTCTTGCCAAACCTCGTCTGTCAAAACCGTAGGTAAAAATGCCAAGCTGACCTGTGTGCCTGCATCAGTTAGATAGCGGTAGCCCATTTCCAATGCGATGAGACCAGTTGCAATATCTTCACGTGATGTGCCGATAAAAATTTGCTGATCCAATTCTTCGCCAAAGGTATAGGTGATATTTCCGAGCGCGGCGCCGATGAACTCTTCATCGCGTTTTTGTTCGCCATTCGGTGAATAGGCATCCACCGTGGTAGATAAGTTTGAATTGGTGGATGACATGGCTGTCAACACAGAAAAGTTACCGCTGATTCCTGCCTCAGGTGCAAGTTGTGCGCTACTCATGGAAGAGTAAGTCGTGAGCAGCAAGCCGACGGCAATATGGACGTATTTCATAGGGCAGACCTTATTTTTCGCTGAACAGACATCAGAGGATACGGAGCAGATTTTAGAGCGAGGAATAAGTGAACGATATAGCTCAAATTTGTAAGTATCGAGCCTTGTGTATGTGTAATAAAGAGGCTGAGACAGTTAGGTCGTTTGACCATTACGCGTAAAAATGAACCATCCAGTCGGTGATCCAACTCAGGATTACAAAAAGTGCTACTCACAGACACTGAACTGATGAAAAAAAGCGAGTATAGTTTGCTGTTAGATTTCATGAGGTAAACACGGGCGATGGGAATAAGAGCACAACAGAAAGAAAAAACACGGCGAACGTTGATCGATGCCGCTTTTAGTCAGCTCAGCGCAGACCGTAGCTTTTCCAACCTCAGTTTACGCGAAGTGGCTCGCGAGGCCGGCATAGCGCCAACCTCGTTTTATCGCCATTTCAAGGATATGGATGAACTTGGCCTGACCATGGTAGACGAAGGAGGCTTGCTGCTGCGTCAATTGATGCGCCAAGCTCGCCAGCGTATTGCCACGGAAGGCAGTGTAGTGAGAACGTCCGTGGAAACCTTTATGGAATTTATCGAAAGTAGCCCTAACGTGCTTAGGCTGCTATTGCGTGAACGTTCGGGTACGTCGGCTGCATTTCGTGCTGCTGTCGCGCGCGAGATCCAACATTTTGTCGCCGAGTTGACAGAATATTTCGAAGCAACTGCCGGGTTAACGCGTGAAGAAGCCTATAATCAAGCAGAGGCATGCGTCACTTTAGTGTTCAGTTCTGGTGCCGAGGCGCTGGATTTGGACAAACGTGCGCGTGCTGAACTCGCGGAACGTCTGGTTACTCAGCTTCGCATGCTTTCGAAAGGCGCGTATTGGTATCGCAAAGAACGTGAACGCAATGCTCTCAAGGATAAGTTGTCTTCAGGCAGGTAAGAATTATGGAACAGAACCATCAATCAGAGCGTAAATTCCTTTTACTCGCAGTGCTCGCAGGTTTGTGCGGCAGTGCGACTCTCGCGACGCTTTTCATCGATAGCGTCGCATTCTCTATTTTCCCGGTTATTGCTTTCGTGCTGTCGGTATATTGCTTCTACCAACAACATGTTAACCAGCCGCTTACCGAAGGCACACCACTGATCGCGTTCGCCTGTTTCTTGGTAGGGGCGTTTGGTTACTCAGCGTTTGTGCGTATGCAGATCCCTGAGCTTGGCGGTAATTTCTTCTCTATCATCGTGACCATGTTGCTTGTGTTTTGGGTTGCCCAAAAAATGGGTTGGCTCGCGATGGGCAAGAAAGAAGAAACTGTGAAAGAGTAGTCTAAGCATAACGCGATGAGGGCATTGGCGGTTGGATAGCCAACAGTCGATGTAAATAGACATGAAAAAGGAGCATTTCGGCTCCTTTTTCAATTTCTAAGTTCGGGCTTATTTGCGCTCTAGCAATACACCTGCTTCCATGTGGTGGGTATAAGGGAACTGATCAAACAACGCGAAACGCGAAATACGGTGCGTTTTGGACAGAATATTCAGATTCTCTTTGAGGGTTTCTGGGTTGCAAGAAATATAGAGAATGCGGTCATATGTTTGCACCATACGACAAGTGCCTTCATCCATACCTGAGCGCGGTGGATCGACAAAAATGGTATTGCAGTTGTAGCTTTTCAGGTCAACGCCGGCTTGTTGTAAACGGCGAAACTCGCGTTTGCCTTCCATCGCTTCAGTAAACTCTTCCGCAGACATGCGAATGATCTGAACGTTCTCAATATTGTTCACGGCAATGTTAAATTGTGCCGATTCTACCGATGGTTTCGCCAGTTCGGTTGCCAGTACGCGATCGAAATTATTCGCTAATGCCAGTGAGAAGTTACCGTTCCCGCAGTAAAGCTCAAGCAGATCACCTGTACTTTCGTGGGTGCAATCGACTGCCCATTCAAGCATCTTTTCAGCCACTTTGCCGTTTGGCTGAGTAAAGCTGTTTTCAATTTGCTGATAAGTAAGCGGACGGCCATCTACGGTCAGTTTTTCCAGCACGTAGTCGCGGTCAATAATGATTTTTTGCTTACGAGCGCGGCCAATCAAGTTCAGGTTGAAACCTTCATCGTTCAGGCGTTGCTTCAGTGTACGGGCATTGGCTTCCCACTCATCATCCAGTTGACGGTGGTAAAGCATCGATACCAGTACTTCGCCACTCATAGTGGAGAGAAAATCTACTTGGAACAGCTTGCGACGCAGGCTTTCAATGGGCTTAATGGCATCAACTAGCAGAGGCATCAAATCGTTGATGATACGACTTGCTTGTGGGAACTGATCCACGCGGTATTTCTGCTTTGTTTCCTGATCGAACATGATGTAGTAAAGGTCATCGCCCTCATGCCAGACACGGAATTCAGCACGCATACGATAGTGCTTGTCTGGAGATGGGAACACCTCTAACTCAGGTACGCTGAACTCGGCAAACGCGGACTGCATACGTGCAATCTTCTCGTCCAGTTGCGCCTGATATTTACTGGTGTCAATCAGGGTGTTGCTCATATTACCTAACCTGCATAACTAAAAATGAGCGCAAATTGTAAGTAGACGAACCATATTGTCCAGCCTTTTCGCTGTCTTTTTCGCCAGCAGAAGCGTAAAGCTAAGCGTTAGGATAAGATTGGCACTTACAGAATAGGGTGAGTTGAACCATGAGCATTCAAAAATCGAAAAATCGAAAAGAGATTTGTTATCCCTTTATCTATGAGTCTGCATTGACCTGTGATTATGAGATCCACACGGACGAATTGTGCAGCCTAATTGGCATGGTGCTAGCGCAAGTGCCTGAAGGGTTTGAAGATGTCGTCGCTGACTTAGAAACACTGCATCCTAAAATTTATAACCTTAATGGTTCAGTTCGTGGAAAAAATGGCATTTTTGAAGAAGACTTAGACTGGCTTCATGCACGCTATGATTATTACAACGAAGAAAGCCGAGGTCGTGTCACGCGATTTGTGTTGCCACGCGGCCCCGTTGCTGTGATGGCGCTGCACCAATGTCGCACTGGGGCAAAGAAAACCGTGCGGTTACTTCATCGCTTGGATGAGTCTGGAGTTACCTTTGAGCCGACTTTGCCGCGGTTTGCTAATTTGCTCGCCAACTTTTTCTTTGTACTGACTGTGTACATCAAGATGAAGCTGGATGTCGAAGAAGTGGATTACATCAGCATCAACTACTAACTTCCGAATGTTCTTTCCTTAGCACTTTCCAAGCTAATTAGGGACAGATCTCATAATCCGAGTATTAAAGGCGCGCTGACTTATCTATAATCCTCGCGCTTTTTACTTCCAGCTGGGAATCTGGTGAGAATCCGGAACTGGCGCGCAGCGGTAATGAGAAACGAAAATGACATGGCAAAAAAGCCAGACACTGTGCTTCTATTTAACGATAGGGTGTGGGAAGTCGTCATCGTAGGTCGTCTCTAAGTCCGAATATCAGCTGGATCACAATATGGTCTCAGGATTTCCTGACATCATTAGATACACGCGACTTTGGATCTGATATGTCTCATAAGTATTGGGTAGCAGGAATGCTGCCAATGGCTGCATTTGCGCACGCCGAAATTAACACCCCTTCTATCGACGACACTATGGTCGTTACCGCCTCTCGATTTGAACAACCTGTATCTACCGTATTAGCACCGATGTCTGTATTGACACGAACTGACTTGGAAGAGCTACAGGCCAAAAGCTTGGTCGATGCATTGAAAACATTGCCTGGTGTCGAAATTGGCCAGAATGGTGGCCGCGGACAAAATGCATCAATTTTCCTTCGTGGCACCAACTCAAAACATGTTTTGGTTATGGTTGATGGCGTACGCCTTCCTAGGACCATGATGGGTTCTGTCGACTTTAATATGCTGCCTTTAAACAGTGTTGAGCGAATTGAAGTTGTTCGTGGTTCCGGTGCGACGGTTTATGGCTCTGATGCGATCGGAGGTGTGATTAACATCATTACTCGTAATGATGTTGAGTCAAAGCGATTTGGGATAGGTGCAGGCAGTAATGGCTATGCTCAAGCAAACGTGGGTGTAACAACTGAAGTCACGGAGTCCATTGGTCTTCAATTGGCTGGTGGCTTCGAGCAAACTGATGGCTATAACGTTCACCCAAGCACCGCTGAACCAGGCACTGAGCATGGTTTTGCAAGCAAAAATATATCAGGTCGCTTGAGTTATCAGCCTGCTGAAAATTGGGAATCCAATCTGATCGGCCGCTGGTACCAAAATGATGTTGAATATGATGGTTGGGGTAGCAAGAAACATAGCCGGATTGAAAGCAGTAGCATTGGTGCCGATACGGCTTATCAGGCCGGGAAGTGGAATACTTTGCTTCGCTTAGAATTGGGTGAGCAGTCAAATTACGATTATTTTGACGGGTATACACGAACCAACGCTGATTTGACCAGTAAAATTCGTCAGACTTATGGCAGTGTTACATCTCGCTATCAGGCAGCAGATAACATCGCCTTGACCGCGGGTTTGGACTCCACGTGGGAAAAGTATCTGGACGGTAATTTTATTGCAGTCGATGATGTCATCGACAATCCCCGTCAAAATGTTGGAATCTTCGCGCTAGCTAACTGGAATGTTTCTGAAAGCATATTATTGGAAGGCAGCATCCGCCATGATGAAAACGACCAGTTTGGCGGCAATGAAACCGGATTAGTCGCTTTAGGTTGGAATATCACACCGGATTACCGATTGTTTACGAGTTATGGCACTGCCTTTAAAGCGCCGGGCTTTGACTCGTTATATGGCTCAGCTGGGAATATCACTCTTAAGCCAGAAGAGTCCGAGAATGTTGAAATTGGGCTGGAAGGGACGAGCTACAATATCGGTTGGAGTGTAAATGGTTATATCAATACGATTGATAATCTGATCGTTTACACTGGAAATTGGCCTGATGGTCGTAATGAAAACATTGAAGAAGCGCGTATTCGTGGTGTGGAGCTTATGGCTAATTTTGATGTCGGTCCTATCTATAACCAGCTCTCGCTCGATCTCAAAGACCCCAAAGATGTTAGTAAAGATGAACAGCTTGCTCGTCGCGCTAAACAGGTGGCCAAATGGCGCACTTCTGTCTGGCTAGGAGATGTGTTGATTGGTACTCAATATATCTATCAAAGTGAACGCCCTGATTATTCCGGTGGCAGCATGCTTGATAGCTATAGTGTTTGGGATTTGACTGCACAATATGATGTGAACAACGACGTTACGTTAAGCGGTAAAGTTTCAAACATCTTTGATAAAGAATATGAAACTGCAGGCGACTACCCTGCGCCGGAGCGTGCTTTCTACGTTAATATGAACTTCTCATATTAATGCTTAATAGAGCCGCCTACGGGCGGCTTTTTTGATTCAGGATAACCATGAAAAAGCGCGTGATCGTTAGCTGGTCATCAGGAAAAGACTCAGCCTTAACACTTTGCCGTCTTCTCGCTGATGACAATTATGAAGTGGTGGGTTTGTACACAACGTTTGTAAACGGTGAAGTTCCTTTTCAAGCGACACCCATTGAGATTGTTAGGGCGCAAGCTGCCCAGGTAGGTTTACCATTAGTATTGATTGAACTTGATGAGGTGTTTCCACCCAATTCTGTTTATGAGACTGCGGTGATAGATGGCATTCGAAATAGTGGCTTAGCGTTGGACGCGGTTGCTTTTGGCGATATGTTCTGCAATGGCATAGAGCAGTACCGCCGAAGCTATATTGAGCCACAAGGATGGGAGTGTGTGTTTCCGTTACTCGGTCAATCGAGCACATTGCTAGCAAAAGAGATTGTCGAGACAGGGATTATCACGCAAATTACGACCGTTGATACCTCCCAGCTTGATTCGGTGTTTTTGGGCCGTCTTTATGAGCATCAACTGTTAGGCGAGTTGCCACAGAGCTGTGATCCTTGTGGTGAGGATGGTGAGTTTCATACATTAGTTACCGATGCACCGTGCTTTTCTTGGCCTTTAGCGGTGGAAGTGGATAAGTGGGTGTTGGAAGGGCGTTTTCATCATCAGATTTACCGACTGAGTGAACCGGAGATTTAAAAGACTGCGTTCACAACGTATCATTGCGACGAAAACCATAGAAAAGGTAATGATAGTGAAAAGTGTGCTGATTTTTGATTCTGGCGTAGGCGGTCTATCCGTCTTCCAAGAAGTGACAAAGCTAATGCCTGAACAGCACATCATTTATGCCTTCGACAATGCCGCTTTTCCTTACGGCGAATTACCTGATGATGTATTGGTGAATCGTGTTTGTGGGATGATCACTGCATTGTGTGCGGTTCATGAGATCTCTCTCGTCGTTATTGCCTGTAATACAGCGAGTACTTTAGTACTTCCACCACTTCGTGAACGCCTTGCCGTCCCTGTTGTAGGCGTCGTGCCAGCTATTAAGCCTGCAGCTGCAATGAGCAAAAGTAAAAAAATTGGCTTATTGGCAACGCCTGCCACGGTAAAGCGAGATTATACTCAGCAGCTTGTTAGAGATTTTGCACCTGATTGCCAAGTGACTATGGTTGGTTCTACAGAGCTTGTGCGAATGGGAGAGGCAAAGCTAAGGGGTGTTGCAGTAACTACATCGGTGTTGGAAAGCGTACTTGAACCCTTTATTGGTCAAGTTGACTGTGTGGTATTGGGTTGTACGCACTTCCCATTATTGAAACCTGAAATTGAAACGGTGTTAGGGAAAACATGTGTAGTTGTTGACTCAGGCCTGGCGATTGCTAGTCGAGTGGCTTGCCTATTAAACGAAAAAGGAGACCTAAAGGCCTCCTTCGAAGGTAAACACCCACATTGGGTATTTAGTAGTGCATCAGTAAAAGATGAGAGAGCACTAAATCAAGAAATGGCGAAACTAGGTTTCTCGGCGATCACGCTCGCTCCGATTTTCTAGGGTCGTTCGCTTCTCTTACTTTTAATGTTCTATCTCCATACTCTGCATTGTTCAGCGCCTCTATGGCTTCCGGGGAATCAGCAGCAGCCATGACGACAAATCCAAAACCACGACGTTTACCCGTGCGTTTATCTTTCATTAAACGTACCGCGAACACTTCGCCGTGTTTGGCAAACAGTTCCTTGACGTCATTTTCATTAGCGCGGTAAGGAAGATTACCAACATAGATGGTTTTGCTGTTCGTTGATGTTGGTAATTCTGATGTATCGTCCCCCGTAGATTTGGTAGAAAGAAGAGAAAGGGCAATACCAACAGAGATAGCACCTAAAGCAAATGCTGAACCGCTGCTTGTTATTACTGTTTGTGAACTGTTTAAGACCAAAGCGCCAATGAGAGCAATGGCGGCTGTAATTAGCAAACTAATAGATATTCTCATAATCATTAAATTTAAAAGTCGGTTAGAAGGAATAGCATGAAGAATCGAAATCAATGCTGACTAAAATAAATACAATTGTCGGGTTGATATTACGGTCATTGGGAGCTTATTGCCAGTAAGTGAATGTGACGCCTATCTAATGTTGCAATTTGTTGTGTTTTTTAAAGTTTAGGTTGAATTGTGTTCAATCGGAATAAAAACGAATAAAAAGCCTTGCCAATGTGATCCTAGTCTCTATAATCCGACCTCACTGACACGGAGAGAGGCTTCCAAACTAGGAAATACTCACCCAATCAGTACGGCGAAAACGGC